>NZ_AP035906.1:0-4302215 GCF_059731115.1 Type-E symbiont of Plautia stali
CCGGTAGTTATCCCAATAACAACCCGTGGTGCTTTTTTCGGCTGTGTATAAGTCGCCATTTAGATCCCAGCTTATACGGATCAGGATCACCGATCATTCACAGCAAGCGATCCTCTCTAATCCTCTGTTAATGCTTTGCTTTTCGGGGTTATCAACAGACCCTGACGATCCTAATAAGAGATCTAACAGAGAGATCATATAAAAGAATAAAGATCCTTTCTTTTAAACCGCAGGATCCCGCGGCTTTCGCAGTCGACAGAATTTCAGTAGAATCCACCGCCCAGGGCAACGATCCCTGTCCGAACATTAACGAGGACCCACTTCATGTTTTATCCAGATCCTTTTGACGTCATCGTAATCGGTGGTGGTCATGCGGGCACAGAAGCCGCGATGGCCGCTGCCCGAATGGGTCAGCAAACGCTGTTACTCACCCATAACATTGATACGCTTGGACAAATGTCCTGCAACCCGGCGATTGGTGGCATTGGGAAAGGACACCTGGTGAAGGAAGTGGATGCCTTAGGCGGTTTGATGGCGACAGCAATTGACCAGGCCGGTATTCAGTTTAGGATACTAAACGCGAGCAAAGGCCCTGCTGTGCGGGCAACGCGTGCGCAAGCCGACCGCGTGCTCTATCGCCAGGCAGTACGTACGGCGTTGGAGAACCAGCCGAACCTGATGATCTTCCAGCAGGCCGTTGAAGATCTGATTGTGGAGAACGATCGCGTCGTCGGTGCTGTCACGCAGATGGGCCTGAAATTCCGTGCCAAAACTGTGGTGCTGACAGTCGGGACATTCCTTGACGGCAAAATTCATATTGGTCTGGATAACTACAGCGGTGGCCGTGCTGGCGATCCGCCATCCATTCCACTGGCGAAACGCCTGCGTGCTTTGCCGCTGCGCGTAAATCGTCTGAAAACTGGTACGCCGCCCCGTATTGATGCACGCACCATAGATTTTTCGGTGCTGACACCGCAGCATGGCGATACGCCAATGCCGGTGTTCTCGTTTATGGGTAATGTTTCTCAGCATCCGCAACAAGTTCCATGCTGGATCACCCATACCAACGAACAAACGCACGATGTGATCCGCAATAACCTCGATCGCAGCCCGATGTATGCCGGGATCATTGAAGGGATCGGACCACGTTACTGCCCATCGATCGAAGACAAAGTGATGCGCTTTGCCGATCGTAATGCGCATCAGATCTTTCTTGAACCGGAAGGGCTGACCAGCAACGAGATCTACCCGAACGGTATCTCCACCAGCTTGCCGTTTGACGTACAGATGCAGATCGTCCGTTCGATGAAAGGTCTGGAGAACGCGAAGATTGTGCGCCCAGGCTATGCCATCGAGTACGATTTCTTCGATCCGCGTGATCTGAAGCCGACGCTGGAAAGCAAATTTATCCACGGCCTGTTCTTTGCCGGTCAGATTAACGGCACCACCGGTTATGAAGAAGCTGCGGCGCAGGGCTTGCTGGCCGGTTTGAACGCTGCACGTGCCTCAGCAGACAAAGAGGGCTGGGCGCCGCGTCGCGACCAGGCTTATCTCGGTGTGCTGGTTGACGATCTCTGCACGCTCGGCACCAAAGAGCCGTACCGCATGTTTACCTCGCGCGCGGAATATCGTTTGATGCTGCGTGAAGACAACGCCGATCTGCGTTTGACAGAAAAAGGTCGCGAGTTGGGTCTGGTCGATGATGCGCGTTGGGCGCGTTATAACCAGAAGCTGGAAGCGATTGAGCAGGAGCGCCAGCGCCTGCGCGATCTGTGGGTACATCCGAAATCAGACAATGTGGGCGAAGTGAATAGCGTCATCAGTGCGCCACTGACGAAAGAAGCCAGCGGTGAAGATCTGTTGCGTCGCCCGGAAATGACCTACGAACTGCTGATGACGTTACCGAGTTATGGCCCGGCATTATCTGACGAGCAATCTGCAGAGCAGGTTGAGATTCAGGTGAAGTATGAAGGGTACATTGCACGCCAGCAGGAAGAAATTGACCGCCAGCAACGCAACGAAAACACCTTACTGCCTGGCGATCTCGACTATCGTCAGGTTAATGGCTTGTCGAATGAAGTGATCGCCAAACTCAACGATCACAAACCTACCTCCATTGGGCAGGCCTCGCGTATTTCAGGCATTACACCAGCAGCTATCTCCATTTTGCTGATTTACCTGAAAAAACAGGGCCTGCTGCGTAAAAGTGCCTGATCGACCCTGGGGCGAGGTCACTCGCCCCCGTTTATGGAACGTTCCTTGTGATTAACAAACTCTCCCAGCTGCTCGATGCGGCAAATATTTCACTTACCGATCAACAAAAACAGCAGCTCGTCGGCTATGTAGAATTGCTGCATAAGTGGAACAAGGCGTACAACCTGACATCGGTGCGCGATCCGCAGCAGATGCTGGTGCGCCATATTCTCGACAGCGTGGTCGTCGAACCGCATTTACAAGGCGAGCGCTTTATTGATGTGGGCACCGGGCCGGGTCTGCCAGGGATTCCGTTAGCCATTGTCCGTCCGCAGGCGCATTTTACGCTGCTGGATAGCCTGGGAAAACGCATCCGTTTCCTGCGTCAGGTACAACATGAGTTAGGGCTCACTAACATCACCCCGGTACAAAGTCGTGTGGAAGAGTTCCCCGCAGAACCACCGTTTGATGGCGTTATCAGCCGTGCCTTTGCTTCGCTGGAAGACATGCTGAACTGGTGTCATCATTTACCGGGCACCTCAGGCCGCTTCTACGCATTGAAGGGGGTGCGTCCGGATGATGAAATTTCAGCCTTGCCTGCGGGCTTTGTGGTGGAGAAGATTGAATCACTGCATGTGCCAGAACTGGATGGTGAACGTCATTTAGTGGTGCTGTCTCGCCAATAGCCATAAAGAAGGTGCGGATTTAACACCAACCGCACCTTTAGTCAGTGAAAACGTCCTGAATAAAAAAACAGCAGTTGAACACTTTTAGTCAAAAGCTTTTATTCGGCAGGGCAGGGTGAGACAGTTAACAAGCGCCACGGAAATTATCCGAAAAGCTCTGTTACATTTAACGAACATTTCACATTTCATTATCAGTTAGATCACTTTATTGGCTGTATTTACCTGCGCAAATAGTCACGTCAGAAAATATAACTCTGCAATAAATCGGCGTGCGTAATATCAGTTTTACGTTTTTATTGCGATGTACGATGTCAATAGAGTGTTTTTATCGAAAATCATGACATGATACCGGATGGATAATTCTATCGTCATGATAAAAAACAGCTTTCATCACTTTTGAAATCTTAAAATTCATGCTTAAAACAAATTCATTCGCCAGCCTATTGCCTATAATGTGATCTGAAGCACGCTTTAAAAGCAAGCCAACAAGGCAATTTCAGCGATTTAGCTGAGTCATAGTGGAAGGTGATGTTTTGAAAAATAGCCCTCCAGAAAGAAATTTAAATAATTGTTCACCTTTTCGCTACTTACCGATTGAAATCGCAGGTGGCGCCCGTATAATTTGCACGGCTTTTGCTGCTTGACTCAAATGAGTAAAGGCAGTCTTATACGACACGCGACATACCCCGTTCGGGGCAGGAGAGTTCAACGCCATGTCAGTGTCTCTTTACAGTGTGAAATTAGCCCGGACCGTGCTGGTGATCCAGCTGGTGACGTTTGTCATCATCGGTGCACTCTTTACTCTGAAAGATGTTATCTGGGGCGCCTCCGCCATCGCGGGTGGAGCGGCAGCCTGGCTGCCGAATGTGTTGTTTATGTTTTTAGCCTGGCGCCTGCAGGATCAAACGCCTGCCAAAGGTCGTGTGGCCTGGAGCTTCGCCCTCGGTGAAGTGTTGAAGGTCTTCACGACAGTCATTCTTCTCATGGTGGCGTTAGGTGTGTTTGGAGCGGTCTTCTGGCCTCTCGCAATCACTTGGTTATCGGTGCTGGTGGTGCAGATCGTCGCGCCGGCTGTAATTAACAACAAAGGGTAAGAGGCATCATGGCTGCTGGAGAAATCTCTACTCCGCAAGAATACATAGGTCACCACCTGAATAACCTTCAGCTGGACCTGCGTACTTTCGAGTTGGTGAATCCGCACGACGCTCCTGCGACGTTCTGGGTATTAAATATCGATTCCATGTTTTTCTCTGTGGTACTGGGACTGCTTTTCCTGGTGTTGTTCCGTAAAGTGGCAAAAAGCGCCACCAGCGGTGTGCCAGGGAAACTTCAAGCGGCTATCGAACTGGTTGTCGGTTTCGTTGATAATAACGTTCGCGACATGTACCACGGTAAAAGCAAACTTATCGCCCCGCTGGCTCTGACAATTTTTGTCTGGGTCTTCCTGATGAACTTCATGGATCTGCTGCCTATCGATTTGCTGCCGTTTATCGGTGAGCACTATCTTGGCCTGCCAGCGCTGCGCGTTGTGCCGTCTGCAGATGTGAACATCACGCTGTCTATGGCGTTGGGCGTCTTTATTTTGATTCTGTTCTACAGCATCAAAATGAAAGGCATTGGCGGCTTCACCAAAGAACTGACGCTGCAGCCTTTTAATCACCCGATCTTCATCCCAATCAACCTGATTCTTGAAGGTGTTAGCCTGCTGTCTAAACCGGTTTCACTCGGTCTGCGACTGTTCGGCAACATGTATGCGGGTGAACTGATCTTTATCCTGATTGCCGGCTTGCTGCCGTGGTGGTCGCAGTGGGTGTTGAATGTGCCATGGGCCATTTTCCACATCCTGATCATTTCGCTGCAGGCTTTCATTTTCATGGTCCTCACGATCGTCTATCTGTCGATGGCATCTGAAGAACATTGATTTTTTTATCTCAACACTAAGCTTTTAACTGAAACAAACTGGAGACTGTCATGGAAAACCTGAATATGGATCTGCTGTACATGGCTGCCGCTGTGATGATGGGCCTGGCGGCAATCGGTGCTGCGATCGGTATCGGCATCCTCGGAGGCAAATTCCTGGAAGGCGCTGCGCGTCAACCGGATCTGATTCCTCTGCTGCGTACGCAGTTCTTTGTTGTAATGGGTCTGGTGGATGCAATCCCAATGATCGCTGTAGGTCTGGGTCTCTACGTGATGTTTGCGGTCGCCTAAACCTGGTAGCCTTGTTCACTCATGGCACCCGGTGTGATGAGGAACGGATTCTGCCGTTTATCGCTGATAGCGGCAGAGCAAGTTAACTTAATAAGAGGCATTGTGCTGTGAACATTAATGCAACAATCCTCGGCCAGGCCATCGCGTTCATTCTGTTTGTCGCGTTCTGCATGAAGTACGTATGGCCGCCGATCATGGCTGCCATCGAGAAGCGCCAGAAAGAAATTGCTGATGGCCTTGCTTCTGCTGAGCGCGCGAAGAAAGATTTAGATCTCGCGCAGGCCAATGCGACCGACCAGCTGAAAAAAGCGAAAGAAGACGCTCAGGTCATTATCGAGCAGGCGAACAAACGCCGTGCACAGATTCTGGACGAAGCGAAAACCGAAGCTGAGACTGAACGTAACCGCATCGTGGCACAAGCGCAGGCAGAAATCGAAGCCGAGCGTTCACGTGCCCGTGAAGAGCTGCGTAAGCAAGTCGCGTTGCTGGCATTAGCTGGCGCCGAGAAAATCATCGAACGTTCCGTGGATGAAGCTGCTAACAGCGACATCGTTGATAAACTGGTCGCTGAACTGTAAGGAGGGAGGGGCTGATGTCTGATCTGATTACTGTAGCTCGCCCCTACGCCAAAGCAGCTTTTGACTTTGCTGTTGAGCATCAAAGTATCGATCGTTGGCAGACCATGCTGGCGTTTGCCGCTGAAGTGGCTCGCAACGAACAGATGGCAGATCTTCTTTCCGGTGCGCTCGCGCCGGAAGCTTTGTCTGCTTCTTTCAACGCGGTATGTGGCGATCAACTTGATGAACCCGCTCAGAACCTGATTAAGGTAATGGCGGAAAACGGACGTTTGACAGCACTTCCAGCGGTACTGGAACAGTACATCCAACTGCGTGACGCTTATGAAGCGACCGCCGAAGTGGATGTGATTTCTGCCAGTACCCTGAGTGACAGCCAGCTGAGTAAAATCAGCGCCGCGATGGAAAAACGTCTGTCACGCAAAGTTAAGCTGAATTGCAAAATTGACAAGTCTGTAATGGCAGGTGTGGTTATCCGTGCGGGTGACCTGGTCATTGATGGTAGCGTACGCGGCCGTCTTGATCGTCTGGCAGACGTCTTGCAGTCTTAAGGGGACTGGAGCATATGCAACTGAATTCCACCGAAATCAGCGAACTGATCAAGCAGCGCATTGCTCAGTTCAATGTGGTGAGCGAAGCTCACAACGAAGGTACTATTGTTTCTGTAAGTGACGGTATCATCCGCGTACACGGCCTGGCCGATGTGATGCAGGGTGAGATGATTGCCCTGCCGGGTAACCGTTACGCTATCGCACTGAACCTCGAGCGTGACTCGGTTGGTGCAGTAGTGATGGGCCCGTACGCTGACCTCGCCGAAGGCATGAAGGTTAAATGTACTGGCCGTATTCTTGAAGTTCCAGTTGGCCGTGGCCTGCTGGGCCGTGTGGTGAACACCCTGGGTGCACCGATCGACGGTAAAGGCGCAATCGACAACGACGGCTTCTCGCCGGTTGAAGTGATTGCACCGGGCGTTATCGACCGTCAGTCTGTAGACCAGCCTGTTCAGACCGGTTACAAATCTGTCGATGCGATGATTCCAATCGGCCGTGGCCAGCGTGAGCTGATCATCGGTGACCGTCAGACCGGTAAAACCGCAATGGCAATCGACGCCATCATCAACCAGCGCGATTCAGGCATCAAGTGTGTCTACGTTGCGATTGGCCAGAAAGCGTCAACCATTTCTAACGTGGTACGTAAGCTGGAAGAACACGGCGCGTTGGCTAACACCATCGTCGTTGTGGCTTCTGCTTCTGAATCCGCTGCACTGCAATACCTGGCGCCATACGCCGGTTGCGCAATGGGTGAGTACTTCCGTGACCGCGGTGAAGATGCCCTGATCGTATACGATGACCTGTCTAAGCAGGCTGTTGCTTACCGTCAGATTTCACTGCTGCTGCGCCGTCCACCAGGTCGTGAAGCATTCCCAGGCGACGTGTTCTATCTCCACTCTCGTCTGCTGGAGCGTGCATCACGCGTAAGCGCTGACTACGTTGAGCGTTTCACTAACGGTGCTGTGAAAGGCCAGACCGGTTCTCTGACCGCGCTGCCAATCATCGAAACTCAGGCGGGTGACGTTTCTGCGTTCGTTCCGACCAACGTAATCTCGATTACTGATGGTCAGATCTTCCTGGAATCGAACCTGTTCAACTCCGGTATTCGTCCAGCCGTTAACCCGGGTATCTCTGTATCCCGTGTTGGTGGTGCTGCACAGACCAAGATCATCAAGAAACTGTCCGGTGGTATCCGTACCGCTCTGGCACAGTATCGTGAACTGGCTGCGTTCTCTCAGTTCGCATCCGATCTGGACGATGCAACGCGTAAACAGCTGAGCCACGGTCAGAAAGTGACCGAGCTGCTGAAACAGAAACAGTATGCGCCGATGTCTGTCGCGCAACAGGGTCTGGTGCTGTTTGCTGCTGAGCGCGGCTTCCTGAACGACGTTGAACTGGCGAAAATCGGCAGCTTCGAAGCCGCTCTGCTGGCGTTCGCAGACCGCGATCACGCCGAGCTGATGGCTGAAATCAACCAAGCGGGCAACTTTAATAACGAAATCGAAGAGAAGCTGAAAGGCCTCCTCGAAACGTTTAAAGCAACCCAGTCCTGGTAATGTCTGGCGGCTTGTCTGAAAAGGCAGGCCGCAAGGCTTTGAGGAGAAGCTAATGGCCGGTGCAAAAGAAATACGTACCAAGATTGGAAGCGTAAAAAATACGCAGAAGATCACCAAAGCGATGGAAATGGTCGCCGCCTCCAAAATGCGTAAAACGCAGGAACGCATGGCGGCCAGCCGTCCGTATGCAGATACCATGCGCAAAGTGATTGGTCACCTTGCTCTCGGTAATCTGGAATACAAGCACCCTTACCTGGATGAGCGTGACGTTAAGCGCGTCGGCTACCTGGTCGTTTCGACTGACCGCGGGCTTTGTGGTGGTTTGAACATTAACCTGTTCAAAAAATTGCTGGCAGATATGAAAGGCTGGGCTGATAAAGGTGTACAGAGCGATCTGGCCGTTATCGGTTCTAAAGGCAATTCATTCTTCGGCTCTGTCGGTGGCAACATCGTGGCACAGGTCACTGGTATGGGCGACAAGCCTGCACTGTCTGATCTTATCGGCCCGGTAAAAGTGATGTTGCAGGCCTATGATGAAGGCCGCATCGACAAGCTGTATATCGTCAGCAACAAGTTTAATAACACCATGTCTCAGACTCCGACCATTACCCAACTGCTGCCGTTACCGCCAGCGGAAGGTGAAGAAGAGATGAAGGCGAAGACCTGGGATTACCTGTACGAACCCGATCCGAAAGCGCTGCTGGATACCCTGCTGCGCCGTTATGTCGAATCGCAGGTTTATCAGGGTGTGGTGGAAAACCTGGCCAGTGAGCAGGCTGCACGTATGGTGGCAATGAAAGCTGCAACCGATAACGGCGGAAACCTGATCAAAGAGCTGCAGTTGGTTTACAACAAAGCTCGTCAGGCCAGCATCACCCAGGAACTTACCGAGATCGTCTCGGGAGCCTCCGCGGTTTAACCAGGCATATATCCTGTCGCGCGAGCGCGGCCGGATATTCTCGTATTAGGTAGAGGATTCAAGATGGCAGCTGGAAAGATTGTCCAGATTATCGGCGCCGTAGTTGACGTCGAATTCCCTCAGGACGCGGTACCGCAGGTATATAGCGCGCTTGAGGTTCAAAATGGTGATGCTCGTCTGGTGCTGGAAGTTCAGCAGCAGCTGGGTGGTGGCGTGGTTCGTACCATCGCCATGGGTACTTCTGACGGCCTGAAGCGCGGTCTGCAAGTTACCGACCTGAAAAAACCGATCCAGGTACCGGTTGGTAAAGCAACCCTCGGCCGTATCATGAACGTATTGGGCGAACCAATCGACATGAAAGGCGACCTGCAGAATGACGACGGCACCACTGTAGAGGTTTCCTCTATTCACCGTGCTGCGCCTTCTTATGAAGATCAGTCTAACTCGCAAGAGCTGCTGGAAACCGGCATCAAGGTTATCGACCTGATGTGTCCGTTCGCTAAGGGCGGTAAAGTCGGTCTGTTCGGTGGTGCGGGTGTAGGTAAAACCGTAAACATGATGGAGCTGATCCGTAACATCGCGGCTGAGCACTCAGGTTACTCGGTATTTGCTGGTGTGGGTGAACGTACTCGTGAGGGTAACGACTTCTACCACGAAATGACTGACTCCAACGTTATCGATAAAGTAGCGCTGGTGTATGGCCAGATGAACGAGCCGCCGGGTAACCGTCTGCGCGTAGCACTGACCGGTCTGACCATGGCGGAGAAATTCCGTGATGAAGGCCGTGACGTTCTGCTGTTCATCGATAACATCTACCGTTACACCCTGGCCGGTACTGAAGTATCAGCACTGCTGGGTCGTATGCCATCTGCGGTAGGCTACCAGCCAACGCTGGCAGAAGAGATGGGTGTGTTGCAGGAGCGTATTACCTCCACTAAGACGGGTTCAATCACCTCTGTACAGGCCGTTTACGTTCCTGCGGATGACTTGACCGACCCATCACCAGCAACCACCTTTGCTCACTTAGACTCAACCGTTACGCTGAGCCGTCAGATCGCCTCTCTGGGTATCTACCCAGCTGTTGACCCGCTGGATTCAACCAGCCGTCAGCTGGATCCACTGATCGTGGGTCAGGAGCACTACGACGTTGCGCGTGGCGTGCAGTCTCTGCTGCAGCGTTACCAGGAACTGAAAGACATCATCGCCATCCTCGGTATGGACGAGCTGTCTGAAGAAGACAAACTGTTGGTGGCACGTGCGCGTAAGATTCAGCGCTTCCTGTCTCAGCCGTTCTTCGTTGCTGAAGTCTTCACCGGTTCTCCAGGTAAGTACGTGACCCTGAAAGACACTATCCGTGGCTTCAAAGGCATCATGGAAGGCGAATTCGACCACCTGCCAGAGCAGGCGTTCTACATGGTCGGCGCTATCGAAGAAGCTGTAGAAAAAGCGAAGAAACTGTAATAACGGTTTCCCAGGAGGAATAGTATGGCTATGACTTATCATCTGGACGTTGTCAGCGCGGAGCAACAAATGTTCTCCGGTCTGGTTGAGCGCATCCAGGTGTCAGGTAGCGAAGGTGAGCTGGGTATTTACCCTGGCCACGCCCCGCTGCTGACAGCCATCAAGCCTGGTATGATTCGCATCGTGAAACAGCACGGCGAAGAGGAGTATATCTACCTCTCTGGCGGCGTGCTGGAAGTACAGCCGGGCAGCACGACCGTTCTGGCCGACACCGCGATTCGCGGTGAAGACCTCGACGAAGCGCGCGCGCTGGAAGCGAAACGTAAAGCAGAAGAGCACATGAACAGCAGCCACGGTGATGTGGACTATGCTCAGGCCTCTGCGGAACTGGCGAAAGCTATCGCGAAACTGCGTGTAATCGAGCTGACCAAGAAAGCGATGTAATCAGGCTTTATGCGTCACGAAATGCCAGCCCATTGGGTTGGCATTTTTTTTGCGCGCGATAAATCATCCTGCTTTGGGGGAGGGCGATGTTGTCTTGCTTTGCCCGATTTCATCGGCAAAGTGCATCGCGTGATGCCCAGGCCGGCACTGGTTTTATCCCCGATCACCCTTTCATCTTTATCCGCTAATTTCGGTCCGAGAAAAATGTAGTAATCTCAGAGGTAAACCTTACACTTTCGAAAGTTAAATTGAGTCTGGATAGTTATGTCTACAAGCGCAATGAGTGTGGTGATTTTAGCCGCTGGCAAAGGCACCCGTATGTATTCCGATCTGCCCAAAGTACTGCACACCCTGGCAGGCAAACCGATGGTTCAGCATGTGATTGATGCGGCGACCGGCCTTGGAGCCCAGCAGGTGCATCTGGTGTACGGTCACGGCGGCGATCTGCTGCAAGAGAAACTAGCCCACAACACCCTGAACTGGGTATTGCAGGCTGAACAGCTGGGTACCGGCCATGCGATGCAGCAGGCGGCACCTTTCTTTGCCGATGACGAAGACATCCTGATGCTGTACGGCGATGTGCCGCTGATCTCGCAAGCCACTTTACAGCGTTTGCGTGAAGCGAAACCTGAAGGTGGAATCGGTTTGCTCACCGTGGTGTTAGACAACCCTACCGGCTATGGTCGCATCGTGCGTAAAAACGGCACGGTGACCGGCATCATTGAGCAGAAAGATGCCTCAGCAGAACAACTTAAGATTCAGGAAATTAACACCGGCATCCTGATTGCCAACGGCGGCGACCTCAAACGCTGGCTGGCGCAGCTCAACAATAACAATGCTCAAGGCGAGTTTTATATCACCGATATCATCGCCATGGCGCATCACGAAGGTCGCGTGATCAACGCGGTACATCCTGCGCGTATCAGTGAGACCGATGGTGTGAATAACCGCCTGCAACTGGCCACGCTGGAGCGTGCCTATCAGAGCGAGCAGGCAGAACAACTGCTGCTGGCGGGCGTCATGCTGCGCGATCCTGCGCGTTTCGACCTGCGCGGTTCGCTGCAACATGGGCGTGATGTCGAGATCGATACCAACGTTATCATTGAAGGCACCGTGACATTGGGCGACCGCGTCAAAATTGGCGCTGGGTGCATCATCAAAAACAGCGTGATTGGTGATGATTGTGAAATCAGCCCTTATTCAGTCCTCGAAGATGCCACCTTAGCCGCTGCCTGCACCGTTGGCCCGTTCGCGCGTCTGCGTCCTGGCAGCGAGTTGGCGGAAGAGGCACATGTCGGCAATTTCGTTGAGATGAAAAAGGCCATCTTGGGCAAAGGTTCCAAAGCGGGTCATCTTTCGTATCTTGGCGACGCAGAAATTGGCGCGGGCGTAAACATCGGGGCTGGCACCATTACCTGTAACTACGATGGCGCGAATAAATCGAAAACCATTATCGGCGACAACGTGTTTGTCGGCTCCGATACCCAGTTGGTGGCTCCGGTCACCGTCGCGGCTGGCGCGACCATCGCTGCAGGTACCACGGTAATGAACGATGTCACCGCCGCCGATCTGGTCTACAACCGCAAAGAACAGAATCAGAAGTCTGGCTGGCAGCGTCCGGTTAAGAAAAAATAAATTTTAAGGGTCGGCAAAGATCGACCCGTGAAAAAAACTACCCGAAATCATTTGAGTTTCTGAAAGGCGGCAAGCGCGAGTCCTCAGGAGCTGACTGAAGTCAGTGACTGAGGTGAATGCGCGTAGCCAACGCACCTGAAATTTGATGTATGAAGGGTAGATCCCCCACTCTCTACAAGGCTCGGGGAATAATCAGGTCAGAAGACAACGCAATGGCCGAAAGCCATGAAGTCAGGAAACTATTATGTGTGGAATTGTTGGTGCAGTAGCGCAGCGTGACATCGCAGAAATTCTGCTGGAAGGTCTGCGTCGTCTTGAGTATCGCGGTTATGACTCTGCGGGTCTGGCCGTTGTCGATCGCCAGGGACATATGACGCGTCTGCGTCGTCTTGGTAAAGTGGCTAATCTGGCTGAAGCCGCAGAGCAGCAGCCACTGATTGGTGGCACTGGTATTGCTCATACGCGTTGGGCAACCCACGGTGAGCCATCAGAAGCCAATGCGCATCCGCATGTCTCTGAGCACATTATCATTGTGCATAACGGCATCATTGAGAACCATGAGCCATTGCGTGCGCAGATGATCGAACGCGGTTACCAGTTTGCCTCAGAAACGGACACCGAAGTGGTGGCGCATCTGGTGCACTGGGAGCAGAAGCAGGGCGGCACATTGCGTGAAGTGGTACTGCGCGTGATCCCGCAACTGCGCGGTGCTTATGGCATGGTGATCATGGACAGCCGCGATCCATCCGTGCTGGTGGCTGCGCGTTCAGGTAGCCCGCTGGTGATTGGCCGTGGCGTGG
Source organism: Type-E symbiont of Plautia stali (assembly GCF_059731115.1). NCBI lineage: Bacteria > Pseudomonadati > Pseudomonadota > Gammaproteobacteria > Enterobacterales > Enterobacteriaceae > Type-E symbiont of Plautia stali. Next base: position 13,032 of record NZ_AP035906.1, read on the forward strand.
GTGAAAACTTCATTGCTTCTGACCAACTGGCGCTGCTGCCGGTGACCCGCCGCTTTATGTACCTGGAAGAGGGCGATATCGCCGAGATTACGCGCCGTGAAGTCACCATCATCGATCGTGATGGCAAGCCAGCCAAACGCGCGGAAATCGAATCCACGGCGCAGTACGATGCTGGTGATAAAGGTGCCTATCGTCACTACATGCAGAAAGAGATCTATGAGCAGCCGAACGCGATTAAAAACACCATCACTGGTCGTTTTAATCATGGGCAGATCGATCTCAGCGAACTGGGTGCCAATGCCGAAGCCTTGCTGAGCAAGGTTGAGCACATCCAGATTATCGCCTGCGGTACCTCGTATAACTCCGGGATGGTGTCGCGCTACTGGTTTGAGTCGCTGGCCAACATTCCTTGCGATGTGGAAATCGCCTCCGAATTCCGCTATCGCAAATCCGCTGTGCGTAAAAACAGTCTGCTGATCACCCTGTCGCAATCGGGTGAAACCGCCGATACGCTGGCCGCGCTACGCTTGTCGAAAGAGCTGGGTTATCTCGGTTCGCTGGCCATCTGTAACGTTGCCGGCTCTTCGCTGGTGCGTGAATCCGATCTGGCGCTAATGACCAAAGCCGGCACCGAAATTGGTGTGGCCTCAACGAAAGCCTTCACCACGCAGTTGGCGGTGTTGCTGATGCTGGTGGCGAAACTGGGTCGTCTGCATGGCATGAAGCCAGAAACCGAGCACGAAATTGTGCATGCGCTGCAGGCATTGCCAAGCCGCATTGAGCAGATGTTGGCGCAGGATAAAGTGATTGAAAGCCTGGCGGAAGGTTTCTCTGACAAGCATCATGCCTTGTTCCTGGGTCGTGGCGATCAGTATCCGATCGCGATGGAAGGCGCGCTGAAGCTGAAAGAGATCTCCTATATTCACGCAGAAGCCTACGCCGCCGGAGAGCTCAAGCACGGCCCGCTGGCGCTAATTGATGCCGATATGCCGGTGATCGTCGTTGCGCCGAATAACGAGCTACTGGAGAAGCTGAAATCGAATATTGAAGAGGTGCGTGCGCGCGGCGGTTTGCTATATGTATTTGCCGATCAGGATGCGGGTTTCACCGACAGCGAAGGCATGAAAATTATCTCACTGCCACACGTCGAAGAGGTGATAGCACCGATCTTCTATACCGTGCCGTTGCAGCTGCTTTCGTATCATGTTGCGCTGATTAAAGGCACCGACGTTGACCAGCCCCGTAACCTGGCAAAATCGGTTACTGTTGAATAATCTATAAAAAGGGCGGGCCTGCAACGGGTCCGCTTGCTTTTTAAACGGTGTCATATAACTGTCATATTTCGTACATTTCACTGTCATCAAACTGTCCTATTTTCCCTCCAGCAGCAATCACTGACTCCAACTAAAATGGCATTGAGCCTGATTTTTTTTAAATCCCCTGGAGGGAACATGACACTGATGCGTACATCCGTAGCCCGAATCCTCGCTGCCACCTTCGCAGTAAGCGCGGTATCTGCTTTTGCAGCCACCGACCTGACTGGCGCTGGCGGTACATTCCCGGCACCGGTTTATGCCAAGTGGGCAGCAGAATACCAGCAAGCCACCGGTAGCAAAATCAACTATCAGGGTATTGGTTCTTCAGGCGGCGTTAAGCAGATCATCGCTAAAACCGTTGATTTCGGTGCGTCAGATGCGCCGATGGCGGATGCCGATTTGGAAAAAAATGGTCTGTTCCAGTTCCCTACCGTTATCGGTGGCGTGGTTCTGGCCGTTAACATCCCAGGTGTTAAATCAGGTGAACTGACGCTGGACGGAAAAACCGTTGGCGATATCTACCTGGGCAACATCAAAAAGTGGAACGACCCGGCGATCACTAAGCTGAACCCAGGCGTGAAACTGCCAGACACCAACATCAACGTGGTTCGCCGCGCAGATGGTTCAGGTACCTCTTTCGTGTTCACCAGCTACTTGTCTAAAGTCAACGCAGACTGGAACAGCAAAATTGGTAAAGGCAACACCGTTAACTGGCCAACCGGTCTGGGTGGTAAAGGTAACGACGGTGTCGCAGCCTTCGTACAGCGTCTGCCGGGTTCAATCGGCTACGTTGAATATGCGTACGCTAAGCAGAACAACCTGACCTACACCAAACTGGTTGATGCTGACGGTAAATCTGTTGCACCAAGCGAAGCCAGCTTTGCTAACGCTGCCAAAGGCGCAAACTGGAGCGAGTCTTTCGCTCAAGACCTGACCTTCCAGAAAGGCAACGATGCATGGCCGATCACCTCAACCACTTTCATCCTGATCTACAAAGACCAGGCGAATGCTGAGAAAGGTGCTGAAGTGCTGAAGTTCTTCGACTGGGCTTACAAAGGCGGCAGCAAAACTGCAACCTCACTGGATTACGCCGCGCTGCCAGAAAGCGTCGCTAACCAGATTCGTACTGCCTGGAAAGCGAACATCAAAGACAGCTCAGGCAAAGCGATTTACAAGTAAGCGAATGACCCGGTCAGTCTCCCCTGACTGACCAACCCGATGGGCGGCATGGTATGCCGCCCTGAACTTCCTCTGAGAACCGAGAAACTTATGGCTGCCACTAAGCCGACGTTCAAAGCCCCAGGTAAACAAGGTGACATGATTTTCGGCGCGCTGGTGAAACTTTCCGCGCTTATCGTGTTGTTGTTGATGGGTGGCATTATCGTCTCCCTGATTTTCTCTTCCTGGCCAAGCATCCAAAAATTTGGTTTTTCCTTCTTATGGACCAAAACCTGGGATGCGCCAAACGAACAATTTGGTGCGCTGGTACCGATCTACGGCACCCTCGTCACCTCCATCATTGCCTTAATCATCGCTGTGCCGGTGAGCTTTGGCATTGCGCTATTCCTGACGGAACTGGCACCTAACTGGTTGCGTCGCCCGCTGGGTACCGCAATTGAGTTGCTGGCAGCGATCCCGAGTATCGTTTACGGCATGTGGGGCCTGTTTATCTTCGCCCCGCTGTTCGCTGAGTACTTCCAGACACCGGTCGGCAACATCATGTCGAACATTCCCATTGTGGGTGCCCTGTTCTCAGGCCCGGCATTCGGTATCGGTATTCTGGCCGCTGGCGTGATCCTCGCCATCATGATCATTCCGTACATTGCATCGGTCATGCGTGATGTGTTTGAGCAGACGCCAGTGATGATGAAAGAGTCCGCCTACGGTATTGGTTGCACCACGTGGGAAGTGATCTGGCGTATCGTGCTGCCGTTCACCAAAAACGGTGTAATCGGTGGTGTGATGCTGGGCCTGGGTCGTGCACTGGGTGAAACCATGGCGGTGACCTTCATCATCGGTAACACCTACCAGCTCGACAGCGCCTCGCTGTTTATGCCGGGCAACAGTATCACCTCCGCGCTGGCGAACGAATTCGCTGAAGCTGAATCCGGTGTGCATGTGGCGGCATTGATGGAACTGGGTCTGATTCTGTTCGTGATTACCTTTATCGTACTGGCCATCTCCAAACTGATGATCCTGCGCCTGGCGAAGAGTGAAGGAGCCCGTTCATGACCGCTATCGAAATGCATGCTCGTGCTGAGCTGGAAGCCTCGCGCCGTAAAATGCAGGCACGTCGCAGCGCTAAAAATAAAGTGGCACTGACGCTGTCGATGCTGACCATGGCCTTTGGCCTGTTCTGGCTGGTGTGGATTCTGTTCACTACCGTCACCAAAGGCATTGATGGTCTGAGCTGGTCACTGTTCACTGAATCAACCCCGCCACCGAACACCGCAGGCGGTGGTTTAGCCAACGCCCTGGCGGGCAGTGGGTTACTTATTCTGTGGTCAACGGTGATTGGTACACCGCTGGGTATCATGGCTGGTATCTATCTTGCCGAGTATGGTCGTAAGCACTGGCTGGCAGAAGTGATTCGTTTCATCAACGACATCCTGCTTTCTGCCCCCTCCATTGTGGTCGGTCTGTTTGTCTACACCATTGTGGTCGCGCAGATGCAGCACTTCTCTGGTTGGGCGGGCGTGGTTGCCTTGGCGCTGTTGCAGATTCCTATCGTGATCCGTACTTCTGAAAACATGCTGCGTCTGGTACCTGACAGCATGCGTGAAGCGGCTTATGCACTGGGTACGCCGAAGTGGAAGATGATTTCGGCCATTACGCTGAAAGCTTCAGTCTCCGGCATCATTACCGGTGTCCTGCTGGCCGTGGCACGTATCGCGGGCGAAACTGCACCGCTGCTGTTTACTGCGCTGTCGAACCAGTTCTGGAGTACCGACATGATGCAGCCGATCGCCAACCTGCCGGTGACGATTTTCAAATTCGCCATGAGCCCATTTGCCGAGTGGCAAAGCCTGGCATGGGCGGGTGTGTTGATCATTACCCTGTGCGTGCTGCTGCTGAACATTGTCGCGCGAGTGGTTTTCGCCAAGGGCAAACATTAATTTCCCGGCGCGGCTTCGGCGGCGCTGCACATGAGAGATGAGCAATGAGTATGGCAACGACTTCTGCCGGTAAAATTCAGGTTCGCAATCTGAACTTCTATTACGGAAAGTTTCACGCTCTGAAGAACATTAACCTGGATATCGCAAAGAACCAGGTCACCGCCTTCATCGGACCATCAGGCTGTGGTAAATCCACCCTGCTGCGCACCTTCAACAAAATGTACTCGCTCTACCCTGAGCAGCGTGCTGAAGGTGACATTCTGCTGGATGGCGACAATATTCTGGCTTCCCATCAGGATATTGCCCTGCTGCGCGCACGCGTTGGCATGGTGTTCCAGAAGCCAACGCCGTTCCCTATGTCGATTTATGACAACATCGCGTTTGGCGTGCGTCTGTTTGAAAAGCTGTCACGTGCCGATATGGACGAGCGTGTGCAGTGGGCGCTGACCAAAGCCGCGCTGTGGAATGAAACCAAAGACAAGCTGCATCAGAGCGGTTACAGTCTCTCAGGCGGACAGCAGCAGCGTCTGTGTATCGCACGCGGTATCGCGATTCGCCCGGAAGTCCTGTTACTGGATGAGCCATGCTCAGCCCTCGACCCGATCTCTACCGGTCGTATTGAAGAGCTGATCACCGAGCTGAAGCAGGATTACACCGTGGTGATCGTGACGCACAACATGCAGCAGGCCGCGCGTTGTTCTGACCATACCGCTTTCATGTATCTGGGCGAGCTGATCGAATTCAGCGACACCGATACACTGTTTACCAAGCCCGCGCAGAAGCAGACCGAAGATTACATCACCGGTCGTTACGGCTGATTCAGGAGACGCACATGGATAATTTAAATCTGAACAAACACATCTCCGGTCAGTTCAACGCGGAGCTGGAGCACATTCGCACTCAGGTGATGATCATGGGTGGCATGGTGGAGCAGCAACTCACTGACGCCATTACCGCGATGCACAACCAGGATGGCGAGCTGGCACGTCGCGTCATCGACGGTGACCAGAAGGTCAACATGATGGAAGTGGAGATTGATGAAGCCTGCGTGCGCATCATCGCCAAACGTCAGCCAACCGCGATCGATTTGCGTCTGGTCATGGCGATCATCAAGACTATCTCTGAGCTGGAACGTATCGGTGACGTTGCGGAGAAAATCAGCCGCACCGCGCTGGAGAAGTTCAGCCAGCAGCACTTGCCTCTGCTGGTGAGCCTGGAGTCTCTGGGTCGCCACACCGTGCAGATGCTGCACGACGTGCTGGATGCCTTCGCGCGTATGGATCTGAATGAAGCCATTAAGATCTATCGTGAAGATAAGAAGGTCGACAAAGAGTACGAAGGCATTGTGCGTCAGCTGATGACCTACATGATGGAAGATCCCCGCACCATCCCAAGTGTATTGACGGCGCTGTTCTGTGCCCGCGCTATCGAGCGTATCGGTGACCGTTGCCAGAACATCTGCGAAATTATCTTCTATTTCGTTAAAGGTCAGGATTTCCGTCACGTTGGCGGCGACAAGCTGGATGAACTGCTGTCAGGTGACGACGGCAGCAATAAACCCTCTTAATTGCCGTTTCGGCTGCCTGTTGCCACTGTGGCAAACAGGCAGCCATCTTCATTTCTGATTGGTCTCCGCGATTCCCTCTCTTTATACTTGGCGCACTTTTTTCTGCCAGGTGCTGTTAAATGTCTTCCCCAATAACGAAAAAAAACGCCGTGACGCCGGCAAAAGCGATGGTTGCTGCCATTAGTGGCTATGCGATGGACGGCTTCGATCTGTTAATTCTGGGCTTTATGTTACCGGCGATCAGCGTCTCGCTGGCGCTCGATCCCTCTCAGGCCGGTTCGCTGGTCACCTGGACGCTGATCGGCGCGGTGATCGGTGGCATTGTGTTTGGTCATCTCAGCGATCGCTATGGTCGTATCCGTATTCTTACCGTGACGATCCTGATGTTCTCAATCTTCACCGGGCTGTGCGCGGTGGCGCAGGGCTACTGGGATCTGTTGGCCTATCGCACGCTGGCGGGCGTGGGCTTAGGCGGTGAGTTTGGTATTGGCATGGCACTGATTGCGGAAGCCTGGCCGAAGGAGAAGCGTAATCGCGCCTCGGCATGGGTCGGCATCGGCTGGCAGCTCGGTGTGCTGCTGGCGGCGTTTATTACTCCGCCGCTACTGAGTGTGATCGGCTGGCGCGGCATGTTCCTGGTGGGTTTACTGCCCGCGCTAGTGTCCTTCGTGATTCGTCGCAGTATGGGGGAGCCGGAGGGTTTCACACGCCATGTTGAGAAGACGCCACAGCTGTCATTCGCCGCGCGCATCAAATTGCTGTTTGCCGATCGCGCCACCAGCAAAGCCAGTCTCGGGATTTTCATCCTCTGCTCAGTGCAGAACTTCGGTTATTACGGTCTGATGATCTGGATGCCAAGTTACCTCTCATCCAGCTTTGGTTTTAGCCTGACGAAATCCGGCTTGTGGACGGCGGTGACCGTGGTGGGCATGACCTTTGGTATCTGGCTGTTTGGCGTATTGGCCGATCGCTTCGCGCGCTGGAAAATCTTTCTGCTGTACCAGTTTGGCGCGGTCGCCATGGTGGTGGTGTATGCGCAGTTGCGCGATCCTACCGTCATGCTGTTTACCGGCGCGATCATGGGGATGTTTGTGAATGGCATGATTGGCGGTTACGGCGCGCTGATCTCGGACACCTTCCCACTGCAGGCGCGCGCCACTGCGCAGAACGTGTTGTTCAACCTTGGACGCGGTGTCGGCGGTTTTGGTCCACTGGTGATTGGTCTGCTGGCGGCGCAAATCTCGTTTACCGCGGCGATCACGCTGCTGGCGCTGATTTACCTGCTGGATATTGTTGCCACCCTGTTCCTGCTGCCGAAGAAGCAGAGCAACGAGGATTCACTGGGCGCGATTGGCTAAGGCGTTTAGGTTACCTGGTGCGCATAAATGCGCACCCTATTAGATCTGCGAACAGATCAAAATCGCACATCGGCCTCTGTAGAAGCAGCACCAGGTTCCACCGGGCACGGAGGTAACAGATCAGACCGACCACAGAGGTAACACTTTTGGGGTCAGTCGATTTGCATCCTGCATTGCCCGGACATCGTGCGCCGGTTTCTGCAGGGGCGACATTCATGCCGCCCTGGGTTTACACCAAATCCCAACCCCGTGCGCGCCACAGTGCGGGCAGTTGTGCCATATCGTCAAAGCGCGTCACCAGCGGATGATCCAACTCCGGATTGTGTGCATCAGCGCAGTAGTAAAATACCGGAATGCCCGCCGCGATCCCCGCACGCGCACCGGCTTCTGAATCATCCACCAGAATGCACTTCTCAATCAGCACCTGCATTTGCTCAGCTGCGTGATACATCAACTCGGGATCGGGCTTCCAGTGGTTAATGTCATAACCGCTGTACAGCCGACCTTCGAGGTATGGCAGCATGCCGGTTAAACCCAGCGAGTGCTGTATCTTCTTCACTGTCCCGTTGGAGACCACGCACATCGGCACTTTCACGCTTTCCACCAGCGCTTTGGCACCGGCAATCGGCTTCAGGTCGAGGTCAAACAGGCGGGCGACATCCGCGCGATACGCCGCTTCGAACTCGTCTAACGGCACCTCTTTCTGATGCTGCGCCAGTACATCCCGCACGATGTCATAGAGCTTTACCCCTTTGTACTGCTCAAACATCTGCTGCAAAGAGAGCTCAATACCGTATTGGGCAAAGGTGTTGACGTAGGATTGCGTACAGATCACTTCACTGTCGACCAGCGTACCGTCGCAATCGAAAAACACACATTCAACTGACATCGCACATCATCCTTTTATTAAACAGCCAGCTGACACTCTAGCGCACTGAGCGTAGAAAGCGACCCCGGCAACCGTTTGCGAATAATCAGTGTTTTGCTGCGCTAAAATCTATAGGATACGCGGCGATAAATTTTTTTCCGGGACAGTTGAATGAACAATCAGGGCTTGTTGCAGCGCATCTTTAAGCTGCAGGAACACGGCACAACCGCGCGCACCGAAGTGATCGCCGGTTTCACGACTTTCCTGACGATGGTGTATATCGTCTTTGTAAACCCGCAAATTCTGGGCGCCGCAGGCATGGATACTCAGGCGGTGTTTGTCACCACCTGTTTGATAGCGGCCTTTGGTAGCATCCTGATGGGGCTGGTGGCGAACTTGCCGGTCGCGCTGGCACCGGCGATGGGGCTGAACGCCTTCTTCGCGTTTGTGGTGGTCGGCGCGATGGGTTACTCATGGCAGGTTGGTATGGGGGCGATCTTCTGGGGCGCACTGGGTCTGCTGATCCTCACGCTGTTGCGTGTGCGCTACTGGATGATTGCTAATATCCCGATGAGTCTGCGCGTCGGCATCACCGCCGGTATCGGCCTGTTTATCGCCATGATGGGCCTGAAAAACGCCGGTATCATCGTGCCGAATGCCGACACCATTGTGACGGTCGGGAACCTGACCTCGCATAGCGTACTGCTGGGGGCGCTGGGCTTCTTCATTATCGCGATTCTGGCCTCACGCAATATCCACGCGGCGGTGCTGGTATCGATTGTGGTCACTACGGCGATTGGCTTAGCCATTGGCGATGTGAAATTCAGCGGTGTGTTTGCCGCGCCGCCGGCCGTGACCGCAGTAGTGGGTCAGGTCGATATTAAAGGGGCGTTCAACATCGGCATGGCGGGAGTGATCTTCTCCTTTATGCTGGTCAACCTGTTCGACTCTTCCGGCACGCTGATCGGTGTCACCGATAAGGCCGGATTGACCGATGAAAAGGGCACTTTCCCGCGTATGAAGCAGGCGCTGTATGTTGATAGCATCAGCTCGGTGACCGGTTCGCTCATCGGCACCTCTTCAGTGACGGCGTATATCGAAAGCTCTTCCGGCGTGGCGATTGGTGGCCGTACCGGCTTGATGGCGGTCATCACCGGGATTCTGTTCCTGCTGGTGATGTTCCTGTCACCGCTGGCCGCGATGGTGCCTTCTTATGCGGCAGCAGGTGCGCTGATCTATGTGGGAGTCTTGATGACGGCGTCACTGTCACGCGTGCGCTGGGACGATCTCACCGAAGCGGTCCCGGCGTTTGTCACGGCGGCGATGATGCCATTCAGCTTCTCGATCACCGAAGGTATCGCGCTGGGCTTCATCTCGTACTGTGTGATGAAGCTTGGCACAGGACGCTGGCGTGAAATCAGCCCGTGCGTGGTGATTGTTGCCCTGCTGTTTGTGCTAAAAATCGCGTTTATCGACGCGCACTAAAAACAACAGGCCGCGATTGCGGCCTGTTTTGTTAGAGATGTCCGATTTCCTGGGGTGTGGGAGTGAGGCTGGTCAGACGCAGTGAGCGCGGGCCAATATTCGGTTTGCTCATTTCAACGTCGCGCAATGGGTGCCATTGCTGTTGTGCATCAATCTCCCACAGGCATAAGCGCTCAGTGCCCGGAGAGAGCGCGCACGACCACACCAGCATCGGCTCGGCATCACAGACCGCCTGAATATCCGGAAACACGCTGGAGCGCAGACGGCCGGCAGCAGGGTGCAACTGCAGCGAACCGGCACCGTTCTCACTTTCACCGGTCAATTTGAGGATGCTCTGGCGCAGTGTCCAGATTTGCGTCACCGCTTCCATAAAATCCTGCTGCGCGTTGATCCACGCTTTCTCACCCGATGAGAGATCCTGCGTGAGCGTGTCCTGCGTCTGACGGCTGTGGGCGCGGACAATCTCCATATCCAACCCCGCACGTCCGCCTTCTTCCGCCAGCAGCACACCGACCATATTACCGGCGTACGCAATACTAAAGTCAGGGAGGTTAGGATCGGCAAAGCAAGGTCGTCCGCTGCTGGTGGTCACAAGCGGCGGGAGTTCACGAATGCCATAGACACGCAGCATCAGCTGAGCCAGCAATTCGCGTGCGGCGAGAAAACGGCTACGGCGCTTGTCAGGGAAGCGATCGGCGCTGTTAATCACATCCTGTGGAACCCGAAACAGCTCTGAAGAGAGCGGCGAGTTACCCATCCAACGTACAAAATGACTAGCCATCTGTCGCTCCGTGAAAATGGTCAGATAATCATCGGCGCTATTGTAGGAATTTTCTCAGAGGTTTGCATCCGGCATAACATGCAATGACCAAAAATCAGATAAGACCGAAGCGGCGGCTAATCCCATCAGTTGAATTTGCATATAACGCTTTTGCTGATTTTGCGCGGATAGGGTGCCGTAAAGTCTGAGGTAGTGTAGGATTTGGGCAACCAAAAGCACATCTAAGTGCGTGAACAATCCACCTCAAGATAATCGTGCCCATCGCAGCAGCATGCACGTCGGAGTTTTTTTATGTCAGTAACTTCACTTACTCGCCAGGAATCAATCTCACTTGATGAATTTCGTCATGGTATGCGCCGCCTGACCGCAGGCGTTTCTTTAGTGACCACTGAGTTTCAGGGCGAAAAGCTGGGTCTGATTGCGACCTCCGTTAGCTCACTGGCTGCCGAGCCGCCAAGCCTGCTGGTGTGTGTTAATCGTAGTGCATCCAGCCACGACGCATTTGTGAATGCTGGCCATTTCGCTGTGAACGTCTTGCGTGAACAGCATGACGATTTATGCGCGCAGTTCAGTCAGTCTGCACGTCGCGCAGAACGCTTCCAGAGCGGTGAGTGGCAAACGCTGAACACCGGTGCACCGGTGCTGGCTGATGCATTGGTGAGTTTTGACTGCCAGCTGGAGAAAGTGGTGGAGTGGAATACGCACAGCGTGCTGCTGGCGCGCATCGTTGGCATTTCACTGCCAGGTGAAGCGGCGGAGCCGATGGTCTATTTCAACAGCGGTTTTCACTCGCTGGGTTAATGTGAGTGACAGGCGTCGCGCAATGCCCGACGCCTGGAATCAATCAGGCAAATTTGCAGGCTTCATCAAAGCCGAGACGCGGTAAACGCGCATGTAGTTTGCTGGCTTCGCCATAGCCCAGATTAATCAGTAAATTCACCTGCCATTTGCTTTCGCTAAAGAAGGCTTCATTGACTTTTGACGGGTCAAAACCGGACATAGGGCCGGCATCCAGCCCCAGCGAACGCGCCGCCAGAATTAAATATCCTGCCTGCAGGCTGCTATTGCGGAAAGCCGTCTCTTTAGCCAGATCCGGGCTGCTGGTGAACCAGCTACGCGCATCACCGTGCGGGAAGAGTTTGGGCAGCGCTTCATAGAACTCAGGATCCCACGCCACGATCACCGTTGCCGGTGCTGCCATGGTTTTGTCCACGTTGCCGGAGGAGAGCGCAGGTTTCAGCTTCTCTTTGCCTTCCTGCGAAGTGACAAACACGAACCGTCCTGGTGAACAGTTGGCTGAAGTCGGGCCGAGCGCGGTCAGGCTATAGAGTTGCTGCAGCACATCGTGAGAAATCGGTTTGTCCTGCCAGTAGCTGTGGGTGCGAGCGTCATTGAACAGCGCGTTCAGCGCCACGCTGTCGAGCGGTGTACTCATGTTTCTCTCCTGTTCAGGCAGCAACTTGCGCCTAATGTTTAGCATGAATCGTGGGTGAGGCCGATACGCTTTAGCACGGGCCAGCGATCGTTATACTGCAAAGGAGAGGGGGTGCCAAATAACAAAGACGCATGTTTCCCCCAACCAAACAGTGATGGGGGAAACAGGGTAAAGACTACTTACCAATACAGAAACTTGAGAAAATCCTGCCGAGCAGGTCGTCGGAGGTGAATTCACCGGTGATCTCGCTCAGCGCCTGCTGAGCCAGACGCAGCTCTTCCGCCAGCAGTTCACCGGCCCATGCACCCAGCAGCTGGTCTTTACCCTGCTGTAAGTGAGTGGCTGCTAACTCTAATGCCTGCAGATGGCGTCGGCGTGCCAGGAAGCCACCTTCCATATTGCCAGAGAAGCCCATGCTCTGTTTTAGATGGTCGCGCAGTGCATCCACGCCTTCCCCCGTCCGCGCAGAAAGACGAATCAGTGAGTGATCATTCACTTCTGTCAGACCCAGCACTTCGCCGGTCATATCGGCTTTGTTACGCACCACAGTAATCGGCAGTTGTGCCGGTAAACGTGCGACAAAATCAGGCCAGATTGCGGCCGCTTCGGTGGCGTCGGTGGTGGTGCCATCGACCATAAACAGCACGCGATCGGCTTGCTCGATTTCCTGCCAGGCGCGCTCAATTCCAATTCGCTCAACTTCATCACTGGCTTCACGCAGCCCCGCAGTATCGATGATGTGCAGCGGCATGCCGTCGATATGAATATGCTCACGCAGCACGTCACGCGTGGTGCCAGCGATATCGGTGACAATCGCGGCTTCACGACCGGCGAGGGCATTCAGCAAGCTGGATTTACCGGCATTAGGACGACCAGCAATCACCACTTTCATTCCTTCGCGCAGCAGGCTGCCTTGACGCGCTTCGGCGCGCACGTTATCAAGATCGCCGATCACCGCATTAAGCTGACCTTCGATTTTGCCGTCAGACAGAAAATCGATCTCCTCATCCGGGAAGTCGATAGCGGCCTCCACGTAGATGCGCAGGTGAGTGAGTGCTTCCACGAGTGTATTGATGCGCAGGGAAAATGCGCCTTGCAGTGAATTCACGGCGGAACGCGCGGCCTGCTCTGAACTGGCGTCGATCAGGTCGGCGATCGCTTCCGCCTGCGCCAGATCGAGTTTGTCGTTGAGGAACGCACGTTCGGAGAATTCACCCGGCTGAGCGATGCGTACACCCGACAGCGCCACGATGCGTTTCAGCAGCAGATCCAGAATCACCGGGCCGCCGTGACCCTGCAGCTCCAGCACATCTTCGCCGGTGAAAGAGTGGGGACCAGGAAACCACAGCGCAATCCCCTGATCCAGCACGCTGCCATCCGCATCGCTGAATGGCAAGTAGTCGGCATAGCGCGGTTTCGGCAATTTGCCGAGCACGGCTTGCGCGACGTCAGCGGCTTTGGCGCCGGAAATACGCAGAATGCCGACGCCGCCACGGCCGGGAGGTGTCGCCTGGGCAACGATAGTATCGCTGTGGCTCATGATTCTCTCTCTTACCCGTCATACTTCAAGCTGCAGCGGCGTTGGCTGCGCTCGAATTATTTAGGGTACAAAATTTGAAAAAAAACAGGGCGACATAAATGCCGCCCCTTGAGTATACGCTGCTGCTGTTGCAGTCAGACGTTACGCTTTCTTCTTGTCGCGGCTGTGCAGACCACGTTTTTCCAGCCCGCGATAAATCAGCTGCTGCTGGAGGATGGTCACCAGGTTACTGACGATGTAGTACAGCACCAGACCCGCAGGGAACCACAGGAAGAACACGGTAAAGATAACCGGCATGTAGGTCATGATCTTCTGCTGCATCGGATCGGTCACGGTGGTCGGTGACATCTTCTGGATGAAGAACATGGTGATACCCATGATAACCGGCAGAATGTAGTACGGATCCTGCGCGGAGAGGTCATGAATCCACAGAATGAACGGTGCATGACGCAGTTCAATCGAACCTGACAGCATGTAGTACAAGGCCAGGAAGATAGGCATCTGGATAACCAGCGGCAAGCAGCCACCCAGCGGGTTCACTTTCTCTGCTTTGTACAGCGCCATCATTTCCTGGCTCTGCTTCTGCTTGTCATCGCCCAGACGCTCACGCATTGCCTGAATCTTCGGCTGCAGCATGCGCATCTTCGCCATGGAGGTGTACTGCGCTTTGGTCAGCGGGTACATGATGCCACGAACGATGAAGGTGATAACGATAATCGAGAAGCCCCAGTTACCGATAAAGCTGTGCAGGAACTTCAGCAGCTTAAACAGTGGCTGAGAGATGAACCACAACCAACCGTAATCTACAGTCAGATCCAGGTGAGGCGCGATAGCGGCCATCTTGTCCTGGATTTCTGGCCCCAACCACAGGGTCGCGCCCAGGTCTTGCTGTGCGCCTGCTGCCACGGTCACCGGTGAAGATTTATAACCGATTGCCGCAACGCCGTTACCGAGGTTGCTGGTGTACAGGGTGTTGTTACCCTGAGTACGTGGCACCCAAGCCGTTGCAAAGTACTGCTGCAGCATCGCCACCCAACCATTGCTGGTGGTCGCGTTCAGGTTCTCGTTATCCGCGATGGTATCGAATTTGTATTTTTCGTATTTCGCTTCGCTGGTCGAGTACGCTGCGCCACGGAAGGTGTGCAGGGCAAAGTTGTTGCTGCCGGTATCACGATGCTTCGGCAGATCAATGGTCTGCTTCAGCTGACCAAACATCGACACTTCCAGCGGCTGCTGCGAGGCGTTATTGATGTTGTAGTCAACGTTAACCGCGAAGTCGCCACGCTTGAACACGAAGGTTTTGGTGTAAACCACACCTTTTTCATCGGTCCAGGTCAGTGGTACGCGCAGCTCGGTCTGGCCATCGGCCATCTCGAAGTGATCCTGAGTGGTGGTGAACAGCGGACGAGCGCCATTGTTCGGGTTATCCGGACCATTACGACCGGTTAAGCCACTCTGCGCCTGATAAACGAAGGCAGGGGTGGTTTCCAGCAGCTGGAACGGTGCGTCTGAACCCAGTTTGTCCGGGTAAGTCAGCAGCTGTGCCTGCTCAATATCGCCACCGCGAGTATTGATGCTGAGTGACAGGACATCAGTCTTAACGGTGATCGTTTGGCCCTGACCGCTAGCCGGCACGCCGGAAGAGGCGGCATCACCCGCTGCGCTGCTTGTGTTCTGCGTGGTCTGAGTCTGCTGTGGCTGCGGAGCGTGGTCCGTCTGCCAGGCTTGCCAGATCATAAAAGACACGAACAGAAAAGCGATGAGAAAGAGATTGCGTTGCGAATCCATCGTTAATGTTCTCTGGTATCAAAGGTTTTTGGCGGCACAGGATCGTCACCACCCGGGTTCAAAGGGTGGCATTTTAATACGCGTTTTATCGTCAACCAACTACCTTTTACGACGCCGAAACGACGTAATGCCTCAATCCCATACTGCGAGCAGGTGGGATGGAACCGACAATGAGGTCCAAGTAGTGGGCTGATGGCGCGTTGATAAACGCGTATCAGGGCGATCAGGAGCCGCGAGCCAGGCGACAGTGACGACGCCATAGTTTCTCCAACGCTTCCGTTAACGCACGGTTATCGAGGTCAGCAATCCCCTTTTTCGCCACGATGACAAAATCCATCGCAGGCAGCTCATGTTGGCGCAGACGAAAGCTTTCGCGGGTCAATCGCTTGATCCGGTTGCGTTCATGGGCGCGTTTCACATGCTTTTTGGCGACGGTAAGACCGATGCGGGGATGCCCCAGCGAGTTAAGGCGGCCGAGGATGGTGATTTGCGGCGTACCGGCTCTTTGTGGCTGCTGGAAGACGAAAGTGAAATGAGTGGGAGTTAACAAACGTAACTCCCTGGGAAATGCGAGCTTAACCACGAGGGTTAGCTTTATTACTTAGAAACGGTCAAACGAGCACGGCCTTTAGCACGACGACGTGCCAGAACCTGACGACCATTTTTTGTTGCCATACGAGCACGGAAACCGTGTGAACGGTTGCGCTTCAGTACGGACGGTTGAAAAGTGCGTTTCATGGCGATTTCTACCTAAACTTGAAAATTTTCACTGGGTGACGCGTTTTCGGGCCAGTAAATCGACCGACGCCTCAATGTGTCTTTAATAAAGAGGCGGGATTGTAATAATTGTACAGTCCAGAGTCAATTTACTTCGCAGTTCGCGGCACCTGGAAACCAGATACAGCCCGCTGATTCCGGGCATCAAGGCTTCACGCAATAATGCCGGGTGGGGAATTATACGGGCTATAGGGTAAAGCGCAAGGATCGCGCCGGATCTTCTTGCGATCAATTTGCAGATTTATTGCGCGGAAACGAGAGGCGACCAGAAAAATTGCCTCTTTCAGCAAGATCACCGCTCGCTTTTTCCACAGAAAGCGTAAACTCATTAGCGCTTCACTAGCCTGTGGATAAATTGGATCAAAACTGTGTAGAAAGGGAAGATCTCTGTGCCGCTTTGCGCTATGATCCGCCCTTCCGCTGACGATCCTCACTGCGATCGCCAGGGATGACTACCGCGGATAGCGGTCGCAGGCGCTTTCTGATCGCCTGTGTCAAAAAAGACAGTTTCTATTATTAGCGCCTGAAATTCTTATCGATTTTGTACGAGTGGAGTCCGCCGTGTCACTTACGCTTTGGCAACAGTGTCTTGCCCGTTTGCAGGATGAGCTTCCTGCCACCGAATTCAGCATGTGGATTCGTCCGCTGCAAGCTGAATTAAACGACAATACGCTGACCTTGTATGCACCAAATCGGTTTGTACTCGACTGGGTTCGGGATAAATATCTCAATAGTATTAATGGGCTGCTGAATGAATTCTGCGGTCCGAATGTGCCTTTGCTGCGTTTTGAAGTGGGCACGCGCCCGGCTGCGCAGGTTGCAGCCAGCCAGCCAGCCATGGCGGCTTACAGCACCCCTGCTCCTGTTGAAAACCGTCCTGCTCCGGCGCAAATCTTGCGCCCAAGCTGGGACTCAGTGCCCGCCCCGGCGGATGTTACCTACCGCTCAAATGTGAATAACCGCCACAACTTCGATAACTTCGTTGAAGGTAAATCTAACCAGCTGGCGCGCGCGGCGGCACGTCAGGTGGCGGATAATCCTGGTGGGGCTTACAACCCGCTCTTCCTTTATGGCGGAACCGGTTTAGGTAAAACTCACCTGTTACATGCAGTGGGAAATGGCATTATTGCGCGCAAGCCGAATGCCAAAGTGGTTTACATGCACTCAGAACGTTTTGTGCAGGACATGGTAAAAGCGCTGCAGAACAACGCCATTGAAGAATTTAAGCGTTATTACCGCTCCGTCGATGCACTGTTGATCGATGACATTCAGTTCTTTGCCAATAAAGAGCGCTCGCAGGAAGAGTTTTTCCATACCTTTAACGCCCTGCTGGAAGGCAATCAGCAGATCATTTTGACCTCGGATCGCTATCCAAAAGAGATCAATGGTGTTGAAGATCGCCTGAAGTCGCGCTTTGGCTGGGGATTAACCGTCGCGATCGAGCCGCCTGAGCTGGAAACGCGTGTGGCGATCCTGATGAAGAAAGCGGATGAAAACGATATTCGCCTGCCGGGAGAAGTCGCCTTCTTTATTGCCAAGCGTCTGCGCTCCAATGTGCGTGAGCTGGAAGGGGCACTGAACCGCGTCATCGCCAATGCCAACTTTACCGGCCGCGCGATCACCATCGATTTCGTGCGCGAAGCGCTGCGAGATTTACTGGCGCTGCAGGAAAAGCTGGTCACCATCGATAACATCCAGAAAACGGTGGCCGAATACTACAAGATCAAAGTCGCGGATTTACTGTCGAAGCGCCGTTCGCGCTCGGTGGCACGTCCGCGTCAGATGGCAATGGCAATGGCGAAAGAGTTGACCAACCATAGCCTGCCGGAAATTGGCGATGCGTTTGGTGGCCGCGATCATACCACCGTGCTCCATGCCTGCCGTAAAATTGAGCAGTTGCGTGAAGAGAGCCACGACATCAAAGAAGATTTCTCTAACCTCATTCGAACATTATCTTCCTGACGCATATGAAATTTATTGTAGAACGTGAGCAGTTGCTGAAACCACTGCAACAGGTTAGCGGCCCGCTTGGTGGACGCCCGACCTTACCGATCCTCGGAAATTTACTGTTGCAGGTGAGTGAAGGCGTACTGCGTCTGACCGGCACCGATTTGGAAATGGAGATGGTGGCCCGCGTTGCATTAACGCAGCCCCACGAGCCCGGTGCGACCACCGTGCCCGCGCGTAAATTCCTCGATATCTGTCGCGGTTTGCCAGAGGGGGCGGAAATTAGCCTGACGCTTGAAGGTGACAGAATGCTGGTGCGTTCTGGCCGCAGCCGTTTTTCCTTATCGACGCTGCCCGCCACTGACTTCCCTAATCTGGATGACTGGCAGAGCGAGGTGGAGTTCACCTTGCCACAGGCCACGCTGAAACGTCTGATTGAAGCAACCCAGTTCTCGATGGCGCATCAGGATGTGCGTTACTACCTCAACGGCATGCTGTTTGAGACCGAAGGTGAAGAGTTGCGCACCGTCGCCACCGATGGTCACCGTCTGGCGGTATGCTCCATGCCGATTGGCCAGGCGTTGCCTAACCATTCGGTGATCGTGCCACGTAAAGGTGTGATTGAATTAGTCCGTTTGCTTGATGGCGGCGAGACTCCGCTGCAGGTACAGATCGGCAGCAGCAACATTCGCGCCCACGTAGGTGACTTTATCTTTACCTCTAAGCTGGTTGATGGCCGTTTCCCGGATTATCGCCGCGTATTGCCGAAAAATCCGGACAAAGCGCTGGAAGCGGGATGCGATCTGCTGAAACAGGCGTTTGCCCGTGCAGCGATTCTCTCTAATGAGAAGTTCCGCGGTGTTCGTATCTATATCACCGAAAATCAGCTCAAGATCACCGCCAATAACCCTGAACAGGAAGAAGCGGAAGAGATGCTGGATGTGTCGTACAGCGGCACTGAACTGGAGATCGGCTTTAACGTGAGTTACGTGTTAGATGTGCTGAATGCACTGAAATGCGAAAACGTGCGTTTGCTGCTGACCGATTCGGTTTCGAGTGTGCAAATTGAAGATGTCGCCAGCCCAGCGGCGGCATACGTCGTCATGCCAATGCGCTTGTGATCGTCTAGCGGGCTAACTTACTCGCTATTTTGCCCCCGGGCAGTGCTCGTCCCTGGTCACATACTTCAGTATGCTCCCAGGGCCTGCGCGCTGGCCTTGAGCAAACTAGCTTCGCCGTTAACGCCCTTGATAGCAGGGTTAGGTGAAAAAACACTTCTTAATGCGTAGCTGGATTCGTTCATGGCTTTAACCCGCCTCCTGATTAAAGATTTCCGTAATATCGAGCAAGCCGATCTCACGCTGGCACCGGGCTTTAATTTCCTTGTGGGCGCTAACGGCAGCGGCAAAACCAGCGTGCTCGAAGCTATTTATACCCTCGGACACGGTCGCGCATTCCGCAGTTTGCAGGCCGGACGCGTTATCCGCCACGATCAGGACGCCTTTGTGCTGCATGGGCGTATTGAAGGCAACGAGCGAGAGTTGGCAGTTGGTCTCACCAAAAATCGTGCCGGTGACAGCAAAGTACGGATTGATGGAAGCGACGGCCATAAAGTGGCCGAGCTGGCACAATTGCTGCCGATGCAGCTGATCACCCCTGAAGGGTTTACTTTACTTAACGGCGGCCCCAAATACCGTAGAGCCTATGTTGATTGGGGCTGTTTTCACTCGGCGCCCGGCTTCTTCAACGCGTGGAACAATTTGCGGCGATTGATGAAACAGCGTAATGCCGCGCTGCGACAAGTTTCACGCTACAGCCAGATCCGCCCGTGGGATCAGGAACTGGTGCCGCTGGCCGAACAGATTAGTCAGTGGCGCGCTGAGTACAGTGCGGCGATAGCGAAAGAGATCATCGCCACCTGTGGTCAATTTTTACCAGAGTTTGAGCTGTCGTTTTCATTCCAACGTGGCTGGGATAAAGAGAGCGATTTTGCCGAACTGCTGGAACGCAATTTCGAGCGCGATCGCGCGCTCACCTACACCGCCAGCGGCCCGCACAAAGCGGATTTTCGCATTCGTGCAGAAGGCACGCCGGTGGAAGATTTACTCTCACGCGGACAATTAAAGCTGCTGATGTGTGCGCTGCGTTTAGCGCAGGGCGAATATCTGACGCGCAGCAGCGGACGTCGCTGTTTGTACCTGATTGATGACTTTGCCTCGGAGCTGGACGATTCGCGTCGTCGGTTGCTGGCCGAGCGCCTGAAAGCCACGCAGGCTCAGGTATTTGTCAGCGCCATTGGTGTCGAACATGTAATCGACATGAGTGACGAAAAGGGCAAGATGTTCCGCGTGGAACAGGGTAAAATAGCGGTTCAACCTGAAGATTAAATGAGCGAGAAACGTTGATGTCGAATTCTTATGACTCCTCAAGTATCAAAGTCCTTAAAGGGCTTGATGCGGTACGCAAACGCCCGGGTATGTATATCGGTGATACCGATGACGGCACCGGTCTGCATCACATGGTATTCGAGGTCGTGGATAACGCAATCGACGAAGCGCTCGCGGGTCACTGTAGTGACATCGTCGTCACCATCCATGCGGACAATTCTGTGTCTGTTCAGGATGATGGCCGTGGTATTCCGACCGGCATTCACCCGGAAGAGGGTGTGTCTGCGGCAGAAGTGATCATGACCGTGCTGCACGCCGGCGGTAAATTCGACGATAACTCGTATAAAGTGTCCGGTGGTCTGCACGGCGTGGGCGTGTCAGTGGTTAACGCCCTGTCGCAGAAACTGGAACTGACCATTCGCCGCGAAGGTAAAGTGCATCAGCAGATTTATCAGCACGGTGTGCCGCAGGCACCGCTGGCGGTATCCGGTGATACTGAAACCACCGGTACACGCGTCCGTTTCTGGCCGAGCTACGAAACCTTCACCAATGTGGTGGAGTTCGAGTATGACATTTTGGCGAAACGCCTGCGTGAACTCTCCTTCCTGAACTCGGGTGTTTCAATCCGTCTGGAAGACAAGCGTGACGGC
Source organism: Type-E symbiont of Plautia stali (assembly GCF_059731115.1). Classification (NCBI taxonomy): domain Bacteria; kingdom Pseudomonadati; phylum Pseudomonadota; class Gammaproteobacteria; order Enterobacterales; family Enterobacteriaceae; species Type-E symbiont of Plautia stali. Next base: position 34,047 of record NZ_AP035906.1, read on the forward strand.
AAGAGTGACCACTTCCACTACGAAGGCGGCATCAAGGCGTTTGTTGAGTACCTCAACAAGAACAAAACCCCGATTCACCCAACCGTGTTCTATTTCTCTAACGAGAAAGACGGTATTGGTGTGGAAGTCGCGCTGCAGTGGAACGATGGTTTCCAGGAAAACATCTACTGCTTCACCAACAACATTCCACAGCGCGATGGCGGTACGCACCTTGCGGGCTTCCGTGCGGCAATGACGCGTACGCTGAACGCTTATATGGACAAAGAAGGCTACAGCAAAAAAGCCAAAGTCAGCGCCACCGGTGATGATGCGCGTGAAGGCCTGATTGCTGTGGTCTCGGTGAAAGTGCCGGATCCAAAGTTCTCCTCACAGACCAAAGACAAACTGGTCTCTTCTGAGGTGAAATCCGCGGTTGAGCAGCAGATGAACGAACTGCTGAGCGAATACCTGCTGGAAAACCCGTCAGACGCGAAAATCGTGGTTGGCAAAATTATCGATGCCGCGCGTGCACGTGAAGCGGCGCGCCGCGCCCGTGAAATGACCCGTCGTAAAGGCGCGCTGGACTTGGCTGGTCTGCCGGGCAAGCTGGCTGATTGCCAGGAACGTGACCCTGCGCTGTCTGAAATTTACCTTGTGGAAGGGGACTCAGCGGGCGGCTCTGCCAAGCAGGGACGTAACCGTAAGAACCAGGCGATCCTGCCGCTGAAAGGTAAAATCCTCAACGTGGAGAAAGCGCGTTTCGACAAGATGCTCTCCTCTCAGGAAGTGGCGACGCTGATCACCGCACTCGGCTGTGGTATCGGACGCGACGAATACAACCCGGACAAACTGCGTTATCACAGCATCATCATCATGACCGATGCCGACGTCGATGGCTCGCACATCCGTACGCTGCTGTTGACCTTCTTCTATCGTCAGATGCCGGAAATCGTCGAGCGTGGTCATGTGTATATTGCTCAGCCGCCACTGTACAAAGTAAAGAAAGGCAAGCAGGAACAATACATTAAAGATGACGAAGCGATGGATCAGTACCAGATCGCTATCGCACTGGATGGCGCAACACTGCACACCAACGCCAGCGCACCGGCGCTCGGCGGCCAGCCGCTGGAAAATCTTGTGGGTGATTTCAACAGCACCCAGCGCATGATCAAGCGTATGGAACGTCGCTTCCCAACGGCAATGCTGCGTGGCCTGATCTACCATCCGACCCTCAGCGATCTCAGCAATGAAGCCGCAGTTAAAGGCTGGATTGAAGGTTTAGTCGCATACCTGAGCGAGCGCGAAGCGCACGGCAGCAGCTATATGGCGCACGTACGCACCAACAGCGAACTGAACGTGTTCGAACCGGTATTACGTGTGCGTACGCACGGCGTTGATACCGACTATCCGATGGACAGCGAATTCATTGATGGACCGGAATACCGTAAAATCTGTGGTCTGGGCGAGCAGCTGCGTGGCCTGATTGAAGAAGATGCGTTTATCGAACGTGGCGATCGCCGTCAGCCAGTGACCAGCTTCGAGCAGGCAATTGAGTGGCTGGTGAAAGAGTCGCGCCGTGGTCTGTCAGTCCAGCGCTATAAAGGTCTGGGCGAGATGAACCCAGAGCAGCTGTGGGAAACTACCATGGATCCAGACAGCCGCCGCATGCTGCGCGTCACCATCAAAGACGCCATCGCGGCTGACCAGCTGTTCACCACGCTGATGGGCGATGCGGTTGAACCGCGCCGCGCCTTCATCGAAGAGAACGCGCTGAAAGCTGCTAACATCGATATCTGATTTGTCACATCAACCCTTCCCTATCGGGAAGGGTTTTTTATTCCCCCTATTTTGTTATCCGCCTGACAATCTTCTTTTTCCTTGAAAAACATCTGCATTCGCTTTTGTTTGCTTCCGTTTTTTCCCGAGTGCTGAGATCCGCATCACTTTCATAAACAGTCGTCTCCCTTACGCTTGCGAGCGAAACGGAGGGAAACGCATGTTTTTGGAAGAACGACGTAGCCAGATTTTGCAATGGCTGGATGAGCACGAACGGGTCACGGTTAATGGATTGGCAAGCCAGTTAGGCGTGACACGAGAAACCATTCGTACTGATCTCAGTGCACTGGCACAGCAGGGCTTAGTGCAGCGCTGCTATGGTGGAGCGATTGCGTTACGCCGCAATTTGCAGGAAAAGCTCATCAGCGAAAGCGGCAACTTTGAGGTGTTGCTACAACGCCTGCAGTCACGTAAAGGCCAGATAAAGTCATCCGGTAAGCAGGGGAAAGTCTGCATTCTTGGTGCTTTTAACGTCGATATCGTGGCGAAAGTGGCGCAGTTTCCGCAAAGTGGCGAATCACTGATGGCGTTAGGCAGCACGCTGGGGCCTGGCGGTAAAGGCGCCAATCAGGCGATGGCCGCTAGCTGTGCGGGTACGCGCGTCCATTTTGTGGCCAAAGTCGGTACCGATCAATTCAGCCAGTTTGCGTTCGATCATCTCTCCGCTTCCGACATTCACTCCTTTCGTCTCTATCAGACCGATACCGAACCCACGGGCAGCGCCATCATTTATGTCTCGCAAGAAAATGGCGAGAACATGATTGCCATCTATTCGGGTGCCAACAAAACCATTACCGACGAAGAGATTGCTGAACTCACGCATGAATTAACCGATGCGGATGTGATGCTACTGCAGTTGGAAAACAACTTTGAAGCTACCCGCAGCGCCATCCGTCTCGCACACACCATGGGCGTGCGCGTCATTATGAACCCTGCGCCATTTTCCCCTGACGTGGTGAGCTGCCTGCCGATGATTGATGTACTCACGCCGAATGAAACCGAAGCTTCGCGTCTGTCTGGCATTGAAATCCATGATGTCGCCAGCGCACGCGCGGCTGCTCAGGCCATTGTCGCACTGGGCGCGCGGAGGGTGATCATCACCATGGGATCGCGCGGTGCACTGCTGTTTGATAACCAACAATTTCACCATATTCCGGCATTTCCTGCGCTCAGCGTGGATACCACGGGCGCGGGCGATGCCTTCAACGGCGCGTTGGTGGCGGCACTCGCTCAGGGCCAAAGCTTGCTGCAAGCGGCGACCTGGGCCTCTGCTTTTGCTTCGCTCGCTGTTGAACGAGAAGGGGCAAGCAACATGCCCGATCGTCAGCAGGTGCTGACCCGACTTCAACAACGATAAACCAGATAACTAATCACAGCGGCCTTTCGCTGTCAGGAGAGATGATGAAAAAGATTGAAGGCATTGTACCGGTTATGCTGACCCCGTTTACCCCAGATAACCAGATTGATTATCCCGGCCTGGAAAAGCTAATTAGCTGGTACTTAAAAGAGGGCGTGGATGCGCTATTCGCGGTGTGCCAGTCGAGTGAGATGCAGTATCTCAGCCTTGAGGAGCGAGTAGAACTGGCTCGCTTTGTGGTACAGAAAGTAGAAGGCCGCGTGCCCGTTATCGCCTCAGGCCATGTCAGTGATGATCTGGCAGAGCAAACTAAAGAGCTGCAGGCTATGGCCAATACCGGGATTGATGCTTTGGTCCTGGTGACCAACCACCTCGATCCTCAAAATCAGGGCAGCGAAGCATTCTATACCCATCTCAATCATCTGTTGGAATCGTTACCCGCAGACATGCCATTGGGGCTTTATGAGTGCCCGGCGCCATATCGTCGACTGTTGAGTGATGAAGAGTTCAGTTTCTGCGCCAATAGTGGCCGTTTTGTGGTGCTGAAAGATGTGAGCTGCGATCTGCCAACTGTTGAGCGCCGCGTCAAACTGGCTCAGGGCACGCCACTGGCCATTATCAATGCGAATGCCGCGATTGCCTGGCCGGCGATGCAAGCGGGATCCAAAGGTTTCAGCGGTGTGTTCACCAACTTCCATCCGGGCTTATATCACTGGCTTTATCACCATGGCGCACAGCAGCCGGAAAAAGCCCATGAACTGTCGCTGTTCCTGTCGCTGAGCGCTGTGACTGAAACGCTCGGCTATCCAAAAAACGCCAAGATTTATCACCAGCGACTGGGCACGTTTGCCAGTGAGCACTGCCGGGTGAACAAAGACAACGTGCTGGAAAAATTCTGGGGATTGAGCGTGCTGCTCGATCAAATCCGTGATGGCAGTGCGTTGTGGCAGCCACGTGTAGCCAAATAACACCTCTCAGGGAGGATATTTATCCTCCCGCTGTACCTGAACCCTCTAACGATAACGACACGGGAAGACATCATGATTGTATGCGATCGACTGGACTGGACGCGCGAGCGCCACGCTTTTCATCCCATAGTTGACCAGGCTATTCGCTGGATTGCGGATACCGATTTCAGCCAGCTGGAAGCAGGGAAATACGATTTACTGCCCAACAACCAGATGTTCTGTCTGGTGCAGGAAATGGAGACCGAGCCGGCGAGTGCGCGCCGTGCGGAGTCGCACTTTAACTATGTTGATATTCAATATTTACTGGAAGGACGTGAAAATATCGGCGTGGCGCGTGCGCATCCGCAGCATGTCATTACTGAAGATTTGCGCAATGAACGAGATGTGGTGTTTTATCAGGACACCATCAATGAATCGATGATTACCTTAACGCCTGGCCAATTCGCGCTGTTTTTCCCGCACGATGTGCATCGCCCATGCTGTGCCGCGCCCGAAGTACAGCGCATTCGCAAAGCAGTGATTAAAATCCATCTCGACCTGTTTACTGCACCGCAGGAGGCGTCATGAAACCTTCTGCGCATACCTTATCTGATGCGACCATTACCCAGCCGACAACCATAGGTAAACTGCGCTGGGGCATCGTCCTCCTTCTGTTGTTGGCAGCGGTGGTTAACTATCTTGATCGCGCCAACCTGAGCATTGCCAACACCACCATTGCCGCTGAATTTGGTTTCTCTCAAACGGAAATGGGCTTGTTACTTTCCGCGTTCCTCTGGCCTTATGCGCTGGCGAATTTACCCGCTGGCTGGCTGGTGGATAAGTTTGGCCCGAAGAAAATGTTTTCATGGGCGCTTGGCTTATGGTCCACGTTTACTGTGCTGGCGGCGTTTGTGAACAGCTACAGCTTCTTCTATGGCTTACGCATGATGTTAGGGATCGCCGAATCGCCGTTTTTCACTTCGGGCATTAAGATCACCCATCGCTGGTTTGGTGATAACGAGCGAGGCTTACCCACGGCGATCATCAATACCGGTTCGCAAATCGCAAATGCGATTGCCCCTCCGATTCTGACCGTACTGTTGCTGACATTCGGCTGGCGCGGCATGTTTGTCGCCATTGGCTTAATGGGGATCCCATTACTGCTGGCGTGGTGGAAGTTTTATCGTGATCCAGAAGCGCGTGAAGATGCTTTGCTGCATGCCGGGCAGCGCAGTGTCGCTGCACCAGAAGAGAAGGCACAAGCCAGTTGGGGCGCACTGTTCCGCCATAGCACCACCTGGTTTATGGTGATCGGCAACTTCTCCATCATGTTCACCATTTGGGTTTATCTGACCTGGCTACCAGGCTATCTGGAGAAATCCCTGGGTTTCAGTCTTAAAGCCACTGGTTGGATCGCCTCTATTCCATTCTTCGCCGGCATTTTAGGCGTGCTGGTGGGCGGTATGCTGTCCGATCGATTAGTGCGTCGCGGTGTGCGGGCCATCACCGCGCGTAAAGTTCCTATTGTGACTGGCGCAGCATTGGCCGCCTGCTTCGTGGCACCGATCCCCTTCGTGGATAGTACGCCGCTGGCAATCGGCCTGCTGGCCATGGGCTACTTCTGTTCGCAGATGCCACAAGGGGCACTTTGGACGCTGGCCAGTGATATTGCACCAAAATCTCAGGTTGCCTCATTGGGTGCGATTCAGAACTTTGGTGGCTTCCTCGGCGCAGCAATGGCACCCATTGTCACGGGCATCATCCTGGATACTACCGGCAAATTTACCAACGTGTTCTTGCTGGGAGCGGGCTTGCTGATGCTGGGTGCGCTGAGCTATGGCTTGTTTGTCCGCAAGCCGCTGACCGCAAAATAGCCTGAAGTGCCGTCCGTTGCCGATTAACTGTTCAATGTGAGCTGAATCGCGCTAGCATTAAACAAACTCTGACTTAACCGAGGATGTTATGGCGATAAAATTGATTGCGATCGATATGGACGGCACGCTGCTCAACCCGCAGCACGAAGTGACGGCGGCGGTGAAATCGGCGATTGGTCGTGCGCGTGATAAAGGCGTTTCCATTGTGCTGGCGACTGGTCGTCCGTTGGTCGGCATTGAGCGCTATCTGATGGAACTCGATATGCAGCAGCCCGGCCAGTATTGCATCAGTAACAACGGTGCGCTGGTGCACAGCGCGGATAGCGGCGATGTGGTGGCAGAAAAAACGCTGAGCTTTGATGACTATCTTTATCTGGAACAGCTGGCGCGCGACCTCGGCGTGCATTTCCAGGCATTCGACAAATCTTTCCTCTACACGCCAAACAAAGACATCAGCGAATACACCATCCATGAAGCCAGCCTGACCGGCATTCCGGTTCGCTATCGCGCGGTAGAAGAGATGGACCCGGCCACTCGCTTCCCGAAACTGATGATGATCGACAAGCCACATTTGCTGGATAAAGCGATTGCTGGCCTGCCTGCGCGGGCGCGTGACAGCTATACCATCCTGAAAAGTGCGCCGTACTACCTCGAAATTCTCAATCCACTGGTCAACAAAGGCTACGGCGTGAAAATGCTGGCGGACAAACTCGGCCTGCAACAGTCGGAAGTCATGGCAATTGGCGATCAGGAAAACGACCTGGCGATGATTGAGTACGCGGGAACCGGCGTGGCGATGGGTAATGCCATTGATTCAGTCAAAAACATTGCGCAGTTCGTGACCAAAACCAATATGGAAGATGGCGTCGCGCATGCCATTGAAGAGCTGGTGCTGTAATCCTTTCTTTTGCGGGCAGCGTGCTGCTGTCCGCCTCTCTGAATTCATTCTGCAAATGCCCATCGGTCGCCATCAATGCCGACACGACGAATGATCGTTACGGTTTCCGTGAAGCAGCTATTCATACTTCATAAATGATGAACCCGCGAACGATCAGTCCCGTTTCCACCCGGTGCGCATTGCTTCACCATGAATGATCACCCAACGAGCGAGCTTCTAAGTTTCTGCCTGGGGCACACTGATCCGTCATAAATGATGCCCCAACTCACACTCAGCTCGATTTAATCGGGTGCACATTTATGCGTCGATAAATTGTCTGTTATGTGATCCATATTGTAGTACAACTTTCCTAGTTGGTACTACAATCTGCGTCATGACGTGAGGTGTCTGTTAGTTTTCACGCGTCGAAAGCAGTAATCTGATGGGCTACCGTCTTTCACTGAATGGAACATCATGACGCAAGAACAATTAAGCAAAACCGAGCGCATCATCCTGACGCTGGGTGAAGAAATTGTAGCAGGGAAGTATGTGCCGGGCGCCGCGTTGCCAGCCGAAGCCGAGTTGTGTGAACGGTTTGGCACCTCGCGAAACATCATCCGCGAAGTATTTCGCTCGCTGATGGCGAAGCGGTTGATGGAGATGAAGCGTTACCGTGGCGCCTTTGTCACCCCGCGCAATCAGTGGAATTACCTCGACAGCGATGTCCTGCAATGGGCACTGGCGCACGACCAGGATCCCAGGCTGATTGCCGCCATGAGTGAAGTGCGCGTGCTGGTGGAGCCGCAGATTGCGCGCTGGTCGGCGGAACGCGCGACCTCCAACGATTTGGCGGCGATTGAGCAGGCTTATAACGACATGGTTGCCCATCATCTCGATCGGGAAGCATTCAATGAGGCGGATATCCGCTACCACGAAGCGGTGCTGGCTTCGGTGCACAATCCGGTATTGCAGCAGCTTAATGTGGCGATCAGCCAGTTACAGAAAGCGGTGTTTGCGAAAACCTACATGGCGGATTCCGGCAACATGCCGCGCACCTTAGCCGAACACAAGGCGCTGTTTGATGCCATCCGACATCAGGATGGTGATGCGGCGGAGCAGGCGGCAAAAGCGATGATCGCCAGCTCCACCGCCCGACTCAAGGAGATTATGTGACCAGCTATATCGCGATTGATTGGGGTTCAACCAATCTGCGTGCCTGGCATTATCAGCAGGGTAACTGCGTTGATGAGCGCCGGTCAGAAGCGGGCGTCACGCGTCTTGGCGGACGCACGCCTGCAGAGGTCTTTGCCAGTGTGACAGACGGTTGGCCAGTGAATGATGTGCCGGTGGTGATGGCGGGCATGGTCGGTAGCAATGCAGGCTGGCTTACGGTGCCTTATCTGGCCTGTCCTGTGGCGTTGGATCAACTCAGCAGCCGCCTGACCCGCGTTGAAGATAAAGCGTGGATCGTGCCGGGATTGAGCGTCGAACGTGCTGACAACTACAACGTGATGCGCGGTGAAGAGACACAGTTGCTAGGTGCCTTCGCGCTGCAACCCGCTATGCAGTATGTGATGCCTGGCACGCATGCCAAATGGGTGCAGGTGGAGCAGCAGCGTGTACAGGACTTTCGCACGGTGATGACGGGTGAACTGCATCATCTGCTGCTGAAACAGTCGCTAATCGGTGCGGGTTTACCCGAACAGGAAGAGAATGCCGCCGCTTTCCGTGAGGGCTTAGCGGTCGGCAGCCACGACGCATCGATCCTTTCCAGGCTGTTCGAAGTGCGTGCTTCTCATGTATTGGGCGCACGCGATCGCCGCCATATCAGCGATTTCCTATCCGGCCTGCTGATTGGTCATGAAGTGGCGCTGATGACGGAACACGCGGATCGCCGCCAACCGATCATCATTATTGCTGGAAATGCGCTGGCGCAGCGTTATCAGCAGGCGCTGCAATTTATCGGCATGGATTCAGTCACCCTGGAAGGCGACCGCGCGTTCCAGCATGGAATAAGGAGTATTGCAGATGACCTGGCACACTAAATTGCCATTGATCGCCATCCTGCGTGGCATCACGCCAGACGAGGCTGAAGCGCACGTGGGTGCCCTAATCGAAGCGGGTTTCGATGCCATTGAGATCCCGCTGAATTCCCCGGAATGGGCCAAAAGCATCGGCGCGATGGTGCAGACTTTCGGCGATAAAGCGCTGATCGGTGCGGGCACCGTGTTGCATCCGGCGCAGGTCGATGAACTGGCCACGCTTAACAGCAAGCTGGTGGTGACGCCGAATACCGATGCGGCAGTCATCCGTCAGGCCGTGGCGAAAGGGATGATTGTTGCAGCGGGTTGCGCCACCGCCACCGAAGCCTTCACCGCACTGCAAGCGGGCGCCCAGGCGCTGAAAATCTTCCCATCGTCGGCGTTTGGTCCGGGCTACATCAAGGCCTTGAAAGCGGTGCTGCCGCCGGAAGTGCCGGTGTTTGCGGTGGGCGGCGTGACGCCGGAAAACCTGCATGAATTTATGGCCGCAGGCTGCATTGGCGCAGGTTTGGGCAGCGATCTCTATCGCGCTGGCCAGCCGCTGTCGCGCACTGTGGAGAAAGCTCGCGCATTTATTGCTGCTTATAAGGATGCTGTACGATGAAAATTACCAAACTGACCACTTATCGCCTGCCGCCGCGCTGGATGTTCCTGAAAATCGAAACCGACGAAGGCATCGTTGGCTGGGGCGAACCGGTGATTGAAGGGCGCGCGCGCAGCGTCGAAGCGGCTGTGCATGAGCTGTCGGAATATCTGATTGGTCAGGACCCGGCACGCATCAACGATTTGTGGCAGGTGATGTATCGCGGTGGATTCTATCGCGGTGGTCCGATTTTGATGAGCGCCATCGCCGGTATCGATCAGGCATTGTGGGATATCAAAGGCAAAGCGCTGGGCGTGCCGGTGTATCAGCTGCTTGGTGGTCTGGTGCGTGACAGCATCAAGGCTTACAGCTGGGTGGGGGGCGATCGTCCGGAAGAAGTGGTCGACGGCATCAAGAAACTGCGCAAGATTGGCTTCGACACCTTCAAGCTGAATGGATGCGAAGAGATGGGCATTATCGACAACTCGCGCAAAGTGGATGCAGCGGTGAATACCGTGGCACAGATTCGTGAAGCCTTTGGCAAAGAGATTGAGTTCGGCCTCGATTTCCACGGCCGCGTCAGTGCGCCAATGGCGAAAGTGCTGATCAAAGAGCTGGAGCCGTATCGTCCGCTGTTCATTGAAGAGCCGGTGCTGGCGGAGCAGGCAGAATACTATCCGCGTCTGGCGGCGCAAACTCATATTCCGATTGCGGCAGGCGAACGTATGTTCTCGCGCTTCGAGTTCAAACGCGTGCTGGAAGCGGGTGGCCTGGCGATTCTGCAACCGGATCTGTCGCATGCGGGCGGTATCACCGAGTGCTACAAAATTGCCGCGATGGCAGAGTCTTACGATGTAGCGCTGGCACCACACTGTCCGCTCGGCCCAATCGCGCTGGCTGCCTGCCTGCATGTCGATTTCGTTTCACGCAACGCGGTGTTCCAGGAGCAGAGCATGGGCATTCACTATAATCAGGGTGCTGAACTGCTGGATTACGTTATCAATAAAGATGATTTCAAAATGGATGATGGTCACTTCTATCCACTGAATAAACCGGGTCTCGGCGTGGAAATTAACGAAGAGCTGGTGATTGAAAGAAGTAAGAATGCACCAGACTGGCGTAATCCATTATGGCGTTTCCCAGACGGAACGGTCGCTGAGTGGTAATACTCGTCATAATTTAAGCGACAGATGCGTTGGCTGTGCTTACTCACCTTAAGTAAGCTCTTGGGAGTGTATTCCCATGCCACCATTCTGCACGTCGAATTATTTAGGGTATAAGAATTTATAAAATCTTTTAGATAAAGATATGCCGGTGAAATAAGGCATAGGGCCTCGCTCAGCCTTTTTCCCGGCAAATGACATTTACCGCCTGTGCGGTTTTACCTTCACTATCCTTACCCTGCATTTGTAGCGGCGGGCATCTTCGCGCCTGAACTACAAATATGATTACGGAGACACACCATGGATCTCTCTGCTGTTCAGGCCAAACCCACCCGGCGTCGTTATATTACGCTGCTGATGATCTTTATTACGGTAGTGATTTGCTATGTCGACCGCGCTAATTTAGCGGTGGCCTCTGCGCATATTCAGGAAGAGTTCGGCATCAGTAAAGCGGAGATGGGATATGTCTTCTCTGCCTTTGCCTGGTTATATACGCTGTGCCAGATCCCCGGCGGCTGGTTCCTCGATCGCGTCGGTTCCCGCCTGACCTATTTTATTGCCATCTTCGGCTGGTCGGTCGCCACGTTATTCCAGGGTTTTGCCAGCGGATTATTATCGCTGATTGGCTTGCGTGCGATTACCGGTATTTTCGAAGCACCCGCGTTCCCGACCAACAATCGCTTGGTCACCAGCTGGTTCCCCGAGCAGGAGCGCGCCTCCGCTGTCGGCTTTTATACCTCCGGTCAGTTTGTCGGTCTCGCTTTTCTCACACCGTTGCTGATCTGGATTCAGGAACTGCTGAGCTGGCACTGGGTGTTCATCATCACAGGCGGCATCGGCATCATCTGGTCGCTGGTGTGGATCAAGTTTTATCAAGCCCCAAGCCAGAGCAAAGGCATCAACCAGGCGGAGCTGGACTATATCCGCGAAGGTGGCGCGATGGTGGAGGGTGATGCACCTGCCGCGAAAAAAACGCGCACCAAACTCACCGCAGCCGACTGGAAACTGGTGTTCCATCGCAAGCTGTGTGGTGTGTATCTTGGCCAGTTCGCGGTGACATCTACGCTGTGGTTCTTCCTGACCTGGTTCCCGAACTATCTGACGCAGGAAAAACACATCTCTGCGCTGACAGCAGGCTTTATGACCACCGTGCCGTTCCTCGCTGCCTTCTTTGGTGTGATTCTTTCTGGCATCGTGGCCGATCGTCTGGTGCGCAGCGGGCGTTCACTTGGTTTTGCGCGTAAAACGCCGATTATCTGTGGATTGCTGATCTCTACCTGCATCATGGGTGCCAACTACACCAACGATCCGGTGTGGATTATGACGCTGATGGCCATCGCGTTCTTCGGCAACGGCTTCGCCTCTATTACCTGGTCGCTGGTGTCGTCGCTGGCGCCGGTTCGCCTGATCGGTTTAACCGGTGGAATGTTTAACTTTATCGGTGGATTGGGCGGCATCACGGTGCCGCTGGTGGTGGGCTATCTGGCACAGGATTACGGCTTTGCCCCGGCGCTGGTGTATATCTCCGCCGTGGCATTGGTTGGTGCGCTCTCCTATATCCTGCTGGTCGGGGATGTGAAGCGGGTTGGGTGATCGATAACGCGCGATAAATGGCGCCGCTACAACGCCCTGCGATGCGTAGCGGCGCCATTCATTGCGCGATCTGTTCATGATTTATCGCGCAATCGATCACTCATTCCTGACGTGATCGATTCGTATTGAATTGCGCCAACTGTTCGCAAATTATTGCGCTGTGACTGCTGCACCTCACCCCATAATCGCGTACTTTGTTCGGCAACTGTTGGATGTAAGGTTGCCTCATGTCAGAAAAACAACTCACCTTTGCACAGCGTCATCATCAGCTCACCAATATCAACGTCTGGACCGCAGACAGCCAGTGGCTGGCGTTTGATGTTCGTCCGTCGGGCGCGTCCTTTACCAGTCTGACCATCGAACGCGTCAACGTCGCGAGCGGTGCGGTCGAGGTGCTGTATCAGGCACGCGACGGTGCGCATGTCGGCGTGGTGACCGTCAGCCCGGATCTGCCGTCGCGCTATGTATGTATCCATGGCCCGGAGCATCCCGATGCACACTGGCATTACGATTTCCATCATCGTCGCGGCGTCATTGTGCAGCAGGGCAATGCGGAAAATCTCGATGCCTGTGACATTACCGCACCTTATACGCCCGGCGCATTGCGCGGCGGCTCGCATGTGCATGTATTTAGTCCAGACGGATCGCGCCTCAGCTATACCTATAACGACCATGTGATGCATGAAAAAGATGCGCGTGAGGATCTGCGTAATGTCGGTGTAGCCGTACCGCTGCATCCGGTGTGTCCACCGAAACAGCATCCCCGTGAATACGATGGCAGCCATTACTGCGTGCTGGTGAGCCAAACCACGCGCGATCCCCAGCCGGGCAGCGATCAGATTGACCGCGCTTATGAAGAGGGCTGGATTGGCGAGCGCGGATATCAAAAACCAGATGGCAGCTGGCAGCGCTGGGCGCTGGCGTTTATCGGTGATACGCGTGCTGCCAACGGCGATAAAGTGCCGGAAGTGTTTGTGGTGGATTTGCCCGAGGCGCTGAGTGATTACGCCAAACCCGGTGCATCACCGTTACAGGGCACGGCGGATAAACTGCCTGCACCGCCTGCCGGTGTGCAGCAGCGCCGCATCACGCACAGTAAAGGGTTAGCATTGCAGCCACGTCACTGGCTGCGCGCGTCACCGGACGGCAGCACCATCGCCTTCCTGATGGCGGATGAGCAGGGCGTTGTACAGCTGTGGCGTGTGTCGCCTAACGGTGGTTCACCGCGTCAAATCACGCGGCTCAGCAGCACTATTCAGTCGGCATTCAGCTGGCAGCCGTCAGGCGAGGCGATCGCCTTTATTTGCGATAACAGCGTGATGCGCTGTGATGTGGCGACCGGGCACTGCACGCGCTTAACCAAACGCAGCGAGCAGCCGCCTTCCGGTGATGCGGTAGTGTGGTCACCGGACGGCAAACAGATCGCTTATATGCGGGAAATTGAGGGCTGGCGCCAGCTGTTCTGCGTCAGTGCGACGTCGATGGCATAGCGGCGGCAGTCGCCAGGCTGGCGTCAGTGCCAGCCAATTTTTCGCTTTGCAGCACACGGTCATGCGCCGAATCTTTGTCAGTGCGGAAGTAATCCCACGGCAACAGAATCGTATCCAGTACGGCGGAGAAGGGCAGATCGATCACCGCCAGCGGCTTTATCGCCCAGCTGGTATTGTCATCGGCAATCATATCTGCGCTGGCGCGAGTGCCGGGATAATAACCCTGGCTGGCGCCAGTGTGAGACATGACGCTGGAGCAACCCGAAGTAGTCAAAACGCCGCAGACCAGCAGGCCGGTGAGCGGAAAGCTTTTCATCATTTTCATTTCATCATCCCTACAGCCATCACTTCTGGCTGGAGTGTGTCTCCTGCTGCAGCAAAGCTCTGTGGCGATGTCATGCAATGCAGGCGAAGAATTTCTGAGTGTATGCTATTTCGTCAAAATTGCTGTAAAAAAATACGCATTGCCCTTGAAAGCGATCAAAGCGCACCCATTTTTACTTCACGGTCGCGTTGCTGTTGCCGACAGGGACAGCAGCGGGCCGCACAACCTGTCCATGGTGGAAGGTTGCCAAAACTTGCTGATTTTCAGGAGTCTTTTTATGCGTAACTTTGATCTCACTCCGCTTTATCGTTCTGCTATTGGTTTCGACCGTCTGTTTAGTCTGCTTGAGTCCAATCAGAACCAGGCCAATGGTGGCTATCCTCCGTACAACGTTGAGCTGGTGGATGAAAACCACTATCGCATCACCATTGCCGTTGCGGGCTTTGCCCAGAGCGAGTTAGATATTACCTCACACGACAATGTGCTGATTATTCGCGGTGCGCACCCCGAAGAGCAACCGGAGCGCAAATACCTGTATCAGGGTATCGCTGAACGTAACTTTGAGCGCAAATTCCAGCTGGCCGATCACATCGTGGTGCGCGATGCGCGTCTCGAACTGGGCCTGCTGAGCATCGATCTGGAACGCATCGTTCCTGAAGAGGCGAAACCGCGCCGCATTGAAATCCTTAACTAAGGATATTGTGTTGAGAAGAAAACGCCGCAGAAATGCGGCGTTTTTGTTTCTGCGAATCAGGTGCGCACCCATAATCGCTGACTCACCATCCCGCCGAACACGTTCACCAGCAGGCCGAGAATAATCACTGACGCACCGAGAACTTCCTGCGCTGACAGGGTTTCGTCGAGTACCAGCGCAGCGCTAAGAATGCCCACCACGGGCACCAGCAGTGACAGCGGCGCCACGCGCCAGGTCTCATAGCGACCGAGCAAATTGCCCCAGATCGCGTAGCCGACAATAGTGGCAATAAACGCGAGGTAAATCAGCGCCAGTACCGTCTGCAACGAGATATTCAGCAGGCTGGTGACGATCGCTGCCTCGCCATCGAACCACCATGAGCAGGCGAAAAAGGGCACTACCGGCACCAGCGCACTCCACACCACCAGCGACATCACCGGCACCTTACGATTACGCAAAATGATCTTGTTGGTGATATTGCCCAGTCCCCATGACAGCGCCGCCGCTAGCGTCAGCATCATGGTAGTGAGCGTAATCCCGGCGGTGGTTTGGCCTTCCATGCCGGCGGTTGCCAGCATAAACATGCCGAGCGTGGCCACCAAAATCCCGACGATGTGATTCCAGCGCAGTTTCTCCGCCAGTAACAAAGCACCGAGCAGCAGCGTAAAGAACGCCTGTGCCTGTAACACCAGTGAGGCCAGTCCCGCAGGCATGCCGAGTTTGATCGCCAGAAACAGGAAAGCGAACTGACCAAAGCTGATAGTCATGCCGTACACGATCAGCCAGCGCAAAGGGATCTGCGGCCGCTTCACAAAGAAGATCGCCGGGAACGCCACCAGTGCAAAACGCAATCCCGCCAGCAGAAACGGCGGCATATCGTGCAGACCCAGTTTGATCACCACAAAATTCACGCCCCACGCCACCACTACGCACAGGGCTAACATCATATCTTTTACTGACATACTCGTTCCTTACTACGGCCGTTTCAGGCAGTCGCCGTCATCGGAGTGGCAATGTCTGCACAACAGTCATCGCCGATAACTCGAAAAAAATCATCCACATTCAGCGCCATGGAACGCTCCAGCGCGCCGGCGTTAAACCACAGCGTGCCGACATCACGCAGGCGCGCATCGACGCGTAGCGCCAGTCGGTCATCAAAACTAAAGGGCGGCACCGCGCCCATCACACACTGCGTCAGTTCCTGTGCTTTCTCTGGCGCGGCAAAGCTCGACTTCTTGCCACCAATGGCGCGTGCGGCACTTTTGAAGTTGATCTTGCAGTCGCCCGGCACTATCGCCAGCAGGTAACGCGCATCGGCACCGTCAGGCATCGTCACTTCCAGCACCATCGCTTTGGCCGCCTGATTGAGATCGTTGCCGCGAATGCCGCTGATCACATCGGTCTGACCGATGGCCTCATGCTCCACCACGCGATAGTCCGCGTGGTGTTGATCCAGCAGGGTGGTGATTTTTTCATAGGTATTCATCTTCATCTCCTCGTCGAAGGCCCGGTATTAACTCCAGGCAATGGCGTGCTTCATTTTTTTGTCGGTCAGGCCAAAGAAAAAGCCCATGGTGATGCGCGTGTCGCCTTCCACGCGATCAATCTCGTGATAAAACGCAGGATTAAACAGATAGATGTCGCCGCTGCGTGGGGAGAACTCACACGCCTCGCTTTGCTCAATCACGCCAGTCTGATAGCCGAGTTCACCCGGCGTTTTGAAGCGCTCATCCACCGGATGCCACTTCTTGTTGAATATCCGCAGTTCCCCGCCCGCGTGACACTCCTGCAAACAGACCACACAGCTCAGTTGATGCAGGATGTGGGTGACGGCCAAACCACTGCCCGCGGCATCGCGTACGATGTTGTCGTTATGCAGTGGATTGGCGACGCCATTGGCATGAAAGCGCACAATCGAACCCGCGTAATCGCCCAACTCCGGCTCGCGGGCAGTGTGCAGACTCTCCAGACGCAATGAGTGCTTAACCCAGTTGTAAACCTGATCGCGCAGGCAGTGCAGTGATGCTGGCAGTGCAGGCTGGATGTCGCGCAACTCGGTGAAGTAATTTTCGGGTGCGCGAGTGTGTTTAGCCAGATAGGGGCCGAGCGTGGTCAGTGCGCCATTTGGATAGCGCGAGACGCGCACCTGATCGCGGCACTGTTGCAGATCGTCCACCACCGCTTCGCGCACTTCAGGCGTCAGGAAATTGCGCAGCACCAACAGCGGCACGCGCGCGGTCACGATGTCATCCAGCCAGGTGCTTTCGACGAACATTTTTGGATGGATAACGCGTATCTGATTGAAAATGGCCATGCTGATCACTCCCCAAGTGGAAATTCATGAAGTTCATGGTTGTTCATGCGACGCCAGTCAGACGCCGTGCCCAGTGCAGCAATAGGTTCAGAAGAGATAAAAGTGGTGCTGTTATTTTGATAATGATGCAACGTGAAATAGTCAGGATAAGGGGTGTCATCGGGATGCCACTGCCACGCCCAGGCTTTATCCCGGGTGACAAAAATCGCATTAGCCGCACTGCCACCCGGTGCCACGCGCGCCATCTTGCTGCGCAGGTAGTCACGGGTAAAATCGGCAGGCGTCACCTGATCGACGATATATTCAAGGTATTCGGCGGAGTCAAAGCGCGATTCCGCCATGCCCAGTTGCGCATAGACCGTGGGTAAAAAGCCGTTGTGCATCATGTACCACTGCGTCGCGCCGCTGGTGCGCCACAGCGGATGGGAAAACTCGATGCCGTGATTTTTGCTCAGCGTGGCGTGGCGGACATGTACCGCCAGAAAACGACTATGACGCAATGCATCAACATCAATACCAGGCAGCGCATCAGCAAAGGTGCCAGTGCCATGCAGGGTGCGAATCTTTCCCTGATCCAGCCACAAACAGCCCCAGCCATTCGGGTGCTGTTTGATCGGGCCGTCATGCGTGGCGGTTTCGCCACAGCTCATGGCGCGTGCGGCGTCCAGTACCGCTGCCGCATCAAACTGGCCGTATGCCAGAATCATTCTGCACATAGAAGATCTCTCCGGGTGGCTAAAGACGGAACGTCGAGAATCTGCTGGAACACAGCCAGCACATCGTCCCGGCTTTCTGCTGCGAGACGGAAGGTGGCGAGAATCCCGGCATGGCGGGTGAGATCAGCGTAGAGCGAAGATCGCGGCGAGACGGCCAGCGCGGGCAGATTGAGCGGTGGCAATAGTTGACCGCGCTGATGTTGGGCGATCCAGCGTTCCGCTGCGTCATATTGCAGGCGCTGACGCAGGCGCAGGCGACCAATGGCCTGGGCTTGCTTAGGGAAGTGCAGCACCGGCAAACCCCGTCCGGCTTCAATCTGAAACGCTACCTCCGCCCAGTTAATGCCGGTGACTTCCTCGACCAGATTCACCACGCCCATGCCCGATAAGCGGAAGCCCATTTCGAGGAAGTGCGGTTCACCGTTCACCATAATAAAATCGATGTGGAAGGCGCCCTGGCGATAGCCAAAGGTCTCACAGCAAAAGCTCATCAAACTGGCAAAGGCCGCAGGCAGCTGTTGTGCAGCCATCGCCACATGGCCGGATTCGTAAAAGCTGATACAGCCTTCTGCATCGATGTGGTGCTCGATCACCTTTTGACAGCAGGTCAGCGCCACCGCGTGTCCGTTATCCACCACACCTTGTAGTGAATACTCGTCGCCCGGCAGCCAGCTTTCGACAATAAAGCCGCTAAAGCCGCGCCCGCCGTAGTTCATGGTCTCCACCAGCTTGCCGATCACCGCATCGAGCTGGCTGGCCTCTTCCACCAGCCAGATCCCTAATCCGCCGCCGCCATCTACCGGTTTGATCACGCAGGGATACAGCAGTGCATCACGCGCGTCACGAATGCTCAGCGGTGAGGCAAAGAAGCGAAACTCCGGCTGTGGAAAGCGTGGCCAGGCTTTACGCAAGGCCATGCGCTGTGCGTACTTATCCGGCGGAATAAAGCAAGGTCCGGCATCCGGCCCGGCCAGCAGTTCGCGTACGCGACCGGCGCTGGCGTTGTAGGCTTCAAAGCCTGCCAGCACCACCTGAGGATGTTCCAGTAAGCCCGCGCGCAGACAGGCTTGTAACACATCCCACGGATTTTCCGGGCGATCGAGACGCACAATCAGATCGAACGGCAGCTGAATGCTTAAGCTTTGATAGTCGACAAAGTCGCCCATCTCCGCCAGCACGGTAAAATAGCCCTCACGTTTTGCCACCGCACAGTACGGATTTTGCCCGTCACGCGTGGCGCCAATCTGCAGGAAAATCTTTCTCATCGCGTCGCCTTACCGGGTTAACGCCCGGAGATCACTTCAGTGACGATGTCTTGCAAGGCACCGTTGTTGACCTGAATCACTGCTTTGTGGGGATCGAAACGCAGCACGCGTGAGAGCGCATCGCCGCGCGTGCCATCCAGCAGCGTATTGACCTGTGCACTGCGCCAGCACTGGCGCATCTGTGCAATCGTCAGGCCGGAGAGCTGCTCCAGCTGCTGTGCCAGCAGCAAATCATCGCTATCGCCGCATAGCAGTGCCCACACCGCCTGTTCATCAGGCGCCTGATCGAGCTGTTGTAGCCAGACATTGAGCTGTTGGCCTTGCGCGATAAACGGCGAATAGATCATGCACACCAGCTGGGTTTCGTTGAGGCCAAACGCCTGTTCGGCAAACTGCGCTGCACGCTGGCGAGCGCGTTCAATCGCCGCATCGTCCTGATAACGCGCCGCCATTTCCGCAATCAGTTGCGGCGGGAAATCTTTCTTCTCCATCAGGCCGAGCGCAAAGCGCACATATTCGCGAATGCCTTCGGCGTAGCTACGCTGCATCAGCGTCTCCGCTCGCAGACCGCGAATATGTGCCATTAACGTCGGGTTGCCGCAGTCCGATTCAGAGAAGCTGAACATCAGCTCATCAAAGCGGAAGTGCATGAACTCGGTGAGTAGCGACCAGTGCGCACCCGCTTCATAGGCGGTGTCCTGATAGATGTTGAAGAACAGCGGATCGCGTGCCAGCTGCCAGGTGATGCGATGGGCCGGGGTAACCTGCTCGGCGCCGTAAATGTCGGCGAAATAGCGTTCTGCCACGCCATCCAGGGTTTGCAGGAAGCCGCTAAAGCCGCGTGATTTGTCGGCAACGGGCGCATCAAACAGGCGTGAAAGATGACGAGCCCAGGCGAGGTAAGCGGTCTGCTCCTGCGGCGAATCACCGGTGATGATCACATCCACGCCGCCCTCGTAGTGCGCGGCAAGGCCAAATGAGTTCACCATGCTGAGGTTGCAGGCGTTACAGAAAGTGGAGCGCGCATCGGCACGAAAGCGATGGCCATTCATCAGCACATCGTTGCGATTCTGCTGGCGCACGCTGTCGGGCATCGGCAGATGACGTTCAAAGTGGCGGATTTGCAAGCCATCAGTCACCAGGCATTCGGTAAAGTCATCACCCGGAATGTGCAGTGCACGATATACGCGGTCGATATTTTCCATCACGCTGTCGTTCATCGCCGCATGACGATTGGTGCTGATGCGCAGCTGGAAGGTGCTGCCCTGCTGCTGCCAAATCAGCCCCTGAATGTAGCGCACATACGCCACCATGTAGCTGCTGTCTTTCCCGCCGCCATAGGCGAGTAGCACGCGATTGTTAGCGGGATTGTCGCTATCGGGTAGGGCGGCAAGTAAGCGTTGAGAACAGCGTTGAGCAGAATCGATAATCGCGGGCGTGAGATAACCTTCAATTTCTCTCATCATGGTGGACAGATTATTCATTTTTCACTTCATCCTTTGGCTAATAAAATCGCCGTTACCGTGCTGGCGGTAACGGGCAGGAAAAGGGGCCACGAAGTTGCAACGGAATGAATGTCTGAGGCTGAATTAACAGATGCAGCCTAAAGTACTTTGAATGTAATCTGATGGATACGCACAGATCAGCACGATATAGGGTGGAACAGATGGCGGATGGAACGGGTGAACAGGAGAGCCAGAGTAGTCGTTACCGTCAGATTGCAGAGCAGATAAAACAAGCCATTCACAGCGGATCGCTGCCGCCTGATAGCCGTTTACCGTCGGTGCGCACGCTGGCGACGCAGTACAGCGTCAGCATGACCACTGCGCTGAAAACATTACGCACGCTGGAGGATGAGCACTATGCCGTTGCGCGTCCTAAGTCCGGCTTTTTTGTGGCGCCCCGTCAGGTTCCCAGGGGGTTACCCGCTGCCATCCACAGCGAACAGCCGCGTGAAGTCGCCCCGCTGGATGAACAAACCGAGCTGCATCTGGCCATGCTGGGCTCCGATTGTCGTGTGCGGCTGGATCTGGCCAATGGCGATATCTCGCTCTATCCGGTCAAGAAAATTGGATTGCTGATGCGCCAGATGGGCTACAGCAAACCGGCACTGCTCGGCAACACGGTGAAGGGCACCGGCTATGCGCCGCTCAAAGCCGAGATTGCACGCCGCGCGGTGGATTATGGCTGCAATATCAGCGCTGATGACATCCTGATCACCAACGGTTGTATCGAAGCTATCTCACTGGCTTTGCGCGCCACCACCCGCCCCGGCGATATCGTGGCAGTGGAATCGCCGTGCTACTTCGTGCTGTTGCAGATGCTGCATAATCTCAATCTGCGCGTGATTGAAGTGGAAGCCGGGCCGGAAGGTTATGTTAACGTCAGCAAACTTACCGCGCTGTTTCAGCGTAAAGCGGTGCAGGCCTATCTCACCATCAACAACATCAATAATCCGCTGGGGAAAAGCATTCCCAACGAGCAGAAAGCCTATATTGCGCGTCAGGCCGATGAGAATGATGTGGTGATTATTGAGGATGATATTTTCGGTGATACGGCGTTTGGCAATCGCCGTCCGTTCCCGATGCGCGCCTTTAGCCCGAATGCCATTCTTTGCAGCGGCTTCTCGAAAACGGTGGCGCCCGGTATCCGCATTGGCTGGGTGCACAGCAGTAATTACATGCGCAAAATCGCCTCGCTGAAATACACCACCAGCATGGGCACCTCGGTGTTGTCACAGGCAGCGATTGCTGAACTGCTGCGCAGCGGCGGCTACGATGCGCATCTGCGCAAATTGCGTCGTGAGTTGAAGAATCAAATCCACCATATGCGCCAGGCGGTGTTGCGTTATTTCCCTGCGGGCACGCGTGTATCGGATCCTGAAGGCGGCTATGTGTTGTGGGTGGAAATGCCCATTCAGTCGTTAAACGTGCGCGCGCTGTTTCTTAAAGCGCGTAACGCGGGCATCGGTATCGCGCCGGGACATATCTTCGCCACCGATCACCGTTACGATCACTGTTTCCGACTGAACGCCGGTTTTGGCTGGAATGCGGAAGTGGAGGAGGCGATCAAGCAGCTGGCGCAATGGTGCCAGCTATCGCTGGTGGCGGATAAATAGAGATTATTTGGAAGTAGTTCACAAATTTAAATAAACATCGGCTGCTGTGTTTATTATTCACTACCAGTTAATGGAATCACTAATTTATTCTTGTCTGGCTTGGTTTATCATTAAATATATGAAATAGATGACAAGGATAAGTAATGAAAATTTTTGGAAAGGATATCCCTACACGTGGATTCATTATTTTCGCATTGTGGATTTGGACTTTCTTTACCCTATCGCATGAATCCTTACCCTATGTCCCGGTGAATAATCCTGGATGGGTTGGCGTAGTAGCATGGTTATTTATGCTGATCGGAGCCTATGCTTTTTATTCAAGCCTGTTCCGATTTTACGACTGGTACAATAATAAATAATGCATCAACGCCTCCCGATTAATTTCGAGAGGCGTTTTAAAAGATTGGTTTAGCCAATCTTCTCCAGCTCTTCCGCCAGAATCTGCACCGCGCGTTCAATTTTCTCCGCGTCCGGCACATAGTTCATGCGCATGCACTGATGTGTATGCGGCCATTCCTGTTCCAGACCTGGGAAGAAGAAATGACCCGGCACCATCAGCACACCACGCGCTTTGAGGCGCTGATACAACGCTTCGGTGCTGATCGGCAGATCGCGGAACCACAGCCAGAGGAAAATCGCTCCTTCGGGTTTGTGGATCAGGCAGCGATCTTCCGGCAAATAGCGGCGCAGAATGGCAATCGTCTCGCTCACCTTGGCCTGATAGAACGGCTTGATCACCTCTTCCGACAGACGCAGCAAATCGCCACGCACGATCATCTCAGTGGCAATCGCCGGACCGATGCTGCCTGGCGCTAAACTAATAATCCCATTCATGTTGCCAATCGCGCTGATCGTGCTCTCATCGGCAACGATAATGCCGCAACGTGCACCCGGCAGGCCGAGTTTCGACAGGCTCATGCACAGAATAGTATTCGGGTTCCACAACGGACGGGCTTCGCTGAAGATAATGCCGGGGAAGGGCACACCGTAGGCGTTATCGATCAAGAGAGGCACGCCATGCTGCTGTGCCAGCGCATCCAGCTGCATCAGCTCGTCATCGGTGATCACGTTGCCGGTCGGGTTGGTCGGGCGCGACACACAAATCAGGCCCACGTCCTCATTCAGCGGCAGATGGTCGAAATCGACGTGATATTTGAACTGCCCCTCTGGCAGCAGCTCAATGTTCGGCCTGGCGGAAACAAACAGATCTTCTTCCAGCCCGGCATCGGCGTAACCGAGATACTCCGGTGCCAGCGGGAACAGCACGCGTTTTTTACTGCCGTCGGCGCGACGACCCGCGAACAGGTTAAACAGATAGAAGAACGCGCTCTGGCTGCCGTTGGTCAGCGCAATATTTTGCGCGGTAATCGGCCAGCCCAGCTCGTCGCGCAGCATGTTCGCCAGCGCATCCAGCAGCAGCGTTTTGCCACGCGGACCGTCGTAATTGCACAGCGCTTCGCTCAGTTTGCCGTCCTGATGCATCTGCAGCAGCAGCTGGTTGAAGTAGTCATTAATGGCCGGGATCTGCGCCGGGTTGCCGCCGCCAAGCATAATGGTGCCGGGCGTGCGCAGGCCTTCACCCATGTCTTCCATCAGACGTGAGATGCCGGAATGTTGAGTAAATTTGTCGCCGAACTGAGAAAAGGACATAGGAAGTTAAAACATTGTAATCGGGAATGGGCAACCACCATAGCGCCCGCCACGGGCAGGCGCAATGGCTAAAGCAGCAAGCTTAGGCCTGGATTTGCGGGTTAACGCAGTTTTTCTCGACTTTGCCGCTTAGCGCAGCAATCAGATTGTCCACCGCATCACGTGCCATGCCGTAACGCGTTTCATGGGTGGCTGAACCGATGTGCGGCAGCGCTACCACGTTTGGCAGCTTGAGGATCTCCGCATCAGCGGGCACCGGCTCCACTTCAAACACATCCAGACCGGCTGCGTGAATCGTGCCGTCCTTCAATGCCGCGGTCAGCGCCTGCTCATCGACCACCGGGCCACGACCTGCGTTAATCAGGATCGCGCTGGGTTTCATCATCTTGAGCTGTGCAGCGCCAATCATATGATGTGTCTGCTCAGTCAATGGCAGGCTGATACAGACAAAATCACTCTCTTTCAGCAGCGTTTCAAGGTCACAAGCACGCGCACCGAAGCGGGTTTCCGCCTCTTCATGCTGACGGCGTGCATTATAGAGAATATTCATGCCAAAGCCGAAGTGCGCACGCTGCGCCAGCGCCAGGCCGATACGGCCCATGCCAAGAATCCCCAGGGTTTTGTGATGCACGTCGATGCCGAAATGTTCTGGTCCGATGCTTTTCTTCCATTCACCGGCCTTAACCCATTGATCCAACTCGGTGACGCGACGGGCGGTGCTCAGCACCAGCGCCATCATGGTATCGGCCACGGTTTCGGTCAAAACGGTTGGCGTGTGCATCAGCAGTACATTGCGCTGATTTAAGGCTTCGACATCAAAGTTGTCGTAACCCACAGACACGGTAGAACAAGCGCGCAGTGCGGGCATCTTCGCCAGCAGATCGCCATTTACCTTACCACCAGAACCCAGCAAACCCTGTGCTTCCGCAAACTGTGCGGCATGCTGTTGCACGGTTTCGGGGGAGACGTCATGCACTTCGGTGACGGTAAAATGGGCATCCAGTTTAGCGCGCAGATCGTCTGGCAGGCTCTTATAAAGAATCACAGCAGGTTTCATCATTTGCTCCCTGTAGAACGTGTGACGGGCGACCTGAGCCGCCCGGAAAAGTCATTTCTTACGCTTTCAGGCGTGCTTCGCCCCATGAATCGGTGCTGTCTTGTTCTCCGCGGGCTTGACGATTAACGTCAGCCACACCGAGACCAGCAGCGCGGCACCCATAAAGATATAAGAGGCAGCAGGACTGCCGGTTGCGCCATTAAGATAGCCTACAATCCACGATCCGATGAAGGAACCGAGTGCGCCCATGCTGTTAATCAGCGCCATGGCACCGCCAGCAACGTTGCGTGGCAGCATCTCAGTAATCAGGGCAAAGAACGGGCCGTAAGGGGCATACATCGCGCCACCGGCAATTACCAGCAGCGCATACGACAGCCAGAAGTGGCTGGAACCGACCAGATAGGAGCCAAGGAACGCCAGTGCCCCAATCAGCAGCAGCGGCCAGACAAACAGCTTACGGTTTTGCTTTTTGTCAGACGCCCATGACACCACGACCATCGCAATGGTCGCCACCAGATAAGGCACTGCTGAAAGCCAACCCGCCTCGACCATACCCATCTGTGTGCCGTTACGCAGAATCGAAGGCAGCCACAGTACGAAACCGTACACGCCAATGCTCCAGGCAAAATATTGCATGCACAGAATGATCACATTGCGATTTCGGAAGGCTTCGCCATAGTTACGCACCGCTTTGATGCCTTCCTGCTCTTTCTGCAACTGCGCCTGCAGCGCTGATTTCTCTTCATCGCTCATCCATTTGGCTTGTGCTGGCTTGTCCTGCACCAGGAACCACCAGGCCACGGCCCAGATCACCGCCGGGATGCCTTCGAAGATAAACATTTCACGCCAGCCGAAAGCATTAATCAGATAGCCGGACACCACCGACATCCACAGCACCGTGACCGGATTGCCGAGGATCAGGAAAGTATTGGCGCGCGAACGTTCCGACTTAGTGAACCAGTTACTGATGTAAATCAGCATCGCCGGCATCACCGCCGCTTCCACCACGCCGAGCACGAAACGAATCGCTGCCAGCATCGGAATGTTGCTTACCACGCCGGTTAATGAGGCACAGCCGCCCCACAGAATCAGGCACCAGAAAATCAGCTTCTTCACGCTGCGGCGTTCGGCATACACCGCGCCGGGGATCTGGAAGAAGAAATAGCCAAGGAAGAACAGGGCACCCAACAGCGATGACATGCCTTTGGTGATGCCGAGATCGTCATTAATCCCTGCGGCAGAGGCGAAGCTAAAGTTCGCCCGGTCCAGATACGCCAGACTGTAGGTGATAAACACGATGGGCATGATAAACCACCAGCGTTTTGGCGCGATTGTCTGCGTTTTCATGGGTGACTCCTCTGTTTTGAGGCGGGCACATTCAATGGATGCGCCTCGAAATAATCGGGTTGTGTAGAGACAGACTGTTTCACCTGGTACGCGTTAATGCGTACCCGACCTGCAGGGTTGCCAATTAAGGCAACCGCTTGATTAAAAATCGCCCAGTGCCGCGCGCGTCGGCAGGCCTTCACTGTCGCCGGCGACCTGAATCGCCAGCGAACCAATCTTGTTACCGCGCAGAATCGCCTGTGGCAGCGATTTGCCTTCCAGCAGTGCGCTGATCAAGCCCACGGCAAAACCATCGCCCGCGCCTACGGTATCCACCACGTTATCGACGAGAATCGGTGCGACATTGCCCTTTTCACCATCGGCGGTTTTATACCAGGCGCCGTCGCAGCCGGTTTTGATCACCACAGCCCGTACACCTTTATCCAGATAGAAATCGGCGATGGCTTCAGGCTGACGATAGCCGGTCAGAATGAACCCTTCTTTCTCACCCGGCAGCACCCAGTCTGCATACTCTGCCAGCAGATTCAGCTGCTTACGCATTTCCTCCTCGCTGCGCCATAACACCGGGCGCAAATTCGGATCGAAGGAGATGGTTTTGCCGCGCGAACGCATCTCTTTGGCCGCATGTTTGGTCAACTCAAGCGAGCTGTCGGAGATCGCCGCCGCCACACCGCTCAGGTGCAGGTGACGCGCGCCACCAAAATAATCCGCATTAAAATCGTCAGGTGACAGATGGCTGGCGGCGGAGCCGGCGCGGAAATATTCCACTTCAGGATCGGAACCGTCATCGACGCGCGACTTGAGCTGAAAACCGGTGCGATAGCGGGTATCGGTGGTCACACAGTGATGATCGACCTTCTCTTTTGCCAGTTGTTGCAGCGTGAAGCGGCCGAAACTGTCATCGCCGACGCGGCTGACCCAACCGACCTGTAAACCGAGGCGCGCCAGGCCGATGGCCACATTCAGTTCGGCACCGGCAATACGTTTGACGAAGCCTTCTGCGGCGGCGAGATCCCCGCTTTGCTGAGCGATAAACATCGCCATCGCTTCGCCAATCGTGACCACATCCAGTTGCTTCATCATCGACTCCTTACAGCGCACGCAGCAATTCAACGTAATGGCGTGTCACGGCCAGCAGATCTTCGCCTTCGAGTGGGAACTCGATGCCGCGCGGCGCATCAGCAGGCAGTGCGTTAAGCAATGTGCGCCAGCTGCCGTCGGTTTCGTCCAGCGCTACCGCACGGAAGCTCTCGCCATGTGGCATCGAGGCTTTCACGTGAATGTAGCTGACGTAACGGCTGAGTTGCGCCGCTGCCTGCAAGGCGTCTTCGCCGGTCCACTGCCAGTTGCCCATGTCGAAGGTCATATCCAGCGGCAGGGCGGCATCGCAGGCACGATGGAAGAAGGTCTGCATCGGGGCCAGTTTGCTGTCTGGCGTTTGATCGTTTTCCACCACCACGGTTACTGGCGATGCTGCCAGTACCTCAACCAGCGCAGCGTCGGAGAGATCGACAAAATGGCCGAGGGCGATTTTCAAACGCTTAGCGCCAATCTGTTCGGCTTCAAGCAGGAACTGCCCCAGACGAGGGTTGAGCGAGCCATCTTCCAGCCACAACGCTTCCGGCACCGAGTAGCTGGCACTCAGCTGCTGTTGAGCAATTGCCTCGTTGAGCGAGTGCAGTCTCAGCAGATCGTCCTCGCTGAATAGCTCACGACGGATTTCTACGCCATCCGCGCCAGCGGCTTTGATCAGTGGCAGCAGGGCGGTTTGACCACCTAACTCAGCGACTTTGTGCGTGCCGTAGGCGGCGGTGACCACAATGATTTCCGGATGTGCCATGTTGTCTCTCCATTGAACTCGGAAGGATGCGGTCTGAGCCGCCCATTGTTTTAAATCGATGTCTTAAAAAAAACCTAAATGGAACCGGTTCCAAATGAAAGGAAGAGAGTGTGGAATTATGATCCTGCTCACGAAGTGAGCCAGAGAAAAGGGGATTAGCGCAGCGGCTGGCTGGAGCCGCGCACAATGAGCTCACCGGGGAAAACCTGCTCATTGATCGGCTGCTCATTACCGTCAATGCGTGAGATCACCTGTTCCAGCGCCGCATAGCCAATTTGCCAGGTGGGCTGTTTCAGGGTGGTGATACCCACGCCCGCCAGTGCGGCCCACTCCAGCTCATCAAAACCGAGCAGTCCGATGGTTTCACCCCAGCGCTGTTCGAGCCGCTGCAAGGCGCGCGCCACCTGTAAGGTCAGGGCACCGTTGGCGGCCATCACCGCGCAGCGTTTGTCACTGTGGCGTTGCTGGAATGTCCGCAGCACCTGCTCCAGCTGTTCAGGCTGATGCAGGGGGACTTCGGCGTTTTCCGCCATCACGCCGGCGTGGGCTTTGCTGGTGTCATAGAATGCGCCAAGGCGTTCACGGCGGGTGTTGACGCTACCTAAGGGTTCGCTGAGGAACAGCAGGGCATCGTAACCGTTGTCCAGCAGATGCTGGGTGGCAATTTGCGCGGCTTCGGGGTTATTCAGGCCAACCACATCACAGGCGAAGTCAGGGATTTTGCGGTCGATCAGCACCATCGGCAGCATCGACTGCTGCAGGCGCTTCAGTACCTCTTCGTGCATCCCGACCGCGTTCACCACGATGCCCTCAACCTGATAACTGCTCAGCAGTTGCAGATAATACTGCTCGCGATCGACTTCGTTGTTGGTGTTACACATCAGCAGCGTAAAACCCTGCGCGCGGCAGGCCGCTTCGATACCGCTCAGCACATCCACGGAATAGGGATTGGTAATATCCGCGATAATCAGGCCAATCAGCCGCGTGCGGCCACGCTTCAGGCCGCGTGCCATCTGGCTGGGACGATAATCGAGGTCGGCAATCGCCTGTTCAATACGGGCTTTGAGATCGGGCGAGAGCAGATTCACTTCGCCATTGAGATAGCGGGAAACGCTGGTTTTACCGGTTTTTGCCGTGCGGGCAACGTCACTGATTGTGGCTCGTGGCGGCCTGGTCTTCATCGCGTACACCTGAATAATAAAATCAGGCGAAGACTATCACAGCGCGGCGCGCACGCAATCATTGTGCATCAGAAGTGAGGCGCAACATCGGTTGCCACAGCGTCTGGAGCTCCTCAGGCGGTGCACCTTCCAGCAGTTGCAGCACCATTTCGGCCACGCGTTCGCCGATGCGCTGCTGCGACAGTTGCAGAATCGCGTTCACCGGATGATCGATAATGGAGTCATGCGGCAAGCCATCATAGACATAAAGTGGGATCGCCCGCGCGCCGCTTAAACGGTCGGCCTGCTGCAACGCGATGGCCGCGCCTTCACCCAGCGGCGCACAATCCGTGATGATGGCTTGAGGCGCGATATCCTGCGCCAGCCAGCGCTGTGTTTGCTGGTAACCGGCACGACGTGTTACCGGCAGCGCGGCCAGCATCGTTGGCGCGATAGGTGGTTGATGCTGTGTGAGGGCATCGATAAAGCCGTGGCGACGATCGAGGATATACGTGCAGGGCTCGTTGCCGCCAAGATAGGCAAGCCTTGTCAGCCCTTGTTGCAGGCAGTGTTCAGCGGCCAGCAAGGTGCCTGCATGATTATCGTAATCAAACCAGGCATAAGGTTGCGGCAGCTGGCTGCGGCCCAGCGTGAGAAAGCGATAGCCTTTCTGCTGCAAACGCTGCAGACGGATATCATGCGGTTGGGTATGGGTGAGAATCAACGCATCCAGCGCGCCACTGCGCAGCAAGCGCATCAGCGTGCGGTGCTTATCATGCGGTTTATCCGGCAGGATCATCAGATCAATGTCATGCTGAGCAAGGCGTTGATCCAGCGTCAACAGCATTTCACTGTAATAGCTGTCATTCAAAGAGGCGGTGCTGACCGGGAAAACCAGCCCGACGGCATTGGCGCGCCCGGTCTTCAGACGGCGCGCGGCATCATTCGGACGATAGCCGCGGGAAGTGGCTTCTTCTTCAATACGTTTACGCGTGGCGGCCGCAACATCGTCATAGCCATTTAGCGCACGACTCACGGTGGTAACAGAGAGGCCGAGGGCAGCGGCAATGGCTTTGAGCGACATGATGACGTTTTCCACTGATCAAATTTTGATCACGCTAGCATAAAGTATTTCACGGCTCTATTGGTTGACGATTATAGAGCGTTATCTGATACAAAAAGCGTCAATTGCGGTGTAAAAACGTGCGGAAAAGCCGATCTGCAGAAACAGATCGGCGAGCGGGATTAACCCAGTGGACTCAGCGTGATCTCGACGCGGCGGTTTTGTGCTTTACCCGCTTCGGTGCTGTTGCTGGCCACCGGATTATCCGGGCCCATGCCCTGCGTGCGCAGACGGTTCTGGGCTACGCCTTGCAGTATCAGGCCGCTGGCCACACTCTCCGCACGCTGTTGCGACAGGCGCATATTCAGCGCGCGCGTACCGGTGCTGTCGGTGAAGCCCACCACATTGACGGCGGTTTTAGGATACTCTTTCAGCACCATCGCGACACCTGTTAAGGTGTTAGCACCTGCGGGTTTCAGGTTGCTGCTGTTAGAGTCAAAGGTGACATTATTCGGCATATTCAGCACGATGTTATCGCCCTGACGCGTCACGCTGACGCCAGTACCGCGCATTTTGTCGCGCAGCTTCGCTTCCTGCACATCCATGTAATACCCGACGCCACCGCCCAGCGCAGCACCGGATGCGGCGCCAATCAGCGCGCCTTTGCCGCGATCTTTCTTGGATGATGACAACACGCCAACGCCCGCACCCAGCACGGCGCCTAAGCCCGCGCCGATACCGGATTTCCCGGCCTGAGATTCGCCGGTATAAGGATTGGTGGTACAACCTGACAGCACAATGCTGCCGCTGAGTAACAAGGCCAGCGTCAAACTACGCTTTTTCATTGAAAATCCCTCACAAAGTCACACGGGGAAAATGCCCCAAAACGGCACTATTATGCCGTTCAATAATGGGGAAATGCGTGAGGGTCAGTCTTAAAGTGTAAAGTTTTGCGTTAAAGATTATCGGGATGGCAGAAGCAGCTGGTTTGATGATCGTTAATCAGCCCACACGCCTGTAAAAATGAATGGCAGGTTGTGGGACCGACGAATTTAAAACCACGCTTCTTTAACGCTTTAGAGAGCGCAATCGCAGGCTCGGAGGTGGTGGGTGCCAGCTTGTAATCGGCGAAACGGTGCAAAATCGGCTGATTATCGACGAATGACCAGATAAAGCGTGAAAAGTCTTCGCCTTCCGCTTCCAGCGCCAGCATGGCTTTGGCGTTATTGATGATCGCCTCCAGCTTGCCGCGATGACGAATTAATCCGCTTTCTTGCAGCAAGCGCAGCATGTCTGCCTCATCCATCAACGCCACGGCCTGAGGATCAAATTCGTGGAACGCGCGACGATAGTTCTCACGTTTCTTGAGCACGGTGATCCACGACAAACCCGCCTGTTGTCCCTCAAGGCAGATCATTTCAAATAAGGCCCGCTTATCAGTTTGCGGCACACCCCACTCATTATCGTGGTACGCCAGATAGAGTGGATCCTGTGTTACCCAGCCACAACGTTGCATATTACTCTCCCTAAGCATGAGGAAAATACAGTTAATCCCTTGACGTATTACAGAATCGATTAATAGTTAATCAATGGGTGCCGATAATCAATAAACCTGAATCTTAACGCCCGTTTCCTTTCTGGCTCGTCAGGAGTCTTTCATGTTGCAGAAAAGTGAGTGGACAGGCCAGCACAATCTCATGCTGGCTTTTGGCAGTGTGTGGCTGTTATTTGCGGCGCTGCCGGCTTACGCCTGGGATGAATCGGGCGCGGATTATGTGCCGGATTACAATGCGATACTTGCTGAAAAGATTTCCAGTAATCACCTGATGTTGACAGAAGATCGTGACATCAGCCTGATGGATGCCGCGCTTAATTCACCGGATGAGAGCGCGATGGTGCTGCACAGTGAAAAAGCCAGCGTGGGAAATGCCCCCTTTGCTAACCGCTATTCGGCAGGCTGGCAGATGCCGATGAGTGCGACGCTGCGCACCGGTCCGGTGGCGCAATTCGCGGTGGATGATTCGCGAGTGAGTTGCCCGAAGTGTGAATTTGTCGATGGCAATCACGCCGGACATATTGCCTCACTGGGCTGGCGCGTAGATTCCACCCTTGACTGGATTTCACCCTGGGCACAGGTTAGCTACAGCCATCAATTGAGTGATGAAAATATGTCATCGCTGCGCGATCGCCCCGAGGAGATCGGCCATGAAAGCAACTGGGTGGATGTCAGCGTGGGGGCCAATGTGCCGTTTGGGCAAAATATGGCGGCTTTCGCCTCCTTCTCGCAAACCGGGGCGGTGGTCAGCGGTGAGCAGTTTATTTACAGCCTTGGCGTCAGTGCCAGCTTCTAAATCCTGCGCGATCCATCGCGTTAAAACAGGTACACTGACCACTTAGCGCTAAACCTATCGGCGCTCCGGGTTGGTCAACGTCAGGTTTCTTCATGTCAGTTAAAATCTTATCTTCAACGCTGGTGGGGCTGGATGGCTTTTGCCAGGATCCGCTTGCCGTGTTGCAGCAGGCCGATAACGGCGTGCTGGCGGTGCTGCACAACAATGCGCCCGCTTTTTATGCGCTGACACCGCAGCGTCTGGCACAGTTGCTGGCGCTGGAAGCCGCAGCGCAGCAGCCAAATGATGTCACGCTGGATGACAGCCTGTTCCATACCGATGCGGCACCGATTGCCACACCGGTGGGCAAGTTTGCCATGTATGCGGGCTGGCAGCCGGATCACGATTTTCAGCGGCAGGCCGCCATCTGGGGTGTGGCGCTGAGTGAACCGGTCACCGCAGCCGAACTGGCCACCTTTGTGGCTTACTGGCAGGCCGAAGGCCGACTGTTCCATCATGTGCAGTGGCAGCAGAAACTGGCGCGCAGCGTACAAATGAACCGCGCTGCTAATGGCGGTCAGCCCAAGCGCGATATCACCCAGATCAGCAATACTCAATATGATATTCCCGATGGATTCCGAGGTGAGTGATGAAAACGCCGAACGATCTTTTCAGTCGCCTGAAAAAATTTATGCCTGCGGATGTGCAGCCGAAATTTAAAAACGGTGAAGAGCTGCTGGCGTGGAATCAGGAGCAGGGCCGTCTGCGCTCCGAAGCCATCGTGCGCGAAAACCGCGCCATGAAAATGCAGCGTATCATGGGCCGTTCCGGTATCCGTGAGCTGCACATGAACTGCTCATTTGATAACTATCGTGTCGAGAATGATGGTCAGCGCAAAGCGCTGGCGCTGGCACGGGAATATGCCGCCGGGTTCGACAACAGCATCGCCAGCTTCGTGTTTTCTGGCCGCCCTGGCACCGGAAAAAACCATCTGGCCGCCGCCATTGGTAACGACCTCATTCTGCGTGGCAAAAGCGTATTGATTGTCACCGTGGCCGATTTGATGTCGAGCATGAAAGGCACCTTCAGCGGTGGCAGCGACATCACCGAAGAGCGCTTGCTGCAGGATCTTAGCCATGTGGATCTGCTGGTGATCGATGAGATCGGCATGCAGAGCGAATCCCGCTACGAAAAAGTGATCATCAATCAGATTGTCGATCGTCGCTCATCGTCAAAACGCCCAACCGGCATGTTGTCGAATCTGGACCCGGCGGGAATGAACGGCTTATTAGGTGAGCGCGTGATGGATCGTATGCGTCTCGGCACCAGTTTGTGGGTGCGTTTCGATTGGGAAAGCTATCGCAGCCGTGTACGCGGTGATGAGTATTGAGTCAGGTGGGCGCGCGATGAAAGCAGCCGGTAAAGGCCCCGCATTACTTCGATTAAACAACCTTAAGCGCGTGATGACGCAACTGCGTAGCACACGTATTACTTCCCGCCAGGATATCGCGCTGGCGCTGCAGCTGAGTAAAAACACCGTATCCCTGATTGTGGATGATTTGCTGGCGCAGGGCCTGATTCACGAACTCGGCCCGGTGAGCGTGGCAGCGGCTGGACGCCCAAAAATCGAAATTTCGCTACGCGCGGAAAAGCTAAAAAGCGCCGGCATCATGGTGGAGCGCAACGCCATTCACTGGCGCGTCTGTGATTATTTCTCGCAGGTGATTGCGGAACAGACCTGGCAAACGGCGACCGCCGATCCTGAGCAGCTGCTGCGTGAGCTGGAGGAAGTGTGCCAGACCTTGCACGCCGCGCATCCTGAACTGCTGGGCATCGCCGTAGGCTTTCCCGGCATCATCGATCCACAGCGCGGCCGGGTGCACTTTTCCGCCCATCTTGGCTGGCAGGATGTCGATGTTTTGACGCCGCTGGTCAGCGCCTGCCGTTTGCCGCTGCGCATTATGCATAACGTCAAAGCCGCTGCGCTGCTCTCGGTGGAGCAACTCGATCTGGATAGAGCACAAAGCCATTTTTATCTGCGTATCGGTGAAGGGGTTGGCGGTGCGCTGGTGGAACAGGGCGAAGTGTTTGTCGGCAGCAGCTGGACCGCCGGGGAGATTGGTCATTTGCAGGTGCAACCGAAAGGGTTGCGTTGTAGCTGTGGACGTTCAGGCTGCCTGGAAACGCTGATCAGTCAGCCCGCGATTCAACAGCAGTTGGGGCAGCGTAAAACAGGACTGCGCTGGCAGAACGCCGCCAGTGAACCGCAAATCGTGAGTGAAGTGATGGCGTTAACCGGTCAACATTTGGGACACGCCCTGAGCCATGTGATGCAGCTGGTGAACCCGGCGAGCATCATTATTGATGGGCCGTGGAATACGCATCCTGCCTTTATCCAGGCGGTTGAAGAAACGGCGCAGGCCAGCACGCTGGCCTTTACCTTCTCCCACACGCAGCTGCATTTCCTGCCGCAGCGTATTGATCCTGCCAACGGTTTGGCGCTGGCGGTGATTGAGCAATATGAGCGCGCCATCTCTTAGGCGCGCTTCATCACATTAATGCCATGGAATATCAAATGACTCGCTGGATTTGGTCGTTGAGGTGCTCTGTGGCAAATCAGCCTCAACGTTAAACTTCTCCAGCACCAGCCCATGAATTTTCTCCAGCGACACGCCCGCGGTCTCTGGCAGGTAGCGGAAGGTAAAGAAGTACATTCCCAGAGAGAAAATCGCGAACAGCAGCAGAGGGAAACCACCGTGGAACAGATCCAGCAGCATCGGGCTGCTGTTCATGATCGGGAAAGTACTGCTGATCACAAAGTTCGCCAGCGACATGGCACAGATGGAAATCCCGACGCAGATCGAACGAATTTCGGTAGGGAAGATTTCGCCCAGCACGGTCCAGACAATCTGGCCCCAGGTCATGCCAAAGAAAATCATATAGGCAAACAGACCCACCACCGCCAGCATACCCGGCAGGTGATAATAGAACGCGATGAACGAGTAAGCGAGGCAGATGCAGGAGGTGATGGCCCCCAGCAGCAGCAGCTTACGGCGGCCAATTTTATCTATCACCATCATGCCCGCCAGCACGCCAATAAACTGACAAATCGACAGCCAGAAGGTCTGCAGCAACGCCGAATCGGTGCTGCCCGCCACGTTCTTCAGCAATGTCGGACCGAAGTACTGAATGACGTTAATGCCGCTGATCTGGTTACCGACCGCCAGACCGATACCGATGATCAACAGCGGAATGGTGGTTTTATCCAGGCGCAGGCGCGATTTATGTTGGTGTGCGGTTTTGTCTGAGAACGAGTGTTTGATTTCATTGAACACGCTCTCGGCATGCTCGCGGTTGGAAATTTTGGTCAGCGTATCCAGCGCTTCATCGTATTTGCCCTTGAGCACATTCCAGCGCGGAGATTCCGGGATAAAGGCGATGAAGAAGATGAACAGCGCACAAGGCACCAGCGCAGTGGCCAGAATATAACGCCAGCCCATGTTGATCATCACCTCGGGCAGCGTCGATTTGCTGATGAAGTAGTTGGTCAGCAACACCACCGATTGTCCGCCGACACAGCACACTGCATACAGCGCAGTGGTGCGACCGCGAAACTTCGACGGCGACAGTTCCGCGAGGTAAATCGGCGAAATCACCGAGGCGAGGCCAATCGCCAGCCCACCAATGATGCGGAACAGCACAAACACCGTGAAGTTGTGGGCGATGGCGGTGCCGATCACCGAAACGGTGAACAGCAGTGCGGTAATGGCGAGCGATTTTTTGCGTCCGAGTTTGTCGCTCAGTCGCGGGGCAATAAAGCAGCCCACTAAGCTACCCAGCAGAATGTTGGAAACGGCCCAGCCGGTTTCTGCGGGGGTTAACTGGAAATATTCACTTAAAGGTTCGATTGCACCGGAGATAATTGAAGAGTCATAGCCCATTAGCAGTCCGCCAAATGCCGCGACGGTACAGCAGAGTATGACGTACTTCATGTTGTAGCGTTTTTGCCTGGTATCCATTGTTATAGCCCCTTGTCTCTACGGCCTGAACGTTACGTGTTCAGAAAGAGGAGTGGTGTAGGTTATCGATGTTCAGCGTTTTTCACTCAAGGTCATCACGTTGGAATATATGTTCTAAATGATGGTTTTTGGATCATTTTTTCCAGAAAGTGTGAACGACGTTGCGAAAATTGCTGATGGCAATATTCACGGCAGGGCCATATTTGGCTGAAATGATAGGTTTTTTATCAGAGGCGAGAGGCTTGATATGACTATTCTTGTTTTTTCTTGCAACGGTGTGAAATTTTTATTCTGTAATGTGACGCTGATTTCTCTCCTTGAGGGAGGTTAAGCGTAGGTTTCATTTTTTGCCGGGCAACGGGCATAATACGTTGATTGACAGGCCATCTTTGCGGACGTCGCAATGAAAACGCAGCGCATCACTCTGGACGATATTGCTACCCTGGCGGGCGTCACCAAAATGACGGTAAGCCGTTATTTACGTACCCCGGAAAAGGTTAAAACGGAAACGGCGGAAAAAATCGCCAGCGTCATGGCTGAAATCGGCTACGTCCCCGATAGCGACAACACCACCGCAACCAAACAGAGTCAGCCGCGTATTGGCGTGCTGGTTCCTTCGTTTAACAACCAAATCTTTGCCGATCTGCTGGCGGGCATTGAGTCGGTCACCAGTGCGCACGGCTATCAGACGCTGGTAGTCAATTACGACTACAACGCCCAGCGTGAAGAAGAGCAGATCGCCACCGTGCTGGCGTTTAACATCAAAGGGCTGATCCTCACCGAATCCGTGCACACGGTGCGCGCCGAGAAATACCTCAATGCCGCCAATATTCCGGTGGCGGAAGTGATGGGGCTGACGGAAGCCAGCGGGCGGATCAACGTCGGTTTTGATAACTATCGCGCCGGTTACGATATGACCTCGATGCTGCTGGCCAGTGGCAAACAGCGCGTCATCTATTTTGGTTCGATGTCCGATCGCCGCGATGAGCAGCGCTATGCGGGTTATCGTGATGCGGTGGAAGCGGCGGGCTTCCCGGCGGGAAGAATTGTGCCGAACAAGGTCTCTTCAGTATCGATTGGTACGGGCATGATGACGCTGGCACGCCAGCTCTATCCGGAGATGGACGCGATTCTTTGCACCAATGATGATTTAGCTGTCGGCGTATTGCAGGAGTGTCAGGCAGCCGGGATTGCCGTGCCGCAGACGATGGCGATTGCCGGTTTTCACGGGCTGGAGATTGGCCAGGCCACCACGCCGCGTTTAGCCAGCGTGATCACGCCACGTTTTGAGATGGGTAAAGTCGCCACCGAGATTGTGCTGAAGAAGATTAACCAGCAGCCGACTATTGAACAGGTCAATCTGCATTATCGACTCTCGATGGGAGCGACTATCTAGACGACCGGATAAATTGTTGCTACCGGGCGGCTTTGCTACAGTGTCGTGAACTTTAGAGGAATGATCCATGCCCCGCGACAACCGTATGTCCCGCTCACTGCACGCCTTAATTCATCTTGATCGGCACGTTAAACGCGCCACCTCGGAAGCGATGGCGAAGATGTTGGGCACCAATCCGGTGGTGGTACGCCGCATGATGTCTGGCCTGCGCGAAAAAGGCTATGTGGTCTCGGAGAAGGGGCACGGCGGCGGTTGGGAGCTGCGGGTGGAACTCAGCGCGATTACGCTGCTGGATGTGTATCAGGCGATTGAATCGCCTGCTCTGTTCAGTATCGGGCCCGCCGCCGATCCGTCACCTTGCCTGGTGGAACATGCCGTCGATGAGCGTCTGGATCAGGCGTTCCATGAAGCGGAAGTGCTGCTGCTTCAACGCTTTAGCCACATCACCGTGGCTGATATTGCCGATGATTACCTCAAGAAAATGGCAAAACTGGGGCTGGAATCTGAGCCCCATCCGCTGTGCAGTGAATAACCTCAATCCTGCTTCTGCAAAGTGATCTGCGCATTGTGCTTCATCACATGCGTGGTGACCGCTGCCTGGAACACTTTGAACATCAACCCGTTGATAAAGGTGGTCAGGGTTAAGGTAATGAACGCTGTCATCACCCAATCAACGAGTGCCATATCGCTGTGCAATAGCGCAGGGCGATAAATCACCATGCCCAAGAGCACCGTCCAGTGGCTCATGCAGTAAAAGCAGTGGAACAGATGGCCGAGCAGCGCGTGCTTTTTGGCGGTCCACGCGCGTAAGCCAGCAAACAACTCGGTTTGCGTGAGGGTCATCGCGATACTGGCCGCTGCCAGAGCTATCGCGACACAAGTTCCCACGTCTGAAGTCATCCAAGTATTCATACATTCTCCTGTCAGGCATTTGTCATGTAACTTACAATATTACATGATGGTGTGAGCTGCAAGCGTCGGGTCAGAACGACAGCCATTAAAGTTTGGCGAGATATCGTTATTTATTGGCTTTAACGCTAAACATAGCCAGCTGAGGCTTTTTTATAATACTGCTGACTTTTTAATCCGCCATCAGGAGGAAAGATGGATATTCAGGCAGCTTGTATGCATCAGCTGATGCTCTGGATCGAAGACAATATTGAACAGCGACTGACGCTGGAGACGGTGGCGCATCGTGCGGGCTATTCGCAGTGGCATCTGCAACGCATGTTCCGCCACCATACTGGTATCGCGCTGGGCAGCTATATTCGCGAGCGTAAGCTCACGGCATCGGCGATTGCGCTGATGAACGGTCACATGCCGCTGATGGAGATTGCGATTAAGTATGGCTTTGAGTCGCAGCAGACATGGTGCCGCACTTTCCGCCGCATGTACGATCTGCCGCCCGGCGCGTTTCGTCGCAAATATCATCACAGCCTGCCAGTGATCGATGGGCCTACGAGTCTTCTGATACTGCAACCGCAGACGCGTCAGGCGGCGTAAAGTATTTGCCGGGCGTGGAACCAAAGGCGCTGCGGAAGGCGCTGATGTAACTGCTCACGCTATCAAAGCCGACCTGCCACGCTACCTGCTGCACACTTTTGCCGTCGGCCAACCCTTCCAGTGATTTCAATAGCCGCGACACCTGGCGATAGCGCGAGAGGCTCATGCCCACCGCACTGGCCCAGTGACGGCTCAGGCTACGTGGACTCAACCCCGCCCACAGTGCCAGTTCGGGGCCGGTGCGGGTGTCCGCCGGGTTGTCCATCAACAGGCGCGCGATCTGCCGCAGGCGTGGCTCTTCGGGGAGCGGCAGCGTCAGCGCATGCTCGGTGGACTCATACAGCTCATCGAGAAACACATCGCATAACCGGTTGTAACGATCGCTGCCCCAGCTATCCGGCGACAAACTTGCCAGCCGCTCAGCCAGCGGTTCCAGCACCGAAGGGCAGGAGAGCAGCACCGGATGTTTTGGCAGCGGTGCCGTCAGCGCTTCATCCACCAACACCGTCCAGCCGAGCACGCGACCTGGCCCGATAATCGCGTGTTCGAAGTGTGGCGGAATCCACCCCACCAGGCGCGGCGGATTGGCGAAGATACCCGAGGGCGTGTTGACCGTCATCATCCCTTGCTTCAGACAGTAAAGCTGTCCGGCGGCATGTCTGTGGGTGCGGCTTTCTCGATCAAGCTGTTTCGATAATGACGCCGCAATCACTTTGGGTGCATTGGGTTGCAGCAGTTTTTTGCGCAGCTCATCCGCACGCGGATCGCCAGAGAAGGTGAGGTTGTCGGTGGGATGGATGAGCATGGGTGATTCCGCAATAGCCAGCGTGAAAGACAGTATAGAATCATGAACAAGCTGATTTTTAAACAGAGCTCAGTTGTTCGGTTTTACCGAATAACTGCATTGTGCAGGCGAGGTAAAGAGATTGGAACAAGTGGTGGAGAATAGTGCAGAAGTAAAGTGCCAACCTTGCTCTACATCCTCAGGCTGAAATTTTCTAACTTGTAATCATGACTTACAGGTTGCCTAAGCCAATCATTTAAAAATAAGTGACAGTAAAATGAAGGTGGCGGAAGATCACAGGAGTCGAACCTGCCCGGGACCGCTGGCGGCCCCAACCGGATTTGAAATCCGGCCGCCTCACCGGAGACGACGATCTTCCTTTGAAGATGCCGCGCAATTATAGCGACAACCCAGCGCGAAATCTTGATCTTAGCCGTGCGCTACAGCACGTTCTCACGCTCTGATATGAAGCGTCGCCGCGCATAGGTGATTAAATTCTCCACCTAAGGCTACAGTTATGATTTCTCACTGCATCAGGAGCTGAACATGTTTATCGGGATCGATTTAGGCACCTCTGGCGTCAAAGTGGTGTTGCTGGATGCGCAAGGGCTGGTTGTCGCGGTGGAGAGCGCGCCATTGCAGGTATCGCGTCCACAGCCGTTGTGGAGTGAGCAGGATCCCGAAAGCTGGTGGAGTGCCACGGACAAGGCGATGCAGGCGCTGGCGCAGCAGCACGATCTCAGCGGCGTGAAGGCCATTGGTCTGAGCGGTCAGATGCACGGCGCCACGCTATTGGACGCTGAGCACCAGATACTGCGTCCGGCGATTCTGTGGAACGACGGGCGCAGCAGTGAGCAGTGTCGGGAACTGGAGCAGCGCGTGCCCGATTCGCGCCAGATCACCGGCAACCTGATGATGCCCGGTTTCACTGCACCCAAATTGTTATGGGTGCAGCAGCATGAACCCGGTGTGTTTAAACGAGTGGCGAAAGTCCTGCTGCCCAAAGATTACCTGCGCTGGCGGATGAGCGGTGATTTCGCCAGCGACATGTCCGATGCAGCCGGCACGATGTGGCTGGATGTGGCACAGCGTGACTGGAGTGATGCCCTGCTCAGCGCCTGCGATCTCAACCGCAGCCAGATGCCTGCGCTTTATGAAGGCAACCAGATCACCGGAACCTTATCGCCTGACGTTGCCGCACGCTGGAAGATGAACGCGGTGCCGATCGTGGCGGGCGGCGGCGATAACGCCGCGGGCGCGGTGGGTGTCGGCATGGTGGCGCCGGGTCAGGGCATGCTGTCGCTCGGCACTTCTGGCGTCTACTTCCTGGTGAGCGACGGCTATCTCAGCAATCCGCAGCAAGCGGTGCACAGTTTTTGCCATGCGCTGCCCAATCGCTGGCATTTGATGTCGGTGATGCTGAGTGCCGCATCCTGCCTTGACTGGGCAGCCACCTTAACTGGCTGTAAAGACGTGCCTGAGCTGCTGGCGGAAGCGGAAAAAGCCAGCGGTGAAGCCGCACCGATTTTATTTTTGCCATATCTGTCCGGTGAGCGCACCCCGCACAACAATCCGCAGGCGCAGGGCGTATTTTTTGGTTTAACCCATCAGCATGGACGTCCTGAACTGGCGCGCGCGGTGCTGGAAGGCGTGGGCTTTGCGCTGGCAGAAGGCATGGACGCGGTGCATGAATGCGGCGTGCAGCCGCAAACCGTGATGCTGATCGGCGGTGGCGCGCGCAGTGCGTACTGGCGGCAAATGCTGGCGGATATCAGTGGATTAACGCTGGATTATTGCCACGGCGGTGAGGTAGGGCCAGCTCTTGGTGCTGCACGTCTGGCGCAATGGGCGATTGATCCGCAGAGCGAGTGGCCCGCGCCAGAGTTGGTGCAGCGGCATCAGCCCGATGCGGCTCATCATCAGGCTTATCAGCCGCAGCGTGAAAAGTTTGCGCAGTTGTATCAGCATCTCAAACCGCTGATGTCCTGATTCGGTTAAGTGATGGCCGGATTGGGTCGTGGTTTTTATATTTATTCCGCTATGATGGGCAAATCAGGTTAGTTCCTTATGGCCTGAATTGTCCTTAGCACGCTCCCTTCACCGGAGGGAAAGACATCCAGAGAGGCTGAGGCAGCAGCAATGTTACGTTAACCCTCGAACAGTTCTCTGCCACGCAGAGGCTGAGGTAAAAACACATCACCTACCCTGGAGCCTTTAATGCCGCAGCCCGTCTATTTTCTGGTTCTTCCTGGCGTGATGGCGCTCGATCTCACTGGTCCGGCGGAAACGCTGCAACTGGCGGATGGCTTTTTTGCTCTGCACTACATTGGCCCGCAAGCCAGCGTGCGCTGCTCCACCGGCATGACGATCGCGGATATTGCGCCACTTCCTGAGCAGCTACCCGATAACAGCCTGCTGGTGGTGCCCGGCGTGTATGACTCCAAAGTCTGGTTCGATACGGCACCTGCCGCCGCCGCGCGCGACTGGCTCCGCTCGCAGCAGTCCGCTATCCAGTCTAAACGCATCACATTAGTCTGCATCTGTTCCGGTGCACTGCTCTCGGCGCAGGCTGGATTGTTGAATGGCGTGCAGTGCACTACCCATCACGATGTTTTACCGCGTCTTAAAGCCGCCGCACCGGCTGCGTTAGTGAAGGATAACCGCGTGTTCGTGGAAGATCATGGCATCTGGACCAGCGCGGGTATCACGGCGGGCATCGATCTGGCGCTGCATCTGATCAACCGGCTTTGCGGCGCACCGCAGGCGCTGAAGGTGGCGCGGGAAATGGTGGTGTGGTTCCGGCGTTCGGGTGACGATCCCCAGCTCTCGCCGTGGCTGCGCTATCGCAATCACCTGCATCCGGCGATTCACCGGGCGCAGGACGTGATGATCGCCCATCCCGAGCATGACTGGTCACTGACCGCGCTGGCCGAGCGCGCGCATGTCAGCGAGCGTCATCTCACGCGCCTGTTCCGCCAGCATCTCGGCATCAGCGTGCGCGAATACCATGAACAGCTGCGTTTGGTAATTGCGCGTCAGCGCCAGCAACAGGGCGAGGCGGCAGAAAAAGCTGCGCTGGCGGCCGGATTTTCCTCGGCACGCCAGCTGCGTCGGGCGCATCAGCGCTGGGACGATCAGCTCACCAGATGATGTTTATCTACGCGTTTTAACAACATCGCCAGCAGTAGACTGCCAACCAGCGTAATGCCAAATACCCACGGCAGATCCAGCCACGGACGTGACATATCGTCGTAATGGTTGGTGCGCAGATAGTGGATAAACAGCGCGTGAAAGCCATATATCGGTAGTGAATAGCGCGAAATCGTCGCCAGCATCGGCAGTGTGCGGTTGTTCAGCACATTCTTGAACAGCACCAGCAAGCTGATAGCGGCGATAAACACCAGCGGACCGCAGTAAAGATACCAAGTGTCGTTGAATGCGCCGTTGATTTTTAGCATCTGTTTGGTGCCGAGCGTAATGCCAATCCAGCAGGCGATAAAGCCCAATCCCGCCAGCCAGCTGATGCCACGCTTATCGGTCTCCATGCAGCCAATCGCCCGCCCCAGCAGCGCGTACAACAGGTAGTAAATGCTGTC
This sequence comes from Type-E symbiont of Plautia stali, assembly GCF_059731115.1. Lineage (NCBI taxonomy): Bacteria > Pseudomonadati > Pseudomonadota > Gammaproteobacteria > Enterobacterales > Enterobacteriaceae > Type-E symbiont of Plautia stali. The sequence goes on from NZ_AP035906.1 coordinate 77,965, forward strand.
GCCGCTGACGTAAAGATTCACCGGCAACCAATGAAACGGCCCCAGCGACTGGCTCACGGTGTTGGGATTGGCCAGCACCGCCAGCACCACGACCAGCAATGCGACGTAGCGCGGCTGCACGCTTTTCACCTGAATCAATGGCGACAGCAGGTAGATGCCGATAATGGCGAAGAAAAACCACAGGTGATAGAACACCGGTTTTTGCAGCAGCTTCAGCAGCGAACGGCCTTCGCTGATCGGCGTCAGCCAGGTGATGTAGGCCAGCGCCACCGCGCTGTAGAACAGTAAACACAGCACGATGCGCAGCAGATGTCGCCCTTGCGCGCTGCGTTCGCCAAAGAATAGATAGCCCGAAATCATAAAGAACAACGGCACACAGACGCGTGATGCGGAGTTGAGCAGATTCGCCACATCCCAGCTAATACCCGTGACGGCCATCGGGCCGGTGATATACCAGGTGGTGGTGTGAATGACGATCACCATCAGGCAGGCAACCGCACGTAAGTTGTCGATCCAGTGTATTTTTTGCGACATGGCTTCCTCGTCGGCAATACGTCCGTGCGAAGAAGGGTAGTCACAGCGTGATGCGTCAACAACCTTTGGGACTAAAATTCGGATCACTCTGTTACGTGTGACACTGCCTGGTCGCAGCGTGAGAACAGCCCGGCAATAGCCGTGGTGCTCTGGCCTGCACGCAGGCATTCTCACCCAAACGAATAAAGCGACCACGTTTAACCGTGGCCGCTTTGGCGAATAAAACGGATGAGCCTCAGGCGATAAATCGCGCCGCAACCGAGTGTGTGCTGAACAATGGATTAATCACGCATCCGGTGTTTGCCTGGCGGTGGCTTAATCGCGGACGAGGAACTTCTCGATTACCGCTTCGTTCGGCTCTACGCCCAGACCTGGCTCACTCGGCAACCAGGCGTAACCGTCGGCGATGCGCACCGGATTTTTCGCCAGCGAGCGACTGATCTCACCTGGCTCCACGCAATATTCCATCACCAGCGCGTTCTCAATCGCACACAGGAAATGCAGCGAGGCGGCGGTGTTGATATCGGTGGTGAAGTTATGGTTACACACTTTACGGCCACGGCTGTGCGCGTAGCTGGCGATCTCCATCGCCTGGGTAAAGCCGGTGCGTGTCAGATCGATCTGCACGATATCGATACCGCCTTCATCAATCAGGCGCTGGAAGCCAACCACCGAACACTCTTGCTCACCGGCGGCGATGTGCTGCTGGCAGGCGGCAGACACCTGGCCGTAACCGGCGTAGTTATCCGGGTGCAGCGGCTCTTCGATCCAGAACAGGTTGAGATGTTCATAGCGCTGGCTGCGGCGCACAGTGGTCTTCGCATCCCAGACGTGGCCGACATCCAGCATCAGATCCACGCTGTCGCCCATCGCGGTGCGCAACGCTTCCAGATAGCGCAGATCCAGCGCTTCATCGGTGCCAAACGGCTCCCAGCCAAACTTCACGCCAGTGTGGCCGGTGTCGATGGCGTGCTGCGCGCGCGCCACCGTCTCTTCGACGCTGTACTGGAACATGTTGGAGGAGTAAACGCGCATCTTGTCGCGCATCGCACCGCCCAGCAGTTCAACAATCGGTTTGCCCAGCGCTTTGCCTTTGATGTCCCACAGGGCGATATCAATGCCCGCCATCGCCTGCAGCACGGCACCGCTGCGTCCGTAATAGATGGTGGCTTTGTGCATCTTCTTCCACAGGCGGCCGGTCTCCAGCGGGTTCTCGCCGATTAGCAGCGATTTCAGTCCGGTGACCATAGTGTGCGAATAGGGTGCTTCGATAATGGCTTTGGTGACATACGGGCTGCCATCCACTTCACCCCAACCGGTGATGCCCGCATCGGTGGTGATTTTGATAAGCAGTGCATCCTGCGAGCTATCGGTGCGCTGCTCAATAACCGGCAGACGCAGATAAAACGCTTCAACGTTGGTGATCTTCATCGTGGTTTTCCTGGTGTAAAGGCAATCAATAAAGCATCAGCCCACAGCGGAACGCTGCTGCCGGCGCTGCGTAATCAAGGTCTCGTAATCCACATCCAGTGCCTGAATGCGGATGTGGTTTTCAATTTCATCGGTCATCTGCGCGATATCGCCCTCGGCGAACACGTTGATCAGTCGCTGGTGCTCTTCAATGATGTCGCTCATCGATTTGCCCATGGTGGAGAGGCCAAAAATCACCGTCAGCTGGCGCGCAATTGACTCCCACAAATTGCTCAATACCGGGTTGTGGGCGAAGCTGCACAGCGTGCGATGGAAATCGGTGTCCGCCGAGGCAAAGCCATACACATCATCGTTTTGCATCATGGTTTGCATCTGTGCCACGCCCTGATACAGCAGAGTGAGCTGTTCAGCGCCGTTGCGTCCGGCTTCAATCGCACGGCGACAGGCCAATGTTTCCAGTGGGATGCGCACATCAATAATCTGCTCCAGCCGCTGATGGGAAATCTCCATCAAACGGATGCCTTTATACGGCTCGCTGGTGACGATGCCCTGGCTTTCAAGAATGCGCAGCGCTTCACGGATCGGCACGCGGCTCATGCCGAGTTTTGCCACCAGATCCGGTTCGGCAATACGGTCGCCGGGTAAAATCAATCCGCGCGAGGCGGCGCTGAGAATCGCATCGACGGCGTGATCGACCAGCGTGCGCGGACGCGCAGCTTGCCAGTTGCCGTCTGAAGCGGCTTCCTGCGCCAGCGGTGCGCTGCTTTTACGGCTTGGGGTGGATGATTTTCCTGCCATGGTGATTGTCCTGTTTATACCTGCCGGGTCACGAACTGACCAAAGCCGGGTTCAACCTGCATCTGGTCATCCTGGAATACCGTGACACCACGAATAAGTGTGCGCACCACTTTACCCTGACAGCGCATCCCTTCAAATGCGCTCCACTTGCCGAGTCCCTGGAATTTTTCCCCCTCCACGATCCAGCTCTGCTGCGCATCGATAAACACCAAATCGGCATCGAAGCCGGGTGCAATAGCGCCTTTTTTGCCCCACAGCTGGAAGGCTTTAGCCGGGCCGCTGGCGGTCATGCGGGCAAATTCCGTAAGGGCCAGACCACGATCGATATGCGCTGCGCTGAAGAACATCGGACTTAATGTCTCAACACCGGTTAGCCCCATACCGGCGTCCCAGATGCTGGCTTCACCGGCTTGTTTCTGTGACGGGGTATAGGGGCAGTGGTCAGAGGCAATCATGTCGACATCGCCGCGCAGTAGCACCTGCCACAGCGCATCCACCACCGGACGTGGGCGAATCGGCGGGCCACAGCGCGCATTCGGACCGATGCGTACCAGATCGTCTTCATCCAGAATCAGATAGTGCGGACAGGTTTCGAAGCTGGCGCGCACCTTACTTTTGGCGGCGACGATGGTTTCGGCAGCGCGCGCGGAGCTGACGTGCACGATGTGGCAGCGTGCGCCGGTCTCTTCCGCCACCGCCAAAACGCGACCCACGGCTTCGATTTCGGCGATTTCTGGCCCGGCCAGCGCATGCGCGCGAGTATCTTTGCGTCCAGCGCGGCGCAGTTCGCTGCCGGCACCGATCAGAATGTCGTGATTCTCAGCGTGGACGCCAATCAAACCGTCAAAGGTGGCCAGTTCACGCATCGCACGCAGCAAGCCATCATCGTCGAGGCGCGGTAAGCCTTTCTCGTTGGTGGCTTCACCATTGGGCGCGCCGCTACACAGGAACGCTTTGAACGCCAGTGCGCCCGCCTGATCCAGCGCCGCTAACTCGTGCACGTTGCGGCCATCCAGTCCGGCCCACATGGCGTAATCCACCGAGCAGTTGTCCGCCAGCCAGCGCTGCTTGGCGGTGAAGTTAGCGAGGCTGGTGGCGGGAGGTAGCGAGTGCGGCATCTCAACAATGGTGGTGACGCCATGCGCAGCGGCACCGCGCGTGCCTTCGCGCAGCTCCTGTTCAGGGAAATCGTGCGAACCGGTGAAATGGGTGTGCACATCAATCGCGCCGGGTACAATGATTAAACCCTGCGCATCAATGATCTCATCGACGCCGTCAGTGAGGGCACCCGGCATCAGCAGGCCGCTGATTTTGCCATTCTCAATCAGCACATCGGCGGGCGCGGCGCGGGTTTCTGTCACCACCAGGCCGTTGATAATTAATTGTTTCATCACTCTGCTCCTGCTTGCGTCACCAGTGCGTGATAGGGCACGGGTTGAGAAGGATCCAGCCAGCCGATGTCGCCCAGCAGTTGGCTGAAGAGGTTAAATTCATCTGCCGGAATCAGGCCGTTGGGTGCGAAGACATGGGCTTGCTGATAAGCGGCTAAACCGGTGACCAGCGCATCAAGTGGATAATCGGGGTAATAGCGTTGCACGCTCGCCGCCAGTGTTTCGGCGTCATGGGTGGCGATCCACGCCAGTGCCTGTTTGATGGCGCGTGAGAAGGCAGCAAAGGCAGCGGCTTTCTCAGTGAGGACATCGGCGCGTGCGATATAGGCGCTCCACGGCACATTGCCACACAGTGAGGCGAGGCTGCTGATGCTGCTTAATTGCCCGGCGGCAATCGCTGGTGCCAGCATATGCATGGCGTGCAGCGCGTAATCAGCTTCACCGCTAGCCACAGCCGCGAAATCGCTGGCCTGATCGCCGCTACCGGCAATCAGCTCCACCTTATCCAGCAAACCATTCTGGGACAGTAGCCAGCGGAAGGTCAGTGTGGCGGTGCCGACATTACCGACATCCAGCACGCGCCTGCCGCGCAAATCATTCAGCTGAAAATCGGGCTGAGTCTTTGCTGCCGCCAGAAACCACGGATTAGCGGCGACCGAGGCGCAAAAGCACTGCAATTCAGCGCCGTGCTGCTGGTAATGCTTCATCACCACCATCGGTCCGCCCAACGTGAGGTCCGCTTCGCGGTTGAGCACCGCAGGCACTTGTCCGCCCTGCACGGTGTGCCCGCCCGATGCGCTGGTGGTGAAGGTGACTTGCAACTGCTCGGCGGCGAACAAGCCGAGGCTGTCGGCCAGATAGTGGGCGCAGTAATAGATGCGGGATTCGCTGGCATCGCCCTGATTGAAGATTAACGTCTGCATCAGCCACGCACCTCCGTAACAAAACTGCCGTTGAGCGCAGCCATGTCGCTGACGCCGCACCAGTGGCTAATGGCGGTGATTTCATTGATCCAGCCGGAGAGCAGATCGAACACCGCGCTTTCGCCACCTGCTACCAGGGCGCTGATGATCGGTCGCACGCTGAGTGACAGCGAGGCGCCGAGGCAACGTGCCACCACAGTATCGCTGCCGCAGCGCACGCCGCCATCCAGCAGCAGCGGCAGACGAGTGACCGCCTGTAAATCGGCGAGCTGATCGACCGGTGTAGCCCAGCGCGCGCTTTGGCGCAGGCCAATATTCGAGGCGATGATGCCGCTCACACCGTGCTGTGCCGCCGGTGCCGCATCGTCATGATGCAAAATGCCTTTTAGCCACAGCGGCAGTTGACGCGCAGCGCAGTGTGCGGCCACCTCGACAATTTCCTGCCAGCGCCACACCGGAAAGGCCGGCAAGGGCTCAACGCCCGGTTGCGTGCCGCCGACGGTGTGCCAGCCGCGCTGTTTGAGCGCTTCACCAATTGAGAAGCCGCCTGGCTGTAATCCCGGCACCGGATGCACCGGTGCCAGCACGGTGAGAACGATATTTTTGAATCCGGCTTCTGCAGCCTGATCGATCAAATCTTTGATACGCCCAACATCACCTGCCGCGCGTAGCTGAAACCAGCAGCGATCGTACTCCGCGCCAATCTGTTCCAGCGGCGTGACCGTCTCTTCGGAGATCACCAGCGGCAGTTGCAGACGTTTGCAGGCGCGGGCAATCGGCAGCAATCCCTCTTCATGGAAGATGCGATCACCCGCAAAGGCACCGACGCCGAGCGGAGCAGACCAGCTTTGATTGAGGATGGTGATCTGGGTGCTGATCGCCTCATTGCCCTGCAGTACACGCGGCAGCAAGCGAAAACGGCGCAGCGCCTGCTGGTTAGCATCCGGTTCGTCAGCGAGCGCATCGGCTGGCTGGCCTTGCATATAGCGGAACAGCGCATCGCCAAGACGTTCACGCGCCGCAAGATCATGCATTGGCATGCTGGGCCTCCGTGGCATTTTCATGTTCGAGGAAGGTGGCAAAAGCCGGCGTTTTCGGATTCTGCAAAATCGCCGGTGGCCCTTCTTCAATCAGCGCCCCGTTCTGCAGGAACACCACGCGATCGGCCACGCCCGCCGCGAAGGCAATGTCATGGGTACTGATAATCATGGTGATGCCGGTTTGCGCCAGGCTGCGCATGGTCTGGTTCACTTCACGCACCAGCTCAGGGTCGAGCGCCGAGGTCGGCTCATCGAACAGCAGGATTTGCGGTTCTGCTGCCAGCGCACGGGCGATGCCGACACGCTGTTTCTGCCCGCCTGATAGCTCATGCGGCAGCGAGGCGGCGAAATCCTGCAATCCCACCATCTTCAGGGCACGCATTGCTTTAGCGCGGGCGATTTCGGGTTGGGCACCCTGCACCCGTAGCAGAATACTCATCACGTTTTCCAGCGCGGTGAGGTGATCGAACAGCGCGAAGTGCTGGAACACGATACCGATGCCGGATTTGGCGCGGTTAGCCGGCAGATGGCGGGCAGCCAGTGGGCGGCCGTTTTCATCGCTGCCCATAAAGTGGCCTTCGGTCTGAATGGTGCCGCTACTGCGTGGCGTCAGCGCCAGAATCGATTTCAGTAGGGTACTTTTACCGGAGCCGGAACGACCGAGCAGCACCACGACTTCGCCACGGCGTACAGTCAGCGACAGGGATTTCAGTACCGCTTTACCGGCGTATTCGACGCACAGGTTGTCCACTTCCAGCACCGGCGCGGCGGTTTGCGTATCCCAGCGACGTTTCGGCAACTGCATCGACATCACGTCCGCTTCTGGCGGCAGTTTTGCCAGGCGCGCACGGGCACGGCGGGCACGTTCGTCGAGGTTATAGAACTTCTCCAGCCACCACTGACCACCCGCCAGCAGCGTAGAGAGAATCAGGTAAATACCGCCCGAAGCCACCAGTACCGGAATGAACAGGAAGTTCTGCGACACGATGGCCTGGCCGCGCATTGTTAGCTCATTCACGCCTACGACCGATGCCAGCGAGGTAGATTTCAGCAGGCCGACGGTTTCATTGCCCATGGTCGGCAGAATGGCGCGCAGCGCTTGCGGGATCACCACGTGGATCATCTCTTTGGTGCGCGAATAGCCAAAGGCCTGCGCTGCCATACTCTGATCGCGATCGGTGGCCATAATGCCGCCGCGAATGATCTCGGCGCAGAAGGCGGTTTCGTTGATCATCAACGCCAGCAGGGCGCTGGTGAACGGGCTAAAACGCAGGCCGAATTCTGGCAGCACGTTGTAGAGCAAAATCAGCTGCAGCAGCACCGGCGTGCCGCGCAGCAGATAGATATAGGTTTTCACCGGCACGCGGATAAACCAGTGCTTTGAGGTGCTGGCCAACGCCAGGAAAAAGCCAATCAGGATGCCGCCCGCTAATGCGCCTACCAGCAGCTGAACAGCGATGACGGCCCCTTCCCACAGGTAAGGGAAGGTCAGGTACTTAAGAAAATCATCCAAGGCGTTATCTCCCTCAATGCGATCGCCTGGGTTGCCCGTGATGCAGCAACCCAATTGATCCGACTGAGTTTATGCATTAACCACGTGCAACAACCGGGCGTTCAGCGGCGCTGCCCTGACCCCAGTAATCCAGCAATTTCTTCTGCGCACCGCTCTCCTGAATCACCTTCATGGCATCCATCACTGCACTGCGCAGCGTGGTGTTGTCTTTGGCGATGGGGAAGCCGACCATGATCGGCAGGTCAACGGTGAAACCGCTTTCCAGCGTTTTGTCAGCTTTGGCAATAGCGATGGCGGAACCGGCTTCGGTCAGATAGATGTCGGCGCGACCGCTTTTCACTGCCTGGATGCTGTTGTCGGTGTTCTGTACCATCAACATGCTGACTTCTGGCTTACCGGCGGCGGTGCATTTGGCACTCTGCTCAGGCACCAGCTTGTTGGCTTCGTAAGAACCGGCAGCGGCGGCCACGGTTTTGCCGCACAGGTCATCCACGGTGGTGATTTTCTTTGGATTGCCCTTCGCCAGAATCGAGCCATCCTGCACCTGCATGGAAGCGACAAAAGCGATCTGCTTCAGGCGCTCATCGGTGACGTACAGCATTGGGCCGATATCGGCACGACCGCTGGAAATGGAGGTCAGCAGCACGTTGAACGAACCGGTCTGATAACTGTGTTTCGCCCCAAGGCAGCTGCTGATACGTTCGAATAGCGATGGATCGAGACCTTCAATGATACTTGGGTCTTTTTCGGAAGGGGCTTCGAAGCCTTTGGTGTAGCCACCCAGGCCTACCACCAGATCTTTGCCTTTGAGTGACGGGTATTTGGTCTGCAGCGCCTTGCACTGCGCCATCGCCGCGAAGTCGCTGGCGGTTGGCGTAATCGGGTCGGTGCTGGCGGCATGGGCGCTGGAAAGGCCCGCTAACAGCGTGCCGGTAATGCCAGAGATAAGTAATGCGATGCGTGCAAATTTCATAATAAGGTTCCCCTGGTGCTGGTGAATGTGTAAGCGATGACCTTGTGTTTTATGAACGTCTTTACGGCTTTTATAGGTACTGCGACTTCAATAACCTCTTGCGACATCAACCTGGTTGCGCAGCGGATGGCCGCTACGGAAACACACCAGGTTATCGATAAACACCTCAAGGCAGCCCTCAAGGTAGGCACTGTGATCGTCCAGACTGCAGTGCGGTGTCATCACCACGCCCGGCGTGCTCCACAGCGCATCGTCTACTGGCAGCGGCTCTTGCGGATAAACATCCAGAACCGCACCGGCCAGTTCACCGGCGCACAGTTTTTCGCGCATCGCGGTGTAGTCGAACACGGCGGCACGGCCGACAATCACGATGCCGGCGCGGGCAGGCAGCAGATCGAGACGGCGACGGTCAAACAACTTGTCTGTCTGGGGCGTGAGCGGCAGCGTTGAGACCAGGACATCCACCTGCGGCAGGGCATCGTCCATCGCATCAATGCGAATACAACGCGCTACGTCGGCATCACACTGGCCGCTGCGCGTCACACCAATCACGCGGTAGCCCTGCGCGGTCAGCAGTTTCGCCGCCGCGGCACCGATACCGCCGACGCCGAGCAGCAAGACCGTTTTGCCACGCGCGCAGCCGCCGAAGGTGGGGCGCCACAGGCGCTGAGCCTGATCCTGCAGAAAACCCGGAATGCCAAAGTTGAACATCAACGCCGCCATCAGAATGAACTCGGCGCCTTTATCGCCGTGCACGCCGGACGCATTGGTCAGCGTCACGCCCTCCGGCAGATGTGCCAGCCACTGCTCGACGCCGGCGGACATCACCTGCACCCAGCCGAGACGTGGTGCGCTGAAGGTATCGAGCGCCAGCTTGCGTCCGCTCCACAAAATGTCGCTGGTGGCGAGGAAATCTGCGGTATGCGCGGCCTGGCTGTTTTCGCTCAGGGTAAAGTGACCGCGCAGCTGCGGGTGAGCATCCAACTGCTGTTGCAGATGCTGCATGGTCAGATGTAATGCCTGCGGGGCGCTGGCGTCGTTTTCGATATGAATATGCATCAGCGCATCGCCGTGACTTCCATCTCGACCAGCAGGTCAGGATGGTTGAGTTGAATGCCGACGGTGGCGCGTGCCGGGAACGGGAACTGGAAGAACTCGCTGTACGCCGCGTTCATCTCACTGAAGGTGCTGAGGTCGGTGAGATAGATCGTCACGCGCACCACGTTATCGAAGGTCATCTGCGCTTCGCTCAACAGATCGCCGACGTTTTTCAGCACCTGGCGCGTCTGGCTGGCGATGTCATTGCCCTTGATTTCACCGCTGTAGGGGTCAATCGCCACCTGGCCGGAGATAAACAGCATCGGTTCGTGCAGTACGGCGGCGGAAAGCGGAGCCGGTCCCATTGGACGGTCACTGGCGTTCATTCCTGGATAAGCAATTGCGGTCTTCATGGTGAAATTCCAAGCAAAACTGTTTCACCGCAATTTCGTATACGATTATACAGGTGTCAATGCGCGATTTTTGACCATCGGGTCGAAAAGGTGATGTCTGTCACGTAATAGGATTTGATTATAGCGTGGTTAATTTTATGAAAATTAAGGTTTAAATGAGGGTGTGACGCGCGCAAGGGGGTGTTGAATTGAATCGTATACGATTTTCTTATCGCAAGGTTACAGCCGGTTAAACCGTGGCAAAACCACTCCCCGGCGCGCCAGGATTTCCGGCTGCACAATCCGCGGTCAAAGGGTATACTGTCGCACTCTTTTTTAATCGACCCTTATCGCGTACTCAACATGCAAAAGTTTGATACCAAGACCTTTCAGGGCCTGATCCTGACCTTGCAGGATTACTGGGCGCGTCAGGGCTGCACCATCGTCCAGCCGCTGGACATGGAAGTGGGCGCTGGCACTTCACACCCAATGACCTGCCTGCGCGCCATTGGCCCAGAGCCGATGGCTACCGCCTATGTGCAGCCTTCACGCCGTCCTACCGATGGTCGCTACGGTGAAAACCCGAACCGTTTACAGCACTACTATCAGTTCCAGGTGATGATCAAACCTAACCCGGACAATCTGCAGGAGCTGTACCTGGGTTCACTGCAAGAGCTGGGCCTGGATCCGACCGTACACGATATTCGCTTCGTGGAAGATAACTGGGAAAACCCTACGCTGGGTGCCTGGGGGCTGGGTTGGGAAGTGTGGCTCAACGGCATGGAAGTGACGCAGTTCACTTACTTCCAGCAGGTGGGCGGCATGGAGTGTAAGCCAGTGACGGGTGAGATCACTTACGGACTTGAGCGCCTGGCGATGTATATCCAGGGCGTCGACAGTGTTTACGATCTGGTGTGGAGCGACGGCCCATTTGGCCAAACCACCTACGGTGAAGTGTTCCATCAGAACGAAGTCGAACAGTCGACCTACAACTTTGAATACGCGGATGTGGACTTCCTGTTCTCCTGCTTCGAGCAGTACGAGAAAGAAGCGCAGCAGCTGCTGGCGCTGGAAAAACCCCTGCCGTTGCCAGCTTATGAGCGCATCCTGAAAGCGGCACACAGCTTTAACCTGCTGGATGCACGCAAGGCGATCTCGGTAACCGAGCGTCAGCGCTATATCCTGCGTATCCGCACCCTGACGAAAGCCGTGGCGGAAGCCTATTACGCGTCTCGTGAGGCGCTCGGTTTCCCCATGTGCAATAAAAACAAGTAAGAGGCAGCCATGACCGATAAAACTTTCCTGGTGGAAATTGGCACCGAAGAGTTGCCTCCGAAAGCCCTGCGTAGCCTGGCAGAAGCCTTTGCTGCGCACTTTACCGCAGAACTGGACAGCGCCGGTTTAGCACATGGCGAGGTGAGCTGGTTTGCCTCTCCACGCCGTCTGGCGCTGAAAGTGGCCCAATTGGCCACAGCGCAGACCGATCGTGAAGTGGAAAAACGTGGCCCAGCGATTGCTGCTGCGTTTGATGCCGATGGCAATGCCACCAAAGCAGCCGAAGGTTGGGCGCGCGGTAACGGCATCACCGTGGATCAGGCTGAGCGTCTGAGCACGGATAAAGGCGAATGGCTGGTGCATCGCGCTTCAGTGAAAGGCGAGAGTGCTCAGGCACTGCTGCCCGCGATGGTGGCAACCGCACTAAGCAAGCTGCCGATTCCAAAACTGATGCGCTGGGGCGCAAGCGACGTGCAGTTTGTCCGTCCGGTACATACTGTGACGCTGCTGTTGGGCGATGAGCTGATCCCGGCGACGATTCTCGGTATTCAGTCCGATCGCGTGATTCGCGGCCACCGCTTTATGGGCGAGTCAGAGTTCACACTCGACAACGCCGATCAGTATCCGCAATTGCTGCTGGAGCGCGGCAAAGTGGTGGCTGATTTTGCGACCCGTAAAGCCAAAATCAAAGCGGATGCGGAAGCGGCGGCGCAGCAGTTGGGCGGTATCGCCGATCTGAGCGACAGCTTGCTGGAAGAAGTGGCCTCGCTGGTGGAGTGGCCAGTGGTGCTCACCGCGAAATTCGAAGAGAAGTTCCTCGCGGTGCCTGCTGAAGCGCTGGTTTACACCATGAAGGGTGACCAGAAGTACTTCCCGGTGTACTCCGCTGACGGTAAATTGCTGCCAAACTTTATCTTCGTCACCAACATCGAATCCAAAGACCCGCAGCAAATCATCTCCGGTAACGAAAAGGTCGTGCGCCCGCGTCTGGCCGATGCCGAGTTCTTCTTCAACACTGACCGTAAAAAGCGTCTTGAAGATAACCTGCCGCGTCTCGAGACCGTACTGTTCCAGAAAGAGCTGGGTACGCTACGTGATAAAACGGACCGCATTCAGGCGCTGGCGGGCTGGATTGCCGCTCAGATTGGTGCCGATGTGAACCACGCCACCCGCGCGGGCCTGCTGTCGAAGTGTGACCTGATGACCAACATGGTCTTCGAGTTCACCGATACGCAGGGCGTGATGGGCATGCACTATGCACGTCATGATGGCGAAGCCGAAGATGTCGCGGTGGCGCTGAACGAGCAGTATCAGCCGCGCTTTGCCGGTGATGCACTGCCATCGAACCTCGTGGCTTGTGCTGTCGCGATTGCCGACAAGATGGATACCCTTGCGGGCATCTTCGGCATTGGTCAGCATCCAAAAGGCGATAAAGACCCGTTCGCACTGCGCCGTGCTGCGCTGGGCGTGCTGCGTATTATCGTTGAGAAGAACCTGCCACTCGATCTGCAAACGCTGACCGAAGAAGCGGTGCGTCTCTACGGCAGCAAGCTGAGCAACGGCAAAGTGGTGGATGAAGTGATCGACTTCATGCTGGGTCGTTTCCGTACCTGGTATCAGGAAGAGGGCCACAGCGTCGACACCATTCAGGCCGTGCTGGCACGTCGTCCAACCCGCCCGGCGGACTTCGATGCGCGCATGAAAGCGGTTTCCCACTTCCGTACGCTGGAAGCGGCATCGTCGCTGGCTGCGGCCAACAAGCGTGTGTCCAACATCCTGGCGAAAGCCACCGAAACCCTCAACGACAGCGTGCAGGCATCGCTGCTGAAAGAGAACGCCGAGATCCAGCTGGCGACTTTCGTGACGGCGCTCGGTGACAAGCTGCAGCCGTACTTCGCGGAAGGCCGTTATCAGGATGCGCTGGTGGAACTGGCGCAGCTGCGCGAAGCGGTCGATAACTTCTTCGACAACGTGATGGTTAACGCCGATGAAGCGGAAGTGCGTATTAACCGCCTGACACTACTGGCGCAACTGCGCGCACTGTTCCTGCAGGTAGCGGATATTTCACTGCTGCAGTAAGCGATGTGTTGAAGTGAACCGAAGGGACGAGAAATCGTCCCTTTTTGTTTTTAAAATTCGGCGCTGACTTCCTGGGAGTGGTGCAAGATGCGCCCAATAAAGATCTCATCAACCTCAGCACGGTAAATCACAATGTGCTGACCGAAGGGAAGTGAATAGATTTGATAACCTAAATCAGGCCGTTTTCGCCCTAAGTCGAAGAGGGCAATTTTATCGAAGAGCTGGGAAAATTTAAGGTTGTAAGCATCTGCGAGCTGCTCCCCAAAATTCCAGTATCCGTAAATCCAGATTTTCATCAGATCGGCATCAGCTTCCGGTTTTATCGTGATCTTCCTTTTCATAAATGCCCACCCTGGCTTTTGCTCGTCTCAGAAAATCTTCATGGTCCCACTCTTTACCCGGACCGCTCTCGAATCCTTGTCTTACCAATTCTTTTAGCGCCTCCAGCTTCGACGCCGCTTGCTTCTCCCGCAGTAAACGCAGCGAGTCGCGCACCACCTCGCTTTGAGTACGGTAATCACCGGAAGCCACCAGAGATTCAACAAACTCGCGCAGTTCATCACCTAAATCGATTGTCATGGTACGTGCCATCATCGTGCCCCAATGTAAGAAATATTCTTACATCCTGGCACATTTTTGAGCAATGCGGAATCGGCGTTGCAGCGCAGTTACAGCGACAACTGCGAAGCAACGCGAAGGATTAAGTGCTGGTGTCGAACAGGCGGGCATCGCGCAGCAGGTGATCGTTGCCACGACGGCGGGTGAAACCGCTGCGGTCGAAGAATTCCAGAATCTGTACCGCGATTTTACGCCCGGTACCGAGCTGATTGCGGAAATCGGCGGCGCTGGTGCTGCCACCGTTGGCGTCACGCTGGCGAATCAGATCGGCGAAGATCTGGATCTGGTCGCTGCGGTAATAGCGATCGCGCACGATCGCCGTGATATGACCGAGACGCGCGGCGGAGAGCAGCAGGCTGCGAATGGTTTCTTCATCTTGCTGGGTGGCCAGTGCGATATCGCGCACCCATAGCGGCTGGTCACCAAACAGCGGACCAACCTGCTGCCACAGTGCTTCTTCCTGGTGATTGAAGCGCGGTTCGAAATCCGGCAAATGCAACCAGCCTTGCCGGTGCTGCAACTGGCCTTGTGAAAGCAGCCGATCGATCAATGCGATAACCTGTTCCGGCGGCTGGTGGGGGAGAGCCACGCGACGCAAGCGATCGCGACCAATGCCCGGCACTTCAGGGTGCTGCTGATGAAACGCGGTGAGCGCTTCCAGCAGTCGCTGCTGCCAGTCATTGGCCTGTTCCACAGCCATGATGGCGCTGCCGAGTCGCACGGGCGCCACCTTGTCCAGCAGGTTGTTGAGTGCATCGTCACTCAGCTGGCGTGCCCAACTCAGCTCGGCCATGTCGATGGGTTGCTGAGCCAGGTGCGACTGCAGACTCTCTTCATCGGCTTCCGCCGCCGCCAGCTGTTGCAGCCAGTCAAGATAATCAGGATGGCGCTTGCCGCGTTTCTTGCTGTTCAGCAGCAGCACCCGTCCGCCACCGAGCGTGAGTTGTGCATTGCTGTCGCGGATAATCAGCCGATCGTTTTCCGCCAGCCACAGCGGCTCGTTGAGCACCAGCTCCGCCAGTTCGCCCGCAATCAGGTTAAGTCGGCCAGTCACATGACTGGCGGCATGGTGAAGATGTACCGGCTGCGAGGGATTTCTTAACGGCTGTAGCAAACGCAGCGCCACGATCAGTCGCTGGGTGCCCGAAGGTTGCGGTTGTGCCAGCAGCCAGTCACCGCGCGCAATCTGGTCTTTCTCCACATCGCCGACGATATTCAGCGCGATACGTTCTCCAGCCTGCGCACGCGTCACCGACTGATTCTGCGCATGCAGCGAACGCACGCGCACGGGCAAATTGAGGCGGCTGAGCCACAACGTATCACCTACGCTGACTTCACCCGCCAGGGCGGTGCCGGTGACCACTAATCCGCTGCCTTTGAGGGTAAACGCGCGGTCAATGGCGAGGCGGAAGCGGCGACCCATATCGACATTCGGTGCGCGTAGTTCACTCAAGTGCTGGCGCAGCGCGTCGATGCCTTGCTGGGTGGTACTGCTGGTGACAAATTGCGGTACTGCCAGCCAGCACAGTTGCTGCGTCAACTCCGCCACCTGATGCTGCACTTCGGCGATGCGTACGGCGTCGACGCGATCCGCTTTGGTCAACGCCACGCTAAGCGGGGGTTGCCCGACCAGGCTTAGCAGTTGCAGATGCTCACGCGTTTGCGGCATCACACCGTCGTCGCACGCTACCACCAGCAGTGCATGATGAATACCGCCGATGCCCGCCAGCATATTGGCGAGGAATTTCTCGTGTCCTGGCACATCGATAAAGCCCACAACGCGGCCATCCGGTTGCGGCCAGTAGGCATAGCCAAGATCGATGGTCATGCCGCGCCGTTTCTCCTCAGGCAGGCGATCGGCATCGACACCAGTGAGCGCCTGTAGCAGTGCGGTTTTACCGTGATCGACGTGTCCAGCGGTGGCGATAATCATGTGGTTAAGGTCCGTATCAGCGCCGCTTCATCTTCAAGGCAGCGTAAATCCAGCCACAGTCTTCCTTCCTGGATGCGGCCAATCACCGGTTGTGATAATGCACGCCAGCGTTGTGCCAGTGCATCCAGCGAGCTGCCGTGAGATTCACGTGGGCTAAACGTGATGGCAAAACTCGGTAAGCGCTCAACGGGTAATGAACCGCTGCCGATTTGCGACGAGCAGGCGGCGATATTAAGTGAAAAATCAGCGCCATAGGCGTGTTCCAGCGCAGGCATCAGCCGTTCGGCCTGCTGCAAAATCTCGTGTGACGATCGCGTCAACAAGCGCAGGGTGGGCAGCGCTTCGCGCAACGTTTCCGGTTGGCGATAAAGCTGCAAAGTGGCTTCCAGCGCAGCCAGCGTCATTTTATCCACGCGCAAAGCTCGCTTGAGCGGATGCTGTTGCAGCCGATCGATAAGCGCCTGTTTGCCGACAATAATCCCTGCTTGCGGGCCGCCCAGCAGTTTATCGCCGGAAAAACTCACCAGATCCACACCGGCGGCAATCAGCTGTTGCGGCATCGGCTCGGCGGGCAAATTAAAAGCGGTCATGTCGATAAGCGAACCGCTGCCTAAATCAGTGATCACCGGCAGCTGATGTTGCGCCGCCAACGCCACCAGCTCGGCTTCCGCTACCGCATGGGTGAAGCCCTGAATCTGGTAGTTGCTGGTATGCACCTTCATCAACAAACCGGTGTTGTCGCTGATGCCAGCACGATAATCTTTCAGATGGGTACGATTAGTGGTGCCGACTTCAACCAGCTGGCAGCCCGCCTGGCGCATCACATCGGGAATGCGGAATGCGCCGCCGATTTCGACCAGCTCACCGCGTGAGACAATCACTTCGCGACCTGGCGCCAGTGCTGCCAGCATCAGCAACACGGCGGCGGCATTGTTGTTCACGATACAGGCCGCTTCAGCCCCCGTCAGTTCACACAGCAGCGCACTTACCGCACGATCGCGATGGCCACGTGACGCATCATCCAGCGCATATTCCAGCGTGACCGGCTGGCGCAAACAGGCTGTGACCGCCTCAATTGCGCTATCGCTTAACTGCGCACGGCCCAGGTTGGTGTGCAGCACCGTGCCGGTGAGATTGAACACCGGACGCAGCGCGCTTTGTTGCTGCTGTTGCGCGCGGCGCTGCGCTTCCTCTGGCCAGTTAAGATGCCAGCCGGGTAAAGTTTGATGATGTTGAATATGCGTGCGTGCTTCTTGCTGCATGGCGCGCAGCTGGCGGGTGGTAAACGCGGTGCCCGTCTGCAGCAGCAGCGGCTGCATCGCGGGATCGCGCAGCAGGCTGTCGATAGCAGGCAGTTGTGAATACAGTGTTTTCATCGGGTGGCTTAGCTTAGCTGGAAGGCGGAACGGTGCGGGCAAAACTCTCCCGCGCAAACAACGTATCGGCCAGCTTGATCAATGCCGGGCGGTTCACGCACCAGTTAGGCAGCACCCGGCGGAAGTTGAGATAACCAATCATGCAGCCAGTGGCGATATCGGCCAGATTGAGCGTACCGCTGTTCAAGAGTTCACCCTGGGCCGCCGCCGTTTCCAGCGCATCCAACCCACGCAAAATTTTCTCGCGATTACGCATTAGCACTTCTTCGGATTGTTGATCGCCGGGGCGCATCTGTTCGCGCACAATCATCACGGCGGCATCGTTGATGCCATCGGCGAGCTTTTCCAGCTGACGTACCTGCAGAGCGAGCAGGGCGTCATCCGGCAACAGAGCAGGGGCGTCACCGCGTAGCTCAATGACCTGGGCGATAATCGAAGAATCAAACCAGGTGAGATGGTTATCGTCTACCAGTGCAGGCACTTTGCCCAGCGGGTTATAGTGCGGCACGTGGCTGTCTTCCACCCAAGGCGACTGGTTAACAAATTCGAACACCAGGCCTTTTTCCAACAGGATCACTGAAATTTTGCGGACAAAAGGGCTGGTGTAGCTGCCAATCAGTTTCATCAGGTGTTTCCTTTGCGACAGAGATAGGTACACAAATTGTAGCGGCGCGATTTATTGCACGTTGTTGTCTGGCTCAAAAACAGCGCGATAAATCGTGCCGCGACAGTTCTTAGGAAAGCGGCAATTTGCTCAATCCCCAGGAAACATAAATGGATTCAGGCTGCTGCGCGCAAAGCCTTCCTGCTCCATACGCGCATCCAGCACCAGTGAGGCCAGGTCATCGGCCACCGGTTCCACCGCCGGATCCTTCTCCTGATACAACATCTTCAGATAGGTGCCGCAGTCACCACAGCTTTCGGCTTTCACTGCGGCTCTTTCGCTGTCGAGTGACCAATAGTGCAGGTCGCGCGTTTGCTCGCAGTTGGAGCACTTACTGCGCACCACATACCATTCACTTTCACACAGATTACAGTGTAGATAACGCAGCCCCTGCTGGCCCACATCCATATGCACCACGCTGGTGACCGGCACGCTGGCGCACACCGGGCAGAACTGGCGATGCTCGCCGTATTCTGCGCGGGCTTTGCCTGGGATCAGCGCTGCCATCTGCGCCCAATAGATCGAAAGCGCAGCCCAAATAAACGGGGCTTTATCGCTGCTGACCTGCGCAAAATCACCCTCCAGTAGCGCACTGGCCAGGCCTTCCAGCTCGGAAGAGGAGGCTTTTTCCAGGTTCTCCAGCACCGCCAATGCCTGGCCGCTCATCTCGGGCTTCAGCTCGGCAATCAGCGAATGCAGCAGACGCTGCCAGTGGGCATCGCGGGGATAGGTGTGAATATCGAGCGGCGGCTTGCCCTGTTCGGCGCTTTCGGCCAAACGCTGGCGCAAATCGAGTTGCAGCGGATGATCGTACAGCACGATGTCTTGCGCCTGCGCGATCACTGCAGCAAAGCGCAGATAATCGCCCAGCGGATTCTTTGCTGCCAGCTCACGTAAACGCGCTGCACGGCGGCTGTACAGATTTTTCAGCCGAGGGAAAAGCAGCGGCGGAACCTGTTCCGCCGTGTTTTTTTCGCCTTTCTCCAGCTGGTCCTGCGGGATAATGCGAATACTCATCAGGGACGTTTTTCCTGTTGTGTTTGGCGTTGGCGCTGCTCACGATACCAGCGTGGATGATGTTTCTTCGCCCACGCGGCCGGCACCCAGCCCTCAACCATGGCAGTAATGGTACCTTTGACCCACAGGGCCGCATAAATGTGCACCATAATCACCACGATCAATGCCACAGCTGAGACCGAATGCACCACCAAAGCGGCGCGAATCAGCGGAATCGCAAAGGCACCTGCAAAGTAAGGACGCCAGATAACCACTCCGCTCGCCAGCAGCAAGACTAAGCTGATGATAGCAGCCCAGAACACACACTTCTGCCCGAAGTTGTATTTGCCGGTATCACCCACCTCTTCATTGCGTACGATTTTATTGATGTTTTTCGCCCAGATCAGGTCTTCGCGATTGATCAGATTCTGTTTCCAGTAGCGCAAAAACATGATCAAAAAAGCAGCAAACATCACCACGCCGACAAAGGGATGCAGGATGCGCGCCAGTTGTGGCGTGCCCAAAACGTGCATCAGCCAGTTAAAGGAGGGAAAGAAGAAACCCAGCCCGCTCAGGGCTGCCAGAACAAAACAGAACGCCACAATCCAGTGATTGATGCGTTCCGGTGCGCTGTAGCGCACCAGACGATCGCGCTTTTTCATCATTCGCGCTCCTCTTTTTCGTGCAGGTTCTCGTCCTCATCCTCTTCCACCCGGTTCGGCCCGACGCCGACATAGTGGAATACCGAGGCGGCGAAGGTGGCGGCGAATCCGATCGCCGCCAGCGGTTTCCAGATCCCTTTCCAGAAGGTGACTGCCGGACTGATACTCGGGTTTTCTGGCAAACCGTGATACAGCTGTGGTTTATCAGCATGATGCAGCACGTACATGACATGCGTGCCGCCGACGCCTTCCGGATCGTACAAGCCCGCATTCTCATAGCCGCGCGTATTCAGCTCCGCCACGCGTTCTGCCGCCAGCGCCTGCATATCGGTTTTGCTACCAAAATGGATGGCGCCGGTCGGGCAGGTTTTCACGCACGCCGGTTCCTGGCCCACATTGACACGATCGACGCACAGCGTGCATTTATACACGCGGTTGTCGTCTTTATTCAGGCGCGGCACGTCGAACGGACAGCCGGCAATGCAGTAGCCGCAGCCAATGCACTGCTCGGACTGAAAATCGACGATGCCGTTGGCGTACTGAATAATCGCACCTTCGGACGGACAGGCTTTCAGGCAGCCAGGATCGGCGCAGTGCATGCACCCATCCTTGCGGATAAGCCACTCTAACTTGCCATTCTCCTCCACTTCTGAGAAGCGCATCACCGTCCAGGATTTGGCGGTCAGATCCGCTGGGTTGTCATACACCCCAACGTTATGCCCAACCTCATCGCGGATGTCGTTCCACTCTGAACACGCCACCTGGCAGGCTTTGCAACCGATGCAGGTGGTGACGTCGATCAGCTTCGCCACCTCCTGCTGATGATTACGCGCCTGCGGGGCAGGCGTGAAACCATTGGTGGCGGAGCGGCGGATAATGTCTTGTGATTGATAAGCCATCTACGTTCTCCTACACCTTCTCAACGTTAACCAGGAACGCCTTAAACTCGGGCGTTTGCGTGTTGGCATCACCGACAAACGGCGTCAGGGTATTGGCGATAAAGCCTTTCTTCGCAATGCCCTGATAGCCCCAGTGAATCGGAATGCCGACGGTATCGACGGTTTTGCCATCCACATCAAGTGGGCGCAGGCGTTTGGTGACCACCGCTTTGGCTTTGATGTAACCGCGATTGGAGCTCACTTTCACCGTATCGCCCTGCACGATGCCCAGCTTGTTGGCCAGCTTCTCACCAATCTCCACAAACTGCTCCGGCTGCGCGATGGCATTGAGTAACGCATGTTTGGTCCAGTAGTGGAAATGCTCGGTGAGACGATACGTGGTGCCGACATACGGGAAGTGCTCGGCTTTACCCATCGCCGCCAGATCGTCTTTGAACACGCGTGCTGCCGGGTTCGAAATGACGTTCGGATGCAGTGGATTCGTGCCGAGTGGCGTTTCAAACGGCTCGTAGTGTTCCGGGAACGGACCTTCAGCCATTTTGTCGAGCGCGAACAGGCGGCCCATGCCTTCTGGCTGCATGATAAACGGCCCCACATTGCTACCCGGTGCGGCGGCGCTGTAGTCCGGAATATCCATGCCGCCCCATTTACTGCCATCCCACTTGAGGATTTGCCGTTTCGGATCCCACGGATTGCCCTGTGGATCGGCCGATGCACGGTTGTAGAGGATGCGACGATTGAGCGGCCATGCCCAACTCCAGTTCAGCGTATTGCCCAATCCACTCGGATCGGTGTTATCACGCCGCGCCATCTGGTTGCCATCTGGCGTCCAGCTGCCCGCAAAAATCCAGCAGCCGCTGCTGGTGCTGCCGTCATCTTTCAACTGAGCAAAGCTACTGAGCTGCTGGCCTTTTTTTACCAGCAACGTGCCTTTGTCATCGAACACATCCGCCAGCGCTTTGCCGTTGCTCTCCATCGCCACTTCTTCCGAAGCCGGGTTATCAGGCGTCTGGTAGTTCCACGTCATGTTCAGCACCTGTTCGGGCAAGGCACCGCCCTCACTGGCGTACATTTTGCGCAGACGGCTGTAGATACCGGAGAGGATTTCACCGTCATTCAGCGCTTCGCCGGGTGCATCCTGACCTTTGAAGTGCCACTGCAGCCAGCGACCGGAGTTAACGATGGAGCCATTCTCTTCCGCGAAGCAGGTGGAGGGCAGGCGGAACACTTCGGTCTGAATCTTCGCCGGATCGACATCGTTAAACTCACCGTGGTTTTGCCAGAAGGTCGAGGTTTCGGTGTTGAGCGGGTCGATGGTCACCAGGAACTTCAGCTTCGACAGTGAATCGATCACTTTGCGTTTGTTCGGGAATGAGGCCACCGGGTTAAAGCCCTGGCAAAGATAGCCATTCACTTTGCCCTGCGACATCATCTCGAAGTACTGCAAAACGTCGTAGCCTTTGTCCCACTTCGGTAACCAGTCGAATCCCCAGCTGTTCTCTGCTTGCGCTTTGTCGCCAAAGAAGGCCTTCATCATGCTGACAAAGAATTTCGGGTAGTTACCCCAGTAGTTCACCTGGCCGGGTAGCGTCGGTTTCGGCGTGTTGGCCGCGAGGTAGGTTTGCAGATCGGTCTGTTTCTCCGACGGCAATGTCATATAACCTGGCAAACTTTGCGACAGCAGGCCGAGATCGGTGAGCCCCTGAATGTTGGAGTGACCGCGCAGGGCGTTAACCCCGCCGCCCGCCATGCCCATGTTGCCGAGCAACAGCTGGATCATCGCCATGGTGCGGATATTTTGCGCACCGACCGAGTGTTGCGTCCAGCCCAGCGCATACAGGAATGAGGTGGTGCGATCGCGCGCGCTGGTCTCACCGATCAGCTCGCAGACGTGCAGGAAGTCCTCTTTCGGCGTGCCACAGATGCGTGACACCATTTCTGGCGTGTAGCGGCTGACGTGTTGCTTGAGGAGATTCCACACACAGCGTGGATGTTGCAGGCTGTCATCACGTTTGGCAAAGCCGTCATCGCCCAGCTCATAGTTCCAGCTGGTTTTGTCATACTTGCGATTGGCTTCGTCGTAGCCGCTGAACAGGCCGTCATCAAAATGATAGTCTTCGCGCACTATCAGGCTGGCGTTGGTGTACGCCTGCACATATTCATGCTGGATTTTGTCATTTTGCAGCAGCCACAGCAGCACGCCCGACAGGAAAGCAATGTCGGTGCCGGAACGGATCGGCGTGTAAAAGTCTGCCACCGATGCCGTACGCGTGAAGCGAGGATCGATAACAATCAATTTGGCTTTGTTGTGAATCTTGGCTTCCATCGCCCAGCGGAATCCCACAGGATGCGCTTCAGCGGCGTTGCCACCCATCACAACGATCAGATTGGCATTACGGATGTCGACCCAGTGGTTGGTCATCGCACCGCGACCAAATGTTGGAGCAAGACTTGCTACCGTTGGTCCGTGTCAAACGCGTGCCTGGTTGTCGACCGCTAACATGCCGAGCGATCGGGTAAATTTCTGGGTTAAGTAGCCAGTTTCATTGCTGGAGGCAGAAGCACACAGCATGCCTGATGACAGCCAGCGGTTGACGGTAACACCTGCGGCGTTCTGCGCGATAAAGTTGGCGTCACGGTCGGCTTTCAGCAGTTTCGCGATACGGTCAAAGGCATCGTCCCAGCTGATGCGCTGCCATTTATCGGAGCCTGGCGCGCGGTATTCGGGGTAGTGCAGGCGGCTTTCACTGTGGACAAAATCCAGCAGGCCAGCGCCTTTGGGGCACAATGCACCACGACTCACCGGATGATCCGGATCGCCTTCAATGTGAAAAATGGTCTCTTTGGCGTTTTTCGCGCCGTCACCGAGGCTGTACATTAACAAGCCACAGCCCACTGAGCAGTAGGTGCAGGTGTTACGGGTTTCGCGGGCACGCAGCAGCTTATACTGTCGCGTTTCCGCCAGCGCCACCTCTGGCGTGAAGCCGAGGAGTGCTGCCGATGTCCCTGCCATACCGCCAGCACAGATTTTGAAGAATTTTCTTCGGCTGACGTTCATGGTTAATCCTTGAGTCGACATTGCTACAATTTGCCTGCGTCGTGCGTATTGTCGCTGCGTGGCCTGCGCCCATTCGTTCCCGTCGCTTACTGGTGTAAGCTCCCGGCTTGAATGGGTTTACTGCCTTGCCACAATCCGCATGACGGGCAAAATTTTTTGTGATGCGTTGGGCCGAGGCTCACAATGACCCAACTAATAGTGTGAGAATAGCAGCGAAATAATACCACTGCTTTAATGTGGTTGTTGTCCGAGGCGAGCAAAGTGAAAGTTAAAGCACAGGAAAGTCATCAGAGTGTGATTGAGATCTCAGGCGCAGTGCAGGCGCCGGTACGTCAGCGGCGTGATATCAGCACGTCTGAAACCGACTGGCTGGCACAAGAGGTGCCGATCGCGCTGGTGTATAACGGCATTTCCCATGTGGTGATGATGGCCACGCCCAACGATCTTGAGGCGTTTGCGCTCGGTTTCTCACTCTCAGAAGGCATTATTGAGAAGCCTGATGAGATTTTCGGCATGGATGTGGTGCCCGGCTGCAACGGTATTGAAGTGCAGATCGAACTCTCCAGCCGACGCTTTATGGCGCTAAAAGAGCAGCGCCGTGCCATGGCGGGCAGAACCGGCTGTGGCGTGTGCGGCGTGGAACAACTCGACCAGATTGGTAAACCGCTGCAGCCGTTGCCGTTTACCCAAACCTTCGATCTGGCAAACCTCGATAGCGGGCTGGCGCAACTGCGCAATTACCAACCCATCGGCAATCTCACCGGATGCACGCACGCGGCGGCATGGATGTCGCCGCAGGGGGAATTGCTCGGTGGCTGCGAAGACGTGGGTCGCCATGTGGCGCTGGATAAACTGCTGGGGCATCGTAGCCAGCAGCCGTGGCAGCAGGGCGCGGTGCTGGTCTCCAGTCGCGCCAGCTATGAGATGGTGCAAAAGTCCGCGATGTGCGGCGTGGAGATTTTATTTGCGGTATCCGCTGCGACCCAGCTCGCCGTTGAGGTCGCCGAGCGTTGTCATTTAACGCTGATAGGGTTTAGTAAGCCGGGACGCGCCACGGTGTACAGCCATCCGCAGCGCCTGGTTTAAACCACCTGTACCTGTGGCAGCGCCTGGTTTAAACCACCTGTACCTGTGGCAGCGCCTGGTTTAAACCACCTGTACCTGTGGCAGCGCCTGCTGGAGCGCAGCTAATGCGCCTGCTTTGGCGGGGCCGCTGTCGCAAATAAGCAAATCCACTTCTCCAATCGGCGCGTACACCGTGCGGCTGATCACCCCCAGCTTGCTGTGATCTGCCAGTAAGAAGGTGCGCGCAGCCTGCTGCACCATGGCGCGAGCAATCGCCGCTTCATGAGGATGGAAACTGCTGGCACCGTTTTTAGCATCAATGCCAACCGGCGACAGCAGGGCAACGTCGGCGCGATAGCGGTAAATCTCGCTGACCGTGATTTCGCCGCGCGTCTGCTGTGCACCTGCCATCATCATCCCACCGAGCAAAATCACCTGATTATTCAGCGTTTCATGTTCTTCGGCGGCGCTTAGCGCCAGTGCAGCCTGCAAACTGTTAGTGATAATGGTTAAGCCGGCCATGCTGCGCAGCTGCTCCGCCAGCATGGTGGTGGTGGTGCCGGCATCCAGAAACAGCGTCTGGCCCGGCTGCAAGTGCTGTGCGGCCGCCACGGCAATCGCACGTTTCTCTTTGGCTTGAGCACTACGGCGCACTTGCAGCGGTGCTTCCGGCTGGCTATCTACCGCGACTAAACCGCCGTGCACCCGTCGTGCTAAACCCTGCGCTTCCAGCTCAATAATGTCTCGCCGTGCCGTTTCCCGTGAAATACCCAGCTCATTGATAATGCGCTCGGTGCTGACCTGATGCTGCGTGGTCAGCAGGGCTCGAATGCGGTGTAAGCGGGTTTCCTGCAGCATGACTTTTCCCTGTAGCGTAATAATCTGGGCCTAAGCTTACCTGAGTGTCATTACGGCGTCATGTGTATTTGGTTGTATTTGTGTATTTGGTTGCATTTCTCGTTAAAGCAGGCATGATGGTGACAACGGTCACACATCATGCACCCCTTTCACCTTCGCAACGGGAGTTACCATGGCTACACGTTCCACCATCATGGACACCAACAGTTTTCGTGCTGAGCACGCCGACGGTCTGGATGCAGCAACCCGCCAGCTGACGGACAAGCGCAGCAAAGTGTTGGGCGAGTCGTATCGCCTGTTTTATCGTAAGCCGGTGCATCTGGTACGCGGTGAAGGGCAGTATCTGTGGGATGCTGCAGGTAACAAATATCTCGATGTGTACAACAATGTGGCCAGTATTGGCCACTGCCATCCGGCGGTGATCGAAGCGGTGAATCAGCAGATGAAGATGCTGAACACCCACACCCGTTATCTGCACGAACGCATTCTCGATTACACCGAAGAGCTGCTGGCAACCACGCCAGACGCCATCGACCGTGCCATGTATATGTGCACCGGGTCGGAAGCTAACGATTTGGCGATCCGTGTGGCGCGTGCTTTCAGCGGCGGCACGGGCATTATCGTGTCGCAGGAGGCCTATCACGGCACCAGCGATCTCACGTCTGGCGTCTCCCCGGCACTGGGCAGCGGTCAGCCACTGGCGGCCACTACGCGTTTGGTTTCGCCACCCGATGCTTACCGCGTCAACGCACCGGATCTCGGCGAATGGTTTGCCAACGAAATTCAGAAACAGATCGATGACATGAAAGCACACGGCATTAAATTTGCTGGCTTCCTCGCGGATTCGATCTTCTCTTCCGATGGTGTGTTACCGAATCCGCGCGGTTTCCTGCAGAAAGCGGTGGATGTGGTGCACGCTAATGGCGGTATCTTCATCGCCGATGAAGTGCAGCCTGGCTTCGGTCGTACTGGCGATGCATTCTGGGGCTTCGCCCGTCACGGCGTGGTGCCGGATGTGGTGACCACGGGTAAGCCGATGGGTAACGGCATTCCGGTTTCCGGCCTGCTGGCGAAGAGTGATGTGCTGGCGGCGTTTAGTGACGATATCCCTTACTTCAACACCTTTGGCGGTAACCCGGTTGCTATGGCGGCGGCGCAGGCGGTCCTGACGGTGATTAAAGAAGAGGGCTTGCAAGAGCACAGCCGCGTGGTGGGTGCCAAACTGCTCGCCGAGTTGCAGAAGTTAATGGATCGCCATGAAAGCATTGGCGATGTGCGCGGAGCGGGGCTGTTTATCGGCTTCGAACTGGTGCAGGACCGCACCAGCAAAACGCCGGATAAAGCGCTGGCGCTGGATCTCACCGAGAAGCTGCGCGATCACCATGTGCTGACGTCGGTGGCCGGTCCGTACGGCAACGTACTGAAGCTGCGTCCACCACTGGCGTTCCAGGAATCGGATATTGATTGGCTGGTGGGTGCGCTGGATAAGTCACTGACCGAGCTGGGTCGGTAAAAGGCTAAGGTTGCCCCAAAGCAGTATCAGGAAGATGAAGCGGGTCGCCATGCCTGGCGACCCGGCTGAGAATCTTCACGTTTCACTCAATGTGCACGTGGATGCGCACCTGTAAAGGATTACGCGGCTGCCGTTTCCTCGGCAAAAATGCTTTCCATCTTCTGCCACGCCTGCGCCACATCGTCATCCAGATTGAATAGACCTGACGTGCCAACGATAAACACATCCACACCAGAAGCCGCGATCTGCTTAAAGGTGCGTGCATTGCAGGAACCATCAATCTCGGTCAGATAGTGATAACCGTGCTCTTCGCGCAGGGCAATCAGCTGGCGAATCTTGTTCAGCGTTTCCGGAATAAATTTCTGCCCCGCAAAGCCAGGATCCACCGACATCACCGTAACCTTATCCAGCAGATGTGCATACTCACGAATGCTCTCGGCAGGTGTCGCCGGGTTTAATACCACGCCGCAGCGACGGCCCGCATCCTTAATCTGATTCAGCAGGCGGAATATTTTGTTATTCGCGGTTTCGGGATGGAAGCTAATAATATCCGCCCCCGCCTCAATGCACATCGGAATAATATCTTCCGGGTGATTGACCATTAAATGCACATCAATTGGCACATCGGTGATTTTACGCAGGTTCTCAATAAAGAACGGCGATAACGTAATATTTTTAACGTAGCTGCCATCCATAATATCGACATGATAAAAAGCCGCAGTACTATTCATCGCTTCGATCTGTTCACGAAAGCGGGTGAGATCCATACACATTAATGACGGTGAAAATTGAGCGTTCATTGTTTTTTTCCTCATTACATAAACAGCGCCCGCAGGCGCTGTGTTATGACATCAATGGAAGAACGAAATAATGTGGCCGAGTACGATGCCGACAATACCGAAGTCCGCGTCGCCGAAGGTGGTCGAGGCAAAGCCCAGGTCGCCCATCAGCGGCAGCAGAATCGCCGGCAGGAAGGAGATCAGCAGCCCTTGTACAAAGGAGCCGACCACCGCGCCACGACGTCCACCCGTGATGTTGCCGTATACACCCGCGGTGGCACCGCAGAAGAAGTGGGGCACCAGACCAGGAACAATCACGCTCAGACCAAACAATGGGCACAGGAACATGCTGATCAGACCGGCGGAGAAACTGCACAGGAAGCCGATGATCACGGCATTCGGCGCGAACGGGAACACGGTTGGGCAGTCCAGCGCCGGTTTGGCGTTCGGTACTAACTTATCTGCGATGCCTTTAAAGGCCGGCACGATCTCGGCAATCACCATACGCACACCGGCGAGGATGATATAAACGCCCGCCGCAAAGGTGATGGACTGAATAATCGCGAACACGATGAAGTTCTGACCGCCGCTCACCTGGCTTTCGGTGAACTCTTTACCCGCCACCAACACCAGCGCGATAAACAGAATCATCATGGTCAGCGAAATCGCGACGGAGGAATCACGCAGGAAGTTGAGGGTTTTCGGCACCTTCAACTCTTCGGTGGATGGACTGCCTTTGCCCACTGCTTTACCGACCAGCGCAGACAGCAGATAACCGGTTGAGCCGAAGTGGCCGAGCGCCAGATCGTCCGAATTGGTGATTTTACGTGTGAACGGCTGCAGAATCGCCGGGCACACCACCATCATGGTGCCGAGAATCAGTGAACCGATTAGCACCAGCCAGAAGCCATGTACGCCGCCGACGGAAAGAATCACCGCCAGCATCGCCGACATATACAGCGTGTGATGACCGGTCAGGAAGATGTACTTCAGCGGGGTGATACGCGCCAGCAGGATGTTCACCAGCATACCGAACACCATGATCATCGCGGTTTCAGTACCGTAACTCTTCTGCGCCAGCGCGGCCATTGCATCAGTATTTGGCACGACACCCTGAATATTAAACGAGTGCTCAAACAGCTGGCTGAAAATGGTCAGTGTTGCCGCAATCAGGTTGGCCCCTGCGATAAGAATCACAAAGCCCATGATGGTTTTCAGCGTGCCGGAAATCACATCCGACACCGGTTTCTTTTGCAGTAATAAACCAATCAGGGAAAAAAGGCCGACAAGTATTGCGGGTGTTCCGAGAACATCCTTGATGATAAATTGCAGCATAATTACTCCATGTGAGTAAAATCGGGCTATTACAGATTTTCCGCCAGGATTTCTTTAATTTTGGCGTTATCTAATAAATTCGTCAGACCAAATACCTGCGCGCTATGCCCGGATAACTGATCGGCAATATCTTTGGCGCTGATAATGAGGTCGGCCTGTTCAGATTTCGCCGTGGTTAAATCGGTATGGCCCACTTCGGCCTCTTTCCCTAATTCCGCCACAATTTTCTTCACGTTCATTTCCACAATAAAGCTGCTGCCTAAACCATTACCGCACACAATCAGGACTTTTTTCATAATAGGATTCTCTGGTGGTTAATTTGTAATAACAGCTTCAATCGCTGGTAGGGTTGCCGCCGTCAGCAATTGCTGCAGGCGAGATTCGTCACTGAATACTTCGGCTAATGCGGTGATCATCTGGATATGATCGTCGCCGGAAACGGCGCACAGCATAATCACCACATGCACCGGATCGTTTTCATCCGCTGCAAAGCTCACACCGTTCTTCACATGCAGCAACGACAAGCCATTCTTACGCGCGCCCTGTTCCGGACGGGCATGCGGCATCGCCAGGCCGGGTGCCAGTACGTAGTAAGGTCCCAGTTCGGCATGCGAAGTAAAGATGGCATCGAGGTAAGCCGGGGTGATCGCCCCTTCGGCCAGCAGCGGCTCAGCGGATAAACGTACCGCGTCCTGCCAGTCGCTGACCTGTTCTACGATGCGAATATGTTGCGGTGTCAGCCATTGAGTGAGCATCAGTAATTCCTGGTTATTCGTCGATGGAGTGCACTTTAGGTGATTTTCTCACCGCTTTTCTGTGATGATTGTCGCAAAAGTTAGCGCTAACACAGGTGTTGTTAAAAAATGTGTTATCGCTAACATTTTTGTGCAGCCCGTTTGTCATCGTTGCAAGCACCTGACATGCTCGGAGATTCTGAAAATGCTCAGCAGGTGAGGCGTGCCCGAATCTGTGGTGATTAACGTGGCACGTTGGCGCATTTGGTTTTAAGCTGCGTGCGGGTAATGGTGGTAAGTCAGCTAGGAGAAGGCATGGCAGAGAAAAAACGGCGCGGTACCGGCAAAAGCACACTGGCCGATGTTGCCCGTTTGGTCGGCG
The DNA here is from genome assembly GCF_059731115.1 of Type-E symbiont of Plautia stali. NCBI lineage: Bacteria > Pseudomonadati > Pseudomonadota > Gammaproteobacteria > Enterobacterales > Enterobacteriaceae > Type-E symbiont of Plautia stali. Next base: position 108,224 of record NZ_AP035906.1, read on the forward strand.
TGAGCACCATGACGGCATCACGTGCGTTACGCATGCCGGAAAAGGTCTCGCCTGAAATCCGCGCCAAAATTGATGCGGCCGTCGCCGAACTGGCTTACGTGCCCAATATCCAGGCGCGTAATCTGGCGTCGGCATCGTCGAAGCTAGTCACCATGGTGGTGCCTTCGTTCGCCACGCCGGGCAGCGCGATTGTGTCGGAAGCGCTGCAAGAGATCCTGCGTCCGCAGGGCTACAACATGATGCTGGCGGAAGCCAACCACTCGGCGGCGGAAGAGAGCGAGTTGATCGAGATGCTGCTCTCGTATAATCCGGCGGCGATGGTGCATTTCAACTTCGACAATGCCGCTGAAGCTCATCGTTTGCTGAGTAATTCCGGCCTGCCGGTGATGGATATCGGCGGGGTGCATCAGGAATCTGCGGGTATTAGCATTGGTGTCGATTACGCTAAAGCGATTCGCCAGCTGGTGCAGAGTTTGGTGGAGCGCGGTTATCGTCATCTCGGCTTGCTGTGTACGCAAACCAATACCACGATTTTCCGCCAACTGCTGAATGGCTGGCATAGCGGCATGCTGGCATCAAATCAGGCCCCGCACCGCGTGGTGACCTCGCCGAAAATGCCGACCTTTGCCGCTGGACATAGCCTGCTGGCGGAGATCCGTCTCACCTGGCCGGAACTGGATGTGCTGATTTGTACCAGCGATGAAGTGGCGTGCGGTGCCATCATGGCTTGCCACGCCGCAGGCATCTCCATTCCCAGCCAGCTGGCGATTGCCAGCATCGGTGGCGGCCCATTGGCAGCAGTCTGCTCACCGCCGCTCACCAGCGTTGTCCTGCCTTATGAAGAGATGGGGCGCATGGCGGGCAAGCGCTTACTTTCCGCATTGAAAGGCGATGAGCCTCCTGCCATCAACGAACTGCCGGTACAGCTCAAGCTGCGCGCCAGCACGCACAAGATGTAATCCTGCGGCATCGCGTGCATGAGATGTGACTCTGCGTGCGGTGCTTTTCCCAGATTCATCAAATCCTTATCATTACTAAGGCATTGATAACCCTTTTACCGATCATGATTTTAACTATAATGATCCGACTGCTTACGCGGCACCCTGCTAAGGTGATGCTGCAAAACACTAAATGGAGAGGAAGAACATGAGTTATTCACTGCCATCCCTGCCTTACGCGTACGACGCACTGGAACCACACTTCGACAAGCAGACGATGGAAATCCATCACTCTAAACACCACCAGGCTTACGTTAACAACGCGAATGCAGCGCTGGAAGGTACCGAATTCGCTAACCTGCCGGTTGAAGAATTGATCGCTAAACTGGATCAGCTGCCAGCAGATAAAAAAGGTCCACTGCGTAACAACGCAGGCGGCCACGCTAACCACAGCTTCTTCTGGAAAGGCCTGAAACTGGGCACCAGCCTGCAAGGCGAACTGAAAGCCGCTATCGAAAAAGATTTCGGCAGCGTTGAAGCTTTCCAGGCTGAGTTCGAGAAAGCCGCTACCACCCGTTTCGGTTCAGGCTGGGCGTGGCTGGTGAAAAAGGGCGATAAACTGGCTGTGGTTTCAACCGCTAACCAGGATAGCCCGCTGATGGGTGAAGCCATCTCTGGCGCATCCGGTGAGCCAATCATTGGTCTGGATGTGTGGGAACACGCTTACTACCTGAAGTATCAGAACAAACGTCCTGACTACATCAAAGCGTTCTGGAACGTGGTGAACTGGGATGAAGCGGCTGCGCGTTTCGCTGCTGCTAAGTAAGTTCAGGCGATAGCCAACGCACAGAACCGGTGAAGCTGCTTCACCGGTTTTTTTCTTTACGAAAGCTAAACACTTCTTAAACCACTTCGAGATTACCTCTGCTGACAATACCGTTACGGCCGTTATTAACCTGTCGTTGATAATTTGGGGCATACAGTAGCCGCAGTTGATCAAACGAAAGTAAAATAATTATGTCTACTATCACTACCCCTGTGGCGAATAAAGATTCGTCGGCATCCCTGTTTTTGCCATTAATTCGCGGCAACGTCAGACCTGATAAGTTATGGAATAGCAAAATGTTCCGCCTTAAATTTGCTTTAAGGTCTTTCATCTTTCCGGTTACGACGTTTAATTACCTTAACCAGTTAGCGAAACTGCCGTTTCTGCCGCAATTGTTGAAAATGCAGGGCTTGCTGCCGGCCAAACCGCATCGTCCCTACCTGCGTGCGGGCTTCAGCGTGGCGCAGCGTGCACAGGCGCTGCTTGACCATTACACGCTGATGGATCAACTGGATAATGCCAAACTGCGCCAGTTACTGCTGAGTCCGGTGTTAAATGTGATTGCCACTTTTAACGGAAAAAATGATGAGGTGTTTGCTATTAATTGCTGCCCTGGACATTTTGATCGTGAAGGTGAAATAACCCTGACACTGCATTATCAAACCATGAATATTGCCTCGCTCTCTTTTTCCATTATTCAGGAAAAGGGCAAGCGCACATTATTGATTGGTGGATTGCAGGGGCCGCGCAAACACATCTCAAATGAGGTTATTCGCGATGCAACCAAAGCCGCACATGGCGTATTCCCGAAACGTCTGTTAATGGAAGCGGTATTTATTCTGGCGCAACAATGTGGCGTGCAAGCGATTTGCGCAGTAGGAGATACCACGCATGTGTTCCGCAGCATGCGTTATCGCCACAGTAAAGGTGATAAGTTCTTTGCCAGCTACAGCGAGTTCTGGCTGTCTCTGGGCGGTGAAGCCCGTGCCGACGACCTGTTTACGTTGCCGCTGCAGATGGAAAGGAAAGCACTGGAAGAGATCGCCAGTAAGAAACGTGCGGAGTATCGTCGTCGCTATGCACTGTTGGATGCGTTGAACACCCAGGTATTGCTGGCAGCAGGGGTTGAACCCGTGGCAGGGGTTGAAGCAGTGCAGGAACAGAGCGTGGAACGCGACGTATCACACGCCGCGTAATCGGGTATCAGAACGGCTGCTTCGCGTAGCCGGTCATCACCTTCAGCCCCATCTCACGTCCCAGCGCGGTCATTGGATGCACCACCACCAGGCCGCGCACGCTCTTCTTAAATGCGCCCATGTTGGCTTGTTCTTTCCTGGTGATCTCACGGCTGAAACCCAGCTTCTGCAGCTGTTGCGCTTCTTTACTCAGTTTCTCATCGCGAACACTGCGCAGACGTTCAATTTCCTGCACCAGCTTCTCTTTTTCACGCAGCAGCTCGCCGAGTTTTTCGGCATCGCCAGATTCCAGCAGCTGGGGTTCTTTGCGATTCAATGCGTCCAGTTGATCACTGAGCAGTTTGATCTCGGCTTTTTCTTGTTCTTTCATCAGGGGAAACTCGTTAAGGAAAACAGGCAAAGGATACATCAAAACGGGGCGATTTTGCAGCGGGGCGGATTCGACCGCGACAGAGCCCCTAAACGGCCGGCTTCTTGAAGGCTTGCTTGTGGGAGATGCGCGATATCAGCTCTGTGAGCGACAGCACCATGGTGGATCGCACCATTTGCAGATAGCGCTGCTGCTGCATACTGCGTAATGCTTCGTCATCCCGGGTGAAGTCAGGTTGTGGCGGCCACGCTACAACGCAGTGCAGTTCACCAAATGGCCCCAAAATCTCATCGTCAGTAAAGCGGTAGTCGCTGGTGTCGTGATTGAGTTCTTCACGCAGCGCCAGCAGCAGCTCACAATCTTCATATTCATGGCGATTAATCACGCCCAAACCGTAAATCAGTTTCAAACGCACCGATAGCTCGCCCAGCGGACCGTCACCGAGCAGCAGCGGTTCAACCGCGTACTTTACGGCATAATCGTCTTTACGGAAAACCTGCAACACAAGCAGGTTGACCGCTTCAGCCAATAGCTCAACGGCGGCGATCAGGAAGCTTCTCACCGATCGACCGGCGTTCAGGCGCTCAAGCACCCGGTTTTCAAAAGCTTGCTTCTCTTCCATTATTGCCTGCATCGTTCCGCTACCGCCGACGGGCACGGTTGGCACCGCGCCCGAGTGAGCTATTAAAAGGCGCGCATTATGCCATAGCGTTGTAAGCACTCACCACTGAGGTGACCACTTCGCTATTGGCTTCCAGTCCAGAGATCTCGGCCAGCGTTGCTTGCGGGCCTTTTTCAGCCAACAGGGCAGTCAGTTCCTGCGCCTGCGGATCGGCTTCGCTGCGGTAGTGCATCGCGGCAGCAATACCCTGCACCAGGTTGGCGTGTGGCAGGTGGTACTCAAGGGTGCCGAGCGTGGGTTTGATCAGACGTTCGCCCGCGCTGAGTTTACGCAGCGGCTGGCGGCCAACACGTTCAACATCATCTTTCAGGTACGGATTTTCAAAACGAGTGAGGATTTTCTGGATGTAAGCGGCGTGCTTGTCGGCATCAAAGCCATAGCGCTTGATCAGCACCTCGCCGCTCTCCTGCATCGCACCCTGCACCACGGCACGCACTTTCTCATCCAGAATCGCATCGCGGATGGTGGCGTGGCCTGCTAGCTGGCCAAGATACGCGGTGATGGCATGGCCGGTATTCAGCGTGAAGAGTTTGCGCTCGACAAATGCCATCAGGTTATCAGTCAGCTCCATGCCAGGAATGTTTGGCAATTCACCTTTGAACTGCGTTTTATCGACAATCCATTCGCTGAAGGTTTCGACTGTCACTTCCAGCGGATCGTTGCTGCCGGCCTCAGATGGCGGCACGATGCGGTCAACGGCGGAGTCGACGAAGCCAACGTGCTCTTCAACCCACGCGTGATACTGTTCTGGCAGCGCTTTCAGAACGTGCTGCTTCAACTGACTGGTGCCGCGCACCATGTTTTCACAGGCGATGATATTCAGCGGACGGACATTACCGTTGTCGCTGCGTTTGGCCAGACCTTTCGCCACACCGCCTGCGATGCGCTCCAGAATTTGCGGACCAACCGCCGTGGTAACGATATCAACCTCAGCAATCAGCGTGACGATGTCGTCGCTGGTGCTGTTCACTGCGCTAACGCCGGTAACGATTTCGACCTTTGCCTGCTCGCCAACTACATGAACCGGATACTCATGACGGGCGTTAAGGGCATCCAGAACCACCTGATTCACATCCGCGAAGACCAGTTCGATACCGGCATCAGCCAGCAACTTACCGATAAAACCGCGACCGATGTTACCTGCTCCAAAATGTAACGCTTTCATAAATTTGACCCATATCAAATGACGAAAGGGCGGGCAAATCCGCCCCGGAAATGTGGGACGGGCTTGCCCGCCCCAGGGAAGTTAAAACGTGGTATTACGCTTTCGCGGTGTTACCTGACAGCAGATCCAGCACATCCTGAACGCTGGTGGTGTTCGCCAGCTTCTCAATTACGCTGTCATCATCCAGCGCGTTGGTCAGGCTGGTAATCACCTGAATGTGTTCGTTATTGCGAGCCGCAATACCAATCACCAGGCGCGCCACGTCATCGGCTTCTTCGCCAAACAATACGCCCGCAGGGTACTGGCAGAACACCACGCCAGTTTTCAGCACGCGATCTTTGGCTTCCACGGTGCCGTGCGGCACAGCGATAGACTCACCGAGATAGGTCGGGGTCAGCTTTTCACGTTCCAGCATCGCTTCAACGTACTCTGGCTGGACATAACCGCCTTTCACCAACTGCTCACCAGCAAAGCGAATCGCCTGCTCTTTGTTGTTGGCGCTCAAGCCCAGGAACACGTTGTCCGCGCCCAATTTAAACAAGTTAGCACTGCCATCGTCGTAGCTGTCTGCCAGCGTGGTCTGCACGGTTTCACGATGTGCTTCACTGCGGTTAGCGGCGATCAGACGTTCAGTCAGATTGCTATACAGCGCGCTATCGAGGAAGTTGTTCAGCGAAATATGCTGCGCCTGCGGTGCCTGGCGCATCGCACGTTCCGTCAGATCGCGGTGGGTAATCACCAGATCCACATCGCCCGGCAGTGAGTTAATCGCACTGTTGGTGACCGAGATATTGCTCAGGCCGGCATCCTGCACTTTCTTACGCAGCACACCTGCACCCATGGCGCTGGAACCCATACCGGCATCACAGGCCACGATGATTTTACGCACGTGGCTCACATCAACACTGTTGGCATCGGCGATAACCGGAGAACCGGCAACGGCCTGACCTTTCGACTGCGCTTTCATATCACGCATACGCTGAGTCGCAGCTTCGATGTCGTCATCTTCTTTTACTTTGCTGGTTTTCAGCAGGATTGAAGAGACCACGAAGGAGACGGCAAACGCCGCGATGATGGCCGCGATGTTGGCGAAGTATGCGCCTTTTGGCGTCATCGCCAGTACTGCGAGAATAGAACCCGGAGACGCTGGAGACACCAGACCGCCGTTCAGTACGGTCAGGGTAAACACGCCTGTCATACCACCGAGGATCACTGCCAGCAGCAGACGTGGCGCCATCAGCACGTACGGGAAGTAAATTTCATGGATACCACCGAGGAAGTGGATGATTGCCGCACCGCCTGCAGACTGCTTAGCGCTACCGCGACCAAAAATCATGTAGGCAACCAGTACACCCATACCTGGGCCTGGGTTCGCTTCAATCAGGAAGAAGATGGATTTACCGGCTTCGCTAGCCTGCTGGATACCCAGTGGCGAGAAGATACCGTGGTTGATGGCGTTATTGAGGAACAGGATTTTCGCCGGTTCAACAAAGATAGAAGTCAGTGGCAGCAGGTTGTTCTGCACCATCAGGTTTACGCCCGCCGCAAGAATGTGTGACAGACCTTCAACCAATGGACCGATGCCGATGAACGCCAGCAGCGCCAACAGCATACCGATGATACCGGCTGAGAAGTTGTTAACCAGCATCTCAAAGCCGCTTTTGATTTTACCATCAACCATACGGTCAAAGGTTTTGATCGCCCAGCCGCCCAGTGGACCGGCAATCATCGCGCCGAGGAACATCGGCATATCTGCACCGACAATCACACCCATGGTGGTAATGGCACCGACCACGCCACCGCGATCGCCGCCCACCAGACGTCCACCGGTGAAACCGATCAACAATGGCAGCAGGTAAGTGATCATTGGGCCGACGAGTTTCGCCAGCGTTGCGTTTGGAATCCATCCGGTTGGGATGAACAGTGCTGTGATGATACCCCAGGCGATAAACGCACCGATGTTTGGCATCACCATGTTACTCAGAAAGCGACCAAAGCTCTGGACCTTGACCTTCGCTGATGAGGACATAAACCCACCCCTTATTGAGACGCGCTGCAATAAGAGCGCGGTTGTTTTTGTTAAGACTTTTATTGAGCCGTTCCGGCGCGGGCCGTGGCATCACTGTATGCACGCGGACTCTAGCACTAGTTTATTACGCTGCGTAGCATCCGGGATAAGTGTGATGCAGATCACTCAAAATTGGGGTGGTCAGGGTGTCATAAGGTGATGAAGATCACATAAATAGAGTGTAAGAAAAGTACGAAGGCGAAATTTTAAGCAAAACAACGGGATAAATGTGACTTAAGTCACCTTTGCAGCTCTCAGGTTTGTTTCATAAGTGTGATTGAGATCACAAACTATTTTTGGTTGAAAATGCGTCAGATCACACAATAGCGATGCAGATAAGTAAGGTGTAAGGAAGTGACGAAAAATCTGAAAGATGCAATGAAAAGTATGTCAGGAAAAGGGCGACCTGTTAGTCGCCCCTGAACGCATTCAAAGCGAGGTTACAAACCACCCTGCACAGCATTCTGTGCCTGAGTCAGGGCTTGAGCATTGCTGGAAAGGTTGCTCATCAGGGTGTTGTACTGCGTGGCCTGATCCTGCGTTGGGAACTGAACGCCACCGTCATTGAAGGTCACACGCGTGCCCTGCGACTGCAGATAATCACCGGTTTGCACCGCCGCCTGGCTCAACGCCTGCAGCTGAGGCAGTAGCGGAATCAGTGTACCCGCTGGCTGCGTCACCACTTTGGCGTAGACGCTGTCATACACTTTCTTCAGATCGTCAGGCTGCTTCAGCGTGGCTTTACTGCTGTCGGCCTGCATTTTGGCGCTCTGAATCTGCTGTGACAGCACACTGAGGTTGCCGCTCGCCTGACGCAGACTATCGCGACGGGTCAGATAATCTTGTGGCACACGAATCGCAGCCAGTTCATCAACCACAGGGCGCATGCCTTGCTCAACCGCCTGATTGGCCTGCTGTGAGAAGCCATACAAAATGGCGTAGTCGCTGGCGTAGTTACCGAAGGTTTGCTTCTGGTTTTCGCTCAGGCTTGGCAGATGTTCGCCGCTACGCATCGCGGTGTTCTGCAGGAAATCGGTGAAAGCTTTACGCTGATCGCCTTCTTTATCGCCACAGGCGGTAAGTTGCAGCACAACCAGTGCGCTGATCATAAGCATGCCGGTACGCATCCAGATGCGGGATAATCCTGACGCCATGTTGAACTCCTGTTATGGCTAATTTCGATTCGGTGGGAATGGTCCTAAAGGATAGTGCAATGGCCTGGCGTGTACAACGGGTTGAGGCGCGGCAAACTGTGGGAAAAGGCGCACTCTGGCGCGCCGGATTAAGGTCATGAAAGAAATGTGCGGGTGGTCGACCCTGGAGGTTGTACTCCATCGACACCAACGAAAGCAGGCAAAAACCGAACCCAAAGGCTGAAATCACCTGGCGGCATCTGGCAGTCCGCACTGATGCCGCCAGATTGTGATTTAAAACACCAGCGCCTGCCCATCCTTCCGGCTTTCAGTGGCGGCAATGTAGAAGCCCTGCGGGTCACGCACAATCGCCTGCGCACCGCCAAAGTTGTAGCTCTGTAATGGATCCTCCACCGTAATCTGGTGACCCATCTCGCGCAGTTTCGCCAGCACATTACGGTCGATACCCGGTTCCACCACCACCGCACGGCCTTGCTCAACACGCCAGCGCGGCGCATCAATCGCTGCCTGCGGGTTTTGCTTGTGCTGCATGATGCGCAACGCCAGCTGTAAGTGCCCCTGCGCCTGCATCGGGCCGCCCATCACGCCAAACGACATCAATGGCTGTCCCGCCGCATCCAGCGCAAACGCCGGAATAATAGTGTGGAAAGGACGTTTGCTACCGGCCACTACGTTCGGATGCTGCGGATCGAGCGAGAAGCCGCAACCGCGATTCTGCAAGCTGATGCCGGTGCCCGGCACCACCACGCCTGAACCAAAGCCCATATAGTTGGACTGAATAAAGGACACCATCATGCCGCTAGCATCGGCAGTCGAGAGATACACGGTGCCGCTCTGCTGCGGGGAGCCGAAGGTAAAATCCCCGGCCTGGTCAGGATTGATGAGCTGAGCGCGCTGCTTGAGGTAGCTGTCACTCAGCAGCAACTCTGCCGGGAATTCCAGATGGTCGTAATCGGTGACGTAACGATCCAGATCGACCAGCGCCAGCTTCATCGCTTCAATCGACAAGTGCAGCCACGGCAGGGAATCAGGCGTGTAGCTGCCGATGTCCCACTGCTCCAGAATGCCGAGCGCAATTAGAGTGGCGATGCCCTGACCGTTGGGCGGTAATTCCTGCACCGAGCCATCGGCAAACGGGCGTGACAACAGATCCACCCAATCGGCGCGATGGTTGTTGAGATCGGCCATGCTCAGTGCCGCGCCGTGCTGCCCGGCAAATGCCACCATTTTTTCCGCCAGATCGCCCCGATAGAAGGCTTCCCCCCTGGTTTCGGCGATTTTCTGCAGTGTGGCGGCCTGCGCCGGGTTACGGAAAAGCTCACCAGCACGCGGCGGTCGGCCATCTGGCGCAAAACACTCAACAAAACCCGGCTGAGACTTCAGTTTGTTGTAGCCGCGCTGCCACAGATGGGCGATCAGCGGCGAAACCGGGAAGCCGTCGCGGGCGTACTCGATCGCCGGTTGTGCCAGTGTGGTCAGCGGCAGCGTGGCAAAGCGCTCGGCCAGCGTGACCCAGGCAGAAACCGCGCCCGGTACGGTCACGGCTTCCCAACCGGTTTCCGGCATGGTGCTCTGTCCGGCAAAGCGTTCTGCATTCCAGCTGGCGGGGGAGCGACCGGAGGCATTTAAGCCATGCAGCGCTTTCCCATCCCAGATAATGGCAAACGCATCACTGCCGATGCCGTTGCCGGTGGGTTCCAGCACGGTGAGCGCCATCGCCGTAGCAATCGCCGCATCTACCGCATTACCACCCTGTTGCAACATGCGCATCCCCGCCTGTGCGGCCAGCGGTTGAGACGTGGCAACCGCATTGCGGCCCATCATTGGGGCGCGGTGCGAGACATAACTAACGTTGAAATCCAAATCGCTCATAACGGTTCCTTAATGTGAGTCATTGCGCGGATCAAGTGCGTCGCGCAGTCCGTCACCCAGCAGATTGAAGCCCTGCACAGTGAGAAAAATGGCCAATCCAGGGAAAATCGACATCCAGGGTGCCTGCTCCAGATAGCCTTTTGCGGTGTTCAGCATCGCACCCCAGGAAGGTGACGGCGGCTGCTGGCCAAGGCCGAGAAATGACAAGCTGGCTTCCGTGATGATCGCCGAGGCAATCGCCAGCGTGGCCTGTACCAGAATCGGCGACAGCACGTTGGGCAGCACATAGCGCAGGATGATCCAGCGGTCCGGCAAACCGATGGCGCGCGCGCCGTCGATATACTCTTCATGGCGGATGGCAATCACCTGGCCGCGCGTCAGACGAGCAAAGATGGGCATGGCGGAAAGCCCAATGGCGATCATTGCATTGGATAAGCTTGGTCCGAGGAAAGCGCCCAACGCAATCGCCAGAATCAGAAACGGGCAGGCGAGCAGCGCTTCGATAAAGCGCGAGATAATGCCATCGCACCACCCCCGCCAGTAACCGGCAATTAAGCCCAGCGGCACGCCAATCAAAATGGCGATCATCACGGAGATGCAGCCCGCCAGCAGAGAGGTGCGCGCCCCCCAAATCAGACGCGACAGAATATCGCGGCCCAGCTCATCGGTCCCCAACCAGAACAGCGCGGAGGGCGCTTTGCGCACGGCAAGGAAGTTTGCCTTGATCGGATCGGCCGGTGCCAGCCAGGGGGCCAGCAACGCCACGGCTACAAACAGCAGCACGATCACTGCGCCGATCAGCGCACTCTTATTACGCAGAAATTTCTTCAGCACCCGGCGGTTAGGCTTTGTGACCGCAGGCACTGCGCCTGCTGTTAACACCTCGCTCATGGTTAGCCTCGCATTTTCGGGTTGATTAACAGATAGAGCACATCGGCCAGCAGATTCAGCAGCAGAAAGCCGATCGCCACCACCAGCACCACACCTTGTACCACCGCGTAATCACGGTTAAACACCGCATCGACAATCATCTTGCCGAAACCGGGTAGGGTGAAAACCTGCTCGGTTAACACCGCACCGCCCAACAGCTCACCAAACAGCAAGGTGGTGAGCGTGACGATCGGCATCAGCGCGTTACGGAAGGCATGTTTCAGCACCACTTTGGGGGCCAGCAGACCTTTGGCGTGCGCGGTGCGGATGTAATCGGCCTTTAGCACGCTGATCATCGATGCTCGTGTATGGCGCATCAGTGTGGCGGCGAGGCCAGTCCCCAGCACTAAAGCGGGCAGCAGCAGCGTTTTCAGGTTCTGCGCCACATCTTCACTGATGGGGACAAAGCCTGAGGCTGGCAGCCATTGCAGATGCACGGAAAACAGCAGGATCAGCAGAATCCCCAGCCAGAAATGCGGCACCGATATGCCGGAGAGCGCGACAAAATTGGTGGTGTGATCGACCCAGGTGTCTTTGCGCACCGCCGCGATAATGCCCATGCTGATGCCAATCCCCAGCGCAATCACCATCGCCAGCAGGGACAGCTCCAGCGTTACCGGCAACTTACTGGCGATCAGCGAGGTCACCGGCTCTTTGGTGCGCAGTGACATGCCCAGATCACCCTTCAGCGCATTGCCGATCCACGAGAAATACTGCGTGGGAATCGGATCATCCAGGTGATATTCCGCCCGCAGCTGTGCGATGACCGCAGGATCGCGCTCCTCACCCGCCATCGCCAGCACCGGATCGCCCGGCAGCAGCTTTTGCAGCGCAAACACCATGATGCTCACCAGCAGCAGCGTGGGGATCGCCAGCAGTAAGCGTTTAACTATCAGTTCCAGCATCATCGCTCCTCAGCGGTTTACTGCGCCATGCTCACACCCGCGAGGCGTACTAAGCCATCAGGCCAGGCTTTAAAGCCCTGCAGTTTTTTCGTCATGCCGAAGATGCGCGGCTCGAAATAGAGATAGGCGATTGGCATATCGGTTTGCAGCTGATTCACCACCTTGGTGTACAACGCCTGGCGCTGCGCCTGATCGTTGGTAAGACGTGCGGCGTTCAGCCACTCATCAACCTGGGGATTGCTGTAGCGGCCGTCGTTGAGCGTGCCTTTGCTGTTGATAAACGAGTAGATGCTGCCATCGGGATCGGGACGGCCGGACCAGCCAGATAAGCTGAGCTGGTAATCGCCGCGCTGCTGACGATCCAACAAGCTGGCGAACTCACTCATCTGCAAGTTGAGGTTAATGCCCGCTTCACCGACCATCGCCTGAATCACCTGGCCGACCTGCTGTGCGGTTGGATTGTTGGTGACCAGCAGCGTCAGATTGAGCGGCGTGGTGACACCCGCCGCCTTCAGCAACGCTTTGGCTTTCTCCACATCGCGTGTACTGATTGGGGTGTTGACGTGATAGGCACTGACCGGCGAGAAGGCTTGGTTGGATGGGGTATATAAGCCTTCAAACGCCACCTGATTCAGCGCATCGCGATCGATCGCCAGCGAGAAGGCCTCACGTACGCGCGGATCTTTTAGCGGGCTGTTGGCGTCAACCTTGCCGTTATTGATGTTGAAGGTAATGCCCTGATAACCGAGGCCGATGACTTTAGCCAGCGCCAGCTTGCTGTCGCCTTCAACCGTTTTCACATCGCTGGCCGCCACGCCTTCTGTCAGGTCGAGATCGCCTGCGCGCAGGTTGGCGAGACGCACTGAGGCATCCGGGATCGGCAGGAAAATCACTTTATCGAAGTGGTATGCGCTTTTGTTCCAGTAGTTTTCAAAGCGCGTCAACACGATACGGTCCTGCTGCACGCGGCTGGCAAACTGATACGGGCCGGAGCAGACTGGATGGGTCGCGAAGTCCGGTTTTTTAGCGGCTTCCGGTGCCAGCATCGCGCCAGCGCGGTCGGTGAGCTGGCTGAGCAGCGCCGCATCCGGTGTTTTCAGGTGGAATTTCACCTGCATCGGCCCGCTGACTTCCACGCTGTCGATGGAAGAGATTTCGCTTTTACGCAGCGAACCCGGCAGCGTCAGCGCACGCTCAATATTAAACTTCACCGCGTTGGCATCAAACTTCTCGCCATCCTGGAAGGTCACGCCCTCGCGCAGGTTCATAGTCAGGGTTTTACCGTCATCACTCCACGCCCAATCGGTTGCCAGGCCGGGCACCACTTTCAGGTTCTCATCCACATCCACCAAGCGGTCGCACATAGCCGCAAACACGAAACGTCCGTAATAGGTGCGCGCCAGATGCGGATCGAGCATGTCTGGGTCGGCACCCAGACCAATGCGAATCACACTTTCCGCCTGGCTGTGTGCACTGGCACCGAGCAAGAGCAGGCCGCTTAAGGCCGTGAGTAACGTTATACGAGCTTTCTTCACAGGCGAATCTCCAGAGGGTTAGGCTTGTTGCTTGGCCGCCTGCTCAAACAGCGCGCGGCGACGTAAAAAGGCGGCAGAAGGGGGGGCAATCACGATGACGCTGCGATCGCGGTTAATCTCCTGCCAGCGATGACAGGCAATCTGGCGGCCACCGCTCAGCACCTGGTTAATCGGTTCAAACTGACGGCAATCCGATGTCGCCCATGGGCAGCGTGTGTGAAAACGACAGCCACTGGGCGGATTGGCTGGATTGGGCAGATCGCCCTGCAACATCGGAATCTGGCGGCTGACACCCGGTTGCATCTGCGGCGCGGAGGCGATCAGCGCTTGGGTATAGGGGTGCAGCGGCGCGTCAAAAATCTCGTCCACGGTGGCGACTTCAACAATCTGGCCGAGATACATCACCGCCACGCGATCGCTCATATGGCGAATCACCGCCAGACCGTGCGCCACGATGATCATCGTCAGGCCAAACTGCTGTTTCAGGCTTTCCAGCAGATTCACCACCTGCGCCTGCACGGAAACGTCTAAGGCGGAAACCGGCTCATCGCCCAGCAGCAATTTGGGTTGGGAGGCGAGGGCACGGGCGATGCCGATACGCTGACGCTGACCGCCGGAAAATTCGTGCGGATAACGCTCTGCCCAGGCAGCCGGTAAACCCACGGTGCGCAGTAACTCAGCGACGCGCGCATGGCGCGCCTCTCGGCTCAGTTTTTCATGCAGCCACAGCGGCTCGCCGACAATCTGTTGCACCGTCATACGCGGATTTAGTGAGGCAAAGGGGTCCTGAAAGATGATTTGCAGTTCGCGGCGCAGTTGATTCAGGCGTGCGCCGCTGGCATCGGTAATACTTTCGCCCTGATAAAACACGTCTCCGGTACTGGCCGCCAGCAGACGTAGCAGCAAACGACCGAGGGTCGATTTACCCGACCCCGATTCGCCGACAATCGCCAGCGTCTCACCCGGCATCACCTGTAACGACACGCGATCAACCGCGGTGACGCCGCGATTGCGTTTGAACAGGCGGTTGGGTCCGGCAAAGGTTTTGCTTAAATCGCGGCACTCTAAAATCGGCTTCATGCGATCTCTCCCAACGAGACGTACTGTTCCAGCGGCGCGCGGAAACAGGCGACCTGATGATCGGTAGCCAGCGCACGCAGCGTCGGGCGGTTATGCTGGCAGCGGAGTTCGGCAAAGGGGCAACGGTTGGCAAAACGACACCCTGAGGGCATGTTTTCCGGTAATGGAACCTGGCCAGGAATGGTGGCCAGTGTGCCGCTGCGTGCGCTCAGGCTGGGAATCGATCCCATCAGGCCAATGGTGTACGGATGCTGGGGATCGTTAAAAATCGCTTCCACGCTGCCGGTTTCTACCACCTGACCGGCGTACATCACCGCCACACGCTGCGCGACTTCCGCCACCACGCCCAGGTCATGAGTAATCATCAATACGGCGGTGCCGGTTTCCTGCTTCAGGGTATTCAGCAGCGCAAGAATCTGTGCCTGAATGGTGACATCGAGTGCGGTGGTTGGCTCATCGGCAATCAGCAGCTTTGGATTGTTAATCAATGCCATAGCGATCATCACGCGTTGGCGCATACCACCAGACAACTGATGCGGGTAGGCTTTGAGGCGCATCTCCGGGGCGGGAATCTGCACTTTTTGCAGGATGGTCAGCGCGGCTTCCATCGCCGTGCGGCGATTGACGTGGCGATGGCGCATCACCGCTTCACTGAGCTGGTCGCCGAGGGTGAAGGCCGGATTGAGCGAGGTCATCGGCTCCTGGAAAATCATCGCCAGCTGATTGCCGCGCAGGCTGGCGTAATCGCTGGCACTAAGATCACGCAGGCTGCGCCCGTCGAACTGCATCTCGCCTTGCAAAATCTCAGCACTGGCGGGCTGCAGGCCCATCAGGGTGAGCGAGGTGATACTTTTGCCGCAGCCCGATTCCCCAACCAGCGCCAGCGTTTCACCCGCGTGCAGCGTCAGAGAGATGTCGTCCAATACCGTAACGGGCGAACCGCGAAACTGCACACGCAGATTGCGAACGGCAAGCACCGGATGCTCGTTCATGGCGTCTCCTCCTGATGGTTGTAAAGCGCTTCAAGCAGCGCCTGTTGCAGCGCCAGTAAGTGTTCGCGCATCGCGGCAGCGGCTTCATGCGGCTGGCGTTGCGCGATGTGATTCACCAGGCGCTGATGATGGTCGTCATAGTTGTTGAGGCGGGCGGGGGTGCGTGCCTGTACGCGCAGATGCTGCCAACCTGGATCGCGGCGCACGGCATCCACGGCGTCGAACAGGCCCAGCATCAAGCGATTACCGGCGGCTTCCGCGATAGCGCGATGAAAGGCGCTGTCCCACAGTTCGTGCTGGTCGCCATCCTCCGGTGCCGTGATGCCATTCATGCGTTCCAGCAGGCGCTTCATCAGTGCAATCTGCTCTTTACTGGCGCGCAGGGCGGCCAGTCGCACTAACCCTGGCTCCAGTTGCAAGCGCGCTTCCATCACTTCCAGCAGATTCGACTGCTGCGGCAGGTCGTGCAGCGCCAGCGGCTGCACCGGTGCAGCAGGACCAACAAAGGTGCCTTTACCCTGTTTGCGCCAGATGCGTCCCTCCTCTTCCAGCACATCTAGAGCACGGCGGATCTCACGGCGTCCGACGCCAAAACGCTCTGCCAGTTCACGTTCCGTGGGCAGCGCGCGATCGGGCTGCTGTTCCTGTTGCTGGATCAGTTGACGCAGTTGCTCCAGAGCAGAACTGGAGTTGCGGGCGCTATCTGACGTGTGACTCATGATTGGTTCGCCTGTTTAAACATCAGAAAAAGATCGGTAATCCCGGATTAACCAGCACTTTTACTGATGAAAGGCTGAGCAATCGGCTTTATCAGCTTAGGCAAGAAGCGAACCAATATTGGATTGGTTCAAAGATGACAGGTACGTGACAGGAATAACCCTTTGAACAGTAAGTAAAAGTTTTTTCGGGCTTCGTTTAAAACTGCGAGGTGCATCAATATTCATGGTGGAAGTTGCGCTTCATGTTGGTGCGCTCACGCTGCATTGCTGTGCACGAGGCGAACCGTTCGAACTGGAAATAACGTGAATGATGTTGTTTTTCAATGAATTGAAATATTGGCACTTTTTTTGAATGTGTTTATGCAGATGCAGGAGCGATAGCGGGCAACCGATGTCGCCAAACAATTTGCAATGGGTCACTAGGGTTCCGGTCGAAAGATGCTGGTCCGAGAGTGACCGACCGTCCTCTGACGGTTACACGGCGGGACAAAAGCCCGGGAGGAAAGCGAGATCGTTGCTCGCCGCCTCCTGCTTTTATTTCGCCCGTTAACGCCAGAGGAACCATCATGATCAAAGCCTGCCTTCGCTTGCTGTTGCTTTGCACCGTCGCACTGTTCAGCGTCAATACGCTGGCCGCCGACAAACCCTCCTTCAAGATCTGTTGGTCCATTTACGCGGGCTGGATGCCATGGGATTTCGCCCAGCAGAGCGGCATCGTGAAAAAATGGGCCGATAAATACGGCATCGACATTCAGTTTGTGCAGGTCAACGACTACATCGAATCGGTGAACCAATACACCGCCGGCGGCTTTGACGGCTGCACCATGACCAACATGGATGCCCTGACCATTCCTGCCACCGGCGGCGTGGACAGCACGGCGCTGATCGTCGGCGACTACTCCAACGGCAATGACGGTATTTTGCTGAAGGGCAAAGGCAACATTGCCTCGCTCAAAGGCAAGCCGATCAATCTGGTCGAACTCTCGGTCTCTCACTATCTGCTGGCGCGTGCGCTGGAGAAATCGGGCATGAGCGAGAAAGATGTCAAAGTGGTCAACACCGCCGATGCCGATCTGGTGGCGGCGTTTGGCACGTCTGACGTGCATTCCATCGTCACGTGGAACCCGCTGCTGGCCGAAGCGGAAAAGCAGCCAGACAGTCATTTAATCTTCTCTTCAGCACAAATCCCCGGCGAAATCCTTGATCTGCTGGTGGTGAATACCGCCACGCTGAAAAAGTATCCGCAGTTGGGCAAGGCGCTGACCGGTGCCTGGTATGAAACGCTGAAAACCATGTCCGGCGCGAGTGACAGCGCCAAAGCTGCGCGCACGCAAATGGCGCAGGCTTCCGGCACCGATCTGGCGGGCTTCGATCAGCAGCTGGCCGCCACTCACTTGTTCAGCGATGCCAAAACCACCCTCGATTTTGTCGACAGCCCGCAGTTGAAAGCCACCATGCAGCTGGTCGCAGAGTTCTCCTTCAAGCACGGTTTACTGGGTGAAGGCGCACCGAGTGCTGATGTGGTGGGCGTGGAAACGCCAGCAGGCAATTGGGGCGATACCAACAACCTGAAACTGCGCTTCACCGATGAGTTCACCAAACTGGCCGCTGCGGGTCAGCTTTAAGCGAGACGATGCCGATGCGTAAATTGATCAACTACCAACCGCTGCCGCTCGGTCGCCTGCTGCTTGGCATCCTGCCGCTGCTGGCGCTGCTGCTGGTCTATCTGTTCGCGTCGGATGCGCGTCTCAGCCTGAACGCCGCAGACAAACTGTTGCCAGGGTTTAACGCGATGGGGGACGCCATCAGTCGCATGGCGTTTCAGCCCAGCCCGCGCACCGGGGAATACCTGCTGTGGACCGACACCGCCGCCAGCCTGATGCGCCTACTGAGCGGGGTGGCGATCAGCGCGCTGCTGGCGCTGGCGATTGGCCTGTTCACCGGTGCGTTACCGGTGGTGCGTGCGGTGCTGGCTCCGCTGGTGACGGTGGTGGCGCTGGTGCCACCGCTGGCGATTCTGCCGATTCTGTTTATCTGCTTTGGCCTCGGTGAAGTGTCGAAAGTAGTGCTGATCGTGATCGGCATTACTCCGCTGATTGCGCGCGATTTGCAGCTGCAGGTGGAGAAAATCCCACGCGAGCAGCTGGTGAAAGCGCAGACGCTCGGTGGGCACAGCGCGCAGATTTTGTGGCGCGTGATCCTGCCGCAGATGATGCCGCGTCTGCTGGATGCGGTGCGTCTGTCGCTGGCGTCAGCGTGGTTGTTCCTGATTGCTGCTGAAGCGATCGCCGCCACCGAAGGGCTGGGGTATCGCATCTTCCTGATGCGCCGTTATCTGGCGATGGATGTGATTTTGCCGTACGTGGCGTGGATCGCGCTGCTGGCCTTTGTGCTCGACCTGCTGCTGCGGCTGATCAGCCGTCGTTGCTGGCCGTGGTATCACGCGAAATGATTCAGGAGCGAACCATGCCATTACTGCAACTGAAAAACCTCGAAAAGCATTACGGCGATCAGGTGGTGCTGGAACGTCTCAACATCAACGTCGAGCAGGGCGAGTTTGTGGCGATTGTCGGGGCGTCCGGCTGTGGCAAAACCACTTTCCTCAACATGCTACTTGGCACCGAATCGCCGACCAAAGGCCAACTGCTGCTGGACGGCGAACCCATCCCCGACGAACCCGATGCCTATCGCGGCGTGGTATTCCAGCGCTATTCGGTATTTCCCCATCTGACGGTGCTCGGCAACGTGATGCTGGCGGAAGAGTTCAGCAGCGCCCGCTGGCTGGGACGTGTGTGGGGCAAAAAGCGCCAGGCGATTCGTCAGCGTGCGCAGGCAATGCTGGCGCAGGTTGGCCTGGAGCATGCGCAAAACAAATACCCGCACCAGCTCTCGGGCGGCATGCAGCAACGCCTGGCGCTGGCACAGGCGCTGATGAAACAGCCGCGTATCCTGCTGCTTGATGAGCCGTTTGGTGCGCTCGATCCCGGTATCCGCAGTGAAATGCACCAGCTGATTACCCGCCTGTGGCAGCAACACAACCTGACCATATTTATGATCACGCATGACCTGAAAGAGGGCTTCAGCCTGGCTTCGCGCCTGCTGGTGTTCGACAAACTGCGTCATGACCCGCACGCGCCGCAAGCCTGGGGCGCGACTATCACTTACGACCTGCCACTCGATCGCGACCAGCCCGCTGCTGACCTGCCGTCTGAGCCGCAGGTGGCTTAAAGGAGCACTACATGAAGGCTTATCAAACCCTGTTACCAGCGGGATCGCACTGGTCGCTGGTGATGCGCGGCGGCACCGCGCTGACACTGACCGATATTGAAGGCGGTGCCAACGTCGGCATGCTGTTCTACAACCCGGAAAATCTGCTGGAGCGCTACAACGCGCCCGATACGTTGAAGTGCCAGCACACTTTCCGTCTGACAGCCGGGCACTGCCTTTATTCCGATATGGGGCGCATTTTTTGCGGCATCGAAGAAGACAGTTTCGGCTGGCATGAGAGCGTTTGCGGCACCTTGAATGCTGAGCACACTGCCGCACGCTTCGGCGCCAGCGACTATCAGCAGGCGCGCAATCTGCGCCATCAAAACGGCTACGACAGTTTCCTCGTCGAGCTGGCGAAATACGGCCTCGGCCAGCGTGATATGGCCTCTTGCCTCAACCTGTTTGCCAGGGTGCGCGCCGATGATAACGGCACGCTGCAACTGGAGCAGCAGGGTGCACCTGGCGCACAGGTGCGGCTGCGCTTCGCCATGGACACGCTGGTGATCCTACACACCTGCCCGCATCCGCTGAATGTAAGCAGCGAATATCCGCGCCAGCCGGTGCAGATCGCACTGGACGCCCAGCGCGCGCCGCTGCCGGACATTTGCCTGGCGCGTGCCGAAAACCAGCGCGGACTGCGCAACAACGCGCTCTATCAGCTGCAAGGAGAAATCTGATGATCACTGAAAGCTTACTCAATTCCGCCGAAGCGCAATTCCAGCAGCAGGTGAACGCCGGTGATTACTGGTTGCAGCGCATCGAAGCGGGCCAGACGTTGCGCATCACCGATCTGGAAGGGAATCAGGCTGCCGATACCCTGTTCTTCAACGCCGACGACACCGCCGAGCGCTACAGCATGAGCGATACGCTGCGCGGGCAAAAGAATGTGTTCCTCAGTGCGGGCAGCGTGCTGCGTTCCAACTTGGATCGCCCGATGCTGACGATAACTGCCGATACCTGTGGTCGCCACGATACGTTGGGCGGCGCCTGCTCCTGTGAAAGCAACACCGTGCGCTACGACCTGGAGAAGCGCCACATGCATTCCTGCCGTGACAGCTGGATGCTGGCGGTGGCTGAGAAGCCAGAATTTGGCCTGACGCGTCGCGATATCACCCACAACATCAACTTCTTTATGAACGTGCCGGTGACGCACGACGGTGGTTTGACCTTTGCCGATGGCATTTCTGCACCGGGTAAATATGTCGAGATGGTGGCGGAGATGAATATCCTGGTGCTGATCTCCAACTGCCCGCAGCTCAACAACCCCTGTAACGGTTACAACCCGACGCCGATCTTAGTCAGCGTGTGGTGAATCTTTGACGCAACGGGACGACCCGTTTTTAAGCCGTCATTGTCCCTGCAGGACGACCTGCCGTAATATGAGATTTCACTCATGATTGATCGCGTATTGATTGCCAACCGTGGCGCGATTGCTGTGCGCATCATCCGTACCTTGCAAGCGATGAACATCCGCGCGATTGCGGTGTATGCCGAAGCCGACCGCCACGCGCGCCATGTGCGACTGGCCGATGAAGCCTGGTCGCTGGGCGAGGGGCAGGTGCGAGACACTTATCTCAATCAGCAAAAAATACTGGAAATTGCCGCACAGAGCGGGGCGCAGGCAGTGCATCCCGGTTACGGTTTCCTCAGCGAAAATCCCGAGTTTGTGACGCGCTGTGAAGCGGCCGGCGTGCAGTTCCTCGGGCCGAGTGCCGGGCAGATGGCCGCGTTCGGTTTAAAACATCGTGCGCGTGCGCTAGCACAGGAGAATCAGGTGCCGCTGCTGCCAGGCAGTGGTTTGCTGACTTCGCTGGACGAAGCGCGAGTGATGGCGGAGAAGATTGGCTACCCGGTGATGCTGAAAAGCACCGCCGGTGGCGGCGGTATTGGCATGCAGCGTTGTGATGATGCCGAACAGCTCAATGCGGCGTTTACGCGTGTTAAACGACTGGCAGGCAATAATTTCGCCGACGATGGCGTATTTTTAGAGAAGTTTATCGCCCGCGCGCGCCATATTGAGGTGCAGATCTTTGGCGATGGTGCTGGCAATGTGATTGCCCTTGGCGAGCGTGACTGTTCTGCTCAGCGCCGCAATCAAAAAGTGCTGGAAGAGACGCCCGCACCGGGATTGAGTGCGGCGGTTCGCGCTGAGCTACAAGCAACTGCGGTGCGACTGGCGCGTGCGGTCAACTACCGCAGCGCGGGCACCGTGGAGTATGTCTACGATGATGCCAGCCAGCAGTTCTGGTTTCTTGAAGTGAACACCCGTTTGCAGGTGGAGCACGGCGTCACTGAAATGGTGTATGGCGTGGATTTGGTTCGCTGGATGGTGGAGCTGGCGCAACAAACGTTGCCGCCGCTGCACACCTTATCGACCGAAGCGCAAGGCCATGCGATTCAGGTGCGCCTGTACGCTGAAGATCCGGCCAAACAGTTCCAGCCCAGTGCCGGTTTGCTCAGTCACGTCCAGTTCCCGACGGAAAGTGAAGACGCCACGCTGCGCATCGACAGCAGCGTGGAAACCGGCATGGAAGTATCGCCGTTCTACGATCCGATGCTGGCGAAAGTGATTGTGCATGCGGCCAGCCGTGAGGTGGCATTGCGCAGTCTGGCACAGGTGCTGGACGCCACCGAGCTGTACGGTATCGAAACCAATCTGCTGTGGTTGCGCCATCTCTGTTCCCTGCCGGAAGTGCAGCAGGGCCGCATCATCACCGCCACGTTGGGCGGCGTGCAGTGGCAACCGCCCACGCTGGATATCCTCAGCGGCGGCACCTTGACCACGGTGCAGGATGCGCCTGGCCGTGTCGGTTACTGGCATGTCGGTGTGCCGCCGTCTGGCCCGTTTGACAGCCGCGCGTTCCAGTTGGGTAATCGCTTATTGAATAACGACGCGCAGGCGGCGGGGCTGGAGATTACCTTACGCGGTCCCACGCTGCGTTTTAATCAGGCGTGCAGTTTTGTTCTGACCGGCGCACCGATTGCCGCGCAGCTGGATCTGCAGCCGTTAACGATGCATCAGATTGTCACCGCGCAGGCCGGGCAAACCCTGACGCTGGGCGATGTGAGAGAAGGGTGCCGCAGCTATCTGCTGCTGGCGGGCGGCTTGAATACGCCGCGCTATCTTGGCAGCCGCAGCACCTTTACGCTCGGCAAGTTTGGCGGTCACGCCGGGCGGGCTTTGCGGGCGGGCGATGTATTGCATCTTGCCGAACCGCAGGTGCTGACAACGGCAGACTTGCCTCGCGAGTTGGTGCCGGAACTCAACGGCGAATGGCAGCTGCGGGTGATTTACGGCCCGCACGGCGCACCGACCTTCTTTACCGATGATGACATCGAGGCGTTCTTTGCCGCTGAGTGGCAGGTGCATTATAACTCCAGCCGTACCGGCATTCGCCTGATCGGACCGAAACCGACCTGGGCGCGCAGCGACGGCGGTGAAGCGGGCATGCATCCTTCCAATATTCACGACAACGCCTATGCCTTTGGCACGGTGGATTTTACCGGTGATATGCCGGTGATCCTCGGCCCGGACGGTCCTTCGCTCGGTGGCTTTGTCTGCCCGGCCACGGTGATCGAAGCCGATCTGTGGAAGCTCGGACAGCTCAAAGCAGGGGATCGCTTGCGCTTCCTGCCGATCGATCTCAGCAGTGCGGATCAACTGGCGCAGGCAGAGCGTGAAGCGATCATCAAACTGCAATCAGTACCGCTTACAGTGAACGCTGCGCTGCCCCTTATTGATCCACTATTGCACCATCAGGCGGCAGAAAATGGCCGCCCATCGCTCAGTGTGCGTGCAGCAGGTGACCGTTTTCTGCTGGTAGAGTATGGCGATTTGATGCTGGATATCGCCCTGCGTTTCCGCGTGCACGCGCTGATGCAACAGCTGGAAGCCCATTCTCTGCCGGGTCAGCTGGAATTAACGCCGGGCATCCGTTCGCTACAGGTGCATTACGACGCACAACACTGTGTGAGAAGTGAGCTGTTGGCGCAAATTTTGCACATTGATCATGCGCTGGGCGACCTCAGCGAGGCCGCTGTGCCCTCGCGTACTGTGTGGTTACCGCTCAGCTGGGACGATGCGGCCTGCCGTGAGGCGATAACCCGCTACAGTCAGTCGGTACGCCCCAATGCGCCGTGGTGCCCTAGCAATATAGAATTTATCCGCCGCATCAATGGTCTGGCCAGCATTGATGAGGTGAAGGAGATCGTGTTCAGCGCCGCCTATCTGGTGATGGGGCTGGGCGATGTCTATCTCGGTGCGCCCGTGGCGACGCCGCTCGACCCGCGTCATCGCCTGGTGACCACGAAGTACAATCCGGCGCGCACCTGGACAGCAGAAAACTCGGTAGGTATTGGCGGCGCTTACATGTGCGTCTATGGCATGGAAGGGCCGGGCGGTTATCAGTTTGTCGGGCGCACCATGCAGATGTGGAACCGCGATCGACAAACCTCGGCCTTCACACAGCCGTGGCTGCTGCGCTTCTTTGATCAAATCCGTTTTTATCCGGTCAGCGCCGAGGAATTGCTCAGCATTCGCGAGCGCTTCCCGTGGGGTGACTATCCGCTGCGGAGCGAAGAGGGCGAATTCCGCCTCGCAGACTATCAGGCGATGCTGGTGGAGCAGGCGGAGGAAATCGACGCCTTCCAGCAGCAACGTCAGCAGGCTTTTGACTGTGAACTGGCGCGCTGGCGAGCAGAAGGGCAATTCACCTTCGACAGTCAGCTGCAGGCACAGAGTAGTGAAGAGATTACGGTGCCTGCAGGGTGTAGCCCGGTAGAGAGCCAGGTGGCGGGCAGCGTGTGGCAATGGTTGGTTGACGAAGGCAGTGAGATTGAAGCGGGTGCCACGGTAGGCATTCTCGAATCTATGAAGATGGAAATCCCGATCGTGGCGCCAGTCAGTGGAAAAATCCATTGCTTCTATCGCCAGGCCGGGCAGCAAGTGCAGGCGGGTCAGTTACTTATGGTGATCGATCCTTCAGCGGCATAAGTAAGAATAAAAAATAATCAGTAATCAGGCAGCAAAGCCGGGGATCTGACCCATAATTAGTAACCCGGCTGATTGTTGCATTGCTATGACATCTTTTCGCAGTGTGCAACAGGCTGTGTCCCGTAACGGTTTAATAAAAAATTGAAAAGACCGCTGCGGGATACAGCCTGACATGGCCGAGTTTCAGCGCCTGGTGGCGCTTACCTCTCTACTTTCACGTGCTTCATAGTGAGTTTTTAAGGAGTTCTCTATGGAAATAAAAGATCCAATGGTCGAGTTATTGAGTAGCCTTGAGCAGATTGTTTTGACACGTGATGCACAGCCTTCCGTATCAGAAATTACACTCAACGCAGTATCCGTTCCCGAGCCACAGCGTTTACGCGAAATGACCGGCATGCAGGTGGATGAATTCGCCCGCGTGATGGGGGTGAGCGTTTCATCTGTAAAAAGTTGGGAGGCGCAACGCACGCGCCCATCCGCTACGGCACGTAAACTGATGAAACTGCTGCAAGCGAATCCCTACCTGGGACGGCAGTTACTCGAGTAAGAAGACTATCGGTTCTCTGACCCGCCTGCACGGCGGGTTTTTTTTCAGCTTAATCCGCCGTATTTTGCCGCCTGTTTCACAAACCAACTCTCTGGCACGCTGTGTGGTGGCTGCGCCAGCTGATCAATGCCTTGCTGAATGATCTGCTCTGCCTGCTGCCACAATTGCGGATTGCCCTGATTCAACAACTGAATCTGGATCTGTTTTTCAATCAGGTAGATACGTGCAAAGTCGGGATCGAAATGCACAATGGCGCGGGTGTTGTCGATGATATCGGCCAGCTTGATGGTTTGCGCATCGGGACAGGCTTCGGCGGTATGGCGGAAGTGCGCCAGTTTGCGGGCGGCGCGGTTTTTCGCCTCGGGTTGCGCGCTGTCAGTCAGCATGTCGACCAACTGCGCGACGCGCGGGCCAAAATGACTTTCAATGTCCTGTAACGTGCTCGGGGTATCTTCTACGGTGTCATGCAGCCAGGCGGCGGCAATCATCTGTTCATCATCGGTGACGCTGCGCACCAGTTCGGCCACCGCAGCCGGGTGCACGATGTAAGGCTCATCGGTGTATTTGCGACGCTGACCCGCAGCAGCATGTGCCTGCGTGGCATAACGGCGCGCTTGCTCTTCCAGTGAATCACGCATCTTTAACACTCCGGAATAAAGTTGCTTGCAATTATCTAGCGCGCTATCTATATTGAATCGCATGAACAGTAATCAAGATGACAAAAAAGTGCAGCAGACGCCACTCCAGGTTGATCAACACCTCTGCTTCGCGCTCTATTCGGCGAATCTCGCGATGCACAAAGTCTATCGCCAGCTGCTGGCTGAGCTGGAGATTACCTATCCGCAATACCTGGTGATGCTGGTGCTGTGGAATCAGGATGATGTGACCGTATCGGAGATTGGCGAGCAGCTTTTCCTTGATTCAGCCACGCTGACGCCGCTGCTGAAACGCTTAGAAGCCGCTGGTTTGTTACGCCGTCAGCGTTCGCGTCGCGATGAGCGCCAGGTGGTGGTGACCCTGACCGATGAAGGTCGTGCGCTGCGTGAACGAGCACAAAGCATTCCCGAGGCGGTACGCTGTGCCACCGCCTGTGACGATGACACCTTGATTGCTTTGAAAAATCAGCTGGACGATTTGCGCACCAATCTTAACCGCGCCAAATAAAGCATTTTGGATGTCGCCAACGCGGCATCCTGGATATCAACGTCAAAACTGCGCATAGATATATAGTGCGCGATTATATAGAGAATAGTGAGGTTATCATGTCTTTAGATAAAGTTGTTTATACCGCAAAAGCCAAAGCCACCGGCGGCCGTGATGGTCGTGCGACTTCGTCTGACAACGTGCTGGATGTGAAACTGGGCGTGCCAAAAGAGATGGGCGGCGCAGGCGGCGAAGTCACTAACCCAGAGCAGCTGTTCGCTGCGGGTTACTCAGCGTGCTTCCTCGGTGCGATGAAATTTGTGGCCGGTCGCGACAAAATCACCATGCCAAAAGATGCGTGGATTGAAGGCGAAGTCGGTATCGGCCCAATTCCAACCGGTTTTGGCATCGAAGCTAAACTGAACATCCACCTGCCAGAGATGGATGCAGCCGAAGCGCAGAAACTGGTGGATGCGGCACACATTGTTTGCCCGTACTCTAACGCCACGCGCGGCAACATTGATGTGACTCTGAATATCATCAACTAAGGTCGCTGCCAGTCCAAAGAGAGGCTCCATCAGGGGCCTTTTATCATTTTATGGGGTCAGATCAATTATTGTCTGGTCTTACCATTGGTTAAATGTTCTACTGCTGCGCTGCATGCGCCTTCATTGCCGTTCCGGTTCAGATTCGTCCCGTTCCTGCTCGTTGCTTGCGCTTTTCTCGCTCATGGACGAACTCTATTGACTTTAAATAGTCACATTTAAGGTTGGTTTATTGACACCGGGTCAGGAATGAATAAGTAAATGAATTATATCAAAACGTTAACGCAGCAAAAGCTGTCGCTGTTGCTTGCGCTCTATCTCGGCATCTTGTTGAATTTGCCAATTTTTTATCGCCGATTTGACGGCTTCCTAACGAAATCCACCCTCTCTAACTGGCTTTCTGCGGTCGCAGAAGTGACCGCTGCGGTGCTGCTGACGTTTTTCCTGATGCGTCTGCTATCGCTGGGCGGTAAGTGGGTTTATCGCATCCTTGCCACGTTAACCGTGGTGATTTCCGTGGCTGCCGCCTATTACATGGCTTTCTTTAATGTGGTGATCGGCTACGGCATCGTGGCCTCAGTGATGACCACTGATGTCGATCTCTCTAAAGAAGTGGTCGGCATGCGCTTTGTGCTGTGGATGGTGCTGGTCAGCGCGCTGCCGCTGCTGCTGATTTGGCGTAATAACCTTAGCCAGACCTTGATTGAGCAATTGAAAACGCCGGGCCAGCGTCTGAAGCCTGCGCTGATCATGCTGTTGAGCGTAGCGCTGGTGTGGTTGCCGATTCGCTACTTCGACAAACTGCAAAAAGTGAATGAAGAGATCACCAATATCGACCTGCCAAGTTACGGCGGGGTGGTGGCGCACTCGTATTTGCCTTCTAACTGGATTGCGGCGCTAGGGCTGTTTGCCTGGACCAAAGTCGATGAAGAGATGGATGGGGCGGAACTGCTCGATCCAGCGAAGAAGTTTACTTACGTGGCACCGCCGGGCATTGATGATACCTATGTGGTGTTTGTGATTGGCGAGACCACGCGCTGGGACCACATGGGTTTGCTGGGCTATGACCGCGATACCACGCCGAAGCTTTCTAAAGAGAAAAACCTGGTGGCGTTCCGCGGTGAGTCTTGCGATACCGCCACTAAGCTGTCGCTGCGCTGCATGTTCGTGCGCGAGGGCGGCACCATGGATAATCCTGGCCGCACGCTGAAAGAGCAGAACGTTTTTGCGGTGATGAAGGAGCTGGGCTTTACCTCTGAGCTGTTCGCCATGCAGAGTGAAGTGTGGTTCTACGATAACGCCGATGTGAATAATTTCTCGTTCCGTGAGCAGATTGGTTCTGAGAAGCGTAATCAGGGTAAAGCGGTGGATGACATGCTGCTGGTGCCAGAACTGCAGGCCTCGCTGCAACGTTTCCCGAAAGGTAAGCATCTGGTGGTGTTGCACACTAAGGGTTCGCATTATCTGTATTCACAGCGCTATCCGCGCAGCTTCGCCCGTTATCAGCCGGAATGTATGGGCGTGGATGAGACCTGTAGTAAAGCGCAGTTGATCAATGCTTATGACAACTCGATTCTTTACGTCGATACCATGCTGGATAGCGTGCTCGATCAGTTGCGTGATAAGAAGGCGATTGTGTTTTATGCCGCCGATCATGGTGAGTCGATCAGCGATAATATGCACTTACACGGCACGCCGCGTGAGATGGCGCCGCCGGAGCAGTTCCGCGTGCCGATGATGGTTTGGGCCTCTGATAAATATCTTGAAGATCCCACCAACCGCAGTAACTTCGAGCGTTTACAGGCGCAGCAGCGCGTGGGGAAAACCCATCGTCATGTTGAGTTGTTCGATACCATTTTAGGCTGCCTGGGCTACAGTTCGCCGGATGGCGGGATTAAAGCGGCGAATAACTGGTGTCAGGCACCGGCGACGACGCCTGCTAAAGCGTTGTAAGGGTTTTATGGAAGGTGTTGAGCGGCAGGGCTTTTTGCGGTGCTGTTTGCTTTCCAGGCGATCGGGCGGATTTTACGGAAAAGGGATTGACGCTCCCAAGGGGGAGCAGTAATATTCGCCCCCATCGGCGAGTAGCGCAGCTTGGTAGCGCAACTGGTTTGGGACCAGTGGGTCGGAGGTTCGAATCCTCTCTCGCCGACCATATTTGAAGAAACCTGCTTGAAAAAGCAGGTTTTTTTTCGTCTGTCGATCGCGGAGTCGGTGCAGCCAGGAGTGAATACGGGGCCGCTGCGTAAAGTCGCTGTCTCGTCCCTGATCGCTCGACACACGCCATCCATGGCGTGTAACGCTTTACTCCGCGGCCCCGCATTCCCTCCTTCATTTGATTCTGTGCGCGCTTTTGGAAGTGAACATTTGGCTTTGTGTTTGTTGCCAGGGGCGGAGTTGTGAAGTTTGTACGCGCTTTTAAAAGCGGAACCGGTGCAGTCAGGAGCAAATACGGGGCCGCTGCGTAAAGTCGCTGTCTCGTCCCTGATCGCTCGACACACGCCATCCCTGGCGTGTAACGCTTTACTCCGCGGCCCCGCATTCCCTCCTTCATCTGATTCTGTGCGCGCTTTTGGAAGTGAACATTTGGCTTTGTGTTTGTTGCCAGGGGCGGAGTTGTTAAGTTTGTGCGGGGTTTTAAAAGCGGAGCTGGTGCAGCCAGGAGTGAATACGGGGCCGCTGCGTAAAGTCGCTGTCTCGTCCCTGATCGCTCGACACACGCCATCCCTGGCGTGTAACGCTTTACTCCGCGGCCCCGCATTCCCTCCTTCGTTTGATTCTGTGCGTGCTTTAGGAAGCGAACATTCGGCTTTGTGCGTGCTGTCATAAAGAAAACATGCTGTTGCTTAGATGCGTGCTGTTTTTCAAAACAGCGGCATCATTGCTGATGAGCGATGGGAAGGCGGCTCGGGCAGCAAAGCGTTCGCCGCAGGGATGCGGCGACCGAGGCTACAGGGATGTATTTACGCCGTCTTTGCGATCGAGCCGCCTTCCCTGAGCAGCGCACCATTTAAAAGCGATGCTGTTTGCACCTAACCTTAGAATTCACCCATCCCATCCGACAAATCACATTTACCCGCCATTATTCCCACTTTACCGACTCGACCCCTCACGCAATCAACCCTGCACGCTTAATTCGCGACACATTCTTCTTATGACCGATTATTGCTTTTTGCTGATTTCTTATGCCATTACCCCAGCATATTTCGCTGCCTGAACGTCATAACGCACGACGAATCGTTCAGTTATTCGACGTTTACCAATAACTTTTGTGTGTTTTTTAGCGGTGATAATCACTGTCATTTGACTGTGTAGCCAGACAATCACGCGGCATTGCGCGCTTTATCACCTTTTTAAATTTTGGCTCAGCGCAATAACCCTGTTTTTTATCGTTGCTTGCACTTACTCACACTCTGTGTAAATAACCCCACCTTGTATTGACGTTCTTTGCAACTGTTGACAAATTGATGCGTCAATAACATGCAGAGTAGGGCGATTCTGAGGAGCCATTGGCTATCGGATGACAAAATAAACCACTCGCATGCTGCCCGAACCGCATAAAAAAATTCAGAGGTCGGGCGACGCACACAACATCACATCACAATGGAGCAAAACATGATCAACTCCCTGGCTAAATCCAGGATGCTGAAGGTCGGTCTTAGCCTGATTGCTATGACTGTTGCCGCGGGTGTCCAGGCGAAAACCCTCGTATATTGTTCAGAAGGTTCGCCGGAAGGCTTCAACCCACAGCTCTTCACATCGGGTACCACTTACGATGCCAGCTCCGTGCCTATCTACAACCGTCTGGTTGAGTTCAAAACCGGTACTACCGAGCTGCAGCCTGGCCTGGCTGAAAAATGGGACGTTAGCGAAGATGGTAAAACCTATACCTTCCATCTGCGTAAAGGCGTGAAGTGGCAAACCACCAAAGACTTTAAGCCAACGCGTACCTTCAACGCTGACGACGTCGTGTTCTCCTTCGAGCGCCAGCTCGACAAAAACAACAAGTACCACGGTGTATCGGGCGGCAGCTACGAATACTTCGAAGGTATGGATATGCCGAAGCTGATCGAGAAAATCGAGAAAGTTGACGACTACACCGTACGCTTCACCCTGAGCCGTCCTGAAGCGCCGTTCATTGCCGACCTCGGCATGGACTTCGCTTCAATCCTGTCAAAAGAGTATGCGGACAACATGCTGAAAGCCGGCACGCCAGAGAAGCTGGACCTCAATCCAGTGGGCACCGGTCCATTCGTGTTGCAGCAGTATCAGAAAGATTCACGCATTCTGTATAAAGCCAACCCGGACTTCTGGGGCACCAAGCCGAAGATTGATCGTCTGGTGTTCTCTATCACGCCTGATGCGTCTGTGCGTTACGCCAAACTGCAGAAGGGTGAGTGCCAGGTGATGCCGTACCCGAACCCGGCTGACATCGCCAGCATGAAGAAAGATGACAAAATTAACCTGATGGAGCAGCCTGGTCTGAACGTCGGTTACCTGTCATTCAACACCGAGAAAAAACCGCTGGATAACGTGAAAGTGCGTCAGGCACTGACCATGGCGGTGAACAAACAAGCCATCATCGACGCTGTGTATCAGGGCGCTGGCCAGGCCGCGAAAAACCTGATCCCACCAACCATGTGGGGCTACAACGACGATGTGAAAGATTACGCTTACGATCCTGCCAAAGCGAAAGAGCTGCTGAAAGAAGCCGGCATGCCGGATGGTTTCTCAATCGACCTGTGGGCGATGCCGGTACAGCGTCCTTACAACCCGAACGCCCGTCGTATGGCGGAAATGGTTCAGGCTGACTGGGCGAAAATTGGTGTGAAAGCCAAGATCGTCACCTTCGAGTGGGGCGAGTACCTGAAACGCGCCAAAGCCGGTGAACACCAGACTGTCATGATGGGCTGGACCGGTGACAATGGGGATCCGGACAACTTCTTCGCCACCCTGTTTAGCTGTGCCGCCGCCAAAGACGGCTCTAACTACTCACGCTGGTGCTACAAGCCGTTTGAAGATCTGATTCAGCCTGCACGTGCTGAAGCCGATCACAACAAACGTATTGAGCTCTACAAACAGGCTCAGGTAGTGATGCATGACCAGGCTCCGGCGCTGATTATTGCTCACTCTACCGTGTATGAGCCGGTGAGCAAGAAAGTGACTGGCTATGTGGTTGATCCATTAGGTAAACATCACTTCGAAAACGTCGATATCCAGGAATAACCTTTCGGATTATCGCGGTCTGGGCCAGCGCTGCTGGCCCTCGGGCGGCACCTTTGCCGCCCGGTCTCCGCACTTTTTTTCCGGCTAATTTCTTATATTGAAGCGCTTCTTGCGTCGCGATCGGCTTTGTCGATTGCGTGTTGTGAGCAATGTAGTCCCTGGCGGCAACGCCACGGGAAATGACTGAGAATCCGGCTTATGCTGCAATTCATACTCCGACGTCTGGGCCTTGTCATCCCAACGTTCATCGGTATTACCTTACTGACCTTTGCGTTTGTCCATCTGATCCCCGGTGACCCGGTGCTGATCATGGCGGGTGAACGCGGTATCTCTCCCGAGCGTCACGCCCAGCTGATGGCCCAATTTGGCCTCGACCAGCCGATGTGGAAACAGTACATCACCTACATTAATGGTGTGCTGCACGGCGATCTCGGCATCTCGCTAAAAAGCCGCATCCCGGTATGGGATGAGTTCGTCCCTCGTTTCAAAGCCACGCTGGAACTCGGCATCTGCGCGATGCTCTTCGCGATTGCGGTGGGCATTCCGGTTGGCGTGCTGGCGGCGGTAAAACGCGGTTCGGTGTTTGATCACACCGCTGTGGGTATCTCCCTGACCGGTTACTCCATGCCGATTTTCTGGTGGGGCATCATGCTGATCATGCTGGTATCGGTGCAGCTCAACCTGACACCGGTATCCGGGCGTGTCAGTGACACGATTTTCCTTGATGACAGCCACCCACTCACCGGTTTTATGCTGATTGATACGCTGCTGTGGGGTGAAGAGGGCGATTTCAAAGATGCGGTGATGCACATGATTTTGCCGGCCATTGTGCTCGGCACTATCCCGCTGGCGGTGATCGTGCGTATGACGCGTTCTTCAATGCTGGAAGTGCTGGGTGAAGATTATATCCGCACTGCGCGCGCTAAAGGCCTGACGCGTATGCGCGTGATCGTGGTGCATGCACTGCGCAACGCGATGCTGCCGGTGGTAACGGTTATCGGTTTGCAGGTCGGCACCTTGCTGGCCGGTGCGATTCTGACAGAAACCATCTTCTCGTGGCCGGGACTGGGTCGCTGGCTAATCGAAGCATTGCAGCGCCGTGACTATCCGGTGGTGCAGGGCGGCGTATTGCTGGTGGCAATTCTGATCATCGTGGTCAACCTGCTGGTTGATCTGCTGTACGGCGTGGTGAATCCGCGCATTCGACATAAGAAATAAGGGGGGCATCATGACAACTGTTGATCCCGCAAGCGTAAGCGCTGCACCCAAGCCGATGACCCCGATTCAGGAATTCTGGCACTACTTCAAACGCAATAAAGGCGCAGTAATTGGCCTGGTTTACATCATTCTGATGCTGCTGATCGCCATCTTCGCTGATGTGCTGGCGCCACACGCGCCGTCAGAGCAGTTCCGTGATGCGCTGCTGCATCCGCCGGTGTGGCAGGAAGGCGGCAGCTGGAAATTTATCTTTGGCACCGATGACGTGGGCCGTGATGTGCTGTCACGCCTGATGTTCGGCGCACGTTTATCGCTGCTGGTCGGCTGTCTGGTGGTGGTGCTGTCGCTGATCCTTGGCGTGGTGTTTGGTCTGATGGCAGGTTACCTCGGCGGCGTCGTCGACGCGGTGATCATGCGTCTGGTGGATATCATGCTGGCGCTGCCGAGTCTGCTGCTGGCATTGGTGCTGGTGGCGATTTTTGGTCCGTCGATTGTCAACGCCTCGCTGGCGATCACCTTCGTCGCGCTGCCGCACTATATCCGTCTGACGCGCGCAGCGGTGCTGGTGGAAGTAAACCGCGATTACGTCACTGCCTCCAGCGTGGCGGGTGCCGGCACGCTGCGCCAGATGTTTGTCAATATTCTGCCTAACTGCCTGGCACCGCTAATCGTGCAAGCATCATTAGGCTTCTCCAACGCCATCCTCGATATGGCGGCGTTGGGCTTTCTCGGAATGGGGGCGCAACCGCCAACGCCGGAGTGGGGCACCATGCTCTCCGACGTATTGCAGTATGCGCAAAGTGCCTGGTGGGTGGTGACGTTCCCTGGTGTCGTCATTCTGCTCACCGTGCTGGCATTCAACCTCATGGGCGATGGTTTGCGTGATGCACTCGACCCGAAACTCAAGCAGTAAAGAGGCACCGAGATGGCACTATTAAATGTAGAAAAACTGTCGGTGCACTTCGGCGACGAAAAAACACCGTTCCGTGCAGTAGACCGTATCAGCTACCAGGTTGAACAAGGCCAGGTGGTGGGGATTGTGGGTGAATCCGGCTCCGGTAAGTCGGTAAGCTCGCTGGCGATTATGGGCCTGATTGATTATCCCGGTCGTGTGATGGCGGAAAAGCTGGAGTTCAACCAGCGCGACTTGCAGAAGATCTCTGAAAAAGAGCGCCGCCAGTTGGTGGGCGCCGAAGTGGCGATGATCTTCCAGGACCCAATGACCAGCCTCAACCCGTGCTACACCGTAGGCTTCCAGATCATGGAAGCGCTGAAGGTGCATCAGGGCGGCAGTAAAAGCACCCGTCGTCAGCGCGCCATTGATTTACTGGAACAGGTGGGGATCCCCGATCCGGCCTCTCGTCTGGATGTTTATCCGCATCAGCTGTCAGGCGGCATGAGCCAGCGCGTGATGATCGCCATGGCGATCGCCTGCAAACCTAAGCTGCTGATTGCTGATGAACCGACCACCGCGCTGGATGTGACCATTCAGGCGCAAATCATCGAACTGCTGCTGGAGTTGCAAAAGCAGGAGAACATGGCGCTGATCCTGATTACCCACGATTTGGCGCTGGTGGCAGAAGCCGCGCAGCACATCATCGTGATGTACGCCGGCCAGGTCGTGGAGAGCGGTAAAGCGGTAGACATCTTTAAAGCCCCGCGTCATCCCTACACCCAGGCATTGCTGCGCGCGTTGCCGGAGTTTGCCGCAGATAAAGCGCGTCTGGCTTCGCTGCCGGGTGTGGTGCCGGGCAAATATGATCGTCCAACCGGCTGTCTGCTCAATCCGCGCTGTCCGTATGTGACCGAACGCTGCCGTCGTGAAGAACCTGAACTGCGTGACATTCCGGGTCGCCAGTCTAAATGCCATTTCCCACTGGATGATGCCGGGAGACCGACTTATGAGTCTTGATAATACTCAGCAGGATTACCTGCTGCAGGCGATCGACCTGAAAAAACACTACCCGGTGAAGAAAGGGCTGTTTGGCCAGGAGCGCCTGGTGAAAGCACTGGATGGCGTCTCGTTCAACCTTGAACGCGGCAAAACGCTGGCAGTGGTCGGTGAGTCGGGCTGTGGAAAATCCACACTTGGACGCTTGCTGACCATGATTGAAACACCGACCGAAGGCCAGCTTTACTGGCATGGTCAGGATTTGCTGAAACACGATCCACAGGCGCAAAAACTGCGTCGTCAGAAAATCCAGATCGTGTTCCAGAACCCGTACGGCTCGCTTAATCCGCGCAAAAAAATCAGCCAGATTCTCGAAGAACCGCTGGTGATTAACACCTCTCTGACTAAAGCGGAACGTCGCGAGAAAACGCTGGAGATGATGGCGAAGGTGGGCCTGAAAACCGAGCATTACGATCGCTATCCGCATATGTTTTCCGGTGGCCAGCGTCAGCGTATCGCCATTGCGCGTGGGCTGATGCTCGATCCCGATGTACTGATCGCCGATGAACCGGTTTCTGCGCTCGATGTTTCCGTGCGTGCGCAGGTGCTCAACCTGATGATGGATTTGCAGCAGGATTTGGGTTTGTCCTATGTGTTCATTTCTCATGATTTGTCGGTAGTGGAGCATATCGCAGACGAAGTGATGGTGATGTATTTAGGTCGTTGCGTTGAGCGCGGCAGTAAAGAGGCCATTTTCAGCAATCCGCGTCATCCTTATACGCAGGCTTTGTTGTCAGCCACGCCGCGTCTGAATCCAGATGAGCGTCGCGAACGGATTAAATTGACCGGCGAGCTGCCAAGTCCACTCAATCCGCCGCCGGGCTGTGCATTTAACGCGCGCTGTCGCCGTCGTTTTGGCACCTGCGTCCAGTTGCAGCCCAAACTGAAGCAATATGGCGACCAGCAAATTGCCTGTTTCGCGGTGGATCAAGATGAGAATCAGCCGGTGGGCGTGTAATTAATAACGCCAGAAATGAGTAAAGGCTCCTGTGGGAGCCTTTATTTTTTACTGCGTTATACTTCAGAATTGTTAACGCGAAAAATGTTTCTGCAGAAAGAGATTTGAAATGTATTACCGCAGCGCATCAGTAATGGATTGGTCCTGATAAAGACTTAAATCGTTAAGGCAAATTCTGAATAGCGTCAGGATTATGTGAGCATAATCACACGTCTATTAAATCCGTAACTTGAACCACTTCCGCATCATATCAGTAGCTTAGGTGAATGTTTTTGCCGTTATTATTTCAGTTAATCGATATTAATAAGTCTCCGGTCTTAAATATCTGCACGCTTTTTGCATTGCCAAATTTTCAATCATATTGATAAAAGTGTTTTGTCGATTGCGGCGCTTTTATAATCAGAATTCTCTCACTCTATTTTAATGTGTGTGATATATTCGCGAAAATTTCCCTCCCGCTTTTACAGGCTCTGATCATGAAGAATTACGACGATCTGCAGCGTTTTAAAGAAAAAACCAAAACGCTTGATATCGCTTTTAAGGATATGTCTGGGCAATCGCAGGAAGCGGATCACAGTCAGTGGGCGATTATTCGCCAATTGGCGACAGATAATGGGCCTGAATTAGGCAGTGGTCAGCGTATTGACCTGCCACAGCCACAACCGATTCGTGGCGATGAGTTTACCGCGCCAGTTCAGGCTGCCCTTGAAGTGGTTGCGCCTGTGGCGAGCACCCCACGCGGTTCGATTCTTGATAGCCTGGCAGCCACTGCGCCGGTTGAATCTGCGCCAGCGACGTCGCCGACCAGTGTTTCATCGCTGTTCCCGCCTGCTCCGGCGGCTAAGCCGGCACCTTCTGTATTGACCCAGGCGCCGAAAGTCACCCATGTTGAGCGTCAGGCGACCACCTCACTGTTCCCACCGGCACCCGCTAAACCGGCGGCCGCAGTCGCACCCGCTCCGGCGGCGGCAGCTGCCTTTGCTGCACCCGTTGAAGCAGCGCACCAGGCTGAGCCTGCACGTCCTGCACCGGTTCCAACGTTTGCCGTACCGGCTGAGCCAGCGCGTCCTGCACCTGCGCCAACGTTCGCCGCACCGGCAGAACCGGCGCGCCCAGCTGCTGCACCGTCCCGCTTTGGTTCACTGTTCCGCTCACGACCTGCGGAACCTGCTAATATTTCTAAAGAAACACCATTGAAACCGTTACTGGAGAAGATTGCGCTATGCCGTTAGTTTGTGTGTGCTCGCCAAAAGGGGGAGTAGGGAAAACCACTATGGCGGCCAACCTTGCATGGAGTCTGGCTCGCGCTGGCAGCAAGGTGTTGGCAATCGATTTCGATGTCCAGAACGCACTGCGCCTGCATTTTGGTGTGCCACTGCACAATGGCCGCGGTTTTGTCGCGCGCTCAGAAGAGCAGGCGGACTGGAGCCAATCCATCCTCACCACCGGCGGTAATATTTTCGTCATGCCTTATGGCGATGTCACCGAACAGCAGCGTGAGCGTTTTGAAGAGAATCTGATCAAAGACCCGCATTTCCTGCGTCGTGGACTGGATACGGTGCTGAATTATCCGGGGCTGGTGATTATTGCCGATTTCCCGCCAGGCCCGGGTCCCGCGCTTAAAGCAATGCAGGCTTTAGCCGATATGCATTTAGTGGTGATGCTGGCAGATACCGCCTCGGTCTCTTTACTGCCACAAATTGAAAATGACCGCATGATTGGTCAGCCACTTAACAATAAGCGTGGTCATTATTTCGTACTTAACCAAAGTGACAATCGCCGCAATATTAGCCGCGAAGTCACCGGCTTTATGCAGCAGCGTTTGGGCGAAAATTTATTAGGCGTTGTGCACCGTGATGAAAGCGTCGCGGAAGCCAATGCTTCACAACAATCAGTTTATGATTTCAGCCCGGCATCAGCCGCAGCCTTTGATGTCGAACTGGTGGCGAAGCGCGTAGCCAATATCCTGAATATTACCGTGGGTAACGGTGAAGTTCAGGCACCTATCCGCAGCCATTATTAATCGCCAGGCATTTGCCTGGCGGTATTAGCAATAATAACAACACAGCTTCTTTAGGGTGAATCATGAGTAAACTCGGGTTTTACCTGCTGCTGCTGGTGCTTGCACCTGTGGCTGCGGTAATCGTCATCACGCCTATGGACAGCCAAAAACAATATATTTTTGGCTTAATCAGCATCGGGATGATGTTTTTACTGGGCTTCAGCAAAAGCCGCAAAATAACCGTCATCATGGTTATCCTTTCTGCGCTGATGTCGACCCGATATATCTGGTGGCGCACCACGGAGACGCTGCAGTTTAATTCCGAAATTGAAGCGATTCTCGGCATCGGCTTATATCTGGCCGAACTGTATGTCTGGCTGATTCTGATTCTCGGCTTCCTGCAGACCACCTGGCCATTAAAACGCACCATTGAACCGTTGCCGGACGATACCAGCCTGTGGCCTACCGTTGACGTCTATGTCCCGACCTATAACGAAAGCCTCGACGTAGTGCGTGATACCGTGCTGGCGGCGCAGTGCATTGATTATCCGCGTGACAAGCTCAAGGTCTATCTGCTGGATGACGGCAAGCGCAGCGAGTTTGCGGTTTTTGCCGCCGATGTAGGGGTGGGCTATATCACCCGTGACGACAACAGTCATGCGAAAGCCGGTAACCTCAACCATGCGATGAAAATCACCAAGGGTGAGCTGATCTGCATCTTTGACTGTGACCACGTGGCCACCCGTACTTTCCTGCAGGCGACTGTGGGTCCGTTCCTGAACGATCCCAAGCTGGCGCTGTTACAGACGCCACACTACTTCTACTCGCCGGACCCGTTTGAACGTAATCTGCGTGCAGCGCGTACCATTCCGAACGAAGGCGCGCTGTTCTACGGCCCGGTTCAGCAGGGTAACGACAACTGGAACGCCACCTTCTTCTGCGGTTCCTGTGCGGTGATTCGCCGTAGCGCGCTGGAAGAGATTGGTGGATTTGCGGTGGAAACCGTGACCGAAGATGCGCACACCGCATTAAAAATGCAGCGCCTGGGTTGGGGGTCTGCCTTCCTGGCGATTCCGCTGGCTGCGGGTCTGGCCACCGAGCGTCTCGGTCTGCACGTGGTTCAGCGTAACCGCTGGGCGCGTGGCATGACGCAGATCTTCCGTGTGGATAATCCGCTGTTTGGCCGCGGTCTGAAATGGCAGCAGCGTCTCTGCTACCTCAACGCCATGCTGCACTTCCAGTTCGGTCTGCCGCGCGTGGCATTCCTGACCGCGCCGCTGGCGTACCTGCTGTTTAACCTGAACATTATTCACTCGTCGGCGTCGCTGATCTTCGCCTACGTATTGCCGCATCTGGTGATGTCGCTGTACGTCAACTCCCGCATGAACGGCAAGTTCCGTTACACCTTCTGGGGTGAAATCTACGAAACCGTGATGTGCTTCCACCTCGTGATCCCGACGTTGCTGACCATGCTGGCACCAAAGCGCGGTAAATTTAACGTAACGGATAAGGGGGGCCTGCTGGACCAGGGCTTCTTCGATTTCCACATCGTCCGCCCCCATGTGATTGTCGCGGTACTGCTGACCATTGGTATCGTCGCGGGTGTGGTGCGTGCAACGGCACATGATTACTTCGGTGTTGATCCCTATGTTATCGCCCTCAACGTCGGCTGGGCGGTGTTCAGCCTGATCATCCTGATGGCGGCGATTGCCGTGGCGCGCGAAACCAAACAGGTGCGTAAAACCATTCGTATCGAAGTGCAGATTCCGGCGGTGATTCACTACGCCAGCGGTATCTCATCACGCACCCAAACCAGCGACCTGTCGATGGGCGGCGCGCAACTGGATGCACCGGACAACCGTCATGAGCATGATGAAATTGAAGAGATTGATCTGCTGCTGAAATCCGGTGCCATCACTATTCCGGTGAGCAAAATCTCCGGCGATGAAGAGACCATTCGTCTGCGCTTTGGTGATATGCCGCTATCGCGTCGTCGTGAGCTGGTGCGTGTGGTACTGGCGCGCGCCGATGCGTGGATCCAGCCCGAGTATAAGCAGGACAACCCGCTGGTATCGCTGGGCACCATTATTCGTACCGTATTTGAGCTGTTCTGGCTGACCTGGAAAGATCGCCGTGAGAAGCATAAGCGTGACAACCAGTCGGCAGTGAAAGAGGACAGCGCAGTATGAAGAATTTGACGCAAACGTTGCTGGCAAGCTCGCTGGCGACAGCGCTGATGCTCGCCCCGGCCTGGGCAGAAACCCCTGCGGTAACGCAGGATAGTTCGGCCTTGTCCAACGTGCCGCCACCGCAAGGCATCCAGAGTGAAGCGGATGCCCAGTTGCAGCAGGCGGCGGGTGCAACACCTTATGCGCCCACTGAAAATGCACCAGCAACTGAAAATACTGCCCCGGCTGCGGCTGATATGCCTGCAGCCAACTCCCCGTATACGTCAGCACCCGATACGCAGTTGCCTGCTACCACGCCTGCACCAGAGATGGTGCTGCCGGATGCCGCACCTGCGGCCCCAATGGCCGCGCCCGTGGCTTCCGCTTCTGCAATGCTCAACCAGCCCGTCAGCAGCACCATTTCCGTGGCGCAGATGGGTCAGCCGCAGGGTATCACCCTGACCGGTGGTCAGCTGCAATCCGGTATCGTGTTTACTCTGCCGAGCGATGAAGTGATCACCAACGCGCGTCTGAATCTGTCGCTGCGCGTTTCAGCGGCACTGGCGGCGCGCAACACCTCATTGCAGCTGATGCTGAATGGTCAGCCGCTGGGTACCTTGCCATTGGGTTCGAGTGACAGCGATGTCAGCGACTATCAGCTGGATATCCCAGCGGCAATGGTGGTCTCAAGCAACAACCTCAGCTTCAAAATTAACGATGCCGACAAACTGCTGTGCGAAAAAGAGAGTGCACAGCAGTATCAGGTGTCGATTCTGCCTAAAACCACGCTGAGCCTCGAAGGCCAGCAGTTGAATATCGGCACCAGCCTGCGCAACTTCCCGCGTCCGTTTATGGATGCGCAGCGTATGACGCCAGCCAGCGTGACCTTTGGCTTTGCCGCCAACGCCACGCCGGACAGCATCAGCGCGGCGGCGTTAGTGGCATCATGGATGGGTATTCAATCGGACTATCGCGGCATTCGTTTCCCGGTGGTGCGTGGCGATCTGCCTGAGCACAACGGCATTTTGATTGGCCATCCCGGTGAGAAGATCGGTTCTGTGACTTTACCCGCCACCAACGGTCCGCTGTTGCAGGTGATTGATAACCCGAACAACCCGGTTTACAAACTGCTGTTAGTTGTCGGTGCGGATGATGCTCAGCTGCGTCAGGCGGCAAACCGTTTGACCACGCAACCGCTGGCGACCGATGCCAGCAGCCTGAACGTGCAGCCGCAGCCGATTGGCCTGCGTAAGCCGTATGACGCGCCGCGCTGGATCAATACCACTCGTCCGGTGCGGTTGAGCGAGCTGCTGCGTAAAGATCAGAGTCTGACCACCACCGGCATCTGGCATGATGCGCTGAGCGTGAACTTCCGCGCGGCA
This sequence comes from Type-E symbiont of Plautia stali, assembly GCF_059731115.1. NCBI lineage: Bacteria > Pseudomonadati > Pseudomonadota > Gammaproteobacteria > Enterobacterales > Enterobacteriaceae > Type-E symbiont of Plautia stali. The sequence continues at coordinate 150,059 of NZ_AP035906.1, forward strand.
CCTGATTTGTTCATGTGGGATGGCGACACTATTCCGGTCGAGCTGCACTACCGCTTCCCGTCGGAAAGCTGGATTGATGAGAACAAATCGTTTCTCAACGTGATGCTTAACGGCACCTTCCTGCGCAACCTGACCGTAAACAAAGTCGGCTTGCTGGAGAGCGCCTGGCATCGTCTGGGCGGCGACGCCCGTCAGGAGCACTACACCCTGAAGCTGGAGCCGTATCTGATTTACGGTGATAACCAGCTGGCGTTGTACTTCAACATCAAACCGAAAGCGGACGCGCCATGTGGTGTGTTGCTCAACAACAACATCAAGAGCCGCATCGAAGATGATTCGTGGATCGATCTGAGCCACACGCGTCACTTCACCATGCTGCCGAACCTGTCGTACTTCGTTGGCGCATCATTCCCGTTCTCGCGTCTGGCGGACTTCTCGCAGACCACCTTGCTGCTGCCAGAAAAACCGACCGATGCAGAGATCTCCACGCTGCTGGATATGTCTTCACGTGCGGGTAACGCGACCGGTGTACCGCTGGTGCAGAACCAGGTGCTGTTTGGTTTGCCAAATGGTGGCACTAACCTGACACGCCTGCAGGACAGTGATCTGCTGGCGGTGAGCACCACACAGAACAGTGAATTCAATCAGCAGATGCTGGCTAACACGCCTTATCAGACCAGCGGTAATACGTTGGGCGTGAAAGATCCGACGACCTGGGACAAGCTGCGTGGCTGGCTGACCGGCGACTGGAACCTTCAGCAGCTGGATGCCGATCGTTACTTCTCCTCCAACGAAGCGTGGCGTGGCTTTGTCAGCTACCGCTCGCCGTGGAATGCCGATCGCCTGGTGGTGATGACGGTGGCAACCAGCGATCAACAGCTGCTGCGTTTGCATGAAGATCTCAACTCGGCGCGCATTAACGCGGGCATTCGTGGCGATACCGCCATCATCACTGATGAAAACGGTATTCGCAGTTTCCGCGTCGGCCCACAGTTCCCGAGTGGCGAAATGCCGTGGTACATGATGGTGGTGTGGTATGCCAACCAGCACTCGGTGCTGATGGCGCTGGCCGCTCTGTTGCTGGCAACGCTGGTCGGCGGTAGCGCATGGGCGATGCTGAAGCGTCATGCATGGCGACGCCTCAACCCGAAAGCTGATAGCAAGTCCGGCAAGAAGTAAGGATAAAAACAATGAAAAAAAATCTGTTGAGTGCCGGTATTCGTCATGCCCTGATTCTGGGTGGGGCACTGGCGTTCTCTCAGCCGCTGCTGGCGGCGGAGAGCACCAATCCTGCGTTACAAGCGTTGTTTGATCAGGCGGCTTACTGGCATCAGAAAGCGCATGACGATTTGGCCAAATCTTCGCTGCAAAAAGTGTTGATGGTGGAACCCAACAACACTCAGGCGCTTTATTTGCTGGCGCTCTATTCCCAGCAAAGCGGCAGCAGCGCGGAAGCGGCGCAGTGGCGCGCGCGACTGAGTGCCGCATCGCCAAACGATCCGCACCTCACCGAGCTGGATAATGCGCGTCAGCTGCAAACCATCCCACAGGCGCAGCTGTCGTTAGCGCGCCAGCAAGCGCGCAGCGGCAATATCGCGGCTTCGTTGCAGACCTGGCGCAATACTTTTAACGGTAATGAGCCACCACCGAGCGTGGCGGCCGAATATTACCTGACCATGGCCGGTGACCGCGCCCTGCTGCCGCAGGCAGTCGAAGCGCTGCGTCAATTCGCGGCCGATCATCCACAGGATACCGGCGCGAAGCTGGCGCTGGGCAAGGCACTGACCTATCAGGAATCGACCCGTCGTCAGGGTATTGATCTGCTGGGCACGCTGGCGGATGGCAATAAAGACGCCGACCGTTCACTGCGTCAGGCGCTGCTGTGGCTCGGCCCGCAGGCGTCCGATGCCTCGCTGTACCAAACCTGGCAGCAGCGTCATCCGCAAGACAATGCGGTGATGGATTACTACCGTAAAAATGTTGGCGGCGCTGAGAAGGGTGCTGGCTTTACCGCACTGAACAGTGGTGACGTCAGCAACGCGCAGAACAACTTTGAGAAAGTGCTGCAGGCGAACCCGCAGGATGCCGATGCACTGGCGGGTATGGGCTATGTGGCTCAGCGTGCCGGGCGCTATGCCGAAGCGGCTGATTATCTGACGCGCGCCGCGCAGATGGGCGGCGATCAGAGCGAGACGCGCCAAAAGCAGGCAGCCGATGCGCGCTTCTATGCTCAACTGGCGACCGCGCAGCAGGCGCTGAAAAACGGTGACAGCGCGCAGGCATTAGCCTTGAGTGAACCCCTGGCGCAGGCCGATGGCGAGAAAGGCGTTTCAGCTAAGCTGTTCCGCGCGGACGTGCAGCGTCGCAGCAATCAACTCGACCAGGCAGAACAAACCTATCGTTCTATCCTGCAAGGCGACCCGAACAACCGTAACGCCAAAGAAGGCTTGTTCTACGTGCTGCGTCAGCAGAACCGCAGTGCCGAAGCCAACACGCTGCTGGCTTCTCTGCCGGATAGCGTGCGCCAGAGCGTGGCCCCGCGCGGCAGCAGCACCGATCCGATTCGTGCGCAGGCTAAGCGTGAGCTGGCGGCGGGCAACAACAGCGCCGCGATAGCCACCTTGAACAGCGGTATTCAGCGCTTCCCGAATGATGGCTGGTTACGCCTCGACCTGGCGCGTATTTATCGCGCACAGGGCGATAATATGATGGCCGCCAATATCATGCAGCCGTCGATGCGCAGCGGCGCCAGCACGGCAGAGCTGTATGCTGGCGCATTGAACGCCAGCGAGAGCGGTGCCTGGCAGCAGGCGAGTTTACTGCTGTCACGCATACCGAACGGCAGCAAGAGCAGCGATATGCGCGAGCTGGCGCAGCGTGTGAACTTCAACCTGCAGATGACCACCGCCGATCAGTATCTGGCGCAGGGCTCGAATGCTGCAGCGGCGAATACCCTGCGTGCGCTGGCCTCGTCACCTCCGTCCAACCCGGTGGATGCCGGTAACCTGGCACAGAAGCTGGCGAAAGCGGGCGATCTCACCACCGCTGTCTCTGTGGTGCGCAGCAATATGCAGCGCGGCATTCAGGGGAATGCCGGTGATTACGCTGCACAGGTTGCGGTGCTCAACCAGGCGGGTCTGAATACCGAAGCGCAGAGCTTCCTCAGCAGCCCGGAGTTGCAGGCGCGCAGTACACCAACGCAGCTGGCGGGTATTCGCAACGGTTACGTGATCAACGAAGTGGATCGTCTGCGTGAGCAGAAGCAGTACGCCGCGGCTTACGACAAGCTGGTGGGCGCACTGCAGCACGATCCACAGAACCGCGATCTGATGTTCGCCATGGCGCGACTGTATCAGTCCGGCAAGATGAACAAAGAAGCGGGTGTGGTGTATGACTACCTGATGACCCAGGATACGCCAACGCAAGATGCGCGTACCGGTGCCATCAACGTGGCACTGGCGAATAATGACGTCAATAAAGCCAATACCCTGACACGCGGCCTGAACAATGAGCAGTCACCGGATCGCCAGCTGTTACTGGCGCGCGTGGCTGAAGCCAACGGCAATCACAGCCAGGCCATGAGCTATCTGCGCAGCGCGCGCGGGCAGTTGATTGGTCTGCAGGGTGCCACCAACGGTGATACGCCAAGCGTGGGTGGTCTGGCATTGGCGGATAACCCGTTCATCAACCGTGGTACTTCGCCGGTGGGGCGTTCTCCGTCTGCTTATGGCGCGGTGATGCCATGGCAATCGGCACCGGATGTCACCAGCAGCGCAACGGGGACCACGCTGGCCAGCAATACACCGGCAATCCAGCAGAGCCAGACGCTGCGCCAGATCGACAGTATGATGGACGATCTGCAAGAGAAAACCGGCACCTGGATTCAGGGTGGCATGCAGGTACGTGGTCGTGACGGCGAATCGGGTCTGAGCAAACTGACCGAAGCCAAAGCGCCACTGACTTTCTCCACCGTCCCGTTTGGCGAATCGCGCTTTGACTTTACTATGACACCTGTCTCGCTCACGGCGGGCAGTGCGGCGGGCGACGCGTGGCGTCGTTTCGGCACCAATGCCCTGGTGCAGGGTAATGTGGTGGCGTCTGGCGATGCCAAAATTGACGATGTCCCGTCTTCATCCACTGATTCGCAGAAAGCCACCGGTGTTGAGCTGAACCTGGCATTGAAAGGCGATAGCTACAAGATCGACCTCGGCAGTACGCCACTGGGACAGGATTTGAGTACCCTGGTGGGGGGCGTGCAGTGGTCACCGAAACTCACTGACTTCCTGACGCTGATCCTCACCGGTGAACGTCGTGCGATGACCGACAGCCTGCTCTCCTATGTGGGCGTGGAAGATAAAACCAGCGGTAAGCGCTGGGGTCGCGTGACCAAAAACGGCGGTAATGCGTTGCTGAGCTACGATAACGGCGATGCCGGTTTCTATCTCGGCGGCGGCGCTTACAGCTACATCGGTGAAAACGTGGCGAGTAACAACAGTGTGCAGGCGACTGCCGGTGCGTATGTGCGTCCGTTCCACTACGACGATCGCGAGCTGAAGGTGGGCATGAGCCTGTCGTGGATGGATTACTCGAAAAACCTGAGTTACTTCAGCTACGGTCAGGGCGGTTACTTCAGCCCGCAGAACTATGCATCGGTCTCGTTCCCGATTGAGTTCTCCCGCAAGTTCGACGATCTGAAAGTGAACGTGGGCGGTTCGGTGGGTTATCAATCCTACAGCCAGGATAAGAGCGCTTACTTCCCGAACGATCCGACTTACCAGGCACAAATGCAGAGTCTGGCCGATCAGGGTTACGTGAAAAGCGCTTACTACAGCGGCGAGAGCAAGAACGGTATTGGCTACAACTTGCACGCCGGTGCGGATTACAAGATCAACAAAGATGTCACTGTGGGTGGGCAATTAGGCTACGACACCTTTGGCGATTACAACGAGAGCACAGCGAATCTGTACTTCCGTTATCTGTTCGGAGACAACTAAATGAGTGAGCAGGCAACCGCGCGCGTCAGCCATCCGCATCAGCCGGGTTGGTTTGATCTGGTCAGCGTGATGATTGAAGGGATGCTGGACAACGCGGGCGAGGAAGCCGAAGGCTTCCTCAACAATGTGGGCGCATCGCTGGCAGCGCGCTATCCTTTAGCGGAAGCGCGCACCGTGCAGGATCTGGAACGCGAGATGAATCTGCAACTGGCGCGCTTTAGTTGGGGTTTCACCCAGCTTCAGCCGCTGGAAAATGCCATTCTGATTCAGCATCATGCGCTGCCGCAGGGCGACAGCAAGGTGGGTGCAGAGCGCTGGCAGCTGGCGATGAGCGCCGTGCTGGCCGGTGTTTATTCACAGTGGCTGCAGGCACAGGGCGGCAGCGCTGCGGTGCCGGTTACCTTCGAAAAGAATGACGGCAACACGCTGCATTACCGATATCAATAGGATTGTTTGATGAGAGTCATGCGCTTCTGGCGTCAATGGATGCTGTGTTTCATGGTGATGTTTTTCAGCGCCCAGGCTGCTGCAGATGGCTGGAGCACCTTCAAAGGCCGCTTTATGAGCGGCGATGGACGTATCAGTGATACGGCCAACAATAATGTGAGTCATACCGAAGGTCAGGGCTATGGCATGCTGCTGGCCGTCGCGAATGACGACCGCACCACGTTTGATCTGCTGTGGAAATGGACGCGCACCCATCTGCGTAATCCGCAAAACGATCTGTTCTACTGGCGCTATACGCCGGGCGCGGCTAATCCGATTGCGGATAAAAACAACGCTTCCGATGGCGATGTGCTGATTGCGTGGGCCTTGCAACGCGCAGGCCAAAAGTGGGGCGGTGATTATCAGTCAACCTCTGATCGTATTCAGCGCGCCATCGTCAAACAGAACGTGATCACTTTTGGCGGTCACACGGTGATGTTGCCGGGCGCGCAGGGCTTCAACAAAAACAGCTATGTGGTGCTGAATCCCTCGTATTTCCTGTTTGCCGCCTGGCAGGAGTTTGCCGACCGCAGTCACCTGCGCGTGTGGAATAACCTGATCGATGACGGCATGGAGCTGCTGGGTGATATGCACTTTGGCAAAACCGGTCTGCCGCTCGATTGGGTGGCGCTGAATGCCGATGGTTCAGTGGCACCGGCAGTGGGTTACTCCAATCGCTTCAGCTACGATGCGATTCGTATTCCGCTCAATATCTGGTGGTATGACCCGCAAAGCCTGCGTCTGGTGCCGTTCCAGCGCGTCTGGCAGGGCTATGGTCGCCAGACGACACCGGCCTGGTTTGATGTGCTCGCCAACACCCCTGCTCCATACAATCTGGACGGCGGCTTGCTGGCGATTCGCGATCTGACCCTGAATCAAACCGGTTATCTCAGCGATCGTTTAGCGCCGGATCAGAACTACTTCTCCGCCAGCTTGCAGTTACTGACCTGGCTGGCGTATCAGGAAAAGCGTTAAATATTTCGCGATACATCGCGTTGTCAGCTCATAGCGCGATTTTTGTAGCAGTGCTACGTACTACGCAATTGAAAGGGCCGCACTTCATCAGCGAAGTGCGGCTTTTTTATTTGAAGTCCGCATACGGCTCAAGCGGTTGTGGTGGCATATCCATATCGCCATTCCAGCCGCCCATTGAATAACGCATGTAGATCAAGCCGTGACTCGGGGTGTAATCCTTGGCTTGCTGAATATCCATCGCGAGACCGACTGACCAGTGCGGCGTGATGCGTCGTTCTACCACTGCTTGCAGGGTGTAACCAAAACCGTTGCCGGAGCTGCTGTCGGAGGTCGGGTTGGAAGCCAGCGTAAAGCCAGGATTGACCGGATAACGCTGCTGACCGTCGGTTTGCGATTGTGACCAGGAGACCGAGCCGCCCAGATCAAACGACCAGTTCTCGGTGCGCTGGCGATAAGTGACCGGCACCGCCAGCGAGAAATACTGCTGCGGACTGTAATAGCCCCCCTGGCCGAAGGTGTAGTCGCTAAGGTCTTTTTGGTAATGCCACAGCATGCTGTTCAGTCCGACGGTGGCACGGCGATTATCTTCGTTGATCAACTTGTAGTAATAGCCTGCCATCAGGCGTTCACGGCTGTTGTCTGCGACATTTTCCCCGGTAATTTGGTGGGCGCTGATATCGGCCCATACGCCATTCGCACCGCCCTGATCGTAACTCAGCCCCACCGAACCACCGGTCGCCACTACGCCGCCCCAGGTTTTGCCGCCATTAGCCGCTGGATCGCGCGCACCGGCATAGGCCAGCAGCGAACTGGAGATCGGGCGGCGTGAAGCGGTGAACGTCACGCCGATATCATCCACATCGGTTTTCCAGCTCAGTCCGCCCACCCAGTTAGTGACTTCAAAGCCGAGCGGCGTGGTGCCGATATCGCCAGACCAGCGATCGTTATGCCAGCCAACGCCTATCGCCGTGCCTTCATCACGTTGGGTAAAGTCGCGGCTACAGCCACCGGAGATGTCATCATTACAGCTGCCGAAACGTTCGCTGTGGCTGCCATTGCTGGTGGCGAAGGTGCCCGCCGATACCAGCACATGATCGACGCGCACAAAGCTACGACCGTCGGCCAGCGGGGTCTCCGCCTGCATCATGGTGGTGTGCGCGGTGAAATCAGAGATGCCGCCGGTGCCTTTATCGCGCGAATAATCCTGTTCAAGCGTGAAGGTGGTGTCCTGCTGACGATAGAGATCGGCGGCATCGCTGCGAATACCGCGCTTCAGCCAGTCATCACTGGCATCGTTACGCGTCAAACGGGTGTAGCTGTCATTATCCTGCGGTGCGTCGGCGCTGATGCCGCTGGCCGTCATTGCCAGACGATAGTCCTGCTGCGCCGCATCCGGCTGTTGCTGCAGAGTTTCCAGACGTGCCGCATCGCGATAGACCAATGCTTTGCTTTGCGACGGGGCTTCTTTGGCGGCGCGCATTTTTAAATCATTGAACAGCTGCTGCGCATGCGCCGTATCGCCGCTGTTTTGCCATGCCAGCGCCACGCGGCGACCGCTGTTGATATTTTGCTGCGCCACGCTGGCAGGTAAAGCCTGCAGCGCTATGCGTGCTTCGTCTTTGCGTTTCAGGGCGATAAGGGCTTCGATGCGGCCCAAGGCAGCGTCATTATTGGTGGCATCCTGCTGCAGGACACGTTGGTAACTCGCCAACGCGGATTTCGCGTCGCCACGTTCCAGTGCCCAGTCCGCCAGGGTGATATCGCGTCGCGTCGAGGCCGGCTGCTGTTGCAACAGCGCCAGTGCGGCAGATTCATTGCCGTTGGCGCGCAGCTCACTGGCACGGGCGTACACTTTATCCTGCGTTAAGCGATCCGCCAGCTCGTGCATATTGCTGTCCCAGCGGGTTTCCGGCAGGCGATGCAGTGCCGCCAGCGCCGCATCATCCTGATCGCCGGACGAGAGCCACAGCGCCCAGGCGTAGAGCGCGGCGGGTTCCTGCGCGTGCTGGCGCACCATGGCGTCCATCACCTGAGCGCCTTGTGCTTCTTCGCCGCTGCTACGTAGCGCACCGGCTAAACGGTATGAGAGCCAGATATCGTTGGGATTGTCCTGCGCGGCCTGGCGATATTTCACCACCGCCTGATGCCATTGACCTTGCTGCGCCAGCGCATCGGCTTCTGCCCGCAGGCTGTCACTGCGCAGTGAACGCAACGTCTCCGCCAGCGACCGCTGTTGCGCGGCGGGCAGGGCATTGATAAACGCCATCGCGCGAGCAGGTGACTGCTGCTGATACAGCGCGGCCAGTCGGCGCACGGCGGTGGTATTGCTGCGATCGAGACGCAGCGCCTGTTGCCAATACTGTTCTGCCTGCGCGTCGTTTTTTCGTGCCTGCGCGACATCACCGAGGCCAATCAATGCCCAGCTGTCACGGTTATCAATGGCCTGCGCACTGCGATACTGGCGTTCCGCACCGGCCACATCGCCTTTTTTTAGCGCGTCGTCACCGTTGTTAATTGCCAGCCAGTAGCGGTTGGTTTGCAACAGTGATTGCCACTTGCCAATCTGGGTGCTGGCCTGTCCGGCCTGAATCGCTTTCTGCAGCCAGCTTATTGCTGCTGCGCGGTTGTTGGCACGCGCCTGCGCCTGGCCCATCGCGCCCATCAGTTCGGCATCATTCGGGTTGGCTTTCAGCGCGGCGCTGAGTGACGCGATGGCACCTGCGCCTCCACCAGCATCGACCAGCGCCAGCCCGCGCATGCGTTGACGATAAGCGGGATCGGCCAGCAGCTTCTGCTGTCGGGCCAGTTCTTCCTCGCCGCGCTGTTGCGCATCACCGGAAGTGAATACCTGCAGATACTGCTTCAGACTGGCAACCGTGCTGTCTGACACCGGCTGATTTTGAATCTGTTGCAGCCAGAGTTCGGAGGCGGCATCACGCCCGCCGTCACGATTGGCCAGACGACGCAGCTGCACCAGCGCCTCGCCCGGTTGATTGTTATCAAATGCCATGCGCGCCAGCTGCAGTTCAACCCCGATATTGCCGGGATAACGCGCTTCCAGCGCCTGCAACTGGCGATAAGCGCTGGGCTGCTGACCGGGTAAACGTGCCACCAGTCGCCAGTATTCCAGTTCAGTATTCACATCCGGGAACACGCTGTGGAACAAGGCATCCCAGGCCGTTTTCGCTTCTTCAACGCGACCTGCGGTGGCCAGCAAACGTGCCTGCTGCAGTTGCTGGCGCCCTTCAGCGCTCATCAGACGCAGGCCGGTTTCGGATTCACGCGTCGCCACGTCATTGGGCGCGACTTTCTTCAGTTCATCCAGCAGCGTCTGCGCTTTTGCCTGATCGCCCTGACGCAGTGCCATGCGAATTTGCGCTGCCAGCACCTGCGGATTATCAGGGTCGATTTTTTCCAGGCGATAAAGCGACTGCTGCACCAGATCATACTTGTTGGTGGATTCACCGGTGCGAATCTGCATCAGCAGCCAGGCCACCGGTGACACCTGCGGGCCCTCGGCAGCGATGCCGGAGCCCGCCAGGATAGTGGCAATCAGCAGCCCGAGTGGCAGTTTATTCATCGTCTTCCAGCTCGGCCAGGCGGCGACGGCTCACCATGCGCATCAAGCGCCATGCCATCAGAGCAAACAGTATCACCACCACCACGGCACAAATCGCCAGCCACACCGGATGCGTTGCCAGCAGATTCCACAGGCGCTCCCACCATGGAAGATGGCCGACGAAGTAGGTATCGCCGACGCGCACGCTGGTGACGCCCGATTCTCGCACAACGGTGGCAGAACCGAACACGGCAGCGCGCTTGCCGCTATCGAGCAGGGCGTTATTCAGCAGATCCCAACCGCGCGGGCTGTCGGCCAGCAGCGCAACCACGCTGCGCTGATCGTTAAACGGTGACTGGAAGCCGACGATGGCGCCCATCGGGCCGCGTGAACTGATACCGGTCTGGCTCTCTACCGCACGGTCGCTGGCGGACACCGGTACGTTCTGCGCGGTGATCGGGCGTGATGGCATGTTGATCCAGCTACGCGCCGCATCGGCCAGCAGGTTGATCTTCTTGTCATCCTGCAGATCCTGCGGAATACCGCCGATCATCAGCAGGTCAGCGTCTTTATCTTTCGCCTGGTTCCAGTCATCGCTCATCTGCACGCGCAGCGCCGGATAGCCGGTCTGGGCACCGATGGCGCCCAGCGCGTTCAGCATGGTGCTGACTTCACCGTTAGCAGGTTTTGGCTGCACTAATACCAGCGTCTGCGCCAGATCGGCGTGGCGGCTGTAAGGGAAACCGGCGTTGGCGTACGCACCCAGCGACGGCATCTCGATGTAGTGGCGATAGCCGGAGAAGTCGATGCTGGAGTTGTCATCGATCACCACGTGATGACCGACGGCGGTGACGGTTTCGCAACGGCCGTCGGCGGTGCCACCGATAAAGGTGTTGGCGTAATCAAAGCTGAAGCGCAGTTGGTTGACCACGCCGAGGCGCAGCGCCGGGATGGTCAACTGGCGGTTGCTGTCCTGCAGACCTTGCATCAGCGGAATGCGCATGATCTGCTGACCTGCCGTGTCTTTCGGCGTCAGCGGGTAATCCTGCATGAACTGATTGTTCAGATGCACCGCCAGGCGCGAGCCATCTTGCTGGATCGGCGAGGTATAGCGGTAAATCAGATCCATGTCGATGCCGCGCGCGCGCACCAGGAACAGGTCCGGCGGCAGGTTCAGCGTCAGACTGATCGGGTTCGGCTGCAAGCCATCGGCCTGCAGCTGGTTCTGATACTGCGTTAGCTCAGCAAACGTGGTGCGGCGATCGGTGCGCACCCAGTTTGGCGCATCATAGGCCTGACGCGGTGCCAGCATTTTCACGCTGTCGATGGTTGAGGTATCCCCGCGCAGCAGCAGTTCGCCTTGCGCAATACCTTCGACGGCGGTGAGCAGGTCTTTGTCATCACGACCCAAAATCAGTAGCATTTTCTCGTACGGATTGTCCGGCTGGCTGACCATTTCAACGGTCGGTTTCTCCACCGGTGGCAGATCTTTCAGGAAGTCCGGGCGATGGTCGTTGGTGGCGAACACCACCGCATGCTGTTCTTTTGGTAACTGGTTATACAGGACCGGGAAGGATTGACCACGCCACTGTGCTTTGCTGCCGAACCACGAAGCCAGAATCCCTGCGGCACGCTGCTGCAGCAGGTTAGGCTGATTGCTGAACACCATCGGCAATTGCAGTGGGCGGCTGTCGCGGGCATCAAAGAACGGTTCCGGGAAGTGCGACAGGTCGTTCTTCAACGGCAGCTTTTGCAGCGTCAGGTCGAGTTTGCTCTCTTTACCGATATCCATCCAGATGGTGCTGTTGGCCGGGTTTTCACACACGTTGGCGTAATGGCCCACCAGTTCGAGGCGCACGCGGTTAAAGTCACCGATAAAGCGCGGATCGATCGGCAACTGAGTTTGATTTTCTTTGCCCAGCTGATCGGCGGTCACGGTGACCAGTCCCACCAGCTCATCGTTGAGATAGACCTTGAGCTGCGACAGCGTCGGAATCAGCGCCGGTGAAGGGCGATAGCTGAGCGTCAGCATGGCGCGTGTCACCACTTCATCACTGCGCACGCCGAACTCGATCTGGCTGGTAGGCTCGGTGCCGCGCAGCGTCATGCTGCCCGGCGGCGGCGCGACCTGATTAAACAGCAGTTGGCTGTCGCGCAGCGGGGCATTGGCATCCAGCGGCTGGCTGACGACCGGCAGCGGTATCTGTGCGCTGGCGCGCGGTGCTTCAGGGGCAGAAGGCTGCGGTGCGGCCTGTGCCAGCGTTGCAGTGCCCAGCAGCAGGGCAGTAAACCAGCTCAGTTTTCTCGTCATGGTCATATCATCAACTTATGAAAAATCGGTTTTGATTGCCGCAGGTGCGCGGCTAATGCCCTGCGGCAGCAGTGTTGCCAGCCAGCTCACCAGGGAAGTCAGTGCACGGAAAAGACGGCGCAGCGGGGCAGGGCCATACTCCGCCAGACGCAGGTAACCTTTGAAACCCAGCACCATAATATCGGCCAGACTCTGCACCGGTTTATCTTCCGGGAAGCCGTCCTGCCACAGCGCCCAGGTGTCGGCGCGGGCGAAGGTACACTGGATAAATTCAATATGCTGGCGGGTGGTGAGCTGATGCAGGCGAATCCCCGCGCGACGGCCAAATACACGCTGAACCTGGCACGGGAAGCTGAACTCCTGCTGGCCACGGCGTAGCAGCAGCCACACCGGCTCATCCTCTTTCAGTGCATCCGCCTCACGCAGTTCAACACCGACACCACCATCTGAATAGTCGCGCAGGGTGCACGGCACCATATGGCCATCTTCACGTGCAATGGCGGCGGGCATGGCGATCTCCACGCGATGTGCTTCACGAATCTGGCGCGCTTCCACCGAAACGGCTACGGCACCGCCGAGAATAATCATGTTGTACACCACCCACACCAGGCTGACCCAGATGGTGAGTAACTCGTTAGCCGGGCCATACGCCATGCGCCAGAACGCCATGCCGATGCCCGCGATATTCAGCAGCACCAGCATCATGTAGGGCTTGGTGATCACCCAATCGAGGTGGCGCTCTTCGACCAGGCCACCTTTTGCGGTGACGTTGAACTTGCCTTTGTGCGGGTTGAACAGCGCGACGGTGGTGGGACGCGCGATGTACCACGCCAGCACGGTTTCATACACTTCACTCCAGAACGAGTGACGCCAGCGTCCCTGAATACGGGAGTTGGTCAGGCTGGTGTGCACCATGTGTGGCAGTACATAGATTGCAATCGCCAGCGCCGGCGCGTAGATGATGTAGGCGTGGCATAGCAGAAACGCCAGCGGTGCCAGCAGGAAGATCAGACGTGGAATCCCGGCGAGGAAGTGCAACATGGCGTTGGCGTAGCACAGCCGCTGTACCAGCTTTAGGCCCTTGCCCATCAGCGGATTGTCGAGGCGGAAAATCTGCACCATGCCGCGCGCCCAGCGAATACGCTGGCCGATGTGTGCGGACAAACTCTCGGTGGCGAGGCCCGCCGCCTGTGGAATACGGATATAGGCGGAAGTGTAACCCTGACGATGCAGACGCAGCGAGGTGTGCGCATCTTCGGTTACGGTTTCCACCGCTATGCCGCCAATCTCATCCAGCGCGGCGCGGCGCAATACGGCGCAAGAGCCGCAGAAGAACGCCGCATCCCAGGTATCGTTACCGTCCTGCACCAGGCCGTAAAACAGCGAGCCTTCATTGGGTGTCTGGCGGAAGCGACCAAGGTTACGCTCGAACGGATCGGGCGAGAAGAAGTGGTGCGGCGTTTGCAGCATCGCAAGGCGGTGATCCTTCAGGAACCAGCCCATGGTCATCTGCAGGAATGAGCGCGTCGGTACGTGGTCACAGTCAAAAATCGCCACGTAATCGCTGCGGCAGGCCACTTTCAAGGCATGGTTGATGTTGCCCGCTTTGGCGTGCTCGTGGCTGGGGCGCACCACGTAATTCACCCCAACGCTGGCGGCAAACTCGCGAAACTCCTCGCGCGTACCGTCATCAAGGATATAGATGTTGAGCTTGTCCTGCGGCCAGTCGATGCCCATCGCGGCATAAATGGTTGGTTTCACCACGCTCAGCGGTTCGTTGTAGGTGGGCACCAGGATATCGACGCTGGGCCAGGAAGTGATCTCGGGTGGCATGGAGACCGGCTGGCGATTGAGTGGCCACAGCGTCTGGAAATAGCCCAGTACCAGCACCGTCCATGAGTAGGTTTCAGCGCCAATCAGCAGCAGACCGAATGTCAGACTCAGCGGATCGTCCCAGTTCAGGGTTTCAGTGTAGCGCCACCACAAATAACGACAGGAAATGGTGAGTGACAGCACAATCAGCATGATAGTAGAGAGGCGGCCCGGCACCCGGCGCACCATCATCGCCAGGCCCCACAGCAGCAGTACAAAGACAAATTGCGTGGTGATGCCAAATGGCTGTGAAATACACAACAGCGCCAGCAGGCTGGCGACAATCGCCGCGACAATAAACAGCAGCTGGCGTACACGCGGTGGTAGTTTCTGCAACTGCTGTTCGGTACGCAGATGAATGCCCGTTTTCGCTATGTGCGCGGGAAGCGCTCCCAGCCACTGATAAAACTGCTGACGCCAGCGGAACAGGGGGCCAAACGCGTTAAACCGTTTACGCTCGCTGCGCGCGCTGTTGTCGAGCGGTAACACCAGCATCAGCCACAAGCTCTGCATGGCGTAACGCACAACGTCTAACGGGCGTGGACGTAGCGGCGAGATTTGCGGATAGTATCGCTGACGCTGTTGCAGCAAGCGCTGCCAGCCGGGCATTTCCAGCCGCAGCAGCGACCAGGCGAGCACGCACCATAGCAGATGCAACATCACGGTTAAGCGGCCCGCGCCGTGCTGGCGCGCCACGCGGGCACGGCTTTGCAGCGCCTGCCAGGCCTGAGGTACCAGCAGCCAGCGCAACGGATTCACGCCGCACCGCCCGCAACGTTCAGCAATAGCCAGTTCGCCAGCGTATTGATTTCTTCGCTCGCCAGCGCATGAGGACGATATTCACCCACCGGTTGTTTCATCATTAAGGCTTCTGCCAGTGCTTCATCGCGGTGAATCACCTGCGGAATCAGATTCTTCAGCGTGCGCAGCCACAGCTGATGCAGATCCTGTTGCAGCTGGCTGTTGGCATTGAATTGATTGATCAGAAACAGCGTGTGCGGCAAAAAACGCGGATGGTGCAACCGCAACTGGCAGTTAGCATCCAGCGATAGCACCTGCAGCAGGCGATCGGCGTGGAGGGCGAAGGATCGTTGCCACGGCAGCAGATCCGCTGGAAGGTCGAGGATCACCCAGCGATAGTGTGATTTCAGGGCCGGCAACGCCTTCAGTAACGGCGTGGCGAACGAGGTGTCGGCGTTTTGCAGACTTAAGCACTGCTGAGAGGTTAATGCGCCAAACGGCAGGAAATCCAAACCGGTTTGATAGCGCTGCGCGCACTGCTGCCACGGCTGCTGTTCCAGCAGCGCAGGAACCCAGCCCTGGGTGTGATTGAGCGGCAAGTTAAAATGGGCAGCCAGTTGATTCGAATCAGAAAAGTCGATGACCAGCACCGACTCCTGTAAAGCATTGAGCGCCCAGCCAAGTGCCGCACTGAGTGATGTTGCGCCACAACCGCCGCGCAAACCTTGTAAGGCAATGACCGGCATTAGCGTTCAGGCTCCTGGTCGGCGGATAATTCACGCAGCAGCGGCCAGCGCGTCAGCAGACTATTCAGTCGCTCTTCGCGGGCAATATCAATGTAACGAAATGCCTTAAGGGAAAAGGCTTCGCTCAGGGTATTAATGTCATCCTGATCTTCAGTGGTAGACGCGATCAGCGAAAAGGCATTCTCTGTTTTCATTACTTTTTGCCACCAAAAAACAGCAATGGATGAATTGTGGTTCTATTTTTTGTAAAGTTTAAACCCGGAAAAATGCGCAGACTATGTAAAAATCAATATCATTTGAGATAGCGCAGGTTTTATTTATTTCAGCAGTTCCAATCGTCGCCGTCTATATTAAACTAGCCTGGATTGTTCTGATCGCGAAACAAATATGAAAAATCGCTATGCGCTTGGCCTACAACAAGTTCAGCAGGAATTAGTCACCCTGCAAAATCCGGGGTTTTATTGGATTACCAGTCAGCGTCAGGAAGATGCGCGGGTACTGCTGCGTCAGGTAGTGAGCCATCAACAGGCGGCAACCCTGGTCAGTTCTGATGAGAAGCCTCAGTCTTTACTTACGCCGGACCCGCTGACGGGCCCAGCGCGCATTCCCTTATTTTCGCTGCCGGCCAATAAAACCGGCCTGCAGCATCTGGAGAATGATTTCGCGCGTGTACTGAATAGCCGCAGTGGTTTAGTGCTGTTTTACAGCAACGCTGCGCAGTGGAGTAAATTATCCGAGGATGAACTCACGCTTTGGGTGAAACGCATGCGGCGGTTGTTGATCAAAAAACAAATCACGCTGTTACTGATCACCTCGGGGGCGTCGATTATTCATCTGCGTAACCATCTACAGCGTTATTTTCGCCAACTTGATGGTGTCGCACATTTAGAATTTCAACAGGATAGCTGGCAATATCGAATTAACTGGTGGTACTCCGCAGACAAATTACTGGCTGACCGTGCGATTCGCCTGAGTTGTAATAATAATCAATTCATTGCCATTAATGACGTTGAGCAAACCATCCCCCTTAGCCTTAATGATGAAAATCAGTTTCTGGCACAAGAAGGGGTGCTGGAAGGCGCACCGCCGCTTTCCAGCCAGTGGCAGCTGTTTAGTGATAATGAAAGCGTATTTTCGCGTGCGCAACAGGCCAACGCCGCCACGGTCATTTTTAGTCTGGCCCATAACCAGGATATCAATGCCCTGGCAAAAATGGTCCACAGTTTGCGCCGCTCACGCGGTAACGCATTAAAGATTGTGGTACGCGAAATCAGTACCAGTCTTAGGTATAGCGATGAGCGGTTATTGCTGGCGTGTGGTGTCAATGCCATCGTGCCCGGTGCACAAACGCTGTCACGCTTTCTCACCACGCTGGAAGGGATTCAGGGCCAGCAGTTTACGCGTCATGTTCCGGCCAACTTGCCCGCGCTGATGCAGGCATTACAGCCGCTGCAGCAAAAAGGCTATTTGCAGCTGGAGCCGTTCTGCTCGGCGGTACAGCAGCTGATGAGTAATACGCTGCTGCCGGAAAACGACAAGGGGCTGATGGTGGCATTGCGCCCGGTGCCGCAGCTGAAACCCGAGCAGATTCTGACGCTGTGTAAACCGCGTCGTTTTGGTGATTTGGTGACGCTGATTAACGATCGCATCTATCTGTTTCTGTCATCCTGCCGCTTCAACGATTTGGATATTGCGTTGAAATCGATTTTCTCGCTGCCGCACGATGAGTTGTTTAGTAACCGCGTGGTGTGGTTCGAGGACAACCAGATTTTGTCGGAAGTGCACAAGATTCGCCAGCTGACGCCGGTGGCGCAGCGTGAAGTGCCGATGGCACCGATTGAGGCCCCGCGGGCAAACAAGGTGTCCGCTTCTGACCTGCGTGGGGCGCAAACCCCGCAACCTATTGTTCTCAACCTTGATGGAGATCGCCGCTGATGACACTGATGGATTGGGTGCAGGTGGCGATCCTGCTGTTATTAATTTTACTGTTCCTGAAATCGTTGTTTGTGCGCTGGTTACCGCGCAGTAGCACCAGCCTGCTGATGCGTCTGCTGCCACCGCGTGCGCTGAAGTCGGAAGGGCAGTGGCAACGCAAACCGAATAAAACGGATACTAAACCGTAATGAGTGATAACAAACCTTCGACGCTGCACGGTTCGTGGTGGCGCGGTCTCGGCGGCTGGAATTTCTACTTCCTGATCAAATTTGGTCTGTTGTGGTACGGCTACCTTAATTTTCATGCGCTGAGCAATCTGGTGTTCCTGGCGTGGCTGCTGTTCCCGCTGCCGTCACTTCGTGTGCATCGTGTGCGTCACTGGGTATCCTTGCCGATTGGCTTTGCGCTGTTCTGGCATGACACCTGGCTGCCGGGGCTGGAATCGATCATGAGCCAGGGTAGCCAGGTCGCGGGCTTCTCCTCAGCTTATCTGCTCGATCTGCTGGAGCGCTTTATCAACTGGCAAATGATTGGCGCAGGCTTTGTGCTGCTGGTGATCTATATGTTCGTGGCGCAGTGGATCCGCATCACGGTGCTGGTTTCACTGATGCTGATCTGGCTTAACGTGCTGACCATTGCCGGACCGGCGATGAATCTGCTGCCAACCAAAGCGGCGACACCGGAAGTGGCATTGAATAACCCTCCAGCCGCGACCAAAGCACCGGAGGGACTGGATCAATCTGCACCCCCGACCAGTGCCAATCTGACCTCCTGGCTCAATCGTTTCTACGACAGTGAGCGCCAGCGCGCCACCCATTTCCCGGATGCGCTGCCCGCGGATTCGCAGCCGTTTGATATTTTAGTGATCAACATCTGTTCGCTGTCATGGTCGGACATGGATGTAGCACAGTTGCGCGACCATCCATTGTGGAAGCATTTCGATATCCTGCTGAACAATTACAATTCTGCCACCGGTTACAGCGGTCCGGCGGGGATTCGTTTGCTGCGTGCCAGCTGCGGCCAGACCTCACACTCCAATCTGTATAAGGCCACCGACCAGCGCTGCTACCTGTTTGATAACCTGGCGAAACTGGGCTTTAAGCAGGAACTGATGATGGATCATACCGGCGTGTTTGGTAACTATCTCAAAGAGCTGCGTGAAGAGGGCAATTTGCAGGCACCGCTGATGTCACAAGCGGGAATTGCGCCAGAATTGACCTCCTTTGATGGTTCGCCAGTGTTCAATGACGGGCAATTGATGCAGCGCTGGCTCGACGATCGGACTAAAAGCAGCGATGCGCGCAGTGCCACCTTCTATAACCTGATTCCGTTGCATGACGGCACGCGCGAACTCGGCAGCACGCGCACCGCTGACTGGCAGCCGCGCGCTAAAATGCTGTTTGATCAGCTGGATACATTCCTGACCAATCTGGAGAAATCAGGACGCCGCGTGATGGTGCTGGTGGTACCGGAGCACGGTGCTGCGCTGCAGGGCGATAAAATGCAGATGTCTGGTCTGCGTGATATTCCCAGTCCGAGCATTACGCATGTGCCGGTGGGCATTAAGTTTGTCGGGATGAAAGCGCCACACCAGGGACAGCCGTTGAGCATTGATACGCCGACCAGTCTGCTGGCGATTTCCGAAATCATTTCCCGTGTGGTGGATGGTCAGGTGTTTAACGCGCCGAACGTCAATATGTCGGTGTTAGCGGATAATTTGCCGCAATCACCGGTGGTGTCCGAGAATGATAATGCGGTGGTGATGATGTATCAGGGTAAACCCTGGATTCGTCTGAACGGCGGCGATTGGGTGCCTTATCCGCAATAGCAGGGGGCGCGGCGCAAACTTTGCGCCGCGACTTTAACGTGCACAATTCCTAATCACCACTTTATCTTGCCCTTCCTGCCTTTTTTCGACTTTATCCCGGCGCATAAAAATGCTGACCTGCGATATACTCGCTGCGCATTTCATCTATACCCGTCATTCTTCAAGTTGCAGGTGCGTTGGCTGTGCTCATTTACCCCAGTCACTTACCTGAGTAAGCTCCTGGGGATTCATTCCCTTGCCGCCTGCCTGCACCTTGAATAATTTAGGGTATACATAGTCGATTTAAGTGGTCGGGAGAGGGTTTTGTTGCGCGTCAGTCGCTCGTTAACGATAAAACAGATGGCAACGGTGTCCGCCGTGGCAATGGTGACCATCAGCATTTTTATCGTCATCCAGTTATTCCACTTTGTGCAGCAGCGCAGGATTGACTACGCCCAGCAGATGGAAAATATCGCGCACACGGTGCGCCAGCCGCTGTCGGAAGCCGTTCTGAAAGGCGATATTCCGCAAGCTGAACGCATCCTGAATACGTTGAAACCGGCGGGCATCCTGTCGCGTGCCGATGTGGTATTGCCGAATGCGTTTCAGGCGCTGCATGCCGATTTTGTGCCGGAAAAACCGGTGCCGCGCTTCGTGGCACGTCTGTTTGAACTGCCGGTGCAAATCACGCTGCCGCTTTATTCGGTAGAGCGTACTGGACTGCCGAAGCCTATCGCCTATCTGGTGCTGCAGGCCGACTCCTCACGGGTATACCAGTTCCTGCTCAGCACGCTCTCCACCATGATTACCACCTATTTGCTGCTGGCGCTGATACTTTCGGTGTCGATTAGCTGGTGTATCAATCGCCTGATCGTCCATCCTTTGAGAAGTTTGTCGCGTGATTTGCAGGAGTTGCCACCGCAGGCCATTCTCACGCACAAGCTCGACCTGCCGCATAATCATCGCGACGATGAAATCGGCATGCTGATCCGCAGCTACAACCGCAATCAACAGGTGCTGGAGTCGATTCATGATGAGATGAGTCGCATGACCACCCATTTTGCCGTGACCGACCTGCCCAACCGTGCCCTGTTCCTGGCGTTACTGGATCAGCACGCCAGTCATCGCCATAGCCGTCAGCCGTGGGGATTGATGGTGATTCGTATCGAAACACTGCAGGAAGCCAATGGCGTTCTCAGTGATGAACAGCGCGACACCCTGATGCTGACGCTGGTGGAGAAGATTCGAAGCACCGTTGACGACCACACCCTGCTGGCGCAAACCGGACCCAGTGATTTCGCGCTACTGATGAAGCGCGCGCACAACCCGTTCCGCGCCATGCGTCTGGCGCGCAACCTGATGATTCGCATTAACCAGCCGGTGAACCTGCATCAGCTTCAGCTGCGTCCAAACGCCAGTATTGGCCTGGCGCTGCATGATGACAGCGTCGTCAGTGCCAGCGAGCAACTCGACCGCGCGACCTCGGCAATGATGTCGGCGCGTCATCAAGGCAAAAACCAGATTCTGTTCTTTGATCCGGCGCTGACTGAGCGGGCGCAAAAACGCCTGACGCAGGAGCACGATATCCTGCAGGGGTTGCAGGATGGTCAATTTGCACTTTATCTGCAGCCGCAAATCAATATGCAAACCGGTGAGCTGGCGGGCGCGGAAGCGCTATTGCGTATGCGTATGCCGGATGGCAGCTATGGTTTGTCAGAAGAGTTTATCGCCAGCGCGGAAGAGATTGGGGTGATTTCCGCGATTGGGCGCTGGGTGTTTGAAGAAGCCTGCCGCATCCTTGCCGCGTGGCAGAAGCTGGGCATCAATATTCCGCTGAGCGTCAATATATCGGCAGTTCAGTTGCGTGACCCCAGCATGGTGAGCCATTTGCAAGGCTTGCTGGAGCGCCATCGTATTGCACCCGGCAATTTCGTGCTGGAAATTACCGAAACCGCGCAGATTGGCGATGCCGAGCAAGCGATTTCGCTGCTGCGTTCACTGCAGCAAACCGGCGTGGCCGTGGCGCTGGATGATTTTGGCATGGGTTACTCCAATCTCAATTACCTGCATCAGTTTAAAGCGCTGCCGGTGAACAAGCTGAAGATGGACCGTAGTTTTGTCGCGGCGCTACCGGATGATGACACCATGGTGCGTATTGTCGCGGCGATTGCGGACATCATTCATCTTGATGTTATTGCTGAAGGCGTGGAAACCGATGAGCAGCGAGACTGGCTGCTGGCACGCGGAATTACTATAGGGCAAGGCTACTTATACGCTGAAGCGCTCCCTCTTAACGTCTTCAACCAACGCTGGCTTGACAGCTCGTCACATCCTGAATAATCACATTGTTTATTGATTTTCCTAACGAAATTGCAGTCAGATAGTTTGCTGAAGCGTTTCAGTTCATAGTTAGAGTTTTGTAACTTTTGTAAGGAATGTAAGGGTATATTAATCCTGTTATCGGAGTGTTATTTTCCCGCAATCGGTAAGGTTTTTCGCTTCCAGGCGGCTTGCCGCATGCGTTCTCCATAATAACGGCGGTGAATTCCGTCTATACCTGGACACCTGTTATGAAACTGTTCAAAAGCCTCTACTTCCAGGTGCTGGTTGCCATCGGCATCGGCGTCCTGTTAGGCCACTACTATCCTGAGTTAGGCGCGCAAATGAAGCCGCTTGGCGATGGTTTCGTTAAGCTGATCAAGATGATCATCGCCCCCGTGATTTTCTGTACGGTGGTGACCGGTATTGCCGGCATGGAGAGCATGAAAGCAGTTGGACGGACTGGCGCAGTTGCGCTGCTCTACTTTGAAATTGTCAGTACCATAGCGCTGATTATTGGCCTGGTCGTGGTTAATGTGGTGCAGCCGGGCGCGGGGATGAACGTTGATCCCGCGACTTTGGATGCCAAAGCCGTGGCGGTATACGCCCAACAGGCGCAAGAACAGGGTGTTGTTGCCTTCTTGCTTGATATTATTCCGGGTAGTGTAATCGGTGCCTTTGCCAGCGGTAATATCCTGCAAGTGCTGCTGTTCGCCATTCTGTTTGGTTTTGCCCTGCATCGTCTGGGTAACGCCGGTACTGTGATGTTTAACGTCATTGAGAGCTTCTCCAAAGTGATC
The DNA here is from genome assembly GCF_059731115.1 of Type-E symbiont of Plautia stali. Classification (NCBI taxonomy): domain Bacteria; kingdom Pseudomonadati; phylum Pseudomonadota; class Gammaproteobacteria; order Enterobacterales; family Enterobacteriaceae; species Type-E symbiont of Plautia stali. The sequence continues at coordinate 172,604 of NZ_AP035906.1, forward strand.
TTCGGCGTTATCAATATGATTATGCGCCTTGCGCCGATCGGTGCCTTCGGTGCCATGGCGTTTACCATTGGTAAATACGGCGTGGGCTCACTGGTGCAGCTCGGTCAGCTGATCATCTGCTTCTACATCACCTGCGTACTGTTTGTGGTGGTGGTGTTAGGTTTAATTGCACGCTGGGCCGGCTTTAACATCTTCAAATTTGTCGCCTACATCAAAGAAGAGCTGCTGATCGTGCTGGGTACCTCTTCATCTGAATCTGCGCTGCCGCGTATGCTCGACAAGATGGAGAAGCTGGGTTGTAAGAAATCAGTGGTGGGTCTCGTTATTCCAACGGGATACTCTTTTAACCTTGATGGCACCTCGATTTACCTGACCATGGCGGCGGTATTCATTGCCCAGGCCACTAATGCGCACATGGATATCTTCCACCAGATCACGTTGTTAGTGGTGCTGCTGCTCTCCTCAAAAGGCGCAGCGGGCGTAACCGGCAGTGGCTTTATCGTGCTGGCGGCCACCTTGTCTGCAGTCGGACATTTGCCGGTAGCGGGTCTGGCGCTGATTCTGGGTATCGACCGCTTTATGTCCGAAGCGCGTGCATTGACCAACCTGGTGGGTAACGGCGTGGCGACGGTTGTTGTGGCGAAGTGGGTCGGTCAGCTGGATGAGAAGCAGATGAAAGCGACGCTTTCTTCAGCGAAAAAGGTCAATAACGCCTCACAAACCAGCGTCTGATCGTCTATTTGCGTTAATTTCCTGAGAAATGCCCGCTGTCGCTTGCCCTGACAGCGGGCATTTGCATAATAAACCCCATTGATTTTTTTCCCGATTTTTTACCTCGTTGCGCGACATCCTGACCTTCCTGTGGTCAAAGAGTCTGTTCTTCATTAAACGTGGCGGCTATGGGCCGCGCCGGTCACCAAAGATGTGACCGTACATGTCGCGATAACGAGCGTTGATCTGTTTATGTAGGGGTTCACATGCAGGGCACCAGAATTCGACTTTTGGTTGGCGGATTAATCCTTGCGGCATCCGGCTTTGGCGCGCACGCCGAGACACTCCAGCCCGATCCCGCGTGGCAGGAAGGCAAACTGGACAATGGTTTTAGCTGGCAGTTACTCACCACGCCACAACGTCCAAGCGATCGTATTGAATTACGTCTGATTGTTAACACCGGTTCACTGGTGGAGAGCGCTCAGCAAACCGGTTTCAGCCATCTGATACCGCGTCTGGCAATGGTGCACAACACCGCGCTGGATACCAATCAACAGCGTGCACTGTGGCAGCAAGCCATGGATCCGCAACGCCCGTTGCCGCCAGCGATCTCATCGTACGATTACACCCAATACAACCTGAGCTTGCCCAACAACCGCCCGGAGCTGCTGAAAGAAGCGCTGAACTGGCTGGCGGCGACCGCAGGGAAAATGACCATTAATGAGCAGGTGGTTTCGACCGCGCTGACCGCGACCGATCCCATCGCCACCTGGCCGCCAAATACCCAGGATGTCTGGTGGCGTTACCGTCTGAAAGGTTCCGCGATGCTTGCGCACGATCCGGGCGAACAACCGCGCGCGCCGGTGGATATTGCACAGCTCAACAGCTTCTATCAGCAGTGGTACACGCCGGATGGCATGACCCTGTATGTGGTGGGCAACGTTGACAGCCGCAGCATGGCAGAACAAATTAACAAAACCTTCTCCGCGCTGAAGGGTAAACGGGTTGCGCCCGCAGCGCTGCCTACGCTCTCTCCTTTGCCGCATCAGCCCGTCAATCTGGTGAATGGCGGGATGAGTCAGGATCGCCTGTCGCTGGTGTGGGATACGCCGTGGCAACCGATTCGTGACTCACAGAACTTACAGCACTATTGGCAGAGTGATTTGGCGCGTGAAGCGCTGTTCTGGCATGTGCAACGCGCGCTGGCGGACAGCAAAGCACAGAGCGTGCAGGTGGGCTTTGATTGCCGCGTGCTTTACCAGCGTGCGCAGTGTTCCATCAACATGGACAGCCCGAACGCATCGCTGGCGCAGAACATGAACCAGGTGGCGAAAGAACTGGCGGCAGTACGTGATAAAGGGTTACCGCAGGATGAGTTTGATGCGCTGATGGCGCAGAAGTTGCTGGAACTGAATAAGCTGTTCGCCACCTATGCGCGCACGGATACCGATATCTTGATGGGGCAGCGTCTGCGCTCGCAGCAGAATGCGGTGGTGGATATCGCGCCGGAGCAGTATCAAAAGCTGCGTCAGGCGTTTCTCAGTGGGTTGACGCGTGACCAGCTGAATCAGGAATTGCGCCAGCAACTGACGCAGGAACTGACGATGGTGCTGATTCAACCACAAGGTGAAGCTGAGACCAACGTGAAGATGCTGCAGGACGGCTGGGATAAAGTGATGAAGGTACCGGATGCGCCTGCGGCACCGGCGGCTTCTGATGAAGCTAAACCGGAAAGTAACGGCAGCGCGAGCGCGACCGACCCGGCTCAACCCTCGTCATGACGCAGGATTTATCATTCATGGCCGAGTCATCAAGTCTTATGATTCATGGCATATGAGATCGCCAAAATAATTTGAGTAGCAGCACAAAAGCGCCTTGAGGCGCTTTTGAACATCACATCCATGCAGCCACGTCGCTGCGTTTCAGGGCATGAATTATCCCTGAAATAATTTGAGCTGCAGTAAGGCGGCAAGTATGTTCATCGCCAGTCACTGACTTAAGCCGGTGACTGGGGTGACTGCATGCAGCCAGCGCCGCTGCGGTTCAAATTATGAAGGGGATTATGTCTTAGCGCGTAGCCATTCGGTGACCAGCATCGGCCAACTGGCGAGGGGCAGATCAGCGACGCCGCGAATGCCAAATCCATGGCCGCCTTTCTGATAAAAGTGGATTTCCACCGGCACCTTGTGCTCACGCAGGGCGCTGAAAAACACCATGCTGTTGTTCACCGAAACCGCGTCATCATCGCTAGCGTGAATCAGCAGCGTGGGCGGTGTCTGCGCATGTACGCGCGTTTCCATGGAATACGCATCAATCAACCTCTGATCCGGCCATGCGCCGAGCAGGCGAGTGCGCGAGCTTTCGTGTGCCAGACCGTCGCGCATGCTGATCACCGGGTAGAGTAGCACCATGGCATCTGGACGCGGCGAGAAGCTGTCGGCCTGATCCTGCACCGGATAAATTTTCTCACCAAAGCGCGTCCCCAGGCTGGCAGCCACGTGCCCACCCGCTGAGAAGCCCATCATCACAATGTATTTGCCGTTCATGCCGCGCTGCGCACGATCGCGCAACACGCGCACCGCACGTTGTGCATCGGCCAGTGGGGCATCGGGACCTTCGTGATGGCCATCGTAGGGCAGGCGATAAGTCATCACTGCCAGCGTATACCCCATCGATGTGAAGAACGTGGCGAGGGCACTGCCTTCACGGTCAATCAGCACTCGCTGATAGCCGCCGCCGGGCGCCACCAGCAGCGTAATGCCGTTGGAGGTTTCCGGGTGCCAGATTGCCATTTCAGGGCAACGCACGCCGGTCGCGGCGCGGTCATAGGGTTCGTACTCTTTGGCGAGATCGACGATTTGCGGTTGAGCGCGCGAATCACTCGCGCCTGGCGCATCACCGTGTGGCCAGATATTAATGATTTCTGTGTGCATAAATCAGTCCTGAGCGAGTCGTGTTGTCATTATTTTGTTCGCGGCCGGATTAACAGCGTCCTGCTGTTATTGATTAAAACATGGTCTGTTTTCGCGCTGGCGTCCAGCCGAAAACCCACCATTTCTGCAGTTTCGGACTATGCCTGGCGGCCCGATTTCTGTCGGTAATCTATTGAATTTAAATTGATATGGTAAGGGCTGCTAAACTGGCGTAGGCGGATATGAGCCAAAGATGGATCGCTGGCGAGGTTAGTTAAAATTCACAGTGTAATCTCGGGATTTAAGGCAAATTATCCTGTGCATTGTGTAAGTCGTGATTATCAAATCAACAGCGGCAAAGTGAACGATTGGCGCCATGCATCGTGCCAACGGATATCCAGCGGCGCCAGGCGTCGTGCCTGAAATAGCGCCGCTGGGAAATGTTGAGGGGAGGGTTATTGCGGCATAGCGCTTAAAGGGATAATGGCTCCGCGATGCTGGATCACCGTGCTGGCGGTGAGATGACCGCGCGCGGCCGCATCTTCTGCCCTCCCTCCGGCTAAACGTACGGCCAGATAACCGGCGCTGAAAGAGTCGCCTGCGGCAGTGGTGTCGATCACCTTCTCTTTTGCCAACTTGATGGCGGGCACTTCACGCAGCGGCTCATCGCCTATCGCCACTAAACAGGAATCGGCACCGCGTTTGATGGCGATTTCCTGCACACCGGCTTCGCGCGTGCGTGCAATCACTGCGTCCAGCGGCTGTTCACCCCACAGCAGGTGCTCATCATCCAGCGTCAGGAAGGCGATATCGGCATGATGCAGCATCTCGGCATAAGCCTGTTGCGCGCTGGATTTGTCTGCCCACAGACGTGGACGGTAATTGTTATCGAAAATGACCTTGCCACCGTTTTGGCGACAGGCGCTGAGCAGTGCCATCAGTTTCTCTCGGCTGGTGGCCGGCAGAATCGCCAGGCTTATACCGCTGAGATAGAGGTAATCGTAGTGGGCCAACTGGGCGCAAATCGCGTCAGACTCTGGGCCATCCAGCCAGAAGCGCGCAGCGGCATCATTGCGCCAATACCAGAAGGTGCGCTCGCCGTGTTCGTCGGTTTCAATGAAATAGAGGCCCGGCATTTTATTGTCGAGACGCTGAATGAGCTGGGTGTGAACCTGCTCCTGCTGCCAGGCAGCGATCATCTGGTCACTGAAACTGTCGGTGCCCAGCGCGGTGACATAGTCCACCCGCAGCTGCTGGCTATCTGACTGGCGTGCCAGATAAACCGCCGTGTTTAGCGTGTCGCCGCCAAAGCCACGTTTGATGTTCTCACCTTTTTCGGACAGCTCAATCATGCATTCGCCAATGATGGCAATGTTCTTCTGCGTCATGGTCTTCGGCCTGTAGTGAATTCTGCCCTCGAGTCTCGCGTCTGGTATGGCAGCTGTCAATGGTTTTTAAAACGATGTTTTAATTTAACTTAAGGTGCCTGCACCCACTTTCCACGGCGATTTAACGGACAAAGCGCCGCTTGTTTTGCCGATTAAGCCTGAAACGCGCTGATACACTCAACTGCTCGTGAGGTGGCTGAGACCAATAAAGTTATCGTGTTACTCGCCGATACTTGCCGCTGAGAAACAATTTGCAGGCACCCACCACCTACCAGGAAAAAACCATGGTGATGAACAATTTAAGTCATCGGCTGCCTATTTCAATTGAACTGGAGCAACAACAGGAAACGCGTTTCTTCTGGCAGCAGTGCCAACGATTCTATACTTTCCAGCCGATTTACCAGGTCTCCGGCCGTTTACTGGCTATTGAATTACTGACTGCGGTGACACACCCCTCCGCACCAGAGAAAAGGTTGTCGCCCGAAACCTATTTTGATGCGCTGACTATCGCGCAGCGCCTTGATGTCGTCGAGGAACAGCTTGAGCTGTTATTACAGTGGTCACACTTTTTCAGTCAGCGTCAGCTGGTGGCCTCGGTGAATATTGATGGTCCGACGCTGTTAGCCATTGAGCAGCATGACGATATCCGCCAGTTGATTACGCAACTCCCCTGGGTGCGATTTGAACTCACGGAGCACCATGCATTGCCGCAGGAAGAGATGGTGGCGAAGATGCCTGAACTGGGCCCGCTGTGGCTAGATGACTTTGGATCAGGCATGGCAAACTTCTCTGCGCTGACTGAGCTGCGCTATGACTACATTAAACTGTCGCGCGAACTGTTCATGCTGCTGCGCTCTACCGATGAAGGCCGCTCGCTGTTCTCCATGCTACTGGCGTTGATCAATCGCTATTGCAACGGCGTTATTGTTGAAGGCGTGGAGACCGAAGAGGAGTGGCAGCAGGTGCGCAATTCGCCTGCAATGGCGGCACAAGGCTATTTCTTCTCGCGGCCTGTTCCCTTCAGCACGCTGGAATCCCTGGCGCTCGAGCTTCCCTGATCCCGATCCGCAACGTCTCGACTACAGTTATGTGAGACGTTGAGGGCAAGGAGGAAGCAGAATGTCACGTACGGGAAAAGTCCTGAGTTGGGTTTTCGGGATTTTATTGTTGTTGGTTGTGGTGGTGGTGGTGATTATCGCCACGTTTGACTGGAACCGCCTGAAGCCAACCATCAACCAAAAAGTCTCCACTGAGTTAAACCGGCCTTTCGCCATTCGTGGTGATCTGGGTGTTGCCTGGGTGCGCAATCGCGAAGAACCCGGTTGGCGCAGTTGGGTGCCGTGGCCGCAGGTGCATGCTGATGACATTATGCTGGGCAATCCGCCGAATATTCCCGATGTCACCATGGTGCATTTGCAGCGCGTTGAAGCCACGCTTGCGCCGCTGGCGCTCCTGCATAAACAGGTTTATTTGCCGTGGATTAAAATGCAGCTGCCCGATGCGCGGCTGGTGCAGACGGCGGATAAAAAGAATAACTGGACCTTCAACTTAGCCAGCAGCGAGAACAGCGATGCCAATGCGCCGCCTTCTGCCTGGTCTTTCCGCCTCGATAATATTCTGTTCGACAAAGGTCAGATTCGCTATCGCGATGCCATCAATAAAGCCGATGTGACCGTCACCCTTAATCCACTGGGCAAACCGGTGCCTTACGCGCAGGTAGCGGGCGGTAACGACCAGCAGAAAGGCGCGGGCGATTTTGTCTTTGGCTGGCAGGCGGAGGGGACATACAACGATCAGAAACTGACTGGCGACGGCAAGATCGGCGGCATGCTCTCGTTGCGCAGCAAAACCACACCGTTCCCACTGCAGGTGGATGTGCGCAACGGCACCACGCGCGTGCGCGTTGACGGGACGTTGCAGGATCCTTTAAATCTCGGCGGGCTGGATGTGCGTCTGCGCTTTGCTGGCGATACGCTGGCGAATCTGTACGGTTTAACCGGCGTGCTGCTGCCTGATACGCCGCCGTACGAAACTGACGGCCATTTGATCGCGCGCTTCAATGAAGAGAAAGGGCCGCTGTTCCGTTACGAAAACTTCAATGGGCATATTGGCGATAGCGATATTCACGGCTCGCTGGCTTATCACCAGGTGAAACCGCGCCCAACGTTGACCGGAGAATTAACCTCGAACCAGTTGCGCATGGCGGATTTAGGCCCGCTGATTGGCGTGAATTCGGGCAAGGGCAGTGAGAAAACCCAGCAGGCTAAAGCCCAGCGTGGTGACGCTTCGACTCAACCGGCCGATCGCGTGCTGCCACATGACAAGTTTGATACCAAAAGCTGGGACGTGATGGATGCGGATGTGAAATTCAGCGGAAAACGCATCGAACACAGCAGCAAGCTGCCGCTTAGCGACCTTTATACCCATCTGCAGTTGAAAAACGGTGACCTGCTGCTCGATCCGCTGCGCTTCGGCATGGCGGGCGGTAGTATCAACTCCACCATTCATCTGGAAGGGGATAAAAGCCCGATGCGCGGGCGCGCGGATTTGCATGCGCGTAAGCTGCAACTGCGTCAGCTGTTCCCGAATGTCACGGCGATGCAGCGTAGCCTGGGTCAGTTAAACGGGGATGCCAGCCTGAGCGGTACCGGCAACTCGGTGGCGGATATTCTGGGGACCAGCAACGGCGAGCTGAAACTGCTGATGAATGACGGATTGATCAGCCGTAGTCTGATGGAGATTGCCGGCCTGAATGTCGGTAACTATGTGGTCGGCAAACTGTTTGGCGATGATGAGGTGCGCATCAACTGTGCTGCCACCGATCTCAATATCCGTCAGGGTCTCGCCACGCCGAAAGTGTTTGTGCTGGATACGGAGAATGCGGTGATTAATGTCACCGGCAACGTTAACTTTGCCAATGAAAGGATGGACTTATCCATTAATCCAGAGAGCAAAGGCATTCGTATCATCACCTTGCGATCGCCACTGTATGTGCGTGGCACCTTCAAAAATCCGGATGCGGGAGTGAAAGCCGGGCCGCTGATCGCACGTGGCGCTGCTGCGGTGGCGCTGGGCGCAGTGGTGGCGCCGGCCGCCGCACTGCTGGCACTGATTTCACCCAGTGATACAGATGCCAACCAGTGCAGCAACGTGTTGCAGCAGATGAAAAGTAAAAAGTGATCAGTTGCGCCACAGCACTTTGATGATGTGATAACCAAAGGCGGTTTTCACCGGCCCGTAAGGTTGCAATAGCGGGCAGGAGAACACCGCCTTATCAAAGGCGGGCACCATCTGGCCTTTACGAAATTCACCCAGATCGCCGCCGTTACGTCCCGATGGACAGGTGGAGTGTTTTTTTGCCAGCTGCTGGAAGTTTGCGCCCTTTTCCAGCTGGGCCAGCAGGGATTTGGCCTGCGCTTCATCCTTGACGAGGATGTGCAAAGCTGCCGCGGTTTTCGCCATGTTGGTGTCTCTGTATGTATGTATAATGTTCGGCGCATTATATCCCCGTCCTACTTCAAATTGCAGGTGCGTTGGCTGCGTATGCTTGATACGGTGACTGATTGAGTCAGTTTCCGGGAGTCGCTCACCTGTCCATATTCCTGCCATGCGAAATCGTCAGGGGATCTCCTTTTCATTAGTTGAGTGATATTCCGTTATGCGTTTAAACCCCGGCCAACAACGTGCTGTCGAATTTGTCACCGGTCCCTGCCTGGTGCTGGCCGGTGCAGGCTCGGGTAAGACCCGCGTCATCACCAATAAAATCGCCCACCTGATCCGCGAGTGTGGCTATCAGGCGCGCCATATCGCGGCCGTCACCTTCACCAATAAAGCCTCGCGCGAGATGAAAGAGCGTGTCGCACAAACGCTTGGACGTAAAGAGGCGCGCGGCCTGATGATCTCCACCTTCCATACGTTGGGGCTGGAGATAATCAAACGTGAATACAAAGCGTTAGGAATGAAAGCGAGCTTCTCGCTGTTCGACGATCAAGATCAGCTGGCGCTGTTGAAAGACCTCACTAAACAGTGGCTGGAGGAAGACAAAACGCTGTTGCAGCAGCTGATCTCCACCATTTCCAACTGGAAGAATGATCTGGTCGATCCGCAGGGTGCGGCTGGCCTGGCCAAATCCCAGCGCGACCAGATTTTTGCCCAATGTTATCAGCTGTACGACCAGCATCTGAAATCCTGCAACGTACTGGATTTCGACGATTTGATTGCGCTGCCGACGCTGTTGCTGCAACGCAATCAGGAAGTGCGCGAGCGTTGGCAGCAGCGTATTCGCTATTTATTGGTGGATGAGTATCAGGATACCAACACCAGCCAGTATGAGCTGGTGAAACTGCTGGTGGGCGCGCGGGCGCGTTTCACCGTGGTAGGCGATGATGACCAGTCGATTTACTCCTGGCGTGGTGCGCGACCGCAAAACCTGGTGCTGCTGAAAGAGGATTTCCCGGCGCTGGAAGTGGTGAAGCTGGAGCAGAACTATCGCTCAACCCAGCGCATTTTGAAGTCAGCTAACATCCTGATTGCCAATAATCCGCATGTGTTTGAGAAGCGCCTGTTCTCCGAGCTGGGCGAGGGCAGCGAGCTGAAGGTGCTGAGTGCCAACAATGAAGATCATGAGGCCGAGAGGGTCGCCGGTGAGTTGATTGCCCATCACTTCGTTAATAAAACCGCCTACAAAGATTATGCGATTCTCTATCGCGGCAACCATCAGTCACGCGTCTTTGAAAAGCAGCTGATGCAGAACCGTATTCCTTATCGCATCTCTGGTGGCACCTCGTTCTTCTCGCGGCCGGAAATTAAAGATTTGCTGGCTTATCTGCGTGTACTGACCAATCAGGAAGACGACAGTGCTTTCCTGCGTATCGTTAACACGCCGCGTCGTGAAATTGGCCCCGCCACGCTGCAAAAGCTGGGTGAATGGGCCAACCTGCGCAATAAAAGTCTGTTCAATGCCAGCTTCGATATGGGGCTGGAACAGACGCTGAGCGGGCGCGGTCTGGAGCATCTGCAGCGTTTTACTCAATGGCTTAATGAGATTATCCAGCTGACGGAACGCGAACCGGTGAATGCGGTACGCGACCTGATTCGCGGTGTCGATTATGAAAGCTGGTTGTTTGAGACCTCGCCAAGCCCCAAAGCCGCCGAAATGCGCATGAAAAACGTCAACACGCTATTCCAGTGGATGACGGAGATGCTGGAGGGCGATGAGCTGAATGAGCCGATGACGTTGGCGCAGGTGGTGACGCGCTTTACGCTGCGTGACATGATGGAACGCGGCGAGAGCGATGAGGAGAGCGACCAGGTGCAGCTGATGACCTTGCACGCCTCCAAAGGGTTGGAGTTCCCGTATGTTTATCTGGTCGGTATGGAAGAGGGGTTGTTACCGCATCAGAGCAGCATTGATGAGAACAACATCGAAGAGGAACGCCGTCTGGCCTATGTGGGCATTACCCGCGCGCAAAAAGAGCTGACCTTTACCCTGTGCCGTGAACGCCGTCAGTACGGCGAACTGGTCCGCCCAGAACCAAGCCGCTTCCTGATGGAGCTGCCGCAGGATGATGTGGTGTGGGAGCGCGAGAAAAAGGTGATCAGCGCCGAGGAGCGGGTGAAAACCGGGCAGACGCGCGTCGCGGGCTTACGTGCGATGCTGGAGAATGCGAAGAAGGGGTAAATCCCCCGTCGTTCGTTCAGGCCAGGCCTGTAGCGAGAACCGTTGCGAGCGTAGCGGAGGCAAGACGAAAAGTTCCCGGCAAAGCGGAGTTCACATGCCGTCAATGAGCATTTGACGGGAGCTTTTCAACGCAGCATCAGCAAGCGCAGCAGGTTTGATTAAGAGATAGTCAGCAACCAGTGCACATAAGACTGGTAATGACTCTCTTGTTCCAGCAATTCGGCCCGCAGCGGATGCGCATCCAGCCAGCCAGCAGGGAGTGTCAGGTGCAGCGCATCATCATCCGCCTGTAAACGAACCGCAGGCAGCGTGTCATCGCGACGACGGCTGGAGAAAATAATCGCCAGACGCAGTAAACGGCTTAAGCGTTCCGCCATACGTGGTGGCACAGCGTTCTGCTGCGTCAGTAAAGCGAGATCGATACTGCCACTCTGATTCTGCAGCAGGCAGGCGAGCATTTTTTTCTGTGCGGGCGTAAAACCAGGAAGATCGAGATGGCGAATCAGGTAAGCGGCGTGCTGGGGTGCCTGGCGGAAATCGACGCTCAGGCCTATTTCGTGAATTGAACAGGCGCTCAGCAGCAGATCGCGACATCGGTTATCCAGCTTCCAGGCAGTGCTCACCTGGCGGAAAAAGCTTTCAGCCAGCTGACGCACGCGGCTTGCCTGCTCCACATCGATAGAGAAGCGGCGCTGGACGTTTTGCAACGTGCGGCTACGAATGTCGCGGTCAATCGGCAGATGCAGCATGCCGTACACCAACCCCTCACGCAGTGCGCCACCGGCCAGCGTCATGCTGTCGATGCTTAGTTCATGGAAGATAGCGATCAGAATCGACAGGCCGCTGGGGAATACCAGCGCGCGCTCGAGTGTCAATCCTTCGATTTCCAGCTCTTCCAGCTTGCCGCACTGAATCGCACGCTGTTTTAGCTGCTGCAGCTTGCTCAGGGTGATGCGTTCATCCATGCCCTGCGCAACCATAATTTCCTGCAGTGCCTGCACGGTGCCAGAAGCACCGACGCAGATCTGCCAGCCTTTTTCGCGCAGTGCCGCCGCGACCGGACGAATCATGTCGCGGGCCGCTAATTCAGCCTGCTCGAAATTCTCTTTCGCCAGGTGACGATCGCCAAAGTAGCGTTCCAGCCAGGTGACGCAACCCATCGACAAACTAAACAACGTGGTCGCGTGCGAACCCTCGCCGGTGACCAGCTCGGTGCTGCCGCCGCCGATATCCACCACCAGGCGCTGATCGGAGCCTCCGGTAGTGTGGGCAACACCTTGATAAATCAGGCGTGCTTCTTCCTCGCCGCTGATGACATTCACCGGGCAGCAAAGAATTTCTTCGGCGTGAGCCAGGAAGTCCTGGGCATTTTCAGCAATACGCAGCGTAGCCGTGGCGACCACGCGGATTTGCTCGGGCGGAATATCTTGCAACTGTTCAGAGAAGAGTTTCAGACATTGCCAGCCACGCTGCATCGCCTCGGCGGAGAGGTGATTGGCTTTGTCCAGACCGGCAGCCAGACGTACCTTACGCTTTATACGCGCAATGGTCTGAATACTGCCGGACACTTCGCGCACCACCAACATATGAAAGCTGTTAGAGCCTAAATCAATCGCAGCATAAAGTGACGATGCGCTCAGCATGGTGTGCTTAACTCGAACGTTTACGGTTGTTATTGCGCGGCGCGCCGCTACGACGGTTGCTGTTGTTCCCGCCACGGCGTGGGCCGTTTCCAGAACGGCTGCGCTGCAGACGTTTCGGCGGAGGCAGCTCACTCATCAGTGCTTCACTGCTGTACTTACTCACCGGAATACCGTGACCAATGTACTCTTCAATCGCTGGCAGGTTCAGTGCGTACTCTTCGCACGCCAGGCTGATGGAGTGTCCGCTGGCACCCGCGCGGCCGGTACGACCGATGCGATGCACGTAGTCTTCACGGTCGTCAGGCAGATCGTAGTTGAACACGTGGGTCACTGCAGGAATGTGCAGACCTCGCGCCGCAACGTCAGTCGCGACCAGAATATCTACATCACCTTTGGTGAAGTCATCCAGAATACGCAGACGTTTTTTCTGTGCCACATCGCCCGTCAGCAGACCTACACGGTGACCGTCCGCGGCCAGATGGCCCCAGATATCTTCACAGCGGTGTTTGGTGTTGGCGAAGATGATGGCGCGGTCGGGCCACTCTTCTTCGATCAAGGTTTGCAGCAGACGCATCTTCTCTTCATTCGAAGGGTAGAAAAGTTCTTCTTTGATGCGGTGGCCGGTTTTCTGCTCCGGTTCCACTTCCACGTATTCAGCGTTGTTCATATGTTCGAACGCCAGTTCACGTACGCGGTAAGAGAGGGTCGCCGAGAACAACATGCTCAGACGCTGGGTGGCCGGCGGCATGCGGCGGAACAACCAACGGATATCTTTAATAAAGCCAAGATCGAACATGCGATCGGCTTCATCCAGAACCACGACCTGAATGGCGCCGAGGTTGATGTGATTTTGTTTCGCATAGTCGATGAGGCGACCGGTGGTGCCCACCAGAATATCGACGCCATCGGCCAACACTTTCAGCTGTTTGTCGTAGCCGTCACCGCCATAAGCCAGACCCAGTTTCAGACCCGTGACTTTCGACAGTGGCTCTGCATCGGCATGGATCTGCACAGCAAGTTCACGCGTCGGGGCCATGATCAGCGCACGTGGCTGATTAATCTGGCGGCCTTCAGCGGCTGGATGAGAAAGAAGATGATGAAACGTTGACGTCAGGAACGCCATCGTTTTGCCGGTACCGGTTTGCGCCTGACCCGCAACATCACGCCCTGAAAGCGCAAAAGGCAGTGCCAACGCCTGAATAGGCGTGCAGTTAGAAAAGCCTTTGGTATCAAGGGCTTCAACCACCTGTGGGTGCAGGGCGAAGTCGGAAAACTTCTGTTCAGTTAAGTGTGTTTTGCTCATAGTGTGGTAGAATATCAGCTTACTAGCGCTTTACGAAAGCGTATCCGATGAAATAAAGTCAACCTACGTTGGTATATTTTACGCCAATTCGCCAGGCACAATCTTTGGAGTTAAACATGAGCAGCGATAAAATCGTTCACTTGACCGATGACAGTTTCGACACTGACGTGCTGAAAGCCGACGGTGTCACTCTGGTAGATTTCTGGGCTGAATGGTGTGGTCCTTGCAAAATGATCGCCCCAATTCTCGACGAAGTCGCAGAAGAGTACGACGGTAAGCTTACCATCGCCAAGTTGAACATTGATGACAACCCGGGCACTGCGCCTAAATATGGCATTCGTGGTATCCCGACACTGCTGCTGTTCAAGAACGGTGAAGTGGCTGCGACCAAAGTAGGCGCCTTGTCTAAAGGCCAGCTGAAAGAGTTCCTGAACGCTAACCTGGCCTAAGCCCGGCGCGGTGTTGTTCCGCAGTGGTGAATTTTTTCGCCACTGCTGGACGTCTCCCTTCAGGCGTGTTAAGTTGACCTCACTGCATTACGCACTTACCTTGTAGTTTGCATCTAAAGTTTTCCCTTGTCAGACCCTGCTCGCATTGAACGTTATCGTGGTTTGGCAATCTGATGACTAGCACATTCGGCATCACCTTTCGACCATCTCTTCGTTTCCTATCGCCACATCAGACGATAATCGTCGAGCAGAGTTGAAAAAGAGCCATTAACGGCATGGAATTTTTGCCATACCACCCACGACAATCATTTCGAGAATTACCCCGAGTTTAAGAACCCTCACTATGAATCTTACCGAATTAAAGAACACGCCGGTTTCTGAGCTGATTACCCTCGGCGAAAATATGGGTCTGGAAAACCAGGCACGTATGCGTAAACAGGATATTATTTTCTCTATCCTTAAACAGCATGCGAAAAGTGGCGAAGACATCTTTGGTGATGGTGTGCTGGAGATATTGCAGGACGGATTTGGTTTCCTCCGCTCTGGAGACAGCTCCTACCTCGCCGGTCCCGATGATATCTACGTTTCTCCCAGCCAAATCCGCCGCTTCAACCTCCGCACTGGTGACACCATTTCTGGTAAAATTCGCCCGCCAAAAGAGGGTGAACGTTACTTTGCGCTGTTGAAAGTTAACGAAGTTAACTACGACAAGCCGGAAAACGCGCGTAATAAGATTCTGTTCGAAAACCTCACGCCACTGCACGCAAACAATCGTCTGCGTATGGAGCGCGGTAATGGCTCAACCGAAGATTTGACCGCTCGCGTACTGGATCTGGCATCGCCGATCGGTCGCGGTCAGCGTGGTCTGATCGTGGCGCCACCGAAAGCCGGTAAAACCATGCTGCTGCAGAACATCGCACAGAGCATTGCGTACAACTATCCGGATTGCGTGCTGATGGTGCTGCTGATTGACGAGCGTCCGGAAGAAGTGACCGAGATGCAGCGTCTGGTGAAAGGCGAAGTCATCGCATCCACCTTCGACGAACCGGCTTCACGCCACGTTCAGGTCGCTGAGATGGTGATCGAGAAGGCTAAGCGCCTGGTCGAGCACAAGAAAGACGTTATTATCCTGCTTGACTCCATCACCCGTCTGGCGCGTGCTTACAACACCGTGGTACCGGCTTCCGGTAAAGTATTGACCGGTGGTGTGGACGCCAACGCCCTGCATCGTCCGAAGCGTTTCTTCGGTGCAGCACGTAACGTGGAAGAGGGCGGCAGCCTGACCATCATCGCGACTGCGCTGGTTGATACCGGTTCGAAGATGGACGAAGTGATTTACGAAGAATTTAAAGGTACAGGTAACATGGAACTGCACCTGTCGCGTAAAATTGCTGAAAAACGTGTCTTCCCAGCGATTGATTACAACCGCTCCGGTACCCGTAAAGAAGAACTCCTCACCACGCAGGAAGAGCTGCAGAAAATGTGGATCCTGCGCAAAATCATCCATCCAATGGGTGAAATTGATGCGATGGAGTTCCTCATCAATAAGCTGGCGATGACCAAAACCAACGACGAATTCTTCGATATGATGAAGCGTTCGTAAGTTGGCGAAATTGAATCGCTAAGCGAAGCGATTCTTTCGCACAATTTGCCAGGATTTATTGATAACGCCACGTCTTAACGTGGCGTTTTTTTTTTATGGGCATTAGGATTAGCCCAGTCAGGAAGAAATATAATGATTGTGCCAGAAATGTGCTGATTTTTTCAGCAATAAGATTTTTCCCAGGCAGAATTCGGACAAGGGATATACGGCAATGGCAAGAATTTTGCTTATTGTTGTCGATGATTTTAGCTGAGAGCGTTAACGTGAATTTACTCACTATGAGTACTGAGCTTGGTTTTGTTTTTCTGTTTACTTTAGTGTTCCTATTTTTTGCCCGTAAAGCCGCTAAAAAAATTGGGCTGGTAGACACACCTAATTCAAGAAAACGACACCATGGCGCCATTCCGTTAGTAGGTGGGATCTCCGTTTATGCGGGGATTTGCTTTGCTTTCGCTATTTCAGATTATTATTTACCCCATGCGGCACTCTATTTAAGTTGCGCAGGGGTGCTGGTGCTGGTGGGTGCACTGGACGATCGGTTCGATATCAGCGTTAAAATCCGCGCATTAGTACAAGCGGCGGTGGCCATCGTGATGATGGTCGGCTCAAAACTGTATCTGCTGAGCCTTGGATTTATCATTGGTCCGGTGGAATTGGTTGTTGGGCCATTTGGCTACGTACTTACACTGTTCGCCGTTTGGGCGGCCATTAACGCCTTTAACATGGTGGATGGCATTGATGGCTTACTGGGTGGGCTGGCCAGTGTGACCTTTGCCGCCATGGGCATCATCCTCTTTTTCGACGGGCAAACCAGTCTTGCGATGTGGTGTTTCGCCATGATCGCCGCCACCATCCCCTATATTTTGCTCAATCTGGGTCTGATTGGTCGCCGCTACAAAGTGTTTATGGGCGACGCCGGCAGCACCATGATTGGCTTCACCATTATCTGGATCCTGCTGGAAACCACCCAGGGTTTGAGCCATCCGATTACGCCGGTCACGGCACTTTGGCTGATTGCCATTCCGCTAATGGACATGGTGGCGATTATGTATCGCCGTCTGCGTAAGGGGATGAGTCCGTTTTCAGCTGACCGCCAGCACATTCACCATTTGATCATGCGAGCGGGTTTCACTTCGCGTCAGGCCTTTGTGCTGATTACCGTAGCTGCAGCGCTGTTGGCCGGTATTGGTGTGTTGGGCGAATACCTTGCCTTCATCCCCGAGTGGGTGATGCTGGTGCTGTTCCTGATGGCCTTTTTCCTTTACGGCTATTGCCTGAAACACGCCTGGCGTGTGGCGCGCAAAATTCGTCGTATTAAACGCCGCTGGCAAAGCAGTGGCGAAGATAAAAAATAAATTACCCCGATCAGTACCCCGATAAGGACTTTTGTTATGACCTCTGTCGTTGTGGAGAACGAACTGGATGTGCGCGGCCTTGGCTGCACGCTGTGGCGCGGTAAGCGCTGGGTTATCGGCTTTGCGCTGCTGTTTGCCTTATTGGCTTGGCTCGCCTCGATGCTGATGAAGCAAGCCTGGAGCACCACCGCCGTTACCGATCGTCCAACGGTTAACATGCTGGGTGACTTCTTCGTGCAGCAGCAATTCCTCAATAACCTCGATGTGCGTAACAACACGCTCAATCTCAACACACCCGCCCCAACAGTGATGGATGAGGTCTATCAGGAGTTCACTATGCAGTTGGCCTCCTGGGACACGCGCCGTGATTTTTGGCAGCAGACCGATTATTTCAAAAGCCGCAAAAGTGGCAACGCGCATAACGATGCCGCACTGCTGGATGATTTGATTACCAATATCCAGTTCACACCAGCGGATGCGGCGCATAACACGCTGGATAACATTAAGCTGATTGCCGAAACCGCTGGCGACGCGAATAACCTGCTGCGCCAATATATCGCCTATGCCAGCGAACGCGCGGCGCGCCATTTGAATGCAGAATTGAAGGGGGCATGGCAGGCGCGCAGCGCGCAGCTGCAGGCGCAGGTTACCCGTCAGCAGGAAGTGGCACAGGCGGTATTTGATCGCCAGCGTCAACGTATTGAACAGGCCTTAAAGGTTGCTAGTCAGCAGGGCATCAAAGAAAACCGTGCTCCGGCCATTGGCGAAGCGCTGCCTGACAGCGATCGCTTCCTGCTCGGACAGCAAATGTTGCAGGCTCAGCTCGATACATTGCAGGCCAGCGGGCCCGCTTACGATTTGAGCTATGATCAAAACAGAGCGATGCTGGGCACGTTGCAGGCAGGTGCGCAGTTGGATAAGCCATTCCAGACCTACCGCTATCTGCGTACGCCTGAAGAGCCGGTGTCGCGCGACAGTCCGCGCCGAGTGTTTATGATGATCATGTGGGGCGTCATTGGCGCGCTGGTGGGTGCAGGTGTGGCGCTGGTGCGCCGTCCTCGTCCAACGTCACCAACGAGCCATTAAGAGAAGCCACGTGAAAGTTCTGACCGTATTTGGCACGCGTCCTGAGGCGATCAAAATGGCCCCGCTGGTGCAAGCACTGGCGCAGGATCCGGCGTTTGAATCGCGCTTATGCGTGACCGCGCAGCATCGTGAAATGCTCGATCAGGTGCTGCGGCTGTTCAAGCTGCAGCCCGATTACGATCTCAATATCATGCGCCCGGAACAGGGGCTGACGGAGATCACCAGCCGCATTTTGCAGGGGATGAAAACGGTGCTCGCCGATTTTCAGCCCGATGTGGTGCTGGTGCACGGTGATACCACCACCACTTTTGCTGCTAGCTTAGCCGCTTTTTATCATCAGATTCCGGTGGGGCACGTCGAAGCAGGATTGCGCACCGGCAACCTGATGTCGCCCTGGCCGGAAGAGGCTAACCGCACCTTAACCGGTCATCTGGCGAGCTACCATTTCACCCCAACCGAGAGTTCGCGGCAGAATCTGCTGCGTGAAAATTTGCCGGATGACTGTATCGTAGTTACCGGCAATACGGTGATTGATGCGTTGCTATGGGTGCGCGATCGGGTGCTGGATGATGGCGATCTGAATGCACGTCTTGCAGCACGTTATCCGTTCCTTGATGCGGACAAAAAACTGATTCTGGTCACCGGCCATCGTCGTGAAAGCTTTGGCGGCGGTTTTGAACGCATTTGCAGCGCGCTGGCGCAGATTGCACGTCAGCATCCGCAGGCGCAAATCGTCTATCCGGTGCACCTCAATCCCAACGTCAGCGAGCCGGTAAATCGTATCCTGAGTGGTATCGACAATATCATTTTGATTGAGCCACAGGAGTATTTGCCGTTTGTCTGGCTGATGAACCGTTCCTGGCTGATCCTCACCGATTCCGGTGGTATTCAGGAAGAAGCGCCATCGTTGGGCAAACCTGTTCTGGTCATGCGTGATACGACTGAGCGTCCGGAAGCGGTGGATGCGGGCACAGTAAAACTGGTCGGTACCGATATCAACCGGATTGTCGAAGAAGTTAGCCTGCTGCTGCAGGACGAGGAAGCCTGGCAGAGGATGAGTCGCGCGCACAATCCGTATGGCGATGGACAAGCCTGCTCGCGCATCCTGCAGGCACTGAAACAACACAGAGTATAATTATGCGTTTTGAAACCATTTCCGTTATCGGACTGGGCTACATTGGGCTGCCAACGGCGGCCGTTTTTGCCTCAAAGGGAAAAAAAGTGATCGGCGTGGATATCAATGTCCGCGCGGTCGAGACCATTAATCGCGGCGACATTCACATTGTTGAGCCGGAGCTGAGTGACGTGGTACGCAACGCCGTTCAGGCAGGATATCTGCGCGCCACTACGGAAGCCGAAGCTGCGGACGCCTTCCTGATTGCCGTGCCCACGCCGTTTATCGGCGATCATCAGCCGGATCTGAGCTACGTACAGGCAGCCGCGTTGTCGATTGCACCGGTGCTGAAAACGGGCGACTTGGTGATCCTCGAATCGACATCACCGGTTGGCGCGACCGAACAGATGGCCGCCTGGCTGGCAGAGGCACGTCCTGACCTGCGTTTCCCGCAGCACGGTGATAACTGTGACGTGTTTATCGCTTACTGCCCGGAGCGCGTGCTGCCCGGCAAAGTGATGGTAGAGCTGCTGGAAAATGACCGTGTGATTGGCGGCATGACGCCTGCGTGCTCAGCACGGGCCAGCGAACTGTATCGCATCTTCCTGCGCGGCGAATGTGTGGAAACCAACGCGCGTACTGCCGAGATGTGTAAGCTTACGGAGAACAGCTTCCGTGATGTGAATATTGCCTTCGCTAATGAGCTGTCGCTGATCTGCGCGGAACAGAATATCAACGTGTGGGAATTGATTGCGCTGGCGAACCGCCATCCACGCGTCAACATTCTGCAGCCCGGACCGGGCGTCGGTGGGCACTGTATCGCTGTCGATCCCTGGTTTATCGTGGCGCAAAATCCGGATCTGGCGCGTCTGATTCGCACCGCGCGGGAAGTGAATGATGCGAAACCGACGTGGGTGTTAGATCAGGTCAAACAGCAGTTGGCTGATTGCCTGACTGCCAGCGGCAAACGTGCTTCTGAGGTGACGATTGCCTGCTTCGGCCTGGCGTTTAAACCGAACATTGATGATTTGCGCGAGAGCCCGGCAATGACAGTGGCGCACCTGATTGCCGAGTGGCACAGCGGCAGCACGCTGGTGGTTGAACCGCATGTGGCAGAAATCCCTGCGCAACTGGCCCATGAAGCGGCTCTGGTTTCCACCCAGGATGCATTGCAGCAAGCAGATATCATCGTGATGCTGGTTGATCACGCGCAGTTCCGCGCTATCGATGCCAGCGAGATCACGCAGCAGTGGATTATCGATACCAAAGGTGTCTGGCGATGAAACAGTTCCTGGTGACAGGTGGCGCAGGCTTTATTGGGTCCGCACTGGTGCGATTTCTGATTGAGCAAACCGACCATCAGGTGGTGGTGGTGGATAAACTCAGCTACGCAGGCAATTTAGCCTCTCTGGCTTCAATACAGAATGATGCGCGCTATGCCTTTGAGCAGGTGGATATTTGCGACCGAGCCGAACTGGACCGTGTCATTGCCCAATATCAACCGGATTGCATTATGCATCTGGCCGCAGAAAGCCATGTGGATCGCTCGATTGATGGCCCGATTGCCTTCATCGAAACCAATATCGTGGGCACCTATCAGTTACTGGAAGCCGCACGCCATTACTGGAATGAGATGGCGGATGAGCGTAAAAAAGGCTTTATCTTCCACCACATTTCCACTGATGAAGTGTTTGGCGATTTGCATGGCAGCGATGATTTCTTTACTGAAACCACGCCGTATGCGCCCAGCAGTCCTTATTCAGCGACGAAAGCCAGCAGCGATCATTTGGTTCGCGCCTGGTTACGCACTTACGGCTTGCCGATCATCGTCACCAACTGTTCGAACAATTATGGCCCTTATCACTTTCCTGAAAAATTGATTCCACTGACTATCATCAATGCGTTGGCGGGTAAGCCTTTGCCGGTGTATGGCAACGGCAGCCAGATTCGCGACTGGCTGTATGTAGAGGATCATGCGCGAGCACTCTACAGTGTGGTGAGCAGCGGCAAAGTGGGTGAAACCTATAATATTGGTGGTCACAACGAACGCCGTAATATTGAGGTGGTGGAAACCCTGTGCGATCTGCTGGACGAACTGGCACCGCAGCAGCGCGCCACGCATCTGGCGCGCTATCGAGATCTGATTACTTTTGTCACCGATCGGCCCGGTCACGATCTGCGTTACGCCATTGATGCCAGCAAAATTGCGCGTGAATTAGGCTGGATGCCGCAGGAAACCTTCGAAAGTGGCATTCGCAAAACCGTGCAGTGGTATTTGGCAAACCCACAATGGTGGCAGGCGATTCTCAACGGTAGCTATCGTGGCGAGCGGTTGGGTTTAACCACGCCGCGCTGAGGCGCAATACAGGAGCAGCAACGATGAAAGGTATCATCCTGGCGGGCGGTTCGGGCACGCGTTTGCACCCTATTACTCGCGCTATCTCAAAGCAGCTACTGCCAGTTTACGACAAACCGATGATCTACTATCCGCTGTCGGTGCTGATGCTGGCGGGGATCCGCGAGGTCCTGATTATCACCACGCCGGAAGATCGCGCGCACTTCGAGCGTTTGCTCGGTGATGGCAGCGAGTTCGGCCTGCAGCTAGAGTATGCTGAGCAACCCAGCCCTGATGGTCTGGCGCAGGCGTTTATCATTGGTGAGTCCTTCATTGGCAATGACAGCTGCTGTTTGGTGCTGGGCGACAACCTCTATTTTGGCCAGGGCTTCAGTCCGAAACTGAAAAAAGTGGCTGCGCGCAGTAGCGGTGCGACGGTGTTTGCCTATCAGGTGATGGATCCCGAGCGGTTTGGTGTGGTGGAGTTTGATGACGACTTCAATGCGCTTTCCATCGAGGAGAAGCCGCAGCAACCCAAATCACGTTGGGCGGTAACCGGCCTCTACTTCTACGACAATCGCGTGGTGGAGTTTGCCAAACTGGTGCAGCCTTCTGCACGGGGCGAGCTGGAAATCACCGCGATTAACCAGATGTATCTTGAGCAGGGTGAACTCTCTGTCGAGTTGCTGGGACGCGGTTTTGCCTGGCTGGATACCGGTACACACGACAGTCTGATTGAAGCGAGTATGTTTGTGCAGACCGTGGAGAAACGTCAGGGCTTTAAAATTGCCTGTCTGGAAGAGATTGCGTGGCGCAACGGTTGGCTAAGTGACGAACAGTTGCTGGCGGCGGCGCAAGCGTTGACCAAAACCGGCTACGGCCAATACCTGATGGATGTTCTCCATGCCCGTCCGCGTCAGTATTAACCCCCTCGAGTGGGAAAGCGATTTCTTTGGCGTGAACAGTGCGCGTATCGACCTGGATGGCGACTTCACCCTTGCCGACGCGCTGCAACAGCCAGATACGTTGTGGCAGGCCAAAGTGCCCGCCGAGCGCACCGACGCCATTGATGCCTTAAGCCAGCACGGTTTTCAGCTGGTGGAAGGTGAGGCCGATCTGGCCATCAATATCAAACGCACCGAGCGCCAGGTTGGCGTGCGCATCGCGCGTGAAGCACAGATTCCGGCATTGCGTGAGGCGGCATCGCATGCCTTTCGCCAAAGCCGTTTTCGTGCGCCCTGGTTTAACGCCGATGACAGCGGTCGTT
This sequence comes from Type-E symbiont of Plautia stali, assembly GCF_059731115.1. NCBI lineage: Bacteria > Pseudomonadati > Pseudomonadota > Gammaproteobacteria > Enterobacterales > Enterobacteriaceae > Type-E symbiont of Plautia stali. Next base: position 195,450 of record NZ_AP035906.1, read on the forward strand.
TCTATGCGCAGTGGATTGAAAACGCGGTACGCGGCACCTTTGATCACCAATGCCTGGTGGCCAGCGACGAATCCGGCCAATTACAAGGCTATGTCTCGATGCGTGAAGTGAACGGTGATGCGCGTATCGGCCTGCTCGCCGTGTTACCCGCAGCGCAAGGGCAGGGCATTGGTCAACGCTTGCTGTTGGCGGCAGCGGATTGGGGCCGCGTGCGACAACTTGAACGACTGCGCGTCGCGACCCAGCTTAGCAATCTTACGGCGATGCGCCTCTATTTACGCAGCGGTGCACGCCTTGAAAGCACCGCCTACTGGTTTTACAGGACAGCTACATGATCCCATTTAATGCGCCGCCAGTCGTCGGCAGTGAACTTGAATATATGCAGTCGGCGATGGCCAGCGGCAAACTCTGCGGTGACGGTGGATTTACCCGTCGCTGTCAGCAGTGGATGGAGCAGCATTTTGGCAGCAAAAAGGTGCTGCTGACGCCATCCTGCACCGCATCACTGGAAATGGCCGCGCTGTTAATCGATATCCAGCCCGGCGATGAAGTGATCATGCCGAGCTATACCTTTGTCTCCACCGCCAATGCCTTTGTACTGCGCGGTGCCGTGATCGTGTTCGTCGATGTTCGCCCCGATACGCTAAATATCGATGAAACCCTGATTGAAGCGGCGATCACCGAGAGAACCCGTGCGATCGTGCCGGTGCACTACGCGGGCGTGGCCTGCGAGATGGATAGCATCATGGCGCTGGCGGCGAAGCATCAATTGTTTGTGATTGAAGATGCGGCGCAAGGGGTGATGTCGCAGTACAAGGGGCGTGCGCTGGGCACGATTGGTCATATTGGCTGCTTCAGCTTCCATGAAACCAAAAACTACACTGCCGGTGGCGAAGGTGGTGCGACGCTGATTAATGACGCGAAGCTGGTGGAGCGCGCTGAGATCATCCGTGAAAAAGGCACCAACCGTAGCCAGTTCTTCCGTGGTCAGGTGGATAAATACACCTGGCGCGATATCGGTTCGAGCTATTTGATGGCGGATCTGCAGGCTGCCTACCTGTGGGCGCAACTCGAAGCGGCTGAGCGTATTAACCAGCAGCGTTTGCGCCTGTGGCAGCGCTATTATGATGCCCTGCAACCGCTGGCGGCGGCGGGACGCATCGAGCTACCGATGGTGCCGGAAAACTGCCTTCACAACGCGCACATGTTTTACATCAAACTGCGCGACAGCGACGACCGTCAGGCACTAATTAACTGGATGAAAGAGGCGGAAATCCTCACGGTGTTCCACTACATCCCCTTGCACTCTTCGCCAGCCGGTGAACGTTTTGGTCGCTTCCACGGTGATGACCGCTTCACCACCAAAGAGAGTGAGCGCCTGCTGCGCCTGCCGCTGTTTTATAACCTGTCGGATAACAATCAGCGCACCGTTATCAGCTCGCTGTTGAGTTTCTTTGCCTGATGTCGTTAGCCAAAGCCTCAGTCTGGACGGCCTCATCGACGTTGGTAAAAATCATTGCCGGTCTGCTGGTGGTGAAACTGCTGGCGGTCAGCTTTGGGCCAGAAGGGGTTGGCCAGGCCGGTAACTTTCGCCAACTGATTACCGTATTGGGTGTATTGGCCGGCGCAGGCATTTTCAACGGTGTGACCACCTACATCGCGCAATTTCAGCAGCAACCTGAGCAACTGCGTGCCGTGACGGGTACGGCATCCACCATGGTGATCGGCTTCTCCACGCTGGTGGCGCTGGTGTTCTTGCTGGCAGCGGGGCCGATCAGTCATGCGCTATTTGGTCACGACGACTATGCCAACGTGGTGCGCATCGTGGCTTTTCTGCAGTTTGGCATTGCCTGGGCCAATCTGACGCTGGCCTTGCTCAAGGGGTTTCGCGATGCGCGCGGCAATGCGCAGGCGCTGATTATCGGTAGTCTGGTGGGCGTGCTGGGTTATGTGTTGTGCTGGTGGCTGGGTGGATATGCCGGATCGTTAGTCGGCTTAGCGCTAGTACCTGCACTGTTGGTGTTCCCGGCACTGCTGATGCTGCGCCGTCATCGTCAGGTACTGCCACTGCGCTGGTTAACACCGAGATGGCAGCCGGATTTGGCGCGAAATCTGGCAAAATTCACCCTGATGGCGCTTATCACCTCCGTGACCCTGCCAGTGGCGTGGGTGATGATGCGTAATCTGCTGGCCGAACAGCAGGGGTGGGCGCAGGTAGGCCTGTGGCAGGGTGTGACCAGTATTTCCGATGCCTATCTGCAATTTATCACGGCGACTTTTAGTGTCTGGTTACTGCCGACGCTGGCGCGACTGGAAAGTAAGCCGCAGATTGCGCGTGAAATTGGGCGTGCGCTGCGTTTTGTGTTACCTGCAGTGGCGGCTGCGAGTTTCTGCGTGTGGTTACTGCGTGACATTGCCATCTGGCTGCTGTTTTCACCGCAGTTTACCGCGATGCGGGACCTGTTTATCTGGCAGTTATGCGGTGACGTCTTTAAAGTTGGCGCCTATGTTTTCGGATATCTGGTGATCGCTAAAGCTTCACTGCGCTTTTATATTTTGACGGAAATCAGCCAGTTCGTGCTGCTGACCGCGTTCTCACATTGGCTGATTCCATTACATGGAACCGCCGGAGCCGCACAAGCCTATATGGCGACTTACGTGCTCTACTTCGCCCTTTGCTGTGGCGCCTTTATGATTTATTGCCGAAAAAAATGACTTTATTTCACGTGCTGGGATCGGATATCCCACATCATAACCATACGGTGTTGCGCTTCTTTAATGAGGTGATGAGCACCGAATTGCCGGGTGCTGGACCGCGCCAGTTTATGGTGGTGACTTCAACGCCTGAAGCGCTGCAAGCTTATACCGCGCTGCAGATTGAAACCTATCCCAGCAAGCGCGCGCTGGCGCAGACGGTGATAACCCGTGCGGCTGACCGCACGCAACGCTTCTTCTTTCATGGACAGTTTAATCCGCAAATCTGGCTGGCTTTGCTCAGCGGTAAATTACGGCGTGAGCAGGCGTTCTGGCACATCTGGGGCGCTGATTTGTATGAAGAAGGGCGTGGCCTGAAGTATCAGTTGTTTTATCTGCTGCGCCGTATGGCACAGCGTCGCATTGCTCACGTGTTCGCAACGCGTGGGGATTTGCACGCTTTTCAACAACGCCATCCGCGTGTGCCCACTTCACTGCTCTATTTCCCAACACGCATGCCCGATGCCGCAGTGCCGGGCGGTAGCACGAGCGGTGATTTCACCGTGCTGTTGGGTAACTCAGGCGATCGCAGCAACAACCATATTGAAGGCCTGCAGGCGATTCGAGCGCAGTTTGGCGATAGGGTGAAAATACTGATCCCGCTGGGCTACCCGGAAAATAATCATGAGTACATCGAAGAGATCAATACGGCCGCGCAGCGCCTGTTCCCCCAAGGTCAGGTAACCTTATTGCGCGACAAGATAGATTTTGACACCTATCTGCAATTGCTCAGCGACTGTCAGCTCGGCTATTTTATGTTCGAGCGCCAGCAAGGCATTGGCACCTTATGTCTGCTGATTCAGGCCAATATTCCCTTTGTGCTGAACCGAAAAAATCCGTTCTGGCGCGACCTCAGCGAACAAGGGTTGCCGGTTCTTTTTAGTGAAGATGCACTGGATGCGTCGAGTGTGGCTGAAGCTCAGCGTCAGCTGGCACAGTGTGATAAATCCGCGATTGCCTTTTTCGCCCCTGGTTATCTGGCTGGCTGGCGCAACGCGTTGAGCCTGAGTGAAAGGGAGAGAACATGAGCCTGATGCAGTTTAGTGGTCTGCTGGTGGTTTATCTGTTCTCGCTAGGTTTCATTTTGACGCTGACCTGGCGGGAATTTAAACGGGTGCGTTTTAACTTCCACCTGTTCTTCACCATCCTTTTTTTACTGACCTTTTATTTCGGGTTCCCCCTCACCAGTGTGCTGGTATTCCGCTTTAATGTTGAAGTGGTGCCGCCGGAGTACCTGTTACAGGCGTTGCTGGCCGCGACCAGTTTTTATGCGATTTATTACGTCAGTTATAAAGTCCGGTTGAGGCCGATCAACGCTGCACCGCGCAAACCCTGGTTGCAGATGAACCGAGTCGAAACCCATCTTACCTGCCTGTTACTGGCGCTGGTGGCGATTGGCACGGTGACCGTGTTCTTTATGCACAACGGGTTACTGTTGTTCCGACTCTCTGCGTATAACCAGATTTTCTCCAGCGAAGTGTCCGGCGTAGCGCTCAAACGCTTCTTCTACTTCTTTATTCCGGCGATGCTGATTCGTTATTTCCTCAACCCGACGCAGCGCCAGTGGCTGGGGTTTTTGCTGGTGTCGGTGGCATTTGGTTTACTGACCTATGCGCTGGTGGGCGGGACGCGCGCCAATATCATCATCGCCTTCGCCCTGTTCCTGTTCATCGGCATTACGCGCGGCTGGATCACCTTGTGGATGCTGGTGGGCGCAGGCGTGATGGCGATTGCGGGTATGTTCTGGCTGGCACTGCGGCGCTATAACCTCGATGTGGTGGGCGATGAAGCGTTTTACACCTTCCTGTATTTAACGCGTGATACCTTCTCCCCCTGGGAAAATCTCGCGCTGTTGTTGCAGAACTACGACAAAATTGACTTCCAGGGCTTAGCACCGATCTGGCGTGACTTTTATGTCTTCATCCCGAGCTGGCTCTGGCCTGGCCGTCCATCGATTGTGTTAAACAGCGCCAACTACTTTACCTGGGAAGTGCTGAACAACCATTCAGGGCTGGCGATTTCGCCGACGCTGCTGGGTTCGTTGCTGGTAATGGGCGGCGTGTGGTTTATTCCGCTGGGTGCGATTGCCGTCGGCTGGCTGATGAAAGGGTTCGATAACCTCTATCTGCAAGGCCGTGATGCTTCAAACCGCTATAGCGGGGCGATTCTGCAGAGCTTCTGCTTCGGCGCGGTCTTCAATATGATCGTGCTGGCGCGTGAAGGGCTGGATGCTTTCGGTTCGCGCGTGGTGTTCTTTTGCATTATTTTTGCTGCCTGCATGGCGGTGGCTAAATTGCTGTACTGGCTGTTAGCGCGCGCGGGTTTAATTCGCTCACGTAGCGAGCCGGTGGTTCACAGCCTGTCTTAACCTTTGGGAACATTATTCATGAAAACCGATAAGCCGCGCTATAACCTGCGCGGTGTCGATCTTCACGCCTTTAACGACATGGACAGCTTCCTGCACTTCTTGCTGCCGGATGGCAAACCGCGCTGTGGTACGCTGGTGGCGATGAATGCAGAAAAGATGCTGACGCTGGAAGAAGATGCGCAACTGCGTGCACTGATTGCTGAAGCGGAATTTAAATATCCGGATGGCATTAGCATTGTGCGCTCCTTACGCAAAAAATATCCTCAGTTGCAGGTTAGTCGCATCGCTGGCGCCGATCTGTGGGAAGCCCTGATGGAGCGCGCAGGCCGCAGCGGCATTCCGGTGTTTCTGATTGGTGGTCGTCAGGCGGTGCTGGATGAAACCTGTGACAAACTGCGTCGTCAGTGGAATGTGAACATCGTCGGCAGTCAGGATGGCTATTTTGCCCCGGCAGAGCGTGAGGCGTTGTTTGCGCGCATTGCGGCCAGCGGTGCACAGATTGTCACGGTGGCGCAGGGCTCGCCGCGTCAGGAGTTGCTGATGCGTGATTGCCGCGCGCACTGGCCGCATGCGCTCTATATGGGCGTAGGCGGTACCTACGATGTTTTCACCGGCCACGTTGCGCGTGCACCGCGAATCTGGCAGAAATTAGGTCTGGAATGGCTCTATCGTTTGATTCGGCAGCCTTCGCGTTGGCGCCGCCAGTTAAAACTGCTGAAATATTTGCGCTATCATTGGCGTGGCGATCTCTGATATCGCCGATTTATTCAGCAATATCATCAGTGCAGGCAGCAAAACTGCATTAATAATCGACGGAATGCACAAAGCGTAATCAAACGCGTTTTTTTTATAAAAAAGCGCTGGACAGTATGAGGTCAAGCCCGTAGTATGCCCATCCGCAACGGCGCTACGCGCCCGTAGCTCAGCTGGATAGAGCGCTGCCCTCCGGAGGCAGAGGTCTCAGGTTCGAATCCTGTCGGGCGCGCCATTTAGTTTGTGCGCAAGAGCTTCGGTGGTTGGTTTTAACCGCGTTATGCAGTGAAAATAGTAAGCAGAGATGCTTACGCACCAGAATTATGGTGGCTATAGCTCAGTTGGTAGAGCCCTGGATTGTGATTCCAGTTGTCGTGGGTTCGAGTCCCATTAGCCACCCCAAATTTTGCTGGGCACGCGATGGTGGCGGAATTGGTAGACGCGCTAGCTTCAGGTGTTAGTGTTCTTACGGACGTGAGGGTTCAAGTCCCTCCCTTCGCACCAGGCAAAATTACGCGGTAGCGTGAAGAAATAAGATACAGAAAAAATCGGCGAGTAGCGCAGCTTGGTAGCGCAACTGGTTTGGGACCAGTGGGTCGGAGGTTCGAATCCTCTCTCGCCGACCATATTCGAAAAGCCTGCTTGAAAAAGCAGGCTTTTTTCGTTTTATCTTTCCCTAAACTGATCTTATCCTCTTCAGCAACTCAGCAACTCAGCAACTCAGCAACTCAGCAACTCAGCAACTCAGCAACTCAGCAACTCAGCATCCCGGCTTCTCAACACCATGCGGCTTCTTAAATCACGCCACCGACTGTTGTCGTCATAATGAGACTCATAACCCATTGATTTTAAATGGACTGACAGTTCCTTGCATTGGTTGTCGTTGAGAGGAGACAGTTATTGAGGGGAGTGTTGCGAAATAACGACGCATTTTTCAGCCTGAAGTGAGGCTGTATGGTTATCTTGCTGATTTAAAATAACTTATCTCTGAATCTGCAATTCTGGCACGACTTATGCAATAATAATCCTGTAGATGCTCATTCCACCTCTTATGTTTGCTGATGCTACATAAACCTGGGAATGATGCAGAGCCCCTTACGGTATCCGTTGTCCAGCCTGGCAGTTATTGCGCACGCTTTACTGCAGTAAGAAGGACATTACGTTGAGTCGGATACCATCAGTTGTCTGAACGACCTGATCTTACACCTGCTTATGGCAGGTGTTTTTTTATCTGCGATTTACCCTCACGCCGCTACTCTTCAGGCAAAAAAAAAGCCGGGACAAGCCCGGCGTGCACAAAAGTAACAATCGTTAAATCAAGCGTTTGGATTCGTCTTCAAGGTGAGAAGCAGACCTTCACGGCGCATTTGAGCAGCGTCCTCGGGGCGATGCAGGCGATCATAGACATCGGCCAACCAGGCATAATCAAAAGCATCAGGGCGTTGTGCCAGTGCCTGCTGGAAAGCTTCAGCGGCCTGTTGCCACTCACCGTGGCGCATCAGCATCTGGCCCAAGGTGCTGTGCAGCAGCGGCGTTGCGCCATGTTGTTTGATTTGCTGGCGCAGCGCTTTCTCCAGCGATTGCGGATCGCCACTTTTAATGCGTGGCATTAACAGCACCAGGCGATCGTCATACTGGCGCTTCAATCCTTCCAGCACGATGCTTTGTGCAGTATCAGGGTCATCACACTCAATCAGATGTTCCGCCATCGCCACCTGCAGCGCCGTTTCCTGACGCGTTTTACGGCTCTGGTTTTGCCACCACTTCTTCAGGCCTTCGCTGCCTTGATCGGCCATGGCCTGATTCATCATGCCCAGCCAGGCCTGCTGTTGTAGCGCCTCACGATGGGCTTCGTCGTTGACCTGAGATTTCTGCATAGAGGGCAGAATATCCAGCAATGCGCCCCATGCGCCGGTGCGAATATAAGCTTGTTCAGCCAGACGCAGCACTTCAGGATGACGCGGCGCGACTTCCAGCAAACGGTCAATGCCGTGGCGTGCTGCATGATCTTCATTACGTGCCAGCTGCAGGCGCACGCGAGTGATCTCAACCGGAATGGTGTCATTCTCAGACAGCTCAGACGCACGTTCCAGATGTTGATTGGCACGCACTTCGTCACCACGCTGCTGTGCCGCTTCGGCTGCTAACAGATAGTTAGCCACCGGCTGATCGGCGTGATCGGCATTCTTCGACAGCAGTTTTTCAACCTGCTTGTAATCACCTTCCGCCAGCTTCATCAGAGCGCTCTGCGTGTGACGCTGTGCGCTGCGGCGTTTACGTCCAGTGAACCAACCACGCGTGCGTGCACCGGTGCGGAATACGCGGCGTAAAATCCATTCAATGAACAGAATCACCAGCAGACTGAGAATCAGGATGATTGCCAGTCCCGTAACGCTGGTTTCCACGTTCCAGTTATCAGTCTGAATCAGCACGTAGCCCTGGTGGCCGGCAATCATCGGCCCCAATACCACGCCTGCGATCAGCAGCAGGAAAAGCACCAATACTTTCAGCATGCTTAGCCTCCCTGTTGATCAGCCGGAACCGATGGCTGTGCCAGCAGGTTGCGCACGCGCGTCTGCATCAATTTTTCCAGCAGCGCCTGACTTTCCAGCGTATCCGGCACATCCATTGAGATGTTTTGCTGACTCAGTTCATCCAGCTGTGCGAGGAAAGCTTTGGTGGCAGCGTCATTGGTGTCGTACCAGGCGCGCACCCAGGTCGAGACCGCATCAATCGACTGTTTGTAGATTTCATCCTGATGACGTGGCACAGCCTGGGCGGCAATCAGCAGACGTGAACGAATGTTTTCACGCAGGTAAACGTCCTGATTCGGTGCCAGCAGCGGCTGTGCGGTATTATCACGGCGGCGGATGGTAATGAAATCATCCATAAAGTTATGCCAGCTCTTCACCAGGTTTTGACGCCATTCGTGCAGCGAGCTGGAAAGCTCTCCGCCATCGGCATCCATCGGTGAATCATCACTGTCATTGTCAGCCAGACGCAGATTATCGACGCCGTTCGACAGCTGATTGAGTTTGAGGATGATGCCATCGTAATCGACCTGGCTCACCGTTGAGAGAGAACTGATGTCTTGCGTCAGCGCACGGCGCACATTCATTACGCTCGGGTCATTCATATCGGCCAGGCTGGTATCGGCACTTTTCAACAGCGCGGCGGCGGTAGTGACATCCTGATCGCTCCACAGCTTGCGGCCGGCCAGTTTCACGAGGTAATCCGCCTGTGCCAGCAGCCAGGTGCGGGTGTCATTGCCGGAAATCGTCGCGACTTTATCGCGCAGGGTTTCCAGCTCTTTGGCACTGTTGTCCTGCTGCGTCCGCGCTTCCTGCAACGCTGTGTTCGCGGTGTCCAGTTGTTGCGTCAGCTGCTGTTTGTCGCTGCCCAGTTGCTGCTGCAGGGCGCTCAGCTGTTCACTCAGGTTCTGGTTTGTCTGAGCCTGTAAATCGGCCTGATGTTTCCCATTGAGGTAAAGTCCCGCGCCAATCGCCAGCGCAATCACAATCGCCACCGCACTCAGTACTTTGCCATCGCTTTTTTTATCGCGAGGCTTTTTACCGTCTGGCGTGGGGGAAGTGTCCGCAGGGGTGGTTTCTTCAACCATGGCGGAGGAGGCTTTTTGTTCCGTCATTATGGCTCATCCCATTGTTAAGTTCAGCGTAACGCGCGCAGCAGCGCATCGTTATCAGCACCATCGGCTACCTCAATATCCTGCCAGCCTAATTCGGCGGCCTGAGTAGCCAAACGTTCACTGACGACCACCAGTCGACAGTGCAATAACCATTCCCGACGATCGATTGGCGGAAACAGTGCAAACAGTTGTTGTAACATCTCACCGCTGGTGACCACCAGCGTGGTAATTCCGCGATCGCGCCAGCGACGACCCTCAATCGCGCCCTCATAATACTTTTCACACCGTTGATAGCACTCGCAGTATTCCACCTCGGCGCCGCGTTCCAGCAGGGTTTCAGCCAGTAACTCACGGCCTGGGCTGCCGCGCAAAATCAGCGCACGCTTGCCTTTTACCTGCTGCAGACGGTTGAGGCGCACTAACTCTTCGCTGGTCTCCCGCGCATGAGGATAGTCTACTTTCAGATGACTGACGGTATGCAGTGCCAGCGCGGTGCTGCGCCCTATCGCATAGTAGTCGAGTGTTTCGGGCCAGGTGAGGGCACTCTGCTGTAGCGCTGGATGGGCAAACAGCACCACCTGCTGTGACAGCAGAAACACCAGATCGCCCGGCCGTAAAGCCGCCAGTTTTTGCGGCAATTGTTGCAGATCGCGACCCGGCGTGAATTCAATCAGCGGTAGAGTCCACGCCAGTTTTCCCTGGGTTCGCAGACGCGAAACCAGTTCACTGGCAGCGGGTTCCGGGCGGGTCACGAGAACGGTCATGCAGGCGTTTGCCCCTGATAAACGTCGCGCAGAATGTCGCGGGCGCCGCCATCCAGCAGCTCTTCTGCAAGGGAAATCCCCATTTGCACCGCGTTTTCGCGCGGACCACGGCGTTCACCTACCACCATTTGCTGGCCATCCGGTGAGCCGACTAAGCCACGTAACCATAACTGATTATCTTCCAGCACGGCAAAGCTGCCGATCGGTACCTGACAACCGCCCTCGAGGCGTGTGTTCATCGCGCGTTCAGCGCGCACACAAACATCGGTGTCGGCGTGATTCAGCGCCTGCAATAAGGTAATCAGTTCGTGATCATCAAGGCGACATTCGATGCCGACGGCGCCCTGACCCACGGCGGGCAGCGAGATTTCAGCGGGCATCGCCTGACGAATGCGGTCGTCGAGGTTCAAGCGCTTCAGGCCTGCCGCGGCCAGAATAATGGCGTCATATTCTCCGGCATCAAGCTTACCTAAACGGGTGCCCACGTTCCCGCGTAACGAACGGATGATCAGATCGGGACGACGCGCGCTGAGCTGACACTGACGACGCAGACTGGACGTCCCCACAATCGCGCCCTGTGGCAGTTCATCAATACTGTTATACAGGTTGGAAACGAAGGCATCACGCGGGTCTTCACGCTCGCAAATGGTGACGAGGCCCAGGCCTTCCGGGAAATCTACCGGCACATCCTTCATGGAGTGCACCGCAAGATCGGCTCGGTTTTCCAGCATTGCCAGTTCAAGTTCTTTGACAAACAGGCCTTTTCCACCGACTTTAGCCAGCGGCGTATCGAGAATGATGTCGCCTTTGGTGACCATTGGCACCAGCTCAACCTGCACACCCGGATGTGCTGCCATCAGGCGCTGTTGGACATATTGTGCCTGCCATAAAGCAAGGGGGCTTTGTCTGGTAGCAATTCTGAAAATTTTGTTTAACATGCTGTTAACCATTTTGATCGTTCATCGATTATCCTATCATTGATAGGGGAATGCTGTCAGTTTCAACGGATTGAAAAGGCCTCGATGTCAGTTGTTACGCATTATTGCGTCATTTTCTGACGTCTAAGTCCGAAAAAGCAGGGCTACATGGGGAACGTGCTAAACTGTCATGTAGCGCAACTTTCTTTACGGTCAATCCTCCAGGTGTTAGATTGATCACGTTTCCAGCAATAATTTGCCCAACATCTTTATTATTAAGCGGCAGGTTTTGGAAACAGGGTGCTTAACACTGGGACAATCAGGCGAAACGTCTTGTACCTCTACATTGAGACACTGAAACAGAGACTGGATGCAATTAACCAGCTGCGCGTTGATCGCGCACTGGCTGCTATGGGACCTGCCTTCCAGCAAGTCTACAGTCTGCTGCCAACATTACTGCACTATCATCACCCGCTGATGCCGGGCTACCTTGACGGTAGCGTTCCCCACGGCGTCAGCTTCTTCACGCCTGATGAAAACCAACAGCATCTGTTGCAACAGTTGGCAGGCGATCAGTCTCTGGATCTCAGCACTGCCGTCAAAGGCGAGCGTCCGATTACCGGCATCTATTCGATGGGCAGTACCTCGTCCGTCGGTCAGAACAGCGTGTCCGATCTCGACATCTGGGTGTGTCACCAATCCTGGTTAGATAATGAAGAACGCCTCAATCTGCAGCGCAAGTGTACGCTGTTACAGAAATGGTGTGTGTCGATGGGTGTGGAAGTCAGTTTCTTCCTGATCGACGAGAACCGCTTCCGTCACAATGAGAGCGGCAGCCTCGGTGGCGAAGACTGCGGTTCGACCCAACATATTTTGCTGCTGGATGAGTTTTACCGTACCGCTGTGCGCATGGCGGGCAAACGCATCCTATGGAACATGGTGCCTGGCGAAGAAGAGCAGCATTACGACGATTACGTGATGTCACTCTATTCACAAGGCGTGTTGACGCCGAATGAATGGCTGGATCTCGGCGGCCTCGGCACGCTGTCAGCCGAAGAGTACTTCGGCGCCAGCTTGTGGCAGCTGTATAAAAGCATCGATTCACCCTACAAAGCGGTGCTGAAAACCCTGCTGTTAGAAGCGTACAGCTGGGAATACCCGAACACGCAACTGCTGGCGATGGATATCAAACAGCGCCTGCACGATGGCGAAATCGTCTGCTTCGGCCTCGACCCCTATTGCATGATGCTGGAGCGCGTGACGCGCTATCTGACCAGCGTCGATGACATGGCGCGCCTCGATCTGGTGCGTCGATGTTTCTATTTGAAAGTGTGCGAGAAGCTCTCGAGCGACGATCACCATCATCACCGCTCAGGCTGGCGTCGCGAGATTCTTTCGCAGCTGGTGAAAGAGTGGGGCTGGGATGAAGAGAAACTTGCAGTGCTGGATAACCGCGCCCAGTGGAAAATCGAACGTGTGCGTGAAGCACACAACGAGCTGCTGGATGCGATGATGCAGAGCTATCGCAACCTGATCCGTTTTGCCCGTCGTAACAATTTAAGCGTCAGTGCCAGCCCGCAGGACATCGGCGTGCTGACGCGTAAACTGTATGCCGCGTTTGAAGCGCTGCCGGGTAAAGTGACGCTGGTGAACCCACAGATTTCGCCAGATCTGTCGGAAGATAATCTGACCTTCATTCATGTGCCGGAAGGCCGCGCTAATCGTGCGGGTTGGTATCTTTACAACCAGTCGCCGGACATGAGTTCGATCATCAGCCATCAGCCGCTGGAATTTAACCGCTACCTGAACAAGTTAGTGGCGTGGGCGTGGTTCAACGGTTTACTGACCAGCAAAACGCGTCTGCACATGAAGGGCAACGAATTCTGCGATCTGCCACGTTTGCAGGAATTGGTGAACGATGTGTCGAGCCACTTCCCGCTGCGTGTGCCTGCACCGACGCCAAAAGCGTTATACAGTCCGTGCGAAATCCGTCATCTGGCGATTATCGTTAACCTCGAACACGATCCGACCTCCGCCTTCCGCAATCAGGTGGTGCACTTTGATTTCCGCAAGCTGGATGTGTTCAGCTTCGGTCAGCAGCAACAGTGCCTGATTGGCAGCATTGATCTGCTGTACCGCAACTCATGGAATGAAGTGCGTACGCTGCACTTCAGCGGTGAGCAGGCGATGATCGAAGCGCTGAAAACCATTCTCGGCAAAATGCATCAGGATGCCGCACCGCCGGATACGGTGGAAGTGTTCTGCTACAGCCAGCACCTGCGCGGTTTGATTCGTACCCGCGTACAGCAGCTGGTGTCTGAGTGTATTGAGCTGCGCCTGTCGAGTACCCGTCAGGAGCCTGGCCGCTTTAAAGCGCTGCGCATGGCGGGCCAGACGTGGGGCTTGTTCTTCGAGCGCATGAGCGTCTCGGTGCAGAAACTGGAAAATGCGGTGGAGTTCTACGGCGCGATTTCCAACAACAAGCTGCACGGTTTGTCGATCAAAGTGGAATCGAATCAGACGCCATTGCCGCCGGTGGTGAATGGCTATGCCAGCGAAGGTATCATTCAGTTCTTCTTCGAAGACACCAATGACGATCGCGGCTTCAACATTTATATCCTCGACGAAACCAATCGCGTTGAGGTTTATCACCATTGCGAAGGCAGCAAAGAAGAGCTGGTACGTGACGTGAGCCGTTTTTACTCCTCGTCGCATGACCGTTTCACCTACGGCTCCAGCTTTATTAACTTCAACCTGCCGCAGTTCTACCAGATTGTGCACGCGGGCGATCGCTTCCAGGTGATTCCTTTCCGCAGCCAGACGCTGACGCAGCTCTGCGCGACGCAACCCGATAACGACAACGGCGATTTCCAGCCGCGATACCAAATGCACTGATCCCGCCCGCGTTCGCGCGGTGGGATTGGCTTTTCCTCTGACATGCGCCCGGATTTGCGGGTATTTCCTGTTGCTTTTACAACGTCAACTGCGATGATAAGCAGCCAAGGCTTAAGGACAGGAAGAGCAGACAGAATGAGACACATGATAAGTCAGCTGGGTATCGCGCTGGCACTGGTCAGCCTCGCAGGCTGTGGCCTGAAAGGACCGCTGTATTTCCCGCCCAAAGATCAGCCGACTAAACAAAATCAGCAGGTCACCGAGCAGCAGCAAAAAGCGGCGCAGAATGCTGACGTTAACGGTTTGGTCACCAGCAAATCGGGTTCACAGGCGAACTAATCTCTATGAGTAATCCGGCGGAGCAGAAAATGCAGTTCTCTAAAATGCACGGTCTCGGCAACGATTTCATGGTTGTGGATGCTGTGACGCAAAACGTCTTTTTTTCGCCGGAACTGATTCGCCGTCTGGCGGATCGGCATCTGGGGATCGGTTTCGATCAGCTGTTGATCGTCGAACCGCCTTACGATCCGGACCTCGATTTTCATTACCGAATTTTCAACGCCGATGGCAGTGAAGTGGCCCAGTGCGGCAACGGCGCGCGCTGTTTCGCTCGCTTTGTGCGCCTGAAAGGGCTGACCAACAAAAGCGACATTCGCGTGAGTACGCAAACCGGTCGCATGGTGCTGAGCGTGACCAGCGATGAGCTGGTACGTGTCAACATGGGTGAACCCAACTTCGATCCGCAACAGGTGCCGCTGCGCGCCAATAAAGCGGAAAGCCTGTATCTGCAACGTGTTGCGGAGCAGACCGTGATGTTTGGCGCCGTGTCGATGGGCAACCCGCACTGTGTGATTCAGGTTGAGAGTGTGAAAACGGCCGCCGTGGAAACCCTCGGTCCGCTGCTGGAAAGCCACGAACGCTTCCCGGAGCGCGTCAACGTGGGCTTTATGGAAGTGGTTAATCCTGAACACATTCGTCTGCGCGTGTATGAACGCGGCGCGGGTGAAACCCAGGCCTGTGGCAGCGGCGCTTGCGCAGCCGTTGCCTGCGGCATTCAGCAAGGCATTCTGGCGGAAAAAGTTCGCGTTGATTTGCCTGGCGGAACGCTGCATATCGCCTGGAAAGGAGTGGGTCAGCCGCTGTTTATGACCGGGCCAGCCACACACGTCTACGATGGGTTTATTCATCTATGAAAAATGTCGAAGAGCAAACCGACAGCGCGGTTTTGCTGGACGATCGGTCGGTAAGCGCCTTCCTGCGCCAGAACCCCGATTTCTTTATTCGCAATGCGCGCCAGGTCGAACAGATGATGGTGCCTCATCCGGTGCGCGGCAGCGTATCGCTGGTGGAGTGGCATATGGCGCGTCAGCGCAACCACATCCAGCAGCTGGAAGAGGAAATCACGCTGTTGATGGAGCAGGCTACGGCCAACCATCAACTGTTCGATCGTCTGCTGGGGTTACAAGGCCATCTTGCCGCGGCGGACAGCCTGCAGGAAATGTTAACGCGTCTGCACCGTTGGGCGCGTGAGTTGGGTCTGGCCGGCGCCAATGTGCGGGTGTTCAACGACCATTGGCACATCGGCGCACCTTCTGATTTCACCCAGTTGGGTCTTTCTCGTCAGGCGTTTGAGCCGCTGCGCATTCAACGCTTTGGTGATGAACATCATTACCTTGGCAGCCTGAACGGCCCCGAATTGCTGCTGCTGTTGCCACAGGCGAAAGCCATCGGTTCGGTGGCGATGTCGCTGATGGGCGAACGCGGCGAGCTTGGCGTGCTGATTTTCAGCAGCCGTGACAAACAGCACTATCAAGCGGGCATGGGCACTTTGCTGTTACAGCATCTGGCGCAAATGCTGCCGGATCTGCTGTCTCGCTGGATTGAACGCGCATGAGTGACGTCAGCCCGTTGCAGCCTGCCGTTGAGGGCTTTCTGCGTTATCTGAAAGTCGAACGCCAGCTCAGCCCGTTGACGCAAAAGAATTACACCCGCCAGTTGCAGACGATGACCGCGATGGCCGATGAGATGAAGATCGCCTCATGGGCACAACTGGAGCCCGCACAGGTTCGTCAGCTGGCGGCTCGCAGCCGTCGTGCCGGACTCGGGCCCAGCAGCCTGGCGCTGCGCATGTCGGCGCTACGCAGTTTTCTCGACTGGCAGGTCAGTCAGGGGATGCTAAGCGCCAATCCGGCCAAAGGCATTTCCACGCCGCGCAATGCTCGTCATCTGCCAAAAAATATGGATGTCGACGAGGTTAACCAGCTGCTGGAGATCGACCTCAACGATCCGCTGGCGGTGCGCGACCGAGCGATGCTGGAAACCATGTACGGCGGTGGTTTACGTCTGTCGGAGCTGGTGGGCATGGATTGTCGTCATGTCGATCTCGATGCCGGTGAAGTGTGGGTGTTGGGGAAAGGCAGTAAAGAGCGACGTGTGCCGATTGGTGGCACGGCGGTGACCTGGCTGCAACACTGGCTGCCACTGCGTGCAAGCTTCGCGCCGCAGGATGATGCGATGTTTGTTTCCAGTCGCGGCACGCGTATTTCGGCGCGTAACGTGCAAAAGCGTTTTGCCGAGTGGGGCATCAAGCAGGGCGTGGCCAACCATATTCATCCGCATAAACTGCGTCACTCTTTTGCGACCCATTTGCTCGAATCGAGTGGCGATCTGCGCGCCGTGCAGGAACTGCTCGGGCACGCTAATCTGTCGACCACGCAAATCTATACCCATCTCGATTTCCAGCATCTGGCGACCGTGTACGACGCGGCGCATCCACGTGCTAAACGAGGAAAGTCTGAATGAAGTTCTACCGCCCGCTGGGCCCGATCAAAGCGATCACATTCGATCTCGACGATACGCTGTATGACAACCATCCGGTGATCCGTAAAACCACCGCCGAATCCCACGCCGCGTTGCAGGCCTTCCATCCGGCACTGCGTGAATTCACCCCCGCTGATTATCAGGCGCTGCGTGACGAACTGCTGGCGCGTGAGCCGGAAATTTACCACGACGTATCTGAGTGGCGCCGCCGCTCGGTTGAGCTGGCAATGATCAATATCGGCTTATCCGCTGCTGAAGCCCGCGCCGGTGCCAGCGAAGTGATGGGCGTGTTCCATCAGTGGCGCAGCGAAGTCGAGATGCCAGATGAGACGCACCAAACGCTGACGTGGCTGGGCGAGCGCGTCCCGCTGGTGGCGATCACCAACGGCAATGCCTGTCCGGAAAAGCTGGGGATCAACCACTACTTCCAGTTCGCCCTGCGCGCCGGCCCGCACGGCCGTGCTAAGCCGTGGCAGGATATGTATCAGCTGGCGGCTGAGCGTTTGAACATCGCACCTGAGCATATTCTTCATGTGGGCGACGATCTCACCACCGATGTGGTCGGTTCAATAAACGCGGGCATGCAAGCCTGCTGGATCAACCTGCGCGATGGCAATCTGATGAAGATTGATGATGCGCGTTTGCTGCCGCACGTCGAAATTCATCAGTTGGCATCGCTGACCTCGCTGCTATAATGCTGTATGTTCATCCAGCTAATGGCTGGATGATGGCAGGCATTTCCTAACGCACAAATCGTAGCGGCACCCTTCATTTTGCGATGAATAGCGCCGCTACAAATGGTGCGTTGACTGAATGCTGAGAAACCGCATTTCTCAATCCTCCTTTTATTATTTTGGCAAAACGGTGCTTATGGACGTTTCTGATCTGCTTAACGGCTTGAATGACAAACAGCGCGAGGCGGTCGCCGCGCCGCGCAGCAATCTGCTGGTGCTGGCCGGGGCAGGCAGTGGCAAAACGCGCGTGCTGGTGCATCGCATTGCCTGGCTGCTGTCGGTAGAGAATTGCTCGCCTTACTCGATCATGGCGGTGACCTTTACCAACAAAGCGGCGGCAGAGATGCGCCATCGTATTGATCAACTGATCGGCACCAGTCAGGGCGGTATGTGGATTGGCACCTTCCACGGCCTGGCGCACCGTTTACTGCGTGCCCATCATCTTGATGCCAATCTGCCGCAGGATTTCCAGATTCTCGATAGCGACGATCAGCTGCGCCTGCTCAAGCGTCTGATCAAAGCCATGAACCTTGATGAGAAACAGTGGCCTGCACGCCAGGGCATGTGGTACATCAACGGCAAAAAAGATGAAGGGCTACGTCCAAAACACATCGAAAGCTACGGTAATCCGATTGAACAAACCTGGCTGCGCATCTATCAGGCTTATCAGGAGGCTTGCGATCGCGCGGGCTTAGTGGATTTTGCCGAACTGCTGCTGCGTGCGCATGAGCTGTGGCTGAACAAGCCGCATATCCTGAATCATTACCGCGAGCGTTTTAGCAACGTGCTGGTGGACGAATTCCAGGATACCAACAACATCCAGTACGCGTGGATCCGTATGCTGGCGGGCGATACCGGTCGTGTGATTATCGTCGGGGATGACGATCAGTCGATTTACGGCTGGCGTGGCGCGCAGGTCGAGAACATCCAGCGCTTCCTGCAGGATTTCCCTGGCGCAGAAACCATCCGTCTGGAGCAGAACTACCGCTCGACCAATAACATCCTGAAAGCGGCCAACACGCTGATCGCCAATAATAATGGCCGCCTCGGGAAAGAGCTGTGGACTGATGGCAGCGACGGCGAAAAAATTTCTCTCTACTGCGCGTTCAATGAGTTAGATGAAGCGCGCTTTGTGGTCAACCGCATCAAAACCTGGCATGAGAATGGCAACGCGCTGCAGGATTGCGCTATTCTTTACCGCAGCAACGCCCAGTCGCGCGTGCTGGAAGAAGCGCTGTTGCAAGGCAGCATGCCGTACCGCATTTACGGCGGCATGCGCTTCTTCGAACGCCAGGAGATCAAAGATGCGCTGGCGTATCTGCGTCTGATGGCGAACCGCAATGACGATGCCGCGTTTGAGCGCGTGGTGAACACGCCAGTGCGCGGCGTGGGCGATCGCACATTGGATGTGGTGCGCCAGACCGCGCGCGAACAGCAATTAACGCTGTGGCAAGCGACGCGTGAACTGCTGCAAAACAAAGCCCTGGCGGGACGTGCGGCTTCCGCGCTGCAGCGCTTCTGCGAGCTGGTGGATTCGCTGGCCACGGAAACCGCCGATATGCCACTGCACGTGCAGACCGATCGCGTGATCAAGGATTCCGGCCTGTGGATCATGTACGAGCAGGAAAAGGGCGAAAAAGGCCAGGCACGTATCGAAAACTTAGAGGAGCTGGTGACGGCAACGCGTCAGTTCAGCTATCAGGACGAGGACGAAGATCTGATGCCGCTACAGGCGTTTCTGTCGCATGCGGCGCTGGAGGCCGGTGAAGGTCAGGCCGACAAATGGCAGGATGCGGTACAGCTGATGACCATGCACTCGGCGAAAGGTCTTGAGTTCACTCAGGTATTTATCGTGGGTATGGAAGAGGGCATGTTCCCAAGCCAGATGTCGCTGGATGAAGGCGGACGTCTGGAAGAGGAGCGTCGTCTTGCCTACGTTGGCGTCACGCGCGCGATGGAGAAGCTCACGCTGACCTACGCCGAAACTCGCCGCCTTTATGGTAAAGAAGTGTATCACCGTCCATCGCGCTTCATCGGCGAATTGCCGGAAGAGTGCGTCGAGGAAGTGCGTCTGCGCGCCAGTGTGAGCCGTCCGGTGAGCCATCAACGCATGGGCACGCCAATCACGGAAAACGACAGTGGTTTCGCGCTGGGCCAGCGTGTACGCCATGCCAAATTCGGTGAAGGCACCATCATCAACCTCGAAGGCAGCGGTGAACACAGCCGCTTGCAGGTGGCATTTCAGGGCCAGGGCATCAAGTGGCTGGTGGCGGCGTACGCGCGTCTGGAAACGGTGTAGCGCCGTTGCGTTACCTTGACGACTTTTTCGTCTCAGCGTAACATGCGCGCACTATTATCATGAGAGGACAATGCCTTGGACGCGCCCAGTCGATGCTGGCTCAACCGCCTGTTTAACAGGAATAACATCTAAGGCTACCTCTATACGCGGGTAGCCTTAGCGGTTATCAGCGACCTCCCTTTACACTCTCGTCGCACGAGTCAGCACTGATTTACCCTTGAAGCGAAAGTTTCCGCGTTCAGGCTTTGCCGTGCCCGTTTTGCCTTCGGCATCACGGTGTGCCGCCTTGTCCCATTAAGTCTGCAATGGGGAGTATTGCTATGCTGAGCGCTTTTAAACTCGAACGCGATCGCCTGACGCGCATCGAACTGGAAGATAACAACGACACACTCAACACCTCGGTGTGGGTCGATCTCATCGAGCCCGACGACACTGAGCGTGATCGTGTGCAATCCGAGCTGGGTCAAAGCCTGGCGACGCGTCCGGAGCTGGAAGACATCGAGGCCTCCGCACGTTTCTTCGAAGATGAAGATGGTCTGCACATTCACTCCTTCTTCTTCTTTGAAGATGCGGAAGACCACGCTGGCAACTCCACCGTGGCATTCACCATCCGTGAAGATCGCCTCTATACATTACGCGAGCGCGAGCTGCCGGCTTTTCGTCTGTATCGTATGCGTGCGCGCAACCAGACGCTGACCGATGGCAACGCCTACGAGCTGTTGCTGGATCTGTTTGAGACGAAAATCGAACAGCTGGCGGATGAGATCGAGAACATCTACAGCGCGCTGGAAAAACTCAGCCGCGTGATCATGGAAGGGCAACAGGGCGAAGAGTACGATCAGGCGCTGTCGCGTCTGGCGGAGCTGGAGGATATCGGCTGGAAAGTGCGTTTGTGTCTGATGGATACCCAACGCGCGCTTAACTTCCTGGTGCGTAAAGCCCGTCTGCCAGGCAATCAGCTGGAGCAGGCGCGTGAGATCCTGCGCGATATCGAATCCCTGCTGCCGCATAACGAATCGCTGTTCCAGAAGGTCAACTTCCTGATGCAGGCGGCGATGGGCTTTATCAACATCGAGCAGAACCGCATCATTAAGATCTTCTCAGTGGTGTCGGTGGTGTTCCTGCCACCCACGCTAGTGGCATCCAGCTACGGGATGAACTTCGAGTTTATGCCTGAGCTGAAATGGAGTTTTGGTTATCCTGGCGCGATTACGCTGATGATCCTTGCCGGTCTGGCGCCGTACCTCTATTTCAAACGGAAAAACTGGTTGTAACGCTTTCGGGGCCGCATTTGCGGCCCTTTAAACTGGCGCTGCATCACAATTCTGCGTAGGCTGTTGTCACTTCTCACTTTCTGATTTCCACCCTATGGCGCGTTTTTCTTTGCGACAGCAGTGGACCATTCTGCTGATTGCTTCGTTAGTACTGGGGATCATTCTCCAGCTGTTTCACCTTCCTGCTGCACTGCTTTTAGGTCCGATGATCGTCGGAACCGTCATGGGCCTTTCTGGCGCCACCGTACGCATCGACAAACGTTTGTTTGTGCTCGCACAAGCGGTGTTGGGTTGCATGATCGGGCAAACACTCTCACCGGCTATTCTCTCACCGCTGTTAGCGGATTGGCCGGTGGTGCTGGCGGTGTTGGTGCTTACGCTGGCGGCCAGCGGTTTGTCAGGTTTTCTACTGGTACGCTTTAGCAACCTTCCAGGGCCTACCGGTGCGTGGGGATCGTCTCCCGGCGGCGCTTCTGCGATGGTGGCGATGGCCGGTGATTTCGGTGCGGACGTGCGCTTAGTGGCGTTTATGCAGTATCTTCGCGTGCTGTTTGTGGCGACTGCAGCGGCAGTGGTGGCGCGCATTGGGCTGGGCACCAACGGTGGTGCAGTGGAGCTGGTATGGTTCCCTGCCTTACAAAGCAGCTTCATCCTGACATTGGTGGTGATGTTCGCGGGCGCCTGGCTGGGACAAAAACTGCGTATCCCTTCGGGTGCGCTGCTGCTGCCCGCGCTGATTGGTGCGACGCTCCACGGCACCGATGTCGCCACTTTGCAGGTGCCGGAGTGGTTGCTGGCGCTGGCCTATGCGTTGATTGGCTGGAGCGTGGGTTTGCGCTTTACGCGCCCGATCTTCCTGCTGGCGCTGCGCACCCTTCCGCAAATGCTGGTGTCGATTTTCGGCTTGATGCTGCTGTGTGGTGGATTGGCGTGGATGCTGACGCAGGTGCTGCACGTCGATCTGATGACGGCGTATCTGGCAACCAGCCCGGGCGGGCTGGATACCGTGGCGATTATTGCGGCGGGCAGCCGGGTCGATATCGCGTTTGTGATGGCGTTGCAGACCTTACGCCTGTTCACCATCCTGCTGACCGGCCCGGCTATCGCGCGCTTTATCTCACGCTACGCGCACGCGGGTGCGAGCTGAGAACGCGATTGCATCAACGATAAATACGGCGAGTGCCAGCCAGATAAAGCCGAAGGTGACCATCTTGTCCGGCGTCAGGCTCTCGCCGTAGAACAGCACGGCCAAAAGGAACATCAACGTGGGACCGATGTATTGGAAAAAGCCCACGGTCGACAAACGCAGACGCGCACAGGCGGCGGCAAACAGCATCAGCGGAATCGTGGTGACGATGCCCGCCGCGATCAGCTTGAAATTGAGGCTCATTGGATTGACGCTGAGGTGGCTGGTGGCGCTGTCAGCAAAGCCAAACAAATAGATTGCCGCCAGCGGGAATAACCATGCGGTCTCGATCAGCATGCCGCTTTGCGCATCCACCTGGATTTTTTTCCTCAGCAGACCGTAGACGGCAAAACTCAGCGCCAGCCCCAGGCCAATAATCGGCAGCGAGCCAAATTGCCACAGCTGCACCAGTACGCCAATCGTTGCCAGCAACACCGCCAGCCACTGCAAGCGGCGGAAGCGCTCGCGCAGGAACAGCATGCCAAACACTACGTTGATCAGCGGGTTGATAAAGTAGCCGAGGCTGGCTTCCAGCATGTGCTGATTATTCACTGCCCAGATAAACAGCAGCCAGTTGCCGCCAATGGTGACGGCAGTGACGGCCAGCAACAGCACTTTCTTTGGCTGAGCGAGCACCGTGCGCACCTGCTGCCAGCTCCGGCTCAGGGTAATCAGTACCAGCATAAACAGTGCCGACCAAATCACGCGATGCGTCATGATTTCTGTTGGCGGGACTTCTTTCACCAGCTTGAAGTAGGCTGGCGCAATGCCCCAGATAAAATAAGCGCCGAGCGCATAGCCAATGCCCTGACGCGTTTGTTGCGTATCCATCATGCTTTCCAAAAAAGGTAACTAGCCAATCAAATAGGTGGCGGTTGCTGTGGCGATATAATCGCCCTGCTGGTTGTGCAGTTCCACTCGCGCTACCGCCACTTTATTGCCGGCGCGTAGCAGGCTGCTGGTGGCGACAAAGCGATCGCCGCGTCCGGGACGTAAATAATCAACGCGCATATCGATAGTGCCCATGCGCGACAGACGCTGACGCAGTTCCTCTTCGCTGATGCTCTCCTGACGCGACAGTGCATGACTGACGCACACCAGCCCGGCAGCGACATCCAGCACTGATGCAATCACGCCACCGTGCAAAATATTTTGGGCAGCATTGCCAACCAGCATGGTTTTGTTGGCAAAGCCCAACTCGGCGTAATCCGCTTCGAGTCGATCCAGCTCTAAACCCAGCGCCTGGTTGAAGGGCATGTGATAAACAAAGATTTCGCCAATCAGTCGGCGAGCTTCCTGCTGTGACAGCAACGGGGATGACATGTTTTCTGCCTTAAGATGTTAAAGAGTTGTGTATATTATGCCGCGTTCGCGCGGCTTTCCAGTTTCAGAAATCGGCACTGATCAACCTGTCTCTTTGCGTGTAGAATGGCGTGCTTTTTGAACATGGGCCTAATAATGACAACACGCAGTTCCCTGGAGAATGTTATGCGTAAGCTATACGCGTTGCTGACCGCAGCTTTGATGATACCTGCGCTGGCACAGGCTGATGAAGCCACCATAAAAGAGGTGCATGACGCCCCGGCAGTGAAGGGCAGTATTATTGCGAACCTGTTGGAGAAACACGATAACCCGTTCGTGCTTTATCCTTACGAAAACAACTATTTGCTCTACACCTACACCAGCGACATGAACAAAGAGGCGATCTCTTCGTACAACTGGGCAGACAAAGCAAAAAACGATGAAGTAAAATTCCAGCTCAGCCTGGCGTTCCCGCTGTGGCGTGGCATTCTGGGTGATAATTCGGTATTGGCCGCATCCTATACCCAACGTTCGTGGTGGCAGCTCTCTAACCGTGGAGCCTCATCGCCGTTCCGTGAAACCAACTATGAACCGCAGATTTTCCTCGGCTGGGCAACGGATTATACCTTTGCGGGCTGGACACTGCGTGATATTGAAACCGGTCTGAACCACGAGTCGAACGGCCGCAGCGATCCGACTTCACGCAGCTGGAACCGCGTCTATGCGCGTCTGATGGCACAGAACGGTAACTTCCTCGCGGAAATCAAACCCTGGTATCGAATTCCAGAAAATGAAAATAATGATGATAACCCCGACATCACCAAGTACATGGGCTACTATCGCGCCAAGCTCGGTTATGAAATGGGTGAAAGTATTTTCAGCGTGGAAGGTAATTACAACTGGAACAGCGGCTATGGCGGCGCGACTTTTGCCTGGAGCTATCCTATCTCTGAACATGTGCGCTTTTACACCCAGCTGTTCAGCGGGTATGGTGAATCGCTTATCGACTATAACCACCGCCAGACCCGTTTTGGCGTGGGCGTAACACTTAACGATCTGTTCTAACCAGTCAGAAAAACAGGATTACCGTGGCAACATCGGCAGTGCTTAATCAGGAAATGCTGGCGCAGCAGGTATTACAAGATACCTTCGGCTACCAGCAATTTCGTCCCGGTCAGCAAACCATCATCGAAACCGCTCTTGCCGGGCGTGATTGTCTGGTGGTGATGCCGACCGGCGGCGGGAAATCGCTGTGCTATCAAATCCCGGCGCTGGTGCGCGAAGGGTTGACGCTGGTGGTTTCACCGCTGATCTCACTGATGAAAGATCAGGTCGATCAATTGCTGGCCAACGGCGTGGCAGCGGCGTGTCTTAACTCGACGCAAACGCGTGAGCAGCAGCAACAGGTCTTTGCGGATTGCCGTACCGGCAAGCTGAAACTGCTGTATATCGCGCCTGAACGTCTGATGATGGATAACTTCCTCGACAGCCTGCACCAGTGGAATCCGGTGATGTTGGCGGTGGATGAGGCGCACTGTATCTCGCAATGGGGCCATGATTTCCGCCCGGAATATGGCTCGATTGGTCAACTGCGTCAGCGTTTCCCGGATCTGCCGGTGATGGCGCTGACGGCAACCGCCGATGAAACCACGCGTAACGACATCGCCCATCTGTTGCAGATGGACGATCCGCTGATTCAAATCAGCAGCTTTGACCGCCCAAATATTCGCTACACGCTGGTGGAGAAATTCAAACCCACCGATCAGCTGTTGCGCTATGTGCAAGAGCAGCGCGGTAAGAGCGGCATCATTTACTGTAACAGCCGTGCCAAGGTGGAAGACACGGCTGCGCGTCTGCAAAGCCGTGGGCTGAGTGTCGGCGCGTATCACGCCGGTATCGACAGCGCTCAGCGTGCGCACGTGCAGGAAGCCTTCCAGCGTGATGATTTGCAAATTGTGGTCGCCACTGTGGCATTTGGTATGGGCATCAACAAGCCTAACGTGCGTTTCGTGGTGCACTTCGATATTCCGCGCAATATCGAATCCTACTATCAGGAAACCGGCCGCGCCGGGCGTGATGGCCTGCCCGCAGAAGCGATGATGCTTTACGATCCGGCGGATATGGCGTGGCTCCGTAAATGTCTGGAGGAGAAGGCGCCCGGCCCGTTACAGGATATTGAGCGTCACAAGCTCAATGCGATGGGCGCGTTTGCCGAAGCGCAAACCTGCCGTCGTTTAGTGCTGCTCAACTACTTTGGTGAAGGGCGTCAGCAGCAGTGCGGCAACTGCGATATCTGCCTTGATCCTCCGCGTCGCTATGATGGTTTGGTGGAGGCGCAGAAGGCGCTTTCCAGCATCTATCGTACCGGCCAGCGCTTTGGTATGGGCTATATTGTCGACGTGCTGCGCGGTTCCACTAACCATCGCGTTCGCGATAACGGGCACGACAAATTGCCGGTGTACGGCATTGGTCGTGAGCAGAGCCAGGAGCATTGGGTCAGCGTGCTGCGTCAGCTGATCCATCTTGGTATGGTGACGCAAAATATCGCCATGCACTCCGCTTTACAGCTAACGGAAGCGGCGCGTCCGGTATTGCGTGCCGAAGTGCCATTGATGCTGGCGGTGCCGCGTATCGTCACGGTGAAGAGCCGCAGCAGCTCGCCGAAAGTGCACAGCGGCAATTACGATCGCACGCTATTTGGCAAACTGCGTAAATTGCGTAAGGCGATTGCCGACGAATCCAACATTCCGCCTTACGTGGTGTTTAACGATGCCACATTGATTGAGATGGCGGAGCAAATGCCGATTACCGCGTCAGAAATGTTGAGCGTGAACGGTGTCGGTCATCGCAAGCTGGAACGTTTTGGTAAACCGTTCCTGGTGATGATCAAAGAACATGTCGATGAAGAGTAAAGGAAAGAAACCATGTTGATGTTATTCGCCACCGTCGCGCTGGTGCATTTGGTTGCGCTGATGAGTCCCGGCCCGGACTTCTTCTTTGTGTCGCAAACGGCGGCCAGCCGTTCACGTAAAGAGGCGATGATGGGCGTGTTGGGCATCACGCTGGGAATCGTGATCTGGGCCAGTGTGGCGCTGATGGGGCTGCATCTGATCCTGCAAAAAATGGCCTGGCTGCATGAAATCATCATGGTGGGCGGTGGTTTGTACCTGCTGTGGATGGGTTGGCAACTCCTGCGCTCGGCACGTCAGCAGCATAAAGCCCCGCAGGTTGATGCGCCGGTGGTGGAGCTGCCAAAAAAAGGCATGAGTTTCCTGAAAGGTTTTCTGACTAATCTGTCGAACCCGAAAGCGATTATCTATTTCGGCAGCGTGTTCTCGCTGTTTGTGGGTAATGATGTGGGCGCGATGGAGCGTTGGGGGTTATTCCTGCTGATTATCGGTGAGACCTTTGCCTGGTTCACGCTGGTCGCGGCGATTTTTGCACTACCGTGGATGCGTGATAAGTATCAGCGTATGGCGAAGTGGGTCGATGGGATGGCGGGTGTGCTGTTTGCCGGATTCGGCATTCACCTGATTATCTCGCGTTAAATCGGGTTGACTTGCCATTTCGCCACCGGGCAGCGCTCGCGTGCTTTACGTTCAGCATCTGTGCATTAGAACTTGCGCACTGACTACCTTGAAATAGCTGCGGCACTGACGGTTATCACCTCGGTGCCGCGGTTTTTTAAAGCCTCTTACGCGATTCTGCGCGCACTTGCCAGCAAGGCTCCGACGGCCATAAACAAGCCACCGAAGGTGCGGTTCATCAGCTTCATCTGTTTTGGCCCTTTAATCCAGCCCGCAATACGGGTTGCCAGCGTGGCGTAACCAATCATCACGATAATATCGACCACGATGGTGGTGACACCGAGCACCAGATACTGCATCAACTGCGGCTGGTGTGGCTGAATAAACTGCGGGAAAAGCGCGGCGAGAAACACGATGCTTTTCGGATTGGTGAGATTCACCAGAATGGCGCGTTTGAACAGGCGACGACGCGGCATCGCTTTTGCCACGGCATCCAGATCAATACCGCCTGCGGAACGCCACTGCTGAATGCCCAGCCACACCAAATAGGCGGCGCCTGCCCACTTCAGCACTTCAAACGCCATGATCGATTGTGAAAATAGCGCACCCAAACCGGCACCCACCAGCACAATGTGAATCGCCAGCCCAAGCTGTAAGCCAGTGATGGAAGCCGCCGCGCCGCGATAGCCATGGCTAATGCCGGTGCTCATGGTGTTGATGGCACCGGAACCGGGTGAAAGGCTGAGGATAGTTGTGGTCAACAGGTAGGTTAACCACCATTCAATGGTCATGTGTGACATTCCCTGAAGTGAACGAAGTGTGACACAATACGCCAGAATATCGCGGTGCGCTATGGCGTACAGACGCGCGATGAGGCTTTTTTTCAGGGGGACGGATGCAGCATCACAAACAGCGTTGGCTCGGGCGAGAGAAAGGCTTTTCCGCCTTTGCTACCGGTCCGCTGCTCGACTTCTGGCGTCGTCGTGAAGAGTGCGAATTCACCGGCGTCGGTAACCTGAAGATTCGCTATGTTCGTTTCACCTCACCGCAACATCGCCGTGTCATCCTGATTGTTCCTGGCCGCATCGAAAGCTATATCAAATACCCGGAACTGGCTTACGATCTGTTCCACTGCGGCTATGACGTGGTGATTATTGACCATCGCGGGCAGGGCCGCTCCGATCGCTTGCTGGCGGATTCGCATCGCGGCCATGTGGTGGAGTT
Organism: Type-E symbiont of Plautia stali; assembly: GCF_059731115.1. Classification (NCBI taxonomy): domain Bacteria; kingdom Pseudomonadati; phylum Pseudomonadota; class Gammaproteobacteria; order Enterobacterales; family Enterobacteriaceae; species Type-E symbiont of Plautia stali. The sequence goes on from NZ_AP035906.1 coordinate 223,913, forward strand.
CAGCCACTATGTCGACGACTTAGAAACGCTGTATCTGAAAGAGATGGTCAGCAACCATTATCAGCAACGCTACGTGCTGGCGCATTCGATGGGCGGCGCGATTTTAGCGCTGTTTCTGGCGCGTCAGCCGCAGGCGTTCCATGCCGCGGTATTTTCGGCACCGATGTTTGGCATTGTGCTGCCGTTGCCTGACTGGATGGCTCACCCGATTTTGGACTGGGCGGAAAAACTGCCGGCGATTCGCGAACGCTATGCGCTTGGCACCGGCCGCTGGCGCGCCAGCCCGTTTGGCATTAATCGCCTGACGCACAGCCGGGAGCGCTATCGGCGCAACCTGCGTTTTTACGCGGACGATCCGGGGCTGCGCGTCGGTGGCCCAACCTATCATTGGGTGCGCGAAGGCGTGCATGCCGGACGCAGTATCATCAGCCAGGCGGCGAAAATCACCACGCCTTCCCTGGTATTGCAGGCCAGTGAAGACGATGTGGTGGATAACCGCTCGCAAGATATTTTTTGTACGGCGATGGCTGAGGCGGGACATCCCTGCGAAGGCACCGTGCCGTATGTGATTCAAGGCGCGCGTCACGAGATTTTGTTCGAAACAGACGCCATGCGCGCTGAAGCGCTCAACCTGGTGGTCGATTTTTTCGAGCGCCACGTTTAACTCATTTTCCGACATCAATACCAGAGGTTTACATGTACCACATCGTCGCATCCGACCTGGATGGCACGCTGCTCTCACCGGAACACCGCCTGACACCTTTTGCCCGTACCACGCTGCAGGAACTGGTGGCGCAAGATGTCCACTTCGTTTTCGCCACCGGCCGCCACTATATCGACGTAGGCCAGATGCGCGATAACCTTGGCATTCCGGCGTACATGATTACTTCCAACGGGGCCCGCGTACACAACGCAGACGGTGAACTGGTGTTTAGCCATAACCTCGACGCCGACATCGCCAGCGAGCTTTACGGTCTGCAGTACCACGATGAACATATCCTGACGCACGTGTATCGTGACGATGAGTGGTATATGAGCCGCCATCGCCCGGAGGAGCAGGACTACTTCCGTGAGTCGGTGTTTAACTATCAGGTTTATCAGCCGGGCATGCTTGAAACCGACGGCATCAGCAAGGTGTTCTTTACCTGCGACGATCCTGAACGTCTGGTGCCGCTGGAGCTAGCGATCGAAGCGCGCTGGGGCGATCGCGTTAACGTCAGCTTCTCACTGCCGACCTGTCTGGAAGTGATGGCGGGTGGCGTATCCAAAGGTCACGCGCTGGAGGCGGTATCAAAGCAGCTTGGCTTCTCATTGAAAGAGTGCATCGCTTTTGGTGATGGCATGAATGACGTGGAAATGCTGAGTATGGCGGGTAAAGGCTGCATCATGCGTAATGCGCAGCAGCGCCTGAAAGATACCTTGCCGACGCTGGAAGTGATTGGCAGCAACGCTGAAGATGCGGTGCCGCATACGCTACGTAAGTTGTTCCTTGCTTAAAAAAATGGGCCGGTGATACTGGCCCATTTTTGTTATGCCATCTGTTTCTTATGTTTATGCTCGCTGACCATGGTGAGCAGCAACAAAATCACCGCCAACACCGATCCGGCAATCATCACCATGAATCCACCATCCCAGCCGAAGTAATCCACGGTGTAACCGACAATCGCACTGGCTGCCACTGAACCGCCGAGATAACCAAACAAACCGGTAAAGCCTGCTGCCGTGCCGGCCGCTTTCTTCGGCGCTAACTCCAGCGCATGCAGACCAATCAGCATCACCGGGCCGTAGATCAGGAAGCCAATGACGATCATGCACAGCATATCGAGACCTGGATTGCCGGGTGGGTTAAGCCAGTACACCACCGTTGCGATGGTTACCAGCGTCATAAAGAACACGCCGGTGGCGCCACGATTGCCTCTGAACACCTTGTCCGACATCCAGCCGCACAGCAAGGTGCCGGGAATGCCCGCATATTCATAGAAGAAGTAAGCCCACGAAGATTTATCCAGCGTGAAATGCTTCACCTCTTTCAGGTAGGTCGGTGACCAGTCGAGAATGCCGTAGCGCAGCAGGTAAACGAACACGTTGGCCAGCGCGATATACCACAGCAGCTTATTAGGCAGGATGTACTGCATAAAAATCTGCTTCGCCGTCAACTCCTCCTCATGATCCTCGCTGTAGTCTGGCGGATAATCATTCTTGTACGCCTCAATCGGCGGCAAACCACAAGACTGCGGCGTATCGCGCATCAGAGCAAAGGCAATAATCGCGATGAGGATGGCACCAAACGCCGGCATATAGAGCGCGGCTTTCCAGTCGTTAAACCACGCCATACCCAGCAGGAACAGCAAGGGTGGAATACCACCGCCCACGTTATGGGCGCAGTTCCACACCGAGACAATCCCGCCACGCTCCTTCTGTGACCACCAGTGCACCATGGTGCGCCCGCACGGTGGCCAGCCCATACCCTGGAACCAACCGCACAGGAACAGCAGCACAAACATCACCATGATGCTGGAGGTGGCCCAGGGTACAAAGCCCATAAACAGCATCACCGCAGCGGCCAGAATCAGTCCGGCAGGTAAAAAGACACGCGGGTTTGAACGGTCAGAGACGGAACCCATGATGAACTTGGAAAAACCGTAGGCGATGGAGATTCCGGACAGCGCAAAGCCAAGATCGCCACGCGAAAAGCCTTGCTCAACCAAATAGGGCATCGCCAGCGCAAAGTTTTTACGGACCAGGTAATAGGCGGCATAGCCAAAGAAAATGCCGATGAAGATTTGCCAGCGTAGCCGACGATAGAGCGGATCGACACGATCGTCAGCGACTTGCGGCTGATGCGGTGCCGGTTTGAAGATACTTAACATGAAGGTGGCCCTCCAGGGCGCAATATTTTTATAAATTCCCAGCAGGTTGGGTCAAATGCCCTCTGGCGTAACAACAAAACCAAAGTTCCATTTCGCGCAAAGGATAGTGATGGTTACGCTACGTTACTGTGATGTGTGACACAATTGTTACAGTTTGATGACATTAAAGAGCGATATAAACCAGGAAATGTTGGTATTCGCGCATGAAGCGTCGGGGCTTTTGGGTTTGTAAGGGGAATCCGTTGCCGTGTCGAATCAGATTCACTGCATCTGCAACCAGCAACCTGATTTCAGCAGTGGGCCTTATCTTAATGAGTGACGGGGATACGGCGATTTGTTTGATTTTAATTTGACCACTCGTCAACCAGATATTTCAGCCCGTCCACGACAGTTTGTTTACACTAGCGCCACTGTTCATTTTGGGATCAATACCGTGCTGTTACTGATCGTTACCACCATTTTGTGGGCTTTTTCCTTTAGTTTGATAGGGGAATACCTTGCGGGCCAGGTTGACTCCTGGTTCTCTGTACTAATGCGCCTTGGGTTGGCTGCGCTCGTTTTTTTGCCCTTCCTGCGCTGGAAGGGCTATCGCGCCTCAACCATCCTGCTGTATATGCTGGTGGGGATGCTGCAACTCGGCATCATGTATCTGCTGAGTTTTGAGGCTTATACCTACCTGAGCGTGACAGAATTCCTGTTGTTTACCGTGATGACGCCGCTCTACGTCACGTTGATTTACGATTTGCTCAGCAGACGTCGGCTGCGAATAGGCTATGCCTTCAGCGCGCTGTTGGCGGTAGCCGGTGCGGCCATCATTCGCTATGACAAAGTCAGCGATCATTTCTGGTTCGGTTTGCTGCTGGTTCAGGCGGCTAACATCTGCTTCGCCATTGGTATGGTTGGCTACAAGCGCTTGCAGGAAACCCGCCCAATGCCGCAACACACGGCCTTCTCTTGGTTCTATCTTGGCGCGGTGATCATCGCCATCATTGCGTGGAGCCTGTGGGGTAACCCGAACAAACTGCCAACCACCTCACTGCAGTGGGGCATTCTGGTGTGGCTGGGCGTGGCGGCTTCCGGGCTGGGCTACTTTATGTGGAACTACGGTGCGACGCAGGTCGATGCCGGTACGCTGGGCATCATGAACAACATGCACGTGCCGGCGGGCTTGCTGGTGAATCTGGCGATCTGGCAGGAAAAACCGCACTGGCCGAGCTTTATTGCCGGGGCGATCGTCATTTTCGCTTCACTATACGTGCACAAGCGTTGGGTAGTGGGGCATGTCGCTAAAAGCGATGCCTAATTAGCTGAACTGCTAAGACGCTCTTTGCTTTGCTCTGGCTTCGCTGTATGAGGTGTTAGTAAAAAGTAGCACCTGAGCCAGAGTGAAGAGACAGGCCGATCAACAGGGAAGTGAGATTCCTTCATGATCGGAGCGGCCTGCATCTGACCTGGTATCAAAGCGACGCTCAAAGCTAAAGGGAAGGGATAGCGTGGCAGAGGAGTAAAGCGTCCGAGCTATGGATGGCGAGGCCGATCCACAGGGATGTGGGCTTCTTTTGCGATCTGCCATGCTATCCCTGACTGAGCACTAACACATAGCAATCAGCCCTTTCCCGACTGAGCACTAACACAAAGCCATCAGGGCTTTTTCGCGGGCGCCGCAGGACGATTCATCATCGTCAATCCCTTCAAAAAGTTACGCAGAATCTGGTCACCGCACTCGCGGTAGTTTTTATGATCCGGATTGCGGAAAATCGCACCGACTTCCGCCTGGGAAATCTTAAAGTTTGCCTTCTCCAGCACCACCGGAATATCCGTGGTCTTCAGCGCAAAGGCGATACGCAGCTTCTTGATGAAAATATTGTTATTCATACGACGTTCGACTGACGGCGCTGGTGCATCTTCACTCTTACCGCGACGGAAGAAAATCAAACCGTTGAGGAAATAGCCCATCAGCACGTCCGGCAGCTTACGGAATGCCGCGTCTTCATCCTTCTTCATCCACGCCTGCACATCCTCCAGCGGCACTTCACTGCCCGCTAAGGCAAAAATCTCCACCACTTTGCTATCGCTCAAATCAAGCATATAGCGCACGCTGCGCAGAACATCGTTACTCGTCATGGTGAAACTCTCTTGGTCGCGGATTGAGGCGGCGCATTATAGAGCAGGCCGGGCAGGGATAACAGCACGGGCGACACAGGTCGCCCGTGGGATGATCAAGAAATTGACTGCAATGAACCCGGGCGAGCGGCATCACGTACAAACGGCAGATGGTCACAGGCGTGCTGGCGGGCGAAGCGCACAAAGGCTTCTAACACCGGCTGACGCTGCTCACCATCGCGCACGGCGGCATATAAACGGCTCCACAAACCCTCACCCAATGTCTTGGTCACCACCAGACCCTGCTTTTCAAAACTCTCCACCACCCAATGCGGAAGGGCCGCAATACCCATCTGTGCTGACACCATCTGAATCAGCAACAGCGTATTATCCACACTCTTCAGCGCCGGGCTGATGCCTGCAGGCTGCAGGAAATGACGCCAGATATCGAGACGCTGACGCTGCACCGGATAGATCATCAGTACCTCATCGGCCAAATCTTCCGGTGAGATATGTTCCAGCTTCGCCAGCGGATGGTCCGGGGCCAGCACCAGACGTACCTCAAAATCAAACATCGGCGTATAGAACAAACCGCTGCGCGGCAGGATATCGGAGGTCAACACCACATCCAGTTCGCCCTGTTGCAGGGCGGGCTGGGGATCAAAAGTCACGCCCGATTTAAAATCGACCACCACTTGCGGCCAGCTCTGGCGGAAATTATTGAGGGCTGGCGTTAGCCACTGAATGCAGCTGTGGCACTCAATGGCGATGCGTAACGTGGTCTGATGCGGCTCGTGGCATGCCTGCAACGCCTGCTGAATCTGCGGCAAAATCTGCTCGGCCAACTGCAGCATGATTTCCCCCTGCGGCGTAAACCGCAACGGCTGGCTCTTGCGCACAAACAGGCGAAAGCCCAGCCGCTGTTCCAGATCGCTGAACTGATGCGATAACGCCGATTGTGTCTGATGAAGCTGAGCGGCGGCAGCGGCCAACGAGCCGGTATTTTGCAACGCCTGCAGCGTTCTCAGATGTTTGAGTTCGATCATGAGAGTCCTTCACATCGAGATTGAACAAATTGCGCTTGAGGAACATACAGTACCCGCAGATTATGGCGGTGTAAACATCTGGACGGCTAAACATCTCAAGCAAGCGCCACCGCCACATGACTTTCGTCCAGTTCAGGCGTTCAGCGGACGGCAATGTCACTCGCTGGATGAACGTAAACGGGCTCGACCCGTTAAGCATATCTGGAGATCACTAAATGACCATTCTGAACCATACGCTCGGTTTCCCTCGTGTCGGTCTGCGTCGTGAACTGAAAAAAGCACAGGAAAGCTACTGGGCAGGTAACAGCTCACAGGAAGCGCTGCTGGCGGTGGGGTGCGAGCTGCGCGCTCGCCACTGGCAACAGCAGAAAGACGCGGGGGTGGATCTGCTGCCCGTGGGCGATTTCGCCTGGTATGATCATGTGCTGACCACCAGCCTGATGCTGGGCAATGTGCCGGCGCGCCATCAGAACCAGGATGGATCGGTCGATCTCGATACGCTGTTCCGTCTGGGACGTGGCCGCGCCCCCAGCGGCAATCCTGCCGCCGCCGCTGAAATGACCAAATGGTTCAACACCAACTATCACTATATGGTGCCGGAATTCACTCAGGGCCAGCAGTTCTCACTAAGCTGGACACAGCTCCTTGAAGAAGTGGACGAAGCATTGGCGCTGGGTCACGCGATCAAACCGGTGCTGCTGGGACCGGTCACTTACCTGTGGTTGGGCAAAGTCAAAGGTGAGCCGTTTGACCGCCTGTCGTTGCTGAAAGCGATTCTGCCGGTCTATCAGCAAGTGCTGGCTGAACTGCATCAGCGCGGTATTGAATGGGTGCAGATCGATGAACCCGCGCTGGTGCTGGAGCTGCCACAGGAATGGCGTGATGCGTTCAAGCCTGCCTACGATGCGCTGCAAGGTCATGTAAAACTGCTACTGACGACCTACTTTGACAGCATTGGTCAAAATCTCGATGTGATTAAGACGCTACCGGTTCAAGGTTTACACGTTGACCTGGTGCATGGCAAAGATGACATCCAGCATATCCACCAACAGCTCCCCGCCGACTGGCTGCTCTCAGTCGGGGTGATCAACGGCCGCAATGTCTGGCGTGCCGAGCTCAGTCGCTGGTTCGATCGCCTGCAACCGCTGGTTGGGCAGCGTGAAAATCTGTGGATTGGATCCTCCTGCTCGCTGCTGCACAGCCCGATAGATCTCAGCGTTGAAACCCGGCTCGATGCGGAAGTGAAAAGCTGGTTCGCCTTCGCCTTACAGAAGTGTGCTGAGCTGAGGTTGTTGAGCCAGGCGCTCAATAAAAACGATGCGGCATCGCTGACGGAGTGGAGCGCGCCGATTCGCGCCCGTTCTCATTCTTCGCGCGTGCACAATGCCGCAGTGGGCGCACGTCTGGCGAATATTCAGGCCAAAGACGTTGAGCGCGCCAGCCACTATGACGAACGCGCCAAAGCGCAGCGCCATCGCTTTAATCTGCCTGCCTGGCCGACCACCACGATTGGATCCTTCCCGCAAACCACCGAAATTCGCGGCCTGCGACTCGACTTCAAAAAAGGCAATATCGATGGAGGCCACTATCGCACCGGCATCGCGGAGCACATCAAGCAGGCGATTGCCGAACAGGAACGGCTCGGGCTGGATGTGCTGGTGCACGGCGAAGCAGAGCGTAATGACATGGTGGAATACTTCGGCGAAAACCTCGATGGCTTCGTGTTTACGCAAAATGGCTGGGTGCAAAGCTATGGCTCTCGCTGTGTGAAGCCGCCGGTGATCATCGGTGATGTCAGTCGTCCGCAGCCGATTACCGTTGAGTGGGCGAAGTACGCGCAATCGCTGACTGAAAAGCCAGTGAAAGGCATGCTCACCGGCCCGGTCACGATTCTGTGCTGGTCATTCCCGCGTGAAGACGTGACGCGGGAAACCCTTGCTAAACAGATTGCACTGGCGCTGCGTGATGAAGTGGAAGATCTGGAAAAAGCCGGGATCGGGATCATCCAGATTGATGAACCCGCGCTGCGCGAAGGCTTACCCTTGCACCAGTCGGATTGGGCGGCGTACCTGACCTGGGCAGTGGATGCCTTCCGCCTCAACGCGGCTGTGGCGCAGGATGAAACGCAGATCCACACGCACATGTGTTATTGCGAGTTCAATGACATCATGGAATCGATAGCGGCACTGGACGCGGACGTGATTACCATCGAAACCTCACGCTCGGATATGGAATTGCTGGATGCGTTTAAAGCGTTCGAATACCCGAACGAAATTGGGCCAGGTGTGTATGACATACACTCCCCGAACGTACCCAGCGTTGAATGGATGGAAGAGCTGCTGCGTAAAGCGGCGCAAAGTATTCCGCCCGCGCGTTTGTGGGTCAACCCGGACTGCGGTCTGAAAACCCGTGGCTGGAGTGAAACCCGGCAGGCGCTGGCGAACATGGTGACCGCCGCGAAAAAGCTGCGCGCAGAATCGGCTTAATCGTGAGAAACAGGGGCGCCTTGCAGCGCCCCTTGTTATTACGCGTTGGGTGCAACGCCATACTGTTTAAACCAGGCCAGCATGCGTGCCCAGCCATCAGCGGCTGAGTCAGCATGGTAGCTTGGGCGATAATCGGCATTAAACGCGTGTCCCGCTTCCGGATACACCACGATTTCCGCTTTGGCATTGGCGGCATGCAGTGCCTGACGCATCTTATCAATGCTCTCTAACGGGATGCTCTCATCCTGACCGCCGTACAATCCGAGCACCGGTGCGTTAAGCTCGACGGCTACATCGATAGGATGTTTTTGTTGTTTGAGGGTTTTCTCACCCTCTAACCGACCATACCAGGCCGCTGCCGCCCGCACCTGCGGATTGTGCGCGGCGAACAGCCAACTGATGCGTCCGCCCCAGCAGAAGCCCGTGATGGCCATGCGACGAATATCGCCATCGTGGCGTGCGGCCCAGTTGGCAACGTGATCGAGATCGGACAGCACCTGAGAATCGGGCACCTTGCTGACCAGTTCTTTGAACAGTGTCGGGATATCACTGTAGTCACCGGGATCGCCTTCACGGAAGTAGAGTTCAGGTGCGACCGCCAGATAGCCTTCCAGCGCCAGACGACGGCAGATATCTTTAATATGTTCATGAACGCCAAAAATCTCCTGCACCACCAGAATCACCGGTAGTTTGCCTTCATAGGATTTGGGGCGAGCATAATAAGCCGGAAGGTTTTCTCCCTGGCTGGGAACAGAAGTTTCACCGGTGTGAATAGCGTCACTGACGGTGGTAATGGTGCTGCTGGCGATGGGCTGAACGGCAGGGGCAAAGCCACCGGCTACTGATTTTTGTGCCATATTGTCTTCGGTTTTCATGGTTCTCTCCGTGCTAGCAAATGCGCAATCACGTAACTATAGCCTGCTTCAGGAGCAAGGCTGACGTAGGGTTCAGAGGGATGTGTACTTATGTTCTTCTTCTCTATTAACACTGCCACCCGAACTTACACAGCACCGCTTGTAGCAATTCAGAATTGCCGAGCTGCAATGTGTGATGTGAATCACATAATAATTTTCTGATAATGTAAGTTTCATTGTCGATGGTGAAATAAATCACATATATATATGGCGCTCTGGCGTAGAGTGACACGCATATCCCTTATCTATCAGGAGTCTGTTATGGCCCAGTCTGACGTTTTCCACCTTGGTATCACTAAAGCCGATCTGAAAGGAGCCACACTGGCTATCGTTCCCGGCGATCCGGAGCGTGTGAAAAAAATCGCTGCGCTGATGGATAATCCGCAGCATCTGGCTTCGCACCGTGAATTCACCACTTACCTGGCGGAAGTGGATGGCAAGCCGGTGGTGGTCTGTTCTACCGGGATCGGCGGTCCATCGACCTCTATTGCCGTGGAAGAACTGGCGCAGCTCGGCGTGCGCACTTTCCTGCGTGTGGGCACGACCGGGGCGATCCAGCCGAATATCAATGTAGGCGACGTGCTGGTGACTACTGCTTCGGTGCGTCTTGACGGTGCCAGCCTGCACTTTGCGCCGATGGAGTTCCCGGCAGTGGCCGATTTCACCTGCACCACCGCGCTGGTGGCCGCAGCAGAAGCCTGCGGTGCCAAAACGCACATTGGTATCACCGCTTCATCTGACACCTTCTATCCGGGGCAGGAGCGTTACGACACGTTCTCAGGACGTGTGGTGAATCGCTTCCAGGGCTCAATGCAAGAGTGGCAGCAAATGGGGGTTCTTAACTATGAGATGGAATCCGCTACACTGTTAACCATGTGCGCCAGTCAGGGGCTGCGAGCGGGCATGGTGGCGGGTGTTATCGTTAACCGTACGCAGAAAGAGATCCCGGATGCCGCGACCATGAAACAGACCGAAAGCGATGCGGTGAAAATTGTTGTAGAAGCCGCGCGTCGCTTAATTTAGTGCGCAAGGCAGCAGGTATTACGGATAAGGAATTCCCTGCTGCCATCACATTGCGCACGTTTTTCAGCTGATACTGAGAAAACAACTATGCGCAAAACGGTTTCTGCTCCGCGTCCTGCCTTTAATCATCCTTCCACGGCTGCTCAGTCTCGCATTGAGAGCGTGGCAGCGCGTTTCCGCCAGGCGATGGCGGCCTCTGATTTCCCCGTGGCACGTCAGTGCTGTGAAGAGGTTTTGCGCGTCATGCCGCAAAACATGCAGGTACTGAGTGACTATGCGCTGACGCTAATGCGCGTGGGGGAGTACAAAAAATCCTACAAAACTTATCAAAAGATCTATCAGGCATCGGCAGCGCAGCGTGCGCAGGCTTCCGACACCTGGCTCGATGGCTTAACCGAAGTGTGTGGCTGGCTGGAAAAGCACGATGAAGTGGCACGTTACGGCCGTGAGTCGCTGGAGAAGTCTGACGCGATCTTTCGTCAGGGCCACACAGTGGCGTATCCCGCAGAAGCGCCGCCGTGTTTCAATCCCACCAATCCAACTGAAAATATCATCTCTTTCAGTCTGTATGGCGGCCAACCGCGCTACTGTGAAACGCTGATCAAAAATATCGACGTTGCGCGCGAGTTCTATCCCGGTTGGATGTGTCGCATCTATCTTGACGACAGCGTGCCGCAACACGTCTGGCAGCGTCTGAAGCAGTCAAATGTCCAGTTAGTGGATATGTCACATGAGAAGACCATATTCCCGACGCTGTGGCGCTTTCTGGTGATGGATGATCCATGCGTCAAGCGTTATATCGTGCGAGATGCGGACTCCCTGCTGTCGGAGCGTGAAGTGGCGGCGGTAGAAGCCTGGCTGCAATCGCCCTGCTGGTTCCATCACATGCGTGACTACTTTACGCATACCGAACTGCTGCTGGCAGGCATGTGGGGCGGCTGTCATGGCGTATTCCACAACGTTGAACAGCAGATACGCGACTTTATCGCCCAGTACAGCGGCAGTGAACGCTTCACCGATCAATACTTCCTCAAAGTGGCGTTGTGGCCGACGGTGCGCGAAAGCCTGCTGAATCATGATGACATCTTCCGATTCCATCATGCCCAGGCGTGGCCCGCACATCCGCCAATTCGCTGGCAAACCGAGCGTTTTCACGTCGGCAGCAACGCAGGGTATTCCAGCATGGCGGGCAAGGTGGAGAATGTTGATAACGGCTGGCAGCAGGTTGAACTCACTCACAACGGACAAAGCTGGTGCTATCCCGCCAAAGTGAAGGGCAGTGAATGGCTGTTGCCGATGCCGTTTTTCCTGATTGATGCGTGGAAGGCGGGTGATTTGACGGTGAAAGCGCTGTAAATCATCTGCCAGCTACACAACTGTCTGGACATTCATACAGTAGCGACTTACCTTTTCCCTCAGCGAAACGATCCGCGGGGGGATTATGGATCAGCAACTTATCATTAGCGGTGCGCTGGCGCTGGCCGGACTGGGCCTCGGCTGGATTTTGGCCCAGTTGCGTGCCGGGCACCAGCACGCCAGCTTCACCACAGAACGCCGACTGCTGGAAGAGGCGCAACACCGTCAGCAGCAGCAGCTCGAACAGTTACAACAACAAATTCTGCAGCGCGAGCAAGAACTGCGGCAGCTTCATGGCACGCTTAGCGGTGCACAGGAACGGCTGCAACAGCTCGATTACTGGCGTGGCGAAAGCGAGCAGCTTAGCCGGGAATTGCGCAATCAGCTGGAAGTGAACAGTGCGCAAGAAGCTGAACTGCGTGAAGTCACCATCCGTTTAGAAGAGACGCGTTTTGGCGCAGAAGAGAAGCAGCGCCTGCTCACTAACAGCGAACAGCGTCTCAGCGCACAGTTTGAGAATCTGGCCAACCGCATCTTTGAAAACAGCGGACGTCGGGTGGATGAGCAGAATCGGCAAAGCCTCAACGGGTTGATTGGTCCGCTGCGTGAACAGCTGGATGGTTTCCGTCGCCAGGTGACGGATAGCTTTGGCCAGGAAGCCCGCGAACGCCATACGCTGGCTCATGAAATTCGCCAGCTGCAACAGCTTAACGCACAGATGGCACAGGAAGCGGTCAATCTCACCAAAGCGTTGAAAGGCGACAACAAAATTCAGGGCAACTGGGGTGAAGTGGTGCTGGCGCGCGTGCTGGAGGCTTCCGGCCTGCGCGAAGGTTATGAATATCAGACGCAGGTCAGCGTGCAGCTGGAACAGCAGGGCAGGATGCAACCGGATGTGATCGTGCGGTTGCCGCAGGGCAAGGATGTGGTGATTGACGCAAAAATGACGCTGGTGGCTTACGAACGCTATTTCAACGCGGAAGATGAAGCCACGCGCGAGCAGGCGATCCAGGAGCACGTTAACGCCATGCGCGGCCATATTCGGCTGCTGGGGCGAAAAGATTATCAACAATTGCCCGGTTTACGCTCTCTGGATTATGTGTTGATGTTTATTCCGGTCGAGCCCGCGTTCTTGTTGGCGATTGATCGGCAGCCAGAGCTGATCAGCGAAGCGCTGCAGCAGAACATCATGCTGGTAAGCCCTACGACATTACTAGTGGCGCTGCGCACCATCAACAACCTGTGGCGTTATGAGCATCAGAGTCGCAATGCGCAACGCATCGCCGACCGAGCTACGCGGTTGTACGATAAAATGCGGCTGTTTGTGGATGATATGAGCGGTATCGGTCACAGCCTCGATAAAGCGCAGCAGAGTTATCATCAGGCGATGAAAAAGCTGTCAGAAGGGCGCGGCAATTTGATTGCGCAAAGCGAATCCTTCCGCGCGTTAGGTGTGGAAATCAAACGGCCGATCAATCCCCAACTGGTGGAGCAAGCGCAGCCGGAAGAGGCGGATGAAGATTGGGCGGACGATCCCAAGCCTGATGAAAATGTGGCAGATTCTTCCACCGCTTCACTGCGCCGCATCAACGAATAGCACGGTGGTCGCGTGCTCGCGTAGCGCGACTCTGATACACTTCGGCAAGAATTGTTTGTGGAACAGGTAAACCCGATGGCAAATGAATCACAGCAGGAAACTACTCATTTTGGCTTTCAGACCGTCGCGAAAAGCGAAAAGGCCGATAAAGTCGCGGACGTGTTTCATTCCGTAGCGGCAAAATATGACCTGATGAACGATTTGATGTCGTTTGGCATCCATCGTGTCTGGAAGCGTTTTACCATCGACAGCAGCGGCGTGCGTCGTGGTCAGCGTGTGCTGGATCTGGCCGGCGGCACCGGTGATTTGACAGCAAAATTCTCTCGCCTGGTGGGCGAGACGGGTCAGGTCGTTTTGGCGGATATCAACAGCTCGATGCTGAAGATGGGCCGCGAGAAGCTGCGCAATATGGGCGTGTCAGGCAACGTCAGCTATGTGCAGGCCAACGCCGAAGCGCTGCCGTTCCCGGATAACTATTTCGATTGCATCACCATCTCTTTCGGTTTGCGTAACGTCACCGAAAAAGAGAAGGCACTGGCCTCGATGTTCCGGGTGCTGAAACCAGGCGGACGCTTGCTGGTGCTGGAGTTTTCCAAACCGCTGCTGGAACCGCTGAGCAAAGCCTACGATACCTATTCCTTCCACATCCTGCCGCGTATTGGGCAGCTGGTGGCGCAGGATGCCGATAGCTATCGCTATCTGGCAGAATCGATTCGTATGCATCCCGATCAGGAAACCCTGAAGGCGATGATGAACGATGTGGGTTTTGAAAATACCACTTACTTCAACATGACCGGCGGTATTGTGGCGTTGCATCGCGGCTTTAAGTTCTGATTGATCATGACTTTTACCCCGCTAATCACGGGCGGCCTTGAAACCGCCCTCAATCGTGTTCTGTATCGTGATCGTAGCCTGAAAGCCGCGCGTCAACGTCTGGCAGGTAAAGTGCTGATGCTGCGCCTGCAGGAGCTGGATTTCCCTCTGGTGCTGGTGTTTAGCGAATCGCAGCTGGATGTGCTGAGTGACTGGCAGGACAGCAGCGACTGTAGCGTGAGTCTGCGCCTTAGCACCTTGCCGAAACTGCGCGATCGCCAGCAGCTGACCAGTTTGATCCGTAGCGGTGAGCTGGACGTGGAAGGCGATCTGCAAGTGGTTCAGCAATTCTCCGCGCTAATGGATCTTGCTGAGCTCGATCCAGCCGAGTATCTGGCGCCGTGGATCGGCGACATTGCTGCGCAGGGTGTCAGTCAGGCTGCTCAGCAGGCGCTGAAATTTGTGCAGCAACAGGTGACACGTCGGCAGGATTATCTCGGTCAGGTGCTGACGGAAGAGTGGCGGGTTGCGCCCGGTGCACTGGAGCTGGCGTGGTTCTGTGAAGAGGTTGAAGCGATGGAACGTTCGCTTAATGCGCTCGAAGCGCGTTTAGCACAGCTGGAGGCGAAATGACGCTGGGAGAAATTCGGCGCTTATACTTCATCATCAAGGTCTTTCTGACTTACGGGCTTGATGAACTGATCCCTCACATGCGCATCACGTTGCCGCTTCGTATCTGGCGACGTTGTATTTTCTGGATCCCTAACAAGCACAAAAATGAATCGACGGGCGTGCGCATTCGTCTGGCAATGGAGCAACTTGGTCCAGTGTGGATCAAATTTGGTCAGATGCTTTCGACGCGCCGTGATCTCTTCCCACCGGCCATCGCCGATGAACTGGCGGTGTTGCAGGACCGCGTGGCGCCTTTTGATGGGCTGAAAGCCCAGCAGCAGATTGAACAATCCATTGGCGGTCCTGTCGACACCTGGTTTGACGATTTTGATATTAAGCCGCTGGCTTCTGCTTCGATTGCGCAGGTTCACACTGCCACGCTTAAGTCTAACGGCCGTGACGTAGTGATCAAAGTGATTCGTCCGGACATCCTGCCGGTGATCAAAGCGGATATGAAGCTGATTTACCGCATGGCGCATTGGGTTCCTCGTCTGTTGCCGGATGGTCGTCGTCTGCGCCCGGTTGAAGTGGTGCGCGATTACGAAAAGACCCTGATTGATGAACTCAATCTGCTGCGCGAATCGGCGAACGCCATTCAGCTGCGTCGTAACTTTGAGCAGAGCCCGATGCTGTATGTGCCGGAAGTGTTCTCGGATTACTGCAGCGAATCGATGATGGTGATGGAGCGTATTTACGGCATTCCCATTTCTGATGTGGCGACGCTGGAGAAGCATGGTGTCAACATGAAGCTGCTGGCAGAACGCGGCGTGCAGGTGTTCTTCACCCAGGTGTTCCGCGATAGCTTCTTCCATGCTGACATGCACCCCGGCAACATCTTCGTCAGTTATGACCATCCAGAAGATCCGCAGTACATCGCGATTGACTGCGGCATTGTCGGCTCGCTGAATAAAGAAGATAAGCGCTATCTGGCGGAAAACTTCATTGCCTTCTTTAACCGTGATTACCGCAAAGTGGCGGAACTGCACGTGGATTCGGGCTGGGTGCCGCCGGATACCAATGTGGAAGATTTTGAATTCGCCATTCGTACCGTCTGTGAGCCGATTTTTGAGAAGCCACTGGCTGAGATTTCATTTGGCCACGTGCTGCTGAACCTGTTTAACACCGCGCGTCGCTTCAATATGGAAGTGCAGCCGCAGCTGGTGCTGTTACAGAAAACATTGCTCTACATCGAAGGGATTGGCCGTCAGCTTTATCCGCAGCTCGATCTGTGGAAAACCGCGAAGCCGTTCCTCGAAGACTGGATCAAAGATCAGATCGGTATTCCTGCGATTCTGCGCGCAGTGAAAGAGAAGGCGCCATTCTGGGCTGAAAAACTGCCGGAGTTGCCTGAACTGTTCTACGACAGCATGCGTCAGCATAAATTATTGCAGCACAGCGTCGATAAACTGGTCAACGATATGAATGCGCAACGCACGCGCCATCACAAGGCACGTTATCTGTTTGGTGTAGGGGCTACACTGTTATTAAGTGGCACCGCGGTGCTGTTAAGTCGACCCGACTGGGATTTCTTCCCCGCCTTATTAATGGCCGCTGGCATCGTCACCTGGCTGATAGGCTGGCGCAAGACAAACTGATTGTTTGCCTGGTGCAAATCGCGTAATGTCGCAGGCTAAAGCCCGAATTCATACGGGCTTTCTGTGCGTTTCAACTCAAAGTTTTTCACAGAATATTAGAGGCATATCTCATGGGCGGTATCAGTATTTGGCAATTGTTAATCATTGCCGTCATTGTTGTTCTTCTGTTCGGTACCAATAAACTTCGTAACCTGGGTTCGGATTTAGGTTCTTCTATTCGTGGCTTCAAAAAAGCCATGGGCGATGAAGACGATAAAAAGGATCAGCCGAAAGAGCAGGACGCTGACTTCAACGCCAAGACTCTGGCAGACAAACAGCAAACCTCGGCGAGTAAAGACGACGCCCGGGACAAGTAAGGGTTAACTGTGTTCGATATTGGTTTTAGTGAACTGGTATTGGTGTTCGTTATCGGGCTGATCGTTCTAGGCCCGCAACGATTACCGGTTGCGGTGAAAACCGTCGTGGGCTGGATTCGGGCGATTCGCTCCCTGGCTGCTAACGTGCAAAACGAACTGGCGCAGGAGCTGAAACTGCAGGAATTGCAGGACAGCCTGAAAAAGGTCGAGGAAGCGGGCCGTGGCTCACTGTCACCGGAACTGAAAGAGTCGATGGAAGAGTTGCGTAAAACCGCCGATTCGATGAAGCGTTCTGTACAGCAGAGCATCGATATCGAGAAAGCGGAAGATGAAGCGAACACCATTCATCAACCGCCGTCTGCAGGCACCTCTTCTGCACCGGTAAGCCAGCCTCCGGTCACTCCCGCGGCGGCAGAGCATCAGGCCAGCGCACCGGCCCAGGCACCTCAGGCGGTGACGGCAGAGCACAAGGCCAGCGCACCGGCTCAGGCACCTCAGGCAGTGGCGGCAGAGCACAAGGCCAGCGCACCGGCTCAGAAACCTCAATCGGTAACAGCAGAGGCTGCGGCACCTGTTAATACCGCGCAGAATGCGACGCCCACCCCCACCGTAAAAGATGAAAGATAAACATGGCCGTTGAAGATACCCAACCGCTCATCAGCCACCTGATTGAGCTGCGTAAGCGTTTGCTGAACTGCATTATTGCGGTGTTTGCTATCTTTTTGTGCCTGGTTTATTTCGCCAACGACATCTATCACTTAGTGGCTTCGCCGCTGATTAGCCAGATGCCGGCCGGTGCCAGCATGATCGCCACTGACGTGGCTTCACCGTTCTTCACCCCCATTAAGCTCACCATCATTGTTTCGGTGTTCCTTGCGGTGCCGGTGATCTTGTATCAGGTGTGGGCTTTTGTGGCGCCTGCGCTGTATCGCCATGAGCGTAAGCTGGTGATGCCGTTACTGTTCTCCAGCACGCTGCTGTTCTACGTTGGCGTGGCCTTCGCGTACTTCATCGTGTTCCCGCTGGCATTTGGCTTCTTTGCCAAAACCGCGCCGCAGGGTGTCACCATCGCTACCGATATCACCAACTACCTCGACTTCGTCATGACTATCTTCATGGCATTTGGTGTGGCGTTTGAGGTGCCGATTGCGATTGTGCTGCTGTGCTGGACCGGCATTACCTCACCAGAAGATTTGAAAAAGAAACGTCCTTACATGCTGGTGGGCGCGTTCGTTGTTGGGATGCTGCTCACACCGCCGGATGTTTTCTCGCAAACTTTGCTCGCTATTCCGATGTACTGCCTGTTTGAAGTCGGCGTATTCTTCTCCCGTTACTATGTGGGTAAAGGGCGCAAGGCGTCAGATTCAGAGGATGAGGAACAAAATACCGAATCCTGACAAGGCATTCCCGCAAGCGAGCGGGATGAGCGTTAAGAATCTAAACCGCCCACACATTGGGCGGTTTTTATTTGGGAGAAGACATGTTTGATATCGGTGTAAACCTGACCAGCACGCAATTCGCAAAAGATCGCGATCAGGTGGTTAAACGCGCGCGCGAAGCAGGCGTCACCGGCCTGCTGATTACCGGCACCAATGCGCTGGAGAGCCAGCAGGCGCGTCAGCTCGCGGCAAGGCATCCAGGCTACTGCTGGTCTACAGCCGGCGTGCATCCGCATCACGCCAGTGAATGGTCGGCAGACACGGCGAACACGCTGCGCCGTCTGGCTGAGAGTGAGCAAGTGGTGGCCATCGGTGAATGCGGCCTCGATTTTAACCGCAATCTCGCGGCGCACGACCAGCAGGAATACGCCTTTGATGCACAGCTGGCGCTGGCAGCAGAGTTACAACTGCCGGTGTTCCTCCACTGCCGCGAAGCACACGATCGTTTTGTGGCAGTGCTGGAGCCGTGGCTGCCGAAATTGACGGGCGCGGTGGCACACTGTTTTACCGGCACGCGTGATGAACTGGAATCGTGCCTGGCCTTGGGCTTATCGGTGGGCATTACCGGCTGGGTGTGCGATGAGCGGCGTGGACTGGAGCTGCGGGAAATGCTGCCGCTGATTCCAGCAGAGCGTCTGCTGCTGGAAACCGATGCGCCTTATCTGCTCCCGCGTGATATGCATCCACGGCCGCCTTCGCGTCGAAACGAGCCCTGTTTCCTGCCGCATATTGTGCAGCAGGTGGCGAACTGGCGTGGGGAGGAGGCTGAAGCGCTGGGTGCGCAGGTCAATCACAACGCACGTCAGCTGTTTAAACTGGTTTAAAGCTTACGGAACTGTTTGTTGTCGACGCTGCGCATCACTTGTTTGTTGAGCAGGTTTAGCAATAACACCGAGCGGGTTTCGCCATCAGGCTCGGCAAAAATAGCGCGCAGCCCCTCAAAAGTCCCTTCGGTGATGATCACTTCATCACCGCTTTGTGGCGTTTCTGGATCCAGCATAATTTGCGGCACATCGGTTTGCAGCGCTTCAATCACTTCGCTGGAGACCGTCGCCGGTTGCGCGCCAAAGCGCACAAAGTGGCTGACGCCGCGCGTGCTACTGATGGTGGTGGTGTGAATCGCTTCCGGATCGAATTCGATAAACAGATAGTTGGGAAACAGCGGCTCACTCACCGTGGTGCGTTTACCGCGCACAATCTTTTCCAGAGCGATCATCGGGCTGAGGCAATTTACCTCCTGCCGCTCAAGATGCTCTTTCGCGCGCAACAGCTGTCCACGTTTGCAATAGAGTAAGTACCAGGATTCCATAACTGCTCCCAAATATTGGACGCTAAGAATAACAAACCTGCTGTCAGAGTTATAGCGCATCGGCCAGTGGAAACGCGGCTGTGAAATAAAAATCACTACGAATTTTCCGATTGGTGCGGCTTATTAACGCTTTCTTGCAAGAAAATTGACGGCTGATGACCATCTGTATCAGACTCCTTCCCCATCTTTCGCTCTCATTTGAAAAAGGACTGGCTGATGGAACTGTTCTTATTAAGTAATGGCAAAGTGGCCGAAGACGCGCCACTGTTGAGCTACGCTCACCCCCAACTGCACGCGATGATTGCGCAGCGCGGCATTACGTCGGCGGTGCTGGTGCCTTATGCCATTATTCGTGGCGACCATGCGCAGCGTGCACAAGACCTGTCTGACTCATTGGGTATTCAGGTGCGCACCGTGCATGAGTTTGACTCCCCGGTGGCAGCGATTGAACAGGCGGAGTTGATCCTGGTGAGCGGCGGCAACACCTGGTTCCTCAATCAGATGCTGCATGAGCACGGACTGATCGTGGCGATTCAGCGTGCCGTGCGTGAGCGAGATGTGCCTTACGTCGGCTGGAGCGCCGGTTGCAATGTGGCTACGCCATCGATCCGTACCACCAACGATATGCCGGTGCGCAGCAGCGTGGTCTTGCCTGCATTAGGTCTGTTCCCGGTGCAGATCAATCCGCACTATCTGGATGCTCACGTCAGCGGGCATATGGGGGAGACGCGGGATGAGCGTCTGGCGGAGTTTTGTGCGGTCAACCCACATGAGTCGGTGATCGCCCTGCGAGAAGCCAGTTTCCTGCACGTCAGTGAAAACCGCCTGCGTTACTACAGCGCGCGGCGAAGACTTTAAAGTGTTCCGTCATGGTGAGCCAATCGCCGCACATCACGATGTGCTGGCCATTCAATCGCTGGTGCCTTTCTCCTGTCAGCCAGCTTGAACCACAAACCACAACACGCCAGCGTGAATCAGACCTATAATGGCCAATTCACTCTGGCTGGAAGCTAACGCCGCATGAAATATCAGGATTTACGAGACTTCCTCGCGTTGCTAGAGCAGCGCGGCGAGTTAAAGCGCATCACTCAGGAGATCGATCCTGAGCTGGAGATGACCGAAATTGCCGATCGCACTCTGCGTGCCGGCGGTCCGGCGCTGCTGTTTGAGAACCCGAAAGGGTACGACATGCCCGTATTGTGCAACCTGTTCGGTACTCCCAAGCGCGTGGCAATGGGCATGGGACAGGAAGAAGTCAGTGCCCTGCGCGAAGTGGGCAAGCTGCTGGCGTTTCTGAAAGAACCCGAGCCGCCAAAAGGCTTCCGCGATCTGTTCGATAAGATGCCGCAGTTCAAACAAGTGCTGAACATGCCGACTAAGCGCCTGCGCAATGCGCCGTGTCAGGAAGAAGTGTTCAGCGGTGATGATGTCGACCTGTCGCGCATTCCGGTGATGAAGTGCTGGCCGGGCGATGCCGCGCCGTTGATTACCTGGGGCTTAACCGTCACGCGTGGTCCGCATAAAGAACGTCAGAATCTGGGTATTTATCGCCAGCAGGTGATCGGCAAAAACCGCGTGATCATGCGCTGGCTGTCGCATCGCGGCGGCGCGCTGGATTTCCAGGAGTGGTGCAAAGCCCATCCGGGCGAACGCTTCCCGGTGTCCGTGGCGCTGGGTGCCGATCCGGCCACGATTCTGGGCGCCGTGACGCCAGTGCCGGATACGCTGTCGGAGTATGCCTTTGCCGGTTTGCTGCGTGGTAACAAAACCGAAGTGGTGAAGTGCCTGTCGAACGAGCTTGAAGTACCCGCCAGTGCAGAAATCGTGCTGGAAGGTTATATCGAGCCGGGCGATATGGCACCAGAGGGTCCTTACGGCGATCACACGGGCTACTACAATGAAGTAGATAGCTTCCCGGTGTTTACCGTGACGCACGTAACGCAACGCCGTAACCCGATTTATCATTCAACCTATACCGGTCGTCCACCGGATGAACCTGCGGTATTGGGTGTGGCGCTGAATGAAGTGCTGGTGCCGATTCTGATCAAGCAGTTCCCGGAAATTGTCGATTTTTACTTGCCGCCGGAAGGCTGTTCTTATCGCCTCGCGGTGGTGACGATCAAGAAGCAATATGCCGGGCATGCCAAGCGCGTAATGTTTGGCGTCTGGTCTTTCCTGCGCCAGTTTATGTATACCAAGTTTGTGATCGTATGCGATGACGACGTCAACGCACGAGACTGGAACGATGTGATTTGGGCGATCACCACGCGTATGGATCCGGCGCGCGATACCGTGATGGTGGAGAATACGCCAATTGACTATCTCGACTTCGCCTCTCCGGTTTCCGGCCTGGGCTCGAAGATGGGACTTGATGCCACCAATAAGTGGCCGGGCGAAACCACTCGCGAATGGGGCACACCGATTGTGAAAGATCCGGCGGTGACCGCGCGTATTGACGCCATTTGGGATGAGTTAGCTATCTTTGCCGAGCCGCCGCAGCGCTAAAGGCGGCAGAAAACCATAAAAAAGGGCACGTATGACGACGTTAAACTGCAGGGTGACTTCGGTCGAAGCGATTACGGATACCGTTTACCGCGTTCGTTTGATTCCGGCGGCGGATTTTACTTTTCGCGCGGGGCAATATCTGATGGTGGTGATGGATGAGCGTGATAAGCGCCCCTTCTCACTGGCTTCAACCCCGATGGAAAAAGACATCATTGAGCTGCACATTGGCGCATCTGACCTCAATCTCTACGCGATGGCGGTGATGGATCGCATCAAAAACGATCGTCAAATCACGGTGGATATGCCGCATGGCGATGCCTGGCTGCGTGAAGACAGCGATCGCCCCATTATTCTGATCGCGGGCGGCACCGGTTTCTCCTATGCACGTTCGATTCTGCTGACGGCACTGGCGCAGCAGCCAGACCGCGATATCGCCATCTACTGGGGCGGCCGGGAATTGATGCATTTGTACGATCTGGATGAGTTGAACGCGTTGGCGGTCAAGCATCCTCATCTCAAGGTGATTCCGGTGGTGGAGCAACCCGCAGAGGGTTGGGATGGACGTAGTGGCACGGTGTTGACCGCCGTGATGCAGGACTATGAAACTCTCAGCGAGCACGATATCTATATTGCGGGTCGTTTCGAGATGGCGAAGATAGCGCGCGAGCGTTTCTGCGCGGAACGTGGTGCGGTTGAAGCGCAGATGTTTGGCGATGCGTTTGCCTTTATCTGAGTAAAAAAGCCCGCCCGAAAGGGCGGGAACACGTGCATCAACGTATTAAACGCGTTCGAATACCGTCGCGATGCCCTGACCTAAGCCAATACACATGGTCGCCAGACCAAATTGCGCATCACGACGTTCCATCAGATTGAGCAGCGTCGTGCTGATACGCGCCCCTGAGCATCCGAGTGGGTGCCCCAGCGCAATCGCGCCGCCATTCAAATTCACTTTTTCATCAAGCTGATCCAGCAATCCCAAATCCTTAAGGCACGGCAGTGTCTGCGCGGCAAAGGCTTCGTTAAGCTCAAACAGATCGATATCCTGCACGCTTAATCCGGCGCGCTTCAGTGCCAGTTTGCTGGCTGGCACCGGACCGTAACCCATAATGGAAGGATCACAGCCGACCACTGCCATGCTGCGAATACGCGCACGCGGGGTCAGGCCGAGTTCGCGCGCGCGGCTTTCACTCATGATCAACATGGCAGCCGCGCCATCGGATAGTGCCGATGATGTACCCGCCGTAACGGTGCCGTTGACCGGATCAAACGCGGGACGCAGCGCAGCCAACCCTTCCAGCGTGGTATCTTCGCGAATCACTTCATCCGTTTCATAGCGTTTCAACACGCCGTCGGCATCGTGGCCATAGGTCGGCACGATTTCGCGTTTGAAATCGCCGCGTTGAGTCGCAGCCCAGGCGCGCTGATGTGAACGCAGCGCAAATGCATCCTGCTGCTCACGGGTGATGTGATGCATGCGCGCCAGCATTTCAGCGGTTAATCCCATCATGCCTGCAGCTTTTGCCACGGTGCGGCCCAAACCCGGATGGAAATCAACGCCGTGGCTCATGGGCACATGGCCCATATGTTCGACGCCGCCAATCAAACAGCTGTGCGCATCGCCCACCATAATGGCGCGTGCCGCATCGTGCAGCGCCTGCATTGACGAACCGCACAAGCGATTCACCGTGCTGGCTGGCACGCGGTGCGGAATTTCGGCCAGCAGTGCTGCGTTACGCGCAATGTTGAAGCCCTGTTCCAGCGTCTGCTGCACGCATCCCCAGATGATGTCATCCAGAGAGGCCGGATCAACGCCGGGGTTGCGGCTCAGCAATTCGCGCATCAGATGCGCCGAGAGATCTTCCGCGCGGACCTGACGAAAAGCGCCGCCTTTTGAACGGCCCATCGGTGTACGTACCGCATCAACTATGACTACCTTTTCCATATTCTTTACCTCAGGCACTTTGCAGTGTCGCTTCGTCAATCGGTTGGGCTGCGGGATACCAGCTTTGATGCTGATGCGCTTTGTGCACTAACAGTTCAGGTACCGCATACAACGGGCCGAGTGGGGTGTAGCGTTTGGCTTGATCAACCAGATTGCTAAGGCCGAGCGTATCCATATAGCGGAAGGCACCCCCTCGGAACGGAGGGAAACCGAGGCCGTACACCAGCGCCATATCGGCTTCAGCCGGTGAGGCGATAATCTTCTCTTCGAGGCAGCGCACCACTTCATTGAGCATTGGCAGCATCATGCGGTTAGCAATGTCCTCATCGCTGAACACGCGTTTCGGCTCGCAAATCGGTTCCAGCAGCGCATCAACAGCCGGATCGGTTTTCTTCTGGGTTTTGCCTTTTTTATCTTGCTCCCAGCTGTAAAAGCCCAGGCCGTTTTTCTGGCCGTAGCGTTTGGCTTCAAACAGCACATCAATCGCGTCGCGGTAATCCTTCTGCATGCGGGAAGGGAAGCCTTGCGCCATCACCTGTTGTGCGTGATGGGCGGTATCAATGCCCACCACATCCAGCAACCAGGCCGGGCCCATAGGCCAGCCGAACTGTTTCTCCATCACCTTATCGATCTGACGGAAATCAGCGCCATCGCGTAGCAGCAGGCTGAAAGCGGCAAAGTAGGGGAACAGCACACGGTTCACAAAGAAACCCGGGCAGTCATTCACCACGATCGGTGTTTTGCCCATCTTGCTGGCCCAGGCCACCACTTTACTGATGGTGGCTTCTGAGGTCTGCTCGCCACGGATTACCTCAACCAGTGGCATGCGTGGTACGGGATTAAAGAAGTGCATGCCGCAGAAGTTTTCTGGACGCTGCAGCGATTGCGCCAGCTGGCTAATCGGAATGGTCGATGTGTTGGAGGCGAGTACGGCATCATCGCGCAGATGTTGCTCGGTTTCTGCCAGCACTTTGGCCTTGATTTGCGGGTTCTCGACCACGGCCTCGACCACCACATCGGCACGTTCGAAACCGGCGTAATCCAGCGTAGGTTGAATCGTCGTGAGGACGCTCGCCAGTTTGGCCCCGTTGATCTTGCCGCGTTCCAACTGCTTGTTCAGCAAGTTACTGGCTTCTGTCATCCCCAGTGTTAACGCCTGCGGATTGATATCTTTCATTTTCACCGGCACGCCTTTCCATGCCGACTGATAAGCAATCCCACCCCCCATAATACCTGCGCCCAGCACGGCCGCTTGCTGCGGTGCACCGGCTGCACTGCTGTGTTTCTTCGCCAGGCCTTTGACATACTGATCGTTCAGGAAGATACCGACCAGCGCGCGCGCCACATCGCTTTGTGCCAGCGGCACGAATGCAGCGGTTTCCAGTTTCAATGCATCGTCACGACGTAAACCGGCTGCCGCTTCAATGGTTTTCACCGCGGTGATAGGCGCGGGATAATGCTTGCCTGCTGTTTGCATCACCATGCTTTTGGCAATGGTGAAGCTCATCGCCGCTTCAATCGGGCTTAATTTCAGTGGGGCCAGCTTAGGTGCCCGACGCGCCTGCCAGCTGCCTTGCGCAACGGCATCCTGCAACATTGTGAGTGCTGCAGCGCGTAGATTTTCGCTGCTCACGACCGCATCGACCAGGCCGAGTTGCAGGGCGCTGGTGCCATCAACATCTTTTCCTGCGGCAATGATTTCCAGTGCGCTATCAGCGCCGAGTAAACGTGGCAAGCGCACGCTGCCGCCAAACCCCGGCATGATGCCCAGTTTGGTTTCCGGTAAGCCGATGCGTGCAGCAGGTGTCGCGACGCGGAAATCTGTCGCCAGCACACACTCGCAGCCGCCGCCCAGCGCGTAGCCGTCAATCGCAGCGACAGTCGGCACCGGCAAATCTTCCAGGCGATTGAAGATGCTGTTGGCAAACGCCAGCCATTGGCTCAGCTTCTCTTCTGGCGCATCAAATAGCGACAGGAATTCGGTGATATCGGCACCGACAATGAATGCCGGTTTGGCCGAGGTGAGCAGCAGGCCACGCAACTCGGGCTGTTGCTCCAGCACGCTGAGTGCATCGCCCAATGAGGCAACTGTTTTGGTGTCGAGTTTGTTCACTGAACCGGGGGCATCGAAAATCAGCTCGGCAATGCCGTCATCAAGCCAGTGAACTGAAAGGGTATCGCCTTGGTAGAGCATGTCCGTCTCCTGAAACCGCGAAAGGTGATCTGGTCATACCAGATGAGTTGGAGTGTGGGCGGCATGTTAATTTTTTGCAAACGAGTCTTTGCTTATTTGATACGCCGATCACAGCGAGTGCAGCACGGCAACAGACTTGAGGCTGTGCTACACTGCGGCCAATTTCGCGATATCGGAGACAAGTCCATGGATTCACTGAAAACCCTGTATCACGCGCATATCAATACGCTGCAACAGCGAGCGCAACAGGTGCTGGCACGCTTTAAACTTGATGCGATGTTGATTCACTCTGGCGAGCTGTTAACCGTTTTTCTCGACGATCACGACTACCCGTTTAAGGTGAATCCGCAATTCAAGGCTTGGGTTCCTGTCACGCAAGTGCCTAACTGCTGGTTATGGATCGATGGCGTTAATAAGCCAAAGTTGTGGTTCTACTCGCCTGTGGATTACTGGCATAACGTCGAGCCATTGCCCAACAGCTTCTGGACTCAGGATGTTGAGGTGGTGGGCCTGAAAGATGCCGATGAGATTGGGCAACTGCTGCCGGCTCAGCGCGACAATGTGGCTTATATCGGACCTGTGCCCTCCCGCGCCACACAACTCGGCATCAATAGCGATCGCGTGAATCCAAAAGGCGTGATCGACTTCCTTCATTACCATCGCAGTATCAAAACGGATTACGAACTGGCCTGTATGCGCGAAGCGCAGAAGCTGGCGGTAGCAGGACATCGTGCGGCAAAAGAAGCCTTCTTCTCAGGTATGAGTGAGTTCGATATCAACCAGGCGTATCTGACGGCGACTGGCCATCGTGATACGGATGTGCCCTACGGCAATATTATCGCGCTTAACGAACATGCTGCGGTGCTGCACTACACCAGGCTCGACCATCAGCCACCGACGAAGCGCCACAGTTTCCTGATTGATGCGGGTGCGGAATACCTTGGTTACGCCGCCGACCTGACGCGCAGCTATGCAGCCCAAAGCAAATCGCGTTATGCCGAAATGGTAGAGGCGATGAATAAAGAAGAGCTGGCGCTGATTGCGACGTTGAAAGCGGGCGTGCGTTACACCGATTACCATTTGCAAATGCATCAGCGTATTGCCCGTCTATTGTTGAAGTTCGATTTGGTGAAAGGTCTGACCGAAGAGACGCTGGTGGCGGAAGACCTGACCGGTCCGTTTATGCCGCACGGTTTGGGCCATCCGCTGGGCTTGCAGGTGCATGACGTCGCAGGCTTTATGCAGGATGACAATGGCGCGCACCTGGCGGCACCATCACAGTATCCTTATCTGCGTTGTACCCGCGTGCTCGAGCCGGGCATGGTGCTGACCATCGAGCCAGGCTTCTACATTATCGATTCACTACTGGCAAAACTGCGTGGCGGTAAATACAGCCAGTACTTTGACTGGCAGGCGATCGACGCATTGAAACCGTACGGGGGTATTCGTATCGAAGACAATGTGGTGATCCATGCCAATCGCGTTGAAAACATGACGCGCGATCTGCATCTGGCCTGATGGATGCGTACGATATTCCCGCTGAGGCTGTGAGCCTCAGTGAGGAAACCATTAAGAAAAGCCGCTTTATGACTTATCTGGCGCATACCGTTGGCGTTGAGGCGGCGCGTGCTTTTGTCCAGCAGGTGAAGTTGGAACATCCTGCGGCGCGCCATCACTGCTGGGCGTGGGTTGCCGGTGCGCCGGATGATTCGCAGCAGCTGGGTTTCTCCGATGATGGTGAGCCTTCTGGCACGGCGGGAAAACCGATGCTGGCACAGCTAATGGGTAGCGGCGTCGGTGAAATTACCGCAGTGGTAGTGCGCTATTATGGCGGCATCATGCTGGGTACCGGTGGATTAGTGAAAGCGTATGGCGGCGGCGTGCAGCAGGGGCTGAAGCAACTGATGCGAGCGCGTAAAGTGCCGATGCAATCTTTTACCTTGCAATGTGATTATGCCCAGTTGAGTGATATCGAGCGTCTGTTGCAACGCTTTGACGGCATCATTGAAGAGAGCCATTATCAGGATCGTATCGCGCTACGTCTGGCGTTGCCGCATCCGCAAATTGATGGCTTTCGGCAAAACCTTTCTGATTACAGCCGGGGCGCGCTGACGCTCATCCCGCTGGACAACTAAAAGCATCTGTTTAAAGGAACAGCTGAATGCATTTTCGCGCCATTACCCGCATCGTGGGACTGTTGGTAATTTTATTCTCGGTGACGATGATCCTACCGGGGCTGGTGGCCTTAATTTATCGCGATGGCGCCGGACGCGCGTTTAGCCAGACCTTTATGATGGCGATTGTGATTGGTTCGCTGCTGTGGTGGCCTAATCGCAAAAAGAAAACCGAACTTAAACCGCGCGAAGGGTTTCTGATCGTCGTGCTGTTCTGGACGGTGCTGGGTAGTGTGGGTGCGATGCCTTTCATTTTTGCTGAACAGCCGCACCTTTCGGTTACCGATGCTTTCTTCGAATCCTTCTCTGGGCTGACCACCACGGGCGCCACTACGTTGGTGGGCCTTGATACCTTACCGAAAGCGATTTTGTTCTATCGTCAGATGCTGCAATGGCTGGGCGGTATGGGGATCATTGTATTGGCGGTGGCCATCTTGCCGATTCTGGGCGTGGGTGGCATGCAGCTTTATCGTGCTGAGATGCCGGGCCCGTTAAAAGATAACAAGATGCGTCCGCGTATTGCGGAAACGGCTAAAACGCTGTGGCTAATCTATGTCTTACTTACCGTGGCCTGTGCGGTGGCGCTGTGGCTGGCGGGCATGCCGGTGTTTGATGCCATCGGTCACAGCTTCTCGACCATCGCGATTGGTGGCTTTTCTACACATGATGCGAGTATCGGCTACTTCAACAGTCCTACCATCAATACCATCGTGGCGGTGTTCCTGCTGATCTCGGGCTGTAACTATGGCTTGCACTTCTCTTTATTGAGCGGCCGCAGCCTCAAAGTTTACTGGCGCGATCCCGAATTTCGCATGTTTATTGGCGTACAGCTGACGTTAGTGCTGATCTGTACGGTAGTGCTGTGGTTCCACAACGTCTATGCCAGCGGCTGGCAAACATTGAACCAGGCCTTTTTCCAGGTGGTGTCGATGGCAACGACTGCTGGCTTTACCACCGATAGTATTGCGCGCTGGCCATTATTCCTGCCTGTACTGTTGCTCTGTTCGGCTTTTATCGGCGGTATGGCGGGATCGACTGGCGGTGGCTTGAAGGTGATTCGTATTCTGCTGCTGTTTAAGCAGGGGTCGCGTGAGCTTAAGCGTTTGGTGCATCCGAACGCGGTCTACACCATCAAGTTGGGTAATCGCGCACTGCCGGAGCGTATCCTTGAAGCGGTATGGGGATTCTTCTCTGCTTATGCGCTGGTGTTCTTACTCAGCATGCTGGCGATTATCGCGACGGGCGTCGATGACTTCTCCGCTTTCGCTGCGGTTGCCGCGACGCTGAATAACCTCGGCCCAGGCTTAGGTGTTGTAGCGGATAACTTCACGTCTATGAATGACGTCGCTAAGTGGATTTTGATTTTAACCATGCTGTTTGGACGCCTTGAGGTGTTCACACTGCTGGTCCTGTTCACCCCGACCTTCTGGCGTGAATAAGAGAAACAGGATTATCTAATGAAAGCATTGATTCTATATTCCAGCCGTGATGGGCAAACCCGTGAGATCGCGGCGCGTATTGCACAGACGCTAGCGCCGCAGCAGCTGTGTGACGTGATTGATTTACTGGAAGTACAGCAGGTTGAGTGGTCGCAGTATGATCGCGTGCTGATTGGCGCTTCAATCCGTTACGGACATTTCCATCCGGCATTAATGAAGTTTGTTACTCAGCATAAGACTGAGCTGCATCAGCGCGTCAGTGGCTTCTTCAGCGTCAATCTTACGGCACGTAAAGCGGATAAGTGCACGCCAGCAACCAACGCCTATACGCATAAGTTCCTGGAGCAGTCACCCTGGCAGCCAGATTACTGTGCGGTGTTTGCCGGCGCGTTGCGTTATCCCCACTATCGCTGGTTTGACCGTGTCATGATTCAACTGATTATGCGTATGACGGGCGGTGAGACCGATACCTCTAAAGAAGTGGAATACACCGATTGGAATAAAGTGGCGGTTTTTGCCCAGGATTTTGTGCAGTTACCAGGCAAATCGTTGTGAAATAAAGCGTTGTGGCTAAATTTAGGTCGAACGATCATTTTTTTGCAATAAACCCTTGTCAGCTCCGAATAACTCCCTATAATGCGCCACCACTGAGACGGCAAAGCGGCAACGCAGACGGCTCAGCAGGGAGTGAAGAAATTCATCCCGCCGGAGAAAAACACTGAAAAAAGCGTTTGACTCTGAAGGAGGAAAGCGTAATATACGCCACCTCGCAACAGCAGCTTAAGGCGCTCATTGCACCGCTCTTTAACAATTTATCAGACAATCTGTGTGGGCACTCGCAGGATTGATATCAACGTCTCCGGACGTAAAAAATATCAAGTCTCACGAGTGAACACATAATGAAATTCATTATGACGTTTTACAGATGAGCATCGCTGCACTTGTTGCAGCAAATCAAACTTTAAATTGAAGAGTTTGATCATGGCTCAGATTGAACGCTGGCGGCAGGCCTAACACATGCAAGTCGAACGGTAGCACAGAGAGCTTGCTCTCGGGTGACGAGTGGCGGACGGGTGAGTAATGTCTGGGAAACTGCCCGATGGAGGGGGATAACTACTGGAAACGGTAGCTAATACCGCATAACGTCTTCGGACCAAAGTGGGGGACCTTCGGGCCTCACACCATCGGATGTGCCCAGATGGGATTAGCTAGTAGGTGGGGTAATGGCTCACCTAGGCGACGATCCCTAGCTGGTCTGAGAGGATGACCAGCCACACTGGAACTGAGACACGGTCCAGACTCCTACGGGAGGCAGCAGTGGGGAATATTGCACAATGGGCGCAAGCCTGATGCAGCCATGCCGCGTGTATGAAGAAGGCCTTCGGGTTGTAAAGTACTTTCAGCGGGGAGGAAGGCGATGGAGTTAATAGCTTCATCGATTGACGTTACCCGCAGAAGAAGCACCGGCTAACTCCGTGCCAGCAGCCGCGGTAATACGGAGGGTGCAAGCGTTAATCGGAATTACTGGGCGTAAAGCGCACGCAGGCGGTCTGTCAAGTCGGATGTGAAATCCCCGGGCTTAACCTGGGAACTGCATTCGAAACTGGCAGGCTAGAGTCTTGTAGAGGGGGGTAGAATTCCAGGTGTAGCGGTGAAATGCGTAGAGATCTGGAGGAATACCGGTGGCGAAGGCGGCCCCCTGGACAAAGACTGACGCTCAGGTGCGAAAGCGTGGGGAGCAAACAGGATTAGATACCCTGGTAGTCCACGCCGTAAACGATGTCGACTTGGAGGTTGTGCCCTTGAGGCGTGGCTTCCGGAGCTAACGCGTTAAGTCGACCGCCTGGGGAGTACGGCCGCAAGGTTAAAACTCAAATGAATTGACGGGGGCCCGCACAAGCGGTGGAGCATGTGGTTTAATTCGATGCAACGCGAAGAACCTTACCTACTCTTGACATCCAGAGAACTTAGCAGAGATGCTTTGGTGCCTTCGGGAACTCTGAGACAGGTGCTGCATGGCTGTCGTCAGCTCGTGTTGTGAAATGTTGGGTTAAGTCCCGCAACGAGCGCAACCCTTATCCTTTGTTGCCAGCGGTCCGGCCGGGAACTCAAAGGAGACTGCCAGTGATAAACTGGAGGAAGGTGGGGATGACGTCAAGTCATCATGGCCCTTACGAGTAGGGCTACACACGTGCTACAATGGCGCATACAAAGAGAAGCGACCTCGCGAGAGCAAGCGGACCTCATAAAGTGCGTCGTAGTCCGGATTGGAGTCTGCAACTCGACTCCATGAAGTCGGAATCGCTAGTAATCGTAGATCAGAATGCTACGGTGAATACGTTCCCGGGCCTTGTACACACCGCCCGTCACACCATGGGAGTGGGTTGCAAAAGAAGTAGGTAGCTTAACCTTCGGGAGGGCGCTTACCACTTTGTGATTCATGACTGGGGTGAAGTCGTAACAAGGTAACCGTAGGGGAACCTGCGGTTGGATCACCTCCTTACCTGAAGATACCTTCCTTCGAAGTGCTCACACAGATTGTCTGATAGAAAAGTAATGAGCAAGACGGCTGCGAAGTCGTGACATGTATGTGTCCCCTTCGTCTAGCGGTTAGGACTCCGCCCTTTCACGGCGGCAACAGGGGTTCGAATCCCCTAGGGGACGCCACTTGCTTGGTGACAGGTGAAAGGTGTCTCCACGAAATATCTCAAAACTGACGGTAACGTCGAGTTTGAGATATTGCTCTTTAACAATCCGGAACAAGCTGAAAATTGAAACGACACGTCGTGTTCATTCTCCGTAATAAGAATGAATAAACGATGTGTTCGAGTCTCTCAAATGCTTGCAGTCTGCAGCGTTGTAAAACGCCTGTGGGTTGTGAGGTTAAGCGACTAAGCGTACACGGTGGATGCCCTGGCAGTCAGAGGCGATGAAGGACGTGCTAATCTGCGTAAAGCGTCGGTAAGGTGATATGAACCGCTACAGCCGACGATGTCCGAATGGGGAAACCCGGTGCACTCTGTGCATCATCGCAACATGAATACATAGTGTTGCGAGGCGAACCTGGGGAACTGAAACATCTAAGTACCCAGAGGAAAAGAAATCAACCGAGATTCCCCCAGTAGCGGCGAGCGAACGGGGAGCAGCCCAGAACCTGAATCAGTTTGTGCATTAGTGGAAGCGTCTGGAAAGTCGCAGGGTACAGGGTGATACTCCCGTACACAAAAGTGCATTTACTGTGAGTTCGAAGAGTAGGGCGGGACACGTGGTATCCTGTCTGAATATGGGGGGACCATCCTCCAAGGCTAAATACTCCTGACTGACCGATAGTGAACCAGTACCGTGAGGGAAAGGCGAAAAGAACCCCGGCGAGGGGAGTGAAACAGAACCTGAAACCGTGTACGTACAAGCAGTGGGAGCCAACTTGTTTGGTGACTGCGTACCTTTTGTATAATGGGTCAGCGACTTATATTCTGTAGCAAGGTTAACCGTATAGGGGAGCCGCAGGGAAACCGAGTCTTAACTGGGCGTTAAGTTGCAGGGTATAGACCCGAAACCCGGTGATCTAGCCATGGGCAGGTTGAAGGTTGGGTAACACTAACTGGAGGACCGAACCGACTAATGTTGAAAAATTAGCGGATGACTTGTGGCTGGGGGTGAAAGGCCAATCAAACCGGGAGATAGCTGGTTCTCCCCGAAAGCTATTTAGGTAGCGCCTCGTGAACTCATCTTCGGGGGTAGAGCACTGTTTCGGCTAGGGGGCCATCCCGGCTTACCAACCCGATGCAAACTGCGAATACCGAAGAATGTTATCACGGGAGACACACGGCGGGTGCTAACGTCCGTCGTGAAGAGGGAAACAACCCAGACCGCCAGCTAAGGTCCCAAAGTCATGGTTAAGTGGGAAACGATGTGGGAAGGCACAGACAGCCAGGATGTTGGCTTAGAAGCAGCCATCATTTAAAGAAAGCGTAATAGCTCACTGGTCGAGTCGGCCTGCGCGGAAGATGTAACGGGGCTAAACCATGCACCGAAGCTGCGGCAGCGACACTATGTGTTGTTGGGTAGGGGAGCGTTCTGTAAGCCGTTGAAGGTGAACTGTGAGGTTTGCTGGAGGTATCAGAAGTGCGAATGCTGACATAAGTAACGATAAAGCGGGTGAAAAGCCCGCTCGCCGGAAGACCAAGGGTTCCTGTTCAACGTTAATCGGAGCAGGGTGAGTCGACCCCTAAGGCGAGGCTGAAAAGCGTAGTCGATGGGAAGCAGGTTAATATTCCTGCACTTGGTGTTACTGCGAAGGGGGGACGGAGAAGGCTAGGTTATCCGGGCGACGGTTGTCCCGGTTTAAGCATGTAGGCGGAGAGTTTAGGTAAATCCGGACTCTTTTTAACGCTGAGGTGTGATGACGAGCCACTACGGTGGTGAAGTAACTGATGCCCTGCTTCCAGGAAAAGCCTCTAAGCTCCAGGTAACACGAAATCGTACCCCAAACCGACACAGGTGGTCAGGTAGAGAATACCAAGGCGCTTGAGAGAACTCGGGTGAAGGAACTAGGCAAAATGGTGCCGTAACTTCGGGAGAAGGCACGCTGTCATCAGGTGAAGTCCCTCGCGGACGGAGCTGAAGGCAGTCGAAGATACCAGCTGGCTGCAACTGTTTATTAAAAACACAGCACTGTGCAAACACGAAAGTGGACGTATACGGTGTGACGCCTGCCCGGTGCCGGAAGGTTAATTGATGGGGTTATCCGTAAGGAGAAGCTCTTGATCGAAGCCCCGGTAAACGGCGGCCGTAACTATAACGGTCCTAAGGTAGCGAAATTCCTTGTCGGGTAAGTTCCGACCTGCACGAATGGCGTAATGATGGCCAGGCTGTCTCCACCCGAGACTCAGTGAAATTGAAATCGCTGTGAAGATGCAGTGTACCCGCGGCAAGACGGAAAGACCCCGTGAACCTTTACTATAGCTTGACACTGAACATTGAGCCTTGATGTGTAGGATAGGTGGGAGGCTTTGAAGCGTGGACGCCAGTCTGCGTGGAGCCAACCTTGAAATACCACCCTTTAATGTTTGATGTTCTAACGTAGACCCGTAATCCGGGTTGCGGACAGTGTCTGGTGGGTAGTTTGACTGGGGCGGTCTCCTCCCAAAGAGTAACGGAGGAGCACGAAGGTTGGCTAATCCTGGTCGGACATCAGGAGGTTAGTGCAATGGCATAAGCCAGCTTGACTGCGAGAGTGACGGCTCGAGCAGGTGCGAAAGCAGGTCATAGTGATCCGGTGGTTCTGAATGGAAGGGCCATCGCTCAACGGATAAAAGGTACTCCGGGGATAACAGGCTGATACCGCCCAAGAGTTCATATCGACGGCGGTGTTTGGCACCTCGATGTCGGCTCATCACATCCTGGGGCTGAAGTAGGTCCCAAGGGTACGGCTGTTCGCCGTTTAAAGTGGTACGCGAGCTGGGTTTAGAACGTCGTGAGACAGTTCGGTCCCTATCTGCCGTGGGCGCTGGAGAATTGAGGGGGGTTGCTCCTAGTACGAGAGGACCGGAGTGAACGCACCACTGGTGTTCGGGTTGTCATGCCAATGGCATTGCCCGGTAGCTAAGTGCGGAAAAGATAAGTGCTGAAAGCATCTAAGCACGAAACTTGCCCCGAGATGAGTTCTCCCTGACTCTCTGAGAGTCCTGAAGGGACGTTGAAGACGACGACGTTGATAGGCCGGATGTGTAAGTGCAGCGATGCATTGAGCTAACCGGTACTAATGACCCGTGAGGCTTAACCTTACAACGCCAGAGGCGTTTTTGAGAGACGCGAGTAGATTTTCAGCTTTGTTCATCCGGATAAAAGATTTAGCGATGTCCTGCGGAGTTAAGTCCGAAGGATTTTGCGCTGAGGCAAGGCGCCGACCGAGACGGAACGAAGGAGCATACTGATGTATGTGACTGAGTTACGCGAGGAAGAGCAACGCAGCATCAGCACAAAAGACACAGGACAGAGCACAGGAATTTGCCTGGCGGCTGTAGCGCGGTGGTCCCACCTGACCCCATGCCGAACTCAGAAGTGAAACGCCGTAGCGCCGATGGTAGTGTGGGGTCTCCCCATGCGAGAGTAGGGAACTGCCAGGCATTAAATAAGTGAAGAAACCCTGAACGCACGTTCAGGGTTTTTTTACGTCTGCAAATTGGCGAAATCAGGGCTAAAAGCCACGAAAACATCCCACCCGTGACTAACTGATCGGGTAAACTACGGCCAGATAAATCAGTAAAGGCCGTGAAATGTCCAGCCCCCACACTTCTCTAAAAGTTTTCAACACACTGGGTCTCGAAGTCAGTGCACAAGCGCTGTATATCGCAGACACATCCGAAGCCATCATGAGCGCATGGCAAGCAACTCAACAGGCGAATCAACCTTTCATCGTATTAGGTGAGGGCAGCAATGTGCTATTCCTGGAAGACTTTGATGGTGGCGTGATTATTAACGCCATCAAAGGTATTTCACTTGAGGAAGAGGATGAATCATGGCATTTGCATATCGGTGCAGGTGAGAACTGGCACGAGCTGGTTGAGCATACTTTAAAGAAAGGTATTACCGGCCTGGAAAATCTTGCGTTAATTCCCGGCAAGGCTGGTTCAGCGCCTATCCAGAATATTGGCGCTTATGGTATTGAATTTAAGGATATTTGCCACTACGTCGATGTGCTGCATCTACCCACACAAAAAATCAGTCGCCTGGATCGAGAAGCGTGTCAGTTTGGTTATCGTGACAGTATCTTTAAGCACGAGATGAAGGATAATCACGTTATAGTTGCTGTCGGACTTCGTTTGGCAAAGCAATGGAAGCCGGTACTGAATTACGGCGATTTAGCGAAACTGAACCCGGCCACTGTATGCGCATGGGATGTGTTCAATGCCGTCTGCCAAATGCGCCAGAGCAAATTGCCCGACCCGCGCGTAACGGGAAATGTAGGCAGTTTTTTCAAAAACCCGCTTATCACACTCAAGTTGGCTAATGAGTTATTAAAAGCATGGCCGGGGATGCCGCATTATCCGCAGGCAAATGGTGACGTGAAATTAGCGGCAGGTTGGTTGATCGATCAATGTCATCTAAAGGGATATCAGGTAGGTGGCGCTGCGGTACACCGTCACCAGGCACTGGTGTTAATCAATGAAAACCAGGCAACGCCAAAGGATATCGTTGCTTTAGCGCACGAGGTGCGAAACCACGTGGGTGAAAAATTCAATGTTTGGCTCGAGCCAGAGGTTCGCTTCATTGGTGCTCAAGGCGAACGTAACGCCGTTGAGGTCATTTCATGAAAGATAATAGTGTTCCGCTGAAATTGGTCGCGCTGCTGGCTGATGGAGAATTCCATTCAGGGGAGCAGTTGGGTGAAGCATTGGGTATGAGCCGTGCAGCCATTAATAAGCATATCCAAACCCTGAAGAGCTGGGGTCTGGATGTCTATACCGTCACAGGAAAAGGATATAGCTTGCCTGCCCCCATTCAATTGCTGAATGAAGCCGATATTCTTTCGCATCTGCATCAACCAGATTTAGATGTCATCCCTGTGATTGATTCTACCAACCAGTATCTGCTGGATAGGATGGATCAGTTGCCTTCTGGTCATGCCTGTATTGCAGAATATCAGCAAGCTGGCCGTGGCCGCCGTGGCAGAAAGTGGTTTTCTCCTTTTGGTTCTAATCTCTATCTGTCGATGTACTGGCGACTTGAGCAAGGTCCCGCTGCAGCAATGGGACTCAGCCTGGTGATTGGTATCGTGATGGCCGAGGTGATTCAGTCACTGGGTGCACCTGATGTGCGTGTCAAATGGCCCAATGATCTTTACCTGAACGATCGTAAATTGGCTGGGATTCTGGTTGAATTAACCGGCAAAACAGGCGATGCGGCGCAAATTGTCATGGGTGCAGGCGTCAATCTGGTTATGCGCTCAGAAGGAGCCTCTGAAATTAATCAGGGATGGATTAATTTGCAGGAAGCCGGTGTAGAAATTAATCGCAATGAGCTGGCTGCAAAAATCATTAACCGTCTGCGTGAAGCACTGCCGATTTTCGAGCGAGATGGATTGGCACCGTTTGTAGAGCGCTGGGATGCACTGGACAACTTTATCAATCGCCCGGTTAAGTTGCTGATTGGCGACAGAGAAGTCCATGGTATTGCACGTGGTATTGATAAGCAGGGTGGTTTATTACTGGAGCAAGAAGGTGAAGTGAAATCCTGGGTTGGTGGTGAGATTTCGCTGCGTCCTGGTAATTAATTTGAATTGACCTAAAAAAATCAAACGCCCTCGGAAAGAAGGGCGTTTAAATATCAAAAATTATTTTCTCAAGCGAACACTTTGCACGGCATGATCTGCAGATTTGGTCATAATCAGGCTGGCGCGCTCTCGGGTTGGAAGAATATTTTCATTGAGATTCAGCCAGTTAATCTCTTTCCATAACCCGCGAGCAATATTTTCCGCCTCATCTTTGGGTAGCTGAGAATAATGGTGGAAATAAGAATCTGGATCGCTGAAGGCGCCTTCGCGGAATTTTAAGAAACGATTAACATACCAACGTTCTAATAATGCTTCAGGTGCATCGACATAAATTGAGAAGTCGACAAAATCAGAAACAAATACATGATGCGGATCGTGGGGATAATCCATCCCGCTTTGAAGCACATTTAAGCCTTCCAAAATCAAAATATCAGGCTGTTGTACCACCTTATCGCCATCCGGGATCACATCATAAATAAGGTGTGAATAAACTGGCGCAGTGACCTGACTAGCACCTGATTTCAAATCGGATACAAAATTCACCAGACGATGCATATCGTAAGATTGCGGGAAGCCTTTCTTCTTCATTAGCCCCCGTTCTTTCAACACTGCATTGGGGTGTAAAAAGCCGTCAGTTGTAATCAGCTCGACTTTACGATGTTCTGGCCAGCGACTAAGCAGCGCCTGCAACACACGCGCAGTTGTACTTTTACCTACAGCAACACTGCCGGCAATACTGATGATATAGGGAATCTTTTGCCCATTAGTGCCAAGGAACTGCTCCAGCACGGCCTGACGGCGCAGATTAGAACTGATATAGAAGTTAAGCAGACGTGAGAGCGGCAAATAGATTTCAGCAACCTCTTCTAAGGAGAGATCTTCATTGATACCGCGTAGTCGTTCAATTTCGCCTTCAGCGAGCGTCATTGGCACTGAGTCGCGCAGGGCGGCCCATTGCTGACGGTCAAACTGCAAATAGGGTGTAGTGAGTGGTGTCGTTTTTTTACTCATAAGTATGCATCTGACCGCAAATCCCGGCTCATCAACATCTTGTAGCGTCTGGCATACAATGATGCGTCGAGCTCAGTTGCACGTCATAGGGGGTAAGTAACGAGAACAATGGGCTGGAGGGTAACACCAGTGTCACTTTAAAAAGAAGCAAATTGATAAACCTGAGCACGCTTTCGTAAGCGTGCCCGCATTTTTATTATTGCTTAGTCGCTTATTACAATCGATTTTGCTGTAGCGCCGCGTAAAATCTTTTCAGATTTTCCCTCGCTGACAACGTTGAGCCGTCTTCAGACAATCAATAATGCCTCCCTCTTTAACACGCCGACAGTGGCATCCCTTAACGAACAATCCCGTCTTGCATTGTGTTAGTTGAAAAAATGTTCAATCAAACCCGAACCAATAAAAAAAGTTACGCACTTTTAAATGAAAAATGGCGTTGTGCTTCTGGCGTGCGACGACCAAACCACGATAAGCATCTGTAAATCACTTAGTGCAGCGGCGTAAAAACACACTGCATTTGGACGAAAATACTGCAAATGATGAGCGGTTTGCGATGTTTTGCACAAATAGTAAGCGATAGAACAGTTTTGGCAATTTTTTTGTTGCATCCTGGGCTCGGTCTTCCCATAATGCGCTCCACTTGATGCCGGCTTAGCTCAGTTGGTAGAGCAACTGACTTGTAATCAGTAGGTCACCAGTTCGATTCCGGTAGCCGGCACCAATCAAGTAGGTGGGATTCCCGAGCGGCCAAAGGGAGCAGACTGTAAATCTGCCGTCACAGACTTCGAAGGTTCGAATCCTTCTCCCACCACCATCTCAACCACTTGGTTGAGCGTCAGATAAAATCTTTATCTGGCGGGTGAGTTCATCTCTCTCACCTTCGAATTCAGATTGCGGATTTTCGTAATCAAAGTCAGCCAGAAACTCTGGCAGGCTCGAATAATAGAAGGTCTTCTTTTATTATTCATAAGCTACAGAAAGAACAGGTAGCCGAGTTCCAGGACGCGGGCATCGTATAATGGCTATTACCTCAGCCTTCCAAGCTGATGATGCGGGTTCGATTCCCGCTGCCCGCTCCAGATGTGCTGATATGGCTCAGTTGGTAGAGCGCACCCTTGGTAAGGGTGAGGTCCCCAGTTCGACTCTGGGTATCAGCACCACTTCCTTTATCTCTCTCCTGATTCTCTCTCTGTAAACCAAACAGTCAGGCCCTGCCTGGTTGATATGATGATATCTTCGATATATCCGTGTCTTAGAGGGACTAGCGATGGCTAAAGAGCAATTTCAGCGTAACAAACTGCACGTAAACGTCGGCACCATCGGTCACGTTGACCATGGTAAAACCACTCTGACTGCAGCGATCACCACCGTTCTGGCTAAAACCTACGGCGGTAAAGCAAGCAAATTCGATGAGATCGATAAGGCGCCAGAAGAGAAAGCACGTGGTATCACCATCAACACTTCTCACGTTGAATATGAAACCCCGACTCGCCACTATGCGCACGTTGACTGCCCAGGCCACGCCGACTATGTGAAAAACATGATCACCGGTGCTGCGCAGATGGACGGTGCGATCCTGGTTGTTGCTGCGACTGATGGCCCAATGCCACAGACCCGTGAGCACATCCTGCTGGGTCGTCAGGTTGGCGTTCCTTACATCATTGTGTTCCTGAACAAGTGCGACATGGTTGATGACGAAGAGCTGCTGGAACTGGTAGAGATGGAAGTTCGCGATCTGCTGTCAGCATACGACTTCCCAGGCGACGATACTCCAATCGTACGCGGTTCTGCTCTTCAGGCACTGAACGGTGTTGCTGAGTGGGAAGAGAAGATCATTGAACTGGCTGGTCACCTGGATAACTACATCCCAGAACCAGTACGTGCAATCGACCTGCCGTTCCTGCTGCCAATTGAAGACGTATTCTCAATCTCTGGCCGTGGTACTGTTGTTACCGGTCGTGTTGAGCGCGGTATCGTGAAAGTAGGCGACGAAGTTGAAGTTGTTGGTCTGAAAGACACCGTTAAGTCTACCTGTACCGGCGTTGAAATGTTCCGCAAACTGCTGGACCAGGGTCAGGCAGGCGAGAACTGTGGTATTCTGCTGCGCGGTATTAAGCGTGAAGATATCGAGCGTGGTCAGGTTCTGGCTAAGCCGGGCACCATCAAGCCACATACCCAGTTCACTTCAGAAGTTTACGTACTGTCTAAAGATGAAGGCGGCCGTCATACTCCGTTCTTCAAAGGCTACCGTCCTCAGTTCTACTTCCGTACTACTGACGTGACCGGTGACGTTCAACTGCCAGAAGGTGTTGAGATGGTAATGCCAGGCGATAACGTAAAAATGACCGTTACCTTGATCAAGCCAATCGCTATGGATCAGGGTCTGCGTTTCGCAATCCGTGAAGGCGGCCGTACTGTTGGTGCGGGTGTTGTTGCTGAAATTATCGCTTAATTGCGATAACATTTGACGCAATGCATATGGAAAGGGCATCATTTGATGCCCTTTTTGCACGCTGTTACATAGAACCTGGCTCATCAGTGATTTTCGATCATAATCATTGCTGAGACAGGCTCTGGTTTACGGCGTCGGATACCGAGTTACGCCCAAAAGCTCATTCGGTTTGGATGCCTCGCTCTGCGGGGCAGAATTGTTTCTGAATTATTGTGGCAGGTTGGTTTATGAGTGCGAATACCGAAGCTCAAGGGAGCGGGCGCGGCCTGGAAGCGATAAAGTGGGTTGCTGTCATCGCGTTGCTGTTAGTCGCTATCGTTGGCAACTATCTCTATCGCGACATTACGCTGCCTCTGCGCGCGCTGGCTGTCGTAGTACTGATTGCTGCGGCAGGTGGCATAGCGTTGCTGACTATCAAAGGCAAAGCGACTGTGGCTTTTGCTCGTGAAGCAAGAACCGAAATGCGTAAGGTCATTTGGCCGACTCGCCAGGAAACATTGCACACCACGTTAATCGTTGCCGCGGTCACTGCCGTGATGTCACTGATTTTGTGGGGGCTGGATGGAATTCTGGTCCGTCTGGTATCGTTTAT
The DNA here is from genome assembly GCF_059731115.1 of Type-E symbiont of Plautia stali. Taxonomy (NCBI): domain Bacteria; kingdom Pseudomonadati; phylum Pseudomonadota; class Gammaproteobacteria; order Enterobacterales; family Enterobacteriaceae; species Type-E symbiont of Plautia stali. The sequence goes on from NZ_AP035906.1 coordinate 266,076, forward strand.
CACTGGCCTGAGGTTCTGAGATGTCTGAAGCTCCAAAAAAACGCTGGTACGTCGTTCAGGCGTTCTCCGGTTTTGAAGCCCGCGTAGCGAAGTCGCTGCAAGAGCATATCAAACTGCACAACATGGAAGAGCTGTTTGGTGAAGTCATGGTGCCGACTGAAGAAGTCGTTGAAATCCGTGGTGGCCAGCGCCGTAAAAGCGAACGTAAGTTCTTCCCTGGCTATGTGCTGGTCCAGATGGTGATGAATGACGCCAGCTGGCACTTAGTGCGTAGCGTACCACGTGTCATGGGCTTCATTGGCGGTACTTCTGACCGTCCTGCGCCGATTAGTGATAAAGAAGTCGATGCGATTATGAACCGCCTGCAGCAGGTGGGTGATAAGCCGCGTCCAAAAACGCTGTTCGAGCCAGGCGAGATGGTGCGCGTCAACGACGGTCCATTTGCCGACTTCAACGGTGTGGTCGAAGAGGTGGATTACGAAAAGAGCCGCTTGAAGGTCTCTGTTTCCATCTTTGGCCGTGCAACACCAGTCGAACTCGACTTTGCTCAGGTGGAGAAAGGTTAACCCTTTTGTTCACTTTTTAGCTCTTGCAGAAGGCGCGAAATTTACCTATAATTTCGCGCCTTTTGTTTTTATGCGCTGGTGACAGCGTGTGAATCGTAATCACGGGGAGCCTGTGTTCAGGCGCTATAACCCATTTGAGGAATTATCATGGCTAAGAAAGTACAAGCCTACGTCAAGCTGCAGGTTGCAGCTGGTATGGCGAACCCAAGTCCACCTGTTGGTCCAGCACTGGGTCAGCAGGGTGTTAACATCATGGAATTCTGTAAAGCGTTCAACGCCAAAACAGAATCTCTGGAGAAAGGCCTGCCTACTCCAGTTGTTATCACTGTATACAGCGACCGTTCTTTCACCTTCGTTACCAAAACCCCTCCGGCTGCTGTACTGCTGAAAAAAGCAGCAGGCATCAAGTCTGGTTCTGGTAAGCCGAACAAAGACAAAGTCGGTAAAGTTTCTCGTGCTCAGGTACGTGAAATCGCAGAAACTAAAGCTGCGGACATGACTGGTGCTGACGTAGAAGCGATGACTCGCTCTATCGAAGGTACTGCACGTTCCATGGGCCTGGTAGTAGAGGATTAAGAAATGGCTAAGCTGACCAAGCGCATGAGCGTAATCCGTGACAAAGTTGACGCGACCAAGCAGTACGACATCGCTGAAGCTATTGCTCTGCTGAAAGAACTGGCAACTGCTAAGTTCGTTGAAAGCGTTGACGTTGCTGTTAACCTCGGCATCGATGCACGTAAATCAGATCAGAACGTTCGCGGCGCGACTGTTCTGCCACACGGTACTGGTCGTTCAGTACGTGTTGCTGTATTTAGCCAAGGCGCAAACGCAGAAGCTGCTAAAGCAGCTGGCGCTGAGCTGGTAGGTATGGAAGATCTGGCTGACCAGATCAAAAAAGGCGAAATGAACTTTGACGTTGTTATCGCATCTCCAGATGCAATGCGCGTTGTTGGCCAGTTGGGCCAGGTTCTGGGTCCACGCGGCCTGATGCCAAACCCGAAAGTGGGTACTGTAACCCCTAACGTTGCTGAAGCAGTGAAAAACGCTAAAGCAGGTCAGGTTCGTTATCGCAACGACAAAAACGGCATCATCCACACTACCATCGGTAAAGTGGACTTCGACGCTGACAAACTGAAAGAAAACCTGGAATCTCTGCTGGTTGCGCTGAAAAAAGCGAAACCTTCACAGGCTAAAGGCGTGTACATCAAGAAAGTTAGCATCTCTACCACCATGGGCGCCGGCGTTGCCGTTGACCAGGCTGGTCTGAGCGCAGCAGCAAACTAATTGCTGCTTGAAACGGGCGAAAAATTCATCTAGAATCTTACGCCCGTTGTTCTGATTGGTCATTCAATTCAGAACCCAGATTCAAAGCCACTGATTAACAAAGCGTAATTGCCTAATTCATCAATGGCTTAGGTTGGAGCCAGGCCTTATCCTGGCCTCCGTCCAAGACCGCAGGAGCGGGATTATCTTCGGATAGCTTGCTTAATACCCTGCGTAGACGGTGACAGAACCAAAAAGAATTTTTTCTTCGCTGGATTCTGCTCACCGTGTAATAGCGCTCAGTGCCTTCGGGTAGCTGAGTGAAGTGAGTTCCGGGAAATCTTTCCCGGTCAAATCCAGGAGCAAAAGCTAATGGCATTAAATCTTCAAGGCAAACAAGCGATTGTTGCTGAAGTTAGCGAAGTAGCCAAAGGCGCGCTTTCAGCGGTTGTTGCGGATTCCCGTGGCGTTACCGTTGATAAAATGACCGAACTGCGTAAAGCAGGTCGTGAAGCTGGCGTTTACATGCGTGTTGTTCGCAACACCTTGCTGCGCCGCGTCGTTGAAGGAACTCAGTTTGAGATCCTGAAAGACACGTTTGTTGGTCCGACCCTGATTGCATACTCTTTGGAACACCCGGGCGCTGCTGCTCGTCTGTTCAAAGAGTTCGCGAAAGCGAATGCAAAATTTGAGGTCAAAGCTGCAGCCTTTGAAGGTGAGCTGATCACGGCGGCCAATATTGACCGTCTGGCAACTCTGCCGACTTACGAAGAAGCACTGGCACGTCTGATGTCGACCATGAAAGAAGCCGCTGCTGGCAAACTGGTTCGCACTCTGGCTGCTGTACGCGATGCAAAAGAAGCGGCTTAAGGCCATCTTCTTTTCCTTCGTACTTGCTAACGTATAAACTTTTTCTGTTTTTTAGGAACAATCGATATGTCTATCACCAAAGATCAAATTCTGGAAGCAGTAGCAGCTATGTCCGTAATGGAAGTAGTTGAGCTGGTTTCTGCTATGGAAGAAAAATTCGGCGTTTCTGCTGCTGCTGCTGTAGCTGTTGCTGCTGGCCCAGCTGAAGCTGCTGAAGAGAAAACTGAATTCGACGTAATTCTGAAAGCTGCTGGCGCTAACAAAGTTGCCGTAATCAAAGCAGTTCGTACTGCAACTGGTCTGGGCCTGAAAGAAGCTAAAGACCTGGTTGAAGCTACCGGTGTTATCAAAGAAGGCATCAGCAAAGATGACGCAGCTGCTCTGGAAGCACTGCTGAAAGAAGCTGGCGCTGAAGTTGAAGTTAAGTAAGAAAACCTTCGGGTTGCAGCCTGAGTAACATCAGGCTGATGGCTGGTGACTTTTTGGTCACCAGCCTTTTTGCGCTACAGGGGAACGATGGCGTTTCGCACTGTTTGTCCATTGTTTCTCTTCAATATCTTTTTCTATCGACGACTTAATATATCGCTTTCCTGTGAGGGTTCCCTGCCTGCACAACGGCGATGAAATGATTTAAGAGTGATAGAAAGATGTATTGCATGGGGTGCACCGCATCGCATGAAAAACAAAATAGTGTTGCATGAACTGTCCCTTCAGGACGGACAGCGTGGTTCGACATGTCAGCTAGCTGAGGAACCCTATGGTTTACTCCTATACCGAGAAAAAACGTATTCGTAAGGATTTTGGTAAACGTCCACAAGTTCTGGACATACCTTATCTCCTTTCTATCCAGCTTGACTCGTTCCAGAAGTTTATCGAGCAAGATCCAGAAGGCCAATACGGTCTGGAAGCTGCCTTCCGCTCCGTATTCCCAATCTCAAGCTACAGCGGCAACTCTGAGTTGCAGTATGTCAGCTACCGTTTGGGCGAGCCGGTCTTTGACGTAACTGAATGTCAGATCCGTGGCGTGACCTATTCGGCACCGCTGCGCGTGAAACTGCGTCTGGTGATCTACGAGCGTGAAGCGCCGGAAGGCACCGTAAAAGACATCAAAGAACAAGAAGTGTACATGGGTGAAATTCCACTCATGACCGACAACGGTACCTTTGTTATCAACGGTACCGAGCGTGTTATTGTTTCTCAGCTGCATCGTAGTCCTGGCGTGTTCTTTGACAGCGATAAGGGTAAGACGCACTCGTCTGGTAAAGTGCTGTATAACGCACGTATCATCCCTTACCGCGGTTCATGGCTCGACTTCGAATTCGACCCGAAAGACAACCTCTTCGTCCGTATTGACCGTCGCCGTAAGCTGCCGGCCAGTATCATTCTGCGCGCGCTGCACTACACCACTGAACAAATCCTCGATCTGTTCTTTGATAAAGTGGTGTATGAAATCCGCGATAACAAACTGCAGATGGAACTGGTGCCTGAGCGCCTGCGTGGTGAAACCGCCAGCTTCGATATCGAAGCCAATGGCACGGTCTACGTTGAGAAAGGTCGTCGCATCACTGCGCGTCATATTCGTCAGCTGGAAAAAGACGGTATTCAGCACATTGAAGTGCCAGTCGAATATATCGCTGGCAAAGTGGTCGCTAAAGACTACGTCGATCTGAACACCGGTGAACTGATCGTTCCTGCGAACATGGAACTTTCACTGGATCTGCTGGCTAAACTGAGCCAGTCAGGCCACAAACGCATTGAAACGCTGTTCACCAACGACCTGGATCACGGCCCATACATTTCAGAGACCCTGCGTGTTGACCCAACCAACGATCGCCTGAGCGCGCTGGTTGAGATCTACCGTATGATGCGTCCTGGTGAGCCGCCAACGCGCGAAGCTGCAGAGAACCTGTTCGAGAACCTGTTCTTCTCAGAAGATCGTTACGATCTGTCTGCAGTTGGCCGTATGAAGTTCAACCGTTCACTGCTGCGTGATGAAATCGAAGGTTCAGGTATCCTGAGCAAAGACGACATCATCGAAGTGATGAAGAAACTGATCGGCATCCGTAACGGTATTGGCGAAGTCGATGATATCGACCACCTCGGCAACCGTCGTATCCGTTCAGTCGGTGAGATGGCTGAGAACCAGTTCCGTGTGGGTCTGGTGCGTGTTGAGCGTGCTGTTAAAGAGCGTCTGTCTCTGGGCGACCTCGATACCCTGATGCCTCAGGACATGATCAACGCCAAGCCTATTTCGGCGGCGGTGAAAGAGTTCTTCGGTTCAAGCCAGCTGTCCCAGTTTATGGATCAGAACAACCCGTTGTCTGAGATCACGCATAAGCGTCGTATCTCTGCCCTGGGCCCAGGCGGTCTGACGCGTGAGCGTGCAGGCTTCGAAGTGCGTGACGTACACCCAACCCACTACGGTCGTGTATGCCCAATCGAAACGCCAGAAGGTCCGAACATCGGTCTGATCAACTCCCTTTCTGTTTATGCGCAGACTAACGAATACGGCTTCCTTGAGACTCCGTATCGTCGCGTGGTAGATGGCAAAGTGAGTGATGAAATTCATTACCTCTCTGCAATCGAAGAGGGTAACTACGTTATCGCTCAGGCGAACACCAACCTTGCTGAAGACGGTAGCTTTGTTGACGATCTCGTCACTTGCCGTAGCAAAGGTGAATCAAGCCTGTTCAGTCGTGATCAAGTTGACTACATGGACGTTTCGACCCAACAGGTCGTTTCAGTCGGTGCGTCACTGATTCCATTCCTGGAGCACGATGATGCTAACCGCGCCTTGATGGGTGCGAACATGCAACGTCAGGCAGTACCAACTCTGCGCGCTGATAAGCCGCTGGTCGGTACGGGTATGGAACGCGCAGTAGCGGTTGACTCCGGTGTAACTGCCGTAGCGAAACGTGGCGGTTCCGTTCAGTACGTTGATGCTTCTCGTATCGTTATCAAAGTTAACGAAGATGAGATGTATCCGGGCGAAGCGGGTATCGACATCTACAACCTGACCAAGTACACCCGTTCTAACCAGAACACCTGCATCAACCAGATGCCATGTGTGTCCCTGGGTGAGCCAATCGAACGTGGCGACGTGCTGGCAGATGGCCCGTCTACCGATCTCGGTGAACTGGCGCTGGGTCAGAACATGCGCGTGGCGTTCATGCCATGGAACGGTTACAACTTCGAAGACTCCATCCTCGTTTCTGAGCGTGTTGTCCAGGAAGACCGTTTCACCACTATCCACATCCAGGAACTGGCGTGTGTGTCTCGTGACACTAAGCTGGGGCCAGAAGAGATCACCGCTGACATCCCGAACGTGGGTGAAGCTGCACTCTCCAAACTGGATGAATCCGGTATCGTGTATATCGGTGCGGAAGTGACCGGTGGTGACATTCTGGTCGGTAAAGTGACGCCAAAAGGCGAAACCCAGCTGACGCCAGAAGAGAAACTGCTGCGTGCGATCTTCGGTGAGAAAGCGTCTGACGTTAAAGACTCTTCTCTGCGTGTTCCTAACGGTGTTTCCGGTACGGTTATCGACGTTCAAGTCTTTACTCGCGATGGCGTAGAAAAAGACAAACGTGCGCTGGAAATCGAAGAGATGCAGCTGAAGCAGGCTAAGAAAGACCTGTCGGAAGAACTGCAGATCCTCGAAGCGGGCTTGTTCAGCCGTATTCAGGCTGTACTGATCTCGGGTGGTGTTGAAGCTGAGAAGCTGGACAAACTGCCACGTGAGCGCTGGTTGGAACTGGGCCTGACTGATGAAGAGAAGCAAAACTCTCTCGAGCAGCTGGCTGAGCAGTATGACGAGCTGAAGCACGAGTTTGAGAAGAAACTCGAAGCTAAACGCCGCAAAATCACTCAGGGCGATGACCTGGCACCAGGCGTGCTGAAAATCGTGAAAGTGTACCTGGCGGTTAAACGTCAGATCCAGCCTGGTGACAAGATGGCAGGTCGTCACGGTAACAAAGGTGTTATCTCTAAGATCAACCCGATCGAAGATATGCCTTACGATGAGAACGGCACGCCGGTCGATATCGTACTGAACCCGCTGGGCGTACCGTCACGTATGAACATCGGTCAGATCCTGGAAACCCACCTGGGTATGGCGGCTAAAGGCATTGGTGAGAAAATCAATGCGATGCTGAAGAAGCAGGAAGAAGTCGCCAAACTGCGTGAGTTCATCCAGCGTGCTTACGATCTGGGCACCGATGTGCGTCAGAAAGTCGATCTGAACACCTTCACTGACGACGAAGTTCTGCGTCTGGCTGAGAACCTGAAAAAAGGTATGCCAATCGCAACGCCAGTGTTTGATGGTGCGAAAGAGAGCGAGATCAAAGAGCTGCTGCAGCTCGGCGGCCTGCCTTCTTCCGGTCAGATCACTCTGTTCGACGGCCGTACCGGTGAGCAGTTTGAGCGTCAGGTAACCGTAGGTTACATGTACATGCTGAAACTGAACCACCTGGTCGACGACAAGATGCACGCCCGTTCAACTGGCTCGTACAGCCTTGTTACTCAGCAGCCGCTGGGTGGTAAAGCGCAGTTCGGTGGTCAGCGCTTCGGTGAGATGGAAGTGTGGGCACTGGAAGCATACGGTGCTGCTTATACCCTGCAGGAAATGCTGACCGTTAAGTCTGATGACGTGAATGGCCGTACGAAGATGTATAAAAACATCGTCGATGGCAACCATCAGATGGAACCGGGCATGCCGGAATCCTTCAACGTACTGTTGAAAGAGATCCGCTCGCTGGGTATCAACATCGAGCTGGAAGACGAGTAAGCACTCGTAAGTACTGGTTACGGGACGCGCACTTCGGTGTGCGTCCCTGAGAGTTCCACTCCGACGGGAGCTAATCCGTGAAAGACTTACTTAAGTTTCTGAAAGCGCAAACTAAGACCGAAGAGTTTGATGCGATCAAGATCGCTCTGGCTTCGCCAGACATGATCCGTTCATGGTCTTTTGGTGAAGTTAAAAAGCCAGAAACCATTAACTACCGTACCTTCAAGCCGGAGCGTGACGGTCTTTTCTGCGCCCGTATCTTTGGGCCGGTAAAAGATTACGAATGCCTGTGCGGTAAGTACAAGCGTTTAAAACATCGTGGCGTGATCTGTGAGAAGTGTGGCGTTGAAGTTACACAGACCAAGGTTCGTCGTGAGCGCATGGGCCACATTGAACTGGCTTCACCAACTGCGCACATTTGGTTCCTGAAATCACTGCCTTCGCGTATCGGCTTACTGCTGGATATGCCTCTGCGTGATATCGAGCGCGTACTGTACTTCGAATCTTATGTTGTGATCGAAGGCGGTATGACCAACCTGGAAAAACGTCAGATTCTGACCGAAGAGCAGTACCTTGATGCGCTGGAAGAGTTCGGTGACGAATTCGACGCGAAGATGGGTGCGGAAGCTATCCAGGCGCTGCTGAAAAATATGGATCTGGAGCAAGAGTGCGAGCAGCTGCGTGAAGAGCTGAACGAAACCAACTCCGAGACCAAACGTAAAAAGCTGACCAAGCGTATCAAGCTGCTGGAAGCGTTCGTACAGTCTGGTAACAAGCCAGAGTGGATGATCCTGACCGTTCTGCCGGTTCTGCCGCCAGATCTGCGTCCGCTGGTACCGCTGGATGGTGGTCGTTTCGCTACGTCGGATCTGAACGATCTGTATCGTCGCGTTATCAACCGTAACAACCGTCTGAAGCGTCTGCTGGATCTGGCTGCGCCAGATATCATCGTACGTAACGAAAAACGTATGCTGCAGGAAGCGGTAGATGCCTTGCTGGATAACGGCCGTCGCGGTCGTGCCATCACTGGCTCTAACAAACGTCCTCTGAAATCTTTGGCCGACATGATCAAAGGTAAGCAGGGTCGTTTCCGTCAGAACCTGTTGGGTAAACGTGTTGACTACTCTGGCCGTTCTGTAATCACCGTAGGTCCATACCTGCGTCTGCATCAGTGTGGTCTGCCGAAGAAAATGGCACTGGAGCTGTTCAAACCGTTCATCTACGGCAAGCTGGAGCTGCGTGGCCTCGCGACCACCATCAAAGCTGCTAAGAAGATGGTTGAGCGTGAAGAAGCTGTCGTTTGGGATATCCTGGACGAAGTTATCCGCGAACACCCAGTACTGCTGAACCGTGCACCAACCCTGCACCGTTTGGGTATCCAGGCATTCGAACCTGTTCTGATCGAAGGTAAAGCAATCCAGCTGCACCCGCTGGTTTGTGCGGCATATAACGCCGACTTCGATGGTGACCAGATGGCAGTTCACGTACCGCTGACGCTGGAAGCTCAGCTGGAAGCACGTGCGCTTATGATGTCTACCAACAACATCCTGTCACCTGCGAACGGCGAGCCAATCATCGTTCCTTCTCAGGACGTTGTACTGGGTCTGTACTACATGACCCGTGACAAAGTGAATGCGCGCGGCGAAGGCATGGTGCTGACTGGCCCGAAAGAAGCTGAGCGTGTTTATCGCGCTGGCCTGGCCGAGTTGCATGCTCGCGTTAAAGTGCGTATCACCGAGTACAGCAAAAACGAACAAGAAGAGTTCGTCGCGAAAACCAGCTTAATCGACACCACCATTGGTCGTGCGATTCTGTGGATGATCGTGCCGAAAGGTCTGCCTTACTCCATCGTCAACCAGGCGCTGGGTAAGAAAGCTATCTCTAAGATGCTGAACACCTGTTACCGCATCCTGGGCCTGAAGCCGACCGTTATCTTCGCTGACCAGACCATGTATACCGGCTTTGCTTACGCAGCCCGTTCAGGTGCCTCTGTAGGTATCGACGACATGGTGATCCCGGCTAAGAAAGCGGAAATCGTGGCAGAAGCAGAAGCGGAAGTTGCTGAGATTCAGGAACAGTTCCAGTCTGGTCTGGTTACTGCTGGCGAACGTTACAACAAAGTCATCGATATCTGGGCCGCAGCAAACGAACGCGTTTCCAAGGCGATGATGGACAACCTGCAAACCGAAACCGTGATCAACCGTCACGGCGAAGAAGAGCAGCAAGTCTCGTTCAACAGCATCTACATGATGGCCGACTCCGGTGCGCGTGGTTCTGCTGCACAGATTCGTCAGCTGGCCGGTATGCGTGGTCTGATGGCTAAGCCAGATGGCTCAATCATCGAAACGCCAATCACCGCGAACTTCCGCGAAGGTCTGAACGTACTCCAGTACTTCATCTCGACGCACGGTGCGCGTAAAGGTCTTGCGGATACCGCACTGAAAACCGCTAACTCCGGTTATCTGACGCGTCGTCTGGTAGACGTTGCACAGGATCTGGTGGTTACCGAAGACGACTGTGGTACTTTCGAAGGCATCATGATGACTCCGGTCATCGAAGGTGGCGACGTTAAAGAACCACTGCGTGAGCGTGTACTGGGTCGTGTGACTGCTGAAGACGTACTGAAGCCAGGTACTGCTGACATCCTGATCCCGCGTAATACGCTGATCGATGAGCACTGGTGTGATGTGATCGAACTGAACTCAGTTGATGCGATCAAAGTGCGTTCTGTTGTTGGTTGTGAAACCGACTTTGGTGTGTGTGCACACTGCTACGGTCGCGACCTGGCACGTGGTCACATCATCAACAAAGGTGAGGCCATCGGCGTTATCGCAGCACAGTCCATCGGTGAGCCGGGTACACAGCTGACGATGCGTACGTTCCACATCGGTGGTGCGGCATCTCGTGCGGCTGCTGAATCCAGCATCCAGGTGAAGAACAAAGGTACCATCAAGCTGACCAACGCGAAGTCTGTAACCAACTCCTCCGGGAAACTGGTTATCGTCTCTCGTAACGTTGAGCTGAAAATGATCGATGAATTCGGTCGTACCAAAGAGAGCTATAAAGTTCCTTACGGTGCGATGATGGCTAAAGGTGATGGTGAGCAGGTTGCAGCGGGCGAGACCGTAGCAAACTGGGATCCGCACACCATGCCTGTTATCACCGAAGTGGGCGGTTTCATTCGCTTCACTGACATGATCGATGGTCAGACGATTACTCGTCAGACTGATGACCTGACTGGTCTGTCATCGCTGGTGGTTCTGGATTCTGCGGAACGTACTGCGGGCGGTAAAGATCTGCGTCCTGCGCTGAAAATTGTTGATGCCAACGGAAATGATGTTCTGATTCCAGGTACCGACATGCCAGCTCAGTACTTCCTGCCGGGCAAAGCGATTGTTCAGCTGGAAGATGGCGTTAAGATCAGCGCGGGTGACACCCTGTCGCGTGTACCTCAGGAATCTGGCGGTACCAAGGACATCACCGGTGGTCTGCCACGCGTTGCTGACCTGTTCGAAGCGCGTCGTCCGAAAGAGCCAGCAATTCTGGCCGAGATCAGCGGTATTATCTCGTTCGGTAAAGAGACCAAAGGCAAGCGTCGTCTGGTCATTACACCGGTTGATGGTAGCGATCCGTACGAAGAGATGATTCCGAAATGGCGTCAGCTGAACGTATTCGAAGGTGAGCGTGTAGAACGTGGTGACGTTGTTTCTGACGGCCCAGAGTCTCCACACGACATCCTGCGTCTGCGTGGCGTCCATGCGGTTACACGTTACATCACTAACGAAGTGCAGGAAGTTTACCGTCTGCAAGGCGTTAAGATTAACGATAAACACATCGAAGTCATCGTGCGTCAGATGCTGCGTAAAGCAACCATCGCCAGCGCGGGCAGCACCGAGTTCCTGGAAGGTGAGCAGGCTGAATACTCTCGCATCAAGATCGCTAACCGCGACCTCGAAGCGAACGGCAAAATCGGCGCAACCTTTATGCGCGATCTGCTGGGTATCACCAAAGCGTCACTGGCTACCGAATCGTTCATCTCTGCAGCATCGTTCCAGGAGACCACGCGTGTCCTGACCGAAGCAGCAGTAGCAGGCAAGCGTGATGAACTGCGCGGCCTGAAAGAGAACGTGATCGTGGGTCGTCTGATCCCAGCCGGTACCGGTTATGCTTACCATCAGGATCGTATGCGTCGCCGTTCTGTAGGTGAAACACCGGTTGCACCGCAGGTTACTGCGGATGAAGCCTCTGCGAGCCTGGCTGAACTGCTGAACGCCGGTCTTGGCGGTAGCGACGACGAATAATCGTCTGCGAAAGCTGACCCATAAAAAACCCTGCCTCGGCAGGGTTTTTTTTCGTCTTTAATCAGCCCTTACGGCAGATATCGTGGCGGGTCAGGCCAATGTCGCGCAGTTGTGCATCGCTTAAGTGAGACAGAATTTTTTGTGTCTCACGGCGCGCGTGCCATCTCTTGATGGCGCGCCCTGCACCGCGAACCATGTCCAGTAACGTTACATCAAATGGTTTTGCTGCGCGGTTTTGATCGAATTCCATTATGAATGCCCTCATCAGTTGTCTGTGAGGTATTGTCCAGTTCTTTTGCATTTCAATACAGATTCAAAAATCACTTATTATTAACATACAGATTGCGCATGATAGGATCTGAATGGTAAAAAAAGGGATGATCTGTACTGATTTAGATTCAGTGAACTCGAGGGGAATCATACGATGACGCGTTACCAACATCTGGCTTGCTTGCTCTCGGACAGGATTGAGCAGGGACTCTACCGTAGCGGCGAGCGCTTACCCTCAGTGCGCACACTGAGTATTGAACACGGTGTGAGCATCAGTACCGTGCAGCAGGCGTATCACCTGCTAGAAGAGAAACAGCTTATTGTGCCGCAGCCGCGCTCTGGCTATTTCGTTGCGACGCGCAAAGCCACGCCTCCTGTTCCTGCGTTAACCCGCCCCGTACAACGCCCCGTCGAGATCACCCAGTGGGAATCGGTGCTGGAATTATTAAGCAGCCGCAACAGCGGTAACGTGCTGCAATTAGGTAGCGGCATGCCAGACCTTACCCAGCCGACATTGAAGCCATTATGGAAAATTCAGAGCCGAATGGCGCAGAAGCAGGATCTTGACCAGCTCAATTATGACAGTCTGTTAGGCGTTGCGGCCTTGCGTGAGCAGGTCGCACGCTTAACTATCGATAGCGGTTGTCAGCTCACCGCAGAGGATATTGTGATCACCACGGGCTGCCATGAAGCGCTGTCCGTGTCGATCCGTGCGGTGTGTGAACCGGGTGATATTATCGCCGTTGAATCTCCGACATTTCATGGCACGATGCAGACTCTGCGCGGGCTTGGTATCCGTGCCATTGAAATCCCTACCGATTCGGTGACGGGCATTAGCCTCGAAGCTCTGGAGTTGGCATTCGAGCAGTGGCCCATTAAAGCCGTGGTAGTAGTGCCAAATTGCAATAATCCACTCGGATTTATCATGCCCGAGGCGCGCAAGCGTGCGTTGCTGGCACTGGCACAGCGCTTTGATGCCGCGATTATTGAAGACGATGTCTACGGTGAATTGGCATGGGAGTATCCACGTCCCATTACCATTAAATCTTTGGATATGGATGGCAGGGTGTTGTTGTGTAGTTCATTCTCTAAGACGCTGGCTCCCGGGTTACGTGTTGGCTGGGTGGCACCTGGACGCTATCGCGATCGCGTCTTGCATATGAAATATATCGGCACGGGTTCAACAGCCACACAGCCGCAACATGCGGTGGCCGAATTTATTCGTCTTGGTCACTATGGGCCGCATTTACGCCGGATGCGCCAGGTTTATCAACGTAACTACGAGACTTTTAGCTGCTGGGTACGCCACTATTTCCCGTGCGGAATCTGTGTCTCGCGTCCGCAGGGCAGCTTCCTGATGTGGATTGAATTACCTGAAGCGTTTGATGCGGTTCGGCTAAACGGCGAATTGCGCACGTTGAACATTCAGGTCGCTGTCGGATCACTGTTTTCTGCCTCGGGAAAATATCGCAACTGCTTGCGCCTCAATTATGGTTTGCCCATCAATGAGCAAACTGAACAGGCCATCGCCCAGCTTGGCGCTGCGGTGGAGCAGGCCATGCACGCCTGTCATATCGAAACGGAACAGGCTCCTTCCCTGACTGATTAGAGTAGAAAGGCAGGGCTGGAGAGAGAGGTAGACCAGCCCTGGCCCACTGCCAGCGACAGCGGGCAGGCACACTTTATCCTGAACGGAAATTCACGCCAGCCCGCAAAAAGCCGGCTGCGCGTGAGCTTCCAGCCAATCCACCAAGTTTGCATGACGTTACAGCGCTTCTGCAGGCTGGGTTCCAGCTTCAACCAGTGCCAGCAGCTCCTGTGTCGCCTGACGCCAGTCTCCCGCCTGAGTAATGGCGCTCACCACGGCAACGCTTCCAACGCCAGTGGCCAAAACTTCAGGTACGCGCGCAAGGGATATACCGCCAATCGCCACAGTCGGTATATCCTGCAACCGTGCCATGTGGCGTTTCAGTTCTATAACACCCTGTGGTTCGGAAGGCATATCTTTGGTTTGCGTAGGGTAAATGTGTCCCAGTGCAATGTAGGAAGGACGCAGCGCCAGCGCGCGGTCCAACTCGGCATCATCATGAGTCGATAACCCAAGACGCAAACCTGCCTGGCGGATAGCGTCCAGATTAGCCACGTCCAAATCTTCCTGACCAAGATGCACGCCATAGGCGTTATATTTAATCGCTAATCGCCAGTAATCGTTGATAAACAGGCGTGCACGATACTGCTTGCCCAGCGCAATTGCCTCGCGCACTGCGTCTTCTACTTCATGATCCTGGCAATCTTTGATGCGCAACTGGATGGTGCGAACGCCAGCCTCCAGTAAGCGTGCAATCCACTCTACGCTATCAACAACAGGGTACAGCCCCAGTTTCGGGGCCGTGGCTGGAAAGGCATCGGTCATACTTTTTCCTCTTTAAGGGCATCGGCGGCGTGATAAAGCTCGCCACCACGGCTGCGGAAGGCATCCGACATCTGCGCCATGCCAATTTCAATGGGCTGGGCTTCTGCCTGCTGGCGAGCAGCATATTCGCGCACTTCCTGGGTAATTTTCATCGAACAGAATTTTGGACCGCACATTGAGCAGAAGTGAGCCACTTTGCCCGATTCCTGCGGCAATGTCTCATCGTGATAAGCGCGTGCCGTATGCGGATCGAGCGCCAGATTGAACTGATCCTCCCAACGGAATTCAAAGCGTGCTTTCGACATGGCGTTATCACGGATCTGAGCGCCGGGATGGCCCTTAGCCAGATCGGCTGCATGCGCGGCGATCTTGTAGGTAATCAGCCCCTGCTTAACATCTTCTTTATTCGGCAAACCGAGGTGCTCTTTCGGTGTGACGTAGCACAGCATGGCGCAGCCAAACCAACCAATCATCGCGGCACCAATGCCGGAGGTAAAATGATCGTACCCGGGGGCGATATCGGTGGTCAGTGGGCCAAGCGTGTAAAACGGCGCTTCGTGACAGTGCTCTAACTGTTCGGTCATGTTGCGGCGGATCATCTGCATTGGCACATGGCCTGGACCTTCAATCATTACCTGCACATCGTATTCCCAGGCGATCTTGGTCAACTCACCTAAGGTATGCAACTCGGCAAACTGGGCTTCATCGTTGGCGTCCTGAATCGATCCCGGACGCAGGCCATCACCGAGTGAGAGCGCGACATCATAGGCGGCGCAGATTTCACAGATCTCGCGGAAATGCAGATAGAGGAAACTCTCTTGATGATGTGACAGGCACCATTTCGCCATGATCGAACCACCACGCGAGACAATACCGGTCAGACGATTAGCCGTCATCGGCACATAGCGCAGCAGCACACCAGCGTGAATAGTGAAGTAATCCACCCCCTGTTCTGCTTGCTCGAGCAGGGTATCGCGGAAAATCTCCCAGTTAAGGTCTTCCGCCACGCCATTCACTTTCTCCAGTGACTGATAAATGGGCACAGTACCAATCGGCACCGGGCTGTTTCGCAAAATCCACTCGCGCGTTTCATGGATATAGCGGCCTGTGGAGAGGTCCATCACGGTATCCGCCCCCCAGCGTGTTGACCACACCAGTTTCTCCACTTCCTCTTCGATCGATGAGCTCACCGCTGAGTTGCCTATATTGGCGTTCACCTTCACCAGAAAGTTACGGCCAATGATCATCGGCTCGGATTCGGGGTGATTAATATTGGAGGGTATGATAGCGCGGCCGCTGGCAACTTCCTGGCGCACAAATTCGGCGGTGATGTTTTCCGGCAGATTGGCACCAAAACTGTGGCCCGGGTGCTGTTGCAGTAGCACTTCACCACGAATACGTTCGCGGCCCATGTTTTCTCGCACCGCAATAAATTCCATCTCGGGTGTAATCATGCCCTGACGTGCGTAATGCAGCTGTGTGACGCAGCGGCCAGCTTTGGCACGACGCGGCTGCGGTAACTGCTCGAAGCGCAGGTGATCCAGCCCTTCATCGGCTAAGCGTTGCTGAGTGTATTGCGAACTCAACTGGTGGATCGCTTCGCTGTCATCGCGTTCAGCGATCCAGTTTTCACGCAATCGGTCTAATCCCCGATGCACATCAATGGTGGCCGCGGGGTCGCCATAAGCACCTGCCGTGTCATATACCGGCACTGGTTCGTTGTGCTCATACTGTGGATTCTCTTTTGTGCCCCCGATGTGTGTAGGGCTAAGCTGGATTTCGCGCATCGGCACACGGATATCCGCTCGGCTGCCGGTAATCCAGATACGTTTTGAATTGGGGAAAGCGGTGCCTTGCAGCGAATCGATAAATTCCTGCGCTTGTGCACGTTGTTCACGACGAGAAGTTTTAGCAACAGACATAGCAAATTTCCTGAATTAAGGGGAAGTTGCTTGTCCAGAGTTCGGAAGGAGTAACAGGGACGATGCCGGGCGCCAACACGCATCGCTCTGTGAATGTCTACTCTTGTTCCCTTCGCAGGTACTAACCTGATCAGGTTCCGCGGATCCCGAATAAACGGTCTCAGCCCCTTAGGGCACTCCGACAAGGTTGAATTTTACGATATAAGCTACTTTGCTTGCCATTTCACGTTTGGGCAGTGCTCGTGTCCGTCACGTACTACGTGTACGCTCCGGCCACTGCGCGCTGTCCGAGCGTGAACTGGCTGCGCACGCTACGCTTATATCGCAAAATTTGACTCTAGATTGCTTTAAAGAGACGCATAAAAACGTGAATAGGCCTCAATAAAAAAGCCCATTCAGCATAAGAGGGCTTTTTCGGAATAACAAGTTTTTTACATGGGGCCGAAGTTAAGCGGGGCGAGCCATGCTGCTTTCATTGGCGACCGGTGGGCGCGCCAGCTGGTTATCCCAGGCGAGTTGCACCAGCTTATCTTCCAGCGTGAAGCGTGACTCCAGCACTTCACCCACTTCGGATAACGCCTTCTGGAATTCTACGCAGTTATCGTCGTTGATGGCCTGCTGCAGATGGCTGTCATACAGTTGCATCATGCGATCGGTATTCGCTTCCAGAGCGGGATAGAGTTGGGCTGCCGCAATGAGTGGGCTATCGCCTTCCATCTCACTGATAATGCGTTCATAAATACTGAAATGACCGGTTGAGAGGTAATCTACCAGGCCGTGACAAAACGCATCCAGCGCCTGTTCATCCAGGGCACTGAGCGCCTCTTTGTTTGGCTTGATGCCAATTAATGCGTAATAGCTGACAAGCAACTGTCGGCGCGCGCGCAGCCACGCATCAACAAGTTCATTACCGCCACTTACACGCCTGGCCAGGTCATCTAACTGGGTAAGCATATGGGGCTCCGGGTGAGTTATAGTTATCCATTCCACACTTAACATCAGGATTTCAGCGTGCCATTTGACGCTAAGGACAACGAATAAGATGCAACGTGAGATCTCAAGCGTAGACGCTGGCTGGTGGATTGTCAGCCATGAACAAAAACTTTGGTTACCGCAAGGTGAACTGCCGCATGGCTTATCCGGCGATTTTGGCCTGACTGGAAAAACCGCGATTTTGATTGGCGAATGGCAGGCGGAGAATGTCTGGCTGATACGTGAATCACGACCTGACAATATGGGCTCTGTTCGCCAGCTTATCGACGAAGATGTTGGGCTTTTTCAGATGGTTGGGCGTGGAGTTCAACTCGCCGAATTCTACCGCTCACACCGCTGGTGTGGCTACTGCGGCCACGAAATGCACCTCAGTAAGCGCGAGTTTGCCTGTCTGTGTCACCACTGTCGCGAACGCTATTACCCGCAAATCGCGCCGTGCATTATCGTGGCGATTCGCCGGGGGGAGGAGATTCTGCTGGCCAACCATGCGCGTCATCGCAACAGCATTTACACAGTATTAGCTGGCTTTGTTGAGGTCGGGGAGACGCTGGAGCAGGCCGTCGCGCGTGAAGTGATGGAAGAGAGCAACGTCCGGGTTAAAAATGTCCGCTACGTCACCTCGCAGCCCTGGCCGTTCCCGCATTCATTAATGATGGCGTTTATGGCCGAATATGAGGGCGGTGAGTTGCAGCATGATGGCAAAGAGTTGCTGGATGCCGGCTGGTATCGCTATGACGATTTGCCCTTGTTACCGCCACCGGGCACGGTGGCACGGCGGTTGATTGAAGATACCGTTGCCCTGTGTCGCGCCAGCGCGCCGTGAAAATGCTACACTGGCGGCCTTAGCATGAGAGAGCCCATTATGAGTGAACTGAAGAACGATCGTTATCTGCGTGCCCTGTTACGTCAGCCGGTGGATGTCACCCCTGTATGGATGATGCGACAAGCCGGGCGTTATTTGCCGGAGTACAAAGCCACGCGTGCTGAAGCCGGTGATTTTATGTCGCTGTGTAAGAATGCGGAGCTGGCGTGCGAAGTCACCCTGCAGCCGCTGCGTCGTTATGCGCTGGATGCCGCGATCCTCTTCAGCGATATCCTGACGATTCCTGATGCGATGGGGCTGGGGCTCTATTTCGAAACGGGCGAAGGTCCGCGCTTCTCAAATCCTATTACCTGCCGTGCAGATGTAGACAAACTGCCGATTCCGGATCCTGAAGATGAGCTGGGTTATGTGATGAATGCGGTGCGTACCATTCGCCATAACCTGAAAGGCGAAGTGCCTTTGATCGGCTTCTCCGGCAGCCCGTGGACGTTGGCAACCTACATGGTTGAAGGCGGCAGCAGCAAAGCGTTCACCAAAATTAAAAAGATGATGTATGCCGAGCCGCAAACCCTGCACAAGCTGCTGGATAAGCTGGCTGACAGTGTCATCCATTACCTGAACGCCCAGATCAAAGCCGGTGCACAGTCGATTATGGTCTTCGACACCTGGGGCGGCGTGCTGACCGGCCGCGATTACCGTGAGTTTTCACTCTACTATATGCACAAAATCGTCGATAGCGTGCTGCACGAGAACGAAGGTCGCCGTGTGCCGATTACGCTGTTCACCAAAGGTGGTGGTCAGTGGCTGGAAGCTATCGCAGCGACCGGATGTGATGCGCTGGGACTGGACTGGAGCACCGATATTGCCGATGCGCGTCGTCGCGTGGGTGACAAAGTTGCGTTGCAGGGCAACATGGATCCTTCCATGCTGTATGCGCCTCCGGCACGTATCGAGCAGGAAGTGGCCACTATCCTTGAAGGCTTTGGCACGGGAGAAGGGCATGTCTTCAACCTGGGTCATGGCATTCATCAGGATGTGCCGCCAGAGCACGCCGGTGCCTTCGTGGAAGCCGTGCATCGACTGTCACGCCCATACCATCAGGGCTAAGCATGGATTTAGCCGCGCTGCGGGCTGAACAGTTACAACGTGCTGCTAACGTGGTGCGGCAGGATGATTTCGACGTCCTGCCGCCTCGTTTTATCGCCGGTGCGGACGTCGGTTTCGAGCAGGAAGGTGCCGTCACGCGTGCGGCACTGGTGGTATTAGAATATCCCTCATTGCAACTCGTGGAGCACCGTATAGCACGCATCGCGACCACCATGCCTTACATCCCGGGTTTCTTATCGTTTCGTGAAGTCCCCGCACTGCTTGCAGCCTGGCAGCAGCTCACACACCAACCCGATCTTTTATTTGTTGATGGTCATGGTATTGCCCATCCCCGTCGCCTAGGCGTGGCTGCGCATTTTGGCTCGCTGGTGGATGTTCCAACCATTGGCGTGGCGAAAAAACGGCTCTGCGGGCGTTTTACCGAATTGGATGCTGAACCGGGGAGCCGCCAGCCACTGATGGATAAAGGCGAACAAATTGGCTGGGTGTGGCGCAGTAAAGCGCGCTGCAACCCTTTGTTCGTCTCAACCGGGCATCGTGTCAGTATGGACAGCGCACTGAATTGGGTGGAGAAATGTACCGCGGGCTATCGTTTGCCCGAGCCTACACGCTGGGCCGATGCGGTTGCTTCAGGGCGTCCTGCGTTTCTGCGTTGGCAAAATGCGCGTTAACGCTGTTTGCGCGCGGCTTTTGCGGTACACTGCCGCCAGCTAACCTATTGAGAGTAAGTTTGATGTTACAGAACCCCGTCCATTTGCGTCTGGCGAAGCTGGAAAGCTGGCAACATATGACCTTTATGGCCTGTCTGTGCGAGCGGATGTTCCCCAATTATTGGGCCTTCTGTCAGCAGACTGAATTCGCCGATCCGCAACTCTATCGTCGCATCCTTGACCTTGTCTGGGAGAGCCTGACGGTTAAAGACGCCAAAATTAACTTCGATAGCCAACTGGAGAAGCTGGAGTCTGCGATTCCGAATGGCGATGATTTTGATATCTATGGTGTCCACCCAGCGATCGATGCCTGTGTTGCGTTGAGCGAAGTTGTGCATGCACAACTCAGCGGCGAAACTCTGGAGCACGCAATCGAAGTCAGTCGCACCTCGATCACCACCGTCGCTATCCTTGAAATGACGCAGGCCGGTCGTGAAATGACCGATGAAGAGCTGCGCGAAAATCAGGCGGTGATTGATGAATGGGATCTGCAGTGGGAGATTTTCCGTCTGCTGGCAGACTGCGAAGAACGCGACCTTGAGCTGATTAAGGGGTTACGTTCTGACCTGCGCGAAGCGGGAATCAGTAACATCGGTATACTTTTTCAGCAATAAGGCGATAAAACGTGACTTCAGGCCTGAATTACCGCGCCTGGAGGCTTCACATCAGCCCCCTGTCTGGTCTACATTTGGGGGGCTGAAAATTGTGGCTATCTTTGCGTGCAGGTTGAAGAGTGCCAGAATATGGCTTTTCCCTCGCACTCGTTGCTTAGCAAGCGATAAATACACTTTAAGGATAACTTATGAACAAGACTCAACTGATTGATGTGATCGCAGAGAAAGCTGACCTGTCAAAAACCCAGGCTAAAGCTGCGCTGGAATCTACCCTGGCTGCGATCACTGAGTCTCTGAAAGAAGGTGATGCTGTACAACTGGTTGGTTTTGGTACTTTTAAAGTGAACCACCGCGCTGAGCGTACCGGTCGCAACCCACAGACTGGTAAAGAGATCAAAATCGCGGCAGCTAACGTGCCAGCGTTCGTCTCTGGTAAAGCTCTGAAAGACGCTGTTAAGTAAGTTTTCCGCATCGCGGTTTAAGCTTTAAAAGAGGGGCGACACGCCCCTTTTTGTTATTGGGGCCTGTCATGCTGAACACGATTACTCAGCGCGTCTGCGCCCTGTTACTCGGTGCGCTGCTCGCGGGCTGTAGTTCCACCTCTGATCTCCCTGCCTTTACGGCAAGTGGCTATCTGGCCGATCGTGGCACTGTGCGCATCTGGCGCAAGAACAGTGACCATCAGACTGTCCATCTTCGCACTGTTTATACCCCTTTCAATGGCGATGCCATGGAAACCACTGACTACAACTGGCAACAGAACCACCTGATCAGCGTTGAGCGCATTGTGGCGGGTGAGCAACCCGATGACGTGACGCTGCGTTTTGACCATCTGGGCAATCTTAATTTTATGCAGCGTCAGCTGGCCGGCCGTCGTGAAGCGGTAAGTGGTGATACGGTTGAGCTCTATCGTTTCGACGCGCAACGTATGCTGGAGCAAAGTAATGCGTTGCTGAGTGGCCGTGTATTACTGAAGCAGGGGCATTGGCTGGGCGCTACGCAGGTGCGCGATTGTGATGGCAAAGTGGTGAATGCACCCTTTGATAGCGGAATCATTGCCACGCTATCTCAGCAGCAGCAAAACCAGCCACAGTCGTTGATGGTGTCATGGTTGGAGGCACCTGAAGGCGTGCAGTTGTTGCGGGCGACGCCAGAGGATGAGTGTAGCTGGCAGCCGAAAGAGAGTGATTTCTGAGTTGGGAAAAAACAAGGGGCGCTGAGCGCGCCCCTTGATGATTACTTGCGATTAATCGCGCGGTAACCAATATCTTTACGGCAGAAGCTGCCTTCCCAGGAAATATGTTTCGCCAGCGCATAGGCATTCTTCTGCGCGGCAGCCACATCTTCGCCCAGGGCAGTGACGCACAGCACGCGTCCACCGTTGGTGACCACCACATCATCTTTCATCGTGGTGCCCGCGTGGAACACTTTACCGTCCGGCACTTCTTCCAGCGGCAGACCGTGGATTTGATCACCGGTGTTGTAATCCGCGGGATAGCCGCCAGCCGCCAGCACGACACCCAGCGATGGACGTGGATCCCACTGCGAGGTCTGCTTATCGAGTTTGCCATCCACTGCGGCCAGGCACAGCTCAACCAGATCTGACTGCAGACGCAGCATGATCGGCTGGGTTTCTGGATCGCCAAAGCGGCAGTTGAACTCGATCACTTTCGGCTGACCGGCTTTATCGATCATCAGGCCGGCATATAGGAAGCCGGTATAGGTGTTGCCTTCCGCTTTCATGCCGTTAACGGTTGGCCAGATAATCTGGTCCATCACACGCTGGTGGATCTCATCGGTGACAACCGGGGCAGGCGAGTAAGCGCCCATGCCTCCGGTATTCGGGCCGGTATCACCATCGCCTACACGTTTATGATCCTGGCTGGTGGCCATGGGTAACACGTTGTCGCCATCCACCATCACGATAAAGCTGGCTTCTTCGCCGTCGAGGAACTCTTCAATGACGATACGATGGCCTGCATCGCCGAAAGCGTTACCTGCCAGCATGTCCTGCACTGCAGCTTCCGCTTCAGCCAGTTCCATCGCGACGATAACCCCTTTACCGGCTGCCAGACCATCCGCTTTAATCACGATCGGTGCGCCTTTCTCACGCAGGTAAGCCAGCGCTGGCTCAACTTCCGTAAAGTTCTGGTATTCAGCGGTAGGGATCTGCTGGCGTGCCAGGAAATCTTTGGTGAAGGCTTTTGATCCTTCCAGCTGTGCAGCCGCCTGCGTTGGGCCAAAGATTTTCTGACCTGCTGCACGGAACGCATCGACCACGCCAATCACCAGCGGCGCTTCTGGGCCTACGATGGTCAGATCGATCTTCTCTTTCTGAGCAAAGGCTAATAGTGCAGGAACGTCAGTGGCGCTGATCGCCACGTTCTGCAGTGCAGGTTCCAGTGCGGTACCCGCGTTGCCCGGTGCAACAAAGACCGTTTCGGCCAGCGGTGACTGTGCTGCTTTCCATGCCAACGCGTGTTCACGTCCACCATTACCAATCACTAAAATTTTCATCTATACAGCTCCAGGCTATTAATGGCGGAAGTGACGCATGTCGGTGAAGATCATCGCAATACCGTGCTCATCAGCGGCGGCAATCACTTCATCATCACGGATAGAACCACCTGGTTGAATCACACAGCTGATACCTACAGCCGCCGCTGCGTCGATACCATCGCGGAACGGGAAGAAAGCATCAGACGCCATGGCTGAACCTTTAACTTCTAAACCTTCGTCGCCTGCTTTGATACCGGCAATTTTGGCAGAATAAACGCGGCTCATCTGTCCGGCGCCTATGCCGATAGTCATATTGTCACGTGCGTAGACAATGGCGTTGGATTTCACGAACTTGGCTACTTTCCAGCAGAACAGCGCATCACGCAGTTCCTGCTCGCTTGGCTGGCGCTTAGTCACGACTCGCAGCTGACTGGCATCAACCATACCGAGATCGCGATCCTGAACCAGCAGGCCGCCATTAACACGCTTGAAGTCCAGTGCAGCAACACGGCCCTGCCACTGGCCACAAACCAGCACGCGAACGTTCTGTTTTGCTGCGGTAACTTTAAGTGCCGCTTCGCTGGCTGAAGGGGCAATGATCACTTCGACAAACTGACGGCTGACGATCGCCTGGGCAGTGGCTTCATCCAATTCGCGGTTGAAAGCGATGATGCCGCCAAAAGCAGAAGTTGGATCAGTTTTGTAAGCGCGCTCATAGGCGTCAAGAATCGAACCGCCCACTGCCACACCACACGGGTTAGCATGCTTAACGATCACGCAAGCAGCTTCATCAAACTCTTTCACACACTCAAGCGCGGCATCGGTATCCGCGATGTTGTTGTAAGAGAGCGCTTTGCCCTGTACCTGATGTGCAGTCGCAACAGAAGCTTCTGCCACATTCTCTTCTATATAGAAGGCAGCGTCCTGATGGCTGTTCTCGCCGTAACGCATATCCTGCTTCTTGATGAAGTTGAGGTTCAGCGTTCGTGGGAAGCGGCCGGCAGGCTCTTTGCTGTCGCTATGATAAGCCGGTACCAGGCTGCCAAAGTAGTTGGCAATCATGCTGTCGTAGGCTGCGGTGTGTTCGAAGGCTTTGATCGCCAGATCGAAACGGGTGTCCAGCGTCAGGGAGTTTTCGTTGGCGTCCAGCTCGGCGATGATGGCCTCGTAGTCGCTGCTCTTCACCACGATTGCCACATCTTTGTGGTTCTTCGCAGCGGAGCGCACCATGGTTGGGCCACCGATATCGATATTCTCTACCGCGTCTGCCAGTGAGCAATCGGGTTTGGCAACGGTTTGAGCGAAGGGATAAAGGTTTACCACCACCATATCGATAGGGTTGATCGCGTGCTCGGCCATGATCGCATCATCGGTGCCGCGACGGCCCAGAATACCGCCATGCACTTTCGGGTGCAGCGTTTTGACGCGTCCATCCATCATTTCCGGGAAACCGGTGTAGTCAGAGACTTCGGTGACGGGCAGGCCCGCATCTGCCAGCAGGCGAGCAGTACCACCTGTGGAGAGCAGCTCAACACCACGGCTGGAGAGTGCCTGAGCAAATTCGAGGATACCGGCTTTATCAGAAACACTGAGAAGAGCGCGGCGTACTGGACGACGTTGTTGCATGGTGGTTTTATCCCTTGGCTTTGTTTCGCATAAATAAGAGCGTTACATCAAGCTTAGCGCTTCTCTTATATATAGAAGAGAGTACTTGCTTCATGTAACGCCCCAAAAGGGGCATCCTTGACGTCGCCGGGCATTGTAGCGAAAACGTTTGCGCGATGCTCGCCTAAATTCATTTGTGCAGGTGAATGTGGATAACACTGTGTGTAAGTGGGTATAAGGCGGGGTTTTGCTGTGGAATGCAGCGAACGGTTGTTTTTGTTGAATTTAGCGGTTGCGCGCTGTGAACAACTCCCTATAATGCGCATCCATCGAGACGGCACAACGGTTTACGAAGTGCGGTGTTGACAGGAAGCTTCGCTAAGAACTTCCGCCAGAGAAAAAATGCTGAAAAAAGTGTTTGACTCTGAAGGAGGAAAGCGTAATATACGCCACCTCGCAACAGCAGCTTAAGGCGCTGATTGCACCGCTCTTTAACAATTTATCAGACAATCTGTGTGGGCACTCGCAGGATTGATATCAGCGTCTCCGGACGTAAAAAATATCAAGTCTCACGAGTGAACACATAATGAAATTCATTATGACGTTTTACAGATGAGCATCGCTGAACTTGTTTCAGCAAATCAAACTTTAAATTGAAGAGTTTGATCATGGCTCAGATTGAACGCTGGCGGCAGGCCTAACACATGCAAGTCGAACGGTAGCACAGAGAGCTTGCTCTCGGGTGACGAGTGGCGGACGGGTGAGTAATGTCTGGGAAACTGCCCGATGGAGGGGGATAACTACTGGAAACGGTAGCTAATACCGCATAACGTCTTCGGACCAAAGTGGGGGACCTTCGGGCCTCACACCATCGGATGTGCCCAGATGGGATTAGCTAGTAGGTGGGGTAATGGCTCACCTAGGCGACGATCCCTAGCTGGTCTGAGAGGATGACCAGCCACACTGGAACTGAGACACGGTCCAGACTCCTACGGGAGGCAGCAGTGGGGAATATTGCACAATGGGCGCAAGCCTGATGCAGCCATGCCGCGTGTATGAAGAAGGCCTTCGGGTTGTAAAGTACTTTCAGCGGGGAGGAAGGCGATGTGGTTAATAACCGCATCGATTGACGTTACCCGCAGAAGAAGCACCGGCTAACTCCGTGCCAGCAGCCGCGGTAATACGGAGGGTGCAAGCGTTAATCGGAATTACTGGGCGTAAAGCGCACGCAGGCGGTCTGTCAAGTCGGATGTGAAATCCCCGGGCTTAACCTGGGAACTGCATTCGAAACTGGCAGGCTAGAGTCTTGTAGAGGGGGGTAGAATTCCAGGTGTAGCGGTGAAATGCGTAGAGATCTGGAGGAATACCGGTGGCGAAGGCGGCCCCCTGGACAAAGACTGACGCTCAGGTGCGAAAGCGTGGGGAGCAAACAGGATTAGATACCCTGGTAGTCCACGCCGTAAACGATGTCGACTTGGAGGTTGTGCCCTTGAGGCGTGGCTTCCGGAGCTAACGCGTTAAGTCGACCGCCTGGGGAGTACGGCCGCAAGGTTAAAACTCAAATGAATTGACGGGGGCCCGCACAAGCGGTGGAGCATGTGGTTTAATTCGATGCAACGCGAAGAACCTTACCTACTCTTGACATCCAGAGAACTTAGCAGAGATGCTTTGGTGCCTTCGGGAACTCTGAGACAGGTGCTGCATGGCTGTCGTCAGCTCGTGTTGTGAAATGTTGGGTTAAGTCCCGCAACGAGCGCAACCCTTATCCTTTGTTGCCAGCGGTCCGGCCGGGAACTCAAAGGAGACTGCCAGTGATAAACTGGAGGAAGGTGGGGATGACGTCAAGTCATCATGGCCCTTACGAGTAGGGCTACACACGTGCTACAATGGCGCATACAAAGAGAAGCGACCTCGCGAGAGCAAGCGGACCTCATAAAGTGCGTCGTAGTCCGGATTGGAGTCTGCAACTCGACTCCATGAAGTCGGAATCGCTAGTAATCGTAGATCAGAATGCTACGGTGAATACGTTCCCGGGCCTTGTACACACCGCCCGTCACACCATGGGAGTGGGTTGCAAAAGAAGTAGGTAGCTTAACCTTCGGGAGGGCGCTTACCACTTTGTGATTCATGACTGGGGTGAAGTCGTAACAAGGTAACCGTAGGGGAACCTGCGGTTGGATCACCTCCTTACCTGAAGATACCTTCCTTCGAAGTGCTCACACAGATTGTCTGATAGAAAAGTAATGAGCAAGACGGCTGCGAAGTCGTGACATGTATGTGTCCCCTTCGTCTAGCGGTTAGGACTCCGCCCTTTCACGGCGGCAACAGGGGTTCGAATCCCCTAGGGGACGCCACTTGCTTGGTGACAGGTGAAAGGTGTCTCCACGAAATATCTCAAAACTGACGGTAACGTCGAGTTTGAGATATTGCTCTTTAACAATCCGGAACAAGCTGAAAATTGAAACGACACGTCGTATTCATTCTCCGTAATAAGAATGAAGCTATCGATGTGTTCGAGTCTCTCAAATGCTTGCAGTCTGCATGCGTTGTAAAACGCCTGTGGGTTGTGAGGTTAAGCGACTAAGCGTACACGGTGGATGCCCTGGCAGTCAGAGGCGATGAAGGACGTGCTAATCTGCGTAAAGCGTCGGTAAGGTGATATGAACCGCTACAGCCGACGATGTCCGAATGGGGAAACCCGGTGCACTCTGTGCATCATCGCAACATGAATACATAGTGTTGCGAGGCGAACCTGGGGAACTGAAACATCTAAGTACCCAGAGGAAAAGAAATCAACCGAGATTCCCCCAGTAGCGGCGAGCGAACGGGGAGCAGCCCAGAACCTGAATCAGTTTGTGCATTAGTGGAAGCGTCTGGAAAGTCGCAGGGTACAGGGTGATACTCCCGTACACAAAAGTGCATTTACTGTGAGTTCGAAGAGTAGGGCGGGACACGTGGTATCCTGTCTGAATATGGGGGGACCATCCTCCAAGGCTAAATACTCCTGACTGACCGATAGTGAACCAGTACCGTGAGGGAAAGGCGAAAAGAACCCCGGCGAGGGGAGTGAAACAGAACCTGAAACCGTGTACGTACAAGCAGTGGGAGCCAACTTGTTTGGTGACTGCGTACCTTTTGTATAATGGGTCAGCGACTTATATTCTGTAGCAAGGTTAACCGTATAGGGGAGCCGCAGGGAAACCGAGTCTTAACTGGGCGTTAAGTTGCAGGGTATAGACCCGAAACCCGGTGATCTAGCCATGGGCAGGTTGAAGGTTGGGTAACACTAACTGGAGGACCGAACCGACTAATGTTGAAAAATTAGCGGATGACTTGTGGCTGGGGGTGAAAGGCCAATCAAACCGGGAGATAGCTGGTTCTCCCCGAAAGCTATTTAGGTAGCGCCTCGTGAACTCATCTTCGGGGGTAGAGCACTGTTTCGGCTAGGGGGCCATCCCGGCTTACCAACCCGATGCAAACTGCGAATACCGAAGAATGTTATCACGGGAGACACACGGCGGGTGCTAACGTCCGTCGTGAAGAGGGAAACAACCCAGACCGCCAGCTAAGGTCCCAAAGTCATGGTTAAGTGGGAAACGATGTGGGAAGGCACAGACAGCCAGGATGTTGGCTTAGAAGCAGCCATCATTTAAAGAAAGCGTAATAGCTCACTGGTCGAGTCGGCCTGCGCGGAAGATGTAACGGGGCTAAACCATGCACCGAAGCTGCGGCAGCGACACTATGTGTTGTTGGGTAGGGGAGCGTTCTGTAAGCCGTTGAAGGTGAACTGTGAGGTTTGCTGGAGGTATCAGAAGTGCGAATGCTGACATAAGTAACGATAAAGCGGGTGAAAAGCCCGCTCGCCGGAAGACCAAGGGTTCCTGTTCAACGTTAATCGGAGCAGGGTGAGTCGACCCCTAAGGCGAGGCTGAAAAGCGTAGTCGATGGGAAGCAGGTTAATATTCCTGCACTTGGTGTTACTGCGAAGGGGGGACGGAGAAGGCTAGGTTATCCGGGCGACGGTTGTCCCGGTTTAAGCATGTAGGCGGAGAGTTTAGGTAAATCCGGACTCTTTTTAACGCTGAGGTGTGATGACGAGCCACTACGGTGGTGAAGTAACTGATGCCCTGCTTCCAGGAAAAGCCTCTAAGCTCCAGGTAACACGAAATCGTACCCCAAACCGACACAGGTGGTCAGGTAGAGAATACCAAGGCGCTTGAGAGAACTCGGGTGAAGGAACTAGGCAAAATGGTGCCGTAACTTCGGGAGAAGGCACGCTGTCATCAGGTGAAGTCCCTCGCGGACGGAGCTGAAGGCAGTCGAAGATACCAGCTGGCTGCAACTGTTTATTAAAAACACAGCACTGTGCAAACACGAAAGTGGACGTATACGGTGTGACGCCTGCCCGGTGCCGGAAGGTTAATTGATGGGGTTATCCGCAAGGAGAAGCTCTTGATCGAAGCCCCGGTAAACGGCGGCCGTAACTATAACGGTCCTAAGGTAGCGAAATTCCTTGTCGGGTAAGTTCCGACCTGCACGAATGGCGTAATGATGGCCAGGCTGTCTCCACCCGAGACTCAGTGAAATTGAAATCGCTGTGAAGATGCAGTGTACCCGCGGCAAGACGGAAAGACCCCGTGAACCTTTACTATAGCTTGACACTGAACATTGAGCCTTGATGTGTAGGATAGGTGGGAGGCTTTGAAGCGTGGACGCCAGTCTGCGTGGAGCCAACCTTGAAATACCACCCTTTAATGTTTGATGTTCTAACGTAGGCCCGTAATCCGGGCTGCGGACAGTGTCTGGTGGGTAGTTTGACTGGGGCGGTCTCCTCCCAAAGAGTAACGGAGGAGCACGAAGGTTGGCTAATCCTGGTCGGACATCAGGAGGTTAGTGCAATGGCATAAGCCAGCTTGACTGCGAGAGTGACGGCTCGAGCAGGTGCGAAAGCAGGTCATAGTGATCCGGTGGTTCTGAATGGAAGGGCCATCGCTCAACGGATAAAAGGTACTCCGGGGATAACAGGCTGATACCGCCCAAGAGTTCATATCGACGGCGGTGTTTGGCACCTCGATGTCGGCTCATCACATCCTGGGGCTGAAGTAGGTCCCAAGGGTACGGCTGTTCGCCGTTTAAAGTGGTACGCGAGCTGGGTTTAGAACGTCGTGAGACAGTTCGGTCCCTATCTGCCGTGGGCGCTGGAGAATTGAGGGGGGTTGCTCCTAGTACGAGAGGACCGGAGTGAACGCACCACTGGTGTTCGGGTTGTCATGCCAATGGCATTGCCCGGTAGCTAAGTGCGGAAAAGATAAGTGCTGAAAGCATCTAAGCACGAAACTTGCCCCGAGATGAGTTCTCCCTGACTCTCTGAGAGTCCTGAAGGGACGTTGAAGACGACGACGTTGATAGGCCGGATGTGTAAGTGCAGCGATGCATTGAGCTAACCGGTACTAATGACCCGTGAGGCTTAACCTTACAACGCCAGAGGCGTTTTTGAGAGACGCAGTAGATTTTCAGCTTTGTTCATCCGGATAAAAGATTTAGCGATGTCCTGCGGAGTTAAGTCCGAAGGATTTTGCGCTGAGGCAAGGCGCCGACCGAGACGGAACGAAGGAGCATACTGATGTATGTGACTGAGTTACGCGAGGAAGAGCAACGCAGCATCAGCACAAAAGACACAGGACAGAGCACAGGAATTTGCCTGGCGGCTTTAGCGCGGTGGTCCCACCTGACCCCATGCCGAACTCAGAAGTGAAACGCCGTAGCGCCGATGGTAGTGTGGGGCCTCCCCATGCGAGAGTAGGGAACTGCCAGGCATTAAATAAGTGAAGAAACCCTGAACGAAAGTTCAGGGTTTTTTTACGTGCGCAGATCGGCGAAATCAATGCTAACAGCCACGAAGATCGCCAAAATACCGCTAAATGCACTGCAAAAAAAGATTGAAGTGCTCCGTAAAATCCCCCATTTTTCCTCTCAAACACTGTCATTACACCTCATCTATATGCAAAAAACGCATAGAACACCGTGTTGGTCGCGCAAAGATGTAGCATAAATAGACGGATCAGACCTCCAAATCCCGCTTTAAACTGAAACATTTTCATAATCCGCATGAAGACTCGACATTCAGCGGATGCCAGGCTAACCTCGGGCATCTGGATGTCTAAACGTTTATACGGTTATCAGTAAGAGGTCAGTTAGCTATGCCAATCAGAATCCCCGACGAATTACCGGCAGTGAATTTTTTGCGTAATGAGAACGTGTTTGTCATGGCCTCATCGCGCGCCAGTGTTCAGGAGATTCGCCCGCTAAAAGTACTGATCCTCAACCTGATGCCAAAAAAGATCGAAACGGAAAATCAGTTCTTACGCTTACTCTCCAACTCACCACTGCAGATCGACATACAGCTACTGCGCATCGACAGCCGTGAGTCACGCAATACGCCGAGCGAGCATCTCAATAACTTCTACTGCAACTTCGAAGATATTGAGCACGATAATTTCGATGGTCTGATCGTTACGGGTGCCCCGCTGGGATTGGTGGATTTCAATGACGTGGCATACTGGCCGCAGATTCAGCGTGTGCTGCACTGGGCGAAAGAACACGTCACATCCACGCTGTTTGTCTGTTGGGCGGTACAAGCCGCGCTGAACATTCTGTACGGCATTCCAAAGCAAACGCGTCAGAACAAACTTTCAGGCGTGTATGAACATCAAATCCTGCATCCGCATGCTTTGTTAACCCGTGGATTTGACGACAATTTCCTCGCGCCGCATTCGCGTTATGCTGATTTCCCGAGCCAGTTAATTCGCGACTATACCGATCTCGAGTTGTTTGCCGAATCTGACGCCACCGGGGCTTACCTGATGGCGAGCAAAGACAAGCGCCTGGCGTTTGTAACTGGCCATCCTGAATACGATGCGCTGACGTTATCCGGTGAATACCATCGTGATTATGATGCCGGGCTGCATCCGGAAGTACCATTTAACTACTTCCCACAAGACAATCCTGAACTGCCACCGCGTGCTACCTGGCGCAGCCACGGTAATCTGTTGTTCTCAAACTGGCTAAACTATTACGTTTACCAGATTACACCGTTCGATCTGCGTCATATGAACCCCACACTCGACTAAAGCAAAGCTCGCTTTTCTCGTTAAATGCGCCGTGACAGCCTCGTGCTGTCGCGGCATTTTTTTTGCCTTGCGCAAATTTGTGGAATCCATTGCCTTTAATTTGAGAGTTTAAATTACATATTTATCAGTACAATAAGTGAATTTAAAAGTAAAAATGGAAATAGTTTTTGAAAACAAGATAAAAATCATTATGCTCTGATCTTGCCGGTTAAAAATCACCCTACACCCGGATCCCCGTAAGTGGGGACGGATCATAACAGGAGCAGCCCGCATGACAGATTCGGTTATCCACAATACGCTGACCTTCACTCAGCCCTTTACCTACGCGGAAAAGCAGCTGCTCACCCCGCAAGCCATCGACTTCCTGCACACACTGGTCGCGCGTTTTGCACCGGAACGTGAGCGCCTGTTAAAAGCACGTCAACAGCGCCAGCAGCGTTACGATCAGGGTGCCTTACCTGACTTTGATTCGGAAACCACTTCCATTCGCGAACGTGACTGGCAGGTTCGCCCGATTCCCCAATTGCTGCGCGATCGTCGCGTCGAGATCACCGGCCCGCCGGATCGCAAAATGGTGATCAACGCGCTGAATGCGAACGTCAACGTCTTCATGGCCGATTTCGAGGATTCGCTGGCACCCACCTGGCAGAAATTGATGGATGGCCAGCTGACTCTGCGGGATGCGGTCAACGGCACGCTGAACTTCACCAGTGAAGCGGGCAAGATCTACCAGCTGAAATCCGATCCTGCTCTGCTGATGTGTCGTGTACGTGGGCTGCATCTGAATGAAAAACACGTTGAGTGGCGCGATCGGGCCATTCCCGGCGGGCTGTTTGATTTTGCGCTTTACCTGTTCCACAACGTTGATGCGCTGCTTGAGAAGGGTCATGGTCCCTGGTTTTATCTGCCAAAAACCGAGCATGCATCTGAAGTGGCGTGGTGGCGTGAGATCTTCCGCTTTAGCGAGGATCGCTTTGATCTGCCTCGCGGCACCATCAAAGCCACGGTATTGATCGAAACGCTGCCGGCAGTATTCCAGATGGACGAGATCTTATGGGAGCTGCGCGATCATGTGGTGGGCCTGAACTGTGGTCGCTGGGATTACATCTTCAGCTACATCAAAACCCTGGCACAGCACGGCGATCGCATTCTGCCGGACCGCCAGCAAATCAGTATGGATCAGCCCTTCCTCGATGCCTATTCACGGTTGCTGATCAAAACCTGCCACCGCCGCGGCGCACTGGCGATG
This sequence comes from Type-E symbiont of Plautia stali, assembly GCF_059731115.1. Lineage (NCBI taxonomy): Bacteria > Pseudomonadati > Pseudomonadota > Gammaproteobacteria > Enterobacterales > Enterobacteriaceae > Type-E symbiont of Plautia stali. Next base: position 299,197 of record NZ_AP035906.1, read on the forward strand.
GGCGGCATGTCCGCGCTGATTCCGAGCAAAGATGCCGAGCGTAATGCGTGGGTGATGCAGAAAGTACAAGAAGACAAAGCGCGTGAAGCCGGTAACGGCCATGACGGCACCTGGGTCGCGCATCCGGGGCTGGCCGATATCGCCATGGCTGAATTCGACCGTCAGCTCGGCAATCAGCCTAATCAGCTGCAGGTCAGCCGCGATCAGGATGCACCCATCACCGCCGAACGTCTGCTGCGGCCATGTCGGGGTCTGCGCACTGAAGCGGGTATGCGCGCCAACATTCGCGTGGCGTTGCAGTACCTTGAGGCGTGGATTGGGGGTAACGGCTGCGTGCCGATTGATGGGTTGATGGAGGATGCCGCCACGGCAGAAATTGCCCGCACCTCCATCTGGCAGTGGATTCATCACAAGCAGATCCTCAGCGATGGCCAACTGGTGACCGCCGAACTGTTTGAGCGGCTACTCGATGAAGAGATGCTGGCCCTGCAACAAACGCTGGGCGAGGAGCGCTTCCGTAACGGACGCTTTGCCGATGCCGCCGCGCTGATGGCGCAAATCACCACGGATAACGAACTGGTTTCTTTCCTTACTCTGCCGGGCTACCGCCTGCTGCCATGAACCTGGAGATAACGCTATGAATCGTCACCAACAGATCAAACAACTGGAATCGAGCTGGAACGACGCGCGCTGGCAGGGCATTACCCGCCCCTACAGCGCGGAAGATGTTATCAACCTGCGTGGCTCAGTGAATCCGGCCTGCACGCTGGCAGAGCGCGGGGCGAATAAACTGTGGTCGCTGCTCAACGGTGAGTCCACCAAAGGGTATATCAACAGCCTCGGCGCCTTAACCGGCGGGCAGGCAATACAGCAAGCCAAAGCCGGAATAGAGGCGATCTATCTCTCCGGCTGGCAGGTTGCTGCGGATGCGAATATGGCCGGGCAGATGTATCCCGATCAGTCGCTCTATCCGGCGAACTCGGTGCCGAATGTGGTCGAGCGTATCAATCAGAGCTTCCAGCGCGCCGACCAGATTCAGTGGGCGAATGGTCTGTCGCCAGAAGATGAAGGCTTTATTGACTACTTCCTGCCGATTGTGGCGGATGCAGAAGCGGGGTTTGGTGGCGTGCTCAATGCCTTCGAGCTGATGAAATCGATGATTCAGGCAGGTGCCGGTGCGGTGCACTTTGAAGATCAGCTGGCCTCGGTGAAGAAGTGTGGCCATATGGGTGGCAAAGTGTTAGTGCCCACTCAGGAAGCGATTCAGAAACTGGTGGCTGCGCGGCTGGCAGCCGATGTCATGGGCGTGCCGACGATATTGCTGGCACGCACCGATGCGGATGCCGCTGATTTGATTACCTCCGACTGTGACGAGCGCGATGCGCCGTTTATCACCGGGCAACGTACCGCGGAAGGGTTCTTCCGTACTCGCGCCGGTATTGAGCAGGCGATCAGCCGTGGCTTGTCGTATGCGCCGTACGCAGATGTATTGTGGTGCGAAACCTCGACGCCGGATCTCGAACTGGCGCAACGTTTTGCCGACGCGATTCACGCGCAGTATCCGGGCAAGTTGCTGGCCTACAACTGCTCGCCGTCATTCAACTGGAAGAAGAATCTCGACGATCGCACCATCGCCCGTTTCCAGCAGGCGTTAAGCGACATGGGCTATCGCTTCCAGTTCATTACGCTGGCCGGCATTCACAGCATGTGGTTCAACATGTTCGATCTGGCACACGCTTACGCACAGGGTGAAGGGATGCGTCATTACGTTGAGAAAGTGCAGCAGCCGGAATTTGCCGCGCGCGAAAAAGGCTATACCTTCTCCTCCCATCAGCAGGAAGTGGGCACCGGCTATTTTGACCGCATCACCAACGTGATTCAGGGCGGCCAATCTTCCGTGACCGCACTGACCGGTTCGACAGAAGCCGCGCAGTTCTGATCAGTCTGCATGCGTACCCTACGAAAATTGCACGACCCATTCGTAGGGTCGCCATTGATGCCGACTAAAACCGCATCGCGGACTTTCATCACGCCTGGCCCATGGATGGGCTCCCTTTGCCGGAGCGTTGCCGATGACACCGAGAGAATCTCTGATCGCCCACACCATTCTGCAAGGTTTCGACGCGCAGTATGGCCGCTTTCTGGATATCACCGCAGGCGCCCAGCAGCGCTTCGAGCAGGCCGACTGGCATGCCGTGCAGCAGGCAATGAAAGCGCGTATCCATCTTTACGATCACCATGTTGGATTGGTGGCCAACCAACTGCGCATCCTGAATGATGTGTCAAACTGGGATGAAGCGTTATGGCTGCGGGTGAAAAGCCACTATGAGACGCTGCTACCCGGTTATCCGCGCCATGAAATTGCCGAAAGCTTCTTTAATTCCGTCTATTGTCGCTTGCAGGGGCACAGCCATCTCGATCCCAATCGGCTGTTTATCTTCCCGTCGCAGCCCTATGTCGCCGCGCCGATGGCACAACGTCCATTGTCGCGGCTGTACCGTCTACAAAGCAGCTGGCATGAAGTATTAAGGCAGGTTCTGAACGATATTCCTTTGCGCTTGCCCTGGCAGGATATCACCCGCGATATCGGCTGGATCGTCCGCCACTTGCATGAACAGTTCAGCCCCGCTCAACTGGCCACCGCCACGCTGGATGTCGCCGGTGAACTGTTCTACCGCAATAAAACCGCATGGATCGTGGCGCGATTGCAGTTGAGTGATGGCATGGTGCCTTGCTTGCTGCCCATCCAGCGTGATGAGGCGGGACGCTTGTGGATCGACACCTGCTTAACCGACAGCGACGACGCCAGCATCGTGTTTGGCTTCGCCCGTGCCTACTTTATGGTATATGCACCCGTGCCTGCGGCGTTGGTTGCCTGGCTGCAACCGATTCTGCCGGGAAAAACCCTTGCCGAACGCTACATGGCCATCGGCTGCCAGAAACACGGCAAAACCGAATGCTACCGCGAATACCTGCATTATCTGGCACACAGTGATGAAGAGTTCACTATCGCGCCCGGCATCCGCGGCATGGTGATGCTGGTGTTTACACTGCCTGGATTTGATCGCGTATTTAAGGTGATTAAAGATCGCTTCGCGCCGCAGAAAGAGGTCACCGATGCGCAGGTGCGGGATTGCTATCGCATGGTCAAAGAGCACGACCGCGTAGGACGCATGGCCGATACACAAGAGTTTGAGTACTTCGCGATACCGCGCGCACGTATTCCGGCAGCGCTGATGGAGGAATTTCAACGCGACATTCCGGAGAAAATGGAACTGCGTGACGACGTGCTGATCATTCGACATCTGTGGCTGGAGCGCCGTATGGAGCCACTCAATTTGTGGCTGGCGCAGGCCACACCAGAACAGCGTCAGCACGCGATTGGCGAATATGGCGATGCGATTCGCCAGTTGGCGGCAGCGAACATTTTCCCCGGCGACATGCTATTCAAAAACTTCGGCATGACGCGTCACGGTCGCGTGGTGTTTTACGACTACGATGAAATTCGGCCTATGACCGAACTGAAGTTCCGCGATGTGCCGCCAGCACGTTACGAAGAGGATGAGCTGCAAGCCGAGCCGTGGTACAGCGTGGGGCCGGATGATGTGTTCCCCGAAACCTTCCGCTATGCGCTGTGCAGCGAGCCGGGCACCGGTAAGTTATTGCTCGCGCTGCACCCGCAGCTGTTTGATCCGGGCTGGTGGCGCGCGCTGCAAACGCGCATCCGGGAAGGGCATATCGAAGAAGTGATCGCCTGGCGCGCCGGACAGCGTTTCAGCGCGCGCTATGCATCAGTGGCCGCTTAGCGGCCAGAATAGGTCTGCGTGACCAGCCTGGCGGCACGGATCACCAGCGCGCCCAGTTCGGTGACGCGGTCGTCGGTCATGCGTGCTATCGGGCCGGAAATCGAGATGGCGGCAAAAGGCTCGCCGTGCTCATCATAGATGGGTGCCGCCACGCAGCGCAGGCCCAGCGCGTGCTCTTCATCATCGTGCGAAAAGCCCATCTTACGGATCAGCGCCAGATTCTCTTTCAGGCTGTGCGGAGACATCAAAGTTTTCGGCGTGTAGTGGTGCAATCCTTTCTGATGCAACAGCGCGGTCACCTGCTCATCGCTGAGATGGGCGAGAAATGCTTTGCCTGCGCCAGACGCGTGCATCGGTAGCTTACCGCCAATCGGTGCCGACATACGCATCAGCTGCGTACACTGCACCTGGTCGATAATCACTGCCTGATAGTCGCTGAGATCCAGCACCGCCAGATTCACTGTCTCTCCGGCATCTTCCATCAGTTTACGCAGGATGGGATGCACAATCGCCAGCAGATTGCGGCTCTGAAGAAAACTGCTGCCGACCACAAAGGCATGTGAGCCGATGGTCCAGAAGCCCAGATCACCAACCTGATGCACAAATCCCTGCTGCTGCATGGTGGTCAGCAAGCGATGCGTGGTGGAATTCGGTAAACCGGCCTGTTGAGCCAGCTCGGTCAGCGCGACGCTGCCGTGAGATTCGGCGATCAGTTCGAGTAAACGCAAACCGCGCGTCAGAGATTGAACTTGCCCACCTGCCGGGGCGCTGGTGGCTGTTGCGGCACGCGGTTTTTTTCCACGTTTCGCCGGTACTGGGGTTGCCATAACGTCTCCACAATCGCATCAATGCTGGAAACCATTTTCGTTTTTGGGCGTATGAATGCAAACGCTGCATTACTGGTCGGATCTGTAATGCTTTCAGGCTGAAAATGTCTCATCTGTCGTGACTTTTGCTCACCGGAAAGTTATGCCAGTATGTTTGGCTGGCATATTAGCCAACGCAATGACGTGGACGGGGCGAGAGTGAGCAATAAAACAGAAATGCTGCATCAGCAACTGGCACAGCGGATTATGATTTTGGACGGTGGCATGGGCACCATGATTCAGAGTTATAAACTCAGCGAAGCCGATTTTCGTGGCAGCCGTTTTGCCGACTGGCCCTCCGATTTGAAAGGCAATAACGACCTGTTAGTGCTCACCAAACCGGACGTTATTCGCGAAATTCATGATGCTTATCTTGCCGCTGGCGCAGATATTCTGGAAACCAACACCTTCAACTCCACCACCATTGCGATGGCAGATTACGCGATGGAAGATTTGTCAGCGGAGATTAACTTTGAAGCGGCAAAACTGGCGCGCGCCAGTGCGGATGCATGGACGGTAAAAACACCTGACCGACCGCGCTATGTTGCGGGCGTGCTCGGCCCCACCAACCGCACCTGCTCCATCTCGCCGGATGTGAATGATCCTGCCTTCCGAAACGTCACCTTCAATCAGCTGGTGGAAGCCTACCGCGAATCAACGCATGCGCTGATTGAGGGTGGTTCAGACCTGATCATGATTGAGACGGTGTTCGATACCCTGAATGCCAAGGCGGCGATTTACGCCGTGCAGGTCGAGATGGAAGCGATGGGCGTGAAGCTGCCGGTGATGATCTCCGGTACCATTACCGATGCCTCGGGTCGCACACTCTCCGGCCAGACCACAGAAGGTTTCTACAACTCACTGCGCCACGCCGAGCCGCTGTCGTTTGGCCTGAACTGTGCGCTCGGTCCAGACGAGCTACGCCAGTACGTGCAGGAGCTATCCCGCATTGCGGATGGCTATGTCACTGCTCACCCTAACGCCGGTTTGCCGAATGCGTTTGGTGAATACGATTTAGATGCGGCAACCATGGCTGAACAGATCGGCGAATGGGCGCGAGCCGGTTTCCTGAATATCATCGGCGGCTGCTGCGGTACCACGCCGGAACATATCGCGGCGATGGCGGCGGCGGTTGAGGGCGTTGCCCCCCGCCAGCTGCCTGAAATCCCTGTTGCCTGCCGTCTGTCCGGTCTGGAACCCCTGAATATTCACGCTGATTCGCTGTTTGTGAACGTCGGTGAACGCACCAACGTCACGGGTTCGGCCAAATTTAAGCGTCTGATTAAAGAAGAGAAGTACAACGAAGCGTTGGATGTGGCCCGTCAGCAGGTGGAAAGCGGCGCGCAAATCATCGATATCAACATGGACGAAGGCATGCTGGATGCGGAAGCTGCGATGGTGCGCTTCCTCAACCTGATTGCTGGTGAACCCGATATCGCGCGCGTTCCGATTATGATCGACTCCTCGAAGTGGGAGGTGATCGAGAAAGGGTTGCAGTGCATTCAGGGCAAAGGCATCGTTAACTCAATTTCGATGAAAGAGGGCGTTGAGCCGTTTATCGAACACGCGCGTAAAGTGCGACGCTACGGTGCCGCCATGGTGGTGATGGCGTTTGATGAAGTCGGCCAGGCGGATACCCGCGCACGTAAAATCGAAATCTGTCGTCGCGCCTACAAGATCCTGACGGAAGAGGTCGGTTTCCCGCCAGAAGACATCATTTTCGACCCAAATATCTTCGCAGTCGCCACCGGTATTGAAGAGCATAACAACTATGCGATGGACTTTATCGGCGCCTGTGAAGACATCAAGCGCGAGCTGCCGCATGCGATGATCTCCGGCGGCGTGTCTAACGTGTCGTTCTCGTTCCGTGGTAACGATCCAGTGCGCGAGGCGATTCACGCGGTGTTCCTCTATTACGCGATTCGCAATGGGATGGATATGGGCATCGTCAACGCCGGTCAGCTGGCGATCTATGACGACTTGCCCGCAGAACTGCGCGATGCGGTGGAAGATGTGGTGCTGAACCGTCGTGACGATGGCACCGAGCGGTTACTGGAGCTGGCGGAGAAATATCGCGGTAGCAAGAGCGACGGTGAGCAGGAGAAGCAGCAGGCCGAATGGCGTAGCTGGGATGTGGTTAAACGTCTGGAATACTCGCTGGTAAAAGGCATCACTGAATTTATTGAGCTGGACACCGAGGAGGCGCGTCAGGCTGCCGTACGGCCCATTGAAGTGATTGAAGGGCCGCTGATGTCCGGCATGAACGTGGTCGGCGATTTGTTCGGCGAGGGTAAAATGTTCCTGCCGCAGGTAGTGAAATCGGCGCGCGTGATGAAGCAAGCGGTGGCCTATCTCGAACCTTATATTGAAGCCAGCAAAGAAGCCGGGCGCAGTAACGGTAAAATCGTGCTGGCGACGGTGAAGGGCGATGTGCATGACATCGGTAAAAACATTGTCGGCGTGGTGCTGCAGTGTAATAACTACGAAATTATCGATCTTGGCGTGATGGTGCCAAGTGACAAAATCCTGAAAACCGCCATTGCTGAAAATGCCGATATCATTGGGCTTTCCGGGCTGATTACGCCTTCGCTGGATGAGATGGTCAACGTGGCGAAAGAGATGGAGCGCCAGGGCTTCACCATCCCGTTACTGATTGGCGGTGCGACCACGTCGAAAGCGCATACGGCAGTGAAGATCGAGCAGAACTACAGTGGTCCAACGGTGTATGTGCAAAACGCCTCACGCACCGTGGGTGTTGTCTCTTCACTGCTCTCAGAAAGCCTCAAAGAGGAGTTTGTGGCCCGCACGCGCAAAGAGTACGACACGGTGCGCATTCAGCACGCACGTAAGAAGCCACGCACGCCGCCGGTCAGCCTGCAAACCGCACGCGACAACGATTACGCCATCGACTGGGAAAGCTATACGCCGCCGGTCGCGCATCGCCTTGGGGTCAGCGCGGTTGAAGCCAGTATCGACACCCTCCGTAATTACATCGACTGGACGCCGTTCTTTATGACCTGGTCGCTGGCGGGGAAATACCCGCGCATTCTCGAAGATGAAGTGGTGGGTGAAGAGGCTAAACGCCTGTTTGCCGATGCCAACGCCATGTTGGACAGGCTCAGTGAAACCGGCACCCTCAATCCGCGTGGCGTAGTTGGGATTTTCCCGGCAAACCGCGTCGGAGACGATATTGAAGTCTACCGTGATGAAAACCGCGATCAGGTGATAGGTGTGAGCCATCACTTACGTCAGCAGACCGAGAAAACCGACTTCGCTAACTACTGCTTAGCTGACTTTGTCGCACCGAAATCCAGCGGTAAAGCCGATTATCTCGGCGCGTTTGCTGTCACCGGTGGACTGGAAGAGGATGCGCTGGCCGAAGCGTATGAGCAGCAACATGATGATTACAACAAGATCATGGTCAAGGCGCTGGCAGATCGTCTGGCAGAAGCTTTTGCCGAATATCTGCATGAGCGGGTACGTAAGGTGATTTGGGGCTTTGCCGCTCATGAGAACCTGAGTAACGAAGAGTTGATTCGCGAAAATTATCAGGGCATTCGTCCTGCTCCGGGCTATCCGGCCTGTCCGGAACACACGGAGAAAGCGCAAATCTGGCAGTTGCTGGATGTGGAGACGCACACTGGCATGAAGCTCACGGAGTCCTTTGCTATGTGGCCGGGTGCGGCAGTATCCGGCTGGTATTTCAGCCATCCGGACAGCAAATACTTCGCTGTGGCGCAGATTCAGCGCGATCAGGTGGAAGATTACGCGGCGCGTAAAGGAATGAGTGTCAGCGAGGTTGAGCGCTGGCTGGCACCGAATCTGGGTTATGACGCGGATTGATGGGCTGATGGCGTAAAGGGATACGCAGAGCATTCAGTCGGGGCCCAACCAGGCAAGGCCCCGAAACCTCCAGGTATGCGCCTGGAGGTCAACGCCGTTTCAACCTTCCACACTTGTCGTTAATTAAACCGCGCATCACGATCTGAGGTCATGTCATACAGCTGATATTTACGCCCCAGCATCTGTCCGCCATCACGCGTTAGCGGCACCCAATTCACCTGCGCACGGCCACGGGTTGGCGTCACGGTAAACAGATCCATTGGAATCGAGATATAGAAGCCTTTGGTGAAGTCGCCTTCGCCATAGGCTTCGGCGGACACGTTGGTTTTGGTGGCGTAGAAGCCGACCATCACACCGCTGTCGAAGCGCTTCGACACATCGACTGTCACACCTTTATCTTTCGCCAGATATTCACCGACGCTGGCTTTCACCAGCACGTCCTGCATGAACCATGGGCGCCAGTACGCGGTGAAGTGTCCGGTTGGCGCTTTGTAGTCGGTGAACTGCATCATGTTGTCCCAGTCACGTTGTTTCACGTAGTTGGCATCAACACCAAAAGCCCAGTTGCTGTCTATCGGACGATACAACACTTCACCACCCACGCCGCCGTACATGGTTTCGAGATAACCGCCGTACACCTGGCCATAGAAGCCATTGCCGAGATACCCCATGTAGTTGGCTTGCAGGTCATTAACGTAGACATTGTTCTCGACGTAGTCGCGAATATGGGTACGCACGCGCGGCAGGGTGGAGTCAGCCGGTGCGCCGTTGTAGTTAAATTTGTCGTAGTTATTGGCGAGGTTACCAAACAGGCTGCCGCTAACCAGCAGGTGATCGGTCAGTGCGTAATCAACGCTGCCCATCACGCCCAGTTGGTACATGTAGAAGCTCTCAGGCCCACCAACCGACTGATTGAGCACCGGTGCCAGATTGTAGTGAAGGCGATCTTTGCGGATAAAGAAGCCTTGTTCAGTCTCGCCAGGATCGACCGGATTCTCACGCGTCTGCTGCAGCGGCTGCTCATGACCCAGCGGGTAACCGCTCAGCGCATTGTGCAGACTGGCGACATCAGTGCGGGTGGTCACCTGCGGCATATTGAGACGCGACTCGGTGACATCTATGGTATCAATGCCGGCCGGCAGGTTGTTCATGATGATGCGATTGGCACGATCGACGCCTTCGCGCGTATCGCGGTATTTCGTCTGTTCGCCAGAGACATACAGCGTACTGCCTTTGGTCTGGATGCGCGGACCGCTTAATCCGGCGTTGTACTTCAGATCGGTCAGCTGGTTGGCTACCACCGTCGGTTGCAACAGATCGCCCTGCGGCTGCGGGTTATAAGCCGGTTTGGCACTATCAATGTGCGACTGGCGCAAATCGTTGAAGTTAGTGCGCACGGTCACGCCAAACATAAAGGTGTTGCCACGCTCATAGCTGGCGTTGATATCGGCCCAATCGGTCAGGCGATAAATCGCTCCCACGTTGACCTTGCTGCGCTGTTCCAGACGTCCGGCAAAGTCATCCTGATAGTCATTGCCTTCATATTCCAGCTTCAGACGTAGCGGCTGCCAGGGGGTTTGATACTCCACGCCGCCAAACAGTGCTGCCGGGCCGTGGAACATCTGGGAACCATTGATAGAACCCGCCGAGCCACCGCCGGTACGGCTACAGAAGCTATCGCTGTAGGAGCAGAACGGGTTTTTGATACTGCCGCTGTTACCGAGGTAGCCCCAGCCGATGCCCATGGTGAAATCAAACGGTCCCCAGGCTTTGGTTGCCACCAGATATTCACTGTCAAACAGGCCGGTACCGCCCAAATCACGCGATCCGACTGCCACTTCAGGCAGCCAGTAGCTCTCCTGCCACAGACGCAGCTTCACATCGAAGGCTTTGTCTTTATAACTTTGGTCGCCACTGAAGCCTTCAACTGCGCTATAGCGGCGCGTACGCACGTCAGTGTAACGCACGGTGGTTTCCAGCCATGGGAACAGCTGCAGCGAAGCAGAGTAGTAGCGATATTGATCGTTATCGCGGAAGTTCAGGCTGAATTCGCCCTCTTTCGCCATGCGTGCCGTGGGGGTCTGCATCAAACCCACGCCGCCGAAATCCGATTGTGATGGCCCGATGGGTTCCGGCCAGGTTTCCGCGTGCACCTGGCATGCCGCAGAGACAGAAGCAGCCAACAGGCTGAGAAGTAATTGTTTTTTCATCAGTCTGGAATCCGGTGTGTCAGAACAGAGAGCATGCGCGCATTCAAATCAGCTTTGCCCCAGGGCAGGCTCCACGAGGTAAAGCCCAGCCAGATGATGCTGCCGGGTGCCACTTCCACATGACGTTGATTCCAGTAGGCAACCGGCACCTGCTGCGTCTGGCCAGACGGGGCGATGAGGGTGGCGAAGCTGCGCTCGGCACCCGACAGGCGGTCGTGCGCCTCAAGGTAGTCCCGCACCGTGCGACCGGGTTGCCAGCTTGCTTTGCCGGGATGGTCCAGCGCGCCGAGAATCAGCACTTGCGTGGGCTGTGGCAGCGTGTAGAGGTCGTAGCTGCCCTGTAGCGTGCGATTGGCTTCTGGACGCAGGCGTACCCAATCAGGATCGAGTGAAGTGAACTGGCGTCCGGTGACCTGTATCGTGCTGAGCTGGTGGATCACTGCGCCAATGGTCGCTGCCAGCGCATCGCCGCTTTCGGCCTGCCAGGTGCGTAAATCAGCCAGCAACTGTTGCTGTTGTTGCTGTGCCACCGCCGTTGCGCCACGTTCAGCGATCACTGTACCGGGCCACCAGGTGTGCAGTGCCGGGTTGGTGACCAGCTGCGCCAGATTCTGCGCATGATCGATCTGCAGGCTGTTTTGGTTGTGCAGGTTATGCACCGTTACCTGACTATCTGCCAGCGCATAACCGGCCGTCAGCAGCGCGATGGCCGTTAACAGAGGGGAGATTATTTTCATGATTTCGCCGGCTTCAGAATCGTGGTTTCAACTGCGAAGGCATCTGCGGCGAGCATTTGATTTGCCTGCAAAACGCTGCCATCACGGTTATCGATCCAGAAGGTGTTTTGCCATTCTGCGCCGACATCATCCATTCGCACGGTCTCGATCCAGATACGGCAGGGCACGCGCTCACCGGCGATGTTCAGCACGGTGTCATCGCCGCGCTGAAAGGTGGAAGTGGCGGTGGCAGCGCGTACTTTCTCTTTCTCGCGCCACTGCACCACGCGGGTCCAGCTGACATTGTTTTGCAGATGCAGCGCATCGGCGAGCGGATCCTGCGCCAGATTGCTGACCTCATCAAGGTTGCTGGCCAGCCCCAGTGTTTTGACGAGCCTGCCATGCTGCATCACCAGCATCGCCTTATCCTGAGTGATCCATTTTTGTTGGCCGTTTTCGTCATACCCAAGCACCACAAAGATACGCGGTCCTTCATTGATGCGCGCATACAGGCTGGCGTAAGGGAGACTGGCAACCTGCTCATCGGTGACGGTGACATCATCCGGACCTTTCACGGCCAGCATCACGGTTTGTTCCAGGCCTTTTTGTGTTTGTGTGCAGGCCTGCAGCAGCAGGCAGAAAAGTAGCAAGGAGAGTCGGTGCACTGTGTATATCCCTGTCAAAAATAAAACCAGGCAAAAAATAACCACACGGCTGTGTGGTTATGTTTAAAGGTGCTACATCAACGCGTGGTGCTCGTTGTGGTGGTCGTTGTTGTGCCGGTATTTGCGCCGTCACCACCGCCAGCAGCAGCGATGCCGAGACCGACTAACGCGCCCAGTGCGCCGATACCCACAGCGGTAGTGGCACCGGTCGAGATTGCTCCCGCCTGCGCACCTGCTGCTGCACCAGCTTCTTCCGGTGCGGCAATCGCAGCGGAAGAAACGGCAACGTAAAGTAAGGCTGCACCGGCAACCATCAGTTTTTTCATAACAACGTTTCCTGCATTTTTAGAAACAAATGAATGAAGGATGTACCCTAATTTCGGGCGCGTTCAGTATAGGGCAACAAATTACCAGAGTTCATCGCCAGTAAAAGAGGGTGAAAAACAGGGGTTATTCTGGTGATAAATACGGCGAATTGGTGATAGCTGCTTTTTTTAAATGAAGATTTTTCAGGTGGCGGGATATTTGATTGGTTGTGGCTGACACGGCAGCATTTTTCACTTTTGCATTAAAAAATGGTACGGAATAGGATTAATCGGATTTTCCTGAGTGTGCTTTAATTTTAATGATAGATTAATCAAATAGATGCTTATTTTGGGTGGGCGAATTAGATCCATTTTTTGATGAGTGCCATGCTATTCATTTTAAACAAACTCCGATTTTCCTTAGCGCATTTTAAGAATTATCTAACCGTAACGGGATCGCTAAATAACAAAATTGCGAGGTTTATTGCATGTTTGACAAAAATAAGGCGGCAATTAAGCCGCCTTATTCGTATCGGCAGGAAAATTAACGCCAGGATTTATAGCGGTTAATTAAGCCATTAGTGGAACTGTCGTGACTGCTGATCTGCGATTCATTTTCCAGCTCTGGCAGAATACGGTTTGCCAGCTGTTTACCCAATTCAACACCCCATTGGTCAAAGGTGAAGATGTTGAGAATCGCGCCCTGAGTGAAGATCTTGTGTTCGTACAGCGCAATCAGTGCACCCAGGCTGAACGGGGTGATTTCACGTAGCAGGATGGAGTTGGTTGGGCGGTTACCCTCGAACACCTTGAACGGCACGATGTGGGCAACAGACTCAACGGATTTACCGGCATCGGTAAACTCTTTCTCGACCACCTCACGTGATTTACCAAACGCCAGCGCTTCGGTCTGCGCGAAGAAGTTCGACAGCAGCTTCGGATGGTGATCGGTCAGTGCGTTGTGGGTCTGCGCCGGCGCGATAAAGTCGCAAGGGATCAGTTTAGTGCCCTGATGAATCAGCTGATAAAACGCATGCTGGCCGTTGGTGCCTGGCTCGCCCCAAATAATTGGGCCGGTCTGGTAATCCACCGGGTTACCTTCGCGATCCACGTATTTACCGTTGGACTCCATGTTGCCCTGCTGGAAGTACGCTGCGAAACGGTGCATGTACTGGTCGTAAGGCAGGATGGCTTCGGTTTCGGCTCCAAAGAAGTTGTTGTACCAGATACCGATCAGTGACAGCAGCACCGGCAGGTTCTGCTCGGCTGGCGTGTTGGCGAAGTGGTTGTCCATCGCATGTGCGCCGCTCAGCAGCTGTTCGAAGTTCTCGAAGCCCACTGACAGGATGATCGACAAGCCAATCGCTGACCACAGTGAATAGCGACCGCCGACCCAGTCCCAGAACTCAAACATATTGTCGGTATCGATACCGAACTCGCCCACCGCTTTACCGTTGGTCGACAGCGCAGCAAAGTGTTTGGCGACATGCTGCTGGTCGCCCGCGGTTTTCAGGAACCAGTCGCGCGCGCTGTGGGCGTTGGTCATGGTTTCCTGGGTGGTGAAGGTTTTAGACGCCACGAGGAACAGGGTGGTTTCCGGGCTGAGATCTTTCAGCGTTTCGGCAATGTGTGTGCCATCAACGTTAGAAACAAAGTGCATGTTCAGGTGATTTTTATACGGGCGCAGCGCCTCAGTCACCATGAATGGACCGAGATCCGAACCGCCGATACCGATGTTCACCACGTCGGTGATCGCTTTGCCGGTATAACCTTTCCACTCACCGCTGATGATGCGCTCAGAGAAGCCTTTCATCTTCGCCAGCACCGCATTCACTTCTGGCATCACATCTTTGCCATCCACGATGATTGGCGTGTTGCTGCGATTACGCAAAGCAACGTGCAGCACGGCACGCTCTTCGGTGCGGTTGATCTTCTCACCAGAGAACATGGATTTGATGGCGCCCGCCAGATCGGTCTCTTTCGCCAGCGCCTGTAACTTATCGAGGGTTTCCTGGGTGATGCGGTTTTTTGAGAAATCCACCAGCATCTGATCGTCGAAAGTGGCAGAGAATTTCGCAAAACGGTCGGCATCATCTTCAAACAGGTCGGCGATCTGCACCGATTTCATCTGGTCAAAATGCTGCTGCAGCGCTTTCCAGGCTGCGGTTTGTTTCGGATTGATATTTTTCATGGCAACACTCTTGTTGAAATAAGAACCGTCATTCCAGCCGGGCGCGTCCTGCTGGCCCAGCGTGCTAAGCATTTCTTGTGGCTGATACGCTACCGCGAACGGGTTTCAGTATGACCACAGTTGCAAACGAAGGGAAAAAATTTGTGACCGTGGCCGCAAGGTTTCAGGTTAATCCGGCGGCGATTGTCGATGTTCTGGCAAAAAAATTCCCTGTGCCGCATCAGCAAAAAGCCGCGTTTTTGCGCGCCGTTGACTACTTTAGGCGGGTGTGGCTGCCAGCGTTTGTTCTGCGATGCGCTGGCGTAATTCTAAAAAAGAATTTTCAACGTGTTGCAAGGCTGGACAGCGGAAGAATTAATCAGTATTTTGTGCCCGCGACTTGCACCTTTGGGTGCAAGCCAGAAGAGGCGCGTCGCCCAGGCAGTGTGTTTGAGGATCCGTATCCAACGACAACACATCATGGGGTGCGACGCCGAGATGGAACAACACGCGGAGTGTTGTCCTGTCGGCTGCAGGGGCTGAATCCTCTGGGTTGTCACCAGAAGCGTCCGCAGTCGGACGTTTCGCAAGGTGAAGTGCTTTTGGTGACTCATCTCCTGATCTTGTCTGTCCAATTCTGCTCTTCTCTTGTGCCAAGGCTGAAATCACCGCTTCCGTTTAACCACGGGAGAAAGCTAATCTGACACGAGGTTCGTAACATGTCTCAAAACCTGATCGTGGCAAAATTTGGCGGCACCAGCGTTGCCGATTTTGATGCCATGAACCGCAGTGCGGATGTTGTGCTCTCTGATGCCAATACCCGTTTAGTGGTGCTCTCTGCGTCTGCTGGCGTGACTAATCTGCTGGTTTCTCTGGCTGAAGGCCGGGAACTGGAGCAGCGCGCACACCTGCTGGACGAAATTCGCAACATTCAATACGCCATCATTGATCGCCTGCAATCCCCTGAAGTGATTCGCCAGGAGATTGATCGCATGCTGGAAAACATCCTGATGCTGGCGGAAGCAACTGCGCTGGCGACCTCACATGCGCTGACCGATGAGTTGGTAAGCCATGGTGAGCTGATGTCGACCTTGCTGTTCGTGGAAGTGCTGCGTGAGCGTCAGGTCAATGCCGAATGGTTTGATGTGCGTAAAGTGATGCGCACCAGCGACCGTTTTGGTCGTGCTGAGCCTGATGTTGCCACGCTGAAAGAGCTGTCCACCGCGCAACTGGCTCCACGTGTTGCAGAAGCACTGGTCGTTACTCAGGGCTTTATTGGTAGCGAAGGCAAAGGGCGCACCACCACGCTGGGACGTGGCGGCAGCGACTATACCGCAGCACTGTTGGGAGAAGCTCTGCAGGCGTCGCGTGTGGATATCTGGACCGACGTGGCCGGCATCTACACCACCGACCCGCGTGTGGTGCCCACCGCGAAACGCATCGAAGAAATTACCTTCGAAGAAGCGGCGGAAATGGCAATCTTCGGCGCGAAAGTGCTGCATCCGGCGACCTTGCTGCCAGCTGTGCGCAGTGACATTCCGGTGTTCGTGGGTTCGAGCAAAGATCCGGCTGCCGGTGGCACGCGCGTGTGCAATGAAACCCAGAATCCACCGCTGTTCCGTGCGCTGGCACTGCGTCGTAAGCAAACCCTGATGACGCTGCACAGCCTGAACATGCTGCACGCGCACGGCTTCCTGGCTGAAGTGTTCGCGATTCTGGCTCGCCATAACATCTCCGTCGATCTGGTCACCACGTCAGAAGTGAGCGTGGCGCTGACGCTGGATACCACCGGTTCTTCGACCACCGGTGAGAGCCTGTTGACGCAAGCACTGCTGACCGAACTCTCTTCACTGTGCCGCGTGGAGGTGGAAGAGAACCTGGCGCTGGTGGCGATTATCGGCAACAACCTGTCGAAAGCCTGCGGTGTCGGTAAAGAGGTGTTTGGTGCCCTTGAGCCGTTTAATCTGCGCATGATCTGTTACGGAGCCAGCAGCTATAACCTGTGCTTCCTGGTACCAACGCCAGACGCAGAAGAAGTGGTGCGCGCACTGCATAAGAACTTGTTTGGCAGTTAATCCAGAATGCTGAAAACGAGCCGGACATTGTCCGGCTTTTTTATTTCTGTGGCAGGCTACAGGCGTGCGATATCTCGTCCACCGGCCTAAAGGCAGCGGATATCTTTGCCGTTTTCCCAGCTTTGCCGCAGACGATCCGCATTTTATCCTGCCAGCGACTTCCCGCCTTACGTTACGATAATGAAATGTTATGATCCCGCGTCCGTCGCTGTGGTCGTTCCTCGCGCGGCACTTCATCTGTGGCATATGAAATAAATTAAAAAATATCTAAGGAAGTCTCCCCATGCTCGCCAAATTAACCCGCCTGTTCCCGCTCTGGGCCGTGCTGCTCTCGGTCGCGGCGTATTACTCACCCTCGACGTTTCTCGGTATTGGGCCGTGGGTGACTTATCTGCTGATGCTGATCATGTTCGGCATGGGCGTCACTCTGAATATTGATGATTTCAAACGTGTGCTGACGCGTCCGGCACCAGTTATCGCCGGCACCTTTTTGCACTATCTGGTGATGCCACTCGCCGCCTGGGGCCTGGCAAAACTGTTCCATATGCCGCCGGATCTCTCGGCTGGGATGATTTTGGTAGGCAGTGTGGCCAGTGGCACCGCGTCCAACGTGATGATCTATCTGGCGAAGGGCGATGTGGCCCTGTCCGTGACCATCTCTTCAGTGTCTGCGCTGGTGGGTGTTTTCGCCACGCCGCTACTGACGCGCTTCTATGTCGATACTCACATTCAGGTCGATGTGATCGGCATGCTGCTCAGCATCGTTAAAATCGTGGTGATCCCGATTGGTCTGGGTCTGATCATCCACCACTCAATGAACAGCGTGGTGCGCCGTGTTGAGCCCTATCTGCCGGCATTTTCCATGGTCTGTATTCTGCTGATTATCAGCGCAGTGGTAGCGGGTTCTCAGGGCTTTATCGGTTCTGTCGGCCTGGTGGTGATTGCGGCGGTGATCCTGCATAACGCCATCGGCCTGCTCGGCGGTTACTGGGGTGGCAAGCTGTTTGGCTTTGACGAATCCACCTGCCGCACGCTGGCACTGGAAGTGGGTATGCAGAACTCCGGTCTGGCGGCAACGCTGGGCAAACTCTACTTCTCGCCGCTGGCCGCCTTGCCAGGTGCGCTGTTCTCGGTGTGGCACAACCTGTCAGGTTCACTGCTGGCCGGTTACTGGTCGGGCAAACCGATTGAGAAGAAGCAGAAGTAATCCTGCGAGCGGGCGGCCAAAGTGCCGCCCGCTGTCTATTTGCTACAGTTTCAGATAAGCGCGGATCCCATCCAGGAACATCTGCGTTGCCAGCATAATCAAAATCAAGCCCATCAACCGCTCCAGCGCGTTAACGCCTTTGTCGCCCAACAGGCGTAAAAACAGCCCTGACATCAGCAAAATGACCACGGTAACGCCCCAGGCAATCAGCAATGCGCCAACCAAATGTGACATCTGATTGGGATATTGATGTGACAGCAGCATCAGCGTGGCTAACAGCGAAGGGCCTGCAACCAGCGGAATCGCCAGCGGCACCAGAAACGGTTCTTCACCTGCAGGTAATCCGCTGGTGCTGGTTTCGCCAGAGGGAAAAATCATGCGAATGGCGATGAGGAACAGGATGATGCCGCCGGAGATCGAGACGGTTTCAGTACGCAAATTCAGGAACGCCAGAATACGTTCGCCGGTAAACAGGAACAGCAGCATGATGATCAGCGCGATCAGCATTTCACGTATCAGCACCGCACGCCGGCGCTTGGGTTCGAGATGCTTGAGCACCGACATAAAAATCGGCAGGTTGCCTAGCGGGTCCATAATCAACAGCAGCAATATGGTCGCAGATATCATTTCAGTCATAGGTAAAAGCCATCCCTTGTTCCCGTCATTTTTTAAACTGAGGTGCGTTGGCGACGACGGGGTTCCGAAACGCTGACTCGCATAGCCGATCGAGTTACGCCGAATTTCCGCCTGCCCGTACCTCGATTCATTGAGGGGAGTATTAGTTGTACTGCTGAAAAAGTTGGCGCAATCGAATTAATTCACTTGCCAGAAAGCCTGCATTTTGTAGAGTTGGAGGTCGCAGGTAAACCTGATTATTACGCAGATCAACTGGATATTCCGCTTGGTCTTTTCCTCGCACCACGAAGGGCACAGTGAAAACGCCCCGGACGGACAGAAAATGAAGAATGTAGGCTTTATTGGTTGGCGTGGCATGGTCGGCTCTGTGCTGATGTCACGCATGAGTGAAGAACGCGATTTTGATGTGATCAATCCGGTCTTCTTCTCCACGTCTCAGCTTGGTCAGGCAGCACCGACATTCGGCGGCAAGTCGACCGGTGCGCTGCAGGATGCTTTTGATATCGAGGCGCTGAAGGCGCTGGATATTATTATCACCTGCCAGGGCGGTGACTACACCAGTGAAGTTTACCCTAAGCTGCGTGAAAGCGGCTGGCAGGGTTACTGGATTGATGCGGCCTCGACGCTGCGCATGAAAGATGACGCCATCATCATTCTCGATCCGGTTAACCACAATGTGATTCGTCAGGGCCTCGACAACGGTATCAAAACCTTCGTCGGCGGTAACTGTACCGTCAGCCTGATGCTGATGTCACTCGGCGGCCTGTTCGCTAACGATCTGGTGGAGTGGGTCTCTGTCGCTACCTATCAGGCGGCCTCCGGCGGCGGCGCACGTCACATGCGTGAGCTGCTGACACAAATGGGCATGCTGCACGACCACGTGGCGAGATCCCTGCAGGATCCGGCTTCAGCGATTCTGGATATCGAACGTAGCGTCACCGATTTCACCCGTTCTGGCACCTTGCCAACCGACAACTTCGGCGTACCGCTGGCGGGCAGCCTGATTCCATGGATCGACAAGCAGCTGGATAATGGCCAGAGCCGCGAAGAGTGGAAAGGCCAGGCAGAAACCAACAAGATTCTGCGCACCAGCAGCGTGATCCCAGTGGATGGTCTGTGTGTGCGCGTCGGTGCACTGCGCTGCCACAGTCAGGCATTCACCCTGAAGCTGAAAAAAGATATCCCGCTGAACGAAATCGAACAGCTGCTGGCTTCTCATAACGAGTGGGTGAAAGTGGTGCCAAATGACCGCGAAATCACCATGCGTGAACTGACCCCTGCGGCCGTCACCGGCACGTTGACCACGCCGGTTGGTCGTCTGCGCAAGCTGAACATGGGACCGGAATACCTTTCCGCCTTCACCGTGGGTGACCAGTTGTTGTGGGGCGCGGCTGAACCGCTGCGCCGCATGTTGCGTTTGTTGATCGACTAAGCGCAGCGACAAACCAGACAGGCCGGGATTTCCCGGCCTTTTTTATGCCAACCAGGTTGCAAAACTTAACCCAAATTGCGCCTGACAAGTGATCCGCTTCCCCTTTTTGCTTGCCCGACAAGATTTTTTTGCTTTCCCCCCTGGCTTCTGCCAGCCCCAAGCTATGATTTAACAGTGATGTGCCGGTTGTTTACTGTTTTTGCTTTCCGAACTGAATGGTTGTTGTACACGGCAAAGATCTTCTCCCATGGACGGTGTCCTCTCTTGCTGATGTACGTATGGCTCAATGAAAAGCAGCGCACCAGAGGCGGCATTGTTGTCCACTCCGGTCGCCTGCGCAAAATCATAGGAAGAAAGTCATGTCAGAGCTTCCCGATCGCCAGGCGATCAATGCCCTTTTTGCCGGGAATTATGCCGATCCCTTCTCCTTTTTGGGGATGCACCAAACTGTCGAAGGCCTCGAAGTCCGCGCGTTGCTGCCCGATGCCTCCGAAGTCTGGGTGATTGAAACCAACACCGGACGCAAATGCGCGCAGCTTAAATGTCTCGATTCACGCGGCTTCTTCTGCGGTGTGATCCCACGCCGTAAAAACCTGTTTCGTTATCAGCTGGCGGTCACCTGGCACGGCCAGCAAAACCTGATCGACGATGCCTATCGCTTCGGCCCGTTACTGGCCGAAATGGATGCCTGGCTGCTCGGCGAAGGCACGCATCTGCGCCCGTATGAAACGCTAGGTGCACATAACGCGACCATTGATGGCGTCAGCGGCACCCGCTTCTCGGTGTGGGCACCGAACGCACGTCGCGTCTCCGTGGTGGGCGAATTCAATTTCTGGGACGGTCGTCGCCATCCGATGCGCTTCCGCCGTGAGCTGGGTATCTGGGAGCTGTTTGTGCCGGGCGCGGTGAATGGCCAGCTGTACAAATATGAAATTATTGATGCGTCAGGGCAGATGCGCATCAAAGCCGACCCGTTTGCCTTTGAAGCACAGATGCGCCCGCAAACCGCCTCGATGATCTGCGGCCTGCCGCCGAAAGTGGAGATGCAGCCGCAGCGCAAAGCCGCCAATGCTTTTGATCAGCCGATCTCGATTTACGAAGTGCATCTGGGGTCGTGGCGCCGCCACACCGACAACAACTTCTGGCTGAGCTACAAAGAGCTGGCCGAACAGCTGGTGCCTTACGTCAAAGAGATGGGCTTCACCCACATTGAATTGCTGCCGATCAACGAACATCCGTTTGATGGCAGCTGGGGCTATCAGCCTCTCGGCATGTATGCACCCACGCGCCGCTTTGGTACCCGCGATGAGTTTCGCCACTTTATCGCCGCAGCGCATGATGCCGGTCTCAACGTGTTACTCGATTGGGTGCCGGGCCATTTTCCCAGTGACGATTTCGGATTGGCGAAATTTGATGGCACCGAACTGTATGAGCACAGCGATCCCCGTGAAGGCTACCATCAGGACTGGAACACACTGATCTACAACTTTGGTCGCCGCGAAGTCAGTAACTATCTCTCCGGCAACGCGCTGTATTGGATGGAGCGCTTTGGCATTGATGGCCTGCGTGTGGATGCCGTGGCATCGATGATCTACCGCGATTACAGCCGCAAAGAGGGCGAATGGATCCCTAACCACTTTGGCGGGCGTGAAAATCTTGAAGCGATTTCCTTCCTGCGCCACACCAACCGCACACTGGGCCGTGCGGCACCGGGCACCATCAGCGTGGCAGAAGAGTCCACCGACTATCCGGGTGTGACACGCCCTTCTGAAGATGGCGGCCTCGGCTTCTGGTTCAAATGGAACCTCGGCTGGATGCACGACACGCTCGACTACATGAAGCTCGATCCAGTGCACCGTCGTTATCATCACAACCTGATGACCTTCGGCATGCTGTACAACTACACCGAAAACTTTGTGTTGCCGCTGTCGCATGACGAAGTGGTGCATGGCAAGCGCTCGATCCTCGATCGCATGCCCGGTGATGCCTGGCAAAAATTTGCCAACCTGCGTGCCTATTACGGCTGGATGTGGGGCTTCCCTGGTAAAAAGCTGCAGTTTATGGGCAACGAGTTTGCTCAGGGCCGCGAGTGGAACCACGATTCGAGCCTCGACTGGCATCTGCTGGAGGGCGAAGACAACTGGCACAACGGCGTACAGCGTCTGGTGCGCGATCTCAACCACAGCTACAAACACTTCACGCCATTACATCAACTTGATTTCGATGCGCAGGGCTTTGAATGGCTGGTGGTCGACGATCATGAAAACTCGGTATTTGTGTTTGCACGTCGCGATCGTGACGGCAATGAAATCATTGTTGCCAGTAACTTCACGCCGGTGGCGCGCCACGACTACCGCTTTGGCGTCAATCAACAAGGCGGCTGGCGTGAGGTGCTGAACACCGACCAACAGGACTACCATGGCAGTGATGTGCGCAACCATGGGGTGGTGCATACCGATTCAATTGAGAGCCACGGTCGGGCGCAATCGCTTAGCTTGGTCTTGCCGCCGCTGGCCACGATTTGGCTGGTGCGGGAGGGCGACTGATGCTGGAGCCCGGGCAGCCAACGCCGTTGGGCGCCCATTACGATGGGCGCGGCGTTAACTTCACGCTGTTTTCCCGCCATGCCGAGCAGGTGGAGCTGTGCCTGTTTGACGCGCACGGCGTTGAGCGTCGCTTTACGCTACACGCGCGCAGTGGCGATATCTGGCACGGCTATTTTCCAGCGTTAAAACCCGGCCAGCGTTACGGCTATCGCGTGCACGGCCCATGGGCACCGCAACAAGGACATCGATTTAACCCGGCCAAATTACTGGTCGATCCCTGCGCGAAAGCGGTGGTGGGGGATATTCCCGACGATCCGCGTTTTAGCGGAGGTGAGCAGCAGCCGGATGAGCAGGACAACGCTGCCATTGCGCCAAAATCACTGGTGATCGCCGAGGATTTTGACTGGGAAACGGATCAGCCGCTGCGCACCCCCTGGGGTAATACGGTGATTTATGAGGCGCACGTGCGTGGCTTAACCCGGCAACATCCGGAAATTCCGGAAAGGCTGCGCGGGACTTATGCGGCACTGGGCCATCCTGCTATGGTGAAGTACTTACGCCATCTCGGCATCACCGCGCTGGAACTGCTGCCGATTGCACATTTTGCGACGGAGCCACGGCTGCAGCGCCTCGGGCTAAGCAATTACTGGGGCTACAACCCCTTTGCGCTGTGGGCGGTGGATCCGCGCTATGCCTCCGGCGAGCACGGCTTAACCCCGTTGCAGGAGTTCCAACAGGCGGTCAAAGCGCTGCATGCGGCGGGTATCGAAGTGATCCTCGATGTGGTGTTCAACCACACCGCGGAACTGGAAGAGATTGGCCCCAACATTTCACTGCGTGGCGTGGATAACGCCAGCTATTACTGGCTCGACGCGCAGGGTGAATATCAAAACTGGACCGGCTGCGGTAACACGCTCAATCTCAGCAATCCACAGGTGATGGATTGGGCCTTAGAAGCGCTGCGCTATTGGGTGCGGGACTGCCATATCGATGGCTTCCGTTTTGACCTCGCCAGCGTGCTGGGTCGCATGCCTGATTATCGCCAGGATGCGCCGCTGTTCGCTGCCATCAAAGCCTGTCCAGTGCTGTCACAGGTCAAATTGATTGCTGAGCCCTGGGATATCGGTCCCGGCGGCTATCAGGTGGGCAATTTTCCCGTGGGGTTCGCCGAATGGAATGACCATTTCCGCGATGCCGCGCGCCGTTACTGGCTGCACGGCCAGCTCAACAACGGTGAATTTGCCCGGCGCTTTGCCGCGTCCAGCGATGTGTTCCAGCGCGAGGAGCGTTTGCCGCACGCCAGCATCAATCTGATCACCGCGCATGACGGCTTTACGCTGCGCGATGTGGTGAGCTTCAACAATAAACACAATCAGGCCAACGGCGAGGACAATCGAGACGGCAGCAGCAGTAACTTCAGCCATAACCATGGCAAAGAGGGGCTGCAGGTCAATTTCGATATCGTCGAACGGCGGCGGCGCAGCGTACACGCCTTACTCACGACGCTGCTGCTGGCGCAGGGCACACCGATGTTGCTGGCCGGAGACGAACGCGGTCACAGCCAGCACGGCAACAATAACGCGTACTGTCAGGACAACCCGCTCACCTGGTTGCACTGGCATCAGGATGATTTTGGACTGGTCGACTTCACTGCCGCGTTAATCCGGCTGCGTCAGCGCATTCCTGCACTGACAGCGGATCGCTGGTGGCAGGAGGGCGATGGCAACGTGCAGTGGTTCAATGCCAGCGGCAAACCACTGGGAAATGAGGAGTGGGAACAGGGGGCGCACAGAATGCAGATCCTGCTCTCCGGCCGCTGGTTAATAACAATCAACGCCACGGAATCGGTGAGTGACCTTGCCTTACCAGACGGAGAGTGGCGTGCCATTCCTCCTTTCGCCGGGGAAGATAACCCCATCCTTACAACTGTCTGGCACGGGCCCGCACACGGCGTGTGTGCGTTCCTAAAGCAATCATAAGGAGTCAGACATGGTGAAATTAGATAGAACAGATCATCTGATGCTGGCGCGCCAGCTCCCTACACAAACGGTGGCCTTGATCCTTGCTGGCGGGCGCGGAACGCGCCTGAAAGATCTCACCGCGAAACGCGCCAAACCCGCTGTGCACTTCGGCGGTAAGTTCCGCATCATCGACTTTGCATTGTCCAACTGCATCAACTCGGGTATCCGGCGTATCGGCGTGATTACGCAATATCAATCACATACGTTGACGCAGCATATCCAGCGTGGCTGGTCGTTGTTCAATGAAGAGATGAACGAATTTGTCGATTTGCTGCCAGCGCAGCAGCGTGCCGCCACTGAACACTGGTATCGCGGTACGGCTGATGCGGTTTCACAGAACCTCGACATTATTCGCCGTTATAACGCGATGTATATCGTGATCCTCGCTGGCGATCACATCTACAAAATGGATTACTCGCGCATGCTGCTCGATCACGTCGATCGTGGCGCAAAGTGCACCATCGCCTGTTTGCCGGTGCCGCTGGCGGAAGCCACCGCATTTGGTGTGATGGCCGTGGATGCGGACAACAACGTGGTGGATTTTGTGGAAAAACCGCCGAAGCCACCGTCAATGCCGGGTGATGACACCAAAGCGTTAGCCAGTATGGGGATCTACGTGTTCAACGCAGATTACCTCTACCAGTTATTGGAAGAGGATTTGCTGATCCCTGAATCGAGCCACGATTTCGGCAAAGATTTGCTGCCAAAAATTGTCGCAAGCGGTGAAGCTTATGCGCACTCCTTTACCTTGTCGTGCGTGCAGAACGATGAAAACGCTGAGCCTTACTGGCGCGACGTCGGGACGCTGGAAGCCTACTGGCGCGCTAATCTTGATCTGGCCTCCGTCACACCTGAGCTGGATATGTACGACCATGATTGGCCAATTCGCACCCATATGGAACCGTTGCCGCCCGCCAAATTTGTGCAGGATCGCTCGGGCAGCCACGGTATGACGATGAATTCGCTGGTCTCCGGCGGCTGCATCATCTCCGGCTCGGTGGTGGTGAATTCGGTGTTGTTCCCGCGCGTGCGTATCAACTCATTTTGCAATATCGACTCTTCGGTGCTGTTACCGGATGTGGTGATCAATCGTTCCTGTCGTCTGCGTCGTTGCGTGATCGATCGCGCCTGCGTGATTCCGGAAGGCATGGTGATTGGTGAAAACCCTGATGAAGACAGCCGCCGTTTTTACCGTTCAGAAGAAGGCATCGTTTTGGTGACGCGCGCCATGCTGGCCAAATTGGCTGGCTGACCACGAACGCAACGAGCAAGCACATAATCGCCGCGGGGAACGCGCGCGATAACACAATAGGGGTCCAGGATGCAGGTTTTACATGTCTGTTCAGAACTTTTCCCGCTGCTCAAAACCGGCGGGTTGGCTGATGTCGTCGGCGCATTGCCTCAGGCTCAGATTGCGGGTGGTACGGATGCGCGGGTATTGCTTCCCGCGTATCCGGATCTGCGTAAAGGGATTCCTGACACCGAGATCGTTGCGGAATTACATACTTTTGCTGGCCCGGTCCGTTTATTATTTGGACAATTCAACGGAGTTGGCATTTATTTAATTGATGCGCCGGGATTGTATGAGCGTCCCGGCAGCCCTTATCACGACACATCGCAGTTTGCCTACGTGGATAACTATCTGCGTTTTGCGCTGCTGGGTTGGATGGGCGCAGAGCTGGCCAGCGGACTGGATACCTACTGGCAACCCGATGTGGTGCACGCGCACGACTGGCACGCAGGGCTAACCTGTGCCTATATCGCGGCCCGGGGTCACCCGGCAAAAACGGTGTTTACCGTGCACAATCTGGCTTATCAGGGGTTGTTCAATGCGCGCCATCTGGATGAGATTCAGATCCCGCGCAGTTTCTTCACCATGCATGGCCTGGAGTTCTACGGACAAATTTCGTACCTCAAGGCGGGATTATTTTATGCCGATCATATAACCGCAGTCAGCCCGACTTATGCTCTGGAAATCACCCGACCTGAATTCGGTTATGGCATGGAATCGCTATTGGAGCAGCGGCTCAAAGAGGGCCGGCTGAGTGGCATCCTGAATGGCGTTGATCCCGGCATTTGGGACCCGGCGCACGACCTGCTGCTGACGGCGCGTTACGACCGGGAAACGCTGGAGAGCAAGGCGGAGAACAAGCGACAACTGCAGATCGCCATGGGCCTGAAGGTGGATGACAAAGTGCCGGTATTTTGTGTCATCAGCCGTTTGACCAAACAGAAAGGGCTGGATCTGGTGCTCGAAGCGTTACCGGGCTTACTGGCGCAAGGTGGCCAGCTGGTGTTGTTGGGCCAGGGCGATGCAGAGTTACAACAAGGTTTTCTCGCTGCGGCTGCTGAACATCCTGGCAGCGTCGGCGTACAGATCGGTTATCACGAAGCCTTCTCGCACCGTATTGTGGGTGGAGCAGATGTCATCATGGTGCCGAGCCGTTTTGAACCGTGCGGCTTAACCCAGTTGTACGGTTTGAAATACGGTACGCTTCCGTTGGTGCGCCGCACCGGCGGGTTGGCGGATACCGTGCAGGACAGCTCGCTGGAGAACCTCGCTGACGGGGTCGCAAGCGGTTTTAGTTTCGAAGACAGTAACGCCTGGTCGCTGCTGCGGGCGATTCGACGTGCTTTTGTCCTTTGGTCCCGTCCTTCTCTCTGGCGTTACGTTCAGCGGCAGGCGATGGGGATGGATTTTAGTTGGCAGGTGGCCGCACAAGCCTACCGCGATCTTTATCAACGTTTGCTGTAATCAGAGATTGGGATACTGGATATGAATGCACCTTTCACGTATGCCTCACCCACGTTAACGGTTGACGCACTGAAGCACTCAATCGCCTATAAACTGATGTTTACTATTGGTAAAGACCCGTCGATCGCCAATCAGCATGAGTGGCTTAACGCCGCCTTGCTGGCAGTGCGCGATCGCATGGTGGAACGCTGGCTGCGCTCCAGCCGTGCGCAGCTGTCGCAGGATGTGCGTCAGGTTTACTACCTGTCGATGGAGTTCCTGATGGGACGCACGCTGGGCAATGCATTGCTGGCGATGGGTATCTATGACGATCTCAATCAGGCGCTGGATGAGATGGGGCTCGACCTCAGTGAACTGATGGACGAAGAGAACGATCCGGGGCTCGGCAATGGTGGACTGGGTCGTTTAGCGGCCTGTTTCCTCGACTCGCTCGCCACCCTCGGCTTGCCGGGACGCGGTTACGGCATTCGCTACGATTACGGCATGTTCAAGCAGAATATTGTCGACGGTCAGCAGCGAGAATCGCCGGATTACTGGCTGGAATACGGTAATCCGTGGGAGTTCCAGCGCTTCAATACCCGCTACAAAGTTCGCTTCGGCGGCCGCTTGCAACATGAAGGTGCGCGCGTACGCTGGCTGGAAACCGAAGAGATTATTGCGGCGGCTTACGATCAGATCATTCCCGGTTTTGACACCGATGCCACCAACACGTTGCGCTTGTGGAGTGCACAGGCCAGCAATGAGATTAACCTCGGCAAGTTTAACCAGGGTGATTACTTTGCGGCGGTGGAAGATAAAAACCACTCAGAGAACGTGTCGCGCGTGCTTTATCCGGATGACTCCACCGATTCAGGCCGTGAACTGCGTTTGCGTCAGGAGTATTTCCTCGTCTCCGCCACGGTGCAGGATATTTTGAGTCGCCACTGGCAAATGCATGAAACCTGGGACAACCTGGCGGATAAAATTGCTATCCATCTCAATGACACCCACCCGGTTTTAGCCATCCCTGAATTGATGCGCTTGTTGATCGACGATCACAAGTTCAGCTGGGATGACGCTTTTGAGGTCACTTGCCAGGTGTTCTCGTACACCAACCACACATTGATGAGTGAAGCGCTGGAAACCTGGCCGGTGGATATGTTCGGCAAGATTCTGCCGCGCCACCTCAGCATTGTGTTCGAAATCAACGATTACTTCCTGAAAACCATCCAGGAATACTATCCGGACGATTGGGATTTGATGTCGCGCATCTCGATCATCGACGAAAATAACGGCCGCAAGGTGCGCATGGCGTGGCTGGCGGTGGTAGTGAGCCATAAGGTGAATGGCGTTTCAGAGCTGCACTCCAACCTGATGGTGCAGTCGCTGTTTGCTGATTTTGCGCGCCTGTTCCCGGGGCGTTTCTGTAATAAAACCAACGGCGTGACGCCGCGTCGCTGGCTGGCGCTGGCTAACCCGGCGCTTTCTGATGTGCTGGATGAGACGATTGGTCGCACCTGGCGAACCGACCTCAGTCAGCTGAGCGATCTGACGCCACACATTGATTATCCGGCCTTTATCGAGCAAATTTCCGACGCCAAATTCGCTAATAAAAAACGTCTGGCGGATTGGGTGGCGAAGAACATGGACATCGTGCTGGATCCACATGCGCTGTTCGATGTGCAGATCAAACGTATCCATGAATATAAGCGTCAGCTGCTTAACGTGCTGCACGTCATCACCCGTTATAACCGCATCAAAGCCGATCCCACCGCGGATTGGGTGCCGCGCGTCAATATCTTCGCCGGTAAAGCGGCGTCGGCCTATTACGTGGCGAAGCACATCATTCATTTGATCAATGACGTTGCCAACGTGATCAACAACGATCCGCAGGTGAAGAACAAGCTGAAGGTGGTGTTTATTCCCAACTACAGCGTGAGCCTGGCGCAGATCATTATTCCGGCGGCGGATCTCTCTGAGCAAATTTCGACAGCGGGAACCGAGGCATCGGGCACCAGTAACATGAAGTTTGCCCTCAATGGCGCGTTGACCATCGGTACGCTGGATGGTGCGAACGTCGAGATGCGCGAGCATGTGGGTGCGGAGAATATCTTTATCTTCGGCAACACCACGCCGCAGGTCGAACAACTGCGTAAGGATGGCTACAACCCGCGTAAATACTATGAGGAAGATGCCGAGCTGCACCAGGCACTGACGCAAATTGCCAGCGGTGCATTCAGCCCGGGAGAGCCAGGTCGCTATCGCAATCTGTTTGATGCGTTAGTGAATTTCGGCGATCACTATCAGCTGCTGGCCGATTATCGCAGCTATGTGGATGCGCAGGATAAGGTGGACAAGCTTTATCTTCAGCCGGATGAGTGGCAGCGCCGTGCGGCATTGAATATCGCCAATATGGGCTACTTCTCAGCAGACAGGACGATTCAGGAGTACGCGGACGAGATTTGGCATATTTCGCCGGTGAGATTGTAAGGCAGGCCGTTTGAAAGGGTGGGGGTTGAACGCAGTCAGGGGTCGCTTTGAGGCTGGCGTCCTCGCGCCGCTGACGCGGTTCCTTCACTTCATTCGTCAGCCTGACGGAACGGCGGGGGATGGCACATCCATGTGCCGCCCCGCCTTTCGCCCGCGTCCTGCGGGCTATCCTGGCAGACTCATTCTGTTCAGCGCTGCGGATTGCCTGCCCCAAAGCGACCCCAGCCTGCTCTTTGGCTTCCCTGCGTGTTGTTAAAAAGGGCTATGTCTGGCGGTTATTTTAATGTGATGCTTTTCACGATCGCATCAGCATCGCTCTGTGCCTGCTGCTGATTGTCGGCTGGAAGAGTGATCTGCAGGGTCAGCAGTTTGCCATCCACTTTTGCCAGAATCACGGAAGACCATGAGG
Organism: Type-E symbiont of Plautia stali; assembly: GCF_059731115.1. Taxonomy (NCBI): domain Bacteria; kingdom Pseudomonadati; phylum Pseudomonadota; class Gammaproteobacteria; order Enterobacterales; family Enterobacteriaceae; species Type-E symbiont of Plautia stali. The sequence goes on from NZ_AP035906.1 coordinate 329,328, forward strand.
TTTGGTTGTTGGCCGAAATCACGGTATCCAACTGCTGAGCGGGCTGATCTTTCAGCGTCACCGCTTTGTTAGAAACGACCTGCAACTGCGGATCGCGACCGCGCTGCTGCTGTTCCAGACGCTGTGACAAGGCATCCAGCGCTTCGTTGGTCGGATCGCCTGCAATCACAATAATCGCTCGCTGGCCGGTTTCATCGGCGTACACATGCATATTGGTAGATTCAGAACCGAGTTTACCGCTTTTATCAGACATGCCCGCCGGCAGACTGAAGCTCAGCTTGCCGTCCATCAGGTTCACCGTCTGGGCTGACTGGCTGGCGCTGGCACCGTTGCTGCCTGCCGCCGCATCTTCTTTCTTCTGATCACAGGCCGCAAGACCTAACACCAACAAACCAATACCCGCATATTTCACTAAGTTACGCATTCTTTTCCCTTTGATGATTCCAGTCAGGTGCTTTCTACCCGGTATAAAAACGGAATCGGCGGTCAAAAGCAACCGCCGGTTTGTCAGGAAATCTTAGCGCGCTGCGGCGTTTCGTCTATGTGCAATTAGCCGAAATTGATCTGACGCTGTGTCGAGCGCTCTGCCAGACGTTTTAGCAGACTGTTCAGCAACACACCGTAAGCGGGCAGGAAGAAAATCATGCAGATCAGCACTTTGAAGCTGTAATCCACCAGTGCGATCTCCACCCAATGCGCGGCCATGAACGGGTCCGGGCTCTTGTAGAAGGCGATGAAAAAGAAGGCCAGCGTATCGCTGATATTGCCGAGGAACATGGCTGCAGCAGGGGCGATCCACCACTGCGGTAAACGACGCAAACGGTTAAAAACGTGGACATCCAGAATCTGACCGAGCGCATAGGCCATAAAGCTGGCACTGGCGATACGTGCGACAAACAGATTCACCTGTTCCAGCGATGCCCATCCTTGCCATTCGCCCTGGTAAAACACACAGGACACCACGTAAGAGATAAACAGCGCCGGGATCATCACCGCCAAAATAATACGACGGGCTAACGGCGCGCCAAAGATGCGCACGGTGAGATCGGTAGCGAGGAAGATAAATGGAAAGCTAAAGGCACCCCAGGTGGTGTGGAAGCCGAAGATGGAAACCGGCAGCTGGACCAGATAGTTACTGGAAGTGATCACCAGCAGATGGAATAGGGAAAGCCAAAACAGCGCATGCATGCGCTGACGTGCAGAGAAATCAATCATGTCTGACCTTTTTAGTAATGGGGTGAGGGAACCCAACTATCCCCGTCATACTTCGCGTTGTAGCTGCGTTGGCTGCGTTCGCGTACCCCAGTCACTTACTTGAGTAAGCTCCTGGGGATACACGCCCTTGCCGCCTTGCTAAAACGCGAATTATTTAGGGGATAGCGTAGTATCTGTTGAAAAAACGGCGGCGATCTTAGCGCGTTGCGCAATTAATGCAATGGTTAATTTTAACGCAATCGTTATCGCCTTGCGCTGTGTATTTTGCGCGCTAGAATGAGCGCCCATCCTGAATGAAGACAGAGAATCATGAGCGATCCTTTTTCTGCGCCGGACCACAAGCTTGATGCCCTTGGCCTGCGCTGCCCTGAGCCGGTAATGATGGTGCGCAAAACCGTGCGCACCATGCAGGCGGGCGAAACCTTATTGATCATTGCCGATGATCCGGCCACCACGCGTGATATTCCCGGTTTTTGCCGCTTTATGGAACATCAGTTGCTGGCACAGCAGACGGAAACGCTGCCGTACCAGTATCTGATTCAGAAGGGCACGGCTTAACGCTGTCGCAGCAATCGCAAAGCGTTGGCTGTGACCAGCGCTGTCGCACCTGAATCTGCCAGCACCGCCAGCCACAAACCGGTGAAACCGAGCAGTGTGGTGATCAGGAAAATGCCTTTCAGCCCCAGCGCTATCGCGATGTTTTGACGGATGATGGCGCGCGTGCGACGGGCCAGTGCGATAGTGCGTGGCAGAATTGCCAGACGGTTTTGTGTCAGCGCGGCGTCGGCGGCTTCCAGCGCGACATCGGTGCCGCTGCCCATGGCAATGCCAATCGTGGCCGCTTTCATCGCCGGAGCGTCGTTAATACCATCGCCTACCATGGCCAGCGGCTGCTGCTCCTCCAGTTTGCGCACCATCTCCACTTTATCGGCAGGCAACAAGCCGGCGCGATAATCGATGTTGAGTTGCGTCGCCATCGACGCCGCCGCACGCGGGTTATCACCGGTCAACATCAGGCTATTAATGCCCAGCGCTTGCAACTGTGCCAGCGCCGTGACGGCTTCCTCGCGTAGCTGATCCTGCAACGCCAGGGTGCCGATGACGGTCTCATCCTGTAACAGCACCACCACGGTTTTACCTTGAGCTTCCCGTTGCGCGATCGCCTGCTGCTGATCGGTCGTGAGCGTGGTGGCATCGCGTGGTGCCAGCAGCTGATAGGTCACGCCATCAATCTGCGCCCGGATGCCGCTGCCAGCCAGCGTTTGCTGCTGCCGGGCGCGCGGTAGCCTGAGCTGGCGCTTTTCGGCCTCGCGCACGATGGCGATCGCCAATGGATGGCTGGAACCTTGCTCCACTGCCGCCGCAATGCTCAACAGTGCATTTGCTTCCATCGCACTGAAAGATTCGACCTCGGTCACCTGCGGTTTACCCAGTGTGAGGGTGCCGGTTTTATCGAATGCGATGGTCTGGATGCGGCTGAGACGTTCCAGCGCGGCGCCACCTTTGATCAGAGCGCCCTGTCGCGCGGCCGCCGCTAAGCCAGAGGTGATTGCAGCGGGGGTAGAAATCACCAGCGCACAAGGGCAACCAATTAACAGCAGCGTCAGGCCTTTATAAATCCACGGCAACCACGCTGCCCCCGCTAACAGTGGCGGCAGCACCATCACTAACAGCGCCAGCAGCATAATGGCAGGCGTATAAATGCGGCTGAAGCGATCGATAAAGCGCTCAACCGGTGCACGGTGGCTTTCAGCTTCTTCGATGAGCTGTAGGATGCGATCAATCGCGCTCTGGCCAGGTTCGGAGATGACTTTCAGCGTGACCAGGCGATCCACGCTGGTGGCGCCCGCCATCACCGTTTCGCCCGGCTGACGGGCAACCGGCACGGACTCGCCCGTCAGCGCACTTTCATCAAAACTGGCGCTCTGGTTTAGCAGCTCGCCATCGGCCGGCAAACGGCCGCCAGCCGCGACTTCAATCGTATCGCCAGGATGCAAGTCAGCCAGCGCCACCTGCTCGCGCTGCGTGCCTTTCAAACGCGTAGCAGTATCGGGGCGCAGTGCCATTAACGCCGTCACACCGCGTCGTGCGCGAGAAGCTGCAAATGACTCCAGCCGTTCACCCAGTTGGAACAGCAACAGCACCATCGCGGCTTCGGCATGTGCGCCAATCACCAACGCACCGGTGGCGGCAAGGGTCATCAGGGTTTCGATACTGAAGGGTGAACCGCCTCGCAGCAGTTTCCAAGCGCTGAATGCAATCGGCGCCAGGCCGATCAGCGTGGTCATCACAAACAGGCGATCGCCCCATACCGGAGAAACCTGGCTCAGCAGCCAACTGGCAAGCATCAGCAGCGCCAGTAACAGCAAACCGGCATTTTCCTGCCAGCGGCGTTGCGGTTCGGGCTGAGATTGCGGATCGTTTGAGGTCAAGGTAAAACCGACATTTTTGACGGCCTGTTCGATGGCCGGGCGAATATCCTGGTTGGCATCCACCACCAGTTTTTCACTGGCAAAAATCACGCGAGCGGTGCGCACCTGCGCCAGCTGTTGTACAGCACTTTCAATTTTTCGCGCGCAGCTGGGGCAATCCATTCCGGCAATCTGCCAGCGGAATTGATGAGATGTGGATGAGGGCCTGTCGCTCTCGGCGTCGCTTTCGCCGCCGGGACTGCCGCTGTCGTTGTCACAGCAACCGCAACCACTTTCTGGTGTGGCGGGGAGGGCGGCTGAGATTTTCAGCGTCGTAGGTGAAACACTGCGAATGGCGCACAGCGGCTGGATTTTGCTGTGGGATTTTCCACAACGGCAGGAATGAGAATGGGCGTGCATAGAGCCTCCGGGATCAATGCGGGCCACTGCCCGCATCCCGAATGCTACACTCTGGAGTCAACTCCAGAGTCAAGCAAAAGGTCATCTTTTCTTCAATACAGCCACAGCGAACGCACAATCATAAAGTGGCCGGCGAAGTAGCAAGCGGCAACAATGGCGCTATCGGCACTGAAACGGCGGCGATAATGGGTGATAAACCAGACAATGTTGCCTAACAGCAGCAATCCTGCGCCGACCAGCAGTGAGAAGCTGTAATCGGTCGGACGGAAGAAGTAATTCTCTGCCGCCATCCAGTTCATCACCAACGTCATACCAATCAGGGTACAGATTGGCCAGCGCAAATCCTCTAGCTTCGACCAAATCACGCCAATGACCACCGCGCCTATCACCAGCAGCGTCACCGGAATCGGCCAGAAGAAACTCATGGTCATGTGGGCAGCAAAGCTGATGGTGTAGAGCAGATGTGACAGGAAGAATGCGCCCAGCGCATAGAGCATTTGCTGGCGAGGCAGTAACGTCAGTGCATCGCCAACCAGGGTAGCAATCAGACCGGCCAGAATCAGGTAATCGGTGGTATTGAGCGTGGGCGCTTGCCAGGCCCAGGCGACCAGCAACAGCAAGGTCACAGGTTTGAACAGCCAGCGTTGCCACTGCGGGCCACGGTATGAAGCATCAACGTAAAGCCAACCGGAAAAAAGTACGGCAAGGAAAGACCAAAGCATGTTTTCTCCCTTTTCTGAACGCGACGTCCAGAGTCATGAATTTTCCCAAAATCGCGATCTCAGTGTAAGTTACCGGCGACGAATGTGACAATCGGTCAACTCTGGTTGTATGCTTTGTCGTCTTTTTACTGTTCCGACACTAACGCAAAGCGCGAGAGAAATCATGAGCAAACCACCGCTAATCTTTTTCATCGTTCTGGCGATTATTGCCGTTTTGGCGACCCGTCAGTTTATTAAGCAACGCCGTGAAACTGCGGTAAATGATGCTTCACCGGTTCGCTCACTGAGCGTAGAAGTGAAAACCAAACGTGAGTTCCCTTCCCCCAATCGACGTTCGCGCCAGCGTGAAGAGATTGTGGCGGAAGATATGAAGTACGAAGCCTGGTTTCATCCACTCAATGGGGCGAGTGATATCAAGGTGGTGGTGAGCGCCGATGACTATCATCATATCGATAAGGGCGCGAAGGGAGAGTTGAAAATGCAGGGCAGTCGCTTTGTCAGTTTCACGCCTGCGCAATAAAACGGGCCGCTGCAGCGGCCCGTATCGTTACATCTTCGGGTAATGCTTTTTCTGCCACGCCAGCAGTTCAAACACACCAAAAAAGAAAATCTTCGCTTGTGTGACACCACTGAGTTTTGGCGCCTCTTTCGGTTGGGTCGCGCGCAGCAGAACCAGCTGCAAGCCGTGCATGATCACCATGAAGAACAGTGCCACATGCACAAAGTAGCGCAGCGGTGTCGGGAAAGGATGCACCAGATTGAGCAGCAGAAATGCCCAGACGCAAATCATCAGTAATCGTCCCAGATTAAGCCACATCGTGCGTCTCCTGTTGGCGTTGATAAAGGCGATATGCCACCTGACCGGCAATTTTTTCGCGGTACAAGTCCCAGTTAGCGGGCGCCACAGGCGTGCCGTGCTCCACTTCGCTTTCGACGTAAATCAGTGCGTTCTCCGCCAGCCAGCCGTTGTTTTCCAGCAGCGTCAGCGTCTCCAGCAGTAATCCTTTACGAAATGGTGGATCAACAAACACCACATCGAACGGCTCACCCGGCTGGCTTAACCACTGCAGTGTATTGGTCTGCACGACGTTGCCTTGCGTCGCACGCAGGGTTTGCAGATTCTGCGACAGCTGTTGGGCGACAGAACGTTCCATCTCAAGCAGCGTAGCAGACGCCGCATAGCGTGACAGTGCTTCCAGCCCGAGCGCGCCGCTACCGGCGAAGCAATCGAGACAACGCGCTTCCTGAATATCCGGCGCTAACCAGTTAAACAGGGTTTCACGTACGCGATCGGTGGTAGGACGCAGGCCTGCGCTGTCCGGCACCGGTAATTTGCGGCCTCGCCACTGTCCGCCAATGATACGAATCTGGCCAGCGGCGCCGCTGCTGCGGGGGGATTTACTCATTTCGCTCACAACTCGTCATAATTTGTTGCGTAGTTTAACGGGCGTGGCAGGCAGAAGAAACGTAAAAAAGGGTGCTGTGGTGCGCTGGCTGGAAAGTGTTAGACTACTGAGTTGATATGGCGCGCGTAATTGCCTGATTTTTACGCCGCTCACGAACAAAAAATTGAATTTTTTATCCCCTGGGAACAGCGTGCTACCGGGAATAAGCCATCGAGGAGTGTGGTTACACAATGGCAAAAGAGAAAAAACGTGGCTTTTTTTCCTGGCTAGGCTTTGGCAAAGAAGAAGAGAAGCAGCAGCCTGCGGAAGAGCAGCAACCGGCCGAAGCGGCGCAACAGCCGATCGCTGAAGAGAGCGCGTTAGCAAGCGCCGAAGCGCAGGCGGAAGAGACGGTTGCCGTCACTGAGCACGTAGCCGAAGAACAACGGGCACAGCCGGAAGCGGTGGTGTCCGGGCCGATCACGGCAATTGAAGAGGAAGTGCTACCGGAGGAGGAAATCCATCCGGACGTAGCACCTGTCGAAGAAGAGCCTCAGGCAGAAGAACTGATTGTTGAAGCGCCTGCTGCGCAGCACGAGCCGGAGATCGAAGAAGCGTCCGTTGCGCCAGTAGTTGCGCAGTACGAGCCGAAAATCGAAGAAGCAGTCGTTGAGCCAGTGATTGCGCAGCACGAGCCAGAGATCGAAGAAGCGGTCGTTGAGCCAGTGGTTGCGCAGCATGAGCCAGAGATCGAGGAAGCGGCTGTTGAGCCACTCGTTGCGCAGCATGAGCCGGAAATCGAAGCAGCAGCCGTTGAATCGGAAGACGACGCGTTAAGCGACGAAGAACTTGAAGCCTTGGCGTTAGCCGAAACCTATGCGGAAGACGCTGAAGCCGAAGCGCAGGATACCGTCAGCGATTTACCGCTGGCCGCAGCGCCGCTGGTCACGCAGGAGCAGGATCGTCCGACCAAAGAGGGCTTCTTTGCTCGCCTCAAGCGCAGCCTGGTCAAAACCCGAGAAAACCTCGGTTCTGGCTTTGTTAGCCTGTTCCGCGGCAAAAAAATCGATGATGACCTGTTTGAAGAGCTGGAAGAGCAGCTGCTGATTGCTGATGTGGGTGTAGAGACCACGCGCCGCATCATCACCAATCTGACGCAGCAGGCTAACCGCAAACAGCTGCGTGATGCTGAAGCACTTTACGGCCTGCTGAAAAGTGAAATGGCCGGCATTCTGGAAAAGGTTGATCAGCCACTGGATGTGGGCGGCAAAACGCCGTTTGTTATCCTGATGGTAGGCGTCAACGGTGTGGGTAAAACCACCACTATCGGTAAGCTGGCGCGTCAATATCAGGCTCAGGGCAAATCAGTGATGTTGGCGGCGGGTGATACCTTCCGTGCAGCAGCAGTGGAACAGCTTCAGGTCTGGGGTCAGCGTAACAACATTCCTGTGGTGGCTCAGCATACGGGTGCTGACTCGGCTTCCGTTATCTTCGACGCCATTCAGGCCGCGAAGTCACGCAACGTCGATGTACTCATTGCAGATACCGCTGGTCGCCTGCAGAACAAAGCCCATCTGATGGAAGAGCTGAAAAAAATCACCCGCGTGATGAAAAAGCTGGATGAGGATGCACCACATGAAGTGATGTTAACCCTCGATGCCAGCACCGGGCAAAACGCCGTTAGCCAGGCCAAACTGTTCCATGAAGCGGTGGGACTGACAGGCATCACGCTGACCAAGCTCGACGGCACCGCCAAAGGTGGTGTGATCTTCTCGGTTGCCGATCAGTTTGGCATTCCGATTCGTTATATCGGTGTCGGGGAAGGCATCGAGGATTTACGGCCGTTTAAGGCCGCAGACTTTATTGAGGCACTGTTTGCCCGAGAGGAATGATTGGGATGATTCGCTTTGAAGAGGTCAGTAAAGCATACCTGGGAGGACGTCAGGCGCTGCAGGGAGTGGATTTCCATCTTCGCCCCGGCGAAATGGCATTTTTGACCGGCCACTCCGGCGCAGGGAAAAGTACCTTGCTGAAGCTGATTTGTGGCATTGAGCGCCCGAGCGCCGGGCAAATCTGGTTTAGCGGCCACGATATTTCACGTCTGCGTCGCAGCGAAGTGCCTTTCCTGCGACGTCAGATCGGGATGATTTTCCAGGATCACCACTTGCTGATGGATCGTTCGGTCTATGACAACGTGGCGATTCCACTGATCATTTCCGGCGCCAGTGGTGAAGATATTCGTCGCCGTGTATCGGCAGCGCTGGATAAAGTCGGCTTGCTCGACAAAGCGAAGAGTTATCCGATCCAGCTTTCTGGTGGTGAACAGCAACGTGTGGGTATTGCCCGCGCGGTGGTGAACAAACCTGCGGTGCTGCTGGCGGACGAACCCACCGGTAATCTGGATGATGCCCTGTCAGAAGACATTCTGCGCCTGTTTGAAGAGTTCAATCGTGTTGGTGTGACCGTCTTAATGGCGACGCACGACACCGGGCTGATTGCCCGCCGCAATTACCGCTTGATGACGCTGAATCAGGGACGCCTGCACGGAGGCCATGATGGTCAATAAACGCAATAAGCGCCCAGCGGCGCCGAAGGCGGCGAAGGCGCCTTCAAAAAGTAAGGCGCTGAAAGGCGGCTGGCAGGAGCAGTGGCGCTATGCGCTGCGCGGTACGCTCTCGGATATGTGGCGTCAGCCGCTGGCCACGCTGCTGACCGTGATGGTGATTGCCATCTCGCTGACGCTGCCGAGCGTCTGCTATATGGTGTGGAAAAACGTCAGCCAGGCGGCGACGCAGTGGTATCCGGCACCGCAGTTGACGGTGTATCTGGATAAAGCGCTGGATGATACGGCGGCTGAGAATGTCGCTGCTGAGCTGAAAAAGTTAGATGGTGTGGATAACGTTAACTATCTGACCCGTGAAGAAGCGCTGAATGAGTTCCGCAACTGGTCTGGTTTCGGCGGTTCAATGGACATGCTGGAGCAAAACCCGCTGCCTGCCGTGGCCATCATCACGCCGAAACTGAATTTCCAGAATTCAGACACTATGGCTAACCTGCGCGACCGCGTGTCAAAAGTGCAGGGTGTGGATGAAGTGCGCATGGATGACAGCTGGTTTGCCCGTTTAGCGGCGTTGACCGGGCTGGTAGGGCAAATCGCTTCGATGATTGGTCTGCTAATGGTGGTGGCGGTGTTCCTGGTGATCGGTAACAGCGTGCGCCTGAGCATCTTTGCCCGTCGCGATACCATTAACGTGCAAAAGCTGATTGGTGCCACCGACGGCTTTATCTTGCGTCCGTTCCTGTATGGCGGCGCGCTGTTAGGTTTCAGTGGTGCAGTGCTTTCACTGCTGCTGTCCGAAGTGCTGGTACTGCGTCTGCAATCAGTCGTAGCGCAGGTGGCGACGGTGTTTGGCACCACCTTTGTTCTTGAAGGTTTTTCCTGGGACGAAGGGCTGCTACTGCTGCTCATCGCCGCCATTATTGGCTGGGTTGCCGCATGGTTAGCCACTGTACAACATTTACGCCGATTTACGCCGCAGTAACCAACAGCAACGTTTTTTGATATACTCTTCCTCTGCTGCCGACGATCTGGGAGCAGAGGAATCTTCCTATTTTCCCCGCCGTCATCTGTGTGTAAAATATTCACTGCTAATATTGAACTTGTGGATAACTTTGTCGTCCAAGTAGCACAGATTGCTTTTGGTTTTTTCGCGACGTTGACATAATGTAACGTCTGCGCAAAACACCGCGCAGCAAGTCCATTGAATTTGTGAGGGTTTGAATGACCAAAGAAATGCAAACTTTAGCGATTGCGCCTCTGGGTAACCTGGAATCTTACGTCCGGGCTGCCAACAACTGGCCGGTATTAACGGCAGAAGAGGAGAAGGCATTAGCGGAGAAACTGCATTACCAGGGCGATCTGAATGCAGCGAAGACGCTGATCCTGTCTCACCTGCGCTTTGTTGTTCATATTGCTCGTAACTACTCCGGTTACGGCCTGCCACAGGCGGACCTGATTCAGGAAGGTAACATCGGCCTGATGAAGGCGGTGCGTCGCTTCAACCCTGAAGTTGGCGTGCGTCTTGTGTCATTTGCCGTGCACTGGATCAAAGCAGAGATTCACGAATACGTGCTGCGTAACTGGCGTATCGTGAAAGTCGCGACCACGAAAGCCCAGCGCAAGCTGTTCTTTAATCTGCGTAAAAGCAAACAGCGTCTTGGTTGGTTCAATCAGGATGAAGTGGAGATGGTTGCGCGCGAGTTGGGCGTGAGCAGCAAAGATGTCCTCGAGATGGAATCTCGTATGGCCGCGCAGGATATGACTTTCGACATGTCTTCGGATGACGAAGCTGGCGAAGGTAAGCCGATGGCACCGGTACTCTATCTGCAGGATAAAACCTCAGACTTTGCCGATGGCATTGAAGAGGATAACTGGGATGCGCACGCTGCTGATAAGCTGAGCGATGCCATGCTGAGCCTTGATGAGCGCAGCCAGCACATCATCCGCGCCCGTTGGCTGGATGATGAGAACAAAACCACGCTGCAGGAGTTGGCCGACAAATATGGCGTCTCTGCAGAGCGTGTGCGTCAGCTGGAAAAGAACGCCATGAAGAAACTGCGTATGGCGATTGAAGCCTGATAACCATCAGGTGAAAAACGGGGCGACTTTATAGTCGCCCTTTTTATTTGCCCGAAGTCCATAGCCGCGCAAAGTATTGCGCATCTGTTACCAACCCAGATTCTTAAGACCAGCGCGATAAATCGCGCCGTTACGTGTCCGCAATAATTAGCGCACCCAGCCATCGGCCTGCGCGCGAAAACCACAGGCCTGCATAAAGGCCGCGCGAACACTCTGATCGTCGTCGCCGTCATCGGCTACCCACCAATCTGCCAGCGCGCGATTCTGCGCGATAGTCTCTTCCAGCAAATATTGCCCGACTCCACGGCGGCGCGTCACTTCGCGCACGGTGAGGTGTGAAATCTTCCCCTGCGTGCCACAAATCTCCAGCTGCAACCCGCCCAACAGACGATCGTTAAACCTTGCCGCATACAACCGCTGCGTCTCGCTTAATGCAGCCTCAAGTTGCGAAATATCGATCTGCGACCAGACTTTAGCTAAATCCAACCGGTCCTGCGGCGTGAGTGCGGTGATTCGCTGAATAGTGAGCTTCATTACCCTTACCTGTACTGCCAGAAATGCCATAGTGTAGCGAATTTAGACAGTCAGCGTGCTGTCACTTTTTTGCGATGAAAATAGGTCAAATGCCAGCCACTTTGCCAGGATTGTGGAGGAAGGCATCAATGATTGCTGAAAAAGCCAGCATAAAGCCCTGGTAACCTGACTAAATTACGGCCAGATAAACCAGATGATTCTGCTGTTCCACGCGACTAATACTGAATATGTCAGTTGATTTACAGAAGAAAGTTCCTGTTTAATAACCTGAAAAATAAAGCCTTATTACCAATAAATGCCAGAAAAGAGCGCTAACTCATTATTCTTGAATCAGTTTTCCTCTTTGACTGGCAGAAAATAAACCAAACACAACGACACACGACACAACAGATGGGGAAGTTCGCATGAAAATGAGTAAAGGACGCGCATTACTGGCGGGTTGCGTTGCGCTGGCGCTGAGCCACGCGGCACTGGCGAAAGATATCAAGATTGCCATCGTTGGCGCAGCAACTGGTCCGGTTGCACAATACGGTGATATGCAGTTCACCGGTGCAGCGCAAGCCATTAAGGACATCAACGCCAAAGGTGGCGTGAACGGTGACAAACTGGTTGGCGTGGAATATGACGACGCCTGTGACCCGAAACAAGCGGTTGCAGTGGCCAACAAAGTGGTTAACGACGGCATCAAGTATGTGATCGGCCACCTGTGCTCCTCTTCTACTCAGCCTGCTTCCGACATCTATAACGATGAAGGCATTCTGATGATCACCCCAGCGGCAACCGCACCAGAGCTGACCGCGCGTGGCTATGCGGATGTGCTGCGTACTACCGGTCTGGATTCCGATCAGGGTCCAACCGCTGCAACTTACATTCTCAATGAGATCAAACCAAAACGTATCGCTGTGGTGCATGATAAGCAGCAGTATGGTCAAGGACTGGCCGAATCGGTGCAGAAAACCCTGAAAGCCAAAGGCGGCAATGTGGTGCTGTTCGAAGGTATCACCGCGGGCGATAAAGATTTCTCTACGCTGATTGCGCGTCTGAAGAAAGAAAACGTCGATTTCGTTTACTACGGTGGCTACTACCCAGAGCTGGGCCAGATTCTGCGTCAGGCAAAAGCAGCCGGTCTGACTGCTGGCTTCATGGGACCAGAAGGTGTAGGCAACGCCTCACTGTCTAACATCGCCGGTGATGCATCTGAAGGCCTGTACGTCACCTTGCCGAAACGTTATGACCAGTTGCCAGAGAACAAGGCGATTGTTGAAGCCATCAAAGCCAATACCGCGTCTAACCGTAAAGATCCAACCGGTCCGTTCGTCTGGACGACTTATGCCGCGATTCAGTCACTGGTGGCCGGTATCGAGCGCAGTAAGAGCGATGAGCCTGATGCGATTGCTAAGAATCTGAAAGAAGGCGCAGCGGTTCCAACGGTGATGGGCAACCTGAACTGGGATCAGAAAGGCGACCTGAAGGGCTTCGAATTTGGTGTCTTCAAATGGCACAAAGACGGTTCCTCTACCGCTGTTAAGTAATTCCCAACCTTAAATAGATTGGCCCTCTCTTTTGCCGGAGAGGGCTGGGGGAGGGACAGCGCGTACCGTCTTGATGAGATCCCGCGCGCCTGTTCCCTCACCCTAACCCTCTGCCAAAAGGGAGAGGGGATTTTTAGTCCACATGCAGGTCCTCACTATGTCCGAGCAGTTTCTCTATTTCATTCAGCAGATGTTCAACGGGGTCACCCTCGGGAGCACTTACGCGCTGATCGCCATTGGTTACACCATGGTTTACGGCATCATCGGCATGATCAACTTCGCCCATGGCGAGGTGTATATGATCGGCAGTTATGTCTCCTTTATTGTGATTGCCGCCCTGATGATGATGGGTATCGATACCACGTGGCTGATGATTGCCGCCGGGTTCGTGATGGCGGTGATCATCTCCAGCGCCTACGGCTGGAGCATTGAGCGCGTGGCGTATAAACCCGTGCGATCCTCGAAGCGTTTGATCGCGCTGATCTCCGCTATCGGGATGTCGATCTTCTTGCAGAACTACGTCAGTCTGACGCAAGGTTCGCGCGATCTGGCGTTGCCAAGCCTGATTACCGGCCAGTGGACGCTGGGCGAGAGCAACGGCTTTGCTGCCACGCTCTCCACCATGCAACTGGTGATTTGGGTCGTGACCTTCCTCTCGATGCTGGCCCTGACGCTGTTTATTCGTTATTCACGTATGGGCCGCGCCTGCCGCGCCTGTGCGGAAGACCTGAAAATGGCCAGTCTGCTGGGGATTAACACTGACCGCGTGATTTCACTGACCTTCATTATTGGTGCGGCGATGGCGGCGGTGGCGGGCGTGCTGCTCGGCCAGTTCTACGGCTCTATTAACCCGTTCATCGGCTTTATGGCCGGGATGAAGGCGTTTACCGCTGCGGTGCTGGGCGGCATCGGCAGTATTCCTGGCGCGATGATTGGTGGTCTGGTGCTCGGTATCGCTGAAGCGCTGACCTCGGCGTATCTGTCGACCGAATACAAAGATGTGGTGTCATTCGCGCTGCTGATTGTGGTGCTGCTGGTGATGCCGACCGGCATTCTGGGCCGTCCGGAGGTAGAGAAAGTATGAAACGCCTCGGTCTGGTCAATGCCGTGATTTCAACGGTGATGTTACTGATTCTCGCCACTTTCTTTATGGGCGTCCGTCTTGATCTTGATGGCACCAAACTGGTGGTGGCTAACGCTGGCGCGGCGCGCTGGAACTGGATTTTCATCGGCTGTGCGGTGGTTTTTGTCTTCCAGCTGCTGCGCCCGCTGTTCCATGGAAAGTTCAAACGCAGCGGTAAAGGCTTTGTGCTGCCGGGCTTCGATGGTTCGACGCCAAAGCAAAAGCTGGTGATGGCGCTGTTGATTGTTGCTGCGGTGCTGTGGCCGTTTCTGGTGTCGCGCGGCAGTGTCGATATCGCCACATTAACGCTGATCTACGTGATGCTCGGTCTCGGCCTCAACGTGGTGGTCGGCCTGTCTGGTTTGCTGGTGCTGGGCTACGGTGGTTTCTATGCCATCGGCGCTTACACCTTTGCGCTGCTCAATCACTATTACGGTTTTGGTTTCTGGGAAAGCCTGCCGCTGGCGGGGATTGTCGCCGGTGCGTTTGGCCTGATGCTCGGCTTCCCGGTACTGCGCCTGCGCGGTGACTATCTGGCGATTGTGACGCTCGGCTTCGGTGAGATCGTGCGTATTCTGCTGCTCAACAGCACCTCGATCACCGGCGGTCCAAACGGTATCGCGCAGATTCCGAAACCAAGCCTGTTTGGCATTGAGTTTGGGCGTCGCGTCAGTGAAGGCGGCTGGACCACTTTCCATGAGCTAACGGGCCTGCAGTACGATCCTAATCATCGCGTAATCTTCCTCTATCTGGTGGCGCTGCTGCTGGTGGTGCTGACCTTGTTCGTGATTAACCGATTGCTGCGTATGCCATTAGGCCGTGCGTGGGAAGCGCTGCGTGAAGATGAGATCGCCTGTCGTTCATTGGGACTTAGCCCAACGCGCATCAAGCTGACCGCTTTCACCATCAGCGCCGTGTTCGCCGGTTTTGCCGGCACGCTGTTTGCTGCACGTCAGGGCTTTGTTAGCCCGGAATCCTTCACCTTTGTCGAATCAGCCTTTGTACTGGCGATTGTGGTACTGGGCGGGATGGGTTCGCAGTTTGCGGTGATCCTCGCGGCCGTGCTGCTGGTGGTGTCGCGCGAATTGATGCGTGATCTGAACGAGTACAGCATGCTGGTGTTGGGTGGTTTGATGGTGCTGATGATGATTTGGCGTCCGCAAGGATTGTTGCCGATGAAGCGTCCACACCTGAAGTTGAAAAGCAGTAAACAAGGAGAGCAGGCATGAGTCAGCCTTTGTTAGCCGTTGAAGGCTTGATGATGCGCTTTGGCGGGCTGTTGGCCGTCAACAATGTGGCGCTGGAACTGCATCCCCAGGAAATCGTGTCACTGATCGGGCCGAACGGTGCCGGTAAAACCACGGTGTTCAACTGCCTGACCGGTTTTTACAAGCCGACCGGCGGTACCATCAAACTGCGCGATCAGGAGTTGCAGGGCCAGCCAGGCCAGAAGATTGCGCGTATGGGCATCGTGCGTACTTTCCAGCACGTGCGACTGTTCCGTGAGATGACGGTGATTGAAAACCTGCTGGTCGCGCAGCATCAGCACCTGAAAAGTGGCGTGTTCTCCGGCCTGTTCAAAACCCCGGCGTTCCGTCGCGGGGAGAGTGAAGCGCTGGATCGTGCTGCCACCTGGCTGGATCGCATCGGCCTGCTGGAGCTGGCCAATCGGCAGGCGGGCAACCTCGCTTACGGCCAGCAGCGTCGTCTGGAGATTGCGCGCTGCATGGTGACACGTCCGGAAATCCTGATGCTGGATGAGCCTGCCGCAGGACTTAACCCACGCGAAACCCACGAACTGGACGAACTGATTGCCGAACTGCGCGGTGAGCATAAGGTCTCGGTGCTGTTAATCGAACATGATATGAAGCTGGTGATGGGGATTTCTGACCGCATTTATGTGGTGAACCAGGGGACGCCGCTGGCTAACGGTACGCCGGAAGAAGTGCGTAACAATCCGGATGTGATCCGTGCTTATTTAGGTGAGGCGTAATATGGCAAACCCAATTTTAACGTTGCAAGGGGTGAGTGCCCATTACGGCCCGATTCAGGCACTGCACAACATCAACCTGCACATCAGTCAGGGTGAAATTGTCACCCTGATTGGGGCTAACGGCGCAGGTAAAACCACGTTGCTTGGCACCCTGTGTGGTGAACCGCGTGCCACCAGTGGCACTATTATCTTTGACGGCAAAGAGATCACCGACTGGCAAACCGCCAAAATCATGCGTGAAGCGATTGCGATTGTGCCGGAAGGCCGCCGCGTGTTTTCCCGGATGACGGTGGAAGAGAACCTGGCGATGGGCGGTTTCTTTGCCACGCGCCAGCAGTATCAGGAGCGCATTGAGCGGGTTTATCAGCTGTTCCCGCGTCTGGCTGAACGTAAAGTGCAGCGCGCGGGCACCATGTCCGGTGGTGAACAGCAGATGCTGGCGATCGGTCGTGCGCTAATGAGTCAGCCGCGTTTGCTGTTACTCGACGAACCTTCTTTAGGTTTAGCGCCGATTATTATTCAGCAGATTTTCGATACGATTGAACAGTTGCGTAAAGAGGGCATGACCATTTTCCTGGTGGAGCAAAACGCTAACCAGGCGCTGAAGCTCGCCGATCGCGGCTACGTGCTGGAGAACGGTCATGTGGTGCTGGAAGACAGTGGTGAAGCGCTGTTGTCCAACGAAGCGGTACGCAGCGCTTACCTCGGCGCCTGACCTGGCTTACTTGCCAGCTTGCGGTTGGGCAGTGCTCGCCATCCTCACGTACTAAGAGTACGTTCCGGTGGCTGCGCGCTGTCCGCCCGCAATCTGGCTGCGCCGCCGACGGTCTGATAAAAGGTGCGGTCTGACTGCAACGCTGGCGGTCTAAACAGTGGCTCTAGTTTGAGATAACTTGTGCCACTTTAAACTTTCTAATACGCGCAATCTCCGTCACATTCCCGTCATAAACCTGTTATTAATCCGTCATTTCCCCGTGTCATGTTACTTCGCGAACAAAAAAATGCGTGATATCGCGCGTACCTAACAGCACAGGAAAAAACTTATGTCCGCTTTTACGCTTCGTCCCCGCCTGATGAGTGTTTTGCTTGGTCTGGCGCTCAGTGGTAACGCGCTGGCTGCCACTGACATTCCTTTCTGGCACTCAATGGAAGGCGAGTTAGGCAAAGAAGTCGATTCTCTGGCACAACGTTTTAACCAGGCTCACCCAGAATACAAAATCGTACCGACTTACAAAGGTAACTACGAGCAGAGCCTGGCAGCGGGTATCGCTGCTGTGCGTACCGGTAAAGCACCGGCGATTCTGCAGGTTTACGAAGTGGGTACGGCGACCATGATGGCTTCAAAAGCTATCGTGCCTGTGCATGACGTGTTCAAAGACGCGGGCGTGCAGATGGATCCAAAACAGTTCGTGCCAGCGGTTGCAGGTTATTACAGCGACAGCAATGGCCAGCTGATCTCTCAGCCGTTCAACAGCTCAACCCCAGTGCTGTACTACAACAAAGATGCCTTCAAGAAAGCCGGTCTGAACCCAGTCCAGCCGCCTAAAACCTGGCAGGAACTGGCAAAAGACGCCGACGCACTGCGTAAAGCGGGCATGACCTGTGGTTACGCCAGCGGCTGGCAGGGTTGGATTCAAATCGAAAACTTCAGCGCCTGGCATGCACTGCCAGTGGCTACCAAAAACAACGGCTTCGATGGCACTGACGCGGTACTGGAGTTCAACAAGCCGGTGCAGGTTCGCCATATCCAGATGCTGGAAGACATGAACAAGAAGGGTGATTTCACCTACTTCGGTCGTAAAGATGAATCCACCGCGAAGTTCTACAACGGCGATTGCGGCATCACCACGGCTTCTTCCGGCTCTCTGGCGGATATCAAGCATTACGCTAAGTTCAACTTCGGCGTCGGCATGATGCCTTATGACTCAACTGTGCCTAACGCACCGCAGAACGCCATCATCGGCGGCGCGAGCCTGTGGGTGATGAAAGGCAAAGATGCCGACACCTACAAGGGCGTAGCAGAGTTCATGAAGTTCCTGGCTCAGCCAGAAATCGCCGCAGAATGGCACCAGAAGACCGGTTACCTGCCAATCACCACTGCTGCATATGAGCTGACCAAGCAACAGGGCTTCTATGACAAGAACCCAGGCGCAGACATCGCCACGCGTCAGATGCTGAACAAAGATCCACTGCCGTTCACCAAAGGCATGCGTCTGGGCAACATGCCACAAATTCGTACCATTGTGGACGAAGAGCTGGAAGGCGTGTGGACGGGCAAACAGGCTCCACAGGCTGCACTGGATAACGCTGTGAAGCGCGGAAACGAACTGCTGCGTCGTTTTGAACAGCAAGTGAAGTAATTCCGTTGTCTCGGGGCTGGCGCATGGCGTCAGCCCCGATTTCTCTTTTGGCGAGTCTGCTATGTCCTCATCACGCCCCGTTTTTCGCTCCCGTTTTTTGCCCTATTTGCTGGTGGCACCACAGCTGGTCATTACTGCTATTTTCTTCCTGTGGCCGGCCGGTGAAGCGCTGTGGTATTCGCTGCAAAGTATCGATCCCTTTGGTATTTCCAACACCTTCGTCGGGCTGGATAACTTCAAACGCCTGTTCAGCGACAGCTATTACCTGGATTCTTTCTGGACCACCATCGAATTCAGCGCACTGGTTACGGTGTGCGGCATGACCTTCTCGCTGCTGCTGGCGGCGCTGGTCGACTACGTGGTGCGTCTGAAAAAACTGTACCAAACGCTATTGCTGCTGCCTTACGCCGTTGCACCGGTGGTCGCTGCCGTGCTGTGGATGTTCCTGTTCAACCCTGGCCTCGGCCTGTTCAGCCATCTGCTGAACCAGATTGGCTATAACTGGAACTACGCGCAAAACAGCGGTCAGGCGATGTTCCTGATCGTGCTGGCATCCATCTGGCAGCAGATGAGCTACAACTTCCTGTTCTTCTTTGCCGCACTGCAGTCGATCCCCAAATCGCTGGTGGAAGCGGCGGCGATTGACGGTGCTGGACCGGTGCGCCGTTTCTTCAATCTGTCACTGCCGCTGATCACCCCGGTGAGTTTCTTCCTGCTGGTCGTCAACCTGGTGTATGCCTTCTTCGACACCTTCCCGGTGATCGATGCCGCGACCGGCGGCGGTCCGGTGCAGGCCACTACCACGCTGATCTACAAAATTTATCGCGAAGGCTTTACCGGTCTGGATCTCTCGTCCTCTGCCGCGCAATCCGTGGTGCTGATGCTGCTGGTGATTGGCCTGACGATCCTGCAATTCCGCTTTGTCGAGCGTAAGGTGCAATACCAATGATTGAGAATCGACGCGGGCTGGACATCTTCAGCCATACCCTGCTGGTGCTCGGTGTCCTGACCATTCTGTTCCCGCTGTACGTGGCGATAGTCGCCGCCACGCTGGATAACGAAGCGGTGTATCAGGTGCCGATGACCTTAGTGCCCGGCACACATCTGTGGGACAACATTTCACGCATCTGGACCCAGGGCGTCAACGGCAGCGGTCCGGCCTTTGGCATGATGATGCTCAACAGCCTGATCATGGCGCTCGGCATTACGGTGGGTAAAATCGCGGTATCGATGCTCTCCGCGTTTGCACTGGTGTGGTTCCGTTTCCCGTTGCGCTCGCTGTTCTTCTGGCTGATCTTCATCACCCTGATGCTGCCGGTAGAAGTGCGTATCTTCCCCACGGTGGAGGTGATTTCCAACCTGCACATGCTGGATAGCTACAGCGGTTTAACCTTGCCGCTGATGGCCTCGGCCACCGCGACCTTCTTGTTCCGCCAGTTCTTTATGTCGCTGCCGGATGAGTTGATTGAGGCGGCGCGTATTGATGGTGCCAGCCCGATGCGCTTCTTCTGGGATATCGTTTTACCGCTGTCAAAGACCAACCTCGCGGCGCTGTTCGTGATCACCTTTATCTACGGCTGGAACCAGTATCTGTGGCCGCTGTTGATCATCAACGATCCCAGTCTCAGCACGGCGGTCGCCGGGGTGAAAAGTATGATCAACACCAGCGGTGGGCCGACGCAGTGGAACGAAGTGATGGCGGCAATGTTATTAACCCTGATCCCACCGGTGGTGGTGGTACTCGTGATGCAACGTGCCTTTGTGCGTGGCCTGGTGGAGAGTGATAAATAAATGGCAGGCGTAACCCTTCAGACCGTCACCAAATCGTATGACGGCAAAAATCAGATCATTCAGCCACTGAATATCACCATCAATGATGGCGAGTTTATGGTGATGGTGGGCCCTTCCGGCTGCGGCAAATCGACGTTGCTGCGCATGGTAGCGGGGCTGGAACGTGTGACTTCCGGCGATATCTATATCGACGACAAGCGCGTCACCAATATGGAACCGAAAGATCGTGGCATCGCCATGGTATTCCAGAACTACGCGCTTTACCCGCATATGACCGTGGGCGAAAACATGGCTTACGGCCTGAAAATTCGCGGCATGGGTAAAGAGCAGATCGATCAACGCGTAATGGAAGCCGCGCGCAGTCTGGAACTGGATCACCTGCTGTCACGTCGTCCGCGTGAGCTTTCCGGTGGACAGCGCCAGCGTGTGGCAATGGGCCGCGCCATCGTGCGTGAACCAGCGGTGTTCCTGTTCGATGAGCCATTGTCGAACCTGGATGCGCGCCTGCGTGTGCAGATGCGTCTTGAGCTGCAACAACTGCACCGTCGCCTGAAAACCACCAGTCTGTATGTGACGCACGATCAGGTAGAAGCCATGACGTTGGCCCAGCGCGTGATGGTGATGAACAAAGGTGTAGTCGAGCAGGTCGGCACGCCGGTGGAAGTGTATGAGCGTCCGGCGAGCCAGTTTGTAGCGTCGTTTATCGGTGCACCGGCAATGAACCTGCTGCCAGGCCAGATCAACAGCGACGGCACGCGCTTTACGCTCGATGCGCTTAATAGCTTGCCATTGGGCGAGAGCAAAGCGAAGTGGGCGAATCGTCCCCTTACGTTGGGCATCCGTCCTGAGCATCTGGTGCTCAGCTCGCAAGCAGCGGGCGGCATTCCATTAGTGGTCGATACGCTGGAGATGCTGGGTGCGGATAATCTCGCGCACGGCCGCATCGGTAATACCCGTCTGGTGGTGCGTTTGCCGCACAGTGAACGTCCGCAATCGGGCAGCACCTTATGGCTGCAACTGCCGCCAGATGCGTTACACTTCTTCGATTCAACCCATGGAAAGCGTCTGGAATGAGTGTAGAAAATTGGCCATACCCACAGATCGTCGCCCATCGCGGCGGCGGTAAACTGGCACCGGAAAATACGCTGGCGGCGATAGATGTCGGTGCGCAGTACGGTCATACCATGATCGAGTTTGATGCCAAGCTGTCGGATGATAAACAGGTGTTCCTGCTGCATGACGATACGCTGGATCGCACCAGCAACGGCTGGGGTGTGGCGGGCGATCTCTCATGGAGTAAGCTATCGCAGCTGGATGCGGGCAGTTGGTACAGCCGTGAGTATGAAGGCGAGCCGCTGGCGCTGCTGCGTGACGTGGCCGATCGCTGCCGCCAGCATCAGATGATGGCGAACGTTGAGATCAAGCCGACCACCGGCAAAGAGGTGGAAACCGGACGCGATGTGGCGTTGGCCGCGCGAGAACTGTGGCAGGGGCAGACCGCGCCACTGTTGTCTTCCTTCTCTTATGAAGCACTGGAAGCGGCAATGCAGGCGGTGCCTGAGTTGCCACGCGGATTGCTATTGGATGAGTGGCGCGAAGATTGGTTGGCGCTGACGAGCGCGCTGGATTGCGTCTCTATCCATCTCAATCACAAACTGCTGGATGCCGAACGCACCGCGCAGCTGAAAGCCGCCGGATTGCATATTTTGGTGTACACGGTGAATCAGCCCGCGCGAGCGCGCGAGCTGCTGAACTGGGGCGTCGATGCCATCTGTACTGACCGCATCGACATTATCGGTCCCGACTTCCGTTAATTCTGGTTTTGCTGCTGGCCCGGCTGTTGCTGAATCATGCGCTGCTGGGCGCTATCCCTTCGCTCCTGCATTTTCCGCTGTAATTCCTGATTCTGCTGCTGCTGATCCTGACGCAGTTTTTGCTGCTGCTGCTGTTGCTGAACCTGCATCTGCGTTTGCATCCGCTGCTGGCTCGGGTTATAGCCGGGTTTAAAAGGCTCATTCGTATTGTTGAGCATGTTCGCCATGCCGCTCAGTGGCAGCAATGCGGCAATCACAATTAGCCATTTCTTCATGGTCTTCCTCCATTAATGCAGCCTGCTGTGTGTGGTTACCGATGATCTGGCAACCAAGGCTGCTGTCATAAGTTTATGCGATGTCACAAAGTCCTGAACCAGGAGTGCGCCGAATTTGGCTTACTGCTACGCTTTTTATCGTGTTTGCAAACACTTGCATCAAAAAATAACAAATGTAAATAATCGCAAAGGAAGATCGCAAATGAGACTAAAGGGCAGCGTGCGTCAGGTTGGCTGGGCATTATTGATGAGTTTTACCGTGGTACAGGGGGCGTTTGCTGCGCCCGCCAGCGCGCCACCGGTGTCATACGGCGTGGACAGTGACACCTTCCATCCGGTGAAGGCGCAGCACGGTATGGTGGCGTCGGTGGATGCGATAGCCACCCAGGTGGGCGTCGATATTCTGAAGCAGGGCGGTAATGCCGTGGATGCGGCCGTTGCAGTGGGCTTCGCATTAGCCGTCACTCATCCACAAGCAGGTAATCTCGGCGGTGGTGGCTTTATGATGCTGCGTACCGCCTCGGGACGCACCACGGCGATCGATTTTCGTGAAATGGCGCCAGCGCGTGCCTCACGCGATATGTTCCTCGATAAGCAGGGTAATGCTGACCCTAAACTGTCGCTCACGTCCCATTTAGCCTCGGGCACACCGGGCACTGTTGCTGGTTTTGCGCTGGCGGCACAAAAATACGGTACGCTGCCGCTGAGTAAACTGCTGGCACCGGCGATTAAACTGGCGCGTGAGGGCATCATCGTTAACGATGCGCTGGCGGACGATTTGGCGACCTACGGCAAAGAGACGTTGATCAATCACGACAACAGCCGGGCGATTTTCTACAAGGCAGACGGCAAGCCGTATCAAAAAGGTGAGCGTCTGGTGCAGAAAAACCTCGCGCACAGCCTGCAACTGATTGCTCAACAAGGGCCGGATGCGTTCTACAAAGGCAAAATTGCCGATGAGATCGCTGGAGAAATGGCACAGCATGGCGGATTGATTGGCAAACCGGACCTGGCCGCCTATCGTGCGGTAGAGCGTAAACCGGTCAGCGGCACCTATCGCGGCTATGAAGTGTTCTCAATGCCGCCACCGTCTTCAGGTGGGATTCACATCGTGCAGATCCTGAATATCCTCGAAAACTTTGATCTGGCGAAGTGGGGCTTTGGCAGTGCGGACGCTATGCAGGTGATGGCGGAAGCGGAAAAATACGCTTATGCCGACCGCTCGGAATACCTTGGCGATCCTGATTTCGTCAAAGTGCCGCAGCAGGCGTTGACCAGCAAAGCCTACGCCAAAACCCTGGCGCAGCAGATTGACGTCAACAAAGCGCGTCCTTCCAGCGAAATCAAACCGGGTAAGCTTGAGCCGTACGAAAGTAATCAAACCACCCACTTCTCGGTGGTGGATAAAGACGGTAATGCGGTCGCCGTGACCTACACGCTGAATACCTATTTCGGTAGCGGCATTGTCGCCGGGCAGAGCGGTATCCTGATGAACAACGAAATGGATGACTTCTCCGCTAAGCCGGGCACACCAAACGTGTATGGTTTAGTGGGCGGCGAGGCGAATGCGGTGCAACCGGCTAAACGTCCATTGTCATCGATGTCACCGACTATCATTGCCAAAGACGGCAAAACCTGGCTGGTGACGGGCAGCCCTGGTGGCAGCCGTATCATCACCACCGTACTGCAAATGGTGGTGAACAGCATCGATTTTGGTATGAACGTGGCGGAAGCCACCAATGCGCCGCGTTTCCACCATCAGTGGTTGCCGGATCAGTTGCGCGTGGAGAAAGGCTTTAGCCCGGATACGCTGCGTTTGCTGGAAGCTAAAGGTCAGCATGTCAAAGTGATGCCCGCGATGGGCAGCACGCAGAGCATTATGATTGGGCCGGACGGCATGCGTTACGGTGCTTCGGATCCGCGCTCGGTGGATGATTTGAGTGCCGGGTATTAATTTAGCGTAATAAAGTGCGCCGCTACCGCCTCAGTACGAGTTGTAGCGGCGCGATTCATCGCGCAAGTTATTTCAATCGCGCCATGTAATGCGTATCAATCATCTCGCCGTCGCGCATGGCAAAACGCTTCGCCGTCCCTTCGATCTCAAAGCCAAACTTCTGATAAAGACCCATCGCTTTATGGTTATCAGCGAACACGGTTAACTCGATTCGTGTCACTTGTAGCCAGTTGTCACACAGGTCAATCATTGCGGCCATCAGCGCCGAGCCTACGCCGCGACGGTGAAAGGCGGGATCAACGCCCATGCCAAAGGTAGCGGCATGGCGACGTCGTGCGACAGATTGCACTTCTAGCGTGATTTGCCCAGCCAGTTGATCGTCAATCATTGCCACTAGCATATGCACACCCGGACGTGGATTGCTAAGGCGTTCCTGCCATAGCGTGGGTGACTGGTGTGGCAGTTGCAATGTATTCGCCTGCGTCTCCGGTTGGCTGTAGAGACGTGTTAGTGCAGCAGCATCTTCTGGGATTACGTGGCGAATGACGATCTGACTCATAAAGCGACTCCTTGTGCAAAGTGAATAAAATCCCCTTTAACATCAAGGAATTCTCACGATGCGTCAATCGAAAATAATTCTCAAAAGGGGTTTACAGACGCGAATGATAATGATTATTATTGTCATGCGGACCGGGAACGTCTCCTGACTACCGGGTAAGCACGACATTGCTCACATTGCTTCCAGTGTTTCTTAGCCAGCTCGGGTGCTGGCTTTTTTTTGCCTGCTATTTGCCTCTTTCATCTCCCTTGTCCGATCACCGTCAAAACGTTCAGCATTTTTGAACAGAGGCGTGAAGTTTTTCAGCTATCAATCAATCTCTCTCAGGAACACACTGTAAAAAACATTGAGGAGAATTGAACATGATCTACGTACGCAAAGCAGAGCAACGCGGTCACGCCAATCACGGTTGGCTCGATAGCTGGCACACGTTTTCTTTCGCCGATTATTACGATGCCAACTTTATGGGCTTCTCGGCCTTACGCGTTATCAATGAAGACGTGATTGATGGCGGCCAGGGTTTTGGTACCCATCCGCATAAAGACATGGAAATCCTGACCTATGTGTTGTCTGGCACCGTGGAACATCAAGACAGCATGGGCAACAAAGAGCAGATCCCGGCAGGTGAGTTCCAGATCATGAGCGCCGGTACTGGCGTGCGCCATTCAGAGTACAACGCCAGTGACAAAGATCCGCTGCATCTGTATCAGATCTGGATCATTCCAGAGCGCAAAGGCATTGAGCCACGCTATGCGCAGCGCCGCTTCGAGGATGTGAAAGGTCGCCAGTTTGTCCTGTCACCGGATGAGCGTGAAGGATCGCTGAAAGTGTTCCAGGACATGACCCTGTCGCGCTGGGTGTTTGCCGAAGGCGAAACTGACGCGGTGGCGGTTGAAGCGGGACGTCGTGTGTGGATTCAGGTGGTGAAAGGCCTGGTGAGCGTAAACGGCGAACAGGTCGGCACCAGTGATGCGCTGGCGATCTGGGATGAAAGCGCGCTGAGCATCACCGCTGACAGCGATGCAGAGATTCTGCTGTTTGATCTGCCGCCGGTGTAACGGCATGCCGATGAAACCTATTGGGTCGCCATTAATGGCGACCTTACTTTTTTTGTCGCGTTGTCCGCAGGCTGCGCATTGAAGCGGGTTAAGTCAGCGGGTGAATCCTCGGTTTTCCGCAAAGCCTGAAATTGACAAAAAAATGATAGACTCATCGTATCTCTGACCTCAGGCGCATACGATGAAGAAAAAAAGGCCGGTACTACAGGACGTTGCCGATCGCGTCGGCATCACAAAAATGACCGTCAGTCGCTACCTGCGAAACCCCGATCAGGTCTCTGCGGCGCTGCGCGATAAGATCGCCGTCGCACTGGATGAACTCGGTTATATCCCCAATCGTGCCCCCGATATGCTCTCTAATGCGACCAGTCGCGCTATCGGCGTACTGTTGCCCTCGCTCACCAACCAGGTGTTCGCCGATGTGTTACGCGGTATTGAAACCGTGACGGATGAGGCCGGTTATCAAACGCTGGTGGCGCACTTTGGCTATAACGCTGATAAAGAGGAGCTACAGCTGCGTTCGTTACTGGGCTGGAACATCGATGGCGTTATCCTGACCGAACGCACCCACACGCCCGGCACGCTGCGCATGCTGGAAGTGGCCGGCATTCCGGTGATTGAGATGATGGATTCGGTGACGCCGTGCCTCGATATGGCGGTGGGCTTCGATAACGTCGAAGCGGCGCGCCAGATGACGCATGCTATTCTGAAAAAAGGCCACCGCCACACCGTTTACCTTGGCGCGCGTCTGGATGAACGTACTCTGCAAAAACAGCAGGGCTACGAAAAGGCGATGCGTGAAGCCGGGCTCACCCCGCACAGTGTGATGATGGAAGATGCTTCCTCCTTTAGTGCCGGCGCGCAGCTGCTGCGTGAGGCGCAGAAACGCTATCCCGAAACCGACAGCCTGTTTTGTACCAACGATGACCTGGCGGTCGGCGCGATGTTTGAGTGCCAGCGTCAGGGGTTAAACGTACCTGAGCAAATGGCGATTGCCGGATTCCACGGCCACGATATTACGCAGGTGGTGACGCCGCGCCTGGCCACGGTGCTGACCCCGCGTGAGCGCATGGGACGCGAATCGGCTGCGATGCTGCTGGCGCGCATCGGCGGCGACCGCAGCGTGACCGAGCCGCTGGATGTCGGGTTTGAAATTGCAGAAGGTGGCAGCATCTGATTTTGGCGATTATTTGAGTCAGTTCACACTTTCGTGCTTTTCCACCTAACAAGGGTTGCCAGTCCCGCAGTGGGCTCCGACAATGATAATCAAATTTGTTATCGGTAACATTGGCAGTCAACCTGCCGGAGCGCAAAACCATGACCACGCCATCTCCATCGCACCACGTCTTTATCCTGATGGGCGTTTCCGGCAGCGGAAAGTCTGCCGTCGCTAATCAGGTTTCTCATCAGTTGAGCACGGCATTTCTGGATGGCGATTTCCTGCATCCGCGTAGCAACATCATGAAAATGGCCGACGGTCATCCGCTGGATGATAACGATCGCCAGCCGTGGCTGCAGGCGCTGAATGATGCCGCCTTCGCCATGCAGCGCACCCAGGCTATTTCGATTATCGTCTGCTCTGCGCTGAAAAAGTCCTACCGCGACATCCTGCGACAGGGCAACCAAAACCTGAAATTCATCTATCTGAAGGGCGATTTCGAAACCATCGAATCGCGTCTGAAAGCACGTAAAGGTCACTTCTTTAAGCCGCAGATGCTGGTGACGCAGTTTGAGACCTTGCAAGAGCCTGGGGCTGACGAGCCCGATGTACTGGTGGTTGATATCAATCATTCACTGGATGAAGTCGTTGCGGCCACGGTTGCGACCATTGAGGAAGCAACCAACAAGGGTTAGTAATGAGTACCGCAACGCTGGTGTTAACCGCAGCAGGCTCCGTCCTGCTGCTGCTGTTTTTGGTGATGAAAGCGCGTATGCACGCCTTTGTCGCCCTGATGTTAGTCTCAATTGGTGCCGGTCTGTTCTCTGGCATGCCACTGGATAAAATTGCTGACACCATGCAAAAAGGCATGGGCGGAACGCTCGGATTTCTCGCCATCGTGGTGGCATTAGGCGCGATGTTCGGCAAAATCCTGCATGAAACCGGCGCAGTCGATCAAATCGCTATCCGCATGCTGAAAGCCTTTGGTGAAAACCGGGCGCACTACGCGATGGGGATTGCCGGGCTGATCTGCGCGCTGCCGCTGTTCTTTGAAGTAGCGGTGGTCTTGCTGATCAGCATCGCCTTTGCCGTGGCGCGTCGTACCCATGGCAACTTAGTGAAGTTGGTCATTCCACTGTTTGCTGGTGTGGCGGCCTCTGCGGCGTTTCTGCTGCCGGGGCCGGCCCCGATGCTGCTGGCTTCCCAGATGCACGCGGACTTTGGCTGGATGATCCTGCTGGGCCTGTGTGCAGCGATTCCCGGTATGCTCATTGCGGGTCCGCTGTTTGGCAATTTTATTGCCCGCCATGTCAGTTTCAGTGCGCCGCCGGAAGATCATCAGCCAGAAGTGGAAGAGGGTAAGCTGCCGTCGTTTGGCTTCAGCCTGGCACTGATCCTGTTCCCGCTGCTGCTGGTGGGCCTGAAAACCATCGGGGCGCGCTTCACCACACCGGATTCACGTCTCTACGAGTGGCTGGAGTTTATCGGCCATCCGTTTACGGCGATCCTGCTGGCGTGTCTGGTAGCGATTTACGGTCTGGCCTATCGCCAGGGAATGGACAAAGAGAAGGTGATGCAGGTATGTGGCAGTGCGCTGCAACCGGCAGGCATTATTCTGCTGGTGATCGGTGCGGGCGGTGTGTTCAAGCAGGTGCTGGTGGATTCTGGCGTCGGCCCGGTATTGGGTCACGCGCTCACTGGCGCCGGGATGCCGATTGCGCTGGCGTGCTTCATCCTTTCCGGTGCGATCCGTGTGATTCAGGGATCGGCGACCGTGGCCTGTCTGACGACCGTGGGCCTGGTGATGCCAGTGATTGAACCGCTGCACTACAGCGGCGCGCAGTTGGCGGCGCTGTCGATCTGCATCGGGGGTGGCTCCATCATTATTAGTCACGTCAACGATGCCGGTTTCTGGCTGTTTGGCCGCTTCACCGGTGCAACGGAAGGTGAAACGCTGAAAACCTGGACGCTGATGGAAACCATTCTGGGTACCACCGGTGCCATTGTCGGGATGATCGCGTTCACTCTGCTGTCGTAAGAATTTTTAGGTGCGCCGCAATGCGCACCCTATAAAATTCACCTATCCGCACGGCAGGTTGCCATTGATGGCGACCTGACCGAATAGCACAGCCGATTGGTCGCGCATGTATGACGATGTGGCTGCATCCCGCAGCCGTTGATCATCGCAGTCATTCCAGGCTGTTCGTTAATCCTCATCCCGCTCATCATCCGGCTGATCCAGCACCGTATACGCCACCGCACAGAACAGCGAGTTCAGACGCTTCATATCTCCCAGCAACCCTAGATGCAGGGAGCTGGTTTCGATGCTCTGCACATTCTTCTGATGCAGGCGCTCGACGTGAGCGTGTGAGAAACGGCGAATCAGGATGCGAAAACGGTGTTTGGAGCGGCGTAGTCGGCGCGCGCTGGGGATATCTTTCGACAGAAACACCGACAAACTGAGGCGCAGATTGTTGAGTACCTGCTCCTGCAATGTGTTCAGCTCTTCCAGCCCTTCGGGGGAAAATGCCCGACGGGCGTTCAGCGATTTCACCGCCACGTCCGCACACATGCGTTCAATGATATCGCCCGCCTGCTCAAGGTTGAGTGCCATCTCGATGACCTCGGCCCAGCGGCGCGAATCCTCCTCGGCCAAATCCTCTTTCGGCATGCGCGCCAGATAGAGTTTGATGGCGGTATACAGCACATCGACATCATCATCCAGACGCCGCACCGCGCGCTCTTCACGCAGTTCGCCATGCACCACTTTATTGAAGGACTCCATCATATGTTCAACAACATCGCCGATACGCAGGGTTTCCCGCGCCGCATTGGCCAATGCCAGCGCAGGGGTATCCAGCGCGCTGCGGTCGAGATGTTTAGGGCGGAGATGCGCATCGGTTTCCGGCTCGTCGGAGATCATACGACGGCACAAGCGCGCCATCGGTTCGGCGAATGGCACCATAATCAGGCAGCGAACCAGGTTGTAGAACACGTGGAAGAAGATCACCAACTCCTCATCATCCACTGGCATTTTATCAAGGATATCGGCGATGTAATTCACCAACGGCAAAATCGCCAGACTGCCGATGAGCTTGAACAGCAGGCTGCCCAGCGCCACGCGTTTTCCCGCAGCATTTGAGCCACTGGCGTTAATCATCGCTAGTAAACCACTGCCGAGGTTGGCACCAATCACCAGACAGAGCGCCACTTTGAAGGAAATCACATCCGCTGCCGTCAGTGTAGCGGTGATCAGCACCGCCGCGAGGCTGGAATAACTGATGATGGCGAATACCGCGCCAATCAGTGCATCCAGCATGACATCGCCGGTTAGCGTGGAGAACAGCACCTGCAAGCCCGCCGCCTGGGTAATGGGTTTAGCAGCGGCCACGATCAACTGTAGCGCTAACAGAATTAAGCCAAGGCCAATGGCAGCTCGACCCATTTGTCCGGCCCGCGTCTGCTTACGGCTGAGGAAGAACACCACACCAAAGAAGATGAAGAGCGGCGATAGCCAGGAGAGATCGAAGGTCAGGATACGCGCCATGATGGCGGTACCGACATCGGCACCGAGCACCACCACCAGCGCAGGCGTCAGACTCACCAGATTCTGTGCGACAAACGAGGTGACGAGCAGGGTGGTGGCATTGCTGCTCTGCACCAGCGCGGTGACGCCAATCCCGGCGAGAAACGCCATTGGCTTCTTTTCCACGCTGCGGCTGAGCACCCGGCGCAAATCGGCGCCGTACACGCGCATGATGCCGGTGCGCACAATGTGCGTGCCCCATACCAGCAGGGCCACGGCGGACAAGAGATTGAGCAGGGTCAACACGTCGGGCGGTTCCTTATCCTCAGACTTACATTGCACCAACTGCAAGCCTGTGGGTGAGTACCGAGGTGTCGGGCGCACCGAAGTGCGGCCATGGGCAGCCTAAAGGCCGCCGCGACAACGATTAACAGGCTGCATTAACGCTGAATACTGCCGCGTTGCGTTGCCAATTTCTCTTTAAATTTAAGCAACCTGGCGCAACGTCGACATCTCTAACTGTAGACCAATTTGCATGCCAGCAGGGTGCAAATCCGCCACGCTGCGATTCAGCACATCCACTGACAATTCAACCCCATGCGCCAGTACACGATAACGAATCACGTTACCCAGCAGGCTGTGACTGAGGATAGTGGCCGGAATGCCATCCTGCGGTGCACTCAAGCGGATTGACTCAGGTCGAATCGCTACCTGACCCGTAAATGTCTGGCCGGTGAGCTGCGTTGCCTGTTCCGCACTCAGCAGGTTGTAGTTGCCGATAAACCCGGCGGCAAACAGGTCGGCTGGCTGCGTGTAGAGGGCTTCAGCGTTGCCGTTTTGCACGATCTTGCCACGGTTCATCAGTACGATGCGATCCGACAGCGTCAGCGCCTCTTCCTGATCGTGGGTAACGAAAATGGTAGTGAGCTTTAGCTCCTGCTGAATGTTGCGGATCTGTTCACGCAGATGGCGCCGGATGCGCGCGTCCAGTGCGGAGAGCGGCTCATCCAGCAACAGCAAACGAGGGCGCGTCACCAGCGAGCGCGCTAAGGCAACACGCTGGCATTGTCCGCCAGAAAGCTGGTGCGGATAACGGCGGGCGAAATCGGTCAGCTCGACCAGTGCCAGCGCTTCCATTACCCGTTTCTGAATATCGCCGCCTGGCAGTTTCTGCATTTTCAGGCCAAACGCCACATTCTTCTCCACCGTCATGTTGGGGAACAGCGCGTAGCTCTGGAACACCATGCCAATGGTGCGTTTCTGCGGCGGCAGCGGCACGATATCCTGGCCCTGCAGCAGAATTTTGCCGCTGTCGACATCGGTCAAACCGGCGATGCAGCGCAGCAGCGTTGATTTGCCGCAGCCGCTCGGGCCGAGCAGGGTAACAAACTCACCTTCATCGGCGCTGAAATCGATATTTTCAAAGATGCTGGTGGGGCCGTAGCTTTTGTTCAGCTGGGTGACGTTCAGATAACTCATGGTCAGCCTCGTTCAGGATTGAGGGCATTCGCCAGCCAGGTGACCAGCAGGACGACAGCAAAATAAGAGATCACCAGCGCACTGGTGAAGTGGCCGCTGCCGTTACGCATATTGTAGAGGTACACCTGCAAGGTTTCATAGCGGGTACCGACTAACAGGTTAGCGAACACAAACTCACCTATCAGGAAAGAGAAAGAGAGCAGCACCGCGATAAACACGCCTTTGCGCAGATTCGGCAACACCACAAACAGTGCTGCCTGCCAGGTGCTGGCACCCAGCAGATGAGACGCATCGATCAGCTCTTTCAGGTTGATCGCCTGCATATTGTTGGCAATGGCACGGTAAATAAACGGCAGCGCGATGGTGAAGTAACAGCCGACCAGAATCCACGGCGTGCCGGTGATCATCAGCGGCGACGAGGAATAAAGCTGCAGCAGGCCAACGGATGACACCACCGGCGGCACGGCAAACGGCATCAGAATCAGCACGTTCATCACCGCATCCAGCTTCGGATAATAGTAAGCGATTACAAACATCGCAGGCAGCACCAGCACTAATGAGAACAGCAGCGCGCCAAAGCAAATCAGCAAGGAGTGGCCCAATGCGGTCAGGAAACGCGGATCGCTCCACAGCTCAATCAACCACTTCAGGGTAAAGCCCTGCGGCAGAATGGTGTCGCTCCAGTCAGTCGAGATGCCATACAGCAACGTCGCCAGCAGCGGGGCGGCGAGGATGATCAGCAGCAGCCAGATAATCAGGCGATGATAAATTTTTTCCGCGCGAGACACGTTCTACTCCTGTGATTTCGCGTTGAGATAACTGCGGCGCACCAGATACTGCTGCACCACGGTAATCAGCGCCATAATGAACACCAGCAACATGGCCAGCGCACCGCCGGTATTCGGATCGAGCGAGATATCACCCGACACCAGCGCCGCAATACGCACTGGCACCACGTTAAAGTTACCGGTGGTCAGCGCATAAATGGTGGCGTAAGCACCCAGCGCATTGGCCAGCAGGATGACAAAAGTCCCTAACAGCGCCGGGAACAGGATGGGTAAGCCAATATGCCACCAGTAACGCCAGCGGCTGGCACCGAGCAGTGCGGCTGACTCTTCCCAATCTTTGCGTAAGCCATCAAACGCCGGATAGAGCAGCAGAATACCGAGCGGGATCTGGAACCAGGTGTAAACCAGCACCATGCCGTCACGCGAGAACAGCTTGAACCCTTCCAGCATGCCGAAGTGGCGCAGCAGCAGCGTCAGACAGCCGTTCATGCCCAGCAGAATCACAAAGGCGAACGCCAGCGGCACACCCGCAAAGTTACTGGTCATGTTGGTAAACGACATCAGGAAGCGCTGAAAGCGGCCGCTGCCTGGCTGATGCAGCGAATAGCCGGCAATCAACGAGATCAGCAGGCCGTAAATGCTCGACCAGATGGAGATATCCAGCGACAGGCGAAACGCCTGCAGGTAAAACGGTGAAGTGAGGATATCGATGTAGTTATCGATACCCCAACGCTCGTTCATGTCGCTCCAGAAGCTGTTGATGGCGATCCACAGCAGCGGCGCGAGCTGGAAGGCAACCCAAAAGAAGGCGAACGGCAGCAGCAATAGCGTGGCGAGGGTTTTGCCCTTCATTAACGCGGCTCCGCCAGCAAACCGTGGCACACCGGTTTATCGTGCTCAATGCCCAGCAGCGTGCAAACGATGCCACACAGTTCAGTTTGCTGCGGTTCGAGATCGGGCTGACGGGAGAAGCCCGCACCAAACACAAACAGCGGCACCTGCGTCTCTTCCGGCAAAATGCCGCCGTGCGAGCGGTCATCGTTCATGCCGTGGTCGGCGGTGACGATCACCTGATAGCCCGCAGCGAGCCAGCCGGGCATCCACTGCGACAGATAGCCATCGGCCATACGTGCGCGGTTGCGATATTGTGGCGATGACAGGCTATGCTTGTGCCCGGCATCGTCGATATTCATGGGGTGAATCAGTAAAAAGTCCGGATCGTGGTTCAGACGCAGGCTCTCGGCATCTTCAAACAAGTGGGAATCCGGATAACTGTCGTCCCAGTAAAAGTGGCCGTATTGAATCGGCAAATCGGGGGCGACGGTGTGGCGATCACGCGCATTGTTGAACGGGGATTGGTTATACAGCTCACTCACCCAGTGATAGGCGGCAGCGGCCGTGGTTAAACCGGCGGCGCGGGCGTAATGGAAGATGCTGCGCTGATTGCTCAATCGATTGACGCCGTTATGAATAATGCCGCTCTGCACTGGCGGAATCCCAGTCAGAATGCATTCATACAGCGGACGTGACAGCGAAGGCAGTTCGCAGGTCAGCGTGTAGTATTGGCCGTTGCCCTGTTTGCATTCAGCAAACAGATAGCCCATCGCATGCTGTGCCACCTGATTGCTCAGGCCATCCAGTACCACCAGGATTGTCTTCATTCCCGTTCCTTACATCATTCAAATTGCGGGCACTGCGCTTAGCGGCGCAACGTATTGCGTATCGATGCGCGACATCGCGCCGCCAGGGTGTGTGCAAATTACTGCTTCATATTGATAATCACGTTCTCTTGCCACAGACGCGGCAGCATTTTCGAGCTCTTATCCCATGCAGCCTGATCTTTGATCGGGCGGGCATTTTTGTACTCAGACTGCGGCAGCAGTTTGGCTTGCACATCGGCTGGCAGAGTTAAATGCTCAGCGCGGATTGGACGTGCATAACCTTTCGCCAGGTTGATCTGACCGGCATCAGAGAAGATGTATTCACGCGCCAGTTTGGCGGCGTTCGGGTGTTTGGCGTATTTGTTGATGATGGTGCTGTAACCGGAAATCACGGAGCCATCAGACGGGATCACCACTTCATAGCGGTTTTTGTCGATCTGATCGCGATAATTCAGACCGTTGAAGTCCCATACCACGGCAACCTGAATTTCACCTTTCTCAATGTTGGCAATCACCGGATCGGTCACGCCCAGACGGCCTTCTTTAGCCAGCTCGCCAAAGAATTTCAGGGCTGGCTTCAGGTTCTTCTCATCACCGCCCATCGCGTAGTTGGCCGCCAGTACGCCGTTAGCCGCCTGAGCAGCCACGCCGACGTCACCGATAGTGACCACATACTTACCTTTCTTCAGATCGGCCCAGCTGTGCGGTGCATCTTTCACCTGCTGCTTGTCGATCAGGAAGGCGATGGTGCCGGTGTAAGCCAGCATCCAGTTTCCATCGCTGTCTTTTGCCCAGCTCGGAATCTGATCCCAATGCGTTGGTTTGTACGGTTGTGCCAGACCTTTGGTCACAGCAACCGGACCGAACGCGGCACCCACATCACCGATATCGGCGCTGGCGTTCTCTTTCTCTGCATCAAATTTAGCCAGCTCCTGCGCCGATGACATATCGGTATCGCTGTGCTTCAGGCCATATTTGCTGTTGATGTCATTCCATGTGTCTTTCCAGTTCGCCCAGCTGTCTGGCATACCGACGCTGTTGACCTGGCCCTCAGCACGCGCGGCTTTTTCCAGCGCGGCAAGGTCGTTATCGGCGGCGTGCGCGGCGGGCAGCGCAAGCAGTACGGCACTGGCTACTACAGAGGAGATAAACGCTTTCATCTCGGTTGCTCCGGGTGTAAGTTGTGGGACGTCTTGGTCTAGTCCAGCAAGAACCGAGCCAATGTAGCCCGATCAGATGAAGGTTTTATGACCATGGTGGTGAAATGTGGTGTGACGCGTAGCTCCACATGCGGATACAGCGCGCAAAAGCGTGGGATATGCCTGTCATATTGTAGTCATCGAACTGTCATAGTGCAGAATTGCCCCAAAATGAGGCTAAAAAATGTCGTCGAAAACGGTGGATGTGATTGCTGCGGCGCTGAGCGAACGCATTGAAAACGGTGAATTTACCAGCGGACGTTTGCCGGCAGAGCGCAGTTTAAGTGAACATTATTCCACCACGCGTATTACCCTGCGTGAGGCGCTGGGCTTACTGGAAGCGCAGGGCGTCATTTACCGTGAACTGCGTCGAGGTTGGTTTCTCGCCCCACCCAGGCTGGTGTATAACCCGGCCCATCACAGCCACTTTCATGCCATGGCCGCCGAGCAAGGGCGCATCGCTCTCACTGAAGTGATTGAGGCACGGGAAGTCCCGGCACAGCTGGTGATTGCACGACATTTGCAGTTACTGGAAGGGGATAGCGTGTTTCGCATTCGACGCCTGCGACGTATTGATGGGCGCGCGGTGTTGTACGTGGAGCATTACCTCAATCCGGCCTTTTTTCCCGGCCTGCTAGAGGAAGACCTCACCCGCTCACTTACCGATCTCTACGATCAGCGCTATGGCATTCGTTACGGCGGCGCTCGCTTTACCATTCTGCCCGGCCCGCTTCCTGCGCGCGCGGCACCTGCACTCAATGTCGCCAGCGGAACTCCCGGATTACTCATTACACGCATTAACCGCGATCAACACAAACGGGTCATCGACTGTGACTGCGAGTACTGGCGCTATGACGCGCTCTGTGTGGATGTTGATGTGTAGCATATTGTGATTTCGATCACACTACAGCATGATAGCCTCAGAGAGTTTCCGTACTTTGAGGCGCACAAAAATGACAACAAAATCAGCACCGGGGCAGCTTATTGCTTCGGTATTACAGTGGGTTCTGAATATTGGCCTGGTGACGTTGGCCATCATCCTGGTGGTGTTTCTTGGCAAAGAGACAATCCATTTAGCCAATGTGCTGTTCAGCACCGGTGAGCAGGCGTCTTCTTACCTGCTGATCGAAGGCATCGTGATCTATTTTCTCTATTTCGAATTTATCGCGCTGATAGTGAAGTACTTCCAGTCCGGCTATCACTTCCCGCTGCGTTATTTCATCTATATCGGCATCACCGCAATCATTCGTCTGATTATCGTTGACCATAAAAACCCGTTCGACACGCTTTATTATTCAGCGGCGATTTTAATTCTGGTGGTCACGCTGTGGTTAGCCAATAGCAATCGCTTAAAGCGCGAATAATCCCCCTTCTGTCTGGCGTGGCACAACCAGCAGTGCCACGCCCGATTCTCTGCGTTAAACTAGGGCAACTTTTTCTCCGGAGATGTCCTGATGTCGCATCACGCGCTGCG
Organism: Type-E symbiont of Plautia stali; assembly: GCF_059731115.1. Classification (NCBI taxonomy): domain Bacteria; kingdom Pseudomonadati; phylum Pseudomonadota; class Gammaproteobacteria; order Enterobacterales; family Enterobacteriaceae; species Type-E symbiont of Plautia stali. The sequence goes on from NZ_AP035906.1 coordinate 366,399, forward strand.
CCAGTTACTCGCACTGCATTGGCTGCCAGCCACTTCCCCCTTGCTTTCCCCCCCTCTGCTTGACTGGTTGTTGGAGGAAGACTCCATGACGCGTCGCTTCGAGCAGCATTGCCAGCAGGTGACGGTGGAACTGATCCGCGAAAGCTTTATTACCGCTGACGAGATGGCGCCAGAAGCGGAATTCCTGCCCGCCGATGATCGCTTTTGGTTACGTGAAATCGTGCTGTGCGGCGATGGTGAACCCTGGTTGATTGGGCGAACCGTGGTGCCAGAAAGCACGTTGAACGGCCCGGAGCAGATGCTGCAAAATCTTGGCACCCGTCCGCTGGGGCGCTATCTTTTCGCCTCCTCGACGCTGAGCCGCGATTTTATCGATCCCGGTCAGGTGGACGATCTGTGGGGACGTCGCTCGCGCCTGCGTTTATCAGGCAAACCGCTGCTGCTAACTGAACTGTTTTTACCAGCGTCGCCGTTGTACCGCGCGCTGAATCAAGGATAAAGGATTGTGGAAAAAACCTTAACCATGACCAAATGGCAGGCTTATCGGCGCCTGATGCGCATCGATAAACCGATTGGCACGCTGTTGCTGCTGTGGCCCACCATGTGGGCACTGTGGTTATCAGGCATGGCGGTGCCGCCTTTGTCTGTGCTGGTGGTATTCGTGCTCGGCGTCATTGTGATGCGTGCCGCGGGCTGCGTGATCAATGATTATGCGGACCGTAAGGTGGATGGTCATGTCAAACGGACCGCATCGCGTCCGCTGGCGAGCGGCGCGGTGACGGAGAAAGAGGCCAAAATCCTGTTTGTCGTGCTCGGGTTGCTGGCATTTGCGCTAGTGCTGACCATGAACCGTATGACGATTTTGCTGTCATTTGGTGGCCTGGCACTGGCGTGGGTCTATCCGTTTATGAAGCGCTACACCCATTTACCCCAGGTGGTATTGGGAGCGGCATTCGGCTGGGCGATTCCAATGGGTTGGGCGGCGGTTAGTGAGTCCTTACCTCTTGTTTGTTGGCTGGTGTTCTTCGCGAATATCTGCTGGACGGTGGCTTACGACACGCAATATGCGATGGTTGATCGTGATGACGACCTAAAGATTGGCGTGAAATCCACAGCGATTCTGTTCGGACGTTTCGATAAATTGATCATCGGCTTATTGCAGTTGGCCACGTTGGGGCTAATGGCGCTAGTCGGATTGATGTTGCATCTGAACGGGGCGTTTTACTGGTCACTGCTGGTGGCGGGCGGCTTCTTTGTGTATCAACAAAAGCTGATTGCTCAACGTGAACGCGATCCTTGCTTCCAGGCCTTTCTAAATAATAACTACGTTGGTCTGGTGCTGTTTATCGGCGTACTTCTCAATACTCAGCCATTTATTGACCTGTTTTAAGGGGTTGCTGCCATAAAAAAGGCGACCCGTTGAAGGTCGCCTTTCTGTTTTTTATGCCCGACGTTATTCGTGGGCTACAGCACTTTCAATGGTCAGACGGACATCACTGGTCACCAGCTCTGCCAGCATCTGCCACATAATGTGGGTGCGTTCCGCATCGGCATCGCCTGAATCACTGATGTAGCCTTCATCACGCAGTGACAGCACCAGCGCGGTAAACACTGCTTTGTCGAAGAACTCTGGCGCGTTAATGCCATGCAACACCGACAAACGCTGCGCCAGCGTGCGGCTCTCTTTCTCCAGCGTGCCGCGGTTAATCGTCGGCTTGGCACTCAGAATGGCGAAGGTGATGGCAAAACGCTGCAGCGTTTCACGGATACCGGCAGCCAGCAGTTGCAATGAACGATGGCGGGCCGGATTCATGCGTAACTGCCCATCATGCTCGGTAATCAGGCCTTGTCGCGCCATCTCAGCACAGAGGGCATTCAGCACGCCTGGCAGCTCTGCGTTATCCCAGCGCAGGAACAGCTCACTCTTCAGCATCGGGTAAACCAGACTCACCTGACGCAGCAGCTCCGCCTCACTGATCTCACGATGCTGCTGCACAATAGCGGCAATCAGCGATGGCATGACCAGCATGTGGTGGATGTTGTTACGGTAGTAGGTCATCAGGACGGCCTGCTCGCGCGGCAGAATGATGATATCGCCAATGCTGTCTTGTTCCGTCTCGAACTTGTTCATGCCCATGGCGTGATCAAGCAGCGCTTCAGCACTCATCTCCGGCACAGTCGCTTCCGGTGAATAAGGCACGTTACGCAGCAGCTGGGTGTAGCATTCCAGTTGCTCAATCAACTGCTCACGCGTCAGGGAACGCTGACGAGAAGCCAGCAGCGCGGTGACGCACAGGTTCATGGCGTTGGCGGCACCGGCTTCGTTAATACGCACCATCAGACGTGCCGCAATATCATTTACGGTCGGCGTCATCCATGCCGGGCGTTGTGGTTCAATCGGATCGATCGCATCACGCCATTCCGGCACGTTTTTGTTCAGATAGTTCATCAACGGCAGGGGTTCGCCGAAGTTAACGTAGCCCTGGCCAAGATTGCGCAGTTTACGTAACCCGCGCACCATCTGCAGGAAACTCTCTTTCTCTTTGGCCGCGCCACGTAACTCTTTGGCGTAAGTACCCACTTCCATGACGTGTTCATAGCCTATGTAGATCGGAACAAACGTAATCGGACGGCTACCGCCACGCAGCATCGCTTGCAACGTCATGGACAGGGTGCCGGTTTTAGGATCCAGCAGTCGGCCCGTACGCGAGCGTCCACCCTCAACAAAGTACTCTACCGAATAACCGCGGCTGAACAGCTCGCCGAGATATTCACGGAACACCGTGGAATAGAGTTTGTTGCCCTTGAAGGTACGGCGGATAAAGAAAGCACCCAGACGACGGAAAATCGGACCTGCTGGCCAGAAGTTCAGGTTGATGCCGGCCGCGATGTGTGGCGGCACCAGCCCCTGATGGTAGAGCACGTAAGAGAGCAGTAGATAGTCCATGTGGCTGCGATGGCAGGGCACATACACAATCTCATGGCCATCTTGCGCCAGCTGACGCACGCGCTCGCCACCGTTGACGTTGATGCCCTGATAAAGGCGGCTCCACAGCCAGCCCATCACGCGGTCTGTGACGCGAATGGCCTCATACGAGAAGTTCGCTGCGACCTCTTCCATCATCTCAACAGCATTCTGCTGGGCTTTCTCGTGCGAGATTTTTTTGCTGCGCGCTTCGTCTTCAACCGCTTTTTCAATCGCTTTGGATTGCAGCAGCTTGTTGAACAGATCCTGACGCGCAGGCAGACGTGGGCCTACAGCAGCCAGGCGCTGACGCGCGAAGTGAATGCGAGCCACGCGTGCCAGCTTCTGGGCAATCGACTTATCCGTACCGTGCTCCGTCGCCATCTGGCGCAGGGAAACGGTCGGCGAGAAGCGCACAAAGCTGTCACGTCCGTGCCACAAAATGGCGAAGAATTTCTCTACACCATTAAGGATGCGCAGATGTGGCGTATCTTCTCCCTGGATTTCGCGTCCCGGCGCACGACCAAACATCACCGCAACTGGTAACATCTGTACGTCGAGATCAGGGTTACTGCGGTGCAAATCGAGATAGTCGTGGAATAGCTTCACCGACTCAGGATTGGCAACGAAATAGGGGAATACGCGTGGGCCATCATGAATAAACACGTGACGCGGCAGTAGCGTGCCGTCGATCTCCAGCGGAGCCAGCGGATCGGGCAGATCATGTTTCAGGCACTGTGCCCGAAGAGTGAGCAGGTCAGCCTTTGAATCATAAGGCAAAACATACATCACTGGACGAGTCGGATCGATCCCGTGTTCTGAGACAGGATCGGTCGGAATGACCTTACTCTTTACCAAAAAAGAGAGTGGTAAATTCAATAGTTTGTAATAAAGTTTACGCCAACCTGACATAGACAACTTAAAGCCTCTTGTTAGCAAAGCGCGGCAAGCATACCAGAAAGTGCAACGAAGATCTGTGGCTTACACGACCTCAGATAGCCCACATATTGACGCCAAATCACATCAAGGGTTCCAAAGCATGGCAAATAACGTCACCGGTATTCAAAGAATAGTGAATGCAGCCGGTTATTCCTGGCAGGGCTTGCGCGCCGCCTGGAAACATGAAGCCGCATTTCGTCAGGAAGCCATTGCTGCACTGGTGGCGATTGTGGTGGCTTGCTGGCTGGATGTTGATGCGATTTCCCGTGTGCTGATGATTGGCTCCGTGGTGCTGGTGATCATCGTTGAAATCCTGAATAGCGCCATTGAAGCGGTGGTGGACCGCATTGGGCAAGAGCGTCATCCTTTAGCCGGACGAGCAAAAGATATGGGCTCAGCGGCGGTGTTGCTGGCTATCTTACTGGCTCTGTTTGTCTGGATCGCACTGCTCTGGTCGCATTTGCGATAAGTATTCCAGAATCTTCAAACCGCTGATTTTTCCCTCTGTTTTGGTTTTCATTTCGCCAATACCTGTATATACTCACAGCGACTGTATAAACAACCAGGGGGCGGGATGAAAGCGTTAACCACCAGGCAGCAACAGGTCTATGATCTGATTCGCGACCACATTAACCAGACCGGCATGCCGCCAACGCGTGCGGAAATTGCTGCGCAACTGGGTTTTCGCTCGCCCAATGCTGCGGAAGAACACCTGAAAGCACTGGCGCGTAAAGGCGTCATCGAGATTGTATCCGGTGCATCTCGCGGCATCCGCCTGCTAATGGAAGAAGAAGTCTCCGAAGGGTTGCCGCTGATCGGTCGCGTGGCCGCCGGTGAGCCGCTGCTGGCGCAAGAGCACATCGAAGCGCACTATCAGGTTGATGCCAATCTGTTTAAACCTACCGCCGATTTTCTGCTGCGGGTGAGTGGTATGTCGATGAAAGACATCGGGATTATGGACGGCGACTTGCTTGCAGTGCATAAAACCCAGGAAGTCCGTAATGGTCAGGTTGTGGTGGCGCGCATTGATGATGAAGTGACCGTCAAACGCTGGAAAAAGCAGGGTGCCATTGTGCATTTGCTGCCAGAAAACACCGAATTCCAGCCGATTGTGGTCGATACCCGTGAGCAGGCTCTGACCGTTGAAGGTTTGGCTGTGGGCATCGTACGTAACGGCGAATGGCTTTAATCTCTCATTGAATTCCCCCGCTGCGGTTGGTCGCTGTGCTGACCGCAGTCTGATACATTGATTTTCCTCCTCAGGCTGATTGTCGGTTAATGGTCCTATTGACCAGCGCAACAATGGAACGGGCGAATGCGGCTGTTTTCCTCCTCAGATAAAGCATTGTGGCGGCTGGCGCTGCCGATGATTCTCTCCAATATTACCGTTCCGCTGCTCGGTGTCGTCGATACGGCAGTGATTGGCCATCTCGATAGCCCCATTTACCTCGGTGGCGTGGCGGTAGGTGCAACGGCGACCAGTTTCATCTTTATGTTGCTGTTGTTCCTGCGCATGAGCACCACGGGTTTGACTGCGCAGGCGTTTGGCGCGAACGATAAAACCGCCTTAGCGCGGGCGTTGACGCAACCTCTGCTGATCGCCCTGGTGGCGGGCGTGCTGTTTTTATTACTGCGCGCGCCCTTTAGTTTGATCGCAGCCTCATTAATGGGCGGCAGCCCGGAAGTGCAGCACCAGGCACAAATTTTTATCAACATTCGCTGGCTTAGCGCACCGGCGACCTTAGCCAATCTGGTGATTTTGGGCTGGTTGCTTGGCGTGCAATATGCGCGAGCGCCGATGGTGCTGCTCATTGTCGGTAACCTGGTGAATATCCTGCTCGATCTCCTGTTTGTGCTGAAGCTTCACTGGGGCGTTGCAGGTGCGGCGGCGGCAACGGCGGTGGCAGAGTACGTCACGCTGGGTGTGGGGTTATGGATGGTGGTACGTGTGCTTAAGTTGCGCGGCATTTCTTTCAACCAGCTAAAACAGAGCTGGCGTGGTGATGCGGCACGCCTGTTCCGGCTCAACCGCGACATCATGCTGCGTTCGCTGATGGTGCAAATCTGTTTCGCGTCACTCACCTTGCTGGGCGCGCGTTTAGGGCCAGATGTTGTTGCGGTGAATGCCGTACTGCTGATGTTCCTGACGTTTACGGCCTATGCGCTGGATGGTTTTGCCTATGCCGTGGAGGCCTGCTCCGGTGAAGCGGTGGGGGCGCGAGATCGCAGTCGCTTATTACTGATTTGGCATGCTGCCTGCCGTCAGGCTGGTATCGTTGCCCTGGCGTTCGCAGCCATCTATGCGATAACCGGCCCCCAAATTGTGGCGTTGCTCACCTCGCTTGAGCCACTGCGAGAGATGGCCGATCGCTATCTTGGCTGGCAGGTGATTCTGCCGCTGATCGGTGTCTGGTGTTATCTGCTGGACGGTATGTTTATCGGCGCCACGCGCGGGCGCGAAATGCGCAACAGCATGATGATGGCGGCAGTGGGTTATGGGCTTGCCTTACTGACACTCCCGTGGCTCGGTAATCACGGCTTATGGCTGGCGGTGACGGTGTTTCTTGCCTTGCGTGGCTTGACGCTCTGGTGGATGTGGCGACGCCACTGGCGACACGACAGCTGGTTCACTGTTTGAATAAGCGAAGCGTAACCTACAGATTATTCTGTATTTTTTTGCGTAATCCTATCTGGCTACTATAATTATCTCAAACGGCGCAATTGAGTAGCGCGTTGTGTGGGTGATTACCTGATTTATCAGGAGATCATCGCATCTCACTCAGGATGATGTGGAGGATTATGATGAACAAAGACGAAGCGAGCGGTAACTGGAAGCAGTTTAAAGGGAAAATGAAAGAGAAGTGGGGCAAGCTGACGGATGACGATATGACGGTCATCGAAGGTAAGCGCGATCAGCTTGTCGGTAAAATTCAGGAACGCTACGGCTACGCGAAAGACCAGGCCGAAAGCGAAGTGAAAGACTGGGAAAGTCACAATAAAGATTACCGCTGGTAACCGGAATTAAGGAAGATGCTCCTACCCCGCCGATCACCCGTCGGCAAGGCACAAGGAAGTGCCACTCACCCTTTTCTCACTCTCTTTTTCGTATCAATCTCATGATCGTGATCGCAGCTATCGTGATGATTGCATGCTGCGACTTCTGCGCAGTTCTCGCACAAACCATGGGCTTCAATAACCGTGTGGCGCAATGAGAAACCGGCCTGATCGGCCAATCCCGAAATAATCTTTTCTACGCCGTGTGCGTGTTTTTCACTGACTGCCGCACAACCATCACACACCAGCATCACCGAAGTATGCGCAGGCTCGTCGAAATGGTGGCAAACCACATAACTGTTGTTTGATTCGACACGATGAATAAAACCCTGCTCCAGCAGAAAATCCAACGCGCGGTAAATGGTCGGAGGTTTAGCCTGCGGCTCGCTGATGCGAAGTTGATCCAGCAGATCGTAAGCACTGATCGAACCATTCTGCTCAGCCATTAAACGCAACACTTCAGCGCGTTGAGTGGTCAGGCGCACGCCGCGGTCAAGGCAAAGGGATTCTGCCTGAGTAAGCAGTTGTGCGGGCGTGAGGTTTGACATAAGTGTTCTCCAGGTTGCAGGCGATGTTATTTTATCACACAAACTTTTACCCTGCTGTGATTGCTTTTTACCCGGTTAAAGACCTGGAAAAATCCCGTTAATCAATAAATTAACTTAACCTTCCTGTTGTGCTGATAAAACTGCTCATTTCAGACCCTCTATGAGATCAGTCATATAGCGTAATTATCACGCTATTTTTGCTTTGCAACTCACCGGGTTAGCGTCTAAGGTTCAAAAGGTCTTAAGTAATATCTGGCATCAATTTAGGTTTTGTTCATTTTTCTGCATAACTAAACAGCAGAATGGTGTGGTTGTATCCAATTCTGCGAACAGCAGTGCTATTTCCTTTTAATTCACAGCAATGATGCGTTAGCCAGGGTTCAGAATAGCGGCTAACTAAACTGTTTCGTTTCTGAGTTATTCAGCGACATTTCAAAGGTGATGGCAGGCTCATGGTGAAGACATTATTCAGGCACAAAAAAGTAGCTTATCTTGTTGGTTTGAATGCAGTATTTCTTTCTTCTTCAGCTCTGGCAGCAGGTACATGGTATGACGCGCGTAACGATGCCATGGGTGGCACCGGCGTCGCTTCGTCAACCTGGAGTTCAGCGGTGCTGGCTAACCCGGCATTGATGACCAAAGCCAAACCTGAAGATAATGTCAGCGTCATATTCCCTTCAGCCGGTGTGCAGGTTACCGACAAAGACAAATTAATTAACAAAGTTGATGACATCACGGACAGTGTTGATCGCTACAAAAACGTGATCGACAACCTGACGTTTGCCGACTATTTAAGAGGTTATCCGGAGTTAAAGGCTGCGGCTGGTGATATGGCTAATCAGCTGGATGACTTAAAGGGTGATAAAGCACACGGTACTGCGGGTGTCGCTTTTGCTGTTACTGTACCGAATGAAACACTGCCTTTTGCCTTTATTACCAAAGCCTACGGCACGGCCAGTGTGCAGGCTAACGTTGTGGGCAGCGATATTACCTATCTGCGCGGTGTGGCTAACGGCACGGTGATCCCCGTGCCAGGTGATCAGGATAAACTGAGTTCGAGCGGTCATGGTCTGGCAGCACTAGTCACGGACTATGGTGTGGCACTGGCACATGAATTTGATGTCGCTGGCCATCCGGTTTCTGTGGGCGTGACACCAAAGCTGCAAAAAACCTGGCTGTATAACTACACCGCCAGTATTTATAACTTTGATAAAAGTAATATCAACAACAGCCAATACCGCAGTTCCGATACCGGCTTCAATATTGATGCAGGCATCGCGACCGACTTTGGTGAGCATTGGACGTTGGGTGTGACAGGGCAGAACCTGATCTCACGCGACATCGACACCAAAACAGTGGAAGGCTACCGCGATACCTATCAAATCCGTCCGCTGGTCACGTCAGGTCTGGCCTGGAACTACGGCGCGTTCACCCTGGCAGGCGATGTTGATTTGACGCAAACCAAGCGTTTCAAATCGGAAGAAAGCAGCCAATATGCGGGAGTGGGGGCCGAGTATCGCGTGCTGGATTGGTTAGCACTGCGCGCGGGTTATCGTGCGGATATGAAATCAAATGATGCCAATGTGGTTACCGCAGGTCTGGGCGTTTCACCGTTTAACAACACGGTGCATCTGGATCTTGCTGGTTCAGTGGGTGACGATAATACCTGGGGCGGCATGCTGCAGCTCGGATTTAACTTCTGATTGCGTCATTTCACATCACGCTAACATTCACCCTTAAATGGCGTGAACATGCTCACAAAAACAGGTCGCCATTGGCGGCCTGTTTCATTCCTGGGCGCAGAATTTGTGATCGTTATCAATCAGCGAAACTGTGCCAGATTCAACTGGGAAAGTAGCCAATCTTTAAAGCTATCTAACGCAAAGTGGCGATGCTGATGCCGTGGGAACACCAGGTAATGGCCGATATAGTGAATCTCCTGGGTGGTCTCAATCAGCGGACAAACTAAGCGCCCACTGGCAAGCTCTCGTTCTGCTAATAATTTGGATTCCAGCACCACTCCCAGACCATCAACGGCAGCGGCAATCGCCATAAAACTGCGGTCAAAGCGCAAACCATAATGGCGCGGAGGCGTCAGGTAATTGGCTTCAAACCAGCCCTTCCATTGGTAGAGTTGCACATCGCACTGAATCAACGATTGGTGATAGAGGTCCTCCGGGCAGCGGATGCGTGCGGCAATCTCTGGTGAGCAAAGCGGTGTTAATTCCTCCACGGCCAGCGGGATTTTCTCGTAAGGCGAAGGACGCGGCTCGCCATAAACAATATCTAAATCATAGTCATCCTGCTCAAAGCGCGCATATTCGGTGCTGGCTGAAAGACGCAGATCAATATGTGGGTGTGCGGCAATAAAGCTTCCCAGGCGGGGTAATAGCCACTGATGGGCAAAGCTTGGCGCGGTGTGCAGACGCAGTGGCCGCGATTCATCAGCAGTGACGAGCGAAAGCCCACGCTGCATCTCATCAAATCCCCGCTGGATATGTTCCAGCAAGATTGCCCCTTCTTTGGTTAGCATGATTTCGCGCGTACTGCGCTGAAACAGGCGCGTGTCGAGCGTCTCCTCCAGCTTACGAATCGCATGACTAATGGCGCTAGGCGACAAATCCAACTCTTGCGCTGCGGCGGTAAATGCCCCTGTGCGGCCTGCGGCTTCAAACGCGCGCAACAGTGACAGTGGGGCTTTTTTTAATAATGTCATTTGTGAATCCCATTCAACAGTTGATGCATTTTTTGCTTTTGTCGGCAGGCGCCAAGGCTGAGTAATCTGCTGCTAAACGGCAAGCAGGTGAAAATGGCACGTGAATCCGCTGCAGCTTTCACCATGACAGATCGCTCTTCTGCTTGCCAACTCTGCTGATTTTCTCTTCTTTCAGGAACAGATATGACGACTCTTGCAGAACCGGAATTGAGCCTTACACAGCGGCTGTCACAGCACGCTTATCGTATTCGTCGCTACGCGTTGCAAATGGGCGAAGTACAGGGGCAAGGCTATATCGGCCAGGCTCTGGGACTGGCTGATATGCTGGCCGTGGCATGGTGCCATGCGATGAATTACCGCGCGGAAGAACCCGAATGGGAAGGCCGCGATCGTTTTCTGCTTTCCCACGGCCACTATGCGATTGCACTTTATGCGGCGTTGATTGAAGCGGGCGTGATTCCTGTGGAGGAGCTGGAAACGTATGGATCTGATGATAGTCGCTTACCAATGTCTGGCATGGCGACCTACACGCCAGGCATGGAAATTTCAGGCGGATCGCTCGGACAGGGGCTGACGATTGGTGTCGGTATGGCATTGGCATTGCGTCATAAAGGAAATCCGGCTTTTGTTTACAACTCGATGTCGGATGGCGAACTGGATGAAGGGGCAACCTGGGAAGCTGCGATGGGGGCGGCACATCATCAACTGAGTAATTTGATCGTCATGGTGGATATCAACCAGCAGCAGGCAGATGGCCCCTCTGGCAAAGTCATGGGATTTGAACCGCTGGCAGATAAGTGGCAGGCGTTTGGCTGGCATGTACAGCGTGTGGATGGCAATGACATTGCTGCTGTGAAGCAGGCATTTGATCGGGCACGCGCGTTAAGCGAACCCAAGCCGCGCGTCATTCTGCTGGACACGCTAATGGGTAAAGGCGTGCCATTCCTGGAAGCGCGTGAAAAGAATCATTTTATTCGTGTGGATGCTGACGAGTGGCAACAGGCCATCACCATCCTCGATCAGGCTCAGGAGGCCACGCAATGAGCAGCATCACCACAGAGAAAAAGCCACGCCTGACAACGTCGGCGATGATTGCCTCAATTGCCGCAGAAGGACAAGCCACGGTTGCTGCGCCCTTTGGTCATGCGCTGGTCAAAGCCGCTGCGACCCGGCCGTCGATCGTTGGGTTGACTGCCGACCTGTCCAAATACACCGATTTGCATATCTTCGCCCAGGCCTATCCAGAACGTCATTTCCAGATGGGCATGGCAGAGCAGCTATTGATGGGCGCAGCCGGTGGCATGGCGAAGGAGGGCATGACGCCATTTGCGACCACCTATGCGGTGTTTGCCACGCGTCGTGCCTACGACTTTATCCATCAGGTGATCGCGGAAGAGCAGCTGAATGTGAAAATCTGCGCTGCGCTGCCGGGGTTAACCACCGGCTACGGCCCAAGCCATCAGGCCACTGAAGATATCGCGCTGATGCGGGGTATTCCGGGCATGACCATTGTTGATCCTTGTGATGCGCTGGACACGGAGCAAGCCGTTGCCGCTATCGCTGACCATCAGGGGCCGGTTTATATGCGTCTGTTGCGCGGTAAGGTGCCGCTGGTGCTGAACGAATACGATTATCAATTCGAACTGGGCAAAGCCAAATTGCTGCGCGATGGCCGTGATGTGCTGCTGATTTCCAGTGGGATTATGACAATGCGAGCACTGGAGACAGCAAAAGCGCTGGCAGCCGATAACGTCGATGTTGCGGTATTGCACGTACCGACCATCAAGCCTCTGGACACTGAAACCATTATCACCCAGTGCCGCCGTGCCGGGCGTTTAGTGGTGGTGGTTGAGAACCATAGCCTGGTCGGCGGTTTGGGTGAGGCGGTGGCGACCACGTTAATGCATGCGCAGGTCATGCCCGTGTTTCGTCAAATCGGCTTGCCCGATCAGTTCCTGGATGCGGGTGCGCTGCCCACTTTGCACGACCGCTACGGCATTTCCACAGAAGCGATGGTCAGCGCGATTCGCGTCTGGCTGGCATAACGGCGCGAAAGGAGAACAGCATGAAGGTGATATTTGTCGGCACCGGGGCAATTGGTGTTCCTATGGCTTGCCAGATTCAGCGTGCAGGGCATGCGGTAATCGGAGTGGATGTGTTTGAAGCGTCGCGCCAGCGTGCTCAGGCGCAGGGGATTGAAGCGGTTAGTCGCATTGCAGAAGCACCTGAAGCGGATGTAGTGGTGGTGATGGTCGCCACGCCACAACAGCTGCAGGCGCTGGTGGCGGAAGCGCTGCCGCAGGTGGCTGGTCAGCACTGGGTCATCATGTCCACTGTCGGGCCGCAGGCGGTACGTGAGGCGGCTTCTTCACTGATTGCTGCCGGTGCGCAGGTCGTGGATGCACCGGTCACGGGCGGAACCGCCCGCGCCAGCACCGGTGAGTTAGTGATCTTTGCCTCCGGCGCACCTGCCGCCATTGCCTTTGTTGAGCCGATACTCAAAACCATGGGATCGGTGTCGATCGTGGGTGACGAGGTTGGCGAGGGGCAGGGGATCAAGGTGATCAATCAGCACCTTTGCTCGGTGCATATTGTGGCAGCCGCGGAGGCGCTAAGTATGGCAAAGTCGCTGGGGTTAGCACCCGCTCAGGTATTGAAACTGGTCGAGCGCGGCGCGGCGGGATCGTGGATGTTGTCAGATCGTGGTCCGCGCATGCTGGAGGGGACAGATGTCTCGGTCTCCAGCGCCATCAACATCTTTGTCAAAGATAGCGGGTTAGTGGCAGAGGCGGCGACCGCCTGCCACGCTGAGGTTCCGCTGTTACAGGTCGCTCATGCTCGTTATCTGGCGGCAGCAGAAGCCGGATTGGGGCAACGTGATGACAGCAGAGTGATCGAGACCTGGAGCAAACCTGCAAATTAACCGCTCCATCACTGCTGCCCGAAAAATACGATAATACCGGGGTAACACATGAACACGACTTCTGTACCTGCAAACACCCGCGACAATGCGGCGAAAGTCTCTTTCGCCTCAATGATTGGCTCAGCGGTGGAGAGCTATGATTTCTTTATCTACGGCACCGCCGCTGCAGCCTGGTTTGGTAAGATCTTTTTCCACACGCAAGAGCCTATCGTCGGCATTCTGGCGGCATTCGCCACTTTAGCGGTCGGCTTCCTGATGCGCCCGTTTGGCGGCTACCTCGCCGGTCATTTCGGCGATCGCTATGGCCGAAAAACCGTGCTGTTCTGGTCATTACTGGCCATGGGCGGTGCCACCGTATTGATCGGTGCGTTGCCAACCTATGAGCAGGCTGGCGTGCTGGCACCGATCTTGTTGATCTTATTACGCATGATCCAGGGGATCGGATTCGGCGCAGAGTGGGGCGGCGCGGTGTTAATGGCATTTGAGCATGCGCCCGTGAAAAAGCGCGGTTTCTATGGTGCAGTACCGCAACTCGGGATACCGCTTGGCCTGCTGCTGGCGAATGGCTCTTTCCTGCTCTCTGCGGCACTGTTTGAAGGTGATTGGGTGTGGCGCATGCCGTTCCTGATCTCTTTTGTGATGGTGGCCATTGGCATCTTTATCCGAATGCAGGTCGCGGAATCGCCGGAATTCGAGAAAGCCAAAGCAGATAAGCAGATTGTGCAACAGCCCGCGCTGGAGGTCATTCGTCGCGACTGGCGCACCATCGTCAAAATTATGGGGCTACGCCTGGCAGAGACGGGTGGCTACTACATCACGACCAGTTTTATGTTGTCCTATGTGGTGCTGGCGGAAATCACAGATACGCGCCATGTGTTATGGGGCACGTTGATTGGTTCAGCGCTGGGGCTCGGCAGCCATCTGCTGTATGGCGCGCTAAGTGATAAGGTGGGACGTCGCCCAATATTCCTGATTGGCGCCATCTTCACCATTCTGTTTGGCATCCCCATGTTTATGCTGATCAACACCGGTGCAGTGATGATGGTGATCGTCGCTGTCGCTATGTCTCTGCTCTTTAGCCATGACCCGATATTTGCCGTAGAGTCGAGTTGGTTCTCCGAACAGTTTCCGGCTAACGTCCGCTCCTCGGGTATTTCATTGGGCTACAACGGCGCTTCCGTGGTCGCGGGGCTGTTGCCGTTCATCGCAACAGGCGTGTATGGCATGGTCGGCTGGATCGGACCGGCGGTGATGTTCTCGTTACTGGGTGTCATTTCAACCTGGGTCGCCTTCAACACACGGGAAACCGCGCCGGTGAAAGTGGGCGAGCCCTCTCTGCCAGCCTCATCAACCTCAACAGCCCCGACGGTGTGAGTGAAATAACGGGCGGCTGTGTCGCCCGTTATTGCTGTGGTATCATTGCGCAGTTTCTCGTCACTCACTAACTCCGGATTTACTGCGTTTCATGACCGATACTTTCTCTTCGCAACGTTTTTCTATCGCTCCGATGCTGGACTGGACCGATCGCCACTGCCGTTATTTTCACCGTAAGCTGAGCGGCGATACGCTGCTGTATACCGAAATGGTGACCACGGGCGCCATTATTCACGGCAAAGGCGATTATCTGGCTTACAGCGAAGAGGAGCATCCGCTGGCGCTGCAGTTGGGCGGCAGCGATCCGGCAGCCCTGGCGCAATGTGCGAAGCTGGCGGAAGCGCGCGGTTACGACGAGATTAACCTTAACGTCGGTTGCCCATCCGATCGCGTGCAGAATGGGCGCTTTGGTGCCTGTCTGATGGCTGACGCCGCGCTGGTTGCAGATTGCATTAAAGCGATGCGCGATGTGGTCAGTATTCCGGTGACAGTGAAAACCCGTATCGGAATTGATGAGCAGGACAGCTACGCATTTCTGTGTGATTTCATTGGTACGGTGGCCGATAAGGGCAACTGCGATACCTTTATTATCCATGCGCGTAAGGCATGGCTTTCTGGTTTAAGCCCGAAAGAGAACCGTGAGATTCCGCCGCTGGATTATCCGCGTGTCTATCAACTGAAGCGTGATTTTCCGGCGCTGACCATGGCGATTAACGGCGGCATCAAGACGCTGGAAGAGGCGAAAACGCATTTGCAGCATATGGATGGTGTGATGATGGGCCGTGAAGCGTATCAGAACCCCGGCATCCTGGCGCAAGTGGATCGTGAACTGTTTGGCCGCGATACGCCGTCTGTCGATCCGGTCGCGGTGGTGCGTGCGATGTACCCTTACATCGAAGCGGAGCTGAGCAAAGGCACCTATCTGGGGCACGTTACACGCCATATGCTGGGCCTGTTCCAGGGCATTCCTGGTGCGCGCCAGTGGCGTCGTCATTTAAGTGAGAATGCCCATAAGCCGGGTGCCGATGTACGGGTGCTGGAAGCGGCACTGGCGCTGGTCGCGGATAAGATTCCACAGGAAGCCTGATTGTAGGTGAGTCGCGGTGGGCCGGTGTGCCCGGCCATAAAAGGGCAGTCCGAACGCCAGGGAAAGCACCTCTGTGCCGATCTGCCGCGCGAACCTTCGCCCCATTTTTGGGAAACGGCCCGATGCTGCGCATGGCTGAAATCGCTCTCAGCGTATTTGTCTCTGGCGCGGAAGCTTTGCTTTTCTGACGGGCCATTTCTGTCCCTTCAGAGGAGCATCCCTGCCGTTAATACGGTTTAAAATGCACCAATAATTAGTGAATTTCATCACTGCTGAAATACCTCCTCTGAATATAACATCTTATTTTTCAATGTATTAACCGTATGCCTATATTGGCACGTATCTTGTAATACATTCTGTGTTACTTACACAGGAGAGCCTTCGTGGAAATTTTATTTGTTATCGGCTTTTTTCTGATGCTGTTACTGACTGGCGTTTCACTGCTGGGCGTTATCGCTGCATTGGTTGTTGCCACCGTTGTGATGTTCCTCGGCGGCTTATTCGCGCTTGTTATCAAGTTGTTACCGTGGCTGGTGTTGGCGGTGGTCGCCGTGTGGCTTTATCGCGCCTTTACGACACCGAGCGGTGAAGTGAAATTGAACAGACTGAAAAGAAAAATCAGTAAGTTAGAGCGGCGTGGTTGGCGCTAAATGCGGGAGCGATCACAGAGTCGGTAATTGCTTAGTACGAATCTGCAATTAAACATATTTTTTACTTATGTTTTCTGTCAGGATGCGTAAAGTAATTCAAAACGAATTCATCGCCGCTGACCCTACACCAGCGCGAACTATAAAAAGAAAGAAAAAAGGGCTTCCTTCGGGAAGCCCTTAACTTTTTAGGGAATCAGCAAGCTGGAACCTTGCGTGGCGCGGCTCTCAAGAACCTGATGCGCGCGCACCGCATCGCTCAAGGCAAATTTCTGCTCTTCTGGTACCTTCAGCTGAATCGCACGACTGGCAATTAACGAGAACAACTCGTTGCTGGCATTATCCAGTTCCTGACGATTGGTAATGTAACCAAACAGCGAAGGGCGTGTGACAAACAGCGAACCTTTCTTGTTCAGAATCCCAAGATCAACGCCGGTGACGGGGCCCGAGGCATTACCAAAACTCACCATTAAGCCATGACGACGCAGGCTATCGAGAGAAGGCTCCCAGGTGTCTTTCCCCACCGAGTCATACACCACCGCGACCTTTTCACCGTCAGTCAATTCACTGACGCGCTGAGCGATATTCTCCTCGCGATAGTTAATGGTCGCCCAGGCACCGGCATTTTTTGCAATCTGCGCTTTTTCGGCGGAGCCCACGGTACCAATCAGATGCGCGCCCAGCGCTTTAGCCCACTGACAGGCAATCAGTCCCACGCCGCCCGCTGCGGCATGGAACAGGAAGATTTCATCGGCTTTCACTTTGTAGGTCTGACGCAGCAAATACTGCACGGTTAAGCCTTTCAAAAACGAGGCAGCACCTTGTTCAAAGCTAATGCTCTCCGGCAGGATCACCAGGCGCTCTTCCGCCACGTTATGCATTTCGCTATAGGCACCCAGCGCAGCCTGACAATAGACCACGCGATCGCCGGGCTTAAAGCGCGTCACGCCTGAGCCAACGCGTTTCACCACGCCAGCGGCTTCAGTGCCCAGCCCGGACGGGAAAGCTGTCACCGGATAGAGCCCGCTGCGCACATAGGTGTCGATATAGTTGATGCCAATCGCCTTATTTTCGACCTGAACCTCATATTCGGCGGGATCGGCCAGCTCAAAATCGACCCATTGCAGTACCTCCGGGCCACCGTGTTGGTTGAACTGAATACGCTTTGCCATTCTGACTCCTGTGATTGTTCATCCTGGGACGGTATACTTGCGCGTCCCTTTCACGATCGGTAATGCATTCACTATGGCAGGAAATAAACCCACCAACAAATCCAACGAACCCCGCGATCGTCAGCTGGAAGGCGTGAAAATGCCGCCGCACTCTATTGAAGCGGAGCAGTCGGTGCTCGGTGGGTTGATGCTGGATAACGAACGCTGGGATAACGTCTCCGAGCGCGTGGTGGCGGATGATTTCTTCAACCGTTCGCACCGCATGATCTTCTCTGAGATGCAGCGTCTGCTGGAAATGGGCCAGCCGATTGACCTTATTACGCTCTCTGAATCGCTGGAAACACTGGGCGAGCTGGAGATGGCCGGTGGCTTTGCTTATCTGGCAGAGCTGGCGAAAAACACGCCAAGTGCGGCGAACATCGGCGCTTATGCGGATATCGTGCGTGAACGTGCCGTTGTGCGCCAAATGATCTCGGTCGCGAACCAAATTGCTGATGCCGGTTACGATCCGCAGGGGCGCAGCAGTGAAGATTTGCTCGATTTCGCAGAATCCAACGTCTTTAAGATTGCTGAACAGCGCGCCAATAAAGCAGAAGGCCCGCAGAACATTGAGCAAATTCTGGAAGCCACGGTATCGCGTATTGAAGCGCTGGTGTCGACCCCGCACGATGGTGTCACCGGAGTGGATACCGGCTATCAGGATCTCAACAAAAAGACCGCCGGTTTGCAGGGTTCAGATTTGATCATCGTGGCGGCGCGTCCGTCGATGGGTAAAACCACTTTCGCCATGAACCTGTGCGAAAACGCCGCGATGCTACAGGACAAACCGGTGCTGATTTTCAGTCTGGAGATGCCCAGCGAACAGCTGATGATGCGTATGCTGGCGTCATTGTCGCGCGTGGACCAGACGCGCATTCGTACCGGCCAGCTGGAAGACGAAGATTGGGCGCGCATCTCTGCCACCATGGGCATCCTGCTTGAGAAGAAGAACATGTTTATCGATGATTCTTCTGGTCTGACGCCCACGGAAGTGCGTTCGCGCGCGCGCCGCGTGTTTCGTGAGAATGGCGGTTTAAGCCTGATCATGATCGACTACCTGCAGTTGATGCGCGTGCCGGCGCTATCGGACAACCGTACGCTGGAGATCGCAGAGATCTCGCGCTCGCTCAAGGCCTTAGCGAAAGAGCTGAATGTTCCGGTGGTGGCGTTGTCGCAGCTTAACCGCTCACTGGAGCAGCGCGCCGATAAACGTCCGGTGAACTCGGATCTGCGTGAATCGGGTTCGATCGAGCAGGATGCTGACTTGATTATGTTCATCTATCGCGATGAGGTGTATCACGAAAACAGCGATCTTAAAGGGATCGCCGAGATCATCCTCGGTAAGCAGCGTAACGGCCCTATCGGCACGGTACGATTGACCTTCAATGGCCAGTGGTCGCGTTTTGATAACTACGCAGGGCCGTCTTACGACGACGAATAATCCTTTCCAACGAGATGCATGCACGATTTGTGCATGCATTTCACGTCATCAGAAAATAGTGTTGGACAACCTTGGCTTTAATCAGGTTATCTGTACCAAAGCGCACCCTATAACGCTGTGGAAGCAGAATGACTCAGGTAGACGATTACGACCTTAAGATATTGACACTATTACAATCTAACGGCCGCCTTACCAATCAGGAACTCAGTGATTTAGTCGGTCTTTCGGCGTCTCAATGTTCACGCCGCCGCATCAATCTCGAACAGGCAAACCTCATCCTCGGCTATCACGCACGGCTCTCGCCGGACGCGGTGGGTCTTGGCATGGTGGGCTTGATTGAAGTGCGTTTAAAGAATCACACGCCAGATTATGAAGAGAGTTTTCATCGCATGGTGGCAGAGGAGGATGCGATTGTTGATGCCTTCAAAACCACCGGTGATGCTGATTATCTGCTGAAAGTGGCCGTGGCTGATTTAGCCTCGCTGAGTGCGTTGATCAGTCAGCTGGTGGCCGGCCATCAGAGTGTGGCCCATGTGAAAACCTCCGTGGTGTTGAGCCGTTTAAAAGAGAACGGCTTGATGATTATCCCCGAGCACAAAACGCGCCAAAAAAGTGCATGATGTGCTAATCTGGTGCAATTAACGCACATTGAATGCAAATAACGCGCACCAGAAAACAGATTTGTGCATGAATCAACGGTTGAATTTTGGTTTGATGCACAAAAACCTGCAATAAAAGCGCCTTTGATATCAATTGGATAATCGCTGGCACCCCATAGGTGGCGACTTAGCGCTGCCTATGTGGTGCGTTTTTTGCATTTGAACCGCATCATTTGCACTGAGATTACTCCATGGATAACGTTGTTCAACCCACTAAAATTCCTCATTCACGTATTGAAGATGCGCTGGCGATAGTGCTCGGCACGTTAATGGTTTCCTTTGGCGTGATGATGCTGAAACAAGCGGGCGCGCTCACCGGAAGCACCGCGGGTATCGCCTTCCTGATTAGCTATCTGACGCACCTCTCCTTTGGTAGCGCATTCTTCCTGATCAATCTGCCGTTTTACTGGCTGGCAGTGCGCCGCATGGGCTGGGAATTCACGATTAAAACGTTCTGCGCAGTGGGGCTGGTTTCACTGTTCACACACTTGCATCCGATGTTCATCCATTTTTCTGCGCTAAATCCGTTTTATGCGACATTGTTCGGTAACGTGGTGATGGGGATTGGGTTTATAGTGTTGTTTCGTCACAAAGCCAGTCTCGGCGGTATCAATATTTTGGCACTCTGGCTGCAGGACCGCATCGGTCTGCGCGCCGGCAAACTGCAAATGGCGGTAGATACCTGCGTGGTACTCGCTTCGCTTTTCGTGGTGTCGCTGCCGATACTTTTGGCCTCAATTGCGGGCGCGGTGATCCTCAATCTCATCATCGCTATGAATCATCGTCCCGGCCGCTACATGGTTTAATGACGCCTCTTTACCGACTATTTATGACCAATCATGGAGATCTGCACCGTGTTTCAAAACGTTGATGCTTATGCTGGCGATCCAATTCTGTCGCTGATGGAAACCTTCAAACAGGACCCACGCGACAATAAAGTGAATCTGAGCATTGGTCTCTATTACAACGAGGCGGGCATCATTCCTCAGTTGCAAGCCGTGGCTGCCGCAGAGGAACGCCTGCAGGCGCAGCCGCATCAGGCGTCACTTTACCTGCCGATGGAAGGCCTGGGCCCATACCGTAACGCGATTGCACCGCTGTTGTTTGGCAAAGAACACCCGATGCTGAAAGCGGGTCGCATTGCTTCTATCCAGACACTGGGTGGCTCTGGCGCACTGAAAGTGGGTGCGGATTTCCTCAAGCGTTACTTCCCGAACTCAAATGTTTGGGTGAGCGATCCAACCTGGGAAAACCACATCGCGATTTTCAACGGTGCCGGTTTCGACGCACAGACTTATCCGTGGTACGACGAAGAAACCAATGGCGTTAAGTTTGATGCGTTTATTGCCAAGCTGAAAACGTTGCCGAAGCAATCTATCGTGCTGCTGCATCCATGCTGTCACAACCCGACGGGTGCGGATCTGACCAACGCACAGTGGGATGAAACCACCGAAGTATTGAAAGCGCAGGAACTGATTCCGTTCCTCGATATCGCTTATCAGGGCTTTGGTGCCGGTATGGAGCAGGATGCTTACGCGATTCGCGCGATTGCGGCTGCGGGCTTGCCAGCACTGGTCAGCAACTCATTCTCGAAAATCTTCTCGCTGTACGGCGAGCGCGTTGGCGGCCTGTCCATCGTGTGCGAGAGCGCAGAAGAATCTGCACGCGTGCTGGGTCAGCTGAAAGCCACCGTGCGTCGCAACTACTCCAGCCCACCAAACTTTGGTGCGCAGGTGGTTTCTTGCGTACTGAACGATGAAGCACTGTTGAAAAACTGGCTGGCCGAGGTGGAAGCCATGCGCCTGCGCATCATCGAAATGCGCCAGACGCTGGTCAACGTATTGAGCACCAAACTGCCGGGCAAAAACTTTGATTACCTGCTGAAGCAGCGCGGTATGTTTAGCTACACCGGTTTAAGTGCGCAGCAGGTTGACCGTCTGCGTGATGAGTTCGGCGTG
Source organism: Type-E symbiont of Plautia stali (assembly GCF_059731115.1). Classification (NCBI taxonomy): domain Bacteria; kingdom Pseudomonadati; phylum Pseudomonadota; class Gammaproteobacteria; order Enterobacterales; family Enterobacteriaceae; species Type-E symbiont of Plautia stali. Next base: position 387,921 of record NZ_AP035906.1, read on the forward strand.
TATCTGATTGCCAGCGGCCGTATGTGCGTGGCTGGCCTCAACAGCCGTAACGTTAACCAGGTGGCTGAAGCCTTTGCTGCCGTGATGTAACGCACTACGCAGCAGGAGAAAAACCGTCATGCCTTCGGGCTGGCGGTTTTTTTATGCGCGTTATCTGGTGCCACCGCCTTTACCTTTGGCTGACTTGCTGCACACTTAAACGGTGTCATGACGTCTGTATTGCAGCCGATGGCAGACGTCATCGGGCCTCACATCGGCCTCTACCCAGGAGAATACCGCATGAACATTTCGGATCTCCTCACCTACTGCATGAGCAAATCGGGTGCGGAGCAGAGCTATAAAAATGAATGGGATGCCACACAGGTAAAAAGCGAAGGCGTACTGTTTGCCATGGTGCATGAGGTGAAAGGGCGTCCGGCGCTGTCGTTGAAAACCTCGCCTGCGCTGGCTGATTTATTGCGCGAAGAGCACAATGATGTATTCCCGAGCGAGCATCTAAATAAGTCGCACTGGAGCACGCTGTGGCTGGATGGATCCCTAAAGGATTCGCAGATTTATTATCTGGTGGAGGCTTCCTGGCAACAGGCTGACGCCACGCGCGCGGCGGGCGTCAGCCATGATGAAGACGCGCGCTAATTAAGCCGCTGACTCTTCACGCAGGGTATTGATATCAATCACGAAGCGGTATTTCACGTCGCTTTTCAGCATACGTTCGTAGGCTTCGTTAATCTGGTTCATGGCGATCAGCTCGATATCTGAAGTAATACCGTGCTTGCCGCAGAAATCCAGCATCTCCTGTGTCTCAGCGATACCACCGATCAGTGAACCGGCGATGCTGCGACGTTTGAAGATCAGATTAAAGACCTGTGGAGCCGGATGATCGTGCTCTGGCGCGCCCACCAGCGTCATGTTGCCATCGCGTTTCAGCAGGGCAATAAACGGGTTGAGATCGTGCTGAGCAGCCACGGTGTTGAGGATGAAATCGAAGCTGTTGTTGTGCTGCGCCATTTGATCAGCATCTTTCGAAATCACCACTTCATCAGCACCCAGGCGCTTACCGTCTTCAATCTTCGATGGTGAGGTGGTGAACAGCACCACATGCGCGCCCATCGCATGCGCGATTTTCACGCCCATATGGCCGAGGCCGCCCAGACCGACGATGCCCACTTTCTTACCTGGACCGACGTTCCAGTGACGCAGCGGTGAGTAGGTGGTGATACCGGCACACAGCAGCGGGGCAACGCCTGCCAGCTCAAGGTTTTCCGGCACGCGCAGCACAAAGCTTTCATCAACCACCATGCTGGTGGAGTAACCGCCGTAGGTGATGGCGCCGGTTTCGCGATCTTCACCGTTATAGGTGCCAACAAAACCGTTTTCGCAATACTGCTCCAGTCCTTCCTGGCAGCTTGGACAGCTGCGGCAGGAGTCAACCATACAGCCGACACCGACCAGATCGCCCACTTTGTATTTGTGAGTGTGGCCGCCAACGGCGGTAACGCGCCCAACGATCTCATGGCCTGGCACCACCGGGAAGATGGTGTTTTTCCATTCGTTGCGCGCCTGATGCAGGTCAGAGTGGCAAACGCCACAGTACAACACTTCAATCTGCACATCATGAGCGCGCAGCTCGCGCGGCTTATAGTCGAACGGGGCGAGTTTAGTTTTCGCGTCCTGTGCGGCATAGGCATGCGTAATATTCATGGTGTCTCCAATCGGGTGTGTCGTGAGTGTTTTGCGGGATCCCGCTCAGCGAGCTGAAGGGACAAAGGCGTAACGAGCTACGCCAAAAAGGAACTGTGTAAGGATAGTCAGCAGGATGAGATGCGTATATGCCTGAAGTTGTCTGATTCTTGCCTGTTTCTGCATTTTGCTGCGGAATCTGACAGCGGGGTATCAGGCCCGACTAACTGCAATATTCAGCGAGTAAACTAGAGAGTGCGGCGTCTGTGGATTGAAAGAAATAAGAAGGCCCGCACTGCGGGCCTTCAATTTTACTTCTTCTTCAGCATTGGCTTAAGGAAGCGTGCGGTGTGGGATTTTTCACACTCCGCCACGGTTTCTGGCGTGCCTGAAATCAGGATTTCGCCGCCGCCGCTACCGCCTTCTGGGCCGAGATCGACAATCCAGTCAGCGGTTTTGATCACGTCGAGGTTGTGTTCAATCACCACAATGGTATTGCCCTGATCGCGCAGCTGATGCAGCACTTCCAGCAACTGCTGAATATCAGCAAAGTGCAGACCCGTGGTTGGCTCATCAAGGATATAGAGCGTCTGCCCGGTACCGCGTTTCGATAGCTCACGTGCCAGTTTCACACGCTGCGCTTCACCGCCTGACAGCGTGGTTGCAGACTGACCGAGGCGAATGTAGGACAAGCCCACGTCGATCAGCGTTTGCAGTTTACGCGCCAGCGCAGGGACAGCATCAAAGAACTCACGCGCTTCTTCGATAGTCATATCCAGCACTTCGTGAATGCCTTTGCCTTTGTATTTAATCTCCAGCGTTTCGCGGTTATAGCGTTTGCCTTTGCACTGATCGCACGGCACATACACATCCGGCAGGAAGTGCATTTCGACCTTGATCACGCCATCGCCCTGGCAGGCTTCGCAACGTCCACCGCGCACGTTAAAGCTGAAGCGTCCTGGATTGTAGCCACGGGAACGCGCTTCCGGCACACCGGCAAACAGCTCACGCACCGGAGTGAAAATGCCGGTGTAAGTAGCAGGGTTCGAGCGCGGCGTACGGCCAATAGGGCTCTGGTCAATGTCGATGACTTTATCGAAATGCTCAAGACCGGCGATCTCGCGATATGGCGCCACTTCCGTGGTGGTCGCGCCGTTCAGCTGACGCTGCGCAATGGGGAACAACGTATCGTTAATCAGCGTGGATTTACCGGAACCGGATACACCGGTGATACAGGTAAACAGACCCACCGGGATCGTCAGCGTGACGTCTTTCAGGTTGTTGCCGCGCGCACCGGTAAGTTTCAGCACTTTTGCCGGATCGCCTTTCACGCGCTGTTGCGGAATGGCGATTTCGCGCTTGCCACTCAGATACTGACCGGTCAGCGAAGCTTCGTTAGCCATAATGGCATTCACGTCACCCTCAGCCACCACCTGACCGCCGTGCACACCCGCGCCAGGACCGATATCAATCACGTGGTCAGCGGCGCGAATCGCATCTTCATCGTGCTCGACCACAATCACGGTGTTGCCGAGATCGCGCAGGTGAATCAGCGTACCAAGCAGACGTTCGTTATCGCGCTGATGCAGACCAATTGAGGGCTCATCCAGCACATACATCACGCCCACCAAACCCGCACCGATTTGACTTGCCAGACGAATACGCTGCGCTTCGCCGCCAGAGAGGGTTTCTGCGGAACGCGACATCGACAGATAATTCAAACCGACATTAACGAGGAAGCTCAGGCGATCGCCGATCTCTTTCAGGATTTTTTCGGCGATCTGCGCACGCTGCCCGCTCAGTTTCAGATTGCGGAAGAAGTCGGTGGCATGGCCAATACTCATCTCAGAGATGGTCGGCAGGTTGGTATTCTCAACAAATACATGGCGTGCTTCACGGCGCAGGCGTGTGCCTTCACAGCTGGTGCAGGAGCGGTTGCTGATGAATTTCGCCAACTCTTCACGCACCGCATTGGATTCCGTCTCTTTATAACGGCGTTCCATGTTGTGCAGCACACCTTCAAACGGATGACGACGTACCGAAGTGTCGCCCCGATCGTTGATGTATTTAAATTCGATACTCTCTTTGCCGGAACCGTACAGAATCACTTCACGCGCTTTGTCGCTCAGGCTGTTAAACGGCGCTTCGACATCGAAATCCAGATGTTCTGCCAGCGAGCGCAGCATCTGGAAGTAATAGAAGTTGCGGCGATCCCAGCCACGAATTGCACCGCCAGCCAGTGACAGTTCAGGGTTCTGCACCACGCGATCGGGATCGAAATACTGCTGCACGCCGAGCCCATCACACGTTGGGCAAGCGCCGGCTGGGTTGTTGAACGAGAACAGGCGCGGTTCCAGTTCACTCATGCTGTAGCCACAAATAGGGCAGGCAAAGTTAGCCGAGAACAGCAGCTCTTCGGCATCGCTGTCATCCATGTCGGCGACGATGGCGGTGCCACCACTCAGTGCCAACGTGGTTTCAAAGGATTCGGCTAAGCGCGTTGCCAGGTCATCGCGCACGCGGAAGCGGTCCACCACGACTTCGATGGTGTGTTTTTTCTGCAGTTCCAGCTTTGGCGGATCGGAGAGATCACAGACTTCGCCATCGATACGGGCGCGGATGTAGCCTTGCGCCGCGAGGTTTTCCAGCGTTTTGGTGTGTTCGCCTTTGCGATCTTTCACCACGGGTGCCAGTAGCATCAGACGACGGCCTTCTTCCTGCGCCATCACCTGATCCACCATCTGGCTGACGGTCTGTGCTGCCAGCGGAACATCGTGATCCGGGCAGCGCGGCTCACCCACACGGGCAAACAGCAGACGCAGATAGTCATGGATTTCGGTAATGGTCCCGACTGTAGAACGCGGGTTGTGCGATGTAGATTTCTGCTCAATAGAGATAGCGGGCGAGAGACCTTCAATATGGTCGACGTCCGGTTTCTCCATTAATGAAAGAAACTGGCGCGCATAGGCCGAGAGCGATTCAACATAGCGACGCTGACCTTCGGCATACAACGTATCAAACGCCAGCGAAGACTTACCGGAACCCGACAGACCGGTGACCACAATCAGCTTATCGCGAGGGATGATCAGGTTGATATTCTTCAAATTATGGGTGCGAGCACCGCGGACTTCGATCTTATCCATTCACCTTTCCCGGATTGAACAACACTCGCCATGCCTTGCCAGCATGACCAGCAGAAACGCGTTAGTATGGCACAAAAAATAAACTGAATAAATATCCAGTGTTTTTGCTATTCTGTGTGCCAAATAAAAATTGCGAGCCTGCTCTGAAGTGGGCACCGTCATTGTGACGTGATACAATTTTTGGCTTAGACTTTTAGCATCAACTCATCGGGAGACAGCAACATGGCCAGTCGTGGCGTAAACAAAGTGATTCTTGTCGGGAATCTGGGTCAGGATCCGGAAGTGCGCTACATGCCAAATGGTGGCGCGGTAGCCAACATTACGCTGGCCACGTCGGAAAGCTGGCGCGACAAGCAAACCGGTGAAAACAAAGAGATCACTGAATGGCACCGCGTTGTGCTGTTCGGCAAACTGGCTGAAGTGGCGGGTGAATACCTGCGTAAAGGCTCTCAGGTTTACATCGAAGGCCAGCTGCGTACCCGTAAATGGCAGGATCAGAGCGGTCAGGAAAAATACACCACCGAAGTGGTTGTTAACGTTGGCGGCACCATGCAGATGCTGGGTGGACGTCAGCAGGGCGCGAACGCAGGCGGCGCACCGATGGGCGGCCAGGGCGGCGGCAATAACAACGGTTGGGGCCAGCCACAGCAACCTCAGCAGCAGCCTCAGGGCGGCAACCAGTTCAGCGGCGGCGCACAACAGCGTCCGCAGCAGCAGAGCGCACCGGCGAACAACGAACCGCCAATGGACTTTGACGACGACATCCCGTTCTGAGTCAACGCTCACGCATAACTACTCGCTAAGGCCTCGTTTTACGGGGCTTTTTTGTATCTGGCTCTCAGGTTTCTCAATCAAAAGAAGGGACGCATTTCCCATCAAGGAGTGATAATGAAACAGCATCAGGCAGAAGTGTTATTAAAAACCGCACTGGCGGATGAGCAGGCTCAGTTTCGTCGTGGGCAGTGGGAAGCGATTGATGCTTTGGTCAATCATCGACAGAAATTATTGGTGGTGCAGCGCACTGGTTGGGGTAAAAGCTCCGTCTATTTTATCAGCGCCAAAATTTTTCGCGATCGCGGTATGGGTCCGACCATCATTGTTTCACCGCTACTGGCGCTGATGCGTAACCAAATTGAGTCGGCTCGTCGACTGGGTATTGTTGCTGAAACCCTCAATTCTTCGAACAGCAGTGACTGGTCTTCAGTGACACAACGGGTGCTGGACAATCAGGTCGATTGTTTACTCATCTCTCCAGAACGTCTCGCCAATGATCAATTCATCGAAACCGTACTGCAGCCGATTGCCAACCGTATCGCGCTCATGGTGATTGACGAGGCGCACTGTATCTCCGATTGGGGGCACGATTTCCGTCCTGACTATCGGCGCATTGTCAGCATCTTGCGGCAACTACCGGCGAATACGCCAGTGCTCGGCACCACCGCTACCGCCAATAATCGTGTCGTTGCAGATATACAGCAACAGATGGGCGACATCGTGATTCAGCGCGGTGAGCTGATTCGTAAAAGTCTGGCGCTGCAAACGCTCATTTTGCCGAATCAGGCCTCTCGCCTTGCCTGGCTGGCGCAGGTCATTCCCTCTCTTCCGGGAACCGGTATCGTCTATACGCTCACCGTGCGGGATGCCGAGCAGGTTGCGGCCTGGTTACGCACGCAGCACATTGATGCGCGCGCCTATCATGGCAGCGTTGAGGCCGCTGGTTTCGACAGCAGCAACGACTATCGTCAACACCTTGAGACCTTGCTGCTAACTAACCAATTGAAAGTTTTGGTGGCGACCACCGCACTGGGAATGGGATATGACAAACCTGATTTAAGCTTCGTGCTGCACTATCAGGCACCCGCTTCCATTGTTGCTTACTACCAACAGGTAGGGCGTGCGGGACGTGGCATCGACCATGCGGTTGGCGTGCTGATGTCAGGCGGTGAAGATCGCGATATTCACCAGTTTTTCCGGCAGTCTGCTTTTCCAGCAGAAACTCAGGTATATGATATTTTGCAGGTGCTGGAGGAGAGTGATGGGTTGTCGATTCGTGATATCGAACAGCAGACCAATCTGCGCCAGGGGCAAATTGAAAAAGTGCTGAAATTGCTCAGCGTTGAGAATCCTGCTCCGGTGATTAAGGTCAAATCCCAATGGCGGAGAACGCCGGTCGCTTATCTGCTGGATCGCGAACGTATCGTGCACCTGACGCAACAGCGCGAGCAAGAGTGGCAGGAGGTGCAGCGTTATATCTCACAGCGCGATTGCCTGATGACATTTCTGCGATTATCACTGGATGACACAGACCCCGTATCCTGTGGCAAATGTGCCAGCTGCCTCGGTCGACCTTTGATTGACCCGCAGGTGGATGCGACACTGGCTCATCAGGCAGCGACCTTTCTACAGCGCGCCGAAACGGTGATTTTGCCCAAAATTCAGGTGGCTGCTCAGGCATTTGAAGAGTACGGTTTTCGCGGCAATTTACCTGCCGCTCTGCGTGCGCAGGAAGGTCGGGTGCTTTCGCGCTGGGGAGATGCCGGATGGGGATCTCGCGTAGTGGCCGAGAAAGCAGCCGGTCATTTCAGTGATGAACTGGTTGCTGCCATAGTGGAAATGATTGAACAGCGCTGGCAGCCAGCACCTGCTCCACGGTGGGTTTGCTGCGTACCGTCGTTGCGTCAGCCTCAATTGGTAGCGGATTTTGCCCGCCGATTGGCACAGCGACTCGGCATACCCTTTGTCGATGCACTGCAGAAAGTGAAAGATAACCCTCGGCAGCGTCTGCAAAATAATCGCTTCCATCAATGTCGTAATCTGGATGGCGCATTTGCCACCAGCGCTAATCTGCCAGCCACTGCCGTGTTACTGGTAGACGATATTGTCGATTCAGGCTGGACGATGGCAGTGACTGCAGCCCTGCTTCAGCAAGCGGGAAGCGGCATTGTCTATCCATTGGCGCTGGCAACCTCAACGGTGAAAGAGTGATGAATTTATCTCCTGTTGCACAGGCAACGCTTTTGTTAACCAGCGACTTCTCGCGCCAGAGTGAGGATGAGGTGAAGCCGCTAGGTAATGCTGAATGGGGACGATTCGCCCTGTGGCTGAAACAACAATCTGCAACACCCGCCGATCTGCTCGGCTCTGGTGCTGATGTCATGCTAGCCAGCTGGGTTGATTCTCATATCACGCGCGAGCGTATTGAAGCGCTACTGAGCCGTGGACATAGCCTGGCGTTAGCGATTGAACGCTGGCAGCGTGCGGGGTTGTGGGTGTTAACACGTTCTGACGCTGAATATCCAAGGCTGCTAAAGCAACAGCTGCGCACTGACGCGCCGCCGGTGCTGTTCGGCTGTGGTGATATCACTCTGTTAAATCACCCAGGCCTTGCGGTGGTTGGGTCAAGAAATGCCAGCGAGCGGGATTTAACGTTCAGTCGTCAGGTTGCGGTAAGAATTGTCTCTGCGAATATAAATCTGATTTCGGGTGGTGCAAGAGGCATTGATGAAGCCGCGATGCTGGGCGCTTTGCAACATAACGGAGCCGTCATTGGTGTCCTCAGTGATAGTCTGCTCACCGCTGCGACCAGCGCCAAATGGCGTAAAGGTCTCATGGCAGGAAAGTTATTGCTGCTTTCGCCTTTCTATCCGGAAGCAGGCTTTACTGTGGGTCACGCGATGGCGCGCAATCGATATGTTTATTGCCTGGCGAAGAGTGCGTTGGTCGTACACGCGGGTCACAAGGGCGGTACGCTGGCTGGTGCGGAAGAGAATCTGCGCAAGAAATGGGTACCGTTGTGGGTTAAGCCGACCGACGATGTACAGGCCAGCAACGCCCAGCTGGTCACACAGGGTGGGCAATGGTGCGCTGCTCACCCCGATGACATTGATGTTGCGCAATGGATGACGACTCACCGTCATCAGCCTTATCAGCAGGATGATCTATTGAGCGGCGCATGGCACACGATGCCCGACAAGATCGCGGATGCTAATGTGGCTCAGGAACCAGAAGGAATCTGGCATCCATCCGATTTTTACCTGATTTTTCAGGCGCAATTGCCTGCACTGGCCGCCTATCCGGTCACGATTGAAGATCTGGGCTTGCGAACCGGTCTGCATCAGATTCAGCTGACTGAATGGTTGCAGCGTGCGGAGCATGAGGGGCTGATTGAACAGCTGGCAGGATCAAACCGTTATCAATGGAAGCGTAAAATCTAGCTGCTGAATGCCGCCCATAATGTAAGCCGGACAATTCTGCCCGGCAAAGTGACTGCTAATGCGGTCGCCACTCCCGCAGCAATACCTCAGTATCACGCACTAACACCGGGTTGCCCGGCAGAATCAAATCCGCCCAGATTTCATTGTGCTGATTGATTTGCTGTTGTGCGGAAACGTAAGTCCGGTCAGCTGTGGTATGCGCATCGGCGGCAACGGTGATGTGATAACCCAGGCTGGCACCCACTTTGATGGTGGTATCCACGCAGTAATCGGTCGCGCAGCCGCAAATCACAAAGCTCTCAATGCCATGTTGATCAAGCTGAGCCGCCAGGTCGGTTTGCCAAAAACTGTCACAGGCGGTCTTGTTAACGTAGATCGCGTTGGCTGGCTGATCCAATTCCGGCACGATCTGCCAACCTTCGCTGTTTACTTCGAGGCCTGGCTCAACGTGCTGAATAAAAATCACCTGATCGGCCGCTGCCGTCAGTTGATTGATGCGCTGACAACGTCCGTCACGATCAAAACGTGGCGAAGCCAGCACGCCGTTTTGCATATCCACTACCACGACAACCCGATTAGCCATCACTGCCTCCTTTATATAGAGGATGACAGTATCGCGATTGTTATGCATGCAGGTAAAGCAAATCTGTTTTGCATTTCATCTCGCCGCCGCGCATGCTAATTAACCTGTTTTTAGGAGGTGTGACGTGAAGGTGGTTCCGGAAATCTTTCCTGATAAGTGCGATCAGGCACAGTTCCAGCATTTTGCTGAACTGCCGGGTATCGAGCTATATCAGGCGCACATCTCGCGTTACGCTTTTGAGCCGCATACCCATGAAGCCTTCGGTATCGGCACCATTGAATCGGGTGCACAGCGTTTTCGCTACCGCGGCACGCACTATACGGCACCGCAGCATTCACTGGTAATGATGAACCCTGATGAATTGCACACCGGGGAATCGGCCTGTGATGAGGGCTGGCGTTATCGCATGATCTATATTGATCCGCAGGAGATGGAGCGGCTTACCGGCGACCGTCACTGGTGGTTTAGTGAAGCGCTGCGTACAGACGCCCGTCTGGCACAGCCGTTTTCCCAGCGACTGGCGCAGATGTGGCAAGCCACCAGCGCGTTAGAACGCGAGAGTCTGTTGCTGGAACTACTCGAGCTATTACGCCCGCTGGCACATCAGGGAAAATCCCGACCCGAAGAGGGCGCCCATCGCTTTGATGCGGTAAAAACCTATCTGCGTGAAAACCTGGCGGAGCCGGTTCGTCTTGATGAGCTGGCCGCCCTGGCGTCTTTGTCGCCGTGGCATTTTCTCCGCAGTTTTAAACACCACTTCCATGTTACGCCACATCAGATGCTGATGGCCTTTCGCCTGTTCGAAGCCAAGCAACGTTTAGGAATGGGAGAAAGTGCGGCTTCGGTAGCGGCGGCTGTTGGATTGACCGATCAGGCACACCTCACGCGCGCGTTTGCTCACCGTTATGGCATCACGCCAGGGCGTTATCAAAAGCAAGTTTTCCCCTCACGTTAACCGCAATCTGCTACAAGCCTTTATTATCCGGTTACGCCACACTGCGACGGAAAAGTGATAAAGGAAAAGAGAATGTTTGCAGGAATCGTGTTTGCACTTGCCGCAGGATTAATGTGGGGGCTCATTTTTGTTGGACCGCTGCTGATACCTGACTATCCGGGTACCTTACAATCGGCCGGACGCTACGTGGCTTTTGGGTTGGTGGTATTACCGCTGGCATGGCTGGATCGCCGCCGTCTGAAACAGCTGGCACGTAAAGATTGGCTGGAAGCGCTGAAATTGTCGCTGGTCGGTAATCTGCTCTATTACGCCTGTCTCGCCAGTGCTATCCAGCGCACCGGTGCGCCTATCTCGACCATGATAATTGGCACCTTGCCGGTGGTCATCACCGTGACGGCCAACCTTTGCTACGGCCATCTTGAAGGGCGACTTTCCTGGCGTAAACTCTTTCCGGCGCTACTGATTATTGCTGCTGGCCTGGGCTGCGTGAATGCCGCTGAGATGCAAATGCAGGGACCGGAATTTGACTGGTCGCGCTACCTGACAGGGCTGTTACTGGCGATTTTAGCGGTCGCCTGCTGGACCTGGTATCCGCTGCGCAATGGCATCTGGCTGCGCGCGCATCCACAGCATAAAGCCGGTAGCTGGGCAACGGCACAAGGGTTGGTGACCTTACCGCTGGCGCTGGTGTTCTATTTATTCGTGTGCGGTCAGCTTTACTGGCAGCAGCCTGAGTTCGCTCTGCCATTTGGCCCACAGCCCACGCGTTTTCTCCTCATCATGCTGGCAATTGGGCTGATATGTTCATGGTTAGGCACGCTATGCTGGAATGCGGCCAGCCAGCGTGTGCCAACGGTCATCATGGGGCCGCTGATTGTGTTCGAAACGCTGGCGGGTCTGCTGTGGACCTTCCTCTGGCGACAGAGCTGGCCGCCGCTGCTCACTGGCATCGGTATTGGCTGTCTCATCGTTGGCGTAATCTATGCCATGCGTATTAAACCGCAGCCGAAAGTCAGCGCGCTTTAACATGAATTTCTGGCTGCTGAGTAGAGGGGCTCAGCAGCCCTTTCTTCAGTGTTTTTAGGAATTTGCCCCCTCTGTTTTGCGCTCCTCTTCGCCATTTATATCCTCAGTCACCACCGCGATATAACTTTCCCTCGCTTATCCTTGCCTGTTTTTACCCCACTTTGTCATAACCCATGTTGCATTCAGGGGGGCAATCCGGTCACTCCAGCGGGTGGAAACGAGGTGATAACCCGCGGGGAAGGGTAAAAAAGCCGGCGCCGGCAGGGTTAAAAAGGTGTTCTATCTGCATTTTTATTGCGATTTGGCACTGAAAATCACCGCTTTGAGCCACGATTTTCTCAAGATGCCGCTCAGGTGTTGAGAAACATCCGCTGAATTTGCATGAAAAAATGATTAAACACAGAGATGAATTACCGGGCGATATTTTCCAAAAGTCGCCATTTTTTACTGTTATTGTTTAGGTGTGATAACGTTTTTAATCCGGAATAATCCTGGTGCTGTTATCAGAGCATCGCCCTAGCTAGATGACGATTCGTGATCGTCACCTAAAGTGACAGGTCCAATAAAAATAAGAGTCATTGTGTGAGCGATTACATGCCGTTGTTCATGACTGCTTAACAGATTTATCTGTATTCAGTCCTGATCATTAATATCAGTTAAGTAATAAAACGAAGCACCAATCTCACCGTAATGAGACTGGGCTGCGTCTAAAAGGCTTGAATAGCGAGACTTTTGCTGATGTGAATCAATTTTACCGCAAAAAAGGAAGCAAATCCGCGATGATATTCATCAGGAAAAAATGGTGCGAATTGTTATGTTACGAACGCCGAATTAAATGATCTTCATCTCTTCTGGTAAGAACAAATCTCAGCATTAAGTCAAATAACAACGGTCTTAATGGTGTTAACGATTATCGGAGCCTGAAGGATAGTGGTAAACACTGCGGCTAATATCCAGCAAGCGGCAGCTGCGACGCGTTCCAATGTCGAAGGTGGTTTGCAGGAAGTTAACAGCTTGCCGCTTCTCATTTGTGGTGAAGAAGTTTTTCAGCACGCTTTGCAGCATCTCTTTGTCGGAACTCAGTGACTGTAGCTCACGGGTAAGGTTTTGTAGTTTATCCTCCAAATCTTTGATTTTTCTCCCTTCTTCTGAAGAAAGCCCAGAAAACTTTTTCTTCCAGCTGTAGAAGGTGGCCTCGGAAATGCCAAGCTCTTCACAAATCTCCCTGACTTTCACTCCCGTTTCAGAAGCTTTAATGGCATTTGTGATTTGCTCTTCGCTATATCGTGACTTTCTCATAAATGCTCTTACCTTTCTTATCAATTAGTGGATGAGAATTACTGTATTAATATCTGGTACTGCAAAAAGAGTATTAATGCAGTATTAAAGTGCGCGATTTGAATTGCGAGGTTTAAATTAAGTTATTTGGAATAAATATCATCATGGGATAAATCTTATTTTATTCTGAATGCCATTGAACGCCTTCCTGGCTTTGGGTTTTTGATATAGATTCATTTCATCCCAAATGCAGAAAAATACTACAATCATTGGAAATACGGCATAACCTGTTTGTGAAAATCACAGGGTGTGCCAGTAAACCTTTGCTTCGAATTCAGGCTGAAATCGTTTACATCCGCAGAGTTTCGCACCAGGTTTAATCGGAATTTTCCTGAATTCATTCAAAGAATCCTGACGGGAGTCTCATTTTTCGGACCAGTTTGGTTTGAAGTTATTAATTTAAGTCAGGCCCACTGAGCGCTTGTTAATTCATTTCAAGGACGTTGTACCGAAAGGCAGTTGCTGTAAGTAATACTAAGGATCAGTCGATGAAATTGAGCGTAATGTCTAATGCCGCCTGGATGATGTCTGAGAAGATCGTCTCGGTGTTCGGCGTCATATTTGTGACCTCCTACGTGGCGAAGTCATTTGGCCCTACCATATTCGGTCAGATGGCGTTTTCAACCTCGTTGTTCTCGATGGTACAGACCGTAGCGATTTTCGGTACCGAAACCATCCTGTTCAAACGCATCAGCAAAAGCGCGCCGAAAGGCCTGCGGCTGATGGCGGTGGCCCGCACCATGCGGTTGGTCTTGTTGTTGCTGACCTCTATCCCGGTGTTGATTTGGGTGTGGTACAACATGCAGGAAAATTTCCTCGCATTTGCCCTGGCCTCGTTTATCTCCTCCGTTTTTGTGACGCAGGATACGTTCAGCGTTTACAACAATGCGCGTCTGGCTTCCCGACTCAACACGGTGGCCAACTCGGTCGGCCTGCTGTTGGGCTTTACCCTGAGTTTCGCCATTGCCTGGCTGCATCTCAATCCCTTGTGGCTGACGCTGTCGATTGTCATGGTCACGCTGGTGCCGTACGTCATCAAACGGTCTAATTTTTATCGCGAAAACCAGGACATGGCGCCGCCACAGGAGAAGCGCAATACCTACCTGCGTTATCTGCTGTACGCAGGTTTACCGTTGGCGATTTCCAGCATCTTCATTTCTGTGCAGGTTAAGGCGGCCCAGATGTTTTTGGCGGGCATTGCCTCCGCTCGCGACCTCGGCCTGTTTGCTGCCGCCAATACCATTTCGGCGTCCTGGATATTCATTCCGGTTGCCATCATCACTTCCTGCTTCTCGGAGATATTCCGGGAGCGCGGAGCAGCCGCCATCAAGCTCACTGCGCGGCTGAACGGCTATGTCATGGGTGTTTCATTGTTGTTGTTAGCGGTGATTGCGCTGTATGGCGAGCAAATCATCATCGCTTTGTATGGTCACGAGTACACACAGTCAGGGAGTCTCATTACGTTACTGTCGTTAGCAACCTGCTTTTCGGCAATGGGGACCGTAGCGTATCGCTACATGGTGAAAGAGGGCGGATTTAACTATCTGCTGAAGAAGATCATCTGCCTGATGGTGATCAGTCTGCCGCTGTCGTGGTGGCTGATCCAGGGCTACGGCATCATGGGTGCCGCCTGGAGCGTCTTCATCTCTGAACTTCTGTCCCTCACCGTAATGAATTACTTCTTCAATAACGGCGTCATTCAGAAGATTCAAGTTTCCTCACTCAACTACAAAACCTACAAATGAGGTCCGATATGCTCAAGTTGAAAGATGAACTCAGAAGAAGTGTCCAGTACTTCATCAAGAAGATGCCCTGGGCTTACCAGGACCGCATCTATTACTTTCATAAATTCCGCAAACTGCCCAATTTGCGTCAACCGAAAGTGTTTAATGAGAAGGTGCTGTACCGGAAATTCGTTTTTGGCGATTACCAAATCTATGGCCGCCTGTCGGATAAATATTCGGTGCGCGAATACATCGCCGAGAAAGTGGGCAGCGAATACCTGATCCCACTGGTGTATGAGACCAGCGACCCGCACTCGCTGCATACGCTGCCGAGTTGGAAGAACACGGTAATTAAGCCCAATCACGGCTCCAATATGGTGGAAATCCTGCTGGAAGAGCCGGATGCGCTGAAGAAGCAGAAAATTATCAGTGACTGCCATCGCTGGTTGAAGACCGACTTTGCCAATGAAGCGCGTGAGATTCACTATCGCTACATCAAGCCGCGTATCCTGGTGGAGCAGTACATTGGTGATGGCAAAACTGCGCCGATTGATTACAAGTTTCACATGTTCAATAAGCGTGACGGCAGCTTTGAATATGTGCTGCAGGTGATTTACAACCGATGTAACCCGTTACTGTCGATGAATTTTTATGTGAACAACCTCAATGAGGCGTACCACAAAATTCGCGATACCGGGCTGGATGTGAATCCACAAATGGCGCAGTTACAGCACGCATTAGCGCTGAGTAAAACCCTGGCGAGCGATTTTGATTATGTGCGTGTGGACTGGTATATCGATGGTGATCGGATTTACTTTGGCGAGCTGACGTTTACGCCAGGTGCCGGGTTAGTGACCGGGTTGGACCGTGGATTAAACCAGATGATGGGTGATATGTGGATTCAAGACCGCCGCGGTACGCAGATACCGGGTGTGACGGTGCCGGAAGTCGCTATTCCAGCCGTACTGAAGAAAATTTGAGTATCACACAGCAAAATAAAAAACCCCGCTTAGCGGGGTTTTTTATTGGCTGCGATTAAGGCATCGGCCAATCAGCAGGCGTCTGGCTCATCACTTCTACGAAGGCGTTTTTGGAGATTTCCATGAAGTTGTGCAGATTTTCCATGCTCAGGGTAATGCCGAGCAGGCCGGTAACGAACCAGCATGACATGCCTACACCAATACCGCCGCACATCAGTGCCATCACGTGGTGACTGTTCTGACGCAGTTTAATTTTCATGGTGCTGGCAAAGAACATCATGATGGCGCTGAGCAGCTCCCAACGCATGACGATTAAACTGGTGGTTAACGTAGCCATCTGCAAAAACCTCTTCAAATCAGTAATATCCCTGACATTGATTGGACATCACTGGCGGCAGAGAAGGAGGGTCAGGGAGGCCCTTCTGGCCGTCTTACGCGGGGGTAAATCTGTGACTTGGGTCACATTATATCACCCGATTTGAAAGTTTGAACAAAATTTATACCTGGTATGGTAGAAAGATTTTTATCGAAGCGGGGGAGATGGCAGAGGCAAAGCGGGAAGGTGCGCCCGTGAAGGGCGCGCAGAATGTCACTGAACCGGGCAGCACTCGCCGGTTGTGCGCTGGGCAAAGCTGTTCATGTTTTCACTGCAATCGAAACTCAGCAGACGCGGACGCTGAATCATCGCCTGACGGCGCATGGTGTGACGATAGGCGGTCGGCGTCTGGGAAAACTGACGGCGGAACACGCGCGAAAAAGTTTGCTGTGAATCGTAACCGTATTGCATCGCGATATCGAACACTGGACGCTGAGTCTGGCGTAACGCTTCAGCGGCCAGAGTCAGGCGGCGCTCACGAATATAGCCACCCAGCGTTTGTTTCGTCACGGTACGGAACATACGCTGCAGGTGCCATTTTGAGTAGCCGGATTTTGCTGCCACTTCGTCGATCGACAGGGCCTTATCCAGATTTTCATCGATCCAGTGTGTCAGTGAATGAATGATTTCCTGTTGCATCATAGCCTCATCCTTCTGAAAGGTTTATCGGGTTTGAAATTCGAAGTTTTGATGGGGTGCGAGTATAATTCCTCAAGTTAACTTGAGGTAAAGGCCCTAAATGAAAAAAGAACGCAATTACCCAAAACCGGTGTTAACGCCGGGTGAAGTGGCGAAACGTAGCGGCGTGGCCGTTTCCGCGCTGCACTTTTATGAAACCAAAGGTTTAATTTTCAGTTCGCGCAATGGCGGCAATCAACGGCGTTACAGCCGCGATGTGCTGCGCCGTGTGGCGATTATCAAGATTGCGCAGCGCATCGGTATTCCGCTGGCCACTGTCAGCGATAGTTTGATGCATGTACCAGCCAACAAGCGTATGTCGACGCAGGAGTGGGATGCGCTGACGCAGCACTGGCGTGAAGAGCTGGATAAGCGTATCGAAACCCTGACGCGCCTGCGCAACGATTTGGATGGGTGTATTGGCTGTGGCTGCTTATCGATGCGCGATTGTCCACTGCGTAATCCCGGTGACCGTCTGGCGCAGCAAGGTTCGGGAGCGGTGTTACTCGACCCTGAGCAGGACGAGCATAAAGGTTAATCCGCTATACTTGCCGGGAGACTTTGACCGGCAAGGAAAACCGCATGATTACTGTTCACCATCTGGAAAATTCCCGTTCGCATCGCGTGTTGTGGCTGCTGGAAGAGCTGTCGGTGCCGTATCAAATTAAGCGTTATCAGCGCGAGGACACGCTGCTGGCGCCGGATTCATTAAAGAAGATTCATCCGCTGGGTAAGTCGCCGGTGATTACTGATGGCAATCGGGTGATCGCCGAGTCAGGGGCGATTCTGGCGTATCTGCAGCAGAAATATGATAGAGAGCATTTGTTCGCCATCACGGATGAGGATGAACAGATTCAGGCGCGTTACTGGCTGCATTACGCAGAAGGGTCGCTGATGCCATTGCTGGTAATGAAGCTGGTGTTTGGGCAACTCGGGAAGAAGCCGGTGCCGTGGATTTTACGTCCGGCAGGCGTGGCGTTGAGCAAAGGGATTCAGAAGGCCTGGTTGAACAAGCAGCTAAAACTGCACAGTGGCGTGATTGAGCAGCATCTTAGCCAGCATCGTTATTTCGCCGGGTCACGGTTTAGCATCGCCGATGTGCAGATGAGTTTCCCGCTGCTGGCGTTGGAAGTGCGGGGATCGTTGAAAGAGATGCCGGCCACCGCACGCTGGCTGGAATCGATGCAGCAACGTGCTGCCTGGCAACGCGCGATTGAGCAGGGCGGGGCGATTACGTTTAGTTAGTTTGTCGCTGCAGTGCTGTGGGTTGGGTGCTGTGAGTTGGGTACTATAGGTTGAGTACTGTGGGTTAGTCGTTATGGGTTGGGTGCTGTGGATTATCGCTGTGAGTTGGGTGTCATGCCCAGCAAAGGCCCGCCCGATCGCAAAGGAATAACGCATCCATGCAGATCGGCCGCGCCGTCCATGGCGCGGACGCTTTGCTCTTCGGGCGGGCCTTTGCTGGGCCTCAAGTTAATTATCGCTTCATGAGGCATCCACCTCTTACCATCGGTGCAGTTGGGGAGGAAAACTGTGCGATGAATGAAAAATATCGATATTTTCCAGCCAGTTCCGACCCCTTAAGTTTCGCCAAAAGCAGTGTAACCACGTTGTTAACCCGCGCCAGTCTGCGCTTTATCCTGCCTGATAATCGATTAGTAGTTGAAAACCCCATAGCAAACGCCAGATAATCGTTTGCCTTTTTCCGTGTCCCCCTTTTACGACCTGGAATACGCGGCCACGTAAACGTTTGCCTCTTTTCTCTTTGAGAACCTTCACCAGGATGATGCGCAAACGCGGGCCGTGGGGCTCATTACATCTTAAAAAACGCAGAGGATTTACTATGTCTGGCGACTCACGCCCGGCCAGTGGAAAACTGGACGCCTGGTTCAACATCTCGGCACGCGGCAGCAGCGTGCGTCAGGAAATTTTGGCGGGGCTAACCACCTTTTTAGCCATGGTTTACTCCGTCATTGTCGTACCGGGTATGCTGGGTAAAGCCGGCTTCTCGCCGACTGCCGTGTTTGTAGCGACCTGCCTGGTCGCCAGCTTTGGTTCGATCATCATGGGATTGTGGGCCAACCTGCCCATGGCGATCGGCTGTGCGATTTCCCTGACCGCCTTCACCGCGTTTAGCCTGGTGCTGGGCCAGCACATTAGCGTCCCGGTTGCCCTTGGCGCGGTATTCCTGATGGGCTTGCTGTTCACGTTGATTTCGGTCACCGGGATTCGCGCCTGGATTTTGCGTAACCTGCCGATGGGCGTGGCGCACGGCACGGGAGTCGGTATTGGCTTGTTCCTGCTGCTGATTGCGGCCGATGGTATTGGCCTGGTTGTGAAGAACCCAGCGCCGGGCTTGCCGGTGGCACTCGGCCACTTCACCTCGTTCCCGGTGATTATGGCGCTGATCGGGCTGGCGGCCATCTTTGGTCTGGAAAAACGTCGTGTGCCAGGCGGAATTTTGCTGACCATCGTAGCGATTTCTGTGGTGGGTCTGATCTTTGATCCGGCTGTCACCTATCAGGGGCTATTCGCTATGCCGAGCCTGAAGGATGCCAACGGCCAATCCGCGATGTTTAGTCTCGATATCATGGGTGCGCTGCAACCGGTGGTGCTGCCAAGTGTGCTGGCGCTGGTGATGACCGCGGTATTTGATGCCACCGGCACCATTCGTGCAGTGGCGGGCCAGGCGAATCTGCTGGATAAAAACGGCCAGATCATTAACGGTGGCCGCGCGTTGACCACCGACTCCGTCAGCAGCCTGTTTGCCGGTTTAGTCGGTGCTTCGCCTGCGGCGGTGTATATCGAATCTGCAGCCGGAACGGCTGCGGGCGGTAAAACTGGCCTGACAGCGATTGTCGTCGGTCTGTTGTTCCTGTTGATTCTGTTTATGTCCCCACTGGCCTATCTGGTTCCGGCCTACGCGACGGCGCCAGCGTTGATGTACGTTGGCCTGCTGATGCTGAGCAACGTGGCGAAGATTGACTTCAATGACTTTGTCGATGCGATGTCGGGTTTGGTCACTGCCGTGTTCATCGTCCTGACTTGCAACATCGTGACTGGCATCATGCTCGGCTTCGGCTCGTTGGTGATTGGCCGCCTCTTTGCGGGTGAATGGCGCAGGCTGAACGTGGGCACCGTGGTGATTGCTGTTGCACTGGTGGCCTTCTACGCGGGTGGTTGGGCCATCTGACTTTTGAACGCGCTTATTTCCAGATAAGTCTCTTTCTGGTTCACGCCGCACGCAGGGTTGCCCCTTTGTGCGGCGTTTTGTTTTACACTTTCCTGCGCAACAACATCGCTTTAATGAAATTGATTCGCCTAAGGAAAGCATGGAAATCTTCTTTACTATTCTCATCATGACGCTGGTGGTGTCACTCTCCGGCGTGGCGGCGCGCATATTGCCGTTCCAAATTCCCCTGCCGTTGGTGCAGATTGCCGCTGGTGCATTGCTGGCCGTGCCGAGCTTTGGCCTGCATGTCGATTTTGACCCCGAACTGTTCCTCGTGCTGTTCATTCCGCCATTGCTGTTTGCCGATGGCTGGAAAACGCCGATTAACGAATTCCTGCACCACGGACGCGAAATCATGGGCCTGGCACTGGTGCTGGTGCTGATTACCGTGGTCGGAATTGGTTATCTGATTTACTGGCTGGTGCCGGGTATTCCACTGATCCCTGCCTTCGCGCTGGCTGCGGTGCTGTCACCTACCGATGCCGTGGCGCTCTCCGGCATTGTCGGGGAAGGGCGCATCCCGAAAAAGATCATGTCGATTGTGCAGGGCGAAGCCCTGATGAACGACGCATCCGGCCTGGTATCACTGAAGTTTGCGGTCGCGGTGGCGATGGGCACCATGGTGTTTACCTGGGGTGGCGCCAGCGTGGAGTTCCTCAAAGTGGCGATCGGCGGTCTGGTCGCGGGTGTGGCGGTATGCTGGCTATATGGCCGCTCGCTGCGTCTGCTGAGCCGCTGGAGCGGTGACGATCCGGCGACGCAAACCGTGCTACTGCTGCTGCTGCCTTTCGCCTCTTATCTGATTGCTGAGCATCTGGGCGTGTCAGGTATCCTCGCGGCAGTTGCGGCGGGTATGACCATCACGCGCTCTGGCATTATCCGCCAGGCACCGCTGGCGATGCGTTTACGTGCGAATAGCGTATGGCAGATGCTGGAGTTTGTGTTTAACGGCATGGTGTTCCTGATGCTGGGCCTGCAACTGCCGGACATTCTGGAAACCTCCGTCGCGCAAGCCAATGCCGATCCGAACGTCGAGCTGTGGATGCTGTTCACCGATGTTGCCCTGGTGTATATCGCCTTGATGATCGTGCGCTTTGGCTGGTTGTGGATGATGCAACGTGCCAGTTTGCGTTTCCTGAAGAAGAAGCCGCTGGAATTCTCTAACTACTCTTTCCGCGAGTTGCTCATCGCCTCTTTTGCCGGTGTGCGTGGTGCCATTACGCTGGCCGGTGTGCTGTCGATTCCGCTGTTTCTTAGCAATGGCGAACCGTTCCCGGCGCGCTATGAGCTGGTGTTTATTGCCACCGGCGTGATTCTGTTCTCGCTGTTTGTCGGGGTGATTCTGCTGCCGATATTGTTACGCGGTATGGAAAGCACCGATAAATCGGGACATCGCCGTGAAATCCAGCATGCGCGTGCGGCAATGGCCAATGTGGCGATTGAGAGCCTGCACAAAATGGAGCAGCGGCTGGAAAACGATGCGGAAGAGAATATCGATCCGGAGCTGTTAAAAGAGGTCAGTTTGCGCGTGATTGGCAATTTGCGCCGCCGCGTGGTGGGCAAAGATGAGGTGGATCAGGCGTTGTTTGCCGAAAACCTGGAGCGTCGTTTCCGCCTCAATGCCCTGCGTGCCGAGCGCGCCGAGGTTTACCATTTGCGCGCGACGCAGGAGATTTCTAATGAGACGATGCAGAAGCTGCTGCGCGATCTCGATCTGCTGGAAGCGTTGCTGATTGAGAAAGAGGAGTAAGCACAGCTCAATAGCTGGCATATAGCGTCGCTACACTGATAACCGTGGCGGCGCGTCCGGCCAATGCTCGCGGCAGCAATCGATCCACGCCTGCGCACTGCGCGACAGATAGCTGCCTTCTCGCCAGATCAAACCCAGACTCCACTGCAACTCCGATTCCAGTGGCAACCATAGCAGCGATTGCTTATCCAGCCGCTGGCAAATCGGCTCGGGTAAAATTGCCAGTCCCATTTCGGCTTGTACCATTGCTGCCAGGAAATCCCACTGCGCGCTGCGCACCGCAATCTCCGGCGTCAGCCCCTGACGCTGAAATGCCTTCATCAACTGACGATTAAGCGAGAACTCTTCATTCAGGATCAGCAGTGGATGAGCCGCCAGTTCCTTGAGACCCAGGCTGCTGCGATTGAGCCACTGCGCGCTGCGCGGCAGCAGCACGCACAAAGGATGACGCATCAGTTCCAGCGTATTGAGCGGCAAATCCGCATCGACCGGCAGCGCAGTGAGGGCGATATCCAGCCCGCCGTTCAGCACGGCCTGCTGCACCGTTAAGCCGCCGGACTCAACAATCTTCAACTGCACACCCGGATAGCGGCGGCGAAACGCGGAGATCGAACCGGCGATCTGCATCCCGACCATCGGCGGGATACCCAGCCGCAGTTCACCGGTTTTCAATTCATTGATATCGCCAATCTGCGCTTCCAGTTGATGAAACTCCTGCAGAATCGCCAGCCCGCGTTGATACACCGCCTGACCGCTGTCGGTGAGATGCAGCTTGCGGCCCTCACGCAGCAGCAGCGTGCAGCCGAGTTCTTCCTCTAACTGGCGCAGCATTTTGCTGATGGTAGGTTGCGTGACAAACAGCTTCTCAGCGGCACGGGTGAAACTTTGCTGGCGTACCACCTCGGTGAAATAGCGCAGGGCGCGGACGTCCATCAAGCATTCCTTTTTGGCATAGTTTGAATAATTTTAATTCATTTCTTTCACAGTTTGACGCGGATTTATACTAAGCCCAACGTTTAATTCTGGGGAGAAGGAAAATGGCGCTTGCATTGAGTCCGCGCAGAACGGACATCCTGCAACGTGTTTTTGTGCCATTGCAGTTGGTGCTGTATATCGGCCTGTTTATGGCCAGCGACAAACTGGTGAGCTGGCTGCATTTGCCGCTGCCTGCCAATGTGGTGGGAATGGTACTGCTGTTGTTATTGATCATGACACGCGTGGTGCCGCTGCGTTGGGTGAAAGCCGGGGCCAACTGGCTGCTGGCGGAAATGCTGTTGTTCTTTATTCCTGCGGTGGTGGCGGTGGTCAATTACAGCGATTTATTGCGCAGCGAAGGCTGGCGCATCTGTGTAGTGATTGCGGTGAGTACCTTATTAGTGCTGGCGGCGACCTCGCTGGTGGTGGATCGTCTGTACCGCTTCGAACTGGCGCGTGCGGCGCGTAAGCAGGCACATCATGGCTGATTTCATCATTAGCCTGCTGTGTCTGGCGCTGACGCTGCTGGTCTATTACGTCAACAAACGCCTCTATCGCCGCAAACAGACATTGCTGCTGATGCCGCTGGTAATGACGCCGGTGGTGCTGGTGGCGCTGCTACTGCTGACGCACGTCAGCTGGAAGGATTACATTGCCGAGAGTCATTGGCTGATCTGGCTGCTGGGCCCGGCAACGCTGGCGTTTGCCGTGCCGGTGTATGAGAACCTGGAGATCATCAAGCGCCACTGGTTATCGCTGAGTGTCGGCGTGTTAACCGCCACGCTGGTGGCGGTGTGCAGTTCGGTATGGCTGGCGCGACTGCTAATGCTGCCGGAAACCATCCAGCGCAGCCTCGCGGTGCGCTCGATTACTACGCCATTTGCACTGGCGGCTGCACTGCCGATTGGCGGCCAGCCGGATTTGGTGGCGCTGTTTGTGGTGATAACCGGGGTGTTTGGCATGGCAGTAGGCGATGTGCTGTTTCTGCGTATTGCCATCAAGCAGGGCGTGGCAAAAGGCGCGGGTTTTGGTGCTGCGTCGCACGGTGCGGGAACGGCTCGCGCTTATCAATTAGGTCAGCAAGAGGGTGTGGTATCGAGCCTGGTAATGATGCTGTCAGGCGTGGTGACGGTGATTCTGGCACCGCTGTTGAGCCACTTGTTATGGGCGGCCTGATGGTCGCTTTTTGCGCACTGTCATCGATTTTTACGTAAAGGTTTCCAAATAAAGTTGTCTCCTGCTGCCAGGCTGTTACCCTTTGCGCCGACTTATTTGTCCTTCATGGAGTGGAATCATATGTTTAAGCAACTTGTTACTGGAAGCGTATTGGGTCTGGCACTGCTGAGCAGCGGCGCGCAGGCAATTGAGGGCAGTGTTGACGTGGGTGAGCATAGCACCAACCTGAACCTTGGCCTCGGCACCACCTCTCCTGGCCTGTTCCTGAAAGGCAACTGGCTGCGCAGCGATCACGATGGCAGCACCTACGGTCTGGGCGCGGGCTACAACATCGATTTTGGCGACTTCCGCATTGCCCCTACCGCCAAAGCACTGTTCACCCATCCGGAAGATGGTCGTGATGGCTTCACCGTGGCTGTAGGTGCCGGTGCACAGTACAACTTCAACAGCATGTGGGGCCTGTACGGCGAATACTACTACGCGCCGGAAGCGTTCTCCGATCGTCTGGACAGCTACAAAGAAGCGTCTGGTGGTCTGAGCTTCACCCCGATTTCACTGCTGAATCTGCGTGTGGGTTATCAGTACATCGAGCTGAACAACAAAGGCGATCGCAAAGACAACGTGCTGGTCGATGGCCCATACGTGGGCGCGTCACTGCGTTTTTAATGATGAAACCCGATGCACCTGATGGCGCGTCGGATTCATCATCGCACAAACTGAATGCCGCCCATTTGGGCGGCATTTTTTGTTTAGTGCGCTTTGCCCTGCGAAATGCCTACGCCCGTTTGTGAACGAATAAACTGACCACGGAATTTAGCCCGCTCTTCAGCACCCTGTCTGGAGTGATCGGTAATCGAGAACAGCCAGGTACCGATAAACGCTGCCGCCATTGAGAACAGCGCCGGATACTCATACGGATAGACCGGGGTGGCATGCCCCAGCACCTGCACCCAGATGGTCGGCCCGAGGATCATCAACACAACCGCCGTAATCAATCCCAGCCAGCCGCCAATCATCGCGCCGCGCGTGGTCAGCTTCGACCAGTACATTGAGAGCAAAATAATCGGGAAGTTACAGCTGGCCGCAATCGAGAACGCCAGTCCGACCATAAAGGCGATGTTCTGTTTCTCAAACGCGATACCCAACACAATCGCCACCACGCCAAGAATCAGCACGGTAATTTTCGACACCCGCAGCTCATCACGCTCAGTCGCCTGACCTTTGCGAATCACGCTGGCATACAGGTCATGAGAAACCGCAGAAGCACCGGCCAGCGTCAGCCCGGCAACAACGGCCAGGATCGTGGCGAAAGCCACCGCCGAGATAAAGCCAAGGAACAGGCTGCCGCCCACCGCATTCGCCAGATGCACCGCCGCCATATTGGTGCCACCAATCAGCGCGCCAGAAGCATCTTTGAAGGCTGGATTTGCGCCGACCAGCAGAATCGCGCCAAAACCAATGATAAAGGTGAGGAAGTAGAAATAGCCCATAAAGCCGGTGGCCCAGAACACGCTCTTACGCGCTTCACGTGCATCCGCCACGGTAAAGAAGCGCATCAGAATATGCGGTAAGCCAGCGGTGCCGAACATCAATCCAAGACCAAGAGACAGCGCCGATATCGGATCTTTCACCAGACCGCCCGGTTGCATGATCGCGGCACCTTTCGGATGGACCGCCATCGCTTCGGTAAACAGCGTGTTGAAGCTGAAGCCGGTGGCTTTCATTACCATAATCGCCATAAAGCTGGCCCCAAACAGCAGCAGCACGGCTTTGATAATCTGTACCCATGTGGTGGCCAGCATGCCGCCAAACAGCACATACATCACCATCAAAATCCCCACCAGTACCACGGCGATGTGATAATCGAGGCCAAACAGTAGCTGGATGAGTTTGCCTGCACCCACCATTTGCGCTATCAAATACAGCGCCACGACGACCAGCGAGCCACAGGCCGACAGGGTACGAATCGGTTTTTGCTGCAGGCGATATGACGCCACATCGGCAAAGGTATAGCGCCCGAGGTTACGTAAGCGCTCCGCAATGAGGAACAGAATCATCGGCCAGCCCACCAGGAAGCCGAGCGAGTAGATCAACCCATCGTAGCCCGAGGTGTAAACCAGCGCCGAGATACCGAGGAACGAGGCCGCAGACATAAAGTCACCCGCCATCGCCAGACCGTTCTGGAAGCCGGTAATATTGCCGCCCGCCGTGTAGTAATCGCTACGTGAACGGGTGCGTTTGGAGGCCCAATAGGTGATGCCGAGCGTCGCCGCCACAAACACCACAAACATGATGATGGCTTCGTAGTTGGTGGCCTGTTTTTGCACTGCGCCGGTAATGGCGTCGGCGGCAAACACGCTGGCAGGCACTACCGCTAACAAGGCTGAGAACAGGCGCTTCATGATTTCACCTCGCTCAGGATTTGTTTGGTCAGGCGATCAAACTCGCCGTTAGCGCGCCAGACATAGACGCCAGTGAGCAGAAACGACACCACAATGAGGCCAACGCCGATGGGGATGCCGCGTGTGACATTGGTGCCTTCATGCAGCGGCGTACCGAGCCAGCCAGGGGCAAAGGCAATCAGCAAAATAAAGCCGACGTACAACACCAGCATGATGATACTGAGCAACAGCGCAAAGGACTGGCGCTTGTGCACCAGTTCCTGAAAACGCGGATTACTCTCGATTTGTTGCCAGACTGCTTCCGGTTGATTTAGGGCTTCGTTCATCACAGTTTCTCCAGAGGAAAGGCAGGCAGATATCTCACGGTTAAATGATTTAAACTGCTGAATATTCTAGTTATATAGGTTTTGCGATGGTGAAAAGCGTACGGCGTAAGGTAGGGATGACGGAGAGTAGCCTGCCGTGAACAGGCTGACACTCTCCGTCGCGTCGATGCCGGTTACGGCATGGTGATGGACTGCTTCTCCTCCAGCAATTTCTCTACCACGCCCGGATCGGCCAGGGTTGAGGTATCGCCGAGATTACTGGTATCGCCCGCCGCGATTTTGCGCAGAATACGACGCATAATCTTGCCGGAGCGGGTTTTCGGCAGTGAGTCGGTCCAGTGCAGCACATCCGGCGTGGCAATCGGGCCGATCTCTTTACGCACCCAGTTACGCACTTCGGTATACAGCTCTGGCGAGGGTTCTTCGCCGTGGTTCAGTGTGATATAAGCATAGATCGCCTGGCCTTTAATGCTGTGAGGAATACCCACAACCGCCGCTTCCGCAATCTTCGGATGTGACACCAGCGCCGATTCGATCTCTGCAGTGCCGAGACGATGGCCGGAGACGTTCAGCACGTCATCGACGCGGCCAGTGATCCAGTAGTAACCATCTTCGTCACGGCGTGCGCCGTCTCCGCTGAAGTAGCGGTTTTTGAAGGTGGAGAAGTAGGTTTGTTCGAAGCGATCGTGATCGCCAAACAGCGTACGCGCCTGGCCTGGCCACGAATCGTTGATCACCAGATTGCCTTCAGTCGCCCCTTCCAGCGCATTGCCTTCGTTATCCACCAAGGCGGGCTGCACACCAAAGAACGGCTTGGTGGCCGATCCGGCTTTTAGCTCAATCGCGCCTGGCAGCGGCGTAATCATGAAACCACCGGTTTCGGTCTGCCACCAGGTATCCACAATCGGACAGCGGCTGTCGCCAATCTTCTTGTAATACCACTCCCAGGCTTCCGGGTTGATTGGCTCACCGACGGAACCCATGATGCGCAGGCTGCTGCGGCTGGTACCTTCAATCGCCTTGTCGCCTTCGGCCATCAGGGCGCGGATGGCGGTTGGCGCGGTATACAACAGCGTCACCTTATGTTTATCGACGACTTCAGCCATACGGCTCGGCTTCGGCCAGTTCGGCACACCTTCGAACATCAGGGTAGTGGCGCCGCAGGCCAGTGGGCCGTAAATCAGATAGCTGTGTCCGGTGATCCAGCCGACATCGGCGGTGCACCAGTAGACATCATCCGGATGGTAATCAAACACATATTTGAAGGTGCTGGCGGCATACACCAGATAACCCCCGGTGGTATGCAGCACGCCTTTCGGTTTGCCGGTGGAACCGGAGGTATAAAGGATAAACAGTGGATGCTCGGCTTCAACCGCGACCGGTTCGTGCTGATCGCTGGCCTTCGCCACCAACTCGTGCCACCAAAGATCGCGGCCTTCATGCCAGCCGGTGTCTTTACCGGTGCGCTTGAATACCACCACGTTTTTCACGCTGGTGACGCTCGGGTTGTTCAGTGCATCATCGACGTTTTTCTTCAGCGGAATGCTGCGTCCGGCGCGCACCCCTTCATCTGCGGTGATCACCAGTTTAGCGTTGGAATCCACTACGCGACCGGCCACCGCCTCCGGTGAGAAACCGCCGAAAATGACGGAGTGCACTGCGCCAATACGCGCACAGGCCAGCATCGCCACGGCCGCTTCCGGTACCATCGGCATGTAGATGGCGACCACATCGCCTTTCTTCACGCCAAGGCTCAGCAGCACGTTGGCAAAGCGGCACACGTCGCCGTGCAGTTCACGGAACGTGATGGTTTTGCTTTCGCTGGCGTCATCGCCTTCCCAGATAATCGCCGGGTGATCGCCACGCGTTTGCAAATGGCGGTCGAGGCAGTTGGCGGCGAGATTCAGCGCGCCATCTTCATACCAGCGAATAGAAATATTGCCCGGTGCAAAAGAGGTATTTTTCACCTTGCTGTAAGGTTTGATCCAGTCGAGGATTTTACCTTGTTCACCCCAAAAGGCGTCGGGATCGTCAACCGATTGTTGATACAGCGCCGCATACTGGTCGGCATTAATCAGGGCATTCGCTGCAACGGCAGCGGGTACAGGATGCTTATGTATTTGGCTCATGGCTGACCTCCTTGAAGATGTTAATCATATGTCAATCAAAGGTTAATTGAAGAGCGTGACTGGGCTTTGTTTCTGTTTTGTAGTCTGGATCACGACCTTTTGTATGCCTGAAAAGCGCCCGAATTCATACTGTTCATCACGGAAACCAATGAGGCCCAGTCTGGGATTTTTCGCGGAATCAGACGTTGTCTCTGGTTAAATAATCAGCAAACGCGCCAGGCGGTTTTTTGCCCGAAATTGAATAGCTATGCGGAAAATTATCGAATTAACACTTTTCATAACAGCGAGTTATGACTAAAAGTTAATGTCAGCATTTTATGCTACTCAGTTGCGCAGGATTTACGCTAACCCCCCAGGGGTTGCAATTACCGCAGTGAAAATGGTACTTATCTCGGCCCTGTTCAGCAGGTATCCACTCAGGCTGCATCATCGCGCAGGCGCAAAATGCTTACGCAGCAGTGTCTGATGCAGTCCACTATAACCCTCTATTTTATCGGGCTTTTGCTCACTTCCCTGTGCGTCATGTCTTCTGCAGCTTCGCAGAGGAGCAAAGGGGTTTTTACTGAGGAAAGTAACGCGTTATGAAAGGTTTTAAGCTCACCCTTGCCTGGCAAATCTTGATTGCCTTGATTCTCGGCGTTATCGTCGGAACCGTGCTGCATAATCAGCCAGACGATCGTGAATGGTTAATCACTAACATTCTCACCCCTGCAGGCGACATCTTCATTCATCTGATCAAGATGATTGTGGTGCCGATTGTAATTTCCTCCCTGATTGTCGGCATTGCTGGCGTTGGCGATGCGAAAAAACTGGGGCGTATTGGTGTCAAAACCATCGTCTATTTTGAAGTGATCACCACCATTGCCATTGTGGTCGGCATTACGCTGGCCAACGTATTCCAGCCAGGTAGCGGCATTGATATGTCTACGCTGGTAACGGTGGACATCTCTAAATACGAAGCCACAACGGAAGCGGTACAGGGGGCGCCTCACGGCCTGGTGACCACCATTCTGTCGCTGATCCCGCAGAACATTTTCGCCTCGCTGGTGAAGGGCGACATGCTGCCGATTATCTTCTTCTCGGTGCTGTTTGGTATGGGCTTGTCAGCGCTGCCTTCAGAACATCGTGATCCGCTGGTGACCGTGTTCCGTTCAGTGTCTGAAACCATGTTTAAAGTGACGCACATGATCATGCGTTATGCACCAGTCGGTGTGTTTGCGCTGATTGCGGTCACTATCGCCAACTTTGGTTTTGCCTCGCTCTATCCGCTGGCCAAGCTGGTGCTACTGGTGTACGTAG
This sequence comes from Type-E symbiont of Plautia stali, assembly GCF_059731115.1. Taxonomy (NCBI): domain Bacteria; kingdom Pseudomonadati; phylum Pseudomonadota; class Gammaproteobacteria; order Enterobacterales; family Enterobacteriaceae; species Type-E symbiont of Plautia stali. The sequence continues at coordinate 417,907 of NZ_AP035906.1, forward strand.
CGATTCTGTTCTTTGCCTTCGTGGTGCTGGGAACGGTCGCGCGCATGTGTAAACTGCGTATTACCACGCTGATGCGCATCCTGAAAGATGAGCTGATTCTGGCCTATTCCACCTCCAGTTCAGAAACCGTGCTGCCACGCATCATGCAGAAGATGGAAGCCTACGGTGCGCCGAAAGCCATCACCAGCTTCGTGGTGCCGACCGGTTACTCATTCAACCTCGATGGTTCAACGCTGTATCAGAGCATCGCGGCGATCTTTATCGCGCAGCTGTACGGTATCGACCTGTCGCTGACCGATGAAATCATTCTGGTGCTGACGCTGATGGTGACCTCGAAAGGGATTGCTGGCGTGCCGGGCGTCTCCTTCGTAGTGCTGCTGGCAACGCTGGGCAGCGTGGGTATTCCACTGGAAGGCCTGGCGTTTATCGCCGGTGTGGACCGCATCATGGACATGGCGCGTACTGCGCTGAATGTGATCGGTAATGCGCTGGCGGTGCTGGTGATTGCACGCTGGGAAAACCAGTTCGACACCAGGCAGGCCGAAGCCTACGAGCTGGAACTGCGCACACAGAAAGCCAGTTAAGGCACGATAAAGTGAGTGTTTCATCATCGCGCCGCTCAAGCCTCGCCATTTGGTGAATGGATTGTTAGTTAAGTAGAGTTCCTGTAAGGCTGCCATTTTCATAAATGGCAGCCTTTTTTGTTTGTACGTGGGTGCGGGCCTTGGCCCCTCTGCGGCTACAAGGTCAGTCCTCGCGCCGCTGACGCGGTGCCTTCGGCTTCCACGTCGTGCCGACGGATCGTTCGGGTAAGGCCATCCTGGCCAACCCGAACTGCCAGTCGTATCCCTGCGCCTGGCTCCTGGCCCAACGTAAAAGCCTCAGCGCTGCGGATAGTCCTTGCAGCCGCAGAGGGCCTACGGCCATTTGTATTGGTGCCTTTTTTAGCAAAACGCACAAAAGTTCAGGAGCAGGCTGGGGCCGCTTAGGGACGGGCAATCCGCAGCGCCGAACAGAATAAGTCTGCCAGGATAGCCCGCAGGACGCGGGCGGAAGGCGGGGCGGCACATGGATGTGCCATCCCCCGCCGTTCCGTCAGGCAGACGAATGACGTGAGGGCACCGCGTTAGCGGCGTGAGGACGCCAGACCCTAAGCGGCCCCAGACTGCGTTATTGCACAATGCACGTCATTCAGCTGTTTTTTTACTATCCAAGACGCGTCCTGTATTTTCCATTGCCTGAATCATGCTTAATTTTATACCCACTATAACCACTCAAATATTCCTTTTTAGTGAGGACTGAACATGAGATTCCCCGTTTATCTGCATAGGACAGAGGACAACAGCTGGTCAGGTTTTGTGCCAGATGTGGAGGGATGTTTTTTTGCAGGCAAAAGCGTAGATGATGCGCTGCGCGATGCATTTAACGCGATTGATGTACACGTAGAATCTTTAGCGGATGCCAGCAAAGCCATCCCTAAAGCGGCAGATATTGAGACTCACATTCATGATGAAGCCTGTCAGGGAGGTTACTGGGCATTTGTGGAGATCGATCTGAGTCGCTATGAAGGTAAAGCGGTAAAGCTCAATATCACTTTGCCACAAAATCTACTCAGCAAAATTGACAGTTATGTCGAATCCCACCGCGAATATGGTTCGCGCAGCGGTTTCCTGGCGGAGTTAGCGCGCAGAGAATTAGCGAACGCGTAACCAACATAGCTAAACATCTACCCGCCATCCGGCGGTTTTTTTTTGCCAGCCTCTGCAAAAAGTACAAAAACATGATGACCGATCAGGAATTAACAATTCAAAATAGTATATATTTTTTCGAATAAATTATTCTTTTACAGGAGTGCGTGATGCAGATCGACCTGAGCCAGATGATCACCGAAGGGCGTAACCCAGCGAGCCAAAACATTGACGAGCTACCCACCGAAGCGATGTTGCGCGTCATTAATGATGAAGACAAAAAAGTGGCACTGGCAGTGGAAGCGATTGTGCCGCAGATTGCGCAGGTGGTGGATGCGATTACTGCAGCCTTCAGTAAAGGCGGGCGCCTCATTTATTGCGGAGCGGGCACGTCAGGCCGCCTCGGTATTCTCGATGCCAGCGAGTGCCCACCGACTTTTGGCACGCCGCGCTCGCAGGTCGTCGGTTTAATTGCTGGCGGCCACACCGCGATTTTGCAGGCGGTGGAGAACGCGGAAGATAACGTAGAACAGGGCGCACAGGATTTAAAGGACATCGATTTCAACGCTAATGATGTACTGGTGGGGATTGCCGCCAGTGGCCGTACACCCTATGTATTGGGCGCGTTAGCCTATGCGAAACAGCAGGGCGCATTTAGCGCGGCGTTAACCTGCAATCCTAACAGCCCAATGTCACAGGCTGCGGATGTGGCACTCACCCCGGTAGTGGGGCCAGAAGTGGTCACCGGTTCTTCGCGTATGAAAGCCGGTACGGCACAAAAGCTGGTGCTCAATATGCTGACCACCGGCGCGATGATCCGCAGTGGCAAGGTGTACGGCAACCTGATGGTGGATGTCGAAGCCACTAACCAAAAACTGGTGCAGCGCCAAATCAACATCGTCAAACAGGCCACTGACTGCGACGATGCCACCGCGCAGCAGGCGCTGAACGCGTGTCACGGTCACTGCAAAACGGCGATTGTGATGGTGCTGGCAGGATTGGATGCCAGCGAGGCCCAGGCGCTGCTGAAGCAAAACAGCGGCTTTATCCGTAACGCGTTGCGTGACGCAGGAGCGCAATAATGGCTGCCATCACCGAAGGATTACTGCGCGATATTCGGCAAGCGGTGGGAGGCGCACATAACATTGTGCAGTGCGGCAATTGCATGACGCGTCTGCGCCTGACGCTCGCGGATGCCACATTAGTCGATCATGCCCAACTGAAAACGCTGCCCGGCGTATTGGGGGTGATCGACAGTGATGCGCAGCTGCAAATCGTACTGGGGCCCGGCAAAGCGCAAACCGCCGCTGAGAAAATGCAGGGATTACTGGATAGCGATGAAACGGAAAAACCGCAGGATCTCAGCACTATTGCTGCTGCCCAAAAGCAGCAGATGAAAGCGAAGCAAACCAGCGCGCTGCACCGTTTTCTCTCCTGCTTCGCCACCATCTTCACGCCATTGATTCCCGGCTTTATTGGTGCCGGTTTGCTGTTGGGATTTGCCACACTGATTGAGCAGATTTTCCACCTCAACCAGCCCGGTGAACATGCGCAGTGGCTGCTGGATACCGTGGCCTACATGAAAGTGTTCGGCAAGGGGCTGTTCACCTTCCTGAGCATCCTCATTGGTTATAACGCGCAGAAAGCCTTTGGTGGCACTGGCGTGAACGGTGCCATTATCGCTTCACTGTTTGTGCTCGGTTATATGCCAAAAGCCACCGTGGGTTATTACAGCGGAATGTCAGATTTCTTTGGCATGGCGATTGACCCGCGCGGCAATATTATCGGCGTATTATTGGCGGCGATATTCGGTGCGTGGATTGAGAAACAACTGCGTAAAATTATCCCCGATAATCTCGACATGATTTTAACATCGTTACTCACGTTATTAATTACCGGCGCCATCACCTTTATGGTGATTATGCCGATTGGCGGTGAGTTATTTAAAGGCATGTCATGGTTGTTTATTCATCTCAATAACAATCCCTTTGGCTGCGCTATTTTGGCCGGTCTGTTTTTAATTGCAGTGATGTTCGGGATTCATCAGGGTTTCATCCCGGTCTATTTTGCGCTGATGGAAACCCAGGGCTTTAACTCATTATTCCCGATTCTGGCGATGGCGGGTGCGGGTCAGGTTGGGGCTTCTCTCGCGCTGTGGTGCAAGGCCGATAAGCACTCGCTGCTGCGTACGCAAATCAAGGGCGCAATAGTGCCGGGCCTGTTGGGCGTGGGCGAACCGTTGATTTATGGCGTTACGCTGCCGCGCCTGAAGCCATTTATTACTGCCTGTTGTGGCGGTGCGCTGGGTGGATTCTTCATTGGTCTGGTAGCCTGGCTTGGTCTGCCGGTGGGGATGAATACGGTATTTGGGCCTTCCGGATTAGTTACGTTGCCGCTGATGACCTCTTCACAGGGGATCTTTGCCGGTATGGCGGTGTATCTCGCCGGATTAATCGTGGCGTGGGTCGGTGGATTTGCCTTTACCTGGTGGGGCGGAACCAAAGGCGTCGATCTCAGCTAACGCCATTGTTATTCACCGTAGCAGCACACGACATTATGCCGCTACGGTGAAGCTGGAATGAAGCCTGATATGTCGTGCTGCTAGGGGGGTACGCCGGCAAAACCTTGATGATTGGATGATTTTAAATGTGATGCGTGTCACATTTTTGCGATTCGCCGTATCGCTTAGCCTGACGCGGATATCGCCGAACATGCCGTGCCATTCGTAAGTAAACTGCTAAAAAAAAATAAAGAAAATATTAATAAGATAGCAGGCTAATTATTGGAAACTCCTGGACTCAATTATTGCCAATAATTTACCCCGCCTCACAATTATTTCGCCATTATGACAATGGGTTACCCCTATTTACCTTTTGCGTCCGATGGCAGAAAAGTCTATACCTAAAGCCAATTAATCTATAAAAACAGTTTTAACCGCTTATTCGCTGCACCAGACTTTCTTCACACAGTGGCTCTCAGAAATTAATTGCTCATCGGGGTTGGTGTTATTCCTGCCGTTGCATCCCTCGCGATGAATTTAACGCTGTTGCAATAACAGCGTGGACGCTGCACGCCCACTGGAGGAAGTATGAAGTTTAAATTAAACCCGATTGCGTTCGGAATATTAGCCGCGCAGGCGCTGTTTTATCCGGCGATAAGTGCGCAAGCCATTACGCTGGGAAGCTATTCACCGAAAATTAATGACAACCTCTTTGGCGAGCAGCGTATTGACGTTAATGGCAGTAACGAAACGCTGGACGGCAATCCTGATTTTGCACCGGGAACTGATGGTTCAGTGAACTCCAGTCTCGGTCAGGTCAATATCACATCGGGTGCGCAGTTTCTGAATCAAACGCGTCTTGATCCCGGTCCGCAGAACTTCGCCATCACCGTTCCCGATTCTACCACGGGCGGTAACACCACCTTCCAGGTCTACAACTCCGCCAGCCTGGTGGCACAAACGCCAGTGACTTCCGATACCGCCGTGCCGGACGTAGTCAACGTTAACGGCGATCAATACATCAACACGCGCATCGCGGATGTTTCCAACGGTGGCCTGCTTGATGTAAATCTTGGGCAAGCGAATGCCGCCAGCAGCGCCAGCACCAACAGCTGGAGCATGGCAGCGAAGCAGACCACGCTGTTTCAGGTGGGCAGCAACAGCACGCTGAACTGGAATTCCAACAACCGCATCAGCTTCTTCGGCACTGCCGCGACACCGGATGGTGCAGGCGCCACGCAATCCTTTCAGGTGCAAAATCTGGCGACTTACAACGGCAGCGTGAATGTGCAAACGCTGGATGGCGTCACACACACCTTCACCGTCACCAGCGCCAGCGAATTGCAGACTTACAATAACTGGCTGATTGGTCAGTTGCAGGCGGGCAATCTTGATAAAGCCAACTACCTGACCGAATTCAACAAAGCGGTGACCGTCACCAATGGCAATATTGTGTACGACGTCAGCGCCACACCGCCGGATGAAGTCACGCAGCCGATTGGCAACCGCATCGTGGTCAATGCCGATGGCCCAGACGCTCGCGTCAATCTCGTGGCGGGCAACACACTGGAATTCGTGGGTTCGACAGGCGGGGCGATTAAAGCCTCCAACGGCGCGCAGGCGGTGATTAATGGCAAGCTCGCCAGCCGCGGCACCCTCGCCAATAACGGCACGGCACTGGTGCTTTCTGGCAACAGCAACGGCAGTACCAGCACGACTGGCGTGATCAACGGTGGGTTCCTCAATCGCCAGGATGGCACGGGTATTGGCTCCACCGGCTACGGTGCCAATGGGGTGCTTGTGCAGAGCGGCAGTGCGTTTAACAACAACGGCATCGTCAATCTGGCGACGATCGGTAGTAACTCGCAGTATGGCGTAGCCGGTATTCGGTTGGAGGATGACGCTACATCCCGCAACAGCGGCAATATCAACGTCGGCGTGAACGGCTCCAGCGCGCGCGGTACAGCATCGGGCGTACTGCTGACATCGCCGACCTCCACCTTCACCAACAATGCCGATGGGCAGATTTATATTGGTCGTGGTCCTCAAAACAGCCTGACCGACAACGTGGCGGATACCGCCATGAATCAGAGCGGCCTGACCAGCGGGATCGCGCTGGTGGCAAACGGTTCTGCCACCAACAACGGCAACATCGTGATTGGCTCAAAGGTGCAGAACGCGGCGGGCATGTCGGCGACCGGTGCCAGCGGGGTCACGATGGTCAATAATGGCACCATTGATGTGAATGGTGCTGCCGCGACCGTGCCGCGTGAAAACGTCGGGATGTCGGTGACCAACAGCAGCGGCACCATCGATAACAGTGGCACCATTAACCTTAACGGCGTCAATGGCACGGGCGTGAAAGTCGTGGCGACCAGTGGCAATAACGCTTCTGCAAGTTCAACGGGGACCATTAACGTTGCCGGGGGGGCCGATCCCGCCAGCGGTACACGCAACTTTGGCGTGTGGGTGGAGGGCCAGGGCACCGGACAGGCCAGTGCAGACGTCAACGGACCGGTGAATCTGAGCGGCACGGGCGCGATTGGCGTGCACGCACGCGGCAATGCCACGGTGGAAGTAGCGGCTAACGCAATACCGACGTTCAGTAACGGCAGTAATCAAATCGCTTTCTTCGCCTATGGCCCCAATGCGCGGATTAACATAGCAGGCAACAATCCGTTCAATGTCACCACCACCAACTCGACACTGTTCCGCGTTGAGCAGGGCGCGGATTTTGACGGCACCGATCTGTCACTCACCGCATCGGGCGCGGGTTCTGTGGCGGTGAACGGCAGCGGCACCGGCGGTACCGAAGTTAACACCCGCAATGCCACGCTCAACGTCAGTGGTGCAGGCGCCACTGGTGTGAATATTGAAGGCGGGGCAACGGGCACCATCGACAATGACACTACCATCAACCTCACCGGCAACAACGCGATTGGCGCGATTGTCGATGGGCAAAAGCATACGCTGGCAGGCAGTAATAGCGGTGCGCCGGTGACCAGCACGACGTTAAGTTCTGCTGCGGCACTGAATTCATCGCAAAGTGGATTGATTGGCTATCTGGCGCGCAATCGCGCACAGCTCAATAACACTGGCAACATTGCTTTCAGCGGCGCTAACGCCACTGGCATTCGCGTGGAGAGCGGTGCGACCGGTACTAACAGCGGTAACATCAGCATCAACGATGGCGGTACCGGCATTGCGGTGAACAGCAGCGGCAGCACGGCCAATACCACGGCCAACAACAGCGGCAACATCGACGTTAATGGCGGCAGCACCACCAGTCGCAGCCGGGGCGTGAGCGCCAGCGGTAGCCGGGCGATTGCTAACCTCAACAGTGGCAGCTTGAATCTTAACGGCACAGGTGCGATAGGCGCGGAAGCGCTCAACGGCGCATTGGTGAATATCGCGACTGGCTCGACGCCTAACTTCAACAGCAGCGATCAGATTGCTTATCACGCGGCGGGCAGTGGTTCACGTATCAACTCTGCCGCCAACGCGCTGGACGTGAATACGCTGAATTCCACCGGATACCGTATTGATGATGGCGCTGGGCTGAGCTTCAGCAACCCAGTGACGCTCACCGCCAGTGCTGCCAACAGCACCGGCGTGATCGTTTCTGGCCGTGGCAGCACGCTGAACACGGCGAATGTCAATCTTACCGCCAGCGGCCAGGACAGCACGGCGATCCGTGCCGAAGGCGGCGCCGCGGCAACACTCGATAGCGGCAGCAGCATTAACCTGAGCGGCAATCGTGCTGTCGGTGTGCTGGTCAATAATCTGCGCACCGATCTCAGCAACGCGCTGGATGGTACCTCAGCAGCCACCACCGTCACCAGCAATGGCAATCTCAACGGCGCAGGCAGCAACGCCATCGGCTTTGATGTCACCAACGGCGCCACACTGGTGAACAACGGTACGGTGGATCTTACCGGCAGCAACACTATCGGTATTCGCTCACGCGTGGGCAGCACGCTGACCAATAACGGTACGGTCAATGTGGCGAATGGCACCGGGTTGGATGTGTCTGGCAGCGGCAGCACGCTGGCCAAAGGCGGCGTGATCAATGTCGATAACGGTGTGGCAGGCGTGCGCATCAGTGACGGCGCACAGCTGGCGTTAACCGGCAGCGATACCGTGATCACCACGCGTGGCACTGCGCACGGCATCCTGGTCGATAACGGTGCCAGCGCGCTTAGCGCCAGCGACGCCACGGTCAACGTACTGGGCAGCGGCAATGGCATCGAAAACCGGGCAGAACTTAGCAATGTTAGCCTGAGCAACCTGACGCTCAACGTGGCGAATGGCAACGGGATCCGCACTGCGGTGCCGTTTGATCCGGCCTCAACGGTCACCACCAATGTGACCGGCAGCGGTACGGGTCTGAACATCGCTAATGCGGATGGATCGACCACCAGCGGCGATTTAACACTGGGCTCCGGCTATCAATTTAATGTCACCGGCGCGGGCGGCAGCGGCATCCGCGCCAACACCACCGGCAATGTCACTACCGCCGCAGATGTCACGATCGATAATCCGGCGGGCGGATCGGCCCTGATCTCCAGCACGGCGGGCACTATCGTCAACACCGGGACGTTCTCCTCCAACAGCCTGACGGCGCCGGTGGTGGATTTGCGCGGCGGTAAAACCCTCTTCGAAAACTTCGGTAAAATCATCACCGTCAATCCACAAACCGTGGCGGTGGCAGGCAGCAATGCTAATGATGAAATCCTGCTGACCGAAGGGGAGGTGCGCGGCGATATCAACCCCGGTGGCGGGGCCGATGTGTTCCGCTGGACGGGCGGATCGCTTAACGGCAGCCTGACCATGGGCAATGACAATAACAATAATGCGGAGGTCAGTAAGGTGGATCTCGGCACCACCTACCACCTCACCAGCGGCAGCGGAACCGGAAACACGCTGACGTTTAATCAGATCGATTCACGTGGTGGCAGCCTGGGCGCTGACGATCTCAATAAAGGGGTAAACCTCGGCAGCGGTTGGAGCACCATCAATTTTGCCGATACCCAATGGACGCTCACTGACAACCTCAAACTGGCGCACAGCACCATTAATATCGATGAGAATTCAACGCTGTATGCGGGCAACAATGTGCATCCGACGTTAGCGGGGGGCACGGCGGATTCACTTACGGTGAACAACGCCGGTATTCTCGACCTGACTAACGGCGCGGGATCGCCGGGCAACACCTTGAATATCAATGGTTCGCTGGCTTCCAGTGGCGGCCAGCTTAATCTGATCACTGACCTTAACGCAGGTGGCGCGCTGAACAACCAGTTCACCGACCATCTCAATGTCACGGGTAATGCCACCGGCACCACGCTGGTGAATATTAAACTGACCGACAGCAGTACCGGCGCGCTAACGGACCTGAATCGCAATGGCGGCATTGAAGGCAACGAGGGGATTTCTCTGGCACAGGTCGCGGGTAGCGCTGGCCCTGAGAGTTTTGTCCTTAAAGATGGTTATCTCGGCGCAGGGCCCTGGCAATACCGGCTCTACACCTTCGCACCGGGCAGTACCGATCCCAGCCAGCGTTTAGTCAGCGGCAGTGGCAACAATTACTGGGATTACCGGCTGGCGAATTATTACGTGTGTGAAGATGGCGCCAGCTGCCCATCGACCTTTATTACCGATGCGTTCGGCAGCGGGCAAAGCTACGATGCGCGTCCCGCTGTGGTGCCGCAGGTGCCGTCCTATATCTCCGCCCCGGTTGGCCTTGCTTATTATACCTCGGCGATTATCGACGATTTGCATAAGCGTCTTGGTGAGTTGCGTCATGAGCAGACACGACCGGAAGGCGATGGCGGCGAAATGTTCCTGCGCTACATCGGTTCCAACCTGAAATACAAAAGTGACCAGCGCTTCCGCGATTACGGCTATGACTTCGATCTGGATTACAGCGCGGTGCAGGTGGGTGGTAACGTGCTACGCCTCGACGGTGAGAAAGACAGCCTGCGCGGTGGCTTAGCCTATACCCGAGGTAACACGCGCATCCGTCCGGATGCCGCCGACGGTTACAGCAGCACCACCTTCGATAGCGATAGCCTGGCCTTTTACGGCACCTGGCAGCGACAGAACGGGTTTTATCTGGATGGCGTGCTGTCATTCGACTGGCATCGTGGTGAAACCGATATCGCACGGCAAAAACAAGAGGCGAAGCTAAAAGGTCATGGCTGGACGGCCTCACTCGAGAGCGGTTATCCGTTTGCTCTCGGCGATGGCTACAAACTGGAACCGCAGGCGCAGTTGATGTACATGAAGCTGAATATGAACGATTTTACCGATGAAGACGGCAACAAGGTGCGTTACGGCGATTACAACCAGACCATCGGACGTTTGGGCGCACGACTCGATCGCACCTGGACGGATGACAGCAACCGCCAGTACACCCCTTACCTGCGCGCCAATTACTACAAAGGTTGGGGCGGCACGGCGGACACCAACGTCTCCTCGCTGGAAAACCCGGCATTGAGCGCCACTTTCACCAGCGGCCACTTTGGTCAGATGTGGGAAGTGGGCGCAGGCGGGACCGCCACGTTGCAGAAAGATGTGTCACTGTATGCAGAGGCGGATTATCGCAAAGAGATCAGCGGCAACGGTGCCAAAGGTTGGCGCTATAACGTGGGCGTAAGGTGGCAGTTTTAAATGAGGACATTTCAAGCGTTGCCTTTAATGTCGTCATTAAAGGGCTGCGGTATTTGGACAAGTCGCGTTATATGGCGTTGTTAAACGGATACGGTATTCGGCCTGATCGCCATTAATTGCAGGATGGGCTGAGGTGCATATTGCTGTGCACCTTTCTCATCTTGCGCCTCGGCAAAACCTTGATTTCATATACTCTAAATAAAATTTTATCGATGAATTTCTGCTACAAAAAACAGGGATATTGTTCACTGTGGCTTTAATTCAAGATAAAAATTAATTCTCATCGCTAAAGACCGCTCCCTGCGCTGCCGAAAAGGTAAAAAAGTGTAATTGATTTTTTCCTTTAGCCTGCATTTTGCAAGGACAACACACATGCGGAACAACCAGCCTATCACTCAGCGTGAATTCATCTTTGACGATGACGCCACGCTGATGTCGACCACCGACCTCAATAGCCACATTACCTATGCCAACGACGCCTTTATTGAGGTCAGCGGCTTTGAGCCGGAGGAGGTTAACGGTCAACCGCATAACATGGTGCGTCACCCGGATATGCCGCCGGAAGCGTTTGCCGATATGTGGGCTACGCTGAAACAGGGCGAACCCTGGACCGCGCTGGTGAAAAATCGTCGTAAGAACGGTGATCACTATTGGGTGCGAGCCAATGCGATTCCGGTGGTGCGCGAAGGTAAGGTGCAGGGTTACATGTCGGTACGCACCAAACCTTCCGCCGAAGAGATCCGTCAGACCGAAGCGCTGTACCGTGATTTCCGCGAAGGGCGGGCCAAAGGCCGCCGTTTCCATAAAGGGTTGCTGGTCGGCACCGGCTGGCGTCGTCTCGGATCACTGTTAAAAATTATGCCGCTGCGCTGGCGTATTCGCTCTACTTTGCTGGCCGTACTGCCGCTGTCTGTTATCGGCGTCTGGCTGCTGGGGATGTCACCAATGGCGCTGGGCGGCTTTGCCGCAGGCATGGCAGGTTTATTGCTGCTGGCGAGCCTATGGCTGGAGCAGCAGATTTCCCGTCCGATGGAGCGCATCTGCCGCCAGGCATTAAGCGTCGCCACTGGCGCCAGTCATAAGGTGGATCAGTTAGATCGTGTGGATGAAATCGGCATCACGCTGCGTGCCATCGGACAGCTCGGCCTGATGTTCCGCTGGCTGGTGGATGATGTGAGCGGCCAGGCGATCAATGTACTCAGTGCCAGCGGTGCGATAGCGCGCAGCAACGACGAATTGAGCCGTCGCACTGAGCAGGCGGCGGCCAACGTGCAGCAGACCGCCGCCACCATGAATGAAATGACCGCCACGGTGAAAAGCAACACCGATACGGCTAATGAAGTAAACAAGCTGTCAGAAAATACCAGCCACGCCGCGCTGAAAGGCGGTGAAGTGATGCAGGAGATGGTGGGGATGATGGCGGAGATCGCCGACAGCTCGAAACGCATCGCCAATATTACCAGCGTGATTGACGGCATCGCTTTCCAGACCAACATTCTGGCGTTAAACGCCGCGGTGGAAGCGGCGCGTGCCGGTGAGCAGGGCAAAGGGTTTGCGGTGGTCGCGGGCGAGGTGCGCAGCCTGGCGCAGCGTAGCGCCAAAGCCGCCAGTGAAATCAAAACACTGGTGGAGACCAGCGCGGGTCGCGTGCAGTCGGGCAGTAATCACGCTGATGCGGCCGGGCGCACCATGCAGGATATTGTCGACCAGGTGCAAAATGTCACGGCATTGATTGCCCAGATCAGTTCTGCCACGGCGGAACAGTCCATCGCGTTAAGTGAAGTGAGTACTGCAGTGGAAGATCTCGACGATATCACGCACCAGAATGCCGCTCGCGTGGCGGAAAGCGCCGAAGCGTCCGGGCGCATGACGCGTCAGGCGAATCGCCTGGTGGAAGCGATCAGCGTGTTTCGTTAAAGCGTCTCGCGCGCTGCCCTTAATGCGCCGGGTGGTGAGCCGACAATGCGTTTAAACGCCCGGCTAAACGCCGCCAGCGAGCCGTATCCGAGGTGGAAGGCGACGCTTTCCACCGCTTCGCCCTCATTGACGATACGTTCCACCGCCAGCCGCATGCGCAGTTCAGTGAGGTAGCGCAGCGGCGTCATGCCGGTAGCCGTTTGAAAACGGGCGGCAAACACTGAGCGTGAACTGCCCGATTCGCGTGCCAGCCGCTCCACCGTCCAGTTTTCGCCCGGCTCACGATGCATGGCTGCCATCGCCAGGCTAAGACGCGGATCGCGCAGTGCCTGCACTAATCCACTGCCTTTGCCGCAGCCGTTTTCCACCCAGCCGCGCACAATCTGCGCCGCCACCACATCCGCCAGTCGGGACAGAATCCCGGCGAAACCGGCTTTGCGCTCGCGGGTTTCACGCTCCATCGCATCGAGAATCGGCTGGATTTCCGGGTACTGCGCCAGCAAGGTACTCACCAGCATGACATCCGGCATGGTGTGTACCAGCGGCTGCATGCCGCCGAGTTCAAACGCCATGCAGGCGCTAAATAAAATGACATCGCTGTCGTCCGGGCAACCTTCGCTGCTGTCAGCGATGTCACAGACGCTGCCACAGATCGGTTTGCTGTTGAAGGTGCCAATCGGTTCACAAATGGCGTCTTCGCTGGAGATCAACGCGTGCGCTTTGCCGTGCGGGATCAGCATCGCATCGCCTGCCTGCAACGGATAGATCACGCCAGACGCTGAGCGGATCATTAACGATCCACGGCCAACAAAGTGCAATTGTGCCTTGCCCGGCGCGTCATCGTATTGCAAACCAAAAGGGTTATGTAAGGCGATACGCTGATATTTCACGCCGTACAGGCGCATGCCCATCAGCAGTTCACTGGTCAGATCTTCATAGCGGCTCATACGAATCCAGACGAATTATCAAAAAACAAAGTTTTTGTATCATAGATCGTCTTGCGTCATCTCACTATGCTTACAACCTGAATTTTTGTGATGGGGATCGCAAATGAGTCTGGATACTGAAGTAGTCGAAACAAGTATAGCGGTGGATAAACCCGCATGGGGCGCGGTGTTTGCCATGGCGTTTGGCGTGTTCGGCCTGATCACTGCCGAATTTCTGCCGGTGAGCTTGCTGACACCGATTGCCGACTCGCTGCAGGTGAGCGAAGGGCAAGCGGGCCAAACGGTGACCGTGACTGCGCTGGTGGCATTGCTCACCAGTCTGGTGGTCGGCAACCTTACGCGTCGTCTCGATCGTCGTGTCGTGATGCTGGCCTTTACGCTGCTGCTGATTGCCTCGGCGCTGCTGGTGGCCTTTGCAGAAAATCTGCCAATGATCCTGCTGGCGCGCGTGCTGCTCGGCATGGCGATTGGCGGCTTCTGGACGCTTTCCACTGCCATCACTATGCGGCTGGTACCCAGCGATCAGGTGCCAAAGGCGCTGTCGATAGTGTTTAGCGGCATTTCGCTGGCGACCATCATTGCCGCACCGTTGGGCAGTTATCTCGGCGGCATTATTGGCTGGCGTAATATCTTCCTGCTGACCGGTGCATTGGGCGTGCTGGCGCTGTTCTGGCAGTTCTTCACACTGCCTGCGATGCCACCAGAGAATAAAGCGCGCAGCGGCGGCGTGCTGGATCTGCTGCGTAACGGCTTGATGCGCTGGGGCATGCTGGCGGTGATCATGATGTTCACCGGACACTTTGCCTTCTTTACTTATCTGCGTCCGTTCCTGGAAAGCAGCGCGCAGCTCAATATCAATCAGCTGTCGCTGGTGCTGCTGGCGTTTGGCGTGGCGAACTTCTTCGGCACCTCACTGGCGGGTTACCTGGTGACGCGCAGCGTGTCGCTGACGCTGACCGGCATGGCGCTGGTAATGAGTGTGACAGCGGTGGTGCTGGTGAGTTTTGGCAATCTGCCGTGGCTGGTCGGTGCCGGCGTGGCGATGTGGGGCCTGGCATTCGGTTCGATGCCGACCGGCTGGTCAACGTGGATCTCCCGTGCGGTGCCGGATGATGCGGAATCCGGCGGCGGTTTGCTGGTGGCGACCATTCAGTTGGCGATCACCGCAGGTGCTGCGGCCGGTGGCTGGATGTTTGATCTCAACGGCGCGGGCGGTGTGTTCCTCGCCAGCGGCGTGCTGATGCTGCTGGCGGCTATCACTATTTTCACCCGCGTTCGACATCACGGTTAATTGACCTGCGGCACCGGTGTTTAGTCACGCGTAATCACGCAGGCTGGGGCCGCTTTGGGACTGGCGTCCTCGCGCCGCTACGCGGTGCCCTCACGTCATTCGTCTGCCTGACGGAACGGCGGGGGATGGCACGTCCCTGTGCCGCCCCGCCTTCCGCCCGCGTCCTGCGGGCTATCCTGGCAGACTCATTCTGTTCGGCGCTGCGGATTGCCCGTCCCAAAGCGGCCCCAGCCTGCTTCTGAACACTTGTGCGTATTGTTAGCAATCTCTTTGAAATGCCTGCCTCAAGCCATAAACGGTGACAGATTGAAAAGCAGCTGTTTCAGACATAAATCCTGCACCACTCTAAAAAACCAGTTTTTTAACCCTTTGCACACAGGTTAATCCAAATGTGCTTTTTATATTCAAATTAATCGAATAACTACGGCAAATCTCTCTGCTTTTTTGTGATCGAATTCACGCCTACTATTTATCTCAACAAGGCGATGACGCCTTATCCGATAAAAAATCATTGAGGAATTGACCATGAAATCTATCAAAACTTTTGCTGCTGTTATCGCTCTCTCTGCTCTGCCATTCGCCAGCTTCGCGCAAAGCGTCACCGCATGTGCTTCAACGCTGGATGGTGCAGAAGCGCAAATCGCTGCTCAGGCGCACAAAGCTGGTGCTTCCTATAAAGTGACTGAAGCCAATTTCAACAACGGCGTGCACATGACTGCTGAGTTGATCAAATAAGTCTGCGTTAACGATCTGTGCTGACAGGGTGCCTTAGGGCGCCCTGGCGGCGTTGGTAACTGCATAAAATTCTGTTACTTTCCTACCTAAATGATTACTATTCTCAAAAACTAACATCCTTCGTCGGCTCGCCTCGGGCTGTCATTCTGAAATTGGTTGCATTGTCGGGCTTTCACTTCACTGCCATGAGGCGGTGGATTTGCTATGGAGAAGTTATGAAAGCGATTAAAACAACATGGGCGTTGCGTCCATTGCTGCTGGCAACGGCGCTGTTATCTTCCTCTGCGGTACTGGCAGCGGAGTCTCAGCCGCTGAACCAGGTGATTTCCAAAGGTGCTTACGAACTGGCATTCAGCAACAGCGATAACGCGCTGTTCCTCGCCACGGCGCAAAACGCCAGCACCAAAGGCGGCACCGTTTATCGTCTCGATCCGCAGGATCTGTCGGTGAAGCAGACCATCAATACCGATCTGCCGACCTTTGGCGCCGCCATCAACCAGAAAACCAACACGCTGTTCTTTGGCAATACACGCGATGCGGCACTGACCTCGGTGGATGCCAGCAGCGGTAAAGTGCTGAACTCGCTGGTGCTGGATGCACGTCAGCGCAGCGAAACCGTCCGTCCACTGCAGCCGCGTGAAGTGGTTGCGGATGCGGCCACCGACCGCGTGTATGTCACCGGCCTCGGTGAGCAGAGCGTGGTGTGGGTTGTGGATGGCAAAACCCTGAAGCTGGTTAGCACCGTACCGAACACCGGTAAAATGGGTACTGGCCTGGCCATCGATTCTGCGGCACAGAAGTTGTACGTAACCAACGCCGATGGCGAACTGGTGACCATCAATACGCGCCTGAACGCGATTGAAAAACGTCAGAAAATTGATGGCGACAAAGATCACTTCTTCCTGAATATTGCGCTGGATACCCATGGCCATCGCATTTTCCTGAGCGACTCTAAACAGCCTCAGGTGCTGGTGCTGGATTCCCGCACTCAGCAGGTGATTCATAAGATTGATGTGCCAGAATCGCTGGCGGTGCTGTTCAATGCCGATCGCAACGAGCTGTACGTGACCCATCGCAAAGCGGGTGAAATCAGCATCATCGACGCCAGCTCTTATAAAGTGAAGCGCACGGTGAAAGCACCGGGCCTGCCAAACAGCCTGGCGCTGTCAGCAGACGGTAAAGCGCTGTTTGTTAGCATTAAGCAGCCGGGCACCCGTAAAGAGCCACCAAAAAATCCGGATAGCGTCCTGCGCATCGCGCTGTAAGCGGCAGTTATCTGAAACTCAAGGGCGGCGTGTGCCGCCCTTTGCATTTCCGCACTTTCCTTCCCCGCTCGCCCCGCGATATACGCTACCTTTTACCTCGACAACACCAATGGAGAGGAAGCAATGAGCCAGTTTTTTATGCATGAGAAAAACGATCTGGTGAACGAAGCTATCGAAGGGGTTTTGCTGAGCACGCCCTGGCATAACCTGAGCCGCCTCGATCTCGGTGATGAGATCCGCGTGGTGGTGCGCACAGATTGGGATAAGAGCAAAGTGGCGCTGATCTCCGGCGGCGGATCGGGCCATGAACCGGCGCACGCCGGTTTTGTCGGCAAAGGCATGCTCACGGCGGCGGTGTGCGGCGATATCTTTGCCTCACCGAGCGTCGATGCGGTGCTCAATGCCATCATCAATGTCACGGGCGATGCAGGTTGTCTGCTGATTGTGAAGAACTACACTGGCGACCGGTTGAACTTCGGGCTGGCGGCGGAGAAAGCGAAAAATCTCGGCTACAACGTCGAGTTGGTAATGGTGCAGGACGATATTGCGCTGCCCGAAAATCCTCAACCGCGCGGCATCGCTGGAACCGTGCTGGTGCATAAGATCGCCGGTTTTGCTGCCGAGCAGGGGCAATCGCTGGATGAAGTCAAAGCGCTGGCGCAGCGTGCCATAGACGCCACCTCATCGCTTGGGCTGGCGTTTGCTACCTGCCATATCCCGGGCGAAAAGCGTGATGAACGTGTCGAAGCGGGCCACAGCGAGCTGGGCATGGGCATCCACGGCGAACCGGGCGTGGTGACACTGGATACCCAAAATAGTCGAAAAATCAGCAGTATTATGACCGATAAGCTGGCGCAGTCGCTGCCAGACGGCAAACAGGCGCTGCTGTTGATCAACAACCTCGGCGGCTTCTCCCAGCTGGAGCTGGCGGTGTTGACGCGCGAAGTATTGCAATCGCCACTGGCGGCGCGGGTTACCCACCTTATCGGTCCGGCAACCCTGGTCAGCGCTTTAGATATGAAAGGCTTCTCGCTGTCATTGCTGGCGCTGGAGGAACCCTTCCTTGAGGCACTCAATGCGCCGGTGCAGGTGCTGGGCTGGGTGCCGGTCTATGATTTCGCTCCGATCAGTTTGCAGAGCGCGGAAAAAGTCGGCAGCGTGCTGGATTTCGATCCGTCCGACAACGCTGAAGTGGCAAAACACGTTGAGCGCGTGACGCAGACCTTAATCGATCTGGAAAGCGAACTTAACGCGCTGGATACCAAAGTCGGCGACGGCGATACCGGCTCAACCTTTGCGGCAGGTGCGAAGAAGATTCAGCGCGGCCTGCGCGACAAGCAACTGCCGCTGGATGAGTTGCCAACGCTGATGGCGCTGATCGGAGAGCAACTGGCCACGGTGATGGGCGGCTCAAGCGGCGTACTGATGTCGATTCTGTTCACCAGCGCCGGGCAAAAACTGGAAGAGGGCAGCGCACTGCCGCAGGCCTTAATGCATGGTCTGGAGCGCATGAAGCATTACGGTGGCGCGCAGCCGGGGCATCGTACGTTAGTGGATGCACTGCAGCCGGCACTGGAAGCGTTAGTGGCGGGTGAGTCGCTGGCGTCGGCCGCGAAAGCCGCTCAGCAAGGCGCCGATGCCACGGCACAAATGCAGAGCGCCAAAGCGGGCCGTTCGGCCTATCTGAATCAGCAGAGTCTGGATGGGGTGAAAGATCCGGGTGCGTACGCGGTGGAGAAGGTGTTTGCGGTGTTAGCAGCTGATTGATGAGAAGGGTAGCGGCGCGATTTATCGCGCACACCTAGCGATATAACCGCTGACAGATGCGCAATAAATAACGCCGCTACAACAACCTTACTCCGCCGACTCGCGCATCATCTCTTGATGCGGGATATCCGACAGAATCTGCTCGAAACTGCGCAGACGTTTGTAGATCGACATCAGTTCGACCAGTGTTGACCAGGAGGAGATCAGATACTGGAACGATGAGCGCACCTGGTCAAACACATTAGTAATCTGGTTGAGCAAACCGAGTGTGATGGTCCCGGCAACAATCGATGGAAACAGCAGGAACAGCCCAAACACATTATCGACCTGCAGATAGAGAATGCGGGTGATGTTGAAATAGAGATAGTGGAAATAGAGACGGAAATAGTTAAAGCGCACGCGGCTAAACAGCTCATTCACCGTCGGCGGTGACGCGCGATCGGCGTTGTCTTCGCCATACACCAGCTCTTTACGATAGGCCGCTTCCACACGTTGATTGCGGAACTCCAGCCCTGGCAGCTTAATCCCGACGATTGCCAGCAGTCCGGTGCCAAACACCGACCACAGCACCGCCGCAATCACCAACGCATACGGGATATTGCCTAACAGCGGGATATCTTTCACGTGATGTGACAGGGTGATCAACACCGGCAGGAACGCTACCAGCGTCATGATCGCCTGAATAAAACTCACGCCCCAATCTTCCAGCGTGCTGGCAAATCGCATGGTGTCTTCCTGCACACGCTGAGCGGCACCTTCCACATGGCGCAGGCGCTGCCAGTTGTGCATGTAGTAATTGTTCATCGCGGTGCGCCAGCGGAACACCCAGTGGCTGATAAAGAATGAGTTCATCACGCCAATCACCACCGCAATCAATGCGATACCTAAAAAGGCAAGAACCTGCTGGTAAAATTCAGCAATCTGCACCGACCCGGCTTTGGTTAAGGCTTTTTGAATCAAGTCATAGAATGGACCATACCAGGCATTGACCGCTACGCCGACCTGCACACCAAACCAGGTGACAAAGATGATCAATGCTGCGCCCCACACTGACCAGCGCTGCCACGGATGGTTATCGATCACCTTCCATGCAAGGGCGAAAATCGCTGCGACGATCCAGTAATAGGCATAAAACCACAGTTGGCTCGCATGAATAAAGCGGCTGGCATTGGTTGGCAATGGCTGCTGCATTGCGGCCTGTAGCGCAGGCCAGCGTGCTGGAAAATCATTGAAAAAGCCAAACCAGGCAAAAATCGCAATCAAACTCCAAATCGCGGCCGAGCTGAAAAACAGCGCTGGCCGCGGAAAGTAGGACTTAAACATAGGCACTCCGCTGTTGTGTGTACTCTTTTATACCGCGTCAGACAGTGCTTTGTCTGTTGTGGGTTGTATCTGACGATGACAGCATCCCTGCTGCGATGTAAAGCGACACCATGACTTGTTAAGTATTTTGTGCGCATTTGTTTCGAGAAACTAAATTAATAACAGTTGTGGTGTTACACTATACGCACTGTTACCGGTAACAGTGACGCTGTATCCCTTAAGCCACAACTAAAAAACAATACAACGCAACGAGTTAACTTTCATACCGCATTCATGTGGTAATGAGGCAATGTCATGTCAGAACAAAAAAATGGTCACAGTCGCAGGGACTTTCTGCTGAGAACCATCACCCTGGCGCCAGCCATGGCCGTTGGCGGTTCGGCAATGGGCGCGTTAGTGGTGCCGATGGCCGCAGGAGCAGCAGAGCAACCCGTCGCACCTCAACAAGCACGCGCTTATCAGCCAAGCTGGTTTACGGCGGAAGAGTTCGCCTTTATCACCGCGGCAGTGGCGCGCCTGATCCCCAATGATGAACGCGGGCCTGGCGCACTGGAAGCCGGTGTGCCGGAGTTTATCGATCGTCAGATGAACACGCCGTATGCCACCGGCAGCAACTGGTATATGCAGGGGCCGTTCAATCCCGATCTGCCTAAAGAGCTGGGTTATCAGTCTCCGCTGGTGCCGCAGCAGATTTATCGTCTGGGTCTGGCCGATGCCGATGGCTGGAGCAAAAAGCAGCACGGCAAAGTGTTCGCTGAGCTAACCGGCGAACAGCAGGACGCACTGCTGACCACGTTTGAGAGCGGTGAGGCACAGTTCCCGCAGCTCAATAGCAAAACCTTCTTCTCCTTCCTGCTGCAGAACACCCGCGAGGGTTACTTCAGCGATCCGATCCACGGTGGAAATCAGGGCATGGTGGGCTGGAAGCTGATTGGCTTCCCTGGCGCACGTGCCGACTTTATGGATTGGGTGGAGCGCGGTGAACGTTATCCGTTCCCGTCAGTGGATATTCGCGGGGAGAGGGCGTAACCGTGGCAAATGAATTGAAAAAAGTAGACGCGGTGGTGGTGGGTTTCGGCTGGGCCGGAGCCATCATGGCGAAAGAGCTGACCGAAGCCGGTCTGACGGTGGTGGCGCTGGAGCGCGGTCCACATCGTGATACCTATCCTGATGGATCCTATCCGCAGTCGATTGATGAACTGACCTATAACATCCGTAAAAAGCTGTTCCAGGATCTGTCGAAAAGCACCGTGACCATCCGTCACGATGCCTCGCAAACTGCGGTGCCGTATCGTCAGCTGGCGGCGTTTTTGCCGGGCACCGGCACCGGCGGTGCAGGTCTGCACTGGTCAGGCGTGCATTTCCGTGTCGATCCGGTGGAGCTGAACCTGCGCAGCCACTACGAGCAGCGCTACGGCAAAAACTTCATCCCGGAAGGCATGACCATTCAGGATTTCGGCGTCAGCTATGATGAGCTGGAGCCGTTCTTTGATCAGGCTGAGAAAGTATTTGGTACATCCGGCAGCGCCTGGTCGATCAAAGGCCAGCTGCAAGGCAAAGAGAAAGGCGGTAACCCTTACGCGCCGGATCGTTCCAGTGCTTTCCCACTGCCTGCACAGAAGCGTACTTACTCGGCACAGTTGTTTGCCCAGGCTGCTGAATCAGTGGGTTATCATCCCTATGATATGCCGTCAGCCAACACCTCTGGCCCGTATACCAACACCTATGGTGCGCAGATGGGGCCGTGCAACTTCTGCGGTTACTGCAGCGGTTATGCCTGCTACATGTACTCCAAAGCTTCGCCGAACGTGAATATTCTGCCCGCGCTGCGTCAGGAGCCGAAGTTTGAACTGCGTAACAACTCCTACGTGCTGCGCGTCAATCTGACCGATGACAAGAAGCGCGCCACCGGCGTGACCTATCTGGATGGTCAGGGGCGTGAAGTGGTGCAGCCAGCGGATCTGGTGATCCTGTCTGCGTTCCAGTTCCACAACGTGCATCTGATGCTGCTTTCGGGTATTGGCAAACCGTACAATCCGATCAGCAACGAAGGTGTGGTGGGCCGTAACTTCGCCTATCAGAACATCTCGACCCTGAAAGCGCTGTTCGACAAAAACACCACCACCAACCCGTTTATTGGTGCGGGCGGTGCGGGCGTGGCAGTGGATGACTTCAACGCAGACAACTTCGACCACGGCCCACATGGTTTTGTTGGCGGCTCCCCGTTCTGGGTGAACCAGGCGGGTACCAAACCGATCTCCGGTTTGCCGACGCCGAAAGGCACGCCAAACTGGGGCAGCCAGTGGAAAGCCGCTGTGGCTGATACCTATAACCATCATATTTCGATGGATGCGCACGGCGCGCACCAGTCGTATCGCGCCAACTATCTCGATCTCGATCCGAACTACAAAGATGTCTATGGCCAGCCGCTGCTGCGCATGACCTTTGACTGGCAGGACAACGACATCAAGATGGCGCAGTTTATGGTCGGTAAGATGCGCAAGATCACCGAAGCGATGAACCCGAAAATGATCATCGGTGGCGCCAAAGGACCAGGCTCTCACTTCGATACCACCGTGTACCAGACCACGCATATGAGCGGCGGTGCGATCATGGGTGAAGATCCGAAAACCAGTGCGGTGAACCGTTATCTGCAGAGCTGGGATGTGCCTAACGTGTTTGTGCCAGGTGCCTCTGCGTTCCCGCAGGGCCTCGGCTATAACCCAACCGGCATGGTGGCGGCGCTGAGCTATTGGTCAGCTAAAGCTATCCGCGAACAGTATCTGAAGAACCCCGGCCCCCTGGTTCAGGCATAAGGAACACGGCGATGATCAAAAGCATTTTGGCCCTGTTTCTGGGCACGATGACGTTCGCCGCAGTGGCGGACGAAGCAGGTTCGGACGCTCTGGTGAAGCGCGGTGAGTATCTGGCACGCGCGGGTGACTGCGTGGCGTGCCACAGCACCGAGGGCGGCAAGCCGTTTGCCGGTGGCTTACCGATGGCGACGCCAATTGGCACCATTTACTCCACTAACATCACCCCGGATAAAACCACCGGTATTGGTGACTACAGCTACGACGATTTCCAGAAAGCGGTGCGTCATGGCGTGGCGAAAAATGGCGAGACGCTCTATCCGGCGATGCCATATCCGTCCTACGCGGTAGTCAGCGATGAAGACATGCAGGCGCTGTATGCCTACTTTATGCATGGCGTACAGCCGGTGGCGCAGGCCAACAAAGACAGCGACATTCCCTGGCCGCTGTCGATGCGCTGGCCGCTCTCCATCTGGCGTGGCATCTTCGCGCCAGACGTGAAAGCGTTCCAGCCCGCCGCGCAGGAAGATCCGGCGCTAGCTCGTGGTCGCTATCTGGTGGAAGGTCTGGGTCACTGCGGTGCCTGCCATACACCGCGTAGCATCACCATGCAGGAAAAAGCGCTGACCAACGGCGAAGGCAATGATTACCTGTCAGGCAGTAGCGCACCGATTGATGGCTGGACCGCCAGCAATCTGCGCGGTGACAACCGTGATGGTTTAGGCCGCTGGAGCGAAGACGATCTGAAGCAGTTCCTGCGCTTTGGCCGCAACGATCACACCGCCGTATTTGGTGGCATGACCGACGTGGTGCAGCACAGCCTGCAATATCTCAACGATGAAGATATCAGCGCGATTGCCAAATATCTGAAGTCGCTGGGCGCGAAGGACGCTAGCCAGACGGTGTTCACGCAGGATGATGCGGTCGCCAAAGCGTTGTGGAAGGGCGATGACAGCCAGCCAGGTGCTTCGGTGTATGTCGATAGCTGTGCGGCCTGTCATAAGACCGACGGCAGCGGTTATCAACGTTTCTACCCGGCACTGCGCGGCAACCCGGTCGTCATGGCGGAGGACCCGACCTCGCTGATACACATCGTATTGGTGGGCGGCACCTTGCCTGGCGTGCAGGGCGCCCCGTCAGCCATCACCATGCCGGCATTCGGTTGGCGTCTGAACGACAACCAGGTGGCGGATGTGGTGAACTTCATTCGCGGCAGCTGGGGTAATGGCGTGAAGTCGTCGGTGACGGCGAAGGATGTGGCGAAGCTACGCAAGGATGAAGCGGTCGAGTCGAAGCAGGGCAGCGCGGACATTAAGGTGCTGGAAGGGCAGTAAAGTGACATAAAGCGGGGCGCAAATTTGCGTACCGCTTTAACCAGATAGGGCCGCCATTTTCATCATTGGCGGCCTTTTTACAAAACGCCAGACCCTAAGCGGCTCCAGACTGCGTTATCACCCGTTACTTACCGCTGGATATCAAGACTCCTTACGTCTTGTTAAATATTCTCCAAATCCAGCCCGCGTGTTTTCGGACCGTAAATCCCCACTGACAGCATCACCATCAGCATGCTCAGCACGATAAAGACGATCACGCCCTGGCTGCCGGCGTACTGCAAAATAATGCCGATCAAAATGCTGCTGAATACCGTCGACAGGCGGCTAAAGGAGTAGCAGAAGCCGACCGCACGCGCGCGAATATGCGTCGGGAAAATCTCGGTCTGATAGGCGTGGTAGCTAATGGTCAGCCACGCGTTGCTGTAGGTGATCAGGAAGCCACAGATGATCATCAGCACCGGATTGGTTGCCAGCGCGAACAGCGTGCCGAATACCACGGTCATCAGGGAGGAGAAAACGATCTGCCATTTGTTCTCGAGCTTATCGGCGTAGCGACTGCAAATCAGTGAGCCGAGCGGATAAGCCAGGGTGATAAAGAACGCATACAGCAGGCTGTGGGTCACCGTTGCGCCTTTGCCGGACAGCAGTGCAGGCAGCCAGTTACCGAAGCCGAAGAAGCCAATTGCCTGGAAGAAGTTCATCACGACCAGCATCAGTGTACGCTTGCGGTAAGCGGGGGACCAAATCTCGCTGAAGCGACCTTTTTTTGGCAACGCTGCTGCGGCATCGCTGTCAGAGAAATCTTCGCCCGGCGCAATCCCGCAGCGTTTTTCCATCTCACTCAGCACCTTATGCGCTTCCTGATGACAGCCCTGCTGCGCCAGCCAGCGCGCCGATTCCGGCAGGTTTTTACGAATCAGCCAGATCACCAGCGAGCAAACCGCACCGGCGATCACCACCCAGCGCCAGCCTTCAAGGTTGAGAATAGTTTGCGGTACCAGCCACCATGACATCAGCGCCACGGCAGGCACCGACAGGAACTGGATAAAGAAAGAGTAGGCAAAGGCGCGGCTGCGCAGATGAGCAGGCACCCATTCGGACAGATAGGTATCAATGGTCACCAGCTCAACACCGAGGCCGATACCGACCAGGAAGCGGAACAGGATGATCATTTCAGCGCTCTGCTGGAAGGCCATCAACAGCGAGAACACGCCATACCATGCCAGTGCGCACATAAAGGTCAGACGGCGACCAAAGCGGTCGGCATATGGGGCTAGCAGGCTGGCGCCGACGAACAGGCCGAGGAAAGTGGCAGAAGCAAAGGCAGCCTGGTCAGCAATGCCGAAGACCCCTTCCGAGCCGGTATGAAACACGCCAGCAGCCAGTAGACCAGAACTGATATAGCCGGTTTCAAACAGATCGTAGAGCTCAAAAAAACCGCCCAGCGCCAGCAGCGTAATAAAACGCCATAAGCCTGCGGATGAGGGCAGTGCATCGATGCGCCCGGCTAAGGTGCGGCGATCCGCTGCGATGTGATCGTTCGCCATCCCTGTCGAAGTGATTGTTGTCATTAGTGGATAAACCTCGGTGTTTGCAGAACTCGCACGGTTTTATGGGTTTTAAAAATAATTAACCGTTAGCAAGCGAAGGAATAGCAGGATAATCAATTCATCGCGGGTTGCCGAGAGGGGCAACGGTGACATTTTCGCAATCTACGTTGCAGTTCACAGAAGTGTGATCGCCGTCCATGGCGATGCGATTAATGCAGGCTGGGGTAAACGCCCGGTCCAATCGGTAAACCCAGTGCGTACCATGCCAGCAGCAGGATGATCCAGCTGATAAAGAACACCACCGGATACGGGAAGATCAGCACATAATAGGTGCCAAGTTGCGCATCTTTTTGGTATCGCTGCAGGAATCCAAGGAACAACGGCAGGAACGGTGACATCGGCGCGAGGGGCAATACGGCAGAATCCGCGATACGGAAAATCATCTGCGCGAAGGCCGGATGGAATCCGAGCAGCATAAACATCGGCACGAACACTGGCGCCAGAATCGACCAGATGGCTGAGCCGCTGGCAATAAACATGCACAAGAATGCCGACAGGAACATCAAACCTAGGAACGCGGGCGCGCCACTGATGCCGGCACTTTCCAGCATATCGGTCAGACCGATCGCCATGAATTTGCCCATGTTGCTCCAGTTAAAGAAGGCGACAAACTGCGACAGCGGGAACACCATCACAATAAAGCCCGCCATGCTCTTCATCGGATCCACCAGCAGCTGCGGGATGTCATCGGCCCGACGGATTTGCTTTGTCACGGCGCCGTAAGCAATCGCCACCACAAAGAAGAACAGGATGATGATCGGCACAATGCCCTGAATAAACGGCGAAGGAATGATGCCGCCGGTTTTCGGGTTACGCAGGGGGGCATGTTCTGGCACCACCAGCAGGGCCATCAGGGCGATAAACACCAGCGCGGCAATGCCCGCAGCCCGCAGGCCCCGATTTTCTAGCGCGGTCAGCGGCGGCAGGCGATCGTTGTTGCCGCCGTTCCACGCAGGAAGACGCGGCTCGACAAACTTATCAGTAAGGATGGCACCGGCAATCGTCAGCACAATCACCGAGCTGGCCATAAAGAACCAGTTATCGATCACACTCACGTGCACGGTATCGCTCACCGCTTTCGCCGCTTCGGTACTGATGCCGGAGAGCAGCACGTCGGTGGTAACGATCAGCAGGTTGGCGGTAAAGCCGGAAGCGACACCCGCGATAGCCGCCAGTAAACCCGCCACCGGATGACGACCCACGGCGAGGAAGATCAGCGCGCCCAGCGGTGGCATCACCACCAGTGCGGCATCCGATGAGATATGGCTGAAGAAGGCGATAAACAGCACCATATAGCTGGCGTAGCGGCGGCTCACGCGTGAGGCCATCTTCACCATCAGCGATTGCAGCAGGCCGACTTTCTCCGCCAGACCCGCACCAATCACCAGCGCCAGAATCGAGCCCAGCGGGGTAAAGCCGCTGAAGTTTTTGATGATGTTAGGCAGAATCCATTGAATCCCGGCCACGCTCAGCAGGTTGTTTACCCGTACCAGTTCGCCATTGGTGGGATTTTTCACTGCCAGATCGAAGTAGCTGATAATCGCGGTGGCGACCATCAATACCACGATCAAATAGACAAACAGTAAGAACGGGTTGGGCACTTTGTTGCCGACCCGCTCAATCCAGCTAAACAGCTTCCCTGGGCTGCGGTTCTCCGTGGTCACTTCCATCGGTTATTCCTCGTCATGTCTGTTGTATTTGCGCCCGTCATACTTCAAGCCGCAGATGCGTTGTCTGCGTGCGGGCCCCCCCGTCACTGACTGATGTCAGCTCCTGGAGCTGCCCGCACTTGCCGCCTTACTGCGACTCGAATTATTTGGAGCTTTAGTTTTTATTTTTGGGTTACTGCATCCGGGTTTGCGCCGGATTGAATCTTTTATGCCGCTAAGGCTTTTATAATTTTGATGGCGTCACATCTGCCGGAATCGGGCAGCTGTAGGGCTGTTCGCGGCGCACGCGCTGGAACTCTTCGCGGCAGCGCGCCAGTGCTTCTTCATCCTGCAACAAGGTCAGCGCGGTGGCGGCCATCACTTTGGCGGCCAGACACATGCCTTTGTGGCCCAGCGAAGTGCGGCCCTGCGCCACCAGTTGCCAGGTGTGCAGCGGGGTACCAAAGGCGAAGCAAGGCGCAAAGCACTGCGCGGTTGGCGTCATCCAACTCACATCGCCGACATCGGTTGAGCCATACAGCAGCTCGCGCGTTATGGCATACGGTGCCACTTCATCCATCAAAATTTTGTCGCCCAGCGCCTCGGTCCATGCCACGCCTGCCTCGCCGCCGGTGCGCGCTGCGTTCAAACGCGCATTGCGCAGATCATCCTTCGTTAGCGTGGCACGAATCTCGGCGGCGAACTGCTGCTCCTCCGCGCTGTACTCGGGCAAGCCAAACTGATGCAAGTTGCGCTCCATCACCGCTTCCAGCACGCGATTCGGCACATAGTTGGAGCAGGCTTTATCGAAGCGCACCGTCATGGTGGTGTCGGTCATCAGGGCCGCGCCTTTGGCGATATTGATCACCCGCTGATAAATATCCTGTGCCTGATCGAGTTCTGGCGCGCGGATCAGATACAGCACTTCGGCATCGGCTTGCACCACATTGGGGGAAACGCCGCCGGTGTTGGTCACGGCGTAGTGCACGCGCGCTTCCTGCACGATATGTTCGCGCAGGAAATTGGCACCGGTGTTCATCAGGGTGACGGCATCCAGCGCACTGCGGCCCAGATGCGGCGAGTTAGCGGCGTGCGCGGCCACGCCTTTGAAGTGAAATGCGGCCTGGATATTGGCCAGCGTGCTGAGGTTGAACATGCCGCTGAAGCCTTCAGGATGCCAGGTGACAGCGGCATCCACGTCATCAAACAGCCCTTCGCGCACCATAAAGGTTTTGCCAGAACCGCCTTCCTCGCCTGGGCAACCGTAAAAGCGTAGCGTGCCGCGCTGGCTGTTCTCCGCCCACCATGCCTTGATGGCGAAGGCCGCGGCCAGTCCGGCGGTGCCCAGCAGATTATGGCCGCAGCCGTGCCCGTTGCCGTTTTCCACCAGTGGTTGTGGTGTGGCGCAGCCTGATTGCTGGCTCAAACCGGCCAGCGCATCAAACTCACCGAGGATAGCAATCACCGGTTTTCCACTGCCGATGCTGGCGATAAAGGCGGTGTCGATATTGCCGACGCCACGCTCGACGGCAAAGCCTTCCTGCTCCAGCGCATCGGCCAGAATGGCGGCGGATTGCGTCTCTTCAAAGCGGGTTTCCGGTACATCCCAGATGGCATCGCTAAGGGCGGTGAAGCGCGGCTGGTTTTCGTTGATGTAACGATCGATAAAATCGTGATGGCTCATCGCTGACCTCCAAACTGTGCCTGGTTCAGCGCCAGCGTCGCAAGGGTTTGCACCGCCGTAGCCATGATCGCTTCGTCAAAATCGAACTTCGCGTTGTGGTGGCCTGCCGCCAGATCGCAACCAAAGATCACATAGGATGACTGACCGCCACGCTGCTGCACGCGCTCCAGCATGTATGTGGCATCTTCCGAACCCGCCGCCTGCTTTTTGGTATCCACTACCGAGGTGAAAATCCCCATGGCATCGGCCTGCTGGTGGATAAAATCGACCCACGGCTGGCTTGGGGTACAGCTGCGTGCGCCACCCATTAGTTTGATGTCGTACTCAACGCCATACATCGCCGCCGCGCCGGAAATCACGCGCAGGGCTTGCTGATAGATGTCATCGTTAACCTGATTGCTGACGCCACGGGTTTCCACTTTCATCAGGGCATAATCGGGTACCACGTTGCGTCCGGATCCCGCCTGCAACACACCTACGTTGACGCGTGCGACACCGCCGCTGTGTTGTGGCAGGTTGTGCAGCGCCAGTGTAGCTTGCGCGGCGGCCAGCAAGGCGTTACGACCCTCTTCTGGTTTACCGCCCGCATGCGCGCCGACGCCAGTGAAATTGACGTCCAGTTTGGTGGTGGCCAGGAAGCTGTCGCTGCCGCAAACGATTTCGCCAGCAGGTACGCCTGTGCCGAGATGGATAGCGGTAAACAGATCCACATCATCCACCACGCCTGCGGCCACCATCGCTTTAGCGCCACGCACGCCCTCTTCGGCAGGCTGGAAGATAATTTTAATCGTGCCGCTGAGCTGATCTTTCATCTCCATCAACACGCCCGCCAGCGCCAGACCGATGGTAGTGTGGCCATCGTGACCGCAGGCGTGCATCATGCCGGGGTTGCAGGAGGCAAATCCTTCACGGGTAGGGAGGTGGTCGGCATCACGGCTTTCGTTCTGGTCCAGCGCATCCATATCGACACGGAAGCCCATCACCGGGCCGGGACGACCGGTCTCCAGCGTGGCGACTACGCCGCAGAAGCCGCCTGAGAAATGTGAGATCCACTGTGGCAGTGCGCCTTGTTCCAGTGCGCGGGCTTCCTGCTGTGCCAGCACCTCGTCAGAAGGTAAGCCCATGCGCGCATCGGCATCGATCACGTCGCGGCCGAGCTTGAGCTGATAACCAAGACGATGCAGCTCTTCGGCCACTATCGTTGCAGTACGGAACTCCAGCCAGCCCGATTCGGCAAAATGGTGGAGGTCGCGACGCCAGCTTTGCATCTGCGGAATCCGCGCGTTGACGAGGTCGGAGAGGTTTTTCATCGGCATATCCTTTGTGTTGGTTTTTTATGCATTATCCCGAATCTACACAATGGTATTGGTGCGCATAAGATGCGAATATCTTGTCACTGATAAACAACGGTTATCACAAAAATCATGCCTGCCAACCTCAAACTTCATCAGCTGCGCGCTTTTGTCGATGTGGCCCGCCAGGGCAGTATTCGCGCTGCCAGCCGCTTATCGGGACTTTCACAGCCTGCGCTGACCAAAGCGATTCAGGAACTGGAGCTGGCGCTTGGCGCACGTTTGTTCGAACGTCGTCAGCAAGGCGTCACGCTAACGGATATCGGTGATAACTTTTTTCGTCATGCCAGTCTGGTGCTGGAAGAATTGCGCGTGGCGCAGGAGGATATTCAGCAGCGATTGGGATTGGCAGGGGGGCGGGTGAATATCGGTGTGGGCGGCAGTATTGCGCGCACTATCATGCCGCAGGTGATCACTCAGTTTCATCGTGAATACCCGCTGGTGAAGGTGCGTATCGTTGAGGGGCAACTGGTGTCGATGGTGCATGAACTGCGTCAGGGCGCGCTGGATTTCACCATTAATACCTACGATCAACATCATCTGGATCAGGAGCTGATTTTTGAGCGGCTAATGGAGCGTGACTATCAGGTGGTGATGCGTAAAGGCCATCCGATGGCGCATGCCCGCTCACTGAATGAGTTGCAGCACTGCGACTGGACCATGCCGACCCCGCAGGGCAGTTATTACCGCTTGCTGCACGATCTGTTTGGCGAGCGCGGTATGGCACCGAAGATCGTGGTGACCTGCGAAACCTTTATGGCCTGCACCAGTTTGGTCGCCAAAAGTGATTTTGTCAGCATCATCTCGCGCGATGTGATCGAAGATCCGACGCACGGTGGGCAGCTCATTGCCCTCGATCTTGACGATCCGCTACCCAAAGCCACCTTCTATTTGATCCAGCGGAAAGACACGGCGCTGACCCCAATGAGCGCGTATATGGCTCAGCTGTTCCGCCGCTATTGTCAACAAAGGTAAGAGTGCGGCCTGGCTCGCAGCTGATTACTTATTGCGCACTACACTTGCACTGGACGTTCCAATTGTGGAGAACTGACCATGCAAATTACACCTTATGTGTTTTACAACGGTCGCTGTGAAGAGGCGATAGCCTTCTATCTTGCGGCCACCGACGGCGAACTGCTGTTTAAAATGACCTTTGGCGATATGCCCGATGAAACCACCGTCGAAGATGAAGGTTGCCCCTCTGGCGTGACCTTCTCGCCTGAACAGATCATGCATGCCCATCTGCGCATCGGGCAGGGTGAATTAATGATGAGCGACGGTGCACAGCAGGCAAGTTATGCCGGATTTTCCGTGAGTCTATCCACGCCAGATGAAGCGCAGGGTAAACGTTGGTTTGACGCGTTGTCAGAGGGTGGGGAAGTGACGAAAAAGTGGGAACCGACGTTCTGGGCGCACGGTTTCGGCATGTTTACCGATAAGTTCGGCGTGCCGTGGATGGTGAATGCCTATAAGCCGCAGATTTGACGGGCAGGGTTTTACAGCCGGTCAGCCTACGTAGCGGCACAATTTAATGCGTTTCTGATAGCGATATTGCCGTTTCAGTAACGCGCGAAAATTGCGCCGCTAAGGATCTAGCTAATTAGAAGTTGTAACCCACGACCAGGTAGTAACCCCAACCGGTTGATTTCACTTCAAACGGACCGTTGCCGAAGTTCAGCTCTTGTCCATCCGCCCACTGACCGCCATTGTGGAAATAACGTGCCACGGTAGAAACGTGCCAGTGATCGTAGT
This sequence comes from Type-E symbiont of Plautia stali, assembly GCF_059731115.1. Lineage (NCBI taxonomy): Bacteria > Pseudomonadati > Pseudomonadota > Gammaproteobacteria > Enterobacterales > Enterobacteriaceae > Type-E symbiont of Plautia stali. Next base: position 450,206 of record NZ_AP035906.1, read on the forward strand.
TCAGCGACAGAATGTGGCTGGACGCGATCGAGTTGCTGGTACGTGATGGACCGGTCTCATCGCGCAGGTCTGAACCCCAGTCGAAGTTGGTGAAGCCGATGTAGCTCAGCTTGCCGCCCCACAGATCGGTAATCGGCACAAAGTATTTCACTTTGAAGCGATAACCATCCCAGCTGTTTTCGTTCGCTGCACCGTAGTTCTGCCACTGGTATTTGGCATACACGTTCAATGACAGACCGATATCGCTGTGGGTATCGATGTCGGTACCCAGACCCATGTACCAGGTGTTCTGACGCTGTGAAGCGTTGCGGCCCATGTCATAGATATAGTTGTTCGCGAAATACCACTCTTTAAACGGACCAAACGCCAGGCTGGTGCCGGTCAGTTTATCGATAGAGAAACGTGGCTCAATTTCCATGAACAGCGGCGAACCGTGGTCAAAAATGCCGTTAGCGTTGCTGTTACCCACGCCAAAGAAGTTGGTCAAGTCCGCATAGCCGTAGAAATCGAACCAGTCTTTTTTAGCAAAGGCTTCGTATTCGAGATACACGTCATTGTTGAACTGCGGCCCGAAGCGGGTGTGCGTACTGCCCACGACGTTAACGCTCTGATGCCACCAGTCTGAAAGATACTGCGGATCGCTGTCTGCCGCTTGTGCCGCGCCGGTCCAGCTGCTGGCCAGTAAGGCCCCTGCTATCAATGCTTTAAATTTCATTATTTTATTAACCACATGCTAGTGATTGCTGCGGTTGCGCCGCAATCGAGTGAAATCGATCCCAGGGGATGGGCCGTGTGTTGTTTTTATCCGGTCTGAATCGCCGAATTTTCAAATGTGCGTAATGTGCCTGTAACAGAGCGATAGGAAATAGATTTTGATCACGTTTGTCAAAATGTGTTGCATTTTGATTCACTGAATATGTGATTTTGATCACATAAATGCCGTGTGGCGAACGGAACCCCGCAACCGTTTACGTTGTCGCGTACAACCGCAAAAATGTCAGATGCAGAAAAAGAATGTAGCGGCACGATTTATCGTGCGCCTTTAAAATTTGGCGGCGAAAAATGCGTGGTTCATCGTGTAGGGCGATTTAGATGAGGAAAAGACGCAATACGTTGTGCCGCTACCGCGCTGGATATTCAAGGCGGTAGCGACACGTCGGTTATGGCAAGGTCACACGCACCTGCAGGCCGGAGATTTGTCCCTGGGCGTTATGGCAGTTCGACAGCGCGACCTGCATCTGATGCTTCTGCGCTACGCTGCGCACAATCGACAGACCCAAACCGCTGCCTTGCGCCTGTACATCTGGCGAACGGGTGAAGCGATCAAAGGCGCGTTCGATAAAGGACTCCGGCATGCCCGGCCCGTTATCGACGATATCCACCACGGTGTGATTGCCCACGCGATGCAGTAGCACATCTACCAGGCTGCCTTCCGGCGTGTGCAGCATCGCGTTGCCGATGAGGTTATCAAACAGGCTACGCAAATCGGAACGGCTGGCGTGCAGGCGATAGTGCGTGGTGCCATTAAAACCGATATCAATGCCGCGTTTATCGGCGACCACCATCAACTGCTCGATGCTCTCTTTCAGCAAATCATCGAGCTGGATGGTTTCCACCGTGGCCACCACTGACTGATCTTCCTGGCGCGAGATATTCAGCAACTGCGTCACCAGATGGCGCGTCCGCGTGACGCCGGCTTCCAGCTGATCAAACTGGCGACTGGCTTCACCAGGCTGAATATGCTGGCGCAGATTCTCCAGCTGCAAGGTGACGGCGGTAACCGGCGTGCGCAGTTCATGTGCCGCATCTTCAAGGAACTGTCGCTGCGATGACCAGGCTGCCCGTAGCTTATCGAGCAGAGAGTTATAAGCAGCCACCAGCGGTAGCACTTCATCCGGTAAGCCATCCGGCGATACCGAGTGTGGATGCATTGTTTCTTGTGCGGCAATCTGTCGCGAGGCAACGCGCAAATCTCGCGTGATGGCACGTACTACCAGCCAGATCACCAGCAGTGACAGCGGCATCATCAGCATTAAGGGAATGATGGCGGACAGCACCCGCTTCACCATCAAACTTTTCATGTAGCCGATGTTGTGTAAAACCTGAATATTACCGATTTCACTGCCCAGTTCGCCGGGACGGGTATACACGCGCCAGTCACAGTCATCGCCACAGTCGCCGACTTTTAAATCGGACCAGCCTTTTTTTGCCTGCAGCGGCGCCTGTAAAGCAGGCCATGAGCTGGCACGCAGATGATTATTGGTGTCCCACAGCTGAACGATGTAGGTGCTCTTCAGCTTCTCTTGCTGCATCACCATTGGCATCAGCGCAGGCATACGCTGGCTGGAGGACCAGGCATCAGCAATCTTGGCGAGCTGATCGTCCTTCATGGTGCCCATCATGTCGCCATAACAATGGTAGAAATACCAGGTGACGCCGCCGATCATCGCCAGGTGCAGCAGCACCAGCGTGGCGAGCAGTTTGTTACGCAGGGAGCGCATAAAAGTGAAAGGTTTCATATTGCCGGTACTCGCCAGCCCAAACCGCGCACGTTGCGAATCACTTCGTTATCGAGCTTGCGGCGCATGCCGTGGATCAGTACATCAACGGCGTTGCTGGTGACTTCTTCACCCCAGCCGTAAATGCGGTTCTCTAATTGTTCGCGTGACAGTATGGCACCTGGTCGCTCCAGCAGAGCGTAGAGCAGGGCATATTCGCGGGCGGTTAGCTGTTCGCGTTGGCCTTTGTAAAGCACTTCGCGCGTCATCATATCCAGCTGCACATCGCCACTGCCTAACAGGGAATCCGCCGCTCCGTGACGACGTCGGGTGATTGCACGCATGCGCGCCAGTACCTCTTGCAGATCAAAGGGTTTAAGCAAATAGTCATCGGCGCCGCTGTCGAGTCCCTGAATGCGTTGTTGCACGGTGTCACGCGCAGTCAGCACCAGCACGGGCGTCATATCGCCACGCGTACGCGCACGCTTCAATACGTGAATACCGTCTTCACGCGGTAAACCGAGATCGAGCAGCACGCAGGTATAACCGCCTTCGGCCCAGGCATTGGTGGCAAATACGCCATCGCGCACCCAGTCCACCGACCAGCCCGCCGCTTCCAGCGCCTGCTGCAAGTTGGCGCCAATCATTTCATCATCTTCTACCAGCAGCACACGCATAGTGTTCTCCCAAACTGATGGACGCAGTGTAGCGCCAGATAATTAGGCCAGAATTACCCTCCGTCATACTTCCCGCTGCAGATGCGTTAGCTGCGAGCGTTCCCCCCCATTACTGACTTATATAAGAGCCTGAGGATTCACGCTCTTGCTGCCTTTCTGCCGCTGGACTTATTCAGGCGGAGCACCCATTTCCCCCCTTGCTAATTCTGCGCTAATTTTCTGCTAATTAAGGGATAAATTTAACGCGCTACAGTGACTGCACTGGACATATTGTCGAAGCAGGAGATTCCCATGAATCAGCGCGAATTTATCCGTAGTTTGCTGGACTGGATTGAAGACAACTTAGGGCACGATTTGCATCTGGATGAAGTAGCACGCCGCTCGGGATACTCCCGCTGGCATCTGCAACGTCTGTTCCGTCAGCACACCGGTTTTTCTCTGGCAGAGTACATCCGTCAGCGCCGGTTGACTGAGTCCGCGCTCACGCTGATCAACAGCGATGAAGCGATTCTGCAGGTGGCGATGAGCTACGGGTTTGATACGCAGCAGGCGTATACCCGCACCTTTAAGAACTACTTCAGCGTCACGCCGGGTCAATTGCGTCGTCAGCGCCGCGTTGAACAGGAACGTTTGTTGTTCCCGCTGGCGGTGGCCAGTTGATTGATGACGCTGATAGTGATCTGCAAAGTAGACGTAGCGGCGCAATTTATTGCGCAGTAAATCGCGAAGGGATTGCGCGATAAATTACGCCGCTCCACCCCGTTCGCTGATTAAATTCGGTGCTTATTGCGGCTTTTACTTTTAAGCTGCTGTTCTCAGTTTGTTAACCACCAGAGAACATGGACAACAGCGATAATCTCACCGCCATGATGCTGTTTGCGCGCGTCGTTGAGCGGCAAAGCTTTAGCGAAGCCGCGCGAACCTTAGGTGTCTCTAAATCGCATGTCAGTCGCGAAATCGCGCGGCTGGAAGTGCGACTCGGCATCAAACTGCTGCAGCGCACCACGCGGAAAGTGGCGTTGACCGAGCTGGGTCAGGCTTACTATCCGTTTTGTACCCGCATGCTGGAAGAGATGCACCGCGCCGATGCGTTTGTGCAGCAGGTTCATCAACTGCCCGCGGGTAATGTGCGCTTACAGGCGCCAATCACCTATGGCTGCCAGTGCGTCGTCCCCACTCTAAATGACTTTATCCGCCGTCATATTCATATCAATGTCGATCTCGACCTCACCACCAGTGACGATCCGCAGCCCAGCGCGGATGTGGCAATCGTGATTCGTGCGCGCGCGCCGGAAGTCGCTAATTATCGCGAACTGAGCACCATCGAGTGGGGACTCTATGCCACGCCGGATTATCTGGCAGCGCATCCCGCTATCGACCATCCAGAGCGCCTGACACGTCACGATTTGTTGCTGTTCCACGGTCCCGCGCATACTGCCGCACTGCCGTTTCGCCGCGATAAACAGCGGCTGGCGTTGGATGTGCATAGCCGTTTCCGCGCCAATAACAGCATGGCGCTGCTGAATGCGGCGCTGGCCGGCACCGGCATCGCTTATTTGCCAGCGTATATGACGCAAGAGGCGCTGGGGCGCGGCGAGATCCAACAGGTGTTGCCTGAGTGGCAAATGGATCGTTTACACAGTTATCTGCTGCTCAAAGAGCAGCCGCAACCTTCATCCCCCGTGACGTTGCTGTGTGATGCGTTAATTAATGCCTTGAGCGGCAGTTAATTGTTGTTGCCTGACAACAATATTACGCTGGTTGGCAAATATCTCTCTCTCCCTGTTTTATGTCGTGCTCCGCTGTTAGCCTGCTAAAAAAGCAAAAACAGGGAATGACTATGTCGCAATCATCAACAGTGTTAGCGCCTGAGCAGCAACACTGGAAACGTAATTTGTTTGTCTGCGTGCTGGGTTCGTTCAGCACCATTGTGGCGATGACGTTGCTGCTGCCGTTTCTGCCACTCTATGTGCAGCAACTTGGCGTGCAGGAACCTGCCGCGATTGCGCGCTGGTCGGGTGCTGCATATGGTGCCACTTTCCTCAGCGCCGCGTTAACCGCACCGTTGTGGGGCAAACTGGCGGATCGCTATGGCCGCAAACTGATGTTGATTCGTGCCAGCCTCGGAATGGCGATTGCCATGTCGCTGATTGGCATGGCGACGGCGCCGTGGCAACTGGTTGCCTTGCGTTTGCTGGCGGGATTATTGGGGGGCTACGCATCGGGTTCAACCATCATGGTCGCGGCGCAAACGCCAAAAGAGCAGACCGGTTGGGCGCTGGGCGTGTTGTCTTCCGGCATTATGGCGGGCAACGTGGTGGGGCCACTGCTGGGCGGGGTGTTGCCACCGCTGATTGGCATTCGCCATACCTTCTGGCTGACCGGCGCCGTGATTTTCCTCGCCTTCCTTGCCACCACCTTTTTATTAAAAGAAGCGCCGCGTCAGCCGGGTAAAAAGACGGTGCAAACTCACGATGAGAGTGAGAAGCCGGTCAATCTGCCACTGGTGCGACTGATGTGGCTGTCCGGCATGCTGCTGATTTTTGCCAATATGTCGATTGAACCGATTATCACGCTGTATATCGGTCAGTTCGTGCAGGGCGATCATGCGATTACGGTGACGGCGGGCGTGGTGATGGCGGCGGCTGCACTGGGCAGTATTCTCTCTGCGCCGCGTTTGGGGCGCCTGGCGGATCGGGTAGGGCATGGCCGCGTGCTGGTTTACGGCCTGGTCGTTTGTGCCCTGTTGTTAATCCCGCAGGCGTTTATTACTCAAGCCTGGCAATTAGTGGTGCTGCGTTTTCTGATGGGCATGGCGTTGGGCGGTTTGATGCCGTGCGTGACGGCGCTGATTCGCCACAATGTGCCGCAAGGGCAGGTGGGGAAAATGTTGGGGTATTCGACCTCGGCCCAGTATGTCGGTCAGGTCTCAGGTCCGTTATTTGGCGGGTTTGTCGGTGGTGCTTTCGGCATGCGGCCAGTGTTTCTGGCGACCTGTGTGATCATGGCGCTGTGCGCGCTGTTAAATGCGCGGGTGTTAAAGAAGCCGTAACGGCGACAGGTATGGCGCTTCGAACAACCTTTAGCTTCTTCATAACGATGCGATACGCCAGAGCGCGGGCAGTCAGACAACAAAAAAGGCGGGCTTCGCAGCCCGCCTTTGTCACATCAAACCAGAAACTTATTTAGCATCTGGCAGTGCGTAGGCAATGACGTAATCGCCCAGCTTAGTACCAAACGAACCGTGACCACCTGCAGCAATGACAACGTACTGCTTGCCATCCACTTCGTAGGTCATCGGTGTTGCCTGGCCACCGGCTGGCAGACGTGCCTGCCACAGCATTTCCCCGGTGTTGGTGTCGAACGCGCGCAGATAGTTATCGGCAGTCGCACCAATAAAGAACACGTTACCGGCCGTGGTTATTGGGCCGCCCAGCATTGGCATACCCATTTTGAACGGAACCGGAACCGGCGCGCTGTCGCGAACGGTACCGATACGTTTTTTCCACACGGTTTCGTTGGTTTTCAGGTCAACCGCTGAGACATAGCCCCAGGCCGGTTGTTTACATGGCAGACCCAACGGAGACAGGAACGGATTCAGTTCCACGCCATACGGGACACCGTACTGTGGCTGGATACCGGTTTCAGTACCTGAACCGCCTTTGTCATCGGCTGGTGGCTCGATCGGGTTGCCCGGACCGCGTGGCACCAGTTTAGAGACAAACGGCAGCGCCATTGGGTTAGCAATCGCGATCTGGCGATGTGGATCTACCGCGATACCGCCCCACTCGAACATACCGAGGTTTCCAGGGAACACCAGCGTACCTTGCTCAGACGGCGGGGTGAACGGACCTTCGTAGCGCAGACGCTTGAAGATCACGCGGCACACCAGTTGGTCGAACATGGTTGCGCCCCACATGTCCTTGTCCGTCAGATTGTTCTTCGGACGGAAGGTCAGTTCGGAGTACGGCTGAGTTGCGGATACATGATCACCTTTCGCAGCGCCCTGTGGCACTGGAGTTTCCGGTGCGGGGACAACTGGCTTACCGGTACGACGATCCAGGACAAAGATGTTACCGGTTTTGGCCGGGGCATAAATCACCGGAACGGTGTTGCCATCTTTGTCAGTGATATCGGCCAGCGTCGGTTGTGACGGCAGGTCCATATCCCACAAATCGTGATGCACGGTCTGATACGACCACACCAGCTTGCCGGTGGTGGCATTCAGTGCCAGTACGCTGCTCGCGAAACGTTCCTGGTCAGGCGTACGGTTACCACCCCAGATATCTGGTGTCGTCACGCCCATTGGCAGGAATACGGTATCCAGTTTTGGATCGTATACTGCCGGTGCCCAGGAGTTCGGCGAGTTCATGGTGAAGGTATGTTCATCATCTGGAATCGCGTTGGGATCTTTCGCGCCCGGATCAAACACCCACAGCAGTTTACCGGTGTTCACATCAAAGCCACGAATAGCGCCTGACGGTTCACGGGTAGAGTAGTTATCAGTGACCGCACCGGCAATCACGATAGTGGTATCCGTGATGATCGGTGGTGAAGTCGGCTCATACTGGCCTGGGGTCAGTACCGGCTGTTTGTGCTGCAGATCCAGCTCACCGTTGTTACCAAACGCGGCACAACGTTCACCGGTTTCGGCATCCAGCGCGAACAGACGACCGTCGTTCACTGGCAGATAAATGCGACGTGAACACAGCGCAGGCTGGGTGTTAGACGCATCCGCTGCTGCTGGCATTTCATGGTAAGAGACACCACGGCAGGTCACATGCTGGAAGGTTGGATTCGGTTTTAAGCCCGGATCAAATTTCCACTTCTGCTTACCGGTTTTTGCATCCAGCGCAAACAGAATCTGGTGCGGAGAGCAGAGATACAAGGTGTCGCGGATTTTAATCGGCGTCACTTCGTCGGTGATTTCACCTGGGTCGTTCGGGGTTTTCAGATCGCCCGTCTGGAACTGCCAGGCTACCTGCAACTCTTTCACATTACCGGTGTTGATTTGCTTCAGTGGAGAGAAGCGCGTGCCTTGCTGGTCACGCGCGTACGCAGGCCAGTCAGCATCCTTGATGTTGCTCAGCGGCTGCGCTTGCGGGGCATTATCTGCCGCCGCTGGGATTTCACCGTTCAGCTCCTGCGGATCGTGGAACACTGCCCACGCCAGCACCAGCACGCTGGCAATCAGCGCAACGGCCATCAGACCCAGCGCGCCTTTACCTGCATGATTCAGACCGCGATACACAAACGGCAGAATCAGCCAGATGCCGAAGATCACCAGCACATCGGTACGTGGTGCCAGCGCCCAGAAGTCGAAACCAACTTCCCAAACGCCCCACACCAGCGTTGCCAACAGCAACAGTGCATACAGCATGATCGCTGCACCGCTACGGCGCCACAGCAGGATAGCGGTGATCAACATAATCACACCGCCAATAACGTAGTACCAGGAACCACCAATTGCGGCTAGCCATACACCGCCTACCAGCATAAATGCGCCTGTGAGCAGTGCGAACAGCACCGTCAAAAAGCGAATCACGCCAAAAGATGAGGAAGCTTTCCCCATAATATTAACCTCTTTCTTTGCCATAAACTTAAAAGGAAACAACGCATTAGGTTGTTTCCCGACATAGAGTACGAAGTGACTTAAAATGTTCGATCGCAGCGCTTCCGTTACGCCAGATGATCCCTTTGCGTTAAATTTTATCTTAAAAACGTTAACGGGTTTGATTTTTTTAGTGCTTTGCGCTTGTGGAATGGTAGTAGTGCGACATTTTATGAGGAGATTCTAACGTTATGCCCGAAGAGATCGGGTCATAACGGCAAGCGGCGGCATTTCGTGTAAGCGTTTACACTTCGAACAGGGTGTTGCTGGTGCGTTGTTCCTGCCAGCCAGAAAGTTGCAGGTCTTCATAGACAGACAACGGCAGAGTTAATTGCGGAGTGCGTAATATCACCTCTGCTTCTCTTTCCCGGCAGGATCCGAGCAAAAAGGGAAAGCTGAACTTGAGATAATTATCATTGAAGAAATCATCGTTCAGGACAATTCTACTAAAGGGAAAAGAGGCAATATTCTTCCAGCACGTTCCTGGCGGAGCCAAATCATAAAGCCAGAATGCGTGATGCTGTACGGCTTCTCGCAATGCCGCTTCATGCTTAACTAAACTGGCATAATTGATAGCAAGGGAGACATTTTCCATTTGCAGGCTGGGATAATTTTCTGGCGCCTTTAAAAAGCGCGCAAGACTATTTCCCACTAAAGGGATAATTATTCGTTCGGGCGCATCGGGCAACTGATTGTGCAGTGAAATTATGTTGCTTCCGTTAAGTAATACTGTGCTTTCCTGTTCACAATGCATAAAGGGTGCTGAATAACACACGCCCATCAGTGCCCCGTCGAGGCGACGGATACGCTCAGTAACATAAGGATTGTATGAACTGTTTTCCATTTATCTCTATGAATAAATTAATTAACTGGAACGTCTTAATTATTATAAGGACGGCAAGGTTGCTGTGATCTTTACGCTTCCAATATAGATCGAAATGTTTGTTAAGGTCACCTTTTTTAGCTGTCTCTGATAGAGAGATATGGCGGCTAAAAGATGTATTTAATATTGAGTTATTGGAATTTCTGGAATGATTCAGATATTTTCAGGTGAAAACAATCAGCCTGCTAATATTCAGAACTCTATGCTTAGTTAAATTTTAGATAAGCAACTGTTTTTAAAGCGCACGGCTAGCCATTGCTTGCCAGCGTCAGATGTCGCACTCTGTGGCCGCAAAATGATAATGAGAGTCGGTAAACGGCTTTTCACCAGGCTGGTGCAATGATGCTGGCCGGAAGATGATTTAGGATGGGATAAAATATGGCTTCACCGTTATCCGCAGCAGAAGACTCTCTGTTGCGGCACAGGTCGTTTGTCGCCTTCTGGCTGGCGCGCACCTGTTCATCGTTTGGTTTCCAGATGTTCTCCGTGGCGGTTAGCTGGCAAATCTACGCCCTTACGCACAGCGCGATGGCGTTGGGGATGATTGGCCTGATGCAGTTCCTGCCTTCGGTATTACTGGCTCTGCCGGCCGGCCATCTTGCCGACCAGTTTGATCGCCGCCGCATTGTGCTGGTCGGGCAATTGATTGAATGGCTAGCTCTGCTTGGCCTGGTGGCACTGACGCTGGTGCACTGGGCGGATAAAATTGAAATTTGGGGACTGGTGTTTCTGATCTCCGTGGCCAAAGCGCTGGAGTGGCCGTCGATCACGTCGATGCTCCCTGCGCTGGTTCCTCCACCGATTCTCGCGCGTGCCATGGCGGCGAGTTCAGTGGGCGGTCAGGCAGCGGTGATCGTCGGCCCAACCTTGGGTGGCCTGCTGTATGTGGCCGGTCCCGAGGTGGTTTACGGCGTCTCCGCCCTGTTTTATCTCTCCTCTCTGGTGCTGGTCAGCCGCCTTCGTTATGAACGTCCGCCCCAAACGCGGATGCCGACGAATCTCACCACCATGTTTGCGGGCGTGCGTTTTATTCGTGAGCGCAAAGATGTGTTGGGTGTGATCTCTCTCGATCTGTTCGCCGTGTTACTGGGAGGTGCCACCGCGCTGTTGCCGATCTTCGCGCAGGATATTCTGCATACCGGCCCCTGGGGATTGGGCATGCTGCGCGGTGCGCCTTCTGTAGGGGCGCTCATTGTTGGCGTGTGGCTCAGCCGTCACAAGCTGGAAAAACACGTCGGCATGATTATGTTTGGTTCGGTGGCGGGCTTTGGGGTCGCCACGCTGGTGTTCGCGCTCTCCACGCAATTATGGCTCTCTCTGCTGGCGCTGGCCGCGCTGGGTGGATTCGATATGGTGAGCATGGTGATTCGCGGCGCGCTGGTGCAGCTGGATACGCCGGATGACATGCGCGGTCGCGTGAATGCGGTCAACGCCATCTTTATTAACACCTCAAATCAGCTGGGTGAGTTTGAGTCAGGCATGCTGGCAGCGTGGATGGGGGCGGTGCCTGCCGCAGCACTTGGCGGTATTGGCACGCTAGTGGTGGTAGCGGTGTGGATGACGATTTTCCCGCATCTGCGCAAACGGCAGAAGCTGGAGAATGAAAACGCAGGTTAAGTGCCAACAAAAACCGGCTCGCGGGCCGGTTAATGATGTCACCACTCTGCACTGCCATGAAAAGCCCCGCGCAAAGGGGGATCTGCGCGGGGAGGTTGACCTTATACGGTCGCGGTTTTCCCCAGGCTGGCGTCAAATTGTTTCCAGCTGTCTGTCATATCCACCACGGTTTTCGATTTTCGTGCTTCATCGATTTTGATCGCGGTCAGACCCGCTTCCAGTGCATCCACCACGGATACTTTCAGTGGCGTTCCCTGTTTAATGTGTTTGACGATCTCTTCAGCCATCAACGCATCGGCACCATAGTGACCGTCATAAGCATTGCCGCTGTAGGTGGTATCGACTTCGCGCTCGCCGGTACGGGCGTTGTGTACGCGGAAGTAGTTACGCACAAAGTCGCCCTCGGCCATGCCGTCGGTGCCCATCACGCAGAAACGACGAAATTCATCCGGCACGTTGAGGTTGGCGTGGAAGGCGAGAGTTGCGCCATTGGCGTATTCGATCAGCGCCGTCTGGTAATCGACGATATCGGCGTCGCCGTCAAACACCGCATCCGTGCTCGACCAGCCGCTGGGCTTCACGTGATACACCTCTGATTGCGGCGTGACAGCCCCGGTGGGTGCATGCTGCGGGGTGAAGTTCTTACGTCCACCAAAGCTGGCAACGCGCACCGGGCGTTCACCGACCAATCCCTGATAGAGGTCGATGTCGTGGCAGCATTTTTCCAGAATATAAGGACCGGCGTATTTTTCCAGACGTCGCCAGTCGCGCTGGAAGAAGGCGCCGTGATAAGGCTTGATGTGTTCAGTGGCTTCGATTGAGGTGATTTCACCGAGACGATTTTCATCGCGTGCGTTCAATAGATCGTGATACAGCGGTGAGTAACGCAGCACCAGGCCGACCAGAATGCGCTCATGGCCATATTGTTGTACCAGTTGCGCCATCGCCATCGTCTGCTCTTCATTGATCACCACCGGTTTCTCGGTAAACACGGTGTAACCGGCGGCCAGCCCCTGACGGATATGCTCGAGGTGCATAAAGTTGGGTGACCCCACCAGCAACAGATCGAAACCACCGTGCTGGAGCAGCGCATCCACGCTGTCGAACGCCTTCCCGGCATCAATACCGAAGGTGTGAAGATTTGGCAAGCCAGCGGGAGCCGGATCGACGTAACCCACCACGGAGAACTCTGCGTCAGCTTTGTTGAACTCTTTCACCACATGGGAAAGACGAAAGCCCAGACCAATAATGCCCACTTTCATGTTGTACCCCTGAAGCCCGTTGCTTGTTAGCTGCCCGACCCATCAGGCTGCTGATAATCTGACCATTAACTTATTACGGCAGAAAAACTAATGTCAATCCGTAACGCCGATCTCAAATTGGTACTTTTTGTTATCTTTATGTTTTAAATGAATATTAATTAACTATACGGAATGCGTATTTATTTGTGATTGCGATTTAAGTTTTTTTCCCCTATCTTTCGCACATCTATAAGCATCATGCCGTTCGTGGCAGGCAGGAGGAAGCGCGTGCAATCACTTTTGCTGGGTATTGATGGCGGTGGTACACACTGTCGCGGGCGCCTGACGGACCACGCTGGCCACGTGCTGGCGGAAGCAACGGGCGGGCCCGCCAATGTCTGGTCGCAGTATGATGCCGCCATCAACGCCATTGAATCGGTCATCGACACGCTCTTTCAACAAGCGGGGCTGGCTGCTGATGCGCGTGACCGCACCCTGCTGGTGGCGGGTTTGGCGGGGGCCAATGTGGCATCGGTGCATTCACGGCTGCAAAGCTGGCAGCCTCGTTGTCAGGCGCGTTATCTGTTTACCGATGTCGAGATCGCCTGCGCGGGTGCGCACGATGGTGCACCAGGCGCGGTGCTGATTGTCGGGACGGGCAGCCAGGGCGCAGCCTGGGACGGCGCGCAGTTTACCCTGCTGGGTGGCTGGGGTTTTGCCCTGTCGGATGCCGGTTCAGGCGCCATCCTTGGACGCCGTGCACGGCGCTTAGCGTTGCTGGCGCACGAAGCTATCGTGCCTGCTTCAGCGCTGACTGAACGTATTATGGCGTTGCATCAACACAGCCCGGAACAGATGTTACTCTGGTCACAGCAGGCAACACCCGCCGAGTGGGGCAGCGTGGTACCTGAAGTCTTTGCCGCTGCACAGCAGGGCGATCCCCATGGCATTGCGCTGGTGCAGCAGGCCGCTGCCGATATCGTGCAGATGGTGCAACCCTTGCTGGCACGCAGTCACGGCAAACTGGCCCTGATGGGGGGGCTTGCGGTGCCGATTCAGCCCTGGTTACCGGCCGAGATTGCTGCACAGCTTGTGCCGCCGCAGGGCGATGCCTTAAGCGGCGCACTGCGCCTTGCCAGCCAGTTCAGCCAGCAACCGGCTTAGCCTCTTCTAACTTAAAAAAGAGATCCATGAGCGCTCCCAACGTAACTGCACGCATTTTGCGGCTGATTGTCGAAAATGCGCCAATCAGCCAGTCTGACCTCAAAGTCCGTAGCGGCCTGAGTATGTCCACGGTTTCGCAGGCCACCAACCGCTTGCTCTCCGGCGGTATTGTGCAGGAGCTGGGGTTGCGTCGTGTATCAATGGGACGACCGAAAACCCTGCTCGGCCTCAACCCGGATCACGCCAGTGTGGTGGGCATTCAGCTTAACGCCGAACGTAATTTGATCGTCTTAACCGATCTCAGCGGCAACATTATTGGCGAACAGCAGATCCCTTCAGGCGCGATGACCCCCAAGCAACTGGGTGATGCGCTGGCGAAGTTTTTGCGTGGTGTGGAAGGAAAGAAAGTCGGTGCCATTGGGCTTGCACTCTCGGGGCTGGTGGATGCCAGCAACGGCGTTTGCGTCTTGTCACGCGCGCTGGGCTGGAACAACGTGCCGATTGCACGCCTGCTGGAAGAACGTTTTTCACTGCCGGTCTTTATCGAAAATGATGCCAATGCCTTAGCCATGGCCGCGCTGGTATTTGGTCAATTGGGCCATGCGCAGTCAGCAGTGATCGCCACCTTTGGCAAAGGGATTGGGGCCGGAATCTTGCTGGATCGCCAGCTCTATCGCGGCCGCCATGGCAAAGCCGGTGAGATTGGTGTGTCATTGCTCGGTGATGGCTCCGAACGTTTGCTGGAAGATGTCGCCTCGTCACAGGCGATTTTGCAGCGTGTGGCAGTTTCACTGAAAGAGGCGCTGCCGCAGACGTTACGCGATCTGGATAGCCAGCCCACACCTGAAGTGCTTAGCGCGCTGGCGGAGGCCGGGCAGCATCTGGGCATGTCGCTGGCGAATCTGTCGGTGGCTTACGATCCTGACGTGGTGTATCTGGCGATGGAGCCGCAGATGGCCTCGCGCATCCTGCTCGACCACATTACGCAGAGCTTCCAGACCTATCGCCTGAAGATCACGCCGCAGATGACGCCGCTGCAGTTCCTCACTGAGTCGAATCGGATGTGGGCACAGGGTGCGGCAGGTTTTGCGGTGAATAAGCTGTTGGATTTACTGGCGGCGCAGGCTGATGAAGAGACGGTGTCTTAAAGCAGCAATAGCTGTAGTGGCGCGATCTGCATCGACGTTGTTCACTCGTTATAAGGAGAGCGCCGTAGCATAACTACGGCGCTTGCTTCGTTCAGGCGCTTAACGCAGGCGCAATCCCTGCTCATCAAACAACATTCCGCGCTCAGCATTGATCTGATAGCTGACGCGGTCGCCAATCTCATGTTCTGCCGCGTTACGCTCCTCAATCACCAGTAACTTCTCCTCACCGATATCCAGGTAAAGATAGTTGGTGTGCCCCAGCATCTCGCTGAATGACAAATCAGCGCTAAAGCTCAGCGCATCGGTATCCTGATTAGCCGGCGAGAAGTGTTCAGGTCGAATTCCCAATGTGACTTTTTGCCCTTCATGACAGGCTGCGTCGATCTTCATGGTCAGCGTGTGAATGCCTAAGGCAGGCACGCGCAACTGCACGGCACCTGGTGCGATCGTGGCAATTTCCGCCTGCAGGAAGTTCATCTTCGGAGAACCGATAAACCCGGCGACAAACAGATTGTCGGGATCGTGATACAACGCCATCGGAGCACCCACCTGCTCAATTTTGCCCTGGCGAAGTACGACGATGCGATCG
Organism: Type-E symbiont of Plautia stali; assembly: GCF_059731115.1. NCBI lineage: Bacteria > Pseudomonadati > Pseudomonadota > Gammaproteobacteria > Enterobacterales > Enterobacteriaceae > Type-E symbiont of Plautia stali. Next base: position 465,634 of record NZ_AP035906.1, read on the forward strand.
GCCAGCGTCATCGCTTCCAGTTGGTCGTGCGTGACATAAATCATGGTGTTGCCCAGTGAGGCGTGCAGGCGAGCAATCTCAATGCGCATCTGTAACCGCAGCTCAGCATCCAGATTGGAGAGCGGTTCATCAAACAGGAAAATACGTGGATGGCGGATGATGGCACGACCGATGGCCACACGCTGACGCTGGCCGCCGGAGAGCGCACGTGGCAGGCGATCCAGCAGTTCCGTCAGATGCAGACGCGCCGCCGTCTGGTTAATCGCTTTCTCAATTTCCGCTTTGGATTTCTTCATCACTTCCAGCGGGTAAGCCAGATTGCCGCGCACCGTCATATTCGGATAGAGCGCATAGGACTGAAACACCATGGCAATGCCACGCTCGGTGGCGGGCTGGTGCGTCATGTCTGCGCCTTCAATCAACAGCTTGCCGTCGCTGATCTCCTCCAGCCCGGCAATCATGCGCAGCAAGGTCGATTTACCGCAGCCGGAAGGGCCGACAAACACCACGAACTCGCCGCTGTTAATGGTGAGATCGATACCGTGAATCACATTCACATGGTCGTAGGACTTTTTAACGCTTTGCAGATGCAGGCTGGTCATGGTGATGCCTCAATCAGAGTAGTTGGCCCATGTAGATGGCGTTGCTGCGCATAATGGGCGTGAAACCGAGACGTTGATAAAAGCCGCACACCTTCTCGTTTTGCAGGCTTACGCCCAGATAAACACCCGGTACGCCAGCGGCGCGTAGGTCCTGCAGCAGTTGCTCAATCAGTTTTCGTCCCCAGCCGCCTTGCTGGGCCGGCGGCAGCAGATTGATATGCAGATGTGCAGGCCATTGCGCTACCAGTTGTTCAGCAGCGGCATCCGGCTGAAAAATGGCATCCAGCACTTTGCTGTCGAGGGGGGCTCGCGGCGTGTAGTCGCGATATTGCTGTTGCAGTGGCGGCCACCAATGCGCATCCAGTTCTGCTTCGAAGGCGCGTGTATCCGGTGCTGCCACCGCATAACCCATCACTTTGCTTTCTATTTCAATGGCATAAGCGAAGTCAGGCGCAAAGCGCGCGTAGGGAATGACAAAGCGCAGGCCGGGCAGTGCCGGGTCGGAATAGAGCGCGGTGGCATCAGTGCCCGCATTGGCCGTTTCTAAGCAGATGCGCGACAGGGCCGGAAAATCGCTCTCGCTGGCGCGGCGAATAACACCTTTAGCCGTCATGGTGATGCCTCTGTGGTCATGAGATAAACAGATTTTACGGTAAATAAAGCTGACTTAGTTTTCAAGGTGTAATAATTGCGCTACCGCACAACATCGAGGTAAATCCTGAGGGGGGACGGTGGCGTGAACGGCCACGTGAAGCGGCGCAGAGCCTGTGGTGCCTGTGTTCTGGGATGATTTTGCCGCAGAAGCCTCTCACCTCTCTCAATAAGTATAGAATTTTCATATGGTCTGTCAGTGGGTTAATGCGGCTGAATGGCGTGAGTGATTTGTGCTGTCGGCAGGGCTATGTCTTCTTATGGTGTGCGCTTCAGCGGCTGCCATGCAGAATTCTCTACTGCATAGCCCGCTTTTCTTCTCACAGTTTGCACTGTATCACAGAGCAAAAATTCCGCAGTGAGGGTGTTTGACTTTCTTTTGTGCATAAAGTAAGTATGAATTAACGTCGTTATTACTGCTGCTGAATCAACCTGCCAGGACATGCAGGTGTCGCGATGAAGGGATGCCAGTCATCTGTTGGAGAAACCGAGCATGATGTGTGATTCAACCAAACGTCCGTCCCGTATGAAAAGCTCACTGCGCAGTGTGTCGCGTCTGGTTTCAGCCGGGATTTTGCTCGGTGCGACCCTGGCGACGGCACAAGCGGTCACGCTGAACGAATGGGATATTTATAACTATCCGCAGCAAACCGAAGCCGTGGATGAAGCAGTTAAAGCGTTCCAGCAGAAGAATCCGGGCATTACCATCCAGCGCTCGGTTCACTCTTTTGAAGACACACGCATTCCACTGAAGCTGGCGCTGACTGCCGGTGATGGCCCGCAAATCGCGCAGGTCAATCAGGGCGGTGGCGATATGGGTTCGCTGGTGAAAGACAAACTGCTGTGGCCGCTGGACGATTATGCCAAAACTTACGGCTGGAGCACGCGCTTCCCGGATTCGATCCTCAAGCGTAACCGCTGGTCTGATAAACAAGACTTTGGTAGCGGCAAACTGTATGGCGTGGCGAGTCTCGGTGAAATGGTGGGGCTGTATTACAACAAGGCGCTGCTGGACAAAGCGGGTGTTGCGGTACCGAAAACCCTGCCTGAACTCGAAGCGGCAATGGAGAAACTGAAAGCCGCGGGTACGCCGCCGATGATGCTCGGCCTGCTGGATGGCAATATGGGCCAGCAGCTGCTGAGTACGGTATGGGAAGCACAGATTGAGAGTAAAGATCGCAAAGCCCTCGACGATCTGATTTACGACGTCGGCGGCACCTTCAAAGACGACAAGCTGGTGAAAGCGGCGAGCATGATGAAAAGCTGGAAAGATAAAGGCTACTTCTTCCCTGGCTTCGAAGGCATTGGCCATGATGATGCGGCCACGCTGTTCCAGAATGGTCAGGCCGCGTTCCTGGTGAGTGGCACCTGGTATCTCGGTCAGTTCAAAGACAATAAAGATGTGCACTTCGCGGCGATGCCGATGGGTGAGGGTGTGCAACATGCGCTAATGGTGGGCGGTACCGATCTGGCGTTCTCGATCACCAACACCGCGAAAACCAAAGAGCAGCAGGATGCGGCGGCCAAATTTATCGATTACATCGTATCGGATGAGATGGCTAACCGCTGGTTGAAAGTGGGCTTCCTGCCGGCAGGCACCAGCAAGAATGCACAAATCCCGGCGGATAACCCGTTGCTGGCAGAGACATATCAGGTTTGGGTGACCCTCAACGAGCATGATGGCCTCGGCCATTATCTGGATTGGGCCACGCCGACCATGAACGCCGAGCTGAATCAGAACGTGCAGCTGTTACTGGCCGGAAGACAGACGCCGGAGCAGATGGTCACCAATTTCGACAACAACTATCAACGTTACCTGAAAACCCTGAAGCACTGATGATGTCCGGCCCGACAGCAATGCCGGGCCGTGAATTAGCCTGCAAGCGAGTAAGGTTATGCTGAACAAATCTGCCTGGCGCAATGCGCTCTATCTTCTGCCTGCCGTACTGGTCTATGCGGTGTTTTTACTCCTGCCGCTGCTGGCCTCGCTCGGCATCAGTTTCACCGAGTGGGATGGCACCTCCTTGCCGATTTTCACCGGTATCAGCAACTACGTGCGCATGTTCCAGGATCCGGTGTTCTGGGTGGCGCTCGGCAACAACGCGCTGCTGATGTTGTTTTACACCTTGCTGCCAATTGGCGTCGGTCTGCTGTTGTGCAGCTTCCTGTATGAAACGCGCAACGGCAAAGAGCGCAGCGTATTGCGTATTCTGTTTTTCCTGCCTTACATCATGCCGATGGCGGTATTGGGCGTGGTGTGGCGCTGGCTGTATAACCCAGCGTTTGGTCCTATCGATCAGTTCCTGCGCGCGATTGGCTTGCCGCAGTTGGCTCTGTCGTGGCTGGGGGATTTCACCTGGGCGTTACCGGCAGTGGGTTTTGTCGCCACCTGGTATTTCTTTGGATTCTGTCTGGTGCTGTTTATGGCTGGATTACAGCGCATGGATCCTTCGCTGTTAGAAGCCGCCGATTTGGATGGTTCTTCTCGCCGCCAGAAGTTTATGCGTATCACGCTGCCCTCGCTGCGCCCGGAGTTGCGCATCGCGCTGCTGCTGACGGTGATTGCCAGCCTGAAGGCCTTTGATCTGGTGTATGTGATGACGCAAGGCGGGCCGGGTACGTCGACTATGGTGACCAACATCTTTATGTATAAGCAGGGCTTTGATCTGCACTACTTTGGTTACGCGTCTGCGGTGGCCGTGTTCAGTATGTTGATTGTGCTGATGATCAACGCCTGTATTCATTTTGCTATTCGGGAGCGTCACTGATGCGCGGTACGCCTGTTGTCTCACGCGCACTGATTTGGATTGTCGCGCTGATGACCATCCTGCCGTTTTTAATGGCGCTGATGACCTCGTTCAAAACCCAGATGGAGTTGTTTCAGGGCGTGTTCACGCTACCTTCATCGCTGAACTTTAAAAATTACGTGACGGCCTGGCAGCAGGGGCACTTCAACGTCTACTTTATGAACTCGGTGCTGGTGGTGATTCCGGTGGTGATCAGCAGCATTTTGTTAGGGATTCTGGCGGGATTTGGTTTTGCCTGGCTGAAAATCCCCGGTAAGAAAGTAATAGCGGCGATGCTGGGTCTGGGCATGGTGCTACCGAGCGAGGCTTTCATTATCCCGCTCTACCACGAACTGCGCTGGATGGGGCTGACGAACACGTATCTGGCGCTGATCCTGCCACAAATTGCCTTATCACTGCCGTTCACCACGTTGATGATTGCCACTGCACTGCAACAGGTGCCACGTGAACTGGTTGAAGCGTCAGTGATGGATGGTGCATCCCGGCGCAAAATCCTGTGGGGCATTCTGGTGCCCGCCATCTGGCCGACGCTCTCGACGCTGGCGCTGCTGCTGTTTATCTGGACGTGGAATGAGTTCCTGATTCCGCTGATTCTGGTAAACAAGGATGAACTGCGCACCTTGCCAATCGGCATGATGTTCTTCCAGAACAAAAACACCATTGATATTCCGGTGCTAATGGCGGGCGCGATGATTGTGATCATGCCGCTGGTGGCGGTGTTCCTGGTGTTCCAGCGCAAGTTTATCAGCGGAGTGACGGAAGGGGCGGTGAAGTAGGGGTGCGCCAGAGCACGACTCTGTGAGCACCTGCAACTGCGAACATTACAGGCCGTGGCCATTGGGGCGCCCGAGTTGATAGCGGGCGCATCCGTTAAGCCTATTTAAAGCGCTGCTGCGATCGCCGCACCCAACTCTTCCGTTGAGGCGCTGCCGCCGAGGTCGCGCGTCAGGCTATTACCGGCGGCCAGGGTGCGCTCAATGGCATCCAGCACGGCGGCACCCGCTTCGGCGTAACCGAGGTGCTCCAGCATCATCGCACCACACCAGATCTGTCCAATCGGGTTTGCCACGCCTTTGCCCGCGATATCCGGCGCTGAGCCGTGTACCGGTTCAAACAGGCTCGGGAATTTCCCTTCCGGGTTGATGTTCGCGGAAGGGGCAATACCAATGGTGCCGGTACAGGCCGGGCCGAGATCCGACAGAATGTCGCCAAACAGGTTGCTGGCCACTACTACATCAAACCAGTCCGGATGCAGCACGAAGTTCGCGGTCAGAATATCGATATGATACTTATCGACTTTCACTTCCGGATAGCTCGGTGCCATGGCTTCGACGCGGCTGTCCCAATATGGCATGGTGATAGCAATGCCGTTCGATTTGGTGGCAGAGGTCAGGTGTTTTTTCGGACGCTTCTGCGCTAACTCATAGGCAAACTTCAGGATGCGATCGACGCCCGTACGCGTCATCACCGTCTCCTGAATCACCACCTCGCGGTCGGTGCCAGGGAACATGGTGCCGCCGACGGACGAGTACTCGCCCTCGGTATTTTCACGCACCACGTAGAAATCGATATCGCCGGGCTGACGATTGGCCAGCGGCGCTTTGACGCCCGGCATCAGGCGAACCGGACGCAGGTTGACGTATTGATCAAATTCGCGGCGGAACTGCAGCAGCGATCCCCACAGCGACACGTGATCCGGTACCACATCCGGCCAGCCCACCGCGCCAAAATAGATGGCATCAAACTGGCTGAGGGTGGCGAACCAGTCATCCGGCAACATCTTGCCGTGCTCTTGCCAGTATTCAGCGCTGGCGAAGTCAAACCATTGCCACTCCAGAGAAATATCGAATTTCTTTGCCGCTGCATCCATTACACGGATGCCTTCTGGCATCACTTCTTTGCCAATGCCATCGCCAGGGATGACGGCGATTTTGTAGGTTTTGCCGCTCATAGGGTTCTCGCAGGTTGCTGTTGATGTTCTGAACGCAGTATAACCATGCATCACCGGGAAATAATTAGCCTGAGCGGCAAGCCAATGTTGAATAAAAGTAGAGAATCGCGCACCTCCACCGACGATCTGGCCTTCTTTGTGCGCGTCGCCGCGCTGGAGAGTTTAACCGCTGCGGCGCGTGAACTGGGGTTGTCGCTGCCCGCCGTCAGCAAACGTCTCAGCCACCTTGAACAGCGTCTGGGGGTGCAACTGCTTAAACGCACCACGCGGCGGCTGGAGCTCACCGCTGAAGGAAAACGCTATCTGGAAGGGGCTCGCCCGTTGCTGGATCAACTGGCAGAACTGGAGGAGTCGGTGAGCAGTCAGGCGGCGGTGCTGCGTGGCAGCCTGAACATTAACGCCTCGTTTGGATTTGGTCGCCGCCATGTTGCCCCCTGCGTGTCCCGTTTTGCTGCGCTGCATCCTGAAGTCTCGTTATCATTACAACTCAGCAGCCAGCCACTGAATTTCATCGATTCGCACATCGACATTGATATCCGTATTGGCGAACCGCCCGATGCGCGACTCATCGCGCGCAAGTTACGCACCAATCCCCGCGTGCTATGCTGCGCCCCGATTTATGCGCAACGTCACGGCCTGCCTGACAGTATTGCGGCGCTGGCGCAGCACAACTGTATTTTGCTACGCCAGTACGAAAGCGATTTCGCATTGTGGCGATTGAGTGATGGCCAGCAGCAGGTGACGCAAAAAGTGCAGGGCAGCCTGATCACCAACGATGGCGAAGTGGCGATGCAGTTAGCGATGGATGGGCACGGCATTTTGCTGCGTTCCTGGTGGGATGCCCAGCACATGATTGAACGCGGCGATCTGCTGCATGTGCTGCCCGCATGGAGCAGCGCGGACGGGGATATTTTTGCCGTATGGCGGCCACAGCGTCAGTTACTCGCCCGCATTAGCGCCTTTGTGGATTTTTTGCAGTCCGCCTTGTAACTATTAAATAATATTTGATTATTTATAATCATCATTGACTGTTTGTGAGCATGATCAAACAAATCATTGGCTATTTAGCCTATAAATTGCCCTGCTTATGCGTGAATTCTTTCTCATGTGAGTGAAATAAATCAATGAGCATAAACAGGGTTGCCTTTGTGCACAGACACTAAAATAACAAAACAGGCAACCTCATTAACGGCAAGCGTGAAGCCCAGCGCAGGCCACGACCCTACGTTATCAATGAGGCTAAAATGAAACAGTTTTCTGCAGAAGGGATGATGATTATTGTCGGGATCGTCATCGCGTATATTCTGTTTACCACCTGGCTGACCTGGCATCTGCGCAGTAAAAACAGCGGCGACTTTATGGCGGGATCCAACGTGATGCCGGCTTTTGTTGTGGGTGTGATGTTAATGTCTGAGTACATTGGCGCAAAATCGACCATTGGTACCGCCCAGGCGGCGTTTGAAGGTGGGTTTGCCGCATCCTGGTCGGTGATTGGTGCCGCGATTGGCTTCCCGCTGTTTGGATTCCTGCTGGTTAAGCGCATCTATAACACTGGCAAAATCACCATTTCGGGTGCGATTGCCGAACGGTACGGCAACTCAACCAAGAACATCATTTCCCTCATCATGATCTATGCGCTGCTGCTGGTGAACGTGGGGAACTATGTGAGCGGCGCAGCGGCGATCTCGACCGTGTTGAACCTCGATCTCACCACGGCGGCCGTGATCACCGCAATCGTCAGTACCTTCTACTTTATGTTCGGTGGCATGAAGGGCATTGCCTGGGTCACGCTGCTGCACAGCGGGCTGAAATATATCGGTATCCTGATCATTCTCGGCGTCGCACTGCATATGACCGGCGGCGTTAGCCCGATGATCAAAGAGATGCCGCATTTCTACTGGACGTGGGACGGTAACATTGGGGCCAGCACCATATTTGCCTGGATGATTGGCACCATCGGTTCGATTTTCTGCACCCAGTTTGTGATTCAGGCCATCGCTTCCACCAAAAGTGCCGCATCCGCTAAGCGTGCAACCTGGGTTGCCTTCTTCTTTTGCATGCCGATTGCGATTGCCATTGCGTTGATTGGCGTGGCGGCGAAGTACCTGCATCCGGATATCAAAAGCCTGTATGCACTGCCGGTGTTCCTGCAGGATATGAGCCCATGGCTGGCGGGGATTGTGACCACCTCGCTGGTGGCCTCCATCTTCGTCAGTGTTAGTACCGTGGCGCTGGCGATTGCCTCGCTGGTGGTGAAAGATTTCTATGTGCCGTATCGCAACCCAACGCCAGAACGTGAATTCCGTATGACGCGCTGGCTGTCGCTGCTGATTGGTTTCCTGCCGTTAATCCTGGTGCTGTTCGTCCCCGAGGTGCTGAAGCTCTCCTTCTTCACCCGCGCGATTCGTCTGTCGATCTCGGTGGTGGCGATTATTGCCTTCTACCTGCCGTTCTATAAGAGTACCCGCGGGGCGAATGCCGGTCTGATTGGGGCCTGCGTGGTCACCACCGTCTGGTATCTGCTCGGCGATCCGTTCGGCATCAACAATATGTACGTGGCGTTGATTACGCCTGCAGCGATCATGGTGATTGATCGCCTGATCCCTTCGGCACAAACGCACGACAAAAAAGCACCAAAATCTTCAATGCAAAACAGTGGAGCCTGATATGACCGATTCAACGATTACCGTCGAACGTAACGGTAACCTTCATCCGCACGCGCGGGATGCGCAGCAGCTCACGGCGATGCTGCCTTCGGTCTGTCCGCAGAATCATGCCGCTAATCTGCTGCCGCTGCCCAACGGCGACCTGCTGTGTGTCTGGTTTGGTGGCACGCAGGAAGGGATTGCCGATATCTCCGTGTGGTGCTCGCGCCTGGAACAAGGTGGCAGCCAGTGGAGTGAGGCGCAGAAACTTTCTGATGATTCGACGCGCTCTGAGCAGAATCCGGTGCTGTTCCTCGATCCTGACCAGATATTGTGGCTGTTATGGACAGCGCAGAAGTCCGGTAATCAGGACACGGCGATTGTGCGCTATCGCCAGTCACGCGATTTTGGCCGCAGCTGGAGCGCCATCGACACGCTGCTCGATCAGCCCGGCACCTTTATTCGCCAGCCGATTACGGTGTTACCGAATGGCAACTGGCTGTTGCCGGTGTTCTATTGCCGCACTCAGCCGGGCGTAAAATGGGTCGGTAATGACGACATTAGCGCGGTAAAAATCTCCAGCGATAAAGGCAAAAGCTGGCGAGATGTGGCGGTGCCGGATAGCCTCGGCTGCGTGCACATGAACATTACTTTATTGCAGGATGGTAGCTTACTGGCGCTGTATCGCAGCCGTTGGGCAGACTTTATCTACCAAAGTCGTTCTGTTGACGGTGGTGAAAGCTGGAGTGCGCCGGTGGCGACGGAACTGCCCAACAACAACTCCTCAATTCAGGTGACCACGCTGAACAACGGCCATCTGGCGCTGGTGTTCAACGCCATGAGCGCCAAAGATGCCAGCGAGCGTCGCCTGTCACTGTATGACGAAATCGAAGATGAGGATGACGATGTGGCGGTGGCCGCTGAACCGGTGGTGCATAGCGGACGCACCGCATTTTGGGGCGCACCGCGCGCACCGATGACGCTGGCCATCTCCCCAGACGGCGGCAAAAGCTGGCCGTGGCAGCGTCATCTCGATGAAGGCGACGGCTACTGCATGACCAACAATTCGCAGCAGAAACTCAACCGTGAGTTCTCCTATCCCAGCATCAAGCAGAGTGAGGACGGCGCACTGCATATCGCCTACACCTATTTCCGTCAGGCGATTAAGTACGTCCGCGTTAACGAAGCGTGGGTGAGGGGCGAAAAATGAGTCGACACGCGCTGGTCACGGGTGTCAGTTCAGGTATTGGCGCGGCGATTGCTGATCATCTGCTGGCGCAGGGCTGGCAGGTGACGGGGTTCAGTCGCACACTGGTCAAGAAAGATCATCCGGGCTTTACCTCGGTGAGCGTGGATCTGTTCGATGCCAGTTTGCTGAAGCAGGCGCTGGCCGCTTTGCCAAAGGTGGATGCGCTGGTGCATGCCGCAGGCATGATGGCGGCAGCGCCGCTCGGCGATCTCGATGAGGAGCAGAGCGCGCGCCTGTGGTATCTGCATGTGCAGGTGGCGCAGATCATGGCGAACGCGTTGCAGCCGCAGATGACGCAGGGCGATCGTATTTTGCTGATCGGCAGTCGCACTTCACGCGGCGCCGCTCATCGCAGCCAGTATGTCAGCACCAAAGCGGCAATGGTTGGGATGGCGCGCAGCTGGGCGGCTGAATTAGCGCCGCAGGGGATCACCGTGAATGTGATCGCGCCCGGTGCCACTGAAACGCCCATGTTGCTGCAACCTGGCCGTGCCAGTTCACCACCCAAGCTGCCGCCCATTGGGCGCTACATCAAGCCGGAGGAAGTGGCGGCGCTGGCGGGTTTTGTGCTGTCCCCCGCTGCTGATGCAATAACCGGGCAGGAATTGGTTATCTGCGGTGGAGCGTCGTTGTAGATAGCGATTCGTGTTGTTATCCGCAGCTGATGCAATCACCGGGCAAGAGTGAATGATTTGCGGTAGAGCGTCATTGTAGATAGCGGTCAATATGCTCCCCCTCATCCGTCTTCCCTGAATCCCGTCCGGGATTCAGGGAGTGTTGGGACGAGAGCGGGTGGGCTAAAGGAAGCACATGAACCCTTTTTAACCTATCTCCTTCGCAAGGCCGTGACATCCACCTGCCAGACATTCAGTTTGTTATACAGCGCGGTACGTGAAATCCCCAGTTGCTGTGCTGACTGGCGCAGGTTGCCTTTCTGCTCACTCACCACCTGCAATACATGCTGACGCTCATTCTCCTGCAATGATGTTAAAACGCTGGATTGTGGCGGCGAGACGCGCTGCGTCATCTCTTCCGGCAAATCCGGCTTGCCAATCTCCAGCCCTTCACACAAATTCACCATGCGTTCGACCAGGTTCTCCAGTTCACGCACGTTGCCCGGCCAGTGCCACGTCTGCAAGCAGTGCATGGCTTCAGACGACACCTGCGGCGCGATACGTTTCAAGCGGGTACAGAGCGCCTGAATAAACGTATTCACCAGACCTGGAATATCTTCCTGACGTTCTCGCAACGGCGGAATGGCTAATGAAATCACGTTAAGACGGTAATACAGGTCGCGGCGAAAGGCGCCTTTTTCCACCGCATCCAGCAGATTACAGTGCGTGGCGGCAATAATGCGCACATTGACCTTCAGCGGATGCGCGGCGCCAATACGCACCACTTCACTCTCTTGTAATACGCGCAGCAGGCTGGTTTGCGCCTCCAGCGGCATTTCGCCAATTTCATCCAGAAACAGCGTACCGCCATCCGCCAGCTCGAATTTTCCCGCTGAGCCGCCGCGCCGGGAGCCGGTGAATGCGCCATCGACATAACCAAACAGTTCGCTCTGCACCAGGTCACGCGGCAGGGCGCCGCAGTTGAGGGCGATAAAGGGCTCCTGATGTCGTGGGCTGGCGTTATGGATCGCCTGCGCGAACAGCTCCTTGCCGGTGCCGCTTTCACCGCTTAACAGCACGGTGCTATCTGTGCGGCTGCTGGCGCGTGCCTTCTGAATGGCTTGCTGCACGCGCGGAGCGTGGCCGCGAATCATCTCAAAGGTATAACTGGCGCTGACGCCCATTACCTGCCGCGTAATCGCCCGGATGCGCTGGTTCTCGCGCAGAGACAGCACACGTCCACCATCGGGTGCCGGCATCAATGAAATCAGACAGGAGAGGGGCTGCACGCCGTCCGGGATAAACTGCAACTCACGGTCATTACAGAATGGCATGGTCAGCAGCGATCCTCCCTGGGGTTGCAGTAACACATCAATCGGCCCGGCTTGAGGATCGAGACCACTAAAGATCTGCCGCGCATAGCGGTTTAACGTTTTGATCCGTCCGTGGCGATCGCAGACGATCACGCCCTCATTCAGGGTTTCCAGGATCGACTGTTGTTCTGCCAGCAAACTGCGCAACATTAATTGTTGTCCCACCGCTTCTGCAGCGGCCTGTACCGTGCCCAGCGTGTGCGCATTAAAGTTATCCGGTGTGGCGGTGAGTGTGAGCACGCCGAGCAGTTGGCCGCTGGCATCTCGAATCGGCGCGGCTGCGCACTGGTAGTGGCGCTTACGCAGATCGATCTTCCAGTTTTCACCGCTCAACACATACACCAGCCGTTGCTCAATCAGGCAACGAGCTGTGCAGTTGGTGCCGAGCACCTCTTCGCTCAGGATGCTACCAATCGGCGTCAAATCAGCGCCGCAAAAATGCAGCGTGACACCTTGCGCGTCGGTGAGGTTGATATGGCCATCCGGGTTATAGGCCAGCAGGTTTTCCATTACGTTACGCGCCACCGCAATCAGCTCGGCATTGTGCGCCAGGATGACCTTCAGCTCATCCGCAGGAGGCGAAGTGTAGATGAAGGTGTGTGGATCGATGGCGCGCTGCTGCGATCGCTGCCATGACTGCAAGATACTGCGCCGCATCCAGCCCGGTTGTTCCCCCCGGACAAAGCTGTGCCAGCCCTGCCAGAGCAAGGTATCCCATTCGCCCGCTTCAGCCCCTTCCGGCAGGCTGAAAATCGGGTCGCTTTCATCTTTAAACGGCAAACGTTCGCTGGCGCGCATCAGAGGCTCCTGGTCAATCTGGAATGTCCATTTTATTGACATGTGAAGTTGACATGTAAAGTTTATGACCAATTCAAAGCGCAACGCTGTGTGGTTCCTCACATAAATTGCCCCTTTTTAGTTGGCATCTGGATTGCAATGAAATGCCTATCTCACCTGTCCCGAACGAACATATCCAAAACAGTAAGGAATGATTTATGACATTTCATCTTCAACCGGTACGTGTTGGTCTGATTGGCGCAGGGCGAATGGGCAGCTTCCACGCCGAGAATCTGGCATATCGCGTCCCCGGCGCCACGCTGGCAGCCGTCGCCGATCCGCAGCCCGGTGCGGCGGAAAAGCTCGCCAGCAAGCTGGGTGTCGCGAAAGCCTATAGCGATTTGCATGCGCTGCTACTCGATCCTGAAATTGATGCGATTGCCATTGCGGCGCCCGCTCGCACCCATGCCGAGTGGGTGATTGCCGCTGCGAATGCCGGTAAGCACGTATTTTGTGAGAAGCCAATGGCGGTCACGCTGGAGGAAGCTGACCGCGCGATTGCCGCCGCCAAAAGCGCAGGCGTAGTGTTGCAGGTGGGCTTTAATCGCCGTTTCGATACGGGTTTTGCGGCGGCGATTGCGGCAGTGAAGGCAGGCGAGAACGGTATTACGCAGTTGAGCCGTTCTGTAACGCGCGATCCGGCGCTGCACGATCCGTCGCGCATCCCGCAGTGGACCATTTATCTCGAAACGCTGATCCACGATTTTGACACCCTGCTGCATTTCAACCACGGGGCGAAGCCGGTGGAAGTGTATGCCATCGCCGATGCGCTGGTGCGCCCGGACTTCAAAGATAAAGGCTTACTGGATACTTCGGTGGTGACCATTCGCTTTGATAACGGAGCGATAGCCATTGCGGAAGCCAACTTCCAGGCAGTGTACGGCTATGACGTGCGCGGCGAAGTGTTTGGCAGCAAAGGGATGCTGCAGGCGGGCCATATCACCTCTTCTAACTGTGTGCGCTACAGCGCCAGCGGCATCAGCATGGAGACCTCGCGCATGGATTCGGATCTGCTGCGCGAAGCTTATGTGGCGGAAATGATCGAGTTTGCCCGCTGTATCCGCACCGGTGAAACACCGCGCGCCACCGGCGAAGACGCGCGCAATGCGCTGGAGATTGCGCTGGCCTGTATTGAATCGGTCACCCACAACCTGCCTGTCAAAGTGGGAGCGCGCTAATGGCTGCTTATCAACTCTCAGTTTGTGCCGAGATGGTGTTCCTCGATCTGCCTTTCGTCGAGCGTGTGAAACGCATTCACGCGCTGGGGTTTGGCGTCGAAATCTGGGGATGGACCAATAAAGACATTGATGCGCTGGTCGCCACAGGTGCGCGATTCACCTCCATGACCGGCTATCTCACCGGCAATCTCACCGACGATGACGAGATCCAGCAGCTGCTGCAAAGTGCTGAAGCCTCGCTGGCGGTGGCTGAACGGCTTAACTGCCCGGGATTAAATCTGCACGGCACCGGGCTGGATGACAAAGGCTTGCCGGTCAAACCTGTGGAAGTGGTAACCGGTGCGATGTGGCTGAAAGCGGTCGATACCTTGCGCAAAGTGGCGCAACTGGGCGAGCGCGCCGGGCGCGTGTTCACCCTCGAAAACCTCAACCTGCCGGTCGATCATCCCGGCACCCCGTTTGCGCTGGCTGCCGATACCCTGGCACTGGTGGAAGCGGTCAACAGCCCGGCGCTGAAGATGAATCTCGACCTTTATCACGCGCAGATTGGCGAGGGCAATTTGATTGAGCTGATTCGCCGCAGCGGTTCCGCGATTGGCGAAGTTCAGGTGGCGGACGTCCCGGGCCGCCAGCAGCCGGGCACCGGCGAGATCAACTATCGTGCTATCGCGCGCGCGCTGCAGGAAGTGGGTTACGGCGGCACGGTAGCGATGGAGGGCTGGGCCAGTGGTGACAGCACCGCTGCGCTAGAGCAGTTCCGCGATCACTTCACGATTTAAGCGTTTTACCGCCGGGTATTTGCCTGTTGCCCGGCGTCATAACAATAAAACCTCAACCTACAGGAATCACCTCATGAACATCCGAAACATCGTGCTTTGTCTGTGCTCGCTGCTGCTGAGTTTGAGCGTCAGTGCGAAAACTTTCACCGTCGGCGTCGCGCTGGCTAACTTCGACCTTAACTTTGTCTCGATTCTGCGTACGCAGATGCAGGCAGAGTTAATGGCCAATCAGCTCAACGGCCAGTTCGTGGATGCCAAAGGAGATGTGGCACTACAAGTGCAGCAGGTTGATGATTTTATTAACCAGGGCGTGGACGCCATCATCCTTAATCCCGTCGATACGCAGGGCGTGTTGCCGATGATCACCGCCGCGAAAAACGCCAATATCCCGCTGATTTTCGTCAATCGTAAGCCAGAAGTGAAACTGCCGGGCGACATGGCTTATGTGGGTTCTGACTCTGCATTGGGCGGTGAGATGCAGATGGAAGCGTTAGCGAAGAAGATGAATTACAAAGGCAATGTGGCGATTCTGATGGGCGCACTGTCCAATGAAGAAGCGCGTGAGCGCACCCGTGCAGTTGAAGCGGTGATCGCCAGATATAAAGACATGAAAGTGATCGAGAAGCAGACCGCCAAGTGGCAGCGCAATGAAGCCGTGGATGTGGTATCGAGTTGGTTGCTGAACCAGCGTCCGATCGATGCGATTGCCGCTAACAATGATGAAATGGCGATTGGTGCCATCATGGCGCTCAGTCAGGCGAAAAATGAAAAGATTCTGGTCGCGGGAATCGATGGCACGCCTGATGGACAGCAGTTTGTGAAGAACGGCAAGATGACACTGACCATTTTCCAGGACGCTAAAGGTCAGGCAACCGGTGCAGTACAGGTGACGAAGGCACTGCTGGATAAACAGAAAGTGCAGGAGTACAACTGGGTGCCGTATCAGACCATCACTCCGGAAAACTACGCGCAGTTTGCTGCAAAGTAAGTTGAGCGTCATGGCACAGGCGCACGACGTTGCGCCTGTGCTGCCCGGGAAATCATCGCATTCAAGTGAACCTGCTCACATCCTTCTCTTTCAATTATTCACGGTCCTAAACTTTCCCATTAACGCGCCGATAATTTCACCACTCAGTCTGAGCATTTTGCCCTGACGTTTGGGCATCTTAATCAACCTCTGGTGTGGAAAATTGCCATGATCGCAACGCCCTTGTCAGGCCCGGATGCCGCGCCGGTGGAGATGGTTTCGCTGCGACGTATTGCACAGCGCGCAGATAGCCTTGCGGTGATCCTCAACTGGGGATTGTGGCCGATTGCACTCGGCGTTGGGTGGATGAATGACAGTTTAACCGTAGCGCTGATTGCTGGCCTTGCGTTGGCACTGCTGTCGACCTTCTTTGGCACCGTCCTGCGCGGCACGCTGACTTCAAGGTTGGTGCTCTCAGCCCTGTTGATCGGCTGGGCAGGTTTACTGATTCAACTCGGCGGTGGTGAAACCGAATATCACTTCTCAGTATTTGTGTTGATGTCGGTACTGCTGGCGTGGCGCGACATCCGCCCGCTGCTGATGGGCGCGGCAGCAGCGGCCACGCATCACATTCTGTTTAATTATCTGCAGGAAAACGATCTGTTTGGCGTGGTGGTGTTCCATCATCCGGGCTGGGATATGGTGCTGTTCCATGCCCTGTTTGTGGTGGCGCAGACCGCCATCTTGCTGGTGATTGCGCGTCAGATGGCCGCCGATGCACGTTCCGCAAGCGAAGTGGCAGAGCTGGCATCACAGATCAACCGGCAGGCCGGATATCTGACGCTGAATGCGGATACCCAGCAGAGCGAAACCCCGTTCGCACGTACTTTCAGTACCACATTAGGCACCATGCATGGCACGCTCCATCAGGTGAGCCTTGGCGTGAGTGCCTTGCTGACTGAGTCTGAGAGTATTTTGCAACGCAACGCCGCCCTTTCAACCCGCACCGATGAACAGGCGCAGGCACTGGAAGTCGCGGCCAGTGCGATGACGGAAATCAGCATCGCCGCCAGCTTAACGCGTGATAAAGCGCAGAGCGCAAGCGCGTTAGCGCGGGACACGCGCGCGGTGGCGACGCGCGGAGAGGAAAATATTCAGTCGGCGATGGGCTCAATGGCGAAAATCAGCGAAGAGTCACAGCGGGTGAAAGTGATTTTAGCATTGATCGACGGTATCGCTTTCCAGACCAATATTCTTTCACTGAACGCCTCAGTAGAAGCGGCGCGCGCCGGAAGTCAGGGGCGCGGTTTTGCCGTAGTGGCAAGCGAAGTGCGCAACCTGGCGATGCGCAGCGAGAATGCCGCCCGCGAAATTCGCCAACTGATGGATACCAGCAGCCAGAGCACCGAGCATGGAAGGGTGCAGATTGAGCATGCAGCGCAGACCATGTGCGCGATTCACAGCAGCATCAGCGGATTGTCACAGCTGGTCACCGAACTGTCTGAGATGAGTGAGCAGCAGAATTTAAGCATCGAGCAGATTCAGCAGAGTATTAATAGCATCGATCACAGCGTGCATCACAACGTTCAGCATGTGGCCGAAACCTTGCAGGTGGCGCATCAGCAGCAACAGCAGGCCAACCAATTACAGCAGGCGATTGCGTTATTCAGGCTGGAGTGATCACCGGCGAGACGAATAAATCACGACTTCTCTGGCTGGCAGGGCGCACCGAATGAAGTGCGCCCCTGTTGGCAGGTTAAGCCACACCCTTGACCAGTAACACGCGATAGTTCGCGCCTTTGACCCGATGGGCTTTCGCTTCCTGATACGCCGGGCTGTGGTACCAGGCTTTTGCTGCATCAATATCCGCAAATTCCAGCACCACTACGCCTTCCGCCTCACGGCCTTCCAGCACTTCAAGATCGCCATAAAATGCCAGCGGCGTGATCTGATGATCGCCGCGTGCCTCATCGGCTTTCTGCGCGTAGGTCGCCAGCTCATCTTTATCCAGCGTTTCGTCTTTAATCATCACCACATAAGCGGCCATTACTGCTCTCCTCGCGCCTGACGTTTGTCTTCGGTGTTGGTATCGAAATCAGAGGCATCGTGGCGTTCCAGCAGTTGATCCTGTGGTTCGGCACCAAATGCCTTATTCACTTTGCGACCCCGAATCACCGCTGGACGCTCAGCGATCTCTTTAGCCCAGCGCACCACGTTTTTGTACGACTGCACATCAAGGAACTCGCCGCCGCCATAGATGTTGTTCAGCACCAGGTTGCCGTACCACGGCCAGGTGGCGATATCGGCGATGGTGTATTCCTCACCGGCGAGGAATCGGTTATTGGCGAGCTGACGATCCAGCACATCCAGCTGACGCTTGGCTTCCAGCGTGAAGCGGTTGACGGCGTACTCGATTTTTTCTGGTGCGTAGAAATAGAAGTGACCATAGCCGCCGCCTAGGTAAGGTGCAGAGCCCTGCAGCCAGAACAACCAGTTCAGGGTTTCGGTGCGGCCTGCAATATCCGCCGGGATGAAGTGACCAAATTTCTCGGCCAGATACAGCAGGATGTTGCCTGATTCGAACACGCGCAGCGGTGGCGTCACTGAGTGGTCACTCAGTGCCGGAATTTTGGAGTTCGGGTTCACGTCAACAAAACCGCTGGAGAACTGATCGCCATCACCGATGCGAATCAGCCAGGCATCGTATTCGGCTTCTTTAGCCCCGACGGCCAGCAACTCTTCCAGCAGGATGGTGACCTTCTGGCCGTTTGGCGTACCGAGCGAATAGAGCTGCAGCGGATGTTTGCCCACCGGCAGGGTCTTCTCATGCGTCGGCCCGGCGAACGGACGGTTGGTTTTTGCGCCGTTACCTTTGGCTTCCGGGTCCCAGGTCCAGACTTTCGCGGGCTGATACTGATTTTCCGACATAATGATTTCGCCTTGTTGTGATTGCGTTTTTTGCTGCTACTGAGTGTAGCAGCGACAGATGAAGGCGATTTAACCGCGCTGGCGGTGAGATGCAAAGTGTGATTATGCGAAGTTCTCTTGCGTAAACAGCATAAAGTCGACTTTGCCGGACTGGTAGGTGTCAGGCTGTTCACCCTCTTCGAGATGTTTTAGCAATAAGGTCAGCGCCAGCTGAGCATGGCGCAGGGTGTTTTGATCGAGTGTTAGCGTCAGCACGCGCTTCTCAAAAAGCTGGCGCGTGGTGGCATAAAGTTCATGCGTCACGTACACCACTTTGCCGCCGAGTCGATGGCGCGCCAGCGCTTCGTGAATCTGCGTATTGCCGAGGCCGGTGTTGTAGAGTCCGACGATATTTTGCGATCCGGCCAGGGTTTTCTCCAGCAGACGGCTGATGCGATCGCGTTCATCCTGACCGGCAAGAATTTCCCGCAGACGCAGCTGCGGGAAACGCTCCGCCAGCACGGCTTGAAAACCTTCAATGCGCTGACGATGTGCTGAGTAATCTGCGCGGCCACTCACCAGCACCACATCGCCCGGTGCATTGATCATACTGCCAAGCATCAACCCGGCGGTGCGTCCGGCTTTGTATTGATCGATGCCGACATGACACAGGCGTGCCGCATTGGGCAGGTCCGTCACCATAGTGATCACCGGTACGCCGCGCGCCTGACACGCCGCTAAGGCATCATAAATCAGCGGATTTTCATGGGCGAAAACGATCAGCGCATCCATTTTCTTACTACTGGCCGCAATGTGTGCCGCCAGCTTCTCGGGGGCGTTTTCCGGGATCAACGTGCGATGCAGGCGCAGTCGACGATAGCCCAGCTCATCAGCCAGTCGGGCAAAGTCCTGTGCCAGCTGCTGGAAGAAGAACGAGCCGTTGCCGCTGAGCAGCACTTCGATCTGCCAGCTATGGCGATGCTCCTCTGGCAAAATACGCTTCAAACCCGCATCCCGCGCCGCCTGCAGAATTTTTTTTGTCATCGCCGGGGACACACCACCGCGATCGTTGAGTACCCGATCAACCGTGGCCACGCCCACGCCTACTTGCTTCGCCAGCTCCGCCAGCGTCAGTGCTTTCATCTGAGGTAATTCCATCAAAAACCGCGTACAGCTAGCCTGCCAGAAAGCGCTATTTTGACAACATCGGCTATTCCGAAGTGTGAACAAAAGGAGCGTTAAAATGCGGACTCCGCAACGTTTTGCCTTGATTGGCAGTGGATTTATCGGCCAGGTGCACGCTGCCAACCTGGCAGCGCATCCCGGCGTTGAGCTGGCGCTGGTGTGTGATATCGATGCGTCGCGTGCCGAAGCGGTGGCACAGCGCTATGGCGCAAAAGCGGCCAGCGTGCAGCAGGCGCTGAGCAGTGATGGGATCGACGCGGTGCTGATCGCCAGCGCTACGCCAACCCATGCCGAACTGCTGGAGCAGGCGGTGCTGGCGGGCAAAGCGGTGTACTGCGAGAAACCGATCGACCTGTCGTTGCAGCGCGCGCGGGAAGTCGTGGAAAAAATCACTCCGGTGCAGGTTCCCGTTACCGTCGGCTTTAACCGTCGTTTTGACCACAGCCATCAGCAACTTAAATCCCAGCTCAAACAGGGGCTGATTGGCCGCACTGAGCTGATTCAGATGGTGTGCCGCGCGTCAGAATTACCGCCGATCAGTTATCTGCAAGCTTCTGGCGGCCAAATGCGCGATCAGGCGATCCACTTTTTTGATCTGCTGCGCTGGCTGACAGAAGATGAAGTCAGCACCGTTGGCGCACTCGGTGCCGCATTGGCGATGCCGGAGATCCGTGATTTTGATGTCGATACTTCGGTGCTGATCATGCGTATGCAGCAGGGCGCTTTGGCGCAGCTGGATAACACCCGGCGTACGGCTTACGGCTACGACGAACGCATCAGCGTGATGGGCAGTGAAGGGATGCTGGCTTCAGAGAGCCAGTCATCGCGCGGTGCGACCCTTTATCAGGGCAAAGGCATCACTCAGCCCGGCTTGTATCCCGACTGGTTTAGTCGGGTGAAAGAGACGTATTACACCCATCTGGATGCGTTTGTGCGTCATATCGGCGGAGAGAAAATCGAGGGGCTGCCGGGATTGATCGACGGGCTGCGCGCGCAGGCGATTGCCGAGGCGGCACAGCAATCACTGACGCGGGGTGAATTTGTCGAAGTGGAGTGGGTGGCAATTTGATGCCGTTATCCCAACGCTCTCCCGCAGGTGGGGGAGCGTGTCGATGGGCAGAGCGTTTTCCCCGCTCATAGATTAAATATTGGCACGATGTATTCCCCCTCTCGCGACGGAAGAGGGGGAAATTATTAGCCGTTAGCCGCGCTACTTCAGCAGTTCACGCTCAATTAATTCACGTGTTTCCACTGCTTGATATTTCATCTTCTCAGGATAGCCAAACAACGCCGCCGAGATAATCGACTCTCCCCCGACTTTATAGGTGCGGTTGGCGAAATCCATCTCGCGCAGCGCTTCAAACAGCGCATCGAAGTTCACTTCCCCTTCACCCACCGCCACGTGCTGGTGGATGGTAGCATCGACACCCGGTGGGTTGACGATATAGCGGCAGTGCTTGGTGTGGTTCATGGTATCGGCAATCAACATATGCGACAGATCGTCGCCCGCGTAGTGCAGCATGTTTTTCACATCGCCCACGCCTTTGTCGTAGTAGAAGGTGTGCGGTGCGCTATAGATGTATTTGACGTTATCGCTGCGGAACGATTTCACGATATCTGCCGTTTCGTTGCTTTGTTCGCAGAAATCCCACGGATGTGCCTGAATTTCGACGCGGATACCTTCACGTTCGATAATCGGCAGTAACTCATCCATCGAGCGATAGAACATCTCTTCACAAATCTCCGGCTCGTTCGGGTTGCCGGAGAGTTCGGTATTGATCACCTGCACCCCCATCTCGACGGCGATCTCGATCATGCGTTTCCAGTTCTTCACCGCCGCCTGACGACGCAACTCGTCCGGGCCTGACCAGCGATAAACCGTGATAAACGATGAGATTTCCACGCCAGTGGCATTCAGCGCATTTTTGTATTCGCGCATGATTTCCCGGCTGGCTTTCGGGTGTTTATAAAACGGATTGATCTGTGGATGGGGCGATTGTTCGATGTACTTATAACCCCATTCGGCCACCTGATGCACCATGCGCGTGATGCCCATTTCTCTGATGACATCCACATCAAAAGCGATTTTCATGTTGTTCTCCTGATCGTTAAGCGGTGCGCTCTTCATTAAACACCACACCGATCTGCTTCCTGACTTCATCCATGGCGTGCAGCGTGGCCAGTGAGGTGGCCAGCGGACGGACAGGCGAATCAAGCAGCCTCTGGTGGATACACCAGGCGGTATGTTCGATTTCATGACAGAGCTGAATATAGCGATTAGTCGGTTCTTCCCAGCGCAGCGTATGGCGGCCATCGCTGGAGGTGAGACGGAAATTGCCCGGCGCATAGAACTGGCCGTCGAGATAAAGCGTGGCATCACGACCGGCGATCACGGCAGTGCCCGGTGTGTTGCTGAACAGCGTGGTGTTGAGCACTGAGTGCATGCCGTTGCCGTGGGTCAGCAGCATCGATGTTTGCCCATTCACACCGCCAGGTGCAGGCTGGCCTTGCGCCACAATGCTGTCGGGTGCGCCGCCGACCAGCACGCTGAAGCCGATCAAATAGCTGCCGAGATCCAGCATCGGCCCGCCCGCCAGATCGAGATTGAAAATGCGGTGATCCTGGGTGAAATATTCACCATGATCGGCGATCAATGTATGAACATCTCCTAATGCGCCATCGGCCAGTAATTGACGGATCACATCGTATTTCGGCGCAAAATCACACCACATCGCTTCCACGCACAAGCGTTGTTGTTTGTGCGCTTCCTGCTGCAACTGCAACGCCTGCTGTGCATTGAGCGCCAGCGGCTTCTCAATCAGCACATGCTTGCCCGCTTGCAGCGTGCGCAGCCCATCAGGAAAGTGATGATTGTGCGGTGTGGCGATATACACCACATCAATGTCCTGGCGGCTCAGCAGTGCGTCAAGGCCTTCAACGGCGTGCGGGATATCCCATTTGCTGGCAAAAGCTTGTGCTTTCTCCAGACTGCGTGACGATACGGCCACCAGCTGTTGCTGAGTATGATGACGCAACGCATTGGCAAAGTGGTCGGCGATCCAGCCGGGTCCAATAATGCCCCAGCGCAGCGCGGGGATCTGGTTTTCAAGGGGACGGCGAGGTGCAGGTAGGGTCTGAGGGAACATATCATCTCCGTTATTATTGAGTCGTTCATGTGCCGGGAGCCGATAAGGCAGATCGCTTTCACTATAGAAAGGCGCGACCGCCGCCTCTATGGATTTACTGATGCAAATCCATCAGCCCTCACCTCTGTCCTCGAACAGGAAAATATCAAACATTTATTCCGGTAGGTAATTTAATGAAATGGATCATTTCATTTTTGCGATAACGATCAAATTACTGAGAGATTCTCTATCAAATATTGAGATTTGATGACGATTTACTCCGCAATGTCTTCGCACTCCCGGTCCATTTCGGGCATTATTTTGATAACTTACTATCAAACTGGAATCTGTTGATGAGCAAAATCACCATGAACGCTATCGCCAATGCGGCTGGCGTTGGCGTCGCCACGGTGGATCGGGTACTGAATCGGCGGGCTCCGGTTCGAGCGACCACCGAGCAGAAGGTGTTAGAAGCTGCCAACCGACTGGGTTATCGCATGGCGCCGGTTGTGCCTTTCAGCGCTGAGTCGCAGTCCGCGCACGTGACGCTGCGCATGGGTTTTGTGCTGCTATCAAAATCGTATTCGTTCTATCACTCGCTGACAGATGCCCTCAGGCAACAGACGCAACCGTTGCATCCTGCGGGCAGTGAGCCACGGTTTTACTGGCATGACATTGATGATGTGGCAGCTGTGGTGGCCTCACTGCACAAGCTGGCGCAAGAGGTGGATGTGATTGGCTTAGTCGCGCTGGATCACCCACTGATCCGCCATGCCATCGAGCAGATATCACGCCAGGGCGTGCGGGTTTACGCCCTGTTCTCCAACTTCTCGCCCTGCGGACATGCGGGCTATTTCGGGTTGGATAATCAGAAAGCCGGACGCACTGCCGGTTGGGTGGCCTCGCATTTGCTGCATCAGCCGGGATCGGTGGGCGTGCTAGTGGGCGACCATCGTTTTACCTGTCAGGAGAGCTGCGAGATCAGCTTCCGCTCCTATCTGCGCGAGCAGGACAGCACCCGACGCGTATTAGAGCCGCTGAAAACCCATGAGTCGATTGATGGCGGCTATCACGCCACGCGTCAGTTGCTGGAAGATCATGCCGATCTCGCCTTAATCTACGCGCCCTGTGGCGGTATTGAAGGCGTGATTCATGCGTTACGCCAGCAGCCGCAGCGCGAGGTGGCGCTAATCTGTCATGGCCCGGTGAAAGAGGGCGAACTGGCACTGATTGACGGTACAATCACCGTGATGATTCGCCATGAAATTGAGGAAATGGTGCGGCAATTTGTCCGCACGACTCAACAAACTGTCGAATCAGGTGAGCATTTCTCTCAGGTCACGCTGCCGTTTGAGATCATTACGCGTGAGAATCTTTAGCCTCTGAGCACCGAAGTCTGGCGACGCGATGAGAAGCGTCAGCCTGATTCGCTCTCAGGCTGGCTGACCGGGAATGCGTTGGCATTACTTGAGTGGTTGGCCTGAAAGTGGCGCCAGTTATGGATTTGATAGATTATCTATCATTTTAATGATGAAAAATAACATGATCGCTATCAAAAAATGAATGTTTCATGATTGCTGTGGGTGAAATTTTCATTTGATACTTGCGCTATCCAACACCGCAAGGAACGATCATGACGATTCACATTGCTAATGCGCCCTGCAGCTGGGGTGTCGACGATCCTAAAAACCCTTTCCTGCCACCCTGGCAGAAAGTCCTGTCGGAAGCGGCTCAGGCGGGCTACAAAAGTATTGAGCTGGGTCCATGGACTTATTTGCCTACCGATGCCGCTGAACTGCGTCACCAGCTGGAAGCCCATCAGCTTTCGCTGGTGGCGGGCACGATCTTTGACGATCTGGTCAGCGAAGCCAATTTCCCGGCGATGGTTGAACTGACACACAACATCTGCCGCAACCTATCGCAGGTTCCTACTGCCGAAAAAACCCACGCGGATAATCTGCCCGCACCTTACCTGGTGATTATCGATTTCGGTAACCCTGAGCGTGCCAGATTTGCCGGGCAGTCAGATAAAGCGCCGCGCCTCTCCAGTGCAGAGTGGCAGCGCATGATGCAGCACATCACCACCCTGAGCCAGATTGCCCGGGATGAGTATGGCGTGCGCGCGGTGATCCACCCGCACGCGGGCGGCTGCATTGAGTTCGCCGACGAGCTGGAGCAACTGGTGCAGGACATTCCGCATGAGGTAGCCGGTTTGTGCCTCGACACCGGGCATCTTTATTACTCCGGTATGGATCCGATCCCTTATCTGAGCCGTTACTGGGATCGGATCGATTACCTGCACTTCAAAGATGTGAATGACGCGGTCTGGCGCGATGTGATTGCGCGTGGCGTGGACTTCTTTGCCGCCTGCGCCGAAGGGGTGATGTGCCCGATTGGCAAAGGCGCGATTGATTATCCGGCAGTGCGGGCGTTTCTCGCTGAGCGCAACTATCAGGGCTGGATCACCATCGAGCAGGAGCGCGATCCCCGCAACGCCGACACCAGCCTGCGCGACGTTACTGCCAGCCTTCACTACCTGCAATCGGTCGGATTCTGAGGAGATCATCATGATTAACGGCATTAAAGCTCTGGATCGTTCACTGCGCTGGGGCATGGTGGGCGGCGGCGGTACCAGTCAGATTGGCTACATCCATCGTTCATCGGCACTGCGTGATGGCAACTTTGTGTTGCAGGCGGGCGCATTTGATCTTAACGCCGAACGCGGCCGTGCGTTTGGCGTATCACTGGGCGTCGACGCGGATCGCTGCTATCCGGATTACGAAACGATGTTCGCGGCGGAAGCGGCGCGTGCAGACGGCATCGAAGCCGTTTCAATCGCCACGCCGAACAATACCCACTTCACCATTTGCCGTGCTGCGCTCAATGCCGGTCTGCATGTGGTGTGTGAGAAGCCGCTGTGCTTCACCACCGAAGAAGCGGACGAGCTGGAAAAACTCTGCGCCGAGAAGAAGAAGATCATCGGTGTGACTTACGGTTATGCCGGCCATCAGCTGATCCAACAGGCGCGCGAGATGATCGCGGAAGGGCTGCTCGGCGAGATCCGCATTATTAATATGCAGTTCGCGCACGGCTTCCATAACGAAGCGGTCGAACTGCAAAACGAAAGTACGAGGTGGCGCGTTGATCCACGCTTTGTTGGCCCCAGCTATGTGCTGGGCGATCTGGCGACGCACCCGCTGTTTATCGCCGAAACCATGGTGCCGAAACTGCAGGTGAAACGTCTGTTGTGTAGCCGCCAGAGTTTCGTGAAAACCCGTGCGCCGCTGGAAGATAACGCCTTTGTGATGATGGAGTACGACAATGGCGCGGTCGGCACCATGTGGGCCTCGGCAGTGAACTGTGGCTCGATGCACGGGCAGAAAGTGCGAGTGATTGGTGAGAAGGCCAGTCTGGAGTGGTGGGATGAGCAGCCGAACCAATTGCGCTATGAAGTGCAGGGTGAGCCGCTGCAGATTCTGGAGCGTGGTATGGGCTATCTGCACAAAAGTGCGCTGGCTGATGACCGTATCGGCGGCGGCCATCCGGAAGGTTTGTTTGAAGCCTGGTCGAATCTCTATCGCCGTTTTGCGTTGGCGATGGATGCCACCGATCGCGGTGATGAGGCGTTTCTGGCTGACTTCTGGTATCCCGATGTGCATGCCGGATTGATGGGCGTGCGTTGGGTAGAGCAGTGCGTGAAGTCAGCGGATGCCGGTGCGGTGTGGGTGGATTGCTGATTGAGATGAAGTCAACAAACCGGTCGGCGGCTCTGCCGACCGGGATGCATCAATGCGAACGCAAATCGCTCAGGAAGCGCTGGGCACGTGGGTGCTGCGGTTGGGTGAAGAACTTCTCTGGCGTCGATTTTTCCAGAATTTGCCCCTGATCCATAAACCAGATGGTGTCCGCCACTTCACGCGCGAAATTCATCTCGTGCGTCACGCACATCATCGTCATCCCTTCCTGCGCCAGGCTGCGCATCACCGATAACACTTCACCGACCATTTCAGGATCGAGTGCCGAGGTCGGTTCATCAAACAGCATCACCGGCGGCTTCATTGCCAGCGCACGTGCAATCGCCACGCGCTGCTGCTGGCCGCCAGACAACTGCGCCGGATAGGCGTCTGCTTTGTGTGATAAGCCAACGCGCTCCAGCAACTCACCCGCTTGTTTACGCGCTTCGGCACGCTTCACGCCCAATACTTTCATGGGTGACATCATGATGTTCTCTGCCACCGAGACGTGGGGGAACAGGTTGAAGCTCTGAAACACAAATCCAATGCGGGTGCGTAGATGGTTGAGGCGTGTACTGCTGCCGTGAATGTCGGTGCCATCAAACACGATCTGGCCATTATCAATCGGTTCCAGGCGATTAACGGTGCGGATCAAGGTGGATTTCCCCGACCCGGAAGGACCGCACACCACCACCACTTCACCGGTATTGATTTCGGCGCTCAGGTCAGTCAGCGCCTGATACGCGCCGTACCATTTGTTGACCTGGTTAAACATGATCATCGGGCTCATAGTGGTTCCTTATTGCGAAGAGGTTTTAGTCAGCATCACCGCGGGCGCTACGCTGGGATTCGCCTGCGGCGGTTGGCGACGTTTCTGCGCAATATGCGCTTCAAGTTTGTTAGCCAGCCAGGTGAGGCTGAAGCAGATGATGTAGTAGCTCAGCGCCACGATGGCGAACACCTGGAACGGTTTGGTCAGCAGTTGATTGCTGACCTGATTAGCGGCAAAGGTCAGCTCCGGCACGTTAATCACGTAGCCGAGCGTGGAGTCTTTGATGATCGAAACCAGCTGGCTCACCAGGCTCGGCAAAGTGTTAAACAGCGCCTGCGGCAGAATCACTAAACGCAGGGTTTTCAGGTGGCTCATACCCAGCGCGCGTGACGCTTCATACTGGCCGTGCGGCAGTGCCTGAATGCCGCCACGCACGATCTCAGCGATGTAGGCGCTTTCGTAAATCACCAGCGTACACAGCATGGTGGCGAAGCCGCTGATGTTGTGGCCAATCAGCAACGGGACGCAGAAGTAGGTCCAGAACACCACCATCATCAGCGGAATGCCGCGCAGCAGATACACCCAACAGGTGGCGGGCCAGCTCAGCCAGCGCCACGGCGACAGACGCGCCAGGCCGAGCAACACACCGATGGGGAAGGCCAGCAATACTGCCAGCACGGAGATCAAAAGCGTACAGAGTACGCCGCCCAGCGGACCGTTAGGATACTGGCCCATTAACAGCAGCATGCCGTTGTCATGCAAAATGGTGAAGATCTCAAACATCGCCATTACCTCGCGTAAACGCGCTGGAAGCGGCGGGCCAGCAGCGCGCCCAAGCCCATCAGCAGCAGGGAGAAGAACAGGTAACCCACGGTTGCCACTAAGTAGGATTCGAAGGTACGGAAGGTTTGGTTCTCGATATCACGCGTCACATAGGTGAGGTCTGCCACGCCAATCACCATTGCCAGACTGGTGTTTTTGAACAGCAGCACGGTGTGATTGACCACGGATGGCAGCGCATTGCGCACACCCTGCGGCAAAATCACCGAGTGCATGGCGCGGACATAGCTCATGCCAAGCGCGCGGGCGGCCTCATTCTGTCCGTCTGGAATGGCCCGCAGGCCGCTACGGATATCTTCAGAGAAGTAAGCGGCCTGGCACAGCCCGAGCGCGATAAGAGAAAATAAAAACTCGGCGTTGTAGTCAACGATCATCATCTGCAGCGATTCCGGCAGCAGGGTGGGGATCGCGAAGTACCACATCATCAACTGAATCAGCGTGGGCACATTGCGGTGATAGGAGACATACGCCTTAACCAGGCCAACGGCAAGACGATTCTCCGTCAGGCGGACCACCACCAATAGCAGGGCGAGAACCATCGCCAGCAGCCAGGCACCCAACGCCAGTTCAAGGGTGACCACCGTTCCGTCAACGATCATCTGGCCGTAATGGCCGGTTATCACACTGCTGAAATCAAGTGCCATACAGTTACCTCATTGTACGGTATTACGCGGTGCGGTCGCCCGGTCGCATAGTGGAAAGACCGCCCGGCACCTGCAGCGTCGGGGTAATTTCGATGTTGCCAATGTTGACGGCGACTGGCGCAGACAGCGCAAAGGCCACGCAGTCGGCAATATCTTTGGCTTGCGGCAGTTCGAAGCCATCGATAAAGCGGCGACGCGCCTCATCGTGATCGCCTGAAACGTTGCCGAAAATATCAGTGGCGACGCGGCCTGGGCAGATTTCGGTGATGCGCACACGTTTGCCATAGCAGTCCACGCGCAGCTGGCGTGACAGGGCATGCACCCCGGCTTTGGTGGCGTGATACACCGAGTTGCCGTTGAAGTTGTAGATGGCGGCAATCGAGGTGATGTTGAATACGTGGCCACGGTCACGCGCCATCATGCCCGGCACCAGCAAGCGGCACAGGTGCAGCACGGCACGCAGATTGACATCGACCTGGGTTTCTACCACGTTTTCGTCGGCATCAAGAATCGAACCAGGATGAGAGATACCTGCATTGTTGACCAGGATATCGATTTCCAGGTCTTTGCACAGCGCGGTCAGCGCATTGACGTCACTGACATCCACGGCATGCGGGATGCAGCCAGTGCGATCGGCCAGCGCGGCCAGTTGCTCTTTACGACGTGCCACCGCGTGCACGGTGATCCCTTCTTTGCACAGGCGCTCAACAATCGCTTCGCCCATACCAGCCGATGCGCCGGTCACCAGCGCGGTTTTGTAATCTGAGAATGGCATTTGTGTTTCCTCGTCTCGCCAGGTGTGTGTCCGGCGTAATGGGTCTTTTTTGACTTTATGCAGTTATGCCGCAAGGGCATAAGACATAAAAACTGTGAGGCGATAAGAGCCCCTTATAACCGTATTAATGATTAATTATCCGATTGAAGAATAAGAATTTCTTCATCATATTCAACCGCAGATCGCGTTGCAGAGGGGAATGGCTGCACCCGCCCTTTGCAGGGACTGAGCACCGGCACGTACAGGAGGCCGACCTGCACCATCGCCAGCAGATCCTGAGGTTCTACCTGCTGTCCAGGCTGGACAAAATCTTGCTGGCTGTGTGGGTGGCGACGCAGCAGTGTGCCGGGCAGGGGCGCGCCAATGCGATGCGTCACGGGCGGGCACGCTTGCGTCGGGATCTCCGTTGGGGATGAGAAGGAGGGCGGGTCAAACGTCAGACGCACCGACCACTGTTTGCCCTCTAACGCCAGGCTGTTAAGGCCGGATCGTTGCATCTTGCGCGCCAACGCACGCAGCGTCGGCAGCGGTATCGCAGTTTTTTCCATGGGGTTCCCGTCAAAGCGAAACACGCCCGCCGCAGCGGGCAACAGACCGAATCAATCTAGCGCGTTCGTCAGACGGGTTGTAAGAGGGTTTCGCTTTGCGGTGATAAGCGGGTCTTATCCCACCAGGGTCAGTGGATGATTCTCCACGTTGCGGCGCGACATTAGCGACAGCAAAATGGATTTCACTGCTTCGGCAGGCTGGGAAAGTGGCAGATGATCCGACATGCAGAACGATAGTGAGGCCTGCACATCAGGTTCGATGATCTTCGCCATCCAGGTATCCCCGTTTTTCAGCATCGCGCGTGCGGCGGATTCCGGCATGATGGTGGTGCCCAGACCGGCACTCAACGCCGCATTCAGGGTGGTTTGCGACTCAATTTCGCACTTCACGCGGTACTGCAGATTGTTCTGCACGAAGGCGTCATCCAGCACTTTGCGCATGATGTTGTAGATACGTGGCAGGAACAGATCATATTGCGCAACCTGTGACAGCGGGATCTCTTTCACCGGTTTTGCCAGGCTGAACGGGCAAACGAAGCACAGATCTTCTTTCATCAGCGGCATGAAGCGCAGGCCATGGATGGTGCGATGATCGTAAATCACCGCCATATCCATACGCCCGTTCATGATCAGCTCGCTCAGGGTGGTGCCAAAGTTCTCGTTAAAATAGAGCACGATGCCAGGATGCTGCTGCTGCACTTCCATCATCAGCGGTAGCGCCAGGTTTTGCGCCGCTGTGCCCGGTGCCAGCCCGACGGAAACGCTGCCGCTCAGCGCAGCGCCGACCAGATCAATCGCACTTTGCGCCTGTTCGCACTGGCGCAAAATGGACTGTGCATGGGAATAGAGTGTTTTCCCGGCTTCAGTAGGCGTGACACCGCGTTTGGTGCGAATCAACAGCTGTTGATTGACTTCACCTTCCAGCGTAGCCAGCTGCTGGCTCAACGCGGGTTGGGCTATATGCAGGATATCGGCAGCTTGCGTCAGGCTTCCGACGTCAACAATTTTAACAAAGTACTTCAGGCGACGAAGATTCATGGACACTTCCCTCAAACAGAACGCATATCCTCATCAAGCAAAGTTGATGCCAGGATAAGCTTTCGTTATTGAACTCAGACAGGAGGGTACGGCTACCGGGCCTCCTGAGTCTGGTGCTGAGCTAGTGAGCCGCCGGCATGGCGGGTGTTGAAAAATGCAGCGCTGCACCGAATGAGTGCAGTTGACCCATCAGCATTGCCAGTGACGGGCAAGGAAAATCGTGGGTTCGGGATGTAACCTGGGAAAGAAAGTAACACTTTATTAACATTCCGTCAGGCGTGCGGGCGTGACCTGTCGCGCAATTCTGAGTCAATCTGCCGCCTTTATGGCAGAAGTGTGCAGTCGGTCCAGTCATCGCTTTGTGTTATATCACCACAACAAAGCACTATTATCCGTGGCTTCGGCCCTAATCCTATGCTCAGGGAAAACTGACATCCCCCGAACCCAGGATTGAACATGCCCGAGATAGCCGATCGTTTAAAGAATGTGACCGTTTCCGCCTCCGTTGCCATGACCCAAAAAGCGCGCGATCTCGCGGCGCAGGGCGTTGATGTGGTAGCACTTTCTACCGGCGAACCGGATTTCCCCACGCCGGAACATGCGATTGAAGCCGCCTACGCCGCTGCACGCGCGGGCGACACGCGCTATCCACCGACCGACGGTACGCCTGCGCTGCGCAAAGCTATCCAGCTGAAATTCAAACGGGATAACCAACTGGAGTATGACGTCAGCCAGATTCTGACGGCCGGTGGCGCTAAGCAGATCATCTTTAACGCCGTCCTGGCGACCATCAATCCGGGCGATGAAGTGGTGATCCCGACGCCGTCATGGATCAGCTATGCCGATATCGTGAAATTTGCCGGTGGTGTTCCGGTGCCGCTGCCGTGTGCGCAGGAGAATGGCTTTAAACCACTGCCTGCGGATCTGGATGCGGCGATCACTGACAAGACCAAATGGCTGCTGCTGAACTATCCGAGCAACCCAACCGGTTCGGTGGCCAGCAAAGCCGAGTTGCAGGCGCTGGGTGACGTGCTGCTGCGCCATCCGCAGGTGTGGATCATGACGGATGATATCTATGAGCATCTGATCTACGACGATGTACGTTTCTATACCCTGGCGCAGGTTGAACCGCGCCTGTATGACCGTGTGCTGACGGTGAACGGCGTCTCGAAAGCCTATTCGATGACAGGCTGGCGTCTGGGCTTTTGCGGCGGTCCTGCACCGCTGATTAAAGCCATGAGCAATGTGAACACCCAGAACAGCGGTGGCGTCTGTACCCTGACGCAGGCGGCAACGGTGGCGGTGCTGGAAGGTCCACAAGATCTGTTGCAGGAGCGCGCACGCATTTACCGTGAACGCCGTGATTACGTGCTGGAGCGTCTGACCTCGATTGATGGCCTGCGCTGCCATAAGCCAGAAGGCGCATTTTATCTGTTTGTGAACATTGAAGGGTTGATCGGCAAGACCAGTGCCGGTGGACGCTTCATCAGCAACGATGCCGATTTTGTGCTGGCGCTGATTGAAGAGCAACACGTGGTGACGGTGCAGGGTGCGGCTTATGGCATGAGCCCGTATTTCCGCTTGTCCTACGCCACCAGCATGGAGCGCTTAGAGACGGGCTGCGATCGTATTGCGGCATTCTGCGCTGGCTGCCGTTAAAAGGAAGGCGAAAAAAATGGCTGCCGATAAGGCAGCCATTTTTATTTGGGCGATTCAAAAAAACTTATTGAGCAAGCACCTCTGCCGCCGGCGCCACCTGATGGCCGCTGGCTTCGATTTCACTGCGTACGATGGTGGCGAGGGCCAGGGAGCCTGGCGTATCGCTGTGCACCAGGATCGACCGGGCACGCACGGCTATCACTTCCCCTTCGAAGGTGGTGACGGTGCCATGCTGCAGGAACTGCCGCACGCGGGCACGCAGCGCCGCTTCCTCTTTGATCACCGAGCCGGCAATGCCGCGCGGCACTAAGCGCCCTTGAGCATCGTAAGCGCGGTCGGCGAGGAACAGCGTCAGGGTTTTCAGGCCCGCTGCCTGTGCCGCTCGCTCAATGATGGTATCGGGTTGTGCGAACACAATCAGATCTGCATTGATACGGGCGACGAGCGTCATGACCTGCTGCGCTAATGCCTCGTCGCGATTGACGATATTGCCCATCGCAGCGTGGAAGCTGAAGTGCGACACCTTCGTGCCTTCTGCCTGAGCAATCGCTGTCAGCGCGCCGAGTTGATAAGCGACCTGCTGGCAGATCTCTTCGGCACTGAACGGCAGCTCGCGACGACCAAAGCCCTGGCGATCGGGCAAGCCAGGATGCGCACCAATGCCGACACCATTCTCTTTCGCCAGTCGCACCATTCGGGTCATGATCGCCGGATCGCCGGCGTGGAATCCGCAGGCGATATTAGCTGAGGAGACCACTTTCATCAGCGCGGCGTCATCGCACAGTTGATAAACGCCGAAGCCTTCGCCCATATCGGAGTTCACATCAATCTTCATGGTTTGGGTTCCTTCGGAAAATTATGCGGTTAATGCTTTATGCAGCGGTGGGCAGCTCACACGTAAGCGGCTCAGCCAGCCTGCGACCTGTTGCTCGATGGCGATGGCCTCACGCGTATCGCTCTGGATCAGCTGGATCGATTGGCCGGGTAATACCTGTCCTAAACGCCACAGATCCTGCTCAATCACCCCGGCGATCTTGGGATAACCGCCCGCCGTGTTGGCATCGCTGAGCTGAATGATCGGCTCGCCGCCGGGCGGCACCTGCACAATGCCGGGAATCAGCCCGTAAGAACGCATCTCAATGGTTTTTGACGGGAAAATCGGATCGCCCGCCAGTCGATATCCGGTGCGATTGCTTTGATTGGAGACCTGCCATGATTGCTGCCAGAAGCGACCGGCATCGGCAGCAAACAAGGGATATTCGCCGGATGGAATGGCGCGCAACTGAATCTCACCTGCGCTGTTACGCGGGAAATGTGCACGCAGGGCGCTGTCGGGTGGCTCAATGCCAATACCGCAGCTGGGCAACGGGGAAGCCTGTGTTTCACCCAGCGCCAACCGATCGCCACGCTGCAGCGGGCGGCCTTCCAGGCCACCAAAGCCACCACGAAGTGCCGTGCTGCGCGAACCCAGCACCATTGGCACATCAATGCCGCCTGCTATACAGAGATAACCGCGTGCGCCACTGCGCGGGTAACGCATTTCCAGCACCTGTCCGGCACGCACGCCGCAGCCCCACCAGGGCGGCAACGGCGCACCGTCTAAAGTGGCGCGACAATCCGCACCTGTTACCGCAATGCTGCTGTCCTGCAAAAAACGCACACGGAATGGGAACAGCTGAACTTCAATGGCGGCGGCATTTTCTTCATTGCCGAGCAGCAGATTTCCGGCGCGCAGTGCCAGCGGATCCATCACACCACTCACCGAGACGCCCATATGGCGGAAGTTGAAACGCCCCAGATCCTGAACCGTGTTCAGGGCGCCGCTCTGTTCAATTTCGATCACAGTTCAATCCTCTGCGGCAGAAAACGGATACGATCGCCCGGTGCCATTAGCGCGGGGGATTCTGCCATTGGATCAAACACTTCCAGCTCGGCAAAACCGATGGCGTTCCAGCCGTTGGGGCCGGTCAGTGCAGAGACACCTGCCTGGGCGCCGCCAATGGTAACGGTGCCTTTCAACATGCTGAGCGAGGGGACTTTCTTGCGTGGCGTGGCTAATTGCGGATCGAGTCCATGCAAGTAACCAAAGCCCGGCGCGCTGCCAAGAGCAAACACGGTGTATTCGCTTTGATGGTGACGGCGCACCACTTCGCGTGCGCTGAATCCGGTATGACGACAAACCGCATCCAGATCGGTGGCGTGCTCGCCGCCGTAATAGACCGGGATTTCAATCAGTTTGCCCTGCGGACTGATCGCCTGCGCTTGATCCCAGGCGGCATGCAGCGAGGCACGTATGGCCGCTTCGTCCTCGGGGATGTGTCGGAACAGCACCAGCAGATTGGTGACGCCGGGGATCAGGGCCTCAACCGCCTCATCCGCCTGAAGCAAACGCGCTAATGACCAGACGCGTCGCTGGGCGGAAAGATCAAATCCACCCGGTGCTTCCACCAGCCACGCACGGGCCCCGATGGTTGAGAGCGTAATCGAAGAGGAACAAGCCAGCGCAGATGCGCTGGCGGGCTGGATATCAGAGTGCGACATCACGGGCATGATTATTCCAGTGGTTCAAATTTCAGGCTGGAGAGCGGTTGTACGCGCTCTTCACGCACCATTTTGTATTCGGTATTTGGCCCAATCCAGGTGTTCCAGATTTTGTCGATGGTGCCATCGTCGTCCATCGCTTTCAGGCCGCTGTTAACGCTGGCCAGCAGGGCAGGTTCATCCTTTTTCATGCCGACACCAATCGGTTCCAGCGCCATCGGCTCTTTCACCATCGCCAGATTGATGCCGTCTTTTTTCGCCTGGGCGATGGTTTTCATCCCGGTCATGGTGTTAGTGACAAAGCCCACCGATTTGTTCTGCTCCAGCGCCAGGAAGGCGGAGGCAGAATCCTGGAAGGTGACGGCTTTACCGCCTTTGATGTGGATCGATTGCTCTGACGTGGTGCCCTTGGTGGCGCTGATACGTTTGCCTTTGAAATAGTCCAGTGGTTTATCTGCCAGCGGCGCTTTCACCAGCAGCATCTCTTTCGCCACGTAGTAAGGATCGCTGAACTGGATCTGATTACCACGCGTTTTGGTGTAGGCCAGGTTAGCAATCAACACATCGGCACGGCCGGTGGCGATCACCGCGATACGCGCTTCAACAGAGGTCGGCACCAGAGTCAGTTTGACGTTCATCTGCTTGGCCAGAGCGTGACACAGGTCGATATCCATGCCAGCCAGCTGGCGCGTTTGTGGATCCGGCGAAGAGAAGGGCGGTACGTCGGAGTAAACGGCGCATTTCAATTCACCGCTCGATTTAATGTTCGCCATCATATCTGCCTGCGCCGCCGAAACAGCCAGCAACGGCAGCATTGCCAAGCCAATGGTGGTCACTCTTTTCATGGTCATGTGCATTCCCTCAATGGTGGATACTGCTTAGGAGCGCAAAATCTCGCTTTTCTGGACTATATCGGCTTTGTTTTGCGGCGAAAAAGAGGGAAAGCGTGTTATGCAATAGGGAAATGATATGACCGATGGCGATAAGTTATTTCTATTCAGGCAGAGCGAAAAAGTGTTATCCAGCGCACATTTTTCACCCTAGTGTAAGCCGCGTTGTCCTCTCGGCAACCCCGCCGATTGCACGTGGTAGAGAGAGAAGAGTGAGAGCATGAATCCCCGATTAGGCGTGTTATTAAAGATATTCGCCGCACTCAGCGCTACGCTGATGCTGGCCTGTGTTAAAGGTCTGAACGGTGCTATCCCCACCGGCGAAGTGATTTTTTTCCGCAGCTTTATCGCGCTATTTCCCCTGTTAATCTGGCTGAGAGTGCAGGGGAACGTGCTGGAGAATCTTAAGACGCGCAATTTGTTTGGCCATTTCATTCGCGGTTTCTCCGGCACCGGCGGCATGTATTTTAACTATCTGGCGCTGGTGTATATCTCGCTGGCTGATGCCACGGCACTGAGTTACGCCGCACCGCTTTTCACGGTAATCATGGCGGCGATGCTATTGAAGGAACGGGTGCGCGTGTCGCGCTGGGTGGCCGTGGTGGTGGGATTGTCGGGCATACTGATTATGCTCTCCTCCAGTCTTGCGGCTAGCGGCGGCGTGCTGGCAGGTGGCGCCAGCAGTACCACGGCCAGCCTTGGTGTTGCTTTTGCATTGATTGCCGCACTCTGTACGGCCACCTCGAATGTGCAAATCCGTTTTTTGAATGGCATCGAAAAACCGGGCGCGATCGTGTTCTATTTTTCGCTGATGACGACGTTGATTGGCCTGGCAACGGCATTTTTCGGCTGGATAAAGCCCACTGGCTTGCAGTGGCTGCTGTTGGTGGGCTGTGGTTTGTTTGGCGGTCTGGCACAGATTCTGGTGACACTCAGCCTGCGCTATGCTGATGCCTCGCTGTTGGCACCGTTTGATTACACTACGCTGGTGTGGTCAATGCTGATTGGCTATCTGTTTCTCAACAGCCTGCCAGGCACGACAACCCTCTTCGGTGCATCGATTGTGGCACTGGCAGGAATCTTTGCGGTATGGCGTGAAAACCGTCAGCGCAAATTGGCGATGGTGAGCAGTACACCGTGATGCGGTGCTATTGCGGGTTTTTTAGCTGCGCGCTCAGCGAAAGACAGGCCACCATGGATGATGACCTGTGCAATTCTTCGCTGTCATGCTGGCACGTTACCGATAAACATCATCGATAATTTCTACCTGCTTGTTTTGCAGTGCTTCCGCCAGCCAACCGCGTTCCAGTGAACCGGTTTTCGCCAGCTCAAAGTTGTGTTCATCGACGATCAAGTAAGCTTGTGCTGCTTCGAGAATGCGCGCGGCGTCCTGCCGGGGAATGACGATCACGCCGTCGGCATCGCCTAATACGATATCGCCAGGTGAAACGTGAATTTTACCGCAGGCAATCGGCACGTTGATTTCGCCTGGGCCATCTTTGAAAGGGCCACCTGGCGTATGTCCGGCGGCATAAATCGGGAAATCCATACGTGATAAGCCCTCAATATCACGCACCGGGCCGTCCAGCACGATGCCTTCCATACCACGCTGTCTGGCATAAGTGGCCATCACTTCACCCATCAATGATTGGCTGCGGTCACCCTCATTCGACAGGATGATGACATCGTTCGGCCCGGCCATATCCAGCGCTTTATGCAACATCAGGTTATCGCCAGAGCGTGCCTTCACGGTCACTGCCAGGCCGCACATGATGGGGGCTTTAGGCGCCGTTTTCAGGCTGATCTCTGCCGATAGCGCAGGCAAGCGACTCATGCAGTCGGCGACTACCGCCGCGGGTAAACGGCGGAACGCTTCCAGTAACGGTTCGGCATCGGAGGGACGGCGTAAATAAATACGATTTCCTGCGGTCATTTTATTTCTCCTGTCAGGATTTGCTGGGATTTATAGGGGTAAGAGAAGAATTGGCGCGATCTTCACGGGTGAATGCACCGGAAAGTGGCGTGCCATCAACGGTGTCGTAATGACGTATGGCTTGTGGTTTTAACCAACGCTGCACGCGCGAAGGCATATCAAAACCAATCAGCAGCATCACCACGAAGGTCAGGCCAAAGGAAAGCCCGCCCAGTGCGCCGCCAAGCGATGCGTGCTGGGCAATCAGTGCACCAAGCACCGGTGCCAATGCGCCTCCCAGTGAACCGATGTTGTAGATAAAGCTAAGATTGGCGGCACGCTGCTCGGTATCAAAATAGCCGCTGATCATTTTCGCCAGCAGGCCACCCACTCCCTGGCTAAACAGCTGCTGCAGGAAGATCAGCAGGCATAGCAGCCAGACGTTTGAGCCGTTGAGCATAAATACCGGGATGATCAGCACTTGGGCGACCAGCAGGCTGAGTACATAGGTTTTACGCGTGCCGATGCGATCGGCCGCAATCCCCGCCACGCAGCACCCGAGGCCCATACCAAAGCGGCTGAAGGAAAATACCAGTGCCACCACTTCAGGTGAGTAATGCAGATCGGTTTTCAGATAGGTTGGTAAAAGAGCGTGAATCGGCCAGCCATACAAAAATACGCAGACGATAGTGACCGTGAGCATCAAGCTGGTGGGCCAGCGATCTCCCCCGCTTTGCACCAGAAAACGAATAAATATGCCAGCGGTGATCAGCGCTAATGCTGCGATGACAAGTCCTGAGCTTTGATGGTCGAAACAGATGTAAAGTGCCGCCGCCGCGAGCACTCCCAACAAGATGTTGAGAACGTTGCTTTTACGATTGGGGCCACGGAAAAGGGTATCTACCATGGTGAGGGTGGGTGTGGTCGCCCTGGCTTTTGCCGCTGCCCACTCTTCAGCTTCCGGAATGGCACGGCGTAGCCACAAAGCAAAAAACACCGGGATGATGCCGAGATAAAAGAGTGCGCGCCAGCCCCACAGCGGCACAATCCAGCTGTAGGCTAACACCGACAAGATCGCGCCTGCAGAAAATCCCGAATTAAGGAATGCACTGGCTTTATTGCGCATATCTTTTGGCCAGGTTTCGATGGCATAAGCCGAGCTGGTGCCATATTCTCCCGCCATACCAATACCGACTAAAATACGTGCAACAAACATCCATGTGTAATTCGGTGCAATACCGCAGGCAAAGGTGCCACCAGCAAATAATATAATGCTGGTGATCATGGCACTTTTACGCCCGTATTTATCGCCCATGGCACCGAGCGCTAAACCGCCGAACCAACGCAGGATAAAGGCTGCCGAAATTAATGCAGCCGCTTCGGCAGTGCTGACTTTAAATTCCGCCATTATTTCGGTAAGCACTAATGTGATAATGACGAAGTCAAATCCGTCCAGCATATAGCCCATCCAGGCCGCCCAAAAGGCTTTCCATTGCTGGCGATTAAGCCGCTTATACCAGGTCAAAGCCATTGTCTCTTCAGCCATGATAAACTCCGGGTGTAATTAACAGAGTAGGGGAATCCAGACCGTAAATTTCAGTCTGTGATTGGAGGTTATTGTTCTGTTTGAGCAAGAATACGGGAATTTATCGTGTTACGGATCTTGTGTTACGGCTAACGAAGTGAGGATCACGAAATATTATCAGGCTACCTTTTAACTTGCTGATAATTAATTTTATTGGGTTTTGTTATGGTGGCATATATTAATAATATGGCTGGAGAGTTGTTTTTAAATTTCCGCCGGTTTTTAACTCCGGCGGAAAAATTAATCAAGGCTTCAAATCACCATACCAATAAGATGCCGTCACGCCGCCATCCATCAGAAAATCACTGCCGCTGATGTAGCCGCCTTCTGGTCCCATTATGAGGGCTGCCAGCGCTGTGGCCTGCTACCAAATGTTGAATCGATTGGCGCGAACTGACATCGACCTGGCTGGTTTCTACCGTAAAGCCGGCATCACGTAAGGTTTGTGCGACAGCCGCACAGTTTCTCGAATTGAGGTCCGCCAGCAGCACAGTTTTGCCCTGACTCACGCGACGCGCGATGGCTTGTCCAATCGCACCTGGCCCGATAACCATCATAATCTCTTTCATTGTGTCTCCCGCCTTGAGGAATGACTGATGCGGCAAGCATAGCGGGGAAGGCCATTGATGACTGTAGGGGCAATTGGCATGAGCTTATGAATGCTGCTCATGGGTTCTGAGCTAAAGGGTCGTTACCTATAACTAACTGCACTTTGCAGACTATTTGCTATTTTATTCGTGATGTATCTCAGTTCAACTTTATTTCCACCTCACTTAACCGTTCTGGTATTGAAAACGGATATGTTTCAAATATAACTTCTGGTTTATACCGACGAATAGGAGGTCAATACCCTATGCCTAAACTTGAAGAACTCATTGCACAGCGATCTCATGAGTCACAGAAGAAAATTGAGGTTAAAGTTGCGGGAATAATTATTGGTGTTCAGTTGCGTCACTTACGTGAAGAGCTGGGGCATTCGCAAGTACAGCTAGCTGAGAAAATGGGCGTTTCACCGTCAGCCATAGCGGTAATGGAAGCCCGAGGCGATGAGATAAAACTCTCCAGCCTGAAAAAGTATGTTGAGGCATTAGGCGGGAAGCTGAGCCTGAACGTTGAACTACCAACGGGCGATGGGCTCACTTTTCTGCTTTAAGCAATGCGGCCATTTGAGCTGAGCAGGCGAGAGTTAAGTGATTCGAATATGCTGCGTAATGTCCTCAATTTGGGACTTATCGCGCCGTTTGATGGATTAAGTCCTCAGGATGGGACATAACATTTTGTGTCAGTCTGGAGTGTTAGTGAGCAATGACAAAAACGACAAACGCAGAAAAGCAAAAACCCAGCCATAAGCTGGGTTTTCAGAATGTTGGTGCCCGGACGCGGAATCGAACCACGGACACGGGGATTTTCAATCCCCTGCTCTACCGACTGAGCTATCCGGGCAACGGGGCGCATTAAACCCTAATGGCTTTCAGCCGTCAACGGCTTTCGTCAAAAAAGCGTAGCAATCGTGACTGATTGCTTGCTTTTCAGGCAGGATGTGCAAAATCTCAACGTGCCCGCTGGTGGTAAAGCGGTACTCAGGATTGCGTGACCTGCATGACCTGCATGACCT
This sequence comes from Type-E symbiont of Plautia stali, assembly GCF_059731115.1. NCBI lineage: Bacteria > Pseudomonadati > Pseudomonadota > Gammaproteobacteria > Enterobacterales > Enterobacteriaceae > Type-E symbiont of Plautia stali. The sequence goes on from NZ_AP035906.1 coordinate 507,057, forward strand.
GCATGACCTGCATGACCTGCATGACCTGCATGACCTGCATGATGCACGGGCTTAAGGGCCTACTGCGAAAGTTTAGGCCAGTGCCCCGTTCTGCCGGCACAGCGCGATACTCAGCACATCCTCTGCCAGACGACGCGCGGTGGCCACATCCTGCACGTTGCGTTTCACTAGAAGCTTGCTCAGGCAACCCTCGAGAATCAGCTCCATTTGATCGGCCACCATCGTCGGATTATCCAGCGCCAAATCCACCAGAATTTCATGAGTGAACTGCCATGAGCTGCGTTTCTGCTGCTCGGCTAACTGATGTACGGGTTGGTCAGGCTGCGGATAGAAGCTGCAGGCGGCGATAAACAGGCAGCCGGGAAAGCGGCCTTTGTTCACGTGCTCACTTAACACGTCGTAACGCGCCAGCAATTTTTGTTGGGCAGTGAGATGTTCATTGAGCTGTATCTGGCGGCGCCAGCTGTCAATCTGCTGACCGTGATAGCGCAGCGCGTCATACAATAATGCGTCACGGTCGGGCCAGAAACGTTCAAGATGTTCTGCATCAAGTCCGGTCTCACCGGCCAACTGCTGCAGGGAAGTGGTGGCGGCAAGGCCGCTCTGCTCAAGCACATTCAGCGCATGCTCAAGAATCTGTTCACGTTGCAAGTGACTCTCCTCTGGAGTGCGGGCCCGCTCGCGCACGAACGGGCAGTGTCCTGCAACCAGTGTCGTTTAACGCGACAGATTGTGCAAATGCGTGCGGAAGTCGGCAGCGTTAAGGAAACCGGTGACGCGTGAGCCAGGGATTTCTTTGCCTTGCGCATCATAGAACAGAATGGTGGGCAAGCCTAATACCTGTAAATGCTGCAACAGGGCGTTATCCTGCGCGTTATTCGCGGTGACGTTGGCTTGCAGTAACTGCACCTGACTCAAATCGGCACGCACGCCTTCATCGCTGAAGGTGTACTTCTCGAACTCTTTGCAGGCAACGCACCAGTCGGCGTAGAGATCGACCATGGTAATGCGACCTTGTGCCTGCTGAAGTGCGCTATCCAGTTGTTCACTGCTGGCAATGGTTTTAAACGGCAGATGCGCCACAGACTGCACGCTGGCGCTGCTGCCAAAAGCCCAATCCTGCAGCGGACGAGCGGCCACTAGTGCTGCCGCCAGCATCACAATTTGCAGAATGCGCCATTTGCCATTAGCGCGCAGGCTGAGACTGAACGCCCAGGCAAAGAACGCGACGCCGAGCAGGCTCCACAGACGCAAGCCCCAGACATCACCCACTACACGCTCCAGTAAGAACACCGGCAGCGCCAGAATCACAAAGCCGAAGCCCTCTTTGACGCTCTGCATCCACGGGCCACTTTTCGGCAGCAGCTTGTTGCCGAACATCGTTACGGCAACCAGCGGCAGGCCCATGCCGAACGCATAGAGCCACAGCGTGCCCGCACCGGCCCACAGATTACCGCTTTGCGCGATATACAGCAGAATGGCACTCAGCGGCGCGGTGGTGCAGGGTGAGCAGATCAATCCCGCCAGTGCGCCCATCATAAACACGCCCGGCAATGAACCGCCTTGCTGACGATTACTCCACAGTGTCAGGCGCGTTTGCAGACTGGAAGGCAGTTGCAGCGAGAACAGGCCAAACATCGACAGCGCTAGCACGATGAACAGCGCTGACAGGCCAATCAACACGTAAGGATGCTGCAGTGCCGCCTGGAAGCGTAAACCTGCGGCGGCCACCACCATGCCGAGTACGGTGTAAGTCAGTGCCATCCCTTGCACATAGACCATCGCCAGCGCGAACAGGCGGCCAGCAGAGTAACGTCGTTGGCCGCCGAGAATGATGCTGGAGATCAGCGGATACATTGGTAATACGCACGGCGTGAAGGCGACGCCGATGCCAATCAGCAGCGCCCACAGCGGTGAAAACGGCAGTGGCGTGCGCTGTTGTGCAGGCTGCGCGTTAACGGCGGTTGCATCGTGATTGGCGGCAACCGGAGTGAGCGGCACTGAGCGGGTTTCGGGCGGGTAGCAGAAACCAGCGGCCGCACAGCCCTGATAGGTCACCGTGAGCGTGGCACCGGACTCAGCCTGATGCAGAGTGATCGGCACCTGTAAATCCTGCGGATAGATTTCGCTTTTGCCGAAGAACTCATCCTCATGCGGCTGTCCTGGCGGCAGAGCCAGCGGTGCCATCTGTGCTTTTTGCGGCGTCACATGAATCTGCTGACGATAAAGGTAATAGCCGTCCTTCACCTTCCAGCTCAGTGTGAGTTGGTTGCCCTGCTGGCTGAAATCGAAGCCAAATGCCTGATCCACCGGCACAAAGCGGCTGTTATTGTTAGGTGAGAAGATATTGGCCTGTGCTGAAAAGCAAAACAGCAATGCGAGGCAAAGGCCCATCAGGCGAGAAAGTCGTGCAGCCATGAGGATGTAATCAGCTCCGGTGGCGAATGAGCCGCGATGATAGCACGGCCGCCTCGCCACGAGGTTTTCAGGATGTAACGGCGCTACAGAATCAGGCTACCAAACAGGAAGCCAAACGCCACGGAGAAGGCAATCGCCAACACGCCGGGAATGATAAAGGAGTGATTAAACACAAACTTGCCGATTCGGGTCGAACCGGTGTCATCCATTTCTACTGCTGCCAATAAGGTGGGATAGGTCGGCAACACGAACAGGGCTGAGACGGCGGCAAAGGAGGCAACGGCGGCGAGAGGGGATACGCCAAGCATGAGGGCGGCAGGCATCAACGCCTTGGTGGTCGCTGCCTGTGAATAGAGCAGGGTAGCAGCGAAGAACAATATCAACGCCAGCATCCACGGGTAGCTCTGCAACATATCGCCAGCCGCAGTCTGGATGTCCGCCAGGTGGGCTTTGACAAAGGTATCGCCCAGCCATGCCACGCCCATCACGCAGATACAGGCACTCATGCCGGATTTGAACGTACTGGCGCTGAGGATTTCGCCGGTATCGACTTTGCAGGTTAGGCAAATCAGTGTGGCAACGGTGAGCATAAACACCACAATCGCTTCGTTACGAGGCAGCACTGGGTTGCTGATTAGCCCAACGCTGTCGCTGATCGCCGTGGCGTAGAGTACAACTGCCGCTATGCCGATCAGGAACAGCAGCACGGCACGTTTGGCGCCAGGCTTAATGTCATAGACGCGTTCTCCGCGCAGTGTGACTTCACCTTTGGCTAAGCGCGCCTGATACACCTCGTCTTCTTTTAACTCTTTACCAAGAAAGCTGGTGATCACGGCGGCACAGAAGATGGCAGCCATGGTGGCTGGGATCGATACGCCCAGCAGCGCCAGATAGCTGACACCGCGCGGTTCCAGAATCGACGCGAAGAACACCACTGCAGCAGAGAGCGGCGAAGCGGTAATGGCAATTTGCGAGGCGACCACCGCAATCGACAGTGGGCGAGAAGGGCGAACGCCTTGCTCTTTGGCCACTTCAGCGATGACGGGTAGCGTCGAGAACGCAGTGTGTCCGGTGCCCGCCAGCAGCGTCATCACATAGGTGACGAGTGGGGCGAGGAAGGTGACGTAACGTGGATGGCGGCGCAGCAGGCGCTCGGCCAAACCGACCATGTAATCGAGTCCGCCTGCAATCTGCATCGCGGCAATTGCGGCAATCACTGCCATGATAATTTCGATCACATCGAAGGGAATCGCGCCCGGCTTCATGCCGCAGAACAGCGTCAACACCAGTACGCCCAATCCGCCGGCAAATCCAATCCCGATGCCGCCTAGACGTGCACCCAGCCAGATCGCCAACAGGACAATCAATAATTCCACTAACACCATTCATTCCGCTCCTGAGCCGTGGGGGAAATCTCGACTCTTAAAGTTGTAGCCGCCAATAAGAAAAAAGCACGCCGTATTGTATACAGGCGTGCTTTTGGCAACTTGATCCGGAACGGATTACTGTTCGTTTTCGTCGGTGTAGCGTTTGGCTTTGTAGGTCGGATGCATCAGGTTCTGGATAGAGAAGATGTCATCCAGTTCCGCTTCGGTCAGAAGACCGCGTTCCAATACCACTTCACGTACGCTCTTGCCGGTTTCCGCACAAATCTTACCGACGATATCGCCATTGTGGTGGCCGATATACGGGTTAAGGTAAGTAACGATACCGATGGAGTTAAACACGTAAGCTTCACAAACAGCTTTGTTGGCGGTGATGCCATTCACGCATTTCTCCAGCAGGTTGAAGCAGGCGTTGGTCAGAATGCTGATCGACTCAAACAGCGCCTGGCCAATCACCGGTTCCATTACGTTGAGCTGAAGCTGACCCGCTTCTGACGCCATGGTCACGGTAATGTCGTTGCCGATAACCTTGAAGCACACCTGGTTCACCACTTCGGGCACCACCGGGTTCACTTTGGCTGGCATGATTGATGAACCGGCCTGCAATTCTGGCAAGTTGATTTCGTTCAGACCCGCACGTGGGCCGGAAGAGAGCAGGCGCAGGTCGTTACAGATCTTCGATAGTTTCACCGCCAGACGTTTCAGCGCAGAGTGCACCATCACGTAAGCACCGCAGTCAGAGGTCGCTTCAATCAAGTCTTCTGCCGGGACGACAGGCAGATTACTGACTTCCGCCAGACGCTGAACCGCCAGTTGCTGATAGCCATCCGGGGTGTTGAGGCGAGTCCCGATGGCCGTCGCGCCCAGATTTACTTCCAGCAGCAGTTCTGCGGTGCGCAGGATGCTGCGGGTTTCTTCATTCAGCAGCACGTTAAACGCGTGGAACTCCTGGCCCAGCGTCATCGGTACGGCATCCTGCAGCTGGGTACGACCCATCTTGAGGATATTTTCGAACTCGACCGCTTTACGCTGGAAGCCTTCACTGAGCTGGCTGATGCCGTCCAGCAGTTTCAGAATTGAAGCGTAAACCGCAATACGGAATCCGGTGGGATAAGCATCGTTGGTCGACTGACACTTATTCACGTGATCGTTAGGGTTGAGGTATTGGTATTCACCTTTTTGGTGGCCCATCAGTTCCAGACCGATGTTTGCCAGCACTTCGTTGGTGTTCATGTTGACCGAGGTGCCCGCGCCGCCCTGATAGACGTCAACCGGGAACTGATCCATGCATTTACCGTTATTCAGCACTTCATCACAGGCCTGAATAATGGTGTTTGCGATGTTGCGAGGGATTGTTTGCAGCTCTTTGTTGGCGAGCGCGGCTGCTTTTTTTACCATCACCATACCGCGGACAAATTCCGGTATGTCACTGATTTTGTTGTTACTAATGTAGAAGTTCTCAATCGCACGCAGAGTATGAACACCGTAGTAAGCGTCTGCCGGAACTTCGCGCATGCCTAACAGGTCTTCTTCGATACGAATGTTGTTCGCCATGATTACCTTCTTATTATTTCTGCGGTGTCACTGCCGGGCGACCGGGATGGTCGGGCGGCAATCACTGTGCAGGTGAAGCAATTATATTGTCGTGGATTACCAGCACCGACATTTTATCCATCTTCGGGCTGGCGGGCACGATCATATTCTGTTGTTACAGAATTGTTTGTGCACAGATCACTTTACGGGCATTTACTGGCCCAGCGGTAATAACGATATGTGATGTAGTTCGCAATTTTAAGTCAGTGGGAAAAATTTGGCAGGATCGGTTGAAATCGCGGGTTGAGATGCCCATCTCTATCAATACGGTCAGACAGACCATCCCTTTCTGCTGCCTGGCAAGAAGCGAGGCAGCTCTACTCACAGGAGATATCGGTGCGCTGGATACCGTTCGTGATTTTTTTTGTTCTGGCCTGGATTGAGATCTCAATTTTCATTCAGGTTGCACATGCCCTCGGCGTGCTGTTTACCATGTTGCTGGTGATCTTCACCTCGTGCATCGGCGTGTCGCTGGTGAAGAACCAGGGTATGAAGAACTTCCGCCTGATGCAGGAGAAGCTGGCGCGCAATGAAAGCCCAGCAGCGGAGATGACCAAAAGCGTTTCACTGATCATTTCGGGCTTCTTACTGCTGTTGCCGGGCTTCTTTACTGACTTCCTCGGTTTGTTGCTGCTGTTGCCTCCGGTGCAGAAGCATCTGACGCTGAAATTAATGCCGCATCTGCGTGTGTGGCGCGGACCCGGCGCCGGGCCGGACAGTGGCTATACCATGGATGGCGAATACGAGCGTAAAGATCAGGATCAAATCGGACACGATAAAGATCGATAAGAAGAGAAGGGCGGCGAGAGTCGCCCTTTTTGCTGTCTTTTTCGTCAATGGTTACAAAAACGAAAATTTTTTATTTTTTGCCCCTTGAAAGCCCTTTTTAGTGACCCTATCTCTCTCTCCACGAGGCCGGAAGCCATGCAGTCCGGTTCAACCCAAAAAACTGAATGATTGGACTTCTCAAAGGAGAGCTACCAAATGAAAATTCGTCCGTTGCACGATCGCGTTATCGTCAAGCGTAAAGAAGTTGAAGCTAAATCTGCTGGCGGTATCGTTCTGACCGGCTCTGCAGCTGGTAAATCAACCCGTGGTGAAGTTCTGGCTGTGGGTAATGGCCGCATCCTGGAAAACGGTGATGTTAAGCCGCTGGACGTGAAAGTTGGCGATCTGGTTATCTTCAGCGAAGGCTACGGTGCCAAAACTGAAAAGATCGATAACGAAGAAGTTCTGATCATCTCTGAAAGCGACATCCTGGCGATTGTCGAAGCGTAATTACGCGTAATTCACTGAACGAAACGAATTTAAGGGATATTTGAAATGGCAGCTAAAGACGTAAAATTCGGTAATGACGCGCGCGTAAAAATGCTGCGTGGCGTGAACGTACTGGCAGATGCAGTAAAAGTTACCCTGGGCCCGAAAGGCCGTAACGTGGTTCTGGATAAATCTTTTGGTGCACCGACCATCACCAAAGATGGCGTTTCTGTAGCACGTGAAATCGAGCTGGAAGACAAGTTCGAGAACATGGGTGCACAGATGGTAAAAGAAGTGGCCTCTAAAGCGAACGACGCTGCGGGCGACGGCACCACCACTGCAACCGTTCTGGCTCAGTCTATCGTGAACGAAGGCCTGAAAGCCGTTGCGGCTGGCATGAACCCAATGGACCTGAAGCGCGGTATCGATAAAGCCGTTGCTGCTGCCGTTGAAGAGCTGAAAGCGCTGTCTGTTCCTTGCCAGGATACTAAAGCCATTGCTCAGGTAGGTACCATCTCTGCTAACTCTGACGAGTCAGTCGGTACCCTGATCGCTAAAGCGATGGATAAAGTGGGCAAAGAAGGTGTTATCACCGTTGAAGAAGGCACCGGCCTGCAAGACGAGCTGGACGTCGTTGAAGGTATGCAGTTCGACCGTGGCTACCTGTCTCCTTACTTCATCAACAAGCCAGAAACCGGCGCAATCGAACTGGATGCACCGTTTATCCTGTTGGCTGACAAGAAGATCTCTAACATCCGTGAACTGCTGCCAGTACTGGAAGCGGTTGCGAAAGCCGGTAAGCCACTGCTGATCATCGCTGAAGATGTTGAAGGCGAAGCACTGGCAACCCTGGTGGTTAACACCATGCGCGGTATCGTGAAAGTGGCTGCTGTTAAAGCACCTGGCTTCGGCGACCGTCGTAAAGCAATGCTGCAGGATATCGCAATCCTGACCGGCGGTACCGTCATCTCTGAAGAGATCGGTATGGAGCTGGAAAAAGCGACTCTGGAAGATCTGGGTCAGGCTAAGCGTGTTGTGATCAACAAAGATACTTCTACCATCATCGATGGTGTGGGCGATCAGGGTGCAATCTCTGGCCGTGTTACTCAGATCCGTCAGCAGATCGAAGAAGCAACTTCTGATTACGACAAAGAAAAACTGCAGGAGCGCGTAGCGAAACTGGCAGGCGGCGTAGCCGTTCTGAAAGTAGGTGCAGCCACTGAAGTTGAAATGAAAGAGAAGAAAGCACGCGTTGAAGATGCCCTGCACGCTACCCGTGCTGCGGTAGAAGAAGGCGTGGTTGCTGGTGGTGGTGTTGCACTGGTTCGCGTTGCAGCTAAAATCGCTGCTTCTGGCCTGAAAGGTCAGAACGAAGATCAGAACGTGGGTATCAAAGTTGCGCTGCGCGCAATGGAAGCTCCACTGCGTCAGATCGTTTCTAACGCCGGTGAAGAGCCATCTGTTGTTGCTAACAACGTGAAAGCAGGCGACGGCAACTACGGCTACAACGCTCAGACTGAAGAATACGGCAACATGATCGACTTCGGTATCCTGGACCCAACCAAAGTGACCCGTTCTGCGCTGCAGTACGCGTCTTCTGTTGCGGGCCTGATGATCACCACCGAAGCGATGGTAACTGACCTGCCTAAAGGCGATGCACCTGATTTAGGTGGCGCTGGCGGCATGGGTGGCATGGGCGGAATGGGCGGCATGATGTAATTTGCCCCTGACTGCTTAAGTCATGTGAAAAACCCTCGATCGGAAACGGTCGGGGGTTTTTCTTTTGGCGGCGAACAAGGTATAAGTAAGAGCGCAATACTTCGGCTTTGCGGGTTTAGGGCAATGAATGTTCAGAAAAAAAGTGCGCTTTTCTGCTACGCTGCCGCCCGACACTGATGATAATAAATGGGGATTACAATGCGGATTAACCTCTTGCTCGGACTGGCGGTAGGGACTTTACTGCTGGCGGGCTGCAGCAGCTCCAATCAACTGAGTTCCGGCGGACAGCGTGTCACTTTCGTTGACCAACAGCCTGGAAGCCAATGTCAGCTGCTGGGCAATGTCACCGGCTCACAGAGCAACTGGTTGAGCGGTTCAGGCGGTGAAGGCAGTTCTTTGCGTGGCGCAGCCAATGACCTGCGTAACCGTGCAGCAGAAATGGGTGGCAACGTGATTTACGGTGCAACCAGCCCAACGCAGAACCTGCTTTCAGCTTTCGCGCCGCTTGACAGCAAAATGTCTGGTCAGGTGTATAAGTGCCCGTAATGGCATGAAAGAAATGTAAAAAAAAGCCGCTGATGCGGCTTTTTTTGTGGGCGCAATGTCTCGCGCGGCGGTTATTCCTGACGTAGCTGTAAATCCAGCGGCGTTTTACTTGGCTCACCACCAATCTCGCGCGCCAGCTTCGGCACCATATAACCCGATACCATGGTTAACAACTGGCGCACTAGCGCACGGGCTTCATCATCCGACACAAAGAAATGCGCCGCGCCCTGTACTTTATCCAGCACGTGCAGGTAATAGGGCAGAATGCCGGCATCAAACAACGCGTTGCTCAGATTAGCCAGCGCGTGTGCATCATCATTGATACTGCGCAGCAGCACGCTCTGATTAAGTAAAGTGACGCCCGCACGTTTTAGCATCTGCATGCCGTAGCGCAGCTCATCGTCAATCTCTTGCGCGTGGTTGATGTGGCTCACCATCAGCACTTGCAGGCGTGTCTCGGCCAGAATCTGGCATAACCCTTCGGTAATACGTGCCGGGATCACCACTGGGAGGCGGCTATGAATGCGCAGACGCTTCAGGTGGGGGATTTTCTCCAGCGCGCCCACCAACCACGCCAGCTCATGGTCTTTAGCCATCAGCGGATCGCCACCCGAGAAGATAATCTCATCCAGTTCTGGATGCTCAGCGATGTAATCGATCGCCGCCTGCCAGTTACGCTTATTGCCCTGATTGTCCTGATAGGGGAAATGGCGACGGAAGCAGTAGCGGCAGTTAACCGCACAGCCGCCCTTCACCAGCAGCAATGCACGGTTTCTGTACTTATGCAGTAAACCGGGCACCACGCTACTTTGCTCATCCAGCGGGTCAGTGCTGTAACCTGGCGCATCGACAAATTCCTGACGGCTGGTTAATACCTGCAGCAAAAGGGGGTCGTGCGCATTGCCCGGCGTCATGCGCTGAATGAAGGCACGCGGCACGCGCAGCGCAAAAAGCTTGCGCGCATCGTTGCCTGCGGCCAAATCCGCATGCTGTTCGAGAGATAAAAGTCGCAGTAATTCAGTAGGATCGGTGACAACATCAGCAAGTTGCTGCAACCAATCTTCTCTGATGGGGGGATTTAGGGTTACAATGTTTGCCATTTTTTTGGCTATTACCAGTTCAATATTTACAGAGGGCCTTTATGGCGACTTATCTTAGCAACGATTTCCGTCCCGGTCTTAAAATCATGTTCGAAGGCGAGCCGTATGCCATCGAAGCCAGTGAATTTGTTAAACCGGGTAAAGGCCAGGCATTTGCACGCGTTAAAATGCGTCGTCTGCTGACCGGTTCTCGCGTTGAGAAGACCTTCAAATCTACCGACTCTGCCGAAGGCGCAGACGTTCGTGATATGACGCTGCAGTACTCTTACAACGACGGCGACTTCTACTACTTCATGCACCCAGAGTCTTTCGAGCAGTATCAGATCGAATCTAAAGTGCTGGACGATGTGACCAAATGGTTGCAGGACAATGCGGATTGTATCGTTACCCTGTGGAACGATAAAGCCATCGCGGTTCAGCCACCGAACTTCATCGAAGCAGAAGTCATCGAAACTGACCCAGGTCTGAAAGGTGACACTGCCGGTACCGGTGGCAAGCCAGCGACTCTGTCTACTGGCGCAGTGATCAAAGTTCCACTGTTCGTGCAGATTGGCGAAGTGGTTAAAGTTGACACCCGCTCTGGCGAATACGTTTCGCGCGTAAAATAATCGTCAAATCAGGCGCATCACTCGATGCGCCTTTTTTCTCTTTGAGTTCAGAATAATGAAAAAGATGGCGAAATTGGCTGTTTTTGCGTTGCTGGTCTCTTCTGCTTTAAGTGCCTGCAACACTTTCCACGGCTTTGGTGAAGACGTCTCCCATTTGGGCGGTGCCATTTCACGCGCAGCGGATAAATAAATTGCGAGGGCGCCGCCTTTTCTCAGCGGCTTAGCCAGCAAGGTTGTGTATAAGGTCTATGCTTGAATGGCTGTACTTTTACTGCAACCAACAAGGATATGGCTATGTTTAAGAAAAGTATTGTCGCGATTCTTTCTGTTCTGGTGCTTTCCTCTGTGTTGACCGCCTGCAACACCACCCGTGGTGTTGGCGAGGACGTTCAGGCCGGTGGCAAAGCGATTCAGCGCAGCGCACAGTGATCCAAACCGGTGCGAAACCCGATTTCGTACCGGATTTCCTGATTCCCTCTTTCTTTGTCTGAAAAAGCACCGCTAACGCCTTCGATCCCGTCACGCCGTTGTTTGCCGTAGCCAATACGGGTAGACTTCTCCCCCTTATCTGTATAAGGAGTCACCAACATGAGCGAAACGGCAAGCTGGCAGCCGAGCGCACCCATTGCCAATTTGTTGAAACGCGCCGCTATTTTGGCGGAGATTCGTCGTTTCTTTGCCGATCGCGGCGTGCTGGAGGTCGATACCCCGGCGATGAGCCAGGCGACCATCACGGATATCCATCTGGTGCCGTTCCAGACGCGCTTTGTGGGTCCAGGTGCAGCGGAAGGGCGCGATCTGTGGCTGATGACCAGCCCGGAATATCATATGAAGCGTCTGCTGGCGGCGGGCAGTGGCCCAATCTATCAGATGGGACGTTGCTTCCGTAACGAAGAAGCAGGGCGCCACCATAATCCTGAGTTCACCATGCTGGAGTGGTATCGTCCTCACTACGATATGTATCGCCTGATGAATGAAGTCGACGATCTGATGCAGCAGGTGCTGGAGTGCGATAGCGCCGAATCTTTATCGTATCAGCAGGCATTTATTCGCCATCTGGAACTTGATCCTTTGTCAGCGGATAAAACGCAGCTGCGTGAAGCCGCGACGAAGTTGGGTGAGGGTGAACTGGCGAATCGTGAAGAAGACCGCGATACCTTGTTGCAGCTGCTGTTTATGCTGGGTGTTGAACCGAAGATTGGAAACGAGAAACCGTGCTTCGTGTATCACTTCCCGGCCAGTCAGGCGGCATTGGCCGAAATCAGCACTGAGGACCATCGCGTCGCGGAGCGTTTCGAGGTGTATTACAAAGGCGTGGAGCTGGCTAACGGCTTCCGCGAATTGACCGATAGCCGCGAACAGCGTCAGCGCTTTGAGCAGGATAATCGTCGCCGTGCAGCGCGTGGTTTACCGCAGCACCCGATTGATACCAATCTGCTGGATGCGCTGGCACATGGCATGCCTGCTTGTTCAGGTGTGGCGTTGGGAGTGGATCGTTTGATTATGCTGGCGTTGAAAGCTAATGCATTAAGCGACGTGATTGCCTTCCCGGTGGATCGCAGCTAATCATTCTTGCTCAGGCAGGGTGTTTCAGACAACAACGGCGCATGTATTGCGCCGTTGTTCATTTAAGGGTTACTGCTGCGTCGTGGGTGCGGCTGGCGCTTCGGGGAACTCCTGAATAGTGACTGGCAGCATCATCTTTTGTTCGTTACGCAGAACCTGCACCTGAATCACCGATCCTGGACGAATCTCGGCGACCTGATCCATGGTTTCCTGCGCCGACAGCGCCGGTTTACCGTTCACCTGTAAAAGCACATCATTGGCTTGAATACCTGCCCGATCGGCTGGACCGCCTGGCGTAACCTCACTGACGATAATACCCTGTGCACGATCCAGACTGCTGCCCTGACCGTGTAGCGGCGGCAGCTCACGGCCGGTGATGCCGATATAGCCACGAATGACCCGACCGTCACGAATCAATTTATCCATGATCTTGGTTGCTAACGCGGTTGGAATCGCAAAGCCAATCCCTTCCGGCGTTTCGCCATCATTGCTTTTATCAAATGTCAGGGTGTTAATGCCCATTAGTTCGCCGAGCGAGTTAATCAGCGCACCGCCTGAGTTGCCCTGATTGATGGATGCATCGGTCTGCAGGAAATTTTGACGACCCGATGAGCTCAAGCCCACGCGCCCGGTGGCACTGATAATGCCCTGAGTGACGGTCTGCCCGAGGTTGTAGGGGTTACCAATCGCCATCACCACATCGCCGATATGTGCGATACGGTTAGCGTTAATCGGAATCACCGGCAGGTTAGTGGCGCTGATTTTCAGCACCGCTAAATCGGTCATCGCATCTGAACCCACTAAGGTGGCTTCAAAGAAACGACCATCCTGCAACGCCACAATGATCTGGTCGGCGTTATTAATGACATGCTTGTTCGTGAGAATGTAGCCTTTCACGTTCATGATCACGCCAGAACCCAGCGTGGTGATACCGCGATTATTGTTGCCATGGGCACTGCGGTTGTAGACGTTGACCACCGCAGGCACAGCGCGGCGCACCCCCTGATTGAAACTCACGGGGGATTCATCATCACTGTTGTCATGATCAAAGGTGACGTTGCTGCTCATACGCAGCGCAGGGATCGCAACCAGCAGCAAACCCGCTACGATCAGGCCCATCACCACAGAACGCAAAAGTTTAAGAAACATGGTGTTATTTCAGGAAAGGTGGGATCGCTGGGCAGAATAACATGAGAAAGGCGGACAAACACCTGCTTGTCCGCCTGTTGCGAGGATTATCGCATAAGTAAGTAAATGCTCTCGTCGCCACGCACCACGTTCAGTGCCAGGATTGCGGGTTTACTTTCCAGCGCTTTACGCATTTCAGCCAGCGAGGTCACGCGATCGCGGTTCACACCGACAATCACATCATCTTTCTGCAAACCTGCCTGCTCAGCTGGCGTGCCTTTTTCGATGGCATCCACTTTCACGCCTTTATCGCCGGCTTTAGAGGCACCATCGCTCAGGGTGGCACCTTGTAACGCCGGAGACATCAGCTGGGCGCTGGCGGTGGTTTGCGCGCTCTGTTCCAGCGTCACGGTCACCGTCACCGGTTTGCCTTCACGCAGCAGACCAATTTTCACCTGCTGACCCGGTGGGGTGGTGCCCACTTTTACGCGCAACTCGGCAAAGCTGGTGATCGCTTTGTCATTGATGGAGGTGATGATGTCGCCCGCTTTAATGCCCGCTTTCTGCGCCGCCGAGTTAGGCAGCACTTCAGAAACAAAGGCACCACGCTGCGCATCAACGTTAAAGGCTTTGGCAATGTCAGGCGTCATTTCGGTGCCTTTAATGCCCAACTGACCACGCTTCACTTCACCAGACTGAATCAGCTGCTGCGCGAGGTTCATCGCCATATTGCTGGGAATCGCGAAGCCGATACCAATGTTGCCGCCGCTGGAGGCCAGAATCGCGGTGTTGATACCAATCAACTCGCCATTCAGGTTCACCAGCGCACCGCCGGAGTTCCCCCGGTTAATCGCCGCATCGGTCTGGATGAAGTTTTCCAGGCCTTCAAGGTTCAACCCGCTGCGGCCCAACGCCGAAATAATGCCGGAGGTGGCCGTCTGGCCAAGACCGAAGGGGTTACCGATAGCCACGGCAAAATCGCCCACTTTTAGTGAGTCGGAGTCGGCGATTTTCACCTGCGTCAGATTTTTAGCGCCTTCAACCTGGATCAGCGCGATGTCGGTTTGCTCATCATGGCCAATCAGTTTGGCATCATATTCATTGCCATCGCTGAGCTGGACGCTGATTTTATCGGCACCGTTCACCACGTGGTTGTTGGTGAGAATGTAACCTTTAGCCGCATCAATGATGACACCTGAACCAAGGCCCTCAAACGGTTGCGGCTGGGATTGTCCCGGTGCCTGGCCAAAGAAGCGCTTCAGCGGTTCAGGAATATCCTGTGCCTGCTGGCCGCTGTCGGTGCCTTCGACATGCACGCTAACGACCGCGGGCAGAACTTTTTCCAGCATGGGTGCCAGACTCGGCAGTGCTTGTCCCTGCACCTGTGCGGGCAGCGTCGCCATCGCGCCAGGCGTTGCCGCCAGACTCATCCCAATACTCAAGGCTAATGCGCTTAACAGTCGTGCTTGTTTTTTCATTGCTACAACGCTCTCGCTGCGAAAGAAGAAAGGGGATAGAAAGTGTGACAGTAGTTTGGCGTAAGTGTTCGAAAAACAAAAAGGGCACAGCTAAGCTGTGCCCCAAAAGGATTATTTACGCGGAGTGCGGTCGCTACCACGCAGCAAACCCGATGCGCCATCAGAGTAATCACGCGGCATTTGCACCGGAGCCTGATCGTTATCCGCTTCGGCTTCCGTCAGCTGATAAGCAAACGGATTTTTTTCGCCTGGCAGATTTGGCAGCAGGTCATTCGAACCCTTCGCCATATGCTGATACAGCTGGCGGTAGTCATGTGCCATGTTGTCCAGCAATTCTGCGCTGCGCGCAAAGTGGTTGGTGAGCTCTTCGCGATAATCTGCCAGCTCAGCCTTCGATTTTTCCAGTTCGTACTGCATGCTTCGCTGCTCACGCAGCTTCTTGTTGCCAAAACGCATGACAACTGCGCCGACAATAATGCCAATCACTAAACCAATCAGCCCGTATTCCCAGGTCATAATGACTCCCGTGTAATTTCCGTTGCTTCGTAGGGCATTGCTTCTGTTTCCACTTCAATAGCAGTCACTATACCCAATAATCTTATGGAAGTGGAACTCTCGGGCTGCATCGCTTAGTGTAGTGCGGCCTAATTTTCGCCAACCGACCCGTGAATCGGACTTTTTCAGGGATTCTGAGAGAACCATGCAAACCTCATCTCCGCTTGCCCGCTATGAGCAGGCGCTATCACAGGGCGAGTTTCGTCCGGATGATGTACAACGCGAAGCCATTACCCGCCTGGATGCGATCCAGCAAGGATTGATTGCCCGCAAGCCCGCGCCTGAACCTGCCGCTAAAGGGCTGTTTGGCCGCCTGTCGAAGCTGATGTCCAAAGAGAAAAGCAGTAACGAAGCGCCGGTGCGCGGGCTGTATATGTGGGGCGGCGTGGGTCGCGGTAAAACCTGGGTGATGGATTTATTTTTTCAGTCTATTCCTGGCGACCGCAAACTCCGCCTGCATTTTCATCGCTTTATGCTGCGTGTCCATGAAGAACTGACGCAGTTACAGGGCCATAGTGATCCGCTGCTGATTGTGGCCGACCGCTTTAAAGCAGAAACCGATATTCTCTGCTTCGACGAATTCTTTGTGTCCGATATTACCGATGCCATGCTGTTAGGCACGCTGATGGAAGCACTGTTCGATCGCGGCATTGCGCTGGTGGCGACGTCCAATATTCCGCCTGACGATCTCTATCGCAATGGCCTGCAGCGCCCGCGTTTTCTGCCCGCTATCGAACAGATCAAACGCCATTGTGATGTGATGAATGTGGATGCGGGCATCGACTACCGCTTGCGTACACTGACATCCGCGCATCTGTGGAATTTCCCGCTTAACGATGCCACGCATGCTGAAATGGAGCGCATGTTCCGCGCCTTGTCCGGCAAGCCGCGTGAAGATGCGCCGGTGCTGGAAATTAACCACCGTCAGATGCCAACGCTGGGCGTTCATGAAGGCGTGCTGGCGATTGATTTCCTCGCGCTGTGTGGCGAAGGGCGCAGTCAGCATGACTACATCGAGCTATCACGCCGCTTCCACAGCGTATTGCTGTATGATGTGCCGGTGATGATTTACAAGACCGAAGATCAGGCACGCCGCTTCCTGGCGCTGGTCGATGAATTCTACGAACGCCACGTGAAACTGGTGGTGGCGGCCGAAACCTCACTGTTTGAAATTTATCAGGGCACGCGCCTGAAGTTTGAGTATCAACGCTGCTTGTCGCGTTTGCAGGAGATGCAAAGCGAAGAGTATTTGCGTCTGCCGCATCTGCCCTGATGACGTGGGCAAAAATCGCAGGATTTCGATGCAAAAAGGTTCGATCTTTGAGTTCGACTTCTCTATAATCTTGCGACCCCACGTTACAGCATCGGTTTTCTTTCCCAAGAACTCGATGTGATCCGGGAACTCACTTGAAGGGGTGGCTTGCTGGGCAAAATGGTCGTGTGAGCCTCAATCGTTTACTTAGCGTTTGGGATTTCACCAACGTGTAACTTTTTATTTGGGTAAGCTTTTCAATGAAAACTTTTACAGCTAAACCAGAAACCGTACAGCGTGACTGGTATGTTGTTGACGCAACGGGCAAAACCTTGGGTCGCCTCGCGACTGAACTGGCGCGCCGTCTGCGTGGTAAGCACAAAGCGGAATACACTCCGCACGTTGATACCGGTGATTACATCATCGTTCTGAACGCTGAGAAAGTTGCTGTAACCGGCAACAAGCGTACTGACAAGATTTACTATCACCACACTGGCCACATCGGTGGTATCAAGCAAGCGACCTTTGCAGAGATGATCGAGCGCCGTCCTGAGCGTGTGATTGAAATCGCGGTTAAAGGCATGCTGCCGAAAGGCCCACTGGGTCGTGCTATGTACCGTAAACTGAAAGTTTACGCAGGCAACGAGCACACTCACGCGGCGCAGCAACCGCAAGTTCTTGACATTTAATCGGGATTATAGGCAATGGCTGAAACTCAAAACTACGGCACTGGTCGCCGCAAAAGCTCTGCCGCTCGCGTCTTCATCAAGCCGGGTAGCGGTAACATCGTCATTAACCAGCGCTCACTGGAGCAATACTTCGGTCGCGAGACTGCACGCATGGTCGTGCGTCAGCCGCTGGAGCTGGTTGATATGGTTGGTAAATTTGACCTGTACATCACCGTTAAAGGTGGTGGTATTTCTGGTCAGGCTGGTGCGATCCGTCACGGTATCACACGCGCTCTGATGGAATACGACGAGTCTCTGCGTCCTGAACTGCGTAAAGCGGGCTTCGTTACCCGTGACGCACGTGAAGTTGAACGTAAGAAAGTCGGCCTGCGTAAAGCACGTCGTCGTCCGCAGTTCTCTAAGCGTTAATTGTTGCTGCTTCGGCAGACACAATTTGCTCAAAAAACCCGCTTCGGCGGGTTTTTTATTGTCACCATTCACGATTTTTCACGCTAAAAACGCGAGCCTTACCCGCATTTTGCCCGCAAATCATTATCCCTGCCCCACAAGCTGCTTAAAATCTGGTAAACTCACTGACACTTTGCGCCCGCAAGCCGGAGCGTTGTGCGTGTTATTTCTGTCGGGACGACGGGAAAGCGCCACTGACGTTGGCTGTGGGCGAATCTGATGAGCAGGTGAGTCGCCGCGTGGTTGGCTATTCGCAGTATCTTTTTGTGAACAAACTTGGAGGTTTTCATGGCTGTCGCTGCCAACAAACGTTCGGTAATGACGCTGTTTTCTGGTCCGACTGACATTTTTAGCCATCAAGTACGTATTGTACTGGCTGAAAAGGGCGTCAGCGTGGAGATCGAGCAGGTTGAAACGGATAACCTGCCGCAGGATCTGATTGACCTCAACCCGTATCGCACTGTACCAACGCTGGTCGACCGTGAACTGACGTTGTATGAATCACGCATCATCATGGAATACCTGGATGAGCGTTTCCCGCATCCACCGCTGATGCCTGTTTACCCGGTTGCCCGTGGTGAAAGCCGCCTGATGATGCATCGCATCGAGCAGGACTGGTACACCTTGATGCGCGCCATCGAAACCGGTAACAACGCTGAAGCTGATGCCGCGCGCAAACAACTGCGTGAAGAGCTGCTGGCGATTGCGCCATTGTTCTCGCGCACGCCGTTCTTTATGAGCGAAGAGTTCAGCCTGGTCGACTGCTACCTGGCACCGCTGCTGTGGCGTCTGCCGCAGATGGGCGTTGAGCTGGTGGGTGCCGGTTCTAAAGAGCTGAAAGGCTACATGACGCGCGTATTTGAACGTGACTCTTTCCTCGCTTCATTAACGGAAGCGGAACGTGAAATGCGCCTGCAAGCCCGGGGCTAATGTATGGAAATGTCGCAACTAACGGCTCGTCGTCCGTATCTGCTGCGTGCGTTTTATGACTGGCTGCTCGATAACCAGTTAACGCCGCATTTGGTGGTCGACATCAATCTGCCTGGTGTGCAGGTGCCGCTGGAGTATGCGCGTGATGGCCAGATCGTTCTGAACATTGCGCCGCGCGCTGTCGGTAACCTCGACCTCGCCAATGACGAAGTGCGTTTCAATGCGCGCTTCGGCGGCGTGCCGCGCCAGGTTTCTGTGCCAATGGCCGCTGTGCTAGCCATCTACGCACGTGAAAACGGTGCTGGCACCATGTTCGAACCGGAACCGGCTTACGAGCTGGAAACCAACGAACAGGAAGGCCAGGAAGAGACGATGATGTCAGTGATTGATGGCGATCGTCCCGACGATGCGGCTGATAACGATCACTCGCCTGATGATGAACCGCCACCGCGTGGTGGACGTCCATCATTGCGCGTGGTGAAGTAAATCGCATGCAATAAAAAACGGGCCAATTGGCCTAATGCCGATCAGTTAAGGATCAGTTGAACGATCCAGTGGCTGTGTAAGAATCCGGAAACGCTTCGTTTCCGGATTTTTTTATGCAGCTCAGTCAGGCCCTTGATATCGTCTCTCGTTACGATTCTCTTCGTAATCCTCTGAATACGCTCGCGGATGTTCTTGACCCTGCGCTCATCAGGCGCTGCCTTGAGGAAGCTGGCACGGTCACGCTCCGTAAGCGCAGACTCACTACAGATATGATGGTCTGGTGTCTCATCGGCATGGCCCTTGAGCGCAAAGAACCCCTTCACGCCATCGTTAATCGCCTTGATATTCTTTTACCGGGAAACCGTCCTTTCGTTGCGCCCAGTGCCGTAGTGCAGGCAAGGCAGCGGCTGGGGGACGACGCTGTACGGCGGGTTTTCGAACAGAGCAGCGAGCTCTGGAATGCACAGACTTCCCACCCTGACTGGTGTGGTCTGACGCTGTACGCTGTTGACGGCGTTGTCTGGCGCACGCCAGAAACACCTGATAATGAGAAGGCTTTCGTCCGTTCAGGCACGGTGGCAGGCGCCTCTCCTTATCCGCAGGTTCGCATGGTCTGCCTGATGGAACTCACCAGCCATCTTATCAGCGGCGCCGCGATGGGCTGCCAGAACGAGAATGAGATGGTGCTGGCAGAAGGTCTCATTGAACGCGCGTGCGACAACAGCCTGACCCTCTTCGATAAGGGCTACACGTCATTCGGTCTGCTTAGCGCCTGGCATGAGGCCGGCGAAAATCGTCACTGGATGATAGCGGCACGTAAAGACCTGCAGTACGAAGAGGTACGTCGTCTGGGGAAGGGAGACATACTTATCCGGGTAAAAACCTCCGCTCATTCACGGAAGAAATGGCCACATCTGGCGGCGCACACAGAGATGAGGATGATAAGCCGGGAAATAAAAGGCCGGACGTGGCGGTTCCTGACGTCGATGACGGATGCGATGCGTTACCCGGGTAAAGAAATAGCGGATCTCTACAGTCATCGCTGGGAGATAGAGCTGGGATATCGTGAAATAAAGCAGGGTCTCCAGGACAGCAGGCTCACGCTTCGCAGCAGGAAGCCGGAGATGATAAGGCAGGAGCTGTGGGGCGTGCTGCTGGCCTACAATCTGGTGAGATATCAGATGATAAGAATGGCCTCAACGCTGAAGGGATACTGGCCTAACCAGCTCAGCTTCAGGGAATCGACAGCGTGGGTGATGAAACTGCTCTGGACACTTGAAGGCGCATCGCCTGGGCGTATCCCGGAACTGGTAAAGGACGTAAGTTCGATAGCAGAGATGGTCAGACTACCGGGACGACGGGAGCGCTCGTTCCCAAGGGTGGTGAAAGAGAGACCCTATAAATATCCGACAGCCAGAAGAAAAAATGCCAGTCAGGCTTAACTGACTGGCATTAGGCCAATTGGCCCGTTTTTTTATGGAAGCATTTCTCAATAACGGCGCGATTGATCGCGCATCTGAACCGCGTTTACATGGTGCGATTCATCGTGCCGCGACAGCAGATGTTAAAAAGGAAGCTCATCAGCTTCCTTTTTATGGGTCTTAGTAGACGTCACGCAGATAGCGCTTATCTTTCTTCAACTGGTCAATGTAAGCCGCTGCACGTTCGCTAGAGAGTCCACCAAACTGGCGCACCACTTCATACAGCGCTGCATCCACATCTTTCGCCATGCGCGAAGCATCGCCACAAACATAGAAGTACGCGCCATCCTGCAGCCAGGCATACAGCTCAGCGCCTTTTTCCAGCATACGATTCTGCACGTAGATCTTCTCTTCCTGATCGCGTGAGAATGCCAGGTCGAGATGTGTTAACAGACCGCTTTGCTGCCAGCCGTTAAGCTCATCTTCATAAATGTAGTCGTGTTCCTGATGCTGATCGCCGAAGAACAGCCAGTTCTTACCTTCAGCGCCGGTTGACTGGCGTTCCTGCAGGAAAGCACGGAACGGGGCAATACCGGTGCCAGGTCCAACCATAATCAGCGGAGCATTGCCGTTAGCCGGCACGCGGAACGCTTTGTTTGGCGAAATAAAGATCGCTGGCTTCTCACCACGGCGCACGCGCTCAGCCAGGTAGGTTGAACATACGCCTTTACGCTCACGGCCACCGCTGTGATAGCGCACGGAAGCAATCGTCAGGTGCACCTGGTTCGGATGCGTTTTGGAGCTGGAAGAGATGGAGTACGCACGGTGCTGCAACGGACGCAGCATCGCCACCAGTTCTGGAACAGACAGCGTGCGCTTCAACTCAAGCTGCAGCAGGTCCAGCGTGTCTTTGCCCCACAGCCAGTTAGCCAGCGTGTCTTTATCGTCGTGCTGTAATACGTGCAGTAGTTCCTGGTTGGCAGTGTGCTGACCCACCCACTCAATCAGCTTGCGCGATGGCTCAGAGATTTCGAACTGATAGGTCAGCAGGTCGCCGAGGTTACGGTCAAAGCCAGGTACTGGCGTTTCGTAATCCGCTTTCAATTCGCTCAACAGCAGGCTAACCAGCTCAGCATCGTTCACTGGGATGACACCCAACGCATCACCGGCTTCATATTTCAGACCGCTGTCGGTGAGGTCGAATTCAAAGTGACGAATATCTTTCGCCGACGACTCACCTGACAGACGCTTGTTGGTCGCCAATGCAGCAGCATAAGGATTTTGCTTGTTGCTACCAGGAATGACTGGCGCTTCTGGCGCGCTCTCTAATACCGTGCCACTGCTACCCGCACTGGCGGCAAATTGTGGCATTGCATCGCCAATCCATGCACTCGACGGCTCTTCAAAATCGATATCGCAGTCGATGCGGTCAAAGACACGTTTTGCACCCAGCTGTTCCAGACGCATATCGAAGAATTTACCGGCCTGACAGAAGCCATCGTATCCGGTATCACCAATCGCCAGGATAGCGAAATGCATCTGCTCCAGGCGTGGTGCGGTGCTGGCAGAGAGTGCCTGCCAGAACAGCTGGGCGTTGTCCGGCATTTCGCCTTCACCGTAGGTGGAGGTGACAATCAGCACATGGCGCATGGTCGCAAACACGTCCAAATCCACTTCGCCCAATGCCTGAACCACCGGCACCAGACCTTTGGCACGCGCGGCTTTTGCGGCAGTTTGCGCCAGCGCTTCAGCATTGCCGGTCTGTGAACCGAACAGAATGTGCAACTGCGTGTTGGTGGCGCCACCGGCCGCAGGTGCCGTCTGCTTATCTTCTAATACCAACAGACGCGAGTGGAGACCAGCGAGAAAACCCGCCAGCCAGTATTTCTGTTCGCCGTTAAACGGCGCATCTTCAGGAATGTAAGGAATCTTCATGGATATCTGTACTCAAACCCGTCTCGTGATGTTCAGTCAATATACACACATTCATTGGTGCTGCTATCAGGAAAGTTTCCCGACAGCAGCGGCGATTTCTGGCAGCGCGGCGCGTGCAAATAGCTCTTCGAAATCAGGCAGATGGCCAAGCACCTCACGGTTGCGGGCATCCTGATAAATGATCCAGCCATAGGTCGCCAGGCTGTCCATGGAGCGAATGTTGCGTTGCGTTAATGCTGCTTTGTAATCGGACATACGTTTTGCTGCAATCAGACTCGCCAGTTCGTCATCGCTGTAGCCCTCAATGGCTGAGCGTGCATGGCGTTGCAGTTTGCTCACCAGCGCAAAATCTTCGGTCATCAGCAGGTTACGAACCGCTTTCTCAACCGCAGCATCTTCAACAGGCGTGCCTTTCGGCAGTTTGCCCAGCGCCAGCTGCTGCGCGAAGCTCAGCACGGTGTAGTTGTTGAGCAACACGAACATTTCCGCTGTATCCGTCGCACCGTAAGCCGGTACGGCGCCATCCGCAATGGTTTTACCCGTGCGCCAGGCCGCTTTGAATTTGGCAACCTGATGTGCAGCCAGTGAGGTTGACAGCTCTTCCAGCAGATCCTTACGTGATTTCGCTTTCAGGATCTCGCCACCATCTTGATACAGCAGCAATGAACGCGGCATCACGTAGACAAAGTGGTGGCACTCGGTTTCCCAATTCTCCAGCAGCCAGGCTGCGCGCGGTGAGTTGGTGGCTTCCAGGTGCCAGTTCAGCATGGTCAGCACGGCTTGCTTGTGAACCTGCGCCAATTCATCTTCGTCAGCGATTGAACCGAAAAGCACGGAATCACCCGCTGCGTGTCCTGCCAGTGCGCCGTACGGATCGTACTGGTAAGCAAAGCCACCGCTCATGCCGTTGCCGAAACCTTTACCAAAGGTGCCGAGGTTCAGAATTGCGCCATTGGTCATGTATTCGCAGCAGAAATCGCCGACGCCTTCGACGACTGCGGTTGCACCGGAGTTACGAACCGCGAAACGGTCGCCCGCCTGGCCTTGTACGAACAAACGACCACCGGTCGCACCAAACAGCGCGAAGTTACCGATCAGCACGTTGCCGTCGCTGTCTTGAGCGCCGCCGCCCGGTGACATCACCACCAGTTCGCCACCGCATTGACCTTTGCCCACGCCATCGTTACAGGTGCCGTAGTGCTTCATCTGCATACCATCGTTGCAGAAGGCACCGAATGACTGACCAGCAGAACCGCTGGTGTGGATATTCACCGTGCGCGGTGCCAGATAATGACGGCCGCGATCGTCTTTGAACACCGCTGGCAGTGCAGCACGTTGTTCAGCAGACAGTTCGTGGTTGAGCATGCGCTCGATGTCGATGGCTAACTGGCCGCCCACGCTCTTGTTACGGTTGTTCAGGGTAATGCCTGCGCCGAGCGCGATATCGCGGCTCGCCTGGTCGATCAGCTGTGTTTTCAGCTCTTCAACCCAGCCATCATCCAGCTCAAAATCTTTTTCCAGATAGACCGGCTTCGCGATTTTCTGCTCTGGCACCACGGTCAACATCGCACGCAGGTCCAGTTTGCCGACTTCCAGCGGGTGATCCATCAGGTGCAGCAGGTCAGAACGACCACGCGCTTCGCGCAGTGAACGCAGGCCAAGGCGGGCGAGGAACTCACGCACTTCTTGCGCTACGTTAACGAAGTACTGTGCCAGTTGACGCGGATCGCCATCAAAGGCTTCGGCGTTGGTGGTTAAACCGGCCGGGCATTTAACGTTACAGTTTTTCGCCATCACGCATTTCAGCATCATCAGCGCGGTGGTGCCGAACTCGAAGCTGTCGCCGCCGAGCAGGGCTGACTTGATCACGTCGCTACCGGTTTGCTGTGCGCCAGAGCAACGCAGCTGCACTTTGTCACGCAGGCCATTCGCGCAGAGCGCCTGATGCACTTCCGCGATACCGATTTCGGCAACGCGTCCGGTGTATTTCAGGCTGGTGACCGAGGCCGCACCAGTACCACCGGTGTTACCTGCCACGTTAATGACGTCTGCGCCAGCTTTTGCCACGCCCACCGCGATGGTACCGATGCCTTCTGAAGACACCAGTTTCACGATAACGCGCACGCGCGCTGCCTTACAGTCGTGGATCAGCTGCGCCAAATCCTCGATGGAGTAGGTATCGTGGTGCGGTGGGGGTGAAACCAACTCAACACCCGGCGTACCGCCACGCGCGGCGGCGATCTCCACGGTCACTTTCGGTGCAGGCAGCTGTCCGCCTTCACCCGGCTTCGCGCCCTGACCGATTTTGATCTCCAGCTCTTCCAGCATCGGATCGGCCAGATAAGCCGCCCACACGCCGAATCGGCCTGACGCCAACTGCTTAATGCGTGACGCGCGGATGGTGCCGTGACGGGAATAGTGCTCGCCACCTTCACCACAGTTACTCATGCCGCCGACCATGTTAGTGCCGTGCGCTACCGCTTCATGTGCAGGTGCCACCAACGCACCGTGGCTCATCGCACCTGAGGCGAAAGTACGGGTAATTTCGTGTGCCGGTTGAATCTCTTCCAGCGGCAGAGAAGGCAGTGCGGTAAAGATCAGTGACAGATAATCTGCCGCTTTACCGTAAGCGGTGATGTGCAATACACCGCCGGCCACGCTGCTGCTTTCGATGTCGTCGCTAAAGCGGGTTTTCAGTGCACGTGCCAGCGCTTCCAGACGTTCATCTTCTGGCTTCAGGCCCGCGATGGAATCAATCAGGCGCAGCTCGAACTGGTTCAGGCTGCCTTCCACCGCTTCACACTTCAATCCACGGGTGGCAAAACCGTTGTTGACCAGTGAGTAACGGCCGAGTTTACGACCAAACTCCGCTTCGCTGTCAACGTGGGTCAAATCACACGGCAGCGCGAGGATGTCACGCAGCGCAGCAGGGCGACGTTTACGCTCGGCGTGCATCAGGCTGGAGAATTGACGGTAATCCGGCGTGATCGCCAGTGAGTCAATGACCTCGTTCGGGATGCGTTCGAAGCTACTGTCTTTGAATGCGTCAGCTTTAATGCTGAAGGCATTGTCCAGTTTGGCCAGCGTCATCAGACGGATGAAATTGTCCTCTTCGCGTGCTTTGTCCGCGAAGCGAATCGGCTGTTCCGTCATATCAATAAAGGTACGCACGGCGATGGTGCCGTAAGAGTGACCTGCACCTTCCGCACGCTCTTTGAACAAGCCGAGCAGTGGCACTTCTGCCTCGCCCTGGATTTTCAGCGCACTCTGATGCCAGTCAACCGCCATCTGAGCGATAGCCGGGAAGCCCGCGCCACCCACAGGGGTTTTGATATTCGGGAAGTACTTCTTCAGAACCGGATCGTCGGTATTCAGGAAGTTAGGTTCAAAGAATTCACCACAGCTGTAGCTCTCAACGGTACAGAGACCCACTTTACCCATGGTCTTCATCAAGGCTTTTTCGGCGGCTTTGGCATAGCGTTTGAAGGCTTTGTTACCTTCTTCGCCTTCGCCATATTTCTCTTCCGCGCGCATCTGTACGCCCAGCGGGTAAACCGCTGACGCACCAAAGCCTAAAGTGGCTGCAATGTGGTGAGAGGAGATACTCTGGCCGCTTTCTACCACCAGAGAAACATCCAGACGCAGACCTTCCTGCACCAAACGCTGGTTGATGGCAGAGACCATCAGCAGCATAGGAATCGCCGCGTGAGTTGAAGAGATGTGGCGGTCGGTGATTACCGCAATGCCGCCCTGCTGGCGTGCGAAATCCACGACCTGCTGTGCAAGATTATCAATGGCGTTTTCCAGCGCCTTGGCGTTGGCGGCACGGCTGACGATATCTTTGCCGATGACCGGCTCATACAGCATCTCGAAACGCGCATAAGGTGCGACGGTTTGCTCGCGCAGACGCAGCATATCGAGGTGTGTCAGGATCGGCGTTGGCACGATAACCTGCTGACCTTTGCTGCGGCCAAGGTGCGGTTTTGCACCCAGTGCCACGCGCAGCGTCATGCCGTCCGCTTCGCGGATAGAATCCAGCGGCGGGTTGGTGACCTGAGCAAAGCGTTGTGAGAAGTAGTGCGCCATGCCGCCTTCGTGGTCGGACAGGCCATTGATGGCGTTGCCGTAACCCATCGCCGAGATCTTCTCAGCGCCGGTTTGCAGCATCGGGTCCATCATGAATTTGAAGCTTTCCTGGTTGTAGTAATACGCCACAAAACGCTGATAGGTTTTGAGGTCACCACGATAGCGAAGCGGTGAGCCCAGCTGCTCTGCCTGAATCTCCGGCAGATCGTGCAGGTCCACGCGAGCCGCGCTCAGCAGTGAAAGGTAATCTTTCTCTGCTGCCAGTTTTTCCAGCGCTTCCACCGTGGTGTAAGAGCGTTTTTCTTTGTGATCGTAATAGAGCATGCCGCCCGCTTCGATACGGCCACGACGCAGTACGCTTTCCGGTGGGAAGGCAATCTGACCCGCTTCTGACATCGCACCGATGTATTCGGCGGTTTCGACAGAACGCAATGGGCGCAGACCCAGGCGGTCAAGGCGTGCCCCGATCACTTCGCCATTACCGAAGATCAACGCTGCCGGGCCATCGTTCTTCTCTTCATACAGAGAGAAGTACTCCAGCATGGCGCGCACTTCATTTGACAGTGAGGTGTCGTTTTCCCACGCTGGTGGCATCATTGAGACTACGGCGTTGATCAGGTCGAGGTTATCTTCCATCAAACGGCTATGAATGCTTTGGTCCAGACGCGAGCTGTCGGACTGGCCTTTCGGACGCACGATTTTCTTACCGCGCGCCAGCATCAGCGCCGCTTCAGCGATACGGTTCTTACGGTCGGTGTTCAATTCACCATTGTGCGCCATCAGACGGAACGGCTGTGCCATGGTGGTGTGCGGATCGGTGTTGGTCGAGAAGCGGGTATGGAAGAACAGCCCGCGCACCTGATGATCGGCATCGGTCAAATCTTTGAAGTACGGAATCACTTCATTAGAGTTCAGGCGTGCTTTAAATACCTGAGTGCGTGAAGAGAGCGACAGCGGATAGAGACCACCGAATTCGCTTTCAGTAAAGGCACGCGCTTCGATGTCCAGCAGCGCACGATAGATGTGGCGCTCGAACTCGAGTTGTTCGGTGACTTCCTGCGGAGCCGCAAAGATCCACTGCACAATCGGCAGCTGGAATTGCAGAGCGGCTGGACGCGTCACGCTGCCGTCCAGCGGCATATCACGCTTCATCAGCACAGGGAAGTTATGGGCAGCGAGGGTTTCTTCCACCAGACGCTCAGCGTTCGCGCGCAGCTCGCCATCTTTTGGCACGAAGAAGTTACCGACGCCAAAGCGACCGGCTTCCAGCGGTTGGCCGGTGACTTTACGGAAGAAGTTCAGAGAAAGGTCGACGTTGACACCTGCGCCATCGCCCACGCCCTCAGCAGACATGCCGCCACGGTGCGGTACCGTGCACAGTGCGCTATGCGCCATCTGCAGGATCTCATGGGTCTGCTCGCCGTCCTTACGGGTAATAAACCCAACACCACAGCTATCACTACCGGCTGAGGGATCATACAAACCATAGGGATGAGGTTTTTGAGTGGACATTGAGGGTCTCCTTAAACTGCTTTTGACATTACCTGCATTATTTCAAGCACAGAGCACCGCTGCGTGCTGTATCAAATTCGTTTTCGCCGCTTAAACGCGGACGTCGCAATACCGAGCAAAGGCTCTCAAGAGAGTATGGTCTCGTCCTTGATGAGCTGCTCTTACTTCCGGTCTCTTACGGGAGATAACTTGCATCCAGAGGGAGTTTCTTGCTGCATAGATATGCCGAGACACAGTCCCGACTGGAAAGCGTCCAGCGGAATTCCAACTTATCGGGAAAGCGAACTCAGGTCAAATAGCCAGCTTTGTTGCGGTTAATCGGCTGTTTTACCAATTAACATCATGATTATGAACAATTTATTACGTAAATAACTGTCAATCTGACGATTCTGATTCCCCTATGAAGTGTGAGCCGTCTCACTGTGAGGTACGCCTCAGATATCTAATCAATGCTGAATAACTGCATTCCATCAGCATAAAATTCTGTTGGGGCGGTTTCACGCACAGCATGTATCTGTTTTTCTTATGGCGTCATATTTGAATCAAAATAGGGCTGTCATTAGTAAAATTAATCAAGCTGATTGTGAGTAAAATGGCGCTAAAGTTGAATGAATATGCAATAACGAGGCGCAACCATCAGATGAAATGGCTGCCGGGAGGCGGAATAGCACGGGATGTGACAAAAAGGTCGCAAAAGCGCGGTCCTCCAGATTATTCAGTTGGCAGATTTAGTCAAGCGATTTGCGCATAACGACGCGAACATCGGCGAAAAGGCGCTGCGATGCACCATAATGAGGCAAAGTCAGCAGGCAATGACACGCTGAGTCGGCGCAGTGCCGCGATAATTACGCTATCATGAGCCAGATTTCGTTCAGGGAGCTCGTGATGAAACAGATTCGTCTTTTAGCGCAGTACTACGTTGATTTGATGGTCAAGCTGGGGCTGGTGCGTTTCTCGCTACTGTTAGCTTCAGCATTGGTGGTGCTGGCGATGGTGGTGCAGATGGCGGTCACCATGGTACTGCGTGGCCATGTTGAGAGTATCGATGTGGTGCGATCGGTGTTCTTTGGTCTCTTAATCACGCCCTGGGCCGTCTATTTTCTCTCGGTGGTGGTTGATCAGCTGGAAGAGTCTCGCCAGCGCCTGACAAAGCTGGTCGATAAGCTGGAAGAGATGCGCACACGCGATCTTGAACTTAATCAGCAAATGAAAGAGACCATCGCTCAGCTGAATCAGGAAATTAACGATCGTATCAAAGCGGAGCAGGCCCGCGAGCAGGTGATGGATAAACTGCGCGAAGAGATGGCGCGTCGCGAACAGGCGCAAATCGAGCTGGAACAGCAATCCTCTTTCTTACGCTCCTTCCTCGATGCCTCACCGGACTTGGTATTCTATCGCAACATCGACAAGCAGTTCTCGGGCTGTAACCGTGCGATGGAGTTGCTAACCGGCATGAGCGAGAAGCAACTGATTGGCCTGACGCCGCGCGACATTTACGATGAAGATGCCGCCTCCAAGGTGCTGGAGACGGATGAAAAGGTATTCCGCCATAACGTCTCCCTGACGTACGAACAGTGGCTGCAATATCCTGATGGGCGCAAAGCCTGCTTCGAAATCCGCAAAGTGCCGTATTACGATCGCGTCGGTAAACGCAGCGGCCTGATGGGCTTTGGTCGCGATATTACTGAGCGTAAGCGTTATCAGGACGCGCTGGAGAATGCCAGCCGTGAGAAGACCACCTTTATTTCAACCATCAGCCATGAACTGCGTACGCCGCTGAATGGCATTGTCGGCTTGAGCCGCATTCTGCTGGACACCGATCTCAATCAGGAACAACTGAAGTACCTGAAAACCATCCATGTCTCGGCCATCACGCTTGGCAACATCTTTAATGACGTGATTGAAGTGGACAAAATTGAGCGCCGCAAAGTGCAGCTGGATAATCAGCCACTCGACTTCACCGGCTTCCTTGCCGATCTGGAAAACCTCTCCGGGTTACTGGCGCAGCCGAAAGGGCTGAAGTTCGTGATGGCACCGGAGCTGCCACTGCCGCACATCATCTCTGCTGACGGCACTCGCCTGCGTCAAATTTTATGGAACCTGATCGGTAACGCGGTGAAATTCACCCAGCAGGGTGAGATTGTGGTGCGGGTCGCCTATCACCAGGACGAAACGCTGCGCTTTGAAGTGCAGGATTCTGGCATGGGAATTCCGCAGGAAGAGCAGGACAAGATCTTCGCCATGTATTACCAGGTTAAAGATCAGCACGGCGGAAAACCCGCCACCGGTACCGGTATTGGTTTGGCGGTTTCTCGTCGTCTGGCACAGGCGATGGGCGGCGATATTAGCGTGAGTAGTGCGCCGGGGCAGGGCTCATGCTTTGTGGTCGAGATAAATGCACCTCGTGTGGCCGATGAGGTGGAAGACGAAGATCTCGACGACAGCATGCCACTGCCGGCGCTGCACGTATTACTGGTTGAAGATATTGAACTGAACGTCATTGTGGCGCGCTCGGTACTGGAGAAACTGGGATGCAGTGTGGAAGTGGCGATGACCGGCACTGAAGCGCTGGCGATGTTTGATCCGCAGGAATTTGATCTGGTGTTGCTGGATATTCAACTGCCGGATATGACCGGACTGGATGTGTCACGCGCTATTCACCAACGCCATGCTGGCATGGCGCTGCCGCCGCTGGTGGCACTGACCGCCAACGTGCTGAAAGATAAAAAAGAGTATCTCGACGCCGGTATGGATGATGTGCTGAGTAAACCGCTGGCGGTGCCGGCCTTAACAGCGATGATTAAAAAGTTCTGGGATTACCAGGGCGAACCGGAAGAAGAGATTCAGACGTCCTCAGACGTACACTCGCGCATGCTGCTCGATGTGGAGATGCTGGAACAGTATATCGAATTGGTCGGCCCAGGATTGATTACACAAAGCCTGACGATGTTTGAACAAATGATGCCGGGCTATCTCGACGTGCTGGATTCCAACATGATGGCGCGCGATCAAAAAGGGATTGCGGAAGAAGGGCATAAAATTAAGGGTGCTGCGGGCTCAGTAGGACTGTTGCATCTGCAGAAACTGGCGAAACAGATACAGTCACCGGAACTGCCAGCATGGTGGGACAACGTGCAGGAGTGGATCGACGAATTAAAACATGAGTGGCTGCATGACGTTAACGTGTTACGCGAGTGGGTAGCTGAAAGGGAAAAATCTTCGGACGCCAGAAAAAAATGACCCCAGTCGAAACTGGGGTGCGCGAATACTGCGCCAACACCAGGGAAATGGGTACTGCTGCTATCGTTAGAAGTCGAATAGATCAGCAACAGTATGGTATTGGTTAACGCTTCGAAATCACCTTAACAAATTCGCCAACGCTTGTGACAAGATTCATTAAATTGTGTGAAGTTGAGCAGCGATTAAATACAGAAAACATTAATTTGCTGACACAGTCAAGCAAGGAATTAATTTCTTTGCCGTATTGCACTATTTTTGACCAATTGTTCTGCTTTTTGCCTGAATTTCCTTCAGCCTGAAGCAGGAAAAGCCTGACAGTTGCACTGAAATTCCTAATCAGTCGAAAAATCAGAGTTGATTGAACTTAACATGCTGATATTAGGTAACAAATAAGGTGATTCTGGTGGGTTATCCAAAACGTTTTGGAAACCCTCTGCTGAAAGTTCCAGTTTAAGCTTTTGCGGTGCAATGTAAACCAAACGGAAGGCTAAATCCTTTACCATTGTCAGGGCTAATCATGATGATGTTGACGCGATTTCAGCCACGTTTATTGAAACGGCTGCGCTCATCAGTGCGCTTATTCAAACGCTTTGAAAGTTTATTGTTAAGTATTGTGAAAGTTTAAATGTGATCTTTATCACTTTGTATGAAGTATCCGATTGTAAGGGTTTTGCTGAGTTTTTCACCATGGAACCGATTCCCTCATGATGGAAGTGCTTGATGTGATTGGCTCTAATAGAGGAACGATGATGACGCAGGTAATAACTTCATCTCTAACTTTCACGCGATAAGCGGTAAAGTTTTGCCCAGGATTACAGGTAATCAAAATTGTGACCGGGGTGATTGATTAATGCAGGGAACAGGTAAGAGAAAATTGCATGAGTAAGAGTAAAGGGAAAATGGGGCAACGCCTTAAAGTGCTGATTGCTAAAGTGCTGCTCGCGTGGTTGGGAATTTGGCTGGCAGGCATCGTGATCTTTGCCTTTTTACCTGTGCCGTTTTCTGCGGTGATGGTGGAGCGTCAACTGGGCGCCTGGTTCAGTGGTCGGTTCGACTATGTGGCGCACTCCGATTGGGTCAGCATGGATGAGATTTCTCCCTGGATGGCGCTGGCCGTGATCGCTTCTGAAGATCAAAAATTTCCGGAGCACTGGGGCTTTGATGTCGATGCGATACAAAAAGTATTGGATAACGATGGCTCAGAACAGATGCGTGGTGCCTCAACGCTGTCGCAGCAGACCGCAAAAAACCTGTTCTTATGGGATGGCCGCAGCTGGGTGCGAAAAGGGCTGGAAGCCGGTTTAACCGTTGGACTCGAAACCGTGTGGACCAAACGCCGCATTCTGACGGTATATTTGAATATTGCGGAGTTTGGCAACGGCGTGTTTGGTGTGGAAGAGGCTTCACAGCGCTACTTCCACAAACCAGCCAGTCGTCTGACGATTTCTGAAGCGGCGCTGCTGGCGGCGGTACTACCAAACCCGATTCGCTTCCGCGCTGATGCACCTTCCGGGTATATACGAATGCGCCAGCAGTGGATAATACGCCAGATGCGTCAGTTAGGTGGGGAAGGTTTCCTCGCGCGTTACAAATTGCATTAACAGCAATTAGTCTTCGTCAAACCCGGCTTCAAACAGCTCAATCACCGCAGCCAGCGCCTCGACTTCCTGCGGACCGCTGGCTTCAATCTCGATATGGCCGCCTTTCGCGGAGTCGAGCATCAACAGCGCAATCACGCTGCTGGCTTCGGCTTCCGTACCGGCTTCATTGCGCAGTAGTACCTCTGCGTCAAAACTCTGCACCAACTCGAACAGTTTCATTGCCGGGCGCGCATGCATGCCCAGCTTATTGCGAATCTCAACGACTTGCTTCACGGTCATGATTTACGTTTTTCCAGAGTGCGATGACGAGACTGCACATTTTTGCCGCGTGAACGGAAGTAATCTGCCAGCTGTTCGGCGATGTAAACCGAACGGTGTTTACCCCCGGTACAGCCAATCGCGACCGTTAGATAGCTGCGGTTGTTGGTTTCCAGCATCGGCAACCACAGTTCCAGATAGCTGCGCGTCTGGTAAATGAAGTTATGTACTTCAGTGTGGCGGTCGAGGAAAGCCGCAACAGGACGATCAAGCCCGGTCATCGGACGCAGCTTGGGATCCCAGTGCGGGTTTGGCAGGAAACGCACATCGAAGACGTAATCGGCATCAATGGGAATGCCGTGTTTGAAGCCGAAGGACTCAAATACCATGGTCAGCTCACGCTCACGTTTTCCTGACAGGCGCGTACGCAGCATTTCAGCCAACTCATGGACCGACATTTCGGAAGTATCAATGATCAGGTCTGCCCGCGAACGCAAAGGCTCAAGCAGGTCACTCTCTTCATCAATCGCGCTTTCCAGTGACAGGTTTTTACTGGAGAGCGGATGGATGCGGCGAGTATCGCTGTAACGCCGTATCAGCGTGTTGCGATCGGCGTCCAGGAACAGTAACTGTGGTGAAAACGAATCCGGCAGATTGTTGAGCGCCGTTTCAAACACCTCCGGCGATTCAGGCATGTTGCGCACATCAATGCTGACGGCCGCCGAAATATTGCGCTCTGTTAGGGTGTTCGC
Source organism: Type-E symbiont of Plautia stali (assembly GCF_059731115.1). Taxonomy (NCBI): domain Bacteria; kingdom Pseudomonadati; phylum Pseudomonadota; class Gammaproteobacteria; order Enterobacterales; family Enterobacteriaceae; species Type-E symbiont of Plautia stali. The sequence continues at coordinate 541,019 of NZ_AP035906.1, forward strand.
TAATTCCGGTAGCAGCACCACGGGTAGATTATCGACACAGTAAAATCCCATGTCTTCCAGGGCACGCAGTGCGACCGATTTTCCTGAGCCTGACCGACCGCTAACGATCATCAGCACCATCACATTTCTCCCGTTTTAAACCGACGAATAGGCCGGTAAATGTGTCTGTCGCTTAAGAGTGTTCTTCCTGAGCTTCTGTGATAATGGCATAGAGTTCTTCATCACTCTGTGCCGCACGCAAACGGCGGCAGACGGTTTTGTCTGCCAGACGTTTAGCGACCAGCGACAGCGTATGCAAATGGGTTTTGCACTGGTCTGCAGGCACCAGCAGAGCAAACAGCAGATCAACCGGCTGATTGTCCACGGCGTCAAAGGCGATCGGTTGGTCGAGGCTGATAAATACGCCAACGGCGCGCAGCGTATCCTCCTCCAGCTTGCCATGCGGAATGGCGATACCGTTGCCAATGCCAGTACTGCCCATACGTTCGCGAGTCAGAATGGCTTCAAATAGTGTCTGGTGCGGCAGATTGAGCTGCTTCGCTGCCAGCTCGCTGATAATTTCCAGCGCGCGTTTTTTACTCTGGCAGTGTACGCCGCTACGGGTACAGTCCAGTGAGAGGACCGAGCTCAATTCCAGTGTCAGATCGTTGTTCATCATCGTTTCACTTGCGAGTTCACATAGCCGCAAGGTTAACGCCATTCATAACACAATGGCGAGTCTCCCGTTGGCGCTTGCGCAGATGACAAAACGGGGCGGTTAACCCGCCCCATTTGCGCTCTGAGTGCCGAATCGGTCAGCACTCTGCAAGCATGAAGGTTAGTGTTTTTTCAGTTTGTCTTTGTGTTTGGTCAGCTGACGGGAAAGCTTGTCGATTAACCCGTCGATGGCCGCGTACATGTCTTCCGCTTCCCCTGTGGCGTGCAGCTCTCCGCCGTTGACGTGCAGTGTTGCTTCCGCAATCTGCGTCACCTTCTCCACTTTCAGAACAATATAAACCTGATTGATACGATCAAAGTAGTGTTCCAGTTTGGCAAATTTGCTATTTACAAATTCGCGCAGCGGTTCAGTGATTTCAACATTCAGTCCGGTCAGGTTTAGCTGCATAGGTCTTCCTTCTTCGTTCGGTCAAACCAACTGCTTACGCTGGTTTGATGGCGGTATAGATAAAGACTCGCGATATTTAGCAACCGTACGTCGCGCCACCATGATGCCCTGATCGGATAACATGGAGGTGAGTTTGCTGTCGCTCAAGGGTTTTGCGGGGTTCTCCGCGGAGATCAATTTCTTCACCAGGGCACGGATAGCCGTGGAAGAGGCTTCGCCACCGCCTTCGGTATTCACATGGCTGGAGAAAAAATATTTTAATTCAAAGATGCCACGCGGGCTGTGCAGGTACTTTTGCGTGGTCACACGGGAAATGGTGGATTCATGCATGTCCACGGCCTGGGCGATATCTGCCAGCACCATCGGCCGCATGTATTCCTCGCCCTGTTCAAAGAACGCCTGCTGCTGCTCGACAATACAACGCGTCACTTTGAGCAGTGTGTCGTTGCGGCTTTCGAGGCTTTTAATCAGCCATTTGGCTTCCTGCAAATTACTGCGAATGAATTGGCTGTCGCTGTCGTTACGTGCGGAACCGCCCATCGCGGCGTAATGTTGATTGATCTTCAGGCGCGGCAAGCTGTCTGAATTCAATTCAACGGTCCAGCGCTTACTGGTTTTACGCACCAGTACATCAGGAATCACATACTCGGGTTCGCTGGTGTTGATCGATTGGCCGGGACGGGGATCGAGTGACTGAATCAGCAGCATCGCGTCTTTCAGCACTTCTTCCTTGAGGCGTGTTATACGCATCAGGCTGCGAAAATCGTGGTTGGCCAGCAGATCCAGATGTTCACTGACGATCAACCGCGCTTCTGCCAGCATTGGCGCATCGGCAGCGTATTGTGAAAGTTGCACCAGCAAGCAGTCACGTAGATCACGTGCACCGACACCGACAGGATCAAAGCGCTGAACACGCTTCAGCACCGCTTCAACCTCTTCCAGCGTCAGCTCTTCATCACCAATGCTGTCGCAGATGTCCTGGACGGAAACGGTGAGATAGCCCGTGTCATCAATGGCGTCGACAATTGAAGTGGCAATCGCGCGGTCGGTATCCGTAAACGGCGTGAGCTCCACTTGCCACATCAGGTAGTCCTGCAGTGACTGGGTGGTTTCGCCTTGATAAACCGGCAGCTCATCATCCTGGTAATCGGTACCCGTGCCAGAAGGCGTTCCCGCGGTGTAGATTTCATCCCAGGTGGCGTCGAGTGGAAGCTCCTCGGGCATCTCTTTCTGTTCGAGGGCTTCACGTGTGTCTAACGAGTCGCTCTCCTGATGCTCACGTGAATCGACTTCTTCATGCAGATCGGTTTGCTCAAGCAGCGGATTGCTTTCCAGCGCCAGTTGCAGTTCCTGCTGGAGTTCAAGCGTAGAGAGTTGCAGCAGACGAATGGCCTGCTGCAACTGTGGGGTCATCGCCAGCTGTTGGCTGAGCCTGAGTTGCAAACCTTGCTTCATAATTCTGCTTGAATTTCCTAAGCAAATGTCGTGAATAACGACACCTTATCAGAGTCTGAACTCTTCGCCCAAATAAACCCGTTTAACCTGCTCATCTGCAAGAATTTCATCCGGCGTGCCATGCGCGATCAGATGTCCCTGGCTCACGATGTAAGCACGTTCGCACACCGCAAGCGTTTCACGCACGTTGTGATCGGTGATCAACACGCCAAGACCGCTGTCGCGTAGGTGTTCGATGATTTTTTTGATATCGATGACTGAGATCGGGTCAACACCGGCAAAAGGTTCATCCAGCAGGATAAATTTGGGGTTGGCTGCCAGAGCGCGAGCGATTTCAACACGGCGGCGTTCACCACCGGAAAGCGCCTGCCCCATGCTGTCACGCAGATGCTCAATGTGAAACTCTTCCATCAACTCATTGGCACGATCCTGACGCTGCTCTTCCGTTAAATCATCGCGGATTTGCAACACCGCCATCAGATTGTCGAACACGCTTAGACGGCGGAAGATTGACGCTTCCTGCGGCAGATAGCCAATGCCCCGGCGCGCTCGCGCATGCAGCGGCAAAATACTGATATCTTCGTCATCGATCACGATGCGGCCTGCATCACGCGGCACAATCCCGACAACCATATAGAATGTGGTGGTCTTGCCGGCACCGTTTGGGCCTAGCAGGCCGACAATCTCGCCAGATTTTACCTGCAGGCTGACATCTTCCACCACGCGGCGGCCTTTATAGGCTTTCGCCAGGTTTTCAGCGACTAATGTGGCCATAGCGATCAGTTACTCTTTTTAGGGCTCGTGGACGAGCCGTTTTTGTCCTGCAACTGCGACGGCACCAGTACGGTGGTGACGCGTTTGCTTTCGCCCTGGCTAAATGCCTGCATTTTCTGCTCTTTCACCAGGTAAGTGATGCGATCGCCTTTGATGTTGCTGTCCAGCTGCTGAATGAAGGCATTGCCCGTCAGTTCAACGAAATCGTTCGCCAGCTCATAATGCAGTTTTGAGGCGTGGCCCTGCACGGGTTTGCCGTTATCCTGCATCTGGTAGAAAGTGGCGGGAGCGCCGTAGGCATCCACGATAGTTTTTTTACTGTCGCCACCTGGACGTGTGACCACCACTTTGTCAGCAGTGATTTTGATTGAACCCTGGGTCACAATGACATTGCCGGTAAAGGTCGCTACGTTGCCTTGCAGATCCAGCGCCTGATTCACCGAATCAATATTAACGGGTTTGTCAGAGTCTCCCGTCAGGGCCAGCGCGGGCAGGCTGGTCGCCAGTAAGGCGCTTACCAACAACAACTTAAGGCTGTTTTTGTTCATTTTGGATTTCATAGGAAGTTTTGACCTTTTCAAGCAGCTGGGCATTCTTGGTTCGTAAATTGCCGCGCATCTTCATGCCAGTGGAATTAAAACTGCGGCCAAATAGGGTGACTTGATCGTCAGATGTCACATCCTGGGTGACCAGATTAACCTGAGCCGTATCGGTAATAATGCGCTCAAGTTGAGAATCCTGGGTCAGGGTATTCACTTCGACGTGACCATATAGATACAGCATACGATCTTTGGTCAGCTTTGCCTTATCGGCACGTATAGTCCAGGTGGGCACTTTATTTTCATCATACGTGGTTGCAACCGGATTATCGAACCAGCTCACCTCATCTGCCGCAAAGTAAGTCACTTTATCCGAGATCAGTTTGTACGCCAGCGCGCCCGTGGGGTTATACACCACAGAATGGGACTTCTCGCTGGTATAGGTTGGCTCCTGGCTATTGGTCGCCACCGGCGCTTCGCTATCGTCCTGGTTGGTGAGATTCCAGCCGATCAGCACCAGGGCAATCAAGGCCAAAATCAGCGTTATCCAACGCCTGCTCTTACTCATACTGATTGCCCTTTGGCATCCTCAAATTTGTTCTGCGCCATCAAAATCAGATCGCAGAGTTCACGTACCGCACCACGGCCACCGGCAATACGGGTGACGTAGTGTGCACGAGGTAATAACACGGGGTGGGCATCGGCGACGGCCACACTCAAACCGGCCTCCGCCATCACAGGCCAGTCGATCAAATCATCGCCGATGTAAGCCACTTGCTCAGCAGATAATGACAGTTTATCCAGGAGTTCACGCCACGCCAAAAGCTTATCTGATTGTCCCTGATAAAGATGCGTAATGCCGAGCGTCTGGCAACGATCTTCCAGCAGCTTCGCTTTGCGGCCAGTAATAATAGCCACTTCGATATCAGAGGTCAGCAGGCAGCGAATACCATAGCCATCACGGACGTTAAAGGCTTTCAATTCTTCGCCGTTGTTGCCCATGTAAATCACGCCGTCAGACATCACACCGTCCACATCGCAAATCAGCAGGCGAATCCGCGCCGCCCGAGCCATTACCTCGGCACTCACCGGGCCATAGCAGGTATCGATCATCGTGGTTTCAACACTCATTATTTGTTCCTGTTCAAACTACGCCAGCGCGCAGCATGTCATGCATATGTACCACACCGAGCAGACGATCGTCATCGGCGACCAGTACCGCAGTGATGTTTTTGTTTTGCATCAGATTCAGTGCGTCAACAGCCAGCATATTCGGGCGCACGCGAATCCCGCCGCGCGTCATCACATCCTGAATGCTGGCTGACTGGAAATCGATGCCCATATCGAAGATGCGGCGTAAGTCGCCATCAGTGAAAATGCCTTCGATTTTCATCAGGTCGTCAACAATCACCGTCAGGCCGAGGTTTTTGCGCGTAATTTCCAGCAACGCATCCCGCAGCGACGCATCGCGGCTGACGTGTGGGATCTCGTCACCACTGTGCATAATATCGCTCACGTGTAGCAGCAGTTTGCGGCCCAGTGCGCCACCGGGATGCGAGAGCGCGAAGTCTTCCTGAGTAAAGCCGCGTGCCTCCAGCAGGGCAACCGCCAGCGCATCGCCCATCACCAGCGTGGCGGTAGTACTGGAGGTCGGTGCCAGACCGAGCGGGCACGCTTCCTGTGGAACCTTCACGCATAAATGCACGTCAGCGGCACGCCCCATGGCACTCTCCGGACGGCTGGTGAGGCAAATCAACGGCACTTTCTGTCGCTTGAGGACCGGGATGAGCGCCAGAATTTCGTTCGATTCGCCACTATTAGAGATAGCGATCACCACGTCGTTTGCTGTCACCATGCCGAGGTCACCATGGCTCGCTTCGCCAGGATGAACAAAGAATGAAGACGTACCGGTACTGGCAAAAGTCGCTGCCATTTTTGCACCAATATGACCGGATTTGCCCATGCCCATCACCACCACTTTTCCACGGCAGGCAATGATCATTTCGCAGGCGCGGCTAAAGTCGGCATTAATATACTGATCGAGCTGCTCCAGCCCTTCGCGTTCGATGCGCAGTACCGCTTTACCTGCCTGTTGGTAATCAAAAACCGGTTGCTGATGTGACATGGTCAGTCCGTCCTTAATAACTTGTGATGAGCGCAGGGCTGAGCCACAGCCACAGAACCCACGCAATAAATCCCGATAACAAAAGAGAGCCCGCGACGCGGCCAATCCGGCGTTTGCGTAACAGGCAAAGTAGGGCGAACAGCACGCTGACACCTAGCATCACCCAGTAATCTCGTGCGAAAGCGTGTGCATCAACGCTGCCGGGGTGCACCAGCGCGGGCAGGCCCAGCACAATGGCCAGATTAAAGATATTAGCGCCAATCAGGTTACCGATAGCGATATCGTCTTCACCTTTCAATGCACCCGCCAATACGGTAGCCAGTTCAGGCAGGCTGGTGCCGACGGCAATCAACGTCAGACCCATGACCAGCTCGCTGACACCAAAATAGTCGGCAAACACGGTGGCATTATCGATCACCATCCGCGTTGACATCGGCAGAATAATCAGCGCCACCGCCAGCCACAGAAAGGCCACGGTATTGCCAGCTTCATCGCGCGGCAGTTCAGCCAATTGTTCGCGCGTTAACGTGTCGTTGTTATCCCGCTCTGCGCGGCGGGCGATGCGAATGGCGATCAGCAGATAACCTAAAGCAATCAGCAGCAGCGCGATGCCATTAAGTCGACTAAGGTGATTATCAAACAACATGATGCCACTCAGCAGTGAGACCAGCAGCATCAGGGGGAGTTCGCGCCGAATCAGGTTGGAGTGCACTGTCAATGGGTGCAAAAGTGCGGCACCGCCGAGGATCAGCAGAATATTGGTAATGTTTGAGCCCAGCGCCGTCCCTACAGCTAAATCCATTTGCCCATGCTGCGCTGCAGAAAAAGAAACGATCAGTTCGGGTAACGATGTGCCAATGCTTACCACTGTCATGCCGATGATCAGCGGAGGAATGCCGAAGGATCGACACAGGATCGCGGCACTGAAAACCAGACGGTCAGCACCGTAAGCCAGTAAAATCAATCCAATAAACAGCAGGGCAGTGGCTACGAACATGAAAAATCCTTGATGGATAGGTGTGTCGGCAAACCTTGTCCGACAGGTAAATACATTGCGCGCGCGGAAACAGGCGCTGATTTTGACTGTCTGAGAGGCAAAAGTAAATTTTAAGGCCGTTTTCGCCACACCTGACGGGTAAGTTTCTGTAAAACTATCGTGCATTGTGGTCTACCAGGCTACCATCCACGACTTTGATTACGCCCGATCCGCATAAAGAGGTAACGATGATCCAGCAAAAAACGAATCTGGTTGAGGTTCGTGGCGTCAGCTTCACTCGCGGAGACCGCGTCATCTTTGATGACATTTCGCTTACCGTGCCAGCGGGTAAAGTGACCGCTATTATGGGGCCATCCGGGATTGGAAAAACCACGCTGCTGCGCCTGATTGGTGGTCAGTTGCAACCGGATAAAGGGGAAATTTGGTTCCGTGACCAGAATATCCCAGCGCTTTCCCGCACTAAATTGTATGAAGTGCGAAAAAAAATGAGCATGTTGTTCCAGTCGGGTGCACTTTTTACCGATCTTAACGTCTTTGATAACGTTGCCTGGCCGTTGCGTGAACACACACAATTACCGCCGGAATTGCTGCACAGCACGGTGATGATGAAGCTGGAAGCAGTCGGCCTGCGCGGTGCAGCCAAACTGATGCCGGCCGAGCTTTCTGGTGGCATGGCGCGCCGTGCCGCACTGGCGCGCGCGATTGCGCTGGAGCCGGACCTGATCATGTTCGATGAGCCCTTTGTCGGCCAGGATCCGATTACCATGGGCGTGCTGGTGAAATTGATCGATGAATTGAACCACTCGTTAGGTGTGACATGCATTGTGGTTTCACACGATGTGCCAGAGGTCTTGAGCATTGCTGACCATGCCTATATTGTTGCCGGTCAAAAGATTATTGCCCAGGGCAGTGCGCCGGAGTTGCGTGAAAATCCCGATCCGCGCGTGCGCCAGTTTATTGAGGGTCATGCGGACGGTCCAGTGCCATTCCGCTTCGCTGCCGGGGATTACCTCAGCGATCTGACTCGTGCAGGGAGAACGTAAACTGATGTTGCTAAAGGCGCTGGCGTCACTTGGACGTCAGGGAATTAATACTTGCGCGGCGTTTGGCCGTGCAGGCCTGATGCTGTTTCATGCGCTGGTGGGTAAACCCGCTTTCCGCCGCCACGCGCCACTGCTGGTAAAACAGCTGTACAGCGTGGGTGTGCTGTCGCTGCTGATCATTGTGGTCTCGGGTTTATTCATTGGTATGGTGCTGGGCCTGCAGGGTTATCTGGTGCTGACGACCTACAGCGCTGAAACCAGTCTCGGCATGCTGGTGGCCTTATCGCTGCTGCGCGAACTGGGTCCCGTGGTCACGGCATTGCTGTTTGCAGGACGCGCGGGTTCAGCCCTGACGGCAGAAATTGGTTTGATGAAAGCCACCGAACAGCTCTCCAGCATGGAAATGATGGCCGTTGATCCGCTGCGTCGCGTGGTTTCGCCGCGCTTCTGGGCAGGGTTCATCAGCATGCCGCTGCTAGCCTTGATCTTTACGGCAGTCGGTATTGCCGGTGGGGCGTTGGTGGGCGTGGGCTGGAAAGGCATCGATCCGGGCTTCTTCTGGTCAGCGATGCAAAATGCCGTGGATTTCCGCACCGATGTCATCAACTGCATCATTAAAAGCGCAGTCTTTGCCGTGACGGTAACCTGGATTGCGCTGTTCAATGGCTATGATGCCATCCCGACCTCGGAAGGGATTAGTCGGGCGACAACGCGTACCGTAGTGCATGCTTCACTGGCGGTACTCGGTTTGGACTTTGTGCTGACAGCACTGATGTTTGGGAATTGATGCAATGCAAAGCAAGAAAAACGAAATCTGGGTTGGCGTCTTCATGCTGGCAGCACTGTTGGCACTGTTATTCCTCAGCCTGCGCGTGGCCGATCTCAAGTCACTTGGCACCGAACCGACATGGAAGCTGTATGCCACTTTCGATAATATTGGCGGCCTAAAAGTCAGCTCACCGGTGAAAATTGGTGGTGTGGTGATTGGTCGAGTAACGGATATTTCGCTGGATGATAAAACGCTGTCGCCGCGTGTCACCATGGACATCAGCGATCAGTATGCTGACAAAATCCCGGACACCAGCTCGCTGGCCATTCGCACGCAAGGTCTGCTGGGTGAACAGTTCCTCGCACTGAATTTAGGCTTTGACGATCCAGAACTGGGTTCGGCAATGCTGAAAGATGGCGGCACGTTGCGTGACACCAAATCCGCGATGGTGCTGGAAGATTTGATCGGCCAGTTCCTCTACAAGAGCGGCGACAATAAAAACGATAATCAAAAGCAGGGCACCGAGAGTGCGCCTGCTCCGGCAGCACCTGCTACAACGGAATAGAGAGGTAAAACACAATGTTTAAACGTTTCCTGATGATTGCCATGCTGGCGATTGTGCCGCTGGCGGCCAATGCAGCGGATCAGAGCGATCCTTATAAACTAATGAATGAAGCGGCGGCGAAGACCTTCACCCGCTTGAAAAACGAGCAACCTAAAATCAAGCAGGATCCTAACTATCTGCGTGAGGTGGTGCGTCAGGAGTTGCTGCCGTATGTACAGATCAAGTACGCGGGTGCGCTGGTGCTGGGCCGCTATTATCGTGAGGCTACTCCGGCACAGCGTGACGCTTACTTTGCGGCATTTGGCGATTATCTGGCTCAGGCTTATGGCCAGGCGCTGGCGCTGTACCACGGCCAAACCTACCAGATTCAGCAACCGCAGCCGATTGGCGATGCTAACATCGTGGCGATTCGCGTGACTATTTTGGATCCGAACGGCCGTCCGCCTGTGCGCCTTGATTTCCAATGGCGCAAGAACAGCCAGACCGGCAACTGGCAGGCCTATGATATGGTGGCTGAAGGCATCAGCATGATCACTACCAAACAAAATGAATGGAGTGATTTGCTGCGTACTAAGGGCATTGATGGTCTGACCGCGCAGTTGAAAACCTACGCAGCGCAGCCTATCACTCTGGATAAACAGTAAGCATGAGCGAACCGTTACGCTGGCAGCGCAATGCCAGCACGCTATCTTTAAGCGGCATGTTGGATCGCGATACCCTGCTGTCATTGTGGCATGAACGTGAAACCGCCATGGTGGATATCGCGACCATTGATGTCGCGGCGCTGGAGCGCGTGGATTCAGCGGGACTGGCTTTGTTAGTCCACCTGCGCGAGATCGCGCGGGCACAAGGTAGCACGCCACTTTTCACCGGTATCAACGACAAACTCCAGTCATTAATTGCGCTGTATAACCTGCAGCAGATTATTGTTTCTGCGGAAAAAATCGCCTGATAACGTAGTCATCGCCAAAAGCCCCTGATTTATTCAGGGGCTTTTGCGTATTTAAGAGTCAGGCGCTTTCCTCTAAGATATCCGCCTTATTATTATTAAGTGAAGCAAAGAGCGATGGAAAATAGTGAAGTTCAGGCCGTGCTGATGCAGGCGCTGCCATTAGATGAAGTACATGTTCTCAGCAACGACGGCAGTCATTTTCAGGTGATCGCGGTGGGTGAGATGTTCGGTGAACTGAGTCGTGTGAAAAAACAGCAGGCTGTTTATGCGCCGCTGATGGAATACATTGCGGATAACCGTATTCATGCGGTTTCCATCAAAACTTATACCCCAACCGAGTGGGCGCGCGACCGTAAACTCAACGGTTTCTAAGCGCCTCACAGGTTGTTTTGTTGATAGATAATTGAGAGCCGTTAATGGACAAATTTCGTGTGCAAGGCCCCACTCGTTTAAGTGGTGAAGTGACCATTTCCGGGGCGAAGAATGCTGCGCTGCCAATTCTGTTTGCTGCGCTGCTGGCAGAAGAGCCGGTAGAGATTCAGAACGTGCCGAAGCTGCGTGATATCGATACCACCATGAAGCTGCTAAATTTGCTGGGTGCGCGCGTTGAGCGTAATGGTTCGGTTCACGTTGATGCTCGCGAAGTTAATGTCTTCAGCGCACCGTATGATCTGGTGAAAACCATGCGTGCCTCGATTTGGGCACTGGGTCCGCTAGTGGCCCGTTTTGGTCAGGGTCAGGTTTCATTGCCAGGCGGCTGTGCTATTGGTGCACGTCCGGTTGATTTGCACATCACTGGCCTTGAGCAGCTGGGTGCGGAAATTAAACTGGAAGAAGGTTACGTCAAAGCTTCCGTTAATGGCCGCCTGAAAGGCGCGCATATCGTCATGGACAAAGTCAGCGTTGGTGCGACCGTGACCATCATGAGTGCGGCAACACTTGCCACTGGCACGACCATTATTGAAAACGCCGCGCGTGAGCCGGAAATTGTCGATACGGCAAACTTCCTCAACACGCTGGGCGCAAAAATCAGCGGTGCAGGCACAGATAAAATCACCATCGAAGGCGTAGAACGTCTGGGTGGCGGTGTGTATCGCGTTCTGCCGGATCGTATCGAAACCGGTACCTTCCTTGTCGCTGCTGCGATTTCCCGCGGTAAAGTGGTGTGCCATAAAGCCCAGCCCGATACGCTGGATGCTGTACTCGCAAAACTGCGTGATGCGGGTGCCGAGATTGAAACCGGTGAAGACTGGATCAGCCTCGATATGCACGGTAAGCGCCCTAAGGCGGTTAACGTCCGTACTGCACCACACCCAGGTTTTCCAACCGACATGCAGGCACAGTTCACCTTGCTGAACATGGTGGCGGAAGGCACTGGCGTGATCACCGAAACCATCTTCGAAAACCGTTTCATGCACATCCCTGAGCTGATTCGTATGGGCGGTCACGCGGAAATCGAAAGCAACACTGCGATTTGCCACGGTGTTGAGACGCTGTCAGGTGCACAAGTGATGGCAACCGACCTGCGCGCTTCTGCGAGCCTGGTACTGGCCGGTTGCATCGCGGAAGGCACCACCATTGTGGACCGTATTTATCATATCGACCGTGGCTATGAGCACATCGAAGATAAACTGAAGGCTATGGGTGCCAATATTGAGCGCGTCAGCGGCGAATAACACCGATCTCGCACGCGAAGAAAACCAGTCACGGCAGCGTGGCTGGTTTTTTTATGTCCTGGATCTCAGATCTCCTGCCGAACCCTGGGGGATCGAATACGTTTTTTGCGATCCAGCAAGCGCGATGTAATGGGATCATAATAGCGAGTTGGCCAGATCTCGGCGGGATGAACACCGATCGCGTCAGCGATTAACCACTCTCCTTTGGGCCAGGGGCGGGAAAGTGCGTTGGAGAGTGTGGACGAGTTCAGCCCCGAATTGCGTGACAATTCAGCCATTGATGTGCCTTTTTTACGCAGTGCTGCAATCACATCTGCGGGATGCCAATCCTGTTTCCTTGCTTTCATAACGTCCTGCTCCTTGTCCATGTTATTGCGTTGTCTCTGCCGCAACGGGCGTATCCAATACAGAGATATTAGGAAAAAACAAAAACCTTATAGCAAATAATTTCCATAAGCTTCCAGTAATTGTTTTGGCCTCGCATTAAACTGAGCCCTCTTTCGCAAAAGCGATGCAAGGAATGTAATGGGCAGTCAGGTGAAGCGCTGGGAAGTAAAGCAGGGGAGAATACGGGTAAGGCAGGAAAGAAAACGGGGCTATGCCGCCCCGTAATAGCAATCAGAAATCACGCTGCACTGACATGTGGGCCAATGCTTCGAGTGCACTACGCCACGGCGTTTCTGGCAGGGCCTGCAGAGCAGCAATGGCTTTATCCGCCTCTTCTTCAGCGCGTTTGCGCGTCCATTCCAGCGAGCCAGTTTGTTGCATGGCATCCAGTACCGGTTCCAGCAGATGGCGACCGTTGCCTTCTTCGATTGCTTTGCGGATCATCTGAGCTTGCTCTGGTGTACCGTTGTGCATGGCATGGAGCAGCGGCAGTGTCGGCTTGCCTTCGCTCAGGTCATCACCGGTATTTTTACCCAGGGTTTCGCCATCCGCACTGTAATCCAGCAAATCGTCAATTAACTGGAAAGCGGTACCCAGATAGCGACCATAATCCTGCAGCGCTTTTTCCTGCGCCGGCGTGGCTTCAGCCAGAATCGCGGAGGCTTGAGAAGCCGCTTCAAACAGGCGCGCGGTCTTACTGTAGATGACGCGCATGTAGCTCTCTTCCGTGATATCGGGATCGTTGCAGTTCATCAGCTGCAGCACTTCACCTTCCGCAATCACGTTCACTGCTTCAGACATCAGCGCGAGGATCTTTAAGGATCCCATACTGGTCATCATCTGAAACGCGCGGGTATATATGAAGTCCCCCACCAGCACACTGGCAGCATTACCGAACGCGGCATTGGCAGTGGCTTTGCCACGGCGCATATCGGATTCATCCACCACATCATCGTGCAGCAGAGTCGCCGTGTGGATAAATTCGATCAGCGCCGCATTGGTGACATGTAGCGATCCCTGATAGTTGAGCGCACGTGCCGAGAGCACCGCGATCATGGGCCGGATTCGTTTGCCTCCGCCGCTGATGATGTAGTAACCCAACTGATTAATCAGTGAGACATCTGAATTCAGCTGGTCGAGGATGGTCTGGTTGACGGCCGCCATGTCCTGCGCGGTTAATTCATTAATCTGTTCTAAGTTCATTCGTCTGTTCAGCTTTGACTCGTATTTTGCATGGTAAGCGCTTTTACCCAGCGTGAGTTCAGGTAATCTGTTACTGATTGTACTTGAAAAATCGGGCTGAGAAACGTTTGCATTCGTCCTGCGCTTTTTTTCTGCAAGAGAGTGCAAAGTGCACTTGTCTTCTGCTGGAGATTTGCGTAGAATTCGCGCCCTATTGTGAATATTTATCGCGCCGCCTGATGAATAGAAAGGCATGCGCAGAAGCGGAGTTTTATATGTACGCGGTTTTCCAAAGTGGTGGTAAACAACACCGAGTAAGCGAAGGTCAGACCGTTCGCTTGGAAAAGCTGGACATCGCAACCGGCGAAACCATTGAGTTCGACCAGGTTCTGATGATTGCAAATGGCGAAGACGTGCAAATCGGCGCGCCACTGGTATCAGGCGGTGTGATCAAGGCAGAAGTTGTTGCTCACGGTCGTGGCGAGAAAGTTAAGATTGTTAAGTTTCGTCGTCGTAAACACTACCGTAAGCAAGCTGGTCACCGTCAGTGGTTCACTGATGTGAAAATCACTGTGATCGGCGCGTAAGAGGAGATCTGACAAATGGCACATAAAAAGGCTGGTGGCTCGACTCGTAACGGTCGCGACTCCAATGCAAAACGTCTGGGTGTTAAGCGTTTCGGTGGTGAATCTGTTCTGGCAGGTAGCATCATCGTTCGTCAGCGTGGCACCAAATTCCACGCAGGTACCAATGTAGGTTGTGGTCGTGACCACACCCTGTTTGCTACCGCAGACGGTAAAGTACAATTCGAAGTTAAAGGTCCTAACAACCGCAAGTACATCAGCATCGTTGCTGAGTAAGGTTGTTGTGACGCAGACGGTTAACGTCTGAACACACGAATTGAAGGCCCCGCAGCTTTGCGGGGCTTTTTACATTCTGCCGCAGGTTGCGGGATTCCCTCTGACCAAAACGCGCAGTTTGCTGTACAATTTATGTACTCCTGGCTTTGCCAGTCTTGTATTATCCGCCGCCGGTCAGCGCAGAAGACCCTGGCGGACCCGTTTGCTGTGCTTTAGTCGCCGCGAACGATAGCGTGACGGAGAAATAAAATGAAGTTTGTAGATGAAGCGACGATCCTTGCGGTCGCAGGCGATGGCGGTAATGGTTGCGTCAGCTTCCGCCGCGAAAAATACATTCCACGCGGTGGCCCGGACGGCGGCGACGGCGGTGACGGCGGTGATGTTTACCTGCTGGCGGATGAAAACCTGAATACCCTGATCGACTATCGTTTCGAGAAATCTTTCCGCGCCGAACGTGGTCAAAATGGCCAGAGCCGTGATTGCACCGGTAAACGCGGCAAAGACATCATTATCAAGGTGCCTGTCGGTACCCGCGTGATTGACCAGGGTACTGGCGAAACGCTGGGTGACATGACGCGCCACGAGCAGAAGCTGATGGTCGCGAAAGGCGGCTGGCACGGCTTGGGTAATACGCGTTTTAAATCCTCGGTTAACCGTTCCCCACGTCAGAAGACCATGGGTACGCCGGGCGAGAAGCGTGACCTGCAGCTGGAGCTGATGCTGCTGGCTGATGTCGGTATGCTCGGTCTGCCGAATGCCGGTAAATCGACCTTTATTCGCTCCGTGTCTGCGGCTAAACCAAAAGTGGCGGATTATCCGTTTACCACTCTGGTGCCAAGCCTTGGCGTGGTGCGCATGGACAACGAAAAGAGCTTCGTCGTCGCCGATATCCCGGGCCTGATTGAAGGCGCAGCGGATGGTGCCGGTCTGGGGATTCGCTTCCTGAAGCACCTTGAGCGTTGCCGTGTACTGTTGCACCTGATCGACCTTGCGCCGATCGATGAATCCGATCCGGTCGAAAACGCCCGCATCATCCTGGGTGAGCTGGAAAAATACAGCGAGAAGTTGTTCCAGAAGCCACGCTGGCTGGTGTTTAACAAATGTGACCTGCTGGACCGTGAAGAAGCGGAAAGCCGCGCTAAAGCGGTTGTGGAAGCTTTGGGCTGGGAAGACAAATACTACCTGATTTCTGCGGCCAGCCATGACGGCGTGAAAGATCTCTGCTGGGACGTGATGACCTTCATCATCGAGAACCCGAAAGAAGCGGAAGAAGAAGCGAAAGAGCCGGAGAAAGTGGCCTTCATGTGGGATGATTATCACCGCGAAGCCATGGAAACCGCTCAGGAAGTGGAAGAAGACGACGATTGGGATGACGACTGGGACGAGGAAGACGACGAAGGCGTCGAAATCATTTACCAGCGTTAATCGCAAAACAGAAAGCGGCCAATTGGCCGCTTTTTTTATGGCTGCTGAGTGCCATTTTCACCTCCCGATGAAAGGGCATCGTGTGCAGCAATCCGGCGCGATGATTCTTCCCCCTGGAATAAGGAGGTGAGGGCCGTCGCGGAAAATTACCCCAGCACCGCCACCGTCAATCGCGATGTGCAGCACAGTTGATCGCGTCCATTGCGAATCTCAATTTCCCAGCTCTGGTTGCGTGCGCCAAGGTGCAAAGGACGGCAGATGCCGCGCACTTCACCGCTGCTCACCGCGCGATGGTGGCTGGCACTGACCTCAATCCCCACCACACTTTTTCCCTCTTCCACACTCAGATAACCGGCAATCGATCCCATCGATTCCGCCAGCACCACTGACGCACCGCCGTGCAGCAGGCCAAACGGCTGCTGCGTGCGGGTATCCACTGGCATAGTTGCCTCAAGGTAATCGTCGCCAATCACCGTGAACACGATGCCGACGTGCGACACCAGCGAGTTATCACCGAGGGTATTTAAGGTTGCCAGATCAACCGATCGTTTCCAGATTGCCATGTCAGGATCCCAGCGTTGCGCCACCGTCGACCACAATATCCTGCAGCACCACGTGGCTGGCAAGATCCGAAGCGAGGAACAGAACGTTGTTCACGATCTCTTGCGGTTTCGCGATCTTACGCAGTGGGATCCCCAGCTTATACTGATCCGGGAAGCCATTGATCATCTCCTGTTCCGCTTCCGGCGTATGCCACAGGCTACGTTGCATATCGGTATCGGTTGAACCCGGTGAAACGATGTTGCAGCGCACGCCAAACGGTGCCATTTCCAGACCGACGGTGAGGCACAGGCTACGTAGTGCGGCTTTGGAAGCGCCATAAGCGGACATGCCGAGACGTGGCGCGTGAGCCGCGTTAGAAGCGATGGTAACAATCGCCCCCGCGCGCTGCTGGCGGAATACCGGCAGCGTTTGCTGGAACATATTAAAGGCGCCACCGGCGTTCACCGCCAGACACGCCTGCCAGTCTTCGAATGCGAGTGCTTCGGTACTGCCGACGCGCAGGATCCCGGCGCCGTTGACCAGCACATCCAGACGAGGCTGCTCAGCCAGCAGACGCTGGCACACGGCTTTCACCTCCGCCGCGTTGGCAACATCCAGAATCTGAGTGGCAAACGGATAGTCGGGCTGATCAAAACGCAGATCGAAGCCGATCACCTGTGCGCCTGCCTGATGGAATGCCAGCGCCGTATGGTAACCAATGCCTTTACCCGCGCCGGTTACCCAGACGATTTTTCCGTTAAAGTCGAAAGAGGCACTCATTTGGCAGGTGTCCGTGACAGCAGAGCCCACCAGCCATCAATGCTCGGGTTTTTTGCCAGGCTAACGAAATCGATGTCGTTGTGCACCTGGCGCCAGCGCGCCGCCAGCGCCATCACGCGCACGGAATCCAGGCCGTAGTCGATCAGATTCTCATCATCTTCTGGCACATCGTCATCTTCCAGCAGCGGCAGAATCAGTGCACGCAGATCGTCTTTGCTCAGCGGCAGCGGCATCAGATCGGCGGTCATCACCACTTTGCCACTGCGGCCAGCGGTATAAATCAGTGCCATCATGTGCTCTTCACGGCTGAAGTCGGCCAGCGCATCCGCCACCATAAACGGCTGGATGTTACGCATAAAGGCGTCAGTGGCGGTGGTCAGGCAGCCGATGTGGGCGTAAACGCCGGTAATGATCAGTTGATCGCGGCCCATCTCCTGCAGGATCGATTCCAGCGGCGAGCGGACAAAGGCGCTGTAACGCCATTTGGTTAACACCTGATCGTCCTGATCTGGCGCCAGTGCATCCACGATCTTCTGTTGATCCGGATGCTTATTCAGGCCCGGTCCCCACATGTCGTTAAGCAGTGCGCGATCGGCATCGCTCTGCTCGTTGGGCTGCGCGGTGTAGAACACCGGAATACCTTGCGCTTTGCAATAGGCGCGCAGGCGGGCAATGTTCTCCACAACCTGATCGATCAGCGGACTGTTCTCGCCCCAAAAATTCAGGAAATAAGCCTGCATATCATGGATCAGCAGGGCAGCACGCTGTGGCTCTACGGTCCATTTCACCTTGTTGGTCGGCAGCTCAGTGGCGGCAGGCAGCGCGTAAGAATTCAGTTTTGGAATAGCCATTACAATCTCCGGAATAGGTTCAGGCTTGCGCTTGTTGGTCAGCAAGCTGTTGGCGTAAACGTTTTTTGTCCACCTTGCCAACCGGGGTCAGCGGCAGGGCATCTACGCAGGTAATACGATCGGGTAATTTAAACTCGGCGACACCGAGATCGCGCAGATGACGGCGCAGCGCCACCGCTTTGATCGGCTGGCTGGCAACAATAAAGGCGCAGCTTTTTTCACCCATCAGTTCATCAGTCATCGACACCAGCGCGGCATGAATCACATCCGGATGGCGCTGCAGCAAATTCTCGATCTCTTCTGCGGCGATCTTCTCGCCGCCACGGTTGATCTGATCCTTCTCGCGGCCCTGCACGGTGATGTAACCCTGCGGGTTGATCTCAATCAGATCGCCGGAGCAGTAAAAGCCGTTAGCATCAAAGCTGGTGGCATTGTGTTCCGGGCTTTTGTAGTAGCCACGGAAGGTGTACGGACCGCGTGTCATCAGGCGACCCACCGTGCCGTGCGGCAGCGCATTACCGTGTTCATCCGCCACCCAGACTTCGTCATCTTCAGAAATCGGTCGGCCCTGAGTGGTCAGCACGGTTTTCTCGTCATCGCCAAAGCGGGTGTAGTTCACCAGACCTTCGGCCATGCCAAACACCTGCTGTAATTGGCAGCCAATTTCGCTCTGGATGCGTGCCGCCAGGGTTTCGCCGAGCTTCGCGCCGCCGACCTGAATGCGCTGCAGCGTAGCCAGCTGCTTGTTGCTACCCCATTCCTGAATCGCCTGCAGCCACAGGCTCACTGCGGGTGGCACCAGACCGGTATCGGTGACCTGGTGCTTCTCAATCAGCGGGAAGCAGAGCGTGGCGCTTGGGTCAGCGGCAAGAATCACCTGGCCCCCGGCATAAAACACACCAAGTGAACCCGGTGAGCTCATGGCGAAGTTATGCGGTGCGGGCAGGGCGATCAGATAACGCGTGTCAGCCGTGACTTCGCAGATCTCATCGCTGGCGCGAATACTGTAGTAGTAGTCGTTGTGCGTGCGAGGAATCAGCTTCGGCGTACCGGTGCTGCCACCGGAGAGCTGGAAAAACGCCACTTCATCGGCAGCAGTTGGCGTTGGCTGGTAATCGCCCGCCGCTTCCGCCATCAAAGCTTCGAGGGTGTTTTCTTTATCACCGTCATTGCGCAGGATGATCTGCTGCAGTGACGGTTGAGCGGCACAAAGCGCACCAATAAAGGTGTCATCGCCAAACAGCGCGTGACTGCGATCGGCAATTAGCAGTTTAGGCTCAATCTGCGCGGCATAGGCGGTCAGCTCGGTGCGCTGATGGCTATACAGCGCGAAGACGGATGCTACGCCCAGTTTAAACAGCGCAAAGGCCGTGACGTAAAACTCCGCCACGTTGCCTAGCTGCACTAACGCAGTATCACCCTGTTGCAGGCCACGGCGCTGTAGGGCTGCCGCGAGGTTATCGGTTAGCTGATTCAGCTCGCGATAGCTGATTTGACGATCGCCGTCGATGACCGCGATTGCATCATTCTCTTGATGACGCGCCAGGATATCGGTCATTGGCACATCGAGCCAATAGCCTTTTTCGCGATAGCGCGCAGCCAAATCTTCAGGCCAGCGGGTATAGGGAATGCTCATGCTCTTTCCTTTATTGCAGTCCAAAAGCGCGCAACATGGTATCCAGCTTCACGCCGGTTTCGCGCCATTCTGATTCAGGTTGGGAATCGGCAACGATGCCTGCGCCCGCAAACAGTCGCACGCGTGCACCGTGCACGGTGCCACAACGAATTGTCACCACCCATTCACCGTTTCCTTCACTGTCACACCATCCCACAATGCCGCCAAACAGCTGACGATCAAAAGGCTCTAGCTGCTGAATCAGCTGCTGAGCACGCTGGTGTGGGAAGCCGCTTAATGCGGGGGTCGGATGAAGCAGGCAGGCCAGCGACAAAGCGTTCTCACGATCATCCTGCACCTCACCATCGATTTGCGTCGCGAGGTGCCATAAGGTCGCGGTGGTGATCAATGACGGTACCGTCGGCACCGACAGCAGGCGACTGCGCGGTTGCAGCGTATCGCGCATCGCATCTGTGACCAGCTGGTGTTCATGACGATCTTTGCTGGAGTCCATCAGCGTATTGCCCGCTGCCTGATCCTGTAGGCTATCGTGGTGATCACGACGTGCTGAGCCCGCCAGCGGGCACGAGCTAAAATCGCGGCCCTGCTTACGCAGCATCAGCTCCGGGCTGGCTCCCACCAGTGCACCGCCTTGCGGCAGCGGCAGATGGAAGTGATAGCTATTCGGATTCTGCGCAATGACGCGTTGCATCAGCGCCGCGGTATCCACTGGCTGCTCGGTGACAATATCCATCAGGCGCGACAGCACCACTTTATCGAGGTCACCACGTTGCGTTGCTGTCACCGCATCGGCCACCATTTGGGTAAAGACATCGTGATCGGGCACCGCCACGCGACGACGTACCTGCGGCAGCTCACTGGCAGCCGCTGGCAGCGCATTCTGTAGGTCGGCACGATGAAAAGTTTGATACGTTTCAGGAATAAACAGGGCCGCAGGCTGACTCACGTCAAACGGAATCGCACCCACCAGGATCGGATTCTCAATGCCTTGTTGTTTTGCCGCCGCAAAATGTTGATGCAGCTGAAGTTGAAAATCACCCTGCAATGATGCAGCGTCTGCCACAGAGGTGGTTATCGTGGTATAGCAGCCTTGAGTCGCGAGGCTTTGCCACGGCGAGGTAAAGAGGAACCCACGGCATAACGCAGAAAAATCCTCTAATAAGGCATTTTCAAACATGGATGATTCCACCATAATTTTCACCTATAAATGATAAGATTATTAAGAATGATTATCATTTTTATTATGGGCCTGTAACCTACGTCGATTGGACAAAAGAGTCAATCCATTCGCGGGATTTCCCGCATGATTTAGGCGTAATCGGAAGGTGACGTCGAGCCGTGCAATAAGCTAAAAGGTGGACCAAAACTTATGAATAAATGCGGTTTATTGGGCCTGACCGCCCTGTTGTTTATTTTCCAGACTTTCACAGGGCTCGCACAGGCAGAACAGGGATGGCCGCGCACGGTGCAGGGGGCAAAGGGTTCAATTACCTTAAACAAAGCTCCGCAGCGTATTGTTTCAACCAGCGTCACCTTAACTGGATCGTTGCTGGCAATTGATGCACCGGTGGTGGCTTCCGGTGCGACCGCTCCGAACAGCCGTCTGGCCGACGATCATGGCTTTTTCCGTCAATGGGGTGAGGTGGCAAAACAGCGCCATGTAAAACGTCTCTATATTGGCGAGCCGAGCGCCGAAGCGGTAGCCGCAGAAGCACCCGATCTGATTCTGGTGAGCGCCACAGGTAATGATTCTGCGATTAAACTCGCCAGCCAGCTTTCCGCCATCGCACCGACGCTGGTGGTGAATTACGACGACAAGAGCTGGCAGGATGTGGTGACGCTGCTGGGCCAGGCAACCGGCCACGAAGCGCAGGCGGCACAGCGAGTGAAAGCGTTTGACGATCGTGAAGCGGCGTTGAAAAAAGCCATCACCTTACCGCCGCAGCCGGTGTCTGCCATGGTGTGGAACGGCGATGGGCGTGCCGTCAACGTGTGGACCACGGAGTCAGCGCAGGGCAAACTGCTGGAGCAACTTGGCTTTACCCTCGCCGTTCCACCCGCCAGCGTGCAGCAAGGCCACAGCATGGGCCAGCGTAAAGACATCGTTCAGCTGTCGGGTGAGAATGTGGGAAGCGGTTTGACGGGCAAAACCTTCCTGCTGTTTGCGGCTGATGACAAAACCACACAGTCAGTGATCGGCAATCCGTTCCTCGCGCAAAACGCGGCGGTTAAGGATAAGCAGGTATTCCCGCTTGGCGTCGATTCGTTCCGTCTGGATTACTACAGCGCCAGCAATCTGCTGGCGCGTCTGGAGAAACTGTTCGTTAAATCATGATGCCTGCTCCGCCAGCTCAGGGGCTGGCGGCGCATAACGACGTAAACGGCCCATTACACACCACATTACAATCCCCAACAGCGCTGCCGCAAAACCAAACGCGGCGGCAGCCTGTGGCGGCAATAACCACGATCCCATGGCCCCAATCATCGCCGCACCGATCGCATCTCCGGTGACATTTTGCGCGGTCCACAAGCCGTTAATGCGGCCCAGCAGATGGTCTGGCGTCAGCAGTTGAATCATCGCGTACTGCACCAGACTGTTGATGGCACTGAAATAACCAAACGCCACCAGACACAGCAGCGCCAGCGGCAGGTTGGGCATCAGACTGAATAATCCCAGCGCGATAAATCCGGCCACCGCACTGCCCAGCACCAGCTGTCCCGGTCGGGCTGCATGTTTCAGTTTACCGCTGGTGAACGCGCCGATGGCGGCACCCAGCGGCACGGCTGCGTAGAGCATGCCTAGCTGGTTAGCACTCACTGACCAATGTGGTGCGAGAGCGGGGTAGAGCACGCGAATCGCGCTGGCCAGAGTGACCAGAGCACCTATCAGCGCCACCATACCGACAATCGGGCTGGCAAACAGGAACTGCACCCCGGCGGCCAGCGACTTCAGCGGATGTTCACGCGGCTGAGGTGGCGGCGGGAGTTGCGGTAATTTCAGCAGCGTCAGTACGGTAATCAGTGTGCCAAACGCGGTTAAGCCGTAGTTCCACACCACGCCGCCGTGTGCAATGACAAGTCCGGCAATGGCTGGCGAGAGGATGGAGCCAAAACGCACCGTCAGCATGGTGATGGCGCCGGCCTGCATAATGTTTTCGCGCCCCACCAGCGCCGGTGTGGCCGCCAGCAGCGCCGTGACGCCAATCGCGCCAAAGAAGCCATCCCAGAATCCCAGCAGATACACCGCAATCAGTGAAGGCTGCGGCAGCGCAGCGTTAATCGCCAGCGCGATAAAGCCCAAGCCGCAGGTGGATCGGGCAAGCAAAATCAGTTTCTTACGCTCGTAGCGATCGGCTAACACTCCGCCGGTCAGCAGACCAATAAACATACCGGATGCGGCGAGGGTGACGGCCAATCCCACCAAAAGCGGGGAGTGCGTCATCTGCTGAATCTGCACCGGCACCGCCACGGCGAGCATGCCTAATGCGACAATCGAGATGAATCGGGCAATAAATACTGCGCGAAATGCCGCATGGGTTTTCAGCAGGGAGAGATCGATAAAGTGGGAAGATTTGTTCATTTGTTCGCCTTTTTGCACCAATTTTCCTCATCGTCCGCGAGGCGAGTCATGGTAACATAGGCAAACGCGAGTAATAACGATAACCATTATCAAATTGCGTTGCGCATGCGACGACGTTGAACAGTGAAGGTTTAGAACGATGCGCCAGATCCGTGCATTAGCAGGCTCAGGGATTCTGCTCTTGCTCCTCATCGCGCTCAGCTTGATGCTGGGGGCAAAATCGATACCCATTTCCGATGTTTATCATTCTCTTACCTCAGGCTGTAACAACGCTGAGTGCGTGATTGTGCGTGATGCACGCCTGCCGCGCACTCTGGCCGGATTGCTGGCGGGTGTCGCCCTTGGGTTAGCAGGCGCACTGATGCAAAGCCTGACGCGCAATCCACTGGCCGATCCGGGCATTCTCGGCGTTAACGCAGGTGCCGGGTTTGCGGTGGTGATCGGCATTGCGCTGTTTGGCGCGGATTCTCCCCTCGATTGGCTCGGCTTCGCGTTTGCCGGTGCACTGCTGGCGTCATTGCTGGTAGCGATGACGGGGGCGATTGGCGGCGGGCGAGTCAATCCGGTGCGACTGACGTTAGCGGGCGTGGCGCTGGGCGCGGTGCTGGATGGCCTGACGTCTGGTCTGTCACTGCTCAATCCCGATATTTATGATTATCTGCGTTTCTGGCACAGCGGCTCGCTGGATATTCGCAATTTCACTGTATTGCGCACCCTGTTCCCGGCCGTGCTAATCGGCAGCGGAGTGGCACTCTATTTGTCGCAGGCGTTGAACAGTTTAAGCATGGGCGGCGATATGGCGACCGCGCTGGGCACGCGGGTGGCGCGCACGCAACTGCTTGGTTTAGTGGCGATTGCGTTGTTGTGTGGTGCGGCGACGGCGGCAGTGGGGCCGATTGCTTTTATCGGACTGATGACGCCGCATTTTGCACGCTGGATGGTCGGCAACGATCACCGTTGGATGCTGCCCGCCACGGCGATCATTACCCCAATTCTGCTGCTGGCAGCGGATATTCTGGGACGACTGCTGGTGGCGGGCGAACTGCGCGTCTCCATCGTCACGGCGATGTTGGGTGCGCCGGTACTGATTGTGCTGGTGCGCCGTAAACTCGGGCGAGGTGCGTTATGACGCGTCGGGTTGGATTACATACCACGTGGTTGTTGCTCGGATGCGCACTGCTGGCGTATCTGGCGATGACGCGAGGCGCATTGCCGATTGGGGCTGAGCAGTTTTGGCAGGTGCTGGCGGGAAACGGTGCCAGCAACGTCAAGCTGATCGTTTTAGAGTGGCGACTGCCGCGTGTGCTAATGGCGCTGCTGATTGGCGCGGCACTGGGCGTCAGCGGCGCGATTTTCCAGTCACTGCTGCGCAACCCGCTCGGCAGCCCGGATATTCTCGGTTTCAATACCGGTGCCTATAGCGGCGTGCTGGTGGCGCTGGTGCTGTTCAATCAGGGCATCGCCGCCATGACCGGTGCAGCGTTGGTTGGCGGTATCGGCACGGCGGCATTGGTGTATCTGTTTGCCTGGCGCAACGGGGTAGAAACCTTCCGCCTGATTATTGTTGGTATCAGCGTGCGCGCCTTGCTGATGGCGCTGAATGCCTGGCTGATTATTAGTGCTTCGCTGGAATCCGCGCTCAGCGCCGGATTGTGGAGTGCCGGGTCGCTTAACGGCATCACCTGGGCGAAAACGCCGCCGGTGATTGGGGTATTGCTGCTGTCACTGTTGCTGATGGCGTTGTTGACCCGACGCATGCGTTTGCTGGAGATGGGCGATGATACCGCCAGTGCACTCGGCGTACCGGTGGAGCGCAGTCGGCTGCTGCTGATGCTGATTGGTGTGGTGTTGACGGCGGCATCTACCGCGTTGGTAGGGCCGATCTCCTTTGTGGCGCTGCTGGCGCCGCAGATCGCGCGTCGACTCGGCGGCGGCGAAAAAGGCGCGCTGCTGCTGGCAGCGCTGTGTGGCGCACTGCTGCTGATTGCGGCCGATTTTGCTGCGCAGCATCTGTTCCTGCCTTATCAATTACCGGTTGGCGTAATTACCGTCAGCCTCGGTGGACTTTATCTGATTGCGTTACTGGTGCGGGAGGCGCGACGCCAATGATCGATATCCCTTCACGGCTATATGGCGAAGGCCTGACGCTCGGCTACGACAAGAAAGTGGTGGCAGAAAACCTGTCGGTGGCGATCCCGGAAGGTGAGCTGACAGTGATTATCGGCCCCAACGCCTGCGGTAAATCCACTTTGCTGCGCACCCTGAGCCGTCTTAATACTCCGCTGAAAGGCGAGGTGTATCTGGATGGTGAGGCGATAGCGCGTTATCCGACCAAAGAGGTGGCGCGTCGACTTGGGCTGCTGCCGCAGAGTTCCAACGCACCGGCGGGCATCAGCGTTACCGAACTGGTGGCACGTGGGCGTTACCCGCATCAAGCGCTGTTTGGCCGCTGGCGCAGTGAAGATGAAGAGGCGGTGCAAAGCGCGATGCGGGCAACCGGCGTGGCGGATTTGGCGCAGCAGCCAGTGGATACCTTGTCCGGCGGGCAGCGTCAGCGCGTATGGATTGCCATGGTGCTGGCGCAGCAAACCCCGCTGCTGTTGCTGGATGAGCCGACTACCTGGCTGGATATCACCCATCAGATTGAACTGCTGGAACTGATGCAGGAGTTGAATCAGCAGCATGGCCGCACGCTGGTGGTGGTGTTGCACGATCTTAATCACGCCTGCCGTTATGCCACCCATTTGATCGCCATGCGTCACGGCAAGATTTTGGCCGAAGGCAAGCCCGCAGAGATCGTAACACCCGCGTTGATTGAACAGGTGTACGGTTTACGCTGCGTGATTGTGGAAGATCCGGTGGCGCACACGCCAATGATCGTGCCGCTGGGAAGAGGAAAGTAAGCGGTCTGGCTGCATTAAGCATGTTATCGCGGGAATCTAAATGCTGTGACCGGCACACCACAGTGGAGCATCGTGTCGGGAGGTCTTAACGCAGTGCCCTGCACAGGGCAGGCAGGTTGATTGCAGTGAGGCTTCATCTCAACGCCCTGTAAAAGGCAGAGAAGTTTATCGCCGGGAGGCCTTTCGACCTCCCGGAAATCGGCTGACGCTAGCCTAATATCCGCTGCAACAGCGGGCCAATCTGCTCAAACATCTGCGGGGAAATAATCTCCACGTGTGCACAATCCATCGGCCAAACCTCTA
Organism: Type-E symbiont of Plautia stali; assembly: GCF_059731115.1. Classification (NCBI taxonomy): domain Bacteria; kingdom Pseudomonadati; phylum Pseudomonadota; class Gammaproteobacteria; order Enterobacterales; family Enterobacteriaceae; species Type-E symbiont of Plautia stali. Next base: position 567,469 of record NZ_AP035906.1, read on the forward strand.
ACTCACCGACATACGGTGCCCAGGCGCGACGCGCATCCTGACCGGGCTGCTGCGTCTGCTCGGCGAGGAACAGTGTGGCGCGACCGTTGAAACGCGCACTGCGCGCGGTGGCCAACAGACGCACCGAACTGGCGTAGTTGGCTTCGATGGTATCGAACATCGCGCGCATCTCTTCGCCCGCCTGATGGCGCTGGGCAGCGATAAACTGCTCGCGCTCGCGATTCACCTCTTCCAGCACCGCCGGATCCAGCACATTCTCGCCACGCTTTTCATCCCAGTTCTGCGTTTCCGGCGGCCAGGTATCGAGCAGGCCGAGGAAGGCTACCTCTTCACCTGCCGCTTCCAGTCGTGCCGCAATACCTTGCGCCAGCGTGCCGCCCAGCGAATAACCGAGGAAGAAGTACGGCCCGTGCGGCTGCACGTCACGTAAGGTTTGCAGATGCGCATCATACACTTCATCGAGATGTGCGCTTTGGTTCAGCGGGCTCTGGGTATCCGGCGACTGAATCCCCACCAGCGACCAGCGCTGATCGAGATAGCGCTGCAGAATACTGAACTGCCAGGCAAAACCCGACGCCGGATGGAAGCAGAACAGTGTCGGACCGTTGCCCTGACGCAGCGGCAGAACGGCTTCAAAACCTGCCTGCTGATGCGATTGAGTATCGCTCAGCAACCGGGCGAGTTTTTCCACCGTTGAAGCCACCATAATCTGCCCCACCGAAACCGGCTGTTGCAGTTCGCGGCGCAGTTGGGCAGCTAAGCGCATTGCCAGCAGTGAGTGTCCACCGAGGGCGAAGAAATCATCCTGGGCGCTGATGGTGTCACGCGCCAGCAACTGGCAGAAAGCCTGCGCCAATTGGGTTTCCAGACCGGGATGCGGTTCACGGCCCACGCTGTCAGCTGCATTTTTTGGCAGCGGTAAGGCTTTGCGATCCAATTTACCATTGCTGCTCAACGGGAAGGCATCCAGTTGCACAATCGCCACCGGCACCATATGTGCAGGCAGGCGCTGCGCCAGCGCATCACGCAGCGCGTCGCCATCGACAACGTGCTCTGCGACGACGTAACCCACCAGCTGACGCGCATCGCCGCCTTGTGCAGCGGCACCGCCGAGTACCACAGCATGCGTCACCGCTTGCTCAATACCGGGCTGTGCGCTCATCACATGATCGATTTCATTAAGTTCGATACGTTGGCCACGGATCTTCAGCTGATCGTCGCTGCGTCCGAGGTATTCCACCGCGCCGTTATCCAGCCAGCGCGCCACGTCACCGGTTAGGTACATGCGTTCGCCAGCGGCAAAAGGATCGGCGATAAAGCGGCTGGCGGTCAGATCCGGGCGGCCAAGATAGCCGTGTGCCAGCTGTACGCCGGTTAAGTAAAGATCGCCCGCCACACCAGGCGGCACCGGCTGCATACGTGCATCAAGAATGCGAAGTCCGGTATTCCACACCGGGAAACCAATCGGCACGCTGGCCCCTTCAACGGCTGCCAACGCTTCGCCAAACGCCGGATACCAGCTGACATCCACTGCCGCTTCGGTCGGGCCGTACAGGTTGTGCAGTGGCACCTGCGTCAGTTTTTCCCATTCACGCGACAGATCGGTCGGCAGCGCTTCACCGCTACAGAAGACGTTACGTAAGCTGCCACAGCAGGCAATCGCTGGCGCACTGTCCAGCGCCGCGACAAAGGCGGCCAGCATCGAAGGGACAAAGTGCGTGGTAGTCACTTTGTAACGCGCAAACAACTGCTGAAGGGCTTCCGGATCGCGGTGCGCTTCCGGCGGTGCCATCACCAGTTGCGCGCCTACCAGCAGCGGCCAGAAGAATTCCCATACGGATACATCGAAACTGCTTGGGGTTTTCTGCAATACCACGTCGTCAGCTTGCAGCGGATAGCGATCCTGCATCCACAATAGGCGGTTGACGATCGCTTCATGACCGACCAATACGCCTTTCGGACGCCCGGTAGATCCTGAGGTGTAGATGATGTAAGCGCCATCCTGTGGTGTCGGCTCGCTGGCGGGTGGTGGCGCGTCTGGCGCTGTATAGAGCGCATCAAAGTGCAGCTGCTTAACAGAATCGATAGCGCTAAAGCGGGCGCTCAATTCCACTGAGGTGATCAGCGTTTTGGGGGCGGCATCTTCCAGCATTAGCTGCAAACGTTCGTCGGGGTAGCCGGTATCGAGCGGCAGATAGGCCGCGCCGAGCGACACAATCGCCTGCAGTGCCAGTGAGAGATGCACTGAACGTGGCAATGCCACTGCGACGATATCGCCGCGCTGGACGCCCGCTGCACTAAGATCCGCTGCCAGAGCATACAACTGCTGCTGCATCTCACGGTAGCTTAACTGGTGCGTCGCATCAGCCAGCGCCGGGGCATCAGGCGTACGCGCGGCCTGTTGCGCCAACAGTGAGGCCAGCGTTTCTGCCGGAACAGGATGCGCGGTCTGGTTGATACCGGCAATTTGTACGTGCTCTTCTGCGGTTAGCAGATCCAGTTCACCCAACGCACGCTGCGGTTGCTCCGCCAGCTGATCCAGCAGCAAAGCAAAACGGCTGGCGTGGCGAATCAGCGTCGATTCGCTATAGCGCTCCGCATTCGCCAGCAACTCCAGCGTCAGTTCACCCTGTTCGTTGATGTAGATAGCGATTTCCAGATCGCGCACCGGGCCTGATGCCAGCTGATGGGTTATGCCTTCAACGCCAGCAAAATCGAGTTGATAGTCAAACATCTTCAGGTTGATCACCGGACCGTACAGAGGGTCACCATCGCCCAAACGTCCGAGATCGCGCTGCACCTGTTCCGCGTCATAACGCTGGTGGCGGCGCATTTTCTTCACTTCACCAGCCAGTTGGGCAGCCAGCGCACTCAGCGGCTGGGTGGGATCGTAATGCACGGCCATCGGCAGCACGTTGATCACCGGACCAGTGGCACACAGCGCGGCGGATCCGATGCGGCGCATAAAGATGAATCCAGCGGCGAAATCATTTTGTCCGCTGAGTCGCGCCAGCCACAGCGCCACCAGCGCAAAGGCCAGGTCAGCAGCGCTGGATTGTGGATGCTGATTAACCAGCTTCTGGAAGGTGCTGCGATCGAGCGTCACGCTGTGGCGCAGCAGATCGGTGGTCGCGCTTTGTCCCGCCAGCGGCAGCGATGATAGCGAAGCCGGTGAGGGCAGCGCTGCGCCTTTTTCGCGCCAGAAATCACCATCGCGCGTGAATGAAGAGGATTCCTGATAACGCTGGTACTCTTCAACGACTTCGCTAAACGGGATAAACGGCGTCGGCTCGGCCTCTTGCTGCTGCACGGCGGCAGTGTAAAGGTTAGCAATACGGCGAGTGATGGCGGTAAAGCTGAAACCATCCACCACTAAATGGTGATAACGCTGATACCAGAACCAGTGCTGATCGCCAATGCGATACAGTGTGTGATGCCATAAAGGGGCGCCGCTCAATACGCGTAGATCACCGTTCATATCTTCACGCATTAACGCGCGAGCTTTGGTGGCCGCATCGGGTTCAGCGCGCAAATCCACGATTTTTGGCGCACTGAACGTCTGCGGTTGCAGCCACTGCAGTGCTTCGCCCTCGACTTCGGCAAACGCCATATTCAGCGTATCGGCTTCCTGCATGCCAGCCACGATGGCCTGCGCGAGCAGGTCTGTGTCGATGGCGCCGGACAATTCGACAAAGTGCGCTACCGCATAAGCATTGTGGTGCTGGGTCAGCTGGTCGGCAATCCAGATGCCGGGCTGGGCTGCCACTAAGGGCAAGGTGTGTTGGTCGGTCATGGTTTTGTTCATCAGAGATTCAGACATCTGTGCTCCGGTTTGCGTCCTGCGTGATGAAGTTAAGTCGGATTGCGCCACAGGGCTTGCAGACCGTCGAGCAGACCACCGCGCCAGCATAGCGCGTCATGGCCGCCCTCCACCGGCAGGTAATTCACCTGATAGCCGGCAGCGGTAAGTTTTTGTTCTAATTGTTGATTGGCTTGCAGAATCAGGCCTTCACGTTTACCCGCCTCCAGCCAGAAACGCAGCGGCTGTTTCGGAGCCAGTCCGCTATCCAGCGCCTGCAACAGCCAGCCGTATGGGTTGCCACGTTCGGGCCACCAGAATGATCCAGATAGGCTCAGCGCATTGCCAAACGTCTCCGGGAAATGCAGCGCGGCAAACACCGATGCCAGCCCGCCGAAACTTTGTCCAGCCACCAGTGTGCTGTCTGCCTGTTGGCGATAGGGTGCCCATTGCGCCACCTGCGGCAGTAACTCCTGCTGCACGGCTTGCCAGAACTGCGGATTACAGGGCAGTTCACGACTACGGTGTTCACGATCAATGATGTCAATAAACAGATAAACGGCAGGTGGGAGTTTCCCTGCGTCAGTAAGTTGCTGCAATGGCCCGGCAATCGGCATTTGATTCGCCCAGAACTGCCCATCCAGCAGAATGGCCAGTGGACGTTGCGCGTTATCGGATTCGCCGGTGGCATAAATCCACACTTTGCGACTGTTACTTAGTAACGCGCTATCCCACTGATATTGTTGCAAAGAAACAGCCGATGCGCTGCCATCATCCACGGCTTGCCAGATTTGCTGATCAGGGGCTTGCGGGAGATGCAGCGGCGAAACGCCCATGCCACGCCCACCGGCCCAGCCGCGCAGTGTATTCAGGGGATCGGCCTTCGCCGTGGGGAATTTGTCACGCCACCAGTTTCGCAAGGCATACATGTCCGCTTCACCGCTAAAGTCGGTTGCCTGCTCATCGGGCATCAGACAGTAGCTGCCGCGCCAGTTTGATGGCAGCGCAGTTTGCCAGTACCACACATCGGTACCCGTTACGCGCACCAATGACTGAGGTGAACGTTTCTGGTGGTGATCGGTCACGCCAGTGATGTTGATCCATACACGCTGAATCGCTGACGTTTTTTCGCTGCCTTGGGGATCGCGCCAGAAGAAGGTCACCAGGCAGGTGCCATCCTGCTGAGGGTCAATTCGCGGAATACCCTGAGTTTGTTGCTCCTGCCACCAGGCTTCGCTACCGGTTACATCATTTCGCCAGGTCATAGGGGCTGCCAGTCACTGTGTAGGGAAAGATTTACATAAGATTAATAATTAATACTATTGATAACTATTTGCATTTGCAATAGGGTGTTTCCGCTCAAAAGAGCACGCTCGTTCCGCCTGACTCTTTCCTTCCTGGAAGGTTACGCAACGGATGGCACTGCCAGGTCTGGAACTGGGCGCGATAAGGACAGGGATATTCTCACCGGCTCGCCAGTTAAGAATCCAACGGCATTTTACTGGCCATCCAGGAATGAAAAACAATGACGCGTTACTCACGATTATCATTAGCTATTTTGATTGAACTGGGGCTGAGCGCCTCACTGCTCTCAGGCAGCGCCTGGGCAGCAGACACTTCCAGCAAGACGACCAGCAGCCAATCCACTACCGACGCCGAATCGATGAAAGGCGGCACGTTGATGGTGACCGCCCAGCAGCAAAACCTGCAGGCACCCGGCGTTTCCACCATCACAGCAGATGAAATTAAAAAGCATCCGCCTGCACGTGATGTCTCTGAAATTATTCGCACCATGCCGGGCGTTAACCTGACCGGTAACTCCACCAGTGGCCAGCGCGGTAACAATCGCCAGATCGATATTCGCGGCATGGGCCCGGAAAACACCCTGATTATGGTGGATGGTATGCCAATCACCAGCCGCAACTCCGTACGTCTGGGCTGGCGTGGTGAGCGTGATACGCGTGGTGATACCAACTGGGTGCCGCCAGAAATGATCGAACGCATTGATGTGATTCGTGGCCCGGCCGCGGTGCGTTACGGTAACGGCGCAGCAGGCGGCGTGGTGAACATTATCACCAAGAAATATACCGATCAGCAGTGGCACGGTTCGTGGAATACCTACTTCAATGCGCCGGAACACAAATCGGAAGGCGCGACCAAACGCACTAACTTCAGCCTCGAAGGGCCGCTGGGTGATGACTTCAACTTCCGCTTGTACGGTGGCTTAGCGAAAACCCAGGCCGATGCTTATGACATCAACGAAGGCCATGCGGCAGCGCGTACCGGTACGTATGCGGGCAGTTATCCTTCTGGTCGTGAAGGCTCGGTCAATAAAGATATCAATGTGTTACTGAGCTGGGCGTTTGCTCCGATGCAAACCCTGGAGTTGCAAGCGGGTTACAGCCGTCAAGGCAACCTTTACGCAGGCGATACGCAGAACACCAACACCAGTGCGCTGGTGAAAAGCCTCTATGGCGATGAAACTAACCGCCTGTATCGCCAGAATATCTCGTTGAAATGGACCGGTGCCTGGGATAACGGTGTCAGCACCAATACCTATGCGCGCTATGAGAAAACCCGTAACACCCGTATCAATGAAGGTCTGGCGGGCGGTACGGAAGGTATCTTCTCTAACGATGGTTTCAACACCATTCAGTTAGACGATATTTTGCTGCACAGCGAAGTGAGCATTCCGTTTGAGTGGCTGATTAATCAGACGGTAACGCTAGGTACCGAATGGAACCAGCAGAGCATGAAGGATCCCTCTTCAACCACCCAAGCGGCTAACTACGGTTCTGTACCTGGCGTGTCGAATACCGGTCGTAGCCCGTATTCACAGGCAGAAATCTTCTCGCTGTTCGCTGAAGACAACATGGAACTGACCGACAGCACCATGCTGACGCCGAGTCTGCGTTTCGATCATCACTCGATTGTGGGTAACAACTGGAGCCCGTCTCTGAACCTGTCGCAAGGTTTGGGTGATGACTTCACACTGAAGATGGGGGCGGGCCTGGCTTATAAAGCGCCAAGCCTGTACCAGACTAACCCGAACTACCTGCTTTACAGCAACGGTCAGGGCTGTGCTGCCAGCACCGGTGCCTGTTATCTGCAAGGTAACCCAGACCTGAAAGCCGAAAACAGTTTCAACAAAGAGATTGGACTGGAGTGGAAACACGAAGGCTATCAGGCGGGTCTGACCTGGTTCCGTAACGATTACCGCAACAAGATTGAAGCGGGTTACGCGGCCGTCGGTAAAGCCTCTAATGGCACCACGGATATCTACAAGTGGGAAAACGTACCGAAAGCGGTGGTGGAAGGGCTGGAAGGTACGGTTAACGTACCGTTCTCGGATAGCGTGAGCTGGAACAACAACTTCACCTACATGCTGCAGAGTAAGAACAAGGAAACCGGCGATCGTCTGTCGATCATCCCGGAATACACTCTGAACTCGACGCTGAGCTGGCAGGCAACGCAGGATCTGTCGCTGCAAACCACCCTGACCTGGTACGGCACGCAAACACCGAAAAAGTATGACTACAAAGGTCAACCGGTGACGGGAAGCGCGGCCGAAAAAGTGAGTCCTTACTCTATCATTGGCCTAAGCGGAACTTATGATGTGAATAAGTACGCCAGCGTCACCCTGGGTATCGACAACCTGTTTGATAAGCGTCACTTCCGCGAAGGTAATGCGCAAACCACCGGTAACGCCACAACAGGTGCCTACCTGTACGGTGCGGGTGCCAATACTTATAACGAATCAGGCCGTACTTACTACATGAGCCTCAACACTCACTTCTAAAGCAGTTGATGCGGTAAATAGCAGCGGGCAATCAGCCCGCTGCTATCTTTACGGTTGACCAGCTCCAGCCTGCCACGGTGCATCTGTACAATGCGCAGCACAATGTTCAGACCTAATCCGCTGCCACCGTAGCGCTGATCGCGACGGCGGAAGGCTTGCGTCAGTTCTTCTGCCGCATCGGCCTCAATGCCCGGCCCCTGATCCCACACCTCGATAATCACCTGCTGCTTGTCCTGCTGCATTTTCACCTTCACTTCACTGCCTTCCGGGCTGTAGCGTGAGGCGTTTTCCAGCAGATTACGCAGCATCAGGCGCAGCAACACGGCTTCACCCTGTTGCGGAATATCTTTGCCGTTCGGCCAGTGCAGTGTTTGCTGTCGCTGTGCATAAAGTTCGGCCATTTCCGGCTGCAGCGGCTGCATGATGTCTTTTTGCCACAGCAACTGCTGATAGTGACCGCCTGCCAGCGCCTGGCCGGCTCGCGACAGCATCAGTAGTTGCTCCACGGTGTGCATCAACTGGTCGATACGTTCAATCAGCATCTCACTCTGCGGCACGTTCTGCTGGTGCAGCAGTTCAAGGTGCAGACGTAAACCGGCCAAAGGGGTACGCAATTCATGCGCGGCATCGGCGGTGAAGAGGCGTTCCTGTTGTAGCGTGTGGTCGAGCCGCGAAAATAGCTGATTAATAGAGGTGGTCACGGCAACGATTTCATCCATTTCTGAATAAACCGGCAGCGGGGTGAGATTATCGGCGGAGCGATGGGCGAGGCTATCCTGCAGGGATCGTAATGGACGAATGATCCAGTTAATCGCCCAGAATGACAGCAGCAGCGTCAGAGCGATCATCACCAGTGAAGGCAACAGCAGTGAAGCGATGGCTTCACGGATCTCATTCTCGACGCGGTCGTTACGCGCCTGAGCAGACAGCGTTTCGTTGACCAGGAAACTGATCTGTTCGCGACTCTCATGCCATAACCAGATGGCGCTCATCACCTGGCAGGTGAGGAGAATCAGCGCCAGCATAATCAGTAACCGCTGACGCATGCTGTTCATTCGCGCACTTCCAGGCGGTATCCGACGCCACGCACGGTTTTGATACGAGCTTTTCCGAGCTTACGGCGCAGATTGTGGATATGAACTTCTAAGGTGTTAGATCCGGGATCGTCGTTCCAGCTATAGAGATCCTGCTGCAGCGTTTCGCGATGGACGTTCTGACCGACGCGCATTAACAGGCGCGTCAGCAGTGCGAACTCTTTTGGGGTAATTTCCAGTGGACGCTCTTCCAGCAAAACCTGCTGCGAACTGAGATTGAGGGTGAGATCACCTTGTTGCAGCAAATTATCGCTGTGGCCCTGAAAACGACGAATCAGTGCACGCACGCGTGCCTGCAGTTCAACCAGCGCGAAGGGTTTGACCAGATAATCGTCGGCACCGGCATCCAGGCCATCCACGCGATCCTCCAGTGCATCACGCGCCGTCAGGATCAACACCGGTACGTTGATGCCATCGCGCCGCCACTGGCGCAGCAGCGTGGCACCATCGCGATCCGGTAAACCCAGATCCAGAACGATCAGGCTGTACTGCCCACTGCGTAAGAAAGCATTACTCTCTGCAGCAGTACTCGCGCAGTCAACAGCATATCCTTGTGCGCTAAGGGCCTGAGCCAGGCCCGATTGCAACAGCGCGTCATCTTCAACGATCAGCAATTTCATTAGTTGTTTTTGTTGATATCCGAGTAGAGGCGGCTTTCAAAGCGTACCAGAGGAATGCGCCGCGTTTTCTGATCTTCAGGCGGCACCGCATAACCAGAAAGATACTGCACAAAGGCGACACGTGCACCGCTGGAAGTGGTAATAAATCCAGCCAGATTATAAACGCCCTGCAGCGAACCGGTTTTTGCTGACACTTTGCCATCCAGTCCGGCTTCATGCAGGCCACCACGATATTGCAACGTGCCGTCATAACCCGCCAACGGCAGCATCGAAATATAGTTCAGCGTTGAGTCGTTTTTCGCAATGTATTGCAGTACCTGCATCATGGTATCTGGCGCAATCAAATCGTGACGCGACAGGCCTGAACCATCGACCTGAATGCTGTTGCCGAGATCGACGCCCGCTTTTTCACGCAGTATGCGGCGTACCGCATCAGAACCGGCGCGGAACGTGCCGGGTACGTTGAAATAGTGATGGCCGATGGTGCGGAACACCGTATCCGCAATCATGTTGTCCGATTTCTTCAGCATGGTGTGCAGCAGATTGTGCAGCGGCGCGGATTGCGTCGACGCGAGCACGGTTCCCGGTGAGGTAACCTGCGTCTGACGCACTAAATGGCCGCTGTAATCGATATCCGCGGCACGCAGTTCGGCCTTGAGGATTTCGCCCGCCCAGGCGGCACCATCTTGCACCGCAAACGCCAGCGGCAAGGGTTCGGCGCGTTGGCGCATGCAGCCGGTCAGCGTGTAGCGGTTCAGTTCGCCTGGCACCACATCCAGTTCGCAATATTGCCCATCACCACTGTTGCGGCCAATGGTACGCACCTGACTGAACATATGTGCCGGATAATAGGACGCAATGCGCACAAAGGCGTTTTCGCCCGGCGTGGTGGCGCTATAGAGCGAGACTGAGAAGCAGTTTTTGTCGACTATCGCTGCGCCTGGCGGGGCGCTGAAGCACTGCGTCAGGTCATTCCACGGCCAGCCGGGTGCCATATCGTGGCTGGCGAACACGGAGGTGTCGATCACCAGATTGCCTTTGATATGCGTGATGCCCTGCTTTTTCAGGGCCGCCACCATGTTGCGCAGATCCTGACGGCTCAGCGTCGGATCGCCACCAAAGCGCGCCACTAAGTCGCCATTGAGCGTGCCATCGCTGACTGCACCCTTGGTTTCCATCGTGGTTTGAAAACGGAAGTCCGGACCGAGTTCCAGCAGGGCCGCCAGCGCGGTAATCACCTTCATGGTACTGGCCGGCAATGCCATCTGTTTGCCGTGATAGTCGATTATCGGGGTTGATGCGCCCACTTTTTGTACCATCAGCGCCAGGTTTGCGCCGTCTGGCAAATACTGCATGTATTCTTCAACGGGGGCTGCTTGTGCCTGCAGCATAAACGCACAGGTTAATCCGGTAACAAGTCGTGAAAATCGCATAATCTCGCGGTAACTGACGGGTGAAGGCGTCAATACTACGTCCCGAGGCGGTGCAAAGTAAACGATGACCCACAGGGAACTCTGGGGTAAAATACGTATCAAAATGCAAAACCGAACCTGACCCGGAAAGCTTTCCGGGTCAGGCTTCTTTTGCTTGTGAAAAGAGGTAACGCGCCGCAGAAGCTGTTTTCTGCTGTCACCGGTCAGGATGACGCCGTTAACCAGGATAGATGACGAGGAGCCAAAATGAATCAGATTCCGATGACGTTGAAAGGCGCTGAGAGCCTGCGTGAAGAGCTGAACGAACTGAAAACCGTGAAGCGTCCGCGCATCATCGCCTCTATTGCCGAAGCCCGTGAGCATGGCGATCTAAAAGAAAATGCCGAATACCACGCTGCCCGTGAAGAACAGGGTTTTTGCGAAGGCCGTATTCAGGAGATTGAAGCCAAACTCTCCAACGCTCAGGTGATTGATATCACGACGATGCCGAAAACCGGCCGCGTGATTTTTGGTGCTACCGTGACCATTTTGAATGTGGATACGGACGAAGAATTCACTTACCGCATCGTGGGTGATGATGAAGCTGACTTCAAACAAAACCTGATTTCAGTGAACTCGCCGATGGCGCGTGGTTTGATTGGAAAAGAAGCAGACGACGTTGCGATTGTGAAGACACCGGGCGGCGATGTGGAATATGAAGTGTTAAAGGTGGAATACCTTTAAGATATTGCTACGCTTTGAAATGTGTAGCCGCATATTGTAAAGAAAGGAAAAAGGCCGCATAGCGGCCTTTTATCCCATGCAGGAGCATGGCACTTTCTCTGCCCGTCATGGCAGCCTTTACGGCTTCATTAACGTGGCAGAGTAATTTTGCGCTCTTTTGCAGGGCGATACAGCACCAGCGTGTTGCCGATGACCTGTACGTTACAAGCTTTTGTTTCACGTACGATAGCGTCAACGATCAGCTGCTTGGTTTCACGATCTTCAGAGGCAATTTTCACCTTGATCAATTCGTGATGCTCGAGCGCCAGTTCGATTTCGGCGAGCACGCCTTCGGTCAAGCCATTACCGCCCAGCATAACAACGGGCTTCAGTGGATGGGCAAGGCCTTTCAGGTGCTGTTTTTGTTTGGTACTCAGATTCATCGTATTTTTTACTTACTCAGGGATTGAAAACGGTTCATTCTACCGCCATCTCGGGTATATCGCCAAATCAACGCGACTCATTGCGTACTGATTTATCGCTACGATGAAGATTTAATTGGAAAAATTATGACGGGTAAAAAGCGTTCGGCCAGTTCCAGTCGCTGGCTACAGGAACACTTTAGCGATAAATATGTGTTGCAGGCACAGAAAAAGGGGTTGCGTTCGCGCGCCTGGTTTAAACTGGACGAAATTCAGCAGGGTGACAAGCTTTTCAAACCCGGCATGACAGTGGTAGATCTGGGTGCTGCGCCCGGCGGTTGGTCGCAATATGCGGTACAACAGATTGGATCGAACGGTCGTATTATTGCCTGTGACTTGCTTCCCATGGACCCGATCGTTGGTGTCGATTTTTTACAGGGCGACTTTCGTGAAGAGGCAGTGCTGAACGCATTGCTGGAGCGAGTAGGTGACCAAAAGGTGCAAGTTGTTATGTCTGACATGGCGCCGAACATGAGTGGTACACCTGCGGTTGATATTCCACGATCGATGTATTTGGTAGAGTTGGCGCTGGAAATGTGTCGGGATATCCTGGCGCCTGGCGGCAGTTTTGTAGTGAAAGTGTTTCAGGGAGATGGCTTCGAGGAATACCTGCGGGAAATTCGCTCCCTATTTACGAAAGTGAAAATTCGTAAGCCAGACGCTTCTCGTTTACGTTCGCGTGAAGTGTACATTGTGGCGACAGGGCGCAAACTATAGCTCTCGGTACCGGAATCAAAGCAAGGCGAACTGCGTTTACTCTGATGTGTAATTCTGAGTTTCAGTGAAAAGCAGTAAAATCATCAGCGCCGCGATTCCAGGTCTGAAGGATATATAGTACCCTACGCTGTCTGTTAACACCGTTGTAATATGAGGTTAATCCCTTGAGTGACATGGCGAAAAACCTGATTCTCTGGTTAGTCATCGCGGTCGTGCTGATGTCTGTCTTCCAGAGCTTTGGGCCCAGCGAGTCGAATGGCCGTAGGGTTGATTATTCAACCTTCCTGTCGGAAGTGAACCAGGATCAGGTCCGCGAGGCACGTATTAACGGGCGTGAGATTAACGTTGTCAAAAAAGACAGTAATAAATATACGACTTACATTCCTGTCAACGATCCAAAGTTGCTTGATAACCTCTTGACCAAAAACGTCAAAGTGATTGGCGAACCACCAGAAGAGCCAAGCCTGCTGGCTTCCATCTTCATCTCCTGGTTCCCAATGCTGCTGTTGATTGGCGTTTGGATCTTTTTTATGCGGCAGATGCAGGGCGGCGGTGGCAAAGGCGCGATGTCCTTTGGCAAGAGTAAAGCCCGCATGCTGACCGAAGACCAGATCAAGACCACGTTTGCTGATGTCGCAGGTTGCGATGAAGCAAAAGAAGAAGTGGGTGAACTGGTTGAATATCTGCGCGAGCCAAGCCGCTTCCAGAAACTGGGGGGTAAGATCCCGAAAGGCGTCCTGATGGTCGGTCCTCCGGGTACCGGTAAAACCTTGCTGGCTAAAGCGATTGCTGGCGAAGCAAAAGTGCCGTTCTTCACTATCTCCGGTTCTGACTTTGTTGAAATGTTCGTGGGTGTCGGTGCATCTCGTGTGCGTGACATGTTCGAGCAGGCGAAGAAAGCCGCGCCGTGCATCATCTTTATCGATGAAATCGATGCTGTAGGCCGTCAACGTGGCGCCGGTTTAGGCGGTGGTCATGATGAACGTGAGCAGACGCTGAACCAGATGCTGGTTGAGATGGATGGCTTCGAAGGTAATGAAGGCATCATCGTTATCGCCGCAACTAACCGTCCAGACGTACTTGACCCCGCGCTGCTGCGCCCAGGTCGTTTTGACCGCCAGGTTGTGGTCGGTCTGCCAGATGTCCGCGGTCGTGAACAGATTCTGAAAGTGCATATGCGTCGTGTGCCGTTGGCCACTGACATCGATGCAGCGATCATCGCACGTGGTACGCCGGGCTTCTCGGGTGCTGACCTCGCTAACCTTGTCAACGAAGCGGCACTGTTTGCTGCACGTGGCAACAAGCGTGTGGTCTCGATGGTTGAGTTCGAGAAAGCGAAAGACAAAATCATGATGGGTGCAGAACGTCGCTCCATGGTGATGACGGAAGCGCAGAAAGAATCCACCGCTTACCACGAAGCGGGCCATGCGATTATTGGTCGTCTGGTACCGGAACACGATCCGGTGCATAAAGTGACAATTATCCCGCGTGGACGTGCGCTGGGTGTGACCTTCTTCTTGCCAGAAGGTGACGCGATTAGCGCCAGCCGCCAGAAGCTTGAAAGCCAGATCTCAACGCTGTATGGCGGTCGTCTGGCGGAAGAGATCATCTACGGCGCAGAACACGTTTCTACCGGTGCATCTAACGACATTAAAGTCGCCACTAACCTGGCGCGCAACATGGTGACGCAGTGGGGCTTCAACGAGAAGTTAGGTCCGTTGCTGTATGCTGAAGAAGAAGGCGAAGTGTTCCTCGGCCGCTCTGTGGCTAAGGCGAAACACATGTCAGATGAAACAGCACGCATCATCGACCAGGAAGTTAAGCACCTGATCGACAGCAACTACCAGCGTGCTCGTGTTCTGCTGGGTGAGAACATGGACATCCTTCACGCGATGAAAGACGCGCTGATGAAGTATGAAACCATTGATGCGCCACAGATTGATGACTTGATGGCTCGCCGTGAAGTTCGCCCACCAGCAGGTTGGGATGATTCAGGCAGCAACAGTTCATCGGACAACAATGGGACGCCAAAGGCGCCACGTCCGGTTGATGAACCGCGTACGCCAAATCCTGGCAACACCATGTCAGAACAGCTCGACAAATAAGAGGCCACAAACCTCAGCAAAAACCCCGGCCGGTCCGGGGTTTTTTACATTCAGTGATACCGTGATTCCCAAGGAGATTCCCACCATGAAGTTGTTCGCCCGTGATTCCCATCTCGATCTGTCGTTTCCCCATGTGATGGGTATTTTGAATGTCACGCCGGACTCCTTCTCTGATGGCGGAACACACAACACATTGGTGGATGCGCTGACCCATACCAATGAGATGGTGAATGCGGGCGCAACCATCATCGATGTCGGCGGGGAATCTACGCGGCCAGGAGCCGATGAAGTCAGCGTAGATGAAGAGTTAGCACGCGTGATTCCGGTGGTTGAAGCTATCGCCCAGCGTTTTGAAGTGTGGATTTCTGTTGATACTTCAAAGCCAGAGGTGATCCGTGAATCGGCGCGAGTGGGTGCTCACATCATTAATGATATTCGTTCACTGTCAGAATCGGGTGCATTGGCAGCAGCAGCGGAGACCGGTCTGCCGGTATGCCTGATGCACATGCAGGGCGAACCGCGCACTATGCAGCAAGCACCTGAATATCAGAATATCGTGGGTGAAGTGGACGCTTACTTCCAGGCACAGATTGCACGTTGCGAAGCGGCAGGCATTAAAAAAGAGAATCTGTTGCTCGACCCTGGCTTCGGTTTCGGTAAGAATCTCAACCACAATTATCAACTGCTGGCTGAACTCAGCCATTTCCACCATTTTGGCTTACCGCTATTGGTCGGAATGTCGCGCAAATCGATGATTGGCCAGCTGTTAAATGTCGGTCCGACGCAGCGTTTGACCGGCAGCCTGAGCTGTGCGGTGATTGCCGCTATGCAGGGCGCACAAATTATTCGCGTGCATGATGTGAAAGAGACTGTCGAAGCGATGCGTATTGTTGAAGCGACACGGAGAGCAAAAGGATAAAGCATGAGTAATCGTAAATATTTCGGTACAGATGGTATTCGTGGCAAGGTCGGTGAAGCACCGATTACCCCTGATTTTGTCCTAAAGCTGGGTTTTGCTGCGGGTAAGGTTCTGGCGCGCTCTGGATCACGTAAGGTATTAATTGGTAAAGATACGCGTATTTCTGGCTACATGCTGGAATCGGCACTGGAAGCGGGCCTGGCTGCTGCTGGTTTGTCGGCGGCCTTTACCGGGCCTATGCCAACCCCCGCGATTGCCTATCTGACGCGTACCTTCCGTGCAGAAGCCGGTATCGTGATCTCTGCATCGCATAACCCCTTCGACGATAACGGCATCAAATTCTTCTCTGCGGAAGGCACTAAATTGCCGGATGAAGTGGAAGAGGCCATCGAGCTTGAGTTAGAGAAGCCACTGACCTGCGTTGAGTCCGCTGAGTTGGGGCGCGCCAGCCGTATCGTTGATGCTGCTGGTCGTTATATTGAGTTCTGTAAAGGCACATTCCCGAGCGAGTTAAGTCTTAACGGTCTGAAAATCGTAGTGGATTGCGCCAACGGTGCGACCTATCACATTGCGCCTAATGTGCTGCGTGAATTAGGTGCCAAAGTGATTGCGATTGGCGTTCAACCCGATGGCATGAATATCAACAAAGAGTGCGGCGCAACCGATCTCCGCATGCTGCAGCAGCGCGTGCTGGAAGAGAAGGCCGATTTGGGCCTTGCTTACGATGGCGATGGTGACCGCATCATGATGGTGGATCATCTGGGCATGAAGGTCGATGGTGACCAGATTCTCTACATCATTGCACGTGAAGCCTTACGTCAGGGGCAACTGCGCGGCGGCGTGGTGGGTACGTTGATGAGTAATATGGGGCTGGAACTGGCGTTGAAACAGTTGGGCATTCCCTTCACGCGTGCCAAAGTGGGTGACCGCTACGTGCTGGAAAAAATGCAGGAGAAAGGCTGGCGCATGGGGGCTGAAAACTCCGGGCATGTCATTCTGTTGGATAAAATCAGCACTGGCGATGGCATCGTGGCAAGTTTGCAAGTACTCACTGCTATCGTGCGTAATCACATGAGTCTGCATGATTTGTGCAGTGGCATGAAAATGCTGCCGCAGATTCTGGTGAATGTGCGCTTCAGTGGCAGTCATGATCCTCTTGAATCCGAGAGCGTTAAGGCTGTCAGCGCTGAAGTGGAGAAAACGTTAGCAGGGCGCGGTCGTGTGCTGTTGCGTAAATCGGGGACTGAGCCGCTGATTCGCGTGATGGTCGAGGGTGAAGATGAAGCGTTAGTCACCGAACTGGCGCATAAAATTGCTGATGCGGTGAAAGCGGTCTAAGCGTGTTAACAGGCGGCGAGATTTCGACTTTCCGCCTGTTAAATCACCATCCTGGCGCTTTTTTCCGCAATCAATAAAGTTCGTGAAAATTGCGCTTGCAGAGGTATGTCCCATTGGTTAGTATTCACACCCGCTTCTGATGGGTGATGACGATACTCCCCGTCAATATTGGTGAAGCTTTAACTGTGCGGATAACGCGCAAGGAAACAGGTTGATTATGTACGAAGCTCTGTTAGTTGTTTTCCTTATTGTTGCGATTGGCCTCGTGGGTCTGATCATGCTTCAGCAAGGCAAAGGCGCTGATATGGGAGCCTCATTCGGTGCAGGCGCCTCTGGTACACTGTTCGGTTCAAACGGGTCTGGTAATTTCATGACACGTATGACGGCAGTACTGGCGACCCTGTTCTTCATTATCAGCTTGATTCTGGGCAATCTGAACACGAACAAGTCTTCTAAAGGAAGCGAGTGGGAAAACCTCACTGCGCCAGCTCAGTCTGAACAGCAGACTCAGCCAGCTAAACCGGCAATCCCGGGCAATGATATTCCGCAGTAACATCGTCAATGCTTTAGCGGCAACATAACGTCGCAGTCAGTGCAGTACCGAGGTGGTGAAATTGGTAGACACGCTACCTTGAGGTGGTAGTGCTCGAAAGGGCTTACGGGTTCAAGTCCCGTCCTCGGTACCAAATCTCAGTAAAACTTGCTTTTTAAGCAAGGTCGGCGTATTATTCGCCACGTTTTCGGACGCGGGGTGGAGCAGCCTGGTAGCTCGTCGGGCTCATAACCCGAAGGTCGTCGGTTCAAATCCGGCCCCCGCAACCACTTTCCCTTAGAGTTCTTTTTCAAATATACTGTATGCATCGACGGACGCATCCTCAGTGTTTTTTTGAAAAAAATTCTTTTGGATTGTGTGCCGATGCCGCTCTGCGGCGTACAGGGTCCAGTGATAAAAAGCCCCGAATTTTCGGGGTTTTTTATTATCAGGAATCGCAATACTGGGCTATAGGCCCTTTTTTTATGTCTTGGGGGTGGGCTTGTCCACATTAGAGCAAAAATTGACTGATTTGATCACCGCTCCAGTAGAAGCGCTTGGCTACGAATTGGTCGGTATCGAATTCGTTCGCGGTCGCACATCGACTTTGCGCATCTATATTGATAGTGAGAATGGTATCAATGTTGATGATTGTGCCGATGTTAGCCACCAGGTCAGCGCGGTAATGGATGTGGAAGATCCCATTACGGTGGCTTACAACCTTGAAGTCTCCTCGCCAGGTCTCGAGCGTCCTCTTTTCACTGCTGAACACTATGCACGTTTCGCCGGTGATGAGGTGAGCCTGACACTGCGTATGGCCGTACAGAACCGCCGTAAATGGCAGGGGATCATCAAATCCGTGGAAGGTGAGATGATCACGGTAACCGTTGAGGGTAACGATGAGGTGTTCGCGCTGAGTAATATTCAGAAAGCGAACCTGGTCCCCCACTTTTAAAAGTCCGGATTGAGGCTAACCAGGATGAACAAAGAGATCTTAGCTGTAGTAGAAGCCGTTTCTAACGAAAAAGCCCTGCCACGTGAGAAAATCTTCGAGGCGCTTGAGAGCGCTTTGGCCACTGCGACTAAAAAGAAGTATGAGCAAGAGATCGAAGTGCGCGTCAGCATTGACCGTCGCAGCGGTGATTTCGATACTTTCCGTCGCTGGCAGATTGTGGAAGAAGTAACACAGCCGACTCGTGAAATTACGCTGGATGCGGCCCGCTTTGAAGACGAAGCGTTCAATCTGGGCGAATACGTTGAAGACCAGATCGAATCTGTCACCTTCGACCGTATCACCACCCAAACCGCTAAACAGGTTATCGTGCAGAAAGTCCGTGAAGCTGAGCGCGCGATGGTGGTTGATCAGTTCCGTCAACACGAAGGTGAAATCATCACCGGCGTGGTGAAGAAAGTAAACCGCGACAGCATCTCACTCGATCTGGGCAGCAATGCTGAAGCCGTGATCGGACGCGAAGATATGCTGCCACGTGAAAACTTCCGCCCAGGCGACCGAATTCGCGGCGTGTTGTACGCTGTTCGTCCGGAAGCGCGTGGTGCACAGCTGTTTGTCACCCGTTCTAAGCCAGAAATGCTGATCGAACTGTTCCGCATTGAGGTGCCAGAAATCGGTGAAGAAGTTATCGAGATCAAAGCGGCAGCGCGCGATCCAGGTTCACGCGCTAAAATCGCGGTGAAAACCAACGATAAACGCATTGATCCGGTCGGTGCTTGTGTGGGTATGCGCGGTGCGCGTGTCCAGGCTGTATCAAGCGAGCTGGGTGGCGAGCGTATTGATATCGTGCTGTGGGACGATAACCCGGCACAATTCGTCATTAACGCCATGGCGCCAGCCGATGTGGCGTCAATTGTGGTGGATGAAGACAATCACACCATGGATATCGCTGTTGAAGCCGGCAATCTGGCTCAGGCGATCGGCCGTAACGGCCAAAACGTGCGTCTGGCTTCCCAACTGAGTGGTTGGGAACTGAACGTGATGACCGTCGATGATCTGCAGGCTAAGCATCAGGCTGAAGCCCACGCAGCGATCGATATGTTCACCAAACATCTCGACATCGACGAAGAGTTCGCCACCGTACTGGTGGAAGAGGGCTTCTCTTCGCTGGAAGAATTGGCTTATGTGCCAATCAACGAGTTGCTGGAAATCGACGGCCTCGACGAAGAGACCATTGAAGCCCTGCGTGAACGAGCAAAAAATGCGTTGACCACCCTGGCATTAGCGAAAGAAGAGAGCCTTGGTAATCAGGAGCCCGCTGAGGATCTTCTGAATCTTGAGGGCCTGGATCGTGCGCTGGCGTATCGCCTGGCGTCCAAAGGCGTTTGCACGCTGGAAGATCTCGCTGAGCAAGGTGTTGACGATCTGACAGATATTGAAGGGCTGGATGATGAGAAGGCCGGTGCGCTGATTATGGCTGCACGTAATATCTGCTGGTTCGGCGATGACGCGTAATAACAGGAAGGAACAGCATGACAGATGTAACCGTAAAATCGCTGGCCGCCGAAATTCAGACTCCGGTCGATCGCCTGGTACAGCAATTTGCTGACGCAGGGATCCGCAAGTCTGAAAACGATGCGGTGTCCCAGCAAGAGAAAGAAACCTTACTGTCCCATTTGAATCGTGAGCACGGTCAGACCGGTTCAAGTAAACTGACATTACAGCGCAAAACGCGCAGCACCTTGAATATTCCCGTCACCGGGGGTAAAAGTAAGTCGGTGCAAATCGAAGTCCGCAAAAAACGCACATACGTGAAAGGTGATGCTGAGTCTGAGCAAGCTCAGGCAGAAGCTGAAGCCGAGGCGCAGCGTGAAGCGGAAGAGCAGGCGCGTCGCGAGGCGGAAGAACAAGCCCGTCGCGAAGCTGAACAAAAAGCGCAACGTGAAGCCGAAGATAAAGCCAAGCGCGAAGCCGCTGAAAAGGCCAAGCGTGAAGCAGCGGAAAATGAGAAAGTGACTAATCAACCTACCGATGAAGTAACCAAGGCTGCGCAGTCTGATAAGGCGCGTCGTGAAGCCGAAGCGGCTGATCTGAAACGCAAAGCGGAAGAAGAAGCACGCCGTAAGCTGGAAGAAGACGCTCGCCGTGTGGCAGAAGAAGCCCGCCGCCTGGCTGAAGAGAAATCAGCTGAATGGGAAAAACCAGAGGAAGAAGACAAAGGCGACTACCATGTCACCACTTCCACTCATGCCCGTCAGGCTGAAGACGAAAACGACCGTGAAGTTGAAGGCGGACGTGGACGTGCGCGTACCACCAAAGCAGCGCGCCCAGCCAAAAAAGGCAACAAGCATTCTGAAGCGAAAACTGATCGCGAAGAAGCGCGTGCGCAGTTCCGTGGTGGTAAAGGTGGTAAAAACCGTAAGCCAAGCGCACTGCAGCAGGGCTTCAACAAACCCGTTCAGGCTGTTAACCGTGATGTGATCATCGGCGAAACCATTACTGTTGCCGAGCTGGCAAACAAAATGGCGGTGAAAGGCTCACTGGTTATCAAAGCGATGATGAAAATGGGCGCAATGGCGACCATTAACCAAGTCATCGATCAGGAAACAGCCCAGTTGGTTGCGGAAGAAATGGGGCACAAAGTGATCCTGCGCCGCGAGAACGAACTGGAAGAAGCGGTGATGGACGATCGTGATACCGATGCAGCGCAGGAGTCACGCGCTCCGGTGGTCACTATCATGGGTCACGTTGACCATGGTAAAACCTCGCTGCTGGACTATATCCGCTCAACCAAAGTCGCTTCAGGCGAGGCTGGCGGTATTACACAGCATATCGGTGCTTACCACGTTGAAACTGACAACGGTATGGTAACCTTCCTGGATACCCCGGGCCACGCCGCGTTTACCGCGATGCGTGCACGTGGTGCGCAGGCAACGGATATCGTAATTCTGGTGGTTGCTGCCGATGACGGCGTGATGCCACAGACTATCGAAGCCATCCAGCACGCCAAAGCGGCCAAAGTGCCGGTTGTGGTTGCGGTGAACAAGATTGATAAGCCAGAAGCAGACCCGGATCGCGTGAAGAATGAACTGACCCAGTACGGAATCATTCCGGAAGAGTGGGGCGGTGAAAACATGTTCGTTAACGTCTCTGCGAAAGCGGGTACCGGTATTGATGACCTGCTGAATGCGATTCTGCTGCAGGCTGAAGTGCTGGAACTGACCGCCATTCGTGAAGGTATGGCGAGCGGCGTGGTTATCGAATCCTTCCTCGACAAAGGTCGTGGCCCGGTTGCGACCGTGCTGGTGCGTGAAGGTACGCTGAACAAAGGCGATATCGTACTGTGCGGCTTCGAATACGGCCGTGTCCGTGCGATGCGTGACGAACTGGGTCGTGAAGTGCTGGAAGCGGGTCCATCCATTCCAGTGGAAATCCTCGGTCTGTCTGGTGTGCCAGCTGCGGGCGATGAAGCGACGGTTGTGCGTGATGAGAAGAAAGCACGTGAAGTTGCACTGTATCGTCAGGGCAAATTCCGCGAAGTGAAACTGGCGCGTCAGCAGAAGTCGAAGTTGGAGAACATGTTCGCCAACATGACCGAAGGCGAAGTGTCCGAGCTGAACATCGTGCTGAAGTCCGACGTACAGGGTTCGGTGGAAGCGATCTCCGACTCGCTGCTGAAACTCTCCACCGACGAAGTGAAGGTGAAGATTATCGGTTCGGGCGTGGGTGGTATCACCGAAACCGACGCGACCCTGGCAGCGGCTTCCAACGCCATCATCCTCGGCTTTAACGTCCGTGCTGACGCTTCTGCGCGTCGCGTGATTGACGCTGAAAACGTGGACCTGCGCTACTACTCCGTTATCTATAATCTGATTGACGAAGTAAAAGCAGCCATGAGCGGCATGCTGGCACCGGAATTCAAACAGCAGATCATTGGTCTGGCCGAAGTGCGTGACGTGTTCAAGTCACCGAAATTTGGCGCCATTGCTGGCTGTATGGTCACCGAAGGCAACATCAAACGTCACAACCCGATTCGCGTACTGCGCGACAACGTGGTGATTTACGAAGGCGAGCTGGAATCTCTGCGTCGCTTTAAAGACGATGTCAACGAAGTGCGTAACGGCATGGAGTGTGGTATCGGCGTGAAGAACTACAACGACGTTCGCGTTGGTGACATGATCGAAGTCTTTGAAGTGATTGAAATTAAACGCACCATCGATTGATCATCACTTGATGTGTTGCAATTTGGGAGGCCTCTGGCCTCCCGAATTATTTGGGAGAAAGAAAAAATGGCAAAAGAATTTGGCCGCCCACAGCGCGTATCTCAGGAACTGCAGAAAGAAATCGCAATTATCCTGCAACGTGAAATTAAAGACCCGCGCCTCGGCATGATGGTAACGGTATCCGGCGTAGAAGTGTCGCGCGACCTGGCGTATGCCAAAGTCTTCGTGACCTTTTTGAATGATCAGGATGAAGATGCGGTAAAAAATGGCCTGAAAGCGCTGAAAGAAGCCTCAGGTTATATCCGTATTCTGGTAGGGAAAGCGATGCGTCTGCGTATCGTGCCTGAACTGACCTTCTTCTATGACAATTCGCTGATCGAAGGGATGCGCATGTCTAACCTGGTCAGCAACGTGATCAAAAGTGACGTTGAGCGTCGTGGCGAAAGCCCGGCGGAAGATGACAAGGAGGACTAATGAGTCGTCCTCGTCGTCGCGGTCGCGACGTCCACGGTGTGTTTTTGCTGGATAAGCATCAGGGCGCATCCTCGAACGATGTGCTGCAGAAAGTGAAGCGTCTGTTCCATGCTAACAAAGCGGGTCACACGGGTGCGCTTGATCCCCTGGCAACAGGCATGCTGCCGATCTGCCTCGGTGAAGCGACGAAGTTTTCGCAGTTCCTGCTCGATTCCGATAAACGCTATCGCGTTATTGCCCGCCTCGGCGAGCGTACGGATACCTCAGACGCTGATGGCAATATCGTCGAAACGCGCCCGGTGACCTTCAATCAAGCCCAGCTTGATGCGGCGCTGGAGAGCTTCCGTGGTGACACCTTACAAGTACCCACCATGTTCTCTGCGTTGAAGTACCAGGGCCGCAAGCTGTATGAATACGCGCGTGAAGGCATTACCGTACCGCGTGAAGCACGACCGATCACCGTGTTTGAACTGCAGTTTATTCGCTGGGAAGGGGATGAGCTGGAGCTGGAAATTCACGTTTCCAAGGGCACTTATATTCGCACCATCATCGATGACCTCGGCGAGAAGCTCGGCTGCGGCGCACATGTGATTATGTTGCGTCGTTTGCAGGTGGCGAAGTATCCGATTGATCGCATGATCACCTTTGAGCAGTTGCAGGCGATGGCGGCTGAAGCGAACGCAGCAGAAACGCCAGACTACCGTGCACTGGATGCACTGCTGCTGCCAATGGATAGCCCTGCGGAGGAGTTCCCCATCGTCAATTTGCTGCCCTCTGTCGCCGCTTATTTCAAGCAGGGGATGCCGGTGCAGGTGGCGAATGCGCCTGAACAGGGATTGGTGCGTGTTACCGAAGGTGAAGAACATAAATTTATCGGCATGGCAGAAATCGCTGAGGATGGGCGCGTGGCGCCGCGTCGTCTGGTGGTAGAGTTCCCCGCCTAATCAATACGCTCACGTTTGACCTTACGGCGCATTTGCGTTGCTATCAGGCGAAGAGTAGAATAGCGCGGCTTTTAAAGCGGGCTGCTGAATTAGAGATCGGCACCCAACCATTCATTTATTATTTCGGAGTTTATTATGTCTCTAAGCGTAGAAGCTAAAGCAGAGATCGTTGCTAAATTCGGTCGTGGTGCTAACGACAGCGGTTCAACTGAAGTTCAGGTTGCTCTGCTGACTGCTCAGATTAACCACCTGCAGGGTCACTTCTCTGAGCACAAAAAAGACCACCACAGCCGTCGCGGTCTGCTGCGCATGGTATCTCAGCGTCGTAAGCTGCTGGACTACCTGAAGCGTAAAGACGTTGCACGTTACACCAGCCTGATCGAAACCCTGGGTCTGCGTCGCTAAGTCTGAAGAATCTGATCAACGATGTAGCACATGCACTATGCAGAAAAGCGCATCTGACGATCAGATTTGTGCGAGTTTCGCGAAAAGGGGGCCTTTATGGCCCCTTTTTTCGAGCAATCCGCAGCATTCCGTACCAAACTCATGTATTGTTGCTGAGAGTGATCTTTGCTTGCAGCGTTTCGCGCGGCTAATGAGAGGCTTTACCGCATGAGCGGTTGAAGATTGTCATTAGTCGCGAGGATGCAACTAAAGATCGGTAAACCCCGGCGAGCCAAAGAGCGCTCTGCCCCTCGAATTTAAGGACTTAAATTTTGCTGAACCCGATCGTACGCAAATTCCAATATGGTCAGCATACCGTCACGCTGGAAACCGGCATGATGGCGCGCCAGGCCACTGCAGCAGTTATGGCGAGCATGGACGACACCGCGGTATTCGTGACTGTTGTTGGCCAGAAAAAAACCAAACCAGGTCAGGATTTCTTCCCGCTGACGGTTAACTATCAGGAGCGTACTTACGCTGCTGGTCGTATCCCGGGTAGCTTCTTCCGTCGTGAAGGCCGTCCAAGCGAAGGCGAAACCCTGATTTCTCGTCTGATTGACCGTCCAGTGCGTCCACTGTTCCCGGAAGGTTTCATCAACGAAGTGCAGGTGATTGCGACCGTTGTGTCTGTTAACCCACAGGTTAACCCGGACATTGTTGCGATGATCGGTGCTTCTGCTGCATTAGCGCTGTCTGGTCTGCCATTCAATGGCCCAATCGGTGCTGCACGTGTGGGTTATATCAATGACCAATACGTTCTGAACCCAACCGCTGATGAAATTAAAACTTCACGTCTGGACCTGGTGGTTGCAGGTACTCAGAACGCGGTTCTGATGGTTGAATCTGAAGCAGAAGTACTGACAGAAGACCAGATGCTGGGCGCGGTGGTGTTCGGCCACGATCAGCAGCAGGTTGTTATCGAAAACATCAACGCACTGGTTGCTGAAGCAGGCAAACCACGTTGGGACTGGCAGCCAGAGCCAGCGAACGATGCACTGATTGCACGTGTTGCTGCACTGGCAGAAGCCGGTATCGCTGATGCTTACCGCATCACGGATAAACAAGAGCGTTACACTCAGGTTGGCGCAGTTAAAGACGCGACTATTGCTGCCCTTCAGGCTGAAGACGAAACGCTGGATGCTGGCGAAATCGCTGACATCGTTCACGATCTCGAGAAGAGCGTCGTGCGTAGCCGTATCATCCGTGGTGAGCCACGTATCGATGGCCGCGAAAAAGATATGATCCGTGGTCTGGATGTACGTACTGGCGTGCTGCCACGTACTCACGGTTCTTCTCTGTTCACCCGTGGTGAAACGCAGGCACTGGTTACCGCAACACTGGGTACCGCCCGTGATGCGCAGAACCTGGATGAGCTGATGGGCGAGCGTACTGATAGCTTCCTGTTCCACTATAACTTCCCTCCATACTCAGTGGGCGAAACCGGCATGGTTGGTTCACCGAAGCGTCGTGAAATTGGTCACGGTCGTCTGGCGAAGCGTGGCGTGCTGGCAGTCATGCCGAAGCAGGAAGAGTTCCCGTACACCGTCCGTGTAGTGTCAGAAATCACCGAATCTAACGGTTCTTCTTCAATGGCTTCTGTGTGTGGTGCTTCTCTGGCACTGATGGACGCAGGCGTACCGATCAAAGCAGCCGTAGCCGGTATCGCGATGGGTCTGGTCAAAGAAGACGAGAACTTCGTGGTTCTGTCTGACATCCTGGGCGATGAAGATCACCTCGGCGATATGGACTTCAAAGTAGCGGGTAGCCGCGACGGTATCACTGCACTGCAGATGGATATCAAAATTGAAGGTATCACCCGTGAGATCATGCAGGTTGCACTGAATCAGGCTAAGGGCGCGCGTCTGCACATCCTGAGCGTGATGGAGCAGGCCATCAGCACCCCACGTCAGGAAATCTCTGAGTTCGCACCACGTATCTATACCATCAAGATCAGCTCAGACAAGATCAAAGATGTTATCGGTAAAGGCGGTTCTGTTATTCGTGCGCTGACCGAAGAAACCGGCACCACCATAGAAATCGAAGATGATGGCACCGTGAAAATCGCAGCAACCGACGGCAACAAAGCGAAGGAAGCGATTCGTCGTATCGAAGAGATCACCGCTGAAATCGAAGTGGGTCGTATCTACTCTGGTAAAGTGACGCGTATCGTTGATTTCGGTGCCTTCGTGGCCATCGGCGGCGGTAAAGAAGGTCTGGTCCATATCTCTCAGATCGCTGATAAGCGTGTTGAGAAAGTGACCGACTATCTGCAGATGGGTCAGGAAGTTCCAGTGAAAGTGATGGAAGTGGACCGTCAGGGCCGCGTACGCCTGAGCATCAAAGAAGCGACAGAGCAGAAACCAGCGGAAGAAACCCCTGCTGCAACGAATGCATCTGACGCCGAGTAAGCGTTTACTGATTGGCCTCTCCCTGCTTTTCGGGGAGAGGTATTTGGATCATCGCGAGGGCGGGAATCCTTGTGCACAGCAGGCGGATGACAGGATGGTTATCCCAATGTTTGTATTCGGGAGTGGGAAATGAAGCCTTTTTTGCGCTGGTGTTTTGTTGCGACAGCTATCACGCTGGCAGGATGCAGCAACTCCAATTGGCGTAAGAACGAAGTTCTGGCAGTACCTTTGCAGCCCACACTGCAGCAAGAGGTGATCCTGGCGCGAATGGAACAAATTCTTGCCAGTCGTGCCCTGACCGATGATGAACGCGCACAGCTATTATATGAGCGCGGAGTGTTGTATGATAGTTTGGGTCTGAGGGCATTAGCGCGGAACGATTTCTCGCAAGCGCTGTCTATAAGACCGGATATGCCTGAGGTGTTTAACTACCTCGGTATATATTTAACGCAGGCAGGCAATTTTGATGCTGCCTATGAAGCGTTTGATTCTGTACTTGAGCTTGATCCAACTTACAACTATGCGCATTTAAACCGTGGTATCGCCCTCTATTACGGCGGTCGATACAAGTTAGCGCAAGATGATCTGCTGGCGTTTTATCAAGACGATCCTAACGATCCTTTCCGCAGCCTTTGGCTCTATCTCGTTGAAAGCGATATGGATGCCGACAAGGCCAAAGTCACGCTGAGACAGCGACATGACAAAGCGGTCCGGGACCAATGGGGATGGAATATTGTCGAGTTCTACCTTGGCGACATCAGTGAAAAAACGCTGATGGAACGTCTCAAGGCGGACGCAACGGATAACACCTCGCTCGCTGAACATCTCAGTGAAACCAACTTCTATTTAGGTAAGTACTACCTAAGTCTGGGGGAGAAGGACGACGCGAAAGCGTTGTTCAAACTGGCGGTCGCTAACAATGTTAACAACTTTGTTGAGCACCGATACGCATTGTTGGAACTGGCGCAACTCGGCCAGACACAAGACGATTTATCAGAATCTGACCAGCAATAGCTGACGAACTTTTATTGCCTGAATACTTGTAAAGTCATCATCTTCGAGGTGAGGGCTTTTCTGTTCGTCAAAACTTCTAATTTGAGCCGGTTCACACTTTTTGATGAAAATGACTGAAAATTTTCACGACGAGTTATGTAGACTGGCCGCCGCAATCCAAGAGGCACGTGTACTACATGACTGATATTCAAACCACTTTTTCTGACCTTGGCCTGAACGCTGACATCCTCGAATCACTGACCGGTATGGGCTACGAAAAGCCATCCCCAATCCAGGCTGAGTGTATTCCTCACCTGCTGGCGGGCCGTGATGTGCTGGGTATGGCGCAGACCGGGAGTGGTAAAACAGCGGCATTCTCCCTGCCGTTACTGAACAACATTGATCCATCTGTCCGCGCACCACAGATCCTGGTGCTGGCTCCAACCCGTGAACTGGCTGTTCAGGTTGCTGAAGCCATGACGGAATTCTCTAAACACATGCGTGGCGTGAACGTGGTTGCCCTGTACGGCGGCCAGCGCTATGACGTTCAGCTGCGCGCACTGCGCCAGGGACCACAGGTTGTCGTAGGTACGCCTGGTCGTCTGCTGGATCACCTGAAACGCGGCACGTTAGATCTGTCTAACCTGCGCGGCCTGGTGCTGGACGAAGCTGATGAAATGCTGCGTATGGGCTTCATCGAAGACGTTGAAACCATCATGGCGCAGATCCCAGACGGTCATCAGACCGCGCTGTTCTCAGCGACCATGCCAGAAGCGATTCGTCGTATCACCAAACGCTTCATGAAAGATCCACAGGAAGTGCGCATTCAGTCAAGCCTGACCACGCGTCCTGACATTTCTCAGTCTTACTGGACCGCTTATGGCCGTAAAACTGACGCGCTGGTGCGTTTCCTGGAAGCGGAAGACTTTGATGCTGCCATCATCTTCGTGCGTACCAAAAACGCTACGCTGGAAGTGGCTGAAGCGCTGGAGCGCAGCGGCTATAACAGCGCAGCACTGAACGGTGACATGAACCAGGCTCTGCGTGAGCAGACACTGGAGCGCCTGAAAGATGGTCGTCTGGATATCCTGATCGCGACCGACGTTGCAGCACGTGGTCTGGACGTTGAGCGTATCAGCCTGGTTGTTAACTATGACATCCCAATGGATGCTGAGTCTTACGTTCACCGTATCGGTCGTACCGGTCGTGCGGGTCGTGCTGGCCGTGCGCTGCTGTTCGTTGAGAACCGCGAGCGTCGTCTGCTGCGTAACATCGAACGCACCATGAAGTTGACTATTCCAGAAGTTGAACTGCCAAATGCAGAACTGCTGAGCGAGCGCCGTCTGGCTAAATTCGCCGCCAAAGTACAGCTGCAGCTGGAAAGCAGCGATCTGGATATGTACCGTGCACTGCTGAGCAAAATGCAGCCGGGCGAAGATCTGGATCTCGAAACACTGGCCGCAGCACTGCTGAAAATGGCACAGGGCGAACGTCCACTGATTCTGCCACCAGAAGCACCACGCCCACCACGTCGTGAGTTCCGCGACCGCGATGATCGTCGCGATTCACGTGACTCACGTGGTCCACGCGAAAGCCGCGGTGACCGTGATGGCGCTCCACGTCGCGAACGTCGTGACGTTGGCGAAATGCAGCTGTACCGCATTGAAGTGGGCCGTGATGATGGTGTTGAAGTTCGTCATATCGTGGGCGCGATTGCTAACGAAGGCGACATCAGCAGCCGTTACATCGGTAACATCAAGCTGTTTGGTACGCACTCAACCATCGAGCTGCCTAAAGGTATGCCGGGCGAAGTTCTGCAGCACTTCACTCGCACGCGCATCCTGAACAAGCCGATGAACATGCAGTTGATGGGTGATGCTCCTGCGTTCGAGCGTAGTGAACGTCGTCCAGGCGGTCGTGATGGCGAGCGTCGTGGTAATGGCGCACCGCGTGGCGAAGGCGCACCGCGTCGTTTCTCTGAGCGTCGTGAAGGTGGCCGTGAAGGCGGACGCTTCAGCCGTGAAGGCGGTCGTGGCCCACGTCCAGAAGGTGCTTCTGCACCACGTCGTCGTGACGCGTAAGCACTAAACGCAAACAGTAAAAAGGGACGCCACGGCGTCCCTTTTTTATATTCGTAAAATAATGTTTACACGCCGCCGGCAATCAATACGCGCTCTCCACTCACGTAGGCTGACTCTTCTGATGCCAGAAACAGGGCAACCTGCGCCACATCTTCCGGCAGACCAAACCGGCCTAGCGGCGTCGCGGCGATCAGTTTCGCCTTAACATCTGGATTCATCTTCTTCGCGGCCAGCAAGCCTTCAGTCAGGATAATGCCCGGTGCTAACGCATTAACGCGGATATTACGCGGCCCAAGCTCACGCGCCAGACCTTGCGTTAAGGTATCGATTGCGCCTTTGGTCGCGGCCCACAGCACTGAGCCAGGCGTGCTCTGCTTACTGTGAAGCGCACTCAGGTTAATGATCGATCCACCCCGCGCAGGGAAGTGTTTTGCCGCCTGCTGGCACACTAACACTGTACCTAACAGGTTCACATTGAGTTGCTGCTGCATTTCGCTAAGGCTGAGCTCGGCAAAGTCACCGTGATGGAAGATGCCAGCATTATTGACCACAATATCCGGTGCGCCAAACTGCTCGATGCTGCGAGCGAACAGACGCTGCACATCGGCCTCGCGTGAGATATCGGCCTGAACGGCGATGGCGTCGCTGCCCAGCTCGCAGATGTCAGTGACCACATCTGCCGCGCCCGCTTCATCCTGTCGATAGTTAACCACGACCCGAGCACCGGCCGCCGCGAAAGTCATAGCAATGGCGGCGCCAATGCCTTTCGACGCGCCCGTTACCAGCGCAATTTTGCCTTCAAGTGCTTTCATTGTGTCTCTCCACCTGAGAATTCGGGGAAGGGTAAGCATGCGCTGTCCATACAATTTTGCGGTAGCGCAATCCTGCAAGCTTTTTGCACGATCCTGCAAAAGTGTGGCTCAAGGACTAGGCGCCGCATCGGGGAAAAGCGAGAATAGATACACAGTGATTTCTCATCGCGGAGTGCGCAACGCATGATTCATCAGGAACAGTGGCAGCAGTTGGTGGCGATGATCGCTCGCCATACCCCGGAAGATGGCCGCCACTTCAGCCCCATCGATTTTCTCTCTTTTGGCCGAAGCTCCAAACCCACGAGCCTGTCGCACATTGCCACCTGGGCCAGTTTTGCACTGGTGGCGCAAGGGCAAAAAGCATTGCGCATGGGTGAAGACGTGATGCATTACGGACCGGGCGATCTGCTGCTAGTGACGCTGGATATGCCGGTGCAATCCTGCGTGGTGCAGGCCACGCAGGAGAAACCGAATCTGGGCGTCGGGATCACCATCAATGAAACGCGCCTGATGCACTACCTCGAACATTTCCCGCTGCAGCAGATTGGCGCAACGGTAACCAATGAACGTGGGATTACGGTACACAAAGTGGCGCCGCCCCTGGTCGATGCCGTGATCCGCCTGATTGAGCTGTTGGATCAGCCCCAGGATATTCCGGCGCTGGCACCGTTAATTGAGCAAGAGATTTTCTATCGACTCCTTACCGGGCCGGAAGGACCCCGCATCCTCAACATGGCGTTGACGGAGCGGCCGGGCAACAAAGTGGCGCGCGCGGCACGCTGGCTACGTGAAAACTTTCATCAGCCGCTCAAGATGGATCAACTGGCCAGTAGCGTGGGCATGAGCATTTCGTCGCTGCACCATCACTTCAAATCGGTCACGGCCATGACACCAATGCAGTATCAAAAGCAGTTACGTCTTAACGAAGCGCGGCGTTTGATGTTGATTGATAAGTTAGATGCGGGAACCGCAGGGTATCGCGTGGGGTATCAGAGCGCTTCGCAGTTTAGCCGTGAATACAGCCGTTTTTACGGGCAATCGCCGGCTCGTGATGTGCGTATGGTGGCTGTGGGGCCAGAAGGATTGACCCCACAGCAGTAAACGTTACAGCGAGCGTGCCGCTTCCATCGCCAGTGCGAAGGAACGCAGACGGGCTTGCGGGTCGAAAATCTGGCCATTAACCATGATTTCATCGGCCTGCGTTTCGCGCATCAGCGCGGCTAATCCCTGACGCACTTTGTCGCTATCGCCGACAATCGACATGCTCAACGCCTGCTGGACACCGTACTGCTCCGATGGCGACCAGAGGTTATCCATGTTTTCGACAGGTGCAGGCAGCGGGCCCGGTTTGCCCCGGCGCAGATTAATAAATTGCTG
Source organism: Type-E symbiont of Plautia stali (assembly GCF_059731115.1). NCBI lineage: Bacteria > Pseudomonadati > Pseudomonadota > Gammaproteobacteria > Enterobacterales > Enterobacteriaceae > Type-E symbiont of Plautia stali. The sequence continues at coordinate 599,717 of NZ_AP035906.1, forward strand.
CTGCATCGAGGTAAACAGGAAGCGCGCATCGCGTTCGCTATCCGCCGCGACCACGTTGACGCACACCATGGCATAAGGTTTCGCCAGACGCGCAGAAGGCTTGAATTTCTCACGATAGAGATGCAAAGCCTGGAACAACAGGTCCGGTGCAAAGTGGGAAGCAAAGGCGAACGGCAAGCCGAGCTGTGCAGCCAGTTGTGCGCTGTAGAGGCTGGAACCCAATAACCAGACTGGAATTTTTAAGCCTAAACCCGGTACCGGTTGTACCGGAGGATGTTCACCCTCTTCGGCATCAAACCAACGAATCAGTTCTGCTACATCTTCCGGGAAGCTATCCGCCTGGGCGCTGGAGAGATGGCGGCGCAGCGCGAGCATGGTGCGCTGGTCAGAACCTGGCGCACGGCCCAGCCCTAAATCAATACGGCCAGGGTATAAGGATTCGAGCGTGCCAAACTGTTCAGCGATCACCAGCGGTGCGTGGTTGGGCAGCATAATACCGCCAGAGCCGAGGCGCAGAGTTTCGGTATTCGCGGCCAGATAGCCAATCAACACGGAGGTTGCCGCACTGGCGATACCGGTCATGTTGTGGTGCTCAGCGAGCCAGTAACGATGGAAACCAAGGGCTTCAGATTGACGCGCCAGCGCCAGCGAATTGTGGAAAGCTTCGCGCGCAGCAGAACCTTGCGGGATAGGTGCAAGATCCAGCACGGACAGGCGAACGTTTTTTTTCTCAGACATGGGCACTCCAGATAATGATGGCGCAGGTGTTATCAGACCTGCGCCAGTCAGTATTACGCATCATTACCCATATTAAAACTGCTATTAACAGCAGGAATATAGCCGGAATGTGCCTTTACCGTCCGCCTTCAAGCGCCATACCCGCCAAACGACGCCAGTAACCGTTGCATTCACTGCCGCGCGCCATCATCAGCGGCGCTTCACCGGCTTCGTTCGCACGGAAGCGAGCAACCTCTGTTAGCGTGGTTTCATCCTGCGGCGAGAGGCGTACGATGTCGATCCAGTTATGCATGCCGGCCAAATCGTTACCAAGGTTATAACAATAGCCGCTCATGGTCTGGATGCCATTCAACACAAACACCTGTTGGCCCTCCTGTGACAGCACGCGGCGACCAGTGGGATAGTGAATACAGCAAGTTTGACAGTCATCTTTGGCGCGATTTTCGGAACGGGCGGTAAAGCAGCGTGCCGACAGCGCCAGCGGCAGATGGCCATAGCCCAATACCTCCACTTCGAACTTGTCGCGCAGGCCTGCGGCATCGCACTGCTGCAACAGTTGAATCAGCCAGTCGCGCGACATCTCGACCGGTAAACACCAGCGCGTCATACCCTCTTTGAGCAGCAACTGTAGCGTTTGCGCGTTGTAGACGTTAAGCGTCGGCCCGGCGACAAACGGCAGCTTACGTTCGGCTGCCATGTTAACGGTGCCGATGTCGTTGGCTTCCAGCAAAAACTCACCGTTCTCCACATAGCGCCGCAGCTCTTTGACTTCCGAAGGCGACTGCAACAGCGCCAGCGTGCTGAGCACGACCTGTTTACCGTGTTGTGCCAGGTGGCGTGCTAATTCCATCCATTGCTGGAATGAGGTTGCACGACGTTTACTGCATACCGCTTCGCCGAGGTAGATGATGTCAGCAGAGCTGACGGCAGCCTGCTGATAAAAGCGTTCCAGCGTTTCCGTTGGCCAGTACCACAGCACCGGCCCGATGGCATATTTCATAGCATCTCCTCACTGCCAGCTGCGGTGATAGGCACCGAGCGTGGTCTGGCTACCTTCAGAAAGTTCGCCCAACGCGCGCATCCAGGGTTCCTGCACCGCGAATTGCTCGGGCGAGGCCATACAGCGATCAATCGCCTGGCGCCACACTTTTGCTACTTGCGCCACATAAGCCGGACTGCGCTGGCGGCCTTCAATTTTTACCGAAGCGATATTGGCGCGAAGCAACTCCGGCAACAGCGATAAGGTATTCAGGCTGGTGGGTTCTTCCAGCACGTGATAGCGCTGGTCATCCACTTGATAGCGCCCTTTACACAGCGTGGGATAACCGGCGCTCTCATCGGCGCTGTAACGATCAATCAGCACTTCATTCAGGCGTGATTCCATCCCCAGCGGCGTTTGCTGCCAGCGCACGAATTTTGCCGGCGAGCAGGCACCCGCACTGTTGGGTGATTCCCCCGTCAGCCAGGAGGAGAGATAGCAACGGCCTTCCGCCATAATGCACAGGCTGCCAAAGGCAAAGACTTCCAGCGGCACCGGTGTTTCACGCGCCAGCTGTTTAACCTGATGCATCGACAGTACGCGCGGCAACACCACGCGGCTGAGATCGAAATGGCGATGGTAAAAGTGGATGGCCTGCAAATTTGTCGCCGAAGCTTGCACGGAAAGGTGGCGTTCCACCTGCGGATAACGCTGCGCGGCATACTCCAGCGTAGCGATATCGGCGAGAATCAAGGCATCTGCGCCGTTCTGCGCCGCCACATCAATGGCCGTTTGCCAGCGATTCATCCCATCAGGATGGGCAAAGGTATTGATGGCCACGTGCAGCTTGCGGCGATGCTGGTGCAGGAAGCGCGCCGCTTCTGCCAGCTTCTTGTCAGTAAAATTAAGGCCAGCAAAGTGGCGGGCATTGGTGTCATCTTTCAAACCGACATACACTGCATCGGCGCCATGCTCCACCGCCGATTTCAGCGCAGGTAAATTCCCCGCTGGACACAGCAGTTCCATACATTTCCTCCCCCGAATTCCGAAGCGTTAAAGTGTAGGGAAGGCGACAGGCGTGAATGTTGATTTAAGGCAGTGAAAGCGTCAGTCAGCATGCAGAGTGAAGATTATTTAATCAATTCTTCCGCAATTTCCTTGATCTCAGTGGAGGCGAGGGCGCCTGGATGTGGCAATATAGGTAAAATTTTCTGAAGGGATTGTTGATGATGTTTTCGCGCTTACGCGGCCTGATGGTGAAAAAAGGCCCAGAATTCCTTGCCTTACCTATTTCATTCACCCCATTCCCTGTAAAAAAAGTGGTTTTGCAACAACTCTTAAACTGGCAATTTCGTCATGCTTTGTCTGAAGGTGAGTTAGACTTTCTGGAAGGGCGCTTTCTTGGGATTGAGATTGCAGATGTGAATCTGCGCTGGATCACCACCTTGCAGAATGGACGCCTGACCGTTTCACGCGACGCCGAGGCAGATGTCTGGTTCCGCGGTGAAGCCAACGACTTGTTGCTGGTGGCAGCACGCAAAGCAGACCCCGATATGTTGTTCTTCCAACGCCGTCTGGTGATTGAGGGCGACACGGAGCTGGGTTTGGAGGTGAAGAATTTGATGGATGCCATTGAACTGGAGGCCATGCCCACGTCTTTGCGCACGGGGTTGCAGCAGCTGGCTGCCTTTGTTGAGGCAGGAATGAAACAGGACGCGGAGGCCGCTGAGGCGCGCGCGGGGATCTCATGTTGATTCGTACTGAAATTGGTGTGGATGCGGCGGGCATCGACAGCTTATTGAAGCGTAGTTTTGCGACCTCCGCCGAGGCTGAACTGGTGCAGCAGCTGCGTGAAGATGGTTTATTAACGCTTGGTGTAGTGGCCACGGATGATGAAGGGCAGGTATTAGGTTATGCCGCCTTTAGCCCGGTGACCTTACAAGGTGAAGACCGCAATTGGGTGGCGCTGGCGCCTCTGGCGGTGGATGAATCCGTGCGCAAGCAGGGCATTGCCAAACAGCTGGTGTATGAAGGGCTCGATTCCCTGAACGAGTTCAGCTACAGCGCGGTGGTGGTCTTGGGCGATCCCGAATTCTACAACCCGTTGGGCTTCGAACCGGCGGCACGTCACGGCTTGCACTGTCGCTGGCTGGGCAGTGAAGCGGCATTTCAGGTGTATAAATTAGCGGATGATGCATTTACGGGCGCAGAAGGATTAATCGCTTTCTCCGAACCTTTTAATCGTTTCGATTAAACCACGCATTCAGGCATGAAGGCTGCTGCGATACCAGCAGCAGCTTTTGCGTGCGGCTGAGTTGCTTCACCTGATACTCCAGACGAGAAGCGGCTGATCGGTCGCCTGCATCGCAATTAAACACCAGCGTCAGCGGACCTTTGCCACGCAATGCGCGCGCACCTTTCCCGGATTGATGCTGCTGCAGGCGGCGATGAACATCTGTGGTAATGCCTGTATAAAGCATCCCGGCGGCGGTTTGCAGCATATAGAGCTGCCAGCCCTGTTGCATATGACTTTTCCTGTTCAATGGCTGTTGGGCAGTGTAGCGCGCTTAGGCTAGCCTCGCTATCTGCCACATGGAGTTGCATTGTGTCTGACCATTCTCATCTTATTCGTTTTCTTAAAAAACAGCGTGCCCTGTCATTGTGCGCCAGTCATGGCGACGATCTGTGGTGTGCCAACTGCTTTTACGTGCTGGATGAAACACGAATGGCGTTTTGGTTGATGACCGAACCCGATACGCGACACGGCACCCTTATGCAAGCTAATCCGCGCGTGGCGGGGACGGTTAACGGCCAGCCGAAAACCGTGTTGCTAATCAAAGGCGTGCAGTACAGTGGCCGTATTCAGCAGCTTACTGGTGAGCGTGAAGCGCAGGCGCGGCATGCCTACCAGAAACGTTATCCGATTGCCCGCAAGGTTCAGGCACCCTTGTGGGAGATTATGTTGGATGAGCTGAAGATGACTGACAACGCGCTGGGCTTCGGCAAAAAAATCCTTTGGCAGCGCGATAAAACCGGCGAAAGTTAATTTTCCGCGCCCGATCAAACTTACGCTAACTTTGCGTAGCAGATTCCAATAACCTGAATAACACTATGGATTAACCGCCTCACTTCCCGGTGCGGCATTCGTTATTCTGTAGAATACGGAATCTGCTATGACCCAACTTGCATCTTCTGCACCAGCGGCGCGCTTCGCATGGTGGAAACCCTTGCTGTTCCTCGCCGTCGTCGTCATTGGCCTGTGGTACGTCAAATGGCAGCCCTATTACGGCAAAGCCTTCACAGCGGCTGAAACCCATTCAATCGGCAAATCCATTTTGGCGAATGCCGCGGATTCACCGTGGCGCGCGGCGCTGGATTACGCGATGGTTTACTTCCTCGCCGTCTGGAAAGCCGCAGTGCTGGGTGTGATTTTGGGATCGCTGGTACAGGTGCTTATTCCGCGCAACTGGTTGCTTCGCTTAATGGGCAACTCGCGGTTTGGATCGACGCTGATCGGCACCGGTTTAGGCTTGCCGGGCATGATGTGCACCTGTTGTGCCGCGCCAGTGGCGGCGGGGTTGCGTCAGTCGCAGGTGTCGAGCGGGGCGGCGATGGCCTTTTGGCTGGCCAATCCGCTATTAAATCCCGCCACGTTAATCTTTATGGGATTTGTGCTGGGTTGGCACTTCGCGGCGATTCGGCTTGTGGCGGGCGTGATCATGGTGCCAGGCATTGCATCGCTGGTGCAGCGTAGCGTGCCAGAACAAACCATTGCCGCGCCCATGGTGATGGCTGCCGACAGCGAGCAGCCGTTTCTGACTCGCTGGCTGCGCGTGATGTGGCGGCTGTTCTGGAACACCATCCCGCTGTATATCGTTGCCGTGCTGTTATTGGGTGCTGCGCGAGTCTGGCTGTTCCCGCATGCCGATGGCGCAGTGGGCAACACGCTGTTTTGGGTGATGCTGATGGCGATAGCGGGCTGTTTGTTTGTCATTCCCACCGCTGCAGAAATCCCGATTGTGCAGACCATGATGCTGGCGGGCATGGGTATCGCGCCTGCGCTGGCGCTGCTGGTAACCTTACCCGCCGTGAGTGTGCCATCGCTACTGATGCTGCACCGTGCCTTCCCGGCGCGCGCCCTTTGGATCGCGCTGATTGGCGTGGCGCTCAGCGGTATGATCCTCGGTACGATCGCCCTGTGGCTGTCGTAAATACCAGATCTTCTGATTGCGGCTGCCGCGCCATAGCAGCCGCGCATCTTTCTCCGCTTCCACAAACCGGCCATCGATCAGCACATCAATTTCAGCCACCACTTCACGCTGCGCTGCGCTCAGTTCCGCCATTTCATAGCCGGTCCACAGCCAGATATCTTTGTCCGGGCATTCACGCCGCACGCGTTTCACCAGACGACGGATGTGCGGCACATTGTGCGGATGCAGGGGATCGCCGCCGCTGAGCGACAACCCCTGGCGCGGAATGCGCTGATCCTTGAGATCGGCAATCAGCTGCTCCTCCATCTCCAACGTGAACGGTACGCCGGAATCGAGCCGCCAGGTACTTTGGTTATAGCAGCCACGGCACTGATGTTCACAACCCGAGACAAACAACGTGCAGCGGGTGCCCGGCCCGTTGACGATATCGACGGCGTAATAGCGATGAAAACGCATCATCCCAGCTGTCCGGTATCCAGATGTTTGACGCGGCGCTGTACCTCTTCCTGCTTACCGGCATTGAACGGCCGCGCATCAGGGCTGCCCAGATAGCCACAAACACGGCGCGTGACGGAAACCCGTGCCGGATCGTGGTTACCACAGCACGGACAGGTAAAGCCTTTGCTGGTGCAACTGAATTCACCCGTAAAGCCGCATTCGTAGCACTCATCGATGGGCGTATTGGTGCCGTAATAGGGCACGCGGTGATAGCTGTAATCCCACACATCCTCCAGCGCCTTGAGGTTGTGTTGAATATTGGGGTATTCGCCGTAACAGATGAAGCCGCCATTGGCGATGGCGGGATAGGGCGCTTCAAAATCGATCTTGTCGTAGGGATTTACTTTCTTTTCGACGTCGAGGTGGAAGCTGTTGGTGTAATAACCTTTGTCGGTGACGCCCGGCACCACACCAAATTCGGCGGCATCGAGCCGGCAGAAGCGATCACACAGGTTTTCGCTCGGCGTGCTGTACAGGCTAAAACCGTAGCCGGTCTCGTCTTTCCACGCATCCACAGCAGCACGCAGTCGCTGCACAATCGCCACACCTTTTTCCCGCAGGTGCTGCGCATCATACGGATGGACTTCATTGCCGCTCAGCGCGTTCAGCGTTTCATGCAGGCCGATGTAGCCGAGCGAGATCGAAGCACGGCCGTTGCGGAAAATCGCGCCGACTTCGTCATCAGCGTTCAAACGTACGCCACACGCGCCCTCCATGTAGAGAATCGGCGCTACGCGTGCTTTGGTTTTCTCCAGCCGGGCGATGCGCGTCATCAATGCCCGTTTAGCCAGTTCAAGCCGTTCATCCAGCAGCAGCCAGAAATGAGCTTCATTGCCTTTGGCTTCCAATGCAATGCGCGGCAGGTTCAGGCTTATGACCCCAATATTGTTGCGCCCTTCGTGAATCTGCTTACCGTTTTCCTCATACACGCCGAGGAAGCTGCGGCAGCCCATCGGGGTTTTGAACGAACCGGTGACTTCCACCACCTTGTCGTAATTGAGAATGTCGGGATACATGCGCTTGCTGGCACACTCCAGCGCCAGCTGTTTGATGTCGTAGTTAAAATCACCGGGACGACGATTCACCCCTTCGCGGATGGCAAATACCAGTTTCGGGAACACCGCAGTTTTATGGTTTTTCCCCAACCCTGCGATGCGATTACGCAGAATCGACTGCTGAATCAGGCGCGCGGCCCAATCGGTGCCGAGACCAAAGCCAAAGGTGACAAACGGCGTCTGCCCGTTGGCAGTGTGCAGCGTGTTGACCTCATATTCGAGAGACTGGAATGCGTCATAACACTCTTTCTCGGTGCGCACGCGCGCATAGGCTTCCGCATCCGGGATCTGCCACTGCTGTGCCACGGCGCGATGTTTCTCCAGACTAAGCGTCACAAACGGCGCCAGCACTTCATCAATGCGGTTGATGGTGGTACCACCGTAAATATGGCTGGCGACCTGCGCAATAATTTGTGCTGTCACCGCCGTCGCGGTGGCAATGGATTTTGGCGGCTCGATTTCGGCGTTGCCCATCTTGAAGCCGTTGTTCAACATGCCCTGAAGATCGATCAACATGCAGTTAAACATCGGGAAAAATGGCGAATAGTCGAGGTCGTGGTAATGAATCTCGCCGCGCTCATGCGCCAGAACCACATCACGCGGCAGCAGCTGCTGCTGGGCATAATGTTTGGCAACGATGCCTGCCAGCAAATCGCGCTGGGTGGGGATCACTTTGCTGTCTTTGTTGGCGTTTTCGTTGAGCAGCGCGGCATTGGTTTGTTCAACCAGGCCGCGAATGGCGTGATGCAGTTTGCCACGCTGTTCACGGGCTAAATCACGGTCATGGCGATATTCGATATACGCGCGCGCTAGCTGCGGCCAGCGTCCGGCCATCAGCGTCTCTTCCACTGCGCACTGAATGTCACGGATATCGACCTCAATGCGATCGGACAATCGCTGGCTCACTTGCTCTGCGACTTGTGTACACCAACTCGCATCATCAATCTGAGCAGCTTGCGCCGCCGCCTGAACCGCTAGCGCAATACGCTGCGCTTCAAACGGCACTTTACAGCCGTCTCGCTTAATCACCACCGCCGCCATTTTCTCTCCGTGAAACTATATGTAGATATTTGTGCAGAGTGTAATCGCAATATGTGGTGTTTTGGCTGAAATTAATTGCGTTGTTTTTGACCTGCCGCAAAGAAGACATAACGAAGATTGAAAGCCGCACAATGGTAAAGCGGACTAAACTTCAAAAGTTTTAAGCAGACCAAACTTCGAACTTTTACAACTTGATTTGCGATGCGAAGCAGGTTTAATGATTTTTTTTTTGCCTATTTTTGGCCCGTCATTTAATTACAAGGATGCCTTACATGCCTCTGCAACGAACGCTGCTCGCCTGTTGTTTATCCCTGACTTTTTCCGCTGTTGCCGCCCCCGCCTCTGATCTGCCTTTAATGCCCTGGCCGCAAAAAGTGGTGCAGCCTGCCAGCGGCGGCGCATTGACGCTGACACCGCAATTCACGCTGCATATTACGGGCGATCATCTGGAGGGGGCTGAAGCGCGCTGGCGTGCACGTATTTCACGTCAAACCGGTTGGCCGCTGCTGCCCGCCAGTGCGCCGAGCGGCCAGGCCACCATTCAGGTACAAATTGCCCAGGCAGTGGATCCCCTGCCACAGCCGGACAGCGATGAGAGCTATCATCTTGAGGTCAACAGCGGCGGCGTGACGCTAAAAGCCAACACGCGTTTCGGTGCGATGCGCGGCATGGAGACCCTGCTGCAGTTGATTGAGAATAATGAGACGGGAACGCAGATCCCCTACGTCATCATTGACGATAAACCACGCTTCCCGTGGCGCGGGGTGCTGATCGATTCGGCACGCCACTTCCTGCCGATTGAAACGGTGAAGCGGCAGATCGACGGTATCGCCGCAGCGCGAATGAACGTATTCCACTGGCATCTGACCGATGATCAGGGCTGGAGATTTGCCTCCAGCCACTATCCGCAGTTGCAGGAGAAGGCCAGCGACGGCCTTTACTACACGCAGCAACAGATGCGTGATGTGGTGCGTTATGCCACCCAGCGCGGCGTGCGCGTGGTGCCGGAAATTGATGTGCCGGGGCACGCCTCGGCAATCGCGGTGGCGATGCCAGAACTGCTCAGCGCACCGGGCCCGTACCAGATGGAACGCGGCTGGGGCGTGTTTAAACCGCTGCTCGATCCCAGCAACGAAGCGGTCTTCACCTTCATCGATACGCTAATGGGCGAGGTTACGGCGATCTTCCCCGATCCTTATATCCATATCGGCGGCGATGAAGTGGACCCGACCCAATGGAATGACTCGCCGAAAATTCAGCAGTTTATGCGTGACCATGGTCTGAAAGACACGCACGCATTACAGGCGTGGTTCAATCAGCGGGTGGAGAAGATCCTGGAAGCGCATCAACGTCGCATGATTGGCTGGGATGAGGTTTACCATCCGGATCTGCCGAAAAGCATTTTGATCCAGTCCTGGCAGGGACAGGATGCGTTAGGTGAGGTGGCGAAGCACGATTTCCGTGGCATTCTCTCAACCGGTTTCTATCTCGATCAACCGCAAACCGCAGCCTACCACTACCGCAACGAGCCCTGGCCGCAGGGACTCCAGGGTCAGGATCAGATTCAAGCCGACGAGCAAGCGCAGAGCTGGCAGTTCACCATGCCGCGTTTGAAGGGGAGCCCGGTCAAAGGCAGTTTCACTCTGGTGGAAGCTAAAAGCGGCTGGCGTGGCTTTATTGATTTCAGCGGCAAAGCGCGGCGTATGGTGAGTGATATTCGCTGGCTGTCGCCCACGCAGCTGACCTTTAGCGTCGATACCTGGATGGGGCCGGTTCAGCCAATGGTCACTCTGACGCAGGACAAACTGATCGGTTACATGCTGGTGGGCAATGTGCGCTATCCCGCTGAGGGCAGCAAGCTGGCACAGGTGCCGACCGGTATTCAGCCTTCAGTGCCAACGCCTGAGCAAATGCAAAACAACCTGATTGGCGGTGAAGCAGCGCTGTGGGCGGAAAACGTCAACAGCCGGGTAATTGATACGCGTTTATGGCCGCGTGCCTTTGTGGTGGCTGAGCGTCTGTGGTCGGCGAAGGATGTCACCGACAGCGACAACATGTACCAACGCTTAAATGCGGTGGATCGCTGGGGCACGGTGTCGGTGGGATTACAGCAGCATCAGCAGGCGGAGGTGCAGATGATGCGACTGGCCAACACCAGCGATATCACGCCGCTGCGCGTGCTGGCGGAGGTGCTGGAACCGGCGCAGTATTACACGCGTCAGCACCTGAAATTCCAGGCAGGGCACTATGACTATTTCGAGCCGCTCAATCGTCTGGCGGATGTACTGCCTGCCGAAAGCGAACCGGTGCGGTTACTGGATAAACAAGTCGATGCACTGATCGCCAACCGTGAGGATCGCATGGCGGCCAACGTTATTCGTCAGCAGTTACAGCGCTGGCAGAACAACAGTGACGCGGTGATGCCGCTGATTCTGAGCAGCTATCAGCTCAAGCCGCTGCAGCAGCAGGTTCAGCAGGTGGCGCAACTGAGCCGCATGGGCATCGATTTGGTCAATGCGATGCAGCGTAATCAGGCATACGGTGCCAGCGAAGTGGCTGAGATGCGCGCCAAACTGGACGCTGCGGCAGAAGTGCAGGATGAAACGGTGCTGGCGCTGGTCAGGCCGCTGGAGAAGTTGTTGAGGTCGTCTAAATAAACGGATGCGCGACCAATCACGCCGCTACGAGAGGATGGCACACCATGGAATTACGTCGCTACGGGGGTGAAGAGCACGCCATGCATTGATGTCGCTAAGGTGATGTTCTAACACACTCATCGCGCCGCTACAGTTGAGCACAAATTTGTAGCGGCGCAATTTATTGCGCATTGCTTTACTTAACGACGTACGGCAATGGCCTCAATCTCGATCTTCACATCTTTCGGCAGACGCGCGACTTCCACACAAGAACGTGCCGGGAAGCTGGCGTTGTGCTCGGTAAAGAAGGCTTCGTAAGTAGCGTTAACGGTGGCGAAGTCGTTCAAATCTTTCACGAACACGGTGGTTTTCACAATGTCGCCCACTTTCAGGCCAGCGGCTTCCACGATCGCCTTCACGTTCTCCAGTGACTGACGCGCCTGCGCAGACACATCATCTGCCACGGCACCGGTCGCCGGATCAACAGGGATCTGGCCTGAAGTGATGATCATGCTGCCGAGATCCACGCCCTGCACATAAGGGCCAATTGCTGCGGGTGCTTTTTCTGTGCTGATTTCGCGAGACATTGTTTCTCCTTAAAAGTGCGCAGCCGACCTTTGTCAGCCGCGTATTGGTTCGCCCCATTATAGGGACGATAAGCACGATTACCAGTGACCGAGCACCACGTGGCGCGCGAACTCTTTCTCGCAATATTTGCACTTCAGGTGCACATCATCGTCACGCTGTTTCACCGCGAAGCTGCTGAATACTGGCTCACTGCGGCTAATGCAGTTGCTGTTCGGGCAGGTCAGCACACGCTCGACACGATCCGGTAAGGTTGGGGCGATTTTCGCCACCACTTCGTATTCATCAATGCGGTTAACCGTGGCGTGAGGCGCATACACCGCCAGCTGGTTAATCTGATCATCGGTCAGGAAGGTATTCTCGATCTTAATCAAATCCTTGCGCCCCATCTCACCTGAAGGCAGATTCAGTCCAATGGTGATGCGCTGGTCGGTCTCGGTCAGGCGAAACAGCGACAGTAATTTAAAACCGACCTGCGCAGGAATATGGTCGATTACCGTGCCACGCTTGATGGCTTCAACCTGCAATTTATTATCGTGAGTCATCGGTTTCTCCTTACAGGGCCAGTTCGCTATTCAGTACCAGTGCCAGCAGAGCCTGGCGGGCGAAGATGCCGTTGCCCGCCTGCTGGAAATACCAGGCGTGCGGCGTGCTATCGACGTCAGTGGTAATCTCATCAATACGCGGCAGCGGATGCAGCACTTTCATGTTGTCGCGTGCGCCGGCTAAATCGGCCGCGCGCAGGATGAACTGTGCTTTGACGTTGGCGTACTCAGAGGGATCGAGACGCTCTTTCTGCACACGGGTCATATACAGGATGTCGAGTTCCGGCATCACTTCTTCGATGGTGTCGTGGCGCGTCCAGACAATGTTCTGCTCATCCAGCATATCGGTGATGTAGGCCGGCATCGCCAGCGCATCCGGCGCGATAAAGTAGAAACGGTTGCCGGTGAATTTCGCCAGCGCCTGGGTCAGCGAGTGCACGGTACGGCCATATTTCAGGTCACCGACCATCGCCACATTCAGGTTGTCGAGGCGGCTCTGGGTTTCACGGATGGTGAACAGATCCAGCAGGGTTTGCGTCGGGTGCTGGTTGGCACCGTCACCGGCATTGAGAATTGGAATGCCGCTGGAGAATTCAGTCGCCAGGCGCGCGGCGCCTTCCTGCGGATGACGCATCACAATCGCATCGACATAAGTGCTGATCACCGAAATGGTGTCGGCCAGCGTTTCGCCTTTCTTACCGAGCGAAGTATTGCTGCCGTCGGCAAAGCCCACCACTGAAGCACCCAAACGATGCATAGCGGTTTCAAACGACAGGCGGGTGCGCGTCGAGGCTTCAAAGAAGCAGCTGGCGATCACGTTGTGCTTCAGCAGTTCCGGCTGGGGATGAGCCTTGAGCTGGGCAGCGGTGTGTAACACCAGCTCCAGCTCTTCGCGGTTGAGATCGTTAATGGAAATAATGTGCTTGCGATATAGCGGGTTGGCCATAGCGTTCTCCTCTGCGCTGCCGGATTGCGGACAAAAAAAAGCCCCTGCTTAAGGGGCTTTTTTTACGATCAATGGTTGACGGAAAGAAACAGCGGCATCGCCTGTGGTCAGGCGGGGTAGAGCGGCAAATTGTACGCTGCGCTGTTGCATGTTTCCTCCGGCAAATTGTGGCGCATTATACGCATTCACTGATTTGCATCAAGCAGAAATCGCCGCAAGGTAAACGTTTGCTTTATGGGTTACCCAGCGTGGCGACCATCACCGCTTTGATGGTATGCATGCGGTTTTCGGCCTGATCGAAAACGATGCTGTGCGCCGATTCAAACACCTCGTTACTCACTTCCATGCCGTCTTTCAGACCATACTGTTCAGCCATCTGACGGCCCAGCGTGGTTTGATCATCATGGAAGGCGGGCAGGCAGTGCAGGAATTTCACCTGTGGATTGCCGGTCAGCGCCAGCATCGCGCTGTTTACCTGATAGGGACGCAGCAGGGCGATACGCTCTTCCCATACCGATTTCGCTTCACCCATCGACACCCACACATCAGTGTAGATGAAATCCGCACCTTGTACGCCCTCGGCAATCTCTTCGGTCAGGGTGATTTTGCCACCGGTTTTCTGTGCTGCAACGCGACACTGTTCAACCAACTGCTCTTCCGGCCAGCAACCCTTCGGTGCCACCAGGCGCAGGTCCAGCCCTACCAGAGCTGCCGCTTCCAACATGCTGTTGCCCATGTTGTTACGTGCGTCACCCACATATACCAACGTCATATCGCTCAATGGTTTACCTGGCAGATGTTCTTGCATGGTGAGCAAATCTGCCAGCAACTGCGTCGGGTGGAATTCCGTGGTCAATCCGTTCCACACCGGCACACCGGCAAATTCCGCCAGCGTTTCCACCAATTCCTGGCCGAAGCCACGATACTGAATGCCATCATACATGCGGCCTAATACGCGAGCGGTGTCTTTCATCGACTCTTTATGGCCGATCTGGCTGCCGCTTGGGCCGAGGTAAGTGACGTTAGCGCCCTGATCGTATGCGGCAACTTCGAAAGAGCATCGGGTACGGGTCGAGTCTTTTTCGAAGATGAGCGCGATATTCTTGCCTTTCAGGTACTGCGTTTCGGTAGCATTTTTCTTAGCGTGTTTTAATTCACCTGCCAGACTTAGCAGGTCGGCGATTTCAGCGGGGGTGAAATCCAGCAATCTCAGGAAGTGTCTCGAATACAGCTGACTCATACAGCGCTCCAGATGGGGACTAATAATGAATTAAAATTCAATCTAACCGTATGAATATGCATTTTCAACCCCGGCGTTAAGAAACTTTCCGTTTTGTGTAGTGGCGCGCGAGGCAGTGTGGGAAAATAATTGCATTCACGTCGAACATTTTGAGGACACGCACATGGCATATGAAGCATTGCTGGAAGAACAGCGCGAAGAAACCCGCCTGATCATTGAAGAGTTGCTGGAAGACGGCAGCGATCCGGATGCGCTTTACACTATCGAGCATCACCTCTCTTGCAACAACTTCGACTCACTCGAGAAAGTCGCGGTTGAGGCTTTCAAACTGGGCTTTGAGGTGAGCGAGCCAGAAGAGCTGGAGCTGGAAGAGGGTGGCACGGTGATGTGTGTGGATATCCTGAGCGAAGGCGCATTGAAGCCAGAGCTGATTGATGCACAAGTTGAGCAACTGGTGAATCTGGCCGGTAAGTTCAACGTTGATTACGACGGTTGGGGCACTTACTTCGAAGACCCGGACGCGGAAGATGAAGACGACGATGGTGATTTCATCGACGACGAAGAAGACGACGGTGTGCGTCACTAAGTCTTAAACGGGCGGCGCTCGCCGCCCAGAACCACTTCCCCGCCAGATAAAGAACGCCGATGAATTACGCTCCTCTGTTAGAACCCATTTATGACTTCCTGCACTGCCGCACGCCACAAGCGTGGATTGACGAAGCGCGCAAGCCGGAAAACCTGACGCTGTTGTTGACCGATCACATGGTGTGCGAGTTAAAAGCGGCACAAACCGCGGTGTTTATCATTCGTAAGTATGTAGCCGATAAACCCAGTGGCGATGCCATTCTGGCGTGGCTCAAGCCGTACGAAGATTTCATCTACCGCGAAGAGCCAGACAGCAACTTCATTAACGCGCATAAAAATCTGACCAAGAGCATCATTGTGCGTAACGAACTGCCGTGGGCGGATGATTTGGTCGAGATGATGATTCTGCTGATCAAAGAAGAGCTGCATCATTTTTATCAGGTGTGGGAAATCATGCAGTCGCGGGGTTTGCCGTATCGCAAAATCACTGCCAGCCGCTATGCCAAAGGGCTGATTCGTGAAATCCGTACGTTTGAACCTGAAGCGCTGGTGGATAAGCTGATTTGCGGAGCCTATATCGAAGCGCGATCCTGCGAGCGTTTTGCCAGCCTGGCGCCGTATCTGGATGAACAGCTGCAGAAGTTCTATATTTCGCTGCTGCGTTCTGAAGCGCGCCACTATCAGGACTACCTGAAGCTGGCGGAACAAATTTCTGCGAAGGATATTGCACCGCGCGTACAGGCCTTTGGTGCAGCGGAAGCGCGCTTAATCAGCGAGCCGGATGGTGAGCTGCGTTTCCATAGCGGTGTGCCTGCTTACTAAGTTGGGTGCGCAAATCTGCGCACCGCTTTTACATCACAACATCTTCAGCATCCGCACTTCACAATCGCCGTGCCCGGTACAACCCATCGCGTTATCAATCAGCTCAAATCCCAGTGATTCATACAGCTTAATCGCGCGGGTTAGCGTGCCGGTGGTTTCCAGATAGCAGCGACGGAAACCCTGCTGACGCGCATACTCCATCGCCCGCAACGCCAGCGCACGCGCCAGCCCTAAACCGCGCACTTGGGGCAGGAAGTACATCTTCTGCAATTCGCAGATGTCCGGTGCGCTACACGCCAAAGGTGCCACGCCGCCGCCGCCCACAACACGTCCCTCATGCTCGACGATCCAGTAAGCGCTGTTCGCTTCGCTGTACAACTCGAACAGGCGATCCAGATTAGGATCGGACACGGTGTAGCCTTTGTCGGCGGTCAGGCCAAACTCTGCGGAGACATCTCGGATCACTTGCGCAATCAGCGGATTATCGGCCGCAACAATCGGGCGCACCTGTAAATTCAGTGGCGTAGCGGTGGTCATCATTTTCTTCCGGTGTAAAAAAGCCGGGCAGTGCCCGGCTATGATTTAGCAATTGGACTGATGCGCTTACAATGCCGCAATCACGCCCTGCTGTTCAATCAGTTTTGCTTTTGATTGTTCCAGCTCAACGATGCGCTCGCGCTCTTTCGCCACCACCGCTTCCGGTGCACGTGCAACAAAGCCTTCGTTCGCCAGTTTGACCTGGATCTTCTCAATCTCGACATCCAGCTTGGTCAGCTCTTTCGCCAGACGCTCCAGCTCGGCTTCTTTGTTGACCAGATCCGCCATTGGGATCAGCAACTCAGCGCCTTCGACGATCTTGGTGACCGAGACCGGACCTTTCTCGCCCGCAGGCAGAATGGTCAGGCTTTCCAGACGCGCAAGACGTGACAGGAAGCTACGGTTCTCATCGACACGACGCTGCGCGGTTGGCGAGCAGTCACGCAGCAGCACATCCAGCGGTTTACCCGGTGCGATGTTCATTTCAGCACGGATGTTACGCACTGCCACGATCGCCTGCTTGATCCACTCAATGTCCGCTTTGGCTTCCACATCTTCTTTCGCCGCATCAAACTGCGGGAACGGCTGCAGCATGATGGTGTCGTGATCGATATTCTTCAGACCTTTCACACGCTGCCAGATGGTTTCGGTGATGTAAGGAATGATTGGGTGCGCCAGGCGTAAGACCGCTTCCAGCACGGTAACCAGCGTATTACGCGTGCCGCGCAGTTCCGCTTCGCTGCCGTTGCTCATGACTGGCTTGGTCAGCTCCAGATACCAGTCACAGAACTGGTTCCAGGTGAAGTCGTACAGGATGTTGGCAGCGATATCAAAGCGATAGCTGTCCAGCGCTTCACGATAGGCTTTCACGGTGCTGTTGAATTCGGTCAGAATCCAGCGATCCGCCAGTGACAACTTCAGTTCGCCGCCGTTCTGCCCGCAATCATGCTCTTCGGTGTTCATCAGCACGAAACGGCTGGCGTTCCACAGCTTGTTACAGAAGTTGCGATAGCCTTCGAGACGCTTCATGTCCCAGTTGATGTCACGGCCAGTTGAGGCCAGTGCCGCCAGGGTAAAGCGCAGGGCATCGGTGCCTGATGCCACAATGCCGTCCGGGAACTGCTTCTCGGTACGTTTACGGATCTTCTCAGCCAACTGCGGCTGCATCATGTTGCCGGTGCGTTTCTCCAGCAGATCTTCCAGCGAAATGCCGTCGATCATATCCAGTGGATCGATGACGTTGCCTTTCGACTTGGACATCTTCTGGCCTTCTTCATCACGAATCAAACCGGTCATATACACGGTTTTGAACGGCACCTGTGGCTTGCCGTCTCCATCTTTGATGAAGTGCATGGTCAGCATGATCATGCGCGCAATCCAGAAGAAAATGATGTCGAAGCCACTCACCAGCACGCTGGTTGGGTGGAAGGTACGCAGTGCTTCGGTATTCTCTGGCCAGCCAAGGGTCGAGAAGGTCCACAGACCTGATGAGAACCAGGTATCCAGCACGTCGTCGTCCTGGCGCAGTACCACAACGTCAGCCAGGTTATTTTCCTGACGCACTTCGGCTTCAGTACGGCCGACATAGACGTTGCCGTCGTTGTCATACCAGGCCGGGATGCGATGTCCCCACCACAGCTGACGCGAGATGCACCAATCCTGAATGTCACGCATCCATGAGAAGTACATGTTTTCATACTGTTTTGGCACAAACTGGATGTCGCCGTTTTCGACCGCTTCTACCGCAACTTTCGCCAGTGGAGCCGTGCGCACATACCATTGGTCGGTCAGCATTGGCTCGATCACCACGCCGCCACGGTCGCCGTAAGGCACGGTCAGATCGTGTGGTTTGATTTCATCCAGCAGGCCGAGTTCATCAACCGCAGCCACCATGGCTTTACGCGCCGCGAAACGCTCCATTTTCTGGAACTGCGCTGGGATCTCATCGGCGCATTCGTCGCTGACTTCACCGTTGGTGTCGAACACTTCCGCACGCTCGCGGATATCGCCATCAAAGGTCAGGATGTTGATCATTGGCAGCTTGTGACGACGACCGACTTCATAGTCGTTGAAGTCATGCGCTGGGGTGATCTTCACGCAGCCGGTGCCTTTTTCCATGTCCGCGTGCTCATCGCCGACGATCGGAATGCGACGGTTCACCAGCGGCAGGATCAGTTCTTTACCGATCAGATCTTTATAGCGCGGATCTTCCGGGTTCACCGCCACGCCGGTATCGCCCAGCAGGGTTTCCGGACGAGTGGTGGCGACCACCAGATAATCTTTGCCTTCTGCGGTTTTCACGCCATCCGCCAGCGGGTAGCGGATATGCCACATTGAGCCTTTGCTCTCGCGGTTTTCCACTTCCAGGTCGGAGATAGCGGTACGCAGTTTTGGATCCCAGTTCACCAGGCGTTTGCCACGGTAAATCAGATTCTCTTTATACAGGCGCACGAAGACTTCACGCACCGCATTCGACAGGCCTTCATCCATGGTGAAGCGTTCGCGCTCCCAATCCACGGAGTTGCCAAGACGACGCATCTGACGGGTAATAGTGCCGCCAGACTCTGCTTTCCACTGCCAGATTTTGTCGATGAAAGCATCACGGCCGTAATCCTGGCGAGTTTTGCCCTCTTCAGCGGCGATCTTGCGCTCAACCACCATCTGCGTCGCGATACCGGCATGGTCAGTACCTGCCTGCCACAGGGTGTTTTTACCCTGCATACGCTGGTAACGAATCATGGTATCCATGATGGTCTGCTGGAAAGCGTGACCCATATGCAAGCTGCCGGTGACGTTCGGCGGCGGGATCATGATGCAAAAGCTTTCCTGGCTGGTATCGCCATTCGGTTTAAAGTAGCCCTGCTGTTCCCAGTGCTCGTAGAGCGGCTGCTCAATATCTTGCGGGTTATATGTCTTTTCCATTTCTACACTGTCGTTTGCGGCGGAGGTGGCGTCGCCGTATTCAATTGGAAACCAACGCTGCGATAGGCTTTATAGCGGTCGCGCGCCAGTTGTTTTAGGGATTCTTCGTAAGGTACGAAGTCTATCACTTCATGGAAACCAGTAGCAAAATCTGCGAACTTTGGCAGCAGGCTAATCAGCAGGTCACGCGGGGAACTGCCGCGACGCTGCGGCCAGGCTAATTCTACCGGTGCGCCGTAACGCGGGCCTTCACCGGCCAGATTGTGCGGCACAAAGGCGTTGGCGGGGCGCTGCCAGAGCGCTTCATCCAGACGATTAGCTTGGTCTTCATTCTCGCAGGCAATCAGGATGCGTTTGCCGTCACGCCAGCGTGTTTCGGCCAGATCGCACACCAGTGCTTCGATGGCGCTCAGGCCGTCGCTGGCGCTTTCCGACTCCATCACATAGAAAGTGGCGTTTTTCATGGCAAGCTTATTTCCATTAATGACAGTGGGGCGCATTTTGCGCCCCATGAGTTCATACGTCTATCTTTGAACCGCGATTAATCGTCGCCGTTCAATCCTGCGCGGTTCAACAGGAACTGCGACAGCAGCGGAACCGGACGACCGGTGGCGCCTTTGGCTTTGCCAGAACGCCATGCGGTACCGGCGATATCCAGGTGCGCCCAGTTAAATTTACGGGCAAAGCGTGCGAGGAAGCAGGCTGCGGTGATAGCACCACCCGGGCGACCACCAATGTTTGCCATATCGGCAAAATTGGATTCCAGCTGCTCCTGATACTCATCCGCCATCGGCAGACGCCAGGCGCGGTCACCCGCTTGCTCGGAGGCGCTGATCAGCTCATGCGCCAGCGGATTATGGTTCGACATCAAACCGCTGACGTGATGGCCGAGCGCAATCACGCAGGCACCGGTCAGGGTCGCGACGTCAATCACCACTTCTGGCTCGAAGCGCTCCACGTAAGTCAGCGCGTCGCACAGCACCAGACGGCCTTCCGCATCGGTATTCAGCACTTCAACGGTCTGGCCTGACATGGTGGTCAGCACATCGCCTGGACGCATCGAACGACCATCCGGCATGTTCTCACAACCCACCAGTACGCCGACGACGTTCAGCGGCAGATTGAGTTCCGCCACCATGCGCATCACGCCGTACACGGACGCCGCGCCGCACATGTCGTACTTCATTTCATCCATCGAATCGGCAGGTTTGATCGAGATACCACCGGAATCGAAGGTCAGGCCTTTACCGACCAGTACAATCGGACGCGCTTCTGGCTCGGTACTGCCTTTGTATTCAATCACCGACATCAATGATTCGTTGTGTGAACCGGCCCCGACCGCCAGATAAGCGTTCATGCCCAGCTCTTTCATCTGCTGTTCGCCGATGACACGCGTGGTGACATTTTTGCTGTAAGCATCTGCCAACTGGCGCGCCTGTGACGCCAGATACGCGGCGTTACAAATATTTGGCGGCATATTGCTGAGGTCTTTGGCGGCTCTGACGCCCGCTGCCACCGCTAAACCATGCTGAATCGCACGTTCACCGCTGGTGAGTTCACGACGGGTTGGCACGTTGAACACCAGCTTGCGCAGTGGACGGCGCGGTTCAACTTTATTGCTTTTCAGCTGATCGAAGTTGTAGAGCGCTTCTTTTGAGGTTTCAACCGCCTGGCGGACTTTCCAGTAAGTGTTACGCCCTTTAACATGCAGTTCGGTCAGGAAGCACACCGCTTCCATCGAACCCGTGTCGTTCAGCGTATTGATGGTCTTCTGAATCACCTGTTTATACTGGCGTTCATCCAGCTCGCGCTCTTTACCGCAGCCGATCAACAGGATGCGTTCAGACAGGATGTTAGGCACATGGTGCAGCAGCAATGTCTGACCGACTTTGCCTTCCAGTTCACCGCGGCGCAGCAGGGCGCTGATGTAGCCCTCGCTGATTTTATCCAGCTGTTCAGCAATGGGTGACAAACGGCGCGGTTCGAAAACGCCCACAACAATGCAGGCGCTACGCTGTTTTTCCGGGCTACCGCTTTTTACACTGAACTCCATGCACTCTCCTGAATCTTAAAGACAACGGCCTTAGCTGTCGTTAGAATGTAGCGCGTTCGTAACCCATTATTTTTAGCGGCGCCATGACAATTTAACGCCGACGGTCATAATGAGATGTGGTGGCAATGTGTTGTTTTTTCACCACCCTAACGCGTTCGTCATACTATTTTAGCTACGATGACGGCCATTGATGAAGAAAAATGGCTGATAAGCGTTGAAACTAGCGATTTTCCTGCAAAAAGACAAGTTATCACAGGCGTACTAAGCGTGATCATCATTAGATATCTGGTTCGGGAAACGCTCAAAAGCCAGCTGGCTATCCTGTTCATCCTGCTACTGATCTTCTTTTGCCAGAAGTTAGTCAGGATTTTGGGTGCAGCGGTGGATGGCGAGATCCCAACAAATCTGGTTCTGACATTGTTAGGACTTGGCGTGCCTGAAATGGCACAACTTATCCTGCCCCTAAGCTTGTTTCTGGCGATTTTAATGACCCTTGGGCGGCTGTACACCGAAAGTGAGATCACGGTGATGCATGCCTGCGGCTTGGGGAAAAGCGTGCTGGTCAAGGCCGCGATGATCCTGATGCTGCTGACTTCCGCGGTGGCGGCGGTTAACGTCATCTGGTTAGGGCCATGGTCATCGCGTTATCAGGACGAAGTGACGCAAAATGCCAAAGCCAACCCCGGTGCGGCAGCGTTGGCGGCGGGCCAGTTCCAGACCTCCAGTGACGGTAATACCGTGCTGTTTGTTGAGAACGTCAAAGGCAACACGTTTGGTAACGTGTTCCTGGCGCAGCTGCGTCCGAAGGGCAATGCGCGTCCATCCGTGGTCGTCGCCGACAGCGGTCATATGGAGCAGCGCAAAGACGGCTCACAAGTGGTGACGCTGGATAAAGGCACGCGCTTTGAAGGTACCGCGATGCTGCGCGATTTCCGCATCACTGACTTCACCAACTATCAGGCGCTGGTGGGCTATAAAGAAGCCACGCTCGATCCGAATGATGCCGATCAGGCGAGTATTAGCACGCTGTACCAAAACAAAACGCCGCAGTTCCAGGCCGAGTTCCACTGGCGTCTAACGCTGGTGTTTGCGGTGCTGGTGATGGCGTTGATGGTGGTGCCGCTCAGCGTGGTCAACCCTCGTCAGGGGCGTGTGCTATCAATGCTGCCTGCTATGCTGCTGTATCTGATCTTCTTCCTGCTGCAGAGTTCGTTACGTTCTAACGCAGCGAAAGGCAAGTTCGATCCCGCGATTTGGATGTGGGTAGTGAACCTGGCTTATCTGGCGCTGGCCGTGATGTTGAACCTGTGGGATACGGTACCGATGCGACGCATTCGTGGTCGCTTTAGTCGTGGAGGATCGCAGTAATGTTTAAGGTCCTTGACCGCTATATCGGCAAAACCATCTTCAACACCATCATGCTGACGTTGTTCATGCTGGTGTCGCTATCGGGCATTATCAAATTTGTCGATCAGCTACGTAAAACCGGGCAGGGTGCCTACACCGCACTCGACGCCGGTTACTACACGCTGCTCAGCGTGCCGAAAGATATTGAGATCTTCTTCCCGATGGCCGCACTCTTAGGTGCATTGTTGGGCTTGGGAACGCTAGCGCAGCGCAGCGAGCTGGTGGTGATGCAGGCATCGGGCTTTACCCGTATGCAGGTGGCGCTGGCGGTGATGAAAACCGCGATTCCGCTGGTGCTGTTGACCATGGCTATCGGCGAATTTGTGGCACCGCAGGGCGAGCAGATGGCGCGTAACTACCGTGCGCAGCAGCTGTACGGCGGCTCGCTGATGTCGACGCAGAATGGGCTGTGGGCGAGAGACGGCCATGACTTTATCTACATCGAACGCATCAAAGGCGACAATGAGATTGATGGCGTCAGCATTTACACCTTCACCGACCAGCGTCGTCTGCTCAGCGTGCGTTATGCCGCCAGTGCGACCTGGAACAAGGACAAGAAGTTGTGGCAGCTGTCGCAGGTAGATGAGTCCAACCTGAGTGATGCGAAACAGATTACCGGTTCGCAAAGTCTGGGCGGGGAGTGGAAAACCAACCTGACGCCTGACAAACTCGGCGTGGTGGCGCTGGATCCGGATGCGCTGTCCATTAGCGGTCTGTACAACTACAGCAAATACCTTAAGCAGAGTGGCCAGGTGTCAGGGCGTTATCTGCTGAACATGTGGGGTAAAATCTTCCAGCCGCTTTCCGTGGCGGTGATGATGCTGATGGCGTTGTCGTTTATCTTTGGTCCGCTGCGTAGCGTGTCGATGGGCGTGCGCGTGGTGACGGGTATCAGCTTCGGCTTCCTGTTCTACGTGCTGGACCAGATCTTCGGTCCGCTGAGTCTGGTGTATGGCATCCCACCGATTCTGGGAGCGCTATTGCCGAGTGCCGCGTTCTTTGCCATCAGCTTGTATCTGCTGATGAAGCGCAGTTGATGGTTCAGGGATAGCCTGCTGCTATCACCAAAACTCACAGAAGCCGCCATCATGATGGCGGCTTTTTTATTACTTAAGAGTATGAATTAGAGCCGGCAACTGCGACAACAGGTACAGCACCAACCCAATAGTGCCACCCACCAACGTCCCGTTAATGCGGATAAACTGCAGATCGCGGCCAATGTTCAACTCAATCTGTTGTGACATCTCACGCGCATCCCAGCTCTTCACGGTATCGCTAATGTGGCGCGTCAGAAATTCGGCGAACTCTGGTGCAATGCTGCGGGCGGCATCTTCCAAGTGTTGATTCATCGAGATACGCAGCGCTTCATCTGCTGCCAGCGTTTCACCGAACCATAGCGCGGCAAGACGCACGCGCTCCTGCACGCGAGAATCTTCACTGTTAAGATCGGCCTTCAGCCAGCTACGCAAGTCCTGCCATAGCTCGCCGATGTAGCGATTCAGCGACTCATCCTCTTTCAGCCAGTTTTTGATCACCTCGGCACGTTCGGCCATTTCGGGGTCGGTTTTTAGCTTCTCAATTAACCGCTGAACTGCGCGGTCAAATCCCAGACGCAGCTCGTGCCCCTGATTGATCGCCACTTCATCGAGAATCGAATCGACCGCGTTGGCCACGACATCAGCACTGTGCTCACCCAGCCATTCGGTGGGCAGCATTTTGGCTTTGATGGGATGTTCGCGCTTCAGCCAGCGCACAATCTGAGTTGCGATGAACTCACGCGTGCCAGGCTTGTGCAGCAGACGCAGCAGCTGTTGTACTGCGGCATCGAGCAGTTCCTGATGGCGATTGTTTTTGGTCAGGCTATCCAGTAACAGCGCGCTGGATTGCGTCAGATCGACCTTATCCAGTGCGCGATGCACGGCACGCCGCAGGAAGCGCTGGATGCGTTCATCATCCGTGAGATCAAGGAAGCCGCGCATCACCTGCAACAGATGGCGACCAATGCGATCGGCGTTGCCCGGCGTGTTGAGCCAGTGCGCCAGCATCTGCGAGGGATCGTGGCGGCGAATCAGCGCCAGCAACGAATCGGTATCGAGAAATTTCTCCTGCACAAAGCGGCCAAGATTTTCCCCGATGCGATCCTTATTGCGCGGAATAATCGCCGTGTGCCGCGAGATGAAGGGCACCGGCACGCGACGAAACAGCGCGACCACCGCAAACCAGTCGGCCAGCGCACCGACCATCGCCGCTTCAGCAATGGCCTTGAGACCAAGCACCCAAAAATTGGGTGGCAGAAACAGCGTCACGACAAAAGTCGCTGCGGCAACCAGCAGCAATGCGAGCGCCAGACGCTTGCTCCGTTTGAGTTGTTGATATTTATCCATATAACGATCTTAGCAGACCACACCTTAGGGTGGCGGTGCGAATCATTGCACCTATTCAATCAGCGTCATTAATGTCGCGGCGCGCAGGTGTCACTGCAGCGCTGCTGATGCCCGAGCCATACATAGCGCCGCGGAGGAAAATAAATTTTTTCAGTATGTTATCGACGACGGCCGCCCATCAAACTTCCCAGCACGCCACGAATGATTTGGTTGGTGACCTGACGCGCCGCGCTTTTTGCCACGCTCTGCACCACGCCATCGCGCTTGCCGCCGCGCGGTCCGGTGGTGCCAAACAGAATGTCTTTCAACCCGCCGAGAATGCCATCATCAACTTCGACATTATTGCCTTTGGCTTCCGGCGCATCGGCCTGCTGCGGCGCGGCCTGCACGCCTTTTTGCAGCATCTCAAACGCGGATTCGCGATCCACTTCGGTGTCGTATTTGCCGTACAACGGGGAGTTATTGATTAAGCCATTACGTTCATCCTGCGTCACCGGCCCCATGCGTGAACCGGGCGCAATCACCATCGCACGCTGCACCATCGACGGGCTGCCTTTATCATCGAGGAAGGAGATCAATGCTTCGCCGGTGCCCAGCGCCTGAATGGCTTCCACGGTATCGAACGCCGGATTGGCGCGCATGGTTTCGGCGGCGCTTTTCACCGCTTTCTGATCTTTCGGCGTAAAGGCGCGCAGGGCGTGTTGCACGCGATTGCCTAGCTGACCGAGCACGTTATCAGGGATATCCGACGGATTCTGCGTGACGAAATAGACGCCGATGCCTTTGGATCGAATCAGACGTATCACCTGTTCTACTTTCTCCAGCAGCACCGGCGGCGCATCGGTAAACAACAGGTGTGCCTCATCAAAGAAGAACACCATTTTAGGTTTATCGAGGTCGCCCGCTTCGGGCAGCTGCTCGTACAACTCCGCCAGCAGCCACAGCAAGCTGGTGGCATAGAGTTTCGGCATTTGATACAGCTTCTCGGCGGAAAGGATGTTGATGAAACCTTTGCCTTCGTTGTCACAACGCATCCAGTCACGGATATCCAGCATCGGCTCGCCGAAGAAGTGTTCAGCGCCTTGCTGTTCCAGCGCCAGCAAACCGCGCTGAATCGCCCCCACCGAGGCGCTGTTGATGTTGCCGTACTGCGTCTGGAAAGATTTAGCGTTATCCCCGATGTATTGCGTCATGGCGCGCAGATCTTTGAAATCCAGCAGCAACAACCCTTGATCGTCGGCGATGCGGAAGATGATTTGCAGCACGCCCGATTGCACCTCATTGAGGTTGAGCAAGCGCGCCAGCAACAGCGGGCCAAGGTCGGAAACTGTGGCACGCACCGGATGGCCTTTCTCGGCAAAAATATCCCACACCATCACCGGATTTTTCTGTGCCTGCCAGTCGGTCACGCCAATCTTTTCCAACCGCGCCTGTAACTTTTCCGAGCCTTCACCGGCGGTCGCCACGCCAGTGAGATCGCCTTTGACGTCGGCCATAAACACCGGCACGCCGATATTGGAGAAGGACTCGGCGATTTTTTGCAGCGTCACGGTTTTACCGGTGCCGGTGGCACCAGTGATTAAGCCGTGGCGGTTCGCCATATTGGAAAGCAGGGATAACTGGATGTCAGGCGTTTGAGCAATCAGCAACGGGGTGGTCATATTTTTTCACTCGCAGGCAACAGGTTATGCCAGAAAGAATAGCAAGCGATGCGAGGGGAAGGATGAAGATTGTACTGAAAGTGTTGATGGGGGAAGCCATCCCCCATCAACAGGATCTATTGCTTCTGCACCACATCAAAGAACAGCAAGCTCACCCCAATCCCTTGCTGCACATGATTGACGTTGTTCCGCACCGCCACCTGCTGCGCGCCCTGCAGCATCACCACAAACGGAGAGTTCTGCTGCACGGTGTTTTGCAGGTCGGTGTAAAGCGCACGGCGTTTGGCGGCATCACTTTCGCCTGCTGCGGCACGTGTTTTGGCGCTGAGTTCCGGAATCTCCCAGCCGACACGCCACGCCAATGTTTTCGAGCCGCCCGGCACGTTGTAAGCAAAGGCGCTGGCATTGGTATTAGGGTCAACGTAATCCGCGCCCCAGTAGATAAAGATCGACTGGAAATCGCGGCCGCGCATCTTGCTCCACAGCTCGGATTCCGCCACCGGCTGCAACTCAATCTGCACGTCTGCTTTGGCAAAGCTGGCCTGCAGCGCCTGCGCCACATCGATGTAAGGTGGCTGATTAATCACCGTCAGCGCAAACTTGCTGCCCGGTTTAATCCCGCCTTTGGCTAATATCGCTTTGGCTTTGGCCACATCGTAGTGGAACGGTTTGTCCTCCAGCGCGCCGTCAAAGCCCTGCGGCAGGAAGCTTTGATGAATGCGGTACTGACCTTTCAGCAAATCTTGTGAGATGGACTGATAATCCACTAACCAGCGCGCCGCTTCCCACAGGGCCGGATTACCCAGTGCGGGCTGCGTTTTGTTCTGCGTATTAAAGCCCAGGTAATACACCAGGCTCGAAGGGAATGCCGCAATGTGCAGGTTCTTATCACTTTTCAGTGCATCAATCTGGTCTGGGCCGAGCTGATAAGCCACATCCACATCACCTTGTTGGATCAGCAAACGACGCGCACCGGCATCGGCGACACCTTTCAGCAATATACGCTTCAGGTGTGGCTGCGGATTGGCTTGTGGGTTGGCGCTCAGCACCAGCACCTGCTGCGGCACATACTGCTGAATCGTAAACGCGCCGCTGCCTGCCGTATGGGTGTGCAGCCAGCCATTACCCAGATCGTTATTCACCGCATGCTGCTGCACGGTTTTGCTGTCCACCACCGAGGCCACTGGCGCGGTGAGCAGACGCAGCGCCAGATCCTGACCAATCTGCGCGGGCCACTGAATCTCCAGCTGATGATCATTCAGCACCTTAAACTGGCTGGCGATGTTCTCGTTGGTCCAGCCAAATTCGGCGAGAATAAAAGAGGGTGCTTTGTTCAACTGCACGGCACGCGTCAGTGAGAAAATCACATCCTGCGGCGTCACCGCATTGCCGCTGGAGAAGCGGGCACCTGGTTTAAGGTTAAACACCAGGCTGTGCGGCGTACTGCCACTTTGCCAGGAAGTCGCCAGCAGCGGTGCCAGTTTCTGTGGCGTATTGCGGTCGGCTTGCACCAGCGTCTGATAAATGTTGCGTTGTACGCTGTTGCTGACCGTTTCAAAGCTTTCAGCGGGGTCGAAGCTGATGATGCCATCCAGCGGTACGGCAACCACCAGCGTGTCTTTCGGTGTCGCAGCCTGCAAGGCGAATGCACTACTCCATAAAGTGACCAACAAAATCAATGCACGCATTTATTGTTTTCCTGAGTGATAGATAAATTGACTCTATCGCTGCTGCCGCTCATGCAAAATGCCGGTTTGTTCTGAGCTGTGCCGGAAATTAACAAATGATAACATTCGGCGATTATTTCACTTATTTTGTGCGCCGCCTGTCATTTCCAGGAAATAGATCGTTCATGTACTGGTCAATTAAGTAAATAAGATGTTATTAATGAGAATGATTCTCTTGTATGGAAGTATGATTTATTTTTATCGATTGAATTGAGCGATTATTTCCTTGCGCGATCAATTTTGGTCATTTGCCCATCCAGACTTGCTAAAAACACAGCAATTGTACGGTTAAAAGTCCAATTCACCTTCCGAAAGCCCTTTACCTGCCCTTAACCTAAATTCAACATCATGATGGTTTCTCATCAAAACATATCTGAACATTGATTCTTACATTCAGAAATATCTATATCCCTAAGATTGCCAGGTTATTTACCGATTTATAAAGCCATTAACAAAAATAATTATCTTTCTTAGCAAGTGAGAGTCGTCGCGCCATGCTTCTAAATAAACCGACCACCAGACGTAAGTTTTTGCTTGGGTCGTTATTGGCTTTGCCATTAAGCGACCTGGTATTTAAGGGCTTAACTGCGGCGCAAGCTGCGGAAATGGCAGCACCGGAACTCGCCGATTACAAACCGATCTTTTTCAGCGCTCAGGAGTGGCAGTTTATTTTGGCCGCGACCGATCGTCTGATTCCGGCCGGTGGTAAAGGCAAAGCGCCGGGTGCACTGGAAACTAACGTGCCGATCTTTATCGATCAGCAACTCCATAGCCCTGAGTTCGGCGGCGAAATTTACATGAAGGGTCCGTTCGACGTGCACGCGCCAGCCACCATGGGTTATCAGATCCCTTACACCCCGCAAGAGCTGTATCGCACAGGCATCAAGCTGGTGGAACAGTGGACGCAGAGCACCTACAAAAAATCCTTCCATGAACTGACGCTGGAAGAGAAAGACGCGGTGCTGACCAAGGTCAATAAAAATGACGGTATCGATTTCCCGGCAATGGGTGAACCGAACCTGAAAGCCTCGCAGTTCTTTGGTCAGTTACTGGCAGATACCAAACACGGCTACCTCGCCGATCCGATGTATGGCGGCAATAAGGGCATGAAAGCCTGGATTGCGATTGGCTTCCCAGGCGCACGCGCCAGCTTCACCGAGTGGGTGAAGCAGCACAACGTGCCGTACCCACTGGGACCGGTCAGCCTCTTGGGTGAGCGCGCTTAAGCCCACCCCCGTATTTGGTATGTGAGACAGGATTAACATGGCACAGATTACAAAGAAAGAAGTCGACGTCGTCGTTTGCGGCCTCGGCTGGGCCGGCTCGTTGATGAGTATCGAACTGGCATTGGCCGGGCTGGAAGTGCGCGCGTTAGAGCGCGGCGGCGAGCGTGATTACCCGGATTTTGCTTACCCGAAACCGGCTGATGAATACGCCTACAACGTGCGCAACAAAGTGTTCGCTACGCCGAAAGAAGTGGCGGTCACGGTGCGTTACAACATGAGCCAGACCGCACTGCCAACCCGTAAATGGGGCGCATTCGCACCGGGTACCGGTGTCGGCGGCGCAGGTATGCACTGGACGGCGGTACTGATTCGCCCAACCCCAACCGATATCAAACTGAAGACTTACGTCGATCAGGCTTACAAGCCGGGCGTGCTGCAGGATGATATGCGCGTGATGGACTTCCCGTTCACCTGGGAAGAGATCGAGCCGTATTACTATAAGTTTGAGCTGATTTGCGGTCAGTCGGGTAATACCGGCAACCTGCGTGGTCAGATTCTGGAAGGCGGTGACCCGTTCGAAGGCCCACGTTCTGAACCCTATCCGCTGCCTGCGCTGGAAGACACGCTGAACAACGTGATGTTCAAAGAAGCGGCCACCAAGCTGGGTTATCACCCGTTCCCGAACCCGTCGGCTTGTGTGTCTCGCGCGTGGAAAAACCCGTACGGCAACCAGATCGCGCCGTGTAACTATTGCGGTTACTGCTCGAAATACCCGTGCCTGAACTACTCCAAAGCCTCACCGCAAACTGCTGTGATGGATGCACTGAAGCGTCTGCCAAACTTCTCTTACGAAGTGCATGCGGAAGTGTACAAAGTGGTGCTGCACGATGATGGTAAAACCGCGAAAGGCGTTCTCTACTTCGATGCAGACGGCAACGAAGTGTTCCAGCCAGCCAAAATAGTGGTGCTGTCCAGCTTCCAGCTGTACAACGTGCGTCTGATGCTGCTGTCCGGTATCGGCAAGCCGTACAACCCAATCACCGAAGAAGGTGTGGTGGGCCGTAACTATGCGTTCCTGTCCAACGGCGGCGCAACCCTGTTCTTCAAAGATAAGAACTTCAACTCCTACGCCACCGCAGGCGCCACCGGCCAGATGTTCAACGACATCTCACCGGGCAACTTCGATGGTCCAGGCCTCGGCTTCCTCGGCGGCGCGAAGATCCACAGCTCGCAAGCCACCGGTACGCCAATGGCCGCTGCGCTGCCAAAAGGCACGCCAGCCTGGGGCATGGGTTACAAAGAGGGTCTGGAAGAGTGGTACAACCATTCTATGAAGATCAGCATCACGACAACTTGCCAGTCGTATCGCGATATCTATCTGGATCTGGATCCACACTACACCGACCATCGCGGTCAGCCGCTGCTGCGTATGACGTTCAACTGGAAAGAGAACGAACTCAAGCTGCAACAGCATCTGAAGGGTATCGTTGGTGATATCGCTAAAGAGCTGAACCCAGACAGCATGAGCATGAGCTTCCTGCCGATGGGCGCGGATTTTGACCTCACCAAATACGTCTCCACACACAACGTGGGCGGCGCGGTGATGGGCGATAACCCAAGAACTTCTGCGCTGAACAAGTATCTGCAGAGCTGGGATGTGCATAACGTGTTTGTACCGGGCGGTAACGCCTTCCCGCAAAACTTCCAGGCGAACCCGACCGATACCATCGGTGCGATTACCCTGATGGCGGCGCAGGCGATCAAAGAACACTATCTGAAAAACCCAGGTCCATTGGTACAGGCATAAGCACATGAAATTAAAATCATTGTTAATCGCTAACGCCGTGCTGCTGGGAAGCTTTGCGGTGCAGGCTCATGCGGAAGATGAAGCCGCGCTGATCAAGCAGGGTGAATATCTGTCTCGTCTTGGCGACTGTATGGCGTGCCATACCGTGTCGGGCAAAGCGGATTATGCGGGGGGGCTGGCGATTGAGTCGAATCTCGGCACCATCTTCTCCACTAACATCACACCGGACAAAGAGCACGGCATCGGCAACTACAGCGAGCAGCAGTTCTCTGATGCGGTGCGCAAAGGCGTGTTGCCGGATGGTTCACGTCTTTACCCGGCCATGCCATACCCGGATTACGCCAAAATCAGTGATGAAGACATGCATGCGCTGTATGTCTACTTCATGAAGGGCGTGAAGCCGAGCAGTGAGCAGCCGGAAGAGACCAAACTGAGCTTCCCGTTCAGCCAGCGCTGGGGCATGCGCTTCTGGAACTGGGCATTCACTTCTGACAAGCCGTTCCAGCCGATTGGCGGCGCATCTGAAGAAGTGAATCGCGGTGCTTACATCGTGGAAAGCCTCGGTCACTGTGGCTCGTGCCATACGCCACGCGGTCTCGGCATGAACGAGAAAGCGCTGGACAGCGGTGACGACAAGTTCCTCGCCGGTGGTAGCCTGAACAACTGGGATGTGCCGTCGCTGCGTGGCTTACCGCGCTGGAGTGAGCAGGAGATCGTCGATTACCTGCAAACCGGTCGTAACGACAAAGCGGCAGTTGGCGGAGAGATGAAGTCAGTGATTGAGCACTCCAGCTCGCACATGACCGATGCCGATCTGAAAGCCATTGCGTCTTATCTGAAGTTCATCGGTGGCAACCCACCGCTGCAGGCGTACAACGTGCAGAAGCAGCAGGCGACGGAAGCCAAACTGACCGCAGCGAAAAACCTGACGGAAGGTGAGCGTCTGTACATCGATAACTGCGGTGCCTGTCACTTCGTGACCGGTAAAGGCGCGCCAGGGATCTTCCCGGAGCTGGATCAGGCCACCATTGTGAATGCCAACGATCCTACCGGCTTGATCCACACCATTCTTGCCGGTGCGCAGCAGCCATCGACCGAGAAGGCGCCGTCAACCCTCGCGATGCCGGGCTTTGGCAAGCGTTTGACGGATGATGAAGTGGCGCAGCTGGCGACCTTTATCCGTCAGGGCTGGAGTAACAATGCCCCAGCCGTGACCAAAGATCAGGTTGCGGATGTGCGCAAGACGTTGAAAGCAGAGTAAATCGGGTGCGGCCTTCGGGCCGCACTCTCTTTAATGAAAAGTCCGTACCACTTCTAACACGCCGTTAATCAAAAACTGCACGCCCATACACACAAGCAAGAAGCCCATCAGCCGCGAAATTGCCTCAATCCCGCCTTTACCTACCAGCTTCATGATGGCGCCCGAACTGCGCAGCGAAATCCACAAAATCACAGCGACCGACAAGAAGGTCAGCACCGGCGCCACGTTCACCACCCAGTTTGGAAAATCGACACCCGCTTTTACGGTGGAAGCCGAACTGATGATCATCGCAATAGTGCCCGGGCCTGCCGTACTGGGCATCGCCAGCGGCACGAAGGCGATATTTACCGATTCACGATTCGCATCGGTGGCGTCGATTTCATCCTGTTTATGCCGGGCTTCAACGGAGTGGCCGACGGGTTTCGCCGGAAACAGCATGCGAAAACCGATAAAGGCGACGATCAATCCTCCTGCCATACGCAGACCAGGGATCGAGATGCCGAAGGTGTGCAGCACCGCATTCCCGGCGTACCACGCCACCATCATAATCAGGAACACGTAAATCGAAGCCTGCATGGCCTGGCGATTGCGTTCCTGGAAATTCATGTCTCCCGCAAGACCAAGAAACAACGCCACCGTGGTCAGCGGGTTGGCCAGCGGCAACAGCACCACCAATCCGAGCCCGATGGCTTTAAACAGTTCCAGCATGGTTTTCCCCGAGTTTCAATGACACCGCGACACACCGTAGAGGCGCATCGTGGCACAACTTAGCGCGCGTATGCAAAATGCATCAATGTTTTGGCGTTTCTAACGCTTCCAGCAACTCCGGGAAGAAATCTTCCAGCAGTTCGGGCGTCATCAGCTCAGGGTAGCTTATCAGGTGTTCGCGAATGCGTTCATTGACGTCGGGCAGCAAACGCTCTGCGGCTTGGTTGGCGGTGATTTTCTTCTGCTTCATCAAACGCAGTACGTCATCCGGCAGGTTGTCTTCATCTTCGACTTCATCCACGCCTTCCAGATCGTCCAGCTCATCCAGCATATCCATCAAGGCTTCGATCTGCGGGGTGCGAGACTGATATTCAGACGGGTTTTCGTTTTCCAGATAGCGCAGCAGGGCACGCACTGGCGAACCATCGGGTTCTGCAGGAGG
This sequence comes from Type-E symbiont of Plautia stali, assembly GCF_059731115.1. Classification (NCBI taxonomy): domain Bacteria; kingdom Pseudomonadati; phylum Pseudomonadota; class Gammaproteobacteria; order Enterobacterales; family Enterobacteriaceae; species Type-E symbiont of Plautia stali. The sequence continues at coordinate 633,733 of NZ_AP035906.1, forward strand.
CTCGCTGGCAAACCAGTTCAGGAGATCGTGCTGCGTCACCTGATGGACGTGATAGCCGTTATCAACCAACTCATCGGCAAGGATATCGGCAGTATCGTGCTCAATCAGGCAAATGTGGGTGCGATTAGGCGTGAACTGCTCCAGCCACTGGTAGATCTCTTCAATCACGCTGTCATCGTAGCTGAAATGGTGGCTGAGATAGCTGTCATCCTGCTGGTGAACGCTGATGTGAATCAGGTCGGGATCGAAGTAAATCGCAATATTGATGCCTTTCATGCGCGCTGTCCTATGTGGTGCAAAATCTCACTATAGCGTCAGGCAGCGCAGATGAACATGACATCGCCAGCAGCACGCGCTACTGGCGGTAAAAATTAACGCAAATCAGCACGATCCAGGCCGTAAGCACTGTCGAGAGCACCCGGTGCCATCTGCGACAAAATCATCAGGCGGTTCCAGGTGTTGATGGCGGCGATCTTAAAGGTCAGCTCACTGATTTCACCTTCAGAGAAATGTTCACGTACTTCACCGTACAGCGCTTCATCCACGCCGTGTTCACCAATGCGGGTCAGCGCTTCGGTCAGGGCAAAAGCCACTTTCTCGCGAGCGCTGAACAGTGGAGATTCACGCCAGATAGAAACGTGATGCAGACGCAGTTCGCGCTCGCCGTCGATCTTCGCCTGTTTCACATGCATGTCGAGGCAGAAAGCACAGTGATTCAGCTGCGAGGCACGGATATCAATCAAGTGTTTCAGTGACTTCTCCAGTACGGTGTTCGCCACGGTGTTAGAGAAATCGGACATGGATTTGGCCAGTGCTGGCGCGGTTTTAAAATGGTTAACGCGTGAAGTCATGATGTTTTCCTCATTCAAAATAAGCGGTCAATGGCTTGCAGAGCCTGGGGTAATGCGGTGTCGCGGCTGACGGGATCGTGCGTACCGTCCACGCGGATAAACTCCACATCGGTGATGCCGATGTATTCGAGTGCCACGCGGATGTAAGGCGTGAACTGGTCATCCTGCACAAACGGGCCGTGGGCAAATACGCTGCCGCTGGCGACCACGCTGTATACCTTCTTGCCGCTCACCAGACCGACTTTGGTGCCTTCCGGCGTAAAGGCGAAGGTGCGCCCGGCGCGGGTGATATGGTCGAACCAGGCTTTCAGCACCGACGGTAGCCCGAGGTTCCACATCGGCGACGAGATAACCAGGGTGTCGCAGGCGAACAGCTGATCCACCATTTTTTCGGAAGTCTGAATGGCGGCACGCTGTGCATCGCTACGATCCTCGGGACGGGTAAAGAAGGCGCCAATGGTGAAGGCATCCAGGTGGGGCAACGGGTGCTGCGCAAGATCCAGTACCGTCTCTTCGAGATCGCTATGCTGGGCGCGGAGCTTCTCCACCAAACGCGCCGAGACGTTACGTGAGGCCGATCCGGCCAGATCCGGGCTGACCTGAATATGCAGCAATTTCATGAATTTTCTCCCTCAGCGAGATCGCGATAAAAGTGCAGTCCCAACGCGTGGTAACCGACGCGTTGATAAAATTGTTGTGCCCGTTGATTGCTCAGCGCGGTGTCGAGCACGATGCGGCCACAGCCTTGTTCCCGTGCTTGCTGCGCCAGACCGTGCAGTAGCGCGGCTCCCAAACCCTGGCTGCGAGTGCTGGTGCAGGTCACCAAATCATCGATGTAGCAAAAACGGCCATGAATAAAGTTTTCCAGCAGTCGATAGCCTGCCAGCGCCACCGGTTGACCACCCTGTTCGATACCCGCCAGCCGATAGCCCTGTAATTGCTGACGCTGTGCCTGCGCCACAAACGCGGCTTCATCCTTCAGTTTGAAACGCAGTTCGCGCATCAATGCATAGCAGCAGGCCAATTCGGTGGGCGTTTGGTAGTGAACAATCTTCATAGCAGCCTGCAAGCGGTTGTCGGGTTGATGGGAACATCATAAACTTCTATGTCGAAGGAAAAAGGGTCAATATAGGAGAAAACAAGTAGGACATGGTTATGCTGCTGTGACGTGCGCTCATTCTTCAGGGGCGCATTCATGTGCACTTCATCGTGATGAAGGAAGACAGATGGGTTACAAAGAAATTTACGCTCGCTATCGCCAGCAGATCCTGGAAGGGCGCTTAAAGCCGGGCGACCGGGTGCCCGCGATCCGCGTGTTAGCCAGTGAGCTACAGGTTGCGCGTAAAACCGTGGAGGCCGCCTATGAGATCCTCATTGGAGAGGGATACTTTGTCAGCCAGGGCGCGAAGGGCACACGTGTGAACCCTGCACTGAACCTCGGCGAAGCCGCTGTGGTCAATGCGGCGCCACCTTCCACACCGCTCGAATATCCGGTGATTGAAAGCAAAGGCGAGCTGCGGCTGGGTATTCCGGCACTGGATGAGTTCCCGCACAAGAAGTGGCTGCTGATCTCCGGAAAGGCGGCGCGAACGTTGCGGCCCGATGAAATGATCATGCCCGCCATCATGGGCTACCAGCCATTGCGTGAGGCGATTGCCAGCTATCTCAATATTTCGCGCGGGCTCAACTGCCAGCCGGAGCAGATTTTTATCACCACTGGTTATCGCGCCAACCTGCGCCTCATCCTGGCCGTGCTGGCCCATCCTCACGACAAAGTGCTGTTTGAAGATCCGGGCTATTTCTTTGGGCAGAAACTGTTAAAGCGCATCGCACCGAATCTGCACTATGTACCGGTGGATCGTGAAGGTCTCGACGTGGATTTCCTCCTGCGTTATCACTCAGACGCACGCTTCGCGGTCGTCACGCCAACCCATCAGAGCCCGCTGGCGGTGACGTTATCATTACCCCGCAAGCATCACTTGCTGGAGTGGGCGCAGCAGAATAGCAGCTGGATCATTGAGGATGATTACGACGGCGAGTTTCACTACACGCGCAAAGTGATCCCGGCGCTAAAAAGCCTTGATGTGCACGATCGGGTGATCTATACCGGCACTTTCAGCAAAACCATGATGCCCGCGATGCGCGTGGGTTATCTGGTGATGCCGCAACAGACCATTGAACGCTTCCGCGAGCTGGGTGAAATCCTCGAAACCGGCATGCCGTTGCTACCGCAGAAAATCCTCGCACAATTCCTCAGTGATGGACACTTCTATCGCCATATCAAGAAGATGCGGATTCTCTACCAGCAGCGCCGCCGCATGATGCTGGATGCGCTACAGCACTGTTTCCCGCAGCTGTTTGACTTTGAACTCACTGATGGAGGCATGCATATCGTGGCCTTCCTGCGGCGAGGTATTCAGGACGTAGCGCTGGCAGAGATTTGGCAGCGTCATCAGCTGCGCGTATTGCCGCTTTCAGGCTGGTATACGCAAACCCAGAAACGCTACGGGCTGGTGATCGGTTACACCAATATTCGATCGTTTGAGCAGGCAGTGGATGTGCTGGAGAGAGTGGTAGAAGAAACTCATAGGCTAATGGGTTGATGGGCTGTCGCGGGGCATTGGATTGTGCTATCCATCATAGTGAATAAGACGCGAGGGACAGCTCGCGTCTTTTCAACAGACACAACACCTAAAATCCTTCAGATGGCAGAGCGGCGACTTTTGAGAGACACCCGATGTGCTTGTAAGCGAGGGAAAAAAGCCGACAGCGCACCTGCAATCTGAAAGAAGATGGGAATTACATGCCGATATATTTCTTGCCTTGTTTCAGCACCACGTCACAGGCCTTGGTCTTCAGTTTCTCACCCATCGGCGAGTTGCTCAGACTCTGCAGGTTCAGCTGCTGACCGTTGCCGGTGTTCAGCAACCCTTGCAGACCCTGCTGATAATCGGTTTTCTGCTCTTGCGCGGCGGGGCTGCTAAGGCCGAGCTTGCTCAGTACCTGATCCTTCACCGATGCCACATTGTTATCCACCACGTTGTGCTGCACGCAGTAGGACATCACGCCTGCGGCGTTGGTCATGCTGTTGGAGCTGACCGCTTTGTCACCACCATTCAGTAAACCGCTCAGTGAAGAGAGCGACAGACCGCCGTTCTGCGTGCTGCTGGTGGTGGTGGTAGAACCGCTGTTTTGCTGAGACAGCTGAGATGCTGCGCTACTCAACTGATCCTGCCAACTCGCTGCCGAAGCACTGCCTGCCGCCATTGCTGCCGCGATACCCAATCCCAAAATGATGCGTTGTGTTGCTTTGTTCATCTCAACCTCTTTGTTTTATACATCTGACGCTGTCAGTTTTGGTTAAGAGAGGCGTAAGCACAGAAAGTTCCGAAGTGGTGGGAGTTTGGGAATGTTCTGGAATTTGCACAGGAAAGCGCCGAAAGGGCGCTCGGGCTGCCGCGTTTACGCCACATAAATGGCGAAGTGCTGGTTTTTTCAACGCTTAGCGCAAAGCGCTGTCGATTAGTGTTGCGCACTCCGCGCGTAACGGTATAATCGCCAACGTTTTCCGCATCCTCTTCAGTGCCGAAGTGGCGAAATCGGTAGACGCAGTTGATTCAAAATCAACCGTAGAGATACATGTCGGTTCGAGTCCGACCTTCGGCACCATCGATTGATGCAAAATTAAGTCGCTTACGAGCGGCTTTTTTTGTGTCTGAAATTCAGCCGTAACGCCTTCATAATCAACTGCAGCGCTGCGCTAAATTTTGGCTACCTGATGCAGACATTACGCGCCACGCTCTCTGTGCCGGAGGCCAACACGCGGCCATTAAAGAGATAAAGAGCAATCACGCTGACATCGCCTGCTTGCCAATGCGGGAAGACATACTTTTGCACGTCCTCGTCGCGGCTTTTGTCACCCAGGCCACGGCTGTGTTGCGTGACGGTGATTTTCAGCAGATTGTGGTTGAACTCGCCGTTAAACCACACCGCACGATGAACCGGGGTGGCAGGTGCGATAAGTTGCCCATCCACATAACGAGAAAGCGTGCCGAGATAGGTTAAATGCCCCTTACTGAAGCCATCGCGATAGCTGCGGTAAATCCCCTGCGTCAACACCCATTCTCGCTCACTTTTGATGTCATAAAACGCCAGTGGAAACAGGCAATTGGACTGCTGCGCGCTGGTGGCCAGCCAGCGCCCGATCACGCCACTAAACGCCAGCATAAAGCCGCCGACAAACAGCCAGAGCCACGGGGATTTAATTGAGGCGAAAATAGAAGGACTCGCACGCATTTTTCGCCTCCTCGAAGGGTTGTTGGCAGGCAATCACGCCCTGATGTTGCGGATTGCTGGCTGAGCTGAGCGTGACGTAAAGCACTCTGGCCGCGGGTTTGTCCGGGTTCGCCTCCAGCACATAACGGCGATAGGTGCGCAGTGTGGTTTCAATCAATGTGTGTTGCGTGTGACGTCCTTTCGGCACCCAGACGCTGCTGCCATCCGGAATAGCCGGGCCATGCCAGCTGACAAAATCGATCGGTTTTAGTGTGAGTAAAAAGAAGTGTTGTACCAGCAATGCCACCAGATACCCGGCGGTGACACCGGCGACGGTGATGCCTGTTACGCGTCGCCAGGTCAGCGTGCCACGAGCAGGCAGCGCAAGGGGCATAGACACTGGGACGGAGCGATCGACGGCTGGCGGAGTATTAATGATTAAGCGGTAACCGCTGCGCGTGACGGCCAGCAGATTAATCTGCTGCTCAAGCTCCAGCGACATGAATGCACGGCGTAACTTGTTGATCATCACGCGTACGCTGTTATCAGTTGCGGCATAACCGTCACGGCGCCAGCCAATCTCCATCAACTGTTCATGCGTCAGCACTTCGCCTTGCGCCTCCGCGAATGCATACAGGCAGCGCGCGGCGCTGGCGGGTAACGTCACGGACATATTATCCAGCGTCCGGCTTAGTATGCGAGTACGTCTGTCTAATCTGGCTGCCTGTCCTAGTAGGATTGTGTTGGGCATAGCGAAGTTGTCTATCAATTAGGATAAAGAGCGGGTCGGTTGTTAATGTTATTTTTGCGGTCACCGATCCCATTTTTCGGCTAAAGAGTGCCAGATTTTCAGCACTGTCCTGCGATTATTTTTTCGAAAAATGCTGAAAAGCCACAAAACCATTAAGGTTTTTTATGATATGTAAACCGCTAAAATTATGTGGTTATTTTTTATCGATAATTAACAATGCTAATGACCGTTACTAGTTAGTTGTTATCGTAATAATGATTAGTATTTTTCATCAGAAAAAAAGCCAACCAGGCAAGTAGCCCTATAGCGGGAGGTCGAAAATAGCACGCTAAATGCCAGCAAGGTGAAGTACTGATTGATGCCGTAGGCTCAGTCCATTCTGCTACACCTGATTTTCTTGCGACAGCACGGAAATGCTCGCTTACTGCTGGATGTTGTCGCGGTTCACGGCGGAGACCTTCCTCGGGAAATCAGCATCCTTAATGCGCTAACATGCTTCGCTGATGTTGACAGGAAGCCGTCGCCCTTGTGTCATTGAAGACCTGCATTTTGGTGCCGGATCGCGTCAGGTGAATCAGGACTGCGTAGTGAAGCAGGAAATCGTGAGTGCGGTCGTGCAAGTGAGAGAGATAATGGGAAAATTATCTCAGCATCAGACGAGCAGAGCATTGGCATCAACTGGATTTTGCTGGAGATAAACGAAAGGGGGCCGGCTTGATCTCATATAGGTACAAGAGGATAAGTTGAGAAAGATGTTTTAACGTGCTATTCATTAACGAATGAATGAGACCAAATAGCATTGGTAATGAAATCTTATCGCACTATATAAACAATAGCACTCGCCCGATAATCAGTTTAAAGATTATTACAGGGTGGGTAATATGGATGGCTTACACACAACATCCGGACTTAATGATAAAAATGAGTTGTGGTCGATATATCATTTTCTGGTGAGAAAGGAAGTGTTGCGTCTGCAAAAAAGGCTACCAAGTAGCGTAGAATTCGATGATCTCATTCAAGCAGGGGCAATGGGATTTATTGCCGCAGTTGACAGCTTTGACGAGAAGAAAGGCGTTGCCCTCAGCGCCTGGGTGACACAATGTGTGCGTTGGGCGTTAATTGATGAACTGCGCGGGCGTGATTGGGTACCGCGTCGGGTCAGAACGCATTCGCGTCAAATTTCTGCAATTATCAAGATTGTTGAACAGGAGAAAGGCTCGAGCGCGAATGAACGGGATATTGCCGAGCGAATGGGGGTACCACTGCGGGGTTTCCATCAGATGCTGGCAGAGAAAGATAATAGCCAGCTTCGCTCTATTGATGAACTGCAGGAACATTATGCCGATCTATGGGAACAGGCCAATGATGAACATGCTTTGTTAAATCCTTTGCATCATTCAATCCAGCAGAATTTGATTAAGCGTATTACGCAATACTTACGTTTTATACCGAAGCGAGAAAGAATCATCTTACAGTTTTACTATCATCATGATCTCAATATGCGCGAAATCGCTCTGGTTCTCGATATTACAGAAACACGAGTGAGCCAGCTTCACAGTCTGGCATTAAAACGTTTGCGCACTCGTCTGGCTTATGATGAAGCAATCTAAAGGTTTGAAGCAGCTAAGGCGCCGCTAACAGGTTAATTTAATAATTAATAAGAATTAATAATCTTAATATCTATATTAATCATGATCTTAAAGATGTCTCTTCAGCCAGTGTCTTCTACGGTATTGTTACGGGAATTTCTGATAGATATCATTTTTTCATTGCTGGATGCGACTCAATCGTTGGTCAGTGGTTTTCTCGTCGCTGGAAAAAAATCTTAACTCACGATCACACGATGATTAGCATCACATGGGAATAGATATTCCTCTCTTATTGAACCCGTGCTCCGCACGATAAACACAAGGTGTTATCAATGTCTGACTTTGATGAGTATCTTCCGCATATCCACGATTTGAATTTATCTTACCTTTTACTGGCGCAACAATTAATTAGACAGGATAAGTTTGCAGCAGCCTTCCGCCTTGGGTTATCGGAGGCGACCACCGATAATCTTAAGGCTCTGACGTTACCCCAATTGATGAAGTTGGCCTCGACCAATCAATTCATTTGCCGCTTACGCATTGATGATGAATTCTTGATTGATAATCTCACGAAAGAATCGCGGATTGAGGCACTACAGAAAATTCACACGGGCATTATATTGTCGACGGATTTACTGAATTCGCTCAATAAAGATCGTGTAACAACAGATTGAGGTGATCAGAATGAGTGAGAAGAATGTGTTGCAGGAAGTGCTTGATGATCATATCGCCATGGAGTTGATCTCGCTCGGCGCACGTATGCAGGTTTTAGAATCTGAGACGTCCCTAAGCCGCCGACGATTATTACGCTTGTATAAAGCGTTACGAGGAGTTCCTCCGCCAAAAGGCATGCTGCCTTTCTCAGAAGATTGGTTTATGTCATGGGAGCAAAATATTCACTCATCGATGTTTTACAATATCTATCTGTATTTAAAAATGACGGAAAAAGGACCGCCAATTAACGTATTGATGAAATCTTACCGACTCTATCTGGAACAGTGTGATGCTCAAAGCCATGAAAAGCCAATATTAGGGCTAACGCGAGCCTGGACCTTATTACGCTTTATTGATTGCGGTATTATTTCCCGCACAATGTGCAGGATCTGCCAGGGGGGATATGTGGTGATCACCGAGAACATCAAAAAACCCTTTACCTGTAGTTTGTGCAGTCCTCCCTCACGCGCCTGTAAAAAATCTCCTGTCGATCACATGAATAAACATCACGTGCTGGCGGCCGCCACTTTTCTTCCGGTGACCGTCTGAGGTCGGTAAATCATCTATGATGACCAGAAAGTTATTAGCCCGCACCGCGCTCAGGTGCGGGCTAATATTTTTCTGGCGGAAGCCAATTGGCTGCGCGGTTTCAAGCCATCGAGCGACTGTTTAATGGCAGCGCATGAAGCAGAGCGGCACAGTGCTATCATTTGCGCTACCTGGCAGATGAGATTGCATGGCAGAATAGCCGCTGGTTTAACAGGAGGGTAGGTGATGACCGACGAAATCGACCAGCGTATCTACGAATTAGTGCGACGCTACGACGGTGTCTATCTGTTTAAACAAAAAACGTTAACACCGCAGATTGATATCGATACCGATCTTAACTTCGAACGAGAAGAAGCGCAGGCGTTGATGGACGAGTTCTTCAGCGAATTTGCGGTAGATCGCGGCGGTTTTTTGATTGATACCTACTACCCGGACGAACCGTCACTGGCGCAGATCCTGAATCCCTTTAACAAGCGTGAAGTCCCCGTAGTGCCTGATTTTACCCTGAGCATGCTGATTGAATCCGCCAAAGCGGGGCGTTGGCTGTATGAGTAATACCAACGCCGCGCGATCATTTCACATGCACGGCAAAACCACTTTCTCCTTCCGCTAACGACTCTTTCAGTGTTAACGCGGGAATTGTGTAGTCGCCGCCATTCTGCTGACGAAAGGTAATCGGTGCCGTGTCCGCCAGCGTATCCAGCCGTGTGGCCAGGGTATCGCACCAGCCAGCAAAGCGTTCTTGAGCGGACTTTTGCACCCGATAAAAAACCAGCGGCGGCAACACGCTAAAGCCAGGATAGAACAGCATGCCGTGCTGAATCGGGAATAACAATTGATCCATCGGCCCGTTGATACCGCGAGGGCTATAATGCGATTCCCAGCCACCGGTGGTCACCACCAGCATCGCGCGTTTGCCTGCCATATTGCCTTCGCCGTAACGATCCCCCCAGTGCTCTTCATTGTGTTCGCCGACACCGTAAGCAAATCCATTGGCATAAACCCGGTCAAACCAGCCTTTCAAGATGGCGGGCATGCTGAACCACCACAGCGGAAATTGGAAAATTACCGTATCGGCCCAGCGCAGTTTCTCCTGCTCTGCGGCGATATCGGCAGGCTGTAACTGTTGCTCAAAAGCAGAACGGGAATCCAGCGTGGCGTCATAGTGTGCGCCCACCAATGGCGCCAGTGTATCTGCAGCATCAAGCTGAGCTTTCCACTGCATGGCATAAAGGTCGGATACCTGCACCCGGTGGCCCGCTTGTTGGAGGTAAGTAACGGCAAAATCCTTCAACGAACCGCTCAGTGAACGCGGTTCTGGATGGGCATACACAATCAGTACATTCATGGCTGAGTCCTGTGAGTTGAAAACAGCTGCAGGTTAGGACGCTGCTGGATATAGTGGAAATCAATTGCTCAAATCGCAGGTATAGTCACAGTGAATATCAATGCGCTGAATTTGAATCTGCTGCAGACACTGGATGTTCTGCTGCAGGAGTTGAACGTAACGCGAGCGGCGCAGCGGCTGAATTTATCGCAACCCTCGGTGAGTGCGCAGCTGGCGAGGTTGCGCACGGTATTCGATGATCCTCTGCTGTTGCCGGGGCCGCGCGGTATGTTGCCCACTGCGCGCGCTGAAGGTCTGCGTGAACCGCTACGAAAGGCATTGGAGGGATTAACGCGTGCCGTGGCTCCGCTGGAGGCCTTTAACCCGACCAATGCTGAAGACACCTGGCGAATAGCTGCCACCGATTACATGTCCACAGCCTTAGTGCTGCCCGCGCTCAATAACATTCGCGAAGCCGCGCCACAAAGTCGGATGGCGGTCTTTGCGCTTCACCCACCGCAGGTCGCTCACCAACTGGAGAAAGGGGCGCTGGATGTGGTGTTTCACACCGGTGACAATGCGCCAGCGAACCTGCATCAACGCAAGTTGTTCAGTGAGCGCTACGTGCTGGCGAGTCGGCGAGACCATCCAAAGTTACAACTGGCACCGACGCTCGATCAGTTCTGTCAGCTGGAATTTGTGCTGATCTCGCCTGATGGTGGCGGGTTCAATGCCGCAACTGATACCGCGCTGGCAAAAGTGGGACGCTCGCGTCGTGTCGTGCTGTCGGTTCCGCATTTCCTGTTTATGCTGGAAGTGCTGGCGAACAGTGATTTGGTCGCTGTGCTACCCGAGCGGCTGGTGCGCAGTGCCGCACATCTTCACGTCTTCACTCCACCACTGGAGATTCCCGGCTTTGATATTTTAATGTTGTGGCATCAACGGCTCCACCGCGATCCTGCCCAACAGTGGCTTCGCCAGCAAATTGTGGCATCGCTGTAGATCGGATATCAGCGCAAAAAATTCACTTCTCCCGCGCACTAAAAATCATCACACTAGCCACCTTTACCGTTATGGAGTGATGGCATGAAAACCCGATTGCTGCTGGCGTTCGCGCTGCTCACCAGTTTGAGCGTGCCATTGCTGGCAGATGAAGATGGCGTCTCCTTCAGCCATAAAGACTGGGAACTCGCCTGCGACAATACCTTAACCTGCCGCGCTGCGGGTTACAGCGCTGAAGAGGGCGCGGGTGGTTCAGTCCTGCTTACGCGTGAGGGCGGGCCCAATGCACCGACCCACGGCCGTGTGGTGCTGGCCGATACTGGCGATGATGACTCCAGGCAAGTGGATGTTCTGGCGCTGTGGATTGATGATCACGCCCAGGGCGATGTCACCAAAGCGGAGAACGATGAGTGGACGCTAACCGATGCGCAAACGCTGGCGCTGATTAATGCTATCAAAGGCAGTGGCAAAGTGGAGTTTCGCGGCGGCGAGGAGCCGTTCGAGCTTTCCAGCAATGGTGCCTTTGCCACGCTGCTGAAGATGGACGATGCGCAGGGCCGTCTGAGTACGCCAGGCGCACTGGTGCGCAAAGGCAATAAGCCTGAAAACAGTGTTCCCGCAGCAGTGGCGATGCCGGTGATCCAGCAGGTCAAGGTCGAAAAAGCCGCGCCGCGTCCGTTGAGTGCGGATGAGCTGGCGTTGCTCAAGCCGAAGCTGATTGCTTCACTGACCGATGACGACAGCTGCGATAATCTGGACCCTACGGATGATCAACCCGAAGAAGGCGCTGAGCCACTCACATTAACGCCAGTGGATGACGCGCATGTGCTGATTGCCGCGCTGTGCTGGCGCGGCGCCTACAACGAAGGCTATGGCTACTGGCTGATGGATCGTGCATTACAGGGTAAACCGCAGCTGATCACCGATTCCGGTTCCGATTACAGCCAGGGTGTGATTTCTGAGGCACAGAAAGGACGCGGTATTGGCGACTGCTGGAGCACAGCGGCCTGGGTATGGGATGGCAAAGATTTCGTCCAGAGTAGTGATGCCACCACCGGCATGTGCCGTGCGATTCGCGCTGGCGGTGCATGGCGATTGCCGACGCTCGTTACTGATGTGAAGCCCGCATCCTGAGTTTACGGGGCGTGCTCTGGCGCGCCCCTCTCATTATTTCGCGTTATTTACCGCAACACTGCTTGTACTTTTTGCCGCTGCCGCACGGGCAGGGATCGTTACGACCGGTTTTCTCGCCCGCGAAGTGTGGCAGTTGGGGTTCCGGATCGGGCTGTGCCATGCGCTGTTCCTGCCAGTATTCATGCAACTCCAGCGCCGCCGGGCGAATGGCGTCAATGCTGGCCTCAAACTCCTCTGGCGAGAACGCTTCACGCTTTGCCAATTGCGCTTCACTGCCGTGCAGCGTGATGGCGGCCATCGCCGGGTGCAGGCTCTCTGGCAGTTGATCCCAATCTTGATCTAACGCTACGCCGCGCAGATAGCCATAACACCAGTCTTCCACTACGGTGAACTCCTGACCTTCCATCTCCTGCATGCCAAACAGCGGGTCAAACTGATCCGGGAACTCCGCCAGACGTTCGGCAATGTCGTTAAAGTGCTGGAAAATCAGCGCCATAAAGCGATCCATTTCACGCTCGTTGGACCATTTTGGAATGTGCTTCTTGTCACCCCACATCGCCACCAGCCACTCGCTCGGTTCGATATCGTTCGGGCCGGAGAGCAGAGCCGTCAGCATGCCATCCAGCTCGGAAGTATCCACCACCGACTGTTCATTGCCGTATTTCTCCAGCATATCTTCCAGCCAGTTCAGTTCTTTCTCGGTTAACGGGCCTTGGTTCATACGGCATCTCCTGTGCGGTGCGGGTAGGCAAAGTTTTGACGGCGCGATTATAGCGGGAAGCGGCACGGATTTACCGCTTTTTGCATATCGATTGCTGAAGCTTTCCTAAAAATCATTCGCCATAACATATTGCGCAACAGTATTGGCTGGAATGGAACGCCAATGGCAGCGTAAACGCAGAACTTTACTGCGTTAAGGACCAAATTGTATGGCAGAAACATTGCCGGTGCTGGATTTGGCATTGCTGGAACTCCCGGATGCTGACCAGTCGCCTTATCTCGCCGAACTGCGCACCACGGCGCGCGATGTCGGTTTTTTCTACCTGATTAATCATGGCATCAATCCACAGTTGCTGCAGAACGTGCAAAGCATCACCCAGGCGTTTTTTGCCCTGCCGGATGAGGAGAAGCAGCGTGTCTCGATGATCCACTCACCGCATTTCCGCGGCTACAACCGGGCTGGCGTGGAATATACCCGTGAGCAACGCGACCAGCGCGAGCAGTTTGATATTGGCGCGGAACGTGTGGCGTTAGTGTTACAAGCGGGCGATCCCGCCTGGAAGCGTCTGCAGGGGCCAAATCTATGGCCAGAGGCGCTGCCGCAACTCAGGCCAGTGATCCACGCCTGGCAGCAGGCGATGACCGGGATTGCACTGCGCCTGTTGCGTGCGTTTGCCAAATCGTTGTCGCTGCCGCCAGATGCATTTGATGCACTGTACGGCACGCATCCCAACGAGCATGTGAAACTGATTCGTTATCCCGGCCAGGCCAGTGATGCCAGCCAGCAGGGCGTCGGCGCGCACAAAGATTCAGGCTTCCTGACGTTTCTGCTACAGGATGAGCAGCCCGGCTTACAGGTTGAAGTGACGCCGGGTCACTGGGTGGATGCATTGCCGAAACCGGGCGCATTTGTGGTGAATATCGGCGAATTGCTGGAGATTGCGACCAATGGTTATCTGCGAGCCACGGTTCACCGTGTGGTATCGCCACCTGCACGCAAAGAGCGTGTTTCCATCGCCTTTTTCCTCGGTGCACAGCTGGATGCCGAAGTGCCGATTTATCAATTACCGCCGCAGCTGGCGGCAGAAGCGCACGGGCCGACCAGCGATCCCACCAATCCCTTGCTGCGTGAAGTGGGCTGGAACTATCTCAAAGGGCGTTTGCGATCGCATCGTGACGTGGCAGCGCGTTACTACGCCGACGCCCAGAACACCGTTCAATCATAATAAAAGTAAGGAAAGCACATGACTAAAAAGGTGATAGCAACCCTGGCACTGCTCTCGGTATTCAGCACTTATGCTTCGGCAGCGGCTTTGCGTGTGGCGGCCGATCCGGTGCCACACAGTGAAATCCTCAACCACATCAAACAAACCGATAAAAAGCTCGATCTGAAGGTGATTGAGCTCAACGGCAATCTCAACGCCAATGAACTGTTAGCGCGCGGCGATGTGGATGCAAACTACTTCCAACATGTGCCTTATTTGCGCGATCAAGAAAAAGCGTTGGGGGAGAAGTTTGCAGTGGTGGCGACGGTGCATATTGAGCCGTTGGGTATTTACTCGCATAAAGTTAAATCCCTGAAAGATCTGCCTGATGGCGCGCAGGTCGCGGTGCCCAATAATGTCACCAATCTCAGCCGTGCGCTGTATCTGCTACAGGATAGCGGTCTGATTAAGCTCAAGGGCAGCAACGCCAGTTCGCTGGTGACGACGGCAGACATCAGTGACAATCCGCATCATCTCAAGATCATTGAAATCGAAGCGCCACAGCTGCCGCGTGCACTGGATGATGCGCAACTGGCGATCATTAACGGTAACTACGCGTTGCAGGCGGGGTTAGTGCCATCGAAAGATGCGCTAGCGCTGGAGCAGGCAAAAGATAATCCGTATGCGAACGTGCTGGTGACGACGCCAAAACTGGCCCATGATCCGCGGATTCTCGAATTAGCCAAAGATCTGGAGTCAAAGCAAACTGCTGAATTTATCAACCAGCACTATCAAGGTTCGGTGATTCCGGTTAACCCATAATCCCCCCTCGCCACCTGTTTCTGGCAGGTGGCGATTCACCTCTTCTGTGTTATATTTCGCCACAAACACCCATCGCACGTTTTGCTAAAAATAAAAAATATCTTATAAATCAATTGCTATGAAAACTTTCACCAGGAATAATCGGTGATGCGCTGCATCATTCCGCGATCGCTGCTGTTGTGCTTCAGTTTGCTATTGAGCGCCTGTGGCACGCTGTCACAAACTTCTGCGCCGGTCGGCGATAAAGTCTATCTCTCCCATGCGACTTTCAATGAAAACGTCGATGACATCGTGCGGCACTACATGCAGCAGAAGCAGGTGTCGGGCATCAGCATTGCGATTATCCATCAGCGTCAGCCTGCAAAGTTTTACAGTTTTGGCGTGACCGATGCGGTGCACCGTTATCCGATCACGCCGGATACGCTGTTTGCGCTTGGTTCGCTCAGCAAAGGCATAACGGCGGAGGTGATCATTGAGCTGGTAGATCGCGGCGAGCTGCGCTGGAACGATACGCTTGCTACGCTGCTGCCGCCGGAAGTGCCGCTCAGTGAGGATGCAAAACGCATCACGCTGCTGCAACTGGTCACGCACACCTCTGGCCTGCCGCGTCAGGATATGGATTTGCCGATGTTTATGAAATTCATGGCGTATCTGCGCAGCGGTGAGAATTTTTACGGCAACCTCGATAGCGATGCAGTGCTGAGCTATCTGGCTGATTTTGACGCACCAGCAAAACCCGCGGCGCAGTATTCCAATCTGGGCTATGCGCTGCTCGGCTATATTCTGAAGCATCGTCTGCATCAGGGCATCGAAAGCCTGGCGCAACACAATCTGTTCCAACCCCTGGGCATGACCAGCAGCAGCTTCAAACCACAAAGCCTGCGTGGCTATCCGATGCGTGCGCTGGGCCATGCGGGCGACCAGCCAAAGCTGATTCCGCGTGGTGAGTTGACGCCGGATTGGGCATTCAGCAATAACATGGTGGCCGCCGCCAGTTTGTATAGCAACGCACGTGATTTAATCCGCTATCTGGATGCGCATCTGCACAATGACGCCAGCGCACCCATCAACGCCGCTTTTGCTCAGGTTAATCAAGGCTATGAGCAGCATGGCAACCAGTCTCAAAATATTGCCTGGGTCACGGACACCTACGGTCAGCAAAAAATCACCTATCAGGTGGGCTATATTGGCGGCTACTCCAGCTTTATCGGTTTTGATAAACAAAATGGCAATGCGATTGTGGTGCTGCAAAATGCCTTTAACTGGAGCAACTATCTGGGCATTGCTCTGTTGATGGACCTGGCACAGAAGAATCAGGCAGAGTAACGAACATGGTTGCTTGCAATTTTACTGCGCCAAAAGTCGCTTTTGCTGAGGTATGCTGTGCAGCGAAATTTGACGCGCAAAGCGCGCCGGGGGAACCTTCTGCGTGCTGCACTTGTCAGTAAATTGGACAGTTAATAATTAACCAGAGTGGAAATCACCAATGCGCAGGACACACGTCACCCTTCTTTCTGCAGGAATTTTTCTGGGCGCTTTGAGCCTGACTCCAGCCGCACTGGCTGAAGGCGAGCAAACGGATAACGTACCACCGCCACCTCAGGTGCAGCAGACCGCACCCGACGCACAAACTCAGGCTCCGGCAGTGGATGCCCCGGCCAGCAATGAACCCGCGGAATCCAGCGGCGATGTGGCACCGATTCGCCCATCGCAGAACGGGATGCAAGATGCCCCTGCCGGGCAAAATAATTACGACCTGAATACCATCATTATCGACTACAAAGAGTACAAAGTCGGTGATGTGGTACCTGATGAGTATCGTAAAAAGCAGTACACCATTGTGGAGTGGCAGCCACGCCACCTGCCAGCACCGCAGCCTGGTACACACTGGGCTTATATCAATGCCAACTACATCCTGATCACCGACGACAGCGGCAAGATTGTGATGGGTAAATCTGGCGACATCTTCTTCAAGGGTTAATCCCTCCCTTTGTGTGGCGGCCGTCAGGCTGCCACGCTTCCTACCGATCCCTCCTCCTTCAGATTCATCCTCTCGGGTGCTTTTTAATGCGCCGGAAAAGTGGCACGCTGCTCATTACGCTTTCACTGACAAAGGAACTGAACCATGACGCAACACATCAATGCCTACGGACAACCAGTCGGTGCACCATTGCCAGATTGGCAACCGCGCAGCTGGCCCTCTTATGAGACTTTCAACGGCCAATACTGCCGTCTGGAACCTTTAAGTGCGGAACGCCACGGTCGCGATCTTTACGCCGCCTATGCGCTGGCCATTGATGGCGGTGACTGGACTTATATGTTTGCTGAGCCCTTTACCCGTGAGGCGGAGTATCTGGCTTATGCGCGCAAGATTGAGCAGGGTAAGGATCCGATGCATTTTGCGGTGATTGACCTGCGCAGTCAGCGTGCGGTGGGCACATTGGCGTTGATGCGCATCGACACCGCGCACGGCGTGGTGGAAGTGGGGCATGTGGCATTTTCACCGCTGCTCAAGCAAACCTCTATGGCAACAGAAGCGCACTATCTGCTGATGCGTTATGCCATTGAACAGTTGGGCTATCGTCGATACGAATGGAAATGCGACAGCTGTAATCTACCTTCACGCAAAGCGGCATTGCGGCTGGGATTCCAGTTTGAAGGCCTGTTTCGCCAGGCGATTGTTTATAAAGGGCGCAGTCGTGATACCTGCTGGTTCTCGATTATTGATGGCGAATGGCCGCCGCTTAAGCAGGCATTCGAACGCTGGCTGGCAGCGGAGAATTTCAATGCAGAAGGGACGCAGCGCATGAAACTGGAAGCGCTGCGTTAAGGCTGTGAAGGGCCGGGCTGCCCGCCTGGCTCAGCTGTTTAAGAGATATTTTGTCGTCATGGCAATCAGTGCGGTGGCGATTGTGAGCAGAACGCGTCTGATCCAGATGTTGTCTTGTTTTAACTCGGTAAAACCAATTTGCATACGTTGGTCTAACGCGTTGATTTTAATGTCTTGCTGATTGAACCGTTCGTCGATTTTTTCGAATTTCTCATCGATTTTTGCGAATTTCTCATCAATTATTTCAAACTTTTCATCGATTCTTGCGAATTTCTCATCGATCTTCTCAAACTTTTCATCGATTCTTGCGAACCTCTCATCGATTTTATCGAATCTTTTATCAACTTTATCAAACCGCTCATCAATACTTTTTTCGAGCACATCAAACCGCTCATCTATACTTTTTTCGAGCACTTCAAACCGCTCATCAATACTTTTTTCGAGCACTTCAAACCGCTGATTCACGCCGTGAAATTGTAATTTAACCTCGTTTTGAAATTGGTCTAAGCGGCCTTCGAGAGCATCGAGTCGGTTATTTGTCGCGCTTTGTGCCCGGATCAGGCTTTCTGTTGCCTGTGACAAATCAAATTTGGTTAAGGCATTTTCCTGCTGCATATCAGCAAAAATCTCCACCATTACCTCAGCCTGTCTATCGGCGACGCCTGCATCCTGTAACGCTTTATAGGCTTTATGCGTGTTAATCATGGTCAGTATCATCCTTTCATTCCTCTGGTGTCCTTCCGTGAAAATGAAAGCCTATCCAGCAGGTGATAGTTTCACAATGTGATGAAATGGATTTTGCGCGGCATCTCGAAAAAAATCAATGCTTACAATAAGTAACGAAAACAACTAATAAAAAAAGGCCTGCGCATTGGCAGGCCTGCATGGGGGGGAAATGGCTTAATTTTGCAGATGTGGAATAATTTTTATCTCCACCATACCAATGCCCAATTTGCGCGGATCCTGCCCGGTAATATTGCCAACGTTAGAGAGTTGCGGCTCCGGTGGCGCAATAATCAGGTTGTGACTGCCGTTGGGATTGCTGAAGTGCAGTGTGGTGGTTGAGAAATCATCGCCCAGATTCAGCATCTGCTCTTCATTACCGACGCGAACTGGAATCAGTCGATGCGCATTGGGTCCAAAAGCGCGCGCGGTGATCTGCACATCAAAGCTAGACGGTAAAGGTTCGACATATTCGATGTTCACTTCAGGTGCCAGATTCGCATTTGACCAACGTCCCCAGCTTTCGGGGCGCGAAATTCCAGTGAAATGCTTCACGCTGTCGGGTGCGCCTGGCACCGTCAGCAGGAATCGGTCGGCGTTATAGCGAATCGCATTATCTTCCACGCGAATCTGCTGCTCGTTGAGTTGATAAGTCGCGGCACTCACCTCGACTTTCGGGAATTGCGCTTTGCCCTTCCACTGCGGTTTATCGATGCGCGTTACCGTCGGTTTTGCGCCCATCTGGCCCATGGCGACACAGAGATCGGTAGAGAGGGCCAAATCAGGCTGCCATAAGCGGCCCATCTTGAAGCAGCGATCGACCCAGACGAATTTATCCGAGGCGGTAAAGTCCGCGAGCTGGTAGCGCAGTGGAGCAGAATATTCACCTTCTGGCAGTGGCTCGACGCGATCCTGCCCGACGCGGAACAGAATCGGCAATTTGAAGGTTGATCCCGAGAAGCTGAAGGTGTTTTTGGGCTGATCGATGGTGAAGACATCCATCTTACTGGGGAATTTCCACAGCTGAATGATATCGGCTTTCCATGCCGTCACCTTCTGCGCCATGTCTTCAAACTGAGCCGATAAAGATGTTGAAGAGAGGCCGCTGCGGCCGAGTCCAATTGCCTTATCACCACCCAGAATATCCAGCACCGTGGCACCGTTATCCAGGGTGCTGCGTTTGCCATCCAGCACTTCCGCCTGTGGCTCGTCACCACGAATCACCATAAACAGATCGCGGCGCGGCTGCTTAATCAGATACTGATGCGCAGTGTTATTCATGGCCAGATGATCCGAACTGACCACGATGATGGTGTTTTTAAACCATGGCGACGCTTTGATACGCGCAATCAAACGCGCGACATGCTCTTGTGAGCATGCCACAGCGCTGAAGGATTGATTGGGTTTTCCATCGTAGCTGTAACTTTTACGCTGACAGCTGCGCGAGATAAAGCCGTCAGGATGATGGGTGTCCACCGTCAGGGTAAATAAGGCAAAACGCTTTTGCTGACGTGAAAGTTCTTCATACTTCTCAAACACTTCGTCCATCACCGTGTCATCGTAAAAACCCCAGTTGTTGCGGTAGCCAGGATCGGCAACCCGGCTCTTTAACTCTTCTGAACCATACATATGTGCGGGCGAAAAGCCGTGTGACAGCAGGAAGGTGTCCTTGCCCGCAAAGCGTAAATCCGCGCCCTGAATAAACCAGTTTTCATAACCGGAGTTCTTCAGGATATCGCCGAGGCAAATATTCTGTGGATAGAAGCTGGAAAGCGAGGCCGAGGCGTTGCCATCAAAAGGCGCAAACAGGGGAATACCGCATTGCGAAGCCACCATCCCCGCGATGGTGTAATCGGTGCCTGGCAACTGTTCGGTTTCACTGAAATCGATGCTCTGGTCTTTTTCGCGACTCAGTTCCGGCGCGAGTCCGGGGAAAGCATCTTGATCAAAATAGGTGCGTTCAAGGCTCTCCCCGTAGATGTACACCAGGTTAAGTTTGGGTTCGGGAATGGTTTTATTGGGCCTCTTATAATAGTTATCGAAATCAGAGTCGGCCAAACGTGAGTGCGAGGCAATAAGATCTTTCACCTGACGAAAAGCAGGTGTGGTTTGCACCGAACCTGCAGCGCAGGCGATAGCCAGTAAACTCCAGCCTAAATGATGCGGCCGTCTACGGCGGCGTAGCAGCCAGGAAAGCAGGCAAAACAGCAAAAACAGGCCAATGATTAATCCAATGGCGGGCACCACATATTTACTGACGCCGGCACCTGTCAGGCTGTTGGTCAGGGTATACAGCACCGCATCGGTGATGCCATCGCCGGTAAAATAGTTGCTGGCAAACAGCGTGGCATTGAGCACGATAAACAGCGTGAGCAACACTAAGATCAGGATAAACCAGAATTTATTTCGCCCGGCTTTACAGGAGTAAACGGCGATTGCCGTTAAAAAGAGTACAACCGAAACCAACTCGGACAAGGTTTGATCCTCACATAAATTAGTGACGCCATCCCTGCGCCCTCGGCCCTCTTTGGGGGTTATGCGTCAATTTATATGGGCTGTCACAGTGCTGCAACATAACCACACAGAATTGTGCGGCGGGTTCCGATCCGTTTAAGGCAGGTTTAGATTGACTATGGTTTGACCTGGCAGCAACGCACGCGTCGCTGCCAGCGAGGGGCGAGGAGGGATCAGAGCTTGCCAGTCAGATACTGCGCTTCGCCGTCGGCAAAGCTCCAGTCGCCTTTGCTGTTAGTGATAAAACTGATCATCAGATCGTTGCCCTGCACGCCACAATTTTCCTGCAACTCGCGCGCTAGCTCTGCCATGAAGAGCGTTTTCTGTTCTTCGCTTCTTGGGCTGGTGTACACGCGCACCATCACCAGGTTATCGGTCCGCTCGAAACCCAGCCCGGTATCCTGAAACACCATTTGATAGCGTTTATTCTCATGAACAATCTGATAGCGATCCCGCGCGGGTACTTTAAACGCGGTTAATACCGCGCGGTGCGCAGCGTCCAGCAAGGTACGAATTTCTGATTCAGAACGGCCCTGAATCACATCAAAAGTCAGTAACGGCATAAATAAACCCTCGTTTTTGCTCACAAGATAAGAGTAGGATGTGGCTTTATGCTGCCGCTTGCTGCAGGAAAGAAAAAGCGCGCTGGTTGAAATGATTATTTATTATTTTGAACAATCCATATGAAAGAAATCAAAACTGATGCACTGTGGGTGCATTTGCACTGGCTAACGGTGCTGGCTGAACTGGGCAGTTTTACTCGTGCAGCTGAACGATTAGATGTCAGCAAAGCGGCCATGAGCCAAAAAATTAAAGAGCTGGAAGAGATGGCGGGGGTGTCGCTGGTGCAGCGCACCACGCGCAGCGTGCGTCTAACCTCGGCAGGCGAGAAGCTGGTGGATGAGTTGCGCGATCCTTTCGCGCGCATCGCCCAGAGCTTTTTCAGCGTGCGCGATGAGGCCGGGCCAGTCCGCGGCCTGGTGCGTGTCAGCGCGCCGGTGGCGTTTGCACGTCAGCAGCTGGTGCCGATTATCGGTGATTTTTTGCGAGAGTATCCGCAGGTGCGGCTGCAGTTGGATGTTACCGATCGCTTAGTGTCGTTAGGCAGTGAAGGATTTGATCTCGCCATCCGCCACAGCCAGACATTGCCCGAAACCCATGTGGCGTTGCCGCTGTGTGAGACGCGCGCGCTGTTAGTGGCCTCGCCGGCTTATCTGGCGCAAAACGGTGTGCCTCAGGTGCCAGAATCGTTGCAGCAACATAACTGCCTCTACTACCCGCGTGGTCTGGAATCCCCACAATGGCGTTTCCGCCCGGTGAGTGGCGGCAGTGAATCCGTGCAGGCGAAAATTCAGGGTAATTTTGCCACCAATAACAGCGAATCAATCCGCGATGCCGCGTTGCAAGGGCTGGGCATTGCCATGCTGCCCGATTTCAGCGCCGCAGCGGCGCTGGCAGCAGGCACGTTGCAACAGGTTCTGCCGCAGTGGCAAACCGTGGATGCTTTTGCCGATCGGCTGTGGGTGGTGCGCCCGTATGCGGCACAGGTGCCACGGGCGGTGACCACCTTTATCCACTGGCTACGCGCGCGCTTTGTTGATGGGTGAAGCCAACGCCATCGCCGCATGCGGCTGCATCATCTCACCCAGCAGGCTGCTGCGGTTGTAATTGCCTAAACGCAGGTTGAAGTCGAGGTGCATCTGTTCGTTACCGCTGAGCTTAATCACCGGTGGTGGCGTCATAGGACGCTGGTTGAACAGGATGGCCTGTGCAAACGCCTCGCTTTTCCAGCCGCTCAAACGCTGATAATAGTAAGCGTTGGCTTCACATTTGCGCAGATAGAGATTCACCCGACGATATTCCCGCATCGCCGCCTGTTGTGCCAATGAACCCAACTGCTGCTGCGGTTGATCAATTTTCTGGGTCAGGAGTGAAAAGTCATCGCGCTTGTTGAGCTCGTTGAAATAATTCTGCTCACCCAGATGTTTGATAGGGGCGTATTGCTTCTGCCATTCACGAATAAACGGGTTATTCGGAGCCGCCGCCAGAAACCAGTTTTCAATCACTGGCGCCAGATAATTGACGGTGGAGTTTTCACGATAATAACCAATCACATCCATGCAGCGCTCTTGATGAGCACGATGTACCCATGAGAGATCTTCAAATAACAGCGTGCTGCAATCAATGGCAATACCGCCGTAGCGCAACAGCAGTTCCAGACGAATGACTTCGCTTTTTTGCTGTTCGCTTAATAATGTTGAGGTGAAAATAAAATCAGGTAAAACTTCTTTTACCGTTAATCGATTGAGCAAATAGATATCGTGATCAGGATTATCTTTGCGCAGCTTTTGAATATTTAACATCATGGATTTCGGTAAATATTCATTATCCCAATACATCCACACTTTTTTCGGTATTTCTGGCAGCGACTTTTCGCCAGAAAACAACACGATATTGTCCTCTTCGCTAGGATCGTACTCCGGCGCGCAGAGCGCAGTATGCTGTTTTTTCTGCAGTAATGTCTGGCTGGTAAAAGCGATTCTTTTCCAGTTCTGCCAGAGCGCGAGCGCTGGCTGGAGACGTTTTTTATTCATGGTGCACCTGATTATTGTGATTATGGTGGCAAGGATTCCCTGATGCTGGCAGCTTATGCGCTCTTATGTTTCCTCACGGCTGTGTGTAAAAAGTACTCACATCAGCTTAATAAAGCATTCTGGCCTTAGAGGCTATGACTTTTTTTTTCTTTCAGATAAAACGGAAAATGAAGGATCCGTTAAGGGTAAAATTTCCCGGAAATAATTGAATGGCCGACTGATTTTATAATTAATCATCATTAGGACTATTCCTAATAAAATAACTTGGCCTTGGCGCTGGCTGCGGCTTAGATAAAAAATACCCGCATTCAAATGGTTTAAAGCGGCTACATTTTTCGCTGGCCTGGCAGGGATTTGCCCCTTCCTGATGCAGGTTAACTACGCTTAGACGAGGTGGTTAACACAAAGGAGGCACTATGCAGCCACACAACCGTGGATTACTGGCGGTCGATAAGCAGGGGAATCGGGTTCTGTTTCTCGATCCCGACACCTTTGCCGTGCAACAGGAGCTGAATGCGTTTCCGCCGCGTCCGCATGAGCTACTGATGTTGCCTGAGCAAGAGAAAGCCTATGTGCCGATCTATGGTGACGGCATTCATGGAGACAATCCCCACCCCGGTCACAAAGTGGCGGTGATCGATCTACGCAAACGCCAGATCAGCGGTTTTATCGATTTATCTCCGTTGCAGTCGCCCCACAGTGGCCAATTGGGCCGCGATGGAAAAGTCTACCTCTGCTGTGAAAACAGTGCGGCCGTGGCAGTCATCGATCCCGTTACCGATAGGGTGGAGAAAATGATTAAGCTGCCATCGCACAATGCGCATCGTCTGACGCTCTCACCCAGCGGGCGTAAATTGTTCACAGAGAACGAAGAAGACGCTAGCATCACGGTGGTAGATCTGTGCGAGGCAGACGGGCGCATTATTGACAACATTCTGCTGCCGGGGCCGATCTCCGGTATTGCGGCCTCGCCGAAGCATCCTTATCTGGTCGCTAGCGCGGCCGACGCGCCGTTACTGTATGTGGTCGATCGCCAAAGCCATCGTATTCGCCAGCGCATTAAACTCACGGCCCATCAACAGCCCTGCCAGGTGGTACGTTTTAGCGCCAACGGTGAGCGATTGGTAGCAATTGGCGATCAGGAGCCGCTCATCACACTGTTTGATGATTTACTCAATCCGTTGGGGGATGTTCCGGTCGGCAACAAACCGATGGATGGCTGTTTTAGTGCTGATAATCGAACGCTGTTGATTGCCAATGAAGGCGATGGATCATTAAGCGTGATTGATTTGCTGCAAATGAAAGTGATAGCGACCCCGAACGTCGGAAAAGGCTGTGAGGTGCTGAGTTACTTCCAGTTGAACTGACGGCGGGGCATCTCCTTGTGGCAACGTTCGCCAGGCACCTGATCGCGACGTTTGATTGGACGTAACAGGGTTAAATAAACGGGCGGTGGTAAATCGCGCTGCTCCAGTGGCGGCTGCTGGCATGTTTTTCCGCCTGCCAGCCGCGTTTACGCAATTCCCGGGCGATCATTTTGTTCATGATGCCGTGCCCCACCAGTAACACCGTTCCCTGTTTTGATAACGTGACCAACTTATCTGCCGCCTGACGCGCCCGTGCTCGGGCATGAGTCAACGATTCCACATGCCCGGCGTAACCGCATAACCATAACAGTCGCAAAAGCGCGAGCCAAACGGTCAGCGGCAGGTGCAGGCGTTCGAACGGCAGCAGCGGAATGGCCACTTCACTGAAAACCTCATCCACCTCATGCGGTTGCAGGCCGAGACGCGTGAGCGATGAACGCGCGCGGGGTAGCGGGCTGGAGGCGATCACGCGGGCCATTCGAGCGATGGCCATACTGCGTGGCGGCGGCGAGTCGCAAATGTCAGCCAGGTCATAGCCTTCACACCAGTCGGCCAGCGCTCGCGCAGTAAAGCGCCCGCTGACCGGATGGTCAGGTTTACCGTGTCGCATGAGGATGATGGTCATAGGCGCCCTGTGTGATTTTTACCCAGTGTAATGCAGGTTATAGCTGAACCGCACTGGCGAAAGGGTTTTAAGATTAATTCGCAATTGTCATTAAAGCTTAACTGATTTGTGCGAAAAAAAGCGCGATGAAGGATCAGCCACAACTCAGCTAATGATAAGCAACGCTCGTTAATTACATTGAGGTTAATGCGCTGCTGTTGGTTTGAATGAGCTGTAATGTTATGAATTAACGCCATTTTTGCTTTCTAATCCCGAGCTACAGTGAAGATAAATTAATTATTTTCACTTTTATCACTTGATTTATCTACGCGCGTAGATAGACTGTGTCCACAGTGATAACTCACGGTGCCAGAGACAAAGTTGGCCTTGAGATGACGTGGTTACATTTGCCTTACTAATGCGATCGATGAAAAAAACATCGACGAGAACAGGCGAATGAGTGAATTCCAACACCAGGGAGTTCTTTGACTTTCATCCAGGTTTGCCTACTGAACGTCTTCACCGGGGAGTTCCGCTTGTTGCAAGGGAACCGTCCCACGGAAGGGCGTTTGCTGTTTTCACCTATTTCAGGGAAAAGGTCATGACGGTACATCAGTCCGTTTCGCAACAAACTTCACTGAGCACCTCTTCAGCTGCTGACATGCGGCTGGAAACCTCTTCTGGCCGCAAAGATTTCTGGCGCGCCACCTTCTCTTGCTGGCTCGGCACGGCAATGGAGTATGCGGATTTCGCACTCTATGGCCTGGCAGCAGGCATCATCTTTGGCGATGTGTTTTTCCCCAATGCCACACCCGCTATGGCGCTGCTTTCCAGTTTTGCCACCTGGTCCGTCGGGTTTATTGCACGTCCAATTGGTGCGCTGCTGTTTGGCTGGATCGGTGACCGCAAAGGTCGCAAGACCGTGATGATCGCCACCATCATCCTGATGGGCGCATCGACAACCTTGATTGGTCTCATCCCTTCTTACGCCACGATCGGCGTCTGGGCACCCGCTTGTCTGGTGCTGTTGCGCTTTACCCAAGGGTTGGGCGCCGGTGCGGAACTGTCTGGTGGCACCGTGATGCTGGGCGAATATGCCCCGGTTGCGCGTCGCGGTCTGGTCTCTTCCGTGATTGCCCTCGGCTCGAATAGTGGCACGCTGATCGCTTCGCTGGTGTGGCTTGCCGTGATTCAGATGGATAAACAAACCTTGCTGGATTGGGGATGGCGTATTCCGTTCCTCAGTAGCGTGCTGATTGCCGTGGTCGCGTTATGGCTGCGTCGCCATCTGCGTGAAACCCCGGTGTTTGAGCGCCAGCAGGCGCAACTGCAGGCAGAGCGTAGCGCCACATTGCAGCATGCCGCCTCCGAGGTTGATACCCGCAGTTTCTGGCAGCGCAGCCGTGCGTTCTGGACGATGGTCGGCTTACGTATCGGCGAAAACGGTCCTTCCTATCTGGCGCAGGGCTTTATCGTCGGTTATGTCGCGAAAGTGCTAATGCTCGATAAGTCGGTGCCAACGACGGCGGTGTTTATTGCCTCGCTGCTGGGTTTCCTGATTATTCCGTTTGCCGGTTGGATGTCTGACCGCTTTGGCCGCCGTATCACCTATCGTGGTTTCTGTCTGCTGCTGATGATTTACGCCTGGCCGGCATTCAGCCTGATGGACAGCCGTGACCCGGCGATTGTGATCCCGGTGATGGTCGTAGGCATGGCGCTGGCCTCGCTCGGTATTTTTGGGGTGCAGGCCGCGTGGGGTGTGGAAATGTTTGGTGTCAAACACCGTTACACCAAGATGGCGGTGGCAAAAGAGCTGGGGTCTATCCTTTCTGGAGGGACAGCACCTTTGGTGGCTGCGGCGCTGTTATCGTTAACCGGACACTGGTGGGCGATTGCCGTGTACTTCTCGGCGATGGCGACCATCGGTTTTCTGACCACGTTTGTGGCACCGGAAACGCGTGGGCGCGATCTGAATCTACCGGAAGATGCGATCTGACGCGCAACACGCTGTAAGTGAAACAGTGCCATTGGCCGGTTATTCCGGCCAATGGCATTCATGCAGAGGCAAGAGCATTGGCGAAATCCCCAGGCGGAAATGTAACACGTAGCGATGTGGCGAAAGCCGCCGGCACCTCAGTGGCAGTAGTGAGCTACGTGATTAACAACGGACCGCGCCCGGTGGCGGAAGCCACGCGGCTGCGCGTGCTGGAAGCTATTAAACAGACGGGCTATCGACCGAATGCGGTGGCGCGAGCATTGGCATCCGGCAGCACCAAAACCTTTGGCCTGGTGGTGCCGAATATCAGCAACCCCTTCGTGGCTTCGATGGCGCATATGCTGCTGCAGGAGTCGCTGGATCACGGCCACGTGATGCTGCTAGGGGATGCCGGAGATGATCGCAAGCGTGAGCTGGAACTGATTCAGGGCTTGCTGAATCGTCAGGTGGATGGCCTGTTTTATACCAGTGTCGACCGCCACCCATACATTGATGTGATTCAGGCCAGTGGTACACCGCTGGTGATGCTGGATCGCGTTGCCCCCCGTCCTGGCGTGAGCATGTTGCGGGTCAATGAGCGCGAGGCCTCGCGTCAGGTGACTGAACATCTGCTCAGTCACGGTTATCAGCAGGTTGGCATGATCAGCGGTCCGCTGGAGATGCTGAATGCCCAGGATCGTATTCAGGGCTGGCGCGATGCCATGGCAGAGAAAGGCCTGCAGGCAGATGAAGCCCTGATTTTTCCTGCCAGCTACTCGCGACAAGGCGGTTATGACGCTACAAAACGTATGATTGCCAGCGGACAGGTGCCGCGCGCGCTGTTTACCAGCAATGAGGGCCAGGCGATTGGCTGTATCCGTGCGCTCTCTGAACACGGTTTGCGCGTGCCGCAGGATGTCGCCCTGGTGTGCTTTAACGGCACCGATCAATCCGCGTTCCATGTCCCGACATTGACGACCGTACGTCAACCGCTGCGGGAAATGGCACGCAGCGCTATCGCCATGCTGAAAAATGGGGATGGCGAAGCCCAACTGGCAGAGTTCCCTCACTATCTTGAAATCGGTGAGTCCTGTGGCTGCCTGCTTACTCAACAAAAATAAACCTATAACATCATGAAAAGACTGATTATTGATTGTGATCCGGGAAATGGAATTGCAGGGGCGAATACCGATGACGGCCTGGCGCTGGCACTGGCGTTGGCATCACCTTCGCTGTCGGTTGAACTGATTACCACCGTCACGGGCAACACGCCGAGTGCGTTAGGGGCGCAGGTTGCCAAAGATTTACTCCAGCGATTAGGACTCAATGTTCCCGTGGTGCAGGGCGCGTTACAGGCACTCCGCGAAGACCCCGCCCCCTGGCGCGCACGCCTCGATGGCGTCAAGGATGCGAACCTCGCTGAACTGTGGCGGGGCGTGCGTAAGCCGCAGTTGCTCGCGGCAGATGGCAATGATGCCGCAGGCGTAATGGGCCAGCTGATTTGCGATAATCCCGGCGAATTTACGCTGGTGGCGATCGGTCCTCTGACTAACGTGGCGCAGGCGTTGCAGCGTTATCCACAGATGGCTGAATCCGTGGCAGAAATTGTGATTATGGGCGGTGTGTTCGCTTTAGATGATTACATTAAAGACACCAACTTTGGTCTGGATCCCGAAGCGGCGCATCAGGTGCTGCACAGCGGTGCAGCCATCACGCTGGTGCCGATGGACGCCACGACGCAAACATTGATGACCCATCAGGATCTTAATCGTCTGACGACCAACGATCATCCGTTACCGCAATTTGTCCGTGAAACGTTGCGCCCGTGGATTGATTACTCGATTCGCACCCGCCATCTGCCAGGCTGCTGGATCCACGATGCGCTGGTGATTGCCTGGCTATTGAATCAGCGCGTGGCGGATGGGGTGGATTACTTTGTCGATATTGAGTTACGCGCTGGCGCAACGCGCGGCAAGAGCTGGCGGTATCGGTCGCCACTGCGCCTGGACATTGGCGTGCCGGAGCAGACCGGGGCATTGGTGCACGTGATGCAGAACGTCAACAATCCGTTGCTGCTGGAGATGATTGAGAAGGCGTTTAATCAACTGCAGCGCTGAATGCCCATAGATGGGTGCGGCATACTGAGCCGCACCCGTCTTCCTGCCATACCGCCAGGAATTTGCCTTTTCAGATGGCACTGCTGTACGGCGGTGCCATGTTTCACTCGATGACACGCTTCCTTACACCGCGAATCACTCCCTGACAATTCCCCGCCGCAGCCCCCCTTTCTGACATGCTATAAACAAATAGTTAACACAATAATAACCAGCGAAATCATTCGCCGGATAACGTTCCAATAAATTCTGGTCAATGAACCGGAAGCTAATCAGACAGGATACCCCTATGTTCAACTGGACTGCGACCCAGCGAAACGTGGCGTTTGCCAGTTTCGCCAGCTGGACGCTGGATGCGTTCGACTTCTTTATCCTGGTGTTTGTACTCAGCGATCTTGCCCAGTATTTCAACACCAGCGTCTCCGATGTTTCTGTTGCCATTATGCTCACGCTGGCGGTTCGACCAATTGGCGCGCTGATTTTTGGCCGTCTGGCTGAGAAGTATGGCCGCCGCCCGATTCTGATGCTCAATATCGTGATGTTCTCACTGTTTGAGCTGCTCTCTGCATGGTCACCGAACTTCACCGCCTTCCTCGCCTTCCGCGTGATTTACGGCGTGGCGATGGGCGGCATCTGGGGCGTGGCATCGTCACTGGCAATGGAAACCATTCCGGATCGCTCGCGTGGGCTGATGTCCGGCATCTTCCAGGCGGGCTACCCTTGTGGCTACTTGCTGGCCTCGATCATTTTTGGGCTGTTTTTCGAGTCGGTAGGCTGGCGCGGCATGTTCCTGATTGGCGCATTGCCGATTCTGCTGCTGCCGTTTATCTATTTTAAAGTGCCGGAATCCCCGGTCTGGCTGGCTGCACGCGAGCGTAAAGAGAGCACGGCGCTGCTGCCGATTATTCGTCAGCACTGGAAAATCTGCATCTACATGGTGCTGCTGATGGCGTGCTTTAACTTCTTTAGCCATGGCACCCAGGATCTCTATCCTACTTTCCTGAAAGTGCAGCATCAGTTTGATCCGCACACCGTGAGCATCATCGCCATCAGCTATAACATTGCGGCGATGCTGGGCGGGATTACCTTTGGTGCGCTGTCAGAACGCATTGGCCGTAAGAAAGCGATTATCCTTGCCTCCTTCCTTGCGCTGCCGGTGTTGCCGCTGTGGGCGTTCTCCAGCGGATCCTGGATGATTGGCATCGGCGCGTTCCTGATGCAGTTTATGGTGCAGGGCGCGTGGGGCGTGGTGCCGACCTATCTTACCGAACTGGTGCCTGCGAATGCACGCGCCGTGCTGCCGGGCTTTGTTTACCAGTTGGGTAATTTGATTGCCTCGGTCAATGCGACCTTGCAGTCACGCATTGCCGAGGCGCACGGTGGCAACTACGGCCTGGGGATGGCGATCGTTGCCGGTACGGTGGCGGTGCTGATTTGCGTGTTTGTCGCCTTTGGGCGAGAGACGCGGGGTATTGAAATATCGGGTGCGGTGGCGCGCGAACAGCGTTAAAGCGCCTCGCAGACGTCGACCCATTTCGCCGCAGTCAGTTCAGCCATGCGCTGCGGCGAAATGCGCACTGCGCTGTGAATCGAACCTGCCGCGGGCAGCACTTCATCAAAACCGCGCAGGGTCACATCACAATAAACGGTCAGCGGATTTTCCAGTCCAAAGGGGCAGACGCCGCCCACCGGATGCCCGGTCCAGTTCACCACCTCATCCACACTCAACATGCGGGCCTTAGCGCCGAGTGCGGCTTTCAGCTTGCGGTTGTCGAGGCGGGCATCACCGCGCGTGACGATCAGCACAATGGCATCCTTCACTTTCAACGACAGGGTTTTGGCGATTTGCCCCGGCATCACGCCATGGACGCGTGCGGCCAGTTCTACCGTGGCGGTGCTTTCCGGCATCTCGATGATGTCGATATCCGGTGCATGTTCGGCAAAGAAGTGCCGTACCGACTCCAGGCTCATTTTTTTCTCCGGTAAAAACAGAGCCTAAAAGCTGCCATAAGGGGGGAAAAGTGTAAACGGGATAAAAAGAGAATCTGTAACAGAATGCGCGCAGGTTAAACCACTTTTAACGTGCAGTTACCACAGCGTTCCACGTCCGGAATGCGATAGCGCTGGCAGCAACTGCGACGTTCCATCTCGCCATGACGCGGGATCATGGTGCGATAAAGCGGATTGTCGCTGCCATCCAGCAGCGTCTGGGTGAAGAACAATGCCTGTTCCAGCTGAGTGATGACGGGCGCGGATAACTGGCCTTTCAGTTCACCGAGGAACCAGTAAAACGAATAACCCATGTTGTTCCAGATGAGTTTGGCGTTGATATCACCTTGCTGCGTCATGCCGTTGACAGCCGGGATCAGGCATTGCTGAATCAGGCGGTCAATGCGCTGCTGTGCACTCAGGTAACGCGCCTCTTCATCTTCCTGCACATCAATCCAGAAAGCACAGGGATGGCCGTTTTCATGAAATTCCACATGAATCAGATGGGGTGCGCACTTCAATGCCCGCGGCTCCTGCAGCAACATTAGCATCAGCGGGGCCAACAGCAAGCCAAAATACCATTGTGCCCAAAGTGACTGCAGCGGTTTGGCTTCCTGTTGCACATCAGGGTGATTGCGATAGAGATAATCGCTATAGCGCTGTGTCAGGCGACGATAGTGCAGCGGAGTGGACCACTCGGCCAGCGTCAAGGTCCCTGCGGGAGCGGCCTGGCCGAGTTTGACGTTATCCAGCATGTAGCTTCGTTGATCACGCATCAGATCTTCCAGTGCGCTCGCTAAGCTGCGGTCGCTCTGCATAAAGATCAGAGGATGGTCGCTAAAGCGATGATCCTGACGCGTGATGATGGTCATGCCGGTCCTGAGTGATAACGGGAATCGTGAGACAAATGATAATCGTTACTGTCAATGCGAACAAGATGTCATCAAGCGATGCAGGGGGATGGCGCCACTTATCAGGATCCGATGCCGCTCCGTGATAAATGGCTTCGCTCATCTACCGGTTACATCAGGTCATTACTGACTTGCGTCAGCCTCGGCAAATCTTCCCAGGCGAGTATGGTGTTACGCCCCTGATTTTTCGCGACGTATAATGCGCGGTCAGCATTTGCCACCGCCTGGTCAAACTCATCGCCAAAAATAGGCGCGATCCCGGCACTGATGGTGACATGAGTGGAGACCTTTTCATTAAAGCGATGCGGGATTTCGAGGTCCACTACGTACTGACGAATGCGCTCCGCCAGCTTCATCGCAATCGATGCGTTAACGTTGGTCATCAGCACCAGAAACTCTTCACCGCCATACCGTGTAACCACATCGCGTGAACGCACGGCATCACGAATGGCAACCGATACCCGCGCCAGCGCCTGATCGCCCATCGCATGACCGTAGTTGTCGTTGTAGGCTTTGAAGTGGTCAATATCCAGCAGCAGTACGTAATGACTGCCCGCGTGGTTTTCCAGGATGGTGTCGAGGCGATTTTTCAGGCCACGGCGGTTATACAAACCAGTGAGCGGATCCAGCATACTCAAATCGCTAAAACTCTCTTTTTCCTCATATAACTGGCTAACCAGTCGTCGGGTAAAAGTATCAAAGCGGCGGCGCATTAAATGATGCAGCGAGAAACCAATCAACGGCAGCGTGATCGTAAAAATGATCATCATTAAATGCTGACCATCATCTAATAACAATACGGTTAATACGGGGGGCGTAATGTGTAAACAAAATGCGATCAAATAATCACTGAGCGCAATGGCACTGACAAAAAATACGCTTAACAAGCTGATTATTAAAAAACTGCCATCAAAATAAAAAACCTGATGATACCTGTGGTTAATGTGCCATGCCCAGAGCGCACCTAATATCATGGCAACAGGATTTAATAGCGGTAATTTCCGTTTTGGCATCATCAGACAAACGGTCAGTAATGTCAGGCTGAAAGCCGCGACAATCCCTACTGGCAGCGAGCTTACCGGGCTATCTGTGCCTAAAAAAGGTAACAGGCAAAAAAGCGAAACGGCGACATTTAAAAACAAAAAGAGCATCAGCGAAAGCCGATATTTGCTGTGTTTCAACTCATCATAAGATTGTAATTTCATTATTATTACTCTTCACAGCCCTGAAATATCAAAGCGCTACCCGTGGGAAATACTCCCGCAAATCGGATAGTGAGCACGTTATTGACGTGTTATCGAAATAGTTATCGGCGGCAATTTAGCATTTTCCAGTAAATCTGTCATCCAACGCATCCCTCGATAAAAAATTCGCTGCAAGATGAGAAATATTGTCATATGATAATACGAATATTTATCATTTGAGGGTTGCGCGATGATCATGGCGATGATGGCTGCCTGCGGCTTATGGGGCGTGAGCTGGATGATGGGTAAGCGGCTAGACAGCGGTTGGGGAGTCTTGTTGCCCTGTGCGGCTTTACCGATTTTTGCGCTGTGGGAGCCGAGTTTCAGCCAGTGGCGCGTGGTGATGATTGTTGCGCTGTTGCTGACAGTAGTGATGTTGTTCCATCATCGTCTGCGTCATTATTTGCTGCTGCCTTCTTGTCTGGCATTGGCGGGCGGGGCGGCGGCGGTCACCGTGAATTTCCATATCATCTGATCCTGCTTTCAGGATGACAGAAACGACAACATCACGCTCAGTGCGTGATATTTTCTTTTGATTCAAATGGGGATTTTACTACCAGAAGGGGCAGGCAATTCAGACAACGTGGTGCGAAGGGAGGGACTTGAACCCTCACGTCCGTAAGAACACTAACACCTGAAGCTAGCGCGTCTACCAATTCCGCCACCATCGCATTGTGTTGTCTTTACTTGTCTTGTTTATACCATCGCATTGGTGCGAAGGGAGGGACTTGAACCCTCACGTCCGTAAGAACACTAACACCTGAAGCTAGCGCGTCTACCAATTCCGCCACCATCGCTCAGTGCTATGATATAAACTTTGTGATTATTGGTGCGAGGGGAGGGACTTGAACCCTCACGTCCGTAAGGACACTAACACCTGAAGCTAGCGCGTCTACCAATTCCGCCACCGTCGCGTACCCTGCAACACTCTAAAGTATTGCTAACCACGGAGGCGCATTCTAGAGATTTTACTCTTTGCGTCAATACATATTTCACGACGATGAAACGATTGCTGCAAAAAACAACATTTTCACCGTCGGGAAGCGCAAAATGGGTTATTTACGCGCTTTGGTGCCGCGTCCGTAGACGGCTCGGTAGACCTTAAAGCGTCCGGTCTGCGCCAGCACTTCGTGGTTACCGAAGGTCTCATCCAGAATCTGCGGATAGGGTAGGAAGGCGTTAGCCACAATACGCAGTTCACCGCCGCTGTTCAGATGCTTCAAGGCACCACGAATCAGCGTGTTGGCCGCATCAAGGCTGGTTTGCAGGCCGTCATGGAACGGTGGATTAGAGATGATCATATCGAAACGGCCTGTGACATCCGAGAAGACGTTACTGGCGAACACTTCCCCTTCCAGTTCGTTGGCGGCCAGCGTCAGTTTACTGGCTTCAATCGCTGCGGCATGCACATCACACAGCCACAACCGCACGCGCGGGGAGATTTGTGCCATCACGGTGGCCAGCACGCCGCTGCCGCAGCCGATATCCAGCACTTTGCCACGGAAGTGCGGCTCCAGCGTGGAGAGCAGGAGATCGCTACCGATATCCAGACCATCGCGGCTGAATACACCCGGCAGCGTGTGGATGGTGAGGTGCTCGATCATGTAAGTATTGCCGTAGCTGCTGGCATCAAAGGTTGGCTGTGTATCCAGACGACCATGATAGAGACCGCAACGACGTGCACTGTCGACTTTTTCCAGTTTCGTCCAGTCTTCCAGCATGCCTTCCGCACTGCGCACGCCACTGCGGTTTTCACCGACCACAAAGATATCGCAGCCGACCGGCATCAGCGACAGCAGGTTTTGCAGCTGGAACTGCGCTTCCGGCTTGTTCTTCGTCCAGAAGTAAACCAGCGTATCGCAGCCTTCAACATCGGCGGCAGTGGCCACCATGCTGTAAACCGCACGTTCACCGAGGCGACGGCTCAGGTTCTGCCAGTGATGGTACTGCTGGGTGTGCACGCGCGTTAATGCGGTTTCCAGCTGGGCGGGCAGGTCATCCTGCAGGTCGCCAGCAAACAAAACATGGCGGGCGGTAAATTCATCACTGTGGCGCAGAATGACTTCGCTGGCCGGGGTAAAAGCAGACATGGAACGCTCCTGTTAAATCAGAGCGGGGATTATAGTGCTTTGTTGGCGCATGTTCGATGGGTTTGCTAGCATAGCGTCGCATTCTGGCAGCATAACGGGTAATAGCATGAGCACAAGGCGCGACTGGCTTCTACAGCAAATGGGGATTACGCAGTATCAATTGCGGCGTCCGCGCGTGCTGCAGGGTGAAATTGCCGTGACGCTGGCCCCGGACACCCGCCTGGTGATGGTAGCGGAACATGCTCCCGCGCTGCAGGAACCCTTAATTCGCGATGTCCTGCATGCCCTGAATATTCAGCCTTCGCAGGTGATGACGCTGACGCCGGAACAGCTGCCGATGCTGCCTGAGCAGGTGGATTGTGCCGGTTGGTTGCTGGGCGTCGAGAGCGAATACACCTTTAACGGCATCACCTTTTCCACCGCCGTTTTCAACGAATTAATCAGCAGTGGTGCGGCAAAACGCGCCCTGTGGCAACAGATGTGTAACCATGACAGCCATCTCTTTAGTCACCCCTGAAGACCAGCCGCAGCTGCTGGCCATTGAACGTCGCAGCCACGCCTTTCCGTGGAGCGAGCAGACGTTTGCCAGTAATCAGGGCGAACGTTTTGTGAATTATCGTCTGGAAGCCGAGGGTAAACTGGCAGGGTTCGCCATTACGCAAGTGGTGCTGGATGAAGCCTCGCTGTTCAACATTGCGGTCGATCCCGATTTTCAGCGCCGTGGCTATGCGCGCCAGCTGCTGCAGCATTTGATTGCTGAACTGGAAAAGCGCGAAGTGCTGACGCTGTGGCTGGAAGTGCGAGCCTCGAATCACCCGGCAATTGCGCTGTATGAGCAACTTGATTTCCATCAGGTCAGCGTACGACCCAATTACTATCCCACCGCCAACGGCCGTGAAGATGCCATTATCATGGCGCTCACTCTCTAAAAAGGGACACTATGTTAAACGACTGGGACTGCATCCTGTTTGATGCGGATGACACACTTTTTCATTTTGACGCTTACGCCGGTTTACAGCGCATGTTTGCCAGCTATGACGTGCACTTCAGCGATCAGGATTACGCCGATTATCAGGCGATCAACAAACCGCTGTGGGTCGATTATCAAAACGGCACCATTTCAGCCTTGCAGCTGCAAACACGTCGTTTCACCTTGTGGGGTGAGAAACTCAGCGTCGCGCCTGAAGTGCTGAACAGTGATTTCCTCAGTGCCATGGCAGATATTTGCCTGCCTCTCGACGGTGCTGCTGAGTTGCTCAATGCGCTGAAGGGAAAGGTGAAGATCGCCATCATTACCAACGGCTTCACCGCTTTGCAGCAGGCGCGTCTGGAACGTACCGGATTCCGCGAGTTCTTTGATGAGCTGGTGATTTCTGAGCAGGTCGGCGTACCGAAGCCGGATGTGGCGATTTTCGACCACACGCTGGCGTTGCTTGGCAACCCGGATCGCAGCCGCGTGTTGATGGTCGGTGATACCCCTGAGTCTGACATTCTGGGCGGGATGAATGCCGGGCTAAAAACCTGCTGGATCGATCACGGCACGCGTCCACTGCCTGAACATATCAAACCGACCTGGCAGGTGAAGACGCTGGCTGAGCTGCAGGCATTGCTGACAGAACGCTAAAAGTATCTATTCACCGTTAACGTTGTGATGATTGGAAGAAGCCCGCTGTGCGGGCTTTTTTTATGATAAAATCTATGCATAAATCTATTCACTAATCTATTCATCAGGCGCTGATAGGGTGAACGACAATGGTCGATCTGCAAAGCTTGCTGCTGGCGGGACCGCTCAGTGCAGCCGATTTACTGCAACGCTCTGGCATCAGTCAGGCGACGTTGTCGCGGCAATTACGGCAACAGCCCCAAATCGTGAGATGGGGCAGAGCCCGCGCGTCGCGCTATGCCTTGCTCCGTCCGATTCGCGGTGAAGACCGCTTCCCGCTGTATCGCATCTCTGCACATGGCCAGGCGCAGCCCGCAGGCACTTTGTTACCGACCTGGCCGCAGGGCAGTTGCCTGCATAACGATGAGCAGGGGCGAGGCCACTTTTACGAAGGGTTGCCGTGGTTTTTACAGGATATGCGCCCGCAAGGTTTTATTGGTCGTCAGTGGGGCAGAGAGAATGCCCATCCATTGGGATTAAATGACGACATTCGCCTGTGGAGTGACGATCAGTGTTTAATGGCGCTGGCAAGCGGTGGCGTCGACATGCCAGGCGCATTCATCATCGGTGAGCGCACCTATCAGCGTTGGTTAGAGCAGGAAGCACCGCGCGCCATCAGTGAAGAAGAGAAAGCGTCATCTTACCCGCAGCGAGCACTGCATGCGCTAAGTGGCGATGAGCCAGGGTCATCGGCGGGCGGCGAGCAACCGAAATTTCTCTGCTATGCCACGACAGCGAATGGCGATCGTCACTGTCTGGTGAAATTCACTGTGTCGCGCCACAGCGATAATGCGCAGCGCTGGCGTGATTTGCTCCGTGCGGAACATCTGGCATTGCTGCATCTTCAAGCCGCAGGTGTGACGGCGGCGCAAAGCCAATTGATTGCAGGTGAAGAGCAGCTATTTCTTGAAGTACAGCGTTTTGATCGCATCGGTGAGCGTGGTCGACGCGAGATGAGTTCACTTGAGGCCGTCAGCGCAGAGTTTGTTGGTTATCAACAACACTGGCCTGCTGCACTGCGTGAACTGCACCATCAGCAGCGCATTGATGATGTCGCTTTAGAGCATGGCACCTTGCAATGGGCATTTGGTTGCCTGATTGGTAACAGTGATATGCACGCAGGGAATTTATCTTTCTTCACCGACCGGGAAACATTCAATCTGACACCTGCCTACGACATGCTGCCAATGGCACTGGCTCCTAACTCGCAGGGGCATATGCGTGATGAACTGGCATTAAAGTTAGATATCTCATTACCGGGTGAAGTGTGGCGCACAGCTTGTGGAATGGCGAAAACATACTGGCAGGCGATTGCGGATGACGAAACGTTCAGCGCCAATTTCCAGCGTATCGCCACGCAAGCATTGCAGCAGTTGGATACGCTGGATGAGACCATCCATAAAATGGCTTAACGGCTTTTTTCATTCTCTGAGGTGGTGGCCGCTTCTTCTTCCTCTCGTTCCTTATCCTCTTTCACCGCGCGGCTGGCGGTGAGCAGGAACGGCGATTGCTGCCAGCGGGTGCGGCGGTCGCGCAGCAGCGTACGAGTGAGGATGATGCCAATCGCCAGCGCCAGCAGCATCATCAACCGCAAAATGTTGGTGGTGTTGTCCACCTGGCGTGATTCGGTGACCAGCACGTGGGTATCCAGCGTCACGCGCAGAAAGCCCTGCGGTCCCTCTTTGCCTTCCAGCGGCTGCACGATTTGATGGTTGAAGTAGCTGCCGGCACGTTTACCATCCAGCGCCAGACGATCGCGCACGTTAATGCTTTCGCCGCTGTGCGCCACCAGGCTGCCGTCGTCGGCATACACCGAGGCATCCAGAATGCGGCTGTTATCGGTCATCTGATTAAGGATGGCTTCGATTTGCGTACGGTTGTCGTCGCTGTTGTCCATCAGCGGTTTGAGGCTAAATGCCACCTGGCGCGTCAGCGTATGCGCGAGTTCTTCCACCTGCTCAGAGCGGGCCATTTGGTGGCCGAGACTGAACCAGGATGCCCCTTGCATCAGCACCACTAACAGGGCCAGCGAGATAAGAACAATCACCGTGCGATGCAGGCGAAATTTCAGTGCGGTTTTAACCATCAGAAACCCGTGTGACGTAACAGCAGAAAGGCTGGCAATTATGTTGCCAGAACCCGCGCAGACAAGGTAGCCTCTTGCGTGGTTTTGTTGTCCCTACAGGAGCTGTAATGCCAAATCGTCTTACCTGGTGCGATCTGCCCGCCGATGTTTCACTCTGGCCGGGTCTACCCCTCTCTCTCAGCGGTGATGAAGTGATGCCGCTGGATTACCGTGCCGGTCGGACTGGCTGGTTGCTGTATGGGCGCGGACTCGATAAACAAAAACTGACCGATTATCAGCATCTGCTGGGTGCGGCGATGGTGATCGTCAGTGCCTGGAATGTCGATGAGTATCAGGTGGTTCGTCTGGCCGGTTCGCTGACGCCCCGTGCGACCAAACTGGCGCACGATGTGGGATTTGATGTGGCGCCGCTTGGCAAGATCCCGCATCTGAAAACCCCAGGATTGCTGGTGATGGATATGGATTCCACCGCGATTCAGATCGAATGTATCGATGAGATCGCCAAACTGGCGGGCTGCGGCGAGCAGGTGTCAGAAGTCACCGAACGCGCGATGCGCGGTGAGCTGGACTTCAAAGCCAGCCTGCGTGAGCGCGTGGCAAAACTGGCGGGCGCTGATGCCAACATCCTTAAGCAAGTACGCGATACGCTGCCACTGATGCCAGGCCTGACCACGCTGGTGCATAAACTGCAGGCGCTGGGCTGGCAGGTGGCGATTGCCTCCGGCGGCTTCACTTACTACGCCGATTATCTGCGTCAGACACTGCATCTGGCGGCGGCCGTCGCCAACGAGCTGGAAATGCGCGATGGTAAGCTGACGGGCGAAGTGCTGGGGCAGATTGTTGATGCGCAATTTAAAGCCGATACCCTGAAAAATCTCGCCGAGCGCCATGACATTGCGCCAGAACAAACTGTCGCGATTGGCGATGGCGCCAACGATCTGCCGATGATCAAGGCGGCGGGATTGGGTATCGCTTACCACGCTAAGCCCAAAGTGAATGAGCAGGCGTCGATCATTATCCGCCATGCCGATTTGATGGGTGTGTTCTGCATCCTGACCGGCAGCCTGATTCACGAAGAGCGTTAACTGAGGATTTGATTTGGCCAAAGCGGCAAAACGCGCCTTCGTTTGTAACGAGTGCGGCGCAGATTATCCACGCTGGCAGGGGCAGTGCAGCGCCTGCAACGCGTGGAACACCATCACCGAGGTGCGTATTGCCGCCTCGCCTGCAGCAGCGCGTAACGAGCGTCTGAGCGGCTATGCCGGTAGCGCGGGACCCAGCCGGGTGCAAAAGCTGTCCGAAATCAGCCTCGAAGCCGTGCCGCGTTTCTCCACCAGCTTCAAAGAGTTTGATCGCGTGTTGGGCGGCGGCGTAGTGCCAGGCAGTGCGATTTTGATCGGTGGTAATCCGGGAGCCGGTAAATCGACGCTGCTGTTGCAGGTGATGTGCAAGCTGTCCGAAGGGATGAAAACCCTGTATGTCACCGGTGAAGAATCGCTGCAACAGGTCGCAATGCGCGCCCATCGTCTGGGATTACCCACCGAAAACCTGAACATGTTGTCGGAAACCAGCATCGAGCAGATCTGTCTGATCGCCGAGCAGGAGCAGCCGAAACTGATGGTAATCGACTCCATCCAGGTGATGCACATGGCGGATATCCAGTCTTCGCCCGGGAGCGTAGCGCAGGTGCGTGAAACTGCCGCTTACCTGACGCGCTTCGCTAAAACACGCGGCGTGGCGATTGTGATGGTCGGCCACGTGACCAAAGATGGCTCGCTGGCCGGGCCAAAAGTGCTGGAGCACTGCATCGACTGTTCAGTGATGCTGGATGGCGATGCCGATTCCCGTTTCCGCACGCTGCGCAGTCATAAAAACCGCTTCGGTGCGGTGAACGAATTGGGCGTGTTCGCCATGACCGAGCAGGGCATGCGTGAAATCAGCAACCCGTCAGCCATTTTCCTGTCACGCGGCGATGAAGTCACCTCTGGCAGTTCGGTTATGGTGGTGTGGGAAGGTTCGCGCCCGCTGCTGGTGGAGATTCAGGCGCTGGTGGATCACTCGATGATGGGCAACCCGCGTCGCGTTGCGGTTGGCCTGGAGCAAAACCGTCTGGCGATTTTGCTGGCAGTGCTGCATCGACACGGCGGTTTGCAGATGGCGGATCAGGATGTGTTCGTCAACGTAGTCGGCGGTGTGAAAGTCACCGAAACCAGTGCTGACCTTGCGCTACTGCTGGCAATGGTATCAAGCTTGCGCGATCGTCCGCTGCCGCAGGATCTGGTGATCTTCGGTGAAGTAGGGCTGGCCGGTGAAATTCGTCCGGTACCCAGCGGTCAGGAGCGCATATCCGAAGCGGCCAAGCACGGTTTTAAGCGCGCGATTGTGCCGGCGGGCAATGCACCGAAAAAAGCCATCGATGGCATGAAAGTGTATAGCGCCAAAAAGCTGGCGGATGCACTGGCGATATTGGACGAGCTGTAATTTCGCCGGGCGGCATACCTGCCGTCCCCGCCATTCACCGTCAATGTAGCGTGCGCATTCATGCGCATCTTGATAAACGTACCGCACAGACTTTGCCCTCTCACGTAAACGGGAGAGGGCCGTGGTGAGGGCCAGCGCATACCCCATCCCATTATTTCCCATGCAGGAGGCACCAAATGTCATCGTTCGACTACCTGAAAACCGCCATACGCCAGCAGGGTCACACGCTGCAGCAGGTTGCAGATGCCAGCGGGATGACCAAAGGCTATTTAAGCCAGCTGCTGAATGCCAAAATCAAAAGCCCCAGCGCGCAAAAGCTGGAAGCACTGCATCGATTTCTTGGGCTGGAATTCCCCCGTCGTGACAAAACCGTTGGCGTGGTGTTCGGTAAGTTCTACCCACTGCACACCGGCCACATCTATCTGATCCAGCGCGCCTGCAGCCAGGTGGATGAGCTGCACATCATCATGGGGCATGACGATCCGCGCGATCGTGAGCTGTTTGAAAACAGCGCCATGTCACAGCAGCCAACCGTCAGCGATCGTCTGCGTTGGTTGTTACAGACCTTCAAGTACCAGAAGAACATCCGCATCCACTCGTTTGATGAAGAGGGGATCGAACCTTATCCACACGGCTGGGATGTGTGGAGCGAAGGGGTGAAGAAATTCCTCTCCGAGCAGGGCATTGAGCCGGATTGCATTTACACCAGTGAAGAGCCGGATGCGGCGATGTATCAACAGCATCTCGGCATCTCGACGGTGGTGATCGATCCCCATCGATCCTTTATGAACATCAGCGGCGGGCAGATTCGCCAGGATCCCTTCCGCTACTGGGAATATATTCCCACCGAAGTGAAGCCGTTCTTTGTGCGCACCGTGGCGATCCTTGGCGGGGAATCCAGCGGAAAATCGACGCTGGTCAACAAGCTGGCAAATATCTTCAATACCACCAGCGCGTGGGAATATGGCCGCGACTATGTCTTCTCGCACCTCGGTGGCGATGAGATGGCGCTGCAGTATTCTGACTACGACAAGATTGCCTTAGGGCAGGCGCAGTACATTGATTTCGCAGTGAAATACGCCAGCAAAGTGGCGTTTATCGATACCGATTTTGTTACCACACAGGCGTTTTGCCTCAAGTATGAAGGGCGCGAGCACCCGTTTGTGCAGGCGCTGATCGATGAGTACCGTTTCGATCTGGTGATTCTGCTGGAAAACAACGTGCCGTGGGTGGCAGACGGTTTGCGCAGCCTGGGCAGCTCAATGGATCGCCGCGAATTCCAGTCGATGCTGGTGACCATGCTGCGTGAAAACAACATTGAGTTCGTTCATGTGAAAGAGGATGACTACGATACGCGCTTCCTGCGCTGCGTTGAGCTGGTGAAGCAGATGCTGGGGGCTTAACCTTACAGCAATAATAAAGGCGCCAATCGGCGCCTTTTTCACATCATGACAATTACTTCGCCATACGCTTGTACTTGATACGCTTTGGCTCCAGCGCGTCAGCGCCGAGGGTGCGTTTCTTGTACTCTTCGTACTCGGTAAAGTTACCTTCGAAGAACTCTACCTTACCTTCATCCTGATAATCGATGATGTGGGTGGCGATACGGTCGAGGAACCAACGGTCATGCGAGATCACCATGGCACAGCCTGGGAACTCCAGCAGGGCGTTTTCCAGCGCGCGCAGGGTTTCGATGTCCAGGTCGTTGGTCGGTTCATCGAGCAGCAACAGGTTGCCGCCAACCTGCAGCAGTTTCGCGAGGTGCAGACGACCACGCTCACCACCGGACAGTTCGCCAACGCGTTTGCCCTGATCGGTGCCTTTGAAGTTGAAGCGGCCGACATAGGCACGGCTTGGCATCTCAACGTTGCCGACGCGCATAATGTCCTGACCACCTGACACTTCTTCAAACACGGTTTTCGAATTGTCCATCGCGTCACGGAACTGGTCCACAGACGCCAGCTTGACGGTTTCGCCCAGCTCGATGGTGCCAGAATCGGGCTGTTCCTGACCGGACATCATGCGGAACAGGGTCGATTTACCGGCACCGTTCGGGCCGATGATGCCGACAATCGCGCCTTTCGGCACCGAGAAGGTCAGATCGTCGATCAGTACGCGGTCGCCATACGATTTGCTCAGGTTGGTCACTTCCAGCACTTTGTCGCCGAGGCGCGCACCTGGTGGAATGAACAATTCGTTGGTTTCGTTACGTTTCTGGTATTCGGTGTTGTTCAGCTCTTCGAAACGCGCCAGACGGGCTTTGCCCTTAGACTGACGGC
Source organism: Type-E symbiont of Plautia stali (assembly GCF_059731115.1). Lineage (NCBI taxonomy): Bacteria > Pseudomonadati > Pseudomonadota > Gammaproteobacteria > Enterobacterales > Enterobacteriaceae > Type-E symbiont of Plautia stali. The sequence continues at coordinate 678,136 of NZ_AP035906.1, forward strand.
CTTTCGCGCCCTGACGTACCCACTCCAGCTCTTTTTCAATCGACTTACGACGCGCCGCTTCAGAAGAAGCTTCCTGCGCCAGGCGCTGATCTTTCTGTTCCAGCCAGGAAGAGTAGTTACCTTCCCACGGAATACCTTCACCGCGGTCCAGCTCCAGAATCCAGCCTGCAACGTTATCGAGGAAGTAACGGTCGTGCGTGATCGCCACCACGGTGCCTTCAAAGTCGTGCAGGAAACGTTCCAGCCAGGCCACGGATTCTGCATCCAGGTGGTTGGTCGGTTCGTCGAGCAGCAGCATGTCTGGCTTTTCGAGCAGCAGGCGGCACAGCGCGACGCGGCGGCGCTCACCACCGGACAGGTTGCCAATTTTGGCATCCCAGTCTGGCAGACGCATCGCATCAGCAGCACGGTTCAGCTGGGTGTCGAGGTTATGGCCATCGTGCGCCTGAATCACTTCTTCCAGACGACCTTGTTCGGCAGCCAGTTTGTCGAAATCGGCATCAGGATCGGCATACAGTGCGTACACTTCGTCGAGACGCTTCAGCGCACCAACCACTTCAGAAACCGCCTCTTCCACAGATTCACGCACGGTGTGCTCTGGATTGAGTTTGGGTTCCTGCGGCAGATAGCCGACTTTAATGCCCGGTTGTGGGCGTGCTTCCCCTTCGATATCGGTATCAATACCGGCCATGATGCGCAGCAGGGTGGATTTACCCGCGCCGTTCAGGCCGAGTACACCGATTTTGGCGCCAGGGAAGAAGCTAAGAGAGATGTTCTTCAGAATGTGACGCTTCGGCGGAACCACTTTGCCGACGCGATGCATGCTATAGACGAATTGAGCCACGTTGTAATGAGCCTCTGGTCTGTGAATGGTGGAACCTCAGATGCTGAAGTTTAGCCGTTTTCACCTGGCAATCACAGCCGCATGGCGTTGAATCTTCTGGAGTGGGGTTGAACAGGGGATAACTGATTGATTCTCACTCAACAGTCGCTATGCTGCTTTTTTGCCTGGAAAACGGAGGGGGTTCGATGAAAGTGCTAATTGCTGCAGATGAACATGCCTGGGGCGGTTTAATTCCGGCCATTCGTCAGACGTTACCGGATATGGAGTTTATTGCCTCGGCGGGCCATGCGGCGGAGAGTCTGGCCGGTTTTGATGCGCTAATTCCTGGTATGTGCCGGGTGGATGCCCGACTGATCGCCACGGCCGATCGCCTGAAGCTGGTGCAGCAGGCGGGTGTCGGGCTGGAAGGTGTCGATCTTGAAGCGGCCAAAAAGGCCGGCATTATGGTGGCGAATGTTCCCTCCGACCATTCCGGTAATGCCGATTCGGTGGCGGAATTGGGGATCTGGATGATGATTGGGCTGGCACGTCGCCAGCATGAGATCGCCGATTGCCTGGCGCAGCAGAGACTGGGTCAACCCATTGGCTTAGGCCTGATGGGCAAAACCGTGGGACTGGTGGGGCTGGGCGGCATCGGCAAAGCTTTGGCGAAGCGACTTGCTCCGTTTGGTATGCGCATGATCGGGGTAAAACGTGAATCGGATGAAGCTTTTGCGCGTCAACATCAACTCGACTGGGTCGGCAATATGGCGCAGCTGCCGGAACTGTTGCAGCAAGCCGATTTTGTCGTGCTCAGTCTGCCTGACAATGCTGCGACGCATAACATCATTAATGCCGATGCGCTGGCGCAGATGAAACCAGACAGCTTCCTGATCAACCTGGGACGCGGTGGACTGATCGAGAAACAGGCCTTTCTGGCAGCGCTGGAGACAAAAAAATTGGCTGGAGCCGGGCTGGATGTGTTCTGGCAGGAACCACCCGATCCACAAGATCCGGTGTTCCGCTATAACGTGATCGCGACGCCACACATTGGCGGCGTCACCGATGTCTCAATGAAGGGAATTATCAAAGGGATCTGCAATAACTTGCGCCGTCTGCGCGACGGCGACGCGGTGATCGATCGCAAGGCATAATTTTAAGGCAGGCGCAGCGGGATGTTATGTTGCGCCAGCCAGCTCTTCAGCGCCGGTTCTGGCGCGCTGTCACTCACCAGTAAATCAAAACGGCGTAGCTCGCCAATGCGCGCGGGCAGCACTTTGCCAAATTTGCTGCTGTCCGCCACTAACACGCGCGTGCGCGAACGCAGCATGGCGTGATGTTTCATCGCTAGCTCATTGATGTTATAGCAGGTTGCGCCCTGTTCCGGATCGATCCCCGCGGCTGAGATAAAGGCCAGCGTCGGGCAGAGATCGTCGAGGATCGAGTGCGCGCCAATCGGCGTAAACAGCGCGTTATCGGCATGAAACTCGCCGCCACTCAATATCACATTACAGGCGGGTTTCTCTTTCAGCGCGAGGAAGGTGTTCATGGCGCAGCAAATCGCGGTGAACGCCAGCGTGTCCGGAATTGCATCTACGATATAAGGCAGGGTGGTGCCACAGTCGAAAAACACCGTGTCATTTTCGCTGATCAAACTGGCTGCGGCCTGCGCCAGGCGCTGTTTGCGTGCGGCGTTTTGCCCGTGCTGGTCAGAGACGAAATAGTGCCCGGCATGGCTTTTCGGATCGCTGACAATGTAGCCCCCGAGCAGGACCACCGTCGAAGCTGGCTCAGTCAGATCGCGACGAATAGTCATCTCTGAGACGCCCAACAGTTGCGCCGCATCTTTCAGGTGCAGCTTATCGGTGCGCTTCAGTGCTTGCGCCAGCTTGTGAATACGTTCTTCGCGCCGGGTTTCCATGAGCATCTCTGTGTTATGGCTATCCTGAGGGGGAAAAGTTTACCCGTCGGCGCGAGAGAAGCGCCACCGACAAACCAAGGTAAATTTCTCATATTTTAATGATTTGCGACTTATCTAGCCGGCAGTTTTTCAATCTTACCTGTAATGAAATCGCCCCGCAAACTTCCCACACCGCGCTGAAAGCGTCAACGGCGCTGATGTTGTTTTGTTAAAATAATAACATCGTTGCGGGCCTTTCTGTCAGAAAAATCGTTTTCATACGCTGCTCAGGATGTGAATTTTGTCACACAGATCACTTTGTATACCTGCTAGTGTGATTTAAATAACATTTAAATGCTAAAAATTCACCGGGGAGTAAACAATGGATATCGCGGTTATTGGGTCAAATATGGTGGACCTCATTACCTACACCAATCAGATGCCGAAAGCGGGCGAAACGCTGGAAGCGCCTGATTTCGCCATCGGCTGTGGTGGCAAAGGCGCAAATCAGGCGGTGGCCGCGGCGAAAATGGGCGGCAGCGTGATGATGGTGAGCAAAGTGGGTGACGATCTGTTTGCGCCGAACACCGTGGCGAACCTGAAACAACAGGGCGTCGATACCCAATTTGTCACCACCGCGCCGGGCACTTCCAGCGGCGTGGCGCCGATCTTTGTTGATGATCAATCGCAGAACCGCATTCTGATCATCAAAGGCGCCAACCAGCAGCTCAAACCGGCCGATATTGATGCGGCGGCCGAGGGGCTGAAAGCGTGCCAACTGATTATCCTGCAACTCGAAATCCCGCTGGAAACCGTTTATTACGCGATTGATTTTGCCCGTCAGCACGACATCAAAGTGATCCTCAACCCGGCGCCGGCAGTGGCGAATCTCGATATCGATTACGCCTGCAAGTGCGACTTTTTTATGCCTAACGAAACCGAACTGGAGATCCTCACCGGCATGCCGGTCGGAACCGATGATGAAGTGATCCGTGCAGGCCAGACGCTGCTCAAGCGCGGCCTCAAAAACCTGATTATCACCTTGGGTGCGCGCGGTTCACTGTGGATGGCGGGCGACACGCTGCATCAGGTCGCGCCAACGCTAGTGAAGGCGGTGGACACCAGCGGTGCCGGTGATGCCTTTATCGGCTGCTTTGCGCACACGCTGGTGAAGACCGGCGATATTCCCACGGCGATGGCGCAAGCCTCGGCCTATGCCGCCTGCAGCGTCACTGGACGCGGCACGCAACGTTCCTACCCGGACGCGGAAACCTTCCAGCGTTTTCTCAACCTAAACTGAGGTCGAGTCATGCAACAGAACATTGTTCAGCAATCTGACGGCTATCTGAATAAGACGCCACTGTTTCAGTTCATTTTGCTCTCGTGCCTGTTCCCATTGTGGGGTTGTGCCGCGAGCTTAAACGATATCCTGATTACGCAATTCAAAAGCGTATTTGCGCTGAGCGATTTTGCCAGTGCGCTGGTGCAGAGTGCCTTTTACGGTGGCTACTTCCTGATCGCGATTCCCGCCTCGCTGGTGATCCGCAAAGCCACTTACAAGCTGGCGATATTGATGGGATTGGTGCTGTATATCGTCGGTTGCGTGCTGTTCTATCCGGCGTCACATATGGCGACTTACACCATGTTCCTCGCGGCGATCTTCGCCATCGCCATTGGCCTCAGCTTCCTCGAAACGGCCGCCAACACCTATAGCTCGATGATTGGTCACCGCGATCACGCCACGCTACGTCTTAACATCAGCCAGACGTTCTATCCGATTGGTGCGCTGATGGGCATTGTGTTGGGTAAATATCTGGTGTTTCAGGACGGCGAAAGTCTGCATACGCAGATGGCGGGCATGAATGCCGAGCAGGCGCATGCCTTCCGCCTGAGCATGCTGGAACACACGCTGGAGCCGTACAAATATCTGGTGATGGTGTTAGTGGTGGTGATGCTGCTGTTCCTGTTTACCCGTTATCCGCGCTGCAAACCGGCGTCGAGTGAAAAGTCACTGCCGTCACTGGGCGAAACCTTTCGCTATCTGGCCGGTAATCGCCACTTCAAACGCGGCATCGTGGCGCAGTTCCTCTATGTCGGGATGCAGGTGGCGGTGTGGTCCTTCACCATCCGTCTGGCGCTGACGCTGGGCGCGACGAATGAGCGTCACGCCTCTAACTTTATGATTTACAGCTTTATCTGCTTCTTTATCGGCAAGTTTGTCGCCAACTTCCTGATGACACGCTTCCGTGCAGAAAAAGTGCTGATTGCCTACTCGGTTCTCGGTGTGATCACCCTCGCGTGGGTGATGTTTGTGCCAAACTTTACCGCCGTATACGCGGCAGTGTTTGTCAGCGTGCTGTTTGGACCCTGCTGGGCGACGATTTACGCGGGCACGCTGGCCACGGTGGATAACAAGTACACCGAAGTGGCAGGTGCGTTTATCGTCATGTCGATTGTCGGCGCGGCGTTTATCCCGGCGATTCAGGGCTTCGTCTCCGATCATCTGGGATCGATGCAGCTGGCCTTTGGTGTGTCGCTGTTGTGCTTCGCCTGGGTGGGTTTCTATTTCTGGGGCGAACTGCGCCATAAAAATCAGGCGATGCAGGCAGGTCGTCTGGTTGAGGAGATGCCATGAAAACCCGTTTACCGCTGCGTCGTGAGCAGTTCCATGAAACCACGAGTACGCTGTTGCACAATGACTATTTCCACGTCGAGCTGTTTCGCTATCCGGCGGGTGTGGAAGCGGTACGCATCCGTAACCAACGCGGCACGGTAATCGTGCTGCCGTTTTACGGTCAAATGGTGTGGGACGCGACCTTCGATGGTCATTTCCTTACCATGGGACATAGCTTCAAACAGCCACTGCTGGGCAGCTCGATTATCGACACCTACGGCTGTTTTGCCTTCCATTCCGGCCTGCTGGCGAACGGCTGTCCGGCGCCGGATGACGACCATCCGCTGCACGGTGAAATGGCCTGCGCGCGCATGGACAGCGCATGGATGGTGCTGGAGCAGGATCGCGTGTCGCTGGAAGGGGAGACCGAATATGTGAAAGGCTTTGGCCATCACTATCTGGCCTCTCCAGCGGTGCGTTTGCACGCTAACACGCCGCGTCTGCAGATTGAGATGAACGTCACCAATCTGGCGGGCGCACCAATGCCATTGCAGTACATGTGCCACTTAAACAGTGCCTGGCTGGCCAATGGCCGCTTTAAGCAGTCGATCCCGCAGGATGCTTTCAAGCTGCGCACCTCGATCCCGGCGCACGTGAAACCGACGCCGCAGTGGACCGCCTATACCGATCAGCTGGCGCGCGATCCACAGGCATTACAGCAGTTGGATCAGCCGGAGATGTGCGATCCGGAGATCGTGTTCTTTGCCGACGATCTGCCGCAGTACGGCCATGAGGTGCAGTTCGAACTGCATGCCCCGGAAGGTTATGCCTTGATGACGCGCTTCGATAGCCGACAATTCCCCCACGCCACACGCTGGCTGCTGCACAATCACGATCAGCAGGTTGCGGCTTACGTGCTGCCCTCAACTTGTCGGCCTGAAGGATTTAAGGCGGCACAGCGTGCTGGAACCTTGATTGAGTTGGCATCGGGCGAGCAACGCCATTTCAGTGTGGAGACCGGCATTCTCTAATCGCAGGCGGCCCTTGTGCCGCCTCAATTTTTACCGCTTCGCTATTCACGAAACTGTCACGCAATATCCTTGCCAATCCTATAAAGCCAACTGCCCGGTTGGACGATAACCCCTGCGACATTCGTCACATTGGTTCTCCTCTCTCTTTACCAGGGTTCAGATTTATGAAGCTCAATCAGTTTAAAATTGGCCAGCGGCTGGGTTTTCTCGCCACGCTGCTGTTGCTCGCCACATTGTTGATGGGACTGCACGGACTGCAAGTCAATATGCAGGCGCTGGAAAACAATCAGGACGTGATGGCACGTGAAGTCCTGATTGCCGACAGCATCGACACCGCGCGCAGTGCGCAGGTGCAGTTCAAGATACAGGTGCAGGAGTGGAAAAATACCCTGTTGCGCGGCACCCAAGGGCAGGAGACCTTCGATAAGTACAAAAAGGCGTTTTTGAAAGAGAGCCAGCAAACGCAGGCGCTGATGAGTAAGCTGAGCCAGATTCAGACGTCGCTGGGGTTACCTGACGCTCCCGTGGAACAGGCGCGCGCGGTGCATGCCGGGCTGGAGAGCAAATATCTGGCGGCGCTGGAAAACTACAGTATCAGCGATATTAACAGTGCGGCACGCGTTGACCATCTGGTCACCGGTATCGACCGCGCACCGACACAGCAAATTGACGATCTGGTGGCTGCCACGCTGAAACGCGCGCAGCAGATGCATCAGGAGATAGAAGCTAACAACCTCGCCCATTACCAGAATACCCGCATGCTGCTGCTGATAGCGATGGGCTGTATCTTGCTGGTTGGTGTGTGCATTACGGCCTGGCTGGTGCAGAGCATCACGCGTCCGCTGAAGCAAGCGATCAACGTGGCGAAAACTGTGGCAGCGGGTGACCTACGCACCCAGATTGAGGTTTCAGGACGCGACGAAACGGCACAGCTGATGGCGGCGCTGCGTGATATGAACCACAACCTGACGCGCATTGTCACGGGTGTGCGTTCCGGCACTGAAGCGATTGCCGACACCACCGACCAGGTGGCGCACGGCAGCCGCGAGCTCTCGGCGCGCAATGAAGCGCAGCGCATTGGAAGAGACCGCCGCTTCAATGGAACAGCTGACGTCAGTGGTGAAAAACAATGCCGATAATGCACGGCATGCCAGCGATATCGCGCGCGATACCCGCCAGCGCGCCGGCGAGGGCGGCGAGGTGGTGGAAAAAGTGGTGGTGGCGATGGGCGAGATTCACCAGTTCTCGCGTGAGATCAACGAGATCGTGACGGTGATCGATGGGATTGCGTTCCAGACCAATATTCTGGCACTGAATGCGGCGGTCGAAGCGGCACGCGCTGGGAATGATGGGCGCGGCTTTGCGGTGGTGGCGTCGGAAGTGCGTGCGCTGGCACAGCGCTCCGCTTCTGCAGCGCGTGATATTCGTGGTCTGACCGATCGTTCAGTGAGTTTGATTGCGCAGGGCAACACGCTGGTGAAAGGCGCGGGATCGTCGATGCAGGAGATTGTCGAGAGCGTGAAGCAGCTGTGCGAGCTGATGGAGAACATCTCATCCGCTAGCGCGGAGCAGAGCGTGGGTATTGAGCAGGTGAACCTGGCGGTGACGCATATGGATGCCGCCACCCAGCAGAACGCCACGCTGTCGCAGCAGTCCGCCCAATCGGCACGCGCGCTGAATCAGCAGGTCGGCTCGCTGGTGGAGAATATCAGCGTATTCCAGTTGGAGTCGAAGCCGGCTCAGTAACGTCTCGCAACAAACTACGCCGTTACACCGATAGGTATTGAGTCGTAGGGCGCCATCAATGGCGCCCTTTTCGTGCACTCTACAGTTAAAAGTTAAATCGCCACTAATCCGCGCACGCCTTCTGCTTCCATATTGGATCCCGCGCCGCGTTGCACGATCTCTCCGCGCGACATCACCAGATACTGATCGGCCAGCTCGGCGGCGAAATCGTAAAACTGCTCCACCAGCAGGATCGCCATATCACCACGCTGGGCCAACTGACGGATCACTGCGCCAATCTCCTTGATCACCGACGGCTGGATCCCTTCGGTCGGTTCATCGAGGATCAACAGCTGTGGCTTGCAAGCCAGCGCACGACCGATCGCCAGTTGCTGCTGTTGCCCACCGGACAGATCGCCGCCGCGTCGGGCCTTCATTTCGCGCAGCACCGGGAACAGCTGGTAAATCTCCTCGGGCACGGATTTGGACTGCGATCCCGAGAAGCGTGCCAGCCCCATCAGCAGATTCTCCTCCACCGTCAGGCGCGGGAAAATTTCGCGGCCCTGCGGCACATAAGCAATACCCGCTTGCACACGCTGATGCGGCTTACGGCTGTTGATCACCTTATCCTGCCAGCGAATCTCACCGGATTTCGCCGGGATCAGCCCCATCAGGCATTTCAGCAGCGTGGTTTTACCCACGCCGTTGCGGCCCAGCAGGCAGGTAATTTCGCCCGGTTTCGTCTCAAACGAAAGACCGCGCAGAATATGGCTGCCGCCATAATATTGATTCAGTTCGGATACTTGCAGCATCTTAGCGCCCCAGATAAACGTCGATGACCCGATCATTCGCCTGCACTTCGCGTAACGATCCCTCTGCCAGCACCTGGCCCTGATGCAGTACCGTGACGTGATCGGCAATCGTCTCGACAAAGCCCATGTCGTGTTCCACCACCATCAGCGAATGCTTGCCTGCCAGACTGCGGAACAGCTCGGCGGTGTACTCGGTTTCTGCGTCGGTCATACCCGCCGCGGGTTCGTCGAGCAGTAGCAGATGCGGGTCCTGCACTAACAACATGCCGATTTCGAGAAACTGCTTCTGACCGTGCGACAACAAGCCCGCTTTGCGCTGCCGCTCACCGCTCAGCCGCAGCAGTTTTAGCACCTCATTGATGCGATCCTGCTGTTCGCCGTTGAGTCGTGCACGCAAACTAGCCCACACCGACTTATCGTTTTTCAGCGCGATTTCCAGATTTTCGAATACGGTGAGCGCTTCAAAAACCGTGGGTTTCTGGAACTTGCGGCCAATGCCGGCCCGGGCGATCTCCACCGACGACATGCGGGTGAGATCGGTATCCTGGTCATAGATCACCTGCCCGTTATCGGGACGCGTTTTGCCGGTGATCACGTCCATCAGCGTGGTTTTGCCCGCGCCGTTGGGGCCGATCACACAGCGCAGTTCACCGACGCCGATCTTCAGCGACAGATCGGTGAGCGCGCGGAAGCCATCAAATGAGACGTTGATCTTCTCCAGTTGCAGCACCGGATCGCTCTGATCGCGATGGCGATCGGCGGGATGGGGTTGGGTAAACAGTTGCTCAGTCATCACGCCTCCGGCGCAGCAGGCCAATCACACCACGCGGCAGGAACAGCGTGACGAGGATAAACATCAGGCCGAGGAAGAACAGCCAATATTCCGGGAAGGCGACGGTGAACCAGCTTTTGGCCCCGTTCACAATCGCGGCCCCTAAAAGCGGGCCAATCAAGGTGCCGCGCCCGCCGAGTGCCACCCAGATAGCCGCCTCAATCGAGTTGGTCGGCGACATTTCACTGGGATTGATAATGCCGACCTGCGGCACATACAGCGCGCCCGCAAGACCACACAACACCGCCGACAGCGTCCAGACAAACAGCTTGAAGCCTTTAGGGTCGTAACCAACGAACATCAGGCGGTTTTCGGCATCGCGTACCGCCGTCAACACTCGCCCAAACTTACTGCGCGCCAGTGCGAAGCCAATGCCAAGGCTGATTAACAACAGCAGCACGGTGGCGACGAACAGTCCAATGCGCGTGCCGGTGGCGGTAACGTTAAAGCCGAGCAGGGTGGTGAAACCGGTAAAACCGTTGTTACCGCCAAAGCCCGTTTCATTGCGGAAGAACAGCAGCATGCCGGCATAGGTCAGCGCCTGCGTCATGATCGAGAAGTAAACGCCTTTAATTTTTGAGCGGAAGGCGAAGTAACCGAACACCAGCGCCAGCAAACCCGGCGCCAGCATGATCAGACACAGCGCCCAGGCAAAATGTTGCGTGCCGGCCCAAAACCACGGCAGCTCATTCCACGACAGGAACGACATAAAGGCCGGTAAGCCCTCGCCCGATGCCTGGCGCATCAGGTACATGCCCATCGCATAGCCGCCTAATGCGAAGAACAGACCGTGTCCAAGAGACAGCAATCCGGCATAGCCCCATACCAGATCCAGCGCTACCGCGACGATGGCGTAGCAGAGGATTTTGCCGATCAAGGTCAGCGTGTAAGTAGAGATCGCCAGCGGATGCGTGGCGGGTAATAGGGCGCAGAACGGCAGCACCAGCAGCAGCAAGGAGATCACGATGCCGAGGCTGATGCTGAGGCGCGGCGCTTTGCGCGTCAGCGTTAACGTCAGGGGTTGGCTCATCAGTCTATTACCCTCCCTTTGAAGGCAAACAGGCCCTGTGGACGTTTCTGAATGAACAGTACGATCAGCACGAGGATGAGGATTTTACCCAGCACCGCACCAATCTGCGGTTCCAGCACTTTGTTAAGGATGCCCAGGCCGAAGGCCGCTACCACGGTGCCCGCCAGCTGCCCCACGCCGCCCAGCACCACCACCAGGAAAGAGTCGATGATGTAACCCTGTCCCAGCTCCGGGCCGACGTTGCCGAGCTGCGACAGCGCCACGCCGCCCAGTCCAGCAATGCCAGAGCCCAGACCAAACGCCAGCATATCGATGCGCCCGGTTGGCACCCCGCAGCAATCGGCCATCGCGCGATTTTGCGTCACGGCGCGCACGCTCAGGCCCAGACGGGTTTTATTGAGCAGCAGCCAGGTCAGACCCAGCACGGCAAATACAAACAGGATCACCGCAATACGGTTGTACGGCAGCACCAGGTTGGGCAACACTTGCCAGCCGCCAGACAGCCAGCCTGGGTTAGCCACTTCCAGGTTCTGTGCGCCAAACAGCATACGCACCAGTTGGATCAGCATCAGACTGATGCCCCAGGTGGCGAGCAGGGTTTCCAGCGGGCGGCCGTATAAATGGCGAATGATGGTGCGCTCCAGCAGCATGCCAATGCTCGCGGTGATCAGGAATGCCACAGGCAGCGCCAGCAGCGGATACCAAGCCAGCCACTGTGGTGCGAACTGCTGGAACAAGTTTTGTACAAACCAGGTGGCGTACGCACCGAGCATCAGCATCTCACCGTGCGCCATGTTGATCACGCCAAGCAGGCCGTAAGTGATCGCCAGACCCAGCGCGGCTAGCAGCAGGATCGAGCCGAGTGACAGGCCGGTAAACGCCTGACCGAAGAGATCGCCCCACATCAGGCGATGTTTGATTTGTTGCAGGCTCTCCGTGGCCGCGGCGCGCACCTGCGCATCGGGTTCGTTGCTGGCCTGCGTTAAGCGATTGAGGCTGGCCTGCATATTTGGGTCGCTGGACTCACCGAGCAGCGTGACGGCTTTGAGGCGCACGCGGGCATCCGGGCTGGCAAGTTGCAGATTAGCGGCGGCCATGACGAGCACGGCGTGAACCTGAGTGTCTTTTTCCACGGCGAGACGCTGTTCGATCAGCGGCAACTGATCGGCGGCACCGTCGTTTTGCAACTGTTGGGCGGCACGCAGGCGAATCGCGGGATCCTCGCTCACCAGCTGGTGGGCGGCGAGGGCGCTGGCGATTAACACGCGCAGCCGGTTGTTCATAAACAGCTTTTTGGTGTCACCCGTCGGCTGTTGTGCGCGATCCAGCGGGATGAGTTTGTCATCCTGCTTGCTAAACGGCTGTTTGTTCTGGTCGATGACCATGCTTTCGTTGCGCAGTGCCTGCAACAGCGGCAAGCGGCTGGCCTGCGGGGTGGCCGCCCATTGTTGCAGCAGGTTGGCCTGTTCAGTGCGGCTGGCGGCGGCGAAATCCGCGCCATCGCCCGCCTGGGCGAGCCACGGCAGGAGCAGCAGCAGACAGCAAAGATAACGGCGGATTGTCATGATGATGATCCTGTATGTCGTTGGGCTTGGGCGCGGTGGATGACCTCACCCTAACCCTCTGCCGCAAGCGGGAGAGGGGACCGATCCAGCAAAGAACGCTGATAATCACATTCGGCATCCTCTCCCATACTTTGCCAGAGAAGATCCGCAGGCGGCTGATGCCTTTGCCCTGGCTCCATTACAGAGCCGGATCGGGCACCAGCGCGCGTTTTGCTTATTACTTCGTCGATTTCACCGGATAATCCGGTTTCTTATCATTACCGGCGATGTACGGGCTCCACGGCTGGGCACGCACCGTTTTATCGGTCTGCCACACCACGTTGAACTGGCCGTTCTCTTCCACTTCGCCAATCATCACCGGCTTATGCAGGTGGTGGTTGGTGTTATCCATGGTCAGGGTAAAACCGTCCGGTGCTTTAAAGCTCTGTCCGGCCATTGCCGCACGCACTTTGTCCACATCGGTGGTACCCGCTTTTTCTACCGCCTGCGCCCACATATGGATGCCGACATAAGTCGCTTCCATCGGGTCATTGGTCACCACGGTGCCTGCGTTCGGCAGGTTGTGCGCTTTGGCATAAGCACGGTAATCCGCCACGAATTTCGCGTTAGTTGGGTTATCCACCGATTCGAAGTAGTTCCACGCGGCTAACTGACCGACCAGCGGTTTGGTATCAATGCCGCGCAGTTCTTCCTCGCCGACCGAGAAGGCGATCACCGGAATATCCGTGGCTTTAATGCCCTGGTTAGCCAGCTCTTTGTAGAACGGCACGTTGGAGTCACCGTTGATGGTGGAGATCACGGCCGTTTTGCCACCGGCAGAGAACTTCTTGATGTTAGAAACGATGGTCTGATAATCGCTGTAGCCAAACGGCGTATAGACCTCTTCGATGTCTTTATCCTGAATGCCTTTGGTGTGCAGGAAGGCGCGCAGAATCTTGTTAGTGGTACGCGGGTAGACGTAATCGGTACCCAGCAGGAAGAAGCGTTTGGCGCTGCCGCCGTCTTCGCTCATCAGGTATTCCACCGCCGGAATCGCCTGCTGGTTGGGTGCCGCACCAGTGTAGAACACGTTTGGCGACATCTCTTCGCCTTCGTACTGCACCGGATAGAACAGCAGGCCGTTCAGCTCTTCAAACACCGGCAGCACTGACTTACGTGAGACCGAAGTCCAGCAGCCGAACACCGCCGCGACTTTATCCTGTGTTAACAGCTGACGCGCTTTTTCCGCGAACAGCGGCCAGTTAGACGCCGGATCGACCACCACCGGTTCCAGCTTTTTGCCCAGCACGCCGCCTTTGGCGTTGATTTCATCAATGGTCATCAGGGCCACGTCTTTCAGCGGCGTCTCGGAGATCGCCATGGTGCCGGAAAGCGACGACATGATGCCGACTTTGATGGTATCAGCGGCCTGGGCACCAAAGATAAAGCCCAAACTGGCCACGGTGGCGGAGAGCGCAAAAGCTTTTAGCAACGAACGTCTTTTCATCGTTAACCCTCTAAATGTGTTAGTGTTTTTATTCAATGGGTTGAAGCCGGGCCTGCTGTAACATATGCAATGTGATCTTTCTGACCTCTGCCTTACTGACGGCAATGTGGTCGGTTAAAATGCGTTGTGCCTCCTCGGTTTGTTGCTGGAAAATCGCCCGTAAAATCTGAGCGTGTTCGCGGTATGTCGCATCTACCCGGTCGTCGCGGGTAAAGTCGAGACGACGGATGATGCGGATCTTTTCGGTCAGTTCGGCGTGGATGCGTGCCATCTCCTGATTGCCCGCGGCGGCTACCAGCGCCATATGAAAGGCTTCGTCGTGCGCCGACACCGCTTTGCCATCCTCCAGGCGTGGCGCATCGATCCAGAAACCTTTCAGTTCGTTCAGGATTTCCGCACAGGCCAGCGGCGGCAGCGCGCACAGGCGGCGCACTGCTTCGCGCTCCAGCACGGTGCGGAAGTCGTACAGCTCTTCGAAGTATTCGAAGTCGAACGGCTTCACCTGCCAGCCGCTGCGGAACCACACTTCGACATAGCCCTCGCGCTCCAGCCAAAACAGCGCCTGACGTACCGGCGTGCGGCTCACGTCGAGCCGATCGGCGATTTCGTTTTCGCTAAAGCGGTCACCGGGCATTAAACGAAACTCAAAAATGTCCTGTTTCAATGCCTGATAAACCTTCTCCGCCAGCGCTTCCGGGCGGCCTTTGCTGCGTGGGCTTTGATGCATACGAGTTCCTTATTCCAGCCACAGCAGGGTGTCGCCCGGACTCACCGGACGTCCTGCCTGACAGGCAATGCGTTTCACCGTGCCGGCCTGCGGCGCGACAATCGCCAGTTCCATTTTCATCGCTTCGACGATGATCAGCGTCTGACCGGCTTCCACTGCGTCCCCCGGCTGCACCAGCACTTTCCAGATGTTGCCGTTCATATCGGCACAGACCGCTAGCGCATCTTCGTCGGCTTCCGGGGCCATCAGCGTCTCTTCACTGGTCAGCGGCGCGTTCTGCTCTTCCTGTGCCCACAGCGTCACTTCCTGTTCGAAAGCGGCTGACTGGCGCTGACGGAATTCGGCAATTGAGTCGGCGTGTTCAGCGAGGAATTGCTGGTGGGCAGCAAAATCAAACAGCGTCTCTTCGATGCGTACCGTGGCGCGGCCTTCGCGGAAGTCATCGCGCAGTTGCGTGAGTTCATCTTCGGTCACCGGATAGAAGCGCACCTGATCGAAGAAGTGCAGCAGCCATGGCTCATCCGCCGCGAACTGGTCGTTCTTGAGGAATTTGTTCCAGATTGGCAGCGTGCGGCCCACCAGCTGATAGCCACCGGGTGAATCCATCCCGTAGATGCACATGTACATGCCGCCAATACCGACTGTGCCTTCGGCGGTAAAGGTACGTGCCGGGCTGTATTTGGAACTGAGCAGGCGATGGCGCGGATCGATCGGTACTGCGCATGGTGCGCCGAGGTAGACATCGCCCAGGCCGAGAATCAGATAGCTGGCATCGAAAATGGTGTCGCGCACCGCTTCGCGAATCTCCAACCCATTAATGCGCTGAATAAAATCAACGTTGTTCGGCAGCCATGGTGCGCTAGCGCGCACGGTTTCCTGATAACGCTCAACCGCACCGAGCGTGGCGCTGTCTTCAAATGCCATTGGCATCCAGACGATGCGCGAAGGCACTTTCAGCTGGCTGACATCGCCGAGTCCGGCTTCCAGTTCCAGCAGCAGATTCATCAGCTGTTTCTGGCTGAGGATCAGGCTGTCATAGCGCACCTGCAATGAACGCACACCAGGCGATAACTCTTCCACGCCAGGCACCGCACGTTCACGCAGCGCATTCATCAGCAGGTGCACACGCAGACGCAGCGCCAGATCCAGCACGTTGTCGCCGTACTCAATCAGCACATATTTATCACCGGCCTGGCGATACACGGCAGCAGGCGTGGTGTCTGTGGCGGGCAGTGCGGCCAGCAAGGTCGCAGAGCCGATGTCACTGGTCGCCAGCGAAGGCACCTCGAAGGCTGGCGCATGGGTACTGCGCAAGGTTTCCACGCTGTGCGCCTGGGCTTTCTCCAGCGCCACCGCTTCGTCGGCGCTGATTGGATGGAAGCGAATGCGGTCGCCCGGTTTCACCTGACCGACTTTCCACAGCTCCGCTTTGGCAATCGTCACCGGACAGACGAAGCCACCAAGGCTCGGGCCGTCATGGGTCAGGATCACCGGGAAGTCACCGGTAAAGTTCACCGCGCCAATTGCGTATTCGCAGTCGTGTACGTTGGAAGGGTGCAGCCCGGCTTCGCCGCCGTTGGCACGCGTCCAGGTCGGTTTGGGTCCCACTAAGCGCACGCCGAGACGGTTGGAGTTGTAGTGCACCTGCCAGTCGCTGGCAAAGAACTCGTCGATGGCAGCCTGGGTGAAGAAATCCGGCGCGCCGTGCGGGCCGTACAGCACGCCGATGCGCCATTCGTTGCCATAGTGCGGCACCAGCGCGTGATCGAGCGCTTGCGGTTCACTGATCGGCGCGGGCGTGGTGCAGGCGGCCAGCAGCGGCTGGGAGATCGGCAGCATATCGGCGATGCGCAGGGTGCGTCCGGCATGACCGCCAAACTGGCCGAGTGAGAAGGTAGAACGGCTGCCCAGATATTCCGGCACATCGAAGCCGTTGCGCACCGCTAAATAGGTGCGGCAACCGCTTTGCGCACGGCCTAACGTCAGCGTCTGGCCTGCTTTTACACTGATTGGTTGCCAGTAATCGAGGCTTGCGCCATCCAGTTCTGCCGGGCAATCTGCGCCGGTAAGGGCAATGACTGCGTCGCTGTGGAAACGCAGTGTCGGGCCTTGCAAAGTAAATTCCAGCCCGGCGGCGCTGTCGTGGTTGCCGGCAATGCGGTTTGCGAGGCGGAAAGCGAAGTCATCCATCGGGCCTGAAGGTGGCACGCCAATATCCCAATAGCCGAGGCGGCCAGGGAAATCCTGGATGCTGCTGAAGGTACCGGGTTGCAGCACTTCAATTACGCTGGCAGACGGCGTAAAGCTGTCGAGGAAACGCGTCCAGACTTTGCCGCTGCTGAACGCTTCGGTGGCCACAATCTGGCGCAGATAATCGAGGTTGGTGGCGATGCCGTGCAGCTGTGTGGCATCCAGCGCCTGCTGCATTTTTGCCAGCGCCGCTTCACGCGTGTCGGCGTGAACAATCAGTTTGGCAACCATCGGATCGTAAAATGCTGAGACTTCGGTGCCGGTATCGATCCAGCCATCGACGCGCACGCCATCCGGGAAACTGACGCCGGTCAGGGTGCCGGGACTTGGCTGGAAGTTTTTCAGTGGATCTTCAGCATAGATACGTACTTCAATCGATGCGCCTTTGGGTGCCTGCTGCAGTCGCGCCCAGTCGATGGCATCACCGGCGGCAACTTGCAGCATGCACTCCACCAGATCGAGGCCGGTGACACACTCCGTCACTGGATGCTCCACCTGTAAACGGGTGTTCACTTCGAGGAAGTAGAACGCGTCCTGTTCGGCGTCGTAGATGTATTCCACGGTACCGGCGCTGCGATAGCTCACTAACTCGCCCAGACGCACGGCCGATGAGAGCAGCGCCTCACGCGTCGCCTGCGGCAGGTTCGGTGCCGGGGTCTCTTCCACCACTTTCTGGTTGCGACGCTGTAATGAGCAGTCACGCTCACCGAGGGCAATTACTTTGCCGCTGCCGTCACCAAAAATCTGCACTTCAACGTGGCGCGCGCGGTCGATAAAGCGCTCCAGGAACACGCCTGCATCACTGAAAAACTGTTCGCCGAGACGACGTACGCTCTCCCATGCATTGCGCAGCGCATCGGCGTCGTCACAGCGGGTTAAGCCAATACCGCCGCCGCCCGCCGTGCTTTTTAGCATCACCGGATAACCGATGTTTTCTGCCGCGCTGAGCGCCTCTTCCAGCGAGTTGAGCAGCGGTGTGCCAGGCGTCATCGGCACACCTGCGCTAGCCGCCAGTTCACGCGCGCGGTGCTTCAGGCCAAACTCGCCAATCTGCAGCGCCGTCGGACCAACGAACGCAATCCCCGCCTCTTCACAGGCGGCGGCAAACGGCAGGCTTTCGGAGAGAAAGCCGTAGCCCGGCCAGATGGCTTCTGCGGCGGTCTCTTTAGCAGCAGCCAGAATTTTATCGATGCGCAGATAGCTGTCGCTGGCTTTGTCACCGCCGAGGGCAATCGCCACATCGGCTTCTTTGACATGGCGCGCGTTACGGTCGGCATCGGAGTAAACGGCAACGCTTTTCACGCCGAGGCGCTTCAGGGTGCGAATCGCACGGCAGGCGATTTCGCCACGGTTAGCGATCAGGACGGTGCTGAACATGGTTATTTACTCCCCTGAGAGGCCAGCCAGTTGCGCCAGCCGCCAAATTCGGTAATTTCCAGCGCCTGCGACAGCACCGCCGGTTCACAGATAAAGCCTTTCACCACGCGACCATCAGCCAGCGTCAGAGATCCAATGCCGAGCGGTGCCGGGATTTCCGCCACAAATTCGCCAAAGCGCGCGAGTGGGATATCCCACAGTTCCACGGTGATGGCGGCACCACTGTCACCGCGCAGCAGGCCGGGTTTTTTGATCGGACCATCGAGCAGGGCAAACAGGCGGTAGTGGCTGGCGGTTTGTGTCTCTTCCACCCACACCGCATCGCGGGTGGTGAGCTGGAAATTCAGCGGCATGCCGGTGAGGTGCGCACCGACCACTGCCACGCGTACGTGATCGGCAGACACCGGGAAGGCGGTGTATTGAGCGGGCTGAGCTTTGCCGGTCGCGCCTAACGTCAGCGCCATCTGCTGTTGCCACTGAATGCCGAAGCCTGCCAGCGCGCGATCCTGCCAGGCAGACGCAATCAGCGTGATGCCCGCAGGCAGGCCATCGGCGCGGAACGGACCAGGCAGCGCCAGTGCGCTAAGGTCAGCAAGGTTAGTGAAGTTGGTGTAGGTGCCAAACTGCGAGTTGTAATGCACCGGCTCCTGCTTCATCTCTTCCAGCGTATGAATGGTTGGCGAGGTCGGCACCACTAGCGCATCAAACTGCGCCAGGGTTTGCTGGATTTGACGCGTCAGCTCAGCGCGCAGGTATTCCGCCTGATAAGCCTCGACGGCGGTGTATTTCAGGCCACTGCTGACAATACCGTACACCACCGGGTCCATCTCTTCCGGGCGATTGATCATCTCACCGACAGCGACAGTGCGCTCGGCAACCCACGGGCCGTAATAAAGCTGTTCCGCCAGTTGGTGGAATGCGGTGAAGTCGATAGGGTGCAGTGTCGCGCCGCCCGCTTGCAGTTGCTCCAGCGCACGTAACCAGGCTGCTTCGGCCTGCTTATCACCAAAGAATTCAGGCATGGCAGGAATGGCGAAATCAGGTCGAGCCTTAAAGCTGGCAGGCGCGGTGTGCGGATTGTTGCGTGAGTAGGCGTCTCCCGCATCGTAACCGCCTGCGGCGGTGGCAACGGTGAAGGCATCTTCCACCGTCAGAGCGAAGACGGAGATGGTGTCATTCAAACGGCAAGCAGGCACTACGCCGCTGGCCGAGAACCAGCCTTTGGTCGGTTTCAGACCGACGATGTTGTTAAAACCTGCCGGGACGCGACCGGAACCGGCGGTATCGGTGCCCAGCGAGAAGCCCACCAGGCCGCGCGCCAGCACCGAAGCAGAACCGGAGCTGGAACCACCGCTAACATACTCGGGGTTAAAGGTGTTGCTTACCGCACCGAACGGAGAACGCGTGCCGACTAACCCAGTGGCGTATTGGTCGAGGTTGGTTTTGCCGATCACCACCGCACCGGCCGCTTTAAGCTGTGCGACCACAAAGGCATCAGTTTCAGCCGTATAGGTTAAGGCCGGACAGGCGGCACTGGTCGGCCAGCCTGCCACATCGATATTGTCTTTCACCGCAAACGGCACGCCAAACAGCGGCAGCGCTGCGGGATTGCGCAAATAACTCGCCAGCAAGGGTTCGATTTGCGCTTGCAGCTGTGCGGGCGAGGCGACATACAGCCAGGCATTATCCTGCTGATCGATAGCGTCGAGGTGGGCTGCCAACAGCGCGCTAATGCACTGCGGGTCCTGCTGATAGCGATGTTGCCAATCCTGAAGCGTGTATCCGAAGGTTGCTGCCATGAGTGAATTCCAACTGGTATACAAGATGGAATTCAACAGAGCAAAGCGCGTGCCATTTTTGTAAGTAAATGAATAGCTGTAGCTAATTGATATGACATAAGATTTTGTGATGATAATTTGCACAGTCACAGCGCAGACAGTGTGCAATCACGGTGCGCCTGCGTAAATTTTGTGAAGAACATGGCAAGAGACCGTTGGCCTGGTTAGCATGAGTTAAGTCTGGCATGAGCTGGATCGCAGCAGAGAGGAGAGCAGAGTGGAGAAGTGGCGTAACTGGATGATAGGGATCTGTCTGGTCAGCACGGCCAGCAGCGTGTGGGCCGACTCGCTGGATCAACAAAGACAGCGCTATGCGCAAATCAAACAAGCCTGGGATAACAATCAAATGGACCAGGTCTCGCAGCTGATGCCAACGCTGCAGGATTATCCGCTCTATCCGTATCTGCAATACCGTTTGCTGGCGCAGGATCTCGATCAAGAGACGCCGCTGGCGGTGAAGAATTTCATTCAGCAATATCCAACGCTGCCACCGGCGCGTTCACTCTCGACACGCTTCGTCAACGTGCTGGCACATCGTCAGGACTGGCAGGGCGTGCTGAGCTTTAGCCCGGATGAGCCCAAACCGGTGCAGGCGCGCTGTAACTGGTATTACGCCAAGTGGGCTACCGGCCAGCAGCAGGTGGCGTTTGATGGCGCGAAATCGATCTGGCTGCGCGGTTCCGCGTTACCGAATGACTGCGATCAGCTGTTCTCGGTGTGGCAAGCGTCCGGACAGATGTCGCCGATCACCATTCTCGAACGTATTCGCCTGGCGATGAAAGCCGGCAACGACAGTCTGGTGAATTATCTGGCGAAAATGCTGCCGGCGGATTATCAAACCACTTCCAGCGCGCTGATTGCGCTGCAGCAAAATCCGCAGACCGTCACCACTTTTGCCAGCAGCCTCGGTCCGACCGATTTCACTCGTATGGCCACCAGTTATGCCTTTGCCCGCGTCGCGCGTGAAGACATGGATAATGCGCGCATGATGATCCCGCAACTGGTGCAGGCGCAAAAAATGAGCCCGGCGGAAGAGCAGGATCTGAAGGAAACTGTCGTGTGGCGCATGATGGGCGCCGATCTGACTTCCGAGCAGGCGCGCTGGCGTGATGCGGTGGTGATGAACAGTGAATCCACCGCGCTGGTGGAGCGTCGCGTGCGTCTGGCGCTCAGTCAGAACGATCGTCGTGGACTGAACACCTGGATCGCGCGTTTACCGGTTGAAGCCAAAGAGAAAGATGAGTGGCAATACTGGCAAGCCGATCTGCTGATTTCTCAGGGGCGCAAAGAAGAAGCCGATGAGATTCTGCGTAAGCTGATGCAGGCTCGTGGTTTCTACCCGATGGTGGCGGCGCAACGTCTCGGCGTGGAATATCCGTTGCAGATCGATCAGGCTCCGGCGGCAGACAGCTCGGTGGTGCAGGGGCCTGAACTGGCGCGCGTGCGTGAGCTGATGTATTGGGGGCTGGATAACCTGGCGCGCAGTGAGTGGGCCAATCTGATCTCCAGCAAGACCCATTCGCAGCAACAGATGCTGGCGCGTTACGCCAACGAGCAGGACTGGTGGGATCTCAGCGTGCAGGCGACCATTACCGCGAAAATGTGGGATAGCCTGAAAGAGCGCTTCCCGCTGGCATGGCGCAATCTGTATCAGCAATACACCAGCGATAAAGGTATTCCGCAGAGCTATGCCATGGCGATCTCCCGCCAGGAGAGTGCGTGGAATCCGAAAGCGCGTTCGCCGGTCGGTGCCAGTGGTTTGATGCAGGTGATGCCAGCCACGGCCAGCCATACCGTGAAGATGTATAACATCCCCGGCTATGTGAACAGCAGCCAGCTGCTGGATCCTCAGACCAATATCCAGATTGGTACCCAGTATCTGGAGTACGTCTATCAGCAGTTCGATCAGAACCGCATCTTCTCCTCGGCGGCCTACAATGCCGGGCCGGGCAGGGTGCGCAGCTGGTTGAATAACAGCGGCGGAAAACTGGATGCGGTGGCGTTTATCGAAACCATCCCGTTCTCCGAAACACGCGGCTACGTGAAAAACGTGCTGGCGTATGATGCTTACTACCGATATTTCATGGGCAAGCCGGATAAGATTCTCGCCGATGGTGAGTGGAATCGCCGTTACTAGCTGTGCTATGCTTCCGTACTCGTCAATGAGTACGGAAGCCCTTCATGAGCCAACCCCTTTCCTCCCAGCCGGATGCGGCTGAGCCTGTTGAAGATAACTGGCTGCGTTTTATCGATTTAATGCAAAACGCTTTCGCGGATGGTGTGTCGTTGCCGTTGTTGCAACTGATGATGACGCCCGATGAACGTGAAGCGTTTGGCACACGCCTGCGCATTATCGAAGAGCTGATGAACGGCGACATGAGCCAGCGCGAGCTGAAGAATGAGCTGGGCGTCGGTATCGCCACCATCACGCGTGGCTCTAACAGTCTGAAAGAAGCGCCTCCCGAGCTGAAACGCTGGCTGGAAGCGCGCTTAGGCCGCCATTAATTACTGTTGATACAGCGGATGGGTGAACGGGCAGAGTGCCAGTATCAGCGCCTGGTGGTAAACGCTGGAGCGGCTCAACAGACCGTTGGTAAACGCACCGATAGCACCGCCTTTCTGCTTGATATTATCAACGCCAGTTAAGCGCGCCATTTCGTGACCGAGTTCGTGTCCGGCGGCTAAGCCCGCCATGACAATCGGCGGCAAGGTGAAGCTGGCGGAGCGCGATTCGCCGCGCTGCTGGGCGTTTTCAATCACCATCCATGCAAAGGCACAATCGCCTTCGATACCGGCCTCAATCGCGACCCAGTAGTCAGATTCAGGACACTGCAAACGCGCATTTGCCACGCGGGTACGTGCGCCAGTTCGCGTTTCGACATCGCTTAACGGCTGTGCGGCAACGCCGCTCTCGACCTCGACCCCTTCAATATGGCAGGATCCTTCACCAAAGACGTCGTTGAACGCCTGAGCAATCGCGCGGATTTTTGCCGGGTTGATGGTGGCTGCGACAACGTGGTACATAATTGTTTGAACCCTCAAGGCAAATTTGTCGCAGTATAACGGAAATTAAGCATGCTACAGGTCTATCTTGTTCGTCACGGCGAAACGGTATGGAATGCGGCCCGACGCATTCAAGGTCAATCCGACAGTCCGCTGACGGAAAAAGGTGAGCAACAGGCCCAACAAGTGGGCGAACGGATGAAATCGCAGGGCATCACCCATGTGATTGCCAGCGATTTAGGCCGCACGCGCCGCACCGCCGAGATCATCGCGGATGCCTGCGGTTGTACGGTCACGGTTGATGCACGTTTGCGTGAGCTGAATATGGGCTGTCTCGAACAGCGCCCCCTTGATGGCTTAACGCCGGAAGAGGAGAGCTGGCGTAAAACGCTGGTGGATGGCACCCAAGACGGCCGCATCCCTGGCGGTGAATCGATGCTGGAGATGGCGACGCGCATGCACGAAGCACTGAACGCGTTGCTCGAACTGCCAGCGGGCAGCCGTCCGTTGATTGTCAGTCACGGTATGGCGTTAGGCGTGTTAGTGAGTACGCTATTGGGATTGCCGGCGCACGCTGAGCGCCGTTTGCGCCTGCGCAACTGCTCGATTTCACGCGTGGATCATCAACAAAGCGCGTGGCTGGCTGCAGGTTGGGTGGTCGAGACGGCAGGCGATGTGTCGCATCTGGATGCGCCTGCGCTGGACGAATTGCAGCGTTAAGGGTCATTCGGTTTCGGTGCGCATCAATGCGCAGCCTGTAAAGGGTGGGGGTAATGATTGCCTGCCCAGCAAAAGGGTCAGCTCGCCATTTATGCCGATCTGCCGTTATTGAAGCCAAAAAAATGCCGTCATCATGACGGCATTTTCATATCAGCGATTCTGCTGCGGGCGAATGGGAATCAGGTATTCGCAACGGATTTCCGTTGGCGGCTCGCTGCGTTTCTTACCGCCATGCGTGAAGAAACGCTCAATATCCTGGCCCTGACGACGCACCAGACCCAACGTTGGCATACAGGTGCCGTATAGCAGCAGAATGAACTCACCTAGTGCGCTGCGCGCACCGTTATAGGTGAACTGCACGTAATCCCCGGCTTCGAGAATCACCTTTTGATTCGACTGCATGCTCAATGCCTGTTGATCGGCAGGCACTGCCGTGGTGTAGAGAATCTCCTGCTCATCATCCTTTTCATGGCTGGCACGTACCTGATGCAGACCGTATAACACCGGTGGCACGGTATCAGTTTCCAGCAGGAACTGTTTCCAGAAATGGATGCGCATTTCGTCACGGTAGCTGGAAATTTGCTCCAGCGTACAGGTGTAACTTTGCGTTTGCCCGACCAGCACCGTTTCCGGCAGCGTGACAAACGTGGCCTCAGGCATGTGGTGATCGTCGAGACGAATCGGCGGGCGAATGCCGAAGGAGTTCCATTCCGATGAGCGACGATACCAGGCGGGCGTTTGATTAAACTGCTTTTTAAACGCACGGGTAAAAGTCTGCTGTGAATCGAAGCGGTATTGTAAAGCGATGTCGAGGATCGGGCGGCTGGTCAGGCGCAAGGCCACAGCGGCTTTCGACAGGCGACGCGCGCGGATGTAAGCGCCGATGGCGTGGCTCGTCACTTCCTTGAACATACGCTGCAGGTGCCACTTGGAGTAGCCCGCTTTCAACGCAACATTATCTAATGAAAGGGGTTGATCCAGATGGCTCTCCAGCCAGACAAGCAAATCGCGAATGATACCGGCTTGGTCCATAAAACATCCTCATAACTCTCTGGTGGCGCAACTATGAAGTCGTCGAATAATAGCACGAAATGCACAAAAGCGTGGGGGCGGTTTGTCAATCGGCTGTGTTAAATCAATGCGGGCTACAACCCGTTTAGGTTTGGTTCCGGGTTCAATTGACAGTACATTACAGTCTCATCTATTCGATTGGCAATGGTAACTCAATGACAATAGCTCGCTTTCTTATAATCACGCTGGTAACGGCTGTGTTCAGCGCGGGTGTCCAGGCCGAGGAAGTTGGCTCGGTAGACACGGTGTTCAAGATGTTTGGCCCCGATCATAAGATCGTGGTGGAAGCCTTCGATGACCCCGACGTAAAAAATGTAACCTGTTATATCAGCCGGGCGAAAACAGGTGGGATCAAGGGCGGATTAGGTCTGGCGGAAGATACTTCCGACGCGGCCATCTCCTGCCAGCAGGTTGGGCCTGTAGAGCTTAGCGATAAAATCGCACAAGGCAAGGCGCAAGGAGAAGTGGTCTTCCAAAAGCGCACTTCATTGGTATTTAAGAAGCTGCAGGTGGTGCGCTTCTATGATCAAAAACGTCATGCGCTGGTTTACCTGAGCTACTCAGATAAAGTGGTGGACGGTTCGCCGAAGAATGCGCTGAGCGCTGTGCCAATCATGCCGTGGCATTGAGGCATAAAAAAACGCCCTGATGGGCGTTTTTCTTTTACTGCAGCAAACTTAATCCTGCAATTCACCACAGAAGCGATACCCTTCGCCATGAATGGTGGCGATGATTTCTGGCGTATCCGGGGTGGATTCGAAATGCTTACGAATGCGGCGGATGGTGACATCCACGGTGCGGTCATGCGGCTTCAGCTCACGACCCGTCATCTTCTTCAGCAGATCGCCACGGGTTTGAATCTTGCCCGGGTTTTCGCAGAAGTGCAGCATCGCGCGGAACTCACTGCGTGGCAGCTTATACTGTTCACCGTTCGGGCTGATCAGTGAGCGGCTGTTAATATCCAGCTCCCAGCCGTTAAAGCGATAGCTTTCAACCGCGCGACGTTCTTCACTTGGCATCGCCAGATTCATGGTGCGCGATAACAGGTTGCGTGCACGAATCGTCAGCTCACGTGGGTTAAACGGTTTAGTGATGTAATCATCGGCGCCAATCTCCAGGCCGAGGATTTTATCCACTTCGTTATCACGACCTGTCAGGAACATCAGCGCAACGTTTGCTTGTTCACGCAATTCGCGTGCCAGCAGCAAACCGTTTTTGCCTGGCAGGTTGATATCCATGATCACCAGATTGACGTCATTTTCCGTCAAAACCTGATGCATCTCGGCGCCGTCGGTGGCTTCATAGACCACGTAACCTTCCGCCTCAAAAATACTTTTGAGGGTGTTACGCGTGACCAGTTCGTCTTCAACGATAAGAATGTGCGGGGTCTGCATGTTTCGCTACCTAAAATTTGCCAACAAATCGAAAACAGGGCGTACGATGGCTGCGTTTACTGTTCATCAAAACAGCGTGCCTTACGCAACCGGTGTACGAAATAATCTTCGGAATACACCATCCATCTATGTCAACTTCAGTGTTAGCTCAGCCAGTCAGGATGAATATTTGCGTGCCCCGTGGGTATCGGACTGGCGCTTATCCTAACCGTATTAACAGCAACCTAACAGCACCAACAACAACCGATAAGCATAAAAACAACGCTTCGTTGACTTATATCAAATGCAAGTGTAGCACGTTAACACTTTTATGAAAAACTTCTCCAGGAATGCCAGCTTAGCTCACAAAAAGCAGCATTTTTGCTACATTTTGGCTGCATAACGGTAAAACTAAAACCTGCAGGAAATAATATTTTAATAATATGAAAAACAATAGATTTATATTAATTAAGCGTGAAAATTTTAGTTATATCCCACAATATCTTCTCCCCATCGCTTTTATCCTCTTTTAACATCCTTAACATCTTATTTTCTCTTGTCCGTGCGGTTGGTATTTTTGCCACTGCATGCCAACATAGGGCGAGTTGTTAACAGTTCGATGGAAAAATCATGCATTTCCCCTTAATCCTTGTCTCACCCGCCCGTCCGGAAAATATCGGCGCGGCCGCTCGTGCCATGAAAACCATGGGTTTTAGCGAACTGCGTATTGTCGCCAGCGATGCCTGGCAAGACCCGGCTGCGCGTCGTGTTGCGCACGGTGCCGGTGAGATTCTCGATAATGTCAAAACCTACACCACGCTGAATGAGGCGCTGGCCGATGTCGATTTCTCGGTCGCCACCACCGCCCGCAGTCGTGCGAAGTTCCGCTACTACGCCACGCCGGCGCAAGTCGAAACCATTCTGCAGGAGAAGCGCCAGTGGCTGAGCCGAATCGCGCTGGTATTTGGTCGTGAGGACAGTGGCTTAACCAATGAAGAGCTGGATCAGGTCGATCTGCTGACCGGCATTCCAATGGCCAATGATTATCCTTCACTCAACCTCGGACAGGCGGTAATGGTGTACTGCTATCAGCTGTCGGCGCTGAATCAGGTCGCGGCAGAAGTGAAAGAAGTGGCGAACGAACACCAGCTGCAGGCGCTGCGCGAGCGCTTTCACCAGCTGCTGGTGAAACTGGAGGTGAGCGACGATGCCAAAATGGCGGACTGGATCGATCAGCGCATTGGCCTACTGGAACAGCGCGATAGCGCCATGCTGCATCGCCTGCTACATGATGTAGAAAAAAACTTATAGATAAATAATCGGTGAATATCGTTTTTAATAGTGACTGATCGGGAAACAGGGCGATCAGTCGAACGATCCCAATATGATTTATGCGCAGACACCGAACTCTGCGCAGTCGCCTCAAAATAGCGGCTAAGACAAATTCGTTGACTTAACGTGCGCTTTGCTTTACTTCTGGAAGGCAGACGGACAAGACAAAGACAGACAGAAAAAATATCAATGCGTAATCACAGCCTGAACACCACAATTATTATTACCACCACCATTACCACAGGTAACGGTGCGGGCTGACGCATACAGGAAAAACAAAGAAAAAAGCCCGCACCTAAACAGTGCGGGTTTTTTTTTCGGCAAAAATTCAGGAGAGCTTCAATCATGCGAGTGCTGAAATTCGGCGGAACCTCAGTAGCCAATGCGGAACGTTTTCTCCGCGTGGCAGATATTCTGGAAAGCAACGCGCAACAGGGACAGGTTGCCACCGTGCTCTCTGCGCCAGCGAAAATCACCAATCATCTGGTGGCGATGATTGAGAAAACCATCAGCGGCCAGGACGCACTGACGAATATCAGCGATGCCGAACGTATTTTTGCCGATCTGCTGCAGGGCCTGGCGGAGGCTCAGCCGGGCTTCGATTATGATGGCCTGAAAACCCGCATCGAGCTGGAATTTGCCCAGCTGAAACAGGTGCTGCACGGCATCAGCCTGCTGGGACAGTGTCCGGATGCAGTGAACGCCGCCATCATCTGCCGTGGTGAGAAGCTCTCTATCGCTATCATGGAAGCGCTGCTGCAGGCGCGCGGCCATAAAGTCACGGTGATCGATCCGGTGGAGAAACTGCTGGCCGTTGGTCACTACCTCGAATCCACCGTGGATATCGCCGAGTCAACCCGTCGCATCGCGGCCAGCCAGATCCCAGCCGATCACATGATCCTGATGGCCGGTTTTACCGCCGGTAACGAGAAGGGCGAACTGGTGGTGCTGGGCCGTAATGGCTCTGACTACTCGGCGGCGGTGCTGGCTGCCTGCTTGCGTGCGGACTGCTGCGAGATCTGGACTGACGTAGACGGTGTTTACACTTGCGATCCACGCCAGGTGCCGGATGCGCGACTGCTGAAGTCGATGTCCTACCAGGAAGCGATGGAGCTGTCTTACTTCGGCGCGAAAGTCCTTCATCCGCGCACCATTGCTCCGATTGCCCAGTTCCAGATTCCTTGTCTGATCAAAAATACCGCCAACCCGCAAGCGCCCGGCACTTTGATCGGTGGCGAAGGCGAGCTGGATGAGAACCCGGTGAAAGGCATCACCAACCTGAATAATATGGCGATGTTTAACGTCTCCGGTCCTGGTATGAAAGGCATGGTCGGCATGGCAGCACGCGTGTTTGCCGCGATGTCGCGTACCGGTATCTCGGTGGTGCTGATCACCCAATCCTCTTCTGAATACAGCATCAGTTTCTGCGTACCGCAGAGCGAGCAGGCGCGTGCGCGCCGTGTATTGGAAGAAGAGTTCTATCTGGAGCTGAAAGATGGCCTGCTGGATCCACTCGATGTGCTGGAGCAGTTGGCGGTGATTTCCGTGGTCGGCGATGGCATGCGCACCTTGCGCGGCATCTCCGCCAAATTCTTCTCGGCGCTGGCGCGTGCCAACATCAATATCGTGGCGATTGCGCAGGGTTCCTCTGAGCGTTCCATCTCGGTGGTGGTGAGCAATGATGAAGTGACCACTGGCGTGCGCGTGGTGCATCAGATGCTGTTCGCCACCGATCAGGTGATCGAAGTGTTCGTTGTCGGTGTCGGCGGTGTCGGCGCGGCGTTGCTGGAGCAGCTGCATCGTCAGCAGGCGTGGCTGAAAGAGAAGCACATCGATCTGCGCGTGTGCGGTATCGCCAATTCTCGCGCGCTGTTAACCAATGTGCACGGCATCGATCTCAGCGACTGGAAAGGCGCGCTGAGCGAAGCCAAAGAGCCGTTCAATCTCGGTCGTCTGATGCGTTTGGTGAAGGAGTATCACCTGCTGAACCCGGTGATTGTGGACTGTACTTCCAGCCAGGCGGTGGCCGATCAATATGCTGACTTCCTTGCTGAAGGTTTCCACGTGGTGACGCCGAACAAAAAGGCCAATACCTCGTCGTGGAATTACTATCAGCAGATGCGTGCGGCCGCGGCGAAATCGCGTCGTAAGTTCCTGTACGACACCAACGTCGGTGCTGGTCTGCCAGTGATCGAAAACCTGCAAAATCTGCTGAATGCCGGTGACGAGCTGATCAAATTCTCCGGTATTCTCTCCGGTTCACTCTCCTTTATCTTCGGGAAACTGGACGAAGGCGTTTCACTGTCTGAAGCCACCAAAATGGCGCGTGAGATGGGCTTCACCGAGCCGGATCCGCGTGACGATCTTTCAGGCACCGATGTGGCGCGTAAACTGCTGATTCTGGCGCGTGAAGCGGGTCATCAACTGGAGCTGAGCGATATCGAGATTGAGCCGCTGCTGCCAGCTGAACTCACCGACATCGCTGACGTCGAGCAGTTTATGGCCCGCCTGCCGGAACTGGATGATGCTTTTGCCGCCCGCGTTGCCAAAGCGCGTGATGAAGGTAAAGTGTTACGCTTCGTCGGCGCCATTGAAGAAGGCGGCGTCTGCAAAGTGAAAATCGATGCGGTGGACGGTAACGATCCGCTGTACAAAGTGAAGAACGGCGAGAACGCGCTGGCGTTTTACAGCCGCTATTATCAGCCGATCCCGCTGGTTCTGCGTGGATACGGCGCGGGGAATGATGTCACAGCGGCCGGCGTGTTTGCCGACTTGCTGCGTACACTGTCGTGGAAGTTGGGAGTTTGATGATGGTAAAAATTTATGCACCGGCCTCAATAGGTAACGTCAGCGTCGGCTTTGATGTGCTGGGCGCGGCGGTTTCGCCGGTGGATGGCACTCTGTTGGGTGACTGCGTATCGGTAGAAGCGGCCGACAGCTTCAGCATGGTGAACACCGGGCGCTTTGTCAGCAAGCTGCCAACCAATCCGCAAGAGAACATCGTTTATCAGTGCTGGGAACGTTTCTGCCAGGCGATTGGTAAAGAAGTGCCTGTCGCGATGACACTGGAAAAGAATATGCCGATCGGTTCCGGTCTGGGTTCCAGCGCCTGCTCGGTGGTCGCGGGTTTAATGGCGATGAACGAGTTCTGCGGCAAGCCATTGAACGATACCGAGCTGCTGGCCTTGATGGGCGAGCTGGAAGGGCGTATTTCCGGCAGCGTGCACTTTGATAACGTCGCGCCTTGCTTCCTCGGCGGTGTACAGCTGATGATTGAAGAAAACGGTATCATCTCACAGGATGTGCCGTGCTTTGATGACTGGCTGTGGGTGATGGCCTATCCAGGCATTAAAGTCTCAACCGCTGAAGCACGCGCGATTCTGCCTGCGCAGTACCGCAAAGACGATGCCATCAAGCATGGCCGTCTGTTAGCGGGCTTTATTCACGCCTGTCATACCCGCCAGCCGCTGCTGGCGGCTAAACTGATGCAGGATGTGATTGCAGAACCTTACCGCACCAAACTGCTGCCGGGCTTCGCTGAGGCGCGCCAGGCGGCTGCCGACATCGGCGCGTTGGCCTGTGGTATTTCGGGCTCCGGCCCGACACTTTTCGCCGTTTGCAACGAGATGGCAACGGCACAGCGGATGGCAGACTGGCTGAGCCAGCACTATCTGCAGAACGATGAAGGCTTCGTCCATATCTGCCGTCTTGATACGGCTGGCGCACGTAACTTGGGATAACGCATGAAACTCTACAACCTTAAGGATCACAACGAGCAGGTTAGTTTTGCTCAGGCCGTTAAACAGGGCCTCGGCTCGCAGCAAGGGCTGTTCTTCCCGCTCGAACTGCCGGAATTCGAACTGACCGACATCGATGCGATGCTGGAGATGGATTTCGTCAGCCGCAGCAGCAAAATTCTCTCTGCTTACATTGGCGATGAGATTGCCGCGCACCAGTTGGCTGAGCGCGTGAAAAACGCCTTTGCCTTCCCCGCGCCGGTGGCGAAAGTCAGTGCAGATGTGGCGTGCCTCGAACTGTTCCACGGCCCCACGCTGGCATTCAAAGACTTCGGCGGCCGTTTCATGGCGCAAATGCTCTCTTATGTGTCAGGCGCTGATGAGCAAATCACCATTCTGACCGCGACCTCCGGTGATACCGGCGCCGCCGTGGCACATGCCTTCTACGGCATGGAAAACGTGCGTGTCGTTATCCTCTATCCGCAGGGCAAAATCAGCCCGCTGCAGGAAAAGCTGTTCTGTACGCTGGGCGGCAACATTGAAACCATCGCGGTGGAAGGCGATTTCGATGCCTGCCAGGCGCTGGTGAAGCAGGCGTTTGATGATGAAGCGCTGAAGAAAGCGATTGGCCTGAACTCGGCTAACTCCATCAACATCAGCCGCTTGCTGGCGCAGATTTGCTATTACTTCGAAGCGGTGGCGCAACTGCCACAAGAGCAGCGCAATCAATTGGTGGTTTCCGTGCCAAGCGGTAACTTTGGTGACCTGACCGCAGGCCTGCTGGCGAAATCCCTCGGCTTGCCGATCAAGCGCTTTATCGCTGCCACCAACGCCAACGACACCGTGCCACGTTTCCTGGGCAACGGCGAATGGCTGCCGAATGCGACAGTGGCAACCCTGTCTAACGCCATGGACGTCAGCCAGCCGAACAACTGGCCGCGCGTGGAAGAGCTGTTCCGTCGTAAAACCTGGCGCCTGACCGATCTGGTGTCTGGCGCGGTATCGGATGAGACCACCAAAGCCACCATGCGTGAGCTGGCGGAAATTGGCTACATCTCTGAACCGCACGCGGCGATTGCCTATCGCATGCTGCGCGACAACCTGCAGGAAGGCGAGTTCGGCCTGTTCCTCGGCACCGCGCATCCGGCCAAGTTTAAAGAGAGCGTGGACGAGATTCTGGGTCAGGAATTGCCGCTGCCAAAAGAGCTGGCAGAGCGCGCTGAGCTGCCACTGCTGTCGCATAATATGGCGGCAGACTTCGCTGAACTGCGTAAGTTCTTGATGAAGTAATGCAAACAGGCGCGCGACCATGCGCGTTTTGAAGAGTAAGGTCGCCATGATGGCGACCTTTTTTATTTCTGTTCGTGGCGCTTAAACACCAGCTCGTTACCTTTGCTCTCATCAGCCGCAAAGAAGTAGCCATCAACATCAAACTGTTTCAGCTGCTCGGGCTTGCTCAGGCGGTTCTGAATCACATAGCGGCTCATCAGGCCACGCGCTTTCTTGGCGTAAAAACTGATTACTTTAAACTTGCCGTTCTTCTCATCAAGGAACACCGGCTTGATCAACTCACCGTTCAGTTGCTTCGGCTTCACCGCTTTGAAGTACTCATCAGATGCCAGGTTGATCAGCACCTCATCGCCTTGCTCGGCCATCGCTTCATTGAGCTTCTGCGTCAGTAAATCACCCCAGAAACCGTAGAGATCTTTCGCCGCCGGGTTGGCCAGCTTGATGCCCATTTCCAGACGATAAGGCTGCATCAAATCCAGTGGGCGCAGCACGCCGTATAAACCGGACAGCATGCGCAGGTGCTGCTGGGCAAAATCGAAATCTGCATCACTGAACGTTTCAGCCTGCAAACCGGTGTACACGTCGCCTTTAAACGCCAGAATTGCCTGACGCGCATTTTCGAGCGTGAAGGGCGGCTGCCACTGGTTGAAGCGATCGGCATTCAGATGTGCCAGTTTGTCGCTGATGCTCATTAGTGAACTGATCTGCGCCGGTGAAAGATCGCGCGCAACATCGATCAGCTGTTGTGATTTTTCTAACAGTGTTGACTGCGTAAAGCGCTGTGTCGCCAGCGGGCTTTCAAAATCCAGTGTCTTCGCTGGCGAGATAACCATCAGCATCGTGTTTGTCCTTGTTGACCCGCCTGTTTACAGGGGATTGGTGGGAATTAAGTTGCGACGAGTGTAGCAAAAAAGCTGCACGGATCGGCAAATCGCTCCCATTTGTTAGCGCTATCGTAATGAGGCACTTCGTGATGTTGCGCACTGAATTGTGCGTGATATTATCCCAACAGCCTTTTACACCCTGACAGTCAACCTAAGAGAAAGAGAACCATGACGGACAAACTTACTTCCTTGCGTCAGCTGACTACTGTGGTCGCAGACACCGGTGATATCGCGGCGATGAAGCTTTATCAGCCGCAAGATGCGACCACCAACCCTTCTTTGATCCTCAACGCCGCTCAAATCCCTGAATACCGCAAACTGATTGACGAAGCCATTACCTGGGCACGTCAGCAGAGCAGCAACAAAGAAGAGCAGCTGGCACTGGTTTCTGACAAGCTGGCCGTCAACATTGGTCTGGAAATTCTGAAACTGATCCCAGGCCGTATCTCTACCGAAGTTGACGCTCGTCTCTCCTACGACACCGAAGCGAGCATCGCGAAGGCACGTAGCCTGATCAAGCTGTACAACGATGCTGGCATCAGCAACGACCGTATCCTGATCAAACTGGCCTCAACCTGGCAGGGCATCCGTGCTGCTGAGCAGCTGGAAAAAGAAGGCATCAACTGTAACCTGACTCTGTTGTTCTCCTTCGCACAGGCGCGTGCTTGTGCTGAAGCAGGCGTGTTCCTGATCTCGCCATTCGTAGGCCGTATCCTCGACTGGTACAAGCAGAACACCGATAAGAAAGAGTACGCTGCGCATGAAGATCCAGGCGTGGTGTCAGTGGCGGAAATCTACAACTATTACAAACAGCACGGTTATGAAACTGTGGTAATGGGTGCCAGCTTCCGTAACATCGGTGAAATCATCGAACTGGCCGGCTGTGACCGTCTGACCATCTCTCCGGGCCTGCTGAAAGAGCTGGCAGAGAGCGAAGGCGCGGTTGAGCGCAAGCTGAGCTATACCGGTGAAGTCAAAGCGCGCCCTGCGAAAATGACCGAAGCTGAGTTCTTCTGGCAGCACAACCAGGATCCAATGGCCGTGACCAAACTGGCTGAAGGTATCCGCAACTTTGCCATCGATCAGGGCAAACTTGAGAAGATGATCGCCGAACTGCTGTAAGGTGATTTGCCGTGGCGCCACCCGTCGCCACGGTTTTACGCTTTCCCCTCGCTTCCGCTTTGTATTATCCTTTTTGCATTCCCCTTCAATTGCCGCATTGCGGTCAACCACAGCGATAACTTAATGGATACTTTACGTATTGGATTAATTTCCGTTTCCGATCGTGCTGCTAATGGCATTTATCAGGATCAAGGCATTCCGGCGCTGGAAACCTGGCTCGCCGCCGCGCTGACTACCCCGTTTGAAATCGAAACCCGTTTAGTGCCCGATGAGCAGCCGATGATTGAACAGGCGATCTGCGAACTGGTCGATGAACTGTTCTGCAATCTGGTGTTGACCACCGGCGGAACCGGTCCTGCGCGCCGCGATGTGACGCCCGATGCCACTCTGGCAGTCGCCGATCGTGAGATGCCGGGTTTTGGCGAACAGATGCGTCAAATCAGCCTGCAGTTTGTGCCGACTGCGATCCTTTCGCGTCAGGTGGGGGTGATACGTAAACAGTCGCTGATCCTCAATCTGCCGGGCCAGCCCAAATCCATCAAAGAGACGCTGGAAGGGCTGAAAGCAGAAGATGGTGCAGTGAAAGTGCCAGGCATTTTTGCCGCCGTACCTTATTGTTTACAGTTACTGGAAGGGCCCTATGTGGAAACCGATCCCGAGGTGGTAGCAGCATTTCGCCCTAAAAGTGCAAGGCGTGAGACAAACGTCTGAAAATCGCCGTTTTCAGGCATAAAATCCAACGCCGCTGGTGTGGCGAAATATTGACGGTATAGTAACTCCAGCTTTACAACCATACTGACTTTGCCTCTGGATACCGCACGACTATGGATGCACACACAATGCGCCGTCTCAACGGCCAGGATTATAAAACCCTGTCGCTGGCCGCCCTCGGCGGGGCGCTGGAATTCTACGACTTCATCATCTTCGTTTTCTTCGCCACCGTAATTGGCGAGCTATTTTTCCCGCCGGATATCCCAGAGTGGTTGCGTCAGGTGCAGACCTTCGCGATTTTCGCCGCCGGTTATCTGGCGCGTCCTCTGGGCGGCATCATCATGGCGCACTTTGGTGACAAAGTTGGGCGCAAGAAGATGTTTAGTCTGAGCATTCTGTTAATGGCGTTACCCACGCTGGCAATGGGCGCACTGCCGACTTATGCCAGTATTGGCATCGCAGCGCCGATTTTGATGCTGCTGATGCGCGTGCTGCAGGGCGCCGCGATTGGTGGCGAAGTGCCGGGTGCGTGGGTCTTCGTGGCTGAACATGTGCCGGAAAAACGCATCGGTTTTGCCTGTGGCACGCTGACAGCAGGTTTAACGGCGGGCATTTTGCTGGGTTCGCTGGTGGCGACGGTGCTGAACACCACACTTTCACCGGCTGCAATTCGCGATCACGGCTGGCGCATTCCATTCTTCCTCGGTGGCCTGTTTGGTTTACTGGCGATGTATCTGCGCCGTTGGCTGCATGAAACGCCAGTGTTTAAGCAGATGCAGGAACGTAAAGCGTTATCCGATAAGCTCCCGTTGCAAACCATTTTGACCAGCCATAAACGCGGGATTGTGGTGTCGATGTTGGTCACCTGGCTGCTTTCGGCCTGCATTGTGGTGGTGATCCTGATGGCACCCACATTAATGCAGAAGCAGCATGCGATTCCCGCAGCGTTAAGTCTGCAGGCGAATAGCGTTGCTACCATCATGTTGCTGATTGGCTGCGTCGTCGCTGGCTGGCTGGTGGATCGCTTCGGCGCGGCATTAACGCTGATGGGCGGTTCGTTGCTGTTGGCCATCTTCAGCTGGAACTTCTTCCATCAACTGGGTGGCTCGCCTGAGATGCTGTTCGTCTGGTACGGCCTGGCGGGATTGAGCGTGGGCGTGGTGGGTGTGGTGCCCTTTGTAATGGTCAAAGCGTTCCCGGCGGCGGTGCGTTTCACCGGTATCTCATTTTCCTACAATGTGGCCTATGCGATTTTCGGCGGTCTGACACCGATCAGCGTGACGCTGATGATGCAACTCACGCCGATGGCGCCGGCCTGGTATGTGCTGGCGTTGGCGCTGATTGGCTTGCTGGTTGGCCTGTGGCTGCAGAGCGAAAAACAGCGATCGACGCTGCTCAATCAGGTGAATGTCTAACCTAAGGCGCGTAAGCGCCTTTTTCTTTTCCGCATTTTTTTAAAATTATTTTAGTTTTAACCCTTGATGCGCTCTGAAGCGGCCCCATTTACTTGTCATCGAGTGATGTCAGGCAGCAAAAAAAGCCTGTCACAGCAGTTGAAAAGGGTCAGTTTGACCACATATCTGCTAACAACGCTAATTGACAAAGAATTTAAGTGGGAGACGTTTAGATGGGTAAGATTATTGGTATTGACTTGGGTACAACCAACTCATGTGTTGCGGTTATGGATGGTGGTAAAGCACGTGTGCTTGAAAACGCCGAAGGCGATCGCACCACACCGTCAATCATTGCATATACACAAGATGGCGAAACTCTGGTCGGTCAGCCGGCTAAACGTCAGGCGGTGACTAACCCGCAGAACACCCTGTTCGCGATCAAGCGCCTGATTGGCCGTCGTTTCCAGGACGAAGAAGTGCAGCGTGATATCAAAATCATGCCTTACAAAATCATCGGTTCTGATAACGGTGACGCATGGTTGAACGTGAAAGACCAGAAAATGGCACCACCGCAGATCTCTGCTGAAGTGCTGAAAAAGATGAAGAAAACCGCGGAAGATTTCCTCGGTGAAGCGGTAACCGAAGCGGTTATCACTGTTCCAGCTTACTTCAACGATGCACAGCGTCAGGCAACCAAAGATGCCGGCCGTATCGCGGGTCTGGACGTAAAACGTATCATCAACGAACCTACCGCAGCCGCACTGGCTTACGGTCTGGATAAAGGTCAGGGCAACCGTACTATCGCGGTATATGACCTGGGTGGTGGTACTTTCGATATCTCTATCATCGAAATCGATGAAGTTGATGGCGAGAAAACCTTCGAAGTACTGGCGACCAACGGTGACACTCACCTCGGTGGTGAAGACTTTGATAGCCGTCTGATCAACTACTTAGTCGCGGAATTCAAGAAAGATCAGGGTATCGATCTGCATAACGATCCGCTGGCGATGCAGCGTCTGAAAGAAGCGGCTGAAAAAGCGAAGATTGAACTGTCTTCAGCGCAGCAGACCGACGTGAACCTGCCGTACATCACTGCAGATGCAACCGGTCCTAAGCACCTGAACATCAAAGTGACCCGTGCGAAGCTGGAATCACTGGTTGAAGATCTGGTGACCCGTTCTATCGAGCCACTGAAAGTTGCTCTGCAGGACGCTGGCCTGTCTGTTTCTGATATCAACGACGTAATCCTCGTCGGTGGTCAGACACGTATGCCAATGGTTCAGGCCAAAGTGACCGAGTTCTTTGGTAAAGAGCCACGTAAAGACGTGAACCCGGATGAAGCCGTTGCTGTAGGTGCTGCGGTTCAGGGTGGCGTGCTGGCAGGTGACGTGAAAGACGTTCTGCTGCTGGACGTGACTCCACTGTCACTGGGTATCGAAACCATGGGTGGCGTGATGACTGCGCTGATTAGCAAGAACACCACCATCCCAACCAAGCACAGCCAGGTGTTCTCAACCGCTGAAGATAACCAGTCTGCCGTGACCATTCACGTGCTGCAGGGTGAGCGTAAGCGTTCAGGTGATAATAAATCTCTGGGCCAGTTCAACCTCGACGGTATCCAGGCTGCACCGCGCGGTATGCCGCAGATCGAAGTGACCTTCGATATCGATGCCGATGGTATCCTGCACGTGTCTGCGAAAGACAAAAACAGCGGTAAAGAGCAGAAGATCACCATCAAAGCTTCTTCAGGTCTGAACGAAGAAGAGATCGAAAAAATGGTGCGTGACGCAGAAGCCAACGCCGAGTCTGACCGTAAGTTCGAAGAGCTGGTTCAGACCCGCAACCAGGGTGACCAGATTTCTCACAGCACCCGTAAGCAGTTGGACGAAGCCGGTGACAAACTGTCTGCTGAAGACAAAGCACCGATCGAATCTGCGCTGACCGAGCTGAACACTGCGCTGAAAGGCGAAGACAAAGCGGAAATCGAAGCCAAAATGCAGGCATTGATGGAAGTCTCAAGCAAACTGATGGAACTGGCACAGCAGCAGGGCCAGGCGGGCGCAGCAGATGCTGGCGACGCTTCAGCGAAGAAAGATGACGACGTTGTCGACGCTGAATTCGAAGAAGTTAAAGATAAAAAATAATTGCCCCTGACCGGGCGCGACGGCTGGCCTGACAGCCGTTGAAACCAGCACGGGCGTAGGAGATCTCTCCACGCCCGTGCGATCATGTTAAGGGCAGAACAAAATGGCTAAGAGTGATTTTTACGAGATCTTAGGCGTCTCTAAATCCGCAGATGAGCGTGAAATCAAAAAGGCCTATAAGCGCCTGGCGATGAAATACCATCCGGACCGTAACCCGGACAATAAAGAAGCCGAAGCTAAGTTTAAAGAGATTAAAGAAGCCTACGAAGTCCTGACCGATGCGCAGAAGCGTGCGGCCTATGACCAGTACGGCCATGCAGCCTTTGAACAGGGTGGCATGGGCGGTGGTGGATTCGGTGGCGGCGGCTTTGGCGGCGGCGGTGCTGACTTCAGCGATATCTTTGGCGACGTATTTGGCGATATCTTTGGTGGTGGACGCCGTCAGCGTGCTGCCCGTGGCGCCGATTTACGCTACAACATGGAGCTGTCGCTGGAAGAAGCGGTACGCGGCGTGACCAAAGAGATCCGCATTCCTACCCTGGAAGAGTGTGATGTCTGCCACGGCAGCGGGGCTAAAGCGGGTACGCAGCCACAGACCTGTTCAACCTGTCATGGTGCGGGTCAGGTGCAGATGCGCCAGGGCTTCTTCACCGTACAGCAGGCGTGTCCGACCTGTCACGGTCGTGGTTCGGTAATCAAAGATCCGTGCAACGCCTGTCATGGGCATGGTCGCGTTGAACGCCAGAAAACCTTGTCGGTGAAAATCCCGGCAGGCGTGGATACCGGCGATCGCATTCGTCTGAGCGGCGAAGGTGAAGCGGGTGAACACGGCGCGCCAGCGGGCGATCTGTACGTTCAGGTTTCGGTGAAGAAACACCCGATCTTCGAACGTGAAGATAACAACCTGTACTGTGAAGTGCCGATCAACTTCGCGATGGCGGCATTGGGTGGCGAGATCGAAGTGCCTACTCTTGATGGTCGCGTGAAGCTGAAAGTGCCGTCTGAAACGCAAACCGGCAAGCTGTTCCGCATGCGCGGTAAAGGTGTGAAGTCGGTGCGTGGCGGAGCCGTTGGCGATTTGCTGTGCCGTGTGGTAGTGGAAACGCCAGTTAGCCTCAACGACAAACAGAAAGCGTTGTTGCGTGAGCTGGAAGAGAGCTTTGGCGGCCCAACGGGTGAGAAAAACAGCCCGCGCTCTAAAAGCTTCTTCGATGGTGTGAAAAAGTTCTTTGACGATCTGACCCGCTAATCGGGTAAGTGGTTCACAATGAAGCGGAGAGGCGACTCTCCGCTTTTTTTATGGCTGTGATTTAATAGATCGTTATTACCGATCTATAAACGAGACATAAGCTGCTTTTAACGAGGTATTTACGCCGCTAAACTAGCCGCTAAAAATTGTCCTGCTCAGGAGGAGTTGTGAACAAACCCCGTAGTATTCGAAGCTTACTGAAGAGCTTTATCGCGAGTGATGCCAGCAACGGCATCGTGCTTATTATTGCCGCTGTTGCGGCAATGATCCTCGCCAACAGTGCAGAAACCGCGCAAGGTTATCAATCGTTCCTCGCTGAGCCGGTGCAAATTCGTTTTGGCGCACTGGATATCAGCAAAAACCTGTTGCTGTGGATCAATGATGCGTTGATGGCGTTGTTTTTCTTGTTAATCGGCCTTGAAGTGAAGCGTGAGCTGATGATTGGTGAATTAGCCAGTCGCGACCGTGCCATCTTCCCGGTGATTGCAGCGCTCGGTGGTATGGTGGTTCCCGGGCTGATCTTCTTTGGTTTCAATCATGCTGATGAAATCGCTCGCAACGGCTGGGCGATCCCAACTGCCACTGACATTGCCTTTGCTTTAGGTGTGCTGGCACTGCTCGGCAGCCGCGTACCTGCCGCACTGAAAGTGTTCCTGATGGCACTGGCGATTATTGATGATCTCGGCGCTATCGTGATCATCGCGCTGTTCTATACCAGCGATCTCTCGGTGCTGTCGCTGAGCGTCGCAGCTGGCGCTATCGTATTGCTGGCGATATTGAACCGCTGCGGTGTGCGTAACATTGCGATTTACATGCTGGTGGGCGTGGTGCTGTGGACCGCTGTGCTTAAATCCGGCGTGCATGCCACGCTGGCAGGGGTGATCGTGGGCTTCTTCGTGCCGCTGGAAGAGAAGGATGGCCATTCGCCTGCAGAACATTTGGCACACGGTTTGATGCCCTGGGTGAACTGGCTGATTCTGCCGCTGTTCGCTTTCGCTAACGCCGGTATCTCTTTAAGTGGCATTACCTTTGGCGACGTGCTGTCACCGGAGCCACTGGGCATTATCCTCGGCCTGTTGATCGGTAAACCGCTGGGCATCACGTTGTTCTGCTGGCTGGCAGTGAAGTGGCGACTGGCGGTGTTGCCGAACGGCACCACAATACGCGATATCATGGCGATCGGTGTACTGTGTGGTATTGGCTTCACCATGTCGATCTTCATTAGTTCACTGGCCTTTGACGCCGCACATGAGCAGTTGGTGACCTTCTCGAAACTCGGTATCCTCAGTGGCTCGCTGCTGTCGGCAGTAATTGGTTACACGCTGCTGCGTATCAAACTGCGATAAACAGGGAAGGAGGCGTAAGCCTCCTTTTTTTATAATGAATCAGCTCAATTTCAATCATCTCTATTATTTCTGGCAGGTGTGCAAAACCGGCTCCGTGGTACGCGCCGCTGATGTCCTGTGCCTGACGCCCCAAACGGTGACGGGTCAGATTAAGGCACTGGAAGAGCAATTGGGTGGCGCGCTGTTTCGTCGGCAGGGACGTGGTTTAGTGCCTAATGAACTCGGACAATTGGTGTTTCGCTACGCCGATCGCATGTTCATGCTCAGCCAGGAGATGCTGGATATCGTTAACTATCGCAAAGAGTCGCATCTGTTGTTCGACGTGGGTGTGGCGGATGCATTATCGAAGCCACTGGTGAGCAAAGTGCTGGAAGCGGCCGTGGTGTCTGAGGAGAAAATTCATCTGCGCTGTTTCGAGTCAACGCACGAGATGTTGCTGGAGCAACTGAGCCAGCACAAGCTCGACATGATTGTCTCGGATTGCCCAATCGACTCCACTCAGCAGGAAGGTTTGTTCTCAGTGAAACTCGGCGAATGCCCAGTCAGTTTCTGGTGCAATGCACCGCTGCCCGATCGTCCTTTCCCGGCATGTTTAGAGCAGCGTCGCCTGCTCATTCCCGGGCGTCGCTCGATGCTCGGCCGTAAGTTGCTGAACTGGATTCACAGCCAGGGGTTGCAGGTGGATATTCTGGGTGAGTTTGATGATGCGGCTTTGATGAAGGCCTTTGGTGCGCAGAACAATGCGATTTTTGTCGCGCCGACACTCTATGGCGCTGAGATCTATCGCGATGATACGATCCGTGAAATAGGGCGCCTGGAGGCGGTCATGGAGGAGTATCACGTGATCTTTGCCGAGCGTATGATTCAACATCCGGCGGTGCAACGCATCTGCAATCGTGATTTCAGCGCACTCTTTAATGCTAAATCGCAGGCATAAAAAAACCGGCTAAGCGCCGGTTCTTTCGACAAAGCGATAACCTAACAGGCGATTAAGCCAGTTTGGTGATCTGTGCAGCCAGGTTTGCTTTATGGCGTGCAGCTTTGTTTTTGTGGATCAGACCTTTAGCAGCCTGACGGTCCACGATTGGTTGCATTTCGTTGAATGCGTTCTGCGCAGCAGCTTTGTCGCCTGTTGCGATAGCCGCGTATACTTTCTTGATGAAAGTACGCATCATTGAACGGTTGCTTGCGTTATGCTTGCGACGTTTCTCAGATGTTACGGCGCGTTTCTTAGCTGATTTGATATTAGCCAAGGTCCAACTCCCAAATGTGATCTATATGGACAAATCAAAGGCCGAGGACTATGCCTTTTGCGCCTTCTTTTGTCAATGGATTTGTGCAAATAAGCGTCGTTTTAGCAACGGCGCTTGATTACGTAATTGATGGCGCAGGATTCTACCAGCAACACGTCGCTGAATACAGTATTTCGCATTAAAAATCTTCATTACCTGCCTGAGCAATGGGTTGCGTGCGCATTAAGCCGCACCATACGCAGGAAAGGCACGCAGACGGGTTAACCTGAAGGCCATTCAAGGGTATAATCCGCCGATTTCCACCGGTTTGAGTCAGCCATGAAGTTTATCCGCGGTATTTATAATCTGAAAGAGCAGCATCGCGGCTGCGTCCTGACCATTGGCAATTTTGACGGCGTACATCGCGGCCACCAGGCATTGATGGCGGAGTTGATTGCTGAAGGACGTCAACGCAATCTGCCGGTGGTGGTGATGCTGTTTGAACCGCAACCACTTGAATTGTTTGCCGGTGACAAAGCCCCGGCACGCCTGACTCGTTTGCGCGAGAAGCTGAAGTATCTCGAGCTGGCGGGTGTTGATGCGGTGCTCTGCGTCCGCTTTGATCGCCGTTTTGCGGCACACTCCGCACAAAGTTTTATCGCAGAACTGCTGGTCGATAAACTCAACGTGAAGTTTCTCGCAGTGGGTGATGATTTCCGCTTTGGCGCTGGTCGCCAGGGAGATTTCCTGTTATTACAGAAAGCCGGTGTCGAGTATGGCTTCGACGTCATCAGCACCCAGACCTATTGTGATGGCGGTGCGCGTATCAGTAGCACGGCGGTACGTCAGGCACTGGCACAGGATGATTTTGCGCAGGCGGAAGCGCTGCTGGGCCATCCATTCAGCATTTCAGGGCGCGTGGTGCACGGTGATGCACTGGGGCGCACCATTGGTTTCCCCACCGCTAACATTCCATTACGCCGCACAGTAACGCCGGTGAAAGGGGTGTTTGCGGTAGAAGTGTTAGGCCTGGGCGACAAGCCCATCGCTGGCGTGGCCAACATTGGCACACGTCCGACGGTAAAAGGTCTGCGTCAGCAGCTTGAAGTTCACCTGCTTGACACACATATGAATCTTTATGGCCACCACATTGAGGTGGTGCTGAAACAGAAGATTCGCGACGAACAGCGTTTCGCTTCGCTGGACGCGTTGAAAGAACAAATTGCGAAAGATGTGGTGACGGCCCGCCAATTTTTTGGGCTTAACGCACCGGCTTAATGACCGAAATACGGAACCGAGAATCTGATGAGTGACTATAAATCTACCCTGAATTTGC
The DNA here is from genome assembly GCF_059731115.1 of Type-E symbiont of Plautia stali. Taxonomy (NCBI): domain Bacteria; kingdom Pseudomonadati; phylum Pseudomonadota; class Gammaproteobacteria; order Enterobacterales; family Enterobacteriaceae; species Type-E symbiont of Plautia stali. The sequence continues at coordinate 722,090 of NZ_AP035906.1, forward strand.
CGGAAACGGGGTTCCCGATGCGTGGCGATCTGGCCAAACGCGAACCGGGAATGCTGCAACGTTGGACTGATGACAACCTGTACGGCATCATCCGCGAAGCCAAAAAAGGGAAAAAAACCTTTATTTTGCATGATGGCCCTCCTTACGCGAACGGCAGCATTCATATTGGTCACTCCGTTAACAAGATTCTGAAAGACATTATCGTTAAGTCGAAAGGCATGGCGGGCTATGACTCGCCGTATGTGCCGGGTTGGGACTGCCATGGTTTGCCTATCGAGCACAAAGTTGAGCAGATGATCGGTAAGCCAGGCGAGAAAGTCTCCGCCGCGGAATTCCGTGCCGCCTGCCGCAACTACGCTGCTGAACAGGTTGAAGGCCAGAAGAAAGACTTCATCCGTCTCGGCGTGCTGGGCGACTGGGATCGTCCCTACCTGACCATGGACTTCAAAACCGAAGCCAACATCATTCGTGCGCTGAGTAAAATCATTGGCAACGGCCACCTGCACAAAGGCGCGAAGCCGGTGCACTGGTGCATGGATTGCCGCTCGGCGCTGGCTGAAGCGGAAGTGGAGTACTACGACAAAACCTCCCCATCTATCGACGTGATGTTTAACGCCGTCGATGCCGATGCGGTGCGCGCGAAGTTTGGCGTTGCCGCCTCTGAAGGCCCGGTTTCTCTGGTGATCTGGACCACTACCCCGTGGACCATGCCGGCCAACCGCGGTATCTCACTGCATCCTGAGTTCGAATACCAGTTGCTGCAAATCGAAGGCCGCAGCTTGATCCTCGCCAAAGAGATGGTTGAGGGTGTGATGAAGCGCGCGGGCATCACTGAGTGGAAAGTACTGGGCGAATGCAACGGTGCGGCACTTGAGCTGCAGCTGTTCCAGCACCCGTTCCTTGAGCAGATCCAATCCAAAGTCGTATTGGGCGAGCACGTTACGCTTGAAGCGGGTACCGGTGCAGTGCATACCGCACCTGGCCACGGCCCAGATGACTATGTGATCGGCCAGAAATACGGTCTGGAAACCGCTAACCCGGTCGGCCCGGATGGCGCGTACCTGCCAGGCACCTATCCCACGCTGGATGGCGTAAACGTGTTTAAAGCCAACGACATGATCGTTGAGCTGCTGAAAGAGAAAGGCGCACTGCTGCACGTTGAGAAACTGCTGCACAGCTATCCACACTGCTGGCGTCACAAAACCCCGATCATCTTCCGTGCCACCCCGCAGTGGTTCATCAGCATGGATCAGAAAGGCCTGCGTGCGCAGTCGCTGAAAGAGATCAAAGGCGTGCAGTGGATCCCGGATTGGGGCCAGGCGCGTATCGAAGCGATGGTGGCGAACCGCCCAGACTGGTGTATCTCACGTCAGCGTACCTGGGGCGTGCCGATGGCGCTGTTCGTGCATAAAGAGACCGAGCAGCTGCATCCGGATACGCTGGAGCTGATGGAGAAAGTCGCGAAGTGCGTTGAGCAGGATGGCATTCAGGCATGGTGGGATCTCGATCCGCGCGATCTGATGGGCGATGACGCTGATCACTATGTCAAAGTGCCAGATACGCTGGATGTGTGGTTCGATTCAGGATCAACCAGCTACTCTGTGGTCGATGCGCGCCCAGAATTTGGTGGCCATGCGCCGGATATGTATCTGGAAGGTTCAGATCAGCATCGTGGCTGGTTCATGTCTTCGCTGATGATCTCGACGGCGATGAAAGGCAAAGCGCCTTACCGTCAGGTACTGACGCACGGTTTCACCGTGGACGGTCAGGGCCGCAAAATGTCGAAATCCATCGGTAACACCGTGGCTCCGCAGGATGTGATGGACAAACTGGGTGCGGATATCTTGCGTCTGTGGGTCGCCTCAACGGATTACTCCGGTGAAATGGCGGTGTCCGATGAGATCCTGAAACGTGCAGCGGACAGCTATCGCCGTATCCGTAACACCGCGCGTTTCCTGCTGGCTAACCTCGCGGGCTTCAACCCGGCGACCGATTGCGTGAAACCCGAAGAGATGGTGGTGGTAGATCGCTGGGCGGTGGGCCGTGCGCTGGCTGCACAGCAGGACATCGTCCAGTCTTACGAGAACTACGATTTCCATGAAGTAGTGCAGCGTCTGATGCACTTCTGCTCCATCGAAATGGGCTCGTTCTATCTTGATGTGATTAAAGATCGTCAGTACACCGCGAAAGGTGACAGCCTGGCGCGTCGCAGTTGCCAGACCGCGCTGTGGCACATTGTTGAAGCGCTGGTGCGCTGGATGGCGCCAATCATGTCCTTCACTGCTGATGAAATCTGGGGCTACCTGCCGGGTGAACGTGCTAAATACGTATTCACCGAAGAGTGGTATGAAGGCCTGTTTGGTCTGGCAGATAACGAAGCACTGAACGACGCTTATTGGGATGAGCTGCTGAAAGTGCGCGGCGAAGTCAACAAAGTGATCGAGCAGGCGCGCAGCGATAAACGTATCGGTGGCGCACTGGAAGCCACAGTAACGCTTTACGCGGATGCTGAACTGGCCGCTAAACTGCAGGCGCTGGGCGATGAGCTGCGTTTTGTCCTGCTGACTTCCGGCGCGACGGTGGCGGATTACGCCACTGCCAGCGATGAAGCGCAGCAAAGCGAAGTACTGAAAGGTCTGAAAATCGCACTGCATAAAGCAGAAGGCGAGAAATGTCCGCGTTGCTGGCATTACACTACTGACGTTGGCCAGAATCCGGAGCATGCTGCGGTCTGTGGACGTTGTTACACCAACGTAGCCGGCAACGGTGAAGTGCGGAAATTTGCCTGATGAGTAAACTCTGCTCTACCGGATTGCGCTGGTTGTGGCTGGTGCTGGTGGTGATCGTGGTCGATTTCGCCAGCAAGCAGTGGATCATGAATAACATGATGCTGCATGAAACTCAGCCGCTGATACCGTTCCTGAATCTGTTCTACGCGCACAACTATGGCGCGGCGTTCAGCTTCCTGGCGGATAAAGGTGGCTGGCAGCGTTGGTTCTTTGCCGGCATCGCGATTGCGATTGTGGTCGCGCTGGTGGTGATGATGTATCGCAACCGTGCAAGTCACAAATTAACCAATATTGCCTACGCGCTGATTATCGGCGGGGCGTTGGGTAACCTGTTTGACCGTGCATATCACGGCTTCGTGGTGGATTTCATCGACTTCTACGTTGGTGACTGGCATTTCGCCACCTTCAACATCGCTGACTGCGGTATCTGTATTGGTGCGGCGTTGGTGGTGCTGGAAGGATTCCTCACGCCGAAAGACAAACAGGTCAAAGAGAAAGGGTAACAAATGACTGAGTCCGTACAGCGCGATAGCGCGTTGCTGGTGCATTTCACGCTGAAGCTGGAAGATGGCTCAACAGCGGAATCAACACGCGCCAACGGCAAACCAGCGCTGTTCCGTCTGGGAGATGGCAGCTTGTCTGGTGCATTGGAACAGGAACTGTTAGGGCGTAAAGTCGGCGATAAGCATGCCTTTACGCTGGCACCGGAAGATGCCTTTGGTGGCACCAGTCCGGACCTGGTTCAGTACTTTTCGCGCCGTGACTTTAAAGATGCTGGCGAACCGGAAGTCGGTTCCATCATGCTGTTCAGCGGCAGAGGTGGTAGCGAGATGCCGGGTGTGATCCGTGAAATTTCCGGTGACTCGATCACCGTTGATTTCAACCACCCGTTAGCCGGTCAGCGCATTCAGTTTGAAATTGAAGTGCTGGAGATCGATCCGGTACTGGAGGCCAGCGATGCAAATCCTGTTAGCTAACCCTCGCGGTTTCTGTGCAGGCGTGGATCGCGCCATCAGTATTGTAGAGCGCGCGCTGGAGATGTACGGTGCACCGATCTACGTGCGTCACGAAGTGGTACATAACCGCTACGTGGTGAGCAGCTTGCGCGATCGGGGAGCGATCTTCATTGAAGAGATCAGCGAAGTGCCGGACGATGCCATCCTGATCTTCTCTGCTCACGGCGTTTCTCAGGCGGTGCGGGCGGAAGCGAAAGCGCGCAATCTCACGATGCTGTTTGACGCCACTTGTCCGCTGGTGACCAAGGTACATATGGAAGTGGCGCGCGCCAGCCGTAAAGGTGTGGAAGCCATTCTGATTGGTCATGCCGGACACCCTGAAGTGGAAGGCACCATGGGGCAGTACAACAACCCCAACGGTGGCATGTATTTGGTGGAGTCACCGGAAGATGTGTTCAAGCTGAGCGTTAAGGACGAAGGCAATCTGTGCTTCATGACGCAGACAACTTTATCGGTTGATGATACGTCAGATGTGATTGATGCACTGCGTCAGCGCTTCCCGGCAATTATTGGCCCACGCAAAGATGATATCTGTTACGCCACGACTAACCGCCAGGAAGCCGTGCGTGTTCTGGCGCGTGATGCGGAAGTGGTGCTGGTGGTGGGCTCGAAAAACTCCTCTAACTCCAACCGTCTGGCCGAACTGGCACAGCGTGCGGGGAAACTGGCGAAGCTGATCGATTCAGCAGATGACATTCAGGAAGAGTGGGTTAAAGGCAAGCAGATCATCGGTGTGACGGCGGGTGCCTCGGCACCGGATATTCTGGTGCAGCAGGTGATTCAGCGCTTGAAAGAGTATGGTGGCGAAGCCGCGATTGAGCTGATTGGCCGCGAAGAGAACATTGTGTTTGAAGTGCCGAAAGAGTTGCGTGTCGAAGTGCGCAACGTCCAGTAAGCGTTTGCTATCGAAACAGAATCAGGCCGACATCGTTCGGCCTTTTCTTTATCTGTCGTCGCCAAATAGACCACTTCCAGCAGGTGGGATTGCTTTTACTGATAATGTTTGGCGGCTGGCATAAAATTCTTATTATCCCTTTTTTATTGTGGCGTGACGGTTATCTGACCGTTAACCTGTTTACGCTTTGCATGCATAGATTTGTATCAGGAATGAATAATTATGAGTGATATCCGCATTGCTATCGTTGGTGCGCCAGGCCGCATGGGACGCAATTTAATTCAGGCCGTGCAGCAAGCGGAAGGGGTTGCGCTGGGCGCAGCGCTGGCACGTAGCGGTTCTTCACTGCTGGGAGCTGACGCAGGTGAACTGGCTGGCATTGGTAAAACCGGTATTGCCGTTACCGATGATTTGCTGAAAGTGGTCGATGATTTTGATGTGCTGATCGACTTTACTCGCCCGGAAGGCACGCTGGAATATCTGGCGTTCTGCCGCCAGCATCATAAAGCGATGGTGATCGGCACCACCGGTTTTGATGAAGCGGGCAAAGAAGCGATTTGCGCCGCTGCGGAAGAGATCGGCATTGTGTTTGCCGCCAACTTTAGCGTGGGCGTGAACCTGGTGCTGAACCTGCTGCAGCAGGCAGCCAAAGTGATGGGTGACTACGCGGATATTGAAATCGTGGAAGCACACCACCGTCATAAAGTTGATGCACCATCAGGTACCGCGTTAGCGATGGGCGAAGCGATTGCCGATGCCATGAACTGGAAATTAGACGAGCACGCGGTTTACGCACGCGAAGGCCATACCGGCGAGCGTCAAGCACAGACCATCGGTTTTGCTACCGTGCGCGCGGGCGACATCGTCGGTGAGCATACTGCGATGTTTGCTGATATTGGCGAGCGTGTAGAGATTACCCATAAGGCTTCCAGCCGCATGACCTTTGCTAATGGCGCAGTTAAGGCGGCAAATTGGTTGAAAAACAAGAAATCTGGCCTCTATGATATGCGGGATGTGCTGGATTTATCGATGTTGTGAGTGTTGTGAACCATCGTGATGTGGTTATTTCAATCGGTAAGATGATGATTGAATAGGGCAATGAGATCATTGCCCTTTATTTTACTTATTAAAATGATGGCTTAATTGTATTTTTGTCTTTTGATGGCTATTTTTCAATGTTTAGTTCTATTAGGAGGTCAGTAAGATGCGATTTTTGACCATTTGGTCAAAAATTTATGCGCGGTAGCACGTGTTTGCGATTATTGCCGCTTAGCAACCGTTTATTTTCCTCACTTATCTCACTCTTTTATCGCCTTTCTCGCTTTTTAACATTCAACAGCCTTAAAAATACAAAAAAATAGCCACTCAGGGTAGACAAGCTGAAGGTCGATCATTAGAATGCGCGCAATTTGCCAAAATTCGAGCATTCAGGCGGATTTTGCATTGATTCGGACATGTATTTTGAATTAATATGCAAATATTGTGACTGTTTATTCCCTGGAGGATGTTTTGATTAAGTCAGCGCTCTTGGTTCTGGAAGACGGAACCCAATTCCACGGTCGGGCCATCGGGGCAACGGGGTCGGCAGTGGGGGAAGTCGTTTTCAACACGTCAATGACTGGTTATCAAGAAATCCTCACTGATCCTTCCTATTCCCGCCAAATCGTTACCCTCACTTATCCCCATATCGGCAATGTTGGCGTTAATGCCGCCGATGAAGAATCCAGCCAAATCCATGCTCAAGGCCTCGTTATTCGCGACCTGCCGCTGATCACCAGCAACTTCCGTAGTGAAGAAAGCCTGTCAGCTTACTTGCAACGCAATAACATTGTCGGCATCGCCGATATCGACACGCGCAAACTGACCCGTTTGCTACGCGAGAAGGGCGCTCAGAGCGGCTGCATTATCGCGGGTGATAATCCGGATGCGGCACTGGCGCTGCAAAAAGCGCAGGCCTTCCCGGGCTTGAAAGGCATGGACCTGGCGAAAGAAGTGACCACGGCGGAAACTTACGCGTGGCAGCAGGGTAGCTGGACACTGGAAGGGGATTTGCCTGAGCAGAAAACGGCTGCAGAGCTGCCATTCCACGTTGTCGCCTATGACTTCGGCGCTAAGCGCAACATCCTGCGCATGCTGGTGGATCGCGGTTGCCGTTTGACGGTTGTCCCGGCAAAGACCAGCGCAGAAGAGGTGCTGGCACTCAATCCAGACGGCATTTTCCTGTCGAACGGTCCTGGTGACCCGGAGCCTTGCGATTACGCCATCAACGCCATTCAGGCCTTCCTGAAAACTGATATTCCGGTGTTTGGTATTTGCCTCGGCCATCAGCTGCTGGCGCTGGCAAGCGGTGCAAAAACCGTGAAGATGAAACTCGGTCACCACGGCGGCAACCACCCGGTCAAAGATCTCGACAACAATGTGGTGATGATTACCGCGCAGAACCACGGTTTCGCGGTTGATGACAGCCAGCTGCCAGCGAATCTGCGTGTCACGCATGTGTCGCTGTTCGACCAGACGGTGCAAGGTATTCACCGCACAGATAAACCGGCCTTCAGCTTCCAGGGACATCCTGAAGCGAGCCCAGGCCCGCACGATGCGGCGCCGCTGTTCGATCACTTTATCGAACTGATCGAAGCTTACCGTTCTAACGCGAAGTAATCAGGAGCCCACGATGCCAAAACGTACAGACATAAAATCCATCCTGATCCTTGGCGCTGGCCCGATCGTTATCGGCCAGGCATGTGAATTTGACTACTCCGGTGCACAGGCGTGTAAAGCGCTGCGTGAAGAGGGTTACCGCGTCATTCTGGTCAACTCCAACCCGGCCACCATCATGACCGACCCGGAAATGGCCGATGCGACCTATATTGAGCCGATTCACTGGGAAGTAGTACGTAAGATCATCGAAAAAGAGCGCCCGGATGCGGTCCTGCCGACCATGGGTGGCCAGACTGCACTGAACTGTGCGCTGGAGCTGGAGCGTCAGGGTGTGCTGGCTGAGTTCGGCGTCACCATGATCGGTGCGACCGCGGATGCCATCGATAAAGCTGAAGACCGCCGCCGTTTCGACGTGGCGATGAAAAGCATCGGCCTCGGCACCGCGCGTTCCGGTATCGCGCATACCATGGAAGAAGCACTGGCCGTGGCCGAAGATGTTGGCTTCCCGTGTATCATTCGTCCTTCCTTTACCATGGGCGGCACCGGTGGCGGTATCGCTTACAATCGCGAAGAGTTCGAAGAGATTTGCGAGCGTGGCCTGGATCTTTCCCCTACCAATGAGCTGCTGATTGATGAGTCGCTGATTGGCTGGAAAGAGTACGAGATGGAAGTGGTGCGTGATAAAAACGACAACTGCATCATCGTCTGCTCAATCGAAAACTTCGATGCGATGGGTATCCACACCGGCGACTCGATCACCGTGGCACCGGCGCAAACCCTGACGGATAAAGAATACCAAATCATGCGTAACGCCTCGCTGGCGGTACTGCGTGAAATCGGTGTGGAAACCGGCGGTTCTAACGTGCAGTTCTCGGTTAACCCAAAAGACGGCCGTCTTGTGGTTATCGAAATGAACCCGCGCGTGTCGCGCTCGTCGGCGCTGGCTTCCAAAGCGACCGGTTTCCCGATTGCAAAAGTCGCCGCGAAACTGGCGGTGGGCTTCACTCTCGATGAGCTGATGAATGACATCACCGGCGGTCGTACGCCGGCGTCGTTTGAGCCGTCAATCGACTACGTTGTGACCAAGATTCCTCGCTTCAACTTCGAGAAGTTCGCTGGTGCCAATGACCGCCTGACCACGCAGATGAAATCTGTGGGTGAAGTGATGGCGATTGGCCGCACCTTCCAGGAATCAATGCAGAAAGCGCTGCGCGGTCTGGAAGTGGGGGCAAACGGCTTCGACCCGAAAGTGGATCTGGATGATGCCGAAGCGCTGACCCGCATCCGCCGTGAGCTGAAAGATGCCGGTTCTGACCGTATCTGGTACATTGCGGATGCGTTCCGTGCCGGGATGTCGGTGGATGGCGTGTTCAACCTGACTAACATTGACCGCTGGTTCCTGGTGCAAATCGAAGAGCTGGTACGTCTGGAAGAGAAGGTTGCGCGTGAAGGTGTCAACTCACTGAATGCTGATTTCCTGCGTGCACTGAAGCGCAAAGGCTTTGCTGACGTGCGTCTGGCAAACCTGGCGGGCGTGGCAGAGAGCGAAATTCGCAAACTGCGTCAGCAGTTCAACCTGCACCCAGTCTACAAACGCGTAGACACCTGTGCGGCAGAATTCTCCACCGATACCGCTTATATGTACTCCACTTATGAAGAAGAGTGCGAGGCCAATCCAAACCAGGATCGTGACAAAATCATGATTTTGGGCGGCGGTCCAAACCGTATCGGTCAGGGTATCGAGTTCGATTACTGCTGCGTACATGCGGCACTGGCGCTGCGCGACGACGGTTACGAAACCATTATGGTGAACTGTAACCCGGAAACCGTATCGACTGACTACGACACCTCCGACCGTTTGTACTTCGAACCGGTGACGCTGGAAGACGTGCTGGAAATCGTGCGCATCGAGAAGCCTAAAGGCGTCATCGTGCAGTATGGCGGCCAGACCCCGCTGAAGCTGGCTCGTGCGCTGGAAGCAGCAGGTGTGCCCGTGATAGGTACCAGCCCAGATGCGATTGACCGTGCTGAAGACCGTGAACGTTTCCAGCAGGCGGTTGATCGCCTGAGCCTGAAGCAACCGGCTAACGCCACCGTGGCTACGCTGGAGCAAGCTGTTGAGAAAGCGGCAGGTATCGGTTATCCGTTGGTGGTACGTCCTTCCTATGTGCTGGGCGGTCGTGCAATGGAAATCGTTTATGATGAAATCGACCTGAAGCGTTACTTCCAGACCGCGGTTTCGGTTTCCAATGATGCGCCGGTTCTGCTGGACCGCTTCCTGGATGATGCAGTGGAAGTCGACGTGGATGCGATTTGCGACGGTGAACGTGTGCTGATTGGCGGCATCATGGAGCACATCGAACAAGCCGGCGTTCACTCAGGTGACTCCGCTTGTTCACTGCCGGCTTATACGCTGAGCACTGAAATCCAGAACGTGATGCGTCAACAGGTCGAGAAACTGGCTTTCGAGCTGAACGTACGCGGTTTGATGAACGTGCAGTTTGCAGTGAAGGACAACGAGGTTTACCTGATTGAGGTGAACCCACGTGCGGCGCGTACCGTGCCATTCGTGTCTAAAGCGACCGGCGTACCTTTAGCGAAAGTGGCTGCGCGCGTGATGGCAGGTAAAACCCTGGCTGAGCAGGGCGTCACGAAAGAAATCATTCCACCGTATTATTCGGTGAAAGAAGTGGTGCTACCGTTCAACAAGTTCCCGGGTGTTGACCCGATTCTTGGTCCAGAGATGCGTTCTACCGGCGAAGTGATGGGTGTCGGTCGTACCTTTGCGGAAGCGTTCGCTAAAGCGATGCTGGGTGCGCAGAGCAACATGAAGAAAACCGGTCGTGCGTTACTGTCTGTGCGCGAAGGCGATAAGAAACGTATCGTTGACCTGGCGGCGAAGCTGCAGAAGTTTGGCTTCGAGTTGGACGCCACACACGGCACCGCTGTGGTGCTGGGTGAAGCCGGTATCAACCCACGTCTGGTTAACAAGGTGCATGAAGGTCGTCCACACATTCAGGACCGTCTGAAGAATGGCGAATACACCTACATCGTCAATACCACCGCAGGTCGTCAGGCGATTGAAGATTCCAAACTGATTCGCCGCAGTGCACTGCAATATAAAGTGCATTATGACACCACGCTGAATGGTGGATTTGCTACCGCGATGGCGTTGAATGCAGATCCGACAGAGAAAGTGATTTCAGTGCAGGAAATGCATGCGCAAATCAAAGGTTAATCAATAAGTTGACCGACTGAAAACGGCTCCTTTGGGAGCCGTTTTTTTCGCCTGTTTATCATTGGTTGAATAAGGTTATGTGTGAAAAATATATTGATTTGACATAGTTTTTATCACTTGATGCGATAACGGTTACACCTCGGATTATCCGCACAAAATTATAAATACGATCCCGGTAAGCGCACCGTACTATCTTGAGCGCTCATCAATAGAGCGCTCACCTTAACTGGGATATAAAAAATGAAAATGCGTGCTTTCACCCTCAGCGCAGTGGCTGCGTTATTAGTTGCTGCGCCTCTCGCCAGCCAGGCGGAAATTACCCTGCTGAAGCAGGATCCGCAGACAGGCGATCCACTTAGTCGTCTTGATTTCAAAGTCGGCGGCAGTATTCGTCCTCAGTTCCAGCATCAGGCTGGCGTCAGTGACCAATCGTACAAGCGTAACGGCTACGATGGTGGTTCACGTTTCCGTTTTTCCGCGGATTACTACCTGTTTGATGACATCAGCTGGGTCAGCTACTACGAGCTGGGCGTGAACTTCCCGGCCTGGTGGGGTTGGGATAACCACTATGCCGATGGCCAGAACAACACCACGCGTCGTCAGCTGTACACGGGTCTGAAGAGCAAAACCTGGGGTCAGTTGACCTTTGGTCAGCAGAACAGTGTTTACTATGATGTGGTCGGTGCGAAGACCGATATCTGGGACTACGACATGCTGGCTCAGGCACCGGGCAACGGTATCAACGGTGACTACGACGGTTCATACCGTTCACGTAAGATGCTGAAGTACAAAAACACCTTCGGCGACGTTGATGTTTATGCTTCATACCTGTTTGAAGATAACAACTACCTGCCAGGCAACGGCCTGCGTTACAAGCGTAAAGGCGGCGGATCACTGGGTGTGAACTATCACATCACCAAAGATCTGGCATGGGGCACGGCATGGAACTACACCCGTGCAGATATCCATAACCCAGGCACCGGTGAAAGCAAAGACTATGACCAGAACATCTACGGTACCGCGCTGAGCTGGACCCCGGATAACTGGACGCTGTCTGCAGGTGCAGGCTGGTATCAGAACTTCTCACCAACCAAGAAGAACAACGTTAACAACTACTTCGCCGATGATGCGTGGGGCGTGGAGTACTTTGCTGGCTACAAATTCGCTATCAATCAGTACGCGGTCAAGTCTATTCAGCCTTACTTCATGGGCGACCGTCTGGAGTTCGTCAATGGACGTAACTACAAGCGTATCGACAATGGCGTCGGTATCAGCACTAAACTGGATTACGGCTTCCAGGTGGACTACGAATACGTGATCACCTCAAGCACCGACAAATCACTGGGTAACATGAACCTGGTGCGTCTGCGCTACGATTTCTAATTGGCGTGACTACGGCTCCTGCGGGAGCCGTTTTCCTTTGTCGCAGACAGTGCGGTTTTCTTTACACTCCATCACGTCAAAGCCTCATTTCACCCTGAATTGTAGCGTTCCGCTGGACTAATCTGGCGTCTATTTCCATGTATGGTGGGAAAGTCGGTGTAAAACTCTGTCCAATAACAAAAATGCGGTCGCATAGGAGCTTTACGCAAATAGCGGGGGCGGCCTATCGACGAAACTTTCGCCTTTACGTATGATGGCGCCAATTTTTTTCCTGTAGGTCTTTTAACATGATTAGTCTGATCGCAGCACTGGCAGCCGATCGCATTATTGGTATGGAAAACGCCATGCCCTGGAACCTGCCTGCTGATTTGGCGTGGTTTAAACGTAATACGCTGAATAAACCGGTGATTATGGGGCGTCTGACCTTTGAATCAATCGGCCGCCCGCTACCGGGACGTTTGAATATCGTGGTGAGCAGCCAGCCGGGCACCCATGAAGGCGTGACCTGGGTGACTTCGCTGGACGAAGCGGTGAAAGCGGCGGGCGACGTAGAAGAGATGATGGTGATTGGTGGCGGTCGTGTTTACGAACAGATGCTGGCCCGTGCCGATCGTTTGTACCTGACGCACATTGATGCCGAAGTGGAAGGCGATACCCAATTCCCGGATTACGAGCCGGATGAGTGGCAGTCGACCTTTAGCGAGTTCCATGACGCCGATGCGCAGAACTCGCACAGTTATTGCTTTGAGATTTTAGATCGCCGTTGATGCTGGTCCCGGTGCGTATCAGTGCGTCACCTACGAAAATAGTGCCATTTCGTCGTAGTGTCGCCATTTATGGCAACCGGGAAATCTCAGCATCATCGTTTATGACGAACGAAAAAAGCCCCGCTCAATTTGCGGGGCTTTTTGTTTATGACATGTGGCTCAGTGGCCATTTGGACGGGCTTTTATTAATGCATGTCGCTCAACGGCGGATGGGCGCTGGCGGCACTCTCTGCCATCGCCTTTTCACGGTTAGAAGCCTGCACATAATAGCGTTGCGATTCCCAGTGCAGCAGCGTCAGCGTGCCGCCCCAGCAGCAACCGGTATCCAGGCCGACAATGTGTTCAGGCGTCCCCTTGCCCTCCAGTGAAGCCCAGTGACCAAACACCTGCGTGTAGTCACTGCCGATCTTGCCGGGAACAAGGAACCAGGGCTTCAACGGCGGTGGAGCAGAGTTAGGGGCTTCTTTGCAGATCATATCCAACTGACCGTTGGGGAAGCAGAAGCGCATACGCGTCAGGGCATTGGTACTGAAGCGCAGACGCGCCAAACCGCTCAGTTCCGGCGTCCAGTTGTTCGGCATGTCGCCGTACATCGCATCCAGGAACAGTGGATAGGTGTCGCTGGCCAGTACGGCTTCGACTTCACGTGCACAGAGTTTTGCCGTGTCGAGATCCCATTGCGGCGTGATCCCTGCGTGAGCCATCAACAACTTTTTCTCTTCATCCACTTGTAGCAGCGGCTGGCGACGTAACCAGTTGATCAGCTCATCCGCGTCCTGCGCCTCTAACAATGGCGTCAGACGATCTTTAGGTTTGTTACGGCTGATGCCCGCATAAACCGCCAGCAGATGCAGATCGTGATTGCCGAGCACCAGTCGTACGCAATCTCCCAGCGATTTCACATAGCGCAGCACATCCAGCGAACCCGGGCCACGCGCCACTAAGTCGCCGGTTAGCCAAAGCTCGTCTTGCTGCGGATCGAAATCAACCTGCGCCAGCAGCGCACGTAGCTCGTCATAACAGCCGTGAATATCGCCAATCAGGTATGTACTCATTACGTCAGTCCGATCAAAACGCGCCGCCCGGACTGGCCGGGCGGAGGGGGATTAATGTATGTGGGTTTGCACGGCGAGTCGGAACACCGGAATGTCGACGTGAAATTCTTCACCTTCATCGTCGATCATCACATAGTGACCTTGCATGGTGCCCATAGGGGTTTCCAGAATCGCACCGCTGGTGTACTGATACTCACCGCCAGCGGCAATGTGCGGTTGCTCGCCAACCACACCTTCCCCCTGAACTTCAGTCTCACGACCGTTGCCATTGGTGATAAGCCAGTAGCGACTATGCAGTTGAACGCTATTTCGTCCCAGATTACGTATGGTGATGGTGTAGGCAAACACGTAACGATCCTCGTCGGGCAAGGATTGTGATTCCACATATTGACTCAATACATGAATACAGACGCGGGCCAGTTCACTCATACACTTATTTCTCCGGGGTTTCAGCCTGATGATTGCCCAGCCAATTCGCCAATTGGCAATACTGCGCCACGGTGACATTCTCAGCACGCAGCGAGGCATCAATGTTCAGTTCATCCAACGCACCCGCAGTAAACATATGTGCAAGGCTGTTACGCAGGGTTTTACGGCGTTGACCAAAGGCTTCAGTAGTGATGCGGCTCAGCAGGCGAATATCGCTCACCGGATAAGGTGGCTCTGGGTAAGGCATCAAACGCACCACGGCGGAATCAACTTTTGGCGCAGGCGTGAAGGATTCGGGTGGAACTTCCAGCACCGGAATCACCTGGCAATAGTACTGTGCCATCACGCTAAGACGGCCATAGGCTTTGCTGCCTGGCCCGGCAACCAAACGGTTGACCACTTCTTTTTGCAGCATAAAGTGCATGTCTTTAATCGAACCAGTATAGCTGAAAAGGTGGAACATCAGCGGGGTCGAAATATTGTACGGCAAGTTGCCAAAGACGCGCAGTGGCTGACCTTTCTCTTGCGCCAGCGCCGAGAAATCGAAGGTCATGGCATCTTGCTGGTAAATGGTCAGCTTAGGTCCGAGGAACGGATGGGTCTGCAAACGTGCAGCCAGATCGCGGTCCAGCTCTACAACGGTCAGTTCATCGAGGCGTTCGCCCACCGGTTCAGTTAAGGCACCCAGGCCGGGACCAATCTCCACAATCGCTTCTCCCTTCTGCGGGTGAATAGCGGAGACAATGCTGTCGATAATGTACTGATCGTTCAGGAAGTTCTGCCCGAAACGTTTACGGGCAAAATGCCCCTGATGGACGCGATTATTCATTACTGCTCTTGATCATAGTGATGGCGAGATTAAGCGCCGTGATAAAGCTGCCCGGTTCTGCCTTGCCCTGGCCGGCTAATTCCAGCGCGGTACCATGGTCGACAGAAGTCCGGATAAAGGGCAGGCCAAGGGTGATATTCACCGCGCGGCCAAACCCCTGAAATTTTAGCACCGGTAAGCCCTGATCGTGATACATCGCCAGGACCGCATCGGCATGCTGTAAGTATTTCGGCTGGAACAGCGTATCAGCCGGTAACGGGCCGGTAAGCTGTATACCTTGCTGACGCAGTTCGTCGAGCGCCGGAATGATAGTATCAATTTCTTCACGGCCCATATGGCCGCTTTCGCCCGCGTGCGGATTCAGGCCGCAGACGAAGATATGGGGATGGGGTAAACCGAACTTCTGCTGTAAATCCTGATGCAGAATCGTGATCACCTCATGCAGGCTGTCGCGAGTAATCGCATCAGCGACATCTTTTAACGGCAAATGCGTAGTGGCGAGCGCGACGCGCAACTCTTCGGTTGCCAGCATCATCACCACGCGATCGCCACCGGCACGCTCGGCGAAGAATTCGGTATGGCCGGTGAACGGAATACCGGCGTCATTGATCACGCCTTTGTGCACCGGACCGGTAATCAATGCGGCAAACTCGCCGTTGAGACAGCCGTCACAGGCACGCGCCAGCGTTTCCAGCACGTAGTGGCCATTCGCTACGGTTAATTCACCGGGCGTGATCGGCTGTGCGGTATCAACCTGCAGCAGCGTTAACGTACCGGCCTGCTGTGCTTGTGCCGCAACACCAGGTTGGTAATCGCGCAGCGTCAGCGGTAAGCCCAGTTGCTGGGCGCGCTGACGCAGCACATGGCCATCGGCACAGACCACCAGTTCAACTGGCCAGTCGAACTGAGCCAGTTGAACGGTGAGATCAGGACCAATCCCGGCGGGTTCGCCGGGGGTGATCACGACACGGTAATTACTGACCATTGTTGTCCAGAATCTTCACGTAAGCACTGGCGCGTTGTTCCTGCATCCAGGTTTGTGCTTCTTCGGCAAATTTACGGTTAAACAGCAGACGATAAGCACGCTCTTTCTGCGCCGCATCGGTTTTATCAACCTGACGGGTATCCAGCAGCTGAATCAAATGCCAGCCGAAAGAAGAGTGTACCGGCTCGCTGACCTGACCTTTTTGCAGCTTCAGCAGTGCATCACGGAAGGCCGGATCGTAGATTTCCGGGGTTGCCCAGCCGAGATCGCCGCCCTGATTGGCTGAACCCGGATCGTCAGAGAACTGTTTTGCTGCGGCGGCAAAGGTGGTTTTACCACTTTTGATATCTGCAGCAATCTGCTCGATCTTCGCTTGCGCCTGCGCGTCAGTGAGAATCGGAGAAGGCTTCAGCAGAATGTGACGCGCATGCACTTCGGTGACAGAGATGTTTTTGCTCTCACCGCGCAGATCGTTCACTTTCAGAATGTGGAAGCCGACGCCAGAACGGATGGGGCCGACGATGTCGCCTTTCTTCGCGGTGCTTAACGCTTGCGAGAACAGGGTAGGCAGCTCTTCAATTTTTGCCCAACCCATGTTGCCGCCTTTCAGCGCTTGCGGATCGGCAGAGTAAGTCACTGCCATTTTGCCGAAATCGGCACCGCTTTTCAGTTGACCCACTAATTGACGCGCCAGCGCTTCCTGATCGTCAACCTGCTGTTGCGTCGGATTTTCTGACAGCGGCAGCAAGATCTGGCTCACGTTCAGTTCAGTACCCTGAGTGTTCTGAGAACCAATCTGCGTTGCCAGCGTATCCACTTCCTGCGGCAGGATGGTGACACGGCGGCGCACTTCGTTATTACGCACTTCGGAGATCAGCATTTCCTGACGGATCTGCGCACGGTAAGCGTTGTAGTTCATTCCGTCGTAGGCCAGGCGGCTACGCAACTGGTCCATGCTCATCTTATTTTGTGCGGCAATATTTTGAATAGCCTGATCTAACTGCTGATCGGTGACCTGCAAGCCGGCTTTCTCGCCCATCTGAAGAATGATGGCATCCATGACCTGACGCTCAAGGATCTGATGACGCAAGGTTTTGTCATCAGGTAACTGTTGATGAGCCTGCTGCGCCTGTGATTTCACGGTGCGCATCATGTTATCAACGTCACTTTCCAGTACCACGCCGTTATTCACGACGGCAGCAACTTTATCAACCTCTTGTGGGGCTGCGAACGCAGTGTTAGCGGTGATCGCTACACCAAGAATCAGCATTCTCCAGTTCTTCATACTTTATCCATTGTTGTTTCCGCACTGCGGGATAGCCTGTCAAACATCACAACATCAGAAAGCGCGCTGGTAAGGGATGATGCCCTGACGCAGCATTTCATTGGTGCCTAAGCCATAGTTAGAACTCAGACCACGTAGCTCAATGTTGAATGAGATTTGGTTGTCGTACTTACTGTCGTTGTTTTCCCAACCGTTGATCTTGCGCTCGTAACCCAGACGAATGGCGTAGCAGCACGAGCTGTACTGCAGGCCTACCAGTTGTTCAGCCGGACGACTGTTGCGGGTATCGTAGTAATAACCACCGACCAGTGACCAGGCATCAGCAATTGGCCAGCTCGCGGTTGCGCCAACTTGTGAAATCCCGTTTTTGTAGATCGGGTTCGTCAGCAAGCTGGAGTTGTTTAACGCCTGCGCCACGTATTCCGGGCTGCTATAGCGATAGCTCAACTGCACCATACGATCGGCATCCTGACGATATTCCAGGATGGCGTTGCCTTGTGCAACGTTATCGAGACGGGTGTCATACTGAAGCCCGCCGCGTGCGCCCCAGCGATCGCTGATTTTCCAGTAGGTGTCACCCGCCCACACCAGGCTGCCGGTATCATCTTCATCACTCGTCTGGTTTACGCCGGTACGAGACGGGGTAAACGAGTAGATTTGACCCACAGAAACGTTAAAACGTTCAACCAGATCGTTATCATAAATTCGCGTGGTCACACCGGTTGAAACTTCGTTAGCCGAAGCGATGCGATCCAGACCACTGTAAGTACGATCGCGGAACAGACCGGTATAGTCGGTTTGCAGCAGGGTGGAGTCGTACGGATAGATGCTGCTCTGGTTACGATACGGGATATAGAGGTACTGCACACGCGGTTCCAGCGTTTGCGTGTAGCCTGGTTCCCAATCCATATCGCGGTCAAACACCAGGCGACCATCCACTTTGAACTGCGGCAAGGTACGATTAACGGAGTTTTTCAGCAGGCCGCTAGCACTATTTTCATCCACAGTGCTGTTGTAATTGTCGATACCATCCTGCTGATAGTGGGTAGCGAGGAATTTTGCTTCGGTATCGAGACTGGCCCAGCCATTGGATAGTGGCAAATTCAACGTCGGTTCGATATGAAGGCGCGTGGCTTCAGGCATTTCACTGTTTACGTTGGTAAATTTAACCGCCTGAGCAAAAATACGACCGTCAAAGGGACCAATGTCATTCTGATAGAAATTCAGGTCAAGCTGAGGCATCGCGCGATAAATATTTCGTGTGCTGGTACTGCCAAACACCTGGAAATCTTTGGTCGACAGCGTGGCGTCCCAGTTTGTGTCCGCGTAGCCAAAGCTGAATTTCTGCGTCGCATAACCGTCAGTAGAGTTGTAATACTTCGAGTCGAGATCGTTGAAGTAATACGGGTCACTTACCTTGGTGTAATTGGCATTGAAGCGCCAGTGCTGCTCATAGACACCAGCATGCTGCCAGTAGAACAGCCAGCGATCTGAGTTATCATTTTCGGCGATGCCACGCACCGCTTTGTCGTTGTCGTACTGCTTATCGGACGGCAGATAATCCAGTTCCATCAAACCGGCACCAAACACGGTCAGATAGCGGAATTCGTTCTGCAATTGCAGACCACGTTTGCTCATGTAATGCGGCGTAATCGTGGCATCGGCCTGTGGCGCGATGTTCCAGTAATACGGCAGCATAAATTCGAAGCCGTTGTTACTACCGTACTTCGCATTCGGGATCAGGAAACCGGAGCGACGGCGATCGCCAATCGGTAACTGCAAATATGGGCTGTAAAACACCGGCACATTGCCGAGTTTAAAGCGGGCGTTCCAAATCTCCGCCACTTCTTCCTGACGGTCCTGGATCACTTCAGAACCGACCACGCTCCAGCTATTAGAGCCGGGCAGGCAAGAGGTGAAGCTGCCGTTTTCCAGAATGGTATAACGGTTGTCGCCACGTAGTTTCATCTGGTCGGCAACACCACGGCCCTGACGGCCCACCATCTGGTAATCACCGTTCCACACGTTGGTGTCTTTGGTGTTCAGATTGGACCACGCTTTCGGACCTTTCAGGATGACCTGGTTGTCGTCATAGTGCACATTACCCAGCGCATCCACGGTACGCACTGGCGTGGTCTGTCCATCCTGCTGACGCTGATGCAGTTGCATCTCATCGGCACGTAAGCGGCTGTTGCCCTGCTGCACATCAACATTGCCCGTGAATACCGCGTCATTCGGGTAGTTACCCTTGGCCGAGTCAGAGTTGATGGTGACAGGCAGGGAATTGGTGTCGCCGCTGACCAGCGGACGGTTGTAGCTCGGCACGCCCAGCATACATTGCGACATAAGATCGTCGGCGAATGACTGCTGACTGTAGAGCGCTGCACCAATCATGGTTGCCAGCAGGGTAGGTATCTGTTTTTTCATACGCGGTTCGGGATTTCCATGAGAACGGGCATCATGCCGACAATCGGCTCAGAGACTAACTTACTGCCCGGCGTTGTGCCAGTGTTAATCCTTGTCTGATCGCGTTGCTGTTAGGCACTGAAGTAAATGAAAGGTATGATAATGCAATTTTCAGCCGCAAGCATGGCGAATTGAGGAGTTTATGCGCTACTGGGGAAAAGTTATTGGTCTGGCTCTCGGCTTACTTTCCGGAGCAGGCTTCTGGGGCATTGTACTGGGTCTGATCATTGGTCATATGTTTGACAAAGTGCGCAGCGTAAAAGGACAGGGCTATTTCGCCAATAATCAGGCGCGACAGACGCTGTTTTTCAGTACCACTTTTCAGGTGATGGGTCATTTGACCAAGTCAAAAGGGCGCGTCACCGAGGCAGATATCCAGATTGCTTCCTTATTTATGGATCGTATGCAACTGCATGGCGATGCCCGCATGGCTGCGCAGCGTGCTTTCCGCGAAGGCAAGCAAAGTGACTATCCGCTGCGGAATAAATTGCGTGAACTGCGCAGCGCCTGTTTTGGTCGTTTTGATCTGATTCGGATGTTTCTGGAAATTCAGATTCAGGCGGCATTTGCTGACGGTTCGCTGCATCCCAATGAACGCCAGGTGCTGTATGTAATCGCGGAAGAGCTGGGCATTTCGCGGGCACAGTTCGATCAGTTCCTTCGCATGATGGAAGGTGGGCAACAATTTGGTGGCGGTGGCTCCTCTTATGGCGGTGCTTATCAACAGGCGAAACGCGGACCGACGCTGGATGACGCCTGTAGTGTGCTGGGGGTAAAAAGCAGCGATGACAGCACCACGATTAAACGAGCCTACCGCAAGCTGATGAGTGAGCACCATCCGGACAAACTGGTGGCGAAAGGGTTACCGCCAGAAATGATGGAGATGGCGAAGCAGAAAGCGCAGGAGATTCAGGCGGCTTACGATTTGATTCGTAAGGAGAAAGGATTTAAATAGCCTGGAACGTTAAGATTGAATTTGAAAGGGCCGTCATGACTGACGGCCCTTTTTTATGACCTGCAGATTAAAAATCTGCTGGCTGCTTAAACGTCATGCTGTTGCCAAACGCCGGATGGGTAATGGTTAATGACTCCGCGTGCAGTTGCAGACGCGGCGCCATGCTCAGTGCTTCTTCATGGGCATAAAAGCGGTCGCCCAAAATCGGGTGACCCAGCGCCAGTAGATGCACGCGCAACTGGTGCGAGCGCCCGGTAATTGGTTTGAGCCGCACGCGGGCACTGTTGCTCGCTTCGTATTCCAGCACCTGATATTCGGTCTGCGCGGCTTTACCGTTCTCGAAGCACACCATTTGCTTAGGGCGATTAGGCCAGTCGCAAATCAGCGGCAGATCGATCAATCCCTCTTCCGCCGCAGGATGGCCCCACACGCGTGCCACATAATACTTAGATGGCTCACGTTCGCGGAACTGCCGCTTGAGCTCTCTTTCCGCAACCTTATTCAGCGCCACCACGATCACGCCGCTGGTGGCCATATCCAGCCGATGCACCGATTCCGCCTGGGGGAAATCACGTTGAATGCGCGTCATCACGCTATCTTTGTGCTCCTCCAGCCGACCCGGCACCGACAACAAGCCACTTGGCTTGTTGACCACCATAATGTGCTCGTCCTGATACAGAATATGTAGCCAGGGTTCGAGCGGCGGATTGTAGGCTTCCATCAACATGTCGTAGTGGCCTTCAGCAATTATTGGTGCGTGACAACGATCAGACGCAGTGCGTCCAGACGCCAGCCCGCATCACCGAGGCTCGCCAGCACCTGCTCGCGATTACTTTCCAGCGCTTCAACCTCATCATCACGGATGTTGGGGTTGACCGCTCGCAGCGCTTCAAGACGTGATAGCTCGGCACTCAGCTTCTCATCCGCCTCGACTTTCGCCGCTGCGATGATCGCCTGTGCTTCCGGAATCACCACTTTTTCGGCCTGGGTCAGAATCTCGTGCACTTCCTGCTGCACGGCGTTAACCAGTTTGCTACCGGTATGACGATTCACGGCGTTTAACTGGCGGTTAAAGCTTTCAAACTCCACTTTGCCTGCCAGGTTGTTGCCCGCACGATCCATCAGCAGACGCACCGGCGTTGGCGGCAGGAAGCGGGTGAGTTGCAGGCTTTTCGGAGCCTGCGCTTCAACCACGTACACCATCTCAACCAGCAGCGTCCCAACCGGCAGCGCTTTGTTCTTCAGCAGTGACAATGCACAGCTGCCGGTATCGCCGGACAGGATCAAATCGAGACCATTACGGATCAGCGGATGTTCCCAGGTGATGAACTGGGTGTCTTCACGCGACAGCGCCTGGTTACGGTTGAAGGTCACGGTGCAGCCATCTTCCGGTAAACCTGGGAAATCCGGCACCAGCATATGATCGGATGGCGTCAGCACAATCAGGCTGTCACTGCGGTCTTCCTGGTTGATGCCGACGATATCGAACAGGTTAAGCGCGAAGTTAACCAAATCGGTGTCATTATCCTGTTCGCCGATAGCATTCGCCAGCGCCTGCGCTGCTTCGCCGCCGTTGGAGTTCAGCTCCAGTAAGCGGTCACGACCCTGCTCCAGCTGCGCTTTCAGCGTGTCGTGCTGTTTACGACTCTCTGCAATAAATTCATCCAGCCCCTGTGGATTCTCAGGTGCGGCGAGGTATTCGATTAACTTGCTGTATTCGCTGTCATAAATGGTGCGACCGGTTGGGCAGGTATGCTCAAACGCATCCAGACCTTCATGATACCAGCGCAGCAGTACCGCCTGAGCGGTTTTTTCCAGCCAAGGCACCAGAATCTGGATATCGTGCATCTGGCCGATACGGTCGAGACGACCAATACGCTGTTCCAGCAGATCCGGGTTAAACGGCAGGTCGAACATCACCAGACGGCTGGCGAACTGGAAATTACGGCCTTCAGAACCGATCTCCGAGCACAGCAGTACCTGTGCGCCTTCTTCTTCTGAGGCGAAGAACGCCGCAGCGCGGTCGCGTTCCAGAATGGATAATCCTTCGTGGAACACTGCAGCACGAATACCTTCGCGCTCGCGCAGCACCTGCTCCAGTTGCAGCGCAGTGGCAGCCTGAGCGCAAATCACCAGCACTTTCTCTTTACGGTTGCTGGTCAGGTAGCCCATCAGCCACTCAACGCGTGGGTCGAAGTTCCACCAGGTACCGCTATCACCTTCAAATTCCTGATAAATCTTTTCCGGATACAGCATGTCACGCGCGCGTTCTTCTGCGCTCTTGCGCGTGCCCATAATGCCGGAAACTTTAATCGCGGTTTGATACTGCGCAGGCAGTGGCAAACGAATCTGGTGCAGTTCGCGTTTCGGGAAGCCCTTCACGCCGTTACGGGTGTTACGGAACAGCACGCGGCTGGTGCCGTGGCGGTCCATCAACATCGAGACCAGCTCTTTGCGTGCGTCTTCTTTGCCTTCACGATCGCTGTTCGCCACCTGCAGCAGCGGCTCGATGTCCTGTTCACCGATCAGGTCATTGATCAGGTTCATCTCTTCTTTGGTGATAGCCTGATCGGCAAGCAGCGAACTCACCGCATCGGCCACCGGGCGATAATTCTGCTGCTCAGCCACGAACTGGCTGAAGTCGTGGAAGCGATTTGGATCGAGCAGACGTAAACGGGCAAAGTGACTTTCCAGACCCAGCTGTTCCGGCGTGGCCGTCAGCAGCAATACGCCTGGCGTTTTTTCCGCCAGCTGTTCAATCACCTGGTATTCTCGGCTCGGCGCCTCTTCGCTCCAGGCCAGATGGTGAGCTTCATCGACCACCAGTAAATCCCAGTCGGCATCAGCCAGTAATTCCAAACGCTGCTTATTGCGACGCACGAAGTCTAGCGAGCAGATAATTAATTGCTCGGTTTCAAAAGCGTTATCGCTGTCGTGCTGGGCTTCGGTGTAGCGGTCGTCATCAAATAGGGCAAAGCGCAGGTTGAAGCGGCGCAACATCTCAACCAGCCACTGGTGCTGCAGCGTTTCCGGCACCACGATCAGTACGCGATCGGCACGACCGGCCAGCAGCTGTTGCTGAATAATCATCCCGGCTTCAATGGTTTTACCCAGGCCCACTTCATCCGCCAGCAACACGCGTGGCGCATGGCGACGGCCAACATCATGGGCGATATGCAGCTGATGCGGAATCAGGTTGGTGCGCATACCGCGCAGGCCGCTGATCGGCAGGCGATACTGCTCACTCTGGTATTTACGCGCACGGAAGCGCAGGGCAAAACGGTCCATACGGTCGAGCTGACCGGCGAACAGACGATCCTGAGGTTTGCTGAACACCAGCTTGCTGTCCAGCATCACTTCGCGCATCACCACGCCACTTTCTTCGGTGTCGAGACGCGTGCCGATGTAAGTCATTAATTCGTTATCGTTGCGGACTTCATCGACGCTCATCTGCCAACCTTCGTGGTTGGTGATAGTGTCGCCCGGATTGAAAATCACACGGGTGACGGGAGCATCATTACGGGCATACAGGCGGTTTTCGCCGGTTGCCGGAAACATCATGGTGATCATGCGGGTATCAATCGCCACCACCGTTCCTAATCCCAGTTCACTTTCCGTATCACTAATCCAGCGCTGACCCAGTGTAAAAACCATATATTTTTAGCTCGACTCTCTGACATGCCATAAAGAAGTTCACCTGCACTCAGGCAATACAACACCGCCAAACAAGAGTTTGGTCAGGGTGTCTATGCGGTGAGAAACAGGAAGGGCGCTATGGTACTGGATGGCAGGGCATTCGTCACCTGTCAAAAAAGCCCCAGCTGCCCGGTAATAAGTGTAGCAAAGTCATCGCCGACGAAAGGTAAAATGCCATCTGCCACCGGTTGTAACTGTTTGGTGACATAGTGATCATAGTCGAGCGGCGTGGTGCGTGCTTCCAGCGGTTCCGGGCCAGCGGTCGCCATCACATAGCGAATGGACCCGCCATTTTGATGCTGTAATGGACGCTGTAATTTCCGATTTTGCTCATCGGCGAGGCGAGCAGCGCGTACATGGGGTGGCACGTTTTTTTCATAATCTTTTAACGGGCGGCGCAGGCGCTTTTTGTAGACCAGTAATTCATCCAGTTCGCCCGCCAGCAGCTGCGCCACGGTCTCTCGGATGTAATCCTGCCATGGCTCACCACGAAAAATTCGGCCATACAGATTTTGCTGGAACTGCTGCGCCAGCGGTGTCCAGTCGGTGCGCACTGACTCCAGCCCTTTAAACACCAGCCGCTCTGTTCCGTCGCTGCGAATCATGCCGGCGTAGCGCTTTTTACTGCCTTGTTCAGCACCGCGAATGGTGGGCATCAGGAAGCGACTGAAATGGGTTTCGTACTCTAATTCAAGTGCGCTCTCCAGCCCGTAAGTCTGCTGCAGATGTTGCTGCCACCACGCATTGACCTGTTTAGCCAGACGATGACCAATGGCGGCGGCCTCCGCCTCGCTGTGCGCGCCTTTGAGCCAGACAAAGGTGGAGTCGGTGTCGCCATAAATCACATCAAACCCTTCGGCTTCAATCAGCTCGCGTGTTTGCTGCATGATGGCGTGGCCACGCAGGGTAATAGAAGACGCAAGGCGTGGATCAAAGAAGCGACAAGCGCTGGTGCCAAGCACGCCGTAAAAGGCATTCATGATGATTTTCAGCGCCTGTGACAAAGGCTGATTGCCGTTGCGTTTAGCCGCTTCACGCCCTTGCCAAATCTGCTCCACAATCGCTGGCAGGCAATGGGTTTGGCGTGAGAAGCGCGCATGGCGAAACCCGGGCACGGAATCGGCATCGTCTGGATGCGCCAGCCCCTCCACCAAACCGACAGGATCGATCAGAAAGGTGCGAATAATGGAGGGATAAAGGCTTTTGTAATCCAGCACCAGCACCGAATCATACAGGCCGGGCCGTGAGTCCATCACATAACCGCCGGGGCTGGCTTCGGGTGCCACTTCACCAAGGTTAGGCGCCACGAATCCTGCGCGATGCATACGCGGAATATAAAGATGACCAAACGCCGCCACCGAACCGCCGTGACGATCGACCGCCAGGCCATTTACCGTGGCGCGTTCCAGCAGAAACGGCATGATGGCAGTGTGATGGAAAATGCGCGTCACCAGTTCGCAATCTTTCAGGTTGTACTTCGCGAGCGCGGGTTTGTCATGGGCAAAACGCCAGTTGATCTCCTCCATGCGCTGCCACGGGTTGTCGATGTCTTTTCCTTCGCCGAGGAGCTGGCGTGACACCGCCTCAAGACTGAAAGAGGGAAAGTCCCAGAACGCGGATTTCAGCGCTTCAATACCATCAATCACCAACCGTCCTGTTGCTTGTGCGAAGAAGACGCCAGGCTTAAAGCCGTGCTCGCGCCACTCCAGCGCCTGATTTTGGCGTCCTAAGCGCAGCGGAATGCCATAACGATCGGCGTGTTTTTGCAGGACGCGCAGATCGAACTGCACTACGCTCCAGCCGATGATCACGTCAGGATCGTGACGGGCGAACCAGGCATTGAGCTGATCCAGCAACTGCGGGCGGCTATCCACATAGATGAGATCGAAATCGAGCGTGCTGGCATCGCCATTGGGTGGACCCAGCATATACACCTGGCGCTGACCGCAGCCCTCCAGCCCGATGCAATACAGTTCACCGTGTTCCGTGGTTTCGATATCCAGCGAAACCCATCTTAGCTGCGGGCGGTAATCTGGATGCGGTTTCAGGCGAGCATTGACCACGCTATCGCCGTGTACCTCGCCGCTGAACCACACCGGCGCAGTGATAAAACGCTCCATCAAATAGCGCTCTGGCGGGCGGATATCGGCTTCATACAGCGCGATGCCATTTTCGCGCAGGCGCTTTTCCAGGTTTTGCAGCTGGCGATGGCTGCGGCAATAAAGGCCAAACACCGGACGACGGCGAAAATCTTTCAGTTCGAGCGATTGCACACGAATATGCCGCTCGTCACGGATCAACGCTTCGGTTTGCTGGCGGAACTCTTCTGGAATGAAAGCCACGGACTCTTGTGCCGGTAGCACCAGCCGCTGCGGTCCCTGATCAGTCGCCAGCCACAGCACCACTTCGCTGCCGGTTGGGGTATCTCGCCAGTGGCGGGTAAGCAAAAAACCTGCGCGTGGTTCGGTCACGTGAACTCCGGGAAATGAATTGCCTGAAGTATATCATGGATGTTTATACAGTGCCTGTGTGTGGCGACATTGTCAGTACTCTGTCAACATCGTCCTACAATTCTTGCCTTGACGGGTTGGCGCTGGCTCCGGACAATCCAGCCTCTATATTCCGCAGAGGATAGTTATGGAAGCCTGGATTCAACATCTGTTTTCGCAATCGCTGGAGTACGCGCTGATGGCCGTGGCGCTGGTGACCTTCCTTGAGTCACTGGCGTTCGTGGGATTGCTGTTGCCAGGAACCGTATTAATGGCCAGCCTTGGGGCGCTGGTGGGCAGCGGACAGATTGGCCTTTATCCTGCCTGGGCGGCAGGTTTCGCCGGTTGCCTTATTGGTGATTGGGTCTCGTATGGCATCGGCTGGAAGTTTCAGGGGCCATTACACCGCTGGAAATATCTGAAAAAGTATCAGGGCCTGCTGGATAAAACTGAGCACGCGCTGCATGAACACAGCATGTTTACCATTCTGGTGGGGCGCTTCGTCGGCCCGACGCGTCCGTTGATTCCACTGGCGGCGGGTATGCTGGAACTGCCGGTGCGCAAGTTCCTGCCGCCCAACCTGATTGGCTGTATTCTCTGGCCGCCGGCTTATCTGATGCCGGGCATTCTGGCGGGAGTGGCGATTGATGTGCCACAGGCCGCGCAAGGCGGTAATTTTAAGTGGCTGCTGTTGCTGGTGGCGTTGCTGGTGTGGATGGGATTCTGGCTGATGTGGCGCTGGTGGCGCAGTGGTAAAACCACTGACTGGGCGACGAAATATCTGCCGCAGGCGCGTTTGCGCTGGCTGGCACCGCTGGCGGCGGCTATCGGCGTGGCGGCATTTATCGCCATTCAGTATCACCCGATGATGCCTATCTTCCGCCAGCTATTGTGGAAGGTGTTCTTCGCTTAAGGCTTTTTCACGCCAAGGATGGTAGCCGCTTCACTCTCTCCACTGATCAAGCTCGCCGTGCTGCCATCCCAGTAAATCCGCCCATCGACCACCACCAGACTGCGCGGCGCAATTTGCTGGGCGTCTTCCAGGCTGTGCGACACCATCAGCAGCGTGATATTGCGGCTTTCACACACCGTACGCACCAGTTGCAGCATCTCACCGCGAAGCGCCGGATCGAGCGCAGAGAAGGGCTCATCGAGCAGCAGGATCGGCCGATCGCGCAACAGGCAGCGCGCTAAGGCCACGCGCTGACGTTGACCGCCGGAAAGCTCGACGGGCAAGCGGTTCAGCATCTCCGCTAACCCGGTCTGCTCAGCGATGGTGGCCAGCTGTTGCTGCTGTTCCCGCGTCAGTTTCAAGCCTGGATGCAAGCCTAATCCCATATTTTGCTGCACCGTCAGGTGTGGGAAGAGGTTGTTTTCCTGAAACAGCATCGACACCGGCCGCGCCGACGGCACGCTGCGCGTATGATCGACGCCATTCATTATCAGGGTTCCCTGGCTCACTGGCAAAAAACCGCCGATCAGACTGAGCAAGGTGCTTTTGCCTGCGCCGCTGGGACCAAGGATTGCCAGACGTTCACCCGCCTGGGCTTCAAAACGGAAGCGCATTGGCAGATGCTGGTAAAGGTAAGTGAGATTATTCAGTGTCAGCATGACGACCCGGCAGTTTTTCCATCAGGGTAAAGAGTAACAGGCACAGCGATAACAGCAGCAGTGCGGTAACGGCACCGTCTGCGCCGCGATAGGCACCAATTTGCTGGAACAGATAGAACGGCAGCGTGCGGAAATCGGCGCTGCCAAACAGGGCCACCACGCCGAAATCACCAATCGACAGCACGCAGGCAAACGCCAGCGCTTGTGCAATGGGCCGCTTCAGCGCGCGCAGTTCAATCAGTTTCAGGCGATTAATACCAGCAATGCCCAGTGATGCGCAGAGCGGGGTGTAGCGAGCGCTGATATCGCGCATCGGGTTCTCCAGTACCTTCATCGCATAGGGGATGGCAATCAGCGCATTGGTGAAAATCACTAAGCCATCGGCGCGCTGCGGCAGGCCGATGGTGGCGTTGAACAGCAGGAAAAAGCCGCTGGCCAGCACGATGCCGGGCATCGCCAGGATCAGCATACCGCTTAGCTCCATTGCCTGTGCCGCAACTTTGCGCTGACGCTGACGCAGCTCGCGACTGCTCCATAGCAACATGATGGTCAGCACCACGCACAGCAATCCGGCGCCGATGGCGATGCGCAGTGAGGTGAAGGTCGCTTGCCATAACGCGGGCTGTTGCAGGGCACCTGCAACACCACCGCGCAAGCCATCAACGATCACCGCAGCGAGCGGCGGCAGCAACAGCAGTAGCGCACAGACAATCAGTAGCGTGTCGCCGATCCGGGCATGCCAGCAATCCTGCGGGTCACGCCAGCCACGAATATTTTGGCTGCCGGTAGGGATGGCTTTACTGAAACGTTGGCTGAGCAGCACCAGCAGCAAACAGCATCCGAGTTGTAACAGTGCCAGTAGCGCCGCACGACTGGGATCGTAATCAAAACTCAGCGCCTGATAAATCGCTAGCTCTAACGTGGTGGCGCGCGGTCCACCGCCCAATGCCAGTACCGTGGCAAAGCTGGCGAAGCACAGCATAAAAATTAGGGCTGCGGTGGGCAGGATCTGACGTCGCAACCATGGCCACTCGACCAAACGAAACAGATTCCAGCCGCGCAGGCCAAGCTGGGCGGCTAACTGGCGCTGCTCGCCAGGAATGCTTTCCAATGCCTGCAACAGCATGCGGGTGGCAAGCGGCAGATTGAAGAACACATGTGCCAGTAAAATGCCCTGCAAGCCATAGGGCGAGAAGGTGTAATCAATGCCAGGCAGGCTGCAGAGGTGCGCCAGCCAGCCGCTGCGACCGTAAACACTGAGCAAACCAAATACGGCCACTAAAACCGGCAATACCAGCGTCATGGCACACAGGCGCAGCAGCAGATTACGTCCCGGAAAGCGGCGACGATACAACGCGCGTGCCAGCAGAATCGACGGCAGCACCGAGAGCAGGGCAGATAAAAGCGCCTGCTCAAACGAGAAGGCCAGGACGTGGTGCAGATAACTGTCTGACAGCAGGGCGCGCCAGTCAGTGACCGGCGCCGCCATCACTAAGGCGCCAAACGCCAGCAGTGCCACTGCGCACAATAGCAGCGCAACGGCACTTCCAGGAATTAACCAGGCTGGCATTAACGGCTAACGGCTTGTTGCCAGGTGCGAATCCAGTCCGCGCGATGATCGGCCACTTCGGCTGAGCTGTATTGCAGCGCATTCGCCGGCACGGTCAGTGACTGATAACCGGTAGGCAGATCGCTTTTGATCACCGGATACATCCAGTTGCCAGTCGGAATGGTCTGCTGGAAAGCTGGCGACACCATAAATTGCATAAACTGCTGCGCCAGTTTGGGCTGTTTGCTGCTAGCGAGCTGTGCAGCGACTTCCACTTGCAGATAATGGCCTTCGCTAAACGGCGCAGCGGCGTAGTTATCTTTCTTCTCTTCGATGATGTGATATGCCGGAGAGGTGGTGTAACTCAGCACCAGATCGCCTTCGCCTTTCAGGAACAGGCCATAGGCTTCGCTCCAGCCCTTAGTGACGGTGACCGTTTTCTGTGCCAGCTTCTGCCAGGCGTCAGGTGCTTTATCGCCATACACTTTTTGCATCCACAGCAGCAGGCCTAATCCCGGTGTGCTGGTGCGTGGATCTTCATAGATCACACGCCACTTTTCCGGGCTTTCAACCAGTTCTTTCAGGCTTTTCGGTGGGTTCTTCAGCTTGTTTTTATCGTAGACGAAGGCGAAGTAGCCGTAATCGAACGGAACGAAGGTGTCGTTATGCCAGCTATCAGGCAGTTGCAATTTACTGGTGTCGACGGTGCTTTTTGCGAACAGGCCGGTTTTTTCGGCGGCTTGCACGAGGTTGTTATCGAGGCCCAGCACCACATCGGCTTTGCTGTTTTTGCCTTCCATCCGCACGCGGTTGAGCAGCGACACGCCATCTTCCAGCGCCACATAGTTCAGTTCGCAGCCGCACTCGGCTTCAAAGGCTTTTTTAACGGCAGGGCCGGGGCCCCAATCTGCAGAGAACGAGTCGTAGGTGTAAACGGTAAGAACAGGCTTGGCAGCCAACGCCGGGGCAGAGATCAACAGCAACACGGGCAAGACTTTGTTTAACACTTTGCGCTCCTTGAGGAGAAGATAAAGTTGAGTCGCAAAGGATCTGAGTTATCGCTCATCTCAAATCCCTACGCCGGTATGAGCCGGATCAGGTTCGACGGGTTTCTCTCAGCCCAATACCAGGGCACCCCGTTGAGAACGGCTTATTTTAGACACTTCTGTGACAGCGCGAAAGTGTCACAGCTCCGGTGGTGCAAACCAGGCCGATTTAAAGTCAAACCAGCCGAGCGTGTTGAGCCGCACACCGCGCATACTGCGCTGGCCTTCCAGCAGTAACCAGTGATGGAAGAGCGGATGAACAAAGTCGCTGTTCACCAACTGTTTGCTCCACTCGGCCAGAGGCAAGGCTTTCTGTCGCCACTGTTGTGCATCTGCGTGCCAGTCAATCGGAACGCAGTGATGCATGAGCGGCAATTCGTAGAGCTGCGCAAACAGTGCGTAGTCGAGCGGCAGAGTGAAGTTCACACTGCCGAGCCAGATGTCACTCTCTCCTTCACCTTCGAACCACTCTTCGTAGCTCAGCTCGCGCGTGATCAGCTCAACGCCCTGTTCAGCCAGCAGCGGGCGCAGGGCGTTAGCAATGCCTTCATGCTCGACATGATGGCTGTACCAGCTGATGGTCAGTTGCGTGAGTCCATCGGGCTTTTCGGCTGGGGTGAGATCGCGGCGATGATGCCAGCGCGGTAAGAAACCGTATGCAGGGAACCAGTAGCGCTGATAGCCCACACCCGCATGGTTGAGCAGGGCAATCGGGTTAAGCAGATAGCTCACCCAGCGTCGAAAATGGGCATCCTTACCACGCTCTGAGCGCTGGTCGAACAGCAGGAAATAGCAGCCTTCTTCCAGACGGCTCTCTTCTGATTTCTCATCGGCGGTTTCCCCCTGCAGCTTCACGCCGGCATACACCAGCTCGTCGCTGATTTCCGGCAGCACCCAAATCGACACGTCATCAATCAGAGCGCGATAGCCAAAATAGTCATCAAAGGCGGCGATTTTCAGCTGCGTCTGCTGGTTGCGTACCACGCTGTACGGACCAGTGCCGATGGGTTGACGGGCGAAATGGCGCAACGTCGGCCATTCGCGCGGCAGGATCATCGCGCTGACGCTGGCCAATAGCCACGGCAGCCAGCTATCGGGCTGTGACAGATGAATATCCAGCGTCCAGGGCGCGGGAGAGTGCAGTTTGTCGATATGCGAGAACAGCGGCTGACTGCGTACACGTTCCAGTGAAGCGATGATGTCTTCCATCTCCAGTTCGCGGCCGTGGTGGAAGCGAATCGCGGGTCGTAAAAAGAAACGCCAATGGAGTGGGGAGGTTTGTTGCCAGTGATGGGCGATATCCGCTTCGATTTCCCCCTTTTCCTCATTTATTCGCGTCAGGCCGTTAAAGATTTGTCGCGCCAGATGGGTTTCCGAACGACGCAGCGGCGAGCCCGGCAGCAGATTGGGCAGCGGACGGTAATAGAGCACGCGCAGGATGTGCTTGCCCTGGCGGAAACTGCGCCCGAGATGCGCCGCAATCATCTGCCGCACCTGATTCTTATCGCCCACCAGTTGCACCAACTGTTCAATGCGATCCTGCTCCAGTAGATCCTCGGCGCGCTGCTGCTGCAGTGCTAAGCCGGTGTAATTGAAGCTCAGGGTCGAACGCTTACCGCGCCCGGCTTCTGCCTGCCAAATCAGCCAGCCCGCATCCTGCATGGCATTCAGCAGGTTACGCATGTGGCGGCGCGAGCAGTGCAGTCGTTCAGCCAGATCGCTTAAGGTGGTTTCCTGATCCAGCCCCTGGCAGCTTTGCCACAGACGGATGAACTGCTGTTGCAGTCGCGCAGAGGACATAAAAGGGGAACTCCTTCTCAGAATCGCTCAGTTTTTCCTGCCCCATATTAGAGGCATACTGCCAGGCAATGGAAGAGCGGGAGGCATTCAGCAATGAATGGCGCTCTGCCAGCGGTTCCGCCGACGTGGAGCCTTTTCTGAGTAGGGTGCATTTCACCGCCAGCAGCGTTTTCTCTGCTGGCTTTTTTCGTTTTGCTGTGAAATCTTCTACCCTCTTTGTCTTAGCCTCATTTCTCCGCAAAGGGATTTCTGCATGAAATCGCTGTTAACGCGCCAGCGTCGTATCAATCCGGTTTATCTCTCTTTTATGGCGGTGTCGTTTATGACCGGTGTCGCCGGTGCGTTGCAGGCACCCACGCTGAGTTTGTTTTTGACGCGCGAAGTGCAGGTGCGACCGTTTTGGGTCGGGCTATTTTTTACCATCAACGCGATTGCCGGGATTGTGATTAGCCTGCTGATGGCGAAACGTTCGGACAATCGCGGCGATCGTCGCAATCTGATCCTGTTTTGTTGCCTTATGGCGGTACTGAATGCGCTGCTGTTTGCCTTTAATCGTCATTATCTGACGTTGATCAGTGTGGGCGTGTTGCTGTCAGCGCTGGCCAGCGTGGCGATACCGCAGATCTTTGCGCTGGCACGCGAGTATGCCGATCAGTCGGCGCGTGAAGTGGTGATGTTCAGCTCGGTGATGCGTGCGCAGCTGTCGCTGGCATGGGTGATTGGCCCGCCGCTGTCGTTCGCCTTAGCGCTTAACTATGGCTTCGTCACACTGTTCTGCGTGGCGGCGGCGATTTTCCTGCTCAGCATGCTGCTGATTTGGCGCACTCTGCCGTCGGTGCCGCGCGTGGCCGCGACGCCAGAGCAGGTACTGACCCAACTGAGCCCGTGGAAAGATAGCCAGGTGCGAATGCTGTTTATCGCCTCGGTGGTGATGTGGGCGTGCAACACCATGTATATCATCGACATGCCGCTGTATATCAGCTTCACATTGGGGTTGCCGGAAAAACTGGCGGGCTTATTAATGGGAACGGCGGCAGGACTGGAGATTCCTATCATGCTGCTGGCTGGGCACTACGCGAAGCGCTTCGGTAAACGTAAATTGGTGCTGTTAGCGCTGGTGGCAGCGATTCTGTTCTATCTTGGGCTGGTGTTGTTCCAGGCACGCACGGCGTTAATGGTGCTGCAGCTGTTTAACGCGGCGTTTATTGGCATCGTCGCAGGGATTGGCATGCTGTGGTTCCAGGATTTGATGCCGGGACGAGCAGGCGCGGCGACCACGATGTTTACCACCTCGATATCGACCGGTTTGATTATTGCAGGATTGATACAGGGCACGCTGAGCGAGCGCTTTGGCCATGAGTCGGTGTATTGGCTGGCATTAGCGATGGCACTTGTGGCGTTGGGGCTGGCGTCGCGCGTGCGTGATGCCCAATAAATATAAAGTCGCCCGCAAAGGCGACTTTATAAACATCCAGTGCGTCTCTATTCGGTGCGCATTCAAACGCACCGAATAAGGCATTAACGCAGGAACGCTGGCTGAGTGGACTCGTAGTTGGAGATGGACGCTTCGTGTTGCAGCGTCAAACCAATGCTGTCGAGACCGTTAATCATGCAGTGACGGCGGAAGCTGTCGATTTCAAAGCTGTAAGACTTATCACCCGCCGTGACGGTCTGGGCTTCCAGATCCACGGTAAAGGTCACGCCTGGCTGCGCGGCCACCAGTTTGAACATCTCATCCACTTCTTCATCGCTCAACTTCACTGGCAGCAGCTGGTTGTTAAAGCTGTTGCCATAGAAAATATCCGCGAAGCTTGGCGCAATCACCACGTGAAAACCGAAATCGGTCAGTGCCCATGGGGCGTGCTCACGTGATGAGCCGCAGCCAAAGTTTTCACGCGCCAGCAAGATGCTGGTGCCTTTAAATTCCGGCTTGTTCAGCACGAAACCTGGGGTTGGCACGGTGCCCGCATCATCTTCGAAGCGCCAGTCGTGGAACAGGTGCGCGCCAAAACCGGTGCGCGTCACTTTCTGCAGGAACTGTTTTGGAATGATGGCATCGGTATCGACGTTCGCCGCATCCAGTGGCGCCACAATTCCGGTGTGTTGGGTAAATTTGTTCGCCATGGCTTAAGCTCCCTGAGTCAATTCACGAATGTCGGCAAAACGACCGGTTACTGCCGCCGCTGCAGCCATCGCCGGGCTCACTAAGTGAGTGCGACCGCCACGGCCCTGACGACCTTCAAAGTTACGGTTACTGGTGGAGGCACAACGCTCGCCTGGGTTCAGACGGTCATTGTTCATCGCCAGACACATGGAGCAACCCGGCAGACGCCATTCAAAACCCGCTTCCAGGAAGATTTTGTCCAGACCTTCGGCTTCGGCTTGTGCCTTCACTGGGCCTGAGCCAGGGACGACCATGGCAACAACGCCTGGTGCGACTTTGCGGCCTTTAGCGATGGCTGCCGCCGCGCGCAAATCTTCAATACGTGAGTTGGTGCAGGAGCCGATAAAGACTTTGTCGATAGCGACTTCAGTCAGTTTAATACCCGGCTGCAAATCCATGTAAGCCAACGCTTTCTCGGCAGAAGCACGCTCAACCGGATCGGCAAAGGACTGAGGATTTGGGATCGCCTGATCCACCGCCATCACCTGGCCTGGGTTGGTGCCCCAGGTCACCTGCGGCGCGATATCGGCCGCGTTCAGGGTGACAATGGTGTCGAATTTGGCATCGCTGTCGGACTTCATCGTACGCCAGTAAGCGACGGCTTCATCCCACTGCTCGCCCTTCGGTGCGAACTGCTTGTCTTTCAGGTAAGCGAAAGTGGTTTCATCCGGCGCGACCAGGCCCGCTTTGGCACCCATCTCAATCGCCATGTTGCACAACGTCATGCGGCCTTCCATGCTCAACGCTTCAATCGCCGGGCCACAGAATTCCACCACGTGACCAGTACCGCCGGCGCTGCCGGTTTTACCAATAATCGCCAACACGATATCTTTCGCCGTAATGCCCGGCGCCGCTTCGCCCAGCACTTCAATCTTCATGGTTTTGGCACGGCCCTGTTTCAGGGTCTGCGTGGCAAACACATGCTCAACTTCGGAGGTACCGATACCGAATGCCAGCGAACCGAATGCGCCGTGGGTCGCGGTGTGGGAATCGCCGCAGACGATGGTCATGCCTGGCAGCGTCATCCCTTGTTCAGGCCCGATCACGTGCACGATACCCTGGAACGGGTGATTCAGGTCATACAGCTGAATGCCGAACTCAGCACAGTTCTTGATCAGCTCTTGCATCTGAATACGCGCCATCTCACCCGACGCGTTAATGTCTTTGGTCTGGGTAGAAACGTTGTGGTCCATGGTGGCGAACGTCTTCGACGGCTGGCGCACTTTGCGGCCGTGAGCGCGCAGGCCATCGAAGGCCTGCGGTGACGTCACTTCATGGATCAGATGGCGATCGATGTACAGTAACGGGGTTTCGTTTGGTGCTTCGTGGACGACATGTGCATCAAATAACTTCTGGTATAAGCTTTTCATTTTATTATTTTTCCTCAGCGATGAAACCGGCAATGATGCTGCCCATTTCATCTGTGCTCACAGCTGGGCCGTTACCGGCTAAATCGCGGGTACGATGGCCCGCTTCCAGCGCACGGCTGACCGCACGCTCGATACTGTCTGCAGCTTCAGCGGCATTCAGGCTGAAGCGCAACAGCAGAGACAACGAGAGAATCTGAGCAATTGGGTTGGCAATGTTCTGACCGGCGATATCGGGTGCGGAACCGCCTGCAGGCTCATACAGACCGAAACCTTCTTCGTTCATGCTGGCAGAAGGCAGCATGCCCATTGAACCGGTGATCATCGCGCATTCGTCTGACAGGATGTCACCGAACAGGTTAGAACAGAGCAGCACGTCAAACTGTGATGGATCTTTAATCAACTGCATGGTGGCGTTATCGATGTACATGTGGCTCAACTGCACATCCGGGTAATCTTTTGCCACTTCATTAACGATTTCACGCCACATCACTGAAGTCTGCAGCACGTTGGCTTTATCCACTGACGTCACTTTGTTACGACGCTTGCGTGCGGCTTCAAAGGCGTTACGTGCGATACGCTCGATCTCGAAACGGTGATACACCTCGGTATCAAATGCACGCTCATGTGGACCGCTACCTTCGCGCCCTTTCGGCTGACCAAAGTAGATGCCGCCGGTTAATTCACGCACGCACAGGATGTCGAAACCGCGTGCGGCGATGTCGCTGCGCAGTGGGCAAAACGCTTCCAGGCCTTTATATAAGGAAGCGGGGCGCAGGTTGCTGAACAACTTGAAGTGCTTACGCAGTGGCAACAGTGCACCACGCTCAGGCTGGCCCGCTGGCGGCAGGTGTTCCCATTTTGGACCACCGACAGAGCCGAACAGAATCGCATTCGCTTGCTCTGCACCGGCAACGGTGGCAGGCGGCAGCGGTTCACCGTGACGATCGATGGCGATACCGCCAACATCATATTCGCTGGTGGTGATACGCATGTCGAAGCGCGCGCGAATTGCGTCGAGAACCTTGATAGCCTGCGCCATCACTTCCGGGCCGATTCCGTCGCCTGGCATTACCGCAATATGATAAGACTGAGTCATAGTTACACCGTTTCCTTCTGATCTTTAAATTTACGCTGCAATTCTTTTTCTACCTGTTTGGCGCGCCAGATGTTGTTCAGGGCGTTCACCATCGCTTTAGCAGAAGATTCGACGATATCAGTCGCCAGGCCAACGCCATGGAATTTACGACCGTTGTAGTTCACCACGATATCAACCTGGCCCAGCGCGTTCTCGCCGTGGCCTTTCGCGGTCAACTTGTAGTTCACCAATTCTGCTTCAAAGCCGGTGATGCGGTTGATGGCCTGATATACGGCGTCCACCGGGCCGTTACCGGTCGCGGCATCGGCTTTGGTCTCTTCGCCACAGCCCAACTGCACCGACGCGGTGGCAGTAACGCTGGAACCGGTCTGTACATTAAATTCGTTCAGCTGGAAATATTCTGGCTCTTCGTTCTGTTTGTTGATGAACGCCAGCGCTTCCAAATCGTAATCAAATACCTGGCCTTTCTTGTCGGCCAGCTTCAGGAAGGCATCGTACAGAGCATCGACGTTGTAGTCGGAATCTTTGTAGCCCATCTCTTCCATGCGATGTTTCACCGCAGCACGGCCTGAACGTGAAGTCAGGTTCAACTGAATTTTGTGTAAGCCGATCGATTCTGGCGTCAGGATTTCGTAGTTTTCGCGGTTCTTCAACACGCCATCCTGGTGAATACCAGAGGAGTGAGCAAACGCACCCGTACCCACAATCGCTTTGTTGGCTGGAATCGGCATGTTGCAGATTTGGCTGATCAACTGGCTGGTGCGGTAGATTTCCTGATGATGGATATTGGTGTGCAGGTTCATGATCTGCTGACGGGTTTTAATCGCCATAATCACTTCTTCCAACGCACAGTTACCGGCACGTTCGCCCAGGCCATTGATGGTGCCTTCAACCTGACGCGCACCGGCTAACACCGCTGCTACGGCATTGCCGGTTGCCATGCCCAAATCATCATGGGTGTGAACAGACAAGATAGCTTTATCGATGTTCGGTACGCGTTCGCGCAACTGGCTGAAGATGTTGGCGTACTCGTGCGGCAAGGTGTAACCAACCGTATCCGGGATGTTGATGGTGGTCGCGCCGGCGTTGATCGCGGCTTCCACTACGCGGCACAGATCGTCGATAGGCGTACGGCCACCGTCTTCGCAAGAAAACTCAACGTCATCGGTATAGTTGCGGGCACGTTTAATAGAGGCTACTGCGCGGTCAATCACATCTGGCAAGGTACTGCGCAATTTGGTGGCGATATGCATTGGCGAAGTGGCGAGGAAAGTATGAATGCGGAATGCTTCAGCCACACGCAAAGCCTCGTAGGCGGCATCAATATCCTTATCCACGCAGCGAGCCAGAGCGGCAACGCGGCTGTTTTTCACCGAGCGCGCGATGGTCTGCACCGATTCGAAATCGCCTGGCGAAGAGATAGGGAAACCGACTTCCATTACATCCACGCCCATACGCTCCAGCGCCAGGGCGATCTGCAGTTTTTCTTTAACACTCAGGCTGGCCTGTAATGCCTGCTCGCCGTCGCGCAGAGTGGTATCGAAAATAATAACTTGCTGGCTCATGGTCATCTTCCTTTTGCTTTAACTCAACTTCGCCGGTGTAACGAGCATAAAAAAACCCGCGCATCGGCGCGGGTTCTTTAAACTTCTTCAGGTTCGAATCAGTGATTGATTCCACCCACAAGTCTACCGCGCAAACTGAATGCGTTTAGTAGTAGACCGAGTAGGCGGAAAGAATGGAACATGAATCAAACCTCGTAAATTTTGTGCTGCACATATTGATACTGGGATTGCTGTGGGAAGTCAACCCTAAGTGAAAGGGTATTTCTTTTGTCGGTTAAGGGCGATCTGCTGCGAATATCCCGCTACACAGAGCTTTGGCATTAATTAGCTGCATGCATA
Organism: Type-E symbiont of Plautia stali; assembly: GCF_059731115.1. NCBI lineage: Bacteria > Pseudomonadati > Pseudomonadota > Gammaproteobacteria > Enterobacterales > Enterobacteriaceae > Type-E symbiont of Plautia stali. The sequence goes on from NZ_AP035906.1 coordinate 761,565, forward strand.
ATGGCTTAAACAGCCTAAAAAATTTTTTATAAAAACGAATTAATTTTAAGTTATTGAATTTAATATGTTTAATAGGGGTTTTGGTACAATCATAAAAACAAGATTTGGCGGGTTGCTTAGCACAATGTCATGCAAGAAGCGGATTTTGAAGTTAATCACGCCAGAAAGTAATATTCAGGAAAAATTGTGGGCTAACCGGCCAGGCAATATGAAAATCATATTTCTTAGAACACGCTGCAAATAATCATGAAACCAGCATTTTCATCTGTGGTTGTGGGATGGCATTAGTTTAATCCTCGCGAGCGATTATCACGTGTCAGTGCCTTTTGTGCCGAAATAAGCCTGTCGCAGCCTCCTGTCGTTTGCAGGCCGGGTTTTCTGCGGTTATGGTAATCGACCTACTCTTAAAAGAATCAACTCAAGTAGATTCCCTGTACCTGGAAGGCAGAAATGAATTCTGTCATCTGAGCATAAACATAAGGTTTTGATCTTAACTGGCGAATACGGGGCTGGGTGTCAGTGACGCAGGGGCAATGCGCGTCACGGGATCTGGTTCCTCAAGCCTGGAGGCAGAAAATGGAGATGTTGTCAGGAGCCGAAATGGTCGTCCGTTCGTTAATCGATCAGGGCGTTAAGCAGGTATTCGGCTATCCGGGCGGAGCAGTGCTCGACATTTACGATGCGCTGCAAACGGTCGGTGGAATTGACCACGTATTAGTGCGTCACGAGCAAGGCGCTGTGCATATGGCAGATGGTCTGGCACGCGCGACCGGCGAAGTCGGCGTGGTGCTGGTCACCTCAGGTCCAGGCGCCACCAATGCCATTACCGGTATTGCGACGGCCTATATGGATTCGATTCCGATGGTGATTCTGTCGGGTCAGGTGCCGTCTTCACTGATCGGCTACGATGCGTTCCAGGAGTGCGACATGGTCGGGATTTCCCGTCCGGTGGTCAAACACAGCTTCCTGGTGAAAAATGCGGAAGAGATCCCAACCGTGCTGAAAAAAGCCTTCTGGCTGGCAGCAAGCGGCCGCCCAGGCCCGGTGGTGATCGACCTGCCAAAAGATATTCTCAACCCAGCGAATAAACTGCCGTACGTCTATCCTGAGTCGGTCAGCATGCGTTCTTATAACCCAACGATTCAGGGCCATAAAGGGCAGATCAAGCGTGCACTGCAAACGCTACTGGCCGCACATAAGCCGGTAATTTATGCCGGTGGCGGTGCGATTATGTCAGGCTGTGAAGCGGAACTGCTGCAGTTAGCTGAACAGCTGAATATTCCGGTCACCATGTCACTGATGGGCTTGGGCGTATTCCCGGGCACGCATCGCCAGAGTGTAGGCATGCTGGGTATGCACGGGACTTACGAAGCCAATATGACGATGCACAATGCCGATTTGATTTTCGGCATTGGTGTGCGCTTCGATGACCGTACTACCAACAACCTGGCGAAATATTGCCCGAACGCCACCATCATGCATATCGACGTCGATCCGACCTCGATTTCCAAAACCGTCAGCGCTGATATCCCGATTGTCGGTGATGCGAAGCAGACGTTGTCGCAGATGCTGGAATTGCTGGCGCAAAGCGATGCGAAGCAAGAGCTGGATAGCCTGCGCGACTGGTGGCAGACCATTGATGGCTGGCGTAGCCGTAAGTGCCTCGAGTTCGATCGCACCAGCGACAAGATCAAACCGCAGGCGGTGATCGAAACCATCTGGCGTCTGACCAAAGGCGATGCCTATGTCACCTCTGACGTCGGTCAGCATCAGATGTTCGCCGCGCTCTATTATCAGTTTGATAAGCCTCGTCGCTGGATTAACTCAGGTGGTCTTGGCACCATGGGCTTCGGCTTACCGGCTGCGCTGGGGGTGAAAATGGCGCTGCCGGATGAAACCGTCATCTGCGTGACCGGTGATGGCAGTATTCAGATGAACATCCAGGAACTGTCGACGGCGCTGCAGTACGATTTACCGGTGCTGGTGCTGAACCTCAATAACGGTTTCCTCGGTATGGTGAAACAGTGGCAGGATATGATTTATTCCGGCCGCCACTCGCAATCCTACATGCAATCTCTGCCTGACTTTGTGCGTTTAGCCGAAGCCTACGGACACGTGGGTATTTCCATCGCGCACCCCGCTGAGCTGGAAGAGAAGCTGCAGCTGGCATTGGATACCCTGGCGAAAGGGCGTCTGGTGTTTGTTGATGTGAATATCGACGGCAGCGAGCACGTTTACCCGATGCAGATTCGCGGCGGTTCGATGGATGAGATGTGGCTGAGCAAAACGGAGAGGACTTAATTATGCGTCGTGTGTTATCGGTACTGCTGGAAAATGAATCCGGCGCATTGTCTCGCGTGGTGGGTTTGTTCTCACAGCGCGGCTACAACATCGAAAGCCTGACCGTTGCGCCGACCGATGATCCAACACTGTCGCGCATGACCATTCAGACGGTCGGCGATGAAAAAGTGCTGGAGCAGATTGAGAAGCAACTGCACAAGCTGGTGGACGTGTTACGTGTCAGCGAGCTAGGGCAGGGTGCTTACGTTGAACGTGAAATCATGCTGGTGAAGATTCAGGCAAGCGGGTATGGCCGTGAAGAAGTGAAGCGCAGCGCGGAAATTTTCCGTGGCCAGATTATCGATGTGACGCCAACGCTGTACACGGTTCAGCTGGCAGGCACCAGCGATAAACTCGACGCCTTCCTCAACACGGTGCGCGATGTTGCTGAGATCGTTGAAGTGGCGCGATCAGGGATTGTGGGCGTGTCACGTGGCGATCGTGTGATGCGTTAATTCCGCAGAGTTATCATCCTGCTTCCAAGCTAACCCGGCGTAATGCCGGGTTTTTTTTATTTAATGCGCTTGTGAGTGCTGCCCGATAAAAGCGGTTGCTCAGCGTAGTGTTCTGCGGTTAGATGTTACAAATGTTTTACCCATAGCTACTCTGCGGACATTTGCCCAGCCCTGGCTTATCAGAATTAAGGTGTCATCGTGAAACTGGATGAAATTGCGCGCCTGGCGGGCGTGTCGCGCACCACGGCCAGCTACGTTATCAATGGCAAAGCGCGGCAGTATCGTGTCAGCGACAAAACCGTCGAAAAAGTGATGGCGGTGGTGCGTGAACATAATTATCACCCCAATGCTGTTGCGGCAGGCCTGCGCGCCGGACGTACGCGTTCAATTGGTCTGGTGATCCCGGATCTTGAGAACACCAGTTACACGCGCATTGCCAATTATCTGGAGCGCCAGGCACGTCAACGTGGCTATCAGCTGCTGATTGCCTGCTCGGAAGATCAGCCTGACAATGAAATGCGCTGTATTGAACATCTGCTGCAGCGCCAGGTGGATGCGATCATCGTTTCGACCTCGTTGCCGCCAGAACACCCGTTTTATCAGCGCTGGATCAACGATCCGCTGCCGATTATCGCGCTGGACCGTGCGCTGGATCGTGAACACTTCACCAGTGTGGTCGGTGCCGATCAGGACGATGCGCATGCTCTGGCGGCTGAATTGCGTCAGCTTCCGGTGAAAAACGTGCTGTTCCTTGGGGCCTTGCCTGAGCTTTCAGTCAGTTTCCTGCGTGAAATGGGCTTCCGCGATGCGTGGAAAGACGATGAACGCATGGTGGATTACCTCTACTGCAACAGCTTTGATCGCACTGCGGCTGCCACACTGTTCGAGAAATACCTCGAAGATCATCCGATGCCGGATGCGTTGTTTACCACCTCATTCGGTCTGCTTCAGGGCGTGATGGATATTACCCTTAAGCGGGATGGCCGCCTGCCCACTGACCTGGCTATCGCCACCTTTGGCGACCACGAATTACTGGACTTTTTAGAGTGCCCGGTACTGGCGGTGGGGCAGCGTCATCGCGATGTCGCCGAACGTGTGCTGGAATTAGTTTTGGCCTCGCTGGATGAACCGCGCAAACCGAAGCCGGGATTAACCCGTATTCGCCGCAATTTATTCCGCCGTGGTCAATTAAGCCGACGTACGAAATGAAATCGCGGGCAGATGGCTGCCCGCACTTATTTATCATTCAGATATTTTTCTGCCATAGGACTGGGGTAAAAAAGCGTAAATAGTCACCACTTTCCCTAACGAATTAACTGCGCTGAATTTTCTTATTTGTTTACATCTTCAGCAGTGACGCGTAGCAGAGCTGGCGCGATGGTGCTGGGCTTCCTTTCAGAAATCCCCTAAAATGCAGCCGCTGTCGCATATCCCGGGATAATTATCTTTTGCGATTAAAACGCTTTATTTTTCGCCATTTTTCAAATCGTGAAAATTTTTATTCCATTATTCATCAGGTTAATTTTTTATTTTGCCATTCATTCCCCTAAATTCCCCTCCACTAAATAATTCTCACCCTTGTAAAGAGTGATATTCACTTGTCGTTGCGGCTTGACAAGGATTTCATAGGCTCCGTAAACTCGTTTCGTGGTAAAAAGTGGGATAAAGTGGTGAAAACGGGTGATTGGGGGGTAGGACTGACATGTTCCGAGGAGCAACGTTAGTCAATCTCGACGGCAAAGGCCGATTGGCGGTACCAACGCGCTATCGTGAATTGCTTGTCGCGGAGTCTCAGGGGCAAATGGTGTGCACCATTGACCTCCACCAGCCATGTCTGTTGCTTTATACCCTGCCCGAATGGGAAATCATCGAGAAAAAACTGGCGCGGTTATCCAGCATGAATCCGAACGAACGTCGCGTGCAGCGACTGCTGTTAGGACATGCCAGCGAATGCCAGATGGATAATGCAGGTCGTTTGTTGCTGGCGAATACGCTACGGCAACATGCGAGCCTGACCAAAGAAGTGATGCTGGTTGGACAGTTCAATAAGTTTGAGCTGTGGGATGAACAGACCTGGTATCAACAAGTTAAGGACGATATTGACGCAGAACAGTCGGCTCAGGAGCCTTTATCTGAGCGGTTGCAGGACTTGTCGCTATAGCTATGCAGGATAATTTTAAACACACCACAGTGCTACTGGATGAGGCGGTTAACGGCCTCAATATCAGGGAAGACGGCATTTACATTGACGGCACTTTTGGGCGCGGCGGTCACTCACGTCTGATCCTTTCGCAACTGGGCGAGAAGGGGCAGTTACTGGCGATCGATCGCGATCCGCAAGCCATAGCCGCTGCAGCTGAAATTCAGGATCCACGTTTTTCGATCGTGCACGGACCTTTTTCGGCGCTGGCAGAGTATGTCGAAGCGCGTGGTCTCACCGGCAAGATCGATGGCGTATTGCTCGATCTTGGCGTGTCATCACCGCAGTTGGATGACGCAGAGCGCGGTTTCTCGTTTATGCGTGATGGGCCACTGGATATGCGTATGGACCCGACACGGGGCCAGTCTGCAGCAGAGTGGCTGATGAACGCCGAGGAAGCCGATATCGCCTTCGTCATCAAGACCTACGGTGAAGAGAAATTTGGCAAACGTATCGCACGCGCCATCGTCGAGCGTAATCGCGAGCAGCCAATGACGCGCACCAAAGAGTTAGCCACCGTGATCGCTGCTGCGATGCCGGTGAAGGACAAGTTTAAACATCCGGCCACGCGCACCTTCCAGGCGATTCGTATCTGGATCAACAGCGAGCTGGAAGAGATCGATACCGCGCTGAAAGGGGCGATGTCGGTGCTGGCGCCAGGCGGTCGGTTATCGGTTATCAGCTTCCACTCGCTGGAAGACCGTTTAGTTAAGCGTTTTATGCGCGATCAGAGCCGAGGCCCGCAAGTTCCAGCGGGTATCCCAATGACCGAAAGCCAGCTTAAAGCGCTAGGTGGACGTGAATTGAAAACCTTAGGCAAGCTGATTCCGGGTGAAGCGGAAGTCAACGAGAACCCACGCGCGCGCAGTTCGGTACTGCGTATTGCTGAGAGGACCGCGACATGATTGGCAACGAGCGACACAGCCTGCCCGGCGTCATCGGCGGTGACCTGCTGCGATTCGGCAAGATCCCGGTGTTGCTGCTGATTGCAGTACTTGTGTCCTCGGTGTTGGTGGTGACCACCACACACAAAACGCGCCTGTTAACGGCGCAGCGCGAACAGTTGGTGTTAGAACGTGATGCGCTCGATATCGAGTGGCGTAACCTGATTTTGGAAGAGAATGCGCTCGGCGATCATAGCCGGGTTGAGCGAATAGCAACCGATAAGCTGCAAATGCAGCATGTTGATCCTTCACAGGAAAATATCGTGGTGCAGAGATAAATAAGGAATCGCAGACCTCAATGAGCGGCGCAGGCAAAACGCTGAAGTTAAAAAAACAGGAAGATAAGGCCAGCTTTATAAGCTGGCGTTTTGCGTTGCTGTGCGGCTGTATTTTACTGGCTTTGGGCGGATTGCTGTCACGCGTGGCGTGGTTACAGGTCATTAGCCCGGATAAGCTGGTCAAAGAAGGGGATTTGCGTTCGCTGCGTGTTCAATCTGTTCCCACTGCACGTGGCATGATCAGCGATCGTGCTGGCCGTCCGTTAGCCGTCAGCGTGCCGGTGAATGCCATCTGGGCCGATCCTAAAGAGCTGATGGAACACGGCGGCGTGTCACTCGACAGCCGCTGGAAAGCCCTTTCAGATGCGTTGTCCATCCCACTCGATCAACTCGCCGCGCGCGTGAATGCCAATCCCAAAGGGCGCTTTATCTATCTGGCGCGTCAGGTGAATCCAGCGATCGGCGAATACGTCAAAAAACTCAAGCTGCCCGGCATTTACCTGCGTGAAGAGTCGCGTCGTTACTATCCAGCTGGTCAGGTCACTGCACATCTGATCGGCTTTACCAATATTGACGGTCAGGGCATTGAGGGCATCGAAAAGAGCTTCGACAAGTGGCTGACCGGCGCGCCAGGCGAGCGTACGGTGCGTAAAGACCGCTACGGTCGCGTGATTGAAGATATCTCCTCTGTGGACAGCCGCGCGGCGCACAACCTGACGCTCAGCATCGACGAGCGTTTGCAGGCGCTGGTGTACCGCGAGCTGAACAATGCCGTGGCGTTCAACAAAGCGGAGTCGGGCACTGCCGTTTTGGTGGATGTGAACACCGGTGAAGTGCTGGCAATGGCCAACAGCCCGGCTTACAACCCAAACAATCTCTCCAACACGCCGAAAGATGTGATGCGCAACCGCGCCATTACCGACATCTTCGAGCCAGGCTCCACCGTCAAACCGATGGTGGTGATGACCGCGCTGCAGCGTGGCGTGGTGAAAGAGAACAGCGTACTGAATACCGTGCCGTACCGCGTCAATGGTCATGAGATCAAGGACGTGGCGCGCTACAACGAATTGACCCTTACCGGGGTTTTACAGAAGTCGAGTAACGTCGGGGTTTCACGTTTGGCGTTAGCGATGCCCTCCTCAGCACTCGTAGATACTTACGCGCGCTTTGGACTGGGTAAACCGACCAATTTGGGGCTGGTCGGGGAAAGCAGTGGCTTATACCCTCAAAAACAACGGTGGTCTGACATAGAGAGGGCCACCTTCTCTTTCGGCTACGGGCTAATGGTAACACCGTTACAGTTAGCGCGAGTCTACGCAACCATTGGCAGCTACGGCATCAACCGCCCGCTGTCGATCACCAAAGTTGACCCGCCAGTGGCGGGTGAACGCGTTTTCCAGGAAGACCTGGTGAAAACGGTGATGCACATGATGGAAAGCGTTGCGCTGCCTGGCGGCGGTGGGGTTAAAGCCGCCATCAAGGGTTATCGCATCGCGATTAAAACCGGTACTGCGAAAAAAGTGGGACCGGATGGACGCTACGTCAATAAATACATTGCTTACACGGCAGGTGTTGCACCTGCCAGTCGCCCTCGTTTTGCGCTGGTGGTGGTGATCAACGATCCCCAGGCCGGTAAATATTATGGTGGTGCGGTTTCTGCACCGGTGTTTGGCGCCATCATGGGCGGTGTATTACGCACCATGAACATTGAACCGGATGCGCTGCCGACAATTGATAAAGACGAGTTGGTGAAGAACAGAAGTGAGGAATCAAGTGACCGATCGTAACCTGCGCGATTTACTGGCCCCGTGGGTGCCGGGTGCGCCGGCGCGTCCACTCCGTGACATGACACTAGACAGCCGCTCAGCGGCTGCTGGCGATCTGTTTATCGCCGTGGCGGGCCATCATGCTGATGGACGTCGTTTTATTCCGCAGGCTATTGCTCAAGGCGTGGCGGCAGTGATTGCCGAAGCCGAGGGCGAAGCCAGCGATGGAGATATCCGCGAGATGCACGGCGTCCCGGTTATCTACCTGGCGCAGTTGCAGCAGCGTCTCTCTGCACTGGCCGGGCGCTTTTATCAGCAGCCTGCTGAAAAACTTAAATTAATCGGTGTCACCGGCACCAACGGAAAAACCACCACCACGCAGTTGATGGCGCAGTGGGCCAATCTGCTGGGTGAAACCGGTGCCGTAATGGGTACGGTGGGTAATGGCTTATATGGCCAATTGGTGGCCACCGAAAACACCACCGGTTCCGCGGTAGATGTTCAACATGTATTGAATGATCTGGTGGAGCAGGGTGCCACGCTGGCTGCGATGGAAGTGTCTTCTCACGGCCTGGTGCAGCATCGCGTGGCGGCATTGCCCTTCGCGGCTGCTGTGTTCACGAATCTAAGCCGCGATCATCTGGATTATCACGGTGATATGCAGGGTTACGAAGCCGCCAAATGGCTGCTGTTCTCTGAGCATCAGGTTGGCGAAGCCATTATCAACGCTGATGACGAGGTCGGGCGCCGCTGGCTGGAGAAACTGCCGGATGCCGTTGCCGTCACCCTGGCTGACAACTTGCAGCCTGGCTGTCGTGGGCGCTGGCTGAAAGCCACAGCGGTGAATTATCACGATGGCGGTGCGCATATCCAGTTCAGCTCCAGCTGGGGCGACGGGGAATTTGATAGCCGTCTGATGGGCGCATTCAATGTCAGCAATCTGCTGCTGGCACTGGCCACCTTGCTGACGCTCGATTATCCGCTGGAGGCGCTGGTATCAAGCGCTGCACAGCTGCAACCGGTATGTGGCCGTATGGAAGTGTTCACGGCACCAGAAAAACCCACAGTGGTGGTGGATTATGCTCACACCCCCGATGCGCTGGAAAAAGCGTTGGAAGCTGCCCGTCTGCACTGTAAAGGCAAGCTGTGGTGCGTGTTTGGCTGCGGCGGCGATCGTGACAAAGGCAAACGTCCGTTGATGGGCGCGATTGCCGAACAGTTCTCTGACATCGTGGTCATCACCGATGACAATCCGCGCAGCGAAGAACCTGCCGCGATTGTGAATGACATTCTGACTGGCTTGCTTGATCCCGGTCGCGCCCGCGTGGTCGCGGGACGTGCGCAAGCGGTCACGAACGCCGTGATGCAGGCCAATGTCGATGACATCGTGTTGGTGGCTGGTAAAGGCCATGAAGATTATCAAATCATTGGTAACCGTCGTTTGGATTACTCCGATCGCGACACCGTCGCCCGTTTACTGGGGGTGATGGCATGATCCCGGTTTCTTTGAAAACACTGGCTGAAATCAGTGGTGGTCAACTGCACGGCGCTGATTTGACGCTGAATGATGTGACCAGCGACACGCGTAAAGTGGCTGATGGCAGCCTGTTTGTCGCACTGGTCGGTGAGCGTTTCGATGCACACGACTTTGCCAGCGATGCTATTGCTAACGGTGCCAAAGCGCTGCTGGTGAGTAAGCACTTGCCTTTAGATGTGCCGCAAGTGGTGGTGGCAGATACCCGCATTGCCTTTGGTCAGCTCGGCGCCTGGGTGCGTCAGCAATCGAAGGCGCGCGTGGTAGCCCTGACCGGTTCATCCGGTAAAACCTCCGTCAAAGAGATGACCGCTGCCATTTTGCGTCAGTGTGGTGAAACCCTCTATACCGCTGGCAACCTGAACAACGACTTCGGCGTGCCGATGACGTTGCTGCGTCTGACCCCAGAACACGAGTTCGCGGTGATTGAGCTGGGTGCCAATCATCAGGGCGAGATTGCTTACACCACCGATTTAGTGCGTCCTGAAACGGCGCTGGTGAATAATCTCGCTGCAGCGCATCTGGAAGGCTTTGGTTCACTGGCCGGTGTAGCGAAAGCCAAAGGCGAAATTTTTGGGGGATTGCCAGTACACGGCACCGCCATCGTCAATGCTGACAGCAACGACCTCGCTAACTGGCAGTCGCAGTTTGTCGATAGGACCCTGTGGCGCTTCTCGCCACAGCCGATGGCAGATGCAGAATTCCGCGCCAGCGAGATCGTGCTACGCGCCGACGCCACGCTGTTTACCTTGCATACGCCGCGCGGAGACATTGCTGTTGCGCTTCCGCTGCCTGGTCGCCACAACATCGCGAACGCGCTTGCTGCTGCTGCGCTGGCACTGTCCGTTGATGCCCCGCTAAGCGCGATCCAAACCGGTTTGAAAACACTGCAGCCCGTACCGGGGCGTCTGTTCCCGATTCGTCTGGCAGACAATCAACTGCTGCTGGATGACAGCTATAACGCCAACGTCGGTTCGATGACGGCGGCCGCACAGGTACTGGGCGATATGCCAGGGTTCCGAGTGATGGTCGTCGGTGATATGGCCGAACTGGGCGATGAAGCGGAAGCTTGCCATCAGCAGGTGGGTGAAGCCGCCAGGGCAGCAGGTATTGATTGTGTTCTGAGTACCGGCACTTTGAGTCGGTTGATCGGTGAAAGCAGCGGTAAAGGCGAGCATTTCGCCACCAAAGCCGAGCTGACTGTACGTTTACGCGCATTGCTGTCCCAACATCAGGACATCACTATTTTGGTTAAAGGCTCACGTAGCGCCGCCATGGAGCAGGTCGTCGAGAGCTTACAGGAGAAAGGAACATGCTAGTCTGGCTGGCCGAACATTTGGTCGCACTTTATTCCGGCTTTAACGTCTTCTCGTATTTGACGTTTCGCGCCATTGTCAGCCTGCTGACCGCTCTGTTCCTATCACTCTGGATGGGCCCGCGCCTGATCGCCTGGCTGCAGAAACTGCAGATTGGCCAGGTGGTGCGTAACGACGGTCCGGAATCGCACTTCAGTAAGCGCGGTACGCCAACCATGGGAGGCATCATGATCCTCACCTCCATCACCGTCTCGGTGTTGATGTGGGCGTATCCATCCAACCCTTATGTGTGGTGCGTGCTGGCGGTGCTGATTGGTTTCGGCATTATCGGTTTCGTCGATGACTATCGCAAAGTGGTACGCAAAGACACCAAAGGCCTGATTGCCCGCTGGAAATACTTCTGGATGTCGGTGATTTCCCTTGGCGTGGCTTTTGCGCTTTACGCTGCGGGCAAAGGCACACCGGCCACTCAGTTGGTGGTGCCGTTCTTTAAAGACATCATGCCGCAGCTGGGATTGTTTTATGTGCTGCTGGCTTACTTTGTGATTGTCGGCACCGGTAATGCGGTCAACCTGACGGATGGTCTGGATGGCCTGGCGATTATGCCAACCGTCTTCGTGGCAGCAGGCTTTGCTCTGGTGGCATGGGCGACCGGTAACGTGAAGTTTGCTGAGTATCTGCATATTCCGTATCTGCGCCATGCGGGTGAGTTGGTGATTGTCTGTACCGCGATTGTCGGTGCCGGTCTTGGCTTCCTGTGGTTCAACACCTACCCGGCTCAGGTCTTTATGGGCGATGTGGGTTCGCTGGCACTGGGTGGCGCGTTAGGCACCATCGCCGTGCTGCTGCGTCAGGAGTTTTTGCTGGTGATCATGGGCGGCGTGTTTGTGGTTGAAACACTGTCGGTGATTCTGCAGGTGGGATCGTTCAAGCTGCGCGGCCAACGCATTTTCCGCATGGCGCCGATTCACCACCACTATGAATTGAAGGGCTGGCCGGAGCCGCGCGTCATTGTGCGCTTCTGGATTATTTCACTGATGCTGGTGCTGATTGGCCTGGCAACGCTGAAGGTACGTTAATCATGGCTGACTATCGGGGCAGAAAAGTCGTCATCATTGGACTCGGCATCACTGGCCTGTCCTGTGTTGATTTCTTCCTCGCGCAGGGCGTGACGCCTCGCGTGATGGATACCCGTGTGTCTCCGCCTGGCCTCGACAAGTTGCCTGAGGCGGTTGAACGCTATGTAGGCGGTATCAACAGTGACTGGTTGCTGGCGTCGGACTTGATCGTTGCCAGCCCAGGCATCGCGCTTGCTCATCCTGCATTAAGTGAAGCCGCGGATGCCGGTATCGAAATCGTCGGTGATATCGAACTGTTCTGCCGTGAAGCTCAGGCGCCGATTGTCGCGATCACCGGCTCGAACGGTAAAAGCACTGTCACCACGCTGGTGGGTGAAATGGCCCGTGCAGCAGGTTGGCAGGTTGGCGTGGGTGGCAACATCGGTTTACCGGCGCTAACCCTGCTGAAATCTCCGGCACAGTTGTATGTGCTGGAACTTTCCAGCTTCCAGTTAGAAACCACCTACAGCCTGCAAGCGGCGGCCGCCACCATTCTCAACGTAACGGAAGATCATATGGATCGCTATCCGTTGGGCATGCAGCAGTATCGTGCGGCGAAATTGCGCATTTATGAAAACGCCCGCGTCTGTGTGGTCAATGCCGATGATGGTATGACCATGCCGGTTCGCGGCGTTGATGCACGCTGCGTGAGCTTTGGCATCAACCTTGGTGATTACCATCTGACTCAGCAGCAGGGCAGCACCTGGCTGCGGGCGCAGGGTGAAAGGGTATTAAACACCGACGAAATGACGTTGGTGGGGCAGCATAACTACACCAATGCCCTGGCGGCCCTGGCACTGGCAGATGCGGTGAATATCCCGCGCGCTTCCAGTCTGAAAGCGTTAACGACTTTCACTGGCCTGGCGCACCGTTTCCAGCTGGTGCATGAAGCCAATGGCGTGCGCTGGATTAATGACTCCAAAGCCACTAACGTCGGCAGTACTGAGGCGGCACTCAATGGTTTGCAGGTGAAAGGCACCTTGTGGCTGTTGATGGGCGGTGATGGCAAATCCGCTGACTTCAGTGCACTGACGCGCTTTTTGCAGGGCGACAACGTGCGCATCTATTGCTTTGGTCGTGACGGCGATGCGCTCGCGGCGTTGCGCCCGGAGATCGCCACGCGCACAGAGACGATGCAGCAGGCCATGGAGCAGATTGCCTCTCAGGCGAAGGCGGGCGATATGGTGCTGCTGTCACCGGCCTGCGCCAGCCTCGATCAGTTCCGTAATTTTGAACAGCGCGGTGATATTTTCGCGCAGCTGGCGAAGGAGTTGAGCTGATGCGCATTCCAGGTGCCGGTATTGCCAGCTTCCTCTCCGTGCGTTTACGCGATTGGGTGATGGGCGGCCGTGAAAATGATGATGCGCCAGTGGTGCTGTATGATCGTACGCTGCTGTGGCTGACCTTTGGTTTGGCGATTATCGGCTTTGTGATGGTGACTTCAGCGTCGATGCCGGTCGGCCAGCGTCTCAACGAAGACCCGTTCTACTTCGCTAAACGCGACGCTTTCTATATTGCCCTGGCGGTAGGCATGGCACTGGTGACATTGCGCGTCCCAATGGATTTCTGGCAGCGCTACAGCAACGTGATGCTGATGGCGTCTGTGGCAATGCTGCTGATCGTCCTGGTGGTGGGTAGTTCGGTTAACGGTGCATCGCGCTGGATTGCCCTCGGCCCACTGCGTATTCAGCCGGCCGAATTGTCCAAGCTTTCCCTGTTTTGCTATCTCGCCAGCTATCTGGTGCGCAAAGTGGAAGAGGTACGCAACAACTTCTGGGGCTTTTGTAAGCCGATGGGCGTGATGGTGGTGTTGGCCGTGTTACTGCTGGCGCAACCGGATCTCGGAACTGTAGTTGTGCTGTTTGTGACGACGCTAGCGATGCTGTTCCTCGCGGGTGCCAAAATGTGGCAGTTCCTGGCGATCATCGGCTCCGGTATTTTTGCCGTGGTGCTGCTGATTATCGCTGAACCCTATCGTATGCGCCGTGTGACCTCTTTCTGGAACCCATGGGAAGATCCGTTTGGCAGCGGCTACCAGCTGACCCAGTCGCTGATGGCCTTCGGTCGTGGTGAATTCTGGGGCCAGGGCCTCGGCAACTCGGTGCAAAAACTCGAGTATCTGCCGGAGGCACACACCGACTTTATCTTCTCCATCATTGGTGAAGAGTTGGGTTATGTCGGTGTGGTTTTGGCGCTGTTAATGGTATTCTTCGTCGCTTTTCGCGCGATGTCGATTGGTCGCCGTGCTCTGGAGATAGATCAGCGCTTTTCTGGCTTCCTCGCTTGCTCAATTGGCGTGTGGTTTAGCTTCCAGGCGCTGGTTAACGTCGGTGCGGCCGCAGGTATGCTGCCGACCAAAGGTCTGACACTGCCGCTGATCAGTTACGGTGGCTCAAGTCTGATCATCATGTCGACCGCCATCGTGTTTTTATTGCGCATTGATTATGAAACGCGTCTGGCAAAAGCGCAGGCGTTTACCCGAGGTGCTCGATGAGTAGCAAGCGGCTGATGGTGATGGCCGGCGGAACCGGCGGACATGTGTTCCCTGGGCTGGCTGTGGCACACCATCTGATCGAACAGGGCTGGCAGGTGCGCTGGCTCGGAACCGCTGACCGAATGGAAGCGGATTTGGTGCCGAAACATGGCATCGAAATTGAATTTATCCGTATTAGCGGTTTGCGCGGCAAAGGCGTTAAAGCGCAGTTACTGGCACCGGTACGCATCTTCAATGCATGGCGCCAGGCGCGTCGCATCATGAAGCGCTGGCAGCCGGACGTGGTGCTCGGCATGGGCGGATACGTTTCCGGTCCAGGTGGATTAGCCGCGTGGAGTTGCGGTATTCCTGTGGTGCTGCATGAGCAGAACGGCATTGCCGGGCTGACCAACAAGTGGCTGGCGAAAATTGCCACCAAAGTGATGCAGGCGTTTCCGGGTGCATTCCCGAAAGCCGATGTGGTTGGCAATCCCGTGCGTACCGATGTGTTGGCCCTGCCGCTGCCTGCTGATCGCCTGAGTGGACGCAGTGGTGCGATTCGTGTGCTGGTGGTCGGCGGAAGCCAGGGCGCACGTATCCTGAATCAGACAGTGCCGCAGGTGGCCGCAGAACTGGGTGATGCCATCACGATTTGGCATCAAAGCGGCAAAGGCGCGCTGGAGACGGTGCAACAGGCCTATCTCGATGCCGGACAGCCGCAGCACAAGGTCACCGAGTTTATCGATGATATGGCGGAAGCCTATGCCTGGGCGGATGTAGTGGTGTGTCGTTCGGGCGCATTGACGGTGAGCGAAGTTGCCGCCGCAGGTTTACCGGCGATCTTCGTGCCGTTTCAGCACAAAGACCGTCAGCAGTACTGGAATGCGTTGCCGCTGGAGCAAGCGGGCGCAGCCAAAATTTTCGAGCAGCCGCAATTTACCGCGACTGCAGTAGCGGACACGTTGCGCCATTGGGATCGCGCCACGCTGCTGGCGATGGCTGAGAAAGCCCGTCAGGTAGCGATTCCTGATGCAACCGATCGGGTTGCGCAGGAAGTGGCACGCGTCGCGAAGTAATTAATAGGTCGGTTTGACCGGCTGTACCTGAATGCAGGTACGAATGAGATCAACAGGTAATTGAGACAGATGAATACACAGCAATTGGCAAAACTGCGTTCCATTGTGCCCGAGATGCGTCGCGTCCGGCACATTCACTTTGTCGGCATCGGTGGTGCTGGCATGGGCGGTATTGCCGAGGTGTTGGCGAACGAAGGTTATCACATCAGCGGGTCGGATCTGGCGCCTAACCCGGTGACCCAGCATCTGGCCTCATTGGGTGCGACCATTTATTTCAACCATCGCCCGGAAAACGTGACGGATGCGAGCGTGGTGGTGGTGTCGACTGCGGTGGCTCAGGACAATCCGGAGCTGGTAGCGGCACGCGAGCAGCGTATCCCGGTGATTCGCCGTGCAGAGATGCTGGCTGAGCTGATGCGCTTCCGTCATGGCATCGCGATTGCCGGTACGCACGGCAAAACCACCACCACAGCGATGGTTACCAGTATTTATGCCGAAGGTGGCTTAGACCCAACTTTCGTCAATGGCGGCCTGGTGAAAGCAGCGGGCACCCATGCGCGTTTGGGCACCAGCCGTTACCTGATTGCGGAAGCCGATGAGAGTGACGCGTCGTTCCTGCATCTGCAGCCGATGGTGGCGATTGTCACCAATATCGAAGCGGATCATATGGATACCTATCAGGGCGATTTCGAGAACCTGAAGCAGACGTTCATCAACTTCCTGCATAACCTGCCGTTCTACGGACGTGCGGTGATGTGCGTAGATGATGTGGTGATCCGCGATTTGATCCCACGCGTAGGCCGTCAGGTCACCACTTACGGTTTCAGTGATGACGCCGATGTGCGTATCGAAAACTATGAACAACGTGGCGCGCAGGGGCACTTTACCCTGATTCGTCAGGACAAGCCGGTGCTAAAAGTGACCCTGAATGCGCCGGGTCGTCACAATGCCTTAAATGCTGCTGCTGCGGTTGCAGTGGCGACGGAAGAAGGCATTGAAGATAACGCGATTCTGGCGGCACTGGAGAGCTTCCAGGGCACCGGGCGCCGCTTTGATGTGCTGGGCGAATTTGATACCGCAGCGGTCAATGGCAATCCAGGCAGCGCAATGCTGGTGGATGATTACGGTCATCACCCAACGGAAGTGGATGTCACCATCAAAGCCGCGCGTGCCGGCTGGCCAGAGAAAAAACTGGTGATGGTATTCCAGCCGCATCGTTACACGCGAACTCGAGATCTGTTCGATGACTTCGCTAACGTGCTGTCACAGGTTGATGTATTGCTGATGCTGGATGTTTATCCGGCCGGTGAAGCGCCGATTCCAGGCGCAGATAGCCGTTCACTGTGCCGCGCGATTCGCAATCGTGGCAAGGTTGACCCGATTCTGGTCTCTGAGCACGATGCGTTGCCGGAAGCGCTAGCCCCGTTGTTGTCAGGTGACGATCTGGTCATCGTGCAGGGCGCCGGCAATATCGGCAAGATCGCCCGCAAACTGGCTGAGCTTGCGTTGCAGCCAGCTGCGAAAACGGAGGCGCGTCATGGCTGAGAAAGTCGCCGTCCTGATGGGCGGAACCTCGGCAGAGCGTGAAGTGTCGCTGATGTCGGGCAATGCGGTGTTAGCTGGTCTGCGTGAGATGGGCATTGATGCACACGGCGTGGATACCCGTGATGTGTCAGTGCTGGACCTCAAAGCGCAGGGCTTTGATAAAACCTTTATCGCTCTGCACGGTCGCGGCGGTGAAGATGGCACGCTGCAGGCGGTGCTGGAGTTCCTCCAGTTGCCCTATACCGGCAGCGGCGTGATGGCTTCTGCGATCACCATGGATAAACTGCGCAGCAAATTGCTGTGGCAGGGCAGGGGACTGCCTTCAGGCAAATTCGTCTGGTTAACGCGTCAGCAGCAGGAGCAGGGTTTAGACGCACAAACGCAGGCTGCCATTGATGCGCTCGGGCTGCCGCTGTTTGTGAAGCCAAGCTGTGAAGGTTCTAGTGTCGGCATCAGCCGTGTGAACACGTTAGAAGCCTTGCCTGCAGCGCTGGATGAAGCGTTTCGCCACGATAATGACGTGCTAGTTGAGGCATTCCTGAGTGGTGCGGAATATACCGTTGGCATCCTGGGTAATGAAATTCTGCCTTCAATCAGAATTAAAACCGCCAGCGAGTTCTATGACTATGAAGCTAAATACATTTCTGACGATACTGAATACTTCTGTCCAAGTGGTTTGAGTGCAGTTCAGGAAGCAGAATTGAAGACGCTGGTATGGGCAGCCTGGCGTGCACTGGGTTGCAGCGGCTGGGGACGCGTCGATGTAATGACAGATGGCGAGGGGAAATTCCAGTTGCTGGAAGTGAATACCTCTCCGGGCATGACCAGCCACAGTCTGGTGCCGATGGCCGCGAAGCAGGCAGGATACAGTTTCCCGCAGCTGGTGGCGCGTATTCTGGAACTGGCTGACTGATATGTCTCAGGCGGCGATACGTGTACGAAATCGCGAACCCCAGGAGCGTGCGCGCACCGGGCGTAGCAACGGTGCCCGACTGTTTGGCGTCGTATTCCTGCTGATTGTGTTGGGCATCATGGCTGCCGGTGGGCTGGTGGTGCTGAAGTGGATGAATGATGCGTCGCGTTTACCGCTGTCGAAGCTGGTGGTGACCGGGGAAACGCATTACACCACGCATGATGACATTCGCCAGGCCATTTTGTCGCTAGGTGCACCTGGCACGTTTATGTCGCAAAACGTGGACATCATCCAGCAACAGATTGAGCGTTTACCCTGGATTAAACAGGTCAGTGTGCGTAAGCAGTGGCCTGATGAGCTGAAGATTAACCTGGTGGAGTATGTTCCGGTGGCACGCTGGAATGACTCACACATGGTAGACGCCGATGGCGTCTCCTTCAGCGTCCCGGCCAGTCATATCGGTAAAGAAACATTGCCGATGTTATATGGCCCGGAAGGCAGTGAAACAGAGGTGTTGGCGGGCTATCACACCATGAGTGATGTGCTCAAAGCCGGCAAGTTTACCCTGAAGGTCGCGTCGATGACGGCGCGGCGCTCGTGGCAGTTAGTGACCAGCGACGATGTGCGCATCGAACTGGGACGCAGCGACACCATGAAGCGTCTGAACCGTTTTATTGAGCTCTATCCGGAGCTGCTGCAGCAGGGCCAGAGTCAGAACAAGCGCATTACCTATGTCGATTTGCGCTACGACTCCGGTGCCGCAGTAGGCTGGGCAGCGGCCCCGCTGGAGCCACAGGACAGTAATCAGCAACAAAACCAGGCACAGGCTAAACCACAATGATCAAGGCAACGGACAGAAAACTGGTAGTAGGACTTGAAATCGGCACCGCAAAGGTTGCCGCCCTGGTTGGGGAAATTCTGCCTGATGGTATGGTCAACATTATTGGGGTGGGCAGCTGCCCGTCTCGCGGTATGGATAAAGGCGGCGTAAATGACCTTGAGTCGGTGGTGAAATGCGTTCAACGCGCCATCGACCAGGCTGAACTGATGGCTGATTGCCAGATTTCGTCGGTTTACCTTGCTTTATCGGGCAAACATATCAGTTGTCAGAACGAAATCGGGATGGTTCCGATTTCGGAAGAGGAAGTGACTCAGGATGATGTAGAGAACGTGGTACATACGGCGAAATCCGTACGCGTACGCGATGAACATCGTATCCTGCATGTGATTCCTCAGGAATATGCCATTGATTATCAGGAAGGCATCAAGAATCCGGTGGGACTTTCCGGCGTGCGTATGCAGGCGAAAGTGCACTTGATCACCTGCCACAATGATATGGCGAAAAATATTGTTAAAGCCGTTGAACGTTGCGGCCTGAAAGTTGACCAACTGATTTTTGCCGGACTGGCATCCAGTTTCTCGGTTCTGACTGAAGATGAACGTGAGCTGGGCGTCTGTGTTGTTGACATCGGTGGCGGTACAATGGATATCGCGGTTTACACCGGCGGCGCACTGCGTCACACCAAAGTGATCCCTTATGCAGGGAATGTGGTGACCAGTGATATCGCCTATGCCTTCGGCACACCGCCAACCGATGCGGAAGCGATCAAAGTACGCCATGGTTGTGCGTTGGGTTCGATTGTTGGCAAAGATGAAAACGTCGAAGTGCCGAGCGTCGGTGGACGCCCACCGCGCAGTCTGCAACGCCAAACGCTGGCAGAAGTGATTGAGCCGCGTTACACCGAATTGCTGAATCTGGTGAATGACGAGATTCTGCAACTGCAGGAGCAACTGCGTCAGCAGGGCGTGAAACACCACCTGGCAGCAGGCATCGTGCTGACCGGTGGCGCAGCACAGATTGAAGGTTTGGCCGCTTGCGCCCAGCGTGTATTTCATACGCAGGTGCGTATTGGTCAGCCACTTAACATCACCGGCCTGACGGATTATGCGCAGGAGCCGTATTACTCAACTGCAGTCGGTCTGCTGCATTACGGCAAAGAGTCACACATGAACGGTGATGCAGAAACGGAAAAACGTGCTTCAGTGGGCAACTGGTTTAAACGTATCAATAGCTGGCTGAAGAAAGAGTTTTAATTTTTGAAAAAGGAGATCATGCAGGCAATGTTTATGATCTCCAGGCGACAGGCACATAACGGAGAGAAATCATGTTTGAACCTATGGAATTAACCAATGACGCGGTGATTAAAGTCATCGGCGTCGGCGGCGGCGGTGGCAACGCCGTAGAGCACATGGTACGCGAGCGTATCGAAGGTGTAGAATTCTTCGCTGTAAACACCGACGCGCAAGCGTTGCGTAAGACAGCGGTTGGCCAGACGATCCAGATCGGGACCGGTATCACCAAGGGTCTCGGTGCGGGTGCAAACCCGGAAGTGGGTCGTACCTCAGCTGAGGAAGATCGTGAAGCACTGCGTTCTGCGCTGGAAGGGGCAGACATGGTGTTTATTGCTGCAGGCATGGGCGGCGGTACCGGTACCGGTGCAGCGCCAGTCGTGGCAGAAGTAGCAAAAGATTTGGGTATCCTGACTGTTGCGGTGGTGACCAAGCCCTTCAACTTCGAAGGCAAAAAGCGTATGGCTTTTGCTGAACAGGGTATCGCTGAGCTGTCTAAGCATGTTGATTCGCTGATCACCATCCCGAACGACAAGCTGTTAAAAGTGCTGGGTCGCGGTATCTCTCTGCTGGATGCCTTTGGTGCAGCCAACGACGTACTGAAAGGTGCGGTGCAGGGTATCGCCGAGCTGATTACTCGCCCAGGCTTGATGAACGTTGACTTCGCGGACGTGCGTACCGTGATGTCAGAAATGGGTTACGCCATGATGGGCTCCGGCGTAGCGTGCGGTGAAGACCGTGCCGAAGAAGCAGCCGAAATGGCGATCTCCAGCCCACTGCTGGAAGATATCGATCTGTCTGGTGCGCGCGGCGTGCTGGTCAACATCACGGCGGGCTTTGACCTGCGTCTGGATGAGTTCGAAACCGTGGGTAACACTATCCGCGCCTTCGCCTCTGACAACGCGACCGTGGTTATCGGTACGTCTCTGGATCCAGAGATGAACGACGAACTGCGCGTGACCGTGGTTGCGACGGGTATTGGCATGGACAAGCGTCCAGAAATCACGCTGGTGACCAACAAACCGGCTTCGCAGCCAGTGATGGATCATCGCTACCAGCAGCACGGCATGGCGCCGTTGCCGCAGGAGCAGAAGCCGGCAGCGAAAGTGGTCAACGACCAGCCAGCATCGTCCAATAAAGAGCCAGATTATCTTGATATTCCAGCCTTCCTGCGTAAGCAGGCAGACTAAGAATATCCTGAGAATTGGGATTCTCCGCTCTTTGTGCTAAAGTATTCGCCCGCTGGTAATTTATACTGGCGGTCGGATGGGTAATATTGCGAGATAATGCGATGATCAAACAAAGGACATTAAAACGTATTGTTCAGGCGACAGGTGTCGGTTTACATACCGGCAAGAAAGTCACGCTGACCTTACGCCCTGCGTCGGCTAATACCGGGGTCATCTATCGTCGCACTGACTTGAATCCACCGGTTGATTTCCCGGCTGATGCAAAATACGTGCGCGACACCATGCTGAGTACCTGCCTGGTGAATGATGAAGGCGTGCGTATATCGACGGTTGAACACCTGAATGCTGCATTGGCAGGCTTGGGTATCGACAACATTATTGTTGAAGTCGATGCGCCCGAAATCCCAATTATGGATGGCAGTGCCGCGCCTTTTGTCTACTTGCTGATGGATGCAGGCGTCGAAGAGCTGAACAGTGCGAAGAAATTTGTACGCGTTAAGCAGACGGTGCGTGTTGAAGATGGCGATAAGTGGGCCGAGATCAAACCTTACAACGGTTTCTCACTCGACTTTACTATCGACTTCAAACATCCGGCAATTGACTCAAGCTCGCAGCGTTACCAGTTAAACTTCTCGGCTGATGCGTTTGTTCGCCAAATCAGTCGTGCGCGCACCTTTGGTTTTATGCGTGAAATCGAATATCTGCAGTCTAAAGGCCTGTGCCTGGGCGGTAGCTTAGATTGTGCGATTGGTCTTGATGATTTCCGCGTACTCAACGAAGACGGTCTGCGCTTTGAAGATGAATTCGTTCGTCACAAAATGCTGGACGCGATCGGCGATCTGTTTATGTGTGGCCACAACGTGATTGGCGCTTTCTCTGCGTTTAAATCAGGCCATGCGTTAAACAATAAATTGCTGCAAGCGGTACTGGCTAAGCAGGAAGCCTGGGAATGGGCAACCTTCGAAGACGAAGCTGAACTGCCACTGGCATTCAAAGCTCCAAATTTAGTTCTGGCGTAAGTCAGTCATAAAACGGCAGTTTCCCTGACACCCTCTCCGGTCAGTGGAAGCTGCCGTTTTTTATTGCCTGTTTTTTATTCCTGCAAGACCGCTCTCAATTCTCTGCTATCACTGGCGAAAGCCTGTACAAATAAACGTGAAATCCCCCTTAAGCCCTTTAATCACTGGTGTCCTGGCCCCACATAAGTGCTATTATCTGGCGCTCATATGAGCAGGTTCGCGGATAACCGCAACGGCTTCATTACTTTATTTAACTGTGGATAGGTTGTGATCGGGATTTTCTCACGCTGGCGACAATTAGGCAGACGCTACTTCTGGCCTCATCTCTTGTTAGGGATGGTGGCGGCCAGTTTGGGCTTGCCTGCCTGTGCGCAAAGTGCGGAGTCCACGGCGACAGACTCGCCCATCAGCAGCCTGTTTGTCGGCAATGTTGTTCATTTCGATCATTTAATCCGTCTGCAGGAAAGTGCGCGTCGACCAAATTTCAATGTCGATTACTGGCATCAGCATGCCATTCGCACGGTCATTCGCCACCTCTCATTTAGCATGACGCCACCAGCAGAAGCGGAAGAAAGTCATACAGTCCCGCTGGCGGCACAAAAGCTGGCGTTAATCGATTCGCTGCAGGCGCTACTCACATCGCCAGCTCAACCCGCTATTGCATTAGAGCCGCAGGAAACGCTGCGTCATCGCGAACTTCAAATTCACACTTCTGCTGACTGGCAGGCTGCTATTCATGGCATCCGCGCCGGGCCTGCCATTGCTTAACAGTAACGATTTTCCACATCCTGTTTTAGATTTTCCAGTCCGCATGAATGCGGCTGAATTGAGAAAAATTTACCATGTTAATCAAATTGTTAACCAAAGTCTTTGGCAGCAGTAACGATCGTACCCTGCGTCGTATGCGCAAAATCGTCGATGTCATCAATAAGATGGAGCCGGATTTCGTCAAGCTCTCGGATGACGAACTGAAAGCCAAGACCGACCTGTTCCGTGAACGCCTGAAGAAAGGTGAAAGCCTTGAAAGCCTGATTCCTGAAGCCTTTGCCACGGTGCGTGAAGCCAGTAAACGTGTGTTTGGTATGCGCCACTTCGATGTACAGCTGATTGGTGGCATGGTGCTGAATGAGCGTTGCATCGCGGAGATGCGTACCGGTGAAGGTAAAACCTTAACCGCAACGTTGCCTGCTTATCTGAACGCACTGAGCGGTAAAGGCGTGCACGTGGTCACGGTGAACGATTACCTGGCTCAGCGTGATGCCGAAAACAACCGTGCACTGTTCGAGTTCCTGGGGCTGTCCATCGGTATCAACCTGCCAAACATGCCAGCGGTGGCGAAACGTGCCGCCTATGCTGCGGATATCACCTACGGTACTAACAACGAATACGGCTTCGACTACCTGCGCGATAACATGGCGTTCAGCCCGGAAGAGCGCGTCCAGCGTAAACTGCACTACGCGTTGGTGGATGAGGTGGACTCCATCCTGATCGATGAAGCGCGTACGCCGTTAATTATCTCCGGTCCTGCCGAAGATAGCTCCGAGCTGTACACCAAAGTGAATAAAATCATTCCTCACCTGGTGCGCCAGGAGAAGGAAGACTCAGAAACCTTCCAGGGTGAAGGCGACTTCTGGGTCGATGAGAAAGCGCGTCAGGCTCACATGAGCGAGCGCGGTCTGGTGAAAGTCGAAGAGCTGCTGGTGAGCCAGGGCATTATGGAAGAAGGTGAGTCACTTTACTCGCCAACCAACATCATGCTGATGCACCACGTAACGGCGGCGTTGCGTGCGCATGCGTTGTTTACTCGCGATGTCGATTACATCGTGAAAGATGGCGAAGTGATCATCGTCGATGAACACACCGGCCGTACCATGCAGGGCCGTCGCTGGTCTGATGGTTTGCATCAGGCTGTTGAAGCCAAAGAAGGCGTGGAAATCCAGAACGAGAACCAGACACTGGCTTCCATCACCTTCCAGAACTACTTCCGTATTTACGAAAAACTGGCCGGTATGACCGGTACTGCTGATACCGAAGCGTTTGAATTCAGCTCGATCTATAAACTCGATACCATCGTGGTGCCAACCAACCGTCCGATGGTGCGTAAAGATATGGCTGACCTGGTCTATATGACCGAGAAAGAGAAGATCGACGCGATCATCGAAGACATACGTACTTGCACTGCGAAAGGCCAGCCGGTGCTGGTCGGTACCATTTCGATTGAGAAATCAGAGGTGGTTTCTAACGAACTGACGCGCGCGGGTATCAAACACAGTGTACTGAACGCCAAGTTCCACGCCAGCGAAGCGGATATCGTGGCACAGGCGGGTCAACCAGCTGCAGTCACCATCGCAACCAACATGGCAGGTCGTGGTACCGATATCGTGTTGGGTGGCAGCTGGCAGGCCGAAGTGGCAGCGCTGGATGAACCTTCAGAAGCGCAGATTCAGGCCATCAAAGAAGCCTGGAAACTGCGCCATGATGCAGTTCTGGCATCGGGCGGTCTGCACATTATCGGTACTGAGCGTCACGAATCTCGCCGTATCGATAACCAGTTGCGCGGCCGTGCGGGTCGTCAGGGTGATGCCGGTTCATCCCGCTTCTATCTGTCGATGGAAGATGCGTTGATGCGTATCTTCGCCTCGGATCGTGTGTCTAACATGATGCGTAAACTGGGCATGAAACCAGGCGAAGCGATTGAGCATCCATGGGTCACCAAAGCGATTGCCAATGCACAGCGTAAAGTGGAAAGCCGTAACTTCGACATCCGTAAGCAGCTGCTGGAATACGATGATGTGGCCAACGATCAGCGCCGCGCCATCTACAGCCAGCGTAATGAACTGCTGGACGTGTCTGATGTGTCTGAAACCATCAACAGCATCCGTGAAGATGTGTTCAAAGCCACCATCGACACCTACATTCCGCCGCAGTCGCTGGAAGAAATGTGGGATGTTCCTGGTCTGGAAGAACGCCTGCGTAACGATTTTGATCTGGATCTGCCGATTGCAGAATGGCTGGATAAAGAGCCGGACCTGCACGAAGAAACGCTGCGTGAACGTATCATGAGCCGCGCGCATGAAAACTATGCGTCGAAAGAAGAAGTGGTTGGCGCTGAAATGATGCGTAACTTCGAAAAAGGCGTGATGCTGCAAACCCTGGATTCACTGTGGAAAGAGCATCTGGCGGCGATGGATTATCTGCGTCAGGGCATCCATCTGCGCGGTTATGCGCAGAAAGATCCGAAGCAGGAATACAAGCGCGAGTCCTTCTCAATGTTCGCGGCGATGCTGGAGTCACTGAAGTATGAGGTGATCAGCACCCTGAGCAAAGTACAGGTGCGCATGCCGGAGGAGGTCGAAGCGATGGAACAGCAACGCCGTGAAGAGGCTGAGCGTCTGGCACAGCAGCAACAGCTGAGCCACGTTGATGACGAAACCGCTGCGGCCGCCGCGCTGGCTGCGCAGGGTGGGGAGCGCAAAGTAGGACGCAACGATTTGTGCCCATGCGGTTCCGGTAAGAAATACAAACAGTGTCATGGCCGCCTGGCCTGATAAACGAGGAGCCTTCGGGCTCCTTTTTCTTTTGGCCGTCGCCACAGAGTTAACATTACCTGGCGACTGCATTACTATCAGCGCTCATTAATTAAAAGCGGAATTCAGCTTATGAAACACCTGCAAGTCGCAGTGGGCATCATTCGCAATGCCAGCCGTCAGATCTTCCTTGCCCAGCGTGCGGCGAGCTCCTACATGGCGAATAAATGGGAGTTTCCTGGCGGAAAAATTGAACAGGATGAAACCGCTGAACAAGCGTTAAAACGCGAATTGATGGAAGAGACCGGCATTGAGGTGACAGCCGCGAAGGCGATTGGTTTGGCCGATCATAGCTATGACGATCTGCGCGTCACATTGCACTTCTTCCTGGTGGAAGGTTGGAACGGTGAGCCGTACGGCCGTGAAGGGCAGCCACAGCGTTGGGTGGAACAGCGTGATTTAGTCGCGGAAGAGTTTCCTCCTGCCAACCACGAACTTATCGCTCGCCTGGTGACTGACGAAATTTAAGCAAAGGGGCGTAAGCCCCTTATCTCTTATTAATGCTGTTCTTCGCTCCAGTCATCGCTGTCGGTCAGATCGCTATCGCTGGGAATGCGCTTCTCTTCGGCGGCCCATTCGCCCAAATCAATCAGCTGGCAGCGCTTGCTGCAAAACGGGCGCCAAGGACTCAGCTCATCCCACATCACATCTTTACCGCAGTTGGGACAAGGTACGGTAATCATCTCTTCCTGCATAACAACCTCAACAACACGCTAATTCAAAATTCAATCGGGCTGGCACTTCACCACGCTCGCTGTCCAGTGGCAGGAATCGAATGGCATAACGGCTTTTATGGCCTGAAACCTGCGGGTACAGCGCATCTTCGAGGGTGAGCTGGAGGCGCAACAAATCCGAACCTTCGGCATTATCCTGATAAAAACCGTTCAGGCTGGTTTGATGGCGAAATACGCCTGACTGACGCACCAGATCAAGGATCATGGTCAGACTATTGCGCAGAGGAACCAGTGACGCCAGCCAGCCGTTAACCTGCGAATCACGCTGTGACTGCTGCTGGTGCAGCCAGATATGCAGGCTCGGCAAATCAAAACTGCAGCAGCCACCAGGAATGCTCAATCGCTGGCGTACCAATCCAATCAACCGATCTTCGCGCAATTGCTGGCCCATACGCGGTGCCGCATTCAGCTCGCTGGATTGCTGTTTCAATCGGTCACGCAGGCTACTGACGGTGTGCTCGTCAACACCTGGCACATCAAGCCAGGCGCGAAGTTTCTGCTGCTGGCGCTCCAGCTCTTTCAATAACTCGGTACGCATATCACCGCGCTCAAAGATATCTAACAGATCACCAATGATGCGAAATACCCCTAATGCAGAGACGGAATTCACCACGGGCACCGTTTCATGCAGTTGGTTAAGTAATGACTCCACGCGCAGCCAGGTGCGCATCTTCTCATTCAGCGGGTGTTCAAACAGAACGACTGTACTCATGATGTTAATCCTGTCCGGTTGCTGCCAGGCGTAAATAACGCTGGTGAAGTTCAGCAACGCGCGGCAACGCCTGTTCGGGCGTACCACTGTTATCGATGATGTCATCCGCACAGGCCAGACGCTGCTCGCGGCTGGCCTGTGCGGCAAGAATATTTTTTGCCTGGCTAAGTGTGATGCCATCACGCTGCTGAGTACGCCGCAACTGCGTAGCTTCATCCACATCAACCACCAGAACCCGGTCAGCCTGATGCTGTAACCCGTTTTCAACCAATAGCGGCACCACCCATAACACATAGGGTGACGTTGCCAATAATTTTAGCTGCTGCGTACGGGCATTAATAAGAGGATGAAGCAGCTGATTTAGCCAGTTTTTTTCTTTCGGCTGCTGAAAAATAATCTCGCGCAGTCGTGCCCGATACAACGCTCCTTCGGCGGTCAATATTGACTCACCATGGCGTTTAACGATCGCCTGCAGGGCGGGTGAACCAGGTTCAACCACTTCTCGCGCAATCACATCAGCATCAATAATATCAACGCCTAGCGCGGTGAAAGCGTTGGCAATGGTGCTTTTACCACTGCCAATTCCTCCGGTGAGCGCAACGGTAAAAGGCATAGCGTTCTCTCAAAATTGTCTTCATTGGGCGACCATCAGCCGCAATAAGATGAGAGCATGATCACAATCAATTTTCTCAGCTAAATTTAAGGGATTGTAGCTTAAATAAAGTGAAATTCGCAGTCTTGTCGCGGAACGAATGGCGCGTATGATAACGACACTGGAGCCGTGAGCGCTACCCGAACTGCGGTTCGTCGTCACTAACCAGGACACTCAGCTATGCGTATTGAAGAAGATTTAAAACTGGGCTTTAAAGATGTTTTGATCCGCCCCAAACGCTCCACCCTGAAAAGCCGTTCTGAGGTTGAACTCGAACGCACCTACACTTTCAAGCATTCAGGTCTGAACTGGACCGGCGTTCCGGTGATTGCCGCCAATATGGACACCGTGGGCACATTCACCATGGCCGAAGCACTGGCGGGCTTCAATGTCCTGACGGCAGTGCATAAACATTACAGCGTGGAAGCCTGGCAGGCATTTATCCAGCGCGTGCCGGCTGCAGTGCTTGGGCATGTGATGGTGTCATCCGGTACCTCCGAAGCCGATTTCGTTAAGCTCGCCGCTGTTCTCGCTTTATCGCCTCAGCTCAATTTCATCTGCATTGATGTTGCCAACGGTTACTCCGAGCACTTTGTTGAATTCCTGCAGCGAGTGCGTGAAAGTTTCCCAGGCAAAACCATCTGTGCGGGTAATGTGGTCACCGGTGAGATGGTCGAGGAGTTGATTCTCTCTGGCGCGGATATCGTCAAAGTCGGCATTGGCCCCGGTTCTGTCTGCACCACGCGTGTAAAAACCGGCGTCGGTTACCCGCAACTGTCTGCGGTGATTGAGTGTGCCGATGCGGCGCACGGCCTTGGCGGCCAGATTGTCAGCGATGGCGGTTGTTCAGTGCCGGGGGATATCGCGAAAGCTTTCGGCGGCGGTGCAGATTTTGTCATGCTCGGCGGCATGCTGGCGGCGCACGATGAGTGCGAAGGAAACATCGTCGAAGAGCAGGGCGAGCAGTTTATGTTGTTTTATGGCATGAGCTCAGAATCCGCCATGAAACGCCATGTCGGCGGTGTTGCCCAGTATCGTGCTGCGGAAGGAAAAACCGTTCGTCTGCCACTGCGCGGCCCGGTGGAGGACACCGTGAAGGATATCCTCGGCGGCCTGCGTTCGGCCTGCACTTACGTAGGTGCAGCACGCCTTAAAGAACTGACAAAGCGCACCACGTTTATTCGTGTGGCGGAACAGGAAAATCGGGTATTCACGCGCTGATGGCTGATGGCTGATGGCTGATGGCTGATGGCTGATGGCTGAAAGTCGATTATCGGTGGTTGAAGGTTGAAGGTTGAAGGTTGAAGGTTGAAGGTTGAAGGTTGCAGACAGATGCGCACCGTGCGCATCTGTCAACGAATCGCATCCCCTAAGCCAAATACCGGCAGATACATGGCAATCACTAACGTCCCGACAATTCCACCGATCACGATCATCATCAAGGGTTCGAGCGAAGCCGCCAGTGCATCAGCCCGCATCAGCGTTTGTGCTTCATGCCACTCCGCTAATCGTGCCAGCATGACATCCAGCTCCCCCGCTTCCTCACCGACACGGATCAGTTGTGCACAGAGCGCGGTGAAAAGCAGATGATGCTGCATAGCCTGATGCAGTGGTAAGCCGCCAGCGATATGCCGCTGTAACGCGATAATCGCTTCACGCCACAGTGGCGATCCCAGCGTGACCTCAACGGCTTGCAGACTTTGTAATAACGTGAGTCCAGCCTGCTGCGTTAATTGCAGGATGGCGTAAATCTGGCTGAGCTGACCACCGCGCCAGAGTGTTGAAAGCAACGGCAGACGCAATAGCCAGCGATGAACACGTATTTGCCAGTGCACAGAACCACGGTAAACCCACCTTGCGCCGAACAATAAGCACATTATCGTTATCGCCAGGGGGAGCGCTGCCTGTTGTAAAAATGCTGACAGACTCATCACGGCGGCGGTGAAGGGGGGAAGGGGGGCATCAAAACTGGCATACACGGAGACAAATTCGGGCAGCACAAACAGCAACATGCCCGCACTCACCGCCAGCGCCACCAGCAAGATAAACAATGGATAGCGTAGAGCTTTAACCACTTTCTGTCTCAAGTGCTGTTGCTTGCTTTGCTGTAACGCCAGCTGGCGGCAGCATTCATCAAGCTGACCGGTGAGTTCACCCACTTCCATTAATGCCGGAAACAGCGCGGGGAAGATCTGCGGCCAGGCGCGAAGTGCAGATGAAAATGCCTCTCCGGCCATTACCCGACGTTGCAATTCATTAAGCAGTTCGCGCCAGCCAGCATGCGGGTGCCCCTCAGCCAGCAACGTCAGACTCTCCGCCAGCGGCAATCCTGCCTTGAGCAAGGTCGCCAACTGGCGAACAAGGTCAATTTTGTGCTGCCACTTCCAGTCACGCGTGCGCCAGCATTGCCCACGCTGCCAGCTAACCGGCAGCATACCGCGATCTGAGAGTTGCTGCAGGAGCACTTCCTGACTGGCAACTAATGAGGTTCCTTGCCGTAACGCGCCCAGCGTGTCCAGCGCTTGCCAGCGATAATGGTAGAGATTAGCCATCCTCCAATCCCACAACCCGCTGAACTTCTTCAAAGGAGGTTTCACCGCGACTCACAGCCTCCAACCCGGCGGCGAGCAGGGTTTTCATCCCGCCTTCATTGGCCAGTGAGATGATGTGCTCCAGCGGCATATCGGCAGAAATCGCGTTCTGTAGCTTGTTACTCATCGGCAGCACCTCAAATAACGCCAGGCGTCCGTAATAGCCCGAGAAGCAGTGGTCACAGCCTGGGGCGCGCCATGTTTGTAAGGTGCCAGGCCAAATGCCATGTGGCAGATGTGCAATGGCCTGCGCTGGCTGGCGGCAGTGCTCGCAGAGCCGTCGTACCAGACGCTGCGCGATGACTAACTGTAATGCCGGGCCGAGCAGGTAACCGGGAATATCCATCTGTCGCAGACGCGTGAGCGTTTCCGCCGTCGAATTGGTGTGCAATGTTGATAGCACCAGATGTCCGGTCTGCGCCGCTTTAACGGCAATACTGGCCGTTTCGGCATCGCGGATTTCGCCCACCATAATCACATCCGGATCCTGTCGCAGCAGAGCCCGCAGTACACGGTTAAAATCGAGCCCGCTACGCGGTTGGATTTGCGTCTGGTTAATGCCCTCTAATGGAATTTCAACGGGATCCTCTACACTGCAGACATTTTTATCCGGCACATTCAGAGCGCTTAATCCGCTGTAGAGAGTGAAGGTTTTACCGCTGCCGGTAGGCCCGGTGACCAGTATCAGTCCCTGAGGTTTAGCCAGCGCGTGCTTCAGTAACCGGAGTTGGGTAACCGGCATGCCGAGTTTATCCAGTGCGATCGCGCTGTTTTCACTTTGCAGCAGTCTCACCACGGCTTTCTCACCGTGACTAATGGGTAAAGTAGAAAGGCGAAATGCGGCCTGTTGATCGTCAAGGTTCAGTGTGAATTGCCCATCTTGTGGCAAGCGACGCTCGGCGATATCCAGCCCGCCGAGGATTTTCAGTCTGGCAAGCACCGCAGCCGTAGGTGCATCTGGCAAATGTGACAGTTTGTGCAAGACGCCATCAATACGTAATCGGACGCGTAACCCCTGCTGCTGAGGTTCAAAATGTACGTCAGAAGCACGGCGTTGGATCGCCTGGCGCAAAATCTGTTCAACGGCATTAATCGCTGTTTCGGTAGCGGCCGGTTCGTGCAACGTCGCCGAGTCATCAGGGTTGTGCAGGAGTTGCTCCAGTCGTGCCGCTGGCCAGCACTCGACTTCCACTTTGCACTGACTGGCGAATTGCAGGGCTTCCAGCAGCAGCGGATCGGGCGTCTCGGCTACTGCGACGCGCAGTGATGTGGCGTCATGCTGAAGCATCACCGCCTGGTAACGTGCGCATAAGGTCTGGATCGGGGTATTGGGCTGTGCCATCAGTGAGTGTCCTTATCGGTGAAGCGGAACTGTTCAAGACAGCTGTCGCGCAGACTGGCATTGGTGCTGGTGCAACTGCGTTGCCAGTCCAGCGTGCCTTCCGTGGTGTTCCAGATAGGTGTCATTTCTACACTCAACCCGGTAAGACTCTCCTGACCCGTTATGGTGATGGCGCCATTCACGACACTGAGCGAGGCCACATAGCGTGAACCTTTGGCAGCAGGAATGCCGCCTGCACCCGCCTGGCATTGAGTGGGGCCGCCACGTTCAATCGCGCAGAGTTCCACGGCGGTTTTATAAGGCACCATGGTTTGCAGCATGTCAGTCAGCGCGGCGCGTTGTAGATAATTTTGGTAGCTGGGCAGGCCAATAGCACTAAGAATGGCCACAATGCCAATCACTATCATCAATTCGATGAGGGTAAAACCTTGTTGTCTATCCATTATTCAGCTCCTTGTTGTGGAGCGGCTAAGGTAGAAAACGGCGTCTGAAAGCGATAGTGAGACGGTTTAATGCTGGAAGGCAGGATGTAATGAATCGCCGCGTTTGCAGAAGAAGTATCAGTAAACAGGAAGATAACTCACAAACCGCCGCGGAGATGCGGCGGTAAGAGGAGAGAAATTAGTGTTCGCGAAAACGCATGGAGAGATCCATGGCGCGCACATGCTTGGTCAAAGCGCCCACCGAAACGAAGTCGACGCCCGTTTTAGCTATCTGCGGCAGTGTTGCTTCCGTGACGTTACCAGAGACTTCCAGCAGGGCACGTTTGTCGGTGAGAAGGACGGCTTCATGCATCATCTCGAAGCTAAAGTTATCTAGCATGATAATGTCGGCACCGGCATCAATCGCATCCTGCAGTTCCTGCAGGCTCTCTACCTCTACTTCAACCGGCACATCGGGAG
Organism: Type-E symbiont of Plautia stali; assembly: GCF_059731115.1. Classification (NCBI taxonomy): domain Bacteria; kingdom Pseudomonadati; phylum Pseudomonadota; class Gammaproteobacteria; order Enterobacterales; family Enterobacteriaceae; species Type-E symbiont of Plautia stali. The sequence goes on from NZ_AP035906.1 coordinate 794,382, forward strand.
CCAGCCACAGCGCTTTCTCAACGGCTTTGCGTACCGAACCGCTGGCAATAATATGGTTTTCTTTGATCAGGAAGGCATCGGAAAGACCCAGCCGATGGTTACTGCCGCCGCCACACAATACGGCATATTTCAGCGCTGTGCGTAGGCCAGGCAAGGTTTTGCGCGTATCCAGCAATTGCGTTTCGCTGCCGTCGAGCAAGTCGACATAACGACTCACTTCCGTGGCCACGCCGGAAAGGGTTTGGACGAAATTTAATGCAGTTCGTTCAGCGGTTAACAGCAGCCGGGCCGGACCTTTTAACTCGAATAGCAGCTGGTCAGCTGCGACGTTTTGGCCATCTTCGACATGCCAGACAATCGTGACTTTATTGCCAAGCTGGATAAACACTTCCTGCACCCAGCGTTTACCACAAAAAACACCGGCTTCACGCGTGATGATCTGTGCTTCGGCCTGTTTATCTTCCGGTAAGAGCAGGGCGGTGATGTCACGGTCAGCATCCACCTCACCACCCAAATCCTCCCGAAGTGCGCGCGCAACGGCTTCGGGGATGTCCTGCTCAATACGCTTAATCAGTTCCTGACGACGATGATCGGGATCGTAACGACGCGATGCCATGCTTATGCCACTCCATTAATCGGATTTAACTGCGCTCACCTTAGCCTGATTTATAGCCTGTTGCCAGTCGTGATAGCCGAAATGTTTAGTATCCTTAACACTGTTCGCCATTCGCATTAAGTCACAAGCCGAAAAGGGGAAACATGTTATTCTCAGCCTGATTTAGCCTGGGATTTAGAACATGAAACTGGAAGATGGCTGGATTTCCAGCGCGCGCAAAGTGCCCTCGCCGCACTTTAACCAACGACCGGAAAATGAAATTCCCTCGTTGCTGATTATCCATAATATCAGTTTGCCGCCGGGTGAATTTGGTGGCCCGTGGATTGATCAACTGTTTACCGGGACCTTGCCGCCGGATGCTCACCCCTATTTTGCCGATATCGCGCAGCTGCGCGTGGCGGCGCACTGCCTGATTCGTCGTGATGGTGAGTTGGTGCAGTATGTTTCGTTTGATCAGCGTGCATGGCATGCCGGTGTGTCGCAATTTGCCGGGCGAGAAAACTGTAATGATTTCTCGATGGGCATTGAGCTGGAAGGCACGGATACGTTGCCGTATACCGACGCGCAGTATAAGACCTTAAAAAAGGTCACGGCCTTGTTGCTTAAGCACTATCCGCTGACGCTGGAACGCATCACCGGACACAGCGATATCGCGCCACAGCGCAAAACCGATCCAGGCCCCGCATTTGACTGGATACGCTATAAAGAGTCTATCAGGCAGGAGAATCCCTGAAACAGCAGGAGCAGGTATGACGTTGTTTAGCTTGTTATTAGTGTTAGGTTGGGAACGCCTGTTTAAATTGGGTGAGCATTGGCAACTGGATCATCGTCTGGAGCCGCTGTTTCGCGGACGCCAGCGATTTTCACTGCTGCGCACGTTGGTGATGACCCTCATCGCGATGCTGATCGTCTGGCTGTTGGTGTGGAGTCTGAAAGGCATTCTGTTTGGCGTGGCACAACTGGCATTCTGGATTGTGGTGGGCTTGCTGTGTATCGGCGCAGGTTCTGTGCGTCTGCACTATCATCGCTACCTGAAAGCCGCCAGCCACGATGATGAAGCGGCGCATCAGGCCATGGCAGCGGAACTGACACTGATTCATGGTGTACCCGTTGAGTGCAGTGAGCGTGAGTTTTTACGTGAGCTACAAAATGCGCTGATTTGGATTAACTTCCGCTTTTACCTCGCGCCACTGTTCTGGTTTGTGGTCGGTGGCCCTTACGGACCGGTGCTGCTGGTGGGTTATGCCTTCCTGCGTGCCTGGCAAAGTTGGCTGGCAAAATACCATTCTCCACTGGAGCGCGCGCAGTCAGGTGTAGACAGCATACTGCACGTGCTGGACTGGATCCCGGTGCGACTGGCAGGTGTGGCTTATGCGCTGTTAGGCCACGGAGAGCGGGCATTGCCTGCGTGGTTTGCCTCATTGAGCGATCGCCATCGTTCGCAATATCAGGTGCTGACCAGCCTGGCACAGTTCTCGTTAGCACGTGATCCACACATGGATAAAGTGGAAACGCCACGGGTGGCCGTGGCGCTGGCGAAGCGGATATCGTTAGTGCTGGTGGTTGTGGTCGCGTTGCTGACCATTTACGGCACGCTGGTGTGATCGGCTGGCGGTACACCGAAATCTGGTGTGCCGTCTTCGCGCCATTCAATGTACTTCAGTCGTGTATGGCGGTTAGGATCCCATAACGGGTCGCCTTCAATTTCCGTGTAATTCCGCGCGTGATACACCAGCACGTCCCTGCCGTTTTCGTCCCGCATAAAGCTGTTATGCCCCGGCCCATACTGCTGATTTTCCCAGCTGGTGGTGAAGACTGGACGCGCAGATTTCTGCCAGGCAGTGCTGTCGAGCGGATCGGCCATCATGTCGATGCTGAGCATTCCCAGGCAGTAATTCTCATCAGTTGCGCTGGCGGAATAGGTGACAAACAGCCGATCGCCGTGATGAATAACTGCTGGGCCCTCATTAACGCTAAAGCCTGCACACTCCCACTCATACTCCGGCCGGCTGAGCATCACCGGTGCGCTTTTCAGCGTCCAGGGATTAAGCAATTCCGCGAGATAGAGATTGGAATTACCCGGAATAGCGGGATCCTTCTGTGCCCACAGATACCAGTTTTTGCCCTGATGCACGAAATGCGTCGCATCAAGCGAGAAAGAGTCGATTGGGGTAAACACTCGGCGAACAGGTTGCCAGTGGCCGGAAAGCGGATCGCTGTCATCACACACCAGCGCATACATGCGATGCTGAAACAGGCCATCTTTGATGTCGCGCGTTGGGGCAGCAGCAAAGTAAATCACCCATTGTCCATTGATGTGATGCAGTTCCGGCGCCCAAATTAACGCACTATACGGCCCGGTATCAGGCTTGCGCCACACCGTAATCGCCTCCGTCTCAATCAGTCCATTCAGTGTGTCAGCGTAGCGGATTTCGAGTCGATCATATTCCGGCACCGATGCCACGAAGTAGTAGCCTTCGCCATGACGCAGGATAAATGGATCGGCGCGTTGGGTAATAAAGGGATTTGGCCAGCTCATTTGATCTCTCCAGGTTGCGGGGTGACAGTCAGGGAGGCAGGGGATAATTCACGTGCGTTGGCACGGCGTAGCGCAAGATCATCCTGAATGATGCGCATGAGTTTGCGATCCACCTTCAGCAAGCGCACTACACCGGCGGTGATCAGATAGCCGACCCCGGGAATCACGGTAAACAGCAGCATGATGCCGTTGATGGCGTTGGGAGCCTGCTGCCTTGCACCCGCGTCATAGCCATAAATAGACAGCAGGAAACCAACCATCGCACCGGCCACCGCCAGACCCACTTTGAGGAAGAACAGGTTACCGGAGAAGCTCATGCCGGTGATGCGTTTCCCCGTTTTCCATTCACCATAATCATCGACATCCGCCATCAGCGACCAATGCAGCGGTGACGGGATTTGATGCAGGATATTCAGCAGGAAGTAGGCGACGACAACCGCCACAGTCGCATGAGGATCAATCCAATAGAAACCGCACGAGAAGAGTGCCAGCGCGATATTGGTCCAGAAAAACACCTTCAGCTTGCACCAGCGGTCGGTGAGGATTTTTGCCAGCGTACTGCCGAACATCATGCCAATCACACCCAGGCTAATAAACAGCGTGGCAAAATGCGTGGATTGTCCCATTACCCAGGTAACGTAATACATGGTGGCGGCCATGCGGATAAAGCCAGGACAAACATTGCAGAAGGTGAGCAGGAGAATGCGCACCCATTGATCGTTTTTCCAGACGTCGCGCAGGTCTTTCTTCAAATCATCATTACTGGGCGCGGCTGGACGGATACGTTCGCGAACCGTGGCAAAACAGAACAGGAACATCGCCAGGCCAATCAGTGCCAGCACGCTCATCGCCATTTGGTATCCGCGTGCTTTGTTGTCACCGCCAAACCACTCGGCCATCGGCAGCAGAGAGAGCGACAGGATCAGTGTCGCCACGCCCACCATCACAAAGCGGTAAGATTGGCAGGAGACGCGTTCACCGGGATCGTTGGTGATCACACCGCCCAACGAGCAGTAAGGAATATTGATGGCGGTGTAGGTGAGCGACATCAGGAAGTAGGTGACAAAGGCCCAGATAACTTTGTTGTCATAGCTCCAGTCTGGCGTGGTGAACATCAGCACGCTGAACAGCACATAGGGGACGGAAACCCACAGTAGCCACGGGCGAAAACGTCCCCAGCGGCTTTGGGTACGATCGGCGATGGCGCCCATAATGGGATCGGTGACGGCATCCAGCACGCGAACAGAAAGTAGCAGTGTACCGACCAGCGCGGGTGCGAGACCAAACACATCGGTGTAGAAATAGTTAAGGAAAAGCATGATCGCACCGCCGATCATATTACATCCGGCATCGCCCATGCCATATCCCAGTTTCTCTCTGAATGAGAGCGCTGCGCCTTTCATTGTTCGTCTCCCGCGAAAAGGTGAGACGAAATTATCAGCGTTAAATCAGTAACCTGCTGGGGAACAATTGGTCACGTAGATGGACAAAACAGGTGGGCGCAGAAAAGTGTGAGGCAGATCAGGAATGTTGCCCGACGCTGACGCGCCGGGCAAGGGCATACATTAGGCTTTTTGCACTTTATTTTTGATGGTGTAACCCACTGCCAGGATAATGATCCAGACAGGAATCAGCCACACAGAAATCGCCATACCCGGCGTCATCGCCATGATGACCAGTACGGCCGCCATGAACGCGAGGCAGAGCCAGTTACCAAACGGATAGAGCACGGCTTTAAAGCGCGTGGTCACACCCTGCTGGTCTTTCTTCTTACGGAATTTCATGTGCGCGAGGCTGATCATCGCCCAGTTGATCACCAGCGCAGAGACCACCAGTGACATCAGCAGGCCAAAGGCTTCGCCCGGCATCAGGTAGTTGATCAGGACGCACAGCGCTGTGGCTACAGCAGAGACCAAAATGGTTGCCACTGGCACGCCGCGTTTATCAACATTGAGCAGCGCTTTAGGTGCATTGCCCTGCTGCGCTAAGCCGAACAGCATACGGCTGTTGCAATACACGCAGCTGTTGTAGACCGACAGCGCCGCCGTCAGGATCACCACATTCAACGCGTTGGCGACGAAGGCATCACCCAATTCGTGGAAGATCAACACAAACGGGCTGGTCTCTTCGGTGACGCGCGTCCATGGCAGCAATGACAGTAACACTGCCAGTGAACCAATATAGAAAATCAGGATACGCCACAGTACCTGGTTAGTGGCTTTCGGGATGCTCTCTTGCGGATTGTCAGCCTCAGCCGCCGTGATACCCACCAGCTCAAGACCACCAAACGAGAACATAATGATCGCCATCATCATCACCAGACCGGTCATACCGTGTGGCAGGAATCCACCCTGGCTCCACAGGTTAGTGACGCTGGCCTGCGGACCGGCGTTGCCGCTGAACAGCAGCCAGCCGCCGAACAGGATCATGCCGATAACCGCGACCACTTTGATGATCGCGAACCAGAATTCCATTTCCCCAAACACTTTTACGTTGGTCAGGTTAATGGCGTTGATGACGACGAAGAAGATCGCCGCACTGGCCCAGGTCGGGAATTCGGGATACCAGAATTGGATGTATTTACCGACGGCACTCAGTTCAGCCATCGCAACCAGGACATACAGCACCCAGTAGTTCCAGCCAGAGGCGAAACCGGCAAAGTTGCCCCAGTACTTATAGGCGAAGTGGCTGAAGCTGCCGGCAACCGGCTCTTCCACGACCATTTCACCTAACTGGCGCATAATCAGAAAGGCAATAAATCCTGCAATCGCATAACCGAGAATCACGGCCGGACCGGCCGATTTAATCACTGATGCGCTACCCAGAAACAGGCCAGTACCCACGGCACCGCCCAGCGCAATCAGCTGAATATGGCGATTTTTCAGGCCGCGGTGCAGCGATTCGCCATGCTGTTGTTCCATACAAACCTCGTGATGTTGTTATTGTGCACCTGCAGTGCGCGCACTGTAAGGCTGTTTTACGCAATGTATTCTTTTCTTTACGGTATTTGGCGTGCTGTGTGCATGCTGAAACTACCATGGCGACCAGAATAGTGATAAGCGCGCCGCTTTGCACCTGCTTTTGCTTTTTGTGCTGAGAGATGGCTGAAAAAGCAGCACTATCCACTGGGTGTCGCTCGCGCTATTTCTGACATGAAAAATCAATAAACACGAATAGCTTTCCCTTATGGTTGCCTGTAAGGCTTAGGGCTAACTCAGTGTAAGGTTTGGTAAAAGTGAAATCTGTTAACAATTCACTTACGGAGCAAATATATGCCTTTATCACGGTAAGTTAGCGCGCTGTAACAGCGATATACCCCGGAAGTGTGATGCCTGCCATATAGACACAAGGTGAATACTTTGTTACTTTACGGGCACCATTTTTCAATTGGTATTACCAATTTACTCCGGACGTTTTCACAATAAGAAGGGAAGATGGCTTACAGTAAAATTCGCCAACCCAAGCTCTCCGATGCGATCGAGCAACAGTTGGAGTCTCTCATTATGGAAGGGACGCTCCAGCCAGGTGAAAAGCTTCTCCCCGAGCGCGAACTGGCGAAACAGTTTGATGTCTCACGTCCATCCCTGCGCGAAGCGATTCAGAGCCTGGAAGCCAAAGGCCTGCTGCTACGCCGTCAGGGCGGTGGTACCTTCGTGCAAACAAATCTCTGGCAAAGCATGAGCGATCCCTTAGTCAGCCTGCTTGCCGAACATCCAGAATCCCAGTTTGACCTGCTGGAAACCCGTCACGCGCTGGAAGGTGTTGCTGCCTATTATGCGGCGCTACGTGGCACGGATGAAGACTTGCAGCGTATTCGCGACTGCCATGTTCACATCCAACAGGCGCAGGACAGCGGCGATCTGGATGCTGAAGCAGATGCAGTGATGAAGTATCAGATCGCTGTCACAGAAGCCGCCCATAATGTGGTGCTTTTACATTTGCTGCGTTCCATGGGCCCTATGCTGGAACAAAACGTCCGTCAGAATTTCGAATTGCTTTACGCTCGCCGGGAAATGCTGGCGAAAGTGAGCGGTCACCGCGCCAGTATTTTTGAGGCGATTGTGGCTCGTGAGCCAGAACAAGCACGCGAGGCATCCCATCGTCACCTGGCGTTTATTGAGGAAATCTTGCTGGATAGAAGTCGGGCGCAGAGCCGTCGTGAACGCTCCCTGCGTCGTTTACAGCAACGTAAGGAATAACGCACGGCAACGAACGTGCGGACATAAACGACGGGCCTGTCTTACTTGTGCTGTGAACCAGAAGCAAAGCACAAGCAGACAGGCTCCTGATAATTCAACGTATTAGACACAGATAAGGAACACACCCCATGTCAGAACGTTTACAGAATGACGTGGATCCGATCGAAACTCGTGACTGGCTACAGGCGATCGAATCGGTCATCCGTGAAGAAGGTGTTGAGCGCGCGCAGTATCTGCTTGATCAGGTATTGAACGCAGCACGCAAAGGTGGCGTGAAAGTGGCTGGCGGTGCATCGGCTATCAGTAACTACATCAACTCTATTGCTGTTGAAGATGAACCGGATTATCCGGGCAACACCTCTCTTGAACGTCGTATCCGTTCCGCAATTCGCTGGAACGCCATTATGTCGGTCCTGCGTGCATCGAAGAAAGATCTGGAGCTGGGTGGTCACCTCTCATCTTTCCAGTCTTCTGCCACCATTTATGAAGTGTGCTTCAACCACTTCTTCCGTGCGCGCAGTGATAAAGACGGCGGCGATCTGGTTTACTTCCAGGGTCATATTTCTCCAGGCATCTACTCACGTGCTTTCCTTGAAGGCCGTCTGACTGAAGAGCAGATGAACAACTTCCGTCAGGAAGTGCACGGTAAAGGTCTGTCTTCTTACCCGCACCCGAAACTGATGCCTGATTTCTGGCAGTTCCCAACCGTTTCTATGGGCCTCGGTCCATTGAACGCGATCTATCAGGCGAAGTTCCTGAAATATCTGGAACACCGTGGCCTGAAAGACACGTCTAACCAGACCGTTTACGCCTTCCTCGGCGATGGCGAGATGGATGAGCCAGAATCTAAAGGTGCGATCACCATCGCCACCCGTGAGAAGCTGGACAACCTGGTGTTCATCATTAACTGTAACCTGCAGCGCCTCGATGGCCCGGTTACCGGTAATGGCAAAATCATCAACGAGCTGGAAGGCATCTTTGCCGGTGCTGGCTGGAACGTGATTAAAGTGATCTGGGGCGCACGTTGGGATGAACTGCTGAAGCAGGACACCAGCGGCAAACTGATCCAGCTGATGAACGAAACCGTTGATGGTGACTACCAGACCTTCAAATCCCGTGATGGCGCCTACGTGCGTGAGCACTTCTTCGGTAAATACCCGGAGACCGCTGCACTGGTGAAAGACTGGTCAGACGAAGAGATCTTCGCCCTGAACCGTGGTGGCCACGATCCGAAGAAAATCTACGCGGCACTGAAAAAAGCGCAGGACACCAAAGGTCAGCCGACCCTGATCCTGGCACATACCATCAAAGGTTATGGTATGGGTGACACAGCGGAAGGTAAAAACATCGCGCACCAGGTGAAGAAGATGAACATGGATGGCGTTCGCTACATCCGTGATCGCTTCAACGTGCCAGTGGCTGACGATCAGATCGAAAGCCTGCCGTACGTGACCTTCGAGAAAGGTTCTGACGAGTATAACTACCTGCACGGTCAGCGTGAGAAGCTGGGTGGCTACCTGCCAACCCGTCAGGCAGAGTTCAGCGAGAAGCTGGAGATGCCAACGCTGGAAGAGTTCAAACCGTTGCTGGAAGAGCAGAACAAAGAGATCTCGACCACCATCGCGTTTGTACGTGCCCTTAACGTGATGCTGAAGAACAAGTCGATCAAAGATCGTCTGGTGCCAATCCTTGCGGATGAAGCGCGTACCTTCGGTATGGAAGGTCTGTTCCGTCAGATCGGTATTTACAGCCCGAACGGCCAGCAGTACACCCCGCAGGACCGTGAGCAGGTTGCTTACTATAAAGAAGACGAGAAAGGCCAGATTCTGCAGGAAGGGATCAACGAGCTGGGCGCAGGTTCATCCTGGCTGGCGGCGGCGACCTCTTACAGCACCAACAACCTGCCGATGATTCCGTTCTACATCTATTACTCGATGTTCGGTTTCCAGCGTATCGGCGATCTGATGTGGCTGGCGGGCGACCAACAGGCGCGAGGCTTCCTGGTCGGCGGCACCTCAGGTCGTACGACGCTGAACGGCGAAGGCCTGCAGCACGAAGATGGTCATAGCCACATTCAGTCGCTGACTATCCCGAACTGTATCTCTTACGATCCGTCTTACGCGTACGAAGTGGCGGTCATCATGCAAGATGGTCTGGTACGTATGTACGGCGAAGCGCAGGAAAACATCTACTACTACATCACCACGCTGAACGAAAACTACCACATGCCTGCGATGCCGCAGGGTGCGGAAGAGGGTATCCGTAAGGGTATCTACAAGCTGGAAACCGTAGACGGTAGCAAAGGCAAAGTGCAGTTGCTGGGTTCAGGTTCTATCCTGCGTCACGTGCGTGAAGCGGCACAGATCCTGGCGAAAGACTATGGCATCGGTTCTGATGTTTACAGCGTCACCTCGTTCACCGAACTGGCTCGTGATGGCCAGGATTGTGAGCGCTGGAACATGCTGCATCCAACCGAAGCCCCACGCGTCCCGTACATCGCTCAGGTGATGAATGAAGCGCCAGCTGTTGCCTCAACCGACTACATGAAGCTGTTCGCAGAACAGGTTCGCAGCTACGTTCCTTCAAGCGATTATCGCGTACTGGGTACCGATGGCTTCGGTCGTTCAGACAGCCGTGAAAACCTGCGTCACCACTTCGAAGTGGATGCATCGTATGTTGTGGTTGCTGCGCTGGGTGAGCTGGCTAAACGCGGCGAAATCGATAAGAAAGTGGTGGCAGAAGCAATCACCAAATTCAGCATCGATGCCGATAAAGTTAACCCGCGTCTGGCTTAAGAGGTAAGAGAGTAATGGCTATCGAAATTAACGTACCGGATATCGGGTCAGACGAAGTTGAAGTCACCGAAATCCTGGTGAAGGTGGGCGACAAAGTTGAAGTTGAACAGTCGCTGATCACCGTGGAAGGCGATAAAGCCTCAATGGAAGTACCTTCGCCACAGGCTGGCGTAGTGAAAGAGATTAAAATCTCTACCGGTGACAAAGTGAATACCGGTTCGCTGATCATGATCTTTGAAGCCGAAGGCGCAGCGGCTGCTGCACCAGCGGCAGAAGAGAAAAAAGCGGAAGCGGCTCCTGCTCCGGCGGCTGCGGCCGTCAGCAAAGAGGTCAACGTTCCAGATATCGGCGGTGATGAAGTTGAAGTTACTGAGATTCTGGTGAAAGTCGGCGACAAAGTTGAAGCTGAACAATCTCTGCTTACCGTTGAAGGCGACAAGGCTTCAATGGAAGTGCCAGCACCGTTCGCGGGCGTGGTGAAAGAGATCAAAATCGCCACCGGCGATAAAGTGAATACCGGCTCGCTGATCATGATCTTCGAAGCAGAAGGTGCTGCACCGGCTGAGGCCCCAGCGGCGAAGCAGGAAGCGGCTCCGGCTGCAGCCCCTGCTGCTGCGGGTGGCGCGAAAGACGTCAACGTGCCTGACATCGGCGGCGATGAAGTTGAAGTCACTGAAGTGCTGGTGAAAGTGGGCGACAAAGTCACCGCTGAGCAGTCACTGATCGTGGTTGAAGGCGATAAAGCTTCGATGGAAGTGCCTGCGCCATTCGCAGGTATCGTCAAAGAGCTGAAAGTCTCTACTGGCGATAAAGTCAGCACCGGTTCACTGATCATGGTGTTCGAAGTAGAAGGCGCTGCGCCTGCTGCTGCGGCACCTGCGGCGAAACAGGAAGCGGCTCCGGCTCCAGCGGCAGCGAAACCTGCTGCAGCACCTGCGGCGAAAGCTGACGCGAAAGGTGAGTTTGCTGAAAACGACGCTTACGTCCACGCTACCCCGGTGATTCGTCGCCTGGCGCGCGAGTTCGGTGTCAATCTGGCGAAAGTCAAAGGCACCGGCCGTAAAGGTCGCATCCTGAAAGAAGACGTACAGTCTTACGTGAAAGATGCAGTGAAACGCGCAGAAGCGGCTCCGGCTGCCGCGGCAAGTGGCGGAAGCCTGCCGGGTCTGCTGCCTTGGCCGAAAGTGGACTTCAGCAAGTTCGGTGAAGTGGAAGAAGTGGAACTGGGTCGTATCCAGAAGATCTCGGGTGCGAACCTGAGCCGTAACTGGGTGGTTATCCCGCACGTTACGCACTTTGACAAGACTGATATCACCGATCTGGAAGCGTTCCGTAAACAGCAGAACGCCGAAGCGGAAAAACGTAAGCTGGATGTGAAGTTCACCCCTGTGGTGTTCATCATGAAAGCCGTTGCCGCTGCGCTGGAGCAGATGCCGCGTTTCAACAGTTCACTGTCTGAAGATGCACAACGCCTGACGCTGAAGAAATACATCAACATCGGTGTGGCGGTTGATACGCCAAACGGTCTGGTGGTTCCGGTGTTCAAAGATGTGAACAAGAAAGGCATCACTGAACTGTCGCGTGAGCTGATGGCAATTTCTAAGAAAGCGCGTGATGGCAAGCTGACCGCTGGCGATATGCAGGGCGGTTGTTTCACCATCTCCAGCCTTGGTGGCCTGGGCACCACGCACTTCGCACCTATCGTGAATGCGCCAGAAGTGGCGATCCTCGGTGTGTCTAAGTCTGCGATGGAACCGGTGTGGAACGGTAAAGAGTTTGAACCGCGTCTGATGATGCCAATCTCTCTCTCCTTCGACCACCGCGTGATCGACGGTGCTGATGGTGCGCGCTTTATCACCATCATCAACAACACACTGTCCGACATTCGCCGTCTGGTGATGTGAAGTTAATCAAGGCCGGCAAATGCCGGCCTTGTTGTAAGCATTCGGAGTTGCCGCGGTTGGCAGTTTATTAACAATTCTGTAAACTCTTGCGGTGAAATGTCCCGGTGGATTTAGGGCATGCAGAGCCTGGGATAGGCTCTACGTCTGGCCGCCGGCAATCTAATAAGAGGTCATGATGAGTACAGAGATTAAAACTCAAGTCGTGGTACTTGGGGCAGGTCCTGCAGGTTACTCTGCAGCCTTCCGTTGCGCTGATTTAGGTCTGGAAACCGTAATCGTTGAGCGTTACAGCACCCTCGGTGGTGTTTGTCTGAACGTAGGCTGTATCCCGTCAAAAGCGCTGCTTCATGTTGCGAAAGTGATCGAAGAAGCCAAAGCACTGGAAGAGCACGGTATCGTGTTTGGCCAGCCGCAAACTGACATCAACAAGATCCGTACCTGGAAAGAAAAAGTTATCACCCAACTGACTGGCGGTCTGGCCGGCATGGCGAAAGGCCGTAAAGTGAAAGTGGTAACCGGTCTGGGTAAATTCACCGGTGCTAACACCCTGGTGGTGGAAGGTGAGGGCGGCGCAACCACCATCAACTTCGACAACGCGATTATCGCTGCAGGCTCGCGCCCGATTGAGCTGCCATTCATCCCACACAACGATCCACGCGTGTGGGATTCAACAGATGCGCTGGAACTGAAAGAAGTGCCTAAGCGTCTGCTGGTTATGGGCGGCGGCATCATCGGTCTGGAAATGGCCACCGTGTATAACGCGCTGGGTTCAGAGATCGACGTGGTTGAGATGTTCGACCAGGTTATCCCTGCTGCCGATAAAGACGTGGTGAAGGTCTTCACCAAACGTATCAGCAAAAAATTCAACCTGATGCTGGAAACCAAAGTGACCGCTGTTGAAGCGAAAGACGATGGTATCTACGTGTCAATGGAAGGCAAAAAAGCCCCGGCTGAAGCGCAGCGTTATGACGCAGTGCTGGTGGCGATTGGCCGTGTGCCAAACGGTAAAGGCCTGGATGCGGGTAAAGCGGGCGTGGAAGTGGACGATCGTGGGTTCATCCGCGTCGACAAACAGCTGCGTACCAACGTGCCACACATCTTTGCTATCGGCGACATCGTCGGTCAGCCAATGCTGGCGCACAAAGGTGTGCACGAAGGTCACGTCGCGGCAGAAGTGATTTCTGGTCTGAAACACTACTTCGACCCGAAAGTGATTCCTTCTATCGCCTATACCGAGCCAGAAGTTGCCTGGGTAGGTCTGACCGAGAAAGAAGCTAAAGAGAAAGGCATCAGCTACGAAGTCTCCACCTTCCCGTGGGCTGCTTCTGGCCGTGCAATCGCTTCTGATTGTGCAGACGGTATGACCAAACTGATCTTCGACAAAGAAACTCACCGTGTGATCGGTGGCGCGATTGTCGGCACCAACGGCGGCGAGCTGCTGGGTGAAATCGGTCTGGCGATTGAAATGGGCTGTGATGCAGAAGACATCGCATTGACCATTCACGCGCACCCAACCTTGCATGAGTCAGTTGGTCTGGCGGCAGAAGTGTTTGAAGGTAGCATCACTGACCTGCCAAACGCGAAAGCGAAAAAGAAATAATTTTTTTGCTAAATAAAGAAACGGCTCCTTAATGGAGCCGTTTTTTATTACGGGTTCTATTAAATTGAATCGATAAATAAGGCGCTGGAGCTAATGCATAAGCCCTGCCGGAAATAGCAGGGGCGAACCCCTGCTATTGAAGTGTTACGGCCTGACTTCGTAAGCCATTACCGCAGATAATTCAGCAGTGAATACCTTGAATCGTAATTCACAGAGTGTATTGCGATTCACCAGGCACAATACTAATAGCATGAGCCCGCCGATAATCAGCTTGCTGAATGATAACTTCATAATCACTTACTCCTTGCATTAGCACGAGCAAGCAACTACCCTAACATTGCTTATGTGTTGTGGGTAGTTGCTCGCTCGTGCGGTTGATGAAAATTGACCGCATGAGTTTCTCATACCACAACCCACCTCAATTGATAATGCTTGAGGCAGATTGCCTCAAGCGCCCGCAGGCAGTCTACGCGGTTTATTTCTTATTTCACGTCTAATTTATCTTTAATTTTAATTAAGCTTCTCAGTTTTATCGTTAGTATTTAATTAAAGATGTTAAGTGTTCATGTAATTAATTATTGATATCTTTAATCCAATCAATAAAATGCCTTAGCGGTGCGGAAAGGTATTTCCTGCTGGGGTAATAAAGCCAGAATCCTTCTTCAATCTGCGTATACTCAGTAAGTATTTCAACTAATTCTCTCTCCGCCAAAGCAGCGTTGACCGCGTCCTGATGTAAAAAGGCGATACCTAATCCGGCACATGCCGCTTGCAGAATGCGCTCATTATTGTCCAGCACCAGTGAGCCTTTTACCGCCACTTCCTGCTTGCGCCCATCCTGCCAAAATTCCCAACGATAGCGACGTCCGCTGGGAAAGCGTCTTTCAATACAGGGAAACTGCAACAGCTCTGCCGGGAGCTGCGGAACGCCATGTTGAGCAAGAAAAGCCGGACTGGCCACCGCCAGTGCACGCATCGGCCGACCAAAAGGCACCGCAATCATATCCTGCGCCAGTACATCGCCATAGCGCACGCCCGCATCAAAACCGCTCTCAACGATATCCACCAGCGCGTCATTGCTGTCGATCTCCAGCGTAATCTCAGGGTAGCGTTGCACGAACGGTAAAATGACGGATTGGAAAAACAGCGCCTCCGCCGAACGCGGCATGCTGATGCGCAACACGCCACGAGGATCGCGACGCCAGTCATTCAGTTCATCCACCGCCTGTGAAAGATCGGCCAGCGCAGGCTGGATACGCAGCAAGAATCGCTCGCCGGCTTCGGTCAGCGCCACTCTCCGCGTGGTGCGGTGCAGCAGACGCACTCCCAGCCTCTCCTCAAAGTTGCGCATGGCGTGGCTCAGGCTCGAGGGCGTGACATTTCGCTCCTCTGCGGCTTTGCGAAAACTCAAATGCTGCGCGATAGCGGCAAACATCTCCAGTTCCTGCATTGATGCACGGTAGTTGTTCATTGCTGAATTCCATTCACTAAATCAACGAAAATCGCGCAATTGTTGCTGCGATTGCTGAGGTTTATAACATTAACACCGTAAGCGAAGAGGATACATCAATGCAACAACGTCAACTGGGCAGTCAGGGATTACAGGTTTCAGCGTTAGGATTAGGCTGCATGGGCATGAGCTTTGCCTATGGTCAGAATGATGAGAAGCAGGCGTTGAATACGCTGGCGCGTGCGTTTGAACTCGGCGTCAATTTCCTCGATACCGCTGAAGTGTATGGTCCTTTCACCAATGAAACGCTGCTGGCGAAAGCAATTAAAGGCCGTAGCGATATCAAAGTGGCGACCAAGTTTGGTTTCCGCATCACCGATCATGGGGAGGGCTGGGAGCGCATTACCGGTGCCAATAGCGAACCGGCGCATATCCGCCGCGCCGTGGAAGGTTCACTCCAGCGCCTGGGGTTGGAAACCATTGAATTGCTGTATCAGCATCGTCTTGATCCAGCCGTGCCGATTGAGGATGTGGTAGGCGTGATGGCGGATCTGGTGCGTGAAGGGAAGGTGAAGTATCTCGGTTTATCCGAAGTCTCATCCGCCACGTTACGCCGTGCGCAGGCGGTGCATCCGATTTCGGCCCTGCAGAGCGAATACTCTCTGTGGACGCGCGATCCGGACCAAGAAATTCTCGCCACCTGCCGTGAGCTGAATATCGGATTTGTCCCTTACAGTCCGTTAGGCCGCGGTTTCCTCACCGGTAAATTCCCGGCGGCGACCACGCTGGCGGAAGATGATTTTCGTCGCTACCTGCCGCGTTTCCAACAGGGCGCACAGGCGCATAACCAGAAGTTAGTGAATCAGCTTTCAGAGATGGCTGCAGGTTATGATGCGACAGCAGCACAACTGGCGCTGGCGTGGGTGCTGGCGAAAGGTGAGGATATCGTGCCGATCCCTGGTGCCAGTAAAATCGCCAATCTGGAACAGAACTGTGCTGCGGCCGCTCTCACACTTCATTCAGCCGATATTAAGGCCCTGGATACGCTATTCAATCCACAAAATATTCAGGGTGAGCGCTACAACGAAAGCGAATTCACCCTGGTCGATCGCTAATTTTTAGCCCTTCAATCACAAAATGGCAGGCTCAGGTGGCCTGCTTTTTTGTGTGACCCCGCTCAAAATCCAGATAAATCTGCTAAATAACGCGCGGATGTTGCTTTTTTGTAAACAGATTAACAATCAGCCGAAATGCTGCTATGCTGGCCGACGCGGAACCGGGCACCTCACCCTACTGTTTGACAGCTCAAGGGGTGTACCGGAAAGCTATACAATGAGAGCGAGGAGAACGTCGTGCTAGAAGAATACCGTAAGCACGTTGCCGAGCGTGCTGCCCAGGGAATCGTACCTAAGCCGTTAGATGCTTCCCAAATGGCCGCGCTGGTTGAACTGCTGAAAAACCCGCCAGCGGGTGAAGAAGAATTCCTGACCGATCTATTGGTCAACCGTGTACCCCCAGGTGTTGATGAAGCGGCTTATGTAAAAGCTGGTTTTCTGGCAGCTGTCACGAAGGGCGAAGCCCTCTCTCCTCTGGTTACTCGCGAAAAGGCAGTTGAACTGCTGGGCACCATGCAGGGTGGTTACAACATCCATGCCCTGATCGAAGCGCTTGACGATGAAGCACTGGCTCCGATTGCCGCTGAAGCCCTTTCCCATACGCTGCTGATGTTCGATAACTTCTACGATGTCGAAGAGAAAGCGAAAGCGGGTAACCCCCACGCGAAAAAAATTATCCAGTCCTGGGCCGATGCTGAGTGGTTCCTGAAGCGTCCTAAGCTGGCTGAAAAAATCACCACCACCGTGTTTAAAGTGACCGGCGAAACCAACACCGATGACCTCTCTCCGGCACCGGATGCATGGTCTCGCCCGGATATTCCACTGCACGCACTGGCGATGTTGAAAAACCCACGTGATGGTATCGAACCCGACGATGCCGGCAACATTGGGCCGATCAAACAGATCGAAGAATTGCAGAAAAAAGGCTTCCCGCTGACCTACGTCGGTGACGTGGTGGGTACCGGTTCTTCCCGTAAATCTGCCACCAACTCGGTGTTGTGGTTCATGGGCGATGACATTCCGTACGTGCCAAACAAAAAAGGCGGCGGTCTGTGCCTCGGCGGTAAAATCGCACCGATCTTCTTCAACACTATGGAAGATGCGGGCGCACTGCCGATCGAAGTGGACGTTGACCGTCTGAACATGGGCGATGTGATTGACGTTTACCCGTACAAGGGTGAAGTGCGCAATCATGAAACCGACGAACTGCTGGCGACCTTCGAGCTGAAAACCGAAGTGCTGCTGGATGAAGTGCGTGCCGGTGGCCGTATTCCACTGATCATTGGTCGTGGCCTGACCACCAAAGCACGTGAGTCTCTGGGTCTGCCGCACAGCGATGTGTTTGTGAAAGCCAAAGACGTTGCAGAAAGCACCCGTGGTTATTCACTGGCGCAGAAAATGGTTGGCCGTGCCTGTGGCGTTGAAGGTATCCGTCCGGGTGCCTACTGTGAACCTAAAATGACCTCTGTAGGTTCTCAGGACACCACCGGTCCAATGACCCGTGATGAACTGAAAGACCTGGCGTGCCTGGGCTTCTCATCCGATTTAGTCATGCAGTCATTCTGTCATACCGCAGCCTATCCTAAGCCGGTTGACGTGACCACGCATCACACCCTGCCTGACTTCATTATGAACCGTGGCGGTGTCTCACTGCGTCCGGGTGACGGCGTTATCCACAGCTGGCTGAACCGTATGCTGCTGCCAGATACCGTGGGTACCGGCGGCGATTCACACACCCGTTTCCCAATCGGGATCTCCTTCCCGGCAGGTTCTGGTCTGGTGGCGTTTGCTGCTGCGACCGGCGTCATGCCACTGGATATGCCTGAGTCAGTGCTGGTGCGCTTCAAAGGCGAAATGCAGCCGGGCATCACCCTGCGCGATCTGGTTCACGCCATCCCACTGTACGCCATCAAAGCGGGTCTGCTGACTGTTGAGAAGAAAGGGAAGAAAAACATCTTCTCTGGCCGCGTGCTGGAAATCGAAGGTCTGCCGAAACTGAAAGTGGAGCAGGCATTTGAACTGACCGATGCGTCAGCTGAGCGTTCTGCAGCGGGCTGTACCATCAAGCTGGATAAAGAGCCGATCATTGAGTATCTGAACTCAAACATCGTGCTGCTGAAGTGGATGATCTCCGAAGGTTACGGCGATCGTCGTACGCTGGAGCGCCGTGTAGAAGGCATGCAGAAATGGCTGGCGGATCCGCAACTGCTGGAAGGCGATGCGGATGCAGAATATGCGGCAGTGATCGATATCGATCTGGCCGAAATCAAAGAGCCAATCCTGTGTGCACCAAACGATCCGGACGATGCGCGCTGGTTGTCTGATGTGCAGGGCGAGAAGATCGATGAAGTGTTCATCGGTTCTTGTATGACCAACATCGGTCACTTCCGTGCTGCAGGTAAACTGCTGGATGCGCACAAAGGCCAACTGCCAACCCGTCTGTGGGTGGCGCCGCCTACTAAGATGGATGCCGCACAGCTGACGGAAGAGGGCTATTACAGCGTCTTCGGTAAGAGCGGTGCGCGTATCGAAATCCCAGGTTGCTCACTCTGCATGGGTAACCAGGCGCGTGTGAAAGACGGTGCGACGGTGGTTTCCACCTCAACCCGTAACTTCCCGAACCGCCTCGGTACCGGCGCGAACGTGTTCCTGGCTTCGGCTGAGTTGGCTGCGGTGGCATCCCTGCTGGGTAAACTGCCAACGCCAGATGAGTATCAGCAGTTTATGGTTCAGGTTGATAAGACGGCGGCAGATACTTACCGCTATCTCAACTTTGACCAGCTGGGTCAGTACACTGAAAAAGCTGACGGTGTGATCTTCCAGACCGCTGTTTAATCGGCGCGAAGGATGAAGAGGGGACGATGCGAATCGTCCCTTTTTTTATGCGCTTTTTTCCTCGAGCATGTCCAGGCATAATGCGAGCGCGATCCCACTTTATTCAGCGCGCTACGCACAAAATGCACCTAATCGGTGCTGCATGTCGCGCCATTAGCTACACGAGGCAAACCCATGGAGTATGAATTTCTGCGTGATTTGACCGGGCAGGTCAAAGTACGTATGTCGATGGACCACGAAGCGGTGGGGCACTGGTTCAATGAAGAGGCCAGCGATAATCTGGCCCTGCTGGATGAAGTGGAAGCGGCCGCGCGGGCAGTGAAAGGCACTATCAATCAGTGGCAGCGCGTCGGACATGAGTACACCATCTGGCTGGATGAAGAAGAGGTGATGATCCGAGCCAACCAGCTGGCACTGGAAGACGATGGCATGGAAGAGGGCATGACGTATTACGACGAAGAGAGTCTGTCATTTTGCGGCGTGGAAGATTTCCTCGCAGTGATCGCGGCGTATCGTCAATTTCTGGCGGGGAAATAACCCGCACGAATGCGCATGCGTTGTCGTGATCGTCTTGCACGCCAGACAGCGTAATTTTTTCGGCCTTCTGCACCCTCAGTGCTGCTTCAGCCGCGCACGGGCCGTAGCGGCGCAATGTATTGCGCTCCCCACGGCCATAGTGCTGCCTCAAACACGCACGGGCCGTAGCGGCACAATTTATTGCGCTCCCTACGACCACATTGCCGCCTCAAACTCGTACGGCCCATAGCTACCGTTGGCACATCAAACCGTGGCAATCGGTGTCGCCGGTGAACCCACTGCGCCAGGTAGCCGCAGTGGTGGGGCGGTGAGCAGAAACGCATGGCGCTGTTGCTGCGCCAGCCAATCCGCCAGCGGACTGAGTAACATCAGTTCGCCGAGATACACTCCCAGCCGGAACAGACAGAGATCGTGCAGCGGATGCGACGGATAAAAATCATCGTTCATTGGGCGTGCTGGTAAAATCTCTACCGCTGGGTTATCGGCGATCAGCGCCACCACGCCGCTCTCGACGATCCAGTTGCGCAGCTGCTCATCACTGCCATCCAGACCCGCAAAGTGGCTGTTTAAAAACGTCATATCCGGCTCGCCCTGCATCGCCAGAATCGCTTCATCCATGCCGGTGCGGAAACACACCATATCGCCCTGGCGCACCTCGATACCATCCGCCTGTAAAATCTGCTGCAGATGCTGATAACCAAAGGCAAACCGCTCGGTGCCAAAGTGACGTTTAATATCAATCATCACCGCGCGGCCTTGCATGCCGTGCTGCGCCACATTTTCGATGCCGAGTTTCTTCGCGCCCAAATGGCTGCCGTGGTCGCAGCCACAGCCGCCGCGATAATCCGTTTCCCCAACGATATCGACATTGGCTTTGTAGCCGTTGTAGAACACCATCTCGGGCTCGCCGTTGCCGTTGACATCAAACCACTGGCCCATATGCGCCAAACTGTCCCATTGCGTTGAGTATTGCAGCGCCAGCGTCACGGTATCATCGCAAATCACGTCGGTGAGCAGTGGATTATCGCGCGATAACGGATAGGTCATATTGGCATGCTCGCCGCGTCGTGTGGCATTGAGCTGCGGCGGCGGACGGCGCGGGTTCATCGCCGTGCCGCCCGGTAAGTCGAGCGGTAAACTCAGGCAGAACGTTTGCCCGGTTTTCACTTCGGCTACGCCTTCCAGCACCTTTTGCGCGGTCAGGAGATTCAATCGACCGAGTTGATCGTCGGGACCAAAATCCCCCCAGGTCGCGTGCGCCGGGCGTTGCTTCCAGCGAGTATTCATACTTCCCTCCTTAAGTTGCCTTCCAGTGCTGCGGCAGATTCGGTGCCCATCGGCTGCACACGCGGCAGCCAGAAGGCGTAAATCAGCGCTCCGACGACACCGATCACCCCGGCGATCTCCAGTGGGATCACAAAGGAGTGGGTGTATTGCATGATCACCCCGATCAGGATAGGTGAAATAATCCCGGCCAGATTGGCCGCCATGTTCTGGATACCGCCGATGGTGGCGACGTTCGCGCGGTTGGGTGCGACATCAGACGGCAGTGCCCACAGCGCGGCAGAGGCAAACGTGGCGGCGAAGTTGGCAAAGCAGAGTGCCGCCAGCGCCAGGCCAACAGTTGGGGAAAATGCCGCCAGACCGATGGTGGCACTACCCAACATGCCGCCCACCAGCGGAATTTTGCGCGCCACGCTCAGCGAGTAGCCGCGACGCACCAGTGAATCGGACAGCAACCCGCCGCACCAGCCGCCAACAATCGCTGCCAGCCCTGGCAGCATGCCGAGCAGGCCGAATTTCATCAGTGAGAGATGGAAGGTTTCCACCAGATAGGTTGGGAACCAGGTAAAGAAAAAGTAGGAAACAAAGTTAATGCAGAAGAAGCCGGCCATCATTGCCTGTACGGCACGTTGGCCCAGCAACTGTCGCACACTCATCGGCTCGCCGGTTTGCGGATCCTGGTTGGCCTCGATGAATTCCACTTCCTCAAGCGAGACGCTTTTGTGATCGCGCGGATCGCGATACCACAAGTACCATGCCAGCGCCCACACCACCGCCACCACGCCGGAGATGACAAATGTCATACGCCAGCCGACCAGCGCGATCAGGAAAGAGATGATCGGGATCGCCAGCGTGCCACCGATCTTACTGCCGTTGTTGAAGGTGGCAGCGGCAAAGCTGCGCTCCTGACGCGGGAACCAGCGCGTGACCGTCGACGAACTGGCGGGATAGCTGGGCGCTTCCACGGCACCTAAAACAAAGCGGAAGCCCACCAGAGCAGCGATGGAGCTGGCCAGGCCACAGGCGGCGGTGGCTAAACCCCAGCCCAGGCTGCTGACAGCAAAAGTGATGCGCGGGCCGAGTTTATCCACCAGCCAGCCGCCGGGTAGCTGGAACAGCACATAGCTCCAGAAAAATGCCGAGAGTAATAAGCCGCTGTCCGTGGGCGAGAAGTGCAGCTCCTGGCTCATAAACGGCATGGCGACACTCATGGCGGCGCGATCGATATAGTTGATGGCGATGCCGACTGACAGCACCGTGAGAATGACGAAACGAAATTTCCCTTTCGCTTTACTTGCCTGAATTGCAGCAGGTGATCCATTGGAATTCAGCGACATGTCGCCTCCAATTGTTTTTTATTTTCTGTAGGGGAAACGCCGCATCAGGACGATGCGGCGAGTTTGGCACTTACGCGCCGCTTACCACGGAGTGTGGATGATGCGCCTGTTCCTCATCCACGATGGGTTCGACTTTGCCCATCAGGAACAGGTAGTTAAGAATACCGATAACCACTAATACAGCAGAGAACACCAGCGCCCAGGTGAAGTGGCCTGTCGCCCCGACGATGGCACCAGTAATAATCGGCCCCACCGCACCGCCCATGTTGGATACGGTGTTTTGCAGGCCTGCCACGATCGACACGCTGTTCTGCGGTGCCACATCGCCAGGCAGTGCCCACACCTGCGAAGCCGCAACGGTGGTGCCCGATTTGGCGATACACAGCAACAGCACGGTCATAAATACCGAGTCAGTGAACGGGGCGAAGCCGATACACAGTGCCATCATCAGACCAATAGTCAGGAACAGCTTGCGCGTGGCGGTCAGTGACAGCACTTTTTTGTGCACCATGCGATCCGATGCCCAACCGGCCAGCACTTCAATCACCATGCCGCAAATCAGCGGCAGTGCAGCCACCATCCCCATCTTGAGGAAATCCATGCCTTTATCTTTCACCAGATAAGTCGGCAGCCAGGTGATAAAGAAGTATGAGGTGTAGTTGATAGTGAAGAAGCCAATGCACATTGCCCAGATATTGCGGTAACGCAGCAGCTTGTACCACTTCATCGGACGTACGCTTTTGTCGCCGTGTTTCTGCGCCTGGCCATCACGAATAAAGCGCACTTCGTCCTGACTGATCGCTTTGTGATCTTCCGGGTTTTCCGCATAGATAAAGTACCAGGCGATCACCCAGAACACACCGAGTGATCCAATCACCAGGAAGGTGATGCGCCAGTCGAACATGGCGATCATAAATACGATCAGCGGCATGGCCACGGCACCACCAAACTTCGAGGCGCTGTCGAACAGGCCTGAAACGGTGGCACGTTCACGATCCGGGAACCAGCGCGCGGTTATCCCGGCGTTGCTCGGATAGGCGGCGGCCTCACCGACACCCAGCGCTAAACGCAGCGCCAGTAGAGATTTAAAGCCGGTTGCCAGGCCCATCGCCATGGTAGCAATTGACCACCAGGCCACCGCAATACCAAGACCTTTTTTCTGACCGAAGCGATCGGCAAACCAGCCTGCCGGGATCTGCAACAGCGCGTAAGACCAGAAGAACGCTGCCATGATAAAGCCCATCATCTCGGGATGAATGTCGAGCTCTTTGATCAAATGCGGGGCAGCCGCAGAGAGTACGGTACGGTCAATATAGTTAATGGCGATCGCCAGCCACATCAGGCCAGCAATCCACCAGCGAATTCGGGTAGAGCGAGAGGTGTTGTTCATAATATTTTTTCACCTTCCCGGCGTCTTTCGCGCTGTCGCGGCGTTGACTGCAATCATCCACCCCACATTCGGGGGACAGATGACCTTGTCGCTGGCGTCAGCACCAATGACTGGGGATTAAAATTTGGATTAAGTAGGGTTTTGAGAAAATTAATCCAGCCCGTTCATAACATTTGTCGGGCGCTCGCCCTGTTTGATGCACTGCACAATCTGCGCGACGCAACGTTCACCAATGGCACTGATGGCACCGTCGGTGTAACCCGCGATATGCGAAGTCGGGATAAAGTTGCTGAGGGTGAACAGCGGATGTTCCGCCAGCGGTTCCTGCTCAAACACATCGGCGGCCGCGCCAGCGATGACGTTGTCCAGCAGCGCCTGATACAGATCCTGCTCATTGACGATGCCACCGCGTGAGGCATTGATCAGGAATGCACTCTTCTTCATGCGCTTGATGCGCGCAGCATCGAACAGATTCTGGGTTTTATCGGTGAGCGGCTTGTGCAAGGTGATGAAATCGCTGCTTTCGGTCAGCTGATCGAGGCTGACGAATTCGATGCCATGCTCGGCGGCAAATTTTTCATCCGGATAAAAGTCGAAAGCAATCACGCGCATGTTGAAGCCTTTGGCACGCAGCGCAACCTGTTTACCGATATTCCCGAGGCCGATAATGCCCAGCGTTTTGCCATATACATCGGTGGCAAAGATGCGCGGCCAGTTACCGGCACGGGTTCCAATTGCAGCCTGGGTAATCTGGCGTGCGCTATTCAGAATCAACGCGAACGCGAAGTCAGCCACGGCATGTTTATTGGCATCCGGCACATTGGTGACGTAAATGCCGCGTGCGCGGGTGGCATCCAGATTGATGTTGTCGACGCCCACGCCATGCTTACACACGATCTTCAGCTGAGGTGCTTTTGCCAGCAGTGCTTCATTCACATCGGTAAAGGCAACGATCATCGCCACGGTCTCGGCCAGATGCGGTTCCAGCGCGCTAAGCGGTGCATCGGCGGGCAGGGTGATCAGCTCAAAACCCTGCTGTTCCAGCGCATCAATAGGCGCAGCGTCGTATTTGGCGAAAGACGGTGAAGTACAGATAACTTTCATAGCGTTTCCCAATCCTGGTGTTGGAACGGGCAGCAACCGCTGCCCAATCGGTCTTTACTGCAGGTACTGATTCACGATCTGGCGGATCTTCTGCTCTTCTTCGGCAGAGAAGCTCACCGCATAACGGCTGTTACCCACATCTGAACCCAGCAGTGAAACAGCTTTCTTAACGGTGGCCGGTGGGAAACCGACGCTGTAGAGATCGGTACGCAGGCCTGTAATGTTTTCCTGCGCCTGACGCGAGCCTTCAATGTCGCCCGCGTGGAAACGTGCCCAGATAGCGTTGATCTCTTTCGGTGCCACGTTGGCGAGACCCGAAATACAGGCAGTACAACCCTCAACAAAGCCACGGTGGATCAGCGAGTCAGGGCCGGTCAGCACGTTGAAGTTTTCCACGCCTTCAGCGGCCTTCAGGAAACCGCTCAGGCTCTCATAGCTGCCCGCACTGTCTTTGATGCCGATAATGTTGGGATGTGAAGCCAGCGCACGCACGGTTTCCGGCTGTAAGGTGTTGCCGGTGCGTGCAGGGATGTTGTACAGATACAGCGGTACTTCAATCGCATCTGCCACCGCGCGGTAGTGGGCAATCAACTCTTCCTGCTTCAGCGGCACGAAATACGGAGTGATCACCGAAACCGCATCCACGCCCAGTTTGGCGACTTGTTTGCCGAGGCGGATGGTTTCACGGGTAGAGATCTCACCGATGTGCGCCACAACGGGGGCAGCGCCGTTCACTTCATCTACGCAGGTTTCGGTAACCGCTAACTTCTCCTGCTCGTTGAGCACAAAGAACTCACCGTTGGTACCGCCGCAGAAGATGCCGTTACCCGCGCTGAGCTGACGTTGTACCTGCAGGCGCTGAGCCGCGGGATTAAACGCACCTTCACTGTCAAAGGTGGTGACGATGGCGGTTAATACGCCCTGAATTTTCTTGCTCATGATTCCCTCATTAATCCTTAGTGATTCAAAGCCGGAAACAGCGTCAGGTAGACGTTTCGTACGTCATCGGCGCTCACTTTCATCGGTACATTCTTCATCAGTCGCTGCACGTCGAGCGCGGCTTCAACCAGATACGGCAGGTGATCCGGGCCGATACCCAGTTCTTCCAGACTGGCAGGCAGTTTGAGCCGTTTCACCAGCGCGGCAAAGTACTCCACCAGCGCATGCGATTTGGCTTCTACATCCAGTGAGGCATCGGCGTCCGGCAGCAGATCGTAGGCCTGCGCAAATTTGCTCACGGCGGCGGGGCGCACAAAGCGCATGCACGGTGCCAGCAGAATGGCGTTCGCCACGCCGTGCGGCAGATGATATTTGCCTCCCAGCGGATAGGACATCGCATGCACCAGATGGGTACCGGCGTGGGCAATCGATGCGCCACCGTAATAAGAAGCCCACAACATATTCAGGCGCGCTTCCAGATTGCCCGGTTCGGCAATGGTGGTCTCCAGGCTGGCAAACAGCTTTTTCATGCCGATCAGCGCATAGTTATCACTCACCGGATTGGACACGGTGGCGGTAAAGCACTCGATCAGATGACAGAGTGCATCGATACCGGTGGAAGAGGCGATATGCGGCGGCATGCTGGTGGTCAGTTCAGGCACCAGTGCGACATAATCGGGCAGCATCACCGGAGTGATGATGCCAACTTTGGTCTCTTTCTCTGGGATCGCCAGGATTGCGTTTGGCGTGGCTTCGGAGCCGGTACCGGCGGTGGTCGGGATCAACAGTGACGTGGTGCGGGTCAGCGGTTTCTCTCCGGCCAGCAGGGCATCCAGTGTCGGCGCGCCATCAACGCACAGAATCGACAGCAGTTTGGCGACATCCAGCACGCTGCCGCCGCCCACGCCGATCACCAGATCGACGTCGGTAGAAGGTAGTGCGGCAACAATGGCGGCGACATCGTGCTGGCTTGGCTCCGGCGGCACGCTGTTGACGATGCTCAAACTGCTGATCTGCTGTTTCAGCTGCGCGATCAGCGACTGAACCGCTGGAATGCCTTCGATATTCTTGTCGGTGACCAGAAGCGCTTTGTCTTTACTCTGCAGTAAATAGCTGAGGTCATTAAGCGCCTGGAAGCCACTGATCACGGTGCTGTTGATATTCATTTCATACCCTTATCGCGGTTTTTTCGTACTAAATGATTAATTTTGCTCATTCAGTGCGGGTTCTGTCACTACAGTGCCTAAATTTATAGGACAAATTGATTTCAAATAATTTGATCTTGCTCACATATAATCAATCATGATTGAATATAATCAATCTTAACACGGCGAACTGCCGGCAGAGGAAAGAGAATGACTTCACAGCCATGGAAAACACCCGTCTTAGTGATCGCGGATGATTTTACCGGTGCCAACGACGCCGGCAGCGGACTGGCGCGAGCAGGTGCAAAGGTGCATGTGCTGTTTGATAGCAGTACAGCCCACGATGCCAGCAGCGCCGATGTGCTGGTCATCAGCACCGACAGCCGTGCAGTCAGTGCAGCAGAAGCAGCGCATCGTACAACGCTAGCATTACAGCAGCATCAGGCGATTGCCCAGGATGGCTGGCTGTTTAAAAAGATTGATTCCACGCTGCGCGGCAATCCGGGCGCAGAGATTGAGGCCGCATTGCACGCCAGCGGAAAAACCTTAGCGCTGGTGGTGCCCGCTGTGCCGAAACTGGGCCGTACCACGCGTGAAGGTGAAGTCTGGATCAACCAGCAGCGTCTGACGGACACCGAATTTGCCAGCGACCCGAAAACCCCGGTGACCAGTAGCCATGTGTTAACCCGCCTGCACATGCAAAGCGATCTGACCGGTGAAACTCTGGACCTGGCAACGGTGCGCAGTGGCAAGCTGGCACAGGTGCTTGCCAGTAGGCAAGGCTTAGTGGTGCTGGATGCCGAGCAGGATGCTGATATTGCGCTGATTGTGGCGGCGGCGGCGAGTTTACCCGCACGACCCTTACTCGCAGGCGCTTCCGGATTAGGTGATGCATTGGGCGAATATCTGGCGACGCGTCCGGCCAGGCCGGTGCTGGCCGTGGTGGGTTCGATGAGCGCCATCGCGCAGCAGCAAATCGCCCGCCTCGCGACCCAACGTGACATTCGCATTATCGATATTGATATCCGTCAGCTGTTTGCTCAGCCCGCGTGGCCGCAGGCTGTCGAGTGGCAGCAAGCGATGCAACAGGCTTTACGCGACGGCGCACACTGCGTAGTGCGCACCACACAGCATGCAGAGCAACGCCATGAGATTGAACAGCTGTGTCAGCAACATCAGGTGTCACGCCAGGAGCTGGGAGAACGCATCTGCCACTTCCTCGCCCAATTGACCCACAACGTTTGCCGCCAGGCCTTGCCTGCCGGGTTGTATCTTTCGGGCGGCGACGTGGCAATTGCCGTCGCACAAGCGCTCGGCGCCAGTGGTTTTCAGATTCAGGGCCTGGTGGCGGGCTGTGTGCCGCACGGGGTTCTGCTAAATAGCGAATTACACCTGCCGGTGATGACCAAAGCGGGTGGCTTTGGTGACGAAAACACCCTGATAGAAGCCATCCGTTTCATTGAGGAGAAGTCGAGTGAATAAAATTATTGCGGTGACCATGGGCGATCCGGCGGGCATCAGCCCGGAGATCATCATTAAAGCGTTAGCGGAAGGCGACCTGGCGGGGATCCCGGCGGTGGTGGTCGGCTGTGCCAGTACGCTGCGTCGGGTGATGGGATTGAACATTACGCCGCAGGCTGAATTACGCGTACTGGATAACGTCAAAGATGCGCATTTCGCACCGGGCATCATCAACGTAATTGATGAACCGCTGGCCAATCCAGAGGCGTTAAAACCGGGTGTGGTGCAGAAAGAAGCCGGTGATTTGGCCTGGCGCTGTGTGAAACGCGCCACCGAACTGGCACTGGCCGGGGAAGTGCACGCAATCGCGACAGCTCCACTCAATAAAGAAGCACTGCACTCAGCAGGGCACATTTATCCGGGACACACCGAACTGCTGGCGCAACTAACTAACACCAAAAACTACGCCATGGTGCTGTACACCGATCATCTGAAGGTGATCCACGTCACGACGCATATCGCGCTGCGTAAGTTCCTGGATACCCTGAATGGCGATCGCATCCAGACGGTAATTGGCATGGCGGATACCTTCCTGCGCCGCGTCGGTTTCGACAAGCCGCGCATTGCCGTAGCTGGGGTGAATCCGCATGCGGGCGAAAATGGCCTGTTTGGTGACGAAGAGATCACCACCGTAGCACCGGCAATCAAAGTGATGAAAGAGCAGGGCATTGATGTTTATGGCCCTTGCCCGCCGGATACCGTGTTCCTGCAGTGCCAGCAAGGTCAGTACGATATGGTGGTGGCGATGTATCACGATCAGGGGCACATCCCTCTGAAATTGTTAGGTTTTTATGATGGCGTCAATATCACCGCTGGCCTGCCGTTTATCCGTACTTCCGCGGACCACGGCACGGCGTTTGATATCGCCTGGACAGGTAAAGCGAACTCTGCGAGCATGGCGATCTCCATTAAACTCGCGATGCAGCTAGCATAGGGAAATATGAAGGGACAAAGCCGTCTCGACCAGATTATGGACTATCTGAAAAGTCATAATCTGGTCACTGTAGAACAGCTGGTGAGTGCGATCTCGGCTTCACCGGCGACGATCCGCCGCGATCTGATCAAGCTCGACAAGGAAGGCGTCATTAGCCGCAGCCATGGCGGAGTGACGCTCAATCGTTTTATACCTGCGCAGCCGACCACGCTGGAAAAAATGCAGCGTAATCTGGCAGAGAAGCAGGCCATCGCGCAGTTTGCCGCCAGTTATGTGCAGTCGGGCGACTCCGTGGTGCTGGATGCCGGTACCACCATGCTGGAACTGGCGCGCCAGCTCACGCATCTGCAACTGCGAGTGATCACCGCCGACCTGCATATCGCGCTGTTCCTGTCTGAATTCAAGCAGATTGAAACCACCATTATTGGTGGCCGTATTGATGACTCCAGTCAGTCTTGTATTGGAGAGCATGGCCGACGCCTGCTGCGCAGCATTAATCCGGATATCGCGTTCGTTAGCTGTAACTCGTGGAGTATCGAACGCGGGATTACGACGCCGACGGAAGATAAAGCCGGTCTGAAGATGGATCTGCTGGCGAATGCACGCCGCCGCATTCTGCTGGCTGACAGCAGTAAGTACGGTTCCTGGTCGCTATACTGCGCCGCACCGATTGATAGTTTGACCGATGTGGTGACGGATGCGCGTCTCGACGACGCAGTTTGTCGCGCGTTGCGTGAGCGTGGCATTGGTTTGCAGCTGACAGCCTGATGTAACAAGGTCGCCATCAAAGGCGACCCTTCAGCAGTAGGGTTAACCCAATGCTAGCCCTGCACCGACACTTGCTTGCGTAGGTGCCCATTGATGCGCACCCGTTAATCGCAGCCCACTACGATAGCTTCAATCCCGTCGCCGGAATATTGCGGCCGTAGTAGATTTCACGCATCTCTTTCCACAGCAGATTGGTGATGCGCTTGTGCTCCTGCGGGTTGAGTTCTTCAGGCCTGGTATTGAACAGGTAGTATTTCAGGTCAAATTCCTTCAGTAACATCTTGGTGTGAAAGATATTTTCCTGATAGACGTTCACATCCACCATGTCGTACATCGCCTTCATATCCTCGGACATAAAGTTCTGAATCGAATTGATCTCGTGATCGATAAAGTGCTTTAAGCCATTCACATCACGGGTAAAACCACGCACGCGATAATCAATGGTAACGATGTCCGATTCCAGTTGGTGAATCAGATAATTCAGCGCCTTAAGCGGCGAAATCACCCCACAGGTGGAGACTTCGATATCAGCGCGGAAGGTGCACAATCCCCCCTCAGGATGGCTTTCTGGATAGGTGTGCACGCAAATATGGCTCTTATCCAGATGCGCCACCACCGAATTGGGCAGCGGACCCGGATGCTCAGATTTGTCGATATCCTGCGGATTGATCGGCTCTTCGCTGACCAGAATGGTAACGCTGGCACCCTGCGGTTCATAATCTTGTCGCGCGATGTTCAGCACGTTGGCACCAATGATTGAGCAGGTCTCCGTCAGGATTTCGGTGAGGCGATTCGCATTATACTGCTCATCAATATAGGCGATGTAGCCATCACGCTCCGCTTCGCTGTTGGCGTAGCAAATATCGTAAATACAAAAACTCAGGCTCTTCGTCAGATTATTGAAGCCGTGTAGTTTCAGCTTTTGCAATTTCGTCACTCCTCACACGACAAGGCATTCAGCAGATATTGCGGTAAGGCAAAGCTACCGACATGAATCGCGGGATTGTAGTAGCGGCAGCGTAGGCCCGCGTCGTCAAAGCGTGATTGCAGGGTGACAGCATCCCACTGGCGTAGCGTCTCGTTGTCGCTTGCCCAGGCAAACGTCATAATGCCACCGTAATAGGTGGGGATCGCCGCCTGATAAAAGCTGACGTCGGAGAAGTAATGGCCAAGTTTACGATGGCTGTTGATCGCTTCGTCCTGCTGCAGGAAAAAGACGCCGTTCTGTGCCACAAAGATTCCGCCGGGATTTAGCGCCTGTTTACAGCCGGCATAGAATTCAGAGGTAAACAGACTTTCACCGGGACCGATGGGATCGGTGCAATCGGAAATAATGACGTCGAACTTCTCTTGCGTCTGGGTGACGAAATTCACACCATCATCAATCACCAGATTCAGCCGTGGATCGTCGTAGGCACCGGCGCTGTGATTGGGCAGATACGTCTTGCAAAAACTTACCACGCCGGCATCGATCTCAACCATGGTGATCTGTTCAATCGTTTGGTGACGTGAGACCTCGCGCAGCATGGCGCCATCGCCACCGCCAATGATCAGCACGCGCTTCGCCTTGCCGTGCGCCAGGATTGGCACGTGGGTCATCATTTCGTGGTAGATGAACTCATCGCGCTCGGTGGTTTGCACCACACCGTCCAGCGCCATGACACGACCAAAGGCGGCATTTTCAAAGATCACCAGATCCTGATGCGCCGTTTTGTCGCGATAAAGCAGTTTATCTACCGTGAAATACTGTCCAAATCCGGCATGAAGCGTCTCATACCACATTTCATTCTGGGCCATGATGGGGCTCTCCTCGAATGTCATCGCCATGAAATTAGGGGAAAAAGCATAGCGAAATATGACCGTGGTTGCACGGTCAAATCTTCAGCAGCAGAGCGGGATGGCGGGCTATTTGACGTAAGCGAGCAGACTCAGCGAGTCACGCGCCAGCGACTTACACTTCTTGTCATTGGTAATGGCGATACCGCTCAAATCTTTGTAACTCTCTTCGCCGAGCGACTTCATGTTGTAGTTGCTGTAATTGCTCAGATCCCAGCGGTTCTGCTGGGCAAAAAACACCAGCGCTTTGCGAATTTGCGCATCGGGCAGATCCTGATAGCCACAATCGTTCTTCAGGTAAACAAACACCGCGGTCAGATCGGCCAGATCTTCAGCTTCGGATTCGCTCAGGGCAAAACTGGTGGAGGAGAAGCCAAGGAGTCCCGCCAGCAGCAGGATCTTGATGCTTTTCGTCATAATCATTCTCAACAAGGGACAATTTATTGACGTTAGCACAGTTATTGCAGGGATTCCGCTAAATTTGCCCAAATGGGGCATTCCCACGGTTTTTATCGGCGCATTCTGTTAAGGGGCTTGACCCTCCCGCAGGGTAAAGGTTTACGCTGTGCCCTTATTCACGACAAGGATAAGAATATGCAACGTCGTCATTTTCTAAAGTTGACCGCCGCACTCAGCGCGGCAGGTGCGCTGCCTTTGTGGAGCCGTTCGTTAATGGCGGCCACGCGCCCGCTGTTACCGATCCCCTCTATTTTGCAGCCCGATGCACGCGGAGCGTACACACTCACCGCGATGAGTGGCACCAGCCAATGGAACGGCAAATCCGTCCCGACGTGGGGCTATAACGGCAGTCTGCTCGGCCCGGCGCTGCGGTTGCCGCGCGAGAAAGCCGTTACGGTGAATATTCATAATCGGCTGGCGGAAGCAACGACATTGCACTGGCACGGTCTGGAAATTCCTGGCGATGTTGATGGTGGACCGCAAGCACTGATTGCGCCCGGTGCCTCACGTCAGGTGACCTTTACGCCCGATCAACCGGCTGCCACCTGTTGGTTCCATCCGCATCAGCATGGCAAAACCGGCTATCAGGTGGCGCAGGGGCTGGCGGGACTGGTGCTGTTAGAGGACGAAGATTCCGGCAAATTGCGTCTGCCGATGCAGTGGGGCGAAGATGATGTGCCGCTGATTTTCCAGGATAAACAGCTGACCAGAGACGGCGCAAAAATCGATTACCAACTCGACATCATGCGCGCGGCGGTGGGCTGGTTTGGTGACATGATGTTAACCAACGGCGTGCAGTATCCGCAGCAAGCGGTGCCACGCGGCTGGCTGCGCTTGCGTCTGTTGAACGGCTGCAAT
This sequence comes from Type-E symbiont of Plautia stali, assembly GCF_059731115.1. Taxonomy (NCBI): domain Bacteria; kingdom Pseudomonadati; phylum Pseudomonadota; class Gammaproteobacteria; order Enterobacterales; family Enterobacteriaceae; species Type-E symbiont of Plautia stali. Next base: position 827,547 of record NZ_AP035906.1, read on the forward strand.
GCCCGTTCGCTGGATATCGCCACCAGTGATAAGCGCCCAATGTACGTGATTGCCAGCGATGGCGGTTTGCTGGCCGAGCCGGTAAAAGTGGATAGCCTGCCGCTGCTGCCCGGCGAGCGTTTCGAAGTGATGATTGATACTTCAGACGGCAAAACCTTCGACATGGTGACGCTGCCGGTGACGCAGATGGGCATGACGCTGGCACCCTTTGATCAACCCTTGCCGCTGGTGCAAATTCTGCCACTGCGCGTGATGGCAAGTGGTTCTATGCCGGATAAGCTGGTGGATCTGCCGCCGCTGCCATCAGTGGAAGGCGTGCAAAGCCGCTGGCTACAACTGATGATGGATCCGCAACTGGATCAACAAGGCATGCAGGCGCTGATGGATCGTTACGGTCATCAAGCCATGGCCGGGATGAAAATGGATCACGGCAGCATGGACTCGAAGGGCGGGGCGATGCAGATGGATCATGGCAACATGGACATGAGCGGCGGTGCCATGAAGATGGACCATGGCAGTATGCCGATGGATCACGCAAAAACAGCGGCTTACGATTTCCACAACGGCAATAAAATCAACGGTCAGGCGTTTAACATGACCAAGCCGATGTTTAACGCCGAACTCGGCAAAGTGGAAAAATGGACCATTTCCGGTGAGGGCGATGCTATGCTGCATCCGTTCCACATTCATGGCACCCAGTTCCGCATCCTGTCAGAAAACGGCAAGCCGCCAGCGCCGCATCGTGCAGGCTGGAAAGACATGGTCAGCGTCAACGGCTGGCGCAGTGAGGTGCTGGTGCGCTTTAACTACGTTGCCAATGCCGATAACGCCTACATGGCGCATTGCCATCTGCTGGAGCATGAAGATACCGGCATGATGCTGGGCTTCACCGTCGGCTAAGTGACTGCCACACCGCAGCGAAGCCTAAACGTCTTCGCTGCGGGTTGTATAGCAATACCAGGGCATAAGCGGGACTTTTACTGCTCAGCAGTATCAGGGCGCTAATGGCCTGATTTCCTGTTACAGGGGCAGGGCACAAGTGGCCTGGTTTACGGCAGCACACGAGCGTGGACATCGGGCAGCCTTATCCAGCTGCTCGATGCCTGGTCAACGCCGCCCTTCACGCACTGAGCGTGCCAGGCAAGTGATTAGGCCTGAGCCGCTTCCAGTGCCAGCCGGATATCCTCAATCAAATCATCAGCATGTTCGATACCAATCGACAAACGTACCGTGGCATCGGTAATGCCAATACGCTGGCGTACTTCCTGCGGTACGCCGGAATGGGTGGTGCTGCCCGGATGGCTGGCGAGTGATTCGGTACCGCCCAGGCTCACGGCCAATTTAAACAACGCAAGGGCATTGAGAAAACGAAACGCTGCCGGCTGGCCACCCTTGATATCAAAAGAGAACGTGGAACCTGCGCCGCTGCATTGTCGCTGGAAGGTTTCACCCGCAGAGGTGTCCGCATCGAGATAGGGCAGCCAGTGCAATTTTTCTACCTGCGGATTATCACGCAAAAACGCGGCGACTTTGTCTGCATTGCTGGCGGCTTTCTCCATCCTCAACGACAGCGTTTCCAGCGATCGTCCAATCATCCAGCTGGAGTGCGGATCAAGTTGGGTGCCGATGGCGCTGCGCAGCGATCGCACCTTGCTCACCAGCGCTTTGCTGCCCAGCACCGCACCGGCAATCAGATCCGAATGGCCGCCGACATATTTGGTGAGCGAGTAGAGCGACAAGTCGGCACCGTGCTGCAAAGGACGTTGAAACAGCGGGCCGAGCAAGGTGTTATCGCAGGCGAGAATCGGGCGCGAACCTTGCTGCTGGGTGATGACATCTGCTACCTGCTTCATCAGCTGAATATCCACCAGGCTGTTGGTCGGGTTGGCCGGCGTCTCAATCAGAATCAGCGCCACACGACCGCGCTGCCACGCCAGTTTGGCTGCTTCATACACTTTGTCTTCATCGGTGCCATCGCTGAAGCCGACGGCTTTAATCTCTAAATCGTGTAGCGTTTTGCTTAGCAACGTTTCAGTGCCGCCGTACAGCGGCTGAGAATGCAAAATCACTTCACCCGGCCGCGCAAACGCCAGCAGCGTGGTGGCAATGGCCGACATTCCGGAGGAGAACAGCGCGGCACTTTCTGCCTGTTCATAGATGGCCAGCCGATCTTCCACAATCTCGCTGTTGGGATGGTTAAAGCGTGAGTATACCAGCCCACCGCTCTTGCCCTCCGGCGGCTGCTTACGTCCGGCAACGAAATCAAAAAAGTCCTGTCCCTCTTCGGCGCTGTTGAACACAAAGGTCGAAGTCAGGAATACAGGAGGTTTGACTGCGCCCTCCGATAGCCGCGGATCGTAACCGTAATTAAGCATCTGCGTTTCCGGATGCAGATCGTGGGTGCCAATCTGTGTTTTTTTACTGGATGAAGCGGCCATAGGATCTCCAGAGAATACCGGTGAGAGTGCGGGTGGGTTTTCTGTAGTTAAGGCCAGCGCAATAAATTTTGCCACGGTATCGTTTGCGTTCTGTGCGCGGCGTTAGAGGTTGGTTCGACTATGATAGACTTCGTGGCTTTCTGAAAACCTTAACCAAGCGAATGCAATGAAACACACCGTCGACGTGATGATCTCTGAGCAGGAGATTGCAACCCGTATTGCCGAACTGGGCAAGCAGATTAGCGAACACTACCGTAGCAGCGGCAGCGAAATGGTGTTGGTGGGTCTGCTGCGTGGCTCCTTTATGTTTATGGCCGATCTCTGTCGTGCCATCGATGTCCCGCATGAAGTCGACTTTATGACCGCCTCCAGCTACGGCAGTGGCATGTCATCGACCCGCGACGTGAAAATCCTGAAAGATCTGGATGAGGACATTCGCGGCAAAGACGTGCTGATCGTGGAAGACATTATCGATTCTGGCAACACGCTGAGCAAAGTGCGCGAGATCCTGCGCCTGCGCGAGCCAAAGTCACTGGCCATCTGCACGCTGCTGGATAAACCAGAGCGTCGCGAAGTGGAAGTGACCGTGGAATACGTTGGTTTCACCATTCCTGACGAGTTCGTGGTCGGCTTTGGTATCGACTACGCGCAGCGCTATCGTCATCTGCCGTATATTGGCAAAGTTATCCCGACCGGTGAATAACCGCACAATCTTCCAAGGCTAATCCCGCCAGCCTGCGATAAGATGCGCAGCCCGCGAGTCAATGACTGACGGGCTGCGCTTGCGTTCCCCTACCGCATGCAGAGTGGTAAAGTGTCGCGGGTTATCGCTCAGCGCTTCATCTTTGATTTTTCACTCGTTATCTCTGAATAACCCCGCATGCTCGGCGTGAGCGCACTATCATTTCATAGGGCTTTGATGTCACTACAACAGGGTATGGATTCGCAATGACTTATGCACTGGAACTTTCCGGGCTCACCAAAACCTATCCCGGCGGCGTTCAGGCGCTGAAGAAGCTTGATCTCAACGTTGAGGCAGGCGATTTTTACGCACTGCTCGGGCCAAACGGCGCGGGTAAATCGACCACTATCGGCATCATCAGTTCGCTGGTGAATAAATCCGGCGGCAGCGTGCGGGTGTTTGGCTATGACCTGGAAAAAGACGTGGTCAATGCGAAACGCCAGCTGGGTCTGGTTCCGCAGGAGTTCAACTTTAACCCGTTTGAAACCGTGATGCAGATTGTGGTCAATCAGGCGGGTTACTATGGCGTGGAGCGGGCTGAAGCTAACAAGCGCGCGGAAAAATACCTTAACCAACTCGATCTGTGGGGCAAACGCAACGAGCGTGCACGCATGCTGTCGGGCGGGATGAAACGCCGTTTGATGATCGCACGTGCGCTGATGCACGAGCCAAAACTGCTGATTCTGGATGAACCGACCGCAGGTGTCGATATCGAACTGCGTCGTTCAATGTGGACCTTCCTGAAAGATCTCAACATCAAAGGCACCACCATTATTCTCACCACGCACTACCTGGAAGAAGCAGAAATGCTGTGCCGCAATATCGGCATTATTCAGAGCGGTGAGCTGGTGGAAAACACCTCGATGAAAGGCCTGCTGTCAAAGCTGCAATCGGAAACCTTCATCCTCGATCTGGCGCCGCGCAGCCCACTGCCGCAGCTGGAAGGCTTCCAGTATCGCCTGGTGGATACCTCTACGCTGGAAGTGGAAGTGATGCGTGAGCAGGGGCTCAACAGCGTGTTCAGCCAGCTGAGTGCGCAGGGCGTGCAGGTGCTGAGTATGCGTAACAAAGCGAACCGCCTTGAAGAGCTGTTCGTCAGCCTGACCCAGGGTAAAGGAGTGAAAGCATGACACATTTATACTGGGTGGCGCTCAAGAGTATCTGGGCCAAGGAGATCAACCGTTTTGCCCGCATCTGGATTCAGACGCTGGTGCCACCGGTGATCACCATGACGCTCTATTTCATCATCTTCGGTAACCTGATTGGTTCACGCATCGGCGATATGCATGGCTTCAGCTATATGCAGTTCATCGTGCCGGGTCTGATCATGATGGCGGTGATTACCAACGCTTACGCCAACGTGGCCTCTTCATTCTTCAGCGCCAAATTCCAGCGCAATATTGAAGAGCTGCTGGTGGCGCCGGTGCCCACGCACATTATCATCGCTGGTTATGTTGGCGGCGGCGTGGCGCGTGGCGTGTGCGTTGGTATTCTGGTGACGGCTATTTCGCTGTTCTTTGTGCCGTTCCACGTGCACTCGTGGTCAATGGTGGCCCTGACGCTGCTGCTGACTGCGATTCTGTTCTCGCTGGCTGGCCTGCTGAATGCGGTGTTTGCGCGTACCTTTGACGATATCAGCTTGATCCCCACCTTCGTGCTGACACCGTTAACCTATTTGGGGGGGGTGTTCTATTCGCTGACGCTGCTGCCGCCGTTCTGGCAGGCGGTGTCGAAACTGAACCCGGTGGTATATATGATCAGTGGATTCCGCTACGGTTTCCTCGGCATCAATGACGTGCCGCTGGTGTTTACCCTGTCAGTGCTGATTGCCTTTATTGTGGTGTTTTACGTACTGGTGTATGCGTTGATTCAGCGCGGTCGCGGATTGCGGACTTAAGTTTTACGAGGGCGGCCGAATGGCCGCCCTCGTTGTATCAAGCCACCTGAACCGGCAACGCTTTAGCGATGCGTTTCATCTCGTTGTCGCCTTCGAAATAAGCGACTTTGGGCTGCCAGCTACGGGCGACTTCATCTTCCACCTGCACATAAGAGCAGATGATCATGATGTCACCTTCGCAGGCACAACGGGCGGCGGCACCGTTAACGGAGATGATCTTCGAGCCACGCTCAGCGGCAATCGCGTAGGTGGAGAAACGCTGACCGTTGGTGACGTTATAAATGTCGATGGCTTCGTATTGCAGAATGCCGGATGCATCAAGAAAATCCTGGTCGATGGCGCAGGAACCTTCGTAGTGCAAATCTGCCTGCGTGACTTTCACGCGGTGCAGTTTGCCCTGAAGTACGGTACGAATCATAACGGGATAACCTTATTAAGCTGCGATTAAACGACGGAGGTTACTCCGTCAGATCCACTTGCTGATTATCGATCAGGCGCGCATTGCCCAACCAGGCGGCCATCAGAATCACGGCGCGCTGGCTATCCACCGTCAGCGGCTGCAAATTGTCGGCATCGCAAATAGCCAGACCATCAGGGCGGAAGCCTTTCTCACGCAATGCGACCTCGGCCGTTTCGATAATCTCTTCAACATGGCGTTCGCCGTTGTTCAGACGTTCGGCCATGCTGTTCATCACCTGGCTCAGACCCGCAGCGATCGCGCGCTCTTCGCTGGTGAGATAACCGTTACGTGAGCTCAACGCCAAACCATCTTGCGCGCGTACGGTTGGCACGCCGACAATCTCGATATCGAAGCCCATGTCGGCCACCATCTTGCGAATAATGGCTAACTGCTGGAAATCTTTCTCACCAAAACAGGCAATATCGGGCTGCACCAGATTAAACAGTTTGCTCACAATAGTGGACACACCGCGGAAGTGACCGGGACGACTGGCACCTTCCAGCAAAGACGATAACCCCGGAACTTCAACGAAGGTCTGGCTATCCAGCCCTTTGGGATACACATCCGCTGGCGCAGGGGCAAACACCAAATCGACACTATGACGATTGAGCTTCTCGCAATCGTCCTGCAAGGTACGGGGATAACGCGCCAGGTCATCGGCGCGTTCAAACTGCATCGGGTTGACGAAGATCGAGACCACCACGATATCGGCCCGCTCGCGCGCTTCATCCACCAACGTCAGGTGGCCGTCATGCAGGTTGCCCATGGTGGGCACCAGCGCGATACGTTTGCCTTCCTGCCGCCAGCGACGAATTTCTCGTCGCAGCATCGGCAGCGATTCAATAATCAGCACTGCAACTCTCCTGATTTACTGGAAACTGTGTTCGGCGGCAGGGTAGATGCCCGCCTCAACGTCGGCAATATACTGGCGAATTGCCGCGCGAATGTCGCCGGTTTCCGCGAGGAAATTTTTGGCAAATTTAGGAATATGACCGCCGGTAATGCCAAAGGCATCGTGCATCACCAGAATCTGTCCATCGGTGACGTTACCCGCACCAATACCGATGACCGGAATGCTCAACGCTTTGGTGATACGCTCTGCCAGCGCCACCGGCACACACTCCAGCACCATCAATTGTGCTCCTGCGGCTTCCAGCGCCAGTGCATCGGCCAGCAAACGCTCCGCGCCCGCTTCATCACGGCCCTGCACCTTGTAGCCACCAAAGATGTTCACTGACTGTGGCGTCAGGCCTAGATGACCACAGACCGGCACGGCGCGCTCGGTAAGCATACGCACGGTGTCTGCCAGCCATTCACCGCCTTCCAGCTTCACCATGTTGGCACCGGCACGCATCAGTTGAGCGGCGTTATCGAAGGTTTGCTGCGGTGTGGCGTAACTCATAAACGGCAGGTCGGCCATCACCAACGCATTCGGCGCGCCTCGGCGCACGGCCGCGGTGTGATAAGCGATATCCGCCACGGTGACAGGTAATGTGGATTCATGACCTTGCACGGTCATGCCAAGGGAGTCGCCAATCAGCATCACCTGAATGCCTTCATCGGCAAACAGGCGGGCAAAGCTAAAGTCGTAGGCCGTCAGGGTGGCAAATTTGCGGCCACTGGCTTTGAGCTGGCGTAAATGGGAGATGGTTGTCGGTTTCATCGCACACTCCAGAGTTTTCTGATGCGCGCAGTGTACTGGATTGATTGAAAAGGCGATACGACCGTAGTGCGATTATTGCCGCCTACTCAGACCACAAGCGGATGGTGCTGCGATCCAGCGTGGCGAGGATGCCGGTCAGTGGCTGACCGTTGGGCAAGCGCAGGCCTGGCGCGATTTCCAGCAGCGGTACCAGCATAAACGCACGGTTGTGCATGTCGTAGTGTGGCACGGTGAGACGTGGAGTGTGAATCGTCTGCTGACCAAACAGCATGATGTCGATATCGAGGGTGCGCGGTCCCCAGCGCTCCGCTTTGCGCACACGCCCATGCTCCAGCTCGATACGTTGCGTATGATCGAGCAGCGCTTCAGCTTCCAGCGTGGTGTCCAGCGCGACCACCGCATTCAGGTAATCAGGCTGGTCTGGCGGGCCGTACGGTGGCGTGCGGTACAGTGAAGAGGTGGCGACGCGCGAGGTGTGCGGGATCGCATCAATCGCGGCCAGCGCTGCATCAACCTGATGCAGCGGGTCGGCCAGATTACTGCCTAAGGCGAGGTAAACACGAATCATGATGCGCTATTGATATCGCGGCGCGGGCCGGTTGGACGACGGCGCGGACGACGCGGTTTGCGACGCGGTGCCACCGGATCATCGCCCAGCGTGTTCATCATGGTTTTCTGCTCGACCGGCGCCGCAGCCTGGAACTCGCCCCACCAATGGGTCAGGCTTTGCAGTTCGCGGTTGTTTTCCACATCGGCTCGCAGCGCCAGCAGATCATAAGCGGCACGGAATTTAGGATGCTCCATCAGCTTCCATGCGCGTTTGCCATGACGACGTGACATGCGCAACTGCAGCTGCCAGATATCGCGAATCAGGGTGGTGATACGCTTAGGAATCGCCAGCGCACGGCAGGCTTCATCCAGCGTTTCGTTCATCGACAGCGCAAAGGCGTCGTAATAGGTCAGTCCGCTTTCCTGCGCAATGCGTTGGGCCGATTCCAGCTGCGGATACCAGAACATCGCGGCAAACAGGAAGGCCGGATTGACGCGCATATCGTTCTGAATGCGGTTGTCGGTGTTCTTCAGCACCTGAGCCAGCATTTTCTCCATCAGACTGTCGCTTTCGGCGGTGAAGCCACGCGTCAGGGTAGGGAACAGCGGCTGGAACAGATGGTACTCACGCATCATCTGATAGGTACGGAATCCGTAACCGGCTTGCAGCAATTTAAGGGATTCTTCAAACAGACGCGCAGGCGGAATGTCATTCAGCAGCGTGGCCAGGCGTGGAATCGGCTCGGCAGTTTCCGCGGCAATGCGCATCTCCAGCTTGGCGGCAAAACGCACCACGCGCAGCATCCGTACCGGATCTTCGCGATAACGTGTTTCCGGATCGCCAATCAAACGGATCACGCCGTCTTCCAGATCCTGCAACCCACCCACGTAATCACGTACGGAGAAATCCGCCACGCTGTAATACAGGCTGTTGATGGTGAGATCGCGGCGCTGGGCATCATCTTCGATGCTGCCAAAAATGTTATCACGCAGCAGCATGCCGTTCTGGCCGCGCTGGGAGTTGTTGCGATCGTCTTGAGCTTCTTCCTGGTGATGACCACGGAAAGTCGCGACTTCGATCACTTCAGGACCGAACATCACATGTGCCAGACGGAAACGACGACCGACGAGACGGCAGTTGCGGAACAATTTGCGCATCTGCTCAGGCGTGGCGTTGGTGGTGATATCAAAGTCTTTTGGCTTCTTACCCAGCAGCAAATCGCGCACGCCGCCGCCTACCAGGTAAGCTTCGAAACCGGCTTTATTCAGGCGATACAGCACTTTAAGGGCGTTTTCGCTGATATCTTTGCGTGAGATGTTATGGCTTTCACGGGGAATGACGGTCATCAGACTTTCAGTTTCCACCTCTTCAGGCGCCTCCTCGTCACGCTTGAGGACTCTCCGGCAAAAATTTGCGACTCGGGTAAAAATGGGACACCTCGACAGTGATAAAAGGGTGTTAATAAATCAGCGGCTAATCATAGCCTGTTGCGAACCATTTAGGAATGGCGATGTCGCCTCATCCGTGATTCGCGCGTTCTGTTGTGGGATCAGTTGGATACTCCACTGTGCCACCGCGTTATCGAGCAGTTGCTCCACTGTGGCATCTTGCCAACTCTCTAAAACCGATTGCCCCAGCAAGTGCAACGCGCATACCAGCAATGGGCGCGCATCTCCATCAGGTAGAGCGGGCGCATGATTCTGTTTAGAGAGCTTATTGCCATCGTCATTGATGGCCAGCGGCAGGTGCAGATACGCAGGCACCGGCCAGCCGAACTGCTGGTAGAGCGCGATTTGACGCACCGTGGGTTCAATCAAATCTGCCCCGCGTACGATTTCCGTCACACCCTGAAAATGGTCATCTACTACCACCGCCAGGTTGTAAGCAAACAAACCATCCCGGCGATGGATAATAAAATCTTCTTCTGCCAGCGAGCGCTCGGCCGCTAAATGACCGCGCAGGCGATCGTCAAAGCCATAAACCGGCGCATGCTGACGCAGGCGCAGCGCGGCGTTGTCTGAAGGGAGATGTAATTCCCGACAGTGACCGTCGTAGAACCCCCCAAGCTGCTGAATACGGCTGCGCGTGCAGGTACAAAAGTAGCTTTGACGGTGCTGTTGCAGCCAGCTCAGCGCTTCCCGGTAGGCATCATGACGCTGCGACTGCCACAACACGTCGCCATCCCACTGCAGGCCATAATGCTCCAGCTGTTTCAGGATGCGTGTCGCTGCGCCAGCCACTTCTCGCGGCGGATCGATATCTTCAATACGCACCAGCCAGCGGCCTTGTTGCGCACGCGCGCTCAGGTAGCTGCCTAAGGCGGCTATCAGCGAACCAAAATGCAGATCACCAGAAGGAGAGGGAGCGAAACGCCCGACGCAGGAAGAGGTTGAAGAGTTCATTTTGAGGTGCACCGCACGTCGGGAAAACAGTGGTTTTCCCGGCAGTGCGGCGACATTCTGCTCACGGCCATTAGCCTGCCATTTGCTTCTCGCGGATTTCAGCCAGCGTTTTGCAGTCGATGCAGAGATCGGCGGTCGGACGCGCTTCAAGGCGACGAATACCAATTTCTACACCACAAGAATCACAGTAGCCGAAATCGTCGTCATCCACTTTCTTCAGCGTTTTTTCGATCTTTTTGATCAGTTTACGCTCACGATCGCGGTTACGTAATTCCAGGCTGAACTCTTCTTCCTGTGCGGCACGGTCTACCGGATCCGGGAAGTTCGCAGCTTCGTCCTGCATATGCGACACAGTGCGGTCTACTTCATCCCGAAGTTGGTTGCGCCAGGCTTCCAGAATCTTGCGGAAATGGCTCAGTTGGGCGTCGTTCATATACTCTTCGCCCGGTTTCACCTGATACGGCTCCACACCAGCGATGGCGAGGATACTCAGGGACGATGTTTTACGGTTTTGCCCTTCTTGCATGTTGTTTCTCCTGGATAACACGCCCTTCCCGTCATACTTCAGGTTGCATGTGCATTGGCTAAATTGACCACCGACTGCCTGCAACGCGAATTATTAAGGGGTATATCGATTCCCATCAGGGAAAAAACAGGCCGCTATAAATAGCAGAAGCAGTCAAGGTTGGCAATTATTCATATTCGCACCTTGACAAGCCTGTGAGGAACAGCGTATTTAGCGCACCGCCCAGAACATTCCTATCACAGCAAATTGCTATAAATATTACAACTCTACGTTAATCGTCACGGCGACGGGCTGAGTGAGTAACATTTGAGCAGGTGATATCTGAGCCTGATACGCCAACACCTCTACTCCACAGCGTTGAGCCTGTCCCAGTAGTTCTGCGTAGTGTGCGTCGATATGGCGCGCCGGGGAGACGTCCTCAATCCCCGTATGCAGAACGGCGAACAACAAAACAGCTCGATGACCCTCTGCCGCGATAGCACTGAGTTCGCGCAGATGCTTTTGTCCTCGAGCCGTCACCGCATCCGGAAAAAAGCCTTTACCCTGCTGTAAAAGGGTGACGGACTTGACTTCAATATAGCAGTTTGATCTGCCCTCCGCTTGCAGCAGGAAGTCAATTCGGCTTTTTTCCGTACCGTATTTCACTTCAGGTTGGCAGTGGCTGTAAGCGGACAATTCTGGAATGGCGTCAAGGGTTAAGGCTTCACGCGCCAGTTGATTGGCTCTGAGGGTGTTCACGCAGATCCAGTGGCCTTGTTGTGTCTCGGTCAATTCCCAGCTGTGCGGATACTTGCGCGTGATGCTGTTTGAAGTGGAGTACCACACGGTATCGCCCGGTGTGGCGCAGCCGGTCATCGCGCCGGTATTGGCGCAGTGAATCGTTAAAGTCTCGCCTTCTGGTGTCACGACATCGGCAAGAAAGCGCTTATAGCGGGCAATAAGACGGGCGGGTTTCAGCGGTGGATCAAACTGCATTCAGGCTCCTGACGAAGAGGGCAATGGCCAGCGCGCCAGCCGCCGATAGCGGGAGCGTCCCTGGCTAAAGGTCGATGAGAACAGCGCAAAGTCACTGACATCGTACTGCCAGTGAAAGCCGCGCGGGGGTAAGGCCACTTTTTGTGTGGCGTGGCGCAACAAGGTGATATGCGGGTGAAAAGGCTGCGCACTCTGGGCGCAGCCATGGCGTGCCGCCTGAGCACGCAGCAGGCTCGCTAACTGCAACAAGCCGCGTGGCGCACGTTGGCAGCCAAGCCACACGACACCGGGGCGCGGCCAGTGTCCCGCATCATCCAAATCCAGGCTAAAACCGGGCTGAACAATGCGCGAAGCTAACTGCTGTAACTGCTGCGAGGTCTCGGCACTGACATCCCCCAGAAACGCCAGCGTCAGATGCAGATTGGCGGCGGCCACCGGTTTTCCTGCCCCTTCTGCAAAGTGATCTGCGCGCCACTGTACCAGCTGTTGCTGGAGTGGCGCGGGCAGTTCGAGGGCAAAAAACAGACGTTGTATCGACATGGTGACGTGGCCGTTGAGTGCTACAATGCGCGCCATGTTAGCACAGGCAGAGTGGGAGTTAAGTGTGAGTGAATTACCGGTAAGTGAGGTGCTGCCTGCATTGCTCGATGCATTGTCTCAGTCATCACAAGTTTTACTGGCGGCACCCACCGGCGCGGGAAAATCGACCTGGCTGCCGCTGCAACTGCTACAGCAGTCGGTGCTGCCGGGGCGCATCATTATGCTTGAGCCGCGTCGTCTGGCGGCGCGAAATGTGGCGCAGCGCCTGGCGGATCAGTTGGGGGAACAGCCCGGTGGCACCGTGGGTTATCGCATGCGCGGTGAAAACTGCTGCGGCCCCCATACGCGACTGGAAGTGGTGACCGAAGGCATTCTGACGCGCATGTTGCAGCGCGATCCGATGCTCGAAGGTGTGTCGCTGGTGATCCTCGATGAGTTTCATGAGCGCAGCCTACAGGCTGATTTGGCGCTGGCGCTGCTGCTGGATGTGCAACAAGGGCTGCGCGATGACCTGAAAATTCTGCTGATGTCCGCAACGCTGGATAACGATCGGTTGCGTCAGCTGCTGCCTGCTGCGCCTTTTATTGTTTCTGAAGGACGCAGCTTTCCGGTGACGCGCCGTTATGCCTCACTCAACCCGCAGCAACGTTTTGACGAAGCGGTGGCGCGAGAAGTGGCGCAGTTGCTGCGTGAGGAGTCGGGCTCGCTGCTGCTGTTCCTGCCGGGCGTGGCAGAAATTGAGCACGTAAAGCGCGAGCTGGAATCCCGCGTCGATGAAGACGTGGCTCTCTCTCCTTTATATGGTGCGCTGTCAATGGATGCGCAGCGTCGAGCGATTCTGCCTGCGCCTGCCGGTCGCCGCAAAGTGGTGCTCGCCACAAACATTGCCGAAACCAGTCTCACTATTGAAGGTATCCGCTTAGTGGTGGATAGCGGGCTGGAGCGTTCGGCACAGTTTGATGTGCGTAGCGGCGTCACGCGCCTGCAAACGCAACGCATCAGCCAGGCTTCCATGACCCAGCGAGCCGGGCGAGCCGGGCGTCTTGAACCCGGTATTTGCCTGCATTTGCTGCCGCAGGAGCAGGCGATGCGTGCAGCGGCGCAAAGTGAACCCGAAATCCTCAATAGCGATTTGGCTGCGCTGCAGATCGATTTGCTGCAATGGGGTTGCCAGGATGCGTCACAGCTCTGCTGGCTGGACGCGCCACCGCAACTCAGCTTGCGAGCGGCACAGGCTTTGCTAACGCGCTTAGGCGCATTAGAAAACGGCAGGCTTAACGCGCGCGGCCGTAAAATGGCGACGCTTGGCAGCGATCCACGTTTGACGGCGATTCTGTGTGCGGCACAAAGTCAGGATGCCATCGCCAGTGCCGCTCTGCTGGTGGCGATACTTGAAGATCCACCGCGCAACGGTAGTGCAGATTTGCGCGACGCCCTTAATCGACCACAGCCGCATTGGCAAAGGCGCGCGCGTCAGTGGCAGCAACGGTTGAATGCCAGCGATGGCCGCGTCAATCCCGATCTTTTCCCCGCATTATTGGTGGCAGGCTTTGCCGATCGTCTGGCGCAGCGACGAGGCGAAAGCGCACGCTATCAGCTGGCTAACGGTATTGGCGCCATGCTGGATGAACAGGATGGCCTGAGCCGCTATGAGTGGTTAATCGCGCCGACCCTGTTACAGGGCGCCAGTGCCGCCGAAGCCCGCATGTTACTGGCGCTGCCGGTAGAGATAAGTGCGTTACGCCAGCAATGTCCTGAACTGGTGTCGCAGCGCATAGATGTGGAATGGGATGAAGAGAAAGGGACATTGCGCGTCTGGAAACGGGAACTCGTGGGTGCGCTGGTCCTAAAAGCACAGCCGCAGGCGCGACCGGAACCGGAGATTTTACACCCGGCGATGTTGCGCTGGATCCGCGAAAAAGGGCTCTCGGTACTCGGCTGGACCCCCGAAGCGGAACAGTTGCGTTTGCGTTTGCATTGTGCCGCCGAGTGGCTGCCGGAAGAGGCGTGGCCGCCATTGGACGATGAGAGCCTGCTCGACTCGCTGGAGCGTTGGCTGTTGCCCGAGATGGGTTCCGTGCGCGATCTCAGGAGCCTGCAGGCCGTCAATCTTGTCAGCGCATTATTACATTTGCTGACATGGTCACAACGTCAGCGGCTGGATACTGTGCTGCCAACTCATTACACTGTGCCGACCGGAAGTCGCCTGCCGATTCGCTACGCAGTGGATAAGCCCCCTGCGCTGGCAGTGCGCATTCAGGAGATGTTTGGTGAAGCGCAAAATCCGGCGGTGGCTGAAGGCCGTATTCCGCTGGTATTGGAGCTGCTGTCACCGGCGCAGCGTCCGTTGCAGATCACCCGTGATCTCGCAGCGTTCTGGCGCGGAGCCTATCCTGAAGTGCAGAAAGAGATGAAAGGGCGCTATCCCAAACATCCCTGGCCCGACGATCCGGCAAACGCCTTACCGACAAGGCGCACCAAGAAATTTTCATCGTGACACTCTGTGGATCGAATTCAGAGGGTTCTGCCATGCGCAGCACGAGAAAGCAGTTAGAGTAACGGCCGCAGCCGTAGCTATGCCTGGAGAATAAAAGCATGTCTGGGAACGATCGCGAACCTATTGGGCGTAAAGGAAAAGCGCCAAAGCCGCCGCGCAGCACTGCCCGTCGGGGTCGCCGCAGGGAGCTCGATGATGATATCGATCAGGACGATTTTGACGAAGATGATGAGGAGAGCACACCGGTGCCACCAAAAGGTAAAGGGAAAGGAAAACGTCCGCCACGCGGCAAACGTCGCTGGTTAGGCTGGTTGATTAAGCTCTTCCTGGTCTTTGTGGTCGTGATGGTGGCCTGGGGCATTTATCTTGACTCAGAAATCCGCAGCCGCATCGACGGTAAAGTGTGGCAGCTGCCTGCTGCCGTATACGGCCGCATGGTGAGCCTTGAGCCGGGAATGTCGTACGACAAAAAAGAGATGATTGCGCTGCTGGAAGGCACGCAGTATCGCGAAGTGTCGCGCATTACCCGTCCGGGCGAATTTAGCGTCAAAGGCAACACCATCGATCTGCTGCGTCGTCCGTTTGACTTCCCGGACAGCAAAGAGGGGCAGATCAACGCCCGTCTGACGTTCAGCAACAACGAACTGAGCGAGATTAAAAACCTCGATACCGGACGTGATTTTGGCTTCTTCCGCCTCGATCCGCGTCTGATCACCATGCTGCAATCGCCGAACGGTGAGCAGCGTCTGTTCGTGCCGCGTGCGGGCTTCCCGGATCTGCTGGTCAGTACGCTGATCGCCACCGAAGACCGCCACTTCTACGAGCATGATGGCATCAGCCCGTACTCGATTGGTCGTGCGTTCCTCGCCAACATCACTGCCGGTAAAGCGGTGCAGGGCGGCAGTACCTTGACGCAGCAGCTGGTGAAAAACCTGTTCCTGACCAACGAACGTTCACTGTGGCGTAAAGCGCGTGAAGCTTACATGGCGGTGATCATGGATGCGCGCTACAGCAAAGATCGCATTCTTGAACTTTACCTGAACGAGGTGTATCTCGGTCAGGCGGGCAACGATCAGATCCGTGGCTTCCCACTGGCGAGTCTGTACTACTTTGGTCGTCCGGTGGATGAGTTGAGCCTCGATCAGCAGGCGATGCTGGTTGGTATGGTGAAAGGTGCGTCGCTGTACAACCCGTGGCGCAACCCGAAACTGGCGCTGGAGCGTCGTAATCTTGTGCTGCGTTTACTGCAGCAGCAAAACGTGATCGACCAGGAGCTGTATGACATGCTCTCGGCGCGTCCGCTGGGTGTGCAGCCGAAAGGGGGCGTGATCACGCCGCAGCCTGCCTTTATGCAGATGGTACGTAACGAGTTGCAGGCCAAACTGGGCGACAAGATTAAAGATCTGTCTGGCGTGAAGATCTTCACCACGCTCGATCCTATCTCTCAGGATGCGGCGGAAAAAGCGGTTGAAGATGGCATCCCGGCGCTGAAAAAACAGCGTGGCTTGAAGGATCTGGAAACCGCGATGGTGGTGGTGGATCGCTTCAGTGGTGAAGTGCGTGCCATGGTGGGCGGTGCCGATCCGCAGTTCGCGGGCTATAACCGTGCGCTGCAGGCGCGTCGTTCTATTGGCTCACTGGCTAAACCGGCGACCTATCTCACCGCATTGAGCCAGCCGAATACCTATCGTCTGAACACCTGGCTGGCGGATGAGCCGATTGCGCTGAAACAGCCGAACGGTTCCATCTGGAAACCGATGAACGACGACAAGCGTTTCAGCGGCAAAGTGATGCTGGTGGATGCCTTAACCAACTCCATGAACGTGCCTACCGTAAATCTGGGGATGACATTGGGTCTGCCTTCGGTGGTGGATACCTGGACGAAGCTGGGCGTGCCGAAAGATCAGCTGAATCCGGTGCCAGCGATGTTACTGGGAGCTCTTAATCTGACACCGATCGAAGCAGCACAGGCGTTCCAGTCGATTGCCAGCGGCGGTAACCGCGCCGATCTCTCAGCGGTACGCTCGGTGATCGCCGAAGATGGCACGGTGTTGTATCAGAGCTTCCCGCAGGCGCAGCGCGTTGAGCCGGCGCAGGCGGCTTATATGACCTTGTACACCATGCAGCAGGTCGCTGACCACGGCACCGCCCGTGCGTTGGGCGCGCGTTATCCGAATGCCCATCTGGCGGGTAAAACCGGTACCACCAATGACCTGATCGATAGCTGGTTTGCGGGTATTGATGGCAAGGAAGTGGCGATCACCTGGGTTGGCCGCGACAACAACCAGACGTCGAAGCTGTACGGTGCGAGCGGTGCGATGCAGATTTATCGCCGTTATCTCGACAACCAGGCGCCAATGCCGCTGGTGCTGACACCGCCAGAAGATATTACGCAGATGAACGTCGACTCTGCCGGTAACTTCGTGTGTGGTTCTGGCAGCAGCACCTGGCGTTCACTGCCGGTATGGACGTTGGATCCCAACGCGCTGTGCCAGCAACAGCAGCAACAGATCCAGCAACAGCAGCAGATCCAACAGCAGCAAGAGTCGCAACCGCAGCAGCAGTCACCTCAGCAGCAACAGGGTGAGCAGAAAGATGCTGACGGCGTGGCGGGCTGGATCAAGGATATGTTTGGCAGCAAATAGTTAGCTGCAGAAAACAGAGGGCGCTACGGCGCCCTTTTTCATGCCTGTGATTTATTAATCGCGATCATGGACATGCACGATCTGGTCGCAAACGCACCGCCATCAGGCATTACATCTTGCGGATCTCGCCAAACTTCGCCTAAAATCCGTGCGTCTAATAATCATTCTCGTTTTCATTCGCCTGCATCGTTTCCTTTTCGAGAGATCCTTTTTTATGAATGCGCGAAATTCTAATCCTTGTTCTGCACGTGCTGCGAACTCCCGTCGTCCGCTCGCTTTAATGATTTCTTTAACACTGGGTACGCTGAGCGCACAGGCGCTGGCAGAAGATACCGTGGTGGTGACCGCCAATGGCGGCAACACCGTCGCGCAGGAAAGCGCATGGGGTCCGGCTCCTACCATTGCCGCGAAACACAGTGCTACCGGCTCCAAAACCGATACGCCAATTGAGAAAAACCCACAGTCGGTTTCGGTGGTGACGCAGGAAGAGATGGCGATGCACGCTGTAACCAGCGTAAAAGGTGCGTTTAACTACACGGCTGGCGTGCTGACGGGTAACCGCGGCAGCTCAAGCGTAATCGATGCGCTGTCAATTCGTGGCTTTAGCGAAACCAACACTAACCAATATCTTGATGGACTAAAGCTGCAAGGGGATAACTACTCCGAGTTCGCCATTGATCCTTACTTCCTTGAGCGTGCGGAACTGCTGCGTGGCCCGGTGTCGGTGCTGTACGGCAAAAGCAACCCAGGCGGCGTGGTGTCGCTGGTGAGCAAGCGCCCGACGCAGGAAACACTGCATGAAGTGCAGTTCCAGATGGGCACCGATAACCTGTTCTCTACCAGCTTCGATTTCGGCGGATCGCTGGATGATGACGGCGTGTACAGCTATCGCCTGACGGGTCTGGCTCGCAGTGCAGACGCGCAGCAGGATATGAACAAAGAGAAGCGTTATACCATCGCGCCTTCGTTCAGCTGGCGTCCGGATGCCAATACCCGCTTTGATTTGCTGACCTATTTCCAGAACGAGCCGGAAACCGGTTATTACGGCTGGTTGCCGCGTCAGGGCACCGTGGTCGGCATTACCCGCCCGGACGGTAGCAGCTACAAACTGCCAACCAATTTTGATGAAGGCGAAGACAGCAACAAGATTTCGCGCAACACCAAGATGGTGGGCTACAACTTCGAGCACAGCTTCAACGATACCTGGACGGTGCGCCAGAATCTGCGTTATGCGGATATGCGTACCGGATATCGCAGTATTTACGGCTTTGGTTACAACGAAACTGCCGGGAATATTACACGTTACTCAGCCTTATCTGATGAGAAGCTGAATGAGTTCTCCGTGGATACTCAGGCGCAGGCAAAATTTGATACAGGTGCCGTTGAACACACTTTGTTGCTTGGGGTGGATTT
This sequence comes from Type-E symbiont of Plautia stali, assembly GCF_059731115.1. Classification (NCBI taxonomy): domain Bacteria; kingdom Pseudomonadati; phylum Pseudomonadota; class Gammaproteobacteria; order Enterobacterales; family Enterobacteriaceae; species Type-E symbiont of Plautia stali. The sequence goes on from NZ_AP035906.1 coordinate 846,295, forward strand.
CCAACGCATGCGTAATGATATTGATGCTCAATTCGGTACGGCTAACAGTCTGAACCCTTTTAACCCGCAATATGGTGATGACACCACGTTCCCATATGCCGACCCTTATCAGCATCTTAATAAGCAGCGCCAAACAGGCCTTTATGCTCAAGATCAAATGGAATGGAACCGCTGGGTGCTGACATTAGGTGGTCGTTACGATTACGCGATGACCTCCGTGTATGATCGCGTTGCCGATTCTGTTGATCGTCAAAATGATCAAGCGTTTACCTGGCGTGGAGGTCTAAACTATGTCTTTGACAACGGTATAGCACCTTACTTCAGCTATAGCGAAGCTTTCATCCCTAACTCAGGCTCAACCTGGGGAGGTCAGGCATTTGACCCCTCGCGCGCTAAACAGTATGAAGCTGGTGTGAAGTATGTACCCAAAGATCGCCCAGTCGTCTTGACGGCAGCAGTATATGAGCTGACTAAAACCAAGAACCTTACAGCCGATCCTGATCCAACGCATCAGTTTGCCAGCATTCAGAGCGGTGAAATCCGTTCTCGCGGTGTTGAATTGGAAGCCAAAGCGGCGCTTAACGCCAACATCAATATGACGGCGTCCTACACCTATACCGATGCGGAATATACCGAAGACACTGTGCTGAAGGGCAAAACGCCGGTACAGGTGCCGAAGCATATGGCATCGCTGTGGGGGGATTACACCTTCCATGAAACTGCGTTGTCAGGTGTGACGCTGGGTGCCGGTGTGCGTTACGTGGGTGAGAGTCAGGGCTTGTACGCGAGTGGCACCGATGCTAACCAGAACTTTGCGGTAGCCAGTTACACCACTGTCGACGCAGCATTGAAATATGACCTCGGTCGTTTCGGTTTACCGGGCTCTTCTGTCGGTGTGAACATCAACAACCTGTTCGATCGTGAATACGTTGCCAGCTGCTATCGTGATTACGCCTGCTACTGGGGTGCTGAACGTCAAATCGTCGGTACGGCGACCTTCCGCTTCTGATTCTGTCAGGGCGAACAATGTTGTGATAAGGGGCGGCCTCAGGGCCGCCCACTTCAAAATCAGATCTGTTTTGTGCTTATTAATCAGGGATCACCATGCAGCATCCGCATCACGAAGAAACCACCTTCACGCTGGATAATGTCAGCTTTCGCGTGCCTGGGCGCACGTTGCTGCATCCACTTTCACTCACCTTTGCGCCGGGTAAAGTGACGGCGTTGATTGGCCACAACGGCTCGGGTAAATCCACCTTGCTGAAAATGCTCGGTCGCCATCATGCGGCAAGTGAAGGCCAGGTGCTGTTGAATAGCGATGCGGTGGAGAACTGGGGCAGCAAAGATTTTGCGCGCCAGGTGGCCTATTTACCGCAGCAGTTACCGGCGGCGGAAGGGATGACGGTGCGTGAGCTGGTGGCGATTGGTCGTTATCCCTGGCACGGGGCGCTCGGGCGCTACGGGCAGGAAGATCGCGATCGCGTGGAAGAAGCGATTACGCTGGTGGGCCTGAAACCGTTTGCCGGGCGTCTGGTGGACAGCCTGTCAGGCGGCGAACGCCAGCGCGCGTGGTTGGCGATGCTGGTGGCGCAGAACAGCCGTTGCCTGCTGCTGGATGAACCCACTTCCGCACTGGATATTGCGCATCAGGTGGATGTGCTGGCTCTGATTCAACGTCTCAGCCGCGAGCGCGGGTTAACGGTGATTGCCGTGCTGCATGACATCAACATGGCGGCACGTTATTGCGACCGTCTGGTGGCGCTGCGAGGCGGCGAAATGATTGCGGAAGGCGGGCCTGATGTCATCATGCAGGCCGATGTGCTGGGCAATATCTACGGTATTCCGATGGGCATCTTGCCCCATCCACAAGGCGGTGCTCCCGTCAGTTTTGTTTACTGAGGCCTCGCCATGTTCGACATTTCACGCCGTCGCTTGCTGACGGCGCTGGCACTGACGCCACTGATGAACGTTGCCCCATTGCGTGCGGCAACACCCGATCTGCAGCGCATCCTGGCGCTGGAATGGCTACCCGTTGAGCTACTGATGGCGCTCGGTGTCTCGCCGCTCGGTGTGGCTGATTTGCGCAACTACAACATCTGGGTTGGTGAGCCGATGCTATCCGCCAGCACCATCGATCTCGGCCTGCGCACCGAACCCAATCTGGAACTGATGACGCAGCTCGAACCTTCCTTAATCCTGCACTCCAACGGCTACGGTCCGGGATTAGATAAACTCGATCGCATCGCGCCGACCATGGGCTTTGATCTGAATAGCGGGGACGGTAAACCGCTCAGTACGGCGCGCCAATCACTGCATGCGCTCGGTGCCCGGCTGGGCCGGGAAGCGCAGGCGGTACAGCATCTGCAATTCCTGGATGAGCAGCTCGCGGCAGCGCGCGAGCGTCTTAAACCCTGTGCAGATCGTCCGGTGCTGTTGATGTCATTGATGGACAGCCGCCACGCCATCACGTTTGGCACCAACAGCCTGTTCCTCGAAGTGATGGAAACCCTTGGCCTGAGTAACGCCTGGCAGGGTGAAACCAATTTCTGGGGCAGTGCCGTGGTTGGGCTTGAGCGGTTAGCCGATGTCGGCGATGTGCAGGTGATCTGTTTTGATCACGATAACGATCGTGACATGCAGCAGGTGATGAAAACTGCGCTGTGGCAGGCGCTGCCGTTTATCCGCGCGGGCCGCTTCCAGCGTGTGCCTGCCGTGTGGTATTACGGCGCGACCTATTCAGCGCTGAAATTTGTCCGCGTGCTGGAACACGCGCTGGAGTCGCACTGATGCGCCATCGTCTCTTTCCGTTGATGCTGCTAAGCAGCATGTTCTTGCTGGCGCTGGCGCTGACCTTTATCAATCTGCGTGACGCACTGCCTGTGGCACAGTGGTCGCAGGCCATCTTCGCACCGGACATCAACAGTATTCAGCAGGTGGTGTTTCATCACAGCCTGTTATCGCGTCTGGCGCTGGCGCTGTTGGTGGGGGCGGGTCTCGGATTGGCCGGTTTACTGTTTCAGCAGGTGCTGCGCAATCCGCTGGCGGAACCGACCACTTTGGGTGTGTCATCCGGTGCACAGCTCGGTATTACGGTCGTCACGCTCTGGCATTTGCCGGGTGGTGAGCTGACACAGCAATTTGCTGCGATGGCGGGCGCAGTGCTGGTGGGCATCCTGGTATTTGGCGTGGCCTGGGGCAAACGGCTGTCCCCCGTGATGCTGATCCTCGCCGGGCTGGTCCTGAGCCTGTATGCCGGTTCGGTGAATCAAATCTTTGCCATCTTCAATCATGATCAGCTGCTGAATATGTTCTTGTGGAGCACCGGCACACTGAATCAGATGGATGGGCATAACGTCGCGATGCTGTGGCCGCGTCTGCTGTTGGCTTTTGTCGTGGCGCTGGCATTGCTGCGCCCCTTGACGCTCATGGGGCTTGATGACGGCGTAGCAAAAAATCTCGGTCTGGCACTGTCTGCTGCGCGTGTCGGCGCACTCGCTCTGGCGATTCTGTTAAGTGCGCAATTGGTGAACGTCGCCGGGATTATCGGTTTTATCGGGCTGTTTGCATCACTGCTGGCGAAAATGCTCGGGGGGCGTCGCTTACTCAGCCGTATGCTGCTGGCTCCGCTGATTGGTGCCTTACTGCTGTGGCTGGCCGATCAGTGCGTATTGTGGCTGACCAGCCACTGGCGCGAGGTTTCCACCGGCACAGCGACCGCGTTGATTGGCGTACCGATTCTGCTGTGGCTGTTGCCGCGTTTACGTACCGGCTCGGTTCCACCGGCAATGAATATGGGCGACAAGGTGCCGGCAGAGCGCCAGAAGGTGGTGCTGTGGTGTGGCATTGGCCTTGGGGTGCTGACGCTGCTGAGCGTTATCGGCATCTCCTTTGGTCGTGATGCACACAGCTGGACGTGGGTGAGTGGTGAGATGCTGCATCAACTGCTGCCGTGGCGTGCACCTCGCGTGCTGGCGGCATTAGTCGTGGGGATGATGCTGGGTGTTGCAGGTGCGTTGATTCAGCGCCTCACTGGCAACCCGATGGCCAGTCCGGAAGTGTTAGGCATCAGTTCCGGCGCGGCCTGTGGTGTGGTCGTGATGATGTTCTTTGTGCCGGGTGACGCCGTGGCGTGGTTGCTGCCCGCTGGCGCATTAGGCGCGGCGCTGACGCTGCTGGTCATTATGCTGGTCGCCAGTCGCGGAGGTTTCTCACCGGAGCGTATGTTGCTGGCGGGCATGGCGCTCAACAGTGCCTTTGTCACCTTGCTGATGGTGTTAATGGCGAGTGGCGATCCGCGCATGGGCGGCCTGCTAAGCTGGATTTCCGGTTCGACTTACAACATCAATATGCCGCAGGCAGTGCAAAGCGCCGTGGTGGGTATCGTATTTATTGCGCTTGCGCCACTGGCGAGCCGCTGGCTCACACTGCTGCCGCTGGGTAGTGTGACGGCACGTTCAGCGGGGATGGCATTAACAGGTTCGCGTCTGGCCCTGCTGCTGCTGGCGGCGGCGTTAACGGCCACGGCGACCTTGACCATCGGCCCGTTGAGTTTTGTCGGTTTGATGGCGCCGCATATCGTGCGCATGCTGGGCTTCAGGCGCGCATTACCGCAGGTGTTGATGGCGGGATTATTAGGCGGCGGATTGATGGTGTTAGCAGACTGGTGCGGCAGGATGCTGGCGTTCCCGGATCAGATCCCTGCAGGTTTAATGGCGACCTTCTTCGGCGCGCCGTATTTTATCTGGCTGTTGCGTCGCGCATAAACGCGCAACCTACGTCAATCGGCGCTTACAGGGCAGCTGCGCATAATTGTGCAACCTAACGGAAATGGGGGTATGCGTGTAGCTGAGCATAACGATGCGAACGAACGGCAAGGGTGTCTTTAGGGGACGTTGTGCCTCAAGGGACAGCCGGGCACATCAATGAAGGGGCGCCATTCCTGGCGCCCGCTAATGGCTTACAGCTTCGCAAAGCTGCGGCGTGCCGCATCAATGGTGCGCTGAATATCTTCCTGGCTGTGTGCCAGCGACATAAAGCCCGCTTCAAAAGCAGAAGGTGCGAGGTAAACACCTTCTTCCAGCATCAGGTGGAAGAAGCGCTTAAAGCGCTCAACGTCGCATTTTGTCACGTCGGCATAGCAGGTTACGCTTTCGGCATCGGTAAAGAAGATACCGAACATGCCGCCAACGTGGTTGATCACCAGCGGAATGTTTTCTGCTTTTGCCGCTGCCAGCAAGCCTTCAGACAGTTGGGTGGTGAGGTCGGTCAGAGTGCTGTGCGTGCCCGGTTGAGCAATCTGCGTCAGGCAAGCAAAACCGGCCGCCATGGCAATCGGGTTACCGGAAAGCGTACCCGCCTGGTAAACCGGACCCGTTGGTGCCAGTGCAGCCATCACATCACGACGACCACCAAATGCGCCCACCGGCATGCCGCCACCGATGATCTTGCCGAGACAGGTCAGGTCCGGCGTGACATCGTAATAAGCCTGAGCACCGCCCAGCGCCACACGGAAGCCGGTCATCACTTCATCAATGATCAGCAGCGCACCAAACTCATCACAGAGTGCACGCAGGCCCGGCAGGAAGTCCGGTTGCGGTGGGATGCAGTTCATATTGCCCGCAACGGGTTCAACGATGATACAGGCGATATCTTCTGGATATTGCTCGAAGGCTTCGCGTACTGACGCCAGATCGTTGTAAGTGCAGGTCAGGGTGTGTTTAGCGAAATCAGCCGGAACACCCGGTGAGTTCGGTTGGCCCAGGGTCAATGCGCCGGAACCCGCTTTCACCAGCAGACAGTCGGCGTGGCCGTGGTAGCAGCCTTCAAATTTGACGATCTTGTCACGATGGGTAAAGCCACGAGCCAGACGAATCGCGCTCATGGTGGCTTCGGTGCCGGAGTTCACCATACGCACCATATCCATACCTGGCACCAGCTCACACACCAGCTCGGCCATTTTCACTTCCATTTCGGTTGGGGCACCGAAACTCAAACCACGAGATGCCGCTTCAATCACCGCATTGCGGATATTGGCGTTGTTATGCCCCAGCACCATTGGGCCCCATGAACCGACATAGTCGATGTAGGCTTTGCCATCGGCGTCATACAGATAAGCGCCGTCGGCGCGTTCGATGAACAGCGGCACGCCGCCCACACCGGTAAAAGCACGTACCGGGGAGTTCACACCGCCAGGGATCAGGCGTTGCGCTTCGGCATACAGGTTTTCAGACTTACTCATTGCTCGGCTCCTGCTGTTCTGGAAAAAAATTCTGGCGCCATTCTAAGGGAAGAGTCGCCAGATTAGAAAGGCAAGCGGGTGCGAAAGCCTTTTAAAGCTATACTTTAGCGCAGCGCAGGCGGCACACAGTGTCAAGCGCAGTACTTGATTGCACTGGGCGGCTGGCAGATAATAGTGAAATTAAGGTCGTTTTCTGACCTGGACGTTTACCCGGAGTAAAACATGAGTGACGACGTAGCAGCGCTGCCTTTGCAATTCACTGAAGCAGCAGCGAAAAAAGTGAAAAATTTGATCGCGGATGAAGAGAATCCAGAGCTGAAACTGCGCGTGTACATCACCGGTGGCGGTTGCAGTGGTTTCCAGTACGGTTTTACTTTTGACGATCAAATGAATGACGGCGACATGACCATTGAAAAGCAGGGCGTGGCGCTGGTGGTTGATCCAATGAGCCTGCAGTATCTGGTGGGCGGTTCGGTTGATTATACCGAAGGTCTTGAGGGTTCACGTTTTATCGTGACAAACCCGAACGCGAAAACGACTTGCGGTTGTGGTTCTTCCTTCAGCATCTGATCCCTTTTCTGACCGCCGCTCTGGCGGTCAGAACGTTACCACTCTACAGTCACTAATCGTGACGACTCACGACGCTTCGCATCGCGCTTTAACACGCTTTCGGTCACGCGCGGCTGTGCACTGAAGTGACGTCCACAATCAATCGATGGCAATGTTTGTTCGCTTTGCCGTGAGATATCGCAGCGGGAAAATATGGTCAACGTGACGGCAATAGAGCCGGTGGAGGTCGCCGCGCCAATTGGCGCAGCCATCGCAAGCCCTATGGCCAGGAGCAGTGCTCTGGTCATTGATAATTCCTGGTGAAGTCAAAAGTTGCGCGTTGCGCAAAAAGGGCACTGAGCATACGTGGCCGCAGTGCCCTGTATTTTGATTTTCGACAATTTTTGCCGAATCTTTAATCTTTTTTGGTGCTATTTTTCGCCGGATGTAAATCTGCACACAGCTGTTTGGCTGCCAGCAGGATACGTGGACCCGGTCGACTCAGCCAGTCATCGTTAATGGCAATCACCGGCACCGTCAGTTGTGGCTGCCAGAATTTCACGATATTCGCGGCTTGCGCGGGGCCACCGCCGATCACAATCGCCTGAGGATGACGTGCTAATACTTGCTCACGACTCACCTGCGGCCAGCTGACACGGCTGTCGGCAAAGATATTTTTGCCACCGCACAGGGTGATTACCTCGTTTTGCAGCGTGTTGCGTGAGGCTGTAAACAGCGGCTGCTGGCCGAACTGCAGAAACAGTGGAATTGGCGTGCGCTGTTGATACTGTTTACGCAGATCATCCTCTTGCTGACGTAGTGCCTTTGCGGCAGCTTCTGCCTGCTGAGGTTGTGGACTCCACTGTTTTAGCGCTGCTAACGCATCAATCATCTGATCGATAGATTGCGGATCGATCCACTCAACCTTAACGCCTAAACGTTGCAGTTGGTCGATCTGCCGCTGTGGATTACCACCGCGCCAGGCCAGCACCACATCCGGTTTCAGTTGCAGGATGCGCTCGACTTTGATGCCCTGCCAGTTTGCCACCTGCTCCAGCTGATTGGCCTGCGCCGGGAAATCCGAATAAGCACTCACCGCCACCGGCGTAATGCCCGCTGCAAAAGCCAGTTCGGTCAGATGGGGCGATAGCGTGATAACGCGTGGGGCAGCAGCAAACAGGCTATTGCCGATCAGCAATAGCCCCAGTAGCCAATATTTAGCCACGCGCCAGCTGTGCCAGCAGGTTTTCAACCATCAGTGACGATTGTTTAGCGGCAACAACCAGGAACTCATCAAAGCTCAGGTGGGATTCTTTGTCCGCGACATCGGAAATTGCACGCACCACAACAAACGGCACCTTGAACTGGTGGCAAACGTGACCGATGGCGGTGGCCTCCATCTCCACGGCGATCGCCAGTGGGAAGGTGGTGCGAATGCGTGCCAGTGGCTCAGCACCGTTGATGAAGGCATCACCGCTGACCACTAAACCGCGCACCGCGTTGAGATCCAACTGCTTAATCACCTGCTCTGCAGCGGCGATCAGTTTTTCATCCGCCACAAAGGCTGCCGGGCAACCGGCCATCTGACCCGGTTCGTAACCAAATGCGGTCACGTCGGCATCGTGATAACGCACTTCATCGGAAACCACGATATCGCCCACTTTCAGTGAAGCGGCCAGACCACCCGCAGAGCCGGTATTGATCACCAGGTCGGGTTTGCACAGCTCCAGCAACAGGGTAGTACCGAGCGCCGCCGCGGTTTTACCAATGCCTGATTTCAGCAGAGCAACCTCAACACCGTTCAGCGTGCCGGTATAAATTTCACAACCAGCCAGCGTCAGCGTCTGACGGTTTTCGATTTTGTCACGCAGCAGGGTGACTTCCTGCTCCATCGCGCCAATAATGCCTGCTTTCATAAAGAATCTCGCTGTAGTTATGGATGTAAAGCTTAAAAGTGAGGCATAGTCTACCATGGCTGGCAGAGGATGAATTCACCAAAAAATAAGGGGTAATGATGGCGCCGATCAATTTCAAAAATAAGATCAGTTTCACCCGCCCTTATACCAGCCGCAAAGATCCAGAGGGCGAATACTTTATTACACGGCACTTTGAGAGTGACCGTGGCCGCATCATCAATTCTGCCGCGATCCGCCGCCTGCAACAAAAGACTCAGGTATTTCCTCTGGAGCGTAATGCAGCGGTGCGTTCACGTTTGACCCACTCGCTGGAAGTGCAGCAAACCGGGCGCTATATCACCAAAGAGATCCTGCAATACCTGAAAACGCAGGGCGGTGGACTGGCAAATTACGGGCTGGATGAGTTTGAAGGCGCGTTTGAGAGTCTGATTGAGATGGCCTGCCTGCTGCATGATGTGGGTAATCCGCCGTTTGGTCACTTTGGTGAAGCTGCGATCAATGACTGGTTTGACGACAATCTGCCTCTTGAACTCGTGGACCCGCTGGTGGCGGGCGTGGCAGATGAGCATCAGCGCACTGATTTTGACCAGCTAAATGCAATGATTCGTCAGGATTTGTGCCACTTCGAAGGCAATGCGCAGGCGATTCGCCTGGTGCATACGCTGCTGCAGCTCAATCTTAGCTATGCGCAGGTGGCCTGTATTTTAAAATATACCGCCCCCGCATGGTGGCAGGGCGATAAGCCGGCAGAATTTAGCGTGCTGATGAAGAAGCCAGGTTTTTATTTGTCCGAGCGTGAATATGTGGCTGACTTACGCGCAGCGACCCATATTAAAGAGCATCATCGCTATCCTCTCACCTGGATTATGGAAGCCGCGGACGATATCTCTTACTGTATTGCCGATTTAGATGATGCGGTCGAAAAAGATATTTTTGATGTTGAGACTTTGTATACGTCTCTGCTCAAAGCCTGGGGGCCGGTAAATAGTGGTGATGCGTTCAGTCGCACAGTGAGCGAGGCATGGAAAGAAGCCAACCAGAAAAAACGCCGTAGCCTGAGCGATCAATTTTTCATGTCATTACGGGTTAACGTGCAAAATGTGTTGGTTAGCCATGCCGTGCGCCGTTTTGTCGAAAATCTCCCGGCTATTTTTGAAGGAAACTTCAATCATGCGCTGCTGGAAGATGACGGTGATGAAGGCCGTCTGTTGAAATTATTTAAAACCGTGGCGCGCCAGCAGGTATTTAATCATCCGGAAGTTGAGCAACTCGAATTACAAGGTTATCGGGTAATAAAAGGGTTGCTGGAAATCTATCAGTCATTAATGTTGCTGGATTATGAACAATTTACTACGCTGATGAACGACGATTTTCTGCCGAAATATCCGATAGAAACGCGACTGTTTCATAAGCTTTCAGGAAAACATCGCAAAGCTTATCAGCAGCAGATGCGTACACTGATTGTCGAGCATAAATATCAACGTTTGTTGTGGGAGCGTTATTACCGTTCGCGCTTGATTCAGGACTATATCAGCGGAATGACAGACAATTATGCGTGGGATGAGTATCGTCGTTTGATGGCCGTGGAATAAGCAGAGTTTTGTAAAGATGAAGAATAAATTTTTACCTTTACCCAAAACTTCATTAGGAACTTCGCGCTAAAAACTTAATCTCACCATCACGACCACAGCAATGGTCTGGCCGTAAATCTTAGAGAGACACAGACAAATGAAAAAAAGCACATTAATGTTAAGTGCGCTGGCGCTTAGTCTGGGCATGGCATTGAGCCCTGTCAGTTTCGCGGCGGAAAGTGCTTCCTCCTCGAACCAACAGTTGCCAAGCCTGGCGCCGATGCTGGAAAAAGTGATGCCTTCCGTGGTGAGTATTAGCGTTGAAGGCAGCACCACGGTGAAAACCCCGCGCATGCCGCAGCAATTCCAGCAATTCTTTGGTGATAACTCGCCATTCTGCCAGGACGGTTCGCCATTCCAAAGCTCGCCAATGTGCCAGGGCGGCGGTGATGGCAGCCAGGGCGGTGACAACGGCGGCGCCAACACCCAGCAGCAAAAATTCCGTGCACTCGGTTCGGGTGTCGTGATTAATGCCGATAAAGGCTATGTCGTCACCAACAACCATGTGGTAGATAACGCCACCAAAATTCAGGTGCAGCTGAGCGATGGCCGTCGCTATGACGCCAAAGTGATTGGTAAAGATCCGCAGTCTGATATTGCTCTAATTCAACTGCAGGACGCCAGGAACCTGACGGCGATTAAGATTGCTGACTCCGATGACTTACGTGTCGGTGATTACACGGTAGCGATCGGTAACCCGTATGGACTCGGCGAAACGGTGACCTCCGGTATCGTTTCAGCGTTGGGCCGCAGCGGCTTGAACGTCGAGAACTACGAGAACTTCATCCAGACCGATGCCGCCATCAACCGTGGTAACTCTGGTGGTGCGCTGGTGAACCTGAACGGTGAACTGATTGGGATTAACACCGCGATTCTGGCGCCAGACGGCGGCAATATCGGTATCGGCTTTGCTATCCCAAGCGCGATGGTGAAAAACCTGACGGCGCAGATGATCGAGTATGGTCAGGTGAAGCGTGGCGAGCTGGGCATTATGGGTACCGAGCTTAACTCTGAGCTGGCGAAAGCGATGAAAGTCGATGCCCAGCGCGGTGCCTTTGTGAGCCAGGTCCTGCCTAACTCGGCAGCGGCAAAAGCGGGTGTGAAAGCCGGCGATGTCGTGGTGTCGATGAATGGCAAACCGCTGACCAGTTTTGCCGCACTGCGTGCAGAAGTGGGTTCACTGCCAGTGGGCACTAAACTGCAGCTGGGTCTGTTACGTGACGGTAAACCGGTGACGATTACGGTTGAACTGCAGCAGAGCTCGCAGGAAAAAGTGCAGTCCGCCACGATCTACACCGGCATTGAAGGTGCCGACCTGAGCAACATCGACAGCAACGGCCAGAAAGGCGTGCGCGTGGATAATGTGAAGGCAGGTAGTGCTGCAGCGCGTATTGGTCTGAAGAAAGGTGACGTGATTAGGGGCGTTAACCAGCAGGCGATTGCCAACCTTGGTGAACTGCGCAAAATCCTTGACACCAAACCGTCGGTGCTGGCCCTGAACGTGCAGCGTGGCGACAGCAGCCTCTATCTGCTGATGCAGTAAGTTTTAGATAATTGAGAACAGGCGAGCTTCGGCTCGCCTTTTTTGTTTTTGTATGGCGCAGCAGCGCTATTCGCTAGCATCAGCACCACTTTAACGTTGTCCGGATTGTGCAAATGTCCGTTGTGCAATGTGACGCCTACCGCAATTCCCGTATTCTCTATCCGGCTATGTGCAGTTGCACAATGCCAGCCGTGCGTGGGATGCGTATTCTGTCAATTCTTCCCTTTCTCTGGAGTGATTGATGGCCACCTATCATCTCGATGCGCGACTGGCTCAGGATATTGTTGCCCGCACCATGCAAATTATTGACAGCAATGTCAACGTGATGGATGCACGCGGCCGCATTATTGGCAGCGGCGATCGTGAGCGTATTGGCGAATTGCACGAAGGTGCGCTGCTGGTGTTGTCACAGGGAAGGGTGGTGGACATTGATGAGGCCGTGGCGAAACATCTGCATGGCGTACGTCCGGGCATCAACCTGCCGTTGCGTATTGACGGCGAGATTGTCGGCGTTATCGGCCTGACCGGTCAGCCAGCAGCACTGCGTCACTACGGTGAACTGGTGTGTATGACCGCCGAAATGATGCTGGAACAAGCGCGGCTGTTGCACATGCTGGCGCAGGACAGTCGTTTGCGCGAAGAGCTGGTGCTGAATTTGATCCGCAGCGACACTCTTTCACCTGCGCTGAGTGAGTGGGCGCAGCGCCTGGGCATCGATCTCAATCAACCGCGCGTGGTGGCGGTGGTGGAAGTCGACAGCGGCCAGCTTGGCGTTGACAGTGCGATGTCGGAATTGCAGCATTTACAAACTCTGCTGACAACGCCGGATCGTGACAACCTGATTGCTATCGTTTCACTCACTGAAATGGTGGTGTTGAAGCCGGCGCTCAATGCCCACGGCCGTTACGATCAAGACGATCACCGCCGTCGCGTGGATCAGTTATTACAGCGTATGAAAGAGAGTGGGCAGGTGCGGATGCGCATCGCGCTCGGCAATTTCTTTACCGGTCCCGGCAGTATTGCACGTTCCTACCGTACGGCGCGTACTACCATGATGGTGGGCAAACAGCGCATGCCGGAACAGCGCAGCTTCTTCTATCAGGATTTGGTGCTGCCCGTACTGCTGGATAGCCTGCGCGGTGGCTGGCAAGCGAATGAACTGGCGCGTCCGTTGGCGAAACTCAAAGCCAATGATAATAATGGATTATTGCGACGTACGCTGGTGGCGTGGTTCAGTCATAACGTGCAGCCCAGCGCCACGGCACGCGCACTATTTATCCATCGTAATACGCTCGAGTATCGCCTGAACCGCATCTCCGAGCTAACCGGATTAAACCTCGGCAATTTTGACGATCGATTGTTGCTGTATGTGGCGCTGCAACTGGATGAACAGAGCTAACCCTTAGCAGGGCCAGGAGAGGAAGATGCCCCGATTGAATGTGCGCCTGATTTGGCTGTTGGCCGGCTTGCTGATGACCGCGACCTGTCATGCCAAAGCTGTTTCGCTGGCCTTTTTATCTGGCGAAGAGATGCAACAGACGCGAACTGCGCTGCAAAATCATCAGGCTGCGCCACAGACAGAGCGGGCGTGGCAGCAACTCAAGCAGGCTGCCGATCGCGCGCTTAAACAGCCCAATCCCAGCGTGACGCAGAAAGGGATGTTACCTCCCAGCGGTTCCCGCCATGATTATCTCAGCCTGAGTGCCTACTGGTGGCCGAATCCCGACAAGCCCAATGGATTGCCATGGGTACGCCGCGATGGTGCGGTCAATCCGGCGAGTAAAAACGACCAAAGCGATGGTGTGCGTCTGGCTCGTTTCACCGCAGACGTGCAGGCATTGGCGCTTGCCTGGTATTTCTCCGGCGAAACCCGTTATGCAGCCAAAGCCCAATCGATGATTCGCAGCTGGTTCATCGATCCCACCACCCGCATGAATCCCAATCTTAATTATGCTCAGGGTGTGCCGGGTAAGGCTGAGGGCCGACACACCGGTGTGCTGGATGGGCGTTACTTTGCCACGCGCATAGTGGATGCACTGCAGCTACTGCACGATTCGCCCGGCTGGCACCCGCAGGATCAGGCTGCGATACATGCATGGTTTAGCGATTATCTCGGCTGGCTATTGCACAGTCAGTTGGCACAAGGCGAGCGTGATGCACCTAATAACCATGGCAGTTGGTATGCCGCACAGGTGGCGGGCATCGCGTGGTATTTGCATCAACCTCAGGTGATTAAGCAGATGGTGGTTTTAGCTCAGGATAAAATCGCCGGGCAAATTCGTGCGGACGGAACGCAGCCAATGGAACTGGCACGCACACGCTCGTTCCACTATAGCTATTTCAATTTGCAGTCTCTGACCAGCCTCGCGCAACTGGCACAGCGAAGCGGCGCGGGCGATCTTTGGCACTATCAACAGCAGAGCGGTTCATTGTTGAGTGCGCTGAATTATATGGCACCGTTTAGTGATGACAGCAAAACCTGGCCATGGAAAAATCGCGATCGTGTCAGTCTGCGCTTGATTCCACTGCTCTCGCTCACGGATCGCAGCCTGAACAGCGACCGTTATCAGCCCTGGATTCATCGCGCAATCGAAACGCAATCGGCGGCTCCTATCAGCCCAGCAGCGCGCGGTGCGGAAAGAGAAGCGCTGCGTGATCTGTGGTTGTTATCTCGGCCACCCACGTATCGGTGAGGGGAAAGTTATAGCCGAGGCTGTGTGCTGTTAAGCATTAAATTCATCGATGCCCTGTGCGCTGCATCGGCATCGCCGATCATGATCGCTTCATAAATCTTGCGGTGCTCGTCCAAAAAAATATCCTGCGCGCTGGAAGGCCAGGTAAAAAAGCATTTAAAGATGGTTTCCAGCAAATTACCTAACGGGATGTAAAAACAGTTGTCGGTAGAGTGAAAGATCAGGCGATGAAAGGCACTGTCTGCCTCCAGCCAGCGAGCAAGATCGAATTTACTCGCAGCGCAAACAGCGATCATTTCGCGAAATAACAGAGAAAGTTCGGTGCGTTGTGCCTGCGTAGCGTGTAGCGCAGCCAGTCTGGCAGCTTGCGGTTCGATAGCCTCACGGAAGTCCAGAAACTGTTGATACATCTCTGCCGTAGATTCGATGCCCTGCATCCATTCCAGCAGCTGCACATCAAGCAGATTCCAGTATGTGCGATCGCGCACATGCGTGCCGAGTTTGGGACGCGATTCTATTAATCCCTTCGAAGAGAGGAGTTTGAGGGCCTCACGCACGGCAGTTCTGCTGACGCCAAAGTGGCTACACAACTCGACTTCGCTGGGCAGAACATCACCAGCCTTTAGCGTTCCAGAGAGAATTTTTTGCGCGAGGTCACCGGCGATATGAACATCCAGACCGCGCTGTCCTGAGGTGATGGCTGCAAATTGCATGGATTTTGTGATACCTGAAGTCAGACATAACCCGATACTAGCCAGGGATTATGAATTCAGATAGGTGAAACAGGCCCAGATAAAACTGAATTAAGGCAAAAAAAAGGCCAGCATAAGCTGGCCCTGGGAACGCGGGGAGGAAATTAACGACCGTTGCGGGTCAGTTGATCCAGATCGGATTCAATTTCAGCGATCTTATTGGATACCACGTTTTCCAGATGACGCAGATCCGCGAGGATTTTGCGTTTCAGATCGACTTCGACCTGATCGCGCTGGCAAATCTGGTCCAGTTCATCGATCACGTAACGCAGGTTCGGGCTGATTTCCTGTACTTCCTTATAGCCCTGGCTGGTGTGATCGGCGACGACAGTTTTGCGCTGACGCGGGTATTTGAATTTCACGCTTTTGGCGAAGAATTCACCTTTGTCTTTGCGGAAGTAGATTTTCAGAATGTCGTTGCTGGCTTCCTGACGCAGGCTGTAACGGTCGATGTCTTCAGGAGAGCTGATACCTAAGCTTTTCAGGTTGTCGTACATAGCGTTTATATTCCATCTAAGAGTGGGTGAGCGCGCAGGACTATCATCATCATTCGGGATGCGGCAGATACGCAGCAACCGGAACGCTTACGGCATACTTAATCAACTGTAGACACAAAAACCGGGATGAACAGTGCGCGACCGGAGTTAACTGGCGCGGATTATGAACTGTTTGAAAAATAAACGCACCAGATAATTCGCGGCGCGAAGCAGGTAGTTTAGGTAAGAGTGTAAAGAAAAAATTACGGGCCAGAATACAGGCCCGTTGGCAGGGCAACCGGACTAATTTCTGACTTAGTCGATGGTACGCAGCAGTTCGTTGATGCCGGTTTTCGCCAGCGTTTTAGCGTCCACTTTCTTCACAATTACGGCGCAGTACAGGCTGTAGCTACCATCTTTAGACGGCAGGTTGCCCGATACCACCACTGAACCCGCTGGCACGCGGCCGTAATGCACTTCGCCAGTTTCACGATCGTAGATTTTGGTGCTCTGACCGATGTAAACGCCCATGGAGATCACTGAACCTTCTTCCACGATCACGCCTTCAACGATTTCAGAACGTGCGCCGATGAAGCAGTTGTCTTCGATGATGGTTGGGTTAGCCTGCAGTGGCTCCAGAACACCGCCGATGCCGACGCCGCCAGACAGGTGAACGTTTTTACCGATCTGGGCACAAGAACCCACGGTGGCCCAGGTGTCAACCATGGTGCCTTCATCAACGTAAGCGCCGATGTTAACGTAAGAAGGCATCAGCACGGTGTTACGTGCAATGAACGCGCCCTGACGCACGGCAGCAGGGGGAACAACGCGGAAGCCCGCATTTTTGAAGCGTGCTTCATCCCAGTTCGCGAACTTCATTGGGACTTTGTCGTAGAAACGGGTTTCTGCGCCTTCCATCACCTGGTTGTCATTGATGCGGAACGACAGCAGTACTGCTTTCTTCAGCCACTGATGCGTTACCCACTCCCCGTTGATCTTTTCAGACACGCGCAGTTCGCCGCTATCCAGCAGGCCAATAACCTGTTCGATGGCTTCACGGGTCACGCTGTCCACGCTGGCTGGCGTGATATCGGCGCGGCGCTCAAAGGCAGATTCAATAACGCTCTGTAACTGTTGCATAATAATTTCCTGAGTCTGTCATACGGGTGCCAGCGTCGCGCTGACACAGAGAATTAAGTCGATAAATCGATTGCGGTCACACTTTATCGTTTGGATTGAGGGCCTCTGTCAACCGTTGTTGCAGCACATTGCGCATTTCGACATCAAGTGCGCGCCGTTCGCTGTCCGCCAGGATGAAAAGATCCTCAACTCGTTCGCCAATCGTACTGATGCGCGCGCCGTGCAGTGACACACCGAGGTCGGCAAACACTTCCCCTACACGCGCCAGCAAGCCTGGTTGATCCAGCGCGACCAGCTCCAGATAGCTACGACGATCGGTGTGCGTCGGCAGGAAATTCACTTCGGTATCGACACTGAAGTGCTTAAGGCGTGCAGACTGGCGACGCGTGCGCGGCGGCACCCACTCGGTTTGGGTAATCGCTTGCTCCAGTGCCTGCATAATCATCGGATGACGATCGGCGGCCAGCGGACTGCCATCCGGTTCCAGCACAATAAAGGTATCCATCGCCATGCCGTCGCGGCTGGTAAAGATCTGAGCATCGTGCACGCTCAGATTGCGGCGGTCCAGCTCACCGGCTACTGCGGCAAACAGGTGAGGGCGGTCCGGGCTCCAGATAAAGATTTCAGTCCCGCCGCGAGTGGCCTGCGGGCTGACCAGCACCAGCGGCTTTGTAAGGTCATGGTCGATCAGATGACGTGCGTGCCATGCCAGTTGATTCGGCGTGTGACGCAGGAAATAGTCAGCACGGCAGCGGCTCCAGATATGGTGCAGGCGCTCTTCGTTAAGGTTTTCCATCCGCAACAGCGCGAGAGCCTGTAAGCGATGATGACGCACGCGTTCGCGCAAGTCCGGGCTGTTTTCCATACCGCGACGCAGCTGTTTTTCGGTCGCGAAGAACAATTCACGCAGCAGGCTCTGCTTCCAGCTGTTCCACAGACTTTCGTTAGTGGCGCAGATGTCGGCCACGGTGAGACACACCAGATAACGCAGGCGGTTTTCATTCTGCATGACTTCAGCGAATTGCTGAATCACCGTCGGGTCCTGAATATCACGGCGCTGGGCGGTGACCGACATCAACAGATGATGGCGCACCAGCCAGGCCACCAACTGCGTTTCCCGCGAGTTGAGCCCGTGCAATTCGGCAAAATCAAGCGCGTCCTGCGCCCCCAGAATCGAGTGGTCACCGCCGCGCCCTTTGGCAATAT
Organism: Type-E symbiont of Plautia stali; assembly: GCF_059731115.1. Classification (NCBI taxonomy): domain Bacteria; kingdom Pseudomonadati; phylum Pseudomonadota; class Gammaproteobacteria; order Enterobacterales; family Enterobacteriaceae; species Type-E symbiont of Plautia stali. Next base: position 864,439 of record NZ_AP035906.1, read on the forward strand.
CGTGCAATAAGGCAGCCATCAGCAGCAGTTCGATCTGTGGCAAACGCGGCCAGAGTTCTACACACAATGGGTGCATCGGACGCGTGGCTTCGTTGGCGAAACTTTCCAGCTTTTGCAGGACGCGAATGGTGTGCTCATCCACCGTGTAAGCATGGAACAGGTCAAACTGCATCTGGCCGACAATATTGCCCCACAGCGGCGTATACGCCCAAAGGACACTGTGGCGATGCATCGGCACCAGCGCCCGCTTTACCGCGCCCGGATGGCGCAGAATCGCCATAAAGGTGTCACGCGCTTCGGCAATCTGGCACAGCGGCTGCTTCAGATGACGACGCGCATGGCGTAAATGACGTAGCGTGGTGGAGTAAATGCCGGTGATGTTCTCATTACGTACCATCACATAGAACATGCGCAGAATGGCCTGCGGTTCACGTTCGAACAACGTGGGGTCACGCAGATCAATCAAATTGCCGCGCAGTTGGAAATCATCATCAATGCTGCGCGGTTTCTCGGTGGTGGAGAGCGCGAGGATCGCTTCATCAAACAGCTGCAGCAGCATCTGATTGAGCTCACCAATGCGGCGCGTCACCCGGTAAAAATCTTTCATCATGCGCTCAACCGGCTCATTGCCTTCGCCGAGATAGTTGAGCCGCTGTGCCACAGTGAGCTGGCGATCAAACAACAATCGATTGTCGTAGCGTGTGAGCGTTAAGTGCAGCGCGAAGCGAATTCGCCAGAGGAACTCCTGGCATTCATTGATCTCATTACGTTCGGCTTCCGTGATAAAGCCAAAACCGACCATTTCATCCATGGTGGTGGCACCGAAATGGCGGCGCGCCACCCACTGTAAGGTGTGGATGTCGCGCAGGCCGCCCGGGCTGCTTTTAATATCGGGTTCGAGATTGTAGCTGGTGCCGTGGTAGCGCTGATGACGTTCCTGCTGCTCTTCAATCTTGGCCGCGAAAAAGCGAGAGGACGGCCAGAAGCCATCGCTGAAAATGTTCTTCTGCAACTCAAGGAACAGGGCGACATCGCCTGTCAGCATGCGGGATTCGATCAGGTTGGTCGCGACAGTAAGATCGGACAACCCCTCCAGTAAACACTCTTCCAGCGTGCGCACACTGTGGCCAACTTCGAGTTTTAAATCCCACATCAGCGTCAGGAGTTCGCTGGTGCGTTGCGCGGCCGCATCATCCAGTGGCTGGCGGCTGAGTATCAAGACATCGATATCGGAGAGCGGATGCAGTTCACCACGGCCATAGCCGCCCACCGCAACCAACGCAATCTCTTTCATTTTATCGAAGCCGTAGAAGCGCCACAGTCGGCGCAACAGACGATCGATAAATAGCGTGCGGGCATCAATCAGTGATTCAACGTCAGTACCGGCATCAAAGGCCATACCGAGATGCTGCTGGAATTGCTCCAGATAGAGTTTTAATTTGTCACGCGTCAGGGCTTCATCGGGCCAGCTGGCGGGGGAATCAGTCAGGCCTTTGTGTACTGCTTCGGTCACGCTACCACTCATCGACATGCCTCGTAAGCGCCATAAAAAAGGCCGGCATTATGCCGGCCTGGTACTGTCTTGAAGAACGTTACGCGTTGTTTTCGAGCACCGCAGCAATGGTGTCATCTTCACGCAGCGTAAGAATCTCACAGCCGTTTTCTGTCACCACAATAGTATGCTCATACTGCGCGGACAAGCTGCGATCTTTGGTTTTTACGGTCCAGCCATCCTTCATGGTGCGGATACGATAATCACCGGCATTGACCATCGGCTCTACGGTAAAGGTCATCCCCGCCTGCAACACCACGCCGCCGTCATCGGCATCATAGTGCAACACTTGTGGTTCTTCGTGGAAACCTTTGCCGATGCCGTGGCCGCAGTATTCACGTACCACAGAGAAATCCTGTGCTTCAACATATTGCTGAATCGCACGGCCCAGCTCGCGCAGGCGGATGCCCGGTTTAACCAGACGCAGTGCAATGTAGAGGCTTTCCTGGGTGACACGGCACAAGCGCTCGCCTTGAATAGTCGGTTTGCCGACGATGAACATCTTCGAGGTATCGCCGTGATACTCGTCTTTGATCACCGTGACGTCAACGTTGACTACATCGCCATCTTTTAAAACGCGGTCATCGCTCGGGATGCCGTGGCACACCACTTCATTAACCGAAATACACACCGATTTCGGGAAGCCGTGATAGCCAAGGCAGGCTGAGATAGCCTGCTGCTTATTCGTGATGTGATCGTGGCAGAGGCGGTCGAGTTCACCTGTGGTCACACCCGGCACCACGTGCGGGGCGATCATTTCCAGCACTTCAGCAGCCAGACGGCCCGCCACGCGCATTTTTTCGATTTCTTCAGGGGTTTTGATTGAAATGGCCATTAAATAATCCGCAATTGCCGACATTTTCGACAATAATGAGTTCTGTGGCAGTCATGTTAGCAGTCAGTCATTAGGCTGCCAAATCGGGATGACTCCTCGCTCACGCTGCTAACAACTGTTGGCGTATTCCTGCGCGTTATGGTATAAAGCGCGCCGACGATTCTCTGTCACCTTCGTTTTGTTGGCTGGCAGGAAACGCATAAAACTCATTATGTGTACTAAAACACACATGTATCGACACATACGCCGGGGTGCCTTGAAAGAGGTCGGTTGTATGGGATACATGGAGGCCCAACCCCAATCATACTTTAGAGGTAATCATGGCAACTGTTTCAATGCGCGACATGCTCAAGGCTGGTGTTCACTTTGGTCACCAGACCCGTTACTGGAACCCGAAAATGAAGCCATTCATCTTCGGTGCTCGTAACAAGGTTCACATCATCAACCTTGAGAAAACTGTACCAATGTTCAACGAAGCTCTGGCTGAGTTGCAGAAGATCTCTTCACGTAAAGGCAAAATCCTTTTCGTTGGTACTAAGCGCGCTGCTGCCGAAGCGGTAAAAGAGTCAGCTCTGAGCTGCGACCAGTTCTTCGTTAACCACCGCTGGTTGGGTGGTATGCTGACCAACTGGAAAACTGTTCGTCAGTCAATCAAGCGTCTGAAAGATCTGGAAACTCAGTCTCAGGACGGTACTTTCGACAAACTGACCAAAAAAGAAGCACTGATGCGTGCTCGTGAACTGGCCAAGCTGGAAAACAGCCTGGGCGGTATCAAAGATATGGGCGGTCTGCCGGATGCACTGTTCGTTGTTGACGCTGACCACGAACACATCGCAATCAAAGAAGCAAACAACCTGGGTATCCCAGTATTTGCTATCGTTGATACCAACTCTGATCCAGATGGCGTTGATTTCGTTATCCCAGGTAACGACGATGCGATCCGTGCTGTAAGCCTGTACCTGACTGCTGTTGCGACCACCGTGCGCGAAGGCCGTTCACAGGATCTGGCTGAGCAGGCTGAAGAAGCTGCTGAAGCTTAATAAGGTTCGCTCTTTCTAAGAGCCCTTAGACATCAGATGTTATCTGTTAAGGGGGCCGCACAGGCCCCTTTTATTTATCTAAGTTTGTCACGCTTCTTTCGGGTAAGCGGGGCAGAGTAAATTTTCCGCAACAAGTTTCTGACAGTGTTAACGCACACAGAGACGAATCGAGGATTCTGGAATGGCTGAAATTACCGCTGCATTGGTAAAAGAACTGCGTGAGCGTACTGGCGCAGGCATGATGGATTGCAAAAAAGCGCTGACCGAAGCGAACGGCGACATCGAGCTGGCGATTGAGAACATGCGTAAATCTGGCGCGATCAAAGCCGCTAAGAAAGCAGGCAACGTTGCTGCTGACGGCGTGATCAAAACCAAAATCGCTGATGGTTTCGCAGTGATTCTGGAAGTTAACTGCCAGACTGACTTCGTTGCTAAAGATGCTGGTTTCCAGGCTTTCGCTGACAAAGTGCTGGATGCAGCTGTTGCTGGTAAAGTGACTGATGTTGAAGCTCTGAAAGCGCAGTTCGAAGAAGAACGCGTAGCGCTGGTTGCTAAAATCGGTGAGAACATCAACATCCGTCGTGTTGCTATCCTGGAAGGTGCTCAGCTGAACAGCTACCAGCACGGCGCACGTATCGGCGTAGTGGTTTCTACCACCGGTGCTGATGAAGAGCTGAGCAAGCAAGTTGCGATGCACGTTGCGGCAAGCAAGCCAGAATTCGTTAAGCCAGAAGACGTGTCTGCTGATGTGGTTGAGAAAGAGTACCAGGTTCAGCTGGACATCGCCATGCAGTCTGGCAAGCCTAAAGAAATCGCAGAGAAAATGGTTGAAGGCCGCATGAAGAAATTCACCGGCGAAGTTTCTCTGACCGGTCAGGCTTTCGTTATCGATCCAAGCAAAACTGTTGGCCAGGCTCTGAAAGAGAAAGGCGCAGACGTGATTAACTTCATCCGCTTCGAAGTGGGCGAAGGCATCGAGAAAGTTGAAGCTGACTTCGCAGCAGAAGTTGCTGCAATGTCCAAACAGTCTTAATGCTCCGAAAGAACCGCCGGAAGGCGGTTCTTTTTTGTCTGCGTTTTGCGTGGACCACTTTTCAGTCTCATCCCAATAGCTTTTTTCGTTCGCTAAGCGGATGATCGATCAGATTTAACTTCTCATTCATCATATCTTCCAGGAAGAATTGACCATGGCGACCAACGCAAAACCTGTATATCAACGTATCCTGCTAAAACTGAGTGGCGAAGCACTGCAAGGTGCCGAAGGTTTTGGTATTGACGCGAGCGTGCTTGACCGTATGGCGCAAGAGGTGAAAGAGCTGGTTGAGCTGGGCATCCAGGTGGGTGTGGTTATTGGTGGCGGTAACCTGTTCCGTGGCGCTGGCCTGGCACAGGCAGGCATGAATCGTGTGGTCGGCGATCACATGGGTATGCTGGCAACCGTGATGAACGGTCTGGCAATGCGAGACGCATTGCACCGTGCGTATGTTAACGCGCGTCTGATGTCCGCGATTCCGCTGAATGGCGTGTGTGATAACTACAGCTGGGCAGAAGCGATCAGCCTGCTGCGCAATAACCGCGTGGTGATTTTCGCCGCCGGTACTGGCAACCCGTTCTTTACCACTGACTCCGCCGCTTGTCTGCGTGGCATCGAAATCGAAGCCGATGTGGTATTGAAAGCCACCAAAGTTGACGGTGTTTATTCAGATGATCCGGTGAAAAACCCGGACGCGACGCTGTATGAACAGCTGACCTATGGCGAAGTACTGGATAAAGAGCTGAAAGTGATGGATCTGGCGGCCTTTACATTGGCTCGCGACCATCAACTGCCGATCCGCGTCTTCAACATGAACAAGCCTGGCGCACTGCGTCGCGTAGTGATGGGTGAAAAAGAAGGCACTCTGATTACGCATTAATACCCGACGCAAGATAAAATAAGGTATATTCTGTTGGCGCGATGCAGTGGCATCGCGCAGCTTTCAGGATGATCGATGTTTATCGATACCACTTCCGGGCTGCCCGGAGATGGCCAGGTCAAACCGAATCCAAGGGTTTTAACGTGATTAACGACATTAAAAAAGATGCCGACACGCGCATGGAAAAATGCGTGGAAGCATTCAAAAACCAAATCAGCAAAGTGCGCACCGGTCGTGCTTCGCCTTCACTGCTCGACGGCATTATGGTGCCTTACTACGGTACACCTACGCCATTGCGTCAGCTGGCTAGCGTCACGGTAGAAGATTCTCGTACGCTGAAAATCAACGTGTTTGACCGCTCACTGAGCCCGGCCGTTGAAAAAGCGATTATGGCATCTGACCTGGGTCTGAACCCAAGCTCAGCAGGTACCGATATTCGTGTGCCACTGCCAGCGCTGACCGAAGAGCGTCGTAAAGATCTGATCAAGGTCGTGCGTGGTGAAGCGGAGCAGGGGCGTGTTTCTGTTCGTAACGTGCGCCGCGATGCTAACGACAAGATCAAAGCGCTGCTGAAAGACAAAGAGATCAGCGAAGACGACGAACGTCGCTCGCAGGATGAGATCCAGAAAATGACCGATGGCTACATCAAAAATGTTGATGTCGCATTGGCCGAAAAAGAAAAGGAACTGATGGATTTCTAATTCCATCTACTGCCTTTAAAAACGCCGTTCAGAGACGTTGTGCGACTCTGGCGGCGTTTTACATTGTGCCTGGCGCTGTTGCAGGCACGATCCACGACGTCACAGGGATAGCATGATGAAGCGATTAACTCTGCTGGGTTCCACCGGCTCGATTGGTACCAGCACACTGGCAGTCATCGCAGCCAATCCAGACTTGTACCAGGTCATCGCGTTGGTGGCGGGTCAAAACGTAGCGCTGATGGCTGAACAGTGTCAGCAATTTACCCCACGCTATGCGGCGATGTCTGATGAAGCCTCCGCACAAGCGCTGCGTGAGCGACTGAGAGCATTGAATCTTCCTACCGAAGTGCTCTCCGGCGTTCAGGCGGCTTGCGAGCTGGCGGCACTCGATGAAGTGGATCAGGTGATGGCGGCTATTGTTGGCGCCTCCGGGCTGCAACCCACACTTGCCGCAATTCGTGCTGGCAAAACCGTTTTACTCGCGAACAAAGAGTCACTTGTCACGTGCGGCCGCCTGTTTATGGAGGCTGTGCGTCATCACAAGGCACAGCTGTTGCCGGTCGACAGCGAGCACAACGCCATTTTTCAGAGTTTACCCGCTTCCATACAGCATCAGTTGGGGTACGCTGATCTGCGAGAGAATGGCATTGATTCTATTCTCCTTACGGGATCGGGTGGTCCTTTTCGTGACACGCCATTAGCGGATTTGGCCGCTATGTCGCCAGATCAAGCGTGCGCACATCCGAACTGGTCAATGGGGCGTAAAATCTCCGTTGATTCGGCCACCATGATGAATAAAGGTCTTGAATACATTGAAGCCCGCTGGCTATTTAATGCCACTGACGCACAGATGGAAGTCATCCTGCATCCGCAGTCGGTGATTCACTCCATGGTGCGTTACTGCGATGGCAGTGTGCTGGCGCAGCTAGGGTCGCCTGATATGCGAACCCCTATCGCGCACAGCATGGCATGGCCAGCACGTATTTCGGCCGGCGTAACGCCACTCGATTTCACGCGAATGAAGTCACTGACGTTTGCTGAGCCGGACTATGAGCGCTATCCCTGCCTGAAGCTGGCAATCGATGCTTGCTCAACAGGGCAGGCCGCCACCACCACGCTGAATGCGGCAAACGAAGTGGCCGTTGCGGCATTTCTGCAGCATCAGATTCGCTTTACCGACATCGCCGCCATCAACAGCGAAGTGCTGGCGTCCCTGATATGCCAGGAGCCGGGCAGCATTGAGGATGTGATGGAGATCGATCGGTTAGCGCGTATCTGTGCCACAGAATTGCTACCACGCTTTCGTTTAGCAGGTTGATACTTCCCGCTATTTGTTCGCTCAGGGTGAAAATGGTATAGTCGCTCGCTCGCGTTTTTCGGCCCGACATTGTTTCGATGTCATCTGGTAGCGATGCCGGGGTTTGCCGCAGGCGCAATGTATTCAGAAACCACAGCATTTCTGATGAAAGGAATTATTACGCGTTATGTCGTCCAACAATCACAACACAATCGATGACGAGTCGTACTGCACGCCACGTCACGTGGCCATCATTATGGATGGTAATGGTCGCTGGGCAAAAAATCAGGGCAAACTGCGTATTTCAGGCCACAAAGCCGGGGTAAAATCAGTACGCCGGGCCGTCAGCTTTGCGGTCAGCCATAAACTGGAAGCGCTCACGCTCTATGCGTTCAGCAGTGAAAACTGGAGCCGACCGGTACAGGAAGTGACGGCCTTAATGGAATTGTTTGTCTGGGCGCTCGACAGCGAAGTCAAAAGCCTGCACAAGCATAACGTGCGTCTGCGCGTGATTGGCGATATCAGTCGTTTCAATAATCGTATTCAGGAACGCATTCGTCGCGCCGAGGAACTGACTCAGCAAAATAATGGACTCACCCTCAACATTGCTGCCAACTATGGTGGCCGTTGGGATATTATCCAGGGTGCCAGAAAACTGGCTGAACAGGTTCAGGAAGGTTTATTACGTCCTGACCAGATAACCGAAGAAAGTCTGGCTCCCTATCTGTGTATGCAGGAGCTGGCGCCGGTGGATTTAGTGATAAGGACCGGGGGAGAGCATCGGATTAGCAACTTCCTGCTGTGGCAGATCGCCTATGCTGAGTTTTGGTTTACCGATGTTCTTTGGCCTGATTTTGATGAACACGTTTTTGAAGGTGCACTGAATGCATTCTCTTCGCGGGAGCGACGCTTTGGCGGCGCGGCACCAGGCGGCGCCTGAGCAATCTGGGGGTAACCTTTGCTGAAGTCTCGTCTGATCACCGCGTTTATTCTGATTCCGCTGGTGATCGCTGCTCTGTTTTGGTTACCGCTGTCCGGATTTGCGATTACCACTATCATCATCTGTATGCTTGCCGCCTGGGAATGGGGGCAGCTGGCGGGTATGAAGACACGTCAGCAGCGTATCTGGCTCGCCGTGTTATGCGGTTTATTGCTCTCAGTGATGCTGTTCACCCTGCAACCCTATCAACGCAATCTGCACCAGTTCCAGATGGAGGGCTCACTTTGGGCCGCGCTGGGATGGTGGATTGTCGCCCTGTTTCTCGTGCTGTTTTATCCTGCCTCTGCGGCGTTGTGGCGCACTTCGCGCCCACTCCGCGTGTTATTCGGCATCCTGACCGTGATTCCCTTCTTCTGGGGCATGATGGCGCTGCGCCAGTATCATTACGATACCGATCACTTTGCGGGAGCATGGTGGTTGCTGTTTGTGATGCTGCTGGTCTGGGGCGCAGATTCTGGCGCTTACATGTTTGGCCGTTTGTTTGGTAAACATAAGCTGGCGCCAAAAGTGTCACCGGGTAAAACCTGGGAAGGCTTCTTTGGCGGCCTGCTGTCATCCGCGATTATCGCCTGGCTGTTTGCGCTGCTGGCTCCGCTTTCTGTGGCGCCGGGTACGCTGATTATCTGTGCCGTTATTGCTACGCTGGCTTCGGTTCTGGGGGATCTGACCGAGAGCATGTTCAAACGTGAAGCGGGCATCAAAGACAGCGGTAACTTGATTCCGGGTCACGGTGGTATCCTCGATCGTATCGACAGCCTGACCGCTGCGGTGCCGGTTTTTGCCTGCCTGCTGCTGCTGGTGTTCCGCACCCTCTGAGGATTAGCGACAATGTTGAGCATACTCTGGAGTTTTGTCGCCTTTATCGTGGCACTTGGCGTACTGATCACCGTGCACGAATTCGGCCACTTTTGGGTCGCCCGCCGCTGCGGTGTTAAAGTCGAACGTTTCTCGATTGGCTTTGGCAAAGCGTTGTGGCGTCGTAGCGATCGTCAGGGCACGGAATACGTCATTGCCCTGATCCCGCTCGGCGGCTACGTCAAAATGCTCGACGAACGCGTAGAGAGCGTTCCCGCTGAACTCCGCCATCAGGCCTTCAACAATAAAACTGTGCTGCAGCGTGCTTCGATCATCGCGGCCGGCCCCATTGCTAACTTTATCTTTGCCGTCTTCGCTTATTGGGTCGTCTTTATCCACGGCGTACCCGGTGTGCGTCCGGTTGTTGGCGAAATTCTGAACGGTTCCGTCGCAGCTGAAGCGCAAATTACCTCCGGTATGGAACTTAAAGCGGTAGATGGTATCGAAACGCCTGATTGGGATGCAGTGCGCATGGCGCTGATCGGAAAAATCGGCGACAGCAGTACCACGCTTACCGTCTCGCAATTCGGTGAAAATGCCACGCAGCAGAAGCAGGTCGATTTGCGCGAATGGCAGTTTGAACCGGATAAACAGGACCCGGTTGTGGCATTAGGGATTCGTCCTCGTGGGCCACAAATCGAAACGACCTTAGCTGAAGTGCAGGCAAATTCGCCGGCCAGCGCTGCCGGTTTGCAAGCAGGCGACAGGATCGTTAAAGTCGATGGTCAGCCGTTAACACAATGGCAGGCTTTTGCGGCGCAGGTGCGCGATAATCCGCGCAAAAACATGGCGCTGGATGTGGAACGTAACGGCGAACTCGTGGCGTTGACGTTAACGCCAGAAGCGAAACCGGGCAATGAAGCGGAAGGCTTTGCGGGAGTGATTCCGCGCGTCATTCCGCTGCCGGATGAGTATAAAACGGTTAGGCAGTATGGGCCCTTTGCCGCTATCGGTGAAGCCAGTGTCAAAACCTGGCAACTGATGAAGTTAACGGTCTCAATGCTGGGCAAGTTGATTACCGGGGATGTGAAGCTGAATAATCTGAGCGGGCCAATTTCGATTGCGCAAGGTGCCGGATTATCAGCGGAGTACGGGGTGATTTACTATCTGATGTTCCTGGCGCTGATCAGCGTCAATCTGGGGATCATCAACCTGTTCCCTCTGCCGGTATTAGATGGTGGACATCTGCTCTTTCTGGCGATCGAAAAGATCAAAGGTGGACCGGTGTCCGAGCGAGTTCAGGACTTCAGTTATCGCATTGGCTCAATTCTGCTGGTGTTATTAATGGGGCTTGCACTTTTCAATGATTTCTCACGTCTGTAATAGCTGGACTGCGGACAGGCGCGGGATGTGTTAGGAAAACGCATAACAACGATGGCGATGAAAAAGTTGCTCATAGCGTCGCTGCTGTTTAGCAGCGCCACCGTTTACGGTGCAGACGATTTCGTAGTGAAGGACATTCATTTCGAAGGTCTCCAGCGAGTCGCCGTCGGCGCGGCTCTGCTCAGCATGCCCGTACGTGTCGGTGATACCATTTCTGACGATGACGTCAGAAACACCATTCGCTCTCTGTTCGCCACCGGCAACTTTGAAGATGTTCAGGTTCTGCGTGATGGAACAACCCTGATTGTTCAGGTGAAAGAGCGTCCGACCATTGCCAGCATCACTTTCTCCGGCAACAAAGCGGTGAAAGAAGATCAGCTGAAGCAGAACCTTGAAGCTTCTGGTGTGCGCGTCGGTGAAGCCCTCGACCGCACCACGCTTTCTTCGATTGAGAAGGGCCTGGAAGACTTCTACTACAGCGTCGGTAAATACACCGCCAGCGTGAAAGCGATTGCGACACCGCTGCCCCGTAACCGCGTGGATCTGAAATTCGTCTTCCAGGAAGGCGTGTCTGCTCAGATTCAGCAGATCAACATCGTTGGCAACAAAGCCTTTAGCTCTGACGAATTGATCTCGCGCTTCTCACTGCGTGATGAAGTGCCATGGTGGAACGTGGTTGGCGATCGTAAATACCAGAAACAAAAGCTGGCCGGGGATCTTGAGACCCTGCGTAGCTTCTATCTGGATCGCGGTTATGCGCGCTTCAACATCGATTCCACTCAGGTGAGCCTGACGCCAGATAAAAAAGGCATCTACATCACTGTGAACATCAATGAAGGCGATCAGTATAAGATTGCCGGCGTGATCGTGAACGGCAGCATGGCGGGCCACTCTGCGGAAATCGAAAAGATGACGCGTATTCCATCGGGTGAGCTGTACAACGGCACCAAAGTTACCCAGATGGAAGACGACATCAAAAAACTGCTGGGTCGTTATGGCTATGCCTATCCGCGTGTGGTGACACAGCCGGAAATTAACGATGCAGACAAAACCGTTAAACTGCATATCAATGTGGATGCCGGTAACCGTTATTACGTGCGCAAAGTGCGCTTCGAAGGTAACGATACGTCGAAAGATTCCGTACTGCGCCGTGAGATGCGTCAGATGGAAGGCGCATGGTTGGGCAGCGACCTGGTTGACCAGGGTAAAGAGCGTCTGAACCGTACCGGTTACTTTGAAACCGTCGATGTGGACACGCAGCGTGTGCCAGGTTCTCCGGACCAGGTGGATGTAGTTTATAAGGTTAAAGAACGTAACACCGGTACCTTCAACTTTGGTGTGGGTTACGGTACTGAAAGTGGCGTCAGCTTCCAGGTAGGTGTGACCCAGGAAAACTGGCTCGGCACCGGTAATACCGTTGGCATCAGCGGTACCAAAAACGATTACCAGACCTATGCTGAATTCTCACTGACCGATCCGTATTTCACGGTCGACGGTGTGAGCCTGGGTGGTCGTGTCTTCTATAACGACTTCAAAGCGGATGATGCTGACCTGTCTGACTACACCAACAGAAGTTATGGTGTGGATGGCACTTTGGGCTTCCCGGTTAATGAAAACAACACATTGCGTGTCGGCCTGGGTTATGTGCATAACGATCTGTCCAACATGCAGCCGCAGGTTGCGATGTGGCGTTATCTGGACTCGGTTGGACGCCATCAGGGTCTGAATGATGATGGTGATTTCTCTGCAGATGACTTCACCTTCAACTACGGTTGGACGTATAACACGCTGGATCGTGGATTCTTCCCAACCAAGGGTAACCGTACCAACCTGAACGGCAAAGTGACCATTCCGGGTTCCGACAACGCCTTCTACAAAGCGACGTTGGATAGCCAGCAGTACGTGCCACTGAACCGTGATGGCACCTGGGTGGTGCTGGGACGTGGCCGTGTCGGATATGGTGACGGGCTCGGTGGAAAAGAGATGCCGTTCTATGAGAACTTCTACGGCGGTGGTTCAAGTACGGTTCGTGGCTTCCAGTCCAATACCATTGGTCCGAAAGCGGCTTATCTGAACGATCACTCCTCCACCTGTAACCTGACGGATGCCAATGGCGTCTGTAAGTCAGATGATGCGGTGGGTGGTAACGCTATGGCGATTGCCAGCCTTGAGCTGATCACGCCAACGCCGTTCCTGAGCGAGAAATACGCTAACTCAGTCCGTACTTCGGTGTTTATGGATGCCGGTACCGTCTGGGATACCAAATGGCAGAACACTGCAGAAACCCGTGCGGCGGGCATTCCGGACTACAGCGATCCGAATAACATTCGTGTCTCTGCGGGTGTCGCCCTGCAATGGATGTCGCCATTAGGTCCGCTGGTATTCTCATATGCTCAGCCGATGAAGAAAGTCGAGGGAGACAAGTCAGAGCAGTTCCAGTTTAACATTGGTAAAACCTGGTAAGGCTCTGAACAAGGAAGTGAAAATACCGTCTTGCATCCGTGTCGCGCTCTGTCGTGACACGCTGCAAACACACACGTCGAGGTAAGGAGTTTATAGTGAAAAAGTTGTTCTGTGCTGCTGCTCTGGGTGTTGCTTTAGCTGCTTCTGCGGGTGCCCAGGCGGCCGATAAAATCGCCGTCGTGAACCTGAGCCAGGTATTCCAGCAGTCTCCGCAGCGTGCCGCTGTTGCTAAACAGCTTGAGGGCGAGTTCTCAAGCCGTGCTTCTGACCTCCAGGCGCAGCAGCAGAAAATCCAGGGTGAAATCCAGGATCTGCAGCGCAATGCGTCAACCATGAAGGCCAGCGACCGTACCAAGAAAGAGAAGCAGATTGCTTCTGAGCGTGCTGCTTTTGAACAGAAAGCGCAGGCTTTCGACAAAGACAACCAGACTCGTCAGATGCAGGAGCGTAACAAGCTGCTGGCTAAAATCCAGACCGCTGTTCAGTCTGTAGCGAAAAGCGATGGTTACGATCTGGTGCTGGATTCTCAGGCCGTTCTGTACTCTTCTGCTGATGCTAAAGACATTACTGCTGACGTTGTAAAACAGGTTAAATAATCGATGTCATCAATTCGACTGGCTGATTTAGCCCAGCAGTTGGATGCAGAATTGCACGGAGATGGCGATATCGCCATCTCCGGCATTGCTTCTATGCAATCCGCCACCACTGGTCAAATCACTTTTCTTGCAAACAGCCGCTACCGCGAGCAGCTCGCTCATATCCAGGCTTCAGCCGTGGTGCTGACGGAAGCGGATCTGGAGTGGTGTAAAACCGCTGCCCTGGTGGTGAAAAATCCTTACTTAACGTACGCTCGCATGGCACAACTGCTGGACACAACGCCGCAGCCCGCGCAGAATATCGCGCCCAGTGCGGTGATCGATCCGACAGCGACGCTGGGTAAGAACGTTTCGGTGGGCGCGAATGCGGTGATCGAGTCTGGCGTTGAGCTGGGCGACGACGTCGTGATTGGCGCAGGATGTTTTGTCGGTAAGCAGACGCGTATCGGTCGCGGCTCACGTTTGTGGGCTAACGTGACGATTTACCATGAGATCGAGATTGGTCAGGATTGTCTGATTCAGTCGGGTACCGTGATCGGTGCCGATGGTTTCGGGTATGCTAACGACCGTGGCAATTGGGTGAAAATTCCACAGCTGGGAACCGTGGTAATTGGTGATCGCGTTGAAATTGGTGCTTGTACCACCATCGATCGCGGTGCACTGGATAACACTCTGATCGGCAATGGTGTTATCATAGACAACCAGTGTCAGATTGCGCACAACGTTGTGATTGGAGATAACACGGCCGTTGCGGGCGGTGTGATCATGGCGGGTAGTCTGAAGATTGGACGTTATTGTATGATTGGCGGCGCCAGCGTCATTAACGGCCATATGGAAATCTGTGACAAAGTGACCGTAACGGGCATGGGCATGGTAATGCGCCCGATCACAGAGCCTGGGGTATACTCATCGGGTATCCCACTGCAACCCAACAAAACCTGGCGTAAAACGGCAGCGCTGGTGATGAATATCGATGAAATAAGCAAACGCTTAAAAGCCATCGAACGTAAGGTCGGCAAAGACGACTAAACGCATCGCTCGCGACCCGCTTTCATAATAAAGCAGCGTGCCTTCTTGCGACTTCGGCTTACCCCGAATGCGTGTGAGGAGGTCTCTCAGGAAAGCGTTACGCCACCGAACTGATTTGCGGCCTGCGGAGGATCATTTTGATCTGTGCAGGCCGTGTTATTATTGCCATCAGATTTTTTAGGACAGGAAGAGTATTTTGACAACTGAAACGCATACTCTGAAAATCGAAGAGATTTTAGAACTGCTGCCGCACCGCTATCCGTTCTTGCTGGTTGACCGCGTGCTGGAATTTGAAGAGCATAAATATCTGCGTGCGGTGAAGAACGTTTCTGTTAATGAACCGTTTTTCCAGGGACACTTTCCTGGTAAGCCGATTTTCCCAGGCGTTCTGATTCTGGAAGCAATGGCGCAGGCAACCGGTATTCTGGCGTTCAAAAGCGTTGGAAAACTGGAACCCGGCGAGCTGTACTACTTCGCCGGTATCGACGAAGCCCGCTTCAAACGTCCAGTGGTACCGGGCGATCAGATGATCATGGAAGTGACCTTCGAGAAAACTCGTCGTGGTCTGACGCGCTTCAAAGGCGTGGCAACTGTAGACGGCAAGATTGTCTGTGAAGCGACCATGATGTGTGCCCGTAGCCGGGAGGCATAATTAGTGATTGATTCAACCGCCAATATTCATCCCAGTTCCGTTATTGAAGAAGGTGCCGTCATCGGCGCCAATGTTCACATCGGCCCGTTCTGCTTTGTCGGCGCTAACGTGGAAATTGGTGAAGGTACGGTGCTCAAATCGCACGTGGTGGTGAACGGCCACACGCGTATCGGCAAAGACAATCAGATCTATCAGTTTGCTTCGATTGGTGAAGTGAACCAGGACCTGAAATATGCCGGTGAACCGACCCGTGTTGAAATCGGCGATCGCAACCGCATCCGCGAGAGTGTGACTATTCACCGTGGCACTACGCAGGGTGGCAACCTCACTAAAGTCGGCAGTGATAACCTGCTGATGGTCAATGCGCATATCGCGCATGATTGCGTCATTGGTAACCGTTGCATCTTTGCCAACAACGCCACGCTGGGTGGCCATGTCACCGTGGATGATTTCGCGATTATCGGCGGGATGACGGCAGTCCACCAGTGGTGCACCATTGGTGCACACGTGATGGTTGGCGGTTGTTCAGGCGTCGCGCAGGATGTCCCACCGTACGTTATTGCGCAGGGCAACCACGCGACCCCGTTCGGTATCAACATCGAAGGCCTCAAACGCCGTGGCTTTAGCAAAGAAGCACTGCACGCGATTCGCAATGCGTACAAACTGCTGTATCGCAGTGGTAAAACGCTGGATGAAGTGAAACCAGAGATTGAAGAGCTGGCAAAACAACACAGCGAAGTGCAGCCTTTCTATGACTTCTTTGCCCGTTCGACGCGTGGATTGATTCGTTAATCCATGTCAGTGCGTCCCTTAACGATTGCCCTGGTCGCCGGAGAAACCTCCGGCGATATTCTTGGTGCAGGTCTTATCCGTGCGCTCAAAGCGCGTCATCCTGATGCCCGCTTTGTCGGCGTTGCCGGTCCGCTGATGCAGGCCGAAGGCTGTGAAGTCTGGTATGAGATGGAAGAGCTGGCGGTGATGGGCATTGTTGAAGTGCTCGGCCGCTTGCGCCGCTTGCTGAAAATTCGCAAGGATTTAACGCAGCGCTTCACCGAACTCAAGCCTGATGTCTTCGTCGGCATTGATGCGCCAGATTTCAATATCACATTGGAAGGCAGCCTGAAGCGCGCAGGAATTCGCACCATTCATTACGTCAGTCCTTCCGTCTGGGCGTGGCGACAAAAACGCGTGTTCAAAATTGGCCGCAACACCAACCTGGTATTGGCGTTTCTGCCGTTTGAAAAAGCGTTTTACGATCGATTCAACGTACCTTGCCGCTTTATCGGCCACACCATGGCAGATGCCATGCCGCTGCAGCCAGACAAATCTGCGGCGCGACGTGAGTTAGGCATCGCGGAGGATGCGATCTGTCTGGGCTTGCTGCCGGGTAGCCGTGGTGCAGAAGTGGAAATGCTGAGTGCGGATTTCTTGCGTGCGGCGCAGTTATTGCGTCAGCGTTATCCCGCGCTGGAAATCGTGGTGCCGCTGGTCAATGCCAAACGCCGCGAACAGTTTGAACAGATTAAAGCTGAAGTGGCGCCCGAGCTACCGATGCATTTGCTGGATGGCAAAGGCCGTCAGGCGATGATCGCCAGCGATGCGGCGATTCTCGCATCCGGCACTGCTGCGCTGGAGTGCATGCTGGCGAAGTGTCCGATGGTGGTCGGTTACCGCATGAAACCCTTTACCTTCTGGCTGGCGAAGCGTTTGGTGAAAACGCCTTACGTTTCACTGCCCAATCTGCTGGCGGGTCGGGAGTTGGTCAAAGAGCTGTTGCAGGAAGAGTGCCAGCCAGAGGCACTGGCGGCTGCGCTGGAACCTCTGTTGCATGCCGGACCAGAGCGCGATGACCTGCTGAACACCTTCAACGAGTTGCATCAACAGATTCGCTGGAATGCTGATGAGCAAGCCGCGGACGCCGTACTGGAGATTGCCAATGACTGAGTTTATCTACCCAAACGCACAGCGCATTGCTGGCGTGGATGAAGTGGGGCGAGGTCCGCTGGTAGGCGCCGTTGTCACCGCAGCAGTCATCCTCGACCCCGCGAATCCGATTAAAGGGCTGGCCGACTCAAAGAAGCTTTCCGAAAAGCGTCGGCTGGCGCTGTATGACGAGATCAAAGAGAAAGCGCTAGCCTGGAGCCTCGGCCGGGCGGAGCCTGAAGAGATCGACCAACTCAACATTCTGCACGCCACTATGCTGGCGATGCAGCGTGCGGTAGCGGGTCTGCCTGTTACGCCTGATTTTGTGTTGATCGATGGCAACCGTTGTCCGGCATTGCCCATGCCATCGCGGGCGGTGGTGAAGGGCGATAGCCTGGTACAAGAGATCAGTGCAGCCTCGATCATCGCGAAAGTTACGCGCGATCGTGAAATGGCCGAGCTGGATCTGTTGTTCCCGGAATATGGATTTGCCCAGCACAAAGGCTACCCAACTGCGTTGCATATGGAAAAATTGACGCAGTTTGGTGCCACGCCACATCATCGCCGCAGCTTTGCCCCGGTGCGAAATGCCCTGATTGATGCTGATGTGCTGGCCGCGCGTCAGCCGACTGCGCTTTAATAGCCTGACGCTGTTTTAATCGGAAACTGATATGGCTGAACCTCGTTTTATACATCTGCGCGTACACAGCGACTATTCGATGGTCGATGGCCTGGCGAAAACTAAGCCATTGGTCAAGAAGGCGGCTGCGCTGGGTATGCCGGCGATTGCGATTACCGATTACATCAACCTTTGCGGGTTGGTGCGTTTTTACGGCAGTGCGCACGATGCAGGCATCAAACCGATTATTGGTGCGGATTTCCACGTCGCCAGCGAGTTGATGGGCGATGAGCTGACACAACTCACGGTCCTTGCCGCCAACAACACCGGTTATCAGAACCTTACGTTGTTAATTTCGCGTGCCTATCAGCGTGGATATGGCATTGCCGGACCGATTATTGACCGTGACTGGCTGGTCGAACTGGGTGAAGGCATCATTCTGCTCTCCGGTGGACGCAAGGGCGATGTTGGCCGCAGTCTACTGCGCGGCAACAGTGCGCTTGTGTCGCAGTGCCTCAGTTTCTATCAGGAACATTTCCCCAATCGTTATTACCTCGAGCTGACACGTACCGGACGCGCCGATGAAGAGGCTTATCTGCATGCCGCCGTTGAGTTAGCGATTGCCGAAGGTGTGCCGGTGGTGGCCACCAACGAAGTCTGTTTCCTCAACGAAGAAGATTTTGACGCCCATGAAATTCGCGTGGCGATTCATGATGGCTTCACGCTGGACGACCCAAAACGCCCACGTCATTACAGTCCTCAGCAATATATGCGCAGCGAAGAGGAGATGTGCGAGCTGTTCTCGGACATCCCGGAAGCGCTGGAAAACAGCGTAGAGATTGCTAAGCGTTGTAACGTCACGGTACGCCTGGGTGAATACTTCCTGCCGCAATTCCCCACCGGGGAAATGACGACTGAAGATTTCCTCGTCATGAAGTCTCGTGAAGGGCTGGAAGAGCGTCTGGAATTCCTGTTCCCGGATGACAAGGTGCGTGCAGAGAAGCGGCCAGAATATGATGAACGTCTTGAGATTGAACTCAACGTTATCAATCAGATGGGCTTCCCAGGCTACTTCCTGATCGTGATGGAGTTTATCCAGTGGTCGAAGGATAACGGTATCCCGGTTGGGCCGGGCCGTGGCTCGGGTGCTGGTTCTCTGGTCGCGTATGCGCTGAAAATCACTGACCTCGACCCGCTGGAATTTGACCTGCTGTTCGAACGTTTCCTTAACCCGGAACGTGTCTCCATGCCCGACTTCGACGTCGATTTCTGCATGGAAAAGCGCGATCAGGTGATCGATCACGTTGCCGAGATGTATGGGCGCGAAGCGGTTTCGCAAATCATCACCTTCGGTACCATGGCGGCGAAAGCGGTTATCCGCGACGTAGGACGTGTGCTGGGGCATCCGTATGGCTTTGTGGATCGCATCTCCAAATTGATCCCGCCGGATCCCGGCATGACGCTGGAAAAAGCCTTTGAAGCGGAACCGCAGCTGCCGGAAATCTACGAGGCAGATGAAGAGGTCAAAGCGCTGATCGATATGGCGCGCAAGCTGGAAGGTGTCACACGTAACGCCGGTAAACACGCCGGTGGGGTGGTTATCGCACCGACCAAAATCACTGATTTTGCGCCGCTTTACTGTGATGAGAATGGCCAATTCCCGGTAACCCAGTTTGATAAAAATGATGTGGAATACGCCGGCCTGGTGAAGTTTGACTTCCTCGGCTTGCGCACGCTGACCATCATTGACTGGGCGCTGAAGATGATTAACCCGCGCCGCGCCAAAGAAGGGTTGGAGCCGATTGATATCGCCGCCATCCCGCTGGATGACAAGAAAAGCTTCGATATGCTGCAGCGCTCGGAAACCACAGCGGTTTTCCAGCTTGAATCACGCGGCATGAAAGATCTGATCAAGCGTCTGAAGCCGGACTGCTTTGAAGATATGATCGCACTGGTGGCCCTGTTCCGCCCGGGACCGCTGCAATCGGGCATGGTTGATAACTTCATTGACCGTAAGCACGGCCGTGAAGAAATTTCGTACCCGGATATTCAGTGGCAGCACGAAACCCTGAAGCCGGTACTGGAACCCACCTACGGCATCATCCTGTATCAGGAACAGGTGATGCAGATCGCTCAGGTGCTGTCGGGTTATACCCTGGGTGGCGCGGATATGCTGCGCCGTGCAATGGGTAAAAAGAAACCCGAAGAGATGGCTAAACAACGTTCGGTGTTCCAGGACGGTGCAGAAAGCATGGGTGTTGACGGTGAACTCTCGATGAAGATCTTCGATCTGGTAGAGAAGTTTGCGGGTTATGGCTTTAACAAGTCGCACTCGGCAGCCTATGCTTTAGTGTCTTATCAGACGCTGTGGCTGAAAGCGCACTACCCGGCAGAATTTATGGCAGCGGTAATGACCGCCGATATGGACAACACCGAGAAGGTCGTTGGCCTGGTGGATGAGTGCTGGCGCATGGGCCTGAAAGTGCTGCCGCCCGATATCAACTCTGGCTTGTATCCGTTCCATGTGAATGATGAAGGCGAAATCGTCTATGGTATCGGCGCCATTAAAGGCGTGGGTGAAGGGCCGATTGAAGCCATCATCGAAGCACGTAATGAAGGCGGCTACTTCAAAGAGTTGTTTGATCTCTGCGCTCGCACCGATACGAAAAAGATTAACCGTCGTGTGATGGAAAAGCTGATCATGTCGGGAGCTTTTGATCGCCTCGGTCCGCATCGTGCAGCCTTGATGAGCGCGCTCAGCGATGCATTGAAAGCTGCGGATCAGCACGCAAAAGCGGAAGCGACCGGACAAGCAGATATGTTTGGCGTGCTGGCCGAAGAGCCTGAGCAGGTGGAAAAGTCATACACCAACATCACGCCATGGCCGGAACAGATTCAACTGGACGGTGAGCGTGAGACGCTGGGTTTGTATCTCACCGGCCACCCAATTAATCAGTATCTTAAAGAGATTGATCGCTACGTTGGCGGCATGCGCCTGAAGGACATGCATCCGACGGATCGTGGTAAAGTAACCATCGCGGCGGGGCTGGTGATTGCCGCTCGCGTGATGGTCACGAAACGCGGCAACCGAATTGGTATTTGTACTCTCGACGATCGCTCTGGTCGTCTGGAAGTGATGTTATTTACCGATGCGTTAGATAAATACCAGCAGTTGCTGGAGAAAGACCGTATCCTGATCGTCAGTGGACAGGTCAGCTTTGATGACTTTAGCGGTGGCCTTAAAATGACCGCTCGAGAAGTGATGGACATCGACGAAGCGCGGGAAAAATACGCGCGCGGACTTGCTATCTCGCTGACGGACAGGCAAATTGATGACCAGCTTTTAAACCGTCTCCGCCAGTCTCTGGAGCCTCATCGCTCCGGGACCATTCCGGTGCATCTCTATTATCAGAGAGCAGATGCGCGGGCGAAGCTGCGCTTTGGTGCAGCGTGGCGTATTTCGCCCAGCGATCGTTTACTCAACGATTTGCGGTCGTTAGTAGGATCGGAGCAGGTGGAACTGGAGTTTGACTAAAACAGGAACATTATGAGTCTTAATTACCTGGATTTTGAACAGCCAATCGCAGAACTGGAAGCGAAAATCGACTCGCTGAAGTCAATTGGCCGTTCGGATGAGAAACACGATATTAATCTGGATGAAGAAGTGCAGCGTCTGCG
The DNA here is from genome assembly GCF_059731115.1 of Type-E symbiont of Plautia stali. Lineage (NCBI taxonomy): Bacteria > Pseudomonadati > Pseudomonadota > Gammaproteobacteria > Enterobacterales > Enterobacteriaceae > Type-E symbiont of Plautia stali. The sequence continues at coordinate 885,915 of NZ_AP035906.1, forward strand.
CGAAAAAAGCGTTGAGCTGACCCGTAAAATCTTCTCCGATTTAGGTGCATGGCAGGTTGCGCAGCTCGCGCGTCACCCGCTGCGCCCTTACACGCTGGACTATGTCCGCAACGCGTTTGATGATTTCGATGAGTTGGCTGGTGACCGCGCTTATGCCGATGACAAAGCGATTGTCGGCGGTATTGCCCGTCTTGATGGTCGTCCGGTGATGGTGATTGGCCATCAGAAAGGCCGTGAAACCAAAGAGAAAATCCGTCGTAACTTCGGTATGCCAGCACCAGAAGGCTATCGTAAAGCGCTGCGACTGATGGAAATGGCTGAACGCTTCAAAATGCCACTGATCACTTTCATCGACACCCCGGGTGCATACCCTGGTGTGGGCGCCGAAGAGCGTGGACAATCTGAAGCCATCGCACGCAACCTGCGTGAAATGTCAGGTCTGAAAATTCCGGTGATCTGCACCGTGATTGGCGAAGGCGGTTCCGGTGGTGCGCTGGCAATTGGCGTGGGCGACAAAGTGAACATGCTGCAGTACAGCACCTACTCGGTGATTTCACCGGAAGGCTGCGCGTCAATCCTGTGGAAAAGCGCCGATAAAGCGCCATTGGCTGCGGAAGCGATGGGCATCACCGCCGATCGCCTGAAAGAGCTGAAGCTGATCGACTCGATCATCCCTGAACCATTGGGCGGCGCGCATCGTCAACCAGTGGATATGGCGGCAAGCTTGAAAAAGCAACTGCTGGCGGATCTGGCGGATCTCGACGTACTGAGCACTGAAGAACTGCTTAACCGTCGTTATCAGCGCCTGATGAGCTACGGCTACGCGTAAGCTGGCTTGCTCATGAAGAAAAGCGGACTCCGGTCCGCTTTTTTTATGCCCGCGAATTACTGAGCGAGATCGTTCAGACGGCTATGCATTGGGCAGCCATGAAGCTCTAACCGGCCAGAGAAGGCCAGCCCGAAGAGCAAAGCGTCCGGGCCATGGACGGCCCGGTCGATCTGCATGGATGCGTTGTTCCTTTGCGATCGGGCTGGCCTTTTCTGGCCCTCGCACCCAATTGACAGCAATCCCCCCTGAACAACAACACCGCATTCCAGAACATTCACCTCTCACTTTTCGCTATCCTTATTCAGTGCCATAACACCACAGGAGGTGAGCATTGAATATTATCGCGATCATGGGACCGCACGGCGCGTTCTACAAAGATGAACCGATTCGTGAACTGGACGCAGCCCTCAAGCTGCAAGGGTTCCAGACCGTCTATCCCAACAATGCCAGCGACCTGCTGAAACTGATAGAACACAACCCGCGTATCTGCGGCGTGGTTTTTGACTGGGACGATTACAGTCTGGCGCTGTGCAGCGACATCAACCAGCTCAACGAATATCTGCCGCTGTATGCCTTTATTAACACCCATTCGCAGATGGATGTCAGCATTAACGAAATGCGCATGGCGCTGCAATTCTTTGAGTACGCGCTCAATGCCGCTGACGACATCGCATTGCACATTCGGCAGTACACCGATGAGTACATCGATAAAATCATGCCGCCGCTCACCAAGGCGCTGTTCACCTATGTGAAAGAGGGCAAATACACCTTCTGTACGCCGGGCCACATGGGCGGCACCGCCTTCCAGAAAAGCCCGGTGGGCAGCCTGTTCTATGACTTCTTTGGTGCAAACACGCTCAAGGCGGATGTCTCCATCTCCGTCACCGAACTGGGGTCTCTGCTCGATCACACCGGCCCGCACCTCGAAGCAGAAGAGTATGTGGCGCGTACTTTTGGTGCTGAACAGAGCTATATGGTGACCAATGGCACCTCAACCTCGAACAAAATTGTTGGGATGTACGCTGCACCCGCAGGAAGTACGGTGCTGATTGACCGTAACTGCCACAAATCACTCACCCATCTGCTGATGATGAGCGACATCATCCCGATTTGGCTCAAGCCGACGCGTAATGCGCTGGGCATTTTAGGGGGGATCCCGCAGCGGGAATTCACACGCGACAGCATTCAGCAGAAAGTTAATCAGACACCACGCGCCAGTTGGCCGGTGCATGCCGTCATCACCAACTCCACTTACGATGGCCTGTTGTATAACACCCAGTACATCAAAGAGACGCTGGATGTGCCGTCGATTCATTTCGATTCGGCTTGGGTGCCGTACACTAACTTCCACCCGATCTACAGCGGCAAAAGTGGTATGAGCGGGGAGCGTATTCCCGGCAAAGTGATTTATGAAACGCAGTCGACGCACAAACTGCTGGCGGCGTTTTCGCAGGCCTCGCTGATTCACATCAAAGGTGATTACGACCACGACACCTTTAATGAAGCCTACATGATGCACACCACCACATCGCCGAGTTACGCGATTGTCTCATCGATTGAAACGGCGGCGGCGATGCTGCGCGGTAATCCGGGAAAGCGATTGATCAATCGCTCAGTTGAGCGCGCTTTGCATTTCCGTCGTGAGATTCAACGGCTGCGCGAAGAGTGTGATGGCTGGTTCTTCGATATCTGGCAGCCTGAGCAAGTGGATGAAGCCGAATGCTGGCCGATCCAGCCTGGCGAAGAGGACTGGCATGGATTCACCCATGCCGATCGTGATCACATGTACCTCGATCCGATCAAAGTCACCATCCTGACGCCCGGAATGAGTGAATTGGGGAAAATGGCGGATGAAGGCATTCCTGCGGCGCTGGTGGCGAAGTTCCTCGATCAGCGCGGCGTGGTGGTAGAGAAGACCGGGCCGTACAATTTGCTGTTCCTGTTCAGTATCGGCATCGATAAAACCAAAGCCATGAGCGTGCTACGTGGTCTGACTGAATTCAAACGCGCCTACGATCTTAATCTGCGGGTGAAAAACATGCTGCCGGATCTCTACGCGGAAGACCCCGACTTCTATCGCAATATGCGTATCCAGACATTGGCGCAGGGCATTCATAATCTGATTCGACAACACGATCTGCCACGCCTGATGCTTAAGGCTTTCGACGTTTTACCTGAATCAAAAATGACGCCGCATCAGGCCTTCCAGCGCCAGGTGCAGGGGCAAGTCGAAACCGTCGATATCCGTGAGTTAGTGGGCCGGGTCTCTGCCAACATGATTCTGCCTTACCCGCCGGGCGTGCCGTTGGTGATGCCAGGCGAGATGATCACGGAGGAGAGTCGCGCGGTGCTCGATTTTCTGCTGATGCTCTGCACGATTGGACGGCACTATCCTGGATTTGAAACCGATATCCATGGTGCAACGCTCACCGACGATGGGCGCTATCTGGTGCGCGTGCTCCGTGAGGAAAACAGCCGTTAACTTCGGACAATTGCCCCTTTTCAGCGCGCTACCGAGCACGTAGGCTTAGCGGCTGATTCTTTAGGAGCCGCTATGCTGCAGATAAAACAGATTCACCACATTGCCATTATTGCCACCGATTATCAGCGCAGTAAGGCGTTTTACTGTGACGTGTTAGGTTTTGATTTGCTGGGTGAGTATTACCGCGCCGAGCGTGATTCGTGGAAAGGGGATTTGGGACTGAACGGGGTTTATACCATCGAACTGTTCTCGTTCCCCTCGCCGCCGCCGCGCGTCAGTGGGCCGGAAGCCTGCGGTCTGCGTCATCTGGCGTTTTGTGTTGATGATGTTGAACAGTCGATTGCCGCGTTGGCTGCGAAAGGCGTGGTGTGCGAACCCATCCGCATTGATGCCCTGACCGGCAAAGCGTGCACTTTCTTTCCGGATCCAGACGGTTTGCCGCTGGAGCTCTATCAAGCGTAAACTAGCCACCGCTGCGGGCCGCAATCAGGCGGTTCGCGTTGACGGATTACGCTATGTCCTTTTCCCATCTTGCTTCGTTACTGAAACCCGACGCCCGCTGTGTGCTGGCGTTCAGTGGCGGGTTGGATTCCACCGTACTGCTGCATCAGCTGGTGAGTTGGCAACGCCTGATGCCACAGCTGCAGGTGCGCGCGTTGCACGTCCATCATGGATTAAGCCCAAATGCGGATCGCTGGGCGTCACATTGCCTGCAAATCTGTCAGCAGTGGCAGATTCCCTGTGAAGTGTTGCGCGTTCAGGTGGATGGTCGTGTAAAGGGCATTGAGGCGGCGGCCCGTGAAGCACGCTATCAGGCGTTATTGCAACAGCTGCAACCCGGTGAGCACTTACTTACGGCTCAGCACCTTGACGATCAGTGTGAAACGCTGTTGTTGGCGTTAAAAAGGGGCAGTGGTCCAGCAGGATTGGCGGCGATGCCCATCCAGCGTCAGGTGGGAAAACATTCGCACCTGCGCCCGTTGCTGGATATCAGTCGTCAGCAACTCGAAACCTATGCGACGGAGCACCGCTTACGCTGGATCGAGGATGAAAGTAACGCCGACAGCCGCTATGACCGTAATTTTCTTCGTCAGGACATTCTGCCGTTGCTGCAGACGCGCTGGCCACATTTTAGCGCCGCCAGCGCCCGCAGTGCCGCGTTGTGTGGTGAGCAGGAACAATTGCTGGATGAACTGCTGGCAGAACAGTTGGCCCAGCTCACTGATGAACAGGGCGCACTGCATTTTCCGCCATTGCTGACGATGAGCGAAGCGCGGCGCCATGCGCTTTTGCGTCGCTGGATTGCACAGCAGGGCGGCGCGATGCCTTCACGTGATGCCTTAAAACGTATCACCGATGAAGTGATGTGTAGCCGTGAAGATGCCAATCCCAGCCTGAGTTTTGCTGCCTTTACACTCCGCCGGTATCGACAGCGGCTGTATTGGCTTAACGCGCATGCATCGCTGAGTCAGCACTCGCTAACCTGGCATGATCGTGAACAACTGCTGCGGCTGCCCGAGAATTTAGGCGTATTACAGGCAAACCCGGCGATCGCCACCTTGCGTCATCCCACCGAGGACGAATCGATCAACGTTCGTTTTCAGGCCAGCGGCTATTATCATCTGCTGGGCCGCGCCGGAGGCCGCGAGATAAAAAAATTGTGGCAGGAATTAGGTGTGCCACCCTGGCAGCGGGAGCGTATCCCCTTGATTTACTACAACCAGACGCTGATCTGTGCACCGGGAATCTTTGTCACCCACGAAGGTGCGGCCAGTCATGAGCAAGGCTGGCAAGCGATCTGGTTACAACAACAATAAGATGGAGAGCAATGATGAAACACTGGATGGCGGCAGCATTGCTGGCCGCAGCGTTGCCGGCTTTTGCCGACGGAGATGTGAATGCAGGCGCGCAAAAAGCAGCAACCTGCCTGGCGTGTCATGGTGCGGAAGGGAAAAGTGCTGTGCCGCTTTATCCCAATCTTGCCGGGCAACATGCGCCTTACCTGCTGCACTCCTTGCAGGCATATAAAAAAGGGGAGCGTAGCGGTGGTCAGGCAGAAGTGATGAAAGCGTTTGTGGCAGGATTGAGCGATCAGGATATGGAAGATTTATCGGCGTATTACAGTTCGCTGAAGCCGTAAGCGAGGGGGGCGGGATAGCATTCCCGCCCGAATGTGGTAGTTATTCGTCTTCGCTAACGATGACGGTGCCCAGCTCGGGATGACTGAAGCTGGCGATATGGTCAAGACGCAGTTCGCGGGTTTCACCGGAGAGATCGACCGTCAGGTACTCCACGTTTTTACGTGAGACCATGTCAACGGCTTTCGCCTTAAGCTGATCGCCGTTTTTTAACTCCAAAGACAGCATCCAGTGTTTGGTGCAGGCGAGCTCGAGGCTATCGTAGTCATCGCAGTTGATGGGTTTGTAGGCTTCATTCGTCAACATAGTCGCTCACCAATAAGTTAGCAGCAGCATAAGCTGCTTGTTCCCTGACAGAAGAGTTTAGCGCAGAATTAGCGGCAATATCGTTGAGTGCGTTTAGCGCGCAACCTATCGCGTCTGGCACATACCCCAGGTCGCCACTGCCGATTTCGGCATACTTCTGGCGAACTAACTCACAATACTTTTGCACATACACCTCCTCAGCAGAGCTTAAATACTCTGGTTGATAAGCGACTATATCACAGGATTTTCATGGAAATCAGCCAGGGGAAGCCGCGATCTGTGCAAAGAAAAGTGTAAAAGTGACACACAGCGCTGGCCTTAAGCAGGAAGGCGGCGCACAAAAGGTTAAGTTGATGAACAGGTTATTCCGCGACACAACATCGTTCTTAAAGGCAGGTGACAGATGATCGTGCTGTCGCGTTCAGTTTCACTTGCAGACAACGAGGTCGAGCTCAGTGCCATTCGTGCACAAGGTGCGGGCGGGCAGCATGTGAATAAAACGTCTACTGCTATCCATCTGCGTTTTGATATCCATGCCTCTTCGCTGCCACCGTTCTACAAGGAACGCCTATTGGCTGCGAGCCACCATTTGATTACGGCAGAAGGCGTGGTGATCATCAAATCTCAGGAGTATCGCAGCCAGGAAATGAATCGCGAGGCGGCCCTGCAGCGGCTGATCAATCTGATTCGTGAGTTAACCACGGTGGAAAAAACCCGGCGGGCGACACGACCCACGCGTGCATCTAAAGCGCGGCGGCTCGAGGGGAAATCACGGCGCAGTAATGTGAAGGCGATGCGGGGAAAAGTGCAATGAAAAACGCCTCCAGCTGGAGGCGTTTTAGTCTTACTTGTTCAGCGCTTTTGCCAGGAACTCGACAATATCGTGCTGTTTGATCATCTGCTTCTCGCTGGATGAACGCGACTTGTACTCGATCTCTTCGTTATCGAGGTTACGGTCACCGATGACGATAGTATGTGGCACGCCAATCAGTTCCATATCAGCGAACATCACGCCTGGGCGCTCTTTGCGGTCATCCAGAATCACATCAATGCCTTTGGCACGCAGCTGGCTGTAAAGCTCTTCAGCCAACTCTTTCACACGGAAAGATTTCTGCATGTTCATTGGCAAAATCGCCACTTCGAACGGTGCCAGCGCGGCTGGCCAGATGATGCCGCGTTCGTCATGGTTCTGCTCAATGGCCGCGGCGACAACACGGGTGATACCAATGCCGTAGCAACCCATGGTCATAATCTGGTTACGACCCTCTTCACCCTGAACGGCAGCTTTCATTGCGTCAGAATACTTGGTACCCAACTGGAAGATGTGACCGACTTCGATACCACGTTTGATTTGCAGCGTGCCTTTGCCATCCGGGCTTGGATCGCCTTCAACCACGTTACGGATATCTTCTACGCGCGCTTCTGGCAGATCGCGCAGCCAATTTATGCCAGCAAAGTGCTGACCATCAATGTTGGCGCCTGCAGAGAAATCGCTCATCTTGGCAACGGTGCGATCGGCAATCACAGGCATGTTCAAACCCACCGGGCCGATTGAACCAAAGCCTGCGCCAACGGCTGCACGAATCGCTTCTTCACTGCCCATCTCCAGTGGAGAGGCAACAATATCCAGATGCTCGGCTTTAATTTCGTTCAGTTCGTGATCACCGCGAACCAGCAGGGCAACCAGTGCATGGCCGCTCTCTTCAGTACCTTTCACAATCAGCGTCTTCACGGTTTTCTCAACCGGGATTTGATGTTGCTCGACCAGCTCAGCAATGGTTTTCGCGTTTGGCGTAGCAAACTGCGTCATCGCCTGAGTCGCAGCCGGACGTTCGCCTGCTGGCGCCAGTGCTTCGGCTTTTTCGATGTTAGCGGCGTAATCGGATTCGCTGGAGAAGATCACATCATCTTCACCGCTCTGCGCCAGCACCTGGAATTCGTGAGAGCCGCTACCACCAATCGAACCGGTATCCGCTTGCACCGCACGGAAATCCAGCCCCATACGGCTGAAGCTCTGGCTGTAAGCGCGATACATCGCATCATAGGTTTCCTGTAAGGATTCCTGTGAGGTGTGGAAGGAGTATGCATCTTTCATGATGAACTCACGTGAGCGCATCACACCAAAACGAGGGCGCACTTCGTCACGGAATTTGGTCTGGATTTGATACAGATTCAGCGGCAGCTGCTTGTACGAGCTCAGCTCGTTGCGGATCAAATCGGTGACCACTTCTTCGTGAGTTGGACCTAACACGAATGGACGCTCGTGGCGATCTTTAATGCGCAGCAGTTCTGGGCCGTACTGCTCCCAACGGCCGCTCTCTTCCCATAAATCGGCAGGCTGAACCACCGGCATGGAGATCTCAATCGCACCCGCGTTGTTCATCTCTTCGCGTACGATGTTTTCAACTTTTCGCAGCACGCGAACACCGGTCGGCAGCCAGGTATAAAGACCAGAAGCCAGTTTACGGATCATACCGGCGCGCAGCATCAGCTGGTGGCTGATCACTTCCGCATCGGATGGCGTCTCTTTCAGAGTAGAGAGCAGATATTGAGTAGTACGCATTGATTACGATTCCAGTTGTACGGAAGGACACGGACAATAAATTTTCTGGCGGCTAGTGTACCAGCGAGATCATTCACTCAAAAGCTTGTTTTAGCGTGGATCGAGAGCGATCACTTCTGTGCCGATCTCATCGATACGCCAGCGCACGTTAAAGTCGAGTAGCCAGGCAGCATACTCACGATCTTCCGCTTCACCTTTACGGTAAGCTGGGCGGGGATCCTGCGCTAAAACGTCAGCGATAAAACGTGCCAGATGGGGATAGTTTTTCTGCTGCTGGATTTGGTTCTGCGCCAGAGCAGAGAAACGCACGGGCATGGTGGCATCCGGTGCGCTCTGCGCGAAGCCGGCGCGGGCATCGGGCAGGGCTTCAGCAAACGGCAGGTACGGTTTGATATCGACTACCGGTGTGCCATCGACTAAATCCAGACTACCGAGTTGAAGAATCACTTGCTGCTTTTCACATCGAATGCCTTTCAATTCGACCAGCGACATGCCGATGGGGTTAGGGCGAAAGGTGGATCGGGTGGCGAAGACTCCCATGCGTGCGTTGCCGCCTAAGCGAGGAGGGCGTACGGTTGGGCGCCAACCGCCTTCCATGGTCTGATGGAAAACAAACAGCACCCAAAGATGGCTGAAGGCTTCAAGCCCGCGCACCGCTTCTGGCTGATTATAAGGCGGCAGGAGATGCAGCTCGCCGCCGCCATCCTGAACTAGCCCAGGCTGGCGCGGTACGGCAAATTTTTCTTTCCACGGCGAACGAATGACGCCGATTTGCGCAAAGGCAAAATCACTCATTGATTGGAAACTTTCAGTGCTGAGCCCTGGCAAATCGCCTGACGATAACAGCCCGGCGTGCTGGTGACGATTTCGCATTTATGCAGCAATATCGCGTTTGCTTTCATCCCGGCTGCTTTAATCTGCAGACGCTTACGCGCGGTATTGATATTCGGTGGCGAATCCTGGCTGCTGCTTTGGCAATCATCGGCAGAGACTTCGCCCAGATCGCGGAACGGATTACTGACCAGATCGGTGGCATCGGTATAAATTTTTACCGGTGCAGGACGTGGAGCAGGCTTGCGTTCTGGTTCGCTGGATGATGGTTGCGGGCGGGCGGGAGCACTGCTTATTGGGTGATATTCACGGACACACCCGGTTAGCATCAATGCTAACAAGCAGAGCGGTAAAAAACGCATGGCAACATCCTCAGTAGTAAAAAGTGGCGTTATTGAAACAAGGACGGGATTAAATAACAAGTCAGCAAAAAGAAAGGGCGGCCGAAGCCGCCCTGGATGGCATCAAAGGCGAAAATTACCAGCCTTTAACTGCACCACCGTTGAAGATTTTGTTCGCGGCTTCAGAAACTTCATCAGACTGATATGCCTGAACAAATTTCTTCACGTTTTCCGCATCTTTATTATCTTCACGGCTGACGATCAGGTTCACGTAAGGAGAATCTTTATCTTCAACAAAGATGCCATCTTTCGCTGGGGTCAGACCAATCTGGCTGGCGTAAGTGGTGTTGATCACCGCCAGCGCAATCTGCTGATCGTCCAGTGAACGTGGAAGCTGTGGTGCTTCCAGCTCAACAATCTTCAGGTTTTTAGGGTTCTCAACGATATCCAGAGAGGTTGGCAGCAGGCCCACGCCATCTTTCAGTTTGATCAGGCCGACTTTCTGCAGCAGCAGCAGTGAACGACCGAGGTTGGTTGGATCGTTAGGAATCGCAACCTGTGCACCGTTTTGCAGTTCATCCAGTGATTTGATTTTCTTTGAATAGCCAGCAATCGGATAAACGAAGGTGTTACCCACTGGCACAAGCTTATAGCCACGGTCTTTGATCTGCTGATCCAGATAAGGCTTATGCTGGAAGGCGTTAACATCGATATCGCCTTTGCTTAATGCTTCGTTCGGCAGCACGTAATCGTTAAAGGTCACCAGCTCAACATCCAGACCGTATTTCTCTTTAGCGACCTTCACTGCGGTTTCAGCAACCTGCTGCTCAGCACCGACAATCACACCCACTTTGATGTGGTTTGGATCTTTAGCTTTCTGATCGCATCCTGCCAGCGCAATTGCGCCAATCAGAGCACCCACAGCGGCAATCTTTTTAAATGTGAAAGACATATCCCTTCCTTAATAGAGGACTATTGATGTTGTTTACTTATTTATGTGACACAGCACGGACGATGCGGTCGCCACAGAATTGAATGAGATACACCATAACAACCAGCAGAATCAGAACGGTATTCATCACTGTGGCGTTATAGCCAATGTAACCATACTGATAGCCAATCTGACCCAAGCCACCTGCGCCGACCGCGCCACCCATGGCGGAATAGCCGACCAGCGTAATCAGAGTAATTGTAGCGGCATTCACCAGACCCGGCAGGGCTTCTGGCAGCAGCACTTTACGTACGATCTGCAGGGGAGTCGCGCCCATCGCGCGTGAGGCTTCGATTAAACCGGTTGGCAACTCTAACAGCGCATTCTCGACCATACGCGCAATGAAAGGTGCGGCGCCAACTGTCAGTGGCACGATTGCAGCCTGCAAACCAATGGAAGTGCCGACAATCATGCGCGTGAAAGGAATCATCCACACCAGCAATATAATGAAGGGAATTGAGCGGAAGATATTCACCACCGCAGAGAGCACGCGATAGAGCGTGCCATTGGCCAGAATCTGTCCTGGGCGAGTGACATACAGCAGCACGCCGACGGGCAGGCCGAGTACAAAACCAAAGAAACCAGAGACGAAGGTCATCATCAGCGTTTCCCAGACGCCACGCGTCAGTAACCACAGCATCGCTTCAGACATAACCCAGTACCTCTACTTTCACATGATTTTCTTTCAGCCAGGCAATCGCTGCCTGTGTGTCTGTTTCACTGCCATCCATCTCGGCCAGCATGATGCCGAACTTCACGCCGCCGGCATAATCCATCTGGGCACTGATGATGTTGTTATTCACATTGAAGCGACGAGCAGCTTCTGACAGCAGCGGCGCATCTACTGATTTGCCGGTGAACTCCAGACGCAACAGCGGGACGCTTTCAGCCGAAGCTTGCGGCTGCATACGTTGCTGGTAATCGTCCGGGATATCCAGATGCAGCGTCGATTGAATAAACTGCTGAGCCAGTGGCGTTTTAGGATGTGAGAACACTTCACTGACGCTGTCTTTCTCGATCAGTTCACCATTGCTGATGACGGCAACCTGATCGCAGATGCGTTTCACCACATCCATCTCATGAGTGATCAGCAGAATAGTGATCCCCAGACGGCGGTTGATGTCTTTCAGTAACTCTAAGATGGAACGCGTGGTTGCTGGGTCGAGGGCGCTGGTGGCTTCGTCGCACAGCAAAACTTTTGGATTCGTGGCCAGCGCACGCGCAATCGCCACACGCTGTTTTTGTCCACCCGAAAGATTCGCAGGCCAGCTGTCGTGCTTGTCCGCCAGTCCAACTAACTCCAGCAGTTCCGTTACGCGGTTTTTGATCTGCTCACGAGACAGGTTGCCCAATTCGAGCGGCAGCGCAACGTTACCGGCTACGGTACGTGAGTTCATTAGATTGAAGTGCTGGAAAATCATGCCAATCTGACGGCGTGCCAGCGTCAGTTTTGAGGAGGACAGGGCAGTCAAATCCTGACCATCAACCAGAACGCGTCCTGATGTTGGACGCTCAAGCAAGTTAACGCAGCGGATCAGCGTACTTTTACCGGCACCGGAAGCACCGATGACGCCATAAATCTGTCCAGCAGGCACGTGCAGGCTGACGTTGGAAAGCGCCTGAATGGTGCGTGAACCTTGCTGGAACACTTTGGTAATGTTTTCGAGTTTAATCATTAATTTAATAGTTATCGTGTTGCGTTGTCCGTGGTGTATCGGGTTTCACGCGATTGTGCTGCGTGAAATTTGGATGGATGTTAAGGCATCCAGACGGCTAAATCAATCGAAGTCATTCAATCTGCCGTTCTCTCTATATATGCAATCATGCGATACTGTGCGGCATTATTTGCAGCAGGAGTTTCTACGTGTCGAACAAAGTCCCCGCTATTTTCCTGGATCGTGATGGCACCCTGAATGTCGATCATGGTTATGTTCACGAAATCGATAATTTTGAATTCATCGATGGCACCATTGAAGCGTTACAGGCGCTAAAGAAGATGGGCTTCGCGCTGGTACTGGTGACTAATCAGTCCGGTATTGCGCGCGGCATGTTTACCGAAGACCAGTTTATGCAGCTTACCGAATGGATGGATTGGTCGCTGGCGGATCGTGATGTCGATCTTGATGGCATCTATTTCTGTCCTCATCTGCCAGATGCAACTGTAGAAGAGTATCGCCAGGTATGTGATTGCCGTAAGCCGCAGCCGGGTATGCTGCTCTCTGCGCAGAAGCATCTGAACATCGATATGACTGCTTCTTATATGGTAGGTGACAAAATAGAAGATATGCAGGCAGCAGCAGCAGCAGGTGTGGGCACGAAAGTGTTGGTGCGTACTGGTAAGCCGGTCACCGCTGAAGGCGAAAATGCAGCAGATTGGGTGCTTAACAGCCTGTCAGAGCTGCCTGGACGCATTAAAAAGGGCTGATTTAGGCGGTTTTGTGCAATTTTCAAGCGAACGAATAAAAACTTGAAAATTGCCCTTGCGCTTCCTCAGAACCTGCCTATAATGCGCCACCACTGAGACGGCAAAGCGGCAACGCAGACGGCTTAGCAGGGAGTGAAGAAATTCATCCCGCCGGAGAAAAACGCTGAAAAAAGTGTTTGACTCTGAAGGAGGAAAGCGTAATATACGCCACCTCGCAACAGCAGCTTAAGGCGCTGATTGCACCGCTCTTTAACAATTTATCAGACAATCTGTGTGGGCACTCGCAGGATTGATATCAGCGTCTCCGGACGTAAAAAATATCAAGTCTCACGAGTGAACACATAATGAAATTCATTATGACGTTTTACAGATGAGCATCGCTGCACTTGTTGCAGCAAATCAAACTTTAAATTGAAGAGTTTGATCATGGCTCAGATTGAACGCTGGCGGCAGGCCTAACACATGCAAGTCGAACGGTAGCACAGAGAGCTTGCTCTCGGGTGACGAGTGGCGGACGGGTGAGTAATGTCTGGGAAACTGCCCGATGGAGGGGGATAACTACTGGAAACGGTAGCTAATACCGCATAACGTCTTCGGACCAAAGTGGGGGACCTTCGGGCCTCACACCATCGGATGTGCCCAGATGGGATTAGCTAGTAGGTGGGGTAATGGCTCACCTAGGCGACGATCCCTAGCTGGTCTGAGAGGATGACCAGCCACACTGGAACTGAGACACGGTCCAGACTCCTACGGGAGGCAGCAGTGGGGAATATTGCACAATGGGCGCAAGCCTGATGCAGCCATGCCGCGTGTATGAAGAAGGCCTTCGGGTTGTAAAGTACTTTCAGCGGGGAGGAAGGCGATGTGGTTAATAACCACATCGATTGACGTTACCCGCAGAAGAAGCACCGGCTAACTCCGTGCCAGCAGCCGCGGTAATACGGAGGGTGCAAGCGTTAATCGGAATTACTGGGCGTAAAGCGCACGCAGGCGGTCTGTCAAGTCGGATGTGAAATCCCCGGGCTTAACCTGGGAACTGCATTCGAAACTGGCAGGCTAGAGTCTTGTAGAGGGGGGTAGAATTCCAGGTGTAGCGGTGAAATGCGTAGAGATCTGGAGGAATACCGGTGGCGAAGGCGGCCCCCTGGACAAAGACTGACGCTCAGGTGCGAAAGCGTGGGGAGCAAACAGGATTAGATACCCTGGTAGTCCACGCCGTAAACGATGTCGACTTGGAGGTTGTGCCCTTGAGGCGTGGCTTCCGGAGCTAACGCGTTAAGTCGACCGCCTGGGGAGTACGGCCGCAAGGTTAAAACTCAAATGAATTGACGGGGGCCCGCACAAGCGGTGGAGCATGTGGTTTAATTCGATGCAACGCGAAGAACCTTACCTACTCTTGACATCCAGAGAACTTAGCAGAGATGCTTTGGTGCCTTCGGGAACTCTGAGACAGGTGCTGCATGGCTGTCGTCAGCTCGTGTTGTGAAATGTTGGGTTAAGTCCCGCAACGAGCGCAACCCTTATCCTTTGTTGCCAGCGGTCCGGCCGGGAACTCAAAGGAGACTGCCAGTGATAAACTGGAGGAAGGTGGGGATGACGTCAAGTCATCATGGCCCTTACGAGTAGGGCTACACACGTGCTACAATGGCGCATACAAAGAGAAGCGACCTCGCGAGAGCAAGCGGACCTCATAAAGTGCGTCGTAGTCCGGATTGGAGTCTGCAACTCGACTCCATGAAGTCGGAATCGCTAGTAATCGTAGATCAGAATGCTACGGTGAATACGTTCCCGGGCCTTGTACACACCGCCCGTCACACCATGGGAGTGGGTTGCAAAAGAAGTAGGTAGCTTAACCTTCGGGAGGGCGCTTACCACTTTGTGATTCATGACTGGGGTGAAGTCGTAACAAGGTAACCGTAGGGGAACCTGCGGTTGGATCACCTCCTTACCTGAAGATACCTTCCCGCGAAGTGCTCACACAGATTGTCTGATAGAAAAGTAATGAGCAAGACGGCTGCGAAGTCGTGACATGTATGTGTCCCCTTCGTCTAGCGGTTAGGACTCCGCCCTTTCACGGCGGCAACAGGGGTTCGAATCCCCTAGGGGACGCCACTTGCTTGGTGACAGGTGAAAGGTGTCTCCACGAAATATCTCAAAACTGACGGTAACGTCGAGTTTGAGATATTGCTCTTTAACAATCCGGAACAAGCTGAAAATTGAAACGACACGTCGTATTCATTCTCCGTAATAAGAATGAATAAACGATGTGTTCGAGTCTCTCAAATGCTTGCAGTCTGCATGCGTTGTAAAACGCCTGTGGGTTGTGAGGTTAAGCGACTAAGCGTACACGGTGGATGCCCTGGCAGTCAGAGGCGATGAAGGACGTGCTAATCTGCGTAAAGCGTCGGTAAGGTGATATGAACCGCTACAGCCGACGATGTCCGAATGGGGAAACCCGGTGCACTCTGTGCATCATCGCAACATGAATACATAGTGTTGCGAGGCGAACCTGGGGAACTGAAACATCTAAGTACCCAGAGGAAAAGAAATCAACCGAGATTCCCCCAGTAGCGGCGAGCGAACGGGGAGCAGCCCAGAACCTGAATCAGTTTGTGCATTAGTGGAAGCGTCTGGAAAGTCGCAGGGTACAGGGTGATACTCCCGTACACAAAAATGCACATCTTGTGAGTTCGAAGAGTAGGGCGGGACACGTGGTATCCTGTCTGAATATGGGGGGACCATCCTCCAAGGCTAAATACTCCTGACTGACCGATAGTGAACCAGTACCGTGAGGGAAAGGCGAAAAGAACCCCGGCGAGGGGAGTGAAACAGAACCTGAAACCGTGTACGTACAAGCAGTGGGAGCCTGATTTGTCAGGTGACTGCGTACCTTTTGTATAATGGGTCAGCGACTTATATTCTGTAGCAAGGTTAACCGTATAGGGGAGCCGCAGGGAAACCGAGTCTTAACTGGGCGTTAAGTTGCAGGGTATAGACCCGAAACCCGGTGATCTAGCCATGGGCAGGTTGAAGGTTGGGTAACACTAACTGGAGGACCGAACCGACTAATGTTGAAAAATTAGCGGATGACTTGTGGCTGGGGGTGAAAGGCCAATCAAACCGGGAGATAGCTGGTTCTCCCCGAAAGCTATTTAGGTAGCGCCTCGTGAACTCATCTTCGGGGGTAGAGCACTGTTTCGGCTAGGGGGCCATCCCGGCTTACCAACCCGATGCAAACTGCGAATACCGAAGAATGTTATCACGGGAGACACACGGCGGGTGCTAACGTCCGTCGTGAAGAGGGAAACAACCCAGACCGCCAGCTAAGGTCCCAAAGTCATGGTTAAGTGGGAAACGATGTGGGAAGGCACAGACAGCCAGGATGTTGGCTTAGAAGCAGCCATCATTTAAAGAAAGCGTAATAGCTCACTGGTCGAGTCGGCCTGCGCGGAAGATGTAACGGGGCTAAACCATGCACCGAAGCTGCGGCAGCGACACTATGTGTTGTTGGGTAGGGGAGCGTTCTGTAAGCCGTTGAAGGTGAACTGTGAGGTTTGCTGGAGGTATCAGAAGTGCGAATGCTGACATAAGTAACGATAAAGCGGGTGAAAAGCCCGCTCGCCGGAAGACCAAGGGTTCCTGTTCAACGTTAATCGGAGCAGGGTGAGTCGACCCCTAAGGCGAGGCTGAAAAGCGTAGTCGATGGGAAGCAGGTTAATATTCCTGCACTTGGTGTTACTGCGAAGGGGGGACGGAGAAGGCTAGGTTATCCGGGCGACGGTTGTCCCGGTTTAAGCATGTAGGCGGAGAGTTTAGGTAAATCCGGACTCTTTTTAACGCTGAGGTGTGATGACGAGCCACTACGGTGGTGAAGTAACTGATGCCCTGCTTCCAGGAAAAGCCTCTAAGCTCCAGGTAACACGAAATCGTACCCCAAACCGACACAGGTGGTCAGGTAGAGAATACCAAGGCGCTTGAGAGAACTCGGGTGAAGGAACTAGGCAAAATGGTGCCGTAACTTCGGGAGAAGGCACGCTGGCGCGTAGGTGAAGGGACTTGCTCCCCGAGCTGAAGCCAGTCGAAGATACCAGCTGGCTGCAACTGTTTATTAAAAACACAGCACTGTGCAAACACGAAAGTGGACGTATACGGTGTGACGCCTGCCCGGTGCCGGAAGGTTAATTGATGGGGTTATCCGCAAGGAGAAGCTCTTGATCGAAGCCCCGGTAAACGGCGGCCGTAACTATAACGGTCCTAAGGTAGCGAAATTCCTTGTCGGGTAAGTTCCGACCTGCACGAATGGCGTAATGATGGCCAGGCTGTCTCCACCCGAGACTCAGTGAAATTGAAATCGCTGTGAAGATGCAGTGTACCCGCGGCAAGACGGAAAGACCCCGTGAACCTTTACTATAGCTTGACACTGAACATTGAGCCTTGATGTGTAGGATAGGTGGGAGGCTTTGAAGCGTGGACGCCAGTCTGCGTGGAGCCAACCTTGAAATACCACCCTTTAATGTTTGATGTTCTAACGTAGGCCCGTAATCCGGGCTGCGGACAGTGTCTGGTGGGTAGTTTGACTGGGGCGGTCTCCTCCCAAAGAGTAACGGAGGAGCACGAAGGTTGGCTAATCCTGGTCGGACATCAGGAGGTTAGTGCAATGGCATAAGCCAGCTTGACTGCGAGAGTGACGGCTCGAGCAGGTGCGAAAGCAGGTCATAGTGATCCGGTGGTTCTGAATGGAAGGGCCATCGCTCAACGGATAAAAGGTACTCCGGGGATAACAGGCTGATACCGCCCAAGAGTTCATATCGACGGCGGTGTTTGGCACCTCGATGTCGGCTCATCACATCCTGGGGCTGAAGTAGGTCCCAAGGGTACGGCTGTTCGCCGTTTAAAGTGGTACGCGAGCTGGGTTTAGAACGTCGTGAGACAGTTCGGTCCCTATCTGCCGTGGGCGCTGGAGAATTGAGGGGGGTTGCTCCTAGTACGAGAGGACCGGAGTGAACGCACCACTGGTGTTCGGGTTGTCATGCCAATGGCATTGCCCGGTAGCTAAGTGCGGAAAAGATAAGTGCTGAAAGCATCTAAGCACGAAACTTGCCCCGAGATGAGTTCTCCCTGACTCTCTGAGAGTCCTGAAGGGACGTTGAAGACGACGACGTTGATAGGCCGGATGTGTAAGTGCAGCGATGCATTGAGCTAACCGGTACTAATGACCCGTGAGGCTTAACCTTACAACGCCAGAGGC
The DNA here is from genome assembly GCF_059731115.1 of Type-E symbiont of Plautia stali. NCBI lineage: Bacteria > Pseudomonadati > Pseudomonadota > Gammaproteobacteria > Enterobacterales > Enterobacteriaceae > Type-E symbiont of Plautia stali. The sequence continues at coordinate 904,069 of NZ_AP035906.1, forward strand.
GTTTTTTGAGAGACGCAGAAGTAGATTTTCAGCTTGTTCACGGACTGGTTCGCGTGGTGACGGATGTCACGGCGTGAATAAACAGAATTTGCCTGGCGGCTGTAGCGCGGTGGTCCCACCTGACCCCATGCCGAACTCAGAAGTGAAACGCCGTAGCGCCGATGGTAGTGTGGGGTCTCCCCATGCGAGAGTAGGGAACTGCCAGGCATTAATTTAAGACTCATTCGTGAGTCGTGACCTTTCAGGTGACACTGAAAGGGCGAAACACCCGAAGTCAGAACGGTTTCTGATTTTGGTACAGAATCGGTGGAGCGGTAGTTCAGTTGGTTAGAATACCTGCCTGTCACGCAGGGGGTCGCGGGTTCGAGCCCCGTCCGTTCCGCCACTTAATTGATAAGCCCTGACTTAATAAGTCAGGGCTTTTTCATGTCTAAAATTCCAGCTCAATTGTTGATTTAATCGCAATATTCTTCTGCTTATAAGCAGATTTTTCAGCAATAATAATGCTGCCACAATGTTCCCCATCGAAATCATTCACAATACGATGAGGAAAACATGACAATCCCTGCCTTTGGTTTAGGTACTTTCCGCCTGCAAGACGATGTTGTAATTCATTCCGTAAAGACAGCACTGGAACTAGGTTATCGTGCCATCGACACCGCGCAAATCTATGAAAATGAGGCTGCTGTTGGTCAGGCCATTTTTGAAAGTGGAATAGATCGTCACCAACTCTTTATTACCACCAAGATTTGGATCGAAAATCTCACTGCTGAAAAACTCATACCGAGTTTGCAACAAAGTCTGTCAAAACTGCGCACCAATTATGTCGATCTTACATTGATCCACTGGCCTTCACCTGGCGCAGCAGTCCCGGTGAAAGAGAGTATGCAGGCATTAATGGCAGCGAAAGAGGCGGGCCTGACGCGCCAGATTGGCATATCAAACTTCCCGATTGCGCTAATGAGAGAGGCCATTGCCGCAGTTGGCATTGAAAATATCGCCACCAACCAGATTGAACTCCATCCCTTCCTGCAAAACAGCGAGGTAGTTGAATTTGCTAAGCAGCAAGGAATGCACATCACGTCTTACATGACTCTGGCTTACGGTGAGGCACTAAAGGATGCGACCATCCAGTCGATTGCACGCAAACATCAGGCGACACCGGCACAAATCGTTCTGGCGTGGGCGATGCAATCTGGCTTCAGCGTGATCCCTTCTTCGACTAAGCGCGATAATCTGGCCAGCAATATGGATGCTGCTAACTTAACGCTTGATGCGGAGGATATGAAAATCATCTCATCACTGGATCGCCAGCAGCGGTTGGTCAGCCCTGAAGGATTGGCTCCGGACTGGGATTAAGTGACGAAGTATTCAGCCCTGCATTCGCCAGGGCTGTTGCTTAACCCACTCACTGAGAAAGTCGATAAAAGCACGTGCACGTTGGCTAACGCCCAGATCGCTGTAATAGACCGCGTTGAACGGCATCGCTACGGGTACTCGCTGTTGTGCCAACACCTCAATAAATGTCCCATCCGCGATTTCACTGTCTACCATATAATCGGACAAACAAGCGATACCTTGATCATCGAGACAAAGTTGTTTAATAGTTTCACCGCTGTTTGAGGACATTCCCGGCACGATGTCATAAAGGTCATGACCATTCTCAGACACAGGCCAACGGTTCAGGCGCAGCGGTTCTACAAATCCAAGGCATTCATGATTTATCAAATCCGATGTAGAGAGGGGGACACCCCTTTTCGCCAGATAAGCCGGAGTTGCTACCAATTTGCGATAGCTGATAAACAGCAAACGTGCTCGTAAGGTCGAATCCGTCAGGTTGCCTGCGCGAATAGCCACATCGACTTTACGTTCAATCAGATTAATAAAACTCTCAGACGAAATCAGCGACAGGGTGACGTCGGGGTAGCGCTCACGGAAGGGTTTAATCATCGGCAGAATCAAATGCAGAATGACCGGCGTGGCAGCGTCTATGCGCAGAAGACCTTGCGGAGCTTGCTGACGTTCCATTAACTCATTTTCAGCAGTCGACATCTCCTGTAGGAGCTTCTGAACGCGTTTAAAGTAGTGCTCACCTTCCTGAGTCAGTGCGAGCTGCCGGGTGGTGCGCGTGAGTAAAGCCACTCCAAGTTTGTTCTCCAGTTTTTTGACAGTGCGACTCACAGCCGAATTCGCCATCTGCAGTTGTTCCGCCGCACGGCTAAAACTGCCGCTTTCTACCACAGCAATAAAAACTTTCAACTCATCCGACGATGCTTTCATTATGCTCCCCGAGGCAAAAGTCTATTCTCACTTTGCATCTTTTTGTCATTAAAGCATGAGTCGATAATGGCGCCCATCAAAACATTCATGGGAGTCAATCATGCCACTTGCACTCTGGGCGCTGACTATCAGCGCCTTCGCTATCGGAACCACTGAATTCGTTATCGTCGGTCTTATTCCTACGATTGCGGAACAACTTAACATCACGCTACCTTCAGCAGGTATGTTGGTCTCAATTTACGCCCTTGGTGTCGCCGTGGGGGCGCCAGTGCTGACTGCTTTAACCGGCAAAGTGCCGCGCAAGCCACTGCTGATAGGGCTGATGGTGCTTTTTACGGTGGGCAACCTGGTCGCGTGGTTGGCACCGAACTATGAGACGTTGGTCGTTGCTCGCTTGCTAACGGGACTCGCGCACGGTGTATTCTTCTCGGTCGGTTCAACGATTGCGACCAGTCTGGTGAGTAAGGAGAAGGCTGCAAGTGCCATCGCCATCATGTTTGGCGGTCTGACGGTGGCATTGGTAACAGGAGTGCCCTTGGGTACACTGATTGGTCAACACTTTGGGTGGCGTGAAAGTTTCCTCGCAGTTTCCTTGTTAGGTGTCATTGCTTTAGTCAGCAGCATGGTACTGATACCGCGTAATATTGCGCAGCCACCTGTTACTACTCTGGCGCAGCAAGCGCGCGTCATGGTGAATCCACGCCTGCTATTAATTTATGCCATCACCGCGCTGGGTTACGGTGGTGTGTTTACTGCCTTCACTTTCCTGGCGCCGATGATGCAGTCATTAGCCGGTTTTTCCCCGACAGCGGTCAGTATCATTCTGCTGGGGTATGGTATCTCTGTAGCCATCGGCAATATCTGGGGCGGCAAGCTAGCCGATCGTCACGGCGCTGTGCCCGCGTTGACCCTGATCTTCAGCGCATTGGCGGTATTGCTGTTGATATTCCAGTTTACGGCTAATACACACTTTATGGCGCTGGCAACGGTGCTAGTGATGGGGATTTTTGCCTTCGCTAACGTACCGGGCCTGCAGGTCTATGTGGTGCAGAAGGCTGAGTCCTATGCGCCTGGTGCAGTTGATGTGGCGTCAGGACTGAATATCGCGGCGTTTAACATCGGGATTGCACTAGGGTCATTGGTTGGTGGTCATATTGTCGAACACTATGGTCTGGCTCAAACCCCCTGGGTTGGTGCTGTCATTGTTTTTATCGCGCTATTGCTGGTAAGACTGAGCGGTCAGCTCGACAAACCCCGTACTGCATTTGCCACGGAATAATGAGGTCAACAACCCGCTAAAGGGCGGGTTGTTACCGTAATATGCTGTGAAGCTAATTCCGACAATTAACAACGCCAATTGAAACCCTGTCCTAAAATCCCTATAACTGTCAGGTGAAGTTGTAGTCGTAAATCAGCCAGGCGGGAAAGTGCGAAAGAAAACATATGCAATGCGTTATACAGCGGGTCAGCCTGCAGAGCGGATATTCCCGCCTGGGGCGATGTTGCATCTGGGACAGGCGCTGCCGCCTGGTGCACCGTTACCTGCGGATCCTGCATTGCGGGTTTTAGTATGGAATATCTTCAAGCAGCAGCGGGCTGATTGGATGTCCGTACTGCAGGGTTTCGGCAAAGATGCTCACCTTGTTTTACTTCAGGAAGCACAAACCACCCCTGAGTTGGTCAAATTCGCCACCAGTAACTATCTGGCGGCCGATCAGGTACCTGCCTTCGTCTTACCCCAACATCCCTCCGGCGTGATGACGCTCGCTTCTGCGCATCCTGTGTATTGTTGTCCATTGCGTGAACGCGAACCTTTGTTACGCCTGGCTAAGTCGGCGCTGGTGACGGCCTATCCACTGCCGACCGGCGAAATGCTGATGGTGGTCAATATTCACGCGGTGAATTTCAGCCTGGGTGTGGATGTCTACAGCAAGCAACTTGGGCCGATTGGCGAACAGATTCAGCATCATCGCGGACCGGTGATCATGGCCGGCGATTTCAATGCCTGGAGCCGCCAGCGCATGAACGCGCTGTATCGCTTTGCCGCAGAGATGGCATTACACGAAGTGAATTTCACGGATGACCATCGGCGTAAAGCGTTTGGCCGTCCGTTAGATTTTGTCTTCTACCGTGATATGAAAGTTAGCGAGGCTTCTGTGCTGGTCACGCGCGCTTCTGATCACAATCCACTGTTAGTCGAGTTCACGCCAACAGCGCTTGCCCGCTAAGTCTCAATGAACGCAATCGCCCGCACCGGCGAGGCTGACCCGCGCTCAATTCGAAGTGGTAGTGCAAGAAAGCAAAAATGCGCAGGCAACATCTCTAAGTTGGCCAGATTTTCGATAATAAGATTATCGTTACCCAGTACAGCTAAATGTGCGGGATTTTCTGCATTGCCAAAGGCATCGAGCGAGAGGGCATCGGTGCCAAATACCTTTACACCTTTTGCAATCAGATAAGCAGCACCTGCCGCAGAAAGCCCCGGCCAATCCTGCAGAAATGCGTTGTGATCGGGTTTAAGAGCCCATTTTTCATGCCAGCCTGTGCGAAAAATGACGATGTCATCAGCCTCAATTGCGCCAAAGTCCCTTTCCCAAAGTTGAATATCCTTAACACCAAAAGTGTGGCAGGGCGCAATATGTCGCATATCCAGCAGCAGGCCCCGGCCCATTAACTGGCATACATCAATGTTTTCAATTGTCTTGCCACCTTCAATAAAGTGTGAGGGAGCATCGACATGGGTCCCGCAATGATCCCCCATGATTATCTGGCAGTTATAATTTCCATCGCCGGTTGAATAAGTTTCATTATCCGCACGGATAAATTTCGGGTGTGTCGGCCATACGGGCATGCTGGTTTGATGTAAATGACTAAGTTCTACTATTTTGCTGCTGCGAATCTGTTTCCAAAGAGCTGTCATGTCATCCTCACTTATTCACATTTACCGTTTCTTTGAGCAGGGCAAGGGGAATGCAAGAAAGCAGCAGCATCCCGACGATTACGGCATAGTGCACGCTGAAACCCCACGTATGGATAATCCAGCCGCTAACAGGGGCGACCAGAATGCCAGCGATACCCACCGCCAAACCAATCATCAATCCAAGGCTCGAAGCTGCTGCATGAGGTGAAGAATCAATCAGCAGCGCATACGCAACAGGATAGGGCGAATTGCGGAACAGCCCCCAAAAAATCAGGATCCCCCAGGCAAGTGCGGCAGAATGAATAAAAATGCAGAGCGAACAGGCAAGGATCCAGCCCGCGATAATGATCGTCAGAGATGTCTTACGCCCGCGTTTATCCGAAAAACTGCCCCAAACGATCTGACCAATCCAGCCAGTGATGCCCGAAGCACCCGAAATGATGGCGGCGGTGGATAGGTCCAAACCGACCTCACGTGTGAGTTGGAGGGTTAAGAAGTTTGCAATCCCCATTTCAGCCCAGATAAAACCAAAGACCAGTGCAATCGCCATCAGGCAATTACGGTTTTTAAGGCAGCTAAAGGAATTTTTCAGGCTGGATTTCTGCGGTTTGGCTTCGATCGGGCGAGTCAGTTTGTGTTCGTCGATCCAATTAAAGACGCGTTGATGATTTTTTTTGGTTCCTATAATCAACTGCAATACCACGATGATTAATCCGATCAAAGGGATAAACAGAAATGCATGGCGCCAATCACCAAACATTAAAATCGCAGCAATTAAAATCGGACCAATGAATTGCCCAAGCGGAAAACCGGTGTGATGTACGCCAATGGCGAAACCTCGATTTTCTTTTTGCCACCACTCGCCGAGCAATGCCACATTAATTGGCTCTGAGCCGCCGGTACCCATCCCCATAAAAACACGCAGCGCCTGAAATGCCCCCAGCGATTTGCAAAATGCTGTAGCAACACCAGATATGATCTCCACCAAAACTGCCAGGCACCAGCTATAGCAGCGGCGATAACCGCTACCGATATAATCGGAAAGCAGGCCAAATAGCACCGCACCTGATAACGTACCGAAGAAGCTTAGCGAGTTAATCCACCCAGCCTGCACTTCACTAAGATTGAAATCCTTCATTATTGCCGGCAATAGGGTGGGTAAGATGATACGATCTATCGAGTTCATCAAGATAGCAAGTGTCGTGATGACCAGCATGGCCCATGATAAAGGATGGGCACGTGGTAACCAGCGTGGTGTTGTCGTGTTCGTTTGCTGCCCTGAAGCATTATCTGCTTCCTTAAGCTGTTCGTTAAGGCTATCGCTCATTCTCAACCCTTATCCTACCGATGGTTTATCGAATCACTGAACTCACGGTTCAGCGATAGAGTGAATGCGCGCCATGTAACATTTAAATTACGAATGCGGCGCCTTTCGTTAACACTATCGGTTGGCTTCTACCATACAAGTTGCTCCAGGTGGATATTTGACCAACATCACGTCTAAGGGTTTTTAATCGGGATAAAAGTCTTCAGAAGGGGAATGAGGAGAGAGGAGAGAGATAACAGGTTGCCACGACCTCGTTGAGGTAATAAAAATGAAAAAGGCTGACAAAAGTCAGCCTTTTCGACGCATTAGGTATCAGGTGTTGCGCTATTCTTCACAAACAGCGTGAGCTTATCGCCCGGCTGAATGTCTTTAGCATCACTGTTCCAGCGCATAACATCCTGGGTGTTCACACCATGACGTTTTGCAATACTGGCAAAAGAATCACCCTTACGTACACGGTAGGTGATGCTGTTGCCGTTATCCGCCAACTGCGTTGCTTTACCGCCCACCGTCAATTTCTGACCGATGCGAACGGAAGCGCTACGCAAGTTGTTCTGCTGTTTCAGTGCACTGACGCTGACGCCAAGCTTGTTAGCAATTGCTGACAAGGTGTCGCCTTTGCGTACCGTGTAGTTGTTTCCTGCTGCACTGACTTTCGCCATTTCAACAGGCTGCACGGATGCAATGTCACCGGATGCCAGTGAATTGCGCAGCTTAGCAACGTTGGACTTAGGCACCATAATATAGTGCGGTCCGTTTGGCGCAGTGGTGCCATTTTTATAACCGGCGTTGAAGCTCTTCAACTTGTTGAGCGACATGCCGGCCATATCTGCAGCCTGCGTCAGTTCAATTTGCTGTCCCACTTCCACACGTGCTAAAGCACGGCTTTCGTTCGGGGTCGGCAATTTGATACCGTACTGCTTGTTGTTCTTGAGGATTTCACTCAAGGCCAACATCTTAGGTACATAGACCGTGGTTTCGCGTGGTAACGATAAGTGCCAGAAATCAGTCGGCTTGCCGCGCGCCTTATTCTGTTTTATCGCTTTCAGCACGCGTCCTTCACCGCTGTTATAGGCGGCCACTGTTAACAACCAGTCACCGTCAAACATACCGTTCAGACGCTGCATCATATCCAGCGCAACTTTGGTCGAGGCCACCACATCGCGGCGTCCGTCATACCATTGGTTCTGTTTCAAACCATAGTTTTTGCCCGTTTGTGCAACAATCTGCCAGATGCCAGCGGCATTCGCAGAAGATGTTGCATGTGGGTCAAAAGCGCTCTCCACTATGGGTAGCAGTACCAGTTCCATCGGCATTTTACGTTTCTGTATCTGCTCGACAATCCAGTACATGTACGGCTCTGCCCGTAATGTTACATCGTGGAGATAGCTCTTATTTTTTAAAAACTTTGTTTTTTGTTCGCGGATCCGGGGGTTTTCCGGAATCCCCATCTTCAACTCGTCACTAATGTGATTCCAGAGATCGGTATCTTCTGCGAGGCTTGTTCCATCATCCTGCCAGCGCTGCGATAATAATTGATCTCCGTACTTTCCATTTTCACCTTGACCAGCTGAAGACAGGCTCTGTGCATGCTGTACGGGGATATTGGCGTCATTCCTTGATGCCTGACATCCTACCAGCAAGACCGAGGCGAGTAAGATCGCTTTAGCCTTCATGTGTGTGTCAATAGTTCGCTTAAAAGACGAGCAACTATACGTTAGGGGTACACACAACACAACCTTAAATATCAAAAACGGTCTTTCTTCTCGCGTAGATCAGCGAAAGTTTGCCATAACGGGGAGGAAGCAACATTAGTCCCCAAAGCCTTTTGTAAATCAGCATCTTGCGTACGGAGAAATAAATTTATATCCCGCTCAAGTGCCAGTTTTGTTGGCAAAGTAATGCGATTTTCTGCACGTAAGTCCTTAATTTGCTGATACCTTGCCAAAATTTTCGGGTCATGAGGCAGAATAGCCGCAGCAAACTTCATATTGGATAAAGTGTACTCATGAGCGCAACAAATCAGGGTATCTGCGGGGAGTTTATTAAGCTTTTGAAATGAATCAAACATTTGTTCTGCTGTGCCTTCAAATAATCTTCCACAGCCGCCAGAAAACATCGTGTCACCACAGAAAAGATAAGGTGAACTGAAATATGAGATATGTCCTAAAGTGTGTCCGGGTGTTGCGATGACACGGAAATCTAGCCCAAGCAGGGTAAATTCATCATTCTCGGCGACGATATGTTTTGCCCCCTTATCCGCGGTTTCCTCTGGTCCGTAAACCGCGATATCGGGATAGTGTTGCAATAATTCGGCGACACCGCCGACATGATCGTGATGATGATGCGTGAGTAAAATGGCCACCGGTTGCCACTTGTTGACTCTGATTTTATCCAGCACCGGTTGAGCCTCGCCGGGATCGACGATCAGACAGTTTTTATCATCGTCCGTCAGTGTCCAGATGTAGTTATCCTGCAACGCGGGAATACTGGTAAGATTCATAAACACCTCTCAGGTCGTAGAAAAAGGATGATGGTAGAGCATGAAGCCAGCGAAAACACGCCAGGTTCTGACTGCGCCGCGCTCCTGGCGCGATATGCCATGGGGCGATTATTTTCGCGATGCACTCACGCAGCAGTTGCAGCCTTACCTTGGAAAGCTGTATGGCTTTCATATGCTTAAACTTGGCAGCCTCAGCGCAGAAATCAATACCCGTCAGTGTGCCATATCGCATCAGGTAAATGTGGGCATTGAGGGCGATGACTTGCAGGTGATCGCCAATACCACGCAATTACCTTTTGAAGCGAAATCGATTGATGCTTGTTTGATGGCGCATACCCTGGCATGGAGTCAGGATCCCCATCGCGTGTTACGAGAAGTGGATCGCGTCCTGATTGACGATGGTTGGATGATTATCAGCGGGTTCAACCCGTTCAGCTTGCTGGGGATCAGCAAAGGTATCCCGGGTTTGCACGCCCGTGCGCCATGGAGCGGACGCATGTTCAGCCAGGTACGCTTACTCGACTGGCTCAGCCTGCTCAACTATGAAGTGGTCTATCGCACCCGTTTTCAAGTGGTGCCGTGGCATCGGCAGGGCGGCAAAGTGATCAGTGCGCACCTGCCCGCGCTGGGATGTCTGAACATTGTGGTGGCACGCAAACGAACATTCCCATTAACGCCCACCAAAGCGAAGAAGAGCTTAAACAAAGCGCAGGTCAGACAAACGGTGAATGCCACCCGGCAATTTCGTGAAGTGAAGGATCAGGATTCGACCTGATAGACGACATCATCCTGCGTCGGATGACCGGCTGCGCTGCGTGCCAGTTCGTCGCAGCGCTCGTTTTCCGGGTGACCGGCGTGGCCTTTTACCCATTCCCACTTAATTTCATGGTGGCTGAGCGCGAGATCGAGTCGCTTCCAGAGATCGACATTTTTCACCGGCTTTTTATCGGCCGTTTTCCAGCCGCGCTTTTTCCAGTTATGGATCCAACTGGTGATGCCCTGGCGCACATACTGACTGTCGGTGCTGAGCACCACTTCGCAGGGCTGCGTTAGCGCCTCTAACGCTACAATCGCCGCCATCATTTCCATGCGGTTGTTGGTCGTGAGTCGATAACCGGCGCTGAACTCTTTTTCATGTGGGCCATAACGTAAAATGGCACCGTAACCGCCGGGGCCGGGATTGCCCAGGCAGGATCCATCGGTGAATATTTCTACCTGTTTGCGCATCTCTGGTAGACTTCCTTCTGACAAAACGCCAAGTCTGACATAAAACGAGTCCTATGAGCACTGCAAATAACCGCCAGATCGTCCTCGATACCGAAACCACCGGCATGAACATGATCGGTGTGCACTATGAAGGACATCGCATCATTGAAATCGGTGCGGTTGAGGTGATTAACCGTCGCCTGACCGGCAACAACTTCCATATGTATCTCAAGCCCGATCGGCTGGTGGATCCGGAAGCTTTCGGCGTTCACGGTATTGCCGATGAGTTTCTTGCCGATAAGCCGATGTTTGCAGACATCGCCGATGAATTCCTCGAATACATCCGTGGTGCAGAGCTGGTGATCCATAACGCGTCGTTCGATATCGGCTTTATGGATTATGAGTTTGGCATGCTTAAGCGCGGTATCGGCAAAACCGACACCTTCTGTCAGGTGACAGATAGCCTGGCGATGGCGCGTAAAATGTATCCAGGCAAGCGCAATAGCCTCGATGCACTGTGTAATCGCTACGAAATCGACAACAGCAAACGTACGCTGCACGGCGCATTGCTCGATGCCGAAATTCTGGCTGAAGTGTTCCTGATGATGACGGGCGGCCAAACTTCGCTGGCTTTCTCGGCGGAAGGCGATCAGAGCAGCCAAAATACCGGCGATAACATTCAGCGCATCGTGCGTCCGAGTTCAGGATTACGCGTGGTCAACGCCAGCGATGATGAGATTATCGCACATGAAAGCCGTCTGGATTTAGTGTTGAAGAAGGGCGGAAGCTGCCTGTGGCGTGCCTGAATGGGCTGATTTTGCGTGGAAAAGCAACGTAAAGCTGAAAAAATCGGCAAACGATTCATTCCCTCAGAAAAAGCATTGACGGTTCATAAGGCTGCCATTAATATTCGCCTCGTTCTCGACGGGGAACAAAGCGCGGAGCGGTAGTTCAGTTGGTTAGAATACCTGCCTGTCACGCAGGGGGTCGCGGGTTCGAGCCCCGTCCGTTCCGCCAATCATTAAAGAAGCCGATGCAGAAATGCATCGGCTTTTTGCTTTTTCAGGCTGGCATCGGCGCCAACCTGATCATCAGATCAATCCTTCTGCACCGCCACTTCCTGACGATAGGTGCCCACTGAGACTTCACGATCGGCGCGAGCCAGCCAGCGATAGCAACCTGCACCTAATGCCACACCAATAAACCAGCTGAAGTTTGCCACGGCATGCAGTGACGGAATAAAGCTGATCACCAGGCAAATACCTACCGACGGCAGCAGTGCGGCAATCGCTTTCGGGTTAAAGCCACCGCGATACCAGTAGCGTCCTTTTGGTGTGTCATCAAACAGGTCGTCCACGTAAACCTTGCTGCGCTTAATCAGATAGAAATCGGCCACCAAAATGCCAAATAGCGGGCCGATAAAGGAGCCCAGCACATCCAGCGTGTAATGAATCAACTCCGGTGACTGGAACAGATTCCATGGCGTCAGAAGTACAGAACCCACTGCGGCAATCATTCCACCGGTACGGAAACTGATTTTCTGCGGTGAGCAATTTGAGAAGTCGAAAGCCGGGGAAACAAAGTTCGCCACGATGTTGATGCCGATAGTGGCGATAATCATGGTGAGTAAACCAATCGCGACGGCGACATCATTGCCAACCATGCTCACGGTCTCAATGGGATCGGTAATCATGCGGCCGAACAGCGATTGGGTACCTGACACGATCACCACGGTGACAATCGAGAACAGCAGGAAGTTAAACGGCAGGCCCCAGCGGTTCCCCCGGCGGATTTCCCCCATGCTTTTACCGTAGCGAGAGAAGTCACCAAAGTTGAGTAATGGGCCAGAGAAGTAAGAGACCACTAATGCGGTGGCGGTGATCATCTGCCAGGTTTGCTCACCAGTGCTTAACTGCTTGCTGGCCAGCGTAAAGGAGATACCGTCAAAGCCGGTTTTGTATACAATCCAGCCCGCCAGCGCCACCATCACCACGTAGACAGCCGGACCCGCCACATCGATAAAGCGTTTAATCGCGCTCATGCCGTGCCAGAACACCATGGCCTGCAGGAACCACATCACGCCGAAGCAGCACCAGCCCAGTTGAGATAACCCCAGCCAGCTGCTTTGCGTCATCCCGCTTAATGAAGGGAAGAACTTCAGCAGTACCAGCATCAGCGCATTAGCCGCTAAATAGGTTTGAATGCCATACCAGGCGAAAGCGATCAGGCCGCGAATCACCGCGGGGATATTGGCACCGAACACGCCGAATGCCTGACGTGAAATCACCGCGTAAGGCACGCCCGCCATCTGGCTCGGTTTGGCGACGAGATTGGCACACAACTGTACGATGCAGATACCTACCAGCAGACAAAGCAGCACCTGCCAGCTCGCCAGTCCCAACGTAAAGAAGCTGGCGGCGACCACATAGCCACCCATGCTGTGCACATCCGACATCCAGAAAGAGAAAATGTTATACCACGACCAGTTCTGGTCGCGCGTGGGCGCCAGATCTTCATTACACAGGCGTGGACTGTAGTGGGCGTTGGCGCCAGAGGCCACCCCGGAGGTCACTTCAGAATGATTTGGCATGAAACCTGCTCCTCTAACAACATGGGAAAAATAATCACAGCGTGAAACGGTATTGCAGGATCCAGGCCAGAATTGATTTCTTGTATACAAAAAATTAATTTCACGTATACGATGTGCTGTGCACAGACACTTACCGGAGCAGGTAATGAAGAGCGAAACAGGCCAGAAAACGGCTGCCGATCTGAATGATCGCGACGAACCCATCTATCAGGCATTACTCACCGCCATTGTGGAACATCAGCTGCCACCGGGCAGCAAATTGCCAGAAGAGGCGCTATCAGAAGCTTTTGGTGTGAGCCGAACCGGCATTCGCAAGGTGCTACAACGCCTCGCGGCGGTGCAAATGATCACCTTGTCGCCCAGGCGTGGTGCACAAGTGGCCACGCCGGGCGTTGACGAGGCGCGCGACATCTTTGCCACACGCTGCTTACTCGAGTGCGCCAATTTGCCCGCGGTGCTGGCTCACGTTCAGCCACCACACCTTGCTGCCCTGAGCACACTCATTGAGGAAGAGCAGCAGGCTCACGAACAGCACGATGGTGCGGCGGCAATTCGGCTCTCTGCGGCTTTTCATATTCAGCTACAGGCGATTTCCGGTAATCAGGTGCTGACGGATATGGTGACGCGCCTGACACAGCGCTCATCATTAGTGATTGCCGCCTATGGTGCGCCCTGGCAGCGCGGGTGTCGTTGCGATCATCACGATCGGCTGGTGGAGCTACTGCGGCAGAAAGATCTTCCCGCGCTCACCGCAGCCTTACAGCATCACTTCGAACACATCGTGGCCAGCCTGCATTTTGAGCGCAGCGGCGAAACCTTACCCGACTTCACCCGGTTATTTTCCGGTCACAATGGAGCCGCATCATGAGCCTGATTCAGGTGATCAACCCCAATACCAGCCTGGCGATGACAGAAACCATCGGTGCAGCCGCACGTGCGGTAGCGGCGCCGGGTACTGAGATCCTTGCAGTGTGTCCAAGCCAGGGTGTGCCATCGATTGAAGGGCACTTCGATGAAGCCATTGCGGCGATCGGCGTACTGGAACAGGTCAGGGTCGGCAAAGCACAGGGCGTGAGTGGCCACATTATTGCCTGTTTCGGCGATCCGGGATTGCTGGCCGCGCGTGAACTGGCCAGCGGTCCGGTGATCGGCATTGCGGAAGCCGCGATGCACACGGCAACGCTGGTGGCGACACGCTTTTCAATCGTCACCACGCTACCGCGCACCCTGGTGATTGCCCGCCATCTGCTGCAACAATATGGCTTTACCCATCATTGTGCGGCGTTGCACGCTATCGATCTCCCGGTGCTGGCGCTGGAAGATGGCAGCGGTGTGGCGCAGGAAAAAGTGCGCCAGCGTTGCATTCAGGCGAAGCGAGAAGATGGCAGCGGCGCGATAGTTCTGGGCTGTGGCGGTATGGCCTCACTGGCACAGGAGCTGACGAAAGAGCTGGGTCTGCCGGTGATTGATGGCGTCAGCGCGGCGGTAAAAATGGTGGAATCACTGGTGGCGCTGGGCTTGGGTACCAGCAAACATGGCGATTTAGATTACCCGATTGAAAAACCGCTCAGCGGCGCATTTCAGCACCTAAACTAAGTGCTGGTTGAGGACTGACTAAGGAATTTACAGAATGAGTGATGTATCTGAAAAGAAAGAGTACAGCTTCAACAAAAACTACCCGCGTGACTTGATTGGTTATGCTAACCATCCGCCGCACGCACAGTGGCCGGGCAACGCGAAAGTGGCGGTGCAGTTTGTCCTCAACTATGAAGAGGGGGCAGAAAACAATGTGCTGCACGGCGATGCAGGATCTGAACAATTCCTGTCCGATATCATTGGCGCCGCCAGTTATGCCGATCGCCATATGTCGATGGATTCCCTGTACGAGTACGGTTCGCGCGCCGGTTTCTGGCGCATTCACAACGAATTCCAGAAGCGCGGGTTGCCGCTGACGGTGTTTGGCGTGGCGATGGCGCTGGCGCGTCACCCGGAGATTGTGGAAGCGATCAAAGCCGCGGATTATGACGTGGTCAGCCACGGCTGGCGCTGGATCCATTATCAGTCGATGGATGCTAAAACCGAGCGCCAGCATATGCAGCAGGCGGTGGATGTGCTGCGCGATCTGTTTGGTAAAGCACCTACCGGCTGGTACACCGGCCGCGACAGCCCGAATACGCGCCGCTTAGTGGTGGAGAACGGCGGCTTCAGTTATGACAGCGATTACTACGGCGACGATCTTCCGTTCTGGACGCAGGTGACCTGTCAGGATGGCACGGTGAAACCGCATCTGATCATTCCTTATACGCTGGAGTGTAACGACATGCGCTTTGCCTCGCCGCAGGGCTTTAATACCGCTGAGCAGTTCTTTGTCTATCTGCGTGACACCTTTGATGTGTTGTATGAAGAGGGCGACACCGCGCCGAAGATGATGTCGATTGGCATGCACTGTCGACTGCTGGGCCGCCCGGGCAAATTCCGTGCCTTGCAGCGTTTCCTTGACCATATCCAGCAGCATGAGAATGTGTGGGTTTGTACGCGCCAGCAAATCGCCGATCACTGGATGGAGACGCACCCGGCTCCTGCTGTTTAACGACCAGCGATACTCCGCGCCGACACATTTGGCCGGTACGACATGAACTGTCGTACCGGCCCTGACCACGCGAGTTAAGTCATACTGACGAGCGCCGGTTTACCCCGCTAGATCATTAAACTCACCTGCGCCGCGACAATCCGCCACCCATAAGGCATGCGCACCCATGTTTGCTGCTGGCGACCAATCTTCTCCACGCCTTCACGCGTAAACTCAGTGCTGCACACCGCGTAGTCATCTCCAAAGGTGGTGATCACCGTATTACGTAGCGTGCGCGCCAATCCCTTCGATGGACGGGCAGCGCGAAATGCACGGATCTCATCAATGCCATACAGATTTTCCCCTGCGCCCAAACGCACGGCGCGATCGTCGTGCCAAAACAATTCATCCAGCACATCAACATTGTTGCTTACCAGCGCTTCTTCATAGCGATAAAACGCAGCGGTCACCTCAGCCAGCACAGCAGGACGATCAATATGTTCAGGTGTCATGGTTACGCATCCATCAGGGTAGTTTGTGGCAGGGTCAACCCTTGCTGCTGCAGTGCCCAGGCGGCGCGCAGTGCAAGATGTTCTTTAAACGGTGCTGCGATTAACTGTAAGCCAATCGGTAATCCGCTGGCAGTTTGCAAAGGCACGGTACAGACCGGCAAGCCGAGGAAGGAAATTGGCTGCGTTAACATGCCCATACTGGCGCGCGTCGGCAAATCCTGGCCGTTAATATGAATCGTCTCTTGCCCAATGGTGGTCGCGGTGCAAGGGGTCGCCGGTGCAATCAGGACATCGAATTGTTCAAACAGCGGTAACACCTGCTGTTGGAAATGACGGCGGAAGCGCTGCGCCTGCACATACCACGCGGAAGGCAGCATCGCTCCGGCCAGCAGACGCTCGCGAGAGTTCGGTTCGAATTGCTCGGGCATATTGCGCAAAGCGGGCAGATAGTGATTGCCGCCTTCTGAGGCGGTGAGGATAAAGGCCGCTGAACGGGCAATTTCCGCGTTGGCTAACGTGACGGCTTCGCTGGCATCCAGCGCTTGTGCCACCACTTGCACGGCGGCACGCGCTTCTTCGCTGCACCAGGTCGAAAAGAAACCACCCAGCACTGCGCTACGTATGCCTTCTGCGCCTTTTACTAATCCGTCACTGGTCGGTTCCTTCGCCTGCGCTGCCTGGAAAGCATCGCTGGCATCGTGACCTTGCAGCGCATCGTACACCAGACTCAAATCTTCTACCGAGCGAGCAAACGGACCGATATGATCGAGGCTGGCGACAAAAGGATGGCTGCCACTGCGCGATAAGCGACCAAAGGTCGGTTTGAGTCCATAGATACCGCACAACGAGGCCGGCACGCGGATCGAACCATTGGTATCGGTGCCCAGTGAGAAGTGCACTAAGCCTGACGCGACAGCCGCCGCCGAGCCGCCTGAGGAACCACCGGCCACGCGGCTCAAATCGCGCGGATTATGGGTCGGGCCATAATGGGTGTTTTCGGTAGTAAAGCCGTAAGCATAGGCATCCATATTCAGCATGCCGGAGAGCAGTGCACCGGACTGACGCAGTCGACTCACCGCCCACGCATCTTCGCGGGCCGCTGCACGTTCACTGAATAAGCTGGCACCAGCAAGGGTGCTGTGACCGGCGACATCAAACAGGTTTTTAACCGCATAAGGAATACCCGCCAGCACAGGCAATACTTCACCGCGCTGGCGTTGCAAATCGACCTGATCCGCTTCGCGCAACATGCGCTGACCGGTGACTTCGGTCCACGCATTGAGTGCAGGATTGTGCTGTTCAATGGCGTTCAACGTCTGTTGCGCCACTTCACGGGCGCTAATATCACCTTGATTCAGCGCATGATTGAGCGCTTTGATGGATAACGATGCCAGTTTCATGGATGAAACACTCCTGCTACTTCCAGCCGGTCATCCAGCGGGAAAGCCATGAGCGGTTCAGCCATGGCGGCGATGCGATTGAACTGCACCAGCAATTCAGCGCGACGTGCTTCGTCCAGCTCCAGAGCCAGAATCTGTTCCATTTGAGCGATATAGGCCGCCCAGTCCGGTTGCGAATGCATGATGGTTTCCTTTAAAAGCCGGCTGCGCTGCCGTTGCTACGTGGATCGAAGGCACCTTCCAGCATGCCGTTATTGTGTCTGACGATGGCGCCAGCGTGGCCGACGACTTCGCTGAAATCAGGCAACAGCTCAACGTCATGACCGAGTTCGCGCAACTGCTGCACCGTTTCTGCTGACATGCGCGCTTCGAGTTTGAGAGAGTCAGAGGATTGTCCCCAGGTTCGCCCCAGCAACCAGCGCGGTGCACTGACCGCCTGTTGCAGCGGCTGACCCTGAATCACGTGGCGGGTAAAAATCGCCGCCTGCGTTTGTGGTTGGCCATCGCCCCCCATTGATCCGTAAACCATCGTGCGACCATCTTTCAGGCGCGCAGCCGCTGGATTTAAGGTATGGAACGGTTGTTTACCGGGCTCCAGCGCTAGCAGATGGCCCGGTTGCAGGCTAAAGGCTGCACCGCGGTTTTGCCAGGTAATGCCTGTACCCGGTAGCACCACGCCGCTGCCAAATTCGTGATAGATGCTCTGGATAAAGGAAACGGCCAGCCCGCTGCTGTCCATCACCCCCATCCATACGGTATCGCCAGGACCTCGTCCGGTTCCCCACGGCGCGGCTTGTTGGTCATCAACTTGTGCCGCCAGTGTGGCAAGGTGATCGGCATCCAGCAGATCTTGCACATTGAAGTCGATCTGACGCGGATCGGTGATGTGTTTGTCGCGCAAGGCAAAGGCTTTTTTAGTGGCCTCAACAATGCGGTGTACGGTTTGTGCTTCATCGGCCTCCGCCATGTTCAGGCGGTCGGTGATACCCAAAATCGCCAGCGATACCAAACCCTGCGTTGGTGGCGTCATATTCCAGATGTCACCTTCACTGTGTGCCAGATGCAGCGGCGTACAGCGGCGCGCGTGGTGTTTTTGCAAATCTTCCAGGGTGATCGGCATCCCCAGCGCGGTCATCTCACGTGCCAGATGGTGGGCCAGTTCGCCGCGATAGAAACTCTCCAGACCCTGTTCACTCAACACGCTAAGTGTATTGGCAAGCGCGGGCTGGGTAAAACGGCTACCGGCACCAGGCACGGTGCCGTCAGGCAAGAAGGTCGCAGCGAAGCCGGGTTGATCAAGCAATTCATGTTGCTTTGCGGCAGTGGCTGCAGCCTGCGATGCGGTAACAGGAATGCCATCGGCAGCATAGCGAATGGCGTCACGCAGCAAACGGGCTAACGGCAACCGCGCAGAACCTAGCTCTTCAGCTAGCGTTAACGCCTCCTGCCAGCCACTCACCGTGCCTGCTACAGTGAGCGCTGCTTTAGGACCGCGATGCGGAATATGGCTTTCGCCGTGATAGAAGTCGAGGTGGGCGAGTGAGCCTGCTGCGCCACTGGCATCGATAGCGATAGGATCGCCATTGGGCGGCACGACCAACCAAAACCCATCGCCACCCAAGCCGTTCATGTGCGGATAGACAACCGCGATAGTGGCCGCTGCCGCTACCATCGCTTCGATCGCGTTACCGCCTTCGCGTAAAACCGCCAGTGCACTTTCACTGGCAAGATGGTGAGGGGTGACGGCCATGCCGAGCGGGGCCATGTTGCTCTGTATCATAGTGAACTCTTCATTGTTGATTCTTTTGTAGGGTGTGAATGGGGTTGGTGTTGGTCATAAAAAGTGACCCTACAAATCCGTGAGGTGATCTAAGCAAGAGCTGTTCCAGTTTTGGGTTGGGCATCAATGTGGATCGATTTGTGCTAGCTTGTGATGAAACGAAAGTTACAGGACCAATGATGAAACAGCTTGATGAACGCCTTCGCAGTCACTATCCGCAACTGTCGCCGCAGGAGCAGCGTATTGCCGATTTTGTGTTTGACCATTTTGATGACCTGATCAGCTACAACAGCGCAGAGCTGGCGCGGCTGAGCGGGGTATCGAAGGCGACAGTCAGCCGCCTGTTTAAACGTCTGGGCTATGAGAAATACAAGGACATGCGTGATGAGCTGCGTACGCTGCGTCAGAGTGGGATGCCCCTCACCGACAATCGCGATGCAGTGCAGGGCAATACCTTACTGTCGCGTCATTACAAGCAGGAGATGGCCAACCTGACGCAGTGGGTGAACAGCATCGACCCGCAGCAGTTTGGCGAAGTGATTCAGGCGCTGGGTGCTGCAAAGCGGGTGTTTATTATCGGCATGCGTAACGCCTATCCGGTGGCATTGCACCTGCGTCAGCAGCTGATGCAGGCGCGTCCGCAGGTACATGTGTTACCACAACCCGGCCAGACGCTGGGCGAGGAGCTGGTGGATATCACACCCGAAGATATTGTGGTGGTGATGGCCTTCCGCCGCCGTCCACGTATCATCCGCCCGCTGATGCAGCAGCTACAGCAGAGCAACATCCCGGTGCTGGCGCTGTGCGAGCCGCAGGCGCAGGGTATTATCACCATGGCACACTGGCAGCTGTGCGCGCCGCTTGATAGCGTCTCCGCCTTTGATAGCTATGCCTCGGCGATGAGTCTGATCAACCTGCTGGCAAATGCACTGCTGCATGAAATGCTGTCGCAAGGTCGTCAGCGTATTCATCAAATTGCCGATCTTTATCAGCACCTGGATGAACTGGAACACCGATAGTGGGCACCACTTTGGTGCCTTGCACCTTTTTTGATCGGGTTTTAATACGGGCGTAATGCCCGTTTTTATCGCCTTAAACTCCGTGTTTATTCGTTTTTCTTCCCTTTGCGCCCCACACCCTGCGGTTGGCACATTAGTTGCAAATCGTTTTATCAAGAATCTTTTGTTTCACGATAAACTCACCGGGGTGCATAATGAAAAAAGTTTTACTGGCAGTCGCAGGCGCAGCATTGCTGATGGCTCAGGTCGGCAGTGCGATGGCCGATCAGCTACAAGACATTCAGAAGCGTGGCGTCATCCGCATTGCGGTGCCGCAGGACTTCCCGCCGTTTGGTTCAGTCGGTACCGATTTACAGCCACAAGGCTATGACATCGACATGGCCAAGTATCTGGCGAAGCAGATGAAACTGAAGTTGCAGCTGGTGCCGGTCTCCAGCGCCAACCGCGTGCCTTATCTGCAAACCGATAAAGTGGATCTGGTGATCTCCAGCATGGGCAAAAACGCCGAACGCGAGAAAGTGATCGATTTCAGCCGTGCCTATGCGCCGTTCTTCCTTGGGGTATTTGGCCCGAAAGGTGAGCCACTGAAAGATGCTGCAGCGTTAAGCGGTAAATCAATTGGTGTGACGCGTGGCGCGGTGGAAGACATGGTGCTGAGCGATGTGGCGCCAAAAGATGCGCAGGTGAAGCGTTATGAAGATAACAACACCACGCTGTCAGCTTACCTGTCAGGTCAGGTGCAGTATGTCGCGACCGGTAACCTCGTGGTGGCTGCCATTGCGCGCCAGAACGCAGAAAAAGCGCCGGTGCCGCAGTTCATGCTAAAAGATTCACCGTGCTTTATCGGCCTGAAGAAAGATGAGCCAGCGCTGAAAGACAAAGTGAACGTGTTGAT
Source organism: Type-E symbiont of Plautia stali (assembly GCF_059731115.1). NCBI lineage: Bacteria > Pseudomonadati > Pseudomonadota > Gammaproteobacteria > Enterobacterales > Enterobacteriaceae > Type-E symbiont of Plautia stali. The sequence goes on from NZ_AP035906.1 coordinate 925,070, forward strand.
TGAGCAGGGCATTAAAGACGGCACGCTGAACAAACTGTCAGAAGAGTGGCTGAAAGCCCCACTGCCAGCTAACCTCGGCGCATAACGCAATGATTGGGCAACTCAATTTTGCAGATCTCTGGCCGCACTGGCCAGAGTTACTGGCAGGGCTGTGGGTCACGATTCAGATAACGGTGCTGGCCACCGTCGGCGGGGTGAGCCTGGGGATTCTCGGCGCGGCACTGCGCAGTGGCAAACCGAGCTGGGCGAGTCGCATCTGGGGCGTTTATGTCGAACTGATCCGTAATACGCCATTCGTGGTACAGCTGTTTTTTATCGTCTTTGGTTTGCCCAATCTTGGTCTGAAACTGACGGCGGGCGAAGCAGCGCTGCTGGCGATGTTGATTAACCTTGGCGCGTACAGCACTGAAATTATCCGCGCCGGGATTCAGGTGACGCCGAAAGGGCAGTGGGAAGCGGGCCGTGTGCTGGGGTTGACCCGCACGCAGACTTTTATCCGCGTGGTTCTGCCGCCGTCGCTGCAACGTATTTATCCGGCGCTAGTCAGCCAATGCATCATTGTGATGCTGGGTTCATCGGTGGTGTCGCAGGTGTCGTACGAAGAGCTGACCTTCGCCGCCAACCTGATTCAGTCACGCACTTTCTTGAGTTTTGAAGTCTATCTGGTGACCACGTTGATCTACCTGGCGTTGTCGATTGCCATGCGACAGCTGCTGCTGGCGCTGGGGCGTAAATGGTTTGGAGCGCAGCCCGCATGACAACCTTTACTGACTGGGACATCCTGCGCAACCTGCTGCTGGCGGCGCGCTGGACGATTTTACTGTCGCTGGTGGCCTTCTTTGGCGGCACGCTGGTGACCTTACCGCTGCTGTTTTTACGCCTGCTGAAGCGCCCATGGTTGACGCGCCTGATTCGCTGCTACACCGAACTGTTTCAGGGCACGCCGTTGTTGATGCAGCTGTTCCTCGCCTTCTTTGGCGTCGGGCTGTTTGGCATTGATGTGGCGCCCTGGACCGCCGCTTCGCTGGCATTAACTTTCTACACCAGCGCATTTTTGGTGGATATCTGGCACGGCAGTATTCGTGCGCTGCCGAAGGGCCAGTGGGAAGCATCGCGTTGCCTCGGACTGACTTTTGGTCAAACGCTGTTTCGCGTGGTGGCACCGCAGGCTATTCGCATCGCCATCGCGCCGACCGTGGGCTTTGCCGTTCAGGTGATTAAAGGCACCGCGCTGGCCTCGATTATCGGTTTCGTCGAGCTGACGAAAGCCGGCACAATTTTGAACAATGTGACGTATCAGCCCTTTAAGGTATTTGGCCTGGTGGCGCTGGGTTACTTCCTGATGTGTTATCCGCTGTCGCGTTACAGCCAGTACCTGGAGAAAAAATTCAATGCCGCTCATCACCATTAATCAGGTCCAGAAGTACTACGGCGACAACCACGTCCTGAAAGGTGTCGATCTGGATATCGACAACGGCGAGGTGATTTCGATCATCGGCCGCAGCGGCTCGGGCAAAAGTACCTTGCTGCGCTGCATGAACGGACTGGAGGGCTACCAGGAAGGCAGCATCAAACTCGGCGGTATGACGATCACCGACCGTGAATCCCAGGCGCGTGAAATCAGCCGCTCGGTGGGCATGGTGTTCCAGAACTTCAACCTGTTCCCGCACATGACCGCGCTGGAAAACGTGATGCTGGCGCCGCGCCGGGTGCTGAAGAAAAGCGAAGCCGAATGTCGCGAGCTGGCCACGCAGATGCTGGAAAAGGTCGGCCTCGGCGAACGCATCAACTACTACCCGGCCAATTTATCCGGTGGACAACAACAGCGTGTGGCGATTGCCCGTGCGCTGGCAATGCAGCCGAAAGTATTACTCTGTGACGAGATCACCTCAGCGCTCGATCCTGAGCTGGTGGGCGAAGTGCTGAAGGTGCTGGAACAGCTGGCTGCCGAGGGCATGACCTTGATCCTCGTTACCCATGAAATGAACTTCGCCCGTGATGTGGGCGATCGCGTGGTGTTTATGCATCAGGGCCGTGTCTGGGAGCAGGGTGACAGCAAAACGCTGTTTGCCAATCCGCAGACCGCCGAGCTTAAACAGTTTATCTCCAGCGTCCGTCTTTAAGTCTTCAAAAGGAATAGCACATGGATATCAGTCAGTTTTCGCAAATTAATCCACCACAACGCCTGCTGATGGGCCCTGGTCCTATCAACGCCGATCCGCGTGTCCTGCGCGCCATGTCGAGCCAGCTGCTGGGTCAGTACGATCCGGCGATGACGCACTACATGAATGAAGTGATGGCGCTGTATCGTGGTGTATTTCGTACCGAAAACCGCTGGACCATGTTGATTGACGGCACCTCGCGCGCCGGTATCGAAGCGATTCTGCTCTCGGCTATCCGTCCGGGCGACAAAGTGCTGGTGCCGGTGTTTGGCCGCTTTGGTCATCTGCTGTGTGAAATTGCCCGCCGCTGCCGCGCGGAAGTGCACACTATTGAAGTGCCGTGGGGTGAAGTATTCACTCCGGATCAGATCGAAGACGCGATCAAAAAAGTGCAGCCGCGCCTGCTGCTAACGGTGCAGGGCGATACCTCTACCACCATGCTGCAGCCGCTGGAAGAACTTGGCGCCATTTGCCAGAAATACGGCGTGCTGTTCTATACCGATGCCACCGCTTCACTGGGCGGTAACGTGCTGGAAACCGATGCCTGGGGACTGGATGCGGTCTCTGCCGGTATGCAGAAGTGCCTTGGCGGTCCGTCGGGTACTTCTCCGATCACCCTCAGCCCGCAGATGGAAGCGGTGATCCGCAAACGTAAGTGTGTGGAAGAGGGCATCCGTACCGCGGATCATCAGGATGGTGATGAGGAGATGATTTATTCCAACTATTTCGATCTCGGCATGATCATGGATTATTGGGGGCCGGAACGTCTGAACCACCACACCGAAGCCACCACCGCGCTGTTTGGTGCACGTGAGTGCGCGCGTTTGATGATGCAGGAAGGGCTGGATAACGGCATTGCACGTCATAAGTTGCACGGCGAGGCGATGCTGAAAGGCATTCAGGGCATGGGCCTCGAAACCTTTGGCGACCTGAAACACAAAATGAACAACGTGCTCGGTGTGGTGATCCCGCAGGGTGTGAATGGCGACCAGGTGCGCAAATTGGTGCTGGAAGATTTTGGTATTGAGATCGGCACCTCGTTTGGCCCGCTACACGGCAAAGTGTGGCGCATCGGCACCATGGGCTACAACGCGCGCAAAGATTGCGTGATGCAAACCCTGAGCGCGCTGGAAGCGGTATTGAACCATGTGGGTTACCGTTCGACACAAGGCGCGGCCATGCAGGCGGCGTGGGATCATTACGGGAGCCACGCATGAGCAACAGCCTGATGACCGCCAGCGAGGCGCAGTCCGCCGCTGCCCGCGTCATGGCACGCTGCGATGCCCTGGCTGAAATCAGTGAAAGTGAGGATGGTCTGACGCGTGTCTATCTCTCGCCTGAACAGGTCCGCGCCAACGCCCGCGTGGCAGAATGGATGCAGGCGGCCGGCATGACCACCTGGCAAGATGCTGTGGGCAATATCTGCGGTCGTTATGAGTCTGCTGAACCCGGCGCGCAGGCGCTGCTGTTGGGCTCTCATCTGGACACGGTGCGCAATGCCGGGCGCTATGACGGCATGCTGGGTGTGCTGAGTGCTATTGAAACCGTACAGTGGCTGCACGATCGTCAGCTGCGCTTACCGCTGGCGATTGAGATTGTCGGGTTCGGCGATGAAGAGGGCACGCGCTTTGGCATCACGCTGTTGGGCAGCCGGGGGATTACCGGCACATGGCCCGAGAGTTGGGTAACGCATCCGGATGGAAACGGTATAACTGTGGCGGAAGCGATGCAGGATCTCGGTCTGGACGCTGCCAACATTTTGCAGGCAGCACGCGACGTCAACGACATTGCGGCTTACCTTGAACTGCACATAGAACAAGGGCCGTGTCTGGAACAGGAAGATTTGGCGCTTGGCGTGGTGACCGCGATTAACGGCGCGCGTCGTTTGAATTGCAGCTTTATCGGTGAAGCGGGCCACGCTGGCACGGTGCCGATGACCCATCGTAAAGACGCACTGGCCGCCGCCGCCGAGTGGATGGTGTTTGTTGAACACACCACTGCCGAGCAAGATCCACAACTGGTGGCCACGGTCGGCACCCTGAGCTGTTTGCCGGGCGCCGTGAATGTTATCCCCGGTGAAGTGCAGTTTTCACTGGATGTGCGTGGGCCGCAGGATGAGCCGCTGGAGCGCCTGTTGTCCGCGCTGCTGACACAAGCCGAAGCGATTGCCTTGCGGCGTGGACTGACTTTTACCGCTAGCGAGTATTACCGTATTGCGGCAACCGCCTGTGATGCACGTTTGCAACAGGCGCTGAGCCATGCGGTGGAAACCGTACAGGGCCGCAGCGTTTCTTTGCCAAGCGGCGCAGGGCACGACGCGATTGCGATCGCCGATCGCTGGCCAGTGGGTATGCTGTTCGTGCGCAACTATCGCGGTATTAGCCATCATCCAGCCGAGTCCGTGCAGGTAGCCGATGTGGCATTGGGCGTGCAGGCTTATCTGCAAGCGGTCAACGATCTGGCACAGGCTTAAGGAGCCGTTGCATGGAGTTAGCGGTGTTTAACGATGTCACGCCCAATGAGGCACACACAGCGATAGCCCACTGCGTGGCAATTCCTGACTGGCAGCAGGCGCTGGTGGCCGCACGGCCTTTTGCGGATGTGGAAGCGCTCTATACGACCGCCGAAACACTGGCAAAGCGCTGGCAAGGTGCCGAACTGGAACAAGCATTACGCGCTCACCCCCGTATTGGTGAAAAAGCCGCGGGCGCGGGCAAAGAGGCAGTATTGTCACGCAATGAGCAGTCGGCGATGCAGCAGGCCGATGGCGCGCTGCAATTTGCCATGCTGGCGGGCAATCAATCCTATGAACAGCGCTTCAGCCGGGTGTTTTTGATTCGTGCCAAAGGGCGGAGTGGCGAGGAGATGCTGGCGGAATTGCAGCGCAGGCTCAACAATGATGCAGAGACAGAGCAGCAGGAAGCGCTGACGCAACTGCGTGAAATCACCCTGTTACGGCTTAAGGAGAGCATTGTATGAGCACCATTACCACTCACATTCTGGATACCGCGCTGGGTAAACCCGCTATCGGCGTGGCCATATCCCTGGAGCAGAACAGCCCGGAAGGCTGGTTGCCGATGGCGGAGGGGGAAACCGATAGCGATGGCCGTATTAAAGATTTAACGCCCGAGCCGTTAGCACCGGGCCATTATCGATTGACCGCAGAGATCGGTGACTATTTCGCTGCTGACGGACGCGATGCGCTGTACGTCAGTGCACAGATTGATTTTGTGATTGGTTCGGCGGGCAGCCATTATCATCTGCCGTTTCTGATCTCACCGTGGTCGTGGTCAACCTATCGCGGCAGCTAATTTTGTCACGGCCACCCTAAATGGCGACCCTGCAACACTCCAGTGACTGCAGGGTGCGCATTTAGGGACACCTGGCTGCCAACGACACCTGTTTTAGTGACGAAATTATGCGCAGTTGACGATAAAACCCTACTTTTTGTGCGCCATGTCACACGCTGCGCTTGAAAGACAGTAACTATCAAAACCTTCGGTTCATCCAAATATATTCTTTCACAAGGTACGGTTATCTTTACCGGACAATGTGAAGCAAACGGAGCCGAAAAATGAGCACGCACGACAATAACGATAATGCAGCAGCGTCAGGTAAGTGCCCCTTTCATCACGGGGCGTCTGAAGAAAAAAGCGTACTGGCACGTGGCGCGGGGAGCGGAACATCCAACCGCGACTGGTGGCCAAATATGTTACGTGTCGACCTGTTAAATCAGCACTCCAACCGTTCCAATCCCCTCAGTGAAAACTTCAACTACCGCGACGAGTTCAGCAAGCTGGATTACCCGGCGTTAAAAGCGGATATCCGCGCTATTCTGACCGACTCTCAATCCTGGTGGCCAGCCGACTGGGGCAGCTATATTGGGCTGTTCATTCGCATGGCGTGGCACAGTGCAGGTACTTACCGCACCGTGGATGGTCGTGGCGGTTCCGGTCGTGGGCAGCAGCGTTTCGCGCCGCTAAACTCCTGGCCAGACAACGTTAGCCTCGATAAAGCACGTCGCCTGCTGTGGCCGGTAAAACAGAAATACGGTCAGAAAATTTCCTGGGCCGACCTCTATATTCTGGCGGGTAACGTCTCGCTGGAAAATGCCGGCTTCCGCACCTTTGGTTTTGGTGCCGGACGTGAAGACGTGTGGGAACCGGATCTGGATGTGGATTGGGGTAACGAAACTGAATGGCTGGCGCATCGCCACCCAGAAAGTCTTGCCAATGCGCCGGTGGGTGCCACCGAAATGGGCCTGATTTACGTCAACCCGGAAGGCCCGGAAGCCAGCGGCGATCCGAAATCAGCGGCGCCAGCGATTCGCGCCACCTTCGGCAATATGGGCATGAACGATGAAGAGATCGTCGCGCTGATTGCCGGTGGTCATACATTGGGGAAAACCCACGGTGCGGCTGCCGCCAGCCACGTGGGTGTTGATCCAGAAGCCTCGCCAATTGAAGCGCAGGGCCTCGGCTGGAGCAGCAGCTACGGCAGCGGTGCCGGTGCGGATGCGATTACCTCCGGTCTGGAAGTGGTGTGGACGCAGACGCCTACCCAGTGGAGCAACTACTTCTTCGAGAACCTGTTCAAATACGAATGGGTACAGACACACAGCCCAGCAGGCGCGATCCAGTTCGAAGCGGTGGATGCGGAAGCGATCATTCCAGACCCGTTCGATCCAGAGAAAAAGCGCAAGCCCACCATGCTGGTGACCGATCTGACGCTGCGTTTTGACGAAGAGTTCGGCAAGATCTCCCGCCGTTTCCTCAACGATCCACAGGCCTTTAATGAAGCCTTTGCCCGCGCCTGGTTCAAACTGACCCACCGCGATATGGGGCCAAAAGCGCGTTACATCGGCCCGGAAGTACCAAAAGAAGATCTGATCTGGCAGGATCCATTGCCAGCCGCGATCCACCAGCCAACCGCTGATGAGATCACCGATCTGAAAGCGAAGATTGCTGCTTCCGGTCTCAGCGCCAGCCAACTGGTCTCTGCTGCCTGGGCATCTGCTTCCACTTTCCGTGGCGGTGACAAACGTGGCGGGGCCAACGGTGCACGTCTGGCACTGGCACCGCAAAACGGTTGGGCAGTGAATGCCAGCGTGATTCACGATGTGCTGCCAACCCTGCAGAAAATTCAGCAGGAGTCTGGTAAAGCATCACTGGCGGATGTGATCGTTCTGGCCGGCAGCGTGGGTATTGAACTGGCTGCCGCAGCGGCGGGCGTGGCGGTGCAAGTACCGTTTACACCGGGCCGTGTGGATGCGCGTCAGGATCAAACTGAGGTAGAGTCATTTGACGTGCTGCAACCGCTGGCCGATGGTTTCCGTAACTATCGTCGTATCGCAGGTGGCTCATCCACCGAAACCCTGCTGCTGGATAAAGCACAACAGCTGACGCTGAGCGCACCGGAATTAACCGTGCTGTTGGGTGGTCTGCGTGTGCTGGGCACCAACTTCGATGGTAGTCAGCACGGTGTGTTAACCGATCGTGTCGGCGTACTGAGCAATGACTTCTTCGTCAATCTGCTGGATATGCGCACCGCATGGCGCGCTACCGATGAGAGCGCCGAGCTGTTCGAAGGCCGCGATCGTGCCAGCGGTGAAGTGAAGTACAGCGCCACCCGTGCCGATCTGGTATTTGGTTCCAATGCTATCCTGCGCGCACTGGCTGAAGTCTATGCCAGCAGCGATGCCAAACAGAAGTTCGTCAATGACTTCGTGGCAGCCTGGACCAAAGTGATGAATCTGGATCGTTTCGATCTGTAATCACATTAAAGCCGCAGCGGTGACACGCTGCGGCTTTTTTCTGTTTAATCTTCGCGGAATGCCTCAAACGGCACGTTAAAACGTTTTGCCAGCGCAGCTTTATGCTTATCCGTTAACTTACGTTCACCTTTCAAAATCCGGCTAACATACGAACGCTGACCAATTTCCTGAGTGAAAGATGATTGGTTCAAATCGTGTTGATCCATCAAAACTCGTAGCAGCGCGACTCCACCTGGCAGAGTCTTAATGCGTGCATTGAAGGCTGAAAATTCCGGCGCGTGCTCTTCGTATTTCGCGACTTTATCAGCCAGCATATCAATCAGTGGATGAGAAGGCTGATGCTCAACCAAATACTCAACCAGCTCTAGCGCTTGCTCATAATCTGCTTTCGATTGACTACCGCCAAGCAGGGGGACGGCTTTAATCAGGTTATCTGAGGCCTGAATAGCTTCGGCGATCATTCTTTGTTCTCCCGATAGAACGTAACTAATTTGTCGTATTCAGCATGAGTACTGATGTGCTTAATGAAAATACGTCCAGCGATGAAATCGGCGAAAAACATCAACCTGAGATTGTTACCGCCAACATTGATTACCCACCATTACGCCCGATATTTCATTCGGTCCAGGCTTGGAAAGAAATCTTTAAGCGCTTCAGGATCGGCAAAATCTCTGCCATGTAAAGTCCGGTAAGTGGCGTCCAGTGCTGCTGCATCATTGGGAAAACGCAATGCAGCCTCAGCAAACATCTTCCTTGAAATAACGTGCATCATTCCCTCGGCATGTTCCAACATGGAAACATTGTAGCCGAAGTTAGGGGTGTTTCCAATGTGGAAACAAAAATTAAAAAAGAGAGGAAGCCGCGCCAGAAAGACGCGGCAAGACGTTTACTTCAATGTATAGCCATCGGCATCGCGCCACGCCGGGAAGCGTTCGCGGTAGGCTTGCAGATCGTCCAGTGACAATTCCGCATCGAGACGGGCGCGGGCGAAAGGCTCGCCTGCGGCCAGAATCTCGCCCAATGGCGAAATAATCCGGCTGTCCCCGCTGTATTGATGGCTGTTGCCGTCGCTGCCAACGCGGTTGCAACCGGCAACGTACGCCTGGTTTTCAATCGCACGCGCTAACAGCAGTGACTGCCAGTGCAGCGCACGTGGTGCTGGCCAGTTGGCAACATAGAGCGCCAGATCGTAATCATTGTGATTGCGAGAGAACACCGGGAAACGCAGGTCGTAACAAATCTGCGGCAGAATACGCCAGCCGCGCCAGGTGAACACTTCTCGCGTATCACCCGCAACGTAATGCTGATGTTCATTGGCCATGCGGAACAGATGACGTTTGTCATATTGGTGCACGGTGCCATTCGGTTCAACCAGCAGAAAACGGTTCACGGCGCCTTTTTCGGTCTGGATGGCTGCGCTGCCACCGACCAGCGCATTGCTGGTTTTCGCATGGCTGTGCAGCCATTCAATGACCTGTTGCTGCGGCAGCGAACTCTCTGCTGCTTCCATGGCAAAACCCGTGGTGAACATTTCGGGCAGCAGAATCAGATCGCGACCTTCAATGCCTTTCAATACGCCATCGAAGTGATGCAGGTTGGCTTCGCCGTCCATCCAGCTCAGGGTTTCCTGCAGAACGGTAATTTTTAAAGCTGACATAAGCGCTCCGCAGCGGCGATAAGTGTCGCGGGTTGTTTGGCAAAGCACAGGCGAATCAGCTTGTGCGGGAACGGATCGGCACAGAATACCGACAACGGAATGGCTGCCACGCCCACTTCTTTGGTTAGCCATTGGCAGAAACTGACGTCATCCAGATCGGAAATGGCGCTGTAATCCAGCAGCACAAAGTAAGTGCCTTCGCACGGCAACACCTTGAAGCGGCTACCCGACAATGCATCAACCAGACAATCGCGGCGTTCGCGATAGAAGGCCGGCAGGTCACGATAGTGTTCCGGCTCCTGACGCAGCATATCGGCAATCGCCAGCTGCGCCGGGGTATTAACCGAAAACGTCAGATACTGGTGTACTTTACGGATTTCGGCGCTGATCGCTGCTGGTGCAACACAGTAGCCCACTTTCCATCCGGTCATATGGAAGGTTTTGCCAAACGAAGAGACGGCAACGGCACGCTGGCGTAACTCGGCATGCGCTAACACGCTGGCGTGGCCCTCTGCATCAAAACAGATGTGTTCGTAGACTTCATCGCTCAACACATAGATTTCCTGCTCAGCGATCGCCTGCCATAACTCGGCATAATCGCTTTTTCGCCACACGGTCGCAGAAGGGTTGTGCGGCGTATTCAGAATGACTAAACGGGTTTTCGCGCTCAGCAAGCTGCGGAATTCACTCCAGTCAACGCGGAATCCCGGTGGCTGCAATGCAATGCGTTTCAGCACGCCGCCGGCCAGTTGAACAGCAGGCGCGTAACTGTCGTAGCTGGGATCGAAGCAGATCACTTCATCGCCCGGACGCACCAGCGCCGTAATCGCGGCATACAGTGCCTCGGTCGCACCGGCGGTTACAGTGATATCACTGTTAACATCGGGCGTGTGACCGTAAAGCTCAGCCGTTTTATCGGCAATCGCTTCACGCAGGGGTAACACACCGATCATCGGCGCATATTGGTTTGCGCCCTGGCTCACATGATAGGCCAGACGATCCTGTAAATATTGCGGGCCGTCAAAATCCGGAAAACCCTGTGATAAATTGATGGCGTTGAACTGCGCGGCAAGGGCGCTCATTTGCGTGAAAATCGTGGTGCCGAGCGCCGGTAATTTGCTCTCGGGAGTCAGGTTGAGCTGCGTCATTATTTAGTGGCCTTAAGCGCGAATGTCGATGCGGAGAAACCCTGTGTTGCTGCCACTCTACACAGGATGCTAATATTTGGCAATCGAGACGCTTAGACGTCTAAAACAACTGCGGAGCCTCACCTTCACTATGACGGATTTTCTCCCACTGGAACATTTAGTGGCCGCCTGCCACTGGATTGGCGCAAAAGGCTGGGCACCCGCGACGGGCGGAAACATGTCGGTGCGCCAGGATGCCGAATATTGCCTGCTAAGCGCATCAGGTAAAGATAAAGGCAGTTTGACGCGTGATGACTTTATTCAGGTGGAGATCGCGACAAACAGTGTCCCTTCGGGACGTAAACCGTCGGCGGAAACCGGGCTGCATACCCTGATTTATCGCTTGTTCCCGCAGGCCGGGGCTGTACTGCATACCCATACGGTGAATTCTACCGTACTGTCGCGTGTAGAGAAGGGCAGTGCGTTGCTGCTGAGCGGCTACGAGATGCAGAAAACCCTCACGGGTCAGGACACGCATCTCAATACCGTTGCGATTCCGCTGTTTGATAACGACCAGGATATTGAGGCACTGGCGCAGCGCATTGAAGCTTTTGCGGCGGACACGCCGTTGCGGTACGGCTTCCTGTTACGTGGTCATGGCTTAACCTGCTGGGGCAAAGACGTCAACGAAGCGCGCCGCCACCTGGAAGGGCTGGAATTCCTGTTTGAATGTGAACTGCAACGTCGACTGCTGGAGACCCAATGATTCGCGCGATTGTTACTGATATTGAAGGCACCACCAGTGATATCCAGTTTGTGCACAATGTCCTGTTTCCTTATGCACGTCAGCATCTGGCAGCCTTCGTGCGGGATAACCAAACGGATGAGAAGGTGGTTGCGGCGCTAAACGCAGTGCGTGAAGAGTCAGCGACGCCCCAGGCATCGCTGGATGACCTCATCGCCACGCTGATCGGTTTTATTGATGAAGATCGCAAATCGCCGGGGCTGAAAGCGCTGCAAGGGATGATCTGGCGTGCGGGTTATGTTGAAGGTCAGTTCACCGGCCACCTTTATCCCGATGTGCTGCCCGCCTTTGAACGCTGGCAGCAACAAGGGATTGCCCTGTATGTTTATTCCTCGGGATCGGTGCCTGCGCAGAAACTGTTATTTGGCTACAGCGATGAAGGTGATTTAACCTCGCTGTTTAGCGGCTATTTTGATACAGCGGTTGGCGCCAAGCGTGAAACCCAGTCGTATCACAACATCGCCGAACACATTGGCCTGGCACCCTCTTCGTTGCTGTTCCTGTCAGATATCCATCAGGAACTGGATGCCGCGGCACAAGCAGGCTGGCACACATTGCAGTTAATTCGTGGCGAGGCCGATAACGCCAGTCGCCATCACCAGGTAAACGATTTTTCGCAGATTAATCCGGAGTCGATTTAACATGAGTGCACTGACAATTTTTAGCGATACCGAGTCCAGCCAGCCACTGTGGCACAGTACCGATGCCGAGGCGATTCGCGAGCGCCTGAACGCCAAAAACGTTCGCTTTGAGCGTTGGGAAGCGGATCGCGATCTGGGTAACGACCCTGACGCTGAAACGGTGATCAAAGCCTATCAGCACGCGATCGATCGTCTGGTGGCAGAGAAGGGCTATCAGAGTTGGGATGTGCTGAGTATGCGTGCAGACAATCCTAACAAGCAGGCGTTGCGCGAGAAGTTCCTGAATGAACACACGCACAGCGAAGATGAAGTGCGTTTCTTCGTCGAAGGGTCTGGCCTGTTTTGCCTGCATATTGGCAGTGAGGTTTACCAGATTCTGTGCGAGAAGAATGATCTGATTTCAGTACCTGAAGGCACGGCACACTGGTTTGATATGGGCTCTGAACCGCACTTTACCGCGATTCGTATTTTCGATAATCAGGAAGGCTGGATCGCCAACTTTACCGGCGACAAGATTGCGGATGCTTATCCTCGTCTGGCATAACGCGCTGTGTGCTTAAACCTGCATACGCATAAATGGAATCAGCCATTGAAGGGGCACTCTTCAGGGTGCATCTGACAACATAGGGCTCGTCATCATAAGGTCGCCATTTATGGCGACTTTTTCATTTCTGGCGCACCGTAAGCACAGGATACGCCATCTGGCGCACCCTTAAGGCTGAAAAATCCCTTCCTTAACCTGCTCTGGCGTCACGACGCCAGTATCCAACACCCAACCGCTAATCAGTGCAGCTGGCGTGACATCAAACGCTGGGTTGTAGACCACCGCATTATCCGGTGCCCACTGCACATTACCAAAACTGCCTGACACACCGGTGACTTCACTGGCGGCACGCTGCTCAATGGGAATGGCATCGCCGTTAGGACAAAGGCGATCCAGCGTGGTGTGCGGCGCCGCCACATAGAACGGAATACCGTGATAGTGCGCCAGTACCGCCAGGCTGTAGGTGCCGATTTTGTTCGCCACGTCGCCGTTAGCGGCAATGCGGTCTGCGCCGACCCAAATCGCATCGACCACGCCGCGCGCCATTAAACTTGCAGCCATCGAATCGGTGATCAGCTGGTAAGGAATGTGCAGTTCGCCCAGTTCCCACGCGGTTAAACGGCCGCCCTGCAGCAGTGGTCGCGTCTCATCCACCCAAACGTTTTTCACTAAACCTTGCTGATGGGCATGCGCAATCACGCCCAGTGCGGTGCCCACGCCAGCGGTGGCGAGACCGCCGGTATTACAGTGCGTCAGCAGCTGGCTGCCCGGCTTGACCAGCGCGCTGCCGGCGCGGGCAATGTTGTCACACAGCTGCTTATCTTCTGCCACCAGGCGCAGCGCTTCGGCGCTCAGGGCGTTTACGTGATCGCTCTCCGCCAGCGCAATCTTCATACGATCCAGATTGTTCATCAGGTTGACGGCAGTCGGGCGTGACGCACGCAACACCTCCAGCGCTTCCGCCAATGCCGCGCGGGTGACACCTTGCTCGCCCAACAGCGCCAGCAGCAAGCTGGCTGAAAGGCCAATCAGCGGGGCGCCGCGCACGCGTAGCGCATGGATATGATCAACCAACTGCGTCACAGTGTGCGCAGGCAGCCAGTTTTGTTGTTGTGGCAGCGCTTGCTGGTCGAGGATCCACAGTTGATTATCGCGGACCTCAAGACTGGTGGTACGAAGTGTTTGCATGGTGTGAAATCCCTGTTGCGTTAATAGCGGCTATTGTGCCAACATGCGTGACGGATGTATAGACGTCCAAACGGCTTATTACTATCGAATGTCGAGGAACAGGCAATGTCGCAATACCGTACCTTCACCGCTGCTGATGCGGTGGAATATGCTAAAAAATTTGGCGGTGTGGACGATCCGTCAGCGCTGGTCAGCGCAGAAGAGATCGGCGATGGTAATCTCAACCTGGTGTTCAAGATTTTCGATAACCTGGGACAGAGCCGTGTGGTAGTGAAACAGGCACTGCCTTATGTGCGTTGCGTGGGTGAGTCCTGGCCGTTAACGTTGGATCGCGCGCGCCTTGAAGCGCAGACGCTGGTTGAGCACTATAAACATTGCCCAGAGCACACGGTTAACGTCACCCATTACGATGCCGAACTGGCGGTGATGGTGATGGAAGATCTTTCCAGCCATCGCATCTGGCGCGGCGAGCTGGTGCAAGGGGCTTACTACCCTGAAGCGGGTCGTCAGCTGGGCGAATATCTGGCGCAGACGCTGTTCCATACTTCTGATTTTTTCCTGCATCCGCACAAGAAAAAGGCCGAAGTCGCGCGTTTCATCAACCCGGAAATGTGCGAAATCACCGAAGACCTGTTCTTCAACGATCCCTTTATCGATCACGAGCGTAATAAATACCCGGCGGCACTGGAGCCGCTGGTGGTCAGCCTGCGCACTGACGATGCGCTGAAAATCGCGGTGGCCGGGCTGAAGCACCGCTTCTTTGCGGATGCCGAAGCGCTACTGCACGGCGATGTGCACAGCGGTTCCATCTTCGTGGCCGATGGTAGCCTGAAGGTGATCGATGCGGAGTTTGGCTATTTCGGTCCGATAGGCTTTGATGTCGGCAGCGCGATTGGCAATCTGCTGATTAACTACTGCTGCCTGCCGGGCCTGCTGGCCCCGCGTGAAGCGGCAGAAGGGCGTGAGCGTCGTCTGAGCGATGCGCATGAAGTCTGGACGCAGTTCTCCAGCCGCTTCCTCGAACTGGCACACGCCAACACTTCTGATGTGGCGCTGGCGTATCCGGGCTATGCGGAAGCCTTCCTGCGCAAAGTATGGAGCGATACCATTGGCTATTGTGGCACGGAGTTGATTCGCCGCACCGTGGGCATGTCTCACGTTGCCGATTTTAAACAGATTGCTGATGACACCATGCGTACCGAATGTATTCGTAGCTGCATTACCCTGGGACGTACGCTAATTCTGGCGGCAGATCATATTGCGGATGTCGATGCGCTGATTGCGCGCATTCGTCAGGCGGGGTAAGTCAGGCTTCAATCTTATAACTGCGCCATTCACTGCCCGCTTTGGCAGCGAAACCGCTTATGTATGCGGGATAAGTTATGCCTGGCCCCATTAAAAAAGCCTCCGTCAGGAGGCTTTTTCGTTTTTACGCGGCTTCACTGGCGCGCGGGGCGCCTTTATCCTGCGGCTTCGGTGAGGCCAGTGCCTCCGGCACAAACTCATCGACGTTGATGGCTTTGAGACGGCTGGCTTCAGCGCGCGTCAGTACTTTGGCTTCGCTCTCATCAATCCAGCCCTCTTTCAACGCACGCTGTGCCAGCGCATCCAGACGGGTAAACGACAGATGTTTTTTCTGCTGCTGGCAAAGACGTTCATGAATCACTTCCGCTGCCATCACATCCTGCAGCGCCTGCTCCAGTTGGCCTGCTGGATTGTGTTCGCTTGGCGTCAGGTACATGCCACGGCCCAGACGCGTACGGGTGGCTGACGGCAGTTGCAACAGCTTCGCCAGCTTGTGATCCAGTTTGTCAGACGGTGCCGGGCAGTGTTTGCCACCGGCGAAAATCACCATGCGCAGCGCGCCTGCCACCAGGCGATTAGGGAAGTTACGCAGCAGGTCATCCATCGCCACTTCAGCCTGATGCAGCGCATCCTGCACGCCCCAGTGCACCAGCGGCAGATCGGCTTCATTGCGGCCTTCGTCGTCAAAGCGTTTCAGGGTGGCAGAGGCGAGATACATCTGGCTCAGCACATCCCCCAGACGTGCTGAGATACGTTCACGACGTTTCAGGCTGCCGCCTAACACTGCCATCGACACATCTGACAGCAGTGCCAGGTTGGCGCTCAGGCGGTTGAGCTGCTGATAGTAGCGGCGGGTCACGTCGCGGGTTGGCGACGCGCTGGTGCGGCCTCCGGTTAAACCGAGCCACAGACTGCGCACTTTGTTGCTACCGACATGGCCAATATGGCTGAACAAGGCACGGTCAAAGGCCACCAGATCGTTTTTCGCCGCAGCGTTCATCTCTTCCAGCATCCATGGATGGCAGCGAATCGCGCCCTGGCCAAAGATGATCATGCTGCGCGTCAGGATATTGGCGCCTTCCACGGTAATCGCAATCGGTGCGCCCTGATAAGCTCGCGCCAGGAAGTTGTTGTCGCCCAGCATAATGCCTTTACCGCCGGCGATATCCATCGCATCGATAATGGCGCGCTGGCCGCGGTGGGTGCAGTGATATTTCACAATCGCCGACAGCACCGCCGGTTTTTCACCCAGCATAATGCCGCTAGTGATAAGTGTAGCCGCCGCATCCATCACGTAGGCGTTACCGGCAATGCGTGCCAGCGGTTCCTCGATGCCTTCCATTTTACCGATAGAGACTTTGAACTGACGACGGATATGCGCATAAGCTCCGGTTGCCAGCGCAATGCTTTTCAGACTACCGGTCGAGTTGGAAGGCAAGGTGATACCGCGACCGACTGACAGACATTCAACCAGCATACGCCAGCCCTGACCGGCCATCGACGGGCCACCGATGATGAAATCGATTGGCACGAAAATATCTTTACCGCGTGTTGGACCGTTCTGGAACGGCACGTTAAGCGGGAAGTGGCGATGGCCAATCTCTACGCCCGGTGTTTGCGTCGGGATCAGGGCGCAGGTAATGCCCAGCTCTTCCGTCTCACCCAGCAGATGATCGGGATCGGAGAGTTTAAAGGCCAGTCCAAGCACGGTAGCAATCGGTGCCAGCGTAATGTAACGCTTGTTCCATGTCAGGCGCATGCCCAGCACTTGCTGGCCTTGCCATTCGCCCATGCACACCACGCCAGTATCCGGAATGGCACCCGCATCCGAACCCGCTTCCGGGCTGGTCAGCGCGAAGCACGGAATTTCATCGCCGCGTGCCAGACGTGGTAAATAGTGATCTTTCTGCTCATCGGTGCCGTAATGTTGCAACAGTTCGCCTGGGCCGAGTGAGTTAGGTACACCCACGGTGATCGCCAGGATCCCGGAAACGCCCGCCAGTTTTTGCAAGACGCGCGCCTGAGCATAGGCGGAGAATTCGAGGCCGCCATACTCTTTCTTAATGATCATGGCGAAGAAGCGATGCTGCTTGAGATACGCCCACAGTTCCGGCGGAAGATCGGCCAGTTCGTGAGTGATCTGGAAATCATTCGCCATACGACAGGCTTCTTCGACCGGCCCCTCGAGGAAGGCTTGTTCCTCTTCCGTCAGACGTGGCTGCGGATAGTTGTGCAGTTTCTGCCAGTCTGGCTTGCCACGAAACAGATCCCCTTCCCACCAGGTCGTACCGGCATCAATCGCTTCCTTTTCCGTACGCGACATCGGCGGCATCACTTTCTGGAAGCTGTGCAGCGCAGGTTTGGAGAACATGCTGCGACGCATGGCCGGCAGATTGAAGGGCAGCAGGATAATCGCCAGTGGCAGCAGCAGCCACGGCGTCCACAGGCCTGCAGCAGCCAGCCCGGCGGTCCATAGCAACAGGATTACGCTGCTGAGCCGCAGCGAAACTTGATGGTAAAAGAGGGCGCTAATGACAATCAGCGTCGCGACAATCGAGGCAAGCAACATAATGAACCGCTCCGTAAGTTGTAAGAGGTCTGACCTGTTATAGGGTAAGGTTTAGAGCAGTGATCGCTTTTTAGCAATCTGTTTACATCGCAATTACAACAGAACTCACAAAATCGCACTCTCTGGACACCAACAGAGCAGGAATGGCAAAGCCTGGGCCTTTTTCCCCGATGCAGGCGCTTTGCGGCTTTGTCCCATTCCGTTAAACTTGCAGAGTAAATCTTTCCTCTAAAGGACATCCCTATGTATCAGGACATTATTCGCTCAGAACTTAATGAAGCAGCCGATACGCTTAATAAATTCCTGAGTGACGAAGCGAACATTCACGCGATTCAGCGCGCGGCAGTCTTGCTGGCAGACAGCTTCAAAGCAGGGGGCAAAGTGCTCTCCTGTGGCAACGGTGGTTCTCACTGTGATGCGATGCACTTTGCTGAAGAGCTGACGGGGCGCTACCGTGAAAATCGTCCTGGCTACCCGGCGATTGCCATCTCTGATGTGAGCCACCTTTCCTGCGTCAGCAACGATTTTGGTTATGACCATGTGTTCTCGCGCTATATCGAAGCCGTAGGCCGTGAAGGCGACGTGCTGCTGGGCCTGTCCACTTCAGGTAACTCGGCGAACATCATCAAAGCGGTCGAAGCGGCACGCGCCAAAGGGATGAAAGTGATTACCCTGACCGGTAAAGATGGCGGCAAAATGGCAGGCACAGCGGACATCGAAATTCGCGTACCGCATTTTGGCTACGCTGACCGCATTCAGGAGATTCACATTAAAGTGATTCATATCCTGATGCTGCTGATCGAAAAAGAGATGGTTAAGTAATGACGCGTCACTCCTGCTCACGCGGGAGTGCTGACTTAAGGCGGTTGCTATGTGCGAATTGCTCGGGATGAGCGCCAATGTCCCCACGGACATCTGTTTCAGTTTTACCGGTCTGGTGCAGCGTGGCGGCGGAACCGGGCCACATAAAGATGGCTGGGGCATCACTTTCTATGAAGGAAAAGGGTGCCGCACATTCAAAGATCCTCAGCCCAGCTTTAACTCACCGATCGCCCGTTTGGTGCAGGAATATCCGATCAAATCACATTCCGTGGTCGCTCATATCCGCCAGGCGAATCGTGGTGAAGTGTCGCTGGAAAACACCCATCCGTTTACCCGTGAGCTGTGGGGACGTAACTGGACCTACGCGCACAACGGGCAGCTGAAAGGCTACAAACAGTTGGAAACCGGGACTTTCCGCCCCGTTGGCGAAACGGACAGTGAGAAAGCGTTTTGCTGGATCCTGCATAAGCTGTCTGAGCGTTATCCGCGCACTCCGGGCAACTGGCCGGCGGTATTTCGCTACATTGCTGAGCTGGCGGCTGAGATGCGCGAGAAGGGCGTGTTTAACATGCTGCTGTCGGACGGTCGTTATCTGATGGCGTTCTGCTCGACCAATCTGTATTGGATCACTCGTCGTGCGCCTTTTGGCAAAGCCAAATTGCTCGATCAGGATGTAGAAATTGATTTTATGCAGCAGACAACACCGAAGGACGTTGTGACGGTGATTGCGACACAGCCGCTGACAGGAAATGAAACCTGGCACCGAATAGTGCCAGGCGAGTGGGCATTATTTTGCCTGGGTGAGCGCCAGGAATGACTTCGAGGCAGCATCCGGTGTAGAAATCACCGGCGTGCTGTTCACCGCATATTGACCCGTCGTCGTCACGTTAACCGTTGGCGGTATGTGGTACTTCTCAAAGTACGCATAACCCGGCTGCAGTTCACGCCAGAAGTTGATGTACGTTGAGTAGCGATGACGCTGCATGTTGCTATCGGTCATATGGAACGGATAGATATTGATCTGTACATCCTGCTGACCGTTGCGCAGCGCAGCGTTGACGTAGGTAAAGATCTCGTCCATTGATGCGTTGGTCATGGCGTAGCAGCCAATTGAGACGCAATCACCGTGAATCATCAAATAGTTACCGTCATAGCCTTTATCACGATCGTATTGATTCGGGAAGCCGGTATTAATCGCGCGGTAGAAACGGCTGTCCGGTTTTAACTGGTTCAGCTTAACGTTATAAAACCCTTCCGGACTTTTAAAATCGCCCTGACGACGCTTAGGCCCTAATCCGCCAGAGAAATTACAAATGCGATAGCTGTCCAGCAGACGATATTCATTACCGATTTTGCCGTACAGTTCCAGCGTACGCTCTTCCTTGAAGATCTGAATAAAAACAGGAGTGCCAAGTAATTGTTTCTTTAACTCTTTGCTCACCGGTGCCGACAGTTGCGTTGGCTCTGGCGAAATGGCCCAGCTAAGGACTGGCATAAGAATCATCGCAAGCCACAATGCGATTCTGCCCATTCTGTGTGTACCTTGAAGTGAAGAGAGACGATGACGCTGAGCGTCTTGGTATTGCATTATCGGAAATATCCGCTACCGCAGCGCAACATTAACATTGTCTGAGGTTTAATCAAGACAGTCTCCGTGAAAATGGTGCAATCCTAAAGGGATTACGACCAGAATTTTGTAAACTTTAATTCATCGCTCAACAAATATTGCCGAAGTTTTTTACTGCTGTATACTTATCCAGTATTCGGAGGGCGTATGCGCAAAATCATTCATGTCGATATGGACTGCTTTTTCGCGGCCGTTGAAATGCGCGACGATCCTTCATTAACGGATATACCTATCGCCATTGGCGGCAGCCGTGTGCAGCGTGGTGTCATCAGCACCGCCAACTATCCCGCGCGCAAATATGGCGTGCGCAGCGCGATGCCGACGGCAATGGCGCTCAAGCTCTGCCCGCATCTGAAATTACTGCCTGGACGCTTCGATGCCTATAAAGAGGCGTCACGCCAGATACGCGATATTTTCGCACGCTACACCCCATTGATTGAGCCCTTATCACTGGATGAAGCGTATCTTGATGTCACCGATAGCGAGCATTGTCAGGGATCAGCGACGCTAATGGCGCAGGCGATACGTGCCGATATCCTGCGCGAAACCGGTTTAACCGCCTCGGCTGGCATTGCGCCGATCAAATTCCTCGCCAAGATCGCTTCCGATTTAAATAAGCCCAACGGGCAATACGTCATTACACCGCAAGTGATGCCGGACTTTTTACTGACGCTACCGTTGAGCAAAATTCCTGGCGTAGGAAAAGTGGCGACCAAAAAACTGGAAGAGATGGGACTGCGCACCTGCGCCGATGTGCAGAGAGCCGATCTCGCCTTGCTGCTGAAGAGATTTGGTAAATTCGGCCGCGTGCTCTGGGAACGCAGCAACGGCATTGATGAACGCGATGTGGTGGTGGAGCGCGAACGCAAATCGCTCGGTGTCGAACGCACATTGATGGAGGACATCCACAACTGGGAGCAGTGTCTGGCAATCATTGATTACCTCTATGCTGAGCTGGATCGACGCCTGACAAATATCCGTCCCGACAAGCAAATCGCGCGTCAGGGCGTGAAGCTCAAATTTAATGATTTCCAGCAGACCACGCAGGAGCATGTCTGGCCGGTGTTGAACAAGGATGACATGATCGCAGTGGCGCGGCAGGCATGGGATGAAAGGCGTGCCGGGCGCGGCGTGCGGTTGGTGGGATTGCATGTGACGCTGGTGGATCCGCAATTGGAGCGGCAGCTAGTGTTGGGTTGGTAAAACCTTGAGTATGGCCTTGGCTATCATCCTGGCGGCTTGAAGCGCCGCCAGGATGCCCTATTCGGCCACTGAATTACTTCTTAGCGTACTTCGCTTCCAGCGTGGCAAACCACGGCGCAACAAAATCGTTGTTCACACCCCAGCCTGGAATAATCTTGTTCAGGGTTGCTACGTTAATCGCCCCTTGCTGGCTATTCAGCAACTGCTGCGAAATGGAAGACGCTTTAAACTCGTAGCTTGCCGGAGTGGCTTCACCCGCGATTTTATTGGCCACTAAGCGCATATTGACCGCACCGATGGTTTTTGGATCGACCGCGACCGTCTGCACCCATGGGCTGTTCTTCTCATGCATCAACTGCAAGTCCTGGTTGGACACGTCAATACTGTAGATTTTGATTTCAGTACGACCATTCTCTTGTAGCGCTTTATAAGCACCCTGACTGAACGCGTCCCACGACGCCCAAATCGCATCTATTTTACCTTTTGGATATTTTGCCAGGATCGCACCCACTTTGTTGGCGGTGTCGCCCTGTACATCGGTAGAAACTGCGCCAATGGATTCCAGCTGATGAATGCCTGGATTCTCTTTCAGCAGTTTCTCATACACCACCTGGCGACGTTCCTGCGGCGGGAAGCCTGCGACCCACAGTTTGATGATGTTGGCTTTACCATGGAAATCACTGATCAACTGACCCAGTGACGCCTGCGCCAGCGAGGCATCATCTTGCGCAGTGACGGTAACGCCATTGACCGGCGTATTTACCGGGGTATCAAAGACGGACAGTTTGATACCTGCATCGACAATGTGTTGCACCAGAGCGGTGGAGTAGGGTTCTTTGCCGTGAGAGAGAATGATGCCATCGTATTTCTGGCTGATCGCCTGATTAACAAAGTCCTGGAAACGCGCATCATCGCCGTTACTCAGGAAAGTACTGACTTTAAAGCCCAGTTGACGACCTTGCTGAATGGCACCGGCAATAAACTGCGTGGTGTTATCGTCAGACCCCAGGTTACGGATGATGGCGATGCGCACCGGACCTTCGTGATTCGCAATCGCTGCGGGAACCGGGGTAACGGTATCGGCAAAGGCAGCGCTGGCGTTCAGCAGGCTTAATGCCAGCAGCGAAAGGGTAATTTTTTTCATTAGAATCTCTTTCTCAGTAAACGCGCCTTAGCGGCGCTGAATGTAGGTAATCGCCAGGGCCAGAGCCAGCACCAGGCCTTTGATAATGTCCATGACGTAATAAGGCACGGACAACATCACCAGCCCGTTCTGCAACACACCCAGAATCACCGCGCCCACCAGCGTACCGAGCGCGTTAGGTTTGCCGGAACCGGCCAGCGAGAAGCCGATCCATGCCGCGGCAACGGCATCCATCAAATATCCACTGCCGGCGTTCACCTGCGAAGATCCAATACGCGATGCCAGCAGAATGCCGCCTAATCCGGCCAGCAGCGATGCGAGTACATAGGCCAAAACGCGGTAGCGCGTGGTGCGAATACCGGAAAGGCGTGCGGCTTCTGGATTGCCACCCAGCGCGTACATGCGACGGCCATGCTTGGTCAATGACAGCGCCAGCTGTGCCACAATCGTCACCACCAGCATGATGATCACAATGGTCGGCACCTGACCCAATAGACCGAACGCTGCGGGGATAGTGCCCTCCGCCATATCGCCGCTTGGCATCACCATATTCTCGGTAATCGAACCGCCGAAGCTGTAAGTCATCGCCACGCCCTGTATGACAAACAGGGTGGCCAGTGTAGCCAGCATGTCGGGAATGCGCAGAATCACGATCAGGAAGCTGTTGAGCAGCCCCACCAGAGTGCACAGCAGCAGCGTGATGATAATGGCTTCGGTGGTGCCAAAGCCGTGCCAGACAAACAGCGAAATCACCAGCGCATTGGCCAGTGAGGCGGTTGAGCCTACCGACAAATCGAAGCCGCCGATGGTCAGCGAAATCGACACACCAATCGCAATTACCGTGACGATAGCAATCGAACGCAGGATGTTGATGATGTTGGTGGGCTCGAGGAAGCTGTCCGATGCCAGACCAAACCCAGCGATCAGAATCACCACGGTCAGCAACATGCCCCATTTATAGAGAAAATCGAATAGTTTATGACGCAGAGAAACCTGCGGGTTCAGGGATAGTTCTTTGCTGCTCACGCAGGGGTTCCTCCGGTGGAATAAAGCAATAGCATCTCTTCTGTGGCCTGACGACCTTCCATCTCTGCCACAATGCGCCCATCCCAGAGCACACAAATACGGTCACATAAGCCGACCAGTTCGGAAAACTCGCCCGAAGCGTAGATGATGCCTTTGCCTTCGCGTGCCAGGCCGTCAATCAGGCTGAACAGATCGGTTTTGGCTTTGATATCGACACCTTTGGTCGGCTCATCAAAGATCAGCACGTCAGCGTTGTTGCGCAGCCATTTGCCAATTGCCACTTTTTGCTGGTTGCCGCCTGACAGACGACGCAGAATCTGCGCCGGGCCGGTGGTACGCACGTTGAGGCGCTGAATCACCTCTTCAGCCCAGCGCCAGGCCTGACGATGACCGAACAGGCTCCAGCGGGAAAAACTGTTGTCCGCGCTGACGCTCAGGTTCATGCTCACCGGTTCATCGATAAAAATACCTTCCTTGCGACGCTCTTCCGGCACCAGCGCCATGCGGTTTTCCACCGAATCGTGCGGTGAACGCGGCCGCCACGGTTTGCCGTGCAGCTCGCCTTTTTCGACGCGGCTTTTGCTTGCGCCAAACAGCGCCTTACACAGCTCGGTTTTCCCTGCACCCGCTAAGCCGGCAATGCCGAGGATTTCGCCTTTGCGCAGATGCAGTGAAATGTCCGCCAGCAGTTGATCATCGTGCAGACCTTCCACCGACAGCAGCAGCGGTTGCTCACTCTGTTCACGGCGAGGTGGATAGACATCAGTCAACTGGTGCCCCAGCATTTTCTCAACAATCTGCTCGCCACTCAGTGCCGCCATCGGGCTGCTTTCAATCAAGCGGCCATCACGCAGCACGGTTAAGCGATCGCAAATCGCTTTGAGTTCGTGAATGCGGTGGGAGATAAACACCACGCCAATGCCGTTGCTTTGTAAACGACGCACCACGGTAAACAGACGCTCGCTTTCATGCTGATCCAGCGGCGCGGTCGGTTCATCCAGAATGAGAAAACGGCAGTGATGGGAGAGGGCGCGCGCCAGCAGGATTTGTTGTTTCTCCGCCAGTGAGCAGCGTTCCACCAGACGATTAACATCGATGTTCACTTCCAGCTGATTGAGCAGGGCACGCGCCTGGCGACGGATTTCACGCCAGCTATAGACATGGCCGGGTTCTGCCAGCTGATCGAGCAGAATGTTTTCTGCCACGCTGAGCTGCGGCACCAGCGCCACATCCACCTCCTGCTGCACCAAATGAATACCGAGTTTTTTGGCATCGCGCGGTGAACGAATGGAGACCGGCGCATCGTCCAGCAGAATCTCGCCGCTGTAATCACTGTGCGCGCCGGATAGCACCGCCATCAGGGTGGATTTTCCTGCGCCATTGGCTCCGGTCAACGCATGCACCGATCCGCCCTCGGTCAGAAAATCGACCTGGGTCAGTGCGGCAAAACCGCCAAAAGCGATGGAGATATTACGCATCTCCAGGCGGTTAATCGCACTCATGGGACAGGCCTTTCATTAAAAGAGTGGGTGGCATTTTTTCTGAACCCATAACGCTGGGCAACAAACGAAAGCGCATAAGCTAGCACGAAATCTTATTAGCCATCCAGACATCTGGGCGTAACGGCGGCTAAAACTAGAGAGGGAGTGTGGAGTGGTAGAATGCTGGGGTAATAAGCAGGATTTATAGTGAAATATGCTGCATGTTACTGTCGGTCTCAAAATGGGTTCCGGCAAATATTGCGACCTTATTAGCAAGAGAATCCTTAACCTCAGGATTGCAGGCATAAAAAAACCAGGCCTTAGCCTGGTTCCTTACAGCATCGCAAAGACTTACGCCTTCTCTGGCACCACGTTCAGCAGCGCAGTCAGCAGTTTCCAGTACAGACCGACGCTCTCAATGTGCACCTGCTCATCCGGTGAGTGTGGACCGGTAATGGTTGGCCCAATCGACACCATATCCATGTTCGGATACGGCTTCTTGAACAGACCACACTCCAGACCCGCGTGAATCACCTGAATGTTTGGCGTTTTGCCAAACAGGGCTTCGTAGGTTTTACGCGTCAGCGCCATCACCGGTGAATCAGCATCAGGCTGCCAGCCAGGATAACCGCCTTTTGGTGCGGTTTTCGCGCCAGCCAACTGGCCCAGTGAAGTCAGGGTTTCCACCACCCAATCTTTGCCGGTGTCGATCAGTGAACGAATCAGGCAGATGATTTCGGCATTGTCTTGATCCATGGTCACCACGCCGACGTTCAGCGAGGTTTCCACCACGCCTTTGGCCACGTCAGAGTTGCGAATCACACCGTTCGGGGTGCTGTTCAGCAGGTTGATGAAGCGATCGCGGCTTTCGGTGGTCAGCGCCTGGCCCTGATGTGCCAGCGGCTCGGTGGTTAACGCAATGTTCTTCTCTTTAATGCCCAGCTCGTTCAGCAGCGTGGCCTGGAAATGAGCCGCAGCCGATTTGAGGGCATCCACTTTATGGCTGTCGATCGCCAGCGTGGCAAAAGCTTCGCGCGGAATCGCATTACGCAGCGTGCCGCCAGTGAACTCAATCAGACGCACATCCAGTTCCTGCACGTAGACCGCAAAGAAACGCGCCAGCAGCTTGTTGGCGTTGCCCAGACCATGATGAATATCGGCACCGGAGTGGCCGCCTTTCAGGCCTTTCAGCGTTAGCTTCAGGGTTTCAAAGCCCGCAGGTACGGCTTCACGGCTTAATGGCAGGGTGGAGATGAAATCAATACCGCCTGCGCAACCCATATAGATCTCACCTTCTTCTTCTGAGTCGGTGTTGATCAGGATATCGGCCTGCAGCCAGTTTGGCTGGAGACCAAATGCGCCATCCATGCCCGATTCTTCGGTCATGGTGAGCAGGACTTCCAGCGGGCCGTGGGTCAGGCTGTTATCGGCCAGCACCGCCAGCGCAGAAGCCATACCAATGCCGTTGTCTGCGCCCAGCGTGGTGCCGCGCGCTTTGACCCACTCACCATCAACATAAGGTTGGATCGGGTCTTTAGTGAAGTCGTGCACCGTATCGTTGTTCTTCTGCGGCACCATATCAAGGTGCGCCTGCAGCGCAACCGGAGTACGTTTTTCCATACCCGCAGTAGCCGGTTTGCGAATCAGGATATTGCCGACCTGATCGCGCTCAACCCAAAATCCTTGCTCTTTTGCCCAGCTGACCACGTGCTCAGCCAGTGCTTCTTCATGATAAGAAGGATGTGGGATGGAGCAGATTTTAGCGAAAATATCCCACAGCGGTTGGGGGGAAAGTTGCGACAATTCAGACACAATGCATCTCCTGTGTCAGCGCGGCGGACATACCGCTCGCACGCCGGGTTCCAGTGAAAGATCGCCGTCAGCACATCTGACGTGATGTGGCTGAGAATATCACTGTTTTTCACCGGGTGCGTACTCAGGCGCGCTAAAATCCTGCATCCAGTTCGACAGATGCTGGTTTTTAACGCGTCAGATCCTTATAATCTCGCGCAACCTTTTCCCCCTTGTCTATTTTTTAAACCAACGATTGTTGGTCGGGATTTCTTTTATGAGCGAAAAATACGTCGTCACCTGGGACATGTTGCAGATCCATGCCCGTAAACTGGCCCAGCGCCTGCTTCCTGTGGAACAGTGGAAAGGTATCATTGCGGTAAGCCGTGGTGGTCTGGTTCCGGCATCGCTGCTGGCGCGTGAACTGGGTATTCGCTATGTCGATACCGTCTGCATCTCCAGCTATGACCACGATCATCAGCGCGAAATGAAAGTGCTGAAGCGTGCGGAAGGCGACGGTGAAGGTTTCATCGTGATTGATGACCTGGTGGATACCGGCGGCACCGCGCAGGCGATTCGCGATATGTATCCAAAAGCGCGTTTCTGCACCATCTTCGCTAAGCCCGCTGGCCGTGCGCTGGTGGACGACTACATTGTCGATATTCCGCAGAACACCTGGATCGAACAGCCGTGGGACATGGGCGTGGTTTACATCCCGCCAATCGTCAAAAGCTGATTGATGCAACGCAAACAACGCCCGGTTATGCCGGGCGTTGTGCATTCTACGCCTCGCACCCAACATGCGGGTGCAGTACACTCTTAGGCATCTATGCGACTATCGCGGGAGAACGTCTAAGATGTCGGATAAAAACCTCAGCGAAGAGCTTTTTAAGCCCCGCTTTAAACACCCGGAAACCTCCTCTCTGGTGCACCGTCAGCACCATCATCCGGTTCAGGTGCACAACACCCTCGAAGGGGATACCCAACCTTGCTGGTATCGCATGCTCAACAAGCTGCTGTGGACGTGGCGCGGCCTGTCTCCGCAGGAGATCAGCGAAGTGCTGGCGCGCATCGCTATCAGTGAGTATGAGCACACTGATGACACCCAACTCGACACGGTGATTGGTTATCGCGGTGGGAACTGGAACTTTGAGTGGTCGAAGCAGGCCGCCTTATGGCAACAGCGCGCGATGGAGAATGAAGATCACGAGGAAGCTGGGCATCAGTGGATGCGCGCATCTAATCTCTACAGTATTGCCGCCTATCCCTATATCAAAGGCGATGATCTGGCCGATCAGGCACAGGTGCTGGCAAACCGGGCATACGAAGAGGCCACGCAGCGTCTGCCGGGTGAGCTGAAAGCGCTGACCTTCCAGATCAGCGGTGGCAGCCCGGTCACCGGTTTCCTGCATATGCCTGCTGAGGCCAAAGCCCCATACCCAACGGTGCTGCTGTGCGGTGGCCTGGATTCGCTGCAGAGCGATCATTATCGCTTGTTCCACGATTATCTGGCCCCGCGTGGCATCGCCATGTTGACGCTGGATATGCCCTCTGTGGGCTTCAGCAGCAAATGGAAGCTGAACCAGGACACCAGCCAGCTTCACCAGCAGGTGCTGCGTGAGCTGAGCAATGTGCCGTGGATTGATCACACGCGCGTTGCGCTGTTTGGCTATCGCTTTGGCGCCAATGTCGCCACCCGACTGGCTTATCTGGAAGTGCCACGCCTGCGTGCGGTCGCGACACTGGGCGCGATGGTGCATAACGTGTTTGTCGATGAGCAACGCCAGCAGCAACTACCGGACATGTACATGGACATGCTGGCCAGTCGCCTGGGGATGCCGTCCGCGTCTGACAGCAACCTGCGCATTGAGCTCAATCGCTATTCACTGAAGGTGCAGGGTCTGTTGGGGCGTCGCACGCCGACGCCGATGCTGGCGGCATACTGGCCGGGCGATTTGTTCAGCCCAGAAGAAGAGGCTCAATTGATTGCCAACTCTTCCGCACAGGGCAAAGTATTGGCAATACCCGCCACGCCGGTGTTCTCCAGTTTTGAGAAAGCGTTAAATCAAATCTGTGACTGGTTAGCAAAACAATTGGGTGTATGACTGGCAAAAATTCGACGCTCTGCTACTACTTATATCCGGAATATTTTGCGTTGCGCGCGTGATTCGCGTAGCGAGAAACAATTTTACGGTTATTTGAGGGAGAATTAGCATGACGTTACCGAGTGGTCATCCCCGTAGTCGCCTGCTGAAGCGCTTCACCGAATTGGGGCCGTACATCCGTGAAGGAAAATGCGAAGAGCAGCGTTTTTTCTTCGATTGCCTGGCGGCATGTGTCAACGTTAAACCTGCTCCTGAACTCCGTGAATTTTGGGGCTGGTGGATGACGCTGGAAGCGCACGAAGACCATTTCACCTATGAATACCACTTTGGGTTGTTTGATAAAGACGGTGACTGGGGTGTGGAAACGATCAAAGGCAAAGAGAACAACGAGAGAGTGGAAAGTACGCTGCGTAATTTCCATGAGCGTTTGAAAGCGGTGTTGAAGGATCTTAAGTTGGATCTCAAACCGGCATCGGGTTTTAAAGAAGAGCCGGTCAAGCTCAGCGCTTAAGCACGCCATCGTCGGGCTCGGCTGTTAAGCCAGCTAAACAGACAAAAAGAAGAAAGAGCCGGTGATGAGCCGGCTCTTTTTTTATAGACACATTGAGGGTAAATCAGACGACTTAGAACTGGTAAGTCAGACCAACAGCAACGATGTCGTCGTTGTTCAGTGACAGGCGGTTGTCGTCGTTCAGCTGGTTGATTTTGTAATCAACGAAGGTAGACATGTTCTTGTTGAAGTAGTAAGTCGCGCCAACGTCGATGTATTTAACCAGGTCCGCATCGCCGATACCTTCGATGTCTTTACCTTTGGTCTGCACATAGCCGATGGACGGACGCAGGCCAAAGTCGAACTGGTACTGAGCAACCAATTCAATGTTCTGTGCTTTGTTCGCTGCACCTGACACGCTTAAACCGGTCACTGAGTTGGTGCCGCTGATTGGGGTCATGTTGCGGGTTTCGGTGTAGATTGCGGCCAGGTAAACGCTGTTAGCGTCATACTTGATGCCCGCGCCCCATGAATCCGCTTTGTCACCAGAACCGTAAGCACGCGCTTGCTGCTGGTTAGTACGGTCAGAAGAGGTGATGGCTGACATCAGGCTGATGCCAGTGCTGCCGATGGTGTAGCCCAGAGATGCACCGTAACCGTCGCCGTTCTGGCGAGAAGTGTCGGTGGCGCTACCACGTGCGTTGGCGCTGGTAGAGTCGTTTTTACCCTGGTATTGCAGCGCGAAGCGCAGGCCATCAACCAGACCGAAGAAGTTGCTGTTACGATAAGTCGCAACACCAGTCGCACGTGCAGTCATGAAGTTATCAGTACGCGCAGTACCGTCACCACCAAACTCTGGGAATACGTCAGTCCATGCCTCAACGTCGTACAGCACGCCGTAGTTACGACCGTAGTCGAATGAACCGTACTGACCGAATTTCAGACCTGCAAAGCCCAGACGGGTTTTGTTGCCTGAGTTAGCGTCAGAACCTTCAGAGTTGTTAACGTTGTACTGGTATTCCCACTGGCCGTAGCCGGTCATCAGATCGTTGATCTGGGTCTGACCTTTGAAGCCGATACGAACGTAAGATTTGTCACCATCGTTTGAAGCGGCATCACTAAAGTAATGCTCAGCTTTAACGCGGCCGTAGAAGTCCAGCTTGTTACCGTCTTTGTTATAAACTTCTGCGGCGTGAGCAGCGGAGGTCAATGCCAGCGCTGATACGACTAATGCCAGTGTGCTCTTCTTCATTTGCTATCAATCCCAATGAGTAAAATTTGTTGTACCCTTGAAAGGGTTTGTAAAACAGGGGACTTTTTACCGACTGGTGATGAAAGTTTTATGACAGTTTTTCTGATTTCTTGTTAATCGCGAACTTTTGGTCTACTGCATTGTCAGGGGATTTTTGTGCTTTTCCCCTTGCTGTTATTGGCTTCCTCGCTCACTCCTGATAAAACGTCCCTTCGCAGAATTTTTTTCTTATATGGCAGGAAAAACATGAGTGGCAGTCAGACCCTTGTGGTCAAATTGGGTACCAGCGTCCTCACCGGCGGTTCGCGTCGGCTGAATCGTGCGCACATGGTGGAGTTGGTTCGTCAGTGTGCACAACTGCACGCGGCGGGTCATCGTATCGTTATCGTCACATCAGGCGCGATTGCCGCCGGACGCGAACACCTGGGTTACCCCGAACTGCCGCCCACCATCGCCTCAAAGCAGCTGCTGGCTGCAGTGGGGCAGAGCCGTTTGATTCAGCTGTGGGAGCAGCTGTTCTCAATTTACGGGATTCATATCGGTCAGATGCTGCTGACGCGTGCGGATATGGAAGATCGTGAACGCTTCCTCTACGCACGTGACATGCTGCGTGCGCTGCTCGATAACCACATCGTGCCGGTGATTAACGAGAACGATGCTGTTGCTACCGCTGAAATCAAAGTGGGCGATAACGACAACCTGTCTGCGCTGGCGGCGATGCTCGGCGGCGCGGATAAACTGCTGCTGCTGACCGATCAACAGGGCCTGTTCACCGCCGATCCTCGCACCGATCCGGAAGCGGAACTGATCAGCGATGTGCACCAGATTGATGATGCGTTGCGCACGCTGGCCGGAGGCAGTGTTTCCGGCCTCGGCACGGGTGGCATGGCGACCAAACTGCAGGCGGCGGATGTGGCCTGCCGCGCCGGTATCGACGTGATCATTGCGGCGGGTAGCCGCCCGGATGTGATCAGCGACGTGCTGTATGGCAAACCGGTCGGCACCCGTTTCCACGCACAGCAATCACCGCTGGAGAACCGCAAGCGCTGGATCTTCGGCGCCCCGCCGGCTGGCGAAATTGTGATTGATGACGGTGCGCTGGCTGCGGTATTAGAGCGCGGCAGCTCACTGCTGCCGAAAGGCGTGCGTGAAGTGCAGGGCAACTTCTCTCGTGGCGAAGTGATCCGCATTCGTAACCTGCAAGGCCGCGATATCGCTCACGGCGTGACGCGCTACAACAGCGACGCCATGCGCATGATTGCCGGTCATCACAGCCAGGAAATCAGCGACATCCTCGGTTACGAATATGGTCCGGTTGCGGTGCATCGTGACGACATGATCGTCAGTTAAGGAGCAGATGATGTTAGAAGAAATGGGAAAAGCGGCGCGTGCAGCGTCGTACAAGCTGGCAGAACTCTCCACTGAACAAAAAAATCAGGTGCTGCTGACGATTGCCGATCGCCTGGAAGCGGAAAGTGCCGACATTCTGGCGGCTAACGAGCTGGACTTGGCCGATGCGCGGCAGAATGGCATGAGCGCGGCATTGCTGGATCGCCTGACGCTCAATCCACAGCGTCTGAAAGGTATCGCTGACGATGTGCGTCAGGTGTGCCGTTTGGCCGATCCGGTCGGACAGTTGATCGATGGCGGCGTGCTGGACAGCGGTTTACGTATTGAACGTCGCCGTGTGC
Organism: Type-E symbiont of Plautia stali; assembly: GCF_059731115.1. Classification (NCBI taxonomy): domain Bacteria; kingdom Pseudomonadati; phylum Pseudomonadota; class Gammaproteobacteria; order Enterobacterales; family Enterobacteriaceae; species Type-E symbiont of Plautia stali. The sequence goes on from NZ_AP035906.1 coordinate 957,473, forward strand.
CATTGGGCGTGATTGGGGTGATTTATGAAGCGCGTCCTAACGTCACTGTGGATGTGGCTTCTCTGTGCCTGAAAACCGGCAATGCGGCGATTTTGCGCGGCGGTAAAGAGACCTATCGCACTAACGCGGCTACCGTTCGCGTAATCCAAAACGCGCTGAGCGAGCATGGCCTGCCAAAAGGTGCGGTGCAGGCGATTGAAAACCCGGATCGCGAGTTGGTTAACCAACTGCTGAAACTTGATCGCTACGTCGATATGTTGATTCCACGCGGCGGTGCAGGGCTGCACAAGCTGTGTCGTGAAAATTCGACGATTCCGGTGATCACCGGGGGTATCGGTGTGTGTCATCTCTATCTTGATGAAACCATGGAAATCGAACCCGCGCTGGAGGTGATTGTTAATGCGAAAAAACAGCGTCCAAGCGCCTGCAATTCACTGGAAACCTTGCTGATTCACCGCGATCAGGCTGAACGCTTTATTCCTGCATTTTTGCAGCGCATGGCGCAGGAAAACATCCCGCTGCACGGCGATGAAAATGTCCTGTCGCTGCTGCAAAACGGCCCGGCCAGCGTGGTGGCGGTGAAAACCGAACAGTATGACGATGAGTGGTTATCCAACGATCTTAACGTCAAGCTGGTGGCGGATCTCGACGATGCGGTTGCGCACATTCGCGAACACGGTACGCAGCATTCGGATGGCATCCTGACGCGCAGCATTGGCAACGCCAACCGCTTTGTGAATCAGGTCGATTCCTCCGCCGTTTATGTCAATGCCAGTACGCGTTTCACCGATGGCGGGCAGTTCGGTCTGGGCGCGGAAGTCGCGGTCAGTACGCAGAAGCTGCATGCGCGTGGCCCGATGGGGCTGGAAGCGCTGACGACCTACAAGTGGATTGGCTGGGGCGACGATACGCTGCGCGGCTAATTTTCACTTCTGCAACACAATGGGCACCGTAAGGGTGCCCATTTTTTTGCTTCCGATCCAATTATTTCCAGAGCTTTTTGATTTATTTCTGTCATCTATGGCGCCGACGCGCTTTTTCGCGCATTTTTTGTTTTAGGTGCTGGTATCAGCGTCACAGAACAATCCTGAAAACCCCTGTCAGAACAAGCTGTAGGGCATTCATTGCTGGTTTCCACCCCGTCGAAGAGGATAATGATCATCCAGCTTCATTGATAAAAGCTGTTGGGTAGTAAACTGACGGTAATATAAAATGAACTGGTAGCAAAAAAGAAAATAACATTCAGTCTTTAACTGATGGCAGATTATTAACTGATGGTTAAAAAAGAGAGTAGCAGACAAGCTTTTACTGCCAGGCTGATTGCCGCGTGTGATAGCGCGGGAATTGTCGGACATGGACGAAACAAACAGGTTGCACAGGCGCTGCAGAAAAGGGGATGCAGGATCTCAACACCGGGAGTCTGGAAATGGTTTAACGCTCAATCGATTCCGGATGACAGTAATCTACTGGCGCTCAGCCAGTTGCTGGACGTGCGCGTAGAGTGGCTGCAGTTTGGTATGGAGCAACCCGATGCCACGGTGAGCCAGCATGCACTTATTGACCCGCAACATCGGTTCCGCGTCGAGAGTCTGGATATTGGGCAGCGAAGCGCCCGGGGCATTGCTGCGCGTGATGAACTGGTCGAAACCATTCAGGCTATCGAGTATGGGCTGGATGAGGCACGCGTGCTGTTCAGCGGCCGTCCGGCAGAGAGCATCCGCCTCATCGCGCTAAACAATGATTCGATGGCCGGCACCTTTGCGCCACGTGATCAGCTGTTCGTGGACATCAGCGTGCATCGCTTTGACGGAGACGGGATTTACCTGTTTACGCTGGATGATCAACTTTATCTCAAACGTCTGCAGTTGCAACACAGAAAGGTCGCGGTCATCTCCGACAACAAGCGCTATGAGACCTGGTACTTAACGCTGGATGAGGCGGCCTCATTGCAGGTCGTGGCGCGCGTCATCATGAGCCAGGCGCGTGATTACCAGATTTTAGGTTGATCACAAAACGCGCTGAGCAGGTAAAAAAATATTCCGGCTGAAATCATAAATTTAACCGTTGGTAAATAAAAAATTAACTGTTGGTGTTTGCCAATGCATTAGAACCTGTTAATAATTTGACCATGGAAGGACGACATCACTGCTCCCGGATGAGCCCGCTCTTAAACAATTGAGGCGCTGCACAAGCGCGATACCCACCACCCAAAGTCAGTGAATTTTGGGATGGGGTGGATGCGCATTATGCAGCGTCGTCAGCTCTCTTCTGACTTCACTCTCCTCTGCTTATCCCTGGCCGCGAACGCAGCCGGGCGGGTCGATGTCGAGTGTTTGCAGTGGAATCACGGACGCCTCGGCTTCAGCCGACACGCCGCGCCTGCCACCCCATCGCCAAAGACTCATTCACAGGAGGAGTTATGGCGATTATCCAGTATGGCAAGTCAGTCTTCACCGGGAACGCGCGCACCCGCCGTCACCGACGCCGCCAGTCACTTAGCCGCCTGAAGCGCAGTATCGACTGCGCCTTAGGCCTTGAGCCCGATAATCCAAGCCTGCGTAGCGCAGAACGCATCTGCCAGCGCCAGACGCAATCGCGAGTCGACTGTGCGGTAATGGCCCCCACACCACGTCAGGCCGAAAGCGCCAGCTTCGACAACTGCTGTCTGCCCCACGTCCATTTGTACGCCGTGCGCTAAATCCTTGTCATATTTCCCAGCTTTAAGCGGAACGTTTCGTTATTGCTCACTGTTTAGCCTGGCTTGAGCGTAGCGCGGATTACGCGTGGTCTCAGAAGGGCGGATAGATCAGTGAGATTTATGTTTTGGAGTCTCTGCGCAGTCATTTTTGCATCGTTGCGCCCGTCAAAGAGGAATCGCTATGAGCCAGATTATTGCCATTTTGAATTTTGAAGAGGGCTACCGCGAGGCGCCCTACCTTGATACGCAAGGGTTTCCTACCGTGGCCGGCGGTATCCGCATCGGGCCTAAAGGAGCCTCACTCAGCAACTACATCTTCCAGGTACCGCGACGAGTCGGGGATGTGTGGAAGCAGTGCATTGTGGAGAACAAAGTGCTGGAGATGAACCAGCGTGCTCTGGTGCAGCAAGCGCTAAGCAAGTGCAGTGAGGCGCGCTGTGATGTGCTGATCAGCATGGCATATCAATTGGGCGTTGATGGGTTATCCCTGTTTCGCGGCATGCTGAGCGCCATCACCCAGGGGGACTTTAATGGCGCCGCCAATGCCATGCTCGACAGCTTGTGGGCACGGCAAACGCCCGGGCGCGCACGGCGTCACGCTGAAGTCATGCGCAGCGGCAGCTACGACATTTATCGGGGGCTGTTATGAACATGAGATGGATGGTGTTTGTCATCGCGGTGCTGGCAGCAGTGATTGTGCTGTTGTTGCTCCAGCGTTTTACCACGCTGGAGTTTGTGAAGCATGCGCGTCTGTTGTTCAAAACCTGGTCAGTATGGCTGGCTTCATTGGGTTCGATGCTCAGCGCCTGGGCGCAATCCTTCCCCTCATCCGCGCTGGATGCCTGGAATGCATTGCCTCAGGACATCAAAGACATTCTTCCCCACAACTACCTCGGGTTGATTGGTGCCTTCATGGTGGCGATGGGGGTTCTGGCGCAGTTTGTCCGACAGAAAAACCTGATTGAACAGCGCAAGACGCTGGAGGAGAAACCATGACGCTTATTACTTCACTGCTTGGTGGCAGCTGGCACTGGCTGGCTGCGCTGGCGGGCATTGTTGCGGCACTGGTGGTCAGCTACTTCGGTGGCAGAAAGATTGGCAAGGTGCAGCAACAAGCCAAATCAGAGGTGGACTCCGCGAACAAAGCGGCCGTGCAGGCTGTCGCGGTTAACCAGCAGCAACAACAGTTGCGCGAGGAGGCTAAACGTGTGGAAGCCAGCAATCTTAATCTTGATGACGCTGCTGCTCGCGACAAGCTGCAGCACTCGAAATACAACCAGCCCTGAATCCCCCGTCGTTATCGACTCTGCTTGCACACTTTTCTCCCCGATTTACACCCACGGCAATGATGCCGAGCGTATGGATGTTCGCACCGTGCGCGCCATCAACAACCACAACGATCTCTGGGATCAGCACTGCGGCCGATTGGCGCAGTAACGCCGTTCCCACACTTGCATTGCAAACCTGAAAAGGCCGAGGAGGCTATGATGATCGAAGTTAATTCATTCGCAGAACTGCGCACCACCACGCCGACTAAAAATGGCGATCTGGCGTTTTTGCGCCGCTACAACGCGGACTCCACCTTCCATGGAGGCGGTGACTTCACCGGTTTTATTGGCACCACTACTGCGACAGACGATGGCGGTACCTTAGCCATCGGTAATGGCTTTTACTGGAAACGCGTGATTAACGATCCTTCTGACGTGAACGTCTATCACTTTGGTGCCAAAGGAGACGGTTATGCCAATGACACGGACGCGGTTAATCGCATGCTAACCTGGACGCAGAATTACAGCGGTAATATTAAGGACCTGCCGATTCGTTTTCCCGGCGGGAAGTTTCTGATCAGTCCAATTGATATCAGCGGCACCGATAACGCCTTCTTCGGTCTGCAGGGTGATGATGTTGAGCTGGGTTCGCTGCCGCGTACCACGATTATCTCGGATAAGAGTGCCAACCCGGTATTCAAGGTGAAGGCGCGCCGCACCTCAATTCGCGGCATTGCCTGGAATGGTCAGGCCTCGGCCGATATCACCACCAACAAAGGCACCATCACTGCCGATATGTGCAGCAATGTTCAGCCGTTCTTCGAAAATACCTGTATCGAAGGCACCACGGTAAACATCTACTGTTTCCGCGCACAGAATAACGGCGGCACGGTGATTAAAGTGCTGGATACGCTGGACACCAAATTTGACCAGATTTATACCCTCTACACCTATGCGCGCGTCTTCGATGTGGGCTGGTCAAATTCACCGAATGGGGTATGGGATCACTCTACCGCGATTGAGATTTGTAACTGTAACTTCCAGACGGGTTATGGTGACGCCACGTTGTATATGCCGCGCTGTACACAGGGGATTTTGCGCAATGTGTGGATCGAGCACACGCGCAATCCAGGAGACTTGTCGGATGGTGGCTGGACCATTGATACGCTCAATATTGAGGATTGCGGCAATCCTTTCAATCTCAATAATGCGCGCGTGGTGATGCGTCAAATCAACCTGCAATCTGGCGCGAAAGTGTCGAACGATCTGGTGGCCGGCAGATGGCTCTCCACCTTCGAATATGGTTATCGTCGCGACGAGAGTTACGGTAGTTTCCTGACCGGATCGCTACGTGCCGGCTATTATAGCGGCTACAAGATCACCAATAACACGTCAACTGACAACTGGTATCGCCTGGGGCAGCTGTTCTTCCCGAATGCGAACCAGCAGTGGGTGATGGAGTTTATTGGTAAAGCCGATGCCACCCAGCCCACCGGCACCGCCGGCACCCCGGTTAACGTGGCAAGTAGCGGCAAAACCTGGATCAATTTGCAACGGCTGGAAACGGTGTGGGCGGATGCCTTTCATATGGGGCAGCCCGCCATCCTGGATATGCGTTACGGCCGTGTCGGTACCACTTATGCCGTGGTGTGGGTGAAGCTGAAAGCGAACAGTGGTGACACCATGCTGAACCTGAAAACCACCGGCCCAACGCGTTTCGATTCAGGCTCATGCTCGCTGTTCCAGTCTGATCTGTCGGTTGTTACCGATACCACCAACATGGGCACACTGAAGCCAGCCGCACGCTTTGGCATGCACAATGGGCTGGCGGGGATTGGTGCTAATGAGAAGGGCGTGCTGACAGTAGCCACTGCCGCCGGCACGCCAACCAATAAAACCGCGCCAACCGGCTTTGTGCTGGTCAATATCAACGGTATTGACCGTAAACTGCCCTACTACGACTGAGACCCATCTATCTGGCGAGGCTGCGGCCTCGCTTTTTTTTTGACCAAAATACACGCAGAGCGTCTCAGGTGCGTTGTCTCTTTAACAGTGGTTCCTGGCACGCCAGCCGCATAGGATGGCGATATTCTCAGATGGAATGTGTTAATTCTCTTTTTATTTACGTTAATGCGTACAAAAAAACGTTAATCTGGAGATGGTGTAGTTTTCAGTACGGCACCAGGCAATAAAACGGTTCGATATATCAGCTCCGTTCTTATCTCCAGATTCATTACAGTTTAATTTGCCCGGATAATTTGCAGGTTAACTTACAGAACAAGGTGTTAGCGAAAAATGGTCTTGTAAGTCCATTTCGATCTTATTATTCCTAACAGTATTTGACTGTCGCCTTAATCAGTTTTCTGAAAACCGATTCATCCGCGCTAATCTTTCCCCTTCTGCGATATCCCATTTCCAGCTAAGTAAATTCCGTATTAACCTCCAGGCCATTGACCTCATCGCGTTGTCTGGTGAGAATGCGATTAAAAGTTTGAATCAGATCGCAAAATTAGGGCCCTGAGCCCATTGCAACACGGCTGCGAGAGCCATGTTGAATTAACGCCACTTGCCATTATCGAACAGCGAAAGACGCATCGAGATAATAGAAAGGCAGGGCATACAGCAAAATCGTTAATGTCGTAACGTTCGTTGAGAAGGCCGTCTTTAGATGTACCTTTTCAATCCCGGTCGGCATTTCTTGTGGTGCAAAAAAATTCAGTAGGCTGCACCTGTTTTAATCATATTGAATGGCATATTGATAATTGGCGTTTCTTATTGATGTCACGGTGATTGCACTAAGCGTCATCATGTCTTTAACATGATATTTAATGTAACTGCATGATATTTAACTGAGCTCGTCTGAGTACAGTGTAGTTTCTTTACGCCAAAAATAGCCCGTAACAGGTTGTCAGTACACTGGTAGCTGTAAGCCAGGGGCGGTAGCCTGCGCTTTTAGTTAAATGAATGAATAATAAAATTGCACGATTTTATTAGCGATAATCTTATTTAACCCACCGTTTCATGAGAGTTAAAAGGCCGGCGATTTCTGCCTGAGGAAACTCCTAAATAAATCAAAGTTAATGTTAAGTCGGACGAAAGGGACGTGAAGTTTGGCTTAGTCATGATTCTCACTGAGGTTGATCTGTGAAAGATAAATTAAAAAATTCGATGTGGATGATTGCTGAAAAACTCATCGCAGTGTTTGGTCTGATTTTTGTGACGTCCTATGTCGCGAAATATGTTGGACCGACCACCTTCGGCATTATCTCACTCTCCATGCTGGTGTTTCAGTTTATTCAGTCGATCGCCGTGATGGGCAGCGATGTGATTTTGCTGAAGCGTATTTCGCAAAATCGTCATTCAGGTATTCGCCTGATGATGGCGACTTTTCTGCTGGTGATGCTGATTTACTGCGGTTTAGCGCTCAGCGGCATGGTGATCATGGGAGAGGCGTGGAGCCGTGAAGCGCTGGTATTTATCTGCGCAGCGGCGATGGCCTGTCTGTTCTCGTCGATTGATCTGGTCAATATCTACAACGAGGCCATGCTCAACGCTCGACTCAATGTGATCGCCAACGTGATCGGCCTCGCCATCAGTCTGTCAGTGCGCTTCATTATTTCGTATCTGCAACTGGACCCTCAGTTTCTGGCGATCCCCATTGTGCTGGCTACGTTGCTGCCGTTCAGCATCAAGCTGGCGATTTTCTGGCGCTATCATCGCCAGGGGCCGATTCCGGCGCTGCGCCACATCAAAAAGTATTCGCGCTACATGGTGGCTTCTGGCATTTCGCTGGTGTTCTCGGTGATCGCTATCGCGATTTATACCCGCGTCAACCAACTCAGCGTTTCGTATTTCCTCGGTGTAAAGGAGGCGGGGATATTTGCTGTTGCCATGACGCTGGCAACCTCATGGGTGTTTTTACCTAATGCCTTGTTGGCCTCATTTTTTCCGGCGTTCTTTGCCGAGCGTGATGATGAGCAGTCAATTGTCAAAGCGCAAAAACTGCATCTGCTGGTCGTGGGGGTGTCCGCCATTGTGATCATGGCGATATGGCAACTCGCAGGCTGGTTTATCCGTGACTTTTACGGCGAGGCGTATCTCGATGCCATCGCGCCGACGCTGCTGCTCAGTGTGGGCGCGATGTGTGGTGTGCTCAGCAGCCTCATGGACCGTTTTATTATTAAGTACAACGGTTATCGCTTTTTAGTGAAAAAGACCTTTGCGGTATTAATTATCTGCCTGGCATCGTCCATTTTATTGGTGCCGCTTTTGGGTTTAACCGGCGCTGCCCTCAGCGTGGTATTAACCGAATTCCTCTCTTTCTCGCTGCTTAATTATTTCTTCACTGCGCAACCGGTGATGCGTATTCATCAGATTTTTATCAACCCCAGGAAACTATGGCAGTTATTTGTCAATTACAAAACCTCAGACAGTAAAGAGAGTTTATCATGAATGAAAAACCACTTTTCAGTATTATTATTCCCGTCTATAACTCACAAAAAACCATCAAGCGGACATTGCTGAGTGTGCTTAATCAGACGTTCAGCGATTATGAAATTGTGGTGGTCAATGATGGTAGCACTGATTCAACCCTAAACGTACTGGAGGAGTTTTCACGTTATTCTCAGGTCACGGTAATAAACCAAAGGAACGCCGGTGTCAGCGCGGCTCGCAACAGCGGATTGCAACAGGCCAGTGGGGAATATGTTCTTTTCCTCGATGCAGATGATTGGGTGGATGATGATTTTCTAATGATCTTCAAACTGAATCTGGATGCATGGCCAACGGAGTCGGTAGATTTGATGGTAGGAAACCTCAACGACGGCCGTGTGGGCAAGGTCTCTCAGGCTGGCTTCTTCAGCAACGAGGATATTCCTTATGTGCTCGGTGAGCTGGAGATGAGCGACAACATTGGTTATTTGCATAATAAGTGTTATCGCCGTCAGATACTGAGTGAGCTGAATCTGCGCTTTATTGAGGGGATCTCAATGAGTGAGGATCTTTTATTTAACCTCAAATTCTTCAGCTGTATTAGCAATTTTCTGGTCACTCAGGGAACGGCTTACCATTATGAAGATGTTGCCGGTTCATTATCCAAGCAAAAGGTGCATTACAGCGAGCTCAAAGTCAGAAAACAGTTTCTGACCACGCTGTATGATTCTATCGTTGAGAAATATCAGGGGAGTAATCTCGATTACCTGCTAAAGGGCATTTCAAAACGCGTGCTGGCGTTAGATATGCAAATTGTCACGGCGATGTATCATTCGTCGTTTTCACCTGAAGATATCGCGCAGGAAATTAATGAAATAAAGCGGGGGAAATACTCGAAAGGTATTTTCATTCTGCTGAATAAAAATGAAAAACTGAAGTACATGATTATGAATTTGAATACTATCACAGCGTACTATTTCCTCTATGCACTCTACAGAATGCGCGCATTCTGATTTGAAATTCTCCCGGGATTATTCTCTGTCATTGTCTGCTGCGGATATTCCTCAGAATACCGAGTGGAACATTGGCTTCGCCAGAGAGCAGTTGCCGGGGGAGTTTCACCTTTCTCTACTGCAGTGCCTGTGGCAACGGTTCGCCGTTGCCACATTTTCCCCGTCCGCATAGCCCACTTTCAACGCCTCCCACTCGCGCATCACTCTCCTGTCAGCATCCCGTTCAGCCTGCAAATCGAACCCGACAAATCCTTGCACTCCTTCATGCTCTCAGGTCAAATAGCGCTCCATGCAAACGTTTGCGCGCGTGAATCATGCATTTTTGTTGATTTAATAACCGATTCGCGCATTTATGACGGCTTTGTGATGCATGTCTTGCGTTCAGGCAACCTTAAGTCGTCAAAAACGCGTAGCATGTGCCCCGTCGCACCAATGGCATGTTTAGCCGCCGTGATTTCGGCAGCATTGTTTAAAAGCTTTAAATTCTGGAGAGACAGATGGACAACTCACAAACCGTTGCGCAGGGCACGGTTGAGGCCCGTTCAACAGGCTGGCGTAAGAGTGATACCGTGTGGATGCTGGGCCTCTACGGTACAGCGATAGGCGCAGGCGTTTTGTTCCTGCCTATCAATGCAGGAGCAGGTGGTCTAATCCCCCTGATTATTATGACAATCCTCGCGTTCCCGATGACCTACTATGCACACCGAGCTCTGACGCGCTTTGTGCTGTCGGGTAAAAACCCCGGTGAAGATATTACTGAAGTGGTGGAAGAGCATTTCGGTGTGGGCGCAGGCAAGATCATCACCTTGCTCTATTTCTTCGCTATTTTCCCGATCCTGCTGATGTACAGCGTGGCGATCACCAACACCGTCGACAGCTTTATCGTGCATCAACTCGGGATGGTCTCGCCGCCGCGCGTGCTGCTGTCATTGGTACTGATCATCGGCATGATGACGGTGGTACGCTTTGGCGAGCAAATGATCGTCAAGGCAATGAGCGTGCTGGTGTTCCCGTTTGTCGCGGTGCTGATGCTACTGGCCGCCTATCTGGTGCCACACTGGCACGGCGCAGCCCTGGAAACGCTGTCGTTCAGCCAGGGTTCGGGCGATAGCAGTATCTGGATGACGCTGTGGCTGGCAATTCCGGTGATGGTGTTCTCCTTTAACCACTCGCCGATTATCTCGTCGTTCGCGGTGGCGAAGCGCAACGAGTATGGCGCAGCAGCGGAAAAGAAATGCTCACGCATTCTCGCTAGCGCACACTTGATGATGGTGGTGACGGTGATGTTCTTTGTGTTCAGCTGTGTGCTGAGCCTGTCACCGGCGGATTTGCAGGCGGCGAAAGAGCAGAACATCACAATTCTCTCCTATCTGGCGAACCACTTTAATGTGCCGATGATTGCCTGGATGGGACCGATTGTGGCGATGGTGGCGATCACCAAATCGTTCCTCGGCCACTATCTGGGTGCGCGTGAAGGCTTCAATGGAATTGTGGTGAAATCGCTGCGCAGCCGGGGAAAAAACGTGTCGCCTCAGCGTCTGAACCGCGTCACAACCGGCTTTATGCTGCTGACGACCTGGCTGGTTGCCACCTGGAACCCGAGTATTCTCGGCATGATTGAAACCCTGGGCGGGCCAATCATTGCGATGATTCTGTTCCTGATGCCGATGTACGCCATTCAGAAAGTCCCGGCGATGCGTCAGTACAGTGGCAAAATCAGCAATGTGTTTGTGGTGATTGTTGGCCTGTTAGCGATTTCGTCGATTGCGTATTCGCTGATGCATTGATGCATTGATGCATTGATGTAAAAGGGCGGCGCGACTCCTCGCGCCGCTCTGTCCTACACTGCCGCTGTCTTGAAGACGCTCATTGACTGCGCCAGACGATCGGCCTGTTCCTGCAATGCCTGAGAAGCGGCGGACGCTTCCTGAACTAACGCGGCGTTTTGCTGAGTCACCGCTTCCATCTGAGTAATCGCCAGATTGATCTCACTAATACCACTGCTCTGCTCGCTGCTGGCAATGGTAATTTCACTCATGATATCCGCCACGCTCTTCACGCTGTTCACCACTTCACCAATGGTGGTTCCCGCGTGCGTCACCAGACGGCTGCCTTCATCCACTTTCGAGACTGAGTCTTCAATCAGGACTTTGATCTCTTTCGCGGCAGAGGCGGAGCGCTGTGCCAGATTACGCACTTCGGTGGCGACCACAGCAAATCCACGGCCTTGTTCACCGGCGCGAGCAGCTTCAACCGCAGCGTTAAGCGAGAGAATGTTGGTCTGGAAGGCAATGGAGTCGATCACGCTGATGATATCGACAATTTTTTTAGAAGAGAGAGTGATCGCCTCCATCTTCTCGATGACCTGTTCCATCACCACGCCACCCTCTTTGGCAACGGTTGAGGTGGTGGCCACCAGCTGATTGGCTTCACGCGCGTTATCCGCATTGTGCTTCACGGTGGCGGTCATCTGCTCCATGGCGGAGGCGGTCTCTTCCAGCGAGCTGGCCTGCTGCTCGGTACGGGATGAGAGATCGATGTTGCCGCTGGAGATCTGATTTGAGGCCACGGCAATCGTGTCAGAACCGGCACGCACGTTGGACACGATGGTCAGCAGGTTATCGTTCATCGCCTGCAGTGCCTGCATCAGCACGGCGGTTTCATCTTTGCCGCTGACCTCGATGTGGGAGCTGAGATCGCCCGCCGCCACTTTCTCGGCGATGCCAACCGCTTCATTGAGCGGGCGGACAATTGAGCGCGTCAGCATAAAGCCAAGCAGCACGGAGGCGGCAATCGCAATCGCCGAGAAGATCAGTGTGATTTCAATCGCAGTCGAGCCGTCATCAATAATGCCAGTGCCTTCTTTGCGCAGCTGATCGGACTGTGAGTTGGCGAAAGCCACCGCGCTATCAAGGTAGGCGTTCTGGGTACTGGTGATTTTCTTGAGCACATAAGTGCTGGCTTCCTCGAGCTTGCCTGCACGTACCAGTTCCAGCACTTCATTCTTTTGCTGCTCAAACAGCTGGCTGGCGGCCAGCAGACCGGCGATTTTCTTTTTACCGATTTCGGTAACCTGAATGGCTTCGATCTTTTTCATGGCGCTGTTGGTGCGTTCGGTTGCCTCATCCAGCTGCTTATAGCGTTGCACGTTATATTCCGGGCGCAGTGTATCAATCACCATGCCGCGTAAGTATTTGATCTGATCGTTCACACCATCGCGCACGTCAAAACCCAGACGGACTTTGACATAGCGGTCTTCCACAATAGAGGTGATGCCGTTTTTAATGTTGTTGATTTTCATAATCGACGTCACACCGACTACGCCCAGAAGGGCCACAACAAGTGCGAAGGCTATCCCTAAACGGACGCCCACTTTCATATTCTTTAAGCTCAACATTGGTTCTCCCCGTAATGCTAAATAGTGTTGTTTTCAAGACGGAAAAGCAGGCTGAGGGCCCGCATCAGGCTGATGTTTTATAAGGTAAAGATACTTTCCGGGCGTAATTAATCTGGTATGGCAGCGCCGGTTCAAGCGCTATCAGTTATCGGTTGTTAATGTTTTAACTTTAATTTTTTAGAGGTGCGTCACAAAACCGTTAACATGATTAATGAGTGGATCGGTTTTATCTGGGAAGGCAGGACGTAAAAAAGGCGCGAATAACGCGCCTTATAGGGAGGTAGGGGAGATTAGAAAGGATTAACGTTTCTTTTCCAGCACGCGATGGATCACGCTCGACAGTTCATTAATCTCAAATTTCGCCACATAGCCATCGGCACCGACTTTATGCACGTGGTCTTCGTTGGCACTGCCGGAGAGCGAGGAGTGGATCACCACCGGAATCTGACGCAATGCATCATCACGTTTGATATTACGCGTCAGGGTAAAGCCATCCATCTCTGGCATTTCCAGATCGGTTAACACCAGTGCGATTTTGTCGTGTATCGACTCGCCTGCCGCTGCGGCTTCTTTCTGCATCTCGTTAATTTTGATCCAGGCTTCCAGACCGGTGTTATGCATGATGGCCGGAATGCCCATGCTTTTCAGACCCTGTTCCAGCAACTGACGCGCCACTTTGGAGTCTTCCGCGACAATCGCCACCTGGCCAGGCTTGAGGTTGAAATCTTTCGCCGTCTCAGCACTTGGCTCAACGCCACGCACCGAAGGGATGATGTCATACAGAATCTGCTCAACGTCCAGCACCATTGCCAGATTGTTGCTCTGACCGTCGGTATCGAGGCAGGCGATACTGGTGATATTGCGGCTGCCAATGCCGGCTTCGGCAGTGTGCACCTGGTTCCAGTCGAGACGGACGATATTCTCCACCGACTCCACCGCGAAGGCCTGGGTGCTGCGCGCATATTCGGTCACCAGCAGCAGATTGAGGCCGGTTTCCGGTTTACAACCGGTCACTGCGGGCAGGTCGATGACCGGGATAAACTGACCGCGAATACTGGCCATACCGAGCAGCGGTGACTGCATACCCGCTGCACGGGTAATGGTGGGCATCGGTACGATTTCGCGCAGTTTAAACACGTTGATGCCGTATAGCTCAGATTTGCCTTTCAGCTGATCGGAACCCAGGCGGAACAGCAGCAGTTCGAATTTATTGGAAAGCGCAAGGTTAGCGCGTTCATCGATCTCTTTCTGAAAATTATCCATCATGGCCTCAAGCGGAATCTGGGCTGGGTAAAGGGGCAATGATTAACTTATCGGCAGCGCGGAAAAAAAATGAAGGGGCGGGGCAGAAAATTTAGCGCGAGAGTGAATACCCTCGCGCATAGGGGATTACTTCAGCAGGATGGCGCGGACGCTTTTGCCTTTGATCTTGCCTTCTTTCAGTTTGATCAGCGCTTTCTTCGCTTGTGCGGCATCGATCGCCACATAAGCGTGGGTTTGCGTCAGGTCGATCTTACCGATTTGATCAGCGCTGAATCCGGCTTCACCGGTGAGCGCGCCGAGGATATCGCCAGGGCGGATTTTGGCTTTGCGCCCACCATCAATGCACAGCGTCATTTTGGTGGCAGGCAGAGCTTGCGCCGCTTTCCCTTTCAGGGTAGCGGAGGAAACCCAGTTGAGTTTCTGGCTCAGATACTCTTCCAGCGCATTAGCACGCACCATTTCATCGGGCGCGACGAAGCTGACCGCCAGTCCTTTTTCGCCTGCACGACCGGTACGACCGATGCGATGGATATGCACTTCAGGATCCCATGCCAGCTGGAAGTTCACCACCAACGCCAGCGATTTGATATCCAGCCCGCGTGCAGCCACGTCGGTGGCAATCAGCACGCGGATGCTGCCGTTGGCGAAACGGATCAGCACTCGTTCACGATCGCGCTGCTCCAGATCGCCATGCAGTGCCAGTGCACTGATTTGACGATCGTTCAATGCCGCTGCGACGTCATCACACTCACGTTTGGTATTACAGAACACCACGCAAGAAGCGGGCTGCTGCTGGCTGAGCAGGGCACTGAGCAGATTGCCACGCTCACTGACGCTGGCTTCGATAAATTGCTGATCAATAGCAGGCAGTTCCGCTTTGTCTTCCGTGGCCACGGCCAATGCATCGCGCTGGAAACGCTGGCTGAGGCTGGCGATGGTATCCGGCCAGGTGGCAGAGAACAGCAGCGTCTGGCGTGCATCCGGCGTGAAACTAATAATCGCTTCCATATCGTCGCGGAAACCCATCTCCAGCATGCGATCGGCTTCATCTAACACCAGCGTTTGCAGTGCGGTGAGATCGAGGTTGTCGCGCTTCAGGTGATCAAGGATGCGGCCCGGCGTGCCGACCACAATATGCGGTGCGTGCACCAGCGAATCGCGCTGCGCACTCATCGGTTGACCGCCGCACAGCGTCAATATTTTGATGTTGCGGGTAAAACGTGCCAGCTGACGCAGCACATTACTCACCTGATCGGCCAGTTCACGCGTTGGACATAGAATCAACGCCTGAGTTTGGGTTCGGGTGTTGTCAATGCGCTGCAGCAGGCCGATCCCAAAGGCGGCCGTCTTGCCGCTGCCGGTTTTCGCCTGCGCACGCACATCGCGCCCTGCAAGAATAGCGGGCAGAGAAGCGGCCTGAATCGGTGTCATGGCGTCGAAGCCCATCTCGCGCAGGTTGTCGAGTTGGCTGGCAGGGAGTTGCGTCAGGGTAGAAAAAGCGGTCACGGGAATGTCTCAAATAGCGGTCAGGATTGCGGCGGTCAGTCTCGCAGAAAGGGCTGCTATCGGCAATGCAAATTGCGTAATTGATAACACCATGAAATCAATTAGCGTGGCGATTATTTGGTTAAATAACCAACTAAAATAGATGTAAAGTTCTAATCATTTACTTCTGAATGGCCAGTTGCTTCAAAACGTGTGAAACGTCTTTCCTGAATGAAAAGGTGCAATTAGCGTTGATAAAGGGACTATATAGCGTCTTTTTGACCTGTTTTTGTCTATGTTACGCTTATGTGTCACTTAAGATGGGTAAAATTCCGATTAAAATAACCTGCCGTTTTGCTTTATATTTGGTGCGCCATTTGGCAAACAATAATATATTCAGAGGTCCACTTTGAGTCTTTACGTCCAGGGACAAAACGAAGACATTCTGAAAATCGTCGGCCGCGCCGTGTTAACCCTGCATCTGCACGGAGAGGCCTTATCTTCGGATAAAGTCAGCTCCATGATTGCCTGTTACGCGGAAGAAGAGCCAGCTAGCGACGATGAAAACCAGCGTTTGTATGCGCTGGCTATTCAGATGTTATCGTAAATCCAGCAACTCGTATGGGGCGCTTGCCGCCCCTGCATTTACCGTTCATCAAGCCTCCGTAAGGAGGCTTTTTTGATCTCAGACGCTGAACACCGGCATACCGCTGTGGACGGTGGCTCGTACCGGCGAGATGCGGGCGACAGCCTCAGCGGAGCAGCTCGCCTCAACCAGCATCATGCTGGCGTCATCCTGGACTTTCGGCCACTGGCGCTCGCCCTGGTTCGATAGCGGCAAGATACCGCCGGTGGCAATGTGCAGTGCCCGGCTCAAACCAAACTCATCCGAACCGCGATAGAGTTGTGCATACAGGTTGGCTTTCTCCAGCATGCTGCCGGTGCCAAACGGTGACCAGTGATCGATCACGCTGTCGGTGCCGGTCATTACCGTGATGCCCGCGGCCTGCAATTGCGGTAACGGCATGGTGAGTTTGCCGATGGGGATGGTGGACGCCACGCTCATCTGTTGTTCAGCCATGCCTGCAATCATCTTATCGAGCGTTTTGCCTTCCAGCGTGGCCAGCGCAAAGCCATGGCTCAGCGTCACTCTGCCTTTGAGCGGCGGGTTCTTCGCGATGGTGTCCACCATATACTGAATGGCCGCCACGCCAGAAGGTGCGGTTTCGTGCAGATGGATATCGACGCCACGATCAAAATCGAGCGCAATCTGGAACATAGCATCCAGCGAGGCCTGCATCGCGCCATCCACATTGGTGGGATCCAATCCGCCAACGTACTGCACGCCCATCTGCATCGCTTCGCGCATCAGGCCATCCACTTTGGAATGCAGTAAACCGTGCTGTGGGAAGGCGACAATTTCACAGGGAAATTCGGGGTGGTTCGCCAGCGCCCGCTTCAGATGCTCCAGGCTTTTTAGGCCACTCACCGGATCGATGTTGCAGTGGCTGCGTGCTTCGGTGGTGCCTTTACTGTGCAGCAAACCGATCAAAGCTTCGGCACGCGCCTGTGAGGTGGGCAGTAACTGCGGGATCAGTACCTGCTCACGGGCAATCATATCCATTATGGTTTTGCCCTGGCGCGGACGTGGGGCTTGCCAGGGGCCACTGTAAAATGTTTTATCCAGGTGGATGTGCATGTCACGGGTGCGCGGCAACAGCAGCGAACCTTCGGCATCCCACTGCGGAATGTCGGCGTTGCGTGCTTTGCCGGCGGCGTCGATGGCAGCAAATTTGCCATCTTTGACGGTGATATCGTAAAGCGCAGTGCGCGTCGCGATGATGTCGTTGCCCTCACGCTCAAAGCCTTCCTCGAGGCGTACGTTGAGCAATTGGTAATGGGTTACGCGCGGGGGCTGCGTAGAGATTGGCGCTGCGGCGGAAGAGGGCGATGAGGCGGCGGCGTTCATACCGGCTGCCAGCAGGCTACCGGCAGCTGTGAGGCGTACGCCCTGGCTAATAAAATCACGACGGCTGGGTGAAGTGCGGTGCATCAGAGGCTCCAGTCAACAAGGAAAACGTTAATCTGGCAAAACCCGGGCTGCGGCGCTGCGATATTTCCCACTGCTGAGCAGTGGGAAAATCACTGCCACTTTAACTGGCAAAATTCCACTAACGCCACGGCCAGCGCCTGTTGCAAATCGTCCTGTGGAGAGCGGCAAAACAGCGCCAGCTCAAAGTGGCTGATCGGCGGTAAGCCTGCGGCTTCGTCCAGCACACGATGGCCGGGCAGGCGACAACTGGCAGGCAGCAGCGTTAAACCTAATCCGGCCGCGCTGGCACTGGCGAGTGCCACCAGACTGGCGCTGCTGTAGCTGATGCGCCAGCTGCGGCCCAGCGCATCCAGCGTCTGACACATCTCCTCGCGATACAGTCCCTGCTGGGGAAATACCACCAGCGGCACTGGCGTCTGCTCAAAGCAGGGGTGTTCGGCGCTGTCCAGCCACAGCAGGGGTTCCGGTCGCGCTGCCAATGGGCGTTCACCGCCGGGTTGCTTGATCAGCATGATATCCAGCTCTTCTCGCTGCCACGCACGATGCAAGTCGACATACATGCCGCTCATCACGTCGAGGCGCAGCTGCGGATGTTCGCGGCTGAACTGCGCCAGCAGTGCTGCGGTGGGGGCAGCAAAATCCTCTGGTACGCCGAGGCGCAGGACGCCATCGCGCCACTTGTCGCTCAGCACATCGTGCGCTTCGCCGTTAAGCGCAATGATCCGGCGGGCATAGCCCAGTAATTTCTCTCCCTCTTCAGTTAACACCACCTGATGCGAGGTGCGTTCCAGCAGCGCTTTACCGATCATCTCTTCAAGGCGGCGTACCTGCTGGCTGACGGTGGATTGCGATAGATGCACGCGGTCGGCGGCGCGCGTAAAGCTGGCGGTTTCGCATACCGCAACAAAACTGAGTAACTGCTGTGGCGTAAACATCGGCTGACGATTCATTTTTCCACTGATCGCTATGGTGTTATTTCATTTCCAAATAGTAACCATTGCTGCGACCCTGACAACCTTTCTACTGCAGGATTGTGTATGAACCGACATTCCAACGGATTGACGCTCGCCGCTTTGGTGCTGGCCGGGCTCAATATGCGTCCGTTACTGACTTCTGTTAGCCCATTGCTGGGCGAACTGCGCCAGGCCATGAGCCTCTCTTCCATTGCCGCTTCGTTGTTACCCGCCGTACCGATGGTGATGATGGGCGCGGTGGCGCTACTCAGCGCCTCCCTGATGCAACGTGTTCCGCTGCAACGTTTGTTGATCGCCGGGCTGGTCCTGCTGCTGCTGGCGCTGGCCGCACGCAGTGTGATTCACGACGGGCAATGGCTGGTGGTCAGCGCGCTTTTTGCCGGGCTGGGGGTTGGCGTGGTGCAGATGGCGATGCCAGGGTTGATCCGCCAGCGCTTTGCCCAGCGCAGCGCCCCCGTTACCGGGTTGTGGGCGGGCGCGTTAATGGGCGGCGGAGGATTGGGGGCAGCACTCTCGCCGTGGCTCAGTGCGCATTTCGGCTGGTCACTGGCGCTCACCGGTTGGGCACTGCCCGTATTGCTGGCGATTGTGCTGTGGTGGATCGTGCGTGTGCCGGTGGCGCAAAGCGCAGAGTCGGTATCTATGCCCTCGCTATGGCGCAAACCGCGCGCCTGGTCGCTGGCACTCAGTTTTGGCCTTGTCAATGGCGGTTATGCCACCTGCGTCGCCTGGCTTCCGGATGCTTATCACCACCTTGGCTGGTCAGCACAGGCGGGCGGCTCGTTACTGGGGGGGATGATCCTTTGCCAGGTGGCTGGCGCGCTGTTGATGCCCTTGCTGGCGCGCAAGGCGGATCGCCGTCCACAGCTGATCATTAGTCTGGTTTGCCAGCTGGTCGGTATGTGCGGCTTCCTGTTTGCCCCCCTGATGGCGCCATGGTTGTGGGCGGCGATTGCCGGATTTGGTTTAGGGGCTGCGTTCCCGCTGGCGATGGTGCTGGCGCTCGATCACCTGCCACATCCGCAGGCGGGTGCACGCCTGGTGGCGTTTATGCAGGGCGCAGGTTTCATCATCGCCGGGTGTATGCCGTTTATCGCCGGTCAGTTGCAGGTGCTGACGCACAGTTTTACCAGCGTGTGGATGATGCAGGGCGCCGTAACGGTGGGATTGATCGTGCTGAATCTTCGCTTTCATCCCCACAGTTATCGTCGGGCCTTTGGTCAGACAGAATGATGATTGGTCCTACCAAAACGATTTAAATGTTGCCGCATCGTCACATAACACGAAAAATAACCCCAACCTCGTTGCTTTAGGTTAACAATGCATTAACTATCTGGAGCCAGAAAGCCCCCACACTGCAATTTGGTCCTACCAATTTCATTGAGCAGAAGGGCAAGACCTGCGGCGCAAACCTGCATTGCCGTTGCGCTGCACTCATCTGGTAACCTCTGGAGATAACGGCATGCCGGTGTGGCAACAAAACTACGATCCTCTCAACAATCTGTGGCTCTCCAGCCTGGTGGCGGTGATCCCGATTGTGTTTTTCTTCTTCGCCCTGCTGAAGCTCAAGCTGAAAGGCTATCAGGCGGGCACCGCCACGGTGGTGATTGCAGTGCTGGTGGCGCTGTTCCTGTATGGCATGCCGTTGGGCCAGGCGCTGGCTTCCGTGGTGTATGGCTTCCTGTACGGCCTGTGGCCAATCGCCTGGATCATCGTCGCGGCAGTATTTGTGTATAAAATCTCGGTGAAAACCGGACAATTCGACATCATCCGTGCTTCGATCCTCTCCATCACACCCGATCAGCGCTTGCAGATGCTGATCGTCGGATTCTCCTTCGGCGCGTTTCTCGAAGGGGCGGCGGGTTTTGGCGCACCGGTGGCAATCACCGCAGCCCTGCTGGTGGGATTGGGCTTTAATCCGCTGTACGCGGCTGGCTTATGCTTGATCGTCAACACCGCGCCAGTAGCCTTTGGTGCGATGGGGATTCCGATTATTGTCGCCGGTCAAGTCACCGGACTTGACAGCTTCCAGATTGGCCAGATGGCCGGGCGTCAATTGCCGTTCCTGACCCTTATTGTGCTGTTCTGGATCATGGCGATTATGGATGGCTGGCGCGGTATCAAGGAAACATGGCCAGCGGTGATCGTCGCCGGTGGGTCGTTTGCCATTGCGCAGTTCCTCAGCTCCAACTTCCTCGGCCCGGAATTGCCGGACATCATCTCGTCACTGGCCTCTCTTATCTGCCTCACGCTGTTCCTGCGCCGCTGGAAGCCAGTACGTATTTTCCGTTTCGATGAGAAAACCGCCGTTGACCCGACGCAAACCTCTCAGCGCTATACGCTGGGCCAGATTGTGCGCGCGTGGATGCCATTCCTGTTCCTCACGGCTACCGTCACCCTGTGGAGCATTCCGCCGTTCAAGGCGCTGTTTGCTAAAGGTGGCGTGATGTATGACTGGGTGTTCAGCGTTCCGGTACCGCTGCTGCATGAGCTGGTGGCACGTATGCCGCCGGTGGTGAGTGCGGCAACGCCTTATGCGGCCATCTTCAAGTTTGATGTGCTGTCAGCCACCGGTACAGCGATTATCGTGGCGGCGGTGCTGTCCGTGATCTGGCTGCGTATGAAGCCCGCTGCGGCGATCCAGACCTTCGGTGAGACGCTGAAAGAACTGGCACTGCCCATCTACTCCATCGGTATGGTGCTGGCCTTCGCCTTTATCTCCAACTACTCCGGATTGTCTGCCACACTGGCCTTAGCGCTGGCGCACACCGGCAATGCCTTTACTTTCTTCTCGCCGTTCCTTGGCTGGCTTGGCGTGTTTCTGACAGGATCTGATACCTCTTCAAATGCGTTGTTCGCGGCGTTGCAGGCCACCACCGCGCAGCAGATTGGTGTGTCGGATGTGCTGCTGGTGGCCGCCAACACCACGGGTGGCGTGACGGGTAAGATGATTTCACCTCAGTCGATCGCCATCGCCTGCGCCGCCGTGGGGCTGGTGGGTAAAGAGTCGGATCTGTTCCGCTTTACCGTTAAACACAGTCTGATCTTCACCTGTATGGTGGGGCTGATCACTACGCTGCAAGCTTATGTCTTAACCTGGATGATTCCATGACAGAAAACACGCCGCGATTAGCGGAAACGCTACGGGCGCGATTGCTCGCCTGGATTGAGGAACACCAGCTGGAGCCGGGTATGCGCTTACCGGCCGAGCGCCAGCTGGCCGCTGAGTTCGGTGTGTCACGCTCATCATTGCGTGAGGCGATTCAGCAGCTGATCAGTAGCGGCGTGTTAATCAGTAAACGCGGCGGCGGTACCTGGCTGTGTGAGCCGCAGGAGCCCTGGTCGGAACAGCGTATTGTTGAGCCGATTCGCCAACTGCTGGCGGACGATCCCGATTATCGCTGGGATATTTTGGAAGCGCGCCACGCTATCGAAGCCAGCACCGCCTGGCACGCCGCCTTGCGTGCCACTGAAGCGGATAAAGAGAAGCTGCGCCTCGCTTTTGATGCCCTGCTCAAGATGCACGACTGTGATGATCCCGATATCGCGGCACAAGCCGACCTGCGCTTCCATCTCGCCATCGCTGAGGCCTCGCACAATGTGGTGCTGCTGCAAACCATGCGTGGTTTCTTCGATTTGCTGCAGTCCTCGGTACTGCACAGCCGTCAGCGCATGTACACCCAGCCGGTGATCTTTAATCGCCTGAATGAACAGCACCAGGCGATGTTCGATGCGGTGATGGCCGGTGATGCCGAGGCGGCACGCCAGGCGGCGATGGATCACCTCGGCTTTGTACATACCACCTTGAAATCGCTCCATGAAGATGAAGCCCGGCAGGCGCGCATTACCCGCTTGCCAGGCGAATCCCTGGATAATCGTAAGGAAAAAAACTGATGATCATCTCTGCAGCCAGTGACTATCGCGCCGCGGCGCAACGCATCCTGCCCCCGTTCCTGTTCCACTATCTTGACGGCGGCGCGTATGCCGAACACACCCTGAAGCGCAATGTGTCCGATCTGTCGGACGTGGCGCTGCGTCAGCGGGTGCTGAAGAACATGTCCGATCTCAGTCTGGAAACCAAACTGTTCAACGAAACGCTGTCGATGCCGGTCGCGTTAGCGCCCGTGGGTTTGTGCGGCATGTACGCGCGACGCGGGGAAGTGCAGGCCGCGCGAGCAGCGGCACTGAAAGGTATTCCGTTCACGCTCTCCACGGTATCGCTGTGTCCGATTGAAGAGGTGGCGCCAGCCATTAATCGTCCGATGTGGTTCCAGCTGTATGTGCTGCGCGATCGTGGCTTCATGCGTAACGCACTGGAACGCGCGAAAGCGGCGGGCTGCTCGACACTGGTCTTTACCGTGGATATGCCGACACCGGGCGCACGCTATCGCGATGCGCATTCGGGCATGAGCGGGCCAAACGCGGCGATGCGTCGCTACTGGCAGGCGGTAACGCATCCGCAGTGGGCGTGGGATGTGGGTCTGCATGGCCGTCCGCACGATCTCGGTAATATCTCAGCCTATCTCGGTAAACCTACCGGACTGGAAGATTACATTGGCTGGCTGGCGAACAACTTTGACCCGTCGATTTCATGGAAAGATCTGGAGTGGATTCGCGAATTCTGGGATGGCCCGATGGTGATCAAAGGTATTCTGGATCCCGAAGATGCGCGAGATGCGGTGCGCTTCGGTGCGGACGGTATTGTGGTGTCGAACCACGGTGGACGCCAGCTGGATGGCGTGCTGTCATCGGCGCGCGCTCTGCCCGCCATTGCAGACGCGGTGAAAGGCGATATTGCCATTCTGGCCGACAGCGGTATCCGCAATGGATTGGATGTGGTGCGCATGATCGCACTGGGTGCAGACACGGTACTGCTGGGCCGCGCCTTTATCTACGCACTGGCGACCCGTGGTCAGCGTGGCGTTGAGAATTTGCTGAATTTGATCGAAAAAGAGATGAAAGTGGCGATGACGCTGACCGGGGCCAAAACCATTGCCGAGATCACCCAGGACTCGCTGGTGCAGGCGAATGCGCTGCTGAGCGAAGCGGGTTTACATCCGGCTCGACCACGTGCCGTGAGCTGAGTTGCGGAAAGCAAAATGAGAGGCGTTGTCTATACTGACTGCTGTCTGACTAACAGGAGGAATGACATGACCATTCATAAGAAAGGATCGGCCCATTGGGAAGGCGACATCAAAGGCAAGGGTACCGTGAGCACCGAAAGTGGCGTGCTGAGCAACCAGCCTTATGGCTTCAATACCCGCTTTGAGGGTGAGAAGGGCACCAATCCGGAAGAGCTGATCGGTGCAGCACATGCGGCATGCTTCTCCATGGCGCTGTCGCTGATGCTGGGTCAGGCTGGCCATCCGCCAAAAAGTATCGACACCACGGCGGATGTGTCGCTGGACAAAAAGGGTGAAGGTTTTGCCATCACTAAAATCGCCCTCACCAGCACCATCGCGCTGCCGGGCATCGATAGCGCCAAATTTGATGAGATTATTCAGAAAGCTAAAGCTGGCTGCCCGGTGTCACAAGTCCTGAATGCTGAAATTAGCCTGGACTATACGCTGAATAATTAATCGCCCTTACGCTTTACCAGCGGTAGAATAACGATGCGCCTCAGGGCGCATCGTTGCTTTCTGCCGTCTGGAGGATGCGTGGGGAAAAAACTGGCTGCAACTAAACACTGGAAAATGATTGTGGTGCTGCTGTGCATCTGCGGCGCGCTGATGCTGATTCGCTGGGCGGCGATGATATGGGGTTGAAAGACTGGATCTGCCGCCATAAGCTCGGCGTGCTAGTGATGGTGATTCTGGTGCTGGAAGGGGTGCACTATCTGCTGACCGCCTCCTGGTTGCCATGGCAACTTGGTTGATTCAGGCGTACTCGCTGTCCGGATGGCGAACATTACGCACACTGCTGCGCGCAATGCGATAGGCCTTGCGTGGGTCGCCCGCCACAAACTCAAAAGTCGGCGAGTAGTAGAATGGCAACCAGCCTTCAAAGCTGCTCTCCCACTCCCAGCGCACCGGGCAGGGCCAGAGAATGCCATCATACAAAATGTAATAAACCCAGCGTCCGTTTGGACGACGGGGGCGAGTTTTCTTCATGGGATTCACAACGGTAATAGTGTAAAGCAGCTTATATTTTGGACGCTAAGCGCCGATCTTGCAATGCCGTCTGGCTTATTTTTGTACAGCTTAAATAAAACTGGCACCGAATTAACGGTGCACTTCCCCGCACAGCAGGACCACATTCGGTCGAACTTTATGGATGCGGTCGGCCATTTGCTCACAGGCCACTTTGGTTGGGTAGATACGTTCTGACACCGGTAAGGCGTCACAGGCATCATGTCCACACGCGCTCACTAACAACACAAAACCAATCAGCATGATTGGACTCCTTAAACACGTTCCTGATGATACGGAAGCAGTGGCTGTTCGTTCCTTTTTTTAATCCAGTATAGCCAAACGGCAGCAGAGTCAATGATCACCCCGAGCGGCCTTGTGGTGCGAACGGCGAGATTATAACCAGACCGACGCACAACAGCAGTACAATCTGGGCTAAACTGTGCGGCCCTGACAAAAATGATGAGTGAGTGACCAATGTTGAACGAAATTGCCCATCCGGCTAGCAGCCCTAAACAAGCCGCACTGCAACTGGTGATTGAACTGGTGCGTGCAGGCAAACTCAGCCCAATGCAAGGCGATGCTTCAAACATGATTTCTATCTACGAGCAGTTCAAAGCCCATTTTGAGGCGGACAAACACAAAGACTCGGCGATTTCCTGATGCTTTAATTCTGAAAACAGCGCAAGAGATTGCGCTGTTTTTTTATGCGTAAAACCAGGCGGGCAGAATCGCGATCAGGTTATTCAGCGTATGCAGGAAGATGGGCAGCGCGAGGCTATTACTGCGCAGACGGGCGTAACACAGCAACAGTGAAAACAGCGTCAGGGCCACGATGGTTTCCCAATGCACGTATTGCGTGTGCATCGCGGCGAACAGCAGCGAGGTGAGCAGCATGCAGGCGAAGCGACTCTTCGGTGCCCACAACAAAAATCCTTGTAACAGAAAACCGCGGAACAACACCTCTTCAAACACCGGTGCCAGCAGCACCGCAGTCAGCAGCAGGATCAGCATCGAACTGCGTCCCTGTTGACTCTGCGCAATCAACCAGCCTTCCGGTTGCAGGAATTGCGTCTGCGCCACCATCAGCGCCACCAGCGCACCCACAAACAGCAACGCCTGGCCGGGACGCAGATATCCCAGTGGAATGTCAGTCCGGCGTTGGCAGTAAAAACGATACAGCGGGTAGATCACCGCGAATTCAAACAAGCAGAGCACCGGCACCAGTAAACCGTTATTGCGCAGCGCCCCGTAGTTGGGAAACAGCGTAATCAGCATGGTCACAACGTAATACACCACAAAGCTCGCGGCGTAGAACAGCGTCAGCGTCACTTTGTCGGATTGGGTGTCCATAGTCAGCTCAATGGGCAGAGGAAAACGCATAGTAGCAATGGCGATCATTGCTGTCGAGATGGCCCCACACAGAATTGCACTGCTCAAAAATTCCGCCGCGAGGACTAAATCTGCAGCGGCCTGCGCCGATAACCAAAAAAACCATTACAGGACGGAGGCGCATCGAAAGCGCACCCTGTCTTCTTTTTTGCTGCCTCTGTTTGCGAGCACATTGCATGAATTCTGAGTATCACCGGCACGCGACCTTGCCTGCCAGGGCTAATATGGAAGCACACACGGTACGGGTGACGCGACGCAGTCTGCGCACCTTAACGTCGCTACTCTTTGGCGTGCTATTGCTTTCTGTCGTAATGGTGCTGGTGATTGCCCATCGACAAAACACTGACTCCATCCAGCAGGATGTCAACCTGATGCGCCAGGCCTGGCAACAGCAGCAGGAGAAGATGATCACCGATGTACGTGATTACGCCAACTGGGGTGAAGGCTGGAAGAATCTGCACCTGACGGTAAATAAAGTCTGGGCGTGGGACGAGGAGAACTTAGGGCCGGGACTGTATAAGGAGTATCACTATGACGGCGTGTTTGTCATCGATGGTGCCGGCAAAACGCGCTATGCGGTAGTAGATGGCAAATTGTCAGAGGCTTCGCTGGAGAGTTGGCTGGGCGGGCAAACTGCACTGTTGTTGGCCGCCGCGCGTCACCAGCCTGACGATGGCATTACGCGCAATGCGATAATCAATCAACAGCCGGCATTGGTGGTAGCCGCGCCGATCACGCCAGGCAAGGTACCCGATCTTCCCACTATTCCGGGCCCAGCTTCGGTGATGGTGTTCGTCAACATCATGACCCCGGAAAAATTGCAGGCCTTTGGCAAGGCACTCAATGTTATTGCGCCGCGCATCGCCAATGGCTTAAACGATGCGTTGTATGAACCGCGGCTGGCCGAACCGGTGATTCAGGGCGAGCCGCTGGTATTGCGCTGGCAGGCCAAAAATCCCGGTTTTGGCGTGATCTGGCTGATGATGCCACTGTTGCTGTTTACGGCGCTGGCAGTTGCGCTGGTGACACGCCGTGTCATTCGCCATGCGCTGCATAACGCCGTCATTTCCGATCGTCGCTTTGAAATGCTGGCCATCAGCCAGCGTGAACTGGCCAACAGTGAAGAGCGTTTCCGCGACCTGGCTGAAGCCGCTTCGGACTGGATTTGGGAAGTGGACGATCAGGGGCGCCTTTGCTATCTCTCCTCGCGCTTTGCGGCAGTCACCGGACACGATATTAAAAGCTGGATTGGACGCCCGCTAGATCAACTCCTTAGCCATCCTAGCCATTCACTGGTGGCCTGGCTGCTGCGTCAGGGCGATGAAATGCAGCATGTGCCGCTGCGCTGCCAGTTTATGGCCGCCAATGGTGAGCGTCGTATCGGTGAACTGATGGCGAAAACTATTCGCCGCAACGGCTTGCGTACCGGCTTTCGCGGTGCAGTATCTGATATCACCCATGAAGTGGATGCGGAAGCGCGCATCCAGTTCCTGTCACGCCACGATCTGCTCACTGGCCTCGCCAACCGCATGCAACTGCAGGAATTTCTGACCACGCATCTGGAACACGCCACGCAAGCGTCACCGCTGTTTGTGATCAGCTTCGATCTGGATCAGTTCAAACCGATCAACGATTCATGGGGCCATGCGGTGGGCGATGTGGTGCTGAATGAGATTTCTCAGCGGCTGAAAAATCTGATTGGTCCCGATGAACTGGCGGCACGGCTGGGCGGGGATGAGTTTATTCTGTTGCTGCGCGAAAGCTCGCGTGCCGGGCTGGAGTATCGTTGCCGTGCGCTGCAGCGCGCCGTCCATCAGCCAATTATCACCGGATCACACCAACTGAGCCTTACCGCCAGCATGGGGATTGTCAGCGCACCGCAGGATGCCAGCCAGCCGGAAGCCTTGCTGCGACTGGCGGACATTGCACTCGGTCAGGCACGCACGGCTGGACGCGATCGCTGGGTGTGGTACTCCAACGATATGGCCAACCATATTCAATCGAAACGCGATATGGTGCAGGCGATTGAAGAGGCACTCCGCAACAATACGTTTTCCCTGCACTATCAGCCGCGTTACCAGCTGCAAAGTGGACAGCTGGCTGGCGCAGAAGCGCTGATTCGCTGGCAAGTGGCTGAGGATCAATGGATTACCCCTGACCGCTTTATTCCGCTGGCGGAAGAGAATGGGTTGATCGCTGCCATCAGTGACTGGGTGCTAATGCGCGCCTGCCATGATGCCAGCGATTGGGGCGACCAGCGTTACGTATCCGTGAACATCTCTCCGGTGGAATTCCGTAACAGCGATCTGGTGGATCGTGTCGCACACGCGCTGGCGGTGAGCGGTTTACCAGCCACACGGCTGGAACTGGAGATCACTGAAAACGTGACCTTCGAGCATCCCGATCGTGCGCTGGAAATCATGCAGGGGTTGCGTGCGCTGGGCGTGCGGCTGACGGTGGATGATTTTGGTACTGGCTATGCTGCCTTAGGCTATCTCAAAACCTTCCCGTTCAATGGCTTGAAAATCGATCGATCATGGATGAAAGAGTTCCCGGAATCCAGGCAGGCGCAATCAGTGGTGGCGGGGATTGTCGGATTGGCGCGGGCATTTGCACTCACCATCACGGCAGAAGGGATTGAAACCGAAGCGCAGCTCAATGAGCTGAAGGCGCTTTCCTGTGAAGAGGGGCAGGGCTATTTTCTCGGCAAGCCAATGCCACTTGGGGCGTTTAAAGTGCGCTTGCAGGATGAAAAAGAAGCCGCTCAATAAGTGCGGCTTCTCCGTCGTGGCGGCCGTTTAGCCGCCAGTATCATCAGGGCTTAACGCACCCGCACCGCAATCACGGTCATCAGGATGGCAAAACCGATAAAAATGGCGAGTTCCATTATCGTCTCCTCAGATAATTCTTAGTTAATTGTAGTGTCTGAGCGCATAAATTTTAGACACGACGTGCGATTAATCCTGGGAAGTGAGAGGGAAATCTCGTGTTAGAGCACAATTCTTCGATTAATCCACTGGCATTATTTTCACATCAGCGGCTTGCTTTGTTACTCTCGGGAACGGTTCGTTTTCTATCCAGGAGGAGAAACTTGTGACCCATTATGGAAAAGCGTTACTGGCCACGGCCTTTTTTGCCTTAACCGCCTGTCAGTCCGCCAGCAAACCAGACAGCACCGCTGCCGTCAGCCACGATCCCGAAACCGATCAGTGTGGCGCATCGCAATATCAGAATTATATCGGCCAGCCACTGAGTAGCCTTGATACCCAACGCTTTGCGGTGCCGGTGCGCGCCATTCCGTGGAACGGTGCCGTCACCATGGACTTCAACCTGCGCCGCCTGAATTTTACTGCTGATCAGAGTGGTAAAATTTCGCGGGTTTATTGCGGATAAATTCAAACGGACATCGCATTGTCATCGGGCTGTCATGGCGCCGGGCGAGGATAGCTGCGCATTACGGAGATTTCCTCGTCACTCTCGAATATGCAATGCTCGTCTTGTTTCTTCCCGCCTCGGCGGGAATTTTTTTATCTATTAATCCGTACTGGATTGATGAGGAGCGACGATGAGACACACCAAAAAAATTCTGCTAATCACCCTGCTATTAAGTCCACTGGCGCACGCCTCGAGCGAAGCCGCCTGGCAGCAAAACAGCCAAACCCGGCAGCAAGCCTGTCTGAAAGCCAGCGGCCTGAAAGGGGTGAAGGTGGTGGGGAAACCGATTCAGTATGACGACAGCGTCGGCTACGACGCGGTACTGCTGGAAGGGCGTTATCCGCAGAAGCACATGAAAAATCAGATTGGGCGTGAGCTGTGCCTGTACCAGCGTACAAGCGGAAAAGCGGTGGTCAGCGAGGCCGATCACCTGCGCGCAGTGAAGTAACACGATATGGAGGCGCGCCCGCTTACGGCGCGTCTTGAAATCCCTGAACGCTGTAAATGTCCTTTAAATCCGCCGCACACAAGGCGATTTCTTCGGTGGTTTAATGACGGCACCTTACGGCTTTTGTTGCCTGTCTTCCAGCAACTGCGCCAACAGATTGCGATAGCTTTGGAGCTGCTGCTCATCCCCTTCAAACTCCAGTTTGGCAATCACCCGCGCAATGATCGCTTTACTGGTCGCGGGCTGACCATCATCCATCAATTCGCGCATGATCGCTGCCAGCAGATCGCTCTCGTGCGGCGCATGCCAGGCAGGACTGTTGAAGTAGTCGGTAATCGCCCGGCTGGCGCTGTTAGGATGTGCTCTCATGGCTGACCTCCGCAGAGACAACGATGCCCACCGCCGTTTATTGGCAGCATTGGGAAACATGGGTTAAGCATGGGAACTGTCCAGAACGGGCAGCGCCTCGCCAGCGATGGCCGGTGATTTTTTAAACATAGATGCGGCGTCGAATATTGTCAGTAATGGATAGACATATTTTTTCACGTTTGCTCTCTATCGCGATGCGCTTATCTTGCTGAGTTGTTTGTTTCAGCACATAAAGACACTAAAAATCGTGCCCCTTACACTATTTGCTGTGAGCAGAATCACGCACGGCAGCGGAAAACTGCGTTTTTAACCCGATGCCATGTTTTGCCGTCCAGCGATGTTATGAGGTTGTTAGACTGAACCCTCATTTCATTTTTTCTGATGTAGATGCCCATGCTACGCTCCATCGAGTCCTGGAAGGTCAATCTGATTTCGGTCTGGTTTGGCTGCTTTTTCACTGGATTGGCCATCAGCCAGATCATTCCCTTCCTGCCGCTCTACGTTGAGGAACTCGGTATCCATGGCACCAATGCACTGAGCGTCTGGTCGGGTCTCACCTTCAGTATCACCTTCATCGTATCTGCTGCGGTGGCACCGCTGTGGGGCAGTCTGGCTGACCGCAAAGGGCGCAAGCTGATGCTGTTACGCGCATCCTTTGGCATGGGCGCGGTGATTCTGCTGCAGGCGTTTGTGACCGAAGCATGGCAACTGCTGCTGCTGCGTGCGCTAATGGGCCTGACATCCGGTTATATTCCTAATGCGATGGCGCTGGTGGCCGCTCAGGTTCCGCGTGAGCGCAGCGGCTGGGCATTGAGCTGTGTCTCCACCGGACAAATTGGCGGCGTGATTTTGGGGCCGATGATTGGCGGGCTTCTGGCTGACTGGCTGGGACTGCGCATGGTGTTTATTGTCACGGCAGTGCTGTTGATGGTGAGCTTCCTTGTCACGTTGTTCCTGATCAAAGAGACCGGCTACACGCCAGTGAGCAAGCAGGACAAAATGAGCGGACGCGAGGTGTTCCGCAGCCTCGACAATCCTCGCCTGATGATGTGTCTGTTCGTCACCACCATGGTGATCCAGATGTGTAACGGCTCGGTGAACCCGATCCTGACGCTGTTCGTGCGTGAGCTGGCGCCCGATGCGCAGAATCTGGCCTTCCTCAGTGGAGTGATTGCCGCACTGCCGGGCGTTTCGGCGCTGATCTCCGCCCCTCGTTTGGGTAAGCTGGGCGATCGCATTGGCACGCAGCGCATTCTGATGGGCACCATGCTGTTTTCTCTGGTGTTGCTGATGGCGATGTCATTCGTTACCAGCGCCACTCAGTTAGGCGTGCTGCGTTTCCTGCTGGGCTTTGCCGATGGCGCGATGATGCCTGCAGTACAAACGCTGCTGGTACGCCACTCGCGCGATAATGTCACCGGACGCATCTTTGGCTACAACCAATCCTTTATGTATCTCGGCAACGTGGCCGGCCCGCTATTGGGTGCGGCGGTGTCTGCTGCGACCGGCTATCGCTGGGTCTTCTTCGCTACCGCCGTGGTGGTGCTGTTGAATGTCCTGCTTCTGCGCCGCTTCTATCGCCGCCCGAAAACCGAGCTGTCTCCACCGCTGAGCCAGCAAGGTGAGGCGGCGAAGAAGTCTACTGGCGCAGCGTCAGCGCGTAGTGCCACTGCTGCTGAGAAAGCAAAAACTCCGGGCTGACGCTGGGGCTCCAGGAATCGTCACCGCCCACGCCCATATGGAAGCCATCAAGGTGCAGCCAACAGCCTTCTTCTTCCCGCAACAGATGGCGATGCGAGGTATCACGCAGCTGTTCGAGGCTGAAGCGGCTGAGCGAGAACGCAAAATCGCCGCTCGCCTGCCAGCTGCCGGTATCAAGCTGGCGCGTACCGCAGCGCAATCCATTTTCACCGGGAAACACATAGGCGGTACTCAGCGAAGTCAGCGGCTGCTGCCAGTGTGAAAACTGCGCCGCCAGCTGACGATCCGGATAGTTTTCATGCGGGCCCAGGCCGAGCCAGCTCACACTCTGCGGCGCGCTCCTCAACTGACAACGCAACCCGATGCGCGCGGGAGCAGGCAAGCCCGGCGCCTGTTGCACCTCGACACTGACGCTCAACTCACCGTTGCCACCGATCTGATAACGCTTGTGGCTGGTAAAGATCACCTGCCCATTGGCCTGCCACTGATGCCAGGTTTCAATCAGCACGCTGTGTTTCAGACTATCGACCTGCATATCCTGCAGCACTGCTTCCAGCTGGTTATAGCCCGCGTGTTTCCAGCGCTCCACCCAGGCATTGGGATCGACATTGGCGGCTTCACTGGTGCCGATATCGTTATCAATCGGCGCGCGTACAAAGCACTCCTGCAATGACGTCAGCATTGTCTCTTCATCGTTAACAAACCACTGCACCAATTCCCCACTGCGGCGCGAGAAGTGCCAACGCTGTTGCGGCAGTTGCACGGCAACCAAATCGTGATTGGCTATCAGCTCTGGCGCGGTGGGCGTGGCATCAATCACACGAGGCATTAACGCGGCGGGCAGCGGCCACTGATCCCAGGCCACGCGGGCATCGGCTTCCGACCATGCGGTGGCAGCGATCTGATGTACCGCGAGATTCAGCCACGCATTCCCTTGTAAATGTTCAGCGGCTGGAATATTAATCGTCTGGCTGCCCTGCGCGACGAGATGCAGCGGCAGTTCGCCCTGCGCGACGGAAACGCCATCCTGTTCAATCGACCAGCGCAGCACTTCATTATCGCTGCTGCGGAACAGGTACTCGCTGGAGATCGTGAAACGCCAGGCATTACTGGCATCGCGCTGGAACTGGAAGAATTGCTGCGCACGCTGCGCTTCAAACAAAGCCGGATGCGGCGTTCGATCGGCAAACACCAGACCGTTCATACAGAACTGGCGGTCGTTAGGCGTGTCGCCAAAATCGCCGCCGTAAGCCTGCCATGGCTGGCCTTGTTCGTCATAACGCGTCAGGCTTTGATCGACCCAATCCCAGACAAAACCGCCCTGCAGGCGCGGGAACTGACGGAAAGCCTGCCAGTATTTGGCGAAGCCACCGAAGCTATTGCCCATGGCGTGCGCATACTCGCAGAGGATCAGCGGACGCGTTTCACCCGGCAGGCCAATCCATTTTTTCAATGACCACTTCGGTACGGCAGGGAAGGGCTGATCCTGATCAACGCGCGCATACATTGGGCAGACAATATCGGTGGCGGCAGTATTGGCGCCACCGCCTTCATATTGCACCGGACGGGTCGGATCGCTGCTTTTCACCCATTGATAGAGCGCATCATGGGTACTGCCATGGCCGGACTCATTGCCGAGTGACCAGATGATGATACAAGCGTGGTTACGATCGCGCTGCAACATGCGCGTGACGCGCTCGCTATAGGCGGCGAACCAGCGTGGATCGGCCGATAAACGGTTCATGGGCTGCATGCCGTGGGTTTCAATATTGGCCTCATCGACGACATACAGGCCATATTCATCGCACAGGCGATACCACAGCGGATGGTTGGGATAATGCGCACAGCGAACGGCGTTGAAGTTGTGGCGTTTCATTAATTCAATATCGCGCCGCATGCTGGCTTCATCCACCACCTGGCCATTTTCCGGATGATGTTCATGACGGTTAACGCCGCGAATCAGCAGGGCCTTGCCGTTGACGCACAGTTGACCGTTTTCAATGCTGACACGCCGGAAGCCGACATCGTAGGCTTCGGCTTCAATCACCTGCCCGTTGTCATCCAATAGCGTCACCACGGCACGATAGAGATGGGGCGTTTCCGCACTCCACAGCAGGGGATTTTTTATCGGCAGCACCAGCAGCGCGCGCTCTGGGTAATGCCCACGTTCGTCAATCACCGCACTGCCCGGCGCTTGTTCTTCACTGCCGATGCAGGTTTCGTCCTGCCACAGGCTCACACGCAGACGGCACTGATTAAGCGGGTGTTCGCCGGCGTGAATTTTGACACTCACGCGCAGATCGCCACGGATATATTCCGGGCTCAGCGCCGTTTCGATTTGCACATCGGCCAGTTGAGTCGATGGCTTATGCAGCAGGCTGACGTCGCGGAAAATCCCGCTCATGCGCCACATATCCTGATCTTCTAAATAGCTGCCATCGCTCCAGCGCAACACCATCACTGCCAGTCGGTTCTGGCCACGCTGTAATGCCTGACTGAGATCAAACTCGGCGGGCAGGCGGCTGTCCTGTGAATAGCCGATCCACTGGCCGTTACACCACAGGAAAAAGGCCGAGTTAACGCCGTCAAACACAATGCGCGTTTGTCCTTGCGTCAGCCAACTCTCATCGACATTGAATGTGAGCGAATAACATCCGGTGGGGTTTTCCTGAGGAACAAACGGCGGGTTCACAGGAATCGGATATTGCACGTTAGTGTAGATTGGCGCGTCAAAGCCATGCAGCTGCCAGTTTGCAGGCACGGGCAGGGAGTGCGCGCCAGGCAAATCCTGCAGCAACCAGCTTTGTGGCACCGCTTCAGGCTGTGAGAAATA
Organism: Type-E symbiont of Plautia stali; assembly: GCF_059731115.1. NCBI lineage: Bacteria > Pseudomonadati > Pseudomonadota > Gammaproteobacteria > Enterobacterales > Enterobacteriaceae > Type-E symbiont of Plautia stali. The sequence continues at coordinate 992,361 of NZ_AP035906.1, forward strand.
GCTGAAACTCCAGTGTCCATTCAGTAACTGGTGTGATGGAGAAGGGGCATCGTCGCGCGCACTGACTTCATCGCGCCAGCTGGAAAACGGCGGATGGGCACCCAGACGGTTCAGGCTAGTGATCACCGGATTTTCCCAGTCGCGACGCGCCAGGATATCACTGAGAGAAAGGGTGGGCAGGGTCATGGTAAGATCTCATTGATTGTAATGCGCTCACATTGCGTCATTTCGCGCGGCGTGTAAAGTGATCGACCGCCCGCAATGGTTGAAATTTTCTTCAATATGATGATGCCTCTGTGGTTTTTTTGCGGGCGTAGTGCCAGTAATTTGTTAAGCGTGGTGAGCAGAGATGAATAGCGCCGGGTTGCAGAGAATTCTGTATTGTCGTGCCCGTTACCGCCTCATACACTCAGCCCGATTTCACCATCCAGAGGTAATTATGGTCCGTATTATTAAAATCGCTGCCGTTGTGGCATTGGTGGCCGCGCTGAGCGGTTGTATCTTCCCACCGCCGGGTGGCGGAGGCGGTTGGGGTGGTCCTGGCGGCGGTGGCGGTCCAGGGCATGGCTTTATGGGACCCCATTAATTAGCGCCAGACGTTAATGCATGATTACGCGCGAAACGTTTCGAAGAAGCATGACCAATGAAGTGAAACGTTTCGCCGTTACATATTGAAATTCCGTTTCTTTTTTAACGCTGCGCTTATTCTAAAATTTAAGCAAACCGCCAAAAATCCCTGTTGTTTTAACCCCCTCAATGCTAACGTCTGTTTTCCATCTCTTATTGAGCCTGTCGCATGAAAAACCTTATCGCGGAACTTCTGCTAAAACTGGCTGAGAAAGAAGAAGAGTCAAAAGAATTAGTGGTCCAGGTAGAGGCATTAGAAATTGTGCTGACGGCCATGCTGCGTAAGCTGGATCCTGAACAATTCAACGAGATTGCGGCCGGTATCGCCACCGCGATGCCTCCACTTGCCCCTGCGGCAGAAACCCCAGATACCACTCTGCTGCGTAACTACGTTGAAAAGCTGCTGAATCATCCCCGCGTGTAAGCGTCACGCCACGCTGAAGAACCGATTTTGCTGTTAGCGTGCTCGCAGCAAGCTCTGGACGAGGGAATATATTTTTTTCTGCATTGCTTATTTCCTGCCATGATTAAGAGGCAATAATTCTATGGAGATTCCGGCAATGAAATCGTGTCTTTTGGCAATGATAGCAGCAGGCCTGCTGTTGGCGGGCAATGCGGGTGCAGCAGAGAAAACCGCCCAACAAAATAAAATGACCATGTGTAATCAACACGCATCTTCTCAGGATTTAAAAGGGGATGCGCGTAAATCCTTCATGAGCGACTGTCTGAAAAAAGACAGCAAGATGGGCAGCATGACGCCGCAGCAAATGAAGATGAAAACCTGTAATACCGACGCGGCTGATAAAAAACTCAGCGGCGATGCACGTAAGACCTTTATGAGTTCCTGCCTGAAAAAAGCCTAATCGAATTGCACCTGATTTAAGGGTTCATACTGTGTATGAGCCCTTTTTTATTGCTTCTCACTCGCTCCCATTCACCGGTCAGAAGAAAAAGTAATAGCCGGAGCGTCGTCACATTTTAAACGCGGTGATGCTGCCAGGATGCATTAATCCTAAATAAGGACTAATTAAAAAATAATCTATCCTTCCCCTCGAACCGGATGCTTTCGTCGGGCAGATTTGACCTGTGGAGACGGCTATGAATGTGCTTGATTATGCTGTGATGGCGCTCTATGCGCTGATGATAGTGGCCATTACGCTCTGGGCGATGCGTAAAGTCGGCAGCACGCGTGATTTCTTTGCGGCAGGCGGGAAAATGCCCTGGTGGTTGTCGGGCGTCTCGCATCATATGTCCGGCTACAGTGCGGCCGTGTTCGTGGCCTATGCGGCAGTGGCTTATAACATGGGCATCACCATCTATTTCTGGTGGGCGTTTCCCATCTCCGTTGCGGTATTAATCGGGTCGCGGTTGTTTGCTCCACGCTGGGCCAGACTGCGAATCCATATGAATATCGAATCGCCGATGGAGTACCTCGCCACGCGTTATAACCTGCCAACGCAAATGGTGCTGGCGTGGAGTGGGGTGCTGCTGAAAACCTTCGACGTCGGCGCCAAATGGGCCGCCATTGCCGTAATCATCAATGTCTTTACCGGGTTAGATCCGTTGATTGGCATCTGTATCTCCGGGGCGCTTAGCCTGTTTTATACCGTGATGGGCGGTTTATGGGCCGATGCCTGCAATGATTTCGGCCAGTTTGTGGTGCAGTTTGTCGCCGCGATGGTCATGGTGGTGGCCGTGGCGATGCATCTGGGCGGTTTCGGCGAGCTACTCACCATCTGGCAACACCTGCCTGCCACCCACACCGACATCGTTCAGGAGCCGTATACGCTCGGCTTTATCCTCGCCTACTTTGTGATTTACACCCTGAGCTACAACGGCGGCACCTGGAATCTGGCACAGCGCTTCATCGCCGCACCGGCGGGTCGCGATGCACGTAAAGCGGCGTTGCTCTCGGCCGCACTTTACCTGATCTGGCCGCTGATACTGTTCTGGCCGATGTGGGCGGCACCGCTGCTGTTCCCCAATCTTAGCGATCCCTCACGTTCATACTCTGTGATGGCGATGGAATTACTACCGAATGGGTTAATAGGATTAGTGCTGGTGGCGATGTTCACTCACACACTGTCGATGACTTCATCAGATGCCAATGCCATCACGGCGGTGGTTACGCGTGACATTCTTCCCGGCATGCTGCCGCGCCATTTTCAGCGCGGTAAAAGCTCGCTGCTCGTCGCGCGTCTGACGGCTTTTCTCTTCATCATCACCACGTTGATTATCGCCATGAATGCCAGCCGTTTCGGCGGTGTGCTGTCTCTGCTGATTATCTGGTTCGGTGGATTAGTGGGGCCCATTTCGATTCCGATGCTTTTAGGCTTACTGCCCGCATTTCGTCGTAGCGGCAGTGCCGCGGCGCTGATGAGTTGGGCCGTGGGCGTGGGCACCTTTTTCTGCGTGAAATTTATCTTTACTGATGTCAGCACTGCCACTCAGGTGGCCGCCCCCGTGATGTCATCGCTGATGCTGTTTGTGGTGATGGGATGGCTGCGTCGTGCACCGGTCAGTCCGGAAGTCGACGCGCTGCTCGCGGCACTCAATCAGGATCAGGATATGCCCGCCAGTGCGCACTGGCCGAAAAGTCACAACGCTTCTCAGGAGGAATAAGAATGACGCTTTTACAACAGGGAAAGCGCGACCGCTTGTGGGTCAAGCGCTTCGCCCATCGTGATGCATTAGGTATCGCGGCGGCAGAGGATGCCATCGCCCATTTGCAGCAATTACTGCAACAGCAGGGGGTGGTGCGGATGGTATTTGCTGCCGCCCCCTCACAACATGAGTTTCTTGCCGCGCTGGCTGCCGCGCCGAATCTCGACTGGTCGCGTATTCACGCGTTCCATATGGATGAATACATTGGGTTGAATGAAGATGCGCCGCAGCGCTTTAGCCATTTCCTGCGTGAACATCTGTTTGACCGGGTACAACCTGGCGAAGTGTATCTCATCCCTTCAGGTGGCGATCCTGCGGGAGTGTGTCGCGAATATGCGCGCAAGTTGGAGGCGGCACCGATCGATGTGGTCTGTCTGGGCATTGGTGAAAATGGCCATCTGGCCTTTAACGATCCGCCGGTAGCGGATTTCAGCGATCCGCTTAGCGTCAAGACAGTGCAACTGGATCACGCCTGCCGTCAGCAGCAGGTCAACGACGGCTGTTTCCCCACACTCGAGCAGGTGCCGACGCACGCGGTGACGCTGACCATTCCCGCTTTGATGCGTGGCACCAGGTTGTTCTGCATGGTGCCGGGTGCGACCAAACGGGCAGCGGTGCAGGCAACATTGCACGACGCGATATCCACGGCTTGCCCGGCAACCCGATTGCGCCAGCATCCCAACTGCACGCTATATACCGACGCCGATGCCTGCGCGGAGGTGATTTTTGACTGAAATGCTATTACGCGGTCGCGATTACCGCACGCTGGATCCGATTGAGCTCTACATGTGTGAAGGCCTGCTGGCAGAGGTGCGATCGTTGCCAGAGCCCGACAACGATCTGATTCTGGCGCCGGGGCTGGTGGATTTGCAAGTTAACGGCTTTCAGGGCGTGGACTTTAATCACTTTCCTTTTAGCGAACAGGATGTGCTGGATGCCACGCGCGCGTTGTGGCAACAAGGGGTCACCAGCTTTATGCCGACGGTGATCACCGCTCAGCCCGGGGAGATTGCGCAAGCGTTGCAGCAGCTGGCCAGCGCCTGTGAGCACTATTCGGACGTCGCGCTGGCGGTGCCGGGTTTTCATCTGGAAGGGCCATTTTTGTCACCGGAGGACGGCCCGCGTGGTGCGCATCCACGGGAGGCGATCTGTGCGCCGGATATGTTCCTGTTTGAAAGCTGGCAACGGGCCGCGCAGCAGCGCATTGGTTTGCTGACGCTCTCACCGGAATGGCCGCAAAGCGGCGAGCTCATCCGGCATTGCGTGGCGCAGCAGGTTCGGGTGGCGATTGGGCACACTTCGGCCTCTGCCGCGCAGATTCATGATGCGGTGCTGGCAGGCGCTTCGCTTTCAACTCATCTGGGCAATGGTGCGCACCTGCAACTGCCGCGCCATCCCAATTACATCTGGCAGCAGCTGGCGGAAGATGCGCTGGCGGCCACGCTGATTGCCGATGGTAATCATCTGCCCGCAGAGGTGTTGAAAGTCTTTATGCGGGCAAAAGGCGAGCAGGCGCTGCTGGTGAGTGATGTGACCTGCTTTGCCGGGCAGCCGCCAGGGATTTACGATTCGGCAATAGGTGGACGTGTGCAGTTGAGCGTGGAAGGGCGGCTCAGCATGGCGGATGCGCCCCAGCTGCTGGCCGGTTCCGCGCGTGGGCTGCTGGATGGCGTCAATTTTCTGCTGCGGCAACAATTAGCCTCTTTGCCGCAGGCGATTGAGATGGCATCGATTCGTCCGGCACGGCAGTTAGATTTGCCACAGCAGCATGGGTTGGCACCCGGCGCGCCGGCGGATGTGTTGTTGCTGAAACCCCAGCCAGATGGGAGCGTGGCGTTAGTTGCGTGTATCAAACAGGGCAAAAAGGTGTGGCAAACGGCTTAGCCTGAAGCGCGATTTTATTTTCCTCACTAACGGTGTGATAAGTAATAGCTTATCCGCCGTTACGCTTTGTTTCTCCAGCGAAATCCTCCTGCTTTGCCAGGCTTACTGTTTGTAGGGATGTAATGTCGTCAAATCCAATAACAACGCAGGAGGCTAATCGTGAGCTATCAATCTGTCGTGGAACTCAAGTCGCTGGCGCAGCGCAAACCCACCAAATTCACCGTGGGTGATATCGATATGGTGCTGGTTCGCGATGGCGAACGGGTGCAGGCGTTGCAGGCAAAGTGTCCCCATGCGGGAGCGCCGTTAGAGCAGGGCGCAATCTGCGGCGGTAAGCTGGTGTGTCCGTGGCACAAGGCGGTATTTCAACTGCGTGATGGCAAAATGTGTGAGCCGCTGGCATTGGCCAATCTTAAACGCTATCCGGTGCGTGTTGAACAGGGCAAGGTGCTGGTCAATCCGCAGGCGATGTCGCCTGCCAGCGCCCCCGCCGCTCAGGGCGAATCGCCGGTGTGCGTGATTTTAGGTTCTGGAGCCGCAGGCAGTGCGGCGATCTGGACGCTACGTGATGAAGGTTTTAGTGGCCGCATTGTGCTGGTGGAGCGCGAATCTGCCGCCCCTTACGATCGCACCGCGCTGAGCAAATTTGTGCCCTCGGGAAAAATGGCGATCGAGGATGTGCCTAAACTGCTTAAGCCGGATGTGCTGGGTTCGCTACAGCGCATTCAGGGTGAGGTCGCGCAACTCAAGGCGCAGGATCAGACGTTGATTCTTGCGGATGGTCAGACAGTGAAATTTGACCAGCTACTTATTGCCAGCGGCGGCGTGCCGCAGCCGCTTAACATCCCCGGTAAGGATTTGCAGGGGGTGCATCTGTTACGTTCGCTAAATCAGGCGGATGAACTGCTCAAACAGGTGGATCAAACAGAGCAGCTGGTGATAATCGGCAATAGCTTTATCGGTATGGAGATGGCGGGCGCGCTGCGCAATCGGGATGTGGATGTCACGGTGATTGCCCGTCATCCACTGCCGTTTGCAAAGCAGTTTGGTGAAGAGATTGGACGCCATTTTTACGAACTGCATCGCAGCAATGGGGTGAAATTTGTTGAGGGTAAGCCGGAAGCGCTGGAAGGGGATGAGCAGGTGCGTGCGGTGCGCCTAAAAGGGGGTAAATCCGTGCCAGCAACTCAGGTGCTGTTTGCCACTGGCGTGAAACCGGCGACAGATTTCATCCACGATTTGCCACTGCAGGACGATGGCAGCCTGCTCGCCGATGGGCAGCTACGCGTTGCTGAAAATATCTGGGTCGCGGGTGATATTGCCAGTTATCTCACGCCGCGTGGCCCGCAGCGCATTGAACACTATCGTGTGGCACATCAGCAGGGACGTATCGCGGCACTCAATATGCTGGGTAAAGGAGTGATGTATGATCGCGTGCCGTTTTTCTGGACTGCGCACTACGGCACGCGCTACGAATATCTGGGCCATGCCGAAGAGTGGGACGACTACCGACTGCTGGGATCGCTTCAGGACAAAAGCTTTATCGCCTTTTACTGTCGTCAGGGCATCATCGCGGCGGTGTGTTCAGCTGGGATGTACACGCTGACCGCGACGCTGGTGGAAGCCATGCAGCAACCGATGACGCTGGCGCAAGGGCTAGCGCTATTTGAAGCCTATCAGGGACAGGGCGCGTAAAGGGGGGCAAGACTGGGCGGGATCAGGTGCGCGGACAGACGCACCTGATGAAACCCAATAGGTTACTGCTTACTTAATGCTTCGGACTTGGCCATGCACTGCTGCATCGCGTTGATCACCGCCGCGCGGAAGCCTTTCTCCTCCAGCACTTTCACCGCTTCGATGGTGGTACCGCCAGGTGAGCACACCATATCTTTCAATTCGCCAGGGTGTTTACCGGTTTCCAGTACCATCTGCGCAGAACCTTTTACCGCCTGCGCGGCAAATTGATAAGCCTGCGCACGCGGCATACCGCCGAGCACGGCAGCATCTGCCATTGCTTCGATAAACATAAATACGTAGGCCGGAGCCGAACCACTCACACCGACCACGGCATGAATCAGATATTCATTTACCACCGCCGCTTTGCCGAAGCTCTCGAAGATGCCAACCACTTCGTCGACTTCATGCGGTTCCACCAGTACGTTAGGGGTAATCGAAGTCATGCCTTCGTTCACCAGCGACGGTGTATTCGGCATCACGCGGATGATTTTGCGGTCGTGCCCCAGCACGGCGGCCAGTGAATCGAGGGTGACGCCTGCGGCGATCGACACCACCAGCGAATCCTTCTTCAATTGACCCGCGAGATCTTTCAGCACTTTGAGAATCACATTCGGTTTCACGGCACCAAACAGGATATCGACTTCACGTGCCAGACTCTCTGGGCTTTCAGCCGCTGTCACGCCATATTGCTCTGCCATCGCCTGATTGGTGGCCGGTTTGCGGTCGCAAACCCAGATGTTAGCCGGGGCAATCAGCCCGCTGTTGACCAGTCCGCTGATAATGGCCTTCGCCATATTGCCGCAGCCGATAAACCCGATTTTCTTCTCCAGCATCGCTCTATCCTTTAAGTGTTCATTTTCTCGTGCGAGTTAGCTTACGACAGCTGTGCTGAATAACAAGCCGCGTAAAAATATTTGCCATTCTGCCGCAAGCGGGCAAGATCGCCTGCAATTCTGTAGGAAAAAGGAAAACACATGTCGATTTGGGTTGATGCCGATGCCTGCCCCAATGTCATCAAAGAAGTGCTGTACCGAGCCGCCGAACGCGCCAAAATCACCGTGACTTTCGTGGCGAATCAGCCGCTGCGCGTACCGCCATCACCGTGGCTGAAAACGCTGCAGGTCGCGGCGGGATTTGATGTGGCTGATAACGAGATTGTGAAGCGTGTGCAGCCGGACGAGCTGGTGATCACCGGGGATATTCCCTTAGCGGCAGAAGTGCTGGAGAAGGGCGCTGCGGCGTTGAATCCGCGCGGCGAGCGCTACTCACCGGATACCATTCGTCAGCGTCTGACCATGCGTGATTTTATGGAAACAATGCGAGCGAGTGGAGTGCAAAGTGGCGGCCCGTCGGCGCTAAACCAACGTGACCGCCAGCTGTTTGCTAACGAATTGGATAAGTGGTTACGCCAGCGCTAATCAGACGAAGCTGTCATCGTCGTCGTAGTCGCCGCCACCAAAGTCACTGAAGTCGTTGTTATCCGCAAAGCTGTTGTTATCCCAGCTGGCGTTGTCGTTCAGGAAGGCGTTGTTGCTGTCATTACCGTTAAAGGTATCGAGGCTGTTATCCACCTGCGGCAGCGCCGGTTCGTTGATGATATTCACAATCTCTTCCGGCTGAGAATGATGGAACATGCTGGTGAGCATATCGGCCATCACCACACCCCCGGCCACACCTACAGCTGTCTGTAATGCACCACCGAGGAAACCCGTGCCGCGCGCAGGCGGAGCCGCATATTGCTGTTGGGGCTGCGCGTATTGCTGCTGAGGCTGCTGCGGCGCGCTGCCCCACACTGGCTGTTGCTGCTGCGGCGCAGACTGGCGAGAACCGCCGCCAAACAGACTCGACAGGAAACCACCGCTGCTCTGCTGCGGTGCTTGCTGTTGTTGTTGCTGAGCCTGTGCCAGGCGATTCTCCAGATCGGCCACCTGAGCGTTGAGTTTTTTCAGCGCTGCTTCCTGAATCAGGATTGCCTGTGACATGTAATAAGGCGCACCAGGCTGGCTCTGCAAGTGCTGTTTAATCAGCTGTTCGGCACCGGCATCACGCGGTCCGCTCTGGGTTTCAGCCTGTTTCAGTCGGCTAAAGAGATTATCAATTAACTGTTGTTCTTCGTTCTGCATGGTGTGAACCTCCAATGATTCGTACCTCCTTATATGTGGTCAACGTGACAGAAAGTAAATCAGTGGCCTGGTAAGGAAATGTTGCCCGTGCTTACAAATAGGTTGATGCACGAAACGCGCATCATTTTATCTTTATTAATCATGTTGATAATGAATTCAGGGCCGTAAATACGCGTAAATCGTGCTTCGCGGGTGGCTGATAAAATAAAATCCAGGTATCATGCGACGCAATATTGACCTGATGACCTTGCCCGTGCGGCATAAATACGGCGGAGGATGAGCCCGGATGTCATTACCCATCTATCTGATCGGCGCACGCGGTTGCGGTAAAACCACCATCGGCCAGGCCCTTTCTCAGGCGCTTGGTTATGCCTTTAGCGATACCGATCATAACCTGCAGCTCACGACGCAACGCACCGTGGCGGAAATCGTCGCGGCTGAAGGCTGGGACAGCTTCCGTGCGCGCGAAACTGAATCGCTGCGGGCGGTCACAGCGCCGGCAACGGTGATTGCCACCGGCGGCGGGATGGTGTTGGCTGAGGTGAATCGTCGCTTTATGCGCGAACATGGGCAGGTGATTTGGTTAAATGCCCCGTCAACGGTACTGGCCGATCGTCTTGAACGTCAGCCCGAAGCCGCACAGCGCCCGACGCTAACCGGTCGTCCGATTGCCGAGGAGATGAGCGATATTCTGCGCGAGCGCGCGCATCTTTACCGCCAGACCGCGCACCATGAAGTGAATGCCATGCAGGCGCCAGATCAGGTTGTTGATCAAATTCTGCAATCCCTCTCGCTCGCCCGCGCCAGCTAACCCCTTCAGATTTATCCCTCTTTTTTCTCGCGATCCTCCATTGTCTATACTTTATTAGAGACAGGGGGATCGCCGCTGTCTGTGTGGAAACCAGACATAAGAGGGAAATCTATGCCAACCAAACCACCGTACCCGCGAGAAGCGCGCATCGTTGCCGTAGAGAAAGGCGCGGCAGACAATACCGTGACCTGGTATGAGTTACGCGCTGACCATCCGAAGCCCGATTCACTGATCAGTGAGCACAAAACTGAAGCCGAAGCGCAGGATGCCAAAGCGCGTTATGAAGACGCGGATAAAGAGTAAATCTCGCGGGCAGGGACGCCTGTTAATCAGTGATTACTTTCCGTGGCTAAACAGTTATTTTCAACTGCCTTAAAATGACTAATATGCCCGCCAGAACCGCCATCCTTTTTTGCTGTTATTCCTGCTTGCCTGATAACGTTACTTTATTTTCAGTTTGCGCCGTATTTTATGCTGCGTTAAATCGACGCAAATTTAGCCGGTTCAAAATTTGCGCTTGACCCGATCAGCAGAGCGAATTACTTTCACTGTATTGATATAGGAACTCAGTTCCACATAGTGAAACCGACGCCATGACCACACTCGAAAACGCCGCTGCCGTACTTAAGCTTTTCCAGCGCTTTGGCGTGACGCAGGGCCATCCGGGCCTGACCTTCACCGAGGTGGTTGACGCGTTGGGATTGCCGAAAAGTACCGTTTCTCGCCTGCTGGCGACCATGGAAAGTGAAGGATTGCTTGAGCGTGATCCCGATAGTCGCTGTTTCCAGATTGGTCGTGTGTTGCTTTCAGTTGCGGGGCACTACTTATCTACGCCGTTGGTGGATAGCGCTTCTGCGCCAATGGCGCAGTTGGCGGCTAGCAGTGGTTGTATGGGGTACATCTCCGTGCTGGATGGGCAAGACGTTCTGGTGATGCGCATGTATCACGGCCGTTTTTTCACCCAACTCGTCACGCCGCCAGGTACGCGTGTTTCCCTTTCTGGTACCTCTACCGGGCGCGTGCTGCTGGCACAGTTGAGTGATGACGAAGTGCGTGCGCGTTTTGCCGATGACTGGCAAGCCGCATCCGCAAACTCGCCGCTGAACATTGATGCACTCTGTAAAGAATTAGCGGTGATTCGCCAGCAGGGCTGGGCACTGGCACGCAATGAGACGTTGCCAGGCATCAGCTCACTGGCGGTGGCGGTCACCAATAAGCATCGCGGCGAAAGTGCCGCACTGTGTCTCTCGTTTCTCTCGCAAGAAGCGGCCCCGGGTTATCCGGACGCGCTGCTCAGCGAACTGCGCGCAACGGCTGCATTGATGGCCGAGAAATACGGCGCATAACCTTATTTTCGATTTAAAGGCGTTTATTCGCGCCACACCAGGGAAATAGCAGGTCTTCGGACCTGCCTATTTCAAAAATCAGGGAACGATTTATTAAAAGCGTTGATGTCCCGCGTGTCGGGCATAAAACGTATTACGCGTTTTCTACAGGGTGAAAATACGGGGATAATATGCGTCAACATAATCCAATAAAAAGTATCGGCGTGGGCTTAATGCTGGTTCTGCTGTCTGTAGCAGGTGCCATCATCGGGGTTCAGCTGATTACCACCATTGGGGTGACACCCAATACCTCTATTATCGGTGCGCTGTTTGCCATGTTGCTGGCGCGCATTCCTCTGCAATGGTTCCGTCGTTATCGCTCCATCGAAGTACAGAACCTTGCGCAAACCGCCATCTCTTCTGCCACCTTTGGTGCGGCGAACAGTCTGCTGATGCCGATTGCCGTGCCGTGGGCGCTGGGTGAACCGCAGCTGGTACTGCCGCTGTTTGTCGGTGTCAGTGCGGCGATGCTGCTGGATGCCTATCTGCTATACCGCTTGTTCGATACCCGCGTGTTCCCGGCCAGCAATGCGTGGCCACCGGGCGTAGCAGCCGCGGAAGCGATCAAAGCCGGCGATAAAGGCGGCCGTCAGGCGTGGTTGCTGGTGGTGGGTATTGTCGGCGGCATTGCCGGTTCGATGTTGAAAATCCCCATGTCGGCCTTCGGTACTGCTTTTATTGGCAATATCTGGGCGCTGAGCATGTTGGGTATTGGTTTTCTGTTGCGTGCTTATGCGCAACCGGTTGCTGGTATCGATATCAATGCGTTGTATATCCCACACGGCATGATGGTCGGCGCAGGATTGGTGGCGCTGATTCAGGTCGTGCAGGTGATTGTCAGCCGTCGCAACGATCAGCTGAATGTCAGCCGCAGCGACAGCGAAGTGAAGCGTTCTCTCGGCTTCGGCACCGTTGGCTACATCATCATCTCCACGCTGCTGGCACTGGCGGGCGGTTTGTGGAGCCAGATGGGCTTGCCGATGCTGGTGCTGTTTATCGTGTATGCCGCGTTTGCTGCCTTCGTGCATGAATTGATTGTCGGCATCGCCGCGATGCACTCAGGCTGGTTCCCGGCCTTTGCCGTAGCGCTGATAACCCTGATCCTCGGTATTCTGCTCGGCTTCCCGCCGCTGGCGCTCTGCCTGTTGTGTGGCTTCACCGCCGCAACAGGACCTGCCTTTGCTGATATGGGCTACGACCTGAAAGCCGGTTTTATCCTGCGCGGTAACGGTGCCGATCTGCAGCAAGAGCTGTGGGGCCGCCGTATCCAGTTAATCGCCGCGATGATCGCCTTTGTGATCTGTATTCCAGTGGTGTGGTACGCACACAACCTGTTCTTCGCCGAAAACCTGCTGCCGCCAGTGGCACGCGTTTACGCCAAAACCATTCAGGCCGGTGCCGAGCCAGGCATTGCCGGAAGTTTGCTGATGTGGGCGATTCCGGGGGCGATTATTCAGTTTATCGGTGGGCCGAAGCGTCAGTTAGGCGTATTGCTGGCGACCGGTTTGTTAATCAACAACGCCGCAGCAGGTTGGGCGGTGATGGTGGGGATCGCACTGCGTATCCTGATCATTCGAGTGTGGGGCGAGCGTGGACGTTCACCGATGGAGGTGATGGCCGCAGGGTTTATTGCGGGCGACGCGCTGTACAGCTTCTTCCATTCTCTTTTTGCCAGTAGCACCAAGAAATAACCCAGGGAATTCAATATGAGTTTACAGCAGACACTGCAGGTTTTTGAGTTACTCGATAGCGCCTACGTGGATGGCCAGCAGGTGGTGGATCTTTTTGCCAGTTACCCAGGCGTGACCGCCAGCTTCAAGCGCGTCACCGGCCCGAAAGGGCGTACTGATTTCGTGCGCATTGATATTCCTGGTGCGCAGGGCAAGAGCAAAGGCGGCACCGCACCCACGCTGGGCATTGTCGGTCGTTTAGGTGGCATCGGTGCGCGTCCAACGCGTATCGGTATGGTGTCGGATGCAGATGGCGCAGTGGCGGCGGTGAGCAGTGCGCTGAAGCTGGCACAGATGCAGACCAAAGGCGATGTGCTGGCGGGTGACGTGATTATCACTACTCACATCTGTCCGGATGCGCCAACCCGTCCGCATGAGCCGGTGGATTTCATGGACTCGCCATGCGATGACATCACCATGAATGACAACGAAGTGATCGACGGCGTGGACGCGATTCTCTCCATCGATACCACCAAAGGTAACCGTATCCTGAATCATAAAGGCTACGCGATTTCGCCGACAGTGAAAGAGGGTTACATCCTGCGCGTATCAGAAGATCTGCTGCGCATTATGGAGATGACCAGCGGTCTTCCTGCTGTGACCTTCCCGATCACTACGCAGGACATCACGCCTTATGGCAATGGTGTGTATCACCTTAACAGCATCCTGCAGCCGTCAACCGCCACCGATGTGCCAGTGGTTGGCGTGGCGATCTGCGCGGAATCGGTCGTGCCAGGTTGCGGCACCGGTGCCAGCCATGAAGTCGATATAGCGGCGACCGTGAAGTTTGCGGTGGAAGTGGCGAAAGAGTTTGGCCGTGAAACCTGTCAGTTCTATGACAAACAAGAGTACGCATTACTACACTCTTTGTATGGTAGTCTCAGTCACCTGCGTACGCGGAAAGCTTAATGATGAAACAGTCCCTGGTTACCTTAACGATTGGTCAATCCCCGCGTAGCGATATTCTGCCGCTGCTGCAGGATCACTTACCGGAAGAGCAAGTCGCTCATGCCGGATTACTCGACGGGCTGACACTCGCTGAGGTGGAGCAGTTCTTCTCGCCTGAAGCGGGTGAGAAAGTGCTGGTTTCGCGTATGACCACCGGCGAGCAGGTGCGCCTGTCGGGGCCAAAAGTTGAGCAGGGACTGCAACGCAAGATTACGGCGCTGGAACAGCAGGGCTACGATACGATTTTGCTGCTGTGTACCGGTGAATTTGGCACGCTGAAAACCGAAAAGGCGCTGTTGCTGGAGCCGGACCGCATTATCCCACCACTGGTCAAGGCCATCGTGCAGGAACATAAAGTGGGGATTGTCGTGCCGGTAGAAGAGCAGATCGCTGAGCAGGCCAGTAAATGGCGGAATCTGAACAGCGAGCCATGCTTTGCCGTCGCCAGCCCTTATCTGGCACAGCAAAATGATTTGATCGAGGCGGGCCTGTCGCTGCAAGAGCAGGGGGCGGATGTGGTGGTGCTCGACTGTATTGGCTATCACCAGAAGCACCGGGATTTCCTGCAGAAAATGCTGGGCATTCCGGTACTGTTATCCAACGTGCTGGTGGCGAAGTTAGCGGCAGAGTTGATCGTCTGACTGAGGCCGATCACAAGTCGCGATCTGTATTGCTTTTTCGCGTGACAGATCAGCGAGTTCCCTTGTAATCTGCCAGACACCATAATGTGCTGTGAGGAAGTAACATGCTCAACGTAAGTGAGTATTTCGACGGGAAAGTGAAATCCATTGGTTTCGACAGCGTGACCATTGGCCGTGCCAGCGTTGGCGTGATGGCAGAAGGTGAATATACCTTCGGTACAGGACAGCCGGAAGAGATGACGGTCGTGAGCGGCGCACTGAAGGTGCTGCTGCCAGGTGAAACCGAGTGGAAATGGTACGAAGCCGGTTCGGTTTTCAACGTGCCGGGCCACAGCGAATTCCACTTGCAGGTGGCTGAGCCAACGTCTTATCTGTGCCGCTACTTGTAAACGCTGACTTTCAGCATGAGTCATTATTAAGCCGGGAATGCTTTTAGCATTCCCGGTTTCTTTTTGGCTTCAGCATAGCCAGGAATCAAACTGAGGTGTGTCTATGTTGAGTCTGGTAAAGCTATCTTCATGAGAATAGGAAAGGATGTTTTCCCATGGTACAGATCATATTCAATAAAGCCGCGCTTGAACGTTTGGTTAGTCCTGAACAGCCTGAAGATGAACGCCAGAAGAACGCATTGTTTGAATTGGCAATAATCGCAAAACATGAAATCGCAAACGATCAGGGAATGACATTGAGGGAAGCTCTGGCGAAATTACGCATTGCCAGAACGAGACATCGGTAAATTGCCGTGTTTTCTTTTGTGCGGAAGTGCGGGCCAGTGCACCTCTGTTGCTGCCGGGCCGTCCTCACGCCGCTTCGCGGTGCCTTCGGCTGCAACGTCGTGCCGGGCGGATCGTTCGGGTATGGCCATCCATGGCCGACCCGAACTGACTGGCGCATCCATGCGCCAGTCTCCTGGCACAACGTTGCAGCCTCAGCGCTGCGGATAGCCCTTGCAGCAGCAGAGGTGCTCTGACCTTCACTATCGTGCCCTCTTTAACAACACGCACTGAAGCTTCAGAGCAGGCTGGTGCCGTTCAGGGGCTGGCAATCCGCAGCGCGGAACGTAATGAGGATGCCAGGAGAGCACGCATGGATGCGGGCGAAAGGCGGGGCGGCACACGATGTGCCATCCCCGCCGGTCCGTCAGGCAGATGAATGAAGTGAAGGTACCGCGTTAGCGGCGCGAGGACCGCCAGCCCCTGAACGGCACCAGACTGCGTTATCAACCGTCGCTTAACGGACAAGCACTACGCTACAGCGGGGGGTGATCAATAAAGGCTTCAGCGCTTGGCTTCGCCGCCTAACGCTTCCACCAGATTACTGATCAACGCGGCCAGTTCGCCGGTCATCAGGGTGAAATCGGCATCAAAACGCTGGGCAAAATCATCGCGGTCGATGTCGTCATTCTGCTCACGCAACGTGTCGCTGAACTTCAGACGCTTGATCGAGGCATCGTCGGCAATCACCAGCTGAATACGCTCCTGCCAGTCCAGAGCCAGTTTGGTCACCACTTTGCCAGCTTCGATGTGGGTGGCGATCTCATCGGAGATCAGATCCTGTTTCTTACACCGGATCACGCCGCCGTCTTCCAGAATCGCTTTCAGCTCTGCTTCATCCATCAGCGCGAAACCGGCCGGCAATTCACCAGAACGCACCCATTCGGTCAGCGTCAGCTCAATCGGGGTTTCCAGCGTTAGCGGCACCACCGGCAGTGAACCGATGCTCTTACGCAACAGCGCTAAAGTGTCTTCTGCTTTTTTGGCGCTGGCGCAATCGACGATGATCAGGTTGTTCACGGTATCGATCCACATGAACGTCTGGCTGAAACGGCTAAAAGCGCGTGGCAGCAGGCTATGCAGCACTTCATCTTTCAGCGAGTCTTTTTCGGTCTTCTTCAGCTTGCGGCTCTGTTCCGCTTCCAGCTTATCGATCTTCGCTTCCAGCGCCTGCTTCACCACCGGCGAAGGCAGGATCTTTTGCTCGGTGCGGGCGCAAATCACGATCTGGCCGTTGATTTCATGCGTCAGCGCTTCGCCGCGGTTGCCCATCGGTGAAACCCAGCCGGTTTTCGCCATATCCTGGCTGCCGCACGGCGAAAACGTGAAGGCGTCGAGCTGTTTTTCCAGATCGTCTGCGGACAGTGGGATGTCACGATTCAGACGATAAACCATCATATTTTTAAACCACAACATCGGGATTCCTTACCGTGGGTGCGATCGGGCGCACAAGTCTCAAAGTCAGCGCGCATGATAGCGAAACATCGGATTGGTTTCATTGCCTTTCCCGATTCAGCCTTCTACTGTATCTGTCACCTGAACGAATAATGAGGAATAAATCGTGCGTATTGGGATTGATTTAGGTGGTACCAAGATTGAAGTGATTGCGCTCTCCGATCAGGGGCAAGAGCTGTTCCGTCACCGCGTCAATACCCCGCGCGATGACTATGCTGCCACGGTGCAGGCGATTGTGGATTTAGTGCTGCTGGCAGAAGAGAAAACCGGCGAGAAAGGCACGGTGGGCATTGGCATTCCCGGCACCATTTCGCCGTACACCCAGCGGGTAAAAAACGCCAACTCCACCTGGCTGAACGGACAGCCGCTGGACAAGGATTTGGCGCAGGCGCTGAATCGTGACGTGCGCATCGCCAATGACGCGAATTGTTTAGCGGTTTCCGAAGCGGTGGATGGTGCAGGCGCGGGTCAGCCGTTGGTGTTCGCGGTGATCATCGGCACCGGTTCGGGCGCGGGCGTGGCGATTGGCGGTGAATCGCGCATTGGCGGCAATGGTAATGCGGGCGAGTGGGGCCACAATCCTTTGCCTTGGATGGATGAAGATGAACTTCGCCATCGCGAAGAAGTACCTTGCTATTGCGGTTTGCAGGGCTGTATTGAAACCTTTGTATCGGGTACCGGCTTTGCCATCGATTATCAGCGTTTGAGCGGTAAAGCATTGAAGGGCGCAGAGATCATCAAACTGATTGAGCAGCAGGATCCGGTAGCAGAGCTGGCGATGAGCCGTTACGAAATGCGCTTAGCTAAGTCGCTGGCGCAAGTGGTGAATTTGCTCGATCCGGATGTGATCGTGCTGGGCGGCGGGATGAGTAATAACGATCGCCTGTATCAGACAGTGCCAGCCCTGATGAAGCAGTGGGTGTTTGGTCGCGAGTGTGAAACGCCGGTATTGAAAGCGGTGCACGGCGATTCAAGTGGCGTGCGCGGCGCAGCATGGTTGTGGCCGCTGAAATCCTAGAAAAAAGGTCGCCTCAATAGCGACCTTTGGACGAGGGCGCAGTTTTGCGCCCTCTGGTCCCGTGATTACTCACCCATCAACATCGCATCCTGCGGCGCATTTTGACGCTGGGTTTTGGTCGCGAGGAAGTAAATATATCCCACCACCATAATCCCCACGAACAGGCCGCCAATCACCGGGTTGAACCACAGCATGGCAATCAGACACACCAGTGACAGCACCAGCGCGATACCGGGAATTATCGGATAGCCCGGCGCGCGGAAGCTGCGTTCCATGTCGGGTGCGGTGCGGCGCAATTTGAACAGGCTCAGCATACTCATCAGGTACATCACGATGGCACCAAATACCGCCATGGTGATCATCGCTGCCGTCAGCGTCATGCCCTGCAGGTTGATCAGACCATCACTGTAGATTGCCGCGATACCGATTACGCCACCGGCAATAATGGCGCGATGCGGCGTCTGGAAACGTGACAGTTTTGCCAGCCCCTGCGGCAGATAACCGGCGCGCGCCAGGGCAAAGAACTGACGTGAATAGCCGAGGATAATGCCGTGGAAGCTGGCGACCAGTCCGAACAAGCCAATCCACACCAGCATATGCATCCAGTTTGAATGCTCGCCGACGATCATCTTCATCGCCTGCGGCAGCGGATCGTTGATGTCAGACAGTTTACGCCAGTCGCCTGCGCCGCCCGCCAGCAGCATCACGCCAATCGCCAGTACCACCAGCGTCAGAATACCGGTGATGTAAGCTTTGGGAATGGTGCGCTTCGGATCTTTGGCCTCTTCGGCGGCCATGGCGGCGCCTTCAATGGCGAGGAAGAACCAGATGGCGAACGGAATAGCCGCGAAGATGCCCGAAAGGGCTGGCATGCCGAAGTGATCGCTTCCCGCCCAACCGTTAGCGGCAAAATTGGCGATACTGAATCCCGGCGACACTACGCCCATAAACACCAGCAGTTCCAGCACCGCCAGCACCGTCACCACCAGCTCAAACATCGCCGCCAGCTTCACGCCGAGGATATTGAGAGTCATAAATACCAGATACGCACCGACGGCGGCGGTTTTCGGGTTGAGATCGGGATATTGCACGTTGAGATAGGCACCGATCGCCATGGCAATCGCCGGCGGGGCGAACACAAACTCAATCAGCGTCGCCAGACCGGCAATCAAACCGCCGGTTTCACCAAAGGCGCGGCGACTGTAAGCAAACGGGCCACCGGCGTGTGGAATGGCGGTGGTCAGTTCGGTAAAGCTAAAAATGAAGCAGGTATACATGGTGGCGATCAGCGCGGTGGTGATCAGGAACCCCAACGTGCCCGCCACGCCCCAGCCATAACTCCAGCCAAAATACTCCCCGGAAATTACCAGTCCAACCGCGATACCCCACAAATGCAGAGTGCCCAGCGTGGGTTTGAGCTTACTCGTCATAATCGTCTCCCCGTCGTGATTGTTGTGCGGCGGCTGCACCGCGCTGTTTTGTTCTATGCACTACAGTGAAGTGATAATGCCGCCGCCTGCAGCGGGAAAACTTGACGCAGGCGCAGTGAGTTTTGTCCTCCACGGTCAACTCTGAGGCAAGAAAAGTGCCAGATGTACGCTGCGGTCAACTTTGGGTTATCTGCGGTCAAGCAGTCAGAACGCTGTCATCCCATGCTGATAACACTTGCTACCCATAAGATTGATGCTGGAGAAAAATGAATGAGCGCGAAACAATCCGATTCCCTGACCGATGCTGCAATGACGCTATTGGCACAGCAGGCGCTGGCCTGTTACCCCGCGCCATTCCACGGCGAGCTAAAGCTACTTTGTCGCTCGGAGAACGCCACCTTTCTGTTGCTGGCGGGCGGTAAACGTTATGCGTTGCGCCTGCATCGACCTGACTATCACAGCAAAGCGGATATCCAGAGTGAGCTGCTGTGGCTCGACGCGCTGCGTGAGATTGGCATTATGGTGCCGCAGGCGATCCCGGCCAGTGATGGCGAAACGGTGCTGACAATAGCCATGCCCGATGGAGGCATGCGACATGCGGTACTGTTCCACTGGATCGAGGGCGAGATGCCCACCACCGAGGTCGATCCCAAAGCCTTCCAGCAGCTCGGGCACATCACTGCGCGCCTGCATCAGCACAGTCGCAGCTGGCAAAAACCGGCTGGCTTCCAGCGTATCATCTGGGATCATCACACCATGGTCAGCGATCACAGCCACTGGGGCCGCTGGCAGGATGCGCCCAATCTCAATCCTGCCGATCATGGCATCGTGGCTGAAGCGGTGGCGCGGGTCGGGCAAGAGTTGCAGGGCTTTGGTAAAGGACAGGATCGTTATGGCTTGATCCACGCTGATCTGCGCCTCACCAATTTGCTGCTGCACAAAGGTGAAACCCGGGTGATCGATTTTGATGACTGCGGCATGGGCTGGTATCTGCACGATCTGGCGGCGGCGATCAGTTTTGTTGAGCATCATCCGCGTGCCGCCGAATGGGTGGATAACTGGATCCAGGGCTACGAGCGTGTGGCGCACATCACTGATGAGGAGATGGCGCTGGTGCCGAC
Source organism: Type-E symbiont of Plautia stali (assembly GCF_059731115.1). Taxonomy (NCBI): domain Bacteria; kingdom Pseudomonadati; phylum Pseudomonadota; class Gammaproteobacteria; order Enterobacterales; family Enterobacteriaceae; species Type-E symbiont of Plautia stali. Next base: position 1,012,708 of record NZ_AP035906.1, read on the forward strand.
GCTGTTGATTCAACGTCGTATCCAGATGACCGCATGGATGGGCACCCATGCAGACACCGAGATGGCGCTGAGCCTGGGGCCGCGTTGGGCCGATCACTCGGTGCGTCTATGCCGTCGCTATCTGGAAACCAATCAGCTGCCGGTTGGTGTTTGAGTTGCACCAGTAGCGGGCAGCAGTGCGTCGTAGCGGCGCAATTTATTGCGCTCTGTGAGATGACCTTCACGCCGTTGCGCGATAAATCGCGCCGCTATGATATGAACAGAAAGCGGTCGCGGCGAAACTAAATGCAACCGGACCTTTGGGCCGCGCTTAGCCAGATGTGCATCAATGTGCATGCATTTTGAATGCCACCGGGCCATTGAGCCGCTTTTATTCTGTTGAGCAGGAATGCGCACGTTACCGAATATCACCGGATCATTGGGCTGCTTTTAGCCAGGTGTGCAGCAATGTGCACGTTACGGTACGTCACCGGACCATTGGGCCGCGTGTGCACCAACGCGCATGCCGGAGAATACTCCCGAACCTTGCCGCATCGTCATTGATGACGACCACTGAGTGCGTCATGGTACGAATCTTGCTGGATCCCACCATTAGTTTCACTCGCGCGATCCCTGTGAGGTTCCGATGCAATCACTGATGACTCCCTCTGAAGCGTACAATTCGCTCTCAGCTCAGGCCAACAACCGTGGCGTACTGGCGGCAGCGGCCACCGGCTTAAGCACCTTCATCACCGACAAAGGCGGCGATGTTGATCGTATTTTTGGTATCAGCGGCATTGATTCCGAACTGCTGGCCAGCCCAACGCTCAGCCTTGGTCTGGTCAACTATTGCCGTGTGATGGAAGAAGCGGCGCGCCACTCTGGTTTTGATAACTTCGGTTTGCATTACGGCAAGCAGTTCAAACCGCAGTCATTAGGGCTGATTGGCTATATCGGCTTATGCTCACCGACGCTGGAGCAGGCGCTGCATAACGTGGTGAATGCTTTCCCCTGGCATCAGCACGATACGCTGACGCGCCTGGTCGATAAAGGCGACTGCTGGCGGCTGGATTATCAGGTGCGACACGGGGCGATCCTGTCGCGTCGGCAGGATGCGGAATTGACGCTCGGCATGTTCCTCAATCTGATCCGTCACGTGGCCGGCAAAAACTGGGCGCCGCGCGAGGTGCATTTTGAGCATCCCCGGCCGGAGCAGTGGCACGAGCACTGCAAAGTGTTTGATGCGCCGGTATGGTTCGATCAACCGTTCAACTCACTGCTGATCCCTAAACGCGATCTGCTGCGCACCATGCCAGAGCAGGATCCGATGTTGTTAATGGTGATGCAGGATGCCATCCGCCGTCTGAATAGCAGCGCTTCACTGCAAAGCGTGGTGGAGCAGGCGCGTTCGCAGGTCAACTTATCGTTGATGCAGGGCGAACCGGTGCTGGAAGAGATCGCGGATAAAATGGGGCTGTCGAGCTGGTCGCTGCAACGGCGGCTGCGCGAAGAGGGCATCAGCTTCACCGCGCTGGTGGATAAAGTGCGTTGCGAAATGGCCACGCATTATCTGCAACAGAAGCAGCTACCCATCTCGGAGATGGCGCTGCTGCTGGGCTATTCCGAAGTCAGTGCGTTTTCACGCGCATTCCGGCGCTGGTTTGGCATTAGCCCGCGCCAGTGGCGACAGGATGGGCTGGCGAGTTAGCCTGATGCGGTGCAAAGCCGAACCACGCGGGCTGGGTACGATCCGGCGGCGGCGGTAATCCTTTCGACTGACCAATTAACCGCCAGGCGCGCAGACACAGGGTTTCATCACCTTGCGTCTGCGTGACTGCATAGCGCCCGCTGTTTTGCCACTCCAGTCGCACCATGCATTGCTGTCCTGCGTAATGTACCGCGTCGGTGAATTTCCGGTTGAGCTGTCGCTGCATCTCATCAGCCCATTTGCAGGATGCGCTGCCCGGTTCGCTCTGTGGCTGGCACAGGTTGGTCATACTTTCCATGGGATGCGATGGGGCATGCTGGCAGGCGCTGAGTAGGGTACTCAACAACAATGTGCCAGCAACACGGCGAAATGCGTTCATCTATTTGCCCAGATTTGCAAAACATGGTGGCCAGTTTACCGAGCAGTAAGGGGATTGCTATGGCATTTCTCTGACTCTGATTAGATCCAGAATTTTTCGCTCAATGGCTCGCACGACGCACAGCTGAATGTCAGGTGCGGCCAGACAGCCGCACCCTGTGAAAAGAGGCTCATTTGATGGCGGGCCGGACGTTTATTCCCCTGGCAACTCCAGCTTGCTGTAACCCAGTCCATTCATCTTCCGCACCCTGATCTGCACCGGAATCCGCTCTTTCATCGCTTCAACGTGGCTGATCACGCCGATGGTTTTACCGCTGGCGTTCAATGCGTCGAGGGCATCCAGCGCGGTGTCGAGTGTTTCGGCGTCCAGCGTGCCGAAGCCTTCATCAAGGAACAGCGATTCAATGCGCGTTTTGTGGCTGACCAAATCAGACAGCGCCAGCGCCAGTGCCAGACTCACCAGGAAGCTTTCGCCGCCGGACAGCGTGCGGGTATCGCGCGTGGCATCGGCCTGCCAGGTATCGACCACTTCCAGCTCCAGCTCATCGGTGACACGGCGTTGCAACAGGTAGCGTCCGTGTAAGCGATCCAGCTGACGGTTCGCCAGCCATACCAGATGATCGAGCGTTAATCCCTGGGCGAAGCGGCGGAATTTGTCGCCTTTGGCTGAACCGATTAAATCATTCAGGCGACCCAGTTGCGTCAGCTCCACCTCGTCGTTGGCAATCTGCGTCAGTAATGATTGCTGCTGCTGACGCTGTTGGGCGTCGCTGTGCAACTGCTGCTGTGCTTCACCTTGCTGGCGGGCATTGTCGCGCAGGGCCAGACGCAGGGATTCCAGCTGTTCAGCGATACCCGCCGCCACTTCGTCACTCAGCGTGGCAGGGCGCTGTTGCTGATGGGCAGTGACGCGCTGCGCCAGCTGTTGGCGCAGCGCGATCTGCTGCTGACGCTGTTGCTCCAGGGCTTGCAGATGCTGGCGCAGATGCTGAATGTCCTGTTCGTCCAGCAACGCGCTGCGCAATGTCTGCTCGTCGGCGAAGTCGCTCTGCTGGAGTGCGCTGTTAAACGCCGTTTCTGCCGCCTGCATACGCAGATGCATGGCCTGAATTTGGCTATCAATTTGCTCACACTGACCATTCAGGCTGTGCAGCTGACTTTGTGCCTGCTGCCACAGTTGCAACTGCTGCGCCAGCGCCTGTTCGCACTGTTGCAGCAAGGCCTGCTGCTGCTGACGCGCAACGCTCACCTGACGATCGCCAAACAGTTGCTGACGCTGCTGCTGCTGTTCTGCGTGCTGCTGTTGAAGGCTGCTGAGCGCGTGCTGCAATGTCTCCAGCTGTTGCTGCTCGCGCATCAGGTTGCTTTGCAGGTTGTTCTGCTCGCTGTCGGCTTTAGCCAGTTGCGGCTGTAACTCGGCCAGCAAGCGCTCACTCTGCTGCCAGGCTTGCCAGCGCTGCTGCAACGTAGCCAGCCAACTGGCACGGGCATCGCGTTCGGGCAGCGCAAACTGATGTGCCGTAAGCTGCTGTTCCAGTTGCTGCGCTAACTGCTGCCAGGCGCTGTGTTCCTGAGTTTCCCGCTGATTAAGTTCATCCAGCGTTTGCTGCAGGTTGTTCAGTTGCTGTTGTGCCAGCAGTTGGGCGCTATGCTGCTGCTGCCACTGTTGTTGCTGTACCAGATGCGCGTCTTTGGCCTGTTGTAACGCTCGCGCCGCATTTTCGCGCTGCTGCAGTTGCTGCTGCTGCGTGGCTTCCTGCGCATCCTGCTGCTGTTGCCACGCCGTAAAGACTTCCTGCTGATCTAACGTGCAGGTAAGTGCCAGCTCACTGCTGAAAGCTTGCCACTGCTCGCGCGCCACCGCGAGTTGCTGTTCGAATTCGGCAATCTCCTGTTGCAGCACCTGCTGCTGTTGCAGCGACAGCTTGTGCTGTTCACTTTTCGCCGTGCCTGATTCTTTGAGTCTGTTAACCCGCGCTTCCTGTGCCGCCAGCCGCTGCTGGTTTTCACCCGGTTGTAATTGCTGATACTGCGCAATAGCCGGATGCTGGCACGAACCGCACAGCGGGCAGGGCTGATCGGGCTGCAGCCGGGCGCGTTCATCAGCCAACTGTGCAATGGTGCGCTCCAGCTCGCAGATTTTGCGCAGATCGAGCAGCGTCTGGTTCTCACGTTTGTAATCGTCGCGCAGTGCCTGCAAAGCGCGTTCGTCTTGCTGATGCTGTTGCTGTAACAGCGTGAGTTTTTGTTGCCGCTGCTGCAACTGCGGCTGCAGCGACTGCCAGCGTGCCGCCAGTAAGCTGAGCTGGTGGCGTGCCGCGCGCTGCTGTTGATGCTGTGTCAGCGCGTCACGCAGTGAGGTGCTGCTGATTTCAGTCTCAAGTGAAGTGAGTACCTGCTCCGCTTGCTGACGTTGCTGGCTGGCCTGCGTCTCAGCCTGCTGCAGAGGTTGTAACCTGCGATCACCTTCGGCAATCGCCTGCTGCTGCTGGGTCAGCTGCGCGTTTTGCTGCTGCTGTTGCGCACGAAGTTGTGTCAGCGCCTGCTCGCGTTCATCGAAACGGGCGATATCAGCTTGCCAGCGCGTCAGTTCTGGCCCCCAGTCTGCTACCGCCGCTTCACGGCTGCGAAATGTCTGCTGCTCTGCCAGCTGCTGTTGTAAGCGCTCACGTGTTAGCAGATGCTGACTGAGCGCGATCTGGCTTTGCTGCAATGTCTGTGACTGTTGCGCATGCAGGCGCTGCTGCTCCGCCAACTGCTGTGCGAGGCTGGCGAGCTGTTGGTCGAGCGGAATCACCTGTTCGGTAAGCAAGGTTTCCAGCTGCCGCTGATCGGCGAGTGCCTGCTCACGCGCCTGTTGTGCCGCCTGATAACTTTTTTCACCCTGCTGCAGCGCGGTTTGTGCATTTTGCTGCTGCGTGTGGAGCTGCTGCGCCTGCTGGGTTGCGAGCTGGTAATCTTGTTGCAACTGCTCACGCTGCTGAAGTTTTTCTCGCAGCTTTTCAGCCGGTTCCGCGCGCGCCAGGCGTTGGCGATCGCTCTCCGCCTGCTGCCATGCCTGTTCGGCATCCTGGTACGCCTGTGCGGCTTGCTGCTGCTCCTGCGCCAGCTGTTGCGAGTGCGTCAGCCACTGTTGTTGCTGTTGCGCTTGCTCAAGCTGCTCGCTCAGCGTTTTTTCCTGCGCCGTTAAGGCTTCAACCTGCTGCATCAGCTCTGTGCGACGCGTCTCATCCAGCAGCATCATGCCGCCAGCGCGGGCGCGCAGTGTCTCCAGATCGCTGCGTGCGGTGCGCCAGCGCTCGTAAATCTGCATCGAGATTTGGCCGTAAATTTCGGTGCCGGTGAGTTCTTCCAGCAGTTCGGCGCGTTCGCCCGGCTTGGCGTTGAGGAAGGCAGCGAACTGGCCTTGCGACAGCATCATTGAACGGGTGAAACGGTCAAAATCGAGGCCAGAAAGGGTTTCGATGAGCTTGAGTTTGTCACCCACCTTATCGGCCACAATCTGGTTATCCGCCACGCGCGCCAGCTCGACACGCGGTGCCTGCAATTTGCCATCCGCCTGGCCGCGTGCGCGGTTCTGGCTCCAGAAGGCGCGCCAGGCTTCGCCTTTGATCTCAAATTCCACTTCTGCCAGACATTCGGCGGTGTCGCGGGTGATCAGTTCGTTTTGTGTCTGCGACAGCACGCCAAGGCGCGGCGTCTGGTGATAAAGCGCCAGGCAAATGGCATCCAGCAAGGTGGTTTTCCCCCCGCCGGTCGCGCCGGTAATGGCAAACAATCCGTTGCTGGCAAAGGGTTCACGGCGGAAATCGATAAACCATTCACCGCGCAGCGCATTGAGGTTTTTAAAACGTAACGTCAGGATTTTCATGCGGACGGGTTCTCCAGCGCGGCGAGGGTGGTGCGGAACAGTTGCGTGAGCTGTTCGGCTTGTTCGGCATCCAACTGCTCTTCCTGCGCCAGACGGCGGGCGAACACCTCTTCGACTTTCAATTCGCTTAGCGTTTCATTATCCATGCGCGCCAGGCTGCGCTGACGCTGTTCACGGCTGCGGCGCACCAGCAGCACTTCCACCGGCAGGGCTTCGGTCAGTTGCTCAACGCGGCGCTGCAAATCGCTGAGATATTCTTGCGTGGTGATTTCAATATCGAGCCAGACGGGCTGCTCGCGATCTCCCTCGCTAAACTCGCCCAACTGTTGTTCGATCTCCGCCATTGAGCCTTTTAACATCTGCATCGGCTGGAACTGCGGGATCGGGAGGGGAGTGACGCTATCCAGCTGAGCGCTGAACTCCAGCAGGAACACGCTCTTTTCGCGGCCCAGTTCGTCAAAACTGAGCGGAATCGGTGAGCCGCTGTAGCGAATATGATCGCTATCGGCAATGCGCTGCGCACGGTGAATATGGCCAAGGGCAATGTAATCCGCGGCGGGAAACGCCTGCGCCGGGAAGGCATCCAGCGTGCCGATATAGATATCGCGCACCGAGTCGCTTTTCGTCACGCCAACGGTGGTGAGATGACCGGTGGCAATGATGGGAAGTGCGCGATTTGCCCGCTCGGCCAGCGCTGCGGCATAACACTGCTGATAATGCTGCTCAATCGCTTCCAGCAGTGAGATCTGCTTCTCGCGCCCGGATTGCCCCGCCTGGCTGCGCAAAATATCGCGCGAACGTAAATAGGGAATCGCGCACAGCAGTGCGCCCGGCGTGCCATCGCGTTGATGCAGCGTCAGCACCTGCTGTTCGCCCTGTGGTGTGGCGCTGGTGATCACTCGCGTATTTAAACAGGCGAGTAACTCGCGTGATTCATTCAGGGTCGCGACGGAATCATGGTTGCCCGCCAGCGCAATCAGTTCACAGTGCGTCGGCTGTAGCGCCACCACGAAGCGGTTAAACATTTCACGCGCATAGCTCGGTGGCGAACCGGTATCAAACAGGTCTCCCGCGATGATTAAAGCATCCACCTGATGCTGGGTAATCTGTGCCAGCAGCCAGTCCAGGAAGGCCTGATGCTCGGCCGCCCGGCTTTTGCTGTAAAAGAACTGACCGAGATGCCAATCCGCGGTGTGAATGATGCGCATGAATACTCCCTGCTTCGTTAAGCGAAGGCGAATTATAACCTCTTCAGATCGCAAAGAAAAAAAAGCGATAATCGTTGTCACATTTCTGTTTTATCACTATCTATCATAGGGAGGGTTTTTCATAAAAGTGTCATAAAACTGACGCATAATGGCGCCGCAAATCCCAGTGACCTATTGTCACAAAAGCAGGAGTTATAATGGCTAAGCGCATTTTGGTTGTGGAAGACGAAGCTCCCATCCGTGAAATGTTATGTTTCGTGCTGGAACAGAATGATTACCAGCCTATTGAGGCAGAAGACTATGACAGCGCGATTGGTAAGCTAATCGAACCCTGGCCTGATTTAATTCTGCTGGATTGGATGTTGCCTGGCGGCAGCGGTATTCAGTTTATTAAACATTTGAAACGTGAAGCCATGACGCGCGACATCCCGGTGATGATGCTGACGGCGCGCGGTGAAGAAGAAGATCGCGTGCGCGGTCTGGAAGTGGGCGCGGATGACTACATCACCAAGCCTTTCTCACCGAAAGAGCTGATGGCACGTATTAAAGCGGTGATGCGCCGTATTTCACCGATGGCGGTGGAAGAGGTGATTGAGATGCAGGGCCTGAGCCTCGATCCGTCCTCACATCGCGTGATGTCGGAAAGTACCCCGCTGGAAATGGGACCGACCGAATATAAATTGCTGCACTTCTTTATGACACACCCGGAGCGTGTTTACAGCCGCGAACAGCTGCTGAACCATGTATGGGGCACCAACGTCTACGTGGAAGATCGTACCGTTGATGTGCATATCCGTCGTTTACGTAAAGCACTGGAAGTATCTGGCCACGATCGCATGGTTCAAACCGTACGCGGAACAGGGTATCGTTTCTCTGCCCGCTACTAAACGGAGTCTTTTACCGTGCTGGAACGACTCTCCTGGAAGAGATTATTGACTGAGCTGGCGCTGGTCTGTTTGCCCGCGCTGGTGCTTGGTCTGTTGTTCGGTTATCTGCCCTGGCTACTGCTGATCGCGGTGTCGGGTGTGATGTTTTGGCACTTTAGAAATCTGATGCGTCTGTCGCACTGGCTGTGGGTCGATCGTTCCATGACGCCGCCCGCCGGTCGCGGTAGCTGGGAGCCCTTGTTCTACGGCTTGTACCAGATGCAACTGCGTAACCGCCGTCGACGTCGCGAGCTGGGTAACCTGATTAAGCGCTTTCGTAGCGGCGCGGAATCTCTGCCCGATGCAGTGATCCTGACCACCGAAGAGGGCACCATTTTCTGGTGCAACGGGCTGGCACAACAGCATCTCGGGCTGCGCTGGCCGGAAGATAATGGCCAGAACATCCTCAACTTGCTGCGCTATCCTGAGTTTTCACGCTATATTCGCCAACGCGATTTTGACAAGCCGCTGACGCTGGTGCTGAACAATCAACATCATATGGAATTTCGTGTGATGCCCTATAGCGAAGGACAATGGTTGATGGTGGCGCGCGATGTCACCCAGATGCATCAGCTGGAAGGGGCGCGGCGTAACTTCTTTGCTAACGTCAGTCATGAACTGCGTACCCCGCTAACGGTGTTGCAGGGCTATCTGGAAATGATGGACGATGCGGCGATGAACGAGCGCACGCGCGGCAAGGCGTTGCACACCATGCAGGAGCAAACGCGCCGCATGGATAGCCTGGTGAAACAGCTGCTGACCTTGTCGCGTATCGAGGCCGCCCCGGCTATCGATCTCAAAGAGACGGTGGATGTGCCAGGCATGCTGCAACTGCTGCAGCGCGAGGCGGAAACGCTCAGCCAGGGCCGACACAGCATCCATTTCCACACCGATCCGCACCTCAAAGTCTTCGGTAATGATGAACAGCTGCGCAGCGCCATTTCCAATCTGGTGTACAACGCGGTGAATCACACGCCGGAAGGGACGCGCCTCGATATTAGCTGGCTGCGTAACAAAGAGGGCGCGGAGTTCAAAGTGTGCGATAACGGACCGGGGATCAGCGAGGAGCATTTGCCGCGCCTCACCGAGCGTTTCTATCGGGTGGATAAAGCCCGATCGCGCGCCACCGGGGGCAGTGGCTTAGGGTTGGCGATCGTTAAGCATGCATTGAGCCACCATAATGCACGGCTGGAAATCACCAGTATTCCGCATCAGGAAACCTGTTTTAGTTTCGTGCTGCCGCCACGTTTGATTGTGGCGAAGAGCGTGCACAGTAAGGTCAGTTAAGCACGATGAAGTGGCGCAATTGATTGCGTGATGAATCGCGGCGCGACAGAATGTGCAGTTCAATGTTCCTGACCTGATTTGCGGAAGACCTGATGAGATCGCTGTTGCTGTTCACGTTGCTGCTGTGCTCTACGCAGGCACAAAGCCAACAAACCATGCTCACCGGCAATTTGAGCAGCGTCGGTTCCGACACCCTCGGCTATCTGATGACCTTATGGGGCGAGGATTTCAGCCGCCAGTCACCGGGCGTTAACGTTCAGGTACAGGCGGCTGGATCCTCAACCGCACCCACCGCGCTGGCGGCAGGCGCTGCCCAGCTCGGGGCGATGAGCCGCCCGATGCAAATTGATGAACGCCAACTGTTTACCACGCGCTACGGCTATCCCCCGCTGGCGGTGCCGGTGGCGATGGATGCGCTGGTGGTGGTGGTCAATCAGGACAACCCGCTAACGCGTATCGATCAACCGCAACTCGATGCCCTTTTCTCTGTCACTCGTCTGTGTGGTGCGCACTTGGTGCCGCAGCACTGGGGCGATCTTGGCCTCAACCAGGGAGATTGGGCGCGACGCAGTATTCAGCGTTTTGGCCGTAATTCGGCATCAGGTACCTGGGGCTTCTTCAAACAGCAGGCGCTGTGTAAAGGGGATTTCCGCTCGGACGTCGCGGAGTTTCCCGGCTCGGCGGCGGTGGTGCAGGCCGTCGCGGCAACACCCAACAGCATTGGTTATGCCAGTTTTGGTTTTCACTTAAGCGGCGTGAAGATGGTGCCCATCGTCACTGCCAGCGGCGATAGCGTGATGCCGGACGCCGAAACCATTCGCAGCGGCCGCTATCCGTGGTCGCGTCCGCTCTATATTTACGTCAATAAAGCGCCGGGCAAACCGCTGCCGCCGCTGGTGAATGCGTTCCTGCATCAGGTGTTATCACCTGAAGGGCAGCGCCGGGTAACTGAAGCCGGGTATTTGCCACTTTCCGAAAGCCAGATGGCTCAGGCACGTGCCGCCATTGAGTAAAATGGAAGAACGAGCACCCGATCATGAATTTTATTCACGTCACCTGAATTTTCTTCCATTGCCCAATTTGTTTCAGCATGTCACTCTTTCTGGACATTTAGCCATCCAGATGGCTATAAATAACCGGGTGAAATTATACCCTGACGCAATTATGCGTTTAGCCAGGAGTGAACATGCCACAACAACAACCGTTCCGTGCCGATACCGTCGGCAGTTTTCTGCGCCCTGCGGCGATCAAGCAAGCGCGCGTGCAGTTTGCCAATGGCGAGATCACGGCTGAGCAGCTGCGTCAGGTAGAAGATAAAGAAATCCGCCACGTGGTCGAGCAGCAGCGCGCTAACGGCCTGCAAGTGGTCACCGACGGCGAGTTCCGTCGCGCCTGGTGGCACTTTGACTTCTTTGGCGATCTGCAAGGCGTTGAGCTATTTGAAGCGGAGCAGGGCATCCAGTTCAACGGCGTGCAAACCAAAGCGCACGGCGTGAAAGTCACCGGCAAGGTGGCCTTTAATCCACATCACCCGATGCTGGATCACTTCCGCTTCCTGAAAAGCATTGCGGGCGACGCCGTGGCGAAAATGACCATCCCAAGCCCAAGCGTGCTGCACTTCCGTGGTGGCCGTAAAGTGATCGATGCCACCGTCTATCCCGATCTGAAAGAGTACTTTGCTGACCTGGCGCAGACATACAAAGATGCGATCGCGGCTTTCTACGCGGCGGGCTGCCGTTTTCTGCAGCTGGATGACACTGTTTGGGCTTACCTGTGCTCTTCGGATCAGCAGCAGCAGATCCGTGAGCGCGGTGAAGATCCGCAGGAACTGGCGCGTATTTACGCTGAGGTGCTGAACAAAGCGCTGGAAGATAAACCGGCTGACCTGACCATTGGTCTGCATGTGTGCCGCGGCAACTTCCGCTCAACCTGGATTTCCGAAGGTGGCTATGAGCCGGTGGCCGAGATTCTGTTTGGTCAGGTGAATATTGATGCTTACTTCCTCGAATATGACAACGAGCGTTCCGGTGGTTTTGAGCCGCTGCGCTTTATCAAACCCGGCCATCAGCAAGTGGTATTGGGTCTGATCACGACTAAGAACGGTGAACTGGAAGATCCGGAGCAGGTGAAAGCGCGCCTGCAGGAAGCTTCTCAGTTTGTGAGCCTGAACCAGATTTGCCTCAGCCCACAGTGTGGCTTTGCTTCAACGGAAGAGGGCAACAGCCTGACGGAAGCGCAACAGTGGCAGAAGATTCGTCTGGTGGTCGATATCGCCAATCAGGTGTGGTGATGCTGTAAACTTGTGCAAACAGGCGCGTAAATCGCGCCTTTTGTGCATTTTAAAGCCCGGTTTTGCGAGGAGATCTCCCGTGATGCGGAAACTTTAAGCAAATCATCTGAGGTGTTTTCACGCTATTCCCCGCTGATACACTGCTTTGCGTCACTTTCTTGTTATATCCTTCTGGTTTTCCGATCTCGTATTGCCTTTCTTCGCTATAAACGTTTTAATTTGCGCCGTTGTCGATTTATCCCTCTGCGAACAGAAGAAAAGTAGATTAAATCACCTGCGCTTTAACGATTAGGCCCGCATAACGCTCTGAACTCATCAGATAAGCCTTTGTTTTTGTGCATGCAGAGGACAACACGCACTCAACTTCCACCGCAACATCAGCTACAGGCAGTACAGAAGTTTATGACACATCGTTTAACCTCCAGGGATATCCTGGCGCTGGGCTTCATGACGTTTGCCCTGTTCGTAGGCGCAGGAAACATTATCTTTCCACCGATGGTGGGGATTCAGTCTGGCGAACACGTCTGGGTTGCCGCTTTCGGCTTTCTGATTACGGCCGTTGGCTTGCCGGTGATGACCGTTATCGCCCTGGCGCGCGTGGGCGGCGGCATTGATGCCCTCAGCTCGCCAATTGGTAAAGCCGCAGGTCTGCTGCTGGCAACGGTTTGCTATCTGGCAGTGGGCCCACTGTTCGCCACGCCGCGTACGGCGACCGTGTCGTTTGAAGTGGGGATTGCTCCGCTGACCGGTGATGGCGCGCTGCCGCTGTTTATCTACAGCCTGATTTACTTTGCGCTGGTGATTGGCATTTCCCTGTATCCTGGCAAATTGCTGGACACCGTCGGCCACTTTCTCGCTCCGCTGAAAATCGTGGCGCTGACCGTTCTGGGTGTGGCAGCACTGCTGTGGCCTGCGGGGGGTATCGCGCCTGCCACGGCTGATTACCAGCGTGCGGCCTTCTCCAGTGGCTTCGTTAACGGCTATCTGACGATGGATACGCTGGGGGCGCTGGTGTTCGGTATTGTTATCGTCAATGCGGCGCGTTCTCGCGGTGTTGAAGATGCTAAACTGCTGACCCGTTACACCATGCTGGCGGGCGTGATTGCCGGTGTTGGCTTGACGCTGGTGTACCTGAGCCTGTTCAAACTCGGTTCTGGCAGTGCTGGCCTGGTTGATCAGAATGCCAATGGTGCAGCGATTCTGCATGCGTATGTGCAGCAGACCTTTGGCGGCATGGGCAGCTTCTTCCTGGCAGCACTGATCTTCGTGGCTTGCATGGTCACGGCGGTTGGCCTGACCTGCGCCTGTGCAGAATTCTTTGCGCAATACCTGCCGTTGTCGTATAAGGCGCTGGTCTTTATTCTGGGTCTGTTCTCGATGGTGGTGTCGAATCTCGGCCTGAGCCACCTGATTCAGATCTCGATTCCGGTGCTGACGGCGATTTATCCACCGTGCATCGTGCTGGTGGTGCTGAGCTTCACCCTGAAATGGTGGAATAAAAGCTCGCGTATCATCGCGCCAACCATGCTGGTGAGCCTGCTGTTTGGCATCGTTGATGCCATCAAAACTACCAACTTTAAAGATGTGCTGCCGCTGTTTAGCCAGCATCTGCCGCTGGCCGATCAGGGACTTTCCTGGTTGCCGCCATCGCTGGTGATGCTGGTGATTGCCGCGGTGGTCGATCGGGCAAAAGGACGCGAACAGGTCGCTGCCCACTCGTAATCGACATTGCTGTTAATTTCAACCACGGGCTTGCCCGTGGTTTTTTCATTTACAAGGTATTGGTGTTATGCAAGAAACCAACAAGCTCAAACGCGGACTGAGCACGCGCCACATCCGTTTTATGGCGCTGGGATCGGCAATCGGTACCGGGCTGTTTTACGGCTCGGCGGATGCGATCAAAATGGCAGGGCCCAGCGTGCTGCTGGCGTACATCATCGGCGGTGCGGTGGCGTACATCATCATGCGTGCTTTGGGTGAGATGTCAGTGAATAACCCGCAGGCCAGCTCGTTTTCGCGCTACGCGCAGGACTATCTGGGGCCGTTAGCAGGTTACATCACCGGCTGGACCTACTGTTTTGAAATCCTGATTGTGGCGATTGCCGACGTGACGGCTTTTGGTATCTACATGGGCGTGTGGTTCCCGGAAGTACCGCACTGGATTTGGGTGCTGTCGGTGGTGCTGATTATCGGTGCCATTAACCTGATGAGCGTGAAGGTGTTTGGTGAAGTCGAGTTCTGGTTCTCCTTCTTCAAAGTCGCCACCATTATCATCATGATCATCGCCGGTTTTGGCATGATTTTCTGGGGCATCGGCAACGGCGGTCAGCCTACGGGTATCCATAACCTGTGGACCAACGGCGGCTTCTTCGCTCACGGCATTGTCGGCATGCTGCTGTCACTGCAGATGGTGATGTTTGCCTATGGCGGCATTGAAATTATCGGTATCACCGCCGGTGAAGCGGAAGAGCCTGAGAAGTCGATTCCGCGCGCCATCAACTCGGTTCCGCTGCGCATTCTGGTGTTCTATGTCGGCACGCTGTTTGTCATCATGTCGATCTATCCGTGGAACCAGGTCGGCACCTCCGGCAGTCCCTTTGTGCTGACTTTCCAGCATCTGGGCATTGCGGCGGCGGCATCGATTCTTAACTTTGTGGTATTGACGGCGTCACTGTCGGCGATCAACAGCGACGTGTTTGGCGTCGGACGTATGCTGCACGGCATGGCGCAGCAGGGCCATGCCCCGAAGATGTTCCAGAAGGTCTCGGATCGCGGAATTCCGTGGGTCACGGTAGTGGTGATGATGGTGGCGATGCTGATCGCCGTGTATCTCAACTACCTGATGCCGGAGAAAGTGTTCCTGGTGATCGCCTCGCTGGCGACCTTTGCCACGGTGTGGGTGTGGATCATGATTCTGCTGTCGCAAATTGCGTTTCGCCGCAAGATTGGCAAAGAGCAGGCGGGTAAATTGCAATTTGCGCTGCCTGGCGGCAGCAAAACCGCCTGGGTTGGCGTGGCCTTCCTGGTGTTTATCATTGCCCTGATCGGTTATTTCCCCGATACGCGCGTGTCGTTGTATGTTGGCTTCGCGTGGATTGTGCTGCTGTTGCTGGCCTGGCCGCTGGCGAAGAAACGTAAAGCCTGATTATCCCGATGCGCATAACGGGCGGAGTGCTTGCCCGTTAAGCGTGGTCAGAGGGTTATCCTTCAGGGCGGGAGAGATTCCCGCCCTGAGCTTTTGAGCAGGGTAAACGTGCTCAACGTTTCAGATCGTAGCGCAACTACCAATTGCTCCCCAACGCAATCTCGCCACCCGCCGGACTCAGGTGATTGTCGTCATAATAGAGCGGCAATCCTCCGCTGGTGATCAAACAGCCCTGTTCATTACACAGATTCTCTCGCAGTGATAGCACGCGTACGCCTTGTTGCTTATAGCGCTGCAATAATTTCTCCACGGCCTCTTCCGGGAACTGGAACAATCGGGTGCGCTCAGAGAGCAGCGGCGGAGCTTCCCACTTGCTCAGCCAGGCGCTCAGTTCGCGACGAATCGGAATGTTACGGTTATTGCTGTAGCGCAGCGGGTCAACGTCCACTGAAGGCGCATCCTCTATTACCGTGACCTTTTTGCCCGCCTGAGTCAGCTGAGCCACCACGCGATCCATACCCGCTTGCAGCGCCTGAAGATTACTCTTTTCAGGATGATCGGTTTCGCGGAAACCGGCACCTGGCAACAGGCTCATACCCGATGCCCAATAGGCGCTGATTACCACTTCGTCCACCTTGTCGCTCAGCACCATCTTCAGCACTTCCTGATTAAAGGTGATGCATTGTTGCGCATGATGTGGCATTTGGCTCACCACGCGTGTGGCACCAATCAGGAACGGACAGGAGGCTTTAGTGAGTTGATACAGCGGTTTATGCTGACGTTGTGCATAGCCCGACACCGAAGCACGCAGTGCGGCAGCGTGACTGTCGCCAATTAAGGCGATACCGGGGCGATCGGTGTTTGGATGACACTCCTCATGCCTGGAGGGCAGGTTTGCCCCGTAATCAAGCAAGCACGGATTACGCTGCGCCGAAATTTTCCAGCTGTCCGCATTCACGACGAGTTCACTAACCCGCGATTTCATGCCCCCGGTTTGCCACAACAGCAGCATCGCACCCGCCGCAATCAGGGATGAGGCACAGTAGCCGGGGATCACCCAACGCGTGCCCATGCGCGTCTGGCGGAAGGGCTGCTCGACAAAGCGCCACGAAAACCAGGCCAGACCCAGCGCTGCGCCGCAGATCATCAAACCTTGCCAGACGGTAAGGGGGTGATCGCTACAGATGCGCGCCAGACTTAGCAGCGGCCAGTGCCACAGGTACCAGGAATAAGAGATCTTGCCGATAAAGCGCATCAGCGGATTTTCTAACAGTAACTGGTTAAGCTCGCTGCGCGCACCGATCATCAGGCAACCCACCAGCACGGGAATGATCGCCAACCAGCCCGGAAATTGGCTATGGCTACTGAGCAACAGGCTGGCGGAGATAATCATCATCCAGCCCAGCAGATTGAGCAGGCTGGCCGCTCGGCCGGTGAGGGGTTGTGGTTTCCACAGCGCCAGCAGCACACCGGCACCGAGTTCCCAGGCGCGGGTTGGCAACAGATAAAAGGCATGGGTGGTGGCAAACGGTGTGATCCCGATACAGGCCACCAAAGAGATCACACTCAGTATCAGTACCACAGAGCGCATCGAACGTTTGAGTCGTACGGCCAAAAGCAGAATGAATGGCAGCACAATATAGAACTGTTCTTCTATTCCCAATGACCAGGTCATGAGCAGGGGATTTAAATCGGAATCGGTACTGAAATAGTCACCGCTCTTGAGTAGCAGCATATTGGGTACGGCGATAAATACCGCCAGGCTGTATTTGGCCAGCTGGCTGAACTCTAGCGGTGAGAGCAGGATGAAGCCCAGTAGCAGCAATATCGTCATCATGAAAAATAACGCGGGAGCGATACGTTTAATGCGGCGTAAATAGAATTGATAAAATGAGAAGCGACCCTCGGATATTTCCTTGCTGATAATACCGCCGATCAGAAAGCCGGAAATAACAAAGAAGAGGTCGACACCAATAAAGCCGCCCTGCAGCGAGGTGACGCCGGAGTGAAAGAGCACCACCAGAATGATGGCGACGGCGCGCAGGCCGTCAATATCCGCCCGATAACGGTGAGAGGCATTCGCAGTCATAATTTAACCCAGAAGTTAGAATAAGAATGGTTATGCGTTCCAGAAAAAATAAATCGGCGCATCCTGTCGCCGAAAAAAGTTACAAAGGAGAAAAATGGGTATTACAAGGGATGATTGACGCTGACAGAATACGCGCTTTTAGCCGCTAAATATCAGGGCGGAAGAAAATTAGAATAATCGCAGATTAAGGTGGTATTTGTATTTACACCGCTGAAGCATAAATAGCGAAAAGATAAGCCCGGATTATCCTTCAGGCTTATCTTTCATGATGTGGTGAATCGGCTACAGGCTGATATGCGCGGGTAACAGTGCTTTGAGCTGAGGGTAGATAACGCTATTGGCGAGCAGCACAGGATTGCCCTGCTGCAGACCGTTGTGACCAAGGTAATCATTGGTTATGCCGCCGGCCTCACGCATCAATACAATACCGGGTAAACCGTCCCAAGGATTCATATGCGCTTCGTAATAACCAATTAAACGACCAGCTGCGGCCCAGGCACTCATTAATGCGCCAGAGCCATTACGGATGAACATCCCGCCCTGTGACAGCAAGCCACCAATAAAGGCTGTCAACGGTTCCACCGGTTGGCTGTTGGAACTACTAATGCCGAGCACGCCCTGATTGAGATGCTGAGCGCGGTGCGCCTGAATGCGCTTTTCATTGACCCAGGCACCTTTACCGCGACAGGCATGGAAGGTCTCATGATGGTTGGGATCGCAGACCACGCCAATTACCGGCTCATTTTCACAGACAATCGCCAGTGACACGCACCAGTTATGTAATCCATTCAGGAAGTTACTGGTGCCATCAATCGGGTCAATGACCCAGACAAAGCGCGCACCGGTAGTTTCACCACCACTCTCTTCACCCAATACAGCGTCATCGGGAAAGCGTTCGTAAATCAGGTGCTTGACCAATTCTTCCACGTTGCGATCGGCTTCGCTGACCACATCCTGTAAATCCTTTTTATGCTCAATCACCAGTTGATGACGCTGCTGATACCAGGATAAAGCACGGCTGGCTGCAGTTTTAGCGACATCACAGGCAAAGTGATAACGCGCGTCAAGTTCGGTTAGCGTAGCTGATGACATCTTTCCCTCTTATCATTTTCTGGCAAACGAAGTGACAAAAAACGCCGAAACAGGCGACCTGGCGGTGTGACCTACTTAACAAAAGTAAAGAAAGGTTTCATTAAGCCGCAGATGACTGCGGCTGGCAAGAGGCGGAAATGCAGGGATTGTGAAAAAAAGCGGTTTAGAGTTGCTGGTGGCGCGCAGCGTCCATCAGGCGCGGATAGAACTGGAAGAACAGCGGTTCAAGTTGTTGATAATGATCGACGAAATCCTGATAGGAGTCGCGCAGTGCTGCCAGACGCGGGCGGCGGTGTGCCATACCATTAAGCACGCGAGCCAAACGCGCGGGTTCGGCATAGTGCTCAAACCAGCGTTCACGCCACATCACCGAATTGAGTTCGATGAATCCTTCTGGCGTGCCGGGCAGTTGCGGCATGATTTCACGCTCGGCTGCCGCCGTGAACGCGACCAGCGATTGGGAAGGGTGCAGCTGGTCCCAGTGCAGCGCGAGGAAGTGATCCCAGATGACATCCAACGTGATGGGCGCAACGCGACGAGTTTCAGCGCGAAAGAATTGCCGCGCTTCACGCACTTCCGGCAGGTTATCCGTCAAAACATCCAGTCGGCGATGCATAGCGATGCCCGCCACAACCGGTTCCGGCCATTGCGATTGCACATTGCCGCGCACGAAGTCGGCCATCAGATTGCCCAGCAGGGAGCTGTCTGCCAGCTGTGCGAGGTGAAGGTGAGCGAGAAAGTTCATGGCGCATTATAGGCAGAATCACAGATATGCAGCCAGTTGTTCAGAATTTGCCGCTTTTCCGCTAAACTATGCCGCCTGTTTTTTGAGTCCTGAAAGAAGTGATGCATGCGTGTAGCCGATTTTGCTTTTGAGTTGCCAGAATCTTTGATCGCCCACTATCCGCAGGCGCAGCGCAGCGGTTGCCGCTTGCTGGCGCTGGATGGCCCAAGTGGGGCGTTAAGCCATGAAGTGTTTACCGACGTACTGGATAAACTCAATCCGGGCGACCTGCTGGTGTTTAACAATACCCGCGTTATTCCGGCGCGTGTCTTCGGCCGAAAAGCCAGTGGCGGCAAAATCGAGATGCTGGTAGAGCGCATGCTGGATGACAAACGCGTGCTGGCGCACGTGCGTGCCTCAAAAGCGCCGAAGCCGGGTGCAGAGCTGCTGCTGGGCGATGACGAAAGCGTCAAAGCCACCATGGTCGCGCGCCACGATACGCTGTTTGAAATCGAATTTGCGGATGACCGCGCAGTGCTGGATATCCTTAACAGCGTCGGCCATATGCCGTTGCCGCCGTATATTGATCGTCCGGACGAAGAAGCGGATCGCGAACTTTATCAAACCGTTTACAGTGCGCGTCCGGGTGCGGTAGCCGCGCCGACCGCCGGTTTGCACTTTGACGAACCGCTGCTGGACGCGCTGCGCGCGAAAGGCATCGAAATGGCATTTGTCACGCTGCACGTTGGCGCAGGTACCTTCCAGCCGGTGCGCGTCGAGAACATCAATGACCACATCATGCACTCTGAGTATGCCGAAGTGCCGCAGGATGTGGTGGATGCGGTGCTGGCGTGTAAAGCGCGTGGCAACAAAGTGGTCGCGGTGGGCACCACCTCCGTGCGTTCTCTGGAGAGCGCGGCGCAGGCGGCTCAGGATGCGCTGATTGCACCCTTCTTCGACGACACGCAGATCTTCATCTATCCCGGCTATCACTATCAGGTGATTGATGCGCTGATCACCAACTTCCATCTGCCGGAATCGACGCTGATTATGCTGGTGTCAGCATTTGCCGGTTACAAAAATACCATGGCGGCTTATCAAAGCGCAGTGGCAGAGCAGTACCGTTTCTTTAGCTACGGGGATGCCATGTACATCACCCGTAATCCACAGGCTCCTGACGAAGTGGTTGGAGCTTAATAATCAGACTGTTTCTCTGATTATCTAATGAGGTCAATGTGAAATTTGAATTAGATACCACCGACGGGCGCGCGCGCCGTGGCCGTTTGGTGTTCGATCGTGGTGTGGTGGAAACCCCGGCATTCATGCCTGTGGGCACCTACGGCACCGTAAAGGGCATGACGCCGGAAGAAGTGAAAGACACCGGTGCGCAGATCCTGCTCGGTAATACCTTCCACCTGTGGCTGCGCCCGGGCCAGGAGATCATGAAACTGCACGGTGACCTGCACGATTTCATGAACTGGCAGGGACCGATCCTCACTGACTCCGGCGGCTTCCAGGTGTTCAGCCTCGGTGACATTCGTAAGATCACCGAAGCGGGTGTGCATTTCCGTAACCCGATCAACGGCGATCCGATTTTCCTCGATCCGGAAAAATCGATGGAAATTCAGTACGACCTCGGTTCAGACGTGGTAATGATTTTCGACGAGTGTACGCCGTATCCAGCAGACTGGGATTACGCCAAACGTTCGATGGAGATGTCACTGCGCTGGGCGCAGCGTAGCCGCGATCGCTTTGATTCACTCGGTAATAAAAATGCGCTGTTCGGCATTATTCAGGGCGGTGTTTACGAAGATTTACGAGATGTCTCGGTTAAAGGTCTGGTAGATATCGGCTTTGATGGGTACGCTGTGGGCGGCCTGGCGGTGGGTGAACCTAAAGAGGACATGCACCGTATCCTGGAACACGTCTGTCCGCAAATTCCGCAAGATAAACCGCGTTATTTGATGGGCGTCGGCAAGCCAGAAGATCTGGTGGAAGGCGTTCGCCGCGGTATCGATATGTTTGACTGCGTCATGCCAACGCGTAATGCGCGTAATGGTCACCTGTTTGTGACCGATGGCGTGGTGAAAATCCGTAACGCCCGGTATAAAGATGACACGACAACGCTGGATGCGGAGTGTGATTGTTACACCTGTCGCAATTACAGTCGCGCCTACTTGTATCATCTTGATCGTTGTAACGAAATACTGGGCGCACGTCTGAATACGATTCACAATCTGCGCTATTACCAGCGTCTGATGGCGGGTTTACGTAAGGCCATCGAAGAGGGTAAATTAGAGCACTTTGTTAGCGAGTTCTACCAACGGACGGGTAAAGCGGTTCCACCGTTAAACGTCTGATAATTCTATCAATGAGGGAAATTTAATGAGCTTTTTCATTTCTGACGCCGTTGCCGCAGCAGGCGCTCCGTCTCAGGGAAGTCCTTATTCTCTGGTGATCATGCTGGTGGTGTTTGGTCTGATCTTCTATTTCATGATTCTGCGCCCGCAGCAGAAACGTTCTAAAGATCACAAGAAGCTGATGGATTCCATCTCTAAAGGTGATGAAGTATTGACCAGCGGTGGCCTGGTAGGTCGTGTGACCAAAGTGGCTGACAACGGCTACGTTTCTATCGCCCTGAACGACACCACTGAAGTAGTTGTAAAACGTGATTTCGTGGCCGCCGTTCTGCCGAAAGGTACTATGAAGGCGCTGTAATTTTTTCTTCCCGAAGGGAACTGCCGTGTTAAACCGTTATCCTTTGTGGAAGTACATCATGCTGGTCGTCGTGATTCTCGTCGGCCTGCTCTATGCGCTTCCTAACCTTTATGGAGAGGATCCGGCCGTTCAGATCACTGGTGCGCGCGGTGGCGCCGCCAGTGAACAGACGTTGGATCAGGTCCAGACTTTATTAAAACAAGATAATATCCAGAGCAAATCCCTCGCTCTGGAAAATGGCGCCATTCTGGCCCGTTTTGACAATCAGGATGCACAGCTGCGCGCGCGTGATGCCATCACTACCGCGTTGGGCGACAACTATGTTGTGGCACTCAACCTCGCGCCGGCAACCCCGCGCTGGCTGACCCTGCTGGCTGCACAGCCGATGAAACTCGGTCTTGATCTGCGTGGCGGCGTACACTTCCTGATGGAAGTGGATATGGATACCGCTCTGGGCAAGCTGCAAGAGCAGAATGCCGATGGCCTGCGCAGTGACCTGCGCGACAAAAGCATCCCGTATACCAACGTCAATAAAATCGCTAACTACGGTGTAGAAGTGCGTTTCCGCGACGGCGCCAGCCGTGATGCGGCGATCAGCTACCTGTCACCGCGTCATCGCGATCTGGTGATCTCCAGCGTCGGCAGCGATACGCTGCGTGCGGTGATGACCGATGCGCGTCTGAGCGAAGCCCGTGAGTATGCGGTTCAGCAGAACATCAATATCTTGCGTAACCGTGTGAACCAGCTTGGCGTTGCCGAGCCACTGGTGCAGCGTCAGGGTTCTGACCGCATCGTGGTGGAACTGCCGGGTATTCAGGACACGGCGCGTGCCAAAGAGATTCTGGGTGCCACTGCGACCCTGGAATTCCGTCTGGTAAACACCACCGTTGATCCAACTGCCGCGGCGAGTGGCCGTGTGCCGGGTGATTCGGAAGTGAAAGAGACGCGTGAAGGCCAGCCAGTGGTGCTGTACAAGCGTGTGATTCTGACCGGTGACCATATTACCGATTCGACGTCCAGTATGGACGAGTACAACCAGCCGCAGGTGAACATTTCACTGGATGGCGCGGGCGGTAACATGATGTCGAACTTCACCAAGGACAACATCGGTAAAGCGATGGCGACCCTGTTTGTGGAGTACAAGGACAGCGGTAAGAAAGACGCCAACGGTCGTGCAATCCTGGTGAAACAGGAGCAAGTGATTAACGTGGCGAACATTCAGTCGCGCCTCGGTAACAGCTTCCGCATCACCGGTATCAACAACCCGAACGAAGCGCGTCAGCTGTCGCTACTGCTGCGTGCCGGTGCGTTGATCGCGCCAATTCAGATTGTGGAAGAGCGTACCATTGGTCCAACAATGGGCCAGCAGAACATCACTCAGGGTCTCGAAGCCTGCTTGTGGGGTCTGATCGCGTCCATTCTGTTTATGGTGGTGTTCTATAAGAAATTTGGTTTGATTGCGACCAGCGCGCTGCTGTGCAACCTGGTGCTGATTGTCGGCATCATGTCACTGCTGCCGGGTGCGACCCTCACCATGCCGGGGATTGCCGGTATCGTGTTGACGCTGGCGGTTGCTGTCGATGCCAACGTGTTGATTAACGAACGTATTAAAGAAGAACTGCGTAACGGACGCTCGGTACAGCAGGCGATTCATGAGGGCTACAAAGGCGCCTTCTCCAGTATCGTCGATGCCAACGTCACCACGCTGATCAAAGTTATCATTCTTTATGCGGTCGGTACCGGCTCCATTAAAGGCTTTGCGATCACCACCGCTATCGGTATCGCGACTTCAATGTTCACCGCTATCGTCGGCACCCGTGCCATCGTTAACCTGGTTTACGGCGGCAAACGCATCAACAAGCTGTCCATCTGAGGAGTGCGTTGTGGCACAGGACTATAGTATTGAGCAGCTGAACCACGGGCGTAAGGTCGTCGACTTTATGCGCTGGGATACGCTGGCATTCATCATCTCCGGTCTGCTGATTGTGGCGTCTATCGCCATTATCGGTGTGCGAGGCTTCAACTGGGGCCTCGACTTTACCGGCGGAACGGTGATTGAGATTAACCTGGAAAAACCGGCCGATCTGGACGCACTGCGTGAAGGTTTGGTGAAAGCGGGCTTCCAGGAGCCGCTGGTGCAGAACTTTGGCAGCAGCCGTGACGTGATGGTGCGTATGCCGCCAGCCACCGGTGCAGCAGGTCAGGAGCTCGGCAACAAAGTCGTGACCTCCATCAATGAGACGACGCAGCAGAACGCGACCGTGAAGCGCATTGAGTTCGTCGGCCCAAGCGTGGGTAGCGATCTGGCGCAAGCCGGTGCGATGGCGCTGCTGTCGGCACTGATTGCGATTCTGATCTATATCGGCTTCCGCTTTGAGTGGCGTCTGGCGCTGGGCACTGTGCTGGCACTGGCGCATGACGTAATCATCACCTGCGGGATTCTGGCGTTGTCACACATCGAGATCGACCTGACGATTGTCGCGTCACTGATGTCGGTGATTGGTTACTCGCTTAACGATAAAATCGTGGTTTCCGACCGTATTCGTGAGAACTTCCGCAAGATCCGTCGCGGCTCCTCTTACGACATCACCAACGTGTCGCTGACCCAAACGTTGAGCCGTACCCTGATCACCTCGCTGACCACGCTGGCGATGATTCTGATTCTGTTCATCTTTGGTGGTGCGCTGCTGAAAGGCTTCTCGCTGACCATGCTGATCGGTGTCACCATCGGTACCGTTTCATCTATCTATGTTTCTTCTGCTCTGGCGTTGAAACTGGGTATGAAGCGTGAACACATGCTGGTGCAGAAAGTGGAGAAAGAGGGCGCAGATCAGCCTTCGATCCTGCCTTAATTCTGCTGATGAAATGAAACGGGCAGCCTAAGGGCAGCCCGTTTTTTTATGCCTGCTGATCAGGGCGCGGTTTTGGTGGCTGCTGTGCTCTGCACATCATGCACGCGCACAAAGCCGAGTTGCTCCGGCGTCAGTCCGCTCAGGCGCAGCGGCACTGTTACCGAACTGCGTGGCATCAGACTCGCCTCAACCTGAATGGTCTGGCTCAGACTCTCCACATTCAGCGGTTTGCCACTCGCCGGATCCAGTTCACCCCACACCACCGTGGCGGTTAGGGCAGGGACCGGCTGGTCATCGGTGGAACGGATATTCAGGTTGGCGCGACTACCACTGGCTTCCCCCTCGACGCGAGACAGTGACAGGCGCAATTTGCCCACCTGCGTCTGTAACTCGACGGGAGTGTTGGCTTGCGGCAACAGCCATGCCCCCTGGGTCGATTGCCCATTGAGTTGACCCTGAATTTCCAGCGCCGTTGCCTGATTGGTGAGCTTGCGCATCTGCTGGTTAAGCTGGCTGACTTCCTGATGTAACTCTTTGACCTGCGGTGAAGTCGGCGTTGAACTACAACCACTGAGCACCAGCAGCGAAAGTGCGGCGGGCGCCCAAAACGTCCTGATCGTCATGCATTGTCCTTTCTGTTATTTCGGAATACGTAATACCTGGCCGGGGTAGATCTTATCAGGATGCGTCAGCATTGGCTTGTTTGCTGCGAAAATCTTGTTGTATTCATTGGGATTCCCGTAGACCTGTTTGGAAATCGCACTCAGGGTGTCTCCTTTTTTCACCGTATAGAAATCGGCTTCTGGCGCACTGTCGGTGACGGTGACCTTGTCATCGACCTTGGTAATCCCTGCCACGTTACCGGCGGCCACCAGGATTTTCTCCTTCAGCTCCTGTGAAATGCCATCACCGCTCACGGTAACGGTGTCGCCTTGCACATCGACTTTGACTTTATCGCTGTCAGGTAAGCCGAGTTGATTAATATGATCCTGTAGTTTTTTGCTGGGATCGTCAGCGCCGGTGACGGCATCCCATAACTTTTCACCTGCTTCTTTCACGAAATTGAACAGACCCATGTGACCTCCTGCAAATGTGCCGGATTGGCTGTTTAAGCTTAGTGGCTTTTCTTGTTTACAGAGCGTGACATCCTGCGTCTGTGAGCCGGGCGGTGATTCGGTCGCGTGTATTCAGTTGCTTTGAAGATCGCGCTACACTGTGTGGCCTATTTATCTCGCGACAGGAAACGTCATGCATTGCCCCTTCTGCTCCGCTGTAGATACCAAAGTGATTGATTCTCGCCTGGTCAGTGAAGGTTCATCGGTGCGTCGCCGCCGCCAGTGTCTGGTGTGCCATGAGCGTTTTACCACCTTTGAAGTGGCTGAGCTGGTGATGCCGCGCGTGGTGAAAAGCAACGATGTGCGTGAACCCTTTAACGAAGATAAGCTCGCCAGCGGCATGATGAAGGCGCTGGAGAAGCGCCCGGTGAGCGCCGATGCGGTGGATAACGCCGTCAACCACATTAAAACGCAACTGCGTGCCACCGGCGAACGCGAAATTCCCAGCAAGCTGGTCGGTAATCTGGTGATGGAAGAGCTGAAGAAACTCGATAAGGTCGCTTACATCCGCTTTGCTTCGGTGTACCGCAGCTTCGAAGATATCCGTGATTTTGGCGAAGAGATCGCCCGCTTACAGGACTAAGCCATGACTGACGAACGCTACATGGCGCGTGCGCTGGAACTGGCGCGTCGCGGACGTTTTACCACCACACCCAATCCTAATGTTGGCTGCTTGATTGTGCGCGACGGCGAGATTGTCGGCGAAGGCTGGCATCACCGTGCCGGTGAGCCGCATGCGGAAGTGCACGCGCTGCGTATGGCGGGTGAAAAAGCTAAAGGCGCGACGGCTTATGTCACGCTGGAACCCTGCAGCCATCATGGCCGCACGCCGCCGTGTTGCGATGCGTTGATCACTGCGGGCGTCAGTCGCGTGGTGGCGGCAATGCAGGACCCAAACCCGCAAGTGGCGGGGCGTGGATTGTATCGTTTGCAGCAGGCTGGGATTGAAGTCAGCCACGGCTTAATGATGAGCGAAGCTGAAGCATTGAATCGTGGTTTTCTGAAACGTATGCGCACTGGCTTCCCGTGGATTCAGCTCAAACTCGGCGCATCCCTTGATGGGCGCACCGCGATGGCCAGTGGCGAAAGTCAATGGATCACCTCGGCGGCGGCAAGGCGCGATGTGCAACAATTACGTGCCCAGAGTTCGGCTATTCTTACCTCCAGTGCCACTGTGCTGGCGGATGATCCCTCACTGACCGTGCGCTGGAATGAGCTTAACGCGGATGTGCGTCAGCAACTCGATGAAGCCACGCTGCGCCAACCGGTGCGAGTAGTGATCGACAGCCAGCAGCGTGTCACGCCACAACACCGTCTGATCGCACAACCTGGCGAAACCTGGCTGATGCGTACTGAAGCCGATCAGCATGCCTGGCCGGACAGCGTCAGCCAGATTGCGGTGCCGCTGCGCGGAGAGCAACTGGATCTGGTAGCGATGATGATGATACTCGGCCAGCGTCAGATTAACTCGGTGTGGGTTGAAGTTGGCGCCAGTCTGGCGGGGGCACTGTTACAGGCTGGACTGGTTGACGAGCTGATTGTCTACGTGGCGCCAAAGCTGCTGGGCAATGCGGCACGCGGCCTGTGTGAACTGCCTGGGCTGGAACGATTGTCCGATGCGCCAGAGCTGAAGTTTAGTGACGTACGCAAGGTTGGCGCGGACCTGCGACTGACCCTGACGCCCGCTTAAGCACCGACTGAAAAGCCTGAGCGCGTTGTCGAAGAGTATGATAGAATCCGCCCCCTTCTGCGGGGCCATAAATCAAACACCCAAAGGATATGTATGAAAGTTATCGAAGCTCCTGTTGCCACGCCTGATGCTCACATTGCCATCGTTATTGCGCGTTTTAACAACTTCATTAATGACAGCCTGCTGGATGGCGCGGTTGATGCGCTGAAGCGTATTGGCCAGGTCAAAGCAGAAAACATCACTGTGGTCTGGGTTCCAGGCGCTTACGAACTGCCTCTGGCAGCGCGCGCACTGGCAAAAGCCGGTAAGCACGACGCGATCGTGGCGCTGGGAACCGTGATCCGTGGCGGCACCGCCCACTTCGAATATGTGGCAGGTGAAGCCAGTTCTGGCATTGCCAACGTGGCGATGACCAGCGAAATTCCGGTGACTTTCGGCGTGTTAACCACCGAAAACATCGAGCAGGCGATTGAACGCGCCGGCACTAAAGCAGGTAATAAAGGCGCCGAAGCGGCCCTGACTGCACTCGAAATGATTAACGTATTGAAAGCCATCAAAGCCTGATTTTTGGAAGGGGAATTTTGTGAAACCTGCTGCTCGTCGTCGCGCCCGTGAGTGCGCTGTCCAGGCGCTTTACTCCTGGCAGCTGTCCCAGAACGACATTGCCGATGTGGAATACCAGTTTCTGGCGGAACAAGACGTCAAAGACGTCGATATTAGCTATTTCCGCGAATTGCTGGCCGGTGTGGCGACTAACAGCGCGTACCTGGACGGTCTGATGAAGCCTTACCTGTCACGTCAGCTGGAAGAGCTGGGCCAGGTAGAAAAAGCCATCCTGCGACTTTCGCTGTATGAGCTGAGCAAGCGCTCTGATGTGCCTTATAAAGTGGCCATCAACGAAGGCATCGAACTGGCCAAAGTATTTGGTGCTGAAGACAGCCACAAGTTTGTCAACGGCGTGCTGGATAAAGCAGCCCCACAAATTCGACCCAATAAAAAATAAATGCGAAAGGCCGGTTTACCGGCCTTTTTCTCATTGAGACCTGACTTATGTCCTGTGGTGAATTCGAACTGATCGCACGTTATTTTAACCGCGTTACCAGCTCCCGCCGCGATGTGGAGAAGGGAATTGGTGACGACTGTGCGTTACTGAACGTGCCCGAAAA
Organism: Type-E symbiont of Plautia stali; assembly: GCF_059731115.1. Lineage (NCBI taxonomy): Bacteria > Pseudomonadati > Pseudomonadota > Gammaproteobacteria > Enterobacterales > Enterobacteriaceae > Type-E symbiont of Plautia stali. Next base: position 1,040,946 of record NZ_AP035906.1, read on the forward strand.
ACAGACGCTGGCCATTAGCACCGATACGCTGGTGGCAGGCGTGCACTTCCTGCGTGATATCCATCCTGCCGATCTGGGTTACAAAGCGCTGGCCGTGAATCTCAGTGATTTGGCGGCAATGGGTGCCGATCCGGCGTGGTTGACGCTGGCGATTACCTTGCCTGAAGTGAATGAAAGCTGGCTGGCCGCATTCAGCGATAGCCTGTTTGAGCTGCTGGATTATTACGATATGCAGCTGATTGGTGGTGATACCACGCGCGGACCGCTGAGCCTGACGCTGGGTATTCACGGTCTGGTGCCGACAGGACGCGCACTGAAGCGTTCGGGTGCTAAACCGGGTGACTGGATCTTTGTTACCGGGACGCTGGGTGACAGCGCGGCTGGCCTGTCGCTACTGCAACATCGTCATCGCCTGAACGATCCGGCTGTCCATGAAGTGTTGATCAAGCGCCATCTGCGCCCGATGCCACGTGTATTGCAGGGCCAGGCGCTGCGCAATCTGGCGACCTCGGCGATCGATATCTCCGATGGTTTGATTGCCGATCTCGGCCATATTCTCACGGCGAGCCGTGTCGGTGCGCGCCTCAATCTGGAAGCGTTGCCGCTGTCCGCGGCCTTGCGCGATCATTTTGAGCCGGAACAGGTGCTGACCTGGGCCTTAAGCGGCGGCGAAGATTACGAGCTGTGCTTTACCGTGCCGGAAGTGAATCGTGGTGCGCTGGACGTGGCGCTGGCTCATCTTGGCGTGTCTTACACCTGCATCGGGCAGATTGCGCCTGAAGCTGATGGGTTGACGCTGCTGGAAAACGGCAAGCCGCGGAGCTTTAATCACAAGGGATTTGATCACTTTAATGCGAAGTAAAGATGTGGCGAAAAGCCGCCTGCGCCTGAGCAATCCATGGCATCTTCTGGCAATCGGTTTTGGCAGTGGCCTGAGCCCGATCATGCCGGGTACTGCCGGTTCGATTGCCGCGATTCCCTTTTGGTGGTTGATGACCTTTCTGCCGTTGCAGATCTATTCGCTGCTGGTACTGATTGGCATTAGCGTGGGCGTTTATCTGTGCCATCGCACAGCGAAAGACATGGGTGTGCACGACCACGGCAGCATCGTCTGGGATGAGTTTATCGGCATGTGGATTACGCTGATGGCGATCCCAGCGATGAGCTGGCAGTGGGTGCTGGCCGGGTTTGTCATCTTCCGCATCTTTGATATGTGGAAACCCTGGCCGATTCGCTGGTTCGATCAGAACGTGCATGGCGGCATGGGCATTATGGTCGATGACATTATCGCGGGCGTGATTTCCGCCGTGATTTTGTATGGATTGGGGCTGGTGCTTTAATTCGGCAGATGCGCCTAACTCACGTGCCCTCTGTCATAATGCGCACCAAAGCTTCAGAGCAAGCTGGTGCCGTTCAGGGGCTGGCAATCCGCAGCGCTGAACGGAACGAGTCTGCCAGGATAGCCCGCAGGATGCGGGCTGTTAAATCATTACTCGAATCCTACAACCGGATGCGGTTGATATACCGTCTCCAGCTCGGCGATATCCGTTGAACTCAGCTCCACATCCACTGCTTTAACCAACTCTGCAAACTGCTGCTCGCGCGATGCACCGATAATCGGGGCTGTGACCACCGGTTTATGCAGCAGCCACGCCAGTGCCACCTGTGCACGCGTCACGCCTTTATCGGCGGCAATGGTCGCCAGACGCTCTGCAATCGCCGCATCGTTCTCTTCGGTGCCGGTATAGAGTTTTTCCATCACGTTATCCGATACCGAACGTGCGGTGGTTTCGCCCCATGGACGTGTCAATTTGCCGCGCGCCAGCGGGCTCCACGGCAGTACCGCGATGCCTTCACGTTCACACAGCGGGTGCATCTCGTTCTCTTCTTCACGCTGAATCAGGTTGTATTGATCCTGCATACTGACAAAACGTGCCCAGCCATTCTGCTTTTGCAGATCCAGCGCCTGAGCGAACTGTGCAGCATGCATCGAAGAAGCGCCGATGTAGCGCGCTTTACCCGATTTCACCACCTCATTCAGCGCCTCAAGCGTCTCTTCGATCGGCGTGTCGTAATCCCAGCGGTGAATCTGCAGCAGGTCGACATACTCCATGCCGAGACGCGTCAGGCTATCGTCGATGGATTGCAGGATGTTTTGACGTGACAGGCCCTGAGAAAGGTTGCTGAGCGGGAAATAGACTTTGGTGGCGACAACAACCTGATCGCGCTGGGCGAAATCTTTCAGCGCACGTCCGACAATCTCTTCACTGCTGCCATCGGAGTAGCTGTTGGCGGTGTCGAAAAAGTTAATGCCAGCGTCCAGCGCCTGTTTGATCAGCGGTCGACTACTCTCTTCGGGCAGGGTCCATGCGTGATTGCCGCGCATCGGATCGCCGTAAGTCATGCAGCCTAAACAGAGACGCGAAACCTGTAAGTCGGTTTGGCCTAAACGAATGGTTTTCATGGGAGCTCCTGCTCTTATGCGTTAGGAATGCCCTAAGCATAGCAGCAGGAGCGGGGAGGGGATTACTGTGCCAGCCAGTCAGTGATTTGCTGCTGAATACCGGCGGCATCCAGCTGATAATCCTGACGAACTTCTTCCTGCGTGCCCTGCGGAATAAATTCATCTGGCAGGCCGAGGTTCAGCACATGCACGCGCAGACGTTTCGCCATCACGTATTCGTTGACGCCGCTACCGGCTCCGCCTTTGATCGCGCCTTCTTCCAGCGTCACCAGCGAATCATGGCTGGTGGACAGTTCGGCAATCAAGTCTTCATCCAGTGGCTTCACAAAACGCATATCTACCAGCGTGGCGTTCAGCGCTTCAGCGGCAGCCTGTGCTTCAGGCAACAGCGTACCGAAGTTGAGGATCGCCAGCTTTTCACCACGGCGCTTCACAATGCCTTTGCCCAGCGGCAGACTGGCCAACGGCTCCAGCGTGGCACCAGTGCCCGTGCCGCGCGGATAGCGTACTGCACTTGGACCCGCCTGATAGTGATAGCCAGTGTAAAGCATCTGGCGGCATTCGTTCTCGTCACTTGGCGTCATGATCACCATTTCGGGCACACAGCGCAGGAAGGCGATATCAAATGCGCCCTGATGCGTTTGCCCATCAGCGCCAACAATGCCGCCGCGATCGATAGCGAACAGCACCGGCAGTTTCTGGATCGCCACATCGTGAATCAGCTGATCGTAAGCGCGCTGCAGGAAGGTGGAATAAATCGCCACCACCGGCTTATAACCGCCAATCGCCATACCTGCAGCAAAGGTCACCGCATGCTGTTCAGCAATCGCCACGTCAAAGTACTGTTGCGGATAATCACGAGAGTAGCTGACCATGCCAGAACCTTCACGCATCGCCGGCGTCACCGCCATTAAACGCGGATCGTCCGCCGCCATTTCGCTCAGCCAGCTACCGAAAATCTTCGAGTAGCTCGGCAGGCCTGGCGCGCTTTTCGGCAGGGAACCGCTGGCCGGATCGAACTTCGGTACCGCATGCCAGGCGATGGGATCCTGTTCGGCAGGCGCGTAGCCCTTGCCCTTTTTGGTCATGATGTGCAGGAACTGCGGGCCTTTCAGGTCACGCATATTCTTCAGCGTGCTCACCAGCGTCAGCACATCGTGGCCATCAACCGGACCGATGTAATTAAAGCCCAGCTCTTCAAACAGCGTGCCCGGCACCACCATGCCTTTCAGGTGCTCTTCGGTGCGCTTCACCAGCTCTTTGATCGGCGGCAGTCCGCCCAATACACGCTTGCCGCCTTCGCGCAGGCGTGAGTAGGTTTTGCCAGAGAGAATCTGGGCCAGACGATTGTTGAGTGCGCCAACGTTTTCTGAGATCGACATCTCGTTGTCGTTAAGGATCACCAGCATGTCAGGTTTGATATCGCCTGCGTGGTTCATGGCTTCAAACGCCATGCCCGCGGTAATAGCGCCATCGCCAATAATACAGGCAGTACGACGTCCTTTGCCTTCGCGCTCAGCGGCAACCGCCATGCCCAATCCGGCGCTGATCGAGGTCGATGAGTGACCGACGCTCAATACGTCGTATTCACTTTCGCCGCGCCACGGGAAGGGATGCAGGCCATTTTTCTGGCGGATAGTGCCGATACGATCGCGGCGTCCGGTCAGAATTTTGTGCGGATAGGCCTGATGACCAACGTCCCACACCAGATGGTCAAACGGGGTGTTATAAACATAATGCAGCGCGACTGTTAGTTCGACGACGCCCAGACCCGAAGCAAAGTGGCCGGAGGATCGGCTCACGCTATCCAGCAGATACTGACGCAGCTCGTCACACAGTACCGGAAGTTTTTCTTTCGGTAGTAAACGTAATTCCTGAACCGTGCTCGCTAATGCCAGTGTCGGGTATTTTGCAATATCAAAACTCATCAGAGACTCATTATGAAAGTTATTTATCGCGTTCAATTATGAAGCTTGCCAGTGCTTGCAATGCGGTGGTGTTGTAGGACTGCGCCGCCAGAATCTCTAACGCGCCCAGTGCTTCCTGATAAAGATCCCACGCTTTACTGCGGGCATTATCCAGTCCCATCAGCGCCGGATAAGTGCTCTTACCCAATGCCTGATCCGCGCCCTGAGTTTTGCCCAGTACCGCGGTATCGCCCACCACATCAAGAATGTCATCCTGCACCTGAAACGCCAGTCCGATGGCGTTGGCGTAGGTATCCAGGACCGGAAGTGCCGCACGGCCACGTTCACCCGCCGTCAATGCGCCAAGACGCACTGCAGCGCGAATCAAAGCGCCAGTTTTATGACGATGAATCTGCTCGAGCTGGGCGAGGTCGATGTGCTTGCCTTCTGCGGCGAGATCCAGCGCCTGGCCACCGCACATGCCTGCCACACCGCTGGCATGAGCCAGTTCGGAGATCATCGCAATGCGATCTTGCGGGCTGACGCCGGGCATCGGCTCATCGGCCAGAATCGAAAACGCCAGGGTTTGCAACGCATCACCAGCGAGAATTGCTGTGTCTTCACCATATTTTATATGGCAGGTTGGCTGTCCGCGACGTAACGCATCGTCATCCATCGCGGGCAGATCATCATGAATCAGAGAGTAAGCATGAATGCACTCTACGGCAGCGGCCGGGGCATCCAGGCTGGCCGCATCGGCCTTTAACATCTCGCCCGTGGCGTAAACCAAAAATGGACGCAGACGCTTACCGCCTAATAGTGCCCCATATTGCATGGATTGCACCAGAGGAGAACTCTGAAAAGGAAGTGGATCTATTAAGCGTGTCAACGCCAGATTGACGCGTTCGTGATATGCGTTGAGTAATTTGGCGAAATCCATCAGTCATTTTCCGGCGTGAACGGCGCGAGCGCGGCATCTTTGTCATCGCTGAGCAGGATCTGCACGCGCTGTTCAGCCTGCTGCAGGGTTTGCTGACCGGTGCGTGCCAGCTGTACGCCGCGTTCAAATTCGTTCAGTGCTTCTTCCAGCGGCAGTTCACCACTTTCCAGACGGCTGACGATTTGTTCCAGCTGCTGTAATGCGCTTTCAAAACTGGCTGGCGCTTCGGCTTTTTTCGGCATAATCAGTGTCGACTCACAGGTTAGGAATCATCTTGCAATCGGTCATGGTAGCCGACGAGGATTAATTAGCAAAATAATGAATGTGATTGCGGTTGCAGAAGCGGTCATCTGACAAAGGTGGTATAATTTTGCGCCTCGGATGCGGGCGCTTCTGCGTTACCCGTAATTATATGATTTTACCAGTTAAGTGCCGATGGTTTTAGCACTTATTTGCCCAACGAAGCTGTGTCGCCATGAAGTTTATCATTAAGCTCTTCCCTGAAATCACCATCAAAAGTCAGTCGGTGCGTCTGCGCTTTATCAAGATCCTGACCGGTAACATCCGCAATACCCTGCGTACTGTCGACGACGAAATCGCCGTGGTGCGTCACTGGGACCATATTGAAGTACGCGCTAAAAAAGAAGCACTGCGTACCGTCGTTATTGATGAACTGACGCGTATTCCCGGTATTCACCATGTACTGGAGGTTGAGGATCAGCCTTACACCGATATGCACGATATCTTCGAGCAGGCGTTGGCACTGAATCGCGAACGTCTGGAAGGGAAAAGTTTCTGCGTGCGCGTGAAGCGTCGTGGCAAACACAGCTTCAGCTCGATTGAGGTTGAGCGTTACGTGGGTGGCGGTCTCAATCAGCACATTGAGACTGCACGCGTGCAATTGAAAAATCCTGATGTGACGGTCAACCTTGAGATCGAAGACGATCGTCTGCTGCTGATCACCGGCCGTTATGAAGGGCTGGGTGGTTTCCCCATCGGGACGCAAGAAGATGTGCTGTCGCTGATTTCTGGCGGCTTCGACTCCGGCGTCTCCAGTTATATGCTGATGCGTCGTGGTTGCCGCGTGCACTACTGCTTCTTCAACCTCGGCGGTGCCGCGCATGAAATCGGCGTCCGTCAGGTCGCGCATTATCTGTGGCAACGTTTTGGTCGTTCGCATCGCGTGCGCTTTGTGGCGATCAACTTCGAGCCGGTGGTGGGCGAGATCTTAGAGAAAGTGGACGACGGCCAGATGGGCGTGGTGCTGAAGCGCATGATGGTGCGTGCAGCGTCCATGGTCGCTGAGCGCTACGGCGTACAGGCGCTGGTGACCGGTGAAGCGCTGGGGCAGGTATCGAGCCAGACACTGACCAACCTGCGTCTGATTGATAACGCCTCGGATACCCTGATCCTGCGTCCGCTGATCTCGCATGATAAAGAGCACATCATCGATTTGGCGCGCCATATCGGCACCGAAGACTTTGCCAAAACTATGCCGGAATATTGCGGTGTGATTTCGAAAAGCCCAACGGTAAAAGCGGTGAAAGCGAAGATCGAAGCGGAAGAGCAAAACTTCGATTTCGAGATCCTCAATCGCATGGTGCAGGAAGCCAGCAACATCGATATCCGCGAGATTGCGGAGAAGGCACAGGAAGAAGTGGTGGAAGTGGAGACGGTGGTCTCGTTCACCGCAGATGATGTGGTGCTGGATATCCGTTCTGTGGATGAGCAAGAGGCATCACCGCTTGCGCTGGAAGGCGTGGATGTGAAATCTCTGCCGTTCTACAAATTGAGCACACAGTTTGGCGATTTGGATCAGAACAAAACCTGGCTGCTGTATTGCGATCGCGGCGTGATGAGCCGTTTGCAGGCGCTGTATCTGCATGAGCAAGGCTTTAAAAACGTGAAGGTCTATCGTCCATAACGGTGATAACCTGGTAACGGCGTGATTCATCGCGCGTGTCACACTCGGCACCTTGCCACTGTGACATGCGCAATACATTGCGCCGCTACCGTTAAGTGCTTTCTACTGCATGACAATGCGGTTATTCACGCTCTTCAAATTCCTGATAGTTATAAATCCCCGCCGCTAATACCAACTGTGACGCCACTTCACGCGCTTTCTCTTTATCCACCAGCAGATCAATCAGCTTCAGTGCAAAATCAATCGAAGTGCCTGGACCCTGGCTGGATAGCAGGTTGACGCGCGGATCCCATACCACACGGCGATCCATCCAGTGTTTGTCAGGGATGGTGTCGCGCAAGCCAGGAAAGCCGGTCATATTGCCCACCGGGAACAGATCGTGCGGAATCAGCACCGTGCCAGGTGCGGCACAAATCGCGGCAACGATTTTCCCTGCCAGATGAAACTGGCGTACGGTTTCCACCAGCAGTGGGCTGTCACGGAAGGTCTCTGCGCCCTTGAGGCCGCCGGGCAGCACCACGGCGTCATAATCGTTATCCGCCACCTCAACCAGTGGCGCATCGGCCAGCAGGCGCACGCCGCGTGAGCCGACGATCTCGCGCGTGCCATCGCTTTCGACACTGGCGGTGGTGACGCTTAAGCCCGCGCGGACCAGCAGATCGATAGTGGTGACAGCTTCAATCTCTTCACTGCCATGTGCCAGGCAAACCAGAACCGATGCGGTCGCGCTCATATTGGGACTCCTTGCGTTTAATCAGATCGTACAAACGGGTGTTCTCCGGCAGCGCAATGCCCTGCGCGCGAGCGCGGCGCAGCAGGTAGCCGGTGATGTAGTCAATTTCTGTCAGGCGCTGGGCGCGCACATCCTGCAACATTGAGGAGGTGTTCGCTGCGGTGCTGTCGATGACGTCATAGATGATGTCGCGCAGGTTATCGACCGCAATGTGCTGGCCTTCACGTTCCATCACCCAGGCAATTTCTTCACAGAGCTTGGCAATCTGCTGCGGCCAGGCGCGCAGGGCACCGTTCTGGCAATCGTGTTCAACGGTAAGCGGATTAATCACGCAGTTCACCGCCAGTTTGCGCCAGCTGGCAGATGCAATGTTGTCGTGCCAGGCCACGTCCGGCAGCGCCTGGTGCAGGATATCGGCGATATCGCTCATCGCGGCACTTTCACGTCCGGTGGGACCGATATGCGTGATGCCCTGCGCGACGTGTTTGATCACCGTGCCATCACGCATTGCCGCGTGAGTGGTAATGCCGCGCAGCAGCGGTTGCTGCAACTCCTTCAGCTCTTCCAGCGTGCCCATGCCATTGTGCAATAACAAAATGGCAGCATGAGCAGGCAGGATGCTTTGCAGGTTTTTGACCGCCGGGGAAACCTGTGGCGCTTTTAGTGTCACCAGCAACAGCTGGCTTTCGGCAAGAAACAGCGGATCGTTGGCGATAAACGTGTGATTGCTGACCTGTCCTTGCGGATCAATCACGTTCACCGAGCAATAGGGCTGCGGCACGCGCAACCAGCCCTGAACCTCATGTCCCTGACGTGCGAGCGCGGCGAGCCAAATTTGACCCAGGGCGCCACAACCCAACACGGTAATTTTCATTTTGCCTCCCGCTGACGGGTTCTCAATTTCACGACATCGTTAAGTATAGCTTTCCGCGTATCGTGTTTAATTAGCGCCATAAGACGCGTATTATGCATGTCACTTTAGTATCAGGAGAAGAAAAGATGCCATCTTTCGATATCGTTTCCGAAGTCGAACTTCCGGAAGTGCGTAATGCGGTGGAGAATGCCAGCCGTGAAATCTCAACCCGTTTCGATTTCCGCAACGTGAGCGCCAGCATTGAGCTTAACGAAAAGAATGAGACCATCAAAATCATCAGCGAATCTGATTTTCAGGTTAAACAGCTGGTGGATATTTTGCGTGAAAAGCTGCTGAAACGCGGCATTGAAGGCGCAGCGATTGAAGTGCCAGAAGAGATCATTCACAGCGGTAAAAGCTGGAGCGTAGAAGCCAAGCTGAAAAAGGGTATCGAAAGCGATATCGCTAAAAAGCTGGTGAAGCTGATTAAAGACAGCAAGCTGAAAGTGCAAACGCAGATTCAGGGTGAAGAGCTGCGCGTGACCGGTAAATCACGTGATGATTTGCAGGGTGCGATGGCGCTGGTGCGCGGTGGCAACCTTGGTCAGCCCTTCCAGTTCAAGAACTTCCGCGACTAATCGCGTTTGTCGCGTGCGGCACGACGATAGAGCGTGCTGCGCGCGACACCTAATGCCTCCGCCGTTTTACTGATATTGCCATTGAAGCGTTGGAGCGTTTCGCTAATCAGCCGCTCATCATGGCTCTGCTTATCTTCCGCTGGCACCGCCGCTGCTCGACGATATTCGGCTGGCAAATGCACATCAGTGACTTCTTCCCCTTCGTCCGCCAACGCCAGCAGCACGCGCAACAGACTGCGTAATTGCCGCACGTTGCCCGGCCATGGCAATTGTGCCAGCGATGCCAGCAAGGCGGGAGAAAGCTGGATATCGCGATCTGCGCCGCCCAGCTCAATCCACAACCGACCAATAAAGTCTTCGATATCAGGCCAGGCACGTAACGGCGGGATGGTCATGGAAAATTCCTGCAAGCGATAGAGAAGATCCTCGCGGAACTCGCCCTCGGCCACACGCTGCGCCAAATCACGGTGCGTTGCGCAGATCACGGCAAAATTCACCGGCCAGCTGCGACTGGAACCGAGCGGCGCGACCTCTTTTTCTTGCAGCACGCGCAGCAAACGGGTTTGTAGCGCCAGCGGCATATCTCCAATTTCATCAAGAAACAGCACGCCACCATCCGCCTCGCGGATTTTACCGATGTAGCCATTTTTGCTGGCCCCGGTAAAGGCGCCAGGCTGATAACCAAATAGCTCTGATTCAATCAACGCTTCCGGAATGGCAGCACAGTTGATGGCGACAAACTTCCCATCACGCCAGCGACTCTGCTGATGCAGCGCACGGCTGACATACTCTTTACCGCTGCCGGTTTCACCGTGAATGCACAATGACACACCGGCATTCATCAGACGTACCATTTTCTCGCCATCACGACCCAGCGAGAAGGGGAGATCGGCGGCGGGTTCGCTCGGTGTGGCGAAATGCGTGCGGTGCGGAGCGCGCAGGCGGAAGTAGTAGCGCTGTTGTGCGAAATGAATCGGTAAAGGAATGGTGTTGGCCTGCTGTTCGAGCTGATCAAACAGCTGCTGGAATGTCAGGGTGCCCAACTGCCCGGTGGTGAGATTGAGTTCACGCATCGCCAGGCGGTTTGCGGCGGTGAGCACATTATCGGAGAACACCAGCAGCAACTCATCACTGGTATCAATGCCGTGCGGCTCAACGTGCAGGCTCATCAACCATTGTTGGGGATGCAGGCTTTGCTTAACCCACAAATACTCGATCTGTTTAGCGGCGGCTTTGACCCATTGAAACGTTTGCGGATGCGGAAAGTGTGCCGGGCCAGAGATATCCAGCACGCCGGCAATCTGGCCGTTGGGCATCTGCAACGGCATGGCGGCGCAGTAGAGCCCCTGATTCAAGGTGAGAAAATGTTGCTGGCCTTCAATTTCACAGCCATCGTCAATCGCTAGCGCGGTGCCAATCGCATTGGTGCCGCGCCCGCATTCGCTCCACAAATTGCCAGGGGCGAGGGCGAATCGCTGCGCTTTCTCCATCGATTGCATATCGCCAAAGGTGTTCAGTACCAAACCGGTGGCATCAGAAAGGATTACCACAGATTGTTTTTCCGCCAGTTTCTGCGCCAGCTGTTTGATCACTGGCTGGGCGAATTGTTGTAGCCCGGCATTACTGGCCAGCACATCAGCCAGCTCACCCTGGCGGACGCGAGGAAAATCATCGGCGGTGCGGTCGAGACCATACAGCTGGCTACGAAACCAGGAGTCGCTTAACAGCGGGTTGGTATTAACGGCAGACGCGGCTGAATTTCCCTGCATTGGTAACCTCATGCCTAAGCGAAAGTGTTGCAGCATTGTAGCGGCTTGGTTTCTACGGTGTTGCGATACGCAACACAGATGAAGATTTTGGTGGCAGAAACCGTGCGTTTAAAAGGGCTATTGGTTTTATAAATTGATGATAGATAAAACGATTTTTCGAAAATTCGCAAGCTGAAAAAAACTGGCACGCCCGCTGCAATAGGTATGTACGGCAGCGGGCTGTTCAATCTGTTGACCCACAGGTTGCCGCTGCCAGCTAACAATAAACGACCCTACACGAAGGAGTTTGCGATGCGTTATGCACATCCCGGCACGCCCGGCGCTTTGGTCACTTTTAAAGCGACCTACGGCAATTTTATTGCGGGCAAATTCACAGAGCCGCTCAGCGGCCAGTATTTTACGAACACCTCGCCTGTTGATGGCAGCGATATTGCGCAGTTTCCGCGTTCTGACGCGCGGGATATCGATTTAGCACTGGACGCTGCTCATCAGGCCGCTGACGCCTGGGGAAAAACCAGCGTGCAACATCGGGCCAATCTGCTGCTGCAGGTGGCCGACTGCATTGAACAAAACCTCGAAATGTTGTCTGTGGCGGAGAGCTGGGACAACGGCAAGCCGATCCGTGAAACCCTCAACGCCGATCTACCGCTGGCGGTGGATCATTTCCGCTACTTTGCCGGTTGTCTGCGTGCACAGGAAGGCAGCACCGCTGAGATTGATGAAACCACCGTTGCTTATCACTTCCACGAACCGCTGGGCGTGGTTGGGCAAATCATCCCGTGGAACTTCCCGCTGTTAATGGCGGCGTGGAAACTGGCTCCGGCGCTGGCGGCGGGTAACTGCGTGGTGCTGAAACCGGCGGAACAAACGCCACTGGCCATCGCGCTATTGATGGAATTGATCGGCGATCTGTTCCCGGCGGGCGTGCTCAATGTGGTGCAAGGCTTTGGCCGGGAAGCCGGTGAAGCGTTAGCTACCAGTAAACGTATCGCCAAAATCGCCTTCACCGGTTCTACGCCAGTGGGCCGTCATATTATGGCGTGCGCGGCTGAAAACATCATTCCTTGCACCGTCGAGCTGGGCGGCAAGTCGCCGAACATCTACTTTGCCGATGTGATGGAGGGTGAATCGGACTTTATCGAAAAAGCGGTGGAAGGGCTGGTGCTCGGTTTCTTCAACCAGGGCGAGGTCTGTACTTGTCCATCACGTGCGTTGATCCATGAATCGATCTATGAGCCGTTTATGGCGCGGGTGATGGAGAAAGTGGCAAACATCCGCCGGGGCGATCCGCTGGATACCGACACCATGATCGGTGCTCAGGCTTCCCGTCAGCAATTCGACAAAATCCTGTCTTACATCAACATCGCGCGCGACGAAGGGGGGCAAATTCTAACCGGAGGCGATCGCGCCAGCGTCGCTGCCGAACTGGATAACGGATTCTATATCCAGCCAACCCTGATTAAAGGCACCAACCAGATGCGGTGTTTCCAGGAAGAGATTTTTGGGCCGGTTATCGGCATCACCACCTTTAAAGATGAAGCGGAAGCCTTGTCGATTGCCAACGAAACCCAGTTTGGTCTCGGGGCGGGCGTGTGGACGCGTGATACCAATCTGGCGTATCGCATGGGACGTGGCATCAAAGCCGGTCGTGTCTGGACCAACTGCTATCACATCTATCCCGCACACGCGGCTTTCGGTGGCTACAAGCAATCGGGCGTGGGACGCGAGACGCACAAGATGGCGCTTAGCGCCTACCAACAAACCAAAAATCTGCTGGTCAGCTATGGCACCGCGCCTTTGGGCCTGTTCTGAGTCTGCATCCGATCAAATGGAGAGTGAAAGATGAATATGCAAATCAAAACCACCATGAAAGCCGCCGTTGTTAAAGCCTTTGGTGAACCGTTAGTGATTGAGCAGGTGCCAGTACCGCAAGTGGGACCGGGCCAGATTCTGGTGAAAATTGCCGCGACCGGCGTGTGCCATACCGACTTACATGCCGCCGAAGGCGACTGGCCGATTAAGCCCAATCCCCCGTTTATTCCCGGCCACGAGGGCGTGGGGCAGGTGGTGGCGATCGGTGAAGGTGTGAAGCATTTGAAATTGGGCGATCGTGTGGGCGTGCCGTGGCTCTATTCCGCATGCGGTCACTGCGAACACTGTCTGGATAGCTGGGAAACCCTGTGTCTGTCACAGCAGAATGCCGGTTATTCGGTGAACGGCAGTTTCGCAGAATATTGCCTCGCGGATGCGAACTATGTCGGCATCATCCCGGAAAACATCGATTACAACGAAATCGCACCAATTCTGTGTGCCGGTGTGACGGTGTACAAAGGCCTGAAAATGACCGATACCAAGCCAGGCGATTGGGTAGTGGTGTCCGGTATTGGAGGTTTAGGTCATATGGCGGTGCAGTACGCGGTGGCGATGGGACTGAATGTGGCTGCGGTGGATATCGACGATGAGAAGCTGGCGTTTGCTAAGCGGCTTGGTGCCAGTGTGGTAGCGAATGCGAAGAACGTCGATCCCGCAAAAGTGTTCCAGGAAAGTTTTGGTGGTGCGCATGGCGTGCTGGTTACGGCCGTATCACCGAAAGCGTTTGAGCAGGCGATTGGCACCATGCGCCGTGGCGGCACCATGGTGCTGAACGGTCTGCCACCGGGCAAATTTGATTTGTCGATTTTCGATATGGTGCTGGACGGGATTACGGTGCGCGGTTCAATTGTGGGCACGCGTAAAGATCTCCAGGAAGCGTTGGATTTCGCCGGTCGTCACAAAGTGAAAGCCAACGTGGCGGTTGAACCGCTGACCAACATTAATGACATTTTTGCGCGTATGCATGCGGGAAAAATTGAAGGGCGTATCGTGGTGGATATGTCGCTTTAATTAGCGTGATGGTTTGTGGCGGTGCGGTTAATCGCGCCGCCACAGAGTGTGTGACTACTAACTAACAGCTGGCGAGCAGCGCTTCGATTTCGACGCGGCTCGTCACTTTACTGTCGATCTTGATGTAAGCACTTTTCTCTTCCGGCACGATAAATACTGAAGAGACACCCGGCTGCGCTTTTAAACGCTTCTCAAGGTTAGGCACCGCTAATACGGCATCACTGAGTACCATGCGCAGGCTGCTGACGTAAGGCGGCTCCTGCATCGACATCGCCACAAACAACCAGGCTGCCGCGACAATCGCACCCACCAGAAACACCGTCTGCGCATCAAAGTGACCGAAGATCCAACCGCCCATGCTGCCGCCAATCGCCACGCCAATGAACTGGCTGGTGGAGTAAATGCCCATCGCTGTACCTTTGTAGCCCGGCGGTGATTCTTTACTGATCAGCGAAGGCAGAATGGCTTCCATCAGGTTGAAGGCGAGGAAGAATAGCTGCACGCCAATCACCAGCGTCCAGAAATGACCAGCCGCACCCCACAGTACGATTTCCGCGATAATGATCAGTGCCACGCAGGTAACAAAAACGCGCTTCATGCGGCGTTTCACTTCGGCATAGATGATGAAAGGCACCACCAGAACGAAAGCGACCAGCATGGTGACCAGATAGACTTTCCAGTGTTCAGATGCCGGGAAGCCCGCTTGTTCAAACTGGCCTGGCAAAGCCACAAAACTCGACATCAGCAGGATATGCAGGCAAAGAATACCGATGTTTAATTTGAGGAGCTTAGGGTTGGCTAACACTTCACGAATGCTGGCTTTTACCATGCCGGACTCACGGTTAAGCACGTGATTCGGTGCGCTCGGCACAACCAATAGCGTGATAACAATGCCCAGCGAGGCCAGAATAGCGATCATCCAGAACAGTGCATGCAAACCAAGAGCATGGGTGACAATTGGGCCTACCACCATCGCAATAGCAAAGGTCACACCGAAACTGATGCCAATAAACGCCATTGCTTTAGTGCGGTTTTGTTCGCGAGTGAGATCTGAGAGTAACGCCATGACTGCAGCGGCAATTGCGCCAGAGCCTTGCAAAGCACGACCCAGGATCACGCCCCAGATTGAGGTGGTCATCGCCGCGATAATACTGCC
This sequence comes from Type-E symbiont of Plautia stali, assembly GCF_059731115.1. Lineage (NCBI taxonomy): Bacteria > Pseudomonadati > Pseudomonadota > Gammaproteobacteria > Enterobacterales > Enterobacteriaceae > Type-E symbiont of Plautia stali. The sequence goes on from NZ_AP035906.1 coordinate 1,056,213, forward strand.
CAGCACGAACACTAACAGCCCGCCAACAATGAGCGGTTTGCGACCGACGCGATCGGACAGCAGACCAAACGGAATCTGGAATACGGCTTGCGCCAGACCATAGATGCCAATTGCCAGACCAATTAAGGTTTCACTGGCTCCCTGCAACGCCATACCGTACGTGGTGAGTACCGGCAGGACCATAAACATTCCCAGCATGCGCAGGGAAAAAACTGTGCCTAAACCCCATGTAGCCCGAAGCTCTACTGGCGTCATTTTATTGTCGTTCATTCCAACCTCTGTAAGTTTATGCCCTTTATACTTCAAGCCGCAGATGCGTTGGCTGCGCACGTTCACCCAGGTCACTTACTTTAGTCAGCTCCCAGGGATTCATGCACTTGCCGCCTTCCTGCATCTCGAATTATTTCGGGCATTTAGCTCTCATTTTAGGGAGCAGGGCAGGGCGGGTAAAACAATTGTTGTTAAGCAGTGGTAACAAAAAGAAAGGGCGCGAAATTCGCGCCCTTTCTGGTGTTGCGGAGCTGTATTACCAGACGTAAGTCAGCAGGTCTTTAGAGGCCGGCGTCATAAAATCAACCGACATCATCACGCTCAATGCTGTGATAGCGACAATCGAGAACACAAACAGTTTACGCGCCCAAACTTTATCGTTTGAAGTCTTGTAACCTGAAAGCGCCATGCCCAGCCACCACACGCTGACCGCTGCTGCGACCACCAGATACTTATAGCCCGCGTAACCGCCGAGTGTCAGCATCAGCGTAGCAATCATGAACGCCAGGATATACAGCGTAATATGATTTTTAGCCACAGAGATGCCTTTCACGACAGGCAGAACCGGGATGTTAGCCGCCTGATAATCTTTGAAGCGGAAAATCGCAATCGCGTACGAGTGCGGCATCTGCCACAGGCTAAAGATAGCCAATAAGATCAGGGCGCCAGCATCAAACTGGTTGGTCACTGCGCAGTAGCCAATCACTGGCGGTGCTGCACCAGAGAGGCTACCGATCAGCGTGCCGTACACGGAGTTGCGTTTCATATACAGGCTGTAAATGCCCACATAGACAACGAAGCCCATCACCGCCAGCCACATGGCCAGCGGGTTAGCGCCGAAATACAGCAACGCAAAGCCAGCAATACCCAATGCGGTTGCATAAACCAGGCTTACTTTCGCCGAGATCAGGCCTTTGACCAGAACACGGTTCCGCGTTCTCTCCATTTTGATATCGATGTCGCGGTCAATCACGTTGTTGAATACACAACCCGATGCGACAACCAGCGAAACGCCCACCAGTGAATAGAGAAACAGGGGGTAATCAATGCTGCCTTTCGAAGCCAGCAAGAATCCACCGATCACAGAAATTAAGTTGCCGAAAATAATTCCTGGTTTTGTTACTTGCAGGTATTGCTTAATCATTACGTGTGACTCTTTAGTCGGCCATCATGTTGTAGTTGAGGTTCCACATGATCCACAGTGAGCCGACAACAACAATCAGAATGATGAGTGCTGAGAAGACTATCGCCACCATGTTCCAGCCACCCTCTGACTTGCTGTCTAAGTGCAGGAAGTAGACCAGGTGCACTAACACCTGAACCACCGCACACACCAGAACCACACCCAGAATCGTGCCGTGTGATGCGCCGCCATCCATTACCATCCAGAACGGAATACCGGTCAGGATGATAGAGAGGATGAAGCCGATCATGTAAGACTTCACGCTACCGTGAGAAGCGCCATGTTCGTTAACTGAATGACTCATTACATGGCTCCCATCAGATAGACAACGGTGAATACGCAGATCCAAACCACATCCAGGAAGTGCCAGAACAAGCTCAGGCACATGATGCGGGTGCGGTTGGTTGCAGTCAGACCACGTTTAGAAATCTGGAACATCATCACTGCCATCCAGATCAGGCCTGAGGTCACGTGCAGACCGTGGGTACCGACCAGCGTAAAGAACGCGGACAGGAAACCACTGCGGTCAGGACCGAAGCCTTCCAGGATCAGGTGATGGAATTCATAGATTTCCATGCCGATGAATCCAGCACCAAACAGGAAGGTCAGAGCCAACCAGCTGATGACTGAACCTTTGTTCTGGTTGTTCATCGCGATCACTGCCATTCCATAAGTAATGGAGCTGAGCAGCAGCAGCGCGGTTTCAACCAGCACAAACGGCAGTTCAAAGATGTCTTTACCTGCCGGACCACCGGCAGTGTTATTGACCATAACTGCATAGGTCGCAAACAGGGTTGCGAAGATAATGCAGTCACTCATCAGGTAGATCCAGAAGCCAAAGACTTTATTGGCTCCTGCATCGTGATGCCCATGCTCCGCATGGGCGTCGTGGTGGTGTTTTGCAGTTTCAGTTGACATTATTTCAGACCTGCTTTGCTGATTTCGTCAAAGTGCTTCTTCTCGATCTGCTCGACTTCAGCAACCGGAACGTAGTAATCCACGTCTTCATCGAAGCTCTTCACAATCCAGGTCACAATTGTGGCCAGGAAGGTAAGGCCAGCCAGCCACCAGATATGCCAGATCATCGCGAAACCAAACACAGTCATGAAGGCTGCGATAATCAGGGCTGCGCCGCTGTTTTTCGGCATATGAATTTCTTCATATTTTTCTGGTTGCTTATAGGCTTCGCCTTTCTCTTTCATTTCCCAGAACGCATCGCGCTCGTGGATTTCAGGGATAACAGCAAAGTTATAGAACGGAGGCGGTGAAGAGGTTGCCCACTCCAGCGTACGACCACCCCACGGGTCACCGGTCAGATCGCGGTTCTGGTCGCGGTCACGCACAGAAACGTAGAACTGAGTCAGCTGGCACAGGATACCGCATGCAATCAGTGCCGCACCGCCTGCTGCAACAACCAGCAGTGAGTGGAACTGAGGATCGATGTCCTGGCTGATACGACGGGTCATACCCATGAAGCCCAGTGCGTACAGCGGCATGAAGGCAACGAAGAAACCAATAATCCAGAACCAGAATGCACGGATACCCCATTTTTCGTTCAGGGTGAAGCCGAATGCTTTCGGGAACCAGTAGGTCACGCCAGCCATACAACCGAACACCACACCACCGATAATCACGTTATGGAAGTGTGCAATCAGGAACAAGCTGTTGTGCAGAATGAAGTCCGCACCTGGAACGGCCAGCAGAACACCGGTCATACCACCAATAGAGAAGGTGACCAGGAAGCCGATTGTCCACAGCATCGCTGAGTGGAACTCAACGCGACCCTGATACATGGTGAACAGCCAGTTGAAGATTTTCACGCCGGTCGGAATGGCGATGATCATCGTCATAATACCGAAGAAGGCGTTAACGTTGGCGCCGGCACCCATGGTGAAGAAGTGGTGCAGCCAAACGATGAACGACAGAACGGTAATTGCGATGGTCGCCCACACCAGAGAGGTGTAACCGAACAGACGCTTTTTGGAGAAGGTTGCAGTGACTTCCGCGAACACACCGAATACCGGCAGAACGAGGATGTATACTTCCGGGTGACCCCAGACCCAAATCAGGTTGACGTACATCATCATGTTACCGCCCATTTCATTGGTGAAGAAATGGAAGCCGAGGTAACGGTCAAGCGTCAACAGTGCCAGCGTGACGGTCAGAACCGGGAACGCAGCGATGATCAGGACGTTGGTACACAGTGATGCCCAGGTGAATACAGGCATCTTGAACAGGTCCATACCCGGTGCACGCATCTTCAGAATGGTCACGAAGAAGTTGATACCGGTCAGTGTCGTACCGATACCGGATAGCTGGAGACTCCAGATCCAATAATCGACCCCGACGCCAGGACTATATTCCGCGCCCGAAAGCGGTGGATAAGCCAACCAGCCAGTCTGTGCGAACTCGCCCACACCCAGAGAAATGTTCACCAGGATCACACCGATCGCGGTAAACCAGAAGCTCAGGTTGTTCAGGAACGGGAAGGCAACGTCACGTGCACCGATTTGCAGCGGTACCGCGATGTTCATCAGACCTACCACGAAAGGCATCGCCACGAAGAAGATCATGATCACGCCGTGCGCGGTGAAGATCTGGTCGTAGTGGTGCGGTGGTAATATGCCGGCTTCACCTGCGGAAGCCATCACTTGTTGGGTACGCATCATTATTGCATCGGCAAAGCCGCGCAGCAGCATGACGAAAGCCATGATGATGTACATGATACCCAGTTTTTTGTGGTCAATGGAGGTGAACCATTCTGACCACAGATATTGCCACTTACCAAAATAAGTAATCGCGGCAACCAGTGCCAGACCACCTAAGATGATTGCGGCTACCGTTACCACGATAATGGGTTCGTGGTATGGCACTGCATCCAGTGTTAATTTTCCGAACATCGTATTATTCCTCGGCTCCCGCAGCAGCGGCGTGATTCATGTCCATGCCTTTATGCTCTGGCATGTCCATCTTCCCGTGGCTCATCATGAACTTATCAATAACCTGCTTGAACAGTTCTGGATTCGCAGTTGAGAAATATTCCACCGGGTGATTTTCGCTTGGCGCAGCCAGTTTCTCGAAATCATCCATGGTGGTCAGCGCGTTAGGTGCTGCTTTAACTTTAGCCACCCACTGCTGGAATTCCGCATCGTCTTTGGTTGCAATGGCTTTGAACTTCATGCCAGAGAAACCGCGACCACTGAAGTTCGCAGAGATACCGTCGAATGTTCCTGGCTCATTGGCGATCAGGTGCAGTTTAGTCTGCATGCCCGCCATGGCGTAGATCTGGCTACCGAGCGTAGGAATAAAGAAGGAGTTCATTACGGAGTTGGAGGTGATCTTGAAGTTCACCGGAGTATTTGCCGGGAAGGCAATCTGGTTCACGGTTGCAATACCCTGTTCCGGGTAGATAAACAGCCATTTCCAGTCCAGCGCAACCACATCGATCTCAACCGGCTTCACATCAGAGACCAGCGGTTTGCTTGGCTCAAGTGCGTGGGTTGATTTCCAGGTCAGCACGCCGAGGAAGATAATGATCAGGATTGGAATCGTCCAGACCACGGCTTCCACTTTGTTAGAGTGTGACCAGTTAGGGCTATAAGTCGCATTAGTATTGGTTGCCCGATATTTCCAGGCAAAGAATACTGCCATGAAGACTGCCGGGATAACCACGATCATCATCAAGCCAAAAGCTGTCAGAATCAGCGAACGTTGCTCCAGTGCAATCTGTCCTTTGGGATTTAACAACGCACTATCGCAGCCACTGAGTAATACAGCGCCTGCAATTAATGACAAAATCCCCAAACTTTTATTGTATTTCCTGAGTCTCATTTAACGACCTCAATGACAAAGGGCTCTATTGTCGTTTAAGTGTGCGCGCATTTTACGGGAAGGTTTATGCAGTGTAAACCAGCTTAAGGATGTGTCAGAAGGCTGTTGACACCTTTTGCTAAGGGTGTCACAGATGTTGCGCAGGGTGACAAATTATTAATTGCGACAAGCAGTTGGCGTCAATATAACAAAAAACAATGATAGAAACCGCAGAAAAATCAGGGAAAGCATAAACCGTACTATTAATGCTCATTTATTTAACAATTATGTAGCATTTGGGTGATGAGTTTTCTACAAAGTAATTGCGCACCGGATTTAAATATAATCCAGAGTTGTTAATTTAATGTTTCTTTTTCGCGATGAAAAAAATGCTATTCGTTAAAATGAGTTCGTTGTTATTTTTTTAGCCAAATATTTAGCCGCTGGCAAATTATCATTACTTAACTCAGATTTTTTCCCGGCATTTTTCTTAACGCCAGACAATCCAGAATCACACCTAGCGCCACGGCCACCAGCGCCAGTGCCATGCCCATCTTAAAAAGTGGTGTCAGCAGCGCATTGACATGCCAGATGCCCGCTGCATTCAGGGCTAGCATCACCAACCAGAGTGCCAACAGGCCACTTCCGAAGCTGAACAGACGCACTGTCCAGCGATAGCCCTGCGACCAGCGGGTTCGTATCATAAACTCCCCGCTCTGCTGAATGGCTTGCAGGGTGCTGCGGCTAATCCACAGCAGCAATAAACCGGGCACGCCTGCAAACACGGTGAAAGCATAGAAGGTCGGCCAGCCCCACAACTCGACCAGCCATCCCGCTGCGGGTCCGACGTAAACACGCCCGACGGCGGAAAGGGCAGAGAGCAGCGCGAACTGCGTTGCGGAAAACGACTTATTGCACAATGTCATCAGCAGCGCCACAAACGCGGCGGTGCCCATCCCGCCGCAAAGATTTTCTATGAACACTGCGCTCGCCATGCTCCATAAATGAGGCGGCGTCACGGCCAATAGCCAGTAAGCGAAGTTGGAAACGGCCTGAAGAATGCCGAAAATCATCAGGGCACGGAACAGGCTCAGGCGTTGCATCAGCACACCGCCGTACAGCGCACCAATGATGGTTGCCAGCAATCCCAGCGTTTTATTCACCAGTCCGACATCGCCGGCGCTGAAACCTACGCCGCGAATCAGGAAGGTGGTGGTGAGCGACGCAGCAAAAGCATCACCCAGCTTATAAAGGATGATTAAGGTGATCAGCAGCCAGGCATTGTTACGCAGGAAGAAGTCTTTGAGCGGGAACGAAACGGCCTGACGCAGGGTGTGCGGCTCGCGCGCGGGTGCTGCGGGCTCTTTGGCCAGCAATGTCGCAATCAAACCTGGCAACATCAACAGTGCCATTAACCAGTAAGTCGCCTGCCATCCCAGATAGCGATCGGCCAGCCACAGCGCCAGTCCGCCTGAAATCAGCATCGCCAGGCGATAACCCAACACAGTAATCGCGGCTCCGCTGCCCCGTTCTTCTGGCGGTAGCACATCGGTTTTCCAGGCATCAAACACGATATCCTGCGATGCAGAACAGAAGGCCACCAGCACGGCCAGGGCAGCCAGCAGCGTCAGATCGCGCGAAGGCTGCATAAAGCCCATGGCGATAATACCGGCGATTAGTGCGAGTTGAGTGACCAGTAGCCAGCCACGGCGACGCCCAAGAAACGGCGGGGTATAGCGATCCATCATCGGCGACCACAGGAACTTAAACACGTATGCCTGGCCGACAAGGGAGAAGAAACCGATGGTTTTCAGATCGACATTCTCTACGGTCATCCACGCCTGTAGGGTCCCGGCCGTGAGTGCTAAAGGCAGTCCGGAAGCAAAACCGAGCAGCAGTAATATGGCTGCATTACGTTGGGTGAAAATGCGCAGATAGTGAGAAGTCATAACCAACCTGAAATGATGCCCGGGCAAAGATGACCGGGCAGAATAGCTGAGGAATTAGCGGGCGTTCTGTTTAATAAATTCGTGAACGCTGGTGTCCTGCGCCATATCAGCAATCACGTCGCTCAGGGTAGAGTTGACCGCGTTGGTGATCTTCGCGTTAGTGGCGGTGAATGCGCCTTCTACGCTGTAAGTCTGACGATAGTTTTTAACCTGCTTGTTGCCGTTTTTCGCGGTTGCAATGATGGAAATGTCAGCTTTGGTGGTAATGCTGTAACGCACGTTACCTTGTGTCACATCAGCGTAAAGACCATTGACGACAATCTGCAGGTCAACCGCACCGTTTGGTCCGATCATATAACCGCGTGCTGTCATCTGCTTCTCCAGCACTTCCTGTAACAGGAAACGCAGATCGCGCGATGGTGTTAAGGTGACTAACTGACCGTCACGATTCACTTTTGCCAGTGCCTGATCGGAACGCTGATCGGCACCGTTAACGCTGATGGTGGCACCCATCAGACCGGGATCTTGCTGTGGCAGCTGGATCTTTGGCTGAATGTTCAGGGTGGTGTTATTGCTGGCACAGCCGGCCAAAATAAACGCAGCCAGCAGAGGGAATAACAGTTTTTTCAACATACTCATTCTCGTTAGCATATGGGTTGGTTTGCAAAACTGCGGCCATCATAGCATTGCGCGACGGCGAAAAAAGCCCCGTGCCAGTGGAAATTGATTGTAAAGGCTTTTTTCGGACAGGTGGTCATCCAACAGCGTTGACCTGAAGAATAAGCTCGTTAAGATGCGCAGCAGATCAGGAATTATTTCCGGCGCGCCTGCGGGTTGGGCAAAAAACCTACTAATATTTAAACAGATGGGCACAGCGCTCGCCGTTGAGGAGTGTAAACAATGATTCGCGAACAAATAGAAGAAAAGCTGCGTAAGGCGTTCGAACCTGCACATCTCGAAGTGCATGATGAGAGCTACCGTCATAACGTGCCCGCTGGTTCTGAAAGTCACTTTAAAGTGGTGATTGTCAGCGATGTGTTTACCGGCCAGCGATTCCTGCAGCGTCATCGCGCCATTTATGGCGAATTGACCGAAGAGTTAGCAGGGAGCGTGCACGCACTGGCACTTCACACTTACACGCAAAAAGAGTGGGGTGGCTTGCAAGATACCGTGCTGGCGTCACCGAACTGTCGTGGAGCGGGTACCCTCGCCTGAGTTCACACTTCATCCTCTCTCAAAACGGCCTGCGGGCCGTTTTCTTTTCATCTATTACCCTCAAACGCGATCCATGGCGCAAAAAAGCAGCAAAACCGCTAAAAAGTGGTGAGTTTGCAGCCTCGACTCATTCCAGCGATGCCGCTATAATGCGGCGTCTATTTTTCCGGAATGTCTTCGGGACGCTTCTGGTGACAGGGATTAGGTTCTGCCTGCAGAGGCCGTCCCGATTGTTGGATACGGCGCATTTAATGTGTGGTGTCTGAAGTTGACCGAGCACGTGATTTTTTGAGGTAACAAGATGACAGTTTCAGTAGAAACCACTCAGGGTCTGGGCCGTCGCATTTCGATTACTGTTGCAGCTGACAGCATCGAAAGCGCAGTGAAGAAAGAACTGGTGGAAGTGGCTAAGAAAGTCCGTATCGACGGTTTCCGTAAAGGCAAAGTGCCGGCAAACATCATTTCTCAGCGCTACGGTGCTTCTGTTCGCCAGGACGTGCTGGGCGAGCTGATGACGCGCAACTTCGTTGACGCCATCATCAAAGAGAAAATCAACCCAGCTGGCGCACCAAACTACGTGCCAGGTGAGTACAAAGAAGGTGAAGATTTCACCTACGCGGTTGAGTTCGAAGTGTATCCTGAAGTTGAGCTGAAAGGCCTGGATGCTATCGAAGTCGAGAAGCCAGTGGTTGAAGTCACCGATGCTGACGTTGATACCATGCTGGAAACCCTGCAGAAGCAGCAGGCGACCTGGAAAGAGAGCGATGCAGCAGCCACTGCTGAAGATCGCGCAACCATCGACTTCTCCGGTTCAGTAGACGGCGAAGAGTTCGAAGGCGGCAAAGCGTCTGACTTCGTACTGGCGATGGGCCAGGGTCGTATGATCCCAGGCTTCGAAGAAGGTGTTGTTGGCCACAAAGCGGGCGAAACCTTCACTATCGACGTGAAATTCCCGGACGATTACCACGCTGAAACCCTGAAAGGGAAAGACGCGAAGTTCGAAATCGTGCTGAAAAAAGTGGAAACTCGCGAGCTGCCAGAACTGACTGAAGAGTTCATCAAGCGCTTTGGCGTTGAAGATGGTTCCGTTGCCGGTCTGCGTGCAGAAGTGCGTAAGAACATGGATCGCGAGCTGAAAGGCGCTATCCGTAACCGCGTGAAATCTCAGGCGATTGATGGTCTGGTTGAAGCCAACGACATCGACGTGCCAGTGGCACTGATCGACAGCGAAATCGACGTGCTGCGTCGCCAGGCTGCTCAGCGTTTTGGTGGCAACGAGAAGCAAGCTTTCGAACTGCCACGTGAGCTGTTCGAAGAGCAGGCTAAACGTCGCGTTGTTGTTGGTCTGCTGCTGGGCGAAGTGATTCGCATCAACGAGCTGAAAGCTGACGAAGACCGCGTTAAAGCGCTGATCGAAGAGATGGCTTCTGCGTACGAAGATCCGCAGGAAGTGATCGAGTTCTACAGCAAGAACAACGAGCTGATGAACAACATGCGCAACGTTGCACTGGAAGAGCAGGCTGTTGAAGCGGTTCTGGCGAAAGCCAAAGTGACCGATAAAGCAACCAACTTCCAGGAACTGATGAACCAGACCTCAGCGGCCTGATTCGTTAGTTAACCGAAAGTGCGAAGCCCGCGACTGAAAAGTCGCGGGCTTTTTCGTTTTAAGGCGCTAACCGCACAGATTTGTCCTCTATTTGCCTAATTAATCGGCAAATTGTTCGCTAAGCTCTTTTTCCGTGTTAGCGAATGGGCAAAAGGTTGTTATGCTTGAAACAACTGGGCAGCATCCCCAGATACAGGGAGAATGCATGAAAACAGTGAGACTGGCTGATTAACCGTCCTGTTATGTCGGAGTGAGAAGGCAGCGCATAGTTTTCCCGACGCGCCTCACGTAATATCGGTACAGAATGTTGCCAATGAAATTTATCAGGAGACGGTAATGTCATACAGTGGCGATCGTGAATTTACTGCACCGCACATGGCGCTGGTGCCAATGGTGGTCGAACAAACCTCGCGCGGCGAGCGTTCATACGACATTTACTCCCGCCTGCTCAAAGAGCGTGTGATCTTCCTGACCGGCCAGGTTGAAGATCATATGGCCAACCTGATCGTGGCGCAGATGCTGTTTCTGGAAGCTGAGAATCCTGAAAAAGACATTTATCTCTACATTAACTCGCCAGGCGGTGTAATTACTGCCGGGATGTCGATTTATGACACCATGAAATTCATCAAGCCGGACGTCAGCACCATTTGTATGGGTCAGGCTTGTTCGATGGGTGCGTTCCTGCTGACTGCAGGTACCAAAGGTAAGCGCTTCTGCCTGCCGAATTCCCGCGTCATGATTCACCAGCCGCTGGGCGGTTATCAGGGCCAGGCGACGGATATTGAAATCCATGCGCGTGAAATTCTGAAAGTGAAGCAGCGTATGAATGAGTTGATGGCTGAACATACCGGCAAATCACTGGAAGAGATCGAACGCGACACTGAGCGCGATCGTTTCCTCTCTGCCAGCGAAGCGGTAGAGTATGGCTTGGTCGATTCCATCCTGACGCATCGCCAATAAGACACATCTGGCTGCCCCTTACGCTATAGTTAACGGGGCAGCACGATGAGTTGCATGAATATCGGCCGTTGATGTGCGGCCAGTGCCGTACACCAAATTGGGTCTGAGAACGAAAAGAGGTTAGCTGATGACAGATAAGCGCAAAGACGGTTCAGGTAAGTTGCTGTACTGCTCTTTCTGCGGCAAAAGCCAGCATGAAGTCCGTAAGCTGATTGCCGGGCCGTCAGTGTATATTTGCGACGAATGTGTTGATTTATGCAACGACATCATTCGCGAAGAGATTAAAGAAGTGGCTCCGCACCGTGAGCGCAGTGCACTGCCGACACCGCATGAAATCCGTCATCATTTAGATGATTACGTCATCGGTCAGGAAAGGGCGAAAAAAGTGCTGGCGGTAGCGGTCTATAACCACTACAAACGTCTGCGCAACGGCGATACCAGTAATGGAATCGAACTGGGCAAAAGTAACATTCTGCTGATCGGTCCAACCGGTAGCGGTAAAACCTTGCTGGCTGAAACCCTGGCGCGTTTGCTGGATGTTCCGTTCACCATGGCGGATGCCACCACCCTGACCGAAGCCGGTTATGTGGGTGAGGATGTGGAAAACATCATCCAGAAATTGCTGCAGAAGTGTGATTACGATGTGCAGAAAGCACAGCGCGGTATCGTTTATATCGATGAAATCGATAAGATTTCTCGTAAGTCAGATAACCCGTCAATCACGCGTGACGTTTCCGGTGAAGGCGTACAGCAGGCGTTGCTGAAGCTTATCGAAGGTACCGTTGCCGCGGTTCCGCCGCAGGGTGGACGTAAGCATCCACAGCAGGAGTTCCTGCAGGTTGATACGTCTAAGATCCTGTTCATTTGCGGTGGTGCTTTTGCTGGCCTCGACAAAGTGATTTCCCAGCGCGTGGAAACCGGATCCGGTATCGGCTTCGGCGCTACGGTGAAAGGTAAATCGCAAAAAGCCAGCGAAGGCGAGTTGCTGTCGCAGGTTGAGCCAGAAGATCTGATCAAATTTGGTCTGATTCCAGAATTCATTGGTCGTCTGCCGGTGGTGGCGACGCTGAGTGAATTGAGTGAAGAAGCCCTGATTCAGATTCTGCGCGAACCGAAGAATGCGTTGACCAAACAGTACCAGGCTCTGTTTAACCTTGAAGGTGTGGAGCTGGAGTTCCGTGATGAAGCGCTGACGGCGATCGCTAAGAAAGCGATGTCACGCAAAACCGGCGCGCGTGGTCTGCGTTCTATCGTAGAAGGTGCGCTGCTGGAAACCATGTACGATCTGCCATCGATGGATGACGTGGAAAAAGTGGTGATTGATGAGTCAGTGATTGACGGTCAATCCGAGCCGATGTTGATTTATGGTAAGCACGAAGCTCAGGCTTCTGGCGAATAAATAAACAATCTAACCATGTTGTTATCTTAAAAAAGGGGAAAATGTTTCCCCTTTTGTTTTTCTCACTCCCCTGACATTGAATGTCGACCAAGCATCCCCATATACTCAATATCCTGTGGGTTGAACTGCAAACTTCTTTTACGCGGTACCCATCACCTGGCGGACATTAAACTAAGAGAGAGCTCTATGAATCCTGAGCGTTCTGAACGCATTGAAATCCCCGTGTTGCCTTTGCGCGACGTGGTGGTTTATCCGCACATGGTAATTCCGTTGTTTGTTGGTCGGGAAAAATCGATTCGTTGCCTCGAAGCGGCAATGGATCATGACAAGAAGATCATGCTGGTTGCCCAGAAAGAGGCTTCAACGGATGAACCTGGTATTAACGATCTCTTCTCTGTAGGGACCGTCGCTTCCGTATTGCAGATGCTCAAGCTGCCCGATGGCACGGTGAAAGTGCTGGTTGAAGGCTTGCAGCGTGCGCACATCACCACACTGGCCGACAATGGCGACCATTTTGTTGCCCAGGCCGAATACCTGATCTCGCCGGAAATTGAAGAGCGTGAGCAGGAAGTGCTGGTGCGTACGGCGATTAATCAGTTTGAAGGCTACATCAAACTGAATAAAAAAATTCCTCCTGAGGTTTTGACCTCACTGAACAGCATCGACGATGCGGCGCGTCTCGCCGACACCGTGGCAGCGCATATGCCGCTGAAGCTGGCTGATAAGCAGTCAGTGCTGGAAATGTCCGACATCAACGAACGTCTTGAATATCTGATGGCGATGATGGAATCCGAAATCGATCTGCTGCAGGTTGAGAAGCGCATTCGTAATCGCGTGAAAAAGCAGATGGAGAAAAGCCAGCGTGAGTACTATCTGAATGAGCAAATGAAAGCCATTCAGAAAGAGCTGGGCGAAATGGATGATGCGCCGGACGAATACGAAGCGCTGAAACGTAAAATTGAAGCGGCAAAAATGCCGACTGAAGCGCGCGAAAAAGCCGAAGCAGAACTGCAGAAGCTGAAAATGATGTCGCCGATGTCTGCAGAAGCCACCGTGGTACGCGGTTATATCGACTGGATGGTTCAGGTTCCGTGGGTCGCGCGCAGCAAAGTGAAAAAAGACCTGCTGAAGGCGCAGGAAACGTTGGATACCGATCATTACGGTCTGGAACGCGTGAAAGACCGCATTCTTGAGTATCTTGCGGTGCAGAGTCGTGTTAGCAAAATTAAGGGCCCAATTCTGTGCCTCGTCGGACCGCCAGGCGTGGGTAAAACCTCGCTGGGTCAGTCGATCGCGAAAGCCACCGGCCGTAAATATGTGCGTATGGCGTTGGGCGGTGTACGTGATGAAGCGGAAATCCGTGGACATCGCCGTACTTACATCGGTTCTATGCCGGGCAAACTGATCCAGAAAATGGCGAAAGTTGGCGTGAAGAACCCGCTGTTCCTGCTGGATGAGATCGATAAGATGTCGTCCGATATGCGTGGCGATCCGGCTTCGGCACTGCTGGAAGTGCTGGATCCAGAGCAGAACATTGCGTTCAACGATCACTATCTGGAAGTGGATTACGATCTCTCCGATGTGATGTTTGTGGCGACCTCTAACTCCATGAACATCCCGGCACCGCTGCTGGATCGTATGGAAGTGATTCGTCTCTCGGGTTATACCGAAGATGAAAAACTGAATATCGCCAAACAGCACTTACTGCCGAAACAGATTGAGCGTAATGCACTGAAAGAAAAAGAGATCAGTGTTGACGATAGCGCCATCATCGGCATTATTCGTTACTACACCCGTGAAGCGGGCGTGCGTAGTCTGGAACGTGAACTCTCCAAGCTGTGCCGTAAAGCAGTGAAAACGCTGTTGATGGACAAAAGTAAGAAGAGCATCAAGATTAATGGTGAAAACCTTCACGACTTCCTGGGCGTGCAGCGCTTTGATTATGGTCGAGCGGACACTGAAAACCGCGTTGGTCAGGTCACCGGTCTGGCATGGACGGAAGTGGGGGGCGATCTGCTGACCATTGAAACCGCCTGCGTACCAGGTAAAGGAAAACTGACTTACACCGGCTCACTGGGTGAAGTGATGCAGGAGTCTATCCAGGCGGCGCTGACAGTGGTTCGCGCACGTGCGGAGAAACTCGGCATCAACGGGGATTTCCACGAGAAACGTGACATCCACGTGCACGTGCCGGAAGGGGCAACGCCGAAAGATGGTCCAAGTGCCGGTATAGCCATGTGTACGGCACTGGTTTCTTGTCTGACCGGTAACCCGGTGCGCTCTGATGTGGCGATGACAGGTGAGATCACTCTGCGCGGTCAGGTGTTGCCGATTGGTGGTCTGAAAGAGAAGCTGCTGGCCGCGCATCGCGGTGGCATCAAAACCGTGTTAATCCCGGATGAAAATAAGCGCGATCTGGAAGAGATTCCACAGAACGTGATTGCCGATCTGACCATCCATCCTGTGAAGCGTATTGAAGAAGTGCTGAACCTGGCACTGGAAAATGCGCCTTACGGCATGCAGGTTGCGACGGCAAAATAGTGATTAACGGCAAAAACCGTTAAAAAGCGAAGCTGGCAGGCCAAATGGTGCTTGCCAGCTTTTTTTTGTGCCGCTAATTTAGGGGGCTGTTGAATCAACGATTAAGATGAATACCGTTGTTTCAGCTCCACAGGCTTGATATAACTGGCTGCGCGTTCGCACCGGGCGGGAAGCGCGGGTGCGATGTGAATAATAAAAGAGGGGATGAATAGAGTGAATAAGTCACAGTTGATCGACAAAATTGCTGCAGACGCTGACATTTCTAAAGCAGCAGCGGGACGTGTGTTAGATGCATTCATGGGCTCCGTTTCTGACGCGCTGAAAGGCGGTGATGAAGTGGCACTGGTTGGTTTCGGTACTTTCTCTGTACGTGAGCGTGCTGCTCGTACAGGCCGTAACCCGCAAACCGGTAAAGAGATCACCATCCCGGCTGGTAAAGTTCCGGGCTTCCGTGCAGGTAAAGCACTGAAAGACTCAGTCAATTAATGACCGCTGACACATCCATTGAAGCATTTTCTTCTATGGATTGAGGACGAAAAAGCCGTTCTCATGTAACATACGGGCACATCATTTTTGATGTGCCTTTTTTATTCTTGATGCGCGGCGATGGCCACAGGCTATTGTCTCCGCATGGTTGCCAACTGCCAGCCTGAACAGCAGTTGCACGATGATGACATCGTGTCAGAGCTTTACATTCACACTACAGCGGAGTGTTGTCATACCATGATGGACAATTTACGCGCGGCGTCGAATCATGTCGTGCTCAAGATCATTCTGGGATTGATCATCCTGTCTTTCGTACTGACCGGGGTGGGCAACTACCTGATCGGCGGTGGCAGCGATTATGCCGCCAAAGTTAATGGCCATGAAATTAGCCGTGCAGAGCTTGAGCAGGGCTTTAACAACGAGCGTAATCGTCAGCAGCAGATGCTGGGCGATCAATTCTCGCAGCTGGCCAGCAACGAAGGTTACATGCAGCAGATGCGTCAGCAGGCGCTGTCTCAGTTGATTGATCAGGCGTTGCTTGATCAATACATCAAAGATCTGAAGATTGGCATTAGCGATGATCAGATCAAGCAGGCGATCTTCAATCAAAAAGCTTTCCAGACTAACGGCAAGTTTGATAACGCGAAATACAACGGCTTAATCACTCAGATGGGCTTTACGCCGGATCAGTACGCGGCAGCACTGCGCAAGCAGTTAGCTACGCAGCAGTTGATCAATGCGATCGCTAATACCGATTTCATGCTGAAAGGTGAAACCAGCAAGCTGGTAGACCTGGTCTCGCAGCAGCGTGAAATTCGTCAGGCGGTGATTGATGTTAACGCGCTGGCAGCGAAACAAACGGCCAGTGATGATGAGATCAATCAGTATTACCAGCAGCATCAGAACAGCTTCATGGCACCTGAGCAGTTCCGCGTCAGCTACATCAAAATGGATGCTGCCAGCATGCAGGAAACCGTGAGCGAAGCGGACATTCAGAGTTGGTTCGATCAACACAAAGCTGACTACTCACAGCCGCAGCGCAATCGCTACAGCGTGATTCAGACCAAAACTGAAGCGGATGCCAATGCCGTTCTGGAAGCACTGAAGAAGGGTGAAGACTTCGCCACGCTGGCAAAAAGCAAATCCATTGACCCGATTTCGGCACGTAAAGGCGGCAATATGGGTTGGCTGGAGCCGGGCACCACGCCGGATGAGCTGAAAAAGGCCAACCTGACGCAGAAAGGCCAACTGTCTGGCGTGATCAAATCTTCAGTCGGTTTCCTGGTGGTGCGTCTGGATGATATCCAGGCCGAGCAGATTAAGCCGCTGGCTGAGATCCATGACGCCGTTGCTGACAAGGTGAAGCAGGAAAAAGCAGTCGACGCCTTTTACAAGCTGCAGCAGAAAGTCAGTGAAGCGGCCAGCAATGACAACGAGTCGTTGGCGGGTGCTGCACAGGCTTCCGGTTTGAAAGTCACGGAAACCGGCTGGATCACGCGCGATAATGTTCCGGCTGAACTCGATTTCGATCAGGTCAAGCAGGCGATCTTCAACGGTGGACTGGTGGGCCAAAACGGTGCGCCGGGTAATAACTCTGACATCATCAGCGTCGATGGCGATCGTGCATTCGTGCTGCGCATCAGTGAGCACAAGCCTGAAGCCGTGAAACCGCTGGACCAGGTGAAAGCGCAGATTGCCGACACGCTGAAGCATGACAAAGCCACACAGCAGGCTAAAGCGCAGGCCGATAAGCTGCTGGTTGATTTGAAAGCCGGTAAAGAAGATGCGCTGAAAGCGGCAGGCTTGACCCTGAGCGCCAGCAAATCCTTTGATCGTAATGCACAGGATCCGGTTGCGCAGTCTGCCTTTAACTTGCCACAACCCGCGGACAACAAACCGTCCTGGGGCGTGAGCGAAGATATGCAGGGCAACGTGGTGCTGGTCGCACTGGATAAAGTCAGCCCGGGTAATATGCCGCAGGCGCAGATTGATGAGATGGTTAAAGGCGTGACGCAGAATAACGCACAGATTGCGTTTGAAGCGCTGCTGGAAAACCTGCGCAAAGACGCGAAAATCAAATACGGCGCGGCTGCACAAAACCAGTAAGCCTCACAAAAAATGTGAATCCGCTGCAACACTCAAAGGCTGCTTCTGCGGCCTTTTCCATTTCAGGAATTGCCCTTTTGAGCCTGAAAACACGCTGTGACACTCTGCTGTGGCTGTCAAACACAAGGAGAAACACAGCATGGTGAAATCAACTTTTCGCGCTCTATGTATCACGCTGGCGCTGGGTGGCGCACTCTATACCACCGGACTGTCCGCGGCCGAAAGCCCCAGCGAAACGCAGGCGACGCAAGTATCCTCGCCGCAAGAGGGACAGGTCAGCATCAATCAAGCCAGCGCTGAACAGCTCGCAGCCGCAATGAACGGCATCGGCCTGAAGAAAGCTCAGGCGATTGTCAGTTACCGCGAGCAATATGGTCCGTTTACCGCCATCGATCAGCTTAAGGAAATACCGGGCATCGGCAATGCGCTGGTCGAACGTAACAGCGATCGCCTGAAACTGTGAGGCGGGTCGCGACTTTGAAGGATTGATAAAGCACCCAATCAGGCTGTGCTATGCTCAACAGGTCATACCAGTTGGTATTCACAGTCTGAACAGGAGCAACAATGCAAACCACCATCAAAGTACGCGGCTATCATCTGGACGTTTATCAGCATGTGAACAACGCACGTTATCTCGAGTTTCTGGAAGAGGCGCGCTGGCAATGGCTGGAGGATGTCGATGCTTTTCACTGGCTGATGGATCAGAAGCTGGCGTTTGTGGTGGTCAATATCAATATTAACTATCGTCGTCCGGCGGTGCTGGGCGACGTATTACATATTGAGAGCGAAGTGTCACAGTTGAATGGCAAAAGCGGCATTATTTCGCAGCGCGTGCTGCTGGCGGGTGATAACACCGTGGTGGCAGACGCCGCGTTAACTTTCGTCTGCATCGATTTGCGTACGCAAAAAGCGGTACCGATGGAAGGGGAGTTGCGCGACCGTTTGTCGGCATTGATGGTAGAAAGCCATTAACAGCGGAGCGAGCTGGCGTCAGAAACGCCAGCCAGCGAAGCCGCTTAATAAGTTCCAGCTAGTTAAGTAGCCCAATGAGTTGCAGCGAACGAAGACGCTCAATCAGTTCCGGCTAGCGAAGCAGCTCAATTATTTCCTGCTAGCGAATCAGCTAAACCCTACCAACCAGCCAGGCCGCGCAATCACTTCGAGCCACCGATTTAGCGCAATCAGTTAAGGCCGCTTTTTTGTTTCATCGCTGCCATGACGGCTGAAGCATTAGCCTGATAATCCGCCAACCCGCGCGCGCGCAGATGGCAAGCCGCGCATTCACCACAGCCATCGCCTTTCACGCCGTTATAACAGGTCAGGGTTTCCGCCCGCACCAGTGGCAACTGCTGCCAGTAATCGGCCAGCGCCCAGGTTTCCGCTTTATTCAGCCACATCAATGGCGTTTCGAAGCGAACGTTGCGCGCCATACCGAGACTCACGGCATTGTTGAGCGCTTTAACGAACTCATCGCGGCAATCAGGGTAGCCGGAGAAATCTGTTTCGCAGACACCGGTAATCACCGCCTCGGCTTCCACCTGATAGGCGTAGATAGAGGCTAAGGTCAGGAACAGAATATTGCGGCCCGGCACAAAAGTGCTTGGCAACCCGCTGGCGTCAGGATCGTAAGTGGGTACTGGAATGTTATCGCGCGTCAGGCTGCTGACTGCCAGCTCATTGAGCAGCGTCACATCCAGTACTTTGTGTGCACGCGCCCCCAGTTTGTGCGCCAGTTCTGCCGCGACTTCAATCTCTTCGCGATGGCGCTGACCATAATCGAAGGTGACACAGTGCACTTCATCATACTGCTGCAGTGCCTGAATCAAACAGGTGGTGGAATCTTGTCCGCCACTGAATACGACAACGGCTCGTTTCATCTCAATTTCCCCAAAAATCAGTGCGTCTATGGTACTGGCTCGGGCGCGGGCTGAACAGCCCCTGCGGTTGCGGGCGGTGGAATCCAGGCGCGGGTAAAATCAAACCAGCCCAGCGTATTGAGCTGGATGCCTTCAACGCCGGGCGGGGCAAACACCTGATAGCGATAGTTAAACAGCGGCAACAGATGTCCATCCCCCATCAGCTGCTGGAACAATTGCTGTGTTAATGCTGCGCGTTGCTCTGGGTCGGGCTGATGGGCGATAGCGATGAGTGGCGCTTGTAGTACCGGGGCACGTAAGGGAGTCCATACGGGATCGTTCTCCAGCCAGTTCACCAGGGTAAACAGCGGCGCATCGCCAATTAAACGGTCACCCATCACCACATCGGCATCGCTCAGGTCGATATCGTCACGCCAGTTTTTCACATCATGAAAAACGCAGGTTAATTCGCAGCCCTGTTGGGCCAGCAAAGGCACCAGCGCCTGCGCCATCACATGCAGTTCGATAGGGAGATGGTAGTGCAGTGTCAGTCTCTCAGGTAGTTTGACGGTGGTCATCCCGGCAGAGGGAACGGGCCAACCGGGCAGCAACTCCTTGCTCGCGGTAATCAAGCCTTCATCCAACGGTAACTGCTGAATCACGCCACTGTGTTGTATTAATGCAATCAGTGTTGTTGCCTGAGCAGCAGTGAAATTGGCGGAAATGCGCGGTGCCAGATAACAGAAGCCAAGGCTGATGCTGTGATCGACCGGGCGCAATGCGTCCAGCTCGTCAGGATCACCAATGGCGATTTGCACCGGGTGGCGACAGCTGGTGCCGAGACCATGGGCAAACAGCTGTGGAGTAATCCAGTATTCCACCAGCTGAATCAGCGGTCGTTGCAGATGCCAGCGGGCATGACTTTCCAGGCGAACCAAGTCATCAGTGAAATGGGTCAGCTTCCAGGGGCCACTGCCTATATCCACTGCATCAGGATGTGGCAGCAGGCAGTATTGATGTGCCAGACGCTGCGGCAGCCAGTAGTCGCTCTGACGCAATTGAATACGCAGAGCCAGCGGATGTGGCGCCTCGATGCGTTCGATAGAGGCCAGCAGGCGGCTGCCGCGCACGGTTTGCATAATCTGCTGTAACTGAGCAACCAGCTGCGCAGCTTGAATTGGCTCATCGTTGTGCCAGCTGATCTGAGGTCGTAACCAGAAATACCAGTCACAGCCGCTGCCATCATGTTGCCAGTGATGCGCAAGATCGCCTTCTACATCGTCGCCATTAAAGCGCGTCAGGCCAGAGAAAATCTGCCGCACCAGGTGCTGCTCAGCCCTTCCGGTCAGACGCAGCGGCCGCAGCGGCTCCATCGCGCGATAATAGGGAATACGCAGCACCGGTGCCTGGTTCTGCCATTGGCCGCCCATCAGCGGCCGCAGCATTTTCACCAGCCGCTCAGGATGAAGATCCAGTACCTGCAACGCTTGTATCGCTTCGCCCGCTTCCAGTTGCTGGGTTAGCAGCTGTTGGCGAAGTTGTTCAGGTGAGATCCTAAATGTAAGTTCGCCTTGTTTTCCTCGACCGGACTCGCCGCGCCAGTGCAGCCAGCCAGCATCCTGCCACTGGCGTAATAAGGTACGTACATGGCGCTCACTGCAAAAACAGTGTTGTGCCATGGCGGCTACGCTCAAACGCAGAGGCTCGCCCTGGCTGAGTTGCCACAGGCGCTGAAATTGATTAACCCGATGAAGTTGGCGCATGGCTAAACCCGGAACAGTTTCCTGAAAGTATTCACTATTAGTTCCGTAATTACCAGGCGATAGTAGATTCCTCACTCAGACAGGAGACATTGCATGGCTCGCCTCGCGGCATTTGATATGGATGGCACGTTGTTACTGCCGACGCATCGGTTAGGGAATGAAACCATCGACACCCTGCATGCCTTGCATCAGCGCGATATCACCATTGCCTTTGCCACGGGCCGCCATCTGATGGATGTGCAGGTGGTACGTGAACAGCTCACCCTGCCGGCCTGGTTGATCACCGGCAATGGCACACGCATTCACGATCTGGAAGGTCAGCAGCTGTTTGGCTGTGATCTGTCCTCTTCTGTAGCCGAAGAGGTGATCCACACGCATTGGCAAACGCCTGCATCGATTCATATTTTCAACGATGAGGGCTGGTTCACCGATAAACCGTTGCTGGGAGCATTGGAAGCACACGTGATGAGCGGCTTCCATTATCAGCTGCGCGATTTGCGTCAGATGTCGGCGCATGAGGTGACCAAAATTTGCTTTATTGCGCCGCATGAGATGCTGCAGGCGTTAAAAGTAGAGTTGCAGCAAGCCCTGGGCGAGCGCGCCAATATCTGTTTTTCCGCATGGGATTGTCTGGAAGTTCTGCCGCTGGACTGCCACAAAGGCGCGGCGCTGGCGCATCTGTGCCAGCATCTGTCGCTATCAATGGCGGATTGTATGGCGTTTGGTGATGCGATGAATGATCGCGAAATGCTGGAGCGCGTTGGCAGCGGGTTCATCATGGGCAACGCCATGCATCAATTGAAATCGTCGCTGCCGCACTTACCGATTATTGGACATTGCGAGACACAGGCGGTGTCTCATTACTTAAATCACTGGATGACCACACCACACCTCGATTATTCCCCCGAATGCTGAGGCTTACAGTGAACCGGACAGGATGTCCGGTTTTTTATTGCATACCCGTCATACTTCGAATTGCAGGTGCGTTGGCTGCACTCGTTTACCCGAATCACTTACTCCAGTAAGCTCATCGGGATGCTCTCGTTTGCCCCCTTCCTGCAATTCGAATTATTTAGGGTAAAACTCACGCAGCCACGGCTGAATATCCCCGATATGCTGCGCGACCCACTCTGGGTTGTAATAGGTGTCCGGATAACGCTCACCACTGTCGCACAGTAGTGTCACCAGCGAACCTTGCTCGCCATTTTCCCGCATGCGTTTCGCCACCTGCAGCATGCCCCAGAAGTTGGTGCCGGTTGAAGCGCCAGGGCGACGACCCAGAATTTTCTCCAGATGAAGCATCGCAGCCACTGTCGCGCCATCGGGTACTTTGATCATTTCGTCGATCACATCCGGTAAAAACGACGGCTCCACACGCGGACGTCCGATGCCTTCAATCATGCTGCCGCGATCGCTGCGCAGCGCGCTGTCACGACTATGCCAGAAATCAAAGAACACGGAGTGCTGCGGATCCACCACCAGCAGACGCGTATCGTGCCCTTGATAACGGATATAGCGGCCCAGTGTGGCCGAAGTCCCGCCGGTTCCCGCGCTCATCACCACGGTATGCGGCACCGGGAAAGGCTCATGCGCCATCTGACGGAAAATACTTTCTGCGATGTTGTTGTTGCCGCGCCAGTCAGTCGCGCGCTCGGCATAGGTGAACTGATCCATAAAATGACCGTTGAGTTCACGCGCCAGACGTTCCGATTCGCTATATAGCTGACAAGGATCGGCAACGAAATGGCACTCGCCGCCGTAAAAACGGATCATTTCAATTTTGCGTTTCGCCGTGCTGGCGGGCATCACGGCAATAAATGGCAGACCCAACAAACGCGCAAAATAGGCTTCTGACACCGCCGTGCTACCGGATGACGCCTCAATGATAGGCGTATTTTCGCGGATCCAGCCATTGGCCAACCCATACAGGAACAGCGACCGCGCCAGGCGATGCTTCAGGCTGCCACTCGGATGGGTGCTTTCATCTTTGAGGTAAAAGCGGATGCCCGGAAAATCCTCCAGCGCAAAGCGAATAAGATGCGTATCCGCAGAGCGTTGAAAATCGGCGTTAATTTCATTGATGGCATGGCGAACCCAGGGCGTTTGCATGTGACGAATCCGTAATCATTATTGTGCACAGTGTAAGGCACTGGCAGGAAAATAAGGTTGCTTTAATCCGGGTATAATGCCCGAATAAGAGAAAATTTTTCTCCCGGAGCGCCGAATGCTAGATAAAACTGACCGCACTTTGCTGGCGATACTGCAACAGGATTGCACGTTATCACTGCAGGCCTTGGCGGATGCGGTGAATCTCACTACCACGCCGTGCTGGAAACGCCTGAAAAAGCTGGAAGATGATGGCATTATTCGTGCGCGCGTGGCTTTGCTGGATGGGGAGAAGATGGGCCTTTCTCTCACCGCTTTCATGTTTGTTAAAACACAACAGCACAGCAGCGACTGGTTTCAGCAATTTGTTGCCGTGGTGCAGCAGATGCCTGAAGTGATGGCATTCTATCGCATGGCCGGAGAGTACGATTATCTGCTGCGCATCCAGGTGGCCGATATGAAAAGTTACGATGCATTTTATAAACGTCTGGTGAATGGCGTGCCAGGCCTGATTGATGTGACCTCCAGTTTCGCCATGGAAGAGATTAAATACACCACCGCGTTGCCGGTAGCGCCCTGAACGGGCACATAAAGAGAGCGTCTTGTGCGATTATTCAGCCAATTAAGTTGGTATTTCCTGCGCGAGTGGCGGCGATATCTGGGTGCCGTCAGCTTGCTGATTGTGATTGCGTTATTGCAACTGCTGCCGCCGCATGTGGTCGGCGTGATTGTTGATGGCGTGACGCAACACACTTTAAGCAGCGGCAAAATTTTCATGTGGATCGGCGTGATGCTGGTGACGGCAGTCATCGTCTATCTGCTGCGCTATGTCTGGCGCGTGCTGCTGTTCGGTGCGTCCTACCAGCTCGCGGTTGAATTACGCGAAGATTTCTATCGCCAGCTGAGTCGCCAGCATCCGGCGTTCTACTTGCGCCATCGCACTGGTGATTTGATTGCACGCGCCACCAATGATGTCGATCGCGTAGTGTTTGCCGCCGGTGAAGGCGTCCTGACGCTGGTGGATTCGCTGGTGATGGGCTTAGTGGTGCTGGTGGTGATGAGCGTGCAAATCAGCTGGGAATTGACGCTGCTGGCGTTGATCCCGATGCCGCTGATGGCGATTGCCATTCAGAAAGATGGTTCTCGTCTGCACCAGCGCTTCAAAGTGGCGCAGGCCGCCTTCTCCAGCCTGAACGACCAAACACAGGAGAGCCTCACCAGCATTCGCATGATCAAAGCCTTTGGCCTGGAGGATCATCAATCGCAACAGTTTGCTGACATTGCGCGCGACACCGGCAAGAAAAACCTGCATGTTGCGCGAGTTGATGCACGTTTCGATCCCATCATTTATATCGCCGTGGGTTTCTCTAACCTGCTGGCGATTGCGGGTGGTGGCTGGATGGTGTGGCACGGTAGTTTGACGCTGGGTCAGCTCACCAGCTTCGTGATGTATCTGGGACTGATGATTTGGCCGATGCTGGCGCTGGCGTGGATGATCAACATCGTTGAACGTGGGAGCGCAGCATGGAGCCGCATTCGCGCGCTGTTGGCGGAAGCGCCGGCGGTGGAGGATGGGCAGAAAGTCCTGCCCGCCGACGCTGGAGATTTACAGGTCGCTATTCGTGAATTCCATTATCCCGCCAACGCAGGCGCGGCGCTGAGCCATGTTAATTTTCAACTGAAACCGGGGCAAATGTTGGGGCTGTGCGGTCCAACCGGCTGTGGTAAAAGCACGCTGTTGAGTCTGATTCAACGTCATTTCGACATCGACCAGGGTGATATTCGCTACCATAACCTGCCGCTCACGCAGCTGCGACTTGATAGCTGGCGCAGTCGGCTGGCGGTGGTGAGCCAGACGCCATTTTTGTTCTCCGATACCGTGGCCAATAACCTGGCACTGGGGCGTCCGAATGCGTCTCAGGAAGAAATTGAGCGTGTGGCGCGCATGGCCTGTGTACACGATGACATTCTGCGTCTGCCGCAGGGATATGACACTGAAGTGGGTGAGCGCGGTGTGATGCTTTCTGGCGGTCAAAAACAGCGTATTGCCATTGCCCGCGCGCTGTTGCTGAATGCGGAAATCCTGATCCTCGACGATGCACTATCCGCGGTGGACGGTCGCACAGAGCATGAAATCCTGCACAACCTGCGGCAGTGGGGCAAAGGCCGCACATTGATCATCAGTGCGCATCGTTTATCGGCGTTGACCGAGGCCAGTGAAATTCTGGTGCTGCAACAAGGTGCGGTGACTCAGCGCGGCGATCATGACAGCCTGCTAGCGAAAGAGGGATGGTATCGCGATATGTACCGCTATCAGCAACTCGAAGCGGCGCTGGATGAAGATGAAATCGCAGAGGAGGCGAATCATGGCTAAATCGCAACGTTTGTGGCCAACCCTGAAACGCCTGCTGTCATACGGTAAACCCTGGCGAAAATCGTTGTGGCTGGCGGTTGGCATGCTGTGGATCGCGGCGGCGGCGGAAGTCACCGGCCCGGTGCTGGTGAGCTACTTCATTGATAATTTGGTGGCGAAACACCAAATGCCCTGGGGCATCGCCATCGGGCTGCTGGTGTGCTTTATTTTGCTGCAACTGCTGGCTGCGGGTTTGCACTATTTCCAGGCGCTGCTGTTTAATCGCGCGGCGATTGGTGTGGTGCAGCAGTTACGCGTGGACGTGATGAACGCAGCACTGCGTCAGCCGCTTAGCGCCTTTGATACCCAGCCGGTGGGGCAGATTATCTCGCGCGTCACCAATGATACTGAAGTGATTAAAGATCTCTACGTCACGGTGGTAGCCACCGTGCTGCGCAGTGCGGCACTGATTGGCGCAATGCTGGTGGCGATGTTCTCGCTCGACTGGCGCATGGCGCTGGTGGCGATTGTCATCTTCCCGCTGGTACTCACGGTGATGCTGATTTATCAGCGTTACAGCACGCCGATTGCACGTCGTGTGCGTAGCTATCTGGCGGATATCAATAATGGTTTCAATGAAGTGATCAACGGCATGAGCGTGATCCAGCAGTTTCGCCAGCAGGCGCGCTTTGGTGAACGCATGGGCGAGGCCAGCCGCTCACACTATCTGGCGCGCATGGAAACTCTGCGACTGGACGGTTTCTTGTTGCGTCCGCTGTTGAGTCTGTTTTCGGCGATGATCCTCTGTGGCCTGCTGATGCTGTTCAGCTTTGCCACGCCCGGGGTGTTTGAGGTCGGCGTGCTTTACGCCTTTATTACCTACCTGGGACGACTGAACGAACCCTTGATTGAGCTCACCACGCAACAATCGATGCTGCAACAGGCGGTGGTTTCCGGCGAGCGTATCTTCGAACTGATGGATGCCACTCAACAGGGATACGGCACGGATAACCTGCCGTTGGCCTCAGGGCGTATTACCTTGCACGATGTCAGTTTTGCCTACCGCGACAATCGGGATGTACTGAGCCATATCAGCCTCGAAGTGCCGGCGCGCGGTTTTGTGGCGCTGGTGGGGCATACAGGCAGTGGCAAAAGTACGCTGGCGAATTTACTGATGGGATATTACCCGGTGACACGCGGTAGCATCGAGCTGGATGGTCGCCCTTTACCGCAGCTGACGCATGAAGCGTTGCGGCAAAGCGTCGCGATGGTGCAGCAGGATCCGGTGGTGCTGGCGGATACCCTGTTAGCCAACGTGCGGCTGGGACGCGATATCCCGGAAGAGCAGGTGTGGCAGGCACTGGAAAAAGTGCAGCTCGCCCCGCTGGCACGATCGATGTCAGAGGGCATTCATACGCGGCTAGGTGAACAAGGCAACAATTTGTCGGTCGGGCAAAAACAGTTGCTGGCGCTGGCGCGAGTGCTGGTTTCGCTGCCACAGATTTTGATTCTTGACGAAGCGACCGCCAATATCGATTCCGGCACCGAGCAAGCGATTCAGCATGCGCTGCGTGCACTACGCCAGCACAGCACGCTGGTGGTGATTGCACACCGTCTTTCTACCATCACCGAAGCGGATCAGATTTTGGTATTGCACCGTGGTCAGGTTGCCGAGCGCGGCACGCATGCGCAGTTGCTGGCTCAACAGGGTCGTTACTGGCAGATGTATCAGCTGCAGCAGGCGGGTGATGAACTCGCGGCGAGCATCCCCGCACATGCAGAAGGGTGAATTGCACCTTTTTTGCGCAGATTTATCGGATTGTTCTGTATTGATGCACTCCTTTGAGGCTTGAAGCACCAAAGGAGTGCAATATTGCAACACCTTTCTTCTGCCCTATCCCCAAACTGAGCTACCCATCACATAACGAAGCGCGATACAGCGCGTCTATGCCGCTGACTTCTCCCCTTTTTTAATTTGTGGCACAGCGTTTGCTTATATCTCCTCGTGTCCGCGAGACTCACTCAATTTATTATCTGGAGGGGAACGTATGAAGCTGGTTACCGTGGTAATCAAACCATTTAAGCTGGAGGACGTGCGTGAAGCCTTATCCTCCATTGGCATTCAGGGACTGACTGTTACCGAAGTGAAGGGGTTTGGTCGCCAGAAAGGTCACGCAGAGCTTTACCGCGGTGCCGAGTACAGCGTGAACTTCCTGCCAAAAGTTAAAATTGATATCGCGATTGCGGACGATCAACTCGATGAAGTGGTGGATGTCATCAGCAAAGCCGCTTACACCGGCAAAATTGGCGACGGCAAAATCTTCGTCGCAGAACTGCAGCGCGTTATTCGTATTCGTACCGGCGAGACCGACGAAGCAGCACTGTAACTGGGGCTCTGAATTGTGATGGGATGGAAAGAAATGAATAAAATGATGACTAAGTTGGGCCTCACCAGCCTGGCACTGTTACCGTCTCTGGCCATGGCGGCAGCACCTGCCGTTGCGGACAAAGCGGATAACGCCTTTATGATGATCTGTACCGCTCTGGTACTGTTTATGACGATTCCGGGCATCGCCCTGTTTTACGGCGGTTTGATTCGCGGCAAAAACGTCCTGTCGATGCTGACCCAGGTTGCCGTGACCTTCGCATTAGTCTGCGTGCTGTGGGTGATTTACGGTTATTCACTGGCCTTCAGCGAGGGCAACGCCTTCTTCGGTAACTTCCAGTGGGCGATGCTGAAAAATATCGAGCTGAAAGCGGTGATGGGCAGCTTCTATCAGTATATTCACGTCGCGTTCCAGGCTTCCTTCGCCTGTATCACCGTGGGCCTGATTGTGGGCGCGATTGCTGAACGTATTCGCTTCTCAGCAGTACTGATTTTTGTGGTGGTCTGGTTGACGCTCTCTTATCTGCCAATCGCACACATGGTGTGGGCTGGCGGTCTGCTGGCGCAAGACGGCGCGCTGGACTTCGCTGGCGGTACCGTTGTTCATATCAACGCAGCCGTTGCGGGTCTGGTGGGTGCTTATCTGGTGGGCAAACGTGCTGGCTTCGGTAAAGAAGCGTTCAAGCCGCACAACCTGCCAATGGTCTTCACCGGTACTGCGATTCTGTATGTGGGCTGGTTCGGTTTCAACGCCGGTTCTGCTTCTTCAGCTAACGAAATCGCAGCATTGGCTTTCCTGAATACTGTTGTGGCGACTGCAGGTGCGGTGCTGTCATGGGTGTTCGGTGAGTGGGCAATGCGTGGCAAACCTTCTCTGCTGGGTGCGTGTTCTGGCTTTATCGCTGGTCTGGTTGCTATCACCCCGGCTTGTGGTTATGTCGGTGTCGGCGGCGCGCTGATTATCGGTCTGGCCGGTGGCCTGGCAGGTATCTGGGGTGTGACCACCCTGAAGAAATGGCTGCGTGTGGATGACCCGTGTGATGTGTTCGGTGTGCACGGCGTGTGCGGTATCCTGGGTTGTATTCTGACCGGTGTGTTCGCCTCCTCTTCACTGGGCGGCGTGGGCTACGCAGAAGGCGTGACCATGGGCCATCAGGTTTGGGTTCAGCTGTTCAGCTGCGGCGTGACCATTGTCTGGTCAGGTGTTGTCGCCTTCATCGGCTTCAAACTGGCGGATATGATCGTTGGCCTGCGTGTTCCAGAAGATCAGGAACGTGAAGGTCTGGATGTGAACAGCCACGGCGAGAACGCTTACAACCAGTAAGAAATGCGCGGTAGAAGAGCAGTGCGCTAAAATTATAAAAAGACGAGGGGGCGATAATATCGCCCCTTTTTTTATGCGTCGCGTTGGCGCATGACGCCTTCCTGAACGGTGGTTGCGACCAGTGTCCCATCCTGCGTGTAGAACTCCCCACGTACAAACCCACGTGCACCTGAAGCTGAGGTGCTCACCACGCTGTATAGCAACCACTCTGAGAGGTCGAACGGGCGGTGGAACCACATGGAGTGGTCAATCGTCGCCACCTGCATGTCAGGCTCTAAAAATCCTTTACCGTGCGGCTGTAGTGCCACAGGCAGGAAGTTGAGATCCGAGGCGTAACCCAGCAGGTATTGATGAATGCGGCGATCGTCCGGCAGCTTGCCGTTGGCACGAATCCACACCTGGCGCATCGGCTCATCAACACGGCCCTTGAGCGGGTTATGGATTTGCACCGGCCGGATATCCAGTGGACGTTCAGCGAGAAACTTTTCTTTGAGTTTGAGCGGCAAATGGGCCGCCAGTTTTTGTGCCAGGTCCTGCTCCGAGGGGAGATTGTCCGGGCCTGGCACCGACGGCATGCTGTTCTGGTGCTCAAATCCGCTTTCGGGTGCCTGGAATGAGGCTGTCATGTAGAAAATGGGGTGACCATTTTGCACCGCGCTGACACGACGCGCGCTGAAGCTTTTGCCATCGCGCAGGGTTTCGACATCGTAAATGATGGCTTTTTCGCTATCACCAGGACGCAGGAAGTAGCTGTGGAACGAGTGGATGATGCGCTCTTCCGGCACGGTTTGTTTTGCTGCGTATAACGCCTGACCGACGACCTGGCCGCCAAACACCTGGCGCAGGCCGAGATCTTCACTTTGGCCGCGAAACAGGCCTTCTTCGAGTTTTTCGAGATCGAGTAAATTAAGCAGGTTTTGCAGTGCCTGGCTCATAGCAGATTCCTCTGGGGGGCAATCGCGTCAGTGTGAAAGATCCGACCAGTTTCCGTCAATGATTTTGCCGTGATTTCAGCGAGCTGGCAGCGCTTTTGGGCGCAATCCGGTTTTTTGTGCCAGAATTAAGGGCATTCGGCGGTTGAAAAGCTACCCAACAATTTGTCCGCCGACAATCATAGTGTTCATAAGGAGACGACATCGATGAAACTCTGGCATGTTATTAGCGGTGTGACGCTGGCGGCAGCATTGGCTGGCTGTGCCGATCACAGTAAGCCGGTAGCCACCCCAACGCTGGGCTCCGCGGTTGCAGGACAGCAGGCCGCGATTACGCAGCCTAATGTTAGTGGTTCGGTGTACATTCGTCAGCGCATTGCGTTGCCGCCGGATGCGGTGCTGACCGTTACGCTGTCCGACGCTTCACTGGCCGATGCACCATCGAAAGTGCTGGCGCAGCATGTGGTGCGCACTGAAGGGAAGCAGGCGCCGTTCCAGTTTGTGCTGCCGTTTAACCCGGCCGATATTCAGCCGAATGCGCGGATTCTGTTGAGTGCGGCTATCGCTATTGATGGCAAACTGGCGTTCATTACCGATACTGTGAAGCCGGTGATCAATCAGGGCGGTACGAAAGCGGAACTGCTGTTGGTACCTGTGACCAATATGGCGATGCAGACCACGCCAGGCGCGGCGACAACGGTGCCGTCAACGTCGCCAACGCAGGTGGTGCCTTCTGCTTCGGTGCCTGCGCCGACGAGTATGTGAAAATCACTCGGTGCTAGTCTGGGCGCACTGCCTGGGAAGCATGTAAAAAACTGGGACGGGGGAGTGTGCGGGTAGGCAACACTGTTGCGTAAAGTCGCTGTCTCGTCCCTGATCGCTCGGCACACGCCATCCCTGGCGTGTGACGCTTTACTCCACAGTGTTGCCTACCCGCACCTCAGCATGGGTGTGTTGGGGCGAGTTGTTCCATGGAATTAGCGGACTGCCTCTGATTACTCGTCACTTTCATCTTTGGCGGGGATGCTTTACTCCACAGTGTTGCCTGCCCGCACCTCAGCAGGGGGGCGCTTAGTACTCCCAGCGATACTTCTCTAATTCAATCTCACCGGCATCACTGACTTCGATGCCTTCGGCTTCCAGCGCATCGCGCTGGCGGAAGAGATCATCGCCCTGCAGAGAAATGCGGCCATGGCGACTGATGACGCGGAACCACGGTAATTTGCTGCCCTCGGGTAAGCGACGTAATACGCCGCCGACTTGTCGGGCTGCGCGCGGTGAACCGGCAAGAAGGGCGATATCGCCGTAGGTGGTGACTTTGCCTCTGGGGATCGCGGCAATGATTTGCCAGACGCGCTCGGAGAAATTGCTTGTGTCATTCATACACGCACCGGATTCAGCGAATAAATGGCGACTTTAACATGCCGGGAGGGCGAGAATCAGGGTTTTACTGGCAAGCTGTTCAAGAAAACAACGGTCACCCGGCCTGCGCTTGCAATTGCCAGGGGGTTACTTGATAATGCCTGCGCTCTCGAAAGAGAGCTCGTCAATGGGGGCCCTGTTGGTTCTCCCGCAACGCTAACTTGTGAACTCGGTCAGGTCCGGAAGGAAGCAGCCGCAGCAGGCGACGCGTGTGCCGGGATGTAGCTGGCAGGGCCTCCACCATTTCTACTCCCCGAAAAAATCCTCAAGAAATCAGTACACAGCGAAACGCTGGCACTCCTTTGCCTGTGAATCATTCCCTGAAGGGAAAAGATGGCGTAACGAACAGCGGGTAAAAATAGTTAGCGGACGAACTTCCAGACAGAAACCGGTACTTTGTCGTAAAGCTTATTCATCGTCAGTTCAGCGAGACGATGATCGGCAGCAGAATAAAATACCGCGAGTTCGTTGTCAGATAATTCGTACTTGTTCTTTTCAATCACCCGTTCAAGGGTGTCAATTGAGCGACAACGACGCAGTCGCATCAAATAGTCTGTTTTGGTTAAGGCTTGATTGCTCATAAATAAACCGGTCTCACTCTGATGCTAAAAGGAATGGCTGGGTTGTTGGAGAAAAGCGCACTCTTCGGCAAACAGATTAAATAAGCGTCTTGCTGAACGTTGCCACCGTTGAAGATCCTGAGTATTGATTCCATAACTGCTAAACAGCATAAAGGTATCGTCAAGATATTCATCGATTTGCGTAATCAGCGCTTCATCTTCAACGTGCTTAATTTTGTAATTCATCGTGAAAGAAGCGATATGCTCAATCAAATCGTTGAGCTGTAAATTGCTTTCTGCAGTAGGGTCATTCACCCAGCCGTGATGGCTGTCAGTCAGTGTCGCCATACTTTCGTCAAACAGGTTCTCACACAGGAATTTAAGCTGGGCAATATCATGCCGTTTTGGTGAGTATTCGTCCATCTTTTTCCCCTCCAGAGCTTGCACAGTGACCGCAGCGCGGCGAGATTTGGAAAAGCTATCAGGAAGCGATCACGAATATTAAGAATTCAGCGACTCTTTAAATATAATCCACATTCATTAGCTTTGCTCACCTCGATTACCAAATATTACAATTCGTCAGCTGGCGAGGGGCGGGTATTGTCTATCACTGAAAACACCAGTGCGCCCGGTACTATCTGGAACAAAACCTCTTCATGCTGGGTAGATGTTTCATTTAAATCCAGGCAAGGATTAAATAAATCCCACTTAAAATCGTAAAGCATTTTAAATCGATTGTTATCGTGCGGTTGAATGGAAATAATCTTAAAACTGTCGGGAACTAATTGCGCGTTTTGAGAATACCACTGTAAATCACCTGCCAGGGCTTCGGCTATTTTGAGAATATTCCCCTGGATAATAGCCTGCAACTTCTCGCAATCGTCCTCATCCACAGCAATATCACAATGAATAATAGACTGCATTTCGCTTCCGGTAAAAAAGGAGGATGAATCTATCATTGGGGTTCTGGCCAAATATTGCAAGTTAACTCTGTGCAGAATACGTAATCGTTGCGATGGGATTTATCGCTCAATCGCTTCAGATCCAGTGATAGCCATAGAGTAAGCGCCAAATGGTTAACTTTTGAAACACTTTCTCTCGGGTATCGCGCGGGGAAAATCAGGTAGTATAATTGTTATGTTATAACGTTTTGGTCTCCCTCCATGAATCACAGTGGTTTACTCCTTTCACTTAGCGGCCGCCTGCTGGTCGCGCTGCTGCTTATCGCGTTCCTGGCGCTCGCTATCTATTGGGGAATGCAGAAATGATGCATTTCAAGCGCTTGCAGGGCGGCTATCAGGGACAAGCAGTGACGCCGATAGTTACCGGAGAACTGGCGGCAGGCAGCATGACGGCATTAATCGGCGCGAACGGCACCGGAAAATCCACGCTACTGAAAACCATCGCCGGTCTGTTGCCGCCGATTGCAGGGACTTGCGAATTAAAGATTTCGCCTAAGGCGCTTGGCTGGTTACCGCAGCGTAGTGAGCTAGAAACCCGTTTCCCGCTTACCGTTTATGAGCTGGTTGCGATGGGATGCTGGCCGCGCTGCGGCTGGTTTGGTGGCATCAATCGTGCGATGCGACAGGAGATCGATGCCGCACTGGATGCCGTGCAGATGCGTGATTTCGCCGATGCGCAGCCTTCAATGCTTTCCGGCGGCCAGTTGCAGCGGGTGCTGTTTGCGCGCCTGATGCTGCAGCAAAGTAAAGTCTGGCTGCTGGATGAACCCTTTAATGGCATCGATACGCAAACCGTCACGCTGTTGATGTCAATCCTTGAGCAGCAGCAGCAGGCGGGCACCACCTTATTAGTGGTGTTGCACGATCGCCCACTGGTCGCGCGTTACTTCAAAGATGTGTTGTCACTTGATGATGCTGACTCCGCTCAAACTCCACTGCTGCGCAGGGTGGCTTCGTGACATTGATTCAACCGTTTATCGAATTTGGTTTTATGCGCCGTGCATTAGTGGCTTGTGTGGCATTAGCGCTGAGCGCCACGCCGCTGGGTGTATTCCTTTCACTGCGTCGTATGAGTCTGGTGGGCGATGCGCTCTCCCACGCGGTGCTGCCTGGCGCGGCGATTGGCTATCTGGTTTCCGGCTTATCGCTGGTGGCGATGGGCATCGGCGGATTGATTGCGGGGTTAGCCGTTGCGCTGCTTTCTGGTGCCGTCAGTCGATACACCCCCTTAAAAGAGGACGCCAGTTTCTCTGGCTTTTATCTCGGCTCGCTGGCGCTGGGCGTGACGCTGGTGTCATTGCGCGGATCGAGCGTCGATCTGCTGCACGTGCTGTTCGGTTCACTGCTGGCCGTCGATAACGCGGCCATCCTGCTGGTGGGCGGCATCGCGGCTTTCACTTTGCTGATGCTGGCAGTGATTTTCCGTCCGCTGGTGATCGATGCGTTCGACCCGGATTTTCTGCGTGCGCAAGGCAAGTGGAGCGCGCCGATCGTCCACGGCATCTTCCTGATGTTGGTCGTGCTGAATCTGGTGGCGGGTTTTCAGGTGCTCGGCACGTTGATGTCGGTGGGATTGATGATGTTACCGGCGACCAGCGCGCGTTTCTGGAGTCGCCATCTCGCCTGCATGCTCGGCATCGCCATGCTGCTGGCGATGATCGCCGCGCTGGTAGGTTTAATTCTTTCCTGGCACTTCTCACTGCCAGCCGGACCGGCGGTGGTGCTGAGTGCGGCCGTACTGTTTTTGCTTTCTGTTTTAACAGGACCGTGTGGCGGCCTGTTGCGCCGTCGATAACTATACAATTAGGGGATACGAATGAAGAAGTTACCGTTGAGTCTGGCGATTGGCGCCATGTTGATTAGCCCACTGACCATGGCGAAAACCGTGGATGTGGTAGCGAGTTTCACCGTGCTGGCGGATATCGTTAAGCAAGTGGGCGGCGATCACGTTAACGTGAAGTCGCTGGTGCAGCCTAACGGCGATCCTCATACCTTCGAACCGACGCCACAGGATAGCCAGGCATTGGCTAAAGCCAATGTGGTATTTGTGAGTGGTTTGGGGATGGAAGGGTGGATGGATCGCCTGATCAGCGCCTCCGGTTATAAAGGCACGATTGTGGTCGCCTCCAACGGCGTCAACACACGCAAAATGGAAGAAGACGGCAAAACCGTGACTGACCCACACGCGTGGAATAGCATGCACAATGGCGTGATTTATGCCACCAACGTGATGAATGCGCTGATTAAAGCCGACCCGGAAGATGCGGCGGATATCCGCAAGAGCGGTGAAAGCTACATTCAGCAGTTGGAAAAACTGGATAGCTGGGCGAAAACAGAATTCGCTGCAGTGCCGAAGAGCAAACGTAAAGTGCTGACCAGCCATGATGCCTTTGGTTACTTTGGCCAGCGTTACGGTGTGAGTTTCCTTGCGCCAGTCGGTTTCTCCACGGAAGCCGAAGCCAGTGCCAGCGATGTGGCATCGATTATCAAGCAGCTGAAGGCTGAGCACATCAAGACTTACTTCATGGAGAATCAGACCGATCCGCGTTTGGTGAAACAGATTGCCAGCGAAACCGGCGCACAGCCAGGTGGTGAACTCTATCCTGAAGCGTTGTCCGAAGCGAACGGTCCTGCTGCGACTTATGTGGCTGCCTTCAAGCACAACGTCGATATCATGTTGCAGAGCATGAAGTAAAAAAAAGGCCGGGGAGCATCCCGGCCAATTATCACGACACTTTCCTACCTTTTCTTTTTTCTTCCCTGAACCGCCTTAAAGCGCGGATTCGTTTTGCAGATCACGTAAATGCGACCTTTACGACGCACGACTTTGCAATCCTTATGACGGGTCTTGGCAGACCGTAATGAACTTAAAACCTGCATGCGTTAACTCCTGATTAATTGCCGCGCGTCAGGAAGCTGCCGAAACGCTTGTTGAAGCGTGCGGCGCTGCCTTCTTTGGTGAGATCTTTTTGCTTGCCGGTGTAGTGGACGTGGGATTTAGACGAGACATCCAGCGTCACGTACGGCAGCACTTCACCTTCGAACTCAATGGTGCGTTCGGTTTTAATGGTGGAACCGATTTTGAAATACTCATCGACAGAGGTGTCATGGAACACCACGGGACGGTATTGCGGATGGATATTGGCTTTCATAGCTGCACTCTCATGTAATGTTATAATATAACAATAGTATGAACCTGCAGAGAATTGATTGCAACCGCGATCGCAGTAAGGGTATTGAATGGTCGGGTGAAGGGCGGTGTTCAGGCAATAAAAAAGGCCGCTTGCGCGTAATGCCGATCAGTTAAGACAAAAATGATCGGTTGAACGATCCGGCAGTTCTGCAAGAATCCGTAATCTCTCAGGGATTACGGATTTTTTTATGCTTCTCAGTCAGGCTCTCGATATCGTTCATCACTTTACGCCTCAGGAATTCTCGGCGCTTTCTGATCTCCTTTCTCCTGAGCTCATTGATGAGTGTCTTGCTGATACCGGCACAGTGACGTTACGGAAGCGCCGGTTATCGATGGAAATGATGGTCTGGGCTGTGACCGGCATGGCACTTTTTCGCTCCCATTCGATGACCCAGCTCGTCTCACACCTGGATATCCTTCTGCCGGGGAAAAGGCCCTTTGTTGCGCCCAGCGCGGTTGTGCAGGCCCGACAGCGATTTGGAGAAGATGTTATCCGGTTAATGTTTGAGAAAACGCAGCGCCTGTGGTTTGAAAAGACACCGCTGTCGCACTGGAACGGACTGACTCTGATGGCGGTGGATGGCACCGTATGGCGCATCCCTGACACACCAGAGAATGATGCCGCCTTCGGGCGAACGGCCAATATTAATAAGTGCTCTGAGTGGCCGCAGGTGCGAATGGTCTGTCAGATGGAAGTCACCAGTCACCTGCTGTCAGCAGTAGCGTTCGACAGCGTCTCAGCTGTCGGCGAAGCCGATCTTGCCGCTCAGCTTATCCCACAGACCCCCGACCACTCTTTGACTCTCTTTGATAAAGGTTTTTATGCGCTGGGTCTGCTGCACGCCTGGCACTCAGCGGGAACGGAAAGACACTGGATGCTGCCGCTGCGCAAAGGAGCACAGTACCGTGTAGTCCGTAGCTTAGGAGCCGGGCAGGAGTTGGTGGAATTACAGCTGTCGCCGCAGGCGAAGAAAAAATGGCAGGGTGCTGGAGACACGCTGACGGCAAGGCTTATCAGCAAAGAACTCAACGGAAAAACGGTTCAAATCCTGACATCTATGTGCGACCCCCTGAGGTATCCCAAAGCAGATGTCGTGGATTTGTACAGCCATCGCTGGGAAATAGAGCATGGGTTCCGCGAGATGAAACAACACCTGCTGAATAATGAGCTGACGCTGAGAAGCAAAAAGCCAGAACTTGTGCGTCAGGAGCTGTGGGGCGTGGTCCTGGCCTATAACCTTCTGAGGTTCATGATGGCGCAAATGGCGTACAGTCTGAAAGGCGTGGAACCTTATCAGATGAGTTTTAAGCAGTCCGCACTGTATCTGAGAAGTCATCTGAGCCTGCTACCGGGCATCTCACCGGGAAAAATACCGCGGATAATGGAAGAGATAATGGCGATGGCGCCAGGGCTGGTGTTGCCGGAAAGAAGAGTGCGGCATTACCCAAGGGCGGTAAAAAAGAAGCCGCAACGTTATCCGTTGCGGCCTCCATTAAGATCTTAACTGACAAGCATTACGCTTGCGCGGCCTTTTCAACAGGTGACAACTTAGTGTTTGTGCTCGACCGGATGGCCTTGCTCAATCTCCGCTTTGTTCTTACCAAAGCGGCGACGTACCACCACGAAGAACACCGGCACGAAGAAGATCGCCAGCGCGGTGGCGGTGACCATGCCGCCCATTACGCCAGTACCTACGGCGTTCTGTGCGCCGGAACCAGCACCGGTACTGATGGCCAGCGGCAGAAC
Source organism: Type-E symbiont of Plautia stali (assembly GCF_059731115.1). NCBI lineage: Bacteria > Pseudomonadati > Pseudomonadota > Gammaproteobacteria > Enterobacterales > Enterobacteriaceae > Type-E symbiont of Plautia stali. The sequence continues at coordinate 1,094,342 of NZ_AP035906.1, forward strand.
ACCGAGGATAAAGGCCAGTGAGGTCATCAGAATTGGACGCAGACGCATACGTGCTGCTTCCAGAGTTGATTCCACCAAACCTTTCCCTTCCTTCTCCATCAAATCCTTGGCGAATTCAACGATCAGGATGGCGTTCTTCGCCGACAAGCCAATGGTTGTCAGCAGTCCCACCACGAAGTAGACGTCGTTACTGAGTCCGCGCAGGGTGGTGAAGATCAATGCACCGACCACACCCAGCGGCACCACCAGCATAACGGAGAACGGTATCGACCAGCTCTCATACAATGCCGCCAGACACAGGAACACCACAATCAGCGAGATGGCGTACAGGGCAGGGGCCTGGTTACCGGACAGACGTTCCTGATAAGACATACCGGTCCAGTCATAGCCGATACCCGCAGGCAGTTTGCCCGCCAGCTCTTCCATCAGGTTCATGGCATCGCCGGAGCTCTTGCCTGGTGCAGCCTGACCCAGAATCTCCATCGATGGTAAGCCGTTGTAACGTTCCAGACGTGGTGAACCGTACTGCCACTTCGCCGAAGAGAAGGCTGAGAACGGAACCATAGTGCCGGAGCTGTTACGCACAAACCATTTGCTGATGTCATCTGGCAACATACGCGAGTCAGCCTGGCCCATGACGTACACTTTCTTCACACGACCGCGGTCGATGAAGTCATTGACGTACGAACCACCCCAGCCCGCGCCCAGCGTGGTGTTGATGTCAGACAGCGACACACCCAATGCCTGCGCCTTTTCCTGATCGATGATCAGTTTGTACTGTGGCGTATCTTCCATACCGTTTGGACGCACGCCCACCAGCGTATCCGGATGCTGGGCAATCATGCCAAACAGCTGGTTACGCGCGGCGGTTAACTTCTCGTGACCCAGGTTACCCTGGTCCGTCAGCATGAAGTCGAAGCCGGTGGCGTTACCCAGCTCGATAATGGCTGGCAGGTTGAACGGGAAGACCATCGCATCTTTGATCTGACCCAACGCCTGCATGGCGCGTCCGGCAATCGCTGGCACTTTCAGGCTGGCATCGCCACGCTCATCCCACGGTTTCAGGCTGACGAAGGCAATACCGGTGTTCTGACCACGACCCGCAAAGCCAAAGCCGTTAACGGTAAATACCGAGTTAACGCTGTCTTTCTCTTTGTTCAGGAAGTAATCGGTCACCTGATCCAGCACTTTCTGTGTACGTTCCTGGGTTGCACCGGCTGGCAACTGCGCCTGCGCCAGTAACAGACCCTGATCCTCTTCCGGCAGGAAGGAGGTTGGCAGTTTCAGGAACAGATACGCCATGCCGACCACGATCACCAGGTAGATCACCAGATAACGACCGGTGCTACGCACGATGTGACCCACGCTATCCACGTAGTGGTTGGTGCTCTTGTCAAACAGGCGGTTGAACCAGCCGAAGAAGCCGGTGGTTTTACCGTGATCGCCTTTCTTGATCGGTTTCAGCATGGTGGCACAGAGTGCCGGCGTCAGAATCAACGCCACCAGTACTGACAGTGCCATCGCGGAAACGATGGTGATCGAGAACTGACGATAAATAACCCCGGTCGAGCCGCCGAAGAAGGCCATCGGGATAAATACTGCGGACAGCACCAGGGCAATACCCACCAGCGCACCCTGAATCTGCTCCATTGAACGTTTCGTCGCTTCTTTCGGCGGTAAACCTTCTTCCGCCATCACACGCTCAACGTTCTCTACCACCACGATGGCATCATCCACCAACAGGCCGATGGCGAGCACCATCCCAAACATCGTCAGGGTGTTTATCGAGTAACCAAAGGCACTGATAATCGCAAACGTACCCAGCAGGACCACCGGCACCGCAATGGTCGGAATCAGCGTGGCGCGGAAGTTCTGCAGGAACAGGTACATCACCAGGAACACCAGCACGATCGCCTCAAACAGCGTTTTCACCACTTCGAAGATCGAGATCTTCACGAACGGCGTGGTGTCGTACGGATAAACGGTTTTCATGCCTGACGGGAAGAACGGCTGCAGTTTGGCCAGCTCATCTTTCACCGCTTTGGCGGTATCCAATGCATTCGCACCGGTTGCCAGTTTCACACCGATACCCGAAGCCGGTTTGCCGTTGTAGCGGGCGATGATCTCGTAGTTTTCACCACCGAGTTCAATCTTCGCCACGTCACGCAAGCGTACCTGTGAGCCATCCTGGTTCACTTTCAGCATGATGTTGCCGAACTCTTCAGTATTGGTCAGACGGGTCTGCGCAATGATCGAGGCGTTCAACTGCTGGCCCGGTACGGGCGGTGTGCCACCCAACTGACCGGCGGCGACCTGGGTGTTCTGAGTTCCCAACGCACTGATGACATCCACCGGCGTCAGCTGGTAGTTGTTCAGTTTGTGTGGATCAAGCCAGATGCGCATCGCGTACTGCGCACCAAACACCTGAGTATCACCGACGCCAGGCGTACGGCTGATCGGATCTTTGATGTTGGAAGCGACGTAGTCAGAGATGTCATTCTGCGTCATGCTGCCGTCATCACTGACAAAGCCGGCCACCATCAGGAAGCTGCTGGAAGACTTTTTAACCTGAATACCTTGTTGCTGTACTTCCTGCGGCAGCAGTGGCATGGCCAGCTGCAGCTTGTTCTGTACCTGTACCTGCGCAATATCTGCGTTAGTACCGGACTGGAAGGTCAGGGTCAGAGTCAATGTACCGGACGAGTCACTGCTCGAGGCCATATACATCAGGCCATCGATGCCGTTCATGTTTTGTTCGATAACCTGGGTTACCGAATCCTGCAGCGTTTTCGCATCAGCACCCGGGTAGGTTGCCTGGATTTCAACCGCCGGCGGCGCAACATTGGGATATTGCTCAATCGGCAAGCTGATAATCGCAAGAGTACCTGCCAGCATAATGATGATGGCAAGCACCCAGGCAAAAATGGGGCGATCGATAAAGAACTTAGCCATGTATCAGTGGCTCCTGTTTAGGACGATGATTTAGCAGACTGTGATTCCGGTGCTGCTTTGGCATCATCTTTGACTTCTTGTGGTGTCACCTGCGCACCTGGCTTGGCACGCTGAAGACCGACGGTGATCACGCGATCGCCTTCTTTCAGGCCATCAGTTACCAGCCATTTGTCGCCAAATGCCTGATTAGCGGTGATATTACGGACTTCCACTTTGTTATCTGCGCCCACTACCATCGCGGTTGCCTGACCGGTTGGGGTACGAGTTACGCCCTGTTGCGGTACCAGCAGTGCGGTTGGGTTGGTGCCTTCATCCAGACGCGCACGCACAAACATCCCTGGCAGCAGGCGGTGGTCCGGGTTCGGGAAGATGGCGCGCAGCGTGATGGAGCCGGTAGTTTCATCCACGGTCACATCAGAGAATTCCAATGTGCCTGTCTGCGTGTATGCGTTACCGTTTTGCATCAAGAGCGTGACGTTGGCTTTGCCGTCATTCTGTTTCAGCTGACCGGATTCCAGTTCTGCGCGCAAACGCAGGAAATCATCACTGGATTGGGTCACATCGACATACATAGGATCGAGCTGCTGCACGGTTGCCAGCGCAGTGGTTTGACCGCTGGAGACCAGAGCGCCCTCAGTGACTGACGATTTACCAATGCGACCGCTGATCGGCGACGTCACTTTGGTGTAAGCCAGATTGATGCGGGCGGTTTCCACGTTAGCCTGGGCTGCCTGAACGGCTGCAGCCGTCTGTGCAGCGGTGGCCGCAGCGGTGTCATAGTCCTGCTGACTGATGTACTTAGTACCCAGCAGCGGCTTATAACGTTTGATGGTTAACTGCGCGACGTGTGCATTGGCTTGCGCCTGTGCTAAATCGCCTTTGGCGCTGTCATAAGCCGCCTGGTAAGTTGCCGGATCGATCTGATACAGGGACACGCCTGCTTTGATATCCGTCCCTTCCTCAAAATTACGCTTCAGAATAATGCCTGACACCTGAGGGCGCACTTCTGCCACGCGGAATGCCGAAGTACGTCCTGGCAGTTCGGTGGTAATTTTCAAAGGCTCGTTTTTTAACGTCACAACACCCACTTCTGGGGGCTGCTGCTGGGCGGCTTGCTGGGATTTATTATCATCACATCCTGTTAACACAAAGCTGCCTGAAAGCATCAGGACGGCCGCCAGAGGCGCTAATCCTCTGTTTTTATTCATAAATAAACCTCTAGTGTCCGATATCAAATGATCAATGGATCACAAACCGATAAACCCATTGCTGCGTTAAAACACGGGTCGTGCTATGGTACATACATTCACAAATGTATGTAAACTTGCCAGTTTGTAAAAAAAGTCCTCTATGGCACGAAAAACCAAAGCGCAAGCACTTGAAACGCGGAACCAAATTCTGGATGCCGCTTTAGCACACTTCTCTGAACACGGTGTGGCTGCCACATCCCTGGCAGATATCGCAGCAGCGGCCGGCGTCACGCGCGGTGCTATCTACTGGCATTTCAAAAATAAAGCCGATGTTCTGCATGAAATCTGGCTTCGGTGTGACGCTGGGCTTGACGATGTGGAACTTGAGTATCAGACAAAATACCCGGGCGATCCACTTTCTGTTATCCGTTCGATGTTGATCTATATCCTTGACGCCACAGCAAAGGATCCACAAAGACGCGCTTTAATGGAGATTATCTTCCATAAATGTGAATTCGTTGGCGAAATGTCGACATTACAGGATATGCGTCAAAGTTTACTGCTTGAGTGTTACGACCGAATTGAATTGGTGCTACGTGAGTGTATCGAAGTGGGCCAGTTGCCTGCGGGATTGAACACGTTGCAATCGGCGCGTCTGATGTGCGGCTATATCAACGGTATGATGGAAAACTGGCTGTTTAACCCGCAGGCGTTTGATCTGGCAGCAGATGCGCCGCAGTTGGTGGATGCCTTTATTGATATGCTGCGACTCAGTCCCACTCTTTCCTCGGCGCGTTAATTTACGCCCTCTGCCGCCTGTTTCTGCTGATAATCGCGTTGGACAATCGCCAGCGCGGCTAACACGGTTGCGGTCGGCACCTGGTTCTCTTCCAGCAGTTGAATCAAATCCACTGCCAGTTTGATCTCATCGGATGCAGTTTCCAGTGACATGATCTCTCCTTGTTAAATACGTAATTTTGCCGCCACCAGCAGCATCAAAATGGAACCCAGCAGTGCCACCCCAAAGCCAGCGGGATGCAACGTCGCTAAATCACCCGTTGTAAAATAAGTCGCGATGTAACCCCCAATTAACGCACCAATCACTGCCAGCACCAGCGTCGGAACAAACCCACCCGGCCGACCGGGAAAAACCATGCGCTTGATGCAGCCAGCCACCACGCCAATCGCCATCCACATAATTAGGGTCATGATTTTCCTCCTTCATTCATAGGGGGAGTATATATCCTAAATAATTTCAGGTGCAGGCAAGTGGCAAAGGAATGAACCCGCAGGGGCTTACTCATGCAGACATGGGGGGAATGAGCGTAGCCAACGCACCTGCCATGTGAAGTATGACGGGTATAGAGGAAAGTGGGCGGCGATTACCGTGCCGGGCCTGACATTTCCAGTTTGTGCATCGCATGGCGACAGCGTGCCAGCCGCTCGTGCAGCACTTCGATATCGCGGATCAACTGCTGCTGCACGCTGAGGGTTTCGGCGCGCGCCAGATGTTGCTCACGTTGTTCGATCATCGCCAGCAAGCGCGTTTCATAGCCCTGATACTCTTCGCGCTTCGACTGGCGCGGATCAACGCGAGGACGCTCACGCGGGGTGCGCAGTTGCTGGCTCTGGCATTCGCGTTGCAGGGCGGCAATCTGGTCCAGCACTTTCTCCGCCAGCCACTGACGGCGTATGACGTTGGTATCAGCAGCGATGAGCTGGGTTAAATTCTGTTCCAGCTCAGCAAGATAATCAGCGAGCCGCGTGCCTTTGCAATGGAACAGTTGGGCGTCAAAACGGGGCTGTCGGCACGCACCATCGCGTTGCTGCGCGATTTGCCGTCGTAGCTGATCGACAATGGCGAGCAGACGTTGATGTGCGGGCGGTTGGGGCATCACTCTGATTCCGACTGTGTTAACGTAGCGCAGTTCCGATTTTATCAGGCATCAGGCATGCAACGAATTTTTCTTCTGTGTCTTGGCTGGCTGGCGATTGTGCTGGGCACGCTGGGCATTGTATTACCTTTATTACCGACCACGCCATTTATGTTGCTGGCCGCCTGGTGCTTTGCCCGTTCGTCACCGCGTTTTCATCACTGGCTGCTGTGGCGCTCGCCGTTTGGTCGCTATATCCGCCACTGGCAACAGCATCGCGCCATGCCGCCCGGCGCCAAAGGCCGCGCCATGTTGCTGATTGTCATCACCTTTGCCGCTTCTATTTATCTGGTTAACATGCTGTGGGTGCGGATTATGCTGGGCATCATGTTGTGCGCGCTGCTGTTGTTTATGTGGCGTATCCCGGTAGTGGCAGAAAATGCTGACAGCGGCGATTAAGTGCGGCAGGGTTGCATTTAGACAGGTATTTGCATAGATTTGGGCATCTTCGTGCGTGGCTTCCCTTTTTAAACGTCTTCGCTTAACCCGGTTTCCGGGTATTGGCGCTGTCGGATGCTGCGCGTATTAGATATTTTTCCAGGCGTAACACTTATGACCGCAACTGCTCAGCAGCTTGAACTCATCAAAAACAGCATCAAAAGCATCCCTGACTACCCTAAGCCGGGCATCCTGTTCCGTGACGTCACCAGTTTGATGGAAGATCCGCAGGCCTATGCTGCGTCGATTGCCATTCTGGTTGAACGCTATCGTGACAAAGGTATCACCAAAGTGGTGGGTACCGAAGCACGTGGCTTCCTGTTTGGTGCACCGGTGGCACTGGGTCTGGGTGTCGGTTTTGTGCCGGTGCGTAAGCCGGGCAAGCTGCCGCGTGAAACCTACAGCGAGAGCTATGAGCTGGAGTACGGTTCTGATGCGCTGGAGCTGCACAAAGATGCCATTAAGCCAGGTGATGTGGTGCTGGTGGTGGACGATCTGCTGGCCACCGGCGGTACGCTGGAAGCCACGGTGAAACTGATCCGCCGTGCCGGTGGTGAAGTGAAAGATGCTGCGTTCGTGATCAACCTGTTTGATCTGAGCGGTGAAGCGCGCCTTAACGCGATCGGCATTGATTGCTACAGCCTCGTGAATTTCCCCGGCCATTAAGGTCTGTGCGCCGCTGGCCTTGGCCATCGCGGCGCATTTCATTGCGCGTTCCTGCCGTCGTACCTTTGTATCAATATCTGATAAATCGTACCGCTCAAGCGGATGCGCGATGAAATTCAGCGCCTGCAGCGCGGGTATAGGCATATCCTGTTGTGGCTGTTAGACTACTGCCCATATAAACAGGGGTTGCGAAGCTGCATTTTTCCTCTTTGTCTTGTGGCGGAACCCGGTTCACTTAGCCGCACCGCTGTGCCAACTCAATAAATTCCAGTGATTGAATCCACATGAGCTATCAGGTACTTGCGCGAAAATGGCGTCCCCAGGCTTTCGCTGACGTAGTCGGTCAGGAACATGTGCTGACTGCGCTGGCCAACGGATTGTCACTGGGACGAATCCATCATGCTTATCTCTTCTCCGGTACACGCGGCGTGGGGAAAACCTCGATCGCCCGTTTGCTGGCGAAAGGTCTTAACTGCGAAACCGGCATCACCTCCACGCCATGTGGTCAGTGTGATAACTGCCGTGAAATCGAGCAGGGGCGCTTTGTCGATCTGATTGAGATCGATGCCGCGTCGCGCACCAAAGTCGAAGACACGCGCGATCTGCTGGATAACGTGCAGTACGCCCCGGCGCGCGGTCGCTTCAAGGTTTATCTGATCGATGAAGTGCACATGCTCTCGCGTCACAGCTTTAATGCGCTGTTGAAAACGCTGGAAGAGCCGCCGTCGCACGTCAAATTCCTGCTGGCGACCACCGATCCGCAAAAACTGCCGGTGACCATTCTGTCGCGTTGCCTGCAGTTCCATCTTAAAGCGCTCGACGTCGAGCAAATTCAGCAGCAGTTAGTGCATATATTGCAGCAGGAGCAGATTGCCGCCGAGCCGCGTGCACTGCATCTGCTGGCGCGTGCCGCTGATGGCAGTATGCGTGATGCCCTGAGTCTCACCGATCAGGCGATTGCCATGGGGCAGGGCAGCGTGACGCGTGAAACCGTGGCGCAAATGCTGGGCACGCTGGATGACGAACAGCCGCTGGCGCTGATTGAAGCGCTGGTGGAGGGCCAGGGTGAACAGGTGATGGCACTGCTGAATCAGGCGGCATCGCGGGGTGTCGAGTGGGAAGCGCTGCTGGTCGAGATGCTGCGATTGCTGCATCGTGTGGCGATGGTGCAACTGCTGCCGGCTTCACTGGGCGAGGATGATGTGAATCAGGCACAGCGCTTGCGCGATTTAGCGCGCGTATTGCCACCCGCCGACGTGCAACTTTATTACCAGACCTTACTGATGGGACGTAAAGATCTGCCACTGGCACCGGATCGCCGCCTCGGCGTCGAGATGACGCTACTGCGTGCGCTGGCATTCCATCCGCAGGCGACTATTGCCGAGCCGGTTGCGCGGCCCAGCCTGATTCCGCAGGCGGCACCGCAAGCGTCTGCTGCATCCGCAGGCGTTGCTGCGCCGGCCTCTTCCGCTCAGGTTACTGCTCCAGCTTCGTCAGCCAACACTGCCGTGTCAGCAACGCCAGCGGCTTCCGCTCCCGGACCTGCAGCCACTTCTTCGGCACCTCGCACCGCCTCTGCCGCGCAGCCGCAGATGGCGCCACCGCCGATGGCTGATGATTACGCCGATATGCAACCGGCGCCAGAACATATGTCCGACTCCACCAGCCAGCTGTTACAGGCGCGAACGCAGTTGCTGCGTCAGGGAGCCGGCAAAGCAAAAAAGAGTGAGCCGGCAGCGCGTCCCGCGCGGCCGGCGAACCCGGCGCTGGAACGTCTTGCCAGTGTCACCGAACGCGTGCAGCAGCGTGCGTCTGAACCCGCGGTAAAAACGCCCGCGAAGCCAGAAGCCTATCGCTGGAAAGCCCAGCAAACGGTCGAGGTAAAAGCGGAGCCTATCGCAACGCCAAAAGCCTTGCGTTCTGCTCTGGAGCATGAGAAAACGCCTGAGCTGGCGCTTCGTCTGGCCGAAGAAGCCCAGCAGCGCGATGCGTGGGCCGCCGAAATAGCCGCACTGACGTTGCCAAAACTGGTGCAGCAGGTGGCGTTAAACGCGTGGAAAGAGGTGGGCGAGAACGCCGTCACGCTGCATTTGCGCAGCAGTCAGCGTCACCTGAATTCAGCGTCGGCAAAACAGGCGTTGACGGAAGCGCTCAGTCAGGCAGCCGGACAAACGGTTGAACTGACCATCGTTGAAGACGATAATCCTGCGGTGTTGACGCCACTGGAATGGCGTCAGGCCATTTATGAAGAGAAACTGGTGCAGGCGCGCCAGTCGATTGAAAGCGATACTCACATTCAGACATTGCGTCGATTCTTCGATGCCGATCTGGATGAAGAGAGTATTCGACCCGTTTGAACACCCGCTGTCGCGCGTGAGTGGCGCGCAGCCCCAGCAGAGAGAGAAGACTATGTTTGGTAAAGGCGGATTGGGCAACCTGATGAAACAGGCCCAGCAGATGCAAGACAAAATGGCCAAAGTTCAGGAAGAGATTGCCGCGCTGGAAGTGACCGGTGAATCAGGCGCTGGCCTGGTCAAAGTCACCATCAATGGTGCACATAATTGCCGCCGTGTTGAAGTCGATCCAAGCTTGCTGGAAGACGACAAAGACATGCTGGAAGATCTGATTGCGGCAGCCTTCAACGATGCAGCACGTCGCATTGATGAAACGCAGAAAGAGAAAATGGCCTCTGTGTCATCTGGTATGCAGCTGCCACCTGGCTTCAAGATGCCGTTCTGATGCAAACCAGTCCACTGCTTGAATCTTTGATGGAGTCGCTGCGTTGCCTGCCGGGCGTGGGCCCGAAATCGGCGCAGCGCATGGCTTTTCAGCTGTTACAGCGCGATCGTAGCGGTGGTATGCGTCTGGCGCAGGCTTTGACCCGCGCGATGTCGGAAATCGGCCACTGTGCCGATTGCCGCACTTTCACCGAGCAGGAAATTTGCACCATCTGCGCCAATCCGCGCCGTCAACAAAACGGCCAGATTTGCGTGGTGGAGAGTCCTGCCGATATCCACGCCATTGAGCAAACCGGCCAGTTTGGCGGCCGTTACTTTGTGCTGATGGGCCACTTGTCACCGCTGGATGGCATCGGTCCGCAAGATATCGGTCTGGATCGGTTAGAGCAGCGGCTGGAGCGTGAAACGCTGACCGAAGTGATCCTCGCTACCAACCCAACGGTGGAAGGTGAAGCCACGGCCAATTACATCGCTGAACTGTGCGGGCAATATGGCGTCGATGCCAGCCGCATTGCACACGGTGTGCCGGTCGGCGGTGAGCTGGAAATGGTCGATGGCACCACGCTGTCGCACTCACTTGCCGGACGCCACAAGATTAAATTCTAATCACTTGCCGATGTCTTCACCGACATCGGCTTGAAATTCCCATCATCATCCCCATTTCTCTCTCGACATATGATCAACCCCGATTTAGTTGAGGTAGCAATGACCATGAAAGGACAAGAGACGCGTGGCTTCCAGTCAGAGGTAAAACAACTTCTGCACCTGATGATTCACTCCCTCTATTCAAACAAAGAGATTTTCCTGCGTGAACTGATCTCCAACGCTTCGGATGCCGCCGACAAACTGCGCTTCCGCGCCCTGTCCACGCCGGATCTGTATGAAGGCGATGGCGACCTGCGCGTGCGTATCTCGGTCGATAAGGATAATCGTACGCTGACCTTAAGCGATAACGGTATCGGTATGCGCCGTGATGAGGTGATTGAGAACCTCGGCACCATCGCGAAGTCCGGCACCAAATCTTTCCTTGAATCGATGGGCTCAGACCAGGCGAAAGACAGTCAGCTGATCGGTCAGTTCGGCGTGGGCTTCTACTCGGCGTTTATCGTTGCGGATAAAGTCACCGTGCGTACTCGTGCTGCGGGCGCGAAAGCCGATGAAGCCGTGTTCTGGGAATCGGCGGGCGAGGGTGAATACACTCTGGCAGAAATTGAGAAAGCCGATCGCGGTACCGAAATCACGCTGCACTTCCGCGAAGGCGAGGATGATTTCCTTGATGCGTGGCGCGTACGCAACGTGATCAGCAAATACTCCGATCACATTGCGCTGCCGGTTGAGATTGAGACCAAAGACGAAGAGAACGACACCACCACCTGGGAGAAGATCAACAAAGCCCAGGCGCTGTGGACGCGCAACAAGTCTGAAATCAGCGACGAAGAGTACAACGAGTTCTATAAACACATCGCCCATGATTACAGCGATCCGGCGATCTGGAGCCACAACCGTGTGGAAGGAAAGCAGGAGTACACCAGCCTGCTGTACATCCCGCAGCGTGCGCCATTCGACATGTTCAACCGCGACAGCAAACACGGCCTGAAGCTGTATGTGCAGCGCGTGTTCATCATGGACGATGCCGAGCAGTTCATGCCGAACTACCTGCGCTTCGTACGTGGCCTGATAGATTCCAACGATCTGCCGCTGAACGTCTCGCGTGAAATCCTGCAGGACAGCCGTGTCACCCAGAGCCTGCGCGCCGCGCTGACCAAGCGTAGCCTGCAGATGCTGGAAAAACTGGCTAAAGACGACGCCGAAAAATACCAGCAGTTCTGGAAAGAGTTTGGTCTGGTCCTGAAAGAAGGCCCCGCCGAAGACAACACCAATCAGCAGGCGATTGCTAAACTGCTGCGCTTTGCCACCACGCAGAGTGAAGGCGCTGAGCAGACCATTTCGCTGGACGATTACCTGAGCCGCATGGTGGAAGGGCAGGATAAGATTTACTACATCACTGCTGACAGCTATGCCGCCGCGAAGAGCAGCCCGCATCTGGAACTGTTCCGCAAAAAAGGTATCGAGGTGCTGCTGCTGTCCGATCGTATCGACGAGTGGATGATGAGCTACCTGACCGAGTTCGACGGTAAAACCTTCCAGTCAGTGAGCAAAGCGGATGAGTCGCTGAGCAAACTGGCCGATGAAGAGACCGAAGAGCAGAAGGAAGCGGAGAAAGCGCTGGAGCCGTTTGTTGAGCGCGTGAAAACGCTGCTGGGCGAGCGTGTGAAAGAGGTGCGTCTGACTCATCGTCTGACCGACACCCCGGCGATTGTCACCACCGACGCCAACGAAATGACCACCCAGATGGCGAAGCTGTTTGCTGCTGCGGGCCAGGAAGTGCCGGATGTGAAGTACATCTTCGAAATCAACCCGGAGCATACGCTGGTGAAACGCGTGGCGGATACCCACGACGAAGCGCATTTTGCTGAATGGGTTGAGCTGCTGCTGGATCAGGCGCTACTGGCTGAGCGCGGCACGCTGGACGATCCTAACCAGTTTATCCGTCGTATGAACCAACTGCTGACGGCATAAGCCATTCAGCGCCCGCGCCGGTTGGCATCAATACCGGCGGCAGGGTTGGCAAGAGACAAAAAAGGTCGGCATTGAATGCCGACCTTTTTTTAATGCAGCGCCTGATCGCGCAGCCAATCCCGGAACAACGTTATCTCCGCATCATGCTGACGTGACATTTTCGTCATCATCCAGGTGGCGCGGTCCACCCGCACAAATCCCAATGGAGCGATAAGCGTACCGTCGCTCAACTCCTGCCTGACCAGTAAACGCGGGGCCATGATCACCCCTAAGCCATTTCTCGCCGCCTGAATGCCCAGAGTGAGATTATCGAAATGCTTACCGACCCAATAATTGCCACGCGCACCGCTGGTTTTCGCCCACTCGGCCCAGGCGTGCAGTCGTGTATCGGCATGCAGCAGCGGCAATGACGCTAAATCCTGCTCATTGTGAAAACGCGCGGCATACTGAGGCGCGCACAGCGGGCCGATGTAGTCATCGCTGATCAGCGTAGCATCAATATCCTCATCCGGTGACTGCTCATAGCTAAGGATCAGCACATCGGTGTGTTCACTGCGCAGCTGATCGATCTCCACCAGCGGCTGAAACTGCACTTCAATATCGGGATAGCGTTGATAAAAACTGCTAATACGTGGAATCAGCCATTGCGAGAGAAAACTGGGCGCGCAAGAGACGCTGAGGTGATGACGCATGCCGGTGCGAATGCTTTCGCAGGTGGTGGAGAGTTCGCTAAACGCCTTCTGACAACTCACCAGCAAGCGCTCGCCGTGTGAGGTTAATTTGACGCGCCCATTGGTACGGACGAATAAGGGCTTTCCCATCCAGCTTTCCAGCTGTCGAATCTGATGGCTAATGGCGCTGTGTGTCACATGAAGACGCTCGGCCGCCACGCTAAAACTGCTGTGCAGTGCTGCCTGATGAAAATAGTGCAGTGCACGTAACGACGGAAGCGCGGTCATACTCATCCCCTGTGTAAAAACCTAACAGGGATTGTCAGTTTATATCATTTTAATGTCCAGCCGCATTGGCCTAACCTTTCCCCCAGATTATGGCGGGTTGACGGATGGCGTTGTCTGTGTTTAACGCGGCTAATGTTCCCCCTCAATCTGCGACACTCACAGCATTTTTATAATTAGAGAAATCTCACGCGATGGATCACCAACATGCTTCTGCCAGGGCGGCGGCAGCGCGCGATCGACTTCGCGGCTTGCTTTCACGTCACTATCGGCTGGAAAATTACGACCTCTTCTTTGCACCTTCTTTGCATATTTCGCGGGTGCTGCTCTCACAACTGTTTTTACGTCAGGAACAGGCGCGCAATCAAACGCGTTACGCTTCGCAATATCCGGTCAGTGAACTGAGTGTGTTACCCGCAGTGCCGATGATGGCTGGTAACATTGCGCTGGTGGAGCATGTCGACATGCTGCAGGGGCGGGTGCGTCCGCTGGCGGAGTGTCAAAGTCAGGGCGTGACCGACGCCTCGGAATCCTTTGCCACCTTGTTGCATAAACGATTAATCAGCGATGCGCGATTGTTTGTGGCGCGGCTCGATCGTCATGCGGCGTTAAGCAGTGACCTGGTGTTAATTGCATTGAAAACCTGCGATTTCAGCACGCTGGTGCGCAGCGAATTGCGGTTATTTGAGCAGGGACTGGCCTTTGGCTCGTCACTGGATCAAACCCTTGAAATGATGGAAAACAGCGACTGGCGGCCGTTTAATATCGCTAGCGTGGATAATATTACGCTTGAGGCCCCGGTTCAGCTGCAATCGATTCAGCAGCACGGCTTACCGTTCGCCCTGTTCCCCATGCCGGTCAGTCTTACCTTGCCCGACTTACCGCAGGATATGCATCTGCTTCCCGCTCATCACCGATTGCGCCTGCATGCCAACGTGCGAGGTGGTGTGAACAAAAATCAAAACGTCACGCCGATCCTGAAGAGACGTCTGAAAGACGTGTTAAGCGTTAGCCTTGATTCTTAAAAACGGGCACTCTGCTGGTATTTTGCGCTAAAGCAAGTCAAAGTAAAGCTTTCACCGGAAGCGCGCCCGTTTCCTTGTGGTGCGCGGGTCATAATGGTATGTTCTTGGCCTTCTCAGATTGATCAATGCGATTCGCAAGGGGAATTACGCAATGCGTATTATTCTGCTCGGGGCACCGGGCGCAGGTAAAGGCACTCAGGCTCAATTCATCATGGAGAAATATGGTATTCCGCAAATCTCCACCGGTGACATGTTGCGTGCGGCAGTTAAAGCAGGCACCGAACTGGGCCAACAGGCGAAAGCCATCATGGATGCCGGTAAACTGGTGACAGACGAGCTGGTGATTGCGCTGGTTAAAGAGCGTATCGCGCAGGAAGACTGCAAAAACGGTTTCCTGCTCGATGGCTTCCCACGCACTATCCCACAAGCTGATGCCATGAAAGACGCGGGCATCAATGTGGACTTCGTGCTGGAGTTTGCCGTACCGGACGAACTGATTGTGGATCGTATTGTTGGCCGTCGCGTGCATGCGCCGTCTGGCCGCGTGTATCACGTCACCTATAATCCTCCAAAAGTGGAAGGCAAAGATGACGTGACCGGCGAAGAGCTGACCACGCGTAAAGACGACCAGGAAGAAACCGTGCGTAAGCGTCTGGTGGAATACCATCAGCTGACTGCACCGCTGATTGCTTACTACAGCAAAGAAGCGGAAGCCGGTAACACCCAGTATCACAAGATCGACGGCACCCGTAAGGTGGCTGAAGTGAGCACGCAGCTGGCCGGTATTCTCGGTTAATGCGGATCAGGGGCCGGTTGTCCGGCCCTTTTGCAGCAATTGCTTTCCCCTCCCACGATTTCCGCTACAATTTCCCCCTGATTTTGATCCATTCGTTTTGACATCAAGGAAATACCAATGAGGCAAGAAAAGCCTGGGGTTTTGCTGGTCAATTTAGGCACACCTGATGCGCCTACAACACCTGCCGTTAAGCGCTATCTTAAACAGTTCCTTGGCGACCCGCGCGTGGTGGATACACCGCGTTGGTTATGGTGGCCGATTCTCAATTTCGCCATTTTGCCGTTCCGTTCGCCGCGCGTGTCGAAGCTGTACGCCTCGGTGTGGATGAAAGAAGGCTCTCCGCTGATGGTGTTCAGCAAGCAGCAGCGCGATGCGCTGGCGCAGCGCGTGGATATGCCGGTTGAGCTGGGCATGAGCTACGGCCAGCCAAGCCTCGACGGGGCGGTACAGCGTTTGCTGGACCAGGGTGTCACCAAACTGATTGTGTTGCCGCTCTATCCGCAATTCTCGTGCTCGACGGTGGCTGCCGTTTGGGACGGATTATCCGCCAGCTTTAAACCGCTGCGCTCCCTGCCTGAAGTGGCTTTCATTCGCGATTATGCCGAGCATCCTGCCTATATCGCAGCACTGAAGGCTTCGGTTGAGCGTTCGTTTGCGCAGCATGGCGAACCGGACCTGCTGGTGCTGTCGTATCACGGCATCCCACAGCGCTTTGCCGACGAAGGTGATGATTATCCGCAGCGCTGCAAAGACACCACCGAGGCGCTGGCTGCCGCGTTGGGCATCGCGCCGCACAAAATCATGATGACCTTCCAGTCACGCTTTGGTCGCGAGCCATGGTTGACACCGTACACCGACGAAACCATGCAAGGTTTACCGGCCAAGGGCATCAAACATGTGCAGGTGATGAGTCCCGGCTTCTCCGCAGACTGCCTGGAAACCCTGGAAGAGATCAGCGAGCAGAACTGTGAGTTCTTCCTGCACGCCGGTGGCGAGAAGTTTGAATACATTCCCGCGCTCAACGCCGATGACGAGCACATCGAGATGATGGTTCAGCTGGTCAACGCACGCCGATAAAGTGCTGGCAGAGAGTGTGATATCATTCTCTGCCAGATTTCCCTTACGGCAGCCACGATGAAATTTCCCGGCAAACGCAAATCCAAACACTATTTCCCCGTTAACGCGCGCGATCCGCTGCTGCAAGCCACACCTCAAGAGCAGGAAGAGGGCAGTTGGGTGGTGGGTATCGACCAGACGCTGGTGGATATTGAAGCCAAAGTTGATGATGACTTTCTGCAACGCTACGGACTGAGCGCCGGCCACTCGCTGGTGATCGACGATGCTACCGCAGAAGCTTTGTATAACGAGCTGATGCGCGATGCGCTGATCAGCCATCAATTTGCCGGCGGCACCATCGGTAATACGCTGCACAACTATTCCGTGCTGGCCGATGACCGTTCCGTATTGCTCGGCGTGATGTGCAACAACATCCAGATTGGCGGCTACGCTTATCGCTATCTGTGCAACACCTCCAGCCGTATGGATCTCAACTTCCTGCAAGGCGTGGATGGCGCGATTGGCCGCTGCTTCACTCTGATTGGTGAGCAGGGCGAACGCACCTTTGCCATCAGCCCGGGTTTAATGAACCAACTGCAGGCGGACAGCATTCCGGAAGAGGTGATTGCCGGGGCGTCGGCGCTGGTGCTGACTTCCTATCTGGTGCGCTGCCAGCCGGGTGAACCGATGCCAGCGGCCACGCTGCGTGCCATCGACTACGCGAAAAAACATAACGTGCCGGTGGTGCTGACGCTGGGAACCAAATACGTGATTCAGGACGATCCGCAGTTCTGGCGCGATTTCCTGCGCGATCATGTATCGATCGTGGCGATGAACGAAGAAGAGGCGCTGGCGCTGACGGGTGAGCAGGATCCGCTGCTGGCGTCGAATATTGCGCTGGACTGGGTGGATCTGGTGCTGTGCACTGCTGGCCCTACCGGTTTGTATATGGCTGGCTTCACCGAAGATGAATTCAAGCGCAAAACCAATCATCCGCTGTTGCCGGGCGCGATTGCCGAATTCAACCAGTATGAGTTCAGCCGCGCTATGCGTCATCAGGATTGCCAGCAGCCGCTGCGCATCTTCTCGCACATCGCGCCTTATATGGGCGGCCCTGAGAAGATCATGAACACCAATGGCGCGGGCGATGGTGCTCTGGCCGCGCTGCTGCACGACATCACCGCCAATAATTTCCACCGCCAGAAAGTGCCGAACTCCAGTAAACACGCACGCGGTTATCTCACCTATTCGTCGCTGGCGCAGGTGTGTAAGTATGCCAACCGGGTGAGTTATCAGGTGCTGAATCAGCATTCACCGCGTCTGATGCGCGGGCTGCCTGAGCGGGAAGACAGTTTAGAAGAGTCGTACTGGGACAGGTAACAGTGAACCCGTAACGGCGCGATTTATCGCGCGTTTGTTGGCAGCGGTGCTGCTTGAATTGCGCGATTAATCCCGCCGCTACGGTGTCTGTTGAATAGCGGCGCTACGGTATCAGTTGAATTATGGCGCTACGGTGTCTGTTATATCGGGCATTCCCGCACAATCGGGTTCTGCGCGATCTCTTCCTGCAGCACGTTCAGCATGCTGTTGGCGATCTCACGCTCGCCCATCACCACGCGATTGGCACCGCGCTCCATGATGTAATTCACTTCATCGTCGTAATGCGCGCGGGCAATAATTTCGATATCCGGACGCTTCTCACGCGCGGCGGTGACAATCTCCCCGGCTTCGTAACCGTTTGGAATGGTCAGCAGCAGCCAGCGTGCACAGTCGAGTCGGGCTAACTCCATGGTATCGACGCGAGCCGCATTGCCCAGCACCGCCTTGATCCCTTGCTCACGCAGCGCTTCAACGCGCGGACGGGAATTTTCCACCACCACCAGCGGCACATCGGCTTCCATCAGCTGCTGGCCCAGCAAGCTGCCAACGCGGCCATAACCCACAATGACCGCGTGATTGCAGATATCCAGCGGAATCTGCTTCTCTTCTTCAATCGCCTCTTCCAGCGTCTGCTCTTCGATGGTTTCAGTCTTATCGAGGTAGCGCTCCAGAAGGGTAAATAGAATCGGGTTGAGCATAATCGAGAGGATCGCAGCCGCCAGCACCAGATTGCGTCCTTCATCACTCAACATGCCGAGTGAAATACCTAATCCGGCAAGGATAAAAGCGAATTCCCCAATCTGCGCCAGACTCACCGAAATGGTCATGGCGGTACGGCGCGAGTGGCCGAGCAGCGTCACCAGCAGCCAGGCGGCGATGGATTTCCCGAGCACGATGATCGCCAGCGCGCCCAGCACCGCCAGCGGCTGCTCGATCAAAATCATCGGGTCAAACAACATACCGACCGAGACAAAGAACAGCACCGCAAACGCATCGCGTAGTGGGAGAGTATCGTGCGCGGCACGGTGGCTGAGTTCGGATTCGTTAAGCACCATACCGGCAAAGAAGGCGCCGAGGGCGAAGGAGA
The DNA here is from genome assembly GCF_059731115.1 of Type-E symbiont of Plautia stali. Lineage (NCBI taxonomy): Bacteria > Pseudomonadati > Pseudomonadota > Gammaproteobacteria > Enterobacterales > Enterobacteriaceae > Type-E symbiont of Plautia stali. The sequence goes on from NZ_AP035906.1 coordinate 1,113,140, forward strand.
CATCGAAGAATTCAACCGCACCGAAAGCGATACCCAGCGCCAGGGCCAGTACGGATAAGGTGAACAGTTCACGCGATCCGGTGGCGGCACTTTTTGCCAGAATCCACGGCACCACACGACGGCCCACCACCATCATCAGCACCATAAAAGCGACGACTTTGCCGATGGTCAGCATCAGGTCCCAGAACAGCAGAGAGGGGCTGGCGTTGCCTTCTTCCAGCATTCCGGCAATGGCGGGCAGCAGCACCAGCGTCAGGACCATCACCAAATCTTCAACAATCAGCCAGCCAATGGCGATCTGCCCCCGCTGGCTATCAATCAGTTGGCGCTCTTCCAGCGCACGCAGTAACACCACGGTACTGGCGGTGGAGAGACAGAGGCCAAACACCAGACCGGTCATCCACGACCAGCCCATCGCCCACGACAGCCCCATTCCCAGCAGCGTGGCCACCGCGATCTGCGCGATGGCGCCGGGAATGGCGATCGACTTTACCGACATCAAATCCTTCAGCGAGAAGTGCAAACCCACGCCAAACATCAGCAGGATAACGCCGAGTTCGGCGAGCTCAGGCGCGAGGTTAGTATCGGCGACGAAGCCCGGGGTAAAGGGACCGGCGAGCACGCCAGCCAGCAGATAACCGACCAGCGGGGAGATTCGCAGACGGTTGGCAATCATTCCAAGGATAAAGGCGAGGACCAGGCCCCCGACAATGGTGGTGATCAACGGTGTGGTGTGATGCATGCCTGTCTCCTTGTGTGCAAATGTATCCGCTTGTAACAACCTAGTGTAATGCACAATCGCTAACCACGTTTAAACATTTGAGCGGTGAAAAGCGATTAAATTGAAAAATTAAGAAGAAAACGCAGCTTAAGCAGCATTTTCCTCAGTTATCTCATACTATCGGCAGGTTTTACGCAGAATGGAGGGGGGCGAGGAAAAAGCGTTGCCCCCCAAAAGTGGCTTACGCGTGGCGGTTATCAGGTAAGAAAGCGGTTAAAAGGCCGATTAAAGGCAGCCAGGCACAGATTTGATATACCCATTCGATGCTGGTGTGGTCTGCCACTACGCCCAACACGGCGGCACCGAGCCCACCCATGCCAAAGGCAAAACCGAAAAACAGCCCGGAAACCATACCAATACGCCCTGGCATCAGCTCCTGCGCATACACCAAAATGGCAGAAAACGCCGAGGCGAGAATCAACCCGATGATCACGCTCAACACGCTGGTCCACATTAAGTTGGCGTGGGGCAACAGCAAGGTGAAGGGCGCAACGCCAAGAATCGATACCCAAATCACGTATTTACGGCCGATTTTATCGCCAATCGGCCCGCCAATAATGGTGCCCGCAGCCACCGCGCCGAGGAAGGCAAACAGATGGAATTGCGAGGCCTGAACAGAAAGTCCGAACTTCTGGATTAAATAGAAGGTGTAGTAGCTGCTCAGGCTGGTGAGATAGAAGTATTTAGAGAAGATAAGCAGCAGCAAAATGCTGATCGCCAACGCCACTTTCTTACGCGGCAGCGGGTTAACCGGCGCAACCGTTGCCTTTGCCTTACTGGCGCGCTGCTGGTGGCTATACCAGCGGCTGACCTGCAGCAGCACGATAATGCCGAGCAGTGCCGCCAGCACGAACCAGGCAAGATGCCATTTGCCGTAAGGGGCCACGATCATCGCTGCCAACAGTGGGCCTAACGCGCTACCAAAGTTGCCGCCCACCTGGAACAGGGATTGAGCCAGGCCATGACGTCCACCGGAGGCCATACGCGCCACGCGCGAAGATTCCGGATGAAACACCGAGGAACCACTGCCCACCAGCGCGGCAGCGAGTAGCACCTGCGGATAGGTGCTGGAGAACGTCAGCAGCACCAGACCACACAGCGTAAAGCCCATCCCCACCGGCAAAGACCAGGGTTTTGGGTATTTGTCGGTGTAATGACCGATGATCGGCTGTAGTAGCGAAGCGGTGACCTGAAAGGTTAGCGTTATCAGACCTATCTGGACGAAGTTAAGGCTAAAATCTTTTTGCAGCATCGGGTAGATCGCCAGCAGCAGCGATTGCAGCATATCGTTGAGCAGATGCGCGAGGCTGATGGCACCTAAAATGCCAAAAGCGGTCCGTCCCGGTGCGCGTGCCGGGGTTGCGATGTCACTTGCCATAAAAATCCTGAAGAGTGCAGTTATCGTTATCAGTTTGTTACTACCGCATGACTCTATAAGCCTTTAGTCTTGAGTTAAAGTGCCATATGTGCGACACAGAAGGGTGATAAAGCACATTAAGTCCACGGCAAAGTGGAAAGACGCAGAATAAGGAGATCGGCTTTGTTGTTATTCCCGCGGAGAGGGCGCTGGCTGGCGCTGATCATGCTGTTGCTGCCGATGCTGGCGCAGGCATGGCAGACGGATCGCAGTTATCGATTCAGTATTCTGCACACCAATGATCATCACGGTCGCTACTGGACCAATGCGCAGGGCGAATACGGTCTGGCGGCACAGAAAACGCTGATGGATAAACAGCGTTATGATGTGCAGGCTAAAGGCGGTGGTGCCTTGATCCTTTCCGCCGGAGACGTGAATACCGGCGTGCCGGAATCGGATCTGCTCAATGCCGAACCCGATATTCGTGGCATGAACCTCATCGGCTACGATGCCATGGCGCTCGGCAATCACGAATTTGATAAGCCGCTCAGCGTGCTGCAACAGCAACAGAAGTGGGCCAAATTTCCCTTCCTCTCTGCCAATATCTATCAAAAGGGCACCGACCAGCGTCTGTTCAAGCCGTGGGCGATCTTTAATCGCATGGGGCTGAAGATCGCGGTGATCGGTTTGACTACCACCGATACGCTGAAAATTTCCAACCCGGAAAATATCGCTAACATCGACATCCGCGATCCGGTGAAAGAGACGGAAAAAGCGGTGGCGGAACTGCGTGCCAGCGAGAAACCCGATGTGATCGTGGCGCTGACGCACATGGGCCATTACGACGACGGACAGCACGGCAGCAACGCGCCGGGTGATGTGGAACTGGCGCGCAGCCTGCCGCCGGGCACTATTAATGTGATTATTGGTGGCCACTCGCAGGACGCGGTGTGCATGGAAAAAGATAACGTCAGCGTGAAAGATTATCAGCCCGGCCAGCCTTGTCAGCCCGATCGCCAAAATGGCGTGTGGATCATGCAGGCAAAAGAGTGGGACAAATACGTCGGGCGCGGCGATTTCACCTTCCGCAACGGCGAATTGACGCTGGACAGCTATCAGCTGATCCCGGTGAACCTCAAGCACGAAGTGAAGAATCTGGATGGCAGCGTTTCCTGGCTTACCTGGCAGGAAGAGATCCCACCCAACAGCGCAATGATGAAATTGTTGACGCCGTATCAACTGCGCGCGGCAAAGAAACTCGACGTCACGGTTGGCAGCAGTGATGGCGTGTTCGTGGGCGAACGCGACAAAGTGCGCTTTGAACAAACCAACCTAGGGCAGCTGATTCTGCGCGCGCAGATGGCAGCGACCCAAGCGGATTTCGCGGTGATCAGTGGTGGTGGCATTCGCACTTCACTGGCCGCAGGCAAACTGAGCTGGCGCGATCTGTTGCAGGTGCAGCCGTTTGGTAATCAGGTGGTGTCAGTCACGCTGACCGGAGACGAATTACTGAAGTATCTTGCCACGGTTGCCAATATCAAGACCAACTCCGGTGGTTTCGCGCAATTCAGCAATATCAGTCTGGTGGCGGATGGCAAAGCGGTGAGTGAGGTGAAGATCAATGGCGAGCCGCTGCAAAAAGACAAAACCTATCGCATGGCCACCAACAGCTTTAATGCCAGCGGCGGTGATGGTTATCCCAACATCGAGGCGCATGCGGGCTTCAGCAATACCGGACTGCGCGATGCAGATGTGCTGCGCGATTTTGTCACGGCGCACTCACCGCTGAAAATCGCCGACTATGCGCCAACCGGCATCGTGCATTTGACGGAGCAGCAGGTACAGGAGCGCGACAAAGCGCAGGAAAAACCCAGGAAGCGCAGCTACCCGCAAGCCATTTTGGCGTGGATCTGGCCGCGTGCGCTGCACAATTAAAAACGGCGCCCGATTGGGCGCCGTTGTTTTATGCCTGACAGGATTTCTGCGTCAGCCAGCGCTGGCGCAATTTATCCCACATCCAGTTATAAGCCATGGTATAGGGCAGGAAGAACAGGAAGAACGCCACTTCCAGCATGAAGGCTTCCAGCAGCGTGATCTTCAGCATCCAGGCGGCAATCGGCAAACCGATAACGATAAAGCCCCCTTCAAAGCCCAGCGCGTGGATGGCGCGCAGGCCGAGGCCGCGTTTTCTCTGCGGCGGCCAGATGCGATCAAAACCGGTGTTATAGATCATGTTCCACAGCATGGCGACCGTTGACAACATAATCGCCAGCGCGCCCATCTGAAACAGCGGCTTTTCCATAATCCAGGCGGCCAGCGGAGCCACAGTGAGAATCGCCAGCACTTCAAATCCTGCAGCATGATAAAAACGTTCTTTCAGCGAACGGGTACGCATATAGACCTCCTTTTGGGTAACGCGACACATTTTCTCACCGCAAAATGCTAAGATAAAATGATTACCTATCGATAAAAGCGATGGTTCACCATGAAATACTCCCCGGAATCCCTTGAGGCCTTTGTCCAGACCGTCGCCAGTGGCTCGTTTTCTGCGGCGGCGCGTGCGCTGGCCAAAAGCCAGTCCACCATCAGCAGCGCCGTGGCGAATCTGGAAGACGATCTCGGTTTCACCCTGTTCGATCGCAGCGGTCGCCAGCCGGTATTAACCGAACAAGGACAGCGCGCACTGGCGCAGGTGCAGCAGATTCTGGCGGCCAGCCAGCGGTTGGATGAGCTGGCGGTGCGGCTGTCACAGGGCGTGGAACCGCGACTCAGTCTGGCGATTTCTGATTTCTGGCAGGCCGATCATCATGAAAATCTGCTCAACCGCTTTGAAGCGCGTTATCCGGATATTGAATTTGAATGCATGATTGCTGAGGACGCGGACGCGCTGGACCTGCTGCAGGCCGGTCGCGTGCATCTCGGCGTGGTGCGTGCGCAGCCGCAGCTGCCGCCTGATTTAGCGGTGGCACGTTTACAGGTGGGGGCGGAAATGGCGATCTATCTGCATCAGGATCATGCGTTATCGCAGTCAAAGCAGGTGAGTGAAGCACAACTCGGTGAATTGCGTCATTTACGGCTTAATACCTGGGTGCAAAACCGTGAACCCTTGCCTGCTGGCCGAGTGTGGTCGGCGCCTTCTTATTTATTGCTGCTGGAAATGGCGGAGCAGGGATTTGGCTGGAGCGTATTACCGCGCTGGCTGGTGGAGCAGTTTGGTCATCAGGTGTTGAAAGAGTTGCCGGTGCCAGGCTGGCCACAGCGCATCGCGGTGGATGTAATCTGGTCGCGACGCAATCCGCCAGGTCCTGCCGGGCGCTGGATGATTGATCAACTCTGCGCCCAGCAACCGGATTAATCGCGGCGCGACACGTCGGGCAGTGCGGCATCCAGCAGCCGGATTAATCGCGGCGCGCCACGTCGGCCAGTGTGGCATCCAGCAGTCGTGCCAGGTCATGCGCCGCCAGTTCTATATCCAGCCCGCGCTTACCGCCGGAGACAAAGATGGTGGCAAATTCTGCAGCCTGCTGATCGATCACCGTTGGCAGACGTTTTTTCTGCCCCAGCGGGCTGATGCCACCCACCAGATAGCCGGTGACGCGCTGTGCCAGTTGCGGGTCGGCCATATCCGCTTTTTTGGCGCCCAGCGCCTTTGCCACTTTTTTCAAATCGAGCTGCGAGGAAACTGGCGTCACGGCTACCGCCAGCGCTTTGGCATCGCCGTTGAGCGCCACGAGCAGGGTTTTGAACACCTGGCGTGCATCGAGATTGAGCTTACGCACCGCCTCATCACCAAAATTTGTTTCGTGGCTGTCATGCTCATAAGGATGAAGGGTAAAGGCGACTTTTTGTTTTTCCAGCAGTTTTACGGCGGGTGTCATGTTCTGTCCTTGCTACGAAAATTCTTATTTCAGTTTTGGTGAATAATACTGGCGAAATTCTGAACTTTGCGCGAAAATTGGCCCGCGCCAGCAATGCTGGTGATAACCAAAATCATAAACAAATTCCTCTTTGACGGGCCGATAGCGATATTGGCCTTCTTTTTTGCCTGCAATTCACTGCTTACTGCTTACTGCTTACTGCTTACTGCTTACTGCTTACTGCTTACTGCTTACTGCTTACTGCTTACTGCTTACTGCTTACTGCTTACTGCTCATCCGCTGTGCCAACCATCTGCCGCGCATCCGGCAAAGCACATTTCCGCACAATCAGAGAGACGCACGTCATCGATCTGATCGCTTTCAGGACATGAGGATGCATAAGGTCTTGCGGTGACGGCATTTGTTACGATTTCAACAATCCTGGCAGGTTATCCTCGCCATACAGATGCAGTGCACCGACAGCCACCACATAGCGGCCTTTCGGTAGCGCCTGCAATAACTCGCGCCAGTGCTGATTACGATTGCGCATCAGCGTGTCATTGAGATCGCTGCTAAAGGTGGTCGGCAGGGCCACCGGTTGCTGCGTGGGCGGTGCATCCAGCCACCAGCTGATCATGGTTTGCAGCAGGCGGGCGTTGGTGTGCCAATGCTCCAGCGTGTCCAGTAACAGCGATAAACCCTCCTGCGGTAGCGACTTCAGCAGTGCGATCTGGGTTTCCGGGCCTTCCAGTTCAATAATGCGCTTATTAGCCGATTTCGCCGCCATCAGCAGTTGGTAATCAATGCCATATTGCGGCCGTAACCCCAGACGCTGCGCCTGTTGTGCCTGCAGCATCAAGGCGATTTGCCAGAACGGCAGCGTGTCGAACACTGCCATGGAAAGCGAAAGCTCATCGCACAGCACATCCAGTTGCTGCAGCACCTCGGCATCCAGACGCATTGCCAGCGGTGCACAGGCATCATCATTGCTGAAGGGCGATGCACCCTGGGTAATATCCGCTTCGACAATCAGTGCGTCGGCCTTGCTCAGCTGACGCAACAGACCGGCGGGCAACGGCTGCATATCGCGCGTGCCCATATGAATACTGCCCGCCAGATGCAGGCGTCGATCGCCCAATTTGATATCCATTGCCGGCCAGGTATAGCGTGCCGGGAAGAGGCTGGCGGCCATCTGCTGGAAGCTGTGCCACAGACTGCGTCTCATGCCCTGTCCTTTTGAAGTCAAAAATCCATGCTAGCGATTTCAGTCACTGAAAAACAGGGCAGAGAGGGCGATTAGCGTTTTGCTGGCTTAAAGCGCAACAAACGATTCGCGTTACTCACCACGGTAATCGAAGACAGCGCCATCGCCGCGCCCGCCACGATTGGGCTAAGCAGCAAACCCGTGAATGGGTAGAGCACGCCCGCCGCAATCGGAATCCCCAGGCTGTTATAGACAAAAGCCCCGAGCAAGTTCTGGCGCATATTACGCAGTGTCGCGCCTGCCATCGCCAGCGCATCGGCAACACAGTGCAAATCGTTGCGCATCAACGTCATGGCGGCGGTTTCGACGGCCACATCGCTGCCGCCACCCATGGCAATCCCCACATCGGCCTGCGCCAGCGCGGGCGCATCGTTGATGCCATCGCCGACCATCACCACTTTGCGCCCCTGCTGCTGCAACTGCGCAATCGCCTGCGCTTTGCCTTCGGGCAGCACGCCCGCGATCACTTCATCAATACCGGCTTCGGCAGCAATCACCTGCGCGGTTTTTTGGTGATCGCCGGTCAGCATGATTAACCGATAGCCCAACTGGTGCAGGCGCTGTAACGCCTCCGTGCTTTCCGGACGCAGGCTGTCACGCAAGGCGATCAGACCCAGCAACTGACGGTGATCGGCCAGCAATACTGGCGTGGTGCCTTGCGCGGCGAAACGGTCGATATCTTGTTGTGCAGCGCGGTAATCAATCTGCTGCTCATCCAGCAGCGCCTGATTGCCGAGCAGCAGCGTTCTGCCCGCCACTTTAGCGCTCACGCCTTTGCCGCGTATTGTACGAAATTGCTTAGTCGGCTCATCGCTGAGATCGGGTGCTGCCGCCAGAATCGCTTTCGCCAGCGGATGGTTCGAACTTTGTTCCAGTTGCGCCGCAGCGCTCAGCACCTGCTGACGATTCCAGTCGCCATAGACCAGCACATCGCTCACCTGCGGGGTGCCGCGCGTCAGCGTGCCGGTTTTATCAAACACGATGGTATCGACTTCGCTGGCACGCTGAAGCGCATCAGCATCGCGCACCAGCACGCCCAATTCTGCCGCGCGACCGACGCCGGCAATCACCGACATTGGCGTCGCCAGCCCCAGCGCGCAAGGGCAGGCGATAATCAGCACCGTGGTGACAATAACCAGCGTGTAGGCTAACTGCGGCTGCGGGCCGACCAGATACCACACCAGACCCGCCAGCAGGGCAATCGCCACCACCACCGGCACAAACACCGCTGAGATGCGATCGGCCAGGCGGCCAATGTCCGGTTTGCTGCTTTGTGCCTGGCGTACCAGATTGATGATCCGCGCCAGCGTGGTGTGGCTGCCGGTGGCGCGTGCCACGAAGCGCAACGTGCCATCCTGCACCAGCGTCCCGGCATAGACTTTATCGCCCGGCTGTTTCGCCTGCGGCACCGCTTCACCGGTTAACATCGCTTCATCAAACCAGGCTTCGCCGCTTTCGACTTCGCCGTCCACCGGCACGCGATCGCCCGTCACCAGCTTCAGCAGCATGCTGGGTTGCACCTCGCTCAGCGGCATTAACGTTTCACCTTGTTCGTCGATGACACAGGCTTGCGCCGGGGTGAGATCCAATAGCCGTTCGAGGGCTTTGGAGGCCCGCTGGCGTGCTCGCTGTTCCAGCGCATGGCCGAGATTAATCAGACCGACGATCATCACGCTGGCTTCGAAATAGAGATGTCGTGCCTGCATCGGGAAAAATTCCGGCCACAGCGCCACGCTCATCGAATAGAGCCAGGCGGCGCCAGTGCCTAAGGCCACCAGCGTATCCATGGTGGCGGTGCCGTGCTGTAGGCTGCGCCACGCACTGCGATAGAAATGGCCGCCGGCGATCACCATTACCAGCAAAGTGATCACGCCGAGCGAGCGCCATAACGTTTGGTTGGCGTCACTCAACATCATGTTGTCGCCGAGCATGCCCCAGATCATCATGGGCACGCCGAGCAGCAGCGCCAATGCCGCCTGCCAGCTAAAGCGGCGCATCGCCTGCTGTGCGCTAACCTGCTGGCGTTCACGCCGCGTCTGTTCATCGTCGATCACTTCAGCGGAATAGCCCGCCTGATCCACTGCGCCAATCAGCGCCTCGGCTTGCGCATCGCCTAACACCAGCGCACTGCGCTCTCCGAGGTTGACGCGGGCCTGACTGACACCAGGCACTTTCTGCAACGCCTGTTCCACCCGGCTCACACAGCTGGCGCAGCTCATGCCGCCGATCAGCAAATGGTGCACCGGAAGGTTTTCTTCTGCCGGTTGCGACTCCGTTGTCAGCGCCTCCGGCGGCGGCTCTGTTGCTGTCAACGGCTCAGGCTTTGGGCTGTCTTTCACCGCCGCGTGATAGCCGGCCTGTTCCACGGTCGCAATCAGATCGCTGATGCTGGCAGCACCGGTAACGCGCGCTTCCTGCTGCGTGACATCCGCCTGTTCCACATCGTCGCGCTGCTCCAGCGCTTCTTTGACCCGTTTGACGCAGTGGCCACAGGACAAACCGTCCAGTACCAGTAATTGTGTGTGTGACATCTTAAACTCCTTAAACGAGAGGTTTGACTGTCTGCAAACTTTGCATTAGTTATAGAGCCTAAACCTTCCATTCAGGGGAAGGTCAAGCGGTCATGAGGTGAAGACAAAAGATGAACATCAGCGATGTGGCAAAAAAAACCGGGCTAACCAGCAAGGCGATCCGTTTTTATGAAGAGAAGGGCGTGGTGACGCCGCCGTTACGCAGTGACAATGGCTATCGCAGTTATGCCGCGCACCATATCGATGAGCTGAATCTGCTGCGTCAGGCGCGTCAGGTCGGGTTTACGCTGGACGAATGCCGCGAGCTGGTGACGCTGTTCAACGATCCCGCACGCCACAGCGCGGATGTCAAAGCGCGCACCTTGCAGAAAGCAGATGAAATCGCTGCACACATCGAAGAATTGCATGCAATGCGCGCGCGACTGCTGGAACTTGCTGAAGCCTGCCCCGGCGATGACAGTGCCGAGTGCCCGATCATCAATCATCTGGCGGGCTGCTGCCATCAGGGCGAAGGGAAACGCGGCTGAATCTGCAGCGTGATACCGATCACACCGGTGACGATCACGGGCGTTCCGGCGGGCAAATCTTCTGTCGCCTGCACTCGCCAACTGCTGTCGCCTATGCGCACATGGCCTAACCCATCTTTAAGGGTGTTATCAAGGGTCAGGTGCATCCCGATCAGCTGCGATCCGCGTTGATTCAGGGTGTTAGGCTGCTGTGAAACCTCGCGGTAGCGCATCCAGCGATACCAGAAATAGACGCACAGCAACGTCAGCACCGCGAACAAAATGCCCTGATGCGTCCACGAGAAAGGGAAAAACCATTCAATAAGACCGACCAGCACCGCCGCTAATCCACTCCACAGCAGATAACCGCTGGTGCCGAGCATTTCAGCCGCCAGCAGCAGGCCACCCAGCGTCAGCCAGAACCAGTGTGGATGGGCAATCAGCTCAATCAGGATCACGGTTTACGCTCCTGACGGCTCTCCTTCAACAATTCGCCGATCCCGGCAATCGAACCCAGCAAACTGCTGGCATCCAGCGGCATCATCACCACTTTGCTGTTATGTGATTCACCGATCTTCTGCAACGCATCGGTATATTTCTGCGCCACAAAGTAGTTCACCGCCTGAATATCGCCTGCGGCAATCGCTTCCGATACGGCACGCGTGGCGTTGGCTTCCGCCTGCGCCTGACGTTCACGCGCTTCGGCCTGCAGGAAGGCGGAGGTACGTTCACCTTCGGCTTTCAGAATCTGCGACTGCTTGTCACCTTCAGCACGCAGTATCGCCGCCTGGCGCACGCCTTCTGCGGTAAGGATGTCAGCACGCTTGGTACGTTCGGCTTTCATCTGCGCATTCATTGCCGCGATTAATTCCTGCGGTGGACGCACGTCACGAATTTCGATACGGGTGATCTTCACGCCCCACGGATTGGTGGCTTCATCGACGATATGCAGTAAGCGGGTATTGATGTTATCGCGCTGCGACAGCATCTCATCCAATTCCATGCTACCGAGCACCGTACGGATGTTGGTCATGGTCAGATTGAGGATCGACAGCTCAAGATTGCTGACTTCATAGGCCGCGCGCGCAGGATCAACCACCTGAATAAAACACACGGCATCAATAGTGACGTTAGCGTTATCTTTGGAGATGATTTCTTGCGAGGGGATATCGAGGACTTGTTCCATCATATTGATCTTGCGACCAATACGATCCATGAACGGCACGATCAAACTCAGGCCTGGCGGTAGCGTTTTAGTGTAACGGCCAAAACGTTCCACCGTCCACTGATAGCCTTGTGGCACAATTTTTACACCGGCCCACACGGTTACGAGCGCGAGCACGATAATGACGGGAATGACAGTCAACATATAACCTCCTGGTTGTCAGATTGTCGGGCCGAATCGTTCGGCCCGTTGCACGCGCGGTACCGATCAGTACAGCAGCGAGTACAGCTGGCGGCGATAGCGCGTGGCGAGTGCATCGCCTGTGCCGAGCGCGGCTAAAATCTCCTGGAACATTTTACGTACCTGACCTTCTCCGGCACTGAGATCGCTCTTCAGGAAGCTGAACAGCAGATCCAGTGCTTCTTCGTTACGGCCCACCTGGTGCAGCTGTAAAGCAAGTTTAGCAGCCAGCTCCGCATTCGCGGGCTCGGCTGCCAGCTGTTCCTGCAGTAGTTGAATTTCAGGGGTATCGGCAGCTTGTTTCAGCAGATCGATTTGCGATACCAGACTCTGATAACGGGTGTCCTGATCCTGCAATGGCACCACCGCCAGCACCGCTTCTGCTTCTTCGCTGCGGCTCAGGGTGATCAGCACCTCTGCCAACAGGAAACCAATTTCACTGTTCTGGTTGCTCAGCGCCCAGGCATCTTTCAGCAACGGCAGCGCATCCAGCGGTTTGCCTTCTTCCATCAGCTGCATCGCTTGATGGGTTTTGATCTCTTCTTCACGCGGCAGCACTTTTTGCAGCAGCGCGCGGATCGCTTCTTCCGGCTGCGGGCCCTGGAAGCCATCCACCGGCTGCCCGTTCTGGAACAGGTACACGGTTGGAATCGAGCGCAGACCAAACTGCGATGCCACCATCTGCTCTTTATCACAATCCAGTTTGGCCAAAATAAACTGACCTGCGTACTCCTGTGCCAGACGCTCCAGCACTGGCGTCAGCTCCTGACAGTGTTGGCTGCGATCGGACCAGAAATAGAACAGCACCGGCATCTGCGTGGATTGTTCCAGCGTCTGGTGCAGGTTGGATTCGTTGATGTCGATAATCAAAGCGTGTGACATGAATACGTCTCTTTGCAGAAAGTGTGTTGAGAATATGGGGGCAAGCTGCCCCGCTTCAAGTTCAAATCTAGCTTGTCGATCAGTTGCTGCGCAAGATGCGATCCAGCATCCAGCCCGGTAACAGGCGTTTCAGCAGGCTCATTACCCATGCGACCAGCGTCACCGGATAGCGCAGGCGCGGATGTTTGCTTTCCAGCGCGTGGCGCAGCTTGGGCAAAATGGCTTCCGGCGGCAGGGTGAAGCGTGCGGCAATGCCGGGATTACGCACCGGTTTGTCCTGCTCGCCCTGATGCACATTGTCGGTGAAACGCGTGGCAATCGGCCCAGGTTCGATCAAGCTTACGCGCACGCCGGAAGCGCGCACTTCCATGCGCAGCGCATCGCTCCAGGCTTCCAGCGCCCATTTGCTGGCGGCATAGGCACCGCGCCCGGGCGTGGAGATCAGCCCCAGCACCGAGCTGGTATTGATAATACGCCCATTGCCGCTGGCTTGCAGGGCAGGCAGCAGGCGCATCGTCAGTTGATGGGTGCCAAACAGGTTGGTGGAGAACTGTTTTTCCAGCTGCGCGCGTGACACGCTACTCAACGGACCATACTGACCAAAGCCGCCGTTGTTGAACAGGCCATGCAGGCGATGCTCGCACAATTCCAGAATATGGTCGGCAGCGGCATCCACGCTGGCTTCATCATCAAGATCGAGCAGCACGCCAATAAAGCCCAGCGCCTCCATGCGCGCCACATCATCCGCGCGACGGCAGGCGGCAATCACGCGATAGCCGCGAGACTGCAAATCGTTGGCGGCCACTAAGCCGATGCCGCTGGAGCAGCCAGTGATTACAATTGTTTTTTGCATTTCTTTACCTGTTAAAAATCACACGCCTGCTTTAATTCTGCTTTACTAGCGGAGCCAGTTCGTTGGCCATCAGATTGGCGATAAACGGCTGCGCATCCGGATTGGGGTGAATACCGTCCTGCTGCATCCACTCCGGCTTCAGATAGACCTGCTCCATAAAGAAGGGCACCAGAGGAATGTTGTACTTCTGTGCCAGCTGCGGATAAATCGCGCTAAACGCTTCGGTATAACGACGTCCATAATTAGCGGGTAAACGAATTTGCATCAGCAGCGGCTGTGCTTTAGCCGCTTTGACTTCGTCGATCACTTTACTCAGATCCTGCGCGATATTGGCAGGCGGGAAGCCGCGTAAGCCATCGTTACCGCCCAATTCGATTAACACCCAACGGGGTTGATGCTGTTTTAATAGGCCAGGCAAACGCGCCAGCCCTTGTCCGGCGGTATCTCCGCTGATGCTGGCGTTAATAATCTGGGGCTGCTGTTGCCAGGTTTTATTGAGCAGGCTGGGCCATGCCGCGGTGGCGGACATGCGATACCCGGCGCTCAGGCTGTCGCCCAGTACCAGCAAGGTATCGGCGGCGGCGATGCGGGACACCAGCAGAAGCAATAACAACAGGAAGGGATAATGCCAGCGGAAAACATTGTTGCAGTTCATCATCTTACTAAGTCCGTCGGTCAGGGAGAGCATCAGCTGACCATCCTTACCGGAGTTGAGCTGGTTGTCAAACCAGCTGAGACCATCGCGCTGATTGGCGAATCGGGTTCCGGCAAATCCACATTGCTGGGCATTCTGGCCGGGCTGGACGATGGCAGCAGCGGCGAGGTCAATCTGCTCGGTCAGCCGCTGCATAACATGAACGAAGAGCAACGTGCCGCGCTGCGCGCGCGGGAAGTGGGCTTTGTGTTCCAGTCCTTTATGCTGGTGCCGACGCTCAACGCGCTGGAGAACGTGCAGCTGCCTGCCTTGCTGCGCGGTGACAGCGATCGCGACAGCCGCGCGCAATCAGTGGATCTGCTGACTCAACTTGGCCTGAAAGATCGTCTGCATCATCTGCCCGCGCAGCTTTCCGGTGGGGAACAACAGCGTGTGGCGCTGGCACGCGCGTTTAGCGGCCGTCCCGGTTTGCTGTTCGCCGATGAACCGACCGGCAACCTGGATCGCAAAACCGGCGATCGCATCGCCGACTTACTTTTCTCCCTCAACCGCGATTTCGCCACCACGTTGATTCTGGTGACGCACGATGAGCAACTGGCGGCGCGCTGCGATCGTCGGCTGCGTCTGCGCGACGGCAAGCTGTGGGAGGAGACATGATTTGGCGCTGGTTTTGGCGTGAATGGCGCTCGCCGTCGCTGCTGATTGTCTGGCTGGCGCTCACCCTGGCGGTGGCCTGCGTGCTGGCGCTGGGCTCGATCAGCGATCGCATGGAAAAAGGGCTCAGTCAGCAGAGCCGTGATTTTATGGCGGGCGATCGTACCCTGCGCAGCAGTGCACCCGCGCCAGAAGCCTGGCTGAACAAAGCGCGCGATGAAGGGCTCTCGGTCAGTCGTCAGCTCAGTTTTATGACCATGACCTTCGCCGATCAAACGCCGCAGCTGGCGGATGTGAAAGCGGTGGACGATGCCTATCCGATGTTCGGCACCTTGCAGACCGATCCGCCGGGATTAAAACCGCAGGCGGGCACGGTGCTGGCCGCGCCACGCTTGCTGGCGCTGCTGAATCTGAAAGTTGGCGATAACGTTGATGTCGGTGACACCACGCTGCGCATTGCTGGTGAAGTGATTCAGGAACCGGATGGCGGCTTTAATCCGTTCCAGACGGCGCCGCGCCTGCTGATGAACCTCGCGGATGTCGATAAAACCGGTGCCATTCAGCCGGGTAGTCGGCTCAGCTGGCGCTATAAATTCTCCGGCGATCCGGCTCCGCTGGCGCGTTATGACAGCTGGATCCAGCCGCAGTTAAAAGCCGGTGAGCGCTGGATCAGCGTCGAGAACTCCGAAGATGCGCTCGGTCGCTCAATGCAGCGTGCGCAGCAATTCCTTCTGTTATCAGCACTGCTGACGCTGATGCTGGCGATTGCCGCCGTTGCGGTGGCGATGAGCCATTACTGCCGCAGCCGCTACGATCTGGTGGCAGTGCTGAAAACGCTGGGCGCCACGCGTAGAGCCTTACAACGGCTGATCATCGGCCAGTGGCTGGCGGTGTTGCTGCTGGCGGCCATCGCAGGCAGCGTGCTGGGGCAGGGGATTGAGGTCATCCTGCTGGCGATGCTCAAACCGGTGCTGCCCGCTGCGTTGCCTGCCGCCAGCTTCTGGCCGTGGCTGTGGGCGATTGGCGCGATGTTTGTGATTTCGCTGCTGGTGGGATTGCGCCCCTATCGCCTGCTGATGGCGACGCAGCCGCTGCGTGTGCTCCGGCGCGATGCGGTGGCGAATGTCTGGCCGCTGCGGTTTTATCTTCCCGCGATGGCGCTGGTGGTGGTTGGCCTGCTGGCGTTATTGATGGGCGGCAGCAAAATGCTGTGGGCGCTGCTGGCGGGCGTGGTGATGCTGGCGCTGCTGCTGTCACTGCTCGGCTGGGGCACGCTGCTGATGCTGCGTAAGCTGGTGGTGCGCAATCTGGCGATGCGTCTGGCGATCAATCGTCTGCTACGGCAGCCGGTGATGACGCTGAGCCAGCTGGCGGCATTTTCGCTCTCCTTTATGCTGCTGGCGTTACTGTTGGTGATGCGCGGCGATCTGCTGGATCGCTGGCAGCAGCAGTTACCGCCGGATGCGCCAAACTACTTCCTGCTCAACATGACGCAGGAACAGGTGCCGCAGGTGCGCGACTTCCTCAATCAGCATCATATTAAACCGGAATCCTACTACCCGATTGTGCGTGCGCGTCTGACCGAGCTGAACGGCAAAGAAGCCGATCCGAAGATGGATAACGCGCTGAACCGCGAACTCAATCTGACGTGGCAATCGGAGCGTCCGGATCACAATCCGCTGCTGGCCGGGAGCTGGCCGCCGAAAGCCGGTGAAGTATCGATGGAAGTGGAGCTGGCTGATCGCCTTGGCCTGAAGCTCGGCGATACGCTGACCTTCAGCGGTGATACCCAGCAGTTCAGCGCCAAAGTCACTAGCCTGCGCAAAGTGGATTGGGAGAGCCTGCGGCCGAATTTCTTCTTTATCTTCCCGCCGGGCGCGCTGGATCAACAGCCGCAAACCTGGCTGACCAGTTTCCGCATGGACAGCAATCCGGCACTGCTGGCACAGCTCAATCGCGCCTTCCCGACGCTGAGTTTGCTGGATGTCGGCAGCATGCTGAAGCAGATCGGTCTGGTGCTGGCGCAGGTCAGTCAGGCGCTGGAGATCATGGTGGTGCTGGTGACGGTGTGCGGCGTGCTGCTGCTGCTGGCGCAGATTCAGGTCGGTATGCGTCAACGCAGACAAGAGCTGGTGGTGTATCGCACGCTGGGTGCCAGTAAACGCCTGCTGCGCGGCACGCTGTGGTGCGAGTTTGCCTTGCTTGGTGTGGTGTCGGGGATCGCGGCGGCACTGGGCGCAGAAGCGGCGCTGTGGGGATTACAGCGTAAAATCTTCGATTTCCCCTGGGAGCCAGACTGGACGCTGTGGATTGCATTGCCGATTTGCGGCGCGCTGCTATTGTCAGTGTGCGGTGGCTGGCTGGGCGTGCGACTGCTGAAAGGGAAGGCGCTGTTCAGGCGGTTTGAAGCGGCTTAATCTTGTGCACAAAAATCAAAGGCCGCTTGCGCGGCCTTTTTCATTTACAGCTTCTCAACCGCCCAGGCAATTCCGCTGGCGTACTCTTCCGGTAGCAGCGGCACCAGCGCGTTCAGCGCCGCCGTAAGGCGTGCCTGATCGCTATCGGTGAGATTTAAGTGCCCCACCTTACGGCCAGGACGCACTTCTTTGTCATACCAGTGCAGATGCACCAGCGGCTGTTGCAGCCAGTCGACATTCACGTCGGTGCCAATCAGGTTCACCATCACCGACGGCGCAAACACCACCGGTTTCGGCAGTGCCAGACCCAGCACCGCACGCAGATGCAGCTCAAACTGGCTGATCGACGCGCCGTTCTGCGTCCAGTGACCGCTGTTGTGCACACGCGGCGCCAGTTCGTTGATCAGCAGACCTTCAGGCGTGATGAAACACTCCATCGCCATCACACCAACGTATTTCAGCTCATGCATGATCGCGCTGAGCATCGCTTCCGCCTGCTGCTGTTGCGCGGCATCGGCCTGCGGGAAGGCCACGCTGGTGCGCAGAATGCCGTCCTGATGCAGGTTATGGGTCAGTGGATAGAACACTGTGGTGCCATCCTGACCGCGCGCACCGACCAGCGACACTTCACCGCTGAAGTTGATGCCCTGTTCAACGATGCACTCGCCGTAGCACTCATCCGGCAACGAATCGGTTTCATTGGCGCGCAGACGCCACTGACCGCGACCGTCATAACCGCCGGTGCGACGTTTCACAATCGCCAGTTCGCCCAGCGAGCTGAACACCTGCGGCCACTCAGCTTTATCTGCCAGCAGTTGCCATGGTGCGGTTGCCAGGTTCAGCTGATCGAGCAGCTGTTTCTGCGTCAGGCGATCGGCCAGACGCGGGAAGATATCGCGGTTCACAAATGCCGGGTGCAACGCCAGCTCGCGCGTCAACGCGGTTTCCGGCCAGCGCTCGATCTCTGCGGTGATCACGCTTTCGGCGATCGGTAGGGCAGAAGGTTCAGCATCCAGACCCACCGGATACACCGCGATGCCCAGCGGTTCGCCCGCCTGGCGCAGCATACGGCCTAACTGACCGTTGCCGAGTACGCAAACCGGTTTCATGCATCCACCCGCGGATCTGGGTTGTTCAGCACTTCGTCAGTCTGGGTTTGACGCCAGGTGGCGAGACGCGCCGCCAGGTCTTTGTCATGCACCGCCAGAATCTGTGCCGCCAGCAGCGCAGCGTTAGCCGCACCGGCTTTACCGATCGCCAATGTGCCGACAGGAATACCGCGCGGCATCTGCACGATGGAGTAGAGGCTATCCACACCGCTCAGTGCGGCGCTTTGTACCGGCACGCCCAGCACTGGCACCAACGTTTTGGCAGCAATCATGCCCGGCAGATGCGCAGCACCGCCCGCTCCGGCAATGATCACGTGGAAACCGTTATCCGCGGCGGTTTCGGCAAAGCTGAACAGTTTGTCTGGCGTACGGTGAGCAGAGACCACTTCAACGTGGAACGGAACATCCAGGCTGTTAAGAATTTCCTCGGCGAACTGCATGGTAGCCCAGTCACTTTTAGAACCCATGACGATGGCGATACGAGCCGGGGTGGCGTTGGATGACATGCGGTCAACTCCTGTGAATAGTCAAACGAACCTGGCCGGGCGGGCAGGTAAAGAAGGGCACAGAGAATAGCATGAGAAGAGAGCAAGGAAAACGGTTGCGTGGCCGGAAAACGGGCAATGATGCGTCAGGATGGGCAGATGATGAATCTTCATCCCGCTGAGTGTCGAGCACGAATGCGCCCGACTATTTCAGGATTCGATTTTAAAACGGGAATTCGATCAGCTGCACGCCATCGGCATCAACCTGAATCATCGAGCCATTTTCATGCCAGGCACCGAGCACCACGCGCTGGGCGCTTTCACCTTGCACAACCAGCTCATGCACCGCCGGACGGTGGGTATGCCCGTGAATTAAAATCCGCACCTGCTGGCGCGTCATCGTATCGATTACGGCTTGCTGATTAACATCCATGATGCTCATCGACTTGTGCTGATTTGCTTGCTTGCTGTCGGCGCGCATACGTGCGGCAATGCGCATACGAATCCGCAACGGCAGGGCGAGGAACAAGCGCTGTAGCCAGCGCTGATGCACTTTGGCGCGGAAGCGCAGGTAGCCTTCATCGTCAGTACATAAAGTATCGCCATGCATAATCAGCACGCGATGTCCGTACAGGCTGAGCACTTGCTCTTCCGGTAGCAGCGTCATCCCGCTGGCACGCGCAAAACGTTTACCGAGCAGGAAGTCTCGATTGCCATGGATGAAGAATGTGGGGATTGGCAGGGCTTTTAGTGCAGCAGCGATTTCACGATGTAGCGGATTAGGATCATCATCGCCAATCCAGGCTTCAAACAGATCGCCGAGGATGTAAAGCGCATCGCAATCGCGCGCATCACCCTGCAAAAAATGCAGAAAACCGGCAGTAATTGCCGGTTCTTCTGTGCACAGATGCAAATCTGCGATAAACAGCGTGCGCGACATTACTCGCTAACAGTCACTTTCTGGATGACAACGTCGTCAACCGGAACGTCCTGATGCATGCCGCTGCGGCCCGTTTTCACCGCTTTGATTTTCTCAACCACGTCCATGCCTTCAACCACTTCAGCGAACACGCAGTAACCCCAGCCCTGCAGGCTTTCGTCACGGAAGTTCAGGAAGTCGTTGTCTGCTACGTTAATGAAGAACTGTGCAGTCGCAGAGTGTGGCGCCTGAGTACGGGCCATCGCCAGCGTACCTTTGGTGTTCTTCAGACCGTTGTTGGCTTCGTTACGGATGTCTTCTTTGGTGTCTTTCTGCTTCATGCCAGGCTCGAAACCGCCGCCCTGAATCATGAAACCGTTGATAACACGGTGGAAGATGGTGTTGTCGTAGAAACCTTCACGGCAGTAGTCCAGGAAGTTTTTCACGGTAGCCGGCGCTTTGTCATCGAAGGTTTTGATTACGATGTCGCCATGGTTCGTCTGGAAAGTGACCATTATATTCGTCCTGTTACGGGTGTCGTCAGTATCAACTGCCGCGCCTGCTAAGCGGCGGGGCATTTTTGTAGACGCCTCTTATATCACAAATTCCGATGGCTCGTCAGTAAGGCAGCCACAGAAGGTAAGCGAGCGATGCACAACTGAGAAAAATACGGCACAATACCCAGCTACGCTGGAAAGGCGTATCCCGCAAACGTTAATAACGGAATCGTTCAATGCTGAAGATCTATAACACCCTGAGCCGTCAGAAAGAGGAATTCAAACCGATCCACGCTGGTCAGATCGGCATGTACGTCTGTGGAATTACGGTTTATGACCTTTGTCATATCGGCCATGGGCGTACCTTCGTTGCATTTGATGTGGTGTCACGTTATCTGCGCTATGTGGGCTATCAGCTCAAATATGTGCGTAACATTACCGATATTGAAGACAAGATCATCAAACGTGCCAACGAAAACGGTGAGAGCATCGAAACGCTGACCAACCGTATGATCGCTGAAATGCACAAAGATTTTGACGCACTGGGCATTCTGCCGCCGGATCTGGAGCCGCGTGCCACGCGCCATATCCCTGAAATCATCGAACTGGTTGAGCGTCTAATCGAACGCAAACACGCTTATGTGGCGGACAACGGCGACGTGATGTTCGATGTGATGAGTGACAAAGGTTATGGCGTGTTGTCGCGTCAGGATCTGACTCAGTTGCAGGCGGGCGCGCGCGTTGAAATCACCGAGATCAAACGCAACCCGATGGACTTCGTGTTGTGGAAAATGTCCAAACCTAACGAGCCCGCGTGGAATTCGCCGTGGGGCAATGGTCGTCCAGGCTGGCACATTGAGTGTTCCGCGATGAACTGCAAACAGCTCGGCACCCACTTCGATATCCATGGCGGTGGATCGGATCTGATGTTCCCGCACCATGAAAACGAAGTGGCGCAGTCAACCTGTGCGCACGACGGCGATTACGTCAACTACTGGATGCACTCCGGCATGGTGATGGTCGACCGCGAGAAGATGTCGAAATCACTGGGCAACTTCTTCACCGTGCGCGATGTACTGGCGCATTACGATGCGGAAACCGTGCGTTACTTCCTGATGTCGGGCCACTATCGCAGCCAGCTTAATTACGGCGAAGATAACCTCAATCAGGCACGTGCGGCGCTGGAGCGTCTCTATACCGCGCTACGTCACACCGATGCCAGCGCCACGCCAGCAGGCGGCGAAGAGTTTGAAGCGCGCTTCCGCACCGCGATGGATGACGACTTCAATACGCCGGAAGCCTACTCGGTGTTCTTCGACATGGCGCGTGAAGTTAACCGCCTGAAAACCGAAGACAAAGCCGCCTCTGATGCCCTGGCCGCGAAACTGCGTCAGCTGGCGAACGTGCTCGGCATCCTGCAACAGGATCCAGAGCAGTTCCTGCAGAGCAGTGCGCAGGTGAATGATGACGAAGTGGCGGAAATCGAGCATTGGGTCAAAGCGCGTTCTGATGCGCGTGCGGCAAAAGATTGGGCACAGGCGGATGTGGCGCGTGACAAGCTGAATGAGCTGGGCGTGATTGTGGAAGATGGTCCGCAGGGTTCGAGCTGGCGTCGTAAGTAACAGCGTCGGTGCGCGTTTATTGGCATCCGAATAGGCAAATTGAAGGGTGCGCAGTCATCAGCACCCGAGTTGCCAGGTTGCAGGGTTCGCGTTGATGCGCACCTGAATTTACCAGCCGCAGAATAGCAAAAGGGGCGAACCGCAGTTCGCCCCTTTTTTGTTTGCCTGAATGCTTAAGCTACAACGGTAATTTCATAACCGGCGAACTCAACTTTCTGGCCTGCCACAATCTTGCAGCGCTTACGCGTTTCGATTGCGCCATCTACGCGCACTTCGCCATCCGCGATGGCGACTTTTGCCTGCGCTCCGCTCTGTACCCAACCTTCGAGTTTCAGCAGGTCACACAAATCAACGTGAGCATGTTCGCCCAAAGAAAAACTGGCCATTATGCCTCCTCCACGTCGTGATACTCTTCGCACGCGACTAATGTATTTTGAATCAGGGTCGCGACGGTCATGGGACCGACGCCACCGGGAACCGGGGTGATATAAGACGCACGCTCAGAAGCGCTCGCGAAATCCACATCGCCCACCACTTTACCGCTCTCCAGACGATTGATGCCAACATCAATCACCACCGCGCCTGGCTTGATCCAGTCACCCGGAATAAAGCCCGGTTTACCAACCGCCACCACCAGCAGATCGGCATGCTCAACGTGATGACGCAAATCTTTGGTGAAACGGTGCGTAACGGTGGTGGTGCAGCCCGCCAGCAGCAGTTCCATGCTCATCGGACGACCAACGATATTGGATGCGCCAACCACCACGGCGTTCAGGCCGTAGGTATCGATATTGTAGCGCTCCAGCAGCGTGACGATGCCGCGTGGCGTACAAGGACGCAGCTTTGGCGCACGCTGGCACAGACGACCGATGTTGTACGGATGGAAGCCATCGACATCTTTGTCCGGCACGATACGTTCCAGCACTTTGACATTATCGATGCCGGCTGGCAGCGGCAGCTGAACCAAAATACCGTCGATTTCGCTGTCATTGTTCAGCGTATCGATCAGTTCCAGCAGTTCGGCTTCGCTGGTGGTCGCAGGCAAATCGTAAGAGCGGGAGATAAAGCCCACTTCATCACAGGCGCGACGTTTGCTGGCGACATAGATCTGCGAAGCGGGGTTCTCACCCACCAGCACCACTGCCAAACCTGGCGCACGTTTACCGGCTGCCAGACGCTGCTGTACTTTTTCGGCAACCTCAAGGCGCACCTGCTGCGCAATCGTTTTACCGTCAATAATTTTTGCTGCCATCAGAGAGGAAATCCATCTGTAGAGTTAAGTCGGGGATTGGCGCCTATTCTGTCAGAAGCGCGTCCGGCTGTCAGGTAGAGATTCATTTCACCCGTGCGTTTCACGACTTTCCGCAGTGACGTGAGGCCGCCTTAGCGCGTATTATGTCCCTCAGGAAATTATGTGGATGCCGTGATGATTTGGTTAATACTCGCCACGCTGGCGGTGGTGTTTGTTGTAGGGTTTCAACTACTGACGGCCGGTTCACGCCATGCGGCGCAAGGGCTGAGTAAACGGCTGCAACTGCCGCCGGTGCACATCGAATCGATGCTGTCGCTGATGGGTAAGGACGCGGCCAAAGAGTTCACCGATTACATCGCGGGCGATAATGAAACCCATTTGGGCAACGGCGCTGCGGTGATGCTGATCTGGCAGGTGTTGATTGTCGATGGCAGCGACGAGAACGCGGTGCGCTGGCACGGGATTCTGACCAGGGCTGGATTTTCGGGACTGATATCGCGGCAGCAGCTGTTGCTGGCGCTGGGATTTTTGCGGCAGCTGGAGCCGGAGAGTGCGGAGCTGCATGCGCTGCGAGAACAGTATAACGCGCGGTTTACGCAGCAGGGGATCGAGCTGGAAGGGGAGGCTGGCGAGGTGAGTAATTTGGTGTCGATGAGCGAGTGGCGTAAGCGGCATTGAGGGGGAGGGGGATTGTTGGGCATGGGTATAGAGGGCGGATGGCGCGCGACGTGGGGCGTACTGCTCGGTCTTCAGGACGAATTGTTCAATGATTCAACACTCTGGAGCCGCAGGGAGGCAAAAACGTTGACGCGAGAGCGTGCAAACGTATAATCCGACGCAACCACTATGCGCCCTTAGCTCAGCTGGATAGAGCACCGGCCTTCTAAGCCGTAGGTCACAGGTTCGAATCCTGTAGGGCGTGCCATTTTCAAGTCAACACACTTCTACTGAACTCTCTTTCTTTGCTTTATAATCCCTGATATAGCTGGATTTTTCTGTCGCGAGCTCAACTAAAGTCTACTCAGTTCAACCCAAATCAATTGGTGTCTGGGGGCCTTTGCGGGGGCTCATCTCGTTCAATGGAAATTAGGGGCCCCCTATGCCACTAAATGCACGGCAGATCGACACTGCAAAACCAAGAGAGAAAGAATACAAATTAACGGATGGAGGCGGACTCTACCTGCTGATCAAACCCAACGGTGCTAAATACTGGCGCTTAAAATATCGCGTGCTGGGTAAAGAGAAAAAGCTCTCTATCGGTGTTTATCCCGATATCTCATTGGCAGATGCTCGTTTGAAGCGAGAGGAAGCACGCAAGGTTGTTGCGCTTGGCGGAGATCCAAGCGAAGAGAAGCGGGTTGAAAAACTGGCGCAGAAGGCAAGTGTTGAAAATAACTTCAAAGCTATCGCGCTGGAATGGCATGAGTATAAGCGTACCGGATGGTCAAAAGGCTACGCTGATGACTTAATGGAAGCATTTGAAAACGACATCTTCCCAGATCTCGGCAAGCGACCCATTGCAGAGATAAAGCCGCTGGAGATGCTGACGACGCTGCGTAAGCTAGAGAAGCGCGGTGTTCTCGATAAATTGCGTAAAATCCGACAGGCATGCAATCAGGTATTTCGATACGCGATTGTCACTGGCCGGGCGGAGAATAACCCCGCATCTGAGCTTTCTAGTGCTTTGGCAACGCCAAAGTCACAACATTTCCCTCATCTGCTCGCGGAAGAGCTGCCTGAGTTTTTGCAGGCGTTAGAAGCCTATTCAGGTAGCCCAATCACTCGGCTTGCAACCCGTATTCTGATGCTGACCGGTGTGCGCACCATTGAGTTACGTCTGGCTGAGTGGAAAGAGTTTGATCTTGATAAAGCGATTTGGGAAGTGCCTAAAGAACGCATGAAGATGCGGCGTCCACATATGGTACCGCTGTCAACCCAGGTGGTTGAAGCACTGCGCGAGATCCAAGTGGTTACTGGGCGTTATTCGCTGGTATTTCCCGGACGCAATGACATCACCAAACCAATGAGTTAAGCGAGCATCAATCAGGTGTTGAAACGCATTGGTTATCACGGGAAAGCGACAGGACATGGATTCCGGCACACGATGAGTACCATCCTGCATGAGCAGGGGTATAACACCGCGTGGATTGAGTTGCAGTTAGCTCATGTGGACAAAAACACAATTCGTGGGACGTATAATCATGCTCAGTATCTGGAGCAGAGAAGGGAAATGTTGCAGTGGTATGGGGATTTTGTGGATGGTTTAGGGAAAATTAATACTACTGAGCTCCCAAGAGTCGTTTGAATGGTAATCTCTGATTTAACCTTGCAGCGATATTGGTAAGGGAACTCAAAAAGTGTGTGACTAAAAGAGGTATGTTTATAAGTCTAATGACATGGCTCACACAATAGTAAGCCATGTCATTAATTGGCACAAATCAACATCCAGCACTGCTCTCTGACAGTTATGAGCGTCATCTGTTATAAATACCCAAAATCAATCAGAGCTTGCAAGCATTTTTTTGAGCCCCAGTTTTTGGGCAAAGCTAACATTTCTCAATCGAGCTCTTTTTGAAATATCAGACAACTTTAATATTTCCATTCGAATATTTGCAATAGTTTGCCTATTAGTTAAGTCGGCACTTCTCACTGGAATAGAATCCCTGTACCAACTTCCTGTTACTGATTGCTCATAATCGTTCAAAGATGAAATTGGTGATATTTTTTCACCAATCAAATAACAGTAGAATTTTTCCAGCTTAACATTTGCGTAATTTGCCAATATATTGCAATATTTAGGCATTTGTTGCAGGTAATCAGAAAGATCAACGTCTTGAGCCTTAAACTCAAGCAAAATACACTTACCTTCTCCAGCATAAAGGTAAACATCAGGTCTTTGATTGGGCTTAAACCCTTCTTTTACCATAACTTCATACGCTTCTCGTCGAAGAAGGGGAGTTCCATCAGGTAAAGTTATTTTACTTAACTCTATTTCAGAAAACCCTTGATAATAAAGAAATTCCTCATCAATAACCCAAAGGTCATTAATCTCATCATTGGTTTTTCTTTTAAAAAACAAGTCATGAATAATTCCCTCTTTATCTTTTCTTTTCCCTAAAGGTTGTTCTTCATTTTGAATCTCAAGCTTGCTTGATACTATTTTGTCCAGCAGTGTTGTAATAATCTCTCTACGAATAACGTACTTAGAAAGTTCTTCTTTATTTTGCTCATCAATAAGTCGAGAAATTTCTTTTGATTTTGACTCGATTTGCGCTTGATAATTATCAGAGGCAGGGTTTAGTTTATCTAATTGTTTAATGATGGTTCTGGTTTTATTACTTTTATCTGCGATAATATTGGCTAATTCAACATGTAGAGATTTAATTATCACCTCATCTGGTGCATTCAGCTTTACTCGGCCTTTTACAATGTCAGCAACCTTTGCCGACACACCGAGTTCTAGAGCGAGCATCATCACTCTTTTGCTGGTTGCTTCCTTTGCATCTACAAGTTCCTCATAAATCTTATCAAGCTGAATGCCAACCTCTTTTTTAATATCATCCATATACACATATGAATAATCATAAAATAAAGAAGAAGATATCTGATTAACATCTAATTTAGATTTTATTATAAAGGAATCTACAGCGTCATTTACATTTTCTGGGCGATCTAAGTAATCACCATAAAATGCCGCAATTTTTTTCTTACCAATCAACCCATTCGCATTATTTATAATGGGATTCTTAATGTGTTCGACTGGGATATCTTTACTGCAAAGAAATGCCCCGTGACTTTCTATTGATTCAGCGTCAAACTCAAATACAAGCCACTTAAAAATTTCTGGCTCTTTAACTGAATCGCAAATCCAGTCAACACCACTTTTTGCCTTGTCATTTTGTCGTGGGTAGGAGTAAGGAACTGTAAACTGCCCGGATTGGCAAGGTTCAGGGAAGAGATCGGGAGTCAAGCAAACTGTTTCTGATTCTGAAGACACAGAATATTCAAATTGGAGCTTTAAATCAGGGAATGTGATATCTTTCTGCTTTTCTAAATATACACGTAGTGCATATTGAGATTTAATAAGGGACTCAAATTTTTTCAGTGTCAACGAACTGAAATATTCATCATCTTTTTTCTGTGACTTAAATCCTTGCAAAGTTATTGTTGTCAAAGATTCTTCAGAATTCGACTGCGCCAGCCGCTCATCAAAGATGAAGTTCTCATTACTGCTTTTGAAAGTTCGAATATAGCTCTCATTCTTTTCTATATATTGACTAACTATACTAAGTTGAGAGAAACGGTGTAAGAACTGTAAACGCCCAGTACCTCTATTATGATAGCCTTTGGAATTGTCTAATATTGCGCCAAATCTTTCAAAAGAAACACTGTTAAATCCAACACCAGTATCAGAAATAACTATACGATCGAGGTGTTTCTTTTCTTTGTCAATATCGTTGAAATGAAAATTCACACTGATGAATTGTTTTTTAGTGCTTTTTTTTTCGAGGATAGACTCTAAAGAGTTAGTTATTGCCTCAAAAACTGGAGCTAGCGTGTTCTTTGAGGCTGGAATAAGCCTAAGCATACCTTGGAGGTTTGCGTTCGGGTTTCTCATTTTTTCCTAACTCTTTCAGAGAAATTATGTGTGTGGTCAGATTAGCAACAATTGTTAGAAAAATCACTATCAATACTTCGTTAAGTATTCGCCACAACACATCGCAGCCGGTACACCAACACTTCCATAAGCTGTTTCACAACTAGTTCTGTGCAAGCCATCAATTTCCCAGTTTGTAGATGCTGGTCGCGATCGCTTGTCTCGACCATCTTAGAGGGCGCAAACTTGCATGCATTTTGGCCTTAGGTAATTAAGTCCGGCTGATTTTATGAGATAATCCCGGTCAATATCACTTTGTATACATTGGCGACCACTCGCACAGGGATTAACCCATGATGAGGTTTCCTCTCATCAGAGGTTAGCTCCAAAATCGAGAGAATCCGATTGTTTTATTAGAAAAAGAGAACGCATTTACATGGCTAAATCACCAACCAAGAAAGCTGGAAAAGGCTTCGAAGAAACACTTTGGGATACCGCCAACCAGCTGCGTGGCAGCGTGGAATCCTCCGAGTACAAGCACGTAGTTTTGAGCCTGGTATTCCTGAAATTTATCAGCGACAAGTTTGAAGCCAAGCGTAACCAGCTGATTGACAACGGCCAGGAAGCTTTTGTCGATATGGACGTTTTCTATCAGCAGGATAACGTCTTCTTCCTGCCACCAGAAGCCCGCTGGTCTTATGTCAAAACCCGTGCGAAGCAAGATGACATCGCGGTGATCGTTGACACGGCTCTTTCCACCATAGAGAAGTGCAATACGTCGCTGACGGGTGCCTTGCCTGATAACTACTTCTCCCGTCAGGGATTAGAGGTGAAAAGGCTCGCTTCTCTAATTGATACCATTGAGAACATTGACACCCTCGCCAACGAATGCGATCTGACTGAAGAAGATCTGGTAGGCCGCGTTTACGAATATTTCCTTGGCAAGTTTGCCGCCAGCGAAGGTAAAGGTGGTGGAGAGTTCTATACCCCGAAAGCAGTAGTGACCCTGCTTGCTGAAATGCTCGAACCCTATCAAGGCAAGATCTATGATCCTTGCTGTGGCTCAGGCGGCATGTTTGTGCAGTCGCTAAAATTTGTTGAAAGCCATCAAGGTAAGAGTAAGGACATCGCTATTTACGGCCAGGAGTTGACCAGCACCACTTATAAGCTGGCCAAAATGAACCTGGCTGTGCGCGGACTTTCCGGCAATCTGGGAGAGCGCCCGGCTGATACCTTTTTTGCCGATCAGCACCCAGATCTCAAGGCCGATTTCATCATGGCTAATCCACCTTTTAACCTGAAGGACTGGCGCAACGAGGCGGAGCTCACCAACGATCCGCGCTTTGCAGGTTTTCGCACTCCTCCTACCGGCAACGCTAACTATGCCTGGATCCTGCACATGCTCTCCAAGCTGAGCGAAGACGGCACCGCGGGCTTTGTGCTGGCCAATGGCTCGATGAGCTCTAATAGCAGCGGTGAAGGCGAGATCCGTCAAAAGCTGATAGAAGATGACCGTATCGAATGCATGATTGCCCTGCCGGGGCAGCTGTTTTTTACCACCCAGATCCCCGTTTGCCTGTGGTTTATCAGCAAAAGCAAACAAGCCAATCCTCAATATGGCTACCGCGATCGTCGCGGTGAGACTCTGTTTATCGATGCCCGTAATCTTGGCACTATGGTGAGCCGTACCCAAAAAGAGCTGACTAAAGAGGATATTGCCACCATAGCCGACACTTTCCACGCCTGGCGCATTAGCGAAAGCGAACTCAAGCGCCGCATTGAGGCTAAAGAGATCGGTGTCGAGCAATATCAGGATCAGGCTGGTTTCTGCAAAGTCGCGACTCTTGATGATATGAAGGCCAACGACTTTGTGCTGACTCCTGGCCGCTATGTGGGCGCTGCAGATGTTGAAGATGATGGCATCGCCTTTGAAACCAAGATGCAGGAGCTGACCCAAACTCTTTATCGACAATTGGATGAAGCAGCCGTGCTGGATCGAGCTATACGCCAAAATATGGAGGAGCTTGGGTATGGAGAGTAATAATTCTAGATTTTTAGGCGAATATAGCTGGGATACCGTTTGCTTAAAAGAGATATCTCTTAAGATTGGTTCTGGTTCAACTCCTCGCGGGGGAGAGTCTGCTTATATTCCAGAACGTAAAAAATTTGCATTTATCAGAAGTCAGAATGTCTACGATTTCAAATTTGACGTAAGTGGCTTGAGGTTTATATCAGATGAGGACGCTAATAAACTAAAAGGGGTACATCTTCAGAAAGATGACGTGCTAATAAATATCACAGGTGATGGTGTAACATTCTCACGTTGCTGCTTAGTTCCTGAAGAAATTTTGCCCGCAGCTGTTAATCAACATGTTGCAATAATTAGATTAGATAAGAGTAAATGCTTGCCTGGATATCTAATGGCCTACTTATGCTTACCTGAAACCAAAGCATACATTGAAAGTTTCAATGCAGGAGGCAGTAGAAGAGCGATTACAAAAGGACATATAGAAAGCTTCGAGATCCCCTTGCCACCGATGCTTATTCAGGAACATATATCCAGAGTCACGCTTGGTTTATTGGCAAAGCAAAGTATTAATACTCAAATCAACCAAACTCTAGAGCAAATGGCACAAGCGCTCTTTAAATCATGGTTCGTGGATTTTGACCCCGTAGTCGATAACGCGTTGGATGCAGGCTTTTTCGAGCAGGATTTAGAGTTCTCTGATGAGTTGCTGCGCCGTGCTGAGGCCCGTAAAGCTGCGCGCGAAAATGCAGACTTCAAACCTTTATCGGAGGATATCCGCCAGCTATTCCCCGCAGCTTTTGAGGAGGGTGTCGAGCCTTCAGTAGGAATTAATGGTTGGATACCGAAGGGGTGGTTTATTGCCCCATTAGATAATATTGCCAATTTCCAGAATGGACTGGCTTTACAAAAATTTAGACCAGATAGTGACGAAGATGAATATCTTCCTGTTCTTAAAATTGCGCAGCTTCGCCAAGGGTATTGCGACAATAACGAAAGAGCCAGAATCGACTTAAAGGAGTCATGCCGAGTATACAATGGCGACATGATTTTTTCTTGGTCAGGAACATTGATGACAGATATTTGGACTGGTGGTAATGCGGCTTTAAATCAGCATTTATACAAGGTCACTTCAAGTAAATATCCGTTATCATTTTATTTTCACTGGACAAATCATCATTTGGTTAGGTTTCAACATATTGCAGCAGCAAAAGCAGTTACGATGGGACATATCAAAAAGGGTGACCTCAGTGATTCATTCTGCGTTGTGCCAAAAAATCAAACGTTGGCTTATTTTGACAGTATTGCTGGGGCTTACCTGGAGCAGGCAAAAAATGTTCGATTGCAATGCAATACATTAGTTAAGCTCCGTGACTGCCTACTACCCAAACTGATTTCCGGAGAGCTGTGTCTTGAGGAACTCGAGGCCAAACTTACTTCAGAGAGCGTGGTATAACTCATTAAAGGGGGGACGTGCTAGCACTTTCTCCTCTATAGCTATTTCCTTTAACGACCCGAACTAGAATAAGAAGCCATTGCTATGAGCCATATTTTCACGGAAGCGAAGCTGGAACAGGCCATTATCTCCCTACTGGGACAGCACTCAAATGCGGAAGGCCAACCCTGTTACCCTCATTTTGTCGGTAGTAATGTGCCACGCAAAGAGAGAAGTGAGGTGCTGATTACGGATGACCTGCGCCAGTATCTGGCCAACCAGTATCAGGCTGAGGGGATCACGGAAGGGGAGATTTCTCACATCCTCCATCAGCTGCAGACGCTTCCTGCCAGCGATCTCTATCAGAGCAATAAAACCTTTTGCCACTGGCTCAGCAACGGCTTTTTACTTAAGCGTGAAGATCGTAATAAGAAAGACCTCTATATCGAGCTGATGGATACCAGCACCTTGTCAGAGCAGTTAGTCAGCTTGTTTACAGGACATGGCGAAGAGATGGCCGAGGTGGGTAATAATATCTACCGGTTGGTTAATCAACTGGATATAGAAGGCCAGACTCGTGACGGCGGACTGCAACTGCGTATCCCCGATGGCATCTTGTATGTGAACGGCCTGCCGCTGGTAGTCTTCGAGTTTAAATCGGCGGTACGTGAAGAAGAGGCTACCACTTATGACGCTTGGCGCCAACTTTGTGTGCGCTATAAGCGCGATATTCCTAAGCTATTCGTCTATAACGCGCTGTGTATTCTCAGTGACGGGGTGAACAATAAGCTAGGTAATCTGTTTGCTCCATACGAGTTTTACTACGCCTGGCGCAAGGTGAACGGTAACGAGTCCACAGAGCAAGATGGTATCAACGGCCTCTACACTCTGATCCAAGGGTTATTTCATCCGATCCGTCTGCTGGACGTGTTGAAGAACTTTGTCTTCTTCCCGGACACCAGTAAACAGGAAGTGAAGATTTGCTGTCGCTATCCGCAGTATTACGCCGCCCGTAAGCTTTACTACAACATTAAAAAAGAGCGCAAGCAGATAACGGCCAGCGGAGAGAATATTGGTGGCACCGGTAAAGGGGGAACCTATTTTGGTGCTACTGGCTGCGGCAAGAGCTACACCATGCAGTTTCTTGCACGGCTGTTGATGAAAAGCGTCGATTTTGCCAGTCCGACCATTGTTCTCATTACCGACCGCACCGATCTTGATGAACAGCTCGCGAAGCAATTCTGCAATGCCACCGCTTTTATCGGCGATGCGGTGATTGAACCGGTCACCAGCCGTCAGGATTTGCGAGACAAGCTGGCCGGATGCGCTAGCGGCGGAGTTTTCCTCACAACCATCCATAAGTTTACTGAAGATATCCAACTGCTCTCCCATCGCAGCAATATCATCTGTATTTCTGACGAAGCCCACCGAAGCCAGATCAACCTCGACCTGAAGGTCAGTATCGATGCTGAAAGCGGAACGGTGAAAAAGACCTACGGCTTTGCTAAGTATCTACACGACTCGCTGCCTAACGCTACCTATGTTGGCTTTACCGGCACTCCTATCGACGCCACCCTGGATGTATTTGGCCCCACCATCGATAGTTACACTATGACCGAGTCGGTTAACGATGAAATCACGGTGCGGATTGTCTACGAAGGGCGAGCTGCCAAAGTGGTGCTTGATAACAGTAAGCTGGAAGAGATCGAGCAGTATTATCAAGAATGCGAAAAACTGGGTGCCAGTGAACACCAGATTGAAGAGAGCAAGAAAACCACGGCCAATATGAATTCCATCTTGGGCGATCCGGATCGCATCGAGGCATTGGCCAAGGATTTCGCCCAGCATTACGAAAAACGGGTGACAGAAGGCTCGACTATCAAAGGCAAGGCGATGTTTGTCTGCGCCAGCCGCGAGATTGCCTACGATTTCTATAAGAGACTGAAACGTCAGCGCCCCAAGTGGTTCGAGGCAAAACAGGCTATTGATGGTGTCACCCTTACTGAGCAAGAGAAAAAAGAGTTGATGAGTCTTCCTCTCGTCAACATGGTTATGACTCGTGGCCAGGATGATGATGAGGCTATGTACAACTTGCTCGGTACTAAGGAGTACCGCCGTGAGCTCGACAAACAGTTCAAGAACCCTAAGTCCAACTTCAAAATTGCGATTGTGGTGGACATGTGGCTAACCGGTTTTGACGTGCCCGAACTTGATACCATTTACATCGATAAGCCACTGCAAAAGCATAATCTGATCCAAACTATCTCGCGGGTAAACCGCCGCTTTGAGGGCAAAGAGAAGGGGCTTGTGGTCGATTACATTGGCATAAAAAGTCGAATGAATATGGCGTTAGCTATGTATTCGAAAGCTGATAAATCCAACTTTGAAGATATACAGCAGTCACTTATCGAGGTGCGTAATCACCTGCATCTGCTTGCTCAGGTGTTCCATACTTTCGACAACCGCGATTACTTCTCTGGCGCACCGGCCTTACAGTTGGAATGCCTCAACCGAGCTGCCGAGTTCGTGCTGCAGACCAAGAAGATTGAGCTGCGCTTTATGGGATTGGTGAAACGCCTGAAAGCCGCCTATGACGTTTGCGTGGGTAGTGAAGAGATCACTCAGGATGAGCGTGAGCGAATTCATTTCTATCTGGCCGTGCGTTCTATCGTCTACAAGCTTACAAAGGGCGATGCGCCGGACACCGCACAGATGAACCAGAAAGTGCGTGAGATGATTGCCGAGGCACTCAAGGCTGAAGGAGTAGAGGAGATCTTCACCTTAGGCGAAGATAAAGCTGAGACCATCGATATCTTTGACGACGAGTACATGGCTCGTATCGGCAAGATCAAGTTGCCCAACACCCGGATGCAACTACTGCAAAAAATGTTGGCAAAAGCCATCAGCGATTTTCAAAAGGTGAACCAACTTCAGGGGATCAACTTCTCCAAACGTTTCCAGGCATTGGTTGATCAGTACAATCAGCGCAAAGAGAACGACGTGCTCAACGGTGAAGAGTTCGACACGTTCACCCAACAGATGGCTGACATGATCTACGACATTAAGACCGAGATGATGTCATTTGCCGATATTGGCATCGATATGGAAGAAAAGGCATTTCTCGATATCCTGGCGCATATGTGCGAGAAGTACGATTTCACCTATGACGAGGATAAAATGTTGGAGTTGGCCAAAGAGATGAAGGTGATTGTCGATGACAGTGCCCAGTACCCCGACTGGAGCAATCGCGACGACATCAAGGCTAAACTTAAAGTAGATCTTATCCTGCTGCTACACCGCTATGGCTTCCCTCCGGTAGCCAACGATGAGGTCTACAAGAGCGTGCTGGAGCAGGCGGAAAACTTTAAAAAGTACTTGCATAGCTGATTTATCAAATGGAGGGAGCGAGCCCTGTCCCCCTGAAATACTCAGCTATTTGAACCCACGTACTGAGCTTTATGCTACCGCTCGAAGTCATTTCGGTGACGCGGGTTTGCCAGTAAAATGACATTAAAGTATTTAAATTTTCCTTCAGTTGCAGTGGCTGTGGTCTACCAGATTTTGGGAACGTACCATTCCTCGAAAAGAACTGATTGTTGTAATCTTAACGCCGGAAGACATGCGTCATTTTGTGGAAAGATCGTAGGTTATATAGAGTTGTCTTTTGTAGGGAATCTGGACAAATGTCAACTCCACTTCAGGGACTTTCAGTGGGAACGCATTCAGAACTGTGGCAAGAACCCCCTTTGTGTTAGTGAAAAATCCAACATATTGCGCCTTGATAATCATTCCACATCAAGGAGATGAATGCTGACACTTAAAATGATAGTTTATTTATGTAAAGTACCAAATTCGACTTTTCCCATTTAAGATAGATTGCATTTCTGTGTGTGAGGTTTACAAGGAAAGACGGTCAACATGCATCGTACTATTTCTGAGTTTTATCGCATTCCCCCTTTACTTATTCGGGCGCTAAAAAGCGGAGTCTTCTCCGTGGTGGAGCTTCATCTCAGCAGGGGATTACCGAAAGATTCACAAGATTCTCTGGGAAATAGCCCATTGATGATTGCGGCCCAGAATGGGCATTTCGCTATTTGCGAAATGTTGTTGCGCGCGGGTGTCGATGTTGAACATCAAAACAACCTCGGGCTCTGCGCCAGTGACCTCGCACAGGAGCAAATGCTGCGTGATCTGTTGGCCCGTTATCGGCAATCTCATCCGCCTGCCGAGCAGCAACCAGCAAGAGGGCCAGTCGATGATGCCATAGTTGAGGTTGAAGTCGAAGCCGATGTTGAAACAGAACCTCCCGAAACCGAAGCCGCAATGGATTTCATGCTGTGGGACGCTGAAGTCGAATCGGAACCCGCCGAAGATAATCTGGCATTACGACACGCTTCCGCTGAGGTTCAGCAATTATTATCCCGCTATCGCCCGAAAGATGACGCTGCTGAGTGGAGCGATATCGAACTCACGCTTCCTGACCCGCCGACGCCAGTTTCCCACTCTTCACAAAATTATCCTCATCTCTCAACGTTGCTCGCTGACGCACTCAATGCCGGTCGTGTCTCTGTGCGTGACATCCGGTTTGCCGGGGAAGAGGATTTCGGTATGTCGTGGCCTGAACTAGGGGTCAGCGTAGAGGCATTGATCAAAGACTTACCTCTGATTGTGGATGGCGATGATGCTTTCCCGGAAAGTGAGGCCTATGAGGCATTAACGGCGAGTGAAGATCTCGAGCCCTGGTTTGACGCTTTCGGTGCATTGTGGCAGTCCGGCATCTTTGAACGTTATCTTGTGGATATTCGCCAATGGGATGTCGTGGATAAAACAAAGGAAGAACGACTCGGGCAGCGCATGGATACGGCGCTTATCAATTTGTTGACTATCCTGGCGGAATTACCCGAAGCAGAATATCTTCAGTTGCTGCATCCGAATCGATTTCCGGTGCCAGCGCCTGAGATTTCTGAAGAGGAAGACGACGCTGAAGAAGCGGATGAGGAGATGTATTCCGCATCCGATGACGAAGACGCCATCAGCTTTAACGATCTGCTCTTTCTGCTGAGAAGTGGAAAAGCAGAAGAGTACCAGGATAATCATATTCCCCGTCCGGATTACGCTGACCTGCAACTGATAGTCGAGCGCGCTCGAACGCTCATTCCTGATGAATGCCATAAAATGAGTCTGTATGTCAGCAGCTACAGAGAGGCATGGGAGGGGTTAATCCACGCCAATTTGCGGTTGGTAGTTGCGATTGCGAAAAAATACAGCGGGCGAGGATTAGATGTCGAGGACCTGATCCAGGAAGGCAATCTGGGCTTGATCAAGGCCGTTGAAAAATTCGACTATCGGCGCGGATTTAAATTCTCAACCTATGCCTCTTGGTGGATCCGTCAGAAGATTACCCGTGCGATTGCCGATCAGGCACAACTCATCCGTTTACCCGTTCACTTCTATGAGCAATTTAGACGTTGGCAGAGCAGTCGGGATCAGTTTCTGCATCGCCAAGGGATAACGCCCACACTCAGACTGTTGCAGGAAATGACCGACCTGCCAGAGCGTCAGCTTCTTCGGATGGCTAAATATGAAGAACAGACGGCGCTGATTGGCGATTTTCATGATGACGCCCATGACAGCAAAGTGGCGTTGCCGGGGGATGCGCTGCTGACTAAAAGGGATTTTACCAGTGCCCCTGTTCAGTCTCTGGAGCTAAGAGAGCGCATTTCATCGGTTCTGGATACCCTGCTGCCACGCGAAATACAGATTATAAAAATGCGTTTTGGCATCGGCATGACGCAAGATTTCACGTTGGAAGAGGTAGGTAAACAGTTTGATGTCACGCGAGAAAGGATACGTCAGATAGAAGCCAAAGCGCTCCGTAAGCTCCGTCATCATAGCCGGGCGTCAGAATTAGGCGGCTTCGTTGAACAGTGGGAAACCGCGTTGAGTGAGATGCAGGAAGAAGAAGAATGACGACCATGCGCCATGCGCCACCGAATGCAGCAATTATGATCGAAGCTCTGCGAGGGCTCGGTTACAACACCGCCACCGCACTGGCTGACATCATCGACAACAGTATTAGTGCCGGTGCCCGTAAGGTCGAGCTGACCTTTTGCTGGCGTGAGGCGGATAGCTATATCGTGGTTCGGGATAATGGCTGCGGCATGTCGGCCGCTGAACTGGATGTTGCAATGCGACTGGGTGTCAAAAACCCGCTGACAAAGCGTCCAGGACACGATCTGGGCCGCTTCGGTCTTGGACTCAAAACCGCCTCCTTTTCGCAATGCCGCCGCCTGACGGTCTCTTCCAAAAAAGAGGGGGTAACGACCATCCTACGGTGGGATCTGGACATTCTCGCCGCAAGTACGGACGACGGTTGGTATTTGCTTGAAGGTGCTGACCCAGGGAGTGAGGAGGCGTTAGCAAATGCAGAACCTGACTCCCACGGTACGGTGGTGCTGTGGGATGTTTTAGACCGAATCGTCACCCCCAGCTACGGTGAGAAAGATTTCCTCAATCTGATGGATGGCGTTGAACAACATCTGGGGATGGTATTTCACCGATTCCTTGAGGGGAGCTCACCCCGACTCACTCTCACCCTCAATGATCGCAACATTAAAGCCTGGGATCCCTTTCTCAGCGGGCATCCTTCCAAGCCCTGGCATTCGCCTGCGGCAATGGCGCCAGGCGCCCCTGCCGTGAAGGTGGAGTGCCATGTTCTGCCGCATCAGGATCACCTGACGACGCAGGAGTATCAACAGGCTCAAGGACCGGCAGGCTGGACTGCTCAGCAAGGATTCTATGTATACCGGAATGAGCGATTGCTGGTGGCGGGCAACTGGCTTGGACTCGGTAGTCCGCGGGCCTGGACGAAAGATGAAACCCACCGCCTTGCGCGGATCCGTCTGGATATCCCTAATGATGCCGACATAGACTGGAAGATTGATATTCGTAAATCGATGGCGCGCCCGCCGGTTTCGCTGCGTCCTTGGTTAACCCAACTGGCGCAATCAACACGCGATCGTGCGGTACGGACATTTGCAAAACGCGGGAAAATGAATAAGCGCAAGCCAGGTGAAGAACTCATTCATCTCTGGCAGGCGCAAAAGACGTCATCAGGTGTTCGTTACCAGATTTCATTACAACATCCTGTTATCAGCAATGTTCTTTCGCAGGCCGGTGAATTATCTCCGCAAATTCAGGCCATGCTAAGACTGATTGAGGAAACCGTTCCGGTTCAGCAAATCTGGCTTGATACGGCTGAGACAAAAGAGACGCCGCGGACAGGCTTTCAAAGCGCACCGCCCGCAGAGGTGTTATCCGTATTGCAGGTCATGTACCAGACCATGGTTGGACAGCAGGCGATGTCACCGGCACTGGCGAAACAGCATCTGCAAAATATGGAACCCTTCGATAATTATCCCGAATTAATTGCACAACTCCTCGACGATCAACAAGAGAAATCGCTATGAGTCTGAGCCCCTTGGATGACACGCAACTGAGTGTATTGCAGATTGTGCAAACGTTCCTGCAAGGCCAGGATAAAAGCACGATTACCCCTGGTATTCTGCGTCAACATATTGACATGGTTTGTCAGATGAAACCGGAGTGGAACCACCTTGATAACCGGGAGATTCTGGTCGAAGAGTTGATCCGCCGTTATAGCATCTGGATGGGCGAAGATACTTCTCTGAGTAATGACGAAGGACATCAACCCTGGCTGACAGCTGACGCAAAACGCGAGTGGCGCTACTGGCATCGATACCGTCAGTGGCTTGGCAAAACGATGCCCTGGGGAGTCCTAGATACCCTTGACCGTTCAACGGATCGTGTTCTGGGATTACTTGAGCAACCGGGACGAGAAGGGCGCTGGGATCGGCGTGGTCTGGTAGTCGGCCATGTTCAGTCCGGGAAAACCGGCCACTATACCGGGCTAATCTGTAAAGCCGCGGATGCAGGATATAAGATAATCATTGTGCTTGCTGGTTTGCATAATAACCTCCGCTCGCAGACCCAAATGCGTCTTGATGAAGGATTTCTTGGCTATGAGACGAGTCCACTCAGAGAAAAAGTGACCATCATTGGGGTGGGCGATATTGATAGCGATCCCGTCATTCGTCCCAATTACGTCACCAACCGATCTGAAAAGGGCGACTTCAGTGCCGGAGTGGCTAAGAATCTGGGGATCAGCCCCGAGCAACGCCCCTGGCTGTTTGTGGTAAAGAAAAATAAATCTATTTTAAAGCGCCTGCATACCTGGATTGAAAACCATGTTGCCACTAGCGTTGATCCCGTCACCGGAAAGCGTTTTGTTTCGGAATTACCGCTGCTGATGATTGATGATGAAGCTGATAACGCCTCCGTTGACACGGGGGAAATCGTTTACGATGGCGATGGAAAACCGGATGCTGAACATCAGCCAACGGCAATCAATAGTCTGATTCGTAAGTTGTTGATGCAGTTCAGCCGTAAGGCATATGTCGGCTATACCGCCACGCCCTTTGCCAATATCTTTATTCACGAGAGCAATGAAACGCGTGATGAAGGTCCGGATTTGTTCCCTTCAGCCTTTATCATTAACCTCGGCGCACCTTCAAATTACATCGGCCCTGCGAGGGTATTTGGTCGGGCAACCGCGGAAGGCCGGACTGGTGAACTTCCTTTGATCAGGCGGGTGAGCGATCATTGTAGCGATGATGGAAAAAGAGGATGGATGCCAGTTTCTCATAAGAGCTCGCACCATCCCACGCTTGATACGCTAACCCATTTCCCTGACTCGTTAAAAAACGCCATTGATAGCTTTTTGCTGGCGTGCTGCGTCCGAGAATTACGCGGTCAGGGAGATAAACACAGTTCGATGCTTGTCCATGTGACCCGCTTCAATAACGTGCAATCGATCGTTTATGAGCATATTAATGCCTACATTCAGGATTTGAGACAGCGGTTGACGCGAAAGATTGGACATGAGCTTTTTTTACATCAGCTTGAATCACTCTGGCAGGCCGACTTTTTGCCGACTTGTCAGACGATTCGCGACGTTATGCCGCAGCAGGTTCCAGACGTCTACTTCGTGTGGCAGGAGATCGTTGACAAGCTGTATAACGTGATAGAAAACGTGTCGGTACGAATGATAAATGGAACGGCGAAGGATGCGCTTGATTATTCAGACAGTGCGACAGGTTTAAAAGTTATTGCGATTGGCGGAGACAAGCTGGCTCGAGGGTTAACGCTTGAGGGATTATGCACCAGTTATTTCTTACGCGCCTCCCGCATGTATGACACGTTAATGCAGATGGGGCGCTGGTTTGGCTACCGCCAGGGATATCTGGACGTATGTCGGCTGTATACCACCGATGAGCTGATTGAATGGTTTGAGCACATTGCGGATGCATCGGAAGAGCTGAGAGAAGAGTTTGACAATATGATCGCCAGCGGCGGAACTCCGCGTGATTTCGGGCTAAAAGTGAAATCACACCCCGTTTTAATGGTGACATCACCCTTAAAAATGCGTAGTGCGCGCTCACTGTGGCTGTCTTTCAGTGGCTCGGTGGTCGAAACGATTTCGTTGTTTAGAGAGCCAGAGTACCACAAGCATAACTACTCGGCCTTCCAGCGTCTGACCGGACGTATCGGTTCTGGCGTGCCGATCCCTGAGAGACGACGCGGAGAGAAGATTGAAAAATGGAATGGAGTCATCTGGCAAAACGTCTCTCCCGAGCCGATCATTGATTTCTTAACGGAATATGAGACCCACGCTCAGGCCAGAAAAGCCAACAGCAAACTGCTGGCGGATTTCATTACACGGATGAATCGTGTTGATGAACTCACCCAGTGGACAGTGGCGGTGATAGGAGGGGGGGGCGATCGTCATCACGCTGTATGTGGCTTCCCCGTCCCGCTTATGATGCGTAAAGCGTCTGAGGGAGTCACTGATCGCTATTCCATTGGCCGTTTACTTTCTCCACGCGATGAAGGGATAGACTGCGATGAATCGACTTGGCTTGCCGCGCTGGAAGAAACGCAGCGTATTTTTCATGCCGATCCCGGACGTAATGAAGGGCGAGAGAAGCCCGTCATTCCTGGTGGCGTAGTACTGCGTCGGATCAAAGGATTTGGCATAAACGACATCCCGGCACAGCGTCAAAAAGGGCTACTGCTCATTTACTTACTGGACCCGCAACAGGCATTGTCGGCAACGGAATATAAGGATGATGCCTTGCCAGTGGTGGCTTTTGGTATCAGTTTTCCGGGAAGTCGCAGTGGGGTAACGGTGGAGTACAAAGTTAACAACGTATTGTGGGAGCAAGATTATGGTGCGGCTGAGTAAAGATGATCTACTGGCAGCCTGGAAAGCCTTAGATCGCTTTCAGGCAGACGAACAGCCCGGAGCCCAGGGCTGGCGCGGAATTCGGCTTTTTACGCATCAGGGCTGTAGCTTTCATGCCGGGCGTCGTCAGCCTGATAATGAAGAAATGCTGATTGCCGTGTTTCCTCATCCTCTTTCGTTGGGGGCGACGGCGCTGCCGTCCTGTAAAGGATTTCGCGTTGAGATGACCGGAACAGAGGAAGGGCGGCAGAACGGTTTGATGATCCGTCGCCAGCAAACGGGGAATGTGGATGTCTTTACGACGATGATTCTGGATATTCTCCATTCGCTCCTGAATGTTTCTGAACAGCGTCTGTTTGAAACCCTGCTCCGTCGGATTCGTTTATGGCAGACGTTTATGGAGCGCGATACCCGTCCACTCAGTCACGAAGAAGAAGTGGGATTAATCGGGGAATTGACGTGTCTGGAACGGTTGATCGAGAGCGGTCTTGCGTCGCCAACGGCAGTCGAAGCATGGGTAGGACCACAGCATGGCCTACAGGATTTTGAACTCGATGAACGTGCCATTGAGGTAAAAAGCACCACAGCAGAGCAGGGTTTTTGCGTAACCATCCACTCTCTTGAACAACTGGACTGGCAGCGGCCTGGCTCGCTCATGTTGTGCGGTTTGCGCTTCAGCGAGCATCCCACCGGCGCGACCCTGAATGACATTATTAACCGTCTTCGTCAGAGGTTTGAGGGAAACGCTCAGGCGGCTTGTCTTTTTGAGGGATCGCTTTGTCATGTCGGATATTACACTGAACATGCTGAATTCTATACACGTCATTTCTTGCTGACAGAGGCGTTCGCGCTCCCCATTGAAGCGGATTTTCCCTCTTTGACGCATGCCAATGTCCCGTTGCCGGTGGTGAGTGCGTTCTATCAACTCGAACTCCAGACACTTATTCCTCAGGCTCAAAATTTTAACCATTGCTTGTCAGACTTTGCAGGATTACCGCATGGAACTTATTGATTTTTTACGTCAAACGCAGAATGAGATTCGTAAGGAATATCAGGACCAGATGACTCAGCCTGGGGTAGAGTCGCCTTTTCAGGAGCTGATTTTTACCAATACTGTTATGCGTCATATGGCCGATATCGGCATGACATTCGACGATGCCGAGACGTGTCACTTTATGGCTAAAGTCAGTGGACACAATGTGCGTCTCAGCGGTTATGCCTTCTCAGAAGATGGCGATCAACTTGACCTTTTTGTCAGCATTTATCACGGTAGCGACGAGCTTTGTCACGTCCCGGATGCTGAGACAAAAGCGATTGCCGGCCACTGCATTCAATTTTTGCAGAAGTGCGTTGACGGTAAATTATCTTCCACGCTGGATCAGTCCAATGATGCCTGGCAACTGGTGACGACCATCGAACAGTCCTATACGGAACTGGAGCAAATCAGAGTTTATGTACTGACCGATGGTCAGGTGAAAACCCGGTGGTACCAGTCCCGCGACGTGGCCGGTAAAACCATTAAATTAGAGGTTATGGACATTGTCCGCCTGTTTAACCATTGGCAGGAAGGTAAGCCACGCGACGAACTGCAGGTTAATTTTGATGAGGTGGCGGGGGGCGCACTCCCCTGTGTATGGATCCCGGATGAAATGGGTGAATATGATTATGCACTGACGGTGGTTCCGGGCGAGACGCTGCGATTTATCTATGAAAAATATGGCAACCGGATTCTGGAAGCGAACGTTCGCTCATTTCTGAGCCAGACGGGGAAAGTCAACAAGGGGATTCGCGACACCTTACGTGAGCAGCCTGAGCGTTTTATGGCTTATAATAACGGCATTGTGATTGTTGCCGATCAGGTCAGACTTGGCGAAGCGCCAGGAGGTGGCCCTGGTATTGCGTGGATGCAGGGAATGCAGATCGTCAACGGTGGGCAGACGACGGCTTCCATGTTTTTCACCAAAAAGAAATTCCCGGCAACCAATCTGCGTAACGTGCGTGTACCCGCAAAAGTCATTGTGCTGAAACAGACGAATAATGCACAAGAAGAGATGTTAATTGCGGATATTTCGCGCTTCTCGAATAGCCAGAATAAAGTCAATATTTCCGATTTGTCAGCCAATCGACCGGTACATGTACAGCTGGAAAAAATGGCAAACACGGTGTATTGCCCGGACGGATACAGTCGTTGGTTTTACGAGCGAGCGAACGGCAGTTATAAGGTTATGCTGGAACGAGAAGGTAAAACACCGGCTGGAATCAAACGGCTAAAAGACGCGATTCCTCCATCACGTCGGATAACGAAAACCGATTTCGCAAAATATCACTGTGCCTGGCTCCAGCGTCCGGATTTAGTCAGCCTCGGCGGACAGAAGAACTTTGCCGCATTAATGACGATGATCGACAAGGATACTGAGCGTTATGGGGATGAACTGAACATTGAAAGTTTTAAAAATTACATCGCGCAGGCCATTATTTATAAAAAAGCCTATAAGTTGATTAATTCACTTTTCCCCGCATTTAAGGCGAATATCGCCGCCTATACCGTGGCCGCGTATTCACATCTTTATGGCAACCAAACGGATCTGGCAGAGATCTGGCATCAACAGGGCATTGAGGAAACGATGGGGAATCGTCTTGTCAGCCTAGCCCATCGGGTGAATAGTCTTCTGACTGAATCCGCGAACGGCAGGATGATTTCGGAATGGGCGAAAAAGCCTGAATGCTGGGACTATGTGCGCAGCAAAATCTATTTCTCCGCGCAGGCAAAAACGGATGGCCTCCCGCATGTTTAAATTAAATACTGATTTCAGTATCAAAGCCTTACACGCATGTCGTGGTTGATCTCAGTGGTTGTTATGTCTGAGTGTGCCACTACATGACATTCGTTAACGTCTCCGCATAGTATGTCCAGAGTTACGTTGCTCTGGACAATTCAATTTTTTCCTCTAGTCACCTCCTTACCTCACTTTCCTTCCCACGGGAGCAACATCCCATCTTAATCAGCTTACGCAATAGGCGATGAAGAATGCGA
This sequence comes from Type-E symbiont of Plautia stali, assembly GCF_059731115.1. Lineage (NCBI taxonomy): Bacteria > Pseudomonadati > Pseudomonadota > Gammaproteobacteria > Enterobacterales > Enterobacteriaceae > Type-E symbiont of Plautia stali. Next base: position 1,157,602 of record NZ_AP035906.1, read on the forward strand.
AAATTTTCCCACAAGTCCCGGCGAATTGCCCCGATCCTCTTTAAGCTCAGGGGTATTAATCAACGGAGAGAAGGTCAGTGCCTTGCCGCTACTGCCATCAACGATCCAGCTAAAGGTAAGCATGAATTTATAGAGCGACTACCGTACGACAAGCGAAGGTGACATACTCATCCATTGCGCTGGTGAGTGCTTCGTTTTCAGCTTGCCGGTTGTTTATCCATACAATAATTTCTGGCTCTGATTTGAATTTTAAACTTTCAATCCAGTCGGTTAGATCATTTCCTAACATCAAATCGTACCAGCACAGCCAGACAAGTTTGAGGCGTATTTCTGTGCCACTAAATTGTTGAAACAGGCTGATTAGCTTCTTGGTTAGTGAGTGTTGTTTCAAGCGAACACATTCAGAGAGTAAGACACCTTCAAGCATTGGATGATGAACCAGCAGATGTTCCTGCATACTTAAACTAACATTATGGTCATCCAATGAAGGTGACGGTTTCTCCAGAAGTGGGCCAAAAATGATCTTGTGCAGACACTGTGGAACAACAGCATTAATAGGTTCCTTTTTGGGGAACTTTAAGCAACCTATCATAAGGTGATGCGAGAAATAAATGTTCTGGTGGCACATTCCTTGTCGAACGGCGAGCTTAGAAAAATCCATCAACCAGGTTTGGTAGTATTTAAGAATCTCTTCATAGCGCGTTTTATATTCTTTCACAGTGCTTTTTTCTCATTAGTATTTAGGTGACATATGCTTTCGATGTCACCTAATAAATTTTCAACGGATAAGTGTTTCGGGTTGGATAAGTTAGTGCCGAGAGTGTCTGATGCGCTCATTAAGCCAGCCTTCCACTTCGCTTTTTAACCATCGTGAGCTTCGGCCAAATTTGATTGGTCTAGGGAAGTGATTTTCCTGGATCAGCTTGTAGAACCATTTGTCTGTCAGGCCAGTTAAATGGGTAATGAATTCCATAGTGACGAATTGATCGTCAAGTACGTTTGGATTTGTGGTCATGGTGAGTGGCTCCAGTTGATAAGGGGCCGGAAAACGATTCACGCATACTCTCCGGCATATCACTGGGTTCTCATGTAAAAAATAGGGACCTTAATTCAGATAGTCATAATTTCGTGTTACGTGGCCTTCCACGTCTGCTGGGTGGTAATGGCACATTGCAACCTGAAATCACCCCGAAAGGTTTCTGTTCATCTTTTGCCAGATAGCTAATTACATACCTGATTCCGTTAATGGCGGATTTATCACGATGGTCAACAACCTTTCCAAGATTGAATTCAAATTTATCTTGAGGTTCACATATATGGAAAAAACCGTCACCATTAGTAAGTTGCTGCCACAAGCCACCAATGAGCCTTGAGATGGGATAGCTTTTCTGATGCGTCTGACCATTTGCATAAAATACAGCGTGAATGTGATGATGAATTGCCACGGATAATCTAGACACTTCTGAGCCGTTGTTATCGATTTAGGCGTAACATCAACGATACAGAGCTCCCATTTATCATTTTCACCTGCAAGGATGTTTAACATCGGATTGAGTTCCCAGTCGAGTACAGGTGCGGGTGCGCTATCTACAAAAGAACGTTAATTTCGTGCAGCGATTTGTTTCAATACATGTTCTCTCCTCAGTAAAATCTTCACATTCGATGCATCGTAGTCATAAAGGAAGGACGTTCCTACTTTTATAAAAAAATGTTCACTAAATTGTCGGAAAATGGACTTTGACGCGTGAGGTTCGTAGCACAGTTCCTTCTAGAGCCGCATAGCGAAGGTCATTTTTAGCTTCATCTGACAGGCGAGTAATACCTTCAAGAATAAGCAGATGGCCTGAATCCAGAAGCGTATGCAAATCTGCAGCGAGGCAAATTCCGTTTTCTATGCTCGCAGTTCCACCGCTTGCGTGACTAACGATATGTGCAGCCTCAAGGGCTAGCCGTGTACCGGTGATGGCACATTGATTTTCCCAGTTTGACATCACTTCGCGCCTAAAGCGTCCTTGTGCTGGGCGGATCTCAGCTCTAGTGTACTTTTTTTCAGATCCAGAAAAATGCGGTACAGAGAGCCTCTCGAGTTCTAACTCGCTTCTATAATGCGTATAAAGCTCGCCATTTTCCATTTCATCAAGCTCATCGCTTCGCCAACCAGCATTCAACAACTTCCTGCGCGCTGCTTGATAGTCACGGACGGATTTATCCGACAGGTCGTCCCGGCGCTCCAGAAAAACAATATGATTTCCTCGCCGGACTGACTTTGTTCTGTCTCCTATCTTCATTTCCTCCCCGCCAGATTCAGAAATAAGATCTGCACGCCAAGCTGCATGGAAAATATTAACGCCTACGTGTTTATTCGCTGCTGCAGCGCTACTGAAACGCTCGCCATCCACGTATACCCAACACCTCCTTTTCTTCATCCGCTCAGCTTGTTCTGGTGTATAGCGTTGTGTCATCAGCATATTCCTTTTGATTGTTGTTCAGTCGAGATAGGGAACATTATTACGGAAATTTATTTCTGAATGGAGCCGGATTTATGATTAGGATCAAATAATTCCATTAACAATTCATCTCCTAATATCACTATCTGTTATAAATTGATCCACAGGGACTGAGGTTAACTTTGCCCAATATTTACATTTACTTACCGCAACCTACCCACCCGAATCCTGGTACTTTCAGGCATTTTATCCAGATTATCTTTCCTCAGCCCCAACATTATGTTGTACCCATTGAACAATCCCGTATCACCCAGACGTGGCACCGGTAGTAATCGGGTCGGAACCGTCAGCCAGAAGCGCAAATCATAGTCACAGCCCAGATAGGTGCGCAGCAGCGCCATCACGTCCTGGCGGAGTTGCCCGTCAGGCATCCAGCCCTTCGCTTCTTCGGGATCATCGGTGGAAAGCTCAATCCGCGAGCAATAATCAGCCACGCGAGTTTCATTGCCCAGTATCGGATTCTGATCGAGTGTCATGCCGCCGCGCAGCGAGAGCCGGGCGCGTTTTGCCACTGCCATCGTCACTGGATGGTGGGCGAAAACTTCAACTTTTGTGTTCGGTGCCTGGCTGCTGATCACCGCAGCGATACCTTCAGCGGTGTGCGTGGTATGCAGCAGAGGTTTCAGTATTGCCAATAGGCGTGATGAGGGTTGATCGCCACTATGGGTGATGCCGGTCAGGGCCATCAAGCTTTGCGAAACCGTATCCATACCACCCGGCTCAAAGGTGGGCGGATAGCTGTACTTGCGCCAGATGCGGTAAAATTGCGACATCAACCGATGATTGAAGATATCCAGAAACGCTGCCATCGCATCCGCACCTTCACGGCCCTGATTGATGTCGTCAATGATGCTCGTCGGCAGTGGCGAATCCACACCGTATAAGCCGAAAAAGTTGGTTCTGACCGTCGGCGCGGCATCCGGATTGTCAGCGTTAGTTTCCATGCGTTTCAGCTCCCCGGCGGGAAAGCCCAGATGCGGATTGGGGCGAAATCGCACCGGATCACTCTCCGGCGTGCGGCCCGTGCCAAGGCGGCTGTCGGTCGTCTGCTCCAGCAACTGGCAGAATCGATAAAAGTTAAACCGCGCCGTCTGGTCACGACCTTTATCGTCCAGCCAGAACGGTGGCAGCGGCTGGCTGTTTTTTTTGTTCTCCATGCTCACATCAGCACCCTGTCAATACGTCGCTCCGGCCAGGCCCATTCGGTGCCCGAAGCGGTCAGTAATACCGTAAGCTGGGTATAACGCAACACGCTGGCGTATTGCGTCAGGAACTGTTCCAGCAGCTCGCAGAACAAGCGGGCATCACCGGTTCCGCTGAACTGCGTTTCATCAAGCGCCACACGGATGCGCACGCCGTGCCAGTGATACGACGAGTTATAGTCCTGACGCCAGCTAACGTGGCGGATACCATTGATGCGGCGGAGGTTGTTTTCGTCATCGCTCCAGTTGAATAACGCCAGCACGGCCCTTAGGCTTGCAGCATCATTTATCATCTGGCTAAGAGCTCGTGGGTGAAGTAGTGACATCAGGTGCCACTGATACAGCTGTTTGGTTGGTGGGTAATGAGGCATGGAAGTTGGCTGACGGGTTTTGCACTGCAACGCCAGGTTGCCGGTGACCGCGCTTCCATCAAATATCGATTTCTCCAGCGCCATGCGCGGATAGTTACCATTGGTGCAGGTGATGTTCATAAACAGCGTAGCATCATCTTCTCTCCGATCAGCCTCACTCGCATCCCCGCCCAGCATCAGTAGGGTTTCATAGAGGCCACTGACGCCTCGCCAGATGCGTGTATGAAAATAACGCTCCGGCCACGACTCCTTGCGTTGCAACATACCGCCTCTTTGCCGGAAGTGTCGGTACGGCACGTAGCGCCGCTTATCCAGCGTTTCGCTGGCGGCAACGTCATCCACGCTGTAGATCTCAGTATGCTGATCTCGAAGTCGGTGAGGGCGCAGACGGTAGTCGAGCACAGCAGGCTTCACCTTCAGCGGCTCTGCGTTCAACGTAAACAGGTTAATCACCGGAACGCAGTGAATACGCAGCGCGTCTTCTGGTAACGAAATATCACGTGGAAGCGGTTGGCTGAGATGAATATCGAGAATTGCTTGCCGACAGCTTTCACTGAAAGGAAGCGTTTCGAGCCCGGTAAGAGTAAAGAAGGCGTAGCGAGCCGGGAAACTGAAGTATTCCAGCAGTGGGCGAACTTCGCCGCAGAGTGCCGGGCTATCGCTTTCAGGCCAGACTGACCGCCAGTGCTGCTGCCAGCGGACGCTAATGCCACCATGAAATGGCTGCGGATCGTGGTTATCACTCTGCGGCAGACTAACAGTGATGTTGCGAAGATGGCGGGTGAGCACATGGTATAGCAGCGACTGAACAGGGCGATCCCCGTGAATATAAAGCGGAATATCGCTGAGATCGATCTGGCTCGGATCGGCCTGAGGGCTGAGTGTAAACCGCAGGGAGATCATCTGGTGCCCGTCAGGGTGAAACGATGTGGTGACATGACCTAACATCAATGGGTGTAATTTCAACACATCAGTGGTGCGATAAGGGCAGCACAGGCCAGAGATATCCATCGGGCGTGTCGGAAGCGTCGTGCCTTCCGGTACCACCTCATCACGCACCTGAGCGACAATATCGGGTGTCAGTTCTACCACTGACATAGATGGCAGAGTGCGATTCACCACGGGCAGCAGATGCCCGAGCAGTGGCTCTGTCAGCTCCGGAATATCGTCATCAATTTTGCGTCGCATCTGCGCCATCATCAGTGAAAAGCCCTGAAACAACTGTTCAACCGACTCATCCATCTTCAGAGACATTCCGTCCAACCCTAATCGCCGCGCCGCTTCAGGATATTGCCCGGCAAACTCCTGCGTCGCTGCCTTCAGATAACGCATTTCGCTGTCGAAATACTTCAGAAATTCATGATCTTTCATTTCTGCTCCGGTAGCAGGCTCAGGGTGTTATCCCTTACTTCAATCGTGCGAGGTGAATCCGGATCAAGCTCCTCGCGGCTCAATACTCGTTTCCATGTGCCGCGCTCTCTGTCAGGCTGGCGGAACAAGCCCAGAACCGCGACGAACTGCGCCTGCTTTTCCATTGGCATATCCAGGCTAACGCTCTGCTCCGGCGTAATGCTGAGCTGCCGATGTGCGACCAGTGTTTCTTTCAGCACGAGGTCAGGCTGCGTCAGCAAGCTGTTGTATTCGGTGTTATCGAAGCGCTGGCGGTCTGTGAGTTGCAGCACAACCAGGCGCAGTGGCATCGATTGCTGAGCATCATCCTGATTGATGGCTGCGCGAGCGGTGAAGGTCATATGCAACGTTTCCACCTGGCGATAAAACACCGCTTTTGCCACGCTCGCCGTGCCCTGTTTGGTTTTTTGTCAGGCACCGCAACTGCTCATCAGCAAAGCTGAGAGGCAAATCAATAAGGCGTAGGTGAGGCGAGAGATCATCCTTCACCTCCCGACAAAGCAGCATCATTAGTCGGACCAGAAACGAATATCCTTGCTGGCAGACTGAAACCGCGTAGATCGAGTAACGCCAGCGGGCCGTTACCCAGTTCCGTGCGTATTTGATAGTTAAGCGACAGGCCATCCGGCGTCGGCCAGACTACGCGATACATGTTGCTACCCAGCTCAGTGATCCGAGCTTTACCCAACAGGCGAATCAACCCCCAACTTCCCGGATGATCGGCATAAAGGCGGGTTCCTGCTCTGGCGCTGCGCCAGGTCAGCGTGGTTTGAGGCTGCCAGCGGTTATCAGGCCAGTTCAGCATCTGCCAGCTCTCTTCCTGGTTGAAATATTGCAGTTTCTGCCTGTCTACCGTCAGTTCAGATTCCACTACATCGCGGGAAGGCTTTGTCATCATCTGGAAATGCAGCTCCACATCGCCTCTGACAAAAACCGCGTTCGCGATGCGCGTCAGCTTGTTCAGCGCCACCAGAAAAGCCGGATCAAAGATCAGTCCCTGGCTGTTCATCGCATCCGGCACCCAGCGATCACCTTCCAGACGCAGCAGACCACCTAAGCGTCCGTTGACGAACTGCGCAATGCGTCCGGTGTCGGTGCGCATAAACTGCGCCAGATGCGGCAAGGAGACATCGCTCTGCCGACTAGCGAACGGATAGCGATCGGCAAAGGCTTCGTTCCAGGGTGTCACAATATCGCTTTGCCACTGGCTGTTGATGCTTTCTGCCGTTGGGCTTAACACCTGCTCCCAGGCCTGCACCATTGGCTCCACAAATACCGCCTGACCAAAGCCGCTCCACTCCTGGCCGAGGCTGGCGGCAATCAGGCTGCCGTAATCGCGGGTGTCGGTGAGATCAACGGCTTTGCCCTGAAACACTGTCAGCGCCAGCGACTGCATCATGGCCTGGGGATCCGGTGCGTTAGTAACCTGCTGCAGGCGCAGGCTAACACGGGTGATGCGGGTCAGGAAGGTTTGCAGGCTGAGGCTCTCTTTCGCCGCCGCATTCGTATCAGTTAGTGACAGCAGCGGGCCAAAGGTGGCATCCATCGGCCCCTTTGCGATTTGCGCTTGATTGATGGCGCTGGTTTTATCGCTGCTGAGCAGATTCTTCGCCGAACTCACCAGTGAATCGGTCAGATTGCCGCCGGTTTGCCCGGTTCGGCCCTGAATGTTAAGGGTATTCATGAGCGCAATCAGCGGCGACTGACGCGCATCCGCCAGCAGAGATAACTGTTCGATAGATTCCGACAGGCTTTCAGCCCGCTGCCACTGAATACTGTTGAGAAACTTCAGCCAGGCTGCGGCGTAATCAGACAAATAGCGCTCTGTCAGCCGGGCCTGCAGCGTCTCCGGAGAAACATCATCGTTGCTGGTAGGTTTGCTGTCGCTCAGCACCCAGTCAATTTCGTCACGCCGAACCTTTGCCGCCTCCTCAATTGCAGGTTGCACGTCTTCTTCCCATGCTTTGCGTGTGAATACGCCGGGTACGGTTTCATCGGTGGTAAACAGCATGCTGCTGTCGGTGCCACTGACCATCTCACTGAGCGTCATATCGGTATAGTCGCGCGATACCTGCTCAATGAGCTTCTGGTAGCGGGTGGATTCGGCATTGCTGGCCCCAATCTGGCGCAACAGCGCAGAGCGCATGCTGCTGACCAGCCGCATATCCGGCTCGATTCGCCACGCGGGATGCGCGGGCAGATTGCTCATCATAAAGGCCAGCATATCGCCGCCCTGATTGCGCCAGCTGGCATCATTAATGCCGCTGCGCAGCTGCCAGATCTTCATCAGCGTACTGCTAAAAAATGCCGAATCTGATTTGTCAGGATGGGCCAGCATCAGATACGCCTTCAGCAGGTCATACATGCTTCTGGCGTCATCCGATCGCAGCGGGCTGTCGGGTGGCAGGTTGCGCCAGCTGGTCATCAACGTGGTGAGGCGCTGCACGGAGGCATCACGCAGCAGCGGCATGGCTGCCTTTTGCCACTGCGGCCACAGCGCGTTCAGTAAGGCATCGTTCTGGCTGAGGCCAAAGCGCATATACCAGGGCGCACCGTACCGTTGGCGATATTGCAGCCGCTCGATCTCTTTCTGCAATTCCCGCAACGCGAAAAGCTGCTCGCGCAGAGGCTGGCGGGTATCGGTTGCAGCGGCTGCGAGCTGCTGGTCGGTCTGAATCAGGCGATAATTGGCAATCCAGGCAACAACTAAGCAGGCCATCCACGCTGCCAGCAGGCAGGAGAAAACCATCAGTCCTGTTTTTCGCCATGACGCCCCATTGGTGACAGGTCTGCGCCAGCGCTGTGCCAGTAGATCGCGCCAGGCTTTTCCGGGTTGCCAGGCGTGGCGCAGGGAAGCACTTCCGGCAGTCAGCGGCTGGCTGAGCACAACGCCTGCCAGCGGCAGCGCCCATGCGCCTTCGCCAAGCTGTGACAATGTTGTTGTCAGTCGATTGATGCCGCCACTGCGTAGCATCTGCGCCAGTTCCAGCAGAAAACTGTGCTGACGCTGATGATCGATTTGCTGCATACCGCGTTCAACTAACTGGTGTTCCAGCGCGTTAAGCGAGTGGCGATAATCTTCAGTCGATTCACCCGGCGCAATAATGAAGCCCACACCCTGTTCGGGCGATCCCGGTTGCGAAGGGGTATGAACCTCCCACAGCCACAGCGGGATATCCTGTCCCAGCAGGCGATAGCGTTTCTGCATCTGCCGCGCCGTGGTATCCAGCAAATCCTGCTCTATCTCCGCTTCTGCGCTCACGACCCAGATGACGGCATCCGCCAGTTGTCGGCGAATTTTACGCAGCGCTTTAAGCTCAGAGGGAACGGGCTCATCCTGTGGATTGCCGTGCCAGATGAGCAACGTATTGTGTCCTTCCAGCCAGTACTGGGTTGTCAGGCCAGGAATGCTTTGCTCAACCAGATGCTCATCGCCAACCACCAGCAGAATGCGCACCCGGCTGCGCCAGCGCCATCGATACTGATAACGCATCTGCGTGATGATGTCCTGCACCCGCTGATTTTCAGCTGGGCGCTGTTTCCGGGGGCCTGTTATGCCCGTCACTTCGCGGGCGCTGAGGCGCACCAATCCGCGCCAGGCGAGAATAAACAACGGGCAGAACCACACCATTGCCAGCCAGACCATGAATGACCAGAAAGCAATCTGGCGCGGCAGCGCTTCAGGTAAATCAAGGCTGCGACCAATAAAGTAATAAAGCCCGGCGCCGATCAGCACCAGCAAGGTGATGGCAATGAGATAGCCACAAACCAGCCAGAACAGCGAATGGCGGGAATTAGTGCGGGAGGTTTCCACGGGGAACGCAAACTCCTGTAATGTATTGAGATTCCATATCTGAGGCGATCCAGCCGCAGGATTGACCGTTTAGCGCTGAAAGCAGCGCCAGCGACCGTAATGTGTAAGGCGTGACTTCTCCGGCATTGCCGAGCCATGCGGCAAGCACATGCTCCAGTGCCGACCAACCGCCATCTATCAGTGCTGTCATCGCCGGTGTGTCAGCAGCAATCACCCGATCCGGCACATCAGCCAGCCCGGCATAGCGAGTAAGTTGCATTACTGCTTGTTCGGCTATTCCTGCCTGAGCCGGTTGCCAGCTTTCTGAACGGTGCAATAAAGCTGTTCCCTGCGCAGAGCAGATCCAGGCAAACGCGGCTTCGCCTGTGACATTGATGTCAGCAGGCTGACCTTCACCGCTTCCGGCACACAGCAACAATGATGAAGGTGATTCAGCGATAAGGTTAATCAGGCTGTCTGCACCAGTACGTGCTTCGAAGCTGAGGGTTTCGTCAGGCAGAACAACGCCTTCACGCCGCAACGTTTCACGAAAGGGAGACAGGCCAGCATCATCGCCCAGCCAGCAGAAGTGCGTGAAAAGACGCGTTTCGCTGGTCTGACGCAGATGCGCCACCAGGCGGTGAGCCAGATACGCCGCGAGCATTGCCGGGCGATTGCCGATGCCATTCAGCACCAGCGGGCAACGAAGCGCCGCGTTTCCACTGGCATCCATCACCGGTTGCGGTGCATCTGAAGGCCGGGATAGCAGCGCCAGATGTTCGGCAACATCCTCTCCGACCGGCGTCACCAGCAGCACGGCTTCAACCGGTAGCGCCTGACTGCGCTTACGCCACCACGTCTCCGTTGCCTGCGAGGTTTCCGCATAATGCGTTGCGCTGTTATCCATACCCTGCAGCCATACCAGCCAGCGCAGTGCTACGGCCAGCGACCAGCAAAGTAGCGGCAGAACTAATGCCCCAAACCAGAAGAGCGGCACACGGGTTGGCTTGCCTTCCGGCCACAGCATAATCGTTACTATCGCCGAAAAAAATAGCAGTACAGGTAACGCGATCCACCAGCGTCGCCAGCGCACAGCAGGAATTGCAGCATAGTCAGGCCAGATTGGTGGCGAATTCATCCGCATACATCCATATCCGGCAGCGAGCTAACCAGCGTGCAACCACAGGCGCATTTGTGACCATCCAGCGCCACCGGTTTACCGTTTACCGTGCTGTCGGATGCTCCCTGAATGATGCTGGTCATGCCATGCTGATTACACTTCGCTTTGTCATCAACGCAGGCTACTGGCTTACCAAAAGCATCATAACTGCCGGTAAGCACTTCGCCGCCGTGCGGTTTCAGCGTATCGCCAACGCGCACCAGTTTTTTAAGCGTCATACCACCTTCGCTCCTGATGATTTCAGGATGTCGAGGGCAGAGGCCATCATGGCCTGGTGCTGCTCGCTAACCACATTGGTGCGTGCCAGAGCAACGGCGGTACCTGGTTGGGTCGTTACCTCTGGTGGAGTAAGTGTATGAACGACACCGTTCGCCATATCTTTGACTTTATAAGTCACGTTGTTAGAAGCGGTTTTCGGCTCGATAAAATAGATGACGTTATTCGAGGTTGGCGCGGCATTGATGACTTTGCCTTCGACGGATATCAGGCGAAGGTTTTTATTGGTCTGGTTGCCACAATAAATCATGCGATAGCGGAAATATCCGCCCCAGGGTTCACGTCCTCCCAGCGCACTTTGCATAAACCAGGCGCGGGAATCGTGAATTTGTTCATCATAAAGGGCTAATAAGTCCGCGCGTGGTTGAGTACGAATGCCGGTGCCCAGCTTATCGATAAACAATTGCGGATAACGGCGATCGCCATCGGCTTTCATTTGCGCGTATTCCGCGTCTTCATCGTCACCGTTGATCAGGAAGATGGCGTGCCTGGGGATCACATCCAGAACGATCTGCGCGGTTTTATCTATCCAGCCACCATTGATATCTCGCCGCCACAGTTTATAGTCGTGCTGGAATTCACGAGCAGCTTCGCGGAGCTGATATTGTGCGTTAGTAGGATCAAGATCGGGTTTACCCTGCAAACTTTCGTTCATCGGCAAGCGACTCTTTTTAGCCTCTGCTCGCCGTGACTTAAGGTTTTCTACTGCCGCTTTGTGTTCTTCCGCTTCTTTTTTTAGTCCTTCAGGAGTTAGCTGGGGTGCCTGGTTAAAGAAACTGTTGGCAAATTTATCGCCCTGAGGAAGCATGCTGCCGTGAGCGTAGCGGCCGATGCGCCACGCGGTGATCCAACCAATCTGATCGATCAGTGCACTTTCAAGTGTCTGCGAAAGTTGATAGGCGCGATAACCTTCCGCTTTATCTACCGTCTCCTCGCTGCCTTGCAGGGTGGTGTTGAGCAGGGTTTGACGCCAGATGTTAAAGCGTTTGACCAGTGTTTTACTGAAGTCGAATTCTCCTTGTGAGTCAGGAGACATTGTTCGTGACGGAGAAATGTCCTTTATGAGTGCAGAGATACTATTAGGCAAAACTAACAATGGTGCACCTGCATCAAATGCCGCAGCATACATATCGTGAAGAACAATTTGCGATAAAATTTCACCCGTGCCGTTGCATGATTTCCCCTGGTCTCCAGGAGGATAACCGCCACCAACGTCTGAGTGCATCCCGGGATAAAGGACCTCCTGAGTTTTGGCCGGGTAGCTGCCATCGGGGCGGCGGACTGAGTCAAGAGGGAAACATAAGCGCTGTTCGTGTGCGGCAACGAAATGACGACAACACTTAATCAACCCTGGAAATTTACGTTCATCAGGTAACTGCTGACTATTATTCGCCCAGCTCATATGACCTGCGGCCCCCGGTAAAATATGAGCAGCGCCAACAGACGCCACCGTATCGAGTAACCCCAGAAACTCAATACTGATCGGTAAACCAGCAAGTTTGAGATGTTCGTTTTTTAATTTGGGGTCGGGTAACTGGGTTAACCAGTTAACAAAAGTCCGCGCCTCGGCAGCCCCACGGGAAAATCCGTAGATAAATAACTTAATACCCAGAATATGGGGCTGCTGGGTTTGCGCTGTCTGGCTTTCCAGGGCATTTAACAAGGGGCTAATCGCATTACGTCGATTCACCTCCCCAGAAAAAGCTCCGCGAACCTGCATACTGGGCAGCATTCCTTTCGCCACACTATCGTCAAGCCGTTTAGCCCCTTTAGTGACGGCATAAGTCAAAGCATCCACCAATCTCAGCAGCGCCCAGTTAATTCGATCCTCTCCACCAGCGGCGAAAGCCAGACCGTCATTGCTGTAATCCATTTCGCCGATTTTAGGGAATGGTGTGCCAACACCTGGGATGTAGTAGCGAAAATAGCCATCACTTTCAGCGTTCTCATATGTCGCGTGATATAACTTAGCAATATTGGTCGGATGCGATGGTTTAGCTATACGCGTATCGTTCTCTTCATTATTTCCCGTACCATCAAAAAATAAGCTGATATGTAGGCTTCTACAGCAAGGGATGATACCTTTCTTCCCGGTTTCTTCAGCCAGACTGGCCCGATAATCACTTTCTTCGCGAATCTGCTTTTTATAATTGGCATTAACTTGCGCTTCGCTTAGCGGCAAGCGACCATTGTCAGGGAACAGTGGTGGTGCGAAACAAGGCAGCGCTAAATTCATTTCACGGAACATGTCGCAGGCTCCTTCATGTTTTGAGGCTCTTTAATCGGGTAGCCTGATGTACCGTATCCAGAGCATGCGGTTGTCACTTTCACCTGATTACAAACCAGGAAGTGCACCGTTAATCCACAGCGCTCCTTGCCATATTGAGGGATATTAACGAAGGCACTATGTTGCTGATAATTAGTTTTATGTTGCGCATAGGCCTTACGGAACTCATCAGTCCCCAATGGAGGTAGAATCACATTAGGATTAGGGTCAACCACCCACTCAATCCGAGCCTTCAATTCAGGAGTCCATATTTCAGGAAGCATGATGCAGCAATATCCACCGCCTAAACCTGGAACATGGTATCCATTCACCGAAAACCCATTTATACCCTGCCCCGCAACGTGGTTGACCGCGCGAAGATCACCAGCTGTATAGCCGTCATCACCGCTTGCCTGCGAGCAAGCGGAAAGCGTAAATAAAGCCAGCCATGAAAACCCGATAATTAATTTATTTATCATCAAATTAATTTTTAATTTGCTGGGCATGCCGCAGGCTCCTTCATATTTAGCGGTTCTTTGAATGGATAGTTTTCAGTGCCATATCCGGAACAAACCGTTGTGACCTTCACCCGATTACAGGGTAGGAAGTGCACAGTTAAACCACATCGCTCCTTGCCATACCGCGGAATGTTAACGATGGCACTATGTTGCTTAAAACTGCTTTTCAGCTCCTTTTCCCAAACTAGATAATTGTCCCAATCTTTATAACTGGGTGGCGGCGGTGCAGTATGAGGGTCAACTTCCCACTCCACCCGAGCTTTCAATTCAGGCGTCCACTTCTCAGGAAGCATGATGCAGCAATATCCCCCACCTAAACCTGGAACATGGTATCCATTCACCGAAAACCCATTTATACCCTGTCCCTCGACATGGTTGACCGCTCGAAGATCACCAGCTGTATAATTGTCATCACCGCTTGCCTGCGAGCAGCCAGCCATCATCGATAAAAGAAGTAATGAGCAACTTATCAAAATTCTCTTCATTACATTTCAATCCCTAAAATCTGCCAAATCGCCGATGTAACCCGCCTTGCTTGCCCGCATTGCTATTGCCATGCAATCTGTAAAATGTGCTTCTTGCAAAAGCGGCAGGGCTGATTGCCCCTTCATCAACATCTCGGCATCACTGATACATCCCATTACCTCAACCTGTGCATCGCTGATGCGACTCATCTCCGGGGCATCAGCAAGTTGTCGATAAGGTGTCCAGGTGCCGGTTTTCCACACAGCCTCGCCATCACGATCCCGCCAGCTCCAGAACAGCGCAATATCGGTGAAAACAGTCTGCTGCTCCGCCGTCAGGACATGCTCAAGCAGCGAGGGAAAAACGCGATTATCGTAGTAGCGCAGCAGTCCGGTCTGTTCCTCCCACTGAACCTGCGAAAGTGCCTGCAAATGAGTGGTAAGCAGATCGAATGCCAGTGGCGATATCAGAAATGTGAGTCGTGGCGTAGCGGAAAAGTGCTGCACCAGTTGCTCCAGCCAGCGCTGATGGCTGGCAACGCTAAAATGCAGTCGCATCACCAGCGGGGAATACTCTTCCGTTGCTGCTTCAGGCGTTCCCTCAAACAGTGCAAACCAGCGCAGCGGTGGGTTAATCTGATTCAGCGCCTGCTGCAACGGTTGATCAGTACCTGCCTGATCAACTAGCACGTCGATATAGTCCTGTCCGGCAACAGTACACAGAGCTGTGGCCTGTTTTAACCATGCCAATTCGTTATCTTTACTGGTCATGGTTATCCCCTCGGCGCGAAAGCCAGAGCGGCTTCCTGCGCTTTTTTCAGGCACTCTTTACACACCGATTTTGGCAGTTCCGGTAACTGCGTCTCTTCGCTGGCAGGCGTATTCCAGACATGCACGCCTCGAATGCTGGTTTTACCTGGCGAATGGATCTGAATATCGCCCTGCGGCGTGATCCTGATGGTTGCGCCGCCGCAGCCCAGCACGATGCCGTTTTTGGCGGTCAGACGGAGTTCACCCTGAACGGTTTGCACGCTGATATCTTTCATCGCCGTGAGACTCAGAGTATCGCCGTGCGATTCGACCGTTAGCGGTCCCTGGCCCGACACCATGCGAATGCCTTCCTTCTGCGACAGCAGCGAAATGGCCTGACTGGCGTTGACCTGCACACGTTTGCCGCTGGCAATGCTGGTTTCCGTCTGGCTTTGCAGATGCAGGGTTGTGCCAGAGTTAAGCAGGATGCTTTTGGGGCTGACGGCACCAATTCCTTCCGGGGCACTGAGCAACATGGAGGGGGATTTGAGCTGTTCGGCTGCAGTCAGATACGCGCTCAGGTGAGAAACATCGGGCTGAAGGTTGTGGTGAGACTGGGTAATGGTCTGCCAGTCATTCATCTGGCTTAGCGCGCCTTTTACCAGGCTGATTGCCGGAGCCATCTCCAGCACCTGACCCGTCGCCGTTGTCTGTGCATCTGCTGTCAGGAACAGGCCTTTACCAGCACGCAGCGTACCGGTGCTGTCAGTGCGCAGCTCAAATCCTTCGCCGCGCTTATTACGTGCGTTGTCAACAATGTGACCTAACGACAACTGACTTTTGCCGCCAAATTCCGTCGAAAGCTTGGCATGTTCATAACCCCGGCGATCTTCGAACCTGAGCTTGTTGTTTGCCGGTGTCCGCAGGACATTGCGTTGATAATTATAAAGATTGACGTGATCCGCATGGCGCGAGTCATGCATTGAGCAAAGAATGTAGGGCCGGTCAGGATCGCCGTTGGTGAAAGCAATCATCACCTGCGTTCCGGCTATCAACGGGAAGTGCCAACCGTGAACGTTACCAGCATATGGCTTCGCCAGTCGCACCGGCACACTCTCAAAACCGGCCTGCCATGTTTCGTTCAGATCAAACTGGAAACGCACTCGATAGCGGCCATGTTCATCAAGCTCAGCATACTGCGCGTTGCTGACCGGACTGGTAACGCGTGCCAGCAGCGTTCCTGCGATGTGCGGCCAGGTTTTTAGCGGCGGGCGATAAGTGCTGCGAGCACGCACCGGTACGGCAGTAAAGCGAATAACATATGCCGTGTCGCGTGAGATGCGCTTTGAAGAGGTCGAAACCACCAGCAGACCATCCGGTGCATCAGGCCACTCTTTGCCTTGTGGCGAAATCACCGCGCCAGGACGAACGTCCATGGCATTGGTCATGCCTGTAAACGTCACCTGCTCGGTGATTAAGCGTTCCTGACGGCACTTTGCAAACCATTGCCCCTGTTCCGGCTGCTCCTGATATTCTTTACCCTGCTGTAGGTAATGTTCTCCGTAGCGATACAGCGTTCCCGACAAGGCGATTTTGTCAGGATCGGTTTCTACCTGCGCCTGCATGTCATTTTGCGCATCGAGATAGTATTCATCATTAAGTTTGGTGCTGGCGGCTACTGACTGGCGGTTAACTGATATGTCCCACAGTGATTCCTGTCCGCCATCGAATAGCCCGGAAGGATGACGGAAGGCGATGCTTTGATCAGCGCCATAAGCGCGTGAATTGTCACCCAGCACCAGTACATCCCGGTGATTTTCCTCATCCCATGCGAAGTAGTAAAACACGCCGATGCGTGCAAGATGGCGTTCGATAAACGCGAGATCGCTCTCCGCATAGGAGATGTAAAAATCACGCGCCGGATAACGGCTGTTCAGGCGAAAATGGTAATCCAGAGAGGAGAATTCCCAGCGTTTGAGTATGTCCTCCAGCGCGCCCGGCACGCTTTTATGCTGATAAACGGCATAGGTAAGGCTATTTCTCAGCAGCGCCAGACGGGACTCCAGCGTCACCACGTAGCGGGTTTCATCCGCAGAAGATTCACACTGCCGAAAGGCGGTAATCACCCCGCGCAGAATGCGTGGCTCAACCGATTGCCAGGGCTGACCATCAGGATAAAACAGCAGCTGAGCAGTGCTGTTAATCAGAATATCTGCCGGGATATCCCGGCTGGCGCTGGTCATTTCAATCGTGTAGCACCACGGCGTGTTCAGCGCTTCTTCACCGCTGAAACGCAGCACCGACAGTTGAATATCCGGATGCTGATTTTTCAGCGCCGGGATGCTCAGTTGATAGTGGTTGTAGACCGGCGTCGTTCCGCCCTGAATGACAAAATCCTTCTTACCCATTTACAGATTCCTTCCTGAAATTTGCTGGCCCGATACCTACCCTCTTCCAAGCAGATATTGCAGATGGCCGTTCATGATGAAAGTGGCAACAATGATGGCAACCATCACACTGCCCCGAATAAGCCAGGGAGAACGCTGCCAGAAAGATGTTTTGTGTTTTGATCGCTGGATAATGACCGCTGAGTCGGGAGATCCAGCCTGCTCAGGCAACAGCGCTTTTAGCTGCTGCACCAGTGACTGACGCTCCTCATCGTCTTCCGTTCGGTATTTTCCGGTATAGCCAAAGCGCAACATTCTGTAGTAGCAGCTGACGGCGGCTTCTGCTGTTGCAGGTTCACGAAGCAGCTTTTTGATGCGTTCGTAGAAATGCTCGCCACCGTTGAGATGGCCGAGAAAATGCCCCTGCAAAGGTGTGCGCTTCCACCAGGCTGAAATATCAGCGTCTGGAATGGTCATGATCAGTTCATCAAGAAAGACACAGTGTGCAAATTTGATTTCTTCGCGGAGAGAGGCCGCTGCACCCGCCGTACTCAGTTTATCCTGGACCTGTTGGACCATGCTGAAACAACGCTGATAAAGTGCATCGTCAATCGTTATGGATTGTCCGTTTCGGACAGAGAGCGCCAGCAGCCAGGTATCCTGCATGAGCGTATCGAGGGTACTGGCTTTGATGTTGTAGGCGGAAGACGTTGTGGGTACCATCCTGGTAACTCCTAAGTGTTATTAATCCCTTATCACAATCACAAATTTCATTGAATGGTGTTGTCTTTACTGACTTCTAACATGCTTAGAAGTTTAATTTTCGGCTGCGCGTCAATCAGATTAACACCCATACTTCAGTGCGACTGATGATATTACACAAGGTGATAGTTGATCAAATTTACAGATCCAATTTTTAGTATATTTTTCTTCCGCAAATCCTCTTTTTAACTAACTGCAAACGTTCCTCTTGACAACATCCTGTTATCGAAGTGGAGTGATCCCGTGACTCTGACCCAAACTCCTGCTCCATTCAGAAACGGAATTCCTGCATGATATTCACTTCTCCAATCTTACAAATCTCCTGAAACGATCTCTCCTCGGTAACAAACAAAACCCCAAACTTCTTCTCCGCGTCCTCCAGCAGCTCAACTCCATCATCTCCGGTAATACCCAGATCAGCATCCAGCAGGGTATGCTCAGTATTCACAGACTTGTGATCCCCCCGAAAACTCACGCACAAACTCAATCACCTCTTCCAAAGTAGGCTTCACACTAACCTCCCTGATTCATCCCCAGCCACCAACGGCAAATCCTCATACAACGTCCCCAGCATATACTCAACAAAAACCCTTACCTTGCTATTCGCCGTCTGCTTCGTTGCGAACACTGCGCTCACCGGCATCGATCCCACCGCAAACTCCCTCAACACTGGCACCAATGCCCCCGAAGCCAAATCCGGTCCTGCCAACCAAGCCGGAAACTGCGTAATCCCCAATCCCGCCAGCGCCGCGGCACGCTGTTGCTCACCATCATTACTCTGAAACCGGCCTTGAGGCATCAGCGTAAACGCTTTACCGTTCTCACCCACAAATCGCCACGGATGCATGCCCCGACCGGCATTGAACGAGATGCACTGATGCTCACTCAGTTCGGCAGGTGAGGTGGGCACGCCATACTTCGCCAGATAATCCGGGCTCGCCACCGTGACCAGCGGGCTGTTGGCCAGCTTGCGTTGTGTCAGCGCAGAATCCTGCAGTTCGCCGTGGCGGATGGCGACATCGATATTTTCTTCAATCAAATCCACATGTCGCTCGGAGACGCGCAGCTCCACATTCAGCGCAGGATAGCGCGCCAGTAGCGCGGGCAGACGCGGCACGATGTAGAAGCGGCCAAACACCGGTGCCACTGAGATGCGCAGCGTGCCAGCCGGTTCATCTGCGCCATATTTAACGTTTAATTCTAGCTGGTCGAATTCATCGCGCAGGCGCAGTGCGCCGTCATAAAAGGTTCGGCCTGCGTCGGTTAGGGCAATGCCGCGTGAGGAGCGTTTCAGTAAAGGGTGATTGAACTGCTTCTCCAGTGCGGCGATCTGTTTGCTGACCGCAGATTGCCCGATACCGGCTTCTTTGGCGGCGGCGGAGAAACTACCGCACTCGACCACGCGCAGAAACAGCCGGATAGCATCAAGTCGATCCATTACGTAGTCCTGATGGGAATAGAAGGTATTCCATTAAGCCAGCTAGTTGCGAAAATTGGAATGGCATAAGGTTTCTCCACACCCACATTATCGGAGAAACACATGAACATGACTCAGCATCCCTTAACTGAACACGATCGTTTGCAGGTGCAGCAATCACTGGCCGAGCAGCAAGCGCATCGCGAGCACTTTAGCGGCACGATGCGCGAGTATTATGACGAGATGAGTGCGGAGACACCGCTGGAAGCAGATGTGCACTTAGAGCACGTCGCGGATTCGGGTTGGTGGCTGCATCCGCAGGAGGCGCGCACCGAGCAGGTTATCGTGTTTATTCATGGAGGAGCTTATATGCTCGGCAGCGCGCAGGCCTATCGCGGATTCGCCAGCCAGCTGGCGGTGCGCACCGGCTACTCAACCTTTGTGCTGGACTATCCGCTGGCACCGGAACATCCATTCCCGGCCGCGCCGGACAGGGTGATTGAGATACTCAACGGGCTGGTCGACAGCGGCATTGAACATATCGCGCTGGTGGGGGATTCAGCCGGTGCTGCGCTGTCGCTGGTGGCGCTGCAACATCCGCAGTTGGTGCAGAAAATCCGTGCTGCGGTGCTGTTTTCGCCATGGACCGATCTGACCTTCAGCGGCGCTTCGTTTAACGATCCCAATACGCGCGATCCGATTTTCCAGCCATCGATCCTGCGGGATGCTGCTGCGGCTTATTTGCAGGGCGCATCGGCGGAGGATCAACGCGCCTCGCCATTGTTTGCGCAGTACCGTCAGTTACCACCGCTGATGATTCAGGTTGGCACCGAAGAACTGTTGCTGGATGACGCCACGCGCTTAGCGGCTCACTTCGCTGAGCAGGGCGGTGAAGTGCAGTTGGATATCTATCAGGGAATGCACCACGTATTTCAGCGGGACATCCGCCTGGATGCCGCACGTCACGCACTGGATATCGCCGCCCGTTTTATTCGCCAGCATCAGTAACACTTCATGTGCCCGGCCAGTGATTCCCGCAACACAGGCCGGGCACAAATCCATCCTCTCATCCCCCCCATCACATTTATTTTAGCAACCGCCACATCCACCGATATAACCGTTAAGGGATCGTTTCCGAAGAGGGGGGCTGGCGAGGCAGAGGCGAGTCAATTTGGCGCTGATGCCTGACGGTTAATGACGCACGTCAATTCACCCAGCCGCTCTACTTTCTCGGTCAATATGCGGGATGGGGTGAAAAATGGAAAAGGTACTGATTGTTGACGATCATCCAATCACGCGATTAGCGCTCAAGCTAGTCATTGAACAAGACAATCGGATAGTCGTAGGAGAAGTGGGCGATGGCATTCAGGCTATAAAGTTTGTGAAAAAACTGCAGCCGGATTTAGTGATTATTGATATCGATATCCCGGTGCTCAACGGTATCGATGTCATCAAGCGCGTGCGCCAGAGCGGGCACAAGAGGGGGATTTTGGTGCTCTCCGGCAAAGACAGCGAGCACTATATCCGCCGCTGTGCCATGGCGGGTGCCAATGGTTTTATCAGTAAGTGCAAAGAGTTAACCGAGCTGAAAGATGCGATTCGCGCAATCAGCAAAGGATATGCCTTTTTCCCGATGAATTGTGCGCGTCAGGGCTTGCATCTTGAGGATGAAAACAGCGACCAGCGCAAGATTGACGAGCTGTCGCCGAAAGAGCTGGATGTGTTGCGGCAGCTGGCGCGCGGCGAGAAGGTGGTGGATATCGCGCGAGGCATGAACATCAGCGATAAGACCGTCAGCACCTATAAAAGCCGGCTGATGATGAAGCTGGAGTTAAAGAATCTGGTGGATGTGCTTGATTTTGCCCAGCGGCACAATCTGGATTGAGACGCTCGGCAGTTCATGCGCTGAACTCGTCTTTGAGAAAGGTTTCGATAGCCTGATTTAACACTTGCACGCAGCCCAGCGTTTTATCGAGCATCTGGCTGAGATGGCGTTCATCGGCTGGGGCGCTACAGGCTTGTTCTAATTCGCGGCACTGATCGGCAATCGATATGGCACCGATGATCTGCACCGAACCTGCCAGACGGTGCAGGCTGCGCTCCAGCGCGGGCCAGTCGCGATTGTCGTAACAGGCGCAGGCCACCTGCATATCCTGCAGATTCTCATCGCGGGTGGCGCTGAGCAGGCGCTGCAGCATCTCGTTGTCCTGATGAGCCAGTTCGCGCAGGGCGTTAAGATCGAGCAGATGATTCAGCGCGACATGGCCGGGATAGGGCACAGCAGCAGGGCGCGGCACCTTTTGCAGCAGCGCTTCCAGCTGCGGCAGACGCAACGGTTTGAACAGGCAGTCATCCATGCCCGCTTCGAGGCAGCGGGAACGCTCTTCCGGCTGCGCGTTGGCGGTCAGTCCCATAATGGTGAGCGGTTCACGCTGTTTCTTGCGCAGTTCGCGCGTCAGGGTAAAGCCATCCATCACCGGCATGCTGCAATCGGTGATCACCAAATCAATCTGGTTTTCCTGCCACAACCACAGCGCCTGTTCGCCATCCTCGGCTTCAATCACTTTGTGTCCCAGTCGGGTGAGCTGGCGTTTCAGCAGCAAGCGGTTGGCAGGATGATCATCCACCGTCAGGATGGTTAACGGCAGGCCACAGGCATCCTGCTGGCGTATCGGTTCCACTGGCACGCTGACCGCTTCACGGCAATCTACCGGAATGCGCACGCAGATGCGGGTGCCGCGCCCCGGCTGGCTGTGCAGCGTCAGGCTGCCCGCCATCATCGCCACCATTTGTTCGCAAATCGCCAATCCAAGTCCGGTGCCGCGCTGTTTTTTGCCCGATGCGGACTGTTCGTAAGGATTGAATATCAGTTGCTGATCCTCTTCGCTGATGCCGATGCCGGTATCCTGCACCGTGAGTTCCAACGTAGCGCGATCGCCTTCTCCAGGTTTGCTGCGCACCTGTACTTCCACCGTGCCGCGCTCGGTGAATTTGATGGCGTTGCTGATCAGGTTTGAGAGGATTTGCCGCAGACGCATCGGATCCAACAGCAGTTCGTCCGGATGCAGCACATCAATCTGATAGTGCAGCAGCAATCCTTTCTGGCGCGCCAGTCCTTCGAACACGCGCACCACCGGTTCGGCCAGGGTATCGAAGCGCACCCATTCCGGCGACAGTTCCAGCTTGCCCGATTCGATTTTCGCCATGTCGAGGATATCGCCAATCAGCCCCATCAGCGATTGCGCGGATTCATAGGCCACGCGCACCGATTCTTTATCGCACGGTTGTTGCAGACGATTGGCGACCGCCAGCTCCAGTAAGCCAATAATCGCGCTGATCGGCGTGCGGATTTCGTGGCTCATAGTGGCGAGGAAGGTACTTTTGGTGCGGTTAGCTTGTTCGGCGCGCTCGCTGGCCTGCAGCAGATCGCGGGTCAGTTGTTCATGTTCCGTCACATCCTGCCAGCTGCAAATCATTCCGGCGATGTTGCCGTGATTATCGCGAAACGCCACTGCGCGGTGGATGACATCACGCAGTTCGTGGCCGTTATCGATCTGGCCGCGCTGCGGTGCCATCTCCAGTGAGGTTTGCTCCGCCAGCAAGGCCATTTGCGCCTGGCAGATGGCGTGCAACGGGTGCGCGCTGTCGCTGAGTGGCAGCTGGCTGATATTGGAGTGTGGATCGTTGAAGAACTGGCTCCAGGCCGGATTTTTGTTGGTCATCTCGCCTTTGTGGTCAATGACGTAAATCGGCACCGGCGTGCCGTTGAACAGGGTTTTCTGGAAGGTGGCCTGTTCCTGCAGTCGCGCCTGCGCCTCTTTACGCTGACGCACCGCGCGATGCAGATGGTAGTTCCAGAAAAGCGAGGTGATCACCAGCACCGCGAAGATCCCGGCCAGCCAGTAGAATTCGTGGCGATACGCCATCCATGTATCGAGTTTAACATCGGGCGTGCCCTGCCATTTCATCGCCAGCAGCGAGATATCGCGCGGCGGGATGGTCGCCAGCACCTTGTTCAGGATGCTTAGCAGTTCCGGATTATCGCGCCCCACGGTAAAGGCAATCCGCGCCGGATTTTCCCCGAGGCGTGAAACAATCTGGAGGCGATTACTGAAGTAACGATCGATCATGTAGCGCGCGGCAATCAGGTTATTCACCGCGCTATCCACCCGGCCTTCGTTAACCATCTGCAGCGCGATGCTGGCGTTCTCGACGGTGACCAACTTGATGTGGGGGACATTTTCCTTCAGCCAGCCGATAAGTTCATGCTGGGGCGTAATCGCCAGCGTGTCGGTGTCATTGAGTGATTTGGGCGCACCCAGCGTGTTTTTGCTCACCAGCACATACGGCGGCAACACATAAGGGTGAGAGAAAAGGGCGCGCGCTTCACGCTGCGGGCTGTGGGCCAGCGAGCCAATCAGCTCAACTTCATGGCGGCTCAACTGGTCGATCATCGCGTTGACGGAGGAGGCCTCCACCATGGTGAAGTCGATACCGGTGCGCAGGTGGATCAGGCGCAGTAAGTCTGCAGTCATACCGTTAAATTTGTTGTGCCGATCTTTTAGCGTGAAAGGCGCATCGAGCGGGTTCATCACCACGCGCAGCGTCTGATGCTGAGCCAGCCAGCGTCGCTCACGGTCAGTGAGTTGCAGAGGCGGTGCCGCCATCATCGGCGGCATGCTTTGCACCCATTGATGGAAGATGGCTTTATGCTGTTGCAAGGGAATGGCGTTCAGCACCGCATTGACGCCCCGAAACAGTGGCGCATTGCGGATGGGCAACACAAAGCGCGGTCCGGCATCGGTGGGCTCAAAAATGCGTATCACGGACAGCGTTGAGGCGTAGTTGCGTTCAATCAGGTAGTTGGCGGTGTTGAGATTGCCAATAAAGTAGTCGTTTTCGCCAAAGGCTAAAGATGCCAACGCACTGAGCGCAGAAGGATAGCGGGTGATTTTCGCTTCCGGATAGCGCGCCTCGATCCAGGCATCGCTCAGGTAGCCTCGCGGCATGGCGATTTGCATCGGCGAATTATCATCACTCATTTCAGACATGATGTTATCGCGTGACACCATCGCAGGATAATCAGAGGCAAACGGGGTACTCAACAGCAGTTCTTCGCCAGTGGGTTCCGGGCTGCCCGCGCTGTCCACCAGCATATCGACCTTGCCTTGCTGCAGCGCATCAAGCGCCGCACTGCGGCTGCTGTAATAGTGCGTGTTGATGTGCAAACCGAGGTAATGCAGGACTAAAGCGGTGTAATCCGCGGAAATTCCTTCCAGCGTGTTGGCATCAATGACCATATCGAACGGGGGATTTTCAGGCGCGTAAATGGCGACGCTGACTTCGCGCTTTTCGCCCAGCCAGCGCCAGTCGTTGTCGGGCAGATCAAAGGTCAGCAGGACATTTTGTTCACGGCTGACCAACTGCATGATGCGGGGATCTTCCGCCCTGATTGGCTGACTCATCAGACAGAGCATCAGGCCTATCAGGAGGAGTAATTTAACCATCACTCTGTCAGGCGATATTATTGCGTTTGGCGAACTCGTAAAGGCCGACCATATTTTGAATGTCGAGCTTTTCCATTAATCGGCGTTTATAAGTGCTGACGGTTTTATCACTGATTTTCATCCGCTGTGCCATTTCCACCACTTTCATTCCTTTGGATAAATACACCAGCACCTGCAATTCTTTGCTGGAGAGGCCGGCAATTTTATTTTTGTCTTCCTGAATATCATCCGGTAACCCCTGACGTCGGCGATTTAAAGGAAAGAAGCCATATCCGGCATTAATCGCGCGAATAGCGTCGTGCAACTCGGTCATGTTATTGCGTTTGCTAATAAAGCCATCGGCACCGGCAGTGGCGCTGCGTTTGATGTAGTGGTCAACGTCTTTGCCAGTCAGCACCAGAATACCGCCGTTAAAGCCGTTGTGGCGCAGCCTCTGTACCAGATCGATGCCGTTGTAAGAAGGCATATCGATATCCACGATGATCAAATCCGGCGACAGTTTCTTGGTAAGCGCTAATGCTTCAAATCCGTCATCCGTTTCGCCCACCACATTCATGTTATCCGTTTCAAGCAGCAGTCTTAATGCCATCCGAACCACCGGATGGTCATCAACGATAAGAACTTCCTTCATATGGCTGTCCTGTTTATTGCGGTGAATAGAATATTCATAAGGATTGGTTTCATTGGTTAGCAGATTTTAAGAGTAAAGTTTAAATGGCGCAAATAATTATTTTGTAAGGTTTTCCTGATGCGATAAATATCATGACCTGACGTGTAATTTATATATTTACTATAGTTTTTAATCAGTTTTCTAATTATGCGATGAGTCGTTTAAATTTAGTGATTTCACTGGGCGTTGAGGTGATGAGTTCGACGTGAAAGCAGTATAAAAGTTATCACTGAGGGTAAATGTTAAGGTGTGCAGGTAGTGGTCTTATCGGGGCGAGACGAGAAATCAGAGTCTCTCGTCGGAAAGACAAAGTGTGACCTTGTTTAGATTGGGTTTAATTTTACCTGAAGGTAAAGTTATTTATGTGATCCTAAGAGTAACGTCATAAAATGTCACTGAACTAATAGTCATGTCAGTAAGTAACCTTGCATAAATAAACAAGTGAAGTTGGTCCAACATGCTGTTTTAAATGATTAAATTTATGTTTATGTTGTGATTTTTTATCGGCAAATAAAGCATCATCACCTCTGGTTTCCAGAGTGTGATTAATTCAATACTGAATGATTATCAGCGATGTTAATTAACGGTCTAATTAACTAAAACATGACCCCGGTCATCTCGGTAAAGATTAATAATATTAAACTGGGCTTTTGTTTTTACTCTCCTTTTTTCATTTTATTGTCAACCGCACGGGGTGAAATATGACCGTTGTTCCTTTCCGTCCAGATCGATCGGATTCATCTGATCGACCCTTATATCAGCTCGACAGTGCCAGCGCTTTTATCCGCTTAAACAGTTCGCCCAGTGGCTTGCAGACCGAAGAGGCGAAGGCGCGTCTGGCGGCTAACGGGCGCAACGTGCTGCCACAGAAAGCCGAAAAATCACTGCTGATGCGCTTTCTGGCGCACTTTAAAGATGTGCTGATCTACATCCTGCTGGCGGCAGCGCTGATTACCGCGGTGATGGGCCACTGGGTGGATACCTTTGTCATTCTCGGCGTTGCTGTCATCAATGCACTGATTGGATTTATCCAGGAAAGTAACGCCGAGAAGTCATTGAAAAGCATTCAGAACATGCTGTCGAACGAAGCGATGGTATTGCGGGATGGACGGCAGATGACGGTACCGACCGAAGAGCTGGTGGTCGGTGACGTGGTGTTGCTGCGTCCTGGCGACAAGGTCCCCGCCGATCTGCGTTTGTTCGACGTGCACAATTTGCGGGTAGAAGAAGCCATCCTCACCGGGGAATCCACGGTGGTGTCCAAATTAAGCGATGCGCTGGAAGGCGAAAAGTCGCTCGGCGATCGGCTGAATCTGGCTTATTCCGGTACCACGGTGAGTTCTGGCACTGCCGCAGGTGTGGTGATCGCCACTGGCGGTGATACCGAGTTGGGGCATATCAACGCGATGATCTCCTCCATCGAAGAAGCAAAAACGCCGTTGCTGGTGCAGATTGAAAAACTCGGTAAGGCGATTTTCTACATCATTTTGCTGATGATGGCCGCGCTGTTCGTGTTCGGTTATCTGCTGCGCGACATCCCGCTGGCGGAACTGCTGCTGGCGGTGATCAGCCTGGCGGTGGCGGCGGTGCCAGAGGGTTTGCCGGCGATTATTTCGATCATTCTCTCACTTGGCGTGCAGTCGATGGCGCGCAATCACGCCATCATTCGTAAGCTGCCGACGGTAGAAACCCTCGGTGCCATGTCAGTGATCTGCTCGGATAAAACCGGCACGCTGACCATGAACGAAATGACGGTGAAAGCGCTGGTGCTGGCGAACAGTCACTGGCGTATCAGTGGCAACAGCTACGAGCCTAAAGGAGAGTTTCAGCTGGAGAGTGGACAGCGCGATGAGGCATTGCTCAACGGCTTTTTACAGACGGTGGATATCTGCAACGAGAGCCAACTGAGGCAGGATAATCAGGGTCACTGGGGGATTGTCGGTGGCCCTACCGAGGGCGCGCTCAAGGTGCTGGCGGCGAAAGCGGGAATCAACTCGGAATCCGTGCAGGTGCTGAGCAAGCTGCCGTTTGACTCGGCCTACAAATACATGGCCGTGAGTTGCCTGATTGATGGCAAAGCGTGCCTGTTACTGACTGGCGCACCGGATGTGCTGCTTGCGCTATGTCAGCAGCAGCAGGGCGCGCAGGGTGCCGAAGCGCTGGATCGCGACTACTGGAACGCCGCGATCACCACTTATGCCAGCGAAGGGCTGCGCACCGTGGCCGCGGCCTGGCGCTGGCTGCCGGAGGGCCGAGAGCAGATCGATCACGCCGATCTGCGCGAGGGCATGATGATGCTGGGTCTGGCGTGCATGATGGATCCGCCGCGTCCGGAAGCGATTACCGCCATACGCGACTGCCAGCAGGCCGGGATTCGCGTCAAAATGATCACCGGCGATCACCCGGAAACGGCGATGGCCATCGGTCAGATGTTAGGCATCGGCAACAGCGACAGCGCCGTCACCGGTTATCAGCTGGAGCACATGGATGATGCGGAACTGGGCAAAGCGGCACGCGAGTACGATATTTTCGCACGCACCAGCCCGGAACATAAGCTGCGTCTGGTGAAAGCGCTGGCAGAGAGCGGGGAAATCGTCGGGATGACCGGCGATGGCGTGAATGATGCCCCTGCGCTGAAACAGGCCAATGTCGGCATCGCCATGGGCATCAAAGGCACCGAGGTGACCAAAGAGTCGGCGGACATGATTCTGGCGGATGATAACTTCGCGACTATCGCGGCGGCGGTGAAAGAGGGGCGTCGCGTTTACGATAACCTTAAGAAAACCATTCTGTTTGTGATGCCGACCAACCTCGCACAGGGGCTGTTGATCATCATCGCCATTCTGATGGGCAATCTATTACCGCTGACGCCGGTGCAGATTCTCTGGATGAATATGGCGACCTCAGCAACACTCTCATTTGGGCTGGCATTCGAAGCCGCCGAGCGCAATATCATGCGTCGGCCGCCGCGTAACGTGCGCAGCCATGTGATGGATGGTTACGCCATCTGGCGAGTGGTTTTTGTCGGGTTACTAATTTCGATTAGCGCCTTTGTGCTGGAAGCCTGGCTGCAGCCGCGCGGTTACTCGCCGGAGTTTATCCGTACGGTGCTGCTGCAGATGCTGGTGACTGCTCAGTGGGCGTACATGCTCAACTGCCGCAATAGCAATGGCTTCTCACTGGATGCTGGCTTGCTGAAAAATCGCGGTATCTGGCTGGTAACGCTGGTGCTGGTGGCGCTGCAGGCGATGATTATCTATCTGCCGCTGATGAATACGCTGTTTGGCACCGAGCCACTGCCGGTTAAATATTGGTTTATTTCGCTGGCAGTCAGCGCCGGGATATTTGTGCTGGTGGAAATTGAGAAGCATCTGACGCGCGGCTGGCGCGTCGCCCGATAACTCACTCTGGCTGGCGCAGTGCCAGCCAGACTTTTTTCAGCAAGAAGGTGAGAGGAATCGCCAGTATCGCACCGGTCATGCCCAGCAGCGCTTGCCAGAACAGGAAGGCCAGCAGCTGCACGGTCAGGGTGAGATTGAGGCGCTTGCCGAGCATCAGCGGTTCCAGCACCGAACTGAGCAGCAGGTTCAGCACCACAAAGAATCCCACCATCATCAGGCTGGTTTGAGTATCGAACAGGATAAAGGTTTGTATCACCGGCGGAATGGCCGCGAGAAAGGAACCGAGCACCGGAATGTAGTTGAAGATAAACATCAGCACGCCCCACAAAAAGGCGAACTTCAATCCCAGCAGATGCGCCATGCCCCAGACAATCACGCCGCCCAGCAGGCCGGTCAGCGTTTTCACCCGCGCATAAACAATCACACTCTGAATCCCTTCTTCCAAAGCGATAAACAGCGCAGTGTGCTGTTTACTGGCGCGCAGGGTGCGTTTCAGCAGCGGCAGCTCAATCAGCATAAACAGCAGCATCAGGAACACCATCAGCCACCACGAAAGCAGGCCGGGGATTAACGACAGTTGATAGGTGACAAAGCGCACCACCGCACCGGCATCGACAAAATTCAGCATCTCATCGGCGGTGAGGGCAATGCCCATCTGGCTCAGAGAGAGCGTCAGGTATTGCAGCTTGGCTGCTACCAGATTGGGTGCCTGACGGCTGAGTTTGATCAGGTCGGGCGCGGAGGCGCTAAGTGACATAATGGTGATGACGATCAGCAGCAGCAAAACCACAATCACCAGCAGAGAGGAGAGCGTACGCGGGACGCCGCGTTGCGCCAGGCGGCTAATCAGCGGATCGAGCATCACGGCAAGAAACATCGCCAGCAGTACCTGGTTGATCAGCGGCGCGCCAAGGCGCAGCCCAAACAGCACGAGGGTCAGACAAGCGAGCAGAATAAGTGCCTGCGCCAGCGGCGCGAAAGATTTCAACCAACCCTGGTACATCGATGCAGTTCTCCGGTAAACGGGCGGTTGCCGTGTGCAGCAACCGCCTGACAGGGAAAGGCCTTACTCGCGCGATTTCCCCTCTTCAATCACTTCTTCGTCGATTACCTCGACATTGTCGCGGTTGTCGCGCCCGGAGAGCAGGTTCCAGCAGGCGATAAACAGCGCGGCAATCAACGGGCCGATGACAAAGCCATTGATACCGTAAACTTCCATGCCGCCCAGCGTCGAGATCAGGATCAAGTAGTCAGGCATTTTGGTGTCTTTTCCGACCAGCAGCGGACGTAAAATGTTGTCTACCAGACCGACGATCACCACAAAGAAGCCGACCAGGAACAGACCTTTCCATATCGCGCTGGTGGCGAAGAAGAAGATTGCCGCAGGCACCCAAACGATGGCGGAACCGACCGCCGGGATCAGCGACAGGAACGCCATCAACGCACCCCACAGCAAGCTGCCGTCAATGCCAGTGAACCAGAAGGCAAGACCGCCCAACACGCCCTGAACCACCGCGACCACCACCGTGCCTTTGACGGTAGCGCGTGAGACGGCGGCAAATTTCACCATCAGGTGATGCTTCACGTAGGTAGAGAGCGGCAGTGCTTCCAGTATCAGATTCACCAGCCATGGGCCATCCTTCAGCAGGAAGAACAGCAGATAGAGCATCACGCCGAAGCCAACCGTAAAGGTGAACGTTCCTTTACCGATCATGAACACGCTGCCTGCCATGTATTGGCCGCCTTTGAGGGCAAATTCAGACAGTTTCTGCTGAATCTGGCCGGCATTGTTGAGGTTGTGCTCCGCGAGATAACTCTGCGCCCAGTTCGGTAAGTGCTGCATTAATTCGGCAAACACCGTCGGGAACTGTGACGAGCTGTTCTGCAGTTTGGTGTACACAGTATTGACTTCAACTACCATCGACGAGGTGATAATCGCTAATGGCGTGAACACGATCAGACAGATGATCGCCAGAGTGGCAAAGGCAGCGAGCCCGTTACGATCGCCCATTTTGCGGCGCAGCAATGACTTCAGCGGATGGAAGATCACCGCCAGAATTGCTGCCCAAAAAATGGCAGAGAAGTATGGTGTCAGCACATCAAAAAAGGCGTAGGTGACTATCGCCAAAATAACAATAAAGAAGCAGAAGTTAAGTCCTTTAATACGCATTCAATTGTCTCGTGAGTAAACGTGGCGATTGAACTATAGAACGTGATTAGCGGAATGTAATGCTTTTAAGCCACGCGTGCGGACATCGGATGTCCCGATTTGTCCTGCTGATGTCTGCAACCGGGCTAGCGCGTTTGAGGTAACACGGTGATGATGGTGAAAAATCTGACTGGAGATGAACCATGCTGGAACTGCGTCCCAACTGCGAATGCTGTGATAAAGACTTACCGCCGGACTCACCCGATGCACGCATCTGCTCGTTCGAATGCACCTTTTGTGTCGAGTGCGTGGAAACCACGCTGAATCATCGCTGCCCAAACTGTGAGGGGGAACTGGTGCGCCGTCCGGTGCGTCCGGCGGCGGCGTTAGCACGCCATCCGGCCTCGACCACGCGTCATTTATCGGCTTCCGCGACACGCTGAATGAGTTCGTCAAGCTGCGCTTCGTTGAAGACTTCGATGCCGTGCTGGCGCAGCAGCGTGCGAGAGATGAGTAACTTATCGCTGCCATTATAACGAACCATAAATCCCATCAGGCAGGCACTGACTAATATTCTATCCATGACTCCATCCTTCGGAAATAAATCGCAGCGGTAACGTAATATTCTAACGCTGATATCGAAGTTGAAATAAAAATCCATTAAGCGAGGTAAAGCCTGCGCTATATTTAGCGCGATATTAATCACGATTGTGAATTAATCGAGGTGCTGCAGGATTCTAACGTATTAATGCCGGATAAATGGATGAATAACGCTGAAGTCTGGTTAATGAAAGGGTTTTCCGACGCAGGTTGAAGGGAATGGTATTGATTTAGCAGTGTTTTATCGCCTGGTGGTTGTGTGGTTATCGTTGGGGGCAGGTTCGTTTCTATCACCACGACGGTGCGAAATTTATCAAACCGCTATTCTGGTCAGAGCACAGACCTTATTTGTGCATCAGATCCCTCGCACAGCAGATTATTTTTCTGCGCCATTTTATTTTTACGGTTTTTTCCGAAAAGCAGGGGTTTTTAAAAGAATTTTGCATTTTAAAATGGTATTGTTTATCCGCAATGCTAGTGATGTGGCGTTGTGTGCTTCAGTTTTACCCTCAATTTTAGGGTTTACCCGCTTTATGCAATTTATGGAAATAGCATTCTCCACCCGATCCTCGCGATCGGGTTTCTTTCCTCTCCGCTGTAGTATGAATCCGCTGACTTTAAGACCAGATAATGTCAGAAAAGACACAATCGTTAAGAAATCGATAATTTGTAGTAATATAATGTAAGTATGCGGTTTTTAAGAGTTTTGGAAATCCTCTTTTGCTTTTGATTGGTGAATAGTGTCTCTCGACGGCGCAGTAACTGCCGTTATCATTGGAGGCAACATCATGAAAAAAACAACATTAAGTCTTATTGCGTCACTTATTGCATGCAGCACACTGTTCTCTTCCGTCTCCTGGGCTGATGGCCCGGGCGACCAGCGCTGGCAGCAGCACGGCGGCGACCAGCATCAGGATCATGGGCGTGGCCCTGACCATGGCGGCGATCGCGGCCCCGATCATGGCTACAAACATGGCCCGGACCGTGGCCCGGATCATCATGACCGTTATGCCGACCATCGTGGCCCAGATGGACACCACGACGGCGATCACTTCGCCTGGAACGGCCACGATTTCCGTCGCGGTCACCCGATGCCGCCAGAATTCCGTGGCCCGCACTATCGTGTAGATGACTGGCGTGAACGCCGTCTGCCAGAGCCGCCGCGCGGTGAGTACTGGTCTTACATTGACGGCAATTACGTCCTGATTGCTGCCGCCACTGGCGTGATCACCTCGCTGCTGCTGAACGGCGCATTTAACTAATCTCCCCCACGGATGGCTTCGGCCATCCGTGTTTCTCTCTGCTTTCTGCCCTCACCAGGTTATTCTCTATGCGACCCTTTTTTCCCTACAACGCGCTAAGGAGTCATGATGACCGTGGTAAAAATGGTGGCAGTAGACAAGGACGGCACCTTTCTCGACGATAAAAAGCAGTACAACCGGGCTCGTTTTCAGGCTTGTTATGAAGAGATGAAACGGCGCGGCATCAAATTTGTGGTCGCCAGTGGCAATCAGTATTACCAACTCAAATCCTTCTTCCCCGATATCTCCAGCGAAATTGCCTTCGTCGCCGAAAACGGTGCATGGATCATCGATCGCGATGAAGAGCTGTTCTGCGGCGCATTCAGCCGCGACGATATCGATGCGGTACTCGACACCCTGCACAACGGGCACTACCCGGAACTGCGTTATATCCTCTGCGGACGTGAAAGTGCTTACTACTTCGAAGGTCTCGACGAGAGCTGGCTGGTGAAGATGCGCCACTACTGCCACCGTCTGAAGCCGATTCGCAGCCTCGATGAGGTCGCGGATGACAAACTCTTCAAGTTCGCCCTCAATCTCTCCGATGATTATGTTGAACCGTTAATGGCCGATATCGAACGCTTGCATCAGGGTTCGGCCGCAGCGACCTCCAGCGGCCACGGCTCAGTGGATCTGATTGTGCCAGGCAATCACAAAGGGCATGGGCTCGATCTGCTCGGCAAACGCTGGGGCATCGATCGCAGCGAGATTTTGGTGTTTGGCGATGGCGGTAACGATCTGGAGATGTTGCAGCAATCGGGCTTTAGCTTCGCCATGGCGAATGCACCGCAAAAAGTGAAAGATGCCGCACGCTATGAAGCGCCCAGCAACAATGAAGAGGGCGTGCTGCAGGTGATCGAACAGATGCTGACGGGCAAAGCGCCGTTTAGCCTCTGAGCGTCATCTGACATTTAATTCATTGTTTGCTTTGCCGATGCGCGAGGCGTATGCAGGCGCGGCGAGATGAAGCTGCACGACATTGCGCTGTAAAGTGGCGGGAAAGTCATGTTGTGCGGGTGTGCTTTGGCGCGCCCGCACTGTCTAAATCAACCGATGTTATGCAACGTGCCAGGCCGCAGTAATCATCTCGGTGAGGGTGGGGGCATCGTAACTGACCCAGCCGTTTTTACTGTTGGCGCGCGCGACAATCCAGTCAACGTCGGTGGCGCTCAAGGTCGGCCCATCCTGCCAGAACGGCACAATCGCATGCGCCTGCAACCAGGCTTTGAGCGCCAGCGCGGGCGGCGCCGGATCGTCCGGTAGCAATGCTTGCCCCAGCTGTGTCATCAAACGCTTCTGTTCGGCGTGTTCTGTTTCCGCCAGCACATCGAGGAATGGGAACAGCAAACGTCCACACACTTCTCCGTGATGGAAAGGTTTGATGGCGCCCAGTTCCCCGGCAATCCCATGAATCACGCCTAATCCCGCACTGCTCAGGCAGACACCGCCCAGCCAGGAAGCCATCATCATCGCTTCTCGTGCTTCATCACCTTGTGCATCGTCACGATTCAGGTTTGGCCATGCCTGAAAGAACAGCCGCAGCCCATTCAGCGCCGTTTGTTGGGTAAACAGATTGCCTTTGCGCGACAGATACGCTTCAAACAGATGGGTAAAGGCATCAATGGCGCAGGTGGCCAGTACGCTATCTGGTGTGCCCTTGAGCAAATCGGCATCCAGAATTGCCACCTGTGGTACAAACACCGGATGGCGCAACGAGGCTTTTACCTGAATATGCTGCTGATCGGTCACCACGGCGTTTTGCGTCGCCTCACTGCCCGTTCCCGCTGTGGTGGGAATGGCGATCAGTGGCAGAGTGATCGCCTGAACCGGCGTATCACCCACTTTCTCCAGGTAACGTGCGGTATTCAGCGGATGCTGCATCATGGCGCTGAAGGCTTTAGCCGCATCCAGCACGCTGCCGCCGCCGATTGCTACCACGCGATCCACATGGCCGCGCCAGCGATTCACCCAGGCATCAATTTCATCCGGCGAGGCTTCATGGCTGACAATTTCATAGCCCAGAATCTGGTCATTGAGTGCCGCGCCCAGTCTTTGCCAGGCAGGACCGTTGAGGAAAGAGCGGCCACAAAACAGCAGCGTCGGTTGGGGATGGGCGGCCAGCAGTGGTATTAGTCGGTCGATGCTGCCACGTCCAAACAGGGTTTGTTGATTACTGTACAACTCGATCAGATTCTCACTCACCTGCAGATCCTTTTTTTGAAGGGCATAAAGACCTTAGTGTAACCAAATCCCGTCAGGCCTCCGCTGCAAACATTCTGATAACTGCCAGGCAAAAAGTTGATCACCTTCGCAAAACAGAAATTCCCCCCGCACGGCTGATGCTTTGTGCGCAATGTTACCCTTAACATGATACCCGTAACATTGTGCGACAGACCGCGTGCCTCTCAGCGATGTCACCGAATCGACTGTCATTTGGGATCAACAAAACAAACCGCTGCCGACATGCTGTCGTGCGCAAAAGTGGAGAAAAATTATGCCATTACTCTATGTGGCGATTGGCGTAGCCTTACTGCTGCTGTTAATGATTCGCTTCAAGCTGAACGGATTTATCGCGCTGATCCTGGTCGCGCTGGCGGTGGGCATGATGCAGGGTATGCCCGTCAACAAAGTGATTGGATCGATCAAAACTGGCGTGGGCGGCACGCTTGGTAGTCTGGCGCTGATCATGGGCTTTGGCGCGATGTTGGGAAAACTGCTGGCTGACTGCGGCGGTGCCCAGCGTATTGCCACCACGCTGATTGCTAAATTTGGTCAAAAACACATTCAGTGGGCGCTGGTCTTAACCGGCTTCACGGTGGGCTTCGCGCTGTTCTATGAAGTGGGCTTTGTGTTGATGCTGCCGCTGGTGTTCAGCATCGCGGCGTCGGCGCGTGTGCCGCTGTTGTACGTCGGCGTGCCGATGGCTGCGGCATTGTCGGTGACGCACGGTTTCCTGCCTCCGCATCCAGGTCCAACGGCGATTGCGACGCTGTTCAACGCCGATATGGGTAAAACGCTGCTGTATGGCACCCTGCTGGGTATTCCGACCGTGATTCTGGCGGGCCCGGTGTATGCGCGCTTCCTGAAAGGCATCGACAAACCGATTCCTGAAGGTTTGTGGAACCCGAAAACCTTTACCGAAGCGGAAATGCCCGGCTTTGGCGTCAGCGTCTGGACGGCGTTAGTTCCGGTAGTGCTGATGGCCTTGCGTGCCGTGGCGGAGATGGTGTTGCCGAAAGGGCATCTGTTGTTGCCGTATGCGGAGTTCTTTGGTGACCCGATTATGGCAACACTGATTGCGGTACTGATCGCCATCTTCACCTTTGGTCTGAACCGTGGACGGAGTATGGATGAAGTGATGGGCACCATCACCGACTCAATCAAAATCATCGCCATGATGCTGTTGATCATTGGCGGCGGCGGGGCGTTCAAGCAGGTGCTGGTGGACAGCGGCGTTGATAAATACATCGCGAATATGATGCATGCCACTAATCTGTCGCCGATCTTTATGGCGTGGTCTATCGCCGCAGTGCTGCGTATCGCATTGGGTTCAGCCACCGTGGCGGCGATTACCGCTGGCGGGATCGTTGCGCCACTGATTGCCACCAGCGGTGCCAGCCCGGAACTGATGGTGATTGCCGTGGGTTCTGGCAGCGTGATCTTCTCTCACGTCAACGACCCGGGCTTCTGGCTGTTCAAGGAATACTTCAACCTGACCATCGGTGAAACCATCCGCTCCTGGTCCGCGCTGGAAACCATTATTTCGGTGTGTGGTTTGGTCGGCTGTTTGCTGCTGGCTAACGTGATCTGAAGGAAATTAGCTGAGGCGATGTGCCTCAGCTTTCTTATTACTGGGATCTACTGCGCCAGCGCGCGGAAGGCCGCCAGCTCTTCATCGGACATGCCTGCCTGTAATGCCGCTGCACAAATCTGTTCCCAACTGTTGCTGTCGAGCGGAATCCCCTCGCGATCGCGTTCGATACGATTCTGTTCTTCCCATTCACCCGGCACCTGAATCGGTGCATCGCCGCTTTGTGGCGAGCGTTTTACCCATTCGAGGAACGATTCTGCTTCTTCCTGCATCGCCGGGGCATCAAACGCTTCGGGATTAACGATGATGGTGGTCATGCAGTTGAAAATGGCGTCATGGCTGCTGACCAGCGTGGCATCGTGCGTGGTGCGACCACCGGAAAGCGCACCGCCCAGAATTTCGCACATCGTGGCCAGCGCGTAACCTTTATGCAGACCGAAGGGCATCAGCGAGCCATAAGGTGCCTGATGCATCACGCCGGGTTCGGTGGTGGGCTGCCCCTGATGATCGATCAGATAACCGGGCGCGACCTGTTGCCCTTTGTTCCACGCCACGCGTGTTTTGCCGTAGGCAATCCCGCTGGTAGCGAAATCGAGCAGCAGCGGTTTGGCATTTTGGCGTGGGAAGATGGCACAGAAGGGGTTGGTGCCAAAACGACGGTCGCTACCGTTAAAGGGCGCAACCATCGGATCACCCATCACGTTGACGAAATGGAAAGAGACGAATCCCGCAGCTGCGCACTGTTCCGCCCAATGACCGATACGACCAATATGGTGGGAGTGGTGTAAGCCGACCGCAGCGATACCCAGCTTCGCTGCACGCTCAATACCCAAC
This sequence comes from Type-E symbiont of Plautia stali, assembly GCF_059731115.1. NCBI lineage: Bacteria > Pseudomonadati > Pseudomonadota > Gammaproteobacteria > Enterobacterales > Enterobacteriaceae > Type-E symbiont of Plautia stali. The sequence goes on from NZ_AP035906.1 coordinate 1,195,178, forward strand.
TGCATCGCCTGATGTGCCGCCACCTGACCAAAGCCGTTATGTCCGTGCAGGGTGAGCACCGCACCGGCATCCTTTTCAATGGTGGTGTGCTGGTTCAGCTGCAGGAATCCCTGCTTCAGTGAACTCATATAGCTCGGGATCATTCCTACGCCGTGTGAATCGTGACCGGCCAGATTGGCGGCCACCAGATGGTCAGCCACTAAACGTGACTCTTCAGCGCTGCTGCCGGCATGTAACCAAATGGCCTGAACAAATTGATGTAACTGGGAAGGGGGAAGTCGGTAAAGGGCACTCACGCGGTCAATCTCCTTGTCATGTTCGATAATGCATCCTGCGCTTAAAGCTATCATTACCGCAAGTGAGTGTTATCAAAAGCAAAGGGCCACAATCTGTGGCCCAAAAACTCAATGCGGCTGTTCAAAGCCCGCTTTCACCATCTGATCGCGCAACGCGCGGGTAATTTCACGGTTCCCACCCGTGACCGGATAAATAACATTGTTGACGACATCGTCAAGGTAATGCTCTTCAAACTCTTGCATGGTGAGTTGGGTGCCACCTTCATCATTAATAGCAATGCTGCCACTGATGTGGTTGCCGTAATCCTTTGCCTTCAGGCTGTAACGCCCCATGCTGGTATTAATCGTGCTCATAAGATCTCCTTGTTACGTAGGCAGTGATAACAATTGAGGCCTGCTAGAGGCGCTGTAAGTTTAGACAGCACGAGCCGGCGGTGCGCAGCGGGAGAGAGAGATAAAATCGCGACATGCGACCCGTCTCGCAGAAATAAAACTGAACGGAAGGCAACGCTCATCACCATGCGTGACAGTGCTCGCACTGCACAGCGAACGCAGAATGATCATCTATACTGGAAAACAGGCGCGTTATTTTTCATCACTGAAGGAGCGAACAATGAAAATAATTCTGTGGATTATTGCCATCATTTTTATCGTGGGATTACTGACGATTACGGGTGTATTCAAACTGATTTTTTAGCATGAACAGGCACCTGAGGTGCCTGAATTCTTTATTCTGCCCGGGACGCGGCAAATTCGCTCAATGTGAGCATTGCCGGAATCAAGTCCCGCCAGTCAATCGGTTTATCACACCCCGCGCAATACGCACCATGGTGTGAGTTATTTTTATCCTCTTCCACTTTCGGCAATGTGAAATAAAATTTAGCGCAGCCGCAGCGTCGACAGCGAATCGTCATTTCAATGTTCCTCCCTCTCCATCCTGGAAAGATGAGATTTATCCTATTCGCCCTCAAAGTTCAATTCATAAATTTAATTAATTTATTTCCGATATAAATGATTGTCGTTAAGTTGCTGAAAATTAAGTTGTCTCTCTGGGTGATTATCACGCAGAGAGTGCATTTAATGTGCATTTTTCCTGACGGCCGGGATATTTCTTTCTATAGAAAAACCACAACCTAATCTAAATCATCGGAAAATAATGTTGTAACACAGACTATCCCTGGAGTTTTTAGCCGCCTTTTTAGATATCGTTTTAAGTTGTTGCGCTAATAATCGCCCACTTACCGAATGCGCCTTTTTACTGGGGGCGAATTTAAGAGATGACTTAATAGGATTTTTTTGTGAATCGGCCCATTTTATCCGCACTTTTGGGCGGAATTTTGACGTTACCCATGACGTTTTTGGCATCAGCAGTCACAACATCGCAAGCCGTTGAGGCGGGATGGAACACATTTAGCACCAATGTTGAGCAAACCTGGTCGCAGCCACAGCATCATGACTTTTACCTACCCGCTATCACCTGGCATAACCGCTGGACCTATGATGACGAGCATATCGAAAAGTACAACGAGCGGCCGTGGGGTGCAGGGGGCGGTGTCTCTCGTTGGGATGAGAAAGGCAACTGGCATGGGCTCTATGCCATGGTGTTCAAAGACTCGTTCAACAAATGGGAGCCTATCGCTGGCTATGGCTGGGAAGCGACCTGGCGGCCATTGAACGACCAGAATTTCCACATCGGTGCAGGCTACACCGCGGGCGTCACCGCGAGAGATAACTGGCGCTATATCCCGGTTCCACTGGTTTTGCCATTAGCATCAATAGGATATGGGCCAGCCACTTTCCAAATGACTTATATTCCAGGGACTTATAATAACGGCAACGTCTATTTTGCCTGGCTGAGATTCCAGTTTTAGCGTGTGAAAAGCGTCAAAAAGTGTGAAGGGGATGCAAAAAATCAATATTTATCACTTTTTCATCAATTCTCACTGGACAAATGTCACCGCAATTGCTGTACTAGATGCCGACACAGTTTAGTGTCCATTTTTCATGTAAAGGTAATATAGATGTCCAAGATCAAAGGTAACGTTAAGTGGTTTAATGAGTCGAAAGGCTTCGGTTTCATTACTCCAGAAGATGGCAGCAAAGATGTATTCGTACACTTCTCTGCAATCATGAGCAATGGTTTCAAAACTCTGGCTGAAGGTCAGCGTGTAGAGTTCGAAATCACTGACGGCGCTAAAGGCCCATCTGCTGCTAACGTTATCGCTCTGTAAGTTAACAGTTAGAATTTTGAAAACCCGCCTAATGGCGGGTTTTTTTTGTCCTTTTTACATGTGCCACCAGGTCAGGGAATAGCCCAACACGGCCGCCATGGCGACGAAAAGCGCCATCACTTCATTGTAGCTACGTGGAATCAGGTTTTTCATGTGCGCGCCCCAGAGGTGTATTTCACTCAGCATCGCAAAGCCAGGTTAAGCCAACCTTAAGCCGTGATGACAGTCTGATGACAGGGCACATTCTGCGGCGTATTTCACAGAACCTGGCAGTAACATTCTCATAACAATCCTTACTTGCAGCTTTTTACGCAACAACGCTATATAACTGCATGCAAGGACTCATGAGGAGGCAGGATGAATATACGTCAGGCACTGGCAAAAGACAGTTTTGCCCTGAGTGCGCTGTTAACCGAACTGGGTTACAGCGGCACAGAAAAGTTTATTGATACACGTCTGGCGCAGTTATGCAGCCATCCCGACGAAATTTTATTGGTGGCAGAACACGGTAATCAGGTTCTGGGATTTCTCTCTTTGCACTTTATCCCCCAACTGGCGCTGCCCGGTGATTTCGCCCGCATCAGCTATTTTTGCATTGCGGAAGGCGAGCGCAGTAAAGGCAGTGGCCAACAGCTGCTCAGCCATGCCGAACAGCTAGCGCGTGAACGGGGCTGCGATCGCATGGAAGTGCATTGTCACGCTTCCCGCCTTAAAGCCAACCAGTTCTACTCGCGTGAAGGCTATGTGGAATCTCCGCGTTATCACATCAAAGATCTGGGCTCGCTTTAAGTTCACGCCCGGTGGCGATGACCAGCGCGTCAGCAATGCTTTCAAGCTGATCGAACGGGAGCAGTGAAGCACTGACGCGAATAAAGGGCTCGCCGTTGAGGCAACAGCGTTCTCCCGGCAGTACAGCGATGCCGCGTGCTGCCAGGGTGATCATGGCGTACTGCTCTGATTCCACCGGGATCTGTACGCTTAACCCATCTCGCTCTTCCAGTACCACTCCGCGTTTTGCCAGTGCCGCCAGTAACTGCTGGCGACGCTGCGCGTATACGGTCTTCGCCTGTTGAATGCTCTGCTGTGTGGCCTCATCGGTGAGCATCCATGCCACCGCATCCTGCAAGATACGGCTGGTCCAGCTGACGCCGAAGTTACGCCACGACTGTAAGCGTTTCACCATGTCTGCCGTCGCGGATAACGCCGCCAGGCGCAGATCGGGACCATAGGCTTTGGAAAAAGAATGAACGTGAATGACCCGCTCCGGGAAGTGAAAACCGAGGCTCCAGGCCGGCCAGCGCGACAGATCGCCAATGCCATCATCCTCGACAATCATCGTGGTACTGTTCGCCAGCACCCGCGCCAGCTCGGCGCTGCGACGCTGAGTCACGCTGTAGCCGGTGGCGGAATGCGTGCGCGGCTGATAGATAAACATCGCCGGTGATTTTTGCAGATGTGTGGCCAGTGCCGTGGGTATCGGTCCCTGATCATCGCAGGGCAGTGGCAAAATTTCTGCGCCGATATTTTCCAGCATATCCAGCAAACGGGTGGCGGTGGGATTTTCAATCACCACCCGATCGCCCGGCGACAACAGCGTCTGCACAATCAGGTTCATGGCATCAAAACCGCCATCAGTGGCTAACCAGGCTTCCGCCGGATAGGGCCAGCGTGGACTGATGGCCGCTTGCAATTGTGGGGAGATCGCTTCGCGCTGATAGCTGTTTAACTCAGGCGAGGCAATGCCGGCGAGGATCGCCCGTTTGAGATCCGGTAGCAACGCCGGATCGGGTGACGCCATCGCCAGCGCTGCCCGGATGTTCTCGCCGTAGTTACCAATCTTCTCAAAGCGGATGGGGCGTGGCAGTACGCTGTTGCCACACACCCACACGCCACTGCGTCCTTTACCCGCCAGCACTTTCTGCTTCTTCAGTTGCGCCCAGGCAGCAGAAACGGTTGCCGGACTGACGCCCAGCCGCTCCGCCAGTTCGCGCACCGCAGGCATTTGCATGCCAACAGCAATTTGGCCGTCCCGAATTAAGGATGAGGCGGTAAGCGTTATTCCCTTTACCGAAGCATCGTCTATTTGATGGCTAAGCCACTCGACATCTACCGTTTGCGTCATAAGAAAATCATTTGTTCAGTAACAAAGAATTGATTGTTCAGATTAGTATTCGCGTTTTAGACTCAAATTCAAGCACTATTTGCTGAATAAATAAACAGCGCCAGATCTCTGGCCGAAAACGGGGAAAGCACAATTATGGTAACCATCAGACTGGCGGTGCGTGACTGGGATTATTTCACACCGCTGGCACTCGGCGACATCAAACCAGAAGGCTTCACGTTAGAGATTGACCGCGTGGGCACGCTGGTTGATAACCTCGCGACCAGCGACAAATACGACGCGGGTGAAGTGTCATTCAGCCGCTATGCTCAGGCATGCGCCAGAGGCGATAACGCACTGCTTGGCCTGCCGCACTTCCTGATGCGCGGCTTCCGCCAGCGCTGCATCATCACCACAGCTGACAGCCCGATTACCACGCCCGCTCAACTGAAAGGCAAGAAAATCGGGGTGACCGGCTGGCAGGATTCTGGCAACACCTGGACGCGCACCGTGCTGCGTGAAGCTGGCGTGGAGATCGATGATGCGTACTGGTTTGCCGGCCGTTTGACCGAAGAACATCCGATTGTGGATCGCCTCGCGGGCTTCGGTCGTCCGGGCCGCATCGAACCTGCACCGGGTGAGCGCCCGCTGATCGAACTGCTAAAGGCCGGTGAGCTGGATGCGGTGTTCACGCCCTTTATGCCGGAAGGTTTCTTCCTGAAAAATTCTGGCCTGCGTCAATTGCAAAACGACTTTGTGACCGCCGAACGTGACTACTTCAACCGCGTCGGCTACGTGCCGGGTATCCATCTGCTGGCGATGAAACCGGCACTGGCGGAAATGCATCCCTGGCTGCCGCAGGCGTTAAGCGAAATCATCGATCGTTCGTACCAGATGTGGATGCAGAAACGCGAGAAATACGCCGACACCACACCGTGGCTGCTGGATGATTTGCGACGTACCGCGCAGGAATTACCGGCAGACTGGAATCAAAACGGATTCTCCGCTAACAAAAAGATGATCGCCGATTTTGCTAACGAGCTGTTCCAGCAAGGCTTAACCAAAACATTACTGACGCCGGAAGCGATTTTCCCGGCAGCAGTGCAAGGGGAGTGAAGATGAAAGTTGCAATGGGGCAGTTTGCTGTCAGCCGGGAATGGCAGGAAAACACCGATATCTGCATCGGTTTAATGAACAATGCACTTGCTGGAGGCGCGGATTTACTGGTCCTGCCTGAAGGCGTGCTGGCGCGTGATATTGCCGACCCTGATTTGGTACTGAAAGCCGCACAACCGCTGGATGGCCCTTTCATCACACAGTTGCTGGCGGTCAGTAAGGGCAACGATTTAACCACCATGATGAGCGTGCACGTGCCGACAGAGGGCAACAAGGCGCTCAACGTGCTGATTGCCATTCGCAACGGTGAACTCATCGCCGCCTACGAAAAGCTGCATCTTTATGATGCGTTTGCGATGCAGGAGTCACAGCGCGTGAATCCAGGCAACGAAATCCCACCGCTGGTGGAAGTGGCGGGGATGAAAGTGGGCCTGATGACCTGCTACGACGTGCGTTTCCCGGAACTGGCGCGCCGTCTGGTGCTGGACGGTGCTGATGTGCTGGTATTGCCTGCCGCGTGGGTCAAAGGCCCGCTGAAAGAGATGCATTGGGAATTGCTGTGTACGGCACGCGCACTGGAAAACACCTGTTACATGGTGGCCGTGGGCGAATGTGGCCCGCGTAACATCGGCAACAGTCTGGTCATCGATCCTCTCGGCGTGGCGATAGCCAAAGCGCCAGAGTCGGCGGCACTGGTGTTCGCCGATCTCGATCCACAACGCATTGCCTACGCCCGCAGCGTACTGCCGGTGCTGGAAAACCGCCGTTTTGCACGTCCTGAACTGAAACCACTTTGATAGATTTTGGGGAACTGGCTCATGAATAAACTTACCACAGCAATAACGTTGGCGCTGGGGCTGACAGTCAGCGCAGTGCAGGCAGCGGAAACTATCCCAACGCAGAAAGTTGATCAGGCGCTGCATGACCGCTTGCCAGCAGAGATTAAAAGCGCTGGAAAAATGATTTCGGTAAACAACGGATCGTTTCCTCCTTATGAGATCGTGAACGGTCCACATTCGATGGACGGCGCCTCAGCCGACCTGACGAATGCTTTGGCTCAATTGCTGGGTGTGAAAATTGAACATGCCACGGTCAGCGGTTTGTCGGGTGTTTTAGCTGGCATTAACTCGGGCCGTTATCAGATGGCGATTGGGCCGATTGGCGACTATCCCGATCGTCAGCAGAAAGTCGACTTCATCGATTTTGTGCAGGAGTTCGTGGTGTTCGGCGTTCAAAAGGGCAATCCAGCGAAAATTAACGGTCTGGAAGACACCTGCGGCAAGCGTATTGCTGTGATGGCAGCCGGTTCAGCTGAGCAGGTGATTCGTAAGCAGTCGGACGCTTGCGTTGCCGCGGGCAAACCTGCGGTGGTGGTGCAATCCTTTACCGATCAGCCTTCATCGATTCTGGCAGTACGCTCTAAGCGTTCTGATGCTTTCTTCTCTTCACAGGCACCGCTGACTTACTTTATCGATCAAGCCAATGGCCAGCTGGAGCTTTCCGGTAAAGGGCAGAAAAACGGCTTTGGCGATATTTTCCAGGGCACGGTGGTACCAAAAGGTTCCGAACTGGGCAATGTAGTACTCGACGCCTATAAAGAGCTGTTCGCCAACGGCACCTACGCGGCGATCATGAAGAAGTGGAAACTCGACGGCAATATCTTGCAGCAGCCGGGTCGTAATCTGGCGCAGGGGACAGCAAAATGAATCCAGTCACCCACAATACGCGAGCCAGGGATAAGGCCAACGTGCAGCAGCGCGATGTCGCTTTCGCCCGCAGTGCGCCCACTTATGGACGCTGGATCTCATGGATTGTGGTACTGGTGGTCGCGGCCAACTTTCTCTGGCTGGTGGCGACCAATCCCAATTTTGAATGGAAAGTGGTGTTGCAGTGGTTCACCGAAGGTTCGGTGATGAAAGGGCTGCAGGTGACGCTCGGGCTGACGGTGGTCTCGATGATCCTCGGTACGCTGCTGGGCCTGCTGCTGGCGGTGTGGCGCCTTTCGGAGAATAAACTGCTGAGCGGTATCTCGTCGCTCTACATTTGGTTTTTCCGGGGTACGCCGCTGCTGGTGCAACTGATCTTTTGGTACAACCTGTCGACGCTGTTTCCGAACATTTCGATTACCGTACCCTGGACGGATATTACCTTCGCCAGCTGGAATACCAACGATCTGATTACGCCGCTGACCGCTGCGTTTGCCGGACTGGCACTGAATGAAGCGGCGTATATGGCGGAGATTATTCGCGCCGGGCTGTTGTCTGTGGATCAGGGGCAGGTGGAAACCACTCAGGCGTTTGGCATGAGCCGCAGCCGTGCATTGCGCCGCATTATCATTCCTCAGGCGATGCGATCCATTATTCCTCCCACCGGCAATCAGCTGATCAGTATGATTAAAGCGACCTCGCTGGTGAGCGTAATAGCCATGGGCGATCTGCTTTACTCGGTGCAGGCCGTTTATAACCGCACCTTTGAAATTATCCCGATGCTGATGGTGGCCGTGATTTGGTATCTGCTGATCACGTCGATCCTGAATATTGGGCAGTCAGCAATTGAACGCTACTACGCACGCGGCACCAAACGTACCGTGGTGAATAAACGCCGGACAGACACGGCTGTCGCAGCGACACATCAGCTGAAGGAGGATGTATGAGTGAGATTCAGCCGCTGGTCTCTGCGCGCAATGTCCAGAAGAGTTATGGCGATAACGAGGTATTGAAAGGGATCGATCTGGATGTGTTTCCAGGTGAAGTGGTGGTGATTCTCGGGCCATCGGGATCGGGCAAATCGACCTTCCTGCGCTGTATAAACCATCTGGAAGATATGAACGCCGGCTCCATCATGGTGGGTGAAGAGCAGATTGGCTACGAATTGAAGCGTGGAATTCTGCATCGCCTGTCGGCACGGCGGATTGCTCACCAGCGTCAGAAGATCGGCATGGTGTTTCAGCAATTCAACCTCTATCCACACATGACCGTGCTGCAGAACATTATTGAAGCGCCCATTGGTGTGCATAAGTTTCCCCGCCAGGAAGCGTTGCAGCATGCGCGCGAACTGCTGACAACGGTCGGATTGAGTGACAAAGCCGATGCGTGGCCACGTCATCTTTCCGGTGGGCAGCAGCAGCGTGTGGCGATTGCTCGCGCGTTAGCCATCAAACCGGCGTTGATGCTGTTTGATGAGCCGACTTCCGCGCTGGACCCCGAACTCGTGGGAGAGGTGCTGGCGACGATGCGCACGCTGGCCGATCGTGGTCTGACCATGATCGTGGTGACGCATGAGATTGGCTTTGCACGTGAGGCGGCGGATCGGGTGGTGTTTATGGATGGTGGCGTGGTGGTGGAGCAGGGGACGCCGGAGCAGGTGATTAGTAATCCGCAGCACCCGCGTACGCAGGCATTCTTGAGCCGCTTTATTTAATGTTGCGCGGGTGTTGATCGTAATCTGTTACAGATTCTAGTTGTTACAGCTGATAAACTGCGCGTTAATAGTGATGTCTGTTTTTCGCTAAGGTTGAAAGGTAAAGTATGGAAGGTTTCAGCATTGCCAAACTGCTGATCATCGGTGCACTTATTGTACTGCTGTTTGGTACCAACAAGTTACGTTCACTGGGTGGTGATCTGGGTTCCGCCATTAAAGGCTTCAAGAAAGCCATGAAAGACGATGAATCCACCGCAACCAAAAGCACCGCTGAAGAAGCGCCGGCTGAACGCGTGAGCCACAAAGAGTAATCTCACTTCAAACGTCAATAAGTGTAAATATTTATGACGTTGATAAAAAAACCAGACTGCTTCCAGTCTGGTTTTTGTTTTTTGGCACGGGTGAAAAAGCCTGGTTGCGGGCGTCACACCCGCAGAACCGATTATTTCACTTCCAGCCCTTTGGCCTGCATATCCGCGTGATAAGAAGAACGTACGAACGGGCCACAGGCCGCGTGGGTGAAGCCCATCTCCATGGCTTCTTCTTTCATCTCATCAAACTCTGCCGGGCTCACATAGCGCTGTACCGGCAGGTGATGGCGGCTTGGCTGTAAATACTGGCCAAGTGTGAGCATGGTGACACCATGACGACGCAGGTCACGCATCACTTCCACGATTTCCGCATTGGTTTCACCCAATCCGACCATCAGGCCAGACTTGGTTGGCACGTCCGGATGCGCTTCTTTGAAACGCTCCAGCAGCTTCAGTGACCAGTCGTAATTGGCGCCAGGACGCACCTGACGGTAAACGCGTGGCACGTTTTCCATGTTGTGGTTGAACACATCTGGCGGCGTGGCGGTGAGGATTTCCAGCGCACGATCCATACGACCACGGAAGTCAGGCACCAGCGTTTCAATTTTGATATTAGGGCTTTTTTCGCGAATGGCAGTGATGCAATCGGCAAAATGCTGAGCCCCGCCGTCGCGCAGGTCGTCGCGGTCAACCGAGGTGATCACCACGTAACGCAGCGCCATATCGGCAATAGTTTGTGCCAGTTTCAGCGGTTCGTTGGCGTCAGGCATATTTGGGCGGCCGTGGGCGACGTCGCAGAATGGGCAACGACGCGTACAAATCGCACCGAGGATCATAAAGGTGGCGGTGCCGTGGTTAAAACATTCAGCGAGGTTAGGGCAGGAGGCCTCTTCACACACCGAGTGCAGACCATTTTTGCGCATGGCGGCTTTGATACCCTGAATGCGGCTGGAATCCGCAGGCAGTTTGATCTTCATCCACTCCGGCTTACGCAGAATCTCTTCACGCTCGACCATCACGGTTTTCACCGGAATCAGCGCCATTTTGTCGGCATCGCGATACTTGACGCCACGTTCCATCTGAATTGGTTTACTCATAAATCTGCAGGTTCCGGTCGGGATTGCGATTTGAAAGCTTCCTCACTCAAACTGAGAACCAGGCTTTCAACTTTATTTGAAAATATGGCAAAAATTATATCATTTCGTCTGCGCATAAGCAGCCGATATGCGAGCGCTAAAGTTACAATTTTGTAAATGAGCACAGACAGCCAAGGTCAGACCCTGGCCTCATTTTGCCAATCAAGCTGGGTGAAACCCGTTAAGCGGGCGAAATGTTGTACCAAACGGGGTTGTACGTCGGCGGTTGTGACGCCCGGCTGCTTTTCACTTAACTGCGTCATGCGCATGCCGGCATAACCGCAGGGATTGATGCGCAGGAAAGGTGCCAGATCCATCGCCACGTTTAATGCCAGGCCGTGGAAGGAGCACCCTTTGCGAATGCGAAGGCCTAATGAGCACACTTTGTCATCGCCGATATAAACGCCGGGTGCGTCGGCACGTGCGCGCGCAGCGATACCATAATCCGCCAGGGTGGCGATCACGGTTTCCTCCAGCGCAGTGACCAGCTCTCTGACACCGATTTTGTGACGTTTAATATCAATCAACACGTACATCACCTGTTGCCCAGGCCCGTGATACGTCACCTGGCCGCCACGATCGCTCTGCACTACCGGAATATCGCCCGGCATCAACAGATGTTCGGCTTTGCCTGCCTGGCCCTGGGTAAACACCGGATGATGTTCCACCAGCCAGATTTCATCGGCAGTGCTGCTGTCACGTTGATCGGTAAACTGATGCATCGCATCGGAGACAGGTTGCCAGTCGCGCTGGCCCAGTTGACGAACAAGAAGCGTGTTAGCTGACAAAGCGGAGATCCGGTAGAGAGTGAAGGGCTGAGTATAACGCTGGCAAAGCCGCCTTTGCCAGCGCGGGTATTACAGGACCATGCGCACGATATCAATGTTACCCAGTTCTTCGTACAGGGTTTCTACCTGTTCGATATGCGTTGCGGTGATGGTGATAGAAACCGAATGGTAGTTACCTTTGCTGCTCGGTTTCACTGCCGGGGTATAGTCGCCGGGGGCGTGGCGCTGCACCACTTCAACCACTTGATCAACCAGCTCCGGTTGCGCCAGACCCATTACTTTATAGGTGAAGGGGGTAGGGAATTCGAGCAGTTCATTCAGTTTGGTTTTCATGTTGGCTCCGGTGCTTAAAATTGAGAAGAGCAGCCCACAGGCGGCCCCTACAACAGGTAGTGCATAAAAAATCGATAAGGGAGGCTTTCCAGCCTCCCCTATACGTTTGAAACGGGGGATTCTAATTATATGGTATCAGACAGACGATTTTTCAAGCGTCTTAGCCAAACCAGTGATGGAACATCAGTTTGATGTAATCAATGATACGGCTGAAGAAGCCGCCTTCCTGCACTTCGTTCAGGACCACCAGCGGACGCTGTTCAATGGTTTTGCCATCCAGCTGGAAGTTGATGCTGCCCACCACCTGGTTTTTCTGCAGCGGTGCATGCAGTTCGGTATTGGTCAGTACATAGCTGGCTTTCAGGTCTTTCATACGACCGCGTGGAATGGTCAGGTAGGCATCTTTTTCAACGCCAAGCTGGACGCGATCGCTGTTACCAAACCAAACCGGCTCAGAGGCGAACTCTTTGCCTGCTTTCAGAGGTGCGACGGTCTCAAAGAAACGGAAGCCCCAGGTCAGCAGTTTTTTACTTTCGGTTTCACGACCTTTATAGGTGTGACCGCCCATAACAGCAGAGATCAGACGCATCTGGCCTTCAGTGGCAGAAGCCACCAGGTTGTAACCTGCCGCATCAGTGTGACCGGTTTTAATACCGTCAACGTTCAGGCTGGTATCCCACAGTAAACCATTGCGGTTCATCTGTTTGATATTGTTGAAGGTGAACTCTTTTTCACGGTAGACCGAGTATTCGTCCGGCACATCACGAATCAATGCCTGGCCTATCAGCGCCATATCACGCGCCGAGCTGTACTGGCCTTCAGCATCCAGGCCGTGCACGGTCTGGAAGTGGGTGTTTTTCAGACCCAACGCGCCAACGTAGTTATTCATCAGGCTAACAAACGCATCCTGGCTGCCGGCAACGTAATCGGCCATCGCCACACAGGCATCATTCCCTGACTGCAGTACGATACCGCGCGTCAGCTGAGAAACCGGTACGCGATCGCCAGGCTTCAGGAACATCAGTGAAGAGCCTTTGAACACCGGGTTACCGGTTGCCCAGGCATCTTTACCTACGGTGACAATGTCATCGTTATGGATTTTGCCTGCTTTGACTGCCTGACCAATCACATAGCTGGTCATCATTTTGGTCAGACTGGCTGGATCGCGGCGCGCATCGGCGTTCTTTTCGGCCAGAACTTTACCTGAGTTGGCATCGATCAGCACATAAGCTTCAGCATCGATTTCCGGGACGCCCGGGATCATCGTCTTAAGGTTAACATCGTCCGCAAAGGCGGCATGGCTGAGAGAAAGGGCGACCAGTGATCCCACTGTCAGGCGTTTCAGAAAACGAGAGGGTTTCAGCGTATTCATGTTAAGGACTACAACATCCGTGGGCTAAGAGTGAAAAAAGTGCCTTACTATAGCAAACGCCCGATCGAGCGACATCTTGCTTTGCAAATCAGTTTCAGCAGTAAAGGTAACTGCCCGTAACATTACGGACGGGCAGTTGTAATAAATGAGCTCATCTGTGCTTCAGTGGTCAGGCGCTGTTGTAACGCAGCGGCTTCCGCCCGGCTGCTGTAACCACCGAGTTGAATACGATAAACGTTGCCATTGGCTTCCACGTTTCCAGGCACGCCAAAACGTTTACCCAGGCTGGTCGCCAGTTGACGGGCGCGCGCCGCATCATTGACCGCACCGACCTGAACGACATAACCACCGGCGGTATGCGTACTCTGAGGTGCAGCGCTGGCTGGAGCAGAAACCGATGCCGCAACCGGCGCAGCGGGTGTTGCCTGCACAGACGTGGCGGCCGGTTCACTGCCTTCCAGTACACCGTTTGCTAAAGGCTGAGGCGCGCCGAGGAAACCGCTGCTCTGCACCGGGGCACCGAGGCCACCGTTACTCTGCAGGGTGCTGTTATCGACTGCGCGAACATCCTGTGGCGCAGGTGCAGGCGTAGTATTGGCGCTGCCACCCATCATCGCCATGCCGCCGTTAAGATCCGGGCGCGCGGGCAGGGCGTAGCTCTGCTTCGCCACTGTGGTGCCAATGGTGCCGGGGCCGGAAACAGAACCATCCGGTGCGACTTTGATGTAATCCACGCGAACACGGGAATTATTCGAGATATTCAAACGGTCGCCTGCCGCGCGAGACAGGTCAATGATGCGGCCGGGGGTATACGGGCCACGGTCATTAACACGCACCACGATCTGGCGACCATTGGCGAGGTTAGTGACGCGCACATAGCTTGGCAGTGGCAGAGTAGGGTGTGCCGCAGTTAAGGCATCCGGGTCGTAAGCTTCGCCGATCGCTGTGCGATTACCTTGCGCTTCTGCACCGTACCAGGTGGCCAGTCCGACTTCGCTGAAGTTCGAAGGATCCTTGATTACGCGATAATTTTTACCATTAACGCTGTAATCCTGGCTGGTAGAAGGATTGATCGGTTCATAGCGCGGTTCAACGCCTGGTATTTCCACCACCGGGCCATTATAGGCCGGCTGCGGTGGCGCAGTATTATTCTGCTGTTCCGGTGCGGAACAGGCAGCCAGTACCAATGATGCCAGTGCAACCCCAAGCCAATCCTTACGCATGTGCAGCCTCTTAAACGCTTTTAGATAACATTTTTCGATGAGTATGGATCGACATCACGATGCCAAATCCGGCCATTAATACAATCAACGCCGACCCGCCGTAGCTCACCAGCGGCAGCGGAACACCGACCACGGGTAAGATACCACTTACCATACCAATGTTAACGAAAACATAGACGAATAAAATCAACATCAAACCACCGGCCATCACGCGACCAAAGGTGGTTTGCGCGCGCGCCGCAATAATCAGGCCGCGCAAAATCAGCAGCAGATACAGTACCAATAGCACTAATACGCCGACCAGGCCGAGTTCTTCTGCCAGTACCGCAAAGATAAAGTCGGTGTGACGTTCAGGCAAAAACTCCAGCTGTGACTGGGTGCCATGCAGCCAGCCTTTGCCACGTAAACCACCTGAACCTATCGCAATCTTGGACTGAATAATGTGATAACCGGCACCGAGCGGGTCACTCTCTGGATCGAGCAGCATCATCACGCGGTCGCGCTGATAATCATGCATCAGGAAGAACCACAGCACCGGAATAAAAGCCGCCACCAGCAGCACCGCCACAGCAATCAGCTTCCAGCTCATCCCCGACAGGAACAGCACAAACAGGCCGGACGCGGCGATCAGAATCGAGGTGCCGAGGTCAGGCTGTGCCGCCACTAACAGCGTCGGCATGAAGATCAACACCAGCGCAATGCCAGTATTTTTCAGCGTCGGTGGGCAGACATCGCGGTTAATAAAGCGCGCCACCATCAGCGGCACCGCTATTTTGGCTATTTCGGAGGGCTGGAAACGCACAAAGCCAAGATCGAGCCAGCGCTGCGCCCCTTTACTGATATGGCCAAAGGCATCCACCGCCACCAGTAATATCACGCAGACAATATAGAGATAGGGCGCCCAACTTTCATACACGCGCGGCGGCACCTGCGCCATCACCAGCATGATAATGATACCCATGGCAATCTGACCGAGTTTACGCTCCATCATGCCCGGATCCTGACCGCTGGCGCTCCAGATAACGATGGCGCTGTAGGTCAGTAGCGCAAGGATGATCAGCATAAACAGGGGATCGATATGGATACGCGTCCAGATCGATCTTTTCTGCGGGCTATCGTTCATGGACATCTTTATTCACCTTCGTAGCCAGGCGGCGTCGGTGCGGCTTCAGGCAGCACGGTATTGTTGTCACCTAACATTATGTGGTCGAGAATCTGACGCATCACCGTACCCACTGCCGGGCCAGCACCGCCGTTCTCCAGAATCATGGTCACGGCAACGCGCGGTTTATCGTAAGGCGCGAATGCCGTCATTAACTTATGGTCACGCAAGCGTTCAGCAATTTTGTGCGCGTTATAGGTTTCGTTCTCTTTCAGACCGAATACCTGCGCAGTACCGGATTTCGCAGCGATTTTGTAAGGTGCATCAGCAAAACTTTTGTGCGCCGTCCCGTTCGCGCGGTTGGCCACGCCGTACATGCCATCTTTGGCGATTTCCCAATATCCCGAGTGGATGTCGCCAATCGGCGCATCCGGCGGCTGGCGATACGGCACCATGGCCTGACCTTCACGGGTGGCGCGCAGTAAATGCGGCACTTTGATAATGCCGTCATTGATCAGAATCATCATGGCTTTGTTCATCTGCACCGGCGTTGCAGTCCAGTAACCCTGACCAATACCCACCGGAATGGTGTCACCTTGATACCACGGCTTCTTAAAGCGCTTCAGCTTCCACTCACGCGTTGGCATGTTGCCGGGACTTTCCTGCGGCAAATCAATACCGGTGCGATGGCCATAGCCAAATTTGGTCATCCACTCTGACAGGCGATCGATGCCCATGTCGTAGGCGACCTGATAGAAGAAGGTATCGGCAGACTCTTCCAGCGACTTGGTGACGTTAAGACGGCCGTGTCCCCATTTTTTCCAGTCGCGGTAGCGCTTTTCCGAACCGGGCAACTGCCACCAGCCGGGGTCAAACAGGCTGGTGTTGCGGTTAATCACGCCTGCGCTAAGCGCAGAGACGGCAACATAAGGTTTCACCGTTGAGGCGGGTGGGTAAGAAGCCTGCAACGCACGGTTATACAGTGGACGGTTCTCATCGCTCAGCAGGGCTTTGTAATCCTTACTGGAGATACCATCGACAAACAGATTGGGGTCATAGCTGGGGGTGGACACCAGCGCCAGAATTTCACCGGTACGCGGATCGCTGACCACCACGGCGGCACGGCTGCCGGTCAACAGGGTTTCAATATATTGCTGCAGTTTCAGGTCAACGGTCAGATAGATATCACGGCCGGCCTGTGGAGATTGCTCATGCAACTGGCGGATCACCCGGCCGCGGTTGTTCACTTCAACCTCTTCGTAGCCGGTTTTGCCATGCAGCACATCTTCGTAATAGTTCTCGATGCCCAACTTGCCGATATCATGCGTTGCCGCATAGTTAGGCCATTTACCTTCATCATCGAGGCGTTTAACGTCGCGGTCGTTAATTTTAGAGACGTAGCCCACTACATGCGTCAGCGTCTGGCCGTAAGGATAATAGCGGCGCTGATAACCTTTCACTTCCACACCGGGGAAGCGGTACTGATTGACGGCAAAGCGCGCCACCTGCACTTCGTTGAGTGCGGTTTTTACCGGAATGGAGGTGAAACGACGTGAGCGCTTACGCTCTTTTTCAAAGGCGTCGAGATCGTCGTCCGTCAGATCCAGCACCGGGCGCAGATCCTGCAGCGTCTGCTTCAGGTCATCGACTTTTTCGGGTACCAGTTCAGCCTGGTAAATGGTGCGGTTCAGCGCCAGCGGGACGCCATTGCGATCAAAGATGATGCCGCGGCTGGGCGCAACGGGCACCAGCTTGATGCGGTTCTCATTGGAACGGGTGCTGTAATCGTCGAAACGCAGGATTTGCAAGTGATAGAGGTTGACCACCAGCACGCTGGAGAGCAGGAAAATGCCAACAAAAGCCACCAAAGCCCGGCGGACAAAGAGTTTCTGTTCGGCAGTGTAATCGCGAAAGGCGTTGCTCTGTAATTTCATCCGCTGCGTTTATTGTCTGGAGGTTGTCAGGCGTTTATTCACGGTGATAAGGATGATTCGTGGTGATGCTCCAGGCACGATACAGGCTTTCGGCTACCAGCACACGCACCAGCGGGTGAGGCAACGTCAACGTGGACAGCGACCAGCTCTGCTCGGCAGCGGCTTTACAGGCCGGCGCCAGTCCTTCCGGGCCGCCAATCAACAAGCTGACATCGCGGCCATCTTGTTTCCAGCGCTCAAGCTGTTGCGCCAGCTGTGGGGTTTCCCACGGCTGCCCAGGAATATCCAGCGTGACGATGCGATTGCCTTTGCCGACGGCCGCTAACATCGCTTCACCCTCTTTTTCCAGGATGCGCTTGATGTCCGCGTTCTTGCCGCGTTTACCCGCAGGCACTTCGGTCAGTTCAAACGGCATATCCTTGGGGAAGCGGCGCAGATACTCCATGAAACCGGTCTGAACCCAGTCAGGCATTTGGGTGCCGACGGCCACAAGCTGCAGTTTCAAGGCTTAGCTCCAGAGCTTTTCCAGCTCATACAGCTGGCGGCTCTCTTCCTGCATCACGTGTACGATCACTTCGCCAAGATCAACGACGACCCAATCAGCGGCAGCTTTACCATCGACGCCTAGCGGTTTTAAACCCGCGGCACGGGATTCCTGAACCACGTGATCGGCGATCGAAACCACATGACGCGTCGACGTGCCGGTGCAGATGATCATGCAATCGGTGATGCTCGATTTGCCCTGCACATCAACAGCAATGATGTCCTGGCCTTTAATATCGTCAATCTTATCAATAACGAAATCTTGGAGTGCTTTACCTTGCAAAAGGTTCCCCTTAAAAACAGGTGATTACGAGAAGGCTGAATGCCCGGAAAACATAGCCTAAAATGAAGCGGCGCAGTATAGCACGCAACGATCAACCGCGATATAAGCCAGCGCGATCGATGTAGTCGATAACCGCATCGGGCAGCAGATCGGTGCAGGATTGCCCCAGGTGACGACGCTGGCGTATTTCCGTGGCGGAGATGTCGAACAGCGGCGTATCAGCCAGCCAGATAAGGCCTGCCGGAGATTGATGCAACTGTTCAGCGTGCTGTGCACGATGCACATCCAGCCACTGCTGCATCTCAGGCGTTTCCATCTGCGTCGCATAGCCCGGTCGCTGGCACACCAACAGATGGCACAAAGAGAGGAGATCCTGCCAGCGATGCCATTTGGCTAACGTTAGCAGAGAATCTTGTCCGATGATAAACCCGAGGGGCTGTTTTGCACCGCGTTCCGCACGGAGTGCTTCAAGGGTTGCCACCGTCCATGACGGCGTATCCCGCTCCAGTTCTCGCGTATCAATATCAAACAGGGGGCGGGTCGCAATCGCACAGCGCAGCATTTCCACGCGTTGCCGGGCACTGGCTTCGGGCTGTGGCCGATGCGGCGGCACATTATTCGGCAGCAGCGTGACCTTTTTCAACCCTACCTGTTGCGCCAGCGCTTCCACCGGGCGCAGATGGCCAAAGTGGATAGGGTCGAAGGTGCCGCCAAACAGCGCGTAAAGTTTAGACATCCGTAAAGCTTAGGGGAAAATCGCGGTGACACAGCAGCAGCGACAAGGTTTCAAGCTGCGGCCAAAGGTTTTGACCGTAATCCTGCTTCATGGTCAGCTCCAGTTCGGCGAGCAGATGGACGGCGCGTTGCAGACGACGTGCATCAAGGCGTTGCAGCGCATCGGTAAACAGTGCGCGACGGTTTTGCCAGATGCGCTGTTGATCCATTAGCGCACGCAAGCCCTGTTTACCCTGATTGCGCTGCAAATGCAGCAGCGTCAGTAAATCACGTTGCAGAGAACGCAGTAAAATCACCCCTTCAGCATCCTCTTTTTCCAGCTGATGCAGAATATGCAGGGCGCGCTTGCTTTTGCCCGCCAGCAGGGCATCCACCCAGTGGAAGGGCGTAAAGTGTGCAGCGTCATTTACCGCGTCTTCCACGCGGGGCAGAGTGAGTTTGCCATCTGGCCACAGCAGTGACAGACGTTCCAGCGCTTGCGCCAGCGCCAGCAGATTGCCTTCGTAGCAGTAGCACAGCAGTTGAATCGCCGCGTCATCAACACTCAACTTCATGGCTTTGGCACGGCTCGCGACCCAGCGCGGCAACTGCGCTTGTTCGGGCGTCTGGCAGGGAACCAGCACGGCATGAGCGCTGAGCGCTTTAAACCAGGCGCTGTTTTCCTGCGCTTTGGTCAGTTTTGCCATGCGCAGCACCAGCAGGATATCGCTGTGCAGCAGGCTGGCGAGTTTAACCAGTTGCTCGGCCATCGCTGCATTGGCACCGTTTTCTGGCAGTTGCAGCGTTAAGGTCTGGCGTTGAGTGAACAGGCTGAGTGCCTGACAGCTGGCAAAGATCGCATCCCAGTCGGTTTGCGCATCAAGAGTGACACTGAAGTGTTCTTCAAAGCCTTGAGAAGATGAGGCCGCGCGAATGGCATCGGCACTTTCCTGAATCAGCAACGGTTCATTGCCGGTCAGAAAATAACAGGCGCGCAGCCCCTCACGAAGCTGCGCGCTCAGTTGTTCAGGATAAATCCTGATCATTGCAGACTGGTTGCTGACGAAGAGGGCACTTCTGGTGAATTCTCACCTGGTGCGATGATCTCCGGCTGTGGCAACGTGTCTTTGTTGCTTTCCTGCGCGGCATGAACCGTTAACAGTTTACGCACCAGTTGCTCGGCGGCACGCTGGCGCATCTCCTGCACGATCATGTCTTGCTCGGCATCCTTCGCCAGTGCGGCATTCGGGTTGTCGAAGAAAGAACGGTACACGGTGGTGCTGATCGGGTAGATGCCTTTGCCCGGGATCAGAACCTGCGCGGTCACTGTCATCACCAGTGAATACTCAGCAGTGGTGCCGCTGATAAACACTGACGCGGTATCACGCCCCAGCACTTCTGCACCTAAGCGCAGTGTCGGGTATTTGGCACTGGCCTGTTTGCTGTCATTAACAATGGTGACATCATTGATACGCAGCTGTTGGCGCACGGTGCGCGCCATTGGGCCATACGGATCGCCACTCTGGACGATCAGCGTTTTCATCTCGTTAGGCACCATGGTGGTGCCACGCGGGTGAAAACCACAGCCTGCGGTGATCATCACCGCAAGCAGGACAAAGAGCCTGATAATCAGTTGTCGCACAGTTCCTCCTGAACTTAACCTACGACCAGGTTAAGCAGTTTGCCAGGGACATAAATCACTTTACGAAGTGTGACGCCTTCCAGATATTTCGCCACAATGTGCTCCTGCGCAGCACGCGCCTGAACCTGCTCCTGCGTAGCATCCGGCGCAACGGTAATCTTGCCGCGCACTTTGCCATTCACCTGTACAACGACCAGCAGTGAATCTTCCACCATCGCGGATTCATCCGCAACCGGCCAGCTGGCTTCATCGACACTACCTTCTCCGCCCAGCGCCTGCCACAGAACATAGCTGGCGTGCGGCGTGAACGGATAGAGCAGACGAACGACCGCCACCAGCGCTTCCTGCATCAGTGCGCGATCTTGAGCGCTCTCCTGCGGGGCACGAGTCAGCTTGTTCATCAACTCCATGATGGCAGCGATAGCGGTGTTGAATGTCTGGCGACGACCCACGTCATCGGCCACCTTGGCGATGGTTTTGTGCAGATCGCGACGCAGCGCTTTCTGATCGTCGTTCAGTGCA
Source organism: Type-E symbiont of Plautia stali (assembly GCF_059731115.1). Taxonomy (NCBI): domain Bacteria; kingdom Pseudomonadati; phylum Pseudomonadota; class Gammaproteobacteria; order Enterobacterales; family Enterobacteriaceae; species Type-E symbiont of Plautia stali. The sequence goes on from NZ_AP035906.1 coordinate 1,216,245, forward strand.
TTGAGGTCCAGCGCCACGGTGGCACCTTTCGCTACGTGTTCGTAGGCCAGTTTCCACACGCGCTTCAGGAAGCGGTTCGCACCTTCTACACCCGATTCCTGCCATTCCAGCGTCATTTCTGCTGGTGAAGCAAACATCATGAACAGACGCACGGTATCGGCACCGTAACGTTCAACCATCAGCTGTGGATCGATGCCGTTGTTTTTCGACTTGGACATCTTGCTCATGCCGGCATAAACCACTTCGCGGCCTGCGTTGTCGACAGCCTTAACAATACGACCTTTTTCATCGCGCTCAACGCTAACATCAACCGGAGAAACCCAGTTACGCTCGCCGTTCGCGCCGGTGTAATAAAACGCATCGGCCAGTACCATACCCTGACACAGCAGACGTTTGGCTGGCTCATCAGAGTTCACCAGGCCTGCGTCACGCAGCAGCTTGTGGTAGAAGCGGAAATACATCAGGTGCATGATGGCGTGTTCGATACCACCGACATACTGATCCACCGGCAGCCAGTAGTTCGCAGCGGCAGGATCCAGCATGCCTTCGTTGTAATTGGCACAGGTGTAACGCGCGTAATACCAGGATGATTCCATAAAGGTGTCAAAGGTATCGGTTTCGCGCAGCGCTGGCTGGCCGTTAACCGTGGTTTTCGCCCACTCAGGATCGGCTTTGATCGGGCTGGTGATACCGTCCATCACCACATCTTCTGGCAGAATCACTGGCAGCTGATCTTCTGGCGTTGGCATCACGGTGCCGTCTTCCAGTGTCACCATTGGAATTGGCGCGCCCCAATAACGCTGACGGGACACACCCCAGTCGCGCAGACGATAGTTGACTTTACGCACGCCGACGCCTTTCGCCGCCAATGCATCAGCAATGGCGTTGAAGCCTGCCTGATGATCCAGACCGTTGAACTCACCCGAGTTGAACAGCGCGCCTTTATCGGTCATCGCCGCTTCGCTCAGATCAGGCGTTGAACCATCCAGATTCAGGATCACTGGCTTGATGTTCAGGTTGTACTTAGTCGCGAACTCCCAGTCACGCTGGTCATGGCCTGGAACAGCCATCACTGCGCCGGTGCCGTATTCCATCAGGACAAAGTTAGCGACCCAAACTGGGATCTCTTCGCCCGTCAGCGGATGGATAGCAAACAGGCCGGTGGCCATGCCTTTCTTCTCCATCGTCGCCATATCGGCTTCAGCCACTTTGGTGGTGCTGCATTCTGCGATGAAGTCAGACAGCGCAGGGTTGCTGGCCGCAGCCTGGCGCGCCAGTGGGTGGCCAGCTGCCACAGCAACATAGGTGGCACCGAGGAAGGTGTCCGGACGTGTGGTGTAAACTGTTAATTTCTCTTCGCTGTACGCCACATCGAAGGTGATTTCCACACCTTCAGAACGGCCAATCCAGTTACGCTGCATGGTCTTGACCGTTTCAGGCCAGTCTTCCAGCTTATCCAGATCGTTGAGCAGTTCTTCCGCGTAAGCGGTGATTTTTACGAACCACTGAGGAATCTCTTTGCGCTCAACTTTGGTGTCACAGCGCCAGCAGCAGCCGTCGATAACCTGTTCGTTAGCCAGCACGGTTTGGTCATGTGGGCACCAGTTCACCGCTGAGGTCTTTTTATAGACCATGCCTTTTTCATACAGCTTGGTGAAGAACCACTGTTCCCAGCGATAGTACTCTGGCTGGCAGGTGGCCAATTCACGGCTCCAGTCATAGCCAAAGCCCAGCAGTTTGAGCTGGTTCTTCATGTATTCGATGTTGTCATAAGTCCATGGCGCGGGTGCGGTGTTATTTTTAACCGCAGCGCCTTCGGCTGGCAGTCCAAACGCATCCCAGCCAATCGGCTGCAGGACATTTTTACCCAGCATGCGCTGATAGCGCGCAATCACATCGCCGATGGTGTAGTTACGCACGTGGCCCATGTGTAGGCGGCCAGAAGGATAGGGCAGCATAGAAAGGCAGTAGTATTTCTCTTTGCCTTCCTGCTCGGTCACTTTAAAGGTTTCGTTTTCGTCCCAGTGCTGTTGGACGCGGGATTCTATCTCTTCCGGGCGGTATTGCTCTTGCATGGCTGCCTGTGGTCCTTTATGAAAATCGTTAACCCTGAATAGTTCACGTTACAGGCGGGCGGCAAAGGTGTGAATACGCTCGCGCTTAACGAAGTAAGCGACGGCGTGAACACGTGCAGCCAACGCACCTGCGACTTGAAGTATGACGGGTTCGCATACATTTAGATCCGCATAGCATACCCATAAGGCTCTTCCTCAACAACATTTCACGCCCCGGCTGAGTGGATTTCTACTCAATGCGCCGCCGCTTTCACCCTTTTGCGATTTACTCCGCTTTCGTCACGGCAAATATGACAGAACAGCTAAACTTACTATCAGCTATTCCCGCGGAAAGGAGAACAAAATGAATAACGTGGCGCAGGAGTATCGTGCAACGATAGCGGCATTAACCCAGCGGCTGGAGCAGGGCGAGCGTGATGTTGATGCCCTGGTCGCTGAGGCACGGCAGGAGTTATTAGCGAAAAAGACGCTGACCTCTTCTGAAGTGAATGAGGTGATGCGGGCGGTCAGGCGTGATTTACATGAGTTCGCGCTCAGTTATCAGGAATCTTCAGATGTGCTCGGTGACTCCGTATTTTTGCGCGTCATTCGCGAGAGCGTATGGAAAGAACTGGCGGATATCACGGACAAAAGCCAGTTAGAGTGGCGCGAGGTGTTTCAGGATCTACGACATCACGGTGTTTATCAAAGCGGTGAAGTGGTGGGGTTGGGTAATCTGGTGTGTGAGAAGTGCGGTTTTACCCGGGCGATCTATACACCGGAGAGCTTAACGCGCTGCCCGGAGTGTGGGCACGATCATTTCCAGCGTCAGCCTTTTGAACCTTAATGAGCAGAAAACGATAAGATGCATCGCGCCGCTGCGTGCGTGATGGGAAATCACAGCCATGCAGTGGCGCGATGGATGGCGCTAATTAATGCAGGATCTTCGCGAGGAAGTCTTTTGCGCGGTCGGACTGCGGGTTATTAAAGAAGTCATCTTTGTTAGTGTCTTCGACAATTTTCCCTTCATCCATAAAGATCACGCGATTGGCCACTTTGCGCGCAAAGCCCATCTCGTGCGTCACCACCATCATGGTCATGCCTTCGTTCGCCAACTCCACCATGACGTCCAGCACTTCATTGATCATCTCTGGGTCGAGCGCAGATGTCGGTTCGTCAAACAGCATCGCGATCGGGTCCATACACAGCGCGCGGGCAATCGCCACACGCTGTTGCTGGCCGCCCGAGAGCTGTCCAGGGAACTTCTCCGCATGCGCAGCCAGACCAACACGCGTCAGCAGCTTGAGACCTTTCTCACGCGCAGCGGCTTTATCTCGCTTTAACACCTTGACCTGCGCCAGCACCAGGTTATCGACAATGCTGAGGTGCGGGAACAGTTCGAAGTGCTGGAACACCATACCAACTTTGCTGCGCAGTTGTGCCAGGTTGGTTTTCTTGTTGTTCACTTCGGTACCGTTAACCTGAATGCTGCCTTCCTGCACCGGTTCCAGACCGTTCACCGTTTTAATCAAGGTTGACTTACCTGAGCCGGACGGTCCACAGACCACCACCACTTCACCTTTTTTCACTTCGGTGGAGCAGTCGGTCAGCACCTGAAAGTGACCATACCACTTAGAAACATTTTTCAGGCTAATCATTTAAACCGTCCTCTTTCTTTTCAGATAGCTAACCAACAGTGAAGCGCTCAGGCTGATCACAAAATAGACCAGACCGGCAAACAGAACCATTTCAACCTGGGTACCGTCACGCTCGCCAATCGTCGAGGCGGTACGGAAGAAGTCAGCCAGGCTTAACACATACACCAGCGAGGTATCCTGGAACAGCACAATGCCCTGCGTCAGCAGCAATGGCACCATGGCGCGGAACGCCTGCGGCAGGATGATCAATTTCATTGATTGCCAGTGCGTCATACCCAACGCGAGCGCAGCATTCGACTGTCCGCGTGAGATGCTCTGGATACCCGCTCGGATGATTTCCGAATAGTAGGCCGCTTCAAACAGTGCAAAAGCAATCATGGCGGAAATCAGGCGAATGTCAGTTTTGGGGGAAAGTCCCAATACCTGTTGCAGTAATGCAGGCACCACCAGATAGAACCACAGCAGCACCATCACCAGCGGGACGGAGCGGAACAGGTTGACGTACAGCTTAGCGAACCAGCGAATCGGCGCGAACGGCGACAGACGCATCACGGCCAGAATCGTGCCCCAGATAATGCCGAACACCACGGCGACGGCGGTAATCTTGAAGGTGATGATCAAGCCATTCCACAAATAGGGCAGGCTGGGAGGAATCGAACTCCAGTCAAACTCGTACATTATTTGCCTCCCAGATTGCCGGGCAGGCGAATTTTACGTTCTACCAAACTCATAATCAGCATGATCACCAGGTTAATACCCACGTAAGCCAGGGTAATGGCGGTGAAAGATTCATAGGCGTGCGCCGAGTAGTCGAGCAACTTACCGGCCTGCGCCGCCATATCCACCAGACCAATGGTCGAAGCGATGGCAGAGTTTTTCACCAGGTTCAGCATTTCCGAGGTCATCGGCGGCACAATCACGCGATAGGCATTCGGCAGCAGCACGTAGCGATAAGTTTGTGGCAGCGTCAGCCCCATCGCCAACCCTGCGTTTTTCTGACCGCGTGGCAATGATTGAATCGCGGCACGTACCTGTTCACAAACGCGCGCAGCAGTGAACAAGCCGAGGCAAATGGTTGAGGAAACGAAGAACTGAATATTGGGGTCCAGTTCTGCTTTAAACCACATCCCCAGTTTTTCGCCAACCAGTTCTGGCGCCACCAGATACCAGAAGAAGAACTGGACGATCAGCGGGATATTACGAAACAGTTCCACGTAGCAGGTACCAATGGTCGACAGCAGTCGATTGGGCACGGTACGCAGAATGCCGAAGAAGGAACCTACCAGGAAGGCGATAATCCAGGCGCAGCAGGAAACCGCAACGGTAACCTGAAATCCGGACCACAGCCAGCCGAGGTAAGTCGTATTGCCGAACGGGGCCTGTTGTAAAAAGATGCCCCAGTTCCAATCGATACCCATAACGAGCTCCGGTAAAAAAAGGGTAGCGAGGCTACCCATAAGATTGTTGAGCGGTGTCTTGCGTCCTGCTTCAGGGGAACGACCTGTTGCAGTCTGTCTGTCCGCACCGCGTGTTCAGCAATCGAGAGGGCAGCCTAACTGCCCTTGTTTTCATTGTTAATTCAGAGTGCTTTATCGTTTGGTGCTTTGAACAGCGCCTGCATGTCAGAAGACAGCTCGAAGTTCATGTTCAGATTCTTCGGTGGGATTGGCTGTTTGAACCAGGTATCGAACCACTTAGCGGCTTCACCCGAGGTCTGCGCTTTCGCGATGGTTTCATCCATCAGCTGTTTGAACTGCGGGTCTTCTTTACGCAGCATACAGCCGTAGGCTTCTTTCGACTGAGGTGTGCCAGTGATCTGCCAGTCGTCTGGTTTCTTCGCTTTAGCACGTTCACCCGCCAGCAGCGCGTCATCCATCATGAAGGCCACGGCACGACCGGTTTCCAGCGTACGGAAAGAATCGCCATGGTCTTTGGCGCTGATGATGCGCATATCCATTTTCTTCTCGTCGTTCAGCTTGTGCAGCAGAACTTCAGAAGTGGTACCAGAGGTCACGACAACGGTTTTGCCTTTCAGGTCTGCGAAATCTTTGATATCGCCACCCTTTTTCACCAGCAGACGCGTACCGATGATGAAGACGGTATCGGAGAAGGCGGCTTGCTGCTGACGTTCCAGGTTGTTGGTGGTAGAACCACATTCAAAATCGTAAGTGCCGTTTTGCAGCAGTGGAATACGGTTCTGAGAGGTGATCGGCAGCATTTTTACTTGCAGATCAGGCTTGTTCAGCTTGGCTTTGATCGCCGCTACGATGGCGTTTGAGTAGTCTTGTGAATAGCCTACCACTTTTTGCTGGTTGTCGTAGTAAGAAAAGGGAACTGATGACTCACGATGCCCAACGACGATCACGCCGCTATCATTAATTTTTTTCAGGGTGCCGGTGAGATCTTCCGCCTGGGCCGCTCCCGCTGCTGCTCCCAACAGCAGAAGAGATAATGCCACTTTGCGTGTCTGCATGTTCCTACTCCTTTGAATGGATGTCGCGCAGAACATAAACTGCGCAGATTGTGATGTTGTGTGTATTTCGTGCTGCTTTTTTAGTTATCCCTTAGCGCAACTGCGCGCAGGATAGTGATTAACATAGCGAATTGTTAACGCAATGAAACAAAAAAGTTTGTTTTTTGCGAGCCGCTCCGCACCATTAAGAGGCAATAAAAAGCCATTGCGCCGTTTCGGTGCGTGTCAGTGCCAAATAATAGTGCGTGAACATGGCATTACGCTGACAAAACGCTGATGTTGAGAAAATCACTGAAATAAATAGCAATGATCGTGCCAGCACGGTGAAATGCGTGAAAAAGCCAGCAGAGAATCTGGTAAAGCGTAGCCGATGGGAGCGGAAAACAGCGCAAAAAAAAGGCGAAGTGAGCACTTCGCCTGTCAGAATGTGATCGGAGTGTCAGTGGCGGCGACGAATAATCGCCAGAACGATGCCGATTAACGTCAGAATCCATACCGGCCAGATGCCTGCTTTGGCATAAGGGGTCTCACCAGTGGTGGGTGTTACCCTGGCTTCCAGCACGTCACGCGTGAACTGCGGGATCTCTTTTTCAACCTCGCCGTTGGCATTCACCACCGCCGTGACACCGTTATTGGTGGATCGCAACAGCGGACGGCCCAATTCCAGTGCACGCATACGCGCCATCTGGAAATGCTGCCAGGGGCCGATGGAGTGACCAAACCAGGCGTCGTTAGATACGGTCAGCAGGAAGTTGGTATTAGGACGGAAGTTGGCTCGTACCTGCTCGCCCAACACAATCTCGTAGCAGATGGCGCTGGTAAGATCATAACCCGCCACCTTCAACTGCGGCTGCACATAGGCACCACGGCTGAACGATGACATCGGCAGATCGAAGAACGGCGCCAGCGGACGCAGCAGATCTTCTAGCGGCACAAACTCCCCGAACGGCACCAGATGGTTTTTCTGATATCGGTTATGGCTTTGATAGCTGTAAGGCTGCTCGCCGCCCAGCACAATCACGGAGTTGTAATCGTGGTAGCGGTTATCCCCTTCAACGCGTGAATCGACAATCCCGGTAATTAGCGAGCTGCCGCGCTCGCGCAGTTCGGCATCCAGCGCTTTGAGGAACGGCTGCTGATTGCTTTCAAGGTCGGTAATCGCCGATTCCGGCCAGATAATGATGGGCGCTTTGCCCATATAAGGCTGGCTGTAAGAGGTGTACACACGCAACGTATTCAGCAACTGCTGTGGGTCCCACTTCATCGACTGGGGAATGTTGCCTTGCACCATCGCCACGTCCACGCTGCGTTCCGGCAACGGCTGATACCATTGCAACATGCGCAGTGGCCATGGCAGCAGCAGCAATACCGCGGCCGCCACCAGGCTCTTCACCGTACGATGATAAAGCGCATGCACCAGCAGACCGGCGATCACCATCAACAGGAAAGTGATGGTTTCAACGCCCGCCAGCGGCGCAAGGCCTTTGAGTGGACCGTCGATCTGGCTGTAGCCGAACTGCAGCCACGGGAATCCGGTCAGGATCCAGCCACGCAGAAATTCGCTGATTTGCCACAATGCCGGTGCCGCCAGCACCAGACGCCACAAGGTCGCACGTGGCCACAGGCGATTAAGCACCGCCGCAAACAGCATCGGATAAATCGCCAGGTAAGCGGCCAGCAATATCACCAGGAAGACGTTAACCGGGCCAGGCATACCACCAAAGGTGGCGATGCTGACGTAAACCCAGTTAATGCCACTGCCGAACAGCCCAAAGCCCCAGACGAAGCCAATCGCGGCGGCTTGAGGGCTGCGGCGATCCAGTAGCAACAGTTGCAGTCCCGCCAGGGAAACTAATGCGGCAGGCCAAAAATCATAGGGAGAAAAGGAAAGGGTGCCAACGGCACCCGCAATCAAAGCCAGCAGCAGGCGAACCCGCTGCTGCGAGTAGAGAGAGGCTAAAGCCATAAAATTATTCGTCTTCCAGTTGCGGTTGTGGAGAGTCTTCCGGAATTTTCACATGCACCTGGATGATACGGCGGCTGTCGGCCATCGCGACTTTGAATTGGTAACCATCAATGTCGATGCTCTCACCGCGCGCGGGAAGGTGGCCGAATCCCTGCATCACCAGACCGCCAATGGTATCCACTTCATCATCACTGAAGCTGGTACCAAATACCTCGTTAAAATCCTCGATAGGCGCAAGCGCACGTACGGTATAGGTATGGCGGTTTAACTGACGGATATCACGATCTTCTTCATCGTCATATTCATCTTCAATTTCACCGACAATCAATTCGAGGATATCTTCAATCGTGACCAGTCCGGAAACGCCACCGAATTCGTCAATGACAATCGCCATATGATAGCGCTGGGAACGGAACTCTTTCAGCATGCGGTCAACACGCTTACTTTCAGGCACGACAACGGCGGTGCGCAGCACTTTCTCAATGCTGAAAGGTTCAGACGCGCTGCTCATAAACGGCAGCAGGTCTTTGGCCATCAAAATGCCTTCGACGTGGTCTTTATCTTCGCTGATCACCGGGAAGCGTGAGTGGGCGGAATCAATAATGACCGCAAGGCACTCTTCAAGGCTTTGGTTGCGTTTAAGGGTGATCATCTGGGAGCGCGGGATCATGATGTCACGCACGCGCTGCTCGGCAATATCCAGCACCCCTTCGAGCATGTCGCGGGTGTCCTGGTCGATCAGCTCTTTTTGCTCAGAATCGCGGATCAGTCCCAGTAGCTCATCACGGTTTTTGGGTTCACCGTGAAAAAGTTGGTTAATTAACAGGGAGAAAAATCCCTTTTTACTACTGGGTGCGTCGCTGTTTTGAGAATGGTCGTCGCTCATGGCGTTTTTATTTCGTTCTCTCTGGTGAGGGAAAGGAACTGCTGGCATCCGCGCCAGCAGCGCAATAACCTGAACCTAAAGGGATCAGGCGTCTTCTTTCTCCGAAATGTACGGGTCAGGATAACCAAGAGCAAGCATTATCTCGGTCTCCAGCGCCTCCATTTCTTCGGCTTCTTCATCTTCAATATGGTCATAGCCTAGCAGGTGTAGCGTGCCGTGGACTACCATATGCGCCCAGTGGGCTTCAACGGTTTTGCCTTGCTCTTCCGCTTCTTGCTCAACAACCTGACGACAAATAATCAGGTCGCCCAGCAGTGGCAGCTCAATCCCGGGGGGCGCTTCAAACGGGAAAGAGAGCACGTTGGTCGGCTTATCCTTACCGCGATAAGTCAGATTAAGCTCATGACTCTCCGCTTCATCCACCAGACGGATGGTGACTTCACTTTCCGGCTGGAAAGGCGTCGCGGCGGCTTCGAGCCAGCGCTGGAAAGCGGGTTCGGCTGGCAGGCCATTTTCATCGGCACAGGCCAACTGTAAATCTAAAATCACCGCGCTCATGAAGGCTCCTGCGGGCTGGATGGGGCGGCAAGTTGAGACGCTAGTGTTTCACGCTTGCGCTCTTCTGCCAGTTTGTCACGGCGCTTCTGATCGGCTTCTTCCCACGCTTCATAAGCATTCACGATGCGTGCGACAACCGGATGACGCACCACGTCTTCGCTGTGGAAAAAGTTAAAACTGATTTCATCGACTTCCGCTAAAACCTCAATGGCATGACGCAGGCCGGATTTGGTGCTGCGCGGCAGGTCAATCTGTGTGACGTCACCGGTGATCACCGCTTTGGAGTTGAAACCGATACGTGTCAGAAACATCTTCATCTGCTCGATGGTGGTGTTCTGACTTTCATCGAGAATCACAAAGGCGTCATTGAGTGTGCGGCCGCGCATGTAAGCGAGCGGAGCCACTTCAATCACATTGCGCTCCATCAGCTTTTCCACGCGCTCAAAGCCGAGCATTTCAAACAAGGCATCGTAGAGCGGACGCAGGTAAGGATCGACTTTCTGGCTCAGGTCACCCGGCAGGAAGCCTAGTTTTTCGCCGGCCTCTACCGCAGGGCGCGTCAGCAAAATACGGCGGATTTCCTGACGTTCCAGGGCATCAACGGCAGCGGCCACCGCCAGATAGGTTTTACCGGTACCAGCTGGGCCCACACCGAAGGTGATGTCATGGTCGAGGATATTAGCCACATACTGCGCCTGATTGGGCGTACGGGGTTTAATCACACCGCGCTTGGTTTTGATGTGAATCGCCTTACCAAACTCCGGCACGCTTTCGGCGGTTTGCTCCAGTACACGGCTCTCTTTGATCGCCAGATGCACCTGGTCCGGTTCAATATCCGGGATTTGGCCACGCACTGGCGCAGTACTCACGTACAGGTCACGCAGAATGTTGATGGCTGCGTCAACGCTGAGCGATCGGCCCACCAGTTTGAAATGGTTGTCCCGGCGGTTGATTTCGACACCGAGGCGTTTTTCCAGCTGCTTCACATTGTCATCAAACGGACCGCACAGGCTCATCAGTCGGCGGTTATCAGCCGGTTCAAGGGCGATTTCACGAGTTTCGATATTCAAATGAATCCTTTGGGTCACTCAGGGCCAGTTGAAGAAGGTGTATCCAATGCTCCATCACAGATTGAGCATCTATACGGAATTATTTATGGGGCAAGGCCCGGCTGCAAGTTACAGAAGCGATATTTGGGCGTTGCAGGTGGAATGCAAGGGGCACGGGATGAAACAGGCGGCAGCACCTTGTGCACTGCCGCGCAAAGTTGGAGTATCAAGGCTGGTAAAGACCGACACCGATGTCATTTTCACGGCGCGTGCGGGCTATCACCGCATCGGGGCTGAGGCTGACACGCAATGCCATTTCATCTTCAGTGCGGATCAGTTTGCCACGCAGCGAGTTGGCATGGACATCGACAATTTCCACGTCAACAAACTTACCGATCATCTCAACAGGCGCTTCGAAGTTCACCACGCGGTTGTTGTCGGTGCGTCCGGTCAGTTCCATGACATTTTTACGTGAGATGCCTTCTACCAGCACACGCTGTGTGGTGCCGAGCATGCGGCGGCTCCACGCCATCGCCTGCTGATTGAGGCGATCCTGCAGAATATACAGGCGCTGCTTTTTCTCTTCTTCCGAAACATCGTCAGGCAAATCAGCGGCAGGCGTACCCGGACGGGCCGAGTAGATAAAGCTGAAGCTGACATCGAAATTCACGTCGCCCACCAGTTTCATGGTCTGCTCAAAATCCTGCTGCGTTTCGCCAGGGAAACCAATGATGAAATCTGAACTCATCTGAATATCAGGACGTGCTTTCTGCAGCTTGCGGACTATGGCTTTATATTCCAGCGCGGTGTGCGCACGCTTCATCAGCGTCAGGATACGATCGGCACCGCTCTGAACGGGCAAGTGCAGGAAGCTCGCCAGCTCTGGCGTGTCACGGTAGACATCAATAATGTCATCAGTGAATTCAATCGGATGGCTGGTGGTAAAGCGGATGCGGTCGATGCCATCAATGGCCGCCACCAGACGCAACAGTTCCGCGAAGCTGCAGAGCTGGTCATCAAAGGTCGTGCCGCGATAGGCGTTGACGTTTTGGCCCAGTAAATTCACTTCTCGCACGCCCTGCGCAGCCAGTTGCGCGATTTCCAACAGAATATCGTCACATGGACGGCTCACTTCCTCGCCTCGGGTGTAAGGCACCACGCAGAAAGTACAGTATTTGTTACAGCCTTCCATAATGGAGACAAAGGCCGTCGGGCCTTCTGCACGCGGTTCTGGCAGACGGTCAAATTTCTCGATTTCCGGGAAGCTGATGTCAATCACCGGGCTTTTCGTCCCGCGCACCTGATTCAGCATCTCTGGCAAGCGATGCAGCGTCTGTGGACCAAATACAATATCCACGCAATTGGCGCGTTCACGCAGGCGTTCACCTTCCTGCGAAGCGACACAGCCGCCGACGCCAATAATCACGTCAGGATTTATCGCTTTCAATTTCTTCCAGCGTCCTAACAGCGCGAAAACCTTCTCCTGCGCCTTCTCACGGATCGAGCAGGTGTTGAGCAGCAGGACATCCGCCTCTTCAGCGTCCTCGGTCAGGGTGTAACCGTGCGTGCTGTTCAGCAGATCGGCCATCTTTGATGAATCGTACTCATTCATCTGACAGCCCCAGGTTTTAATATGCAGTTTTTTGGTCATCGAACTAGCCATTGATTCAGAGCAGGGAAGTGCAGGGCGCGTATTGTAATGCTTTGCTGCTGTTGTGACCAGCACAGCAGGGTCTGAGATTGTGCAGCAAATTTCCGGTACACTTTATCTATCAACGTGATGACGTGAGCTATCACGACAAGCAGAAGGATTAGAGTCAATGCAGGATTCACATTTTGATGTGGTGGTGGTGGGCGGCGGTATGGTTGGTGCCGCGCTGGCTTGTGGACTGGCACAGCAGCAATTTCGTGTGGCGGTGATTGAACGTGCCGAACCCGCTGCGTTTGATGCAGAAAGTCCGTCCGATGTCCGCATTTCCGCGATTGGAGCCTCGTCGGTAGCACTGCTGCGTCAGTTGAATGTGTGGGAACGCGTGCTGGCGATGCGCTGTGCGCCTTATCGCAAGCTCGAAACCTGGGAGTGGCAAAGTGCACATGTGACCTTTGATGCTGCCTCGCTGGGCTTGCCAGAGCTGGGATATATGGTGGAAAACAGCGTGCTGCAACGTGCGCTGTGGGAAAAGATGCAGGAAGAGGGGATCACGCTGATTTGTCCCGCCAGCCTGCAGCAGCTTCAATCGCATCGTGGCGGCTGGCAGGTCCAGCTGGATAATGGCACCACGCTGGATACGCGGCTGGTGGTTGGCGCGGATGGCGCCAACTCGCGCGTGCGCCAGCTGGCGGGAATTGGCGTGCGTGGCTGGCAATACGCGCAGTCCTGCATGCTGATTAGCGTCGAATGTGAGCATGATGCGGGGGATTCGACCTGGCAGCAATTTACGCCAGAGGGGCCACGTGCTTTTCTGCCGCTGTTTGATCGCCACGCTTCTCTGGTGTGGTATGACGCACCGGCGCGTATTCGCCAGCTACAGGCGTTGCCATTGTCACAGCTTGAAAAAGAGATTCACGCCCATTTCCCGGCACGCGTTGGGCGGGTTCAGGTCAAGAAAGCAGCCTCATTCCCGTTAGTTCGTCGCCACGCTACGCGCTACGTTTTGCCGGGATTGGCGCTGGTGGGTGATGCAGCACACACCATCAATCCCCTTGCCGGACAGGGCGTAAACCTCGGGTATCGCGATGTTGATGCGTTGATTAATACGTTGGTGGAGGCGCGCAGCCAGGCTCAGTTATGGTCATCGGATGCGGTGTTACAGCGTTATCATCGTCAACGCTATAACGATAATTTGCTAATGCAGGGTGGGATGGATCTGTTCTATTTTGCCTTTAGCAACACGCTGGCCCCATTGCGTTTTGTGCGTAATCTGGGATTGATTGCAGCGGAGAATGCTGGAGCGCTGAAACGTAAGGCGCTGAAGTACGCGTTGGGCTTATAGATGGCAGAGCGTCGCAGGGCGCTCATGGCAGTTTCCCGGATGCAGAAAACAATAAAGCCCGCAAAAGCGGGCTTTATTGTGCAATTTGGCTGGGGTGCAGGGATTCGAACCCCGGAATGCTGGTATCAGAAACCAGAGCCTTACCGCTTGGCGACACCCCAATAATGCGTTTTCAAATTGTCTTTAATTGGCTGGGGTGCAGGGATTCGAACCCCGGAATGCTGGTATCAGAAACCAGAGCCTTACCGCTTGGCGACACCCCAATTAATGGCGTTACAAATTATCTTTAATATGGCTGGGGTGCAGGGATTCGAACCCCGGAATGCTGGTATCAGAAACCAGAGCCTTACCGCTTGGCGACACCCCAAAAATTTGGTGGCTACGACGGGATTTGAACCTGTGACCCCATCATTATGAGTGATGTGCTCTAACCAGCTGAGCTACGTAGCCTGAGTTTACTGCTTATTACTTCCGATAATGGCTGGGATACCTGGATTCGAACCAGGGAATGCCGGTATCAAAAACCGGTGCCTTACCGCTTGGCGATATCCCATCTGTCGACTCGCATCCACGAGTAAATATCGGATTGGCTGGGGTACCAGGATTCGAACCTGGGAATGCTGGTATCAAAAACCAGTGCCTTACCGCTTGGCGATACCCCATCCGGCTGCCGAAGACTGAAATGGTGCGGGAGGCGAGACTTGAACTCGCACACCTTGCGGCGCCAGAACCTAAATCTGGTGCGTCTACCAATTTCGCCACTCCCGCGAAAAGATGGTGGCTACGACGGGATTTGAACCTGTGACCCCATCATTATGAGTGATGTGCTCTAACCAGCTGAGCTACGTAGCCATCTTTTTTCGCTAACCTTCATCGGCGTTGCGGGGCGCATTATGCGTATTGAGCTTTGTAGCGTCAACAAGTTTTTTGCCGTTTTTTGCCTTAAAACGCCTGTTTGACTGGCTTGTAACCAGGGTGGCGATTTATTCAGCAGTTTTCGATCGCAACATCGACGATGAAAACAAAAAGGGGCCTTTTCAGACCCCTTATCCTACTCATTCACAAGCTTATTTGTAGGCAGACTGATGCACGCCGACAGCACGACCAGATGGGTCATCCATGTTCTTGAAGGCTTCATCCCACTCAATCGCTTTAGCCGATGAACAGGCGACGGATGGACCGCCCGGTACACACTCTGCTGCACTGGCAATCGGGAACAGCTCTTCAAAGATTTCGCGGTACAAATACGCTTCTTTCGAGTTCGGCGTGTTGTACGGGAAACGGAAGTGCGCGGTAGACAACTGCTGATCGGTGATCTGCTTCGCGGCCACTTCTTTCAGGCTATCGATCCAGCTGTAGCCTACGCCATCAGAGAACTGCTCTTTCTGACGCCATGCCACGCTCTCCGGCAGGTAAGAAGAGAAGCATTCACGCAGAATGTGTTTCTCCATTTTGCCGTTGCTGCCGCACATTTTGTCTTCCGGGTTGATGCGCATCGCCACATCAAGGAATTTCTTATCGAGGAACGGTACGCGCGCTTCAACGCCCCATGCCGACATCGCTTTGTTGGCACGCGCACAGTCAAACATGTGCAGCGCCAGCAGTTTACGCACGTTCTCTTCGTGGAATTCCTGAGCGTCAGGTGCTTTGTGGAAATACAGGTAACCACCAAACACTTCGTCCGCACCTTCACCAGACAGCACCATTTTGATGCCCATTGCCTTGATTTTACGCGACATCAAATACATCGGCGTAGAGGCGCGAATGGTGGTGACGTCATAGGTTTCGATGTGGTAAATCACATCGCGAATCGCATCCAGACCTTCCTGCACGGTGAAGTGAATCTCGTGGTGCACGGTGCCCAGATGTTCCGCCACTGATTTGGCCGCTTTCAGATCAGGTGAGCCTTCCAGACCTACCGCAAAAGAGTGCAGCTGTGGCCACCAGGCATCACTTTTATCTTCATCTTCCACACGTTTTGCCGCAAAGCGCTTCGTCACGGCAGAAATGATAGAGGAGTCGAGGCCGCCAGACAGCAGCACGCCATAAGGCACGTCAGACATCAGGTGGCTTTTCACTGACTCTTCCAGTGCATGCTTCAGGCCCGCAGCGTCAGTGGTGTTCTCGGCAACGGCAGCGAAATCCATCCAGTCGCGCTGCCAGTAACGACGGATTTCGCCATCGCTGCTGCACAGGAAGCTTCCCGGCGGGAATTCTTTGATGGTGCGGCAAACCGGCACCAGCGCTTTCATTTCAGAGGCGACAAACAGGTTGCCGTGCTCATCGTTGCCCATGTACAGCGGGATAATCCCGATGTGGTCACGACCAATCAGATACTGCTGCTTCACGCTGTCCCACAGAATAAAGGCGAACATACCTTGCAGATCATCGAGGAAATCGAGACCTTTTTCCTGATACAGCGCGAGAATCACTTCGCAGTCAGAACCGGTCTGAAACGCGTAACGATCGCTGAGTTCAGCACGCAAAGCCTGATGGTTGTAGATCTCGCCGTTCACGGCCAGTACGTGGGTGTGGTCAGCGTTGTACAGCGGCTGTGCACCGTTGTTAACGTCAACAATCGACAGGCGCTCATGCACCAGAATGGCTTTGTCATCGGCATACACGCCAGACCAATCCGGTCCACGGTGACGCATCAGACGGGAACACTCCAGCGCTTTCTTGCGCAGTTCAACAGGATCGGATTTCAGATCCAGCACACCAAAAATCGAACACATAACTGACTCCTGATCTCACCTTGCGGCGATGTTATTTCTACGTTTGTCCGGCAGCCTTGACTGCGTGATGTATAAGAAAATGCGCTATCAGGTGGTGTCAACGCAAGTTAAATTGCGATCTTTTGATAAAAAGATTGTTGTGATGGCTTAAAAATTGAATTTCATCTAATTAAATGTCAATTAAATTAGATGGCGTCTAATGAATTGGCGTTTTGGATGATTTCCTGCGCAATTAACGGCGCACAGAATCATAATAAAGGGATGTAAAAACAAACGCCCTGCTCACACGACGTGCGGGCAGGGCGATAAGTAAACGCGATAAGAGAAGGTTTAGAACAGGTCGATATCGGCCACTGAAGGGTAAATCCAGTCAGGGCGGAAAGGCATCGCATCAATGTCACTCAGCGTCGAAACCCCGGAGAGCACCAGAATGGTTTCCAGGCCCGCCTGGAATCCGGCCAGAATATCGGTGCGCAGGTTATCGCCGACAATCACCGTCTCTTCCGAGTGGGCATGCATCTTATTTAGCGCAGCACGCATGATATACGGGCTCGGCTTACCGACGTAAAACGGTTTGCGACCGGAGATGGTTTCGATACCGGCGCAGAGTGCACCGCAGGCTGGCACAAAACCGCGTGCGTGGGTATCCGGGTTGGTGGCGATAAAGCGTGCGCCATTAGCCACAAAGAAAGCCGCTTTATGCATCATTTCCCAGTTAAAGGAGCGCGTCTCCCCAACAATCACAAAATCGGGATTCACATCGGTGATGGTAAATCCGGCTTTATACAGTTCGTGAATCAGCGCGCCTTCGCCAATCACGTAGGCTTTTTTGCCTTCCTGACGACGCAGGAAATCGGCTGTCGCCATCGCCGAGGTATAGAACACTGAATCCGGTACCTCGACACCCGCATTGGCAAAACGGTTTGCCAGATCCTGAGCGGTTTGCGACGGATAGTTGGTCAGCACCACCAGCGGCATCTCTTTTTCAAGGATGCGCTGCAGAAACTCATTCGCGCCTTTCACGGCGGTATTGTCGTGCATCAACACGCCGTCGATGTCACAGATTACGCTTTTGATGGTCATATTGGCTTCCGGTCGGGCCCGCCAGACGGCAGGCTTCAATTATTCTTCCAGCAGATGCTGCAGCAAAATACCATTCAGCATCGCACGTTTCGCCAGGGCAAAAGCGCCAATAGCGGAACGGTGATCCAGTTCGGAACGCACCACCGGCAGGTTTTTGCGGAAGGCATTCAGCGCTTGGGTATTAATGCAGCCTTCAATCGCCGGGAACAGCACTTTGTCTGCGTCGGTGATTTCCCCCGCCAATACCACCTTTTGTGGGTTGAACAGGTTAATGGCAATCGCAATCGCTTTCCCGAGATAACGCCCTACATACTCAATCACTTCGCAGGCCAGCGCATCGCCCTGGTTGGCGGCACGGCAAATTTGCGGCATCAGGCAGTTATCCAGCGTCAGCGTGCTGGGATAGCCCTGGTTGAGCAAATGGCGCACGCGATTTTCAATCGCGCCATTGGCGGCAATCGTTTCCAGACAGCCAAAGTTGCCGCAGTGGCAGCGCTCACCCAAGGGATCGACCTGGATGTGGCCAATTTCGCCCACGTTGCCGTTGCTGCCGAGGAAAATATGGCCGTTAGCGATGATGCCCGCGCCGGTACCGCGATGTAAACGCACCAGTATGGAGTCTGCACAGTCACGACTTGCACCGAAATAGTGCTCCGCCAGCGCCAGACTACGGATATCGTGACCGACAAAGCTGGTGACGTTAAAGCGTTTCTGCAAGCTGGATACCAGCGGCCAGTGGCTGACAGCGATGTGCGGCATATAGCGAATAATGCCGTTAATCGGGTCCACCAGGCCTGGCAGAATCACCGCGATCGCGATTAATTCATGAATCTTGCGTTGATGCGCCGCCATAAATGCCGTGATGGCATTGAACAGCGCATTCTCCAGCGTTTCCTGGGTGCGCTCAGGCAGGGGATAATCTTCCTGCGCCAGCGATTTTCCGCTCAGATCGAATAATGTCAGCGTGGCATCATTGCGTCCTAAGCGAACGCCGATGGTATGAAAATGGCGAGTTTCGGTAATGATGGAAATGGCGCGGCGACCACCGGTAGAGGCTTGTTGCTCTACCTCTTTGATCAGGCCGCGCTCAATAAGCTGGCGGGTAATTTTCGTGACGCTGGCGGGCGCAAGCTGGCTGAGATCGGCGATCTGTATGCGCGATATCGGCCCTTGTTGATCAATTAGCCGGTAAACGGCTGCACTATTGAGTTGTTTGACAAGATCGACATTTCCTATTTGAGTCTGGCCGCCAGTGGTCATTCAGTACTTACTCGCTGAGGACGTCGTCTCCATTGACTAACGTCTTAGTGATTTGATAATCGCGGGTAAAGACAGTGAGGTTAGCGACTTTTCCTGCTGTCACTGAACCCAGCTGTTTTTCCACACCCATTGCCTGGGCCGGGTAGAGCGTTGCCATGCGCAAAGCTTCATCCAGCGCGATACCGCAATGTTCGACGCTGTTTTGCACCGCTTCAATCATGGTGAGCGCAGAACCGCTTAAGGTACCGTTTTCGTCAACGCAAAGGCCGTCGCGATAGTATATTGTTTTGCCTGCAAAAATGAATTTATCAATTGACGCGCCAGCGGGTGCGGTCGCATCCGTTACCAACACCAGCTTGTCACCTTTGATGCGCTTTGCATTACGCACGTTAGCGTAGTGGACATGTAAACCATCCGCAATGATGCCGCAGTATACATCAGGTGAATCAAACAGCGCACCGATCAGACCAGGTTCACGCCCTGCAAAGGTTGGCATGGCATTATAAAGGTGAGTGGCAAAAGAGACACCCGCACTAAAGCCCGCTTTGGCTTCTTCATAAGTGGCGTTTGAATGGCCCGCAGAAATAATAATGCCGGCATTGCGCAGCTTGCCAATCACCTCGGCACCGGCATTTTCTGGCGCCAGCGTCACTTTGGTGATCACGTCTGCGTTGGCGCAAAGAAAATCGACCATCTCCGCATCGGGCAGACGAATCAAATCTGGATTATGGGTACCTTTTTTGGCTTTGTTCAGCCATGGACCTTCCAGGTGTAGGCCTAACGCCTGATTAGGGTGTTTGGCCAGATAGGCGCGCATGGTTTCGATGGCACGCTTCATCAAAGCATTGGTGCTAGTGATCAGCGTTGGCAGATAGCTGGTGCAGCCTGATTTTTCGTTGGCACGCTGCATGATTTCCAGCGTTTCCACGCTCAGCGCATCGATATCATCGTTAAACTGCACGCCGCCGCAGCCGTTTAACTGCAAATCAATAAATCCGGGAGCGATAAACGCACCAGCCACATCCTGCTGTGTCATCGTTGCATCAAGCGCATCTCGTGGGCACACGCGCTCAATCAGGCCATCTGCAATCACCACTGCATGATTGTCCAGAATTTCATGACCGGTAAAAATCCGGCCGTTCACTAATGCGTACATCGTTTTTCTCTCCCGGCTAAGCCTGCCACCTTACGGCAGCAGGTTTTTCACAACGTGTTCTCACACACCTTTCATATTTTCCGCTTCCATTTCGCGGAAATATTTCACGGTTTTCACTTTCAGTTCCATGGTGGCCGGTTCGTCACACACCACCACAGATTTCGCATGCAGCTGCAGGCAGCTGATGGTCCACATATGATTAACGTTACCTTCTACAGCGGCCTGCAACGCCTGCGCTTTAAGATGGCCCGTCACCAGAATCATCACTTCTTCGGCATCCAGAAGCGTACCCACACCCACGGTCAGAGCGTACTTTGGCACCTGATCGACATCGCCGTTAAAGAAACGCGAGTTGGCGATGCGGGTATCGTGCGTCAGGGTTTTGATGCGGGTGCGGGAAGAGAGTGAAGAAGCCGGCTCATTAAAGGCAATGTGTCCGTCGTTGCCCACGCCGCCCATAAACAGATTAATTTTACCGTAAGAGCGAATCTTCTCTTCGTACTGGCGACATTCTGCGTCAATATCTGGCGCATTGCCATTCAGAAGATTGATATTTTCTGGTTGGATATCAACGTGATCGAAAAAGTTGCGGTACATGAAGCTGTGGTAGCTTTCCGGATGCTCTTTTGGCAGGCCCACGTATTCGTCCATATTGAACGTCACCACATGCTTGAAACTAACCTGGCCCGCTTTGTGCATATCAATCAGGTGCTTGTAAGCTTCCAGTGGCGTACCACCGGTTGGCAAGCCCAGCACGAAGGGACGTTCTGCGTTAGGCTTAAACGCATTAATGCGGTTAACAATGTGGCGTGCAGCCCATTTACCCACCTGGGTCGGTGTGGCCAAAGGGATCAGTCTCATGTTTTCACCTCAATTAAGATTAGGAAAATGTTGTCGCCGATGCTGGTTTAGGTTGCTGCCATTAAGCGTAATCGGTTTAAGCGCAACCAGCAGGGAAAAGTGCGACCTGATATTTTTCATCATAAAATAAGTTTGTGGTGGTGGCTAGCATTTCGCAGTGATAAACGTCCATTATGGTGATTAAAGTCACAGTTACTGTGGTTTTAATTTGCGAGGCGAATTAATTTATCTTTACACTGCGCCTCGTGGTGAAAGATGTCATCAAGGTACCGAGCGTAGGGATAATAAAATCAACCCGCGCTACGGCAAACGCCAGTCTCATAGGGGGAGAAAAAGGTGAGTATTTTAGGATATCTGCAAAAGGTCGGCCGCGCGCTTATGGTGCCGGTAGCGACACTGCCGGCAGCGGCAATCTTGATGGGGGTAGGGTATTGGATTGATCCAGACAGCTGGGGTGCAGGCAATGCGCTGGCCGCTCTGCTGATCAAGTCCGGTTCTGCCATTATCGAAAATATGTCAGTGCTGTTTGCCATCGGTGTGGCTTACGGTATGTCCAAAGATAAAGATGGTGCGGCCGCGTTAACCGGCTTCGTGGGCTTCCTGGTGGTGACGACACTCTGTTCACCTGCCGCAGTAGCGATGATTCAGAAGATTCCGGTCGATCAGGTGCCTGCTGCCTTCGGCAAGATCAACAACCAGTTCGTGGGTATTCTGGTCGGTATTCTCTCCGCTGAAGTGTATAACCGCTTTAGCCATGTTGAGCTGCCCAAAGCGCTGTCGTTCTTCAGCGGGCGCCGTTTGGTGCCGATCCTTGTCTCCTTCCTGATGATCGTTGTGGCGTTTATCCTGATGTACATCTGGCCAATCATCTTCGGCGGCCTGGTGAACTTCGGTGAGCACATTCAGAAAATGGGCTCGGTGGGCGCAGGCGTGTATGCCTTCTTTAACCGCTTGCTGATTCCGGTCGGTCTGCATCACGCACTGAACTCCGTATTCTGGTTTGACGTGGCAGGCATTAACGATATTCCTAAGTTCCTTGGCGGTGCACAATCAATCGCGAATGGCACGGGTATCCCGGGCATCACCGGTCGCTATCAGGCGGGCTTCTTCCCGATCATGATGTTTGGCTTGCCGGGTGCAGCATTGGCTATCTTCCACTGCGCACGTCCAGAAAACCGCGCGAAAGTCGGCGGTATTATGCTGGCTGCGGCCTTCGCGGCCTTCTTCACGGGGATCACTGAACCGCTGGAATTCTCCTTCATGTTCGTGGCACCGGTGTTGTATGTGATCCATGCCGTATTGACCGGTATCTCGGTATTTATTGCTGCGAGCATGCACTGGATTGCAGGCTTCGGCTTCAGTGCCGGTTTGGTGGATATGGTGCTGTCAACGCGTAACCCGCTGGCGGTGAATTGGTGGATGCTGATTCCACAAGGTCTGGTGTTCTTCGCCATCTACTATGTGGTATTCCGTTTCACTATCCAGAAATTCAATCTGATGACGCCGGGTCGTGAATTGTCTGCGGGCGATGAAACTGACGGCTACGACGTCAACGTTGATCACAGCGGTAACGGTGAAAGCCAGACCGAATCACTGGCACGTCGTTACATTGCCGCCATCGGCGGTTCAGACAACCTGACCAACATCGATGCCTGCATTACTCGTCTGCGTCTGAACGTCAAAGACTCAGCCCAGGTGAATGAAGGCGTGGCGAAACGTTTGGGTGCGTCTGGTGTGATTCGTTTGAACAAGCAGAGCGTGCAGGTGATTGTCGGCACTCAGGCTGAAAGCATCGCCTCCGCAATGAAAACGGTATTGAGCAAAGGCCCGGTTGCTGCGGCTTCCGCTCCTGCCACCGCTGCGCCGGTCGTGACTAAACCCCAGGCCGTGCTGAACACTGAAAAAGCGGTGATTGCTACGCTGGTGGCACCGGTGACCGGTGAGATTGTCGCGCTCGACGCGGTGCCGGATGAGGCGTTCGCCAGCAAAGCGGTGGGCGATGGTCTGGCAATCAAGCCAACCGACAAAACGGTGGTGGCTCCGATCGCCGGTACCGTGGTGAAAATCTTCAACACCAACCATGCGTTCTGTCTGGAAGCCGCTAACGGCGTTGAGATCGTGGTGCACATGGGCCTGGACACCGTGGCGCTGGAAGGAAAAGGCTTCACACGTCTGGTAGAAGAGGGAGCAACCGTCACTGCCGGTCAGCCGATTCTGGAGATGGATCTGGACTTCCTCAACGCCAACGCGCGCTCAATGATTAGCCCGGTGGTGGTCAGCAACAGCGATGATTTCGCCGGACTGAATCTGCTGGCCAGCGGTTCGGTGGTTGCAGGCGTCACGCCGCTGTATGAAGTGAAAAACTAAGTCCTTGTGATTTAGCCAGAAGGCAGGAAGCAATTCCTGCCTTTTTTGTTTTAAAACGACCAACAAACGGTTGTTTCCCTCCTGCGCTTTGTGGATCATACTCCGTTACTTCGTGGTACAAATCACCCGCTATTGTTTTGAGGATTTTGAGATGAGTGAGGCTGAAGCCCGCCCAACGAACTTTATTCGTCAGATCATCGACGAAGACTTGGCGAGCGGTAAGCACAGCAGTGTGCATACCCGTTTCCCGCCTGAGCCCAATGGTTATCTGCATATTGGCCATGCGAAATCAATCTGCCTGAACTTTGGTATCGCCCAAGATTATCAAGGACAGTGCAACCTGCGTTTTGACGATACTAACCCGGTGAAAGAAGACCTGGAGTTCGTTGAATCCATCAAGCGTGACGTGCAATGGCTGGGCTTTGAGTGGAGCGGCAACATTCGTTACTCCTCAGACTATTTCGACCAACTGTTTAACTACGCCGTTGAGCTGATCAATAAAGGTCTGGCTTACGTTGATGAGTTGTCAGCGGAAGAGATCCGTGAATATCGCGGCACCCTGACTGCGGCGGGTAAAAACAGCCCGTACCGCGACCGCAGCGTGGAAGAGAACCTCGCGCTGTTCCAGAAAATGCGTGATGGCGGTTTCGAGGAAGGTAAAGCTTGTCTGCGTGCCAAAATCGACATGGCATCGAGCTTCATTGTGATGCGCGATCCGGTGCTATACCGCATTAAGTTTGCCGATCACCATCAGACCGGCAGCAAGTGGTGCATCTACCCGATGTACGACTTCACCCACTGCATTTCGGATGCGATCGAAGGCATTACCCACTCATTGTGTACGCTGGAGTTCCAGGACAACCGTCGCCTTTACGATTGGGTGCTGGACAATATCACCATTCCGCAGCATCCGCGCCAGTACGAATTCTCGCGGCTGAATCTGGAATATGCGGTGATGTCGAAGCGCAAGCTGACGCAGTTGGTCACCGAGAAAGTGGTGGAAGGCTGGGACGATCCCCGCATGCTGACCGTTTCAGGTCTGCGCCGTCGTGGTTACAGCGCGGCCTCGATTCGTGAATTCTGCCGCCGCATCGGCGTGACTAAACAGGACAATATCGTTGAGATGGCGTCGCTGGAATCCTGTATTCGTGACGATCTCAATGAGAACGCACCACGCGCGATGGCGGTACTTGACCCGTTGAAAGTGGTGATCGAAAACCTGCCCGCCGGCCACGAAGAAACGCTGACCATGCCTAATCATCCAAACAAGCCGGAGATGGGCACGCGTGAAGTGTCGTTCAGCCGTGAAGTGTGGATCGATCGCGCTGACTTCCGTGAAGAAGCCAACAAACAGTACAAACGTTTGGTTCTGGGTAAAGAAGTGCGTCTGCGCAATGCTTATGTGATTCGTGCTGAGCGTGTGGCGAAAGACGAAGAGGGTAACATTACCTGCATCTATGCCACTTGTGATGTTGACACCCTGAGCAAGGATCCGGCGGATGGTCGCAAAGTGAAAGGTGTGATCCACTGGGTTTCCGCCATTCATGGACTGCCAGCTGAGTTCCGTCTTTACGACCGTCTGTTCAGCGTGCCAAACCCCGCGGCGGCTGAGGATTTCCTCACCACCATTAACCCGAACTCGCTGGAGATCAAACAGGGCTTCGTGGAGTCTGGTTTGCGTGAGGCGGCCACTACCGCAGCTTATCAGTTTGAACGTGAAGGTTATTTCTGTGCCGATAGCGTCTACTCACAGCCGGGTGAATTGGTGTTTAACCGCACGGTTGGACTGCGCGATACTTTCGCGAAGATTGGCGAGTAATATCTTTCGTCAATAGCACAATATGATCATGAAAGGGCGAGCAATCGCCCTTTTTTATTGCCTGTAATTCGCCACGGGCAATTAATTATGCTGAAGGCGGCAAGCTGAGCTTGTTGTCTATTTTGCGACAATTCTGACTTTAGCAAAATTAACCCATTTGCGAGTGTGAAAAATTGTATTTCAGGTAGGCTATGCGCTCTCAACAAAGCTCTGCGGGTTATCAAAGGAAATAAAATGACAAGTCTCGCCCTGGAAGCTAAGCATAGTGTGGTGGTATTACATCAGCTTATTGAACGTGTTTTTAACCAGGTAGAAGGCAGTGATGACAGCATGGAACTGCTTTTGTCACACTTTCACCCGGATTTCAAAATGGTGACGCCGCTGGGTAAGCAGCTGGATCTGAATGAGACCGAAGTGCTGTTTCGCAAACTGCACGGTCAGCGGGAAGGGCTGCGCATTGCCACCAGTGAGCATGCCATCATTTCTCAACAGAGCCAGGAAGTGACGATTCAGTATCGTGAACTGCAGATGTTGAACGGCACCCATCAAACGCGCATCTCTTTGGCTGTGCTGGATTGCAGCACCACCATTCCTCGCTGGCGCTACCTCCACGAGACCTTTATCGCTTGATAACAGGCATAAAAAAACCGGTGACCAGCACCGGTTTTTTTATATTGCATAGCACACTCAATTACTTATCGTGGAGCGTCTCGTCTTCGCGGCAGTCTCCCAGTGCACAGTGGCCGTACAAGTACAGGCTGTGGTTACTGAGTTTAATGCCATGGCGAGTGGCAATCTCACGCTGACGCGTTTCGATTGATTCATCGCTGAATTCGATTACTTTGCCACAATCCAGGCAGATCAAGTGGTCATGGTGATGCTGCTGAGTCAGTTCGAATACGGATTTGCCGCCTTCGAAGTTATGACGGGTGACGATACCCGCGTCATCAAACTGGTTAAGAACGCGATATACCGTTGCCAGGCCAATCTCTTCGCCCATATCGATCAGGCGCTTATACAAATCTTCCGCACTGACGTGATGGGACTCGGGGCCCGGTCCCTGAAGCACTTCCAAAATTTTCAATCTTGGCAGAGTGACTTTCAGGCCAGCCTTCTTCAATGCGGAGTTGTTGTCAGTCATTCGGATATTGTCCTGTTACTTTGCATGTCACTTACGGCGCAGGGGCCTTGAATGTTTAGGTCACACGTATTCTCATTTGCGTCTCATTATAGAACTCAAGCAGTGAAATGAAAACCGGGGTATCGCGCAAATCAACAAAAGTCGTAAGGATAAACATCGCCTACGTCAGCGCGGAACGGTGTGGTTTGGGTTTCCATTTCACTCAGCCTCAGTCAACAATCAGAGGAATAAGCGGATGACCATTGCGGGTATTCTACAGATTTGCGGGGAAAAGTTAAAAAACCGTAGCTATTATTTTTATAGGAAATTCCTTTG
Source organism: Type-E symbiont of Plautia stali (assembly GCF_059731115.1). NCBI lineage: Bacteria > Pseudomonadati > Pseudomonadota > Gammaproteobacteria > Enterobacterales > Enterobacteriaceae > Type-E symbiont of Plautia stali. Next base: position 1,242,619 of record NZ_AP035906.1, read on the forward strand.
TCCCAATGTGAGCCAGCGCTCACATTGGGGAGGCGAGGCATCAGGCTTCGATGATCTCTTTTAACTGCAGCTCATCAAAAATCTGTTTCACCCAGGCATCAACACGTTCGTTGGTCAGCTCAGGTTGACGGTCTTCGTCAATTGCCAGGCCGAGGAAGTGTTTGTCATCGGCCAGACCTTTAGAGGCTTCAAAATGATAGCCCTCGGTCGGCCAGTGGCCCACGATCACCGCGCCATTTGGCTCAATGATGTCGCGAATCGTGCCCATCGCATCACAGAAATATTCTGCGTAGTCTTCCTGGTCGCCACAACCAAACAGCGCCACCAGTTTGCCATTAAAGTCGATCTCTTCCAGCGAAGGGAAGAAGTCATCCCAGTCACACTGTGCTTCGCCGTAATACCAGGTAGGAATGCCCAGCAGCAGGATGTCGAACGCTGCGAGATCTTCTTTGGTGCTCTTAGCAATGTCATGCACTTCGGCGACATCTTTACCCAGTTGTTTCTGGATCATTTTTGCAATGTTTTCAGTGTTGCCGGTATCGCTGCCGAAGAAAATGCCTACGATTGCCATGGGTTAAGTAACCTCTTAAAGCCTGATTGTGAAAGTAAGTCAATTGACTGCACATGTTAGCGAATGATAGCAGACCGTTGAAAAGGGCGGAACGAGTAAAGCCTGAACTTTGTGTTCCTGCGTGCGGTCAGCGCGCTAAGACAGTTTGAGTTGCGCCAGCAGCATTTGTTCAATCAACTCGCTGCGGCTGATGTTTTGTTGCTCGGCCAGCGTGTTCAGGGCGTCAACCGCTTCGCTGGACATTTTCAGCTCAACACGACGCAGCCCTCGCACTTTATCGCGCTTGAGCTGGTTACGTTTGTTGATACGCAACTGTTCGTCACGTGTCAGCAGGCTGGTTTTGGGTCGACCAGGACGCCGCTCGTCTGCAAAAAGATCAAGCGTGGTACGGTCTGTCTGTTCTTTTGCCATGATTTGTGAAACTGAGTGGGCGCGAACGGCGGAAAGGCGCTGCGCGATTTATACATTATCGGCCCGACCACGGCGAAAAAATCATCCGCGGCAAATTTTTAGCGCGACATCATACTCCAGCACCATCCGCGACGCCAACCCTAAACCGCATACGGCAAGCTTTTGCTTTTACAGGTTAAAAAAGCGACGAACTGCGCGCAAAACCGCATCAGGTTTTTCAGCATGTACCCAATGACCGGCCCCGCTAATCACGTGTGCGTGTGCCTGCGGGAACTGGCGTAGCAGTGCATCGCGGTGCTGATTGTCGAGGTAAGGAGAATCGCCACCGCGGATAAACAATGCGGGATGTGGCCAGGCGGGAACTTCTTCCCAGCCAGAAATCGTGGTGTAGTTGTCCCACAGCACCGGCACGTTAAAGCGCCACTCGCCCTCGACAAAGGACTTGAGGATAAACTGAATTACCCCCTCTTCAGTGACATGTTGACGCATCACCTCGGCCGCTTCGCTACGACGCGTTACACCCGCGGCGGTGACGGCGCGAATACCGGCAAAGATTTCATCGTGGCGGCGGGTTTGGTAATCCACGGGCGCGATATCGATCAGCACCATCTTCTCAATACGTTCGGGGGCCACTGCGCTCAATGCCATGGCGATCTTACCGCCCATCGAGTGACCTATCACGCCAGCGCGTTCAATCTGGTGTGCATCCAGCGTCTCAACGATATCTTGCGCCATGGCGTGATAATTCATCACCTCACTGCGCTCAGATAAACCATGGTTGCGTACGTCCACTTGTAGCGTGGGGCGAGCATCCCGTACGCCGCGTGCCAGCACGCCAAGGTTATCCATGCTGCCAAACAGGCCATGAATTAACAGAATCGGGGACGCTTCAGGGGGAGATTGTTCAGTTTGCAGACGGGCGTTCAAAATCATGGCTAAAGTTCTTACGGTTGTGACCTTGGCTTAGGGTATCATGGATTCACCTGTCCAGGAGCCAGCCGGCCAGGCATTAGGGCATATTCCGACTTTTGCCCTGAAACGACGCCAGCGCTATCGGCTGCCACGGATTTAACTTTATAATCCTTATGTTAGAGCCCGCTCACGTTTTGCACAGCTCGATTTTGCTAAGGCCGTTGCAATAAAGCGTGGTTCTGTCATTTGCCAGAATTGTACGGAATAAGATGAAAACGATTGAAGTTGACGAAGAACTCTACCGTTATATTGCCAGCCACACGCAGCACATTGGTGAAAGCGCCTCGGATATTTTGCGCCGCATGCTGAAGTTTACCGCGGGCCAGACCGCACCGACTGCACCTGTCGCTGCGGCTTCGGCTTCGGTCAAGGAAGCGCAGCCAGTGCGCAGCGAAGCGCGTCCTCAGGATCGCGTACGCGCCGTGCGTGAACTGCTGCTCTCTGATGAGTATGCTGAGCAGAATAAGGCGGTTAATCGCTTTATGCTGGTACTGTCAACGCTCTATCGTCTTGATCCAGCTGCCTTTGCTGAAGCCACTGCCTCGCTGCAGGGCCGCACTCGCGTCTATTTTGCGGGTGACGAGCATACGCTGCTGCAAAATGGCACCCATACTAAGCCGAAGCACGTTCCTGGCACACCGTACTGGGTGATCACCAATACCAATACAGGCCGCAAATGCAGCATGGTGGAACACATCATGCTGGCGATGCAGTTCCCTCAGGAACTGACAGAGAAAGTTCGCGGCACCATTTAAACTGAAGCGTCAGGGAGAAGCGCCAATGGCCAATCACCCCCGTGCCGGGCAGCCCGCCCAGCAGAGCGATTTGATTAACGTTGCACAATTAACCTCGCAGTATTACGTCCTGAAGCCAGATGTGGCGAACCCGGACCATGCGGTGAAATTTGGCACTTCTGGCCACCGCGGTAGCGCGGGACGCCAAAGCTTCAATGAAGTGCACATTCTGGCGATTGCGCAAGCCATCGCGGAAGAGCGCAAAAAGAATGGCATCACCGGTCCGTGCTACGTGGGTAAAGATACTCACGCACTGTCTGAGCCGGCCATTCTGTCGGTGCTGGAAGTGCTGGCGGCGAACGGTGTAGATGTGATCGTGCAGCAGGACAATGGCTACACGCCAACGCCGGCGATCTCCAACGCCATTCTGGAACACAACAAACGCGGTGGCGCGCAGGCGGACGGTATCGTCATCACGCCTTCACACAACCCGCCAGAAGACGGTGGCATCAAGTACAACCCACCAAACGGTGGCCCGGCTGATACCAACGTCACCAAAGTGGTGGAAGATCGCGCTAATCAGCTGATCAAAGGTGAGCTGAAAGACGTGAAGCGTCTGCCACTGGATCAGGCTTGGGCAAGCGGCCATATCGTTGAGCAGGATCTGATTCAGCCTTATGTGGAAGGTCTGGCTGAGGTCATTGACTTCCCGGCAATCCAGAAAGCGGGCCTGAAAATCGGCGTTGATCCGCTGGGTGGTTCCGGTATCGCGTACTGGCAGCGTATCGCTGAACATTACAAGCTGGATCTGACCATCGTTAATGATGCAGTCGATCAGACTTTCCGCTTCATGCATCTGGACAAAGATGGCGTGGTGCGTATGGACTGTTCGTCTGAGTGCGCGATGGCCGGTCTGCTGGCGTACAAAGATAAGTTCGATCTGGCGTTTGGTAACGACCCGGATTACGACCGTCACGGCATCGTCACGCCTGCTGGCCTGATGAACCCGAACCATTATCTGGCGGTAGCGATCAACTACCTGTTCCAGCATCGCCCGCAGTGGGGCAAAGATGTGGCTGTGGGTAAAACCCTGGTCTCCAGCGCAATGATTGACCGCGTGGTCAACGACATCGGTCGCAAGCTGGTTGAAGTGCCAGTCGGCTTCAAATGGTTTGTTGATGGTCTGTTTGATGGCAGTTTCGGTTTCGGCGGCGAAGAGAGCGCGGGAGCTTCCTTCCTGCGCTTCGATGGTTCCGCCTGGTCAACCGATAAAGACGGTATCATCCTGTGCCTGCTGGCAGCCGAAATCACTGCGGTGACCGGCAAGAACCCGCAGCAGCACTATGACGAACTGGCAGCACGCTTCGGCGCGCCAAGCTATAACCGTCTGCAGGCGCCGGCGACCTCAGCGCAAAAAGCGGCACTGTCTAAGCTGTCACCGGAAATGGTGAGTGCTGACACGCTGGCGGGCGATCCGATTACTGCACGTCTGACCGCAGCACCGGGCAACGGCGCGTCAATCGGTGGTCTGAAAGTGATGACTGAAAACGGTTGGTTTGCTGCGCGTCCGTCAGGCACGGAAGACGCTTACAAAATCTACTGTGAAAGCTTCCTTGGCGCTGAGCATCGCCAGCAGATCGAGAAAGAAGCCGTAGAGATTGTCAGCGAAGTGCTGAAAAACGCGTAATTAAACGTCGAGGCGCGCTATGTGCGCCTTTTCACGCGTTTTCTATGGAACGACCCATGTGACAACATGGGTCGTTTTTTTATGGCATAAACCGATAGCCGATACCGGTTTCGGTCAGCAGATGGTTGGGTTGGGTGGGATTGCTTTCCAGCTTCTGGCGCAGGTGTCCCATATAAATGCGCAGATAATGACTGTGCTCCACCGCATTCGGCCCCCACACCTGATTCAGCAACTGACGCTGCGTCAGCACTTTTCCGGCATTGTTCAGCAACAAACTCAGCAGGCGAAACTCGGTGGGCGTCAGGTGAATTTCCTGTTCGTTACGCAGCACGCGGCGCGCAGCCAGATCGACACTCACCTCCCCAAATTTCACGATCGGCTCAGGCTGGCTGCTTTGATGGCGACGTAACGCCACGCGCACGCGGGCCAGCAATTCGCCAATACCAAACGGCTTGGTCAGATAATCATCGGCACCGGCATCCAGTGCATCGATTTTGTCCTGCTCATCACTGCGCGCAGACAGCACAATCACCGGCATGCTGCTCCACTGGCGCACTTCACGGATAAAGTCGTTGCCGTCGCCATCCGGCAGCCCAAGATCGAGGATCACTAAATCCGGCTTTCGTGTCGCTGCTTCAATCAGCCCGCGCTGTAATTGCTCCGCTTCCACAATTTTCAGACCTTCGCCTTCCAGCGCCAGGCGCACGAAACGGCGAATCTCTTTTTCATCTTCAACAATCAAGATGGTCGTCACGCTGACTCCTGCCACAGGTAAAGTTAACACGGCACTTTATCAAGAATTGGTCACCGCGTCCGTCATGATGTTTGTAACGGTGCAATATCCATATTTTTACAATTATGTAACTTACTTTCAGCGAAAGTCGAAAAGCACAAAAAAAGACCGAAATTAGTGGTCGGATGAGTAGTAAAATTACACAACCAGGCGTAATATCTGAGGCAGATCACATTTCAATGCAAAAATTACCCCAGGAGGCAATCATGTATCAGGCATATCCACTCTATAAAATCGTGTTGCGCCGTTTTCTGGCGGTATTGGTCGGCATACTTGCCTTGCCCGTCATGCTGTTCCGCCAGGATCGTGCCCGTTTCTATAGCTATCTGCACCGCGTCTGGTGTAAGACCAGCACCAAGCCAGTCTGGCTGGCGCAGACAGAAGCGATAGGCAGCATCCACTGGTAAGTGCTCTCTCGACTCTCTAAGAACCCGGCAGCTTCAATCAAGCGCCGGGTTTTTTTATTCTAAACTTTGTCTGTATTCCCCGGTTACCCGCTGTTATCCCTCGCCGTTTCAGCTACACTTAAACCTCTACAAGAATTTGGAGGTTGTACAAGTATGAGCGAAAAAATTCCTGTCGGTATCAGCGCTTGCCTGCTCGGGGATAAGGTCCGTTTTGACGGTGGCCACAAGCGTTTCGCTTTTGCAACTGAAGAACTGACTCCCTTTATCCGCTTTGAACCGGTGTGTCCGGAAATGGCAATTGGCTTGCCCACGCCGCGTCCCGCACTGCGTCTGGTCAAAGAGTCGGATGATCAAATCCATCTTTGTTTCAGTAAAGATGGCGGGCAAGAGGTGACCGATGAGATGGAGCGCTGGTCGGCCGATCGCGTGAAATCCCTGCATCACCTTTGCGGCTATATTCTCTGCGCAAAATCACCCAGCTGCGGTCTTGAGCGCGTGCGCGTCTATCAGCCCGATACCAATGACAATCGCAAAGCGGGCACCGGCGTTTTCACTGCTTTTCTGCAAAAAGAGATGCCATGGCTGCCTTTAGAGGAAGATGGCCGTTTGCATGATGATGCTATCCGCGAAAACTTTATGGGCCGCGTGTATGCGCTGCATGAGTTCAATGAAATGTGGCGCAGCGGTTTAACCCGCCACAAGCTGATCGCCTTCCATAGTCGATACAAGTTGCTGCTGCTGTCGCATGCGCAGGATGAGTATCGCGAGATGGGACGCTTTGTGGCCGCGATGGAGCAGTGGGATTCGCTGGATGATTACGCCTATGAATACCGGATTCGCCTGATGCATTTGATGTCACATCAAGCTTCGCGTCGTAATCATACCAATGTGCTGATGCATGTGCAGGGCTACTTCCGCCCGCAGTTGTCGTCACCGCAGCGTCAGGAACTGGCACAGCTAATCGATCGTTATCGCACTGGCGTCCAGCCACTGTTGGTTCCCATCACCATGCTGAAACACTATATGGCGGAATATCCGCATCCGTGGCTGGCGCAGCAACGTTACTTTGATCCTTACCCGGAAGCGCTGCGTCTGCGCTACGGACAATAATCCCGGAGCATTATGACCACCCACTTAGTCTGGTTGCGTAACGATCTGCGCATCAATGACAACACTGCGCTGGCTGCTGCCTGCCGCGACAGCCATGCCAGGGTGCTGGCGCTGTTTATTGCCACGCCCAAACAGTGGCAGCAACACCATATGGCACCGAGGCAGGCGGCTTTTATTCATCAGAATCTGTGTGCGTTGCAAGATTCACTGGCCGAGCGCGGTATTCCGTTGCATTACCATCAGTGCGATGACTTTGCTGCTTCTGTGGATTACCTGAGTGCGTTTTGCGACCAGCATCAGGTGGATGAGTTGTATTACAACTATCAGTATGAAATTAATGAGCGCGAACGTGATGCGACCGCCGAAAAGCGTCTCGATGCCCAGGGCGTAATTTGTCAGGGCTTTGATGACAGCCTGTTATTGCCGCCTGGCAGCGTGCAGACCGGCAATCACACCATGTTTAAAGTCTTCACACCGTTCAGCCGCGCCTTTGTCCGTCGACTGCATCAGGGGTTACCGGAGTGTCATCATGCACCGAAAGCGCGCCGTGATGCGCCGATCAGTGCGGGTAAGAAAATCCCTGCTTTTGATTATCCGCAGGAAGATTTCGATGCATCGCTGTTTCCCGCTGGGGAAGAGGCAGCGCTGAAGCAATTGCGCCATTTCGGCAAACAATCGGTGCAGCACTATCCTGAGGTGCGCGATTTACCGGCACTAGATGGCACCAGCCGCTTATCGCCTTATCTGGCGATTGGGGTGCTGTCTCCGCGCCAATGTTTGCATCGTATTCTGAAAGAACACCCAGATGCACTGAACGAGGGTAAAGCCTTTACCTGGCTTAATGAACTGATCTGGCGCGAGTTTTACCGTCATCTGATGGTGGCCTTTCCAGCGTTGTGCAAGCACCAGCCGTTTGTGGAGTGGACGCATAACGTACAGTGGCAGAAAAACGAGGCGCATCTCACCGCCTGGCAGCAGGGCAAAACCGGTTATCCCATCGTCGATGCGGCAATGCGCCAACTCAACACACTGGGCTGGATGCACAATCGCCTGCGCATGATTGTTGCCAGCTTTCTGGTAAAAGACCTGCTGATCGACTGGCATGACGGTGAGCGCTACTTCATGCAGCAACTGATCGATGGCGATCTGGCGGCCAACAACGGTGGCTGGCAGTGGGCGGCCTCAACGGGCACCGACGCGGCACCGTACTTTCGCATATTCAATCCTACGACTCAGGGGGAACGCTTTGACGAGAAAGGCGAATTTATCCGTCAGTGGCTACCGGAATTGAAAGATGTGCCGGAGAGTGACATTCATCAGCCGCAGGTGTGGGCGAAGAAAAACAATAAGAAACTCGATTATCCCGCGCCAATCGTGGAACATAAGGACGCACGTAAAAAGACACTAGACGCCTTTGAGCGCGCGCGCAGCGCGGCCTGAGGCGATCAGGGAGCCGTACTAAATGAATCATGTTGAGTTAGAACATATTGTTAATCAGCAGCTGAACACCAGCGCCTTCAGTGACTATGCACCCAATGGTTTGCAGGTAGAGGGTCGCGCGGAAGTGAAAACTGTCATCACGGGCGTGACCGCCTGTCAGGCGCTGCTGGATGAAGCGGTCAAGCGCAATGCTGACGCTGTTCTGGTCCATCACGGATATTTCTGGAAAAGCGAATCGCCGCTGATTAAAGGAATGAAACGCCAACGCCTGCGCACGTTGCTGCTCAATGATATCAACCTGTATGGCTGGCACCTGCCGCTCGATGCCCATCCGCAGCTCGGCAACAATGCGCAGCTGGCAAAGTTATTTGATATTGACGTGAAAGGGGAAATTCAGCCGCTGGTGCCGTGGGGCGAATTGACTGAACCGTTGAGCGGTGAAGCGCTGGCGGCGAAAATCGCCGAACGTTTAGGTCGTAAACCGTTGCACTGTGGTGATAATGCCCCGGCACTGATAAAACGTATCGCCTGGTGTAGTGGCGGCGGACAGGGCTTTATCGATAGCGCGGCTGCTTTTGGTGTAGATGCATTTATCACGGGCGAAGTTTCTGAGCAAACCATTCACAGCGCACGTGAACAAGGTCTGCACTTTTTCGCCGCCGGACATCATGCCACCGAGCGCGCCGGTATCAAGGCGCTGGGCGAATGGCTGGCGCAGAGCTATGGCCTCGACGTAACCTTTATTGATATCGACAATCCTGCCTGATCTCTCTCTCTGCGTCCTTAATCCACGTTAAGGACGCAAATCTGTTGACACATCTCTGTCACTTTCGCATAACTTATTGACTTTCATTATAAGCAAAGCGATTTGTGGACATTTTTTGTCCGCGCTAATCATGACCGGGAGGTGGGTTTTGCAACGAGCACGTTGTTATCTACTGGGTGAGCGAGCAGTGGTACTGGAGCTGGAACCCCCCGTTTCACTCGCCAGCCAGCAGCGCATCTGGGGACTGTGCCAGCGCCTGCAGCACAATGAACAGGTTCAGGAAGTGATTCCGGGGATGAATAACCTGACGCTGCTACTGCGCGATCCGCAATTGAATGCACTGGATGCCATCGAGCGTTTACAGCGCTGGTGGGAAGAGAGTGAAGAACAGATCCCTGAATCGCGTCGGGTAGAGATTCCGGTGGTGTACGGTGGCTCGGGTGGGCCTGATCTGCAGGTGGTGGCAGATGGCGCCAGCATGACGCCAAAGCAGGTCGTCGAGCTGCACAGCAGTGTTGATTACGTGGTCTATTTTATCGGCTTCCAGCCGGGTTTTCCCTATATGGGCGGATTGGATGAGCGTTTGCACACGCCGCGCCGTGCTGAACCGCGAGTTATCGTTCCCAGTGGATCAGTCGGCATCGGTGGCAGTCAGACGGGTATCTACCCATTGGCCGCACCTGGCGGTTGGCAGCTAATTGGCCATACGCCCGTCAGCCTGTTTGACCCCTTACAACACCCGCCGACACTGCTGCGCCCCGGTGACAGCGTGCGCTTTGTGCCGCAACAGGAGGGCGTATGTTAAACATTCTACGTGCCGGATTGATGACCTCGATTCAGGATCAGGGTCGTACCGGCTGGCGGCAATATGGTATTAGCGTTAGCGGAGCGCTGGATCAACCCTCAATGCGTACCGCCAATATGCTGGTGGGCAACCCGGAAGAGAGCGCGGTATTAGAGATGGTGCTTGGCCAGTTTAAAGCGGAATTTAAACGTGACGGCTGGTTTGCGCTGACCGGAGCAGGTTGTAATGCCGATCTGGATGGCAAACCGGTGTGGACTGGCTGGCGCTTACCGGTGAAAAAAGGCCAGGTCTTATCACTGGCGATGCCGGTGCGCGGTATGCGCAGTTATCTGGCAGTGAATGGTGGTTTCGCCATCGATGAGATGCTCGGTTCGCACAGTACCGATCTCAAAGCTGGTTTTGGTGGTTTCCAGGGTCGTAAGTTGCAGGATGGCGATCAGTTGCCGTTGGGCAAACCCTCCCGCACCTTCAAAGGCAAAGCGGGCGTACGTCAGTTGTTGTGGGGCAACCGTATTCGCGCCTTGCCGGGCCCGGAGTACAACGAGTTCACCCGCGAAGCCCAGGAAGGTTTCTGGCGCAGCCCGTGGAAGCTCAGCCCGCAGAGCAATCGTATGGGTTACCGCATGCAGGGGCGTCAACTGCAGCGTAAAGCCACGCGTGATTTGTTGTCACATGGGTTAGTGCCCGGTGTAGTGCAGGTGCCGCCTAATGGCCAACCGATTGTGCTGATGGCCGATGCGCAAACTACGGGCGGTTATCCGCGTATCGCCTGTGTTATCGAAGCTGACCTGTATCAACTGGCGCAGATTCGCCTCGGTGAGCCGATTCACTTTATCCATTGCACACTAGAAGAAGCGCTGCTGGCGAAACAACATCAGCAACGCTCCTTCGACCAAATAGCCTGGGGGCTTGCACATGAAGATTGATCTTAATGCTGACCTGGGCGAAGGCAGCGCCAGCGATCAGGAGCTGCTAACGCTGGTGAGTTCGGCCAATATCGCCTGTGGATTCCACGCCGGTGATGCGCAAACCATGCTGCAATCGGTGCGCTGGGCCAAAGCCTCAGGTGTGGCGATCGGCGCCCACCCGAGCTTTCCGGATCGCGAGAACTTTGGTCGCACCGCGATGCAGCTGCCGCCGGAAACGGTGTATGCGCAGATGATCTATCAGATCGGTGCATTAAAGAGCATCGCCGAAAGTGAAGGTGAGCGTTTAGTGCATGTGAAGCCGCACGGTATGCTGTACAACCAGGCCGCGGCGGATGCCACGCTCGCCGATGCGATTGCCCGCGCGGTGAAAGCGGTGGATCCCGCATTGATTCTGGTCGGTCTGGCGGGCAGTGCTTCCATCAAGGCGGCTGCGCATCATGGCTTGCGCACGCGGGAAGAGGTATTCGCCGACCGTGGCTATCTGGCAACCGGCGCACTGGTGCCGCGCAGCCAGCCAGGCGCGATGATTGAAGAAGCCGAGCAGGCGCTGGCGCAAACGCTCACCATGGTGCAGCAGCGTCAGGTGCAGAGTATCAGCGGGGAGTGGGTGAAAGTGAATGCCGAGACCGTCTGCTTACATGGTGATGGCGCACATGCGCTGCAATTTGCGCGCACGTTGCGTGCGGCTTTTGCTACCCATCAAATTACTGTGACCAGCGCATAACAAATAACAACTCGCCCGATCTGTATCGGGCTTTTTATTTCTGATGAGGGGAAAAACATGGATAACGTGGTCAATCTCTGGCCGTTACTCGGCATTGCCGCCATCGTTCTGGGATTCGTGTTGCGCTTTAACCCGGTGCTGGTGGTGATTGTTGCCGGTTTTGTTACCGGCCTGGCCGCGCATCTGCCGCTGGCCGATATTCTGGAGAAACTTGGTTCCGGCTTCCTGAACACCCGCAACCTGCCGCTGATTTTGCTGCTGCCGCTGGCCGTGATCGGTTTGCTGGAGCGCCACGGTTTGAAGGAGCGCGCACAAAGCTGGATCGCGCAGATCAAAACCGCAACGGCGGGCCGTTTGCTGATTGTCTATCTGTTCGTGCGTGAAATCACCGCGGCACTCGGTTTAACCAGCCTCGGAGGTCATCCGCAGATGGTGCGCCCACTGCTGGCACCGATGGCAGAAGGCGCCACTGAAAACCGCTATGGCGAAGTACCCGATGAAGTGCGCCATCGCTTGCGCGCCATGTCGGCAGCCACCGATAACGTCGGGCTGTTCTTTGGTGAAGATATCTTTGTCGCATTCGGCGCGATTATCTTCATGCACAACTTTATGCAGGAGTCGGCAGGCATTAGCACCGAGCCGCTGCATATCGCCTTGTGGGGTATTCCCACCGCACTCTGTGCCTTCCTGATCCATTCGGCGCGACTGGTGCGCCTTGACCGCCAGCTGGCGCGTGAATTGGGTGCCATTAATCAGCAGGCGTTGCACGCCAAAGGCGGGAAATAATGTTTCAGCAACAATATCTGATGTGGCTGGCAGGTGTAATCCTGCTGGTGGTCGCCGTTCTCTCCTGGCGCGATGCGGCTAACCCAAGACGCTTTACCACCGGTTTATTCTGGGCGCTGTATGGCCTGATGTTCCTGATTGGTGATGGTGCTTATCAACTGATGGGGCAGTGGGCAGGCGATGCCGCTGCGGGTAAACGCATGCTGCACATTGGCGTCGGCATTGCGGTGGTGTTGATGGCGTTAATTGCCGGTTTCGGCGGCGTGCGCCTCGGCAGCTATCATCAGCGCAGCGATCAGCAGAAGCGCGAAAGTGCACAGCGTCTGCGTAATAAGCTGTTTTTACCCGCGCTGGCGATTCCGGTGGTCACCGTGATTGGTGTGCTGGCGTTTAACAACATCCCGGGTTTGCAAGATGCTGTGTTTGGCCCGGGTAATCATTCAACGCTGGTGACCCTGTTCTCGATGATGGTCGGCTGCGTGCTGGGCTGGGTCATCGCGCTGCAAATCACCCATGAAAAACCGCTGCAGTCGATGCAGGAAACTCGCCGCCTGCTGGATGCGGTGGGTTGGGCATTTATTCTGCCGCAAATTCTTGCCACGCTTGGTCTGTTATTCACCAGCGCGGGCGTCGGCACTGCGATTTCACATCTGACTGAACAGTATCTGGCAGTGGACAATCGCCTGATTGCGGTTGCGGTGTATGCGATTGGCATGGCCCTGTTAACCATGGTGATGGGCAATGCGTTTGCCGCTTTCCCGATAGTGACGGCTGGCATTGGGATTCCTATTCTGGTGCTGCAACACGGCGGCAATCCGGCGGTCATGGCGGCAATTGGCATGTTCTCTGGCTATTGCGGCACCCTGATGACGCCGATGGCGGCGAACTTCAACATCGTACCCGCGCGGTTACTGGAGTTGCCGGATCGAAACGGGGTGATCAAGGCTCAGGTGCCAACCGGTGTGCTACTGTTGGTGGTAAACGTATTCCTGCTCTACTTCCTGATGTTCTTGTGAGGTCGCAATGAAAACGGTATTGATGACGGCGTTTGAGCCGTTCGGTGGCGAAACCATTAACCCTTCATGGGAAGCGGTGCGCAGTTTTGACGGTAAAGAGATTGCCGGAGCCCGAATTGTGGTACGCCAGCTACCCGTGGTGTTTGCCACCTGCGGAAAGGTGCTAACGCAAGCGCTGGATGAGATTCAACCTGACCGAGTATTATGCGTGGGCCAGGCCGGTGGGCGTGTTGATATCACCGTCGAACGTGTGGCGATCAACGTGGATGATGCGCGTATTCCCGACAACGATCAGCAGCAGCCGATCGACCAGCCCATCGTGATGGATGGACCTGCCGCCTATTTTTCCACCTTACCGATTAAAGCGATGGTTGCAGCACTGCGTGAAGTGGGTGTGCCGGCCTCGGTATCGCAAACGGCCGGCACATTTACCTGTAATCACGTGATGTACAGCCTGTTGCACTGGCTGAAGACCACCAACAGTCCGGCACGCGGGGGCTTTATTCATATCCCCTATATGCCTGAACAGGCGGTGAACCATCCCGGCGTCGCCAGTATGGCGACGGCCAGCGTGATCCTGGCGCTGGAAACCTCGTTGCAGGTGATGCTGAGCACTGAAAATGACATCCGCGTGGTCGGTGGATCGACGCATTAACAGGAGAAGTTATGCCTGAAGGACCGGAGATCCGCCGTGCGGCGGATCAACTGGCAGCGGCGATGGAATGCAGGCCACTCACTGATGTGTGGTTTGCCTTTCCTGAATTGAAAACCTACGAACCAGCACTAATGGGTGAAACCATTACGGCTTTTGAAACACGTGGCAAAGCACTGCTGACGCATTTTTCGAATGGCTTAATTCTCTATAGCCATAATCAATTGTACGGTGTGTGGCGAGTGGTGCCGACCGGCACTGAACCCAACACTTCGCGGCAGTTGCGCGTGCGGTTGGCAAACGCCGAACAGACCATCCTGCTCTACAGCGCTTCGGATATCGAACTGCTCAATGCAGATACCGTCGGCGCACATCCCTTTCTGCAGCGCGTGGGGCCCGATGTGCTCGATGCCACTTTAACGGTGGCAGAGGTGCGTGAGCGGCTGCTATCGCCGCGTTTTCGTCGCCGTCAGTTCAGCGGATTGTTACTCGATCAGGCCTTTCTGGCGGGATTGGGTAACTATTTGCGTGTGGAGATTTTATGGCATGCCGGATTGCTGGCGTCGCATCGGGCGCAGGATCTCACTGAGGCACAGCTCAATGCATTAAGTGAGGCGATGCTGGCGGTGCCACGTTTGTCGTATCAGATGCGCGGCAGTATGAAGAAATACCATGCCGATGCGGCGTTTCGCTTTGAGGTGTTTCATCGCCAGGGCAAGAGATGTCGGCGCTGCGGCACGCTGATTGAGAAGGGCACGCTATCGTCGCGGCCATTTTACTGGTGCCCGGGATGTCAGTTTTGACGCCATAATTCGAACAATAAAAAAGCTGCCATCTCAATGAAATGGCAGCCTTTTTTCACACTCATTCAGCTGTGGATTACTTTTTCAGCGCCGAGTTAAATGGACGCTCGGTGTAACCGGTGTACAGCTGACGTGGACGCGCAATCTTCATGCCTTCGTCGTGCATCTCTTTCCAGTGTGCAATCCAACCCACGGTACGCGCCATCGCGAAGATCACGGTAAACATGGAAGAAGGAATACCCATCGCTTTCAGAATAATGCCAGAGTAGAAATCGACGTTTGGATAGAGTTTACGCTCGATGAAGTACGGGTCGTTCAGCGCGATATGTTCCAGCTCCATCGCCACTTCCAGCAGGTCATCTTTCATACCCAACTCATTCAGCACTTCGTGACAGGTTTCACGCATCACGGTGGCGCGAGGGTCATAGTTTTTGTAAACACGGTGACCGAAGCCCATCAGACGGAACGAATCGTTTTTGTCTTTCGCGCGACGTACGAATTCTGGGATGTGCTCAACGGTGCTGATCTCTTCCAGCATACGCAGGGTAGCTTCGTTGGCGCCACCGTGTGCCGGTCCCCACAGTGAAGCGATACCCGCAGCGATACAGGCAAATGGGTTTGCACCAGAAGAACCGGCGGTACGCACGGTTGAGGTAGAGGCGTTCTGCTCATGATCAGCATGCAGAATCAGAATACGGTCCATGGCGCGTTCCAGCACCGGGTTCACTTTGTACTCTTCACACGGTGTGGCGAACATCATATGCAGGAAGTTGCCTGCGTAGGACAGGTCGTTACGTGGGTAAACGAACGGCTGGCCAATCGAATATTTGTAGCACATCGCTGCCATGGTCGGCATTTTGGACAGCAGGCGGAAGGCAGCGATTTCACGGTGACGTTCAATGTTGACGTCTAAGGAGTCGTGATAGAACGCCGCCAGGGCGCCAGTGACACCACACATTACCGCCATTGGATGCGAGTCGCGGCGGAAGCCATGGAACAGTCGGGTGATTTGCTCGTGGATCATGGTGTGGCGGGTAACGGTGGTGCGGAATTCTTCAAACTGGGCTTGGGTCGGAGCTTCGCCATTCAGCAGGATGTAACACACTTCGAGGTAGTTGGAGTGGGTTGCCAGTTCGGAAATCGGGAAGCCGCGGTGTAACAGAATGCCTTCATCACCATCAATAAAAGTGATTTTAGATTCGCATGACGCAGTAGAGGTGAAACCGGGATCGAAAGTGAACAGGCCGTGATTGCCAAGTGTGCGGACATCAACAACGTCTTGTCCCAGCGTACCTTGCATCACATCCAGTTCAACGGAAGCATTATCTTGTAGGGTTAGCGTCACTTTTTTATCTGTCATTTTTCGTCTCCATAGCGCCTTAGTAGGTAAGGATCTTAGACACCAGAATAGCCTTCATGTTGTGTAAAACCACAATCTTCACAGTATCACTCTGCGGTAACGTTTGTCGTGCAGGGTTACAGGGAGATGTATTAGGGCCAGTCGGTGGCGTTCGGGCATGACATGCTGAACAGCGCGGATGTTAAAGATCCTGTCACGACATAACTTCTTGGTAACCAATAACCTGATGCTTTGTGTTGCTCGTAAAGGCAATGTTACATAACTTGAGCTTAGGGGAAAGTGTATCCCCATAACTTTTGTGCATCATAGGGCTTTAATGCGTTTGTTTGTAACTGAAATGTTGATCTTTTGTCAAATCAGATAATTAAAAATGTATGAATTGTGAAATTCGTGAGTCGGATCACTGTTCAGCCTAAATGTGACCAAAGAGATTGTAGGGGAATTGTAATCAGAATGTGATCCTCCTATACTGCCGCCAGGTCTCCGGAATATCCTGACACCAGGAGCCACCCAGCGTTTTTTTCGCTTCACTTAACACTGGATGTTGCTTTTTTGGTGGCGGTTGCAGTCTGAACACGCGCTGTGCTCTGATGCGACTCAGGTCCGGAGGAAGCAAAATAAAAAAGAGCTGTGTGGGCAAAACCGTGAAAAAACAAAGACCTGTTAACTTGGATCTCTCGACGATCCGGTTTCCCGTTACTGCAATATCGTCCATTCTCCACCGCGTCTCCGGCGTGATCACCTTTGTCGCTCTCGGAATACTGCTCTGGTTACTGGGTCTCTCTCTCTCTTCTCCTGAAGGCTTCCAGCAAGCGGCTTCCATCATGGACAGCTTCTTCGCCAAATTCATCATGTGGGGCATCCTGACTGCGCTGGCGTACCACGTCGTGGGCGGTATTCGTCACATGCTGGCTGATTTTGGCTTTATGGAAGAAACCCTGCAGGTGGGAACCCGTTCCGCGCAGGCGGCTTTTGGTATCACTGTCGTGCTCTCAATTTTGGCTGGAGTCCTCGTATGGTAAGCAATGCTTCTGCATTAGGACGCAACGGTATTCATGACTGGCTGTTACTGCGTGCTGCTGCAATCTTAATGACGCTCTACATCATCTACCTCCTTGGTTTTGTGGTGATGACCGGCACCCTGACCTATGACGCCTGGCACGGCTTCTTCGCCTCTGCCTTCACGAAAGTGTTTACGATACTGACGCTGTTCTCGATTCTGGTCCACGGCTGGATTGGTATGTGGCAGGTCCTGACCGACTACGTTAAACCAGTAGCAACCCGCTTGCTGCTGCAGTTTGTGATTGTGGTCGCGCTGTTGTCGTATGCCGTTTATGGAATCGTTGTTGTGTGGGGTGTGTAAATGAGTTTGCCAGTCAGAGAATTTGATGCCGTGGTGATCGGCGCGGGTGGCGCGGGAATGCGCGCGGCTCTGCAAATCTCCCAATCGGGCCAGACTTGTGCCCTGTTATCCAAAGTTTTCCCAACCCGTTCTCATACCGTATCGGCGCAGGGCGGTATTACCGTTGCGCTGGGTAACACCCATGAAGATAACTGGGAATGGCATATGTACGATACCGTCAAAGGCTCCGACTATATCGGTGACCAGGACGCGATCGAGTATATGTGTCACGTCGGTCCGGAAGCGATTCTGGAACTGGAACACATGGGGCTGCCTTTCTCCCGTCTTGATGACGGCCGCGTATACCAGCGTCCGTTTGGTGGTCAGTCGAAGAACTTCGGCGGTGAGCAGGCGGCGCGTACCGCTGCGGCAGCCGACCGTACTGGCCACGCACTGCTGCATACCCTGTATCAGCAGAACCTGAAAAACAAAACCACCATCTTCTCCGAATGGTATGCGCTGGATCTGGTGAAAAATGAAGACGGTGCGATTGTCGGCTGTACCGCTATCTGCATGGAAACCGGTGAAACCGTTTACTTCAAAGCGAAAGCGACCATTCTGGCAACGGGCGGTGCAGGCCGTATTTACCAGTCCACCACTAACGCGCACATCAACACCGGTGACGGCGTAGGTATGGCGCTGCGTGCCGGTGTGCCGGTGCAGGATATGGAAATGTGGCAGTTCCACCCAACCGGTATCGCCGGTGCGGGTGTACTGGTCACTGAAGGTTGCCGTGGTGAAGGTGGATACCTGCTGAACAAACACGGCGAACGCTTCATGGAGCGTTATGCGCCAAACGCCAAAGACCTGGCAGGTCGTGACGTGGTCGCACGCTCCATGATGGTGGAAATTCGTGAAGGCCGTGGTTGTGACGGTCCATGGGGCCCGCACATCAAGCTGAAACTCGATCATCTGGGCGCAGAAGTTTTGGAATCGCGTCTGCCGGGTATCCTTGAGCTGTCGCGTACCTTTGCGCACGTCGATCCGATTAAAGAGCCGATTCCGGTTATTCCAACCTGCCACTACATGATGGGCGGCGTGCCGACCAAAGTGACCGGTCAGGCGCTGCGCGTGAATGAGCAGGGTGAAGACGAAGTGATTCCGGGCCTGTTCGCGGTAGGCGAAATTGCTTGTGTATCAGTACACGGCGCTAACCGTCTCGGCGGTAACTCGTTGCTCGACCTGGTGGTATTTGGCCGCGCGGCGGGTGTGCACCTGCTGGAGTGTCTGGAAGAGCAGGGTGAACTGCGCGAAGCCACGCAGGAAAACATTGATGCCGCCATGGCGCGCTTCAACCGCTGGGAAAACAACACCACGGGTGAAGATCCGGTTGAAATCCGTAAAGCGTTGCAGCGTTGCATGCAGAACAACTTCTCGGTCTTCCGCGAAGGTGATGCGATGCGTGAAGGTCTGGAAGAGCTGAAAGTGATTCGTGAACGTCTGAAGTCAGCGCGTCTTGATGACCGTTCGCCAGATTTCAACACCCAGCGTATCGAGTGCCTTGAGCTGGATAACCTGATGGAAACCGCGTACGCCACGGCGGTCGCCGCAAACTTCCGTACCGAAAGCCGTGGCGCACACAGCCGCTTCGACTACCCGGAACGTGATGATGCTAACTGGCTGTGTCACAGCCTCTATGTTCCGCAAACGGAAAGCATGACGCGCCGTGAGGTGAACATGCAACCGAAACTGCGTGCGGCCTTCCCGCCGAAAGCGCGTACCTACTAATTGCGGAGATCATCATGAGACTCGAATTTTCTATCTATCGTTACAACCCGGAAGTCGATGACAAGCCGCGTATGCAGGAATACACGCTGGAGTCAGAAGACGGTCGTGACATGATGTTGCTGGACGCGTTGATTCGTCTGAAAGAGAAGGACCCAACGCTGGCCTTCCGTCGCTCATGCCGTGAGGGTGTTTGCGGTTCTGACGGCCTCAACATGAACGGTAAAAACGGTCTGGCCTGCATCACGCCAGTCTCCGCACTGGGTAATGGCACGAAGAAAATTGTTATCCGTCCACTGCCTGGTTTGCCGGTGATCCGCGACCTCGTCGTTGATATGGGACAATTCTATACGCAGTATGAGAAGATTAAGCCTTTCCTGTTGAATAATGGGGAAAATCCGCCAGCACGCGAGCATCTGCAGACCCCGGCAGACCGTGAGCACCTGGATGGATTGTACGAGTGTATTCTGTGCGCTTGCTGCTCGACCTCGTGCCCATCGTTCTGGTGGAACCCGGACAAGTTCATCGGTCCGGCAGGTTTGTTAGCCGCTTACCGTTTCCTGATCGACAGCCGCGATACCGAAACCGATGCGCGTCTGGACAATCTGAACGATGCTTTCAGTGTATTCCGCTGTCACAGCATCATGAACTGTGTGAGCGTGTGCCCGAAAGGACTAAACCCGACGCGCGCTATCGGCCATATTAAGTCGATGCTGCTGCAACGCGGGGCGTAACACACTGAAGTCACTGTCCGGGAACTTAAGGTTCCCGGCAGTTTACGGAAGCCTTTATAAGCGCGGTACTGACCACGCTTATAAAGGTTCCCTTACGGGCCAGGCGCCGGTTGCGCACAGGTTCGTATCGCTGAACTCACTACGGCAAGCCGCGAAAGCGGCAACAAATGAAACCTCATAAAAAGCAGATTAATGCTTAAGGGATCACAATGCAGAACAGCGCGATGAAACCCTGGCTGGACTCCTCCTGGCTGGCCGGCGCGAACCAATCCTACATAGAGCAACTCTATGAGGATTTCCTGACCGATCCTGACTCAGTTGATGAAATGTGGCGCGAGCTGTTCCAACAGCTGCCCGGCACTGGCGTGAAACCTGAGCAGTTTCACTCCACCACGCGTGATTACTTCCGCCGCCTGGCAAAAGATGCGACCCGCTACACATCCTCAGTCACCGATCCGGCTACTAATTCCAAACAGGTTAAAGTGCTGCAGCTGATCAATGCGTTCCGCTTCCGCGGCCATCAGCACGCTAACCTCGATCCGCTCGGCCTGTGGAAACAAGATCGGGTTGCGGATCTTGACCCTTCTTATCACGATCTCACCGACGCCGATTTTCAGGAAAGCTTTAACGTAGGTTCCTTTGCCATTGGTAAAGAGACCATGAAGCTGGCTGATCTGTTCGCGGCGCTGCAGCAGACCTATTGTGGCTCGATTGGTGCAGAGTACATGCACATCAACAACACCGATGAGAAACGCTGGATTCAGCAGCGTCTGGAATCGGTGGTCGGCCATGCGTCATTCAGCAGCGACGAGAAAAAAGGTTTCCTGAAAGAGCTGACCGCGGCTGAAGGTCTGGAAAAATACCTCGGCGCGAAATTTCCAGGTGCAAAACGCTTCTCACTGGAAGGCGGTGATGCACTGGTGCCGATGCTGCGCGAAATGATCCGCCATGCAGGCAAAAGCGGCACGCGTGAAGTGGTACTGGGGATGGCACACCGTGGTCGTCTCAACGTCCTGATCAACGTACTGGGTAAAAAGCCACAGGATCTGTTTGACGAATTCTCCGGCAAACACAAAGAGCACCTTGGCACTGGCGACGTGAAGTACCACATGGGCTTCTCGTCTGACGTTGAAACCGAAGGTGGTTTAGTGCACCTGGCGCTGGCGTTTAACCCGTCACACCTCGAAATCGTAAGCCCAGTGGTCATGGGTTCGGTGCGTGCACGTCTGGATCGTCTGGCTGAGCCAAGCAGCAACAAAGTTCTGCCGATCACCATCCACGGTGATGCGGCGGTGATCGGCCAGGGCGTGGTGCAGGAAACCCTGAACATGTCTGCGGCGCGCGGTTACGAAGTGGGCGGTACCGTTCGCATCGTGATTAACAACCAGGTCGGTTTCACCACCTCGAACCCGAAAGATGCGCGTTCAACGCCTTACTGCACCGACATCGGCAAGATGGTGCTGGCGCCAATCTTCCACGTGAATGCGGACGATCCAGAAGCGGTGGCCTTCGTGACTCGCCTGGCGCTGGATTATCGCAACACCTTTAAACGCGACGTGTTTATCGATCTGGTGTGCTACCGCCGTCACGGCCATAACGAAGCGGATGAGCCAAGTGCAACCCAGCCGCTGATGTACCAGAAAATCAAGAAACACCCAACGCCACGTAAGATCTACGCCGATCAGCTGGAAAGCGAAGGTGTGGCGACGTTAGAAGATGCGACCGAACTGGTCAATCTCTACCGTGATGCGTTGGATGAAGGCGAATGCGTGGTGCCAGAATGGCGTCCGATGAGCCTGCACTCCTTCACTTGGTCGCCGTACCTGAACCACGAGTGGGATGAAAACTATCCTGCCACGGTTGAGTACAAACGCCTGCAAGAGCTGGCGCGCCGCATCAGCAGTGTACCGGAAGCCGTCGAAGTGCAGTCGCGCGTGGCGAAGATTTACAACGACCGTAAAGAGATGGCGGAAGGCAACAAGCCATTTGACTGGGGCGGCGCGGAAAACCTGGCGTACGCCACGCTGGTAGATGAAGGCATTCCTGTTCGTCTGTCGGGTGAAGACTCCGGCCGTGGCACCTTCTTCCACCGTCATGCGGTGATCCACAACCAAACCAACGGCTCAACCTATACCCCGCTGCACCATGTCCATAACGGCCAGGGTCAGTTCAAGGTCTGGGATTCCGTGCTGTCAGAAGAAGCGGTACTGGCCTTTGAATACGGCTATGCCACCGCAGAACCGCGCGTGCTGACCATTTGGGAAGCGCAGTTCGGCGACTTCGCCAACGGTGCTCAGGTGGTGATCGACCAGTTCATCAGCTCCGGCGAGCAGAAGTGGGGCCGTATGTGTGGCCTGGTGATGCTGCTGCCACACGGTTATGAAGGCCAGGGTCCAGAGCACTCCTCTGCGCGTCTGGAGCGCTATCTGCAACTCTGTGCTGAACAGAACATGCAGGTATGCGTGCCGTCAACGCCAGCACAGGTTTACCACATGCTGCGTCGTCAAGCGCTGCGCGGTATGCGCCGTCCGCTGATTGTGATGTCACCGAAATCGCTGCTGCGCCATCCACTGGCGGTCTCCAGCCTGGAAGAGCTGGCCAATGGTAGCTTCCAACCGGCGATTGGCGAGATTGACGATCTGGATCCGAAGCAAGTGAAACGCGTGGTGATGTGTTCCGGTAAGGTTTATTACGATCTGCTGGAACAGCGTCGCAAGAATGAGCAGACCGATGTCGCCATCGTGCGTATCGAACAGCTCTATCCGTTCCCGCACAAAGTGGTGCAGGACGTATTGAAAAATTATGCACATGTGCAGGATTTCGTCTGGTGTCAGGAAGAGCCACTGAATCAGGGCGCATGGTATTGCAGTCAGCATCATTTCCGCGAAGTGGTTCCCTTCGGTGCGTCACTGCGTTACGCAGGTCGTCCGGCTTCTGCTTCACCAGCCGTGGGCTACATGTCCGTACATCAACAACAGCAGCAAGACCTGGTTAACGACGCGCTGAACCTTGGTTAATTAAAAGGAAAGAAAATGAGTAGCGTAGAAATTCTGGTTCCCGATTTGCCTGAATCCGTAGCGGACGCAACGGTTGCAACCTGGCACAAAAAACCCGGCGATGCGGTCAGTCGCGATGAAGTACTGGTTGAGATTGAAACGGACAAAGTTGTGCTTGAAGTGCCTGCTTCAGCAGACGGTGTACTGGAAGCGATTCTGGAAGACGAAGGCGCTACGGTGCTCTCGCGCCAGCTGTTAGGCCGCCTGGTGGAAGGCAACAGCGGTGGTAAAGAGACCTCTGCGAAAGTAGAAACGAAAGAAGCGACACCAGAACAGCGTAAAACCGCGTCTCTGGAAGAAGAGAGCAACGATGCGCTGAGCCCAGCGGTTCGTCGCCTGATCGCTGAAAACAACCTCGACGCGAGCCAGATTAAAGGCACCGGTGTCGGCGGTCGTCTGACGCGTGAAGATGTTGAGAAGCATGTCGCGAAGAAAGCTGACGGCGCGAAAGCGGCGCCTGCAGCAGCGGCCGCGGCACCACAGGCTGCTGTGGCTAACCGCAGCGAAAAACGCGTACCAATGACGCGTCTGCGTAAGCGTGTGGCTGAGCGTCTGCTGGAAGCGAAAAACAGCACCGCGATGCTGACCACCTTCAACGAAATCAACATGAAGCCGATCATGGATCTGCGTAAGCAGTACGGCGACGCGTTTGAGAAACGTCACGGTGTGCGTCTGGGCTTCATGTCCTTCTACATCAAAGCGGTGGTTGAAGCCCTGAAACGCTATCCAGAAGTGAACGCTTCTATCGATGGCGAAGATGTGGTTTACCACAACTACTTCGACGTCAGCATCGCGGTGTCTACGCCGCGCGGCCTGGTAACCCCAGTGCTGAAAGATGTTGATGCGCTGAGCATGGCTGACATCGAGAAGAAAATTAAAGAACTGGCGGTGAAAGGCCGTGACGGTAAGCTGACGGTTGACGAGCTGACCGGCGGTAACTTCACCATCACCAACGGCGGTGTGTTCGGTTCTCTGATGTCTACCCCGATCATCAACCCACCGCAGAGCGCGATTCTGGGCATGCACGCGATCAAAGAGCGCCCGATGGCGGTCAATGGTCAGGTTGTGATCCTGCCAATGATGTATCTGGCACTCTCTTATGACCACCGTCTGATCGATGGCCGTGAATCCGTGGGCTATCTGGTCGCGGTGAAAGAGATGCTGGAAGATCCGGCACGTCTGCTGCTGGACGTCTAATTTTCGCCGGGCGCATCGCACAACGGTGCGCCCAAACTCATATCTGAATGGATAGAACATCATGAACTTACATGAATACCAGGCGAAGCAGTTGTTTGCTCGCTATGGCATGCCAGCTCCAACTGGTTACGCCTGCGCTACGCCACGTGAAGCAGAAGAAGCCGCCTCTAAAATTGGCGCAGGTCCGTGGGTAGTAAAATGTCAGGTACATGCCGGTGGCCGCGGTAAAGCGGGTGGCGTGAAAGTGGTGAACAGCAAGGAAGATATCCGTGCATTTGCTGAGCATTGGTTGGGCAAGCGTCTGGTGACCTACCAAACTGATGCTGATGGCCAGCCGGTAAACCAGATTCTGGTTGAAGCCGCGACTGACATCGACCAGGAACTGTATCTGGGTGCGGTAGTTGACCGTGCTACCCGTCGCGTGATCTTCATGGCTTCCACCGAAGGCGGCGTGGAAATCGAGAAAGTGGCGGAAGAAACCCCGCACCTGATCCACAAAATGGCATTGGATCCGCTGGCCGGACCTCAGCCATACCAGGGTCGTGAGTTGGCGTTCAAACTGGGCCTGTCCGGTAAGCAAGTTAGCCAGTTCACCAAAATCTTCATGGGTCTGGCGACCATGTTCCTGGAACGCGACCTGGCGATGGTTGAGATCAACCCGCTGGTGATCACCAAGCAGGGCGACCTGATCTGCCTCGATGGCAAACTGGGCGCCGACGGTAACGCATTGTTCCGTCAGCCTGAGCTGCGTGAAATGCGCGATCCAAGCCAGGAAGATCCACGTGAAGCACACGCAACACAGTGGGAACTGAACTACGTTGCGCTGGATGGCAACATCGGCTGTATGGTGAACGGTGCCGGTCTGGCAATGGGTACCATGGACATCGTGAAACACCACGGTGGCCAGCCAGCTAACTTCCTTGATGTCGGCGGCGGCGCGACCAAAGAGCGCGTAACCGAAGCCTTCAAAATCATCCTGTCTGACGATGCCGTTAAAGCGGTATTCGTTAACATCTTCGGCGGCATCGTGCGTTGCGACCTGATCGCAGACGGCATCATCGGTGCAGTTGCAGAAGTGGGTGTGAACGTGCCAGTAGTGGTACGTCTGGAAGGTAACAACGCCGAGCTGGGCGCGAAGAAACTGGCCGACAGCGGTCTGAACATCATTGCAGCAACCAGCCTGACAGACGCTGCGCAGCGTGTTGTTGCTGCCGCGGAGGGTAAATAATGTCCATTCTTATCGACAAAAACACCAAAGTCATTTGCCAGGGTTTCACCGGTGGCCAGGGGACTTTCCACTCTGAGCAGGCTTTGGCCTATGGTACGCAGCTGGTTGGCGGTGTCACGCCAGGCAAAGGCGGCACCACGCATCTGGGTCTGCCAGTGTTTAACACCGTGCGTGAGGCGGTAGAAGCCACAGGCGCGACCGCGACCGTGATCTACGTTCCAGCTCCGTTCTGCAAAGACGGTATCCTGGAAGCCATCGACGCAGGCATCAAACTGATCATCACCATCACCGAAGGCATCCCAACGCTGGATATGCTGACCGTGAAAGTGAAGCTGGATGAAGCTGGCGTGCGCATGATCGGCCCGAACTGCCCAGGCGTGATCACCCCAGGCGAATGTAAGATCGGTATCATGCCGGGCCACATTCACCAGCCAGGCCGTGTCGGTATCGTATCCCGTTCAGGTACCCTGACTTATGAAGCCGTTAAGCAGACCACTGACATTGGTTACGGCCAGTCAACCTGCGTCGGTATCGGTGGTGACCCGATCCCAGGTTCAAACTTCATCGATATCCTGAAAATGTTCCAGGATGACCCACAGACCGAAGTGATCGTCATGATCGGTGAGATCGGTGGTAGCGCTGAAGAAGAAGCCGCAGCCTTCATTAAAGAGCACGTGACCAAGCCGGTTGTCGGCTACATCGCGGGTGTAACTGCACCGAAAGGCAAACGTATGGGCCACGCAGGCGCCATCATTGCTGGTGGTAAAGGCACCGCTGACGAGAAATTCGCCGCGCTGGAAGCGGCCGGTGTGAAAACCGTACGCAGCCTGGCTGACATTGGCGACGCCGTTAAAGCAGTTCTGCCAATCAAATAAGTCATCACTGTGGATGCGCATGAAGCCACCTTCGGGTGGCTTTTTTATGCCTGAAAGGGAGGGGAAGCCAGTGGCAACAGCGCCCTGTGCAGAGTCACACAAAAAGCAGGGAAAAACCGTAACGGAGATAAAATCTGCGGCTATGCTTACTGAGTTGGTAAGGTAAAGATAGGAAAATGTGCGTGATCTCACAGGGGAAATTAAACCTGAGTATCCGGTATTAACGTTAAAAAAATACGGGAGAAGTAATTATTTCCTTAATTGCATCACGCGTTCATGACAACTAATTAACAACAACGCTAACACTACATATCTGAAAAAATATTGTCTTAATCCAGATCAATAAAGGGTGAGATATAACAAACTTTACTGCTGGCATCACGCACGACAAACGGTATAAATTGCGCTGCATCAATTCAGTCTTTTCCGCGAATTTTCAGGAGTTTGAGCCAGGCGTTGTTAGCGCAATTCTGCCGCCTTCTTGCATCACACTCCTGCTCGAAACAGATTGAAGCGATCGGTTTTTCGGGAAATTTTCAACACTGTTACTCACTCATTTCGGGCTACAGATTTCTCTGTTCTGTCAGTAATAAAACTGGAATCAATAATCAGTCGTTCCTGGATCTTATTCTGCACGTCAATGTTCGTTGTTTACCGTTGTCAGCCGCAGAGTAAATTCATGCGAGGAGCAAGGAGTCATCATGTTAGATATTGTCGAGCTGTCGCGTTTACAGTTTGCCCTGACGGCGATGTACCATTTCCTGTTCGTCCCCTTAACGCTGGGTATGGCGTTTTTGTTGGCGATCATGGAAACCGTATATGTCCTGACGGGTAAGCAAATTTATAAAGACATGACCAAGTTCTGGGGCAAGTTGTTCGGTATCAACTTTGCGCTGGGTGTCGCAACCGGTCTCACCATGGAGTTTCAGTTCGGGACCAACTGGTCATATTACTCCCACTACGTCGGCGATATCTTTGGTGCGCCGCTCGCCATTGAAGGCTTGATGGCGTTCTTCCTTGAATCCACCTTTGTTGGTCTGTTCTTCTTCGGTTGGGATCGCCTTGGCAAAGTCCAGCACCTGGCGGTCACCTGGCTGGTGGCGCTCGGTTCTAACATGTCTGCGCTGTGGATTCTGGTGGCGAACGGTTGGATGCAAAACCCGATCGCATCCGAATTTAATTTCGAAACCATGCGCATGGAGATGGTGAGCTTCTCCGAGTTGGTGCTCAACCCGGTTGCGCAGGTGAAATTTGTCCACACCGTGGCGGCAGGTTACACCGCTGGCGCGATGTTTGTGCTGGGTATCAGTGCCTGGTATCTGCTGAAAGGCCGCGATGTGGCTTTCGCTAAGCGCTCATTCGGTATCGCGGCCAGCTTCGGCATGGCGGCGATTCTGTCCGTTATCGTGCTGGGTGATGAATCCGGTTATGAAATGGGTGACGTACAGAAAACCAAACTCGCAGCGATTGAAGCCGAGTGGGAAACGCAGCCTGCACCTGCGGCCTTCACGCTGTTTGGTATTCCCGATCAGGATTCGCAGGAGAACAAGTACGCGATTCAAATCCCGTATTTGCTCGGGCTGATCGCGACGCGATCGGTGGATACACCGGTCACCGGTCTGAAAGATCTGCTGTCGCAGCATGAAGTGCGTATCCGCAACGGCATGAAAGCCTACGCGTTGCTGAATGAACTGCGCGCGGGCAGCAAAGATCCTGCGGTGCGTAGCCAGTTCGAAGCCAGCAAACAGGATCTCGGTTATGGCTTGCTGCTGAAGCGCTATACCCCGGATGTGGCGAATGCGACTGAAGCGCAGATTCAGAAAGCGACACAGGATTCGATTCCACGTGTGGCTCCGCTCTATTTCGCCTTCCGCATCATGGTGCTGTGTGGCGTGTTGCTGCTGGGCATTATCGCACTGTCATTCCTGAGTGTGATTCGCAACCGCATTGGTAAGAGCCGCTGGCTGCTCAAGGCGGCGCTGTACGGTATTCCGCTGCCATGGATTGCCATCGAATCAGGCTGGTTTGTCGCTGAGTATGGTCGTCAGCCGTGGGCGATTGGTGAAGTGCTGCCGACCGCCGTGGCGAACTCCTCACTGACCGTTGGCGATCTGCTGTTCTCAATGATTTTGATCTGCGGTCTCTACACCCTTTTCCTGGTGGCGGAAATGTACCTGATGTTCAAGTTCGCCCGTCTGGGACCCAGCAGCCTGAAGACTGGCCGCTACCATCATGAGACCGTGAAAGCGGCTGCTCAGCCCGTTCGTGGATAAGGAGAGCAACCATGTTTGATTATGAAGTATTGCGCTTTGTCTGGTGGTTGCTGATTGGCGTGCTGCTAATTGGCTTTGCGGTTACCGACGGGTTTGATATGGGGGTCGGTATGCTGACGCGCATCCTTGGCCGTACCGATACCGAACGACGTATCATGATTAACAGCATCGCCCCGCACTGGGACGGCAACCAGGTATGGCTGATCACTGCGGGTGGCGCGCTGTTTGCCGCCTGGCCAATGGTTTACGCCGCCGCGTTTTCCGGCTTCTATGTGGCGATGATTTTGGTGCTGGCTTCGCTGTTCTTCCGCCCGGTGGGTTTTGACTACCGTTCGAAGATTGAGGACATGCGCTGGCGCAACACCTGGGACTGGGGCATTTTCATCGGCAGCTTTGTACCACCACTGGTGATTGGCGTGGCCTTCGGCAACTTGCTGCAGGGCGTACCTTTCCATGCGGATGAGTATCTGCGTCTGTTCTACACCGGTAACTTCTTCCAGTTACTCAATCCGTTTGGCTTGCTGGCGGGCGTGATCAGCGTCGCGATGATCCTGACGCAAGGCGCGACCTATCTGCAGATGCGTACCAACGGCGATCTGCACCTGCGTGCGCGCGGCACCGCGCAAATCAGTGCGCTGGTGATGATGGTGTGCTTCGTATTAGCCGGTGTGTGGGTGAAATACGGAATAGATGGCTATGTGGTGAAAAGCGTCATCGATCATCACGCTGCATCCAACCCGCTGGGCAAAGAAGTGGTGCGTGAAGCCGGTGCGTGGATGGTGAACTTCGAGCAGACGCCAATCTTGTGGCTGTTCCCGCTGCTTGGCGTAGTGCTGCCGCTGCTGACCGTGCTCTGTTCGCGCATGGAGAAGGGCGCCTGGGCGTTTGTCTTTTCTTCATTGACGCTGGCATGCGTCATCATGACTGCAGGCATCGCGATGTTCCCGTTCATTATGCCTTCCAGCACCGTGCCGGGCACTAGCCTGACCATGTGGGATGCCACCTCAAGCCTGCTGACGCTGAAAGTGATGACCTTCGCCGCCATCATCTTTGTCCCGATTATCCTCGCCTATACCGCGTGGTGTTATTACAAGATGTTTGGCCGTATCACCAAAGAACACATTGAGAGCAATACGCACTCCCTGTACTGATTAAGGAGATTGAGCATGTGGTATTTTGCCTGGATTCTTGGCACTTTGCTGGCCTGTGCGTTTGGCGTGATCACGGCGCTGGCGATTGAGCAAGCAGAAGAGAGTGGCGCAAAGGATAAACAACACTGATGCGCACACTGATTCAGACGCTGTATCGTCTGATGGACAAGGGCCCGTTACGGGCCCTTTCGCTGATACTGGCGCTGTGGCTGGCGGGCTGTGTTATCTGGCAACCGTCACGCTTTGCCGCCCGCACGAGCGACTTAGCCATCTGGCATGGATTATTGATGATTTGGGCGGTGTGCACCGGCGTGATTCATGGTACGGGCTTCCGTCCATTGCAAACGCGTTGGCGAGCCGTGTTTTCACCGTTGCCTGCGATGATCGTACTCATTCTGGGAATCTATTGGTTCTATCATTGAGTCCCCGAGGCTGTTTTTATCCGCTTTATTCGGGCGCTGACGTGAGTTTATGTCAGCGCCTGGTCAAGAAATATCCTGAAATTCCTTCCAGTTGTTAACGTGTGATAATTATTTTCTCCTGGCTCTGGCGGACCATTCCCAAGCCGATCTCACTTGCGTATAGTAGCAACGTTTAAAATGAGACCGGGATGTAGAGTGAGTACAACGCTGTTTCGCTGGCCGGTTCGGGTCTATTACGAAGACACCGACGCCGGTGGTGTGGTTTACCACGCCAGTTATCTTGCTTTCTATGAACGAGCACGTACCGAGATGTTGCGCCAGCACCATTTCAATCAACAAGCCCTGTTAGAAGAACAGGTGGCGTTTGTGGTACGACGCATGACGATAGACTTTGTTGCCGCAGCACGTCTTGACGATCTTCTGGATATCCAGAGTGAAGTGACCGCCATGACTCGCGCCACCATGACGTTCTCGCAGCGTATCGTGAATGCAGAAGGCAAAGTGCTGAATGAAGCAGAAGTCCTGATTGCCTGCATCAACCCACATCTAATGAAGCCGATTGCGCTTCCCAAGTCTATTGTCGCGGAGTTCAAGCAGTGACTGACATGAATGTTCTTGATTTGTTCCTGAAGGCGAGCCTTCTGGTCAAACTTATCATGTTGATTTTGATCGGCTTTTCTATTGCCTCATGGGCGATCATTATTCAGCGCACGCGCATCCTGAATGCGGCGGGTCGCGAAGCCGAAGCCTTTGAAGATAAGTTCTGGTCAGGCATCGAGTTATCGCGCCTGTATCAGGAAAGCCAGGGACGCCGCGATGAGCTGGGCGGATCTGAGCAAATTTTCTATTCGGGCTTCAAAGAGTTTGCCCGTTTGCACCGTGCTAACAACCACGCGCCAGAAGCGGTGGTCGAGGGCGCCAGCCGTGCGATGCGCATCTCAATGAACCGTGAGCTGGAAGCGCTGGAAAACCACATTCCTTTCCTTGGCACCGTTGGTTCCATCAGCCCGTATATCGGTCTGTTCGGTACGGTGTGGGGGATCATGCACGCCTTTATCGCGCTTGGCGCGGTGAAACAGGCGACGTTGCAGATGGTTGCGCCGGGTATTGCCGAAGCGCTGATCGCCACTGCCATCGGTTTGTTCGCGGCCATTCCTGCCGTTATGGCGTATAACCGTCTGAACCAGCGCGTCAACAAGCTGGAGCAGGGCTACGACAACTTTATGGAAGAGTTCACGGCTATCCTGCATCGTCAGGCTTTCTCCACCGACAACACGAAGTAAGTCGAGGTTAACGATGGCCAGAACCCGTGGTCGCGGGCGCCGCGACCTTAAGTCGGAAATCAACATAGTTCCACTGCTGGACGTACTGTTGGTGTTGCTGCTCATCTTCATGGCAACTGCGCCGATTATTACGCAAAGCGTGGAAGTGGATCTGCCTGATGCGACCGACTCGAAAACGGTCTCAACGGATGATAATCCCCCGGTCATTGTTGAAGTGGCTGGCGTCGGGCAATACAGCCTGGTGGTGGATCACGATCGTATGACGCAGCTGCCGCCGGAACAGGTGGTGAGCGAAGCACAGCGTCGCATTGAAGCCAATCCGAAGACGGTGTTCCTGATTGGTGGAGCGAAAGACGTGCCTTACGACGAAATCATCAAGGCGTTGAACCTGTTACATCAGGCAGGCGTGAAATCTGTCGGTTTGATGACACAGCCGATTTAAAGCGAACCGTTTTTGGGATCCGAGAGTGTCGAAGGTAACCGAGCAGAACGACAAGTTAAAACGCGCGATAATCATTTCGGTGATTCTGCACATCGTGCTGATCGCCCTGCTGATCTGGAGCTCGTTTAACGAAAAGATCGAATCCAGCGGCGGTGGCGGCGGCAGTGACATTGATGCCGTGATGGTCGATTCCGGCGCGGTGGTTGAACAGTACAACCGCCAGCAGAATCAGCAACGCGACAGCCAACGTGCCGAGCAGCAGCGCCAGAAACAATCACAGCAGCAGGCTGAAGAGTTACAGCAGAAGCAAGCCGCTGAGCAGCAGCGCTTGAAAGAGATGGAAAAAGAGCGTTTGCAGGCGCAGCAGGAAGCCAAAGAGCAGGCCAAACAGCAAGCTGAGCAGCAGAAAGCCGCTGAAGCAGCTGCGAAGCAGGCGCAGGATCAGCAGAAGGCAGCTGAAGCGGCCGCCGCAAAAGCTAAGGCCGACGCCAAAGCTGAAGCGGATGCGCAAGCTAAAGCGGCGGCAGATGCCAAAGCCAAAGCGGTAGAAGAGGCGAAGCAGGCTGCAGCGGACGCGAAGAAGAAAGCGGACGAACAGGCCAAAGCAGCGGCTGCTGAAGCGGCGAAAGAGAAAGCGGTAGAGCAAGCCAAAGCCGCCGCCGAAGCGAAAGCGCAAGCTGCCGCCGAGGCCAAAGCGCAGGCTGCTGCGGACGCTAAAGCGAAAGCGGCTCAGGAAGCGAAAGAAGCGAAAGAGCAGGCTGCCGCAGAAGCAAAAGAGAAAGCCGCTGAGGCAGCGAAAGAGAAAGCGGCTGCCGACGCGAAAGCTAAAGCGGATGCTGCCGCGAAAGCGAAAGCTGATGCAGCAGCCAAAGCGAAAGCAGCCGCAGATGCTAAAAAGAAAGCCGCTTCTGAAGCTGCCAAGAATGAAAGTGACGTTGATGACCTGTTAGGTGGTCTCTCGTCCGGTAAGAATGCACCGAAAAGTGGCACGGCTTCTGGCGGTGCGGCAGGGCAGGGGAATCAGAAGAAAGCGGGTGCATCAGGCGCTGAGATTAACTCTTATATGGGCCAGGTCGTTGGTGCGATTCAAAGTCGCTTCTACGATGCGGATACCTTTAAGGGTAAAGAGTGTAATCTGCGTATCAAATTGGCACCTGACGGTTTGCTGATTGATGTCAAAGCAGAAGGTGGCGACCCGGCATTGTGCCAGGCTGCAATCACCGCCGCGAAGCAGGCTCGAATTCCTAAGCCGCCATCGCAAGCGGTGTATGAAGTGTTTAAAAACGCCCCAATGCGTTTCAAACCGGAATAATGCAGTAACTCACGGCAGGTTGAACTAAGGTTAGCTTGCCGTAATTTATGAACACTCGTGTTTTTCAGGAACTGTGCGAATTATCGTGGACTCAGGTTCAGATAAGGGAGAAAAGATGAAGCAGGCACTTCGTGTAACCTTAGGTTTTTTTGTACTGCTGTGGGCAGCCATGCTGCACGCAGAAGTGCGCATTGAAATTACGCAGGGCGTGAACACCGCACGTCCAATTGGTGTGGTGCCGTTCAAATGGGCTGGCCCAGGCGCGGCGCCAGAAGACATTGGCGGCATCGTCGCGGCTGACTTGCGCAATAGCGGTAAATTCAACCCGCTGGATCGTTCACGTCTGCCACAGCAGCCGACCAGCGCGCAGGAAGTGCAACCTGCTGCCTGGAGCGCATTGGGTATTGATGCGGTTGTCGTGGGCCAGGTCACGCCAAACCCGGACGGTAGCTACCAGATCGCTTACCAGCTGGTGGACACTGGCGGTGCACCTGGCACGGTGCTGGCGCAGAACTCTTACAAAGTCACTAAGCAATGGCTGCGTTATGCAGGCCACACCGCCAGTGATGAAGTGTTTGAGAAGCTGACCGGTATCAAAGGCGCATTCCGTACGCGTATCGCGTATGTGGTGCAAACCAACGGCGGCCAGTTCCCGTATGAATTGCGCGTATCTGATTACGATGGCTACAACCAGTTTACCGTGCACCGTTCACCAGAACCGTTGATGTCACCGGCCTGGTCTCCAGACGGCAGCAAAGTAGCCTACGTGACCTTTGAAAGCGGTAAATCGGCGTTGGTAGTACAAACGCTGTCAAACGGTGCCATCCGTCAGGTGGCCTCTTACCCGCGCCACAACGGTGCGCCGGCCTTCTCGCCGGATGGTACAAAACTGGCGTTCGCGCTGTCTAAAACTGGCAGCCTGAACTTGTACGTGATGGATCTGGCCTCAGGTCAGACGCGTCAGGTGACCGACGGTCGCTACAACAGCACCGAACCGACCTGGTTCCCGGATAGCCAGACACTGGCCTATACCTCGGATCAGGCAGGTGCGCCTCAGATTTATAAAGTGGGTATCAACGGCGGTGCGCCACAACGTATTACCTGGGAAGGTTCTCAGAACCAGGATGCGGATGTGTCAACTGACGGCAAAACCATGGTGATGATCAGCAGCGCCGGTGGCGCTCAGCATGTCGCCAAACAGGATCTGGTAACGGGAGCCGTTCAAACAATAACGGACACGTTCCTGGATGAGACGCCAAGTCTGGCGCCTAACGGCACGATGGTAATCTATAGCTCTACTCAGGGGATGGGTTCCGTGTTGCAGTTGGTTTCAACAGATGGGCGTTTCAAAGCGCGTCTTCCGGCAACTGATGGACAGGTCAAATTCCCTGCCTGGTCGCCGTATCTGTAATGCATGAGTCCCCTGCATAGCGGGGGATGACAATGTATAGCAAACAAAATAATAGGATAAAGAAATGCAACTGAACAAAGTGCTGAAGGGTTTGATGCTGGCTCTGCCGGTAATCGCGGTAGCTGCATGTAGCTCGCACAAAAACAACAACAACGACCAGACTGGTATGGGCGCAGACAACGGCGCTTACGGTGCTGGCCAGAACGGTAACATGTCTTCTGATGAGCAAGCGCGTCTGCAGATGCAGCAGCTGCAGCAGAACAACATCGTTTACTTCGGTCTGGACAAGTATGACGTGGCTTCTGACTATGCTCAGATGCTGGATCAGCACGCAGCATTCCTGCGCGGCAACCCGTCTTACAAAGTCACCATCGAAGGTCACGCGGATGAGCGCGGTACCCCTGAGTACAACATCGCCCTGGGCGAACGTCGTGCTAGCGCAGTGAAAATGTACCTGCAGGGTAAAGGCGTTTCTGCTGACCAGATGTCTATCGTTTCTTACGGTAAAGAAAAACCAGCTGTACTGGGTCATGACGAAGCGGCTTACGCTAAAAACCGTCGTGCCGTACTGGTTTACTAAGAGCATGACATGATGAGTAACTTCAGACTTCATCTATTGAGTCTGTCGTTACTGGTTGGCGTAGCGGCCCCCTGGGCCGCTAATGCCCAGGCGTCAATCAGTAGCGTTGGCTCAGGCTCGGTCGAAGACCGTGTCACCAATCTTGAACGTATCTCCAATGCCCAGGCTCAGCTTCTGCAGCAGTTGCAGCAGCAGATGAGTGACAACCAAAGCGATATCGATTCGCTGCGCGGCCAAATCCAGCAGAACAGCTATCAACTTAATCAGGTGATTGAGCGCCAAAAGCAGCTCTATCAGCAGATCGATACGTTGAGCAGTGGTAATGCGGGCGCACAGGCGAGCGGTGGCGGTGATGCCGCAGCGGCGGGCGCAGGTGCAGCAGCGGGAAACGCTGATGCAGGTGGTAGCAATGCCAGTGGAAGTTCCGCTGCCCCTGCACAAACCGGCGATGCGAATACCGATTACAATGCGGCAGTTGCGCTGATTCTTGAGAAGAAACAGTTCGATCAGGCCATCACGGCCCTGCAGGCGTGGGTGAAGAAATATCCTGACTCCACCTACCAGCCCAATGCCAATTACTGGCTCGGTCAGTTGTATTACAACAAGGGCAAGAAAGATGATGCCGCTTATTATTTTGCCACTGTGGTAAAGAATTACGCGAAATCGCCGAAAGCCCCGGAAGCGCTGTTTAAGGTTGGCGTGATCATGCAAGAGAAGAACGATACGGCGAAAGCCAAAGCGGTCTATCAACAAGTGATCAAACAATTCCCGACCAGCGAATCTGCCAAGCTGGCGCAAAAGCGTCTGGCTGGGATGTAATTTGTGCAGCAGAGACCGGATTTCGTATGATTTCTGGTCTTGCAGCATGAAAGGTAAGCAATTGAGTGATTTGGTGATAAATAAGGGTTGCGCCCTCCCGCTAAATCAGTAATATATGCCGCCGTTGCCCGGGCAGTTTAACAAAGCGTCCGGCAGCCTGAAGATGGGTCGTTAGCTCAGTTGGTAGAGCAGTTGACTTTTAATCAATTGGTCGCAGGTTCGAATCCTGCACGACCCACCATCTTAACCTGCTGAATGTTAGATGTTTTCTTCAGAAGCTTTACAACCTTGATGGGTCGTTAGCTCAGTTGGTAGAGCAGTTGACTTTTAATCAATTGGTCGCAGGTTCGAATCCTGCACGACCCACCATCAAGTTTAAAGTTGTAAGCCGCTCCTCGAGCGGGTCGTTAGCTCAGTTGGTAGAGCAGTTGACTTTTAATCAATTGGTCGCAGGTTCGAATCCTGCACGACCCACCACTATGTAGAAAGGCGCCCTAAAGGCGCCTTTTTGCTTTTCTGCGTTTCTCAAAGAAGTTAGCTGGGATTGCTGTGAGCCCGTGCGTCAGCCCGTCAAGGCGGGACGGATCGCGAAGGAATCTCACATCCCTGTGGATCGGCCTCGCCATCCATGGCTCGGACGCTTCGCTCTTCCGCTCCCGCCTTGACTGGCTTTTGTGACTTGGTTGCTGCTTTGTAAAAGCGCGTACCTGTTTGGATGAGACTGTGTGCTCATTAATATCTAATTGTTTGGTGGGATTGCTGTGGGTCTGTGCATCAGCCCGTCAAGGCGGGACGTATCGCGAAGGAATCTCACATCCCTGTGGATCGGCCTCGCCATCCATGGCTCGGACGCTTCGCTCTTCCGCTCCCGCCTTGCCGGACTTGTGTGGCTTTGGAATGCTTTTAAAAAACCGCAGAGATGTGCCATGAAGGCGGCAATAAGGGGCGGTGAAGTAAAGCTTGTGGCGCAGGGATGCGCCACCAAAGCCTACAGGGATGTATTCACGGCGTCTTTACGCAACCGCCCCTTATTGCCGACTGGAACGCTCTGTCGTTGTTTACTAGCAGCTAGAATGCACGACAGATGACCCCATTCCCAAAACGTACGCACAGTCATGCCTTTTTCTTTCTGTCAGCCGATTTATCAGGCGTCAAACTCTTCCAGATATGCAGCACCGCATAGCTGCGCCATGGGCGCCAGACCTGTGATAACTGCTCTGCCACTTTGGCACTCACCCCACCGAGGTTATTACGAATCGCAATATCCTCCTTAGGGAACGCATCCGGCCAGCGCAGGGCGCGCATGGCAATATAACTCGCCGTCCATGGCCCTACGCCTTTCAATGCCAGCAGCTGCTGCTGAACCACGTCAGGATTCACCGCGCCATTAAAGCGCAGCGCACCGGAGGCACACGCCTGTGCCAGCGCCTGAATCGCCTGAGAGCGAGCGCTCACAATACCGAGGCTGGCAATATCATCAATGGTTGCGGTAGCGAGCGATTCCGCAGTCGGTGGCAGGCGAGAAAGTTCCGGCCATGGCGTAACGAGAGGCTCGCCGAAACGCTGCGCCACACGACTGCTCAAGGTGGTCGCAGCCTTAACCGTCACCTGCTGGCCAAGAATTGCGCGCACCCCCAACTCAAAGCCGTCAAACGCCCCAGGAACGCGCAATCCCGGATAACGTGTCAGACTGTCAGCTAATAGCGGATCCTGGCTTAGCTGCTCGCTGATGCGCTGTGGTTGGGCATCGAGATCAAATAGGTCGCGCAGGCGACGCAGCAGGGCAGGCAAAACCGGGGTTAAGGTAGTAGTGAACTGCACCTTGAGTGCCTGCTTCTCCGGCAAATGGCTGACGCGTACCCAGCCCCGACAGTTCCCCAGCGCCACGGTGCGGTGATAAGCACCATCATTGACCCACTCTGCCTCTTTCATCACACGCTGCTGAAGAAAATCCAGAATGGCATCCCAGTCGTAAGGTGGGCGATAACTCAAACGCAGCTCAGCGCTCTCCTGCACCGTGGTCATGCTCTCTGGTTGACTCTGTTTGCGCAGGCGCGAAGGCGTCATACGGTAACGTGCCTGAAATACATCATTAAAGCGGCGCAAACTGCGAAAGCCGCTGGCGTAGGCGATTTCGGTAACGGGTAATGAAGTCTCCGTCAGGAGTTGCTTCGCCAGCAGCATGCGACGAGTTTGGCGCAACTCCAGTGGTGACACGCCCAACTCCTGCTGGATCACGCGGCGAAGCTGGCGCTCACTCAGGTCAAACTCGCCGGCGATGTCGACCAGTGTCTCTTGCTCTTCCAGCAGGCCCTCTTCGATGCGACGAATCAACCGGTCGGCGATGCGATGATGACTATCGACCGGTGCGAAGCCCGGCGCTAACTCAGGACGGCAGCGCAGGCAGGGCCTGAAAAGCGCTTTTTCGGCGGCTTCAGCGCTGCCAAAAAACAGGCAGTTCTTCTGCATCGGCGCTTTCACCGGGCAAATGGGCCGACAGTAAATGCCGGTTGAGGTCACGCCGACAAAGAACACGCCGTCGAAACGACTGTCGCGCGAGGTCAGCGCCTGGTATGCAATCTCGGGATCAAACATCATCGTCTCCAGCAAATAAACCGCATATACCTTCCAGAATTCAAAGCTCAGAAGCGTTGGTTGCGCTCGTTCCCCTGAATCACTGACTCAAGTCAGCTCATAGAGAAGATGAACCTCCTAAAGAAGGTTCCCCCTTCGGGCCAGCACAAGCGCTGTGCAAATCGACTGATCGGTTTGTCACTCGTTTGCCGCCTTCCTGCGCCTTGCACTATTTGGGGTATCGTCGCGCAAGTGGCTGAGCAAAACTCGCTGCTTTCGGACAGCTAACCAGTTTATGCTCATGACCGAAAACAGCCAGTTTATCGCGGCGGAAGTGCGATAATGACACACTGATTTATGCCGGAGGTGTCTTATGTATCATGCCAAAATCATCCCAACGCCGGTTGGTGAACTGACGTTGATCGCGACCGATAACGGGTTGTCAGCGATTCTGTGGGAAAACGAAGGCTCGCAACGCGTGCCACTGAAGCCCATCAGCCGCAACGATCAGCATCCCATTCTGTGTGAGGCCGAGCGTCAGCTGCGTGAATACTTCGCCGGAGAGCGTCAGCAATTCGACATCCCTTACGACACGGTTGGCACTGAATTCCAGAAAAAAGTCTGGCAAGCGCTGCTGACGATTCCGTTTGGTGAAACCCGCAGCTATCAGCAAATCGCGGAACAGATTGGCAACCCAAAAGCCATGCGCGCGGTGGGGGCGGCCAACGGTAAAAATCCTCTATCGATCATGGCGCCCTGCCATCGGGTGATTGGCAGCAACGGTAAGCTCACTGGCTTCGCAGGCGGTCTGGCGGTCAAAGCGTTCTTGCTGGAACTGGAAAACCCGCAGAAATCGTTAGGTGGCTTGTAAACCGCATAAAAAAGAGACGACACTCTCGCGCAATTCCGCTATCGTGTTTAGCATATAAAACACGATGGCGGTTTTGATGCCGCATCATCGCTGTAACAGGCGATTTTGTTAAATTGAGAAAACGAGAGCCGTGTCATGAGTCTGATGTTCGATCCTGAAAGCGCGATTTATCCCTTTCCGCCGAAACCGGCGCGTCTCAGCCAGGATGAAAAATCCCACTACATCTCTGAAATCAAACGCTTATTAAAAGAGCGTGATGCGGTGCTGGTCGCGCATTACTACACCGATCCTGAAATTCAGGCGCTGGCGGAAGAGACCGGCGGCTGCGTCTCGGACTCACTGGAAATGGCGCGCTTCGGCAGCACCCATCCGGCAAAAACGCTGCTGGTGGCGGGCGTGCGTTTTATGGGTGAAACCGCCAAAATTCTCAGCCCGGAAAAAACCGTGTTGATGCCGACGCTGCATGCAGAGTGTTCACTCGATCTTGGCTGCCCGATTGAGGAGTTCAATCGCTTCTGTGACGAACATCCGGACCGTACCGTGGTGGTGTACGCCAACACCTCAGCCGCGGTGAAAGCGCGCGCAGATTGGGTTGTCACCTCCAGTATTGCGGTGGAGCTGATTGAACATCTCGACAGCCTCGGTGAGAAAATTATCTGGGCACCGGATCGCCATCTCGGCCGTTACGTCACCCAACAGACCAAAGCAGACGTGCTGTGCTGGCAGGGCGCGTGCATCGTGCATGACGAGTTCAAAACTCAGGCCCTGCAGCGCATGAAAACGCTCTATCCTGATGCGGCGATCCTCGTGCATCCGGAATCCCCGCAGGCGATCGTCGATCTGGCGGATGCCGTGGGCTCCACCAGCCAGCTGATTCAGGCGGCGAAAACCCTGCCGCATCCGCAAATGATCGTCGCCACCGATCGCGGCATCTTCTATAAAATGCAACAGGCGGTGCCGGACAAAGAACTGCTGGAAGCGCCGACGGCAGGTGAGGGCGCGACCTGTCGCAGCTGCGCGCACTGTCCGTGGATGGCGATGAATGGCCTGAAAGCCATTGCCGAAGGGCTGGAGCACGGCGGCAGCGAGCATGAAATCCATGTCGATGATGCGCTGCGCGAAGCCGCATTGATACCGCTTAACCGCATGCTAGACTTTGCAGCACAACTCAAACTCAAGGTGAAAGGGAACGCGTAAGGCGGCTTTCACACAGGTGCAGATCATGGACTTCTTCAGCACACAAAATATTTTGGTTCACATTCCAATTGGCGTGGGTGGCTACGACCTGTCATGGATCGAGGCGGTGGGCACCATTGCGGGTCTGCTGTGTATCTGGCTCGCCAGCCAGGAAAAGATCATCAACTACTTCTTCGGGCTGATTAACGTCACGCTGTTTGCGGTGATCTTCTTCCAGATTCAGCTGTATGCCAGCTTACTGCTGCAGCTGTTCTTCTTTGTCGCCAATGTTTACGGCTGGTACGCGTGGAGTCGACAAAACACCGCCAATGAAGCCGCACTGAAAATTCGCTGGCTGCCGTTGCCGAAGGCGCTTGGCTGGGGCGCGGCGTGCGTCATCGCCATTGCGCTGATGACGCTGTATATCGATCCGGTGTTCGCGTTTCTGACCAAAATCGCCGTGGGTATCATGCAGAGTCTCGGCCTGAACGTGACGATGCCTCAACTGCAGCCGGATGCCTTCCCGTTCTGGGATTCCTGCATGATGGTGCTGTCGATTGTGGCGATGATTCTGATGACGCGGAAATACGTCGAGAACTGGCTACTGTGGGTGGTGATTAACGTGATTAGCGTGATGATCTTTGCGCGTCAGGGCGTGTATGCGATGTCGCTGGAATACGCGATTCTGACGTTGATCGCGCTTAACGGTTCCCGCTTGTGGATGCAAAGTGCGCGCGAACACGGGTCGCGCGCGCTGTCGAATCAGTGATGGTGATGGGCGTGACCATCCAGCGTGAGATGTTCATGTGAGTGATGATGCGAGCTCTGCTCCGCGCAGAGTTCGCAATCATGACCGGTACATGGCTGGTACTCCATCTGCACAGTGGCATGCGCAATCTGATAGTGTTCGTGCAAATACTGATGAATACGCACCAGCAGCCCGTCATGATCGTAAGGTGGAATTACCTGCACATGTAATGTCAGCACCGGCTTTTCTCCCACCTGCCACACATGTATATGATGCACATTGCGCACT
This sequence comes from Type-E symbiont of Plautia stali, assembly GCF_059731115.1. Lineage (NCBI taxonomy): Bacteria > Pseudomonadati > Pseudomonadota > Gammaproteobacteria > Enterobacterales > Enterobacteriaceae > Type-E symbiont of Plautia stali. The sequence continues at coordinate 1,284,152 of NZ_AP035906.1, forward strand.
TCCGCGATGTTGCGTGTCAACTCGCGTGCCAGTTTATCCACGTTAATCCCGCTCGGTGCGCCTTCCAGCAGCTCATGCAGACTTTCCCGCAGCAACGACCAGGCACTGCGTACCACCAATAGCGAAACCAGCAGTGAGAGGATCGGGTCGATCGGTGTCCAGCCGGTCAGCATGATAATGATAGCGGCAACAATCGCGCCAACGGAGCCGAGCAGATCGCCCAGCACATGCAGCGCCGCCGCACGTACGTTGAGATTTTTTTCTTCACTGCCACGATGTAACAGCCAGAAAGAGAGCAGATTAGCCAGCAAACCGGCAATCGCAATCCCCAGCATTAATCCGCCAGCCACCGGCTGAGGTTGATAGAAACGGCGCAGCGCTTCCCAGACAATCAGTGCCGTAATCACCAGCAGCGCGATGGCATTCACAAAGGCGGCAAGTGTGGTAAGGCGCAGTAAGCCAAAGGTGTGGCGGGCGCTGGGTTTGCGCTGAGCAAACTGCACGGCCAGCAGCGCCATCAACAGCGCGGCGGCGTCAGTGAGCATATGTCCGGCATCCGCCAGCAGCGCCAGCGAACCCGATACCACGCCACCAATCACTTCGGCAATCATAAACAGCGCGGTGACGCCAAACGCCGCCGCCAGACGCGTACGATTGCCGTTATGCGCGCCGTGAGAATGAGTGTGTGCCATAACTTTCCAGTTGTTCCAGTAACCTGTTCGTTAATGATATCAGTAAATTGAGCGCATCATCGTCCAGACGCTGCTGTTTTGCCTGATCGGTGAGCTGCTGACAACGTTCGGCCATCTCATCCATGCCGAGTAACAGCCAGCTGCCTTTCATGCGATGGGCGGCACGCTCGACAGCGGGCCAGTCATGCTCGACGCTGGCCGCCAGTAGCGCATCGCGATCCTGCTGCAGGGTGCGTTGCAGTGTCTGGCAAATGCGCGGGATAAAGGCCTCATTGTGCTGGGCCAGAATCATTAAACTGTCGGGCAGTTGTCGGAGAGGATCGCGCACCGTGCGTGTCAGCAGAGCCGCGAGATCATCCAGCTCAATCGGTTTCAACAACAGCGCTTCGTCTTCTTGCAACGCTACCTTCAGCAATTGCACGTCGGCGGAGCAGAGTACGCGCAGTGCCGGTTTGCTGCGTCGCTGCTGGCGGCGGCGTAAAATGCGCAGCAGTGTTAATCCATCCGGACGCGGCATCATCTGGTCAATCAACAGCACATCAAACGGCTGAAGCGCATCGGCGCGCAACAGGCTACGCCCCTCTTCGAATACCATGGCCGTTATAGCGAATCGGGCCAGCTGTTGCTGCAAGACCAACAGATTGGTGGGATGGTCATCAACAATCGCCACGCGCAGATGCGGATAGCGTGGCCAGTCAGCAGGGCGCTCGGCGGGCGTATCTTCACAGATATCGAGCGGTAATCGCACCTCCACCGTAGTGCCTTTGTCCGGTTCAGAGGTCAGCGTTAACTGACCGCCCATACGTTGCACGATCTCACGACAGATAAACAACCCCAGGCCGCTACCCTGCACGGCGTGGCTTTTGCCCGACGGTGCCTGATACCAGGGTTCAAACAACTGGGCCTGTTCGCTGAGTGGAATACCGCTGCCGCTGTCGGCGACCGCTAACTGAATCTGATCGGTGACGGCGAGCGACAGCCTGACTTCACCCTTGCGCGTGAACTTCAGCGCATTGGCCACCAGATTGTTCACCACCTGCTGCAGGCGATCGCCATCCAGCATCACCCGTGTCGGCAGCGGCGTCAGTGCCTCAACCAACAACACCGGACCGGATTCACGCATCAAAGGGTGATAGAACTGCTGCTGTTGCTGCAGCCAATCTGCCAGATGGAGCGGATGCGGTGCCAGGCGAAAACTCTGATTCTCAATGCGTGCATGGTCTTGCAGATCGTTCAGCAGCGCCATCAGCGAGCGCGCGCTGCTGTACATCAGCGTCAGACGTTCGCTGGGGTGTTGCTGTTGCTCCAGTTCCAGCAGGCCGAGAATCGCCTGCATTGGCGTACGCAACTCGTGGCTGGCGGTGGCAAGGAACTGGCTTTTAGCGGCATTAGCGCGCTCTGCCTGCTGGCGCTGCAGGCGATCGCGCCGCTGTTGCAGGTAGCGGCGCAGCAGCAGCACTAACAGCAGCAAAATGACCATCCCGGCCGCCATCAAAATCATCAGCGGCACATTGCGCATCGCCATACTGGTGCCGGGTTGGGGCGGCTGCGACCAGTTAATGCGCATCTGATTGAGCGTATCCGCTGGGATTTGCTGCAGTGCATGATCCAGCACCCCCTGGAGTTGCGGCTGATCCTGGCTTACCTGAGGTGCCAGCGGCCAGGCAACATCGCTGGCGGCAAAGGCTAAATGGACACGATTATCCGCGTGGCTGGCCATGCGCCAGCGTGCAGACAATACATTATCCACCAGTGCATCAATCTGACCGCTGTTCAGGGCTTGCCAGAGTTGCGCACGGTCATCGAACAGTTGGGGCGTGATGTTCTCAGGCAGAAGCCGTTGCGCCAGATCGGCGCGCAGCACGCCCACTCGCTGATGTTGCAGGGATTGCCAGCTCATCGGCTGCTGCGTATTAAGCGTGTAAATCCCCCAAATCGCGCGCCACACTGGCAATGTGTTGCTGCTGGTATCGTCGCCGTTCAGGGGTTGTAGCAAATTCAGCATCACCTTATGTTGCTGCATCAGCGTCTGCGCCTGTTGGGGATTGCTCACCCAGCGCGGTGTGAAACGCAGCCCGGTGCTTTGGCTTAACGCATTAAGCAGATCAATACCAAAGCCGCGCGCATTGCCGTTGCCATCGCGATAGCTCCAGGGGGCATTATCCACTTCTGCGGCATAAGGAATCTCGCTCTGTGCGGCCAGCCATTGTTTCTCTGCAGCCGACAGCATCAGCGTTTGCGTATCCTGATAACGCAGCAAAGGCGGGCTCCAGCGCTGTTGCACGCGATTACTGAACTCCGCGGGCAGCAGGCGCAGCTGAGTATTGAGCCAGTGAATCAGTGTGGGATCGCGCGCCAGTGCGCGCAGCGACAGTTCCCCGGCGCCGGGATCGGCGGTGATCTGGTAAATCTGCCCCTGCTGCAGTTGATTAAGCAGAAAGCCAGCGCTGGTTTCATCCGCCACCAGATAGTCGCTTTGCTGATTGAGCAGTGCATACAGTGCCTGCAAATCGCCCGGCAGGCTGTGCCAGCGATGGTTTTGCACAAAGGCATCGGGCAGTTGCGCCAGTGTGGCTTGCGCGATGGTGAGCTGGGCATTTTCACTGTTGAACATCACCGCGCGTTGATTATTACGATTGCGGTAAATGCGGATCGGGCTATTAACCCAGCTGTCGCTGACCAGGATGTTTTCCGGCAGCTGCGCATGTTCGTTGCTCAACACGAAATCGACGTCGCCGCGTTCCAGTGCCGCCAGCTGCTGCGAACGATCGGCGTAACTTTGCAGGCTAAAGCGCGTGCCAGTGAGTTGGCTCAGTGCACTAAGGTAATCGGCATCAATTCCCCAGATACGATCGCCAATGCGCATTGCCCAGGGCGCGCTGTTTTGCGCCGGGACGGCAACGCGTAAGGTGGGTTGCGGCCATGGCTCGACATGCGGTGCTGGCATCATGGCGGGGAGCATCACGCTGCTGGCGGGCTGTAAGTCGGCGCGAGCCGTTAAGCTGATCAACAGCAGACACAGCCACAAGATGACTTTCACTGTTGGGCTTTCCACAGTTCGGCCAGCTCCACCACCGACTGCACGCCGGTTTTCTCCAGAATGTTTTTCTTGTGGGTGCTGACGGTTTTATTGCTGATATGCAACTGTTCACCAATCTGCAAATTAGACAGCCCGCGCACCAGCAGTGCGACGATTTGCTGCTCTTTCTCGGTGAGCGGCAGCTCGATACGCTCGGGCAGCGGTGGAAACGCTTGCTGACCGCCAAGCACCGCCAGAATCGCACTCAGCAATTGCGCCATGCTTTGGCTCTTTACCACATAGCCCGCCGCACCGAGCGACACGGCACTCAGCAAAGTGTGGCGATTCTGCTGAGCGGAATAGATCAACACCGGGCAAGCTGGATCGCGGGCGCGCAGACGGCGCAACAGTTCGAGGCCATCGCTGTCCGGCAGGCCGATATCGAGCACAATAAGATCAAATTGATGCTGCTGTAAAAGCTGGCGCGCTTCAGCTTCAGTCGCGGCGGCGTGCAGTTTTACCGGGATAGGGGAGTGAACGCAGGCCGCGTCCAGCGCGACTTCAACTAACGGATGGTCATCAATAAGCAGCAGTGAAGCCATGAAACAGTTCCTCTGAATTTCATGGTTTTAGCATAGCGGAAAAGCAGATGCGGAAAAACAAAGGGAGAGCCGAAGCTCTCCCTTTGTGTGACTAAAAAAGATTACTGTGAAGTGCCGTCAGTTTTCTTGTTGACGTCTCCACCACCTTCCTTCGTTTCAACTTTTTTATTCACATCCGGGCATTTACCATCTTTACACAGGGTATTTTTGTGAACTTCTTCAGCGGACATATTGCTGGAATCAGTGCCGGAAGTCGCCGCGCTGTTAGTATTAGTGCTGCCATTATTGATTTTGCTGTTATCAACATTATTCGGTGGCAGATTCTGTTTAGCGCCACCTGCAGCCGCACCAGCTTCCGCTGAGGCATTCGCTTCACCATTATTATTCGCTGCAGCCATTGCTACACCGCTGCCCAGGGTCATCGCTGCCGTCAGAAAGATAATTGCAAACTTATTCATCATTATGCTCCTTTAATCGATGGAGAGTTGCCGTCAAACACCACTGGTGCTGAGTGACGAAAATAACGTACCGTGACGGAATATAATTCCATCGTTAACGCTTCGCTTAAAAATTAAATAGCGCAAGAACCTCATTCCTCAGTGCTTACGTTTATAAAGCTTAGTTCATGGGCGTATAAATGCAAATTTCACAGAAGCATTTACGCGAGCGTGGAATTTACACTCGCAGCCTGAAGGGATACATTTAACGGGTTGCGCCCGGCGAACGCGGGGCCAGAAATTTGAATGGAATTATGTATGGATTATCAGAACGACGATTTACGCATCAGAGAAATCAAAGAATTATTACCGCCTGTTGCTTTGCTCGAAAAATTCCCCGCTACCGATAAAGCCGCTGAAACCGTTGCTCAGGCACGTCAGGCGATTCACCGCATTCTGCACGGTCAGGACGATCGTCTGCTGGTGGTGATCGGTCCTTGCTCAATCCACGATACCGAAGCCGCTAAAGAGTATGCGAGCCGTCTGCTGACGCTGCGTGACGAGTTGAAAGGCGAGCTGGAAGTGGTCATGCGTGTTTATTTCGAAAAACCGCGTACCACGGTGGGCTGGAAAGGGCTGATCAACGATCCGTTTATGGATGGCAGCTTCCAGATCAACGATGGCCTGCGTCTGGCGCGCAAGCTGCTGGTGGACATCAACGACATCGGTCTGCCAGCGGCAGGTGAATTCCTGGATATGATCACCCCGCAGTACATGGCGGATTTGATGAGCTGGGGCGCGATTGGTGCGCGTACCACCGAATCCCAGGTGCATCGTGAACTCTCTTCCGGTTTATCTTGCCCGGTCGGCTTCAAAAACGGCACCGATGGCACAATCAAAGTGGCCATCGACGCGATTGGTGCCGCCAGCGCGCCGCATTGCTTCCTCTCCGTCACCAAATTCGGTCATTCGGCGATTGTCGAAACCAGCGGTAACGAAGATTGCCATATCATTCTGCGCGGCGGCAAAGAGCCGAACTACAGCGCTGAACACGTGGCAGCGGTGAAAACCGGTCTGGAGAAAGCGGGCTTGCGTCCGCAGGTGATGATCGACTTTAGCCATGCCAACAGCAGCAAGCAGTTCCAGCGTCAGATGGTGGTCGCTGATGATGTGGCGCAGCAGATCGCGGGCGGTGAGCAGGCGATTACTGGCGTGATGATCGAGAGCCATCTGGTGGAAGGGAATCAGAGCCTCGACAGCGGTAAAGAGCTGGTTTACGGCCAGAGCGTCACCGATGCCTGCATCGGCTGGGAAGACACCGAGAAAGCCTTGCGTCAACTGGCGCAGGCGATCAAACAACGCCGCGGCTAATTGCTTAACGCGTAATAAAAAGGCCAGACTCGCGTCTGGCCTTTTTGTTTTTAAGCCGGGAATTACTTGGCTTTACCCTGGTTAGCCACGGCTGCAGCTTTCGCGGCAATCTCGTCGGCATCACCCAGGTAGTAACGCTTCAGCGGTTTGAAGTTCTCATCGAACTCATACACCAACGGCACGCCAGTTGGGATGTTCAGTTCGAGGATTTCATCTTCGCTCAGGTTATCGAGGTATTTTACCAACGCACGCAGTGAGTTACCGTGTGCTGCAATGATCACTTTCTCACCGCTTTTGATGCGCGGCAGAATGCTTTCATTCCAGTAAGGAATAACACGTTCGATGGTCAGTGCCAGGCTCTCGGTGGTTGGCAGCTGTGCGTCGGTCAGTGATGCGTAACGTGGGTCGTGGCCCGGGAAACGCTCATCCGCACGATCCAGTTCTGGTGGGGTGATGGCAAAGCCACGACGCCACTGTTTTACCTGATCGTCGCCGTATTTGGCGGCGGTTTCAGCTTTATCCAGACCCTGCAGCGCACCGTAGTGACGCTCGTTCAGACGCCAGGTTTTCTCAACCGGCAGCCACGCCTGATCCAGCTCATCCAGCACGTTCCACAGGGTGTGGATGGCACGTTTCAGCACGGAGGTATAAGCGAAATCAAACACGAAACCTTCTTTCTTCAGCAGTTGACCGGCTGCTTTGGCTTCAGTGCGACCTTTGTCTGACAGATCCACGTCATACCATCCGGTGAAGCGGTTTTCCTGGTTCCACTGGCTTTCGCCGTGTCGCACCAGAACCAGCTTAGTTACGGCCATAGCTTAACTCCTTAATGCTTGATGTTTCGATGATTATAGAAACCGGCTGCGGCCACCTGAAAAGCGGCACACTGATAGCGCCATACCATAGCGGAAAACAACGCACGGCGTAAGCCTGTCGCTAACGCAGTGCGCGTTTTTCATCCGCTGGCTTACTGCGGTGTGAAGCGATAACGCGTCACAGACTGCCAGCGATCGCCGGGTTGCAGCCAGCAATCAGGCTGCGGCCACTCGGTATGGTTGGGCGAATCCGGTAAAAATTCACTCTCCAACGCGATGCCCTGGAAAGCAGTATAGCTGCCCTGTTCACGGGCGCGTGTTCCATCCAGATAGTTGCCGGAGTAGAACTGCAGCGCCGGTGCGGCGGTAAACACGGTCAGCGCCAGCTTGCCATCGGCCGACCACAGTTCGGCGGCGGGCTGAGTGCTGTCGCCAGCGGTGCTGAGCAGAAACGCGTGGTCATAGCCTTTCACCGCTTTTTGATCGTCATCGGCGAGGAAGTCATCCATCACACACTTCGGATGATTGAAATCGAAGCTGGTGCCGGCCACGGCTTTCAGTGGCGCGTTAGGGATGCCTTCGCTATCGACCGGTAAGTAACGATCCGCGTGCAGTTGTAAGCGATGCTGGCGTGCATCGCCATGATGCGCGTCAAGATTGAAGTAAGCATGGTTGGTGAGGTTCACCGGGCAGGGCTTGTCGGTCTGCGCGTCATAGCTGATCGACAGGCAGTTATCATCGTCGAGATGGTAAATCACATCGGCAATCAGGTTGCCGGGGAAACCCTGATCGCCATCGGGTGAATCGATACGATAGTGCACTTCGGTTTCGCTCTGACTAACGATCTGCCAGCGGCGTTTATCGAAGCCTTCCGGGCCGCCGTGCAGCTGATGTGCGCCCTGATTGGCCGCCAGCAGTAGATTCAGTGGCTTAAGCTCAGCCGAGGCGATACGGTTGGCGTAACGGCCAACCGTGGCACCGAGATAAGCATCCTGATGCAGATAATCCGATGGTGTCGCGCAGCCGAGCAGCGCTTCACGTACGCTGCCATCCTGCATCGGCACGCGCGCGGAGAGCCAGGTCGCGCCCCAGTCCATAAAAGTGACCACCATGCCGTTGCGATTGCGCAGCACGGTGATGCGCCACGGTTGCCCGTCTGGCGCATGAGAGTTGACGTCGCTTACCATTGGCCTGCTCCTGCTGACGCTTTGCACACGTAGAAGGTTTCTTTGATGCCGGTCTGCGCTTCGTATTTTTCGGCAACCGCGGCTTTCACCTGATCCACCAGATCGGTTGGCATCAGTGCCACGATGCAGCCGCCAAAACCGCCGCCGGTCATGCGCACGCCGCCACGCGGACCGATTTCAGCCTTAACGATCTCAACCAGCTGGTCGATAGGCGGTACGGTGATTTCGAAATCATCACGCATTGAGGCGTGGGATTCGGCCATCAGTTCACCCATGCGCTTCAGATCGCCACTGCTCAGCGCATCGGCGGCTTCCAGTGTACGGGCATTTTCGGTGATGACATGGCGTACACGTTTTGCCACCAGCGCATCCAGCAATGATTCCGACGCGGCAAACTCTTCCAGCGTGACATCGCGCAGCGCCGGTTTGTTAAAGAAGCGTGCACCGGTTTCGCACTGCTCACGGCGGGTGTTGTACTCGCTGCCCACCAGGCTACGGCGGAAGTTAGAGTTGATGATCACCACCGCGACATCTTCCGGCATCGAGACGGCGCGTGTGCCGAGTGTGCGGCAGTCCAGCAGCATGGCGTGATCGGGCTGACCCAGCGCAGAAATCAGCTGGTCCATAATGCCGCAGTTGCAACCAACGAACTGGTTTTCCGCTTCCTGACCGTTAACCGCAATCGCAGCGCCGTCCAGCTTCAGCTGATAGAGCTGCTGGAACACGGTGCCGACCGCTACTTCCAGTGACGCCGATGAACTCAGGCCCGCACCCTGTGGCACGTTGCCGCTGATCACCAGATCGGCACCGCCAAAGCTGGCATCACGCTTCTGCAGATGTTTCACCACACCGCGCACGTAGTTGGCCCACATCGGCTCTTTTAACGCTTCAATCGGCGCATCCAGCGAGAAGCTGTCTTGTTGATTGTCATAATCAACCGCGACCACGCGCACCTGGCGGTCGTCACGTTTGGCGCAGGCAATCACCGTCTGGTAATCAATGGCGCACGGCAGCACGAAGCCGTCGTTGTAATCGGTGTGCTCACCAATCAGATTCACGCGGCCTGGCGCCTGAATGCTGTGCGTCGGTTGATAGCCAAAGGTGTCAGCGAAAACCTGTTGAGTAGTGGACTTTAATGACATTTATTGCGCCTCGCGGAAATGGATATCGCTGACAGAACGCAGACGTTCTGCTGCCTGTTCCGCCGTTAAATCACGTTGGGTTTCGGCCAGCATTTCGTAGCCAACCATAAATTTACGTACCGTGGCCGAACGCAGCAGCGGCGGATAGAAATGAGCATGTAACTGCCAGTGCTCGTTGGATTCGCCATTAAAGGGCGCGCCGTGCCAGCCCATTGAGTAGGGAAAGGAGCACTGGAAAAGGTTGTCGTAGCGGCTGGTGAGCTGCTTAAGCGCCAGCGCCAGATCGCTACGCTGCGCCGGGGTGAGATCGGTAATGCGTTTGATATGGGCTTTCGGCAGCAGCAGGGTTTCAAATGGCCACGCCGCCCACCACGGCACCACGGCCAGCCAGTGTTCGGTCTCCACCACGGTACGACTACCGTCTTTCAGCTCGCGTGCGGCGTAATCCACCAGCATCGGCGAACCTTTTTCGTCAAAGTAGCGGCGCTGATTATCATCTTCTTTTTGCGCTTCGTTGGGCAGAAAACTGTTAGCCCAGATCTGGCCGTGCGGATGGGGATTTGAGCAGCCCATCGCTGCGCCTTTGTTCTCAAACACCTGCACCCATGGATAGTGCTGACCGAGATCGGCGGTCTGCTCTTGCCAGGTGCGCACAATATCTTCCAGTCCACTGAGCGGCAATTCCGGCAGCGTTTTACTGTGGTCAGGTGAGAAGCAAATAACCCGGCTGGTGCCGCGTGCGCTCTCACAGCGCATCAGCATGTCGTCGCTTTGCGGCGCATCGGGTGTATCGGTCATCAGCGCGGCAAAGTCGTTGGTGAAAACATAGGTGGTTTTGTAGTCCGGGTTTTTATCCCCGGTGATACGGGTATTACCAGCGCACAGGAAGCAGTCAGGATCGTGCGCAGGCAGTTGTTCCAGCGCAGGCGTTTCCTGCGCACCCTGCCACGGACGCTTGGCACGATGCGGTGAGACCAACACCCACTGATCGATCAATGGGTTATAACGGCGATGCGGATGATCAACCGGATTAAATTTTTCCATAACGAGTCCTGGTAAACGGCAAACGGATCAAAATCACTGCGATCAAGGTAGCACAAAGGCGGGCCCCAAAGCGTGATCCAGTCTGGATAAATGGTATCGTTTACACAAGGTGACGATTCTCATTTTGTGGGGTTATAGCGCGCGTTTGCTGAAATACCAGGCGGGTAAATGGTAGCGGTTACATCGGCTATTCAATGAGGTGCATATCAATGCGCACGCGACAATGTAAAAGGGTTTAGCAGAAGACCGGATTGAAGCATAAATATGCCCCTACGATGCAGGGGCGGGGTTGATGACGACGAGGTTAGCGCAAATCATCCTGCTGGAATCCGTACCCTTCATCCTGCTTCACAAAGCTCAGGCGATGAGTAATACACTGCGGCGCATCTTCGGCATGGTGTGAGACAAACAGTAACTGCGTTCGTCCTTCACCAATCAGCACATCAACAAAGCGGCGCACCAGCTGGCGGTTAATCGGATCCAATCCCTGCAGCGGCTCATCCAGAATCAACAAGGTAGGGTGTTTGACCAGCGCACGCGCAATCAGCACCAGGCGCTGCTGGCCCCAGGACAAACCGTGGAACGGCGCATCGGCCAGATGATTGTCCATGCCCAATAAGGCCAGCCACTGGCGCGCCAGCGCTTTCTGCCGATCCGAAGCGGGTTGATACAAGCCGATCGAATCGAAAAAGCCCGACAGCACCACGGTGCGCACGTTGCAGCTGACACGATAATCGAGATGCAAACTGCTGCTGACGTAGCCAATGTGCTGCTTGATGTCCCAAATGGTTTCACCGCTGCCGCGACGGATACCAAACAGGGTTAAGTCGTTGCTGTAGCCTTGCGGATGATCGCCGGTCACCAGACTCAACAGAGTGGATTTACCCGCGCCGTTGGGCCCCACAATTTGCCAGTGCTCGCCGGGATTCACCTGCCAGCTCAGCCCGTCGATCACCGCTTTATCGTTATACGACACCACGCCATTACGCAGAATCACGCGTGGCGCGTCTTCTGCCAGCTGCGGCAACTGATCCGGCGCATCCGCTTCTGGTAAAGCCATGCCGTCAAGCTTTTCGCTGTGTGCCAGCTGCGCCACCAGCGCTTCCGCCAGAATCGCCTGACGTTCACCGACGTGGGTGAGGGTGCACTCTGCCAGCACACCGACCTGTTGCACAAAGTCAGGAATATCGTCAAAACGGTTGAGCACCAGCACCACGGTAAAGCCATGCTGGTGCAGATCGCTCAGCGTCTCCGCCAGGCTGGCGCGTGAGGCAACATCTAACCCATCGAAAGGTTCATCGAGAATCAATAAATCGGGCTGCGCCATCAGCGCCTGGCACAGCAAGGTTTTGCGCGTCTCGCCGGTGGAGAGGTATTTGAAGCGGCGATCGAGCAGATAGGTGATGCCAAACTGCTGGGCCAGCGCCTGACACCTCGCCTCATCCTTCACTTCATCCTGAATGATCTGTGCGGCGGTGCGGCCAGTATCGTCTTCGCCTTCACTCAGCAGATCGGTGTTGTTGCGTTCCCACTCCTGCGCCACTAGCTTTTGCAGCTGCTCCAGCGAGAGGCGCGTGCGACGCTGAAAGTCCTGGGTAACCGCGCCTTTACCCGGCGAGAGTTCACCAGAAAGTGCGCGCGCCAGTGAGGATTTACCGCTGCCGTTGGCGCCAACAAAGGCCCAGCTTTCGCCGCTTTTGAGAGTCAGATCGTTAAGGGACAGTGCTCGGGTGTCGCTAAGGTGAAATATGCCTTGCGAAATTTGCAATGAAGCCATGATTCATTCCGTTTTATGCATCGTGTTACTCAGTTGTAGCGAGCGACGCAGACGAAGTCAAATCATGGCCTGGATTTCAGAGCAGAGTGGCGATGATGGCGTGTTCCGCATTAAAACTGGCGGTCACGCTGTCGCCCGGCTGCAGATTCTGCTGTTGCACCTGCGCGTTGTTCACCGTTGCACACAGGGTTTCACCACTCGGCAATGTCATCAACACTTCGCTGACCTGTTCACCTGGCTCGATGGCGCTGATCGTTACCTGCAATTGATTATCGCTGTTTACCACATCCCGGCTCACCTGAATCCACGGTGCTTTGATCAGCACCAGCACTTCTTTGCCACTGTCGAGCTGCAGACGTTCGGCACTGCGTTCAGTGATTGCCACCTGCAAACGCGTGACGCCGTCGGCCAGCTGAACCTCAATGTGCTGCTGCACCTGATGGTGATCGCGCGCCATCACCGTGCCAAATAGCTGATTGCGCGCACTGGTTTGCAGGGAGAAACGCGCAATCGCCGCCAGTAAACTGTCGAGCGGCAGGCTGTCGTTTTGCAGCGCATCAAAAGCTTTCTGCTGGATCTGCTCCATCAGGTGAAACAGCTGAATCAGACGCTCGCCATAGCGCGTCAGCTGCGCGCCGCCACCGCCTTTGCCTCCGGTGGCGCGGTCGACTAAGGTTTGATCAGCCATTTGGTTCATGTCGTTGATGGCATCCCAGGCACTTTTGTAGCTGATGCCCGCTAATTTAGCGCCCTGGCTGATGGAGCCGGTTTCCTGCACGCGTTTCAGCAGTTCGATGCGACGAGGGTCGGCAAACAGCTTCTGCTGAAGACGAATGTGAAGAGAAAGTTCTGCCTGCATGTCAGCTCCTTAAGTGAGTACGACAAGTGTAAGGCCAAAAGTAAAAGCACGAAAAGGGCAGTGCGTTTTTTTCCCTAACCGTTACAATCACTTTTTTATTTTCTGCGTGAGGTTTCCATGCTGGAACTGCTTAAAAGCCTGGCTGTGGCTGTCATCATGGTGCCAATTGTGATGGCCATTATGCTCGGTCTGATTTACGGCCTGGGTGAAGTGTTCAACGTCATCTCCAAATTTGGCCGCCGCGACGATCGTCCTGCCAACAGCTCGCAACACTGATTTTATAAGCGCCCGCACTCAGCGGGCGTTTTTTCTTTAACTTCCCCTCAATCCTGCCGATATTAAGTTCATGACAGCATTTGTTCCCACGTTGTATTATCGAATATATAACGTAACAAGGAGTAAAAAATGCTGAAAATCAATTACGGCTGGGCTGCTGTTACCGTACTCACTGTTTCCATGGCCGGTCACGCCGTGGCGGCAGAGAAGATCACTGTGTTTGCTGCGGCATCGTTAACCAATGCGATGCAGGATATTGCCACGCAATATCAGAAAAAGAGCGGCGTTGAAGTGGTATCGTCCTTCGCCTCTTCATCCACTCTGGCACGCCAGATTGAACAGGGCGCGCCGGCCGATCTGTTTATCTCTGCTGATCAGCAGTGGATGGACTATGCGGTGGATAAAAAGAGTGTGGTAGAGAACACCCGCTACACGTTGCTGGGCAATGATTTAGTATTAGTGGCACCGAAAAGCGACAGCGCAAAAGCGGTCACTATCAATGCAAAAACTGACTGGAAAAGTTTGCTGAAAGGCGAACGTCTGGCGGTGGGCGATCCGGATCATGTCCCGGCCGGGATTTATGCCAAAGAAGCGCTGCAAAAGCTGGGCGCGTGGGATACGGTGTCGCCGCAGCTTGCACCGGCTAACAACGTCCGTGCCGCATTGGCGCTGGTCGAACGCAATGAATCACCGTATGGCATCGTGTACGGTTCTGATGCGGTTGCCAGTGACAAAGTGCAGGTAGTAGGACGCTTCCCGGACGATAGCCACAAGCCAGTGGAATATCCGATGGCGGTGGTAAAAGATCATCAGAACGCAACGGTTGAAGCCTTCTACAAATATTTGCAGGGGCCGGACGCCGCTGCTGTGTTTAAACAGTATGGATTTGCGCCGAAGAAATGATACTCAGTGATCCCGAATGGCAGGCCGTGTTTCTCAGCTTAAAAGTTTCCAGCGTAGCGGTGCTGTTTAGCTTGCCGTTTGGCATCATGATGGCCTGGATTCTGGCGCGTTGCCGGTTTCCAGGCAAAACCCTGCTCGATAGCGTGATCCATTTACCGCTGGTCTTACCGCCTGTGGTGGTGGGTTATCTGTTGCTGATTGCATTGGGCCGACGCGGATTTATCGGCGAGTGGCTTTACGACTGGTTCGGTTTCACCCTGGCCTTTAGCTGGCGTGGGGCGGTACTGGCTTCGGCCGTGATGGCTTTTCCGCTGATGGTGCGGGCGATTCGTCTGGCACTGGAAGCGGTGGATACCAAACTGGAACAGGCAGCACGCACGCTCGGTGCCGGTCGCTGGCGCGTGTTCTTCACTATCACCTTGCCGCTCACGCTCCCGGGCATCATTGTCGGCACCGTTCTCGCATTCGCCCGTTCACTGGGTGAGTTTGGCGCCACCATCACTTTCGTTTCGAATATCCCCGGCGAGACACGCACCATTCCCTCGGCGATGTTCACCCTGATTGAAACCCCCGGCGCAGAAGGCACTGCCGCACGCTTGTGTGCGGTGGCCATTGCGCTGGCGCTGTTATCTTTGGTGGCCTCTGAGCTGCTGGCACGTTGGGGCCGTAAGCGGTTAGGTGCCGCCTGATGCTTAATCTCAATATTTCCCAGTTGCTGGGCGATCACCAACTGGACGTCAACGTGCAGGTTCCCGGCAGCGGCATTACGGCTGTTTTTGGTGTATCCGGTGCGGGCAAAACGTCGCTGATTAACGCGATTGGCGGTTTGACACAGCCACAAAGCGGCCAGATTCAGCTCAACGATCGTCTGCTGTTTGATTCGGCGACGCAGGTCAATCTGCCGCCGGAAAAACGCCGCGTTGGCTATGTGTTCCAGGACGCTCGGCTGTTTCCGCACTATCGGGTGCGCGGCAATTTGCAATATGGCATGGCTGCTGCCATGAAGCCGCAGTTTAACGCGCTGGTGGCATTACTTGGCCTTGAGCCTCTGCTGAGCCGTTTTCCGGCCTCGTTGTCAGGCGGCGAGAAACAGCGCGTGGCGATTGGCCGTGCACTGCTTACCGCGCCCGACATCTTATTGATGGATGAGCCGCTGGCGTCACTGGATCTGCCACGCAAACGCGAACTGATGCCTTATCTGCAAAAGCTGGCGAAACAGGTCGATATTCCGATTCTTTATGTCTCACATAGCCTGGATGAAATTCTGCAACTGGCGGACAACGTGCTGGTGCTCGACAGCGGCAAAGTCAAAGCCTTTGGTTCGCTGGAGAAGGTATGGAGCAGTGCGGCGATGCGCCCGTGGCTGCCGATAGCCGATCGCAGCAGCGTGCTAAGGGTGCAGGTGCTGGAACAGCATCCCGATTACCCGATGACGGCACTCTCTTTGGGGGATCAGCATATCTGGGTAAGCCGTGTTAACCAGCCGCTGAAAACCGCACTACGTATTCGTATCGCGTCCGGTGATGTGTCACTGGCCTTACAGCCGCCACAAAACACCTCGGTGCGCAATATTTTGCCAGCTCAGGTGGTCGAATTATTAGAGATTGACGATCAGGTTGAGGTCAAGCTGCGTATTGGCATTAGCGAGTTGTGGGCGCGAATTTCCCCCTGGGCGCGCGACGAGTTGGGGATCCGGCCTGATCAATGGCTGTATGCGCAAATTAAGAGTGTGGCGATTACGGCTTGACCTTAGGGTCATCAAGGGCGATCAGACAAAATGTGTGCGATGTGCGGATGAAAGCACCCGGTGTGACCCTCATTATTAACAATCAGGTGCAGCAGCGGCCGCACCTTAAGCATTCGCAAGGTGCGCCGTGGTGCGCACCGCGAACATCCTGTGCTTACAGGACTTCCTGATAAATCACTTCGGCAATACCTGGCTCCAGATTGGTGCCAATCACCTTTTTGCTGCGCGCTTTAATCGCGTCATCAGCATTGCCCATCGCCACGCCTAAACCGACCTGTTCCAGCATGCTGAGATCGTTGTAGTTATCGCCGAACGCCAGCACATCCTGCATGCTCAAGCCCTGACTTTCTACCCATTGCGCCAGACGCTTACCTTTACTGTTGCCTGCCTGAGCAATATCCACCTGATCGTGCCACGACCATTCACACGCCAAACCGAGTTCCGCTTCGGTGCGCTCAGCAAACTGCTGTAATGCACGGGTGTCAGGATGGGAGAGGGCGAACTTCCAGATGGATTTTGCATCCAGCGCTGCCTGCGCCAGGCTTGGCACCTGCAGGAACAGCGGACGCTGCGCTTCCGGCAGAGATTGTGCCCAGTTCAGAGTGCGCGTCACGTGGCCCGTCGGCTCCTGATACAGCATCGCATCATCGACATACAGCAGGCCGTGAATGTTCTCCTGATCGAGCATCTCAATCACGCGGGTGGCCTGGCTTTTTTCCAGCGGATTGGAAGCTAATACTTTTTTCGCCTGATAATCGTACAAGTAGGTGCCGTTACAGCAGATTGCGGGTGTATCCAGCTGCAGCGCCTGATAAAAAGGATGAATGGCGCAGTGGTGGCGACCGGTCACAATCAGCACTTTGACCCCGGCCTGTTGTGCGCGGGCTAAAGCTTCGATCGATTCAGGCAAAATGGTTTTAGTGGGGGTTAGCAGGGTGCCGTCGAGGTCAAGGGCGATTACGCGGTAGCTCATTACACTTTCCGTCCGGGAGTTAGCAAAGCATTGAGTCTACACCCGGCAGCGGCCCTGAGACAAAAAACAGGGCACAAATGAATCCAGCGCGGCAAAATGAAACGCGCTACAGTTATCCCTTTCATCAGGCAGCGAATAAGGAAAAACGCATGAAACAAGTCGTGTATACCGCCAGTCCCGAGAGCCAGCAGATCCATGCGTGGCAGTTGCAGGAAGATGGCGCACTGACGTTATTGCAGGTCACGGATGTGGCCGGTCAGGTGCAGCCGATGGTGGTGAGCCCGAAGAAAGATTTCCTCTATGTCGGTGTTCGTCCGAATTTTCGCGTATTAGCGTATCGCATTGCGGCCGACGGTTCTCTGAGTCTGGCGGGTGAAGCGCCACTGCCGGGCAGCCCAACGCATATTTCGACCGATCGCCAGGGTAAATTCCTGTTCTGCGGTTCTTACAATGATGCATGCGTCAGCATCAGCCCGATCGACAGCGATGGTTTGCCGCAAGCCCCAAGCCAGGTGATTGGCGGCATGGATGGCTGCCATTCAGCCAATATCGATCTCAGCAACCAAACGCTGTTTGTGCCAGCACTGAAGCAGGATCGTATCTGCCTGTTCCAGCTTAACGCCGATGGCACTCTGGCACCGCGCGAGCAAGCACAGGTCACCACAGTTGAAGGTGCGGGTCCGCGCCATATGGCATTCCATCCAAATGGCGCGTACGGCTATGTGGTGAATGAACTTGATAGCACCGTGGATGTGTGGGCACTGAACAACGTGCATGGTCAGGTTGAGCGTGTGCAGAGTCTGGATATGATGCCAAAAGATTTCAGCGACACGCGCTGGGCGGCTGATATCCATATCACGCCAGACGGCCGTTTCCTCTACGCCTGTGACCGAACCAGCAGCACCATTACCGCATTTAGCATCAGCGAAGATGGCTCAGTGCTGGCGATTGAAGGTTATCAGCCGACCGAAACTCAGCCGCGCGGCTTTAATATCGACAACAGCGGTCAATATCTGGTGGCGGCAGGTCAGAAGTCGCACCATATCGAAGTCTACAAGATTGCCGATCGCGGTCTGTTGCAACCGCTGGCGCGTTACGCGGTGGGACAAGGCCCGATGTGGGTGGTGATTCACACCCTGGATTGATGATAAAACGGCGCCATTCGGCGCCGTTCTCATTTTAAGAATACAGAACTGTAATCGACGCGCTTGCCAGTGCATGGAAGTGCACATTAAAGCCGACCATGGCGCCGCTCGCGCCGGCGTCGACATCAATCTTATCGGTGTCCATCGCGTGCACCGTAAAGATATAGCGATGCGGATCACCCTGTGGTGGTGCTGCGCCACCGTAACCGGTTTGACCGAAGTCGGTACGGGTTTGAATCGCACCCTGCGGCAGCTCGACCACGCCTGAACCGGAACCTTGTGGCAGCTCGGTGACGTCAGCCGGAATATTTGCCACGACCCAGTGCCACCAGCCAGAACCGGTGGGGGCATCAGGATCGAAGCAGGTCACCACAAAACTCTTTGTCCCAGCAGGCACTTCATCCCACGCCAGATGAGGTGACAGATTGTCACCCTGACGTCCCATCCCATTGAAAACGTGACGTTCGGGCATTTTATCGCCGTCTTTAAAATCCTGGCTAACTACGCGCATGACTTCTCCTTTTTCCGTTGTGCAGTGTGCTCTCCATCATGGTGGAAAATGCGCGCCACTTCCAGTTCGCTTAGGCCAGGAAATGTGCCTCAACGTCCAACGCCGCGCGCACCGCCTGGGTTAACTGCGCCAGCTCTGCGGCAGAAATCAGATAAGGTGGCATCAGATAGATCAGCTTGCCGAACGGCCTAATCCATACGCCACGCTCGACAAAGAATTGCTGCAGCGCCGCCATATTGACCGGTGAACGCGTTTCAATCACACCAATCGCGCCCAGCACGCGTGCATCCACCACCGCATGATGCTCACGCAACGGCAACAACTCACGACGCAATTGCTGTTCAATCGCCGCCACCTGCGCAGGCCAGAGACCCTCGTTGATCATCGTCAGACTTTCAACGGCCACCGCACAGGCCAACGGATTGCCCATAAAGGTCGGGCCATGCATAAAGCAGCCCGCCGCACTGCGGCTAATGGTGTCGGCCACTTCGCGCGTGGTCAGCGTGGCGGAGAGCGTCATGGTGCCGCCGGTCAGCGCTTTACCGAGGCAGAGAATATCTGGCGTAATCCCAGCGTGCTCGCAGGCAAACAGCTTGCCGCTGCGCCCAAAGCCGGTGGCGATCTCATCGGCGATCAGCAGGATGCCATAGCGATCGCACAACTCGCGCACCTGTTGTAAATAGCGCGGGTGATAGAAGCGCATGCCGCCTGCGCCTTGCACAATCGGTTCAAGGATCACCGCGGCAATGTCGCGATGGTGCGTCTCGGCTAACCGGGCGAAATCAGCGAAGTCCGCTTCGTTCCACTCGTCATCAAAACCGCACTGCGGCGCAGCGGCAAACAGATGCTCGGGCAGATAGCCGCGCCACAGACTGTGCATCGAATTTTCCGGATCGCACACCGACATCGCGGCAAAAGTATCGCCGTGATAGCCACGTTTTAACGTCAGGAATTTTTGTCGCGTTTCACCGCGCCCCAGCCAGTACTGCAACGCCATTTTCATCGACACTTCGACGGCAATCGACCCCGAATCGGCGAGGAACACGCACTCCAGCGCTTCAGGGGTCATCTCGACCAGCTGACGGCTTAACGCCACTGCCGACGGATGGGTAATGCCGCCGAACATCACATGCGACATCTTAGCCATTTGCTGCGTCAGCGCGTGATTAAGGCGCGGGTGGTTGTAGCCATGAATCGCTGCCCACCACGACGACATACCGTCGACCAGTTCGCGTCCATCGGCCAGCTGGAGCTGGCAACCGTGCGCCGCGACCACCGGATAACAGGGCAGGGGATCGCGCATTGACGTGTAAGGATGCCAGATATGCTGGCGGTCAAAGTTGAGGTCGTCTTGGGTGAACATCGATCTTGTAAACCATTTTGAAAAGATTTAGTTTACAAGTATAACCACGTTAATCGTCGGGATGAACCCCTTTTTTTGGAGTAAGCAATGGCAAACCGCTGGACACTGACACAAGCCCAGGCTCTGTTCGATAAACCTTTCCTTGAGCTGATGTTCGAAGCACAGCAAGTTCACCGTCAGCATTTTGACCCGCGTCAGGTGCAGGTCAGTACGCTGCTGTCGATCAAAACCGGTGCCTGCCCGGAAGATTGTAAATACTGCCCGCAGAGTGCGCGCTACAAGACCGGGCTGGAGTCCGAGCGGCTGATGGAAGTGGAAGCGGTGCTGGAATCGGCGCGTAAAGCCAAAGCGGCAGGATCGAGCCGCTTCTGCATGGGCGCTGCGTGGAAAAACCCGCACGAACGCGACATGCCGTATCTGGAGCAGATGGTGCAGGGCGTTAAAGCCATGGGCATGGAAACCTGCATGACGCTGGGCACGCTGGAAAATACGCAAGCGGCACGCCTGGCCAAAGCGGGGCTCGATTTTTACAACCACAACCTCGATACCTCGCCGGAATTCTACGGCAGCATCATCACCACCCGCAGCTATCAGGAACGCCTGGATACGCTGGATAAAGTGCGCGGCGCAGGTATCAAAGTCTGCTCTGGCGGCATCGTCGGCCTGGGTGAAACCGTGAAAGATCGTGCTGGCTTGCTGGTGCAGCTGGCGAACCTGCCGACACCGCCCGAGAGCGTGCCGATCAACATGCTGGTGAAAGTCAAAGGCACGCCACTGGCCGATAACGATGACGTTGAGCCGTTCGACTTTATCCGCACCATCGCCGTGGCGCGTATCATGATGCCATCGTCGCACGTCCGCCTGTCCGCAGGTCGTGAACAGATGAGCGAACAGACGCAGGCGATGTGCTTTATGGCCGGTGCTAACTCGATTTTCTACGGCTGCAAGCTGCTGACCACGCCAAACCCGGAAGAGGACAAAGATCTGATTCTGTTCCGCAAGCTGGGCCTGAATCCAGAGCATACCGCTACTACCGCCGGTGATAACGAACAGCAGTATCAGCTCAGTGAGCAGCTGGTGCACGCTGATACCGAGCAGTTCTACAACGCGGCGGTGTGATGGGCTGGTCATCTCGCATCGAACAGGCGCTGGCGGCGCGACGTGATGCCGATGGCTGGCGTCTGCGACGCCGGGTTGAACACAACAGCGTGCGCGAGATAACCCTGGAGGGGCGTTCATACCGTCACTTCTCCAGCAATGATTATCTCGGGCTGAGCCAGCATCCAGCGGTGATTGCGGCCTGGCAACAGGGCGCAGCAGAAGCGGGGGCGGGAGCGGGCGCGTCGGGTCATGTGACGGGCTATAGCCGTCATCATGCGCAGTTAGAAGAGCAACTGGCTGACTGGCTGGGTTACAAGCGTGCGCTGCTGTTTATCTCTGGCTTTGCCGCCAACCAGGCGGTGATCCACCTGCTGGCTGAAAAGCAGGATCGCATTCTTGCTGATAAGCTGGCGCATGCTTCATTACTGGATGCTGCCAGCCACAGTCCCGCCACATTACGCCGCTTTGCGCACAACCAGCCGGAGAGTCTGGCAAAACTGCTGGCTAGCCCGTCGGAAGGCGGTACGCTGGTGGTGACCGAAGGCGTATTCAGCATGGATGGCGACAGCGCACCGCTCGCCGCTCTTGCTGAAGAGACGCGCCGTGCCAACGGCTGGCTGCTGGTGGATGATGCGCACGGTATTGGCGTGCACGGTGAGCAGGGGCGCGGCAGTTGCTGGCAACAGGGCGTGAAGCCGGAATTGCTGATTGTCACGTTTGGCAAGGGCTTTGGCGTCAGCGGTGCAGCGCTGCTGAGTGACGATGCCACAGCGGATTACGTCGAGCAGTTTTCACGCCATCTGATCTACTCCACCGCGATGCCACCGGCACAGTGTTGTGCGCTGCTGGCGGCGCTGCACCAGATCCAGCAGGGCGATGAACTGCGTGAGCGGCTGAATAGTCATATTGCGCGATTCCGGGCGGGTGCCGCTGATTTGCCCTGGCAACTGATGCCATCAGCCAGTGCTATTCAGCCGTTGATCGTCGGGGAAAATAGCGCGGCGCTGGCGTTGTCACAACGACTGGCACAAGCGGGATGCTGGGTTAGCGCCATTCGTCCTCCGACGGTGCCGCCGGGCACGGCGCGGCTGCGCATTACGCTCACTGCTGCCCATCATAACGACGATATTGATCGTCTGCTGGAGGCGCTGTATGACGCTGCAGGTTAACAAGCAGGCGGTCGCCAAAGCGTTTGGCCGTGCCGCACAGCATTACGAGCAGCATGCCGAGCTGCAACGGCAGAGCGGCGATGCGCTACTGGCGCTGGCACCCGCGGGCTTCGGGCCGCATCTGCTGGATGCGGGCTGTGGCACCGGTTGGTACAGCCGCTACTGGCGCGATCGTGGACGCGAACTGACGGCGCTGGATCTCTCCAGCGCGATGCTGGACGCCGCGCGTGAGCAGTGCTCGGCGCAGCACTATCTGCAAGGCGATATCGATAACCTGCCGCTGCCGGATGCGTGCGTTGATGGCGTGTGGAGCAATCTGGCGGTGCAGTGGAGCAGCGATCTGCGCCTGGCGTTGCAGCAGTTTTTGCGCGTCACACGGCCGGGTGGCAGCGTGCTGTTCTCAACCTTGCTCGATGGCTCCCTGCATGAAGTGCATGAAGCCTGGGCTCGGTTAGATGGCCGTCAGCACGCCAATCGTTTTCTCAGCGCAGCGCAGTTCTCTGCCGCTCTCACAGGCTTACTGGCGCAGTGCCAGCCGCAGACTATCACGTTGCATTTCCCCAGCGCGCTGAGTGCCATGCGTTCTTTGAAAGGCATTGGTGCTACGCATCTGCACGACGGCCGTGGCGCACAGCCGCTCACACGCTCGCAGCTCACGCAACTGGAGCAGCACTGGCCGCAGGATCCGCAGGGTTATCGTCTTAGTTATCACTTGATGTACGGAGTTTTGAGCAAATGACACGCTGGTTTATTACCGGAACGGATACCGAAGTGGGCAAAACGGTCGCCAGTGGCGCACTGTTGCAGGCGGCAAGCGCAGCAGGTTTACGCACCGCAGGATACAAGCCCGTGGCATCGGGCTGCGAGATCACCCCAGAGGGCGTGCGTAACAGTGATGCGCTGGCGTTGCAGCGCTACAGCAGCCTGGCGCTCAGCTATGAGCAGGTGAATCCACTGGCATTTGTCGAGCCGACGTCACCGCATATTGTCAGCGCGGAAGAGGGCAGGCCGATTGCGTTTTCTGCGCTGTCAGCCGGATTGCGCGCGCTGGAGCAGCAGGCCGAATGGGTATTGGTTGAAGGTGCGGGCGGCTGGTTTACGCCATTATCCGAGACGCAGACCTATGCTGACTGGGTCGAAGCGGAACAACTGCCGGTGATTCTGGTAGTGGGGGTGAAGCTAGGTTGTATTAACCACGCGATGCTGACAGCGGAAGCGGTGAAGGCGCGAGGGTTGAGGTTAGCCGGTTGGATTGCCAATGATATTCAGCCGCCAGGTAAACGACATGCCGAGTACATGGCCACGCTGCGTCAACGTATTGATGCACCGTTCCTCGGTGAAATTCCCTATCTGGACAGCGAAGCACAACAGGCCGAGTGCGGTCAGTATTTAACGTTGCCGCAGTCATGAGCCTGTTTCAGATGCGCATTCATGCGCACTCTACTTCATACCGCCCGTAGGATCGTTATGGATGGCGATTCGATGTCAGGTACGCAACAGTGCGCACCTGACATCATTTCGTCCGTAGGGCCGCCATAGACCAGCACCTCAAATGTCAGAATGTGATGCAACATTTTGGCTGCAGTTCATCGATGGCGACCACATCATCATGTCGCTGTCAGCCACTTATTCACCGTCACATCATCCAGCAAAGCGACTTTACCCTGCGCCACATTGCGACCACGGTGAAGCAGCAGGAAATAGTCTGCCACGCGGCGGATGAAGGAGACATGCTGCTCCAGCAGTAAAATGGTCAGGCCGTAATCGCGATTAAGACGGCGGATCAGGTTGCCCATCTCCTCTTCCAGCCACGGCGACATTCCTTCGGTCGGCTCATCCAGAATCAGCAGTTTAGGTTGCAGCACCAATGCTCGCGCCAGTGCCAGCTGCTGCTGTTGATCCATCGGCAATTCGCCACTGCGCTGATGACGCAAGGAATAGAGTGCCGGGAACAGGTCAAACACCATTTCAGGAATGGCACGGCTGCGATCGTCCTGAGCGGCCATCAGCGCGATCATTAAATTATCTTCCACGCTCATCTGCGAAAAGATATGGCGACCTTGCGGCACATAGCCAATTCCCATGCGCGCACGCTGTTCGGCGGGCTGCAGCAACAAATTCTCGGGTGGCGAGCCATCTTCCTGCCAGATCATTGAGCCACTGTTAATGGGCAAGCGACCCATAATGCAGTTCACCAGCGTGGTTTTGCCCATGCCAGGACTGCCCAGCACACCCGTACAGGTGCCGGGCGGCAGATCGAGATCCACATCCCACAGGATATGGTTGTGACCGTAAAACTGATTCACCGAACGTAAACTCAGCATCTGACATACTCCTTCCAGATTATTTGCCTGAATGCTCCCGCTCTGTGTCGTCTGGCATACAGTCGTGCACGATTAAGGTGGACACTGCTGTTGATGGCCTGCAAGGCA
Organism: Type-E symbiont of Plautia stali; assembly: GCF_059731115.1. NCBI lineage: Bacteria > Pseudomonadati > Pseudomonadota > Gammaproteobacteria > Enterobacterales > Enterobacteriaceae > Type-E symbiont of Plautia stali. Next base: position 1,308,717 of record NZ_AP035906.1, read on the forward strand.
AGCCGTATGGACTCGTCACTCCATCGTTAAACTACTGCAATTACCAGGCCAGGTTAATGGAACGGGATATTCTGAGTCAGAATCCAGCGAAAGCGGGCTTAAAAGGTGAGAAATACTTAATAATCCCACTGAGTAATAACCTGACTGCACTTTGACGGTGCTGAATGCTTAACGTTTCTGGTGCATCTGTTCATTGATATGGCAATCACTGAAGAAATAAGTGGTCTTAAGGTACGGTTTTTTCGACAACAATGGTGCTTGACTTGCCAAAAGGATAGTTAAAGCGGTTTAAGGCAGGCGGAAAAAAAAACGAAAAAAAAAATATTTCGCACGCCAGGATAAGAGCGGGGAAAATTATACACAGCTGATGGGCTCGGGGCTGGATTCAGTTATCCACTATTCCTGTGGATAACCTTGTGCATTAGCGACTGAAAACCGCGTGGAAGCGAGGAAATACGCGGCCTGCATACATTATGCTGCGAAACTGGACTTCTGAGTCATTACCAATAAAATCAGAAGGTTAATTAAAAGCAAGCCTGAGATTTTTCTGCCTTGTCATCGGACTGCAATTTAATGACGCTCTCTTGACAAATGTTAAAAGCGTCACGGCTCTGGGGATAACCTTGCGCAACAAGCTTTTGCCTTTTGCCGCTTAAATTGCACTGAAGCGAGACAGCTGCTTTCCCCGTTATCGTGCAAGATATCTGTAAATATATCCAGTATTTTTTTCTGGCAAATTCGTCATAGCAGAGTAGAATTATCAGCCTGCTCGCTGACATCTTCTGCAGGAACCGCAAAACCATGAGTAAAGCCTTCAAACTCAACTCTGATTTCAAACCTTCAGGCGATCAGCCCGAGGCCATTCGTCGTCTTGAAGAGGGGCTGGAGGATGGGCTCGCGCATCAGACCCTGCTCGGGGTAACCGGATCGGGCAAAACCTTTACCATCGCCAACGTGATTGCCGACCTCAATCGGCCGACGATGGTGATGGCGCCCAATAAAACGCTGGCGGCGCAGTTATACGGTGAGATGAAAGAGTTCTTCCCGGATAACGCGGTGGAGTTTTTTGTCTCTTATTACGATTACTACCAGCCTGAAGCCTATGTGCCGAGTTCCGACACTTTTATTGAGAAGGATGCGGCGGTCAACGAACACATTGAACAGATGCGTCTCTCAGCCACCAAAGCGATGCTGGAGCGCCGTGATGTGATTGTGGTGGCCTCGGTCTCGGCGATTTACGGCCTGGGCGATCCCGATCTCTATCTGAAAATGATGCTGCACCTTACGCGCGGCATGATTATCGACCAGCGCAGCATTCTGCGCCGTCTGGCGGAGCTGCAATATACCCGCAACGATCAGGTGTTCCAGCGTGGCACCTTCCGCGTGCGTGGCGAAGTGATCGACATCTTCCCGGCTGAATCCGACGATATCGGCTTGCGTGTCGAACTGTTTGACGAAGAAGTTGAGCGTCTGTCGCTGTTCGATCCGTTGACCGGGCAGATTGAGTCCGTGATCCCGCGTTTCACTATCTATCCGAAAACGCACTACGTGACGCCACGCGAACGTATTCTGCAGGCGATGGAAGAGATCAAAGTCGAGCTGGTGGATCGTCGCAAGGTGCTGCTGGAGAACAATAAACTGCTGGAAGAGCAGCGCATCAGCCAGCGTACCCAGTTCGATCTCGAAATGATGAACGAACTCGGCTACTGCTCTGGCATTGAAAACTACTCGCGCTATCTCTCGGGTCGCGGTCCGGGCGAGCCACCGCCGACCTTATTTGACTACCTGCCCGCCGATGGATTGCTGGTGGTGGACGAATCGCACGTCACCATCCCCCAGATTGGCGGCATGTATCGCGGCGACCGCGCACGTAAAGAGACGCTGGTAGAATATGGCTTCCGCTTGCCTTCGGCGCTGGATAACCGTCCGATGCGTTTTGAAGAGTTTGAAGCGCTGGCACCGCAAACCATCTATGTTTCGGCCACGCCGGGTAACTATGAGCTGGAAAAATCCGGTGACGAAGTGATTGATCAGGTGGTACGTCCCACCGGGCTACTGGATCCGATTCTGGAAGTGCGTCCGGTCGCCACTCAGGTGGATGACTTACTATCAGAAATTCGCAAACGCGTGGCGATCAATGAACGTGTGCTGGTCACTACGCTGACCAAACGCATGGCGGAAGATCTTACCGAATATCTGGTGGAGCACGGCGAGAAGGTGCGCTATCTGCACTCCGATATCGATACGGTTGAACGTATGGAGATCATTCGTGATTTGCGTCTCGGTGAGTTCGATGTGCTGGTGGGCATCAACTTACTGCGCGAAGGTCTCGACATGCCGGAAGTGTCGCTGGTGGCGATCCTCGATGCGGATAAAGAGGGCTTCCTGCGTTCCGAACGCTCACTGATCCAGACTATTGGCCGTGCGGCGCGTAACATCAACGGTAAGGCGATTCTGTACGCCGATAAGATCACCCCTTCGATGGAGCGCGCGATGGGCGAAACCGAGCGTCGTCGTGAGAAGCAGCAGCGTTACAACGAAGAGAATGGCATTGTGCCGCAAGGCCTCAACAAGAAAATCACCGATATTCTTGAGCTGGGCAAAAACGTGGTGAAAACACGCGGCAAGGGCAAAACCGCCTCACGCGTAGCGGCGGAAGAAGAAGCCAACTATCTGGCACTGACGCCACAGGCGATGCAGAAGAAAATTCACGAGCTGGAGGTGCAGATGCAGCAGCATGCGCAGAATCTGGAATTTGAAGAGGCGGCCAGCGTGCGTGACCAGCTGCATCAACTGCGTGAGTTGTTTATTGCCGCTTCCTGACCGTGCAGAAAGACGTATCATTCAAATCGACTGAGCACATACGTGTTAACTATGTGCCCGGTCTGATCTGCTACCTATGTGCCAGGTCGTGCCTGAATTGCGACCCTACTTAACATTCGCCCTCGTAAGGTGCGTATTTATGCGCACTGCCTGCGCGAGGTTAAACCGCCTGAATCGCATGTTCCAATGCAATCCGCAGCAGCTGGCGATCGTGGCGATACTTGATATCGGCGGCCTCCAGCGGTTCGCGTACAATCAGGCGATCTTCCACACCGCTGACGTCCGCTGACGGGCTGACCACCACGGCATCAATCACTCGCCTGCCGATGGCTTTTTCCATCATTGCCAGTTTATCCGCCACCGTCAGGCTGGCGGCCGGGCTTAACTCACGTCCAAGATTGCCAATAAACACCATGGTGGCGGGCGTACGGCGCAGCGCGCGTGCCATCTCCTCCATCAGCAGAATTGGCATCAGGCTGGTGTAAAAACTGCCTGGGCCAATCAGGATCAAATCCGCTTCCGCAATCGCATCCAGTGCTTCTTTAGTGGGAGTGACATTGGGATGCAGCATCAACTCTTGCGGCGGTAGCTTCATTTCATCAATTGCCGTTTCGCCATACACCATATTGCCTTCGCAATCCTGCGCCACCAGGTCTACCGGTTGCTCCGACATCGGAATCAAGAAGGCATCGACTTTGAGCAGATTGCGAATGATGTTGATGGCTTCCAGCGGCCGCACGCTAAGGTGATCGAGCGCTTTGAGCATCAGATTACCGAGGTTGTGACCGGCCAGTTCGCCGTTACCGGCAAAACGGTACTCAAACATTGCCGAGGCTACGCTCGGTTCCATGATTAACTGGTTCAGGCAATTACGCATATCTCCCCAGGCAATACCGCCTTCCGAACGACGAATGCGTCCGGTGGATCCGCCGTTATCGGTGGTGGTCACGATGCCGGTCAGGCGTGAGCCCAGCGGTGCCAGCGCCGACATCACACGACCCAGGCCGTGCCCGCCGCCCAGTGCTACCACGCGATCCAAATCTGCCAGGGTACGATTCATGCTGTTCCTTTTAACGGACAACTGCAGGTTGTCGTGCAGTTGAAGTGATGTGTATCAATATCTGTCGCGCATTTTACCGTATCCTGCGGCGATAATGCGGTGAAAAAACGTTATATATCAATATATATAGCGAAATTCACTGATGGATGCGAGGGAGAAATCGCGCTACCATTCGAATTAACCGTGTTGTCCATAATGACAACAGACTCCCAAGCCTTGCATGCCTAAGTCATAACGATATGGATGCCTGGCCGCAGCATCGCTGCCAGGGTGCAGAAAGAAATGACTGCATCTCCCGTATTTGGAAAGGTGTTCAGGTGCCACAATTTACAGATGCCTATGCGCGCAGCTTCTACTATCTGCGTCTGTCGGTCACGGATGTGTGTAACTTCCGTTGTACCTACTGTTTGCCAGACGGCTATAGACCGAACGGTAATCACAACAAAAGTTTCCTCTCGCTGGACGAGATTCGCCGCGTGACGCGTGCCTTTGCGGCTGCGGGCACGGAAAAAGTGCGCCTGACCGGCGGCGAACCCTCTATGCGCCGTGACTTCACCGATATCATCGCTGCGGTGCGCGAAAACGATGCCATACGCCAGATCGCCGTGACCACCAACGGCTATCGCCTGGCGCGTGATGTTCGTGCGTGGCGTGACGCGGGACTCACCAACATCAACGTCAGCGTCGATAGCCTTGATGCGCGCCAGTTTCACGCCATCACCGGCCAGGACAAATTCGCGGAAGTGATGGCCGGAATTGATGCCGCGTTTGACGCCGGGTTCGAGAAGGTCAAAGTCAACAGCGTGCTGATGCGCGATCTCAACAGCCACAGCCTGGCGACCTTCCTCGACTGGATCCGCATCCGTCCAATTCAGCTGCGCTTTATCGAACTGATGGAAACCGGCGAGGGCGGTGATCTGTTCCGTCGTCATCACATCTCGGGTGAGGTGATTCGCGATCAACTGATCATGCAGGGTTGGCAGCTTCAGCCGCGTGGACGCAGTGACGGTCCGGCGCAGGTGTTCCGCCATCCTGACTATCAGGGCGAAGTCGGTTTAATCATGCCCTACGAAAAAGATTTCTGCGCCAGCTGCAACCGTCTGCGCGTGTCGGCAATGGGCAATCTCCATCTGTGCCTGTTTGGCGACGGCGGTGTTTCGCTGCGCGATTTACTGGCATCGGACGATCAGCAGGATGAATTACAGGCGCGGATTGCCCACAGTCTCGGCCAGAAAAAGCAGACGCACTTCCTGCATCAGGGCAACACCGGCATCACACAAAACCTCTCTTTCATTGGCGGCTAAACACAGGAGTTACAGCCATGGGTAAACCTACCGGCGAGTTTGTCGCCTTGAATGTGGCGGTGATGACCGTCTCGGACAGCCGTGATGCCAGCAATGATAGCTCGGGCGACTACTTGCGTGAGGCACTGACAGAAGCCGGGCACCAGGTGGTGGATCGCGCGATCGTGCCTGATAACCGTTACCGCATTCGCGCCACGGTGTCGCGCTGGATTGCCAGTGATGATGTGCAGGTGGTGATCGTCAATGGCGGCACCGGATTTAACAGCAAAAACAGCACGCCGGAAGCGCTGCTGCCGCTGTTCGACCGTGAAATCGACGGCTTTGGCGAACTGTTCCGGATGATCTCATACGAAGAGATTGGCAGTTCCACGCTGCAATCACGTGCGGTCGCCGGGCTGGCGAATCAGACGCTGATTTTTGCCGTGCCGGGATCGACCAACGCCTGCCGCAGCGGCTGGGAACGCATCATTGAAGAACAGCTGGATGCACGCACGCGCCCTTGTAATTTTGTCTCTCATTTGAAGAAGTTGTAAGCATGTCATCATTAACTCATATCAATGCCGCCGGCGAAGCCCACATGGTGGATGTCTCCGGTAAAAACGAAACAGTGCGTGAAGCCCAGGCTGAAGCGCTGGTGCTGATGAGCGCGGAAACGCTGCAGATGATCATCGACGGCAGCCATCATAAAGGCGACGTGTTCGCCACGGCGCGCATTGCCGGGATCCAGGCAGCGAAACGCACCTGGGAGTTGATCCCGCTGTGCCATCCGCTGATGTTGAGCAAGGTGGAAGTGACGCTGGTGGCCGAGCCTGAGCACAACCGCGTGCGCGTCACCTCTCGTTGCCGTCTGACCGGAAAAACCGGCGTGGAAATGGAAGCGCTGACCGCCGCATCGGTGGCCGCGCTGACCATTTACGACATGTGCAAAGCGGTGCAGAAAGATATCGTGATCGATCAGTTGCGTTTGCTCAGCAAAAGCGGCGGCAAATCCGGCGATTTTCAGGCGGTGGCACATGATTAAGGTGCTGTTTTTTGCGCAGGTGCGCGAATTGACCGGCACCAGCGCGTTAGAGCTGAAACCGGAATATCAGGATGTAGCAACCTTGCGTGCAGCGCTGGCGGAGAGGAACGATCGCTGGGCGCTGGCGCTCGAATCCGGCAAATTGCTGGCAGCGGTCAACCAGACGCTGGTACCGATGAGCCACCCGCTGCGTGCGGGCGATGAAGTGGCGTTCTTCCCACCGGTCACCGGAGGATGAGCATGGCCACTCGTATTCGCGTTGGCGTTGAGCCTTTTGATGTCGGCGAGGAGTATCGCCAACTCGCCGCGCATGACAGCGATGGCGCGGTGGTCACCTTTACCGGCAAAGTGCGCAATCACAATCTCGGTGACAGCGTGGCCGCTTTAACCCTGGAACACTATCCGGGTATGACAGAAAAAGCGCTGGCGGAAATAGTCGAAGAGGCGCGTCAGCGCTGGGCGTTGCAGCAGGTGACGGTGATCCATCGCGTGGGCGAACTGTTCCCTGGTGATGAAATTGTGTTTGTGGGCGTCAGCAGCGCCCATCGCAGTAGCGCATTTGCTGCTACCGAGTTCATCATGGATTACCTGAAAACCCGTGCGCCGTTCTGGAAGCGTGAAGCCACCGAACAGGGCGATCGTTGGGTCGATGCGCGCGACAGCGACCATCAAGCCGCCGAACGCTGGAAGTAGCGCGTAAAACCGACCTGCTCTGATAGCCGTAGCGAGTTGAAAACGTTAAGGTACGGGTTTTGCTGGCCTGTCAGGGAACAAGATGAATACCACTAAAATGCTCAAAGGCGCGGCGCTGCTCACCGCGCTGGTACTGGCCGGATGTAGTACCAAAAAAGAACCGCAGGCCCCCGCGCGGCAACCTGCCGACGTCAAATCTCAGATTCAAAAGTTACTGCCGAGCGATGTCAGCCAAAAAAGCGCCTGGGCAGACGACATCTACACCGCGTTTCGCGTCCAGCAGATCGATCCCAGCGCCAGTAACGTCTGTGCGGTGATCGCGGTCACCGATCAGGAGTCCAATTTCAGTGCCGATGCGCCTGTGCCCGGTTTACCCAAAATCGCCTGGGGTGAAATTGACCGCCGCGCCGCCAAAGTGCACGTTCCCGCGTTCTTAGTGCGCACCGCCTTACTGATTAAATCGCCCACCGGGGAAAGCTACGCCGCGCGACTGGATAAGGTGCGCAGTGAGAAAGAGCTGAGCGCAATTTTCGATGATTTCATCGATATGGTGCCGATGGGGCAGAAGCTGTTTGGCAATCTCAATCCGATTCACACCGGCGGCCCGATGCAGGTCAGCATTGAATTTGCCGAAGCGCATGCCAAAGGTTATCCGTATTCGATTGATGGCTCGATTCGCCGTGAAGTCTTCACGCGTCGTGGCGGCATCTATTTCGGTACGCTGCATTTGCTCGGCTATCCGGCGGATTACAGCCAGATGCTGTACCGTTTTGCCGATTTCAATGCCGGATGGTACGCCAGTCGTAACGCCGCTTTCCAGGCAGCAGTGGCGCGTGCCAGCGGCATCAAACTGGCGCTGGATGGTGACTTAATTATGTACGGCAGCGAGCAAGCCGGTTCCACTGAATTAGCGGTGCGCACGTTGAGCAAGCAGCTGGATATGAGCAATCGGGAGATCCGTCGCGATCTGGAGAAGGGCGATACGGAAAGCTTCAGCAACAGCACGCTCTGGAAGCAGACGTTTATTCTGGCTGATAAAATGGCCGGTAAACGCCTGCCGCGCGAGATGCTGCCGGGCATTAAACTGGAGAGCCCGAAAATCACCCGCAATCTGACCACCGCCTGGTTTGCCCAGCGCGTAAATGGCCGATATCAGCAGTGCTTGACGCGCCGTTGACGCAATGCGGTGTAGACTCCACACTTAGAGCGTTTGTCTAACTTAAAGAGGTGCATCATGGACCGATATCCACGTAATGATTCAATCGTGCAGCAGGCGTCAACCGGGCTGCAGACTTATATGGCACAGGTTTATGGCTGGATGACCTGTGGTTTGCTGCTGACCGCTTTTGTTTCCTGGTTTGCGGCGCGCACACCTGCGGTGATGGAGCTGGTGTTTGCTAATCGCATCACCTTCTTCGGGCTGATTATTGTGCAGCTGGCGGTAGTGTTTGTGCTGTCGGGCATGGTGCATCGTCTGAGCAGTACCTTAGCCACCGGGCTGTTTATGCTCTATTCGGCGCTGACGGGCCTGACGCTGGCGAGTATTTTCCTCGTCTACACCTATTCATCTATTGCCAGCACCTTCTTCGTGACGGCAGGGATGTTCGGTGCCATGAGCTTCTACGGCTACACCACCAAACGCGACCTCAGCCGCTTTGGTAGCCTGCTGTTTATGGCATTGATTGGTATCGTACTGGCGTCACTGGTGAACTTCTGGCTGAAAAGCCCGGCGCTGATGTGGGCGATCACCTATATTGGTGTGGTGGTGTTTGTCGGTTTGACCGCTTATGACACTCAGAAGTTGAAATCGATTGGCGAGACCATCAACGTCAATGACAAAGAGAATATGCGTCGCTACTCGATCATGGGTGCGCTGACGCTGTATCTCGATTTCATCAACCTGTTCCTGATGCTGCTGCGTATTTTCGGCAACCGCCGTTAACTCTGCAGCACCGCTTCTGGCTGGTATCAATGCGCCCCCTACAACCTCAGAACAGGATGCTTGTAGGGGGCGCAATTGATTTTAGCCAGCGCACCAATATCGACCGTATCAATCTGCACAGAATTTTCGGGTGCGCCATTGATGGCGCCCACCAAGCGCGAGTGCTTTACTAGTTATCCCGCGTCTGATTTCGCCATCTTCTGTTCATTCTTCTGCCGCAGATGTTTTGCGCGACTCTCCAGCATCAGATACAACACCAGCGCCAGCAGCAGCGGCAAAATAAAGTACAGCACGCGATAGGCCAGCAGGGCGGCAATGATGGTGCCGTGCGAAACATGCTCGCCAGCCAGCAGCGCCAGAAATACCGCTTCAAGCACCCCGATGCCCGCCGGAATATGAATGATCACTCCAGCAATACTGCTGATCAGTAACACCCCCAGTACCTGCGGATAATCCACCTGACGCGCCAGCAGCAGCCAGATAATGGTGCCCATCACCAGCCAGTTCGCGCTGGAGACGGCAAACTGAATCAGCGCCATGCGCAGCGAGGGCAGCTGTAAATGTTGCCCCTTTATCGTCCAGCGACGTTTTTTCGCAAAGGCACAAGCCCACAAATAAATCGCGACCAGTACTAACAGCACGGCACCAATAATGCGCAAAGTGTTTTCGCCAATAAACCAACGCGGCGGGATCGGTACCATGCCGGCGACAAACACCACGCCCGCCAGCAGGAGATAGCCCAGCCAGTTGGTGGCAATACTCATGGAAAAGATGCGTGTGATGGTGCCACCGGGCAGGCCGAGGCGGGAATAGAGGCGATAACGCATCGCCACGCCGCCGACCCAGGTGCTGAGCGTCAGGTTAAAGGCGTAGCAGATAAACGACACCAGCATCACCTGACGCTTCGCCAGCTTGTGTCCACAGTAGGCGCGACCGATTAAGTCATACACGCCATAGGTGAGATAGCTGACCACCACCAGCGCCGCTGCGCCCAGCACCACATAGCGGTTGTAGCCGACGATCACCTGATACACGTCCTGCCAGTTCACTTTGCGCGCGTAGATCACCAGCAGTACGATCACCGCAATAAAGAACAGCCAGGTGAGGATTTTCTTGGTCCATTGCCAGCGAGAATGTTTTTTGCTCATCAGGGTTTCGCTCCTTCGTTGCCGGTTTCGACCCGATCCTGGGTTTCCATTTCTGGTTGCACCGGGGGATCAACCTGCGCCAGTAAAGGCGTATGCGCGGGCAACCAACCGGCAATGGCCGGGAAGTGACGCAGGAAATGGAACACAATCACACTTTTGGTGAGATGCCACCAGGTGCGCGGCGGCAATTTGTCATCCTGCACGCGCACACAATCGTGCTGAAGCAGGGTTTCCAGATTGTCGCGCAGCGTCTGATTGAAAGTGCGATCGTGCACGATGAGATTGGCTTCCAGATTGAGCGATAAACTCAGTGGGTCGAGATTGCTGGAGCCTACGGTGGCCCAGTGCTGATCCTGCACCGCAATTTTGCCGTGCAGCGGGCGGCGGCAATACTCATAGACTTCAACCCCGGCATCCACCAGATAGTTGTAGAGCATTTCGGCGCCCACTTTGACAATCGGCATATCCGGTTCACCCTGCACGATCAGCCGTACACGCACGCCACGCTGTGCGGCACTGCGCATTTCACGTAACAGGCGATAGCCAGGGAAGAAATAGGCATTAGCGATGATGACGTCCTGTTTGGCCTTGCGCAGCATATCGAGATAGTGCTGCTCAATGTCGTCGCGATGGTCGTCATTGTCGCGATAAACAAACAAAACCTGTGCCTCACCGGGCATCGCATTAACCGCCAGCCGCTGTGAACGTCCTCCCCACCAGCGTCGCGTGGTCTGCTTGCTACCGATGGCCTGCTGTACATAGCGAGCAATATCCAGCACCACCGGCCCCGTCACCTCGACCGCATAATCCTGCTTTGCCTCCGGGCCGTAATCGGTATTGTGCTCTGCAGAGAAGTTGATGCCGCCCACAAAGGCGAGGGCATCATCGACCACCACGATTTTACGATGCAGACGACGGAACACGTTGGTGCGCATGCCCAGCACCAGCGGACGCGGATCATAATAGAGAAAACGGACGCCGGCTTCAGTCAGCGTGTTCACAAAGGCGTCGGAGAGATCGTGTGAACCGTAGCCATCCACCATCACCTCGACTTTGACGCCACGCTGCGCCGCCGCCAGCAGATCGCCATGCAGCGCGTTGCCAACGTCATCCTCAAACAGAATAAACGTCTCCAGCAGCAGCGAACGCTCGGCACGCTGAATGGCTGCTGAAACGCAGGGGAAGAACTGCTCGCCGTTCTCCAGCAACCGCAACTGGTTGCCCTCACGCCAGCTGAAATTCATAGGAAAATCTCCACGGCCAGGGGAGCGTGATCGGAAAGGTGAGACCAGGGTTTGACCGGCAGCGCCCAGGGCTGGCTCACGGTGGCGTTACGGATATAGATACGATCCAGTCGCAGCAGCGGAAAACGTGCCGGGAAGGTGCGTGCCGGGCGACCATTTTTCATGCTAAACACTTCCTGCAACCCTGCGCTGCGCTTGAGGAAGCGGTTGGCGTGCACTTGCCAGTCGTTGAAATCTCCGGCCACCACCAGCGGCGCATCGTGCGGCAGGGCATTGATGCGATCGCTCATCATCTTCATCTGTGCCTGACGATGCTGCGCTTTGAGCCCTAAATGCACACAGATGACATGCAGCGGATCGGGGCGATCCGGCAGGCGAATCTGACAGTGCAACATGCCGCGCTTTTCGCTTCCCGCCACAGAAATATCGAGATTTTCATATTCAATAATGGGGAAACGTGACAATATCGCGTTCCCGTGATGTCCCTCGGGATAAACTGCGTTACGGCCATAGGCAAAATCATGCCACATGGTATCTGCCAGATACTCGTAATGAGAATTTTCCGGCCAGTTCTCAATGTGCAGCGAATGGATAGCGTGGGTGCCCATCACCTCTTGCAGGAAGACAATATCCGCCGACGTGGCGCGGACTGCGTCACGCAATTCCGGCAGGATAAAGCGACGGTTAAAGCTGGTGAACCCCTTGTGGGTATTGATCGTCAGGACTTTAAATGAAAATCCTTGCGTGTTTTGTGGCATACTTCGACGCGCTCCTTTTCATCATCAACAGCACAAAGTGTAGTCTTTGTCACAAATGGATGGTGAAGGGCGCAGAAAATTAGGGCGTTATCCGAAATTTGCTTTACATTGAGGAAATCCGTCTGGCCGCAGCCAGATACACTTGGGCGACCTGTTGGGTCTGCCAGGAGAAGAGAATGAAATGGTCTAATCGTGTTCAGATCGTTACCGGTCAAACCTGTTTGCATATTGCGATGCACCTGCTGGTGATCGCCGCGCTGGTTTGGGGCTGGAAACACAAGGCGCTGGTTGAAGTGAGCAGTACCCTGGTAGCAGCTTATGCAGTGGTGTTTATCGCCATGCTGGCTCTGCAGCGTAGTGCCCGTTTGCGTCGCATGGGTGACGCGCTGGAAGAAGTCACAACAACGTACTACTTCGGCGCGGCGATGCTGACGCTGTTCCTGATCTCCCGCTTCATCCACAACAACCTGCTGATCGGTTGCCTGGGCGTGGTGATGCTGGTGGGTCCGGCGCTGGTATCACTGCTGGCGAAAGAACCCGCGCATCGCGTGGAGAAAAAGCGCAGCTAAGCGAAAGCTCAGTCGCGAACCGAAAGGAGCCGCATGCGGCTCCTTTTTTGTTATGCGCAGCGCAATAACGGTCACAGAGAGCAACGGCGCGACTCGTGCCACAGCGGGAAGACTACCAACATCATGTTACAGCGCCGTGACTATTGTCAGTCGCGGTGGCAGCGGAAACCTGCTAAACTCCCGCCCTTACGCATGGTAGTTTGTGCCCTTTTCACACGTGAGCCCACCAGGCTTGCGTCATATACCCCCTGAAAACTACATCGCTGACGGCGAACAGGGCGGTTCGGAGTAATACACCTGCATGTCATTTGACTCTCTCGGCTTAAGTGCCGATATTTTGCGTGCGGTAGCGGAACAAGGCTACCAGGAACCGACGCCGATTCAGCGTCAGGCTATTCCCGTGGTGCTGGCGGGTCGTGACCTGCTGGCGAGCGCCCAAACCGGTACCGGTAAAACCGCCGGTTTCACGCTGCCACTGTTGCAGCGTCTTTCTGCCAATCCGAGCACGGCGCGTGGTCGCCGTCCGGTGCGTGCACTCATCCTCACCCCAACCCGTGAACTGGCGGCGCAGGTGGGCGAGAACGTTCGTGAATACAGTCAGTATCTTAATATCCGCTCACTGGTGGTCTTCGGTGGCGTGAGCATCAACCCGCAGATGATGAAACTGCGCGGGGGTGTGGATGTGCTGGTGGCGACGCCAGGCCGTCTGCTGGATCTGGCGCATCAAAATGCGGTCGATCTGTCACAGGTTGAGATTCTGGTGCTGGATGAAGCGGATCGCATGCTCGATATGGGCTTCATCCATGACATCCGCCGTGTACTGGCGCGTCTGCCAGCGAAACGGCAGAATCTGTTGTTCTCTGCCACTTTCTCGGATGAGATCAAAACCCTGGCGGAAAAACTGCTGACCAACCCGGAGCAGGTGGAAGTGGCGCGTCGTAACACCGCCTCTGAGCAAGTTTCACAGCAGGTACACTTCGTTGATAAGAAGCGTAAGCGGGAACTGCTGTCGCTGATGATTGGTCGCGATAACTGGCAGCAAGTGCTGGTGTTCACCCGTACTAAACACGGCGCCAACCATCTGGCTGAACAGTTGAACAAAGATGGCATCACCGCAGCGGCAATCCACGGCAACAAAAGCCAGGGCGCGCGTACCCGTGCGTTAGCTGACTTCAAATCCGGTGGCATTCGTGTGCTGGTGGCAACGGATATCGCCGCGCGTGGTCTGGATATCGAAGAATTACCACACGTGGTGAACTACGAGCTGCCAAACGTGGCGGAAGATTACGTCCACCGTATTGGTCGTACTGGTCGTGCTGCGGCAACCGGCGCTGCGCTGTCACTGGTGTGTGTCGATGAACACAAACTGCTGCGTGATATCGAACGCCTGCTGAAGCGTGAGATTCCGCGCATTGAGCTGGAAGGTTTCGAAGTGGACCCTAGCATCAAAGCGGAACCGATCCAGAATGGTCGCCAGCAGCAGGGTCGCGGCCAGGGCCGCGGTCAGGGTGGCCAGGGGCGTGGGCAGGGCGGTAACGTCTCTCGTCCGCACAGCGGCAACGGTCAGCGTCCACAGGGTGGCAATGGCGCACGTCCACAGGGCGAAGCGCGTCCTGCACGTCGTCAGGGCAGCAGTGCCGCTCAAAACGCGCCAGCCGCCAACAGCGGTCGTCGTCGTCCGGCAGCGAAAAAGAGCGGGAACATCTAACGCGATGAGGGTATTACTGGCGCCGATGGAGGGCGTGCTGGATTCTCTGGTACGCGAACTGCTCTCCGGGGTAAATGATTATGATCTGTGCGTTACTGAGTTTTTACGCGTGGTCGATCAGCTGCTGCCAGTAAAATCCTTCTACCGGTTGTGTCCCGAGCTGCACAACAGCAGCCGAACGGCTTCCGGTACGCGCGTGCGTATGCAGCTACTCGGGCAATATCCTGAGTGGCTGGCAGAAAACGCCGCGCGTGCAGTAGAACTCGGCTCCTGGGGCGTCGATCTCAACTGCGGCTGTCCATCAAAACTGGTGAACGGCAGCGGCGGCGGCGCCACTTTACTCAAAGATCCTGAGCTGATTTATCGCGGCGCGAAAGCAATGCGTGAAGCCGTGCCCGATCACCTTCCCGTCACGGTGAAAGTGCGTCTGGGATGGGATTCGGGTGAGCGCCGCTTTGAAATTGCCGACGCGGTGCAGCAGGCCGGTGCCAGCGAACTGGTGGTGCACGGTCGCACCAAAGAAGATGGCTACCGCGCTGAGAGCATCAACTGGCAGGCGATTGGTGAAATTCGCCAGCGTCTGTCGATTCCGGTGATCGCCAACGGTGAGATCTGGAGCTGGCAGGATGCGCAAGACTGTCTGCGCATCACCGGTTGCGATGCGGTAATGCTGGGGCGCGGTGCGCTCAACATCCCGAACCTCGGCCGTGTGGTGAAATACAACGAAGCGCCGATGCCGTGGCCGGATGTGGTCGAACTGCTGCTGAAGTACACGCAGCTGGAGAAGCAGGGCGATACCGGCATGTATCACGTCGCCCGCATCAAACAGTGGCTCGGTTATCTGCGTAAAGCCTATAACGAAGCCGATGGGCTGTTCAGTGAGATCCGCACTCTGCGCGTATCTGCTGAGATTGCCACGGCAATTGAACGCCACGCCCTTCAGTTAACCGCACCGGTTTAACCCTTCCTCATTTAAACGCCGTTGTGTAGTGCATCTGCTTGCTGGCTGAATAGAAGTGAGCAAGTTGCTCGCTGAATTTTCCCGGATCGTGCTGCTCAGCAATTCGCTTCAGTGATTGCGCAGAATATTGCGTGATCACGCCCGGATTACTCAAAATATCAATGATATGCCCCTTAAGCTGTTGCACAATTTGTCGGCGTATCAGCAGTTTGCTCTCCTGAGAATCCACCACTAACTCATATTCGTCATTGACCGGCTGCTGAATCAGCCACCCTGTACCGGGTGGATTGATCTCCGGCAAGGCGCGAATGTTGGTGGTGATCACCGGACAGCCACTGGCTTGCATCTCCAGCACCGAGAAGCCGTAAGTATCCTGCCAGCTGGGCAGCAATCCCACGTGCGAATGCTGCAGCAAGGTCAGCACCTGATTGTTGGGCAGGGTGGTGAAATGCTGAATGTGCGGCGAGATTTTGATGAGGTGTTCAATGCGCGCGTAGAACGCCTCATCATCCTGAAAATGTCGGTGGGCGATATTATGCCGTTGCGTGATGTCACCGATTAGCGTCACCTGAATCTGACCGCGACTGAACACATCCTCTTCAGTTAATTGGGAGATAGCCAGCACCACTTCCGCGCCGCCTTTGCGATAGAACTCATTGCCGATAAAGATGAAACGAATTTCTCCCGGCGAGATCAGACGCGGTTTGACGCACAGCAGCGGCTGCGGCGGATGCAGGACGTGGAGCTTGTGCCTGACAGCGGCTTTGATCGCGGGAAACGCGTCGAGCAGCTTCAGCTGGATGTCGAGCGTCGCTTGAGAAATGGCAATTAACGTCAGGCATTCCGATCTGGCGATTAATTGCAGTTGCGACTTGAGTTGAGGATTGTCGAACTTCGCCACTCCAGGCACCGGCAGTACGCGCGGGATTTCGGTTTCAAAAGTGGCGATCCAGTTCCTTTTGGTATCGGCCACTTCGTTGAAGAGGTGAATGACATCCGCATCATGTGGCAGCAAGCCGGGAAGCGGGAGAAAAATAAATTTTTTATTTTTATGTAAGATTCTTGCTCTTACGGCATTTAAATAGAAGTAGATATTCTTTTTGCGACAATCAATATATTTATTGTGTGGGTTGGTGATGATATTTCTTTTTTCAGGATATCCGCTTCCACTGGTGATTATCTTCATAATCTCTCCTGGTCGGTAGGGAACAGAATGAACAGAGGTTAGAGATGGAGTTAATCAGGTGCGAGGGTTCCACGTCATCATCTAGATTACGCACCGAAAGTAACGATCAAAGTTTGATTGAATAATCTGTAACCTAAAGGCAATCAGGGGCGGGATCTATGTCTTAATGTGAATGATTGCGCGCGCCTCTCTCTGCACTCATTCGACCTGAAGAGATTAACAGTTGGTTTTGCTGCTCTTTTAATGGAATGTTTTTGGTTAATCGTTTTCCGATTATTGTTTTTTTTCAGATTTGTCAGAACAATGCGTAAATGAAATTGAATTAAGTTTGATTATTAATGGAAAGTGAAATTACCGGGACGATATTTCAATAAAAGCGATAATAGAAATATACAGAATTAAGCCATGACACAGTTCCAGGTAAAGTCAGGTTCAAGCTCAACGCTAATTGCGCTATAGTAGCGTTTCACATTCATTTGTAATGCCATCACTTATGTCTGACGCCGCTGTACTGAGTCATGCTCAGTTAAATAAACGCATCATTTCCGTTATTGTCTTCACCTTCTTCTGCTATCTCTCAGTAGGGCTGCCGCTCGCGGTGCTGCCGGGATTTGTGCATAACCAGCTGGGTTTCAGCTCGTTCATCGCCGGGCTGATCATCAGCCTGCAGTACTTCGCCACGCTGCTCAGTCGTCCGCATTCGGGCCGCCTGGCCGATCGCTATGGCCCGAAACGCGTGGTGATGATGGGATTGGTGTGCTGCGGCATGAGCGGCGTGCTCTCTCTTCTCGCCGCGTTATTTACCGCAACACCCATGCTGAGTCTGGCGCTGTTAGCGCTGGGTAGGCTGTTTTTGGGCGTGGGAGAAAGCTTTAGCAGCACGGGTTCGACACTGTGGGGGATGAACCTTGTCGGACCGCTGCAGACGGCGCGTGTGATCTCCTGGAATGGCGTTGCCACCTACTTTGCGATGGCGATAGGCGCACCGCTCGGGGTGCTGCTCAATCAAATGTTCGGCCTCAGTGGGTTTGCCGGACTCGTGGCGTTGATGGGCGTGATCGGTTTCTGCATGGCGAGTCGTAAGGCGGCGGTCAGCGTCACAGCGGGCGTGCGTATTCCTTTTCATCGCGTGGTCAGCCGGGTCTGGCTGTTCGGGCTGGCACTGGGCTTCGGCACCATCGGCTTTGGCGTCATCTCGACGTTTATCACGCTCTATTTTGCCAGCCGCGACTGGAGCGGCGCCGCCTTTGCCCTGACTTTGTTCAGCCTGGGCTTTGTGCTGGTGCGACTCGCCGGCGGCCGCTATATCACCCGTTTTGGCGGGTTGAAAGTGTCGCTGGTGTCGTTTGTGCTGGAGTGTGCCGGTCTGCTGTTAATCTGGCAGGCCGACAGCAGCTGGCTGGTGGATATCGGCGCGTTCCTGACCGGCGGTGGTTTCTCGCTGGTGTTCCCGGCGCTGGGTGTGGAAGCCGTTAAACGCGTGCAGCAACAGGATCAGGGATCGGCGCTGGGGACGTATTCGGCGTTTCTCGATTTAGGGCTGGGATTGACGGGGCCGGTGGCGGGGTTGCTAATTGGTCATTGGGGGATGCAGTCAGTGTATCTGGCGGCGGCCCTGATGGTGCTGGGCGCATTTGCCATTACGTTGCGTCTGCAACAGCAGCACGGCCGCCAGGCAGCCGTGCAAACTGTTAATTAATACTTCTCTGGAACCACCATATTTTCAGGAACTGGCGCGCGGCGATAATCTTCATGACGTTCGCGCGTCGGTAACATAATGGTTTTGCTCTCACTCTCTTCGTAGGGCACCTGTTGCAGCAGATGGCTGATGCAGTTCAGGCGCGCACGTTTCTTATCCACACCTTGTACCACCCACCATGGCGCTTCAGGAATATGGGTGCGCTCCAGCATCTCTTCTTTGGCTTCGGTGTAATCTTCCCAGCGGCGACGACTTTCGAGATCCATCGGGCTCAATTTCCACTGTTTCAGCGGATCGTGGATGCGGCTCAGGAAGCGCAGCTCCTGCTCTTCATCGGTAATCGAGAACCAGTATTTGATGATCTGAATGCCGCTGCGGGTCAGCATTTTTTCGAATTCCGGCACGCTGCGGTAAAACTCTTCCACTTCGGCTTCGTTACAGAAGCCCATCACGCGCTCAACACCTGCGCGGTTGTACCAGCTGCGGTCAAACATCACAATTTCACCTGCTGCAGGCAAGTGAGCGATGTAGCGCTGGAAATACCACTGTGTTTTCTCACGATCGTTCGGTGCGGGCAGGGCGGCGACGCGACAGGTGCGCGGGTTTAAACGCTGGGTGATACGCTTGATCACCCCGCCTTTCCCGGCGGCATCACGGCCTTCAAACAAAATCACCACGCGATGTCCGGTACGCATCACCCAATCCTGTAACTTCACCAGCTCGCCCTGCAGATGCAGCAGCTCACGGAAGTAGCGGCGGCGAAAGGCCTTATCGCCTTCCTGCTGTGGCTCACCATTATCATTGAAGCGTAGATCGTCCAGCTCCATTTCCAGCTCTTCGTCGTAGCTGTCGTAAAACTCCTGCAGCAGACGCGTATTAAAGGTCTCGCTGTGGAAGCTATTGTCGTGTGTCGCCATGACTTTTCCCCGTTACAGATGAATAAACAGAGCGTAAAGCAGCCCTGAAAGTAAGACCGAGACCGGCAGCGTCAGTACCCACGCCAGCGCGAGGTTACGAATCGTTGAGAGCTGCAGACCAGATTTGTTGGCGGCCATTGAACCCGCTACGCCTGATGACAGCACGTGCGTAGTGGAAACCGGCAAGCCGAAGACATCCGCTGCGCCGATGGTCGCCATCGCCACCAGCTCCGCACTGGCACCCTGTGCGTAGGTCAGATGGGTTTTGCCGATGCGCTCACCGACGGTGACCACAATGCGACGCCAGCCCACCATGGTGCCAAGGCCAAGGGCAATCGCGACCACCACTTTCACCCACATCGGGATGAAGCGCGTGGCGGCATCCAGCTCTTTCTTCACCGCAGTGAGATTGCTGGCAATCTCTTCCGGCAGCGCGACTTTGGCCGATTGCAGATGTTTGATAGTTTCGGAGGCAAGATACATATCGTTACGGGTGTTGGTCACCGCCTGCGCCGGGATATTCTCCACCGCACCATAACGACGGATCTGGTCGCCGATATCGCCCAGCATCATGCCAAGGGCAGGGAGTACCTGAGGGCGGTTCTGGCTGGTGCGCACAAACTCGGTCAGTACTTCACGCGGTGCGGGCATTGCAGCCGGTGCCGGTTGCAGCGTTAGCAGCTGCTGTTCAGTGACCTGAGTTAACGCGGCCACGCGCGGGATTTGATCCGGCGGCAGCGAACGGTTCAGGGCGTAGGCAATCGGCATGGTGCCGACCAGAATCAGCATGATGAGGCCCATGCCTTTCTGACCGTCGTTTGAGCCGTGAGCGAAAGAGACGCCGGTACAGGTCAGGATCAGCAGGCCGCGAATCCATGCCGGTGGAGGCTGATTGCCCTTTGGTGCTTCATACAGCTGGCGGTTGCGGATAAAGGCCTTCATCGCCAGCAGCAGGAGCGCCGCACAGATAAAGCCGACAATCGGCGACAGCAGCAGGGCGTAACCCACTTTGATCGCCTGATCCCAATCCACACCGCTGGTACCACTACGACCGTGCAGCAGGGCATTCGCCACGCCCACGCCGATGATCGAACCGATCAGCGTATGCGAAGAGGAGGCTGGCAGGCCGAAATACCAGGTGCCAAGGTTCCAGATGATGGCCGAGAACAGCAGCGCATACACCATGGCGAAGCCGTTGCCGCTGCCTGCCTGCAGAATCAGCTCCACTGGCAGCAGCGAGATAATGCCAAACGCCACCACGCCGCTGGAGAGCAACACGCCGAGGAAGTTGCAGAAGCCAGACCACACCACGGCCACACCCGGCGACAGCGAATGGGTATAAATCACGGTGGCGACCGCATTGGCGGTATCGTGGAAGCCGTTAACAAACTCAAAGCCGAGCGCAATCACTAAAGCCACGCCCAGCAGCAGGAACGGCGTATAGCTGGTGACAGGCGCGCCGGTCTCCTCCACGTCATTAAACAGGTTGATGGCGGTGAACAGCAGGCCGCCGCACAGCAGGATCAGGAAGATGATGCGTGAGATTTTTCCGTTGCCCTGGTTAAGATTCGGGCGTCCGTTTTGGGACGATGATGTTGATGTAGATGCAGGTAAACTGTTTTCAGCCATAACACACCCCGGTGTGGATTGACGATGCTCGATTGGCATCCGTTACCCGCAGTGTGATACGTGGTTTGTATGACAGAATGATGATCGCGATCACGCTCTGTCATCTTGCTGTAACACGGCTGTCGCAGTCTGTGGATCTGACCGCTTCGGGATCCTCACGCTGCCATGCTCCAGCCTGTCTTGCCGCTTGCCTCATTGCCGGACTTCAATAATGAAGTGGCCGGTCTTATTCATGGCTATCTGTTCACGCCGGAAGCACCGCCACAGCGGCTCAACGCGCGTGAAGCTTCGCAGCTCGCGCAGCAAGATTTGCCGGAATCCTATTTTCTTTGGCTACACATCAACCTGAATCATGCCCGTGCCGAGCGCTGGGTTCAGGACCACTTTAATGTAGACGATGATTTTTTCGATGAGATCCATTCTGCTTCACCGCGCACACGTTTGGCCCATCAAAACGATGCGCTGCTGGCGGTGCTCAATGATGTGACGTTCAGCAAAGAAGAGCGCAGCACACAGAACGCGACGTTGTGGATTTGGTGCTGTGCGCACACCATTGTCACCGCGCGTTATCGCCCGGTGGGAATGATTGAACGCATGCATCAGCAAATTGATCGTCTCCCGTTCGCCGAGCCGGATGCGATGCTGTTGTGGTTGCTGGGTGAGCAGGAAGCGCAATTGGAGCAAGTGGTGCGTCGCTCCAGTCAGGCGGTGGATGCCATTGAAGAGCGTTTGCTCAGTGCAGCGATTAAAACCAACCGCAGTGAGTTGGGCCATTTACGCCGTATGCTACTGCGTGTGCAGCGTTTGCTGGCACCGGAACCCGCCGCGCTATTTCGTTTGTTAAATCGGCCACCAAAGTGGCTTAAGCGCGAACCGCTCAGTGAATTGCGCATCTTTACGGAAGAGTTCAGCGTGGCATTGAATGACCTGGCGGGACTGATGGAACGCATTCGCTTGTTGCAGGAAGAGATTGCCGCGAGTTTGATGGAGCAGAGTAACCGCACGCTGTTTTTACTGACGGTGATCACCGTGCTGGCGCTGCCGATTAACATCATTGCCGGCTTTTTCGGTATGAACGTGGGCGGGATTCCGCTGGCAAATAATCCGCACGGCTTCTTACTGTTGGTGATTGTGGTGCTGGTGTTTACCCTGGTGGCGGGCTGGCTGGCGCTGAGACGGCGGCGGGAATGATGCCCAGGCATCCAGGCGCGCATCAAGGGACTACCGGGCACACAGGTAATAGATCAGAACGACCACATAAGTCACCATTTTGTGGTCAGTCGATTCGGGTAATACGTTTTTGTGCTCATAAAAAAACCAGCCGCAATGGGCTGGCTTTTTACTGGATGGCGAGTCAGCGATTACAGGCTGTTGCCGGTCGCTGGTGCAGGCTGAGCAGCCGGAGCCACATCACTCTGCGGTGCAACGCCGCTGGCACCTTGCGGAGTCATCGGCTCTTCTTTCGGCGTGGCGTCAGAAGATTCCTGTACCGGCACCGGCGCAGGCATCACTTCACCCTGCGGGCCATTGATCTTAACTGGCATACCGTTACGCGCCTGGATAGCGTTGTTCACTGCATCCTGGTTAGTGCTGCCATCGGCAATCACTTTGGTCACAGCAGCGGTCAGTGTAATCGGCACCACTTCACGTGAGTTGAACTGCTCTTCGGTAGTAGAGAGTGGGTTGTGCACTTCTACATAGCGAGAACCATCTGGCTCAACGGTGGCTTTCACCGGCTGATCGATAAACTGTACGCGAGTACCAACCGGCACGTTGTCGAACAGCCATTTGATGTCGTCAGCACGCAGACGCACACAGCCGTGGCTCACGCGTAAACCGATACCGAAGTTGGCGTTAGTACCGTGAACTGCGTACAGGCGGCCGATATACAGCGCATACAGGCCCATCGGGTTATCCGGACCTGCCGGGAATACCGCTGGAATGCTTTCGCCACGTGATGCGTATTCTGCGTGCATCGCTTTGGTCGGCGTCCAGGTTGGACCGGCTTTTTTACGCTGAACCGTCGTAGTCCAGTTCACTGGCGTGTCTTTGCCCAGTTCGCCGATACCGATTGGCAGCACAACCACGGTCTTGGTGCCTTTCGGATAATAGTAAAGACGCATTTCCGCGCTGTTGATCACGATGCCTTCACGCGGGGCGTCAGGCAGGATCAACTGCTGAGGGATCACCATTTTGGTGCCCGCTTTTGGCAGATAAACATCAACGCCCGGATTGGCTTCCAGCATGTTGCTGAGGCCCATCTGGTACTGAGCAGCGAAGGCTTCCAGCGGAAGTCGGCTGTCATCAGGCACGGTGATTTCAAGGTTTTCGCCGATCAAACGGCTGTTAGCCGCTGGCAGCGGATACACTACTGCGAATGCCGACTGGCTGAACGCCGCCAGTACTAAAGCAAGTGAAGCGAACGCGCGAATGCTCTTTTTCATGTTTTTCAAGTCGTTATAGCCGTGTTTCAGGCTTGTCAGTGTGTCGAATCCATCTTGGTCTCAATGACCCGGTGCGCATTATATGTGCATAGGCGCAGTGATGGGAATCAGGATTTTCAAAGGCTGATGATACTTTACTTAATTAGTGGGCATTTCCCGACCCATCTCGTTGCCGTACCGCCCAAAATGTGAATTTTCTTAAGGCTGCCACAGCGTCACTTCATTACTCAATTTACGATTGAGGAAAAAAGCGGCACTGATTAACGCCAGATGCGACAGCGCCTGCGGCATATTCCCCAGCGCTTCGCCATGCGTAGTAAATTCCTCGGCGTACAATCCTAGGGGATTGGCATAGCTCAGCAGCTTTTCAAACTCAAAATGCGCCTCATGCACGCGCCCGGCCCGCGCCAGACACTCCACATACCAGAAGGAACAGGCGGCAAAGGAACCTTCACCCCCGGTTAAGGCATCGGCAGGCGTTTCGCTAATGTTATAGCGGCGCACTAAACCGTCGCTCACCAGGTGGGTTTTAATCGCGTCAAGGGTGGCGATCCAGTCAGGATCGGTGGAGCTGACAAAGCGCACCAGCGGCATCAACAGCATGGATGCGTCCAGGAACTTGCCGCCGCGTGTGGCAGTGAAATGGCCCAGTTCCGGGTTCCAGAAGTTTTGCCAGATGTCGTCGCGAATTTCACTGCGCACACGATCCCAGCGCTCATAGGGCATCGGCAATGAACGCTTCAGACCGAGACGCAGGGCGCGATCCAACGCCACCCAGCACATCAGGCGCGAATGCAGAAAGTGCTCCGGCTCACCGCGCATCTCCCAGATACCGGCATCGGGCTGGTTCCAGTTGCCGCAGACATAATCAATCATGTCGGACACATGCCGCCAGCCACGTTGTGAAATGGCTTCACCGTATTTATTGGCAAGGTAAATGGCATCCATCAGTTCGCCGTAAATATCCAGCTGGGTCTGCCGCCACGCATCATTGCCGATGCGCACCGGGCGCGAGTTGGCATAGCCGGAAAGATTGAGCAACTCGGTTTCATGCAGTTCGGTGCCGCTGTCCAGGCGATACATCACCTGCAGGTGCGGCGTGTCGTCATGGCTGTGCTCGACGCAACGCCCCACCCAGTGGGTGAAGTCTCGCGCTTCTTCCACATAGCCCAGCCGCATCAGCGCATACATGCTGAAGGAGGCATCCCGAATCCACGAGGCGCGATAATCCCAATTGCGCTCGCCGCCTAACTCTTCCGGCAAACCAAAGGTTGCTGCAGCCGCAATCGAACCGTGCTGTTTCGAGGTAAGTAGTTTGAGTGCCAGTGCGGATCGCGTCACCATTTCCTGCCAGCGTCCGCGATACGTACTGTGGCTGCTCCAGCGCCGCCAGTAGGCCAGTGTGTCGCTGAAGCACTGTTCAGTGGCAATCTCCGCCACGAAGGGATCGTCATCGCTGCCAAATACAAACTCAGCAGATTCCCCGGCTTTGAGGGTAAATTCGGCAACTGCACTGTGGTTTTCACGGGTCATCACCACCGTAGCACTCAGCCGTAACGCGGGCTGGCCTTCAGCAAGAAAGGCCACGCCACCGGGGCGCAGTTCGGTATGGGTTTCAGCACGGGCATAATCATGGCGCGGGGCGCACAGCAAATTGAAGGTGGCCGAGCCGCGCACCATTTTGACCCGACGTACCAGTCGCGGCACTTTATTGGGCTGGTCGCAGATCGGCATGTAATCGGTGATCTCCGCCACGCCCGCATCGCCCAACCAGCGCGTCTGTAAAATATTGGTGTCCGGCAGATAGAGCTGCTGCTGGCGCGCATTTTTCCAGTCGGGTGCCAGTGAGAACAGACCGGCATCATCGCCATCCAGCAACGCAGCAAACACGGATGGGCTGTCTAACTCGGGCCAGCAGAGATAATCAATGGTGCCCTCATTGGCGATCAATGCACAGGTCCGTAAATCCCCAATCACGCCGTGATCATCAATTCTGCGTTTAATTTTGCTCATCCTGCCTCCTTGACTGCATCTGATTGTTAACTATAGACGAAAGGGTTTTTTCGGCTGATCCGAGGCACAGATCGATAACTTCTATACTGTGAGGACACCCATCACGCAGGAGAATGTTATGGCACTGGGCAAACAGAAAGTGGCCGTGGTTACCGCATCCGATTCCGGCATTGGCCGCAGCTGTGCCGTCATGCTGGCCGAAGCGGGCTACACGTTAGGGATCACCTGGCGCTCAGATGAGGCGGGGGCGCAGGAAACAGCGCGACTGGTCGAAAGCAAAGGGCAAACCGCACAGGTGCGGCAGCTGGATCTCTCCGACCCGCAAGAAGGGGGCAAGCAACTGGCGCAGCTCATCAATTCACTGGGTCGCATTGACGTATTGGTCAACAATGCGGGCGTGATGATGAAAGCCGATTTTCTCGACGTCACCTTTGAAGATTGGCGGAAAACGTTCAGCGTCGATGTGGATGGTTCATTTATCTGCGGACAGATCGCCGCCCGCCATATGGTCGATCAGGGCGATGGCGGGCGCATCATTAACATCACTTCAGTGCATGAACACACTCCATTGCCGGATGCCACCGCTTACACCGCGGCGAAACATGCGCTCGGCGGTCTGACCAAATCGATGGCGCTGAGTTTGTTGCCCCATCACATTCTGGTGAATGCGGTTGCACCGGGCGCGATTGCTACTGCGATGAACCATCTGACTGACGATCAGGCGCGCAGCACACGTATGCCGGAAATTCCGATTGGACGGCCCGGCGATACGCGTGAAGTGGCAAGTTTAGTCGCGTGGTTGTGTTCGGAATGGGCGACCTATACCACCGGACAATCGTTTATTGTTGACGGTGGCTTTATGTTGGCCAACCCACAGTTTAAAGGTTGTCACCACTAATCCGCCCGGCGGCGGTTCCAGCGGCGAATCACGTAACGCAGCGCGATGCCGAACACAATCGCCGCCACCAGCCACAGCAAATGTTTAAGATGCTGGTCGAGTTTATGCAGCCACGGAGTAATGATCTCCCCGGCGAAGTAACCCAGGGTGACAAAGATCAGCGACCAGAGCGCGGCGCCTATCACGTTGAGCACAAAGAAGCGCAGCGGTTTTAACCGGCTGGTACCGATAATGATCGGGCCAATAATGCGGAAGCCGTACATAAAGCGCACGCCAATCACAAACAGACTCGGGCGCTTCTGAATCAGGCGATTGGCTTTACGAATGGTATCTTCATATTTACGGAAACGGCGTAGAATGCGCGTACCGTAGCGACGGCCCAGCCAGAACAGCAGCTGATCGCCGATAATTCCTCCCACCATCGCGGCCAGCACCACGCCGGTGAAGTGCAGCAGGCCTTCATGCGCCGCCACGCCGCCCAGCAGGGTAAAAGTTTCCCCTTCCGCGATACAGCCAATCAGCAACGCCAGATAGCCGTACTGCGTAATTAATCCATTGATATCGAGATGCAAATTTTCCTCCCTGTCGCGAGTGATTCAGGTAACAGTTTATACGCCAGCGGCTTTTTTTGTGCCGCTGTCCGCAAAAACAGCCGCGCCGATTATACTTGAAGGGAAGCTGCCTGAGTGAGACAGCCTGATCGCTGAAGTGGCAGCCCGTCGCATCAGAGGAGTGATTTTATGAATCATGTCTGGGGTCTTCTGGCGCATCCTAACCAGGAAATGCGCGATATCAAGCAAGAAAACGAGAGCGTTTCGCACCACTACACCCACCATGTTTTGATGATGGCAGCGATCCCGGTGATCTGTGCCTTTATCGGTACCACACAACTGGGCTGGAATCTGGGCGAAGGGCAGTTCGTGCAACTCAACCTGCTGACCGGCATCGGTCTCGGCATTCTTTTCTATCTGATTATCTTAGGCGGCGTGGCGGTGATGGGCCGCGTCATTCATTGGATGGCGCGCGATTATCCGCAGCGTCCCAGCGTTCAGCGCTGTACCGTGTTTGCTGGCTATGTCGCTACCCCGTTGTTTATTAGTGGGCTGGTGGCTCTTTATCCGCTGGTGTGGCTGTGTGTGTTGGTCGGCGCGGTGGCGTTACTCTATACCGGCTATCTGCTGTACATCGGCATTCCGGTGTTCCTCAATATTGATCGTGAAGAGAGCATGCGCTTCTCAGGATCGACACTGGCGATTGGTGTGCTGGTGTTTGAAGTGCTGCTGGCACTGACCGTGGTGTTGTGGGGTTACGGACCACGATTGTTCTAACCTGCAACGACACCGTGAACGGGGGGCCATTAGGTCTCCCGTTTTTTTAACGCTCAGAAACAATCTACCTAAGAAATTTCGCAGATAAGCGCGTATTATGCTGCTGCCAGCCCGCATCCCGTCTGGTTTGATGCGCGCGGCCTGTGTCTTAAACACGGCGCAAAACTCCCTACCGGATTTTTTTGACACGATGTCTGTAAAAATGCGTATTTCCTTGCTGTCGCTGGCGCTGTTTGTCGCCGCACCGGCAGCTGTCACTCCGGCACTGGCCGCGCCTGCTGCGCTGTCTAATCTGGCGCCGATTGCCCAACCGCAAATCGCCTCCGGCAGTGCCATGATTGTCGATCTTGAAACCAATAAAGTGCTGTTCTCCAGCCATCCGGATCGTGTGCGGCCTATCGCGTCACTCACCAAGCTGATGACTGCAATGGTGGTGCTGGATGCGAAACTGCCGATGGACGAGATGCTGTCGGTGGATATCAGCCACACGCCAGAGATGCGCGGTGTGTTCTCGCGCGTCAAATTGAACAGTGAAATCAGCCGCCGCAATATGCTGCTGCTGGCGCTGATGTCATCGGAAAACCGTGCTGCCGCCAGCCTGGCGCATCACTATCCAGGTGGCTATGACGCCTTTATCCGCGCGATGAATGCCAAAGCGCGTGCGCTGGGCATGACGCATACCCACTATGTTGAACCGACAGGTTTGTCGATTCACAACGTCTCCAATGCGGAAGACTTGATCAAGCTGGCAAAAGCCACGCGTCAATATCCGTTGATTGGTGAACTGAGCACCACCAAAGAGGATACGGCGGTGTTTAAGCATCCGAACTATGCGCTGCCGTTCCGTAACACCAATCACCTGGTGTACAAAAACGACTGGCGTATCGCATTGACTAAAACCGGTTATACCGATGAAGCTGGCCACTGCCTGGTGATGCGCACGGTGATCAATAACCGTCCGGTGGCGCTGGTGGTGCTGGATGCGTTTGGCAAGTACACCCACTTTGCCGATGCCAACCGTCTGCGCGACTGGCTGGAAACCGGCAAAGCGGCGCCGGTTCCGGCAGCGGCGCTGGCCTACAAGAAGCAGAAATCGTCGCAAACGGCCAGCAACGAGTAATCACGACGTCTGTTTCCCTTCACAGATGCACAATGGATTGTGCGTCTGTGAGTTATCGCTTCATTCCTATAGTTTCCGCTTCGGCTACGCTCTACACTGGCCGCCATTCAAAGTTAACTGGCATTTATCGGCTGAAATTGCGCTGGAATCTCATTTATATGTTCAAGCTTCGATCACTCGTAACCCCATTTTTACTGCTGCTGGTGCTGCTAAGCCCGGCACTGAGCTACGCGGATGACAACACTGCCGCTGCGGCACAGCAAGAAGATGCCGCACCGAAGGTGAATCCTGCGGTCGAGCTGCCTAAGATGCAGAAAATCCTCGATAAGATTAAAGGCCAGGTGTCAGGCGATACCAATGAGAGCCAGCTCAACCAGCTTAATGAAATGGCGCTGGAGCTCTCTGGTAATGCAGAAACCCTAAGCCAGGCACTGATCCCGCAGGGTCAGCAGCTGGATGCACAGTTAGCGGTACTGGGTCCGGCACCTAAGCCGGACAGCGGCGTGAAAGAGACGCCGGAAGTGACGCGTAAACGCGCTTCGCTGGAGAACCAGAAAAGCAAGCTGGATGACCAAATCAAGCAGGCCGACGGCATTAAAAATGGCGCGCTGGTGCTCTCCTCACAGATCGTCAACCTGCGTCGTGATCAGTTGAAAAGCCAGCTGGCGCTCAACTCTGGCAGTATCCTGGGGCCGCGTTTTTGGGCACCGATGGTCAGCCGTCAGGATTTGGACGGTGAGAAGATCAGCGACTTTATCGCTGAACTGCAGGACACAGCGGCGCTCTCCTGGGAACCCGGCTGGCGTTTCGGCACCATTGGCTGGTTGATTGCGGCGATGCTGGTGATGACCCTGGGCCGTCGCTATAGCGAAGAGTTTTTGGCCTGGGTGAGCATCAATAAACTGCCAGAGGGGCGCTTGCGTCGTAGCTTCCTGGCCGCAGCCATTGCCTTGACCACCCTGGCGGCCGTGGTGCTGACCTTCAACTTTATCGCGCTGGCGTTTACCCGCCGCGATGAAGTCTCGACCGACGTGCAGGATTTTGTTGAGCGTCTGGTGCAACTCAGCGTCTATTGCGGCCTCATCGCCGGGTTAGGCCGCGCCTTCCTGTCCACGCGTCGCCCAAGCTGGCGCTTACCGAGCATCTCCAATGAAGTGGCGCAGGCGTTGAAGCCGTTCCCACCGATTACGGCAGGACTGGTGTTTATTTTCCAGACGGCGGAAGCCTTTAACTACAGCGTTGGCACCAGCCTGAACACCACCATCTTCGCCAATGGCCTGACGGCGCTGCTGATTGGCACCACCGGTATGGCGATCAGCATGCGTACCAATCGCGTACGCCGCCGTATGGTGCAAGAAGGCAATGCGCCAGAAGCGCGCCCGACCATTGTTGGACTGGTTCAGCTGGCGCTGACGCTTACCGCGCTCGCGATATTGATTTCGCTGATCATCGGTTATGTCACGCTGGCCCGCTTCCTCGGTTATGAGGTGATCTGGTGCGGTATTCTGTTCGGTTCATTCTACTTCCTTAGCCATTTGATCAATGACGGTTGTGAAAGCCTGTTCTCCACCAACAATGCCACCGGCAA
This sequence comes from Type-E symbiont of Plautia stali, assembly GCF_059731115.1. Lineage (NCBI taxonomy): Bacteria > Pseudomonadati > Pseudomonadota > Gammaproteobacteria > Enterobacterales > Enterobacteriaceae > Type-E symbiont of Plautia stali. The sequence goes on from NZ_AP035906.1 coordinate 1,338,770, forward strand.
ACGCCTGCAGACGTCATTGAACATTGATGAACGTCATCTGCAACAGGCGGCCACGCTGCTGGGCGCTATTGGTAAAACCGCACTGATCGGTATTGTGGCGCTGGCGCTACTCAACGGCACCTTTGCCTCGTCGACACCGATTGAGCTGATTCAGAAAGTGATTGAGTTCTGGGGCGGCAAAGGGCTGGAGTCGTTGAACATCGTGCCCGCGCACATGGTCAATGCCATCCTGTGTCTGGTGGTGGGGATTTACGTACTGCGTTCGGTGCGTCGCTGGCTGGATAAAGATTTCCTGCCGAAGACCACCATGGACGTCGGCATGCGCGTGTCGCTGGTGACGCTGTTCAGCAACATCGGTTATGTGCTGATCATTCTGCTGACGCTGTCGATTATGGGCCTGCAGTGGAACAAACTGGCGTGGATCGTCAGTGCCTTGTCGGTCGGTATCGGTTTCGGCTTACAAGAGATCGTGAAGAACTTTATCTCTGGTTTGATTCTGCTAACCGAGCGCCCGGTAAAAGTGGGCGATCTGGTGAGCATCAGCGGCATTGAAGGGGATATTCGCCGCATCAACGTGCGCGCCACCGAAATTCAGCTGAGTGATAAATCCACGGTGATTGTGCCGAACTCACAGTTCATCTCGCAGAACGTTCGTAACGCCACCATGGGCAATGCGCAGGGCGTGGTGACCATTCTGCTGACCTTCCCGCTGGACATCGATCCGGTGCGCGTGCGTGAGATTCTGCTGGAGGTTTACGAGGAGAATGAACGTATTCTGGAAACGCCAGAGCCATCCGTGTCGTTTAAGGATCTGACCTCCGCCGGTATTGTGCTGAGCGTCACCGGTAACGTAGCGGGCCAGCGTCAGATCTCCAGTGCCAAGAGTGATCTGCTGTTCGATATTCTGACGCGCCTGCGCAAAGAGGGCATTGTGCTGTCCACACCGCAGACGATGATCATTGAACGTCGAGCCGTGCCAGCGGCCACGCAGGAAGAGGGCGAGCAACTGCCATAATCCAGTGGGCGGCTCTCGGGCCGCCCATTAATTTATCAAGCCTTAACCGCCCAACCTTTCTGTTTGCTGGTTTTACCGATCCCCGGATTAAAGGTATTGGTCGGATCCAGCTGACGATAAAACGCCTGCAACTGCGGTTTTGCCTGATACAGATGCCCGACGTTATGCTCGGCGGGATACTCGGCACCGCGTTCGCTGAGGATCGCCAGCATCTTCTCCTTCAACGCATGCGCATCCACGCCTTTCTTCACGATGTAATCCTGGTGGAAGACATGACAGAAGAAGTGGCCGTAATAAAGGCGATGACTAAGATCGTTATCAAACTCCGCCGGTAAGCGCTCAAACCAATCCTGATCGTTACGACGCAGCGCGATATCCAGCGCCAGAATATCTTCCACTTCATCCGCATGCACCGCGTGGTAGCGCACTGCGGCACCGGCAGCGGCGAAGCGATGCAGGAAAGCATGTGCGCCTTCCTTGCCGTCACAGGCAAAGAACTCGCCACCGCCTTCGCGGAAGTATTCGTGCAAATACTCCTGCGCCTCTGCCACGCCTTCACCGGACATTTTCAGCATCAGGTGATGCTCAAACTTATCGCGATACTGCTTCATGCGTTTCGGCAGATGGGCAGGTAGCCAACCGCTGACGCGCTGCAATACGCGATCGGTGAAGTGCGGTTTAACAAAACTCAGCTTACCCAGCCAGGCATCCACCCGACCTTTCATCGTGAAGAACAGTGGCATTTTGTCGGTGCCGAGCTTGTCGATCATCACAAAGGTGTCTTTGCCGTACACTTCGGCGATATCGAAAATGTCGCGGTGCATGTATTCGCCCGCTACCGGTAAGTTTTTAAACTCGGCCAGAATATGGCGGCGCAGATCGCCCAATACCGCCGGATCGTTAGTACCGATATAAAACACCTGCTGCTTCGGTTCGCTGGGGAAGGTATCAAGACGCACGGCGAATACCGCCAGTTTGCCCGCGCAACCCGAAGCCTCGAACAGGCGGCGCTCATCGGCGTTGAAGCGAGCGGGTGTATCCGCATGGATATCACGCACGCGTTCTGCATATTCATGATCTGAAGCATGACGTTCATCCCAGCGCACATCGCTCTGCTGCCAGCGATCGTCATCCAGTCGACCGAGCATCTCTTCCGGCGAGTGGCCGAGATCCATGCCGAGATGATTGACCAGCTTCAGTTTGCCGTCGGCATCAATCTGCGCATAAAGCGCCATTTCGCTGTAGGCCGGGCCGCGTTTGATCAGTGAACCGCCGGAGTTATTACAAATCCCGCCCATGACCGACGCGCCGATACAAGAGGAACCGATCACCGAGTGTGGTTCACGTCCCAGCGGCTTAAGGGCTTTTTCCAGCTGATAAAGGGTGCTGCCAGGGAAGGCCAGAATCTGATTGCCGCCATCAATCAGCTGCAATTTATCGAGGCGCAAAGTACTGATGATCACCACCGGGCGATCGTAATCATTGCCGTTAGGCGTGGAGCCTTCGGTCAGGCCGGTGTTGGCGGCCTGCATCAAAATCACCGCATCGGCCTGCACCAGCGCCTGCAATATCCGCCACAGTTCCAGCAAGGAACCGGGGAACACCACCGCCAGCGCATCGCCTTCACCGGAGCGGAAACCCTTACGATAGCGTGCGGTTTGTTCCGCCTCAGTTAACAGGTGTGAAGGGCCGACGAGGCGGCGCAGTTCAGCCAGCAGTGTAGGGTGTGAGGTGTTGTTATTCATGAACCTGTCCTTGTCGTTAACGTTGCGCATCTACTTTAGCACGCGTCAACGGCATGGTCGCGGTGTGACATCGGTGGCTACCTGCTATCCTGAACTTGTGGCACACTGCCCCGGTTATTTCGATATTGCGCAGTCACTTAAGAGAACCCGACCTGATGAAATGGATTTGCTCTGTTAGCCTCGCTGTTTCCCTTGCCATGCAGCCTGCCTTCGCAGATGACCTGTTTGGCCCCCATCCGATGACGGAACAGGCGCGTGACGCCTTTGTTAACCAGCTGCTCGGCAAAATGACCCTTGATGAAAAAATCGGGCAGATGCGCTTGATCAGCGTGGGGCCAGACACGCCGAAGGAGGCAGTGCGCGACATGATCCAGCACGGTCAGGTTGGCGCAATCTTCAATACCGTCACGCGTCCGGATATTCGCGCGATGCAGGATCAGGTGATGCAACTCAGCCGCCTGAAAATTCCGCTGTTCTTCGCTTACGACGTGGTGCACGGTCAGCGTACTATTTTCCCGATCCCGCTCGGCCTCGCGGCCAGCTGGGATCTGGATGCGATCGGTGAAGTCGGCCGCATCTCCGCTTATGAAGCCGCCGACGATGGTCTCAATATGACCTGGGCGCCGATGGTGGATGTTACGCGCGAGCCGCGCTGGGGACGCGTGTCTGAAGGCTTCGGAGAAGACACTTTTCTGTCCTCGCAAATGGGCAGCGCGATGGTGAAATCCATGCAGGGCAAAAGCGCCGCTGACCGTTATTCGATCATGACCAGCGTGAAGCACTTCGCTGCCTATGGCGCAGTGGAGGGCGGACGTGATTACAACACCGTCGATATGAGCCCACAGCGTCTGTTCCAGGACTATTTGCCACCGTACAAAGCCTCGCTGGATGCCGGCAGCGGCGGCGTGATGGTGGCGCTTAACTCGCTCAACGGTACGCCTGCTACGGCGGATGGCTGGTTGCTGAAAGACCTGCTGCGCGGTGAGTGGAAATTCAAAGGCATTACCATCAGCGACCACGGCGCGATTAAAGAGCTGCTGAAACACGGCGTGGCTAGCGATCCGCAGGATGCGGTGCGTATTGCGCTGAAGTCCGGCATCGATATGAGTATGAGCGATGAGTACTACAGCAAATACTTGCCTGGGCTGGTAAAGAGTGGCGCCGTTACCATGGCGGAGATCGACGATGCAGCGCGTCACGTGCTGAACGTCAAATATGATATGGGCTTGTTTAACGATCCCTACAGCCATTTAGGGCCGAAAGGCAGCGATCCGCAGGACACCAATGCCGAGAGCCGTCTGCATCGTGCCGAAGCGCGTGACGTGGCGCGTAAGAGCATCGTGCTGCTGAAAAACTGGCATGAAACCTTACCGCTGAAAAAAGACGCCACCGTGGCGCTGGTGGGGCCATTGGCTGACAGCCAGCGTGACATTATGGGCAGCTGGTCAGCCGCGGGCGTGGCGAAACAGTCGATTCCGCTGCTGCAGGGCGTTCGCAATGCGATGGCGGGCAAAGGCACCGTGCTGTATGCCAAAGGGGCCAACATCACCGATAACAAAGGTATTCAGGACTTCCTCAACCTCTACGAACAGGCGGTTAGCGTGGATAAGCGCTCGCCGCAGGAATTGATTGATGAAGCCGTTGCCCAGGCGAAGAAAGCGGATGTCGTGGTCGCCGCTGTGGGTGAAGCGCAGGGGATGGCGCATGAGGCCTCCAGTCGCAGTGACCTGGTGATTCCGCCAAGCCAGCAAAAACTGCTGGCGGCGCTGAAAGCGACCGGCAAGCCGCTGGTGATTGTACTGATGAATGGCCGTCCACTGACGGTGGTGAATGAAGATCGTATCGCGGATGCGATGGTAGAAACCTGGTTCAGCGGCACTGAAGGGGGGAATGCGATTGCGGACGTACTGTTTGGCGATTACAACCCATCGGGCAAACTGCCGATGTCCTTCCCGCGTTCTGTAGGCCAGCTGCCGATTTACTACAACCACTTGCCAACCGGGCGTCCGTACAACTTCGCGAAGCCGAACAAGTACACCTCGCATTACTACGATGCGGTGAATGGCCCGCTGTATCCGTTTGGTTACGGTCTGAGCTACACCACTTTCACCGTTTCGCCGGTGAAAATGTCCGCCAAAACCATGCCGCGCAATGGATCCGTTGAAGCGAGCGTCACCGTTACCAACACCGGCAAACGTGATGGTGCCACGGTGGTACAGATGTATCTCAACGATCCGGTGGCCAGCATCAGCCGCCCAGTACAGGAGCTGCGTGGCTTCAAACGCATCATGCTGAAAGCGGGCGAGTCACAGACCGTGAGCTTTAAGATTGATGTGGATGCACTGAAATTCTGGAATCAAAAAATGCAGCATGTCGCCGAGCCGGGCAAATTCAACGTGATGATTGGCCTCGATTCGGTACGCACCCAAGACGGGCAGTTTGATTATCTGTAAGCGTTAGTTGTCGCCACTTTGTGGAACGGTGCGGTTTGTCGCAGGATGAATCGCACCGTTACCCCTGGCAGTATATGATAGGCCCGAGCTTATTCTGCCAACGGGCATAACCGACAAACGTCATGAACCTCCGCAATCGTATCCAGCAGCAAGTCTTTCGTCTTAACGGCCTCGCACTCAACGAATTCGATATTTCGCAGCCGCTGGGCGATCCGGGTTTGTTTGGCCCTGACCACGTAATCTGGCGCGTGCACGGCGACTTTCCTTCGATGTTATGTGGTGGCATCAGCGCCTTGATGCTGCAAATGCTGCATCCGGCCGCGCTGGCAGGCGTATGGGATCACTCCAATTTCCGTCAGGACATGCTGGGTCGTCTGCGGCGCACCAGCCAGTTTATCGCCGTCACCACTTTTGGTAACACGGTAGACGCCAATATCCTGATTGAACGCGTTAAACGCATCCATCTGCGTGTTACAGGTATCGATAATGCCGGGCAACCTTATGCTGCCAGCGATCCGCATTTGCTCACCTGGGTACACGTCGCCGAAACCAGCCGCTTCCTCGCCGCGCATCTGCGCTATAAAAATCCGCAGCTCTCACTGGCCGAGCAGGATCGCTATTACGAGGAGGCGGCGATCATCGCCGAAGCCTTAGGGGCGGAAAAGGTGCCAAAAACGGTGCAGGCGGTGGAGGCTTATCTGCAGGCCATGCGCCCGGAACTGATTTGCGATGAACGCACGCTGGAAGTGATGCAGCTATTAATCAATGCACCGGCCCCAAGCTGGCAGGCGAAACCGGCGATGCGGGTGATGCTAAAAGCCGGGATGGGGTTGTTACCGGACTGGGCGCAACAGCAAATTCAGCAGCCGATTAGCCCGTTGACACAGTGGCGCGTGGATAAAGAGATCGCGGTGATTGCCGGTTTGCTGCGCTGGTCGATTCAGCGCGGGGCTTATTCCCGCGCCATGCAACGCATGGGACGCTAACGCTACAAATGCAGCTCGTCCTGCTTTTTGGTGTAGGTGCGCGGTGTGCGGGCTTCACGTTTAAGGGTGAGCTGGCGCTGCTGATAATGATGAAGCAGCATCCCTAATCCCACTCCCAGCAGCGCTAATGGCAGCAAGCTGTAGTAAATGTCGATGGGTAACACCATCAATAGCACCGCACCACCGAGTATAAGCGTGAGCGCTGACATCACCCATGTATAGCGAAGAAACAGCCACACTAAAATCGCGAAAATCACGACATCGCGCAGGTTCAAATCGAGGTTTTGCAGCACCATGCTGAGCAGCTCCGCAAGGAGGAATGTGCAGACAATAGCATGCGAGGCGGCAAATGAATCGCGAATTAATTTGAAGTTTGTCAGGGCGTTGTGCCGGCATTCATCAGTCATTCTCACGCTTCCTGACTGCACTTTGAGAGTTTTACCCTTGTGTCACATGGTGCGAGTGCCGATCCTGCTCTATTCTCAGGGAAAATGGATCCCTCAAGGCTTTGTCGAGGCGTTATGACACACCAACCTCTGATTGCTGAGGTGCCAAATCAGCAAAACACACTGACCGCCATCGTCGAACAGGATGCGCGCACGGCCTACTTTTACATCTGGCCCAACGACCTGTTTCGCAGTCAGTATGCGGTGCGCGGCTGCTGGCTGCGCAATCTGTTGCCTGCACCGGCGCGTGAAGATTGTGAAGCGATGGAGCAGGGCATTGCGCCTCTGCTCAGCGCAGAGTATTGCCGCACCTTAGAAGCCGAGCCGATGCTCGACCCTGCCGGTCTACAGATTTTGTGGGAACCGAGTGATGACGGTGCAGCCCTGTGGTATTACGGCCAACTGCTGGCGGTGATCCCCGGCTGGAGTCTGTATCAGGATAAGCAGGTGAGTTTCTCTGCTGGCTGCATCAAAGAGAATCGCCTGACCGCACCGCTCGGATCCGCTTCCACCAATGATTACTATGCACGCGCCGAGCAGCAGCGCCACTTCTGGCGTGACTGGCATGACGGCCATTTATGGGATGTTGTGCAGCATGAGCTAATGCAGTGCTACCAGGCGCAGTTTGGTGAGTCGGTAAAGTATTACGCTATCGATCAAGGGAGCTGGCCGCCAATGGCCATCTCTCAGCACTGGCACAATGGCGTGTGGGTTTTTCTCACGCTGGGTATGGGGATTCGGCCCATGCCGCAGGTGGATTACCTGTTTGATGAGCTGGCCCCGCAGTACCGCCGTGTTGAGCTGGCGATGGCAGTAGACGGTGAAGTGATGACCGAAGCCAATGCGGTGCAGATGGCCAGCGCGCTGGCAGAATTCGCGCACTTGCCGTGGGCGCGGCTGACGTGGATTGGCGAAGGGCACACGCTGGCATCGGAAGTGGCACCAGTGGGCTTCGAGAGTTTCCTGCTGGCCAATGGCTTAGCACCGGAAGTTGCCCAGTTCCGACTGCCCAAGCGCGATGGCGATCGTCCGAATCTGCTGTGGGCGACACCGATCACCGAAGCGGAACGTCAGTTTGCTCAGGCCGATGACCGCGGTGGACAACAGCTGCTGCAGCGTTTGCAGGCAGAAGGTAATGACCATATCTTTCGGCCACGTCAGGAAGTGGTGGATCCGCCGCAATAGCCCTCTCTGCGGGCGGTTGCCCGCACCCTGATGAGTAAGCGCAACGTTAGTCACCCTCCTAATGATCACCTAAATCAACTATTTGCATTTTTGTGATCTTGCTCACCTCAAGTTCCTCTGTAACACGCCGTTAACCTCGATCAGGCAACTCGCCAACCAGGGTAAGGGCACACTGATGTTAAAAACTACACAATCTCGTTTTACCGCGACGTTGGTCGCATTTTTCGTGGTACTGATGCTGGTTACCGTGGTGGTGATCAATCAGTTTGTGGCACCGCAGTTGAGTCAAAACGAAAGCCGATTAGTGCGCTATGAGGTGGATGGCCTGGCGGGACGTATTGTGGAACAGATGAACCGCGTGCAGGCGCAGCAACGTGCCATTACCGAAGCCGCAGGCGTGATGGATAGCGCGGCCATCGACAACTTGCTGCCTGCGCTGGTGAACCAGTATCAGGACAGCAACGTATTTGGCGGCGGTATCTGGCCACTGCCTAATCGCCGCGATCCGGCGAAGGAAAAAGACAGTTCGTTCTTCGCCCGTAACGCCAGCAACCAGTTACAGGTCAACACTTACTGGAACTCGGATGCGGCCGACAAATACTGGGAGCAGCCGTGGTACAAAGACGGTATGGCCGCGGCCAAAGGGCAATGTGCCTGGGCTAAAGCCTATCAGGATGCGGCCAGCCCGCAGCCGCGTACCAACTGTGCGATGGCGATTTATCGTGATGGCACGGTGTGGGGGGTATCAACCATCGACGTAACGCTCGGTTTCTTCAACCAACTGGCGAAACAGATGGGCGACGCCATTCACGGACGTGTGTTGATCGTTGAAGCGGATGGCAAAGTGGTGGGCAACGCCGCACTGCTGGAAGGTGCACCGAAGCTGGAAAATCTCGCGGATACGCAGCTGCCGATGGCGGGTGCGCTGAAAAGTCTGCTGAGCCAGGCAGGTAATCAGCCTACGCAAACCACCTTTGAAGGCGAAGATGGCGAGCACACGCTGTTCCTGCAGGCGATCGCCGGTAGCCCGTGGTATCTCGCCAGCGATGTGCCGTCCAGTTTGCTGGATGCGCAAACCCACAGCATGCTGACTCGCCTGGGCCTGGTGCAGATCCCGCTGGCGGTGATCCTGCTGCTGGTGCTGCTCGGCTTTGTGCGCGCCATGATGAAACGTCTTAGCCTGCTGAACCGCAATATCGAAGCCCTGTCGACCGGCGGCGCGGATTTAACCCAGCGTCTGCCTGCCAGCAACAGCCCGGAATTTAACGCGGTGGCGCAGAGCTTTAACCAGTTTATTGAGTATCTGCAGGGGCTGATGCGTCAGGTCGGCGACAGCGCACTGGCGATTACCTCTGCCTCGCGTGAAATTGCCAGCGGCAATGCCGATCTGTCTGCGCGTACTGAATCGCAGGCGAGTTCGATTGTCGAAACCGCCGCGTCAATGGAAGAGCTGACCGGCACGGTACGTCAGAACGCCGACAATGCTACCCACGCCAATCAGCTGGCGGACGGTGCCTCGCAGGTGGCGGCGCGCGGAACGGACGTGGTGCGTCAGGTGGTCACCACCATGGGTGCGATTAATCACTCATCCCGTAAAGTGGTGGATATCATCAGCGTGATTGACAGCATCGCCTTCCAGACCAATATCCTCGCACTTAACGCGGCGGTGGAAGCGGCCCGAGCGGGTGAGCAGGGGCGTGGATTTGCCGTGGTGGCGTCAGAAGTGCGAAATCTGGCGCAGCGCTCAGCTAACTCAGCGCGTGAGATCAAGAAGTTGATTGAGGAGTCGGTGGCCAATATCGATACCGGCAGCCAACTGGTGGAACAAGCCGGTCAAACCATGGATGAGCTGATGCAGGGCGTGAGCAGCGTGACTACTTTGATGAGCGAAATCATGTCTGCTAGTCGTGAGCAGAGTATGGGGATTGAGCAGGTTAACCTGGCAATCACGCAGCTGGATGGCAGCACCCAGCAGAATGCCGCGCTGGTTGAGCAGGTGTCGGCTGCCGCGCGCGCCATGGAAGAGCAGAGCGTGCAGCTGGAGCTGGTGGTGCAGAGCTTTAAGTTGTAAGGCTGGGCGATTTACCACAAGTGATAACGCAATCTGGTGCCGCTCAGGGGCCGGCGGTCCTCGCGCCGCTGACGCGGTACCCTCACGTCATTCGTCCGCCTTACGGACCGGCTGGGATGGAACATCCCTGTTCCAGCCCAGCCTTTCGACCGCATCCATGCGGTCTCTCCTGGCAGACTCACTCTGTTCGGCGCTGCGGATTGCCGGCCCCTGAGCGGCACCAGCCTGCTTCTGAGCTTAGGTGTGGTTTGTTAGAAAAGGCTATGTGCTTGAGGCTTGAACGGATCGGTAATTCAAAAGGTTTAGCATCAGCGCTGAGGTTTTGATGTTGGGCTTGGGTGCACAGGCACGATGCGCTGATGACGTGCGTTTCTGCTTTGGGGCATCTCACGGAAACGCGTTGCGGATCTCTTCACGCGCGGCATGGCGAGTGGCATTCGCCACCGTGCCGCGATCCACCAGTTTCCCCTGCAACAACAGATTGTAAATCGACGACTGCGGACGATTGAGGCGATTCTGGATCAGCTGGATTGCCTCATAACCCAGTTCACGGCACGGCACCGCAAAGCCGGTGATGGGCATCTCTGGCGATCCTTCCAGCCGGCTGGCTAGATCCGTGGTCATCAGCGAAATATCTTCGGGAATGCGCAAGCCGCGTGACAGCAGTGCATTCTGCACGCCGGTAATAATGCCTTTGCCGCCGGGCAAAATCACATCAGGCCACTGATCGCGTGGGTGCGTATCCAGCCAGTGATTCAGTGCGATCTCGGTGTCCTGCGAGGAGTAGGCTTCGATGACAATCAAATCCTGCTGTGCATTAAACGGCATATGAAAATGGCGGTAGGCGTCTTTGATCCCTTCCAGACGCAAAAACAGCGTCTCACGTCGCAGACAGGTGACGGTCAACACCCGGCGGTGGCCTTGCTCAAACAGATGCTGCATAGCGCTGAAACCAATCGCCCGATGATCGGGTGACACCGCATCCAGCCGCATATCTTTATCACGAGAGTTAATCAGCACACAGGGTTTACCGAGTGACGCCGCGAGGCTAAAGATCGCTTGATCGTCGGTGCCGATGATGATGATGGCGCTGATGTTTTTTGCTCCGGCTTTCTCCAGAAACAGCTTCACATCGGCGCGCTGTTCCTCCAGTGGGCAATAGCTGATATGCACATCATGCGATGCGCAGGCCTCGGCGATTCCACGCGTCACCTCATGGTAAAAATGATCGCCACGCGGCGTGAAAGTGCGCCCTGGGGCAAACACCACAATCTCATTGATCAGCAGGCGTCCACTCACCATTTCCTGCAATACACCTAGCCTGCGCGCGCAGTCGACTATCGCCTCACGCGCTTTTTCGCTGGTGTAGGATTTGCCGCTCAACACGCGTGAAACCGTACTCACCGAGTAGCCGGTGATTGCTGAAATTTCATCCATTCTGAGCTTGCCAGCCATAGTGTGATCCCCATCCCAATCAATTTTTGCAAATTTTTGCAGACGCAGTGGACTGATATTAAGGCGCTTTTACATTTGGTTCACAAACTCATGCCTTGCTCTGCGAGCATTCTCACAAAAACAGATTGTCCGACCCGCAGCGCTTTTTTATGTTCCTCGCAGACACCTCAACAGCGGTTATCGGCGGAGAATCTCGATGTTAAAAATTGCGATAGTGGGCATGGGCAATATTGCCAATTCACATATCCAGGCGTTTCTGCAGTTTCCTGAGCGCGGCAGAATTGTCGCGGTAGCGGACGTGTATCCTGAAAAAGCGCGGGAGAAATTGCAGCGCTACGGCCTGCACGATGTGCGGGTTTACCAGGATCACCGCGAGATGCTGGCCGAGGGCGCAGATATCGACGTGGTCGACGTCTGTACGCCGCCTTATGTGCATGCGGAAAACACCATTGCGGCCCTGCAGGCGGGCAAGCATGTGCTGTGCGAAAAGCCTATGGCGGCCTCGCTGGAAGAGTGCGATGCGATGATTGCTGCGCAAAAAGCCAGTGGCAAAATTCTGTCAGTGGTGGCGCAGAACCGCTTCACCGACGCGTTCTGGCAGTTGAAAGCGGCAGTAGATTCGGGCCTGGCGGGCAAAATTTGCCACGCGCAAATCGATTCATTCTGGTGGCGTGGCCATTCGTACTACGACCTGTGGTGGCGCGGCACCTGGGAGAAAGAGGGCGGCGGCTGCACGCTTAACCATGCGGTACACCACATCGATGCGATGCAATGGATGCTCGGTGCGCCCAGTGAAGTGGTGGCGATGATCGGCAACGTGGCGCATGACAATGCCGAAGTGGAAGACCTCAGCGCCGCGATTTTCCGCTACCCCAACGGCACGCTGGCGCAGTTGACCGCTTCCGTTGTGCATCACGGTGAAGATCAGAAAATCGTGCTGCAGGGAGAAAAAGCGCGTCTCTCGGCACCGTGGAAAGCGGTCGCCATGCAGGCGGCAGATAATGGCTTCCCGGAAAAAGAGAACAATCTGGTGCTGGAGCAGGAGCTGGATCGCTTTCATGCCAGCACGGCACCGCTCACCTGGACACTGCACGCCGGACAGGTCGATGACTTCTTCTCGGCGATTGAGAAACAGCGTGTGCCGTTGATTGACGGCGAGCAGGGCAAACGCTCGCTGGAGTTGATTACCGCCATCTACAAATCGGCCATCACCAAAAGCATTGTGTCGTTACCGATCGCCAAAAATGATGCCTTCTACCGCACCGGCGGCCTGATCGCCCATGCACCGCACTTCTACGAAAAACAGGCTTCGGTCGATAACTTCGCCGATGTCGATGACATCCCACTGGGCAAAAACTTTGCGTGAGGAAACAACCATGAATAAGCAGGATGGCATGAACTACGCGCCGAAAGGCAAACCACAGCCGGTGGTGCAGCCGGGGGAATTTATCATTGCGGCGGCAGGACTGGATCACGGCCACATTTACGGCATGTGCAATGGCCTGACCGAGGCCGGAGCCACGCTGAAGTGGGTATACGATCCCGATCCCGCCAAAGTCGATAAGTTTGTGCAGCAGTTCCCGCAGGTGCAGATCGCCGATTCGCTGGAGACCATTCTGGCCGATACGCAGGTACAACTGGTGGCAGGCGCGGCGATTCCCTCGGAACGCTGTGCGCTGGGGCTGAAAGTGATGGCAGCGGGCAAGGATTACTTCACGGATAAAGCCCCGCTCACCAGCCTGGAACAGCTGGAAGACGCCAAAGCGATGTGCGCTAAAACCGGGCGCAAATATGCGGTGTATTACAGCGAACGTCTGCACGTGGAGAGCGCGGTGTTTGCCGGGCAATTGGTGGAAAAAGGGGCTATCGGGCAGGTGGTACAAACCCTTGGCACGGGTCCACATCGTGAAGGCACCGGACGGCCCGACTGGTTCTATCAGCGTCGCTATTTTGGCGGCATCCTGTGTGACATCGGCAGCCATCAAATTGAGCAATTCCTCTACTACACCGGCAACAGCGACGCCACGGTGGTGGCGAGCCAGGTGCGGAATTTCCGCCATCCACAGCACCCGCAATTTGAGGACTTTGGCGATGCGATGCTGGCGGGTGAGAACGGCGCCACTGGCTACTTCCGCTGCGACTGGTTTACGCCGGATGGCTTATCCACCTGGGGTGATGGGCGCATGACGCTGCTCGGTACCGATGGTTATATCGAGATCCGCAAATACACCGATCTCACACGTGGCGAGCAGGATGTGGTGTATCTGGTGAACAAAGAAGGAGAGTTCCGCTATGCCGTTTCCGGCGAAGTCGGCTTCCCGTTCTTTGGACAGCTCATCAATGACTGTCTCCATCGCACCGAGCATGCGATGACGCAAACGCATGCTTTCAAAGCGGCGGAATTGTGTGTGAAAGCACAGATGCTCGCCAACGCCGGATAACGCATTCGTTTATTCAGTTGATTTCCAATTCTGTTGATAACAACGGCGGCAGGGCATAGCACCTTGCCGCTATTACATACCCTACCAGAACAGGAATCGGATCGATGGTTAAACCTACAGAACGTCGCGTCGGTTATGGCGTCGCAATCGGCTACGGCCTGACGGATCTCTTTGGCGGCGGTGCCTTTGCGGTGATTGGCACCTGGTTGCTGTTTTTCTATACCACCTACTGCGGATTATCGGTGTTTGAAGCGGGCTCGATATTTGCCATCGCCCGCGTCATCGATGCGATATTAAGCCCGATCATGGGCTACATTACTGACAACTTCGGCAACACCTGGCTGGGGCGTAAATTTGGCCGCCGCCGTTTCTTCCTGCTGATCTCCTCTCCCTTAATGCTGCTGTATTACGCGTTGTGGGTGACGGATATGGGCTACTGGTACTATCTCGGCACTTATCTCACCATCGAGCTGCTGTCGGCAATGGTGCTGGTGCCGTGGGAAACCTTGTCCTCGGAGATGACCAATCGCTTCAGCGAGCGCACGCGTCTTTCGGGCGTGCGCCTGATGTTCTCGGCGCTTGGCAGTTTCCTTGCCGTCTCAGTGCCGGGCATCATCATGACCTATACCGGCAAAGACAACGCCATTACCTATACGCTGACCGGCGTCATCTTCTCGGTGATTTACTGCGTGGCGGTGTTTATTACCTGGTTGACCACCTGGGAAGCCAAAGATATTCAGCCGGAAGAGGATGTGGCGCAACATTCGGCGCGCCAGGGGAGCCTGAAGGCCCACCTAAAGTATCTGTTTGTCGATTTGGCATCGTCGTTCAAAATCAAAGCCTTTCGTCAGCATCTGCTGATTTATATCTGCTCCTTCACCGCGATGGATGCCTTTCTGGCGGTGTTCACCTATTTCGTGATCTACGGCCTGAAGCAGGATGCCTCACTGGCTTCACTGCTGCTAAGTAACATGATGTTTATGTCGATTCCCGGCACTTTCATTTTCATGATGCTGCTTGGCCGCTTTAATATGACGCCCTCCAACGCGCTGCGTATGTCCTACCTGAGTATCGTCGCTATCTTCCTGTTCCTGTTTGCCGTGTATTTGTGGCAATGGCAGGTGCCCACGTTGCTGTTCAGCGCGGTCTTTCTGTTTTTGGGCATCGTGCGCGCCGGGCTGTTTTACATCCCGTGGAACATTTACAGCTTCATTCCCGATATTGATGAGATGGTGACCTGTAAGCGGCGTGAAGGGATTTTTGCCGGGGTGATGGTGTTGACGCGCAAAAGCTCGGTGGCCATCGCCATTTTCATGATTGGTATCGTGCTGCAGGAGAGTGGTTTTGTGAAAGGCAACGGCGCACAGCCGGAGAGTGCCATCCATGCGATTGTCGGGCTGATGGTGTTTGTCACCACGGCACTGCTGGCGGCGAGTTTCTGGCTGACCTTTAAGTTCAAGCTGACACAGCGCAGCCACAAGCTGCTGATTAAAGAGGTGGCGCGTCGCAAACTGGGTGGCACGGCGAGAGGTTGCGATGCCGAAACGCGTGGGGTGATTAAAGATCTTACCGGCTATGAGTATGACGAAGTGTGGGGCGCAAGCCGTCATACAACTGCCCGCGATACGACAATCGAATCCGAGCTAAAGCTGAAGGGGCGGCTTTAAGCGCGAATGCCTGTCAGGTAATCACTCAGTCAAATCAGGCTGCCCTTTAAGAGGGGGCCGCCTTATCTGTGCGCATAGGCGGAATTGAGCGGTCAGAGCGTGGCGACGACAGACTCAAGGCGGCCCGGGACTGTGCACGCCTCCGCATCCTGGCTGATAACGATGACGACTTTATAGCGCCCATGGTTGGCCGATTTGAATTCTACATCCTGAGTCGTTACCGCTTTGTCTGATGACTGCTAAGCTTAAATTTCTCTACTTAAGCGCACGGAATGTGCGCGATTTCCTCAGTTTCAGTCTTTGAGGTTGTGTACAATAGCTGAGAATTATCTGAAGGAGTTGTCATGCCCGCCATTGAAGTTATTCTCGTCGACCACCTCGATCGTCCCACCGGCAAGATGGAAAAGCTGGAAGTACATGAGAAAGGATTGCTGCATCGTGCGGTGACGGTCTACGTGTTCAATTCGCGCCATGAACTGCTGCTGCAACGTCGTGCAAACGGTAAATATCATTGTGGCGGCTTGTGGAGCAACACCTGCTGCGGCCACCCTTATCCGCAGGAATCGACCCGGGATGCCGCTGAACGTCGCTTGCGTGAAGAGATGGGGATGCAAGTAGCGCTGACGCCAGTGTTCGAACTGAGCTACAACCTGCCATTAAGCAACGGTCTGACCGAGCACGAGTATGGCCATGTGTTCTTCGCCACCAGTGATATTGAACCCAACCTGAATCCGGAAGAAGCGGATGCCTGGTGTTATCGCTCGATTGAGCAGATTCAGCAGGAGATGCAGGATCAGCCCGAACAATTTACGCCCTGGTTCCTGCACACCTTCCCGCGCATTCCCCATACGTTCGGCGATTTCCGCCTGACCGCATAAAAAACGCCCCTTAACGGGGCGTTGTTGTCTTAAGTGAAGTCTTCCGCATCCACATCGTAGCCTGAGGGCTCCCAGCGGATCGCCAGCAGCGCCAGCAAGCCAATCAGCGGGGCGAGGAAAATCACCCAGAATACGCCGGTGCCGAATGTCGCCACCAGTAGTGGGAACAGGAACAGCGACACGGTTGAACTGCCGCGCATCAGCGTCTGGTTAAAACCAACCCCCACGCCGCGCAGTGAAGCGGGGTAGCTCAGCGAGGCAAAGGTCATGGTGTGTGAGCCCGGGCCAAACCCCTGACCAAACAGGAACAGCGCCAGCATCGCAATCGCCAGTGCCGCTTGTTCACCGCCTTCCGGGCGACCAATCAGCGCTAACCCCAGAAGGGCAATGCACTGACAGCTGTAACCCGCCACCGACATCTTCCACGCGCCGAGACGCGGCACCAGACGCACGGCCAGCAAGCCACCCACGAAAGCGAACAGCAGATTCAACGCCAGCGACACCAAAATAGTGGTCAGCATCGATTGCGCAAAGAAGCTGGAGATGATCACCGGCAGGCCAAAGGCCACCGCGTTGTAGGCGAACGAAGAGGCGATGGAGGTGACGGTCGCCAGAATAGTACGACGACGATAAACCCCCTGCAGCAGCGCGCCATAGTTACGCCAGCTGGCTTTGCGCACCGGCTTGGCCTGCGTGAGATCGGCATCTTCCGCGACATGGGCATTGATGTTGTAGGAGCGCTGCAGGATCTGCGCGGCGCCGTGCAGGTTGCCCTGATTGGCCGCCCACACTGGAGACTCACTCATATAACGGCTGCGAATGGCAATAATCAGCAGCGCAGGTACCGCGCCGAAGCCGAGGATCAGTCGCCACAACCAGTCGGTGTGACTTTCCGGCAGCACCGCATACAGCAGCAATACCAGCAGGTAGGAAATACTGATTGCCGCATACCAGGTGGGGCACCACATCGCCACGCTGGCCGCTTTATTTCCCTGCCCGCGCAGTTTTGAAAACTCGGCAAGAAACGCCATGGCGACAGGAAGATCGATGCCCACGCCCAATCCCATCACAAAGCGTGCACCGCCCAAAACGTATTCGTTAGGGGCAAAGGCACAGGCCAGCGCTGCAACCACAAAGAAGAACATATCGGCCATAAACACGCGGTAACGGCCAATTTTATCGGTGAGATAACCGCCAATCAGCGCACCGACAATCGCGCCGAAGGTAATCGCCGAAGCCACCATTCCGGTGCCGGTCGGCGTCAGGTTAAATTCGCGTGTGACGTCTTTGATACCAAAGGCGAGTGCACCGAGGTCATAGGCATCGAGGAACACACCGCCAAGGGCGATGGCCACCACGATGCGCGCATTGCTGCGAGACTCGTTGCTGTTATTCACGAGATTCGATACGTCAGCCGCGCTGCGAATCCATTTGGTTTCGCCAGTCGGCGTATTCCCTGCCAGCGCCACGTGCGCCGGAGAAGCTAAGTCGGACATGATGTTATGTATTTTATTGTAAAGAGTGGGACTATGAGAATAAGCCTGTACTTACGCATTAAAAATTCCATTTGGTTATAAGTCCTGCGAATGGGTTATAAGAAATGCGCATTAAATAGCAGAAAAAGCTCGAACTGAGGCGCTTGACCGCCCCCATCCTGTTTCGCCAGGCTACGCTTGATAGTCACAGACTGAAAACATAAGCAGAGGACAGCGGCATGATTAAGCAGGGTTTATTGGGGATGATCGCATTAGCGATGAGTGTGGGCGCTGCGAATGCGGCCGATCCGGTCAAGGTCGGTTCAAAGATTGATACCGAAGGTTCGCTGCTGGGCAATATCATCCTGCAGGTGCTGGACAAACACGGGGTAAAAACCGTCAACAAAATCCAGCTCGGCACCACCCAGGTGGTACGCGGGGCCATCACTGCGGGCGAGTTGGATATTTATCCGGAATACACCGGTAATGGCGCGTTCTTCTTTAACGATGAGAAAGACACGGCCTGGAAAAATGCGCAGCAGGGCTATGAGAAGGTGAAAAAGCTCGATGCGGATAAAAATCATCTGGTGTGGTTAACCCCTGCGCCCGCCAACAATACCTGGACCATCGCGGTGCGCGGCGATGTGGCACAGAAAAATAACCTTAACTCCCTCGACGATCTCAGCGCCTACCTGAAAAAGGGCGGCACCTTCAAGCTGGCGGCCTCAGCCGAATTTATCGAACGCAGCGATGCGCTACCGGCATTTGAAAAAGCCTACAACTTCAAGCTGGATCAGTCTCAGCTGCTGTCGCTGGCGGGCGGTGATACGGCGGTAACCATCAAGGCGGCGGCACAGCAAACCTCCGGCGTCAACGCAGCCATGGCCTATGGCACCGATGGCCCGGTGGCCGCGCTCGGTTTGCAAACCCTGACCGATCCCAAAGGCGTCCAGCCAATTTATGCCCCTGCGCCAGTGATTCGGGAAAGCGTGCTGAAACAGTATCCGGAGATCGGCAACTGGTTGCAGCCGGTGTTCAGCAAGCTGGATGAGAAAACCCTGCAACAACTCAATGCGCAGATTGCGGTTGATGGTCAGGATGCCAGCCAGGTGGCGAAACAGTGGCTACAGCAGAATAAGTTGCTGTAAGCGGTGCCGTTACTGTTATCGAGACCGCGCCAGCAGCCGGTGCTGCTGGTGCTAACGCTGCTGATCACTTGCGCGCTATTGGCTTTGCCGTTACTCAGTTTCGCCGCCAATCGCCTGGTGTCCGGACAGCCGCTGATGCTGTGGCAGGTGACGCAGTCCTGGCTGCTGTTGTTGCCGTTACTGTGGCTATGGCAAGGATTGTGGTGGAAGCCCCGGCGTCGCAATCTGGTGATGGCCTTGCTGGATGCCGAGATACTGTTTGCGCTGCTGGTGTTTATTGGCGGGCAGACGGCGGCGCAGCTGGCTAACAGCGGCAGCCCGCTGGCACGCACGGCCTTTGGCAGCGGTTTATGGTGTGCCGCGGCGTTGGCGCTGTTACTGGCAGCCGAGGCCATCCGCCAGCTGACAACCAGCACCCCGTGGCGAATTCTGCTGAATCTGCAAATCTGGATTGTTCCGCTGCTGTTATTGCTCAGCGGTCACCTCGACCACCTCTCCCTGATGAAAGAGTATGCCAACCGCACGGCAGTATTTGATGCCGCCTTCAGCCAGCATCTGCTGTTGCTGGCTGGCACGCTGTTGCCGACGGTATTCATTGGTTTGCCGCTCGGCCTGGTGATTGCCCGACGACCGCGCTGGCAAAGTGCCGCTTTCAGCGTACTCAACCTGATCCAGACTGTGCCTTCCGTGGCGCTGTTTGGTCTGCTGATTGCGCCGCTGGCAGGGCTGGTGGCTCACTTCCCGGTGCTGGCAAGTTGGGGCATCAGCGGTATTGGTCTGGCTCCGGCGCTGATTGCGCTGGTGCTGTATGCGCTGCTGCCGCTGGTGCGCAGCGTGGTGGCGGGGTTGCAGCAGGTGCCGCAGGAGGTACGGGAAACCGCGCGCGGTATGGGCATGAGCGCGATGCAACAGTTCTGGCACGCCGAACTCCCGCTGGCGCTGCCAGTATGGCTCTCGGGCTTGCGTGTGGTGGTGGTGCAAACCATTGGACTGGCGGTGGTCGCGGCGCTGATTGGTGCCGGTGGCTTTGGCGCCATTGTATTTCAGGGATTACTCAGCAGCGCACTGGATTTGGTGTTGCTGGGCGTGATTCCGGTGGTGGCGCTGGCGGTGGTGTTTGATGCCGCATTGCGTTTACTGTCGGCACTACTGGAGAGAACCGATGATTGAGTTTCACCAGGTAAGCAAAATGTTTGCGGGCAAAGCAGCGGTGCGCGATCTCACTTTGCATATTGAGAAGGGCAGTTTCACCGTGCTGATCGGCACCTCCGGCTCGGGCAAATCCACCACGCTGAAAATGATCAACCGGCTGGTGGAGCATGACAGCGGCGAAATCCGCTTTGCCGGTGAACCGATTGAACGCATGGATGCACGTGCACTGCGGCGGCGTATTGGCTATGCCATCCAGTCGATTGGCCTGTTCCCGCACTGGAACGTGGCAAAGAACATTGCCACGGTACCGTCACTGCTCGGCTGGCCGCAGGCAAAAATTCAACAGCGCGTAGAGGAGCTGCTGGCGCTGCTCAATCTGGATACGCATCTGGCGACGCGTTTTCCCCATCAACTTTCCGGCGGACAACAGCAGCGGGTTGGCGTGGCGCGCGCGCTGGCTGCCGATCCCGAATTGTTGCTGATGGATGAGCCCTTTGGCGCGCTCGATCCGGTGAACCGTCAGGCGCTGCAACAGGAGATGCTGCGTATTCAGAAGCTGTCAGGACGCACGGTGGTGCTGGTGACGCACGACATCGACGAAGCGCTGACGCTGGCGGATCAACTGGTGCTGATGGACGGCGGTGAAATCGTGCAGCAAGGCAAGCCGATTGAGTTGCTGACGCAGCCTGCCACGGATTTCGCCCGCGAATTCTTTGGCCGCAGCGAGCTTGGCGTGCGACTGCTGGCATTGGGACGTGCTGGCAGCGCCGCGCGGCGCGGCGAGTGGCTGGACGGTGAGCCAATAGCCGCGCACCTGACGCTGCGCGAGGCGCTGTCTCAGTTTATCGCTCGGCGCACCGACAAACTGCCGGTGATCGATCAACATCAACAGCCGTTGGGTGTCCTGCACTTTAGCGATCTGCTGCGCCAGCGGGAGGCAATCTGATGCGTGTCTGGCGCGATCCACTGTACTGGCTGCTGGCGGTGTTTCTGCTGCTGCTGTGGGGGTTGCCGCACAGCGGACCGCTGTTTGCCCACTGGTTCCCGCAGCTGGAACGTCCGCTGTATCAGCAAGAGAGCTTCTGGCGGCTGGCCCTCGCACATCTGTCATTGGTGATCAGCGGCAGCGCACTGGCGATTATTTTTGGCGTAGGCAGTGGTGTTTTTGCGACGCGACGCGCCGGGCGGGCGTTCAGGCCGTTACTGGAGACGCTGGCGGCAGCGGGGCAGACCTTCCCACCGGTAGCGGTGCTGGCGATAGCCGTGCCGGTGATGGGCTTTGGCGCGACACCGGCCATCATAGCGCTGTTTCTTTACGGGCTGTTGCCGATTTTGCAGGGAACGCTGGCAGGTTTAGACAGCGTGCCGGACAGCAACCGGGAAATTGCCGTGGGGCTGGGCATGGGGCCATGGCGGCGCTTATGGCAGATTGAGCTGGCGCTGGCCGCACCGGTGATCATGGCAGGGGTGCGTACCTCGGTGATGATCAGCATCGGCACCGCGACCATCGCGTCGACAGTGGGCGCAGAAAGCCTGGGATCGCCGGTGATTATCGGACTGAGCGGCTTTAACACCGCCTATGTGATTCAGGGGGCGCTGCTGGTCGCCCTGTTGGCACTGATTTGCGACCGCGTGTTAGAACGCGTGCAACGTCAACTCAGTGGCTGGGAAGGATAAGACTGTAGCCCACCAGCATCATGCCGCCCATGCCACCAATGGCCATCACGGCAAACAGGGAGCCAATGAGAATTTTATTCCAGTTCATAAGGGAAACCTGAGAAAAGTCATGGAGTGCGGCATGATAACGCGCACACCCGGCAAGGCAAAGGCCGTGTGTGCGATTTTTTGTCAGGCGGGATCATGAATATGGGTGGCAAACCCTTGTGCCTGCCAGTGTTCAAACTGCTCCAGCTGCCGACGCGTCGGTTTTTTACCGGTCCAGATAAACAGATTCTGACCGGGGAACAGCTCAGGACGCGGCATATCCAGCGGCTCGGCTAAGACATCCATACGCCAGCCCTGCTGCGACAAGCGCCAGGCTTCCAGCCACAGGCGAGTGCGATCTTCCACGCCCCAGCCAATCATCAATGCATCTTTGCCGGCTTTTTTACGGCCGCCCGCCAGGCAAAACGCCACGTAATCAATCAGCGCGCCATCCAGCAGGCTGCACATGGTACGGGCGGTATGTTGATCCAGTCCCAGGCGCTGGCGCACCGGGACAAACACGTGATCGATCAGCGCATCCACTGGATGTTCGCGGCCAATGGTGGCAATTTTGGTGCGCAATTTAGCCGGACGAACGTGACGCAGCACGCTCATCAGTTCTTCCTGCAGCGCGGTCCAGCCATCGTGCACATTAACGGTTTGGCCTTCCAGCAGGGCTTTCACCTTGCCAACAGGCACACCGCTTTCTATCCAACGCTTGATCTCCTCAATGCGCTGAACATCTTCATCATCAAACTGGCGATGACCGCCTTCTGTACGCTGGGGTTTTAATAAACCGTAACGGCGCTGCCAGGCGCGTAGTGTTACTGGGTTGATTCCACAGCGTTCGGCAACATCGCCGATACTGTATAAGGCCATGGCGTCCTCGAAAATTCTGACCTGCATTACAACACCTTAACCGCCACGCCTATGTTGTACAACTCTTTTGTTTCTGTACAACTTGACGTTTTGCGCAATATCAGGTGATATCTCACTTGTGAGATTTATTTCCCATAAATGAGAGGTGGACATGTCTGTACCGGATACCGAAGATCGATTGGCCGCGCGTTTAGCCGAATTGCGGGTGCAACGTGGCTGGTCACTGGACGAACTGGCGATGGCTACCGGCATCAGTCGGGCTTCATTGTCGCGCATTGAACGGGCGGAGACCAGCCCCACAGCCGCTTTGCTTAACCGACTGTGTGTCGCCTATGGCTTGACCATGTCGCGCCTGTTGAGTGAAGTGGAAGAGGAAGCCGCGCTGCTGCTGAAAGCGAGCGACCAGAGCGTTTGGCGCGACGATGCCAGCGGTTATTTGCGTCGCAGTGTCTCGCCGCCCGCCAGCCATTTCAAGGCCGAGCTGGTTGAGAGCGTGTTGCAACCCGGCGCGCGCATCGATTATGACGCGCCGCCGGTACAGGGGCTGGAACAGCATATCTGGCTGCAATCCGGCGAGCTGACGTTCACCATGGACGATCAACGCTGGACATTGCAGGCGGGGGATTGCCTGCGTTTTCATCTCACCGGCAAATCATCATTCCAGGCGCATCCTGAAGGCGGCGCACGTTACATTCTGGTGGTGTGCAAACCATGATTGAAATTGAACAGTTAAGTGCCACTCAGGCACAGCCCCTGCTAGCCGCGTTGACCGAGGTGCTGCAGGGTTGCGTGGCTGACGGGGCCAGCGTCGGTTTTATTGATGCCGACGATCGCGCAGCGATGGAACGCTTCTGGCAGGATAAAATCTACAGCCTGGCAAGCGGCGATAATCAGCTGCTGGTGGCGCGGCAGCAGGGTGTGATTGTTGCGACGGTAATGGTCGGGTTTAGCGCCATGCCGAATGGGCGTCATCGCGCGGAGATCAGTAAATTGCTGGTGCATCCCGCTGCTCGTCGCCAGGGAATTGCGCGTCGACTGATGCAGCAGGCTGAGCAACTCGCGGGCTCCATTCCGTTGTACGCTGAATCGACGGAAGGGGCGCTAGATGCCACCACGGTGATGTATAAAGTGGTGGGATGATTGCACCAACTCAGTGCGCCTCATCTGCCTCTGTCAGGCCCAGTGATTGCATAAATAGCCGGATAATCGGATTAATTTTCCGGCCTTTTTTCATCATCAGGCAGAACGGATTTTCGCGGCGCACCGATTCATCGCCCAATTCACACAGCTGCCCACGCGCAATAAAGGGCGCGGCATAATGTTCGGGTAAATAACCAATAAAGTGCCCGGTTAAAATCAGCATGGCGACGGATTCAACTTGTACGGCTTGCGCACCGCTGTCCTGTAATGGAATGAGGCGACGGTCATCGCGCGGCGTAACATATAAATGATTAATGATTTTCTGCTCACGTAATATTTCCACCGATATATTCTTATCACAAGATCCAGAATATAAAGGATGTGACATGGAGCAATATAATTTCGAATATTCTTTATAAAGTGGGAAGTAATCAAAATCACTTTTCATTTCATAAACCGGCGCAATACCACAATGAAATCGGCCTTCACTCATCCCGCGTTCAATATCATCTAATTGCGCAGTCTGTAAGCGAATCTGCACCTTTGGTGCTTTCTGGTGCAACTGTTGCACCGCCGCGGTGACCGGGGAGTGCGGATCAGAAATGGTGTTATCCACCACGCAAATCGCGATGTCGCCCAGCAGTTCATTACGGCTGTTGTGCAGACGTTCGCGGAACAGATTCAGCGAAACGAACAGCTCCAGCGTGGCCTGATAGACATTAATGCCGTACTGCGTCAGCTCAAAGCCTTCGCGCCCCCGGCTGCATAACGTCATGCCGAGGCGAATCTCCAGATCGGAAACCTGCTTACTGATGGCGGCTAAACCAATATTCAGTTCGTTGCTGGCAGCGGTTAATCCTCCGGCTTCCACTACGCATTTAAATACCCGTAGCAATTTTAAGTCGATATTACTCAGTGCCAGAACCGCATTATCGCCGCGATTATTTGCATTGTTTCCAGACTGGGAAACTTTACTTTCCATCTTTGCTATTCAACTCCGGAATAATTGCGGTGAAAGTACAGTGAACCTGAAACATGACGTATTTACCAGTGCGAGCGTGAAATAAGTTTTTATTATCACCTCTGGTTCATTCATATCTTTTTCATATCGCTGACGAGTATCTGCAAGGGGAAATAGCATGTCTGATAATGCCGAACTGTTATGGGGTGCGCGCTTTAAAGCGGCACCGGCGGCCAGTTTAACCGCGCTGTCGCGCAGCCCGGATTATTACTTTGCCCTGGCACCTTACGATTTAGCGGGATGCCGGGCACATGCCCGTGAGCTGGCTCGCGGCGATCTGCTGAGCAGCGAAGAACTCAATACTATGCTGGCGGCGATTGATGCGCTGGATGCTGATTATCGTGCAGGCAATCTGCACCCGATTGCGGCTGATGAAGATGTCCATACCTTCATTGAACGCGCGCTGACTGAACGCTTAGGGCCACTGGGCGGCAAACTGCGTGCAGGTCGTTCGCGTAACGATCAGACCGTCAACGATTTGCGCCTCTACCTGCGTGATAACGGCCGCAAAGTGGTCAGTGCGTTACTGGCACTGCAGCAATCTTTGGTTGAGCAGGCCGCACAGCACACCGAAAGCGTGGCGCCAGGCTTTACCCATTTACAGCAGGCACAGCCGATTGTGTTTGGTCATCAACTGCTGGCCCATGCGCAATCTTTTGCCCGCGATATCGAGCGCATGCAGGACTGGGATCGCCGCAGTGCCCGCTGCCCGCTTGGTGCGGCAGCGATGGCCGGATCGGCGATTGCGCGCCAGCCGGAAAAAGCGGCTGAAGATCTGGCTTACCTCGCACCCTGCGAAAACTCGATTGATGCGGTGGCCAGCCGCGATTACGCCGCAGAATTCCTGTTCGTCACCAGCATGATAGGTATCAACCTGTCGCGCCTGTGCGAAGAAGTGTGCATGTGGGCTTCGCGCCAGTTCCGCTGGGTGGAGTTGCATGACAGCTATGCTACCGGCAGCTCAATCATGCCGCAGAAGAAAAACCCGGACATCGCCGAACTGACGCGCGGTCGTTCAGGCCGTTTAGTCGGCAACCTGATGGCGTTGCTCACCACCATGAAAGCCATGCCGCTCTCCTACAACCGCGATCTCAGCGATGACAAACGTAACGTGATTGATGCCGTGGACACGCTGCTGCTGGTGCTGCCTGCCATGGCCGGCATGATGTCGACACTGAAATTCAACACCGACGTCATGCGCGAACAGGCACCGGACGGTTTCACTCTGGCCACCGAAGTGGCCGACTGGCTGGCGATGCGCGGCGTGCCGTTCCGTGAAGCCCATGAAATCACCGGTCAGCTGGTGCAACTGTGTGAACGCGAAGAGTGCGGCCTGTCCGACCTGAGCGATGCGCAGTTGCAGGCCGTCGATGCACGTTTAACGCCAGAAGTGCGCAGTGCCCTGACGCTGGAAGCGGCACTGGCGGCACGCAGTGGCTATGGCGGCACCGCCCCGGCACGCGTACGCGAACAGCTCGCGCGCTTGCAAATCCTGATGCAGGACCAGCAGCGCTGGACTGAAGATTACGCTGGCCCGCGCGCCTGAGGAGACGTCTATGTCCCAATCCACCCCGGTTGAACCCAGCTTGAAAAATAGCCGCGAGCAGATGCATTACGATCTGGATCGCTATCAGGTGGTGCCACGCCGCTATTACGGCCGCATCACGGCTTCAGCGGTGATCCTGGTGCTGATGGCATTGCTGGTCAACGCCTTCGCCCACGGCAACATTGAATGGTCGTTTGTCGGCCAGTTCTTTACTGCCCAGGCAATCCTTAATGGCGTGGTGAACACGCTGATTATGTCGGTGCTGGCGATGGGGCTCGGCATCCTGTTCGGTGTGATCACCGCGATTATGTATATGTCGCCCAATCCGGTGCTGCACTACATCGCCGTGGGTTACGCCTGGATCTTCCGTGGCACGCCGCTGATTCTGCAACTGCTGCTGTGGTTTAACCTCGCGCTGGTGTTTCCCACCATCAGTATTCCCGGCGTGTTCAGCGTACAAACCGTCACCATCATGACGCCATTCCTTGCGGCACTGCTGGGTCTGAGCATCAACCAGGGGGCTTATACCTCCGAAGTGGTGCGCGCCGGGTTGTTGTCCGTGGATACCGGACAGTACGAAGCGGCGAAAGCGATTGGTATGCCGCGTCTGCAAGCGCTGCAGCGCATTATTCTGCCGCAGGCGATGCGTGTGATTTTGCCGCCGGTGGGTAACGAATTCATCAGCATGATCAAAACCACCAGTCTGGCCAGCATGATTCAGTACTCCGAACTGCTCTACAACACGCAAACCATTTACTTCGCCAATGCGCGCGTGATGGAACTGCTGTTCGTAGCCGGCATCTGGTACCTGATCATTGTCACCGTGCTGTCGTTTGGTCAGAGTCGCCTTGAGCGCTTCTTCTCACGCGGCCACCGCCAGCGTCAGTAATTGGGAGAGAGAGATGAGAAACATCGTGCGCGCCGTCAAGGTGAACAAATATTTCGACCAGTTCCATGCGCTGAAGGATGTCAGCCTCGAAGTGAATTACGGCGAGGTGATGTGCATCCTCGGGCCATCCGGCTCCGGTAAAAGTACCTTCCTGCGCTGCATCAACCAGCTGGAAAAGGTCGATCAGGGTGGCATTTGGGTCGACAACGAATTAGCGGGCTATCGCATTGCGGGCAACAAACTGCATGCGCTGAGCGATAAGCAAATTGCCCGCCAGCGTCTGCAAACTGGCATGGTGTTCCAGCGCTTTAACCTGTTTCCGCACAAAACCGCGCTGGAGAACATTATCGAAGGGCCGTGCCGCGTGTTGCTGCGTCCGAAGCGTGAAGCGGCGGAAGAGGCGATGGCGCTATTGGATCGCGTCGGCCTGGCACATAAAGCGCACGACTATCCGCAGTCACTGTCCGGCGGGCAGCAGCAGCGTGTGGCGATTGCCCGTGCGCTGGCGATGAAACCGAAACTGATGCTGTTTGACGAACCCACTTCGGCACTGGATCCGGAGATGGTCGGCGAAGTGTTGGCGGTGATGCGCCAGTTAGCAAAAGAGGGCACCACCATGCTGGTGGTCACTCACGAGATGGGCTTTGCCCGTGAGGTGGCGAACCAGGTGGTGTTTATGGACGAGGGACGCATCATCGAGCAGGGCGCACCAGAAGACATTCTGTTGAACCCGCAAAACCCACGGATGAAAAACTTTATTAACGCGATTCTTCTTTAACGTGACCGGGGTGAAAAACATGAAAAAACTGTTATTGAGTGCCATCAGTGCCGCGCTGTTACTGCAATCTACTGCCTGGGCGGATATCGCCGTACCAGCGGCTATTAAAGAAAAAGGCCTGACCGTGGCAATCATGCCGAACTATCCGCCAATGGATTTTAAAGATCCGGCCACCAGCCAGCTTACCGGTGTGGATTACGATCTCGGCCAGGCGATTGCGGCCAAGCTGGGCGTGAAGATCAACTGGCAGGAGATCGCCTTTGAGCAGATGGTGAACGCGGTGGTGACCAAGCGTGTTGATTTGGTGATGTCCGGTATGACCGACACCAAAGAGCGCCAGAAAGTGGTGAACTTTATCGACTACTTCAAAACCGGCCCACAGTTCTACACCCAGGCCGCTCGCAGCGACATCAACAGCGCCATGGATCTGTGTGGTAAGAAGGTTGGCACCAGCCGTCGTACTACCTTCCCGGTAGAGATTGCCAACTGGTCTAAAGCGCACTGCGAAGCCGCTGGTAAGCCAGCCATCATCGTCGTTGGCGCCGAAGGGACGGCGGATGCACGTACCCAGCTGCGTCAGAACCGTCTGGATGGCGTGGTGCAGGGGAGTGAAACGCTGCCATACATCATGGATCTTGAGAAAGGTAAATATAAGCCGCTCGATAAAGCCTTCTCCTTCCAGTACACCGGCATGGCAATTGGTAAAGATGCAGGCGAATTGACCACAGCTATTCAGGCAGCGATTGACGCGATGATTGCCGATGGCAGCTACCAGAAGATCCTCGCGAAATGGGGTCTGGCTGACAATGGCGTGACTCAGGCGACCGTGAACCAGGGCTAAAGGAGCGTAGCGATGCAACAACCGGGCGCAGTGCGCTGGCCGCAGGGGAAACGCGGCTGTATGGCGCTGGCGTTTGACCTTGATGGTCCCACCGGCGATGCCATGTTGAATGGCAGCCTGTGGTCAACGCCAGAATATTTCACCTTTGGTGCGTATGGGCCGTACCGTGCGCTCGGGCGATTGCTCGACCTGCTGCGTGCTTTCCAGATTCCCGCCACGTTTTTTGTACCAGCGTGGGTGGTGGAACAGTGGCCGCAGCAGTGTCAGGCGATTATCGAACAAGGCCACGAAGTGGCCTATCACGGCTATCGTCACGAATCATTCTGGGCGATTTCGCCGGATGAACAGCGTGCCGTGATGGCGAAATCCGCTGAAATCTTTAAACAGCATTTGGGCATCACCGCCTGCGGTTTCCGCACGCCGTCAGGTGACTGGCATGCCGAAACGCCACAAATTCTGCGTGATGCTGGGGTGATTTACTCCAGCAGCATGCGCGGGGACGATCGTCCTTACAGCATCCCGGTGGCGGGTCACACGCCGCTGGTCGAGATCCCCGGTAAGTGGGAGATGGATGATTACGCCTCGCTGGCCTATACGCGCCAGCCTGACTTCCCGAAAGGCGGCGATCGTATTGCCAGCTATGCGCATACACGTGATAACTGGCAGCGCGAATTCGACGGCGCAATGGATGAAGGCCTGTGCCTGACCACCTTGTTCCACCCGAAAATTTCCGGCCAGCCGGGACGTATCCTGCTGCTGGAGCAGTTGTTTGAACATATGACGGCGCGTGACGATGTGTGGTTTGCGCGCTGTGATGCGGTGGCGCAGTGGTATCTGCAGGAGCAACAGCATGACTGAATCTTCCCGCTGGCCGCTGGGCTTCCAGTCCGCCGCCATCCTGACCATCGATTTCAATGATATCCACGGTATTTTGACCCAGGCACCTGCCGTCGTCGGACGCGATAAAACCCTGTCGGTATGGCGTTATGGCACCCTACGCGGTGTGGATCGCTTGCTGGCGTTACTGGCAGAAAAACAGCTGCAAGCCAGCTGGTGCTTACCGGCAATTGTGGCGACAGAGCAGCCTGAACTGATTAAACGCATCGTGGCCAATGGCCATGAAATTGCCTGCAGCGGCGAGCGCCATGAAGACTTCTCGGCGTTGTCGCTGGAGCAGCAGCTCGCCAGCGTGACGCGCGGCTGTGACCAGCTGGCACAGCTTACTGGCAAACCGATTCAGGGTTTCCGCACACCAGCAGGACAGTGGAAACCGGGTCTGGCGGAGGCGCTGATGGATCAGGGTATTCGCTGGTCATCAAGCTGGCGCGGCGACGATCTGCCGTACTTCCATCCCGGCACGCGGCTGGTGGAATTGCCAATGCACTACACGCTGGAAGATGAACCCTATTTTGCCTTTAACCTGAGCCCGGCCATCCCGCCGGGGCAGTCGCGGATTGCACCTTATGCCGAAACGCTGGCGAACATGACACAAGACTTCCAGGGCTTCCACCGATTTGGCCTGTGTTATCTGCTGCGCCTGCATCCGGAAATTATCGGCACTGCCGGGCGCATCGGCTTGCTACGTGAACTGATCGAGACGCTGCAACAGCACAATGTGTGGATCGCCACAGCGGAGCAGGTGGCGGCGCATTGGCAAACGCAGCCGGACAATGATTTTTCCCATCCGGCAGAAGTGTTTACCCGCATCACGGGAGGTGCGCATGGCCTCGACGCTTGAACAACTGGCGGCATTTATCGCCGACACCCGTTTTGAACAGCTGCCTGACGCGCTGGTCGAACAGGCGAAGCGCCATCTGCTGGATACGCTCGGGGCGTCACTGGCGGGCAGCGACAGTCCTATCTGGCGCGAGTGTTTGTCATTGGCGCTCGCAGAAGGTGGGCATCAGCAGGCACAAGTGTGGGGAAGTGCAAAGCAGGTGAGTCCACGCCAGGCGGCATGGCTCAACGGCGTGGCCGCACATATGTATGAGTTGGATGATACCGGCGGCTGCGATCACTCTGGCGCGGTGGTTATTCCCGCCATTCTGGCGGCACTGCCTTTGGCGACGCAGCCGGTTGACGGCCAGGCGCTGCTGGTGGCAATGGTGATCGGTTATGACGTCGGACGCCGGGTGCTGGAAGCTTGCGGCGGCTACTCTGCGCATAACGGCGCAGGCTGGCACTCCACCGCCAGCTGTGGCGTGTTTGGTGCCGCAGCGGCGGTGTGTTCACTGCTGCTGCTGGATCGCGAGCAGTGCGCGTCGGCCATGGGCATTGCCGCCAGCTTTAGCGGTGGGCTGTGGGGCTTTATTCACGACGGCTCGCACACCAAAAAGCTGCATGCCGCACGTGCAGCTGAAGGTGGCGTGCAGGCGGCCTTGTTGGCGCAGCGCGGTATCAACGGACCCTCGGCGGTATTTGAAGCGAAGTGGGGCGGATTCCTGCAAACCCTGGCATCTGAAACACAGCAACCCGCTGCATTAACCGCCGACCTTGGCGTGGTGTGGAAGCTGGCGCGCTGCTCGATCAAGCCGTATGCCGCTTGTCGCGGGACGCATTCGGCGATTGATGCACTGGGGTTACTGCTGAAAGAACACCCGGTGCGTGTCGAGCAGATTGAACGTATCGTGGTAGGGCTGAATCCGTTCCTGCTGGAGATGTGCGGCGGACGTGAGCTGCAGAGCCTGGCGAGTGCACAGATGAGCCTGCCGTATGCACTGGCGGCGCGTGCGCTGTACGGCTCCGCTGAATTGTCCAGCTACGATGATGCCAAACGTCTGCATCCAAATGTGGAAGCCTTTATGGCGAGGATTGAGCTGGTGATTGATGAGCAGCAGGGGCGGGATGATGAGCCGTGGGTGCGGATTGAAACCCAACAGGGCGAGCAGTGGCAGCAGCATGTGCCGGTGCCATCGGGTGCGCCCGCGAATCCGCTGAGCCTTGAAGCGCTGCTGGCTAAATACCGCAGCTTAGCGGGGCGCGTGTTGCCGGTTGAGCAGGTTGAACAGCTGGAAGCGATTTGCGTGGAGTTGGATGACGTCGCAGATGTGCAGGAAGTGGTGACGCTGCTGGCTCGTGCATAGGGTGTAGGTGTAAAAATTTGCACCTAAACCTGTCGCAGTGCCTTGGGTATGCAGGTTAATTTTTATCTCCGCAATTTTATTTTCAGGCGCTGCTGTTACTAATAGGCGGTGACGCAGGCCGGGGGCGCTTTGGCGCTGGCGTCCTCGCGCCGCTGACGCGGTCCCCTCACTTCGTTCGTCTGCCTGACGGAACGGCGGGGGATGGCACATCCCTGTGCCGCCCCGCCTTTCGCCCGCGTCCTGCGGGCTATCCTGGCAGACTCACTCAGTTCGGCGCTGCGGATTGTCTAGGCCAAATCGCCCCCAGCCTGCTCATTAACCATCGTGCTTGCTGTTAAATGCAGCCTGGTTTTAGTCCATAGCGGGCATGTTGATCCAGATCTTCCAGACTGCTGCTGAAGTGCGTGCTGGTGAAAAGGGCAGACTGTTTTCGATAATAGCGTCTGAGGTCATCCAGATATCCCAGCCAGCTGATTAGCTGAAGTGCTTGCTGTTGAAAAGGGCACATTGCGTAAGGCCGCAGCACCGCTGATGCTGCAAGGGCTATCCGCAGCGCTAAGGCTTCTACGTTGGGATGAGAGATCCACACAGGGATGACCCCAATTTTACGGTCTGCTGATCAACTGAAGTGAATGCTGTTGGAAGGGGCACAATATTTGAGGCCGTAGCACCTCTGATGCTGCAAGGGCTATCCGCAGCGCTGAGGCTTTTACGTTGGGCCAGGAGATCCACGCAGGGATGCGTGGATCAGTTCGGGGCCGACCAGGGATGGTCGATCCCCGAACGGTCCGTCGGCACGACGTGTAAGCCGAAGGAACCGCGTCAGCGGCGCGAGGACTGCCCGGCAGCAGCAGAGGTGCTACGGCCCGCACTCAGCACAGGACTCCCCCCGAACTAAACACACCTGCACTATACGTTCTCACTCCGTACTAGTATTCGGCCCAGAATTAAACCCGCTCAGCCAACCCTTCAATCCGCTGCATTGCCTCCAGCAGACGGGCTTCAGTCACGGTGACTGACATATTCTCCATATCCGGCGCATGCACAGATTCACGCACAATCAGCGCCAGCTCGGCATCATCCAACTCGGCAATCTCACGCAGCGTCAATGGCACACCGCAGTCACGCGCCAGACGCATCTCATCCAGCACCTCTTCATCGCTGCGATCTTCCAGCGCCAGCAGGCACAAGTTGCCAAAGCCAACCAGCAGGCCATGACCAAACTCACGTGTCTTATCGCAGAAGGTAAAACCTTCATAAATCGCATGTGAAGCCGCTGCGTGGGCGCCGTTGCTCATCAGCGAGGTCAATCCGGCCCAGGTAAAGATCGCATCCAGCACCTGGTCCAATGAGGCGCTGCTTTCGCCGCGCAACACCGCCGCATAGGCCGCCGGGCCGTGTTCCGCGATCACGTCATAGCAAATCTGGCTATGTGCCAGCGATGACAATGCATTGCCTTCGCGCGCCGGATGGCGGACGCTAACCGCGCGGAACTCATACCATTTTGCCAGGGTGTCGCCCAGACCAGCAGCCAGCCAGCGAGCAGGGGCTTTGGCCAGCAACTCACTGTCGATGATTACTGCCGCAGGGGCCTGTGGCAGCGGGAAAATATCGAAGAAATTGCCGTTATCGTCGTAGCGAATGGTCAACGGCGTCACTGCTGAGCAGGTGGCGGCAATGGTCGGGATGGTGATAAACGGCAGCCCCAACTGCGCACCCACGGCTTTCACCGTATCCAGCGACTTACCACCGCCGACGCCAATGATCACCTCTGCCTGCAACTCGGTGGCGATGGCGGCCAGACGGTTAATCTGGTTAATCGAGGTCTCACCACCAAACCACTCCTGCGCCAGCAGCGTCACGTTGGCTGACAGCAGTTGAGCGCGCACCTGCGCTTCCACCGATTGTAATGCCTGATGGCCGCCGATCAGCAGGGCGCGTTTGCCCAGCCCCGCGCAAATCTCGCCCAGTTGATTGATCACACCCGCGCCGCGCAACACGCGCGCCGGAAACACCAAATTCTGTTGTGTCATGCTTTCTTCTCTGTGTAACGGACGCCGGGCAATACGCACAGCATCTCATAAAGGATATTGGCCGCCAGCTGGGAGGTCATGCCGCTGATATCGTACGGCGGTGACACCTCGACCAGATCGCCACCGACCAGATTGAGTCCGCGACAGCCGCGCACAATCTCCAGCCCCTGCATCGAGGTCAGGCCGCCCACTTCCGGTGTACCGGTGCCGGGCGCCCATGCAGGATCGAAACTGTCGATGTCATAGCTGAGATACACCGGACCGTCGCCGATGCGCGCTCGCACTTCAGCCATCAGCGGCGCCATGGAGCGATACCAGCATTGTTCGGCAGGCACCAGATGGAAGCCCTGATCGATACCCCACTGAAAATCATCGGCAGCGTAGCCTTGAGCGCGCTGACCAATTTGCACCACGCGCTGGCAGTCAAGCAGGCCTTCTTCCACCGCGCGGCGGAATGTGGTGCCGTGGGCGATCTTCTCGCCAAACATCTCATCGTTAGTATCGGTATGGGCGTCAATATGGATCAGGCCCATCGGCCCGTGCTTCTTTGCCAGCGCGCGCAAAATCGGCAGCGTCAGCGTGTGATCGCCACCGAGCGTTAACGGGATAATCGGCCAATTGTTCAGCTCGGTATAATAGTTTTCGATGATATCGACCGACTTCA
Organism: Type-E symbiont of Plautia stali; assembly: GCF_059731115.1. Lineage (NCBI taxonomy): Bacteria > Pseudomonadati > Pseudomonadota > Gammaproteobacteria > Enterobacterales > Enterobacteriaceae > Type-E symbiont of Plautia stali. Next base: position 1,373,465 of record NZ_AP035906.1, read on the forward strand.
GCAGGCTGTAAGTATTGATGGGCACATCGCCGAGATCGCCGACGCGCAACGATTCAAAAGGGGCTGCGCCGGTTGCCATGTTATACGGGCGAATCATCACTGAATCGGCGCGAATGGCGCGCGGCCCATAGCGCGTACCGCTGCGTTGCGATGTTCCGATATCCAGCGGAATGCCTACAAACGCCACATCAAGATCGGCAGGGGATTCGGCAGCGGGCAAACGCATCATGGTGCCACGGCCAGCGAAACGGGGCATCTCGTTGCCACCCTGCGGCTGAGGAAAATCGGTCATCACGAACTCCTTCGGCTAAGTGAGTCTTATCATGGCCTGAGGGAGGCGCGGGAAAAATCCTTGACAGTAAATAATCACTTCATAGATTGGTTAACTTTAGTCAGTAATCACTGAAGGAAATGCGGTGCAAACATTACCTAATCTCAAACTGCTGCAGGTGTTTGCCAGCGTGGTGGAAAATCAGGGCTACTCGCGTGCACAGCAGGCGCTGAATATGACCACCCCCGCCATCAGCGCTTACATGAGTGAGCTGGAAACGCAGCTGGGGTTTATTCTGTGCCAGCGCGGACGTGGCGGCTTTACCCTCACTACCAAAGGCGAGCAGTTTCATCGCTACAGCCAGGAAATGCTGGCCACGCTGGCGGGTTGGCAGGAGCAGGTCGAGACGCTGAAAAGCGCGCAAGGTGGCACCTTTTCACTGGGCGTAGTGGATGCGACAGTGACTGACAGTACGCTGGACCTGCCGGCAGCAATTGCGCGCTTTAATCAGCGTTTTCCGGCGGTATTTTTTAATCTCAGCGTGCGCGATCCCAATGAACTGCAGCAGCAGTTACTGGAAGACCGCCTTGATCTGGCAATCGGGCACTTTCCACTGCGTGCCAGCAATCTGGTCACCATTCCGCTTTATGAGGAACAACACTGGTTGTATTGCAGTCCTCACCATCCACTGGCGCAGGGCGATCCGGATATGCGCACCGTGCAGCAAACCGGCATGGTGACGCGGCGTTACTGGAATCAGCAGGAGTTAAACAAGCGCGGCTTCCGCCAGACTAACGCCTCAGTGGAGAGTATAGAGGCGCAGTTGACGCTGATCCTCTCCGGGAGATATATCGGCTATTTGCCGGAACACTACGCGCAAAGCGGAGAACAGCAGGGCACGCTATGCCGCTTGTTACCTCAGCATTTTCACTTCCGCGCACCGTTTTCGTTTGCCTTCCGCCGTGGACGCGCGCGCGAAACGCTGATCCGCGCGATGCGTGAAATTCTGAATCCAGCGCGAAAAAATAGCAGTGAAAGCTGACGCTGCGCCGATACTGTGTAAAAATACAGGCCAATTCAGCAAACAGTAATCAACATGGCCCTGACAGCAGCGATAAAAAGCCAGATTGCGCAATGGTATAAGGCGCTGCAGCAGCAGGTTCCTGACTTTATCCCCCGTGCGCCACAGCGTCAGATGATCGCTGAAGTGGCGAAAAGCCTGGCCGGTGATGAAGGCCGCCATCTGGCGATTGAGGCCCCCACCGGCGTGGGCAAAACCTTGTCTTATTTGATCCCCGGCATCGCGGTAAGCCGCGCCGAGGAGAAACGGTTAGTGATCAGCACCGCCAACGTCGCGCTGCAGGATCAAATCTTCAGCAAAGACCTGCCGCTGCTGAAAAAAATCATCCCCGATCTCACCTTCACTGCCGCATTCGGCCGTGGCCGCTATGTCTGTCCGCGCAATCTCGCGGCGCTGGCTGCGACGGAAGATCAGCAAGGCGATTTGCTGCTGTATCTCGATGAAGAAGCGGTAACCGGGTCGAAAGAAGAGCAGAAGTTCTGTGCCAAACTGGAAAAGCAACTCAGCAGCTACAAATGGGACGGCCTGCGCGATCACTCCGATGTCTCAATTGATGACAGCCTGTGGCAGCGCCTTTCCACCGATAAAGCCAACTGCCTGGGGCATCACTGTCGCTGGTATCGTGAATGCCCGTTCTTTGTTGCACGTCGTGAAATAGAACAGGCGGATGTGGTGGTGGCGAACCATGCGCTGGTGATGGCGGCGATGGAGAATGAATCCGTCTTACCGCCTGCCAAACACCTGATGCTGGTGCTGGACGAGGGCCATCATCTGCCGGAAGTGGCGCGTGACGCGCTGGAGATGAGTGCGGAAATCACTCCCGGCTGGAGCAGTTTGCAGCTCGATCTGTTTGTGCGGTTGGTGGAAACCATCATGGCACAGTTCCGCCCGAAATCGCCGCCACCGCTGACCAACCCTGAGCGGTTAAAAGGCCATTGCGATGAGATGCGTGAACTGCTGCAAATCCTGTGCGACGCGCTCAATCCGCTGTTACCCGCGCACAATCAGCCGGGTGAGTTTCGTTTTGTGCTGGGTGAGTTGCCGGAAGAACTGATGACGATGTGCGCACGGCTTTTCAAACTGAGCGATGCACTGCGCGGTTTGAGCGAAGGGTTACTCAATGAGCTGGGTGAGCAAACCGGCAAAGCCGACATCATGCGTCTGCATCGGGCGATTATTCAGCTTAACCGCCAGTTCGGCTGGTTCGAATCAATCAGTAAACTATGGCGGCTGGCGGCGATGGAGAAAGCTTCCAACGCGCCGGTATCGAAATGGATTACCCGTGAAATTCGGGACGGCCAGGCGCATCTGCTATTCCACTGCGCCGGGATTCGTGTCAGCGATCAGCTGGAGAAACTGCTGTGGCGCAAGATTCCGCATGTGGTGGTGACCTCGGCGACCTTGCGTTCACTGAACAGCTTCAATCGGCTGCAAGAGATGTCAGGGCTAAACGAGAAAGCGGGCGATCGCTTTGTGGCGCTGGATTCGCCATTTAATCATGTCGATCAGGGCAAGCTGGTGATCCCGCAAATGCGCTATGAACCGCTGATGGCTAATGAAGCGGAGCACATTGCCGAGATGGCAGGCTTTTTCCTGCAACAAATGGCAGAAGAGAAGCACAAAGGCGTGCTGGTGCTGTTTGCCAGCGGGCGCGCGATGCAGCAGTTTGTCAGCCATGTCAGCGCATTACGCTTATCGATGTTGGTGCAGGGCGATCAACCTCGTTCGCGCTTAGTGGAGCTGCATCGCCAGCGAGTCGAAGCGGGGCAAACCAGTATTCTTGTTGGACTGCAGTCTTTTGCTGAAGGCCTGGATTTAAAGGGCGATCTGCTGACGCAGGTGCACATCCATAAAATCGCTTTTCCCCCGGTAGACAGTCCGGTAATTTTGACCGAAGGGGAGTGGTTGAAGAGCCTGAAACGCTACCCGTTCGAAGTGCAGAGTCTACCGAGCGCTTCGTTTACGTTGATTCAGCAGGTCGGCCGTCTGATTCGTAGCCATCACTGCTTTGGGGAGATCGTGATATACGATCGGCGACTGCTTAATAAAGCTTATGGCAGTCGGCTGCTGGCCGCCTTACCGGTGTTTCCGATTGAGCAACCTATGGTGCCCGAAGCCAGCATCAAACCAGCGGTCAAAGCAGTGGTTAAAGCCCCGGTAAAATCAGCGAAGCGTAAAAGTAAGAAATCTTAGGTGTGCCCAGACGCACATCAATGACCTTTTGGCAGCCGGTTATCGGCGCGCCCTGGAAGCGGGAATGCCCTGATGGAACTGAATAAAATTATCAAAGAGATTGGGCGCGGTAAGAACCACGCGCGCGATATCGATTTCGACACCGCCGTTGCACTTTACAGCGCGATGCTGGCGGATCAAGTACCCGAACTGGAACTTGGTGGTGTGCTGATCGCCCTGCGTATCAAGGGCGAAGGCGAAGAGGAGATGCGCGGTTTTTACCACGCCATGCAGCAGCAAATGATGCAGTTGCAGCCGCCCGCCAATCGCCCGATGCCAATTGTGATCCCCAGCTACAACGGCGCACGTCGTCAGGGCAATCTCACGCCGCTGTTAGCTTTACTATTAAGCAAACTCGGGTTTCCGGTGTTGCTGCACGGTGTGAGTGACGATCCAACCCGCATCACCACCGAAGCTGTACTGGCAGCGCTGGATATTGCGCCGGCCACCACTGCGCAGCAGGCACAAGCGAAACTGGAGAGCGGTGAGCTGGCGTTTATCACCATCGATCACCTGTGTGCACCGATGGCAAAACAGCTGTCGCTGCGCTGGCGTATGGGCGTGCGTAACAGCGCACATACGCTGGCGAAGCTGGCGACGCCGTTTACCGAACGTGCCGCGTTGCGTCTGGCGAGTGTTTCCCATCCGGAATATGTGCCGCGCGTCGGCAAGTTCTTCCAGGATATTGATGCACCCGCCATCCTGCTGAATGGCACCGAAGGTGAAGTGTATGCCAACCCACAACGCTGTCCGGCGATTAACTACATTGGCGGTGCGGGCGCAGAGGCGGAAGTGTGGGTAGAGCGCCAGCCAGAAATCAGCGTGGAACTGCCAGAAAGTAAAAATGCGCAAGACACTGCAGACTGGATCAAACAGGTGCTGGCCGGCGAACGTGCCGTGCCGCAGGCGCTGCGTTTACAGCTGGCGTGCTGCTTAGTGGCCACCGGGGAGTCAGCGACGCTGGATGAGGCGGAAACGCGATTGCAGCAAGCTGGGATCTGACGGGTAAATCAATACCCGCAGCCTTGGGTTGCGGGTCAAACGCACAGTCGAGAGAGGATATAAAATCAATCGTGCAATCGCGCAATCGTGCAATCGTGCATCGAGGGGTTTTGCGGGGTGGGTGCATAGCGGGCACGTAACCGATTCCCTTCAGCTTGAGTCGCGCCGTCGAATCTATTGCTGCCTGATACAATGCCGATTGAGATTGCTGGTTTTAGAAATCCGCCAGTCAGGCTTTAACCAACATGCCACCTCGATTGATATTCCTGGGTTACGCGAATCCTGCCAGTCAGGCTTTGACCAGCACGCTCTCCACCAGTTGCTGCCAGAAGCGGATACCAATCGGTATCAGATCATCATTGAAATCATAATGCGCGTTGTGCAATGGGGCGGAGGGGGATGCGCCATCGGCACCGAGCCAGAAGTAAGCACCCGGGCAGGATTCCAGCATACAGGCGAAATCTTCCGAGGCCATGGAGGGATTCACCTGCCAGTGCATCTGCGATTCACCTAACACGCGCTGGGCAACCTCGCGCACCTGTTCCGCTGGACCGGCATGGTTGGCGGTGACGGGATAACCCGAATACCAGTGAATCTCGCCGCTGACGCCAAACGGGCGCGGCAGGGTAGTGACAAAATCTTCAATCAGACTGCGCACGCGGTCACGTACGTCAGTCTGCAAACATCGCACCGTACCACGCAGCACAATCTGCTCGGGAATCACATTGATCGCCTCACCGCCGTGGATCTGCGTCACGCTTACCACCGCTGACGCCAGCGGTGACAAACGGCGTGACGGAATGGTTTGCAGCGCCATGATCAGCTCTGCTGCCACCACCATCGGGTCGGCACCGCTCTCCGGCATCGCCGCATGACAGCTTTTGCCGTTCAGGGTGATTTCAAAGGAATCGAGCGAGGCCATCATCGCACCTGGATTCACCGCCAGCGAGCCCACCGGCAAACCTGGCCAGTTGTGCATGGCGTACACCGCATCCATTGGGAAACGGGTAAACAAACCTTCTTCCACCATTTTCCGCGCACCGCCAAGATTCTCTTCCGCGGGCTGAAAGAGGAAGTGCACCGTGCCTTTGAAGTTGCGCGTCGCGGCCAGTTGGCAGGCCGCCGCGAGCAGAATGGCCGTGTGTCCGTCGTGACCGCAGGCGTGCATCACGCCGGGACGGGCAGATTTCCACTCCGGCGCGCCTTTTTCGGTAATCGGCAACGCGTCCATATCAGCGCGTAAACCAATCACCGGGCCTGGGCCGTTTTCCAGTGTGCCAATCACGCCAGTGCCTGCCAGGCCACGGAACACCTGTAACCCTGCTTCAGCGAGCACGTTCGCAACCAGTTCACTGGTTTGTTGCTCCTGATAACCGAGTTCAGGATGTTGGTGTAACTGACGACGCCAGTTCAGGGCGTTTTCCAGCAGGACGGCAGGCAGGCTCATAAAGTAAGGCTCTCCATCAGCAGCAATGGCTGCGATTTCTCTGACACGTAACGTGATGTCTCCACTGTAGTGGTAAGCGCAGGGCGGCGTCTATCGTGGAAAGGAATAATTTGGCTATAGGGTATAGCGGAATGGAATATAGCAGCGGGGGCGCTCGGTCGGCATACCTGCATGCCGACCTTACACATGTGGAGAAAGGTGCGCAGTCATGCGCACCGGGAAATTTACTTCTGCATCGGCAGGTTCAAGCCATGTTCTTTCGCGCAGCTCTGCGCCAGTTCATAGCCTGCATCCGCGTGACGCATCACGCCGGTTGCCGGGTCATTCCACAGCACACGGCCAAGGCGCGCGTCGGCTTCGGCAGTGCCGTCGCAGACAATCACCACGCCGGAATGCTGCGAGAAGCCCATGCCGACGCCGCCGCCGTGATGCAGGCTAACCCAGGTCGCGCCGCCTGCGGTGTTTAGCAGGGCATTCAGCAGCGGCCAGTCGGAGACAGCATCCGAACCGTCTTTCATCGCTTCAGTTTCACGGTTTGGTGAGGCGACGGAACCACAGTCCAGGTGGTCACGGCCGATGACGATAGGCGCTTTCAGTTCACCGTTGCGCACCATTTCGTTGAATGCCAGTGCGGCTTTATGGCGCTCGCCCAGTCCCAGCCAGCAGATGCGCGCTGGCAGTCCCTGGAAGGCAATACGTTCCTGCGCCATGTCGAGCCAGCGGTGCAGGTTCTTGTGCTCCGGGAACAGCTCCTTCAGCTTGGCATCGGTTTTGTAGATATCCTCTGGATCGCCTGACAGCGCCACCCAGCGGAACGGACCTTTTCCTTCGCAGAACAGCGGGCGAATATAGGCGGGTACGAAGCCCGGGAAATCAAAGGCGTTTTTCACCCCTTCATCCAACGCTACCTGACGGATGTTGTTACCGTAATCCACGGTCGGCACGCCCATATGATGGAAGTCGAGCATGGCCTGCACATGCACCGCCATTGACGCGCGAGCGGCTTTTTCGACCGCTTTAGGATTGCTGACGCGCTCGGCCTGCCAGCGATCCAGATCCCAACCCACTGGCAGATAGCCATTGATTGGATCGTGTGCAGAAGTCTGATCGGTGACGATATCCGGCTTCATGCCACCCGCTTCGGCGCGCTTCACCAGCTCCGGCACGATTTCCGCAGCGTTGCCCAGCAGGCCAACGGAAATTGCCTGCTTCGCTTTGGTGGCTTTCTCAATCAGATCCAGCGCTTCGTCTAAGGTATAAGCTTTATGGTCAACGTAACGGGTGCGCAGACGGAAATCGATGCGGGATTCCTGGCATTCAATCGCCAGCACGCTGGCACCGGCCAGTACGCCCGCCAGCGGTTGTGCGCCGCCCATGCCGCCCAGGCCTGCTGTCAGGATCCAGCGACCGCTCAGATCGCTGTCATAATGCTGGCGACCGGCTTCGGCGAAGGTCTCAAAGGTGCCCTGCACAATGCCCTGTGCACCGATGTAGATCCAGGAACCGGCGGTCATCTGGCCGTACATCATCAGGCCGGCTTTATCCAGCTCGTGGAAATGATCCCAGTTAGCCCAGTGTGGCACCAGGTTAGAGTTAGCCAGCAGCACGCGAGGTGCATCGGCATGAGTACGGAACACGCCCACTGGTTTACCCGACTGGATCAGCAGGGTTTCTTCAGGCTGCAACGCACGCAGTGAACGCAGAATCTGCTCAAAGCACTCCCAGTTACGCGCGGCTTTACCGATACCGCCGTATACCACCAGATCTTCCGGGCGCTCGGCCACATCAGGATCGAGGTTGTTCTGGATCATGCGGTAAGCCGCTTCAATCAACCAGTTCGCACAATGCAGTTCGTTACCGCGCGGCGCACGGATTTCACGGGCAACAGCCTGAGATAAAGTTTCGCTCATCATCAATTCCTTAAAGGGAAGGTGAACGCTGGCTTGGCAGCAGCGCAGTCAAAGATTCAGGCCAGGCGTGACTGCTGGCCCACAGACGCATGGATTCGATATCCGGCGCCATTAAACGGTCTTGATCAAGGAAGGCAACGCTCTCGCGGATGCGACTCATCTCTTGTTCCAGCGCAGTCGAGCTTTGCAGTGGACGATGGAAGTCGATGCCTTGCGCCGCAGCCATGGCTTCAATGCCGACCACGGCAGCGGTGTTAAAGCACATATCACCGAGGCGACGCGCGGCGTAGGTGGCCATCGACACGTGATCTTCCTGGTTCGCAGAGGTCGGCAGGCTATCCACGCTACCCGGATGCGCCAGCGATTTGTTTTCAGAAGCCAGTGCGGCAGCGGTGACCTGAGCAATCATAAAGCCAGAGTTCACTCCACCATCGCGCACCAGGAATGGCGGCAGGCCTGAGAGACCGGTATCCAGCAACAGGGCCATACGGCGCTCGGAAATCGCGCCAATTTCGGCAATCGCCAATGCGATGATATCGGCGGCAAACGCCACAGGCTCGGCGTGGAAGTTACCGCCCGAAATCACATCACCGCTTTCACTGAACACCAGCGGGTTATCAGAGGCCGCGTTGGCTTCGATTTGCAATACACGCGCCGCATGGCTGAGGTTGTCTAAACACGCGCCCATCACCTGAGGAACGCAGCGAATCGAGTAGGGATCCTGCACGCGACCACAATTGGTATGTGAGCTGAGGATTTCACTGCCTTCCAGTAAGGAAGAAACGGCAGCGGCCACCGCGATTTGCCCGTGCTGACCGCGCGCCTGATGAATACGTGCATCGAAAGGTTTTACCGAGCCTTTGATCGCTTCCAGTGACAGCGCGCCGGCCATCAGACCTGCGGCGAACAGGTTCTCAGCTTCAAACAGGCCACGCAGTGCCAGGGCGTTGGAAACCTGGGTGCCATTCAGCAGTGCCAGACCTTCTTTCGGTCCCAGCACAATCGGCTGCAGGCCGACGCGTGCCAGCCCTTCGGTGGCAGGAATCAGTCCTCCGTCAACGCGTACCTGGCCTTCGCCCAGCAACATCAGTGACAGATGGGCCAGCGGGGCTAAATCGCCGGATGCGCCAACCGAACCTTTTTCCGGGATACACGGCATCACACCAGCATTAAACAGCGCCAGCAGGGCTTCGATTAACTGGATACGTACGCCGGAGTGACCGCGTGCCAGGCTGATGATTTTGGTGGCGACCACTAAGCGCGTGACGTTATCGGGCAGTAAATTGCCCAATCCCACGCTGTGTGACAGCACCAGATTACGCTGCAACTCTGCCAGACGCTCAGCAGGAATCTGTGTCTGTGCCAGTTTGCCGAAGCCAGTGTTGATGCCGTACACCACTTTGCCTGATGCCACGATGGCATCGACGGTTTCATTCGCGCGATCGATGGCCGCACGAGCGTCATCCGCTAACGTGAGCGTCACCTTGCTTTGATAAATCGCCCGCAAGGTCGCGAGGTCCACTTCACCGGGAACGAGGCGAATTTCCTGAACCGAACCTGACATAGTCTACTCCTGTCTATACAAGTGATCGGGTGCTACCTGCAAGCCCTGGGTTTGCGATGTGGCATGGGGTAGCACCATTGAATGAGCTGAGTGAAGCATAAGTGTCTAATCTTGTCTATACAAGTAGCAAGGGCTGTGCCAGATTGATTGGATTCTGTGAAATGCGCCGCAATGCGGGATGTGTCATCCAGCCGCAGCCGCATTGCACCGAAACAGGGAGAACGCTGCACTGTTAACGGGCTGTCTGCACAATTGGATGTATATACATTTACGTGCTGAGACAGTAAACTTTGGGCATTATTCGGAAAAGGAACAGGATATGGCGGAGCAAACGGCAATAGCGCAGCTGGCCGCAGCGATGGGCGATGAGCCAGCACCGATTTATCAGCGCGTGAAACAGGCGATCGTCAGCCAGATCCGTGAAGGTCACTGGAAAGCGAATCAACGCGTACCGTCCGAAAGCGAACTGGTTAACGAACTGGGCGTGAGCCGCATGACCATTAACCGCGCGCTGCGTGAACTCACCAGCGAAGGGTTCCTGGTGCGTATGCAGGGTGTGGGCACCTTTGTCGCGGAGATGAAGGGTTACACCGCGATGCTGGAAGTGCATAACATCGCCGATGAAATTGCCCAGCGCGGTCATCGCCACAGCTGCAAAATTTTGTCGATTGGGCAGATGAAGGCCGATCCAGAACAGGCCGCTGTGTTGGGCTTATCCACCGGGCAGACGCTGTATCATTCGTTGATTGTGCATTACGAAAACGATATGCCGGTGCAACTGGAAGATCGTCTGGTCAACCCGCTGGTGGCGCCGGATTACCTCAGTCAGGATTATCATCAACTGACGCCCTACACCTATTTGATGCGTGTGGCGCCGTTGACCGCCGGTGAGCATATTGTGGAAGCGGTGCTGCCCGATTTGCGCCAGCGTAAACATCTGGCGCTGGATGAGCACGAACCCTGCTTGTTGATTCGTCGGCAGACCTGGAGCGACAACAAGATTGTGACTTACGCGCGCCTGCTCTATCCAGGCTCGCGCTATAAGTTACTGGGTCGTTTCAGAGGACACGGCTAAGCGCCACAAATAGCAGGCTGGCATCCGAGGTTCGCGGTGCCAGCTGCGTCTCTTCATCCAGCCACCACATTCCCTGATTAACCGTGATGCGTTTGCCGTCCGTACTCTGCCATTCGCCGGATAATACCCACGCGACACCGTGTTGGCTGGTAGCGGCGTGTTGCACAACCTCCACCTGTGCCTGCCAACTGTCGCGGCGCGTCATGATATTGAAATCCTGACAGCTGCCGCTGATCTGTGCCTCAATCGACCATTCACCGGGAAACGCCCATGGCTGATGCGGCAACAACGCGTGCTCGACGTTCTCGCTGCGCAGCACCACGCTATCGCCATTCAGCAGCGTGATCACACGATCGATACCGGGGAACGGCGAGAAAGGTCCGTCAGCATCGATGGTGGCAATACTGGCGCGCCAGCCAAACTCTGCCTCACCTGGCGGAAAGCTGACGATTTCACGCGTTTCGCCGCCGCCGTTGCGCCAGCGGCTCACGGGCAGCTGGCTGTAGTCGAAATACGTTCTCATTGCAGTGCACTCATGGCCTGGGCGAAGCGCGCGGCTGCGGCTTCTTCAGCGGGATGATGGCCCTCGCTGATCACCTGATTACCGGCAACAAACACATCGCGGATCTGGGTTTGCGTACCGCCAAACAGCCAGCGGTTAAGAAGTGATGCTGAACTCACGCTGCCCAGGAAGGCATCGTTTTCCAGCACCAGCCAGTCGGCGCGTTTACCCACCGCCAGTTCACCGGTGTTAATCGCGCATGCCTGTGCCCCGCCTTGTGCCGCCTGCTGCCACAGCAGATCGCCCACAGAAGGCTGATGGGGCAGGGTGATACGATTGCGACGGCGATCGCGCAGGCGCTGACCGTACTCCAGCCAGCGCAGCTCTTCCTGCGCGCTGAGCGATACATGGCTGTCCGAGCCAATGCCCCAGCGTCCACCCTGGGTAATGTATTCCACCGCCGGGAAGATGCCGTCGCCCAGATTGGCTTCGGTGGTCGGACAGAGTCCGGCAATCGCACCGCTGGCCGCCATGCGTTGGATTTCGCTGTCGTCCAGATGGGTGGCATGAATCAGGCACCAGCGCTGATCCACTTCAAACCGATTATACAGCCAGGCAACCGGACGTTCACCGCTCCACGCCAGACTGTCATTCACCTCTTTTTCCTGCTCCGCCACATGAATATGCACCGGCACATCAGCAGCGCTGGCGGCCAGCACTTCACGCATCTGGGTTTCATTCACCGCGCGCAGCGAGTGGAAACAGATGCCATGATTAAGCAGTGGTTTATTGGCGCTCCATTGCGCTGCGCGTTGCTGTTGCTGCAAATAAGCCTCCGTTTGCTGGATAAAACGGCGCTGGCCATCGCTGGCGGGTTGCGATCCAAATCCGCTGAAGCTGTAAAGCACCGGCAGCAACGTCTGACCGATCCCGGCCGTCTCGGCGGCGGCAATCAGGTTGAGCAGCATCGCGTCATCGGCATAGGGTTTGCCCTGCGCATCGTGATGCAAGTAGTGGAATTCCGCCACCTGGCTATAGCCGCCTTTCAGCATATCGATGTAGAGATGGGTGGCGATATCGCCGACCTGCTCAGGCGACAGGCGCTGCACCATGCGGTACATCAGATCGCGCCAGGTCCAGAAGCTGTCCTGCGGATCGCCCGCCACTTCAGCCAGCCCGGCCATGGCGCGCTGGAAGGCGTGCGAATGCAGGTTAGCGATAGCAGGGATCACCGGGCCAGCAAGGCGAGTGGCGCAGCCTGGCGTGCTGTCAGGGGTAAGTTCAGCAATCTGTCCGGATGCGTCAGTGGTAATCAATACGTCTTCATGCCAGCCGTCGGCCAGCAGCGCGCGTGGGGCAAAAAAAACGGCCATGGTTGATCCTTTAGGGCGGAAAGTTGTATATACATATACATACTTTGAGACGCACTGTAAATCGTCAGACGTGAAGGGGAGTGGGATGGCAGAAGCGAAGCAGATCGACAGCCTGTGGCTGGGGGCCGATATCGTCACCATGCGAGACGGGCACTATAACCTGATTGACGACGGTGCGCTGGCGGTGGATAACGGCGAGCTGATTTGGGTAGGACCGCGTAGTGAACTGCCGGATTTTGCCCCGCGTACGCAGCAGCAATTTGACGGTGGCATCATCACGCCAGGTTTAGTCGATTGCCATACGCATCTGGTGTTTGGCGGCGATCGCAGCCAGGAGTTCGAACAGCGTCTGAACGGCGTCAGCTATGCCGAGATCGCAGCGCAGGGCGGCGGTATTCTCTCCACGGTGCGTGCTACCCGCGCGGCATCACAGCAGGAGTTGGTGGCAAGCGCGCGCTGGCGTCTGGATCGATTGCTGGCAGAAGGCGTCACTACAGTGGAGATTAAATCGGGTTATGGCCTCGATGAAACCAGCGAGCTGACCATGCTGCGCGCCATCCGCGAACTGGCGGAAACGGTGCCCGCCGATGTGCTCTCCACCTGTCTGGCCGCACACGGCTTCCCGCCCGAGTTTAAAGAAAACCCACAGGGCTGGATCGATATCATCTGCAATCGCCTGTTACCGCAGGTGAAGGCGGAAGGGCTGGCGGATGCGGTCGATGCCTTCTGCGAACATCTGGCCTTCTCCCCTGAGCAGGTTAGCGCGGTGTTTGATCAAGCCAAAGCGCTGGGGATGCCGGTCAAACTGCACGCTGAACAGTTGTCCGCGCTCGGCGGTGCCACGCTGGCGGCCGAATACGGCGCCTTGTCTGCCGATCATCTTGAATACGCCACCGAAGCCGATGCGCAGGCGATGGCGCAGCACGGCACCGTTGCGGTGTTGCTGCCGGGCGCGTTCTATCTACTGCGCGAGACGCAACGCCCGCCGGTGGATCTGTTCCGCAAACACGGCGTGCCAATGGCGCTGGCCAGCGATGCCAATCCCGGTACTTCTCCGGCGCTGTCGCTGCGTCTGATGTTGAATATGGGCTGTACGCTGTTTGGCATGACCCCGGAAGAAGCGCTGGCGGGTGTGACCTTATGGGGCGCGAAAGCGCTGGGATTACAGCATTCGCACGGTTCGCTGGAGGTCGGGAAGGTAGCGAACTTTGTACACTGGCCGCTGGCACGTCCGGCAGAACTGGTTTACTGGTTGGGCGGCGAGTTGCCGTGCCAGGTTATTTATCGTGGAGAAGCGCAATGACACCTTTTCATTTCACCGCCGGTAAGCTGCCGCTGCTGGTCAGCATCCCGCATGCGGGCACCCAGTTAACGCCTGAAGTGGATGCCGGATTAAGCGACGCGGCACGCGGTTTGCCGGATACCGACTGGCACATTCCGCTGCTGTACGATTTTGTGCGCGATTTAGGGGCCAGCGTGCTGGTTGGCCACTACTCACGTTTTGTCATCGACCTGAATCGTCCGCCGGATAACCAGCCGTTGTACACCACCGCCACCACCGGCCTCTATCCTGAGACGCTGTTTGACGGTACGCCAACCTTCGTCGAGGGGAAAACCCCCAGCGCCGCCGCGCGTCAGGGTTATCTCGATAATATCTGGCAGCCGTATCACCAGCAGATCCAGCAAGAGCTGGCGCGACTGAAAGCGGAACACGGTTATGCGTTGCTGTTTGATGCCCACTCCATTGCTTCGGTGATTCCACGCTTGTTCGACGGCCAGTTGCCGGATATCAACATTGGCACCAACAGCGGTGAGAGTTGCTCGGAGGCGGTGATCGAAGCGATCAAAGAGGTATGTGCCGCACAAAGCAATTACAGCTGGGTAGTCAATGGCCGTTTCAAAGGCGGTTATATCACGCGTGCTTACGGTCAGCCGCAGCAGGGCGTACAGGCCGTGCAGCTCGAACTGGCGCAGCTGAATTACATGGATGAAACCCCGCCGTTTGCCTGGCAGCAGGATCGCGCCGCGCAGCTGCAGAAAGTGTTGAAACCGATGATGCAGGAATTTTTACAGGCCGGAAAGCCGCGTTAATCGCCTGAGTCGTATGGCAAGACGTCGTGCTTGCCAGGGCTGATTTGCATCAGACTGCCACCTTTAAAGGTGGCAGTTTTTTATGGGTGTTGAAGTGCAAACTCATGCCACGCGCCATCCGCATCTCGCTTCCATCTTAAACCCTGTCATCCCCATAACAGTGCAATCGCGCCCCAAAAATGTGCACCCACACGTCCACACCGTGACCATTCCCTGATTCCGCCGCCTCTGCCGATCTGGCACACCGCTTGCTAGGTTGTATGTACAAGTAAAGACCACGTGGTAATTATCACTTTTTATTCTGGCTGGCTCACAAAAAGCTTATGCCGACAATGATCTGCCGCAAGCTAACTTGTATATACATGAAATGTCATCTGCGCTGTATCAGCCAACAGAGACAGCCAATTCGATTAATGACCAGGAGAAGCCGCATGACGCACCGTGCCCCGATTCGCCGTTTTTGCCTCACGACCCTGTTTGCCAGCCTGATGATCAGCGGTGTTGCTGTACAGGCCAAAGAGTGGAAATCGATCACCATCGCTACCGAAGGCAGCTATGAACCCTGGAACCTGACGCTGCCGGGCGGCAAGTTAGGCGGCTTTGAACCTGAACTGATGGAAGACTTGTGTAAGCGCATGGGCATCCAGTGCAAGCTGGTGGTGCAAAACTGGGACGGCATGATCGCCGGACTGAATGCTGGCAAATATGACGTGATCATGGATGCCATCGTCATCACGCCGGACCGCAAAAAAGTGGTTAATTTTACCGTGCCTTACGCGTCGACTCCCGCCACCTTTATCACCACCAAAGACAGTCCGCTGATGCCGGCCGATCACAACATCATCAAGCTGCATGACGATGAGAAAGAGATCAACACCGCGATTGCACCACTGAAAGCGGCGTTAAAAGGCAAAACCATTGGTATCGCGTCCGGCACGGTTTACACGCCCTTTATTGATAAGTACTTCAAAGATGTCGCCGACGTGCGCGAATACACTTCCTCAGCAGATGCGATTCTCGATCTTCAGGCGGGGCGTATTGATGCGGTGTTCGACGATGTGACCTTCGCCCAATCGATGCTGGCGCGCAAAGAGAACAGTAACCTGACCTTCAGTGGCCCGCAGTTGGGTGGCCCGATTTGGGGTGAGGGCGAGGCGATGGGCGTGCGCATGGCTGACAACGATCTGAAAGCCAAACTCGACGAGGCCATTAAAGGCGCACTGGCCGATGGCACCGTGAAAAAGCTGAGTGAGAAGTGGTTTAAAACTGACGTAACCCCGTAAGTGAGGTGAAAGATGATGAGCCTGCTGAGTTTTGGTGCTGATGGCTGGGGCCGCCTGATTTTGGGGGCTGCCTTCACCACGCTGCTGCTGTCGCTGGCGGCGTTGATGATTGGCGCGGTGGTCGGTTCCGGCGTGGCGGCAGCGAAACTGTCGCCGCAGCGCTGGGTTCGCTGGTTGGGTGAAGCCTATTCCACGGTGTTTCGCGGCATCCCGGAACTGCTGGTGATCTACCTGTTCTATTTTGGCGGATCGGGCCTGATTACCCTGGTGGGACAGATGTTTGGCGCGGATGGTTTTATCGAAGCGCCGCCGTTCCTGATTGGTGCACTGGCTATCGGGCTCATCTCTGGATCCTATCAAGGTGAGGTGTATCGTGCGGCGCGTCTGGCGCTGGCCAAAGGTGAAGTGGAAGCGGCAGTCGCGATCGGTATGCCGCGCTGGCGTATTGCCCAGCGCATTTTGCTGCCGCAGATTGTGCGCTATGCGCTGCCAGGCATGTCAAATGTCTGGCAGATGAGCCTCAAAGATTCGGCGCTGGTGTCGGTGACCGGCATCGTCGAGCTGATGCGTGCCAGCCAGGTGGCGGCGGGATCCACGCGCGATTACTTCACTTTCTATCTGATTGGCGGTGGCTGCTATCTGGTGCTGACGCTGCTGTCTAATCATGCGTTCCGCCGGGCAGAGTCTCGCCTTGGACGCGCGTGGCAAAGTCGCACTGCGGCACAGCATTAAGGAGCAGCAGTATGATTGACTTCGCCTTTCTGACCGATACCTTTCTCAAGCTGAGCGCCGCGCTGCCGGTGACGCTCGGCCTATTTATCAGTGCCTTTCTCTGCGGTGGCATTCTCGCTATCGGCATTCTGTCACTGCGCATGAGCCGCTGGCGGGTGCTGAGCGGCTTTGCGCGCGGCTACATTCTGGTGTTTCGCGGCTCACCGCTGCTGATCCAACTGTTCCTGATCTATTACGGATTAGGGCAATTTGGCGTGATCCGCCATAGCTTTGTCTGGCCGTTCCTGCGCGAGCCCTTTACCTGCGCGGTATTGGCACTGTCGCTGTGCACCGCGGCTTACACCGCTGAAATCCTGCGCGGTGCCTTGCTGGCGGTGCCGCCCGGACAGGTCGAAGCCGGGTTGGCCTGCGGCATGTCGCGCTGGCTGCTACTGCGTCGCATCATCGCGCCCATCATGCTGCGTTATGCATTGCCCGCGTATTCCACCGAAGCGATCCTGCTGGTGAAGTCCACGGCGCTGGCCAGTCTGGTTACTGTGTGGGATGTCACTGGTGTGGCGCAGCAGATCATTCAGCGTACCTATCGCACCATGGAAGTGTTTATCTGCGCCGCCGCCATTTATCTGATCCTCAACTTTATTATCGTCCAGCTTTACGCGTTGTTAGAACGCCGTTTAACCCCGGTGCATCGCGTTGAAAAAAAGCCGTTACCCGCCGTTAAACCGCTTGCCGGAGAGTGATATGCAATCCACATCCCCCGTAACCTTAAGCGCCACCGATATCCATAAATCCTTTGGCGCAATGGAAGTACTGAAAGGCATTTCGCTGCAGGCGCATCAAGGCGATGTTATCTCAATTCTCGGCGCCAGCGGCTCGGGTAAAAGTACCTTATTGCGCTGTATCAACCTGCTGGAAACGCCGGATGCTGGCGTGGTGAGCGTCGGTGGTGAAACCATTGAGATGAAGCGCCATGCGCGTGGTCATCAGCTGGCGGCCAATCCTAAACAGATAGAGCGTTTGCGCTCGCGTCTGGGCATGGTGTTCCAGAGTTTTAACCTGTGGTCGCACATGACGGTGCTGCAAAACGTGATTGAAGGGCCGCACTATGTTCTGAAGCGCGATAAGAAAAGCTGCATCGCTCAGGCGGAGCAGTTGCTGGATCGCGTTGGCCTGTTGAATCGCAAAGATTTTTATCCGGCACAGCTTTCCGGCGGCCAGCAGCAGCGTGTGGCGATTGCCCGCGCACTGGCGATGGACCCGGAAGTGATGCTGTTTGATGAGCCAACCTCAGCACTTGATCCCGAGCTGGTGGGCGAAGTATTGAAAGTGATGCGCAGCCTGGCGGAAGAGGGGCGCACCATGTTGGTGGTGACGCACGAAATGGGCTTTGCGCGTAACGTTTCCAACCGGGTGGTGTTTATGCATCAGGGGACCATTGATTGTCAGGGGACGCCAGAAGAGATGTTTGGCGCACAAGGCTCGCAGCGCTTTAAGCAGTTTATCTCCAGCCATCAGAGCCATCACACGGAGCAACCAGCATGACATTAGTGTGGGGCGATGAAACGCTTTCCTGGCAGGATGTCGTGCAGGTGGCACGGCACAATGCCGAACTGACGTTAAGCGCCAGCGCCTGGCAGCGTATTGCTCAGGGGCGTGAGATCGTCGAGCAGATTGTGGCCAGCGGGCATATCGCTTATGGCATCAATACCGGGCTGGGGGCGCTGTGCAATATCACTTTGCCGGAAGTGCAGCTGAGCCAGTTGTCACGTAATACGCTATTGAGTCACGCTTGTGGCGTGGGCCCATTACTGGCGCGTGAACAGGTGCGTGCCATTCTGTGTGCGGCGATTGCGAACTATAGCCATGGCAAATCGGGCGTCTCCGTGGCACTGGTGCAGCATTTGCTGGCGCTGCTGAATCATCAGATTACGCCGCAGGTGCCGTCGCAAGGTTCAGTGGGCTATCTCAGCCATATGGCGCATATCGGACTCGCGCTAATTGGCGTGGGCGATGTTGAGTATCAGCAACAGATCGTGTCTGCAGAGCAAGCGCTGGCGCAGGCTGGATTAACGCCTTATCGACCTGGCGCGAAAGAGGGCTTGAGCCTGGTGAACGGCACGCCGTGTATGACCGGGTTGTCTTGTCTGGCGCTGGATGATGCGATGCGCTTGCTGGATTGGGCCGACGTGACCGGCGCAATGAGCTTTGAGGCGCTGCGCGGGCAGTTAGTGGCGTTTGATGCCGAAGTGATTGCGCTGAAAGCCAGTCCTGGCATGCAAGTGAGTGGCCTGCGTTTGCGTCAGTTGCTGAGCGACAGCCCACTGCTGGCAAAAAGCGTGGGTGTGCGCACGCAGGATGCGTTGAGCTTACGCTCGATGCCGCAGGTGCACGGTGCCAGCCGCGATCAGTTTGATCACGCGGCGCGCCAGGTGAATACCGAGTTGAATGCCTGTACCGATAATCCGTTGGTACTCGGCACCGTGGATAACTGGCGTGTGGTGTCGCAGGCCAATCCGCACGGTGAATCGGTGGCGATGGCGGCCGATTTACTGGCCATTGCCATGGCGGAGGTTGGCAGCATTGCGGAGCGACGTCTGGATCGTTTAGTGAATCCACTGGTCAGCGGTTTACCGGCGTTCCTGGTGGCGCAGCCGGGCGTGAATTCCGGCATGATGATTGCGCAGTACGTGGCGGCGTCGTTGTGTGCGGAGAACCGTCAGTTGGCACAACCGGCGGTGCTGGATAATTACGTGACCTCGGGTTTGCAGGAGGATCATCTTAGCTTGGGTACGGGAGCTGCGTTGAAACTGCTGAAGCTGGTGGGGAATGTGTGGCAGATTCTGGCGATTGAGTATTTGCTGGCGGCGCAGGCGCTGGATTTCCATGGCGAGGCGGAGTTGGCGGAAGGGACGAAACAGGCGTTGCGCCGTTTGCGGGCAGAGGTGGCGAACTGGCAGGAAGATCGCTGGCTGGCACCGGAAATTGCCCGTGCGGTTGAGGTGATGAAGAACGGTGCTAGTTGAGAGCCTTTAAGTTATGCTTAACTGCTTAACTGCTTAACTGCTTAACTGCTTAACTGCTTAACTGCTTAACTGCTTAACTGCTTAACTGCTTAACTGCTTAACTGCTTAACTGCTTAACTGCTGAATGCATGTGGGTGCGGGCCGTAGCACCTCTGCTGCTGCCGGGCAGTCCTCGCGCCGCTGGCGCGGTGCCCTCGGCTTCCACGTCGTGCCGACGGAACGTTCGGGGATCGACCATCCCTGGTCGGCCCCGAACTGATCCACGCATCCCTGCGTGGATCTCCTGGCCCAACGTAAAAGCCTCAGCGCTGCGGATAGCCCTTGCAGCATCAGAGGTGCTACGGCCTCAAATATTGTGCCCCTTTCAACAGCATTCACTTGAGCTCATCAGCAGATTGTAAAATTTGGGTCATCCCTGCGTGGATCTCCTGGCCCAACGTAAAAGCCTCAGCGCTGCGGATAGCCCTTGCAGCATCAGAGGTGCTACGGCCTCAAATATTGTGCCCCTTTCAACAGCATTCACTTGAGCTCATCAGCAGATTGTAAAATTTGGGTCATCCCTGCGTGGATCTCCCGGCCCAATGTAAAAGCTTCAGCGTTGCGGATAGCCCTTGCAGCATCAGAGGTGCTACGGCCACTAACACTTGTGCGGTATTTATCAACTCGCATTCAAGTTTGTGAGCCAATGTGAGCTCTTATTGGTTGAAGTTTATGAGTCGGCTGATGCTCTCATTAGCATCACAAATTCAATCTTATGGACAGAAATAAGCTTGGTGACAAACACACTGAAGATTATGGGAATGAAAGTGCCTTTAACAAAACGCATGAAAGTTTATGAGCAGGCTGGGGGCGCAGGGGGGCAGGCAATCCGCAGCGCCGAGCAGAGTGAGTCTGCCAGGATAGCCCGCAGGACGCGGGCGAAAGGCGGGGCGGCACAGGGATGTGCCATCCCCGCCGTTCCGTGAGGCAGACGAACGAAGTGAGGGAACCGCGTCAGCGGCGCGAGGACGCCAGACCCCCTGCGCCCCCAGCCAGCGTTAACTCGGTTTTAAGCCAACCCGCATTTCAGTCAGCAATCCAAACTTGTGTTTCAAACTGCATTCAAACTGCATTCGAACCCGCAGTCCAACCCGCAGTCCAACCGTAACCGTCAACCCACAAAATTTAACCGCGGCGCGCATCCGGGCGCACCAAATCAAACCGCAAATCCTCACTGATGCCGTAATACGCCGATGGGCCGCCGGCTCGCAGAATAGGTTGTGCCTTAGCGGTCTGGTAAATGCCATCTTCCAGCAGCGTCTCATCAATATGAATTGCCACCACTTCACCCAACACCAGCCAACTCTCCAGTTCAGTGCCTTGCACATCCTGCAGGCGAATCAGCTGCGTCAGACGGCACTCAAAGTTCACCGGGCTCTCTGCCACCATACTGACGTTCACGTGCGAGGCGGCAATCGGCGTCAATCCCGCCAGCGCGAACTCATCTTGTTCAGGCGGTACTGACGCAGAGCTTTCATTCATCGCTTCGGCAAGCGGGCGCGTGGCCAGATTCCAGACGAATTCTTTGCTTTCACTGATATTGCGCACACTGTCTTTCCAGCCGCTGCTGGCAAAACCAATAATCGGCGGATGATAGTTAAAGCAGTTAAAGAAACTGTACGGGGCCAGGTTGCGCTGGCCACTGGCGCTCAGCGAACTCACCCAGCCAATCGGGCGAGGACCAACAATGGCGTTCAGCGGATCGTGTGGCAAACCATGCCCGCTCCTTGGCTGATAAGTATAACGTTGTCGCATTAGCGCTCCTGGCTCGTCTGTTAAACTTCGCACCGCAACGCTGTTATGGCATTCCTGTCGCTATCATCAGGAAACGCTAGCGGATGACCATAACGGCAGCTTGCTGCAGCACGAATTATTTTGGACTCAATTTTGGGATATCAGGTTTAAATGCAATACAGATAATCGTGTAAGCGGATTGTGCGATGCCGCCATCCAGCGTATCTTACGCCCGCGCTACTATCCGGAGAATCTATGAACAAGCCAACCGCCACCTCGCCATTCCATCCCCGTAATCGCCATCAGGGCCGTTATGATTTTGCTGCTCTGACCGCGGCTCATCCGCCGCTGGCGGTGAAAGTCCGTCCAAATGGCTACGGCGAGTTGTCGGTGGATTTTGCCGATCCTGAAGCGGTAATGCTGCTCAATCAGGCGCTGATTAAGCTGTTTTATAACCTGAACTGGCAGCTACCGGAAGGCTACCTGACGCCACCCGTACCGGGCCGTGCTGACTATGTGCATGCGCTGGCTGATTTGCTGGCCAGTGACAACGGCGGCAAAGTGCCACGCGATGTCGATGTGATGGATATCGGTTGCGGGGCAAATCTTATTTATCCATTGATCGGGCATGCGGAGTACGGCTGGCGCTTTACCGGCACCGATATCACGGCGGAAGCCATCACGGCGGCAAACCAGATTGTCGCGAGCAATCCCGGCTTGCAGCGCGGCGTGCGTCTGCGTCGTCAGAAAGACGAGTCCGCCATTTTCGCCGGTGTGGTGCACAAAAATGAACGCTATCATGCGGTGCTGTGTAATCCACCGTTCCACGGTTCGGCGCAGGAAGCGGCGATGGTCGGTCAGCGCAAAACGCGAAATCTGGGCTTAGGCAAAGATGCACCGCTTAACTTTGGCGGTCAACACAAGGAACTGTGGTGCGAGGGCGGCGAGCGCCAGTTCGTGGGTAAGATGATCGATGAAAGCGTGGCTTATGCCGACCGCATTGTCTGGTTTACCTCACTGGTTTCGCGCAAAGAGAACCTGCCTGCGTTGCGCGATCAGTTGCGCGATCTCGAGGTTGAGGAAGTGCGCATCATCGAGATGGCACAGGGGCAGAAACAGAGCCGCTTTATCGCCTGGACATTCCTGCCGCCAGCCGCGCGCACTAAACGCTTCGCGCGCTGAACCAGCGAATCCTGAGGCCACATTCCACATTGTGTCGTTAGTGGGTGCGAACTCGGGATCGCTCATTTAAATACTTGTGCTGAATCGTACGGACTCAAGACCGTAGTCCACATCGGTTGAACATTGAGGCGAGCACTGGAAATTTCCCACTTGAGTTCTCGCGTTGAGACTGACGGTTAAAGGCTGCAGCCTGCATGTGTTCGGATGCAGGGGCGAGTCTTAGCCCGCGAATGTAAGCGTTTAATCCGGTGTCCTAAGGTTTCAACCAACGTGTTTTTATGATGGATTGGGCGGCGGCAGCGCTGCCAGCGTGGCCGCGGAACCCACATCGTTGCCTGTCTGCATCACTTCCACCGTCTGATGCGGCGCTTTAATCCCTGCAGCATCAAAATGCTTCTTCACCTTGTCATCCAGCGCAAAACGCACTGTCCACTGCTTCAGCGGTTGGGTGGTAAACGACACGCGCACGGTAAAGGACTGGTTGGTCAGGCCCACCAGTCCGGAAAAACTCGGTTCGCCAATCACCATGCCGCGAATATCCGGATTCTCCAGCAACTCCTTCACCGCTGCCTGCAAGGTCGCATTCACACGCTCGGTGTCTTCACTGCGGTCTACATCATAGTTGGCGACAAACGAGCCAATACCGCGCACAAAGTTGGCGAAAGTGGTAATCGAAGACCACGGAATGATGTGATATGCGCCGGTATCCTGACGCACGCCGACGGAGCGAATTGACATGCGCTCCACCGTGCCGGTGATCGGGCCAATGGTCACCAAATCGCCGGTGTTCATGCCGTTCTCAAACTGAATAAAGATACCGGTGATAATATCCTTCACCAGTGTTTGCGAACCGAACGACACCGCCAGACCGAGCGCCCCGGCACCCGCCAGCAGCGGCGCGATGTTAACACCCACTTCTGACAGCAGAATCATAATGGTGATGGTGCTGATCACCACCGCCAGCGCATTACGGAATAGCGTCAGTAAGGTACGCGTACGTGCGCTGGGCATCGGCCTTCCGTGTGAATCCGAAGCCAGACGGCTTTCGATCAGGCTGGCCAGCAGCGTCCAGCCGATGGCGGAGAGCAGCAAAATCATCACGATACGAATCAGCACATCCACCATTTTCTGCCCGGCTCCCAGCGTGAGCCAGTGCCAGAGATCAAACAGATTCCAGGCATTGAGCAGCAGCAATAGCGTGGCGAACACGGTGATCACACGCGCCAGTTTTAGCAGCGCTTTGACCCAATCATTGACGCGTTTTTGCAGTTCCGGATAGTTACGGCGCAGATCCGGCGACAGCGTCAGCGTTTTGCCAATCCAGCGCGTTAGCATGCCGGAAATCAGCGCGGCGATAACAATAATCGCCATGCTGCGCACCGTGGCCGACATCATAAACTTCAGACTGTCACCCGGATTGAAGATCGAGAACAGGAACAGCGCGATAAAGTAGGCACTCGCCAGCCAATGCCACACCATACCAAAGGCGCGGATAAACAAGGCAAAGAAGCTCATACTGCGATCGGCCAAACGCGATAACTCGTCGTGGATATTGCGTCGGTTGCGGAAAATCAGCCACAGCGCCCAGCCAGTCATGATGCACATGATCAACACATTCACCAACGCAGCGATTTGCATATTCACCTGATTGCCGACAATCGGCACCACCACGAGCAAACCATAACCGATGATGCCGCTGAGCCAGCTAAGACGTGTGTTCCAGTA
Organism: Type-E symbiont of Plautia stali; assembly: GCF_059731115.1. NCBI lineage: Bacteria > Pseudomonadati > Pseudomonadota > Gammaproteobacteria > Enterobacterales > Enterobacteriaceae > Type-E symbiont of Plautia stali. Next base: position 1,397,731 of record NZ_AP035906.1, read on the forward strand.
AGCGGCACGCACATCGGAAAGATGAAAGAAGCGCAGGGTGGGGAAGCGTGGGCAGAATATCAATCGCAACACCGCTTTGAAAAACTCAATCAACGCGAAGGCATTGAGGAATAGCCCCTGCTGATAGGCAATGGTGCGGTTGTTGTTGTGGTAGTTGTCACTGATGATCTGACCAACAAACAGCGTCAGCGCCAGAAGCACTAAGTCGAGAAGAAAGGCGACGATAATGGCGGCAGGCAGATGCAGCCACTTGGTGCGATCCAGATTATGATTGCGCCCCCAGCGGCCCATGCGCTGCCACACGGGATACATCATCAGCCGCGTGAACCAGTAGAAAGCAAAAACGGCAGCGGCGAGCCCGGCGAAATACTTCAGTGCATTGAAGAAGGTTTGCTGATTAAAGGATTTGTGCGGCGCGTTAACGATGTTGTCGTGCAAACGGACAAACTGCGAGGCAACGGCGCCTCCATATTCGCGTGTAACGTTGGTGACGCTCTCCAGTACCGTGGGATCTTCCTGTTCGGCCTGCGGTGGAGCCAATACCGGCTGTTCATTATTGGCTTTGCTGGTGGCGGCCTGACGCAACTGATCGATCAGTTCCTGACGCGAGTCGTTATTTTCCAGAATATTGGCCAGCGCGGCATAAGCGGCTTTTTTATCTTCCAGCGTTGGCTCACCTGCAGCGGGGGTGCTGGCAGCGGGCGTTGACGTTTGCTGAGCGGCGACGGCGGCCTGCGGTAGATTGACCGCGTTTGCGGTGGGAACGAGGAACAGACAGATCAGCATCCATATGGTAGGGCACCATGATGGGCGGGCAAACGACATGACCTTCTCCTTGAGCAACGCACAACGGCACAAGAGAAAAAGTATAGTCAGTGATGGAAGGTGAAGATTCTGAAAGGAAATTTCTTTACGGAAGAAGAGGCGGCTTTACAGCCGCCTCGGCATTTATGACACGTGCTGCAGGAACTCACGCAGACGATCGCTCGGTGGGTTGGTGATCAACTCATCCGGATTGCCATCTTCCGCGATGGTGCCTTTATCAATGAAGATCAGACGCGAAGCCACTTTCTGAGCAAAGCCCACTTCGTGCGTTACGATGACCATCGTCATGCCTTCTTCGGCCAGATCCTGCATCACCTTGAGCACTTCATGGCGCAGTTCAGGATCGAGTGCAGAGGTTGGCTCATCAAACAGCATCATCTTCGGTTTCACCGCCAGCGCACGAGCAATGGCAACACGCTGCTGCTGACCACCGGACAGTTCGGCAGGGAAGTGGTGCGCACGCTCGGCGAGGCCGACTTTACCCAACAGTTCATGTGCCAGTTTCTGTGCGTCGTCCTTCTTCGCACCGCGCACGCGAATCGGGCCGAAAGCCACGTTATCCAGCGCACTCATCTGCGGGAACAGATGGAACTGCTGGAATACCATGCCCGCTTCCTGACGAATCAGACGCTCATCGACTTTAGGATCGTTAACTTTCATGCCATCAACGATCAGGTCACCGGTAGTGATCTCTTCCAGCTTGTTGATGCAGCGCAGCAGGGTCGATTTACCTGAGCCAGATGGCCCGATAATCACCACCACTTCGCCCTGATTGATCTTCAGGTTGATGTCATGCAGGACTTTGGTCTGGCCGAAGTTTTTAGAGACGTTTTTAAATTCAATCACAGGATTTTCACCTTCTTCTCAATACGGCGCAGTACAAAGCTCAACACCAACGTAATAACCAAATAGATAATCGCAACGGCACTCCAGATCTCCAGCGCGCGGAAGTTTCCGGCGATGATTTCCTGGCCCTGACGGGTCAGTTCCGCCACGCCGATCACGATAAACAGCGAGGTATCTTTGATACTCACGATCCACTGGTTACCGAGCGGCGGCAGCATACGACGCAGTGCCAACGGCATGATGACGTAACGTAAGGTTTCACGGCGGGAAAGACCCAGCGCCAGGCCTGCTTCACGGAAGCCTTTGTTGATCGACAGCACGGCACCACGCGTGATTTCCGCGATATAGGCACCGGAGTTAATCATGATGGTGACCACGGCGGCGGTAAACGGATCGATACGCAGGTCCGGGAAGGCCATCGGTAAGGCGAAGTAAATAAACATCACCTGCACCACGATTGGTGTACCGCGGATCAGCTCGATAAACACCAGCGCGATATTATTGGCGATCCATCCGCCGTACGCGCGCGCGAAACCGGCGACTAAACCAATGATTAACCCGCCAATTAAGCCGAGTACGGAAATTATCAGGGTCATTTTGGCGCCTTCGATCAAAATCGGCAGGGCTGGCCAAATGACGCTCCAGTCAAACTCCATGGTGTAACTCCAAAATCTGTTGCAATGGAAATGTAAAAAGCAGGGAGACTAAGCTCCCTGCTGGAAAAATCGGCTTAGGCCGGAATTATTTTGGCTCGCTGCCGAACCATTTTTTATAAATTGTGTTGTACGTGCCGTTGTCGCGCAGGGTTTTCAGCGCGCCATTAATCTGGTTACGCAGGTCATCGCTGCCTTTTGGCAGAGCGATACCATACTGCTGAGCTTCGATAGACTCGCCAACCGCTTTGAAGCGACCTTTACCGGCGGTGTGGATGAAGTACAGGATGTTTGGCGTGTCGTGCAGCACGGCGTCAGCACGGTTGGTGCCCAACTCCATGTAGGCGTTGTCAATGTTCGGGAACTGACGCAGATCTTTAGACTTGATGTGCGCTTTTGCGTAATCAACAGAACCGGTACCGCTCTTCACCGCAACCACTTTGCCGTTCAGATCGTCGATGCCTTTGATGTTGTTTTCGTTCTCACGCACCATCACTAACAGACCACTTTTGTAGTAGCCGTCAGAGAAGTCGATGGCTTTTTTGCGCTCGTCGGTAATGGTGATGCCGGCCAGAGCCACGTCAACGTTTTTGGTTTGCAGTGCTGGGATGATGCCGCTGAAATCCATTGGCTTCAGAGTGTAATCCAGCTTCAGTTCTTTGGCGATAGCGGCCCACAGGTCGATATCGAAACCAACGTAATCGTTGCCCTGTTTGAATTCAAAAGGAACGAATGCGGTGTCGGTCGCAACGACCAGTTTCTTATCTGCTGCAGTGGAAGAAAGCGAGAAGGCCAGCGCCAGGGCTGCCACGGAGACTTTAATCAAAGACTTCATCATTATTTTCCTTATTACCCTTCAGACCTGATGGCCTGATGTACGGCTATTCATATGAAAAAATTATGCCAACTTTTCATTTTGGTCGAAATCAGCAGGATGCAGGGCCTGGCTGAAGCGATTTTGCTGTAGTCGAAAAGTCTGCACTAATATGGGTCACCAAAATAGTGCATCGTACTGTGGTGGTGCAGGCACAGTGTGCACCAAGGGCTGAGCAAGGGAAAGGCAGGATTAAGATTTTGTTAACAACGTCAAAAAAAGCACCAAAATGTTACAGATATAAAAAAAGGCGGGATATCCCGCCTTCGCTGTAACTGACATTATTCGATGTTGGATTCGATGAACCACAGGAATTTATCCAAATCACGCGATGCTGCCGTGAAAATGTCGGCAGTGTCTTCATCGCTTACTTCACTGATGGCCTTACGCGTATCGTTCGCGACAATCGCGTAACGATCGGCAAGGGCTTTCAGGTGATCCTGAACGGTATGGATGTTGAGCGGATAGCTTTTTAATGGCGTCTTGTCGTTGACGATCTGAGTGGTACCCAGCGCCACGCCGCCGAGCTGTACAACACGCTCTGCAATGGTGTCCTGATGATCGGTGATGGCAGTACGGAAGCCATCCAGCATTTCATGCACACCGATAAAGTTGGCGCCGCGCATATTCCAATGCGCCTGCTTAGTGATCAGTGACAGATCAATAAACTCCACTACCAGACGGTTGAGCACCTCGATGGTCGCTTTCTTATCGCTATCAGCAACATCATTACGGGTGTAAATGAGATCAGACGATTTAGTTTTAACCAGTTTTGCGGTACTCATCATTAATATCCTCTAATTGATGGTTGTCCTAATCAAGCACGGGAATAAGTATAGCAGCAGTTTTTTGGCTATGCCGGATTGTTTAAACCGATGACAGGAATAGATAAACCTTAATGTTGCGCGGGAATTGAGCGTTTAATTTATTTGTCTTATATAACAGGTGATTATGGTCCGTGTTAATTGTTTATCAATGATGTTGCAAAATAATAACAAAGAGGGAACTTGCGATGAAAAAAATGGGAATGAGAATGCTTATATATTCAGCCTGCAGCTTAACAGGCTGAATTTGGCATTATTTATTGCGGGTTATTAATATCCACTTCGCTTATTTTGGCACTCTTCTGTTTCATGGTGAGTGTCGAACCCGCCGAAGCGGCAATAATGGCCAGCAGCGCGATCCACTGCTTCAGCGTCAGTAATTCCCCGAGGAACAACATCCCGGAAAGCGCTGCCATCGCGGGTTCCAGGCTCATCAGCGTGCCAAAAATGCGAGCGGGCAGACGGGTCAGGGCCATCATCTCCAGTGAATAAGGAATGGCACTGGAGAGCAGGGCGATAATCAGCGCCAGGGGCAGAATTTCCCAGTGCCAGATGCCGGGTGCCGCAAAGGTTAATCCAAGAGGAACAAAGATCACCGAGGCAATTAACGATCCCATGGCAACGGTTGCTGGGCCATGCTCCGCACCGGCGCGTTGCCCCGCCAGGATATAGACCGCCCAACAGGCACCGGCTCCCACGGCTAACAGCGCACCCAGCGGATCGATATGGCTGATGCCATCACCAATCGGCAGCAGAAACCACAAACCGGTGACCGCCAGAAGCACCCAAAGGAAATCGAGCGGACGTCGCGCACCGGCCAATGCCAGGGTTAAGGGGCCGAGAAACTCCAGGCCAACGGCAACGCCCAGCGGCACGGTGCGAATGGATAAATAGAAGAGATAGTTCATACAACCCAGCGCCAGACCGTACATCAAGAGCGGTTTGCGCTGTGCAGAGGTAAATCGTAAACGCCACGGCTTAAAGATGACACACAAAATCAGGGTGCCCAATCCGAGGCGCAGTGCGGTGATGCCCGGCGCCCCCACGCTGGGGAACAGCGATTTTGCCAATGAAGCACCGCCCTGGAGCGAGAGCATAGCAATCAGTAGCACGGCAATCGGGAACAAAACCGGGACCATTTTGGTGTTCGTCAGAGGCGTAGACATCCTGTAATTCAATCCTGTAGTGATTAACAACACAGCAACAAAACGTCAGTGTAAAGGAATCTTCAGGAAATAAGGAGGCGTGTAAGAGGGAAAATAAATGCGGTGACAGCCTGGAAAATAACCGTTTTTCGGGCCATTTAAGTAAAGAAATGTCAGGTTAGTTTAGGAATATCCTTAAACGCATTATTTGTTGTCCGAAATATTGTTGCAGAAAGATGATGCTTTTTATAAGTAAAATGAATGACATAGGAAACTTCATTAACTTTCTGTTACACCAAACAATCTCTTAGACAACAAATAGCGGGCAGAGTTTCTTGCTAATTTTTGTTATATTTTCAGCGTTGTCAGGAGAGAAGTATATTCACATTTGAGGTGGTTTATGAAAAAAATTGCATGTCTTTCAGCACTGGCTTGTGTACTGGCAGTTTCAGCAGGTTCAGCCATGGCGCAGAGCACCGTTTCTGCTGGTTACGCGCAGAGCGATTATCAGGGCGTTGCTAACAAAGCAAACGGCTTCAACCTGAAATACCGTTACGAAGATGGTACTAACCCACTGGGTTGGATCGGTTCTTTCACCTACACCGAGAAAGACCGCACTGACGCTGGCGTTTACAACAAAGGCCAGTACTACGGCATCACCGGTGGTCCTGCTTACCGTCTGAACGACTGGGCAAGCATCTACGGCGTGGTCGGTATCGGTTACGGTAAATACCAGGCGAATGACGCTGCTGCACAGTCTAAATCTGACACCAGCGATTACGGTTTCTCCTACGGCGCAGGCATGCAGTTCAACCCAATCCAGAACGTTGCTGTTGACGTGGGTTACGAGCAGAGCCGTATCCGTAGCGTAGACGTAGGCACCTGGATTGCTGGCGTAGGCTACAGCTTCTAAGTTTTTGCTTAGACCAGAGTTCCACAAGAAACGGCCCTTTACGGGCCGTTTTTTTATGCTTACTTTTGCGGGGCGGGAGGAAGCGTGGCGCGGATCTTCTTCACCTGATCGGCCGTTACCGGTGCCGCTTTGTTACCCCATCCATTGCGAATAAAGTTAGCGACATCAGCGACCTGCTGATCATCCAGGCGCCAGGCGAAATCTGGCATGGTGAAACCGGTCGGCGCCTGTTGCGTAATCGCACGCTGGCCGCCTTTCAGAATCACACTGATTACTGATGACGGGTCTTCACTCAACAAGGCCGGATTGTGTGCCAGCGCCGGGAAGGTACTGGCATAGCCTTTACCGTCCGTACGATGGCAGGCAGCGCAGTTATCCACGTACACCTGCGCGCCTGGCTGGCTGACATCCCCTTTGAACAGCGCTTGCGACGTCGCATCGCTGGCCTGTGGTGCAGCGGTGTTATCCGCAGCCGGTAAAGACTTCAGATAAACGGCAATCGCATTCAGATCTTCATCACTGAGATACTGGGTACTGTGCGCGATCACATCCGTCATCGAACCAAAGGCAGCGCCTTGCTTATTCGCGCCGGTTTTCAGGAAGGTGGCGATATCTTGCTCAGACCAACTGCCCAAACCCGCTGCCGGGCTGGCGGTCAGATCTGGCGCATGCCAGCCTTCCAGTGTGCCGCCGGTCAGATAGCCTTTGCTGTTCTGATCCATGGCTTTCTCCTGGAAGCCGATGCCACGAGGCGTATGGCATGAGCCACAGTGACCAAGCCCCTGCACCAGATAAGCACCGCGCTGCCACTGTGCCGATTGGCCGGCTACAGGAGCGTAAGTGCTGTCATCGGCAAAGGTCCAGCGCCAAAACGCCAGCGGCCAACGCATGCTGAGCGGCCAGGGGATATCACTTTTGCGATTCTCCTGACTCACCGGTTTCACACCCTGCATAAAGTAGTCATACAACGCGTGCATATCGCTGTCGCTGATTTTGGCATACGACGGGAACGGCATGGCGGGGTAGAGCGAGCTGCCATCTTTCGCTACACCGCCACGTACCGCTTTGACGAAGTCGTCGTAGCTGTAGTCGCCAATGCCGTGCGTTTTATCTGGCGTGATGTTGGTGGAGTATATGGCACCAATCGGCGTGCTCATTTTGAGCCCACCGGCGAAAGGTTGCCCGCCTGCTGCGGTATGGCATGCGGCACAATCGCCCGCTTTGGCCAGATACTCGCCTTGCTTAACCGAGGCATTGGTCGCGGCCGATGCGGCGTGGCTGATCAGTGCGCCGCCGAGAGCGAAAAAGAGTGCGGAAAATTTCACTATAACGCTCCTTATCAGGCCTGAACCAGCGGACCAGGCTTAGCCAGATAGCGGTTGCGAATCGCATCCGCCGCGAATAATGCGGTGGCACAGACAATCCCGGTTGGGTTGTATGCCAGGTTTTGCGGGAAGCAGCATGCGCCCGTAACGAATACGTTCGGTACATCCCAGCTTTGCAGGAACTTATTCACCACGCTGGTACGCGGATCGTCGCCCATCACTGCACCACCGGTGGTGTGCGTTGATTGGTAAGGGCGGACATCGTAATGGCTGTTGAGCGTTTTGAAGCCCACTTCATAGTGCTTAGGATTCATCACCTTGACGATCTCCTCGGCCTTATCTTTGATGAAGTTGGTCATCTTCAGTTCATTCTGCTGCCAGTCAAAGGTCATACGCAGCAACGGTTGGCCGTAGATATCACGGTACGTAGGATCAAGGTCGAGGTAGCACTGCTTATATGGCATCACCGAACCCGACGAGCCGACGTTCATGTTGTGCAGATAATTATCTTTGATGGCCTGTTTCCAGCCGGAACCCCAACGCGGCGCATCTTTAGGGATGCCCATCTGCTGGATGGGACGTCCACCGGAGAAGGCCGCAGAAATGGTGGCACCGCCAACAAAGCCGACTTTGCTGTGATCGAAGTTTTCCGCATTGAAATCATCGATAACGGTGGAGGTGGCACCCGTGGCGGCAAATGGATTGAACCAATTGTCGTTGTCATAGAACAGCTTGATACCGCCGGTCATCTGATAGGCATAGTTTCTGCCCACCACGCCGTCACCGGTTTGTGGATCGTATGGCTTACCGATTTTTGACAACAGCAGTAAGCGCACATTGTGCAACTGGAAGGCACTGAGGATCACCAGGTCGGCCGGTTGCTCGACTTCATTACCTTGCGCATCGATATAGGTGACGCCAGTGGCTTTTTTACCGCTGCTGTCGGTATTAACACGAATCACGTGCGCCTGCGTGCGCAACTCAAAGTTACTAAACGGCTTCAGAGCAGGGATAACACAGCTTTGCGGTGAACCTTTGGAGTAGTTGAAACAGCCGAAGCGTTCGCAATAACCGCAGTAGTTACACACGCCAAGTTGCACGTTGTAAGGGTTGGTCCAGGGTTCGGTGGTGTTGGCTGCAGGGCACTCAAAGGGGTGATAGCCCAGTTGCTTTGCGGCTTTAGAGAATAATTCGCCGGCATACAGCGTTTTTAACGGTTTGGTGGGATAGCAATTTTTACGCGGAGATTCGAACGGGTTACCGCCTTCGACGGTTTCACCGTTGAGGTTACCGACCTGACCGGCCGCGCCGCAAATTTTCTCAAACTTATCGAAATAGGGCTCCATCTCGGCATAAGAGAAGGGGTAATCCTGCACCGTCATGTCTTTAGGAATGAAGTCAGCACCGTATTTTTCGATGACTGTGCTGCGCATTTTTAAATCAGCTTCCAGCGGACGCCACAGCTGACCGTTCCAGTGGGTACCGGCACCGCCCACACCATCACCGGGCAGGAAGGAACCGAAGCGACGATATGGCAGCGCGGTTTCCTGCGTAGTGTGACGAACCGTCACGGTCTCTTTCGAGGCGTTTTGGAACAGTTTTAAACGAATGCCATAAGTCAGTTCATCGGCAATACGCGGATAGGAGAAGTCGGGGTAGGTATCGCGATTTTCGCCGCGCTCCAGTGCCACAATATTCAAACCAGAACTGGCCAGTTCCATCGCCATGAGCGAACCGGTCCAGCCGAACCCGACGATGACCACATCGACGGGCGCTTTTTTTACTGCCGCCATTACACGCTCCTTTTACTGGAAATGCTGACTGGGCCAAGAGGGTAGGGTTTATTAGGCTGCTGTACGGTATCGACGAAATCCGCACGTGCACCGGGGAAACCGATCATTTTCCACGAGGCCAGCGTTTGGTTGCCGCCGTGAATCGGATCGGCGAGATAACCCTCTTTGGTGTTCTCCAGCAGTTGCTCGAAAAACAGCTTGCCGTGAATGGCATCGTTATGCAGTTTGTCGGCTTCCAGCGCACGCAAAACCTCTTCCTGTTGCGCCGTTTCCAGTTGATAAAAATCTTTTTGGTACTGCTGCTGACAGTGCTGGTCAGCTAAGGCGATGCCTAACCGATAGGTATCGCGTGGCACCAGATGGGATTGGTAACCCATTTCCGGAATCGAATCGGCGAACGGGCCTTGCATGTACCACAAGCGACCATAGCCGTAGGGCAATTCCATCTGCTTATCGATAAACACCTGTACACCTTCACTGACGGCGCCAGGACCGTTGGCATCGGCAGGGATCAGGCGATCCAGCGCGGCGAGCAGAAATTTCCACTCTTTATCGTTGAAGTAAGCGGGAACATAGTCGGATAACACGCCTTGCGGCTTGTCGGCAGCGGGGGAGGAGAGTGACACCACACCGGAACTGGCTGCGGCGGCGAGGGGAATGAGCGAGAGCGATTTTTGTAAAAATCGTCTCCTGCCCGATGGTTGCTCTTCAGGCTTTTTAAGTGACATTGCTAATCTTCCTTACGAAAAACCCACCCTGGGTTGATTTTGTTATAAGTATGTAATTTTTTGTTATGAGGAGATTAATCAGACGTCACAACAGGTTGCAAGCTAAAAGTTAGCAGCCTAATCGTTTAAGCGTTATTGAAGGTAAAGTTATGTCAGTGCCTGAAGCGATTCAGCCACAGTGAGCGCAGGGATCGGAAATTCGTTCAATAACAATAGAAAGAGTAGGACTAAAAAGGTAACAAAATGTGAGATCGTGCAAAGGATCCGTTGAGGAAACGGATCCTGAGAAGAAATTTATGGATGAATCAGCCGCGCCAGATGAGATTGGGGCAAGGGCGCTCGGTCAGCTGTTTGCCGGTCAGCTTTTCAATCAGCATCAGACGCAGGGCAAAAGGCGAGCGTTTAAACAGGCACAGCAGCGATTTCAGCTCAAAAGCCGGTTTGCTTTGCTCAACCTGGAAGCATTTGCCACAGTCGAGGCAGTTTTTCATGGTGGTCATGTTCACCTCCCGAATGAATAACGACGTAACAGTAAGCACAAACCTGCGATAAACAGCAGGAAAAGGAGTAGCAGCAAATAGGGTGCGTTCATCGTTGCCTCCTAAATAAGCTATTCGCTTACATTACGAACAAAGATAGCACTGGCTATACTCTTTAGCCAACACTATTTAGGAAAAATTTGTGCTTATTTGTGCCTGGTTTACAATGAGCGCAGCCAGGCCCGCACCGCAGGTAAAGTGCGGCAGATAATAAAGAGGAAGCTGAATGAGTCGTCGTGCAAAGAGCGCCACCAATACGCCCCAGGGGCCGCTTAAAGATATAGAGGAGCATGTCGAAGGATTTCGCCAGGTGCGCGAAGCGCATCGACGTGAACTTATTGATGACTACGTAGAGTTAATCTCTGATTTGATTCGTGAATTTGGTGAAGCCCGCCAGGTCGATATGGCCGCGCGCCTCGGCGTTTCACAGCCCACCGTGGCAAAAATGTTGAAGCGTTTAGGCACCACCGGTCTGGTGGAACAGGTTCCTTATCGCGGTGTGTTTCTGACGCCTGAAGGTGAAAAGCTGGCTGAAGCGAGCCGCGTACGTCACCATATTGTTGAAACTTTCCTGCTGGCGTTAGGTGTCAGCCCGGAAACTGCCCGCCGGGATTCTGAAGGCCTGGAACATCACGTCAGTGATGAAACCCTCGCCGTCTTCCAGAAGTTTTACGAGAGCCGCTAACTTACAAGGTCTTCCGCCATCATGCCCATCGTGCTGCGTTCCTTAATGCGTGATCGTATTTTGCATTTGCTGTTGCTGTTGGGTGTGATTTTATTGCCGCTGGCAGAGTATCGTTGGTCGCAATTGCCTGCCGCCGTTGACTGGCACACTATCATGACGCTCACCGGGCTATTGATGCTGACCAAAGGGTTGGAAAACAGCGGTTATTTTGATGTGCTCGGCGCGCGTCTGGTGCAGCGCTTTCAACATGAGCGTACACTGGCACTGTTTATGGTGTGTGCCGCTGCGCTGCTTTCCACCTTTCTCACCAACGATGTGGCGCTGTTTATTCTGGTGCCGCTGACCCTGACGCTACGCAAATTCTCGCGTCTGCCGATTTCTCGTCTGATTATTTTTGAAGCGCTGGCGGTAAATGCCGGATCGCTGCTGACGCCGGTGGGTAATCCGCAAAACATTCTGTTATGGAGCCACGGCACGCTCAGCGTGCCGGGCTTTATCTTGCAAATGGCACCGTTAGTTGCCGTGTTGATGATCAGCCTGATGGCGCTCACCTGGTGGAGTTTTCCTAAACAAACCATCCAAAAGCACGCGCAAAGCGAAGCGCATCAATGGGAAAAACCATTATTTATCATCAGTGTGCTGCTGTATCTGATGTTTATTGTGGCTTTAGAGCTGAAAATGACCGGATGGGCGCTGTTGTTGGTGGCAGGCTGCTTCCTGATTATGGCGCGCAGCGTATTGATCAGTATTGACTGGAGCTTGTTGCTGGTATTTGTCGCGATGTTCATCGATGTGTTTTTACTGATGCATCTTCCCCTGCTACAACCGCATTTCGCCGCGATAAGCCAGTTGAGTGAAGGCGGTTTATACTTGCTGGCGATAGGTCTTTCACAGGTGATCAGTAATGTGCCAGCCACCATCCTGTTGCTGCAAAAAGTGCCGCCTTCAGAGGTGCTCGCCTGGGCCGTCAACATTGGTGGATTTGGCTTGCTGCCGGGTTCATTGGCTAACCTGATTGCGCTGCGTATGGCGCAAGACAGCAAAGTCTGGTGGCGCTTTCACCTGTTTTCTTTACCCATGCTGGCGTGGTCGATGCTGTGTGGCTGGTTCCTGTTGCGCTGGCTACACTAAGCCTGCCATTTTGTTCTGCCCGATGAGCTGACGCGCTGATTATTCAGCGCGTTATCGCACTTAGTGGCAGAAAATGCGTTGATTGTTGGCTTGTGTAAAGTTGTACTGGCATTTGTCAATTTTCGATCTAAGGTTAAGTTGACCGTTTTTGCCCGTGGATCGGGATCACAGCCAGCGATGATAACCTATGAGTGATAACCACAATCAGCCGCCCGCACGCGAGCAGCAGGATGCGCAGCACGCTTCAGACTCCAGTCAAGACAACAACGAACCACAACGTAAACGCCCCGGCAAAAAGCCACTGGTCATTCTCGCCATCGTGGTGGTGATCATGCTGTTGGTGGGCCTGTGGTTCTGGTTTACCACGCGCAACATTGAATCCACGGATGATGCCTTTACCGAAGGTGATGCCGTGACCATCGCACCGAAAGCGGCCGGTTATGTGGTGAAACTGCTGGTGAAAGATAACCAGCGGGTGAAGCAGGGCGATTTGCTGGTGGAGATCGACCCACGCGATACCAGTGCCCAACGCGATCAGGCTAAAGCCCAGCTTGGCCTGGCTCAGGCGCAACTGCATCAGGCGCAGGCACAGTTAGCGCTGTCACGCGTGCAGTATCCTGCGCAGCGCGATCAGGCGTTAGCCGATCAAGCCAAAGCGCAGGCCAATCTTTTAAATGCGCAGGCGGACTATCGTCGTCAGCGCGGCGTGGATCCGCGCGCGACGTCACAACGCAACATCGATACCGCAGCCGCGCAGCTGCGATCCGCTGAAGCACAACTGCAAAGCGCCAAAGCGCAGGTCGAAGTGGCTTCACAGGTGCAATTGCAGATTCGTCAGCAGGAAACCAACGTAGAAGCGCGTCAGCAGCAGGTTGAGCAGGCGCAGGCTCAGCTCAATACCGCCGAACTGAATCTCTCTTATACCCAAGTGCGCGCCCCCTACGATGGCTTTGTCACCAAGCGCAACGTGCAGGTCGGCACGCTGGTACAGGCTGGCACGGCACTGTTTTCACTGGTGTCGCCTGATATCTGGATCAATGCCAACTTCAAAGAGTCCCAACTGGCGCGGATGAATCCCGGCGACAAAGTAGATATCAGTATCGACGCCTGGCCAGATATGAAGCTGGAAGGGCACGTTGATAGCGTGCAGATGGGGTCCGGCTCGCGTTTCTCCACCTTCCCGGCTGAAAACGCCACCGGTAACTACGTGAAAATTGTGCAGCGCGTGCCGGTGAAAATCGTCATCGATAAAGGATTGGATCCGAATCATCCGTTGCCACTGGGCCTGTCGGTTGAGCCGAAGGTCACCGTCGAATGAGTGCGAGCGAAAGCTGGCGTCCGGCCAGCAATCCCTGGCTGGTCGCCATCACGGTGACGCTGGCGGTGTTTATGGAGATCCTCGACACCACCATCGTTAACGTGGCGCTACCGCACATTGCCGGCTCACTCTCTTCCAGTTACGACGAATCCACCTGGGTGCTGACTTCCTATCTGGTGGCTAACGGCATTGTGTTGCCCATTTCCGCCTTCTTTAGCCGCTTGTTTGGGCGTAAACAGTTCTTCCTGATCTGTATTGTCATGTTCACCATCTGCTCGTTCCTGTGCGGTATCGCCACTGAGCTATGGCAAATCATTCTGTTCCGCGTGTTGCAGGGTTTTTTCGGCGGCGGTTTGCAGCCGGTGCAGCAATCGGTGCTCCTCGATTACTTTAAAGCGGAAGATCGTGGCAAAGCTTTTGGCCTCTCCTCGATTGCGATTATCGTTGCGCCAGTGATCGGCCCAACACTCGGCGGCTGGATCACGGATAACTACAGCTGGCGCTGGGTGTTCTTCATTAACATCCCGGTCGGAATTTTAACGGTGCTGGCGATCTATCAACTGCTGGAAGATCCACCTTGGGAGCGTAAATGGGCGAAGGGCAAGCTGAAAATCGATTACATCGGTATCAGCTTGATCACCCTTGGACTCGGCTGTTTGCAGGTGTTCCTTGACCGTGGTGAAGATGAAGACTGGTTCGCCTCGCACTTTATTCGCCTGTTTTGCATGCTGGCGGTGATCGGCATTGTCGGCGCCGTCTACTGGCTGCTGTATGCGCGTAAACCCGTGGTAGATATCACGGTCATGAAAGATCGTAACTTCTGGGTGGCCGGTTTGCTGATGGCAGGCATGGCGATGATTCTGTACGGCAGTTCGGTGGTACTTCCACAACTGGCGCAGCAGGATCTGGGCTATACCGCGACCTGGTCGGGGCTGGTGCTCTCGCCCGGTGCGATATTGATCGTCCTGACCATTCCGCTGGTGCTGAAGCTGATGCCGATTGTGCAAACACGCTACATCATTGCTTTCGGTTTTACCTGCCTCGCCAGCGCCTTCTTCTATTCCACGACCTTGACGCCGAATGTTGATTTTACCACCCTGGTATTAATGCGCAGTGCGCAATCGATAGGGCTGGGTTTCCTGTTTGTGCCGCTGACGACCATTGCTTTTATTACGGTGCCGCAACGGCTCAATGCGGATGCATCGGCATTGTTTACCATGTTCCGTAATGTGGCGGGATCGATCGGTATTTCACTGGCAACGGCGGGGATCACTGAGCGTATGCAGGCGCGGTCGGCGAGTATGGTGCATAACATGACGCCGCTCAACGAGCCGTTCAATCTTACTTTGCAGCATTGGGCGCAGTCGATTCGCGACTTTACGTCTGCGGTGGGCGATCCCCTGACGCTGGCGACGGGTCAGCTGTACAAAGAGATGATTGCACAGGCGCGAATCCTGGCGTACATCGACGTATTTATGGGCCTGAGTATTGTGGCCTTGCTGTTGATTCCATTTTGTTGGTTGCTTTCGCCGATCAAGAGCGAAGGCAGTGCAGGAGCACACTAAGATGATCACCTCTCCGCGCTTGAGTTTGCTGGCGCTGTCTCTGCTTCTGGCGGGTTGCGCTGTGGGCCCTGATTATCAGCCACCCCATGCGCAGACGCCAGGCAGCTATCGCGATTTGCCGTCGCAGGAAGCCTCAAAACCGCAATCGGCGGCCACCAACCCACTGTGGTGGAAAAGCTTTAATGATCCACAACTGGATAGCCTGATTGAACGCGCCATTGCCGGTAACTTATCCCTGCAGCAGTCGGTGTTGCGCATTGCTGGAGCGCGTGAGCAACTGGCGCAGGCGCGCGGCGGGCTTTTTCCGTCACTCAATGGCTCGGCTAAAGTCACACGTCAGCAGTTGGGCCTAAAAGGCATACTGAAATCCAACGGGGTTTACGATCAGGTGGACAGTGACGTCGCCAATCAACTGAACGGCCTCGATCATTCTGTCACCCTTTATCAGGGCAGCTTTGACGCCAGCTGGGAGCTGGATCTGTGGGGCAAAGTGCGCCGTCAGATGGAAGCCGCAGATGCGCAGCAGCAGGCTGCCATCGAACAACGCAATGATGCGCTGGTGTCACTCGAAGCAGAAGTGGCACGTGCCTATCTGCAATTGCGCGGCGCGCAAGCGGTACTCAATACGCTGCAGCAGCAAATCGATGTGGCGCAGCAAACCTGGGAACTGACGCAAAGCCAGCAGCGTAACGGCATGGCGCCGCTCACCGATGTGGAAAATGCGCGCGCACAACTTGCCTCGCTGAACGCGCAATTACCGGGCTATCAGTCGCAGGAACGTCAGGCCATGAATGGTTTAGCGGTATTGCTGGGCAAAACGCCGGGCGCACTGGATAACGAGCTGATGAGCAGTAAAGCGTTACCGGCGTTGCCGAAAATGGTGGCGGTGGGGATTCCATCCACGCTGGCGCGACGACGTCCGGATATTCGCCAGGCGGAAGCCAATCTGCATGCGCAGACTGCCAACATTGGCGTGTCGGTGGCGGATCTGTTCCCCAGCCTGTCACTGACGGGTCAACTCGGGGTTCGCAACACCGATGCCAGCTATCTGGATGACTGGAGCAGCCATTTCTACAGTATCGGGCCCTCGCTCTCCATTCCGATTTTTCAGGGCGGGCGTTTGGTCTCCAGCGTGAAACTGGCACGCGCGCAGCAGGCCAATGCAGCGCTGGAATATCGCCAGACGGTGCTGACTGCGTTGCAGGATGTCGAGAATGCCCTGGTCAGTTATCGCGCCGATCAGCAGCAGGTGACAGCTCTGGATGAAACCACTGGCGCATTGCAGAGAGCATTTGATCTCGCCAGTGATAGCTACAAGCAGGGGATTTCCAGCTTCCTGGATGTGTTGGACGCACAGCGTCAGTTAGCGCAGGCAGAAGCACAATCGACACAGGCACGAATGCAGAGTGCACTGGATTTAGTCGCGTTGTACAAAGCGCTGGGCGGCGGCTGGGAACCTTATCAAAACGTTAATCTGCCGGAATATTCTGTGTTTGGCCCTGCCACTACGGTGCCTTAGTCGTAAAAGGGGCAGTCTGCGGGTTGCCCCAGCATCAGGCATCACAATTCGCCCATTTTGAAACGAAAGTTTTCATTTTTGACTAAATGCAAATTCCCCTCTGATCACTCTTCACCGATTTACACGCAGTAAAGCCCCTTTTTGTGATCTGCTCCGCATGTAAATGCGGGGTTTATGATCTGTAGCGCAAAATTTAAATTTCATAATTATTCCTGTTGGTTGAAATAAACTATTTTTAAATCTTCTCTTACTGTCAGGAGTGGATTATGCCGCGGGAAAACTACCTTACCCCCAACAAAGCATCAGGGCCGAACAGCAGCACGCGCACTGAACCCTTTGTGAAGGTGATAGCAATGATTGCCACCTTAGGGGGGTTGCTGTTCGGCTATGACACCGGTGTGATTTCTGGCGCACTGTTATTTATGGGCAACGATCTCCATCTGACACCCTTTACCACGGGGTTGGTCACCAGCAGCCTGCTGTTTGGCGCGGCTTTTGGTGCCCTGGCATCAGGCCACTTTGCCGCCGCGGCCGGGCGGAGAAAAATCATTCTGGTGCTGGCGGTGATTTTCGCTATTGGCGCAATCGGCACCGCGTTAGCACCTGACGTTGAATGGATGATTTTCTTCCGCCTGGTATTGGGTGTGGCGGTGGGGGGCGCGTCAGCGACAGTCCCGGTGTACATCGCGGAGATGGCGCCCGCCAACAAACGTGGCCAGTTAGTGACCATGCAAGAACTGATGATCGTCTCCGGGCAGATGTTGGCTTACATCTCCAACGCCGGTTTTAACGCGGTATGGGGCGGTGATACCACCTGGCGTTGGATGCTGGCGGTAGCGACGGTGCCTGCGGTGCTGCTGTGGTTCGGCATGCTGTTTATGCCCGACTCACCGCGTTGGTATGCGATGAAAGGGCGGTTAGCAGAAGCGCGTCAGGTGCTGGAACGCACGCGAGCTAAACAAGATGTTGAGTGGGAACTCACGGAAATAGAAGAAACCTTAGCTGAAGAACAACATGAAACGCGCCCACGCCTGCGTGAACTTCGTCAACCCTGGCTGTTTAAATTATTTTTGATTGGCGTGGGTATTGCGGTCATACAGCAGTTAACCGGGGTGAATACCATCATGTATTACGCTCCGACCATGTTAAAAGCCGTGGGCATGAGCGATAACGCAGCATTAATTGCCACCATCGCCAATGGTGTTATTTCAGTATTAATGACTTTCGTCGGTATCTGGCTGCTGGGGCGCATTGGGCGCCGTACCATGACGATGTTAGGACAGTTTGGCTGTACCGCCTGTCTGGTATTTATTGGTGCCGTCAGTTATTTCATGCCGGAGACGGTAAATGGTCAACCTGATGTTCTGCGCAGTTATATGGTGTTGCTGGGAATGCTGATGTTTTTGAGCTTCCAGCAAGGTGCACTCTCACCCGTGACCTGGTTGCTATTGTCTGAAATTTTCCCTACACGTCTGCGTGGGATATTTATGGGCGGCGCCGTGTTTGCAATGTGGATCGCTAATTTCCTTATCTCGCTGATGTTCCCGATCCTGTTGGCATCGGTGGGTTTATCGGGAGCGTTCTTTATTTTTGCGCTAATCGGAATAGGGGGAGCCATTTTTGTGGTTCGCTTTGTACCGGAAACACGAAATCGTTCACTGGAACAGATCGAGCATTATTTGCACGACTGGCTGTCAAATGAAGAACCGCAACCGCAGTTGACGCACGCTGTGAAGAAAAGCTTGTAACCTGAGGTGACGTTTTTATGAGGGTAAAAGCCGGTGCATGCACTGGCTTTTTATCGATAAGGGGGGATAAAAATGCGATTGTGGTCTCAACTGTCAAAATAGAATAATCACCTGTGAAAATAGATTTTCGGCCATAACATTAATCTTCATTATTCTGCTAACACACATCAGCCAGGCAAGGCATTAACCGCTAAATGCTTGTTTATCAGCCGGGAATAACCTCTGAAATCGGTACCAGTTCCAGTCGGTGGTACTAAAGTGCTGTTGTTAATTCACCGTTAATTAAAGCTTCTCGCTGGGGATATCGCTCAAATTGTGAATACGTTAATCAGTTAGGAATTATCCGTCCGCATAAATTAATTTATTTTTTTATTTGAATTGGGTAATCTTGCCACTACAGTTTATTTAAACCCCCCTTAAGCAAGGACCTTGTGATGAGTGACGCATTTAAAGTTCTGAACAACATTCGCACATTACGTGCGCAGGCTCGTGAACTGCCATTGACCGATCTGGAAGAGATTCTGGAGAAATTAACCGTGGTGGTGACTGAGCGCCGCGACGAAGTTCATGCAGAAGAAGCGCAGAATCGCGAGAAAGAAGAAAAGCTGTCTAAATACCGCGAAATGCTGCTGGCTGACGGTATTGACCCGAACGAATTGCTGGGTGCGTTGGAAACCGGTAAAAAACGCGCGAAGCGTGCACCGCGTCCGGCTAAATATTCTTACACCGATGAGAACGGTGAAGAGAAATCATGGACCGGCCAGGGCCGTACCCCAGCAGCGATTAAGAAAGCGCTGGACTCCGGTAAAAGCCTGGATAGTTTCCTGATCAAATAATCTGCACAATCCTTGTAAGCGGGAGCCGGAGACGACATCGTCTTCGGCTTTTTTATTTCTCTTTTTGCAACAACGCGTTCAGCATTTCATCTTCACGCTAACAGGCGCAGAGGTGGCGTCCTGATGCCCGTTTCTGGCATAATGCCCGCTGTTTTTTCCTCCATCGCGTAACAAAGGTCAATGCCGTGTTAGTTTCCAGCAATATCACTATGCAGTTCGGCAGTAAGCCGCTGTTTGAGAATATCTCCGTTAAGTTTGGCGGCGGTAATCGTTACGGTTTAATCGGTGCGAACGGCAGCGGTAAATCGACCTTCATGAAAATACTGGGCGGCGACCTGGTACCGACCAACGGTAATGTTTCACTCGACCCTAACGAGCGTATCGGTAAGTTACGTCAGGACCAGTTTGCCTTTGAGCAATTCAGCGTGCTGGATACGGTGATTATGGGTCACGCCGAATTATGGGCGGTGAAGGAAGAGCGCGACCGTATTTATGCTTTGCCAGAAATGAGCGAAGAGGAAGGCTATAAAGTGGCCGACCTGGAAGTCGAATACGGCGAAATGGATGGTTACAGCGCGGAATCGCGTGCCGGTGAATTATTGCTGGGCGTGGGCATTCCGGTGGAACAGCATTACGGTCCGATGAGCGAAATCGCACCAGGTTGGAAATTGCGTGTGCTTTTGGCGCAGGCATTATTCTCAAACCCGGATATTTTGCTGCTCGATGAACCGACGAACAACCTGGATATTGATACCATTCGTTGGCTGGAGCAGGTGCTTAACGAACGTAACAGTACCATGATTATCATTTCGCATGACCGTCACTTCCTGAATATGGTGTGCACACACATGGCGGATCTGGATTACGGTGAACTGCGCGTGTATCCAGGTAATTATGACGAATATATGACCGCGGCGACGCAAGCGCGTGAACGTTTAATTTCTGATAACGCGAAGAAGAAAGCGCAAATTGCAGACCTGCAATCATTCGTTAGCCGTTTTAGTGCCAACGCCTCTAAATCGCGTCAGGCGACTTCGCGTGCCAAGCAGATCGATAAAATTAAGCTGGATGAAGTGAAAGCCTCCAGTCGTCAGAACCCTTATATCCGTTTTGATCAGGATAAGAAGCTGTTCCGTAATGCGCTGGAAGTTGAGGCACTGACGAAAGGTTTCGATAACGGCCCACTGTTTAATAAGCTCAATCTGATGGTTGAAGTCGGTGAGAAAGTGGCCATTCTCGGTGCCAACGGTATCGGTAAAACCACTTTGCTGAAAACATTGGTCGGCGAATTAACGCCTGACAGCGGCACTGTGAAATGGTCCGAGAATGCGCTGATTGGTTATTACGCGCAGGATCACGCAGAAGATTTCGCCGATGACTTGAGCGTTTTCGACTGGATGAGTCAGTGGAAGCAGGAAGGTGATGACGAGCAAGCGGTGCGCAGTATTCTGGGCCGTCTGTTGTTTGGTCATGATGAAATTAAGAAGCCTGCTAAAGTGCTCTCTGGTGGTGAGAAAGGCCGCATGCTGTTTGGCAAGCTGATGATGCAGAAGCCGAACATTTTGATCATGGATGAACCCACTAACCACCTCGATATGGAATCGATTGAGTCGCTTAACCTGGCACTCGAAGGTTACGAAGGCACACTGATTTTCGTTTCGCATGACCGTGAGTTTGTCAGTTCATTGGCGACCCGCGTGATGGAGATGAAGGGCGATCGCATTATCGACTTCACCGGCAACTACGAAGATTATCTGCGCAGTCAGGGTATTGTTTAAATCGTTACATACTCATAGCTTCGTCCGCCGCATTCCTGCGGTGGGCGCTTTACTTTGGTTCGCCAGTTCGCCAGTTCGCCAGTTCGCCAGTTCGCCAGTTCGCTGGGAAGTCATGCACCTTCAGGCATAAATGGTGGGCCGCTCCGTAAAGACGGCGTGAATACATCCCTGTAGCCTCGGTCGCCGCATCCCTGCGGCGAACGCTTTACTCCGGACCCACCATTCCTGCCTTTATCAATATTCGTGCTCTCTGTTGGTTAATTTAGCCTGCGCGAACAACGATTGGATTTAAATAGCCACACCAAAGTTTAAAGGGAAGATAAGGTTCGCCCGAAGAGCAAAGCGTCTGGGCCACGGATGGCCCAGCCGATCGGCATGGATGCCGGTTTCCTTTGCGATCGGGCGGACCTTATCTGACCCTGCACCTAACCTTCAGCGAAAACAACCAAACCCACCATCATCCATTCAGACGCGGCCGCTGAATTTTTAGTGACTTTGCGATAGGTCGAACCTTATCTGAGCCGACTCCTGGCCTTCAGCACCTTACTTATTTCTCGCCGCACACCTCGCAATGCCTATCCTGCATCACTTTCATGTTGCGGAATTCTGCACTCATCGCATCGTAGATCAACAAGCGTGCACGGGCAGGTTGCCCCAACGCGGTCAGCACTTTTATGGCCTCTAAAGCTTGCATCGCGCCAATCACGCCCACTAATGGCGCCAGCACGCCAGCTTCCACGCAACTTAATGTCTGCTCGCCAAACAAGCGGCTAATGCAGCGATAACAGGGTTCGCCCGGCTGCCAGGTAAATACGCTGAGCTGACCTTCCATACGAATGGCCGCGCCGGAAATCAGCGGCACCTTGTGCTGGTAACACAAACGATTGATCTGCTCACGCGCACCAACGTTATCCGTGCAATCGAGCACCGCATCATGGCGCGCGATTAGAGCACTGAGTTGGGCATCATCCAGCTGTGCATCAATCGCTTCGAGCTGGCAATGCGGGTTAATTGCCGCGAGCTGCCGACGCGCAGATTCCACTTTGGGCTGGCCAAGTGTGGCATCGCTGTGCAGAATCTGGCGCTGCAGATTGCTTAAGCTGACGGTGTCGAAATCCAGCAAGGTAAGATGGCCCACGCCGGCCGAAGCCAGATAGGGTGCGGCGGCACATCCAAGCCCGCCGAGACCGACGATCAACACCCGCGAGGCTTTGAGCTTCTCCTGACCGTCAAAATCAAAATCCCGCAGCACGATCTGACGGTTGTAACGCAGCATCTCTTCATGGCTCAGTTCGACGCTCATTAGCCCTCCAGCAGGCTATTGAAAACTTCAACCTCAACCCATTCGCCAGCTTCCACATCAGCACGGTCGCGATCCAGCACGATAAAGCAGTCGGCCAGGGCGAAAGAGCTAAACACGTGCGAACCCTGGGCGCCGGTGCTGCGCACTTCCAGCACGCCGTCTTCACCACGACTGAGAATGCCGCGCTGGAAGTCGAGGCGTCCTGGCGATTTCTTCAAACGTTGAGTCGCACGAGCGCGTTGGCGCAGCGGCATAATGCGCGTGGTCTGCCCGGTGAGGGTGGCCAGTAACGGCTGCACCAGCTGATAGAAGGTCACGGCGGCAGACACTGGATTGCCGGGCAGCCCGCAGAACCAGCTGTTGGCTAAGCGGCCAAAGGCGAACGGTTTGCCCGGCTTCATCGCCAGCTTCCAGAAGGCAATCACGCCTAACTCTTCCAGCATTGCTTTAGTGAAATCCGCTTCGCCGACGGAGACGCCGCCGGTGCTGATCACCACATCCGCCTGACGATCGGCTTCGCTGAATGCCTTGCGCAGCGCCTCGGGATCGTCCGCAATCACGCCCAAATCGATCACTTCGCAGCCCAGTTTGTTGAGCATCAGCGATACGGTGAAACGGTTCGTGTCGTAGATTTGCCCATCAGCCAAAGGTTGGCCAACCGCCTGCAGCTCATCGCCGGTGGAGAAAATCGCCACGCGCAGTTTGCGCAGCACGCTGACTTCGGCAATCCCCAGTGAAGCCAGCAGCGGCAACTCGGCGGCACCGAGACGCACACCGGCATCCAGAACCTGCTTGCCCGCCTGAATATCTTCGCCGATGCGACGAATGTTTTGGCCGTCGCGCACTTCAGCGGTGATGACGATACCGCCCTCACGCTGCTCGGTATGCTCCTGCATCACCACGGCATCGCAGCCTGCCGGAATCGGCGCACCGGTCATAATACGAATCACGCTGCCAGCGGGCCAATCGCCGTTGAACGGCGCGCCGGCAAAAGCTTTGCCGGCGACCGGGAATTCGCGGTCCGGCACGATATCGCTGAGACGTACGGCATAACCATCCATCGCGGAGTTATCAAACGGCGGCACATCCAGTGGAGACGTAACCGGTTTGGCGGTGATGCGACCTGCAGCCTCATACAGCGAGACGCTGAGGCAATCGCTAATGGGCGTGAGCTGTTGCAGCATTTTTTGCTGCGCGTCTTCGAGGGAGATTAATCCTGCGGTGAAAGGTTCCATGTCAGTCTCTGCGTGATGAATTTCAGTTGCTGCCTATTATGGTGACATTTGTCTGCCGAGTCACATGTGACTAAAAAAGCATAATCCACAATAAAAGGTTATGACCGGAGATACACTTTCTGCTTTACAAGCCGGGAGTGCCTTTCTATAGTCGAAAATTGCCTAAAAAAGATGAAAACCATTCTAAATCAGTGTTTTTGGTTCTGATTTGCTGACAGGGTACCGGTTATGGCTAAAGCAGTTATCGCAATTCACGGCGGTGCGGGCGCAATCACGCGTGCCGCTATGAGCGCCGAAAAAGAGCAGCACTATCGTCAGCAATTGCACGCAATCGTTACCGCAGGGCAGCAGATTCTGGCCACGGGCGGCAGCGCGCTGGATGCGGTGACCGAGGCGGTGCGGCTGCTGGAAGAGTGCCCACTGTTTAACGCAGGCAAAGGCGCGGTGTTTACCCATCAGGGCACTCACGAACTGGATGCCAGCATTATGGATGGCCGCACCCTGGATGTCGGCGCGGTTGCGGGCGTGAATCACATTCGTAACCCGATCCTGGCGGCGCGTAAGGTGATGGAAAATAGCCCTCACGTGCTGTTTATCGGTGCGGGTGCAGAAGCCTTTGCCGCTGAACAGGGGCTGGAACAGGTTGCACCGGATTTCTTCTCCACGCCTGAACGCTGGGAACAGCTACAGCGTGCGCTGAGCAGCCAGCAGATGGTGCTCGATCATGACGGCGCTGCGCAAAGCCACAGCGACGATCCGCTCGATCCCGATCGCAAATTCGGCACCGTGGGTGCGGTGGCGCTCGATCTTCAGGGTAATCTGGCGGCCGCCACTTCAACCGGCGGTATGACTAACAAGCAGGTCGGCCGCGTGGGCGATTCGCCGCTCGTCGGCGCGGGCTGCTACGCTAATAATGAGACCGTGGCGGTTTCCTGCACCGGCACCGGTGAAGTGTTTATTCGTACTCTGGCAGCGTATGACGTTTCTGCACAGATGGAGTACGGCGGCCGTAGCCTGCAGCAAGCCACTGCCAACGTGATTCATGACAAAGTCCAGGAGCTGGAAGGCAGCGGTGGGCTGATTGCCGTCGACAGGCACGGCAATGTGGTGCTGCCCTTTAACAGTGAAGGGATGTATCGGGGATTCGCCTATGTGGGTGGCGAAGTCGAGGTAGCGATTTACCGCGATAGCTAAGGAGCAGGCATGACGCAGCAGCAGTTTGCACCCGAGCAGGTTTTGGCGGTGCGTGACCTCAACGTACGGTTTGAGCATGAAGGGCGAATCACCGAAGCGGTGCGTAACCTTTCACTGGATTTGCATCGTGGGGAAACGCTGGCACTGGTGGGGGAATCCGGTTCGGGCAAATCGGTCACCTCGCTGGCGCTGATGCGCTTGATTCAGCAGGCGGGCGGCGATGTCAGTGGCGAGATCCAACTGCGTCGACGTAACGGCGAGGTGCTGGATGTGATGCGCGCCACCACCAGCCAGATGCGCAAAGTGCGCGGTGCCGATATGGCGATGATTTTCCAGGAGCCGATGACCTCGCTTAACCCGGTGTTTACCGTGGGCGAGCAGATCGCCGAATCCATCCGTTTACATCAGGGCAAAAGCCACCAACAAGCGCAGACCGAAGCACGGCGCATGCTGGATCTGGTGCGCATACCTGAAGCCCACAATGTGTTATCGCGTTTTCCGCATCAACTCTCCGGCGGCATGCGTCAACGCGTGATGATTGCCATGGCGCTGTCATGCAAACCGGCTTTGCTGATTGCCGATGAGCCTACTACCGCGCTGGACGTCACCATTCAGGCGCAAATTCTGCAGCTGATCCGCGTGCTGCAAAAAGAGATGAAGATGGGGGTGATTTTTATCACTCACGACATGGGTGTGGTGGCGGAGATGGCCGATCGCGTGCAGGTGATGTATCGCGGAGATGTGGTTGAGCGTGCGCCGGTGCAGCAGCTGTTTGATGCGCCGCAACAGCCTTACACCCGCGCCTTGCTGGCGGCAGTACCGAGGTTGGGAGCGATGAGCGGCCAGCCGCTGCCCGCTAAATTCCCCTTACTGCACACCAATGGCCGAGAAGAGATCGCCACACCGCAGGATACGGTGCGCAGCGATGAGCCGCCGATCTTGCAGGTACGCGATCTGGTGACGCGCTTTGATATTCGTGGTGGGTTATTGAATCGCGTGAAGCGCCGTGTGCATGCGGTGGAGAAGGTCAGCTTTGATCTGCACGCTGGCGAGACGCTGGCGCTGGTCGGCGAATCCGGCTGCGGAAAATCCACCACCGGTCGATCGCTGCTGCGCCTGGTTGCCAGCCAGGGCGGCACCATTACTTTTAATGGTCAGCGTATTGATGCGTTGCAGGGCAACGCGCTGGCTTCGCTGCGGCGCGACATTCAGTTCATTTTTCAGGACCCTTACGCCTCCCTCGATCCGCGCCTGACGGTGGGTTTCTCGATTATGGAACCGCTGCTGGTGCACAAAACCATGGATCGGCGCCAGGCGGAGAAGCGTGTAGCCTGGCTGCTGGAGCGCGTCGGTTTGCTGCCGGAGCATGCGCAACGCTATCCACACGAGTTCTCAGGCGGCCAGCGCCAGCGCATCTGCATCGCTCGCGCATTGGCGCTGAACCCTAAAGTGGTGATTGCCGATGAGTCAGTCTCGGCGCTGGATGTCTCGATTCAGGCGCAAATTATCAATCTGATGCTCGACTTGCAGCGCGAGTTTGGTATCGCCTTCTTATTTATTTCTCACGATATGGCGGTGGTAGAACGCATCAGCCATCGCGTGGCCGTGATGTATCTCGGACAGATTGTGGAAATGGGGCCGCGCCAGGCGGTGTTTGAGCAGCCGCGCCATCCTTACACGAAAAAACTGATGGCCGCGGTGCCGGTCGCCGATCCGGCGCACCGTCATCGCGAGCGGGCGTTAATGGTGGATGAGATCCCCAGCCCGATCCGCCCCTTGGGTGATGAGCCAGAAGTGGCACCGTTACTGGAAGTGGCACCGGGGCATTTTGTTGCCCGCCACGCCATTAGCGGTGCCTGAGCAGCAAGCAACCGCGTCATCCACGGATGTCGCGCATGACAGGGATTACAGGAGAACGATAACAATGCACCATATTATGCGAAAAGGGGTTATCACTGCCGGGTTGTTGAGTTCAGCGTTGGCAATGCCAGCGTGGGCAGCGAAGGACGCGGTGATTGCTGTGGCGTCAACCTTTACCACTATGGATCCGTACGACGCCAATGACACATTGTCGCAGTCGGTGGCCAAGGCGTTCTATCAGGGACTGTTCGGCTTTGATAAGGACATGAAGCTGCAAAACGTGCTGGCGGAAAGCTATCAGGCGAGCAGCGACGGCTTAACTTACACTATCAAACTGCACTCGGGCGTGAAGTTCCAGGATGGCACCGATTTCAACGCGGAAGCGGTCAAGGCCAACATCGACCGTGCCAGCAACCCGGATAATCATCTCAAGCGTTACAACCTGTTCAAGTATGTCGCCAGCACCGAAGCGGTGGATCCGACCACGGTGAAGATTACGCTGAAGCAGCCGTTCTCGGCCTTCATCAACAATCTGGCGCACCCGGCGGCAGTGATGATTTCGCCCACCGCGCTGAAGAAATACGGTAAGGACATTGGCTTCCATCCGGTGGGTACCGGTCCGTATGAGTTCGTTACCTGGAATCAGACCGACTTCGTCAAAGTGAAGAAGTGGGATGGCTACTGGAAGAAAGGCTATCCGAAGCTGGACAGCATCACTTTCCGCCCGGTAGTAGACAATAACACCCGTGCGGCGATGTTGCAGACCGGCGAAGCGACTTTTGCTTTCCCGGTGCCGTTTGAGCAGGCCAAACTACTGCAGGGCAACAGCAAGCTCGATGTGGTCACCACGCCATCGATTATGCAGCGCTATATCAGCCTCAACGTGACGCAGAAGCCGTTTGATAATCCAAAAGTGCGTGAAGCACTGGAATACGCCATCAATCGTGAGGCGTTAGTCAAAGTGGCGTTTGCCGGTTATGCCACGCCAGCCACCGGTATCGTGCCACCGGCGATTGATTTCGCGCAGAAATACCCGGCGATCAAATATGACCCGGCCAAAGCGCGTGAGCTGTTGAAAGAAGCCGGCTTCCCGAACGGTTTCGAAACGACCTTGTGGTCATCTCACAACCACAGCACCGCGCAGAAAGTGTTGCAGTTCACTCAGCAGCAGCTGGCGCAGGTCGGTGTGAAGGTTAAAGTCACGGCGATGGATGCCGGTCAGCGTGCCGCAGAAGTCGAGAGTAAAGGGCAGAAAGAGAGCGGTGTACGCATGTTCTACACTGGCTGGTCTGCCTCGACCGGTGAAGCAGATTGGGCACTGACGCCGCTGTTTGCCACCACTTCCTGGCCGCCAGCCATCTTTAACACGGCGTTCTACAGCAATCCGAAGGTGGATAAAGATCTGAGCGATGCACTGAAAACCACCGATCGTGAGCAGAAAGCCAAACTGTACAAAGACGCTCAGGATCGTATATGGAACGACCATCCGTGGATCCCGCTGGTGGTCGAGCAGTTGCTCTCCGCGAACAATAAAAACCTCACCGGTTTTTATGTCATGCCCGACACCTCATTCAATTTTGATGAGGCGGATCTGAAGTAACAGGCGCGGCCAGCCTTGCGAGGCTGGCCGCTGCTGCGCAGGATTTTGCATGCTCAACTATTTTCTCAAACGATTATTGGGGTTGATCCCCACGCTGCTGATTGTCGCGGTGCTGGTTTTCCTGTTTGTCCACCTGTTGCCGGGCGATCCGGCGCGCCTGATTGCGGGTCCGGAAGCGGATGCCTCGGTGGTGGCGCTGGTGCGTCAGGAACTCGGTCTCGATCAGCCGCTGATCCAGCAGTTCTGGCACTTTATTCTCAATGCGTTGCAGGGGGATTTTGGCCAGTCGATGGTGTCGAAACGTCCGGTCTCAGAAGAGATAGCCGCGCGCTTCTTCCCGACGCTGTGGCTGACGCTCACCAGCATGGTGTGGGCGGTGATTTTCGGTATGACCATCGGCATTACCTCCGCTGTCTGGCGCAACCGCTGGCCCGATCGCATCGGCATGACGCTGGCCGTATCTGGCATCTCTTTTCCCGCTTTCGCCTTAGGCATGCTGCTGATGCAGGTGTTCTCTGTTGAGCTGGGTTGGCTGCCAACGGTCGGTGCCGACAGCTGGAAACACTACATTTTGCCGTCGATAACCCTGGGTGCAGCCGTGGCGGCGGTGATGGCACGCTTTACCCGCGCTTCGTTTGTCGAAGTCATGCAGGAAGATTACATGCGTACCGCGCGCGCCAAAGGGGTTCGTGAGTCGCTGGTGGTGGTGAAACACGGCCTGCGCAATGCGATGATTCCGGTGGTGACCATGATGGGCCTGCAGTTTGGTTTCCTGCTCGGTGGCTCAATTGTGGTGGAAGTGGTGTTCAACTGGCCCGGTTTAGGCCGTCTGTTGGTGGATTCTGTTGAGATGCGCGATTACCCGGTGATTCAGGCCGAGGTGCTGCTGTTCTCGCTGGAGTTTATTTTGATCAATTTGATTGTCGATATGCTGTATGCGGCGATCAACCCGGCCATCCGTTACAGGTAAGGAGTCGCACTTGAAGAACTGGCGACGCGCAGCGGCATTGAAAACCATGCCGATGATGACGGAAACCCGGGTACGTACGCCGTGGCGCGAATTCTGGCGCCGCTTTCGCCATCAACATGTGGCGATGGTGGCGGGCTTATTTGTGCTGCTGTTGATTGTGGTGGCGTTCATCGCCCCGTTTATCGCTCCGTTTGATGCTGAAAACTATTTTGACTACGACCGACTGAATGACGGACCGTCAATGATGCACTGGTTTGGCGTGGATTCGCTGGGGCGTGACATTTTTAGTCGCGTGCTGGTCGGCACACGCATCTCACTGATTGCGGGTTTCTTCTCGGTGGCGATCGGTGCGCTGATTGGTACGCTGCTGGGGTTGCTGGCCGGTTATTACGAAGGCTGGTGGGATCGGATTACCATGCGTATCTGTGACGTGCTGTTTGCTTTCCCCGGTATTCTGCTGGCGATTGCGGTGGTGGCGATCATGGGCAGCGGTATGAGCAACGTGATTGTGGCGGTGGCGATTTTCAGTATCCCAGCATTTGCTCGCCTGGTACGTGGCAACACGCTGGTGCTGAAACACCAAACCTTTATTGAATCAGCCCGCAGCATCGGCGCGTCCGACTGGACGATTATCATGCGCCACATTCTGCCCGGTACGGTATCGTCGATTGTGGTCTATTTCACCATGCGCATCGGGACGTCGATCATCACGGCAGCGAGTTTGTCTTTCCTGGGTTTGGGCGCTCAGCCACCCACGCCGGAGTGGGGCGCGATGCTGAATGAGGCGCGTGCCGATATGGTGATAGCCCCGCATGTGGCGATCTTCCCCAGTCTGGCGATATTCCTGACGGTGCTGGCCTTCAATCTGTTGGGCGATGGACTGCGGGATGCGTTGGATCCGAAGTTAAAGACCTGAAATATCAAATTGGTGCGCATAAATGCGCACCCTGTGAAATACCACTTCGTACATTGGTTCGTCATAAATGCGCACTCTGCGAAATCCCACTTTCGCACATTGGATCGCCATTAATGCGCACCCTACAAACCTGCACTTGTTCCTGTAGGGTCGCCATTCATGGCGACCAGGTTTATGTCGACTCAGAAAGTTTCCCAATTATCGTTGCTCTGCACACCGGCAGCCGGAAGGGCACGCGGTGGTGCTGCGACAGGGGCTTTCACCGTGTTTGCCACTGGTGCCATCATTGCACGCGTCCCGGTTTTAAAGCGCGCCACCGCCGAAGACAGGCTGCTGGCCTGCTGCTCCAGCGAAGCCGAGGCGTTAGCGGATTCCTGCACCAGTGTGGCGTTCTGCTGCGTTACGCGATCCATCTCGTTCACTGCCACACCAATCTGATCGATGCCGCGACTCTGCTCGTCAGAGGCCGACGCAATTTCGCCCATGATATCGGTCACGCGCGTTACCGCGCTGACGATCTCCTGCATGGTATCGCCGGCGCTGCTCACCTGTTGTGAACCTAAATTAACGCGCTGCACGGAGCCCTCAATCAGTAGCTTAATCTCTTTCGCTGCCTGTGCACTGCGCTGCGCCAGGCTACGGACTTCACCCGCGACCACCGCAAAGCCACGACCTTGTTCACCGGCGCGAGCGGCCTCAACGGCAGCATTCAGCGCCAGAATATTGGTCTGGAAAGCAATGCCATCGATTACGCTGGTGATGTCGGCGATTTTCTTCGAACTGTCGGCGATATCGCGCATGGTTTTCACCACGCCATCCACCACGTTGCCGCCTCGGTCAGCCGTTTCCGATGCGTTTTTCGCCAACTGGGTCGCCTGACGTGCGTTATCGGCATTCTGTTTAACGGTGGCGGTCAGCTCTTCCATGCTGGCGGCGGTCTCTTCCAGCGAGGCGGCCTGTTGTTCCGTGCGGGAGGAGAGATCGTTGTTACCGTTGGCGATCGCGCTGGCACTGCCGAAAATGGCATCCGCACTGTCGCGAACATTGTTAATAGTGCCCAACAGTGCTTGCTGCATATGGTTGAGGCTCGCGGCAATGGCGGCCATTTCACTGTGTCCTTCAATCTTCAAACTGGCGGAGAGGTCGCCATCGGCAAAGCGCTTCATCTGCTGCTGAACTTGCTTCATCGGCGCCAACAGGATGCGGCGAACCAGCAGCCAAACCACCAGCAGCAACAGCACCACAATCACCGCCATCACAGCAACCATCACCAGCATATGCTGATAAGTGCTATCGTTATCTGCAGCGCGTGTATTGATTAACTGCACGTTGTCGCCACGCCACTGCTTGTAGGCCGCTTCCAAATCATCCTGCGCTTGCTGTGCATCCAGCTCGCCATAAGCGGCGTAGTTGTTGGCTTGCAGGAAGGTCGCGGATTGATTCAGCAGTTGGTAATAGTTCGCGAATTTGCTCTCGATAAGCTCGGCGGCTGCCGCACTTTGCCCCGCAATCCGTGGGACACTTTTGTAGCGGTCAAAGTGCTGTTTCGCTTCATCAAGCGAGGCGCCCGCGGAAACCAGCAGCTTGTTGATGGCAGCGCGTGAAGCATCATCGGTCTGATTCTTCAGGATGCGAATCGCCACGCGGTTGATGATAACGCGCGTTTTCACCAGCGTTTGCCAGCTATCGGAGAACTCACGTTGTTGATGCGACAGCTGGTTACTGGCGGTGAAATTATGCTGGCCAGCGATCAGGGAAGATAAAAACAGTGAGCCGGAGATGGCCTGCATAGCGGTGAATACCAACAGCATCAATATGATGGCAGTCACAATTTTCATTTTCGTTAACATGATTTTCCCTGAGCAAAGTAGGCTAGTAGAGAAGTTATCGGTGTAAAAGCACATTGCTTAAGAGCCGCAAAAAAATAATTGCAGTAAGTGATAATGTCGTGCAGGAGAAATGCAGTGAAACCCTTTGATTACGAACAAGACTTTAAGAATATCGATTTCCGACAGCGGCCAGACCTTTATCAGGTTGGGCGCGGTGAGCAGGGGGTGTTAATGGTGGAGCCTTACAAGAGCGAAATTCTGCCATTCTGGCGCTTCCGAACCGTGGAACTGGCTCAGGAATCTTCCGTTCAGATCATGCAGTTGTTTGAGGAGTATCGTGCACAGGACGACTTTGTCGGCATGGATATGGCGCGAAAATTTATTCAGATGGGCTATACCCGCGCGCGTCGCTACAGTAATCACAAAGGCGGACGCAAATATGATGCAGACGGTAACGAGCTACCTCGTACCACAGAAAAAGAAAAGGCCGCTGCGGCGGCCATCTTCAAATCATGCTGGGATCGGCTGAGATCGGACACCGATTATCTGGCGCGCAAACGTGCGCACCAGCAGCTGCACGGTTAAACGCGCGTACCCCATAAATCGTACTCATCGGCGTGTTCAACTTTGACACGCACCACATCACCGACTTTCACCTGACGATCGCCATTCAGATACACCGCACCGTCGATCTCAGGTGCATCGGCCATGCTGCGACCCACCGCGCCTTCTTCATCCACTTCATCGATGATCACCAACACTTCACGGCCGATTTTCTCCTGCAAACGTTCGCTGGAGATTTTCTGCTGCAATTGCATGAAGCGATCGAAACGCTCCTGCTTCACCTCTTCCGGCACCTGGTCCGGCAGTTGGTTGGCCGTCGCGCCTTCAACCGGGCTGTACTGGAAGCAGCCAACGCGATCCAGACGCGCTTCTTTCAGGAAGTCGAGCAGCATCTGGAAATCTTCTTCGGTTTCGCCGGGGAAGCCGACGATAAAGGTCGAACGCAGCGTCAGTTCCGGGCAAATTTCACGCCAGCGTTTGATGCGCTCCAGCGTACGTTCAACCGCACCAGGACGCTTCATCAGCTTCAGGATGCGCGGGCTGGCGTGTTGTAATGGGATGTCGAGGTACGGCAGGATTTTGCCTTCGGCCATCAGCGGAATCACGTCATCCACATGCGGATACGGGTAGACATAGTGCAGACGCACCCACACGCCGAGTTTCGCCAGCTGTTCGCACAGGCTGACCATGCTGGTTTTCACCGGGGATCCGTTCCAGAAACCGGTGCGGTGCTTCACATCCACGCCGTAAGCCGAGGTGTCTTGCGAGATCACCAGCAGCTCTTTGACGCCGGCTTCCACCAGACGTTTGGCTTCGTCGAGCACCGAACCAATCGGGCGGCTGTCGAGATCGCCACGCATAGAAGGGATGATGCAGAAGGTGCAACGGTGGTTACAGCCTTCGGAAATTTTCAGGTAAGCGTAGTGGCGTGGCGTCAGCTTAACGCCTTGCTCGGGCACCAGGCTCAGGAACGGGTTGTGTTCCGGCTTTGGCACATAGGTGTGAACGTGCGACAGCACTTGCTCGTAGCTGTGCGGGCCGGTGATTTCCAGTACCTTAGGATGTACTTCGCGGATCTGATCCACTTTGGCACCCAGGCAACCGGTGACGATCACTTTGCCATTCTCGTTCAGCGCTTCACCGATCGCTTCCAGTGATTCCTGTACGGCGCTATCAATAAATCCACAGGTGTTAACGATGACGATCTCCGCATCATCGTAGCGTGGCACCACATCGTAGCCTTCAGTACGCAGTTCCGTCAGGATGCGTTCTGAGTCGACGAGGTTTTTTGGGCAGCCGAGTGAGACGAAGCCTACGCGCGGCGGATTTTTGACATGGCTCATAAGGATAATAATTCATCATAATTAGTGTGGATAGGCGGGGGATTGTACAGAGGTTGCGAGGGAAAATGTATAGGTGATGTAAGAATCTCCTTAACCGCGTAATGGGCGTTTCCCGCTATGCTTAATGGAGCTGTTATCCGTTCAAATCGTCGCCGATAAGGCTGGCGACTGCGAACCGTTAACGGTGATCCGAGTTGTGTAATCCAGCCTGTTTTGCTTAAATGTTCGGTTGGTGATTGTAAGTTATTCACCGCACTGAAGAATTTGAACGCGTGCTGACGGTGCAGATCGTACCGCCAGCGCAGATGCGGATAAAGTGAGAGCAGACAAATGCAAGAGATCGTTAAAGGTTTTCTGAATTTCCAACAGAATGTGTTCCCTGAAAGGAAGGATCTTTTCAAAAGTCTGGCGTCAAACCAGAATCCCAAAGCCCTGTTTATCTCCTGCTCAGACAGCCGTCTGGTGCCTGAACTGGTCACCCAATCCGAGCCAGGCCAGCTGTTCGTGATCCGTAACGCCGGTAATATTGTGCCGCCGTTTGGTCCCGAACCGGGTGGTGTCTCCGCGACGATTGAATACGCGGTCGTTGCGCTGGGTGTGACTGAGATCATCATTTGCGGTCACTCCAACTGTGGTGCCATGAACGCCATCGCGTCTAATGCGGATTTAGAAAGCATGCCCGCGGTCGATCACTGGTTGCACTACGCCAATGCGGCGAAAGCCGTGGTGGAAGAGCGTAACTATGAAGCAGTTGAAACCCGTCTCAATGAAATGGTCAAAGAGAACGTGATTGCTCAGCTGAACAATATCAAAACACACCCTTCGGTAGCGGTGGCGCTGCGTAAAGGCAAAGTGCGTCTGCATGGGTGGGTTTATGATATTGAGAGCGGCGGCATTATTGCCCTGACCAAAGGCGGCGAAAGGTTCATTTCGTTGTCTGAGAATCCTGAGACCTGCTTCGAGTGATTCCCTAACCACCTGCAATGCAGGTGGTTTCTTCTCCCATTCTGTGAAAATTTCCCGCCAAAGCGCAGCGTGCGCTCTACACTTGAGAAGCGATTTACCTCTTATAAGGGCCTTCTCATGCGATTTCGTCTTTATATCCCCGCGTTAACGCTAGCCATGCTGGCGGTGGGTTGTACCTCTCATGTTGCGAATAAACAGCAGTTTTCCGGCTTTCTCGGCGATTACAGCCAGTTAAAATCTGAACAGTCACCCAGCAGTAAACCGACATTGCGATGGATCTCGCCGGATTATCACAGCGCGGATTACACCAATGTTGTGTTCGAACCCGTGGTTTACTATCCCGCCGCGCGACCGACTGAACGCATCAGCCAGCAAACATTGGATCAAATCCGTCAGTACACCGATAGTCAGTTAAAACGCGCGGTCGCAGAACGTAAACCGGTGGTGGGCAAGCCTGGTGCACATACGCTCAGGGTGAAAAGCGCCATCACCGCCGTGACGGCAGAAAACGAAGGGATGCAGTTCTACGAAGTGGTGCCGATTGCGGCAGTTGTAGCGAGCACCATGGCGGCCACTGGCCACCGTACGCAAAACAGTGCGCTGTTCCTCGAGGTGGAAGCGGTCGATGCGCAGACCGGTAAGCCAATGATCAAAGTTGTGCGCAAAGCCTTTGGTAAATCCCTGCCGAACAACAGTACGCCAATTACGCTCAACGATCTTCGTCCGGGCATCGACGAAATGATTCGTGATGTCGTAGCCTTCTCCGCGCCTTAATCCCGTCGCCCGGCGCTATGTCGGGCTTAATGTTTTGTAAATCCTGCACATCCTTTCTTACGGGCTGACTACCCTTAACGGCAGACCGTGATAAAGGAGAATCCCATGCGTTTACTGCCTGTCGCGCTGTTGCTTGGCGCATTGAGTTATGCCCATTCGACTCTGGCTGCTGATGTTCAGGTTCAGGTACTACAGGACAAACTTGATCATCCGTGGTCAGTGGCTTTTCTGCCTGACAATCAAACGTTGTTAATAACCGAACGCTCCGGGCAACTCCGCAGTTGGCAGCCGGGAAAAGGCTTGTCGCAACCCATTAGCGGTGTACCCAAAGTGTGGGCAAATCGTCAGGGCGGCTTGCTGGATGTGGTGCTGGCACCGGATTTCGGCCAAAGCCGCCGCGTGTGGCTCAGTTACACCACGGCAGATGACGAGGGGCGAGCGGGCGGTGTGGTCGGCTATGGTCGGCTCAGCGACGATAACCGTCAATTGAGCGACTTCAAGGTGGTGCTGGAGCAGACACCCAAACTCTCCAGCGGCGCCAACATGGGAACCCGGCTGGCATTTGATGGTCAGGGCTATCTCTACATTGCCTTTGGCGACAACTTTTCCAGCCTCAGCGCCCAACAGCTCGACAAGCTTTCAGGAAAAATCGTGCGCCTGACCCAGAACGGTGAAATCCCGGCAGACAATCCTTTTGTCCAGCGCAAAGACGCGCGGGCAGAAATCTGGTCTTACGGCATGCGCAATCCACAGGGATTAGCTTTCAATCCGTGGACACAGCAAATGTGGGAGAGTGAACACGGCCCGCGCGGCGGTGATGAAGTGAATATCCCGCAGAAAGGCAAAAACTACGGCTGGCCATTGGCCACCTACGGCATTGATTACAGCGGACAGAAAGTGCCGGAAGCGCAGGGCACGCACGTGGCGGGCACGGAACAACCGCAGTTCTGGTGGAAAGTGTCACCAGCCATCAGCGGGATGGCGTTTTACAACAGTGCACGTTTCCCGCAGTGGAAAAACTCGCTGTTTATCGGCGCATTAAAGGAAAAAAGCCTGATTCGCCTGCGGGTGAACGGTGAGAAAGTGGTCGAAGAGCAGCGACTGCTGGAGGATCGCGGTGAACGTATTCGCGATGTGCGTCAGGGGCCGGATGGTTATCTGTATGTGCTCACCGATGAAGCCAACGGTAAGCTGCTAAAAGTCGGGCTGGCGGAACCCGCCAGCGCCTCGCGTGGTTAACTTAACGCACCCAGCTGCATACTTCCCATCCCCGCTGCTGCGCTTCCTGCTGCAGCAGCGCATCCGGGTTAATGACCCAGGCGTGATCAGCGTGGTTGAGCAAGGGTAAATCGTTCATGGAGTCGCTGTAAGCCCAGGTTTTTTCAAAGCGCTTATCCTGTTGCAAAGCCTTCCAGTCACTCAGACGGGTGACTTTCCCTTCACGATAGGTGGCGGTGCCATAAATCTGGCCGCTGTAACGCTCGTCAACCACTTCTACGCCAATCGCCAACGCGCCGTGTACACCCAGACGTTGCGCAATCGGCACCGCCAGATGATCGCCACTGGCGGTAATGATCATCACGGTGTCGCCGCGTTGCTGATGCCAGTTTATGCGTTCCCGCGCGGCGGGGAAGACGCGTGGCAGAATATCGCGATGGATGAAACGCCGTACCCAACCCTCAACCGTCAGGGTCGCCATACCGGCGAGCGGGGAAAGCGTGGTGCTCATATACTCTTCAATCGACAGGGTGCCGGCATGGTATTTCTCCATTAAGGCTTGTTCCTGAGAGATGAGTGCTTCGGGGGCAAATCCCTGTGAGACCAGCCAGCGCAGCCACAGGCTGGTACTGTCTTCACAAATCAGGGTTTCGTCCAGATCGAAAACGGCTAAGTCCATCGTGGTTCTCCTCGGGCTGATTGGCATCAGGTTAGCGGAATTTTGTGACTGGCTTAACCGTTCTGCGAAAAATCGGAATTTCTCTCACTTTTTCCACTACGGCGTAACAGTAAAAGTGGCAGCGCGTCGGGGTTGATGCCAGGGTTACTCTAATAAACTCTATAAAACTTTACGGTTGAACGGTTTTGTTCGCAGGTGGTAAGCGTGTAGCTTTTATTAAGACATGTCTTACCTGCTAGAAAACCATGATTTAACAAGGACAATCTGGTCACGCTCATGAGAAAAAACTCCGTCATTTCTGCCTTGCGGCCGCTGGCTGCCACTTCATTATTTGTGCTGTTCCTTCCCGTCACCACTCAGGCTGAACAGGCGCCTGCTGCACCGCAAATTGAGGCCAAAGCCTGGATTTTGATGGACTACAACAGCGGCAAGGTATTGGCTGAGTCCAATGCCGACCAGCGGTTGGACCCCGCCAGCCTGACCAAAATGATGACCAGCTACGTGGTCGGCCAGGCGCTAAAAGCCGGCAAGATCCACAACGATGACCTGGTCACTATCGGCCAGGATGCATGGGCAACCGGCAACCCGAAGCTGCGCGGTTCTTCACTGATGTTCCTGAAACCGGGTGACCGTATTCCGGTCTCTGAACTCAACAAGGGCGTGGTGATTCAGTCAGGCAATGATGCCTGTATCGCGCTGGCCGATTATGTCGCCGGTAGCCAGGACTCGTTTATCGGTCTGATGAACAACTACGTTAAGGCGTTTGGATTACAGAATACCCACTTTATGACCGTGCACGGGCTGGATGCCGATGGGCAATACAGTACCGCGCGCGATATGGCGATTATCGGCCAGCGTTTGATCAGCGATGTACCTGAAGAGTATGCGTTAAACAGTGAGAAAGAGTTCACCTTTAATCACATCAAGCAGATGAATCGTAACCGCCTGTTGTGGAGCAGTAACCTGAAGGTGGATGGGATTAAAACCGGACACACTTCGGGCGCGGGTAATAACCTGGTCGCGTCCGCCGTGGACGGAGACA
Source organism: Type-E symbiont of Plautia stali (assembly GCF_059731115.1). NCBI lineage: Bacteria > Pseudomonadati > Pseudomonadota > Gammaproteobacteria > Enterobacterales > Enterobacteriaceae > Type-E symbiont of Plautia stali. The sequence goes on from NZ_AP035906.1 coordinate 1,436,269, forward strand.
TGCGTTTGATCTCGGTGGTACTGGGCACGCAAACCGATGCGATTCGCTTCCGTGAAAGTGAGAAGCTCCTCACGTGGGGTTTCCGTTTCTACGAAACCGTGACACCGATTAAAAGCGATAAGCCTTTTGCCCAGCAGCGCGTGTGGTTTGGTGAGCAGAGTCAGGTCAATCTCGGTGTCGCGAAAGACGCCGCGATCACCGTGCCGAAAGGGCAGATGAAAAACCTCAAGGCGAGTTTCACCCTGAATTCACCGCAGCTGGAAGCGCCACTGGAGAAGAATCAGGTGGTGGGGACTATTGATTTCCAGCTGGATGGCAAAACCGTGGATCAGCGCCCGCTGGTGGTGATGGAAGCGGTGCCGGAGGGCGGATTTATTGGCCGTATCTGGGACTTCATTATGATGAAATTCAACGGCTGGTTTGGGAAGTGGTTTAGCTAGTCCCCTATCGGGCGGCCCGAGTGAGCCGCCCTTTACCTTATCCGCGTACCCACCCTTTTTTGATCGGCATAGCGAACAGGGCGCGATACAGTTGGTGGGTGAAGGCCAGCATGCGTTCGCCATACAACTGCCACGCCATATGCGAAGCCAGACACGCCAGCAAGCCCACCAAAAATCCGCCCAGCATATCCATCGGCCAATGCACGCCAAGATAGACGCGTGACCAGGCGATCGCACTGCCAACGGCCAGCAGAATGACGCCAGACCATAGGCGATGCCAGAAGATGAACGCCAGCGCAAAAGTAAAGATGGTGGTGCCATGATCGCTGGGATAAGAGTCATCGGCGGCGTGTGCCAGGAATTGATGTCCGAAGCCAATGGCAAACGGGCGCGGATGCGGCAACAGTTGGCCCACGCACCATGAAATGCTTAATGCATAAATCAGCGCCATGCCGGTTTTCAGTACCAGCGCGCGTTGAGATTGCACCTGATCGCGCGGTCCCCAAAACCATAAGGCCACAATCAGCAGCGGGACAATGGCAATCACATCTTTGGCGATAAAGGTCGCCAGATTAATCAACCATGGCGGTGAATCCGTCGTGGCGTTGATCCATAGAAACAGGCTATGGTTGAGCGCTTCCATCACGTTTGCTTTTCCTCATCTTGTCTACCCAAAAAGAAACACCAGCAAAAATCAGCACCTGGCTCAGCCACACCCACCAGCCAGCCCACAAGTTGTGAGAGAAAAAGTGGGCACCGCGCATCACCTGTCCGTATCCCATCAGTAAGCCCACCGCGATACCGAACAACAGCGCCAGTACGGCGCGGCGCGGACGCTCGGGCCACCACAGGAAGAACAGCGCCATCAGGGCAAAGCCGCTGGAAGCGTGACCGCCGGGGAAGCATTGCCCGGGACCGCTGTTAGCCGGAGTCGGGTCCAGCAGTACAAAACTGGCTGCCTTACCGTCAAACATCGCCAAATCCCATGGACAGGAGTGCGCGCTGTGCGCCTTCAGGATGCCCACCACTAATGGCCCCATACCAAACAGCAGGGCCACCAACACGCGGCGGCCATCACGCTTCTGCACACCTCGTAACAACATCAATACCGCTCCAGCGATGATCACATCCTTGAACAAGCGATGATTGATCAGATCCAGCCAGCGGTTGTGTTGCCATGGAAACGTCTGCGTCTGTGGGTCAAACCACTGCTGGCTGATCGCGATATCCAGGCTTTCGTGGCGCGACCACCACATAAACACCAGTGCTGAAATTGCCAGTAAAATAAAGTTGATAGCGTAAAAGCGACCAGACAAACAATAAATAGTCGGGCTCTTAATCTTATCGTGGGTTGTTGGAGTGTTTAACTTTGATGAAAGTTGCATGAATATGGGAAAATAGCGAAACCAGAGTGGCAGGGTCGCAATTTACGCTTAGGAGAACCTTAAGCAGCAGGAATTGCAGGCATAAAAAAACCCGCAAGTCAGTGACCGGCGGGCTCCACAATTTGGGGATTTCAAAGAAAAGCAGTGGCACTTATTCAGACTGCGCCCCAAATAGAAAGTTCTGAACGCAGTAAAAATATTTTTAAAAAGGCAAAAGCGGCCAAATTATCACAATAAGCGTGCCGGCGAGCGTCAGCAAAACGTTAGCAATCGCATAAGTTCCTGCATAGCCGAGTGCCGGAATGCTACTGCGTGCGGTATCGCTGATAATCTCCATGGCCGGGGCACAGGTGCGAGCGCCCATGATGGCACCAAACAGCAGCGCGCGGTTCATACGCAGCACGTAGGCACCAAACAGATAGCAAATCACCACCGGGATCAGACTCACCAGCAGACCGCTGAGCAACATCAAGGCGCCCGCGCTGCCAAGGCCATGTTGCAGGCCACTACCGGCGCTCAGGCCGACACCTGCCATAAACACCATCAGACCGAACTCTTTCACCATGGTCAGCGCCCCTTGCGGAATGTAGCCAAAGGTCGGATGGTTGGCGCGCAGGAAGCCGAGCATGATACCCGCGAACAGCAAACCGGCGGCGTTACCGATGCCAAAGCTGAAGTTGCTGAACTGGAAGGTGATCATGCCGATCATCAACCCGATGATAAAGAAGGCGCAGAAGGCCAGCAGATCGGTCATCTGACTGTGAATCGCAATAAAGCCGATGCGATCCGCCAGGCTTTTCACACGGCGCGCTTCACCGCTCACCTGCAATACATCGCCTTTGTTCAGCATGATGCTGTCATCAATCGGCATCTCAATCTGACTACGAATCACCCGGTTAAGGAAACAACCATGATCGGTGAGTTTCAGATGGCTCAGGCGTTTATTCACCGCATTGTGGTTCTTCACTACAATCTCTTCGGTGACGATGCGCATGTCGAGCAAATCGCGGTCGAACACCTCTTTGCCGTTACGGAAGCTGGCATCGAGGCGTGCATGCGCGTCGGGATAGCCCACCAGCGAGATCTCATCGCCGAGTTGCAGCATCGCATCCCCATCCGGGCTGGCGAGAATACCGTTACGGCGCAGGCGTTCAATGTAGCAGCCGGTCTGGCGATGAATGCCCAGCTCGCGCAGATTTTTACCGCCGCTCCATTCCACCAGTTCCGGGCCAACGCGATAGGCGCGGATCACAGGCAGGAATACTTTGCGCTGGCTGTCAGCATCCAGACCACGTTCCCGTGCAATCTGCTGCGCGCAGGTGGGTAAGTCCTGATGTTGCAGACGAGGCAGATAGCGAGCGCCAAAGATCAGGCTGACCAGACCAATCAAATAGGTGAGGGCGTAACCGAGGCTGAGGTTATCCTGCATCATGCTGAGCTGATGGTTGTCACTGATGCTTTGTCGCAGCGTGTCACCCGCGCCAACCAGTACCGGCGTGGAGGTCATGGAACCGGCCAGCATGCCTGCCGTGAGACCAATATCCCAGCCGAACACTTTGCCGAGTCCCAACGCAACGAGCAGGGCGCTGACCACCATAACAAAGGCAAGAAGGAAGTAGTTTTTACCGTCGCGGAAAAAGATCGAGAAAAAGTTAGGTCCGGCTTCAACACCGACACAAAAAATAAACAACATAAAGCCGAGACTGAGTGCATCGGTATTTATCGCAAAGTGCTGCTGACCTAAAATCAATGAAACAACGAGGACACCAATGGAATTTCCTAGCTGTACCGAGCCGAGACGTAATTTGCCTAAGCACAGCCCCAGGGCTAAGACGACAAATAATAACAGAACGTCATTTCCGCTTAACAATTCTGCGACGTTAATGTTCACGGTTTAACTTCTTCTTTACCTGTAACAAGTTGATGAAAGGGCCTTTTTTCGCTATCTTGTGGCAGCTGTGAATGTCCTTGCCGCCAGGAAGGTGCAGACCATTATTTAAAACGGCGTCATTCTAATCATAAATAACTTCCTCAGCTATCAGCAGTTTTTAATCCTTCTGCCAGCGGCTGTTTCTTTTTATTTCCACTTGTGCGCATCAGGGCAGTAAACGTTTCAATATTGTTAACAACAAAGTTGAGGATGGTTATGTTGCAGCGCAATAATCGCTGGCCAGCATCGGTTCTGGGTATGATGCTTTATACGCTGGTGTTTATTTTTGCACACCATTTTTGGGCCGTTGCCGCGGAACAAGCGATGCGCGGACAGCCTGAATTATTGCTGTTTTTATTGCCGGGCATGTTAATGGCGCTGTTGCAGCCAGATAGTCCCCTGGTCAGTACATTGTGGGTCGCCGTGGTGGGCACGCTTTTGGGTATGGCCTGGATGTGGCTCACCGTCACGCAGATGCACAGTTGGCTGCTGATTGTTGCATGGAGTTTAAGTGCGCTGTTTTGGGCTGGATGCGGGGCGTTACTGATCCGCCTGATGAGGATTATGCTGGCGATGCGTGCCGAATAGCACGATCAAAAACGGGCCCACAGGCCCGTTTGCTTAGGCTTCAACACCCAGATTTTCTTTGGTCCATGCCGCAAATTCGGTATAACCACCGATGTGCTGGTCATCAAGGAAAATCTGCGGCACGGTGGTCACCGGTTTGCCGGCACGTGCTTCCAGGTCGGCCTTGGTGATGCCGGTCGCCTGAATATCGACGTACTGATAGTTGAAATCATCGCGCTCGCTGGTCAGCTTGGTGGCTAACTCTTTCGCACGTACGCAGTATGGGCAGCTTGAACGGCCAAAAATCACTGCAATCATTGCTTCTCTCCTTCCGCTGCTGTTTTGTGACCAGTTTCACAGAACAGCGTGAATAATGGCTAACATCATGCCCGCCCATCCTGCTTAAGCAAAGAAGAAAATGCCTGTTACTCTAATGGCCGCAATCTATGCCCATCATACTTCACTGCGCAGACACGTTTTACTCCAGCTAAGTCGCTGGGAAGAGCTGTGCCTTGCTGCAGAGCGAAATATTCGGGTCTAAAATGCGACTAACAAATTGAGCAACTGAGGAAATCGCCCATGCGTAATCTGGCCACGTTGCCGAAACCGGTTCTGCTGTTGGAAGTCCTTGGCGTGCTCGCAGTGATTGGCGCGCTATTACTGGTTAATGGCTGGATCGCGGCACCCGATTTTATGGCGCAGAAGTCACTGGCGACGCTGCTGTTTTTCCTTGGCATTGCGCTGATGCTGCCTGCCGCCTGGCTGATGATGTGGCGCACGGCGCGGGCGATGGCGCCGCAGTTGTTCAATCACAACCACAAAAAGAAGTAACCGGAGAGGATTATGACGCCGACCATCGATTTACTGTGCAGCCACCGTTCCATTCGCGCCTTTACCGAGCAGGGCATTGATGATGCTCAGCGCAGCGCGATCATCGCTGCAGCACAAGCGGCCTCGACCTCCAGTTTTTTACAATGCTCCTCGATTATTCGCATTACCGACCACGAAAAGCGTGAACAGCTGGTGCAACTTACCGGCGGGCAGCCATGGGTGAGCGCCGCCGCTGAGTTTTGGGTGTTTTGTGCCGACTTTAATCGTCATCAGCAGATTTGCCCGGATGCGCATCTAGGACGCGCCGAACAGCTGTTGTTGGGCTGTGTGGATACCGCATTGATGGCACAAAACGCGATGGTCGCGGCGGAGTCGCTGGGGCTGGGTGGTGTGTTTATTGGTGGCATCCGTAATAGCATTGCGCAAGTCACCGATTTGCTGGAACTGCCGAAATTTGTGCTGCCACTGTTTGGCTTCTGCATCGGCCATCCAGCCTCTGCACCCGATGTGAAACCGCGTATGCCAGCGGCAATGTTGGTGCATGAAAATCGTTATCAGCCTGTCGATAAAAGTGTGCTGGCCCAGTACGATAACCAAATCACCGCTTATTATCAGCAGCGCGACAGTAACCAGCGCTCTGAAACCTGGAGCGAACTGATTCAACGCCTGATCATCAAAGAAACGCGTCCGTTTATGCTGGATTATCTGCATCAACAGGGCTGGGCAACGCGCTAAGCACAAGGAATTCTGCAATGAAGATGGCCATTCTCACGCGTGATGGAACGCTGTACTCGTGTAAACGCCTGCGCGACGCCGCGGAAGAGCGTGGCCATCAGGTGCAGATGATCGATCCGCTCTCCTGCTACATGAACATCAACTCCGATTCGCCCGCGGTGCATTATCGTGGCGAACCGCTGGGCCACTTTGATGCCGTTATCCCGCGTATTGGCACGGCGACCACCTTTTACGGCACGGCGGTGCTGCGCCAGTTCGAGATGTTGGGCAGCTATCCGCTGAATGAATCGGTGGCCATCACCCGGGCGCGTGACAAACTGCGATCGCTGCAGCTGCTGGCGCGCGAAGGCATTGATATGCCAATCACCGGGTTCGCCTCTTCGCCTGATGATACCCAGGATGTGATCGCCATGGTCGGTGGTGCGCCGCTGGTGGTGAAACTGGTAGAGGGCACGCAGGGGATTGGCGTGGTGCTGGCGGAAACGCGCCAGGCGGCTGAGAGCGTGATTGATGCCTTTCGTGGCCTTAACGCCCACATTCTGGTGCAAGAGTTTATCAAAGAGGCACAGGGGCGAGATATTCGCTGCCTGGTGATCGGCAATGAAGTGGTGGCGTCGATTGAGCGTGAAGCGAAAGAGGGGGATTTCCGCTCAAATCTTCATCGTGGCGGTAAAGCGCACGCGGTGACCATCACCGAAAAAGAGCGGGAAATCGCCGTGAAAGCCGCATCCACGCTCGGGCTGGAAATCGCAGGTGTGGATATTTTACGCGCCAATCGCGGCCCACTGGTGATGGAGGTCAATGCCTCGCCAGGGCTTGAGGGCATCGAAGGCACCACCGGCCTCGACATCGCTTCCATGATGATTCATTGGGTAGAAGCGCATGCTTGCCCCGGCTATCGTCTTAAAACCGGGGGCTAGGCGCGCTTTTACGTGGTTTTCGTGGCATCAGATAGACTTTTTCCGTAAGCTAAGGCGCTTATTTCTTCACCCCACAGGACATAACGATGGATTCACTGGTCGTTCCTGACATCGACATCCTGCGTCGCTGGCTGGATCAACAAAATATCACCTGGTTCGAATGCGATGCCTGTCAGGCACTGCACCTGCCGCACATGCAGAATTTTGACGGGGTGTTTGATGCAAAAATCGACCTGGTGGACAACGTCATCCTCTTCTCGGCTCTCGCGGAAGTGAAACCCACAGCGCTGATTCCTTTGGTCGGCGATTTATCGCAGATCAATGCCAGTTCGCTTACGGTGAAAGCCTTTATCGATATTCAGGATGACAATCTGCCCAAGCTGATTGTCTGCCAGTCGATCAGTACCACTGCCGGCTTAACCTTCGGCCAATTCTCGCACTTTATGAAGCAAAGTGAAGAGGGCGTTTCCATGGTGATCATGGAAGCTTTTGCCAACAATCTTTTGATGGTGGGCGAAGAAGAAGAGGAACGACAGCCCAGTTCCAGCAGTCACGCCATGCTGCACTAACTTCCCGCCTCGCTAACTGCCGCTTTTTGCGGCAGTTTTCATTTTAGCTGCACCACTTTTTATTCTGCATTTTGCCCTTTATTGCCAGATATTAGTCGTGCTTTATGCCACTAGTGCCAAAGCCCATAGCAGAAACATGCATCACTTATCGCAAAAAGGCGTTTTTTACGCTGGGATCTGGCACGCCTGAATCAGGGGGGCTATTCTTGCGGGGCTGCTTGAGACATGCAACCTCAGCACAGGTATAGGTTTTTGCTATTAAACTCCCGCTGAATATTGATTCATTGTGTGTCTGTGATTAAACAGAAAACGCATCGTCCGGATCGCGTGTATGCAGCGTTGTGATGACCCCCTCAGGAGGAAGTAAAACATGATCAACCAACGTAAAAAATGGTTGCCAGGTGTGGTTGCAGGTGTACTGATGGCGACGGCCGTTAGTGCTCAGGCAGAGGATAAAACGCTGCACGTCTATAACTGGTCCGATTATATTTCGGCCGACACCGTGCCGAATTTTGAAAAGCAGACCGGTATCAAAGTGGTCTACGACGTATTCGATTCCAACGAAGTGTTGGAAGGTAAGCTGATGGCGGGTTCTACCGGCTACGACGTTGTGGTGCCATCTTCCAGCTTCCTTGCTCGCCAGTTACAGTCCGGCGTTTTCCAGGAGCTGGATAAGAGCAAACTGCCAAACTATAAAAACCTCGATCCTGATTTGATGGCGAAAGTCGCGCAGCACGATCCGGGTAACAAATATGCGATTCCGTATCTGTGGGGTACCACCGGTATCGGCTATAACATCGATAAGGTAAAAGCCGCGCTGGGTACTGATGCGCCAGTCAACAGCTGGGATCTGGTGCTGAAACCAGAAAACCTGGAAAAACTGAAAAGCTGTGGTGTTTCCTTCCTTGATGCACCAGAAGAGATTTTCGCCACCGTGCTGAACTACCTCGGCAAAGATCCGAACAGTTCAGACGCCAAAGATTACACCGGCGCAGCGACCGATCTGCTGCTGAAGCTGCGTCCTAATATCCGCTACTTCCACTCGTCTCAGTACATTAACGACCTGGCGAATGGCAACATCTGTGTGGCGATCGGTTGGTCTGGCGATATCCTGCAGGCGAAAGATCGTGCAGCCAAAGCCAACAACGGCGTGCACCTGGGTTACAGCGTGCCGAAAGAGGGCGCTCTGGCCTTCTTCGACATGATGGCGATTCCGAAAGACGCGAAAAACCTCGACGCAGCCTATCAGTGGCTGAACTACATCATGGATCCAAAAGTGATCGCGGATGTCTCTAACAAGATGAACTACGCCAACGGCAACAAGGCGTCACTGCCATTGATTAATGCGGATGTGCGCAACAATCCGGGCATCTTCCCAACGCCGGATGCGATGGCCAAGCTGTTTGTGCTCAAAGTCCAGGATCCGAAACTGGATCGTGCGCGCACCCGTGCATGGACTAAAGTAAAAAGTGGTAAGTAGTTCGTTCTAAACGGATTCGTTACCTGAAGACGACAACAGAGGTGCGGTGATGGCCTCTGTTGTGCCATTTTAGCGGCTGGCTGTGCCGCGCTACACCGCTTAGCGCCGGAGAAATGTTAGTGAACGACGCGATTCCCCGCCCCCCAAATAAAACGGCTAAGGCGTTAACGCCGCTGCTGGAAATTCGCAACCTGACCAAATCTTTTGACGGCCAGCACGCCGTAGATGATGTCAGCCTGACCATTTATAAAGGCGAGATTTTTGCCCTGCTGGGTGCTTCCGGCTGTGGTAAATCGACCTTGCTGCGCATGCTGGCGGGCTTTGAGCCACCGACCAGCGGGCAGATTGTGCTGGATGAGCAAGACCTGTCGCACGTTCCGCCTTATCAGCGCCCGATCAATATGATGTTCCAGTCCTACGCGCTGTTCCCGCACATGACGGTGGAACAGAACATTGCCTTTGGACTGAAGCAGGATAAATTGCCGAAAGGCGAAATCAGCAGCCGCGTGGCCGAAATGCTGACGCTGGTGCATATGCAGGAATTTGCCAAGCGTAAACCGCATCAGCTTTCCGGCGGTCAGCGTCAGCGCGTGGCGCTGGCGCGTAGCCTGGCGAAACGCCCCAAACTGCTACTGCTGGATGAGCCGATGGGCGCGCTGGATAAGAAACTGCGCGACCGCATGCAGCATGAAGTGGTGGATATTCTGGAGCGCGTCGGCGCGACCTGCGTGATGGTGACGCACGACCAGGAAGAAGCCATGACTATGGCAGGTCGTATCGCGATCATGAACCGTGGCAAATTTGTGCAGATTGGTGAGCCGGAGGAGATCTACGAGCATCCTACCAGCCGTTACAGTGCCGAATTTATCGGTTCAGTTAACGTGTTTGATGGCCTGCTGCGTGAGCGCACGGAAGAGGGCGTGGTCATTGATGCGCCGGGCCTGGTACATCCGCTTAAAGTGCAGACCGATGTCTCTATCATCGATAACGTGCCGGTGCATGTCGCTTTACGTCCGGAAAAAGTGATGCTGTGCGAAGAGGTACCGGCGGATGGCTGCAACTTTGCCGTCGGCGAAGTGGTGCATATTGCCTATCTCGGTGACCTGTCGATTTATCACGTTCGCCTGCGCAGCGGTCAGATGATCAGCGCGCAGCTGCAGAATGCACATCGCTACCGCAAAGGTGCGCCAACATGGGGTGATGAAGTTCGCCTGTGCTGGGACGCCGACAGCTGTGTGGTTCTGACGGTTTAAGGAGGCGTAATGAGCCAGATTTCTCAACGCAGCGAGCCGGAAGTGGTGGGCACACCGCTGCAGCGCTGGGGCACGCGCATTAAAATGCTGCATGGCCGCAAGCTGGTGATCGCACTGCCTTACCTGTGGCTGATCCTGCTGTTTCTGCTGCCGTTCCTGATCGTGCTGAAGATCAGTTTCGCCGACATTGCGCGCGCCATTCCGCCATACACCGATCTGGTGACCTGGGCCGATGATCAGCTTAACCTGGTGCTGAATCTCGGTAACTACATCACGTTGACGGATGATCCGCTGTATGCCGAAGCCTATCTGACTTCACTCAAGGTGGCGGCGATTTCTACCGTGATCTGTCTGCTGATCGGATATCCACTGGCGTGGGCGGTGGCGCACAGTAAACCTTCAATGCGCACCATCTTGCTGTTGCTGGTGATCTTGCCCTCCTGGACCTCGTTCCTGGTGCGCGTGTACGCGTGGATGGGCTTGCTGAACAACAACGGCATTCTTAACCGCTTCCTGATGTGGCTGGGGGTTATCGATCACCCGCTGGTGATTCTTTACACCAATACCGCGGTGTATATCGGTATCGTTTACTGCTATCTGCCGTTTATGGTGTTGCCCATCTATACCGCGCTAACCCGTATCGACTACTCGCTGGTCGAGGCCTCGCTGGATCTGGGTGCGCGTCCACTGAAAACCTTCTTTAGCGTGATTGTGCCGCTGACCAAAGGGGGGATTATCGCCGGTTCGATGCTGGTGTTTATCCCGGCGGTGGGGGAGTACGTGATCCCAGAACTGCTGGGAGGGCCGGACAGCATCATGATTGGCCGTATTCTATGGCAGGAGTTCTTTAATAACCGTGACTGGCCGGTGGCTTCGGCGCTAGCGGTGATCATTCTGTTGATTTTGATTCTGCCGATCATCTGGTTCCACAAGCATCAAAATCGTGAGTTAGGAGAGAAGGAATGAATCAGTTACCGACCATTCGCTCTCCATGGCGTACGGCGATTTTGGCCGCATGCTTCCTGTTCCTGTACGCGCCGATGCTGCTGCTGGTGGTTTACTCCTTTAACAGCTCGCAGCTGGTCACTGTATGGGAGAGCTTCTCATTCCACTGGTACAAAGTGCTGTTCCAGGACGATGCGATGCTGGATGCCGTTGGCCTCAGCCTGACCATTGCGGCGCTCTCCGCCACCATGGCGGTGGTGTTGGGCACTATGGCGGCGGTGATCATCGTGCGTTTCGGCCGTTTCCGTGGGCATAGCGGTTTTGCGTTTATGCTCACCGCACCGCTGGTGATGCCGGATGTGATCACCGGGTTGTCACTGCTGTTGCTGTTTGTGGCGATGGGCAACACCTTTGGCTGGCCGAGCGATCGTGGCATGCTCACCATCTGGCTGGCGCACGTCACTTTCTGTACTGCTTACGTGGCGGTGGTGATCAACTCCCGTCTGCGCGAGCTGGATCGTTCCATCGAAGAAGCGGCAATGGATCTCGGGGCGACGCCGCTGAAAGTGTTCTTCGTGATAACCGTCCCCATGATTGCTCCGGCAATTGTCACCGGTTGGCTGCTGGCCTTTACGCTGTCACTGGATGATCTGGTGATTGCCAGCTTCGTCACCGGGCCAGGCGCTACCACGTTGCCAATGGCGATCTTTGCTACCGTGCGACGCGGCGTCAATCCAGAGATCAATGCGTTAGCCTCGTTGATTTTGTTTGTCGTCGGCCTGATCGGTTTCATCGCCTGGCGCTTTATGGCGCACGAAGAAAAGCAACGTTTACGCGATATTCAGAAAGCTAAACGTGGCTGAAAGCCGTAACATTTGCCAATATAATAACGGGCCGATTTAATGGCCCGTTTTTTTATGGTTACGGAGTCAAACCATGTCGGAAACCCTCAAAAATGCGATGGCAAATTCTACGCCTGCACCGGTGATGGTGGCGGGGATCGCCATTATTGCCACGCGCTGTCTCAGCGTGCTGATGCTGGCCAATGAACTGGGTTACGACGAAATGGCTAACTTTGTCCACCGCAGTGCACAGGCATGGGATTCCACGCTGATTTTTATCGCCAGTCAGCTAATCTTTCTGTTTGAACTACGCTGTGCCTTTACCCTGTTGCGCGGTAGCAATCGCGGACGATGGGGTTATGTGATGGCGCAAATTATCGTGCTCGGTTATATGCTCATGGCATCAGTCGGCTGGATCTACCCGGAAATTTTCAGTATTCCCGGTGAAACCAATGCGCAGATCATTCATCACACGCTGATGCAGAAAGTACCGGATGCGCTGGTGTTGCTGCTACTGTTTGTGCCGGCCAGCAGCCGCGCTTTTTTCCGCGCCCGGTGATACAATCTGCCCCCGTTTTTTTCCCGATTTTGATATACAGGCCTTTCCATGTATTGCGCGCTTTATGATGCCGGTCGCTGTCGTTCATGCCAGTGGCTGGAGAAACCCTATCCGCAGCAGCTCAGCGAGAAGCAGTCGCTGCTCGAGCAGTTGCTGTCGCAGACCGCGGTGGCAGAATATTTACCGCCGGTGACCTCGCCGCTGCAGGGTTTTCGTAATAAAGCCAAAATGGTGGTGAGCGGCAGCGTCGAACGGCCGATTTTCGGCATGGTGGCGCGTGATGGCGAACCGGTGGATCTGTGTGATTGCCCACTCTATCCCGTCAGCTTTGCGCCGGTGTTTGATGTGCTAAAACCCTTTATCGCCCGCGCTGGATTGACACCCTATAACGTGGCGCGTCAACGCGGCGAACTGAAATTCCTGTTGCTCACCGAGAGTTCGCAAGGTGGCATGATGCTGCGGTTTGTGCTCCGTTCCACCCGCAAGCTGGAGCAGTTGCGCGCGGCTTTGCCGTGGCTGCAGCAGCAGTTGCCGCAGTTGAAAGTGATCTCCGCCAATATCCAGCCGGTGCATATGGCGATTCTTGAAGGGCATGAAGAGATTGCTTTAACGCCGGACCAGGCGCTGGCAGAGCGTTTCAATCAGGTGCCGCTGTATATTCGCCCGCAGAGTTTCTTTCAGACCAACCCACAGGTCGCCGCTGATTTGTATGCCACGGCGCGTGATTGGGTAGCAGAGCTGCCGGTGACCAGTATGTGGGATCTGTTCTGCGGCGTGGGCGGTTTCGGTCTGCACTGTGCCACGCCCGAGATGCAGCTGACCGGCATTGAGATCAGTGCGGAAGCTATTGCCTGTGCGCAGCAGTCGGCTGAACAGTTAGGACTCGATAAGGTGAGTTTCGCCGCGCTGGATTCCACCCGGTTCGCGACATCGCATGAACAGGTGCCACAGCTGGTGCTGGTTAATCCGCCGCGTCGCGGTATTGGGGCTGAACTGTGTACTTATCTCAGTGAAATGGCGCCAGACTACATTCTTTATTCAAGCTGCAATCCCAGTACGATGGCGCAGGACATTGCGCGTCTGGCGGATTATGCGGTGAGCCGCGTCCAGCTGTTTGATATGTTTCCACACATGGCACACTTTGAAGTGCTAACGCTGCTGATTAAGAAGGGTGGAGCCGCGTAGCCACCGCCTGAACGGAGGACGTGCAGAACCTGTCAGGTGGCACGCCGCGCGGCTCCATAATGCTTATTCCGGGAACCACTTCTGGTTGATTTGCTGCCAGGTGCCATCGGCTTTCAGCGCCACCAGCGCGTCGTTCATCTCTTTCAACAGCGTTGCATTGCCTTTACGCACCGCAATGCCTAAGCCAGTGCCAAAGTATTCGGTATCAGTGATATGTTCACCCACCGCACTGAGATCGTCGTTGGCCTTCAGCCACTGATTCACCACTGCGCTATCGCCAAATACGCCGTTCAGGCGACCATTTTTCAGATCGAGAATCGCGTTCTGATAACTGTCGTAAGACACGGCGATCACTTCTGGATGTTTCTCCAGCAGGTATTTCTGGTGCGTGGTGCCGTTTTCTACCCCTACACGCTTACCTTTCAACTGACTAAAGTCGGTGAACTGTCCCTTTTGGGCAATCACAATCGCGGAGTTGGCGTAGTAAGGCTGAGTGAAATCGACCTGTTTGCTGCGCTCTGCCGTGATGTCCATGCCTGAGATGACCGCATCATAACGACGGAATTTCAGCGAAGGGATCAAACTGTCAAACGCGTTATTGGTAAAGGTGCATTCCGCTTTCATTTGCTGACATAAGGCTTTTGCCAGATCGATATCGAAGCCGACAATTTGGTTGTCGTGATCGAGAGATTCGAACGGGGGATAGGTCGCAGAAGAGGCGAAACGAATTTTTTCCGCCGCATAAGCATTCATTGCCAGTGTTGCCAGCGCCGCAGCAACAATCCATTTTTTCATTATGTGACTCCCGTAAACCATGCCAGAGATAGAACGGGTTACACGATGCCAGTAAATGAATTTATATGCAAATAATATGATTAAAAAATTACATGTGTTGTTGGGGGGGGTAGAAGCGCGAGATATGACGCGTTTGTCCGCAACACCTTCATCTCAGACAAACGCGATAAATCGCGCCACGACAGCAATCAATTGCGGTGTTCGAATGCCAGTGCGCGCTTTTCGATTAAACGCATCATCAGCGTGAGTAAACCGTTGACCACCAGATAGATCAGTCCGGCAGCGGCATACACCGTGATGTCATAAGTACGGCCATACAGCAATTGCCCATGCCCCATCACCTCCATCAGCGTAATGGTGTACGCCAGTGAAGTGCTCTTAAACACTAAAACGACTTCGTTAGAGTAAGAGGAGAGGGCGCGTTTAAACGCATACGGCAGCAGGATACGCAGCGTGTCTTTACGGTTCATCCCCAGCGCAGCGCAGGATTGCCATTGACCCGAAGGGATGGCGCGTACTGCACCGTAGAACAGTTGAGTGGTATAGGCCGCACTGTTGAGCGACAGCGCAATCAGTGCGCACAGCCAGGGCTGTGATAGCAAATGCCATAACCACGGCACGTTCTGAATGCTGGGAAACTGGCCGGGACCGTAATAAATCAGGAAGATTTGCACCAGCAGTGGCGTGCCAGTGAACACCGTGATGTAGCCTTTCACCAGCCAATTCAGCACCGGGACTTTCAGTGAGAGCACGATGGTACACAGCAGCGACAGCACCAGCGAGGCAATCAGTGATGCCACCGTCAGGGTCAGACTGGTATGCAACCCTTTCAGGAGCTCGGGTAAGTAATCCAGCATGCGTCAGGCTCCCCGTTCAAAACGCGTGGTGCGCGATTCAATACGGCGCAGTATCGCCTGACTGAACAGCGTAATAATCAGGTAGACGGCCGCAGCCACCAGATACCAGGTAAAGGGTTCTTGTGTGCGCGTGGCAATACTTTTGGTTTGCAGCATGATGTCATTCACGCTAATTAGCGACACCAGCGCAGTATCTTTCAGTAACACCAACCACTGATTGCCGAGACCCGGCAGCGCATGACGCCACATTTGTGGCATGATCAGACGGAAAAAAATCGCCGATTTCTTCATACCCAACGCCTGGCCAGATTCCCATTGGCCGACAGGCACGGCTTTCAGCGCGCCACGCAGCGTTTGGGAGGCGTAGGCCGAGTAAAGCATTGCCAGGGCAATGACGCCGCATAGGAAAGGGCTGACGTCGAAGTTTTCAATCTGTACCTGCACGGGAATGCTGAACAAGCCCAGATTGATATGGAAGCCATCGGATAAGGTCAGTAGCAGCTGTGAGGCACCAAAGTAGACAAACAGCACCACCAGAATTTCCGGCAGGCCACGGATCAGCGTCACCAGCGCGGTACCGATCCACGCCAGCGGTTTCCAGCGGACGGTTTCCCAGCCAGCAAAAATCATCGCCAGCACAAGGCCGGCGATCAGTGCACAAAAAGCAAGGCCGACAGTCATGCCGGCGGCGCTTGCGAGTGGAATCATTTCATTCATCAGGAATTACTGCTGGAACCATTTGTTGTAGATGGTTTTGTAGGTGCCGTCAGCTTTGATCTTTTCCAGGGCGGTGTTGAATTTGCCCTGCAACTCGGTGTTGCCCTGACGGACGGCGATACCCAGACCGGTACCGAAGTAATCTTTATCGGTCACTTTCTCACCCAGTGGTGCGAGGTTAGCATTTTGTTTCAGCCATTCGTTCACCACGGCGGTGTCACCAAATACCGCATCAATACGACCATTTTTCAGGTCCAGAACCGCGTTCTGATAGCTATCGTAAGGCACAACGGTGATGTCGTTGTGTTTATCAGACAGATATTTCTGGTGCGTGGTGCCGTTCTGAACGCCAACGCGTTTACCTTTCAGCGCATCCACATTCGCCAGCTTGCCTTTCTGGGCAATAAAGATCGCGGAATTATCGTAGTAAGGCTTGGAGAACAGCACCTGCTTTTCACGCTCTGGGGTGATATCCATACCCGCCATCACGGCGTCAAAACGACGGAACTTCAGGCTGGGGATCAGGCTGTCAAATGCCTGGTTGGTGAAGGTACAGGTCGCATCAATTTCTTTACACAGCGCATTGGCCAGATCGACATCGAAGCCCTGAATTTTGTTGTCAGAGTCCACAAATTCAAATGGAGGATATGAAGCTTCGGTGGCAAAACGCAGGGTTTGCGCAGCAGAAGCGCTCAGGCTCAGACCGGCAAGCAGTGCAGCAAGTACGACTTTTTTCATTAGATGCATCCTGACTTAGTGCGAAAGATAATGTGCAAACGCTTCGGTTTGCGGCTGTGTAAAGTGGCTGGCATCGCCTTGCTCAACGATATGGCCGTTCTCCATGTACACCACGCGGCTGGCGGTTTTGCGCGCCACCTCGACTTCGTGGGTCACAATCACCTGAGTGATCTGCGTTTGCGCCAGCTCACGAATGATGCTGACGATCTGCGCGGTGATTTCAGGGTCGAGGGCGGCGGTGGGTTCGTCGAACAACAGCACCTGCGGCTCCATCATCAACGCTCGGGCAATCGCCACACGTTGTTGCTGGCCACCGGAAAGATGCAGTGGAAAACGATCGGCAAAGGGGGTCAGGCGCAGACGCTCCAGCAGTTTGTCAGCGCGCGCACGCGCGGCGTCTTTGCTGAGACCGAGCACGCGGCACGGCGCTTCAATCAGATTCTGCACCACGCTGAGGTGTGGCCACAGATTGTATTGCTGGAACACCATGCCCACGTTTTGGCGCAGTTCACGGATCGCGCTGTCTGACGGCGCTTTGCTGAAGTCGAAGTGATTCCCGGCAATCTGCAGGCTGCCGGAACGCGGCTGCTCCAGCAGATTGAGGACGCGCAGGAGCGAACTTTTACCCGCGCCACTCGGCCCGAGCAACACCAGCGTCTCTCCCTGCGGACAAGCCAGGTTGATATCGAACAGTGCCTGATGGGCACCGTAAAAACAGTTTATGGCGTTTAGTTGAATACTCATGCGCAAAAAATGAATAGTAATTAGTGCCGCGAATCTTAACGTCACCAGAATAGTTATGCAATTGTGGTGGGTTAAAATTTATTAAACAGCAGTGAAGTCCCAAAAGCGTAGCACAATATCGCGCAGGTCAACGCCGGGAAGGGCTCGCTGGCTGCAATTTATTGATGAAAAATTAACAAAAAACGCCGCAAAGATGCGGCGCGCTTATGTTTAGAACTGAGTGCTGTAAAATTGAACAGCTATTTCTTCTCTTCCAGCAGCTGGCTGAGCGATCCGCCGCCTGCGTGCGGCCAGTCACCGACGTAACGAATATCATCCACCGCCCAGCAGGTTCCTTCGTGAATCATCAATACCTCGTCGTGCCAGCTTTTGCCATCACGGCTCAAATCGACGCGCAGTGGGATGTTTCGTGCATCGCGATTAGGAATGGTTGAGGCGCTGGCAACATCGGCGGACGTGGGACCCTGTGCGAGGCTGGAGAACAGATCGCCCTGGCTCCAGGAGGCAGGTTTATTGCTCTGCGTGCTGGCGCTCAGCAGTTTTTGATACAGACGATCGCTCAGGTAAGGGCGATATTTTGCCAGCGTGGTGCTATCGGGCAGACCCTGACCGGGCTGGCTGATGCGCAAATCGTAAAACTGCTGCGCGACGCTATCTGGGCCACCGTCGGCACAGCTGGCAGTGCGCGGTCCGTTATCCTTGATCACCGGTTCAACGGTGGTACAGGCACTGAGCAGTAACGCAGCGGGAACAAGCAGCGCAAAGGCATTGTTTCTCATCTCGATTTCCTTATTGTTCACTGGCAAAGCGTCATTTTTAGCATAGAGTATAGTCTTGCTTTTACGCCGTACGAGCTGTTCACCTCAGGAGAGAAAAATGAAATTTTCCACCACGCCCACCTTAGAAGGGCACAGCATCAGTGAATATTGCGGTGTGGTTACCGGTGAAGCGATTCTCGGGGCCAACATTTTCCGCGACTTCTTTGCCGGGATTCGCGATATCGTCGGTGGTCGTTCCGGAGCTTATGAAAAAGAGCTGCGCAAAGCGCGGCAGATTGCATTTGAAGAGCTGGAAGAGCAAGCAAAGGCGCTGGGTGCGAATGCGGTCGTGGGCATTGATATCGATTATGAAACCGTGGGCAAAGACAGTAGCATGCTGATGGTCAGCGTGACCGGAACGGCTGTGATCATTCGCTGATGCGGGTCGTTGTCGCTTTGATGATGGCGCTGCTGCTCAGCGCCTGCCACTCCTCGCTGGAATCAAGACAGGGTTATTGGGTCGATACCGCGCATCCGGCACAGGGCGCGCGGCCTCGTATCAAAGTGGTGGTGATCCACTATACCGCCGAAGATCTGCCTTCCTCACTGGCCACGCTGACCGATCGTGAAGTCAGCGCACACTATCTCATTCCACGGCAGCCCGCGCAGAGACGGGGTAAGGGTGTGATCTGGCAGCTGGTGCCGGAGCCTGAGCTGGCGTGGCATGCCGGGCCGAGTTTCTGGCGCGGTGCGACCCGCATCAATGACACGTCGATTGGTATCGAGATTGTCAATCGTGGTTATACGCGGACATTAACTGGCGTGGAGTGGCAGCCGTTTACGCCAGCGCAAATCAACGTGCTGGTGGCGCTGGTGAAAGATATCACGCAGCGATATGCCATTACGCCAGAGAATCTGGTGGGGCACAGCGATATCGCGCCGCAGCGGAAGCAGGATCCTGGCCCGCTGTTCCCGTGGCAGCAGTTGGCGGAGCAGGGGCTGGGCGCATGGCCCGATAGCGCTACCGTGCAGCGCTATCTCCACGGGAATGCGGCTGATGCGCCCATCGATCAGGCCGAACTGTTGGATGCGCTGCAGCGCTATGGTTATGACGTCAATTCAGCGAATACCCCACCCATGCAGCGTAAGCTGATCGCGGCGTTTCAGATGCACTTCCGTGCGCGAGATTATCGAGGCATCGCCGATGCGGAAACGCTGGCGATAGCTCGGGCGCTGCTGGCGAAATACGGCGCAGCGCAGTGAAGAGACGGTGTATGACATTGCCGATGCAGAAACGCTGGCGATAGCACAGGCGTGACTGGCGAAGGACGGTACGGTGATGTAAAGCTAAAGTAGGGGGCTCGCCAGGATGAACTTGTGGACGGCCCGAAGACCGTCCCTGCAAGGCTACCTGAGCTCTGTTACGCTAAAAACGCCTGCCAGTGTGCCACCAGACGTTGTAAATCCTGGCGGCTGACATCGAGGTGGGTGGCAATACGTGTGACCGGGCCTACGCTCATCAACACATCGCCCGAGTGCATCCAGCTTTTGAGCGCGTCAACCTGATCCGCCGGTACTTTCACAAACAGCATGTTAGTGTGCTGATTCAGTACCTCTACGCCAATTGCGCTGAGTTGCTCCGCCAGCCAGGCGGCATTGTCATGATCTTCTTTCAGGCGCGCCACATTGTGCTTCAGTGCGTACAGACCCGCCGCGGCCAGGATGCCGGCCTGACGCATACCGCCACCGGTCATTTTACGCCAGCGACGTGCTTGCTCAATGTAGGCTTCATCACCGCACAGCAGGGAACCGACCGGCGTGCCCAGCCCTTTAGACAGGCAGATGGTCAGCGTATCGCAATAGCGCGCGATATCTTTCAGCTCAACATTTTGCGCCACCACGGCATTGAAAATGCGGGCGCCATCAATGTGCAGCGCCAGTTTGTGCTCACGCGTCAGCTTCCACGCTTGCTCCAGATAGCTCTGCGACAGCACTTTGCCGTGATGGGTGTTTTCCAGACTTAGCAGGCGCGTACGCGCAAAATGGATGTCATCCGGTTTGATGGCGGCAACAATATCCGCCAGCGGCAGCGATCCATCTTCGGCATGAGATATAGGCTGAGGCTGAATGCTGCCCAGCACCGCCGCGCCACCCGCTTCGTATTTGTAGTTATGTGCCTGCTGGCCGACGATATATTCATCGCCACGCTGGCAGTGACACAGCAGTGCCACCAGGTTGGCTTGCGTGCCGGTCGGGAAGAACAGCGCAGCGGCTTTGCCACTCAGGCGTGCGGCCTCGCGTTCCAGCGCATTGACGGTGGGATCATCGCGATAGACATCATCGCCAGTTTCGGCGGCCATCATCGCATCCAGCATGGCGGCACTTGGGCGGGTTACGGTATCACTGCGTAAATCGATCACATCGCTCTCCTGAAACAAAAAAGCGGGCTGAGCGCCCGCGTTATGAGTTATCTGGCCTTATTATCCGTTTTACCTCAGCCAGTTGGTTTTCGCCAGTTCAACGATCTCGTCACCACGACCATTCAGAATCGCGCGCAGCATATACAGGCTGAACCCTTTGGCCTGCTCGGCTTTGATCTGCGGTGGCATCGAGAGCTCTTCTTTAGCGGTAATCGCATCGATTAGCACCGGACCGTCATGCGCGAATGCCTGTTCCAGCGCGCTGTTAAGTTCAGAGGCTTTCTCGACGCGAATGCCTTTAATGCCACAGGCGGTGGCAATCGCGGCAAAATCCGGGTTTTCCAGATCGGTGCCATCGGTGAGGTAGCCGCCTGCCTTCATTTCCATTGCCACAAAGCCCAGCACGCTGTTGTTGAAAATCACCAGCTTTACCGGCAGCTTTAACTGGGCGACGGAAATAAAATCGCCCATCAGCATACTGAAGCCACCATCCCCACACAGCGCCACGACCTGCCGTTGTTTATCGATTGCCTGAGCGCCGAGCGCCTGTGGCATCGCGTTGGCCATCGAACCGTGGTTGAACGATCCCAGCAAACGGCGTTTGCCGTTCATTTTCAGATAGCGCGCAGCCCACACCGTTGGCGTGCCCACATCACAAGTGAAAATCGCGTCCTCGGCAGCGTAATGGCTGATTTGCTGCGCCAGATATTGCGGATGAATCGCCTGTTTATCATTGGCGGTGGCGAGGTCGTCCAGGCCTTTACGCGCCTCAACATAGTGTTCCAAAGCGCTGTCGAGATGGTGCCGATCGCTTTTGCTGACGAGTTGAGGTTGTAGCGCCTGTAACGTGGCTTTGATGTCACCCACCAGCGCCATATCGACATGGCTGTGCGCCCCCAGACTGGCGGGATTGATATCAATCTGGATAATTTTAGCGTCGGCTGGATAGAACGGGCGATAAGGGAACTGGGTACCCAGCAGAACAACGGTGTCTGCGTTCATCATGGCTTGATAGCCGGAGGAGAAACCAATTAAGCCGGTCATACCAACATCGTAGGGATTATCGTACTCGATGTGCTCTTTGCCGCGCATGGCGTGCACCACGGGCGCTTTGAGGGTTTCTGCCAACTTCACCACTTCAGCGTGCGCGCCAGCACAGCCGCTGCCGCACATCAGCGTAATATTTTTGGCATGGTTGAGCGTGTCGGCCAGCCGGGCAATTTCACTGGCGTTAGGCACAACATGGGGTAATTGTGGCGGATACCACTCGCTACGCGCCCCTTCCGGCGCCGGTTTCAGGGCAATGTCGCCCGGAAGCACGATGACCGATACACCACGATTGAGAATCGCTTTGCGCATGGCGATGCCGAGAACCTGCGGCAGTTGCTCAGGGTTGGACACCAGTTCGCAATAGTGACTGCATTCGCGGAAAAGCTCTTCCGGATGCGTTTCCTGGAAGTAACCGCTGCCGATTTCACTCGAGGGGATATGGGCCGCAATCGCCAGCACTGGCACATGGTTGCGGTGACAATCAAACAGGCCGTTAATCAGATGCAGGTTGCCTGGGCCGCAGGAACCGGCGCATACCGCCAGTTCACCGCTGATTTGCGCTTCAGCGCCTGCCGCAAAGGCCGCCACCTCTTCATGGCGAGTGGGCATCCATTCAATGGTGCCCATGCGATTCAGGCTGTCATTGAGTCCATTAAGAGAATCCCCCGTGACACCCCAAATGCGTTTCACACCGGCGCTTTCCAGGGTTTTGGCCAGCAGTGCCGCCACAGTTTGCTTCATCGTTCGCTCCTTTCTGGTGTTTTGCTATCCGTCCCGATGGCGGAAACGTGTCAGTCAGAAAGCGTAGACGAAGGAAGGCGCACGCAGCCGTGAAAAAATGCGCTCGCTGCTCAGGCGGAAAACAGCGCGATAAGAATCGGGGCCAGTAAACTCATGATAAAACCGTGCACGATCGCGGCCGGGACAATTTCCATGCCGCCGGTGCGTTGCAGAATCGGCAGGGTGAAATCCATTGAAGTGGCGCCACTCAAACCCAGCGTCATACTGCGCTGACGGCTGATCAACAGCGGGATCAGCATAATGGTGATCAGTTCACGCAGCAGGTCGTTAAAGAAGGCCGCGCTGCCAATCACCGGGCCGAAGGATTCGGTCATCAGAATACCGGACAGCGAGTACCAGCCGAAGCCGCTGGCAAGCGCCAGGCCGGTTTTGATTGGCAAATCGAGCCATAATGCGGCCAGCATTCCACCGATCAAGGCGCTGCATAGCGACACCGCGGCTACCAGCATGCCGCGACGATTGAGCGTGATTTGACGCAAGGTCATGCCGCTGCTGCGCAGTTGAATACCGACAAGGAACAACATCAGCATCAGGGCATATTCACTGATGGTTGATGCGTGGCGCAGAATTGACCACTGGCTTAATCCCAGCAGGAATCCGCCCAGTACCGAGCCGCACAGCTTGAGGGATTCCAGCGCCATGTGCAGACGTGAAGGCAGGGCTTGCTGCTTGTGCGGGTGATGCCACGGCACGCGCTTCTCCAGTAGCCAGAAAGCCAGCAGAGAACAGGCGAGAATGCACAGCATACTGATCAACGCGGTATGAAAAATGGTGAGCAGATTACTGCTGAGGTTATCGAGGAAAGCGAGACTGGTGCCCATAAAAAACAGGATGATGTACACCAGTGCGCTCAGCATGCGGGCGACGCCGCGCAGCAGATTGGCACGGGTCACATGCAGTAAATAGCCAGCAATCAGTGGCAGCAGAATGATGATCAAGCCATACATAGAGCGTTTTCCATCCGTGGGAGAGGGCCGCAAGCTATCGGAAAACAGTTGAAGTGTAAACCTTTTACCCGTGCATTAACTTGACCAACTTAACGAGGCGAACCATGCTCAGGCAAAGCACTCAAGGGATAGCATGATGTTTCTGGAACATATCGATATTCGCGGTTTTCGTGGCATCAATCGGCTGTCGTTGCCGCTCACTGATACCAATCTGCTGATTGGTGAAAATGCCTGGGGTAAATCCAGCTTGCTGGATGCGCTGACATTATTACTGGCGCCTGCGGCTGAACCTTATCAGTTTACCGAACATGATTTTCACTTCCCACCGGGCGATCTGGAAGCACGCCTGCGCCAGCTGCAACTGGTGTTCCGCTTTCGAGCACAAGCGCGCGATGACGAAGCAGTGTTCCAGCCTTTCTGGCAGCGCGATGAAAACGGGCGCTTCATCCGCTTCAGCACCCGTGCGCGCCGCAACGAGCATGGTGTGAAAACCACCTGGCGCTTCATCGACCAAAATGGCGATGTGCTGGCGATGGAAGGCACTGAGGCGGCGCTGGCCCATCTGCGTGCCTTTTATCCCGTGCTCAGACTGCGCGATGCGCGCTTTGGCCGGCGTGGACGGCACAGCAGCACCGATGCGGACCGCCAGGCCACGACGCTGAGTGAATTGTCACAGGAAGTCGAGAAATTAACCCGGGATTTGGTGGTGCAGCCGCAGAATTTGAGCGACGATTTACTGCGTCAGGGCTTGCACACCATGCAGCAATTGCTGGAGCACTACTTCCTTGTGCAGCAACCGGGGGTTAGCGCGGCGCGTGTCGCACCTGAATTACGTGATGGTTCGCAAGGCTGGCGTTCACTCGACAAGCTTAACCACCTGATTGCGGGAACGGAATCACGCAGTCGGCAGGTCATTTTATTGCGCATGTTCTCTTTACTGATTCAGGCGCACGGCAATGAAGCGCTGCCGCAGGGCGCTCATCCATTGTTGCTGGTGGAGGATCCGGAAACGCGACTGCATCCAATTATGCTGTCAGTGGCGTGGAATCTGCTGGATTTAATGCCGCTGCAAAAAATCACCACCACCAATTCGGGGGAGCTGTTATCTCAGGTGCCGTTAGAGAATATTTGTCGCCTGGTGCGTGAACCTACACGCGTTGCGGCATGGCGGATTGGTCCTGAAGGATTGAGCGCTGAGGAGAGCCGCCGTATTGGCTTTCATATCCGCGTGAATCGCCCCTCGGCACTCTTTGCCCGCTGCTGGTTGCTGGTGGAGGGGGAGACGGAAGTGTGGATCATCAATGAACTGGCACGGCAGCGCGGTTACCATTTTGCGGCCGAAGGGGTCAAAGTCATCGAATTTGCGCAGTCTGGTCTTAAGCCGCTGTTGAAGTTTGCCAGACGCATGGGCATTGCCTGGCATGTGTTGACTGACGGCGACGAAGCGGGCAATAAGTATGCAGCCAGCGCACGGAGCCAACTGCAGGAGCATGAGCAGCAAGACGATCATCTGACGCAGTTCCCGGCCCCGGATATAGAACATTTTCTCTATAAGCAGGGGTTCAGCGACGTTTATCACGACATGGCGCACCTGCCGTTAAACGCGCCGATGAATGCGAGGCGTATTATTACTAAAGCGATTCATCACAGCTCGAAACCCGAATTGGCGATTGCGGTAGCCATGGCGGCGGCAGAGCGTGGGCCGCAGGCGATTCCCTCGTTACTGGATCAGCTGTTTGCTCGCGTGATGTGGTTAGCTCGCGGACGTGCAGATTGAGGGGCGGGAAAATCCGCAAAAGAAAAATGCCAGCGTCTGCGGCTGGCATTTTTTTCGGGAGTGGTCAGAATGAATGAAGAGGCGCGCGTCAGGCGACTTGCGTGACTTCACAGGGCACAATCAAGCTGGCGTGATTGCCTTTTGGCCCTTCATGGACATCGAACTGAACCTGCTGGCCGGCCTTCAGCGTTCTGTATCCCTCCATCTGAATCGTGGAGTAGTGTGCGAAGATATCGTCGCCGCCGCCAATCGGACAGATAAAGCCGAAGCCCTTGGCGTTGTTGAACCATTTAACAGTACCCGTCTCCATGCTTTTACTTCCCTCGCAAGACATTTTGAACAGTAGGTGAGGTCATTGAAGCTGTGAGTCGAGTTTGTTTAAAACTCAATCAGCTTGTGTAAGTAGAATGTAGAGAAACGGTCCTTATCGTCAAGCAAACGGCCCTGGCGCACGGGGAGAAATTCATCAAAATTTGAGGCAGTTAACGCTATTGCAAATTTTGTGATACAGGTCGCGCATGGGCTTTTAGGGCCGTTTTTTCTTAAGGGAAAGGTGGCTTGACAGACATGTTAAACTTAGGAATGGGCGCAGAAATGCGCGCAATCGTAACGCAGAATTTCGACGGAACATTATGGCAAACACAAACGACTGGCTTAATTTTGAACATCTAGCCGAAGATAAAGTACGCGAAGGGTTAAAGCCGCCTTCGATGTATAAAGTCATTCTGAATAATGACGATTATACACCTATGGAATTTGTTATTGACGTTCTGCAAAAGTTCTTTTCTTATGATGTTGAACGTGCAACGCAACTGATGTTGAAAGTTCACTACCACGGAAAGGCGATTTGTGGTGTATTCACTGCAGAAGTGGCGGAAACCAAAGTCGCCCAGGTGAACAATTACGCACGAGAGAATGAACATCCGTTGCTGTGTACGCTGGAAAAAGCCTGAGCCCGTCTCCATATAGGGGAAAGGTCGTCAGAGCGATAATTGGGGGAGGTGCCAAATGCTCAATCAAGAACTGGAACTCAGTTTAAACATGGCTTTCGCCAGAGCGCGCGAGCACCGTCATGAATTTATGACCGTCGAGCATCTGTTGCTGGCATTGCTTAGCAACCCGTCGGCCAGAGAGGCACTGGAAGCCTGTACGGTGGATATCGTGGCTCTGCGACAGGAACTCGAAGCCTTCATCGAACAAACCACGCCGGTGCTGCCAGCCAGTGAAGAGGAGCGTGATACTCAACCAACGCTCAGCTTTCAGCGCGTGTTGCAACGTGCGGTATTCCATGTCCAGTCATCCGGTCGCAGCGAAGTGGCAGGCGCGAACGTGCTGGTCGCCATTTTCAGCGAGCAGGAGTCTCAAGCGGCTTACCTGCTGCGCAAACACGAAGTCAGCCGCCTCGATGTGGTGAACTTCATCTCCCATGGTACGCGTAAAGATGAGCCGGGCCAGCCGCAGAACAATGCGGAGAATCCGGTTAACGAAGAGCAAGCAGGCGGGGAGGAACGTATGGAAAACTTCACCACCAATCTTAATCAGCTTGCTCGTGTCGGCGGAATCGACCCGCTGATCGGCCGCGATAAAGAGCTGGAGCGTGCCATTCAGGTATTGTGCCGTCGCCGTAAGAATAACCCGCTGCTGGTGGGTGAATCTGGCGTGGGTAAAACCGCGATTGCGGAAGGGCTGGCCTGGCGCATTGTGCAGGGCGATGTTCCAGAAGTGATGAAAGATTGCACCATCTACTCGCTGGATATCGGTTCGCTGCTTGCGGGTACCAAGTACCGTGGTGATTTTGAAAAACGTTTCAAAGCGCTGCTAAAACAGCTGGAACAAGACACCAGTAGCATCCTGTTTATCGATGAAATTCACACCATTATCGGTGCGGGTGCCGCTTCCGGTGGACAGGTGGATGCCGCTAACCTGATCAAACCGTTGCTCTCCAGCGGAAAAATCCGCGTGATGGGGTCAACCACCTATCAGGAGTTCAGCAACATCTTTGAGAAGGACCGTGCGCTGGCGCGTCGTTTCCAGAAGATCGACATTACCGAACCTTCTGTCGAAGAAACCGTGCAGATTCTTAACGGACTGAAACCGAAGTATGAAGCTCACCATGATGTGCGTTATACCGCGAAGGCAGTGCGTGCAGCCGTGGAACTGGCGGTGAAATACATCAACGATCGTCATCTGCCGGATAAGGCGATTGACGTGATAGATGAAGCGGGTGCGCGCGCGCGCCTGGTGCCGGTGAGTAAGCGTAAGAAAACGGTCAATGTATCTGATATTGAATCTGTGGTGGCACGTATTGCGCGTATCCCAGAGCAGAGTGTGTCAGCCACCGATCGCGACACGCTGAAAAATCTCGGCGATCGTCTGAAAATGCTGGTGTTTGGCCAGGATAACGCGATTGAAGCACTGACTGAAGCGATCAAGATGAGCCGTGCCGGTCTCGGTCAGGATCGTAAACCAGTGGGGTCATTCCTGTTTGCTGGTCCAACCGGCGTCGGTAAAACCGAGGTGACGGTTCAGCTGGCGAAGGCCCTGGGGATTGAGCTGCTGCGTTTCGATATGTCCGAGTATATGGAGCGCCACACCGTTAGCCGTTTGATCGGTGCACCTCCGGGATATGTTGGTTTCGATCAGGGTGGTTTGCTCACCGATGCGGTGATTAAGCATCCGCATGCGGTGGTGCTGTTGGATGAAATCGAGAAAGCGCACCCGGATGTCTTTAACCTGCTGCTGCAGGTGATGGATAACGGCATGCTGACCGATAACAACGGCCGCAAAGCGGACTTCCGCAATGTGGTGCTGGTGATGACCACCAACGCCGGTGTTCGCGAAACTGAGCGTAAGTCGATTGGTTTGATTCATCAGGACAACAGCACCGACGCGATGGAAGAGATCAAAAAGATCTTTACGCCTGAGTTCCGTAACCGTCTGGATAACATTATCTGGTTCCGTCATCTGGATACCGCGGTTATCCATCAGGTGGTGGATAAGTTCATCGTCGAGTTGCAAGCGCAACTGGATGCAAAAGGCGTCTCGCTGGAAGTCAGTGATGATGCTCGTGACTGGCTGGCGGATAAAGGTTACGACAAAGCGATGGGTGCCCGCCCAATGGCACGTGCCGTGCAGGAGAATCTGAAGAAACCACTGGCTAACGAACTGCTGTTTGGTTCATTAGTGGATGGCGGTTCAGTCTCGGTGGCGCTGGATAAAGAAAAAAACCAGCTGACCTACCATTTCCTGAGTGCGGAAAAACGGAAAACCGAAGGGACTGTGCACTGATGTGCTGAGTTGCAGATAAGAAAAGGCCGGATGAAAATCCGGCCTTTTTTTTCGCGCTCAGTTAATTGCCACAAACGCGAGATGTGGACAACAACTTAGCGACTACGGAAGACAATGCGGCCTTTGCTCAGGTCGTACGGGGTCAACTCGACAGTCACTTTGTCGCCCGTCAGGATGCGGATGTAGTTTTTGCGCATTTTACCGGAGATATGAGCGGTAACCACGTGCCCGTTTTCAAGTTCTACGCGGAACATGGTGTTAGGTAACGTATCCAGTACGGTACCTTGCATTTCAATATTGTCTTCTTTGGCCATCGAATCCTCTGGGGTGAACTACCAAACTGTTGAACCGGCAAGATAATGCCGAATTCCATGATTTATGTAAAGAACCGTTGGCGATTTTGCCAACGCTTCGCCGTGCGTCGCGCCATTGCGCGCGCATTACGGAAAAATTCGGGTGTTTTTATTGACGTCTGCGGGGGATTAGCGGGCTAAGAAGTTGTCGCAATTGGCATCAAGTGCACAACGGCAACAGCTTCGGGAAATGGATGAGATTCCCAACCTGGCAATTCCGGCTCGCCACAGCGAAGCGCGGACGACATACCAAACTCGCTTATTGTATCACTTTTGTCGGGAATTGTGTGCAAAACATCTGCGAGCAGGGTCAAAAAAGGGTTTGTGTTTGCCAGCAACCGCTTAAAACAGGCTGCCACGCCAGTGTTTGCACGTACTGTAAATAATCGACACGCGGGATTTCAACGGCGCCCAACGAAGCCGTATGTGGGTTAATCACCTGGCAATCAATCAAGCGTCCCTGATGAGCGAGAAAATGCTGAGAGAACACCCACAGCGCAGTTTTTGACGCATTTTCCTGGCGGCTAAACATCGACTCGCCACAAAAAATCTGCCCAAGCGCCAGACCATACATGCCGCCTACCAGCCGATTATCATTCCAGACTTCAATCGAATGCGCGTGACCCAGCTCGTACAAACGCAGCCAGGCGCGTTTCACCTCAAAGGTAATCCAGGTGCCTTCTTGTCTGCCGCTGGCACAGCCTTCCAGTACCTGCGGGAAAGCATGATTCATGGTAACGCGAAAAGGTGAACGGCGATGAAAACGCGCCATGCTGCGGCTGAGATGAAAAGATTCAGGAAGCATCACGGCACGCGGATCGGGCGACCACCATAGAATCGGATCGCCGGGCGAAAACCAGGGGAAAATGCCGCGCTGATAGGCGTTCATCAGTCGGGCAGGGGAGAGGTCGCCGCCCATCGCCAATAATCCATTCGGCTCGCGCAGCGCCATCTCCGGCGGAGGAAAATTTAATGAATCCCGTGAAAGTTGTACCAGTCTCATTGCGTCAATTACCCTTCGGGCTGCTCGCTAAGACTATAGCGCAAAGCGCTGGTGGAAACGCCAATAGCGTCCTGCTTTTGAGATTAATTCGTCATGCGTGCCCGACTCAATAATCTGTCCCTGGTCCATCACGCAAATACGATCCATCGTTGCCAGACCGCTGAGGCGATGGGTCACCATGATCACCGTCTTACCCTGACTGACCTGGCGCAACAGCGTCAATATCTGCTGTTCGGTGGTGGCGTCCAGGCCTTCGGTGGGCTCATCAAGCAACCATAGATCGCCGTTGTGCAACAGGGCGCGTGCAATGGCCAGGCGACGCAGTTCGCCTCCCGACAGCGGGCGGCCACCTTCACCCATCCATGCGTTGAGCCCTTCATCATGTTCCGCCAAATGGGTGAGTCCAACCTGATGCAGTGCTGCATTCAGTTGTTCATCACTGGCGGCAGGGTGTGCCAGCAGTAAATTATCGCGTAACGTCTGACTAAACAGATGCACGCGCTGCGTGACCACGCTGATACGTTGACGCAGACTTTTTTCGTCCCACTCAGCTAGGGGAATATTATTCAGTCGAATGTCACCCTGCTGCGCCTGCCAGCCGCGCGTGATCAGTGCCAGCAAACTGGATTTGCCGCAGCCGGTGGGGCCGAGCAGTGCCAGATGCTCACCGGTTCGCAGTGTCAGCGAGAAGTGCCTGAGTACCGGTTCCGGTCGCTGCGGATAGCTGAAAGTGATTTTTTCCAGCGTCAGGTTGATGCCCGAATCAGAAGGTGCAGTCGAAGAGGGAAAACGAATAAGAGGCTCTTGCTCAATGATCTCCCTTACGCGCTGTGCCGCGCCAGTCACCTGCGACAGCGGCAAAAAGGCGCCCGCTACCGGTGCCAGCGCTTCAAAAGCCGCCAGGCCGCAGAACACGAAGAGCGCGATGAATGCGCCTGGTGCACTATCGCCGCCCACGCCCGCCGCTGAAATCCACAGTAGCAAGACCACGGTTAAGCCGCTGATGAGCAGTAACAGGCTTTGCGCCAGCGCTTGCAGACTATGCTGACGCCGCTGCGCCTGCTGCCAGCTGAATTCTTCGGCATCCAGTTTGTGACGCCACCACGCCGCTGCGCCATAAATTTGCAATTCGGCGAGCCCGGTTACCCATTGCGTCAGTTGCAAACGCCAGCTGGCTTGATGCTGAGCGATGCGATGCCCGGCTGAGGTGCCTAATCGCCAGAACAGCGGTGGCATCAGGAGCAACGTCAGCAGCATCATCGTGCCCAGGAGTAGCGCCAGTGGCACATCTAACATCGCCAGGCCGCAAGTAACGACAATAATGACCACCGCGGCACCGACCAGTGGTGAAATCACACGCAGATAGAGATGGTCTAACGTATCGACATCACTGACAAAGCGGTTAAGCAGTTCGCCCTGTCTGAAACAGGCCAGTTGTTCGGGGGCCAGCGCGATCAGTTTGCTAAAGGTGAACACACGCAAATGCTGCAACACCCTGAAAGTGGCATCGTGACTGACTAAGCGTTCGAAGTAACGCGACGCAGTGCGAGTGATGGCCGCGCCACGCACCCCTGCTGCGGGCAACATATAGTTGAAACTGTAAAGGCCAGCCACGCCAGCCAGCGATGAGGCGGCAAGGAACCAGCCAGATAGGGTGAGCAAGCCAATACTGGCGAGCAAAGTCGCAATGGCTAACACGATGCCCAGACCTAAACGCCAGGGATGACGACGAAACAGACACAGAAACGGCAATAGTGGATTCATCAGACAATCTCCTGCTGGCGATGCTGCACCATGGCACGCAACGGCCCGTTCTGAGCAATCAGTTGTTGCCACTGCCCCTGCTGCACCAGTTGCCCGGATTGCATCACCCAAACTTCATCCCAACTGGCAAGATCGTGAAGTTGGTGGGTGATCATGAGGGTGGTTTGCTGTGTGGCTGCCTGGTTTAATGCGCGCAACACATGCTGTTCACTTTGGCTATCAAGACCTGAACCGGGCTCGTCCAGCAGCAGTAGTTGTGCCGGTTTCAACAGTGCACGCGCAACGGCGACGCGTTGTGCCTGGCCAACAGAAAGGCCCATTCCGCCATCGCCAATGGGGGTGTCGAGGCCTTGCGGTAAACGGGCGATAAACTCATCCACGCCCGCCTGTTGCAAAACGCTGCGCAGTGTTGCTTCATCCATGCTGCTGTTGAGAGACAGGTTTTCGCGCAACGTGGTCGCGGGCAAATGGGGATTTTGACCGACCCACGCCAGATGCTGCTGCCAGTTCTCACGGCTGATATCCCGCAGTTCATGCCCATTGACCCGCAGCGATCCCTGATAGGGCAGAAAGCCGAGCAACACGTTCATCAGTGCTGATTTACCTGCTCCACTCTGACCCACCAGCGCCACGCGTTTATTCGCCTCAAGCGTAAAATTCAGCGGCTGTGATAACGCTTCACCTTTGGCTGTCATCACCACCAAATCTTGTGCTTCAAGGCTTAAAGGGGTATCGAAAGCGACTGACAGGCTGGAGGCGGAAGCTGGGATTTCCGGACTTTCGTTAAGAAAACGATCCAGTGCATCGGCGCCCCCAACAGCTTGCGCTTTAGCGTGGTAAAAAGTACCCAGATCGCGCAGCGGCTGGAAAAACTCAGGCGCCAATATCAGTGCCAGGAATCCAGCAAACAAGGTCACGCCAGTGCCGTAATGACCAAAATTGAGTTCGCCAAGATAGGAGAAGCCGAAATAGACCGCGACCACGGCAATCGCCAGTGAGGCAAAGAATTCCAGCACTGCGGAAGAGAGAAAAGCAAGGCGCAGCACTTCCATGGTGCGCTGACGAAAATCCGTGGTGCTTTCAGCAATCGCCTGCTGTTCAGCGGCAGCCCTGTAGAACAGGCGCAAGGTTTCACGCCCGCGCAGGCGGTCATAAAAATCGCCGCTCAGACGTGCCAGTGCGAGGAAGTTGCGACGGTTTGCATCGGCGGCACCCATGCCGACCATCGCCATGAAAATCGGAATCAGCGGTGCGGTCGCGAGCAGGATCAATCCTGCCGCCCAGTTAATCGGGAAGATGGCTATCAGGATGGCGAAGGGAATAAAAACGGCCAGTGACATCTGTGGCAGATACCGCGCGTAATACTCTTGCATCTCTTCAATTTGCTCAAGCAGCAGCGTTGCCCAGCTTCCCGCTGGTTTGCCCTGAACCCAGGCAGGACCTAAATCATTCAGCTTATCCAGTACCTGTTTGCGCAGAGCGCGACGGATGGCAACGCCAGCACGGTAACCTGCCATTTCTCGTGCATAGTGCAGACCTGCGCGAAGAGCAAAGCACAACAGCAGCAGGATGAAATCAGTCAGCAGGGCACCGCGCGGTTGTTGGGCGACAATAAGATTCTGCAGCAGCGAGGCCAGCAACCAGGCTTGAGCAATAATCACCAGTGCACCAGCAAAACCGAATAGCGATGCGGCACGTAAACTTCGTGCGCCATGAAGACGTTGCTGGCGGAGCCAGCGAAGAAGATGTTGCTGCCGTGATTTTTCCATGCGAAGCCGTTTGATCACTGATGGAGAGAGGCAAAACCGGATAAAGTATCCGGAAATAGTAAGCGCATGAACTTTAGCATGCAGGCAATAAAAAAGGCGACCTAAACAGGTCGCCTCTTTGCAATTATGATCAGCTTATTAACAAGTTACAGATCGGTTTTAACAAGCCCGTCAAGATAGCGTTCTGCATCCAGCGCCGCCATACAGCCGGTGCCGGCAGAGGTGATCGCCTGGCGATAAATATGATCCATCACGTCACCCGCCGCAAACACGCCAGGAATGCTGGTCTGGGTCGCATTGCCCTGCAGACCGGACTGCACTTTGATATAGCCGTTTTCCAGCGCCAGCTGGCCGTCGAAAATGGCGGTATTCGGGCTATGACCAATCGCCACAAACAGCCCGGCAACATCCAGCGCTTCCGGCTCTTCACCTTTGGTGGAAAGCAGTTTCACACCGGTGACACCCATCTGATCGCCGACCACTTCTTCCAGTGTGCGATCGGTGTGCAGTACGATGTTGCCGTTGCGCACTTTATCCATCAGACGATCGATCAGAATTTTTTCCGCACGGAAGCTATCACGACGGTGAATCAAATGGACTTTCGCCGCAATATTTGCCAGGTAAAGGGCCTCTTCCACCGCGGTATTACCGCCACCAATCACCGCGACTTCTTGATTACGATAAAAGAAACCGTCACAGGTCGCACAGGCGGAAACGCCTTTGCCTTTGAACGCTTCTTCAGAGGGCAGGCCGAGATAACGTGCGGAGGCGCCAGTAGCAATGATCAGCGCGTCAGCGGTGTATTCGCCACTGTCCCCCGTTAAACGGAACGGGCGATTTTGCAAATCTACCGTATGAATATGGTCGAAAATAATTTCGGTGTTGAATTTCTCGGCATGCTCTTGCATACGTTCCATCAACGCCGGGCCTGTCAGATCGTTCGGATCGCCTGGCCAATTCTCCACTTCAGTTGTGGTGGTGAGCTGACCGCCTTTTTCCAGCCCGGTAATCAATACCGGATTCAGGTTAGCGCGGGCGGCATAGACTGCCGCAGTATATCCGGCAGGGCCGGAGCCTAAAATGAGCAGCTTACTGTGTTTGGCCGTACTCATGCGTTCCTCAGTTTTTTGCGACAACATAGTTTTTGATTGTAGGGAAATTAGCGCAGCAAAAAAAGGTTTCAGCAATTTTGATAACAATCGCTGCAAGCGGCGTAGTCGATGAGTGCAAATTCTGCACGTCGATTGCGCCAAAAGGGGGCAATGCTCGGCAAATTCTGGTGCAGCAGCATTAAAATTCTCATTTAAAAACAGCAACCCAGAACTCTAT
This sequence comes from Type-E symbiont of Plautia stali, assembly GCF_059731115.1. Taxonomy (NCBI): domain Bacteria; kingdom Pseudomonadati; phylum Pseudomonadota; class Gammaproteobacteria; order Enterobacterales; family Enterobacteriaceae; species Type-E symbiont of Plautia stali. Next base: position 1,471,020 of record NZ_AP035906.1, read on the forward strand.
CTGGCATCTTGTACTGAATTTGGATGTTTTACTTTGACAATCGCCTGCTGTTTTGCGAAAACATTACCAGAAGCGGAGAATATTTAGCGGTTCAAAACAGAATTTCATTTCTGTTTTGCACGTTTTTGCCGGATAAACTCAGTCTGACATTGGTAATGACGCATGATGTGGACAGACAACATGCGTCATACGGATGGAAGCATTACTGCACAGACTTATCGTCTTCACTTCAGTAAGGCCCTGAACAATGAGCGTTTTCAGGGTGTGGCAGGTAAAGGGAAGGAATTAAGAGAGACAATAATAATGGTAGACAATAAGAAACGCCCCGGAAAAGATCTGGACCGTATCGACAGAAACATTCTGAATGAACTGCAAAAAGACGGCCGTATTTCTAATGTTGAGCTTTCAAAACGTGTTGGCTTATCACCTACGCCGTGTCTTGAGCGTGTGCGTCGCCTGGAACGTCAGGGCTTCATTTTGGGTTACACCGCACAACTGAACCCACATTATCTGGATGCTTCTCTGCTGGTATTCGTTGAGATTACTCTGAATCGTGGTGCGCCAGATGTGTTTGAACAATTTAACGCCGCTGTGCAAAAACTTGAGGAAACTCAAGAGTGTCACCTCGTTTCCGGTGACTTTGACTACCTGTTGAAAACCCGTGTACCGGACATGTCCGCCTACCGTAAGCTTTTGGGTGAAACCTTGCTGCGCCTGCCGGGCGTTAACGACACCCGTACTTACGTGGTGATGGAAGAGGTCAAACAGAGCAATCGTCTGGTGATCAAAACCCGGTAATGCAGGGCAGGTGCAAAACTTGCAGGAATTCGGTACACTCCTGTGAATTCATACAGGACCAGCGTCGGGCTTGCCCGGCGCTGTTGCCTTCTTAATTTACAGGCACCTGGAGAGTTCTCTTGAGCCAGGAATATACAGAAGATAAAGACGTTTCGTTACAACCGCTGAGCAGTGGACGCAGGCTGCTGGAAGCGTTGCTCATCCTTGTGGCCCTGTTCGCCATCTATTTGATGGTGTCGCTGGTTAGCTTCAACCCTTCCGATCCCAGCTGGTCTCAGACCGCCTGGCATGAACCGATCCATAATTTGGGTGGTAGTGTCGGCGCATGGCTGGCGGATACGCTCTTATTCATTTTCGGCGTGATGGCGTATGCCATACCTCCGGTCATCATTGGTTTGTGCTGGATTACATTCCGTCAGCGCGATCGCCAGGATTACATCGATTACTTTGCGGTGGGCTTACGACTGATTGGCGTGCTGGCGCTGGTGGTGACCACTTGTGGTTTAGCCGCGCTGAACGTCGATGACATCTGGTACTTTGCTTCGGGCGGTGTGATTGGCAGCCTCGTCAGTAATGCGATGGCACCCTGGTTTAGTTCTGCCGGCGGTACTTTAACGCTGATCTGCGTCTGGGCGGCAGGCATAACCCTGTACACAGGCTGGTCGTGGCTGACGATCGCCGAAAAAATCGGGAGCGTGGTGATGGGCGTGCTGACCTTCGCCAGCAACCGCTCTCGTCATGACGAACCCTGGCAGGAAGAAGATGAGTACGAAGAAGAGGAAGAGCATGCCGAACATGCTGCGCCTCAACTGCGTGCTGCGCAATCGCATGATGACGATGATGACGTTCTACTGGCTAAGCCGCGTAAGGTGGCTGAGCCTATCGCCGAACAGCTGCCGGATGATCCTCTGCTAGCCAAAGCCAGTGCCGCGACAGCTGCAGCCATTGCTGTGACCGCCGAAGCAGCACACCAGGCGCCAGTTGTGCCTTCCCCCGTGTTCAATGCACCAGCCGAAGCGGCACCTGTTGTTCATACCCCGGAAGTGCGAGCGGCAGAAGCACCTGTTGCGGTACCTCCTGCGCCTGAACCGGTTATTCAACCCGCACCGCCGCTGTATCGCTTTGAAGTTCCGGGCGAACCTGCACCTTCAGCGTTTTCACCCGTTGATGACGATGAAGGGCCACGCATGGGGAACTGGCAGGATGCCGCTCAATCATCTGCTTCTCTGAACACTGCGGCAGCCGCAGCAGTGGGGGCAGCTGCAGCGAAAACGGCTTCTGCGTATACACCCGCTTTCGATGTGGTGCCGGAGCGCGATTACAACCCGCAGGTGAAGCAGGGTATTGGCCCTGAATTGCCGCGTCCGAACAAAGTTAAACTGCCAACACGTCGTGAACTGGCTTCTTACGGCATTAAGTTGCCGTCACAGCGTATGGCTGAAGACAAAGCGCGAGAAGAAGCCGAACAGCAACTGCCTGAAATGACCGCGACCTATCATGAACCGTTACAGGATCATGAAGGGGATGCTGCGTTGCAGGAAGCCCAACTGCGTGAAGCGTTTGCGTCTCAGCAACAGCAGCGCTATGCAGAGACCGGACAGCATCAAGTCGAAGAAGATGAAGAGGCTTTACATCAGGCGCAGTTGGCTAATCAGTTTGCAGCTCAGCAGCAACAACGCTATCAGCAATCTGATACCAATGAAGGCCCAGTATTTAACCTTGATACTTCATCAGCCTTTGATTTTTCGCCGATGAAAGATTTGGTTGATGACGGCCCAAGCGAGCCATTGTTTACCATCGATGCCACGCCTGAGCCGGAAGCGCCTGCGCAATGGCAGCAGCCTGTCGCACCGCAACCTGAAGCGCCTTCGCAGTGGCAGCAGCCTGCCGCACCGCAATCTGAAGCACCTGCGCAGTGGCAACAACCTGCAGCACCGCAGCCGGAAGCCATGCCATCGCTGAATGAGCACAATAGCCCATGGTCATCGCCCGAGACCGAAAGCTATGCTGCGCCAGCAGAAGCGCCTCAACCGGTCGCACCTGCGCAAGATAGCCTGTTCCATCCGTTCCTGGTTCGTCATGAACGTCCGCTGGAAAAGCCTTCTACGCCGCTGCCGACGCTTGATTTGCTGACCTCTCCGCCTTCGGAAGAGGAACCTGTGGATATGTTCGCGCTTGAGCAGACAGCACGTCTGGTTGAAGCGCGTCTGGCCGATTATCGTGTGAAGGCTGAGGTGGTGGGCATCTCGCCTGGCCCGGTTATCACCCGCTTTGAGCTGGATCTTGCTCCTGGCGTGAAAGCCGCACGTATCTCTAACCTCTCGCGCGATTTGGCCCGTTCGCTCTCTGCCGTCGCGGTGCGTGTGGTGGAAGTGATTCCAGGCAAACCTTACGTCGGCCTGGAATTACCGAACAAACATCGCCAAACCGTGTATCTGCGCGAAGTGCTTGATTGCGACAAGTTCCGTGATAACCCGTCACCGCTGTCAGTGGTGCTGGGGAAAGACATTTCGGGCCAGCCGGTGGTGGCCGATCTGGCGAAGATGCCGCACCTGCTGGTTGCCGGTACGACCGGTTCCGGTAAGTCGGTTGGTGTGAACACCATGATCATCAGCATGCTGTATAAAGCCACACCAGAAGAAGTGCGCTTTATCATGATCGACCCGAAAATGCTGGAGCTCTCCGTCTACGAAGGCATTCCGCATTTGCTGACTGAGGTGGTCACCGACATGAAAGATGCAGCGAACGCGCTGCGCTGGAGTGTGGGTGAGATGGAACGCCGCTATAAACTGATGTCTGCGCTGGGCGTGCGTAATCTTGCCGGTTACAACGAGAAAATTGAGCAGGCTGCTGCCATGGGGCGTCCAATTCCAGACCCGTTCTGGAAGCCGGGTGACAGCATGGACACTACGCCGCCAGTGCTGGAAAAACTGCCGTATATCGTGGTGTTGGTCGATGAATTCGCCGATCTGATGATGGCGGTGGGCAAGAAAGTTGAAGAGTTGATTGCTCGCCTGGCACAGAAAGCGCGTGCGGCGGGTATTCACCTGGTGCTGGCAACCCAGCGTCCGTCGGTGGATGTGATTACCGGCTTGATCAAAGCCAACATCCCAACGCGTATCGCCTTTACGGTGTCCAGTAAAATTGACTCACGCACCATTCTTGATCAAGGCGGCGCGGAATCACTGCTGGGAATGGGTGACATGCTTTATATGCCGCCTAACTCCTCAATGCCGGTGCGTGTCCACGGTGCCTTCGTGCGCGATCAGGAAGTGCATGCGGTGGTGCAGGACTGGAAAGCACGTGGACGTCCGCAATACATCGACAGCATTACCGCGGGTGAAGAGAGCGAGAGCACAGCGGGCGGTCTTGATGGTGATGAAGAGCTTGATCCGCTGTTCGATCAGGCGGTCTCATTTGTGGTCGAGAAACGTCGCGCCTCTATCTCCGGTGTTCAGCGTCAGTTCCGTATTGGTTACAACCGTGCAGCGCGCATCATTGAACAGATGGAAGCGCAGGGTATTGTCTCTGAACCGGGCCATAATGGTAACCGCGAGGTGCTGTCACCGCCGCCGCATGAGATGTAATCTAGCGCACGCCATGACTTACTTCTGGGCCAGTTAACACTGGCCCGTTGTTTATCTGCAGAACGATCCCCATATCGTTGGGAGCTTTCGGCTTTTTCTTCTGTCGAACAGACAGAGCGGCAACTACGTTTAATGCAGTAAGTGTCGGGAAACCATGAATAAGGAATCGAATCAGATGAAATTACGCGTTATTGCCTGCGGCCTGCTGGCCGGTTTTGTTTCTTCGTCGGTATTGGCGGATGCGTCGAGCGATTTGCAGCAGCGTCTGAACAAAGTGAACAGCTTCCATGCCAGCTTTAGCCAGAAAGTGACAGATGGCAGCGGTGCAAATGTGCAGGATGGTGAAGGTGAGCTGTGGGTTAAACGCCCAAGCTTATTCAACTGGCATATGACCGCGCCAGACGAAAGCGTGATTATCTCCGACGGTAAAAACCTGTGGTTCTATAATCCGTTTGTCGAGCAAGCCAGCGTTAGCCTGCTGCAGAACGCCACCAGCAATACGCCATTCATGCTGATTGCCCGAAATCAGCCAAGCGACTGGCAGCAGTACAACATCAAGCAGCAGGGTGATAATTTCGAACTGACGCCAAAAAGCAGCGATGGCAACCTGAAGCAATTCACCATCAACGTCTCTGCATCCGGAACCATCAACAAATTCAGTGCGATTGAGCAAGATGGTCAACACAGTGATTATCAGCTGAAAAGCCAGAAAAACGGTGCGATTAGCCCAGATAAGTTCACCTTTACACCGCCAAAAGGGGTAACGGTGGACGATCAACGTCAGTGAGGTCGCGGTGAGTAACCTGTCCCTGGATTTTGCCACTTCAAATGAGTTTCAGCCGCTGGCCGCGCGTATGCGGCCAACCACATTGCAGCAGTATATCGGGCAACAGCATCTGCTGGCGGCGGGTAAACCGCTGCCGCGCGCGATTGAAGCCGGGCATTTGCACTCAATGATTTTGTGGGGGCCGCCAGGAACAGGGAAAACAACACTGGCAGAGATCATTGCGCACTATGGCAAGGCGGATGTCGAGCGAATTTCTGCCGTGACATCCGGCGTGAAAGAGATCCGTGAAGCCATCGAGCGCGCGCGGCAGAATCGTCAACTGGGCCGCCGTACCATCCTGTTTGTGGATGAGGTTCATCGTTTTAATAAAAGCCAGCAGGATGCATTCCTGCCCCATATTGAAGATGGCACCATTACCTTTATCGGTGCGACCACCGAGAATCCATCGTTTGAACTCAACTCGGCACTGCTATCGCGTGCTCGTGTCTATCTGCTGAAATCGCTCACCACGGAAGATATTGAACAGGTGCTCACCCAGGCGATGGAGGATAGTGCGCGGGGTTACGGTAACAGCGACATTTTGCTCCCAGAAAACACCCGGCGCATGATTGCTGAGTTGGTTAACGGCGATGCACGTCGTGCGCTGAATACGCTGGAAATGATGGCGGATATGGCAGAGAGCAACGCGCAAGGTCAGCGTGAACTGACGCCTCAGCTGTTAAATGAAGTATCCGGCGAAAGAGCGGCGCGCTTTGATAACAAAGGCGACCGTTTCTATGATCTGATTTCGGCGCTGCATAAATCTGTGCGCGGTTCAGCACCGGATGCCGCCCTCTATTGGTATGCCCGCATTATTACCGCCGGCGGCGACCCGTTATATGTTGCACGCCGTTTACTGGCGATCGCTTCGGAAGATGTGGGCAACGCCGATCCACGCGGTATGCAGGTGGCTATTTCGGCTTGGGACTGTTTCACTCGCGTCGGGCCTGCAGAAGGTGAGCGCGCCATCGCACAGGCGATCGTCTATCTGGCCTGCGCGCCCAAAAGTAATGCGGTTTACACGGCGTTCAAGGCGGCCATGCGCGACGCACGAGAATTCCCGGATTATGATGTGCCAGAGCACCTGCGCAATGCGCCCACCAAATTAATGAAAGAGATGGGGCTGGGCAAAGAGTATCGTTATGCACATGACGAACCCAATGCTTACGCGGCAGGAGAGGTGTTCTTCCCGCCTGAAATGGCGCAAACGCGCTACTATCAACCCACCAATCGGGGGCTTGAAGGGAAAATCGGCGAAAAACTCGCCTGGTTGGCTGAACAGGATCAAAATAGCCCGATAAAACGCTACCGCTGATAAACGCCTTACGGTAAGGTGAGCAAGTATTTCAATGCATTCCAGTGGGATGCATCCCTTCATTCGTTCAACCAACCTTAATTACACAGGATAAGCATGCTCGATCCCAATCTGCTGCGTAATGAGCCAGACGCAGTCGCTGAAAAACTGGCACGCCGAGGATTCAAACTGGATGTGGAAACGCTGCGTTCGCTCGAAGAGCGTCGTAAAGTACTGCAGGTAGAAACTGAAAATCTGCAGGCAGAGCGTAACTCCCGATCCAAATCCATCGGTCAGGCCAAAGCGCGTGGGGAAGACATCGAGCCACTGCGTCAGGAAGTGAACGTGCTGGGCGAACGCCTGGATGCGGCGAAGGTTGAGCTGGATACACTGCAAAACACCATCCGCGATTTTGCCCTCTCGCTGCCTAACCTGCCGGTCGATGAAGTGCCGCTGGGTAAAGACGATAGCGAGAATCAGGAAGTCAGCCGCTGGGGCCAGCCGCGCCAGTTCGATTTCCCGGTAAAAGACCACGTTGAGCTGGGTGAAGCGGTTAAAGGGCTGGATTTTGCCGCTGCAGTGAAACTGACCGGTTCACGTTTCATCGTGATGCAGGGGCAGATCGCTCGCCTGCATCGTGCGCTCAGCCAGTTCATGATTGATCTGCACACTCAACAGCACGGTTATCTGGAAACCTACGTGCCGTATCTGGTCAACCATGAGACGCTGTTTGGTACGGGTCAATTACCTAAGTTTGGTGAAGACCTGTTCCACACCAAGCCTTTGGGTGAAGAAGCGGGCAGCAGCAACTACGCACTGATCCCGACGGCGGAAGTGCCGCTGACCAACCTGGTGCGTGATGAGATCGTGGAAGAAGAAAATCTGCCGATAAAACTCACCGCGCACACGCCGTGCTTCCGCTCTGAAGCAGGTTCTTACGGACGCGACACGCGTGGTCTGATTCGTATGCACCAGTTCGACAAAGTTGAGATGGTGCACATTGTTGCGCCTGAGACTTCAATGGACGCACTGGAAGAGTTGGTTGGTCATGCTGAGAAAGTCCTGCAGTTGCTGAACCTGCCGTACCGTAAGGTGCTGCTGTGTACTGGTGATATGGGCTTTGGTTCCGCCAAAACCTACGATCTGGAAGTGTGGCTGCCGGCGCAGGATACCTATCGTGAGATCTCTTCTTGTTCCAACATGTGGGATTTCCAGGCGCGTCGCATGCAGGCTCGCTGCCGCAGTAAAACCGACAAGAAGCCTCGCCTGGTGCACACACTGAACGGTTCAGGCCTGGCAGTTGGACGTACATTGGTGGCGGTGCTGGAAAACTACCAGCAGGCTGACGGCCGTATCGAAGTACCAGAAGTGCTGCGTCCCTATATGGGCGGATTGGAAATCATTGGTTAATCGCTGGTTTCCGACAATAAAACCCGGCAATGCCGGGTTTTTTATTTTCAGGATCGAGCGATTATTTTTTAGTAAGAATTAATCAGAAATAAACGTTATCGTCAGTAGACTCGCTTAAAACACTAAAATCCATAAATTCATGCAGATAGCAATGAGTTATGGTGATGATATATCTCCTCTAAGCTGCTGAAGATAAAAATAATAAATTGTTCAGCAGCAAATTGTGCTGTGGTGATTTTTTGCCCGTTGACTTTAAAATAGCGAATGGCAAACTGCGCGCAATTATCTTCATTTCTTTGGTTTTTAATCCCTATGTCTACCTGGTCACGCCCCGTCGTGTTGCTGCTCTGCGGCTTAATGCTCATGACGGTGTCTATTGCTGTGCTTAATACGCTGGTACCGCTTTGGCTTACTCACGATCAACTGCCGACATGGCAGGTGGGTATGGCCAGCTCAGCCTATTACACCGGGAATCTGCTGGGAACATTGCTCGCGGGCTGGTTAATCAACCGCTATGGCTTTAATCGCTGTTTCTATCTGGCCAGCGCCCTGTTTGCCGTCGCAACTATGGGAATGGTGTTGTTAGAAGGCTTCTACAGCTGGACTGCGCTGCGTTTTGTTGCGGGTGTTGGTTGCGCGCTGATCTGGGTGGTGGTGGAGAGTGCGTTGCTGTGCAGCGGTACAGTGCGTAATCGCGGTCAGTTGTTGGCTGCCTATATGATCATCTACTATCTCGGCACGGTAGCGGGTCAGTTGCTGGTGAGTCGCGTTTCGACTGAGCTCCTGCAGGTGATCCCATGGGTTACCGCGCTGATCGTCTGTGCCGTGCTGCCGGTGGTCTTCCTGCGTGTTAATGCCAGCTCCGCGACTGAAGAGGCTTCTACCGGTCGCATCTGGACCATGTTGCGCCGTCGCAGCTCACGTCTGGGCATCAACGGCTGCATCATTTCCGGTATCGTACTGGGTTCACTGTATGGTCTGATGCCGTTGTATCTGTCTCATCGGGGAATGAGTGATGCCAACGTCGGATACTGGATGGCGCTGCTGGTGAGTTCGGGCATTGTCGGCCAGTGGCCGGTGGGCCGTCTAGCCGACCGCTTTGGGCGCCTGATGGTGTTGCGCGTTCAGGTGTTTGTGGTGATTCTGGGTGCCATCGCCATGTTGGGCGATACTGCTATGGCGCCTGCACTGTTTGTTTTGGGGCTGGCTGGCTTCACGCTCTATCCAGTGGCGATGTCCTGGGCATGTGAAACCGTTGCGCACCATGAGCTGGTTGCCATGAATCAGGCGCTACTGTTCAGCTACACCATTGGCAGTCTGGTCGGGCCGGGCATGACATCAATGCTGATGCAGAATTACTCTGACCGTTTGCTGTTTGTGATGATTGCGGCCGTCGCGTTAGTGTATCTGGTGATGCTGCTGCGTAAGGCCGATCAGCACGCCACACCAATTGCACACGCTTAATATCTGATTGCGTAAATAATAAAGGGAGCGACATGCTCCCTTTTTTGTTAGTACATCACTTCGTGACCATAACCCGCCAGGATCTTTTTGACCCTTTCCATGGTCTCTTTGCTGGGTGGTTTAACGCCATCCAGTTTGTACTCTTCACCCATGGCAATCCATTTATGCTTGCCCAGTTCATGGTAGGGCAGTAGCTCAATCTTCTCGACGTTCTCCATATCTTTCGTAAATTCGCCGAGGCGATGGGCAGAATCATCATCATCGGAATAGCCAGGCACCACCACAAAGCGAATCCAGGTACGTTTGCCTTTCTTCTGCAGATAGCGCGCGAAATCGAGGGTGCGATGATTAGAGACGCCAACCAGAATCTGGTGCACATCATCATTGATTTGTTTTAGGTCGAGCATCACCAGATCGGTGGCATCCAGCATTTCGTCGATCACTGGATCGTAACGACGTACAAAGCCGTTGGTATCCAGGCAGGTGTGAATGCCTTCTGCCTTACAGGCACGGAACCAATCACGCACAAACTCGGCTTGTAAGATTGCTTCCCCACCTGATGCCGTTACTCCTCCGCCAGAGGCATTCATAAAGTGACGATACGACAGTGCATCTTTCATCAGGTCGTCCACCGTGACTTCTTTGCCACCGTGGGTGTCCCAGGTGTCGCGATTATGGCAGTAGAGGCAGCGCATCAGGCAGCCCTGGAAGAAGGTGATAAAACGGATGCCGGGACCGTCAACGGTGCCGCAGGATTCAAATGAGTGGATACGACCGATGGTTGACATTGCGATGTATTCTCCGGGTTAGCCTCAACATCAGGCGGCACAATCTGTGTTGTGCTCTTGGATTAAAGTCGATTTTGCCAGGCTGCCAGCGAAAGCAAACTGGCAAAACAGACTTGGGGAGAAAAGGCTCCCGCAGGAGCCTTTACATTTCAGGGAGGATTACAGGGACTGAGTGAACGTACGGGTAATCACATCCTGCTGCTGCTCTTTGGTCAGCGAGTTGAAGCGCACAGCATAACCGGAAACGCGAATGGTTAACTGAGGATATTTCTCAGGGTGTTCCATCGCATCCAGCAGCATCTCACGGTTCATCACGTTGACATTCAGGTGCTGGCCGCCCTCGATATTGGCTTCATGGTGGAAGTAACCATCCATCAGGCCAGCAAGGTTGGTTTTACGCACGTTATCATCTTTACCCAGTGCATTTGGCACGATGGAGAAGGTGTAAGAGATACCATCTTTCGCGTAAGCAAACGGCAGTTTGGCAACCGAGGTCAGTGAGGCAACGGCACCTTTCTGATCGCGACCGTGCATAGGGTTAGCACCTGGGCCGAATGGCGCACCTGCACGACGACCGTCAGGGGTGTTACCGGTCTTCTTACCGTACACCACGTTAGAGGTGATGGTCAGCACCGACTGGGTAGGTACTGCATTACGATAGGTTTGCAGTTTCTGAATTTTCTTCATGAAACGTTCAACCAGGTCACACGCCATATCATCGACACGTGAATCGTTGTTACCAAACTGCGGATACTCGCCTTCAATCTCGAAATCTACGGCCAGACCATCCGCATCACGCACGGTTTTTACTTTGGCATATTTAATTGCAGACAGGGAATCCGCCGCCACTGACAAGCCTGCGATACCACACGCCATGGTGCGATAGACATCACGGTCATGCAGCGCCATCAGTGAAGCTTCATAACTGTACTTATCATGCATGTAATGGATGATATTCAATGAGGTGACATACTGTTTAGCCAGCCAATCCATGAAGTGATCCAGACGTGCCATCACAGTGTCGAAATCCAGAATTTCATCAGTGATTGGCGCTTCTTTCGGGCCAACCTGCATTTTCAGTTTTTCGTCCACGCCACCGTTGATTGCATACAGCAGTGTTTTAGCGAGGTTGGCGCGGGCACCGAAGAACTGCATCTGTTTGCCGACAATCATTGGGCTCACACAGCAGGCGATCGCGTAGTCATCGTTATCAAAGTCAGGGCGCATCAGATCGTCATTCTCATACTGCAATGAAGACGTATCGATAGAGACTTTGGCCGCATATTTTTTAAAGTTAACCGGCAGCTTTTCTGACCACAGAATGGTCATGTTAGGTTCCGGTGATGGGCCCATGGTGTACAAGGTATTCAGGAAGCGGAAGGTACTTTTGGTGACTAAAGTACGGCCATCAACACCCATACCGGCCAGAGACTCGGTTGCCCAGATTGGGTCACCTGAGAACAGTTCGTCATATTCTGGAGTGCGCAGGAAACGTACCATACGCAGTTTCATCACCAGGTGGTCAATTAACTCCTGCGCGCCTTCTTCAGTCAGTTTGCCCGCTTTAATATCACGGTCGATATAAACATCGAGGAAGGTGGATACGCGACCGAATGACATCGCGGCGCCGTTCTGTGATTTCACCGCGGCCAGATAGCCGAAGTAGGTCCACTGTACGGCCTCTTGCGCTGTGGTAGCGGGCAGAGAAATATCAGAGCCGTATTTGGCAGCCATTTCTTTAATCTGGCCAAGCGCACGGTGTTGCTCGGAGATTTCTTCACGCAGACGGATGGTGGCTTCAAGATTGACACCATTTTCCATATCGCTTTGCAGTGAATTGAACTGCGCCACTTTATCTTTCATCAGATAATCGATGCCGTACAGCGCCACGCGGCGATAGTCACCGATGATACGACCACGACCATAAGCATCTGGCAGACCGGTTAAGACACCGGATTTACGGCAGCGCAGAATATCAGGGGTATAGACATCGAACACACCCTGGTTATGAGTTTTACGATAGTCGGTAAAGACTTTTTTCAGGGCTGGGTCGAGTTCACGGCCATAAACCTTACAAGAGCCCTCGACCATTTTGATGCCGCCAAACGGGATAATGGCGCGTTTCAGTGGAGCTTCAGTTTGCAGACCTACGATGGTCTCCAGCGATTTATTGATATAACCCGCATCATGTGACGTGATGGTAGAAGCCAGGTCGGTATCGAAATCAACCGGTGCATGGGTGCGGTTCTCAATCTTGATACCTTCCAGCACGCTGTCCCACAGTTTAGTGGTGGCGGGTGTGGCGCCTGCGAGGAAAGATTCGTCACCTTCATAGGGGGTGTAGTTTTTCTGGATAAAGTCACGGACGTTGACACCGTTCTGCCATTCGCCGGCGCTAAATCCTTCCCAGGCTGACGCCATTTTTTCGTTAAGTTCGGACATGATATACCTGCCTTATTTAGGGAGACTCTGACGATGACGTGCCCTTGAGCACGCCCGTATCAATTGCTTAGTGAACCGGCTCATCACCACGAAGATAGATGACCCAGTAGGTCAAACCGACTAACAATCCGCCGCCGATAATGTTGCCGATCGTCACGGGAATAAGGTTGTTAACAATAAAGTCGCCAACGCTGAGAGAGGGGAACTGTGCGGCGCTGGAGCCGGCCAGTTGCCAGAATTCCGGGCTGGCGAAGTCGCGAATGACAATTGCCATAGGGATTAAAAACATGTTGGCGATGCTGTGCTCAAACCCGCTGGCAACGAACATCCCGACCGGCAATATCATGGCAAACATTTTGTCAAACAGACTGCGGCCGGAGTAACTCATCCATACGGCCAGGCAAACCATCAGATTAGCCAGTGTGCCGAGGCTAACGGCCTCAATAAACGTGTGATGCATTTTGTGATCGGCGGTTTGCAGGACGTTCAACCCCCACGCGCCGTTGGCAACCATATGTTCACCTGCTAACCAAATCAGCGCGACAAAGAACAGCGCACCAAACAAGTTACCGATATAGACATTCAGCCAATGACGACCGAGTTGCATCCAGGTGATGCGCCCGCTGGCTTTCGCCACCACAATCAAAACCGTCGAAGTGAAAAGGTCCGCGCCACATACCACAACCAGCATCAAACCCAGAGAGAAGCAGATACCGCCAATCAGTTTCGCAATACCGTAGGGCATCGCGCCACTGCCCGTGGTGGCAGTAATGTAGAAAACAAATGCGATAGAAATAAATACGCCAGCAGTGATGGCTAAGAAGAAGGTGGTTAAAGGATGTTTAGTGGCTTTATAGACGCCGGCATCTTCAGCAACTTTCGCCATGGCCGCGGGTAATAATGCATTAAAAGGGTTGTCAGCTTTCACACTAACGCTCTCCTGAAATTGTCTGTAAAGATACTAACAAAGGAGTATAGGTCAGGAATTGATGTGGATCATAAATGGCAGGGAGGTACGGGGTAAGCGAGGCGTTAAACTAAGGAATTTGCATGTAACAATTTGAATTATAACAACTAAAAAATTTTTAATTTATGCAAAATAAGTTTAATGAAGGGTCTTTGAAAGTGACTTAATGTTAATTCAGTTTAATCAATGAAACTGAATTGTTAATTATCAATATTCAATGTTGAGTATGACAATTTGAAGAAAAAAAATGGCACCGGGGTTAATCAGTGCCATTTTCAACGTTAGCAAAAATATCGCGCTAAGCGCTCGTGAATATTACTTTGACCAATAGTTACGTTTTGCTGCCTGCAATTTTTCGTAGGCGGCCAGCAGGGCCTGATGAGCCGGGAAGGCTTTCAGATTCAGGTCTACCGCTTGCAGGCCGTAGAATGGTGCTTCACCGCTGATCGCTGCAGAAGCGGCATCAACGGCGTCTTCGCCATACATCCGCACAAAGGCACGATGATATTGCAGAGGATCGCGTTCTTCCTCCATGGCGAGCAACAGCAGGGTTTGCAGGCAACGGTAATAGTTGGCGCGTTCAGCGCTGAAGATTGACTGGTTGAACTCCATGGTCCATTCCGTCCAGATCAAAGCCTGATCCAAATCTCCGCCCGCCAATGCCAACATGGCTTTCAGCTCGCCAATACGTAGGGTGTACCAGCCATTGTCTTTACCTGACGCCAGACCCAGCAGCTCACGGACGCGAGTGAAGTCGTCATGACCTTCTTCATCCAACTGCTCGATGAGGTTCAGATACGCCTCCGGTTCCCACTCACTGGCTGGCAGCGCCAGCAACGTTTCACGCAGCGGCGCGCCCATGCTGTTGTTGGCCAATAACAGGTCTTCCGCCGGATAAATATCTGACATGCCCGGTACGATGATACGGCAGGCGTAAACGCCCAGATGCTCATAATCCGCGATGTAAACCTCTTGATCTTCCGCGCGGAAGATGGCCATCAGCGTATCAAACTCTTCGTGCGTGCTGCCTGAGAAACTCCAGTCGACGAAAGGATAATCCGCATCATCTTTGAACATGTCCCAGGAGATTAAACCACTGGAATCGATAAAGTGGGTTTCCAGGTTGGCGTGTTCAGCCACTTCTTCATCATCAAAGGTCGGTGGGGTGAAGACATCCAGGTCTTTCAGCCCACGGCCCTGGAGCAGTTCAGTAACGGTACGTTCCAATGCCACACCAAAGTCAGGGTGCGCGCCGAATGAAGCAAAGCAAGTGCCGTTGGCCGGGTTAAACAACACTACGCAGATAACCGGGTACTTGCCGCCCAGTGAAGCATCGTAAGAGAAGATCGGGAAGCCTTCGGCTTCCAGACGTTCAATCGCCTCAATCACGCCGGGGTAGCGCTGCATTACTTCAGCAGGAATTTCTGGCAGGCTAATTGACTCAGCGATAATGCGGTTTTTGATGTGGCGCTCAAAGACTTCAGACAGGCCTTGTACACGCGCTTCATTCGCGGTGTTACCGGCAGACATGCCGTTAGAAACATACAGGTTGCCGATGATGTTCATCGGGATGTACACCGTCTGCTGGTCGGATTGACGAGTAAATGGCAGGCCGCAGATACCACGGTCAACATTACCTGACTGCAGGTCAATCAGATCTGAGGCGCTCAGACTATCTTCTGGATCGTAAAATTTCTGCAGACGCGCATCCAGAATCCCTGCTGGTAAACTGTCATCGTCAGTCAATGGGAACCACTTCTCATTCGGGTAGTGAACGAAATCGCCGTTGGCGATGGACTGACCGAGCCAGAAATCGGCGAAGAAGTAGTTGGTTGAGAGACGCTCAAAATATTCGCCTAACGCCGAAGCCAGTGCCGCTTTCTTACTGGCACCTTTACCATTGGTAAAGCACAGCGGGCAGTCGCGATCGCGGATATGCACAGACCAGACGTGTGGAACCGGGTTCAGCCAGGAGGCTTCTTCAATGTTGAAGCCCAGGTCCTGCAGTTTGTGCTGGAAACGTGCGATGGAGTCTTCCAGTGCGGCGTCTTTTCCTGGAATAAACGTTTGCGTCATGTTGGCGCTCTCTCAAGTCGATGGGGTGGGCGTAAAGCGCGCAATGATACGGGTTTTGCGCCTGCTTCGCTATTCAGTGGTCTAAATTTATCGCGGTATTGTCACGGCTATTTCATCACCTGGCAGCATTCTGATTTTACTTCGGGAATCTCCCTCACAAAATTCCGTGGCTTATTGCATTTATGACATAAGCTGCGGTGGAGCCCGCCCCGGAATTGAGATCGCTATCGGATTAATGATTGCAGCCATTCGGAGGCAATGATAAAACCGATACGGTATTCATAACCGTTCGATATGACAGTGGTGAGGGGAAATGACGCAGGTTTATAATTTTAGCTCCGGCCCAGCGATGCTGCCGGTAGAAGTGCTCCGTCGTGCAGAACAAGAACTGACAAACTGGCACGGATTAGGCACCTCTGTAATGGAGATCAGCCATCGCAGTAAAGAGTTCATTGCTGTCGCTGAAGCAGCAGAACAGGATTTTCGCGATCTGCTGAAGATCCCATCGAACTACAAAGTTTTATTCTGCCATGGTGGCGCGCGCGCGCAGTTCGCGGCTATTCCAGGTAACCTGCTGGGTGATGCTAAATCCGCTGACTATATTGATGGCGGCTACTGGGCACACAGCGCGATTAAAGAAGCTGAAAAATATTGCACCCCGAACACCATCGACGTCAAAACCACGCTTAACGGCAAACGTGCTTTGTTACCGATGCGTGAATGGCAGCTTAACGATGATGCTGCCTATGTGCATTTCTGCCCGAATGAAACCATTGATGGCATCGCAATCGATGAAGAGCCTGACTTTGGTGACAAAGTGGTGGTGGCTGACCTGTCATCAACCATTATGTCTCGCCCAATCGATGTCAGCCGTTACGGTGTGATCTACGCGGGCGCACAGAAAAACATCGGTCCAGCGGGATTAACGCTGGTGGTGGTGCGTGAAGATCTGCTGGGCAAAGCACAAAGTTATGTGCCGTCTATCCTTGATTACAAGGTGCTGGCTGAAAACGAATCCATGTTCAACACACCGCCGACTTTTGCCTGGTACCTCTCTGGTCTGGTATTCAAATGGCTGAAAGAGAAGGGCGGTGTTGCTGAGATGGATAAGGTCAATCAGGCGAAAGCAGACCTGCTCTATGGCGTCATTGATAACAGCAGCTTCTACCGTAACGATGTTGCCGCTGCGAACCGTTCACGTATGAACGTGCCGTTCCAGCTGGCTGATGCCGCGCTGGATAAAGTGTTCCTGGACGAGTCTCTGCAGGCAGGCCTGCATGCACTGAAAGGACACCGCGTGGTTGGCGGTATGCGTGCGTCGATCTACAATGCGATGCCGCTGGAAGGGGTGAAAGCCCTGACTGAGTTCATGATCGACTTCGAACGTCGTCACGGCTAATTACTCATCATCGGCCAGCCTGGCTGGCCACTGGCCCCGTTAAACAACGGGGTTTTGTCTTTTCTGGAGATTTGGTTTCACATGCAGGACTCCCTGACTCTACAACCGATTGCTCGCGTTGACGGCACGGTAAACTTACCGGGTTCAAAAAGCGTTTCTAACCGCGCATTGTTATTGGCCGCGCTGGCCAACGGCACGACTCGCCTGACCAATTTGCTGGACAGCGATGACGTTAAACACATGCTGAATGCGCTGAAGGCGCTGGGCGTCAATTACACGCTCTCTGCCGATCGTACCGTGTGCGAAGTGGTGGGAAATGCAGGTCCGCTGCACAGTGACCAGGCCCTGGAACTCTTTCTGGGCAACGCCGGTACTGCTATGCGTCCGCTGGCTGCCGCACTGTGCCTGGGTCAACAGTCGATTGTGCTGACTGGCGAACCCCGCATGAAAGAGCGCCCAATTGGTCATCTGGTGGATGCGTTGCGTCAGGGCGGAGCCAAAATTGATTACCTGGAGCAGACGGATTATCCGCCGCTGCGTCTGAACGGCGGGTTTGTAGGTGGCGATGTCAGTGTGGACGGTAGTGTTTCCAGCCAGTTCCTGACAGCATTGCTAATGACCGCTCCGCTGGCACCGAAAGACACTGTGATTACCATCAAAGGTGATCTGGTTTCTAAGCCGTACATTGATATTACACTGCATCTGATGCGTTGTTTTGGTGTCGAAGTCGATAACCAGAACTACCAGCGCTTTGTGGTGAAAGGCCAGCAGCAGTATCAATCTCCGGGCGATTATCTGGTGGAAGGCGATGCCTCTTCTGCCTCTTATTTCCTCGCCGCCGCCGCCATTAAAGGTGGAACGGTTCGCGTAACCGGGATTGGCCGCAACAGCGTTCAGGGCGACATCCGCTTTGCTGATGTGCTGGAAAAAATGGGTGCGGTGATCGAGTGGGGTGATGACTATATTGCCTGCACACGAGGTTCTCTGACCGCGATTGATATGGACATGAACCATATTCCAGATGCGGCGATGACCATTGCCACCACGGCGTTGTTCGCGGAAGGCACCACCTTGATGCGAAATATCTACAACTGGCGTGTGAAAGAGACTGACCGCTTAGCGGCGATGGCGACAGAACTGCGCAAAGTGGGTGCGGAAGTAGAAGAAGGTCATGATTTCATTCGTGTCACCCCACCGGCGCAGCTTCAGCATGCGGATATTGGCACTTATAACGATCATCGCATGGCGATGTGCTTTGCGCTGGTGGCGTTATCGGACACGCCTGTCACCATTCTTGATCCTGGCTGCACGGCGAAAACCTTCCCGGATTACTTCCAGCAGTTGGCGAAAATCAGCCAGACCTCTTGATCACGCTACCCGGTACGCTTGTGCCGGGTTTCCTCGCTCTCTTCTGGTCTTGTTGGGCGGAAATTCTTCTGAATCTGTCGAAAATTCTGGCGCTGTCTACGCTAAAGGGTAACTAACCTGACGCGGGCAGCGTATAATGCCGCGCATTCAAACAGCCAAGAAGGCTGATAATAAGCACGCAGCAACAGGAGAGAACAATGACGGCAATCGCCCCGGTAATTACCATTGATGGCCCAAGTGGCGCAGGTAAAGGGACCTTGTGTAAAGCGATGGCGGAGTCATTGCAGTGGCATTTGCTGGATTCTGGTGCCATTTATCGCGTACTCGCATTGGCTGCACTTCACCATCAGGTGGATATTGAATCCGAAGAAGCATTAGTGCCTATGGCGGCTCACCTCGACGTGCGTTTCTTGTCTGTTGAAGGCGAAATGCAGGTCATTTTGGAAGGTGAGGATGTGACCGGTGAAATCCGTACGCAGGAAGTGAGCAATACGGCTTCGCGGGTTGCTGCTTTCCCACGCGTGCGTGAAGCGCTGCTGCGTCGCCAGCGAGCATTCCGTGAAGAGCCGGGCTTGATTGCGGATGGTCGCGATATGGGCACCGTGGTATTCCCCGATGCACCGGTAAAAATCTTCCTGGATGCAAGTTCGGAAGAGCGTGCTCACCGTCGTATGCTACAGTTGCAGGAGAAGGGCTTTAATGTTAACTTTGATCGCCTTTTATCCGAGATAAAGGAACGCGACGACCGCGATCGTAATCGTGCAATTGCGCCTTTAGTGCCTGCCGCTGATGCTCTGGTGCTGGATTCAACCAGTATGTCCATTGAGCAAGTGATTGAAAAGGCACTTGATTATGCCCGCCAAAAGCTGGGCATTTAATCTATTCGGTAACTGAATTGTAGTAACCCTGTACCAGGGACCCGGTGCTGGGCATGTGAAACAACCCCATCCGACAATGACGTCAGGTGGACGTTAAATTGAAGAATCCTAAGATTATCAATATGACTGAATCTTTTGCTCAACTATTTGAAGAATCACTGAAAGAAATCGAAACCCGTCCGGGTTCCATCGTTCGTGGCGTTGTTGTCTCTATCGACAAAGACGTAGTCCTGGTTGATGCGGGTCTGAAATCTGAGTCTGCAATTCCTGCAGAGCAGTTCAAGAACGCAGCCGGCGAACTGGAAATCCAGGTTGGCGACGAAGTTGACGTTGCGCTTGACGCAGTTGAAGACGGCTTCGGTGAAACCCTGCTGTCCCGTGAGAAAGCTAAGCGTCACGAAGCTTGGATCACGCTGGAAAAAGCTTACGAAGAAGCTGAAACTGTTACCGGTGTTATCAACGGCAAAGTTAAAGGTGGCTTCACAGTTGAGCTGAACGGTATTCGTGCGTTCCTGCCAGGTTCACTGGTTGACGTTCGTCCGGTTCGCGATACTCTGCACCTGGAAGGCAAAGAGCTTGAGTTCAAAGTTATCAAGCTTGATCAGAAACGTAACAACGTGGTGGTTTCTCGCCGCGCAGTTATCGAATCTGAAAACAGCGCTGAACGCGATCAGCTGCTGGAAAACCTGCAGGAAGGCATGGAAGTTAAAGGTATCGTTAAGAACCTCACTGACTACGGCGCATTCGTGGACCTGGGTGGCGTTGACGGCCTGCTGCACATCACCGATATGGCCTGGAAACGCGTTAAGCATCCAAGCGAAATCGTCAACGTGGGCGACGAAATCACTGTTAAAGTGCTGAAGTTCGACCGCGAGCGTACTCGTGTATCTCTGGGCCTGAAACAGCTGGGCGAAGATCCATGGGTTGCTATCGCTAAGCGTTACCCAGAAGGCACCAAGCTGACTGGCCGTGTAACCAACCTGACTGATTACGGCTGCTTCGTTGAAATCGAAGAAGGCGTTGAAGGTCTGGTACACGTTTCTGAAATGGACTGGACCAACAAAAACATTCACCCATCTAAAGTTGTTAACGTGGGCGATGTTGTTGAAGTTATGGTTCTGGACATCGACGAAGAACGTCGTCGTATCTCCCTGGGTCTGAAGCAGTGCAAAAACAACCCATGGCAGCAGTTCGCTGAGACCCACAACAAAGGCGATCGCGTTGAAGGTAAAATCAAGTCAATCACTGACTTCGGTATCTTCATCGGCCTGGACGGTGGCATCGACGGTCTGGTTCACCTGTCAGACATCTCCTGGAACGCGACTGGCGAAGAAGCCGTTCGTGAGTACAAAAAAGGCGACGAAATCGCTGCTGTTGTACTGCAGGTTGATGCAGAGCGCGAGCGCATCTCTCTGGGCGTGAAGCAGTTGGCTGAAGATCCATTCAACAACTACATCACCCTGAACAAGAAAGGCGCTATCGTTAACGGTAAAGTAACTGCAGTAGACGCTAAAGGTGCTACAGTAGAATTGGCTGATGGCGTTGAAGGTTACCTGCGCGCTTCAGAAGCTTCACTGGACCGTATCGAAGACGCAACTCTGGTTCTGAGTGTTGGTGACGACGTTGAAGCTAAGTTCACCGGCGTTGACCGTAAGAACCGCGTTGTAAGCCTGTCTGTTCGTGCTAAAGACCAGGCTGATGAGAAAGAAGCTATCAACACTGTTAACACCAAACAGGAAGAAAGCAACTTCTCTAGCGCTATGGCTGAAGCGTTCAAAGCGGCTAAAGGCGAGTAATCGACCCGAGGCACCGGACGATGTAAGTCGTCCGGTTTCGGTAAAAGCTGTCATACCTTTCCCATTAAGGATTAACCGGAGGTTACATGACCAAGTCAGAACTTATTGAAAGACTTGCTGGACAGCATACTCATATTCCGGCGAAAGTCGTTGAGGATGCAGTTAAAGAGATGCTCGAGCACATGGCCACCACGTTGGCACAGGGCGAGCGCATTGAAATCCGGGGATTCGGCAGCTTTTCTTTGCACTACCGCGCACCGCGCACTGGTCGTAACCCGAAAACGGGCGACAAAGTGGATCTGGAAGGTAAATACGTTCCCCACTTCAAGCCGGGCAAAGAATTGCGTGACCGTGCAAATATCTACGGCTAAGCCGTTACCGAACGACAAAGCGACACCTCTGGGTGTCGTTTTTTTTTGCTCTAAATTCGTTGTTGTGAATCTGATTCCTAAACCCACATCAACAATGAAAGCCACTTCGATTTTTTGGCATCCGCAATCCAGCTCTCCCCATTCCTGAAAGCTATTCCTGTCAATTGCACGCAAACTGGTGCCCATTGCGGGAGAAAAGTGATGCGTATAACAGGGATTGCAGTAGCCAGAATCATGATCCTGGCGGCGCTACCATTGGGTTTGTTACCTCAAATACCGACCATGGAAATGATCGCTGTGATGGTGCTACCAGCACTTATTGTGGCATCCCTGCCTTGGGCTGTGCTGCGTCTTATTGGCATGGGTATCCTGCTTCTGGCGTGGGCGCTATTGGAAGCGAGACAGATGCTGAATGTGATTGACCAGCTTTCAATGGCGCCAGCCGAAGTGACGCTGCGTATTGTTGATATGAAGGAAAATCAACAGCAATTTAAAGCCCAGATTATCCGTGTGGGTGAGCGATATCAGTTCCCGCCGTTGTTTGTCAGTATCAATGCGGAGCCAGGTAAATCGGGGTATTGTGCAGGGCAACGCTGGAAAATGACCTTACGCTTGCGTGCAGTGCATGGTCGCTTGAATGAAGGCGGGTTTGATGCCCAACGTTTTGCGCTGGCAAACCATACACCTTTGCAGGGGAGAATCATTAACCAGCTGGCGGAATCGGTAGATTGTAATTTGCGAACGCAGGTTATGCGCCATCATCAACCTCTTTTTGAACACCTGCAACAACCTGCCATTTTGCAGGCGCTGGCTTTTGGTGAACGTGAGAACATGACCAAAACTCAGCGACAATTATTACGTGAGACCGGAACCGCACACTTAATGGCGATTTCCGGTATGCATATTGCGCTAGCGGCCAGCGTTGGCTGGATGATAGTACGTGGCTTGCAGCTGCTGCAGCCTGCGCACACCATCGGTTATCTGCTGCCACTGATGGGGAGCATCATTACCGCGACAATCTACTACTGGCTGTCGGGCAGCCATGCACCAGCACAGCGCGCGCTGGTCGCGCTACTACTGTGGACGACGATAAGAATGGCTGGCTGGCAGTTAACAGGCTGGCAGATTTGGACACTGTGCATGGGTGTACTGCTTTGGCTTGATCCCCTCTCCGTCTTATCTGAAAGCTTTTGGCTCTCTGCTCTTGCCGTCGCCATGTTAATCATCTGGTTCCAGTGGTTTGCCTTGCCGGATCGATACCGTCAGGCCTGGCGCTGGCTGCCGCTGAGATTGCTGCACTTACAACTTGGCATGATGATACTGATGGCTCCTCTGCAGATTTTTTTATTTCAGGGAATCAGCCTCAGTGCACTGGTCGCTAACCTCATCGCGGTGCCGGTGGTATCGCTTTTCACCGTGCCATTGATACTGCTGGCGCTTTTGCTGCCCATACAACCCATCGCTTCGGTACTGTGGCGGTTGGCGGATTTTTCTGTCAATCAGGTGATGCAGGGCCTGGCATACTTGCCAGCAGGATGGTGGCCGTTAAATGATGCCTTGCCGGCAGTGGCCCTGCTATGGGGCGGTTTATTTATGTGGCGCAGTGGTTTGCTGAATAACACGCTGATGCTTTGCTGCGGCTGCGCATTGGCATTTCTGTTATGGCGTCATCAGTCTGAACAAGATGACTGGCAGATTGACGTGCTGGATGTGGGCCATGGTCTGGCGATCGCGATTACACAGGGTAATGATGTGGTGTTGTACGATGCGGGTCCACGCTGGAATGAAGATGATGCGGGCGCGCGCGTGATACTGCCATGGTTACTGTATAAGGGACGACAGTTAAACACGGTGGTGGTAAGTCATAAGCATCTGGATCATCGGGGTGGGCTCAATTCACTGCATCAGGCCAATCCCAATATGATGATCCGCAGTGCATTGGGTGAAGCGGGGCATTTACCTTGTCAGCGAGGAGAGCAGTGGCAATGGGGCAAACTGACCTTTACGGCACTCTGGCCGCCTGCAGGGAATACGCAAGGGCAAAATAATGACTCTTGTGTCGTACGCGTAGACGATGGAGCTGTCAGCCTGCTGCTCACCGGGGATATTGAGTTAGAAGCAGAAAGAAAATTGGTGGCATTAGAGAAAACCCAGCTCACCAGCACGTTAATGCAGGTCCCTCATCATGGTAGCCGAACCTCTTCGGGGCCTTTACTGTTACGTAGTGTTGCAGGAAAGGGCGCGGTGGCATCGGTAGCGCGCTATAACGCCTGGCGCATGCCAGCCGCCGCCGTGGTGGAACGCTATCGCCAACAGGGCTATATCTGGTATGACACGGCACAATCCGGGCAGGTCCACATTGGTATTCGGCAGGGTGAATGGCAGATTAAGGGATTGAGGGAGCAAATAAAACCTCGCTGGTATCATCAGTGGTTTGGCGTCAAACGTGAATCCAGGTAGAATGAGCGGCTATTTCAAACAGCGTGAATAAATAATGCATCAAGACAAAGATCTCTCAACGTGGCAAACGTTCCGCCGACTCTGGCCGATGATTGCGCCGCACAAAGCAGGACTGTTTGTGTCTGCGGTGGCGCTGATTCTCAATGCGGCCGGCGATACCTTAATGTTGTCGCTGTTGAAACCTTTACTGGATGATGGCTTCGGTAAGGCCGATCGTTCCGTTATGCTTTGGATGCCTCTGGTGGTGATTGGCCTGATGCTGGTGCGTGGCGTGACCAGCTACATCTCCAGTTATTGCATCTCTTGGGTATCGGGCAACGTGGTCATGAATATGCGCCGCCGCTTGTTTGGTCACATGATGGGCATGCCCGTGGCGTTCTTTGACCAGCAATCAACCGGCACATTGCTGTCACGCATCACTTATGATTCCGAGCAGGTTGCTTCGTCCTCTTCCAGTGCACTGGTGACGGTCGTACGTGAAGGCGCCTCGATCATCGGCCTGTTTATCATGATGTTCTACTACAGTTGGCAGCTGTCATTAATTTTGATAGTCCTTGCGCCAATTGTTTCCTTTGCGATTCGCACAGTGTCCAAACGCTTCCGCAGCATCAGTAAAAACATGCAGAACACCATGGGACAAGTCACCACCAGTGCTGAACAGATGCTGAAAGGGCACAAAGAGGTGCTGATCTTTGGTGGTCAGGATGTTGAAGCACAGCGTTTCTCCCTGGTGAGCAACAAAATGCGCCAGCAGGGCATGAAACTGGTTTCGGCATCTTCCATTTCCGATCCGGTCATTCAACTGATTGCTTCTCTGGCACTGGCATTTGTGCTCTACGCCGCCAGCTTCCCCAGCGTGATGGAAACTCTCACCGCCGGTACCATCACTGTGGTGTTCTCATCGATGATTGCACTGATGCGCCCACTGAAGTCTCTGACCAACGTTAATGCCCAGTTCCAGCGCGGCATGGCGGCTTGTCAGACACTGTTCTCGATTCTGGATAGCGAGCAGGAAATTGATAATGGCAAGCGTGAAATCACGCGTGCCAAAGGCGATGTCGAATTCCGCAATGTGACCTTTACCTATCCTGGCCGTGAAGTCCCGGCGCTGCGTGATATCAATCTGTCACTGCCCGAGGGCAAAACCGTGGCATTGGTAGGACGCTCAGGATCGGGTAAATCGACCATGGCGAGCCTGTTGACCCGTTTCTACGATATCGACTCCGGTGAAATTCTGCTCGACGGTCACGATCTGCGCGAATATACCTTGCGCTCCCTGCGTAATCAGGTGGCGCTGGTTTCCCAGAATGTCCATCTGTTCAATGACACCATCGCCAATAACATTGCTTATGCACGCAATGGTGAATACACCCGCGAACAGATTGAACAGGCAGCGACTATGGCGCACGCCATGGACTTTATTAAGAAGATGGATAACGGTCTGGATACCGTGATTGGTGAGAACGGCGTGTTGCTGTCAGGTGGCCAGCGTCAACGTATCGCCATCGCGCGCGCATTGCTGCGTGATTGCCCGATTCTGATCCTTGATGAAGCGACCTCAGCACTGGATACCGAATCCGAGCGCGCGATTCAGGCCGCACTGGATGAGCTGCAGAAAAACCGCACTTCGCTGGTTATCGCGCACCGCCTGTCGACCATCGAAAAAGCCGATGAAATCGTGGTCGTTGAGGATGGTCGTATCGTTGAACGCGGTACGCACAGCGTGTTGCTCGCCGAAAAGGGTGCCTATGCACAGCTTCACAAACTGCAGTTTGGTCAATGATTGAACGCATCTGGAGCGGGCGCTCGCCACTGTGGCTGCTATTGTGGCCACTGAGTTTGCTGTATGGGGCAATCAGCAGTTTGATTCGCCTCAGCTATCAGCGTGGCTGGCGTAAAAGCTGGCGTGCGCCATGTCCGGTGATTGTGGTAGGTAATCTGACGGCTGGCGGCAACGGTAAAACGCCGATGGTGATTTGGCTGGTTCAGGCACTGCAACAGCGTGGCCTGCGCGTTGGCGTTGTCTCACGCGGCTATGGTGGAAAGGCTGAGCGTTATCCACTGCTGGTGACGGCCGATACCCCGACATCACAAGCCGGCGACGAGCCGGTATTAATCGCGCAGCGTACTCAGGCGCCGGTAGCCGTCGCGCCTCAACGCCGTATGGCGGTAGAAGGACTGCTGGCCGCACAGAAACTGGATGTGATTATTACCGACGACGGTCTGCAACATTACGCGTTGCAGCGCGATCGTGAAATTGTGGTAGTGGATGGTGTCCGTCGCTTCGGTAATGGCTGGTGGCTGCCCGCAGGTCCGATGCGTGAGCGCGCATCCCGGCTGCAAAGCGTCAATGCCATCATCGTCAATGGTGGAGAGGCGCAAGCCGGTGAGATCGCCATGACGTTGCGTCCCGGTAAGGCGATCAATCTGGTGAACGGTGAGACAGCCAACCTCGATCAATTGCCAGAAACGGTGGCGATGGCCGGTATTGGGCATCCGCCGCGGTTCTTCAAAACGTTGCAACAGCACGGCATCCAGCCGGTGGCAGAAATCGCGTTTGCCGATCACCATGCTTATAGCGAAGAAGAGTTACAGCGTTTGACGCAGACTCATCAATGCCTGCTGATGACCGAAAAAGACGCAGTGAAATGCCGTAGTTTTGCACGTGACAACTGGTGGTATCTGCCGGTTGATGCCGATCTGTCGGGGGCGTCCCTGGATGCTTTACTCGCCGATGTGACCCAACTCTGCACCACTGCGCGCGACGCCCGTTCGCGCTAAACCTGCTCAAAGGGAAGCGAGTCATGACCAAAACATCGTCCCTTTCGCTACAAACCGCTCGTCACTTACATCTGGCTGCTCAGGGGCTGTTACGCCCACCGAGCCGCCGGGCACGCTTTGCCGATATCCATGCCTGCGTGCGCCAGATGTCATTACTGCAAATCGACACCATCAATGTCGTCGCCCGTAGCCCTTATCTGGTGCTGTTCAGCCGCCTTGGCGCTTATCCCACACAGTGGCTGGAAGAAACATTGGCCTCCGGTGCGCTTTTTGAGTATTGGGCGCACGAAGCCTGTTTCATCCCCTTCGAAGATTACCCGTTGCTACGCCATCGCATGCTGGAGCCGCAGCGGCTGGGGTGGAAATACAACGAGCAGTGGGTTGAAGAACATCAGCAGGAAATCGCCGCCTTGCTGAATCATATCGCTGAAAATGGCCCGGTACGCGCGGCCGATTTTGCCAGTGATAAGCACACCAAACCCGGCTGGTGGGCCTGGAAACCCCACAAGCGGCATCTGGAAAACCTGTTCAGCGCGGGTGAGTTGATGGTGGTCGAACGCCGTAACTTCCAGCGGGTGTACGATCTGCGCACCCGCGTGATGCCTGATTGGGATGACGAACAGCATGCAGTGAGTGAATCTGATGCGGTACTGGCGATGCTACGACACAGTGCCCGCAGTCTCGGTATTTTTCGTGCCAGTTGGTTGGCCGATTACTATCGGCTGAAGCGTGCACCCCTGCAATCCTGGATTAAGGATGCCGAAGCACAAGGCGAAATCGTGTACGTTGAGGTGGAACAGCTCGGTGAGATGTGGCTGCATAAGAGCTTGTTACCTCTGCTGGATAAAATACCCAGCGCCACCCACACGGCCTTGTTGTCACCGTTCGATCCGGTGGTATGGGATCGCCGGCGCGCTCTGGAGTTGTTTAATTTCGATTACCGCATTGAGTGCTATACCCCTGCTGAGAAGCGCGTCTATGGTTACTTTGTTCTGCCGGTGTTACACCGAGGTGCACTCAAAGCGCGTATTGATGCAAAGATGGACCGCCAGGCACAGCAGCTGATTATTCGTGCATTTTGGCTTGAGCCCGGCGTGCGTGTTACCCAGGCCTTTCTGAATGATGTGCAAAAAGCCATCAGTCGCTTTGCACAGTGGCAAGGTGCCGATGAGGTCATCGTTGAAAATGTCCCTGCCGAACTGCTTGCTGCCTGGACGCATCGTTGGGTTATCAGCGATTGAGTTCATCGTAATAATGCCGCGCCCGGCGCACTGTGCTTCGGGTGCGCTATGGTATGCTAGGCGCCTGACAAATCGGTGCTGAAAGGAGAAAATTATGGATCACCGTTTACTTGAGATTGTTGCCTGTCCGGTTTGCAACGGAAAACTGTATTTCAACAAAGAGCAGCAGGAGCTGATTTGTAAACCAGACGGCCTGGCTTACCCGGTGCGCGATGGCATTCCGGTATTGCTCGAAGTGGAAGCGCGTACGCTGTCTGTTGAAGAGATCCAACCATGAGTTTCGTCGCTATCATTCCGGCGCGTTATGCATCAACGCGCCTGCCCGGCAAACCGCTGGTGGATATTCACGGTAAACCGATGGTGATACACGTGATGGAGCGCGCACGCGAGTCGGGCGCCGATCGCGTAATTGTGGCGACCGATCACCCCGAGGTTGCTGCAGCGGTAACCGCTGCCGGTGGCGAAGTGTGCATGACGCGCGCAGATCACCAGTCGGGCACCGAGCGTCTGGCGGAAGTGATTGAGAAATACCAGTTTGCCGATGACACCATTATCGTCAACGTGCAGGGCGACGAGCCGATGATTCCGGCAGAAATCGTACGTCAGGTCGCCGATAATCTGGCGCAGGCTGATGCAGGGATGGCGACATTAGCCGTGCCGATTACCGACGCTGAAGAAGCGTTTAACCCCAATGCGGTTAAAGTGGTGATGGACGCGAAAGGCTATGCGCTTTATTTCTCACGCGCCACCATTCCGTGGGATCGCGAGCGCTATGCGAAATCGCGCGAACAGATTGGTGACACTTTGCTGCGTCACATTGGCATTTACGCCTATCGCGCTGGCTTTATCCGTCGTTACATTGCGTGGGAACCTTGCCCGTTAGAGCACATTGAATTGCTGGAGCAGTTGCGCGTGCTGTGGTACGGCGAGAAGATTCACGTTGCCGTAGCGCAAACCGTGCCAAGTGTTGGCGTGGACACACCAGAGGATCTGGTTCGTGTTCGTGCGGCCATGCAGGGGTAAAGCCCGACCGGCCAGCCGCTCGCGCTGGCCATAAAGTTTGATCTGGCGCTAAGTTTCGCGCCCCCATGACCTCCAGGATAGTGAATTCAATTGACTGCGGAGGATAACGCATGGAACAGCTCCGTTCAGAACTGGCGTTGATACTGGGTGAAGGTATCAGCCGCCTCGAAACCATTAGCGAACAGGCGCAGTCGCGGCTGTTCGCACTCTATGACAACGACGGTAAACCGATGCCGCTGGTGGCGAAGTATTTTCGTCATCAAGGCCGTGCGGCGCTGGAAGCCAAAAAACTCACCATGTTGGGCCATGATGGACTGGTCACAGTACCTGCGGTTTTTGGCCTGGTGCTGAGTCAGCAGCCGCCGGTACATGAAATGCTACTGATGGCGCGCTTCAATGGCGTCTCCGCCGAAGCGCCAGCGCGCACCGCCGGTCGCTGGGAGCAACTGTGTGAGCAAATTGTCGAGGGTGTACTCGGCTGGCACCGTATCGACAGCCACGGATTAGTGGGAAGGGTTGATAGTGTCCAGGAAAACAACTGGCCAGCCTGGTATCGCCAGCGCATCGAGGTGCTGTGGGCCACGTTGGGCTATCTGTCACCGCCATTTTTCACATTGGAAGATAGGCAGATCCTGTACCGTAGCCGACAGCAGTTAACTCATCTCTTCAAAGACTTCGACGATCCCTGCGTGCTGATGCACGGCAACCTGCGTTTATCCAGCATGCTGAAAGATGCACGCAGTGACCAACTGATAGCGATGATGCAGCCAGGCAATATTCTCTGGGCTCCGCGTGAGTATGAGTTAATCCGGCTGGCAGATAGCGGGGCTGAAGCCTCACTGCTGCAGCATTACCTGCAACGCGCGCCGGTTTCTGAAGGCTTTATCTGGCGGCGCTGGCTGTATCAGCTATGGGATTGTGTCGATACGTTGGTAAGCAGCGGACAGTTTGACCGTCCGCGCTTTGATCATGCCCGCGAGCAGTTACTTCCCTGGCTCGGATGACAGCAAATCATCGCCACGCAGCCGTTGCCAAATCTGGCCCAGGGTTTCATAAATCGCACGTTCACTGTGACCCAGCCACATTGGCGATGGCAACATGCGGTCCCAGGCGCTGATTGGCGAGGTAATCGCGAGCTGATTGGCCGGTGCGGCGATGGGGTTCAGACCAGCGCTCAGGAAAAAATGCATTGCACGTGGCAAGTGGTTCGCCGATGAGACCAGCAGGAAAGGGTGATTGCCGATAGTTTGTTTAACGGCCAGCGCTTCTTCGCCCGTATCATGTGGTTGGTCCAGCGTGATAATCGCCGAACGTGGCACTCCCAGACTTTCGGCTACCTCTGCCGCCACGCTGGCGTTGCTGCGGGGGTTGTATCCAGCAGCAGCGCCAGTGAAAATCATTTTTGCTTGTGGATTCCGACGCCATTGGCGCACACCTTCTGTTACGCGCGGCAGGCTGTTGTTGAGCAAATTAGAACTCGGTGCCCAATTCGGATTGAAGGTGTAGCCACCGCCCAGCACGACGATATAATCCACCGGTTCGCTACCGTTCCAGGTGGGATAATGCTGTTCGATGGGGCGCAACAGACGATCGGCAACGGGTTGCAAGCTGAGCAATAAAAGCAGCAACCAGCTAATAGAGATCAGAATTTTGCCGCCTTTTTGCCAACGGCTAAACCAGAGAAGTAAAAGTCCTACCGCCATGAGCAACAACAGCAGTGGTAAAGGTAATAACATCGCGCCAATCCATTTCTTTAAGGCAAAAAACATCGAAATTTGCTCCTTTTGTCCGAAAAAACAGCAGCCAGACAGTTACTGTGGCGTGAAAGGTTCATTCTTGTTGAGCCTGTGACAAAATAGCACAAGTTGAATGCAGCACAGTGGAGCCATCATCATGCAGGATCGTAACTTTGACGATCTGGCGGACAAATTTTCGCAGAACATTTATGGCACCCGCAAAGGGCAGGTACGGCAGGCGATCCTGTGGGACGAACTGGATGCGCTGTTACCGACATTGCCTGAAGGCGCACTGTCAGTGCTGGATGCCGGCGGTGGCGTAGGGCAAATCTCCTGTGGATTAGCGGCACGCGGCCATCAGGTGCTGTTGTGCGATCTCTCCGCTGAGATGTTAAAGCTGGCTGAAGCGCATGCGCACACCGAGGGTGTGAGCCACAACATGCAATTCAAACAAATTAGCGCGCAGCAGGTGGGCGAACATTTGGATCGGCCGGTTGATCTGGTATTGTTTCACGCTGTGCTGGAGTGGGTGGCAGAACCGGAAGCGGTGCTGCGTGCCTTGTGGCACACGCTGAAGCCCGGTGGTGTGCTGTCGTTGATGTTTTACAATGCCCATGCCCTGACGTTCCGCACCCTGCAACTCGGCAATTTCGGCTATCTGCGTGCCAATATGACTAAACGCAAAAAGCGTACGCTGTCACCGGATTTCCCGCGCGATCCTCAGGACGTTAATCGCTGGTTGAGTGATGCGGGCTTTGAGATTGAACAGCGTGCAGGCATTCGCGTGTTTTGTGAT
Source organism: Type-E symbiont of Plautia stali (assembly GCF_059731115.1). Classification (NCBI taxonomy): domain Bacteria; kingdom Pseudomonadati; phylum Pseudomonadota; class Gammaproteobacteria; order Enterobacterales; family Enterobacteriaceae; species Type-E symbiont of Plautia stali. Next base: position 1,502,521 of record NZ_AP035906.1, read on the forward strand.
TACATGAAACCGCCACCGCCCGGCGTCGTCAAAAGCGTTGAAGAGATTATTGAGATGGAACGGCGCTACTGTCGTCAGGAGCCCTTTTTAAGTTTAGGGCGCTATATCCACGTGACTGCGCGCAAACCCAGGTAGAAGGATCAACTATGAGCGAATTTTCCCAGACGGTCCCCGAATTGGTGGCATGGGCGCGCAAGAATGACTTTTCACTTGCGTTGCCGGTAGAACGTCTGGCCTTTTTGCTGGCTATCGCCACCTTAAACGGTGAGCGCATGGACGGTGAAATGAGTGAAGGTGAACTGATCGATGCGTTTCGTCACGTCAGTAAAGCCTTTGAGCAAACCCATGAAACCGTGCAGGTGCGCGCCAACAACGCCATCAATGACATGGTGCGTCAGCGCCTGCTCAATCGCTTTACCAGCGAGCTCACTGAAGGCCACGCGATTTATCGTCTGACGCCGTTGGCCATCGGCATTACCGATTACTACATTCGCCAGCGCGAGTTTTCCACGCTGCGCCTGTCAATGCAGCTGTCGATTGTGGCACAGGAACTGAAACGCGCCGCCGATGCCGCTGAAGAAGACGGTGATGAATTTCACTGGCATCGCAATGTCTTTGCCCCGCTGAAATATTCCGTGGCCGAGATTTTTGACAGCATCGACATGACGCAACGTCTGATGGATGAGCAGCAACAAGCGGTGAAAACCGATATTGCGGACCTGCTCAACAAAGACTGGCGTGCCGCGATTTCAAGCTGTGAACTGCTGCTGTCCGAAACCTCCGGCACACTGCGTGAACTGCAGGATACGCTGGAAGCGGCGGGTGACAAATTGCAGGCCAATCTGTTGCGCATTCAGGATGCTACGCTGAGCAGCCCGGATTTGGGCTTTGTCGATAAGCTGGTGTTTGACCTGCAAAATAAGCTGGACCGCATTATCAGTTGGGGTCAGCAGGCCATCGATTTGTGGATTGGCTACGACCGCCACGTGCATAAATTTATCCGTACCGCTATCGACATGGATAAGAACCGCGTCTTCGCGCAACGTTTACGCCTGTCGGTGCAGAACTACTTCGACCAGCCTTGGGCATTAACCTACGCGAATGCCGACCGTCTTTACGATATGCGCGATGAAGAGATGACGCTGCGTAATGATGAGGTGATGGGCGAACTGCCGCCAGAGATGGAGTACGAAGAGTTTAACGAGATTCGTGAGCAGCTTGCCGCGATGATCGAAGAAGCATTGCTGATTTATAAGCTGGAGCAAAAGCCGCTCCATCTCGCTACGGTGATGCGCGATTACCTGGCGCAATACCCGCGTGCGCGCCACTTTGATTTGGCGCGTATCGTCATCGATCAGGCAGTAAGCCTCGGTGTTGCCGAAGCTGATTTAGCCGGTCTGCCGGCAGAATGGCAGACTATTAATGATTACGGAGCCAAGGTGCAGGCACATGTCATCGACAAATATTGAACAAGTGATGCCAGTTAAACTGGCGTTGGCACTGGCAAACCCGATTTTCCCGGCGCTCGATAGCCAGTTACGCGCGGGACGCCACATTGGTATTGAAGAGCTGGATAATCACGCTTTTCTGATGGATTACCAGGAGTACCTGGAAGAGTTTTATGGGCGCTACAACGTTGAGCTGATGCGCGCGCCGGAAGGTTTCTTCTATCTTCGTCCACGTTCCACCACGCTGATTCCACGCTCGGTGCTGTCCGAGCTGGATATGATGGTCGGTAAGATCCTGTGTTACCTCTACCTCAGCCCGGAGCGTCTGGCCAATGAGGGGATTTTCACCCAGCAGGAGCTGTATGACGAACTGCTGTCACTGGCGGATGAGAGCAAACTGCTCAAGCTGGTAAACCAGCGTTCGACAGGTTCTGACCTGGATCGTGCCAAGCTGCAGGAAAAAATGCGTGCTTCGATCAGCCGCCTGCGCCGCTTAGGTATGGTGTGGTACATGGGCAACGACAGCAGCAAGTTCCGCATCATGGAGTCGGTGTTCCGCTTCGGTGCGGATGTGCGCAGCGGTGACGATGCGCGTGAAGCACAGCTGCGTCTGATCCGCGACGGCGAAGCCATGACGCTGGAGAACAAAGCCGCGGCCAACGAGAGTGATGATGCAGATAACGACAATGACGTTGAAAGCGATGCGAATGATAACGCGGAGGATGAACAGGAATGATTGAACGCGGTAAGTTTCGTTCGCTAACGCTGATCAACTGGAACGGCTTCTTTGCCCGTACCTTTGATCTCGATGAGCTGGTGACCACGCTCTCCGGCGGTAACGGTGCGGGTAAATCCACCACCATGGCGGCTTTTGTCACGGCGCTGATCCCCGACCTCACCTTGCTGCATTTCCGTAACACCACCGAAGCGGGGGCCACCTCTGGCTCTCGCGATAAAGGTCTGCACGGTAAACTGCGCGCGGGTGTCTGTTATGCGGTGCTGGATGTGGTCAATTCGCGCCATCAGCGCGTGGTGGTCGGCGTGCGTCTGCAACAGGTTGCTGGACGCGATAAAAAAGTCGATATCAAACCCTTCAGTATTCATGGCCTGCCGACCGATTCGCAGCCGACCGATATGCTGACCGAAATCCTTAACAGCCGCCAGGCGCGCGTATTACCGCTGGCGGAAGTGAAAGAACGCGTTGAAGCGCAGGAAGCCGTGCAGTTCCGTCAGTACAACTCGGTTACGGATTACCACGCCGTCCTGTTCGAGCTGGGCGTGGTGCCGCGTCGTCTGCGCACCGCTAGCGACCGCAGTAAGTTCTATCGTCTGATTGAAGCCTCGCTGTACGGCGGTATCTCCAGCGCTATCACCCGTTCACTGCGTGATTATCTGTTGCCAGAAAATGGTGGCGTGCGCAAAGCCTTCCAGGATATGGAAGCCGCGCTGCGTGAAAACCGCATGACGCTGGAAGCGATTCGCGTTACGCAGTCCGATCGCGATCTGTTCAAGCATTTGATCTCAGAAGCCACCAGCTATGTATCGGCTGATTATATGCGTCACGCCAACGAGCGCCGTATTCATCTCGACGGCGCGCTGCAGTTGCGTAATGAACTGTTCACCAGCCGTAACCAGTTGGCTTCGGAGCAGTATCGCCACATCGAAATGGCTCGTGAACTCTCTGAGCACAACGGTGCAGAAAGCGATCTGGAAACCGACTATCAAGGCGCCAGCGATCACCTGAATCTGGTCCAGACAGCCATGCGTCAGCAGGAGAAGATCGAGCGCTATGATGCCGATCTCGAAGAGCTGACTTACCGCCTCGAAGAACAGAATGAAGTGGTGGCGGAAGCCCGTGAAGTGCAGGAAGAGAATGAAGCGCGTGCCGAAGCGGCTGAAATTGAAGTGGATGAGCTGAAAAGCCAGTTAGCCGATTTCCAGCAGGCACTCGATGTGCAACAAACGCGGGCCATTCAGTATCAGCAAGCGTTGCAGGCGCTGGATAAAGCGCGCGCGCAGTGTCAGTTGCCCGATCTGACCATCGATAATGCAACGGAGTGGCAGGAAACCTTCCAGGCACGCGAAGAAGAAGCCACTGAGCAGCTTTTGCGTCTGGAACAGAAACTCAGCGTGGCCGAAGCGGCGCACAGCCAGTTTGAGCAGGCCTTAGCGCTGGTGACCAGCATTGCCGGAGAAGTCAGCCGCCAGGATGCATGGCAAGTGGGACGCGACTTACTGCGTGATGCGGCTAACCAGCGTCATCATGCCGATCAGCTCTCTTCGCTGCGCCTGCGTCTCAATGAGCTGGAAACGCGCCTGCGCGAGCAGCATGATGCCGAGCGCCTGTTAGCCGATTTCTGCAAGCGTCAGGGGCAACAGTACGATGCCGACGCGCTGGAAGGGCTGCAGCGCGAGCTGGAAGCACAGATTGAACAGCTGAACGAAAGCGTGTCCGATGCCGGTGAACGCCGCATGCTGATGCGCCAGGAACTGGAACAGCTGCGTGAACGCATCACTGCACTGACGGCGCGTGCGCCACATTGGCTGGCCGCGCAGGAAATCCTGACGCAGCTTAGCGAGCAAACAGGCCAGGCGCTGACTAACAGCCAGCAGATCACCGAGTTCATGCAGCAGTTGCTGGAGCGTGAGCGTGAAACCACCGTTGAACGTGACAATGTGGCGGCACGCAAACGTGAGGTCGAGCAGCAGATCGAGCGTTTAAGTCAACCTGGTGGTGCGGAAGATGCTCGCCTGACGCAACTGGCGGAACGATTTGGCGGCGTACTGCTGTCGGAAATTTACGATGACGTCACACTGGATGACGCACCGTACTTCTCGGCGCTGTATGGCCCATCGCGTCATGCGATTGTGGTACCCGATTTATCTCTGGTGCGTGAACTGTTGGATGGCCTGGAGGAGTGCCCGGAAGATCTCTATCTGATTGAGGGGGATCCGCAGGCGTTTGATGACAGCGTCTTCAGTGTTGATGAGTTGGAAAACGCCGTGGTAGTGAAAGTGGCTGAGCGTCAGTGGCGCTACTCCCGCTTCCCGAAAGTGCCGTTGTTTGGCCGCGCTGCGCGTGAAAACCAGCTGGAACTGCTGAACAATGAGCGTGACCAGCTGGCAGAGCGTTTTGCCACCTTATCGTTTGAAGTGCAGAAAACCCAGCGTTTGCATCAATCCTTCAGCCGCTTTATCGGTAGCCATTTGGCGGTGGCCTTTGATGAGGATCCTGAAGCGCTGATCCGCCAGCTAAACAGCCGTCGTGGCGAGCTGGAACGGGGTCTGGCACAGCATGAGAATGATAACCAGCAGCAGCGTGCCCAGTTTGAACAGGCTAAAGAGGGCGTCAGCCAGCTCAACCGCCTGCTGCCACGCGTGAATCTGCTGTTGGATGATTCACTTGGCGATCGCTGCGAAGAGATCCGTGAACGCGTCGAAGAAGCTCAGGAAGCGGCGCGCTTCCTGCATCAGCATGGCGCTAAAATCAGCAAGCTGGAGCCGCTGGTGTCGGTGTTGCAAAGCGATCCGCAGCAGCATGATCAGCTGGAGCGCGATTACCAGCAAGCACAGCAGCAGCAGCGTGATGCGCGTCAGCAGGCCTTTGCCCTGACGGAGGTGGTGCAGCGTCGCGCCCACTTTAGCTATGAAGATTCTGCCGGCATGCTGACCGGCAACAGCGATCTCAATGAAAAACTGCGCCAGCGTCTGGATCAGGCGGAGGGTGAGCGCAGTCGTGCGCGTGAACGTCTGCGCGAACATCAGGCGCAGCTGACACAATATTCACAAGTGCTGGCATCACTGAAAAGTTCCTATGACGCCAAGCGTGACATGCTAAAAGAGTTGCAGCAGGAGATGCAGGATATTGGCGTGCATGCCGATGCCAGCGCCGAAGAGCGCGCCCGCGCCCGACGCGACGAACTTTATACCGCATTAAGCCATAACCGTGCTCGTCGTAATCAGCTGGAGAAACAGCTCACGTTCTGCGAAGCCGAAATGGACGGCCTGCAGAAGAAACTGCGCAAGCTGGAGCGCGATTATCACCAGATTCGTGAGCAGGTCGTCAGCGCTAAAGCAGGCTGGTGTACGGTGCTGCGTCTGGTCAAAGAGAACGGCATGGAGCGTCGCCTGCATCGTCGTGAGATGGCCTATCTGGGCGGAGAGGAACTGCGTTCAATGTCGGATAAGGCATTGGGTGCACTGCGTCTGGCGGTGGCGGATAACGAACATCTGCGTGATGTACTGCGCATGTCGGAAGATCCAAAACGTCCAGAACGCAAAGTACAGTTCTTTATCGCAGTGTATCAGCATCTGCGCGAACGTATTCGTCAGGACATCATTCGTACTGACGATCCGGTTGAAGCCATCGAGCAGATGGAAATTGAGCTGAATCGTCTGACGGAAGAGCTGACGGCACGCGAGCAGACGCTGGCCATCAGTTCACGCAGCGCGGCGAATATCATTCGTAAAACCATTCAGCGTGAGCAGAATCGTATTCGTCAGCTGAACCAGGGCTTGCAGGCCGTGAGCTTTGGTCAGGTGCGCAGTGTACGTCTGAATGTTAACGTGCGTGAAGCGCACTCTACGCTGCTCGATACCTTGTCTGAAGAACATGAAGCGCATCAGGATCTGTTTACCAGCAATCGTCTGACCTTCTCCGAAGCGCTGGCGAAACTCTATCAACGTCTGAATCCACAAATTGATATGGGGCAGCGCACACCACAAACCATCGGTGAAGAGCTGCTCGACTATCGCAACTATCTTGAGATGGAAGTGGAAGTAAACCGCGGCTCCGATGGCTGGCTGCGCGCGGAGAGTGGTGCGTTGTCAACCGGTGAAGCGATCGGTACCGGTATGTCAATTCTGGTGATGGTGGTGCAAAGCTGGGAAGAGGAATCACGTCGTCTGCGCGGTAAAGATATTTCGCCATGCCGACTGCTGTTCCTTGATGAAGCGGCGCGTCTCGATGCCCGCTCCATCGCCACCCTGTTCGAACTGTGTGAGCGTCTGGAGATGCAGCTGGTGATTGCTGCGCCAGAGAACATCAGCCCGGAGAAAGGCACCACCTACAAGCTGGTGCGTAAAGTGTTTAACAACACTGAACACGTGCATGTGGTGGGGCTGCGTGGATTCTCGGCAGATCCTGTGCCAGCAAAACGCGACACCAGTGATATCGATTTAGAAACAGAAAATACCTGACGCTGAATCTGGTTAAAAAACAGCGCACCGTTTAATCTGTAAGCGGCATCTGCACACTGAGGCAGATGCCGTTTTTTATTTGTATACTCAACAATAAGAGTAAGGCTGTACATAGCGAAAACAGGGCGCTGTGTCTTAGGTGAGAAGGGGGCAGGGATGTGGCTGAATAGAAGAAGCAGAATGAATCGTGCGGTACTCGCACTCAGTGTTTCACTGGTATTGTCGCCGCTGGCCACCAGCCATGCCGCGATCATTGCCGCTTTACCCGGAACTTCACATAGCGCCATGTCAGTGGCGGCAAGTCAGCATCAAATTCAGCAGGCTTTTAGCCCCAGTCAGCAGCCTTTCTATCTGCCGGGATTAGCCGGTATCTACGCCGCGCGTAATATGGCGCCACTCTGGCAGGATCAGCAAGCGGTGCAGGCTTTCCAGCAACAGTTGGCGGAGGTGGCGCTATCCGGCGTCCAGCCACAGTTTACTCGTTGGGTTGAATTACTGACTAATCCCACGATTACTGGCATGGCGCGCGACATCGTGCTGAGCGATGCCATGTTAGGCTATTTGCAGTTTGTCGCCAATGTGCCGACGCAGGGTGAAACCTGGCTGTACAGTAATGTTCCCTACAAATTGACGATGCCGGGCGTTGCTGCCATTAACCAGTGGCAAAATGCGGTAAACGGTGGTGGCAGTCGCGCGTTTATCATCTCGCTGGCACCGCAACATCCTCAATATGCGCCGATGCACAGTGCGCTCAAAGCGCTGCTGACCGATAACCGTCCATGGCCACAACTGCGTGACAGCGGGACGCTCCGCCCCGGCCAAATCAGCAACGATGTGCCAGCGCTCAGAGAGATTTTGCAGCGGACCGGCATGCTGACTGCCGCAACGCACAGCAGCACACCGACGCCAGCTGATGATGCCGTGCCGACAGCACCTGTGCCGGTCAGCCAGAGCAATCAGCCGATCGCGGTGAGTCCATCGGCGGCCAGCGTCAATGATTTGTCTGCACAGGCACCTGCTGCAACCGGCAACGTGGTGGCGAATACCACGCCTGCTGGTGACAATGTGTATGACGCCGCGCTGGTGGAAGGGGTAAAACGCTTCCAGCACTGGCAAGGTCTGGCGGATGATGGGGCGATAGGCCCTCGCACGCGTGAGTGGCTGAATGTGTCACCGCAGATGCGCGCATCGTTACTGGCACTGAATATCCAGCGCCTGCGTCTGCTGCCGGATGATATGCATAACGGCATTATGGTGAACATTCCCAACTATTCACTCACCTATTACAACAACGGAGCCACGATTTTGTCATCGCGGGTGATTGTCGGTCGTCCCGATCGTAAAACGCCACTGATGCGCAGTGCGTTGAACAATGTGGTGCTCAATCCACCGTGGAATGTGCCTACCACGCTGGTGCGTCAGGATATCGTGCCGAAGGTCAAACAAGATCCCGGATACCTCTACAAGCACGGCTATACCTTACTGTCGGGCTGGAGTGCGGATGCCGAAGTGATCGATCCGTCGATGATTGACTGGCATATGGTTTCTGCAGCCAGTTTCCCGTATCGCATTCGTCAGGCGCCGGGCGCGATGAACTCTCTGGGTCGATATAAGTTTAATATGCCGAGTTCCGATGCCATTTATTTGCACGACACGCCTAACCATGGCTTGTTCCAGCGCGATATTCGCGCACTGAGCTCTGGTTGTGTGCGCGTGAATAAGGCCTCTGAACTGGCCGACCTGCTGCTGCAGGATGTGGGTTGGAATGACAGCCGCATCACCGACACGCTGAAACAGGGCGACACGCGCTACGTGCCGATTCGCCACCGCATCCCGGTTAATCTCTATTATTTAACCGCATGGGTCGCGGCGGATGGACAGCCGCAATATCGTACAGATATTTACAATTATGATAACCCTGCGCGCTCCGGTAGCCAGGTTCTGTCAAAAGCAGGAAAGCTTCTCCTCTAGTCATTGATTTTCCAGATTTCATCTCTCTTCGAAAAGATCAGGGCCCGTCGCAAAATTTCGGTTTTGCGCGGGTTTTGGTCATTCTGTGACACATTGCGGGTTGACTGACCTCCAGGCTGCGGTTACTGTTCGGCCTTGTGTGCTTTTTACACATTTTTTTGTCGCTTTAGATTAGGTAACCCCGCTACATGGCTAATTTTGATTCCCAACGTCGTCGATTACTCCTGATTGGAGGCGCAGCGGCAGGTTTGTCTCTGCTTCCTGGTTCAGCACTGGCTTCGCTTTCCACGGCCCGTCCCCGAGTATTGACGCTTAATAACCTTCACACCGGTGAAACCCTTAAAACGGAGTTTTTTAACGGCAAGAGTTATGACAAGGATGAGTTAGCCCGCTTAAATCACTTCTTCCGTGATTACCGCGCCAATCAAGTGAAACACATCGATCCGCATCTGTTTGATCAGCTCTATCGCTTACAGATGGTGCTCAACACCCGCAAACCGGTGCAGCTGATCTCAGGCTACCGTACGCTGGCCACTAACAACATGCTGCGCGAATCGGGTCCTGGCGTGGCCAAACACAGCTATCACACCAAAGGGCAGGCAATGGATTTCCATATCGAGGGAATTTCATTAAGCAATGTTCGCAAAGCGGCGTTATCTATGCGCGCGGGTGGTGTAGGATATTACCCGCGCAGCAACTTCGTACACATAGATACCGGGCCTGCAAGGCACTGGTCCTGATACCGGCAGCGCTGCGTGTGTCGGTCATGGAGCGCTATGAATTACCACATTATTCCGGTTACGGCCTTTTCTCAAAACTGCTCGGTCATCTGGGATGACGAAACCCAGCAGGCGGCGCTGGTGGATCCCGGCGGTGATGCCGAGACGGTTATTGCCGTATTGGCTGAGCGAGGATTAACCCCCGCGCAAATTCTGCTGACGCATGGTCATCTTGATCATGTGGGGGCCGCCGCTGAACTCGCCGCACACTATCAAATTCCTATTGTTGGCCCTCACAAGCTGGATGCGTTCTGGCTGGATAATTTGCCGACGCAAAGCCGCATGTTTGGCCTGCCGGAATGTGCGCCACTGGCGCCGGATCGCTGGCTGGAAGAGGGCGAAACGGTGCAGGTTGGGAATGTCACGCTGGAAGTGCTGCTTTGCCCGGGTCATACGCCGGGACACATTGTGTTCTTCGACCGGGCTGGGCGCTTATTGATATCGGGTGATGTGATTTTCAATGGCGGTGTCGGACGTACCGATTTCCCGCAGGGCAGCCACAGCGATTTAATCAATGCGATTAACACTAAGCTGTTACCGCTGGGTGATGATGTGACCTTTGTGCCGGGCCACGGTCCGATTTCCACCTTGGGTCGGGAGCGTATCAGTAATCCGTTCCTGCAATAAAAAATGGGCCATTAAGGCCTAATGCCGATCAGTTAAGGATCAGTTGAACGATCCAGTGGCTGTGTAAGAATCCGGAAACGCTTCGTTTCCGGATTTTTTTATGCAGCTCAGTCAGGCCCTTGATATCGTCTCTCGTTACGATTCTCTTCGTAATCCTCTGAATACGCTCGCGGATGTTCTTGACCCTGCGCTCATCAGCCGCTGCCTTGAGGAAGCTGGCACGGTCACGCTCCGTAAGCGCAGACTCACTACAGATATGATGGTCTGGTGTCTCATCGGCATGGCCCTTGAGCGCAAAGAACCCCTTCACGCCATCGTTAATCGCCTTGATATTCTTTTACCGGGAAACCGTCCTTTCGTTGCGCCCAGTGCCGTAGTGCAGGCAAGGCAGCGGCTGGGGGACGACGCTGTACGGCGGGTTTTCGAACAGAGCAGCGAGCTCTGGAATGCACAGACTTCCCACCCTGACTGGTGTGGTCTGACGCTGTACGCTGTTGACGGCGTTGTCTGGCGCACGCCAGAAACACCTGATAATGAGAAGGCTTTCGTCCGTTCAGGCACGGTGGCAGGCGCCTCTCCTTATCCGCAGGTTCGCATGGTCTGCCTGATGGAACTCACCAGCCATCTTATCAGCGGCGCCGCGATGGGCTGCCAGAACGAGAATGAGATGGTGCTGGCAGAAGGTCTCATTGAACGCGCGTGCGACAACAGCCTGACCCTCTTCGATAAGGGCTACACGTCATTCGGTCTGCTTAGCGCCTGGCATGAGGCCGGCGAAAATCGTCACTGGATGATAGCGGCACGTAAAGACCTGCAGTACGAAGAGGTACGTCGTCTGGGGAAGGGAGACATACTTATCCGGGTAAAAACCTCCGCTCATTCACGGAAGAAATGGCCACATCTGGCGGCGCACACAGAGATGAGGATGATAAGCCGGGAAATAAAAGGCCGGACGTGGCGGTTCCTGACGTCGATGACGGATGCGATGCGTTACCCGGGTAAAGAAATAGCGGATCTCTACAGTCATCGCTGGGAGATAGAGCTGGGATATCGTGAAATAAAGCAGGGTCTCCAGGACAGCAGGCTCACGCTTCGCAGCAGGAAGCCGGAGATGATAAGACAGGAGCTGTGGGGCGTGCTGCTGGCCTACAATCTGGTGAGATATCAGATGATAAGAATGGCCTCAACGCTGAAGGGATACTGGCCTAACCAGCTCAGCTTCAGGGAATCGACAGCGTGGGTGATGAAACTGCTCTGGACACTTGAAGGCGCATCGCCTGGGCGTATCCCGGAACTGGTAAAGGACGTAAGTTCGATAGCAGAGATGGTCAGACTACCGGGACGACGGGAGCGCTCGTTCCCAAGGGTGGTGAAAGAGAGACCCTATAAATATCCGACAGCCAGAAGAAAAAATGCCAGTCAGGCTTAACTGACTGGCATTAGGCCATTAAGGCCCATTTATCGTTCTGCTGACTTATTTAAAGTACAGCGACAATCGCTTCACAGAGCGCAGACATATTGTCTGGCGTCATCCCAGCCACGTTCACACGACCAGAGTTAACGGCATACACGCCGAACTCGTCACGCAGGCGCACAACCTGATCTTTGGTCAGGCCGCTAAACGAAAACATGCCATTCTGCTTAATGATAAAGCTGAAGTCCTGTTTCGCGCCTTTCTCTGCCAGGGTATTCACGAACAGCTGACGCATGCGCTGGATGCGCTGACGCATGTCTGTCAGCTCCTGCACCCAGATGGTACGCAACGCGTCGTTACCGAGGATGGTGGCGACCACAGCGGCACCGTGTGACGGTGGGTTAGAGTAGTTAGCACGGATGCTGTATTTCACCTGGCTAAAGGCGGTTTTCGCGACATCGCTGTTGGCGGCAACCAGCGTCAGTGCACCGACACGCTCGTTGTACAGGCCAAAGTTCTTGGAGTAAGAGCTGGCAACAATCAGCTCCTGATGAGACGCGGCGAAAATACGCAGACCTTCTGCATCCTCATCCAGGCCACGTGCAAAGCCCTGGTAAGCGAAGTCGAACAGTGGCAGCCAGCCTTTTTCCTGCGATAGCTTCGCCAGCTGTTGCCATTGGTCCGCGGAAGGATCGACGCCAGTCGGGTTGTGGCAGCAGCCGTGGAAAAGAACCACGTCGCCGGCTTTGGCTTCCTGCAACGAAGCGACCATGCCTGCGAAATCGAGGCTATGGTTGGCCGCGTCGTAATACTGGTAATCACAAACTTCCAGACCCGCCGCGTTGAATACGTTTTTGTGGTTCGGCCAGCTAGGGTTGCTCACCCACACGCGCTTCACATTAGTCTGCGTCGCGAGGAAATCCGCAGCGACGCGCAATGCACCGGTGCCGCCTGGGGTTTGTGCTGTGCACGCGCGGCCCGCTGAAATCAGCGCGCTCTCTTTGCCGAACAGCAATTCCTGAGTGCAGCGAGCAAAGTCGGCCAGACCATCAATGCTCAGATAATTTTTGGTGGTTTCATTTTCCAGCAGATACTGCTCAGCTTTTTTAACACTGGTGAGTACCGGTGTTTTACCGGTTTCATCTTTGTAGACACCAATGCCAAGGTTGATTTTATTCGGGCGGTCGTCGGCGCGAAACAGGTCAGCCAGTCCCAGAATAGGATCGGCGGGTGCGGCAGAGATCGATTCAAACATGAGTCAGTTCCGTTTGGGTGAACTTTAGCAAAATGAGCTATCAGGGTAGCGTCAGATGATACGCTTGCCAACCGCTGACATAAAAAAGAAATAAGCCACATGTATAAAGTAGTGGCGCTAATTGAGAGGGCGATCACTGAAACGCAAAACGGAGCCCGAAGGCTCCGTTTATAGGGTGTTACGAGTCACTAATCAGATGATTAGAACTGGTAAACCAGACCAACAGCTACGATATCGTCGGTGTTCAGACCCAGCGCGTTGTCGTCTTTCAGCTGGTTGATACGGTAGTCGACGTAGGTCGCCATGTTTTTGTTGAAGTAGTAGGTTGCGCCCACATCGAAGTATTTAACCAGATCAACATCGCCGATACCGTCGACGTCTTTGGCTTTAGACTGAACGTATGCCAGGGATGGACGCAGACCGAAGTCGAACTGGTACTGAGCTACAACTTCAAAACCTTGGGTTTTGTTAGCAAAACCAACCTGACCATTGTCAACGCTGTTGACGTTGCTGTTAGAGATGTAGGTAGAGTTGCGGGTTTCGTTGTACATGGCAGCCAAGTACACGTTGTTCGCATCATATTTCAGACCAGTTGCCCACTGCTGAGCTTTGTCACCTTTACCATAGAAGGCGCTGTTCTGAGCATTGGTACGGTCGCTTGAACCATAAGCACCAACGATGCCTACACCGATTGGTGAGGTGTAAGAAACAGAGGTACCCCAGCCGTCGCCGTTTGCACGACGAATGTCGTCACGGTCGTTTTTGCCCTGATACTGCAGAGCAAAGTTCAGGCCATCAACCAGACCGAAGAAGTTGGTGTTACGGTAGGTAGCCAGACCAGTAGAACGGCCAACCAAGAAGTTATCAGAGTAACCGGTATCGCCACCGAACTCTGGCAGGACGTCGGTCCAGCCGATTGCGTCATACACTACGCCGTAGTTACGACCGTAGTCGAATGAACCGGCATCACCGAATTTCAGACCCGCGAAGCCCAGACGGGTTTTGTTACCGTCTTGCGCGTCAGAACCTTCAGAGTTGTTCGCCTGAACGTTGTATTCCCACTGGCCGTAACCGGTCAGCTGGTCGTTAATCTGGGTTTCACCCTTGAAGCCGAAGCGAACATAAGTCTGGTCGCCATCGCTACCAGCATCATCAGAGAAGTAGTGCAGACCAACAGCTTTACCGTACAGATCCAGTTTGTTGCCGTCTTTGTTATAGATTTCTGCTGCGTTTGCTGCGCCTGCAGCTAACAGAGCAGGGATAACCACTGCAAGAATGTTGCGCTTCATCATTTTTTATTACCCTCATTGGAGTTATTTGGACATCTGCCACTGCCGTCAAGAAACCTTTACGGGAACCTTGAAAGAAGTTTGATGTCTCCTGTGTCTGCACGCATCTTTCCATCACAGGGTTGCTATTTCTAGCCCGAAAATGATTCAAATCTCGCAATTACGTATCAAAAAGCAATTATGTATTACAATTTGTAAAATATCGGGAACTTTGTGAGAGAACTCTAAATTTACAAAAATAAAAAAAGGCCGGCAGTACCGACCTCGTTATATATATGAATTACTTATATTTAATCGCGAATTTTAGAAATTAGCGTTACGTGGAGTACGAGGGAAGGGGATAACATCCCTTACATTTTGTACGCCGGTGACATAGGCGATTAATCGTTCGAAACCTAATCCGAAGCCAGCATGTGGCACGGTGCCGTAGCGGCGCAGGTCACGATACCACCAGTAATCTTCTTTGTTCAGACCCATTTCTGCCAGACGTGCATCCAATACATCCAGACGCTCTTCACGCTGTGAACCACCGATAATTTCACCAATGCCCGGCGCCAGAACATCCATTGCCGCCACGGTCTTACCATCTTCGTTCATACGCATATAGAACGCTTTGATATCTTTTGGATAGTTCTTCACCACTACCGGTGCTTTGAAGTGCTTCTCGGCCAGGTAACGTTCATGTTCGGAGGAGAGATCCACGCCCCAGGACACTGGGTTTTCGAATGTCTGGCCGCTTTTCAGCAGAATGTCGACCGCATCGGTGTAGTCTACCTGGGCGAAATCGGTTGTGACAAAACGTTCTAAGCGAGCAATCGCATCTTTGTCTACGCGTTCAGCGAAGAACGCCATATCGTCAGCACGCTCTTCAAGCACCGCCTTGAACACATACTTCAGCATCGCCTCAGCCAGTGCAGCAGCGTCGTCAAGGTTAGCGAAAGCGACTTCCGGTTCCAGCATCCAGAATTCCGCTAAGTGACGGCTGGTGTTGGAGTTTTCTGCGCGGAAGGTCGGGCCAAAGGTATAGACTTTTGACAATGCACAGGCATAAGTCTCGGCATTCAGCTGGCCAGAAACGGTCAGGAAGGCTTCTTTACCAAAGAAATCTTTGTCGTAGTCAACTTTGCCCTGCGGATCGCGCGGCAGGTTTTCCATGTCCAGCGTAGAGACGCGGAACATCTCGCCCGCACCTTCCGTATCCGATGCGGTGATCAGCGGGGTAGAAACCCAGAAATAACCATTTTCGTGGAAGAAGCGATGCAGCGCCTGCGCCAGAGTATGACGTGTACGCGCCACGGCACCGACCAGATTGGTGCGCGGACGCAAGTGTGCGACTTCACGCAGGTATTCGATACTGTGGCGCTTTGCCGCCATTGGATAGGTATCCGGATCGTCTACCCAGCCGGTGACTTCTACGTTGGTCGCCTGCAGTTCAAAGGCCTGGCCTTCACCCGGTGATTCCACCACTTTACCAGTGACAATCACTGAACAGCCCGTGGTCAGACGCAGCACTTCATCCTGATAATTATTCAGAGAATTATTGACGACGGCCTGAACGGGATTAAAGCAGGAACCGTCATAAACGGCGATAAAGGAAAGACCGGCTTTGGAATCTCTTCGGGTACGCACCCAACCACGTACGGTGACTTCACTGTCAACCGCGACACGGCCGTGCAGTACATCCGCTACAGGCACTACGCTCATAAATATCTCTCTATATATAGAAGTGGATAAAAGCCCCATTTCGGGGTTTTGCTATGTTACTTGCGAGCCATCAGGAAACAAGCAATTTTGCAGGGGAAAAAGGGAGATTTGTTGTGAAAGAGCAGGGTGCGGGCACCCTGCATCCATGATTAGCTGGCTCTTTTCACCAGCGGGAGGTCGAATGCTTTACGCAGGGCGCGCACGAAGGCTTTGTCCTGGCAGATAGTTTTGCCCGGGCTGTCAGAGAGTTTCGCCACCGGTTTGCCATTACAGCTCACCAGTTTAATCACGATGTTCAGTGGTGTGACGCCAGTAATATCGCAGGTCAGGCGCGTACCAATGCCAAATACCACGTTGGCGCGTTGACCAAAGTGACGATATAACGCCAGCGCTTTATCCAGATTGAGGTTATCTGAGAACACCAGCGTTTTACTCTTCGGATCGATATCCAGACGCTGATAGTGTGCAATGGCTTTTTCACCCCACTCCACGGGATCTCCCGAGTCATGGCGCAAACCCTGATAGCGATGGGCAAAGCCAGGGCCGAAATCACGCAGGAAGGCATCCATGGTGATGCAGTCTGTCAACGCGATACCGAGTTGGTCATCATACTCATCCAGCCAGGATTGCAGCGCCGCGCGTTGGCTATTCGCCAGCACCGGGCTGATCTGTTGATGTGCCTGGAACCACTCATGGGCCTGAGTGCCCACCGGATTGAGCTGTAAGCGCCGGGCGAGATCGTAATTGCTGGTGCCCACTAACCACGGGAACTCCGCTTTTAACGTACTGACGATCGCTTCCTGAACCGCTTTGGAGTAGCGGCGACGGGTACCAAAATCCATCAGCTGGAAGCGAGACATATCGAGATCGCCCACCTGCTGACGGAAATCGACCAGCTTCTGCTGTAACTGAGTGACCGCTTGTTTCACACCGATCTCCGGTGTGCGATGGCGATGCACCACTTCACTGATCAGCGCCAGCAGCGGTACTTCCCAAAGAATAACTTCGCGCCATGGCCCGCTGATCTGAATAGACAGACGGCCATTCTCATTGCGCACCCTGACCTGAGAGGGATCAAAGCGGAATTGGCGCAGCCAGTTGAGGTAATCGGATTCAAAGAAAGGTAAGCCACTGAGATAGTGATATTCGTTGTCGCTCAGGGCAAGGGAGGGCAGCGTATCGAGTTGCGCGCGAATCTCATCGGCATACTGGCCGAGCAATTCATCGCCGCGACAACGAAATTCTGCCGTTACCGGGACATCGTAGTAACGATGATAAACGGCCTGCTGCATATGAAGCTTATACGCATCGGTATCAAGCAGCGTGGTCAAAATCGGGGAAGCATGTCCAGTCATGGTGCGTTTCAGCATCCTCTTCCGCGGAGCAGAGCCCGGTGTCAACAAAGTCATAAAGACGCAGGAGTATAAAACAGTAATGACCGCGATCACACCATAATTGCGGGTGGCAGGTCGAGGGTCATTTGTGCCATTGTTAATGAATTGTAGCCTTTTGCACGAAGGCACGCATTGTGCGTGGCAACGAAGGCACAACCCGCTTAGACTTTGACGGGTCAACATATTAACGATGCGAGAAGGACTTATGACGCAACAGCCGCAAATCAAATATCGCCACGACTACCGTGCGCCGGATTACACCATCACCGATATCGACCTGACTTTTGACCTCGATGCCGCCAGCACGCGCGTGACGGCAGTGAGCCAGGTGAAGCGTCTCGGTGCTGCGGATGCCGAACTGCGTCTGGATGGCGAAGACCTCACGCTGGTGTCGCTGGCGGTGGATGGTCATCCCTGGTCACATTATCGTGAAGAAGAGGGTGCGCTGGTCATCAGCCAGCTGCCCGACAACTTTACCCTGACCATAATTAATGACATCCATCCGGATACCAACACCGCGCTGGAAGGGTTGTACAAATCGGGAGATGCGCTCTGTACGCAGTGTGAAGCTGAAGGCTTCCGCCATATCACCTGGTATCTGGATCGCCCGGACGTGTTGGCGCGCTTTACCACCACGATTATTGCCGATGCGGCAAAATTTCCCTTCCTGCTCTCCAACGGCAATAAGTTAGAGAGCGGTTGCCATGAAGATGGTCGTCATTGGGTGAAGTGGCAGGATCCGTTCCCGAAACCGTGCTATCTGTTTGCGCTGGTGGCGGGCGATTTCGACGTGCTGCGCGACAGCTTTACCACGCGTTCCGGCCGTGATGTGGCCCTGGAGATCTTCGTCGATCGTGGCAATCTCGATCGTGCCGACTGGGCAATGACCTCTTTGAAAGCCAGTATGAAGTGGGATGAAGAGCGCTTTAACCTCGAATACGATCTCGACATCTTTATGATCGTTGCGGTGGATTTCTTCAACATGGGCGCGATGGAGAACAAAGGCCTCAACGTCTTCAACTCCAAATATGTGCTGGCGAAAGCCGAGACCGCCACTGATAAAGATTATCTCGGTATTGAGGCGGTGATTGGTCACGAATACTTTCATAACTGGACCGGTAACCGCGTCACCTGCCGTGACTGGTTCCAGCTCAGCCTGAAAGAGGGCCTAACCGTATTCCGTGACCAGGAGTTTAGCTCTGACCTGGGCTCGCGTGCGGTTAACCGCATCGACAACGTACGCGTGATGCGCGGTGCACAGTTTGCCGAAGATGCCAGCCCAATGGCGCACCCGATCCGCCCGGATCAGGTGATCGAGATGAACAACTTCTATACCCTGACGGTGTACGAAAAAGGCTCTGAAGTGATTCGCATGATGCATACCCTGCTCGGCGAAGCCAATTTCCAGAAAGGCATGCAGCTCTACTTTGAACGTCACGATGGCAGCGCAGCCACCTGCGACGATTTTGTGCAGGCGATGGAAGATGCCTCTAACGTTGATCTGTCACAGTTCCGCCGCTGGTACAGCCAGGCGGGTACGCCAGTGTTGACGGTACGTGACGACTACAATCCTGAGCTGGAACAGTACACGCTTCATGTCACGCAGCACACGCCACCGACGGCCGAACAGAAAGAGAAGCTGCCGCTGCATATCCCGCTGGATATCGAATTGTACGATAACGAAGGCAAGGTGATTCCGCTGCAGCATAACGGCCATCCGGTGCATCATGTGCTGAATGTCACCGAGGAGTTCCAGACCTTTATTTTCGATAACGTGCACTTCCAGCCAGTGCCTTCGCTGCTGCGTGAATTCTCGGCGCCCGTGAAGCTCGATTATAAATGGAGCGATGCGCAACTGACGTTCCTGATGCGCTACGCCCGCAATGATTTCTCGCGCTGGGATGCGGCGCAAAGTTTGCTGGCGACTTATATTCGTCTGAATGTCGCGCGCCATCAGCAGGGACAACCGCTGTCGCTGCCGTTGCACGTGGCGGATGCCTTCCGCGCGGTGTTGCTGGAAGAGCAGGGCGATCCGGCGTTAACCGCGTTGATTTTGTCACTGCCTGGCGAGAATGAAATCGCCGAGCTGTTTGACGTGATCGATCCGCTGGCGATTTCTGCGGTGCGTGCGGCGCTGGTGCACGCGCTGGCAACCGAACTGAGCGATGAATTGTATGCCGTGTATCTGGCTAACCAGAGCCAGGAATACAAGGTGGAGCATGCAGAGATTGGCAAGCGTGCACTGAAAAATGTCTGCCTGAGCTATTTGGCGTTCGCCGATGTGGAGCAAGCAGATAAACTGGTACAGGCGCAGTATTATCAAGCCAACAACATGACGGATGCGCTGGCCGCGCTCTCGGCAGCGGTGTCAGCGCAGTTGCCGTGCCGTGAAGCCTTGCTGGCCGCCTACGACGAGCGCTGGCATCAGGATGGTCTGGTGATGGACAAATGGTTTGTGCTGCAGGCCACCAGCCCGGCGGACAACGTGTTGAGCAAGGTGCGTGAACTGCTGAACCACCGTTCCTTTACCATGGGTAACCCGAACCGCATCCGCTCGCTGATTGGGGCTTTTGCTGCCGGCAATCCTGCGGCGTTCCACGCCAAAGACGGCAGTGGTTATCAGTTCCTGGTGGAGATGTTGACCGATCTCAATACGCGTAATCCGCAGGTGGCGGCGCGCATGATCGAACCTCTGATTCGTCTGAAACGGTACGATGCCGATCGCCAGGCGTTAATGCGCAAGGCGCTGGAAACCCTGAAAGGGCTGGATAAGCTGTCGGGCGATCTGTACGAGAAGATCACCAAAGCGTTGAACGCCTGATAAGGTAAAAGCCGCATCACGATGATGCGGCTTTTTATTGAACTCGCGGCCACTTCCCTTCGCTGCCCGGATTGGCAGTGGCAGTCTACTGTTCGACTTCGACTTCGACTTCGACTTCGACTTCGACTAACGCTGCTGGGCGAATTTCAGCGGCTGATCTGCCGGACTGCGCTTCATCACACGATCCAGCACTTCTGCTTCCAGTTCCGCCAGTCGCGCCGATCCACGTCGACGTGGTCGCGCGAGGTCCACGGTTAAATCCAGCCCAATCTGCCCCTCTTCGATCAGCAATACGCGATCGGCCATCGCCACGGCTTCACTGACATCATGGGTGACCAGCAACACCGTGAAGTTATGTTGTTGCCATAGCGATTCAATCAACCCCTGCATCTCAATACGCGTCAGTGCATCCAGCGCTCCGAGGGGTTCATCCAGCAGCAATAAACCGGGTCGATGAATCAACGCGCGAGCCAGCGCCACGCGCTGTTTTTGCCCACCCGATAGTGCCGCTGGCCACTCGTTAGCGCGATCGGCTAAACCCACCGCCTCCAGAGCTTCCAGTGCGGCAGCCCGCCATTCACGCCCCTTTAAACCCAGACCCACATTATCGATAACTTTCTTCCACGGCAGCAGACGTGCATCCTGGAACATAAGACGCGTGTCTTCGCGTGCTTGCGCTAACGGCGCAGTGCCTGCCAGCAGCTCACCGCGCGAAGTGGATTCCAGTCCCGCCAGCAGGCGCAGCAGGGTGCTTTTACCGCATCCGCTGCGGCCCACTACTGCAACAAACTGCCCTGCCGGGATATGCAGATTGATGTTGTTCAGGATGGTGCGATCACCATATTGCTTGCTGACGCCGTTAACGCCCACCGGGGTGCCGCTGTTCAGACGCGACGGGCTTAAAGTTGCGTTGCTCATGCGTTCTCCTTCAATTGATAAGCCGGATGCCAGCGCAGCCATACGCGCTCCAGCAGTTGAGCGGCGACATCGGCCAGTTTGCCGAGCAGCGCATAGAGAATGATGGCGACCACCACCACATCGGTTTGCAGGAATTCGCGTGCGTTCATCGCCAGATAACCAATGCCAGAGTTGGCCGAGATTGTTTCAGCCACAATCAGCGTCAGCCACATCAGGCCGAGGGCAAAGCGTACGCCCACCATGATCGAAGGCAGCGCACCTGGCAGAATCACCTGAATAAACAGACTCCAGCCAGAAAGACCATAACTGCGCGCCATCTCCACCAGACCACGATCGATATTACGGATACCGTGATAAGTGTTGAGGTAAATCGGGAATAAGGTGCCGAGTGCCACCAGGAAAATCTTGGCTGACTCATCGATGCCAAACCACAGAATCACCAGCGGGATCAGTGCCAGGTGCGGCACATTGCGCAGCATCTGCACTGAGGTATCCAGCAAACGTTCGCCCACGCGTGAGGTGCCGGTGATCAAGCCAAGCACCAAACCGATCGAGCCGCCAATGGCAAAGCCGATCGCCGCACGCCAGCCACTGATGGCGAGGTTTTGCCACAGTTCACCACTCACCGTCAGCTTCCAGAACGTAATAATGATGTTTTCCGGTGATGGCAGAATACGTGTTGAGAGCCAGCCCACCTGAGAAGCGAGCTGCCACACCGCAACCAGCAGCACCGGTAAAGCCCAGGGCAGTAGGGCATTACTCAGCTGTTTTTGAAACTTTGCCATCCTGAACTCCTTAGCTCTGAGACACTTTCTGCGGGGTGAAATCATTGGCTACCGCTTCACCGTGTGCTTGCACCAAGCGAGGTTTCGGCACTTCTGGGATGGCCAAATCAAGGTGTGGGAACAGTAGCTCACCGACACGATAGGCTTCTTCAAGATGCGGATAGCCTGAGAGAATAAAGGTCTCGATGCCGAGGTCGCTGTACTCCTGCATACGTGCAGCCACGGTTGGGCCATCGCCCACCAGCGCAGTACCGGCACCGCCACGCACCAAACCCACGCCTGCCCACAGGTTTGGGCTGATCTCCAGCTTGTCACGGCGGCCACCATGCAGCGCAGCCATGCGCTGTTGTCCGACAGAATCGGTACGGGCAAAGGCCGCCTGCGCTTTGGCAATAGTGGCATCGTCAAGATGAGCAATCAGGCGATCCGCTGCCTGCCAGGCTTCTTCATTGGTTTCACGCACGATGACGTGCAGACGAATGCCAAAGCGCACTTTACGGCCCTGTGCCGCCGCTTTGGCACGCACTTGATCAATTTTCTCTTTGACTAATGCCGGAGGCTCGCCCCAGGTGAGATAAACATCGACCTGCTCAGCGGCGAGATCCTGCGCGGCATCGGATGAACCGCCAAACCACAGCGGTGGACGTGGCTGTTGTACCGGTTTAAACATCAGGCGTGCACCGCGCACTTTGACGTGTTTACCCTCGTAATCCACGGTTTCACCTTCTGAAACGCGACGCCATACGCGGGTGAACTCCGCTGATTCTTCATAACGCTCCCGATGATCGAGGAACACGCCGTCCCCCGCCAGCTCTTCAGGGTCGCCGCCTGTGACCAGGTTAAACAGCGCGCGCCCGTTGGACAGACGATCCAGCGTCGCGGCCTGGCGCGCTGCCTGCGTCGGTGAAATCACGCCCGGACGCAGCGCCACCAGAAAGCGCAAACGTTGCGTCACCGGAATCAGTGACGCGGCCACCAGCCAGGCATCTTCGCAGGAGCGGCCGGTGGGGATCAGCACGCCGCCAAAGCCAAGGCGATCGGCGGCCTGAGCAATCTGCTGCAGATAACCGTGATCGACAGGACGCGAACCTTCGGCGGTGCCAAGATAGTGCCCATCACCGTGGGTGGGGAGAAACCAAAATACGGATATGCTCATGATTCAATTCCTTATGGCTGGGCGGACTGTGGATGCCAGATGCGGTCAGTGATGTTCACTTTTACCGGCATCAAATGATTGGCATAAAACAGGTCGGCCGTTTGCTGTTGGGCCTGCGCAGTGTGTGCGCTGACCGGCGTAATCGCGGTGGGGGGACGATGGTCGAGATAGCTGGCAATCACCGGCTTGGGTAAGCCCATCGCTTGTGCCAGCAGATCAATACTTTGCTCGCGTTGGCTGCGGGTGAGCGCGTCAGCATCGCTGAAGGTGTGCAGCACTTGCTGGATAAATGAACCGTTGGCTTCGGCATATTTGCGTGTGGCTAAATAGAAGGAACCGGTCTGGTTGAGCTTGCTGCCATCAGCCAGTACGCGCACGTTGCCTTGCAGTAAGGCGGCAGAGTAGTAGGGATCCCAAATAGCCCAGGCATCGACATCGCCCTGCTGGAAAGCGGCTCGCGCATCGGCGGGGGTCAGATAGGTGGGCTGGATATCTTTAAAGCTCAGGCCTGCCTGTTCGAGCGCGCGCAGCAGCAAGTTGTGTGAACTGGAACCTTTCTGGAAGGCGACTTTATGGCCTTTCAAATCGGCCACACTGTGAATCGGGCTATCTTTGGGTACCAGAATCACTTCAGCCTGAGGTTTCGGTGGTTCGGAACCGACATACAGCAGATCCGCGCCTGCTGCCTGTGCAAACAGCGGTGGAATATCACCGGTGCTGCCTAAATCAATGCTATCGACATTCAGCGCCTCCAGCATCTGCGGGCCCGCGGGAAATTCAATCCATTTGATCTGGGTATGGGGGAAACGTTGTTCCAGCATCTGGTGAGATTTTGCTAACACCATGCTCACCGATCCTTTTTGATAACCCACACGCAATTGCGCCGGGGCATCAGCGGCAACGGCGTTGGCACTCAGGGCAAATAGCGCAGCAAAGGCTGGCAGCAGTAAACCCGTAAACATCCTTTTCATGATTTTTCCTTTATACCGCTTGTGCGTAGGGTTGATGGCGTCGGTGTAGCGCGTGCCAGAAAGTGTCGAGCGCATCATCAATGCGATTGGCCAGTTGTTGATCCAGCTCTGGCTGGCGGTCGTAATTCACTATTTGCGTATCGGTGGCAAACACCCCATGCAGCACTTCCTGGGCTTTCAGCGCATTCAATACCGGCTTGAGCGCGTAATCCACGGCCAGTAAATGAGATGCACTACCTCCGCTAGCCAATGGCAACACCACTTTGTGTTCCAGGGCGCGTTCTGGCAGTAAATCAAGCAGGGTTTTCAGCGCACCCGAAAATGAAGCTTTATAAATAGGAGTGGCAACAATCAGTCCGTCTGCCAGCGCCAGGTCGTCTTTCAACGCATTAAGGGCTGGGGAGTCAAAGCGCGCATAGAGCAGATCGTCCGCCTGGAAGTTGTGAATATTCCAGGGAATGACTTCAACACCGCGTGCTTCCAACGCGTGCTGGCACAGGCTGAGCATTGCAGTAGAGCGCGATGGGAAGCGAGGGCTGCCCGCCAGCGTAATAACTCGCATGGTCACTCCTTATAACTGAAAGTTATTGATTATCTGGTATTGAGAACTGATGTGTTCAATACTGGCAGAGCGCGTGCGCGGGTATAAATGATTTATCTGGCAAACTTAAGCCGAAATATGGGATTGGCGTGAGGGGGATGTTTTTGAGAAAGGCATGTCGTGTTCTGGGCTAAGGATATTCTGAAAACCGAGTGAGATGAATGCTTCTCACTTAAGCACGGGCGTGAGTATCACTCAGGGGAATGGTTAATTTGGATGAAGTTTCTTATTAATAGAGTGTTTGAAAGAAAAAATGAAGGATGAACGAACCTTTCAAAAGATAAAAGAATATTTTTTCTTTTACGAATGAAAGGGTAGAGGAGGGAGGATCAAATCGAAGTCCCTTTTTAGAGCGGCTAGTCATTTCTGGATGGGGGTGTAACTCTGGTAAATAATGGATTAATCCGTGATTAAGTGTTTCCAAAAGCGTGCAAACATTAAAAACAAGGCATGCCTTACTTCTGTTCTGGCTAAAAATTGTTATCTTTATTCTCGATGCTTTAGCCCTGGTTCAGAAAGTTTTAACAATTAAGATTAGGGTGACGTCTGGAAGGCCGATAAAAAATGAATTCTCTGCCCTTAGCCTGTTTATAATCTGTTGAGATTAATTGCGCTAAAAATCTTCATCAGCTTGTCTGTTATTTTTTTACTTGAGCATTTCATTGGGAAAGGTTCAGGTTTTCATCTTTTATTGGGGATATAAAATATGGAACGCTTTTCTCCGGATCACGATGTGTCTGGCCCAGCGATGAACGCAGGGCAAGAAGATCGACTGCTATCAGATTCAACCCTTCGCTGCTATGAGCTCCAATCGGTTATCACCTCTCAACGCTTTAATTTGGTCAATACAGACCCTGACAGGATTGCAGGTTTGAATGAGGATGACTTCTTACTGTTTGCACCCGCTGGCTTTACGCCTGCAGACGCACTGTTGCTGGAGGTCGCTAAATGCAGCGATCAGCGTCCCGAGCTGAACTGTTTAATCCAACCTCTGTTCCCTCAGCACACTTTTAAAACGGGATTGCAGTCTTCATTACAACTCTTTCAGCAGTTACAGACCGGGCAGCATTGGTGTCAACATTACCTCCTCATCCTGCGTGTTGCGCTTGTTTACGCCGCAACACCCTTGAATCGCATGCGGGATGTGATGCTCGCTGGGTTGATTAATACGGAGTCCGTCTGGGTACTGGATACCTTAAATAGCGCCAGTGACGAAAAAGAGTGTGCCACGTTAAGCTATCAACAGTTTATGCAAGAGTATGAAAAATTGACCCGAATGACGCATTATCTGCCTGAAAGGAATGCTTATCGGCAAAGTTATTTAAGGGGCGGGTTATTGAACCTGATTCAGCAGGATTTAAATCACACAGACAAGCTCTCTGATAATGTGCGGCACGCCATTCACTATTTTTCAGAGCAGTTTCCTGCACAGGGTGTCATGGAAAAACTCATGTTGAAACAACCGGACATCTATTTCAATCTGATGAAAGTCAGAAAAACCTCTGTTGTATGAGACCAACGTTGGTTTTAAGAATTAGTCCCGTGTGCGCCGAGCTGTTTTTATGCCACGCTAATTCTCCTTGAGAAAACCTGACACCAAAACACTTATGTCGATTAAACGTAACGCGATTGCCAACTATGTTGGCCAAATCTATCTGACGCTGTCAGGTATTTTGGTGGTACCACTTTATATTCAACATTTAGGAATGGAAGCTTACGGTCTGGTCGGCTTCTTTTCTATTTTATTGACGTGGTTACAACTGCTGGATGCCGGGGTTTCTACTACCTTAATGCGTGAAGCTGCGCGCTATCGTGCCAATCAAGCCGAATTTGTCTGGTTCCCGGCGCTGTTTGCCACCTTGACGCGATTCTTTCTGATTTCAACGCTTATCCTTGTGGTGCTGGGTTGGATTGCCACGCCGTGGATTGCCGCTCATTGGCTCAATGCGCAACATCTGCCAGCCAGGGATGTGGTGATTGCGGTTGGCATTATGGTCATTACCGCGGCCATACGCTGGCGTACCAGCCCGTATCGTAGCGTGATTGTCGGATTTGAACATCAGGTCTGGCTAAATGGCGTTAACCTGATCATCACCACTTTGCGTACTTTTGGTGCCGTGGTGGTGATTCAGTTTTTCCCTAACCCTGTGCTGACCTTCTTTATCTGGCAATTGCTGGTATCGATTGCCGAAGCGGCATGCTGTATTTACAAATCCTGCCAACTGGTCCCACGTTCCGCGCGCAAAGAGAAGCGTGATGACCTGAAAGGAGTATTGCGGCCCTTTATTCGTTTTGCGCTCAGCGCGGCCTACTCCAGTGCGGTCTGGACCTTTATTTCACAGATTGACCGACTGGTCCTGTCCAAAACCCTGCCGCTGAGCCAATACGGTTCGTTTACCGTGGTGGCGACCGCGGCTACCGGCATTCTGCTGCTCAGCAGCCCGATCATGCAGGCGATTGTGCCGCGCATGACCGGCATGAAAACCCGTAATGAAGGCGATGCGGAAGCGCTAAAACTCTATCGCTATACCACTCAGGCCGTCGCGATATTTATGGCGCCGCTCAGTATCACCATTGCCTGCTACGCCGGACCGCTGCTTTGGGCCTGGACCCAGAAAACCCAGATTGTTGATGAGATGTCATTTGTGCTCAGTCTTTACGCGCTGGGCAGCGGCATTCAGGCCATCTGTGGCCTGCTGTATCACCTGCAATACATCAACGGCAATCTCAAATTGCATATGCAAGGCTTCAGCGTGTTCGCATTGATTTTGGTACCGCTCAACATCTGGTGCGCGATGCATTTTGGCGCGCTGGGTACCGGATGGTTGTGGCTGGGGCAAAACATCTTCTATTTAGTGGGTTGGGCATGGCTGGTACATCGCCGTTTCGCGCCCGGTCTGCATTTCACCTGGCTCACGCGTGATGTGATGTTGATTTGGGCGGCATCCGCGCTGATGGCCTGGTTAAGCACCTTCTTGCCTATCGACTGGAATCAAAACCGTTGGATCAACCTGCTGTGGTTAGGCCTGATTGGCGCAATCAATCTTGGTGTGTGCTGTTTGCTGCATAGCCTGGTGCTAAAGCGTCTGCGCTTGCCGTTATTCAATGTTGAGGAGAGAGGATGAGAATGTTGACATCTCGCCGCGTGCCGACCGTTTCTGTCATCGTGCCAAACTGGAACTGTGCCACGTGGCTGCCAGAAGCGATGGGTTCATTGTTACGTCAATCATCACCGCCCGATGAGATCATTATCATTGATGACGGTTCCAGTGATAGCAGTGTTGCCTGGCTCACCGCTTTCGCTGCTGCGCATCCGCAGGTCACACTGCTGAGCGGTGAACGCGGCGGCGTCAGCGCGGCGCGTATGAAAGGACTCGCCGCAGCCACCGGTGATTTTGTCTATTTCATGGATGCGGATGATTTCGTTTCGACTGAACTGTTTGCTGATTTTCGACGGGTACAGGCCAGGCATCAGGAGATTGATCTGTTCTGTTTTGGCGCGAAGATGTTTCTTGATCTGCCTGTGGCGCAGCGCCAGTATCAACGTATTCATCAACGTCATGTCAGTGGTTTATTGCCCGGGGGCAGGGCAAGTCTGCACATTTTGCTGCAACACCAGTCGGCACATCGCGTGGTGTGGAGTTCGATCATGTCGCGACGTTTAATCGATCAGCTGGCGTTGCAGTTCCTTCCCATTCAGAACCACGAAGATGCGCCCTGGATGTTTGCGCTCTATATGGCCGCGCGTCAAATCTACTGCACCAGCCAAAGCTACTATTACAAGCGCTTCATGCTCAGTTCATTGTCACAGAGCACGCGTGACTTTTCGTGGGTAAAAAATTACTTCATTGCGCGACAAAGCAGCGAGCAGTTTTTACGCGACCAGCAGCAACCCGTTGATGAGTTGTTGTTGGATGATTACTACCAGACGGTGATGAAGGGCTGTCTCGCGCAAATCCGTAAAAATCACATGACCGTGCCCAATGAATGGCAGGCTCCGGTGAATCAAGTGGTAAGTAAGATGCTGCAACAGGATTCGCGCCTGAAGCTGCTGTGGTATTGCCCGTCGATTTACCTCGGGTTGCAAAATGTTCGTGAACAAGTCGGGCGCTATTCTGCACGTCGCTGACCGTGATCAATTCTCCCGCTGCTGATTAAATTTACTTTTGCGCCAGAGGCCTTTACCATTCTGGCGCACAAATTTCCGTGCACCCGACTTCTTCGCTTCCGCCATTCAGGAGAGTGCATGTTATATCCTATCGTCCGGCCGGCGCTGTTTAAGCTCGATCCAGAGCGTGCGCACGAACTCACCTTTCAACAATTACGTTTTATCAGCGGAACGCCGCTGGAAGGACTGATTCGCCAGTCGCTGCCGTCACGCCCGGTGACCTGCATGGGATTGACTTTCCCTAACGCGCTGGGGCTTGCTGCAGGCCTCGATAAAAACGCAGAGTGCATTGATGCCTTTGGTGCGATGGGTTTCGGCTTCGTGGAAGTCGGGACGGTGACGCCACGTCCACAGCCTGGCAATGATAAGCCGCGCATGTTCCGTCTGGTGGAAGCGGAAGGGATTATTAATCGCATGGGCTTTAATAATCACGGCGTCGATCACTTAGTCGAGAACGTTAAAAAAGCGCGTTTCAAAGGTGTGCTCGGTATCAATATTGGCAAAAATAAAGATACGCCAGTGGAGCAAGGCAAAGACGATTATCTGATCTGCATGGAAAAGGTGTATGCCCATGCCGGTTATATCGCCATCAATATTTCATCGCCAAACACACCTGGATTACGCACGCTGCAATATGGCGAAGCGCTGGACGATCTGCTTTCGGCGATCAAATTAAAACAAAAAGAGCTGCAGGAACGGCACCTTAAATATGTGCCGGTCGCGGTGAAGATCGCGCCGGATCTTTCTGAAGAAGAATTGATCCAGGTTGCCGACAGTTTGGTGCGCCATGAAATTGACGGTGTCGTTGCCACGAATACCACGCTCGATCGTGCTTTAGTTGCTGGACTTAAATATGCCGATGAGATGGGTGGATTAAGTGGCCGTCCGGTACAGTCACGCAGCACTGAAGTGATTCGCCGCTTGTCGCAAGAGCTGCAAGGTCGTTTACCTATTATTGGCGTCGGTGGTATTGATTCACTGGTTTCCGCTCGTGAAAAAATGGCCGCAGGGGCCACATTGGTGCAGATATACTCTGGCTTTATTTATAAAGGCCCAGGTTTAATTAAAGATATCGTGACCCATCTCTAAGACATTTCCCACTTTCCCGCGCCGGGGGGTTTATTTATCCCTTCGGCTCGTTTATATTTTGTCCTGCTGATGTTTTTTTCAGCTTTTCCTTAGAGTTTTATTTTTTCATTGAGCGCCATTTAGCGCAGCGATTAACCACAGGGCACATCATGAAAATCAAACCTGATGATAACTGGCGTTGGTATTTTGACGCAGAGCACGATCGTATGATGCTGGATTTGGCCGATGGCATGCTATTTCGTTCGCGCTTCTCGCGTAAAATGCTGACACCAGATGCCTTTAATGTCAGTGGTTTTTGTGTCGATGACGCTGCCCTGTATTTTACGTTTGAAGAGCGTTGCCGACAGAGTGGATTAAAAGGCGATCAGCGCGCGGAATTAGTCTTAAACGCATTAGTGGCGAGTCGTTTTTTAAAACCGCTCATGCCAAAAAGCTGGCATTTCACCAGCCATACCCAGAGCTGGCAACCCGCATCAGGCGATATGGTAGCCGTGACGCTGGCCGATAGCGGCGAACAGGCGCAATTGCTGGTGGTCGAGAGTGGCGAAAATGCGGCGTTGTGTCTGCTGGCGCAAAATACATTATCGGTAGCCGGTAAAGGTATGCAGTTAGGCGACGCGATAAAGATCATGAACGATCGTTTGCGGCCGCATCAGCAGGAACAAAACGCCCACTTTGCGCGGGCGGTTTAAGCGTTTAAGCCAAAACAATATCGCCTGCGGGAATACAGCTACAACTGAGAATCGTTCCGTCTGCGCGCACTGCGCTCTGTTTCAGCGCTTTCACTTCGCCCGATACCAGCGTCACCTTGCAGCTACCACATATCCCGGCACGACACGAGTAGGGAATGCGAAAGCCCTGCATCTCCAGTTGTTCGAGTAGCACTTGCTGGTTGTCGCCGGTAAATTCACTGCCCTGATAGCCAATGATCACTTCTGCCTGTTGGCTGGCAGCCGGTTTGAGGGTTTCCACCACCGCGCCCGCTCCGTAAGCTCGCGGTGTCTGACGAGCCAAAACCGTCAGCTCATCGCCGACGCGGATCACGCCGCTGTTGCGGGCGATCAGATTCAGACCGAAATCGATATCTCCGCTGCCGTCCTGACCGCTGCGGAAACGTTGTAACGTGGCCAGGGGTTCACCTTCGGGATGTTTGCGCCCGCTTTCGGTACCCACGGTGGTGAATACACAGCGGCTGCAGGGCTTGGGCATATCAAAAACAATCTCGCCGATTTTAACTTGCTTCCAGCTGTCTTCATCCCATGCGGCTGCGCCGCTGACCACCAGGTTAGGGCGGAATTGCTCAACGCGAACGCTGGCCGGGCAACGCTGCTGCAGATCCTGCAGTGACGACATATTCACCAGCAGGAAGGGAAAACCATCCGCGAAACTCAGCGATACCTCATCAAATTTTTTCACCCGTCGCGTGGGAGCCACACCGGTCCAGCGCAATTGCACCGGACGCGGAAAGAATTCACTCAGCCAATCATTGATTTCGGCGGGCGCAATATGCGAGGTGAAATGATTCCCCCACACTTCAGTGGGTGACAATTGTGCCGTGAAATCGCTGAAGCGAATTAAGGCCTGGCTGCCATCCGGGGCATTTAAAAATAAGCCATCGGGTAACAGCGCAGGAGTAAAGCGCACCATGTCCGGATACTGTCGCGCAGTAATAAAAGTGCCGTCCAGTTCGGTCACCATGAAGATGCGATCAAACGCCAGACCACTCTCCAGCACCTGTGCATGAGACAGTTGCAAACCGCGCATCGATTTGACCGGATGAATATAGAGGCGAGAAAGCGTAATCATCGAAACTCCAACAGGACAAAAAGAAGCTAACTTTATGACATAGGACGCTGATTCGCTATAATGCGCAACAATTTTAGCAAGAGTAAAAAGTGACGATATGAATTCTCTGTTTGCCAGTACGGCGCGTGGGCTCGAAGAGCTGTTAAAAACTGAGCTGGACGCGCTGGGTGCGCAGGATTTGCAGGTGGTGCAGGGCGGCGTCCACTTCCGTGCCGATGACCGTGTGATGTACCAAAGCCTGCTGTGGAGCCGACTGGCTTCGCGTATTTTGCTGCCGCTGGGAGAATTTGGCGTCTGGAGCGATCTCGACCTGTATGTGGGCGCGCAGAGCATTCCCTGGACCGAGATGTTCGACAGCAGCACCAGCTTTGCAATTCACTTTAGCGGTACCAATGAGGTGATCCGCAACAGCCAGTTCGGTGCATTACGTATCAAAGATGCGATTGTTGACAGCTTTACGCGTCAGAATCTGGAGCGTCCAAGCGTGGATCGTGAACAGCCAGGCATCCGTATTAATGCGTGGCTGAATAAAGATCGCGTGAGCATCGCACTGGATCTGAGCGGCGATGCGCTGCATCAGCGTGGCTATCGTCAGCAAACCGGTCAGGCACCGCTGAAAGAGACGCTGGCGGCCGCGATAGTGATGCGTTCTGGTTGGCAGAGCACCACGCCATTGATCGATCCGATGTGCGGTTCTGGTACTTTACTGCTGGAAGCGGCGCTGATCGCTACCGATCGCGCGCCGGGCTTGCTGCGTACTCATTGGGGTTTCAATCGCTGGAAAAACCATAATCAGGCGGTGTGGCAGGAAGTACTGGCTGAGGCGAAAGAGCGTGCCCGTGTGGGGACGGCGGCCACAACCGCGCGCTTCTTCGGTTACGACAATGACAGCCGCGTGCTGGAATCTGCGCGAGCCAATGCGCGTCGTGCTGGCGTGTTCGAACTGTTCACTTTTGCCCAGCAGGATGTGATTAAGCTGAAGAACCCGCTGGCGGGCCAGGAGATCACCGGCACCGTGCTGAGCAACCCGCCTTACGGCGAACGTCTGGAAAGCGAACCGGCGTTGATTGCGTTGCACAGCCTGCTGGGACGCATTATGAAACAGCAGTTCGGCGGCTGGAATCTGTCTCTGTTTAGTGCGTCGCCGGAATTGCTAAGCTGCCTGCAACTGCGCGCCGACCGTCAGTTCAAAGCCAAAAATGGCCCACTGGAATGTGTGCAGAAAAACTATCAGCTGGCCGCGACCAGCGGTGAAGGCAGTGCGCAGATTGCCGAAGACTTTGCCAACCGTCTGCGTAAGAACATCAAGAAGCTGGAAAAGTGGGCGAAGCAGTCCAACATTGAATGCTATCGCTTGTATGATGCCGACTTGCCGGAATACAACGTCGCGGTAGACCGCTACGGCGACTGGGTGGTAATTCAGGAATATGCTCCACCCAAAACCGTGGATGCCAATAAAGCACGTCAGCGTCTGTTTGATGTGATCAGCGCGACGCTGAGCGTGCTGGAGATTCCGGCCAATCGACTGGTGATGAAAACCCGTGAGCGTCAGAAGGGTAAAAATCAGTATCAGAAGCTGGGAGAAAAGGGCGACTTCTTCGAAGTACAGGAGTTTGACGCGCGTCTGCTGGTGAATCTGACCGATTATCTTGACACCGGTTTGTTCCTGGATCACCGTCTGGCCCGCCAAATGCTGGGCAAAATGAGCGCGGGTAAAGACTTTCTTAACCTGTTTGCCTACACCGGCACCGCCAGCGTGCACGCCGGGCTAGGCGGTGCGAAAACCACCACCACCGTGGATATGTCTCGCACTTATCTGGAGTGGGCCGAGCGCAACCTGCGTCTTAATGGTCTGACCGGACGTCAGCATCGACTGATGCACGCCGATTGCCTTAGCTGGCTGCGTGACAGTGACGAACAATTTGATTTGATCTTCATCGATCCGCCGACTTTCTCGAATTCCAAACGAATGGAAGACGATTTTGACGTGCAGCGTGACCACATGATGCTGATGCAGAATCTGAAACGTCTGCTGCGTCGCGGTGGCACCATTATGTTCTCGAATAACAAGCGCGGTTTCAAAATGGACCTGGACGGTTTAGCCGCTCTGGGCTTACAGGCGCAGGAAATTACCCAAAAAACGTTGTCGCAAGATTTCTCACGCAACCGTCAAATTCACAACTGCTGGCTGGTTAGCCACGCCGGTAAGGAATAAGTTTTATGTCACTGATCAGTATCCATGGCGCTTACCTCTCATTCAGCGATGCGCCGCTGTTGGATAACACCGAACTGCACATCGAAGAGGGCGAACGCGTCTGTCTGGTGGGCCGTAACGGTGCCGGTAAATCCACATTAATGAAAATCATCAACGGCGAACAACCGCTGGATGATGGCCGCATTATTTACGAACAAGATTTGGTTGTGGCACGTCTGCAGCAGGATCCACCGCGCAACATTACCGGTTCAGTCTACGATTTCGTGGCGGAAGGCGTTGCAGAGCAGGCTGAGCATCTGAAAGCCTACCATGCGATTTCCCATCTGGTGATGGAAGATCCAAGCGAGAAAAACCTCAACGAGATGGGGCGTCTGCAAACCATTCTGGATCATCAGAATTTGTGGCAGCTCGATAGCCGTATCAATGACGTATTGCAGCAGATTGGTCTGGAAGCTGACACTGAGCTTTCCTCACTCTCCGGTGGCTGGCTGCGTAAAGCCGCGCTGGGCCGTGCGCTGGTGAGCAATCCACGTGTGCTGATGCTCGATGAACCGACTAACCACCTCGATATTGAAACTATCAACTGGCTGGAAACCTTCCTTAAGACCTTTACCGGCAGCATCGTGTTTATCTCGCACGACCGTTCGTTTATCCGCAATATGGCGACGCGTATTGTCGATCTCGACCGCGGTAAACTGGTTTCCTGGCCGGGCGATTACGATCAATTCCTGCTGGGTAAAGAAGAAGCACTGCGCGTCGAAGAGATGCAGAACGCGGAGTTTGACCGCAAGCTGGCGCAGGAAGAAGTCTGGATTCGCCAGGGCATCAAAGCGCGCCGTACCCGTAATGAAGGCCGCGTGCGCGCATTAAAAGCGCTGCGTCGTGAACGTTCAGAACGCCGTGATGTGATGGGCAAAGCCAACATGCAGGTCGGCGAAGCCGCTCGCTCAGGTAAGATTGTATTTGAGATGGAAAACGTCAATTACAGCGTGGATGGCAAAACGCTGGTGCGCGATTTCTCCACTCAGGTGCAGCGCGGCGATAAGATCGCCCTGATTGGCCCGAACGGCTGTGGTAAAACCACCTTACTGCGTCTGATGCTGGATGAGTTAAAAGCGGACAGTGGTCGCGTACACTGCGGGACTAAGCTGGAGATCGCGTACTTCGACCAGCACCGTGCTGAACTGGATCCGGATCGTACCGTGATGGATAACCTCGCGGAAGGTAAACAGGAAGTGATGGTCAACGGTAAGCCGCGCCATGTGCTGGGCTATCTGCAGGACTTCCTGTTCCATCCGAAGCGTGCGATGACTCCAGTGCGTGCGTTATCCGGTGGTGAGCGTAACCGCCTGCTGTTAGCGCGTTTGTTCCTGAAACCTAGCAACCTGTTGATTCTCGATGAACCGACCAACGACCTTGACGTGGAAACGCTGGAGCTGCTGGAAGAGCTGGTGGATGGTTATCAGGGCACCGTGATGCTGGTGAGCCACGATCGTCAATTCGTCGATAACACCGTGACCGAATGCTGGATCTTTGAAGGCAACGGTGAGATTGGTGCCTTTGTCGGCGGCTATCACGATGCGCAGTTACAGCGTAGCGCCTATAAGCAAACCAAGTCCGCTACGGTGAAAACCGCATCCGCTGCGCCCAAAGCGGCAGAGAAAAATCAGGAGCCAAAACGTAGCGCGAACAAACTCAGCTATAACCTGACGCGTGAACTGGAACAGCTGCCGCAAAAACTGGAGCAACTGGAAACACGTATCGGCGAACTGCAGGCGAAAATGAGCCATCCGGACTTTTTCAGCCAGCCGCACGACAAAACTCAACCGGTTCTGGATGCGTTAGCGCAGACGGAAAAAGAGCTGGAAGTGGCGTTTGAGCGCTGGGAAGAGTTGGAAGCGCTGAAAAACGGCGCGTAACACAGAGGAAGTCAGTATGTGTGCAACGGATCAGGCGCACCAGTGGATGCTCTGTCCACAGTGTGATTTAACCGTAAAATTGCCTGCCGTGCCGGTGGGCAGTCGCGCGCGCTGCCCACGTTGTCATACCACGCTGACCGCTAACTGGCATGAGCCGCGAAAACGTCCTACCGGGTACGCTTTCGCGGCACTGTTTATGCTGGTGCTGGCGAATCTATTTCCCTTTATCAATATGCATGTGGCCGGGCTGAGCAGCCAAATCTCGCTGCTCGAAATTCCCGCGGTGATGGATCGTGAAGATTACCGCAGCCTGGCGACACTGTTTCTGCTGTTTGTACAGGGGATTCCCGCGTTCTGCATGATCACCATTCTGCTGTTGGTGAATCGCGTGCGTATGCCGCACATTCTGCGCCTTGGGCTGGCGCGTATTTTATTCCAGCTGCGCAGTTGGGGCATGGCCGAGATCTTTATGGCAGGCGTGCTGGTGAGCTTTGTGAAGCTGATGGCCTACGGCGAAATTGGCCTTGGCAGCAGTTTCTGGCCGTGGTGTCTATTCTGTGTATTACAGCTGCGCGCATTTCAGTGTGTAGATCGGCGATGGGTGTGGCAGAGCATGGGTCCACTCCCGGCATTGCCGATGGTGCCGCAAGCCGGAATCAGTGGGTTGAAGCAGGGATTGCGCAGTTGTCCTTGCTGTACCGCTATCTTATCTGTCGGGCAGGCTGAGTGTCCTCGCTGTGGCGTGGTCGCTGCACCGCGACGTAAGCACAGCTTGCAGTGGACGCTGGCACTCTTGATCACCTCGGTGATGCTCTACATTCCCTCAAACATCATGCCGATTATGGTCACCGAGACGCTTGGCTCGCAGTATCCCTCGAACATTATGGCCGGGGTGATTCTGCTGTGGAGCGATGGATCCTGGCCAGTGGCGCTGGTGATCTTTATCGCCAGCATCATGGTGCCTTCACTCAAGATGCTGGCGATTGCCTGGCTTTGCTGGCACGCCAGTGGTCGTGGCCGGCGTGATGATGAGAAGATGCACGTGGTGTATGAGGTGGTGGAATTTGTTGGCCGTTGGTCAATGATTGATGTGTTTGTCATCGCTGTGTTATCCGCGCTGGTGCGGATGGGGCAGCTGATGAGTGTTTACCCTGCGCCAGGCGCGCTACTGTTTGCCATGGTGGTGATTCTTACCATGTTTGCAGCGATGACGTTTGATCCGCGCCTGATTTGGGATCGATTACGGGAAACTGAACGAAAGGAGCCGTGTCTTGACGGACAACCATCACGGGACTGCTAAGGTCGACCAGATTAAACGCTGGTCACCGGTCTGGATTGTACCCATCGTCACGCTATTCATTGGTGGCTGGATCTTATTTTATCATTTCAGCCATCAGGGCCCGGAGGTGACATTGATCACCGAAAGCGCTGAAGGTATTGAGGCCGGAAAAACCACCATTAAGAGCCGCAGTGTCAATGTTGGCGTGGTGGAAAGTGCGGTATTGACTGACGACCTGCACCATGTGGAGATCAAAGCACGCCTCAATTCTGGTATGGAAAAACTGTTGCATGGCGACAGCGTATTCTGGGTGGTGAAACCGCAGATCGGGCGAGAAGGGATTACCGGTCTTGGCACATTACTCTCGGGTGCCTATATTGAATTGCAGCCAGGTGCGAAGGGCGATCAACCTGAGCACTATCAACTGCTGGATGCACCACCTCTGGCACCGCCGGATGCCAAAGGCATTCGCATCACACTCGACAGTAAAAAGGCCGGACAGCTAAATGCGGGCGATCCGGTGCTGTTCCGTGGCTATCGCGTGGGTACGGTTGAATCCAGCACCTTTGATACCGATAAACGCATGATGACCTATCAACTGTTCATCGCCGCCCCTTACGATCGTCTGATCACGACCAATGTCCGTTTCTGGAAAGACAGCGGCATCGCCGTCGACATGTCTGCCTCCGGCATGCGGGTGGAAATGGGTTCACTGACTACGTTGTTTAGCGGTGGCGTAAGTTTTGATGTGCCAGATGGCGCGGAGCTGGGGCAGATCGCCGAGAATAAAGCGGAATACCATCTGTTTGACGATCAGCGCAGCATCCAGGATTCGTTGTATACCACCCACACCGATTTCCTGCTGTTCTTTACCGATTCGATTCGTGGCTTGCAGGTAGGCGCGCCGGTTGAGTTCCGCGGCATTCGTCTGGGGACTGTCTCGCAAGTGCCTTACACCATTCCAGGTGTTAATCAGGCGTTGAATAACGATTATCGTGTTCCGATATTGATTCGCATCGAACCGGATCGCTTTATCAGCCGTCTGGGCGGAGATTTCAACCTTGAGCAGCATCTGCAGGATGGCAAGAAGCGAGGTCTGCGCGCCACGCTGAAAACCGGTAACCTGTTGTCGGGTGCGCTGTACATCGATCTGGACTTCTATGACAACGCACCGGCGTATAAAGGTCCAAATGAGATTGCGGGACTGGAGGTGATTCCAACGGTCAGTGGTGGATTGAGTCAGATCCAGCAGAAGCTGACGGCAGCGCTGGATAAGATCAACGGTCTGCCATTAAATCCGATGATTACCGAAGCGACAGGCACCCTGAAAGAGAGCCAGCGTACGATGCAGCAGCTGCAGAAAACTCTGGATAACCTCAATCACATCACTGCCAGTCCGGCGATGAAAACGCTGCCAGAAGATATGCAGCAGACGCTGCGCGAGTTGAATCGTAGCATGAAAGGCTTGCAGCCGGGTTCACCGGCTTATAACAAACTGGTAGGAGACATGCAGCGACTTGACCAGGTGCTGCGCGAATTGCAACCGGTGCTGAAAACGCTCAATACCAAGAGCAATGCATTGGTGTTTGAAGCCAAACCGGGCCAGGATCCCCAGCCAAAGAGGGCGAAATAGTGAAAAAAGGGCTGATTATTGGTGCGATGCTGCTCCTGGCAGGTTGTAGCAGCACCATCGAAAACACCTATTATCAGCTGCCTGCGGGCAGCAACGTCGCGCGTGTAGACAGCGCATCCAGCGGCAACCTGCCAATGATTTGGGTCGAGCAAGTGTCGGTGCCGGACTTTATGGCAGGGAACGGTTTGGTGTATCAGACCAGCGATGTAAAGTATGTGATTGCTGCCAATAACTTGTGGGCCAGTCCGCTGGATCAACAACTACAACAGACATTGATCAGCAACCTCAGCAAAGCGCTGCCGGGCCGAATTGTTGCCAGTGCTCCGTTGGGTGAGAGCCACGATACTTTGACGGTGAATGTGACCGGTTTCCAGGGGCGCTATGATGGCCAGGTTGTGGTGAGCGGAGAATGGCTCCTGCAACATCAAGGGCGCTTAATCAAACATGGCTTTAATCTGACTCTGCCGCAAAACGAAGATGGCTATGATGCGCTGGTGCGTACTCTGGCTATCGGCTGGCAGCAAACGGCACAACAAATCGCAAAAAGTGTCATTTCGCTAAATTAAGATTTGTTCGATGCTTATGCTAAGTCTCTGATTTGCCGTTGTGTGACGGACATCAAATCAGGGGCTTTTTTTATCGTCTTATCAGCCAGATATACACGTAATTGACAATTATAGATGTCGTTTTAACGTCAAAATGATGACATTGGCGTGAATTTTGCGCATTGATCTTTCTTCTGCTTGGGGTTAGAACATTACTGTGGTTGAACATTATATCGCCACTCTTTCTTTCCACCCAGAATCCACCAGACCTGAAATGAGGGAATCGAGGCATGAAGAGACAGAAAAGAGACCGCCTGGAACGTGCACATTCACGAGGCTATCAAGCGGGTATTACTGGCCGCTCAAAAGAGATATGCCCCTATCAAATGATCGATGCGCGGTCTTACTGGTTGGGAGGTTGGCGTCAAGCCATGGAGGACAGGTCGGCGGTGGCCTAGCACTGTCGGATGTCCATAAATGAAGGAAGAAACCTCCGCTGAATGCGGAGGTTTTCGTTTGGGGAATTAGAAGGCAGAAGTGTCCTTAAACAGGCCTACTTTTAAATCTGTCGCGGTATAAATCAGATTACCGTCAACGAAGACTTCACCATCAGCCACGCCCATCACCAGCTTGCGGTTGATCACGCGCTTGAAGTGAATTTTATAAG
Source organism: Type-E symbiont of Plautia stali (assembly GCF_059731115.1). Taxonomy (NCBI): domain Bacteria; kingdom Pseudomonadati; phylum Pseudomonadota; class Gammaproteobacteria; order Enterobacterales; family Enterobacteriaceae; species Type-E symbiont of Plautia stali. Next base: position 1,542,174 of record NZ_AP035906.1, read on the forward strand.
TGACTTTCTTCGCGGTTGGCAGTACCTGACCGGTGAATTTCACTTCGCCCACACCCAGTGCGCGGCCTTTACCTTCAGCGCCTAACCAGCCGAGGTAGAAACCAACCAACTGCCACATGGCGTCAAGGCCGAGGCAGCCAGGCATGACCGGATCGCCTTTAAAGTGGCAATCGAAGAACCACAGGTCAGGGCGGATATCCAGTTCGGCTTCCACAAAACCTTTGTCAAATTTACCGCCGTCTTCGGTCATCATGACCACGCGGTCCATCATCAACATGTTATCAGAGGGAAGCGGCGGTCCATTTTCGCCAAACAGTTCGCCGCGACCTGAGGCAACCAGGTCTTCTTTGCTATAGGATTCGCGTTTATCTACCATGTTCTCAATATGCCTTCTTTTAGTGAAGCCCGAATATTAGCGAACAGTTGTACGCTGGGCAAATCAATCAGCTGTGGTTGAACCAGTTGAGCCAGCGGAATGGCCACGGACGATGACGAATTTCCTGCTGGTTCAACTGTGCAATACGTTCCTGAATGGTATTGAGCAGTGACTCGCCGCTCTCACTTTGCCATGCGATACCGGTTAATAAGGGTAGCGCTTCATCCACGCTTTCGATTGCCCAGATGTGGAATTGCTCTTGCTTCACCGCATCGACCACAGCTTCGCTTAGGCTCAAATGGCGCACATTGCTGGCTGGCAAAATAACGCCTTGTTTACCTGTCAGCTCGCGTGACTGGCAAATGTTGAAGAAGCCCTCGATTTTTTCATTCAGGCCGCCAACAGGCTGCACATTACCAAATTGGTCCACGGAACCCGTCACCGCAATATGCTGGCTTAGTGGCTGATTGGCCAGTGCGCTAATCAGCGCGCAGAGTTCGGCCAGTGAAGCGCTATCGCCATCCACTTCGGAATAGGACTGTTCAAACACTAACGAGGCTGAGAAGGGCAGCTGTTGCTCGAGTTCAAGTTCAGCGATCAGATAAGCTTGCATAATCATCATGCCTTTCGCATGAATATTACCGCCCAGCTCGGCTTTACGCTCAACGTCAGTGAATTCACCATCACCTGGATGAACAACACAGGTGATACGTGACGGCTCGCCCCACGGACGCGGATGACCTGGAAACTCCACCACCGAGAGACCGTTAATCTGTCCCACCACTTCACCTTCAGTTTCAATCATAATCTGATTGAGCAGAATTTCGTCACGCATGCGGTCAGCCAGGTAGCTTTCACGCCATTCGCGCGCTTCCAGTGCTTCTTTTAATGCTTCAGCATTGATGACGTCACCGTGCAGCGCGGTTTCCTGCAGCTGACGGCGTAACCAGCGCGGGCAGAGCGGCAGGGTTTCTTGATCACCCGTAAAACGAACCGCCTCATTGATCAAGAGCGGCCAGAAATCGGCTGCAGGCTGATCCAGACCGGCTTGTTCAGCTTGCGTGAGCGTCCACTGGCACCAGAAAGTCATGTCCTCTTCATCGGTGATCTGCAGGTTCTCTTCGAACTCGCTGTACAGTGCCATTTCATGCACTTCTGCATCCAATTCCTGGAAGCTGGCTAACGCATCACGATCGCCACAAAGTACCAGGCGCAGTTGCAGCGGCAGGGAAGGGATGGCCACGGGCAACGGTTGGCGTTCGTCCTGCGAATACCAGTCAAAGCGGCCTTGCTCGATGCACTTACGCAGACGCAGCCATAGCAGTGGCTGAGCCAGTAGCGTATTCACGGAAAGGATTAAAGTGCCGCCATTGGCTTGATGAATCAACCCCGGCTCGGGCTGAATACGATCTTTGTACTGACGCACACAACCAAACAGTTGTTCTGCTTCAATCCAGTCGGCAAAGTGAACACCGCCCTGACTGGTGAATGGCCGGTTAGCATCGCTGGGCGGCATCAGGCTGACCGTGTCACCCATGACATGATAGTCACCGCCATACAGCGCGATCTCTTCGGGCTGGAAGCGCTGTGCGGCTTCGGCGATGCACGCGAGGTAATCGCTGTTTTCCTGACTGCGTAATAGCAACAGAGGAAAACCTAAGGTTTGATGATGCAAATGCGCCAGCGCATTCAGCAGACGCGGCTGAACCGCGGCAAGACTATCGCTATCTTCCAGTGAGACGTTTGAGAAAATGGATTGGTAGCGGATGCTATCCGGCTGCAGGGCTTGCCACGTAATTTGAGTGCTGGTCAAAATATTCGCATTAGTCAGATTTAGGAAAAGCGCGATTATACAGGAATCAACCTTGTTAAGCACTGCGGAGTTCCAGCCCGAAATGTGATGACCGCTACATGTTTTTCCTTGCTGCATCCGGGAAAAAAGCTGTTATTCTTAGTTTGTTACGTGATCACGATGAGATTCCGATGAAATACCAGCAACTCGAAAATCTTGAAAGTGGATGGAAGTGGAAATACCTGGTGAAAAAGCATCGGGAGGGTGAATTGATCACCCGTCATCTTGAGCTTAGCGCCGCGCAGGCTGCAGTGGATGCCTTACTGGCGATGGAAAATAGTCCAGTAGAGGTAGCGGAATGGATAGCTCAGCACATTCACCCCGATCTCGAGAACCGTCTGAAGCAGACTATTCGTGCGCGCCGTAAGCGGCACTTTAATGCGGAACATCAGCATACGCGTAAGAAGTCGATCGATCTGGAATATCTGGTGTGGCAGCGTCTGGCAGGATTGGCGCAGCGTCGCAGTAATACGCTATCAGAAACCATTGTGCAGTTAATTGAAGATGCCGAGCGCAAAGAGAAGTATGCCAGCCAGATGTCAACGCTTAAGCAGGATCTTCAGGCGATTCTGGGTAAAGGCGGATCAGAGAACGAATAGCGCTGATGTGTGCACTATGATGGTGTTGTTAGCCAGTTGAAAAGAGATAAAAAAAACCCCGCAAGAGCGGGGTTTTTTATTGCGTGATAACTTAAGCCTGTGGCTGAGTTACAACGTCTTTGATACCTTTCACGTCGATTTCAACGCGACGGTCTGGCGCCAGGCAGTCGATCAGGGCATTACGGCCTTTCACGCTGTCACAGGTGTTGCCAGTCACTGGGTTAGATTTGCCCATACCGCGTGCAGAGATCTTGTTAGAAGGGATACCTTTAGAGACCAGGTAATCAACTACAGACTGAGCGCGTTTTTCAGACAGTTTCTGGTTGTACTGCTCTGAACCGATACGGTCAGTGAAGCCCAGTACTACAACAGAACCGTCTTTAGGATCCATTGAGCTCAGCTGGCTGTACAGCTGATCCAGAGCCTGCTGGCCTTCTGGTTTCAGAGTCGCTTTGTTGAAGTTGAACAGTACGTCAGACTTCAGAGTGAAACGCTTGGTTTCAACAACTGGCGCTGGAGCAGGTGCTGGAGCAACAACTGGTGCTGCTGCTTCATCCTGACCGAAACGGTAAGAAACGCCGACGCTCAGCATGCTGTTGTCTGGACGCGCACCAACGGTACCTGCGTCACCGATGTTGTTAACCCACTGGTAGTCCAGGCGAGTTGCCCAGTTTTTGGTCAGTGCGTATTCAACACCAACAGCAGCCAGCGGAGAAACGCCGGTGTCGTGGTTGCTGATACGGTCGCCAGTGTTCAGGTTGGCTTGCTTAGAGTCTGCACGCCATACCATGCCGCCCAGACGGGTGTACACATCAAAGTCTTCAGTGATTGGGTAGCTCAGTTTAGCTGCCAGCTGAACGCCTTGTGCTTTGAATGCGCCGTTAACTTGGTCGCCTTTGTTAGGCATGCGGCCTAACCAGTCGTAGCCCAGCTCGAAGCCCAGGTATGGGTTAGCCTGGTAGCCCAGGAATGCACCAGCACCAAGCTGAGATTCGTGAGTTGGACCGTCGTTGTTCGCGTAACCGTTACCGTAGTAACCAGTATCGTGATACTGAGACCAGCCCAGTTTAGCACCGGTATACCAGGTGTTATCTTTAGGAGCGGCCTGCGCTACGGTAGCGAAGCCAGCCAGTGCCACTGCAATTGCGATAGCTGTCTTTTTCATTTTTGCGCCTCGTTATCATCCAAATAGGCAATGAGCAAAAAGGTTGCTCTTTGTGTTAATCCTTCGCCGGGTCTAAACGCTCGCTTTTGACTCTACCGAAAAAACGGAGGTTATTGAGCACCCTGGCGAGATAAAGTCTACAACGAGATTGGAAAGTTACAAGTATGATGTGAGGCCAGCCAGCAAAAAAACAGGGATTTATACACACATTTTAACAAATCACATGGCAAAATCTTCGCCAGCGAATTGAGAAAATGCGGCTAAACCATTGTCAAAGCTGGCGGGAAAAGAATCAGTGGCTTAGCAGCATCCTTAAGAAAAAAAAGCGTGAGAAAATTCCTGGTTTTACTTAATGAAACAAATCCGACGGAATTTTTGGCGTATTTGGTTGTCTGGACAAGACGCGATCGTGACCTTGCGGACGCATAATTAAACCCAGTGCTTCACCTTCTGCCGCTGCCATTTCGAGTTCAAACCGCTCTTCATCATTCAATTCGTACGGAATCCAGGCCAAAACCACACTATAATTTCCCGTGCGCAGAGCCTTCACCATACTTTCCACTGTCGTGAGTCGTTCAGATTCGGTGATATGCATACTTTTCTCAAGCGGTAATCCTGACTGCTGCATCCAGTTACGATTCAGCTTATGCGCAGGTGTTAACCACAGCTGCCAGCGGGACTGTTCGCTGAGTTGCTTTAACACCGGCAACAGCAGTAACTGCATCATGCCAGGTTGTTCGCTGTAACGTAGTTCAGTAATTCCACCCAGAGAAGGCTGCGTCAGGCTTGAAGAAGCAAAACGTTGAGAACGATCAGCAAGGCCAGAGAATTGAGTACGCATGTTTTAATCACTCAGTAATGAACTGTATGGATGTACAGTAATGTCTTCCTGGATAAAGATCAACCTCAATTTCTGAAAACACCTCGCAAATTGTGCACATCGCACACAGCAAATGCTTTTATTCATTGAACAGCTAATGGGTTTTTTCTATCTTCTAACCAGATGAAAACCCAGGATTTTAAGGAATTTTCTCGAATGAGAATTCACGGAAAGGAGCTGTAATGAAAACCAACAATCCACTCGTTAAACAATCCAAAACACAGCTGGCGCCGCTGGGAAAGATCGAATCCCGAACGCAATTTGGTGGCTATGCTCTGACAGTAGAAAAGGTCATTTTTGCGTATATCAATGAAGACGCGCTTTACCTGCGTGCCAGTGAGGCATTGCAGACTTACCACACCCAACGTGCTCTTGAACCGCTGGTCTATCGCAAACGCGGCATACCAGTGCAACTGAATTACTTCAAGGTGGATGCGAAGCTTTGGCAGGATCCTGAGCAACTCTTGCGGTTGTCGGCCAGTGCGCTGCACGCAGCACAGCATGAGTTAGCAAACCGGACAGTGACCTTACGGCTAAAGGATCTGCCTAACCTTAGCCTGCGCATGGAGATGATGCTGCATAAAGTTGGCATCAGTTCAGTGAAAGTGCTGCATGAAATGGGATCGCGCCAGAGCTGGCTCAAACTGCGTGCCGTTAACAAACATATCGGGCTGAAAACGTTAATGGCATTGGAAGGGGCGATTTCCGGACATCACCAGGCCGCATTGCCTGCAGCGATTAGAGATGAGCTCTACGCGTGGTATGTCAAAACGCTCCACCCCAAAAATGCGGTGGAGCAACGTTAAATTAATGACTGGATAATGTGCGGCGCAGGCGGGCAATTTCTGGCAGCAGGGCAATCAGTAAACCCAACTGCTGCATCACCAGCGGCGCCTGCACGTCCGAACTGTTTTTGATATCACTTAACTGCTGCATCACCTGCTGCTGCATGGCTACTGCCTGCTTGTCGTTAACGCGTTCAATCTGCAGCACATCTTCAACAAAACACACTGCATCGTCTAAAACTTTGAGCAATGCGGGATCAGAAAGCCGTTCGCGATGTGCGCCCAGCGCTGAGATGTAGCTCAGGAAAGAGTGATTCAGACACAGTAACCGGAACGCGTTTTCACGCAGCGGTTGCTGAAGCTTAAGTTCGCTACTCATGTTCGAGACCACCGATGCTAATTCCGCATCGGCATTGTGAGCATCACGACGCGCCACACGATAAGCCAGACGGTTATCTTTACCCTGATGATATTGCTCAAGGATGGCATCGAGATAACGACAATTGGCATTCAGCGTACGCTCCGCCACGGCGCTAATTTTGCGAAAACGCCAATCGGGCCAGACAAATGCCACTGCCAGCCAGGCCAGACCGCAACCCAACAGGGTGTCAACAATGCGCGGCAACGCCACCTCAAATCCTTCGCCCAGCAGGTTAAAGCAGAGCAGTACCAGCAAGGTGATGAATAGTGTGGCTTGCGCATACTGAATCTGACGAAAGGCAAAAAACAGTACGCCACTGAGCACGATGAGAATCAGTTGCCCTTCAATAGAGGGCACTAACCATAGTACCGGTAAGCCAATAGCGATGCCCGCTAGTGTTCCACCAATACGTAAGGCAAGCCGGCGGCGCGTGGCATTGTAGTTAGGCTGGCAGACAAACAGGCTGGTGAGCAAAATCCAGTAGCCGCGATGAAGACCGGTAATCTGAATAAAAGCGTAGCCAACGCAAAGCACGAGGGACATGCGAACAGCATGGCGGAATAATGCCGAACCTGGAGTCAGATGACGGCTTAGCCGTAACCGGATATCCGCCCATCCACTCAGCCCTTCACGCGAAAGATGGTTATCGGCTGAGGAAGGCGGTTCTGCCAGCGCTTGTTCAGACTCAATCGAGGCCAGTTGCGCATCAATCGCACGCAAATTTCGCAGCAGCCAAAATAGCGCGCGGATGTGCGAATCCTGCGGGTCATTCTGTTGTAATCGTTCCAAAGCCGTTTCCAGCCGGGAGAAGGTGCGCTCAAAACTGCTGTCATGGTGCCATGCCTGGCGTAGCAGGATGCTCTCAGCCAGCTTGCGACAGGCTTGAGCTTGCATATTCAACAGGCGCTGGAAGCGAAACAGCACTTCGTTATAGCGCCAGTTATCGCGCAGCAGGTGATATTGCAGATGGGATGAGCTGGCGCGTTCATGAATATCCTGCGCAACGAAATAGTAGTGCAAACTGCGACGTGTGCTGCGCGATCCACGGTCGCCGCGCAAGCGACTCTGAATGGTGGTTTTCGTCTGATTAAGTTGCGCCACCAACTGGCTGTTCACCATCGCCGTGGCAATGGTACTGGCATCATCCTGTTCACCTGCATCTGGATCGAACAGATTTGCCTTGGCTTCCAGATAACTCGCCAACTGAGAAAAGCTGGCCGCCAGTTGCTCCTGTACCGGCCGTACCGGGAAAATCAAATGTCCGATAAATGTCAGCAGGTTGTACCACAGCGCACCAATCAATAGCAGGGCGGGCTGCATCCACCATTGAGGGAATAAGCCAATTCCCAACATGGTATAAACCGCAATGAGCAGCGCACCAAAAGCGATAGTGGCATAGCGCTGCCCCAAAGCGCCAAGCAAAATGAAGCCCCAACTCGAGAGCGCCAAACCGATGGCAAAGGCCCACGGATAGGGAAACAGCAACTCAACCGATACCGAAGCGATGCAGAAGCAGACCAGCGTAATCATCAGATTGCGCAGGCGACCAGTCCATCGGTCATCCAGATCGGCCAGCGCGGCCGCCACCACGCCGAGCGTCAAAGGAATGGTCCACTCTATTTGCTGCAGCCACCACGGAACGGCGGCACACCCTGCCAGCGCGAAGAAAATGCGCAATAAATAACGCAGGCTGCTATTGAACAGATAACGTCGCCATCCCGGCATCGCGTTCAGAAGCATCAATTGTCCGCCTTAGTATCGACGACGCGCATTCGCTTCACGCGCGGCCTGAGCCTCTTCCACCGAGACCACACGGCGGCCTACGGGCCAAAGTGCGATAGCGGCAATTTTAAAGTTAGCGATACCGACGGGGATACCGATGATGGTCAGGCATTGGATGATGCCAGCAGAAATATGCATCAGACACAGCCACCAGCCGAAAAACACCAGCCAGAAAATGTTGAGGAAGGTTCCGCCAGCATTCAGTACATGGCTTTTACTGTCAGGTCGCAGCACATCGACATGCACCGCTTCATTACCAAAGGGCAGAAGTGAAAGTTTAGTGATTTCCCAGCAAGATCGCGTTAAAGGCAGGGTAAAGATAAGCACAATGCTGACAAGCGTGGCAAACAGCCAGCTTAGCGTGGTGAACACGCCACCCAAAACGAAGTTAAGAATATTCAATACGGTGCGCATAACACGATTTTCCTTTTGCAATCCGCAATATGTGTCGCCCAGTTTAGCCTGTTTTAAGGCTGGAGCGCCAAGAGTCTGACAGGTAAACTGCGCGATAATCGAATTCCACAAGACGGTGCGGACATGGAACTGAAAGCAACATCAATGGGCAAACGTCTGGCTCAGCATCCCTATAATCGGGTGCGTCTGCTGGCCGCTGGCGTGGAAGTCAGTGGCGATCGTCACGAATATCTTATCCCGTTCAATCAATTAATCAGCATTGCCTGTAAACGCGGCATGGTTTGGGGAGAGCTGGAATTTCACTTGCCAGAAGATAAGGTTGTACGCCTGCACGGCACGGAATGGCAGGAGACGCAGCGTTTTTTCCATTACTTGCAGCATGCCTGGCAGCAGTGGAGCCAGGAAATGAGCGAAGTCAGTGCACAAGTCCTGATGGCTTTGGAACAGGAGATTATCGCCTTCACGCAACAGGATCGCTGGTTAAAGCGTAGCGAACTGGCTACGGTAAAGGAGAGCATTCAACGCCAATTTTCCGCCTTACCGCTGCCACTTTCGCGCCTGAATGAGTTTGATAATTGCCGTGCGCGCTGGCAGTTTTGCCAGCAGTGGTTAGAACAAGGTGAAACCGCCATTCGCCAGCGCAACCGTGAATGGACGACGAAGGTCATCAAGGACTACCACGAATTTTTCTCCACTGTCGAAACTACACCGCTTAATGCTTCCCAGTGCGAAGCGGTGGTCAACGGTGAAGACGCCTTACTGGTGCTGGCCGGTGCGGGAAGTGGTAAAACCTCGGTGCTGGTGGCACGTGCCGGTTGGTTGCTGAAACGCAAGCTGTCACAGCCGGAGCAGATTCTGCTGCTGGCATTTGGTCGCCAGGCGGCCGAAGAGATGAACGATCGTATTCAGCAACGCTTAGGTGAGAGTGCGATTCAGGCGCGAACGTTTCACGCGCTGGCATTGCACATCATCCGCGAAGGCAGCAATAAGCAGCCGGTGATCAGCAAGCTTGAAAGTGACAGCAAGGCGCGGCGGCAACTGCTGATCGACACCTGGCGCGAACAGTGCAACAGTAAAAAAGCGCAGGCGAGCGGTTGGCGTCAATGGTTGCAGGAGGAACTGGAGTGGGAGGTCGCTGAAGGCCCATTCTGGCAGGATGACAAGTTGGCGCAACGGCTGGCCTCACGCATGGAGCGCTGGCTGGGACTGATGCGCATGCACGGCGGTGCGCAGGCGGCGATGATTGCCGATGTACCAGAAGATTTCCGCGATAATTTCAGTAAACGCGTCAAACTGATGGCGCCGCTATTAAAAGCCTGGAAAAGTGCGTTGAAAGAGGAGGGGGCAGTCGATTTCTCCGGACTGATCCATCAGGCGATTGCCATTCTCGAAAAAGGGCGCTTTATCAGTCCGTGGAAGCATATTCTCGTGGATGAGTTTCAGGATATCTCGCCACAGCGTGCCGCTTTATTGACTGCGTTACGTCAGCAGAATAAGCGCACCAGTTTGTTCGCAGTGGGCGATGACTGGCAGGCAATATACCGTTTCAGCGGCGCCGAGATGAGTCTGACCACGGCTTTCCACCACTACTTTGGTGACGGCGATCGCTGTGTGCTGGACACCACCTATCGTTTCAACGATCGCATCGGTGAGATTGCCAACCGCTTTGTGCAGCAGAATCCACATCAGCTGCGCAAGCCGCTCAACAGTCTGAGCAAGGGGAATAAGAAGTCAGTCACGCTGCTGCCGCAGGAGCAACTGGAACCGTTGCTGGATAAATTAAGTGGCTATGCGAAACCGGAAGAGCGTGTGCTGTTGCTGGCGCGCTATCACCATTTGCGTCCTGCCATCCTCGATAAAGCCAAAACGCGCTGGCCGAAATTGCAGATCGATTTTATGACCATTCATGCCAGCAAAGGGCAGCAGGCAGATTTTGTCATTATGCTGGGCCTGCATGAGGGGCGTGATGGCTTCCCCGCTGAGGCGCGTGAATCGATTATGGAAGAGGGGTTATTACCCCAGCCGGAAGATTTCCCTGACGCTGAAGAGCGACGGTTGGCCTATGTGGCGATTACCCGCGCACGTCAGCAAGTGTGGATGCTGTTTGATAAAGATCGGCCTTCCGTTTTTGTCGAACACTTCCGCGAATTGGGCGTGCCGCAAAGTCGAAAGGCCTGAACATTACGCTTTCAGGCGGTCGGCAAGATAGCGCTGATAATCGGGGATTTGGATCTCAAACTGCTGGGCAAACATCGGTGCCTGAATAATGAAATCCGCGGTGGCGCGATTGGTCGCCACCGGGATATTCCACACGGTGGCCAGACGTAACAGGGCTTTGACATCGGGATCGTGCGGCACCGCATTTAACGGATCCCAAAAGAAGAACAGCACATCGATTTTCCCTTCGGAGATCAAAGCACCCACTTGCTGATCGCCACCCATCGGGCCGCTTAGCATGGCGTTGACGTCTAAACCGGTGTGGCGATTAATCAGATTACCTGTGGTGCCGGTGGCATAGAGCACATGCGGTTGCAGCGCGCTCTGGTTGGCTTTAACCCACTCCAGTAGCGTCGCTTTACAGTGATCGTGGGCAACGAGGGCAATGTGTTTCTGAACGTTAAGGGTACGAACGGTCTGCTCCATAGGGCTTCCTGTTTCTTCTCATGCATTAATTTTAAGGCATGAGTGTACCCCTGACATTTCAACACTATCAACTTGCGCGTAAGGTTTTCATCCAACTGATAAATTTCAGGCGTGTAGCAGCATCAAAGCGCTGAAACCACTGTTGCAGATAAGGTAACTCTCCCGCATCCTGCCAGGCAAAATCGAGACTCATCTGGGCATCCGGCGCACTCACCGATTGCAGTGCAAAGCGAGGAACCGATGCCGCCTGGGCAGTACGGTTATAATTCAGCATGGCCTTTTCCAGATCGCTATCGCTACCCTGTGGTAAGCGATCGCGCAGGCTGGTGATTTCATTCCCTCGTTCATCAACGAGCTGGAAATTTAGCGCCTTATCGAACGTGCTGCGTTCTCGTCGGTTGGCCAGAACGGGTAAACGAATCGCGACTGAGGTGGCGCTGGCATTGAACGTGACGATCATCGGCACCGACTGAAAATGCGTGGCATCCGCACAAGGTTTTTCAACGCGAAACAGGAATTGATGCTGCCCACGCTCCAGCTCCAGGCTATCCGCGCCTTTCAGCAACGAGCCTGAGATTTTGCGACCATCGAGCACCAGCAAGTCGATTTCAGGATCGAGTTTGAGGGTGATGGCATGGCAGGATGCCGATACGAGTAACACGAGTAAACTCGTAACAGCCAAAGACAGCTTCATTTCAACTCCCGGAGGATGGGGATTAAGGGTGATGTGTAGCAAATTATTACATTATGGCATTAAATTTACATTTTCACATATTTATTCGTGCTGAGGCGCAAAGTTTTTATCTGAGGGGCTTGCACTGTGTCACGCAATGGCAACTACACTCAGGCGAACGAACAAGGAGAAAAAAATGAATGATCAAACGATTCGTGATGTATTGAGCCGCACCAAACGCATTGCATTGGTAGGGGCGAGCGATCGCGCCGATCGCCCAAGCTATGGTGTGATGAAGTTTTTGCTTGATCAGGGTTATGAGGTTATTCCGGTGAGTCCAAAACTGGCGGGGCAGCAGTTGCTGGGGCAGACCGCTTACGCCACGCTGGCAGAAATTCCGGGTAAAGTGGATATGGTAGATGTGTTTCGCAATGCTGAGGCCGCGTGGGGTGTGGCGCAGGAAGCGATTGCCATTGGTGCCGATACACTGTGGCTGCAATTGGGCGTGATCAATGAGCAGGCGGCAGTGCTAGCGCGCGATGCGGGCATGACGGTGGTGATGGATCGTTGTCCTAAGATTGAAATTCCGCGTCTGGGTATTCCGCCCATCGCGTCGTAAAGCTGAAACGGCGACCGAGGTCGCCGTTGTCATTAATGGCGCAGGCTAGGTGCCTGCAACTGCTGCCGGATGGAAGCAGCAAGTTCATCCATCGAAGGTTGCTCAGGATGCTCATACGACGTTTCACCGGCGAGCTGAATTTCAGCAACATAGGTGTGCACCTGTTCGCCTTCTTCATCTTCCATCACTACGTGATACCAGGGTGCGGCGCGCAGCGTTTCACTGGCGGCTACATCATCTTGCTCGGGTTCATCGAGCGAAAACTCCGGATCGACATCCACAATAACGCCGAGCACCCCGGAGAGACGGTGACGGACCTGCTGTCCAATGCCAAATTTACTGGTAATCATGGTGCCTCCCAAAACTGTGCCCTGTCTCTAATATGGAGGCAGGGTACAGATTTTCAAGTCACAGCACGCGGCAGGCAAAACCTTTCAGATAAAGACCTTCAGGATAGCTGGCGATCACTGGGTGATCGGCTGCCTGACGGAACTGCTCTACAAATTGTACATCACGACCCGCATCCACTGCGGCATCGGCGATAATTTTCTGGAAAAGATCGGTGGCCATCAGTCCTGAGCAAGAGAACGTCAGCAGAATACCGTTAGGGTTGAGCAACTGCATCGCCAGCATATTAATATCCTTATATCCGCGGCAGGCGCCCATCAGCTGATTCTTGTTCTCAACAAATTTCGGCGGATCCATCACGATCACGTCAAACTTTTCGCCGCTGTCACGGTAGCGACGCAGCAGTTTGAACACATCATCACGCACGAACTGTGCACGAGACAGATCAAGGCCATTGAGCTCAACGTTCTGTTTCGCCACATCCAGCGCATCCTGTGACGTATCCACGCTAATCACTTCGCGGCAGCCACCCATCAGAGCCGACACGGCAAATCCGCCGGTGTAAGAGAAGCAGTTCAGCACGCGAGCGTTTTCAGCGTAGCGGCGCGTGGCAAAACGGCTGTCACGTTGATCAAGGTAGTAACCGGTTTTATGGCCACCCTGAATATCGACCAGCAATTTCATGCCATGTTCGGTAATCGGCAGTAACGGCGGCGGCAGTTCACCAGTGACTGGGCCTTGTGTCAGTTCCAGTCCTTCTTTTTTGCGCACGGTAACATCAGAACGATCGTAAATCGCGCAAGTTGGGAAGCACTGCTGTAAGGCAGAGAGAATCGCCGGGCGTTGATATTCAGCACCGGCGGACAGTAGCTGCAGCACCATAAAGTTGCCGAAACGGTCAATGGTCACGCCAGGCATGCCATCCGACTCACCGGCAATCAGGCGATAGCTATCAAGGCCATCACGTTGCGCCAACCATTTGCGCCACTGCTGCGCTTTTTCAAAAGCGCGGACAAAGAAGGCGATGTCGATTGACTCATCCTGCTGCCAGCTCCAGACGCGCGCGCGAATTTGTGACTGTGGAGAATAAGCGGCACGGGCCAGCCATTTACCATTGCTGTCGCAGACATCAATAGTTTCACCAGACTGGGCTTTACCTTCCATACGGGCAACGGCACCTGAGAACACCCACGGATGGCGGCGGAGCAGGGATTTTTCACGTCCCTTTGCGAGAATCAATCGAACGGTCATGTTTGCTATGCTTACCTGAAAAAATGAGGCGCCATTTTCCGGTGGATGGCGGCAAATTGCAACGCACAATGGGGAGATAGCCATGGCGAACACGTGCTACAAAATCTGGGTGCACGGTATAGTGCAAGGGGTAGGCTTTCGTTATTACACCCAGTCACAGGCCAATAAACTGGGCGTTACCGGTTATGCGCACAACCTGCGCGACGGCAGTGTTGAAGTGCTGGCCGCTGGCGATGAACAAAAAGTGGAGGCGTTAATCGCCTGGCTAAAAGCAGGCGGGCCAACCAGTGCACGGGTCGATAAGGTGCTGGTGGAACCTCATCAACCCACGCCGATGCCCACGCGATTTACCACTGGCTGATTACAGACACTTGGCAGGTTTTGGCAGACCGGCAATTTTAGTGGCTTGTTTTGCCGGACCTTCAGGGAACAGTCGGAACAGGTAACGGCTATTGCCTTTTTCCTCGCCATACTTCTGCGCCATGGCTTTCACCAGCATGCGCACCGCAGGGGAAGTATTGAACTCCTGATAGAAGGCGCGCACAAAGTGCACCACTTCCCAGTGAGCCTCACTCATCACAATGGCTTCATTCTCAGCAATCACCGCAGCGAGTGCTTCGCTCCAGTCCGCACTATTTTTTAAGTAGCCTTCCGCATCGGTGGCGATCTCTTTACCGGCAAAAATCACAGTCATTCCTCACAGCATCAATCGGCGTATTGTAAGTTCGCCAACGGCTAAAAAGCAAAAACCCCGCCGAAGCGGGGTTTTGGACATTTACGTCTGTAGCTTAATCTTTGCTGGCGAAGCCTAACAGGCTCAGCAGGCTGACAAAGATGTTATACAGCGACACATACAAGCTCACGGTGGCGCGGATATAGTTGGTTTCGCCGCCATGAATGATGTTACTGGTTTCCCACAGAATCGCACCCGCTGAGAACAGGATAAACAGCGCACTGATCGCCAGATGCAGCGCTGGCAATTGCAGGAAAATATTCGCCACGACCGCAACCAGCAGCACCACGAAGCCAGCCATCATCATGCCGCCAAGGAAGGACATGTCACGACGCGTGGTCAGGACGTAGGCCGAACAGCAGAAGAACACCAGCGCCGTACCGCCCAGCGCCATGGCAATCACATCACCCATGCCTGCAGCAAGGAAGGAACTTAGGATTGGGCCAAGGCAATAACCGAGGAAACCAGTAAAGGCGAAGGCCGCCAGAATACCAGCCGGGCTATTCGCCAGACGGTAGGTCAGGAACATCAGACCGTAAAAACCGACCAGCATCAAAATTAATCCGGGAGAGGGCAGAGCAAAAACGGTGCTGAGCGTGGCAGTGACCGCGGAGAACGCCAGCGTCAGGCCAAGTAAGAAGTAGGTATTGCGCAGCACTTTGTGGGTGCTGATCAGCGATTGCTGCTGTGACGAGCTAATTATTCTATCCATCATGCGCTCCATTATAGAGAGAGAACACCAAATATGGCCTGAGGATACGCAACGGCTACCAGACAGCAAAGTCGTTTTACCCATCTTTACGCGATAAATTGCTGTTTCACTGAGCAGAATGGTGATTTTGACAGCGAAAAAATGGATTTTGGCTGTTTTTCAGGCGAACGATTCAATCCGCGCTTTACATCGTTCGGGGGGATGTTTATAGTGCGCCTCATTGCGGAGGGGTGGCCGAGTGGCTTAAGGCAACGGTCTTGAAAACCGTCGATGGGAAACCATCCGAGAGTTCGAATCTCTCCTCCTCCGCCATCACTCTTGCAGAGTGAAGTGACAAAAAGATTTCCGGAGGGATGGCCGAGTGGCTTAAGGCAACGGTCTTGAAAACCGTCGATGGGAAACCATCCCAGAGTTCGAATCTCTGTTCCTCCGCCATATTAAAGAAGCCCGCAGAAATGCGGGCTTTTTGCTTTTCTGCGTTCCGGAATTCCGAAAAACATCCCGTTGCTTTTCAATCTGCTGCCGTTAACCGACGGCACGCGCGTTTACTGCTATATTCCATTCACGGTTTTTGTAAACATCTGGCGATTTTCCGAGGCAAGCTGGGTTACACTGTGCGGTAATTCGCTCAATGGCGAGCTAATCGTTTGAATGCCAGAGTGTTTCACTGATGAATTATGGAATAGGCACAATGATCAAGAAACTGAGTCTTTGCGCGTTGTCAGTTATCGCTGCGCTCCCGATCGGTATGTCTGCTTACGCGGCAGATGGAGATATGCAGTTACAGCAAGTGCTGATGCTGAGCCGTCACAATCTGCGTGCACCGTTAGCCAACAACGGCAGCGTGCTGGAACAATCCACCAAGAAGAATTGGCCGCAGTGGGATGTGCCCGGCGGCGAGTTAACCACCAAAGGCGGCGTGCTGGAAGTCTACATGGGTAACTATACCCGTCAGTGGCTGGCACAACAGGGTCTGGTGGAAAGCGGCACCTGCCCGGACAGCAGCAACATCTTTGTCTATGCCAACAGCCTGCAACGTACGGTCGCCACCGCGCAATACTTCATTACTGGCGCTTTCCCGGGTTGTGATATTTCCGTGACGCATCAGGATGCGATGGGCACCATGGATCCTATCTTTAATCCGGTGATCACGGACGGCAGCGACGAATTCAATAAGAAAGCGCTGGCGGCGATGACGGCTGCGAATGAGAAGCTGGCGCTGAAACCGGCTTTCCAGCAGTTAGAAAAAATTGTTGATTACAAATCGGCACCGGCCTGTAACGGCAAAAAACAGTGTGATCTGAGCGGCGGTGACAACACCTTCAGCGCAGAAAATGGCAAAGAGCCTAACGTGAATGGACCGTTGAAAATCGGCAATTCGCTGGTTGATGCCTTCACGCTGCAATATTACGAAGGTTTCCCGGCCGATCAGGTGGCCTGGGGCCAGATTAAAACCCCTGAGCAGTGGAAATCCCTCGCGGCAATCAAAAATGGTTATCAGGATGCGCTGTTCACTTCTCCCGATGTCGCGCGTGAAGTGGCCGCACCGCTGGTGGATTACATCCGCAGCCAGCTAGTGGACCAGGACAAAGCGAACGCACCGAAAGTCACAGTGATGGTGGGGCATGATTCGAATATTGCCTCGCTGCTGAGCGCATTGCAGGTTAAGCCATACGAGCTGCCGGGTAACGATGAGAAAACGCCCATCGGTGGCCAGGTGGTGTTTGAGCGCTGGCACGATGCTAAAAACAACAAAGATCTGCTGAAAGTGGAATACGTTTATCAGACCGCAGAGCAACTGCGCAATGCTGATGTGCTGAGCCTGAAAAACCCGCCGAAGCGTGTCACGCTGCAACTGGCAGGCTGTGATGCCGATGCCAACGGCTACTGCAGCTGGGATCAGTTTGCTACCGCGTTGAATACTGCACTGCAGGGTACCCCGCTGCAGCCGGCTGCTCCGGCTCCAGCAGCACAGCCAGCGGCACAACCAGCGCCTCCTGCCGCCAATGACGACGCTAAAACGAAAGCGGATCAAGCCGCTGCAGATAAAGCGGCCGCCGACAAAGCCGCAGCGGACAAAGCAGCTGCGCAGAAAGCGGCTGATGCTAAAGCCGCTGAAGAGAAAGTGAAGGCTGACAAAGCGGCTGCCCAAAAAGCCGCAGAGGATAAAGCGAAAGCTGAGAAAACCACCGCACAGAAAGCGGCGGATGACAAAGCGAAAGCCGATGCCGCCGCAGCGCAGAAAGCGCAGTCAGATGCGACGCCAGCCAAGCCGGAAGGTGAGGCAGCAAAAGCCGCTCCTGCCAGCAACTAACGTCGCTGTAATGAAAAAACCCCGTCGCGACGGGGTTTTTTATTTCCGTTAACCGGCGACGACCACCAGTTTTTGATTCGCAAACTCCTTCAGGCCAAGATCGGACAACTCCCGTCCATAGCCTGAGCGTTTCACGCCACCAAACGGCAACTCCGCGGCGGTATCGCTCTGAGAGTTGATAAACACCATACCGGTCTCGATCTGCGATGCCATGTTGCGCCCACGCAAAATATCGCGCGTCCACACTGAACCGCCCAGACCGTAGTGCGAATCATTGGCCAGTGCAATGGCGGTGCGATCGTCAGCCACCACATAAACCTGTGCCACCGGTCCAAAGAACTCCTGGTAATAGGCGGGATTTTGCGGTGTGAGGCCAGTCAGTATCGTCGGCTGATAATAACAACCCACGCCTTCTATCACTTTTCCGCCCACTTCAACATGCGCACCCTGCTTAACCGCATCCTCAACCTGTTTCACTAAACGGTCGCGAGCCTCTTTCGATGAAAGCGGACCCAGCGTGGTGCTTTCATCCAGTGGATCCCCCGGTTTAGCTGATTGCAGGGCCGCGCTAAACTTTGCCATAAACTCCGTCGCGATTTTTTCGTGCAGGATAAAGCGCTTCGCTGCGGTACATACCTGACCACAGTTACTTAATCGCGCCTGCGCGCCCTGGCGCACGGCTTCGTCGATATCGGCATCGTCCAGCACCACGAATACATCATTGCCGCCTAGCTCCAGCGTGGATTTTTTTAGATGTTTACCTGCTTGTTCCGCCACGGCGCTACCGGCACGTTCAGAGCCCGTCAGCGCGACACCTTGCACGCGCGGATCGGCAATCAGATCGGCGACCTGTTGATTCGAGACAAACAGATTGGTCCACGCCCCCTTTGGCGCACCCGCTTCTTCAACCAGTTTTTCGAAGACATCCGCACAGTGCGGCACAATGTTGGCATGTTTCGCTAGCACCGGATTTCCCAGTGCCAGATTCGGCGCCAGCACGCGCATCAGCTGGTAATATGGGAAGTTCCAGGGCTCGACGGCGACCACTACGCCAATCGGGTGATACTCAAGCCAGGCATCGCCCACCGTGCTGGGATAAGGTTGTGCCTGCAATAAGTGAGCCGCATGTTCGGCATAGTACCGAGCGATCTGCGCGCAGATTTTTACTTCCCCCCGGCTCTGCCCGATTAACTTGCCCATCTCACGACTGGCAATCTCAGCTAATTCGTCAACGCGCTGATCAATTAAATCGGCCAGTCGGTGCAGCACCTGCAGACGTGGCTGCATATCGCCTTTACACCACGTAGAGTGGTAGAGTTCGTCAGCCGCGCTGAGTGCCTGCTGCATATAGGTGTCATCGTGATTAGGCCAGGATTTCAGCAACTGATTATTGGCCGGGTTGATGCTTTGGTAGGCTGACATAAAGGGCTCCTTGGCAGAAAAAATGACAAAGGCGGGACATGCCCGCCTGCGTGTTAAACGTTTTTACGCTCGACTGTTTTGTCGTCCCACGTCAGAACGTCCTGATCGGTCTTATCAAAAGCGCGGAGCAGCACATCGTCGCTACCTTGCTGACGCCAGATTTCTTCCGCGAGTCGTTCGTCATAATTCGCCACCTCAAAAATGGCTTCAGCAATTTCAGGTGAGGTGTGGCGCAGCGTGGCCCATTCGCCCACGTGGTGAGCTTTCGACTGTTCTGTGGCCATAAAGGTCTCCTGTTGTGGATTTATCCTTGCAGTTTTACCGCCAGTCCGGCGACGTATTGGCCCTGATAGCGGGCAATTCCCAGTTCTTCTGCTGACGGTTGGCGTGAGCCATCACCGCCAGCAATCGTGGTGGCGCCATAAGGCGTACCGCCCCGAACCTGAGAAATATCGAAAAGTTCTTTGGTGCCATAACCGATAGGCACGATAACCATGCCGTGATGGGCGAGGGTGGTCCAAACGGAGGTGATGGTTTGTTCCTGACCGCCACCGGTGCCGGTAGAGGCGAATACACTGGCGAGTTTGCCGTACAGCGCGCCTGAGGCCCATAATCCGCCGGTGCGATCCCAGAAATTACGCATCTGACCGGCCATATTGCCAAAGCGGGTTGGCGTACCCACGATGATGGCGTCGTATTGGGTTAAATCTTCAGGTTTTGCTTCAGCCGCTGGCTGATTCACCTTGCCGCCCACCTGCGCAAATCTCTCCGCATCCATGCTTTCCGGTACACGAAGAATGGTGACTTCCGCACCGCTCACACTCTTTGCGCCTTCAGCCACGGCTTGCGCCATGGTTTCGATATGTCCATACATTGAGTAATAAAGCACAAGTATACGTACATTTCGCATCATTCTGTCTCTTTCAGTTTTGACCGTTTCACGAGTATAGTAGACGCAGAGAGGTAGCGAATTTTATGGCAATGATCGTGCAATACATGAGGTGGTCGAGCACTGAACAGTCCAGTGGTGACAGTCTACGTAGGCAGCGTGATATGGTGGCACAATACCTCGCCAGTCATCCTGACGACCACGCACAGCCACAATTTATCTATATCGACAAAGGTATGTCAGGTTTTAAAAAGAAGCCTGTCCAGGTGGCTGATGGTGAATGGATAGAGCAATCCTTAAACCGTTCCACAGGCGAACTCAAACGATTATTCGATGATATTCGTAATGGTAAAATTCCTCGTGGCAGCAAACTTTGTGTTGAGGCGTTTGACCGATTGAGTCGGGCAGAACCTTTCAGAGCTTTTGCCGATATTGGCGAGATAGTTGATGCAGGGATCACCATCGTTACATTACAGGATGGCGCAGAGTACGATTCAACATCACTCAGCCGCAACATGTCACACCTGATGATGGTGCTGATGAAATCCTTCGTGGCTTTCGAAGAATCATTAAAGAAATCGGAGCGTGGTCTTGCTGTGGCGGAAGGGAAGTATCAACTCCACCAATTGGACGGCAAACCGATGAAGTTCGTGACACCTGGCTGGCTCAGATTGGCTGACGGCGTGTTTATCGTTGATGAAGCGAAAGCTGAAATCGTCAGGATGATTTTTAACTACCGAATGCAGGGTGATAGTTTCTACCGCATCGCCATCCGACTGAATGAAGCACGGACACCAACCATCAACCACAGGATGATCCGTTCTGACCGTAGGAAGAAGATTCTCCAATTACAGGCTGAAGGCAAAGATGCGTATGCTGGAGATTGGTCAAGAGAGAGCGTGAAATACCTGCTTCAATCGGAGACGGTGATTGGAACTAAGCCAGAGACTCCATCCAGACCAGCAATCAAAGATTATTATCCTGCAATAATTGATATGCTGACCTTTCGCACTGTCCAGGACATGTCACAAGGTAAACCTCGGGGTAAATGTTCAACAACTGACAGCCCAATTTACCTTAACATCTTCCGCACTCTACTGACGTGTGGTGACTGTGGTCTGACAATGACACCATCAGCGATGCGTGCACCTCTTTACTATGGCGTTTACCGCTGTAATAGCTTTGTTGAGCGTAGACAGAGAGACCCTAATGCAAGTCCTTCACCTGTTCGTTCCCGTGGCGCAGGTAGACGCTCAGACGCAATTCAGGGTACAGAATGTCGCACAGCTTCCCGAAAGGCGTTTGATATCAATCTGTGCAGAGGTTTGTTCGCCTATCTTAAAACAATTTCTGGCAACACAACGGATCATGTCACGCTGAGCAGGCTCGAAACGTTGAAGGCAGAGAAAGAGAAGGTGATTACCAACCTGACTCAAACCATCGTATCGCTGGCTGCTGTTGGTGTACCGCCAGATGTGTTGAAACAGATGGGGAAAGTGAAGAAGGAACTCAATCAGATTGAAAAGGACATCAAATCCGAATATCTGAAAGCCGATGTGCTGAATTCTAACAACCTCGGTAATCTGGATCTCCTGAATTCGAAAGCTGACCGTGCGCAAGCGCAGTCAGTAATTTTGAAGCTTGTCAGGAAAATAACCATCTATGGATCCCGCCAAACCTGTGACATTCATCTATATAACGGCAGCGTAATCTGCCATTTCGAATATCTGAAAGAGTATGACGCAACATGGCAGTTCCAGATTGCCACCGATGATGAACGTATCGCTGAGTGGAATATGCTTGCTGGTGTGTCTGGTGGGATAACAGTGAATGCCGCCAAACCACAAGAAGTTGACAGTTTCCCTGATATGTCTGAATGGCCTGAAGTAGAATCAGACTATCCAAACAAGGATGATTAAAACGCTTTAAGGCGCATACAAAGTTACCCTGTAAGAATGGTGGTGAGTTGAAAGCGGGGAGCATACCCCCGCAATAATCATTTCTGCTGCTCTTTCTCGTGCATCTCTTTGACAGCTTCTACCCAGCGCTTATGACAACCATCACACATCCACATTTCCCTATCTGGTTGATAGTCGCCACACCTTGCCGTGGTAATACCCCCGATCACTTTTCCACAACCATTCTGTAAACGTAGTTCTGCTTTGCTGTAACTGCTCAGATGTCCCATTAGTTCCCACCTTTCAATATTAGAGTTGCTGATTTATTTTGAGTAATAATGAAAAATACTGATAAAAATTGACGTTTTCTTGACACCATGTGAAGATCATTCAATGGGGTTTCACCTTAAGAGTTCCCCTCTTAACAGTATTCTTTACAGATTTCTGTACAGACGGAGCAATCTGGATTGCGACCCAGCAACTTATACAGCGAAGCAAGTTGCAGAGTAAACATTACCCTTCCCAAAACTGGTCAAACCGTACAACGTACACCACATACCTCAAAGACAAATTTCAACAGTTCTCGCTTGCCCGTTTCTATGTCATTGAAAAGCACCGAGTGATAGATCTCATTCTCCCCAGCGAATAGGTGACGATACTCTGGTTTAACCTCAACCGATGTTGCTCGTTTCAACGTGTCAGGTGAGCATCTTATCCTGTAACCTTCACCGTACTTCTGAAGCATGTGCACACCCGTCGATGAGTTACCTTTCCGAACTAAGCTAACCATTCGCATCTCTCCCAAACTCTTAAAAAGCACCATATAGTAGGTTCAGCAAAGAACCTGACCACTACGCGACAAACCCTTATGCACCAAGGTCTGCGAAGGATTCTCACCCTTTAAAGTGGGTCACTTTTCGCGTAAAAACATCATAATTTCTGCTGCCGAGATTCTGTCAATCACTCTGCTGAAACCACTCGCCTATATCATCAATAAATATTGTTGTCAACAATTATATTGACAATTTTGTAAACTCTGGCATACTTAAAGTAAGACCAATAAAAATACTTTTGAAATTCAGGAAAATGACATGAATGACACTTCATCATAAAAAGTGTCCTGTCTGCGGTACTCTCTTTACAGGTCGCGCTATACATTGCTCTGAATCATGCAAGATGAAAGCAAAGCGCCAGAAGCAACAGACAGACACTCATCAGTACCTACGACACACACCCCTTGTCCAGTTCATCCTCAGAAACGCTATTCGCTCAGGTACAATCGCAATTCTTCAGGGTGTCGATCTTCAGGCTCTTTCAGAACTGGTCAACTCTTCCAAACACCTCTGCTGGCAATACTCATCGGCTGTTCACATTTCACATTATGTCTCAGCAAAAGACCGTGGAAGCATCTCACCAGCTAATCTCGGTCTATGGCCTGCCCAGCTCAACCAGCAACAAGGCTCAGTCTCCCTGCTGAATATTGGGCATCGTGTTTCAGACCGCGATTGGCATAACTCATCATTCTTCGTAAACACACCTGACGAAGCATGGAAGAAGCTGATCAAATATCACGGCAGAGAATTACTGAAAATCTCTGGTTTACGTAAACCGAAACGCCTTGATCAGTTTCTCTCTTTACAGCGTCGAGGCTGCAAATATTCATTCAGCCACATTGCCAAACTCTCTGAACAGGACTTCTCCACATTACTTATCAAGCATGGGCTGAAACCAAAACTTCCAGTCGAAGTCCCTGAAAATGAACGTGTGACCAAGCGCCAGCTACTGATCAGAGAACTGAAACGCCAGATCTCTCTATACCCGCACCTTAGAGCACAGCACACATCAGTGCTTGCTAAATCCATTGAACACTATGACGAAATTGCAGAAGAAGCACTATCACTCGCAATCGTCCATAAACACAACGAGGCACTAACAATGCTCAGAAATACCGAGAAACTCTCACAAAACCAAAGCCCAAAAGCATGGCGTGATACAGAAGGGAAATTTCACCCTGTAATTAATCCAACACATGCAGAGGTAGCCGAAATCTACAAATTCCTTGATGCACCAGACTCCGAACAACAGCGCCAGATCGCTAAGTTCTGGAATGCTAAACCAGGCTGCACATACGATATCAAACTACGAAAAGTGATCCGCACATCATCTACATATTCATTCTTCTAAAACAAGGCATTCTCAGAAATGTACAATCTTTCACTTTCACCGACGCCAGAGGTGATCAGTTTTCTGGCTCTTATCCAGTCTGGACAGACAGCATCAGCAGCAGCCAAACAGTCTGGACTGAACATCCACGAATCAATCCTTGTACGTAAAATGGCTGGCTTACCAGTGACAAGTCCTCAGAAAGACATTCCTGAAAAGGTAATCGCACTCCGTTCTCAGGGTCTGAAACATAAGCAGATCGCCTCAGCCCTCCACACCTCACAAAGTAATGTTAACCGGATTCTGTGCCTCAGCCGTAAACAGGGTTTAATCTAATGTCACCACATTTTGTCCAACACTTCTTATTTGATATTGCGCCAACAGCAATGTTTACCGTCCTGTGCCTAAAACTGCTGGATATAAGGTAACTCATTGATTTAATTATAATAAATCTGGTTGTTTTTCTGCGGAGACGTTAATGGTCATCACCGTAGGATTACCCAGCTATCCACCTCATTTGGAAAAATGCATAATGTCCGAAAAATCCAATATTCAACCCGCTGATAATTCAGCCACTGCACCCGCTTTACTCCGCACCTGCATCAATCCAGCAGACATCGACTTGTTCCAGGCTGCTGTGTTCTATCGTGACCCCTTATTACTCAAGTTGTTCTCACTTACACCTGATGATGTTCAGTTAAAAGACCAACTCGCGGTGATGGGCAAATTCAACGCTGATCGAAACGCACAACGCAGACACGATCAGTCCAAGGTGAACAAGCAATTGAAAGAACAAGCCTCAACCTCATCAGAAACTGTGACCCCAGCTAAACCAACGTTTATGACCCATGCCCCGAAGCCTGTTCAAGCCGTGTTCTTTACAACAGTGAAAGAAGCACAATCAGCAGCTTGATATATGAAAAAGCACTATAAGTAGGTTCAGCAGTATCTGATCAGTTACCTAAAAAACCTCCTTTCATACATATAGATAACCTCTATCCAGTAACTCAAAGTGGGTCACTTTTCCGTAAATCTGTACTGGTCAAAGTCTGCTGAACACTGTTCACACTTGAGTCTCATTTGAGTAGACAGCATCGAGACCTCTGAAATATCCTCCTTTTTAGTCTCATAAATGAATTGTTTTAACTTATATGATACTGTATTATCAAAGTCACTTAATTGAGACTCCGTGAGACTAAACATGAAAACGTTCGGATATGTAAGGGTAAGCAGTAAGGATCAGAATGAGTCACGCCAGATTGAGGCTCTGAAAGGTCTGGTGGATGAAATTCTTATCGACAAATGCAGTGGTAAAAATGCTGATCGTCCACAGTTACAGGCATTGTTCCAGAAGGTGCGCTCTGGTGACACGGTCAAGATAAAAAGCGTGGACAGGTTAGCTCGTAATACACGTGATTTACTCGAAATCCTCGATCACCTTACTTCACAGGGCATCAAAGTTATATTCATTGACAACAATATGACTTTTGATGACACACCCACCAGCAAGTTCTATGTGACCATGCTCGGTGCAGTAGGTGAGTTGGAACGTTCATTCATCAGACAGCGTCAACAGGAAGGTATTGAAATCGCCAAAGAGAAGGGCGGTGTCTTTAAAGGTCGTCCTAAAGATGAAGAACTTCGCAAGACGGTTGCTGGATACCTTGCCAAAGGCAGCTACACAAGTCAGGAAATCTGTAAACTTGCAGGTGTTAGCAGGGCGACATTTTTCCGCATCAAGAAAGAACTCGTATGAATGTTCTTATAAGGTGGCTATCTGTGGTTGGAGTTTGATTGCACTATAAACAGAGTCTGACCACCGGCCTTATTTCCCTATCTGGACAGGAAAGTCCATCATATTTTGAAATTTTGCCAGAAAAGCGTTCTCATTCTCCACAGCCCTTAGCACCTGTATAGCCACTTCAAAGATATTTCCCACCAACCCCGATGACCACCAGCAATTGAGACCACTCGCGTTAAGAAAAAAATTAAAAATCACAAATAAATCCAACTGTCAACAAATAAAACTTGACCTTTTGTTAACATTCCTGTAACATGTACTTGTAGATCACAAATCTCCTCCAAACTCTATCAAGAGAGCCATAGCGCGGTGTTCTGTGCCACCGCCTATTCTCCAGTTCGTATCCGCAAAGCCTTCTTGTTCGGTCGGCCTCAAATCCTGAAAGTCTCAGCGCCCCTCTCCAGCGTCTCCAGACTCAGGTGCAAAACCACTCCCCCTGTTTCCTTGCAGGGATTCACAGGTGTGTGTTGGTGGTCTTTGCGATGCGTACTATCTCGTGTCAATCCTGAATTCATATCTCATTGATATAAATAGCCTGTTCCTACTGTGATTAGGGCAGGCACTTTTTCAACTAAACATGGAATCCCTGCAAATGCTATCCACACTCGTCTTAACCTTTGGCGTTCTTGCTATATGGCATATTGAATCACTCCACCAGCAAGAGGTGACCAAATGAACAATCAAATTGATGAACAAGGTTTAAGGGTAAAAGCACGTAGGAAATACCTCTCTGAAAGTGTTAACCCTCTAATACTCAAAGAAATCAAAAACCCCTCGAAAGAAACCATTCCCGCTGAATATTTCCAACCGACCAAAAAGCCAACTGCGCAAGAACGACATGAGGCATTGCTGAAAGAAATGAACAGCCCTGAATTTCAGATGGAAATTAACACTGCTGCTGAAAGAGCCGCGAATGCAGAACGAGGGACACGATAATGAACATTATCCAATGGCGTAATGAGAGTGATCTTTCTGAAGGTTTCATTCTCGATATGGAAAACCTATCTGCACACGACCTCATACAGTTTTACAGTAGAGCCAACGAGCACATCTCAAATTTTACCGATGCATTTTTGATGATGGGTTTAGACATTCATCTTGCGGAAGAAGCAGCAAGAGAAACCTACACCAAGGCAAGAACATCCCTTAACAATATCATCGACAAATATCGTGACATGCCCGTGAATTATCTACCCGCTTCACAATCACCTTTACAATAAGAGTCCCTGCAAATGAACACCTTTGACATCCTTCCTGACGAAGAACAGCAACAAACATACCGTACATCTGACACTGCTGATGAACTTGGCACACCTCAAAAATCAGACCAGCTCAAAGCTCGTGAGAGAGAAGCTAATGGGAAGGCATTAATCGCACAGCTTAATCCAACCCCTGTATCCTCTACTGGCGTGTATCGCTCAGAGTGGGACGACATAACAGGCAGGCTAAAACAAGTTCCAATTAATCAGTTGGAAACAGTTGATGATCTCGCAGACCGTTTCCAACAGGAAGCGGAGGCGTTCAATCAATCCCAACGTGACCAGCGAGAAAATGAAAAAGACGGTAAAAAGCAAGATTTTGACTCATTGTTTCCATCTGAACAGCGCTTGGCAATTGAACGTTACTACACACCATTAATTCGCAAGCTATCTTCAGAGCACGTTGAATGCTGTGATCGTGTCACTGAATTTGAAGCCGACGAATTACGCTACCGGAGCCTTATCGAGAATAATTGGGCATTCGAAGGTAAACATCCCGATGTTAAGATCCTTTACTCAGCAGGCGCACAGCATTTTAAACATATGCTTGAGTCTGGCGCATTCAACGTTGATGGTTACAAGCTCGCAGCACAGCGTACAACTACAGGTGGCGCGTCTCGTGTCTTCCTGATCCCTAAGAATGTACCAAATCTGATGTCATATGCAGACGCATCAGAAGCGAAAGCCCTTAGCCAGACAGAATATCAGCGTGATCTTGAACGCCTGATTACCAAGCGTAAACAGGCTGCTGTGAAACTGACTGATACTAAGAAAGCAGCACGCGATGCCCTGGCATCAATCCCTTCGTTTGAAGAACTAATCAGTGACTCGGTGAAACGTGCGCTACGCAAATAACAATCAAGACCCCTCTTAGAAGCTCACGACATTTCGTGGGCTTTTTCTATTTTTAAGGCTCATAAATGTCCAACCATCAAACCGTGGATCAGTTCGTCATTGAACTTGGATTCTCAGAGAAAGTCCTTGCTGGCCTAAACCGTGTCGAAAAGCAGGTTATGCCTATAGCCACCAGAATTGAAAAGCGCCTCGACAAAGTCTTTTCAGCAAACCGTTCACAGAAGATGGAACCAACCTTCCGAGCTATCGAGAAACGCGCAGCCTTGGCAGGGCGCAATATCCAGAGATCATTATCCAGCGGTTTCAATATTCGTAATGCTGACAGTGGTATGTTCACCCGTTTCCAGAGAGAAGGGCAGGCCGCAGCAAGGGAAGTGGGGCGCTCAATCCGTGATGCTTATCGTATCCGTGGCTCTGCCATCCCACCTCTACCGCCATTACAGCGCCCAGGACAACCTCGCCAGCAGAGAAACCCTCGTCAGGTGATTGAAGACCTCCACCAGCGCCAGTTGACCTCTGGTTTTTACGGAAATTTGACCTTACGTGATGCTGATCGTGCTGCACAGTACCGTTCTCGCCTTGAACGCTTGAGAATGGAATCCACCGCTGCTGGTGATATTCGTGGTTTTAGAAATGGTCTACGAAGTCTCAATTATGAGTTTGCCCAAGGCCAACGTCAGGCAAGCATTCTACGCTCTCAGCAGCGCCTACAAGCACTCGAAGCATCTAACGCTGGGAATGGGTTATCGCGTCTCACAGACTCCGCTACAGGGCTTCTGGCTGGCTTCTTCGCCCTAAACAAAGCAATGAACTTTTTGCAGGAAAGTATAACCGTTGGCGGAAAATTTCAGCAGGCTCACACGATGGGCGTAGTTGCTTATGGTGATGAGGCTGAAAACACCCGCATGACGATTAAAGCTGACCAAACCTCACGCGCATATGGCCTTGACCCTCTCCAAACCAGAGAGCAACAAGCGCAGATGCGCATGACCATGCCAGACTCTTTCAGCAACGACCAGATTTCTCAGCTTTTTGAGAATGAATCCGTATTTGCGCACACAACGGGCATGTCTCCAGATGCTGTAGGTCGCTTGAATTACGCTTTTCAGCAGATTGCGACAAGTGCTCACCTCATGGGCCAGGACTTCCTCCAAGTCGTAAATGCCAGTCCTGCACTGATTCGGGGGCTTCAGAAACTTCATGGATTTACTAACAGCAGCCAGCTAAAAGAATATTACAAAACCGTACCAGGCAGCGCGTTTGTCTCTGACAGTCTCAAGGTGATGACTCCGACAGAGCAGCAGAAGCAACTGGCCCAGAATAATATCATCGCTGCACAGGGCAGACTTGCGGGATCACTCCAGTTTGCTAAACGAGACTTCTTTGACTCGATGGAACGTCCTATGGTGCGTCTGTTCGCTACTCTGACAGAATCAGCGGATAACCTCGGCTCAACGCTTAAACCTGTAGCAGTGTCAGTAGGATTCCTTGCAGACAGACTTTCTGACGTGGCAGAGAATGCCAACTCAGCAGCATCAAATCTTACAGGCTATGCGGTTCTCGCTTCAAAACATTGGGATGATTTCTATTCTGGTCTCGACAAGTCTGCCCAACTGAATTTGACCAAGTTATCTGGAATTTTTAACGAATGGTTCGATACGTTGCTTGTGATTATCGCTGGTAAACTTGCGATTGCTGGAGCAGGCAAACTTGGCAAGATGGCTGGATTAGGCTCAGCAGGTGAAATGATGGGAGCGGCTGGACGCACTTTCGGAATCGCGGCTGCTGTGGTGATGGGCAAAGAACTTGGAGACCTGTTGTTTGATAAGTTTATCCCGCAGTTCGAAAAGTTTGCTCATGATAAATGGGGATGGGGTGGTAAGGATGGCACTGAAACCACACATGGTGGTAACGCTCTGAAAGACAGTCCTGTTGACCGTGTCTGGACATGGGCAGACAACATGATTGATATGATTAAGAAGTCACCAATGCCCAATGCTGGCGGTTTTCCTTCTTTATCAGGTGCGATTGCCAGTCCACCAGCTTTACCTCCTAAGCCAATTACTTTCGCACCTCTGAAAATTGAAGTCGTGTCCAATGGCAAGATCAATGTGACTATGCCTGATGGCTCTATGCAGCGAGTTGCGCTCGATGTTGTACAGCAGCAACATGAAGTACAAATGATGAGCGCTCAGGGATTAGAGGGAAGCTGGCAGGGTGCTGGACAGAATGCTGGATGGAACCCTTCATCTCTTCTCCGAAGCAACTAACCATGTTAACCCCGTTCGGTAAAAGCTGTTCGGGGTTTCGATTTATCCGTTTTCGGATAAGCATCTAATATATAAGAGATATATTCACAACATGATAGTGCTTTTTACTTGTAATGGTAAGGTGAAAGCCTCAATATTGGTTGTAATGTAAACAGTAGATGGAGCAAAAAAAATGCAGCCAGAACAAACACAATCCTATAGTTACAGCAGCAAAGATGAGGTTGATTCAATGCTATTGGATATGTCTAAAGACCCGACCATATGGAATCTTGATGAGGTAACACGAAGATCACACATGCATCTGTTCGACACTGAAGAATTAAGAGAGTATTTTTTAATCAAAGGTAAACAGATGCTTGGTGAATAACACTATTTAAGCGATAAAACCCCGTGGTTGAAATAACCAGCGGGGCTTTTTATTTTATTAAAATTGTGGCGGGATGGTTACATAATAACTTCCATTATCTTGAGTCTTGATAGCAATATTCAATTCACGGCCATTATCAAGTATCGCTCTTCCTTTCGAAAAGTTATCTGTGACCTTCTCAGTAATAGTCACTTTCACACATTTTGCAGTGTTATTGTTATTCTCCATTATCTCAGTAACTGTCCCACACGCTGCTTTTTCCAAGTAGCCTTGGTTAATCTGGTGGTCTGCCCAAAAGTATGAAGCAAAGATGATAAGAGTCCATACAACCACCTGTAGCATATGGCTATCAGTCAGCACGGCGCGCCTTCTGAGGTAGATAGCGGGGACGATTACACCCAGCATTGAAGGTGCCATCCAACCTTGTTTAACAACTTCTTTCCTATCCATATATGCAGCAACAATCACCACTGCCCAATAGACAATAAGAATAATCATCCAGTCAAACGGTAAAAAGAATAATAATGGTGAAACAGCTAAAATCCATGCCCAAATGTTTTTCATGTTTTGTAGTCCATAATCTAATTATCTGGTGCGTTAATACAACAGTCACCATAAATAGGAGAGTACCCAGGTTAATATGCTTTTGCATTTGGTTACTGTACTGGAAAGCACAAACCAACCAGTTTCTAAATCTAAATTTTAACCAGCAGCTTACCCCCTTCAATGATTTTTCTACAAAGTTCACCATCAGCACCATACACGGTGACGTGGCATTTGGTTCGCTCAATTTTACCACTCGACCAAGTCACCCATTCACCACATACGAACACGGTTGAGCCTTCCGGGATGTGAGTAATAAACATCTCTCTAACCACATGTACCCTATGATCTGCAACTGTCTCTGCCAACGCCAGCAGTTGGTCTTTTACCATCTGATTAAATCCTTCTAAAGTTCATTATCCGACACACTGAAGCTACAGTGCCCATTGAACCCTACATTAACCGCGATACTGTGACCGTGGCTATCATACACGCAGATGAGATCGTTGTTCTTGTCCCGGTATTTATCCTTCAACTGTGCAGCGTTAGCATTGCCAGCCACCAACAACACTATGCCTAAAACATGTACTTATTCATTTGTCACCCAATTATTCATTAAAAACAGAGGGTCAAAAACTTCATCAAGATGTCTCACTCGATTTCATGCAGATGCATTGTAATAGAGTTTATTTGACCAAAACTTTTGCCATGGTTTTCTATCCTGCTGAGGGTGATGAGTATTCAGAAGTATAGAAGAGACTGCGTAAGGTGCCGGAAGGGAGGAAAAATGGATACGTCTAGCGCTGCGCTTTTTACCGGGCTAACCGCTTGTAAGCTGGATGTTAATCTGGTTTATGATGGAAAAATAAGTGAATTATATGTTTCAAAGTATGAATATTAGCCGAATATCAGACTGGCCTGGCTATCCTTTTATCAGGTGGCGCGAATACTCCGCCGCCTTGCTTTTCACCACATTGGATGAAAAGGCCTAACCACAGATGCTCAATCCCTGGAGGAAATGATGGCACAACATCGTGGAGGATCAGGCAATTTCGCGGAAGACCGCGAGAGAGCCGCGGAAGCCGGTCGTAAAGGCGGAAAAAATAGCGGCGGTAATTTCAGGAATGACCCGCAACGCGCTTCCGAAGCAGGTGAAAAAGGGGGACGCAGTCGCAGCAAGAAATAATGTGATTGTGTTTGATTCCCCCCTCCGCCGGGTTCGCCCGGCGGTAACAAAGATTGCTTTTCCCCTCCTGACCAGGCAAAAATGATCGCCAATCGATTATTTTGGTGCGTTATGTCTGCTTCTAACTCCCGTCTCAGCCTGCGTATTACGCGTCAGGAACTCGTTCTCATCTTCATTACCATGGTTTGGGGTGGCACCTTTTTGGTGGTGCACCGGGCGATGGCACATTCCGGTCCCTTTTTCTTTGTGGGGCTGCGCTTTGCCACTGCATCGTTATTGCTGGCCTTCTTTTTTCGTCGCTACCTGAAACATATGACATGGCTCGAAGTGAAAGCCGGTGCGCTGATTGGCGTGTCGATTGCGGGTGGCTACGGCTTACAAACCTGGGGGATGCAAACCATCTCCAGCAGCCAGTCGGCGTTTCTGACCGCGCTGTATGTGCCGGTGGTACCGTTACTGCAATGGGTGTTTCTGCGCCGTCCGCCAGGGTTAATGGCATGGCTTGGCATTATGCTGGCGTTTACCGGTTTAGTGCTGGTGGCCGGGCCACAAGACGGTAGCCTGACGTTGAACGCGGGTGAGATAGCGACACTACTCAGCACGCTGGCGATCGCAGCTGAAATTATTCTTATCAGTCGTTTTGCGGGTCAGGTTGATGTGCGCCGAGTGACGCTGATTCAGCTGATGGTCGCATCGGCCTGTGCCTTTGTCTTTATGATCCCTAACGGCGAGTCAGTCCCAACGATCTCTACGCCATTGCTGTTGAGTGCGCTGGGTCTGGGTGCGGCCAGTGCACTGATTCAGGTGACAATGAACTGGGCACAGCGCAGCGTGTCACCGACACGTGCCACAGTGATTTACGCGGGTGAACCGGTCTGGGCAGGGGTAGTAGGACGGATTGCAGGTGAACGTTTACCGGCCGCAGCCCTGTTGGGTGGTGCGCTGATCGTCTGTGGGGTCATCGTCAGCGAGTTACGACTTCGCCGCAAGAAAGCGGTGCCTGAGCAGGCACCGCTGGAGCCTTAAGGATGTTGTCGTGCCGCCTGGCCTGCCAGCGCGGCGCCCCGACGTTTAAGAATGGCGTTAAGAATGATGGCACCGAAAGTCGCGGTGCCAATCCCACCAATGGTAAAACTGCCGATCTTTAAAGCAAAATCACCAGCACCCAGCACTAACGTGGTGGCCACCATGATCAAATTGCCGTTCTGACTGAAATCAACGTTGTTTTGCACCCAGATCCGCGCACCTGCCACGGCAATCAAGCCGAATACGACAATAGAGGCACCGCCAATCACCGGGCCGGGAATGGTATGGATCAAGGCACCAAACTTCGGTGAAAAGCCGAGTATCAGCGCAATCACTGCTGCCGCGACAAACGCCAGTGTCGAATAGACTTTGGTCACCGCCATTACGCCGATATTCTCTGCGTAAGTTGTCACGCCGCTGCCTCCCATTGAACCTGACAGCATGGTGGCGAGGCCATCCCCGACAAACGCACGTCCCATCCAGGGATCCAGATTGCGTCCCGTCATACCGGCGACGGCTTTAATATGCCCCAGGTTTTCAGCCACCAGAATGATGGCCACAGGGGCAATCATCACTATCGCCTGCATATCAAACACCGGTGCGGTGGTGTGCGGTAAACCAAACCAGGGCGCACTGGCGACACCGCTGAAATCGACTGGCTTACCGAGGCCAAACACATTGGTGAGCAAGGCGTAGATCGCCCAGGCGACAATCAGGCCAACCAGAATCAGCAAGCGCTGAACCAAACCGCGTGTGAAGACTGCAACCACGCCAATGCATAACACCGTCATCACCGCCATCCAGCTGTCAAACATCGATGCAGATACACCGTGCACGGCGATCGGAGCCAGATTCAGGCCAATCGCCATCACCACCGCACCGGTGACGACGGGTGGCATCAGGCGCTCAATCCAGCCCGTGCCGACTTTCATTACGATCAAGCCAATCAGTGTATAGAGTGCGCCACACGCGATGACTCCGCCCAGCGCGAGGGCCAGATTGGGGTTCAACCCCTGGCCGTTGAATCCGGTCACCGCGATAATCACCCCGACAAAGGCGGCGCTGGATCCAAGATAACTCGGCACGCGTCCGCCAGTGACCACAAAGAACAGCAGCGTGCCGATACCGGAAACCAGAATCGCCAGGTTGGGGTCGAGTCCCATCAACAACGGCATTAGCACCGTCGCGCCAAACATTGCTACAGCATGCTGCAGGCCCATGACAAACGTCTGCCCGAACGGCAGGGTTTCATCCGGTGCAATCAGCCCATCTTCGGTCATGGCTGACTTTTTCTGCCAGCGGGGGAACCAGGAATTCGCCATCGTTTTCTCCAGGATATCGGTGGAACCGGGCCGCGCAGAGCGGCGTTAGCGGGCGTCCTGCCGTAAAAGGTGATGATATCCACGGTCAAACCACGCCAGGCCATGGGAATCATCGTTACGTACCAGCGCAAGTGCTTCACACATCAAAACGTCGTGTGTGCCAACACTGACCACCTGGGTGATTTTGCAATCGAACGACACGGTGGCACCCTCCAGCAGCGGTGAACCGCTGGCCAGCGTGTGCCAGTTAGCCGCAGCAAAACGCTGTTCCATCGGCGTCTTCCCGCCAAACAGTGTCGAAAGATCTTCATGACCGGCCGCCAGGGTGTTGACGCACAGATAGCCATTGTCCCGAAAGGTCGGCCAGACTGAGGCCGAACGATTCAGACACACCAGCAAAGTGGGCGGCGTATCCGTCACGCTGCAGACAGCAGATGCGGTGAATCCGGCGCGACCAGCCGGACCGTCGGTGGTGATAATATTGACCGCCGCCCCCAGTCGTGCCATGGCATGGCGGAAAGCATCGCGATCTACATTCGGTACCAGCGGCAGTTCAAGCACACTCATGGTTTCACTCCTCTGTTCAACTGGCGGCGCGCTGTGCAGGTGCAGCCGTTTCGGCCAGCCACCCCAGCAGCAGAGCGTTAAACTTATCGGCATCGGTCACGCTCATCGCATGCCCGCCCCACGGCATCTCAATCAGACTGCCATTCGGCAGCGCCTGGGCCAGTTGTGGAGAGCAGCTCCACGGCACCAGCAGATCGTCCTGGCTACAAATGGCTAACACAGGCTGATGAATCCGCGCCGCATGCGTACGGAAATCACTGTTCATTAATGCATGCAAGCGGCGCAGCAGATTTTCCATGCCCTGAAAATGGGTCACGTGATGGGCATCTTCAGCGGTGATGCGCGCCTGATGGCGCGCCAGCCATTCAGCCGGATAGAGGAACAGTGGCTGCGCTCGCACGAAGGCTTCAACGCCTACGTTGAGCAGGAGATCCTGCCGCACCTGGAAGCAGCGTTGCGTGTGAGGATCCAACGAGAGCCAGCCATTAATCACCACGACGCGGCCGACACGATCGGGATAATCCAGCGCCAGCTGCAGGCCAATCAGGCCACCCAGTGCGTGGCCAATAATGTCGTAATGGTGAATGTCATGCTGCGCCAGTAGCTCAGCCAGTTCGGCGGCCATCATCGCCATGCTGTAGCCTTCAGGCAGCGTATCGGCACTGCGACCGGTACCGCGCTGATCGTAAGTCACCACGCGATAATGGGGAGCGAGCGCCGCCAGCTGGGGTTGCCAAAAGCCCGCCACGCCACCCAGGCCGGACGACAGCACCAGTGTTGGCGCGTCGGCAGCGGTTAAACCATGAATCTCAAGGTGCATTACGCCTCCTGCGGCCCGATGTGCGCGACGCTGGCAATTTCAATCAGCGCATCTGGTTTAACCAATCCACACTGAATGCAAAAGCGCGCGGGTTTGTCGCCGGGGAAATACTCGGCGTAGACCTGGTTAATCGCGGCGTAATGGCTCCAGTCGGTGAGGAAAATAGAGTTGAAAGTGACGTCACTCATGCTGCCACCGGCGGTCTCGATCACCTTTTTGATGGTTTCCAGTACGTGTCGGGTTTGTGCCGCGGCATCGCCGACGTGGACGACATTGTTACTGGCATCGAACGGTAGCGTGCCTGACACGTACACCACGCCATCGGCCAGGGTTCCTGGCACAAAGGGCGCAATCGGGGTGCCGCTGCCGGCAGGAATAATCACACTTTTAGGCATCGTCGCAGTTCCTTATCGTTATGGTTTTGCAGGTGAGATGGACCCTAAGCTTTCAGAGCTTCACAAAAAGTGTCCGTGTCGCTAACCCAGCCAAAGAAGGTTTCGATGTTGAAAATCGCCGCTTGTTGGGCAAATGCCGGTCCGGCCTGATAAGTGGCGTCTTCCAGCACCACGCCAAAATATTCGAGGAAGAAGCCATCGCGCAGTGTCGACTCAACGCACACGTTGGTGGCAATGCCGGTGAACACCAAGTGGCGGATACCGCGGCTGCGCAGCATGCTATCGAGTGGCGTATTGAAGAAGCCACTGTAGCGCGGTTTGGGCAGCACGATGTCTCCTGCCTGCGGCACCAGTTCATCCACCAGCGCATAATCCCAGCCGCCTTTCGACAGCAGCGTGCCCTGTAACTCCGGGTGCTTACGCATGGTTTTCAGTGCATTCGATTTATGGAAGTTAGGCGAGCCGGCATCACCCGCTTCAACGTACTGGTCATCCCAGCCGTTCTGGAACCAGATAATCTGCATGCCAGCGGCGCGCGCCGCGGTTACCGCCTGATGAATTTTGGCGATCACTGGTTTTGTGGCGGAGACATCAAAGCCAGCAAGATCCAGATAACCCCCTTCGGTGGCATAGGCATTCTGCATATCGACGACGATCAAGGCGCTTTGCGTCGGCGGCAGTGCAATCGCTTCTGGTCGGGCGGGCAGGGTGATATTGGACAAACTCGACGTATGGGCGCAAGTCACGGTACTCATCAGGCAACCTCCTTCTGCGAAGTGATAACGTTTTGACGACACTGCATTAATGGCTGGATACGCTCACCGAAATCTTCAATACCTTGCAAGAAGTCATCGAAGGTCAGAAGCACGCCCTGTGTGCCGTCAACCTCAGCGACTTCATCCAACATTCGTGCCACATTGGCGTATGAACCCACTAAGGTGCCCATATTGATGTTCACGGCTGATGTGGGATCGGCCATCTGACGCACGTTGGTGTCGCTGCCGGACTTGGTATCCTGCTGACTTTGGGTGGTGAGCCAGGCAAGCGCTTCTTCATCAGCACCCGCTTTGTAATGCTCCCATTTGGCGCGTGCGGCTTCGTCGCTTTCGGCAGCAATGATCATAAACAGCACGTAGGAACCGACATCCCGTCCGGCTTTATCTGCTGCGACTTTCATGCGGCTGGCGGTCGGGGCGAAGGCGGTAGGCGTGTTGACCCCTTTACCGAAACAGAAGTTGTAATCGGCATGCTGCGCGGAGAACGCCATGCCGGCATCGCTCTGACCGGCGCAGATCACCTTCATCGGTTTCTGCGGTTGCGGGCTCACGCGGCAGTCGTTCATGGTGAAAAATTCACCCTTGAAGTCACTCTGACCGGTGCCCCATAAATCGCGCAGCACGGTGACGTACTCGGTGAGGTATTGGTAACGGCTGGAGAAGTATTCATCACCCGGCCACAATCCCATCTGTTCGTATTCGGGTTTCTGCCAGCCGGTGACCAGATTGACACCGAAACGACCATTGGAAATCGAATCGATGGTGGCGGCCATGCGCGCCACAATTGCTGGGGGCAGCGTCAGAGTGGCTGCCGTGGCATAGATTTCAATTCTTGAGGTTACCGCCGCGAGCCCCGCCATCAATGTGAAGGATTCGAGATTGTGATCCCAGAATTCGGTTTTACCCCCGAAGCCGCGCAGTTTGATCATCGAGAGCGCAAAGTCGAAGTGATAATGCTCGGCCTTCAGCACAATCTCTTTATTCAGTTCAAAAGTCGGTTTGTACTGCGGCGCATGGGTGGAGATGAGCCAGCCATTATTGCCAATCGGGATAAATACGCCAATTTTCATGTGAAACCTCTCTGCATTGAACGGGCATTGCTGTACGCGCTGCACTGCTTCCTGCACGCATCCTGCGAGCGGCGCTCAGTCACAAAACTGCAAAGCCTGTGCCACATTTTTAAATACCTTGTACAACAATGTGTTAAAAACCATGGAAGGATGAAAGTGGAGTGGTTGGTCTAAATCAGACCGTTTGGTCAAAACTTTTTGCACGTTTTTCATGCGCGCGGTGGTCAAAAAAGGTGCAGGGAGAGCGATTAGGCAGGAAAGAGGGGCTTTGTTATGATGCGAACAGGCAGGATTGAAGAGGTAACAGTGTGAAAAGCGATGAAAAACAACCGGGCCGACGTTCACGTGCCGTTGCCGCAAAACGGGCTGCGATACTGGAAGCGGCGTTAAGCTTCTTCTCGCAGTTCGGAATTCACGGTACCAGTCTCGATAAAGTGGCAGAGCGTGCCGATGTCTCCAAGACCAATTTGCTTTACTACTATCCCTCAAAAGAGGTGCTGTATATCGCGGTTCTGAAGGAGATCCTTGATGTCTGGCTGGCTCCACTGCGCGCACTGCGCCACGATCAGGACCCACTGACCGCCATTCGGAAATATATCCGTCTTAAGCTGGAGGTGTCGCGCGATCACCCGCAAGCCTCGCGCTTGTTCTGTCTGGAGATGCTCCAGGGTGCGCCGTTACTCAAAGGTGAACTGGCCGGGGATTTAAAAGCGCTGGTGGATGAGAAGGCGGCGATCATCGAGCAGTGGATTGCGGAAGGGCGGTTAGCCGGGGTACAGCCGCAGCATCTGTTTTTCCTGCTGTGGGCCACCACGCAACATTACGCGGATTTTGCGTCACAGGTTGAGGCGATCACCGGCCAGACCCTGAGTGACCCGGAATTTTTCGAGCAAACGCTGGAGAATGTACAGCGCATGATTATTGAAGGGATCCGCGTGCGTTGATCCCGCTTTAGCCAGGAGAGTGCATGGATTCGCTATCACAACTGACGTTGGGCGCGGCGGTCACCGTCGCGGTGATGGGCAAGCGCGTGCCGCTATGGCAATCGGCGCTGGTGGGTGCGATTGCCGGCACCTTGCCCGATCTGGATGTATTTATCGATCATGGCGATGCGATTCGCAATATGACGCTGCATCGAACTGAGAGTCATGCGCTGATATGGCTCACGCTAGTTGCGCCTCTGCTGGCCTGGCTGATCGCAGGTGCAACACGCAGTCGCTCCCACTGGCGCGGCTGGTGTCTGGCAATTTGGCTGGCCCTGATCACGCATCCGTTGCTTGATCTGACAACGGTGTACGGCACGCAGCTGGGGTTGCCGTTTACCGATTTCCCCTACGCGATTGGCAGCATGTACATCATCGACCCGTTGTATACCTTGCCGTTGCTGATCGCGCTGGGGGTGGCGCTATGGCGGCGTGATGGAGTCGGACTGCGCTGGAATCAGGCGGGTTTGCTGATCAGTACGCTGTATCTTGGCTGGAGCATGGTGGTGCAGGGCGTGGCGACGCAGCATATCGATCGTGATTTAACTGATCAATCCATCAAGCCGCAGCAGGTGCTGGTGACGCCAACGGCATTTAATACCCTGGTGTGGCGAACAGTGATTATGACCCCCGATCGTTACGGTGAGGCCTATTGGTCACTGTTGTCACCCGATCGAGCACTGGAAATTCATTGGCATCCGCGCCACCCGCAATTGTTCGATGCGTTTAAAGGCGACTGGTATGCCGAGCGAGTGGCGTGGTTCAGCCATGGCTTTTACGCCATGCGCCAGCAGGGTGAAGAGACCTTGATTTCGGATTTAAGGATGGGAGAAGCGCCCAATTACACCTTCACCTTCAATCTGGGATCGGCACATGTTCCCGAACCGGCACCAGAAAGAGAGCCTTCGGTGCGGCCTTCACTGGTACAGGCATGGCATAAACTACGCGAAAGGTTATAAAAAAAGCCCCGAATTTTCGGGGCTTTTTGTTGGCAGGGTTATCAGGCTTTACGACGACGTAACAACCAGCCCATGGTGAGAATGACGAACCACAGCGGCGTGACCATTAACGCCTGACGAGTATCATCCTGCAAGGTCAGCAGGACAATCACAAAGGCGAAGAACGCCATGCACACCCAGCACATCAGCTTGCCCAGAGGCATCTTGAACTTCGACTCAGCGTGACGTTGCGGATGCTGTTTGCGGTAAGCCAGGTAGCTGCACAGGATGATGGTCCAGACGAACATAAACAGAATCGCCGATACCGTGGTGACCATGGTAAATACCGTCATCACATCGGGGATCAGGTAAATCAGCGCAACGCCGCACAGCAGGCAGAAGCAGGAGAAAAACAGCCCGGTGGTGGGAACCGCGCGTGCCGACAGGCGGCCAAATGCTTTGTGTGCCACGCCTTGTTCTGCCAAACCGTACAACATACGGCTGGTGGAGAAAATGCCACTGTTGGCGGATGATGCAGCAGAAGTCAGCACCACGAAGTTAACGATGCTGGCGGCGGCGGGTAATCCGATCAACACAAACATCTCAACGAAGGGGCTGCGGTCCGGCATGACCTGATTCCACGGCGTCACCGCCATAATCACCAGCAGTGCCAGAACGTAAAACATAATGATACGCACCGGAATAG
This sequence comes from Type-E symbiont of Plautia stali, assembly GCF_059731115.1. Taxonomy (NCBI): domain Bacteria; kingdom Pseudomonadati; phylum Pseudomonadota; class Gammaproteobacteria; order Enterobacterales; family Enterobacteriaceae; species Type-E symbiont of Plautia stali. The sequence continues at coordinate 1,582,997 of NZ_AP035906.1, forward strand.
CGTTAATCGCACGTGGCAGCACCTTGTGCGGATCTTTGGTTTCCGCTGCGGCCGTGCCGACTAACTCAATGCCGACGAAGGCAAACACCGCAATCTGGAAGCCAGCAAAGAAGCCGCTCAATCCTTTCGGGAACATACCACCGTGATCCCAGATATTGCTCAGGGCTGCCGCGCTGCCGCTGGGCGAAGGATAATGCATGCTCACCAGCACGATGCCAGTCACGATCAGGGCAACAATCGCCACGATTTTAATAATCGCGAACCAGAACTCCATCTCACCAAACAATTTCACCGTCGCAATATTGAGTGCCAGGAACACAAATATACACAGCAGTGCACTCATCCAGATGGAGAAGTCGGGGAACCAGAGTTGGAAATAGGCACTAATGGCCACCACATCGGCAATGCCCGTCACCACCCAACAGAACCAGTAAGTCCAGCCGGTAAAATACCCCGCCCACGGGCCGAGTAAATCGGCGGCAAAATCGCTGAAGGATTTATATTCGAGATTAGAGAGCAGCAATTCGCCCATTGCGCGCATCACGAAGAACAGCATAAAGCCGATGATCATATAAACGAAAATGATCGAGGGGCCGGCCAGGCTGATAGTTTTACCTGAGCCCATAAACAACCCGGTGCCGATCGCGCCACCGATGGCAATCAGTTGGATATGGCGGTTATGCAGATTACGCTGGAGCTTATCGGGCTGCTCGGCCTCGATAAGCGCCTCTTTGGATTGATCAACCATAAATATATCTTTCCTGTTTTGATGTTGTTTCAGCTCTACAGGCTGTTAGATAACGTGCCGTTTGATAGGGCAAGTGGCATAAGATAGTGGAAAGGTTGCAACTCTCGGTAATTGTTTTTTTACAATTGTGACCTTTTGCGGGGTTTACTCTGTCAGCAAATATTTACATGGCATAATCCACGGTGAATTTGCGTAAATCTTCAGCAATTAAGCCTTTTCTGCGTTATCTCTCCATTTTGCCACCTACACTTACGTCTTCTTTTTATGAGTAAACGTGAGGTGTGATGCGCGCATTATTAGCGATTGCTCTGTTGGCATTATGTGGCTGGTGGAGTTTGCCGTGGCTGAAAACGCATTTGCCGCCGCAGTGGAATCCATTTACACCGCTGTCGGTGACTGACCCTCCAGGATGGATGATGCGCTACAAATTGCAGCGCCTGAGTCACGATCCTGCGGCCTGTATGGCGGTGATGCATCGAGCCAGTCAGCAGGGGTGGGTACAATTTCGCGCCGTGCCAGCACTGCAAGGTGATTGCCCTATTGAACAGCCTTTGCGCGTGAGTGGTTTTGGTGAAGTGACATTGAGCAGCAGCTTTCTTGCCAGTTGCCCGATGGCGGTGAGCAGCACAATGTTTGTCCTCAACAGCACTCACGCCCTTCAGCAGGCAGGTATCAACAGCCCGATTCGGCGAATCACCCACGTCGGCAGTTACGCCTGTCGAAATATCTATCATCGCCAGCAGGGGCGTTTAAGCGAGCATGCAACAGCAGATGCATGGGATGTGACTGGGTTTCAGCTTGCAGATGGACGCTGGCTGCAGGTGGCAAAAAACTGGCATCAACCTGAGGATGCGGCAGCAGGGCTTCGCGCTTTATGGCACAACGGCTGTGCGACCTTTGGTAATGCGTTAGGACCGGATTACAACGCCGCGCATGCCGGACATTTTCACCTGGGCATGCGCGGCGCCGGATACTGTCGTTAGTCAGACGGCGGGATTAAGCCCTCGTTTTATCAGGAAATGATTAGCGGGCCAGGAGAATAGAAAACCGATGATCATGGCCAGTTGTAACATAAACCAGAAAGCCACCAGCAATGGATTGATTTGTTGGTTGAGAACAAATTTTAGTGCCAGTGCCATAAAGATAAAAATACCTAATTGATAAATCAGCAGGGGAAACGTTTCGGTTTTAAATGCTAATAATAACGCCCGGCCAAATGAACGTTTTTCACGTTGGCGGATAGCCAGGAACTGGAAAAATAAACCCACCACCAGAGAAACTATCAAGCAAATAATTGCCTGCATCCAGAGCGTTGGCATAATGGCGAACTGATTTAGCAAGGTGATTATTGGTAGGGTCATTATGTCGCCAAATATACAGGCCGCGGCAGATAATGAGGTGGAAATAAATATTGTTTGCCAGCTGGCATTACTCTGAATTTTTTGTGGAACCAGCAGCGCAAGTTTTACCTGACGTGAAGGTTTACGGCCCAGATACCACCAGGCTAACCATCCGATGAACGGCATATAGAGGCCGGTCAGTGGCCAGATGATATTCATGATGGCCACCGGATGCGGGTGACGGAAAAGATCTTTTAAGATCATCAGCGCTGTACAACCGCCCAGTACAAGGAAAGGTAATGCCAGTTGGTTCATCATAGTCAGCCCCGTTATGATGCTCGAATACGCATGACAATGCGCCAGTATGGTTGAGGGCGCAACGTCTTCCCCTGAAAAGTCCGCAGCGTCATCCCCCGCACATCCTCTAAGCGTAGCTGGAAAAGAGGGTGACGGAAATCACGTTATACCGCTCACCACAGAAATCACTGGGATTAAGAATGAACCGAATAGCCTTCGTTCCACAAATACCGCTATTACTCTTAGTAACCGCTTTCAAAGTGAGTGATTTTAGTTAATGACGATGCTAAAAATTTATCAATCTAATGATGATTTTCGATGAATAGGGTGATTGAAACTCCTTCGGAAAAATCCTATTCTAATCAGGAAAGAGGATTAAAGTTGTGAAGCTGTTGGCAAAATGTATCTGCTTTCAGTTCCCCATAATGGTAACGCATTGACATCAGGATGGTTATGATTGTTACCCCGCGGGCTGCTCTCATTTCAATCAATATTTTTTCTCTAGTTAATTTATTTTTTGTGTTTATCAGAACGAATAACAAGTTAAAGCGTGAAACAACGCTGAGGCAATAATGACGACCGATAATTATTTCGTCTGGCGTGGCGAAACTGAAAATGAATTTCAGGCGCTGACGGAAGTGATTCAAGTAAAAACGCTATTACAACAACACATTGAAGCGATGGGTTTCGATTCATTCGCTTTCCTGGTTCAACATCCCGTGCCTTTTACCCGGCCGCGCGTGTTTTTGTTCAGTACTTACCCGGAAAGCTGGGTTAAGCGCTATGAAAGCGAAAATTATTATGCTGTCGATCCGGTGCTGTTGCTTTGTCAGCGGCCGGGACGAGGCGTGGAATGGACGCGGGATTTATTTACCGGTGCCGGTAATTTATGGGCTGAAGCGAATGCGGCAGGGCTCAACAGCGGCTTTTCTTGTTCGGCAATGGCGCCAAATCGTGCCATTGGTATATTATCTATAGCATCATCGCTTCACAGTCAGACTCAACACTTACGCGTTCAGCTAGAGGTGAAACTGCACCTTCTGGCGGAACTGAGTTTGCGCGTGCTGGAGCGGCTAAATGATAGTTCAATGGCGGTTTTATCTAATGATTTTAGCCAACGCGAACTGGAAATTTTGAAATGGACGGCGGAAGGAAAAACTTCTGCGGAAATTTCACTGATTTTAGCGATTTCAGAACATACGGTGAATTTTCACCAAAAGAATATGCAAAAGCGTTTTAATGTTTCCAATAAAACGCAGATTGCGTGTTATGCGGCGGCAATTGGCCTGATATAGCAAAAAGGCAACTACTAATTTTAGTAGTTCCCACTCTTTAGTCAGTTGTCTACCCTGCGCCGGAACTTTGCCAGGCTGGCGCAAAGAAATCATTGCAAACATGGGGATGTCAGGGGCGCATGATGAAAGTAATTCAAACACAGCTTAAGGATATGCCGTCCTCTCTGTTGGCAGAATTAGGAACGTATCGCTATAGCGTTTTTGCGCGGGGTGAAGGTTGGTCTATCCCGCCGCGCTTAAGTACGCCCGGACAGGAGTATGATCGCTTTGATCGCTCCGATGTCACCTGGATGATCGCCTGGAATGCGCGCCAGGGGATTTGCGGCTGTGCACGTTTGTTGCCCTGGCATGAACCAGAAGTGCCTGAAGGCATGGTGCTGCCGTTCGATCAGGAAAAAGTCTGGGAAATGTCACGCTTTTCAGCACGCCTTGAGGTGGATGCAGAACTGCCACTGACGATTTTGTGGCATGCGGTGCAGTTGGCGGAACTCAGCGGTATGGAGTACCTGATCAGTTCAGCAACGCCGATGCTGGAAAAAATGTTTGAGCAGCACCACGTCGTGTACGAACCTTTATCACCCGGGTTGATTCAATCTGAGGATAATCTGTTTGCCATTCGTATTCCGGTTCATCAGCCGGCACTGGCGGACAAGTATCGTGGCACACGCCGGTTTAGTCCGGAAGAGGTGCTGCCGTCACTGGGTGTTTCAGTGAACTGGCAGTCACACAGTTGACCACCCCGCGCATCGCGCGGGGCTTCACCGCTTACTGACGGTAGGCGGTTTTAATCTGACGAATGGTGTTGCTGAACACTTCCGCCTGCGGCTTATCCGCTAACGCGCTTTGCACATAGCGCTCCATGTTAATGATCACCTTACCGGCATCCGCCTGACCCATCCCTTTCAGAATCAGCGTCACCATCATTTTCAGGCAAGCGACTTCATCGGCCAATGCCTGGGTATCCCGCGATGTTGAAAAGTCTTCATCACTCATCTTTGACTCCTTGGTGGTGTTACTGAATGTAGACACAATATCTGTGTGTAAAAAACAGAGTATATCATATGGTTGAATGAGGAATTTATCCCAGGCGAAGCGGTGGAGATTAAACCAACATTAAATGGATGTTTGCGTTATTAACAGGCAGGAAAAATCAGGCGTTGAAGTTATTTTTATTAAGCAAAGCCCAGCGGTCAATGAAATGAGCATAAATTATAACATAATGATATTAGTCACAATTTCACATTTTAATTCTTGCATGCTAAGCGTTTCACTCAAAAGATATCTGGGATTGAGCTCAATTTGATGTGTATCATTTCATTTGAGATTTATCTGCGTAGCCAGATGTTTTTTCCCCGGCAAACCCGGTAAGATGGCCCTCCTGAAATATATTTTTCCCCTCACTAACCTGCGGAGTACGTCCCGTTGATCAGTCTGCTTCTTGTTGATGACCATGAACTGGTACGCGCCGGTATTCGCCGCATACTGGAAGATATGAAGGGATTGGTAATTGCCGGGGAAGTGGCTTGTGGTGAAGACGCGGTGAAATGGTGCCGCAGCAATCCGGTCGACGTGGTGCTGATGGACATGAATATGCCGGGCATCGGCGGTCTGGAAGCCACGCGAAAAATTGTGCGCTTCAATCCTGACATCCGCATTATTATGCTGACCATCCATACCGAAAATCCGCTGCCGGCAAAAGTAATGCAAGCCGGTGCGGCGGGTTATCTGAGCAAAGGTGCAGCCCCGCAGGAAGTGGTGAGTGCGATTCGTTCGGTGCACTCAGGCCAGCGCTATATCGCATCAGATATTGCGCAGCAAATGGCGCTTAGCCAAATCGAGCCGCAAAAAGCCGAATCGCCCTTTAGCTGTTTGTCGGAAAGGGAATTGCAGATTATGCTGATGATCACCCGAGGGCAAAAGGTGACGGAAATTTCCGAGCAGCTTAATCTCAGCCCGAAAACCGTTAACAGTTACCGTTATCGTATGTTCAGTAAGTTGAACATCAGTGGCGACGTAGAGTTAACGCATCTGGCCATTCGACATGGTCTCTATAATGCGGAGCCGTTAATCAGTAGTGAGTGACGTTTTCAATTCCAAAGCCTTTCTGAGCACCGTGACCAGTCAGCCCGGCGTCTACCGCATGTATGACGCGACAGGCACGGTGATCTATGTCGGTAAAGCGAAAGACCTCAAAAAGCGCCTGACCAGTTATTTCCGCACTCAGGTGGGCAGCCGAAAAACCGAAGTCCTGGTCAGTAACATCCAAAACATCGACGTGACGGTGACGCATACCGAAACCGAAGCGTTGCTGCTTGAACACAATTACATCAAGCTCTATCAGCCTCGCTATAACGTGCTGCTGCGTGATGATAAATCCTATCCCTATATATTTCTGAGTGCAGACGCGCATCCGCGACTGGCGATGCATCGTGGTGCCAAACACGCGAAAGGGGAATACTTTGGGCCTTTCCCTAATGGCTATGCGGTGCGTGAAACCCTGGCGCTGTTGCAGAAAGTGTTCCCGATTCGACAGTGTGAAAACAGTGTTTATCGCAACCGCTCTCGCCCCTGTTTGCAATATCAGATTGGCCGTTGCCTTGGGCCGTGTGTAGCGGGTTTGGTCAGCGAAGATGAGTATGCGCAGCAAACCGATTACGTGCGGCTGTTTCTCGCCGGCAAAGATGATCAAGTCATCAACCAGCTGGTCAAACGCATGGAAGAGGCCAGCTATGGATTGCGCTTCGAAGAAGCGGCGCGTCTGCGCGATCAGATTCAGGCGGTACGACGTGTCACTGAGAAGCAGTTTGTCTCCAATCAGGGGGATGACCTTGATGTGATAGGGGTGGCATTCGACGCCGGTATGGCTTGTCTGCACGTGCTGTTTATTCGGCAGGGCAAAGTGCTGGGTAGCCGCAGTTATTTCCCGAAAGTGCCTGCTGATACCGATCTCACCGAAGTGGTGCAAACCTTTGTCGGCCAGTTTTATCTGCAGGGGAGCGAAGCACGCACTTTGCCAGCTGATATTCTGCTGGACTTCAGTCTGCCCGAACGTGAGTTGCTGGCCGATTCCTTGAGTGAATTGGCCGGCCGCAAGGTCAATATTCAAAGCAAACCGCGCGGCGATCGGGCTCGCTACCTTAAACTGGCGCGCACCAATGCGGCCACCGCTTTGACCACTAAACTGTCTCAGCACTCCACTATTCAGCAGCGACTAGCGGCGCTGGCCGTCTTTCTCGAACTCGACAGCATCAATCGCATGGAGTGTTTCGACATCAGTCACACCATGGGTGAGCAGACGATAGCTTCGTGTGTGGTCTTTAACCGCGATGGACCGCTGCGTTCGGATTACCGCCGCTATAACATTGAAGGCATCACGCCCGGCGACGATTACGCCGCGATGAACCAGGTATTACGCCGTCGTTATGGTAAAGCGCTGGAGGAGGACAAAATCCCTGATGTGATCATCATCGATGGCGGTAAAGGCCAGCTGGCACAGGCGAAACAGGTGTTTGCAGAGCTGGATGTGCCCTGGGATAAAGATCATCCCATTCTGCTGGGCGTGGCAAAAGGCACTGACCGTAAAGCGGGCCTGGAAACGCTGTTCTTTGAAGCGGAAGGTGAGGGCGTTTCCTTGCCGCCAGACTCGCCTGCACTGCATGTGATTCAACATATTCGTGATGACTCTCACAATCATGCAATTTCGGGGCATCGGAAAAAACGCGCCAAAGTGAAGAACACCAGCGCGCTGGAAAGCATTGAAGGGGTAGGGCCAAAACGGCGTCAACAGCTGCTTAAGTACATGGGGGGCCTGCAACCCCTGATGAATGCCAGCGTGGATGAGATTGCTAAAGTGCCGGGGATTTCCTTCGCGCTGGCGGAAAAAATCTACTACTCGCTGAAACACTAGCATTGAAACAGGGGGGGCAATGTAGGAACATACGTTAAATTCTACTCACACCAGACAGTTACTGGCATATGCAATTTAACATTCCGACGTGTCTTACCCTGTTTCGAGTTGTACTGATTCCATTCTTTGTGCTGGCATTTTATCTGCCTTTTCAATGGGCACCTTTTGCCACTGCATTGATCTTTGTCGTTGCCGCCGTGACTGACTGGTTTGATGGTTTTCTTGCCCGGCGCTGGAAGCAAACTACGCGTTTTGGCGCTTTCCTGGATCCTGTGGCAGACAAAGTGATGGTGGCCATTGCGTTGGTACTGGTCGCCGAGTATTTCCACGCCTGGTGGATTACCTTACCGGCAGCGACCATGATTGCGCGCGAAATTATTATCTCAGCCTTACGTGAGTGGATGGCGGAGATTGGTAAGCGCAGCAGCGTGGCTGTTTCCTGGATTGGCAAAGTGAAAACCACGGCGCAGATGTTCTCACTGTTCGCCTTGCTGTGGCGTCCAGACGCAACCGTAGTGGGAGTGGGCGTGGTGGCGCTGTATATCGCCGCGGTGCTGACCTTCTGGTCAATGTTCCAGTATTTGAGCGCCGCACGCGGTGATTTGCTCGATAGCTGATCGATGCGATTTAAAAAGCAGCAAACGGACGCGCTGTGTGGATAATTCTATTGACTCATTGCGTCAGATAAGTAGAATGCATCGCATCGAACGGCAGCGAGTCTGCAAGAAGCTGAATAAAATCAGCGAGTTCGGTGAATTGCGGGAATAGCTCAGTTGGTAGAGCACGACCTTGCCAAGGTCGGGGTCGCGAGTTCGAGTCTCGTTTCCCGCTCCAAATTTAGTCCTCCGTTGTTAACGGATGACACATCAGAATAAAGGCGCGTTGGCAGAGTGGCCATGCAACGGATTGCAAATCCGTCTACCTCGGTTCGACTCCGGGACGCGCCTCCAATTTACACCCTGCCCGGGTGGTGAAATCGGTAGACACAAGGGATTTAAAATCCCTCGGCTTATGGCTGTGCGGGTTCAAGTCCCGCCCCGGGTACCATATTTAGTAGTCGCTAAAACCAAATAAAATCAAAGCAATATGCAGTAATGTCGTGACCGCCCAAGGGCGGTTTTTTTGTGCCTGCAATTTACTTCATAATTTCAATTCCTAATATCTATCCTCGATATCAACTGCCCGTTACAATTGCTCATCTGCTCATCTGCTCATCTGCTCATCTGCTCATCTGCTCATCTGCTCATCTGCTCATCTGCTTTGGGCGCGATAAGTCTCAAGCTTGCGGTTGCCCTACGGGGCCTTTACTCATCGGGCCGCCCGGAACAGGTTGCTCTGTGGGCACATTCGGACGACCATCAGGCCCAATTGGCCTGTCGGATTGCTGGCAACCCATCAGCGAGACCAGACAAGTAATAATCAGCATTCCACCGAATAAACTCTTCATTAATCACGTCCTTTATTTGGGCAACCGAGCGTTGCTTCCTAAGCGTAGTCGATATATCGCTGACGAAAGCCCATAAAAAAGCTGCCATCTCGTTGGAGATGACAGCTTAGAGAAAAATCAATCTGGACGAAGTGACTCAAACTCACTTCATTGAAATCATCACCCCAAATTACCGCTCAGGCGATCGCGGAAATCGCTACTGCGGTTATCCAGCCCGATGACGGTGACTGTCGCACCGTGACGTTGATAGCGGTATTCAATGGCATCCAGTGCCGCGACGCTGGATGCATCCCAGATTTGTGCATGCGTCAGGTCAATGGTGACAACTTTTGGATCGTGTCCGTAATCGAAATGTTCGAATAAATCATTGCTGCTGCCAAAGAACAGCGGGCCGCGCACCGTGTAATAGACCTGTTCACCGTTATCGCTTAACTGGCGTTCAGCATGGATAACATGGGCAATACGGCGTGCAAACAGCATCATGGCGAGGATCACGCCAATCAAAACGCCCAGCGCCAGGTTGCCAGTCCAAACGGTGACCACAACCGTCAGGGCCATCACCGAGGTTTCTGACCACGGCATACGTTTTAGCGTGGCGGGTTGCAGGCTGTGCCAGTTAACAGTTTTCACCGCGACCACCATCATGATGGCCGCGAGGACCACCATAGGAATCTGCGCCATGATCTGGCTCAGTCCGGTGACCAGCAGCAACAGCACAATACCCGCCGCAATGGTTGAGATGCGCGTGCGTGCTTTGCCCAGCTCAACGTTAACAATGGTCTGACCGATCATGGCACAGCCAGCGATACCGCCATAAAAACCGGCCAAAATATTACCGACGCCGAGTGCCCAGGACTCGCGGCGCTTACCTGAAGGCGTATCGGTAATATCGTCCACCAGTTTGGCGGTGAGCAGAGATTCCATCAAACCCACGAAGGCGATACTCAGCGCGGTAGGCCAGACAATCTGTAACGTCTGTAAATTAAACGGCACCAGCAGCGTGGTAAATCCGGGCAAGCCTGAACTCATTGGCCCTTCATCGCCAACGTTAGGCACGCGATAACCCAGCAACAATGCCACCCCGGTGACGACGACAATGGCGACCAGCGGTGACGGGACGCTTTTCAGGATTTTGGGTAACAGCAGCACAATCGCCAGGGTCACGGCAAACAGCACCCATACCAATCCCGATTGCCCCCAGACGTGGGGAACCTGCGCGAAGAAAATCAGAATGCCCAACGCATTCACAAAGCCCAGCATCACTGAACGCGGAATATAGCGCATCATGCGGGACAGCCCGGCAAGACCAAAAATAATCTGAATGATACCGCCGAGAATGACCGCAGGAAGAATGTATTCAACCCCATGCGCGTGGACCATTGGTCCAATCACCAGTGCCACCGATCCCGCTGCTGCCGTGACCATGGCTGGGCGGCCACCTAAAATCGACAAGGTCAGACACAGCACCACCGAGGCAACCAGACTCACTTTGGGATCGACACCCGCAATAACAGAGAAGGAGATCACTTCGGGGATCAGTGCCAGAGCGGTAATCACCCCAGCCAGACACTCACGGGTAAGCAGCGCAGGCGAGCGTAAAACGCTGCCCACGGTAATATCGTTCGCCGCAGGGGCGTGTTCTGTAGATGGGCTCATAAATGTGCAGGCTCTTTAATTATTTTGCGCATACCGTCACGGCATGGCATCAACCAGTTGGACACTAAACGCGGGTGATGTTAGCGGGCATTGAGGGATGAAGCTAGCGGGAGAGCGAAGAAGAGAGTGATTCCGTCCCTGGAATCCGATATTACACCGAGAGATCGTCAGGTGTTTTGTTAACCACCAGTTCGAGAAGATGACGATAAATATCCAGTTGGATCACATCACTTTCCATCTCAAGGCGATTAATCAGCGAAGCGATGATGGCTTTATTGGTGACCGGCATTCCGGCTTGCAGGATTTCAGCGATGATCTGCCCGAAAACTTCCATCTCGGTGCTGTCGCTGTTACCGGCGAGTTTAAAGTAGTCAGCGATAGCGTCACTGCTGGTGGCGGTGTTTTGCATGTATGAAGCCCTTCAGATCGGTCTGATGGCAACCTGGCCTTCAGTTCCATGATGAAAAACTTACGCGCGGACAGGCGCGTAAGACCCAAACTCATCAACCAACGCAAAAAAGACACCTCTGAAGGTGGAAATCCAAAAACACCTTCAGAGGCGACGCAAAGTGCATCATTCGTTACGGAGCCAGTCGCTGGCTCACGGGAAGTAAACTTATACAATGAACCCTAACTTGTACAATGATATTTTTGAGGAATTTGTGCTTATTGTTATTTATCAGCGATTTAAATGATTTGATTTACACGAAACTTATACAAAATAGCTGTACATGGATAGGCTTTGTGGCAAGCCGCATCTATTTGAGAACAGAGTGGAAGGGCTGAGGCGCGCGAACTACAGTGCTAATGTAAGCAAACTTTTCATCAGGCTGACACTTTGTTTATAATAACGCACTTGTTTAGTTAGGTCTCTAATCATTAGGCTACTACGTTTTGAGTGACTATCCGCAACCTTTTTCGCGTTTATTACATCTTACGGCACATGCATGGCGGCTGGCAGTCGATCGTCGCCTTAAAGAGAGTGGCTTAAGTATGAGCAGTTGGATGGCCATCGCCACAGTGGCCACGGCCACGGAGCCGCCGACCCAGAAAGCGCTGGCCCAACTGTTGGGATTAGAAGAAGCGAGCGTGGTGCCACTGGTAGATCGACTGGTAAAACAGCAGTTACTGGCGCGCGTGCAGCCGAAAGAGGATCGCCGTAAACGCCTGCTGGTGTTGACCGAGCAGGGCGGCGTCGCATTTGCTGAAGTGAAAACCCAGGCAGACAGCTTGCGCGCACAGTTGCTGGCAGACATCGATCCTGAAGCGCTGGCAGTGACCGAGAAGGTTTTGCAACAGCTGCTGGCTCGACTGGGAAGTATCTAATCGTGGCAAAACGCAATCCTTATGCACAACGTGAATGGCTGCCTCATGAAAAACCGATGCTGCCGGGTTCACCTTCCACCCCAATCCACTCGCCCTCAAAGCGCGTGGCGTTTGGCATTATTGGACTGCTGATCTCCATCACCGGCGCGCTCAGTAATGCGCTGGTGACGGCCAATCTTACCAATCTTCAGGGCACCTTTGGCGCTTACAGCAATGAGATTGCCTGGCTGCCGGCTGTCTACGTGATGGGCAACATTTCCATCAACCTGCTGCTGGTTAAATTTCGTCAGCAGTTTGGCCTGCGGCTGTTTACCGAAGCTTTTCTCGTGCTTTACGTCATCGTGGCGTTCTTCCATATCCTGGCCAACGATCTCAGTTCCGCCATTATTGTGCGCACCGCTCACGGGATGGTGGGCGCGGCGCTAAGCTCCCTTGGTATCTATTACCAAATTCAGGCCTGGCCGGCGAAACACCGACTCAAAGCCCTGGTGATCGGCATTACCGCATCGCAGTTGGCGATCCCGCTCGCCCGTTTGTTCTCTACCGAATTGCTCCAGCTGGAAGAGTGGCGCGGTCTTTATCTGTTTGAGTTAGGGCTGGCGATGATAGCGCTCGGTTGTGTTTTGGTGGTGAAGTTGCCGCCGGGCGATCGTATCAAGGCCTTTGAAAAGATGGATTTTGTCACCTTTATCCTGCTGGCACCCGGCATGGCACTGCTGTGCGGCGTGCTATCGCTGGGCCGCATCGAGTGGTGGTTTACCACGCCGTGGTTGGGTATTTCATTAGCCCTTTCGTTGGTGCTGATTGTTGCGGCAGTGGTGGTGGAACATAACCGCGCGAATCCGCTGATTAACACCCGATGGTTAAGCAACGGCATGATTGTACGACTGGGCATTGTGATGATCATGATGCGTATTGTGTTGGCCGAGCAAAACACCGGCGCGGTGGGCTTCCTGCAACAGCTTGGGTTGCTGAATGACCAGATGCGTGGCCTGGCTTTAGCGATTATCGCTGGGGTGATTTTTGGCATGATCGCCAGTGCATTGACCATCAAACCGACGCATCTCAGTTGGCCGATCGTCACCTCGCTGGTGGTGATGATCATCGCCTCGTACATGGATGCACAATCCAGCCCAGTGACACGCGGCAACAATTTGTATGTCAGTCAGTTTTTACTCGGCTTTAGCAGCGCGTTCTTCCTCGCGCCCGCGATGCTGTTAGGGATTGGCGGTGTGGTGACGCAGCCGAAAAATCTGGTGAGTTTTGTGGTGCTGTTTGGCATGAGCCAAAATCTGGGCGGGCTGATTGGCTCGGCTATACTCGGCACCTTCCAGACGTGGCGGGAGAAGTATCACTCCAGCCTGCTGGGCGATCAGCTGTCACAGCTCGATCCCAATGTCATCGAGCGCCTCAGCCAATACAGTTCACTGTTTAGCAGCCAGTTGCCCGACAACGTTCTGCTCAGCGCGCAGAGCAGCAGCCAGTTACAAGCTGTGGCCACACTCCAGGCTAACGTGCTGGCCTACAACGACACCTATTTATTGACTGCCGCGATGGCGCTGATCACCCTGATGTGGGTGCTGTGGCGATTGACGCGGCTGCGTTATATCAACTGGCGTCAGGCACGCCATAATTTGACGGAACAGCGTCAGCAAGCTTCAAACCCGACGGAGAATTCATGAGCCAACAGGACGATATTCAGGCTGCGGAGCGCGAACGCGCCAACCGCCGACGCATTCTTTCCATCGCTTTCGGCAGCGGCATCGTGATCGTTGGCGTATTGGTGATTTTATACGCCTGGCAGCTGTGGCCGTTTACCAGCACGATTCAGTCAACGGAGAACGCCTATGTGCGCGGGCAGGTCACCTTTATCAGCCCACAGGTCAGCGGCTATCTGACCGACGTGAATGTGGTGGATTTACAACCGGTCACCAAAGGGCAGTTACTGATGACCATTGACGATCGTATCTATCGCCAGCGCGTGCATCAGGCGCAAGCGCAGCTGGATATGAAAATCGCTGCGCAAAACAATAACCAACAGCAACGCCGCAGTGCGGAAGCCAATATTCTCAGCAATAAAGCTGCGCTGGAGAATGCCAAAGCCCAGGCGCTGAAAAGCAGCCTTGACCTGAAGCGTGTAGAAAATCTGGCGGCCGATGGGTCGCTCTCCGTGCGTGAACGTGACGCAGCGCGTGCCGCTAACGCGCAGGCGCAAGCGCAACTTCGCCAGGCAGATGCGCAGGTTGCGGTATCGCAGCAGAGTTTACAAACGGTCATCGTGAATCGCGGTTCCCTGGAAGGCGATGTAGCCAGTGCCAAAGCCGCGCTGGAACTGGCCAATATCGATCTGGCCAATACACGTATTATCGCGCCCGACAGCGGACAGCTGGGACAATTGTCGGTGCGTAAAGGGACCTATGTCACGGCGGGCACGCGCCTGACATCAGTGGTGCCGGATAACAAATGGGTGATCGCCAATCTGAAAGAAACACAGCTGGCACGTGTGCGTCCAGGATTACCCGTGACGATTCGGGTTGATGCACTGGACGGCAAGCGTTTTGACGGCCGGGTTGAATTTATTTCCCCCGCTGCCGGTTCGGAATTCAGTGCAATTTCACCGGACAATGCCACCGGTAACTTTGTGAAGATCGCACAGCGTATTCCGGTACGTATTCAAATCCTCGGCGATACTGAAGAATTGCGTCCCGGCATGTCGGTTGAAGTCAATATTGATACTGCAGCAGAGCCGCACAAGGATGTGCCATGAAGCGGTTAATCCTCGCCTCGCTGATGACGTTGATGGTCAGCGGCTGCGCGACAGAAGTGGAAAAGGCCCCATCATCCTTACCGATCCCAGACAGTTGGCGCCAGCAGGTTGGCCCGTCGGCAGCTCCCGAAGCACAGTGGTGGCAACGCTTTGGCGACGATAACCTTAATCATTTAGTCAATCAGGCATTGCAACATAACAGCGATATCCTGATTGCCCGTTCACGGGTCGATCAGTACCGCGCGCAATTGCGTGCTGCGCAGGGGGATAATTTCCCCACGCTATCCGCCGGGGTTGCCGCCACACATCAGCGCGCATTGTCGGCAGTAACCGGGCAACCGTATGAGAATGCCGTCTTCCAGGGACTGTTGCAGGCAAACTATGACGTAGACCTCTGGGGCAGTCGCAGCAACAGCATTCTTGCTTCGCAAGCGTCTCTGGATGCCCAGCGTGCTGCAGCTTCAGCGGCTGAATTAACGGTTGCCAGTTCGGTGGCCTCCGGTTACCTCAGTCTGTGCGCGCTGGACGAACAATTGCGTGTCACCGAAGCGACGCTGGCCACGCGTGAAAACTCGTTAAATCTGGCGCAGCGCCAGTTTGAAACCGGCTATACCTCACGACTGGAGTGGATGCAGGCGGCTTCGGAATATCAGACCGCCAAAGCGCAGGTGCCGCAGTTACGGCATCAAATCGAACAACAAGAGAATGCACTCAGCGTGCTG
Organism: Type-E symbiont of Plautia stali; assembly: GCF_059731115.1. Classification (NCBI taxonomy): domain Bacteria; kingdom Pseudomonadati; phylum Pseudomonadota; class Gammaproteobacteria; order Enterobacterales; family Enterobacteriaceae; species Type-E symbiont of Plautia stali. The sequence goes on from NZ_AP035906.1 coordinate 1,598,502, forward strand.
GTGGGCATGAATCCGCGCGAGATTGCCCGTACCCGCAACTTCGACCATATCAAACCGCAGACGCTGCCGGCGTTGTTGCCGTCTCAGCTGCTCAACCGCCGCCCGGATATCGTGCAGGCACAGCGTCAGTTGATTGCCGCGGATGCCTCGCTGGCTTCGGCGCAGGCCGATTTATTGCCTTCACTTAATCTGACGGCGACCGGCACGCTGCAAAGTTTTCAACTGCATCAGTTACTCGACAATCCCTTCCGCCTGTGGAGCATTGGCGGTAGCATTCTCGCACCACTATTAAACCGCGAAGCACTGACGGCGCAGGTGGATGTGGCGATGGCCGCACGTAACCAAGCGCTTTATGGCTATGAGAAAGTGGTACGCGGTGCCTTTTCAGATGTGGATAACGCGTTGGATGCCATTCGCCGCAGTGAGGAACAGCTGACGGAATTGCAGAAGCAAGAAGGCTATGTGACAGAAGCATACCGCATCGCACGTAATCGTTATCAGAACGGTTATGCCTCTTATCTGGATGAACTGGACGCGCAGCGCACCTTGTTTAACACTCAGCTCAATATTGTCTCAGTGAAAAACACTCTGTTGCTCGCACAAATCGATCTTTACCGATCGCTCGGCGGCGGCTGGCAGGGCTAAACATCATGCCTCAAGCCGGTTTTGCGGCAGATTTTACGCTGTAAACCCGGCAATTTCTGCTTTTGCCATGAAATGAGGCGCTGCTTAAGTCATTCGTGCTTTTTTTTACTTGTCTTTACATATAGTGGTATTATTCGCGCGCTTTACAAAGTCTGAACGGATCAGTGCAAGTTCAATTACGCACACGGTCGCCATTTGTGGTGATTGGCTACGACAGGGGAAACAAAGGAAATGATGAATAAAAAAGCGGCGCTTGCCTTAATCGTGACAGCGGCATTAATGACGGGTTGCGCACCGCGCACCGCGCCCATTCAGAACGTGAGCCAGACCGTTGGGCAAAGCTACACGGATAGTCAAATGCAGCGCGCCATTGTTGAAGCCGGTGCGGCCAACCACTGGGTGATTTCCCCGGCAGGCCCGGGCGTGATGAACGGTAAGCTGTCCGAGCGCGGTCATACGGCCGACATTCGCATCACTTATGCTGCAAACAGCTACCGCATTGATTACGTGAGCAGTACCAATCTGAAAGCGGGCAGTGGCCAGATCCATCGTAACTACAACCGCTGGATTCAGAATCTGAACCAGGGTATTCAGACGCGTCTTGCGGTTCAGGCCGTAAAATAAGCGCCATGCGTGATCGCTGACATAATGTTTTAAAGAAAGCGCTAACGCTGCCGAAAGAGAAAACAGGCGGGCCACGTGCCCGCCTTGTTAATCGGCGACATTCGCATGAGACGGATGACGGACTCGAACGCAAGCAGGGAAGGGATGCCGCACAGCGAAAATCTGACCATCCCTGAGGCTGAAGAAAGAATACAGGTATGAAACTCGCTTACACCCTGGTTGACTGGCACGCGATTGCACCAGGTCACAGCACTGCCGATGAGTGGCAGCACTGGGCCGGACAGCAAACCGCGTTGGACGCCACCCTACCGATCGCCAAACCCCAATTTTTGCCGATGATGACTGCACGCCGCCTGAGTGCGGGCAGCCGTGCGGCTGTGGAGAGCGGGCTGGCGCTACTGGCACGTCAAACGGTGGATGCCATTGTGTTTACCAGCCGCCACGGTGAGCTGGAACGTAATCTGCGCATACTCACGGCGTTAAAAGATCAGCAGGCGCTCTCTCCGACCGATTTTGCCATGTCCGTACACAACTCTGCGGTGGGTAGCTTAACCATTGCGGCGCGACAGCCGCTGGTTTCTTCGTCAATTTCAGCGGGCATGGACAGTTTTCAACAGGGTTTGCTTGAGGTCGCGGCTTTGCATCAGGCGGGCTACGCGCAGGTGCTGCTGGTGGATTTTGACGGCGTAGTACCTGCCTATTATCAGCCGTGGCTACCCGAAATTGACCGCTTAAACGCCCCTTACGCGGTGGCTTTGTTGCTGCAATCTGGTAATGAGTGGCGCTGCACAGCAGAGCCCGCGCGCCCCGCAGCCGAGACTTTGCCGCAAAGTCTGCAATTCCTGCAGGCGATGTTGCAAGGTGACGAACGAATGACGATTGCCGGTGAACGTCACCTGTGGCACTGGGAGCGTCATCATGGCGGATAATTCGTTAGCCCTGCGCTGGCGTGCTGGCTGCAACTTTTACTGGCGACTGGTGATGACTGCCGTGAGTTTTACGCTGTTCAGCGTGGGCGGTCTGCTGCTGTCTGTGACCTGGTTTAACCTGCTGTTGCTGATTCAGCGCGATGGCCTGCGTCGTCGTCAGATTGCACGCAGCAGCATTGCCTGGAGCTTCCGCTGTTTCCTGCGCTTTTGTCGCTTTGTCGGTGTTTACGATTATCAGATCATTGGTGCCGAGCTACTGCGCCAGGATCGCGGCTGTCTGATCGTCGCCAATCATCCTTCGTTAATTGATTATGTGATGATTGCTTCGGTGCTTCCGGAGATGGATTGTCTGGTCAAAGCCGAACTGCAGCACAACATTTTTTTTAATGGCGTCATCAAATCTGCCGATTACCTGATTAACAGCGAAGCCGATACCTTGCTGCCCGATAGCCAGCAGCGTTTAGCGCGCGGCGATACCATCCTGATTTTTCCTGAAGGGACGCGTACCCGTTATGGTGAACCGTTAAAGCTGCAACGCGGTGCCGCCAATATCGCGGTGCGTGCCGGATGCGATCTGCGCGTGGTACATATCAGCTGCACCCAGCGTATGCTCGATAAGCAAAGTCGCTGGTATCAGATTCCGCTGGTTAAACCCGTTTTTACTGTACGCGTAAAATCGCGTATTGATAGCCAGGCGTTCAGTGAAGCCGAAGAAGATGCGCAGCCGCTCGCCGCGCGTCGCCTGACGCGTCACTTGCAACAGGCACTGGTCCCTGAAGAGACAAAGTAAGTTATGCAAGCACTGATTGACGACATCAAACTGATGATTATCGACACGCTGAATCTGGAAGATATCAGCCCGGACGATATAGAAACCGACGCACCCTTGTTTGGCGAAGGGTTGGGACTTGATTCAATCGATGCCCTTGAGCTGGGACTGGCGGTGAAAAATCGCTTCGGCGTACAGCTTTCCGCAGAAAGCGAAACCTTACGCGCGCACTTTTTTTCCGTGGCCACGCTGGCCGCGTTTGTTGAACAACAGCAAGCCTGAGAACAGTCAAGATGATGAATAAAGACGAAATTTACCAGGAAGTGGCCTCGCTGCTCACCTCGCTGTTTGAAATTGATGCCGATGATATCCGCCCGGATGCCCGTTTGTATGAAGATCTCGAACTCGACAGCATTGATGCGGTCGACATGGTGGTGCACCTGCAAAAACGTACCGGCCGTAAAATCAAACCCGAAGCCTTCCGTGCCGTTCGCACCGTGCAGGATGTGGTGGACGCTGTCGTTCAACTGATGCGCGACGAAGCCTGATTCCCGGCATGACAGCATTTCTGCGCCTGTTAAATGGTCTGGCCCTGCTGGCCTGGCCGTTTCTGGTGTGGCTTGCCGTCACCCATCCGCAATGGCGCGGCGTGATTGCTGTGTTAGCCCTGCTGTTTGGCTGGCGCATCTGGCAGTTACGTCATGCGCAGGGCGCGATGGGGCGGGTGATGCTGTCGCTGGCGCTGGTGGGGACCTTACTGTGCCTCGCCAGCATGCTGTTGCGCAGTCAGCATTTGTTGCTGTGGTATCCGGTAGTCGTGAATGGGCTGATGCTGCTGCTGTTTGGCACATCTTTGTGGAGCCCGATGCCGCTGGTCGAGCGTTTAGCGCGGCTGCGTGAAGCGGATTTGCCCGCGCGGGCCGTGCGCTATACGCGGCGCGTGACACAGGTATGGTGTGGTTTTTTCATTTTTAACGGCAGCGTGGCGTTGGCCACTTGCCTGCTCAATGATCTCTCGCTGTGGACACTCTGGAATGGGTGCATCAGCTATCTGCTGATGGGCGCGCTGATGGGCGGCGAATGGCTGCTGCGTCAGCGTATGAGGAACAAGGCATGAAGGTGGTGAGTATCCGCGACTGGCTCGAAGCGCCGGATCGTGTCCTGGCCTGGCAAGGGCAGCAACAGCATTGGTTATCGGAGATGCGTCAGCAGGTGCTGGCGTTAATGGAAAAACTCCAAAGCCAGCCGGGTCAGCACTGGGCGTTGTGCTTCGATAACAGTTATCACTTCACGGCGGCGCTGCTGGCGTTATGGCACGCCGGTAAAACCCCGGTGATCCCCGGACATTGTCGGGCCGCGCAGCTGGAAGAGATGGCAGAACAATTGGATGGCGTGATCAGCGATATGCCGCTGGCGGTGTCCCTGCCACAGTTGCGCTGGGACGGTGCACTGGCGCTGGGCGAACTGCCTGCCATCGCCGAAGATGCCGAACTGGTGCTATTCACCTCCGGTTCCACCGGCACGCCGCGTCGCGTGGTGAAATCACTGCGTGCACTCGATCTTGAAGCGCAGTGGCTGGCAGCGTTATGGGCCGATCGTCTGCAGCAATGCCACGTGATTGCGTCAGTGAGCCATCAACATCTGTATGGCCTGACGTTTCGCATTGTGTTGCCGATGGCGCTGAGCTTGCCACTTGCCGCTCAGCAAATTTTTTACGGTGAACAGCTCGCCGATCAGCGTCGCGATCGTCGCTATGCCTTTATCAGTAGCCCGGCTTTTTTGCGTCGCCTGGATCCTGCCCTGGATGCACCATCATGTGCGCTGATTGTTTCGGCTGGCGGGGCTTTGCCCTGGGCTGATGCACAGCACGCTCAGCGCGCCTTTGAGTGTGCGGTGGATGAGATTTACGGCAGCACCGAAACCGGCGTGATCGGCTGGCGCTGTGCGCAGGAAGAAAACGCCCCGTGGCACTGTTTTCCTCAGGTCAGGCTGGAGCGGCAGGCATCTGCTGAATGGCGGGTGTTTTCGGCGTTGCTGGAAACCACTGAGGGTTGGCCGCTCGACGATCGGATTGTACAACAGCCCTCCGGCACGTTTCAGCTGGCGGGCCGTCAGGATCGGGTGGTGAAGATTGAAGATAAGCGCGTTTCACTCAGTGAGATCGAGCGAAGACTGCTGGCCTTACCCGGCGTAGAAGACGCGGCCGCTCTGGCGATTCAGCGTCACGGACGCCAGGCGATTGGCGTGGTGCTGGCTTTGCCGGACACGCTGGATGCCGCAACGCTGACCCAACGTAAGAAACAATGGAAAATCGCGCTGCAACCCTGGCTGGAGCCGGTTGCCATGCCGCGCTACTGGCGCGTGGTCAACGCGATTCCGGTTACGGCGCAAAGCAAACGCGCCTGGCCCCAAATTGAGGAACTGTTTGATGTTGCCGGTTGAACTCAACGCCCTGCAGCAGGGCGCAACACTGACGCTGCGCCTGCATGCTGCCGCGGATCTGTTTTGGTTCCGCGGCCACTTCCCGACCTTACCGATTTTACCCGGCGTGGCGCAGCTCGACTGGGCTTTACATTACGGCCTGTCACGCCTGGCCATCGGTAAACACTTCCGTTCAATTGAGAACATCAAGTTTCAGCAGCCGGTGCCGCCTGATGCGGAGCTAGAGCTGCAGCTGAGCTGGCAGGAAGACAAATCACTGCTGAGCTTCAGCTACAGCCTGATTTACGCGGACAGCACTGAGATTGCCAGCAGCGGGAAGATTCGCCTGTGCTGAATGCGCCTTTCAAACCCTGTGTTCTGATTCCCTGTTACAACCACGGCGCCATGCTGGCCTCGGTGCTGGCGCGGCTGGCTCCCTTTAATCTGCCGGTGATTATCGTCGATGACGGCAGTGATACGCAGACTCAGCAGCAGATCGCTGACCTTGAGGCTCCACAGCTGGATATCCTCACCTTACCGGTTAATCAGGGCAAAGGTGCGGCGGTGATCGCCGGGATGCGCCGGGCCGCCGCAGCAGGATACAGCCACGCGCTACAACTCGACGCGGATGGTCAGCATCAGGTGGAAGACACGCCGCGCATGCTGGCGGAAGCGGAAAGCCATCCCGATTGCCTGATCTCCGGCCAGCCTGTTTACGATGATTCCATTCCGAAATCCCGCTTGTATGGCCGTTACATCACCCATTTTTGGGTGTGGATTGAAACGCTCTCCTTCTCGCTAAAAGACAGCATGTGCGGTTTCCGCGTCTACCCGCTGCGACCTTCATTGGCACTCTGCGATCGCCACCCGATTGGCCAGCGCATGGATTTCGACACCGAAATAATGGTGCGACTCTACTGGCAGGGCACGCCGAGCCGCTTTATCAGCACGCGCGTCACCTATCCGGAAAGTGGCCTGTCACATTTTGATGCCTTGCACGACAACCTGCGTATCTCATGGATGCACACGCGCCTGTTCTTTGGCATGGTGCCGCGCATCCCACAGTTACTGAGCCGGGGTAAAACGGCGCAGCACTGGGCCGCCACGCCAGAGCGTCGGGGTCAGAGCGGGTTGCGTTTTATGCTGTGGTTGTATCGTCGCGCCGGGCGGCTGCCGTTTGTGCTGTTGCTATGGCCGGTGGTGGCGGTTTACTGGTTGAGCGGACGTGAGGCGCGTGCCGCCTCTCAGCAATGGCTGACGCGGGTGCAGGCAGAAGCCAGTAAACAGCAGATTGCCCTGCCGACGCCGATCAATAGCTATCGCCACTTTCTGCGCTTTGGTTACAGCATGCTGGACAAAGTCGCCAGCTGGCGCGGAGAGGTGCAGTGGGGACGCGATATTGATTTTGCGCCGGGTGCCGAAGCGGTCATCCGTGCTGCGGAGGGCAAAGGACATTTGATCCTCGCGTCGCATCTGGGTGATATCGAAGCCTGCCGCGCGATGGCAAAGCAGGTCAGTGGGCTGGTGATCAATGCGCTGGTGTTTACCGATAACGCCCAGCGCTTTCGCGAGGTGCTGGAGAGCATTGCACCGCAGGCCGGGGTGAATCTGATGCCGGTCACCGATATCGGCCCGGATACCGCCATCCTGCTGCAGCAAAAACTGGATGCCGGGGAATGGGTGGCGATTGTCGGCGATCGTACCGCCGTGCATCGTCAGCGCGGGGGCGAACGCCGCGTGGTGTGGAGCGCATTTATGGGCCGTCCGGCACCGTTTCCGCAGGGGCCTTTTGTCCTGGCCGCCGCCTTACGCTGTCCGGTGCTGTTGATGTTTGCCTTACGGGAACATGGCAGACTGCGCGTGCATTGTGAACCCTTTGCCGATCCGATCCTGCTGCCGCGAGCCCAACGACAGGCGGCGCTGCAGGCCACGGTGGATCGCTATGCCGAACGACTGCAGCAGCATGCGCTGATGGCGCCGCTGGACTGGTTTAACTTTTACGATTTCTGGACGTTACCAGAGGAGAAGAGCCGCGATGAGTGAACATATCTGGCGCGCTGAGGTTGAATTAACCGTGTCGTTCCACGACTGCGACCCGATGGGCGTGGTGTGGCACGGCAACTATTTCCGCTTTTTTGAAGTGGCGCGTGAAGCGCTGCTGCGCAGCATCAACTACAGCTACGGTGAGATGACCGCCAGCGGTTTTGTCTGGCCAGTGGTAGATACGCGTGTCAAATATCGCCAGCCGTTACGCTGTGAAGAGGTGATCCGCGTGGAAGCCCGCATAACCGAATACGAAAACCGCCTGCGTATCGATTATGTGATCCGCAATGCCGCGGGCCAGATCACCACCAAAGCACACACGCTGCAGGTGGCGGTCGATGCGGCAAGTCAGGAAATGAATTTCGTTTCACCCGATATTTTATTTGAACGCCTGGGAGTCAAACCGTGATCAGAACTCTTTGTCTGATGCTGACGTTGCTGTGTGCCAGCGCACAGGCCATCACGTTGGATCAGCTGCAGCAGCGTTTTGCCAGCCAGCCGGTGATCCGCGCCAACTTCGAGCAGGTGCGTACCATTTCTGGTATGTCGCAGCCGCTGGTGTCGCGTGGCCAGTTATTAATCGCCCAGCAACAAGGTTTGTGGTGGCATCAGGCCACGCCGTTTGTGATGACCTTGATTCTCGATGATAAACGCATGGTGCAGAGCATGAGCGGTCAGCCGCCGCAGGTGATCACCGCCGACAGTAACCCGCAGATGTTCCAGTTCAACCATCTGCTGCGCGCCTTGTTCCAGGCCGACGAAAAGGTGCTGCGTGAGAATTTCGAACTCGATTTCCATGATAAAGGGAATGACCAGTGGCAGCTCAGCCTGACGCCTAAGGCGGCACCGCTGAACAAAATTTTCAACCGCATCGATCTGCAAGGAGCAACCTTCCTTAACAGCATTACGCTGGATGATAAGCAGGGCGATAAAACCGCCATCACCTTAAGTGATACCCGCACCGAGCCGAAACAATTGACTGATGAAGAGCGAGCGCGTTTTGCCCCAGCGCAGTGAGAAAACCGCTGCGCTGCTGTGGCTGGCGGTTTGCCTGGCATTGGCGGTGGCACTGGCCATCCTGTTGCCGCGCAGCCAGCTGAACAGCAGCGTGCTGGCTTTACTGCCGCAACAAAATCTGGGGCAAGCGCCGGCAGAGATTCAGCAAGGGTTTATGCAGCGGCTGGATCGTCAGCTGGTGTGGCTGGTGAGCGCCGATAACGATCACGGCGATGAAGCGGCAAAGTGGTGGCAAGCGCAGCTGCAGGCGCTGCCGATGCTGAAACAGGTGAGCGGTGCGCTGGATGATGACCAGATGCAGCGTTGGGGCACTTACGCTTTCCAGCATCGCAATGGCCTGATCGATCCGTTGACGCGCGCCCGTCTGCAAAACGGCGGTACAGCACAAGCCGACTGGATTCTGGCGCAACTGTTCTCAGCGTTTGCCGGTGTGAGCAGTAAAGAAATTCAAAACGATCCGCTGATGCTGGTGCGTGGCGCGCAGCTGGCACTGCAGCAGAATGCCAGCAAAATGGTACTGCATAATGGCTGGTTAACCGTGAATGACGCCCAGCAGCGCCGCTGGTATTTCCTGCACGGTGAACTGGCGAGAAATGCCTTTAGCATTCAGCAAAGTCATCAGTTGGTGACCGCCCTCAACCAGCTTGAACAGCAGTTAAGAACGCGCTGGCCAGATGCGCAGCTGTTAACGCGTGGCACAGTGCTGTTTAGCGATGATGCCAGCCAGCGCGCGCAGCATGATGTCGAGACGCTCGGCAGCGTCACACTGGCCGGCTTGCTGCTGCTGGTGTGGCTGGTGTTCCGCTCGCTGCGACCGCTGGCGCTGTGTGCGCTCTCGGTGGCGATAGGCGCGATGGCGGGTACGGTGCTGACCTTGATCTGTTTTAGTGAGCTGCATCTCACGACTTTAGTGATGAGCCTCAGCATTGTCGGCATCTCTGCCGATTATACCTTGTACTATCTGACGGAACGCATGGTACACGGCGAACAAAACACGCCGTGGCAAAGCCTGCATAAAGTGCGCGCCACGTTACTGCTGGCACTGGGCACCACGGCGATTGCCTGGTTGCTGATGCTGCTGGCACCGTTCCCCGGTTTGCGCCAACTGGCGGTGTTCGCCGCCAGCGGGTTAAGTGCATCTTGCCTGACGGTGATCTGTTTTTATCCATGGCTGGTGCGCGGCCTGCCGGTGCGACCGATTCCCGGTATGGTGTGGCTGGCGCGCTGGTTAGCGGCATGGCGTCGCAACACGCTGTTAAAAGTTGGATTGCCGCTACTGGTGGCGATCTATGCATTGAGCGGCATGATTCAGCTGCGCGTCGATGACGATATTGCTCATCTGCAGAGCGCTCCGGCTAAATTACTGGCACAGGATCGGCAACTGGCACAGCTGACGGGACAACAGGCCGACCAAACCTGGTTCGTGGTGTGGGGGGATAACGAGCAGCAGGCATTGCAACGTCTCAGCGCACTGACACCCAAGCTACAACTGGCGCAGCAGCAGGGCTGGATGGCGGGTTATCGCGTATTGCCGCTTAATTCGCTGGATCAGCAACAGCAGGATCTGCAGCTGTTGCAGCAGGCTGCGCCGAATATCCTGACGCGGTTAAAACAGGCGGGCATCACATTAGCCAATGCCGATCTTGCTGCGATGCCAGTCAATGCCGATGACTGGCTGGCAAGTCCGCTTAGCGAGGGCTGGCGTTTGCTGTGGTTGTCGCTGCCGGATGGACGCAGCAGCGTGCTGGTGCCGGTCAATGGCGTGAAAAACAGTGCGGCGTTATTGGATTTAGCTACGCAGCAGGCGGGGGTGAGCTGGGTCGATCGCAAAGCCAGTTACGATGAGCTGTTCCGCTTTTGGCGTACGCTGCTGAGTGGCCTGTTGGCGCTGGCGTTGTTGCTGATCACCGTCAGTTACATCGTGCGCCTTGGCCTGCAAGCGGGTTTACGCAGCGCCTTGCCTTCCTGGTTGTCGCTGGCGGCAGCGCTGGCAACATTAGGCTGGATTGGCGCCAGCCTGAACTTATTTGCCTTGCTGGCGCTGATTCTGGTACTCGGTATTGGCATCAATTACACGCTGTTCTTCAGTAATCCACGCGGGACGCCGCTGACCTCGATGCTGGCGGTTACGCTGGCGATGATGACGACTCTGCTGACGTTGGGCATGCTGGTGTTCAGCAGCACAACGGCGATCAGTGGTTTTGGCACCGTGCTGTGCAGCGGGATCTTTTGTGCATTCTTGTTAGCGCCGCTGGCGCTGGCACCAGGGAAAAGGAAGCAACGATGAAAACAGGTGCTTTGTTGTTGATGCTGAGCCTGCTGTTAAGCGGTTGTGCGCAGCATGACAGCGCATCCAATCGGCCCACCGCGTGGCTGAAACCGGGCGTGCGCGTGACTTTGCCTGCGCCGGGCATTTCACCCGCGTTTCAGCAGCAGCAACTGCTGACCGGCCACGCCAAAGGTAAAACCCAGTCACTGCTGGTGCTGTTAAGCGCCGATTCACAGCAAATCAGCCTGGCGGGTTTGTCCTCGCTGGGCATTCGCTTGTTCCGTGTGACCTATGATAAAAACGGGATTCATACGCAGCAGATGATGGCGCTGCCAGAAATGCCGCCAGCCAGCCAGGTGCTGGCGGATGTGATGCTGAGCCACTGGCCGCTCAGCGCATGGCAGCCGCAGTTGCCGCCAGGCTGGCAACTGGTCGACGAGGGTGATCGTCGTGAGTTGCGCGATCCTGCCGGTAACGTGGTGACGTTGATTCGCTATCTGCAACGGGGAACCGTACGTGAACCGATCAGCATCGACCAGCGCGCCTTCGGTTATCAAATTCAAATTCAGCATCTGGACGCATCTTCATGATCTACATTTCGGCGTTTGGCATGGTGAATGCGCTTGGCAACTCACTGGAGCAGATTGCCGCGCAGTTAACCTCAGGCCACGCACCCGGCATGCAGCCGCGCGAAGGCTGGTTGCAGCAAGGTAAAACCTGCTGGCTGGGCGAGGTGCCGGGCGAACTGCCAGCTGTGCCCGCCGCACTCGCCGCGCATAACACGCGCAATAATCAGCTGCTGCTGGCGGCGCTGGCGCAGATCCGTCCGGCTGTGGATGCGGCGATTGCCCGCTTTGGTCGTGAACGTGTCGCGGTGGTGCTGGGCACTAGCACCTCGGGCGTGGACGAAGGTGATCGTCAGGTTGACAGAGGCTTACCGGGTTACGATTACCGCATGCAGGAGTTGGGCGATCCGTCGCGTTTCCTGGCGCACTACCTTGAACTGGACGGCCCGGCGTACACGATTTCTACTGCCTGTTCCTCCAGTGCACGCGCGTTGATCAGTGGACAGCGCTTGATTGAGGCCGGTCTGGTGGATGTGGCGCTGGTGGGCGGTGCGGATTCATTGAGCCGCATGCCAATAAACGGTTTTGCCAGCCTGGATTCGTTATCCGAACGCCAGTGCGCACCGTTCAGCGCAGAACGTGACGGTATTTCTATCGGTGAAGCGGGGGCGCTGCTGCTGCTGACGCGTGAGCCGCAGTCGCTGGCGCTGCTTGGTGCGGGTGAGTCATCAGACGCCTGGCATATGTCGGCTCCGCATCCAGAAGGCATTGGCGCCGAGCAAGCGATGAAGATGGCGCTGAAGCAGGCCCAATTGCAGCCGCAGGATATCGGCTACATTAATCTGCACGGCACCGCGACACCGCTCAACGATCAGGTCGAGTCGGACGTGATTCATCGTTTGTTTGGCGATAGCGTGCCTTGTAGCTCCACTAAGCACCTGACGGGCCACACGCTCGGCGCGGCGGGTGCGACCGAGGCGGCGCTGGCGGCACTCATCGTGCAGCAGAATCTGGCGTTACCGGCGCAGGATTTTAGCGCCACTACCCTGGATAGCACGCTGCCGGTTTGCGGACTGCTGACTTTGCCACAGCCGCTGGCGCGTCCCATCATCGCCTCAAACTCTTTTGCCTTTGGCGGGAACAACACCTGCCTGATTGTAGGAAAGCCTGATGACTGATTTTCTGCCGGTGGGCGACTATCTGCCGCACCGTGCACCGATGCTGCTGCTGGATCGCGTGATTCAGGTCAGCGATGAGCGTGTGGTGTGTGAAGTGACCATCAACCACCAGGGCGTACTCGCGCCGTTTCTTAATGCGCAGGGCGAGCTGCCCGCGTGGTTTGGCGTCGAGATCATGGCGCAGACCGTTGGCGTCTGGTCTGGCTTTCATGCCCGACAGCGCGGCGATCGGAATATCCGCCCCGGCATGTTACTGGGGGGACGCGGCTATCGTGCCGCTGCTGCCACCTTTGCCGCAGACAGCACGCTGCGGGTGGAGATGCATCTGCTGATGCGTGACGACAAGCTCGGTAGCTTTGAAGGTGAGATCCGCAGTCAGGACGCGGTCCTTGCCAGCGGTCGGCTGAATACCTATCAGCCGGATGAACAGGAACTTAATCAATTACAACAAGGGATGCAGCCATGACGCGCAGCGTATTAGTGACCGGCGCCAGTAAAGGGATTGGCCGCGCCATTGCGCTTCGCCTGGCGCAGGATGGTTTCAACGTGGTGGTGCATTACCACCGTGATGCAGCGGGTGCACAACAGACGCTGGCGGACATCACGAATGCGGGCGGAGTGGGGCGCACTCTGCAGTTTGACGTGGCCGATCGCGAAGCCACACGCACGGCAATTGAAAACGATATCGCCGAACACGGCGCCTATTACGGCGTAGTGAACAATGCCGGTATTACGCGTGACGGCGCTTTCCCGGCCCTGACCGAAGATGAGTGGGACAGCGTGATCCACACCAACCTCGACAGCTTCTACAACGTGATTCATCCCTGTGTGATGCCGATGATTGGTCTGCGTAAAGGCGGCCGAATCGTCACCCTATCCTCGGTGTCCGGTATCATGGGCAATCGCGGTCAGGTGAATTACAGCGCGGCCAAGGCAGGGATTATTGGTGCCACCAAAGCGCTGGCCATCGAGTTAGCAAAACGCAAAATCACCGTGAACTGTATCGCGCCAGGTTTGATTGACACCGGCATGACGGATCTGGAGCCGATGGTGATCGACGAAGCGCTGAAAATCATCCCGATGAAACGGATGGGCGCGGCTGAGGAAGTCGCCGGGCTCGCCAGCTATTTGATGTCGGATATTGCGGGCTACGTAACGCGTCAGGTGATTTCAATTAATGGAGGTATGCTGTGATGCAGCGGGTCGTGGTAACCGGAATGGGGGGCGTCACTGCCTTTGGTGAAAACTGGCCAGCGGTGGCTGCGCGCATTAAGCAGGGGCAAAATGCAGTGCGTAAAATGCCGGAATGGCAGATTTACGACGGCTTACACACCTTGCTCGGTGCCCCGGTCGATAACTTCGAACTGCCTGCGCACTACACGCGCAAACGCATTCGTTCGATGGGGCGAGTGTCGCTAATGGCGACGCGCGCCACCGAGTTGGCGCTGGAACAGGCCGGCTTGATCGATCACCCGGTGCTGACCAGCGGGGAAACCGGTATTGCCTATGGTTCATCTACTGGCAGCACCGGCCCGGTCAGTGAATTTGCCACCATGCTGACAGAAAAACATACCAACAACATTACCGGCACCACCTATGTGCAGATGATGCCGCATACCACGGCGGTGAACGCCGGGCTGTTCTTTGGCCTGCGCGGCCGGGTGATCCCGACTTCCAGCGCCTGCACCTCGGGCAGCCAGGCGATTGGCTATGCGTGGGAAGCGATCCGCCATGGTTATCAAACCGTGATGGTGGCGGGCGGTGCGGAAGAGTTGTGTCCTTCCGAAGCGGCGGTGTTTGACACGTTGTTTGCCACCAGCCAACGCAACGATGCACCGCATTCTTCACCGTCACCTTTTGATCAGCATCGCGATGGGTTGGTGATTGGCGAAGGCGCGGGAACCTTGATCCTCGAATCACTGGAGCATGCCCAGGCACGCGGCGCCACCATTTACGCCGAACTGGTGGGTTTCCACACCAACTGTGATGCGGCGCATATTACCCAGCCGCAGCGTGAAACCATGCAGATCTGCATCGAACGCGCGCTGAAAACGGCGGGTGTGACGCCGGAGCAGATTGGCTATATCAACGCCCATGGCACGGCCACCGATCGCGGCGACATCGCTGAAAGTCAGGCCACCGCGGCGATTTTTGGCAATGACACGCCAATCTCCTCGCTGAAAAGCTATTTTGGTCACACGCTCGGTGCTTGTGGTGCACTGGAAGCCTGGATGAGCATTGAGATGATGCGAGAAGGGTGGTTTGCGCCCACGCTGAATCTGACGCAGCCCGCCGCAGAGTGTGGCGATCTGGACTATATCATCGGCGAATCACGCTCGATCGATACCGATTATATTCAATCCAACAACTTTGCCTTCGGGGGTATCAACACCTCGCTGGTGTTTAAACGCTGGCGCGACGCCTGAATTCCCGACTGTCAGCGGCTTCAATAAGTGAAGCCGCGACGCCTAAATTCCCACACAGTCAGCGGTTTCAATCAACGAAGTCACAACGCCTAAATCCCCCAGACTGACGGCGGTTTCAATAAACGAAGCCGCGGTACTCTTATTTTTACCGGCCTTAAATCCCCACATTTTCTGAGTGAAATTACAGTGGTCAGGGCAATTAGCGCAGGGTGTTTTCGTTTTCTTAACAAATAAGCGCATCTGACCACGCTGAGTTGAGGAAGTTCAGCGATTTTGCTTGCTTTCGTAATAACACTCCGCATAATCGCAAACCGTAATAAAAATGATTATCAATATATTTCGTATCAGGGGATATCCATGCGTACTTCGCCTTTCAATCCCGGACTGAAACCGACGCTGCTTGCTGTTCTGGTCAGTGCCGGTTGTTTGCCAGTGATGGCTGCTACCACCAACACCACAACGTCTTCAACCGCGGCCAAAAACGAGCAGCAGACGCTGACCGTAACCGCGACGCCACAAGCTGACTTCAAATCCGGCGGCAATGATTTAGTACCCGCGTACCTCGACGGGCAAATCGCCCACGGCGGCCGCCTCGGCATGCTGGGTGAGCAGAATGCCATGGACGTGCCGTTTAACGTCATCGGCTTCACCTCGAAAATGATTCAGGATCAGCAGGCGAAAACCATCGCTGACGTGGTGCGTAATGACGCAGGCGTTCAAAATGTTAAAGGCTACGGTAACTTTGCCGAGGCTTATCGCATCCGTGGCTTTGAATTGGATGGCGACGACATGACCTTCGGTGGTCTGGCAGGCGTGGTGCCGCGTCAGGTGATGGACGCTTCCCTGATTGATCGCGTCGAAATTTTCAAAGGCGCTAACAGCCTGGTTAACGGCGCGGCGTCATCTGGCGTCGGTGGCATGATCAACCTTGAGCCGAAGCACGCGGAAGATACGCCGATTACCCGCGTTGGCGTGGATTACACCTCTTCTTCTCAGGTCGGCGGAACGCTGGACGTGGGTCGTCGTTTCGGTGATAACAACCAGTTTGGCGTACGTTTCAATGCAGTTCATCGCGAAGGTGAGACTGGCGTCGATGGCGAAAAGAAACGCACCACGGCAGCATCATTGGGCCTGGATTATCGTGGCGATCGTCTGCGCACCTCACTGGACGTGGGCTATCAGAAAAAGACCTATCATGATGCGCTGCAAGGCGTGAAATTCGGCGACTTCATTCCAGAAGTTCCCTCCAATTCGCATAACTACAGCCAGAAATGGGTGTATAGCGATATGGAATCCGAATTCGGAATGGCGAAAGCGGAATACGATATCACCGATAGCTGGACGGCCTATGCCGGACTGGGTGCGCAGCACGCCCACGAAACCGGTAACTATGGTTCGCCAACGGTTACCGACACTAATGGTGATGGCACTATCAGCAGCTTCTACTCCAACCGCATTCAGGACAACATGAGCGGTATGGTGGGTCTGCGCGGTGATTTCCACACCGGTTTCGTCAGTCATAAAGTCAATGTGGGCTATTCAGCATTAACCACCAATGCCAAAAACGCCTACAACATGTCGCTGGTCGGCACGCCGTTCAACATTTACAACAGCGGTGATGTTGCAGAGCCGGCAGCGACCTTCGCCGGTGGTAAATTCTCAGATCCGCTGACGACAGCCCGAACACGTACGCAAGGTTATCTGCTGAGTGACACATTAGGCGTGTTTGACGATACGCTGCTGTTCACCGTGGGTGCGCGTCATCAGAAAGTGGTGGTGCGTAATTATGCTTACGGAACAGGCGCGGAAGATGTCAGTTCTCGTTATACCAATGATCGCTGGATGCCAACTTACGGCGTGGTTTATAAGCCGTGGAAACAGGTGTCCTTCTACGCGAACCACACCGAAGCGTTACAGCCAGGCAGCGTGGCACCTAACACCGCGACTAACTATGGCAGCGTAACGGGTGTTGCACACTCCAAGCAAAACGAAATCGGGGTGAAAACCGACTTCGGTCGTATGGGCGGATCGTTAGGTCTTTTTGAAATCAAGAAACCATCAGGCCTGTTAAACAGCGACGGCGCTTATGTGATGGATGGCGAGCAGCGTCACCGTGGGCTGGAAGCCAACGTCTTTGGTGAGCCGGTTCTGGGTCTGCGCTTAAATGCCAGTGCGACCTGGATCGATCCAGTGATGACGAAAACCTCCGGCGGCACCTATGATGGCAAACAGGCTATCGGTGTGCCTCGTTACAACTATGTGCTGGGTGCTGAGTACGACATCAAGCCTGTTGATGGTTTAACCGCGACAGCCATGCTGAATCACTCCGGTTCGCAGTATGCTAACTCAGCCAATACGTTGAAACTGGGTAGCTATACCACGCTCGATTTGGGTGTGCGTTACCGCATGAAGGTCAGCCAGAACGATCTGGTCTGGCGCGTGGGTGTGGATAACGTGACCAATGAGAAATACTGGGCCAACGTCGATGGTACTGGCACCTATCTGGTGCAGGGCGACCCTCGCACCTTGAAAGTCTCCATGAGCTACGATTTCTAATCCGGCTCTTAACAGGGACGCCATTGCGTCCCTGTTGTCATTTCATACTGAAATAATTCTGTACCTTGCCACGCATTCCATTACACTCAGTGCGGCAATCCCGCGCACAAAAGTTTTTGTTATTGAGTCGACATGAGTTCACCCGCGCCACCTGACGATCACGACGAGCCTTTACGACAATCTCTGGATGATGCGCACTTCGCTATTGTGGTACTTGCAGTGACCTCTGTTACCCTTATAATCTTCGTCCTGATGGTGACGTTATGGATGAGCTAAGGTCAGCAACAGTTCATGGAAGCCTGCAAGGAGATGTCGATGGAAGCCCGAGATGACAAACTGATCGCCATAATTGGCCTGCTCTCCGCCTGTTTAATCGGCGTGGTGTTCCTGTTCACCATGACATGGCTGACCGATGTGCGCCATCCCGCCGATCCCACGCTTGATGTACAAACCTGTCCACCAAAAGTTCATCCGACGCAACACTCTTAATCCTACTTTTCCCGGTTGTGCCACTTAATTTGCTGACTACGTAGCTCTAACGCCAGGGCTTCGTGTAGCGTGCGATTGCCATTGGGATCGCCCAGGCCAAACAGCGCGCCAGGTGAACGTCGATCGTCTGCCCAGGCCGGATATTCGACTACCGGATAGAGCGAAATGCCTTCCAGCGCCACCCCTTCGTCCAGGGCTAACAGCGCCTCTTCCGTGACATGCCGCAGCCAGGGCGCGCGCGCGTCGCCTTCCGCACCGGTTTCTGCCAGCAATAATGGACGTTGATAGCGTTGCCAGCATTGCAGCATCAGGCGATGCAGCGGTTGATAAGTCGCGTGTTCAGCGGGGATGGTGTCGCCGGAAAAGAACCAGTGATTATCGGGATAGTAATTCAGGCCGAGAATATCGAGGAAGTCTTCACGTCCGCCCAGCTCCGGCGCATCGCGCCCGGCAATCCAGTCCCAGGCTTCAAACTGGGACTGATGCTGGGCATCTGCATAGGGCTTACTGTCGGGGTTGTCGGGGTCGGCAGCGATTTGCACCAGCGGATCGGTGAGTACAAAGCGCGCATCAGGATAAACCTCGCGAACCGCATGCATCGCCGCCAGCGAGGCGCGTACCAGCTGACGTTTTAGCTCGCGGCCGCGCTCGCTGGCATAGGGATCAAGCCAGGAAACATCTGCCCCGGCCCACGACCAGAACGAGATTTGGTTGATTGGGGTGAAAAAAGGGTGTTCAACGCCTTCATCACGCATCAACTGCGCCATGGCACGTGCGAAACGCTCAAAATGATCGACAAAGGCGCTACGCCAGATATCAAGGTGTTCCGGGTAGCCAAAATGGGCTAATTCCCAGATGATCTGCATATCGTGACGTGCGGCGGCATGGACCATCGGTAAAAAGCTGCGCCAGTCATATTCACCAGGCGTGGCTTCGATTAAATGCCAGCGTGCACCGTCGCGGGCAGTGTGTAATCCTTCCTGCGCCAGCGCAGCGTAATCTTTCTCCAGTAACATATCGTGACCACTACTGATCACCATATCCATACGACGGCCCCCGCTGCGGCAGGCGGTGGAGCAGGGGAAGCTACCCTGGAAGAAACTGCGGAAAAGCTGCGGGTGATGGCGCGGGGATTGCTGAGTCATCATCCTCTCCTCACGGTAAACGTCGGATGCAGAACGCACGCCTAAGTCTAGACTGTAAACTAAAGACGCGTCAGCGAGCGGTAGCAGATATCTCTGATGGCCATCCGATGCGGTAAGACCAACAATAATAGATCCAGTGAATTCAGGGATTCGGTATGAGTGAAGCAGCATCCGTTCAGCAACCGCCAGCGGGCGAAGGGTTACGAGAGATTGTTGATGCACGTTGTGCGCTGCATCCTGGGATGAGTGGCATTCATCCCCTTAACGATGGTTTGGACGCTTTTGCCGCGCGCTATCTGCTGATGGGCATGGCGCAACACACTATTGATGTGCAGTACTACATCTGGCACAACGACATGTCTGGCCGTCTGTTGTTTAGCGCGTTGCTGGATGCCGCCGAACGTGGCGTCAACGTTCGCTTGCTATTAGATGACAATAATACGCCGGGCCTGGATGACACGCTGGCCGAACTCGATCGCCATCCCAATATTGCGGTGCGCTTATTCAATCCCTTTTCCTTTCGCACCCTGCGCGCGCTCGGTTACCTGACTGATTTCGCCCGACTTAATCGACGCATGCACAATAAGAGCCTGACGGTGGATGGGGCCGTGACACTGGTCGGTGGGCGCAATATCGGCGACGAATATTTCGGGACTGGCGATGAGCCGCTGTTTACCGATTTGGACGTGCTGGCGATTGGCCCGGTGGTACATCAAGTCGCGCACGATTTCGAGCGCTACTGGCACAGTAAAGCGGTTTCACCCTTGCGCGCGGTAGTAGATGTCTCGGGCGATGCCCATCAGGCTGTGCGTTTACCGGCAGAGTGGCAGCAGAGTGAAGCCGTTCAGCGTTATCTGGCGCGGCTGGAGCACTCTTCTTTTGTCAGCCAAATGGAACAGGGATCAATGCAGATGACGTGGGCAGAATCGCGCCTGTTGAGTGATGATCCACGCAAGGGACTTGGCAAAGCGAAACGTTCCAGCCTGTTGCCGCAACGCATGCTGGAGGTGATTGGCACACCGCAACAGCAGTTCGATATCATCTCGGCGTATTTTGTGCCCACGCGTGCCGGCGTGGCTCATCTGGTCGCACTGAAGCGGCGGGGTGTCAAAATCGCCATACTCACCAATTCACTGGCGGCCAATGATGTGTCTGTGGTACACGCAGGTTATGCGCGCTGGCGCAAGAAGTTGCTGCGTCATGGTATTGCGCTGTATGAGACGAAGCCGCAAGCCAACGCCAGTGACGCCCCGCATGACCGCGGGTTAACCGGTAATTCCGGTTCTAGCTTGCATGCCAAAACGTTCACCGTCGATAACCGGAAAGTGTTTATCGGCTCATTCAATTTTGATCCCCGCTCTGCGGTGCTTAACACTGAAATGGGGCTGGTGATTGAGAGTGAAGCCCTGGCGCAGCAAACCCATCAGCGCTTTATTGCCGGGATGCGCGATCGCGCCTGGACACTGCGTCTGGACAACTGGGGGCGGGTGAACTGGGTTGAGTATCCCGGTGAAGCAGGTGAGGTGGTGCACAAGCATGAGCCGCAGTGTACCTGGATACAACGACTGCTGGTGCGATTGGTGTGGCGCTTACCGGTGGAGTGGTTACTGTAGCCGCAATTTATCCTGATTCACTGTCGCGACGCACTAACTCACGCCGCGACAGTGCACGCTTTACGCCTTTTGCGGCGTTTGACGTTGTGGTTTACCGGAGAACAGGAAACGCAACAGCGGAATGCGCAGATGGATTTCGTACAGCGTAAAAGCAATCCCAAACACCATCAGCAAGCCCACAAAAAAGCCCAGCGTATTGCTGCTAATGTGTGGGGTGACGTAAATGCCATACAGAATGGTCAGCGGATGGTGCACCAGATAGATAAACAGTGAGGCATTCACTAAATACATGATGCGCGGTGAGTGGCTGTTTAGCAGCTTGTGGCCAAAGCTAAAGCAGACATTCAGCATACAAAGTCCCATCAAGGTTGAGATCACCTCATCGATTTCATACAGCCAGCCATCGCCGCTGCTGTAGCGTTGATTCAGGCTATAGGCGATAAACACCGCAATGGCGCCAAAGCACATCACCGGATTGAAGCGCACAAACAAGGCTTTCAGCGCCTGATGTTTCCATGCCAGTGCACCGAGCATAAAGAACGGCAGGAACGTCAGGGTTTGCATCACGGCCACGCTAAACAGACCATCGGCGAACACATTAGGCACGGCATAAAACAGCACGCGGCGGAACAGGCACCAGATCAATGCATAAGCCAAAAACGCCAGCGTCAGTTTCCCCCAGCCAACCTGCTGATAATCAATTTTCCGTTTCTGGCTGCGCAGCCAGCGGAAGGTCAGCATGCCGAATGCCGTCAGAATCACTAAAACCAGTAAAAACCACAGATGAGAAATCAGTTCCCACGCCAGCGTGTTGTACTTGTCATATAAAGAAAAGCTATCCCAATGACCCACTTTGTCGGTCAGATTTTTTAGCATAAAAAACTGCGGCAGGGTAATGAGCGGAATGGCGGTTAACAGCGGGATACCTACACGCTCCATGCGGACCTTCAGCCAGTGTTGTGGCTGGTAGCGCAGGTAAAGCATGTAGGAAAAATAACCAGAAATAACAAAGAACACCTGCATGCGGAAGGCGTGGATGAAGTCATTCAAAACGGTTAACCACATCGAGGCATCGTGGCTATTCACGGCCCAGCGCTGTGTGGAGTAAATCAACGAGACGTGAAAGGGCACGCCTAATAACATTAAGTACGCTCGAATGGAGTCGAGAAAATATTCGCGTTCGGGTTTTGCTGAACTCATAAGCTTCCAATTTGTCAGTTTACTTGCCGGTTTCACCCTGAAACCGGATTATGCTGGATGAAAATTCTACCGCCTGTAAACAGCGTATACTATCAGGTGATTCTGTATCTTAACCTGAAGGGTTTAATTATCCGAAAAGCACACTTTCAGCTTACAAATCAGCGGAACAATCTTGTGCATAAGCTGTCGGAAAACCGAATAATCCTTTAAGATAAATGGGTTTGATCTGAGCACACGAAAGGGGGGGATGTGCTAAATAAAGTGAATAAAAAAGTGGGACTGGTAAAAATGCGCTGGGTAGGCGCGGCAGTTCTGCTGGCGTTGTACGCCAACAATAGCTGGGCGTTCAACATTGATGATGTGGCAAAACAAGCCAAGGCGCTGGCAGGGAAAGGTTACGAAGCGCCGAAGAGCAATTTACCCTCTCAGTTTCGTGATATGAAATTTGCGGATTATCAGCAGATCCAGTTTAACCACGACAAAGCATACTGGGGCAAACTGCGCACGCCGTTTAAGCTCGAGTTTTACCATCAGGGCATGTATTTCGATACGCCGGTGAAAATTAATGAAGTCACCGCCTCATCAGTACGTGAAATCAAATATAACCCTGACTATTTCAACTTCGGCAACGTGAAACACGATGCTGATTCCGTCAAGAACCTCGGGTTTGCCGGATTCAAAGTACTGTATCCTCTAAACAAAAAGGGTAAAGACGACGAAATCACCAGTTTCCTGGGCGCCAGCTATTTCCGCGTGATTGGCGAAGGTCAGGTGTATGGTCTTTCAGCGCGCGGCTTAGCGATTGATACTGCACTGCCATCAGGTGAAGAGTTCCCGCGCTTTAAAGAGTTCTGGATTGAACGTCCAAAACCTCAGGACAAGCAGCTGGTGATCTATGCACTGCTGGATTCGCCACGTGCGTCCGGTGCTTATCGCTTCATTATCAAACCGGGCAAAGAGTCGACGGTGGATGTGCAGTCTAAGGTTTACCTGCGTGACAACGTCGGCAAACTGGGCGTGGCACCACTGACCAGCATGTTCCTGTTTGGTGCTAACCAGCCTTCACCGGTGACCAATTTCCGTAACGAGTTACATGACTCGAATGGGCTGTCCATTCACGCGGGCAACGGTGAGTGGATTTGGCGTCCGCTGAACAACCCGAAACACCTGGCGGTGAGCACCTTTACCATCGAAAATCCGAAAGGGTTCGGATTGCTGCAGCGTGGCCGTGATTTCAGCCATTACCAGGATCTCGACGATCGCTACGATCTGCGTCCAAGCGGTTGGGTTGAGCCACAGGGTGACTGGGGTAAAGGCCGTGTCGAACTGGTCGAAATCCCGACAGCGGATGAAACCAACGACAACATCGTGGCTTTCTGGACGCCTGAGAAATTGCCAGAGCCGGGCAAAGAGATGAATTTCCAATATCGTCTGCACTTCACGCGTGATGAAAACCAACTGCATCAGGATGATGTGGCATGGGTGAAAAACACGCTGCGTTCTGCGGGTGATGTGAAGCAGTCTAACCTGGTACGTCAGCCGGATGGCTCAATTGCCTTTACCATCGACTTCGTCGGTAAAGCGATGAGCAAACTGCCGGACAATACTCAGGTCGCGCCTCAGGTCAGTGTAGGCAACAATGCCGACGTGGTTGAGCAGAGTGTACGCTACAACCCGGTGACCAAAGGCTGGCGTTTGGTATTGCGTCTGCGCGTGAAAGATAACAAGCAGCCGACCGAAATGCGTGCGGCGCTGGTGAGCGGCGACAAGACATTGACGGAAACCTGGAGCTATCAGCTACCTGCCAATGAATAAATCGACTTTTTTACCTCAATCTTACGTGGAGGCCCTGCCGCTTGATGCGGCGGGGCGTGCTCGTCTGAGTGATTCGTTACAGAATGCACAGGCGTTCCACGCTATTCATACGGCGCTGGGGCAAGATGTTGCCGCCAGCGATCGCCCGGATGATGCGCCGCTAAAATCGGTGTCATCACGCGTACAGATGGCCTGGCCGGATTCACTGGCCGAGGGTCAACAACTCAGTAAGGATTATCTCGACCGCACCACGCTGAAGGCGATGCCTAAAGTGAAGCGCTCGCTGATGTTCCCTGAGATCTGGCGCACCAACCCGATCGCGCGTGCATGGGATTCTGTGCGTGGGAAAAAATCCACGCCGCGTTATGCCACAGCGGAAGAGCAAAAGACCGAAGATAAGTGGCGTCATGTCGGTTCTATGCGCCGTTATGTCCTGCTGATTCTGACGATTTTACAGACGGTAGTGGCGACCTGGTACATGAAAACCATTCTGCCATATCAGGGCTGGACGCTGCTCGATCCTATCGAGTTGTTTAACCAGAACTGGCTGCAGTCGGTAGAGCTGATCCTGCCTTACATTTTGCAAACCGGGATATTGTTCCTGTTTGCCATTCTGTTCTGCTGGGTGTCCGCTGGTTTCTGGACCGCGTTGATGGGCTTCCTGCAGTTGATGATGGGTCGCGACAAATACAGCATTTCGTATTCGACCACGGGTGATGAGCCGCTCAATCCGGAGCATCGTACTGCGCTGATCATGCCGATCTGTAACGAAGACGTTGAACGCGTATTCGCCGGTCTGCGTGCCACCTGGGAATCGGTGCAGCGCACAGGTAATGCCGAGCACTTCGATGTCTATATCCTGAGCGACAGCTACGATGCCGATATCGCCATCGCTGAGCAGAAAGCCTGGATGGAGCTGGTGCGTGATGTCGGAGGCGCAGGCAAGATTTTCTATCGCCGTCGCCGTCGTCGTGTGAAGCGTAAAAGCGGTAACATCGATGACTTCTGCCGTCGCTGGGGCAGCAATTACAGCTACATGGTGGTGCTGGATGCTGACAGCGTGATGAGCGGTGAGTGTCTCACCGGACTGGTGCGCATGATGGAAGCCAATCCGAACGCCGGTATTATCCAGTCGTCGCCAAAAGCGTCAGGCATGGACACGCTGTATGCGCGTTGTCAGCAGTTCGCGACCCGCGTCTATGGCCCGCTGTTTACCGCCGGTCTGCACTTCTGGCAGTTGGGCGAATCGCACTACTGGGGCCATAACGCCATCATCCGTGTTCAGCCGTTCATCGAGCACTGTGCGTTAGCACCGCTGCCTGGTGAAGGTTCTTTTGCCGGTTCAATTCTGTCACATGACTTCGTTGAAGCCGCGCTGATGCGCCGTGCCGGTTGGGGGGTGTGGATCGCCTATGATCTGCCGGGCTCTTACGAGGAACTGCCGCCGAACCTGCTGGATGAACTGAAGCGTGACCGTCGCTGGTGCCACGGTAACCTGATGAATTTCCGACTGTTCCTGGTGAAAGGCATGCACCCGGTTCACCGTGCGGTGTTCCTGACCGGTGTGATGTCTTATCTGTCAGCGCCGTTGTGGTTTATGTTCCTCGCCTTGTCCACTGCATTGCAGGTGGTGCATACGCTGATGGAACCGACCTACTTCCTGCAACCGCGCCAGCTGTTCCCGGTGTGGCCGCAGTGGCGTCCTGATTTGGCGATTGCGCTGTTCTCCACTACCTTGGTGCTGCTGTTCCTGCCGAAGCTGCTCAGTGTGGTGTTGATCTGGTTCAAAGGTGCCAAACCGTACGGTGGTGCCATTCGCCTGTTCTGCTCGCTGATTCTGGAAATGCTGTTCTCGGTGTTGCTGGCACCGGTGCGTATGCTGTTCCACACGGTATTCGTGGTCAGCGCGTTCCTCGGCTGGGAAGTGGTGTGGAACTCACCGCAGCGAGATGACGATGCCACACCATGGGGCGAAGCTTTCCGTCGTCATGGTTCTCAGATGCTGTTAGGTATCGTTTGGGCGGCCGGTATGGGTGTGCTCGATCTGAAC
The DNA here is from genome assembly GCF_059731115.1 of Type-E symbiont of Plautia stali. NCBI lineage: Bacteria > Pseudomonadati > Pseudomonadota > Gammaproteobacteria > Enterobacterales > Enterobacteriaceae > Type-E symbiont of Plautia stali. The sequence continues at coordinate 1,624,257 of NZ_AP035906.1, forward strand.
TTCTTATGGTGGCTGGCGCCGATTGTGTTCTCACTGATTCTATCGCCGTTTGTGTCGGTGATGTCGAGCCGTGCAACGGTGGGACAGAAGAGTAAGAATGCGAAGCTGTTCCTGATCCCGGAAGAGTATGAACCACCAAAAGAGCTGGTTGATACCGATCACTACCTGCAGTTGAACCGCGAGCGGGCGTTGAAGAATGGATTTATGCATGCCTTGTTCAACCCGGCATTCAATGCACTGGCAACCGCAATGGCCACGTCGCGTCACAAACAGAGTGCGTTGCTGGATCATGCACGCGACCGCCGTGTCGATCAGGCACTGAGCGATGCGCCTGAGAAACTGAACCGCGAGCAACGTTTGCAGCTCATCAGTGACCCAGTAGTGCTGGCGCGCGTGCACTCACGCCTGTGGGAAAGTGCAGAGAAATATCATCAATGGGTGGAGAGTTATCAGAAATTGACACTCAATCCTGAGGCGCTTCCACAGCGCTAACCTCGAAAACCTAAAAGCGGCAGCGATGCCGCTTTTTTTTTGCCAACATTCCGACTAACACAATCTTTACGCGCGCAGGTGTAGTTATTCCACCCGTGACCCGGTTAAACTAACGCCAGTTCATTGTGAGTAAATGTTGTGAATTATTTCCTTAAATTAACCCTATTGTGTGCCACCACACTCGTGTTGAGCGGCTGCGGCAGTATTATCAGCCGAACCATCCCGGGACAGGGACATGGCAGCCAGTATTATCCCGGTGTGCAATGGGATGTGCGTGACGGGCCATGGCGCGTGCTGACCATCCTTGATCTGCCACTCTCGCTGGTGATGGATACGCTGTTGCTGCCCGTCGATGCCAGCCACGGCCCTTACGAGTAACGCTTACGCCCATTTATCCGATGGGCTATCGTCATCTTCCCATTCCTCTGCCGCAGCTTCACCCTCTTCGAGATCGCGTGGTGGCTCCAGCTGGAATTCCCCTTCATCCCACTCGTGCAGGGTGTTTTCCGACTGCCACTCCTGACGCAGTTCCACCTCGTCGAAATCGCCGTCAAATATCGCCTGGGCTGCTTCGCCGCTGCAGATCGGCAGGCATTCACCTTGCTCATCTTCACCGTCAAAGAACTCTGCCTGCCACATGATGTCACCATCCTGCATCACGTACTTTTGTAGCGAGAACTGGTTCACGCTGGCATCGTCTTCGTGCACATCCGTCTGGCTGGCGAGAAACTCCTCGCGTGCGGCGTCGATAGCTTCTTCAAGCGTGCTGTACAAGCTCATAATGAACTCCATGTCTATTGAAAGGGATTTCACAGAAGAATAGACGAAAAATGGAAGTGTGCAGGGCAGGCATAGAATAACGGCGGGCGGATGAATGCAATTCAACCGCCCAAACCGTTTAGATCATCTTTTGCGGGAAATGCAGTACAGGACGTACTGACTCGCGAATAATAGGAGCAGAGTAACGAATGCAGCATTTAATACAGGGTTTCACCTTTTTAAAATTAATACGAGCGGTTGATAAAGCCTGATTTAAATTATAGAGCGTACCGATAAAAACCATATCCTCCTTAACGGGTAGACGTTTACACTCTTTCCGATGCAAGAGGTGGTATCCCTCTTGATCAGTACTGATTGTCACGTAGTAATAGATGCCTTTATTCATATTATAGGTTCCTGCGATATATTTGCTGTGTGTAATCTTTTTATATTTTAGAAGGGCAGTTATTTGGCTAACTGTCACGGTTGAAATTAACTGGAATCGATTTCGCTAACAAATTCCAGAAAGGAATAAGCATAGCTCTTCTTTTGTAGAAACAGAATATAAAGGGGGTGGACTAAGACAATACCTTGTTATTTAAGTTAATTTTACTGGATTGATAAGCGGAGCAAAAGCATTCAGCAATATTAAATAGGAATAGGCCTGGAATGCGTGAAAATTAGATCCGTGACCACCTGTTTCAATTGATGAAGCTTTTTGATGCTGCTGGATGAGAATTCAAAGAGATGCGCACTTTAGTGTTTACATTTCGTTAACAAAGATTAATATTCTGCATTTCTACAGGTTATTCTGCTCCATGGATTAAGTTAAAGCTGGACCGAACAATGCCATCAGCCTGAATTCAGGCTGGTCCGGTTTGACTAAATTGACAGACTATCGTCGTGAAATAACGCAAATTTCTTCAGGAAAGCATGGAGCACAGACTGTGCTCCACATCACATTAATACAGCGATGGTTGACCTTCAGGGCGGGTTTTAAAACGGCGGTGCAACCACATGTACTGCTCTGGTGCCAACAGAACGGTTTCTTCAACCACTTTATTCATCACGACAGCGGTATCGAGTTCATTCTCGAGCGAGAACTTATGGCGAATGTCAGGCATCATTTTAAGCTCATAACCGCGTCCGTTGGGCAGGCGGCGGGCGAGAAACGGGATCACGCTGGGATTGCCCAATCGAATCAACATATGCGTGCCAGTGGTGGTTGCCGCATCCTGCACGGCAAAAAACGGGGCAAACACGCTGCTGCGCGGGCCATAATCATGATCGGGGGCGTACCAGATGATGTCATTGTTCTTCATGGCGCGAATCATGCCCTTAAGATCTTTACGATCCAGCATGCTCTTATTTGAGCGCATGCGTCCCCAGGTCTGCAGCCAGTCGATGAGTTTATTGTCATTCGGGCGGTAAACGCCAATGCCGGGATTGTGCATGCCAAACACGCGAGCACCCAGCTCCAGCGTCAGGAAATGCATGCCAATCAATAAAATGCCGCGTTTTTCCGCCAGCGCATGGCTGACATGTTCGAGCCCGGAAGTGGCCACCCATTTTTGAATACGCCAGTCAGGCCAGAACCACGCCATACCGGTTTCAATCAGCCCCATGCCAACCGATTCAAAGTTGTGCTTCACCATGGCTTCACGTTCGCTGGTAGGCATATCCGGAAAACAGAGTTCCAGGTTACGTTGCGCGACTTCCACACGACGTTTTAAGAAGCGCATGGCAATGCGGCCCAGGCCACAGCCAATCGTATGCAGCACCGGGTAAGGAAGTAACACCAGCAGATAAAGAAAGCCGATACCTATCCAGGTCAGCCAGTAACGCGGGTGAAGAAGTTCACGGGAAAATTGGGGAAGTTGAGTCATGGAAATGTCAGTATCCTGCGTCTTGTGCCAGAGAGTCCGGTTTCTGTTATTTGTCGTGATTATGCCATTTTTTCGTGCTGACGGAAATCAAGCATAGCCTGCAGGCGGGTGTAAGGCAGTCAGATTGCGCATTAATCTACAACTGCGGCGGAGAATTGCGTCGGTAATCACGCCATTCAGGATTATCTGACCAGGGGCTTTGCATCGAGCGGAATTCAGGTATCATGTGCGCGCTAAATTTCTCTGATTGCTAACAGGATCGAACACCATGCCAGTGTTACATAACCTTGTTTCCAATAAAGAGCTGAAAGAACGTATGCTGGCTGAAAACGAGCCGCGTACCACAGTCTCTTTTTACAAGTACTTCCAGATTGCCGACCCGAAAGTCTTCCGTGATGCCCTCTACATTGCGCTAACAAAGCTCAAGGTTTTTGGACGCGTCTACGTGGCAAAAGAGGGGATCAACGCGCAAATCAGCGTTCCTGCCAGCCAGTACGAAGCCATGAAAACTGCACTGTATGCGTTTGACCCGGCGTTAAATAACCTGCGAATGAACATTGCGCTGGACGATGATGGCAAATCTTTCTGGGTACTGCGCCTGAAAGTTCGTGAGCGCATTGTGGCCGATGGCATTGAAGATGAAAGCTTTGATGCCAGCGATGTCGGTGCCTATTTAAAAGCCGCAGACGTCAATGCGATGCTGGATGATCCCGATGCGGTGTTTGTCGACATGCGTAATCACTACGAATTCGAAGTGGGCCACTTCGATCAGGCGATGGAAGTCCCGGCCGACACCTTCCGCGATCAGCTGCCGATGGCCGTGGATATGCTGCAGGAGCATAAAGACAAAAAGATTGTCATGTACTGTACCGGCGGGATCCGCTGCGAAAAAGCCAGTGCGTGGATGAAACACAAAGGCTTCAATGATGTTTACCACATTGAAGGCGGCATCATTGAATATACCCGCCGTGCGCGTGAGCAGGGTTTGCCTGTCCGTTTCAAAGGTAAAAACTTTGTGTTTGATGAACGTATGGGCGAACGTATTTCTGACGATATTCTCTCGAGTTGCCACCAGTGCGGCGTGCCGTGCGATAGTCACACTAACTGCGTCAATGACGGATGCCATCTGCTGTTCATTCAGTGCCCGAGCTGTGCGGAGAAATACCACAACTGCTGCAGCCCGCTGTGCATGGAAGAGGCGACATTAACACCGGAAGAGCAGCGTTCACGCCGCGCAGGCCGTGAAAACGGTAATAAAGTGTTCAACAAGTCGCGTGGTTTACTCAATATGACGATGGCGATCCCCGCGCCAGAGAAAAAGTAAACGACATCCAGCCTGAAGTCACATGATCTCAGGCTGGCTCTGCCTTACTGCCGCACACCTTCCACAGAAATAATCAGCTCTGCTTTCTGCGATGCCGGTCCAAGATCTTTAGTGATATTGAATTCCTTCAACACAATTTCACCGTGAGCTTCAAAGCCGGCACGATAGCCACCCCAGGGATCTTTACCTTCGCCCAGCAGTCGGGCGTCCAGCGTGATCGGCTTTGTCACGCCGTTGAGCGTCAGGTCACCCGTGATCTTGTACTCTTTGCCCTCTTTTTTCACTGCGGTTGAGGCAAAGGTGGCTTGTGGGAATTTGGCAGTGTTAAGAAAATCGGCACTGCGAATATGCTTGTCGCGTTCGGCATGGTTAGTGTCGAGGCTGGCGGTGTTCAGCGTGACGCTAACCTTATCGCTCGCAGGGTTAGCTTCGTCAAAGCTGAAAGTCCCGTCAAAATCCTTAAACGTGCCGTATAACCAGCTATAACCCAGGTGCTGAATACGGAACTGTACGAAGGCGTGCTGGCCTTCTTTATCAAATTTATAGTCTGCTGCGCTGGCCAGCAAACTGGGGCCTAACAGACTGGCGGCACTCAGTGTCAGTAGCGTCTTCTTGAGCATTTTACTTCTCCTGTTCAGAGGTTAACGGGATGCGGTAACCCAGCATCCTTTTCAATGTGACGTCTCGATCAATAAAATGGTGTTTTAATGCCGCCAGCCCATGCAGCGCGGAAAACAGCACTAATCCCCAGGCCAGCCACAAATGCAGATCGCCAGCCAAATCAGCCTGTTCACCTGCTCCACTTAACAGGGCGGGCACTTCGAACCATCCGAACACAGAGATAGCTTTGCCATCGGCGGTCGATATCAGGTAGCCGCTTACCAGTAGCAGCAACAACAAGCCATACAACAGCCCGTGAGCCAGGCTGGCGGAGCGGCGAATTAAGGGAGAATAGTGTGGTAAGAGTGCGGGTGGGGGAGAAATAACACGCCAGCCAAGGCGCAGCAGTAATGTGGCAAATAGGAGCATGCCAATGCCTTTGTGGATTTCCGGGGCGCTGTGATACCAGCCATCGTAATATCCCAATCCGACCATCCACAGACCCAGCGCAAACATGCCGTAAATGACCAGCGCCATCAGCCAATGCAACATAATGGTCATTAGCCCGAAATGTTGTCTGGAGTTACGCCACATAAAAGTGAATCTATATCTGGAAATAGGTGGTAATAAGCATCCATACTTTGAAATATGAAAGCAATTAAGCTTACCTTTCTATAAAATTTAAAAAGACATTCGGAAATTGTGCGTTTATATCGATGTCTGCGTCAGAAATATTGACGATGGCTGTATAGGTGGCGGGGAAATAAAATTGAATTGAATATTGCTACACCTAATGCGGCAATCTTAACGCTAAAATGTCAGGAAAGAACTATTAATGTAAGCTTGCGTCAATATAACGCTGGCGCCTGAGGCGCCAGCGAGACAACGTTAAGCAAAGCGCGAAAGTGAAAACGGCTTCAGGTCAAAGGAGAAGGGCTTATCCTGGGCAAATTCACTGGCAAGTTCACCTAATACGCTGGCAAATTTAAATCCGTGTCCACTCAAGCCGGTAATAATTAATCGATTTGGCTCGCCTGGAAGGGTATCTATAATAAAGTCTTCATCAGATGTGTTGTCATAACTGCAGGCCTCACCGTGTAAGCAAACGCCAACCCCTGGTAAGAACTGACGCAGGAAACTGAAGGCTTCGCTGCCGTCTGCAGCGATACTGCCGAAAGGTTTACGATCTTCGGGTTTCTGCATCAGCTGCCCGCCATCGTGACGTCCCACTTTTAATGCATTGTTGTCGGCAGGGAAGCCATAAAAGTGACTGCCATCAGGCATCTCCACCGTGAAGCCAGGAAATTGGTTGTTCTCGCTATAACGTCCATCTGCCTGATACCAGGCAAAGACTTTACGCACCGGTTGTACTGGCAAATCTTTTACCAGCTCACTCACCCAGGTTCCGGCACTGACCAATAATTTACGCGCGCGAAACACGCCGTCGCGGGTAGTGACTTGCTGCAAGTCACCATCGCGTGCGATCTCACTCACCGGGCAATTAAACAGTTGTGCGCAGCCCGCCTGTTCAGCCAGCTGTATCCAGCTACGAACCGCCTGCTCACATTTCAGGAAGCCGGAGTGAGGTTCGAATACCCCAATGTAGCCGTCGGGCACAGAGATCTGCGGCCAGCGCTTGCGCACTTCGTCTGCCTGCAGGATTTTTACTTCCAGTTGATAGGTTTTGGCGCTGTCGATGACATTTTGGATAAATGAGGAAGTGAGGGGGGCCAGATTGAGGATGCCGCTTCGATGCATAATGCGTTCACCGCTCTGACGTTCCAGCTCATCCCACAAGGTTTGTGCGCGCAGCACCAGCGGGACATAGCGTTCACCTTCGCCATAGGCATGGCGGATCAGGCGTGTTTCACCGTGGTGTGTGCCCTGGCTGTGCGGAGGATGGGCACTATCAATCATCAATACCGATAAGCCTGCCTGGGTTGCGTAAAAACCGGCGGCGGCTCCCACCGATCCGCTGCCCACCACAATCAGATCATAAACCATAACCACATCACTCCTGCCAAACGACGAAATTTTTCAACAGCATAGCAAAAAAATCGTGCCCATGAAAAAGGCACCCTATTGGGTGCCCTTTCACGCGAAGTAAGAAATTAGTGCTTTTGATTATCGCGTAGGTATTGCTCTGTGGACTCAATCTTTGCAATGCCAGCTTCGAGTATCGAGATGAACTGTCTGGCTACGTCGGTAGTCAGCCAGTAGGTGGGTCCCACGTCAGCTTCTTCTTCTTTCTGATCCTGCGATGATAGCGAGTGCAGGCGGATCATCATGGCGTCATAACTGTCTACGGTACTGATGTCCCATCCAACCAGCGGATGAGTCTGAATGACGTCTTTATTTCTGTCCATTATAACCTCCTTATTACTCGTTAAACGAAGTGCTTCTTGAGGTTCAATGCGGCTTTTCTTGCACTAGCGGAACAATTATAACATGAAACAGGCGGTACAATAGTTAAAACGTGTGGCGATTAAAAAGAGAACGATAATAAATGCGTTCAGAATGCGACTTTTGTCGAATAATAAAGTGCCCGCTGCTTCGGGCCTTTATTCGATAATCGTGACAGTGGCTACACCTTAGTTATCGGCGGCGTTAGGGGAAAACTTTACGCTTCAGCGACAAGTAAAAAAAGGCCAGTTTCAGGCCTGCGCTTCTGGAGGCAGCTGGCCATTACGCCGCTGAATCTCTTCAGCCAACCGAGTAAAGTGCTGCTGTAACTGTGCGTCGTGGTTCTGATTTTGCGCTTCGAGCGACAGATTATGCACCAGTAACTGACTGGCGCGATCGTCGAGGCAGAACGTCAAACTGGCAAAGGCATTTTCCAGCACCGTTAAACGTCGCTGCTGTTCAGCAATTAATGCCAGCAATTCACCGAAGGTCATCGCCTCTTCTGGTTTTTCAGTAGTCATGTAAAACACCTCCCGTAAGCATGACGAGGCAAGGATAGGGGATCGTTAAACATGAGTCTAGATGCAGCGACTTTATCTGGCGAGAGGGAAATTAAAACAAAAAAACCGGGTGGCGAAACCCGGCAAAAACGGCACAGTGGCAGTTAATCAGTAATAAACCAGTCGTCTGCGCTTTCCCACGTTTCTTGTAAAATATCGCTAATGCGTTCGCGTGACGCTTTACAGCCACCAAATACACTCAATTGATTGCCACCCGCATAACGGACTTTGACATGGTGATCGTCATCGGGAAAATCACGGGAAATACGACGGGTAAGTTCGGCACTGAGTGCATCCAGTGCACCTGCGGGAAGGGGCTGAGTTTTCGCTACGGTAATTTCAACACGCATAAAAGCCTCCGGGATAATATACTGGTTATTTGTACAGTAAAATTATCCCAAAGGCAAGCTGTGCAATATTATTCTTTGATACGCCAGTTTAGGGTTTCACCTGCCAGGAACGGCACCAGCGTGTCATCGGCCACGTTGATGGTGTCCTGCACTGTCCAGGACTCACGTACCAGCGTCAGTGTGCCCTCATTTAGCGGCAGGCCGTAGAAGTTCGGACCGTTTTCTGAACAGAACGCTTCGAAATGTTCCAGCGCATTCAACTCTTCGAATACCGTGGCATAGGCAGGCAGTGATGTCGGGGCGTTAAACACGCCGGCACAGCCGCAGCTCGCCTCTTTAAGGTGACGCAGATGTGGTGCGGTGTCCGTGCCAAGGAATACGCGACGATTGCCGCTGGCCACCAGGCTGCGCAGTGCTTCCTGGTGAATGTTGCGTTTCAGAATCGGCAGGCAGTAGAGATGAGGACGTACACCGCCCACCAGCATGTGATTGCGGTTAAACATCAAATGCTGCGGCGTGATGGTGGCACCCAGCAGGTCGTTGCCCGCAGCCAGATATTCTGCCGCTTCTTTGGTGGTGATGTGTTCCATCACCACTTTCAGGGCAGGGAAACGCTGACGCAGCGGTTCCAGCACGGTTTCGATAAAGCGTGCTTCACGGTCAAAAATATCGATGTGCGAATCCGTGACTTCACCGTGTACCAGCATCGGCATACCGATCTGCTGCATACGATCCAGCACGCTGGCAATGGAGTCAATATTGGTGACGCCGTGGCTGGAGTTGGTGGTGGCATGCGCGGGATAGAGTTTCGCTGCGGTAAAAGTCCCGTTGCGGAAGCCACGCTCAATTTCATCCGGATCTAAGGAATCAGTGAGATAGCAGGTCATCAGTGGCGTAAAAGCGTGTTCTGCAGGCAGCGCAGCCATAATGCGCTCGCGATAGGCAATGGCGGCATCGACGCTGGTCACCGGTGGAACCAGGTTTGGCATGACAATCGCACGACCATTGACCGCACTGGTATAAGGCAAAACTGCATTAAGCATCGCGCCATCGCGCAGATGGATATGCCAATCGTCAGGGCGGCGAATCGTGATTTGCTGGGGTTGGGCTGTCATTCAAAAAGGCTCCGGCTGAGAAAAAACGAATGGGCACGTTTAGGCCGGGGAGTAATCATAAGGGTGTGAGCAACCGTTTGCACGGGATTTTATTGCCGGAAACAAAAACCGCACCCGAAGGTGCGGTGGTTGAGGTTAATCCGTAAACGGAATCACCAATTGTCCCGGTTTCACTTCAATACCCTTGGCAAATTTCTTCGCCAGTGCTTCCCCTTTACTACGGTCTTCGCTCAGCACATAGGCAGGCTTCTCATTGAAGTAGCGTTTGAGAGACTCATTAAGATAAGGCGTCAGTGTTTTCATGATGGACGCCATCTTTTCTGGTTGTACTTGCGCGTCGACAATTTCAATATCATGCAGATAAATCGCGCCTTCCTGCGCATTGAAAATCGGCTGCGCTTTCATCTTCAGCTGCATCTCAGCCTGCTGCGGACCAAACAGCGAGCTGACATTGATGTTTGCTTTGCCGGAGAGGGTAATCTTACCGGGTTCTTCACGACCAATCTGACTGGTGAGATCGCTGAGCACGATGTGTGCATTGACCAGCCCGGATACGCCGACGTCTTTTTCGAAGTTATTGCGCTTCTGCAGCGCTTGATTCACTTCCTGTTCGCTAATGGTGTATTGCGTCAATTGATTACAGCCGCTCAACAGCACGGCTAAAAACAGGGCTAATAGCCCAGACATCGCCTTTTTCATAGATCCTCATCCTGAACGATACGGCAAAACAGCCATAGCCTGCCTGAAACCGGGCCAGGTGTCACCAGGAGAGGGATGAGAAACGCCGCAGCGTTTCTCATCGGACGGGGCTATGCCGCGATGGAAGAGAGCAGGTTAATCTGGGTTTGCTTCGCCATATTGTCGCGGTAATCCGCTACGCGACTCGGCCATTCGATGCCAGCCACTAAGGTGAGCGAACGCAGGAGCGGAAACAGATTGATATCGTCTTCAGACAGTTCGCCATTCACGGCATTGGGTTTGACGATGAGCTTATCGAGTTGGCGCAGGTCATCACTGATGTTTTTTATCAGCCCGGGCGCGTGTTTACGCAGCTCAGTGAAATCTCCGACGCTGGCCTGTTTTTTCTCACGAAAGTAACTCCGCGCTTCCGGCGTGGCAAATTCCGCAAACGAGGCATCAGCGATGCGCGGAATCAGCAGCTTATTGATATAGCCGTTAACGCGGCGCAGCCATTCGCTGATGGCGGGGTTGTTTTTACCATTAAGCAGCGGCTCGCGATCCTGCTTATCCACCAATCGGACAATGTCCATACTCTCTGGCATCGCACTGCCATCGGCTTTTTGCAGAATGGGCGCCATCTTCTGCCCGATGAGTTTTTTTGGCATCTGCTCATCGTCATTGAGCATAACGATCAATTCAACCGGCAGGTTCTTTAAGCCAAAAATCATGCGTGCTTTTACGCAGAAAGGGCAGTGATCGTAGATGTAGAGTTTCATCCCGTTTCTCCTGTGTAAATCTAAGGGTGACGGAGGTCACCCTTTTTTCGGACGTGCGGGAAGTATGGAAGAGATCATCCGAAGGGGCAAACTAGCTGCTGAAGATGATCGGTGCCACCGGGCGCGGCTGGAACTGCCACCACAGGGCCAGCAGGGTGATGATGCCAACGCTGCTCAGCAACATCCAGGGCAGCTCAGGCAGAGCCAATTGCTGGCCCATGTCGAACATCCACCCGCCACCGGAGTAGCCAATCAGACCGCCGATGGCCAGACCTAAACGACTGAATCCCATGTAACTGCCCCGCGCGCGAGAACTGGCCAACGATGCGCTGAGCGTCTCGCGTGCCGGTTCGGCGATGATGGACCCCAGGTAGAACACGCCGATTAACAAAAACAGCGAAGGGAGAGATTGGGTCATGCCGACAGGTAGCAGGCTAAAGGTCATCAGGAATAAACCCGCCATAAGCCGGGTTTCCAGGCGGAAGCGTTTTTCGCTCCAGCGGGCCAGCGGATAGAGCAGGCTGAGCGACAGCATGGCTTCGATGGCGTACATCCATTTCACGGCGGCCGGCGCACCAGCCACCTGATTCACCATCACCGGCAGCATCAGCATGACCTGCACGGCCAGAATGTAGTAGCCGGTCAACGTCAGCACATAGAGGCGAAAACGTTTATCCTGCCAGACACGCTGCATACCTTCGCGCATCGCAATGCGTTCCGTTGAGATGCGCCACGCCGGTAGCCACACGGCGTTAAATATCGCCGCAGCGACAAACACCGCTGCACCCACCCAGCACACCAGGCGGAAATCCCACGCCAGCAACCAACTGCCAATCAGCGCCCCTAGCACCGCTCCCGCGCTGTCCTGCATCATCAGCAGCGAGAAGAAGCGACCACGCTCACGAGCGCGCACCAGTTTTACCACCATGGCGCTGCGGGGCGGGTCAAACAAGGTGCCACCGAGGCCGGAAAGCAAACAGGCCAGCCACAGCATCCAGGGTTGATGCGCCAGCGCCATGCAGGCAAATCCGGCTGCGCGCATCAGCATGCCCGTCACAATCAGCGGACGTGCGCCAAAACGGTCCGCAATCGCGCCGCCGAAAATGCCTAGCCCCTGCTGTACAAATTGACGCAAACCCAGCGCGATACCCACCATTAACGCCGCCCAGCCCAGTTGCTCAACGAAATGGATAGAAATCAGTGGAAATACCACGAAAAAGCCTAACACCACCAACATGTTATCGACTAAGAGGAATGTTTTACCGAGGCGTCGTGCCCGCGCTACCCGAGACATGCTTAATCCTGAGCAAGAGAAGAGAAAAGTGACCAGTTGGTCTATTTTCCGCCTGCGCTGACGGGAAAGACAGCGTATCCAGGATGATATTTTTTCATCGAATCCGCAGAAAAATTAATCCTGGATAAGGATGAATTGCGTGGCAGGGTCTTGAGGGTTTTACCGTAGTGAAAGGGACGGTTATAGTGAGAAGTATCGCCTCAGGCGTACATCTTTCTTAAAGTTATGGATTTCAGGAGTCATGATGTTTGGCTATCGTTCCGCTGGACCCCGCGTGCGCCTGACTACCGATCGTTTGGTGGTCCGTTTAGTTCACGAGCGCGATGCCTGGCGATTGGCAGATTATTATGCAGAGAACCGCGTCTTTCTTAAACCCTGGGAGCCGGTGCGCGACGAGAGCCACTGCTATCCCTCGGGCTGGCAGGCACGCCTGGGACTGATCGCGGATATGCACAAACAGGGCTCAGCCTACTATTTTGTGCTGATGGACCCGGAAGAGCATGAAGTGCGCGGTGTCGCCAATTTTAGCAATGTGCTGCGCGGTTCATTTCACGCCTGTTACCTTGGTTATTCATTAGGCGAGAAGTGGCAGGGGCAAGGCATGATGTTTGAAGCGTTGCAGTCAGCGATTCGCTATATGCAGCGGCAGCAACGCATTCACCGCATTATGGCTAACTATATGCCGCATAATCAGCGCAGCGGTGATTTGCTGGCGCGTCTCGGATTCGAGAAAGAGGGTTATGCCAAAGATTACCTGCTGATTGATGGACGCTGGCAGGATCACGTGCTGACCGCGCTGACGTGGCAGGAGTGGACCGCGGATCGTCGTGGACAATAAAAGGAAAACCGCATGAAGATGGCTTTATCCGCGCAGGCGCTGCGTGTGATCGGTTGCCTGTTAGAGAAACAGGTCACTACTCCGGATCAATATCCGCTTTCCCTTAACGGCGTGGTCACTGCCTGTAATCAAAAATCCAACCGTGAACCGGTGATGAACCTGAGTGAAATGGAGGTGCAATCTCAGCTTGATGAGCTGGTGAAAAAGCATCTGGCCACCTCCAATAACGGGTTCGGTCAACGCGTCAGTAAGTATGAACAGCGCTTCTGTAACTCTGCATTCGGTAATTTGCAGCTTAACAGCGCAGAAGTGGCGGTGCTGACGCTACTGTTCTTACGCGGCGCACAGACGCCGGGTGAGCTACGTACCCGTAGTGGACGTTTGCATGAGTTCAGCGATATGAATGAGGTCGAGCAAACGTTGAACGGCTTAATCACCCGTGATGACGGCCCGATGGTGGTGCGTCTGGCACGTGAGCCGGGTAAACGCGAAAGCCGTTATATGCATCTGTTCGGCGGCGATGTGGCTGAAGCACCCGCCGCGAGCACGGATGAGATGGACAGTGAAGATTTGGTCAGCCGGGTTGCGCAGTTGGAACAACAGGTGGCTCAGCTGCAATCCCAGCTGGAGCACCTGTTGCAGAAGGAGCAATAACATGACGCTACGTATCGGTATTGTTGGATTAGGCGGCATCGCGCAAAAAGCCTGGTTGCCCGTGTTGTCGCACGCCACCGACTGGCAGCTGGCAGGGGCGTTTTCGCCGAATCAGGCTAAAGCCCAGCCGATTTGCGACAGCTACCGCATGCCATATTTCAGTCAGCTGGACGCGCTGGCAGCCGCCAGTGATGCGGTCTTTGTGCACAGCAGCACCGCCAGTCATTTTGAAGTGGTGCAGGCGCTGCTGCTGGCGGGCAAAGATGTTTGCGTGGATAAACCATTAGCCGAAACCCTGCAGCAGGCGGAAGCGCTGGTGGCACTGGCAGAGAAGCGCAAACGTAAACTGATGGTGGCGTTTAATCGTCGCTTTGCGCCACGCTATCAACAGTTGAAAGCGGAAATGCCGCGAGCGGCTTCACTGTGTATTGAGAAGCATCGCGCGGATAGCGTGGGTCCAGGGGATTTGCGCTTTACTCTGCTGGATGACTACCTGCACGTGGTGGATACGGCGCTGTGGCTGGCAGGGGGCAAACTCACGCGTGAGCAGGGCTTTATTGAAACCAATGAGGAGGGGGCGATGCTGTACGCCGAACATCACTTCTCGGCGGGAGCGTTGCAAATCACCACCAGTATGCATCGTCGCGCCGGCACACAGCGCGAAGTGGTGAGCGCCATCTGCGACGGTGACTACATCGAAATTAATGAGATGCGTGACTGGCAGCAGGAGAACCTCGGCGGCTTACGTACCGACCCGGTAGCCTCCTGGCAAAGCCATCTTGCTCAGCGTGGTTTCAGCGGTGCGGCACAGCATTTTATCCAGTGCGTACAAAATCAGACGATGCCTGAAACCAGCGGTGAACAGGCGCTGGCGGCGCAGCGTCTGGTGGAAAAACTGTGGCGCGATGCCGAACAGGAATAACCCCTTGTAACACTCAATGCTGGTCATTTCCCGCAGTGGCAGTAGACTATCGCCGGACATCAGCAGATGTCCGCGCTAAGTTGCTCATTTATCCGACACTTTTCAGGATGCGCCACTCAAAATGAATTTGTTGAAATCGCTGGCTGCGGTCAGTTCGATGACCCTTTTTTCCCGCGTGCTGGGCTTTGCCCGTGATGCCATAGTGGCACGCGTTTTCGGTGCCGGTATGGCCACCGATGCCTTCTTCGTGGCCTTTAAACTGCCCAATTTGCTGCGCCGTATCTTTGCGGAAGGCGCCTTTTCTCAGGCGTTTGTGCCCATTCTTGCCGAATACAAAAGCAAGCAGGGCGAAGAGGCCACACGCGTATTTGTGGCCTACGTTTCCGGCTTGCTGACGCTGGTGCTGGCGGTGGTGACGGTGCTCGGCATGATTGCCGCGCCCTGGGTGATTATGGTCACTGCGCCCGGATTTGCTGATACCGCCGATAAATTCGCGCTGACCAGTTCGCTACTACGCGTTACCTTTCCTTATATTCTGCTGATCTCCCTGGCGTCGCTGGCCGGTGCGATACTCAACACCTGGAATCGCTTCTCGGTTCCGGCATTTGCGCCGACGTTATTAAACATCAGCATGATTGGCTTTGCGGTGTTTGCTGCCCCGCATTTCCATCCACCGGTGATGGCGCTGGCATGGGCTGTGGTGGTCGGTGGGGTGTTGCAACTGTTATACCAGCTGCCGCACTTGAAGAAAATCGGCATGCTGGTGTTGCCGCGCCTCAACCTGCGTGACGCCGGCGTATGGCGCGTCATGCGCCAAATGGGACCGGCGATTCTTGGCGTATCGGTGAGCCAAATATCCCTGATCATCAACACCATTTTCGCCTCATTCCTCGTCTCGGGTTCAGTGTCGTGGATGTACTATGCTGACCGTTTGATGGAGTTCCCGTCGGGCGTATTGGGTGTCGCACTGGGCACGATTTTGCTGCCATCGTTAGCGAAGAGTTTCGCCAGCGGCAATCATGATGAGTACTCGCGTCTGATGGATTGGGGCCTGCGCCTCTGCTTCCTGTTGGCCCTGCCGAGCGCCGTTGCCCTCGGCATCCTCTCTGGCCCACTGACCGTGGCGCTGTTCCAGTACGGTAAATTCACCGCGTTCGATGCCGCCATGACGCAGCGTGCGCTGGTGGCGTATTCGGTAGGATTGATGGGGCTGATTGTGGTCAAAGTGCTGGCGCCCGGATTCTATTCGCGTCAGGACATTAAGACCCCGGTGAAGATTGCAATTGTGACGCTGATCATGACGCAGGTGATGAACCTGGCGTTTATCGGCCCGCTCAAACATGCCGGATTGTCGTTGTCGATTGGATTAGCGGCTTGTTTGAATGCCGCGCTGCTGTACTGGCAATTACGTAAACAGGATATCTTCCAGCCGCAGCCGGGTTGGTTTAGCTTCCTGGTGCGTCTGATGATTGCGGTTGTGGTCATGGCAGCAGCGCTGCTGGGCATTCTGCATGTGATGCCGGCCTGGGAAGAAGGGCAGATGTGGTGGCGGTTACTGCGTCTGGCTGCAGTCTGTGCTATTGGCGGTGGTGCTTACTTTGTCATGCTGGGTCTGTTGGGCTTCCGCCCGAGAGATTTTGCCCGCCGCACGCTGGCATAAAAAAATCCCGCCTCGGCGGGATTATTCTTTATTAACCTTTGCGGCTGAGCGTCGACTGACCTTTGCCTAATCCATCGGGACCGTAAAACGCCTGAGTCTGGTGCGGTTTCAGTACCGAGAGCGCATCATTGGTGAAACTGATTTGATGCTGCAGCAGAATACCGTTATGAGTGTTGGTATCGCGCAAACGGCGGGTATGCTGCTGAATGCTCTGCCAGCGGCGTTCACGATCGCTGTGACCATCATAGGGCGCCTGAGTACCGAGTGATTTTTCGGTATTTCGGCGCATGTCGTCCAGATAATTCAACGTCGTCAGCAGCGCGCTTTTATCTTCTGATATGCGCTGCAACAGGTTGCCATTAACCTGGCCGGCAGACAGTTGCTGTTGCTCTTCATCCATCACCACAGTGAGTGAAGCCAGCACGTCTTGCATTTTATCTAAGGTGGTCAGCAGATTGTCCATTGGGATTAGTTACCCTCTAAATACGCCTTGGTATCGGCGATCAGCGCGTCGGCGATCTTACCGGTATCCATTTTCAGTTCGCCATTACGAATAGCGGTTTTCAGTTGTTCAACACGTGCAGTGTTGATGTCTTTGCTGCCCGGCTGCATTAACTGCGCCTGAGCCGTGCTCAACTTCACTTCGGCACCGCTTTCGCTGGTGCTGGCGTTGGTTGAAGCAGTCACGTTTTGGCGCACCTTGCCGTTGTTATCGTTGGTGTCGCGGGATTGTACAGTGCTCACCGGAATTAAAGGCTGCGTTCTGTCGATGCTCATGGTCGTGCTCCTGTAAGGTCAGCTGAGGGTCAGTCAACTGAGTCAGCATAGGGTAATGTCTTTGTTGATATCTCTATCGGCAGAACAACAAGGTTCTTTAACGCTTTATAGCGATATCAGAATATTCCCATCCGCGTCGACGCGCCCACTGACAACCTGACCATTTCCCATGCGCACGCGCACCATTTGTGCCGCGCTGGCGTTGTTCAGCGCACGTCCTTCGCTACTGGCATTAAACCCGTTTCCGCTGGCTACCACCATCACATTTTGTCCTGCTTTGACCCGCCAGGGCTGACGCAGCATCATTGCGGTCACCGGCTGTCCAGGCGGGATGTCGCGCAGCGCAATCGCATCGGCCACACTGTTGTTATCGAACAGGGCTCGCGGAGGCAGTTCATCCAGACGCCCGGTCTCGAGACGGAAATCATTCGGGTCGAGGGTACTGCCACGGGCGACCTGATGGCTGGCAACTAAATACTGACCGGTCACCTGTACCTGAACTTGCAGGAAACGACGATTCTGATCGCAACTGGCGGCAATGCTGAGATTACCCCACTGGCGGCTGTTGCCCGGCAGTTGTAACGCCGGTGCCTCGCAGGTCGGCCACTGCTCTTTGGGCGTGCGCACCACCACGGTCATCCCCGCGGCATGTTGCGGATCGCGCGCTTTAAAAAACTGCGTTAACTGTGCGGTCAGGTCCGCCGCATGAACGGGCAGCGCGAAGGCCAACAACAACGTGGCCAGCAAAGATAAAGAACTGCGCATAAACGCCTCCTGTCGAGAAGATGGCCTGAGTCTACTCTTCGCGCGAAAAATTCAATGTCAAAAATAGCCGTGATTTTTGCTGCTATTCAGACGATCACCCTTGCATTTGTCCACTTAAGCTGTCAGCTCGAAATTCTCATTCGCGGAGGAAGCATGCTCGACAAACTCGATGCCGCGCTGCGATTTGGTACAGAAGCGTTAAATCTGCGTGCTCAGCGCCAGGAAATCCTGGCGTCCAATATTGCCAACGCCGATACCCCGGGCTACCAGGCGCGGGATATCGACTTTGCCAGCCAGCTGAGCAAGGTGATGGAAAATGGTCGCGCGGAGGGGAGCAGCATGGCGCTGAAAGTCACCTCTTCACGCCACATCGCTGCTGAAACCAACTCTCAGCCATCCATGGACCTGATGTACCGCATTCCCGATCAACCTGCCGCGGATGGCAACACCGTGGATATGGATCGTGAACGTACGCAGTTTGCTGATAACAGCCTGAAATACCAAACCGATCTCACCCTCATCAGTAGCCAAATCAAAGGCATGATGAGCGTTCTGCAGGGGCAATAACCATGGCATTGCTGAATATTTTTGATATCGCCGGTTCTGCGATGACCGCGCAATCACAGCGCCTCAACGTCAGTGCCAGTAACCTGGCCAACGCCGACAGCGTCACCGGGCCGGATGGCCAGCCTTATGTGGCAAAACAGGTGATATTCCAGACCGATGCCGCCCCTGGCGCGGCGACCGGTGGCGTCAAAGTCGCGGGCGTGGTGAACGATCCTACCCCGGCCAAATTGGTGTATGACCCCGGTAATCCGATGGCGGATGAGAAGGGTTACGTCAAGATGCCAAACGTCGATGTCGTATCAGAAACCGTTAACACCATGTCAGCGTCCCGCAGTTATCAGGCCAACGTCGAAGTGTTGAATACGGTGAAATCAATGATGATGAAAACCCTGACGATGGGTCAATAACGGAGCACGAACATGAGCGTAGCAGTCGGCGTTAATGCCAATCTTGACCCAACGGTACTGAGTTCTTCCAGTTCAACAGGGACGGGAAACAGTGCTCAGGACTTGCAGAACCAGTTCCTGACCATGCTGGTGACGCAGTTGCAGAACCAGGATCCCACCAACCCAATGGACAACAGCCAGCTCACCACTCAGCTGGCGCAAATTAACACCCTGAGCGGCATTGAGAAGCTGAATACCACATTGGGTTCTATCTCTGGTCAGCTCACTACAAGCCAGTCACTGCAGAGTACGACGCTGATTGGGCATGGTGTGATGATTGATGGCAGCCAGATCCTGGTTGGCAGTGGTACCACGACACCCTTCGGTGTGGAGTTGAGCACGGCCTCTACCGCCACCACCGCGACCATCAAAGATTCGAACGGCACTGTGGTTCGCACTGTCGATTTGGGCGCATTGACGTCCGGCGTTCACGCCTTCTCCTGGGACGGCAAAGATGCGAATGGCACGACAGTGGCTGATGGTAAATATTCTGTATCAATTGCCGCCAGTAATGGCAGCACACAATTGGTGGCACAACCGCTTAATTACGCTTACGTGAATGGCGTGAGTACGGTGGATAACACCTCAAAACTGGACCTCGGCACCATGGGCTCCGCCACTCTTGATGAAGTTCGTCAGATTCTCTAATTCAATTTTAGCAGGAGACACGTTATGTCTTTTTCTCAAGCTGTCAGTGGTATGAATGCGGCCTCCAGTAACCTGGATGTCATTGGTAACAACATCGCCAACTCCGCGACCGCGGGTTTCAAATCCAGCACCATTTCGTTCGCGGATATGTTTGCTGGTTCAAATATCGGTATGGGTACTAAGGTCGCTGCGGTTATTCAGAACTTCAACGACGGTACCACGACCTCAACCAGCCGTGGTCTGGACGTGGCACTGAGCGGTAACGGTTTCTTCCGAATGACCGATGCCGCGGGTAGCGTGTACTACTCTCGTAACGGTCAGTTCACGCTGGATGCCAACCGTAACCTGGTGAATACCCAGGGCATGAGCGTGACCGGCTATCCGGCAACCGGTACACCGCCGACGATTCAGACGGGTGCAAACCCGGTGGCATTGAGCGTACCGACGACACAGATGTCGGCGCGCGCGACAACCACAGCAGGTTTGGTTTCTAACCTGAACTCCACAGATAGCGTGCCAACTGTGGCAACCTTCAGCTCGTCAGACGTCGATAGCTACAACGCCAAAAGCACCATCACTGTGTATGACTCACAGGGTAACGATCATGCACTCGACCTCTATTATGTGAAAACCAGCGATAACAACTGGGATGTGCACGCGATTGATTCCACGACTGGAACGTCAGCAGGTGATTTCTCCATGACCTTCGACTCCAACGGTAAGCTGCAATCAATCACAAGCGGCGGGACAACTACCCCAGGTGCAACCACTGTTGGCTTGACGATTCAGGGAGCTAATGGTGCTGCGGCTAATCAGGCCATCACGCTGAGCGTACTTGGAAGCCAGCAACAAAACACCGGCACCACTTCATTCGGAAACCCCACTCAGGATGGTTATGCGCCGGGCGACCTGACCAGCTACGCCATCAACGATGACGGCACCATCACCGGTACCTATTCGAACCAGAAAACTCAGCTGCTGGGTCAAATCGTTTTGGCTAGCTTCTCTAACCCGGAAGGTTTGCAGTCAGAAGGCGATAACGTCTGGTCAGCGACTAACTCTTCAGGTCAGGCAGCCATCGGTCTCGCGAATACCGGCACTTACGGTTCACTGACTTCAGGTGCACTGGAAGCCTCCAACGTCGATCTGAGTAAAGAGCTGGTCAACATGATCGTTGCACAACGTAACTATCAGGCGAACAGCCAGACGATTAAAACGCAGGATCAGATCCTCAACACCCTGATCAACTTACGTTAATTCGCTAACGGGATTGCATTATGGATCACGCAATATATACCGCGATGGGCGCCGCCAGTCAGACGATGGAACAGCAATCGGTGACTGCCAGCAACCTCGCCAACGCCTCAACGCCGGGCTTCCGCGCCCAGCTCAACGCGTTGCGCGCGGTGCCGGTCAACGGCTGGTCGCTGCCAACGCGCACCCTGGTTGCCGCTTCAACACCGGGTGCCGATATGACGCCCGGCGCAATGGACAACACCGGTCGTCCGCTGGATGTGGCCGTGCAGCAAGATGGCTGGCTGGCGGTGCGTACCGCTGACGGTTCTGAGGCTTATACCCGCAACGGCAACATGCAGATCAGCTCGACCGGTATTTTGACCGTTCAAGGCAATCCCGTAATGGGCGATGGCGGTCCAATCGCCATTCCGCAAGGCTCTGAACTGACCATCGCGGCTGACGGTACCATCACCTCGCGTAATGCGGGTGATGCACCCAACGCCACGGTGCAGATTGGCAAGCTGAAGCTGGTGAAAGCCACGGGCAAAGAGTTACAGCGTGGCGACGACGGTATGTTCCGTCCGACTCAGGCGACGCAGGCGACACGCGGTGCGGCTTTAGCTCCTGATGCAACGGTCGCAGTCATGCCAGGTGTGTTGGAAGGCAGTAACGTTAAGCCAGTGGAAACCATGGTCGACATGATCGCCAACGCCCGACGTTTCGAGATGCAGATGAAAGTCATCACTAACGTCGATGAAAACGAACAAAAAGCCAATCAACTGCTCAACATGAGCAGCTAAGGCGTAAGGAAAACAACATGATTCGTTCTTTATGGATCGCTAAAACCGGCCTTGACGCCCAGCAAACCAATATGGACGTCATTTCGAACAACCTTGCGAACGTTTCAACCAACGGGTTTAAACGTTCGCGTGCCGTGTTCGAAGATCTGATGTATCAGACGCTGCGCCAGCCGGGCACGCAGTCATCAGAACAGACCACATTGCCTTCAGGCTTGCAGATTGGTACCGGTGTGCGCCCAGTGACCACCGAGCGTCTGCATACCCAGGGCAACCTGTCGCAGACCAGCAACTCAAAAGACGTGGCGATCAACGGTCAGGGTTATTTCGAAGTGCAGATGCCAGACGGTACCTCTTCATATACGCGTGACGGTTCATTCCAGGTAGACCAGAACGGTCAGCTGGTGACCAACGCCGGCTATCCGGTTCAGCCTGGGATCACTATTCCGGCGAACGCCACCAGCATCACCATCTCGCGTGACGGTGTGGTGAGCGTGACGCAGCAGGGGCAGACCAACCCAGCGCAGGTGGGACAGTTGACGCTGAGCACCTTTATGAACGATGCGGGCCTCGATAGCCTGGGTGAAAACCTCTATCAGGAAACGCAGGCATCCGGTGCGGCGACGCAGAGTACGCCAGGGCAGAACGGCGCTGGTTTGCTGTATCAGGGTTATGTTGAAACCTCTAACGTCAACGTGGCGGAAGAGTTGGTCACCATGATTCAGACGCAGCGTGCTTATGAAATCAACAGCAAAGCGATCACCACTTCTGATCAGATGCTGCAGAAATTAACCCAGGTTTAATCTGGGGCCGTTGGGCCAGCCTGGCTGGCCCGATTAAGAACATGAATAAGGTCAGAACTCCGTGGCGAAGCAAGTGATTCTCAAGCCTGGGCATTGGTTAGTAGCCACGCTGCTACTGACATTAAACGGTTGTGCGTTAGTCCCGCGTACGCCTCTGGTGCAGGGTGCAACAACGGCAGAACCCACGCCTTCCGCACCGCCAGTGGTAAACGGTTCCATTTTCCAGGGCGTTGCGCCACTGAACTATGGCTATCAGCCGCTGTTCGAAGACCGCCGTCCACGTAACATTGGCGATACTCTGACGATTACGCTGCAAGAAAATGTCAGCGCCAGCAAAAGTTCTTCAGCCAATGCGAGCCGCGATGGCAGCAACAGCTTTGGCGTGAGCACTGTGCCAACCGGCCTGAGCGGTCTGGTCGGCGCCGCCGGTGAGAAAGCCGGACTGGATGCCAATGGCAAAAATGACTTCGCTGGCAAAGGTGGCGCAACGGCCAATAACACCTTTACCGGCACCATCACCGTCACCGTGAATCAGGTGTTGTCGAATGGCAACCTGCGCGTGGTCGGTGAAAAACAGATCGAAATTAACCAGGGAACCGAATTTATTCGCTTCTCCGGTGTGGTTAACCCACGCACCATCAGCGCCAGCAACGCCGTGTTGTCAACGCAGGTGGCCGATGCACGTATTGAGTATGTCGGAAACGGGTATATCAATGAGGCGCAAACCATGGGCTGGTTCCAGCGTTTCTTCCTGAACGTGTCGCCGATGTAATCGAGGTAATGATGAAAATGAACACTCTGCTGCGTCTGAGCCTGAGCCTGCTGCTCAGTGTCAGTCTGATGGCCCAGGCTGACCGCATTCGCGATCTGACATCCGTACAGGGCGTGCGCGAAAACCAGCTGATCGGTTACGGCCTGGTGGTGGGGCTTGATGGGACAGGTGACCAGACAACGCAAACCCCGTTTACCACCCAGACGGTAAGCAACATGCTGTCGCAGCTCGGTATCACCGTGCCCACCGGCACCAATATGCAGCTGAAAAACGTGGCGGCGGTTATGGTCACGGCAAAGCTGCCGTCGTTTGCACGACAGGGGCAGAATATTGACGTAGTGGTCTCTTCGCTGGGTAACGCCAAAAGCCTGCGCGGTGGCACGCTGTTAATGACGCCGATGAAAGGGGTTGATAACCAGGTGTACGCGCTGGCGCAGGGAAATATTCTGGTGGGCGGTGCAGGTGCATCTGCAGGCGGCAGCAGTGTGCAGGTTAACCAGCTAAACGGTGGCCGCATTACTAATGGTGCAACGGTAGAGCGCGAGCTGCAAAGTAACTTTGGCAGCCAAAACACCATCAATCTCCAACTGAATACTGAAGATTTCACCATGGCGCAGCGTATTGCCGATGCGATTAATAGCCGTGGCGTGGGTTCAGCGCAACCACTCGATGCGCGTACCGTGCAGATT
This sequence comes from Type-E symbiont of Plautia stali, assembly GCF_059731115.1. Taxonomy (NCBI): domain Bacteria; kingdom Pseudomonadati; phylum Pseudomonadota; class Gammaproteobacteria; order Enterobacterales; family Enterobacteriaceae; species Type-E symbiont of Plautia stali. The sequence continues at coordinate 1,648,071 of NZ_AP035906.1, forward strand.
CGCGTTTCACCCAACAACAGTTCACAGGTGCGCCTGCTGTCAGAAATCCAGAATATAGACGTTTCTGTGCCGGTTGAAGATGCCAAAGTCATCATCAACTCGCGTACCGGTTCGGTGGTCATGAACCGCGAGGTAACGCTCAATACCTGTGCTGTGGCGCAAGGCAACTTGTCGGTGACAGTGAATCAGCAGCAGAACGTCAGCCAGCCGAACACGCCGTTCGCCGGTGGACAAACCGTGGCGACTACGCAGACGCAGATCGACTTGCGCCAGAGCGGCGGAGCCTTGCAGCGTGTTAACGCCAGCGCCAACCTTAATAACGTGGTCCGTGCCCTTAACGCCCTGGGCGCAACGCCGATTGAGCTGATGTCGATTCTGCAGTCGATGCAAAGTGCAGGCTGTCTGCGCGCCAAACTGGAAATCATCTGATGACCGATACGCAATCGCTGATGAGTGCGGCCTATGACAGCCGCTCACTGAACAACCTGAAACGCGAAGCAGCCGCCGACCCGAAAGGGAAGGCGCTGCAGGTGGCAAAACAGGTTGAGGGAATGTTCGTACAGATGATGTTGAAGAGCATGCGTGAAGCGTTGCCGCAGGATGGCATCTTCAGCAGCGACTCAACGAAGATGTACACCTCAATGTACGATCAGCAGATTGCGCAGGAAATCGGTAAACGCGGGCTGGGTATGGCGGATTTGATCGTCAAACAGATGCAGCCCGCGCAAGAGCCTGATGAAACCGCTGGCACGGTACCGATGAAGCTGGATAACAGCTTCATTTATAGCAATCTGCCTTCCAACCAACTGGAGCAGATGGTACGCAAAGCGGTGCCGCGTCTGCCGGTCTCGCCGTCCAGTTTCCCAGCGGATAGCAACGACTTTATTGCCCAGTTATCCCAACCCGCGCAGGCTGCGAGTCAGCAGAGTGGTATTCCACATCACTTGATCCTTGCCCAGGCGGCGCTGGAATCGGGTTGGGGACAACGCCAGATTCTGACGCGCGACGGCAAGCCGAGCTACAACGTGTTTGGCATTAAGGCCGGTGGTGACTGGAAGGGCGCAACCACCGACATCATGACCACCGAATATGAAGGTGGCGTGGCGAAGAAAGTGCGTGCCACCTTCCGTGTGTATGGTTCCTATATGGAAGCCCTCAGCGACTACGTCAAACTGCTGTCCAATAACCCGCGCTATGCCGCCGTTGCCAATGCCGCAACGCCGGAGCAGGGCGCACGAGCCCTGCAGGCAGCGGGCTACGCCACCGATCCGAAATATGCGCAGAAATTGGTGGGAATGATCCAGCAATTCAGAAACATGGGCGAGAAAGTCGTGAAGGCGTACAGCCAGGATATCACCGATTTGTTCTGATTTTTTACCTCAAGTTTCACTTAAGCACGCCGATAACCATCATAAGCTGCGGGCGTTTTAGCCCGCCCAATCGCACTGATGACTGCCAGCCCGGTTAACGGGAAATAAAGGAACCGAGATGTCCAGCATAATTAACTCAGCGATGAGTGGGCTGAGCGCCGCACAGGCCGCATTAAGCACCACCAGTAACAACATCAGCAACTACACGGTAGCGGGTTACTCACGTCAGACCACCATTCTGTCGCAGGCCAATAGCACCCTACAAGGCAACAGCTACTATGGCAATGGCGTGACGCTGTCTGGCGTGCAGCGTGAATATGATGAGTTTGTTACTGCTCAGTTGCGCGGATCCAATGCCAATTACAGCGCGGTGAATACCCAATACAGTCAGATTTCAAACATTGATGACCTGCTGTCGACATCGACCACCAGCCTTTCAACGTCGATTCAAAGCTTCTTTACCAATGTGCAAAACGTGGTAAGTAATGCAAACGATCCGTCTGCACGTCAATCAATGCTGAGCTATGCACAGGGGTTGGTCAATCAGTTCCAGACCACGGCGCAGTACTTGAATAACATGCAAACCAGCGTGAATACGGACATTGCCTCTAACGTTGACCAGATTAATACCTACACCAGCCAGATTGCCGATCTCAACACCCAGATTGCAAAACTGACCACCGGCAACGGTGCTGCACCGAATGATCTGCTGGATCAACGCGATCAGTTGGTGAACAACCTTAATAACATCGTTGGGGTAAACGTCTCTCAGCAAGATGGTAGCTATATCGTCTCGATGGGGAGTGTCACTCTGGTTAACGGCAAAAATTCGACTAATTTGGTCGCGATGCCTTCCAGCGCCGATAACTCGCGTATCACTGTTGGTTATGTCGACAAGCAAGCAGGTAATGTCGAAATTCCTGAAAAAACCCTGACGACCGGTTCACTGGGTGGTTTGCTGGCGTTCCGCACGCAGGATTTAGATACCGCACAGAATCAGCTTGGCCAGTTAGCGGCAGCCTTCACCACCAGCTTTAACGCCGTGCAAACTGCAGGATATGACAGTAACGGCGATCTGGGCACGAAATTCTTCAACATCGGCTCACCGAACGTAGTGAGTAACAGCAAGAATACGTCCACTGCAACGGTGACCGCAGAATGGTCTGATACCAGTGCGCTTAAAGCCTCAAACTACTCCATGAGCTATGACAGCGCCAGCAGTACCTGGTCTGTGACTCGCTTGTCTGACAACGTGAAATTTAGCGTTACGCCTGATGCGACAGACGGCACACTGAGCTTTGATGGTCTGAAATTAACCGTTACCGGTACGCCTGATAATAAAGATAGTTTCCTGGTAAAACCGGTCCAGAACGTGATTAGCAGTATGTCTGTGGCTATCACGGATGAATCGCAAATCGCTGCTGCATCCAGTGCGACCAGTGGCGAAAGTGACAACACCAACGCCCAAAAAATGCTGGATTTGCAGGATGCGAAGTTGGTTAACGGCAACGCAACGATTGCGCAAGCGTATGCCAGCATCGTCAGCACGGTGGGTAACAAAACCAGCACACTGGAAACGGCCAGTACCACGCAGAAAAACGTGGTCGATCAGCTTACCGACCGTCAGCAGTCGGTCTCAGGGGTGAACCTTGATGAAGAGTACGCCAACCTGACCAAATATCAGCAGTTTTATATGGCGAATGCGCAGGTATTGCAAACCGCCAGCACGATTTTCAACGCGCTGATGGACATCCGCGGCTAAGCATAGAGGATAAAAACCATGCGTCTTAGTACCAATATGATTTTTGACCAGCAGGTGCGCGGGATTACTGACTCGCAATCTTCCTGGTTAAAAGTGGGCGAACAGCTTTCCAGCGGTCGTCGTGTTAACAACCCATCTGATGATCCCATTGCGGCTTCTCGTGCCGTGGTGCTGTCGCAGTCTCAGGCGAAAAGTACCCAATACGCGACCGCGCGTAGTTTCGCGGATCAAAGCTTGTCGATGGAAGAGAATGCGCTTAAAGGCGCGACCAGTAGCATTCAGGATGCACAAACCCTGATCGTTTATGGCTCTACCGGCACACTTAGCGATGACGACCGTGCCTCTATCGCCACCCAACTGGAAGGTATTCGCGCCCAGTTGCTCAATCAGGCCAACAGCCAGGATGGTAATGGTCGCTATATTTTCGCCGGTTACAAAACCGATACGGCACCATTCACCGATACTGCCGGCACTGGCGTGAGCTATGTGGGCGGCGATCAGGCTATCACGCAGAAAGTCGATGAAGGCCGCACTATGGATGTGAGCAGCACGGGCTCTTCTGTGTTCATGTCGATTACCAGCAATGCGAAAGCTGAACCAGATGGAACGGCGAGCGAGACCAATGTCTTTAATATGCTCGACAGCGCCATTGCGGCCCTTAAAGTGCCACAAGACAATGCGGATGATGCGACCAAACAAACGTTCCAGGATGCGATGGATAAAACCAACCGTGGCCTCAGTAATTCACTGAACAACGTTTTGACCGTGCGTTCTGCAGTCGGTACACAGCTGTCAGAACTCGACACGCTGAATGCGCAGGGTGACGATCGTGATACTATCATGACCTCGCAAATGAGTGATTTGGTAGATGTCGATTACACCTCCGCCATTTCCAGCTACACCATGCAACAGACAGCACTGCAAGCCTCTTACAAGACCTTCACTGATATGTCGAAGATGTCACTGTTCCAGCTAAATTCATAAGATCTGACTTGAAAATTTGAGCGTGCTTAAACCGGGCGCGCTTAGTTTCTCCCACCGCCTTTTGGGGCCGTGGGATTTTTTTTGCCTGTCATTTCGTCGCACCGTTCATCGCACCTGGCACCTGCGGAGCCGCGGTCTGTTTGTGTACTCTGCCAGATCACCACCTCTTCGCACCTGCCTCCTGCGGCGCAGCGGTCGGTTTTTCTACTCTGCCAGATCATCACGAGTCATTGCGGCAGAGCAGGATCGACAGGCAATAAAAAACCCCGAACCAGTCGGGGTTTTGTTAACGCTGATTAGCGACTAAGACTTAAACGCTTTCCGGACGTGTTGCCGGTGCCGTCGCCTGATGCGTGGCGCTATGGCCGCCCGCAGAGCCACGGCCTTCGAAGTCAAACGGTGGGCGAACCCAATCGCTGTGACGAACGACTTCTGGCTCCCATGCCGGAGCAGGTGCTTTGGTCATTGGCGCCGTGGCGTGGTGCTTCCAGCGGGTATCAGCGTTGCTCACTGCGGTATCACGTGCAGCAACAGGAGCATGCGGTTCAGTAACCGGTGCAGCAGGCGCTTCAGCAGCCACGGGTGCAGCCAGTACTTCTTCCACTTGCGCTGCTACAGCAGGCTCAACGTCAGCAGGCGCTTGCTCAGCCGCTGCAACAGCAGGCTGAACTTCAGCAGGCGCTTGCTCAGCCACGGCTTCGCTGACCTGTGGTGCGGTAATTTCCGCAGCAGGGACTTCCTCAGCTGGTGTCACTTCAGTAGCAGAAACTGTCTCAGTCGATGCAGGCGTCGCAGCCGGTGCCACTTCAGACGATGCAGCAGCAACTTCCGCAGCGGGTGCAACTTCAGCCTGAATATCTTCAACTTCATTAGCGATGACCGTGTCAGCCGGTGCCGTTGTCACTTCATCGGCCGGTACGGCTTCAGCAGCGGTTTGTTGTGCAATCTGCTCAACAGCGGCAGAAATCACGGCAGGCTCTTCGTTAACAGGCGCAGCGACTGGGGTCAGGTCATCGGTGTTCACCACCGGCACTTCAGTGTGTGCCTGTGGCTCAGACTGATGAACAGCCTCTTGCGCTGCTGGCTGAGTAACCTGTTCTGCTGCTGCCGCAACCGGCAGTGCGTCCGCTTCACCGGTATGTTGATAGCTGTAATCAGGCATTTCGTTCAGCGCTTCCTGAGAGGAGAACTGATCGTGGGCCTGGGTAACCGGGTAGGTAATCCAGACTTTGCCGGATGCCATCTCTGGAGAAGAGGCAGCCGATTCCAGCGGCATGGCAGATTGGGTTGGGTAACGCTCATCGCGGTAGCGACGACGACGTTGGCCGCTCACGCGCAGATGACGTGGTGAACGACGTGAGCGACGCGGCATGTTGGCGCTATCACGGTTCTCGTTATCATCCTGTTCATCCTGAGCGACTTCAGATTGCTCATTGAATGCAGTGCGCTGTGCATTTTCCACAACCGCTTCCGTGGCTGCTGGTGCTGGGATGGCTGCCGCCACTTCGCCAGTATCATCCACGCGCACGCGCTGGGTCAGTTGACGCTGTTTACGGCGTGGCATGACCTGCACACGTTCTTCTTCCTGCGCAACGTTTTCATCAGTGATTTCGGTCTGAGCAACGGTTTCAGCGGCTTTTTGATCCTGCTGCTGATTACGTTTCTCATCCTGACGACGACGCTGGCGTTCAGCTCGCTGCTCACGACGCTGTTGCTGCTGCTCATCACGCTGCTGCAGCTGCTCATCGGTCAGCGCTGGACGTTCACCACGAGGCTCGTTCTGACGCTTGTTACGGCGATTTTCCTGATTGTCACGCGGCTCGCGGGCTTCACGTGGTTCACGCGATTCGCGTGGCTCACGCGCTTCACGCGGTTCACGGCCTTCGCGACCCTGAGCATTTTCACCGTTGCGCGGAGTGCGATCGCGACGATTATTGCTACGACGGTTGTTACGGCGGTCGCCACGCTGCTGATTATTCTCACTTTCAGCGGCTTTCTCTTCTGGTTTAGCTTCAACAGGTGCAGCAGCAGGCGCATCGCCAGCAAACAGTTTTTTCAAACCGCTCAACAGACGAGCGACTAAGCCAGTGCTGGCAACGGCAGGTGCCGCGGCGGCAGCTGCCGGTTTTGCATCCGCTTTAACCGCACTACGGCTCTCTTTTTCCACTTCAACCGGCGCAGGCGGCGCATCAGGCATCACAAAGGCGGCCAGAGCTGGCTGCTCAGGACGACGACGTTCGGCATGCTCTTCTTCCGAAGGCAGCGCCATTTCGGCTTCATGCAGTTTCGGCAGGTGGTAAGACAGTGTCTGCGTCTCTTCGCCTTTGCGCACGCGCAGCACAGAGTAATGTGGCGTTTCCATCTGATCGTTTGGCACGATGATGGCACGCACGCCACCCTGGCGTTTCTCGATCGCACTGACTGCATCACGCTTTTCGTTCAGCAGGTAAGAGGCGACGGGCACCGGTACAATCGCATGCACTTCTTTGGTGTTGTCTTTCAGCGCTTCTTCTTCAATCAGACGCAAGATAGACAGCGAGAGCGATTCGTTATCACGGATGGTGCCTGTGCCGCTACAGCGTGGGCAGACGTGATGGCTGGATTCACCCAATGATGGGCTAAGACGCTGACGCGACATTTCCAGCAGACCGAAACGCGAAATGTGACTGATTTGAATGCGTGCACGATCCTGACGAACCGCTTCACGCAGACGGTTTTCAACCGCGCGCTGGTGTCGAACCGGTGTCATGTCGATGAAGTCGATGACAATCAGGCCGCCGAGGTCGCGCAGGCGCAACTGACGAGCGATTTCATCAGCCGCTTCGAGGTTAGTATTGAATGCCGTCTCTTCGATGTCGCCACCGCGTGTTGCACGGGCGGAGTTGATATCGATGGCGGTCAGCGCTTCGGTGCTATCGATAACAATTGAGCCACCGGAAGGCAAGCGCACTTCGCGCTGGAATGCCGATTCAATCTGCGACTCAATTTGGTAGTGGCTGAACAGCGGAATTTCACCGGTGTACAGTTTGATTTTGCTGCTGAAGTCCGGGCGTCCGAGCGCAGCAATATGCTGACGGGCCAGCTCCAGCACTTTAGGGTTATCGATGAGAATCTCACCAATATCCTGACGCAGATAGTCGCGGAAGGCACGTACAATGACGTTGCTTTCCTGGTGGATCAGGAACGGGGCAGGGCGGCTATCAGCGGCTTTTTTGATCGCTTCCCAGTGCTTCAATCGGAAACTCAGGTCCCACTGCAGTGATTCGGCAGATTTGCCAACGCCTGCGGTACGCACGATCAAACCCATACCGTCTGGCAGTTCCAGTGCGGACAGCGCTTCCTTCAGTTCGGTGCGATCGTCACCTTCAATACGGCGGGAAATACCCCCGGCACGCGGGTTATTCGGCATCAGGACTAAATAGCTACCGGCCAGAGAAATGAAGGTGGTTAAGGCTGCACCTTTATTTCCACGCTCCTCTTTATCGATTTGCACGATAACTTCCTGACCTTCACGCAACACCTCTTTGATGTTAGGACGGCCATGTGCGTTGTAATTAGCAGGGAAGTATTCGCGGGAAATTTCTTTCAGGGGGAGGAAACCGTGGCGTTCAGCACCGTAATCGACAAATGCCGCTTCGAGGCTGGGTTCAACACGGGTGATTTTACCTTTGTAGATATTGGCTTTTTTCTGCTCGTGTCCGGGGCTTTCGATATCCAGATCGTACAGACGTTGGCCGTCAACAAGGGCAACGCGCAACTCTTCCTGCTGAGATGCGTTAATTAACATTCTTTTCATCGTGACTTACTCGTTATTCTCACATGAGTGATGTAGCTGCGGGCATCGTTACCCTGGACGAGAATCAACCGATGGCCCCGTGTCTTAATGCACTGACGTCAACCTCACGGCTGTCGTCGGCTAAAGGGGCGCAAATCTTGTCGGTGGCCTGTTTTTCATAAGGAAAAACAGCGCCTGAAGGTGGAATAGCTATAGAAAATTCAGAAATCCACACATCCCAGTCTGTCGTCCAGGCTGCAACCCGCAGCCCGCTAAGTGCCTGATTTAACATTACGTCTTACGCCATTGCTGCGTGTCCGTTCAATCCGGCAAAATGACTTATTTCGCTCTTTTTTCCTGCCTGAATTTTTCCAGGGCAGAAACCCCTGCATTATTCCATTGCTCACTCACATATAGCAAGGCGACTTTTGCCGAGCTGTGAAGTTTGTGCATCCTTAACCTGTTCATTTGCAGGGCTTAACATCGCATCGGTGAAAAAGTCATCATTATGACCTTTTGTCCGCGCGACAAAGAGAGAGTTAAGCACAGAAAAAGGGGTGGCGCTATCCAGGGACACTATTTAGAATCGCCGCCATGAAAACAGAGAATCCCGGCGTACTTTATGTCGCCATTACGGCTGAAAATGCCGAACAACGTATTGATAACTTTTTGCGCACTCAGCTCAAGGGCGTGCCGAAAAGTATGATTTATCGCATCTTGCGTAAAGGCGAGGTGCGCGTGAATAAAGGACGCGTGAAACCCGAGTATAAGCTGCAGGCGGGGGATGAAGTGCGCATTCCGCCAGTGCGTGTGGCCGAGCGTGAAGAGCAGGCGGTATCACCGAAACTCGATAAGGTTGCCGCGCTGGCGAATGCCATCCTGTATGAGGACGATCATCTGCTGGTGCTGAACAAGCCATCAGGTACCGCCGTACACGGGGGTAGCGGTCTTAGCTTTGGTGTGATTGAAGGTCTGCGCGCGCTGCGTCCTGAAGCCCGTTTCCTCGAACTGGTACATCGTCTTGACCGCGACACTTCCGGTATTTTGCTGGTGGCAAAAAAACGTTCTGCGCTGCGTTCGCTGCATGAGCAGTTACGTGAAAAGGGCATGCAGAAAGATTATCTGGCGCTGGTGCGCGGTGACTGGCCTTCACATTTGAAAGCGGTGCAGGCACCGTTGCTGAAAAATATTTTGCAAAGCGGTGAGCGCGTGGTGCGCGTCAGTGCGGAAGGCAAGCCCTCCGAGACCCGTTTCAAAGTGGAAGAGCGTTTTGGTTTCGCCACTCTGGTAAAAGCCAGTCCGGTGACCGGGCGCACGCACCAGATCCGTGTGCACACGCTGCATGGTGGCCATCCTATCGCTTTTGACGATCGCTATGGCGATCGGGACTTTGATCGTCAGCTCGCGTCAACGGGCCTGGCGCGGTTGTTCCTGCATGCTGCAGCGCTGACCTTTACCCATCCGAATACCGGGGAAGTCCTGCGAATGGAAGCGCCGCTGGATAATGCGCTGAAACACTGCCTGGCGCAGTTGCGTCAGAAAAAAGCCTGATTTTCCGGGCATCAACCCAGCGCGTTGATGCCCACTTTGATCAGCATCTTATTTAACGCTATCAGCGGTAATCCAATCAGCGTATTGGGATCGCGCCCCTCCAGCCGCTCAAACAAGCAAATCCCCATACCTTCGCTTTTAAAGCTGCCCGCACAATTCAACGGCTGCTCTTTTTCCACATAGTGACGAATTTCTGCCTGACTTAAATGACGGAAATGTACGTTGAACGGTTCACAAACCACCTGCTGTTGTGCCGTTTGTGGCTGAATCAAGGCGAGCCCGGTATAAAACGTAATCACTTTGCCACTGGCCGCAGCCAGTTGCCGGCAGGCATTCTCCACCGTATGCGGTTTTCCGGTTATGTTGCCATCAAGCACGCAGACCTGATCGGAACCAATTATCCAGCTTTGTGGAAACTGAGCGGCTAGCGCCTGGGCTTTTGCCAGTGCTAAGCGTTGCACTAACTGCGGTGCGGTTTCGTTCGGTTGCGGCGTCTCGTCGCAATCGGGCGCAACAGCAATAAAAGGCAGGCCAAGCTTGCTCAGCAAGGCCTGACGGAATGGGGAAGTGGAGGCCAGAATTAACGGTGTCATGATTTTTTTTCAGAATAGATAGCGTAAAGATGATAGGCATTTTAAACTATGCGCCGCACTGGATGCGACTAACGGGTGAAAGATGCTGTAAACCGGCCTTTTTCTTTGACTCTATGACGTTACAAAGTTAATATGCGCGCCCTATGCAAAAGGTAAAATTACCCCTGACGATCGATCTGGCCCGCGCCGCGCAAAAGCGCCTTGATTACCAAGGTGTGTATGCACCTGAATTGGTGGCGCGCCTGGCCGAAACGGTCGTGAGTGTGGACAGTGATGTGGAATGCACCATGTCGTTTGCGATTGACAACCAGCGCTTAGCGGTTCTGCAAGGAACAGCTGATGTGCAGGTGACATTGTCGTGTCAACGCTGCAACCAGTCATTCCCGCATGCTGTCCACTTAAGCTATTGCTTCAGTCCTGTCTCTTCTGATGAGCAGGCCGAGGCACTGCCGGAAGCTTACGAGCCAGTTGATATCAATGATTTCGGCGAAATCGACTTGCTGGCAGTTATCGAAGATGAACTCATCCTCGCGCTGCCTGTAGTTCCGGTGCATGATTCTGAACACTGTGAAGTGTCCGACGCGGACATGGTATTTGGCAAGTTGCCTGAAGAGGCAGAAAAACCAAATCCCTTTGCCGTATTAGCCAGTTTAAAGCGTAAGTAATAGGAGTAAGGTCCATGGCCGTACAACAGAATAAACCAACCCGTTCTAAGCGTGGTATGCGTCGTTCGCACGATGCGCTGACCACCGCAGCTCTGTCAGTAGATAAAGTTTCTGGTGAAACTCATCTGCGTCACCATATCACTGCGGATGGTTACTACCGCGGTCGCAAGGTTATCACCAAGTAATTCTTTGCGGTTACGCAAGGCGATACCTTGACACGTTTGACCCTGGCAGTTGATGCCATGGGCGGGGATTTCGGTCCCTGCGTGACAGTGCCTGCATCCTTGCAGGCACTGGCCTCTCATACGAATCTGGTTCTTCTTCTGGTCGGTGATCCCGACATCATCTCGTCATTTCTTGCCAAAGCGGATTCCTCGTTACTGGGGCGTGTGCAGGTGATCCCTGCCGAATCGGTTATTGCAAGTGATGCCAAGCCTTCACAAGCCATTCGAAACAGCCGCGGCAGCTCGATGCGTGTGGCACTCGAGCTGGTGAAAGAGGGTAACGCGCAAGCCTGCATCAGTGCAGGCAATACCGGCGCGTTAATGGGGCTGGCAAAAATGTTATTGAAGCCGCTGGATGGCATTGAGCGTCCGGCGCTGATGACCGTTCTGCCGCATCAGCAGCAGGGTAAAACGGTGGTGCTGGATCTCGGCGCAAATGTGGAATCGGATAGCGATATGTTGGTGCAGTTTGCCATCATGGGCGCTGTCATGGCCGAGGAAGTGCTGGAAATCGACAGACCGCGTGTCGCGCTGCTCAACATTGGGCAGGAAGAGACCAAGGGGCTGGAAACGATTCGCACAGCATCTGCGGTTCTGCGGGATACGCCGCAAATCAACTATATTGGTTATCTTGAGGGGAATGATCTCCTCACCGGCAAGACGGATGTGCTGGTCTGTGATGGCTTCGTGGGAAACGTCACGCTTAAAACCATGGAAGGCGTGGTAAGAATGTTTCTTTCTCTGCTCAAGTCGTCAGAGGATGGGAAAAAACGGGCGTGGTGGTTGAAATGGGTAGGGCGCTGGCTGCAAAAGCGTCTGGCTAAACGTTTCGGCCATCTCAACCCCGACCAGTACAATGGCGCTTGTCTGTTAGGATTGCGCGGAACAGTGATCAAAAGCCACGGTGCGGCGAATCAACGTGCGTTTGCCGTGGCGATAGAGCAGGCAGAGCAGGCGGTGCGCAGGCAAGTCCCAGAGAGGATTGCGGCGCGCCTTGACGCTGTATTAGCCAGGAGTGACAAAGCGTAGATGTTTACCAAAATTATCGGTACGGGCAGCTATTTGCCTGAGCAGGTTCGCTCCAATGCGGATCTGGAAAAAATGGTGGAGACTTCGGACGAGTGGATTGTCACGCGTACCGGTATCCGTGAGCGCCGTATTGCCGCGCCAGATGAAACGGTTGCCACTATGGGCTTTGCGGCTGCACAGCGCGCACTGGAAATGGCAGGCGTTGCGGCCAACGATGTTGGTCTGATTATTGTGGCAACCACCTCTTCCAGCCATGCCTTCCCAAGTTCAGCGTGCATGATCCAGCAGATGCTGGAGATCAATGACTGCGCTTCTTTCGATCTGGCCGCTGCATGTGCAGGTTTCACCTATGCACTTAGCGTTGCCGATCAGTACATCAAAAACGGTGTGGTCAAACACGCGCTGGTGATCGGTGCGGACGTCTTAGCCCGCACTCTCGATCCTAACGATCGTGGCACTATCATCCTGTTTGGTGACGGCGCTGGCGCTGTGGTGCTGGGGCAAAGTGAAGAGCCCGGTATCCTGTCAACGCATCTGCATGCTGACGGTCGTTATGGCAAGCTGTTGACGCTGCCGTATCAGGATCGTGAACATCAGGATGAGCCAGCCTATCTCACGATGGCCGGTAATGAAGTCTTTAAAGTCGCTGTGACCGAGCTTGCCCATATCGTGGACGAGACGCTGCAAGCCAACAACCTTGATCGCGAAATGCTCGACTGGCTGGTGCCACATCAGGCCAACCTGCGCATTATCAGCGCAACGGCCAGAAAGCTCGGCATGGGCATGGAAAAAGTGGTGGTGACGCTGGATCGCCATGGCAACACTTCAGCGGCTTCGGTGCCAAGTGCACTGGATGAAGCGGTGCGAGATGGCCGTATCAAGCCTGGCCAACTGATTTTGCTGGAAGCCTTTGGTGGCGGTTTCACCTGGGGTTCTGCGCTGGTTCGCTTTTGATTGACAGGAACGACAGATGACACAATTTGCTTTTGTTTTCCCAGGACAGGGCTCACAGACCGTCGGCATGCTGGCCGATCTGGCTGTGGAAAACCCGCAGGTTGAAGCCACTTTCCGTGAAGCTTCTGACGCACTGGGATATGACTTATGGCAGTTGGTACAACAAGGTCCAGCTGAAGAACTGAATAAGACCTGGCAGACGCAACCTGCGTTGCTGGCGGCCTCCGTCGCGATTTATCGCGTCTGGCAGAGCAAAAATGGCCCGCAGCCTACGCTGATGGCCGGCCATAGCCTGGGTGAATACTCTGCGCTGGTATGTGCTGGCGTACTGAACTTTGCGGACGCAATCAAGTTAGTCGAATTACGCGGCAAACTGATGCAGGAAGCGGTTCCTGAAGGGACCGGTGCCATGCAGGCAATCATCGGGCTTGATGATGAGTCTATCCGTAAAGCGTGCGAAGAAAGCGCGCAAGGTCAGGTGGTTTCGCCGGTGAACTTCAATTCGCCAGGCCAGGTGGTTATCGCGGGTAACAAAGAAGCGGTTGAGCGTGCAGGTGCTGCCTGTAAAGCGGCCGGTGCCAAGCGTGCGTTGCCATTACCTGTGAGCGTTCCTTCGCATTGCGCGTTGATGAAGCCCGCAGCAGATAAACTGGCTGTGGCACTGGAAGATATTACTTTCAATGCACCTGGTGTGCCTGTCGTCAATAACGTAGACGTCAAGTGTGAAACCGATGCCGCTGCGATTCGCAGTGCACTGGTTCGCCAGTTGTATAGCCCGGTGCGCTGGACCGAAGCCGTTGAGTTTATTGCCACCCAAGGCGTTGGCCAGTTGTTGGAGATCGGTCCAGGTAAAGTCCTGACCGGTCTGACCAAACGTATTGTGGATAGCCTGACCGCTGCAGCCGTGAACGATTCTGCGTCACTCTCTGCTGCGCTTACACAGGAATAAGAGGAAAAACATGAGCTTTGAAGGTAAAGTAGCGCTGGTGACTGGCGCAAGCCGCGGCATTGGCCGTGCAATCGCGGAAACGCTGGTTGCGCGTGGTGCGAAAGTGGTGGGAACCGCCACCAGCGAAAGCGGTGCGGAAGCAATCAGTGCTTACCTCGGCGATAACGGCAAAGGTCTGCTGTTGAACGTGACCGATGCGGCCTCTATTGAGAGCGTGCTCGAGAAAGTTCGCGCTGAATTTGGCGAAGTGGACATTTTAGTCAATAATGCAGGCATTACGCGTGATAATCTGTTGATGCGCATGAAGGACGATGAGTGGGCGGATATCCTCGATACCAACCTGACATCAGTCTTCCGTCTTTCTAAGGCGGTTATGCGTGCCATGATGAAAAAACGCGTGGGCCGTATCATTACCATCGGTTCTGTAGTTGGAACCATGGGTAACGCGGGTCAAACAAACTATGCGGCAGCAAAAGCAGGTTTGATTGGCTTTAGCAAATCACTGGCGCGAGAAGTCGCGTCACGTGGCATTACCGTAAACGTCGTGGCTCCGGGCTTTATTGAGACGGACATGACGCGTGCACTGAACGAAGATCAGCGCTCGGGCATTTTGGCAGAAGTGCCGGCAGGTCGTTTAGGCGACCCGCAGGAGATTGCCAATGCTGTTGCATTCTTAGCCTCTGACGAAGCCTCTTACATCACGGGTGAGACGCTCCACGTCAATGGCGGCATGTACATGGTCTGATAATCACGAAAACATTTGCATTATCTGCGGTAAACACCGCAGAATAGCGCAAAATCGTGGTTCGACCAGCCGGGATTTTGTTGCATCTTTTTCAACATTTTATACACTACGAAAACCATCGCGAAAGCGAGTTTTGATAGGAAATTAAATAGTATGAGCGATATCGAACAACGCGTTAAGAAAATCGTAGCTGAGCAGCTGGGTGTTAAAGAAGACGAAGTGATTAACACTGCTTCTTTCGTTGAAGACCTGGGTGCAGATTCTCTTGACACCGTTGAGCTGGTAATGGCTCTGGAAGAAGAGTTTGATACTGAAATTCCAGACGAAGAAGCTGAGAAAATCACTACCGTTCAGGCAGCGATCGATTACATCAATAGCCACCAAGGCTAATGAATATCTTCAGGCGGTCACCTCGACCGCCTGAGTTTTATGTTTGCCCCACATAGCGTTATTTTTTCCCTCCCTGGAGGACGTACGTGTCTAAGCGTCGTGTAGTTGTGACTGGTCTTGGCATGTTGTCTCCTGTCGGCAATACCGTAGAGTCTACCTGGAGTGCTCTCCTTGCCGGTCAGAGCGGCATCAGCCTGATCGACCATTTTGATACTAGTGCCTACGCAACACGCTTTGCGGGCTTAGTAAGAGATTTTAATTGCGATGAATTCATCTCGCGCAAAGATCAGCGCAAGATGGATGACTTCATCCAATACGGCATTGTGGCTGGTATTCAGGCTATGGCGGACTCCGGTCTGGTCGTGACTGATGAGAATGCCGGTCGCATCGGCGCAGCTATCGGTTCCGGCATCGGTGGACTGGGTTTAATTGAAGACAACCACAGTTCACTGGTTAACGGCGGTCCGCGCAAAATCAGCCCGTTCTTTGTTCCTTCTACCATTGTTAACATGGTGGCAGGTCACCTGACCATCATGTACGGTCTGAAAGGTCCAAGCATTTCTATTGCAACCGCTTGTACTTCAGGCGTGCACAACATTGGTCATGCTGCGCGTATCATTGCGTACAACGACGCCGATGTCATGCTGGCCGGTGGTGCTGAAAAAGCCAGTACCCCGCTAGGTGTGGGTGGCTTTGGTGCTGCACGTGCGCTCTCAACCAATAACGATAATCCGCAGGCGGCAAGCCGTCCGTGGGATAAAGACCGTGATGGTTTCGTATTGGGCGATGGTGCAGGCATTGTGGTGCTGGAAGAGTACGAGCATGCGAAAAAGCGCGGTGCGAAAATTTATGCTGAAATCATCGGTTTCGGCATGAGCAGCGATGCTTACCACATGACGTCTCCACCGGAGGACGGTTCAGGTGCTGCAGCAGCGATGGTGAATGCATTGCGTGACGCGCAGCTGAATGCTGAACAGATTGGCTACGTCAACGCGCATGGCACCTCAACGCCAGCGGGTGACAAAGCTGAAGCTCAGGCGGTCAAGTCTGTATTTGGTGCAGCGGCTCACAGCGTGATGGTGAGTTCTACCAAATCCATGACTGGGCACCTGCTGGGTGCAGCAGGCGCGGTAGAAGCGATTTATTCGATTCTGGCGCTGCGCGACCAGGCGGTTCCGCCAACCATCAACCTGGATAACCCAGATGAAGGTTGTGACCTCGACTTCGTGCCGCATACAGCACGTCAGGTGAGCGGACTGGATTACACGCTGTGTAACTCCTTTGGATTTGGCGGCACCAACGGCTCGCTGATCTTCCGCAAGGTCTAAGTTTTACCCAGCCAAACAGAGGCCCGCAATGCGGGCCTTTTTTATATTTTGTCACGCAGTGGCGTGGATTCTTACCGCTGTCAGTGATATTCAGACTGGCAGGGTAGCCAAAGGTGAGCGGTATGTGGATAAACGGCGTAGAGCAGTTCGAACTTTCTGCGCGCGATCGCGCGGTGCAGTTTGGTGATGGCTGTTTTACCACTGCTGCGGTAGTGGCAGGCAAGATACAACTGCTGAACGCCCATTTGCAGCGATTGCAGGAAGGCTGTGAGCGTTTATTCATTCCCTTACCGGATATGGCGCAGCTGGCCGAGGAGATGCAGCATGCCGCCAATGGTCAAACCCAGTCCGTTTTAAAAGTGATTCTGACGCCAGGCGTCGGTGGACGGGGATATAGCCGAACCGGTTGCACAACCCCGACGCGCATCCTCTCCCTTTCTCCGTGGCCGCAACACTACACCACTTTGCAGCAGCAGGGTGCAGCGCTCATAACCAGCCCAGTGAGACTGGCGCGCAATCCACTGCTCGCCGGCCTCAAACATCTTAACCGACTGGAACAGGTGCTGATCCGTCAGCAGCTTGACCACACCGATGCTGATGAGGCGCTGGTGCTTGACACTGCAGGGACGGTGGTGGAATGCTGTGCGGCCAATTTATTCTGGCGCAAAGGTGATCAGGTTTTCACGCCGCGTCTTGAGCAAGCGGGTGTCGATGGCATTATGCGCCGTTATCTGATGGCGCAGATAGCGTCGGAAGGCCAGGCTTGTCAGTTGATTGAAGGAAGCAGGGAGGATGTGCTGAACGCCGATGAAGTGGTGATCTGCAATGCCCTGATGCCGGTTTTACCTGTGCGGAAAATTGACGATGTTTCGTTCACCGCACGCACGCTGTACCAGCAGCTGTATAACAGTTGCCAGAAGATGGAAGCATCATGACCCGAATGAAAAAAATACTCGCCAGCGCTGTGGCGATTGCCGGCCTCGCGGCGGCATTGAGTTATTGGCAGATTGAACGTTTTGCCGATACCCCTTTAACCATTAATCAGGAAACGATCTACACATTGCCCGCGGGTAGTGGTCGGGTCGTGCTGGAAGCGCAACTGGAAAGCCAGCACATCATTCCGGAAAGTATCTGGTTTGGGCCGCTTTTGAAACTTGAGCCTGAACTCGCGAAGTTCAAAGCCGGCACCTACCGACTGGAAAGCAATATGACGGTAAGACAGCTGTTGCAGTTACTGGCCAGCGGTAAAGAAGCGCAATTTCCGGTACGGTTTGTCGAGGGCTCACGCCTGAAGGAGTGGTTGGCCGAACTGCGTCAAGCGCCCTATATCAAACATACGCTAACTGACGATCAGTTTGCGACTGTCGCCGCTGCGCTGAGAATGGATGCAAATCAGCTTGAGGGCGCTTTCTATCCCGACACCTATTTGTATACGGCTAACACCAGTGATATATCGCTGCTGGAGCGGGCACACACGCGCATGAATAAACTGGTGGATGAGATCTGGCAGGGGCGGATGGACAATCTGCCCTATAAAAATGAGCAAGATCTGGTCACCATGGCCTCGATTATTGAAAAAGAGACCGGCGTGACGGAAGAGCGCGCGCGCGTTGCCTCGGTATTTATTAATCGCTTGCGCACCGGCATGAAGCTGCAAACCGACCCTACCGTTATTTACGGTATGGGGGATAACTACACCGGTACCATTACGCGTAAAGACCTCGAAACGCCGACCGATTACAATACCTACACGATTAGCGGATTGCCGCCAGGTCCTATCGCGATGCCAGGCCGAGCCTCGCTGGAAGCGGCGGCGCATCCAGAAAAAACCAACTATCTCTATTTTGTCGCGGATGGCAAAGGCGGACATACCTTTACCACCAATCTCGCCAGCCATAATAAAGCGGTGCAGGTCTATCGGCTGGCTATGAAGGAAAAAAATGAAAAGTAAGTTTATCGTCATTGAAGGCCTTGAAGGTGCGGGCAAAACCACTGCGCGTGATGCCATTGTGGCGGTGCTGCATGAGCAGGGTATCGACGATGTAGTGTTCACCCGTGAGCCCGGCGGCACGCCGCTGGCAGAACAATTACGCGTGCTGGTGAAGCAGGGAATTGATGGCGAACAGGTGACAGACAAAGCCGAACTGCTGATGCTGTATGCCGCCCGTGTTCAATTAGTCGAGAACGTGATTAAGCCTGCGTTAGCGCGTGGCGCGTGGGTGGTTGGTGATCGTCACGACCTCTCATCCCAGGCTTACCAGGGCGGTGGCCGTGGCCTGGATACGCAGTTGATGACCACCCTGCGCGATGCGGTATTGGGCGACTTCCGTCCGGACTTGACCCTCTACCTGGATGTGACACCGGAAATTGGCCTGCAACGCGCGCGTGCTCGCGGGGAACTCGATCGTATTGAGCAAGAATCACTGCGTTTCTTTGAACGCACACGTGACCGTTATCTGGCGTTGGCTGCCAGCGATGACACCATTTTAACCATTGATGCCACACAAAATATTGCAGAAGTGACATCGTCACTTAAATCAGCGCTACAAAAATGGCTGGCAGGTCAGGCGGCATGAACTGGTATCCGTGGCTGAATCAGCCCTATCGGCAGATTATCAGCCGTCATCAAAGCGGTCAGGCACACCATGCCTTGCTGATACAGGCCATTAATGGCATGGGTGACGATGCGTTAGTGTGGGGTGTTAGCCGCTGGTTAATGTGCCAACATCCGGAAGGCTTGAAGAGCTGCGGCCATTGCCACGGCTGCCAGCTGATGCAGGCGCAGACGCATCCTGACTGGTATCGTCTGGAAGCAGAAAAAGGCAAATCTTCACTGGGTATTGATGCGGTACGTGACGTCACCGAGAAGCTCTACCATTTTGCTCAGCAGGGCGGAGCAAAGATTGTCTGGTTGCCGGATGCAGCGCAGCTCACTGAAGCCGCCGCCAATGCGTTGTTGAAAACGCTGGAAGAGCCTCCTGCCAACTGCTGGTTTTTCCTCAGCGTCCGTGAGCCATCACGTTTGCTGGCAACATTGCGCAGCCGCTGCATGACATGGCATCTTTCCCCACCAGAAGAGCTGCCCAGTTTGCAATGGCTGCAGAAACAGCTGCCGCAATCCGAGCCAGTACTGCGAGCCGCTCTGCGCTTGAGCAATGGCGCACCTGCTGCGGCGTTGACCCTGCTGCAGCCTGAGCGTTGGCAGGCACGTGAGAAGCTGTGTGAAACCTTGCTCAACGCGTTGAACAGCGATGTACTGCAGCTGCTGCCCGCGCTGAACAGCGACGATGTGGCAGAGCGCCTCAGCTGGCTGATTTCATTACTGGTGGATGCAATGAAAGTGCAGCAGGGTGCCAGCAACTGGTTAAGCAACGGCGACCATCCTGAGGTCGTATCGCAACTGGCTCAGCAGCTTAACAGCAGTGCGCTCAACGCCAGCGCCCAGCAGTGGATGCAATGTCGTGAGCAACTGTTGCATGTCGCCGCCCTGAACCGTGAACTGATTTTGACCGATCGCCTGTTAGCCTGGGGACGCTTAATGTCGCCCACGGCGGTCGGCTAAGCGTAAAAGAGAGAAGTATGTTTATTGTTGATTCGCACTGCCACCTTGATGGCCTGGATTATGAGAAGCAGCACCGCGATCTGGACGATGTGATCGCCAAAGCCGCCGCGCGTGACGTGAAGTTTATGCTGGCGATTGCCACCACGCTGCCGGATTACTACAAGATCAAGCAACTGGTCGGCGACAGGGAAAACATTGCCCTGGCGTGCGGCGTGCATCCGTTAAATCAGGAAGCACCGTACGATGTCGAAGAGTTTCGTCGACTGGCAGCTGAAGAGCAGGTGATTGCACTGGGTGAAACCGGGCTGGATTACTTCTATCAGCAGGAGACCAAAGCGCAGCAGCAAGCCTCATTCCGTGAACACATCCGTACCGGCATCGCGCTGAATAAGCCGATCATCGTACATACCCGTGATGCACGTGAAGACACGCTGGCAATCCTGCGTGAAGAGCAGGTGGAAAAGTGTGGTGGCGTTCTGCACTGCTTTACTGAAGATAAAGAGACTGCGGCGCAGTTGCTGGATATGGGTTTTTATATCTCCTTCTCCGGCATTTTGACCTTCCGCAATGCTGAACAGATTCGTGATGCCGCGCGCTACGTGCCGCTGGATCGCATGCTGGTAGAGACCGACTCGCCGTATCTGGCGCCGGTTCCGCATCGTGGCAAAGAAAACCAGCCTGCCTTTACGCGCGATGTCGCGGATTATATGGCTGTGCTGAAAGGTGTTGATATCGAAACCCTGGCTGCAGCGACCACAGAAAACTTCTCGCGTCTGTTCCATGTCCCAATGAGCCGACTCGGCGGCTAAGCCGCTTTATTTTAAACTCTGTAATAATTCTATAATCACTGACCTGTGCGGCATATAACGCGGCACGGGCAGTGATTTATTGCTGTTTCTCCAGGCAATTCAGTCAAAAACAACAGAAAGCAAGCGTTCGTCTTGAGCGAAACGTGATAGCCGTCAAAGTAACAAATATCGATTTATTTTACCCTTCGTAATAAATCAAAAGACGCTCAGCGTCACCCCGGTGAAGGATCCTCCCCCTTTGCCAGCGCACTGCGCAAATATGCACTCATACTCAGGAGCTTTTATGTTCAAGAACGCATTTGCGAACCTGCAAAAAGTAGGTAAATCGCTAATGTTGCCGGTATCGGTTTTGCCGATTGCCGGTATTTTATTAGGTGTTGGTTCGGCTAACTTCAGCTGGTTGCCTGCTGTCGTTTCACATGTCATGGCGGAGGCGGGCGGTTCCGTGTTCGCCAACATGCCGCTGATCTTTGCGATTGGCGTGGCGCTCGGTTTTACCAATAACGATGGCGTATCGGCGCTGGCTTCCGTGGTGGCTTACGGCATCATGGTGAAAACCATGGCGGTGGTTGCACCACTGGTGTTGCACTTACCGCCAGCGGAAATTGAGGCCAAACACCTTGCCGATACCGGGGTGCTGGGCGGGATCATTGCCGGTTCAATCGCCGCGTATATGTTCAACCGTTTCTACCGTATCAAGCTGCCTGAATATCTTGGCTTCTTTGCGGGTAAACGTTTTGTGCCGATCATTTCCGGTCTGACCGCGATTTTCACTGGCATCGTGTTGTCCTTTATCTGGCCACCGATTGGTACCGCGATTCAGGATTTCTCCCAGTGGGCAGCCTATCAGAACCCGGTGGTGGCGTTCGGCATTTACGGTGTCGTTGAGCGTTCGCTGGTGCCGTTTGGTCTGCACCATATCTGGAACGTGCCTTTCCAGATGCAGATTGGTGAGTTCACCAACGCCGCAGGTCAGGTGTTCCACGGTGATATCCCACGCTATATGGCGGGCGATCCAACCGCAGGTAAACTCTCTGGCGGCTTCCTGTTCAAAATGTACGGTCTGCCTGCGGCTGCGATTGCTATCTGGCACTCGGCTAAGCCGGAAAACCGCGCCAAAGTGGGCGGCATTATGATCTCCGCCGCGCTGACCTCGTTCCTGACCGGTATCACCGAACCGATTGAATTTTCGTTTATGTTCGTGGCGCCGATTCTGTATGTCATCCATGCGATTCTGGCGGGTCTGGCGTTCCCAATCTGTATTCTGCTGGGCATGCGTGATGGCACCAGCTTCTCACACGGTCTGATTGACTTTGTGGTGCTGAGCGGTAACAGCAGCAAGATCTGGTTGTTCC
Organism: Type-E symbiont of Plautia stali; assembly: GCF_059731115.1. NCBI lineage: Bacteria > Pseudomonadati > Pseudomonadota > Gammaproteobacteria > Enterobacterales > Enterobacteriaceae > Type-E symbiont of Plautia stali. The sequence continues at coordinate 1,670,116 of NZ_AP035906.1, forward strand.
CGATTGTTGGTATCATTTACGGCCTGATTTATTACACCGTTTTCCGTGTGCTGATTGTGAAATTGAATCTGAAAACACCTGGACGTGAGGACACTGCAATGGAGCAGAGCAGCGCTACCGGTAGCGAGATGGCAGGCAAACTGGTGACTGCATTTGGTGGTAAAGAGAACATTACCAATCTAGATGCCTGTATCACGCGTCTGCGTGTGAGTGTCGCGGATGTGGCAAAAGTGAATCAAACTGAACTGAAAAACCTCGGCGCGCGTGGCGTGGTGGTGGCCGGTTCCGGTGTTCAGGCGATTTTCGGGACCAAGTCCGATAACCTGAAAACTGAGATGGATGATTATATTCGTAATATGTAAAGGATTGGGCTTGGGGTTGGGCTCGGTCTGAGGCTGAGGCTGAGGTCAAGGTCAAGGCCTAGGTCAAGGCAGAGGCCGAGCCTGTGCGATGAAGCGGCGGCAGATCGTAAAGACGCCATAAACCATCCCTGTCGCGGGACGCTTTACTCCTCTGCCGCCGCTCCCTCGCACCTCACCTTAGGTGCGGTATTGGATAAAACCCTCGTCCTTCACTGGACCTAACAGACTCATCGTCAGAAATTAGGGTTTCGGTGTTAGCGAGCGGTATGGGATGTCCATGCTAAATTCCACTGCCTGGAGTTCATGACTCGGAAAGCTTTAAACGTCTGCTACCGCTATCTTCCACTTCAGCGTAAATGCGACTACAAATAAACCCGCAGATACTCCGTCAGACACAGAAGCGCCATCGCCTGACCATAGGGCATCGACGTCAGCGGTACCTGGCGGTAATACTCCAAATCGCTGCCCATTGCGGTGCCAAACGACACCTGTTTTAACTCCCCGTCTTGATCAATATTGGCGATCACGCCACGCAAGGCTTTTTCCGCCATCGGGCGATACTCGTCAGACAAATACCGTTTACGCACCGCTTTGAGAATTCCATAAGCGAATCCCGCCGTGGCAGACGCTTCCGGATAGCTTTGTGGATCGTCGAGTAGGGTATGCCAGAGACCGCTGCTGTGCTGACAAGCGGCTAATGCCTTGACCTGGCTAGCCAATACCTGCTGCAGGAAACGGCGTGTGGCGTGTTGTTCCGGCCAGTTCATCATTTCGAGGAAATCCGGGATCACGATGGTCAGCCAACTGTTGCCGCGTGCCCAGCGGGCATTAGCAAAATTGTGTCGGCCATCAAAGGTCCAGCCGTGGAACCACAAACCGGTTTGACGATCCATCAGGTATTGAGTGTGGATCAGGAACTGATAACTGGCTTCTTCGACAAACTCGGGGCGATCCAGTAACTGGCCGATCTTCGCCAGCGCCATCACGCTCATCATTAAGGTGTCGTCCCACAGCTGCTGGGTATTTTCGTTGTTGTAAACGATGTGCTGTAGACCGCCTTGCTCAGTGCGCGGCATTTCATACATCACCCACTCAGCCCAGCGTTCCAGCACCGGCCGCCATGCTGCATGACCGGTCTCTTCATAACGATAAGCCAGCGTCAGGAACGGGCATACCGTGTTCACGTTCTTTGTCGGTGTGCCTTCTGCTAAGCGCGCGGTAAACCAGTCATCGATAATCTTGAGTGTCGCTTGATCGCCGGTTTGCTGGGTGTAATGCAGCATGCCGTACAACCCGATACCATGCGTCCATTCCCAGCCTGCCCAGCCTTTGGTATCAATGACGCGGCCATCGTCCAGCCGCAGCAAAAACTCGCCGCTGTGATCGGTGATGTTGACCAGATTGTCAGTGAGTTTGTGGATCAGCTGCACTAACTCACTGCGCGGCAACAGGTATTCAGGCTGGCGCAACAAGGCGCTGTGTTTTACAGGAAATACAGTCATGGTTCATTCCTATCGTTAATCAGGGTAGGGAGAGAGTGAAGCGTGCCGCGATGCGTGGATAGCGCGGGCGCTGCGGGCTTGTTACGGTTGAGGTAACCGACGTTGTTGTTGCCCCATAAGTTTTCATACGGCATACCCGCCAGGGTTTCGACGATGGTGCGCGCCTGCGGTGTAATACGTTCCGGAACCACACGGCCCGCTTCACGCATCTTCAGCGTCTCTTCGCGCAGAACAGTGTGGGTATGCAGATTAAGTTTGAAGCGCAGCGACACAATAAATCCGCAGATCAGCACGCCGACGGTGCCGACGCTGAGGATCAGCAGAATGGTATGGCCCACCGCAGGAATCTGTTCAGTTTTACCGGAGGTAAAACCGGCCAGCTGCAGCAGGATGCCAACGATCATCACGGCACCGGCCTGCGAGGCTTTACGCGTCAATGTCATGATCCCGGCAAATATGCCTTCACGTCGCTGTCCGGTGATCACTTCATCGACATCGGCGATATAGGTGTAGGTATTCCATGGCACATAGTTGATGCCGCCACGTCCTAAACCGGCGAAGGCAGAGATCAGCACCAACAGCGTGAAGTTATCGTTCATCCCGCTGTACCACAGTCCAGCGTAGGAGAGGGCGCTGAGGCCAAACAGCATCACCACCATACGATAGGCCGGAGCGGGTCCGATGCGAATGCACAGCGGGATCATCGCCATTACCGCAATAAATTGCAGCACCGCCATCGTGCCCATCAGATTGGAAGCGATTTGCGCGCTCTGCATCAGTACAAACACCACATACCAGGTAAACACCGCATTAAACACGTCCTGAGCGATGTAACCGCCCAGATACATGCCGAGGTGTTGACGGAAGATACGAATGCGCAACGTGGAGGCGAGTTCGATATACAGTCGTTTCAGGCTTTGGAACAGCGAGAGTTGCGCTTTTTCTTCTTCAGCTCGACGTGACTCAGCGGAAAAATCTTCCGGCGCGCGTTCCCAGGTGAAGCGCCACACCAGGAATAGCACCAGCGCACAGATGACCGAGAACACCAGGCTGGCATAAAGGAAGGAGATGGGATTCTCTTTGCCAAACCAGCCAATCAGGATGCCTGGCAGGAAGGCGGCCAGAATCGATGACAGTTGTGCCAGCGCGATACGCGCGCCGGAGAAGCGGGTCTTTTGTTTAAAGTCGTCGGTCATCTCCGGCACCAGCGTTTCGTACGGCACCAGAATCATGGTGTAGACCATATCGAACAACAGATAGGTCAGCAGATACCACCAGAAACTCATATCGCCGATCCACATCAGGCTATAACTGAACACGCACGGGATACCGAGCAGGATAAAGAACTTACGACGGCCGAAGCGTCTGCCAAGCCAGGTGGATCCGAAGTTATCGGTGAGAAAGCCCATTAACGGGCTGACGACCGCATCCAGCACGCGGGCAGCAGCAAAAATAAAGGTGGCTTCAATCGGCGAAAGCCCACAGAAGGTAGTGTAGAAATAGAGCAACCAGGCGGCGGTAAGCGCCGTGGTGCCGGCGCCGAGGAAATCCCCGGAACCGTAAGCCAGATAATGGCCCAGACCAATCTTACGAGACTGCATGGCAGCTTCTCCTTGAAATCGACGGATGACACATCCCTCATTGCTCCGTACTGCTTGCCCGGATTGGATAGAAAGTAGAGCGCCGCGCAACGGCAAACCTTCGTGATTTGGCAAGGGTTGTCGGTTGAGTGGCAAAAACACAAAGAAACTGGCGTGATATCTCTAATTTATAAAACACCGTTTCATTTTGGTGATCTGCGATGGCGTAAATTTGAGAGGGAGAGCACAGCAATGCTGTCTGGGAGATGAAATGGCGTAAAGGCAGCCATTTAACAGAAGAAAAGTGGTACTGAGGTTGAAAGCAAACGAATTCCTCGCGCATACTGCCTGACTGAACTCAGGCTTAAGGAAATGCACCATGGCTGAAGAAACCATTTTCAGTAAGATCATTCGTCGCGAAATCCCCGCCGACGTGGTTTATCAGGACGAACTGGTCACCGCCTTCCGCGACATCGCGCCTAAAGCGCCAACGCACATTCTGATTATCCCTAATGTATTGATTCCCACCGCCAATGACGTGCAGGAAGCACACGAGCATGCGTTGGGCCGTATGATTACCGTGGCGGCGAAAATCGCGAAACAGGAAGGGATTGCCGAGGATGGCTATCGTCTGATCATGAACTGTAATCAGCATGGTGGTCAGGAGGTTTATCATATTCATATGCACCTGGTCGGCGGTCAGCCGCTGGGTCCGATGCTGTCTATCTAACCTCAGGCGGACCTTGTGATGCGTCAATGGCTGAGTGGCCTGCTGTTGCTGACCCTTGTCGGGTGCAGCAGTGACAAACCGATGATCAACACCTCGCAATCGCTGGTAATGGAATCTTCCGTGCTTTCTGCGGGCATCATTACCGACGAACCCACGCTGGCCAGCCGTGATGGGCAGATGCGTGCCTCAAGTGTGCTCTATAATCAGCGGGAAACGCCGGTGACCGTTCACTATCGTTTTTATTGGTACGACGAGAAGGGGCTGGAGATAACACCGGAAGAGCCGGCTCAAACTCAAATCGTCCCGGCGCATGGCAGCACAGAAGTTGTCTCGCAAATCGGTAACCTGACCGCCAGTAAGGTGCGTCTCTATCTTTATCTCTGAGGAGTAACCTGTGATTCGCAGTGTAAAACGTTCCAGCGCGCTGTTATTTGCGTTGATGCTCACCGGTTGTGTGGTGAAACAGCAAACCCCAGCGCCGGTTGAACCGACCCAGCCGACGACGCCAACTCAACCGGAGCAGCCTCCTGTGCAGCCGGTACCGCCGCCGGAAACGGTGCCGCAGCCGCCAAAACTCAAAACCATTAACTGGAATGCCAGCGTGCAGCCGTTAGTGGGGAACATGGTGCAGTCTGCCGGTGTGAATCCAGGCAGCGTGCTGCTGGTGGATCGCATCAAGAACAGCACCAACGGTTCGTTGCAGAGTGATAAAGCCACCGATGCGATTCAGAATGCGCTGGCGAACAACGGCAAATTCACTTTGGTAACGCCAGAACAGCTGGCACAGGCAAAACAGACGCTGGGCTTATCCGCCGATGACAGCCTCAATTCGCGCAGCAAAGCCATTGGCCTGGCACGTAATGTCAACGCGCAGTATGTGCTTTACAGCAGTGCTCAGGGCGATGTGAAAGCGCCAACGCTGCAGATGCAGCTGATGCTGGTGCAGACCGGTGAAATTATCTGGTCAGGCAATGGTATTGCTCAACCCTGATCCCATACTGCAACAACGGATTCAGCAACAATGGCCGACGGCGCAAGCTGCCGGTCATTTTTTCGCGCTGCCGGGATTGAGTGGCAACAGTGTGCGGGTGAAAACCGAGCAGGGTGAGCTGCTGGCGCGTCGTGCGCCGCAGCAACCGCTCCCGTTTGTTGATCGCCAACGCGAATATCGCATCTTGCGTCGAATGCGTGCTGCGCAACTCGGGCCGACACCGCTGGATTGGTACCATCCCTGGCTTTTACAGAGCTGGCTGCCTGGTGATGTGTTGACGCCCGCGCAGTTCAATCAACAGCGCGACGCGGTGCTCACCTTGCTGCATCGCCTGCATCAGCAGCCGCTGACAGGCTATCGCTTGCGACTGACACCGCTGTTGCAACACTACTGGCAGCTGTGCCAGCAACGCCACTGGCGCTGGCAACATCAACTGCAGCGCCTGATCAGGCAGGGTGAACCCCGGCCGTTACGCCTCGTGCCGATTCATATGGATGTTCACGCGGGCAATGTGATAGCCACGTCAGACGGCTTACGTCTCATCGATTGGGAATATGCTGCCGATGGCGATGTGGCATTGGAACTCGCGGCGCTCTGCGCGGTCGATGGTGAACACCCAATCGACTGGATTGCGGGTTACGCGCAACGCAGCCAGCTTAACGAAGCGCGACTTAAGCGACATATGCGGCGCTGGCAGCCGTGGCTGCATCTGCTGATGGCGAGCTGGTATCAGCTGCGTGCTGAGCAGAGCGGTGACCCTCATTTACAACAGCTGGCGCAGGCCAGCTGGCAGGATCTTTAACTCAGGATTGTAACCATGACCATGCATACTCCCGGCCCGCTGATGCTGGATGTTGAAAGCTACGAACTCGACGCCGAAGAGCGCGAGATTCTGAAGCATCCGCTGGTGGGCGGACTGATTCTGTTTGCCCGCAACTTCCACGATGTGGATCAGCTGGCGGAACTGGTACGACAGATTCGCGCTGCTTCGCGCAATCGCTTAGTGGTCGCGGTGGATCAGGAAGGCGGACGGGTGCAGCGCTTCCGTGAAGGCTTTACCAAACTCCCCGCGATGCAATCTTTTGCCGCCCTGCATGATATCGCCACGGCGGGTGAAGTCGCCCAGCAGGCGGGCTGGCAGATGGCAGCGGAAATGATCGCGATGGATATCGACATCAGCTTTGCGCCAGTGCTGGATATTGGCCACATCAGCGCGGCGATTGGCGACCGTTCCTTCCATGAAGATCCCGCGATTGCATTGCAAATTGCTCGCCGTTTTATCAACGGCATGCACGAAGCCGGCATGAAAACCACTGGCAAGCATTTCCCCGGTCACGGTGCGGTGAGTGCTGATTCCCACAAAGAGACCCCGCGCGATCCGCGCGATGCCGCCACGCTGCGCCAGCATGATATGGCGATCTTTAAGCAGTTGATTGATGAGCAACTGCTGGATGCCGTGATGCCGGCGCACGTTATCTATACTGAGATCGATCCATTACCTGCCAGCGGCTCACCTTACTGGCTGCAAACCGTGTTGCGTAAAGAACTCGGTTTTAACGGGGTGATTTTCTCCGACGATCTGTCGATGGAAGGTGCTGCGGTAATGGGCAGTTATGCTGAGCGCGCGCAGCAGTCGCTCAATGCGGGCTGCGACATGATCCTGGTGTGCAATCAGCGCGCCGGAGCGGTGAGTGTGCTGGATAACTTGACGCCGATCCAGGCGGAACGTGTGACGCAGTTATACCATCAGGGGCGTTATACCCGAGAAGCGCTGCAATCCAGTGAACGCTGGAAGCAGAATCATCATCAGCTGAGCGCATTACAGGAGCGCTGGCTGGAGCATAAAGCGTCGGGCAGATAAGCGTCGCTGCCCGGATTTCATTCCACGCTGAGGATAATCATGATCATCTATCTGCACGGTTTTGATTCCAACAGTCCGGGCAACCACGAAAAAGTGCTGCAACTGCAGTTTATTGACCCGGACGTCAGACTCATCAGTTACAGCACGCAGCACCCCAAACATGACATGCAGTTTCTGCTGAAAGAGTGCGATAAATTGCAGCAGCAGGGCGGTGATGCGTATCCCTTGATTTGCGGGGTGGGGCTGGGTGGTTACTGGGCCGAACGTATCGGTTTTCTCTGCGGTATGCGTCAGGTGATTTTCAATCCCAACCTATTCCCGTATGAGAACATGGAAGGCAAGATTGATCGTCCGGAAGAGTATCTGGATATCGCCACCAAGTGCGTCAGTGATTTTCGTGAAAAGAATCGCGATCGCTGCCTGACCATTTTGTCCCGCCATGACGAGGCGCTGGATAATCAGCGCACGGCCGCACAACTGCATCCTTTCTATGAAATCGTGTGGGACGAACAGGCCAGCCATAAATTCAAGAACATCTCGCTGCATTTACACCGCATTAAGGCCTTTAAATCCCTTGCCTGAGCCTCCGCGCGCCGTGTGATGCGGCGCACAAAACGTTTAACATTCTGATAATGCGCTTGAAAGATTGATGTACATCAATTTTCTTATGATATGTCGTTAGCGCCGTGATATTCTGCCCTCAGCTCGCGATTTAACGTCGCCAACCCTATGTTTATTAAGGTTTTTAGTAACCATTAATTAACTATTGGTTTACAACTTTGAGGGGGTCTTTGTTGACTACATCTATGGAAAAAATCGTCATTATTGGCGGTGGTGCCGGCGGCTTAGAGCTGGCAACGCAGCTCGGTCACAAGCTGGGCAGGAACAAGAAAGCCGAGATTATTCTCGTTGATCGCAACCACAGCCATCTGTGGAAGCCATTGTTGCATGAAGTGGCAACCGGTTCGATGGACGAAGGGATCGATGCCCTGAGCTATCTGGCGCACGCGCGTAATCACGGTTTTCAGTTCCAGCTGGGTTCGCTGACGCAAATCAACCGCGAAAACAAAACCATTGAGCTGGCGGAAATCCGTGATGCTAACGGTGAATTACTGGTACCGCAGCGCGAGATGGCTTATGACCGTCTGGTGATGGCGCTGGGCAGTACTTCCAATGACTTCGGCACTCCGGGTGTGAAAGATCACTGCATCTTCCTCGATAACCCGCATCAGGCTCGTCGTTTCCACAACGAGATGCTTAACCTGTTCCTGCGCTTCTCCGCCAGTGAAGGTAGCCTGGAAAAAGTGAACATTGCGATTGTCGGCGGCGGTGCCACCGGCGTTGAGCTGTCAGCAGAACTCTACAATGCCGTGAAGCAGCTGCACAGCTATGGCTACAAAGGCCTTGATAGCTCTGCACTGAACGTGACGCTGGTGGAAGCCGGTGAGCGTATTCTGCCAGCATTGCCACCTCGCATTTCTGCTGCGGCACACCAGGAATTGACCAAGCTCGGCGTGCGCGTCCTGACGCAAACCATGGTGACCAGCGCAACAGAAGAGGGGCTCAATACCAAAGGCGGCGAATTTATTAATGCTGACTTGATGGTGTGGGCTGCCGGTATTAAAGCGCCGGACTTTATGAAAGAGATTGGCGGGCTGGAAACCAACCGCATCAATCAGTTGGTGGTGAAAGACACGCTGCAAACCACGCTGGATGATGACATCTACGCGATTGGTGACTGCGCCTCCTGCGCACTGCCGGGCGGCGGTTTTGTGCCACCGCGCGCGCAGTCTGCACACCAGATGGCGTCACGCGCGCTGGAAAATATTCTGGCGCAACGCAAAGGCAAACCGCTCAAAGCCTACGTCTATAAAGACCACGGTTCCCTGGTATCACTGTCGCGCTTCACCACCGTGGGTAGTCTGATGGGTAACCTGATGCGCGGCTCGATGATGGTAGAAGGGCGCATTGCGCGTTTCGTCTACATTTCTCTATATCGCATGCACCAGATTGCGCTCCATGGATACTTCAAAACCGGCCTGATGATGCTGGTCGGTAGCCTGAACCGCGTGCTGCGTCCTCGCCTCAAGTTGCACTAATGTTTTCGGGCGGTCCTCTGCCGCCCGATGCCGCTCTGCCTGCCGTAACCCGCTGAAAAACGACAATTCAGTTTAAGGTTACGGCGGTATTTCAGCCTCTCTCAGAACTCTCCGAAAAACTGGCCCTGACGGCTTTCCGCTGCGTTTCCTCCATTAATCTGATGTTGCAATTACGGACCATCTGTAAAACTTATATCCACAAACACGGCGCGGCGCGCACGCCGGTTATGCCTCGGCTACACAGGATTTCGTAGCGGCAGGAATGCGCGGTAACAACATTCAGGAGGACATTCCTGTGAATAAATCAATGTTAGCGGGTATCGGTATCGGCGTGGCAGCAGCGTTAGGGGTTGCCGCAGTCGCCAGCATGGATGTCTTTGATCGCGGCCCGCAGTATGCACAAGTTCTCTCGGCTACGCCGATCAAAGAGAGCATTAAACAACCGCGACAGGAGTGTCGCAACGTGACGTTAACGCATCGTCGTCCGGTACAGGATGAGAACCGCATCGCCGGTTCGGTACTGGGTGCAGTGGCGGGCGGCGTGCTCGGTCACCAGTTTGGTGGCGGTCGTGGGCGCGATGTCGCAACGGTAGCGGGCGCGCTGGCGGGCGGTTACGGTGGTAACCAGGTGCAGGGGGCACTGCAGGATCGTGATACCTACACCACCAACGAGCAGCGTTGCAAAACCGTTTATGACAAACAGGAAAAAATGCTGGGTTATGATGTGACCTATAAAATAGGCGACCAGCAGGGCAAAATCCGCATGGAAAATGACCCTGGCACCCGCATTCCGCTTGACCGTAATGGTCAGCTGATCCTGAATTCGAATCAGGCCTGATTGGGCAAAGACACGTCACAGCAGCAGTAACGAAAAAAGCGCCGTAAGGCGTAATGCCAGTCAGTTAAGCCTGACTGGCATTTTTTCTTCTGGCTGTCGGATATTTATAGGGTCTCTCTTTCACCACCCTTGGGAACGAGCGCTCCCGTCGTCCCGGTAGTCTGACCATCTCTGCTATCGAACTTACGTCCTTTACCAGTTCCGGGATACGCCCAGGCGATGCGCCTTCAAGTGTCCAGAGCAGTTTCATCACCCACGCTGTCGATTCCCTGAAGCTGAGCTGGTTAGGCCAGTATCCCTTCAGCGTTGAGGCCATTCTTATCATCTGATATCTCACCAGATTGTAGGCCAGCAGCACGCCCCACAGCTCCTGCCTTATCATCTCCGGCTTCCTGCTGCGAAGCGTGAGCCTGCTGTCCTGGAGACCCTGCTTTATTTCACGATATCCCAGCTCTATCTCCCAGCGATGACTGTAGAGATCCGCTATTTCTTTACCCGGGTAACGCATCGCATCCGTCATCGACGTCAGGAACCGCCACGTCCGGCCTTTTATTTCCCGGCTTATCATCCTCATCTCTGTGTGCGCCGCCAGATGTGGCCATTTCTTCCGTGAATGAGCGGAGGTTTTTACCCGGATAAGTATGTCTCCCTTCCCCAGACGACGTACCTCTTCGTACTGCAGGTCTTTACGTGCCGCTATCATCCAGTGACGATTTTCGCCGGCCTCATGCCAGGCGCTAAGCAGACCGAATGACGTGTAGCCCTTATCGAAGAGGGTCAGGCTGTTGTCGCACGCGCGTTCAATGAGACCTTCTGCCAGCACCATCTCATTCTCGTTCTGGCAGCCCATCGCGGCGCCGCTGATAAGATGGCTGGTGAGTTCCATCAGGCAGACCATGCGAACCTGCGGATAAGGAGAGGCGCCTGCCACCGTGCCTGAACGGACGAAAGCCTTCTCATTATCAGGTGTTTCTGGCGTGCGCCAGACAACGCCGTCAACAGCGTACAGCGTCAGACCACACCAGTCAGGGTGGGAAGTCTGTGCATTCCAGAGCTCGCTGCTCTGTTCGAAAACCCGCCGTACAGCGTCGTCCCCCAGCCGCTGCCTTGCCTGCACTACGGCACTGGGCGCAACGAAAGGACGGTTTCCCGGTAAAAGAATATCAAGGCGATTAACGATGGCGTGAAGGGGTTCTTTGCGCTCAAGGGCCATGCCGATGAGACACCAGACCATCATATCTGTAGTGAGTCTGCGCTTACGGAGCGTGACCGTGCCAGCTTCCTCAAGGCAGCGGCTGATGAGCGCAGGGTCAAGAACATCCGCGAGCGTATTCAGAGGATTACGAAGAGAATCGTAACGAGAGACGATATCAAGGGCCTGACTGAGCTGCATAAAAAAATCCGGAAACGAAGCGTTTCCGGATTCTTACACAGCCACTGGATCGTTCAACTGATCCTTAACTGATCGGCATTACGCCGTAAGGCGCTTTTTTTATGGTGTAAACCGGCGCGGCGAGATTCATCTCGCGTCCCGATAGCCACCATGTTGCATGCAGAAGCGCAATGTATCGCTTCGCCAGGCGAGATGCGGCTGAGGACGCTAAATCCGATTCTTCGCCAGTTCGGCAATGAAGCTCTGAATCCACTCCATCCGCACTTTGCGCTCTTCCAAATCACGAGTGAATCTCAGACGGGTTGGACCATCCAACTTCCACTGTTTAGGATCTTTTTGCAGCAGGCCAATCAACCAACCGGGATCGACATGATTCTGTGGCGCGAATTCGAAGAATCCGCCTTTTTCACTGGCTTCAATTTTACGCACGCCAAGTTCTCGCGCCACCAGACGTAAAGCCGCCACATCCAGAAGGTTGCGCGCCGCATCCGGCAACTTGCCAAAACGATCGATCATCTCAACCTTCAGCTCAGCCAGTTCCTGCTCGTCACTGGCTGAGGCAACGCGTTTATAGAGTGACAAACGCGTGTTCACGTCCGGGATAAAGTCATCCGGCAGCAGCGCAGGCATGCGCAGTTCGATTTCGGTCTGGTTGCTGGTGAGATCTTCCAGCGACGGCTCGCGCCCGGCCTTCAGGGCATCCACGGCGTTTTCCAGCAGTTCCATATACAGCGTGAAACCGATCGTTTCCATCTGGCCGCTCTGATCTTCGCCCAGTAGCTCGCCGGCACCGCGAATCTCAAGATCGTGCGTCGCCAGCGCAAAGCCCGCGCCCAGGTCTTCCAGCGAGGCAATCGCCTCCAGACGCTTCTGCGCATCAGTGGTCATGGCTTTTGGATGCGGCGTTAACAGCCAGGCATAGGCCTGATGGTGTGAGCGCCCGACGCGGCCACGCAGCTGATGCAGCTGCGCCAGGCCAAAGTGGTCAGCACGCTCAATGATGATGGTGTTGGCGCTCGGCACATCAATACCGGTTTCGATGATGGTGGTACACACCAGCACGTTAAAACGCTGGTGGTGGAAATCATTCATCACCCGTTCCAGCTCGCGCTCGCGCATCTGGCCGTGGCCGATGGCGATGCGGGCCTCCGGCACCAGCTCCGCCAGACGCTGTGCGGCTTTTTCGATGTTCTCAACATCGTTGTAGAGATAGTAAACCTGACCGCCGCGTAAAATTTCACGCAGCAGCGCTTCACGCACCACCAGGCTGTCGTACTCGCGCACAAAGGTTTTCACTGCCAGACGGCGGGCTGGCGGTGTTGCAATGATCGACAGATCGCGCATGCCGCTCATCGCCATATTCAGCGTACGTGGGATGGGGGTAGCAGTGAGCGTCAGGATATCAACGTCCGCGCGCATCGCTTTAATACGCTCTTTGTGACGCACGCCAAAGCGGTGCTCTTCATCGACAATCAACAGACCGAGATCGTGCCATTTCAGGTCGTTTGACAGCAACTTATGCGTGCCGATCAGAATATCTACTTTGCCTTCACGTGCCTGTTCCAGCACCTGGCTCTGCTCTTTGGCGCTACGGAAGCGGGACAGCATCTCAATGCGCACTGGCCAGTTGGCGAAACGGTCGCGGAAGTTATCGTAATGCTGCTGCGCCAGCAGGGTGGTGGGCACCAGCACGGCGATTTGTTTGGCATTCTCCACCGCGAGGAAGGCGGCGCGCATCGCCACTTCAGTTTTACCAAAGCCTACGTCACCGCACACCAGACGATCCATTGCCAGCGGCTGGCACATGTCGCTCAGCACCGCATTAATGGCCTGGCCCTGATCCGGCGTAGTCTCAAACGGGAAGCCTTCGCAGAACAGTTGATACTGATCGCGATCGTGCTTAAAGGCGAAGCCGGTTTTGGCCGCGCGTTGGGCGTAGATATCCAGCAGTTCGGCCGCCACATCACGCACTTTCTCCGCCGCTTTCTGGCGTGCGCGTGACCAGGCATCGCTGCCCAGCTTGTGCAGCGGGGCATTCTCATCCGCGCCACCCGCATAACGGCTGATCAGGTGCAGTGATGAAACGGGCACGTACAGCTTGGCGTCGCCCGCATAGGAGAGCATCAGATATTCCGCGACAATGCCGCCGGCTTCCAGTGTAGTCAGGCCAATATAACGGCCCACACCGTGTTCCAGATGCACCACCGGCTGGCCGGGATGTAGCTCGGCGAGATTGCGGATCAACACATCGGGATTGATGGTACGGCGATTATCCTGGCGACGACGGCTGACACGCTCACCCAGCAGGTCGCTTTCACAAATCAACGCGCGATGGCCCGTGCTATCAATAAAGCCGCGTTCGCTGGCACCAATCATTAAACTGTGCGGCTGTTTGGCGGCTTCTTCAAAGCGTTCAATCGGCTGTGGGCGCAGTTTGATGCGCGCCAGCAATTCCTGCAGGCTTTCACGACGGCCTTCACTTTCTACTGAGAAAATGATCTGCCCATCAAACTGCTCCATGAACTGACGCAGCAGATCGAGTGGCGCTTTCGCCTGGGCCTGCACCGTCAGTTCCGGCAGCGGTTGATAGCCGAGATTGGTATTGGCGGCTTTTTCTGGCAGCGTTTCGCTGCTGAGCTGCATGCGTGGCCAGGCTTTCAGTTCGCCGAGCAACGCGTCCGGGCGCAGCCACAACGTTGCAGGCTCCAGCAGCGGGCGCATAGGATCGATGCGGCGATTGTCGAAACGCGCGTTAGCATCCTGCCAGAAGCGATCGGCGCTGCCGTGCAGATCGCCACTGTTGAGTACCAGCGTGTTAGCAGGCAGATAGCTGAACAGGGTGGGCAACTCCTGCTCAAAGAACAGCGGCTGCCAGTATTCGATCCCGGCAGGCAGCGTGCCTTTGCTCACTTGCTGATAGACATGCTCCGGCTCGCGTCGCACATCAAATAGCTCGCGCCAGCGGCTGCGGAACAGCTCAATCGCCGCTTTATCCGTCGGAAATTCATGTGCAGGCAGTAGATTGATAGCCTCAACCGCTTCCAGCGTGCGCTGGCTGTCCACATCGAACAGGCGCAGGCTGTCAATTTCGTCATCAAAGAAGTCGATACGATAGGGCTGATCGCTGCCCATCGGGAACAGATCCAGTAGCGCGCCGCGCGTGGCGTACTCGCCGTGCTCCATCACCTGATCGACATGGCGATAGCCAGCCTGCTCCAGCTGATCACGCAGCGCATCGCGTGAGAGTTTTTGCCCCTGCTTCATCACCAGCGCATGGCCATGCAGGAAGCTGTGCGGACAGACGCGCTGCATCAGCGTGTTGACCGGCATAATCAGCATGCCGCGCGTCAGATTGGGCAGTTGATAAAGGGTCGAAAGACGGGCAGAGATAATGTCCTGATGCGGCGAGAAGCTGTCGTAAGGCAGCGTTTCCCAGTCGGCGAGATTGGTGACCGGCAGATCGGTGAACTGGCGAATCTCCTCCTGCAGACGCAGGGCAGATTGCATATCCGGCGTAATCATCAGCACCGGACCCGGGTGGCGTTCGGTGATACTGGCGCACTCAACCGCCTGCGCGGCGCCAATCAGTTCGCCGAGCTGACGATGATCGCCCGCTTTCGCAGGCAGGGTATAACGACTCTGTTCCGACATAAGGACTCGACATTCTCTCCTTGGATTCCAGGGCGTCATCATTCCATAATCCGCCCCCAGGATCATCTGTCGCGGTGCTATTTCTCATCGCCCTTCGTACTTCGCGCTGTGGCCGCGTTAGCTGCGTCTGCGAACCCCGTTCACTTACTTGATTGCTGTGTGTAGTGCATGCGCGGACGATCGACGTTAGCCCAGGACAGCTCTTTTTCCAGATGATAGCTGTGATTGCCGTCGTCCCACTTCACGTAATAGCCGGTTGCCGCATCTCCCTGTTCAAAGACGTTGACGATCTCGCCTCTGATTTCTCCCGATTTGTGTTTCACGATACTGCCCTTCGGAAATCTGAACATGGGTATACTCCTTTTCGCCCGGCATCTTTCGCACCGTAGCGGCGTTGGCTGCGCCTACTAACCCCAGTCACTTACTGATGTAAGCTCCTGGGGATTAGCAGGCTTGCCGCCTTGCCACAGCACGAAATCTTTGGGCTGACTGCGGTGCTGATTAAACGGGCATACTGCGGTGCCGGCTGGACATAAATTTGTGCTACATGGAGAAGTCTACCGTAGGGTATGCCTAATAAACGCACAATAAGTATCATTATTTTGTCGCAATTTTATGCATTGACGCAGATTGCGACGTATTTGGATGCAACTTTGCCACAGACTCAGAGGGTTAGAGGTTTCATAAACAGGGCTGCTCCTTTATCATCCCACTACTTATTTTCAGGCAACTGCCAAGACGGATCTCATGTATCAACCAGTCGCGTTATTCATCGGTTTGCGCTACATGCGTGGACGTGCCTCAGACCGCTTCGGTCGCTTCGTCTCCTGGCTTTCGACCATCGGTATCACGCTGGGCGTGCTGGCGCTGGTCACCGTACTGTCGGTGATGAACGGCTTCGAGCGTGAGCTGGAGGGCAATATCCTCGGCCTGATGCCGCAAGCGTTGGTCACCAGCGACAAAGGCAGCATCAATCCACAACAGGTGACGGCGGAGAGCCTCAAACTGCAGGGCGTCACGCGTGTGGCCCCGCTGACGACCGCTGATGTGGTGCTGCAAAGCGCGCGCAATGTCTCAGTGGGCGTGATGCTGGGCATCAACCCGGACGAACAAGATCCGCTCACCCCTTATCTTGTGAACACGCAACAGAACGTGCTGCAACCGGGCCAATACAATGTGATTCTCGGCGAACAGTTGGCGTCTCAGTTGGGCGTTAAACGTGGCGACCAGCTGCGTCTGATGGTGCCGACGGTGAGCCAGTTTACGCCGGTGGGCCGCTTGCCGAGCCAGCGTATCTTCACCGTCGCAGGCACTTATGCCGCCAACAGCGAAGTCGATGCCTATCAGATTCTGGTGAATCAGCAGGATGCCTCCCGCGTGATGCGCTATCCACTGGGGAATATCACCGGCTGGCGTCTGTGGCTGGAGAAACCGTTGAATGTGGATGCTTTCAGCGAACAGAAATTGCCGGATGGCCTGACGCTGAAAGACTGGCGCGAGCGCAAAGGCGATCTGTTCCAGGCGGTACGCATGGAAAAAAACATGATGGGGCTGCTGCTGAGTCTGATCATCGCGGTAGCGGCGTTTAACATCATTACTTCACTCGGCCTGCTGATCATGGAAAAGCAGGGTGAAGTGGCGATTCTGCAAACACAGGGCTTAACCCGCCGACAGATCGTCGCGGTGTTTATGGTGCAGGGCGCCAGTGCTGGCATTATCGGTACCTTGCTCGGTACGCTGCTCGGCGTGCTGCTCGCCAGCCAGCTGAATAATTTGATGCCAGTGATTGGCCTGTTCCTGGATGGCGCGGCATTGCCGGTCGATATCAACGTCTGGCAGGTGGTCACGATTGCGCTGGTCTCGATGATCGTTGCGCTGCTCTCAACCCTTTATCCGTCATGGCGCGCTGCCGCCGTTCAACCCGCTGAGGCTTTACGTTATGAGTAATACCCCTTTGTTGCAGTGTCGTGACCTGTGCAAACGCTATCAGGAAGGCAGCGTGCAGACCGATGTGCTGCGCAATGTGGCTTTTAGCCTGCAGCCAGGCGAACTGACGGCCATCGTTGGTAGCTCCGGCTCGGGTAAAAGTACCTTACTGCATCTGCTCGGCGGCCTCGATGCGCCCACTTCGGGTGACGTGGTGTTCGACGGCAAATCACTGAATGCGATGTCCTCTGCTGCCAAAGCCGAGCTGCGTAACCGCGAGCTGGGCTTTATCTACCAGTTTCACCATCTATTGCCAGACTTCACGGCACTGGAGAACGTGGCGATGCCATTGCTGATTGGCAAAACCGCAAAAGCGGAGGCCGCCTCGCGCGCGCTGGAAATGCTGGCAGCGGTCGGGCTGGAAAAACGCGCTGCGCATCGTCCTTCTGAGCTGTCGGGCGGTGAGCGTCAGCGTGTCGCAATCGCGCGTGCGCTGGTGAACCGTCCGCGCCTGGTGATGGCGGATGAACCGACCGGTAACCTGGACGCGCGTAATGCCGATGCGATTTTCAAACTGCTGGGCGAGCTGAATCAGCAGCAGGGCACCGCATTTCTGGTGGTGACGCACGATCTGAATCTGGCTAAACGTCTGAATCGCCAGATGGAGATGCGCGACGGTCAGCTGAGCGAGCATCTGACGCTGGGAGCCATCTGATGGGTTCGTCATTATCCCTGCTGCTTGGCCTGCGCTTCAGTCGCGGTCGGCGGCGTGGTGGCATGGTCTCACTGATCTCCATCATCTCGACCATCGGCATCGCCCTGGGTGTTGCCGTGTTGATTATTGGCCTGAGCGCGATGAACGGTTTTGAACGCGAGCTGAACAAACGCATTCTGGCCGTGGTACCGCACGGTGAAATCGAACCGGTGAATCAGCCTTTCCGCAACTGGCAGCCGATGATCGCACCGATTGAAAAGGTGCCCGGCATTGCAGCAGCGGCGCCCTACGTTAACTTCACCGGCTTGATTGAGAGCGGCGCGAAGATGCAGGCGCTGCAAGTAAAAGGTGTCGATCCACAACAGGAATCACACCTGAGCGCTTTACCGAGCTTTGTCGATGGCGATGCGTGGCAGCAATTCGGCGCGAATAAACAGCAGATCATCCTTGGTGGCGGCATTGCGAAATCGCTTAACGTGAAGCAGGGCGATTGGATCACCATCATGATCCCGAATAACGACGGTGAAAATAAGCTGCTGCAGCCGAAGCGTATTCGGCTGCAGGTGTCGGGCATTCTGCAACTCAGTGGGATGCTGGATCACAGTCTGGCGCTGGTACCCTTGGCGGATGCACAGAAATATCTCGATATGGGTGACAGCGTCAGTGGCATTGCGCTGAAGATGAGCGATCCGTTCCAGGCACAAAAACTGGTTCGCGATGCCGGTGAAGTGACGCACTCTTATGTCTACATTAAAAGCTGGATTGGCACTTACGGTTACATGTACCGCGATATCCAGATGATACGCGCGATTATGTATCTGGCGAT
This sequence comes from Type-E symbiont of Plautia stali, assembly GCF_059731115.1. NCBI lineage: Bacteria > Pseudomonadati > Pseudomonadota > Gammaproteobacteria > Enterobacterales > Enterobacteriaceae > Type-E symbiont of Plautia stali. Next base: position 1,688,590 of record NZ_AP035906.1, read on the forward strand.
GGTGCTGGTGATTGGCGTGGCCTGTTTCAATATCGTCTCCACATTAGTGATGGCGGTGAAAGACAAGAGCAGTGATATTGCGGTGCTGCGCACGCTGGGTGCTAAAGATGGACTGATCCGCGCCATTTTTATCTGGTATGGCTTGCTGGCCGGATTGCTCGGCAGCATCAGCGGCGTGGTGGTGGGCGTGCTGGTGGCGCTCAACCTGACGCCGATCGTGCGTGGGCTGGAGCACCTTACCGGTCATCAGTTGCTGGCGGGGGATATCTACTTTATTGATTTCCTGCCATCGGAGTTGCACTGGATTGATGTGATTTCGGTGCTGGTGACCGCCATCCTGCTCAGCCTGATTGCCAGCTGGTATCCGGCGCGGCGTGCCAGTCGAATCGATCCGGCTCGCGTACTGAGCGGACAGTAATGATAAAAAACGCAGCCGCCTTCGCGGCTGCGCACATTTTCAGCGTCTGTGGCATGCAGCCGTCATGCGCAGCCGCTATTATCGGGAACCATTATCCCGAGCCAAACACCCGACATGCGGTGACAACCACCGCAGCATAAGGAGCTTTTATGCGCATACCGCGCCGCCGCCTACGACTCGCCCGCGACAAGAAAAATCGCCGCAAAGTGCATCAGCGCTTTCGCCAGCGCATCTTTGAACGCGATCGCAAAGCTGAACTGGCTGCGCACCCGCAACCGCGCGTCGTGGTACTGACCGGCGCTGGCATCTCCGCCGAGTCAGGCATTCAAACCTTCCGTGCTGCCGACGGATTATGGGAAGAGCATCGGGTTGAAGATGTCGCCACGCCAGAAGGTTTTCATCGTAATCCCGATCTGGTGCAGGGTTTCTATAATGCGCGCCGCCGTCAGTTGCAACAGCCGGAGATTCAGCCAAATGCCGCGCACAAAGCGTTGGCCGAACTGGAACAGGTGCTGGGCGACAACTTCCTGTTGGTGACGCAGAACATTGATAATCTCCATGAGCGGGCAGGCAGTCAGCGCGTGTTGCATATGCACGGTGAATTGCTAAAAGTGCGCTGTGAAAGCAGTGGCCAGGTGCTGGATTGGACGGAAGATGTTAAGCCGGACGATCGTTGCACCTGCTGCCAGTTCCCGGCCCGACTCCGTCCGCATGTGGTGTGGTTTGGAGAAATGCCGCTCGGCATGGAAGAGATTTATCAGGCGATAGAGAAAGCCAATCTGTTTATCGCCATTGGCACCTCCGGGCATGTCTATCCCGCCGCCGGTTTTGTGCATGAAGCAAAACTGCAGGGTGCGCATACCGTTGAGCTTAATCTGGAGCCGAGTCAGGTGGGCAATGAGTTCGCGGAAAGCCAGTACGGCTTGGCCAGTGAGGTGGTACCGGATTTTGTGCATACCTTTCTACGCGGGCTGTATAAGTAAGACGATATCTGGTTAAGCACTTTGCGCTGAGAACGCTAACCTGAAGGATAATGATTTGACGCAACATGGCGCGCCTCACGCGCCATGATAATAACGCAGGTTCTTTAGAGGGATGACAAATGGATCAATTACTTGAGCGTTTTCTCAGTTATGTGGCCGTAGAAACTCAGTCAAAACCGCAGGCGCGTCAGGTGCCCAGCAGTGAAGGGCAGTGGACGCTGGCGCGTCAGTTACAGGAAGAGCTGATTGCACTGGGATTTGTTGATGTGTCCCTGAGCGATCACTGCTGCGTGATGGGCACTTTGCCCGCCAACGTTGACTGGCCGACCCCGGTGATCGGCTTTATCTCGCATATGGATACGTCACCGGATTTCACCGCTAAAAACGTCAATCCGCAGATTATCGAAAACTACCGTGGCGGCGATATTGCGCTGGGCAATGGCGATGAAATCCTCTCGCCGGTGATGTTCCCGATCCTGCACAAGCTGATTGGCCATACGCTGATCACCACCGATGGCAAAACCTTGCTGGGCGCAGATGATAAAGCGGGTATCGCTGAAATCATGACGGCGATGGCGCGCCTGGTGAAAGAGAATATTCCGCACGGCGCGATTCGTGTGGCGTTTACCCCTGATGAAGAGATTGGTCGCGGCACCTCTCATTTCGACGTTGAAGGTTTTGCTGCGGACTGGGCGTATACCATTGATGGCAGCGACCTCGGCGAATTTGAATTTGAAAACTTCAATGCGGCTACCGCGATGGTGAAAATCACCGGCAATAACGTGCACCCCGGCAGTGCGAAAAACGTCATGGTGAATGCACTGGATCTGGCAATGCGTTTCCACGCGGAGCTACCCGCCAAAGAAAAACCTCAGTTCACCGACGGTTATGAAGGCTTTTTCCATCTGCATACCATCAAAGGCACGGTTGAGCATGCCGAGTTAATGTATTTGATTCGTGATTTCGACGCCGACAGTTATGAACAGCGTAAACAGCTGCTGGAAGAGATTGCTGCGCGCGTTGGGAAGGGGCTGCAGGCTGAATGCTCAGTGAAAGTAGAGATTAGCGACAGCTACCGCAATATGCGTGAGAAAGTTGAGCCACATCCGCAGATTATTGAGCTGGCGCTGCAGGCCATTCGTGATTGCGGTATCGAGCCAGTGGTGAAGCCGATTCGCGGTGGCACCGACGGTTCTGCGCTATCGTGGAAAGGTTTGCCGTGTCCGAACCTGTTCACCGGCGGCTATAACTACCACGGTAAACACGAGTTCGCGTCATTAAATGTGATGTCGCAGGCGGTGGATGTGATTGTGCGCTTGTCTGCGCTGGCAGCAGAGAAGAAATAATATGAAAAAGGCCTGCTAAGCAGTAATGCCGATCAGTTAAGACAAAAATGATCGGTTGAACGATCCGGCAGTTCTGCAAGAATCCGTAATCTCTCAGGGATTACGGATTTTTTTATGCTTCTCAGTCAGGCTCTCGATATCGTTCATCACTTTACGCCTCAGGAATTCTCGGCGCTTTCTGATCTCCTTTCTCCTGAGCTCATTGATGAGTGTCTTGCTGATACCGGCACAGTGACGTTACGGAAGCGCCGGTTATCGATGGAAATGATGGTCTGGGCTGTGACCGGCATGGCACTTTTTCGCTCCCATTCGATGACCCAGCTCGTCTCACACCTGGATATCCTTCTGCCGGGGAAAAGGCCCTTTGTTGCGCCCAGCGCGGTTGTGCAGGCCCGACAGCGATTTGGAGAAGATGTTATCCGGTTAATGTTTGAGAAAACGCAGCGCCTGTGGTTTGAAAAGACACCGCTGTCGCACTGGAACGGACTGACTCTGATGGCGGTGGATGGCACCGTATGGCGCATCCCTGACACACCAGAGAATGATGCCGCCTTCGGGCGAACGGCCAATATTAATAAGTGCTCTGAGTGGCCGCAGGTGCGAATGGTCTGTCAGATGGAAGTCACCAGTCACCTGCTGTCAGCAGTAGCGTTCGACAGCGTCTCAGCTGTCGGCGAAGCCGATCTTGCCGCTCAGCTTATCCCACAGACCCCCGACCACTCTTTGACTCTCTTTGATAAAGGTTTTTATGCGCTGGGTCTGCTGCACGCCTGGCACTCAGCGGGAACGGAAAGACACTGGATGCTGCCGCTGCGCAAAGGAGCACAGTACCGTGTAGTCCGTAGCTTAGGAGCCGGGCAGGAGTTGGTGGAATTACAGCTGTCGCCGCAGGCGAAGAAAAAATGGCAGGGTGCTGGAGACACGCTGACGGCAAGGCTTATCAGCAAAGAACTCAACGGAAAAACGGTTCAAATCCTGACATCTATGTGCGACCCCCTGAGGTATCCCAAAGCAGATGTCGTGGATTTGTACAGCCATCGCTGGGAAATAGAGCATGGGTTCCGCGAGATGAAACAACACCTGCTGAATAATGAGCTGACGCTGAGAAGCAAAAAGCCAGAACTTGTGCGTCAGGAGCTGTGGGGCGTGGTCCTGGCCTATAACCTTCTGAGGTTCATGATGGCGCAAATGGCGTACAGTCTGAAAGGCGTGGAACCTTATCAGATGAGTTTTAAGCAGTCCGCACTGTATCTGAGAAGTCATCTGAGCCTGCTACCGGGCATCTCACCGGGAAAAATACCGCGGATAATGGAAGAGATAATGGCGATGGCGCCAGGGCTGGTGTTGCCGGAAAGAAGAGTGCGGCATTACCCAAGGGCGGTAAAAAAGAAGCCGCAACGTTATCCGTTGCGGCCTCCATTAAGATCTTAACTGACAAGCATTACTGCTAAGCAGGCCTTTTATCAACATCTTACGTGGCGGCGCAGTCAACAGCGTCTCTGTCGCGGCAAACATCTGTGGTAAATCGCGCCGTGATAAAGAGGCGCGATTTTAGCGCAACAGATTACTCACCAAAGAACCAGTAGCCGCTGTTCACCAGCGCTGCAAGCTGTGCCAGCAGCGACGGATCGTCCAGCGCATCGCCGAAATCTTCCAGCGTTAACACCTGATTGTGTGCCAGTGCCGCCAGCACTTCCGGGTGGCTGCACGCCACGCGCTCGCCATTCACAAACACCGCATCGCCCAGCGTTAACACGCGCAGGCCACCAAGACGTGTCAGCGCATCGCCTTGCTGCAGCGCATCGTAAATCTCATCAGGCTGATACGGCGGCTCAGGAGGTGCGATATCCAGTTCGTGACGTGTCTGTGAGATAAACTCACCAAACCACTGATTAAACTGTTCTGGCTGATTAATGACATCCAGCATCACCTGACGAATCCCTTCCACTTCAGAAGGCAAAATTTGTGACGGGCAATCACGCGACGGCACATCCGGATCGCTGAAACGATAGCTGCCTAATTCGTGCGCCAGCATGTAATCAGCGAAGCCGCTAATCAATTCACGACCGTTAGGTGCACGGAAACCGACCGAATAATTGATGGCATTTTCCAGCGAATAGCCCTCATGCGGGAATCCTGGTGGAATGTACAGAATGTCGCCCGGCTCCATCTCTTCATCGATGATGGCATCAAACGGCTCAACCTGAAGCAGATCGGGATGCGGGCAGTGCTGTTTCATCGGCACTTTTTCGCCTACGCGCCAGCGACGACGGCCGGTGCCCTGAATGATAAACACATCATACTGGTCGAAGTGCGGGCCTACGCCGCCGCCCGGAACGGCAAAAGAGATCATCAGATCGTCAATGCGCCAGTCTGGCAGGAAGCGGAACGGGCGCATCAGGGCAGCAGAAGGTTCATGCCAGTGATTTACCGCCTGCACCAGCAGCGACCAGTTGCTCTCGCCGAGATGATCATAGCTTTCAAACGGACCATGGCTAACCTGCCATTTGCCGTTATTATGGCTCACCAGGCGGCTGTCCACCTCGTTTTCCATCGCCAGACCCGCCAGCTCATCAGGAGAAATGGGATCAATGAAGTTTTTAAAACCACGCTTGAGCACCACCGGACGTTTTTGCCAGTAGCGCTGAATAAAGTCGGGCCAGTTAATTTCGAGCTGATAGTCCATACGAGTGTTCCGGTTAGGGCCATGAATGCAGGCAAGTATAACAGCCCGCAGGCCTTTCTACTCGCGGTGATGTTCAACTTCCTGACGCTGGAAAATCACTTCCATGCGGGCACCGCCTAGTGGGCTGGTGCTGGCGATCACCTTACCGGCGTATTGTTCGAGGATGTCGCGGACCACGGCTAAGCCAAGGCCCTGGCCGGGACGTAACGTATCGGCACGCTGACCGCGCACGAAGATCAGATCGCGTTTGCTTTCAGGAATGCCGGGGCCGTCATCATCAATAAACAGATGCAGTGCCTTGTCGGTTTGTCGTGCGCTGACCTCAATAAATTCCAGGCAGTATTTGCAGGCGTTATCCAGCACATTGCCCAGCACTTCCATAAAGTCATTTTGGTCGCCGATAAAGGTCAACTCGGGGGAGATATCCAGGGTGATTTCGACACCTTTGCGCTGATAAACCTTATTCAGCGCCGAGCAAAGGCTATCCAGTAGTGCCGACACCGAATGCAGATCGCGCTGCAGCGGATTATGATCGGCCTGCATACTGGCTCGATGCAGGTAGTAGCCAATTTGTTGTGAAATACGGCTAATCTGCTCCAGCATCACCGGCTCGGCCTGCTCCACGGTGAGCTCCTTGCCGCTGCGCAGGGATCGCAAGGTACTCTGCAACACCGCCAGCGGGGTTTTCAGGCTGTGCGTTAAATCAGACAGGGTGGTGCGATAACGCGTGTAGCGCTGGCGCTCATTGGTCAGCAGCAGGTTGAGATTTCGCACCAGGCTGCGCAACTCCTGCGGTGGATTGTCGTCCAGATTCTCGCGATGACCCGTTTCCAGTTCACGCACCTGCGCGGTCAAATCACCAATAGGGCGCAGGCTCCAGTGCGCGGCCAGCCACAGCAGCGGAATCACTAATAGCAGGTTTGCTGCCAGCACATAGCTAAACCATGACCACACCACATCCGAGTGCTGCAGTTCCTGAGGGATGGAATCCACCACGACGATGGTCAGTGCCGGTAAGTTGGTGGTGGCATCGTAACGGTTGACGGCGACCGAGTGGGTAAAGGTGTCGTTGTTGTCGCTGTCCAGTTGATGTAACCGCTCTTTGACCTCGGAGTTGTTGCCGATGGCGGCCAGACTGGTGCGATTTGTGGTGTCGATTTCATAAAAATCGGGCTTGAGCAGCCACTCACGCCGAATGTTTTTGCGGATGTCAGGCACATCACGCTGCTGCCACAGCAACTTGCCGTGTTCATCGTAGATGAACACCAGCGTCGGGAAATTGAGCGTCATCCGCTCTGGCTGGGCAATGGTCAGCTTATTGTTTTGCCATTGCGCCAGGGTGAAGAACAGGTTGCTCTCGCCGCGCATCACGCGATAGGTGTTTTTATCGAAACTCACCACATAGCCCACTACGGCAACCATGCCGTAGGAGAGCGACAGAAACAGGACAATAGCGGCAGTCGCCAGTAAAAACCGGGCGCGTAATGAGAAAGGACGTAAGCGATTCAGCCAATTCATAAATCAGAGATCAAAGCGATAGCCCTGGCCGCGCACGGTGTTAATCACTTCGGTCGGATGGAGCGCAAGAATCTTTTTACGCAGGCGCCCCATCAAAACATCAATGGTGTGGCTCTCGCGCAGTTCGGCATCGGGATAGAGTTGCAGCATCAGCGAATCTTTGCTGACCACTTTTCCGGCGTTGCGGATCAAGGTTTCTACAATGGTGTACTCAAAGGCGGTGAGTTTGACCGGTGCATCATTGACGGTGACTTCACGACGTGACAGATCAACCTGGAACGGCGGCATCGCAATGATCTGCGAAGCGTGTCCACTATTGCGACGCATCAGCGCCTGCAAACGTGCAGCGACTTCTTCGATATGGAAAGGTTTGGTGACGTAGTCATCGGCACCGGCTTCGAGTGCTTCCACTTTAGCCTGCCAGCCTTCACGTGCCGTCAACACCAGAATCGGTTGACGCACAGCATCGCCGCGCCAGCGACGAATCAACGACATGCCATCTTCATCAGGCAAGCCTAAATCGACCAGCGCAATGTCGGGAATGTGTTCCTGCAGGAAATAGTCGGCTTCTTTGGCATCTTCGGCAGCATCCACCTGATGACCCATTTCACGTAACTGCACGGCGAGATGATGACGCAGCAGTGCATTATCTTCCACAACCAGAACACGCATAGAATTTCCTTACCTTCAAACTCAGTGATGATGGCAAGAGTATATGTTAAGCGAGCTAAACAAGAGAACAACACTTGATTGTCATCGTTTGAACGACAGCAGCAAAAAGCGGCGAGCATTCATTCCGGACGCAGGCAACAAAGGATTGATGTACTTGCCGATTTGCTGGTGCTCGACTGCCTGAGGGAAAGGGTAGGGTGTGCGCACAGGCACACCCTTAATGATTATTTTAAATCATCAACCATCTGAATGGCGCGGCCGAGATAGTTGGCCGGTGTCATCTGCTTCAGACGCACTTTCTCTTCTTCCGGCAGTTCGAGACTGTCGATGAAGGCCTGCATACCGGCTGCATCTACACGTTTGCCACGCGTCAGCTCTTTCAGTTTTTCGTATGGCTTCTCGATACCGTAGCGGCGCATCACGGTCTGGATCGGCTCGGCCAGCACTTCCCAGTTGTGATCCAGTTCGTCCAGCAGACGATCGCGGTTCACTTCCAGTTTAGAGATACCTTTCAACGTCGCCTGATAAGCGATCAGCGCATAGCCCACGCCGACGCCGAGGTTACGCAGTACGGTAGAGTCGGTGAGATCGCGCTGCCAGCGGGAAACCGGCAGTTTGCTCGACAGGTGCTGCATCACCGCATTCGCCAGACCGAGGTTGCCTTCTGAGTTTTCGAAGTCAATTGGGTTCACTTTATGCGGCATGGTGGAAGAACCAATTTCGCCCGCGATAGTTTTCTGCTTGAAGTGATTGAGAGCTACGTAACCCCAGATATCACGGTCAAAGTCGATCAGGATGGTGTTGAAACGCGCGATGCAATCGAACAGTTCCGCAATGTAATCATGCGGTTCGATCTGAGTGGTGTACGGGTTCCAGGTAACACCCAGTGAGGTGACAAACTGCTCGCTCAGCTGATGCCAGTCCACTTCCGGATACGCAGCGATGTGGGCGTTGTAGTTGCCGACCGCGCCGTTGATTTTGCCCAGCACTTCGATTTTGCTCAACTGACGCAGCTGACGTTCCATACGGTAAGCGACGTTAGCCATCTCTTTACCCATGGTGGATGGCGTAGCGGGTTGGCCATGCGTACGCGACAGCAGCGGGATATCGCGATACTCCTGCGCCAGACCTTTCACCGCATCGATAATTTTGTTCCAGAAAGGCACGATGACGTCACGGCGAGCGGTTTCAAGCATCAGCGCGTGCGACAGGTTGTTGATATCTTCAGAAGTACAGGCGAAGTGGATGAACTCTGATACCGCATGCAGCGCAGGGACATCAGCCACTTTTTCTTTCAGGAAGTACTCAACCGCTTTGACGTCGTGGTTGGTGATGCGTTCGATGGTTTTGATGCGCGCCGCGTCTTCTTCGCTGAAATTGGCGACAATGGCATCAAGGAAAGCGTTTGCGTCAGCCTCAAATGCAGGAACTTCCTTGATCTCTGCGGTCGTAGCCAGTTTCTGTAACCAGCGAACTTCAACCTCAACGCGGAATTTCAGCAAACCGTATTCGCTGAAAATGGCGCGCAGCGGGCTGACTTTATCGCCATAACGGCCATCGACAGGTGAGACGGCGGTCAGAGAGGATAATTCCATCAGTGCAACTCCTGAATCGTTAACAAATTAGGGCAGGGCGGCGCTTAATACGCCGGGCCCAACCGGGATAAAATGGTTTTGGCTTCACGCAGCAAACGCTGACGCGAGAACATTAGCTGCAGGCGGCCACCGCCAACCTGCTGCCACAGCACAGCAGCACGAATACCTGCCAGTAAGGTGGCACGCACTTTACTCTGTACCTGAGAATTCTGTAATACCTGCGGCGAACCGGTGACCTGAATGCGCGGACCCAGTGGGCTAATGACATCGACATAAATCCCTGCCATGGCACTGGTGATGGTTTCAGATTCCAGCTCGTAATGCGCGAGTTGGCGATCAAGCTGGGCAATACGCTGAGAAAGGGTGTTCAGCGCCGCGCTGTTGCCGTGCAATTTGCGCTCCAGCACCATCATACTCAGGGTGTAACGTGTCAGTTCGGCCCCGGCACCCTGGCGGCTGCCGCTGTTCAACACCGCCATCAGCGATTCCAGGCCGAGATGCAGATTCGCTTCATCATTGCCAAATACCGCCAGCGTCGAGCCGGGGTTCAGATCCAGCAGGCTGCGCAGCGACACGGTTAATGCGGCATTGTTGCAACTGCCCTGATGCGCTAATTGCTGCACCAGATGCGCGGACTGACAAATACCCGCCAGCGCGAGCGTTATCTCATAATAGTTCTTGGCCACGCTTAACTCCTGTCATCGCGTCGGCAGCGCCGACCTCAGGCTTCTGCCAATGGCAGGCGCTGTTCAATAATGCCGCCGCCGAGGCAAACATCACCCAGATAAAATACGGCCGACTGGCCAGGCGTGACGGCCGCAACCGGCTCGTCAAAACGCACTTCAATACGATTGCTATCGAGCGGAATGATTTCACAGGGAATATCGGTCTGGCGATAACGGGTTTTCACCGTGCAGCGCAACGGGGCCGTCATCGTTTGGCGATCAACCCAATCCAGTTGCTGAGCGATCAAGCCTACGGACATCAGGCGTGGATGTTCCGCACCCTGAGCCACCACCAGGCGATTGCGTGCGACGTCTTTGTCGACCACATACCAGGGATCGTCATTGCTCTCTTTGCGACCACCAATACCCAATCCTTTGCGCTGACCCAGCGTGTGATACATCAGCCCCTGGTGCTCACCGACAATCTCACCCTCAACGGTTTCGATTTCGCCCGGCTGTGCAGGTAAGTAACGACCAAGGAAGTCGCGGAATTTGCGCTCGCCGATAAAGCAGATGCCGGTCGAGTCTTTCTTCTTCGCGGTGATCAAATCCAGTTCTTCAGCGATACGGCGCACTTCAGGCTTCTCCAGTTCACCCACCGGGAACAAGCTTTGCGCAATCTGTTCATGGCTCAGGGTGTAGAGGAAGTAACTCTGATCTTTATTGCCGTCGAGACCGCGCAGTAACTGGCTGGTGCCATTCACATCGGCGCGGCGCACATAGTGACCGGTGGCGATGAAGTCTGCACCGAGATCTTCAGCCGCGAATTCCAGGAAGGCTTTAAATTTGATCTCTTTATTGCACAGAATATCGGGGTTTGGCGTGCGGCCCGCTTTGTACTCTTCCAGGAAGTGTTCGAACACGTTGTCCCAGTATTCAGCGGCGAAGTTGATTTTGTGCAGTTTCATGCCGAGCTTGTCACACACGGCTTGAGCGTCAGCCAGATCATCAGCGGCGGTGCAATACTCCTCGCCGTCGTCTTCCTCCCAATTCTTCATGAACAGGCCTTCAACCTGATAGCCCTGCTGTTGCAGTAACCAGGCGGATACGGAAGAATCGACGCCGCCGGACATCCCGACGATCACTTTTTTCTGGCTGTTGTCAGACATGACGCACTCTTAATTACGATAAAAACAGGCGGCGCATTCTATCATGCCGAAGCCGGGCGCGCACCTTCGTGAAACGGCCATTGGAACGGCGCCACCAGTTGCAGCGGATAACGTGCGCCTTGCTGCCACAATCGTACACTCTCAGCGACCAGCGGTGAACGCAGGCGATTCGCCGTCAGAATCTGCTCTGGCGGCAGCCACCAGCAGCAATCGATGTCGCGATCGTGCGGGGACGTCTCGCATTTGTCTGGCAGATCGAGGCCAAACAGGAAACGCACAAAAGGTGTATCGTCAGGCGCGATCCACTGCTGCACACCGAGGAAATACTCAGGTTTAGCGTCTATTCCCGTCTCTTCAAATAACTCACGCTGTGCGGCTTCGAGCAACGTTTCATCAGCTTCGAGATGGCCCGCCGGCTGATTCCAGGTAATACGGCCATGAACACGCTCCTCGACCACCAGCAATTCGCCTTGTGCCTGCACAATACAGGCTACGGTTACATGAGGTTTAAACATCCTTCCTCCGAATTTGTTAACTAAAAGTTATTGAAAAGTCGTGATCTAAACGTTGGCACTGACATCGCGCCACTCTCCCAGGGCTAAATCGTTCAGTTGATATTTGCCCATGGCAAAGCGAATCAGGCGTAAGGTGGGAAAACCAATATGCGCCGTCATGCGCCGCACCTGACGGTTACGTCCTTCGTACAGGGTGATTTTCAACCAACTGGTCGGGATCGCTTTACGCTCGCGGATCGGCGGCTGGCGCGGCCACAGCCACTCTGGTTCAGTGACTAATTCCACGCCAGCAGGCAGCGTGGGTCCATCATTGAGGGTGACGCCGTTGCGTAACAGGGATAAATCTGATTCCTGTGGTGCACCTTCAATCTGCACATAATAGATTTTTCCGGTGCGCTTTCCGGGCTGCGTAAGTTGCGCCTGTAGCGCGCCATCGTTGGTCAGAATCATCAAACCTTCGCTGTCGCGATCGAGGCGGCCGGCGGCATAAACGTCGCTAACCGGCACGAAATCCTTGAGCGTGCGGCGTCCCGCTTCATCACTGAACTGCGGTAAAACATCGAAAGGTTTGTTAAAGAGTATGACGCGTCGCGGTCCTTTTGGACGTGTGTCACGGCGCACGGGCTGGCGTGCTGCGGTGTTTGGACGCTTATCCTGGTGAATTCGTTGAGAAGTTTTTCGCATGGGCTTTGCAGTCAGAAACAATCGGCGCATTATAACGCGAAACTGCGGTGATTGGCGTAGCGGAAATATTCAAGTAGTATTGACCCGCATCTTACAAATCATTAACAAAAAATCGCTCGAAGGAGAGGTTGATGGAAAGCAAAGTAGTTGTTCCGGCGGAAGGTCAAAAAATCACCCTGGTTCAGGGCAAACTCACTGTTCCGAATAACCCAGTCATTCCTTACATCGAAGGTGATGGCATCGGCGTTGATGTTTCCCCTGTTATGCTGAAAGTGGTTGATGCCGCTGTGAAGAAAGCCTACAACGGCGAGCGCAAAATTTCCTGGATGGAAATTTATACTGGTGAGAAATCAGTAGAACTTTACGGCCAGGACGTCTGGCTGCCGCAAGAAACCCTCGATTTAATCAAAGAGTACCGCGTTGCCATCAAAGGCCCACTGACTACGCCAGTTGGCGGCGGTATTCGTTCTCTGAACGTGGCGCTGCGTCAGGAGCTGGATCTGTACGTGTGTCTGCGTCCGGTTCGCTACTACACCGGCACCCCAAGCCCGGTTAAACGCCCAGAAGATACCGACATGGTGATCTTCCGTGAGAACTCAGAAGATATCTATGCGGGTATCGAGTGGAAAGCGGGCACACCAGAAGCGGACAAAGTGATCAAGTTCCTGCGCGAAGAGATGGGCGTGAAGAAAATTCGCTTCCCTGAGCAGTGTGGTATCGGCGTGAAGCCGTGCTCTGAAGAGGGCACTAAACGTCTGGTGCGTGCTGCGGTTGAGTACACCATTACCAACGATCGTGATTCTCTGACCCTGGTTCACAAAGGCAACATCATGAAGTTCACCGAAGGCTCATTCAAAGACTGGGGCTACCAGTTGGTGAAAGAAGAGTTCGGCGGCGAGCTGATCGATGGCGGTCCATGGATGAAGTTCAAGAATCCAAACACTGGCAAAGAGATCATCGTTAAAGACGTGATCGCTGACGCCTTCCTGCAGCAGATCCTGTTGCGTCCAGCAGAATACGACGTTATCGCCTGTATGAACCTGAACGGTGACTACATCTCTGATGCCCTGGCGGCACAGGTTGGCGGTATCGGTATCGCACCTGGCGCGAACATCGGTGACGAGTGCGCACTGTTCGAAGCAACCCACGGTACGGCACCTAAGTACGCTGGCCAGGATAAAGTGAACCCAGGTTCCGTTATCCTGTCCGCAGAAATGATGCTGCGTCATATGGAGTGGTTCGAAGCTGCAGACCTGATTGTTAAAGGCATGGAAGGCGCAATCGCTGCTAAGACCGTGACCTATGACTTCGAGCGTCTGATGGATGGCGCTAAACTGCTGAAATGTTCAGAGTTTGGTGACGCTATCATCGCAAACATGTAATTTCTGCCAGCCAGAAATTGAGACGGGAGCCTATGGCTCCCGTTTTTATTATTAATTTTCAGATGTTAATCAAGAATTAATCAAATAAGTTTGACACAATTCAAGGACAGATTATGGTTCAGTTCATATTTATAGCAATTCTTGGCGTAATGATTATTTCTATTTTATATGTACTATTTATTCTGCAAATTCCCAATATTTTTGGAGGTTTTGACTTTAGTCAAAGTGGAACCTTTGGAGATTCATGGGGAGCGCTAACCTCTTTTTTTTCAGCGTTAGGTTTCTGTGGTGTGCTTTGGACGCTCAAAACTCAGAATGAATCAATAAGAAGAGTTGAAATTGAGAGCAGTCGAAAGGAAAAAAATGAAGCCAAGAGAGATTTTGAAAATTCATTTTTTAATATGCTGAATCTACTTCAAGTTATAATTAATGACATGAGAGTTGTAAATAAAATGTCGAAAGATGTTCTTGCAGAAGGAAGAGGCGTATTTCTTTATTTTTATAAGCCATTTAGAAGTAAGATGTTAAGGGAAGGGGAATATCGTGTAAGCCAAATCAGCAATCAGAATGAGTTAGAAATTTCCGCGAAAAATATAGGCCTACAATACAGCCATCATTTTAACAATAGATCACAAAATCTATCTCATTATTATCGATTCTTATTTAACTTTTATAAATTTATTGATGAGTCAGATATAGAAAATGAGGATAAAAAGAAATACGCTAATATATTGAGAGCGCAAATATCTAATTATGAACTATTGATGTTGTTTTATAACTCCCTATCAGAAAATGGTGAAAAATTCAAAAGCTATTTTGAAAAATATGAGGTCCTAGATAATCTACCTGTATTGAAATTGACATATAGAAACCATGTTTTACTGGTGAATGAAAAGTGCTGGGGTGATAATAAAGGCGCTTTAGCAATAATTAATAGTGGGAAGATAAGATTAATGCCTTGATGCTGACTTTTCGTTAACTTTATGAAATGTTCAGAGTTTGGTGACGCGATCATCGCGAACATGTAATTTCTGCCAGCCAGAAATTGAGACGGGAGCCTATGGCTCCCGTTTTTTTATGCGCTAAGTTAATCGGCCTGCTGTTCAACAGATTTGACGGATGACGCATGCTGCTGCGACAAGCGCCAGAAATCATTGCCGCCCGGATGCTGATACATGCGCAGCCCAAACTGGCCGACAATCGCATAGATATATTCGAAGATCGCTGACTGCGAATTCTCATACTCGACCCAAAATATCGACGAGGTGAAGCAATAGACTTCTACCGGCAAACCTTCCGGCGAGGGCTTCATGGTGCGCACCACGATATACATATCCTGCTTAATATCATCGCGCTGCGACAGCCACGCGGTGAGATATTTGCGGAACACCGTCAAGTTGGTCATGCCGTTGTCAGCAAACCAACGATCGCCCACTGCATTGCTGTCACGGCCATCCATTAACGCTGACAGCTGTTCGTTAACACCGCGAATCTGGCTCATCTGCTGAATGAGTTCGTGATCGAGAAAGCGAATCGACATTTGGTCGAGGTGGAAGCTACGCATAATACGGCGCGCGCCGGAGGAGAACATCGCCTGCCAGTTGGTGTAGGTTTCGGTGAGGAAGTTTTTCGTCGGGATGCGTGACAAAGTGTTATCCCAGTTACGCAGCGTAATGGTGTGCAGTGCAATATCAATCACTTCGCCGCTAATGCCTTTATCCGGCATCTCAATCCAGTCACCAAGTTGCAGCACATCGTTGGATGACACCTGAATATTCGCCACCAGCGACATTAAGGTGTGCTGGAACACCAACATCAATACCGCAGCAACCGCACCCAAACTCGAGATAATAATCACTGGCGATTTATTCGACATAATGGCCAGAATCATGATCGCCGAAATAATGTGCACCAGGATCTTGCCGACCTGAATATAGCCCTTGATCGAGTGATTCTTACGCTTTGATTTGCGGGAGTAGGAGTTGTTAACAATCTCCAGCACTTCTGTGAAGAACAGCGACAGATAAACAAAGAACAAAATGCCGCAGATAGTCTTAATAGCAATCAGCAGATGCTCGGGCAGATCTGGCATAAACTGCAGCAGGTAATAAACCGTGATCACCGGAATAAAGTTTGAGAGCTTTTCAGATAGCCGCACATCTTTATCAAGTGGAACCTGTTTTTTGTGTGTGCTGAAGAAGACCTTGCGCACCACCTTTACCACAAAGAATTTGCAGATCAGATGCGTCACCATCCCCGCGATCACCAGCAGCAGCAAGCTAAAAGTGGTGGATAGCAGGGTGTTACTCTCAATAAATTTCTGGATATCGCTTAAATAATTCATATTCACAACATGCCTGACAACGATGGCGGGGATTCAATCACAAACTGTGATCATACTGTATGCGACAAGTGCGCAATTTCTTAACGGCGGTTCGCGCCTGACAATACATTTCGCAAAACTTTGAAACAGATAGCATCCATGAACCCCTCGTCGTGCCTTTTCCGGCAAAACCCGCTATGTTCTGCGCTTCAGATTCTGGAGGTGGTATGCAAGGTGTCATCAAATTCGTTAAGGGCTGGTTGCTGTTTTCGCTGCTGTGGGGCATTTTCATGTGGTTCACTTCGTGGCAGGCGCAGGGTGAGGCCATCAGTATGGTGGTGGTGAAAAGCTTGTACGCTGGATTGATTTATCAGGCATTGATGACCATGGTGGTGCGCTTCAAAGCACGCCGTTCGCAAGGCTGATTGCTCACATCTCCCCACACAGCTTTGCGCAGCACTGACGCTAATTTGCACTCTGTCAGGCAATCTGGCCCGACTCAAAACAGTGTGGGTGGAAGTGAAGATGGCAAAGACGTCATTAGCCGCGTGGTTCTTTTTACTGGTGTCATTTGGCAGCTGTGCGCAATTACCTGACGTGCCAGTGAATATCACTGTGCATCAGGGGCGTCATCTGGATGTGAATAACAGCACGGCTGATGTGGCAGAGACGCCGGATGAACATATTCAGGAAAGGTTGGATGAGGCCGGTCATCATCAATAAGCGTTGGGGCCAGAAAGGCCCCCCATCGCCGCTTATTTCCTGCCCAGCAGGAAACCGACAATAATGCCGATGCTGGCCGCTACCGCCAGGCCAGTTGCCGGATTATCACGTACCGATTTGACCACGCAATCTGCTGCATCCTGCACAGCATAACTGGCTTGCGCGGGATAACGACGCGCGGCACCTTTAGCCTGATGTTTGCGAGAGCCGGTCCATTCCCCGATTTTTTCTTCAACTGCGCCCGCTGCTTCATTCAATTTTGCTTCCGCTTTATCAGTCATGATGACTCCCTGCTGGTTGTGAATATTACGATTCAGCGTAGTCACAGATTTTCAGACCAGCAACCCGCAGGCCAACGAGGTTGTAACAGTGGTTTGCAGGATCGTTGAACTCTGTCCAGGCTTAAACGAAGTAGCAGGCCTTTTGATTTGCGGAAATCAGGCCGTGTCACACCAGGAGGAGAGATGAAACGTGATGTATTAAGTGAAGACGATTACGATGAAGTGTGTCGGGTCATTGGTGACGCGGTGATTGTCCTATCCGAATGTGGCCACGAAACTAAACGCGCTGAAATCACCGATTTATTGCAGCGAACCCGCCCTCATCGCGCGCATGATGAACGCGACGAACAGCGGATGCTGGAGCATGCGATTCGTCTGGTCAAACCCTAATCCCTAAGGGTGTCACGAGACGCCCTTAGGGATTGCCGCGATAAGCCGGATACCAGGTCACCAAAAAATGGCGAAGATGATCGAAACACCACTCGGCATCGTCGGCTTGCTGACAATAATAGCGAATGGTGACTTTCTCATAGCGCATATGACGCTGATGCAAAGGTGACCAGCCCCAATCCAGCACGGCGCGGGCGTAATTGACCAGGGTGCCGCTCTGCATGTTGTGCTGCTTCTCTTGTCGGCTCAGATAGAGTTCAAATGCCTGATCCAGACTTTGCGTCTCCTCACTGCTGCCACTCGATAGCGCCGGGCGTAATGCCACATCGATAAATCCGCACACGCCGTCATCACGCTGCTGCCAGTCACAGGCTAAGGTCATAAATACCCCCTCCTGCAAATTCACCTCTTCCAGTAAACGCCGTAAATTTTCGGAATGTTTACCCGCTGAGATTTCGTCGATGCGATCGGTCTCCAGCGTGAGGTCAAATCCACAAGGATTCACCGAGCCATCCGCGTTGGTGGAAGCGGGGAAGGGGAAATCGATGTAGCCGTTATTGTCCAGACTCTTTTCCATAGTACAGGTCCGCAGCGTGAGGAAGCCTGACAATAAACCATCTTTCCCGGCTAAGCACGTTTAAGGGCACGTCCAGGTAATCATGGTGTTCTGATAAGGGTTGATCAGACGGAATTGCTTATCTGACAGCCGCTGAGCGGTGAAGCCCTCAGGCGTCACGGCAGAAGGGACATACTGGAAACGATCGCTGGAGTGCAATGTGCCACTTTTCACCGCCACGCCATCACGCGTGACCGTAAAGGCATTCACCAAATCGAAAATGCGCGCCTGCGTCTGCCCCATTGATTGTCCATAAATGGTCGCGACTTCGCCCGGGCAGTCGACACCTTTGGGCGTGGAGCTGCAACCAGCCAATAATAGAAGGGTGAGTACTACCGTGATTCGCAACATGATCCTGTCCTGGTTCGATTCCTTGTTTGCAGTGGCCCGTCAATGCCCACTGATATGCTGATCATAGCAGGTCTGGCACCGCTTCCCATTTGTCATTTGCTTAATCGTTAAGCGGTAAGAATGTAAAGGGGTGACTTTGGTAGCAGATAAACGTTATTCTTGCCAGCGTTGCGCATCAGGTAAGCAAAACAAGGGCAAATCTATGAAAGAAGAAGAAGCCAGTTTAATGATTCTTCAGCACGCGATTGATAAATTAGAAGCCGACAAAAAAAAGCAGGTAATGAACTGTGTAGCGGCCATACAAGAAGTGATGCAAGGCTTCGATCCGGAAGATGCGGGTCTGGCGTTAATGTTAGTTGCCGCACAGGTTGCAGCAGAGTAATCCCTTTCGGTCATTCCTTCCCCATCCGTTTGCGATGGAAATCCATGCAATATAGCTGCTGCTCAGTCGATATCGGCTGATGCGCAGCAATTGTTCTGCACAGATTAATCTTTCTCCTGGTTCACATTACTGCGCGCTGTGCTAAACCTGACAGTGAATCCAAAAGGAGGATGAGATGAAAAAGACATTGCTTTTAATCGGTACTTTTAGCCTCGGCCTACTGCTGGCGGGCTGCGCATCTGATCACGTCATGCACACCACCGATGGGCAGACCATTGTGGTGCAGGGTAAACCTAAAGTGGATGAAGATACCGGCATGATTACTTACAAAGATATTGATGGTAAAGAACAGCAGATAAACCGTAATCAAATCAAAGACATGAACTCGGTTAACTAACGTTTTCTTTACCCTTCTATCCTTGCAGGCCCGTACTCAACGGGCCATTATTCGTCTTCTCACTTTTTTCTGTGTTAGGCTTCTCTGCATAAAACCCAACGAAATCATCATCTAACCTCAGCGGAGATCCCAATGAAGGCGATAGCTATTGCCGTTGGCTTAATGGCGTGCCATATCGCGCCGGCCTGGAGCGAAACCGAATTTCAAATTACCTGTCCGGGGCGCCCGACCATGACGGTATCGCGTGCGGAATACGGTTTAAGTACGCTGATGTGGCCAACACGTCATTTTCAAATTGCAGCAGGGCAACAGCGCACGCGTTTGCAAGGCGGGGATAAAGTGGCGATCACGCGTTTTCGTAATGGCGATCAGCTGATTGTGAACAAAAACAATGACGATACGTTCTTTGTCTATGCCGATAGCGATAAACTCATCCCCTGCAATCGCACCGAAAAACGCGATGCGGAAATTCTTTCGCTGGAACGTTACGACGATAGCCAGCGCCCCAATTCATAGTTGCCTGTCAAAGGAGAAGACGATGCAATTAAGCGTAACCGACACCGTTACCGCAGAGGATCTGGATGATGTTCGTCTCGGCCTCACCGAATATAACAGACGCTTTATCGATCCCAGTGAGATGCAGGCGATTGGCGTCTTCATTAAGGATGCTTCTGGCCGCAAGCTGGCCGGGTTGACCGGTTCCACCTTTGGTAACTGGCTGCGCATCGACCTGCTATGGGTCGGCGATGCGTTACGTGGGCAGGGCGCTGGTACACAGTTGATTCAGGCCGCCGAAACAGAAGCCCGCGCCCGTGGTTGCCTTTATGCGCAGGTTGATACGGCCAGTTTCCAGGCGCGCCCGTTCTATGAAAAGATGGGCTACACCTTACGCTTTAGCCTCGATAATTATCCGCGTCTGCATCAGCGTCATTACCTCAGTAAATCGCTGTAACTAGATCAGTGGCTGCTGGCGTAAATCCAGCGGCGATTGCTCTGCCTCATCAATCGCCGCCAGCCAACTCTGCAAATCAACTTTGGCCCATGATAAGTGACCACGCGTGGTACTCATCAGCACGACATCGGGGCGCAGCGCGCGGTACAGCTCCAGTGATTGCTGTAACTCCAGCGGATTACTCTCCGGTACCAACACGCTGATCCAGCGGTTGTAGTCACAGGTTAAGGTATCGCCAACAAACAGATAGGTCTGGCCCAGCGGGGAGTGATAAAGGTAACTGCAGCTGCCCGGTGTGTGGCCGGGTGTGGGCAGCAGATGGAAATCACCAAAGTGGCTTTCCTGCTGAATGAAGGTCTCATCAGGTTCGACAATCAGACTGACGGGCCCCAGTGAACGGCTGTGGCAGTAGAGCGCACTGTTAAAACGCTGCTGGATCGCCACGGCGCCGGGCGCGGCTTCATGCCAGTGGGTGAGGTAGTGGCGAATCACCCCGCCCGCATCATTGAGAAACTCATGATCGAGCGGATGTTCGACACGGCCGATGACCAGATTGCCGCGCGGATGGCGCAGCATAAAGCCATGCATCATTAAATCATTCGCCGTTTCTTCGGCGGGAAATTCCGGGGTGGAGATCCACAAATCTTCGTACAGTGGCTTCAATGTCGGTCTCCTGCGGCAAAACGTTAGCGCAATGTCGGGTGGCCGGTGAAGGCAAGCTGTGCTTCGCCCTGCTCAAGTTGTAAGGTCGCACTGGCGCCGAGCGGCAGTGTAACGGTATCGGCATCGTGGCCAAACGCCAGATCGCTGATCACCGGAATCTGGTATTCATCGCGGATGCGTTGCCATACGCTGGCAAAATCGAAACCATTGTCATAAGCCGACAGTGACGTGCTGGTGAAACTGCCGGTGATGATCGCCCGCTGGCGCGCCAGAATGCCGCTCTGTTGCAGTTGAATCAGCATACGCTCTATGCGGAAAGGATGCTCATTCACATCCTCGATCACCAAAATGCCGTTTTCAATTTGTGGCATCCAGGGTGTGCCGATCAGTGAGCAG
This sequence comes from Type-E symbiont of Plautia stali, assembly GCF_059731115.1. NCBI lineage: Bacteria > Pseudomonadati > Pseudomonadota > Gammaproteobacteria > Enterobacterales > Enterobacteriaceae > Type-E symbiont of Plautia stali. Next base: position 1,709,697 of record NZ_AP035906.1, read on the forward strand.
ATCATCGCCAGATTGCCGCCCCACAAGGTCCCTTGCCAGCGTCCCGCATCCGGGCTGTGGGTCGGCCAGCCTATATTGACTGTAGGAGAAGAGAGCGCCTGCCAAAAGTGTGACAGGGTAAATTCGGATAATGCCTCTGCGCCGAAGTTGCCGGCCAGCATCGGGCCGCTGAAGGTCACCAGCCCGGTTTGCGCCAGTAACGCCAGTTGAATCGCGGTAAAATCACTGTGTCCACAAAGCGCGATAGGTTGATTGAGCAGCCGGCGCTGCAGACCGACATAATCAATCTGATCCAGCAAACGCGAGGCACCGTACCCACCGCGCACCGCCAGCACAATATCGGGCAGCGTGCTCAGTGTTGCCAGCTGGTTCACATCATTCAACCGTTCCCCGTCTTCGCCCGCAAAACGCTGGAAGCGGCGTGTAATCGCTGATAAGTTGTCCAACTGATGTCCCTGAGCCTGTAAACGACTCACTGCACGTTGGGCCGCATCCTGATTATGGCAATAGCCGGAGGGGGCGATCAGACGAATAGATCGGGGGGAAAGCATAGCGTTCATCCTGATTTAAAGTGGCCTGCCGATGATGGCGAAATCCGTTACCGATGTCACGGCAGCACAAGGTTTTTTACGTATTTAGGATAAACGGTAATTTTGCATTGCGCTGCGCCAGGTATGATAGCTTGCGCCAACTCTATTGCGGAACCAAAAATCAGTGAAAATTCGACTACTTATGCTATCTGCGCTGTTGCTCGCGGGCTGTGCCAGTGAGCCAGAAAAAACGGTCGTGCCAGAGAAAAATACGCCATTAACCCAGGCACCACCGTCGAAAGTGAATGATGCATGGTCAATGTTTACCGAAGATGCCGCCAGTCATTATGGCGTTGATGAGAAGTTAATCAGCGCCATTATTAGTGTCGAATCCGGGGGCAATCCCACCGTTACCAGCCGTTCAAACGCGGTAGGGTTGATGCAGATTAAAGCCTCAACGGCGGGGCGTGCGGTGTATCGCACTCAGGGGCGTCACGGTCAGCCGACGTCTTCGGAATTGCGCGATCCAGCGAGAAATATCGATATCGGTGCGGCATATCTCAAGCTGCTGCAGGATTCTGAGTTGGCCGGTATTCGAAATCCACTCACGCTGCGCTATGCGACGATCGTTTCCTACGCCAACGGCGCCGGCGCGCTGCTGCGCACCTTCTCACGTAATCGCGATCGAGCGATTGCGATGATCAATTCCATGACGCCAGACGAGTTTTATCAGCATGTGCAGGATAAACATCCGGCGGCACAGGCACCACGTTATTTGTGGAAGGTCACAACGGCCTACCGAACCATCGGATAAGTCGTCTTTGCGAAGCGCGGCTCGTCAGGGCCGCGCCTTAAGGTGCCCGGTTAAATCGGTCATTCCATCAGCAATCGTGCGGTGGGATAATCCACAATCAGCACTTTCACATATCCACCGCGCAACGCTCCGCGAATCGCCTGGGCTTTCTCTTTGCCGCCCGCCAGTGCCACCACTTGCGCACACTGTTTAACCTGCGCCAGCTCCATGCCAATCACCGGATCTTCCTCGGCGTTCAACACCGGTTTTCCGTCAGCATCAAAATAATGCAAACAGATATCGCCCACCGCACCGCGCTCGGCCAGCGTGCGCAGCATCTCGCCGTCATAGTAGTTGCCGGAATTGCGTAGCAGCGCGGAAGGCTCAAGATCGCCAATGCCGACAATCGCCAGATCCACTTGATCAAACTTTTCCAGCACCACGGCCACGTCTGGGTTTACTGATAAGCGTTGACGATCCTGCACTGAATGCTCAATCGACTGCGACGGCAGCAGCCAGGCCGGACAATCCAGCAGCGCCGCAAGATTCTGCGTCAGGATGGTGGCCTGCACGTTGCCGTTCGCACCCACCCCACCAAGCAGCTGGATCACGCCTTTGCAGGGCGCACTCAGCGGATGCAACGCGTCCACCATCGCGCGAATGGTGCCACTCCATGATGAAATGCCGATCAGTTCATCGGCGCGCAGGCGGGTTTCCAGATAGTGCGCCGCTGCTGAGCCAATCGCCTGTTTAATTTGCAGCGCGGAAGCCTGATCCGGCACATCGACCACAATCACCTGTGGCAGCTGATACTGCTGCTCAATCGCCTTCTCCAGTTCGGGATAGACATTGGCGGGTGGCACCACGCTGATTTTCACCACGCCTTCTTTGACGCTGCGATTGAGGATGCGTGACACAAAGGATTGCGACAGCTTCAGCAGTTGCGCAATATCGGACTGCTTCATGCCTTCCACATAATAAAGCGTGGCGATTTTTACCATCAGCCGCTGTTCGTCCTGTTTTGCCATGGTTTTTTCTCTCTCTTAACCTGCCTGGTATTGTTAATCAGGCTGTCATAAATAACAACGCAGAACATTTTGTGATCGTTTTCGCTTTTTCAGGATCGCGCGATGGACGAGTTCAGGAAGCCAGCGCATAGTCATTATGCATATAAAATCGCAATTGAATATATATTCAAGCGGAGAAAAATCAATGAAAGCTTCTGTCCTCAAAATGACCCTACTGGCTTCACTGATGTTAGCTTCAGCGGCAACGCTGGCGGCAGAAAAAGGCTTGATTGCTATCATCACGCCTTCTCACGATAACCCGTTCTTTAAAGCTGAAGCCGATGGCGCGCAAGAGAAAGCCAAAGCGCTCGGTTACACCACGCTGGTAGCCTCGCACGATGATGACGTGAACAAACAGAACCAGCTGATCGAAACCGCCATCGCGCGTAAAGCCAAAGCGATCATTCTGGATAACGCCGGTGCTGACGCCACCGTTGGCCCGGTGCAAAAAGCCAAAGATGCCGGAATCCCCACCTTCCTGATTGACCGCGAGATCAACAAAACCGGCGTCGCCGTGGCGCAGATTGTCTCTAACAACTATCAGGGCGCGCAGTTGGGCGCAGAGAAGTTCGCTAAGTTGCTGAACGGCAAAGGCGACTACGTTGAGCTGTTGGGCAAAGAGTCGGATACCAACGCGGGCGTGCGCTCACAGGGCTATCACGACGTGCTGGATGACTATCCCGATATGAAGATGGTGGCGCAGCAGAGTGCCAACTGGAGCCAGACCGAAGCCTTTAGCCGCATGGAAACCATTCTGCAGAAAAATCCCAACATTGTCGGGGTGATTTCCGGGAATGACACCATGGCGCTGGGGGCAGAAGCCGCGCTGAAAGCCGCCGGTAAAACCAACGTAATTGTGGTGGGCTTTGACGGCAGCGATTACACGCGCGATTCCATCATCAATAAAGGCAACATCAAAGCCACGGTGCTGCAGCCGGGCTGGGATCAGGCACAAATGGCGGTTGAGCAGGTGGATTACTACCTGAAAAACGGCAAAGCGCAAAAAGAAGAGAAGCAGCTGATGGATTGCGTGCTGATCGACGACAGTAACGCCGCGAAGCTGAAAAACTTCAACCTGGCGAAATAATACGGAGGTCGGCATGAAGGGAAAAGCAGCAACCGGGCTGATGGTTGGGCTCTTATCGCTGATATTGACCGCCTGCACCGTGGTGGATCTCGATGCAAACGGCAATCCCATCATGCCGAAAGATCCGAATGCCAAACCCGGCTACAGCAACCAGACGCCACAGCAGATCGCCGAATCGAGCTGGGCCAGCCGGGTGCAGCAACCGGCTGAGAAGCAGGCGCTGAGCTGGGCGGATATGGAAACCAAAAGTCATACCGTCAAGGCCGGGGGCAGCGAAAGCGTGTTTGTGCGTGCCGGAGGAACCGTCACCGCCTTTGATAACAGCAACGAACGCGAACGCAGCCTGACTGTCACCATCAATGGCAAACCGGTCAAGGTGTTGATTGGGCCGGTACTGCGCAGTAATGCGATTCGTGACGCGGCGGGCTATCGCTTTAAAGAGTTCACCAATCAGGTGCAATACGCACAGCTGACTAAAGCGTTGAATCGTCATGCCGTCCAGCAACTACCGCCGGTGGATGCCAGTTGGGTCGGCAAACCGGTGCAGGCGCTGTTAGCCGTCAGTATGGAGCCGAATCAGGTGAATGACGTGGTGGCGATTCAGTTGCAGCAAGGGAATCCATGATGAGCGATGAAATCATCCTGCAGGCCAAACAGATGTCGATGTTGTTTCCGGGCACCCTGGCGCTGGATCGTGTCGATTATCGCGTGTGGCGCGGCAAAGTGAACGTCATCATCGGTGAAAATGGGGCAGGTAAATCCACGCTGATGAAGATCCTCGCCGGGGTGCAGCAGCCCACTAGCGGCGAAATGTTCCTTAACGGCGAAAAAGTGGTGTTGAGCAGTACGCGAGACGCCGCCCGCCACGGTATCGGCATGGTGCATCAGGAACTCAACCTGTTCGAAAACCTCAGCGTGGCGGAGAACATCTTTCTGGGACGGGAAATCCAGCGCGGCATCAGCCCGATTAACGAAGCAGAACAGAAGCGACGCACGGCTGCGTTATTGCAACGTCTCGACCAGCCAATTTCACCGGACGAGATGGTCGGCAACCTGAAAGTGGGTCAGCAGCAGTTGGTGGAAATTGCCAAAGCGCTGGCAGAAAACGCCGACATCTTAATTCTGGATGAGCCGACCTCGGCGTTGAGCAAAACCGAAGTGGAGATCCTGTTCCGGGTGATCCGCGAACTGACGCGGCAGGGGGTTTCCATCATTTATATCTCACATCGGCTGGAAGAGCTGATGGCGATTGGCGATGTGATCACCATCCTGCGCGACGGTCGCTTTCAGGCGGAAGCGAAGGTCAGCGACATCGATGTGCCGTGGATCGTGCGTGAAATGCTCGGCAGCGAACCGGTGAGTAACTTTCTGCCGCCTAATCGTCAGTTCGGGGCGGCGGTGCTGGAAGCCGAGCACATCACCTGTGTCGGTGCCCATGGCAATACGCTGGTGGACGATGTCAGTTTCAATGTGCGCGCCGGGGAGATCGTCGGCATTTATGGCCTGATGGGCGCGGGGCGCACCGAGTTGTTTGAGTGCCTGCTCGGCAGCCAGCGCAACTATCTCGGCAAACTGTGGCTGGACAGCAAACCGTTACCCACACGCTTGCCAACGGCCGAACGTATTCGTATGGGCATGAGCCTGGTGCCGGAAGATCGCAAACGGGCCGGTATTTTCCCGGTCTCCTCTGTGGCCAGCAATCTCACCATTGCCAGCCTGTGGCGACGTTTATCGCATCGCACCGTGATCGCCGAACAAGCTGAACGCGAAGCGGTAAACAGTACGGTAGGCAATCTGGCCATCAAAATCTCATCACCCGACGTGGCGATCAGTGCGCTGAGTGGCGGCAACCAGCAGAAAGTGGTGATTGGCCGTTCATTGCTCACCAATCCACGTTTACTGCTGCTGGATGAGCCCAGTCGGGGCATTGATGTGGGTGCCAAAGCGGAAGTGTTTCGCATGATGGTGAAACTGTCAGAGCAGGGCATTGCCGTGGTGTTCTCCACCTCCGATTTAAAAGAAATTATGGCCGTCGCCGATCGCATTCTTGTGATGTCTGGCGGCAAGTTGACAGCTGACCTGCCGCGCGCGGAAGCGGAAGAGGCGGCGCTGGTTAAAGCAAGTGCACAGGGGTTCTGAGCATGAAAAACAATGGCGCAATGGCGCTCGCTTCGCCAGGTAAGGTTTTCAACTCGCGTGAAGGCATGATTCTGCTGCTGTTAAAACTGCGCACCTTTATCGCGTTGTTCCTCATCGTCGGCTTCTTTGCTATCACCGTGCCGGATTTCCTCGCCGTGGGCAGCATGGTGATCATGGTCAAACACATCGCCATCAATGCGTTTCTGGCGCTCGGCATCACCTTTGTGATTATCACCGCGGGTATTGATCTCTCCATCGGTGCCACGCTGGGCTTGTGCGGCATGATTGCCGGCTGGTTGATTACCAAAGGCATTGTGTTGCCGATGTTTGGCATCGCCATCTTTCCCAGCGTTTGGGTGATTGTGCCCGTGGTGTTAGTGGTAGGTGGACTGATTGGCGCGGTGAATGGCTGGATCATCACCAAATACAACGTGGCCCCGTTTATCTGCACGCTGGGCACCATGTACATCCTGCGCGGGGCGGCGATGCTGACCTCTGGCGGCGAAACCTTCCCCGGCTTGCAGGGCAATCCGCTGCTGGGTAACACCGGTTTCGACAAAATCGGTGCGGGGTATTTTCTCGGCTTACCGTGGGCGATCTGGATGATGGTGGTGCTGGCGCTGGTGATTGCCTATGTAGCACGTCGCCTGCCGTTTGGCCGTCAGGTGTATGCGATTGGTGATAACGAGCGAGCAGCGGAACTCTCGGGCGTCAAAGTGAAGTCGGTGAAAATCTGGGTTTACACCATTTCAGGTTTCTGTGCGGCGATTGCCGGCATTGTGGTCTCCTCGCAACTGGTGGCCAGCCATCCGGCGAACGGCACCTCATTCGAGATGAATGCGATTGCGGCGGTCGTGCTGGGCGGTACTTCACTGGCTGGCGGGCGCGGCACCATTCTCGGCACGCTGGTAGGGGCATTTGTCATCGGTTTCCTCGCGGATGGTTTGATCATGATGGGCGTCAGCGAGTTCTGGCAAATGGTGATCAAAGGCATCGTGATTATCGTGGCGGTGATCATCGATCAGATGCAGAGCCGCATGCAGCAGAAAGCCGCCGTGGTGGCGCAGAAGGCATTGATTGAGGAAAGTGAGGCCAAAGGTTAATTGTTACCCGTCATGAGCCGAGCCGCAGGTGCGTCGGTTGCGCTTGCTCACCCCAGTCACTGACCTGAGTAAGCTCCTGGGGGATTGACGAGCTGGCCGCCTTCCCGCAACTCAGCTTATTCAGGGGAAAAATCCGGGTAAATTTTTTTACCTGCTGTGAATATATATTCAATAACGCTTTAAAATGCAGAGGTGTCTATGAATCCTTTCAAATATTCGGTGGCGGACCTGGCAGCGAAAGCGCGCGCCGTGCGTCGCCGCATCATCCAGCTCAATGCCGGTAGTCCGGCGGGTGGACATACCGGTGCCGATCTCTCTCAGGTCGAAATCCTGACGGCGCTCTATTTCCGCATCCTGAATTGCGCACCGGATCGCACTAACGATCCGCAGCGTGACATTTACATCCAGTCGAAAGGGCATGCGGTCGGCGGCTATTACTGTGTGCTGGCGGAGGCGGGTTACTTCCCAACCGAATGGCTGCCCACTTATCAGCATTCGGATTCACATTTGCCGGGCCATCCGGTGCGGCAGAAAACGCCGGGCGTGGAACTCAACACCGGTGCATTGGGCCACGGCTTACCGGTGGCGGTGGGTATTGCGCTGGCGGCGAAAAAAGACAACAGCGACCGCCGCATCTTCGTGGTCACCGGCGACGGTGAACTGGCCGAGGGCAGTAACTGGGAAGCTGCGCTGGTGGCGGCGCACTACAACCTCGATAACCTGGTGATCATCAACGACAAGAACAAACTGCAGCTGGCAGGGCACACGCGCGACATTATGAACACCGATCCGCTGCCGGAAAAATGGCGAGCCTTCGGTCTGGAGGTCACTGAATGCAACGGTAATGACATGGCTTCCGTGGTGGGAACCATTGAAAACCTGCCACGTAATGGCAAACCGCAGGTGATTGTGGCGCATACCGAGAAAGGCTTTGGCATCTCCTTTATTCAGGGCAAACCAGAGTGGCATCACCGTGTGCCGAAAGGGGAAGAGATCGAACTGGCACTGGAGGAATTAAAAGATGAGTAATGCAAAACACCTGGCCACGGTGATGGTGGAAGCCTTTATTGACGCGGTCAATCGCGGTGTGGATCTGGTGCCGGTGGTGGCAGATTCCACCTCAACGGCAAAAATATCGCCTTTCATTAAGGCGTTTCCCGATCGGTTGGTGAACGTTGGCATTGCGGAACAAACGCTGGTGGGCACGGCGGCCGGTCTGGCAATCGGTGGAAAAGTGGCGGTGACCTGTAATGCAGCTCCGTTCCTGATTTCGCGCGCCAACGAGCAGGTAAAAGTGGACGTCTGTTACAACAATACCAACGTCAAACTGTTTGGCCTGAATGCCGGTGCCAGTTACGGCCCGCTGGCCAGCACCCACCACAGCATTGATGATATTGCGGTGATGCGTGGCTTCGGCAATATCGAGATTTACGCGCCATCCTGCCCGCTGGAGTGCCGCCAGATCATCGATTATGCCCTTGCGCATGTGGGGCCGGTTTACATCCGTCTGGATGGCAAGGATCTGCCCCAGCTGCACGATGAAAACTACCAGTTCCGCCCCGGCCAGATCGATGTGTTGCGTGAAGGCAACGACATCGTGCTGGTGGCGATGGGTTCCACCGTGCATGAGGCGGTGAGTGCGGCCGAGCAATTGCATGCACAGGGAATCAGCGCAGGTGTGATCGCCATTCCATCAATTCGTCCCTGCGATACCCAACGGCTGCAAGAGCTGTTAAAGCATTATCCGGCGGTGATCACCGTAGAGGAGCACAATGTTAACGGCGGCGTCGGCAGTCTGGTGGCCGAAGTGCTGGCTGAAGGCGGCTGCGGAATTCCGCTGTTACGTCTGGGCATCCCCGATGGTCAATACGCGATTGCTGGCGATCGTGCCTCCACGCGCGCGCATCATGGTATTGACGCCGCCAGCGTGGTGAAGAGTGCAGTGCGCATGTGTGCAGGAGCGTAAACATGGCGGGTCCATTAATACTGGCAATTGATGAAGGTACCACCAACGCGAAAGCTATAGCGGTGGACCGCGCTGGCAACGTGGTGGCACGCGGCAGTCAACCTCTGACGCTGGCCCATCCGCAGCCGGGATTGGCCGAGCAGGATCCATTGGCGATCTGGCAGGCGGTGAAACAGGCGATAGAAGGCTGTCTGGCGCAGTGCGGCGGAGCCGAGGTGGCTGCTGTTGCGATCAGCAACCAGCGCGAGTCGGTGCTGATCTGGCAGCGCCGCGACGGTCAGCCGCTGACGCCGCTGGTGAGCTGGCAGGATCGTCGCTCAGAAGCTTTTTGCCGTGATTTACGCATGGCGGGTAAAGCGCCACGCATCACCGGCTTAACGGGCCTGGCGGTCGATCCCATGTTTCCCGCAGGCAAACTCACCGGGATGCTGGCGACGATTCCAGATGGACTGGCGCGTGCACAAGCCGGTGAACTCTGCATTGGCACAGTTGATAGCTGGCTCAGCTGGCAACTTAGCGGCGGCGAAAGTTTTATTACCGATCACGCGAATGCGGCCCGCACCCAACTCTACAATTTGCACAGCGGTGACTGGGATGAGGAACTGCTGGCGCTGTTCCATATCCCGCGCGCGGCGCTGCCACATATTGTGCCCTCTGCCAGTGCGCAGGGTGTTGTCACGGTACAGGACATCGCCGGACTGAAAGCGGGTACGCCCATTTTGTCGCGCATTGGCGATTCCCATGCGGCACTGCAGGCGCAACGCAGTGCAGGCGAAGAAGTGGTGAAAGCCACTTACGGCACCGGTTCATCGCTGATGATGTCAATGGCCACCCCTTTGCTGACCGAGAACGGCCTCAGCACCACGGTGGCGTGGCACGATGGCACGCTGCGATTTGCCTTTGAAGGTAACGTCACCCATACCGGTTCGGGCGCGGCCTGGCTGGGACGCATGCTGGGCATCAGCGATCCGCGTGAACTGACGGCGATGGCGCAACGCAGCGAGCATAATCAGGGCATCTATTTCGTGCCTGCATTGTCAGGCCTGGGCGCGCCCTGGTGGGATTTGAAGGCGCGCGGCATGGTATGTGGCCTTACCGATGCCGCCACGCCAGAGGTGCTGGCGCGCGTGGCGCTGGAATCAATCACCTTCCAGATTGCCGATGTGTTCTTCGCTATGGAGCAGGCCAGTGGTGTGCAGTTACCCGCGCTCTGTGTGGATGGCACGGCAACCGAAAACAGTTGGCTGATGCAGTTGCAGGCAGACGTGTTGCAGCGGCCGCTGAAACGTGCCCCTACCGCTGAAGTCTCCGCCCTGGGTGCCGCGCTGCTGGCGGGGCGTTCATTAGGTTGGTGGCAGCAGGGCAGTGATATGCAGGCGTTGCAGGGGGGCAGCGTGATTGAGCCGCGCAGCGATCGCGCGACCATTATGCAAGAGAATTATCGCGGCTGGCTGGAAGCGGTGGCGCGTTGTCGTTATCAACCGCATTAGCGTTCAGGCGGGGTAACCGCCTGAACATCGCTCACTAACGTTGTGCCGTCTGGGGTGAGGATTCATTGGAGGCATCGCTGAGATTAATCCGTGGTAATACACCCCCCGTAAACTCGACACGACGCATTGGGAAAGCAAAACGAATCTGCTTCTGCTCCAGTTGCGCCATCAGCTGGAGGTTAATTTCCTGCTGGATGTCCATATACTTGTTGTACTCGGCACTGAGCACGAAGTAGACCACTTCAAATGTCAGCTGCGACTCATCAAAAGCGAGGAAATGTGCGCGGTCAAAACGAGTATCCGGCACATCCTGAATGATCTCCTTCACCATGCTACCAATTTGTCGCACTTTCTCAGCAGGCGTACCGTAATTAATGCCGAACTTAAACACGATGCGACGCTGCTGCATGCGTTTGTAATTGTGGATGGTCTGCTGCAGCAAGATGGTGTTCGAGCAAACGATCTGTTCGCCGCTCAGGCTGCGCAGCCGGGTGGTTTTCAGACCAATGTGTTCGATTGAGCCAGCCACATCGCCAAACACAATAAAATCGCCATGCTCAAAGGGCTTGTCAAAGCCAATGGCCAGCGAGGCGAATACGTCACTCAACACCGTCTGAATCGCCAGGGCGATTGCAATGCCGCCGACGCCGAGGCTGGCAACCAGTGCGGTAATATTGATGCCCATGTTGGACAGGATTGCCAACATCATCATCACCCACACCACCACCCGCAGCAGAATGCCGAGGATCACCGTGGTCACCGGATTGCGCACGTGCAATGGATCACGCAGCAAACTCTGTAGCCAGAGCCGGATGCCACAGTCAATCCACATGGTCATTTGCAGAATAAAGGCCAGGAACCAGCCGTGTGCAATCGTCACGCTCCAGCTGGCGGGGAGGTCGACAAACCTCAGTGCAATCAGTAATGAGAAAATCAGCAGCAAAGGCTGGCTGGTACTGCGCAGAATTTCCACCAACAGTGTGGTGACGCGGTGATTCCGCTGCTCGCTGTAGTGCGCAATACGGTTGGATACAAAACGGATGAGGGTACGCAAAAGCCAATACATCATCAGGGTACCGAAGACGATGATGGCGCTGTTTATCCAGAAGGTTTGATTGAGAAAAATGAGTTGTAAACGATGGGCAGAAAGCCAGTTTTCCATTGGGGAGATTCTCCTTGCTGGGAGGCGATAAAAAGTGAAAGCAAGGAAAGGATAGCCTGGCTGGCGCTTTTTGTGGCGCCAGCAGGGAATTACTGGAAGCGATTCGCTTTGTCGCGCGCCAGACGCTCCAGGGCAAAGATCACCTGCTGTAGCTGGCGTTCCTGCACCGGCTCAATGGCGGTAAAGCGGAAGCTGAGACGAGGGGTTGTGCGGGTTTCATTCTTGCTGGTGACGGTGCTGCGCTCGCCAATATTCAGCAGCTGTGCCGTGACCTCAAAATGACCGTATTCGCCCAACTCCACGCGCAGATTTTTAAAGGTGTCACCGCGGTTCAGACCCTCTGGCAAGCTTTCGTCCAGCAATACACCTGCACCGCCGAGAGAGAGATCCTGCAAACGAAAACGCGCCTTACTGCCATCCGGCCACTGCGTATGGCAGTAAAACACTGGCTCCATTGGGGCGGAAACACGGAAAAACTCACGACGCTGGATCTGCCACAGCAGTTCAGGCAGTGGGGCAGTGAAAGCCGGTAAGCCTTCGAACTCGGTGCGCTCCAGTTTGATTAAGCCGAACTCCACTTTTGCCCCCTGCGTTTCTGCCGCGATATTCACTTCGCCGCCCTGCAGCGCTAAATCGTTGTCCAGTGCATTGCTGCCGAGATCGAAGATCACGCGATCCTCATCGGCATCCAGCATGCGACTGATAAATTGACCGCGCGAAAAACTCACCATTAAAGGGGTCTGGAAACGCAACAAATCCTTCATTACGTTTAAAACAGCAAGGGTGCCTCGTTTGAGATATTGTTCGTTATCGGCTTCTTTCACATCCTGCTCCACTTATCCGATTGTTATTATCACGGGTGACACGGCTATCGCATTATTATCGACAGGGTGGCAGAAAGCTTTAGCCTGCTAACTATCTATTTACTGTGATGTTCATCAAGCAGATTAAAAATATCCGACTATACTAATCGCAGTGAACACCTTGATTCATAACGTAAGGAGCAGTAAATGGGTATTCTTTCATGGATTATTTTTGGTTTGATTGCCGGGATCATCGCTAAATGGATCATGCCAGGTAAAGATGGCGGCGGATTCATCATCACTGTGGTTTTAGGGATTGTCGGCGCGGTGGTTGGCGGCTGGATCAGTACCCTGTTTGGCTTCGGTAAAGTTGACGGTTTCAACTTTGGCAGCTTCGTGGTGGCGGTGATTGGTGCCATCGTGGTGCTGTGGATCTACCGTAAAGTGCGCACCTAGCAGTACACCCTGATTTAATGAAATCCGCATCCCACCGGGATGCGGATTTTTTTTGGCAGTTAGAAGTCGTAGCCCACGGTGGCAGTAATGGTTCGCTCTGCGCCGCGATAGCAATACCCGGTGCCATAACAGGCGGCGAGATACTTTTTGTCGGTCAGGTTATTGGCATTGATCTGCAGCCATGCCCCTTTCAACCGTGAATTCCACGCACTCAGGTCGGCACGGACTGATGCATCCAACAACGTCACTGACGGCAAACGTGTGGTGTTTTCATTATCAGCCCACTGTTTACCGATATAACGCACACCCGCACCGGCGCTCAAGCCGTAATCAAACTGATAGTGACCCCAGAATGACGCCATGCTGTTCGGCGTGACGTAAGGCGTATGGCCATCATTCCCGTCAACGGAATCTTTGAAACGCAGATGGTTCAGCGTGTAACCGGCGATGGTGCTGAGTCGCGGCGTCAGCTGGTTGCGGGCTTCCAGCTCAATGCCCTGTGAATGCACTTTACCGGAAGGACTGTAGGTGCTGTCCACCACGTTACGGTTCGCCACATCGTTTTGCGTCAAATCGTACAGCGCGATGGAGTACATATCGCGTGTGCCCACCGGCTGGTATTTCACACCGGCTTCATACTGCTCGGAAGTGGTTGGCTTCAGCTGATTGCCGTCTGGGTCGGTCAAAGAAGCCGGGGTAATCGCCTGGCTCCAGCTGACGTAAGGTGAAATACCGCTGTCGAACGCATACAGCAGCGCAGCACGGCCGCTGACGTGGTCATCCTGGCGACGGCTGGTGCCATTATTGGAGACGATGCGATCGTAACGACCAGAGAGATCCAGATGCCAGCGGTCGAGCTGCATTTCATCCTGCAAGTAGAGTCCGGTCTGATAATAGCGACGCGTTTGTTCGGTCCAGCTGTAATCCGGCATGCTGCCGACCGCTTCGCCCGTCCAGGGGTTTAATGAGCTCGCATAGCCACTGGCTTTACTCAAATCATTCTTATAACGGTGGTATTCGGCACCGAGGATCACCCGATGCTGCAGCGCGCCGGTGGCAAAATCGGCCTGCAGACGGTTATCGTTGGCCCATGCGCTGAGCGAGGAACGTTCACCGGAGTAGTAGCGGGTCAGCAGGTCCGGGTTAGCGGCATCCCAGCCAATCTGATACACCTGATCGAGATCGACATTGGCGTGGCTATAGCTGGCGGTGGAGTATACAGACCACACTTCATTGAAGCGGTGCGAGAAGTCGTAGCTGTAGATCTGCTCGTGGCGCTTGAACTGATCCAGCGCGCTGTCGCCCTCATAGAATCCATCACTCAGCTTGCGGCCATTATGGCTATAAAGCGTGCCTTCAGCGGGCACGGAACCATGATAACCGCCGGATGGCTCTTTTTGCAGATAGGCACGCAGCACCAGACTGGTGTCTTCGCTGGGTTGCCACAGCAGCTGTGGCGAAATCGCATATTTTTCTTCACGGGTGTGATCGTATTGCGTATCGCTGTTACGCGTGATGCCGGTGAGACGGAAAGCCCACTGATCGTTAATCGCATTGGTGTAGTCAAAGGCGGCGCTGTTGGTGGCGTTGGTGCCGGTCGACAGGCGGAAATGGCCCTCTTCAGCAAACTGCGGCCGCTTGCTCACCTGATTGACTAATCCGCCTGGTACGGTCTGGCCGTAAAGTGCGGAGGAGGGGCCTTTGATCACATCAACGCGATCGAGGAACCAGTTATCTACCTGCAAGATGTTGAAGCTGCCGCCATCACTCATGATGCGCAAGCCATCCAGGAAGGTGTTATCGACATCGCCGCCATGGAAACCACGCAGCGCAATGGTGTCATAGCGAGTGGCGGCCCCGCCGAAGTTGGTGAATACGCCCGGCGTGTAGTTCAGTACCTGATTGAGATCCTGCGCACCCTGATCTTCCATCTGCTGACGTGTCACCACTGAGATGGACTGCGGCGTGGTGATCAGCGGCTGATCGGTTTTACTGCCGCCGCTGCTGCGGGTGGCGAGATAGCCTTGCGTCGGTGAGTTGGCGCTCTCCTGCGGTTGCGCGGTGACCACGATGGACTCTTCTGCGAAGGTTGCAGCAGGGAGGGCCAGAGCCAGTCCACAGAGCACGCGGGTACGATTAAGGGTAAAAAGCGTCATTGGAAATCCTTTAACGGGAAGCAGAACAAAAGCAGCACTCAACCGGCAATGCCGAAAATTGAGAATACGATTAAAATTAAGAGTGAGAATTATTATCTTTTAGTGGGTGTGTTTCAAGTTGTTAATGTGAGTGAAAGAGATTGTGAGGAAATGAACAGGAGCGGTGGCGTAGCGAGCGCGGCTTTATGTGAGAAAAGGTTTCATGATGCAGTCATACCCTCTGTCGCGGTGCACGATGGTTTGCAGACCTGAGGTGATGACTTCGCTGCGTTAAATGGTGACATCGCCTGCCTGAGATGATGGCATTGAGCACCTTAGCTTTGACAGTGCGAACCGATTGCGCTGCTACCGTTTGACAAACAAAGCAGTAGCAGCGGTTTTAAAGTAGAGGGAGAGGGTTATTTACCCGCACTCAGCGCGGGCATATTCGGGATATCGCTCGCGTTATTACAGGTGTGATCTTTCGGGCAGTATTTATCCAGTAGTTTGAGCGTCACGCCGTTGGTCCAGCCGAAACCGTCCTGCAACGGATATTCACCGCCGCCACCGCCGCCCAGTTGCGCGCCTTCCACCACATACTTTTCAACCAGCTTGTGCTCTTTATCGTAAGTGGCCTGCACGTTCTGCAGGAAGCGCTGACCAATTTCCTGTGCCAGCTTGGGTTGCTTGTAATGTTCCAGACCTTCCACCGCCACCCATTGCAGAGGCGCCCAGCCATTTGGTGCATCCCATTGCTGACCATTGTTCACGGTGGTGGTCACCAAACCGCCAGGTTTCAACAGCTGTTTCTCCACCGCTTTGGCAGTGCGGTCCGCCTGTTTCTCGCTCGCCACCTGCATATAGAGTGGGAACAAGGTAGCGGCGGTCAGCTGCGGATGAATGTGTTTTTTCTGCCAGTCATAGTCGGCATACCAGCCCTGTTTCTCATCCCACAGATAACGATTAATCGCTGCCTGACGTTTCTCAGCATCTGCCGCGAACTGTTTGGCTTTGTCATCCTGATTCGCCAGTTTCGAGGCTTTGGACAATACCTGCTCCAGATGGAACATCAGGCTGTTGAGATCGACCGGTGCCAGTTGGGTGGTGCGGATCGAGGCCAGATTGTGGGCATCGGTAAACCAGCGAGAGCTGAAGTCCCAACCAGAAGCCGCACCGGCACGCAGATCGCGATACACCTGCTGTTTATTGCGATCGGGCGCTTTGTTGGCGGTGTTGACATCGTCGAGCCAGGATTCGGTGCGCGGTGCATCACGTTCGTCCCAATAGCGATTGAGTAGGGTACCGTCGCTAAGTTTGATCACGCGCTTGCTGGCCTGACCGGCAGCGACCTTATCGCTGTCCGCCATCCAGTAGTCGTACTCTTTCTGCAACTGCGGCAAATACTGGCGATAGACATCATCACCTTTATGGGTCGCCAGCAGATCTACCATCAGGCTAAAGAACGGTGGCTGCGAACGGCTGAGATAATAACTGCGGTTGCCGTTGGGGATATGGCCGTATTTATCCAGTTCGGTGGCGAAGTTATCCACCATATCCTGCACGCGATCCCAGTGTCCGCTCTCGGCGAGGCCCAGCATGGTGAAGTAGCTGTCCCAGTAATAGACTTCGCGGAAGCGGCCGCCCGGCACCACATAGGGTTTCGGCAGCGGCAGCAGGGAATCATACTGGCTGGCGGTCGGTGTGGATCGCGTCAGCACTGGCCACAAGCCGTTGATGTGTTCTCGTAAGCTTTGCCCCGCAGGCGGAACATATTTGTCCTGCTCTTTGGGCAGGGTGAAGTTGGCGTCAACGAAATGCTTCAGGTCGAAATTGCGCTGGCTCTTTTGCATCTGCCAGTCCGCCAGTATCGAGGAGGGATTGTACTTCGGTACCGCATCGGCAAAGGTTTTCTGATCCGGATAAAATTTTGCCTGCTGCACGGCGTTGAACAGGGGCCCCAACCGAATGTCGGGTGGCTGCGGCTGACTGCTGATCATACGGCTGTTATCTTCAGCCTGGGCCACGCTAGCACTGGCCAGCAGCGCTGCGCTCAGCAAGAAAGTCAGTCGCGCGGGCGTGAATTTGACATTTTTTATCATCGGTTTTTTCTCCTTGTCCGAAAAGGTGGTGCGCTAACACATTGACCACTCGAACAACTTTAGTCGCTAACGCGCCGCTTAGCCGCCTCAGGCCATGGAAATGTGAAGCCGCGGGAATTAATCACGCAAGAAATTGCATTAACCTTAAGGTTTTTGCTTGCCCTGAAGCGCTATTTGCTTGAGGCTGAAGGAAAAAAAGGAGAGCTGTATGGAGATCATCTGGTATCACCCGTCGCAAGCCCCCGATCGCTGGCTAGCGGGACTACGTCAGCGTTTACCGCAAGCCAACGTGCGCTACTGGCAGCCAGGCGACACGGATCCGGCGGATTATGCCATCGTGCGTTCGCCACCCACCGAGATGCTGGCTGGTCGTCCATTGAAAGGTGTGTTTGCCATGGGCGCGGGCGTGGACGAAATTCTTAAGCAACTGCGCGCCCATCCGGAAATGTTAGCCGATGACGTGCCGCTGTTCCGTCTCGAAGATACCGGCATGGCGCGACAGATGCAGGAATACGCCAACTGGTGCGTGCTGGGCTGGTTCCGCCGTTTTGCCGACTATCGTCAGCAGCAGCAACAGGCAAACTGGCAGCCACTCGACACAGCGGAGCGCTCTGACTTTACCATCGGCGTGCTCGGTGCGGGCGTGTTGGGCAGTAGCGTGCTGGAAAGTTTGCGCCAGTGGGGCTTCCCGCTGCGCTGCTGGAGCCGCTCGGCTAAGCAGATTGAGGGCGTGCAAACCTTCCACGGTCGCGATCAGCTGGATGCATTTCTCGATGGCACTCAGGTGCTGATCGATCTGTTGCCCACCACGCCGGAAACCACCAACCTGATCGATGAAAAGTTGCTGCGCGTGTTACCGCAGGGTGCCTTTTTCCTCAATCTGGCGCGTGGCGCGCACGTGGTGGAAGCCGATCTGCTGGCGGCGCTGAACAGCGGGCAACTGGCGGGCGCGGCGCTGGACGTGTTCCAGACCGAGCCACTGCCGGCGGATCACCCGCTCTGGTCTCATCCACATGTCACATTGACGCCACATACTGCGGCTATCACGTTGCCCGGCGAGGCGATGGATTTCATTGCCGGTGCCATACTTGCTCTGGAGCAAGGGGATCAGCCGGGTGGTTTAGTTGATCGCCAGCGCGGTTATTAATTCACATTGAGTCAGGAGAAGAGGATGTATCCCGTCGATTTGCATATGCACACCGTTGCCAGTACCCACGCATACAGCACACTGCATGACTATGTGGTGCAGGCGAAGCAGAATGGCCTGAAGCTGTTTGCTATCACCGATCACGGCCCGGATATGGCGGATGCGCCGCACTACTGGCACTTCGTTAATATGCGTATCTGGCCACGCGTGATTGATGGCGTAGGCGTTTTGCGTGGTATTGAAGCCAACATCAAAAATCAGCAGGGTGAAATTGACTGCAGCGGCCCGATGCTGGATGCGCTGGATCTGATTGTGGCCGGTTTCCATGAGCCGGTGTACGCACCGCGTGATAAAGCGCATCACACGGAAGCGATGATTGCCGCGATGGCGGGCGGGCTGGTGCATATTATTTCGCACCCGGGCAACCCGAAATTCCCGGTGGATATCCGCGCCATTGCCGAAGCGGCCGCGCATTATGATGTGGCGCTGGAGATCAATAACTCCTCCTTTACCCATTCGCGTCCGGGCAGTGAACCCAACTGTCGCGCCATCGCTGAAGCAGTGCGTGATGCCGGCGGGCGTCTGGCGTTCGGTTCAGACTCTCACACCGCCTTTACCCTTGGTCATTTCGAACACTGCATCCGCATCACACGCGAAGTGGATTTTCCCGAGGATCGCGTGTTAAATGTCACGCCGCGCCGCCTGCTCGACTTCCTCGAACAGCGAACCGGTAAGCACATTGCTGAATTTGCGGACTTTTAACTTTTAGCCTCAAGGAATTCTGTTGCATGAATGAGTTTTCCATTCTCTGCCGCGTCATCGGCTCGCTGTTCAACCGCCAGCCACAAGATCCATTGCTGGTGCCGCTCTTCACCATGCTGCGTGAAGGCAAACTGAAGGCTCAGTGGCCGCTGGAGCAGGATGAACTGTTAACACGTCTGCAGCAGAATAGCGATCCGCAGGCCCTGGCGGCGGATTACAACGCACTGTTCGTCGGCAGCGAATGCAGCGTACCGCCTTACGCCTCACAGTGGCCAAACGGCCCGCAAGAAGCGGATGTGCGTGCGTTTCTCTCTTCACGTGGCATGCCGTTAAGCGACGCGCCAGCCGACCATTTTGGCGTACTGCTGCTGGCGGCCTCGTGGCTGGAAGATCAGTCCGCGGAGGATGAGTTTGCTGCGCAATTAGCGCTGTTCGACGACTATCTGCTGCCGTGGTGCGGCGCGTTCCTCGGCAAAGTGGAAGCCCACGCGACCAGCGCGTTCTACCGCACGCTGGCCGCGCTGAGCCGTGAAGCTATTCAGGCAATGTACGACGAGCTGAACGAAGGCAACGACGAAGAAGCCTGATTACCAGCTGGCTGCGCTGCTGCCGAGCTTGACGCCCGGCGTGGCGCAGATCATCGGCGTGCCGGGCAGGTATGCAGCGGCACGCAACCTTTCGGCAATCCCCCACGTATTGATCTCAACTGTCGGCAGGGCATCGTCGTGCTGCGCGGTAATGCCATGCTGCGGCTGTTGCGGTGACGCGCCAAACTGTTGCAATAGCCTGGCGGTGCGCGCCAGCGATAGGCGTGCCTGCCAGCCAACGTGATTTTCCCGACGTTGACGCATCCCTTCCAGCACAGCGGCGGCCATCATATAGCCAGTGGCGTGATCGAGCGCCTGCACCGGCAGCGGTGTCGGTTTGATGTTACCACGCCAGACCATGCCCTGTTCGGCAATGCCGCATCCCATCTGCACCAGACTGTCAAAGCCGCGACGATTGCGCCATGGTCCGCCCCAGCCCCACGCATTGAGACTGACATCCACCAATCCGGGCGACAGTTTGCGCCGTGACTCGGCATCCAGCCCCAGCTTTTCCAGCGCATCCGCGCGATAACCATGCACCAGCACATCAGCGTGTTTGATCAGATCGCGCAGCTGCTCAACGCCCGCTCTGGATTTGAGATCGAGCCGTGCGCAGCGTTTGCCGCAGGTGATCTCCTCCTCCAATGTTGGCTCTTCCCAGCCGTAAGGATCGATACGTAAAACCTGCGCGCCAAGGCTGGCGAGAAAACGCGTGGCGACCGGCCCGGCGATAATGCGCGTCAGATCCAGCACACGCACGCCGAGCAGCGGACGAGCAGGCGGCAGTTGCCAGCCGGGCGTGGGGGCATCCCCCGTGGCCTGTTGGGCGATCAGCGCTTCACTGCTGACGGCCAGCCCTTGCGGGTGCTGCAACCACTGTTGCTCACTGCGCATCTGCGCAGCACAGCCGCCAGCCTCAATCACGGCCTGCTCCAGCGCGGCCGCTTGCCACTGAGACACCCGCTGCGCTAATGCGGCGCGGTCGGCGTGTTGGCCCAGCACCTGCTCCATGGCGGCGCGATGATGCGGAGCGTTGGTGTGCAGACGGATCCAGCCATCGGCGGTGGCGTAATCGCCTGCAAAGGGATCCCAGAGCGCGGCGGGTGGACGATTTAACGGCGTGAGGCTGTGCTGAAACCAGCGAGAGGCGAGCCTTACATTGACGCTAACCGGGGCCGATTGCCCGAGTAAATCGCTCACTGCCTGGCTTGCCAACCCGATGCTGGTGGCGGCCAGTTCACTGACGGCAAACGCGGAAGAAAAGGTATCGGGCTGGAGAAAGCTGAGCGCGGGAAGGGGTTCCGCGCCACGCAATCCTTGCCACAGTTGCTGCCATAACGCGGCAGCAGATTGAGTATCCATATTGAGTCTCCGGAAAACGCGCGAGACTCAAGCATAGCAGAGAGAATTTAACGGCGGCGCAGGCGAGGAAAGCGCGCGTGCATGCGCAGATTACGCAGGTTGATCACCGCAATGGCGGTACCGAGCACTACCAGAGACGCCCCGAGAATTTTGAAGCTGTTCATGCTATCGCCCAGCACAAATACGCCCATCAACACGGCCAGCACGGGCGTGAGCAGCGAGTAAGGCATGATTAAGTTGACGTTGTACTTTTTCAGCAACGAATACCACAGGGTATAAGCCACAATCGAGGAAGCCAGCGCGCTGTAAAGAATACCAAACCAGCCGCGCCAGCCCGCATGACTTAAGGCGTGTAACTGGTGCGATTCGGTGAGCCAGGAAGCAGCACCGACAATCGGCACGGCGAGGAAGGAGATCCAACCGGTGAGCGTCAGCGGTTTTATCGGCGGCGATTTCTTCACGATCATATTGCTGATGGCCCAGCCAAAGGCGCTGCACAACAAGATGCATAAGACCCACCACGCCGGAATCGTGGGGCTGCCGGAGAGCACCGCCACGCCACTTAAAGAGATCGCAATACCAAACAGCTGTACCAGCGTCAGCTTCTCTTTTAGCACCAGCATTGCCAGCAACATGGCAATCGGCGTACCAAGCTGCACCACAATCGCACCGGTGCCGGCATCGGTAAAGCGCATGCCGACAAACAGCAGCGAGAAGTGCATAAAGCCAAAGGTGAAGGCAAGGGTGAGCAGCCATGGCAGCTGTTCGCGCGTAATGCGGCAGAACGGCACCAGTACAATCGCCACCACCACAAAGCGCATCCAGGTGAGGAACAGCGGCGGAAGTTCCAGCAATCCCCACTTCACTGCCACGTTATTGAAAGCCCAGATGGAGACCACCATCAGAACCATAAAGAAATGCCGCACTGCCACAATGTCATCCTTCACATGAAAGGGGGTAATCACCGGTTAATCATGGCACGAAGCCGTGCATTTCTGTGACATTGTGCAAAAATATTTTTTGCTATGGCATGAGCTTATGCAGGAAAAAAATAAGACAGGTCACTGATTTCCTGTCAAAGTGGATGTCCGAAAGCTGACTCCGTTAAGGAATGAATTCGGAATGACACACACCCGCGCGTTACCCCTTGCTCTGATTCAACTCGAAGTGCCGCCACCGCAGGTTGTGGCGCAAATTGGTGAACAACCCGTCTGGTTTATTGATGCGCTGCAACTGCAGCCGGAAGACTATGTGATTGTCCGTCCGCATCTTGGCGAAGAGCTGCCGGCGTTTGATCGCGTCAGCGGCGCGATTCTCAGCGGCTCCTGGGCGATGGTCACCGACCACGCCGACTGGAGCGAACGCACGGCGGCATGGATTCGTGGCGCGCTGGAAGCGGAGCTGCCGCTGCTGGGCGTCTGTTACGGTCATCAGCTGATGGCGTATGCGCTGGGCGGCAAAGTGGGTGATAACCCGAACGGCTGGGAGCGCGGCTTGAAAACCCTGACCCACACTGCCAGTGATGATCCCTGGTTAGCGACGTTGCCAGGTGAATTCCAGGCGTGGTTGTCACATCGCCAGTCGGTGATTACGCCGCCGTCGCAGGCTGAAGTATTGGCACGTTCCGAGCTGGATGGCTGCCAGATTTTACGTTATTCCCCGCAGGCGCTGTCGGTGCAGTTCCACCCGGAGTTTACCCGCGAAATCATGACCACCTGCTTACCGGAAGGCGTGAGTGATGATGGCGCGCAGGTCGCCGGTGAGGATTGGTCACGTGAGTTGCTCCAAAGATTCTGGCAGCAAACGCGGCCGCAGCCGCGCGTGCAGGCTCAGGGCGCGTAATGGCGTGTGCAGCGATAAACCCAGGCGGGCGGCATATTTTTCAGCACCCGCTGGCGCTGCCAGGTGAAGTAACGTGACAGAGTAGGTTGGGTCAATGAGGTGTATTGAAACTGGATAAATACACCGCGCGGGCCCAATACATCGTGCACAGCGCTCAGAATCGCTTCGCGCGTTTCCGGCGGCAGCGACAGCAGCGGCAGGCCGGAAAAGATCACATCGTATTCACCCGACAAGTACTCGGCTGAGCACGCACGCACCTGCATGCGCGGTTCGCTCCACGCGCGCAAACTCTTCACTAAATCTGGACTGATCTCGAACACATCCAATTGAGCCTGCGGCGACATTCTGTCCAGAATATGACGGGTTAACACGCCGTCACCGGCACCGAGTTCGGCGATACGCAGGCTGTGATCCCAGTTGGCGGCATCGCACATGGTGCGGCACAGCGCAGCAGAGGAGGGCGTGATGCTGCCCATCTTGCGCGGGTTTCGAATAAATTGCTGAACAAAGTTCGCTTTGGCGCGCATTAACGTCAGGGCTGAAGCCAACATCTCTTTCTCCTGATGAGTATCCTGTTTCATATTGACCAAATTCATTGCGTTTGTTTCGCTTTTCGCTGCATATGCGCCAAAACTCGGAATTTTCCGCAACGAAGCGGGGAAGAAATTGGAGAGATGTAAAGCTGATAACCTGGCTGTGAAGTGGCGCAATAGACTCCCGCCATCTGCGGCGGGCAAGAGCGTAACGTTTAATCAATGCTGAGACTGACGTGCAGGATCATCACGCCTAAATCTCAAACCCTCATTCCCGGAATTTTCCTTCGGTGCGGTCACAGTTTCCCGCTCTGCGATCTGACAGGCTGACATTGATCGATCAATGTTAATAACAGGTTTCATAGTTGTTATTCGCCACTCTGTCCGCAAGGAGAAACACCATGCGTTACGCTGCTCCGGGAGAACAAGGTTCTCTCATCACTCTGCAATCGCGTTATGGCAACTTTATCAACGGCGAATTCGTTGCGCCGGTGAACGGTAATTACTTCGTCAACACCACCCCGATTAACGGTTCTACCATCGGCGAGTTCCCGCGTTCGGACAAGGCCGATGTCGATAACGCAGTGGCGGCAGCACAGGCCGCTGCGGATGCCTGGGGAAAAACCTCTCCGCAGGCGCGTTCGCTGGTGCTGCTGAAAATCGCCGATCGACTGGAAGAGAAGCTGGAATACATCGCGGTCAACGAAACCTGGGATAATGGCAAG
The DNA here is from genome assembly GCF_059731115.1 of Type-E symbiont of Plautia stali. Classification (NCBI taxonomy): domain Bacteria; kingdom Pseudomonadati; phylum Pseudomonadota; class Gammaproteobacteria; order Enterobacterales; family Enterobacteriaceae; species Type-E symbiont of Plautia stali. The sequence goes on from NZ_AP035906.1 coordinate 1,733,485, forward strand.
CCGGTACGTGAAACCCTGGCCGCTGACCTCCCGCTGGCGGTAGACCACTTCCGCTACTTCGCGGGCTGCGTGCGTGCGCAAGAAGGTACCGCAGCAGAAATCGATGAATTCACCGCCGCTTATCACTTCCACGAACCGCTGGGCGTGGTCGGGCAAATCATCCCGTGGAACTTTCCGCTGTTAATGGCGGCGTGGAAGCTGGCTCCGGCGCTCGGAGCGGGTAACTGCGTGGTGTTGAAACCGGCTGAGCAGACGCCCTTGTCGATCACCCTGTTTATGGAAGTGATCAAAGATCTGGTGCCACCGGGTGTCATCAACGTGGTGCACGGTTACGGTAAAGAAGCCGGTGAAGCGCTGGCGTCACATCCAGGCATCGCCAAAATCGCCTTTACCGGTTCCACCGCCACCGGTGGACATATCCTCGAGCTGGCGGCGAAAAGCCTGATCCCGTCCACCGTTGAGCTGGGCGGTAAATCACCGAACATCTTCTTTGAAGACATCATGGATGCGGAAGAGAGCTTTATCGAGAAAGCGGCAGAAGGCGTGGTGCTCGGTTTCCTGAATCAGGGCGAAGTCTGTACCTGTCCGTCACGCGCGCTGGTGCAAGAGTCGATCTTTGAGCCGTTTATGGCGGCCGTCATGAAACGTATTAAAACCATCAAACGCGGCGATCCGCTGGATACCGAAACCATGATTGGCGCGCAGGCGTCGCAACAGCAGTTCGACAAAATCCTCTCTTATCTGGAAATCGCGCAGAAAGAGGGTGCACAGGTGCTGCACGGCGGCGGTGTAGAGAAGATTGGTGAAGCGTTCGATAGCGGCTACTACATCCAGCCAACGCTGCTGAAAGGTGACAACAGCATGCGCGTGTTCCAGGAGGAGATCTTTGGACCGGTAGTCGGTGTGCTGACCTTCAAAGATGAAGCGGAAGCCCTCGCCATCGCCAATGACTCGATATACGGACTGGGCGCAGGTGTATGGACCCGTGATATCAACCGCGCCTATCGTATGGGGCGCGCGATTAAAGCGGGTCGTGTCTGGACCAACTGTTATCACCTCTATCCGGCACATGCCGCGTTCGGTGGCTATAAAAAATCCGGGATTGGTCGTGAAACCCATAAAATGATGCTCGATCACTACCAGCAAACCAAAAACCTGCTGGTGAGCTACAGCACGCAACCGCTGGGCTTCTTCTAAGCACTCAGGCAGCGGGTCATGCCGCTGCCTTTTCTCCCACATGCCTCATTCGGACTAATCCTGCCGCCATTCGCATCTACCCTATAAGGGCGTTTTCTTTCTCCCTTAGTCAGGATGGTGAATCATGCGTATTGCGGCAACGTTGTCTGTCTGCCTGTTGTCCCTCTCATTTGGCGCGTGGGCCATTCCCAGTGCGTTTCCTACGGGCGTGACGTATTACGATCCCGCGCGTGCCTGGAACGGTTATGTGGTGATCCCCGGCAGCGATAACCAAACCCACTTAATTGATATGACCGGGCAGGAAGTGCATCGCTGGGCCTATGAAGGATTCCCGAGCTGGCCAATTCCCACTGATCGCGTCAACGGCCAGCGGGGGCATCTGCTGGTACAGCTGGAGCGTCAGAAAGATCTCGATAAGGAAGCCAGCCCCGGCAACGGCATGGTGAATGCCAGCGTGGCGGAAGTGGACTGGAACGGTGCGGTACAGTGGCAATACGGCAGTCAGCAGCAGCCGGTGCATCAACATCATGAAATCCAGCGCCTGGCAGATGGCAACACGCTGGTGCTGGGCGCGGCACTGCGCCAGCTGCCCGGCTACAACTATCGCATCATCGATAATACGCTGGAGGAGGTGTCGCCGCAGGGAGAGAAGCTATGGAGCTGGTCGGTGGCCGATCACCTCAATGAACTGGGTTTTTCTGACGCGCAACTGGCGATGATCCGTGACAGCCAGGACGCTGACTTTTTGCATATGAACACGGCGGCACCGCTGGGGCCAAATCCGTGGTTTGATAAAGGCGATCAGCGCTTTGCCCCTGACAACATTCTGTTTAACTCGCGCAACGGCAACGTGGCCGTGATTGTCGATCGGCAGACGGGCAAAGTGGTGTGGCGCATCGGGCCTGATTATCCAGCGCTGAAGCTGGATACCCCGCTGCCGCGTCCACTGGATCAACTGATTGGCGAGCACGATGTGCACATGATCGGACCGGGCTTACCGGGGGCTGGCAATATTCTGATTTTTGATAATCAGGGCAACGCCGGATTCCCGCCCACGCGGCAAGGATTCTTCTCCGCTTCACGCGTCATTGAAGTGAACCCGCAGACCAAACAAATCGTCTGGGAGTACATCGGCGAGAAATCGGGACAAGCGATCTCCACCTTCTACAGTGCCTATATCAGCAATGCGCAGCGCCTGCCGAATGGCAATACCTTGATCAACGAAGGGCAGAGCGGCCGCCTGTTCCAGGTGACACCGCAGGGCGCGATTGTCTGGGAGTACGTCAGTCCGTTTTACGGCAAAGCGATGCCGCGCGATCACTACAGTGGCAACACGGTGTATCGCGCCTACATGGTGGATTACCGCTGGGCACCGGATGGGACACCGCACAGTGAGAAGGCGGTGACAGCGGATTGCATCCGTTATCCGGCGCTACCAGGTTGTCCGGCACTGACATCCTCACAGTAAGAAATGTGCGTTACTTCTTTAATCAGACTGTCATTTGGCCGTGACAGAGTGCCTGCATCACGAAAGCAGAATATTCCGCTACATTTGAGCCGGGTCTTGTCGATATAAGAGTTTAGGGAAAGTAAAGTCGCGCACCATTTTAAGGAAAAACATGAACACATTGCATAAGTTTCAGGAACAGCACGATGACGTGCTGGATGCCGATGATCAGCACATCATCACGGTGAATCTGCCGGGACGTCAGGCGATCTACGTGATTGGTCAAAACGATGATGATGCCGATATGCTGTTAGACGTACAACTCGGTGCGATGTAAGCATCGCGCAGTGCTCACCCCATAAAAAAATCCGCAGCCATAAGCCGCGGATTTTTAGTTTTAGCACGGCTTAAAGCCTTACTTCACGCAGGCAGAACACTGATTGTGGATCTGCTGGAAGAAGTCGTTGCCTTTGTCATCCACCAGGATAAACGCCGGGAAGTTCTCCACTTCAATCTTCCAGATGGCTTCCATTCCCAGTTCCGCATATTCCACGCACTCCAGACTCTTAATACTCTGCTGCGCCAGCACCGCTGCCGGGCCGCCGATGCTGCCGAGATAGAAGCCGCCGTGTTTATGGCAGGCATTAGTCACCTGTTTGCTGCGGTTGCCTTTTGCCAGCATCACCATGCTGCCGCCGTGTTCCTGCAGCAGGTCAACGTAGGAGTCCATACGACCCGCGGTGGTTGGGCCAAGTGAACCGGAGGCATAACCTTCCGGGGTTTTCGCCGGGCCTGCGTAATACACCGGATGATCTTTGATGTACTGCGGCAAACCTTCGCCGTTATCAATACGCTCTTTCAGCTTGGCGTGGGCAATATCACGCGCCACGATAATGGTGCCGTTCAGCGACAGGCGGGTTGCCACGGGATAGGATGACAGCTGCGCCAGAATGTCACTCATCGGGCGGTTAAGATCGACATTCACCACTTCGCCTTCGCCCTGCTGACGCAGTTCTTCCGGGATATAGCGGCCTGGGTTATCTTCCAGTTTCTCGATCCAGATGCCTTCGCGGTTGATTTTGGCTTTGATATTACGGTCAGCCGAGCAGGACACACCCATGCCCACCGGGCAAGACGCGCCATGACGTGGCAGACGCACCACGCGAATATCGTGGGCGAAGTATTTACCGCCGAACTGTGCGCCGAGGCCCAGCTCTTGTGAGGCTTTCAGCAGTTCCTGCTCCAATGCCACGTCACGGAATGCCTGACCGTGTTCGTTACCTTCGGTCGGCAGCGAATCGTAGTAGTGGGTTGATGCCAGCTTGACGGTTTTCAGCGTGCTCTCTGCTGAGGTGCCGCCAATCACAAACGCGATATGGTATGGCGGGCAGGCTGCGGTACCGAGCGACATCATTTTATCGACCAGGTAGTTCTTCAGCTTGGCCGGGGTAATCAGTGCTTTGGTTTCCTGATAAAGATAGGTTTTGTTGGCAGAACCGCCGCCTTTGGCGATGCACAGGAATTTGTACTCGTCGCCATCCACGCTGTAGAGATCGATCTGCGCCGGCAGGTTGGTGCCGGTATTGACCTCTTTGTACATATCCAGCGCGGCGTTCTGCGAGTAACGCAGGTTGTCTTCAATAAAGGTGTTATAAACGCCTTGTGACAGCGCGGCTTCATCGCCACCACCGGTCCAGACGCGCTGGCCTTTTTTGCCCATGATGATCGCCGTGCCGGTGTCCTGGCAGGTCGGCAGCACGCCTTTGGCGGCGATTTCCGAGTTACGCAGGAACTGCAGGGCAACGTATTTGTCGTTCTTGCTGGCTTCGTCATCCGCCAGAATCGCAGCAACCTGCGCCTGATGCGAGGCGCGCAGCATGAATGAAGCATCATGGAATGCCTGCTTCGCCAGCAGCGTCAGGGCTTTCGGATCGACTTTCAACACCTCTTCGCCATCGAAGTTGGCTACTGAGACGTAATCGCGGCTCAGCAGATAGTATTCGGTATCATCTTTGGCGAGAGGAAAGGGATTCTGATAATAGAAGGGTTTGTTCGACATGTTGGCTCACTTAGCTTCGTGTCGCCTGTCAGAGTGGCAGGTGACAAATTAGGCGATCTGTTTTTAGATTTTCTCTCGCCAGCCCTCCGCAAGGGCTGACTGGCGAGCATCATAACACTTTCACGGTACTGCGCGGCTCCGATTTTAACATCGGAGCAACATCATCAGAACATCATCACCATCCATGGGTAGGCGATAACCATCAGAGCAATCAGGAAGATGGCACCAAAGATGGTACCGAGACGCCAGTAATCTTTGGTTGGCAGGTAGCCGCTACCGTAATAAATCGGGCTTGGGCCGGTGCCGTACGGGGTGATGATACCCATCACACCTAAGGACACACACATCATCAGACAGAACACTGGCATGTTGATGCCCGGAATCGAGGCGGCGATGGTCAGCATCGCAGGCAACAGCGCAGTGGTGTGCGCAGTGGTACTGGCGAACAGGTAGTGCAGTAAGTAGAAGGCCACCAGCAACACCACCGCCGAGACTTGTGGGTCATAACCGTGCAGCAGCTGCGCACCTTCTTTACCCAGCCAGGCGATAAAGCCCACACGCGCCAGACCATCTGCCAGGGCGACCAGCGTGGCGAACCAGGCAAAGGTATTCCATGCCGCTTTGTTGCTGGTGATATCGTTCCAGTTGAGTACACCGGTCCACAGCATCAGCACGATAACCAGCAGGGCGGCCATTGCTGGCTCAATCCATGCGGCAGCGAAGATCCACATCATCAGTGCTGAGACCACAAACACCAGCAGCAGGATTTCGTTGCGTGACAGCTTGCCGAGCTTCGCCAGTTCAGCGGTCGCCCAACGTGGCACTTCGTCATTAACCTTCACTTCCGGCGGATAGAGCCAGTAGGCCAGCAGCGGCATGGTGAGAATCAACAGCACGCCGAGCGGCAGGAAGGCGAGGAACCACATACCCCAGGAGATTTCGAAGCCCACCACGCTTTTTACCAGCGCCAGCGCCAGCAGGTTCGGTGCCAGTGCAGAGAGGAACATTGAACTGGTGATACAGGCGGCGGTGATAGCCACCCACATCAGGTAAGAACCAATCTTACGTGCGCTCGGGTCATTCGGTTTTGAACCGTACAGCGGCGGCAGGTTGGCGATGATCGGGTAGATGGTACCGCCGCTGCGCGCGGTGTTAGAAGGCGTAAACGGTGCCAGTAACAGGTCCGCGAAGGTGATGGCGTAACCGAGCGTCAGGCTGCGACGGCCGAGATACTTCACCAAAATCAGCGCCAGGCGGCGTCCGAACTGGGTTTTATCGTAGCCGGCGGCAAACATAAAGGCACCGAAGATCAGCCAGACGGTGGAGTTGCCGAAGCCACTCACTGCCCATTTAAACGACTGCGCCGCCGTTTTAAACTTGGGATCCGCCAGTTCGGCCGGGCTAAACAGCACCCACTGGCTGAACAGCGCTATCACCACCACGCCAGTCAGGCCGATAACGGCACCGGGCAGCGGCTCAAAGATCAGTCCGACAATCACACCGACGAAGATAGCGAAGAAGTGCCATGCATAAGGTTCCAGCCCGGCAGGGGTCGGCACCAGCAGCAACAGCACCGCCACAATGATCGGCAGGCACAACATAATCAGGCGATTCTTTTTCCCCGGCGCCGCAGGAGGCACTACGGGGGAGGCACTCTGGGTTGTTTGTGTGTTCATAGTTTTGTCTGCAAGTTAGGAAGAATGCGATTGATTGTCACGAACACACTGTTCTTTTGGTTTCAACATGCGTGCAGCAGATGAGTCGTGACAATTTAAATTTTGTTCTTTGATGAAACTTTGCTTTGCAAATTCGATACGCGAATTATCAATTGAATGCAGCTAAGATGCGATTAATTAAAATATCTCCTTTGATCTAGATCAATAAAAAATATTCACTGTTTTTTAATTTTTATCTTTTGCTTTTTATTTAACTTTCTGTCTGCTGTGGATTAAACGCTACAAACTATCGAAACGCGAAAAATCGAGCAAAATGAGGCGGGTTGGAGGCTTTTATCTTTATGATAGTACTACATTTGTTTTAAATGTAAGGAAAAAGTTGATTTTTGTCAAGTCTTGGTTAAAACTTAGCGGAGCGCCTATTCTGGCAATGAGCATTAAATATCATTTCCAAACGTAAAACTTATATAACTAACATTCTGGGTTATGTAACTAAATAAAATGGTATATTTACGCCATGAAATCGGACCACTTAAATAATTATAAAGCCGCGCCGAACCGCCAAAGAATTGAATACACAATTTCTTAATTCTGGAGTTGCTCATTATGAATAAGCTCACCCCAATCCTTAACCCGCTAACGCTGCCGAAAGGTGCGGTGCTGAAAAACCGTCTGGTGATGGCCCCGATGACCACCTGTACCGGCTATTTTGACGGCGGCGTCACCAGCGATTTGGTCGAGTATTACCGCGTACGTGCGGGCAGTATCGGTACGGTGATTGTCGAATGCTGCTTTATTGATAACCGTGGCCCGGCTTTCCCTGGCGCGTTGGGTATCGACAGCGACAACAAAATTGCCGGGCTGGCGAAAATCGCCCATGCGATCAAATCTGAAGGTTCAAAAGCCATTCTGCAGATCTATCACGGCGGCCGCATGGTGGAACCGGCGCTGATTGGCGGTAAAACCCCTGTTGCACCGAGCGCCATTGCCGCACCGCGTGACGGTGCCACCAAACCGCAAGCGCTGACCGCCGAAGAAGTCGATGTGATGATCACCAAGTTTGGTGATGCGGTAAACCGCGCGATCAAAGCCGGTTTTGACGGTGTTGAGATCCACGGCGCGAACACCTATTTGATCCAGCAGTTCTACTCACCTAACTCCAACCAGCGCGACGACAAATGGGGCGGCAGCCGCGATAACCGCGCGCGCTTCCCAATGGAAGTGCTGGAGATCACCCATAAAATGGCCGATCGCTTTGCGGCGGCTGACTTCATCATCGGTTATCGCTTCTCACCGGAAGAGCTGGAAGTTCCCGGTATCCGTTGGGATGACACGATGTATCTGCTGGAAAAACTGGCGGCGCGCGGTCTGGACTACGTGCACTTCTCCGTCGGGCAGCTGCTGCGGCCATCGATTGTCGATACCAAAGATCCCACGCCCCTGATCACCAAATACCTGGCCGAACGCTCTGCCACGCTGGCGAAAGTGCCAGTGATTGGCGTGGGTGGTGTGGTGAATAAAGAAGATGCCGAGAACGCGCTGGAGCACGGCTTTGATTTGGTGGCGGTCGGTAAAGCCTGCATCGCCTATCCGGACTGGGCCGACCGCATCATCAAAAACGAGCACATGGAGCTCTACATCGACAGCACCAAGCGTGAGGCGCTGACGATTCCAGAACCGCTGTGGCGCTTCTCGCTGGTGGATGCGATGATCCGCGACGTTAGCGATGGCCATCGTAAATACAAAGCCGGGGTTTACCAGGCGAAAGTGGAAGCCGAAGCGCTGAAGCTGAAAATCAATGTGACGCTCGACACCGACCGTATCACCGATATCTCACTGGTGCCGGATCCCAGTCTGGATGTCGACTTTACCAGTACCTTCGAAAGCCTGCGTGAACGCATTCTGGTGGCGAACAGCCCACACGTCGATGCCATCACCGGTGCGACCACGCAGAGTGAGGCGCTGAAAAAAGCGGTGTCCCGCGCACTGACCACGTCAAGCAAAGAGTATGTGATTGAAGAGGGCGGTAACCCGAACGCACCGGTCAATTATGACGTGGTGGTGGTGGGGACTGGCGGTGCCGGTCTGGCGGCGGCGATTCAGGCGCACGATGACGGCGCACGCGTGGTGATCATCGAGAAGATGCCGACCATTGGCGGTAACACCATCAAAGCCTCGGTGGGCATGAACGCCGCCGAAACCCGCTATCAGAAACTGAAAGGCATCGAAGACAGCAAAGAGCTGTTCTACGAAGAGACGCTGAAGGGCGGTAAATTCAAAAACAACCCGGTGCTGCTGCGCGAGTTTGTTGAGCAGGCGCCAGAAGCGATTGAGTGGCTGGCGGCGAAAAATATCGAACTGTGCGACATTACCATCACTGGCGGCATGAGCATCGACCGTACGCACCGCCCGGAAGACCGTTCAGCGGTAGGTGGCTTCCTGATCAGCGGCCTGGTGAAAAACGTCAACCAGCGCGAAATCGAAGTGCTGCTGGAGACCTCCGTTTCAGAAATCCTGGTGGAAAACGGTGCCGTTACCGGCGTCAAAGTGGTGGATGAGTACAATGACAGCCGCATTCTTAATGCGAAAAGCGTGATTGTCGCCACCGGCGGTTTCAGTGCTAACCGCGAGATGGTGGTGAAATATCGCCCGGAACTGGATGGCTTCGTGACCACCAACCACAAAGGTGCCACCGGTAGCGGTATCGCTATGCTGCAAAAAATCGGTGCGGATACCGTGGATATGGGCGAGATCCAGATTCACCCAACGGTTGAGCAGACTACGTCTTATCTGATCTCTGAAGCGATGCGTGGCGGCGGGGCGATTCTGGTCAGCCAGGCGGGTCATCGTTTCTACAATGAGATGGAAACCCGTGACAAAGTCTCTGCTGAGATCATCGCACTGCCAGAGAAAAGCGCATGGATCGTGTTTGATGAGCAAGTCCGCGCCAACAACAAAGCGGCCGACGAGTATATCGCCAAAGGCTTTGTGATTAGCGCACCAACCCCGCACGAGCTGGCGGTGAAACTCAACATGGATCAGGAAGCGCTGCAAACCACACTCGGTCGTTACAACGAGTTTGTGGCGAAGCAGGATGATGAAGACTTCGGTCGTAAGACGGCGCTGCGGCACCCGCTGAATAAAGGTCCGTACTTCGCCATCCGTATCGCCCCAGGGGTGCACCACACTATGGGCGGCGTCACCATCAACACCGATACCGCGGTGCTGGATGCGCAGAAACAGGTGATTCCCGGTGCCTGGGCTGCTGGTGAAGTGGTCGGCGGTATCCACGGTGCGAACCGTATCGGCGGTAATGCAGTAGCGGATATCATCATCTTCGGTATCAAGGCCGGTCACAATGCGGCTAAACTGGCGTTAGGAAACTAATTAACGTTAATTACCCAAAATATTGCGTACCAGTGTAAAACGTTAGAGTGTGAATTCCGGTGACTGACAACCGTCGGTCACCGGGTGACATGCATAAGGCACTGGCGTGCAATATGGCGGGTAAACGAGGCTCTATGACCGAAGGCGTCTACTCTTACTCCGCTGTTCTGATGGGTTCCCCCATTCTGCTCAAACTGTTCGACGATAATCCCACCTTAGCCCGTCAGGTCTTTCAACTTATCAAGCAGCAGGAAAACCTGTTCACCGTCAATCGTGCCGAATCCGAAGTGATGTCGATCAACCAGGCAGCGGGTTGCCATGCGGTGCGCGTCAGTGAGGCGGTGTTCCGGCTGATCAGCGTGGCACACGCCGTCAGTGTGTCACCCGGCAGCGCTTTTAACTTCACCATCGGCCCGGTGGTCAAACGCTGGAAGATTGGTTTTCAGGGGCGTGCCGTGCCTCCCGCCAATGAGATTGCCGCACTGTTGCCGCTCACCGATCCACATCAGGTGATCCTCAACGAAGAAAAGCGCTCGGTGTTCCTGCAACAGCCGGGCATGGAGATCGATCTCGGGGCCATCGCCAAAGGGTATATCGCGGATGTGGTGCAAACGTTTTTACGCCAGCAGGGCGTGCCGCAGGCGCTGATCAATCTCGGGGGCAATGTGCAGACCCTCGGCGCACCGCCGCATGAGCCACAAGGCTGGAGCATCGGCCTGAAAAAGCCGTTTGGACGCGAGGATGAACTGCTGGGTGTGCTGCAGGTGCAGGGTAAATCGGTGGTGACATCGGGGATTTACGAGCGCTATTTCGAACTGGACGGCAAGTGCTGGCACCATATCTTCGATCCCCACACCGGCTATCCGCTGGATAACGAGTTGCTGAGCGTGACGGTAATTTCCGACCGTTCGCTGGATGGCGACATCTACACCACGCTGCTGTACGGCATGGGCGTCGAGCAGGGGCTGGCTTATCTGGCCGACCAGCCCGATCTGGATGCGGTGTTCGTCACCCGCGATCGGCAAATCATCTGCTCTTCACCGCGCCACTTTCAGTTCCAGCAGCGCGATGTCGACTGGCAGCTGCGTTACTGACAGTATTGCTGCAACAGCGAATGGTATTCCGGCTGTAAACGATAGCGATACACCGGACGGCCGGTGGCGCCGTAATGAATGCTGGTGAACAGAATATTAATCTGCGCCAGCCAGATCAGATATTTACGGCACGACACGCGCGAAATATTCACTTCCGCCGCCAGCTCATCGGTGGAGAACTCATGGCCGGGATGGGCATCAATCCACTGACACAAGGTGCGCAGCGTCTGCGGCGTTAAACCCTTCGGCAGGCGCTTGTTGTCATGCTGCGTGGCCGGGTTACCATGGATCAACAGATCGACATCAGACTGCTGATAGTAGTGCTGATTATCCATCAACGACTTCTTCTGCCGCCAGCTGGTGAGCGCTTCTTCAAAACGCGGGAACTGGAACGGCTTGATCAGATAATCCACCACGCCGTAGTGCAGCGAAGTTTTGATGTTTTCGGCATCGGCAGCGGATGAAATGATGATCACCTCTACCGAACTCTGGGCTTTGCGCAGTTCCGGCAACAGGTCGAGGCCATTCTCTTGCTGCATGTAGATATCCAGCAGCACCAAATCAATCGGGGTGTCGCTGTTGAACAAAATCTCTTTGGCCTGCTTCAGGGTCGAAGCGGTCCCGCAGCAGTGAAAGCCCTGAACCTGACCGATAAACGAGCGGTTCAGCTCAGCGACCATGGCGTCATCATCGACCACTAACACATTGATCATGCGGATTGGTTTCCTCCATCCCAGGGAAGTTGTACTAAAAATTGGGTAAATACGCCGGGTTCTGACTCAACGGTCACGCCGCCACCGAGGTTTTCCGTTTGCTGTTTCAGCAGGAACAGGCCCACACCACGGTTCTCTCCTTTGGTGGAGAACCCTTTATCAAAAATTGTCGCCAGATTGGCCGGCTCAATGCCGGGACCATCGTCACTCACTTCGCACGCCAGCCAGCCATTTTGATAGTGCAGCATCACGTGGATCTCGCCTTCGGTCTGCTCGCTGAGCGCATCGATGGCGTTCTCCACCAGATTACCGACCACGGTGATTAAGGCCGCCATCTGGTCTTCGTTACCGCTGTCGGGCACAAAGCTGGCATCGCTGATGGTCAGGCGATGACCACAATCCGAGGCGCGATTGATCTTGCTCAGCAGGAAACCGGCAATCACCGGTGACTTGATGCGATCGAGCAAATAGCCAATCTCAGTCTGGTAATTATTGGCGGTTTTCAAAATATACGCTTCCACCTGCGCATAGTTTTTCATGTGCAGCAGGCCGAGGATCACGTGCAGCTTGTTCATGAACTCGTGCGAGCGCTCCCGCAACGCATCGACGTAGTTTACCATGCCCGTCAGACGCTGCATCAGTCGGCTGATTTCGGTCTTGTCCCTGAAAGTACAGACCGCGCCAATAATGCGTCCCTGGCTGCGTACCGGCACCGTATTGCACAACAACAAGCGACCATTCACATTCAGCTCTTCATCACGACGCGCACGGCCGCTGTGCAGCACATCTTGCAGGTGTTGGTTGATCACCGAGGCATCATCAATGCCCTCGTTATCAATCATACCGCTGGACGACGGCTCATTAAGCAGGGTGCGCGCGGCCTGATTCACCAGCGTCACCTGCGCCTGATCGTCCATCGCCACCACGCCCTCTTTGACCGAGTTGAGAATTGCCTGACGCTGCTCAAACAGAGTGGAAATCTCGTAGGGTTCGAGGCCGAACAAGATGCGCTTCAGCACGCGCACCAGCACCAGGGTGCCAATCGCACCCGCCAGCGTACCAATCAGGATGGTCCAGATAATACTCCAGCGGCTTTCGTTGATTTGATCGGTGACGGCATCAAGGGAAATACCAATCGCCACCACCCCAATCTGCCGATCCTCCGCGTTATACACCGGGGTAAACACGCGCAGCGCTTTTGCCAGAGAACCTTTGTTAACCGAGACATTCTCATGGCCGCGCAGGGCGGGCCCAATGTCTTCGCCGATAAAGTGCTTACCGACCAGTTCCGGATTGCGATGAGAATAGCGGATACCGTCCATATTGGTGACGGTAATAAACAGCAGATTGTTGCTCTCTTCCACGGCTTTCGCGATGGGCTGAATATTGGCATTGGCCACCGGTTGCGTCAGCGCCTGCTGAATCTCCGGCGATCTCGCCAGCGTGCGGGCCACCGCCATGGCTTTATCTTCCAGCTGGGCGCGGGTTGAAGCACCAATCTGGAAGAAATAGAACATGTGCACACTCAGCAGCACCAGCACGATCACCGCGCTGAGCATCAGCGTCACCAGCGTGTTGAGTTTCATGGGCCGCTTGCGCGCGGGGATTGCGGGTTGAGGCGTGGTCATCATCGCTCCCTGAAGAGAAGAGGGCGCTATTATGACGCTTTAATGCAAAAAGGTCGTCATAAATGACGACCTTTGATGGTGATAAGCAGACTGGATGCGGCGTGCAGAGGCCGCATCTTAGGGGGCTGGATTAGCCCTGCTTCACGCGGTTGGCAAAGCTCTTACGCAGCTTCTGCAGTTTCGGTGGAATCACCGCCATGCAGTAGCCGTTACGCTGGCCGGCGCCATCCCAGTAATCCTGATGATAATCTTCTGCCGGATACCACTCTTTCAGCGGCTCGATGGTGGTCACCACCGGCACGTTGAGATCGGCTTGCGCACGCGCAATGGCGGCAATCGCTTCGGCTTCCTGCTCTGGATTCGCCGGGAAGATCGCTGAACGATACTGGGTACCGACGTCGTTGCCCTGACGGTTCAGCTGCGTTGGATCGTGCGTCGCAAAGCTGATATCCAGCAGGTCGCCATATTTCACTTGCTCGGGATCGAAACCGACGCGGATCGCTTCGGCGTGGCCGGTGGCACCGCTGCACACCTGCTCATAGGTTGGGTTCGGGCGCTCCCCGCCGGTATACCCACTTTCGACTGACTCCACGCCAATCACATCTTTGAACACTGCTTCGGTACACCAGAAACAGCCACCGGCGATCACCGCATATTCGGTTGCCATTGTTATTACTCCTGTCAGGTCGAAAGCGTTACTGTGAGGGCGCTCGAAGGCGAATTCAAGCCGCCTAAATTAACATTTCTGGCTTAAAATCATGGTGCTTGTCGAGCACGCTATTGCTCATTACGGTAAACCGTCCTTCGCCAGTGTAGTGCAGCGTCGGCGGAAATTCCGGTTTATCGGCCACGTGCGCTTTAACGATTTCGAAAATAAAGAAGCCGTAGTTATTCACCATCGAGTCGTCATACAGCTGACACTCAAAGCTGGCGAAGCACTCATCGATCAGCGGCGCATTCACCACTTTTGCCGGTTCTGGCGTGAGGTGAAAGGCATCGAACTTATCGAGGCGATCGCCATGGCAGTTACCAATCGCCACCACGCTGTCCACCAAATCCGCCGAGGGGATGTTCATCACGCACTGTCCGCTTTGCCGAATCAGCTCATGACTGTAGTTACCGTTGGCGATCATGCAGCCCACCAGTGACGGCGAGAACTCCAGAATGGTGTGCCAGCCGAGCGTCATGATGTCGTGGTGATCTTCAAATTGCGAACTCAGCAACACCACCGGACCAGGTTCCAGATACTTCCGCGCCTTGCTGACCGGAAAGTCGATTTTGTGCAGGCGTTGACTCATCATGCGGCTCCTTATTTTTTACAGAGATAGCGTAAGTGTAGATGCCAGGCTTTACTGGACCGGCATTTAACGGCATGGTAGAGCGTCATTTTATCTGGAGCTGGCTAATGGAATCTGCGTCTGTGTCCACATCTCGTCCTGTTTTGCATCTGCTGTGCGGTAAAATCGCTGCCGGAAAATCCACGCTGGCACATCAACTGGCCCAACAAACTGGCGCGGTGATTATCAGCGAAGACGCCTGGCTGGCACATTTGTTCGCCGAAGAGATGCAGGATGTTGCGGACTACGTGCGTTGTGCGGGCAAGCTACGTAATGCGATGACGCCACACCTAATCGCACTGTTACAGCGAGGTGTGTCAGTGGTGCTGGATTTCCCGGCGAACACCGTCGGCCAACGTCAGTGGATGAAGGCGGTGATCCAGAGTGCACAGGCGGAACATCAGCTGCACTTTATCGATGTGCCCGATGCGCTGTGCAAGAGCCGTTTGCATGCGCGTAATGCAGAAGGTGAACATGACTTCACGGCGACCAATGCGCAGTTCGAGGTGATTAGCAGTTACTTCGTCGCACCGCACGCGAATGAAGGGTTTAATGTGGTGATGCACGGTTAAGACTGAAGATGACTGGCTGGGTATTTGTGCCTGTCATCTAATATTGGCCCCTCAAAGTTTCCAGCTATTTATTGAGATGATTGATGATTCTTTTGAGGGTGTTGTAGGGGCCTTCAAGCGTGATGTCATTACCATCGTTACTTATATAAATACGCTGAGATTTGAATCTTCTGTATTTCGCTATCTGCAGCTCATAATAACCTTGCTCAGTTTGCTCGTAATGGTATTTCTCCAAAACTGAATCCAGGTCGCTTTGGCGAATGGGGGTCTTAAATGTAAGCCACGCAATATTAGTAAGCCAAAAGCTTGCTGCAAGCCCGCATAGCATACCGGTAAAGCCACCTGTGATATTGCCATGAGTTAATTGGGGTAATAGCCATTTGATCACGCCTGAAAGGAATAGGCCGATGAGAATAAAAAATGCAATTCTGAATCGGTCCTTTTGCCATTGTTTTATCAGACCAAGGCGATGAAGCGAATAGTGAAATTTCAATTTTTGACTCCTTTCAAAATGTTAGTCCGTTATTGATTGTAGCGTTATCCGTTCCTTGATGGCGAATCGTTATCCCGCATTTTCCAATATCTGTTTTGCCTGTGTATATTCCCAGGACGTTATTTCAATCTTGTTGCCACTGAGATCGCTGAAGTACAGGGACATAGAGACATCGTGATCACTGACGGAATAAGCGATTTCTTTGCACTTGAGGATAGGTATGAGTTCGAGAAACGCGGATGCCTGCACGGCAAAAGCCATGGTATGGCCTGGGTGCTGGGATTTTCTCAGGAAAAGGGAAAGCGATGCGCCATTATTCCTGATGACCAGCGGCCCTCCTTGTTCAAACCAGAAGTACAGCGAGCTATCGCGGGTGAAGCCAAGGGTTTCCTGATACCAGCGTTCTGCTTTATCGATATCGTCAACGTAGACGTGGATATGGTCGATTTTGGTTATGTTCATGGTAGGTGCTCCTTAATTGTGCTTTGGAGATGTTTGCTGAAGAATTTGCGAGATACAACTGTTTGAGCACAGCACAACACGGGATTTACCATAATGCTTGGGAGTATTTGTGATAACTATGCCAGCCATCAGCATGAGGCGGATTGGAGAGGGGGGACCGTTATGAGCGTGAAGCAGACAGCCACACTAAGTGTTTAAATAAGCTCCTGGACTATGGTTAACCCATCAGTTAAGTTTGTTTCCGACCTGTCGATCTCTCCCTAACAGGGGCGTTTATTTCTAAAATATGTTAAGGATAATTCATGAGTAATGGAGCACAATCATTTTCTAGTCAATTGCTAATTGCCATAATTTCTATATCTTTAGGATCATTTCTTTTTGCTGGAATTTTAGAAAACTACAAAAAAGACCAAGGTCTTCAAGAGGAACTTATAAAGGATTACTTCAGGCCAATGAGGGAATTACAAAGTTCTTGTTCATCTTCACACAATGAACTTTTTCTAAAGTATGGGGAGTTATCTGGATCTTATCAGCTTATGTCTAATGAGATAGTACATATGACTGTGACCCCTGATTCGAAATTAGGCCAATATTATGAAGCTCTTCCGATGTCTATTATTAAAGCAAACGTGGAGTTAAAAAAGGGAGTTGAAGACCTTGAAATAACGGTAAAGAAATGCAAGACCGATTTATTTCTCAAGTATGAAGAGCTTTCATTAGTTACTGGGTCATATCCTGAATTCATGGAGCTGTCCAAAAAATATACAGATGCGATTAATTCCATCTATTCAGAAAGACAAAAAAAAGCCAAGGAGAATACAAAAAACTTAGACCCTAATCAGTTAATTCCCTTAATGCGGAAGTTTATTGCTATGGACGAATCTATCGACGCAAATAAATCCATGCTTGTCAGTGAAATGGAGAGGATGTCCAAACTAACATCTCAGCATAATTTAATAATGGCAGAGTATGAGGAGTTAATATTCAAAAAAGATTATGATTTATTTCTAAGTCTTCATGATTTGTATGCAATAAAAATCAGTAAAAAGTATTCAGATGGATTTATCAGTTGGGTGTTTTAAAATATGATAACTCATCAACCACCACTCTTACTGTGAAGAAAGCGTAAACCTGTGACGGTCATTAATGTGTTAGGTAATGTCTGCTTCTGACACGGAGCAGACCTGCAGCTGGGCGAGATCCACTATGAGAGAACTGCAGACTGTATTGAATCTACTCGATAGATTTCATAACTCCTTTTAGAAACATCAGTAATGTACCAGCCCGCCGTCTACAGCATACTGGCTGCCGGTAACATAGGATGCGTCATCGGACAGGAGGAAGAGTGCAACCGCAGCGGCTTCTTCTGCTGTGCCTGCGCGACCTAAAGGAACCTGGCTTACCACGAAATCTTCAAACTGCTGACGCGACTCCTCTGGCATAAAGTGCCTGAAATTAGTTTCAATTGGGCCTGGCACTAAAGTGTTGGCGCGAATGCCACGTTCCGCCAGCGCAGATGCCCAGCTTTTGACCATTGCGATAACGGCACCTTTCGTCGCTGCATACAGGCTTGTCATAGCCGCACCTTCGTAAGTTGAAGAGGACGAAGTAACCAGAACGGATGCACCTGAATTAAGTGATTTTGATAGGGCGGCAAGCTGTAGCATCGGGCCGCGCACATTTGCGTTCATCATACGATTAAAAGAATCCGCCGTTACAGATTCCGGAGAACTGACCTCCGCGAAGCCAGCATTGAGCCATAATCCATCAAGTGAACCCCAATCGCTAATAGCTTCCTTTAGCGTATTGATGTCAACTTCGCTTGCAGAGTCACTTTTCAAAATAAGCGATGTTTTAGGCAGCAGAGTACGGGCGCGTTCCAGTCTTTCTTCACTGAGCCCTGTAATAGCTACATCACCACCCTCAGCGATAATGCGCAGCGCGCCTGCCAGTCCCATGCCACTTGTACCACCAGTGATCAGTATACGTTTACCCTGAAACCTGCCCATGCTTAGTCCTTTTTTTGGCGGAGGAATGAGCATTTACCTTACGTAAACAAAACACTGTTCGTCATCCATTTCATTACGCAACTAAGGCATTGCTGATTGAACTACAGCTTCTGGTACGGAATGGACCAACTGGCGAGATGTCAGGTCGGCTTTCAGCGTGAAGCAGATCTTGCCTTTCCGGCGCGAACAGCGTCGAAATTTGCAGGCGCCTAATATGACCTCACTAAATAAGGTGACAGAAAATCCTCCACTTCGTGTTTGTCGATACCTGGCGTATAGCTGATACCTGCATTCTTTAAAATATTGAGTGCTTCCCGTCTGTTTCCTTGATGTGGGGCTTCTGTCGCAACAATATCAATGGCCGAGGATGTGCTTAGCCTTCATAAACACTGTTACCAGTTGAAGTATGCCCAGCGTTCCGCTTCACCCGGTGTCATCCCGACCACGATTTTTAGGGCGTTGAGTAACAGATCGATTTGCACGGGATCAGAGGCCTTCTGCACTTCAGTGATCAATTGCAAAATCACGGCGCCGTTGGTGACTCTCACGCCACGTTGGGTGATTTCACCCGCGGCTGCTTCAATCACAACGGTTTCAGCAGTGGCTTTGTCGCGAAGCGCATCTAAGTGAAGGAAAGACTTCGCGCTATTGGTTGACTGTTGTGCGCTCTGATACATGATTTTATCCCTTATGTCCGCTACTCAAACGTCATTATGGTCAGGCTGTAACGTATAAAAATCGCAATCTATTAGTAGAGTGCGGATTTTGTACATGGTGGAATTTCGACTGATATCGAAACCGCATATGAAATAAATTTAGCGCATTTTGTCAAAATTGGGAGGGCGGTGATCACCAAAAACCGTTCTGGCATCGTCCATAAATCTTATTAGACCAATTTATGCTCAAAGGCATCTTCGATGTTTGCGGTTTTATGCGGGGATGGTTTACGTGGAGTGTGTTATCAGCTTATGCCTGATAACTCAGTTGCTTCGCCAGTGGTGTAGCGAAAGACTGATTCTGGCAAATCATTTTGAGAGTGTCGTCCCTGACAGTGTCTCCGGCCGGTATACACTCACGTGTAACCGATGAGGTTATCCGCTTCGTCGTCTTCCGGCCGGAACCGGATTACGTCCTTTGGCTTCAGTTCATTTATCGTTAATTCAGTTCATTATTCAGGCTAACTAAGGTCTGCAAATAAGGTATTTGCTCCTCGGCGACTGAAGATGACTCAAAACTCATTAACCAGTTTCTGGCTTTAGCGATTTGAGTCAAGCGGTCAATATCATTCTCTGATTTAGACATCAAACCAAGCTGTGAAAAAAGGTTTGCAATACTGATTTCCTTTCGACATAAAGCAAGGCTTAATGCAGCTTCACCAATGATAATATGGCTTTTTTCATGATCTTGAAATAACACTGAAAATCCTCCATCAGATCGAATTAATGACAACCTCAATTTAAACTTAGAAGCTATTTTCAATATTGCATTACGACTCGTCTTAATAATGTCATGGTGTGGATTTTCATGATCAATAAAAGCGGAGCCTTTAAATATTCAATCTGGCGTTTCCATCATGCGGAATGGGGGTGTTCATTTTTAATACAGCGTGAGGCACTGGTTTTAATGATTTTATAAAAAATGGATTATTTATGTGGGAAAAGTGCCTGTTCATCAAAAGGTTAACACACCCTTTCACAGGCTATTCGAATCATTTTTGTTCGCTTCCGGTTGAGAATCATTTAGCTATCCAATGACATCGGCTTTTCTCCGCCCGGCGGCAAACCAAACAACCCCCGCACCCAATTAAGAAACGCGCCATAAGGCCTTCCCAAACACAGCATCATCAACGCAGCACCGAGCGTCCCACGCACCAGTCCACTGCCTGATGCACCGCTAAAAGCAATGATTGCTGCATAGATCGGCACCTGAAAACTCACCAGCGCAACACTGTCCCACAGCAGCTTCGAAACCCGGCCCGATCCCGCCCGCTGCATCACCCAATCGCGCCACAACCCGTAAGGGCGGGCAACCGGCACCATCAAAACGGCACCAATCAAACGGGCATGCAGAACCTGATCCCACGCCATGCCGGCGATCCATCGTTCATTAATCATGCCCGTCATGGTGAAAAATAAAATCAGTGCAGTAGTATCCGCAATAAAGGCCGTTCGGCGCATGCTCTGGTCTTGAGGTTGAGGCAAAGTGCATTTCCTATATGAAGTCGTGAGAAAAACAGTCGTTCAACTTTGTAGCGAACCCTCATTTCACCCTAGCCCAAAACCACCGCAGCACATCCATCTCACCGTTAAAACCCGCCAAAACTAAATCTCCTTTCCTGCCAACTGCTTTGCACCATCCCGAAGGATCCCGCTTGATCAAACAACCCGATCAGTAATACTGTGTTTATATACAGTATATTTTCGAAGGCCATCATTATGGTGTTTTATCAACCGGCGGAACTCCGCGCCATCCTCAGTTTGCCCTTGTTTATCAGTCGTGTGCCGTGCGGTTTTCCGTCACCGGCGCAGGATTACGTTGAGCAGCGTATTGACCTCAATGATCTCTGCGTCACGCATCCCAGCGCCACTTACTTCATCAAAGTCAGCGGTGACTCGATGATTGAGGGCGGAATCAGTGATGGCGATATGCTGATCGTCGATAGTGCTGTAGAACCCGAGCAGGGTGATGTGGTGGTGGCTGCCATCGCGGGGGAATTCACGGTGAAGCAGCTGATGCTGAAGCCTTGCTTGCACCTCAAACCGATGAATGCGGCGCACGCCATCATTCCCATTCCCGACCCGGATCAGTTTGAGATTTTCGGTGTCGTTAAACATGTCATCAAAACGCTGAGACGGTAATGTTTGCGCTGGTGGATGTGAATTCATTCTATGCCTCGTGTGAGACGGTGTTCAGGCCGGACCTCAAAGGCAAGCCGGTGATTGTGTTAAGCAACAACGATGGCTGCGTCATCGCGCGTTCGGCCGAGGCCAAGAAGCTGGATATCGGCATGGGCGGCCCCTATTTCAAAATCAAAGATGTGTTGCGTCGCCATAACGTGCATGTGTTCAGCTCTAACTATGCGCTTTACGCCGACATGAGTCTGCGCGTGATGACAATACTGGAAGAGATGGCGCCCGCCGTTGAGATCTACTCCATCGATGAGGCGTTTATGAATCTGACGGGCGTGCGGAATTGCCGCGTGCTGGAAGAGTTCGGACGGGAAATCCAGCAGCGGGTGAAACGCGAAACGCATCTGGCGGTAGGGGTGGGGATTGCGCCCACCAAAACCCTCGCCAAGCTGGCTAACCATGCCGCTAAGAAATGGAGCAAAACCGGCGGCGTGCTGGATCTCTCCAACCTTGAGCGGCAAAAGAAGTTAATGGCGTTAGTCGATGTGGCGGATGTGTGGGGCGTAGGGCGTCGTATCAGTAAGAAGCTGAATGCCATGGGCATCAATACCGCGCTGGATTTGTCGGAGCAGAGCACCTGGGTGATCCGCAAGCATTTCAATGTGGTGCTGGAGCGCACCGTGCGAGAGTTGCGCGGTGAGCCCTGTCTCGAACTGGAAGAGTTTGCGCCCGTGAAGCAGCAGATTGTCTGCTCACGCTCGTTTGCGGGACGTATCACGGAGTACGCCGATATGCGTGAAGCGGTGTGCAACTATGCCGTGCGCGCCGCCGAAAAGTTGCGTGGCGAACGGCAGTATTGTCGACAGATCGGCGTGTTTATTCGCACCAGCCCGCATGCGGAGGGTGAAATCTTTTACGGTAATCAGGCGATCATTAAAGTACTAACGCCCACCAATGACAGCCGCGATATTATCCGCGTGGCCACCGAGGCGCTGGATCGCATCTGGCGGGAAGGGTGCCGCTATATGAAAGCGGGGGTAATGTTAGGTGACTTCTTCAGTCAGGGTGTGGCGCAGCTCAATTTGTTTGATGACATCCAGCCGCAGGCGAATAGCGAAACGCTGATGCGGGTGATCGATGGCATTAATCAAAGCGGGAAAGGGAAGCTATGGTTCGCCGGACAAGGAATCCAGAAATCCTGGGCGATGAAGCGTGAGATGTTATCACCGGCGTATACCACCCGATACGCAGATCTCCCGGTGGCGAAGTAAATAGCGGATTAGCGCATAACATGAGCCGCCACTTTTTACCGGGCGTTAGGAAATGGCTGAATATTCCCGTAAACCGTCACGATAAGCCGACAAAATGCCAATCCATGCCATACTTGGCAAGGCCGATTTTTCACGATGTCGTGGGGGAAAAGAGATGCGTTCAGTGGTGATTAGCGCAGTTGTCGCAATAGCGGGTGGGGTGTGTGGTGCCTTACTCAGCCAAAATGAAACCCTCTTTGCCCCGAAAGTGAGTGCCCCAGCTTCCGATCCCGCCATCAACTGGACCACGCCCGCTATTGCCGGTTACGGCAAAGTGCACTATGACGCCAGCAGCGCATTTCAGCCCAGCAGTGCGCTGAGTAACAAAGTGGTCTTCAAAGTCAGTCGTGGCGCGGAAGAGCGCAGTCAGGTTAATCCGGCGCTGGAGCATGTGGCACAAGTGGTGAATACCTATGTGGCGGCCGGTGTGCCGGTACAGCAGCTAAAATTTGTGGTGGCGGTGAATGGCGAAGCGACGCCCGCGATGCTGGAAAACACCCGCTTTCGACAGCTGTTTGGTGTGGATAATCCTAACCTTGCGCTGATATCGGCGCTGGAGCAGCAGGGCGTTAAAGTCACGGTGTGCGATCAGGCGCTTGCATGGCATCACTACGAACCTCAATGGATTGCAGATTCAGTGATCCATACACCTTCCGCACTCACCACGATGACCACGCTGCAAAATCAGGGGTACGCTTTACTGAGTATGTGAGTTTGTGGCTTTGCTGGCCCTTGCAAGAACCTCAACGCCATGATTGCTGCTTCTGCTAAATGACTCTTCGATCAAAAACAACTCGAAACCGTGCTGGAAGTCTGCCAACACACCACAACATTATCTGAAGCGGGCCGACATTTATTTGCGGTCTCGCGGCAGCATAAAAAACAGCCAAATGATGCCGATCGCTTACGTAAATACCTTATGCGCTTTGGGTTGAGTTGGGAAAATATCCAGAAAAAATGAAAGCTATCATTTGAGGCGCTGAGCGGGAAATTCATATGGGATGGCTTTGCATTACTGGAATCTTAAAAGCACGCTGCGCTTTTAATTGCCACCATACCAGATGAATGTCTTCGCTTGGCCTTTGCGTTCGGTTTAATTAAAACATTAATTAAATCAATGGCAATACAATCCAGGAATAGACTGTTTTTTCTTCAAGGCGCTGTAAATTACGCGGCGATTTTGCTTTAATTAACTGACGAAGCAAGATGAGAGGACAGCATGACAAAAGCCTATATAACAAAATATGCATTAACCCGGGGCATTTACATCGCAGAAGGCGAACTCAAAAACGATGGCGAGGTATTTGTACAGCGTCGCGATCGTGAGTACAACTTTGAGCAGTTCTTTAAGAAAAAAGAGTTTCAGTTAACCGAAGAAGAAGCCCTGGCGCGTGCGGATAAAATGCGTGCGGCGCAACTTAAAAAGCTGGCGAAGGAATATCAAAAACTGAGTGAGCTGGAATTCACGATTAAAGAGTGAACGTAAGTCAGTGGATGTTCGTCAATTGACTGATAACTCGTGGGTCTGTTTGTTTGATGGGTAACTGAAAGAAATGCGTTAAGATTTCGAAAAAATAATGAAACCCCATTTTATATTACGACCCAAGCCCTGTGAAACGCCGCCTTCAGGTGGCGTTTTTAATTGTCCGATCGCACGAATATTGCGCGCTATTGCTGAAAAATAGTATGGGTGTGTAAGAATAGCGAAGCGGCGAGAGGTATTGCCGATTATGTTAATTCGCAGACTTAGGTTACTGTAATATTACGGACCAATAATAAGCAGAGGTTCGCGTGCGCGAAAACGAGATCGATATCAATTATTACGCCACCGAAATCCGGAAATTAGCAGCAGCACATCAGGCCGGAGAAACGCTGAGTGATGTAAAGGCCAGGGTGGATAGCCTTATTCAGCGAATGAAGGAGAGTCTTGGTAGTGATAAAGCCTGGCAGGCGAAGAATTGGGAGGCACTGTTGGATCAGTTGAATATCTATTTGACCAACAAGGTCGATCCAAAGTGGATGACCGTGATCTCCCATGCGAAATTTCGTATTAAAAGCCGCAGACAGACAGCCATCTATTCACGAAAACACTTCAAACAATAAGGCATTTGCCGCCCGGTCGGGCGGCAAATAAGTTATCCAAGCCAATGATGGATGGTGAGGTTTATCGCGCCGCCGCCGACAATCAGCCAGATAAATAACATCAACCCTAACAGCAGCGGACGAAGACCGGCTCGTTTCAGCTGACTGATATGGGTAGTAAGACCCAGTGCGGCCATCGCCATGGCGAGCAGCACGTTATCCAGCTGATTAATGACCGCAATCGCCGAGGCGGGAATCAGATGCGCTGAGTTAAACAGCGCCACCAGAATGAACGCCAGTGCAAACCATGGGAAAGTAATACGCTGTTTTTCCCCGCTGGTGGCCGGTGCGCTGCGGCGTACCATCACCCCGATCACCACCAGGAACGGTGCCAGCATCATTACGCGCAGCATTTTGGCGATCACCGCCGCATTTTCTGTTTCCGGGCTGATAGCATGTCCGGCCGCCACGACCTGCGCCACTTCATGCATGGTCGAACCGGTGTAAATACCAAATTCACTCAGGCTCAGGCCCGGCAGTAATGGCGAAACGCTATGCCAAATCAGCGGGTAAAGGAAAATCGCCAGTGTACCGAAGATCACCACAGTCGCGACCGCCACCGCCACTTTGGACGATTCGGCTTTAATCACCGGTTCAGTCGCCAATACGGCGGCGGCACCGCAAATACTGCTACCTGCACCAATCAACCACGCGGTTTCACGATCCAGTTTCAGGATTTTACGTCCCAGCCAGCAGGCGAGGGTAAAGGTGCTGGTCAGCATCAGTACATCAATCACCACACCGCTGACGCCGACATCCAGCACCTGCTGGAAGGTGAGACGGCAGCCATAAAGGATAATGCCGAGACGCAGCAATTTCTGTTTGGCAAACTGTACGCCCGCGTCGCAGTGACCGTGCACCGTCGGGTAGAGCGTGTTGCCGAGAATGATTCCGCCGATGATGGCCAGCGTCAGGGCGCCTAACCCCAGCTGCGCGACCGACGGCAGATTACCGAGCCATGCCGTTGCCAGCGCAATGGCCGCCGTAAGCAGCAAACCGGGCGCGAAATGCGCCATACCCTGTGAGTGTTTGTGTAGAGAGATATCAGCCATAACGCCTCCTGTGTTGCCGTTATGATGCGGAGAGATGGCTTGAAAGAAAAACTGATTATATCGTTAGAACAAATCTGAATAAGTGGTAAAGACGGGGATGAACGCAGATAAAGGCGGAGAGGGCGCGGCGAAATCGATGTTCGCGGCGCCTTATCGGGTTAGATCACCATACCCAAAATTTGCAGCGTGCTGCGCTGCGAGGCGGTGACGAACGGGATGTCTTTGATGTGCTGCATGCCAAAGGCTTCCCAAAACTTACGTGCACGCACGTTTTCAGCCATCACTTCCAGCCACATGTAACCTTCCTGCTTCTCACGGGCTTCATTGATGATGCTTTGGAACATGATTTTGCCGAAGTTCTTACCGGTCTGATCGGGATTCAGGTAGAGCTTATTCAACATGGCGCCCGTCATGCCGGAATCAGGAACCGGTGTATTCCAGGTGACCTTGGCAAAACCTACCGGGTGATCGGTCTCGGCGATCAGCCAGCTCTCGTTTTCTGCCGCGAGGCTGCTCTGCAGCACCGTCAGGCCATATTCTTTATCGATAAACGCATCCATTTCGTCGGTTGAAACCCACATATGTTTGAAATGCGCGCTGTAGGTCATGCGTCCCAGCTGATGAAGCAGTTCCGCGTCCTCGGCCTGAGCCTTGCGTATGGTGAAATTCATGTAAGATGTCCTGTTATCCGTCCCTATTGATGGTCGTGCAGCCAAACGTTCCATCGCTGACTTTTCAGCAGGGTACTTTAACAGGGAGAGACGGTTCCGACACATGCTAAGTGTGGAATCAGAATAGTGATGCGCCCTCCGACTGGAGAGCGCAGGGATGCGTAAGGCATCAGAACAAATAACGGGCTCCCAGAACAAACTGGTTTTCCACCAGATGTGCTTTCATTTGCTCATCTTTAAGGCCACGAGCGTTCCCGAACGTATTGTATCCGCTCTCTATTTTGCCCATATCCACATAACGGTAGCCAAGGTCCAGGCTCACCTGCTCAATCGGCGTGTAGCTAATACCGACGCCGACACTGTAGGTCAGGTTGTTTTGCGTGGTTGAAGCATACTGACGAGAGGAGTTGCCTTGCCAACCGCCTGCTTTGATTTTACTGACGCCGACGCCTGCGGTGCCGTACAACGCAACCTTATAGCCGATTTGATAGTCACGATACACGTTCAGCATCAAGCGCTGGACATCGGTTTGCAGATGGTTATAGCTGGAAGTGAAAGTCGATGAACCACTGGTGAATTCGGATTTCTGACCAAAGGTATATTCGCCTTCCGTGCGCCAGCCATTGCCCCATTGATAACCGGCTGCAAGCGCTGCCGCGCCGTTATGTGCCTTTTCATTGCCTGCAACAAATTGCCCCACGCCAGGACGTGCGCTGGTATCCATCTCTTTGGCACGTTGTTCACTTTGCAGATATTTTGCAGAGGCGTAATAGCCTTCACTGGTTTCGGCTGCAACAGCGCTGCCCGCAGCAAACAGCATAGGCATAGCAAAGATTAACGCATTAAGTTTCATATGATTCCGTTCTCATTCTTTATCAGGTAGAGAACGCATCATAAGAAAGGCCAATCACGAGAAAAATTCGGTTGAATACTTAGGCAACCTGGTAGAGTTACGTAAGGTAGCTAAGAGCCTAAACGCAAGGTTTCAGCGCGCCTGGCGGTCTCATAAACGTATTGCAGCATCGGCTCTAAATCGGCATCCGGCCCGGAGCTGATAATTTTGCCACGCAGCCACTCAATTTCGCTGGTGATATCGGGATGGAAAATGGTGTTGTTCTGCGCGTTACGCAGCCATTTCAGCAGAAAGTTATTCTTGCCACGCACGCCGGCGGGTTTGCGCGTTTTTGCATTGATTTTCAGCGCCACCAGGATGCAGTAATAGAAATGCACGCGCTGACTGTAGCTCTGGGGGATCATAGGCTGTTACCCGCCATGACATCGCAAAAGTGTGAACCTGATCGGATTTTCATCGTCCTGAATGCCTGCCTGAAAGCGCCATTTGGCGCAGATATGGGCCTTTATCGGCCTTTTTTCCGCCTTGAATCGCGCGGTAACCGCACCATAAGCCAATCGGCGGCGCGGATGCAAGTAAGGAAAATCTGGTAAATGAGGCGTCACCAGGGAAAGAGGGCGGGCAAAATTTAAGGTCTTAAAAAAGCGAAGCGTTATAAAAGGAAAGGGGCGATTTTTTGCCGTTGCAAAGACCTGAAACAGACACTTTTCTCATGCATTAACCCACTGTGCCTGGCAAAACTGTGATCTCCGTCTAGACTTAATGCTGACGATGTTCGCAGTCAGGTTGCTGTGTTGGCTATAAAGTTGTGCGTTTGTGGAGAGTTACCTATCGCAGTCCCTCGTTTTTGGCTCAATCTCCTCGCCTCAGTCCAGACATCCAACTGAAAACACCCAGCCTGACTTCGAACATCCTGTTAAAGCCTAATGAACAGGAGGAGACGTGACCCCTGCGGTTAATCAGAACAGCACCTTGCCGTCACTCAGCGGCGGTCTTTATGCCTTCTTTTTTGATGTCGACGGCACATTAGCGACCATTCAGTCGCAACCCGAGTCGGTTTCCATCCCCGCATCGGTGCGCCAGCATCTGCAACAAATCTCCAATCTGAGCCATGGCGCCCTGGCGCTGGTATCGGGCCGTCCGATTGCGCAACTGGATGCACTGGTTGCGCCACTGGAAGCGCCTGCGGCGGGCGTGCATGGTGCGGAACGCCGTGACGCCAGTGGGCACGTGCACCGGCATTCGCTGCCTGGCGACATTGCGCAAACGCTGCAAACCGAACTGCAGCAAACACTCGACCAATGGCCAGGCACCCTGCTGGAAGTGAAAGGCATGGCGTTTGCGCTGCACTATCGCAACGCGCCCGAGTACGAAAAATCCATCATGCAACTGGCGGAAGACGCCGTGACGCGCTTTCCTGCGCTGGCACTACAGCCGGGCAAGTGTGTGGTGGAGCTAAAACCGCAGGGCATCGATAAAGGTGCTGCGGTACGTGAATTTATGCAAGAAGCCCCCTTTATTGGCCGCATTCCGGTCTTCGTGGGTGACGATCTGACCGATGAAAAAGGATTTCTCGCCGTTAACGCCATGCAGGGCATTTCAGTCAAGGTCGGAGAAGGCGCCAGCCATGCGCGCTACCGTCTCGACAGCGTTGATGCGGTATGGCACTGGCTGGCGCAACTATTATTACAACTAGAACATGACATCGTCGGTAAGGAGTCAAGGTTATGAGTCGTTTAGTCGTGGTATCTAACCGTATCGCCATTCCGGATAAAGGCAAAGCCAGCGCGGGTGGTCTTGCGGTGGGCATTTTGGACGCGTTACGCACCACCGGAGGCTTGTGGTTTGGCTGGAACGGAGAAATCAGTGAATTCTCTGGCGAGGAAGAAGATGAGCCACTTTCGCAGATGGAACAGGATGGCATTACTTATGCCTCACTGCCGCTCAATCAGAACGATTATGATCAGTACTACTGCCAGTTCTCTAATACCGTTATCTGGCCGGCCTTCCACTATCGTCTGGATTTAGTGCAGTATCAGCGCGAAGCCTGGGATGGCTATTGCCGTGTGAACACCTTGCTGGCCCAGCGCCTGAAGCCGCTGCTGCAACCTGACGATGTGTTGTGGATCCATGATTACCATCTGCTGCCGTTTGCGGCCGAGTTGCGCAAACTGGGCGTCAACAATCGTATCGGCTTCTTCCTGCACATTCCGTTCCCGACGCCGGAGATCTTCAATGCGCTGCCACCGCATCAGACACTGCTGGAGATGCTGTGCGATTACGACCTGCTGGGATTCCAGACCGAGTCCGATCGCGTAGCCTTCCTCGATAGCCTCAGCCAGTTGACGCAGTTGCAGAATAAAGGCGAGAAGAAACACCGTGCCTTTGGCAATACCTTTATGACGGAGGTGTATCCGATTGGTATTGAGCCGGATAGCATCAAAGAGATGGCCGAAGGACATCTGCCACCGAAAATGGCGGCGATGAAACGTGAGCTGGGCGATGTACAAAATATTATTGCCAGCGAGCGGCTCGATTATTCAAAAGGATTGCCGGAACGCTTTCTGGCTTATGAGGCACTGCTGGAGAATTTCCCGCAGCATCGCGGCAATATCCGTTATTCACAAATCGCGCCGACGTCCCGTGGCGATGTGCAGGCCTATCAGGATATTCGCCATCAATTAGAGACAGAAGCGGGGCGTATTAATGGTAAGTACGGCACGCTCGGCTGGACACCGCTCTATTATCTGAACCAGCACTTTGATCGCCGCCTGTTGATGAAAATCTTCCGCTTAACCGATGTGGGTCTGGTCACGCCACTGCGTGACGGCATGAACCTGGTGGCGAAAGAGTATGTTGCCGCGCAGGACCCGGACGATCCGGGCGTGCTGGTGCTATCACGCTTTGCCGGGGCGGCGAACGAACTGACATCGGCACTGATCGTCAATCCTTACGATCGTGATGAAGTCGCCGCCGCACTCGACAGAGCGCTCACCATGCCGCGCACCGAGCGTATCTCGCGCTACAACGACATGATGGCGGTGTTGCGCAAGCAGGATATTACGCAATGGCGTGAGAGCTTCCTGCGTGATTTAAATGCGTTACCTGCGCGCAGCGCCGATCATGGCATGGCCAATAAAGTCGCGACCTTCCCGAAACTCGCTTAAATCTGCTTCCCGGTGCGCAATGCTGCGCACCGTTTTCACTGCCCATCTTAAACCTGCGAAATCGTTTTCATTTCCTTAAGGAGTAACTGCCTGACACGGCAGCTAAAATCGCACGTTTTGGTTAAAAAGCGTGCAATCGAACGTGAAAAAAGCTTTTTTTTCATGTCGGCCCTAAAGGTTTGGTTGGTCAGGCCGATAGTTATCTCAAATCAATGCGTCAAATCCCCAATTCATTCATATCACTAATGTAACGCACTGTTACATCCACTGCCGTTCGCTAAACACTCCCTACAAAGCCCTAACAGTTCCCAGGCGCGCTGCGACCAGTCTTCACGCTTATCTATCATCATGGTGGTAGTGCATTTCAGCAATATTCCCTGTAAGTGATTAATTTAGAAGCAAATAGTTTTTACCAAAATCAGCATATTATGCTGCCTTTATGGTTTTAAGTGGCTTCATGTCTCCATTTAAAACCAACTAAACAGATAAAAGATCGCGTTGTCATGACAATCGACCACACAGGCTAAAAAGGGGCTTTTTAGAGTGAAATATTAGCGAAACAATTCAAATTCGCTCAAAAAACGTACAACAGAAAAGCAATTCTGAAGCTTCCAGGAAAAAATTTGCCTTAAAAGTGTGACGTAGATCACACTTTATCTAAAATTTCGCACCACTCACGTTGTATGTAGAAATCAGACGATATAGATTTGCGTTGTTTTCGGATTAGTCTTAAAAAACTGTAAGCAGACGTCACGGAAGATGGTTACAACTCAAGAAAAGATTGGCCTGGAGTTTTGACTACTACTGATCAGTGTCCCGGCGGGAAGTGAAACAGTTCAGTACACGTTGGCTTTGCCTGATTATTTTTTGCCATCTTTAGATTTACCAACCAGCAACCCGAACCATAGAACTTTTAATTCTGTGGCCGTATATGTGTCGCGTCTATCAGGATGGAAAAAAATGGGTACATCAGAATTACTAAAACATATATATGACATCAATCTGTCATATTTGCTTCTTGCTCAGCGTTTAATTAACCAGGAAAAAGCTTCAGCAATGTTTCGTTTAGGCATCGATGAATCGATGGCAGATGCATTGTCGCAATTAACCTTGCCTGAGATGGTAAAATTAGCGGAAACCAATCAACTGGTTTGCCAGTTCCGTTTTACCGATCACAACCATATTAATCGTTTGACTCAAGAATCACGCGTGGATGACCTGCAGCAAATCCACACCGGCATTTTATTATCCAGCCGTTTACTGCGGAACGCGTCAAAAGATGATGCTTCTGCGAAGAAGAGGGCGGTTTAATGACCGAGAAAAGTATTGTTCAGGAAGCGCGCGATATTCAGCTGGCCATGGAGCTGATTACGTTGGGCGCACGACTGCAAATGCTGGAAAGCGAAACCCAGCTGAGCCGTGGTCGCCTGATTAAACTGTATAAAGAGCTGCGTGGTGCACCACCACCGAAAGGCATGCTGCCATTCTCAACCGATTGGTTCATGACCTGGGAACAAAATATTCACTCATCGATGTTCTGTAATGCCTGGCAGTTCCTGTTGAAAACCGGGCTGAGCAATGGTGTTGAAGCGGTCATCAAAGCGTATCGCTTGTATCTTGAGCAGTGTCCGCAATCGGACGAGGGCCCGCTGTTGGCGCTGACGCGTGCATGGACCCTGGTGCGATTCGTTGAAAGCGGCATGCTGGAATTGTCTGACTGTAAATGCTGTGGCGGGAGCTTTATTAATCACGCTCATCAGCCTGTTGGCAGCTTTGTTTGCAGCCTGTGCCAGCCGCCATCACGTGCCGTAAAAAGACGTAAACTTTCTGCAGATTCTGCCGATACCTTTCCACAACTGCTGGATGAACAGGTTAAACGCGCCGTTTAAGTTTGTTCGCATCGTGGAAAACATCCAGCAGCGGCTTAGTCCGCTGCTTTTTTTTGCCCACGATTTACGAATAACACCTGCGGCTCTCTGGCTTAACTTCTACCAACACGTTACGGACGTAAGGATTTTTTGTGCTGATTATTCTGGGTTATATCGTGGTCGTCGGCTCCGTGTTGGGCGGCTATATGATGGTCGGTGGCCATCTGGGGGCGCTTTATCAACCTGCCGAGCTGATTATTATCGGCGGTGCCGGTATTGGTGCCTTTTTAGTGGGCAACAATGGCAAGTCGATCAAGAAAACATTAAAAGCCTTGCCAATGTTAATGCGCGGCTCGAAATATAACAAAGCTGTATACATGGATTTAATGGCACTGCTGTATCGCCTGATGGCGAAATCACGTCAGCAAGGCATGCTTTCATTAGAACGTGACATTGAAGATCCCAGCCAGAGCGAAATTTTTGCTAACTATCCGCGTATTTTGTCCGATAAACAGTTGGTGGATTTTATTACCGACTATTTGCGATTGATGGTGAGCGGAAATATGAATGCGTTTGAAATTGAAGCGCTGATGGACGAAGAGATCGAGACCTACGAGCACGAGTGTGAAGTGCCGGCGCAAAGTATATCGGCCATGGGCGATGGCTTACCTGCCTTCGGTATCGTAGCGGCGGTGATGGGCGTGGTACATGCACTGGCCTCAGCCGATCGCCCGGCAGCAGAGTTGGGCGCGCTGGTCGCACACGCCATGGTGGGAACCTTCCTTGGTATCTTGCTGGCTTATGGCTTTATCTCGCCGCTGGCGTCAGTGCTGCGTCAGAAGTGTGCTGAAACCACCAAAATGATGCAGTGCGTCAAGGTGACCTTGCTCTCCAGTCTGAATGGTTACGCACCGCAGATCGCCGTGGAGTTTGGGCGTAAAACCCTGTATTCCGCTGAGCGTCCGTCGTTCTCCGAGCTGGAAGAACATGTGCGTAACGCGAAAAATCCTGCGAAACAAACCTCGGATCAGAACTCATGAAGGCAGGCAATCGCCCCATTGTGCTGGTTAAAAAGCGCAAACATAAAGGTCATCATGGCAGTCACGGCTCGTGGAAGATTGCCTATGCCGACTTTATGACGGCGATGATGGCGTTCTTTATGGTGATGTGGCTGCTCTCAATTTCCAGCCCGAAAGAGTTGATTCAGATTGCAGAATACTTTCGTACACCGCTGAAAGTCGCGCTGACCGGTGGCCAGCGCAGCAGCGACAGCGAAAGCCCGATCCCCGGTGGCGGTGACGATCCAACACGTAAAGACGGCGAAGTGAAGAAAGTGGTCGATATGGATGCGCAGAAGAAAAAGCTGGAGGAGATTCGTCTGAATCGTCTGCGCGAAAAGCTGGACCAGTTGATTGAAGCCGATCCGCGTCTGAAAGCACTGCGTCCGCATCTAATCATCAACATGGTGGAAGAGGGGCTGCGCATTCAGATTATTGATAGCCAGAACCGCCCAATGTTCAAAACCGGTAGCGCAGAAGTGGAGCCGTACATGCGTGACATCCTGCGCGCCATTGCGCCGGTTCTGAATGATATTCCGAACAAAATCAGCCTGGCTGGCCATACGGATGACTTCCAGTATGCGACGGGCGATCGCGGCTACAGTAACTGGGAACTCTCAGCCGACCGTGCCAATGCCTCACGCCGTGAACTGGTGATTGGCGGGCTGGATGGGGGCAAAATGCTGCGCGTGGTGGGCATGGCTGACACCATGAAGTTAAAG
Organism: Type-E symbiont of Plautia stali; assembly: GCF_059731115.1. NCBI lineage: Bacteria > Pseudomonadati > Pseudomonadota > Gammaproteobacteria > Enterobacterales > Enterobacteriaceae > Type-E symbiont of Plautia stali. Next base: position 1,767,251 of record NZ_AP035906.1, read on the forward strand.
AATCGTGGTTCGAACGATGCTGTAAACCGTCGTATCAGTCTGTTGGTGTTGAACCATGACACCCAGGCTGCGATAGAGAAAGAGAACTCTGAGAGCGATGCCGCGCAGATAACTGACCCGGCACAAATTATTCCCGACATTACCGCACCGACCGGTCCCGCTGCATCTGCTGCACCCGCAAGTTCTACCGCTACTCCGGCTTCGCCGGCCAGTGCGGTGGCGCCTGCACCAGCAGCGCAGCCAGCGGCAGGCGCGGTGACACCAGACCAACCCTCACAGCCGAGGTGATCCCGTGAGCATGGACATCAGCGATTTTTACCAGACGTTTTTCGATGAAGCCGATGAGCTGTTAGCGGATATGGAGCAACACCTGTTGGGATTGGATCCCCAGGAGCCCGATTCCGAGCAGTTGAATGCCATCTTCCGCGCCGCCCACTCCATTAAGGGCGGAGCCGGTACGTTTGGCTTTACGGTTTTACAGGAAACCACCCACATCCTGGAAAACATTCTGGATGGTGCGCGCCGCGGCGAAATGCAGCTTAGCACCGACATCATCAACCTGTTTTTGGAAACCAAAGATATTATGCAAGAACAGCTCGATGCCTATAAAACGGCGCAGGAACCCAACGCAGAAAACTTCAAATATATCTGCGAAGCACTGCGTCAGCTGGCGCTGGAAGCCAAAGGAATCGCACCCGAGCCGGCGAAAGTGGCTGACGTGGTAGAGATCGCCGCCGCCCCAGCATCAGCAGCGGGTTTACGCCTGCAACTAATCGATTTGAAAGAGAAAGAGCCGGAACTGATGCTGGAGGAGCTGGGTAATCTCGGCACTGTTTCCAACGTGGTGAAAGGCACCAATTCGCTGGAAGTGACCATTGATGGCGTTGGTAAAGACGACATCGTTGCGGTGCTCTGTTTTGTGATTGATGAAGCGCAGATTCACTTCCCGGAAGGCGCGGCCGCCGTCGCAGCAGCACCTGCCGAAGCCGTTACAGTGGAAGCCCCTGCACCGGTGCAAACTGCCACCGTAACCGACATCACCCCACCAGCCAAACGTGAAGCGAAACGTGCGGCAGCGCCGACCAAAACCAGCGAATCCAGCAGTATTCGTGTTGCGGTTGAGAAGGTGGATCAGCTGATCAACCTGGTCGGCGAATTGGTGATTACCCAGTCGATGCTGGCACAACGTTCTGGCGAACTGGATCCTGTGGCTCACGGCGACCTGCTGAACAGCATGGGCCAGCTGGAGCGTAACGCGCGTGACCTGCAAGAGTCGGTGATGTCGATTCGTATGATGCCGATGGAGTATGTGTTTAGCCGCTTCCCACGTCTGGTGCGCGATTTGGCCAGCAAGCTGGGCAAAGAAGTGGAGCTGACGCTGCTGGGTAGCTCTACTGAACTGGATAAGAGCCTGATCGAGCGCATTATCGATCCGTTAACGCACCTGGTGCGTAACAGCCTTGACCACGGTATCGAAACGCCAGAGAAGCGTCTGGCATCGAGCAAAACAGCGGTGGGCAATCTGACGCTGTCAGCGGAACATCAGGGCGGCAATATCTGCATCGAAGTGATCGATGACGGTGCCGGTCTGAATCGTGAACGTATTCTGGCGAAAGCCCTGTCCTCTGGCCTGCCGGTCAGCGACAGCATGAGCGATGAAGAAGTCGGCATGCTGATCTTCGCACCGGGCTTCTCAACGGCGGAGCAGGTCACTGACGTGTCCGGCCGTGGTGTGGGCATGGACGTGGTAAAACGAAACATTCAGGAGATGGGCGGTCACGTCGAAATCTCCTCGAAGCAGGGCAAAGGCACCACTATTCGCATCCTGCTGCCACTGACGCTGGCCATTCTTGATGGCATGTCAGTGCGCGTGGCGGATGAAGTGTTCATTCTGCCGCTGAACGCGGTGATGGAATCCCTGCAGCCGACCGCTGAAGAGCTGAAACCGCTGGCCGGTGGCGAGCGCGTGCTGGAAGTGCGTGGTGAATACCTGCCGCTGGTGGAACTGTGGAATGTGTTTGATGTGCAGAATGCCAAAACCGATGCGACCCAGGGCATCGTGGTGATTCTGCAGAGCGCAGGCCGTCGTTATGCACTGCTGGTGGATCAGCTGATTGGCCAGCATCAGGTGGTGGTGAAGAACCTGGAAAGCAACTACCGCAAAGTGCCGGGCATTTCTGCCGCCACCATCCTCGGCGATGGTAGTGTGGCGCTGATTGTGGATGTCTCTGCACTGCAATCGTTGAACCGTGAAAAGCGTGTGGCCGGTGCCGCAGCGTAATAGATAAATAAAGGGCAAAAAAATGACTGACATGGCAACCGTGACCAAAATCGCTGGCGAAACCGTGGGCCAGGAATTCTTAGTTTTCACCCTGGGTGACGAAGAGTACGGCATCGACATTCTTAAAGTGCAGGAGATTCGGGGTTACGATCAGGTAACGCGTATCGCCAACACCCCAGAATTCATCAAGGGTGTGACGAACCTGCGTGGCGTGATTGTGCCGATCATCGACCTGCGCGTGAAGTTCGCGCAGCAGGATGTGGAGTACAACGAAAACACCGTGGTGATCGTGCTGAATCTTGAGCACCGCGTCGTGGGTATCGTGGTGGATGGCGTGTCTGACGTGCTGTCTCTGATGCAGGAACAGATTCGTCCGGCACCAGAATTTGCGGTCACCATGTCCACCGAGTACCTGACCGGCCTCGGCGCACTGGGCGAACGTATGCTGATTCTGGTCGACATCGAGAAGCTGCTGAGCAGCGAAGAGATGGCGCTGGTGGATACGCTGCGTAGCGCGTAATCATCGACAATCACGGGCTGGCAGCATCGGCCCGTGATAATTCCGCTCTGAAATAATTCCTATAAAAATCAGATAATAACAATATTTATTCACACAACTTTCATTAAACTCCCTGCCTCGCCCGCCGATAAATATTGCGTTCCATTTACTTACTTTTCCCAGGGCTATCTATGTTAAAAAAAATTCGCGTCGTCACCAGTCTGCTGGTGGTGCTACTGATGTTTGGCCTGCTGCAGGTCATATCCGGATCCATATTCCTCAAAGCCTTAAACGACGACAAATCCAGCTTCAATGTGTCGCAGTTAGCGAGCCAAAACCTTTCGGCGCTGAATGATGCTTACATGAGCCTCAACCAGAGCCGTGTAGTACTGACGCGCATCCAGTTGCGTATCGCCACCAGTAAACTGGCCAACAAAGAGCCGGATATTGAGGGGCTGTTCAACGACAGCAAACAGTTCCAGCAAAAAGCAGCGGATAATTTCAAACTCTATAAAGCGATTCCGGATACACCGGGACAAAATAAGGAACTCACAGGTCAACTGGATGAGGGCTATACCGCTTACGCCACGGCATTAAGCCAGATGCAGGATGCGCTTCTCGCCAACGATTTATCGAAAGCGGGCAGCGTGCCAGTAGCACCGAGCCAAAGTAACTTCCTGAAAACTTACACCGACTGGCGTGCGGATGTGGCGAAACTGGCAGCACAAGGCCAGGAAAAAAATGCCGATGCCTTCAGCCGCATGAGCTGGATTCTGGGCGCTATCATGGTGATGGTATTAGTGGTGATTGGACTGTGCTGGGTGAACCTGCGTCGCATCCTGATTAATCCATTGAACACTAACATTGCCCACATTCAGTCGATCGCGCAGGGTGACCTGACCCAGAGTATTAGCGTTGAAGGCCGCAATGAGATGAGCCAACTGGCGAACAGCCTGCATGACATGCAGCAGTCGCTGGTGCGTACTGTCAGTCACGTGCGTGACGGATCTGATGCCATCTTCACCGGCGCGAGTGAAATCTCGGCAGGTAACAACGATCTCTCCGCTCGTACGGAAGAGCAGGCTGCCTCGCTGGAACAGACCGCAGCCAGCATGGAACAGCTGACCGCCACAGTGAAACAGAACGCCGAAAACGCCCGCCAGGCGTCACAGCTGGCGTTGAGTGCCTCTGAAACCGCACAGAAGGGCGGCAACGTGGTGGAAGGCGTCGTACGCACCATGAGCGATATCGCCGGGAGTTCAAAGAAGATCGCTGATATCACTAGCGTGATTGACGGTATCGCCTTCCAGACCAACATCCTTGCGCTGAATGCAGCGGTGGAAGCGGCGCGTGCTGGCGAGCAGGGGCGTGGCTTTGCGGTGGTGGCAGGTGAAGTTCGCAACCTGGCACAGCGCAGCGCCCAGGCGGCGAAAGAGATTAAGGGTCTGATTGAAGATTCTGTCAATCGCGTCAACAGCGGTTCGCAGCTGGTGGGCACCGCCGGTGAAACCATGAGTGAGATCGTCAATGCGGTCACCCGTGTGACCGATATTATGGGCGAAATCGCCTCAGCGTCTGATGAACAGAGTCGCGGTATCGACCAGGTCGGTCAGGCAGTGACGGAAATGGACCGCGTGACCCAGCAGAACGCCTCGCTGGTGGAAGAGTCTGCTGCGGCAGCGGCTTCGCTGGAAGAGCAGGCCAGCCGCCTGAGCCAGTCGGTGGCGGTATTTCGGGTGCCACGCGCAGTACAGCCTGGCATGGCCAGTGCCGAAGTGCGCCATCCGCAGATCGCGCCGCCGGTGTTGAGTGCACCACGTAAAGCTGTGACTTCACCAGTCAGCGACAGTAACTGGGAAACGTTTTAATCGCTTGCAGTGGTGTGCGCTGGCGCACCCACTGCCGCAATATCCTTTTATTCCAATAGTATCAATGCGCTTTTATCGTTTACCCGATAAAGGCGCATTTTTTTTAATGACAATTTCTTTAGTTATAAAACTCTGTAAAGAAAGTTATTGGCAGAATTATATTTCGTAAAATCCGTTAAAGCCCCTCAAAATTTAACAACTGCGGTCGATAACAGCGGGAGCCGAAATGCCTCACTCTTTGGAGAACTCATGTTAAAACGAATCAATGTTGTCACCAGCCTGATCGCAGTCTTGCTGGTCTTTGGTGCTTTGCAGTTAATTTCCGGCGGATTGTTCTGGTCTGCCTTACAAAAAGATAAAGAAGCTTTTGCCGTGGCACAGACGTCGACCAACAACGTCGGCGCGATGTCCGATGCCTGGATCGAACTCAACCAGACCCGTACCGTGTTAAACCGCGCGATGCTGCGCATGCAGGGCAGTATGGCGGCACAGTCCAACGGCGGCCAGCTTCAGGCGCTGATTGCACAGACTGAAAAGCAGCTGGATGTGGCTGCCGGGCACTACCAGCGTTACTACGATCTGCCGGGTACGCCAGGCTTGCCGGACGCACTGCGCGATCGCCTGGAAACGGACTACGCCGCCTTCAACGATGGCCTGAAAGCGATGCTGGAACGTTTAAAAGCCAACGATCTGCAAGGCATGTTTGCGCAGAACATTGAAGCCAAACAGGTGAAGATGAAGGCCACCTATGCTGAGTGGCGCACGGCGCAAAGCACACTGGCGGCGGAAGGCGTGGCGCAAAATCAGCAAGCGTTCCATATGATGATGTGGCTGCTGGCAGTGGTGGCGCTGGTGGTGGTGTTCGTAATTGTCGGCTGCTGGTTTGGCCTGCGTGCGGTACTGATCCAGCCATTGCATCAGCTGCTGGGCCATATCCGCCATATCGCATCTGGCGATCTGACGCAGCATATTGCCGTGGAAGGACGCAACGAGATGAGCCAACTGGCGGCCAGCCTTCATGAGATGCAGCAGTCGCTGGTGCGTACCGTCAGCAACGTGCGTGACGGCTCTGATGCTATCTTCACCGGCGCGAGCGAAATCTCGGCGGGCAACAACGATCTCTCCGCTCGTACTGAAGAGCAGGCGGCTTCGCTGGAACAGACGGCGGCCAGCATGGAGCAACTGACGGCTACCGTGAAGCAGAATGCCGAGAACGCCCGTCAGGCATCTCAGCTGGCGCTCAGTGCTTCTGATACCGCACGCAAAGGCGGTGAGGTGGTGGATGGCGTCGTGCGTACCATGAGTGATATCGCCGGCAGTTCGAAGAAAATCGCCGACATCATCAGCGTGATTGATGGCATTGCCTTCCAGACCAATATTCTGGCACTGAACGCGGCAGTCGAAGCCGCTCGCGCGGGTGAGCAGGGTCGCGGCTTTGCAGTAGTCGCCGGTGAAGTGCGTAATCTGGCGCAGCGCAGTGCGCAGGCGGCGAAAGAGATTAAAGGTTTAATTGAGGATTCGGTGAATCGTGTTAACAGCGGTTCGCAGCTGGTCGGCACCGCCGGTGAAACCATGAATGATATCGTCGGTGCGGTGACGCGCGTGACCGATATCATGGGCGAAATTGCTTCAGCATCTGATGAGCAGAGTCGCGGTATTGATCAGGTCGGCCAGGCGGTCACTGAGATGGATCGCGTGACGCAGCAGAATGCGTCGCTGGTGGAAGAATCCGCCGCTGCTGCGGCATCGCTGGAAGAGCAGGCCAGTCGTTTGAGCCAGTCAGTGGCGGTGTTCCGCGTGCCGCGTGCTTCACAGGCCACTGCCGCAGTGCGTCAGCCACAGAGCGCGCAGCCAATGCTGAGTGCACCACGCAAAGCCGTGACGGCGCCCGTCAGTGACAGCAACTGGGAGACATTTTAAACGTTTTTAACCGGGCGCACGCAGGTGCGCCCGTTCACCTGTCGGCACACTTTAATTTATCCCTGATCCTCCTTAATTCCCGCTGGTCCAACCCGTTGCAGACAACATAAAGATCCCTCTGTGAACGCCGATAACAGGAGCGATCCGCCAACCAATGAGGTGTTTATGTTTAGTCGTATTCGTGTCGTTTCCGGGCTGTTATGTGTGCTGGCACTGTTTGCCTTGCTGCAGCTGTTTTCCGGAGGGATGTTTTTTACCACGGTGAAAGCCGATAAAGAGAATTTTGCCTATAACCAGCGTCTCAGTACGCTGCAACGGGCGATGGGCACCTCTTGGGTATCGTTGGTTCAGGCGCGTAACACGCTGAACCGTGCAGGGATCCGCTATTTGCTGGACAGCCAGCAAGCTGGCTCAGGCGCAACCGTGAAAGATTTGGTCGCGCTGGCAAGTGAGGAGTTGAAAACCGCTGACCAGGCTTTTGCCGAGTTCAACGCGAATTTGTCTGAGAAGGGCAAAAGTGCGGAGAACGTCAAGACGCTGCAGGCCAACTACAACGCCTTCCGTGGTGGACTGGCCGAGCTGATTGATTTCCTGGGTAACGGGAACTTCAAAGGCTTTGTCGATCAACCAACGCAGGGTATGCAGGATAAATTCGAGAAGGATTACACCGCATGGCTGAACTACAACATCGTGCTGGCAAAGCAGGGTATTGATGCCAACGAAAGCGCCTATCAGCACTCCATCATGCTGGTGATCGGTACTTTGCTGGTGACCCTGCTGGTGATTGCACTGGTGTGGAGCGGCATGCGCAACGTGCTGATTCGTCCGTTGAAACAGAGCATCGACCATATCCGTCACATCGCGCGTGGCGATTTGACGCAGCAGATTGATGTCAGTATGCGCAACGAGATGGGTGAATTACTCAGCTCACTGCAGCACATGCAGCAGGAGCTGGCGAATACCGTGCGTACCGTGCGTGATGGTTCAGACGCTATCTACACCGGTGCCAGCGAAATCGCCATGGGTAACAACGATCTCTCTTCACGTACTGAACAGCAGGCCGCTTCTCTGGAAGAGACGGCTGCCAGCATGGAGCAGTTGACCGCCACCGTGAAGCAGAACGCCGAAAACGCCCGTCAGGCTTCACAACTGGCGCTGACTGCCTCTGAAACCGCGCAGCACGGCGGCAAAGTGGTGGATGGCGTGGTCACCACCATGAAAGAGATCACCGGCAGCTCGAAGAAAATCGCGGACATCATCAGTGTGATCGATGGCATCGCGTTCCAGACCAACATTCTGGCACTCAACGCGGCGGTTGAAGCGGCACGTGCGGGTGAACAGGGCCGTGGCTTTGCGGTGGTGGCGGGTGAGGTGCGCAGTCTGGCACAGCGCAGCGCCCAGGCAGCGAAAGAGATCAAAGGTCTGATCGAAGACTCGGTGAGTCGCGTCAACACCGGTTCGGTGCTGGTGGAGAGCGCGGGCGAAACCATGACCAACATCGTCAACGCCGTCACTCGCGTCACCGACATCATGGGCGAAATCGCCTCGGCGTCGGATGAGCAGAGTCGCGGAATCGACCAGGTGGGTCTGGCCGTGAACGAGATGGACCGCGTGACACAGCAGAACGCCGCGCTGGTAGAAGAGTCAGCCACGGCGGCTGCCGCACTGGAAGATCAGGCCAGTCGACTGAAACAGTCGGTTGCGGTGTTCAATATTGGTAAAGAATTTGTCGCTCAGGCCGTTAACGTATCTACAGCGCCAAAAATGTTGCGTCCAGCCGCAGTCAAAGCGCTGGCTCAACCCGCAGGTGCACGTAGCGCGGACGATAACTGGGAAACCTTTTAATCCGTGTGGCCGCCGCAAGGCGGCCCAACTGGCAGCACAGCAGTAATCGCAGTATCACAATTTAATCAGTTTGTTGCCGGGTGACCTGACATGAAGAAATCGACGTTATTGGATCAAAGTGAAGCGACAACGCTGCTCTCGCAAATGGTGCAGCGACTGCCGCTCTCAGATACGCATTTTCGTCGTATCAGCCAGCTGATCTATCAACGCGCAGGCATCGTGCTGGCCGATCACAAGCGGGAGATGGTTTACAACCGCTTAGTGCGCCGTTTGCGCACGCTGAATATTGATGACTTTGGTCGTTATCTGGCGTTGCTGGAGCAAGACCAGAACAGTGCAGAGTGGCAGGCGTTTATTAACGCGTTGACCACCAACCTGACCTCATTCTTCCGCGAGGCGCACCATTTCCCGATCCTCGCGGATCATGCGCGTAAGCGCAGTGGCAGTTACAGCGTGTGGAGTACCGCCGCCTCAACCGGCGAAGAGCCGTACTCCATCGCCATGACGCTGGCGGAAACGCTGGGTACCGGACCGGGTAAGTTCCAGGTGCACGCCAGCGACATTGATACACAGGTACTGGAAAAAGCCGTGGCGGGGGTCTATCGCCAGGAAGAGCTGCGCACCTTATCGCAATCGCAGCTGCAACGCTTTTTCCTGCGTGGCACCGGGCCGCATGAAGGCATGGTGCGCGTCCGCTCCGATCTCGCCAGCATGGTGAACTATTCGCAGCTGAATTTACTGGCCAACGACTGGGCGTTGCCGGGTCCGTTCGACGCAATATTCTGTCGTAACGTGATGATCTATTTCGATAAAGAGACGCAGGAAAAAATCCTGCGCCGTTTCGTTCCCCTGCTGAAGCCCGGCGGTGTGCTGTTCGCTGGACACTCAGAGAACTTCAGCCAGATCAGTAAAGAGTTCTGGCTGCGTGGACAGACAGTCTATGGATTGACCAAGGAAAGACGATGAGCAAAATCACCGTGATGTGCGTAGATGACTCTGCGCTAATGCGACAGTTGATGACGGAGATCATCAACAGCCACGCCGATATGGAGATGGTCGCAACCGCGCCCGATCCGTTGGTGGCGCGGGATTTAATCAAGCAATACAACCCACAGGTGCTGACGCTGGACGTCGAGATGCCGCGTATGGATGGCCTCGACTTCCTGGAGAAGTTAATGCGCCTGCGGCCGATGCCAGTCGTGATGGTGTCATCGCTGACCGGTAAAGGATCGGAAGTGACATTACGCGCGCTGGAATTGGGCGCAGTGGATTTCGTCACTAAGCCGCAGTTGGGTATTCGCGAAGGCATGCTGGCGTACAGTCAAATGATCGCCGACAAAATTCGCGCAGCGGCGCGAGCCAAACTGCATGCGCGCCCGGCCACACCTGGCCCGGTGATGCTAAAAGCCGGCCCGCTGCTGAGTAGTGAGAAGCTGATTGCAATTGGCTCTTCCACCGGCGGCACCGAGGCGATTCGCCATGTATTGCAGCCGCTGCCCGCGACCAGCCCGGCGCTGCTGATCACGCAACATATGCCACCAGGCTTTACCCGCTCGTTTGCCGAGCGCCTGAACAAGCTGTGCCAGATCACCGTGAAAGAAGCGGAAGATGGCGAACGTATTTTACCCGGTCATGCCTATATCGCACCGGGCGCCATGCACATGGAGTTGGGCCGCAGCGGCGCCAACTACGTGGTGAAACTGAATGATGGCCCGCCGGTAAACCGTCACAAGCCGTCTGTTGACGTGCTGTTCCGGTCCGTGGCGGTGCACGCAGGACGAAATGCCGTGGGTGTCATCCTCACCGGGATGGGTAACGACGGTGCCGCCGGGATGCTGGAAATGCATCGCGCCGGTGCCTGGACCATCGCGCAGGATGAAGCCAGTTGCGTCGTCTTTGGTATGCCGCGCGAAGCGATTGCGATGGGCGGCACCAGTGAAGTAGTCGATTTAGGACACATCAGTCAGCACATGCTGGCAAAAATTAGCGCCGGACAGGCATTGCGAATTTAACGAGCCCGTCCTGCCGGACGAGACAACACAGGAGTAGATATGGCTGATAAAAACATGCGCTTTTTGGTGGTGGATGACTTCAATACGATGCGTCGTATCGTCCGCAACCTGCTGAAAGAGCTGGGATTCAACAACGTTGAAGAAGCAGAGGATGGTGTTGATGCACTGACCAAACTGCGTGCGGGTGGATTCGATTTCGTGGTATCCGACTGGAACATGCCCAACATGGACGGTCTGGAACTGCTGAAAACCATTCGTTCTGATGCAGCGTTGAGCAAGCTGCCCGTGCTAATGGTCACGGCAGAAGCGAAAAAAGAGAACATCATTGCAGCCGCCCAGGCCGGTGCCAGCGGTTATGTCGTGAAGCCGTTCACCGCAGCCACGCTGGAAGAAAAGCTGGGTAAAATTTTCGAAAAACTGGGTATGTAAGGAGATGTGATGAGCGACCTTCCGAAACCAACCGAAGAAGCCTCGGCACACGACATTATTACCCGTATCGGCTCGCTGACGCGTATGTTGCGCGACAGCCTGCGCGAATTGGGGTTAGACCAGGCGATTGCCGAAGCGGCGGAAGCCATTCCGGACGCGCGCGACCGTCTGGATTACGTGGTGCAGATGACGGCGCAAGCGGCAGAACGCGCACTCAACTGCGTTGAAGCCGCGCAGCCACACCAGGACCAAATGGAAGCCAACGCCAATAAGCTGAAAGGCCGTTGGGATGCGTGGTTTGAAAACCCGATTGAGCTGGCGGATGCACGCGAGTTGGTTTCGGATACGCGCGAATTTCTCAGTGATGTGCCGGCGCATACCTCGTACACCAACAAGCAGCTGCTCGAGATCATGATGGCGCAGGATTTCCAGGACCTTACCGGCCAGGTGATCAAGCGCATGATGGATGTGATCCAGGAGATCGAGCGTCAGTTGCTGATGGTGCTGCTGGAGAATATGCCTGAAGCCAACGCTGCCGCGCGTAAAGACGCCAGCAGCCTGTTGAATGGTCCGCAGATCCATGCCAATGCACCTGGCGTGGTGGCGAACCAGGATCAGGTGGATGACTTGCTGGATAGCTTAGGTTTCTAATCAGCATTGAAGGGGCGGCTGCGAGTGGGCCGCCCCTGAATTGATGCTCAAAACACCGCGCGTTTTTTTGCCTCTTCAATACCTGCCACCAACACCTGCACACCCAACGCTTCAAACGCCGCAATCTGCGCCGGGGTGATCCCGCGATCGGTAATCAAATAGTGGATTTTGCTCCAGTCACACGGCAGGGCAAACATCGACACCTTATCGATTTTGCTGGAGTCCGCCACCACAAATACCGTACTGGCGGAGTTGATCATCGCCATCTTCACTTTGATGTCGGTTTCGCTGGGGAAGCTTAAACCGAGGCGCGGCGAGATGCAGGCGGTGGCGAGAAACAGCTTTTCCGCCAGCACGTTTTCAAAGAATGAAGCCGCTTTCTCCCCGGAGGTCGATAGCGTCGGAAACTTAAAGGTGCCGCCTGTCAGCAGGATATTAATCCCCGGTTCGCCCCCCAGCTTCAGCGCAATATTCACTGCCGTGGTGATCACCGATAAACGGCGGATGTGGCTGATCGCCTCCGCAATGGCGGTGGTGGTGGTGCCAGAATCGAAAATCACCGTATCGCCGTTTTCGACATACTGCGCGGCCAGACGGCCAATCGCTTCTTTCTCATCAAGATGGGTTTGACGCTCAAGCAGCAGGGCGCCGGTATTCTGCTTGCCGGTCATCAGGGTGGCGCCGCCATGATAACGCTGCACATGCCCGGCTTTTTGCAGCATACGCAAATCGGTGCGGATGGTGGCTTCGGTCAGGCCAAAGGTATCGGTAAGCGCTTTAACCGTGACTGTGCCGTCTTCGCGGATCATCTCCAGGATCTTCTCACGACGCTGCTGCATATCAGCCAGCTGCTCAGTTTTGCTTTTCAATCGAAATGCTCCCTCTTTCCAATCACGGTCTGGTTTTAACCATAAGAAAACCCGTGATGATTTTACTCTGCGTGTTGGGGATTTGCGAGGCGGCTCGCACAAAGATGCATTTTCGAATGAAAATAAGATAAAGCCATGCATTTGATTTCACATACACCCGCCAGCTGTTATTTCTATATCAAAAAACCTGATTTTTTATTATTTGCTTTAAAAACAGCTGGATAAAAATAGTTTTCATCATTTGTATGAAATTTGATCTCACCCACAAACCATTGCGAAACGATAGCTTATATTTTTGTTCGAAAATCAATATTACAGCAAACCTATCCGGCCAGAGATAACCAGAGCCGCTGAACAGGCACACAGGAGAGAAGGGATGAGTGGGGAATACGATGTCAACCTGCGCTACGGCGTGAATACCGATCTGGATCTTACCGGCAAAGTGGCAGTGGTGACCGGTGGCCTGGGTGGGATTGCCATGGCCAGTAACGCCATGCTGTTAGAGAAAGGTGCACGGCTGGCCCTGCTTTACCCTCCATTCGAAAGCGATCGCGTGGCGGCTGTGCAGGAACAATTCTCTGCCGATCGTGTACTGCTGGTGTGCTGTGACGTGACCGATGCTGGCTCAGTCGAGACGGCGTTCGACCAGGTGGAACAGCACTACGGCCACATCGATATCCTGGTGAACTGTGCAGGTTATGTGATGTTACAGCCGGTACTGGAAACCGACTTTGCCGAGTGGCAGAAGCAGATCGCCGTCAATCTCACCGGTCCTTTTCTCTGCTCGCAAGCCGCGGGCAAACGCATGGTGCGCGCCGGGAATGGCGGCAAGATCATCAATATCGCCTCGCAAGCCGCTTCCATCGCCATTGATAACCACGTGGCTTATACCTCTGCCAAAGCTGGCCTGCTTGGAATGACTAAGGTGATGGCCAAAGAGTTCGCGCCACACCGTATCAACGTTAATACCTTGTCACCCACCGTGGTGCTGACGCCGATGGGCGAAAAAGCCTGGCGTGGTGAGAAGGGTGAACAGATGAAGAAACTGATCCCGTTAGGGCGTTTTGCTTACACCGATGAGATTGCCGCCGCCGTGCTGTTTTTCGCCAGCAACGGCAGCGACATGATCACCGGCGCAGATTTAATGATCGATGGCGGCTTCACCATCTGGTAATGCCGCGCCAGCACCAGTAAGGCCTCAACCCTGCAATAACAACAAAACAATGAGAGAGCACGAACATGAAAAAACGTACCCTGTTATTCACTGCCATTGCCAGTTGCCTGATCGCCCAATCCAGCTTCGCTGCCGACAAAGGCACCATCATGATTCTGGTGAACTCACTGGATAACCCCTATTACGCTTCCGAAGCCAAAGGCGCCAACCTGAAAGCGCAAGAGCTGGGCTATAAAACCAGCGTGCTGTCGCACGGTGAAGACGTTAAGAAGCAGAGCGAACTGATTGATGCCGCCATCGGTAAAAAAGTGCAGGGCATTGTGCTGGATAACGCCGACTCCACCGCCAGCGTCGCAGCAATCAAAAAAGCCAAAGATGCGGGGATCCCCGTGGTGCTGATCAACCGTGAGATTCCGGTCGACGATGTGGCGCTGGCGCAGATCACCCACAACAACTTCCAGGCGGGTTCTGATGTGGCCAACGTGTTTGTGGAGAAGATGGGTGAAAAGGGCAGCTATGCCGAATTGACCTGTAACCTCGCTGACAATAACTGCGTCACCCGCTCGAAATCCTTCCACCAGGTGCTGGATCAGTATCCGGATATGAAATCTGTCGCGCGTCAGGATGCGAAAGGCACCCTGATCGATGGCAAACGCATTATGGACAGCATTCTGCAGGCCCATCCCGATGTCAAAGGCGTGATCTGTGGTAACGGTCCGGTGGCGCTGGGCGCGATTGCGGCACTCAAAGCCGCAGGTCGCAACGATGTCACAGTGGTGGGCATCGATGGCAGCAATGACGAGCGTGATGCGGTAGAAAAAGGCGATCTGAAAGCTACGGTGATGTTGCAGGCGCAGGCTATTGCCGCGCAGGGTGTGACCGATCTCGACAACTTCATCCAGAAAGGGGTGAAGCCGGAGAAGCAGCGCGTGATGTTCCGCGGCATTTTAATCACCCCGGACAATGCTAAAGGTGTGCAGGACTTTAACTACAAGTCGTAATCAATAATCGGTGCGCCTGCTCAGCAGGCGCCCAGGAGAATGTGATGCACAAACGACTCTGGTTACTGCTTCCTATCGTGATCCTTAGCGGTTGCCGCATTGTGTCGCAGCAGGAGCTGGCCGACCTGAAAAATCCCCCCAATCCTAAAATGGCCAATATTGCTCAGACCTGGCAGCAGAAACTGGTACCGCAGATTCAGCACGATGCGAAGCCGGTGGCGGAACTGCTGAATGCGCTGAAGTCCGCCAAAGATTTTGACAGCGCCTGTCAAACCTATGGCTACCGCGCACAGGAAGAGAACCCCTGTGTCTTCAGCGTCAACGTCAGTGGTGAAGTTACGGCGGTCAATACCACTTCGCGCAATGGCCGTATGACGGTAAAAGACGTTTCCGGCGATAACGTGACGGTGCAGGTCGGTCCGATTTTCCCTGGCACGGTGCTGCGTGATGCCTATAAAGGGGCCAGCTATCAGGACTTCAACGATCAGGTGTTGTTTGGTGACTACAGCCGCGCCATTAATCAGCAGGCCGCCAATATGATGAGCGCCTTTAAGCCGAAAGTGGGTGATAAAGTGCAGCTGTCCGGCGTATTCAGCAGCTTCGATACCCCTGAGCAGGTGCCGAATGTCACACCTGCTGCCATCGTGCGGCAGTAAGGAGCGGGCATGCAAAATACTCAAAGTGACGTGATCATCGAAACCCGCAATGTTTCGCGTATTTACCCCGGCGTCACCGCGCTCGATCAGGTGAACTACCGCGTCTATCGCAACAAAGTGAACGTGTTGATAGGTGAAAACGGGGCGGGAAAATCCACCATGATGAAGATGCTGGCGGGCGTGGAAACCCCTTCATCCGGTGAAATTCTGCTGGATGGCGAAGTGGTGTCGCTCAACTCCACTCATCAGGCGGAAAAGCACGGTATCAGCATCATCTTTCAGGAACTTAACCTGTTCCCCAACATGAACGTGATGGACAACATCTTTATCGCCAATGAATTTTTCCAACGCGGCGTGATCAACGAAAAGTATCAGTACGCGTTGGCGAAATCGTTACTGGAGCGTCTTGAGCTGGATGTTGACCCTTATGCGGCGCTGGGCGAACTGGGGATTGGCCATCAACAGCTGGTCGAAATTGCCCGGGCGCTATCGAAAGATACGCGCGTGCTGATCATGGATGAACCCACCAGTGCGCTGAGCCAGTCTGAAGTGAAGGTGCTGTTCAACGTGATTGACCAGCTGAAACGGCGTGGCGTCACCATCATCTATATCTCGCATCGACTGGAAGAGCTGATGGAGATTGGCGATCACATCACCATTTTTCGTGACGGCCGCTTTATCAGTGAGCGGGAAGTGCGTGACGCTTCGGTTCCCTGGATCATCGAACAGATGGTCGGCGACAAGAATAAACACTTTGACTATCAGCCCGCCACTCAGGGCGAAACGATTTTGAACGTCAACGGGCTGACGGCACTGCATCAGAATGGCGGCTACAAGCTCAATGATGTGTCGTTTTCGCTGCGTAAAGGCGAAGTGATCGGCATTTACGGTTTGCTGGGCGCGGGACGCACGGAATTGTTTAAAGGGCTGATTGGCATGATGCACTGCCAGTCCGGCAGCGTCAGTCTGAATGGCGAAGTGCTGGATAAACGCAACTTCCAGCAGCGCTTAAAGAAAGGCATTGCGCTGGTGCCGGAAGACCGACAAACCGAAGGCGTGGTGCAGTTGATGTCGATCACCGCCAACATGACGCTCAGCGATCTCAGCCTGCGTGGTTTTCGCCGTGCGCTGCGCTTACTCAATCCCCGTAGAGAGCAAAGCCGCGTCGATGAAATGATTGGTCATCTCGCCATCAAAGTCAGCGACCCGGAACTGCCGATCACCTCACTCAGCGGCGGCAACCAGCAGAAAGTGGTGCTGGGAAAAGCGCTGATGACCGGCCCACAGGTGGTGCTGCTGGATGAGCCTACGCGTGGAATCGATGTGGGGGCAAAAACAGACGTGTACCACCTGATTGGCAATCTCGCACAGCAAGGTCTGGCGGTGATGTTCTCCTCTTCTGAACTGGACGAGGTGATGGCACTGGCCGATCGCATTCTGGTGATGGCTGATGGCCGTATTACCGCCGATTTACCGCGCAGCGCGGCAACGCGAGAAGCGCTGATTAGCGCCTCAACACCGCATGATTGAGCCCGCAGGAGAGCAATAAAATGAACCAGAAATACCTGCTTTATATGTACTTGCTGAAAGCGCGAACCTTTATCGCATTACTGATCGTGGTTGGCTTTTTTAGCTTTATGGTGCCCAACTTCCTGACCACCTCAAACTTACTGATCATGACGCAGCATGTTGCCATCACCGGGCTGCTGGCCATTGGTATGACGCTGGTGATCCTGACGGGTGGCATCGACCTGTCAGTCGGTGCGGTGGCGGGCATTTGCGGCATGGTGGCGGGGGCGTTGCTCACCAATGGTGTGCCGCTGTGGGGCGGCAACACGCTGTTCTTTAACGTGCCGGAAGTGATTCTGGTGGTGGCGCTGTTCGGCATCGTGCTGGGGTTGATCAACGGCACCGTGGTGACGCGTCTGGGCGTGGCACCCTTTATCTGCACCCTCGGCATGATGTATGTGGCTCGTGGGGCCGCGCTGCTGTTCAACGATGGCAGTACCTACGCCAATCTGGTGGGGATGCCAGCATTGGGTAATACCGGTTTCGCGCTGCTGGGATCGGGCAGTGTGCTTGGCGTCTACATCCCAATCTGGTTAATGATCGGCTTCCTGCTGCTCGGCCTTTATCTGACACGTAAAACCCCGCTGGGCCGCTATATCTATGCCACCGGCGGCAATGAATCTGCGGCACGCCTGGCCGGTGTACCGATCATTAAGGTCAAAGTGTTTGTCTATGCCTTCTCCGGTTTATGTGCTGCGCTGGTGGGATTGATCGTCGCATCCCAACTGCAAACCGCGCACCCGATGACCGGCAACATGTTCGAGATGGACGCCATCGGTGCAACCGTATTGGGCGGAACGGCGTTAGCAGGAGGGCGCGGGCGTGTATCGGGTTCGATTATCGGTGCCTTTGTCATCGTATTCCTCGCTGATGGCATGGTGATGATGGGCGTCAGCGATTTCTGGCAAATGGTGATTAAAGGGCTGGTGATCGTCACCGCCGTGGTCATCGACCAGTTCCAGCAAAAATTACAAAGTAAGGTGGTGCTGCTGCGCAGACATGAAAAAAAGCAGCAATCGGCCGCCCTGCCTGAAGCAACGCACGGATAACAGGAGGCAATATGACACGCGATTTTAGTGGAAAAACGGTGGTGATTACCGGCGCATGCCGCGGCATTGGTGCTGGCATTGCCGCACGATTTGCGCGCGATGGCGCTCGGCTGGTAATGGTGTCCAACTCGGACCGGGTATTCACCACAGCGCGGGCGCTGGAAGAACAGTATGGCAGCGAGATTCTGGCGCTGCAGGTGGATGTGACCAATGAGGCCGAAGTGCAGCAGCTTTATCAGCAGGCGGCGGAGCGCTTTGGCACCATTGATGTCTCGATTCAGAATGCCGGAGTGATCACTATTGATCGCTTTGACGCGATGCCAAAGAGCGATTTCGAAAAAATTCTGGCTGTGAACACCACCGGCGTCTGGCTGTGTTGCCGTGAGGCGGCAAAGTACATGGTGAAGCAGGGCAGCGGCAGCCTGATCAACACCTCATCCGGGCAGGGGCGACAAGGCTTTATTTACACGCCACACTATGCGGCCAGTAAAATGGGTGTTATCGGCATTACTCAGAGCCTGGCACTGGAACTGGCGCCGTCGCACATCACCGTGAATGCTTTCTGTCCGGGTATCATCGAAAGCGAGATGTGGGATTACAACGATCGCGTGTGGGGAGAAATCCTTAGCAGCGATAAAAAGCAGTATGGCAAAGGTGAGTTGATGGCGGAATGGGTGGAAAATATTCCGCTGAAACGCGCCGGACAGCCGCAAGATGTCGCCGGGTTGGTGGCGTTTCTCGCCTCGGATGATGCGCGCTACATCACCGGCCAAACCATCAATGTGGATGGCGGGCTGATATTCTCCTAATCGCAGCAGCCGTGAGCGTCTTGCGGGGCTTTACGCAGGGCGCTCTGCGGAGCGATGCCGCTATCAATATAAGATGATGCCTTTTGCTAATCAGGCAATGTCCTAATTCCGCCCGGCTTTTTCTGCAATATCGGCAGAATGTGTTAGGGTATTCCAGTACAGTTTTGTGAGCCACTTCAAATTCTAAACTGGATAAAAGCCTGTTTTTGCTATGACATCTGTTTTCTCTGCATTCAAATCACTGCGCATGCTGCCCGCTGCAACGGGGCTGCTTTTAACCGCGCCTGCTCTGGCGCTGGTCACTGACACGCATGTTGCTGATGCGCCCTTTAGCGATCCCGAACGCTTCCAGAAGATGGCCAGCGATCTCCCCGCACTTGGCTATGAAGATGAGAATGCGGCTTTCAGCAAAAATCTGGCGACCATCGCCAAGAGCATTGGTGAAGCCAGTCAGGACAGCACCAGTGACAACACTTTTGGTCATCAGGCGGGTATCTGGGCGTTTAACCATTTCCGCGATGAAGTGGCAAACCGCGTGGTGGATGAGGGCCAATCTCTGCTATCGCCTTATGGTAAAGCGCAGATCGATTTTAACGTTGATATGGATGGTAACTTCACCGGCAGTGGCGCTTCTCTGCTTACGCCGTGGGCCGATCGCTATCAATATCTGACCTTTAGTGAGGTGGGTTTTCACCAAACGGATGATGGGCTGGTGGGCAATATCGGCTTAGGACAACGCTGGACGGCGGGCAAATGGCTGCTTGGTTACAACGGTTTTGTCGATCGCATGTTTAACAGCGGATTGCAGCGTGCTTCAGTGGGCACAGAAGCCTGGGGCGATTACCTGCGCTTCTCGGCTAACTACTACACACCGCTATCGGGCTGGCAAAATCGCGATCCCTTCCAGCAGCAGCGTTTAGCACGCGGCTACGATTTCACCACTCAGGGCTACCTGCCGTTTTATCGCCAGCTAGGTATGTCAGTGAGCTGGGAGCAGTACCTGGGCAATGATGTGGATCTGTTTAGCAGCGGCAATACCTATCACAATCCTTCGGCGTTGACCTTTGGTGTGTCCTACACGCCGGTGCCGCTGGTGACATTTTCTGCCAGCCACAAAACCAGTAATGAAGGTGAAAGTCAGGATCAGCTGGGTTTGCATCTCAACTATCGTTTTGGTGTGCCGCTGAGCCAGCAGTTGAGTGCCGATAACGTGGCCGAAGCGCGTTCGCTGCGCGGCAGCCGTTACGACATGGTGACGCGCAACAATACGCCGGTGGTGGAGTATCGTCAGCGCAAAACCTTATCGGTATTCCTCGCCACACCGCCATGGCAATTAAACGGCGGCGAAAGCCTGCCGCTGAAATTGCAAATCCGTAATGCGAATCCGATAACCAGGGTGACGTGGCAGGGCGATACCCAGGCGTTAAGCCTCACGCCGGGCGCTAATCCGAATGATCCGCAAGGCTGGAGCATCATCATGCCCGCATGGAATAGCGCATCGGACGCCACCAACAGCTATCGTCTGTCTGTGACACTGGAAGACAGCAAGGGCAGTCGGGTGACCTCCAACTGGATTACGCTGCAAATTCAGGAACCGTTTAGCATCGATTCCGGTGAGGATAATCGTTTCGATCTGATGACGCCTTAGTAACGGCCATCGAAGAAACTCCCGCCACTTCAGTGCATGAACCTGGTAATATAGCGGCTTATTGTCAAGAATGGATTCTTACTACATGCCTTCAATTCCGGTTCCGCTGGTTACGCTACTGGTGCTGCTAATTTTAATCGTGACCTTAGCGGCGAACGATAAGCAACGCCACCAAACCACGCTGCTATTTCTGGTCGTCTGCTCACTGTTACTGGCGGTGGGAGCATTACGTTGGATCTGGCCGTCAACACCACTCATGGCTTTGCGCGTGTTATTAGCAACGCTAATCCCGGCGCTGGCCTGGCACTGTTTCAGCCCGCATACGACTCATCAATATTCACGCTGGAAAATCGTCCCGCCCGCGCTGGCCATCATCATTATGCAGTGCTGGCCAGAAGCCATTGATAGCGCGCTATTTGTGCTTTATATCGGATACGGGGCGACATTGATTCTTATGGGCTTAGGCGGTGGGGATCGATTTAGCGATGCGCGCATTGGTGAAGTCGGGCTGGCGGCAAGAATGGCTCTTACCGCCGGTGTTTTTCTTTGCTTCTCTGGTATGACAGATTTGCTGGTGGCGCTCGAATTCACTTTGCATCAGGGCAAGCTTGTGCCGCAAATCATCGCGATACTGCAAAGTTTAATGCTGCCTTTGCTTAGTCTGGCGATTGTACTTGCAGCACGGACCCGCCCCCGGGAAGTGAGTATTGAGACAGTACTGCCCGATTCTTCTCCGTCGCAGACGCCTGAGCAGGCAGCCTTGTGCCTGCAACTGGAAAATCGACTGCGGCAGGATGACCTGTTCCTTAATACACAACTCACGTTGAATCTGTTAGCACGCAAATCCGGTATTCCCTCGCGTCATATCTCACGTGCGATCAATGCGACTTACCACTGCAATGTTTCTCAGTGGATAAATGGTTTTCGCATCGCTCATGCGCAGCAGTTGCTTCGAAGCAGTTCACTGCCGGTTACGGAGGTGATGCTGGCGTCAGGATTCACCACTAAATCAAATTTCAATCGCGAGTTTTTACGCATTAGCGGACAGACGCCGAGTGCATTTCGTCAGCAGGCGAGTTCAATGCCGCTGTCAGAAAGCGAGTGATACGGGCGATTAACTCCTGATGAATATCGGCGCGGGTGAGGCTGCCTTGATCCCGGCAAACGAAGCCCTCACCAGGGGAAGATTGTTCGATTAACTCAGCACCATGGGGTTTACAGCGCTGCATAAAACTAAAGTGGGTTGCGCCTCTTATACGTGAAAACGATGTCTGTTGCGGCGGAAGATACTGCGCCAGATAGCCGGATACCAGTGAGGCGGGAAGTTCAACACTGTCTTGTTCTGCGGATAACACCAGCACTGGCACAGAAACCCTTGCCAGGCTCTCAGGTGTGAATCCGCGCGCCAGACCAAGATCAAGCGATACGGCCGCTTTAATACGTGGATTACGTAATTGAGCATCTAATAAAGAAGCGGTATTTTTATTGCTGATACCCAAAGTCTCGATTAATTGACAGTCTGCTAGTTGCGCGTGGTTCTGACAATCCTGAACAAATCTGTTCGACGAAAACCGGGCACCGATTAACTCCATTACTGTCCACCCTCCGAGTGAGTGGCCGATGGCGGCGATGCGCAACGAATCGACCTTTCCTGCCAGGTGTTCGTCTGCCAATAACCGATCCAGTACCCGGCTGATATCATCTGGACGCAGCCAAAGTTTCCGGGCAGTAGCAGGATCGTGATTCTCAGTTGTTGTACCGGGATGATTGGGGGCAGCGACGATATATCCCTGCATAGTGAGTGCATGCGCCAACCAGTTGAGGTTACGCCAGCTACCGCCATAGCCGTGAGACAGAAGGACTAAAGGATGCTGTCCTGGACGAGGCGTTGCATTGCGTAACATCGGCTCACCATAGAACACGGGGTTCTCACCCACATCTTCAAAGACGCCCGTGGCGGCAGTGGGATACCAAAACGCAACATTGAGCGGACGATTGCCTTGACTATCAAGTGTTATCTGACGAAAACCCGCTGCGGCCTGTGCAAGCGACGCACACATCATCAGCATAAGTGCACAAATACAAAATCGATTCATTAGCGTTGTCTCCATGAGTGTAAAATCATGAAGAGTAATAACGGAAACAGTCAGTTATCGCGTCCTCAATCACGATTGAGTACCTGTATAACGACAATAAAAAAGGGCAGCTTACGCTGCCCCTGGCTCATACCCAGCCGACACTAGCCGGTATGCAATGAGGGATACTCTCTTAGAACTGATACACCAGACCAACAGCAGTTACGTCGTCAGTGTTGATGTTCAACGCGTTATTATCTTTCAACAGGTTGATTTTATATTCTGCATAAGCAGACATGTTCTTGTTGAAGTAGTAAGTCACGCCAACGGCAACGTATTTGAACAGATCGGTATCGCCCACGTTGTTCTCAACATCTTTCGCGCGAGAAGACACATAGCCCAGTGAAGGACGCAGGCCGTTCAGGAACTGATACTGTGCAACGGCTTCAAAGTTAACCGCTTTGTTAGCGAAACCGTTGTTACCGATCGGCGTTGCATTCTGCGTTTCGCCATAGATGGTCGCCAGGTAAATCTGGTTAGCATCATATTTCAGACCGGCTGCCCAGCTCTGCGCTTTATCGCCACGGCCGTAGGTCGCGGTGTTCTGTGCAGTGACACGATCCAGATTAGCGTAAGCACCGACAAGGCTCAGGCCGAAATCGAAGTCATAAGAGGTTGACAGCGCAAAGCCATCACCATTCGAACGACGTACCGCCAGGTTGCTGGCAGTCGCGCTATCAGAGCGCTCGTTTTTGCCTTCGTACTGCGCGGCAAAGTTCCAGCCTTTCACCAGACCGAAGAAATCTTTGTTACGCCAGGTCAGCACACCGGTAGAACGGCCTGACAGGAAGGCATCGGTGTAACCGGAATCACCACCAAAGTACGGCAGCATATCGGTGTAACCCAGTACGTCATACACCAGACCGTAGTTACGGCCGTAGTCGATTGAACCAAACTGAGCTACTTTCAGGCCTGCAAAGCCCAGACGGGTTTTGTTGCCTGAGTTGGCATCGCTGCCTTCAGAGTTGCTCAGACTGTACTGGTATTGCCACTGACCATAGCCGGTCAGTTGGTCATTAATTTTGGTTTCGCCTTTAAAGCCCAGACGGGTATAAGAAGAAACTTCACCGTTTGCGCTGTCGTTATCCGAGAACAGATGCGAGACGTTGATTTTGCCGGTCAGGTCCAGCTTGTTGCCATCTTTGTTATAGATTTCGGCGGCCTGAGCCGAAGAAAGTCCCAGCAGTAAAGGCATCACTGCTGCCAGTAAGGAGCGCTTCATCATTTATAATTTACCCTGTGATATTTTTTAATTGTGTCCCCGTCATCGGGGTGAAAAGAAAATGACACAAAAGGTTCAAGATCAACAGTGCAATATATGTAACTAAATATTTCCGATTGGCTTTTTGTGTGATTTTTAATCTTAACTTCCATTATTCGGAATTTTACATTGGATAAACTTATCTCAATTCTGTCATGCATTTGTCCAATATAAATACATATATCATTGTTTTTAATGTTTTTTAGTAAAATTAAAGAAAAGTAAATCACCGCGTTTCTTTGAGGGTTAAATAGCACAAGCCTATGCATTATTGTTCAATAACAAATATAGAAAACCACCTAATCATTAGCATGGTAATTATCTGGTTAATCTCTTTGTATCCTTTTATTTCTGTTCTGATAATAACCTTAGTCACTAAATATCGTTTAACTCACGTTTAATTAAATGGCTGTTCAAAATACAGCCAAATATGCAACGAGATTGTTAATTAGCGGCGAATCGGCCCTGCCTTTACTTGCCCATTTGGCTGCACACTTCCTGCACACTTTCGCACCATAAATGCACAAGTTGCCCTAAAACAGGGCGACAGCCGCGACATTTTGGCGAAATATTCCCTGTGCGATCACAAAAGCGCTATTTCATTTTGTGAATGCATAAATCTGCTAAATAAATTGCTGCTCTCCCATCTCCATCAGACTGATATTCACTTTTTATGCATTTTATGTGAATAGTGGCATGGTGTAACTCATTGATATTGCGTTACTCAAACCCGTTTATGCATTTTTTCCTCTAGCTGGCACGCTTACTGCACTCTACAGTAGTGCTGCGACACAACAGATTTTAACAATTTTAAAACAATAGCTTCACTCAGGTGGAGCAGGAGAAATGGCTATGTCACTGCAGGTTTCACGTCACGATTTTGATCAATGGATGATGCCGGTATACGCCCCTGCGGCTTTCGTACCGGTGCGTGCTGAAGGCTCAACCCTTTGGGATCAGCAAGGTAAGGATTACATCGACTTTGCAGGCGGCATCGCGGTGAATGCATTGGGACATGCGCATCCGGCTTTGCAACAGGCACTGACCGAGCAGGCGGGTAAGCTGTGGCACACCGGCAATGGCTATACTAACGAACCTATTTTGCGTCTGGCTAAACAACTGATTGACGCCACCTTCGCCGATCGCGTGTTCTTCTGTAACTCCGGGGCAGAAGCCAACGAGGCGGCATTGAAGCTGGCCCGTAAAGTGGCGCACGATCGTTTTGGCGCAGAGAAAAATGGCATTGTAGCCTTCAATAATGCTTTCCATGGACGCACGCTGTTTACCGTTTCAGCGGGTGGACAACCGGCTTACTCACGTGATTTTGCACCGCTGCCTCCGGCGATTCAGCACGCCAACTTCAACGACCTCGCCTCTGCGGCAGCACTGATCAATGACCAGACCTGTGCCGTGATTGTTGAACCGATTCAGGGTGAAGGCGGTGTCTTGCCTGCCGATCCTGCTTTCCTGCGCGGCCTGCGTGAACTGTGCGACAAACATCAGGCGACCCTGATATTCGATGAAGTACAGAGCGGCGTGGGTCGTACCGGCTCGCTGTATGCCTACATGCACTATGGCGTGACGCCGGACGTCCTGACCACCGCCAAAGCGCTCGGTGGCGGCTTCCCGATTGGCGCGATGCTGACACGCGAAGATTTGGCGCTGGTGATGGGCGTGGGTACCCATGGCACTACCTACGGCGGTAACCCGCTGGCGGGTGCCGTCGCCGGTAAAGTGATGGAACTTATTAACCAACCCGATTTTATGACGGGCGTGGGGCAGCGCCACCAGTGGTTTGTCGATGCACTGCAGGAGATGAATCAGCGCCTGCCGATCTTTAAAGAAGTTCGCGGTCTTGGGCTGTTAATTGGTGCCGTGCTGAATGAAGATTTTGCCGGGAAAGCGAAGCAGTTCAACCTGGCGGCGGCTGAAGAAGGTGTCATGGTGCTGATTGCCGGTGCCAACGTGGTGCGTTTCGCGCCAGCGCTGAATATCAGCGAAGCGGAAGTGAAAGAGGGACTGGCGCGCTTTGAACGTGCCTGCGCTCGTGTACTCACAGGAGCTGCATCATGATGGTGATTCGCCCCGTCGAACGTGACGACCTTGCGCAGTTGCTGTCGCTGGCGGGCAAAACCGGGGGCGGCTTAACTTCGCTGCCCGCCGATAGCGATACACTGAAAGCGCGAATCGAGCGTTCTCTGCAGACCTGGCAGGGCGCGTTATCGCGTGCTGAACAAGGCTATGTATTTGTGCTGGCCGACAGCGAAGACAACCGTGCTGTCGGCATCTGTGCCATTGAGGTGGCCGTAGGCCTGCAAGACCCGTGGTACAACTTCCGTGTGGGCACCCAGGTGCACGCTTCGAAAGAGTTAAACGTTTATGCCAGCTTGCCAACGCTGTCTTTAAGTAACGATCACACCGGCAGTAGCGAGCTGTGCACCCTGTTCCTCGATCCCGATTATCGCGATGGCAAAAATGGCCATCTGCTGTCGAAATCCCGTTTCCTGTTTATGGCTAATTTCCGCGACCGCTTTATGAAGCATGTGGTGGCAGAGATGCGCGGTGTCAGCGATGACACCGGTCATTCCCCGTTCTGGGACAGCGTCGGTAGCCGTTTCTTCTCCATGGAGTTTCGTGAGGCCGATTTCCTCAGCGGCACCGGGCAGAAAGCCTTTATTGCCGAGCTGATGCCAAAGCATCCGCTGTATATCCACTATCTCAGCGAAGCGGCGCAGAAGGTGATTGGTGAAGTGCATCCGAAAACGGCCCCCGCGCGCGCCGTGCTGGAAGCCGAAGGGTTTCGTTATCTCAATTACGTCGACATCTTTGACGGCGGCCCAACGCTGGAGTGCGAGATTGATCGCATTCGCGCCATTCGTAAAAGCCATCTGCTTCAGGCCGAAGCGGGTGAAGCGGATGAAAGCTGGCCGTTGTGTCTGGTCGCCAACGGTGATTACCAGCATTTCCGCGTGGTGCTGCTGCCTGTCGATATGGCAAGCGGAAAAGTCCGCATCAATGAACATCAGCGCACGGCGTTGCGCTGCGATTATGGCGATGCATTGCGTGTGGTCACGCTGTGCCGCGAGGAGAAAAAAGCATGACGCACTTCATTAATGGTCAATGGCTGACAGGCGGCGCGGAAGCGTTAACCAAACAAAACCCGGTGAACGGTGAAACATTGTGGCAGGGGCGGGCAGCGACCGGTGCGCAGGTGGCGGCGGCTTGTGAAGCGGCGCGCGCGGCCTTTCCCGCGTGGGCACGCAAGCCGTTTGCGGCACGTCAGGCGGTAGTGGAAGCCTTCGCCACATTACTCGAAAGCCACAAAACCGCGCTGGCAGAGACCATTGCTAAAGAAACCGGTAAGCCGCGCTGGGAAACCCTGACCGAAGTGCAGGCGATGATCAATAAAATTGCCATCTCGGTGAAAGCCTACCACACGCGTACCGGAGAGCAGGCCGAGGGTGAGAGTTCGCTGCGCCATCGTCCGCATGGTGTGCTCGCGGTGTTTGGTCCTTACAATTTCCCCGGCCATCTGCCGAACGGTCATATCGTTCCTGCACTGCTGGCGGGTAACTGCGTGGTGTTTAAACCGAGTGAACTCACGCCGATGACAGCAGAAAAAACCATTGAACTGTGGGAGCAGGCGGGACTGCCAGCGGGCGTGATAGCGCTGTTGCAGGGCGCGCGCGAAACCGGTCAGGCACTGGCGCATGAGCCACAAATCGATGGTCTGCTGTTTACCGGCAGCGCCGCAACAGGCTATCACCTGCATCGTCAGTTTGCCGGGCAACCTGAGAAAATGCTGGCGCTGGAGATGGGGGGTAACAATGCGCTGATTGTTGAAGATCCTTCAGACCTTGATGGTGCAGTACACATTGCGATTCAGTCTGCCTTTATTACCGCTGGACAGCGCTGCACCTGTGCACGTCGTCTACTGGTGAAGCGTGGAGCGGCAGGCGATGCTTTCCTGCAGCGTTTGGTGGAAGTGGCCGGACGTCTGCAACCTGGCGCATGGAATGCTGAGCCGCAACCCTTTATGGGCAGCGTAATTTCACCTGCCGCCGCCGGACATATTTACGCAGCCTGGCAGCAGCGCATCGATCTGGGCGGTAAGGTGTTGCTAGCGATGCACTGGCCCGACCGCGACAGCGCCATTATCACTCCAGGCATCATTGAGATGACCGACGTGGCGAAACTGCCTGACGAAGAGGTGTTTGGTCCGCTGCTGCAAGTGATCCGTTACAATGAGTACGATCAGGCAATTCGTATCGCTAACCAGACGCGTTATGGCTTGTCCTGCGGCTTGATCTCTCCACAACGTGCGCAGTTTGACCAGCTGCTGCTGGAAGCGCGAGCCGGCATTGTTAACTGGAACAAACCATTAACCGGTGCCGCCAGTTCAGCGCCGTTTGGCGGTGTGGGTGCTTCCGGTAACCATCGCGCCAGTGCCTGGTATGCTGCGGATTACTGCGCGTGGCCGATGGCATCTTTAGAGAGCCCAAGCCTGGCCTTGCCGGGCAGCTTATCGCCGGGACTCGATTTCTCCGCGGAAGGAACTGAATAATGAAAGCGTTTGAAGCCAATTTTGATGGTCTGGTCGGCCTGACGCACCATTACGCCGGGCTCTCCTTTGGTAATGAAGCGTCGACGCGCAATCAGCTGCAGCCTTCAAACCCGCGCCTGGCCGCAAAGCAGGGCCTGTTGAAAATGAAAGCTCTGGCGGACATGGGCTACGTGCAAGGGGTGATCCCGCCGCATGAGCGGCCGAATATCCCGCTACTGCGCCAGCTCGGTTTTGCTGGCTCGGACGAACAGGTACTGGCGAAAGCGGCTCAGCAGGCGCCGCAGCTGTTGTCTGCTGCCAGTTCTGCCTCGGCAATGTGGGTGGCCAATGCCGCCACTGTATCGCCTTCGGCTGATAGCGCCGATGGCCGCGTGCACTTCACCGTGGCTAACCTTAACAATAAATTCCACCGTGCCATCGAAGCGCCGGAAACCGCCGACTTACTGCGCGCCATTTTCCGCGATCCGCAACATTTCAGCGTGCATGATGCTTTGCCGCAGGTGGCGCTGTTTGGCGATGAAGGTGCCGCTAACCACAACCGCTTTGGCACCGAGTATGGCGATGCGGGCGTGCAGCTGTTTATTTATGGCCGAGATGGGCAACAGCAGGGCGCTGCACCGGCACGTTATCCGGCACGTCAAACACGGGAAGCCAGTACTGCGGTGGCGCGTTTGCATCAGCTCGACGATGAACGCACGCTGTTTGCTCAGCAAAACCCGCTGGTGATCGATCAGGGCGTGTTCCACAACGATGTTATCGCCGTCAGCAACCAGCAGGTGCTGTTCTGCCATGAAGAGGCGTTTGTCGATCAGCCGGCGTTATTGCAACAGCTGGCGGCGCGCGTGCCCGGTTTCCAGCCGATTGTGGTGCCGCGCGATAAAGTGTCAGTAGCCGACGCGGTGAATACCTATCTGTTTAACAGCCAACTGTTGCAGCATCCTGAAGGTGGCATGCGACTGGTGCTGCCAGAAGAGTCACGCCAGCACGCCGGCGTATGGCGCTATTTGACCGGGCTGGTGGAGAGCGGCGGGCCGATTCGCGAACTCACGGTGTTCGATCTGCGTGAGAGCATGTGCAACGGCGGTGGGCCAGCTTGTTTGCGTTTGCGCGTGGTGCTCAATGAAGCAGAGCGTCAGGCCCTGAATCCAGCGGTATTGATGAATGATCGCCTGTTCAACACCCTGAACAGCTGGGTGGATCGCCACTATCGTGATCGCCTCACCCAAGCCGATTTGGCCGATCCGCAATTACTGCGTGAAGGACGCACCGCGCTGGATGAGCTGACACAGCTGCTAGACTTAGGCAGTGTCTACGCATTTCAGCGTTAACCTCAGAGGGTAAGTGAAGCTTCTGAGTTGAAAAGGAGTGTACATGCAGGATTTTCTACAACATACCCTGTCAGGTAAGCCGCCGCAGCAGCGGCAGGGCAGCAATGCCCATTTACAGTGGCAGTGGCACGATGAGGGCATTCTATCCCTGACCCCCCATGCACCGACGCATCAGGCGCTGGTACTGTCAGCGGGCGTCCACGGCAACGAAACGGCCCCGGTTGAGATTCTTAACCTGTTGCTGACGCCACTGCTACGCGGAGAACAACCGTTAGCGGTGCGCTTGCTGGTGATATTGGGCAATCCCGATGCGCTACGTAGCGGCAAGCGCTATCAGCAATATGACATTAACCGTTTGTTCGGAGGGCGCTGGCAGAAGGTCTCCGATTTGCCTGAAGCTCAACGCACGCTGCGGCTGGAGCAGGCGCTGGAACAGTTCTGGCGCGAGTGTCGCGATCATGAAGTGCGCTGGCATCTCGATCTGCATACCGCAATTCGCGGCTCATACCATGCGCGTTTCGGCGTGATGCCGCTGAATCCTCAGCCGTGGCCGCAGGATTTCCTGCACTGGCTGGCGGCGGCTGAGCTGGAAGCGCTGGTGTTTCATCGTTCCCCAGGCGGCACCTTTACCCATTACAGCTGTGAACATCACGATGCGGCCAGCTGCACGCTGGAGCTGGGTAAAGCGCTGCCGTTTGGTGAAAATGATCTCAGCCAGTTTGCGGCCGTGCAGCTGGCGCTGGCGGCATTGTTGTACGGTGAGCCACTGCCAGAGGTGCGGGAACAACCCCGCCACTATCGCGTGGCGCAGCAGATTACCCGCCACGGCGACGCGTTTGTGCTGCACATGGGGCCAGAGACCCTGAACTTTACCGCCTTCCCGCAGGGCACGTTGCTGGCAGAAGAGGGTGACACGCGCTATTACGTGCAGCAGGCGCGCGAATATGTGCTGTTTCCCAACCCAAATGTTGCCGCAGGACTGCGTGCTGGCTTGATGCTGGTGGAAGAAAACGAGCAAACGCAGGCACTGACGTTATAAATAAGGTGGGTGAAGAAAATTCACCCATTTTTCCCTTCCGCAAATCCGACAATACCGTTACACTCCTCCTTAATTCCTGCGCATTTCCCTTTGATTGTCATACTCTTTTGCAATTCCTCACGCATTTCTTCTCTTTCTCTCCATGATTGCCTGATTACTGTCTTTTATGCTTTCAGGGCTTTACTCAGACTCTGAGTAGTTGACGTTTGGCGTCGTATGCTTGTTTCCGAAGACGCGACACACCTTGTCGTCATGAAACTGAATAGTAAGGACAAATATTATGCGTAAACTCACTTCCCTGTTCCTGGCTACTGCAATGGCTCTTGGTGCTGCCAACATCGTCCACGCTGCAGCGGACAATCTGACACCACCGCCAGCAGGTAGCGAAAAACCGATGCACAAGCCGCCAATGCATCATCACGGTATGGAGATGATGTTCAAAGGCCTGAATTTAACGGATGCGCAGAAAGCGCAGATCAAGACCATCATGCGTGACAGCCATAAAGAGATGAAACGTCCATCTCTGGAAGAGCGTCGTGCCAACCACAGCATCATCGCTTCAGATACTTTCGATAAAGCGAAAGCCGAAGCGCAGGCTGAGAAAATGACCGCCAACGCGAAAGATCGTGCGGTGAGCATGATGGAAACACAGAACAAGATTTACAACGTGCTGACGCCTGAGCAGAAAAAACAGTACAACGCCAACTTTGAGAAACGTCTGACAGAGAAAGGCCCGCATGACGGTAAAATGCCGCCACCGCCGGCTGATGGTGAATAAGCCTTTTAGCTAATCGGTTTGAGACCGCCGACGTTGTCCACTGCATCTGATGCTTTGGGCAGCGTCGGCGGTTTTGTTTTAGAGTTCAATCAGCGGGAAAACCCCGGACAGTAGCGGGCGGCACAAAATTTTATAGCCGTCATGATCAAAACCCTGGCGTGCGCGCTGCAATTGGCGGGCCTCTGCTTCGGTAGCGACCGAACCGAGCCAGAACCAGTGATCGATGACGTGAATCTGCGTCATCTCCGTGCCCACTTCCACCATGCCAACCGGGCCTTGCCACGGCCAGCACACCACGCGCATCTGTTCCAATGCCTCATGCAACCGTTGCTGATGGGCTTCAATGGATTCGTTGCCGCAACACGCCCCAGCGCAGCGTTTTAGTGCGGCGCGAAAACAGCCGCGTCCCGGCGTTAAACGCTCCAACCCCAACAATCCATGGCACAGGCGCTGTTCATCGGCGATCGTTTTGAGTTTTTCCATGGCCGCAAAGCGACTGCGAAATAAGCCGTAGAGATTCGGTGAGCACGAGAAGTCGAGATCTTTGGCGTACACCACCTGCGGAGGGCCATCGCCAAGCTGCAATGAACACAGCTGACGATTTTTGCGCAGGCGCTTATTAAACAGCGGCTGTTGGGTTTTGATCATCTGCGCTTCCAGCAGTTGCGCGCCAAGATCGCCCGCGGCAGGGATCCAGGTGACGCGTCGCGCCTGGCGCAACATGTTGGCTTCGTCCGGGGTGCGAAAATGCGACATCACCCGACTGCGCAGGTTGACGCTTTTGCCGATATATAACGGCAGGTTAGCGCTGTCACCGTGAAAGGTGTAAACGCCAGGCTGATTGGGCAAACCTTCCAGCCATTGGCGTAAATGTTCGGGATATTGATAAATCGCGGCCGCATCAAATTCGAGGCGGTGGCTGGCTGCACGTCTGACCAAAACACACTCCGATTACTGGTTGTCTGTCCAGTATATCAGCGTGATGCTTTTCTCGCCAGTCAGCGGCAGGAGGAGGGCGTTTCCCGCGACAGCGGCGGGAAACGTAGAGCGGTTACTTTTTCCAGAAGTCGTCGAACACGGTGATCGGCGGACGACGTTTGTGTTCGGTTTTCAGATACCAGCCTTCAATGATCTTCGCGGCGGCGGCATCGATGGTTTTGCCTTCCAGATAAGCGTCAATCTGTTGATAGGTGACGCCGAGTGCCACTTCGTCCTGCAAGCCAGGACGATCGTCTTCCAGATCGGCAGTAGGATGCTTCAGATACAAGTGTTCCGGGCAGCCGAGGGTTTTTAACAGCTGTTTTCCCTGACCTTTGTGCAGGCGGAAAATCGGGTTGATATCGCTGCCGCCGTCACCGTATTTGGTGAAGAAACCGGTCACGGCTTCGGCCGCATGGTCGGTGCCCACCACCACGCCTTTGGTCATGCCGGCGATGCTGTATTGTGCCTTCATACGCTCACGCGCTTTTTCGTTGCCGCGCACGAAATCGGAAACCACGATGCCCGCCTCTTTCAACGCGCGCTCGCTGGCGAGAATCGCTTCCTTGATATTCACGACCAAGGTGCGATCCGGCTGGATAAACGCCAGCGCATCCTGACAATCCTGCTCATCGGCCTGCACGCCATACGGCAGACGTACCGCAATAAAGGTGTAATCTTTGTCGCCGGTCTCTTCACGCAACTCGCGAATGGCGGTTTGTGACAGAATGCCGGTTAGCGTGGAGTCCTGTCCGCCGCTGATGCCGAGCACCAGGGTTTTCAGGAATGGATTGGCTTTCAGGTAGGATTTCAGAAAATCGACGCTGACGCGGACTTCCTGTTGCGGATCGATAACGGGTTTAACACCCAACGCTTCAATGATTTCCTGCTGCAGTGACATGAACCTCTCCTCAAGTCAGTAGCCTGACGGCACAATACGAATCATCTGCTAAAGCTAACGCCTCCGCTGGCAAACAACAAGCCGCATGGCTTGTTGTCGCACTTATTTGCAGGCTTTTCAGGCGCTTTTCGGTTTTTGCGCCAACAGGATGAACATCAAAATTGCCAGCATAAAGCAGCCAAAGATAGTGCCCGTCATGCTCAATACTGAGGTGCCGCCCAAACCGGTGACGGGCACGCTAATGGCACCTAAGGTGAACATGGTGACGCCAATCACCGCCGAGGCGCTGCCTGCACGGTGTCCCTGACTTTGCATCGCCAATGACGAAGCCGTGGTGGCAATCACACCGTTACTGGCGATGGTGAAGAACAGTGCCAGCAGAATGATTGGCAATGGTGCACCGGTCAGGCCGGCTAATAGCAGGCAACCTGACGCCACGAACGCCAGCGTCAGTCCGCCTTTCAGCACACGATATTCACCCCACAGCGGGCACAAGCGTGCACTGGTTTGTGATGCAATAATCAGGCCGAAGCCATTGGCGGCGAAGCAGAAGCTAAACGCCTGCGGCGACAGGCCGTAGATTTGCTGTAATACGAACGGGGAAGCGCCAATGTAGGCAAACATGCCGGACATCATAAAGCCCTGCGTCAGGCAGAAGCCCATAAAGGGACGATGAGTGACCACCTGGCCGAGTGCAGCCCAGGCTGAAAAAATCGAGCCCTGACTGCGACGTTCGGCGGGCAGCGTTTCGTGCAGTTTCCAGCGCGCAAGGAAGACCAGCAGTACGGCGATACAACCGAGCACCACAAAAATGCCGCGCCAGTTCAGCACCGTCATTAACACGCCGCCGAGTACCGGCGCACCAATCGGCGCCAGACCATTCACCAGCATCAGTAGGGCAAAGAAACGCGTCAGTTCATGGCCGCTGTACATATCGCGTGCGATGGCGCGTGACAATACCGCACCGCCCGCGCCCGCCAGGCCTTCAAACAAGCGAGCCACCAGCAGCGAGTGAATGTCTTTTGCCAGCGCGCAGCCAATTGAAGCGATAAATAACAACACCAGTGACAGCATCAGGGGGCGAATACGGCCAAATTTGTCGCTCATCGGCCCAAACAGCAATTGTCCTGCGCCGAGGCCCAGTAAACCAGCGGTTAAACTTAACTGCGCGGTGGCGGTTTCGGTGTGCAGATCGCGCGCCAGTTCAGGTAAGGCGGGCAGATACAGGTCGATGCAGAGCGGCCCGAGTGCCGCCAGCAGGCCCAGCGTAATGGCGTAAACCAGCCGATTAGAGTGTGCAGGTGTCATTGATCCTCTGTTTTCTTGATGTCTTGAGATTTTTTTTCCGGGGGATTATACGAAGCGCGAAGCGGCAACACAGCAACTTTACGAAAAACTAACGCTTCAGAATGGGCTTAAAGCGAAGCCATTGAGTTGATAAATCTGGATTTATGTTCCAGGCTTAGTGTGACATGGACAAAGAATGAGGAATATAAAGATGAATAAAGTGCTGGGATGTATCGCTGCTGCTGTGACGCTGGTAGCTCTGTCTGGTTGTACGACTTATGACAAAGCGGAAAGCTATGTGACTAAGCCGGTGGTTAAGGATGTGAAAAAAGGAATGACGCGCGATCAGGTTCGCCAGATTGCGGGTGCTCCATCAACTGAAATCACCATGGTACACGCCCGTGGTACTTGCCAGACTTACGTGATTGGCGAGCGTGATGGTAAAGCACAGACCTACTTTGTCAGTTATAACGATGTGGGCCGCGTAATGAACTACGGTTTCCAGAGCTGTAAAGACTACGATACCGATCCGCAAGCTGCTCAGTAATTCTTGCCGAATGCAAAAAGGCCCGTCAATGACGGGCCTTTTTTCGTTTAACGCTTACAGTCCGTAAGGGCGTGGCACTTCAACATAATTGCCGCCCATCTCACGCTGATAGTAGTGGCCTTCCTGCACGTAATAGCGTTTCCCGTTGAAATCCAGTACGCGCATCCCGCCTTCTGGCGGCGCTTCAGGCGCCTGAACCACCACGTAGGTATCGCCCTGACGCTGGTAGTAGTTGCCATTCAGCATGTAATAAGTGAGACCGCCTATCAGCACCGCTGTCGCCGCCTCAGGTAAGAAGCGCAGCGGACCAGGACCGCCCCAACGTGGGCCACCACCCCAATGTGGACCTGGGCCGGGGCCCCAGCCGTAAGGGTGGGCAAAACTAATGGCGGGCGTTAATAAGGTTAACGCCAGCACCGAGGCGATAACGTTTTTCATCGGTGATTCTCCTGCTATGACTGATAGCAGAATTAGCCTTCTGACGACAAAACTCAAGTGAAAAGTGGCTGATTTTTCGTCTGTTTACCATGCTTAACGCTTTCCTGACGCTAGCGCCACGATCGGGGGGAATTGCGGAGTTTCAGCCATAAAAAACGGCAGGCGATGAGGCCTGCCGTTGTTCTGCTGCGTCGGAATTAGCGATGCGCCAGTTCAGGGTGCTCGTCGCTTTCCAGCACTCTTTTATCGGTCAAACCGAGCCAGCGGCTGGTGAGTGAACCGGCCGTCATCGAACCATTGACGTTCAATGCGGTACGGCCCATGTCGATCAGCGGCTCAATGGAAATCAGCAGCGCAACCAGGGTCACCGGTAAGCCCATCGCAGGCAGCACAATCAGCGCGGCGAAGGTGGCACCGCCGCCTACACCGGCAACACCGGCTGAGCTCAGCGTAACGATACCGACCAGCGTCGCAATCCACATCGGATCAAACGGGTTGATGCCGACCGTTGGCGCAACCATCACCGCCAGCATGGTCGGGTACAAACCGGCGCAACCGTTCTGACCAATGGTGGCACCGAAGGAAGCCGAGAAGCTGGCAATCGATTCCGGCACACCAAGACGGCGCGTCTGCGTTTCGACGTTCAGCGGAATACTGGCTGCACTGGAACGGCTGGTGAAAGCAAAGGTAATCACCGGCCACACTTTGCGGAAGAAGCGCATCGGGTTGATGCCGTTCACCGACAGCAGCAGGGCGTGCACGCCAAACATGATCGCCAGACCCAGATAAGAGGCCACCACAAAACCACCCAGCTTGATGATGTCCTGCAGGTTAGAACCCGCCACCACTTTGGTCATCAGCGCCAGCACACCGTACGGCGTCAGCTTCATGATCAAACGCACCAGTTTCATCACCCAGGACTGCAGCGTATCAATTGCCACCAGTACGCGCTCGCCTTTGACTTTGTCATCCTTCAGCAACTGCAATGCAGCCACGCCGAGGAAGGCAGCGAAGATCACTACGCTGATGATCGAGGTGGGGTTAGCACCCGCCATATCGGCAAACGGATTTTTCGGGATAAAGGAGAGCAGCAGCTGCGGCGTGCTGAGATCGGCAACCTTGCCTACATAGTTGCTCTGGATCGCGCTCAGACGTGCGGTTTCCTGCGCACCCTGCACCAGACCTTCTGCGCTCAGGTCAAACAGCCCGGTGACCATCACACCCACCAGCGCGGAGATCGCGGTGGTGAACAGCAATACGCCAATGGTCAGTACACTGATTTTGCCGAGTGAAGAGGCGTTATGCAGACGCGCTACCGCGCTCAGGATCGAGGCAAAGACCAGCGGCATCACAATCATCTGCAGCAACTGGACATAACCGTTGCCGACAATGTTGAACCAGCTAATTGAATCTTTCACCACCGGGCTGTTTTCGCCATAAATGGTTTGCAGCGCCAGACCGAACAGCACGCCAATCACTAAGCCAGTCAGCACGCGTTTCGACAGGCTCCAGCTTTGGTTGCCAATACGATTCAACAGAATCAGCAACGCAACGAAGGCGATGATATTAATAATGAGGGGAAAATCCATACTCGACTCCAGAGATGTGCCGCGCAGCACGTGTGGCTGGCACGGAAAACAGTAATTTCCCGTCAGGGAATGTCAGGAATGTTACCAGTTCAGGAAAGTGCAGGCTTATACTCAAAAGGAATGGTTTATAACTTTATTGATTGATTTGCCTGGTTATTGACCGCTTTGGCCATTAACTAGCCGACCGACACCATTTTGCAGCGTATTAAACAGTTGCTCGGGCCAACCGTTGGCACCAAAAGAGGGCATACCTGCGGGAAACCACAATGCATATCCGACCAATGCGAGGCAAAGTGCGCGCTCCAGTTGATTGCCTTTCTGGCTATTGAGCAGCGGCAAACGGAAACGCCAGCGGCACGGCCACAGCAAGGGGACGCCTGCGGGGGTCAACATGTCGGCGACGATGTGACTGAGATAACCCAGCGTCATCCCCTGTAAGACATCAGCAGGCAGGAACCAGTCCGCCGGAACGTTAATCT
Source organism: Type-E symbiont of Plautia stali (assembly GCF_059731115.1). Taxonomy (NCBI): domain Bacteria; kingdom Pseudomonadati; phylum Pseudomonadota; class Gammaproteobacteria; order Enterobacterales; family Enterobacteriaceae; species Type-E symbiont of Plautia stali. The sequence goes on from NZ_AP035906.1 coordinate 1,804,855, forward strand.
GGAATAGCCACAGGCTGATCGCTACCGCCAGCAAACTGTGGGTAAATCCACGATGACCAAAGGCGCGCGCAATGGGTTGTGAGATCCATTTCAGGCGCTGGCCTAACACAGATTTAGGATGGTCAATATCAGGCAGCAGACAGGTCAGCAGTGCAGCAGGCACGAGATGCCACCAGTCGGCGCTGGCCATGACTGGCGTCAGCTCCGCACGCTTAGCAAAAATCGCGCTGGCAATGGCAAAAATGATATGGCCTTCGGCCGTCATGATGAAACCTGGCTGCAAAAACTGTCGATGCATCCAGTATAGGGATTTATCCAGTGAAATAGAACGGTGACGCTGTAACGAAGCGTTAATATTTTTCGCTTTCCCGCGTCATAATGACGCGGGAAAAGAACAGGTTAGCGTGCTAACCATCCACCATCGACGGCCAGTGTGTAGCCGTGCACATAATCTGCAGCGTCAGAAGCCAGAAACACGATCGGACCCATCATGTCTTCCGGAACACCCCAGCGTCCGGCAGGGATGCGTCCAAGGATCTCTTCGTTGCGTGATTCGTCATTGCGCAGTTGTTCGGTATTGTTAGTTGCCATATAGCCGGGGGCGATGGCATTAACGTTAATGCCGTGTTTCGCCCACTCATTGGCCATCAGACGCGTTAAGCCCATCACCGCACTTTTCGACGCAGTGTAAGAGGGCACGCGAATGCCGCCCTGAAAGGAGAGCATTGAGGCGATATTAATAATTTTGCCGCCGTTGCCCTGAGCGATAAACTGACGCGCCACCTGCTGAGACAGGAAGAACAGGCTTTTGCTGTTGATGTTCATGACATCGTCCCAGTCCTGCTCGCTGAAGTTAAGTGCATCCTCACGGCGGATGATGCCCGCGTTATTCACCAGAATATCGATACGTCCTGCCTGAGCCACGGCTTGCTCAACAATCTGCGGCACCTCTTTCGGCTGAGTCAAATCGGCCTGAATCGACCAAAAGCGGCGCCCCATGGCTTCAACTTTAGACTGTGTATCGGCAGGACCGGCACGATTAACGCCAATGATGTCACAGCCGGCTTGCGCCAACCCTAAGGCCATCCCCTGACCTAAACCGGTATTACAGCCGGTGACCAGCGCAATTTTGCCTTCAAGATTAAATGCGTTAAGGATCATCTTTCGCTCCTGTTAGCGCAGCGCGCTGATGCTGACGTGGTCCATGTCATCGAATACCTGGTTTTCTCCCACCATGCCCCAGATAAAGGTATAGCGCTGTGTGCCGACTCCGGCATGGATTGACCAGCTTGGTGAGATCACCGCCTGCTCGTTGTGCACCAGCAAATGGCGCGTTTCCTGCGGCTGGCCCATCATGTGGAAAACGGCGCTGTCATCTGCCATATCAAAGTAAAAGTACACTTCCATACGACGTTCATGGGTGTGACACGGCATGGTGTTCCACAGATTGCCGTCATCAAGACGCGTGAGTCCCATGGTGAGCTGGCAGGTGGGTAACACATCCGGCACGATAAATTTATTAATAGTGCGACGGTTTGAGGTCGCGGCATCCCCTAACGTGGCTTTGACTGCATCCTGCAGGGTGATCTTTTTATCCGGATAACGGGTATGTGCGGGTGCGCTGTTGTAGTAAAACTTCGCTGGAAGGTTGGCGTTGCTGCTGCGGAAAACCACGCTTTTGGCACCCTGGCCAACATACAGCGCCTCCTGATGGCCCACCTCCCAGGTTTTGCCATCGACGTCAATCAAGCCCGGTCCGCCAATGTTGATCACGCCCAGTTCGCGGCGTTCGAGAAAATAGCTCACGCCCAGTTGTTTGCCGACTTCTTCACCGATCGTCACCGACTGCTGGATTGGCATGACACCACCAATGATGATGCGATCAATGTGGCTGTAAGTGAGGGTGTAATGGTCTGCCTCAAAAATTTTCTCGATCAAAAATTCGCGACGTAATCCGGCGGTGTCCAGATTTTTTGCATGCTCAGAATGAATGCTTTGACGAACGTCCATCTCAGACCTCTCAAAGTTAAAGGAAGTGTCCCGAAGTGGGTCTTTGGGCATCTTAGGCAGGATGGGATGTGAATTCAATAAAAATGAAACGTTGTTTTATTTAATTGTGTGGGTGATCAAATACGCGCAGTTATTGCCGTAGTGGGTGTCAGGAACAATGGAAAGCGTTGCCCACAGATGGGCAACGAGAAGGGAGGGGCTGAGTCCTGGCCCGGCACAGGTGTATCAGAATTAATTGAACAGATGCTCAGCTTTCAACTCGGCCAAACTCGCCAGCTTCACATTGGCCAGCGCCCAACGCGCATCATCCGCGTACTCGGCTGCTGGCACCACAATCGAACGCATGCGCGCGGCTTTGGTGGCGATCATGCCATTGAACGAATCTTCCAGCGTCACACAGTTGAGCGGATCCACCGCCAACTTCGCCGCCGCATCCAGATAGACCTGTGGATGAGGTTTGCTGTACGGCAGGCTTTCGGCTGAAGCAATGGCGTCGAAGTATTTGCGCAGGTCGAACATCTCCAGCACGCGCTCCAGCATAAACAGCGGTGACGCAGAAGCGAGAGCGATTTTTAATCCCTGCTGCTGGCAAAGTTGCAATGCCTGTTCAACGCCGGGCAGTAATGGACGCGTCTCCTCAACCAATGCCAGCGCGCGGGCAATGATACGTTGCGTCACTTCCGCCTGATCCGGGCCGTTCCACGGCAAAGCTTCAAACCACATACGGACGGTTTGATCGATGCGCAAACCCAGCGTATCGGGCAGTTCATGGCGGCGGGTAATATCCACTCCCAAACTGGCAAACACGTCCAGTTCCGCCTGATCCCACAGGGGTTCAGAATCGATCAGCAATCCGTCCATATCAAAAACAGCGGCCAACACCGGGCGACGATAAGACATACAACAGCTCCGTTTGAAATTTGCCCTACCTTACCATGTGCAGCCGGTAAATCCGACTCACGGCAGGTTACGCATTTTTCAGGAAAAAAAGCCGCAGTGCAGGTAGACTTAGGGCAAAACTACTGTATGTGAAGGGAGACACCATGACTTACCAACAGGCTGGCCGCATCGCCATCCTTAAGCGAGTGGCTGGCTGGGTAATTTTTATTCCGGCGTTGCTATCCACCATCATTTCCATTCTTGGCTTCATGTTTAAACACAGTGAAAAGCAGCCGGGAATTGATGCGGTGATGCTCGATTTCGTCCATGTTATGGTCGACATGATCAAGTTCAATACGCCGTTTTTGAACCTGTTTTGGCAAAATTCACCCGTGCCCGAGTTTCATGGCGGTGCCAATATTGGCTTCTGGATTATCTACATCCTGATTTTCGTCGGCATTGCTTTACAGGCGTCAGGCGCACGCATGTGGCGTCAGTCACGTCACATTAAGGAAGGCATTGAGGATCAATTGATTCTTGAACAAGCCAAAGGTGCAGAAGGGCGCACGCGTGCGCAACTGGAAGAGAAAATCCATATCCCGCGTCATACCATTTTGTTGCAAGTTTTCCCGCTCTATATCCTGCCGATTATCATCGCCATCGCCGGTTATTTTGTCCTGAAATTGCTGGGCATGCTGTAAGGCGTCAGGCCGGTCTGGCCTGACGTTGTCCTAACGTATCTTCATTCAAAAGCTGGTCAATCGCGAATTGTGCGGCGCTTGTCCAGTTACCTGCAAACACGTTGGCGCGATTAAGCAAATAATAGAGCTGGTACACCGGCTGTCGTTGCGAGAACCCTTCTGCCAGCGGCCATACTGAGTGATATCCCTCGTAAATCTGGCGCGGTAATTCGACGTAATAATTCAACATCGCGAGATCGCACTCCCGATCGCCCCAATAGCAAGCGGGATCAAACAACCAAGGTCCACTGCTGCTGTCCGCACAGTTGGCAGGCCATAAATCGCCGTGTAGTAAAGAAGGCTGAGGATGATGATTGGCCAGCGCGCGTTGCACGCAATCGACGATCAATTCGGTATTGCCATATTGCACCCCTTTCTCAGCGGCCAGTTGCAGCTGCCAGCCAATACGCTGCTCAGCGAAGAATACCGACCAGCGGCGTAACCAACTGTTGGGCTGAGGGGAGGTGGTGATGTTGTTATCGTAATCGAGGCCAAACTGCGGTTGCTCACTCCATTGATGGAGGTGAGCCAACTGCTGGCCAAGCTGGAAGGCGCTCTGTTCGTTCAGCGCCTCTGGCTGAATATACTCCAACAGTAAGAAGCTGCTGTCGCGGTCATTCCCGACGCCATACACTTTCGGCACGCGAACTGTCTGCGTACGCGCCAGCAAGCCCAGTTGGTCAGCTTCCCAACTGAACAAGGTCAGCATATCGCGCGTATTACATTTGACGAAGACGTCGAGATCGCCATAACGGAGGCGCCAGGCGGGATGCACATCGCCACCGGGAAGTTCATAGCGTTCAGTGATTTCAGCTTCACCGGCGTGTTCGCTTAACAGACGACTAATGGCTGACCACATTGGGTAATCCTCTTTATTCGCTGCGTAGGTTTGATTGTAGCGCTCAAAACTTCAGCAAAACCAGTGGTGCGGCGATTATTTGTGGCGCGTCAGGGTTTTGCCTTTAGAAATTCGGACAGCGTGGTGATCTTCACCTCTGCTTTACGATGCAGGGCAACATCCGCCAGCCCGGCGGCGTGTTCTGCGATCTCATGTTGTTCCAATGCACTGATGATGCCAAAACTGTTGGTTCCCAACTCATGCGAATGACCTTCATCATCATGCAAGGTCGTGGTGTAACCGCCGCTGACCATTACGCTATTAAGGGATTGCAGATCGCCCAGGCTCTCATCAGGGTAGCTTAGCGTGACAATGTAACGTTTAAGGTCGTGGTCACTCATCATTCACCTCATTGTAATGGAACAGATTTCAGCGTAGACCAGCGCTGCGGATAGAGCGAATTCTGCGCAATTCAGGTGGGAAAAGGGAGCGTAAATCTGCGTCAACAGGCTTCAGAAAATTCTTGTATCAATTGGGCTGCTATTTCGCTAAATGCCTCTTATAATGCGCAGCGGTAATGGGAAAACTCCTATTAACCATGCGGTTCCAGCGCGGAACCTGGCATTTCTGGCACCTTCATACTTTTTTACAAAACTTACCGTAAATTGCATTGATTGGCTGGGAAAACTCTTCAGACTCACTCTTTTTTAAACTGCCGTACGGGTCACATTTAATGAAAGCCTTTAATAAGCTGTCCGCTGTTTTATTGCTCTCTGCTGGAGCATTTTGTCACCAGGCATTTGCAGATAACACCGTTTTTACCTCTATGGATGACCCTTCAACGGCAAAAAAACCGTTTGAAGGCAGCGCGTCAGCCGGTTATTTGGCACAGACAGGGAATACCACCAGTTCATCATTGAGCGCCTCAACCAATTTGACGTGGTATCAGACCAACACCGCTTACAGCTTGTGGGGCAACGCCGCGAACAACTCATCCAACGATGAGCGTTCCTCAGAGACTTACAACATCGGTGGTCGTACCCGTTACAATATGAACAGCGCGGACTATCTGTTCGGTCAGGCAAGCTGGTTGAGTGACCGTTTCAACGGTTACGATTCGCGTGATGTACTGACTGCCGGTTATGGTCGCCAGTTGCTGAACGGTCCTGTGCACTCGCTGCGTGCTGAATTCGGTCCTGGTGTCCGTTACGATGATTTCCATGAAGGTGGCCACGAAACCAAGGCGCTGGGATACGGTGCTGTGAGCTACCAGTGGCAACTGACTGACACGACCAAATTCATCCAGGGTGTTTCCGTGTTGAGCAGCTTCGGTGAAGATACAACGCTGAACTCCGAAACCGGCTTGCAGGTGGCCATCAACGAACATTTCGCGTTGAAGCTGGCTTACAACGTGACCTGGAATAATAATCCGCCAGAGTCTGCGCCGGATCGTACCGACACCAAAACCACCATCCAGCTTTCTTACGCGATGTAAGCGAGCCGTGATGAAAAACCGTTGCCGGTCAGCGCCGCGCAGCGGTTTTTTTTTATCTGTCGATGGCTTAGCGCATTTTTCGCGGGTTTAGATCGCGGCAGAAAGCTGCTATTATCTCCGGCGCTTTACATTCCTGGCGTCATTCCGACAACGTGGGTCTGACATTACGCCGGGTTACTCAAACAGAACTCAATGTTGCATGTAGGCTTTCGTGTGGCTTACCACTGCAATTAAGGATATGAAATGCCAGTAATTACTCTTCCTGATGGCAGCCAGCGCGTATTTGACCGTCCGGTCAGCGTGATGGACATCGCTCTGGATATTGGACCGGGTCTGGCGAAAGCCTGTATTGCCGGTCGTGTTAATGGCGAGCTGGTGGACGCGGTTGATCCGATCACCGAAGATGCTCAGGTGGCAATTATCACCGCCAAAGATGAAGCTGGTCTGGAAATTATTCGTCACTCTTGTGCGCACCTGTTAGGGCATGCGATTAAACAACTGTGGCCGAATACCAAAATGGCGATTGGTCCGGTGATCGATAACGGCTTCTATTATGACGTCGATTTGGATCACACCCTGACGCAGGAAGATCTTGAGCTGCTGGAAAAGCGTATGCACCAGCTGGCTGAGACTAATTACGATGTGGTGAAGAAGAAGGTGAGCTGGCAGGAAGCACGTGATGTGTTTGCTGAGCGTGGCGAAAGCTACAAAACCACCATTCTTGACGAAAACATCAGCCACGATGATCAACCTGGTTTGTATCATCATGAAGAATACATCGACATGTGCCGCGGTCCGCACGTGCCGAACATGCGTTTCTGCCATCACTTCAAACTGCAGAAAATCTCCGGTGCTTACTGGCGCGGCAACAGCGACAACAAAATGCTGCAGCGTATTTACGGTACAGCGTGGGGCGACAAGAAGCAGCTGGCTGCCTATCTGCAGCGTTTGGAAGAAGCGGCGAAGCGCGATCACCGTAAAATCGGTAAGCAGCTCGACCTGTACCATATGCAGGAAGAAGCGCCAGGTATGGTTTTCTGGCACAACGACGGCTGGACCATCTTCCGTGAACTGGAAGTGTTCGTCCGTACCAAGCTGAAAGAGTACGATTACCAGGAAGTGAAAGGTCCGTTTATGATGGACCGTGTGCTGTGGGAAAAAACCGGCCACTGGGAAAACTACAAAGAAGCGATGTTCACCACCTCTTCAGAGAACCGTGAATATTGCATCAAGCCAATGAACTGCCCTGGTCACGTTCAGATCTTTAATCAGGGTCTGAAATCCTACCGTGACCTGCCGCTGCGAATGGCGGAATTTGGTAGCTGCCACCGTAATGAGCCATCAGGCGCATTGCACGGCCTGATGCGCGTCCGTGGTTTTACCCAGGATGATGCGCACGTCTTCTGTACCGAAGATCAGGTGCGTGATGAAGTGAACAGCTGTATTCGTATGGTGTACGACATGTACAGCACCTTCGGTTTTGAAAAAATCGTGGTGAAACTGTCGACCCGTCCGGAGAAACGTATCGGTACCGATGAAATGTGGGACCGTGCGGAAGTGGATTTAGCAGAAGCGTTGAAGGAGAACGAAATTCCGTTCGAATATCAGCCAGGAGAGGGTGCCTTCTACGGCCCGAAAATTGAGTTTACCCTGTACGATTGCCTCGACCGCGCATGGCAGTGCGGCACCGTTCAGCTAGACTTCTCCCTGCCAAAACGTTTGGACGCCACTTATGTGGGCGAAAACAACGATCGTCAGACGCCGGTAATGATTCACCGTGCGATTCTCGGTTCAATGGAGCGCTTTATCGGCATCCTGACCGAAGAGTTCGCGGGCTTCTTCCCGAGCTGGCTGGCCCCCGTGCAGGCTGTGGTGATGAATATTACCGACAGTCAGGCAGAATATGTCAGTGAATTGACAAAGAAATTGCAGAAAGCTGGCATTCGTGTCAAAGCAGACTTGAGAAACGAGAAGATAGGCTTTAAAATCCGCGAGCACACATTACGTCGCGTTCCTTATATGCTGGTTTGCGGTGAGAAAGAGGTGGAAGCAGGCAAAGTTGCCGTGCGCACCCGCCGTGGTAAAGACCTCGGGAGCATGGACGTAGATGTGTTTGTTGAGAAGCTGCAACAAGAGATTCGCAGCCGACATCTTCACCAATTAGAGGAATAAGGTTATTAAAGGCGGAAAACGAGTACAACCGACGCGTCCGAACCGTATCAACGGCGAAATCCGTGCTACCGAAGTGCGCTTAACTGGCGTAGACGGCGAGCAACTTGGCATTGTGACATTGCGCGAAGCAATTGAGAAAGCCGAAGAAGCTGGCGTAGATTTAGTTGAAATCAGCCCGAACGCCGAACCGCCGGTTTGCCGTATTATGGATTACGGCAAGTTCCTTTATGAAAAGAGTAAATCTTCTAAGGAACAGAAGAAGAAGCAGAAAGTTATCCAGGTTAAGGAAATCAAATTCCGTCCTGGTACCGATGATGGCGACTATCAGGTCAAACTACGCAACCTGATTCGCTTTCTGGAAGAGGGCGATAAAGCCAAAATCACGCTGCGTTTCCGTGGTCGTGAAATGGCGCACCAGCAGATCGGTATGGAAGTGCTTAACCGCGTCCGTAAAGACCTGTGTGAAGATCTGGATCTGGCCATTGTCGAGTCCTTCCCGACTAAGATCGAAGGCCGCCAGATGATCATGGTGCTCGCACCGAAGAAGAAACAGTAGGCCTTCAAGTAATAATTCCGCGCAGCGTTCGCGCTGTGCGGAATCTTATTCGCCTGTCTGATTCATTTTATTAACAATGCGAAGTGGATATTTGTAAAAATGCCAAAGATTAAAACTGTCCGTGGCGCGGCTAAGCGCTTCAAGAAGACCGCTTCTGGCGGCTTCAAGCGTAAGCACGCGAACCTGCGTCATATTCTGACTAAGAAGTCTACCAAGCGTAAACGTCACCTGCGTCCGAAAGGCATGGTGTCTAAAGGCGATCTGGGTCTGGTTGTTGCCTGCCTGCCGTACGCATAAGTAAACTTTTTATAAATCTGCCTGAACACTTTGCGTACTGCAGGGAATAGGGCATCACAGAATATGATATAGGAGAGCTCACATGGCTCGCGTAAAACGTGGTGTAATTGCTCGCGCACGTCACAAGAAAATCTTAAAACAAGCTAAAGGCTACTACGGTGCACGTTCACGTGTTTACCGCGTTGCTTTCCAGGCTGTTATCAAAGCTGGTCAGTATGCTTACCGTGACCGTCGTCAACGTAAGCGTCAGTTCCGTCAGCTGTGGATCGCGCGTATCAACGCTGCGGCCCGTCAGAACGGTATCTCTTACAGCCGTTTCATCAATGGCCTGAAAAAAGCCTCTATTGAAATCGACCGTAAGATTCTGGCTGACATCGCTGTATTCGACAAAGTGACCTTCACGGCACTGGTCGAAAAAGCAAAATCAGCTCTGGCGTAAGTCAGATGAAAAAGGGAGCTTGCTCCCTTTTTTATTGCCTGCAACTCACGCAAAAGATTGACATTTTAACCGCAGGGCTTTTCAATAGTGCGGTTTCTATCAAGACAAGGTAACGCAAGCATGCACGCTGCTATTTTCCGTTTCTTTTTTTACTTTAGCGCCTGACAATCGGGGGCTTTTGCGCATAAGAAAAGAAACGAAAAATCGCGCTGAAAGCCTCCCTCGTGGAGGCTTTTTTGTTTCTGGCGACACTTAATCGGATCTCACGGTCCTTACAAGAACTGACCAGCCCGGCTGGAAGAAGAGGAAATCATGTCCCAACTCGCAGACCTGGTGGCCCGTGCCACGGCCGCTATCGACGAGGCGTCGGATATCGCCGCCCTGGACGCCGTGCGCGTCGAATTCCTGGGTAAGAAAGGGCATCTGACGCTGCAAATGACCACCCTGCGTGAACTGCCAGCGGAAGACCGTCCGGCAGCAGGCGCGGTGATTAACGAAGCGAAGCAGCAGGTGCAGGATCGTCTTAACGCACGTAAAGACACCCTGGAAAGCGCTGAGCTGAATGCGCGCCTCGCCGCAGAGACCATTGATGTCTCGCTGCCTGGTCGTCGCGTTGAGAACGGTGGTTTGCACCCGGTGACTCGTACCATCGACCGTATAGAAAACTTCTTCGGCGAGTTGGGCTTTGCGGTGGTCACTGGTCCGGAAATCGAAGATGACTATCATAACTTCGACGCACTCAACATTCCTGGCCACCATCCGGCGCGTGCTGACCACGATACCTTCTGGTTCGATGCCACCCGTCTGCTGCGCACCCAGACGTCTGGCGTGCAGATCCGCACCATGAAAAACCAGCAGCCGCCGATCCGCATCATCGCGCCAGGTCGCGTGTATCGTAACGACTACGATCAAACGCACACCCCAATGTTCCATCAGATGGAAGGTCTGATTGTCGATAAAGACATCAGCTTCACTAACCTGAAAGGCACGCTGCACGATTTCCTGAACAACTTCTTTGAAGAAGACCTGCAGATTCGCTTCCGTCCTTCTTACTTCCCGTTCACCGAACCCTCCGCGGAAGTGGATGTGATGGGTAAAAACGGCAAGTGGCTGGAAGTGCTGGGCTGCGGCATGGTGCATCCAAATGTGTTGCGCAATGTGGGCATCGACCCGGAAGTCTACTCTGGCTTCGCTTTCGGCATGGGAATGGAGCGTCTGACCATGCTGCGTTACGGCGTGAACGATCTGCGCGCCTTCTTCGAAAATGATTTACGTTTCCTCAAACAATTTAAATAAGGGCAGGTTATCCAATGAAATTCAGTGAACTCTGGTTACGCGAATGGGTAAATCCAGCCCTGGACAGCGCTGCGCTGTCTGAGCAAATCACCATGGCCGGCCTGGAAGTGGACGGCGTGGATCCGGTCGCGGGTGCGTTCAATGGCGTGGTCGTGGGTGAAGTGGTGGAGTGCGGCCAGCATCCGAACGCAGACAAACTGCGCGTGACCAAAATCAACGTGGGCGGCGAGCGCCTGCTGGATATCGTCTGTGGCGCGCCAAACTGCCGCCAGGGCCTGAAAGTCGCCGTGGCGACCGTCGGCGCTGTACTGCCAGGCGACTTCAAAATCAAAGCCGCGAAACTGCGCGGTGAGCCTTCAGAAGGCATGCTGTGCTCGTTCTCTGAGCTGGGTATTTCCGACGATCACAGCGGCATTATTGAACTGCCTGCTGATGCGCCTATCGGCACTGACATCCGCAGCTACCTGCAGCTGGATGACAACACCATCGAAATCAGCGTAACGCCAAACCGTGCCGATTGCCTCGCTATTATCGGTATTGCGCGCGATGTGGCGGTAGTCAACGGTTTGCCGCTCACCGAGCCAACGATTGAGCCGGTTAAAGCGACCATTACCGATACCTTCCCGATTCGCGTAGATGCCACCGACGCTTGCCCACGTTATCTGGGCCGCGTAGTAAAAGGCATCAATGTGAAAGCGGCAACGCCACTGTGGATGCGTGAAAAACTGCGTCGCTGCGGCATCCGTTCTATCGACCCGGTGGTGGACATCACCAACTACGTTCTGCTGGAACTCGGTCAGCCGATGCACGCCTTTGACCTCGACCGCATTGACGGCGGCATTGTGGTACGCATGGCGGAAGAGGGTGAAGTCCTGACCTTACTGGATGGCACCGAAGCGAAACTCAGCAGCGACACGCTGGTGATTGCTGACCATCAGAAAGCGCTGGCGATGGGCGGCATTTTTGGTGGTGAGCACTCTGGTGTGAACGAAGAAACCCAAAATGTGCTGTTCGAGTGTGCTTTCTTTGAACCGCTGGCGATCACTGGCCGTGCTCGTCGTCAGGGTCTGCATACCGACGCGTCGCATCGTTACGAGCGTGGTGTTGATCCGGCCCTGCAATTTAAAGCCATTGAACGCGCCACCCAGCTGCTGCTGGACATTTGTGGCGGCGAAGCGGGTCCGGTTATCGATCAAACTGACGCCAGCAAGCTGCCTGAGCGCGCCACCATTACTCTGCGTCGCGAAAAGCTGGACCGCCTGATTGGCCACGTGATCGGCGATGAGCAGGTCACCGATATCCTGACGCGTCTCGGTTGCGAAGTGACCGTGGGCAATGGCGAGTGGACAGCCGTTGCACCAAGCTGGCGTTTCGATATGGCGATTGAAGAAGATCTGGTTGAAGAAGTGGCCCGCGTATACGGCTACAACAACATTCCAGACGTGCCGGTGAAAGCCAGCCTGATTATGACGAAGCATCGCGAAGCGGATCTGTCGCTGAAGCGTGCGCGTAACCTGCTCGTCGATAAAGGCTATCAGGAAGCGATTACCTACAGCTTCGTTGATCCGAAAGTGCAGCAGCTGCTGCATCCGGGTGAAGAAGCGCTGATCCTGCCAAGCCCGATTTCCAGCGATATGTCGGCAATGCGCTTGTCACTGTGGACCGGTCTGCTTGGTGCGGTGGTGTATAACCAGAACCGTCAGCAAGGCCGTGTGCGCCTGTTTGAGAGCGGTTTGCGCTTTGTTCCTGATACGCAGGCCGATCTCGGTATCCGCCAGGATCTTATGCTGGCGGGCGTTCTGAGCGGTAATCGCTATGAAGAGCATTGGGATCTGGCGCGTCAGACAGTTGACTTCTATGATTTAAAAGGCGATTTAGAATCGTTACTGGATTTGACCGGTAAACTTGATGAGATTTCTTTCCGTGCAGAAGCCAATCCGGCGCTGCATCCGGGACAGAGCGCGGCAATTTATTTACGCGGCGAACGAATCGGATTTATCGGAGTGGTTCATCCGGAGTTGGAACGTAAGCTGGATCTCAACGGCCGCACCTTAGTGTTTGAACTGCTTTGGAATAAGGTCGCAGACCGCGTCCTGCCTGACGCGCGCGAGATTTCACGCTTCCCGGCGAACCGTCGTGATATCGCTGTGGTAGTGGCTGAAAACGTGCCCGCAGCAGATATCATCGCGGAGTGTAAGAAAGTTGGCGTAAATCAGGTAGTTGGCGTAAACTTGTTTGACGTGTACCGTGGTAAGGGCGTGAACGAGGGCGAAAAGAGCCTCGCGATTAGCCTGATTTTGCAGGATACCAGCCGGACACTCGAAGAAGAGGAGATTGCCGCGACCGTTGCCAAATGCGTTGCGGCATTAAAAGAGCGATTCCAGGCAACCTTGAGGGATTGAACCTATGGCGCTTACAAAAGCTGAAATGTCAGAGTACCTGTTTGAAAAACTCGGGTTGAGCAAACGCGATGCCAAAGAGTTGGTTGAGCTCTTCTTTGAAGAAGTTCGCCGCGCGTTGGAAAACGGAGAACAGGTTAAACTGTCCGGATTTGGTAATTTTGATCTGCGTGACAAAAACCAACGTCCGGGCCGTAACCCGAAGACGGGGGAAGATATTCCTATCACTGCCCGCCGAGTGGTGACCTTCCGTCCGGGACAGAAGTTGAAAAGTCGCGTTGAGAACGCGACACCGAAGGACGCTGACTAATTTCAGTATGATAAAAAGGCCGCTTAGCGGCCTTTTTTATTGGCTGTAAAATGGCCGTTCTGCGCAATCTTTCCATAATGTCAGGATTTCGTAAGTATCCGGAAAATAGGATGAAAATCGGCACTGGCTGATAGTGACTGCGGCAATCCATTTGTTATAACAGCGCCATCACATAACAAGGGGTATTGCTGATGAAAAAGACAGCACTTTTACTGGGCATCCTGTTAGGCATGCCGCTGCTGGCTAGCGCCAATGTTTCCGTTAACATCAACACACCGGGTGTTTCTATTCATATCGGTGATCAAGATAAACGTGGCTACTACTGGGATGGCTACGACTGGCGTGCGCCAACCTGGTGGAAACAGCACCAAAATCAACGCATCGGCACCAAAGGCCCGCACGGTTACTGGAACGGTAACGGCTGGCAGCCACAGCACCCGGGCAATGCGCCGCACCATGATAACAAACCGCAGCCGCGCGACCAGCATCATGACTCGCGTGATAGCCACGACAAGCGTGATAATCACGGTCAACCGATCCCGCCTCATCAGTAAGCGTTGCTCAGCGGCACCCACTCGGTGCCGCTTTCTTTTTGCCACAATCCCACTACAATCAAATCTCTGTTTTCTCTGCCAATCTTATCTATGACTCTGTTGGACCAGCTTGCCCGTCAGGCCGACCGTCGTAGCCAGCGCTGGCTGATGCTGCTCGGTGCCATTCTGCTGCTGCTGTTTATTCTCAGCCTGTGCGCCGGAGACATCTGGATATCGCCAACCCAATGGTTTTCCTCTAACGGTGAACTCTTCGTCTGGCAGTTGCGCTTACCGCGGACGCTGGCGGTGCTGCTGGTGGGCGCTGCGCTGGCGGTGTGTGGTGTGGTGATGCAGGCGCTGTTCAACAATCCGCTGGCAGAACCCGGCCTGCTTGGCGTATCCAATGGCGCGGGCATTGGGTTAGTGTTGGGTGTCATGCTGGGCAATGGCTCATTATGGAGCCTGACGCTGGCGGCGATGGCGGGCGCATTATTGATCACGCTGATCCTGCTGCACTTTGCCCATCGTCAGCTTTCAGCCAGCCGCTTATTGCTCACGGGGGTCGCGCTCGGCATTATCTGTAGCGCAGTGATGACATGGGCCGTGTACTTTAGCACCAGCCTCGATCTACGGCAGTTAATGTACTGGATGATGGGCGGCTTTGGCGGTATTGACTGGCGCTATGGCTGGATGATGCTAGCGCTGTTGCCGGTCACTCTGCTGCTGACAGCCACCGCTCGGACGCTGAATTTACTTTCACTGGGGGAAACCTCGGCGCGTCAGCTAGGCCTGCCGTTATTGTTATGGCGTAACCTGTTAGTGTTGGCGATGGGCTGGCTGGTTGGCGCCAGCGTGGCGATGGCCGGTGCCATCGGGTTTGTCGGATTGGTCATCCCTCATCTGTTACGCTTAAGCGGTTTTAGCGATCACCGATACCTGCTGCCCGCCTCGGCGCTGGCAGGGGCTGCGGTGCTCCTCGGGGCAGATATTATCGCCCGACTGGTGCTGACGTCGGCAGAGTTGCCGATTGGCGTGGTCACCGCCACCCTCGGCGCACCGCTGTTTATCGTGCTATTAGTGAAATCTTCGCGCTAGCAATGGCTGGCATCTTGGTCTCAACAACAGGAATCGACAATGAGCATTTATCAGACAGAACTGGTTACCCTGGACGGCGAAAAAACGACGCTGGAACAGTATCAGGACAACGTACTGCTGGTGGTCAACGTGGCGTCAAAATGTGGGCTGACGGCGCAGTATGAGCAGCTTGAGTCACTGCAGAAAGCCTGGCAGGACAAAAACTTTAGCGTGCTGGGTTTCCCCTGCAACCAGTTTCTGGAGCAGGAGCCGGGCAGCAACGAAGAGATCAAAACCTTCTGCAGCACCACTTATGGTGTGACTTTCCCGATGTTCGATAAAACCGATGTGAACGGTGCAGATCGTCATCCGCTGTATGCGCAGTTAACGGCGGCACAGCCAGAAGCCGAACGTCCTGAAGGCAGCGGTTTCCTCGAGCGTATGGTGAGTAAAGGACGTGCACCAAAAGCCGAGGGCGACATTTTGTGGAACTTCGAAAAATTCCTCATCAACAAACAGGGTAAGGTGATTGCGCGTTTCTCTCCGGATATGACGCCTGATGATCCGATCATCCTGAAACGCGTTGAGCAGGCGCTGGCAGAGTAAATGCTGTTGCAGTGTCAGGGAGTCAGCGTCGCGGGACGTCTGGCTCCGGTTGATCTCAGCGTCAATGCAGGTGAATGGATACATTTGGTGGGCCCGAATGGCGCGGGAAAAAGTACTTTACTCTGTGCGCTGTCGGGATTATTGCCGGCTCAAGGCGTGATTCAGCTAGCAGGAACGTCGTTGAGCCGCTTAAGCGGGGCTGCACTGGCTCAATGGCGTGCCTGGTTACCGCAACAACAGGCCGCGTTAGGGACCATGCCCGTCTGGCACTATCTGCGTCTGCATTTCTCTTCGGCGTCGCCGCAGGTAGATGTCACACTCAATGATGTGCTGACGCAACTCAGCATACACGACAAATTACCCCGTCAACTGACGCAGCTCTCTGGTGGCGAATGGCAGCGTGTGCGGCTGGCGGCAGTAGTGATGCAAATCCATCCGGCGATCAATCCTCACGGCAAGCTTTTAATTCTGGATGAGCCGATGACGGCATTGGATGTCGCGCAGCAGCGAGCCGTGGATAAATTGCTGCTCCAGCTGTGCCACGCCGGTATTGCGGTGATTGCCAGCGGCCATGATCTTAACCACAGTCTGCGCCATGCCGACCGCGTAGGATTGATGCATCAGGGGGAAGTGGTGATGCAGGGGAGTGCGCGGGACGTCTTAACCGCCGCCAATCTCTCTCCGTTGTACCAAACCGAGTTTCAACAATTAGATACACCGCAAGGCCCTCTGCTGTTTATTCCCTGAATAACATTGCCTGTTAAGCAGATTTGCCGCTAAAGTGTCATCCGGGCGACGGATTTAGGGACATTCTGATGCGAATAACGGTATTTCTTCTGATGCTGCTGCTGGTTGGGTGTAGTAGCCATCACGCGCCGCCGCCGAATGGCCGCCTTTATGATTCCATCACCGTGATTGCTCAACTCAACGATCAGTTAGGTCGCTGGCGTGGCACGCCTTATCGCTACGGCGGGTTAAGTCGAGGCGGTGTGGATTGCTCTGGTTTTGTTTATCTGACCTTCCGCGATAAATTCGATATGCAACTGCCGCGTTCTACCGTTGACCAGACGGATATTGGCACTCGCATTGATAAACGCGATTTGCTGCCCGGTGATCTGGTCTTCTTTAAAACGGGCAGCGGAGAGAATGGCCTGCATGTGGGTATTTATGATACCGATAACACCTTCATCCACGCTTCTACCAGCCAGGGGGTGATTCGCTCTTCACTGGATAATGTCTATTGGCGCAAGGTATTTTGGCAGGCACGTCGTATCTGAATGATTACCATACCAGTGCTGAATGACCTATTCTCTTCATGGTTTTTCAGCCGGTTTATTATTGAATTCCCCTCAAATTTAACTCTCATTTAAAATGGCACTTTACCTGTGCTCGCATAAATACTAAAAATAAGACTGAATTTATTTAATGAGTATGGACAACCCCCTCGGCTATTTGGCTTAAGTTTTATTTATGGCTTAAAACGGTTTAATCAGGCACAAAATTGCGTCTCTTCTAACGTTTGGTCCTATTGCCTGACCGTTTTCATTGATATACGATGCGCCAATTGCCACTGCCTCTGGCTGCTAAAATGAAAGTCCATTTATCTGCCGACTATCAGTCGGAAACCTGGTTCTATCCAGTTTACACACTGGCGGGCCAGCTGACTGCGGTCGAGCTGGTGACGCAATTCGTCCACGACAGCGCACCTATTACGCTGCCGCAGGATTTGCTGTTGCCGCAATTAGACGATGCGCAGCAATTACGGTTAATGCAGAGCCAGCTTTCTTTACTGGAAAAGTACCGTGACTTTTTTGAGCTACATCAAATTACCGCTTTGGTTCGTATTGATGATTCGATGGCGTTAACGCTGCTTGAAAGTGAATTTCTGTTAAGGAAATTTAAACAACTTCCTTTTATTATTCTCGATATTAGCGAAACGTTTCCGCAATTAGCGCGCGGAAAATCGCAGCCACTTCTGGCAACATTACAGCAGGAATTCCGTTTATCACTTTCCCAATTTGGTGCGGGTAAAGCACCTGCAACCGCAGTTTACGATAATCTCTTTAGTGTACTGAAACTGGATAAAACCTTTATACAAGGCCTGGCTAAACGTGCATCTTTTACACCATTTATCCAAACGGTCATCGATAATTTCTCAGATTATGCCGATCAGCTCATAATATGTGGTGTTGACGATAACCTCATGCTGGAGAAAGTCAGCACGCTGAGCGGAGCTCAACTACAAGGCAATTTGTTCCCGGTTGTCAAAGCGGAACGGTTAGGTGATCTTATTTATCCTGATGTGACTTCGCACACCCCTTCACAGCAGTAGTCCTTTCAACTGTCATCCGCTGACGCCCAGCGTTACACTGAACCCTATTCTTTAAACTCACTGTTGGTGCTTTTTGTGTGCACCTTCTGGAGTGGTGATGCAATTTATTAATAGCTGGCAGCAAGAGCTGCCGGGATGCTATACGGCGCTGATGCCAACGCCGTTGGAAGGCGGGCGGCTGTTCTATCATAACGCGCCGCTGGCGGCAGAAATGGAACTGGATGCCGGGCTCTTCACTGGGCAGGGGCACGGCGTCTGGAGTGGTCGTGAGCTATTGCCAGGTATGGCCCCGCTGGCGCAGGTTTACAGCGGACATCAATTTGGTGTGTGGGCCGGCCAACTGGGCGACGGGCGGGGCATTCTGCTGGGTGAACAGCAACTGACGAACGGACGTAAACTCGACTGGCATTTGAAAGGGGCGGGATTGACACCCTATTCGCGTATGGGTGATGGCCGGGCGGTGATTCGTTCCAGCGTGCGTGAGTTCCTGGCTTCGGAAGCGTTGCACCATTTGGGGATTCCCACCACTCGCGCGCTGGCTCTGGCGATTGGCGATGAGCCAGTGCTGCGTGAAACGCAGGAACGCGGGGCAATGCTGATGCGCATCGCTGAGAGTCATCTGCGTTTTGGTCACTTTGAACATTTTTACTATGGCGGCGAGCAGGATAAGGTCCGGCAACTGGCAGATTACGCCATTCATCATCACTGGTCAGAGTTAAGCGATGACGCTGACCGCTATGTGCTGTGGTTTACCGATATCGTGAAACGCACTGCCAGCCTGATCGCCCACTGGCAGAGCGTAGGCTTTGCGCATGGCGTGATGAACACCGACAACATGTCGATCCTCGGACTGACGCTGGATTATGGTCCCTATGGCTTCCTTGATGATTACCAACCCGGATTCATCTGCAATCACAGCGATTATCAGGGGCGTTATTCCTTTGAGAATCAGCCGATGATTGGTTTGTGGAACCTCAATCGTCTGGCGCATGCATTGTCAGGGTTGATGAGCACGGATCAGTTAAAACAGGCGCTCAGCCATTATGAAACGGAACTGATGCGGGTCTGGGGTGAGAAGATGCGCGCTAAACTGGGCCTTCTGACCGCTGATGCCAATGACAACGCGATTCTGACGCAACTGCTGTCGCTGATGATACAAGAGCGAAGCGATTACACGTTGACCTTTCGCTTACTGAGTGAGACGCAGCAGCATCAACAGCGTTCGCCGCTGCGTGATGAATTTATCGACCGCGAGGCGTTTGACCACTGGTACGACGGCTATCGTCAACGTCTGCTGCAGGATGAGGCATCAGATGAACAACGCCAGCAGGTCATGAAGGCGGCCAACCCAGCGCTGGTGTTGCGCAATTATCTGGCACAGCAGGTGATTGAAGAAGTCGAGCAGGGTGAGAAGGCGGCGCTGGAGCGGCTCCATTTGGCTTTACAACAGCCATTTGATGATGCGGCCGTCAGTGCAGAGTTACGCCAACGGCCGCCAGAGTGGGGCAAAACGCTGGAGGTGAGTTGCTCCAGCTAAGGTGATTAAAAACGGCTGTCGACCGCGGCAGCCAGTTTCTCCAGCACTTCGGCGCTATCTTCCCAGCTCAGGCAGGGATCGGTAATGGACTGACCGTAGTTTAACGGCTCGCCGCTCACCACTTTCTGATTACCTTCCTGCAGGAAACTCTCAATCATCACACCCGCCACCGCACGTGATCCCGCACGAATTTGTGCTGCCACATCATCCGCAACATCGCGCTGGCGACGATGCTGTTTCAGGCAGTTACCATGACTGAAGTCGATGATTAGCTGTTCCGGCAAATTAAAGTCACGCAGGTTTGCGGCCGCGGCCGCGACATCTTCGGCGTGGTAGTTAGGTTGACGGCCACCGCGCAGAATCACATGACCATGCGGATTGCCGCTGGTCTGGTAAATCGTCATTTGACCGTGTTTATCCGGAGACAGGAACATATGACTGACGCGTGACGCGCGAATCGCATCCACTGCGATTTGCACATTGCCGTCTGTACCGTTTTTGAATCCGACCGGGCACGACAGCGCCGATGCCATTTCACGGTGAATCTGACTCTCCGTGGTGCGTGCACCAATGGCGCCCCAGCTGATCAGGTCGGCAATAAACTGGCCGATCACCATATCAAGGAACTCGGTGGCGGTCGGCATACCGGTGGCGTTGATATCCAGCAACAGTTTACGAGCAATGGCGATGCCGCGATTAACGTCGAAACTGCCATCCAGATCCGGATCTGAGATCAATCCTTTCCAGCCGACCACCGTGCGCGGTTTTTCGAAGTAAGCGCGCATCACGATTTCCAGACGATCCTGGTAACGTTCGCGTAACACGTTGAGGCGTTCGGCATAGTCCAGCGCAGCTTTAGGGTCGTGTAGCGAGCACGGGCCGATAATCACCAACAGGCGTGGATCTTCACCGGTCAAAATGCGTGCAATACGCTGGCGCGCAGCGGTGACGGTGGCCGCCACCTCCGGTGAAATGGGGTGTTCTTGCGCAAGCACAGCGGGCGTTTGCAGGCTGCCGATGCGCGCGGTACGCAGTTCATCAGTCTTGTTCATTGAGATTCTCAAAATCTGTTCTTCGCAACGGTGAAATACCGGGAAGTGATGGTGGTCACAATAAACCAATAGGCCGCGAATTCAACCCGCTAAAGAGAAAGGTGAGCGAAACAAGACGGAAGCCAGGCTTTACGGCCTGGCGTACAGATCAATACATGCTGCGACGCAGACCCATAATGTCGAGGATTTTGGTGGCAATCTCCTCTACCGAATAGTTGGTACTGTTAAGGTAACGAATCTGATGCGTGCGGAAGAGCGCTTCCACTTCCCCCACTTCCAGGCGGCACTGGCGCATCGAGGCATAACGGGTATTTTCTGCACGCTCCTGCCGAATCGCCGCCAGACGTTCAGGATCGATGGTTAATCCAAACAGCTTATGTTGATGGGCGCGTAACGCCGGCGGCAATTTCAGGTTATCCATGTCATCGGCGATAAAGGGATAGTTTGCCGCACGCACACCAAACTGCATCGCCAGATAGAGGCTGGTGGGTGTTTTGCCACAGCGAGAGACGCCGAGCAAAATGACCTGTGCATCCTCCAGACCACGCAGTGAGATACCATCATCGTGCGCCAGGGTGTAATCAATCGCGGCAATACGCGCATCATATTTGCCGAGATTGCTCGCCGTCAGACCATGGGTTCGATGCGCCACTGGCATTGAAGATACGCCAAGCTCACTTTGCAGCGGACCCACTAACGCCTGCACGATGTCCTGGCAAAATCCTTCGCTTTCCAGAATGATTTCGCGCACATCCGGGGTGACGATGGAAAAGAACACAATCGGACGTACGCCGCTTTGCTGATACAGCGCGTTAATCTGCGCCTTCACCGCCTGAGCTCGCTGAACATTCTCAACAAAGGGCAGGGTCACGCTGTTGATATTCACGGGGAATTGCGACAGCACGGCATGCCCCAATACCTCCGCGGTAATGGCGGTACCGTCTGAAATGTAGAACACACTGCGCTCAGTGCTCATAGGCGAAATCCCCTCTTATTTACTTTTGCGTAACAATGTCATTGCCGATGTTTCATTTTAATTAAAAATAAAATGAAATATCCATATCGTGAGTGCTTTCTGCTGGAATTTTATTTTTGTGATGAACAATATTAGATGAAATGCTGTTTTGAAAACGGCAATTTCCCCGCAATTTTTATCACAAGGTAAAAATAAAGTCTGAATCTGTTGCGCAACAAAAAGCAATGGCTAACCCTCTGAAAAGGGGAAAAATATCGTTGCGGCAATGTGTCGGCGTTAAATAAGACAGTTGCGCAACTTTGATGCCAGCGGGAACTAGTCCGAATTTGCGTTTCTTTTTCTGCTTTAACGATTCAACACTTAGTCTTTATTTATTGATTGTGCCAGGCTGTTTTGGCGAATAGCAAAATGTTCCATGTGCTCCAATCATTTAAATGAAGGATAATCTCAATGTCCAATCAAGACCAACAGTCGCTAGTGCTCTGGTACAACCAGCTTGGCATGCATGATGTTGATCGGGTGGGGGGCAAGAATGCTTCCCTGGGAGAAATGATTACTAACTTGTCGTCACTGGGCGTCTCCGTGCCTAACGGCTATGCCACGACATCTTACGCCTTTAATCTGTTTCTCGATCAAAGCGGACTGAACCAGCGCATTTATGATTTGCTGGACAAAACGGATATTGATGATGTTGAAGAGCTGGCTAAGGCCGGTAAACAAATTCGTCAATGGGTCGTGGACACGCCATTCCTGCCTGAGCTGGAAGAGGCGATTCGTACTGCCTATGAGCAACTCTCCTCTGATGATGCCGACGCTTCCTTTGCGGTGCGCTCATCCGCCACCGCTGAGGACATGCCCGATGCCTCGTTCGCGGGGCAACAGGAGACCTTCCTTAACGTGCAGGGCTTTGATGCGGTGCTGGTGGCCGTGAAGCACGTGTACGCTTCTTTATTTAACGATCGTGCGATCTCTTACCGCGTGCACCAGGGCTACGACCATCGTGGCGTTGCCCTGTCAGCGGGTATTCAGCGCATGGTGCGATCCGATCTCGCGTCTTCTGGCGTAATGTTTACCATTGATACCGAATCCGGTTTCGACCAGGTGGTCTTTATCACCTCGGCGTTCGGTCTTGGTGAGATGGTGGTGCAAGGTGCGGTGAACCCGGATGAATTCTACGTGCACAAACCCACACTGGCAGCCAATCGCCCGGCCATCGTGCGTCGCACTATGGGTTCCAAAAAGATCCGCATGGTGTATGCCGATTCTCAGGAGCACGGTGAGCAGGTGCGCATTGAAGATGTCGATCAGGAGCAGCGTGACCGCTTTAGCCTGACCGATGACGAAGTGCAGGATCTGGCGCGCCAGGCGGTGTTGATTGAGCAGCACTACAAGCGCCCAATGGATATCGAGTGGGCGAAAGATGGTCACACCGGCAAATTGTTCATTGTGCAGGCGCGTCCGGAAACCGTGCGCTCTAACGGTCAGGTGATGGAGCGCTATAACCTGCAAGGGAAAGGCAAGGTGCTGGTCGAAGGCCGTGCCATCGGCCATCGCATTGGCGCGGGTGAAGTGAAAGTGATTCATGACATCAGCGAAATGCATCGCATCGAGAAAGGTGACGTGCTGGTCACCGACATGACCGACCCGGATTGGGAACCGATCATGAAGAAGGCCTCCGCGATTGTGACCAATCGTGGTGGCCGTACCTGCCATGCGGCGATCATCGCACGTGAGCTGGGCATTCCTGCCGTCGTTGGCTGTGGCGATGCCACCGATTACCTGAAAGATGGGCATAAGGTGACCGTTTCCTGTGCTGAAGGCGACACCGGTTATGTGTATCAGGATCTGCTGGACTTTGAAGTGACCAGTTCGCAAGTGGATACTATGCCGGACCTGCCACTGAAAATCATGATGAACGTCGGTAACCCGGATCGCGCCTTTGACTTCGCCTGTCTGCCAAATGAAGGTGTTGGTCTGGCGCGTCTGGAGTTCATCATCAACCGTATGATCGGTGTGCACCCGAAAGCGCTGCTGGAGTTTGACCAGCAGACGCCAGAATTGCAGCAGCAGATTCGTCAAATGATGAAGGGCTTCGATGATCCGGTTGAGTTTTACATTGCGCGCCTGACCGAAGGCATTGCCACCCTGGGCGCGGCCTTTGCGCCGAAGCGCGTGATTGTGCGTCTCTCTGATTTTAAATCGAACGAATACGCCAATCTGGTGGGCGGCGAGCGTTACGAGCCAGAAGAAGAGAACCCGATGCTGGGCTTCCGTGGCGCGGGGCGCTATGTGGCAGACAGCTTCC
Source organism: Type-E symbiont of Plautia stali (assembly GCF_059731115.1). Lineage (NCBI taxonomy): Bacteria > Pseudomonadati > Pseudomonadota > Gammaproteobacteria > Enterobacterales > Enterobacteriaceae > Type-E symbiont of Plautia stali. Next base: position 1,828,701 of record NZ_AP035906.1, read on the forward strand.
GCGACTGCTTCGCGCTGGAGTGTGAAGCCGTGAAACGTGTGCGTAACGAAATGGGTCTGACTAACGTCGAGATTATGATTCCGTTTGTGCGTACCGTTGACCAGGCGGCGGCCGTGGTGGAAGAACTCGGTAAGCAGGGTCTGAAGCGCGGTGAGAACGGCTTGAAGGTAATCATGATGTGTGAAATCCCATCAAACGCCTTGCTGGCTGAACAGTTCCTGCAGTATTTCGACGGCTTCTCTATCGGTTCGAACGACATGACACAGCTGGCGTTGGGTCTGGACCGCGATTCTGGCGTGGTGTCTGCACTGTTTGATGAGCGCAACGAAGCGGTGAAGGCGCTGCTGTCGATGTCGATTCAGGCCGCCAAGAAACAAGGCAAATATGTTGGAATTTGTGGCCAGGGTCCTTCAGATCATGAAGACTTCGCTGCGTGGTTGATGGAGCAGGGTATTGATAGCCTGTCATTGAACCCAGATACCGTGGTGCAAACCTGGTTAAATCTGGCGGAATTGGATGCTGCTAAGCAGTAATCAGACATCAATTAGGGCGCGTTCGGGGTAAATCTGAAGCGTCCTTGATGAAATCATTAAGGCCAGCGCTGCTGGCCTTTTTTTTATCCATAAAAAGTACAAAAAAAAAGCCCATCACAGGGGATGGGCAAAGACTACACACAGCAATTCTTCACTTTACTCAGGGGAAAAAGGTTGTTTAAAAATCAGTGGTTTGATCTCAAACATAGGATTCATGTTATTCATCAGGCTTGCTGGCGTCTTTAAGAATCCTCTTATTAGTTTAAAGCTGATAATCTTTTCTGAGCTTTTTTAACGGTTGCGCCTGATGATTCAGTTCGAAAAATAATCATTCCGTTGGCGAAATCCACCTAAAGCGCCTAAATCTGCGTTTTTTCTTAAAAATCGCTTATGAAAAATAAAGGGTGGTGTAGGCAATTATGTGACAGCGATTAAGTTGCTTTCAGCGCGGTAGGTAAGGCAAATCAGAAGTGGGAGAAGAAGGCGGTGCATTTATTTGCACCGCTCGCGGAAAGGGTCAGCTTTAAGGTTGCTCTTCCTCGTGTTCGGCAAGAGCTTCGATGGCCGTTTGCGGGTCATCATCCGGGGCAGGCGCTTCATGCATCCACACGGAAACCAAACGATAAGATACCGCTAGCACCACCGGGCCAATAAACAGTCCAATCATGCCAAAGGCGATCAATCCCCCGATAACGCCGGAAAGGATCAGAATCATCGGCAAATCCGCGCCCATACGAATCAGCATCGGACGCAATACGCTATCGAGCGTGCCGACCACGCAACTCCATACCAACAGTATCGTGCCCCAGGTAGTATCGCCACTCCAGTAGAGCCAGATGATAGCCGGTACCAGCACCACCAAGGGCCCCAACTGCACCAGGCACGTCAGAATCATTAGCACGGTGAGCAAGGTGGCATAAGGGATGCCGGAAATCGCCAGGCCAATACCGCCCAGCACACCCTGCACAAGCGCCGTCACCACCACACCCAGCGCCACGGCACGAATCGCTTGCCCAGCCAGCAGCACCGCAGCATCGCCGCGACGTCCGCCCATACGATAAGCGAAGTGACGAATGCCGTGGCCGACCTGCTCACCGCGCCAGTAAAGCAACACGCTAAACAGCAGCATCACAGCGAGGTGGATCATAAAGCGGCCAAAGTGGCCGGCCTGCGCCACAAAGAAGCCGGTGGTGCGACCAATATAAGGCTGCAGTTGATTCAGAATCGCCGTACCGCCGCCATCGACCATTTTGTGATAGCTGGAGTAGGTTTTGTTGCCGACATACGGAATTTCGCGCAGCCAGACAAAATCCGGGAAAACCAGATGACGTTGCGTGGCCCAGGCAATCACCGGCGCGCTGTTGTCGATCAGGCTACTCACCAGCAGGGCAATGGGAATAATAAACAGCAGCAGTAACAGAATGGTCATGGCGATCACCGCCAGCGATCGTCGTCCCCACAGCAAATGCTGCAAACGGATCATTAATGGCCAGGTCGCAATCACCACCATGCTGGCCCAGGCAAACCCTAGGATAAAGGGCTGAACCACCCACAGGCAGGCGATGATCATGATGAGAATGAACATCAACGAGAACAGCAGTTGCGGTAGATCCATACCGCGTTGCAGGCTTTTCATCACAACGTTTTGACCTCAATTAATCCTTCGTGGTGGACCGCGTGGGCCCTGATCAATGATGAGCTATTTCCTGAAAATTAAACAGAAAAAAGCAGGTGTCGCGGAGGTCTTTCCTGAAAAAACAGCAGCCATTAAAAAAATATGATAAAACCAGTGATTGAAAAAAATAACCACGCAAACGTTTACAACATCTCGGTCACGCAATAATGATCCCACAGATTTCCCAGGCGCCAGGCCTCGTTCAACTGGTGCTGACATTCCTGCAGTCATTAAAAGAACAAGGCTTTACCGGCGATGTCGCCACCAGTTATGCCGATCGTCTCTCGCTTTCTACCGATAACAGCATTTATCAGCTGTTACCCGATGCCGCGCTGTTTCCGCGTTCGACGGCGGACGTGGCGTTAATCGCTCGTTTGGCGGGCGAAACGCGCTTTAACAGCCTGGTGTTTACCCCACGCGGCGGCGGAACGGGTACCAACGGTCAGTCACTCAATCAGGGCATTGTGGTCGACATGTCGCGCTACATGAATCGCATCCTTGAAATCAATCCTGAACAGGGCTGGGTGCGTGTGGAAGCGGGCGTGGTGAAAGATCAGCTCAATGCCTGGTTGAAGCCTTATGGATTCTTCTTCTCGCCGGAGCTCTCCACCAGTAATCGCGCTACCTTAGGCGGCATGATCAATACCGATGCATCCGGGCAGGGTTCGCTGGTGTATGGTAAAACCTCGGATCACGTGGAGGGATTGCGGGCGGTTCTGCTCGGCGGCGATATCCTGGATACCCGCGCGATGCCCACCGAACTGGCTGAGCAATTAGCAACAACACCGACAGCCGAAGGGCGTATCTATCATCAGGTGCTGAATCGCTGTCGTGATCAGCGTGACCTGATTCTGGATAAATTCCCTAAGCTTAACCGCTTCCTGACCGGTTATGACTTGCGTCATGTGTTCAGCGATGACATGCAAACCTTCGATCTGACGCGTTTGTTATGCGGTGCAGAAGGGACGCTGGCCTTTATTACGGAAGCGCGTCTGGACATCACGCCGATCCCGAAAGTGCGTCGTCTGGTGAACATCAAGTACGACTCCTTTGACTCTGCACTGCGTAATGCCCCTTTCATGGTGGAAGCCAAAGCGCTGTCAGTGGAAACCGTGGACTCTAAAGTGTTGAATCTGGCACGTGAGGATATTGTCTGGCATTCGGTAAAAGAGCTTATTACCGATGTGCCGGACAAGGAAATGCTCGGCCTGAATATTGTTGAATTTGCCGGTGATGATGGCGAATTGATTGAACAGCAGGTCAACAGCCTGTGCGGTCGACTGGATGAGCTGATGGCGCAGCAGCAGGGCGGTGTGATCGGCTATCAACTGTGTAATGACTTAGGCGGTATCGAGCGCATCTATAATATGCGCAAAAAAGCGGTGGGCTTGCTGGGTAACGCCAAAGGGCGCGCGAAGCCGATTCCGTTTGTGGAAGACACGGCAGTTCCGCCAGAACAACTGGCGGATTACATCGTCGATTTCCGCGCCTTGCTCGATAGCCATGGCCTGAGTTACGGCATGTTTGGCCATGTGGACGCCGGTGTGCTGCACGTCCGTCCTGCGCTCGACATGTGCGATCCGCAGCAAGAGATGCTGATGAAGCAAATCTCCGACGAGGTGGTGGCGCTGACCGCACGCTACGGCGGATTACTGTGGGGTGAACACGGTAAAGGATTCCGCGCGCAGTACAGCCCGGAATTTTTTGGCGAGACGCTGTTCAACGAACTGCGCGCAATTAAAGCCGCCTTCGATCCTGATAATCGCCTGAACCCCGGCAAGATTTGCACCCCGCTGGGCAGCAACGAGCCGATGATGCAGGTGGATGCGGTGAAACGCGGCACTTACGATCGTCAGATTCCGGTCACGGTGCGCACTGACTGGCGCGGTGCCATGGAGTGCAACGGCAACGGCTTATGCTTCAACTTTGATGCGCGCAGCCCGATGTGCCCGTCGATGAAGATTACCCGCAACCGTATCCATTCGCCGAAAGGACGCGCGACGCTAACGCGTGAATGGTTGCGTTTGCTGTCAGAGCAGGGCGTTGATCCCTCGCAGCTGGAACAGGCGCTGCCGAAACAGGGTGCCAGCCTGCGCACCCTGATCCAACGCACGCGTAACTCCTGGCACGCGAAGCAGGGCGAGTATGACTTTTCTCATGAAGTGAAAGAAGCAATGTCAGGCTGTTTAGCCTGCAAAGCCTGTTCGACGCAGTGCCCGATTAAGATTGATGTACCGGGCTTCCGCTCGCGCTTCCTGCAGCTTTATCACACGCGCTATTTGCGTCCGATGAGCGATCATCTGGTGGCAACGGTAGAGAGTTATGCGCCTTTGATGGCCAAAGCGCCAAAGGTGTTCAACTTCTTCCTGAAGCAGCCGTGGGTGCGCGATCTGAGTAAAACCCACATTGGTATGGTCGATCTGCCATTGCTTTCATCTCCAAGCCTAAAACAGCAGCTCGGTGGGCACCCGGCGATGAGCCTGACGCTGGAACAGCTGGAAGCGATGGATATGGCGCAGCGTGAAAACTGTGTACTGGTGGTGCAGGATCCGTTCACCAGCTATTACGAAGCGCAGCTGGTGACCGATTTCGTCAAATTGATTGAGAAGCTGGGTTACCGCCCGGTGCTGTTACCCTTCTCACCCAATGGCAAAGCACAACATGTGAAAGGCTTCCTGCAGCGCTTTGCGCGCACTGCCGGCAAAACCGCCGAGTTTCTTAATCGTGTCGCCCAATTGGGAATGCCGATGGTTGGGGTCGATCCCGCAACGGTACTGTGTTATCGCGATGAATATCAGGAAGTGCTGGGTGAGCAGCGCGGTGAGTTCAAGGTGCAACTGGTCCACGAATGGTTGCAGCAAGCCCTGGATGCGCGCGCGGTGCAGACTGCCAGCGGCGAGGCCTGGTATCTGTTTGCACACTGCACTGAAGTCACTGCGCTGCCCTCATCGCCGAATCAGTGGCAGGACATCTTTGCGCGTTTCGGTGCGAAGCTGGAGAACGTCAACGTCGGGTGTTGCGGTATGGCGGGGACGTACGGACATGAGAGCAAGAACCTCGAAAATTCGCTCGGCATCTACGAACTCTCATGGCATCCGCAGTTACAGAAACTGCCACGTCAGCGTTGTCTGGCGACAGGTTTCTCCTGTCGCAGCCAGGTTAAACGCGCCGAGGGCAATGGCATTCGCCATCCGCTGCAGGCATTACTGGAAATGATGTAAACAAATTGTAGGAGTCGTTACAAAGCTGGATTAGAATATCCAGCCTGCGTGACGGACGAAATCACTCTGCAGGCTGGTGGCTTTATCCCACTCGCCGCTGAGCGCCAGTTGATGACACAAGCGAGTCAACGACAGGCGCGCCAGTTGATAGGCCTGAATACGGAATAAACGGTCGCGATCGGCATTGCCCATCTCCTGCACTAAGCGGTGATGGAGCTTGCCCATGGCATGCAGATAGCTTTGGTCGTCGCCGTTAAGCTCGCAGATTTCTGCCATGTCGAGACAGGTGTCGTTAAAGCGACGCAGTTGGTCAATAGTACAATCGGTGCGGTTGAGCTTAGCCTGAGCCATGTAGAAGTCGACGGTGATATCACGCACTGAAAACTTATATTCATCGATTTTGTGTTGTAACCAGGCTGAGACGGTAAGCGTCATGTCGCTACCTTAAATGGGTTAATGATAATCATTATCATATTCAACCGCGTCAGGAATGCAATTCCCGCAATGAAATTTTATTAATTTCCTTTGCCTGTTACTAAAATCGGCAATAACAATCTCTTTACATTGAAGAAAGGCGTAACCTATCAATCATGACGATGTCGTAAAGTTGAATTTCTAAATTTTACGTCATTTTAACGGGTTACGCGGGTGTGGCGCGCACGGGAATGCCGCTCACAAGCTCGATTGAAGAGACTATGCTTAATAAAGCAACAGTAAAAAACAGCACGAGATGATTATCCCTGCAAAACAAGAGGTTGAAGTGGTATCTGATATCACTACCATAGGGGGATAGCCTGAAAAGGCCCAGACTTACGAGGTAGCACTATGTCATCAGTAAATGCAGCTTCCTTTTCACCCGACGATTTCGTCTGGAAAGGGCTTACGCTGACCGAATCGGCAGCGAAACAGATTCTTAACCTGGTTGAGGCGGATCCTGAAGTTAAGGGCCTTAGATTGGGTGTGAAGCAGTCCGGCTGTGCCGGTTTTGGGTACGTTATGGATCTGACAAAAGAGCCAGCCGATGACGACCTGACGTTTGAGCAATTCGGCGCAAAATTATTTGTGCCTCTTCAGGCTATGCCGTTTGTTGACGGTACCGAACTGGATTATGTCCGTGAAGGCCTGAACCAGATTTTTAAATTCAACAACCCTAAAGCTCAGCACGCCTGCGGGTGCGGTGAGAGCTTTGGCGTCGAGTAAGTAAAATGTCACGACACAGCGAAGCATCTGACGATGTACAAACGTGGGAAGGTAGCCTGAATTATAAAGAAGGCTTCTTTACCCAGTTGCAAACCGACGAATTGGCACACGGCATCAATGAAGATGTGGTGCGTGCTATTTCGGCCAAACGTAACGAACCTGAGTGGATGCTGGAATTCCGCCTCAAGGCTTTCCGTGCCTGGTTAGAGATGGAAGAGCCACACTGGTTGAAAGCTAACTACGCCTCACTCGATTATCAGGACTACAGCTACTATTCCGCGCCGTCTTGCGGCAACTGTGATGATAGCTGCGCGTCTGAACCGGGTGCGAAGCAAACCTCTGGCAGCGTCGCGTCAAGCGATTACCTGACCAAAGAAGTGGAAGACGCTTTCAATCAGTTGGGTGTTCCGGTACGTGAAGGACGTGAAGTCGCAGTTGATGCGATTTTTGACTCCGTATCCGTTTCCACCACCTACCGTGACAAACTGGCTGAGCAAGGCATTATCTTCTGCTCATTCGGCGAAGCGATTCACGATCATCCAGAGCTGGTGCAGAAGTATCTCGGTACTGTGGTTCCCCACAACGATAACTTCTTCGCGGCATTGAACTCTGCAGTGGCCTCAGACGGGACTTTTGTCTACATCCCTAAAGGCGTGCGTTGCCCGATGGAGCTGTCGACTTATTTCCGTATCAACGCGGCGAAAACCGGTCAGTTCGAACGTACCATTCTGATCGCCGATGAAGACAGCTATGTCAGCTATATCGAAGGCTGCTCAGCCCCGGTGCGTGACACCTACCAGCTGCACGCCGCAGTGGTTGAGGTGATCATCCACAAAAATGCCGAGGTGAAATACTCCACCGTACAGAACTGGTTCCCGGGCGGTGAAGGCGAGGGCGGTATCCTCAACTTCGTGACCAAGCGTGCGCTGTGTGAAGGCGACCACAGCAAGATGTCCTGGACGCAGTCTGAGACCGGTTCAGCCATCACCTGGAAATACCCAAGCTGCATTTTGCGCGGTGACTATTCCGTGGGTGAGTTCTACTCCGTGGCGCTGACCAGCGGCCGTCAGCAGGCGGATACCGGCACCAAGATGATCCACATTGGTAAGAACACCAAGTCGACCATCATCTCGAAAGGGATCTCTGCCGGTAAGAGTGAGAACACCTATCGTGGTCTGGTGAAAATCATGCCAACCGCGACCAACGCGCGTAACTTCACCCAGTGTGACTCGATGCTGATTGGTGCCGAATGCGGTGCGCACACCTTCCCATATGTGGAAACGCGCAACAACACGGCACAGCTGGAACATGAAGCCACGACCTCGCGTATTGGTGAAGACCAGATGTTCTACTGCCTGCAGCGCGGCATTAGCGAAGAAGATGCGATCTCAATGATCGTCAACGGCTTCTGCAAAGACGTTTTCTCCGAGCTGCCACTGGAATTCGCCGTGGAAGCGCAAAAACTGTTGGCTATCAGCCTTGAGCACAGTGTGGGCTGATGCCACACGCGTTGCCGGAAGCAATGTGAAGGAAAGAGTATGTTAAGCATTAAAGATTTACAGGTTAGCGTTGAAGACAAAGAGATTTTGCGCGGTCTGAACCTAGAAGTGAAACCAGGCGAAGTCCACGCCATCATGGGCCCTAACGGCTCAGGTAAAAGTACCCTGTCTGCAACGCTGGCAGGTCGTGAAGATTACGAAGTGACCGGTGGTTCTGTCAGCTTCCATGGCAAAGACCTGCTTGAGCTGGAGCCAGAAGAGCGCGCGGGCGAAGGCATCTTCATGGCGTTCCAGTACCCGGTCGAAATTCCGGGCGTCAGCAACCAATTCTTCCTGCAGACCTCTGTGAATGCGGTGCGTAAATACCGTGAACAGGAAGAGCTGGACCGTTTTGATTTCCAGGACTTCATCGAAGACAAAATTAAACTGCTGAAGATGCCTGAAGATCTGCTGACCCGTTCAGTGAACGTCGGCTTCTCCGGTGGTGAGAAGAAGCGTAACGACATTCTGCAGATGGCTGCTCTTGAGCCAGAACTGTGCATCCTGGATGAAACCGACTCCGGTCTGGATATCGATGCGCTGAAAATCGTCGCTGAAGGCGTTAACAGCCTGCGTGACGGTAAGCGTTCATTCATTATCGTGACCCACTACCAGCGTATCCTGGATTACATCAAGCCAGATCACGTGCACGTGCTGTATCAGGGCAAAATCGTTAAGTCTGGCGATTTCTCGCTGGTTAAACAGCTGGAGGAGCAAGGCTATGGCTGGCTTACCGACGAAGAGTGATAACGCCCTGCAACAGTGGCATCACCTGTTTGAATCGCGCGGTGAGGTGCGTTCTCTGCAGGCACAGCAGCACTGGCAGCAATTAATGCGTGTCGGCTTGCCGACCCGTAAGCATGAAAACTGGAAATACACCGCGCTGGATGGCCTGTTCGCCAACCAGTTCGTGTTGCCAGAAGCGCAGACCGTGACGGCGGAACAGGTTGCTGAGCTGGCGCTACCGGTGGATGCGGTGCGTCTGGTGTTTGTTGATGGCCGCTTCCAGCCTGAGCTGAGCGCGCGCGACACCGATCTGTTTGACGTGCAGCACAGCCGTGCGGCTGAACGCCGCCCCTTGCCGGCTGCGGTGCAGCCAGAAGTGTTCCTGCATCTCACCGAAAGCCTGGCGGAAGAAGTGACTTCCATTCGTCTGGCGCGCGGCAAATCGGCGGCACGTCCGCTGTATTTACTGCACATCACCAGCGGCAAAGCCGATGCGCTGAACACCGTTCATCACCGCCATCATCTTGAGCTGGAGCAGAGCGCCGAAGCTGAAGTGATTGAGCATTACGTGACGCTGAACGGTGCGGCCCACTTTACCGGTGCACGCTTTACCTTTGCTGTCGCCGACAATGCTCAGCTGAAACACATCAAGCTGGCGTTCGAAGAGAGCAGTAGCTATCACTTTGCACACAATGACATCGTCATTGGTCGTGATGCACAGGTCAGCAGCACCAGCTTCCTGCTGGGTGCTGGCTTGTCTCGTCACAACACCAGCGTGCAGCTCAACGGTGAAAACACCCAGCTGTCACTGAACAGTCTGGTGCTGCCGATCAACGCAGAAGTGGCGGATACCCGCAGCTATCTTGAACACAACAAAGGCTACTGCCTGAGTCGTCAGCTGCACAAAACCATCTCGCGCGATAAAGGCCGTTCGATTTTCAACGGTCACATTAAAGTGGCGAAGCATGCACTGAAAACCGACGGACAGATGACCAACAACAACCTGTTGCTCGGTCGCCTGGCGGAAGTGGATACCAAGCCGCAGCTGGAAATCTATGCGGATGACGTGAAGTGTAGCCATGGTGCGACCATCGGCCGTATCGACGATGAGCAGATGTTCTATCTGCGCTCGCGTGGTATCCCTGAAGATGCCGCACAGCAGATGATTATCCATGCGTTCGCGGCTGAATTGACCGAACTGCTGGAAGAAGAACCGCTGCGCCAGCTGGTGCTGGAACGCATTAGTGCGCGTTTCCCTGGAGTTGAGTTATGACTTTCGATCTCGAACGAATCAGAGCGGAATTTCCGATTCTGAAACGTGAGGTCAACGGACATCCGCTGGCCTACCTTGATAGCGCGGCCAGCGCTCAGCGCCCGCTCGCGGTCATCAATGCGGAAAGTTATTTTTACCAGCACGGCTATGCAGCCGTGCACCGTGGCATTCACTCGCTCAGTGCGCAAGCCACCACCGATATGGAAAACGTGCGCACCCAAGCCTCGCGTTTTCTCAATGCGGCATCGCCAGAAGAGATTATCTTCGTTAAAGGCACCACTGAAGGCATCAATCTGGTAGCCAACAGCTGGGGCGGCAGTCAGCTGCAATCGGGCGATAACATCATCATCACGGAGATGGAGCACCACGCTAATATCGTGCCGTGGCAGATGGTGGCGCAGCGCACCGGGGCTGAAATTCGCGTTCTGCCGCTTAACGAGCAGGGCGAACTGGCTGTTGAGCAGCTGAGCGGGCTGATTGATAGCCGCACGCGCCTGCTGGCAGTGACGCACGTTTCTAACGTCCTCGGTACAGTCAATCCGGTGAAAGCCATCGTGGCGCAGGCGAAAGCCGCGGGTGTTGTCACGCTGGTGGACGGTGCGCAGGCGGTGATGCATCACAAAGTGGATGTGCAGGATATCGATTGCGATTTCTACGTCTTCTCTGGCCATAAAATTTATGGCCCGACCGGTATCGGCGTGTTGTATGCGCGTAAAGCGCTACAGGAGATCATGCCTCCCTGGGAAGGCGGCGGTTCAATGATCGATCAGGTGATGCTGCCAACCGGCACCACCTGGAACACTGCCCCGTGGCGTTTTGAAGCCGGCACACCGAATACCGGTGGCATCATCGGCTTAGGCGCGGCGCTGAACTGGATCAGTGAGCTGGGATTGGATGTCATCAACGAACGTGAGACCTCTCTGATGCGTTACGCATTAGATAAGCTCGCGTCGGTACCCGACCTGATTATCTATGGTCCGGCACAACGCAGTGGCGTAGTGGCATTCAACCTTGGTAAGCATCATGCCTTTGACGTCGGGAGTTTCCTCGATCAATACGGCATTGCCATCCGCACCGGACATCATTGCGCTATGCCTCTGATGCGCCACTATGCGGTGCCCGCAATGTGTCGTGCCTCATTTGCGCTGTATAACAGTGAAGAAGAAGCCGATCGCCTGGCAGCAGGTTTGACGCGTATTCATCGTCTGCTGGGCGGTTGAGCAGATTTCAGGAGTTATCCATGGCGAATTTGCCAGAAAAAGAGAAGCTGGTGCGCAACTTTAACCGTTGCGCAAACTGGGAAGAGAAGTATCTCTACATCATTGAACTCGGAGCGAAATTACCAGAATCCTCTGAAAGCTTACAGCAGCCAGAGTATGTGATTTCGGGTTGTCAGAGTCAGGTGTGGATCCGCATGACCCCACAAGCTGATGGCACCATCGCCTTTGAAGGCGACAGTGATGCCGCCATTGTTAAAGGTTTGATTGCGGTAGTATTTAGCCTCTATCAGGGCTTGCAAGCGCAGGAGATTCTCGCGCTGGATGTCGGTCATTGGTTCGCAGAATTAGAGTTGACTCAACACCTCACTCCTACACGTTCTCAAGGATTGGAAGCGATGATTCGCGCGATCCGTCATAACGCTCAAAGCCTCAGCTAAGTTACACTCTCCAGACCCCGGCATGACCGGGGTCTGTTCCATCCGACAAAGAGAAAATTGCATGAAACCAGCGTTACGTTTAGCCGGTGCATTGCTGTTGTCCTGCTTCGGACTTTCTGCACCTGCATTTGCAACGGAATATCCCCTGCCAGCCGATAACAGCCGTTTAATTGGCGAGAATACCCTGACCACTGTCCCTGACGACAAACGGCCCTTAGAGAGCATCGCAGCGCATTATAAGATTGGGATGCTCGGCATGCTGGAGGCCAATCCTGGCGTCGATCCCTGGCTGCCCAAAGCAGGGACGCAACTGACGGTTCCATTACAAATGCTGCTGCCTGATGCACCCCGTGAAGGTATCGTCATCAACCTTGCGGAACTACGTCTCTACTACTATCCGAAAGGGGAGAATCGCGTGGTGGTGTATCCGATCGGTATTGGCCAGTTGGGCGCTGCGACACCGAGCATGGTCACCAGCATCAGCCAGAAAATCCCCAATCCCACCTGGACGCCTACCGTCAATATCCGCAAACGCTACGCGAAAGAGGGCATCACCTTACCGGGTGTCGTTCCGGCAGGGCCAGACAACCCGATGGGCCTGTTTGCGATGCGTCTGGCGCGCGGTACCGGCCAGTATCTGATCCATGGCACCAACGCTGATTTCGGTATTGGGATGCGCGTGAGCTCAGGCTGTATTCGTTTGCGTCCGGATGATATCGAAGCGCTGTTCAACAGCGTGCCAAAGGGAACGAGGGTGCAGATCGTTAACGAGCCGATCAAGTATGCGGTGGAACCGGATGGCAAGCGTTACGTTGAGGTGCATCAGCCGTTGTCGCGCAATGAGAAGGACGATCCGCAAACCATGCCAATTGCGTTGACTGCGAAATCTAAGGCATTTATCAATAGTCAGAAGAGTGATACCGCACTGATCAAAGAGGCGATGGCGCGTCGTTCAGGGATGCCTGTACTGGTGAGCAGCGGCGAACCCGTTACGCAGGACACGGTGTTGCCGGATGTGCTGCAAACACAGCAGAGTGGCGCTGGGGCAGGACAAGCGACCATTAGCCAGGCAATGGGTGAGAGTGGCGCTAAACCCTGATTCAGGAAGGACCAAAATCAGGACAAAAAAAATGGTGCCACATGGGCACCATTTTTCAAACCAGAACTCTTACTTACGGTAAGAGTGAGCCTGGTTGTCCAGACGCTGGTTAGCGCGAGCCGCGTCATCTTTAGCAGCCTGAACGTCAGAACGGATTGCGTTCACGTCGTTGCTCAGCTGGTCAACTTTAGCGTTCAGAGTCTGAACGTCTGAAGACAGCTGGTCGATTTTAGCGTTGCTTGAGCAACCAGCCAGCAGAGTTGAACCCAGAATTACCGCGCCCAGTACCAGTTTAGTACGATTCATTATTAATACCCTCTAGAATTGAGTTAATCTCCATGTAGCGTTACAAGTATTACACAAAGCTTTTTGAGTTGAGAATAAATTTTTGATGAGAACATGCTTAAATTTGATCGTTCGCTCAAAGAAGCAGCGTTTCGCAGAAGATGATGAAAATATTTAGCTAAAACAGAGAGATTTAATCGGACTAACCTTAATTGTGCGGGATATTGAATAGTTATTATCGATTGGAAAAATCTGGATTTTGTATTAGCGCAAGAATAAAAAAAGCGCCCCGAAAAGGCGCTTTTAAATAAAACTTCAGGCAAAAATCAGAGTACGTGGACTGAAGCGGTGTTGGTCGTGCCACTTGGAACCAGTGCACCTGATACCATCACCACAACGTCGCCTTTCTGTGCATAGCCACTTTCCAGCGCCATTTCCTTGCCAATACGGTAGAAATCATCCGTTGAGGCAATTTCAGTCACCAGACGCGTCTCCACACCTTTGCTCAGAATCAGCTGACGTGCGGTGGTCGCATTGGTGGTCAGCGCCAGAATGGTGGCATCCGGGAAGTATTTACGAATCGCTTTAGCAGACTTACCGCCTTCGGTCGCCACCACAATCACTGGGGCTTCCAGCTTTTCTGCTGTTTCCACTGCGCCACGGCAAACCGCTTCGGTGATGCGCAGTTTGCGTGAATCCTGCAGCTCGCCAATGCGAGATTTCATCACGCGGTCGGTACGCTCACAGATGGTTGCCATGATGGTCACAGATTCCAGCGGGTAACGACCCTTAGCACTTTCACCCGACAGCATAACCGCATCAGTACCATCAAGGATGGCGTTCGCCACATCGCCTGCTTCCGCGCGGGTAGGGCGCGGGTTCTTGATCATTGAATCCAGCATCTGCGTCGCGGTAATGACCACTTTGCGTGCTTTGTTACATTTCTTGATCATCATCTTCTGCGCGAAGATCACTTCTTCAACCGGGATCTCAACGCCCAGGTCACCACGCGCAACCATGATGCCGTCAGACGCTTCCAGAATCTCGTCGAAGTTGTTCAGGCCTTCCTGGTTTTCGATTTTAGAGATGATCTGGATATGCTCGCCACCGTGGGCTTTCAGGTGCTCGCGAATCTCCAGTACATCCGAACGTTTACGGATAAAGGAAGCCGCGACGAAATCAACGCCTTGCTCGCAACCGAAGATCAGGTCACGTTTGTCTTTTTCAGCCAGCGCTGGCAACTGGATAGAAACACCTGGCAGGTTAACGCCTTTGTTTTCACCGAGGTCACCGTTGTTCAGCACATTACAGACGACCGTGTTTTCTGTCACTTCAGTAACCTGCATACCAATCAGGCCATCATCGACCAACACGGTGTTGCCGATTTTAAGGTCTTCGGTGAAGCCTGCATAGGTCACAGCAACACGTTCGCTGTTACCAATCACTGACTGATCGGTGGTGAAAGTGAAAGTCTGGCCGGCTTTCAATGAAACATCGTTGCCGCCTTCCAGTTTCATGGTACGAATTTCAGGACCTTTGGTGTCCAGCAGAATCGCGGCCTGACGACCGGTTTTTTCCATGACGGCACGCATGTTGGTGATGCGCTGACCATGTTCGGCATAATCCCCGTGTGAGAAGTTCAGGCGCATGACGTTCATGCCCGCTTCCAGCAGTTGAGTCAGCATCTCTTCAGATTCGGTTTTCGGACCGATAGTACAAACAATCTTGGTCTTTTTCATGTCAGGTTTTCTGTAAGTTGTGATGGATGATAGAGGTCGGGATTCGCGGCGTTTGGCAGCGAAGTGAAAATGTGTATGGTGTTGGTTTGGATCGTACAGGAGTAAGAATAGGTGACAGAGGCTAAGCGTGCAGAGAAGTTATGCAGTACGCGAGGGAACTGGCAGAGCAGTGTTGCGCAAATCATTTGAGTTGTTGGCATAGGCACGTTAGCGCTGAAACCTTTCAGGTGGACAACGCGGCATAGTATAGACGCTAAGTATGCGAAAACCAATATAAAAGCTGAGAGAGAAAACGATGCAGATCAAGAAAAAGGGTGTTGCGCAAAGAGAGAGAAAACAAAGAGTGGTGCGCTCTAATGGACTCGAACCATCGACCCCCACCATGTCAAGGTGGTGCTCTAACCAACTGAGCTAAGAGCGCATTTTAGAAATTTGGTGCGTCCGAGTGGACTCGAACCACCGACCCCCACCATGTCAAGGTGGTGCTCTAACCAACTGAGCTACGGACGCACTTGGTGCGCTCTAATGGACTCGAACCATCGACCCCCACCATGTCAAGGTGGTGCTCTAACCAACTGAGCTAAGAGCGCAACATGCTGTCAGGGCGACAGCGGGGACGAATATTAACGGCAGGCCACGATGCTGGCAAGGGAAAAAATGATTTTCCATGACGACTGACCAGCATCTGTGCGACCCGCTGTTTTTTTAGGCATTGCAGGGGCAAATAACGGCCTGTTCAGCCACTTAGCGGGCCGCGCGCGCCAAAATTATCTGCGCCGGCAAACGTTGCAACCGAAGAATACGCCAAATCATCATCACGGCAGCAGACGTCAGGCCGACAATAAATCCGCACCAGAATCCCGCCGGACCGAGTTGCGGTACCACCCAGTCGGTCAGCGCCAGAATATAACCCACCGGTAAACCCAGTACCCAATAGGCAATCAGGGTGATAAAGAAGATGGAGCGCGTATCTTTGTAGCCGCGCAGAATCCCGCTACCAATGACCTGAATGGAATCTGAGAACTGATAGATGGCAGCGAGCAGCATCAGCTGGGCGGCCAGCGTAATCACTTCTGGATTGGCGGTATACAGTGCGGCGATATGTTCACGGAAGGTGATGGTGAAGATCGCTGTGATAGCGGCCATGCTGATACCGACACCTTGTCCCGTCCATGCCGCCA
Organism: Type-E symbiont of Plautia stali; assembly: GCF_059731115.1. Lineage (NCBI taxonomy): Bacteria > Pseudomonadati > Pseudomonadota > Gammaproteobacteria > Enterobacterales > Enterobacteriaceae > Type-E symbiont of Plautia stali. The sequence continues at coordinate 1,844,828 of NZ_AP035906.1, forward strand.
CGCGCGCCTGTTCCGTTGAGCCCTGCCCAAGACGATAGCCCACGCGGATGGTGGTCGCGACACCGAGTGACAGTGGCAGAACGAACATCAGCGAACTGAAGTTCAGCGCAATCTGATGACCCGCAACTTTTACGATCCCCAGCGGAGAGACCAGCAGTGCCACCACCGCAAACAACGTGACCTCAAAGAACAGTGCCAGCGCTACCGGTAACCCGAGGGTAAACAGCCGAGACAAGATGACGCGTGAGGGCGGTGACCAGCGGCTGTTCATGCGAATATCGCGCATGCTCGCCATGCGTTTCAGCCAGAAACGCATCACCATAAACATTACCCAGTAAACCGAAGCGGTGGCGACACCACAGCCTACGCCCCCGAGTGCGGGCATACCGAAATGACCGTAAATAAAGACGTAGTTCAGGGGAATGTTAACCAGCAAACCCAAAAAGCCCAGCAGCATGGCTGGCTTGGTTTTTGATAAACCATCGCACTGATTACGCGCCACCTGGAAGAACAGGTAGCCGGGTGCACCCCACAGTAATGCATGGAGATAGCCTTCGGCTTTAGCCGCCAGTTGCGGATCGATATCGTGCATGGCATGAATCAAATAGCCGGCATTCCACAACACCACCATGATCAGCAATGCGACGGCCAGTGCCAGCCAGTAACCCTGACGCACTTGTTCCGCGATGCGTTCGCGGCGTCCTGAACCGTTGAACTGCGCAACGGTGGGCGTCAACGCCAGCAGAAGACCATGACCGAACAGAATGGCGGGAAGCCAGATAGAGGTGCCGACAGCAACGGCGGCCATATCCGTGGCGCTCACCGCACCGGCCATAATGGTATCCACAAAACCCATCGCCGTCTGAGCCACCTGAGCAAGGATGACCGGGATCGCGAGGGCCAGCAATTGACGCGCTTCTGTTAAATACTTCTGCACGTAACACCTGCTTAAATTAAGAAGAGAAGAGGGGAGATATCCCCAAAGAATGCGCGGCTAGTGTAGCGGTAGCGCTGCGTTCCACCAAACTTTGATCGCATTTTGTTAAGTTAATTGTGTAAAGTTTGAACTCCGGCAAATTAAACCGCGCTGCTCAAGCTGTGATAAACTGGCGCAAACTTCGCAGAGGCTGAGAGTATGTTTACTGGAATTGTGCAGGGCACGGCCGAAATTATCGCCGTAGAAGAAAAAGAGTTGTTTCGTACCCATATCGTACGTCTGCCGGAAGAACTTTTACCGGGATTAGCGTTGGGCGCCTCGGTGGCGCACAACGGCTGCTGCCTGACGGTGACGGCGATTGAGGGCGATCGCGTGAGCTTCGACCTTATCAAAGAAACCCTGCGCATTACCAACCTGGGTGAATTAGCGGTGGGCGATGTGGTGAATATTGAGCGCGCGGCGAAGTTCAGTGACGAAATTGGCGGACATTTAATGTCTGGCCATATTATGACCACAGCAGAAATCTGCAAAATCATCCAGTCTGAAAATAACCGTGAAGTGTGGTTTAAATTACAGGATGCTTCTCAGATCAAATATATCCTGCATAAAGGTTTCGTCGGTATCGATGGCATCAGCCTGACCGTGGGTGACGTCACCAAAAGCAAATTCTGTGTGCACCTGATTCCGGAAACGCTGGAGCGCACTACGCTGGGTGCGAAAAAACTGGGGCACAAAGTGAACATTGAGATCGATCCCCATACTCAGGCGATTGTCGAGACGGTGGAACGCGTTTTGGCCCAACGTGAAGCCGCGGCTATCGCGCTGGCGCAAGCCGCAGACGCTGAGTAATCCAATAAAAAAGGCGCCGCGGCGCCTTTTTAAATTCTTATCCTTGATTACCGTGCAACGCGTAATCCACCTTCTTTACCGCGACTGAATACCACCTGCCACAATTGGATGTCACGCGCGCGGAAAGCGCCGGCGCAAGCATTGAGATAATAACTAAACATCCGTTTGAAGCGATCGCCGTATTTTTCTTCCAGTTGCGGCCAGGTCTTCTGGAATCGTTCATGCCATGCCATCAGGGTGGTGTCATAATCCGCACCAAAATTATGCCAGTCTTCCATAATAAAATGCTTCTCGCTGGCATCAGCAATTTGACGCACAGACGGTAAACACCCGTTGGGGAAGATATATTTATCAATCCAGGAATCCACATTCATATCGGTGGTGATGGCACCAATGGTGTGCAGTAAAAATATGCCGTCTGGTTTGAGATTGCGATCGGCAACGTCAAAATAAGTGGCATAGTTTTTCGGCCCCACGTGTTCGAACATGCCGACGGATACAATGCGATCGAACTGCAAATTCAAATCACGGTAATCCTGCAGCAAAATGGTCACGTCCAGCCCTTCACAGCGCTGCTGGGCTAACTTCTGCTGCTCAGCCGAGATGGTGACGCCATGCACTTTGACGCCATAATTGCGCGCGGCAAATTCAGCCAGTCCGCCCCAGCCGCAGCCGATATCCAGCAACGTCATGCCGGGTTCAAGCTGCAATTTTCGGCAGATCATATCCAGCTTGGCATACTGAGCCTGTTCCAGTGTTTCAGCGTCTTTCCAGTAACCGCAGGAGTACTGCATAAAGGGGTCGAGCATCAGTGAAAAAAGATCGTTACCGAGATCGTAATGTTCTTTCCCGACAATCCAGGCGCGTTTCTTAGACTGTAAATTGGTTAAACGCGCAGCCGCAATACGCAAGGTATCTTTAAAATGACGCGGGAGTTGTTTATCCAGATGCTGTTGCAGAACGCGATGGAAAAAGACATCCAATTGTTCGCAATCCCACCAGCCATCCATATAACTTTCACCCAGACCTAGCGATCCTTCCTGCAAAACACGTTTAAAAAAATCCGGATGCTTGACCTGAATATCCCAGGGGCGTGTGCCATTGACTGCAACATCAGCGCGTTCCAGTAATTCGTTGACGATGCGAAACCAGTGGTTTTCTTCAAGGCTCACTTCTTCTATACACGATGAACTCATAGCTTCTCCATCACCCTTCCGATTTGAACCTGTGGAAATAATAGTCAATTTCCTAAGGCCTGTGAGAGAACTCACGGAAAATCCGTGCGCCAGATATCCGACGTTTTACAGAGGTATGAATCTGAATAGAAATGTCTGGCACCAATCAAGAGAGGAAGATCGTGCAGACGCCATCCCAGCGACAGAGTCGCTTAAAATTAATGCAATTATGTTATTGATTTGTTGCAGAAATGCTGACCCACTGAGTATATGCTCACGTGGGTCAATATTCAACGAGTTATCGTTAGTTTGCTAACGATAATCGTTGCATCAGTGATTATCTTCGCAGGGACGGGAGGTGTGAGCAATATCACTTTGTGCGTTTAAGCTGCGTTGCCAGATGAAGCCAGCCCAGGCCAGCACCACAGTGGTGACCATCACCAGTGTGGTGTTGTAGAGCGCCTGTTGTAATCCGGCAGAGACCAACAGGCTGGCGATAAAGCACAAACCCAGTTGCAGCAGATTTTGCAAACCTGCGGCTTTGCCCGTGGCGTGCGGAAAAGGCGCTAATGCGCTGGAAACCACAATCGGGTAAATGGCGCCATTGGCCAGCGCCATGCCACAGAAAGGCAGCAGCAAAGCAATCAACGAAGGCGCAGGCAGCATCGCCACGACAAACAGACTTAATATGCTCAGGCTGTAAAGCACCAACAGCCACGGCAGCAGTTGCGATCCTTGATATCGGCTCAGCATCGCGCGGCAACCAAAGCCACCAATCAAAAACGCGATGGTTTGCGGAATATAGCTCAGACCAATATCGGCGGGAGTTAAACCCGCAGACGCCAGGATAAACGGCGAACCGGTTAGCCAGGCAAAGAAACTGGCAGAACAGGCAGAGTAGATCAGCACGTTGCCGCTGTAGACACGCGTGGAGAGCAGATTCAGCCAGCCGGGTTGCGGAGCATTATCTGCTTTGGCTTTTTTAGGCGCAGCAAGCTGCAGCGTGCCGATGACCAGCAGCACGGCAATGATCGTCAGCACGACAAAGATACTGCGCCAGTGGAAATGGCCCATCAGCCATGCACCTAACAAAGGTGCCAGCGCAGGAGAAAGGGCAACCAGTGGCATTATGGTAGCAAAAACTTTATTGGCCTGGGCTTTGAGGTAGCGATCGACCACCAGTGCCTGCCAGCTGACCGCGGCGGCGCACACGCCAACCGCCTGCACAAAGCGCAGTGCCAGCATCATATTGACGTCCGTCACCCATAACATCCCCAGGCAACCCAGGGCAAAAATCGTCAAACCTGCCAATAAAATGGGTTTACGTCCAAAGCGATCTGACAACGGTCCCCAGAATACCTGGGCGCAGGCAAAACCACCGAGAAATAGACTGAGGCTGGCGCTGATGGTGCCCGGCGCGGTGGCGAAGTCACGCTGCATATCGCCAAAAGCAGGCAGATACATATCCGTAGCGAGGAAGCCGAGCATGCTGAGCACGGCAAGATAGGGCATAAATCCTTTTGACGACAACATAGTAATTCTCATTGGCAGATTGAACGTTGGGGAGTGTAAAAGAGTGCGTCATTCTTTGTGAAACGCTAATATTTGCGCAGTGTTGTTAAAATTTTTGAAGGCAAAAGTATGTGGTCTGAGTATGCGCTGGAAGTAGTGGACGCCGTCGCGCGCAATGGCAGTTTCAGCGCAGCGGCGCAGGAATTACATCGCGTGCCCTCTGCCGTCAGCTATACGGTGCGTCAGCTGGAAACCTGGCTGGCCGTGCCGTTGTTTGAGCGTCAGCACCGTGAGGTGGTGTTAACCCCTGCAGGCGAGCATTTTGTGCGGGAAGCGCGATCTGTTATCAAAAAAATGCTGGCAACCCGCAGGCAATGCCAGCAACTGGCGAATGGCTGGCGCGGACAGCTCAGTATTGCCGTGGATTGCATTGTAAAACCCCAGCGTACCCGACAACTGGTAAAGGATTTTTACCGTCATTTCCCGGATATGGAATTGATCATCAGCTACGAGGTATTTAACGGTGTATGGGATGCCTTAGCGGACGGGCGGGTCGATGTGGCGATTGGCGCCACCCAGGCGATCCCGGTGGGTGGACGTTTTGCCTTTCAGGATATGGGTGCCCTAAACTGGCGTTGTGTGGTCAGTCCTGATCATCCTCTGGCCGCGAGTGCCGATCTCAACGAAGAAGCGCTGCGTGCCTGGCCATCGCTGGTACTGGAAGATACCTCTCGCGCATTACCACGACGCATGACCTGGACATTGGATAATCAGCGGCGTTTAGTGGTGCCAGAGTGGGAAACAGGGATGGATTGTTTGCAGGCGGGATTGTGCGTGGGCATGGTGCCGGGCCACCTCGCGCGACCTTTACTCGACAGTGGCGCGCTGGTGGAGCTATCACTGCCGCAGCCGTTTCCGGAAAGTCCCTGCTGCGTCAGTTGGTCAGAACAGCGTGCGTCACCCGCGCTGGAGTGGTTACTCGCCTATCTTGGCGATGCTGAAACGCTGAACCACGAGTGGCTCAGCGAAAATCAGCTTTAACGGCGGTAATCACGGAATGGACCGTCCGCCACGGAGCGACGCTCAATCAGTGTAGGCTGGACCTCAATGGTTTGCGGCTCTTCGCGTTTGCTGGTGATGCGATCCAGCAGCATTTCCAGCGCTTTTTTGCCCAACTCCGCTTTCGGCTGGTGAACTGTAGTGAGCGCAGGGGTGAAGTAGCGCGCGTTGCGCACGTTATCATAGCCAATCACGGAGATGTCCTGCGGCACGCGCAGTCCCATCTCATCGGCGGCACAGATCGCGCCCATCGCCATGATATCGCCCCCGCAGAACACGGCGGTCGGACGCTGTTTCTGATTAAGGATCTGCTGCATCGCCTGATAACCCGATTCTGGCTCGAAGTCGCCCTGAACAACCCATTCAGGCCGCACGGTCACACCGCCTTCGCTCATCGCCTGCAGGAAGCCCGCATGGCGCCCGCCGCCGGTGTTGCGCTCCATTTGACCCGGAATCGCACCGATATCTCGGTGACCGCGCTCGATAAGGTAGCGTCCAGCCAGGTAACCCCCCTGGAAGGCGTTATCCTGTACGGTATCGGTGAAGTCGCCGCGAGAGGCGCCCCAGTCCATCACGACCATCGGAATGTTGCGGTTGTCTTCCAGCATCTGCAGCAAATCGTCAGGATATTCGGAGCACATGACTAACAGACCATCGACACGCTTTTGCGCCATCATCGACAGGTAAGCGCGCTGCTTTTGCAAATCGTTATGTGCGTTGCCCAGAATCAAGGTATAGCCGCGTTCGAAACAGTGGTTTTCAACCGCTTCGATAATTTCGGCAAAGTAGGGCGCTTCGCTGGAAGTGGCTAACAGTCCCAGCGTTTTGGTGTGATTCACCTTCAAACTACGCGCAACGGCGCTCGGCGAATAGTGCAGCTCTTTAATCGCTTCCCATACGGCGTTACGCGTTTCCTCTGCAACAAAACGCGTTTTGTTGATGACATGCGAAACGGTGGTGGTAGATACACCCGCGCGTTTCGCTACATCTTTAATTGTTGCCATGAAAAAGGTACTCCCCGGCTTATCGCAACTTACTGATAAGTATATTGTTAAACGTTTGCGTCTGCGAAGGGTTTTATGCCCTAAAGGGGGGGCAAATCTGCCGTATCAGGCAGGGAAAATCACTTCAGCAGGCTGTAAATACAGCATGCGCAAAATCAGTTGCGCAACGAAAGGCGGCGATTCTAGCAAGCCAGCGCGGATAAGACGAGATTTTTGCCCACCGCTGTGCGAAAATTGTTTTAACCCTATTAAATGTGTGACTAAGGAGTAGTGATGAGTACAGATTTAAAGCTGGCGCTAATGACCACGGTTGGCGCACTGTTGATGATTATTGCGTTTAGCTTCACCGCCATTCTTCATTAATTCAAAGCGCATCAATAAAAAAAGCCGGCACTGATTAAGCGTCCGGCTTTTTTTGTGGGGAGAGCCACAGGATGTTGCGCAACAATTAGCGAATAGTTTTTGGAGTCATCATACGGCGCGCACCGACATAGTGTTTCTGCCAGTAGTCTTCGCCCAATGCGCTAATCTGAATGTCTTTACCGGTGCGGGGTGACTGGATGAATTTACCGTTGCCGAGGTAAACACCCACATGATCGGCAGTCCCGCGATTATTGATGCGGAAGAATACCAAATCCCCTTTCTCCAGCATCTCACGCTTAATGGGCGCGGCATCGTGCAGATGATACATCTCATTCGCCGTGCGCGGGAATTTGTATTTGACGAGATCTTTATAGGCATACCAGACCAAACCACTGCAATCGAAACCGGTATGGGGTGAGGTGCCACCCCACTGGTAAGGCTTGCCCAGTTGTCCCATCAACTTCGTCATCGCGGTTTCGCGTGCCTTTTGGTAGCGCAGGCGGTGGGATTTGCTCATCTTGATGCCAGTGAGTCCCTGAACTTCATCGTCCACAACTGGGGACTTTTTCGCGAGGCGTTGATGTCCATACTTTTTCAATGGCGACTTCAGCAGGGATTTTTTGCGGCTGGATTTGTTTAAGGCGGTTTCGGTTTTACTCTGCTTTTTCAGCTTGAGCTTCTGCACGGTGGTCAGGCGAGACTTTTTAGCCGTTGTTTTAACCGGGCGTCGCTTGCGGCGCTCATCTTCGCGCGCACTTTTTTTCTCGGCATTATGCAAACTGGCATTAATCGGGGCATGCTGCGAAGCAGAAGCCACGTTAAAGAACAGTTGGGCAAAAGCCAGTATGAAAAGCGTAATCAGTAAACGCATAGTCCGGTTACAGGTTAAGCAGTCTGGCAAAAAGCAGGCTGCGGCAGAGTAAGAGAAATCTGATCAACGATCAGCGCCGAAGCAATTCTAATCCACTTTTTTTCCAAAAGGTAAGGCCTTTTTCTATTAATCTGTTACCAGGTAGATAATGTCGCTAAATTGAGCGATTTCAGCTGTTTAACGCAGCGAAATTATTGCTAATTATTAATTTGTTCATGCTTATTAATGATAGGAAAATGTTATCTGTACCCTCAGCACTTAACAAACATGGCGATCAGCTGGTCGGTAACGCAAAATCCCGTTTTCAGTGCGGGGCTGAAGTCGCTACAATAAACAAACACGAAGTGAAGGATTAAGGAAGGCAATAATGAGTACTGTTGAAAAAATTCAGCGCCAGATCGCAGAAAACCCGATTCTGTTATACATGAAAGGTTCCCCGAAACTGCCAAGCTGCGGTTTCTCAGCACAGGCTGTGCAGGCGCTTTCTGCCTGTGGTGAGCGCTTCGCGTATGTGGATATTCTGCAAAACCCGGATATCCGTGCAGAATTGCCAAAATACGCCAACTGGCCGACTTTCCCGCAATTGTGGGTGGATGGCGAGCTGGTCGGCGGTTGCGACATTATCGTTGAGATGTTCCAGCGTGGCGAATTGCAGCCGCTGGTGAAAGAAACCGCTGAGAAGTATAAAGAAGCGGAATAATTGCGAAGGCCGACACATGTCGGCCTTTTCTTTGCGTACTCATCCGGCAATCAGCCAATCAGCCAATCAGCCAATCAGCCAATCAGCCAATCAGGCAGAGGCATCGTCTTCAGTCTGTTCTTCACTGAAAGCCAGTGGCCAGCCCCCCAAACGTTTCCAGCGGTTCACCAACTCACAGAACAGCGTGGCCGTTTGCTCGGTGTCGTACAGCGCGGAGTGCGCCTGCGTGCTATCAAACTCCATCCCCGCCGCTTTGCAGGCTTTTGCCAATACCGTCTGTCCCAACACCAAACCGCTCAGTGCCGCGGTATCAAAGGTCGCAAACGGATGGAAGGGATTACGCTTCAGGCTGGCGCGTTCGGCGGCGGCCATCACAAAGTTCAAATCGAAAGTTGCATTGTGCGCCACGATAATGGCGCGATTACAGCCATGATCTTTGGTGCCTTTGCGCACCATCTTGAAGATAGCATGCAGCGCTTCGTATTCGCTTACCGCGCCGCGTAAAGGGTTGGAGGGATCGATACCGGTAAACGCCAGCGCCGCAGGATTCAGGATCGCGCCTTCGAACGGCTCAACGTGAAAGTGCAGGGTTTCATCACGGTGTAACCAACCGTCCTCATCCATCTTGAGCGTGGTGGCCGCAATTTCCAGCAGTGCATCGGTTTGCGCGTTAAAGCCGGCGGTTTCGACGTCAATAACCACAGGATAAAAACCACGGAAGCGTTGATGAAGAGCGTTTAAGGCGTTCGATTCAGACATCAGGATCTCATAGCAAGAAATGGGGCAGCGCGCATTATGGCAAAAATTACAGGAGGGTGCAGCAGGAGAGGGAAGTCAGCCTGCAAATTAGCAGACTGACTAACGGCATCAGTGACCGAGGCCGTGACCAGCGTGTTTGTTTTCGATCAGCTCGATTTTGTAGCCATCGGGATCTTCAACAAAGGCAATAATGGTGGTGCCGCCTTTTACCGGACCGGCTTCACGCGTCACGTTGCCACCGACACTGCGGATGCGCTCGCAGGTCTCAGCGACGTTATCGACGCCCAGCGCGATATGACCATAAGCATTACCGAGGTCGTACTTGTCCACGCCCCAGTTGTAGGTCAGTTCGATCACCGCGCCTTCACTCTCTTCGGTGTAACCCACGAAAGCCAGGGTGTATTTGTATTCGGTGTTTTCGCTCTGACGCAGTACGCGCATGCCCAGCACACGGGTATAAAAATCGATAGAACGTTGCAGATCGCCAACGCGTAACATGGTGTGAAGTAAACGCATAACATCCTCTTTTGAAAAGTCATCAGGGAATGACAAAGACTAGCAAGTATAGCCAGTTAATGCCCTGAAGAAACAGCACTGCCGCACATCCGGTGCGGCAGCTTGATTCTTACAGGCTTGGATAATCCGTATAGCCTTCAGCGCCGCCGCCGTAGAAGCTTTCCGGACGCTGTGGATTCAGCGGTGCGTCTTGCTGCAGACGCTCAACCAGATCCGGGTTAGCAATAAAGTCGCGACCAAAGGCCACGGCATCAATCAAGCCACGTGCAATCAGGTCGTCAGCTTTCTCAACGCTGTAAGCACCCGCACCGATGATTACGCCTGGGAACAGCGCACGAACTTTTGCACGGAAAGCATCGCTGTAAGGCTGGCCACCGGCCCAGTCTGGTTCAGACAGGTGCAGATACGCGAGACCACGCTGGCCCAGCTCGGAGATGTACCACAACGCGGCAGCTTCTTCATCGGCACCATTTTCCAGATTCTGGAAGGCTCCGATTGGCGAGATGCGAATGCCGATACGATCGGCAGACCAGTTAGCAATCGCCGCATCCACCACTTCCAGCGCGAATCGACCGCGTTTCTCAATCGAACCACCGTATTCATCGGTACGCTGGTTGGAACCCGGCGCCAGGAACTGGTGCATCAGGTAGCCGTGGGCAGAATGCAGCTCCAGCAGGTCGAAATCGGCTTCACGCGCGTTTGCCGCCGCCTGACCGAAATCTTTTACGATCTGCTGAATTTCCGCCACGCTCAATTCACGCGGCAGGGAGGTATCTTCACGGTAAACAGTGCCATCTTCAGCACGCAATGAGGTACGCGTGCCCGCAGCCAGAGCTGAGGGTGCAACAGGCGCTTTGCCTTCCGGCTGAACGCTGTTATGCGAGATACGGCCGGTGTGCCACAGTTGCACCGCGCTGTGACCTTTCGCCGCATGAATGCTTTCGTTGATCACTTTCCACGCGGCAATTTGCTGCTGAGTATGCAAACCCGGTGCACCAGCATAACCTTTCGCCTGGAAAGAGATCTGCGTTGCTTCAGTAATGATCAGACCGGCGCTGGCGCGCTGCTGATAATATTCCGCCATCAGCGGGGTTGGGATGTCGCCCGGCTCAATGCTGCGCAGACGCGTCAGCGGTGCCATAAATACACGGTTAGGTACGGTAATCGCGCCCACTTTGAGTGGGGAAAACAGCTGTTTACTCGCCATGATGACTCCTATAAGTAGACCGGTCGTCTAGAAACTGCGGTTTTTAAAAATCAGCGGCCATTCAGCCACTGTTCAATGGTTTCAAGTGCCAGGGTAATCGGGCCTGACTCTCGCGAAATTTTGCTTTGCAAACTGGCGCCTAACCACAACAGGTAACAGCGCTGTGCCAGTTGCTCGGGCGTTTGTCCATACGGCAGCGGCTGTTCAGCGGCGACTTCGCTCAAACAGCGGGCATAAGTCGCGATCATAGCGCTGGCACCATGCTGCAAGGCATCACGCATCGGTTCTGATAAATCGCAGACTTCCGCCGATAACTTCACACCCAAACAGCCCACGATATGGCCTTGCTCGATAAATAGCGTGGCGCCATAGCGGAAGTGGGCCAGCAAACGTTCCCGTGCTGACAAGCCCGGCTGATTTAACTGTTGATCGACCTGCTGCAGGTAGTTAACGAAATAGCGTTCCAGCAACGCCACGCCAAAAGCTTCTTTGGAGCGGAAGTAGTGGTAAAACGATCCTTTGGGTACTTCCGCCAGCGCCAGCATTTCGCTCAGGCCCATGCCGGTAAAACCGCGTTGCAGACAAACCTGCTCGCCAGTAGCGAGCAGATGTTCACGGGTTTCGTTGCGTTGCACAGTCTTGTTCATGGGCCACACAGTATTAGACCAGTCGGTCTAATGCAAACCTTATCCGGCATTTTGGCACGATCTGATCATGTCCAGTTGCGGTTGGTACTCTTGCGTTTGGATGTTGAACATGCCCAAAACCGTATGGAAAAGATTGTCTTGCGACACTTTCTCACTCGCGGCCTGCTGGCGTAAACAGGTCTCGTTAATGTGGAACGCCGACGCATAGCCTGGTGACATCCACATCAACAGTGGGATATGTGTCTGCTGTGAGGGCGCAAACATATAAGGCGCACCGTGCAGATACATACCGTGTTCACCCAGTGATTCACCGTGGTCTGAGAGATAGACCAGCGCTACGTTGAAGCGATCGCTCAAAGCTTTAAGTTTATCAATGGTGCGGCTCACCATATCGTCGGTGTACAACAGAGAGTTATCATAGGTATTCACCAACGCCTGATGATCGCAATCCTGAATCTGGTTGCTATCGCAGGTTGGCGTGAAGCGACGGAATTCCACCGGATAACGCTGATAATAGGCCGGACCGTGGCTGCCCATTTGATGTAACACGATAATCCCGTCATTGTGCAGACTGTCCACATAGTTATCAAAACGATGCAGCAGAACATCATCGAGACAGAAACCATCGTGGCAATATTGCGATAAATTCCACTGCGTCATATCGGTGTGTGGCACGCGATCGCAGGCGCCTTTACAGCCGCCATCGTTTTCGCGCCACAACACACTGACCCCGGCGTGGGCGAGAATATCTAGCACGCCTTCCTGATGATGCGCCAGGTTGGCGTCGTAATGCTCTCGCGGCATGTTGGAGAACATGCAGGGCACTGAAATGGCGGTCTCCGTGCCACAGGAACTGGCGTCGGGATAGTAGATAACCTGCTGTTTTTTCAGTTCAGGATTGGTTTCACGCGCATAGCCGCCAAGAGAGAAGTTCTCAGCACGTCCGGTTTCGCCGACCACTAATACCACCAGCGTTTTCTTCGGTTCCGCGGTGATCAGCGGGCCTTTTTTGGCATCCAGGCCAATTTTGACCAGCGCCTGGCTGCCTTGCAGATAACGCTGATCAACGTAATGACCGGTGCCGCTGACAATATTGGCCGGGGTGATCATCTTCACCAGCCCTTTATTGTTGCGAATCAGCGAAGCGTAATCTTTGTAGAACAGCACCGCCATCAGCAGAATCAGCAAAATCGCACCCAGCGCCCCGGCCAGACGTTGCAGCAGGCTCCACCACCAGCGTTGGCCCGTTTTAATGCGCACCATGCAAATGGCGGCGACGGGCACCAACCCCATCAAGATCATCCACACCACATAACCACTGCTGATCAATGCTCCAGCTTCCTGAGCATCCGACTCAAACACGTTTTCGATCATGTTGGTGTCGATCACCGTACCGAAGCTGTGCATAAAGTAGTTAGCGGCGGCGCTGGCCAGCACCAACAGAATAAGCAGCGGCTTGCGAACATAGGGCCATGCCAGCAACGAGAAAATCAGATAGAACGCAGAGGCCAGCACCACCGGAATGCTGGCAGCAAACAGGTAATCGTGAAGGCGATCGTAAGGGATAATTTCCCACGCCCGCAGTAGAAACAGGGCGTTGAGCACGAGGGTAAAAAACAGGGCGGCAATCAGATTAAAACTGCTGGCATGGCACTGTAACTTGTTCGGGAATTTCATGAAAACTCAGTAGCAGGATGGAATGTGACAATCGTATGAATTCAATATGAGGAAAACCTTAACGCTTATTAAACAGTACCCAACCAAAGGTTCTTGCGCTGAGAACAATGGTAAATATCCATTTCCGTGGTGATGGCTGGATGAAATCTGGGCGAACTACGTATACGCTTTGCACAATGTCACTAAGCTGTTATCAATATAAAGCTTATTGTTAAACCGGAGTGGATGTGGCCGAGCAATTAGAGTTCTTTCCTGTTCCCAGCCCGTGTCGCGGCATCTGTCAGAGTGATGCGCGCGGCTATTGTCGCGGCTGTCTGCGTAGCCGTGAGGAACGCTTTAACTGGATGAAGTTTACCGATGCGCAAAAACGTGATGTGTTGCGGTTATGTCGCCAACGCTGGCTGCGCCTGCATCGACAACAAAAAGTCGATGAGAATCATGATCCGGAACAACCCTCACTGTTTTAAGAAAACGATGATTTGCCTTTCCGTTATACTCCCAGCTTCGCTTTCCGCTTTCGCGTTCAAGGGAGTTTACCGATGTTACAACCGCAAACTATCGCCCCGCAGGGACCTCAATTCTCACCGCTGATCGTTGGCTACTGGCGCCTGCTGGAGTGGGGCATGACGCCGCAGCAGTTAGTGGCTTTTATCGAGCATCATCTGTCATTGGGCATCACCACGGTCGATCACGCCGATATTTATGGTAACTACGGTTGTGAAGCCGCTTTTGGCGAGGCGCTGCGTCTGGCACCGGGGCTGCGTGAAAAACTGCAGATTGTCACCAAATGCGGCATTGCAACTCGCGCCAAACCGGAACATAAAATTGGCCATTACATTACCGAGGCCAGCCACATCCTGCACAGTGCGGAAAATTCCCTGCGCTACTTCAACACCGATTATCTCGATCTGCTGCTGATTCATCGCCCGGATCCTTTAATGGATGCAGATGAAATGGCCGAAGCCTTTATGGCACTGCATCAGAGCGGCAAAGTGCGTCACTTCGGCGTGTCAAACTTTACCGCTTCCCAGTTCACGCTGCTGCAATCTCGCCTGCCGTTTAGCCTGGTGACCAACCAACTGGAAATCTCACCGCTGGAACAGTCAACGCTGCTCGATGGCACGCTTGATCAGTGTCAGCAGGTGCGCATCCGGCCGATGGCATGGTCCTGTTTAGGCGGTGGACGTCTGTTTAACGATGCGCATTATCAGCCGCTGCGTGATGAGCTTGAGCAGGTAAAACAGGAAATCGGCGCGAGCAGCATTGAACAGGTGGTGTATGCATGGGTGATGAAATTGCCAAGCCGCCCACTGCCAATCATGGGATCCGGTAAAGCCACGCGCGTCAGCGAAGCGGCAGGCGCTTGCCAACTGACGCTCGATCGTCAGCAGTGGTTCCGCATTCGCAAAGCGGCACTCGGTTTTGATGTGCCCTGAAGCGTAAAACTACGTCAAATTACGGCAGCCTGGCCTATTCCGGTCCAGGCTTACAGGGCATTTCAACCGTAAGGAGACGTTATGAAAAAAATTCTCATCGCCACACTGGCGCTGGTCTGTGCTGCTGGCGCTCAGGCCGCCTCTGAAGAGGTGACATTGCATGAGGTCACCGCACAGGGTATCGGCGCCGCCATTGGCAAAGTCACCATCAGTGAAACGCCATATGGTTTGCAGTTCGCTCCCGCGCTAACCGGCCTGAAACCGGGTGTTCACGGCTTCCACGTGCATGCAAAAGGCAGTTGTGAGCCTGGTCAATCGGATGGCAAAACTGTTGCGGCCGGCGCAGCGGGTGGACATCTGGATCCACAAAACACCGGCAAACATCTCGGGCCTTACGCAGAGGGTCACTTGGGCGATCTGCCTGCTCTGTATGTCACTGACGATGGCAAGGCCGATTACCCGGTGGTGGCGCCGCGTATAAAATCGCTGAGCGAAGTGAAAGGGAAGGCGTTAATGGTTCATGTGGGTGGCGATAATCATGCAGATCATCCGCAGCCGTTAGGGGGAGGCGGTGCGCGATTTGCCTGCGGTGTGATTTAAACTCTCAGGCGGCAGGCAATCTGCCGTCTGCATCTTTTCACTGCCGGAAAAATTCTGACCCACTTTCCCGCTACACTCCGCACGCTATCCGTCCTATGATGTTGATTCAGGAATAAAACCTCTCAGGGGCAGGAATGAAAACGCGTGGGATTTTGCTGTTATGTGTATTACTCGCGGGATGTGATCAACCTAACGAAACGCAGTTGAGGTTAGACACCAGCCGCCAGTTACAGCGCACCATTGATACCAACCCGCTGCGTGCAAGTTGTGAAGATATCGCTCGCGGACGGGAGTGGCTTACCCCGCACACGCTCGAACAGTTACAGGCACAGGGCTGTCAGAATGTGCTGCGCAGCGCCACCGAAACCAATTTCCTGCACACCGAGTTTTTTCACCGCACGTTAACCACGGTTTGCGGCTCAATCCGGGGGAAAAGTTTCACCGGCACGTTTCTCGATCGTCGCTTTATCTATTCGTATGAGGAGCGATACCTGGTGATTGAACCGATGACCGAGCAAGACAAAACCCGTTTTGAAGGGCATAAAACCTTGCAGCAGTTGCAGGACGATTTTAACCGCCAGACCACACAATATTGCCAGTAATTAATCCGGCACCGCCTGACTTAACTGTGCTAACGAACAGCGCAGGCGCCATAAAATGCCCGCCAGCGTATTGGCTTCGCTATCAGGCTGCTGCTGCAGTTGCGCAATCATCCCTTCCAGCTCATCCAGCGTGGCCTGCAACGAAGTATGACGCACGCCGCGCAGGCTCATAATCCGTTGCAGATCCTGCAAACTGCTATCGCGCATTTGCGCCAAAGTGGCTGAGGCTGGCCGCCATTCGCGTAATTGCCAGACAATATGGGAACAGTTGAGCAGCACCACGCCCCAGCGCAGCAGCCAGACACGCGCCTGTTCATCACGGCTACCACTCAGCTGGCTGATGTGATGGTAAATCTGCGATTCAAAGTGGCTCTCGCTGAGACGTGGATGGCGTCGCAGCTGGTCAAGAAATGCATGGCGTAACGCGCGAATATGCCTGCGGCTACGGCGCGCATCGGAGCTGGGGCGCAGTACCTGAAAAGCCATCCATGCCAGCAGCACGCCACACACTTTGGCCAGATTATCGTTGAGAAAGCTTTGGTAATCCCAGTCTGGCGGGTTGGTGACGGCAATAAATGAACCCATAAAAACAATAAATTGTCCCCACATCCCCGCGCGTTTTTTCTGCTGCAGCTTAAACAGTTGCAAGGTGATCAGCAGCGGAAACAGCACCAGCAGAAATTGCCACAGGGCGCTGATTTGTACCATCAAACCGTATTGCAGCAGAAAACTAAACACCGACAGCCATAGCAGGGTTTTCAGCAACAGTGACACGCTGCCGCTGGGGGAGGGAGCGGAAGAGTAAAGCACGCAGGCAATCGCCGTCAGCGTTAACGCTGCTGCGCCTGCATCCCATTGTGTGCCAATCCAGAAAGCGCAGCCCAGCATGATCACGCTGAAGGTGCGCAACGCACTCCAGCCGGCTTCAGCGCTGTCGCTTTCACGTGCCAGAGAGGGCACTTTTGGCGGTTGAAAGCGCGTATCGGCGTCTGCGCGCTCAATCAAACGTATCCAGCGATTAACGTTGAGGTAAACCCAGCAGAAATAACGTAAACGCTGAACAAACGCGCGCTGACGATAATCGCCGGTGGCTTCCGGTGTTACGCTGCGCAGTATGCGCGCCAGAAGATATTTATCACACTGCGGCAATGCGAGTTCGTGTAACAACTGTTGAATGGCGGTGTAAAGTTCCGGTGGTGCATCCGGCCAGTTCAGCAGCATGCGGCGCAGGCTGGAGAGAACGCTGGTCAGGCGTAACTGCTGGTGCAAAACATAGTTAAGCACGTTGTTCTGACGGCGATAGCGGTAATGGCTCCAGAAGGCCTGAATACGCAGCAAGTTCATAGTGAGAATCTGGCTGATGACATTCTCATGCGCGGTGCGCACGTTATCAGTACTGCTTTGTTGCAGCAGTAAAACTGCATGGTCGAGCAGACGGGCGTGCATCTGCCGCAGTGAAGTCATCAAGGTGTTGCCATCTGATGTACTGGGCAAAACCATCATCATCAGTCCGGCACATAAAATGCCTGAAATCACCTCGCAAACGCGCGCCTGAGTGATATCCCACAATTGGGTCACATCGGTAATATTGACGCTGCTAAAGGCAATGATCGCTGCGGTGTACCCGGCCAGAGAGAATGCGTAGGCGACATTGTTTTGATAGTGGTTGGCGATCCAGGTACAAAACGCCAGCCAGCCGGCCATAAAAAAGGCAAATAGCCAGGGTTCGTTGAGCGTATGCCCGGCAATCAGCAGCGCGGCGGTGGCACCGAGCAGACTGCCGACAATACGCCCCAGACTTTTACTGATCGCACCGCCCACGGTGGGAAAACTCACCACGGCGGCGGAGGTCATCGCCCAATAGGGTTCATCCAGTTGCAGCGCATAGGCGATGGTGAGCGCCAGACACATCGCAATCGCATTACGCAAGGCATAGCGCCATTCGCCGCCGGTTGCTTTAATCCACGGCAGATTTTGCCAGGCCAGCCACTGCAGATTCATGACGGCCTCAATGTGCGATGGAAATCGTACAGGTGGTGCCCGCCACGAGCGGAACATCATCAGGGATCGCATCCAAACGAATGCGTACCGGCACACGTTGTGCCAGGCGCACCCAAGGCACGTTGGGTTTGATGTCTGGCACTAAACCGCCATCTGTTGAAACGCTCTGATCGTAAATAGCGCGCCCGATACTCTCCACTTTTCCCTGTAAGCGAGTGCCATTACTGTAGAGTACGATTTGCGCGTCGGCGCCGGGCTGAATGTGACGCAGTTTGGTCTCTTCGAAATAGCCCATCACATAATAGGAGTGGCTATCCACCAGGGCGAACAACGGTGTTCCGGCGGTGGCGTAGTTGCCGGGACGCAGCGTCAGGTTGCTGATCCAACCGTCGGTGGGCGCGGTAAGGGTGGTTTGTTGCAGATTCCAGCGCGCCTGATCCAGACTCGCCTGTGCCGCTTTAGCCGTTGCTGCGGCGGCGTTTGCTGTCAGTCGTGCGGCATCCATATCTTCTGCTGAGATCACATTACGTGGCAGGCTGGCACGACGATTGGCTTCGTGTTGGGCTTTGGCCAAATCGGATTGCGCCTTCGCCAGTTGAGCATCCGCATTATCCAGCGCAATTTGCCAGGGCACGGGATCGATCTTTAAAAGGATGTCCCCTTTATGCACAAACTGGTTGTCATGCACCTTGAGATCAATGATGCGGCCCGATACTTCCGGTGTGATATCCACCAGCTCAGCGCGCACTTTGCCATCACGTGTCCACGGTGACTGCATGTAGTAGTTCCACATCCACCAGCCGGCAATCAGGGCCAGGGCAAACACCACCAGTGTTGAAAAGTATTTAAAAGGGTTGAATTTCATGGTGATTTATCCGAGGCTCAGTATCCACAGTGCGCCAGTGACGCACAGAACAAACAGGGAAAGATCCATTAAGGTGGGATGCCAGATGTCGCCGGAGTACATCCAGCCGCGCAGCAACGGGTGAATCAGTAACCAGAAAAAGAAACCCAGCAGCACAGCTTTAAACAGCGGCGGAAAGAACAGCGAGGCACCAAATACCAGGTCGGTAAGCGGAGCGGTGGCGGAAAGTGCGGTAATGGACACGTGTCTTCATCCTTCATTGTCCCAGGTTCTCTCTCAAACTAGCGTAGAAGAGAGCGTGCCGTCTGGCCTGGGATTTGTAATTTGTCCTGTAAACTCGCAGAATAGTGTAAAATCTGGCTTGATAGCTAGCAAGCTAATTATAAGGAGATGAAATGGATACGCCCCTCGGTACAGACCTGTCTCGGCTGGTACGCATCTGGCGTGCCTTGATTGACCAGCGTTTGAAGCCGCTTGAGTTGACACAAACGCATTGGGTGACGTTACACAATATTCATCAACTTCCGCCAGAGCAGTCGCAGATCCAGCTGGCCAAAGCCATTGGTATTGAACAACCTTCGCTGGTGCGTACGCTGGATCAGTTGGAAGAGAAGGGACTCATCACGCGTGCCACCTGTGCTAACGACCGTCGTGCCAAACGCATTAAGTTGACGAAGCAGGCCGAGCCGATTATCGAGCAGGTTGAAAATGTGATTGATGCGACCCGCGATGACATCCTTTCGGGCATCAGCCTCGAAGAGATTAATCAAATGGTCACGCTGATTGCTCGACTGGAAAAAAACATTCTCGAGTTCCAAAACCGCGAGAAATAAAAAAACCGACGCGCTGGCGTCGGTTTTTTTTATCTGTTCGCTTAGCGTGGTGAAACGGTCACCTGGCTGCCATTCGACGCCATGACGACGCGCTGACCCACTGAGTAACGGGTTGCGGCCTGCTTCTGCACCACCATAATGGTGTTGCCGTCGTCTTTACGGATTTCCAGCTCAACACCGTCAGACTTGTTGACCGCACCCTGCACGCCCTGGCCTGCTACGCCGCCAAGTACCGCACCGCCTGCTGTGGCCAGGCTGCGACCGGTGCCACCACCAATGGTGTTACCGAGGAAACCACCCAGCACCGCACCACCAATCGCGCCAATCACGTTATTTTCATCGCCACCCTGGATTTTAACCGGGCGAACCGACACCAGAGTACCGTATGAGACACTTTGTACTTGTTTGGCTTCATTGGCGCTATACACATCACCGGAAAGGGTGTCATTGCTGACACAACCTGCCAGCGTCAGGCCGGTCAGTGCCACGGCTACAAAACGCTTAATCATCAGAAAGCTCCTTAATGCAAAAAAACGCCATGTTCTCGTCCTCTACAGCAAGAGTATAAGACAGAAAGCTGGCAATTGACTCTATGTCCAAATAATACGCGGCTGAGGCGAAGGATAGACCATTGCCCCTCAACAAAAATTCAATTTCGTGCTGAAAATATTTTATCGCTGAAATGCCGTGTGCGGTGCGGTTGAGAAGCGGAATTTTATCATAGAATTAGCCGCTGATATTTGCCAGGCTAAACAGAATCGAATTGAAGACTCGCGCGTGAGTAAGGAACCGCTATGAAATCAGGACGCTATATTGGTGTGATGTCCGGCACCAGCCTCGACGGTGTCGATGTGGTACTGGCGGTGATTGATAATCATATGGTCGCGCAGCAGGCCAGCTATTGTCACCCGATGCCGCAGGAGATTCGGCAACAGGTGCTGGCAATCTGTCAGGGGCAATCGCTGACGCTGTCGCAACTCGGCCAACTGGATACACGGCTGGGCAAGCTATTTGCCGAAGCGGTGTTAACGCTAATGCAGCAGCAATCGCTGGAAGCCAGCGACATCATGGCAATAGGTTGTCATGGTCAGACCGTGTGGCATGAGCCGCAGAGCGACGCCCCGAATACGCTACAGATTGGGGACAGCAATCAAATCGCCGCCGCCACGGGAATTACCGTGGTGGCCGATTTTCGTCGTCGCGACATGGCCTTAGGCGGACAAGGCGCGCCACTGGTTCCCGCGTTCCATCAGGCGCTGTTGATGGACAGCGTTGAACGGCGCATGGTGCTCAACATTGGCGGTATTGCCAATCTGTCATTATTGATCCCCGGTCAGCCTGTGCGTGGCTTTGATACCGGGCCTGGCAATATGTTGATTGATGCCTGGATTTGGCGTCATAAGGGCGTGCCCTATGATAAGGATGCTAGCTGGGCGCGCAGTGGTCAGGTGGTGCCTGCACTGCTGGAGGAAATGCTCAACGACCCCTGGTTCGCGCTGCCACCACCGAAAAGTACCGGTCGTGAATACTTCAATCTCGGCTGGGTTGAACGTCAATTACAGCGTTTCCCGGCGCTGGCACCGCAGGATGTGCAGGCCACACTCAGCGAACTCACCGCATTGACCATTGCTCAACAAGTTCAGCTCAATGATGGCTGCGATCGCCTGCTGGTGTGTGGTGGCGGCAGTCGCAACCCATTGCTGATGGCGCGGCTGGCGGCCCATTTGCCGGGTACTGAAGTGGGGACGACGGATGACGCCGGGATCAGTGGTGATGATATGGAAGCGTTGGCCTTCGCCTGGCTGGCGTTTCGCACCTTGTCCGGTTTGCCAGGCAATTTGCCTGCCGTCACCGGTGCACGGGAAATGAGTGTATTGGGCGCCATTTATCCGGCGAATGCCCGATTGACACGTTAAGGAGTGAAAGATGAAAAAAATCGTTATTCTGTTGAGCTGTGTCGTCACGATGAGTGGCTGCGGCATGATGCACAAAGAGCAGCCTACACCACAGACATTGCGCTATCAGTGCGGCACATTACCGTTAACGGTGACACTGGACAATCCGAAGCAGCAGGTGAGCTTTATTCTGGATGGTAAACCGCTCACCTTAACCCAAACCGTATCAGCTTCCGGCGCGCGCTACAGCGACGGCACTTATGTCTTCTGGTCGAAAGGCAATGGCGCTTTTGTTGAGCGTAATGACAAAATCGTGATTAATGACTGTGAATTGCAAAATGCGGATACGTCCGCCCAGTAACGAAGAGAATCAGCATGAGCGACAGTGACAGCTTGCAAAACATTGCCCATTTGCGCCGTGAGTACACTCGCGGCGGGCTTAGACGTAACGATCTGCCAGACAATCCGCTGGCGTTGTTTGAACACTGGCTCAAGCAGGCGTGCGATGCCCAATTGCCCGATCCTACAGCAATGACCGTCGCCACCGTTGACAGCAGCGGCCAGCCTTATCAGCGTATTGTGTTGCTGAAGCATTACGATGAACAAGGCATGGTGTTTTACACCAATCTGGGCAGCCGCAAAGCGCTGCAGTTGGCGGACAATCCGCGCATCTCGCTGCATTTCCCATGGCACTTTCTTGAACGCCAGGTGATGGTATTAGGGGAAGTGGAAAAACTGTCGCCACTGGAAGTGCTGAAATACTTTAGCAGCCGCCCACGGGATAGCCAGATCGGTGCTTGGGTGTCGAAGCAATCAAGCCGTATTTCGGCGCGTGGTGTGCTGGAAGGCAAGTTCCTTGAACTTAAGCAAAAATTCCAGCAAGGCGAAGTGCCTTTACCCAGTTTCTGGGGCGGATATCGCGTCAAATTCCATACCGTGGAGTTCTGGCAGGGCGGCGAACATCGCCTGCATGACCGCTTCCTCTACCAACGTGAAGGCAACGGCTGGACGATTGACCGTTTAGCGCCGTAAAACTGCGTTTTACCCCCTTTCAACGCTGGCGCAGTTGGCGTCAGCGCTTTATGCTATAGCCCTCATTTTTTTCGTATCCGCATCTCAGCGGAAAGCTGTGTACCAGCCTAGGTGCAGTCTGATCAATTTGGAGTCAGTGATGACCAGCAGTAACCTGATACAACAATTGCAAGAAAGGGGCTTAGTCGCCCAGGTAACGGACGAGGAAGCGTTAGCAGAGCGACTGGCGCAAGGGCCAATTGCACTCTATTGCGGCTTCGATCCGACCGCTGATAGCTTGCATTTGGGCCATCTGGTGCCGCTGCTCTGCCTGAAACGTTTTCAGGACGCCGGACACAAGCCGGTCGCGCTGGTGGGTGGTGCCACCGGTCTGATTGGCGATCCCAGCTTTAAAGCAGCAGAACGTAAACTTAACACCGCGGATACCGTGGGCGAATGGGTTGAGAAGATCCGCAACCAGGTGGCGCCTTTCCTCAGCTTCGACTGCGGTGATAATAGTGCTATCGCAGCGAACAACTACGACTGGTTTGGCGGCATGAACGTGCTGACTTTCCTGCGTGACATCGGTAAGCACTTCTCGGTGAACCAGATGATCAACCGCGAAGCGGTGAAGCAGCGTCTGAACCGTGAAGATCAGGGTATTTCTTACACCGAGTTCTCCTACAACCTGCTGCAGGGTTACGACTTTGCGGAACTGAACAAGCGTCACGATGTGGTGCTGCAGATTGGCGGTTCTGACCAGTGGGGCAACATCACGTCAGGTATCGATCTGACGCGCCGTCTGCATCAGCAGCAGGCATGGGGCTTGACCGTTCCATTGATCACCAAATCTGATGGCACCAAATTCGGTAAAACCGAAGGTGGCGCAGTGTGGCTCGATGCGAAGAAAACCAGCCCATACAAATTCTACCAGTTCTGGATCAACACCGCCGATGCTGACGTGTATCGCTTCCTGAAGTTTTTCACCTTTATGAGCATTGAAGAGATCAATGCGCTGGAAGAAGAAGACAAGAACAGCGGTAAAGCGCCACGCGCCCAATACGTGCTGGCAGAGCAGGTAACACGTCTGGTGCACGGCGAAGCGGGTCTGACGGCGGCAAAACGTATTACCGACAGCCTGTTCTCAGGCAGCCTGACCGAGATGACCGAAGCGGACTTCGAGCAGTTAGCGCAGGACGGTATGCCAGTGATTAACCTGAAAGCGGAAGACGATCTGCAGCAGGCGCTGGTGGCGGCTGAACTGGTGCCATCTCGTGGTCAGGCACGTACCATGATCGGTTCTAACGCCGTGTCGCTAAACGGTGAAAAACAATCTGACGCCGAGTATCGTTTCAGCGACAGCGACAAACTGTTTGGTCGCTTCACGCTGTTGCGTCGCGGTAAAAAACACTACTGCCTGATTAACTGGCAGTAAGGTTCGAGGGCCGGTTTCCGGCCCTTTTTTATGGCAAGGCAGTACAGGGCAATAATGAAAAATATCCTCGCAATCCAGTCTCATGTGGTTTACGGCCACGCCGGTAACAGCGCCGCCGAATTCCCCATGCGCCGTATGGGCGCAAACGTTTGGCCGTTAAACACCGTACAGTTTTCTAATCACACGCAATACGGTCACTGGACCGGTACTGTGATGCCCGCTACGCATCTCACCGACATCGTCAAAGGCATTGCGGCGATTGACCGTCTGAAGACCTGTGATGCGGTGCTGAGCGGCTATTTAGGGTCTGCTGAGCAGGGCGAGCAGATTCTGGAGATCGTGCGTCAGGTGAAAGCCGCTAACCCCAACGCCTGGTTCTTCTGCGATCCGGTGATGGGCCATCCCGAGAAGGGCTGCATTGTGGCGCCTGGCGTCGCGGAGTTCCATTGCAAGATGGCGATGCCAGCCAGCGATATCATCGCACCGAACCTGCTGGAGCTGGAAATGCTCAGCGGCCACGAAGTGACGAATGTTGAGCAGGCGGTAGTGGCGGCACGCGCGTTAGTGGCGCAAGGGCCGAAAGTGGTGCTGGTGAAACATCTGGCGCGTGCCGGACGTCGCAGCGATCGCTTTGAGATGCTGCTGGTCACCGCTGATGAGTGCTGGCATATCAGCCGTCCGCTGGTGGATTTCGGGGTTCGTCAGCCGGTGGGCGTGGGCGATCTCACCAGTGGTTTGCTGCTGGTCGATCTGCTGCACGGCAAATCGTTACAGGATGCACTGGAACACGTTACCGCTGCAGTCTATGAAGTGATGCTGAAAACTCACGAGATGGGCGAGTACGAGCTGCAACTGGTGGCAGCGCAGGATGCGATTGCACAACCGACTCAGCACTTTGCTGCTGAGAAGCTGTAACGGCTGCGAAATCTGCAGGCGACCACCCGGTGGCCTGCAGACACGAGGCAAAACAGGCGCACAGAGTGCGCCTGAATCGGCTTAAACCAAACCTTCCGCCTTCAATGCTGCCTGCACCGCAGGGCGCTCCGCCACGCGATCAAACCAGGATTCAAGCGCCGTTAACCCGCTCAAATCCAACTTGATGGCTTTTGCCCAACGCGTGACCACAAACAGGTAGACATCGGCCACGGTGAAACGTAGTCCCATCAGCCACTGCTTATCCTGCAGCGCTTCATTCACCGCCTGATATTTTTTCTCTAACTGCGCCCGTACAATCGCTTTGTACTCTTCCGGCGTGTCCGGACGGAACAGCGGCGAGAAGGTTTTATGCAGCTCACTGCTGACAAAGCTCAGCCATTCAAGGGTGTGGTAGCGCGTCAGGCTGCCGGTCGGTGCCAGTAAATTGCGATCCGGCTTCAGGTCCGCCAGATACTGCACAATGGCAACGCCTTCGGTTAACAAGCTGCCGTCATCAAACTGCAGCGCTGGAACCTGTCCTTTGGGGTTAATCTGCCAGTAATCTTCTCCCTGCTCGGTGACCTTTTTCTGCAGATCAACATTGACCTGGGTAAAGTCCAACCCGCATTCACGCGCAACAATATGCGGTGACAACGAACAGGCACCGGGCTTGCAATAGAGTTTCATCATGGCTTCTCCTGGAAGTGTGGTTGTGATCGAATTAGCATAAATCTGCGAAAATTTTTTACCAGTGACCGCGATCAGGAATTACGGTCCGCTTTAAACTTTTCCTGCGTAAAACAAGGTAGCGCAGGCAATTGTTCCAGCGCATAGTCCCAGAACTGACGCACCTTAGGCGTCATGTTTTTAACCCGCTGTGTGACCAGTTGTACCGGCAAGGGGGCAGGCTCCCACTCGGGTAATAAACGGATCAGTTTGCCATCACGAATATCATCCAGCACCTGGTACGACAGCAAACGTCCAATCCCCTGACCGCCACGTAGCGTTTCCAGCTGGCTTTCAATATCGTTTACGCGCAGACGAGGCAAAATGCGCACGCGTAAATCCTGGGCAAAGCGCCATTCACGTGTGTTACGCAAACTGGTGACCACCGTATGGTGCTGTAGCTCTGCCGGATGGACGGGAGCACCTGCAAGCCGGAGATATTCTGGGCTCGCCACCAAGGTCGAACGCACGCTGCCTACTTTACGTGCCACCATTGAAGAATCCTGTAATTCGCCAATGCGCAGCGCGATATCCAACCCGTTCTCAATGAGATCCTGATAGCTGTCACTCAGCACCACTTCGATTTGCATCTCGGGATGTTGCTGCAAGAAGGCATTCACCAGCGGCATGATATGGCGGCGGCCGAAAGGCACGGGTGCGGTGATGCGCAGCAGCCCCTGCAGGCCACTGTGATGCGCGCTATCGAGCGCGTGCTGATAATCACCTAATATTTGCTGAGCCCGTTCGAACAGCTGCCAGCCCGCTTCTGTGGGCGCCAGTTGACGAGTGGTGCGTTCAATCAGGGTCGTGCCCAACCGGGACTCGAGGGCATTCAATGTGCGGGTAATAACGGGAGGGGAGCGCTGTAAAAAACGTGCAGCACTCGCCAGGCTGCCTTGCTGAATCACCGCGACAAATACCTGAAGTTCTTCAAATCTATCCATGATGATTCCAGCACGTTTAACAGGAAGCCGTCATCATGCGGGGAAGTGGATAAAAAGCGAAGCTTTGGCAGCAGGAAACGTTAAAGCGGTGGAAAGAAATGAGTAACAGGAAATAAAAAAGCCGGGCGTTTGCCCTAATGCCGATCAGTTAAGGATCAGTTGAACGATCCAGTGGCTGTGTAAGAATCCGGAAACGCTTCGTTTCCGGATTTTTTTATGCAGCTCAGTCAGGCCCTTGATATCGTCTCTCGTTACGATTCTCTTCGTAATCCTCTGAATACGCTCGCGGATGTTCTTGACCCTGCGCTCATCAGCCGCTGCCTTGAGGAAGCTGGCACGGTCATGCTCCGTAAGCGCAGACTCACTACAGATATGATGGTCTGGTGTCTCATCGGCATGGCCCTTGAGCGCAAAGAACCCCTTCACGCCATCGTTAATCGCCTTGATATTCTTTTACCGGGAAACCGTCCTTTCGTTGCGCCCAGTGCCGTAGTGCAGGCAAGGCAGCGGCTGGGGGACGACGCTGTACGGCGGGTTTTCGAACAGAGCAGCGAGCTCTGGAATGCACAGACTTCCCACCCTGACTGGTGTGGTCTGACGCTGTACGCTGTTGACGGCGTTGTCTGGCGCACGCCAGAAACACCTGATAATGAGAAGGCTTTCGTCCGTTCAGGCACGGTGGCAGGCGCCTCTCCTTATCCGCAGGTTCGCATGGTCTGCCTGATGGAACTCACCAGCCATCTTATCAGCGGCGCCGCGATGGGCTGCCAGAACGAGAATGAGATGGTGCTGGCAGAAGGTCTCATTGAACGCGCGTGCGACAACAGCCTGACCCTCTTCGATAAGGGCTACACGTCATTCGGTCTGCTTAGCGCCTGGCATGAGGCCGGCGAAAATCGTCACTGGATGATAGCGGCACGTAAAGACCTGCAGTACGAAGAGGTACGTCGTCTGGGGAAGGGAGACATACTTATCCGGGTAAAAACCTCCGCTCATTCACGGAAGAAATGGCCACATCTGGCGGCGCACACAGAGATGAGGATGATAAGCCGGGAAATAAAAGGCCGGACGTGGCGGTTCCTGACGTCGATGACGGATGCGATGCGTTACCCGGGTAAAGAAATAGCGGATCTCTACAGTCATCGCTGGGAGATAGAGCTGGGATATCGTGAAATAAAGCAGGGTCTCCAGGACAGCAGGCTCACGCTTCGCAGCAGGAAGCCGGAGATGATAAGACAGGAGCTGTGGGGCGTGCTGCTGGCCTACAATCTGGTGAGATATCAGATGATAAGAATGGCCTCAACGCTGAAGGGATACTGGCCTAACCAGCTCAGCTTCAGGGAATCGACAGCGTGGGTGATGAAACTGCTCTGGACACTTGAAGGCGCATCGCCTGGGCGTATCCCGGAACTGGTAAAGGACGTAAGTTCGATAGCAGAGATGGTCAGACTACCGGGACGACGGGAGCGCTCGTTCCCAAGGGTGGTGAAAGAGAGACCCTATAAATATCCGACAGCCAGAAGAAAAAATGCCAGTCAGGCTTAACTGACTGGCATTAGGGCGTTTGCCCGGCTTATTCACATCACCTTCATTACTGATTGGCGTTAGCGCTTTTCAGTTCAGGCTGTGAAGCATCACTCTGCGTCATGCGGTTCAGCAGTGGCGCGGTAATCAGCATCAGGATAGCGATCACACCGGTCGCAATACCAATCTGCTGGAACACATGGCTGTAAACTTCCAGTGAAGCATGCGGATCGGTCACATTATTCGGTACGGCCATCAGATTCGCCACTTTACCGGCAATCATTGCAGCACCCGCCGTGGTCAGGAACCAGGAACCCATGATGAAGCCCATCAGACGCTGTGGGACTAACTGCGCCACCATTGCCAGGCCAAGACCGGAAATCATCAGTTCGCCCACACTCTGCAGTGCATAGCTGATGATCAACCAGTTCACAGACACAATACCGGCATCGTTAGCGAATTTGGCACCAAATGGCAGCACCAGGAACGCAGCAGAGCACAGCACCATACCAATCGCGAACTTGTGTGGCATAGGCAGTTTGTCGCCCAGCTTGTTGTAAACCGCTGCCAGAATCGGGCTGGCCAGCATGATCCAGAACGGGTTCAGTGCCTGGAACTGTTCAGGTTCGAAGGTAATGCCCAGAATGGCATGCTCAACGTTACGAATAGCGAAGAAGTTCAATGAGGTTGGCATCTGCATGTAGAGCACGAAGAACACAATCGCTTCGAGCATCAGCAGGAAGGCGACGATCATTTTACGGCGTGCTGCACCCTGCAGGGCAAAGGCTTCTTTCGCGAACACCAGCACGATGCCGATGGCAATCACGCCCAGTGCCATACGCGCAATGCTTTGGTGATGCAACAACCAGGCGGCAATGGCAACCAGCGCCACCACACCTACCAGCGTCATCAGCAATTTGCTGACATTCAGTGGCGCAAAGTCCGGTTTAGAACCGTAGTTTTTCACCAGGCGCTGGCAGAACAGGAAGTTCAGTAAGGTAATCACCAGACCCACCACGGAGAGCGAGAACGCTGCGCCCCAGCCGTAATGTGCAGCCAACCACGGTGTCAGCATCATCGAGAACAGAGAACCGATGTTGATCGACATATAGAACATCGTGAACGCACCGTCGATGCGCGGATCATCTTTCTCGTAGCAGGTAGACAGCAGAGAAGAAGGGTTGGCTTTAAACAAGCCACTACCCACGGCGATAGTCGCCATACCGACGTACA
The DNA here is from genome assembly GCF_059731115.1 of Type-E symbiont of Plautia stali. NCBI lineage: Bacteria > Pseudomonadati > Pseudomonadota > Gammaproteobacteria > Enterobacterales > Enterobacteriaceae > Type-E symbiont of Plautia stali. The sequence goes on from NZ_AP035906.1 coordinate 1,874,124, forward strand.
CCATCGCAGTGTCATGACCTGAGAAAGCGATCAGTGCATAACCGAGCGCCAGCACGATCACGCCGAGCACAATCACGCGTTTGGTACCCAATACTTTATCGCCCAGCCAGCCGCCAATCGCGACCATGCCGTAAACCAGGGCGCTGAACGAGGTGAACAGGGTAATGGAGTCCGCTTCGGACATGCCCAGCTGTTTCACCAGGTAAACGGCCATGATGGCTTGCAGACCGTAGTAGCCGAAACGCTCCCACAGTTCGATGGAGAAGATCAGATAAAACGCTTTCGGTTGCTTGAACGCGTTGAGGCTTACTGCCTCGCCAGTGTGTTTGTTTGCAGTTGACACGTGTACCTCAGTTTATACATATCCTGTTTTACGACAGGAATTAAGTCTGCGTCGGGCTGAGTAATCCCGCGCAACATTGTTATTAGAAAGGAAAAACGGCGCCTAATTTGGCTGAATCAGGCCAACAGGGCAAGCATTTTTTGCACGCTGAAATACTTGTAACAGGTAGGGTTAATGCCGTTATAAGAAGTTGTAAATCAGTGTTAAATATTGCTGTGTGGCATTATACCAGAATAATCATGCTAACTGGAGATCCTTAGGATCATTTTCCTGATATAAACCGCTTAAGGTGTATTTTACAGAACATAACGCTATAGATGATAAATTATACCAATATAAAGACCGTGAATGTACATTTACTAAGCACAATTGCTTGATAGTTGAGCGTAATAGGCTGACTAAAGTATCCAAATGGCTAATTTGTTGATCCTGCGCACAAAATCACGAATTAATTAAAACCGTAAAAGAAGTAAACGATTTCGTGTTCAACATCTGTCGAGTTAATCACCACAAAGATGAATGTTTAGCCGTATAAAAAGCAGGCTATAACCAAAACGCGCGAAAACGAAAGTGAGTGATATCGCGCTGAAATGCGCTTAGACAGGTCGTGATGTTTGCTGTAACCTCGTTTTTTCCCTAAAAGGACGTAGCCATGACGCAGTCAGTTCGTGTCGCCCTTGTTGGCGATTACCGTGCCAATGCCGTTGCACATCAAGCCATTCCTCCTGCTGTACAGTTTGCCGCAAAATCCCTCTCGCTCGACGTCACCGCCGACTGGATCGCCACCCCAGACATCCATCAACACAACTGGAACGATTACGATGCCATTTGGGTGGTGCCGGGCAGCCCGTATCTCAACGACGAAGGTGTCTTTGCGACGATCCGCTGGGCGCGTGAAAACCACAAACCGTTCCTCGGTTCGTGTGGCGGTTTCCAGTATGCGGTGGTGGAGTACGCCCGCAATGTACTGGGTTGGGAAGATGCCGGGCATGCGGAAACCGATGAAAGTGGGCGCTGGGTGATTGCGCCGCTGGCCTGTTCGCTGGTGGAACAGCGTGGCACGGTGACTTTCGAACCGGGCTCACGGATTGCGCAAGCTTACGGCGCGCTGGAAAGTGATGAAGGGTATCACTGCAATTTCGGCGTGAACCCGGAATTCAGTGACGCGCTGGCCACTAATAATCTAAAGATTACTTCATGGGATTTGGATCGTGACGTACGCGGTGTTGAACTGACCGATCATCCGTTCTTTGTCGCGACGCTGTTCCAGTCAGAACGGGCGGCGCTGCAAAATCGGCTATCCCCGCTGGTGGTCGCCTGGCTGCAGGCTGCGGCCAAATAATCGATTGAACAGAGAGGCTGCTCAGCCTCTCTTTACTCGTCCAGACACAGCAGGGGTTTGCGCGTACGACCCGACTGGTGATAACTCTCAATACCCGCGCGCCACTCGCTCAATGGGAAAATTTCCACCTCACCACACTCGCTGTCGCGCAGCAACGGCCAGACTTCTGAGAAAAGCTGTTGCCACAGTGCCGCGCCAATATCACCTAAGGTGTGCCGCACATGGAACCAGTGCAGCGCCGGACGGATAGCATTCACTTTTACTGGCGTGCCGCTCAATACTCCATAAGTCACAAACTGTGCGTGCTCAGCTAGCGTTCGCCAGATCAACTGCCCCACATCGCCGCCGACCGCATCAAACACGATATCGGTTTGCGCACTCACTGCTTCAATCGCTTCCCGCGCAGTCTCCTGCAACGCAGTCAGGCCGAGGGCGTCCAACTTTTCTACATGTGCTGACGAGCGATACACCAACACCACGCGTCGTGCACCGTGCAGTTTCGCCCACTGGGCCAGCAAAAGTGCGCAGGCGGAACCACCGGCAGTGATCAGGACATTTTTACCGCTGACCGGCCATTGCTGCAGCATCAGCCAGGCGGCCAGCGGATTGATATAGGCGCGTGCGGCCAGCGTATTCGTAATATCCGATGGGACCGGAATAGCGAGCTGTGGATCGATATCCACATAACGTTGCCAGCAGCCCACACCACGCAGCGGTAACACGCGTTGCCCCACTAAATGTGAGTAAGCAGAGGGCGCGGCGATCACGGTGCCCACGCCTTCGTAGCCAGCAACCTGTGGCGGCGCGACACGATGACGATAAGCACCGGTAATCGGGATCAGATCAGATGCGTTCACTGGCGCATAGTGCATTTGCACGCGCAGCAGGTCAGCGGAACAAGGGAATAAAGAGGAGGATTCCAGCGTCAGTACATCAACAGGATCGCCAAACTGCCGATACCAGAGCGCGAGATTGCGATCCGTTATCGGCATGGACTCAGACTTCGGTTTTGGCGTCGAATTAGGATGGTGAAGTCCTAAATAATCATTATTTAATGTCATGAGGTTTTAGCTTAAGGACGATTTCTTATAATTCTACATGACCACTTTTGCTTTTTTCCATTAATAGCAACCCGCTAATGCAATGAATTATATCCTTTCGGTTAAAGCCCAGATCTGCCGGCATCTCTGATAGAGAGGAAAATGTGTCCCAAACTGAGTGCTATTTGTGAAACAGAGATAGCGGTGGCGCTTTCCCCCCCCCTTAACCTCGGCAACGTGTACCGGGCGCAACGATCACGGCAATCGCCCCTCCAAAATAATCCCTCGGAGAAAGTTGTTATATTTGCTTACTGGTTTGTCCTCATTTGAATGAAGTGACCGCCTGAGAATAAATTTTCTCAAAAATTTTTTTCAGATATTTCTGACTAAATTATGAGCCATCTAACAATGACTTAAAGCCAAATTTAAGAATTTCCTTATAGAAATCAGCAATAAGAGATCGTATCAGGATGTTGCTTTAGGTCCACTGATTACTTTATATTCGTGCGCGAACTTACAGGAAAAGTCGGGTCTTAATGCTTTTCTCCATTATTTATACGATTGAATCATAAGTGTGGTTTATCAAACTGGGGCTTTGAAAGTCCGTTCCAATTTATGCCAGTGCCTGCACACCGCAGGGGCGCATAAGTCAATCGAGCTTACTCTCTCGTTCATAAGGAGAACGCAAGGGTGGTGAAGGTTAACCCTGTGATGCACGACATCAAGGGCACTTATAAAAAGAAGCGCAACTACCTGAAGCAGATTGAATTGCGCAGCGAATAAAAACCTGGACTTACAAGGATGTCAAAATCATTCATTCCAATTCATTGCACGAACGCGCCTTCGCGTAAGCCCGTGTGGGTGGTTCACTGTCCGCTTTTTCAGAGGTTCGCCTGCGCGCAGATACGCCTCTGAAAAATACACCGATTTACAGATGCCTCAGACCTTATAGGCCTCGGTTAACGGCCACGGGCGGTAGCGTGCCTGAAACAGAGTGAGAATTTATCAAATTTAGTAGTCGCAGCAGCCGTATAACAATCACTGGGGGGCGGTTTTTCCCTATGGAAAAGCATGCGATATCGGTGACGTTAATCCCTGATAGCTTGACAAAGAAGTAATTATCGGCAATCAAGAAATAAAAATATTACTGACGTTATTCTCTCTGCAATTAGTGGGAGACATAACAATTCGTCATCAAGGAGAGAATGACAATGATCCCCTCTGGCCTAATAGAAAAAACAGCATCGGTAATTTCCTCTACGCTCAATCGATATTCTTTATTGATTCCAGCCTGCAATTCACCGATTGATGTGGAAAATCTTACGGGCATGGAAGCGCTGAGCGAGAACTACCTTTACAGCGTGATGTTCACCAGCCCGGATAATGACATCTCACCAGACCGGATGCTGCGCAAAGCGGTGACGCTGATTATGGGCATTGGACCTCTGCAGAAATTCGAATCGCAGAAGATTGTTCACGGTTATATCACCGATTTCCGTCGTCTGACGGGCTCCGCAGACCAGGTCAGCTATCTTGTTATTATTGAACCTCGCTTCTCGCTTCTGGATAAACAATTCCGCTCACACCGTTTCTTTGTGAATAAATCCGTTCCGGAAGTCGTCAGTCAGATACTGGATGAGCATGGTTTTCAGGGGTGGGAATATGAATTCAGCCTGAAGCATGGCTACCCCAAAAGGGAGCAGATTAACCAGTATCAGGAAAGTGACCTGAAGTTTGTACAGCGTCTGTTGTCCGAAATTGGCATTTTCTATTACTTCACACTTCAGCCAGACACTCAGACTGAGGTCATCCGTTTTGGTGACGCGCAGAGCGCTTATTCCGATCAGAAGTCGCTGCCGCTGAACAGTCCCTCGGGTCTTGAAGACAATGCTCAGGAATCTGTCTGGAACCTGAATCTGACCCATAACGTGGTTGAAGCGGGTGTGACAGCGAAGGATTACAACCACCGTGAGGCACAACGCGTGCTGCGGTCGGTGAAGGCCGATATGACGCGGGGTGATGGTGACAACATCTCTTACGGGCAGGTTTATCACTATCGTCCCCGCCATCCCTACAGCGGCGATAAGTTTGCTCCGGAGACCGAGACCGCAAACTTTTATGCCCGTCTCGATCATGAACGTTTTCTTGCCCGGCAGACGCTGATATCCGGTATTTGCAACGATGCTTTTATCAGCCCCGGACATGTTTTATCTGTTACCGAAACAGGCATACCCACGCTGCCTGCACAGCTGCAGAGTCCCGTTTTAATCACCCAAATCAATGTCAGTGCGAGCCGACGTTCAGCCTTCCAGGCCACGCTGAATGCTGTGCCTTACAGCGAAACGCTATGCTGGCGTCCCGCACTGCTTGCCCGTCCTAAAGTCAGCGGCACCATGACGGCGCGTGTGACCAGTGCGAAAGACAACGACATCTATGCCTGGCAGGATGCATCCGGGTTATATCGTGTGGTGTTTGATGCGGACGAGGATGGCAAGGATCGCGGCCTGGAAAGCATGCCCGTTCGCCTCGCGAAACCTTACGGCGGGGATATGTACGGCTTCCACTTCCCGCTGATACAGGGGACGGAGGTGGCAATAGCGTTTCGTGAGGGAGACCCGGATCAGCCTTATATTGCTCATGCGCTGCATGATTCACGGCATGTGGATCACGTTACCGAAAAAAACAGTACTCGCAATGTTATCCGTACGGCAGGGCTGAATAAACTGCGCATGGAGGATAAGCGTGGTGAGGAGCATATCAAACTCAGCACGGAGTATGGGGGTAAGACGCAGCTTAATTTGGGGCACAATGTCAATGCACGGCGTGAGCTTCGTGGCGAAGGTGCAGAACTGCGCACTGATAATCATATCGCTATCCGTGGTGGCAAAGGCGTGTTTATCAGTGCGGATATTCAGTCGCAGGCACATGGGAAGATGTTGTCGATGCAAGATGCTCTTGGCGAACTTCAAAAGGCGCAGCAGTTAACTGAGTCCTTGAGAAGTGCAGCAGAGATGGCAAAAGCCGAATTGGCGGATTTACAAACCCAGAAATCGCTTTTGAGTGATGCCATCACCGAGCTTAGGCAGTCAGCGTTACTACTCTCAGCGCCTGGTGGCATCGCGCAAGCCACGACTAAAAGCCTGCAACTGTCAGCAGGTGAAAACCTCATTGCAACCAGCGGTAAAAACACTGACTTCAGCGTAATGAAAGCTTTCACGGTGGCAGCGGGAGAAAGAATCAGCCTGTTTGCACAAAAGCTGGGACTGAAGTTACTAGCGGCTAAGGGGAAAGTCGAAATTCAGTCTCAGAGTGATGAGGTGTTGCTGGATGCATTCCAGGATGTACGCATCAGTAGTAGCGAAGGTAAAGTTATCATTCGTGCAAAACAGGATATTTTACTGGTAGGTAGCGGTGGTGCTTATTTGAGAATAGGAAACGGTGAAGTAGAGAGCGGTGCCCCGGATAAAATTATTCAGCGCGCAGCAGTATGGCAAAAATTCGGAGGTCAAAGTGCAAGCGAAATGTTTAATACCTGGCAGCAGTGTAATTATGAACTCAACACGCAATTCATCTGGGCAGGTACCAAAGAAGCGGTAAAAAGTTATAAAGGGAATGTGAGCAGTGATCTCGGGAAGACATTAGTTACTTCAGATGGCGCAGGGAAAATAGCCTCTCAAAATTTCGCTGACATTGCCATAATTAATTTGAACTTGAACAAGGAATGTTAACCATGGCTGAAGAACATAGCACATCAAATATTGAACCTACATTTGATGATAATGGCAATGCTTGTTATCAGTTATATAGCACACCTAAAGGAAAAAACATTGTTCAGCAATGTATCGTGTATCCAGATCGAGTTATTCCAGTCATTTTTATACCGGGAGTAATGGGTAGCAATTTGAGAATGAACGATAAGAAAGGAAAAAGTATTTGGCGGCTAGATAGTAAAGATGAGCTTGTTTTGTACTGGTTTGGTGAAAATGGGAAAACGCGAAGAAAAAAGTTGGATCCCAAAAAGACAACTGTAGATGATGGTGGAAAAATAGATGATAAAAAAGAACCCTTTTTACTTAAAACTCGCCGGGAACGTGGGTGGGGAACAGTAGGTTATGAAAGTTATGGTACTTTTCTTGACTGGTTGCAAAACACTCTCAATGACTTTGAAAATGGACATTCTAATGAGCGCACTAACCTGCTGAAAACCGCGCTTGAACTAGAGGTGGGTGATACATCAGTTAGTAAGGAAGAGGTAGATTTGACTTTCCGTTACCTCTTCCCTGTCTTTGCTATGGGGTATAACTGGCTTCAGTCTAACGCCGTTTCAGCTGATGCGTTGAACAAATACATTGATGAAAAAATCCAGTTCTATCGGCTAAAAGGACGGCAGTGCGAGAAGGTGATTTTGATTACCCACTCTATGGGGGGCCTTGTTGCCCGGCACTACACACAAATCCTCGGTGGAGAAAATAAGGTACTTGGCGTGATACATGGCGTGATGCCAGCATTGGGAGCCGCAGCCACTTATCGAAGAATGAAGGCTGGTACAGAGAACGCTGCAGGTAACGTTAAAGGCTGGGGAGCTGCAAAAGTATTGGGCTCAGATGCTGAAACCATGACCGCTGTACTCTCTCAGGCTCCCGGACCTCTGCAATTGTTGCCGGGGAGAGAATATGGCCTAGGCTGGTTAAAGATAATAGACGACAAAACGATATATGCACTTCCAAACGAATGTCCCTATAGCGAAATTTATCTAAAACAGGACCAGTGGTGGGGACTATGTGAGGAGCAGTTTATTAATCCTGGAACAAGCCTAAACTCAGTCGATTTGGACAAGGACTGGCAAAAATTCGCCATAATATTAAAAGATGAAGTTAAGCCTTTTATTGAAGGCCTCTCAGGAAAATACCATCCTCAAAGTTGGGCTTTCTACAGTGGAGACGAGGCATATCGGGCCTACGGTGACGTCTGCTGGCGTGCAAATACCCCTCGTGCAGAAGCGTGGCTGAATCGAAACCGTCAGCGTGACGGGCTGGCAGGCCGTGCTTTGGACAAAACAGAAATGTCAGCCAAGCGAAGTGTTTCCTCTCCACTGTCCGGTAGCGGATGGGCAACAGGAGTTTATCAAACTTACGAATTATTGCCTGCAGAAGAAGCAGGGGATGGCACGGTTCCTGTGCGATCTGGGCGTATTGCGGAGAACTCTCTAAAGGCACGATTTCAGGTTTCTGTCGAACATGAACCTGCTTTCCAGGACTTGAAGGCACAGCAGTTTACTCTAAGGGCCTTAGTGAAAATTGTTCAGCAGATAAAAAACACGCTGAGGTTTGAGTGAAAGTTAAAAAGACCATTGCTTTGCTTTTGTTTTGTGCTGGTATTGCTGGATGGTATGGATACAGCAGGTTGCCACTCAGAGTAAATTTGACCTCAGAGGAACGTGAACACGTGACACATTTTTTAAAGGAAAGAACTACCCGTTGTGTCGGACGCTATTTGGTTGACCTGCCGGAAACATTTACTATTACGTCTGACGATGTCATGGCGTTTGTTGATACATCATCGGTGAAGTATCAAAGAATTTATCGACCGGCTTTTGAACAGAAAATTCGGTTAAGAGAGGCTGAGCTATCAGCCACGAAAACTTTAAATCCACTGGATATGCCGTATCTAAAGAGAGTTTATTTCTTATCTGACGACATGCAGGGGGTGATATTTGAGCGGAATGAATATTTCCAAGTGCCCGATTCATCACGAGTGCTTGAGGCTCACATTTACACTAACGGTGTAGCAGTTGAAATAACTATAGAAGCCAGAAATGGATTATCGCGTCGCTATGATAAAGATCGTAAGGATACCCCTGAGATCTATGGTAACAATGTTCCGAAAAAACTGGTTGAGCTAACTGATTTGCTAAGGCGTATTTCCGGTAAGCAGGAGTATGAAATACCAAATGAACCTGGATTCTGTCTGCCAGAATTGTTTATAAAGGATGGAATAACTAAGCCAAATGAGGAGATTAGTGCTAACTACATCTCTCAAAAATACCCTGAAGTTACATTTTATTTTGATAGCGATAACTACAGTGACTCTGACGATTCCCTGCTGGAGAGAGGCGTCATGATGGAGCGCAACATCAAGCGAGCCGAAGGCAATACCATCGCCAGTGGACGCCGTAACATTAATGGATTGTATGCAGAACAGTGGCTGGCAAAGGGATTGCTTAGTGACACCTACGGTGAAAAAGCTCTGCGATTTGTCATTAATATCAATGAAAAAACGGCATCGCCCAAGCATCCAATGTTATCTCTGACGTTCCTGCAGCAGGGCCTTGAGGGCGAGGGACGTCTTACAGAGGCCGAAGCTGTAAGTATCTGGCAGCAGATTACCGACACTATCCGTATCCGCCCAAATGCGATAGCAAAATAGCCTGCTTTACCTAATCATTAGTGCAACTGCATGACGTATAAGTTGTTTTATGTACTGAGTGTTGCCTGTCTATTGCCAGGCATTCTCCCATGCAATGTCAACCACCTATTCAATCCAAATATTTTTACTGTTTTTAGTCAACGGCTGTTTGAAAAATGTACGCAGGGCGCAATGCCCTGGCGCATTGGTCTGGATTTAATTCCGGCGGGAGGTCTTTTTAACATTTTAACCTATTTTCAATAAATTAAAGGAAATCCTATGAAAACGCAGAATATCCCTGTTTCACCCGCATTTATCGCTATTTCCTGGATTGCCATGATCGGCGGCAGTGTGGTTTATTTGGCCGGTTTGTGGCATGCAGAGATGGAGCTAAATGAAAAAGGCTACTATTTTTCTGTGCTGATTTTGGCGCTGTTTGCTGCGGTTTCATTGCAAAAAACGGTTCGCGATCGCCAGGAAAATATCCCCACAACTCGCCTTTATCACGGAGTGTGCCTGCTGGCATTTGGTCTTTCAGTTGCGCTGCTGGTTATCGGATTGGTGAATGCAACACTGATGCCTAGCGAAAAAGGGTTTTACGGTGTGTCATTCTTCATGGCGCTATTTGGTGCAGTAGCCGTGCAGAAGAATACCCGTGATAACCAATTCACAGAACAAGGGATACCGGTTAATAATAACGCTGAGAATACTTTGGAGTAATGGCTGTCGGGCGGTGATGCGCCCGATTCGAATTATACCATTAAAGATTGTTCATATTTATTTAACCCATTGCACCTTCTGTTGAGAGTATGCTCATTTAATAGGGTGTTCAATTATGATTAATAGGAATGCCGCGGTTCAAATTTCATGCGATAACGTTTTTGTATATGATCGATATAGTAAGTCTATAAGTTTAAACTAGTAATCCTTTGGTTGTTATTAAGCAGTAAGGTATGTTACGCGGTTGTTATTTATAATTTTTAGCTATTAATTTTTGAAATTTATTGATTTGTTAATTTCCTTTAATGATGTATCTCACCATTAAAAATAGGAGAAAAGTATATGCCAGCACTGACTTGCTTAGGCGATGCAACAACACACGGCGGTAAGGTTATATCAGCCACATCAACCATGTATGTCGAAGGTGTACAAGTTGCATTAGTAGGAGATAGCGTTTCATGCCCACTGCATGGTTCTAACCACATTCAGCAAGGCGATCCTACAGTTTTTGATAATGGCGTTCAGGTGGTTGTTCACGACTGCGTATGTGAATGTGGTTGCAAAGTTATCAGCTTTCGAAATGAGATGGTAGATTAAATAAAATGAATTGGCCAATTCCAGATATTCCATCAAAAAAAATCTTGAAAAAACCATCCATTAAATTTCTGACAATTATTTTTCTTGTTTTGATTTCCCTGGGGGCATTGGTCTCTATTTTATTTTTGAGGGATAATAGCTACAGAGATGTAATGGTTAATGGTTTGCTACCTTCAGTTATGATATGGCTATGTCTCGTTGGAGTTGTTTGGTTTCGCTATGATCAATCTTCCAATGCAGCTATATTATGGGATATTCAGACTCAATTTACCAAATCTCATTGGCAGCGTTGGGCTATGTGGCAAAGGCCGGTTATAGCAAATATAATCTTGTGTCCTGAAGAAAATGGAAGCGAAGCTTTAATTGGAGATCCTTCTGATATTCCAGCATATCCAGTTAAATGCAGACATCTACACCACGATTTTATGAATTTAAGCGCTAAGTTTATTTTTTTAGATGAAAATCTGGAAAGACAATGCCCTGGTTATCGAAATAGTCTTTATGACATCATTTTACTCAAAACAGAAAAGCATGATGCATCTCACATTTCTGAGGCTGTATTTAAACAATGGGATATTGTCCCTAATATTGTATCTTTAACCGACCAATACTTTTCAGGTTCTGAATTCTGTTCGATTAAAGAAATGGCACTGATTATTACCTTACAGGATTGGCCTAACTCTGTTGAATGTGGATATAGTGAATTCATTAACGCAAGTCTTATATGTTCATCAGAAATGATCAAGAGTGATTCATTCCTTGTCAAAGCAGGTGTAGGGAGATTTTTGCATTCAAACTCTCTGACGAAATCACTTGATATTCTGACGGAGTATAACAGGTTGGAGGCCTCAGAAATGAAGCATGTATGGCTTTCGGGAGTTGAGGAGGCTGATAAGATTACAATTGTACGCTATGCTGAAGAAAAAAAATGGGCACTTCCTTCTCGATATCCATTTTTGGTTGTTAATCATTCATTTGGCCCGCCAGGACCACTATCCTTTCCTGTTTCTATTTCATTATTAGTTGATGCTGCAATTAGAACGGGAGAAACTCAATTATTAATATCAGGTGGCAAGGATAAAGCCTATTCATTTTGTCTGATTACAAGGAAGTTTTTTTATGACATCAACAGCTTCGCCGGTCATTCGGCGTTTTAGTGTAACAGGATATTCAATATTAGTCGTGGCGCTTGCATGCGTAAGTGCATTCCTGATCACTACTTTCAGAAGTGGTATGGATATCTTAGGCGTAAATGTTGAATATGTTTGGTTAATCTGGGGGATGTGTGTAATAACTTTAATAATAGTTGTCTTTACTCTTCATTTTTCTCAGAAAAAGTCAATTGGCGAAGAGCATGAGCAATATTTACCTCAAAAAATAATTGGGCACGACAAGCAATTAGATAAGAAAAAAACCACTTCAACTGAAAATCACCGGATTATTCTTCAGCATCTCCATTATGCTCTCCACCAACAACACGGCCGTCTTTGGAATTTCAAAGTTCACATCCTTCTCATCACGGGCAGCGTGTCAGACGTTGAACGCTTGGCACCTGGCCTGACCAATCAACTCTGGCAAGAGGACAGTGGTACGCTGTTGTTGTGGGGCGGCGATCCCGCCTCTCAAACTGATGAAAACTGGCTGATTGCTTTAAAGCGTCTGCGTCACCGTCCTGCAGACGCGATAATTTGGGTGACTTCTGCTGCTGACCAGCTTAACGACATTGGCGGGTTGCCCACTACTTCGCAACCTTCCAGTGCCGCGATGGATGCCACCGCACATGCCTTATCGGCTCGCTGCAATATGCTCGGCTGGCGACTGCCGCTGTTCGTCTGGTCATTGCATACACGGGCTGGAAAGCAATCTGGCCGTATAACTCAGGCCGTTGGGTTCCAGACTTCCACAACCAATAATCACGATGCATTGCTCGCGGCACTGGCGGCGGATCTCATCGCGCAGGGGACCCAGCAGGTGGCGGGCTCGCCGCAGCATCACTTTTTGCTGAGCCTCGCGGACCAGCTGGCGCGTGTGCCTGAATCGATAACTGCGCTGCTTTCTCCGCTGCAGAGTGTTCATCGGTCTCTGACGCTGGCGGGGATAGTGTTCAGCCCGCAATCGGAAGGTACGGCACTTACGGTGCCACACCATTGGATACGCGATAACCGCTGGGATGCGCTGCCTGCGTCTTCAAATGAACTCCCTGCTCATCTTCGCCCGTCTCGCTATGGCATGCAGTGGAATCGCATTCTCGCCGCAGCCGCCTGTGTGCTGGTGGTACTGTGGGGAGTAGGAATGCTGGTCTCTTTCGCCGCCAATCGCAGCATTATCGGTGATGCCGTACAGGTGACTGAAAATGCTTCTGACAGCAGTCAGTCTTTAAAACAACGGCTTGCTGCGATGGGCTTGCTTCAGGACACGATCGGACAATTACAGTATCGCCAGGAGCATGGTACGCCCTGGTACAGTCGTCTTGGATTGAGTCAGAACGATGAGCTGCTGTCCGCCCTGTGGCCTCGTTACAGTAAGGCGGCGCTGCCTCTGCTACGCGATGCAGCAGCCTTGCAGCTTACTGACGCACTGAAAGCCTATGCCGCACTCCCACCCGACAGCCCATTGCGGGAAACGCAGTCAAAGCAGGCCTACACGCAGCTCAGGTTGTATCTGATGCTGACGCGCCCTGAACGTATGGACCCCTGTTGGTTCAGCAAGGCACTGATGCAAAACTGGACGCAGCGGCAGAGTCTGGACCAGGCATACTGGCAGGGCGCCGGGAGTCCGCTGCTGGCTTTCTATGCAGAGAATTTCAATGCTCACCCTGAATGGGCGCTGAAAGCAGACCCGGAGCTGGTCAGGCAGGTGCGCACCCTGCTGGTACGTCAGATGGGAGTAACCAACAGCGAAACCCGCCAGTACCAGCGGGTGCTGGCGCAGGTGGCGCACCAGTATGCCGATATGCGCTTGGCAGACATGACCGGCGATACGGATGCGGGGCGCCTGTTTACCACCGATGAAGTGGTGCCCGGCATGTTCACCCGTCAGGCGTGGGAAGACGGCGTTAAACCCGCGATTGAAAAGGTGGCGCGGGAGCGGCGTCAGGAGATGGACTGGGTACTCAGTGATGCGCCGCCCCCCGCTGGTGATGCTTCCTCACCCGAAGCGCTGGAGGCGCGGCTCACCAGCCGATACTTTGCCGACTACAGCGCAGCCTGGCTGAACTTCCTCAACAGCCTGCGCCTGAAGCCTGCACCGACGCTTTCCGACGCAATTGACCAGCTCACGCTGATGGCGGATGTGCGCCAGTCGCCGCTGGTGGCGCTGATGAACACCCTCAGCGTGCAGGGGCGGACCGGGCAGAGTGGGGATGCCATTGCTGACTCGCTGGTGAAGTCTGCGCAGAACCTGCTCAGTCGGGAAAAGCGCCCTGTCATTGACCAGAACAGCGGCCCGAGCGGCCCACTCGATGCGACTTTCGGCCCGCTGCTGGCGCTGACTGACAGTCAGGGCAGCAGCAGTATGAGCCTGCGCACCTTCCTGACGCGCGTGACTCAGGTGCGTCTGCGCCTGCAGCAGGTCACCAACGCGGCAGACCCGCAGGCCATGACGCAGACGCTGGCGCAGACGGTATTTCAGGGGAAAACCGTGGACCTGACTGACACGCGTGATTACGGCAGCCTGGTCGCCGCCGGGCTGGGGCAGGAGTGGAGCGGTTTCGGGCAGACGGTGTTTGTGCGCCCGATGGAGCAGGCCTGGCAGCAGGTGCTGATGCCGGCTGCGGGCAGCCTGAACGCCCAGTGGCAGCAGGCGGTGGTGAACGAGTGGAACAGCGCGTTTGGCGGCCGCTATCCGTTTAAAAATGTCAGTAGTGAGGTGTCACTGCCGTTGCTGGCGAAATATCTGAACGTTGAGAACGGACGCATCACCCGCTTCCTGCAGTCGCGTCTGAGCGGCGTGCTGCACCGCGAAGGCACCCGCTGGGTACCGGACAGTATCAACGCCCAGGGGCTGACGTTTAACCCGGCCTTTCTGCAGGCGCTTAATCAGCTCAGCCGGATTTCCGACGTGGTGTTCACCAATGGAGAGGCCGGGCTGCATTTTGAACTGCGCCCCGGTACGGCAGCAGACGTGATGCAGACTGACCTGATTATTGACAGTCAGAAGCTCACCTACATGAATCAGCAACCGGTGTGGAAACGCTTCACCTGGCCTGCCGACACAGAAGCGCCGGGTGCATCACTGAGCTGGATAAGCACGAAGGCCGGCACCCGCCAGTACGGCGACATGCCGGGCAGCTGGGGTCTGATTCGCCTGCTGGATAAGGCTCAGGTCAGCGCCAATCCGGGCATCAGCAGCAGCTGGCGGCTCACCTGGCAGGCTCCGGACGGTCGTCCGCTGAACTACATTCTGCGAACAGAAGCGGGGGAAGGGCCGCTGGCGCTGCTGAAGCTGCGCAACTTCACGCTCCCGGCCGACATTTTCATTATCAGTGACGCCCCGGACGTGCCGGATGAAACCTTTGTCAGCGAGGAAGACTGATGCCACTGCAATCCCTGATTAATGCCTGCGGTGCGGATGCGGACCATCTTCGCGTGCTGGCCACGGAGTCTGTTTCTCTGTGGGAGCCGTGGCTGAAGCCCCTGGCGGACACTAAGACTCTTTAGCGTCAAACTCACACAAATCTTCAATCAGGCAGGAGCCGCAGCGCGGTTTACGTGCCACGCAGGTATAGCGGCCGTGCAAGATTAACCAATGGTGGCAATCGACTTTAAAAGCAGAGGGCACCACTTTAATCAGCTTATCTTCCACTTCTTCGACATTCTTGCCGGGCGCGAAGCGGGTGCGATTGCTGACGCGGAAAATATGCGTATCCACGGCAATGGTCGGCCAGCCAAAGGCGGTATTCAGCACCACGTTGGCGGTCTTGCGTCCGACGCCGGGCAGGGCTTCTAATGCCGCACGGTCCTCTGGAACTTCACCACCGTGCTGCTCGATGAGAATGCGGCAGGTTTTGATCACATTCTCTGCCTTGCTGTTAAACAGGCCGATGGTCTTGATGAACTCTTTCACGCCATCAACACCCAAAGCCAATATAGCGGCGGGGGTATTTGCCACCGGATACATCTTCGCCGTGGCTTTGTTCACGCTCACATCGGTGGCCTGTGCGGACAGCAGCACCGCAATCAGCAGTTCAAACGGTGAACTGAAGTACAGTTCCGTTGTGGGATGCGGGTTGTCATCACGCAGGCGCGTGAGAATTTGCAGTCGCTTTTCCTTGTTCACACGGCCTTCCCGGTTTCACCTTGTGGCGCGGCTTCAGCTTCAGCTTCAGCAGCGCGCAGTGCGGCTCGTTGCTTCATTTTCTGGTCGATCAGATATTTACCGGCCAGCAGCATGCCTAAGCCAATAAAAGCCCCAGGCGGCAGCATCGCCAACAGCATCGGCGAATCGAAATGGAACACTTCAATACGCAGCGCTTTGGCCCAGGGGCCCAGCAGTTGGTCAGCACCGTTAAACAGGGTGCCGCTACCGATCAATTCACGAATCGAACCTAGCGTCACCATCGCGCAGGTCGCGCCCATGCCAATCGCAAAACCATCCAGCGCCGAGAGCGGGATGCTGCTTTTCGACGCCACCGCTTCCGCGCGGCCCACCACAATACAGTTGGTCACGATCAGGGGAATAAAGATTCCCAATGACTGATACAGCCCGTAAGCGTAAGCATTGATCAGCATCTGCACGCAGCTCACTACCGAAGCGATGATCATTACGTAAATAGGGATACGGATTTCCGCCGGCACCCAACGACGCGAGGCGGAGATAGCGCTGTTGGTGATGGTTAACACCAGCGTGGTGGCCAGGCCAAGGCCGAGGGCGTTAGTGGCGGTTGAGGTCACGGCCAGCAGCGGACACAAGCCGAGCAGTTGCACCAAGGCGGAGTTGTTCTTCCACAGGCCGCCAACCAGCAGGGATTTTGCTTCACTCATGGTGCATCTCCACATTCGGGCAGCGAAGAGAGCTTCGCTGGCAACGTTTCAATCAGTAATGCGGTACGTTTAGTGGCATTCACCACTGCACGCGGGGTAATGGTCGCGCCGGTAAATTGATCAAATTCACCGCCGTCTTTTTTCACCGCAAAGTTCTTGTCGTCGGCACCGTGCACCACTTTGCCGTTAAAGCTGTTGATCCAGTCGGAAATGCGCAGTTCAATCTTGTCGCCCAGTCCAGGCGTTTCATGGTGTTCCACTACGCGGACACCTAATACTTTGCCGTGAAAATCGGCACCGACCAGCATCTGAATCGCACCAGAATAGCCGTCTGGCGCGGTAGTCTCAAGCGCCGCCGCTACAGGCTGATCGCCTTTACGCGCCAGATAGAGATGATGCGGCAGGTTATTGCCTAACGCCGCCGCGTCGGTGACCAGAAAACACTCTTGCTGAATATGATTGTCATACATATCGGTGGGCACCACCTGATCGAGCAGGTTCTTTTGCTGCAGTGCCGTCTGATGCTCCACCGTGGGCTTGGTGACATAGTTCACCACGGCAGTCACACCGGTGGTGATCACCGCAAACGCCGCCAGCGTCACGGCATTTTTACGAATAGCATCGAACATCATTAATCCTTGCGATGGCCGTAAACGCGCGGCTGGGTGTAGTAATCAATCAGCGGCACGCAAATGTTTGCCAGCAAAACGGCGAACGCCACGCCGTCCGGATAGCCGCCAAAGCTGCGAATCAACCACACCAGCAAACCAATCAGTGCACCATACACCAGGCGACCACGGTTGGTTGTCGAGGCGGTGACCGGATCTGTGGCGATAAAGAACGCGCCGAGCATGGTCGCGCCGGAGAACAAATGAATCAGGGGCGAGTTCAGCGATTCCGACGAGAACAACCAGCCAAGGGTGGCGCAGAAGGCCAGCGACACCAGGAAACTGACGGGGATGTGCCAGCGAATGGCATTTTTTGCCAGCAGCAGCATACCGCCCAGCAGGTAACCGAGGTTGATCCACTGCCAGCCCAATCCCGCCAGCACACCGGTATAGATCGGTTCCGCCAGCAACTGTTCTGCGCTATGTCCGGCGCGCAAGCCGGTTTTAAAGGTATCCAGCGGCGTGGCCTGGCTGACGCCATCCACCCCGAGCTGCAACTGCTGCATGGTTTGACCGGCCAGCGTGTGATTGGTGAAGATCATGCTGAGGGAATCCAGCAGGCCAGGTTTGATCGCCTGCAATGACTCAGGCGGCAACCAGCTGGTCATCTGTACCGGGAAGGAGATCAGTAAGACCACATAACCGACCATCGCTGGGTTGAAGGGGTTTTGACCCAGGCCGCCATACAGTTGTTTCGCGATAACAATGGCAAACACGGTGCCAATGACCACCAGCCACCAGGGCGCCAGCGGCGGCAGACTGATGCCGAGCAGCAATGCAGTGAGCAGGGCGGAGTTATCCGCAAGTGTTGGAACCACGGGTGTTTTGCGCAGACGCAAAATGGCGCCTTCGGTGATCCACGCAGTGGCGGTGGCGAGCAATACCTGAATCAGAAAACCCACGCCAAAGAAATACCACTGCGCGGCCATACCCGGCAGCGCAGCCAGTACCACCAGCAGCATGATGTTGCCGGTGCTGCGGCGATTGTGGGTATAAGGGGAACTTGCGATACGAAAAGCCATTTAATCCTCAGTCGTCGAAGGCTGCTGCTGCGCTTTACGCGCTTTGGCACGGGCGACCGCGGCGGCAATGGCCGCTTTACGTGGGTCGGCGGAGTCAGGAGAGGCAGCAGCCTCTACTTCAGAAGATGATTCAGGTGCGGCTTCAGCAGACGCAGAAGCTTGCTCTGCAGCCGCTGCAGCTTTCTTCGCTTTAGCGCGCGCAATGGCCGCTTCCACCGCGGCTTTGCGCGGATCGACCTCAGCGGCAGGTGCTGCATCAGAAGGCTCAGGTGCGTGTGGTTCGTCAGCAGGTTCAGAAATCTGCTCAGCCGCCGCAGCCGCAGCCGCTTTCTTCGCCTTAGCTCGAGTAATGGCGGCCTCAACCGCTGCTTTACGCGGATCAACTTCAGCGGCAGGTGCTGCGTCAGCAAGCTCAGACACTTGTTCACCAGAAGCCGCCGCAGCTTTCTTCGCTTTAGCGCGAGCAATGGCGGCTTCAACCGCCGCTTTACGCGGATCAACTTCTGCAGCCGGGGCTGCATCAGCAGATGCAGGCGCTTGTTCGCCAGCAGCAGCGGCTTTCTTGGCTTTAGCACGGGCAATAGCGGCTTCAACTGCTGCTTTGCGAGGATCAACCTCAGCGGTCGGTGCTGTATCAGCAGGTTCAGACGCTTGTTCGCCAGCCGCAGCGGCTTTCTTAGCTTTAGCGCGCGCAATGGCGGCTTCAACCGCGGCTTTACGAGGATCAACTTGAGCGGCCGAGGCTGCTTCAGCAGGCTCAGAAACTTGTTCACCAGCCGCAGCCGCAGCTTTCTTCGCCTTAGCGCGCGCAATGGCGGCTTCAACTGCCGCTTTACGCGGATCAACTTCAGCGTCCGGGGCTGCTTTAGCAGGTTCAGATGCTTGCTCACCAGCCGCAGCGGCTTTCTTCGCTTTAGCACGCGCAATAGCAGCTTCAACTGCCGCTTTACGCGGATCAACTTCAGCGGCCGGGGCTGCTTTAGCAGGCTCAGAAACTTGTTCACCAGCCGCAGCCGCAGCTTTCTTCGCCTTAGCGCGCGCAATGGCGGCTTCAACCGCGGCTTTGCGTGGATCAGCCTCAGCAACAGGTGTTTCAGCAACGTCGCTGATCGGTTGCTCAGCCACACCAGACTTCTTCGCCTTAGCACGCGCAATGGCCGCTTCAACAGCGGCTTTACGCGGATCGCCAGACTGCTTGCTCAGCGCCTGCGTTTCAGACTGTTTTTCCGCCTGCTGAGCCAACGCCTGCGCATGGCGCGCCTCGCGCTCGGCGGTTTCCTGTTCCGGTGTTTTGGCGGCACGCGCCTTCACGCGAGCAATCGCCGCGTCACGTTCACCCTGATCGCTAAGTGCCACACGCTGTTTAGCTTCTTCATGACGCGCTTCACGCGCCAGTTTTTCCCGCTCTAAACGCGCCTGACGCGCTTCAAAGCGCGCTTTAGCTTCAGCGGTGCGCTTCGCTTCGAGATCGATAGCGCGCAGCTCGGCCTTCTCCTGGCGATAATATTGCACCAGCGGAATATTACTTGGGCAGACGTACGCACAGGCACCGCACTCAATGCAGTCATCGATATTGTGAGCGCGCGCCTTCTCATGATCGCCGCCCTGGCTGTACCAGAACAGCTGCTGAGGCAGCAGTTTCGCCGGGCAGGCGTCCGCACAGGCGCTGCAACGAATACAAGACTGTTCTTCTTCGTTATTGCCCATCTCACTGGCAGAAGGCGCCAGGATACAGTTGGAAATTTTAACCAGCGGGACGTTGAGTGATGGCAGCGTAAAGCCCATCAATGGGCCGCCCATGATCACCATCTGACGTGAACCCGGCGCGAAACCCACATGATGCAACAGATGGCTAACCGGCGTGCCCAGACGTCCCCACACGTTGCGCGGCTGCGCAATGGCTTCGCCGGTCAGCGTGACGACGCGTTCGGTAATCGGCTCGCCATCGATAATGGCGCGCTTTACCGCCCAGGCCGTACCAACGTTTTGCATCAGTACGCCAATATCAGTGGATCGACCGCCGTGCGGTACTTCAACGCCAGTAAGAATCTGGGTCAGTTGTTTGGCGCCACCCGATGGGTACTTGGTGGGGATGACGCGCAGTTGCAACTCGCAATCACCGCCCAAAGCCTGCGTCAGCGCCGCAATCGCTTCGGGTTTGTTATCTTCGATGCCAATCAGCACGCGCTCAGCCTGCAACACCCAGGCGAGGATACGACAACCTTCCAGCACTTCAGCCGCGCAGTCCTGCATCAGGCGATCGTCGGCGGTGATGTAAGGCTCGCACTCCGCAGCGTTGATAATCAGGGTTTTGACGCCGCGCAATCCGCCACGTAGCTTGGTGGCTGTCGGGAAGCCAGCGCCACCTAAACCGGCGACACCTGCCTCATGGATGCGCTTGACGACATCTTCACGCGGAAGCGCACGATAGTCAGGTTGCGGATCGAGTGCAGTCCAGCGATCTTCACCATCGGCGCGCAGGAAAATGCACAGTTCGGAAAGACCCGAAGGGTGCGCGGTCATATGTGGCGCAATCGCTTCGATGGTGCCGGAGGTCGGT
The DNA here is from genome assembly GCF_059731115.1 of Type-E symbiont of Plautia stali. Lineage (NCBI taxonomy): Bacteria > Pseudomonadati > Pseudomonadota > Gammaproteobacteria > Enterobacterales > Enterobacteriaceae > Type-E symbiont of Plautia stali. Next base: position 1,894,802 of record NZ_AP035906.1, read on the forward strand.
GCGTGCACCGGCAGCATGCGTCCGCTGCCAAACGTCAGCGCCTGACCGCGCAAGACGTGATCGCCCGGTGAGACACAAATCTCGCCTTCATGGCCGATATGCTGTTTTAACGGAATGATGAATTGTTCAGGCAGCGGTAACTGGCTTAAGGGCGTGCCGTTAGACTGTGTTTTCATTTCCGGCGGATGAATGCCGCCCTGAAAATCCCACAGCTTCTCTTTGCGGAAAAGTTTTAACAAATTAAGCATGAGTTTCTACCGGGATCACCCGTACAGGAATGGTTTCGAGATCCCATTTCCAGTTGGCCGTGGTCGTAGCAACCGGACGCATTTCAATACAGTCGGTCGGGCAGGGAGCAACACACAAATCACAGCCGGTACAGACATCGCTCAGCACGGTATGCATGGCACGGGTAGCACCGACAATCGCATCTACCGGGCAAGCCTGAATACATTTAGTGCAGCCGATGCAGTTGGCTTCATCAATCCAGGCCACGGTGCGGATCGGTTCCTGCACTTCCTCACCGCCATCCAGCGGTTGCGGTTCAACGTTCAGCAGTGCGGCCAGCTTGAGCATGGTCTGCTCGCCGCCGGGGGCGCATTTATTAATGGCTTCGCCGTTATTACCCACGGCATCGGCGTACGGGCGGCAGCCGGGATAACCACATTGGCCGCATTGACTTTGCGGCAGAATACTGTCGATCTGTTCAACGATCGGATCTTCTTCTACCTCGAATCGACGCGAGGCGTAACCGAGCAGGGCGCCAAAAACCAGGCCCAGCGCAGCAATAGCCACAATAGCAATCCAAATCGCGGTCATTAGAATTTCACCAACCCGGTAAAGCCCATAAAGGCCAGCGCCATCAAACCTGCGGTGACCAATGCAATCGAGTTGCCCTTAAACGGCGCGGGGACATTGGCTAACACCAGGCGTTCACGCATACCAGCGAACAGCACCATCACCAGGGAGAAGCCAAGCGAGGCACTGAAGCCATAGACCGCAGCCTGCATAAAGGTATGGTTGAGATTGACGCTCAGCAAAGGGACACCCAGCACCGCACAGTTAGTGGTAATCAGCGGCAGAAAAATGCCCAGCAGTCGATAGAGTGACGGACTGGTTTTGCGCACCACCATTTCGGTGAATTGCACCACCACGGCGATCACCAGGATATACGCCAGGGTTCGCAGGTACACCAGATCGAGCGGCACCAAAATCAGATGGTTCACCAGCCAGGCGCAAATCGACGCCAGGGTGATCACGAAAGTGGTGGCGAGTCCCATACCAATGGCCGTTTCCAATTTTTTTGACACGCCCATAAAGGGGCATAGGCCGAGAAACTTCACTAACACGAAGTTATTCACCAGCACGGTGCCAATAAAGAGAAGTAAGTAATCGGTCATTTTTTAACCTGGGAAGCCGAAAGGCGTCTATTATCCGGAATTGAGAGGTGCATCTCAACCTCTACACAAAATCTGTGGATGTTGAGAGCACGCAGAATTAAATTCCTGACGAAACTCGCGCCGTTATGGCTGGATAAACGTCTCTTTCACACGTTGAGAACGTTTGAAGTAGGGCACAAAGACCGCCGCCGCCAGCAGTGACAACAACAGCGTTTGAATGGCTTTGTTATCCGCCACCGGGGTGAACGCGAACGTTTTCAACGCCAGTAACACCGTCATCAGCAACCACAGGATGTAATGACGCGGTAGACGGCGCGAACGTTTACAGAACATCCAGCAAACCCAGATACTGTAGACCCAAACCACGCCTGCGGTGAGCAGGGAAATCGCCCATTGCGTGAACAATTGGCTGGCATGAGTGAACAACGTGGTACGCAATTCTGTATCAAACAACGGGCTCAGATACATGGCCACCACCAGTGCACTGGTCAGCATCGTCATAATCAACCAGGCTAGCGGCAACAACAGCCAGCCAGCAATACGCGGCGGGTTTACCGATTCGGTCATCTTGCGGATCCTGTAGCGAAATTAAGAAGGCGTTGTATGTCCAAACGGGGCACGCCCGACATGGACAACGCAATAGTGCAGAAAAAGGCGGGGGAAAACCCATTACATTACGTAGCGCCAGACTGATTTTGGCACGCGGCCCATATCATAAAGACGGCCGCCGGAAACAAGTTCAGCACGACGGTGATCGGCAGCGCGATACATATTGATGATGTCATTATCATCAGTCAGCGAATAATTAAGATGGTCATAGAGTTTTTCCAGACTATCAAGATTATTCACTTTACGGAATTTCAGCAGGTAATCTAGCGCAGTCATGATTGCCATCTAAAAATAAAGTGCTCGGAAGTGCCCAAGTATAGGGAGTGCACTGACAGAGTCCATACGCCAGCATTAAAAAAATTCAAAAATCAGACCACATGAGCTAATTCGCTCATCAAAAGACATTTTTTCTTCATTTTGCCGTTATAAACGCGCATTTCCGGACGGGATTAAGACAAATTCAACCCCGACGGACAGCATGATGTGAAAAAAGCTCACACCTTTATCGTAAATGAAAGTTTTCATTCTTTATCAGGCTTAGTGCCCTGACTTTCATTCATATAAGACGTTTATTAGGCCGATTTATGTCGAACAGTTCAGCAATGGCATCTACACGCTTTGAAACTCTAAATCATGTAGTGTGCGAGTAATCACAAAACTGATCATTGCTTGTGCCCGTAGTCGATAACCATTCTTTACGCAGCGTCTGTAATCGCTTCCAGTAGCCACCATCCTAACCGATTCTGTTTATTACATTTATTTAACCGTCACTGAAATAAATATCAGGCAAATTGTCCATATAGCTGGTATGACTTCTTACATGGATAATTTCGTAACTCCTTTAATTCATTCTATTTTGTGAGGCATGTCGCGCTTGTTTTCTCGCTTTTGCGCCAGGCTTAATCTGCGTTTTGTACCCCTACAGCACACTCCCTTCAGAGGAATGAAATTATGTGGAAACGTTTACTCTTAACCGCCATGGTCAGTTCAGCACTCAGTGCTTCGGTACTTGCCGCTGACATGACGGTGGGCTTCTCACAGGTTGGCTCGGAGTCTGGCTGGCGTTCAGCAGAAACCAACGTGGCGAAAAGCGAAGCGCAAAAGCGCGGTATCACGTTGAAAATCGCCGATGGTCAGCAGAAGCAGGAAAACCAAATCAAAGCGGTGCGCTCGTTTATCGCACAGGGCGTTGACGCCATCTTCATCGCTCCGGTAGTACAAACCGGTTGGGAACCGGTGCTGGAAGAAGCCAAAGACGCCAAAATCCCGGTGTTCCTGTTAGATCGCGCCATCGTGGTGAAAGATAAGTCGCTGTACATGGCGGTGGTGACCGCAGACAACGTGCTGGAAGGCAAGTTGATCGGTGACTGGCTGGTGAAAACGGTCGGCGATAAGAAGTGTAACGTGGTTGAGTTACAAGGCACCGTAGGTGCCAGCGTAGCCATCGACCGCAAAAAAGGCTTCGCCGAAGCCATCGCGGGTCACAAAAACATCAAAGTGATCCGTTCGCAGTCCGGCGACTTTACCCGTAGTAAAGGTAAAGAGGTGATGGAGAGCTTTATCAAAGCGGAAAACAACGGCAAGAACATCTGCATGGTGTATGCGCACAACGATGATATGGCGATCGGCGCCATTCAGGCCATTAAAGAAGCGGGTCTGAAGCCAGGCAAAGATATTTTGACCGGTTCTATCGACGGCGTACCGGATATCTATAAAGCGATGCTGGCGGGTGAGGCCAATGCCAACGTCGAGCTGACGCCAAACATGGCGGGTCCTGCATTCGATGCGCTGGAGAAATTCAAAAAAGACGGCACGATGCCACCAAAAATCATCAAAACCGAATCGAAACTGTTTCTGCCAGACTCAGCGCAGGCACAGCTCGACACCAAAAAAGGCATGGGTTACTGATCCCCGCAACCGCCCTTCGGGGCGGTTATTCATGACGTAAGGCGAGGTAGAACCTGATGAGCACCGCAGATGCATCCGCACTCCTGACTCTCAACGGTATCAGCAAAGGTTTCCCCGGCGTGAAAGCGCTGGATAATGTCTCATTCAGCATTCGCAAAGGCGAGATCATGGCGCTGCTGGGCGAAAACGGCGCCGGGAAATCCACGCTGATTAAAGTGCTGACCGGCGTGTACACCCGTGATGCAGGCACCATCACCCTGAATGGCACTGCCATTTCACCGCACAATACCGCCGATGCACAGCAAATGGGCATCGGCACGGTTTATCAGGAGGTGAATCTCCTGCCGAATATGTCGGTGGCAGACAATCTCTACATCGGCCGCGAGCCGCGCCGCTTTGGCATGATCGACCGTAAACGTATGGTGCGCGATGCCGATGCGCTGATGCGCAACTACGGTTTTGCGCTCGACGTGGCGCGTCCCCTGGGCCATTACTCGGTGGCGATGCAGCAGATCATTGCAATTTGCCGCGCCGTGGATCTCTCGGCTCAGGTGTTAATCCTCGACGAACCCACCGCCAGCCTCGATGCCAGTGAAGTCGAAATGCTGTTTACGCTGATGGCGCAACTGAAAGCCAAAGGGATGAGCCTGATTTTTGTCACACACTTTTTAGACCAGGTGTACCGCATTACCGATCGCATCACCGTATTGCGCAACGGCCAGTTTATCGCCACGCGTGATACGGCATCGCTGCCGCAAATCGAATTGATCAAACTGATGCTGGGGCGCGAGTTACTGGAAACTGCCTTGCAGCGTCAGGGCAGCACGCTGAAAAGCAATCAACCGGTGGTGTCATTTAAAGATTACGGCAAGAAGGGCACCATTGAGCCTTTCGACCTGGAGGTGCGTCCGGGAGAAGTGGTGGGCTTAGCGGGATTACTGGGATCGGGGCGCACGGAAACCGCCGAAGTGCTGTTTGGTATCCGTCGAGCGGATCGGGGTACTGCCACCATCAAAGGCAAAGTGCAGCACATCCGGACACCGGCCAAAGCCTCCCATCTGGGCATGGGGTTCTGCCCGGAAGATCGTAAAACCGACGGTATTATCGGCGCTGCATCGGTGCGCGAGAATATTATTCTGGCGCTACAGGCCCAACGCGGCTGGCTGCGACCGATTAAACGGCGTGAGCAGCAGGCCATCGCCGATCGCTTTATTAAAAGCCTGGGAATTCGCACGCCACATGCCGATCAGCCGGTGGAATTACTCTCCGGCGGTAATCAGCAGAAGGTGCTGCTGTCACGCTGGCTGGTGACGAAGCCGCAATTCTTAATTCTCGACGAACCGACGCGCGGCATTGACGTCGGTGCACATGCCGAGATCATTCGTTTGATTGAAACCCTGTGCGCCGATGGACTGGCGTTACTGGTTATCTCCTCTGAACTCGAAGAGCTGGTGGGCTATGCCGACCGCGTGTTGATCATGCGTGATTTGAAGCAGGTGGCTGAAATCCCGCTGGAGCAGCTGTCGGTGGCATCGATCGTCAATGCCATCGCCGATGGAGGAGCACAACATGCTTGAATCCCCTATGACACATCCAAAACCTGAACGGCGTAAGCCGAAGTTACCGCCAGGCATGCCGCAAATCGTCGCGCTGATTCTGGTGCTGTTGGTGGATAGCCTGGTCGCCAACAATTTTTTTGCCGTGCATATTCAGGACGGCCGCCTGTTCGGCAGCCCGATTGATATCCTCAACCGCGCTGCACCCGTCGCCTTACTGGCGGTCGGTATGACGTTGGTGATTGCCACCGGCGGGATTGATTTGTCGGTCGGCGCAGTGATGGCGATTGCGGGGGCGACAGCGGCCACGCTGACGGTTGCGGGACACAGCCTGAGTTTTATTATTCTCGCCACACTCGGCACCGGCCTGGCCTGCGGCTTATGGAACGGCGTGCTGGTGGCGCTGCTGAAGATTCAGCCGTTTGTGGCCACGTTGATTTTGATGGTGGCCGGGCGCGGTATCGCTCAGCTGATTACCCAGGGTCAGATTGTGACCTTTAACAGCGACAGCCTCGGCTGGTTTGGCAGCGGCTCGCTGTGGATGCTGCCGGTTCCGGTGTGGATAACGCTACTGGTGGCACTGTTAGTGTGGCTGCTGACGCGCAAAACCGCGCTGGGCCTGTTTATCGAAGCGGTGGGAATTAACCTGCGTGCTGCACGCAATGCCGGTGTTAACGGATGGTTAGTGGTGATGTCCACCTATGCCATCAGCGGTGTGTGTGCGGCTGTCGCGGGCCTGATTGTGGCCGCAGACATTCGGGGTGCCGATGCCAACAATGCCGGACTATGGCTGGAGTTGGATGCCATTCTCGCTGTGGTGATTGGCGGTGCATCGTTGATGGGCGGGCGTTTTAATCTGGTGTTGTCGCTGGTTGGCGCGCTGATTATTCAGTCGATGAACACCGGTATTTTGCTGTCTGGCTTCCCGCCGGAGCTGAATCAGGTGGTGAAAGCGGTGGTGGTGATGTGTGTGCTGTTGCTGCAATCGCCGCGCTTTATCGCCATGCTGAAAGGGAGACGTCCAAAATGATCAAACGCCATCTGCCATTAATGATTACGCTGCTGGTGTTTGTCGCCGGTTATCTGTTCTGCCTGAGTCAGTTTCCCGGTTTTGCCTCGACTCGTGTGATCTGCAATATCCTGACCGATAACGCGTTTCTCGGCATTATCGCCGTGGGCATGACATTTGTGATTTTGTCAGGCGGTATCGATCTGTCAGTGGGGGCCGTTATCGCCTTTAGCGGTGTATTTTTGGCGAAAATTATCGGTGATTATCACGTCGATCCGATTCTTGCCTTCGCGATTGTGCTGGCGATGGGAGCACTGTTTGGCGCCATGATGGGCTGGCTGATCGATGCGCTGAAGATCCCGGCCTTTATTATTACCCTGGCGGGGATGTTTTTCCTGCGCGGTTGCAGCTATCTGGTGTCGGAGAATTCGATTCCCATCGATCATCCACTCTATTCCACACTGTCGAGCCTGGCGTGGAAGATCCCCGGCGGCGGGCGTCTTAGTTTGCTGGCAGTGATTATGCTGGTGGTGGTGATTGGCGGGATCATCCTCGCGCATCGCACGCGTTTTGGTAATCAGGTGTATGCGATTGGCGGCAATCTGACATCAGCGCAGTTGATGGGCGTTTCGACGCGCGCCACCACCATCAAGATTTATATGCTTTCCACCACCCTGGCGACACTGGCGGGGATTGTGTTCTCGATCTATACCTCAGCCGGCTATGCCCTGGCAGGATTGGGCGTGGAACTGGACGCGATTGCCTCGGTGGTGATTGGCGGCACCTTGCTGTCCGGTGGTGTCGGCACGGTGCTCGGCACGCTGTTTGGGGTGTTGATCCAGGGTCTGATTCAGACATGGATTAACTTCGATGGAACGCTGAGTTCGTGGTGGACAAAGATTGCCATCGGTATTCTGTTGTTCGCGTTTATCGCACTGCAGCGCCTGCTGACCGTGATGTGGGATCGTCAGAAGAATGCACCGGTTAAGCGTTTAACTTCGTAGTCGTGAGTGGGATGTTCAAGAGGTGCGCAAATTGGCGCACCTTTTTTGTATCGGTGCTCAGATTCGGGGGATGTTAGGTGGAGTTGCTGATGGTTCGGTGCGAAGCCCCCTAAAGGCCAGCCCGATCGCAAAGGAACCCCGCATCCATGCAGATCGGCCGCGCCATCCCTGGCGCGAACGCTTTGCTCTTCGGGCTGGCCTTTATGGGGCAATTGAGACTGTCATTGCTGTAGTCAGTGCAAACTTGAAAGTTCTATTCAGTACTGGACTAATAAAACATCGCACCAAGCCTCCGTATAGAGACAACGGTGGTCAGGGCTGTTCTAGCTGTAGTCAGTGTGAACCTGAGCGTTCGATTCAAATTCAGCGCCAAAAAAAACGCAACGAACCTGCATAAAGGAGACAAAGGTGGGCAGTGGAGTAAAGCGTACGCCGCATGGATGCGGCGTCCGAGGCTACAGGGATGTATTCACGCCGACTTTACGTAACGTCCACCTTTGTTGACTGGAGCGCGCGTTTTTAGCCACAGCCCCCATCGTGGCAAGTTAGGTGGAGTTGCTGATGGTTGGGTGCGAAGCCCCCTAAAGGCCAGCCCGATCGCAAAGGAACCCCGCATCCATGCAGATCGGCCGCGCCATCCCTGGCGCGAACGCTTTGCTCTTCGGGCTGGCCTTTATGGGGCAATTGAGGGGGGCATCGCTGTAGTCAGTGCTAATCTGAATGCTCGATTCAAATGCGGCTCCCAAAAAACGCAATAATTCTGCATAAAAGAAACAAAGGTGGGTAGAACTGTCATTGCTGTAGTTAGTGCAAACCTGAAAATTCGATTCAAATTCAGCTCCCAAAAAACCGCAACGAACCTGCATAAAGGAGACAAAGGTGGGCAGTGGAGTAAAGCGTACGCCGCATGGATGCGGCGTCCGAGGCTACAGGGATGTATTCACGCCGACTTTACGTAACGTCCACCTTTGTTGACTGGACCGCACGTTTGTAGTCACAGCGCCCATCTTTGAAAGTTAGGTGGAGTTGCTGATGGTTCGGTGCGAAGCCCCACAAAGGCCAGCCCGATCGCAAAGGAACCCCGCATCCATGCAGATCGGCCGCGCCATCCCTGGCGCGAACGCTTTGCTCTTCGGGCTGGCCTTTATGGGGCAATTGAGGGGGGCATCGCTGTAGTCAGTGCTAATCTGAATGCTCGATTCAAATGCGGCTCCCAAAAAACGCAATAATTCTGCATAAAAGAAACAAAGGTGGGTAGAACTGTCATTGCTGTAGTTAGTGCAAACCTGAAAATTCGATTCAAATTCAGCTCCCAAAAAACCGCAACGAACCTGCATAAAGGAGACAAAGGTGGGCACTGGAGTAAAGCGTACGCCGCATGGATGCGGCGTCCGAGGCTACAGGGATGTATTCACGCCGACTTTACGTAACGCCCACCTTTGTCGACTGAACCGCACGTTTTAAGTTACTAAACCCACTTTTGCCGACATAAACGCAGGTTTTAGCCACAAAAAAGCCGCGACTCAACGCGGCTTCAACAGGTCATAACACGATCAGCGCGCTAACCGGTAATACGCCTCATTCCAGCGCAATGCATCTTTAAACGCCGGCAAACGCGTATTCTCATCGATCACCAGCACCTCAATGCCGTTCAGCTCGCCGTACAGATACATATCATCCAAATCCAGTGCCTGACTAAACACCGTATGGTGCGCCCCACCTGCTAAAATCCATGCCTCGGAAGCGGTAGCCAGTGAGGGCTGGGCACGCCACAAGGCACGCGCGACCGGCAATTTCGGCAGCGGTTTCGGCTGCTCAATCGCATCCACCACATTCACCAGCAAACGGAAACGATCGCCCATATCAATCACACTGGCATTCACCGCGCGACCAGCCGGCGTGGAGAAAATCATGCGCGCCGGATCCGCTTTGCCACCAATGCCAAGGAACTGCACGTCAATTAACGGCTTCGCCTCTTTAGCAATCGAAGGGCACACTTCCAGCATATGTGAACCCAGCACCAAATCATTGCCCGGGGAAAAGTGATAGGTGTAATCCTCCATAAATGAAGTACCGCCCGCACGATTCCCGGCTTGCACCTTCAAAATATGCAGCAGCGCAGCGGTCTTCCAGTCACCTTCACCGGCAAAACCATAACCCTGGCCCATCAAACGTTGAACGGCCAAGCCTGGCAACTGCGTCATGCCGTGCAGAGTCTGGAAATTGGTGGTAAAGGCTTTGCAGCCCTCATCATCGAGGAAACGCTTCAAACCTAATTCAATGCGCGCCGCATCCAGCACGTTCTGACGCTTCTCGCCATTCACGGCGGCAGCCTCGCTGAACAAATACTGGCTCTCGTATTCATCGATCAGCGCATGCACATCGCCATCGCTGACGCTGTTCACCGCCTCGACTAAATCACCCACGCCCCAACCGTTGACCGAATAACCAAACTGAATCTGTGCCGCCACCTTATCGCCTTCGGTCACCGCCACTTCGCGCATATTGTCGCCAAAGCGCGCCACTTTCAGCTGCTGACTGGCCTGCTTCGCTAGTGCCGCATTGATCCAGCGTCCGATGCGTTGCTGGCTGGTCTTATCCTGCCAGTGGCCAGTCACCACGCTGTGCTGCAGGCCCATACGCGCGCCGATAAAGCCAAACTCACGGCCGCCGTGCGCGGTCTGGTTCAGGTTCATAAAGTCCATATCCATACTGTCCCACGGAATTTCTGCGTTGAACTGGGTATGGAATTGCAGCAGCGGCTTATTCAGGATGCTCAGTCCACCAATCCACATCTTGGCCGGTGAGAAGGTGTGTAACCAGGTCATGATGCCGACACAACTATTGTCGTGATTGGCCTCGCGGCACAGCGCCAGCGCTTCATCCGGTGATTTCACCAGCGGCTTCAACACCAGTGGCACCGGCAGCGTGCCCGCCTGATTCAATCCGTCCATCACCTGGCGTGCGTGATGTTCAACCTGGCGCAAGGTTTCCGCTCCGTAGAGATGCTGCGTTCCAATCACAAACCAAACGTTCTGTTCCATTTCTCGCTCCTTTACTTAGCGGATGTGGCGCGGGCGGCATACTGAGGTTCAGCGGCCTGGCACCAGTTTTGATAGCGTTGATAAAGTTGTTGATAGCCCGCCACGCGCAGACTGTTGGGTTGCAAGGTCACAGCGATCGGACTTGCCATCACCTGCTGTGCGGCAGGCACATCGGCATACACATTTGCGGCGACGGCGGCAAAAATGGCAGCACCCAGCGCGCAGCACTCGTCAGAAGCCACGATATCCAGCGGACGGTTCATCACGTCGCAACAGGCTTGCATAATGGCGGGGGACTTCCGTGCGATACCGCCGAGCGTCAGAATGCTCTCCACCGGAATCTGCTGCTTCTCGAAACACTCCATAATGGCGCGGGCACCAAAGGCCGTGGCAGCCACCAGACCACCAAACAACGCAGGCGCGTCGGTGCCAAGATTCAAATCGGTGATTACGCCTTTCAGGCGCTGATTGGCATCCGGTGTTCGACGCCCGTTGAACCAATCGAGAACCACGGGCAGATGATCAAGCTGGGGATCGGCAGCCCAGGCTTCGGTAAGGGAACGGATTAAATCCTGCTGCATCTCGGCGAGTTGCGGCTGCAACTCAGGATGGCGCGTCACGGCCTGCTGCAGCGGCCAGCCCAGCAAGCGGCTAAACCAGGCGTAGATATCACCAAACGCCGATTGACCCGCTTCGCAGCCGATGGCGCCCGGTACCACGCTGCCATCGACCTGGCCGCAAATGCCTTTAATGGCGCGATCGCCGACTTTCTCGCTGTCGGCAATTAAAATGTCGCAGGTTGAGGTGCCAATCACTTTCACCAGCGTATAAGGCTGCGCGCCCGCACCGACCGCACCCATATGACAGTCGAAGGCCCCACCGGACAAAATCACCTGCTCAGACAATCCCAAACGCTGCGCCCATTCGCTGGAAAGCGTGCCCACCGGTACATCAGCAGTGAAGGTGTCGGTAAACAATGGAGAATCCAGCTGCTCAACCAACATCGGATCGAGTGCACGGAAAAAATCTGTGGGCGGTAAACCCTGCCATTCAGGATGCCACAGCGATTTATGCCCGGCGGCGCAGCGTCCGCGCCGCAGCTGCGTCGGGGCAGTGCGACCGCTCAATAGCGCAGGCACCCAATCGCAGAGTTCCACCCAAGACACTGCCGCATCACGCACTGCTGCATCCTGGCGTGACACGTGCAGAATCTTGGCCCAGAACCACTCCGACGAATACACGCCGCCAATATAGCGGGTGTAATCGGTGAAATGACCATTGCGGCACAGCTGATTAATCTCTTCCGCTTCTTCAATCGCGGTGTGATCTTTCCACAACACAAACATAGCGTTGGGGTTGGTGGCGAATTCCGGGCGCAAGGCTAACACGTTGCCGTCACGGTCAATCGGTGCAGGGGTTGAACCCGTTGAATCCACGCCTACCCCCACCACGGCAGCGCGTTGTTCGGGAGTTAACGCTTGCACCACCGCGACCACCGCCTGCTCCAGCGCGTCGATATAGTCTTGTGGATGATGGCGAAAACGGTTGGCGTGCGCGTCACAGAATTCACCCTTCGCCCAGCGTGGATAGTTCACCACCGCCTTTTCCAGCTCTTTACCACTGTGGCAGTCCACGGCGAGGGCACGCACCGAGTCACTGCCAAAATCCAGCCCAATTGTTATGGCGCCAGCACCCATTGGGATTCTCCTGTGTGAGTTATCTGGCTCTATCCTGGAATGCGGGTGCATAAGCGGTTAGTCATCGCTGGCTGAGAATATGCACTTTTCTGTCATCGGAACCGTTCTGTGATCGGCAGCAAAAGTTAATGACTGGTTAATTTCGCTGAATATATGGAGGAATTGGTCATCGTTTTGGGATGTGATACCGCTCTACATTTTTCTTCGCCATTACCGCTACAACTAGCCCAGCGTTTGCATAGCCTTTGTACAACCTTTGAGCTAACGCGCTGATTTTGCGCTGTACCCAAACGTGAAATCCAATTGGTAGCGTTTACACCGATTCGTTATTAATAGCGATAAAACATCATTGTGCCGGAGAGCATCATGCATAAATTCACTAAAGCGCTGGCGGCGGTAGGTCTTGCCGCGGTTATGTCACAATCCGCTATCGCCGAGACCATGAAACTCGGTTTCCTCGTCAAACAACCGGAGGAACCGTGGTTCCAGACCGAATGGAAGTTCGCAGACAAGGCTGGCAAAGATCTCGGCTTTGACGTGATCAAAATTGCCGTACCCGACGGCGAGAAAACCCTGAATGCCATTGATAGCCTGGCGGCAAGCGGGGCCAAAGGCTTCGTGATTTGCACACCGGACCCGAAACTGGGTTCAGCCATCGTGGCGAAAGCGCGTAGCTATGGCCTGAAAGTGATTGCGGTTGATGACCAGTTTGTTACCGCCAAAGGCAAGCCAATGGACACCGTGCCGCTGGTGATGATGGCCGCAACCAAAATCGGTGAGCGCCAGGGCCAGGAACTCTACAAAGAGATGCAGAAACGCGGCTGGGATGCGAAAGAGACCGGTGTCATGGCGATTACCGCCAATGAGCTGGACACTGCGCGTCGTCGCACCGGCGGTTCGATGGACGCGCTGAAAGCGGCCGGATTCCCGGAGAAACAGATCTATCAGGTGCCAACCAAATCCAACGATATTCCGGGGGCATTTGATGCCGGTAACTCGCTGCTGGTGCAGCATCCAGAAGTGAAACACTGGCTGATTGTCGGCATGAATGACAACACCGTGCTGGGTGGCGTGCGCGCGACCGAAGGCCAGGGCTTTAAAGCGCCCGACGTGATTGGCATTGGCATCAACGGTGTGGACGCGGTGAGCGAGCTGTCTAAAGGTGCGCCAACCGGCTTCTACGGTTCGCTGCTGCCAAGCCCGGATGTGCACGGTTATAAGAGCAGCCAGATGCTCTACAACTGGGTGACCAAAGGCGAAGAGCCCGCGAAATTCACCGAAGTCACCGATGTGGTGCTGATTACCCGCGACAACTTCAAAACTGAGTTGGCGAAGAAAGGGCTGATGTAAGTCGCCTGATTGATAAACGCAGCCTCCACCCCTGGTGTTGCAGCAGGTTGGCCATCGCGTTTGCTCCAGTTTCATTAATGGCTGGGGCAAAGCGCGAAGACAACGCGGCAATGGCGCGAAGGATGGAGGCGAAGAGGAGTTTCCATGGAAACTGATCAAGCTTTTCTGTCCTTTCATGGCATCAGTAAAACCTTTCCGGGCGTCAAGGCGCTGCAGGATATCTCATTCCAGTGCCGCGCCGGGGAAGTGCATGCGCTGATGGGCGAAAACGGCGCGGGAAAGTCCACGCTGTTAAAGATTCTCAGCGGCAGTTATCAGCCGACTGAAGGTGAAATTCGCATCAAAGGCGAAACCAAAAGCTTCAACAACACCGTGGATGCGCTGGATGCGGGTGTGGCGATTATATATCAGGAACTGCATCTGGTGCCTGAGATGAGCGTGGCGGAAAACATCTATCTCGGCCAATTACCCCATAAACGCGGGTTGGTGAATCGCAAACTGCTGCGCTACGAAGCGGATTTGCAGCTAAAAAATCTTGGCATGGATATCGATCCTGATATGCCGCTGAAATATCTGTCGCTCGGCCAGTGGCAAATGGTGGAGATTGCCAAAGCGCTGGCGCGCAATGCGCGCATCATCGCTTTTGATGAGCCGACCAGTTCACTTTCGGCGCGTGAAATCGAGCATCTGTTCCGCGTCATCCGACAGCTGCGCGATCAGGGCCGTACCGTGCTGTATGTGTCGCATCGCATGGAGGAAATTTTTGCCCTGAGTGATGCGATCACCGTGTTCAAAGATGGTCGCTACGTGCGCACTTTCACTGATATGCCGAATACGCATCATGACGACCTGGTGCAGGCGATGGTGGGGCGTAACCTCGGCGATATCTACGGTTATGCGCCGCGTGCCTTAGGCAAAGTGCGTTTGCAGCTTGACCAGGTCGAAGCCAAAGGCGTGCGCATGCCGATTTCGCTCACGGTGCGAGCCGGTGAAATCGTCGGCCTGTTTGGGCTGGTGGGGGCGGGGCGCAGCGAATTGATGAAAGGGCTGTTTGGTGCCACCAAACTGCGCGGCGGCAGCGTGTCGCTGGATGGCAAAAAGCTCAACATCCGTCAGCCGATCGATGCGATCCGCGCGGGCATCATGCTGTGCCCGGAGGATCGTAAATCCGAAGGGATTATTCCGGTGCACTCGGTGCGCGACAACATCAATATCAGCGCACGCCGCCATAACCTCACGGCGGGTTGTCTGATTAAACCCGGCTGGGAGGCGAAAAACGCCGATCTCCACATCCGCTCACTGAATATCAAAACGCCAGGGCCGCAGCAGCTGATCATGAACCTTTCAGGGGGCAATCAGCAGAAGGCGATTCTGGGCCGCTGGCTGTCCGAAGAGATGAACGTGATTCTGCTGGATGAGCCGACGCGCGGTATTGATGTCGGTGCCAAACATGAGATTTATAACCTGATTTACCAACTGGCAAATAAAGGGATCGCGGTGCTGTTTGCTTCCAGCGATCTGCCCGAAGTCATGGGGCTGGCTGACCGCATCGTGGTGATGCGCGAAGGTGAAATTGCCGGAGAACTGCCACACGACGCGGCCACGGAGCAGCTGACGCTGAGCCTGGCGATGCCGAAAACCCCTCAAGCGGCCGCCGTGGCCTGATGTAAAGGAGAGCAACAATGGCTTCATCTACCACTTCCAACACGCCACCGGTGCAGCGTAACGGCCTGCAACTGGGGCGTATCTGGGATAACTTCGGCATGCTGGTGGTCTTCGCACTGCTGTTTATCGTTTGCACTATCTTCGTACCCAACTTTGGCACGTTCATCAACATGAAAGGGCTGGGGCTTGCCATGTCGATGTCCGGCATGGTGGCCTGCGGCATGTTGTTCTGCCTCGCGTCAGGCGATTTTGACCTTTCCGTAGCGTCGGTGATTGCCTGCGCCGGCGTAGTGACCGCTGTAGTGATTAACATGACAGAGAGCCTGTGGCTGGGTGTTGCGGCCGGTTTAGTGCTCGGTATGGCCACCGGATTCATTAATGGCTTCGTGATTGCCCGGCTGAAGATCAATGCGCTGATCACCACGCTGGCGACGATGCAGATTGTGCGTGGTCTGGCCTATATCTTCTCTGACGGTAAAGCGGTGGGCATCGAGGATGAACGCTTCTTCACCCTCGGTTATGCCAACTGGCTGGGCTTGCCAGCGCCGATCTGGCTGACCATCGCCACCATGATTGTGTTTGGCTTCGTGCTGAATAAAACCACCTTTGGCCGCAACACGCTGGCGATTGGCGGTAATGAAGAAGCGGCACGTCTGGCTGGAGTGCCGGTGGTGCGTACCCGCATCATCATCTTCATTCTTTCGGGACTGGTTTCGGCGGCGGCGGGCATTATTCTGGCCTCGCGCATGACCAGTGGTCAGCCGATGACTTCACTCGGTTATGAATTGATCGTGATTTCAGCCTGTGTGCTGGGCGGCGTTTCGCTGAAAGGTGGCATCGGTAAGATCTCTTATGTGGTGGCGGGCGTGCTGATTCTGGGTACGGTTGAGAATGCGATGAATTTATTGAATATCTCGCCGTTCTCACAGTATGTGGTGCGCGGTTTGATACTGTTAGCGGCGGTGATTTTTGACCGCTACAAACAGAAAAACAAAGCGGCCTGATTCCAGCCGTGAAAGATGAGGCAGGGCGGCCAAATGGTCGCCCTTCTGGCGCGCGGCACTGCGCATTTACAGGTTACCGTGAGGGCACTATGTACCATCGTGAACCCCCCAGTGAGCAGCAGAACCCACTGCTACCCGGCTATCCGTTTAATGCCTGGCTGGTGGCGGGCTTAACACCGATCAATGCCAACGATCAGCTGGACTTCTTTATCGACAGACCGCTCGGCATGAAGGGTTACATCCTTAATCTGACCATCAAAGGTCAGGGCCGCATTTTTGATGGCGAATCTGCGTTTGACTGCGAACCCGGTGACTTGCTGCTGTTCCAGCCTAAAACCCCGCACTACTATGGCCGTTCACCAGACAGCCCATGCTGGTTCCACCGCTGGGTCTATTTCCGTCCACGGGCTTACTGGACGGACTGGTTGCAGTGGCAGGATGAGAGTCAGGGCGTGGGGCGGTTAAGCTTGCCGGAAGCGCAACGTGCCGAGTTTGATCGTCTGTTTGCCAGCATTGAGCAAACCCACAACTCAGGCCGTCGCTTTGCCGAGGAACTGGCGATGAATCTGCTGGAGCGCTTGCTGTTGCGTGCGGTGGAAGAAGATCCGCGCAGTCATCAGCAAATCCGCGATCCGCGCGTGATTGAAGCCTGCCAATACGTCACTAACCATCTGGCAAGCGAGGTAAAAATCGAGGAAGTGGCGCGCCATGTGTGTCTTTCCCCATCACGACTGGCGCATCTGTTTCGCGAACAGATGGGGATCAATTTGCTGCGCTGGCGCGAAGATCAGCGGGTGATCCGCGCCAAACTGTTACTGCAAACCACTCAGGAGCCCATTGCCTCGGTCGGGCGCGAAGTGGGTTATGACGATCAGCTCTATTTCTCTCGCGTGTTCCGTAAACGGGTTGGTGTCAGTCCCAGTGATTTCCGGCGTCGCAGTCAGGATGCGCACGATGCCCTGGTGGCGCAGGAAAGCTGGCAACCGGCACGGAGTGCGATCTCCTGAGTTTTCAGGTGATTCCGCCTTGTTGTTACCGGCTGATTCGTCTTAAATCAGTCTGGTAACGAACAAGAGGAATGAGAATGAGCGATAAATTACGTGTCGGCCTGATTGGCTACGGTTTTGCCAGCAAAACCTTTCATGCTCCTTTGATCGTCGGTACGCCAGGCGTTGAACTGGCAGCCGTCTCCAGCAGCGATGCCAGCAAGGTGCATGCAGATTGGCCCTCGGTGCAGGTGGTCTCTGATCCACAAGCTCTGCTGGATGACCCGACACTGCAACTGATTGTGATACCCACGCCAAATGATACTCACTTCCCGTTAGCCAAAGCGGCGCTGAATGCCGGTAAACATGTGGTGGTGGATAAACCGTTCACCGTGACACTGTCACAAGCGCGTGAGCTGGATGCACTGGCTAAGGCTAAAGGGCTGCTGCTCTCCGTTTTCCATAATCGTCGTTGGGACAGTGACTTCCTGACGCTGAAAACCTTGCTGGCTGATGGCGCCTTAGGTGATGTGCGTTATCTCGAATCGCATTTTGATCGCTTCCGTCCAGAAGTTCGTCAGCGCTGGCGTGAGATGAAAGGCCCGGGCAGCGGTATCTGGTTTGATCTTGGACCGCATGTGCTGGACCAGGCGCTGCAATTATTTGGTCCGCCGGTGGCGATCAACGTGGATATGGCTGAACTGCGTCCGGGTGCGCAAACCACCGATTATTTCCACGCAGTGCTGACCTATCCTACCCGTCGTGTAGTGTTGCACGCCAGCATGCTGGTGGCGGCAGAATCGGCGCGCTTCGTGGTGCACGGCACGCGGGGCAGTTACGTCAAATACGGCCTGGATCCGCAGGAAGATCGTCTGAAAGTGGGTGAACGTCCACCGCAGGAAGACTGGGGCTACGACATGCGCAACGGTACCCTGACGCTGGCAGAAGGCGATGTGATGGTGGAGAAAGAGCTGCTGACGCTGCCGGGTAACTATCCGGCTTACTATGCAGCAATTCGTGATGCGATTGCGGGCACCGGTGAAAACCCGGTACAGGCTGAAGAGGCGATTCAGGTGATGGAGTTGATCGAACTCGGCTTACAGTCCGCTGAGAAGCGCCAGACGATGTCGCTGAAGTGATAAAACGAAAGCGCACCCTGCGGGAACCGATGCCATCAAAAGCTCAGTTCACCCAGGTGCGGCTTGATTAAAAGGTGCGCAGCGATGCGCACCTTTTTTACTTTAAGGCGCGTTATCCCGCCACGCGCTGACGCAGTGCCGCTTTCTCTGCATCGCTGAGGAAGGCAATCGTCACACCATTTTCCTGCGCCTGGCGCATCTCTTCGGCAGTGAGTCCTGCCTGCGGCGCAGCGTGCTCATACTCATGCGCCAGCTCAATTCCCTGAACCGCCGGATCATCGGTGTTGATGGTGGCGAGAATGCCATGCTGCAGGAAGGCTTTGAGCGGATGAGTGGCCAGCGATGCCACGGTGCTGGTCTGAATGTTCGAAGTCATGCAGGATTCAATGCCAATACGCTGCTCAGCCAGGAAGTCCATCAGCGCACGGTCTTCAATCGCTTTCACACCATGGCCAATACGCTCCGCACCGAGCTCGCGAATCGCCTGCCAGATGCTTTCCGGGCCAGCGGCTTCACCGGCGTGCACGGTAATGCGGAAACCAGCATCACGCGCGCGATTGAAGTGGCTGAGGAACTCACTGCCCGGGAAGCCGAGCTCATCACCAGCCAGATCCACAGCAGTAATCCCATCGCGGTGTGCCAGCAGACCTTCCAGTTCGCGCAGGCAGGCTTCATCACCAAAGGTACGGCTCATAATGCCGATCAGGTTCACATCCACGCCATACTGTTTTACGCCAGCGCGCACGCCATCAATCACGGCTTCCACTACACCGGCAATCGGCAGGTTATGCGTCATCGCCATATAGCCCGGCGAGAAACGCAGTTCTGCATAATGAATCCCTGCGCGAGCGGCATCTTCCACGTTTTCCAGCGCAATGCGGCGGCAGGCATCTAAATCGCCCAACACTTTCACGCCCCAATCCAGCTTCTGCAGGAAGCTCACCAGGTCGGGTTCATTGGCCGTCACTTGCACATGCGGACGCAGATCGTCGAGCGAATTGGCTGGCAGTGCGAGATTAAACTGGCGACCTAAATCAAGAATGGTTTGTGCGCGGATGTTGCCATCAAGGTGGCGGTGGATGTCGGTCAGGGGGAGTTTCAGGTCAATCATGTCGCACTCGCTAAAGTTTCATAAAGTGCAGAGCATTATAAAAACATCTTGCGCAACAGCGCCAGTGATTTGCGCAAGTCATGAAATGGATGCTGAATTAATCAGCATCCGAGCGCATTTAATACGATTTTAAAGCCGCAATCAGGCGATCCAGCCCGTCATCCAGTTTGCTACGTGGACAACCCGCGTTGAGGCGCAGATAACCGCGGCTGGCATCACCGTAAGTCGAACCCGGCATGATCGCCACCTTGTACTGATGAATCAGCTGCTGTTGCAGTGCCTGCTCATCAATACCGAGCGGAGTAAGATCAATCCATGCCAGATAGGTGGCGGCAGGGGGCTGGCAGTTTAGAGCGGGAAACGCGGCATTAAGCCGTTGCGCGATGTGCTGCATATTCGCCTGCAAATAATCGCGCAGTGCATCCAGCCAGGCTGAACCTTCACGATACGCGGCAATGGTCGCCGCGACGGCCATCACCGCCGGTGACGATAGGCCGTCCTGCTGCTTCAGTGCGTGGAACCAGGCCTGGCGATCGGCTTCATGCGGAATGATGCCCCACGCGCCGGTCAGCGCCGGAATGTTGAAACTCTTTGATGCCGATGTAAACAACGCCCAGGGAGATTGCGCCACCTGGCTCCACGGGATGTGCTGTGCGTCGCCCAACACCATATCCATATGGATCTCATCGCTGATCACTTTCACATCATGACGCGTACAGAGCGCGGCCATTTGCTGCAACTCCTCACGCCGCCACACTTTGCCGGTAGGATTGTGCGGGCTGCACAGCAGCATCACTTTGCAATCGGGTCGTGCCAGCAGCGGTTCCAGCTGCGTCATATCACACTGCCAGTCATTACCCTGGCGCTTTAGCGGCAGTTCCAGCACGCGGCGCTGATTACCGTTGATGGTGTTATGAAATGCATCGTAGGCAGGCGTATGAATCAGCACTTCATCGCCGGGTTTGGTCCAGTGGCGCAGCATCTGCGCCACCATGTAGATCACCGACGGGCCGTAAACCAGCGATTGCGCCTCAACCTCTGTGGCAAAACGGCGCTGCATCCAGTGTTGAATCGCCGAGGTAAAGTCCTCATGCTGCCAGCGGCTGTAGCCCAATACGCCATGGTTTAACCGCTGTTGCAGGGCCTCAATGATGCAGGGTGCCGTCGCGAAATCCATATCGGAGATGGTGAAGGGCAATAAGCCCTCCACACCAAAGCGGTCCGCCACGAAATCCCACTGCGTACACCAGCTGCCGTGGCGATCCACGGCCTGGTCGAAATCAAACCTCTGCATCATGACACCGTCGCGCTCATCAGGTGCGCCATTTCATCTTTCACCGACTGCACCTGTGGACCGATCACCACTTGCAGGCTGGTTTGGTTGAGATGCACCACACCAATTGCACCGTTGGCTTTTAACGCGGCATCGTCCACCTTACTCATGTCAGCAATGGTGAGGCGCAGACGCGTCAGGCAGTTATCCAGCGAGGTGATGTTGTCCACGCCGCCCAACGCCGTCAGAATCGCCGGGGTGTTGTAACCTGATTTCCCCACGCCCGCGCGGCTGACCTGCTGTTCCACGCTGCTGGCTTCTGCTTCACGACCCGGAGTCTTGATGTTGAAGCGGGTGATAGCAAACCTGAAGATCGCGTAGTAACCCACGAACCACACCGCCGCAATCACCGGCACCCAATACCATTTGGTGGAGAGGCCGTGCAGCACGCCGAACACGAAGAAGTCGATAACGTTGCCGTCGGTGTTACCGATGGTCACGCCGAGAATCGCCATCACAGTGAAGCCCAGGCCCGTCAACAGGGCGTGGATCAAATACAGTACCGGTGCGACGAACAGGAACAGGAATTCGATCGGTTCGGTAGTCCCGCCGACCACGCAAGCCACCACACCCGAAATCAGCAGCCCTTTAATTTTGTGACGATTTTCAGGACGTGCGCAGTGATAAATCGCCAGTGCGGCACCCGGCAAGCCACCGAGGAAGGCTGGCATTTTGCCTTGCGACAGGAAACGCGTGGCGCTTTCCGCAAAGCCGTGGGTATCCGGGCAAGCCAGCTGCGCCTGGAAGATGGTGAGGGCACCGCTGACGCTCTTTCCACAGACGTCGAGCGTGCCGCCCGCATCGGTGAAGCGAATAATTGCCACCAGAATATGTTGCAGACCAAACGGCAGCAGCAGACGTTCGCCGGTGCCGAAGATCATCGGGCCGAATTGACCCGCACTGTTGATCATCCAGCCGAGGCCGGTGATGGCGCGCGCAAAGAATGGCCAAATCAGAGGCACCACTAAGCCGAGTAAGCCCATCACCACGGTGGTGACAATCGGCACAAAGCGCGTACCGCCGAAGAAGGCCAGCGCATCCGGCAGACGGATATTGTGGAAGCGTTCATGCAGCCAGAACACCACCACACCAACAATCACCGCGCCGAGAATACCGGTGTCGATCGACTGAATGCCAAGGATGTTTTGTACGTTGTTGGCTTTCAGCACCGCCGCATCGGTGGTCGGCAAGATGCCATTGATATTGAGCCAGAAGTTCACGCTCAGGTTCAGCACTGCGTAGCCGACAAAACCGGCAAAGGCAGCGACGCCTTTGTTCTCCCGCGCCATGCCCAGAGGAATCGCAATCGCGAACATCACCGGCAGATAACTGAAGGCAAATGAACCCAGCTTCGCCATCCAGATAAACAGGTATTGCAGGAACGGCTGATCGAGCATCGGAATCAGCGTCAGCACATCGTGGCTGCTCAGTGAACTACCGATCCCGAGCAAAATGCCGCAGAACGACAGCAGGGCAACGGGCAACATAAAGGTTTTACCCAGACTCTGGAAAAATTCCCAAAGTGACATTTTGGGTCGGCTGGCGGACATAGTCTCTCCTGGTTAAAAAGCGGCAAATTTTCAAAATGGTAAAGAATGATAAAACGTTTTACCAAGCAGTTTTGTGGCTATAGTCACAAAGCGTGACTAATCCCAGGCTTTATTTTTGCGTGAATCAGTGTAACGTTTTACCTCTTTGTTTCTTCATCAGTTGTTGGAAACGGAACCGGATGTCTCAGCCTAAAACTACTATTCACGATGTCGCGCAGGCGGCTGGCGTATCGGTATCGACAGTCTCTCTGGTGCTGTCCGGTAAAGGACGTATCTCTTCCGCCACGGCCGAGCGGGTTAATCAGGCGATTGAACAGTTGGGTTACGTACGTAACCGTTCAGCTTCCATCCTGCGTGGCGGTGAGAGTGGTGTCATAGGTTTGATTGTGCGCGATCTCAGCCAGCCGTTTTATGCGGCGATGACGGCGGGGCTGAGTGAAGTGCTGGAGCAGCAGGGAAAAGTGCTGGTGCTGACGCAAAGCGGACAACACGGGCAGCATCTGCAACGCTGCTTCGATTCCCTGGCCGCTCAGGGCGCGGATGGCATTGTGTTGGGTGGTGCCGTTGCGCAGGCGGAAACGCTGGTCGCGCAGGCGCATGAACAACAGATTGCGCTCATTTGCGCCGCGCGGGCCAGTAGCCTCGACAAGGTCGATTCCTTGCGTCCGGATAACAGCCAGGCGGCGCGCATCGCCACCGAATATCTGATCCGTCAGGGGCATCAGCGTATCGCGTGGGTCGGCGGATTGGGTTCTTCTCTAACGCGCGCGGAACGTATTGGCGGCTATTGTGCGACCCTGTTGCAATACGGTTTACCGTTTCGTCCAGACTGGATCATTGAGTGTGACGACCGGCAGCAGAGCGTATCGGCATTGACGCAAGACCTGCTGCACCACCATCCGCGCATCACCGCTATCATTGCCCATAACGCCAGTACCACGCTCGGCTGCTATTTTGGTGCGATCCACAGCGGACGCTCGCTGGGCGAAGATGCGGTGGACAGCTACTTCACGCAAAAGCTGGCGCTGGTCGGCTTTAATGACGATCCGCTACGCGAGTCGTATGACTCCTCGCTAACGTTTGTCAGTAGTGAAGCGCGTGATGTGGGAAGGCGAGCGGGGGAAAGGATGCTGCAACGACTGGCGAAACCGGATGCGGAAGTGCAAACGCTGATTGTGCCGCCGCAGTTGGTGCGGGGCGTTTAGCGGCGCGATAGCTCGCGCCGCGGGTATATCGCTGTTACTCAGGCATCCCTTCGCTGGTCTGCGCGCCCAGCATATAGCGTGACAGGAACTGCTCCAGTGACATCTTGTCGCCGTTCATAGTCACCTGACCGTTGCCGTATTGCAGGCTGGTGGTGATGTTATCATCCTGCTGCTGCGTCAGACGGAACATCTGCCCCATTGCCGCCAGACCTTTCACCTGCTGATCCGCCAGCTTCTGCGCATCGTCGCTCTGATAACCTTCAGCCAGCCCCACATGACGCATCGCTTCGGTAGCCATTGGCATGTTGATGTTCAGCTTGCCATCGAGCGTTTTCAGCACGCGATCCACTGCTGCGCCCAACGTCTGCGCTTCACCGGTGACGGTAGCGGGATCGTTAAAGCCGATGCTGAGGTTAAAGGTACTTTCCCCTTTATCGTTTTTCCAGCTCAGCGGCGCGATGCTGACGGTCGGTGAACCCTTCAGCAGCGTCGGCAGGTTATTCTTCAGGATGGTCTGCACGCTAGCCTGATAGCGGACGGGATCCTCGACTAAACCTGGCTGGTTCAGCAGTGCCTGCATCTGCGCGTTGTAGCTGTCCGAGAAGGTTTTCACCGCTTGCGCATCAAACTGTGCAAACTTCATCGCCAGCTTAGCTTCGCCGAACGGTTGCTTCTGCAGGCTGATGTTGCCGACGTTCATATTCAGATCGCCGCCGATTTTGCCATCTTTATTATCGAAGGAGGATTGGGTGTCCAGCTTCTGCAATGACAAACCTTCCTGACCGTTAATGCTGGCGTCGAGTTTATCCAGACTGATGGACTGATCGCCCACGCGCACACCTTCCGGGCTGAGATGGGTATCACCCTTCAGCTTCAGGCCGTTAAGGGTAAACAGCACCGGCTGCTCAACCTGGTTTTTGCTGGTAACAGCGATGCTGGAGAAATCGCCATTCAGGCTGACTTTATCGCCTTTGCTGTCCGCGCTGATTTCCAGGGTGCCGCCGTTGGTGGCGAGACGATCGCCGGTCTGCGCGTTGTTATAATCCACCGCCAGCAGATCCAGTGCCGTGTCAGTGGCACCGCTGTACCCGACGCGAGTATCAGCGGTCACCAGTGATTTACCGTTGGTGAGTTCAAACAGTTTCTTTACCGCATCGGTGTTTTCCAGCTCGGTATGCACCGAAGCCATGCTCGGAATCAGACTGCCGCGCTTCAACTGCGCAAAGGGAAAGGGACCATGGTCGATGGTTTCGTTCAGCACGATGCTTTGACCCGGTTTCAGCAGCGGGTTGTCTTCCGTCTGTGAACTGGCCTGAATCACCAGTTTGGTTTTGCTGCTGAAGATGCCGCGCTGGTAATCCTGATAGCTGAGCGTCAGGCGAGCGTTTGGCGCATAGGCATTAAGCTGAGTGTTGGCGTTCTGCAACATCTGATCCATATGGCTTTCCAGCTGCTTGCCGGTAAACCAGGCCGCGCCTGTCCAGATCACGCCGATCGCTACAATGACACCTACGGCAACCTTGGTCTTTTTCATCGCTGAGTCGTCCTTATCCTTGGGTCCGCACGCCGCTGCTTGGGGGCGGCGGTGAAGAAAAACGCCCGCAGGCGTTTTAAAGTAATAGTTTGAAAGAATAGCAGTTAATGCTGGTATCGTCAGCCGGATCAGCTGAGCGCGTTATAAACCCGCGCCAGGCGTCCTGTACCTGCGGCATTAACCGGGGATTCATTGGCAGCAACGAAGCATGATTCACCGGGCTTCAACAGCAGTTGCTCACCTGACTTCTCAATCACCGCCTGACCTTCGATACAGAACAGCAGCGCCGCACTCTGTTGCGCTAACGGCTGCGGTGTGGCGGAAAGAGCGTGGATGGCAAAGGCAAAATCGTCTACCGGAATTGGGAAGTTCAGCGTGTCGCCCACTTGCTGAGGCTGCGTCAACAGCGTGGCAGCCGGTTTGGCCTCAAACTTCAGGTTCGCCATCAACTCTGGAATATCGATGAATTTCGGTGTCAGACCCGCGCGCAGAACGTTATCGGAATTCGCCATGACTTCGAGTGCCACCCCTTTTAAATAGGCATGCGGCGTCTCGGCAAACAGGAACATGGCTTCGCCAGGCTGCAGGGTGATGACGTTCAGCAACAACGGCGAGAACAAGCCGGTATCGTCCGGATAATCAGCCGCAATGCTTTTGATGGTCTGCCAGGGTTCGCCACTACGCGAGTTAAGTGCAGATTTCAGCACCGCCAACGCCAGTGATTTAGGCTCGTCTTTTAACGACAGCAGGGTGGAGAACAGTTTGGCGAGGCTTGCCTCATCAGGTTTTTCGAGGAAGTGAGCGATCTGCGGATGAGCACCGGCCACCGGCTCAAGCAGTGAGACGATTTCGTGCATCTCGCGGAAGCCGTTCATCGCCTGGAATGGTGTCAGGGCATACACCAGTTCCGGCTTGTGATTCGCGTCTTTATAGTTGCGCTCAGCAGCGCCAATCGGAATACCGGCGGCATTCTCGCGCGCAAATCCCTCTTCGGCTGCGGCTTTGCTTGGGTGAACCTGAATCGATAAGGCCTGATCGGCACACAGCACCTTAAACAAAAACGGCAACTCACCAAAACGCTGTGCGACGGCCGCGCCTAAGGCTGCGGTTTGGTCATCATTGATGACATCGCGCAGGGAACGCGTTTCACCTTTGATCTCAACGGTTGACGGACTCTTCGGATGAGCGCCCATCCACAGCTCCGCCATCGGTAATCCTTGTGGGTTCTCAATGTCGTAAAGTTCGGTCAGCGCAGTTTTGCTGCCCCAAGCGTAATTTTGCAGCGAATTGTTCATTTTTTGCATCGTTTACCCTTAATAACCGTAAGTAAATAGGCTTATTAAAGCAGAAAGTGCCATACAAAATACATCAACAAGTGCAATAAACGCGATGGGCTCGCATAATGTTAATTTCTTGTGTGTGACAATCTTGCTCGCTCAACGGCGTCGCGGGAAGACGACCTGAGCGGAAACCTCAAATCTGAGCTAAGGAGACGTAGTCATGGCAGCGAATCGCATTGAAAAAGATTCAATGGGACCGATCGAAGTACCGGCAGATAAGTTGTGGGGGGCACAAACCCAGCGTTCGCTGGAGCATTTCCGTATCTCAACCGAGAAGATGCCCGTTGCACTGGTGCATGCTTTGGCGTTGACCAAACGCGCTGCAACACAGGTGAACCGCGATCTCGGCCTGCTTCCGGCTGAGCGTGCAGAAGCGATTCTGAAAGCGGCTGACGAAGTGCTGGCTGATAAACACAGTGAAGAGTTTCCGCTGGCCATCTGGCAGACCGGTTCCGGTACCCAGACCAACATGAACATGAACGAAGTGCTGGCCAACCGCGCCAGTGAAATTCTCGGCGGCGAGCGTGGCATGTCGCGTTTGGTGCACCCAAACGACGACGTCAATAAGAGCCAAAGCTCCAACGATGTGTTCCCCACCGCCATGCACGTGGCCGCGGTCATCGCCGTGCGGGAGCAGCTGATTCCGCAGATTCATGTGCTGAAAAAGACCCTGAGCGAGAAGTCTGAAGCCTTTAAAGACATCGTGAAGATTGGTCGTACCCACCTGCAAGATGCCACGCCATTGACGCTGGGCCAGGAAATTTCTGGTTGGGTGGCAATGCTGGAACATAACCTCAAGCACATCGAACACAGCATTCCACACGTGGCCGAACTGGCACTGGGTGGCACCGCCGTAGGCACCGGTTTAAACACCCATCCCGAGTATGCGGTGCGCGTGGCGAAAGCGCTGGCCGATCTGACACAGCAACCGTTTGTGACTGCGCCGAATAAATTTGAAGCGCTGGCAACCTGTGATGCGCTGGTGCATGCACATGGCGCATTGAAAGGTCTGGCGGCTTCACTGATGAAGATCGCTAACGACGTGCGCTGGCTGGCATCGGGTCCGCGTTGTGGTATTGGCGAACTTGCCATTCCAGAGAACGAACCGGGCAGCTCCATCATGCCAGGTAAAGTGAACCCAACCCAGTGCGAAGCATTGACCATGCTGTGCTGCCAGGTGATGGGTAACGATGTTGCGGTGAATATTGGTGGTGCTTCAGGCAACTTTGAGTTGAACGTGTTCCGTCCAATGGTGATCCACAACTTCCTGCAGTCCATTCGCTTGCTGGCCGACGGGATGGACAGCTTCAACCATCACTGTGCGGTGGGCATCGAACCGGTGCGCGAGCGTATCGATCAGTTGCTGAACGAGTCGCTGATGCTGGTGACGGCGCTGAATACCCATATCGGTTATGACAAAGCGGCGGAAATCGCTAAGAAAGCCCATAAAGAAGGGCTGACGCTAAAAGGCTCAGCGTTGAAGCTCGGCTATCTGACTGAAGAACAGTTTGACGAGTGGGTGCGTCCTGAAGAGATGGTTGGCAGCATGAAGCAATAATTATTGCGATAACTGAGGGGTCATGCCGCTCAGTTCAGCGATGATTGGCGATGACAGAGGCGGCCTGAGGGCCGCTTCTTCATTAAAGCTTGTCACTCCACAAGTGCAGCCGTGGGATCACCAGATGCAGCGGCTGCGCTAGCGGCTTATGACGATGCGTGACGTTATCGGCATCATAGTCCAGCAATTCCCCTAGAATCGGTACCTGAGTTTTATCCCGACACAGCACCAGCAGCGGTGAAGGGCAGGCGAGTTGCACCTGCTTCTTATTACTGGCGCGCCAGACGCGGGCAATCGGTTGGACCTTAACCGGACGCTTGATTTTCAGTTTGGCATCGACGGGCAGTGACATAATCATCTCCAGTTCTTGCTGCACCTTCTCGGCCCACTGTTCGCGCGTCCAGGGCGCTTGCGCACGGTTTGCCTTTAGGCTGCGTTCCAGCTGCTCGACCACGGCTTCACGGGTCAGGTTTTTAATGATGTTCTTGTTGGCCCAGCCAAAGCGCAGGCTATCCGGCGCGTGCAGCAGGGTCACACTGCGATAGGCGTTCAGGGTGATTAAACCGCGCAAATGCTGGTGAACAAATTCAAAGCGCGCCTCACTCGGCAGCCCCGACTCCACGGTAATCAGGTGTTCCAGGCGCAGCTTAAGCGCATTGATATCGGCCACCTGCTGACTGATGTGCTCGCTGACGGCTTCATCCGCTTCTATACAGATGGCGCCAGGCAAACGCACCGCAGCCTTGGTGCTGAGTTTTTCCGACTGATGCTGCATAAACAGACGACAGTAGTGAGCCAGCGCCATGTCTCGCGCTTTCTGCCCGAGATGTTGAGTCACGGCGATACGCTCAATTTCATCATTCTCGTGGCCTTTCTCGATTTCGGGCAAGCTGAATGCGCGCGCGATCAGCAACGGCTGCTGTTCGACTTGCTGGCGCAGGCTACTTAAACCGCGTTCCAGTGCGTTGACGCACTCGTGCAAATCAGCCACTAGATCATAGCGAGACATGTTACGCTCCATAGTTACAACATACCATTTACCTTATCGTATTTGGTGCCAATCTTCCACTCTGAAACGTGATTTCGCTAAGCAGGGCACACAAACATTTTTCCAGCAGGATGAACATGTTATAACAATGCTTTGCCTGCTAACGGAAACCTGTCGTGGAGCATCACCCTAAACCTGCGGTTCCTGCCATTGTGACACTGGGAGGCGTTCAAATCCTTTCGTGGGGCGGTTCGTTTTATCTTATGGCCGTGATGGCGAATCCGATTGTTGCAGAAACCGGCTGGTCGCAGCAGTGGGTGTATGGCGCATTATCCTTAGGTATTTTGGTTTCTGGCCTGTTAGCCCCCTTAAGTGGCCGACTGATTGCGGGCAGTTATGGCCGCGTGCTGCTGGCGTCGAGCGGGGCGGTGATGGCGCTGGGCCTGGTGATCATGGGATTAAGCCACCATCTGCTGCTGTTTCTGTTTGCCTGGCTGATTATCGGCATCGGCATGGCGATGGGTTTATATGACGCCCTGTTTGCCACCCTCGGAACGCTTTATGGTGGACAGGCTCGTGGCGCGATTACCGGCATTACCTTAATCTCCGGCTTTTGCACCACGCTGGTGTGGCCGGGGACTGCGTTGCTGATTCACTGGCTTGACTGGCGCGGCGCCTGTTTTGCCATCGCCGCGCTGTTATGGCTCACCGTGCTGCCAGCCTACTGGTATGCACTGCCTGCGCCGATTAAACCCATCGTGAAAACGGCGAAAAAGCAGCATAACGCCAGTGGTGAGTTGGCACCGGCGCTATTCTGGCTGCTATGCAGCATTTTTACCCTTGCTTCAGTGATCATGACCGCTATTTCGGTGCAATTGATTAGTCTATTACAAGCCAGCGGCCACTCATTAACCGCCGCCTTAGCCATCAGCACGATTCTGGGTCCTTGTCAGGTTGGTTCGCGGATTGTGGATATCGCGTTCAAACGGGGACATCCGATCTGGACGACGTTTTTCTCGGTAGGATTGGTGGCCATCGGATTGCTGTTGTTGACCTTATTTCCGCAGTTTGCGCTGGTCAGTATGATGCTATACGGTGCTGGAAACGGTTTGCGGGCGATAGTGCGGGGAACTTTACCGCTGGTCATGGTCAAACCAGAGGCCTACGCCATTGTGGTAGGGCGCATGGCGCGTCCTGCACTGATTGGTCAGGCATTAACGCCGCTGGTAGGGGGATATGTTTTTCAGCAGCTCGGGGCGAATGCCACATTGTGGCTGTTGTGCCTGTTGGCGTTCGTGAATGTGGTGCTGGTGGGCGTGCTAAAGCAGAAATTGCCCGCGCCCAATCCGCAACCGCAAAAGGGAGCCGTAAACTAAGCAGCCTGTGCGCTTCTGCCTGATCAAATGATGAATACGTGCCTTGATCACAGCAGCTCGCTTCTAAAAAGCAACAGTGTTTGTTATATTTATTGCTCATTGATTACTCACTGCCGCGGCAAAAAAACAATAAGATAAACCGCAACTCAGGATACAGAAATGCTTGATTACCGCTTCCCGACAGCTTTGCAGATGGTTTTGAGCGTAGCGATGGCGGAGCAACTGGGCAAACGCTCGACCAGTGCTATTTTGGCGTATGGTCTTGAAGCGAACCCCAGTTTCATTCGGAAACTGATGGTTCCGTTAACTCGCGATGGCATCATTGTCTCTACGCTTGGCCGTACTGGTTCGATTCACCTCGGGCGTCCGGCCGCAGAGATCACGCTGCGCGATATTTATACCTCTGTGATTGAAGACAAAAAGCTCTGGGCTTCACGCCCTGATGTCGCACCGCGTTGTCTGGTGAGTGCCAACCTGTGCTGGTACTTCAAATCGATTGCAGAAGAGGCAGAAGAAGCCTCGCTGAAAGTGCTGGAGACGCGGACGGTGGCAGATGCGCTGGCTGAGCTGAAGAAACATGATACCAGCGCCTGCGATGAACTGCCTGACCTGGAAATCGACGATCTCTGCAAAAAATCCCGCTGAAATCAGTAAAACGGTTACCGGACATTAGCCCGGTAACCCGCACCCTTACTTAGACATCTCATCCTTCGCCATACCGTCTTTAGCCATGCCATCTTTAGACATGCCATCTTTCTTCATGCTGTCATGTTTCTTCATCGGTTTTTTCATGTGGTCTTTTTTCATGCCGTCGTGCGACATACCGCTTTCATTCTGCATACCATCTTTAGCCATATTGTCAGCAGCATAAGCGCCAGAGAAAGCCATCAACAGTGCGCCAGCGAATACAGTTGCAATAATCTTTTTCATCTTCATTTCCTTACAGGGTTTTGGGGAGATTAACTGCCGCCAAACCAGTTATAGCCCTGGTCTTCCCAGTAGCCACCGGTGAAGCGGTTGGTGATTTCAATTGAAATAATATGCTTGGGGTTTTTGTAGCCCAGTTTGGTCGGAATCCGTAATTTCATGGGATAACCGTATTCCGGCGGTAATATCCGACCATCCCAACTCAGTGCTAATAAGGTTTGCGGGTGCAATGCCGTCGCCATATCAATGCTGGTGTAATAATCATCGGCACAGCGAAAGCTGACATATTTCGCTTTGGTGTCAGCCCCAATCAGTTGCAGGAAGTCGCTGAATCGAACGCCGCCCCAGCGGCCAATGGCACTCCATCCTTCTACACAAATATGGCGGGTGATTTGTTCATGCTGAGATAATTTATATAACTCAGGCATTCGCCAGCTGCGTTTATCACGTATCAGTCCGCTCAGTTGCAACTGGTAATCATCACCGTTTACCTGCGGAATATCCTCTTCACCGTAAAAGGCATTAAACGGGAAGGGCCGCGTAATATCTTTTAGGGTATATTCTGGCGCCATTTGATAACCGCTGAATAACCATCCCTGAATACGGTCATTAAAACGTGACATGCGGCTTAAAATGTTTTCGATGTCAGGATTATTGTCGATGTCGCACCCGGTCAGCAACGCCACACCGCCCGCAGTCAAGCCCATGCGCAGAAATTGACGTCGTGAATGGCCAGACATTTTTTTCGCCAGAATCGTGGTGGCGTCTTTTAACAGGGCGTCAGTTTCACTGCTGGGACGTTCAATCTTTTTCATCGTCATTTTTAGCGTCCGCGTGTCATCAATAATAACGTTTTAGGTACCAGTGCCACCATGATCAGATGGATAACAACAAAGGCACATAAAAAGGCCATGGCAAAAAAGTGAATGAAGCGAGCCGTGTCATAGCCGCCCAATACTTCTCGCAAAAATGGAAATTGCACCGACTTCCACAAGACTAACCCTGAAAAGGCTAATAACATGCCATCAATGACCACCAGCAAATACGCAAATTTTTGCACCATATTATATTGGCGTAAATCGTGATGGCTAAGATGTCCTTTTAATGCAGATAGGCCATCTTTTACTAATTGAGTCATGCTTAAGGGCAGAAAACGTTGGCGAAAACGTCCGCTCAGAAGATTCAGCGTCAGATAGAGCACGCCATTACCGGCAAAAAGCCACATTGCCGCAAAATGCCATTGCAGTGCACCACCCAGCCATCCTCCCAGGGTATAACTATTGGGAAAATCAAATGGAAATAAAGGAGACGCGTTATAAATCCGCCAGCCACTGAGAATCATTAATGTCATCGCAACGGCATTGATCCAGTGAGTCAATCTCAACCACAACGGATGAACCTTTTTATCGGGAGCACATTTCACTCTGCACCTCTGCATATTGCTATGCCGTCTGGAATGAAGAGACTTTGCGCCGATATTGATCACAGAGTCCTCACGCAGAGTTAAACAAAATGTGATAACTCCGGGGGGCAATTCTGTATAAGATTTAAAAGATGTTCATTGAGGCGGTCAACATGGCGAAGAAGATCTTAATCGTTGAAGACGATGGCAATATTGCCGAGCTGTTGCACATTCATCTGCGTGACGAGGGCTTTGATATTACGCATGCTGCGGATGGTGATAGTGGCAGTCAGCTGCTGGAAAGCCAGCGTTGGGATGCCTTGATTTTTGACATTATGTTGCCTGGCGTTGATGGGCTAGAACTGTGCCGTCGTGCACGCAATATGCCGCACTACACGCCGATTGTGATGATCAGCGCTCGCGCCAGTGAAGTGCATCGTGTACTGGGGTTGGAACTGGGCGCTGATGACTATTTAACCAAACCCTTCTCGATGCTGGAACTGGTGGCGCGCGTTAAAGCACTTTTCCGCCGCCAGGAAGCGATGAGCCAAAATTTACGTCAGGATGCGGGAAACCTGCGTCTTGGCAGCCTGAGTATTGATCCGGTTGCCCGAGAGGTTCGGCTGGCTCAGACGCTAATTGAGCTGACGCCTCGTGAATTCGAGTTGCTCTACTATTTTGCCCGTCATCCAGGAAAGGTCTTTTCGCGACTTAGCTTGCTGAATCTGGTGTGGGGCTACCAGCACGAAGGTTATGAGCACACGGTTAACACCCATATCAACCGATTACGCCTCAAAATTGAAGCGACGCCAGCTGAGCCACGCTGGATTCTTACGGTGTGGGGACAGGGCTACAAATTCGTGGTGCCGGGTGAGGGAGATCAGGTTACATGAAACGTCTGTCACTCACTCAGCGTTTGACGCTGGTCTTTGCCCTGATGCTACTAATCAGTAGTGCGCTGATCCTGTTGATTCAGGACAACAACCGCCAGCAATACAGCGATGCCATGATGCAGAATTTATCGCGAAATCTGGCCGCTTCTATTGCCAAAAGTAGCGCATTGATGAGTGCCGGTAACACCGATGCTCCGGCACTCAAGCAGCTGTTCGGCCAGATGATGTCCTACAACCCGAGCGTTGAAGTTTACCTGCTGGATGCGCAAGGACAGATTCTGGCCAATGATGCGCCAGCCGGCCATGTCCATCGCGATCGGGTCGACGTGCGTCCACTGCAAAAGTGGCTGAATGGGGCGCCACTGCCGGTGTATGGTGAGGATCCTCGTTCACCTTCCGCGCTCAAAGTGTTCAGCGCTGCGCCTATTCTGGATGGCAACAGAACGGTGGGTTATCTCTATGTGATTTTGCAGGGGGAGAATTATCAACATCTGCAGCAGGGCGTTAAAATGTCCGTGCTGCGCAGCGCCATGCTTTGGTCGGTGGTGGTTATCGTCCTGCTTGGATTGATGGCGGGTGGTGCGGCCTATTATTGGGTCACAAGACCGGTGCGACAGCTGACACAAAAGGTGACAGCGGGTGCGGATGCGCTACAACGCCTTGCCGCGCTACCTCATTCCCCGCAACAGGATGAAGTGGCGCAGTTGCAAAACGCCTTTATCGATATGGCGCAGCGTATTGATGCTCAGGTACAGACGCTGGAGCTGAAAGATCAGCAGCGTCGTGAGTTTGTCGCCAACATTTCGCATGACTTGCGCACGCCGCTGATGTCGATTCAGGGTTATCTGGAGACGCTGGCAGTGAAAGCTGCCAGCTTGACCGAAGCGGAGCGCAGCCGATATTTGCAGATTGCCCTGACGCAAAGTGAAAAGGTCGGCATGCTCGCGCAGCAACTCTTTGAATTAGCGCGGTTGGAACATGGTGTCGTCACGCCACAGTACGAACGGTTTTCGCTGCCGGATTTGGTTCAGGACGTCATCCAGAAATTTGAACTTGCGTTGGAAAAATTCCGCCTGAATTTGTCGGTTGATATCGCGTCGGGTTTGCCCATGATCGACGCGGATATGTCGATGATAGAGCGTGTTCTGACCAACCTGGTGGATAATGCCATCCGTCATACGCCGTCGGGTGGAAACATTACCCTGCGTCTGTGGCTGGAAGGGGAAAAAGTGATGATGGAATTGGAAGACAACGGTCCGGGTATCTCACCGGAAGTCAGTCAGACCCTGTTTGAACGTCCCTCAATCATCGATCCGGATCGTCGCGATAATGGAGGATTGGGGCTGGTCATCGTTCGTCGCATGCTGCAATTGCATCGCGGCGACATTGCCCTGAAACCCGCGCCGGGTGCCTGCTTCCAGCTTTTCGTTCCCCTATAAAAAAGGCGGCCATCTCTGGCCGCCCCAATTTACCCTAAAACAGATTTACACCGTCTGAACTTCCGCATCCGGCTGCTTTCGCGTCACCAGTTTACGTAACGTCACATAGAACACCGGCGTCAGGAACAGACCAAACAGCGTCACGCCCAGCATGCCCGAGAACACGGTAATCCCGGTGACACCGCGCACTTCAGCACCGGCACCTTCACCCAGGATTAGCGGAATGGTACCGGCGATAAAGGCAATCGAGGTCATCACGATAGGGCGCAGACGCAGGCGACAGGCTTCCAGCGCGGACTCGACAATCCCTTTGCCTTGCATCTCCAGTTCACGGGCGAACTCGACAATAAGAATCGCGTTCTTACATGCCAGCCCCATCAGTACGACCAGACCAACCTGCACAAACACGTTGTTATCACCGCCGGTGAGCCACACGCCAACCAGCGCGGACAGCATGGTGACCGGCACAATCAGGATTACCGCCAGCGGCAGCGTCCAGCTCTCATACAATGCCGCCAGCACCAGGAACGCCAGCAGTACCGCAACCGGGAAGACGATGAACGCCGTGTTGCCCTGAGTGGCTTGCTGATAGCTCAGGTCGGTCCATTCGATGTTCATGCCATTCGGCAGCACCTGGCCCGACATCGCTTCCAGCTTCTCCATTGCCTGCGCTGAAGAGAGCACGCGTGGATCGGCATCACCAATCAAATCCGCCGCCGGATAGCCGTTATAACGAATCACCGGATCGGGGCCATAGGTGGTGGTGATGTTGACCATACTGCCGATTGGCACCATCTCGCCCTGATTGTTACGGGTACGCAGATTGGCAATATCCTGTACGCTGCTACGGAAATCCCCGTCCGCCTGCGCCATCACACGCCAGGTACGACCAAACTTGTTGAAGTCGTTGACGTAAGAGGAGCCAAGATACACCTGCAACGTACTAAACAGGTCAGTCAAAGAAACACCTTGCGCTTTGGCCTTGTCACGATCCACCTGCACATCCAGTTGCGGCACGTTGGCCTGATACGAGGAGATCGGGAACATCATGCCGGGCGTCTGCATCACCGCACCGGAAAGGGTATTGATGGCGGTTTGCAACGCACCGTAACCTAAGCCCGCACGATCCTGCACATACAGCGAGTAACCCGAACCCTGACCCAGCCCCAGAATCGGCGGTGGCATAATCGAGAAACCAAAGCCTTGCTGGATTTTGGAGATTTTCGCGTTGATTTCAGCGTTAATTTCCGCAGCCGTACGGGTACGTTCATTAAACGGCTTCAGGCCGAAGAATACGGTGCCGGTATTCGGCGTATTGGTGAACTGCAAGGCATTCAGGCCAGGGAAGGCGACCGAATAGGCCACGCCTTCGGTGTTCATGCCGATTTCGCTCATCTTGCGAATCACTTCATCGGTACGCGCCAGTGACGAACCTTCTGGCATTTTCACGCCGCCAATCAGATACAGCTTATCCTGCGTCGGAATAAAGCCGCCCGGCACGGTGTGGAACATAAAGCCCGCGCCCGCCAGCAGTATGACGTAAACGCCAAATACCGCACCGCGCCGACGCAGGGTTTTGCCGACCATTGACTCGTAGCCATCAGAACTGCGCTGGAAGAAGCGGTTAAACGGACGGAAAATCCAGCCGAGCAAGCGATCAATCAGACGCGTCGGCATATCTTTCGGTGCATCATGCGACTTCAGTAGCTTGGCCGCCAGCGCCGGAGAGAGCGTCAATGAGTTAATGGCGGAGATCACCGTGGAGATGGCAATCGTCACCGCAAACTGCTTGTAGAACTGACCGGTTACACCAGACAGGAACGCCATCGGCACGAATACCGCACACAGCACTAACGCAATCGCGATAATCGGCCCCGACACTTCGCGCATCGCCTGATGCGCAGCCGCCGTCGGTGAGAGTCCCATCGCGATATTACGTTCGACGTTCTCTACCACCACAATGGCGTCATCCACCACGATACCTATCGCCAACACCAGCCCGAACAAACTGAGGGTGTTGAGCGAGAAGCCCAGCAGGTAAAGCACGCTGAACGTTCCCACCACCGAAACCGGCACGGCCAGCAACGGAATGATCGATGCACGCCAGGTTTGCAGGAACAGGATCACCACCAGTACCACCAGCACAATCGCTTCAAACAGCGTTTGCACCACGGCACGGATCGAATCACGCACGAACACGGTTGGATCGTACGGTGCCGCCCACTGCACATCGTCCGGGAAGCGGGTGGCCAGTTCGGCCATCTTGTCACGCACGGCGTTAGACAGGTCGATGGCGTTGGCACCCGGTGCCTGGAAGATACCGATACCGACCGCATCCTTGTTATTCAGCTGCGAGCGCAGGGCGTAGCTACCGGAACCCATCTCAATGCGCGCCACGTCACGCAGGCGCACCAGCGAGCCGTCATCGGCAGTTTTCAGGATGATATTGCCGAACTGTTCTTCGCTCTCCAGACGACCCTGGGTGTTGATCGACAGCAGGAAGTCACTGGCCTTTTTGGTCGGCTCTGCGCCCAACTGACCGGCAGACACCTGCACGTTCTGCTCCTGCATAGCGCTGACCACATCAGAAGCGGTCATGCCACGTGCGGCCACCTTATTCGGATCGAGCCAGACGCGCATCGCATACTCGCCCGCCCCGAAGATCTGAATTTGGCCGACACCCGGCAGGCGTGCCAGCTCATCTTTCACCTTCAGGGTGGCGTAGTTACGCAGATAGAGTGAGTCATACTTGCCCTTCGGCGAGAACATGTGCACCACCAGCGTTAGCGTCGGTGACATCTTCTGCGTGGTCAAACCGAGTTGACGCACCTCTTCCGGCAAGCGAGCTTCTGCCTGCGCCACACGGTTTTGCACCTGAACCTGCGCCTGGTCTGGATCGGTACCTGGACGGAAGGTGACGGTGGTGACCAGCACGCCATCAGAACCGGCCACTGACTTCATGTACATCATGTTTTCCACCCCGTTGATCGCCTCTTCCAGCGGCGTCGCCACCGAATCAGCAATCACTTTGGGGTTGGCACCAGGGTATTCCGCGCGCACCTGCACGCTGGGTGGCACCACGTTGGGGTATTCACTGATCGGCAGCAGCGGTATGGCGATCAGACCGGTGGTAAATATCAAGATCGACAGCACCGCCGCGAAAATCGGTCGGTCGATAAAAAAGCGGGAGAAATCCATAACAGGCAGTCTCGATTATTATTGAGCGGAGCGCATTGCCACCGGCTGAGCTTTCACCGGCATGCCAGGCATGAAGACTTTCTGCAGGCCATTGACGATAACCTTGTCACCCGGCTTCAAACCGGATTGCACAATGCGCAGGCCATCAGCCAGCTCGCCAGCCTGAATATCGCGACGCTCGGCTTTACCCTGCGCATCGACCACATACACGTATTTACGATCCTGATCGGTCAGCACCGCTTTATCGTCGATCAACAGCGCGTTAAACGCGGCGCTGCCGGGTAAACGCACGCGGGCAAACAGACCTGGGGTGAACTGACGTTCATGATTATCCAGCGTGGCACGCATGCGAATGGTGCCAGTGCTGGCGGTGAGTTGGTTGTCGAGGAAGTCAACGGTGCCACGATGCGGATAACCTTGCTCGCCGGTCAGCGCGATTTCCACCGGCAGCGAACCGCGATTTTGTCCCTGACGTGCCATCGCCTGATACTGCAGATAGGTGGCTTCATCGACGTCGAAATAGACGTACATACGATCCTGCGACACCAGCGTGGTCAGCACGCTGGCACTGTCACCGGCGGTCACCAGGTTACCGGTGGTGATCATCGCGCGGCTGGCACGGCCATCAATCGGGGCAGTGACGCGGGTAAAATCGAGATTCAGCTGCGCCATATCAACGGCGGCCTGCGCGGAGAGCACATTGGCCTGCGCCTGACTCGCTGCAGAACGACGCTGTTCCCACTCTTCACGGGATACCACATTGGTGCCAATCAGTTTATCGGTGCGTGCCGACTCACTGCGCGCCAGCGATGCCTGACTGCGCGCGGTCGCGAGTTCAGCTTGTGCCTGCTCTAACGTCGCGCGATAGGTGCGGTCATCAATGGTAAATAGCACCTGACCCTTTTTCACGTCATCGCCTTCGCGATAGTTAACCTGATCGATATAGCCGGAAACGCGAGGGCGCAGCTGCACACTCTGCACCGCTTCAAAGCGACCATTGAAGCTATCCCATTGGCTGACTTTTTGTTCGACCACCTGCGCGACACTCACTTCGGGCGGCGGTGGCGGGGCGTTTTGCGCCACACCCCGATCGCAAGCGGCCAGCAGGCTTCCCAGCAACATCACTCCTGACAGGCTTACTGCCCGACGAACCCCATATGTTTGCAGATGCATTGTTGTTATTCCGCGTTGGTGTGAAAAAAGAAAGGACATGTACGAAAAATCTGCAACTTTTAAGATTGCATTAAAACGCGATGAGTGTAGGCTGCTGCAAACTGCATCTGCAAGAATATCTGATACACTTTATGTGCTGTTTTGATCGATTCGTTTCAGTGGGGAAAAGCCCCTACGGCGAGTGCGGCATTTAATGCAATAATAAAACTTGCATTAAATGTCATAGTCAGTCACCCTTAAAGTGTAATTGCAACTGATACTGATACTGTTCGTTAAGGCGACGGGAGAAAATGGGATGATGAGCGACGCATTTATTCACGATCTGATCGACTGGATTGATAACAACATTGAAGCACGTCTGGATCTGGACACCGTAGCAGGGCGCGCCGGTTATTCGAAATGG
Organism: Type-E symbiont of Plautia stali; assembly: GCF_059731115.1. Taxonomy (NCBI): domain Bacteria; kingdom Pseudomonadati; phylum Pseudomonadota; class Gammaproteobacteria; order Enterobacterales; family Enterobacteriaceae; species Type-E symbiont of Plautia stali. The sequence goes on from NZ_AP035906.1 coordinate 1,934,603, forward strand.
CACCTGCAGCGTATGTTCAAAGAGCACACCGGCTATCCGCTGGGCGAGTACATTCGTAATAAGAAACTGAAAAAATCGGCGGACCGTTTAACGACCACCAACGAACCGATCCTCAATGTGGCGATTTCACTGGGGTTTGATTCGCAGCAGTCGTTTAATCGCAGCTTCAAACGTCAGTATGGCGTGGCGCCTGGCGCATGGCGTCGACATGCCGTGCCAGCCGCGAGTGCGATGCAGTAATACCTCCGCCAGGGCCAGCCATGCTGGCCCGCGTTCTTCTTCACGATAATCCTGCTATTATCGGCGTCCTGCACTTCGGGATGTCACTATGTCAAAGAAACTCTGGATTGGACTCATTCTCGCGCTGGCCGCCACCTGGGCCGGACTCAAGCCGCATTTAACCGGTAAAACCGCCGCACAGGGCACAGATATTGCCAAACTCACCGATGCCCACACGGTGGCGCAGTGGTTACAGCAAAATCATCAGTTGCCGGATCTTTATCTCACCAAAAGTGAAGCACGCCGTCAGGGCTGGAACCCCAGCAAAGGCGACTTGTGCAACGTATTGCCTGGCCGGGCGATTGGTGGCGATCGTTTTAGCAATCGTGAGCAGCGTCTGCCGATGAAACAAGGGCGTCAGTGGTATGAAGCCGATGTGAATTACGACTGCGGCCACCGCGATGCCGATCGTCTGCTTTACTCTTCAGATGGGCTGATCTTTCTCACCACCGATCACTATCGCAGCTTCAAACAGGTGAACTAACCATGTTGACCCTCTCTTTTGATTTCCAGCAGTTGGCCGATCGCCAGGCGTTTTACAGTGAGTTTGTGGCGCAAAGCGGCTGCAGCGGGGAGTTTGGCTGCAATCTGGATGCGCTGTGGGATTGGCTGACAGGCGGGATTGCGTTGCCGGCTGAACTGCATTTACGTCATGTTGCACTGGCCAGTGAGGCGGAATTTGCACCGGTGCTGGCGCTGATGGAAGAGGCGGCGCAGCAGCTGCGAGGCGAGCTGCGCCTGATTCATGACTGATTACGCGTGCAGCGGCAGCAGTAGAATCGCCAGCATCTGACGGGCATTGGCGGGCAGGTCGCTGCCGCCGGTATAGCCGTTGTTTTCCACAATGACCGAATTTAATCCCACCAGCCAGTCATAGATATAATAGGCGGTATGATTGGCGGGTGCGGCTGACAAACGTGTTAAACGTTGACCTGGCGAGAAGCTCACGCTCGGCGCAGGTGGTCGGGCGAAGATGGTTTGTCCGCGATTAACACGACTCTCAGGCCGCTCGCTCTCCGGACGCTGCAGGAAGCCGAGCCAGGCGACAAAATCACCCAACACCGTCATCGCGCGCGAGACCTGACGATCGGTCCGCGCTTCATGCGCGCTGGCCTGCGCATCCGGTTCGTTAAGCGCGCTTTGCAGCTTACTTAATACCTTCAGGCGGAAGCTGGCGGTAATCAGCTCTTCTACCAGCAATTCCATGGTCGGCTTATCCACGTTCAGCAGCGTCAGCAAACTCCGGCTTTCCGGCAACTGTCGCAGATGTTCAAGCCACAGCGCAAACACCTGCTGCGGGAATTGCTGATCGCGCTGGCCGCTGCTGTTACGCGGTTCCGCAGGGGCCACCGGTTCATCTTTAAACAGGTCAAACTCAAAGCCAATACCAAAATAGCTCTGCTCAGCCGCAGCGGTTTTCGCGCTGTGCTGCACGACAGTGCCACTGCTCTGGCTCAGCCACAGCTGACGCACCGCTTCGCGCGAAGGCTGCAAGCGCTCCAGCAGTTCGCCGTGCAGGCCAGTGCGATGTTGCAAGCACTTCAGCAAGGTATCGGAAATCGCCTGCTTGCGTGCCGCCTGCTCTGGCGTAGCGGTAGATTCAGTCCACGGCTGCAAACGTTCTACCAGCTTCTGCTGCAAGGTGCTTAACTGCTGGGCCAGACGATCACGACGCGCCTCCGGCTGCATTTCATCCTGCAACCAGCTGCCCATGCGATCGACGCCAGCGCGATCCAGCGCCAGCATGGAGCCCCAGCTTTGCCCTGGTTGTCCAATCTGACGCTGCACGGCTTCATCAACATTAATCTGCTGCTGCTGATAGCGCGCATCGTGCGGGGTGATCGCCCAAATCAGGCGTGGCTTTTCACCGCTGGCCGCTACGGTTTGATGAATATGCCATTCGCGCAGTGCGTTAACCGCAATGTCGGTGTCCTGACGCTGACTGGCGGCGGTACAGATCAGCATAAGGTCGATGCCCTGACGCGCGGCATACAGTCCCGGCAGCATTGCGCGTTTCTGCTCCAGCAGCGCCGCCCGCAGAGGATCGCGTTTGCGCAGCTGGGCTAATTCTTCTTGCTGACCCACGTCGGCAGGCTGGCCGGGCGCTGGCAGCTCCAGCATATCGGCTTCGTCATACAGTGCCTGACGCGGCGTTGAATTCAGCGGAACGGTGATTTCCAGCGTTAGCAACGCCAGCAGGCCCAGCGGCACCTGCTGTGGTTTGCCGACACGATTGGCGACAATCGGGCAGACTTCAATCATTTCCTGCCAGTCGGCATCGTTGCTAATCAGTTTTTCCGCAGGCAGCGAGGCGTCATCGGTTAACAGGCTCAGAGGTGCCAGCAGGCGCGGTGCCTGGCGCAGCTGATGACGCAGGTGCATCAGATTACGCAGCTGTTCGTTAAGCGCCGCCTGATTAGGCCACAGCAGCGCAAACAGCTGAATGCGGTCATCGACATTTAACCACGGAGCAAGTTCCACCGCCTGTGGCCAGAAGTGACGATCGAGTACCTCGGCGTGACGATGCTGGCGGCGGCTCCACGCCCACAATGTAATCAACGCATCGCTGTCGAGGCCCGGCTGCGGCTCGTCCTGACGATGGCGCTGTAAACGCTGCAGCGCGGCATCGATCACCGCGCTGTCTGGCTGTGCTTCAGTTTTGGCACAGGCCAGCACCAGACGAATCAGCTCCACGTCATTGAGCAGCGTCATCTCCAGTGGCCAGGCGCTGGACTGGGTTTCACGCTGGTGGCTGAAGCGAGTGGCAATGGCAAAATCGAGATTGCCGGGATTGATGTTCTGGAAATGGTTCACGATTCTATCGCCCAGACGCGCCATCAGTTGGCCCTGCGCATCACCCACCATTTCACTCAACAGCCAGGCTTTGCCCGCCTGTGACTGGCCAAACATCGCCAGCGTCACCGGACGTGCCAGTTGACGCGCCAGCGCATGACTCTCCACGCGCGCGCGGCGCAGTTGCAGCCGCAGCGTATCCGCTTCCAGTGCCAGACGCGGTGCCTGCGCCTGATGGGTTTCAATCCAGTTCAGTGCGCCGTCCAGCGTCTCCTGCATCAGGCTCAGACGTTTGGCGGGCGTAACAGAGGTGGCTCTCTTGGCAGTTCTCATCGTTTGCAGACGCTCCCGCTGTCAATCCAATACTGCGCGTTGGCATTGCCGGTCGCAGACAGCGTATTCAGTTTCAGACTCAGTTGTTCCAGCGGCACGCGAGTGCCGTCATCCATGCGGGCATCGCTCAGCACCAGGCGCTCCGGACCAAAATTGTCCGGCCCCGGCTGCACCGCCAGCTTAATACGCAGGATGCTTTCGCCCGCCACTTTACGCGCCAGATTCGGATCGGTGATGCTCAGACTGTAAAGCGGTGAAGCTGGCCAGCGGTCATTATCCAGCTGACGGAAACCGAGGCAGACATTGCCGCGAATGCGGAAGCTGCTTTTACGATCCAGAGCGAAATCCCCTTTGTCGAGATCGATCTCGCTGTAACACAGGTTGTCATCGCTCAGCGTGGCCGTTTCATCCAGCACGCCGAGATAGCGAATGGTGGAATAAGGCTCGAAATCACCCGCACGGAACCAGAAGCTGCTGAGACGCAGATCAAGCGCCAGCAGGCACAGCATCGCGCCGACGGCAGCAGTGGATTTCGGGTTATCAATGCGGCCTTGTTTGTTGAACGGATACCAGTCGCTGGTGTGATAGCCTTCCAGCGACAAAATACGGCTGCCCGGCAGCGGCTGCAGATGGCGTACCAGTGCCTGAATGCCGGGGAAGCGCGAAGGACGGCCGGTTAACAGCAGTACATCGCACTGATACAGCGACACCACTTCGCACATGGCACGCAGGGCCGGGATGATCGCCATACGATGCTGCAGGAACTCACCGTGCAGCTGCGCCATGCTGACCACCAAAGGCACATCCAGCAGATCGAAGCGGTTGTCGCCGCCCAGCGTGCGCTGAATCTCACCGTTAACAAACGCCAGCACGCTGCTGGCCGGTTTTTGTGACACCAGCTCACCGAACAGCGCATTGATTTCGCTGTGGCTGTCGAGCGGATCCCAATTTTCGTAGCGTTCCAGCACGGCCTGCGCCAGCGGGATGAACAGCTGCAGGGTGACTTGCTGACGCAGCGTGGCTTGCCCATCCATGCGGCTGTCGTGACCAAACAGCTTGTTCATCAGCGGTTCGGCCAGCGTCAGCCCAGCCTTCTGCAGACTTTGTTGCAGTGCAGGCAGAATCCAAAGCTGAATCACATCCAGCAGAATATCGTCGCCTGCGACTTTAAAGCCTTCACGGAACAGCAGGCGCGGGGTGATTTTAACGTTATTACCCTGGCCGTCATCGAGACGATATTGGGTGATGGCCAGATCGGTGGTGCCGCCGCCAATATCGATAGAAGCGATGCGCAGGCTTTTGCCCGGTACTTCGTCGACTTCACGTGGACGATCCGGACGCGCCATGCTGCTGAAGAAATCTTCCGCACGCCCGGCAAAGTTCACCTGGGTTTCATTGAACAGCCACACCATTTGTCCGCAGGTGGCTTCATCCCATTCCATCTGCACATCCGGCACCGGGCGCAGGCTTTTCGCCTGACTCTGCACGCTGAAATCTTCCTCAGCCGGATGCCAGCCTTCGGCTTTCCACACCAGCGCGATGGCTTCCTGCATGCGACGACGGAAAATCTCGCGTTCCGGTTTCGGCATCGCGGAAGGCAGCGTGAGGATCACATGACGCAGCTGGCGCGGAGCCTGGCTCTGCGGCATGCGCTGACGCTGTGCCACGCTGTTCATCTGCATCATCGCCTGAGCCAGCAGCTCACACAGCATAAAGGTCATCAGCGAACTGCGGCTGTAGCTGGCAGAGAACACCGGCAGGCGATCGTCTTCCGCCAGCGCGTGCAGCGGCTGGCCTTCGTCATTCAGCAACAGGGTGAAAGGCAGCGCAGTTGCCTGTGGCTCATCACTGCTGCCATGGGCGTTAAAGCGCCAGCCTGGCTGATAACGTGCTTCATCCCACAGATAACGGCGCGGGCTGGAGAGACCGGTGCTGCCTTCTGTGCCCGCGCGCAGCAGGGCAAGGCGGCTGGCTTCACGGCCAACGCGCGTCAGCGATGGCCACATAAAAGCGTTTTCGCGGCCGCTTTCCAGCGAGAAGTTTGCTTTACCAAAGCGGGTTTCTGCGAATTCGAGACGGCTGTCAAACAGCTCGTTGTAGACCTGATGTGGCTCAGAAAGGTCGCGCAGTTGCAGTTCGTAAGTCTGGCGCAGTCCGTTGCTCTCTTCAGCGTGGTCTTCCACCAGAATGCCGCAGGTGTGCGAGTTACCGACGTCGAGGATGATATCGACATTCACCGCCGGGGTTTGCAGCGAGGTGGCCTGAATGTAGATCTCGGCCAGGTCCAACTGCTCACCCAGCAGCTCCAGCAGGTTGAGATAATGTGCCTGATACTCAAACTCACGCAGCGCCTGATTCAGCTCCTGCTCGCGGCGAGATTCCAGCGCGTTGACCTGCTGAGTAAAGGTTTCACGCAGCCAGCCATCCACCCAGGTGTGGTCCAGAAACTCACCCAGTTCATAGTTGTGCCAGGCAAGGGCGAAACTCACGCCGTTTTGCGCATCGGCTTTGCTCAGACCGTGCTGTTCACCGCCGTCCTGTTCCGGCACGATACGGGTATCAAACGCCAGCGTAATGCGATGGGTGTTACCTGCGGCATCGGGCTGTGCCAGCGGTGCCAGGTGCAGGCGTGCCCAGTTATCCGGGCCGCCAATAAAACGGCGACCGCTGGTGCAGCGCAGCACCGGCAGCGGCAGCCATTGATGCGCCAGCAGCGTTAACGAATCTGCCAGTGCAATGTCCGACTCGGGACGTACCACCTCTGCTGCACCGCCATCTTCGGGATAGAGCAAAAATTTGCCGCTGTTACCGTCCACGTTCAGTCGCAGCAGCGGACCGTTAGCGGTTTGACGAACGAACTGGCGGCGCGCCTGCAAGGCAGGCAGACGTAAGCCAAAATCGAGAAACTGCACACCGCTATCTTCAATCAGCGTGATTTTTTGTTTGTCATCGATGAGGGGAGCCAACATGTTTACTTACTCTCACGCTTAATCGTCAACGGGAAGACCTGATCTGCGCCGTACTGCGCAGTGCAACTGGCAATGCCATCACCGGCTTTACACACCAGTTCCGGCATGCGGTAGCGCGATTTGTCGCTGCAGGTCGCAGTATAGCGGCTGCGAACCACCATGGTGCCGTCCACCGTCATTGCGGCAGTCACATCGGCTTTACAGCGGATGTTATCGCCTTGTGTAATGGTAGCGATGCCTTTGCCGTTGCGCAGCTGATAGCGCAGGCTCGGTGGCTTACCGGTTGGCAGGTTAGTCTGTCGTAATATCACGCGCCAGGTCCCGTTGATAAACTTCACGGAACCGATACGCGCATCTTCGGTGGTCATCACCAGGTCATCGGCCTTGGCCGGTTCAGTATGTTCAGCAATCACCTCAGGCGGCGCAGGAGGCGCGGCAGGCACAGGCGCAGCGGTGACCGTGGCGGTTTTTTGTGGCAGCGTGGCGGCCAGTTTCTCAGCTTTCGCGACCACTGGCGGTGGCGTGAAAACGGGAGCCGGTGCATCGGCAACCTGGGCAGGCGGTGTGGCTTCAGGCGCTGTGCTGTGCAGCCAGAACGCTACGCCAGCCGCAGCCACGGCGGCAACCGGCAGCAGCAATGCCAATGGACGCAATGCGGAAGGGCGGCGAACAGGCGGCTGCTCAACTTTAGGCTCAGGCTCAGGTGCGGGTTGTGGCGCTTCAGGTTCAGGCTGGGCGATCTCAACGGGCTCTTCCACCACGGGTGCAGCCACAACGGCAGGCACTTCAATCAAAGGCGCAATAACCGGTGCCACGATAACCGCAGCCGGTGGTTCTGGCAGCAACGGCGGTAAATCTTCTTCCAGACTGTCGCGCAGGCAGGCCAGTGCGTCATCGCGAGAGCGCGCCTGCGGATCGACAAAGCCCCAGAAGGTGATGACGGGTTTGCCGTCGACCAGATAAACGTACTGCTGATCCGGGAACTGCAGCGTCTTGCTCAGTAGGGCGCCAAACAGGCGCATCGCCGGATTCTCAGCGTCACGCGCGCGTAGACTTGCAGCCAGTAAATCCTGCTGATTGAGCGTCAGGAGTTCCAGCGCTTTTTGCCGTTCATGATCGCTGGCACTGCGCCAGGATTTTACTTTGCCGTTAAAGGGCGCATACCAGTCGAGGCGGTCCCCGCGCTCGTTGGCCTGGGGAATGGCGAGGCAATTAGCCAGCGCCGTCTGGCGACGTAAACGCAGTGTTTCACGGATTTGCAGGGCAGAGGCCCAGACCGGCTGGCCGTTTTCACCCAGTGCCAGTACCGAATCCAGATTGCCGCTGCGCAGAAAAGTTTTTGCCACTCGTAGGGCCCTTATCGGTGGTTGCCTAAAGCAAAACAGTGTGTGTAATTGGCGATGCTGGTGATCTTAAGCCAAATGCAGGGAATCAAACGGCTGATAAAGGGGGAAAAACAGGGTGTTTTTCCCGCGTGTAAGGGTCGGTTGCTGAAATTTTAAGCGCGTGCGCGGTGGCTCAGCACCAGATGGGTGATCATGCCGCCGATTAATCCCCAGAAGGCAGAACCAATCCCCAGCAGAGAGATACCACTGGCGGTGATTAAAAAGGCGACGATGGCGCTGTCACGGTGATCGGGCTCGGCGAGAGCGCGTTGCAGGCTGCCGGAGAGGGTGGCCAGCAGCGCCAGCCCGGCCAGCGTGGCGATCAGCACCTGCGGCAAGGCACTTAACAGAATGGCAATCAGCGCGCCGGTAAAGCCGGTCAGCAGATAGAAAATGCCGGCAATGGCTGAGGCCATCCAGCGTCGTTTCGGATCGGCATCCACATCCTCTCCCATGCAAATGGCAGCGGTAATGGCCGCTATACACACCGAAAAGCCGCCGAAAGGAGACAAGATCAGCGCAATAAAACCGGTCCAGCCGGTGAGGGCAGAGACAGGAGGCTGGTAACCATGCGCCTGTAAGGTCGCAATCCCAGGCGCATTTTGTGAGGCCATGGTGACCAGGAAATAGGGCAATCCCACACCAATCAATGATGCCAGCGTGAACTGCGGCATGATAAATTCCGGCACGCTCAGCGTCAGGGCATGCGGCGGGAAATGAATCGCCTGCTGACCCACCGCCACCAGCACGCCAGCGATCAGCGCCAGAATGATGGCATAACGCGGCAGCCAGCGTCGGCTTAACAGCCACACCAGACACATACTACCGCACAACGCAAAGTTGCCTTGTAAACCGGTGAAGGTGCCGATCCCGAAGCGCAGTAAAATCCCCGCCAGCATCGCCGCGGCCAAAGATTGCGGAATGTGGTTCATCAAGCGGGCAAACAGTCCGGTCACGCCACTCAGTACGATCAGCGCATTGGTCGCTACAAACACGCCGACCACTTCATTTAAGGTCAGGCCCTGCACGCTGGTGGCCAACAGGGCCGCCCCCGGCGTCGACCAGGCGGCCAGAATCGGCATGCGTGTCCACACCGAAAGACCAAAAGAGGCTAAACCCATGCCAATGCCGAGCATCGACAGCCATCCGCCGATCTGTTCCGGCGAGGCGCCTGCAGCCTGGGCGGCCTGGAAAATCAATGCGGCAGTGCTGCTGTATCCCACCAGCACCGCAATAAAGCCGGAAACCAGCATAGGGAAAGAGAAAGCGTTGCGCGAAGTGGCGGTGATCATCGATTTGCATCCTGCTGTGCGTTATAACGCACACTATTGCACGAGTGTGTTATAACGCACAAGTGCTACACTGCGCGCGAATTTGCCAGGAGATAGCATGGAAAATCTGCATCAACATTTGAGCCAGGCGTTAAAACAATTGCGCCAGGCGAACGGCTGGAGCCTGACACTGGCAGCGGATCGCACCGGTGTCAGCAAAGCGATGTTGGGCCAAATCGAACGCGGTGAATCCAGCCCGACGGTGGCGACATTGTGGAAAATCGCTACCGGTTTCAATGTGCCTTTCTCGTTTTTTGTTCAGGGTAGCGATCAACCGCCGGGTATCGCCGCGACGTTTAGCCAACCCAATGCGCAAATGCAGGTGAAGCCGCTGCTGCCATATGATGCCGCGTTGCGTTTTGATCTGCTGGAAGTCACGCTTGCTGGCGGTGCACAAAGCGACTCTTCCGCGCACGAAAGTGGCGTGATTGAGCAGGTGGTGGTGCTGGAAGGTGAGCTGCTGCTGTGCGTGGAGGGAACCTGGCGTCGCCTGCTCAACGGCGAAGCGCACCAGTTTGCGGCGGATGTCGCGCACAGTTATCGCAATCCCCTCAGCACGCCGCTGCGTTTTCACAGTCTGATTCATTACATCAAGCGGCCGTGAGTGCCAACTACAAATTGATACGAAGGTAAACTACACAGTTTGCCTTCGTATTTATATACTCGCGCTTCATCAGTAAGGAGAAGGTGCCATGAGCGACCTGAATAGCGCGGCTGCGACTCTACGCAGCGTGAATGGCAAACTGGCGCGACGTCTGCGCGAATCGGCCCCACCGGGCGATCTCACCTGGCCACAGGTTTCTGTGTTGGGTTATCTGGTGCGCGATGGCGCGATGACGGTAACCGAACTGGCCGGGTTAGAAGGCGTGCGCAGTCAGTCGATGGGTGCAACCGTTGCCAGCTTGCAGGCGCAGGGACTCGTGAAAGGCGAAGCCGATCCGCTGGACGGCCGTAAAACCCGCTATCTGCCGACCGAAAGCTGCCTGACGCTGATCGCCGCCAATCGTGCACAACGTGATGACTGGCTACTCCAGAGCATGGCAACCACGCTTAATAGTGCGGAACAGAAAATTTTAATGGCCGCTATTCCCTTACTGCAACGTATTGCCGACCAATAATCCTGAGAGGAATTCCCATGGCTTTAACGACCTTAGACGCAAAAACCGCCCTGATTGTGATTGACCTGCAGTACGGGATTGTCCGTCTTCCTGTTGCGCCTTTGTCAGCCGATGTCGTGGTTGAGCGTTGTGCACAGCTGGTTAAGGCGTTTCATGACAAAAACCTGCCGGTGGTGAAAGTGAATGTCGCCGGTGGCGCACCAGGCCGTAACGAGCAGGCTCGTCATAGTGGCGAACTGCCAGCCGACTGGGCTGTGCTGGTGCCGGAAATGGCGCTGAAAGCCGATGAAATTGCCGTGACGAAAAAGACCTGGGGTGGTTTCCACAACACGGATCTGCACGATCAGTTGCAGCAGCGTGGCATCACTCAGGTGGTGGTGTGCGGTATCGCCACCAGCATTGGCGTGGAATCAACGGCGCGTCAGGCTTACGAGTTAGGTTACAACGTCACGCTGGCAACAGATGCGATGACTTGCCTGAACGCCGATACTCATCAAAACAGCGTTGAGCGTATCTTCCCGCGTCTGGGCGAAACCGGCTCAACCACCGACGTGCTGGCTCTGCTGAAGTAAACGACTGGTCAGGCATGCTCATGCACTGCATGCGCACTGTCGAAACGGCATAAAAAAAGCCCTGCAATCCGAATAAGGTTGCAGGGCTTTTTGTCAGACGCGATGTCAGTTACTGAAACGCATAACTTACCGTCAGACCTACACTGTAGTTGCGTCCTGGTGCCGGCTCGTAATAGCGACCGTTGCTCTCATTGACGATCACTGAACCCACATAGGTGCGGTCAAACAGGTTATCCACGCGACCAAACAAGTCCAGCGTCCAGTTCTGCACCAGCCACTTATAACCCGAGTTCAGGCCAAATACGGTATAAGAGGGTGCTTTGACATCATTTTCATCGTCCGCTGCAATGTCGCTCATGTAGCGCACATCACCGCCGGCATACCAGCCTTGATCCGGCGCATAGGCTAACCCGGCATAGGCCATATTACGTGCGATGCCTGGAATACGGTTGCCGTCACAGCTTTCAGTGCCACAGGCGTTAGAGCGATAGCGCGCATCCAGCAAGGTCCACGCCGCTTTCAGGTGCCAGTCATAGCCAAACTCCTGATCCAGACCCAACTCCAGCCCGCGACGACGGGTTTCACCGGCATTTTTGTATATTGAACGCCCATTAGAACTTCCCGCTGAAACAATCTCGTTAGAGGTATCTGTCTGGAATATTGCAGCAGTGATAAGGCCGTTGCCTATTCTTTTTTTAGTGCCTAATTCCACCGTGTCACTCGTTGCAGGTTTGAGATCTAAATTTAGCCCAGACTGACTCAGAGAACGATAAGACAACTCATTTAGCGTAGGCGTTTCAAAGCCACGGCCCGCAGACACATAGGCATTCCAGCTATTATCAATCGCATATTTCAGTGAGGCGGCTGGCAGCCAGCGGTGATAACGGCGATTACCGCTGTCATCGGGATCGCTGGAAGTGACGTAATAATCGTTAGAGTCGAAATTCACCGTGCTCAAACGCACACCAGCATCCAGTGACCACTTATCCGTGAACTGCCACGCCGTTTGCAGATAAGGATCGAGGTTCCACATCAGGTTGCGTTCATTGCGGCGCATGTCGCCTTGAACGCCGTAATCCGTCACGCCATTGCTGGTGGTGAAGTTCTGATAACCCTTACGCTTTTCGGTCATGGTTTCATAGTCGAGACCGGCGGTTAGCGTCACGGGAAGGGTGAACACGGTATCGCGATGCGTCCAACGCGTATCAATCCCCTGATAATGGCGAGCCAGCGAAATCACGCCTCCAGGATGTCCTTTAGTATTAATCTGCGCACTAGCCGGGATCGATTGATACTGCGTGGTTTCACGTTCACCGGCGTACATCATTACGCTGAGGTCGTCGTTCTCGCTCATCTGGCGCTGATAGTGCAGCCCAGCCTGGGTTTGGTCGACGGTTTTGCGCGCGTTATACAGCGTCACGTTGCTGGCAACCTGACGCGGGTTATCTTTCCACTGCGCTTCGGTTAAACCACCGGGATCCTGTGCATCCACATGAACACTGTTAAACAGCAGCGTCAGGGTGCTGACATCATCAATGCGCACGCCGAGTTTGGCGTTCCCGAGGTTTTTCTGTGCCGAGCTGTGGTCGCGATAGCCATGTGTGGTAAAGCGCGAGGCCGATACGGTGTAATTCACGTCACCGGCGTGGGTGCCATCACCGGTGGTGCCGCTGGCTTTGACGCTGTTGCGCCAACTGCCGTAGCTGCCGTACCAGGTGCTGGCTTCCAGCGTGGTAGGCTGCTGGCCGGTTTGGGTTTCAACGTTAATCACGCCGCCTGAAGAATTACCGTACAGCGCGGAAAACGGGCCGCGCAGCACCTCAACGTGGTCAATCGAGCCAATGTCGATATTTGAGGTTTGTCCCTGGCCATCCGGCATCGTGGCGGGGATACCGTCAACATACAGGCGGATACCGCGCAGACCGAAAGTCGAACGCGAACCAAATCCACGCACGGAAATTTGCAAATCCTGCGCATAGTTCTGGCGATTCTGAATCTGCATGCCTGGCACGCTGGCGAGGTTTTCCGAGAGGTTGACGCGTGGTGCTGCATGACGCATATCGTCACCGGACACCACACTCACCGCCGCGGGCGTGTCCAGCTCGGACAAACCGCTGCCGGCTGGCGCGGCACTGACCACCATGGTATTGCTGGCACTATCCGCCGCCATCAGTTGCAGGGGGAATAATGCAGGCAGCATCAGCAACGGTGCCTGTCGCAGTAAAGCTATTTTCATTATGAAAGACCGTATAAAAGACGTGGAATGAACCAGGCGGAACATTAATCGCGCATAGAATAATTCTTTTTTGGTGATACAGGGTATTACATTTTCAGCGAATTTATTCAATAAATGCGGCCATTGGGCCTGTTTTTAATGGGGATAAGACAACGTATTTGATGGCATCGACAGAGAGAGGGGACGAATCTGGGGCATCTTTGGGCTGAAAATATGCAGGGTGAATGTAAGCAGTTAAACCGCGGGGTGTGCATTGTATACATTGATTAGGCATCCTTGCTCATCACAACGCGGGTTCCACTTAAATCTTTGTTTATGAAATGTCATCCGGGGTGCGCTGGACAACTATTTCCAGTGCGTTTCGGTAAATATCCTGCTTAATAATGTCACTTTCGCACTCAAGCCTTAATATCAGTGCAAGAATGATATCCTTATTGGTAATGCGGTGTTTTTTAGCCAGCAGTTCCATGCGGATTTCAGAAATAATCACGCGTTCGCTTAAATATTGCTCGCCAGTCGTCTGGAAATAGTCGAGTAGTCGAGACTTAGCGGTAGTCGATTCTTGCATAAAAGCCTCAATTAAAGTAAGGGTAGAAGTTATGTGTATCCGTTAGCGTTATTGCAGGATCCAGCAAGATTGGGTTATCTTAAAACTACAATTTTGAAAAGAGAAGCGATCTTCCTAGCCATCACGGCTCGGTATCCACAACAAGGCTTGCTCAGGCAATCAAATTTATACAAATATTAAAAACTTGTACAATAAGCTCATGATCAATTCGTGTGGTCTGACATGTATATTATTTATATCTTTATATTCATTCAAAATAAATGAAATAAAACTCACAGTTATGAATGTCTGGAGTGCTGATCGTGAGTTTTTCCTGTGAAGTTGTTCAAAAATAGTGTATGAATCTACGATTAATAAAAGAAAGCAAAATTTAGTCAAATTCCGTACAATTTTATTCAAAGTCACCCATGCGTTTTCATCTGACTGAAGGTAAATTACAGTAAGGCTAATAAATATATTTAATATGCATCTTAAGTTTAGTAATTCCGCTTCGCTTTATTAATCACTGGAACCCACTATTGATATATGCAGTTTCTAACATTGTAGAGGTGCGCTTGGACGCATATGAAAATGATGTTGATGTTTTTGCACGCCTGATAAAAAAGCACGCAGCTGAGCACCAGTCAGGCGCTAGCCTAAAGCACGCAAAAGAAGGTGTCGATAAGATCATACAAGACATGAAAGATTCATTAGATAAAGATAAGGATTATCAGGTGGTTAAGTGGACGGAACTTCTCAATAAACTCGAAAGTTTTCAAAGCAGTACCGCAGATCCGCTCTGGAGAACTGTTATTAATCATGCCCGGTTCCGTATAAAAAGCAGGCGTAGTACTTTGATTCATGGAAGAGAGCGATTTAATCCTAAAGCGTAGCGGGTTTATTGCCCTATGCGTTTGCCAGCATTCTGGCTCTCTGGTCGGGGTCCGTATCAGGTAGCAGGTTGAATATCAAAGCGAGCATCGCATTTTAAATAGAGAGGGTAGTGGCATAACAGTGGATTACCCTCAACGCCGATGAGAGTCAGTGTTACTTCAATGTCTCGGTGTTGGGGTGAAATCATTCAGTTTGCTAATAATCTGGCATCTACGCAGTAATATAACCGAGGCGTAAAATCGCATTGCTATGTTCCCTGTGAAAACACCTGAAAGCAGTGCGCAGAAAGTGTCTATTTTCTGGGCAACTGAAAAGCAGTCATCCAACGGTTGGCTTATTCGTGCTGTCCTTAACAGGAGAGTAATTTCTTGAATATATTTGCATAGTGTTGTTTTGCAGATGCCTCTTCGCAGACGTCAAGTTGTTTCAATAACTCAAAGCAAAGCGTTTTTCTGCTCAACGTTTTACCTGAACTTAAAATTTCGGCCACGAGTTTTCCCAGCGCTTCCTCTTCAGAAATTTCTGAGCGATTTTCTGCTTCATCCCCGGTTAAAGGCTTTTTTGAATCTGCTGCATCATTGGTGCACATATTAATTTCCCTAAGGCTAATCGCAAAAGTTAAAAACATCGGGCTGCGCATGTCTTGCCATTTACGGCTCGCTTAAGCCTGTTCGACAACAATCCATCAGGGTGAATAACCCGGTTTAATTAGGAAATGCATATTTCCTAATAGGGCAAATGAATTAATCCAAAACCTTCATGACCATACTAATGGTTTTTTTTCCGTTAGTCACATCTTGTACCTTACCCACCACGCGCATGCCAAATGCCACGCACAATAGTAGCCCTGCTGCTGTTTCAGCATCAACATGAGATGAAATAGAGCCATCTTTTTGGCCATCCGCGACAAGCGAAATCAGAAAATTTTGGTTGCGCATCACGGCTTGCCGAACAAGCTCGGACAACTCTTCATCGAGCGTCTGAAGTTCAACGGTGCTTCCGACCACCAGGCATCCTCTGCGGCCTTCAATCTCAACAGCGGAATCCAGATAGAACTGGAGCAACTCTTCAATGCGCGCTCTGCCATTCGGAAAATGCTGCAGGCGTTGACGCAAGTCCGCATTGCGTATGGCAATGTAGCGTTCAAAAACGCGCAAAAACAGCGTGCGTTTATCGATAAAAGCCTTGTATATGCTTCCCGCTGTCAGGCCCATGGCTTCGCCAAGGTCAGCGATGGATGATGCGTGGTATCCTTTTTTCCGGAAGACAATCATTGCCTTATCCAGGACTTCATCCATGACAAAGACTCTTGGCCTGCCACGCTCGCGTGTCACTTTTGTGGTTTGAATATCTGATGCCATAAGTAATGATTTATAGTGTGAATATTTCCAATTGATTATAAGTGAACGCCTAAAAATAATCGAATGGCGTTTGTGAGCGTCCTGCAGACGTGAAACATGTTTTTCCCCGCACCTCTCGCCTGGCTGTCAGCACGATTTTCTGTCAGTCTGGCGGTTTTGTCTGCAAGCACAAAAGGGAGTGAAAATGAGTCAGCAACCGGTTGTCGCGGTATTAGGTTTAGGCGCAATGGGGCATGCATTTGCCGCCAACTTACTGAAAAAAGGATTCGTGGTGCGTGGCTGGAACCGCACACGTGCGAAGGGTGAAGATCTGCTGGATGCCGGTTTGCAACTGGCTGACAGCGCAGCGCAGGCCGTTGAAGGCGCAGACGTGGTGATCGCCATGCTCTCTGACGGCGACACCACGCGTCAGACCCTGACCGAAGCAAGCAGTGCATTGAAGCAGGGCGCGACCGTCTGCCAGATGGGGACTATTGGCGTGGAAGCGACTGATGCGCTGATTGCCGACCTGCAACACGCACGTCCGGATGTGCTCTTTATCGATGCGCCGGTTTCCGGTACCAAAGCGCCTGCCGAAAATGCGCAGATTCTGGTGATGGCCAGCGGCGATCAAAGCAAAGCGCAGGCCGCTGAGCAGGTGTTTGCTGCAATTGGAAAAGGCACACAGTGGCTGGGTGAGGCGGGTGCCAGCTCGCGTATGAAACTGGTGGTCAACAGCTGGCTGATTGGCCTGATGCAAAGTCTGGCGGAGAGTACACGCCTGGCGGAGCAGTTTGGTTTCAGCACCGACGATCTGTGGAAAGTGCTGGATGGCGGCCCGCTGGCAGCCCCGTACGCCAAAATGAAACTGGGTATGATCGCCAGTGGTGATTACACCCCGCAGATGCATCTGGTGTGGGCATTGAAAGATGCCAGACTGGCGCTGGATGCCGCAGGTGATAGCAAGCTGCCCGCGCTGGAGAACATCGTTGACGTCTGGCAGCAAGCGGTCGATGCCGGTTACGGCGAGCAGGACCTGGCGGCGGTCTACCAGTACCTGAAACGCTAAATGAGTCAGCGGCTCAACTTCGATTTCAGCTTTCGTCCGCTTGTGCCTTATGCGCACGATTATGTGCACGGTGATGCTGAGTCATGGCATCACCACGATTGTGCGCAGCTGATCCATACCTTGAGCGGCGTAGTGAAAGTCGAAACCCGGCAGGGCAGCTGGATTGTGCCGCCAAGTCGTGGCGTGTGGTTACCCGCAGGCACGGAGCATGCGCTGCATATTGTGGGGTCGGTGGCGGCCCGCACGCTGTTTGTTGATCCGCTGGCGCGGGCGGATTTGCCTGCCAGCTGTCAGGTGGTGCAGATTTCCCCGCTGCTGCGTGAGCTGATCGTCAGTGCTCTGGCATTGCCGGATCAATACGCTTCTGGCAGCCGTGCAGAACGCATTTATGAATTGATTCTCGATGAAATTCGCGTAATGGATGTGCTGCCCTTCGGCCTGCCGTGGCCGGAAAGTGAGAGGATGCGTGCACTGTGCCAGCAAATCCATCAGCAACCGGGCGAGATCTGGACACTCGCGAGAGCGGCCAGCGAACTCTGTGTCGCTGAACGCACGCTTGCGCGACATTTTAACCGCGAAACGGGCTTGCAGTTCAGCGATTGGGTGCGCCGCGCACGCCTCAGCGTGGCGCTGGCGCGGCTGGCGCAGGGCGAAACGGTGTTAACGGTGGCGCTCGAACTCGGTTATGACAGCCCGAGCGCCTTCAGTGCGATGTTCCGCCGCGTGCTCGGCGTTACACCGGCGAACTACTTTCCTGCGGCAGAAAAGCGTGGGCTGCGTTGAGCAAAGCCTGTAACGAGGCGCGTGCTACATCATTATCGATGCCGACACCCCAGGCGCGTTCGCCGCGCGCATTGAGACAGCTGATGTAAGTGACGGAGCGGCTGTCACTGCGTTTACCCAGCGTATGCTCGTGGTAATCCTCAATGCTGATTGCCAGATCATAGCGCTGACGCAGTGCCGCGACCGCCGCCGACAGCAGTCCGTTGCCTTTGCCTTCCAGCGTCAGCGTTTGTCCGCCATCCTGCAGGCGCGCTTTAAATCGCGTTTCACCTTTCTCATCGCTATGGCTTTCCGCGTCCAGTAAGCGCCGTGCAGGCTGTGTTAAGCCGTAATGCTGACAGAACAGTTGCCACAGTGCGTGATGCGTCATTTCCTGGCCGTGAGCATCGGTTTGCTGCTGCACAATGCGGCTGAAGTCTTGCTGCAACCCACGCGGTAACTGCAGTCCATGGTTTTGCTCCAGTAGCCAGGCCGCTCCGCCTTTACCCGACTGACTGTTGACGCGAATCACCGCTTCGTAGCTGCAACCGATATCGATCGGATCAAGTGGCAGATACGGCATTTGCCAGATGGCTTCCTGACGCTCATTGCGTTCGGCAAAGCCTTTACGAATCGCATCCTGATGCGAACCCGAAAACGCGGTAAATACCAGCTCACCAGCGTACGGATGGCGCGGATGCACCGGCAATTGGTTACAACGGGTCACCACTTCCAGCACCTGCTGGATATCGCTGAAATCGAGTTCCGGTGCCACGCCCTGAGTATACAAATTGAGCGCCAGCGTCACGATATCGACATTGCCGGTGCGCTCACCATTACCGAACAAGCAGCCTTCAACGCGATCGGCTCCGGCCAGTATCGCCAGCTCGGCACAGGCCACGCCGGTGCCGCGATCGTTGTGCGGATGCACGCAAATCGCCACCTGTGAACGCTGGCTAAAGTGACGGCAGAAATACTCGATCTGATCCGCATAGACGTTCGGAGTATTCACTTCCACCGTGGCGGGCAGGTTAATAATCATCGGGCGTTCAGGCCCCGGCTGCCAGATCGCTGCGACTGCTTCACAAATCTCCAGCGCGAATTCTGGTTCGGTAAAGCAGAACGTTTCAGGTGAATACTGGAAGGTCCAGGCGGTGTCGTTTTGTGCTTCACATTGGGCGCGGATTTGCCGTGCCCCAGCGCAGGCCAGCTCAATGATCTCTGCTTTGCTCTGGCGGAATACGCGTTCGCGGAACAACTGTGCCGTGGCGTTGTACATATGAATAATCGCCTGCGGTGCGCCGCGCAGGGCTTCAAAGGTGCGATCAATCAGATCGCTGCGTGCTTGCGTCAGTACCTGAATCGCAACGCCTTGCGGAATATGATGCTGCTCAATCAGCAGGCGTACAAAGTCGAAATCAGTTTGTGAGGCGGCAGGAAACGCCACTTCAATCTCTTTGAAGCCGCAGCGCAGCAATAGCTGCCAAAACTCGAGCTTGCGGGCGCTGTCCATGGGCGTAGCCAGCGCCTGGTTGCCGTCGCGCAGATCGGTAGAAAGCCAGCGCGGTGCCTGGGTGAGCTGGCGCGATGGCCACTGACGGTCGGGTAAATCGATCACCGGGAAGGGGCGATATTTTTCAGCAGGGTGGTTCAGCATGAGGTTCTCCTTATGGGTCTGTACTCAGTCTGGACCACATCGCCGCACGCTGCTCACGCATAACTGACAAGCTACATTGCGTAACTGACATTTCGTTGCGAAGTTGCCGCAGCAGCCGGGCCCACATTCTGTGAACCCTCGCTATCCCAACCGTTCACAACAAATGTGGGATGATGAGAATCGACGGCCAAAAGCGTTGTACTGCTTATGCGCAGGATGATTTTCCTCAGACGAAATCGGCATCTGGGCTTTTAGCACAACAGGGTAGTCTGGGATTTTGCGCTATAAGAGAAAATAGAATGAAAAGAAAAGCTTTAGCCCTGTTAGTGATGCTTGCCAGTGGAACCGCTGCGGCGGAAACCGTCACACTGCGCATTGCCGACCAGAAAGGCAATATGCATGCCGAGATGGAAGCGGCGCAGCAGCTCAATAATCTCAATTATAAAATCGAATGGGCGGAGTTCCCGGCAGCGGCACCGCTGGCGGAGGCACTGAATGCGGGCGCCGTCGATGCGGGTATTATTGGTGATGCGCCGCTGCTGTTCTCGCTGGCGGCGGGTTCGCAGGTGAAAGCGGTGGCGGTAAGTAAATCTGTGCCTGAAGGCTTAGCGGTATTGGTTAGCCCGGATTCAAAACTTAAAACCGTGGCCGATCTCAAAGGGAAAAATATTGCCACCGGGCGTGGATCCATTGGCCATTTTGAAGCGCTGAAAGCACTGGAAAAGGCCGGTTTAACGGATAAAGACGTCAACTTTCGCTTCCTGACGCCCGCCGATGCACGCATCGCATTAGCCAACGGTTCAGTCGATGCCTGGTCAACCTGGGATCCTTATACCGCGCTGGCGGAAGTCACGCATACTGGACGTGTGCTGATCAATGGCGTTGGCCTCTCCAGCGGCAACAGCTTCCTCGCGGCGACCGATGCGGCAATCAATGACGAGGCCAAACGTGCAGCGCTGCAGGATTACGTTAATCGCCTTGCGGCGGCGGATCGCTGGGCGAACAGCCATGTTGATGCGTACTCCACCACGCTGGCGAAAATCATCGGCTTCCCGAAAGAAGCCGCGGCGAAGTCCTTTGCACGCCGCCAGTCGCATTGGCAAGCCATTGATGACGCCACCATCGCACAACAGCAGGACACCGCCGATTTTTATCAAAAACAGGGCCTGATTAAGCAGCATCTCGACGTCAAACCCACCTTTTATCATGGCCTAAAGGTTGCACAAAACTAACGCTTTGTGCCCCTTTGTTTGGCGAATCAACCGGGCGCGAGTAGCATAGCGCCTACGTTGTCTCGCTGTGTGATCCCCTATGTTATTTAAAACCTTCGATGGTCATAACGACCTGCTGCTTAATCTGTGGCTGCATCATCGTGACGATCCCGCTGGCGCCTTTTTTTCTGGCATTGAGAAAGGGCATCTGGATTTTCCTCGTATGCAGCAGGGTGGTTTTGCCGGTGGGCTCTTTGCACTGTTTGTCCCGCCGCAGCGTTACATCAATGAGGTCGCGCCGCAACGTGCAAACGAGCAGTGGCAGCCGCTCGATATTCTCTGGCAACAACTCGATATCCTCAAAACGCTGGCAGCGCAGTCCGGCGGGCGCGCCCGTCTATGCCTGACGGCGGCGGATATTGCCAGCTGTCGCCACGATGGCGTGCTGGCGATGGTCGCGCATATTGAAGGGGCGGATGGATTCGATGCCGATGGCGAAGATCTGCATGCCTTTTATCAGGCAGGCGTGCGCAGCATCGGGCCTTTCTGGAACTTACCTAACCGATTTGGTGAGGGAGTAAACGGTGCTTTCCCGCATTCGCCAGACACCGGACCGGGCCTGACCCCCGCCGGTGAGCAGTTAATCCTTGCTGCCAATCGCCATCGCATGATGATTGACGTGTCGCATATGAATGAGAAAGCGTTTTGGGACACAGGACGGCTGTCAACGGCACCGCTGGTGGCTAGCCACTCTAACGTGCACGCGCTTTGCGCCCAGCCGCGCAATCTTACCGACCAGCAACTGCGTGCCATTCGCGACAGCGGCGGAGTGGTAGGGATTAATTTTGGTAACGCTTTCTTACGACCGGATGGCAAGCGTGATAGTGATACGCCATTGATCGAAATTGTTAAACATCTGGATCATTTAGTTGAAATAATGGGGCCAGAAAACGTAGCATTTGGTTCGGATTTCGACGGCATTAGCGTGCCCGATGCGTTGAAAGATGTTTCAGGGCTACCGCATCTCTATGCGCTGCTGACGTCGCTCGGCTATGATCAAGTTATGATTGAGCAGTTTGCCTGGGGGAACTGGCTGCGCGTCCTGCAACGGATTTGGCAGGATTAGCACAATTCCCTTACCGAATCAGGGTTGATCTGTCCGCTACATTGGCGCAACATCAGCCCGCGTCGTGCCTTGCTGCCAGAAAATTCGTTTACTGGTGCAAGCATTTCCAGCAGAGCCTGCTCTGCGTTATTTGTTTTGAGGAAGAAAGTTATGTGGAAAAAACCTGAATTTGTTGACCTGCGTCTGGGCCTGGAAGTGACTCTGTACATCTCCAACCGCTAAGACTTTCTGCCCGCCGTTCGTGCGGGCATTTTATTTTTCATTCTGGTTATCTCTCATGTTTATTAAAGTGCTCGGTTCAGCGGCAGGCGGCGGCTTTCCGCAGTGGAACTGTAACTGCGCCAATTGCAGCGGCCTGCGCAACGGTACGATTCAGGCTCAGGCGCGGACGCAATCCTCGATCATTGTCAGTGACAACGGCGAAGATTGGGTGCTGTGTAACGCATCGCCAGATATCAGCCAGCAGATCGCCCACACACCCGAACTGAATAAAAAAGGGGTGCTGCGCGGCACGGCGATTGGCAGCATCATCCTTACCGACAGTCAGATCGATCACACCACCGGTTTACTCAGTCTGCGCGAAGGTTGCCCGCATCAGGTGTGGTGTACGCCCGAGGTGCATGCCGATCTCACCAGCGGTTTCCCGATTTTCACCATGTTGCAGCACTGGAATGGCGGGCTGCAGCATCATGGTCTTACGCCACTCGAACCGTTCCGCGTCGATGTCTGTCGTAACCTGCAGTTCACCGCGATTCCGATTCTCAGCAACGCGCCGCCATACTCACCGTATCGCGACCGCCCGTTACCGGGTCATAACGTCGCGTTGTTTATTGAAAATACCGCCAATGGGCAGACGCTGCTGTATGCGCCAGGTCTGGGCGAGCCCGATGCGGTGATCATGCCGTGGCTGGAGAAAGCCGATTGCCTGTTAATTGACGGCACCGTCTGGCAAGACGATGAGTTGCTCGCCACTGGCGTCGGTAAAAACACCGGCAAAGCGATGGGGCATCTGGCCCTCGCGGAAGAGCATGGCCTGATGGCGCTGCTGGCGTCACTGCCTGCACCACGCAAAATTCTGATTCACATTAATAACACCAATCCGATCCTCAACGAGCAGTCGCCGCAGCGTCAGTATCTGACGCAGCAGGGCATTGAAGTGAGCTGGGACGGGATGGCGATTCATCTGCAGGAGAGCGCATCGTGATCATCACCGAAGCCTTATCGCCTCAAGAGTTTGAGCAGGCGCTGCGTGCCAAAGGCGCGTTTTACCACATTCATCATCCATACCATATCGCGATGCATAATGGTGAAGCGACGCGTGAACAGATTCAGGGCTGGGTCGCGAACCGCTTCTATTACCAGACCAATATTCCCCTGAAAGACGCGGCGATTATGGCGAACTGTCCGGATCCCGCAACCCGCCGTAAGTGGGTGCAGCGCATCCTCGATCATGACGGCAGCAACGGCCAGGAAGGCGGTATTGAAGCCTGGCTGCAACTCGGTGAAGCGGTGGGATTGGATCGTGAAGTCCTGCTGTCCGAAAAATTGGTGCTGCCGGGCGTGCGTTTTGCTGTGGATGCCTACGTTAACTTCGCCCGTCGCGCCAACTGGCAGGAAGCGGCCTGTAGCTCATTAACTGAGTTGTTTGCACCGCAAATCCACCAGTCGCGCCTCGACAGCTGGCCGCAGCACTATCCGTGGATCAAAGAAGAGGGTTACTTCTATTTCCGCAGCCGCCTGAGCCAGGCAAACCGCGATGTGGAGCACGGGTTGGCGCTGGCGCTGGAAGTGTTCACCACTGCTGAGCAGCAGAACCGCATGCTGGAAATTCTGCAGTTCAAACTCGATATTCTCTGGACGCTGCTGGATGCCATGACCATGGCGTATTCTTTGCAACGCCCGCCTTATCACACGGTCACCGATCAGGTGTCCTGGCACAGCACAAGACTGGTGTAACATGATAAAAGATAATCTGATTCCGGCCTTCCGTCGTGGCTATCGCATGCAGTGGGAAGCGGCGCAGGATAGCCATGTGGTGCTGTATCCCGAAGGCATGGCGAAGCTGAATGAAACCGCGACGGCGATCCTTGAACTGGTCACCGGCAAACAGGATGTGGCCGCCATCATCGCCATTCTCAACAGCCGTTTCCCGGAAGCGGGCGGCGTGGATGATGACGTGAAGGAATTCCTGCAATCCGCCGTAGAACAGAAATGGATCCAGTGTCGTGAACCTGAATAAAACCGCCACGCCGCCGCTGTGGCTGCTGGCTGAGCTGACTTATCGCTGCCCGCTGCAGTGCCCATACTGCTCGAATCCGCTCGACTTCTCGCAACAGGAGAAAGAGCTGACGACTGAGCAGTGGATCGAGGTGTTCCGTCAGGCGCGTGCCATGGGCAGTGTGCAGATGGGATTTTCGGGCGGCGAACCGCTGACGCGGAAAGATCTGCCCGAGTTGATCAAGGCAGCGCGCGATCTCGGTTTCTACACCAACCTGATTACTTCCGGTATCGGTCTGACGGCGAAAAAACTCGACGCTTTCGCGGATGCGGGTCTGGATCATATTCAGATTAGCTTCCAGGCAAGTGATGAAACCCTCAATGCCGCGCTGGCCGGTTCGAAAAAAGCCTTCCAGCAGAAGCTGGAAATGGCGAAAGCGGTAAAAGCACACGGCTATCCAATGGTGCTGAACTTCGTGCTGCATCGCCATAATATCGACCAGATCGATAAAATCATCGACCTGTGCATTGAGCTGGAAGCGGACGACGTGGAACTGGCGACCTGCCAATTCTATGGCTGGGCGCATCTTAACCGCCAGGGCTTATTACCGACGAGGGAACAGATTGCGCATGCCGAAGCGGTGGTAGCGGAGTACCGTGAGCGTATGAGCAAAACCGGTAACCTCACGAATCTGCTGTTCGTCACGCCGGATTATTACGAAGAGCGGCCAAAGCCTTGTATGGGCGGTTGGGGTTCAATTTTCCTCAGTGTGACACCGGAAGGTACGGCGTTACCTTGCCACAGCGCACGCCAGTTACCGGTTGAGTTCCCATCAGTGCTTGAGCACAGTCTGGAAGACATCTGGTACAACTCGTTTGGGTTTAACCGTTATCGCGGCTATGACTGGATGCCGGAGCCGTGCCGCTCCTGTGATGAGAAAGAGAAAGACTTCGGTGGTTGCCGTTGCCAGGCCTACATGCTGACCGGCAATGCGGATAACACCGATCCGGTATGCAGTAAGTCACCCCATCACGGCAAGATCCTGGAAGCGCGCCGCGAAGCTACCTGCAGCGACATCAAAATCGCCCAGCTTCAGTTCCGCAATCGTTCCAACTCCGAACTGATCTTCAAGCAGCGAGTCACCTGATGACCTCTCGCCAGCTGGTGTTAGCCAATGGCCTGCGTTGCCACCTGCATCATCAGGCCGATGCTCGCGACGCTGCAGCCCTGATTCGCGTGCAGGCTGGCAGTCTGGATGAACCCGACCGCTGGCCGGGGCTGGCGCACTTGCTGGAGCACCTGTTGTTCTGCGGCAGCGAGCGTTTTAAAGACGTTGAGCGCCTGATGCCGAGGGTGCAACAGCGCGGCGGGCAGGTCAACGCCACCACGCAACTTAGCCACAGCGCCTTTTTTTTCCAGCTTCCCGCGGCGAACCTGTCTGAGGGTGTGCAGCGGTTGAGCGATATGATCGCCGCACCACTGTTGAGTCAGCAGGCTATTGAGCAGGAAGTGGCGGTGATTGATGCGGAATGTCAACTTCTGCAACAGCATGCCGACACGCTTTGTGAAACGGCGCTGGTGGATAGGTTGGGCGGGGCATTTCAACGTTTTCGCGTCGGCAATCAGCAGGTTTTTGGTGACAATGTCACTTCATTGCAAGTTGCGTTGCGCGACTTCCATCAGCGCTTTTATCACGCGAATGCCATGGAGTTGTGGTTGCAGGGACCGCAATCGTTAGATGAGCTGGCGGAACTGGCGCTGCATTTTTCTTCGATCAGCTCGGCAAAAATCTTACCTTCAAATCTCACACTCACACAGCCTCCAGGCGACGTGATGTTGCAGCTGGCAGGTGATGAAAGCTTCTGGCTGACGTTGATGTTATCCGGTGATGAACGGACTTTACGTGACAATGTCACCTTGCTCAGTGTGTTCTGGCAAGATGAGGCGCCAGGCAGCCTGCTGAGCGCGCTCAGAGAAGCTGAATTATGCGATACGCTGCAGGGACAATGGCTGTGGCAGGATGCGCAGCACGGTTGGCTAGCACTGCGCTTCAGCGGGCCTAAAATCAGTGCGGAGCAGGCTCATCACATTGAACACTGCTTCTGGCAGCATTTAGACGCCATCAAACTCTGCTCTTCGGAGCAACAGCAACATTATGCGCAGCTGGCGCGGCACGATTTTGCCTGCTTATCGCCACTGGAGCAGTTGCGTGGCCGGGCGCTGGGCTTTGCGCCTGCCGATTATGTGCCGCAGGGGTTCAGTGCTTTTATAGCCGCATTGGCGCAGGTGCCTTGCTCACGTTTGCTCACACAGCAGCAACTGGATTCGCCAGAATTCGTCCAGACGCAAGGTTTCACGCTCTTGCGCAAAAAAGGGCTGCCGCAAAGTCCGAGCACATTTTCAACGCCTGCATTCTTTTTCTATCCCACTGCGCAACCGGCCGTATTGCCACTGTTATCACCGATAGCAATGCCGCTGCCGCGTTTTGCGCCCCGGCAACAGGTTGAAACCTTGCTGTTGCGACCCGCTTTTTATTACACGATGAGTGATGCCGAAGCGCAGGCACGGCAAATCCGGCTGCGTCCAGTGCTGGCGGCGTTGCGGCATGCTGGAGGAAGTGGCAGTTGGCAGCAGAAGCAGGGGGTCTGGCAGTTGGTGCTGAATCTGCCTGTCTGTGAGTCACACGCTTTGCTGGCTGTGCATCATGCACTTGAGGCACTGAACCTGACGCCCCAGCCAAAACCGCTGCCGCATGCCCAAACGATTGTGATTCGGCAGCTTCTTGCCGCCTTGCCCGCTCAATTGATTGCCCCGGCCAGTGACACTCGATGGCTGGTAGCATGGTGCGGTAAGCACACGTCATTGCATCAGCGAGTATCGCATCTGCTCAGCGACTTCACGCCTGATTTAGTAAGCGGTGCACAGCCGCCGCGCTTGCAGCGGGGCATTAAGCCGGTTCCATGTAACGGAGGTGATCAGGCACTGCTGCTGTTTATTCCGCTGCCGCTAGCTGATGACAGGCAATTAGCCGCATTGCGCGCGCTGTCGTTGTTGCTGGAACCGCGCTTTTTCCAGCGATTACGGGTCGATCAGCAAATTGGCTATGTGGTGTCAGCACGCTACCAGCGCGTGGCGGATGTCGATGGGCTAATGCTGGCACTGCAGTCGCCACAGATTCCATGGCAAACGCTGCTTGGACACTGCAAACGCGTTTTACGCGAAATCGTGGCAGAGCTAGATGCTATCACGGCGCAAACCTTAGCGGCCTGGCAAGCCACACTGCGCGAACAGTGCGATAGCAGCGATAACGCGGAAGCCGCACTACAGGGATTACGACAACAGCAGGGATTGCCGACCCTCACGCGTGATGCGATTGCATCCCTGACGTTGCCCCTTATTCAGCAACTTCATACTCGCTTAATGCGCGAACGCCGCCGCTGGCGAATACTTGTTGCGACCGAAAAGTTATGAAACCTTCACCACACTAAACCATTACCCACTGATATTTTTGAATATATTTGAAAGTCACGGGCAAATCTCTTCACTATTCCTCAGCCTCCGATTTGGAGACACTCAATAGATTCTCCCGATCTAAAAGGAACGCTGAGTGAAAAACGTTACCCGTTTAATCCTGCCAATGTTGGCAGCCGCTGCTTTGTATGCACCTGTTTCTCAGGCTGCGGCGATGCATTATGACCTCGACCCCGCGCATACCTCGGTTATTGTGACCTGGACGCACTTCGGTTTTTCCCATCCAACAGCTGACATCCCCAACAGCAAAGGTACGCTGGTGTTTGATAAGGATCATCCAGAGCAGTCGCGCGTCGACGTTACGCTGCCGGTTTCACAGATTGATACGCATGTGCCCGCGCTGACCAAAGAGTTCCTCGGTACGGAATACTTCAATACGGCTAAATATCCTTCAGCTGTGTTCCACAGCACCAAAGTGGTGGCGAAGGGTGACAATAAGTTTGATGTGGAAGGCAATCTGACGTTGAAAGGCATCACTAAGCCGGTCACGCTGCACGCGACGTTGAATCAACAGGGCATGCACCCGATGGTGAAGAAGCAGGCGATTGGTTTTGATGCTACAGGCGTGATCAAACGTTCGGATTTCAAACTGGATAAATATGTGCCAGCGGTAAGCGATGATGTGACGCTGACCTTGTCTACCGAAGCGTACGCGAAGTAATTCACACGGCGTGTCAGTAAAGTAAGGTTACGCATCCTGTTTCGGGACAGGGATCAGGATGCGTAACGGCTGGGAAGATAGGATGGTGCCAGGTTATGCCTTTACGCCCAATACTTCTTCTTACTGGTTTTACCCACGCCAGGGTTGCAGCTATTAGTCGGATCCAACTGCTTCCAGTGATCCACATGCTCGCACGATGCCTGATAGAGATGCCCCACATTATGCTCAGCCGGATACTTTGCACCACGCTCAGCCAGATAGACTTTCACCGCCTCCTTAAACGCCTTCGCATCGACCCCTTCTTTCAACACATAATCCTGATGATTCACATAACAGAAAAAGTGCCCGCAGCAGGAATCAACCTGCACCTGTGCTGCTAAGTGATCGGGTAAGATTAAACGCCAGTCCTCATCATTACGGCGTAGCGCCACGTCGAAGGCCACCAGCCTTTCATTCGGGTTATAACTCAGCGCATCACAATAAGAGATGGTGCAACCGCCCACGCCAAAGCGCACCAGGAAGGCATCTGCGCCTTCCCGGGCATCACAATGGAAAAAGCCGCCGCTGTGCCCGGCAAAGAACTGCTGCAATAACGTCTGCAATTCAGGGGTCTGCTGGGCATCGACTTTAATCATCAGATGATGTTGATATTCATCGCGATAAGCCATGATGCGCGGGGCAATAAAGCTCGGCGTGAGCTGGTTAAAGCATTGCAGCACCCGATCAATAAAATTACGCGGCAGGAAGGGCAGATGGCTGACACGCACGTCCCACTTCGCTTTATTGCTCATCATTTTAGGAATAGCCTGCGGGCCGAGTTTACGGATCGCCAGATACATATGCTTGGCGTACCGCACGGTTAAGTCGAAGGCGTTGCGATGAATGTATTCTGCCTGCAGCGGCAGTTCGCTCATCTCGGTGAGGAGAAAACGACGCAGTGCCACCAACTCGCGTTCATCGTTTGTGCCAATGTAGAAGGTATCGCTACCCGCGCTGGCCTCAAAGGTGGGCAAGCGCACCGCAAACACCACCACTTTACCCGCGCTGCCAGAACTGTCGTGCAGATAGCGCAGGTCACCATTAAAACGCGCAGGGGAGTCGGCGTTGACATCGCGTAGGCGATCGGCGTAATCATCGGCCCAGATTTTGCCGTCCCAGTCTGCCTGGTCGCCGGTCTGATACTGTTGCTCAGTCAGACTCTTCAGCATTGCTTCCGGCGTTTCACCCAAATCGATACCCAGATGATTGACCATTTCTAAGCGCCCATCATCATGAATACGGGCAAACAGTGATTTTTCAGTAAAGGCGGGGCCCCGGCGAATCAGCGAACCGCCCGAGTTGTTGCAGATACCGCCCACGACAGAAGCGCCAATGCAGCTGGAACCAATCACCGAGTGCGGTTCGCGTCCCAGCGGTTGCAGCGTGTGCTCTAGTTCGGTCAGGGTGGTGCCGGGGAAGGCGATGATCTGACGCGCCTGATCGATCACCTGCACGCCCTTGAGCTGTCGGGTACTGATGATCACCACTTCGCGGTCATAATCATTGCCATCCGGCGTTGAGCCGCCGGTCACACCGGTATTCGAGGCTTGCATCAGGATAATGGCGTCCTGTGCCACGCATATCTGTAGACTTTGCCAAAGTTGTAGCAAGTTTTGCGGCAATATCACTGCCAGTGCCTCACCGCGACCGACACGAAATCCTTTGTTGTACCAGGCTTTATCATCAGCATGGATCAATACCTGTTTGTCGCCCACTATGCCAGCGAGCTGACGCAACATCTCCTGCGAGTTGGTCATGTTTTCTCTTCTTCGTCATTTATTTGCTGCGATATTGGACAGCCAGATAAACGTGACGTCAATCATTCATCGGCACTGATCAACAAATAACGCACTGAATCATTATCCCTTTATCTTTCGTGGGGAAAAGTCGGCGTACCGATAAAAATGCGCGGGCAATCACAATTCAGATCGAAAGAAACTCAGGCAAAAACGTGATGGCAGGCTAAATGCGTTTCACACCATGAAATAAATATAACCGGATGATTTTATTGGTTTTGTTAAATGATGGGTGAAAATTGCAATGTGATAATCATCACAAAAAACAGTGACTATTAATCCTTGTCAACGTCAGATGGAATGAAATACATGGCAAAAATGTGATCTCTGTTGCAAATAGAAAAGTCGTTCACCGAAAGAATGAATGTCAGACGCGCAGCATACGGAGTGATGACAATGAGAATTGGCATAGTGATAAGCGGTGGCGATGTTACCGGAATAAATAACTTTGTGTTTCAGATATCACGTATGACGCAGGCGGATATGGTGTTATTTAATGGCGGCATTCCCGGTTTATTAGAAAATCGCCATCAGGAAATGTCACAGCGCGATCTGGTGGACTATGCCATCACTTCCATTCCCGTGATGCAATCAGGACGAACCACGCGAAAATTAATTCGCCCTGAGTATGAGATGATCGCCAAACAACTCAAATCGCTGCGCATTGATGTATTAATTATGGCCGGGGGGGATGGCTCATTACAGTTTTTACATACATTAAGTAAATTCGGCGTGAATTGCTTTGGTGTAGGTATGACCATTGATAATGATGTTTTTGGCAGTGACTACACCATTGGTTTCTCTACCGCTTGTGAGCAAGTCTTAAAAGAAGTTTCGAAGTTAAGAAATACCGGCCGTGCATTAACAGGTCGCGTATTCATGGTGGAGTTGCTCGGCGGTTATTGTGGTGAATTGACGCTGCAGTCAGCGATCAAATCCAATGCTGATTTTGCGCTGATTCCGGAGTGCCAAATCCCAACACAAGAGTTGGCAGAGCGCATCACGCAACGACTTGCTGCACAAAACAGTGTGGTAATCCTCTGCTCTGAAGGCTACACCCGCGAATACTCGCCGGGCTTTCAGGGCGCGATTGATACCTTAATTAAACAGATTGAGCCGCTAATAGGGGTACGAATTCGTAAAACTATTATTGGTTACGGCTTGCGTAGTGGTGACCCGACCTGTGAAGAGATTTATCAAGGCACCATTATGGCCAGTGAAGTTGCGCGCTGTATTCAGTCGGGGATGCGCAACAAAGCGGTGATTATTAATGGCAGTAATCGACCGATACCGATTGATCTTATAAGCATGAAAAAACGCCTGGTTGATACCGAAGGGCATCATTACAAACTCGCTAAACAACTGCATATTCTGTGAGGAAAACGCCATGCTGAAAATATTATGTGTCTGTGGATGTGGTCTGGGCTCCAGTTTCGCTATCGAAATGAGTGCCAAATCCGTATTAAAGAAACTCGAAATTGAAGCGGATATTGATCACACCACGATTTCAGAAGCCAATGCTTTTAAATCCGACATGATTCTAACCCAAAAAGCCTTTGCGGATGTCCTGAATGCCGATGCCAGCCCCGAGCAAATCAAACGGGTGATTATTCTCAATAAGCTGACCGACAAGGCAGAAATTGAAGAAAAAATCGTGGCGTTTATGAAAGAACGTAATCTGAAGGTTGCTAACCATGAATAGTGTGATCAACTTCCTGGTAAAAGACTTATTAGGGCAGGCATCGATTCTGATCGCCTTTATTGCCCTGATTGGTCTGCTACTGCAGAAAAAATCCGCAGGTAAGGTGGTGGAAGGCACCTTTAAAACGCTGCTGGGTTTCTTAATTATGATGGCGGGTATCAACATTATTGTCGGTACGCTGACCTTCCTGAATACCATCTTCACCCACGGTTTTGGCATGAAGGGCTATATCACCGATGTGGCCGCCATTGCCGGATTAGCCAGCCGCGAATTGGGATCAGAAGTGGCGCTGACATTGTTGGTGATCTTTATCGTCAACATCATCATCGCGCGTCTGACGCCGTTCAAATACATCTTCCTCACCGGCCAGGCGCTGCTGTGGATGGCAACCATCGGCGCGGTGATTGGCTACAAAGCCGGGCTGACAGGTTTACCGCTGATCCTGACGGGCGGCATCTTCGGCGGCATTATGGCGGTCGTGATGCCAGCGCTGGCTCAGCCGGTGGTGCGCCGAATCACGGATTCCGATGATGTTGCACTGGGGCACTTCTGCACCATTGGCTACCTGCTGACAGCGGCAGTGGCGAAGGTGGTCGGTAAAGGCTCGCGCTCAACGGAAGATCTCAAGCTGCCAGACAACTTCAAGTTCCTGCAGGACACCTATCTGTCGATGGCAGTGGTGATGGTACCGATGTACCTGATCCCGGCAGTGGCAGCAGGCCCAGAATTTATCGGTCAGTACAGCAATGGCATGAACTACCTGATGTATGCCTTCATGCAGTCGATTCAGTTTGTTGCGGGTGTATTCGTATTGTACAGCGGTGTGCGTTTACTGCTGAACGAACTGGTGCCAGCCTTCCGTGGTATCGCTATGCGCCTGGTGCCGGATGCCAAACCGGCACTCGATTGCCCGGTGATGTTCCCTTACGCACCAAATGCCGTGATCGTCGGCTTCCTGGCGACAACGCTGGGTTCCGTGGTCGGTATGCTGGTGTTCCCGATGTTCGGTCTGGCGATGATTCTGCCTGGCCTGCTCACTAACTTCTTTGCCGGTGGCACCGCTGGCGTGTTTGGTAACGCGCTGGGTGGACGTCGCGGAGCGATGATTGGCGGCTTTGTACACGGTCTGTTTATCACCTTCCTGCCGGCCATTCTGGTACCGATGCTCGAAAGCTACGGCTTCACCGGAGTGACCTTCAGTGACTCTGACGTCATCAGTACCGGACTGGTATTGGGTCATGCGTTCCAGGGCAACTGGTTGTTCGTCGCACTCTTTATTGTCTTTATCACTCTGATCGCCTGGTTTGTTAACGGAAAATCCCCTAAATCCCACGAGGAAAAGCTTCATGAAACTTTATAACTTTACCGATCTGTTACAGGTGGCTAAACAACGTGAATTTAAAGCGCTAGGTTCCTTTAATTTGCACTGCCTGGAAATGTTACCGGCCTTTTTTAAAGCAGCAGAGAAAACCAACAGTCCATTAATGATTCAGATCTCAACCGGTACGGCGAAATATCTCGGACACAAATTATTAGTGGATGCGATTCGCTCATTATCTGAAAGCCGTAATGTACCGACGTGCCTGCATTTGGATCACTGTTCAGATCTCGATGCGATTCAAACGGCACTGGACGCCGGATTCAGCTCCATTATGTACGACGGCTCGCATTTATCGATTGAAGAGAATATTGCCAATACGCGTCGCGTGATTGATATGGCGCGTCCATTGCAGGTATCGGTTGAAGCCGAACTGGGTGCTATCGGTGGTTCAGAAGACGGTAAAGAAGTCGAAATGAACGATGCGTCCTTTACCACCGTAGATGATGCTAAGCGTTTCGTGGATGAAACAGGCGTTGATATGCTGGCCATCTCCATCGGTACTGTACATGGACTGTATACCGGTAAAGCGCATATTCAGCATCAGCGTCTGGCCGATATTACTGAAGCGACTAAAACCCCGTTGGTGTTGCACGGCGGTACGGGCGTGAGTGATGAAGACATGCGCCTGGCCGTGCGCAGCGGTATCGAAAAAGTGAACGTCGGCACGGAAATGAATGTGCAGTGGGTGGCAAACTGCAAGCAGACGTTTGAAAAAGGTAAAGTGAATGACAGCGTACGCAACTTCCTGGTGCCCGCAAATGATGCCGTTACCAATGTGCTGGTAGAAAAGATTTCACTGTTCCGTTAAGTACGACTCACTCATGACGTAATAAACCTGAGGTGCCCTGGCGCCATTCGGGGCAGGAGACGCTATGTTTGGATTCTTGAAAAAGGGCTCAGAAAATAAGAGCCAGGATTCACAAGAAATAGATCTTCAGGCAGAAACCATCAGTGGAAAAATTAGCGAGCTGGAACAACAGCTCGCTGTTAATCCGCAGGCAGTTGATACGCAGAAACAATTAATGCTGGAATATAATCGTGCATTAAATATCTTTGCGAAAAGCCGCCGTTTTCGTCAGGAAATTGATCCGCTGTTCGTTAAAATTGATGAACTGCGTAATACCATCCGCAAATCAATTTAAGGAGGCAGTATGAGTATTAAGCGACTGCTGCAAGAAGCGAATGCGATTCAGGTGGGGATCAGCGCCACGGACTGGCGCGAAGTGATCGCGCTGGCCGCACAACCGTTGGTAAGCGGTGGATATGTGAAGGATTCGTATCCGGAGGCGGTGATAGCCAATACCCTGACGCACGGCGCTTATTATGTGTTTGAGGAAGGGATAGCTATTCCGCATGCGCGTCCGGAAACGGGCGTGCTGAAAGATTGCTTCAGCATGATTGTGCTGGATGAGCCGATCTCTTTTGAAGGGAGTGACAAAGCCGATATCGTGATCATGTTCGGCGCGCGCGACAGCAATGCGCACATCGAAGAGGGCATTCGCGCAATTGTCTCATTATTGGAAGATGAAGAGACGCTGGTGCGGTTACGCCAGGCCAGCAGTGTGGCGGAGGTGATAGAAATCCTATGACTTCTCACACTGCAGAAAAGGTGGTGGTGCTGGTCAACGGTATTCCAGCCTCGGGGAAAAGCACCCTGACACGCGCCATGGCGGAGCAGTTTGGTTTTCCAGTGCTGACGCTGGACAGCCTGAAAGAACCGTTTATGGCCAGTTTCGCGCCGGTGGACCGACTGCGTAACCGGCAGTTGGGGTGCGCGGCCTATCAGGCGATCTGGAAGGTGGTCGGACAGGCTCCCAACTGCTGCGTTTACCTGATTGACGCCTGGTTTGGTTTCCAGCCCAAAGAAGTGCTGCAGCAAGGATTGCAGCAGGCGGGTATTACCCGGGTACTGGAGCTGTGGCTTTCCATCACACCGGACGAAGCGGTCGCGCGCTATCAGTCACGACTGACCGATCGCATGCCGGGCCATCCAGGTGCCGAATATCTGCCGGAACTGCGAAAGCTGGCGGAAACGGCGCAGCCGATGGCGCTCGGACCGGTGCTGCAACTTGATGCCTCCGATCCGGATGAAGCGGCCGCGATTGCCTGGTTGCAGCGCCAGCTGCGGCTGCCGGTGAGTGCTCAGCCTGCTTTATCTGCATCCGGTTGAAAGAAGTCCGCCAGCAAAGTGCTGAACTGTTGATCGTGTTGACGATCGTCAGCCAGCTGGCGGCAAATTTCCCCTAAAGCCCGATAAAGCTGATCGGTGGCGAGTTCGCCGTGATTGAGCGTGGCAATCTCATCCATCTCCGCCGCCCAGCGCCAGGCTTTTGGCAGCATATCCGGGGCGGCTTTTTCCATTCGTTTCAGTAACGCCTGCTGGCTCTCCTGCATCTCTTCACGTAACGCATCCGCAGCACCCACGCGGCTGGCATTAATCAGCATTGCTGAGGTCATCAGAGTGATGCCTTTGTTGATACCGGCGTACGCCATCTTCAATGCTGAGGCGGCGCCGTTTTCAGCGTTCATCACCCGTATCCGCAATCCATAATCACTTAACTGCGCCAGTTTCCCGGCATGGGGCCCTGCAAACCAGAAGCGTGGTCCGGTGGGATTTTGCTCGCCCGGCGGCAAGCCAATAATCGCTGCATCAGCAAAGGGTGTGCCGGTGCTTTCGATCACCTGAGCCACCTGCTTTAGCGTCTCCGGACTGATGGCGTTGCAATCTACATACAGCGGCTTATGTACGGCAGCTTGCAGAAGCGGGGCCATCTGCTGCGCCCAACTGAGTGCCGATTCGGGCGGCAGGATCGACAGGATAATATCGGCCTCACACAGTGCCTCTGCGCTGCAGTCGACAATATTTGCCTGTTGTGCACGCTGTTGAGATTGGGCGGAGCGTTGGCTTAGCGGGGTAATCACCCGCGCCCCGTGCTGGGCAAGCACAGCCCCGATGGCCGCGCCCATAGCGCCGGGTGCGGCGATAGCAATGGTTGTCATCACGATAACTCCTTCAGGCATTAACTTCTCAGTATGGAACGTGCTAAAAGGATCGTGTGCAGGGAAGTGCAAGCAAATACAACCGTTAACCCGGCGAAAAGACGCGCGTGCTGAGAAAATCAATTAACGCGCGGACTTTGGGTGAAGGATGTTTACTGGCGGGCCACAGCAGATGAAACACATTGCGGTGACAGGCGTAATCGCTAAGGATTTCGACCAGTGTGCCTTGCGCGAGGGCTTCCCGCACTGAGAAATCAGGCAGCATAGCAATCCCTAAACCTCGCTTCGCAAAACAGACTCGCGTATCGATGTTGTTGCACACCATGCTGCAAGGCAAAGCCAGCTCATGTTCATCTTCATAACCGCGTAGTACCCAGCGTTCCAGCTTGCCGGTGGTGTTGAAGCGATAATGCAGGCAGGCATGATGTTGCAAATCTTCCGGCATCTGCGGCGTGCCGTGACGCGCCAGGTAATCGGGTGACGCGACGGCAAGCGAGCAGGCATAACCCAACTTGCGCGCCGAAAGACGAGAATCCGTCGGCGGGCCGCCACGCATGACCGCGTCATAGCCTTCGGCAATCACATCCACCAGGCGATCGCTAAAATCGAGATCCAGCTGAATATCAGGATAGGCCGCCATAAAATCACCCAGCGCCGGCAAAATCAGTGAGCTAACGATTGGCAGGCTGAGTTTTAATCGCCCGGTCGGACGCTGTGCGGCCTGCGATAATTCGCTTTCGGCTGCTTCTATCTCGGCAAGAATACGCCTGCTATGCTCCAGAAACAGCGTGCCTTCAGCGGTGAGGGTGATGCTACGCGTGCTGCGGTGAAACAGCCTTACACCCAACCGGTCCTCCAGACGGGCGATACTCTTCCCGACCGCCGACGCCGTAACCCCCAGATGTCGTCCCGCCGCCACAAAACTGCGTGTTTCCGCCACCTGAACGAACACCATAAATCCATTGAGGCTGTCCATCTTGACCCCTTATTCAGGACAAAAATGTCCTGTGAGTCATGAAATGTACCCTACTTTTTCCGTAATCGGGAAGTGGCTACCTTAATCGGACTTATGACTCAGGAGCGAGAACGATGCAAAAGATCCTTAAGCAGGTGATGCAAACGGCACTGGATGAACAGCGTCTGGTGGGGATGGAGGTCATGGTGAAGCGCGATGGCGAAACCCTGTTCCATCAGGCAGCGGGCTATGCCGATCGCGAAAGCCAACGACTGATGAGCGTGGGTGAGCGTTTTCGCCTCGCCTCCGTCAGCAAGCCAATAGTCAGTACTGCGGCGGTGATGCTGGTCGCAGCGGGAAGGCTGTCACTGGATAGCGATATCACGCGCTGGCTGCCAACGTTTAAACCGCTGCAGCCTGACGGCAGCCGGGCGCTGATCACGTTGCGTCAACTACTAAGCCACAGCGCCGGTCTTAGCTATCGCTTCCTTGAAGCCACACCCGATGGACCCTATGCGCGGGCAGGGGTCTCGGACGGTATGGATGCGACCCCATTATCCCTGCAGGAGAACCTTCAGAGACTGAGTACGGTTCCCTTGCTGTTCACTCCGGGAACAGCGTGGTGCTATTCACTGGCTATGGATGTTGTGGGGGCGATCATTGAACAGGTCCAGCAGCAGCGATTGCCTGAGGCCATACGTTCTCTGGTCACCGGGTTACTGGGGATGAAACAGACGGGCTTCTCACTGTCAGCCGACCAATCTGTTGCAACCGCTTATGTCAGCGACACGCCGCGTCCACATATCCTGAGCGAAGGAGAGGTGGTTGCCCCGTTTGAAGGGACGGTGGGGATCCCGTATAGCCCTGCTCGTGTATACGATCCACAGGCGTTTCCGTCTGGCGGCGCAGGCATGGTCGGAACGGTCAGTGATCTCATGACGCTGCTGGAAATGCTGCGCAGCGGAGGCGGTACTCTACTGTCGCCAGAGTGGATTGCAGAGA
The DNA here is from genome assembly GCF_059731115.1 of Type-E symbiont of Plautia stali. Lineage (NCBI taxonomy): Bacteria > Pseudomonadati > Pseudomonadota > Gammaproteobacteria > Enterobacterales > Enterobacteriaceae > Type-E symbiont of Plautia stali. The sequence goes on from NZ_AP035906.1 coordinate 1,972,510, forward strand.
TGGCCCGGGATCAAGTCAGCGAGCACGTCTTGCCGGATATGCCCGGGGTCGGGTTTGGACTGGGCTTCTCGGTATTGCGCGCTCCGCTGCTGGCAGACTCACCTGAATCTATTGGCACCTGGCGCTGGGGTGGCGCTTACGGTCACGCATGGTTTGTCGATCCACAACAGGCTTTGAGTGTGGTGGCCTTTACCAACACGCTTTATGAAGGCATGTCCGGACAATTTGTTAATGACCTGCGCGATGCTGTTTACCAGGCATTACAGGGGGCCGAATGAGCGCACGTTTACCGTTAGTGCCTCTGTTCACACTCAGTCTGGCGGCGTTTGTCACCATCGTTACCGAAGCCTTGCCCGCCGGATTACTGGTACCCATGGCTCAAGATTTACAGGTATCAGTGGCTGCTGCGGGCCAGAGTGTGTCGACTTTTGCGATAGGTTCCCTCCTGGCTGCCATACCGCTGATGGCCTTGTTGCAGGGCATACCACGACGTCGCCTGCTGCTCTTTGCGCTGGCAGGATTCACCGCCGCCAACGCGGCAACCGCGCTAGTGAGCCACTATTCATTGATGCTAGTGGCTCGGATTCTGGCCGGTATGGCAGCGGGTCTGCTGTGGGCGCTATTGGCGGGTTACGCCGCCGCCATGGTACCGCCTGAGCAGAAGGGCAAAGCCATCGCCATGGCGATGGCCGGCACGCCCCTGGCGCTGGCGTTTGGCGTGCCGCTGGGAACCCTGGTGGGCAACGTAATTGGCTGGCGCCTGAGTTTTGCCGCACTGAGTGGTTTATCGCTGCTGCTGATGCTGATATTGCGGCTGACTGCGCCACAGCAGCCAGCAGACCCGGCGCAGCAGCGTTTGCCTTTGCGCCAGGTGTTAATACTACCCGGTGTGGCCAGAGTGCTGATGCTGGTGCTCTGTGTAGTGCTGGCGCACAACATCCTCTACACCTTTATCGTGCCATTTTTACAACCTGCCGGGCTGGCCCCCTGCGCTGACGCGATATTGCTGATGTTTGGTATCAGTTCGCTGATCAGCATTGTTATCACAGGCTGGTGGGTGGACCGCTACTTACAGCCGATATTGTTGATCAGCATTCTGTTGTTTATGGCTGCCGCGCTGCTGCTGCAACTGTTTTCCACCTCGGCAATGGCAATCGGGTTAGCGGTCATGTTGTGGGGATTGGCGTTTGGCGGAGCGGCCACACTGTTCCAAACCGCGATGGTGGAGCATGCCGGTAATGCGGTGGATGTTGCGCAATCGATGCTGGTCACGGTTTGGAATCTGGCGATTGCCGGCGGCGGAATCCTCGGGGGTACGTTATTGCATAGCGTCGGCGTCAGCGGTTTTGCCCCGGCACTTTTATTACTGCTGACGGTGGCGCTGTGGACGATTTGGCGGGGAAGAAAACGGGCCGCAAACGCTTATGGTCATCCCGGATCGTGATAATAACCGCATGATTTGATAAGGCATATTTCATATGCTCAACCAGGCTTGATGGATGTTCTGCATGATATTGCGCATCCATCAAGGAGATCTGTATGAAAATTGATTTGCACGGTAAAACCGCATTAGTCACTGCCTCAACGGGCGGCATTGGCTTCGCCATCGCTCAGGGATTGGCTGAGAGTGGGGCCGAAGTGGTGCTTAACGGGCGCAGTGAAGCCTCGGTAAGCCGTGCGCGTGAGAAGCTGAATGGATTGGTGGCGGGGGCCAAAATTCATACTTTTATTGCCGATCTGGGTAGCGCGCAAGGCGTGAAGCAGTTGCTTAACGGGTTACCTCCCATCGATATTCTGGTCAACAATGCGGGGATTTATGGTCCGCAGGACTTTTACGCCACCGATGATGAAACCTGGGAAGCGTACTGGCAGACCAATGTGATGTCGGGCGTACGTCTGTCTCGCGCTTTGTTGCCGGAGATGGTGAAACGCGGTTGGGGGCGTGTGGTGTTTATCTCTTCTGAATCGGCGCGCAATATCCCCGCGGATATGGTGCATTACGGTGTGACCAAAACCGCGCAACTCTCCCTGGCGCGTGGGCTGGCGAAAGTCGCGGCAGGGAGCGGCGTGACGGTAAACAGTGTGCTGCCTGGCCCTACGATCTCCGATGGCTTTGCCGCGATGATGGAAGACGAGGTAAAACGTACCGGAAAATCGTTAGAGGTGCTGGCAAAAGAGTTTGTGATGGCACAGCGGCCGAGCTCGGTGATTCAGCGCGCGGCAACGGTCGATGAAGTTGCCAATATGGTGGTATACGTCTGTTCACAACAGGCATCAGCTACCTCCGGCGCGGCATTGCGCGTCGATGGCGGTGTGGTGGATGATATTGTTTAACCATTGATGGTAAGCACAAAACCGTAGCGGCGAGATTTATCGCGCCTTCTGACAGCAATCAAGCTGCCAGAAAGTATTGCGCTGCTACGCTATCGATATGCAAAACACCAAGACAAAAGTTTACACAGCAAAGCTTGGTGTTTCTGCTGCAAGTGAATAAAATGCCCGCACTTTACTCTGGGGCGATGGCATGACCAAATCAGCACAACGCGCAAAATGGATTCTGGCACTGCTTTGTCTGGTGCTGGCGTTCTGTCTCGCCCAGCGTAGCTTTAATCTGCCAAGTGCCCCTCAGGCGCAGATCAGCGCCTCGTCGTTCAGCGATCATGAAACGTTCGGTGGCGAAAAACTCTGCTCCATCAGCGGAAAATCACTGCACGCGGCTGCCCCGATTATTGACAGCGTCATGCCGTTTTTATTGATGGTCGTGGCTCTGTTTACCACGCTATGCACTTCTAATGCGGTTAGCGCCTATCGTCGCGAACCCCTCTTTCCGCCGATACAGCGGCGGCATCTGACCTTCTGTGTCTTCCGGGAATAACACCACGCTGTCCATCGCGTAAACCTTGTTATTCACCGGAGAAAAATTCATGAATCTCTTTATCAGGAGCCTGCTGCTCCTGTTGGTCAGTTGCACGAGTATTGTGCACGCTGCCGACACAGGCTGGCTGCGTAATGCACAAAACAGCAATGCAGAAGTGCGCTTACGCAGCGCAAATGATGGCGCTGATGCGCAAACAATGCTGGATATCCGCCTGGAAAAGGGTTGGAAAACCTACTGGCGGTCGCCGGGGGAAGGCGGCGTGGCCCCTGAAATTCGCTGGCAAACCCCCGATGTCAATGCCACGTGGTATTGGCCAGCACCTGCTCGTTTTGACGTGAGCGGACTCACCACCCAAGGCTATAAAGGCGATATCACGCTGCCGATAGCGTTGGCGAAGGTGTCAAATAAACACCTCGCCGGCACGCTCACGCTGTCGACCTGTAGCGATGTCTGCATTCTGACCGATTTCCCTTTCACGCTGGATCTCGACCAGCAGGCTGACCCCGATTTTGCCCGCGATTACGCCCGGGCGATGGGGCAGATCCCCGCTGAAAGCGGTTTGACCGATCAACTGGACGTCAGCAACGTCAATAGCGAACTGCAAATCCGCGCTCAGCGTCAGGGTGGATGGACTAAACCTGAGCTGTTCTTCGACTATCCACAAGGGAGCATGCTGGCTGCACCGCAGATCACGGTGAAGGGCGACATACTCAGCGCTCGGGTCGCGATCACCGATGAGTGGGGCGAAGCAGCACCCGATTTGCGCGGTAAAACCTTGTCGCTGGTGGTTGTTGACGCGGGTATTGCCCAGCAAAGTTCGGTGATCATCGGCGCTCAGCCCCTTGTCTCCGACAGCACATCACAGACCCTATGGTCGGTGATATTGCTGGCGCTGTTGGGCGGATTGATCCTCAATCTGATGCCATGTGTGCTGCCGGTGCTGGCCATAAAACTCAGCGGTCTGGTGCAGCAACAAGGCCAATCGCGGCGTCAGACCAGGCAGCAGTTTCTTGCCTCCAGCGCTGGGATCCTGTTTTCGTTCCTGCTGCTCGCGGCGTTGATGACCGGCCTGCGGCTAAGCGGGCAGGCGCTGGGCTGGGGCATCCAGTTCCAGAGCAGTGGTTTCCTGCTATTGATGGTACTGGTGATGTTCCTGTTCACCGCCAGTCTGTTCGATTTACTGCATTTCCGTTTACCTTCAGGCCTTAATACTCGACTGGCAACGCAGGGCGGTAGCGGGCTGCTGGGGCATTTTGGTCAGGGGGCTTTTGCTACGTTACTGGCGACGCCATGCAGCGCGCCGTTTCTCGGAACCGCAGTGGCCTATGCGCTTACCGCACCCTTGCCGCAGCTGTGGCTGCTGTTTGCTGCATTGGGTATTGGCATGAGCCTGCCATGGCTGCTAGTGGCGGCATTGCCAGGTTTGGCGCGCTGTCTGCCGCGTCCGGGGCGCTGGATGATTCATCTGCGTACTCTGCTTGGTCTGTTAATGCTGCTCGCCACCTTCTGGCTGGTCACGCTGTTGATCCCGCATTGGGGTAGCACCGTTGCCACGGTAGTGGGTGGCGTATTGCTGCTGGTGCTCTGTGGCTGGTTAATTCAGCGTCGGGCGCTGCAACAAGCCGGTGTGGTATTTATCACTCTGACGTTGGTGGGGGCGGTATTCCTGATGACGCGCATTGAGCCAGAGGAGGAAACGCTCTACTGGCAGCCGCTGACCGAAGCGGCAATCAATCAGGCGCTGGAGCAAGATAAGCGCGTGTTTGTCGATGTCACCGCCGACTGGTGCATTACCTGCAAGGTGAATAAATCCCGCGTGCTGAATCAACCTGACGTGCGCGCCGCGCTGAAAGCCGACGATGTGGTGCTGCTGCGCGGTGACTGGACCCAGCCCGATCCGGCGATCGGTGAATTCCTGCGTAAACGCGACCGTGTCGCCATCCCTTTTAACCAAATTTATGGCCCGGCACTGCCGCATGGCCACATTTTGTCACCGTTGCTGAGTCGTGAAGCGGTGATTTCTACTCTCTCTGAGGCCAAAAAATGATGAAAAAATCCCTGTTACTGTCCCTGATGTTTCTGACTCTGCCTGCGCTGGCGGCGGCACCCTTTACACCTGAACAAGAGGCACGCATCAAACAGCTGATTCGAGAAACGCTGGTGCAGAATCCGGCGATTCTGGCCGAAGCAGCGGATGCCTTTGATAAAGAAGCGGCGAAACAGCAGCAGAGCGTTGTCGCGCAGATGGTGAAGAAAAACCACGATGCCTTGTTCAACGATGCGGGTTCACCACGCATCGGCGCTGAAAAACCCGCGCTGACGCTGGTGTACTTCACTGACTACAACTGCGTGTTCTGTAAGAAATTCGATGCGGATATTGAGAAGCTGCTGAAAACCTATCCACAGGTGGCGGTCGTATTAAAACCGCTGCCGTATCGTGCCGAAACCTCCTTGACATCCGCGCGTCTGGCATTGACGGTTTGGGAACAGCAACCTAAAAACTTCCTGAAACTCCACGAGCGGTTGATGGCGAAAAAGGGCAACCACGACGAAGCGAGCATTGCCGCGGCGCTGGATAAAACCGGTATCAAGCTGAAAGAACCCAGCAAAGCCAGCCTCGACACCATCAATGAGAATCTGACGCTGGCGCAGCAGTTAGGTGTTCAGGGCACGCCTGCTACGCTGGTGGGCAATGAGCTGATCAGCGGCGCGGTGCCTTATGCGCAACTGGAAGCGGCAGTGAAAGGCGCGTTGCAGGCGAAGCCATGATGCGTCTCAAGCGCTGGCTGCGTGAAGCAGCAGTGCTGGTGCTGATCGCCGCGGCGATAATCTGGGGCATGGATTGGCTGCGCGCGCCGCAGCTGCCAGCCGATCTGGCACAAAAGCCGCTAACGACGCTGCAAGGCGAAGTCAATCTGGCCACATTAAGCCAGGACAAGCCGGTGCTGGTGTATGTGTGGGCCACCTGGTGTGGGGTGTGCAAACTTACCACGCCAACGGTGGCTGCACTGAGCCAGAACGGTACGCAGGTGGTGACTGTGGCGCTGCGATCGGGTGATGACCCGCGTGTCGCGACCTGGCTGGAGAAGAAAGGTCTGCGCGGTCCGGCGGTGAACGATGAGAACGGTGCAGTGAGTCAACGCTGGGACATCAGCGTGACACCGACCTTTATCGTATTGCAGCAGGGCAAAGTGGTGAGCACCACCACCGGCTGGAGCAGCAGTTGGGGACTGAAATTGCGGCTCTGGTGGGCGGAAAAATTTAGCTAGCGCGTAAGTGAATGTCAGATCGCGCTAAACAGCGTATTGACTGACAGATAGGATTACTGCTTAGCCAGGCTGTCACTTCTCGGAGTGGCAGCTTTTTTCGTGCTAAGGCAAACGAATGACGTGAAGGCACCGCGTTAGCGGTGCGAGGACCGCCAGCCCCAAAGGGGCCCCAGACTGCGTTCACGCTGGTCGTTTAACAGACAAGCGGTAATCCAGCAGGAACTCATGCACTATCCAGAGATGCAACTGCATGTGTATCCGCTATCTACCGCGCTCCGAGAAAATCCTCACGCTGCGGTGTAAAGGTATCGAGCAGGGTACCCGCTTCCAGACAAACGCAGCCGTGCACCACATTGGGCGCTTTATACAACGTATCTCCAGCGCCGACCTCCTGCGTAAGCCCATCAATCGTAAAAGCGAAACGGCCCGACAACACGTAGGTCAGTTGTTCATGTGGATGATGATGCAACGGTCCAACCGCATCCTTCTCAAAGGTCACTTCGACTGCCATCATCCGTCCCCCGTGGGCCATGACTCGCCTCTTCACGCCGTTACCGAGGTCTTCCTGAGTGGTTGCGCTTTTATAAATAAACATGGGTTCTCCTCACCAGTGACTTCATTAATGTGTGAAGTAACTCACACCAAAAGGGACATTTCAGGGCTGCATTTTAGCGCATCTTGATTAAAATGAAACAGTGTTTCAATTTAATTTGAGGATGGATCATGAAAATCGCTTTGATGATGGAAAATAGCCAGGCCGCTAAGAACGCAACCGTATGGAAAGAACTGCAAAACGTCGCGCAACCGCTCGGCCATCAGGTATTTAACGTCGGCATGAGCGACGAGCAGGATCACCATCTGACTTATATTCACCTCGGCATCATGGCCAGCGTGCTGCTGAACAGCAAAGCGGTGGACTTTGTGGTCGCCGGTTGTGGCACCGGACAGGGCGCCTTGGTATCGCTCAACCTGCATCCTGGCGTGGTGTGTGGCTACTGTATCGATCCTGCTGATGCCTATCTGTTTGCCCAAATTAATAATGGCAATGCGCTTTCGCTGCCGTTCGCCAAAGGTTTTGGCTGGGGTGCCGAGCTAAATCTGCGCTTTATCTTCGAGAAAGCCTTCACCGGCGAGAAAGGCCTGGGCTATCCGCCAGAGCGCAAAGAGCCGCAGGTGCGCAATGCGGGCATTCTCAATGAAGTCAAAGCCGCGCTGATGAAAGACAATTACCTCGATTCACTGCGCGCGCTGGACCCTGAGTTGGTAAAAACCGCAGTGAGCGGGGCGCGTTTGCAGGAGTGCCTGTTCGAACACGGACAGAATCAGGATATCGTGCGATACGTGCGTGAATTGCTGTAATGCGCTGCTGTTAAGCGGATCTTGCTACTCAAATCAGGTGCGCACCCTTGCGCACCTGACCAGAACTCACCTCAGCGCCATCCCCGTTAATGGCAACCCGTACCGTTTAAGCCCGACTCGACTCCACCAACATCTGTGTATACGCCACCTGCGCGCGATTCCCCACCAATGCATCGACATCCAGCGTCTCCAGCATTTTCCCGTGCTGCATGACGGCAACCCGATGGCACAGATGCGCCACCACACCGAGATCGTGTGTCACCATTAAATAAGTGAGATTCTCCTGCTGCTGTAAATCACTCAACAGGTTCAGGATCTCCGCCTGTACCGAAACATCCAGCGCCGAGGTCGGCTCATCCAGTAACAGCACGCGCGGTTCGAGGATTAACGCACGTGCAATCGCCACACGCTGACGCTGACCGCCCGAAAGCTGATGCGGATAACGAGTTTGCCAGGCGCGGTTCAAGCCCACTTTTTCCAGCATGGTCATCACGCGCTGGGAACGTTGTCCGATACCGTGAATATGCAGCGGCTCTTCAAGAATGTCGCCAATAGTATGGCGCGGATGCAACGAGCCATAAGGATCCTGGAACACCATCTGCACCTCGCGGCAGCGTGCGCGGGCAATGCGATGCTCCAGTTTTTCTCCGGCAATCGCTAGCTCACCATCCGAATGGGTAAACAGCCCGGCAAGGCATTTCAGCACCGTGGTTTTCCCCGATCCGGACTCGCCGACCAGGCCAAAAATTTCCCCTTCACGCACCGACAAATTAACGTCATACAGCACCTGATTGCGCTGTTCATCGTCGCCGAAGCTCAGGTTAAGGTGACTTATACGGATCATCTCGCTCATGCTCTCTCCTTAAGGTTGTAACCAGCTGGCCTGGCGCTGTAGCACTGGCAACCGAGAACGGCGCGCATCCATATCCGGCAGCGCGGCCAGTAATCCCTGGGTGTAAGGATGCTGGGCGTGATCGAGTTGATCGGCGGCCAGCGACTCGACTACGCGTCCGGCATACATCACTAACACCCGATCGCAAAAGCGCCGCACCAGATTGAGGTCATGACTGATGAAGATCAGACCCAGTCCGCGCTGTTGCACCAGTCCATCCAGCAGCGTCAATACCTGCAAGCGCACGGAAACATCCAGCGCTGAGGTCGGTTCATCGGCGATCAGCAGTTCCGGGTCGGTAATCAGCATCATGGCGATCATCACGCGCTGTCCCTGACCGCCTGAAATCTCATGCGGATAACACTGATAAACGCGCTGGGGATCGCGAATCTGCACCACTTCGAGCATCTCCATTGCTCGCTGACGTGCAATGTCACGCTGCCCCGGATGATGGCTGCGCCAGGCTTCGGCAATTTGCTCGCCAACACGCACAACCGGATTCAGCGAGTATTTGGGGTCCTGCATGATCATCGAAATACGCTTGCCGCGCACGGCACGCATCTGTGCAGGGGAAGCCCGCAGCAGATCGACATCAGCAAACTGCATGCGCTGGGCGGTGACTTGCGCGCTGCGCGGATGCAGTTGCAACAGCGCGCGGCCCACCGTGGATTTGCCCGAGCCCGATTCACCGACAATCGCCAGCTTCTCCTTGCCCAACTGAAAAGAGATGCCGCGCACTGCTGGGGTAATCTGGCGTCCGTTAACGAAATTAACCTGAAGATCCTGCACGTCGAGCAGGGGAGCAGCGCTATTCGCTGCGAGGATCGAGGATGTCACGTAAGCCATCTCCTAAGAAGTTAAACGCCAGACTGTTGATCAGAATCGCTAACCCCGGCACGGTGACCACCCACCAGCACTCCAGCATATACGTGCGGCCACTGGCGATCATCGCGCCCCATTCCGGGTCGGGTGGCTGCGCGCCTAAACCGAGGAAACCCAGACCTGCCGCGGTCAAAATGATGCCCGCCATATTCATGGTGATGCGGATAATCACCGAAGGCAGACACAGCGGCACAATGTGCTTCCACAAAATACGCAGAGACGAGGCACCTTGCAGGCGCACGGCAGAGACAAAGTCCGCCTGACGCAGCGACAGCGCTTCTGCTCGCGCCAGACGGGCAATCGGCGGCCAGGCGGTGAGGGTAATCGCCATCACCACATGTTCCAGGCCGGGGCCCAGTGCCGCGACAAACGCCAGCGCCAGCACCAGGCTCGGGAATGAGATGAAGATATCGGTGACGCGCATTAATACGCTGTCCACTTTGCCGCCAAAGTAGCCGGCGGTGACGCCCAACAGCAGGCCTAATGGCCCGACGGTGATCGACACCAGCATGACGATATACAAGGTAATGCGCGCGCCCCACACTAAGCGGCTGAAGATGTCGCGTCCAAACTCATCGGTGCCAAACCAGTGCTGCGCGTTCGGCGGCGTGAGTGCGTTATTCAAATCCTGAATCAAGGGGTGGTAGGGGGCGATCCACGGCGCAAACAGCGCCACGATCAGCAACAGTAAAATGATGCCGCCGCCGATGGCCGTGAGAGGGTTACAAGCCATTTGCCACAGGAAATGGCCGATTCGCGAAAGCGTACGACGATAGCGCGCCACACGTTCGCGCGTGCTGCTGGCATGAAGCAGATCGAGAGAGGCAGTCATACTTTGGTCCTCGGATCGAATACCTGATAAAGCAGGTCAGAGAGCAGGTTAAGCAGCACGAAAATCAGGCCGACCACCAATACGCAACCCATCACCGCATTCATATCGCCGAGCATCAAACTGCCCGTGAGATAAGAGCCAAAGCCGGGCCATGAGAACACGGTTTCAATCAACACTGCCCCTTCAAGCAGGGATCCATATGCCAGCGCCACCACCGTCAGCAGTTGCACCAGAATATTGCGGAAAGCGTGTTGCCAAATCACTTGCCACTCGGTCAGTCCTTTCACCCGCGCGGTCAGGATGAACTCTTGTGACAGCTGCGCCAGCATAAAGCTGCGCGTCATGCGGCTGATGTAGGCTAGCGAGTGGAAACCCAACAGCGAAGCGGGCAGGATCAGATGATTGAGCGCGTTGTTAAACACCGTGATATTGCCCGCCAGCAGCGCATCCACCAGCAGCAGGCCAGTGCGGCGCGGCACAATGCCATCCAGACTGAAATCAACCCGACCGGCACCGCCAACCCAACCCAAATGCGCGTAGAACAGCAGTAAACCGATCATGCCAACCCAGAAGATTGGCGTGGAGTAACCGGCCAGACTGATAATGCGCACCAGATAATCCACCAGGCTGTTGCGGCGTGCCGCAGCCCAGACGCCCAGCGGTACGCCGAGTCCGGTGCCAAGTACAATCGCCAGCGTGGCGAGTTCCAGGGTGGCCGGGAACACACGCAGGATATCGTTGATCACCGGCTGCCCGGTGAGCAGCGCCAGGCCCAGGTTGCCGTGCAGCAAGCCTTGCAGGTAGATCCAGAACTGCATCCACAGCGGTTTATCAAAGCCTAACTGGTGATAAACCTGCTGGTAAGTGGCGTGGTCGGCGTCTGGCCCGACAATGGCCAGTACCGGGTCGAGCGGCATCACGCGGCCAATAAAGAAGGTCAGCAGCAACAGACCGAACAGCGTGATGGCGACCTGCAATGCGCGGCTACGCACCCGCCGCCAGTGACGTTTGGTTAAGGTCATTGGACACCTCCGGCCAGGCTGTCTGGCGTTTTCCATACATCACGCAGGAAGGTGGTGGCAGAAGGATGCGGCACGTAATCCTGCACGCGATTATTCACTACCACGGAATCGGTCATCTGCGAAATCGGCATCAGTGCGGGGATAAGCTGGTCATAGCGCTGTTGGATGGCGACGTAATCCTGCTGCTGTTTGGTGCTGTCTCGTTCCAGCAGCGCCTTATCGATCATCTGATTAAGCTGAGCATCGTAGAAGCCGGTGCGCCAGCCCTGGAAGTTGGTGAGTCGGGCGCTGTCAGCATTGTTGGGGTTATACACCAGCGAACGCAGGCTGGAGTGCGGATGCGGCTCCACACCACTGCCGCCACGGCCCACCAGCAGATTGAACTGACGTTCACGCATCGCACCGTAAATCTGGTTGCCAGTGCCGGTGATGATTTTGGCGCGAATGCCTGCCTGCATCAGCGTGGATTGAATGGCGATGGCGATATTGAGGAACGGCTGATCAGCCAGCACACGCAAGGTGGTGTCGAAGCCATTAGGGTAGCCCGCTGCGGCCAGCAACGCTTTGGCTCGCGGCACATCGAGGCGATAACCGGGATCGGGCAGTGTTTCAGGCATACCAGACTGGATTGGACGCTGATGCAAGGTGCCATAACCGGCCATCAGGGTTTTATTGATGCCCTGATAATCGACTAAGTAGCGCACGGCTTCGCGCACCTGCGGATTGGCGAAATGGTCATCCTTCATGCTCATCGCCAGGTAGTAAAGGGTGCCTTTCTGCACCGCATCAATGGTGAGATCCGGATCGTGGCGCAGCGCCTGCACATCGGGGATCGCCATGTTACTGGCAATGTCGATATCGCCTTTCTCCATCATCAAGCGCAGGGTTTGTGACTCTTGCAAATGGCGGAAAACCACGCGGGTTAACCTGGGAGTGCCACGCCAGTAATTTTCATCCCTGCTCATGCGCAATACATCTTTGGCCTGCCAGACATCAAGATGGAACGGGCCGGAACCGGCTTCGTGCGTGGTCAACCAGCGGTTGCCCCAGTCATCGTTCACCGCGTTGGCCTGTACAGTTTTACTGTCCAGCACCACCATGCTGCCGAGTGCTGCCAGGGAGTAGATCACCAGTTGCGGATCGTTAGGCTTAGGCAGCTGGATCACCACCGTGCGGGCATCCGGTGCAGTGATCATCTGATCCACGTTGTCTTTAGTGAAGCCGTAGGATTTCCACACGGAGGCTTGCGCCAGATTAAGGTGCAACACCCGGCGCATCGACCAAATCACGTCTTCGCTGGTGAGCGGATTACCGGAATGGAAATGCACGCCGTCGCGCAGATGGAAAGTGAGTTGGCGATGATCGGCGCTGATCTCCCAGCGTTCCGCCAGAGCAGGGCGCACGTGGGTGAGCTGGCGCGGATCTAACTCGACGAGCCCATCATAGAGATTGACCACAATGCCTACCACTTCATTGCCGGTCATCGCGGCGGGGTCAAGCGTCAACAGGTTGTTCATGTTCATGCCCACGATCAGCTGGTCGTCTGGCGTGGCGGCCAGCAGCGACGGGCTACCCGTGAGCAGCAGCAGCGCGGCGCACCACGCTCTGCAATAACGAGAGATGTTCATAAGCAAAGTCCAGCAGGTCAGAGGTTTGTAGTTGTTTGCCGTACTGCTTGTGTTCGACGCTTACCAGCGATTGAGCGTATGGGTTTCAATCCAGCTGAAATTAATGTCCTCCCCGAGTCCAGGCCGGGTAGGCAGGTGCACAAAGCCCTGATCGTCCATCGGATCGACCAGACTGTTGAGATAGGCCGCTGGCTGTTCATAATCGAGGAAAGGGTGCAACAACCCCCGTTCATACCAGCGGCAGTTACGAATCGCACCCACCACCGCAATGCTGGCCGCGCCATTGCCATGGACTTCACAATCCATGCCGAAGGCTTCTGCCAGGCTGGCCACTTTCATGGTGGCAGAAATTCCGCCGACGCCGTTGGCTCCGGCACGCAGGATGTCACAGGCACCTGCACGCACCCAATCAGCGCGACTGTGGTGTTTGCCGCCGAGGCTTTCCGGGCCGAGTACGTCAATGCTGAGGTTCTCCGCCAGCCAGGCGTAAGAGGCCATACTCTCCTCTTCCATCGGCTCTTCAAACCAGACGAAGTTAAGCTTTTCCAGCGCTTTGCCGATGGTGAGCGCCTCACTGCGGCTATACCAGTGGTAGCCATCCAGCATCAGGGCGATATCCGGGCCCACCGCTTCACGCACCGCCGCGCAGGCCTTGATGTCCATCGTGGTGCTGGGTGCAAAGGAGACCGGCGGCATCCAGGTATGTAACTTGATCGCCTTATAACCACGCGCCACCAGCTTTTCAGCAAACTGTGCATACTCATCCGGCGTTGAGAGGCCGCCTTCCAGTTCGTCGCCACACATGGTGCTGCCGTAGGCGGGAATTTTTTCACGATAGCCGCCCAGCAGTTTGTGCACCGGTTGCTTGAGTTTGCGGCCAATGAGATCCCACATCGCCTGTTCGACAGCGGAGAGTGCGCGCTCAGTGAGTTGGTGCGCGCTGCCACGCTGCCAGTGCACCAAATCCTGCCACAAGCGTTCACGATCAAAGGCGTTTTGCCCGATCAGCACCTTACGGAAGAAGGCGTTGACCACATGCGGCCGTATGACTTCGGCTGGTGCGAAAGCATATCCGCAATCGCCGTCTTCGCTGGTCAGCGTGAGCAGCGCCATTTGCGCATCGGTTTCTGCACCAGGGTGCGAGTGGCCCGCGCTATCTGATACGCGGCGCGTAGGGTAGGTAAAGAGAGTGACATCAATGGCGCTGATCTTCACGGTAAGACCTCCAGACAGGATTTACATGCTCAGGGCGAGCGTTAAATTAAAAATAAAACAGCGTTTCAATTCGTAATTTAGCGTTCACAATTTGTTTACGCATTAGGTGAAGTGCGGGAAGAGAAGGTCATTACCTGGGCAGTTGCATGGGGTGCTGTGAGCACTTTCACGAAAGAAGGTCGTTTTGTGAGCGGCTACACAGTAAGAAAAACGGCAAGGGGATGTAAAAAAATGTGTCTCAGGGGCTTTTCATTTCGCCTCTGCCAGGTAATAGTGACGCCGCGAAATTTTAATAATAATCATTATCATTTGTATGGGTAGACATAATGAAAAAATGGCTGTTAGCACTGGGGTTACTGGCTGTAACGGGTTCTGCTTCGGCAAAAATCATCACTGACATCGCAGGGCGTCAGGTTGAAGTCAAAGAAGAATCCAAACGTATCATTCTGGGTGAAGGGCGTCAGATGTATCTGCTGGCGGCATTCGATACCGCCGCACCTTTCCATCGCGTAGTGGGCTGGCGTGATGATTTCCATAAGGCCGACTATGACGGTTATATGGCTTATGAGAAAAAGTATCCGGAAATTAAAAAGCTGCCGACCTTCGGTGGCGCAAAAGACGGCACCTTCAACGTTGAGCAAGCCCTGACGTTAAAACCGGATCTGGTGCTGATGAATCTGGAATCCAAAGCGGCGACGGATGAAGGCAAGTTGATTGAGAAGTTGCAGGCGGTTGGCGTTCCGGTGGTGTTTATCGACTTCCGCGAGAAGCCGATGGAGCACGCCGAGAAAAGCATCCGCATCATGGGCGAACTGGTCAACAACCCGCAGCGTGCTGAAGAGATTGTGGCTTTCCGCCGCGCGCAGATCGAAAAGGTGACCGATCGCCTGAAAAAATTCAGCGGTACACGTCCTAAAGTGATGATTGACCGTGCAGGCGGCTACACCGATGAATGCTGTATGTCGTTTGGTAATGAGAACTTTGGTCAGATGGTCGAAATCTCCGGCGGGAGCAATATCGCTAAAGATCTGATCCCTGGCACCTTCGGTACGCTAAATCCAGAGCAAATCATTGCCAGCCGTCCGGATGTGGTGGTAGTGACCGGTGCCAACTGGAAGAACTACAACACCGTGGGCAAATGGGTGGGCGTTGGCCCTGGCGCAGACACCAAAGAAGCCACGGCACGTCTGAAATTGCTGATGATGCGCGATGCGTTTAAAACCTTGCCGGTTGCCCACAACGGCAATGCACACGCCATCTGGCACCAGTTCTACGATAGCCCATATCAGTTTGTCGCGATTCAGGCGATGGCCAAGTGGCTGCATCCGGATCTGTTCAAAGATCTCGATCCTGACGCCACCTTCCGTGAGTTCCATGAGAAGTTTCTGCCACTGCCTTATCAGCCGGGCTACTGGGTGACGCTGCCTGCTGATAAGTCATAACCTTTAGGCTTTTTGCGGTAATCGCGCGCATTACTCTTCATCTTTACTAATATTTTACAGGCGGTTGGCTGCGATTTCGGGGAAGCGAAACGCAGCCGTCGCCTGAATAATAAACGTAATAGGGAGAGTGAAATGTTGTATACCTCGGGACGTTCCGCGTTTGCGGTGGGGCTTTACGCTCTGCTGGAACCGCTACCGCTGGGCTTTTTTGTTGCGGCCTGGCTGTTCGATATCATCTATCTGCAAACCTTCGTCATCATGTGGACCAAATCAGCCAGTTGGTTGATTGCTATCGGTCTGGTGCTCGCCATCCTGCCAAGATTAATCAGTCTTGTTTACTTATTCCGCGGATCTTATCCCAGTGAAAAGACCCATTTCTGGCTGTCACTGCTGGCCATCGTCGTGGCTATCGCAAATGCCTTTATTCACAGTCGTGATGCGTATGCCGTGGTACCGCTAGGGGTAACGCTATCGACTCTGGTGGTGGCACTGCTGTTGCTCGCCAACGTGCAGTTAGCGCTGCGTGGACGCACCACAGCAGGAGGTCGCGCATGAAACAGATTCTGAGTGCTGTGACCCTCGCCATGCTTCTCAGCGCCTGTGATGATGGCGCACTTATCGATCCGCAAAAACAGATTGGCCCCAATCCTGAACTCCCTCAGGCGCAAAACTTCTTTGTACCGCCGATGCAGGTGCCGGAGGGTATTTCCTGGAAAGCCGGTGAAATGCCAAAAGTGGCGGAGGGGCTGAAGATTGAAAAGATCGCTGATAACTTACAGCATCCACGTCAGGTGCTGGTGCTGCCGAACAATGATGTGCTGGTGGCCGAATCCAACGGCACACCGAAACCGACAACCGCGCCGAAAGATCTCATTACCGGCATCGTAAAAAATGCTTCGGGCAAAGGCGGGGCCGGTGGCAATCGCATTACGCTGTTGCGTAATGTGAACGGCAAGTGGGAGCAGCATAGATTTATCGATAACCTGACCGCGCCGTTTGGCATGCAGTTGGTGGGCAATACGTTGTATGTTGCCAACGCCGATAGCCTGGTGAAATTCCCGTATGAAACCGGACAAACTGAGATTCGTACGCCGCCGGTGGTGGTGACTGAACTGCCCGGCGGGCCGATTAACCATCACTGGACTAAGTCACTGCTGGCCAGCCCCGACGGCAGCAAGCTGTATGTCGGGGTCGGATCGAACAGTAACATTACGGAAAATGGCATTGGTGCCGAATATCGTCGAGCGGCGGTACTCGAAGTCGATGCGGCGAGCGGTGCCAGCCGTATCTATGCCAGTGGGCTGCGCAACCCCACCGGTCTGCAATGGGAGCCGCAAACGGGCAAGCTGTGGGCGATTGTTAATGAACGCGACGAGATTGGCTCGGATCTGGTGCCGGATTATATGACCTCGGTGCAGGACAAAGGCTTTTACGGCTGGCCATACAGCTATTATGGCCAACATGTCGATGTGCGGGCGCAGCCTCAGCGGCCTGACTTAGTAGAAAAAGCCATCAAGCCAGATTACGCGCTCAGTTCACACGTGGCACCGCTTGGCTTGCTGTTCTATGGCGCAGATAACATGCCGCAGTATCGCGGAGGGGCATTTATCAGTGAGCACGGCAGCTGGAACCGCACGCCGTTGAATGGCTATCAGGTGGTGTGGGTGAAATTCGAAAACGGGAAACCGGTTGGTCAGCCACAGCCGGTGGTGAGCGGATTCCTCACCGATGACCAAAAACAGGTACGGGGCTTACCGGTCGGACTGGCGTCAGATCAGCAGGGCGGTGTGCTGATCGCGGATGATGCGGGTAATGCCATTTGGCGTATCAGCTCTGCCAATTGATTTCTGCAGGCAATAAAAAAGGATTTGGCTTGATAGCCAAATCCTTTTTTTATGTTCGCTAACCGGCTGGTAACCGCGCTGCGAACGGGGTGCTCAGCACTCCTCACAAATCAAATCATAAAATGTGCGGGGAAATATTTCAAGTTTCGCAAAAGTACTGTATGGTTATACAGGTGTTGAGTGGCGAGCGCAGTCTCATTGTTTTCTGATGACTCCCAGGGGCGCGGATTGTCAAATCCCGGCAGGTTTCAGGTGGTGCTGGCCTGTGGCTTCCACAATGAGTGGCGCTCAGCACTCCTCACAGCTGTGCTCAGGCCATCGGCGGGTGGAGTCAAAGCTCCGAAGGCTGAAAAGCGCGCTCCTGTCAGAGGAGAAGGAAAGTGATGGAACTTGTTCGATTGCTCCTGGACCTGGTCCGGGTCGTCCTGCAAATCATCGTTGCCCTTTTGCAACTGACCGGTCAGGCACATTGACCGGAACTTGAAGCAAGGCGGAGCTCACCCCTCCGCCTTTTTTCGTTAGTTTCACCGGGTGATTTTTTCTCAATGCCTGTAGTTACCTTCCGGCACTAAATTCTCTTTGCCAGACAGTGAAAATGTGATTATCAGCTTAGCTAACTTATGTTATGAATTTAGTCTTAGAAAAAAATAATCAGGTAAAGGTTTTATGTCGTCGCAAAAATTGTCCAAAAGCGTTCAACGCATTCATTCATCTGCCATTCGTGATTTATTGAAACACAGCAAAATGGAAGGGGTGATTTCTCTGGGTGGTGGCATCCCAAATCCCGACCTGTTTGATACCGAAGGCCTGCAGATCGCCATGGATCGCGCCTTGTCGCAGGATGGTCACAACGCATTTCAATATGGCTTGAGTGAAGGTGATCCGCTGTTACGTGAAGCGATCTGCCGCATTTCAGCCGACCGCGGTATTGATTGCACGCCAGACGACGTGGTGATCACTTCTGGCTCCCAGCAGTCACTGGATATTCTCGCCCGCGCGTTGATCAACCCCGGTGATGTGGTGGTGGTGGAACGTCCAACTTATCTCGCCGCATTGCAGGTTTTCCAGTTGGCTGAAGCGCAGTTCAAATCTGTTGGCACTGACGGCGAAGGCATGATTGTTGATGAGCTGGAAGAGCTAGTCAAACAGACACCAATCAAAGCCGTGTATATCGTTCCGACCTTTGGCAATCCAAGCGGCGTCACCTTATCTGATGCGCGTCGTCAGCAGTTAGTCGTGCTGGCGAAGCAGTATGATTTCCTGATTTTTGAAGACGATCCCTACAGCGAGATCAACTTCACCAATCAGACATTCCGCCCATTAAAATCCCATGCGCAAGCGATGGGGGCCAGCGAGAATGTGATTTATACCTCGACCTTCTCCAAAATCCTGGCACCGGGCGCGCGCGTTGGCTGGATCACCATGCCGGGCTGGTTGAAGTCATCAGTGGTGAACCTGAAGCAGGCAACGGATCTGCACACCAGTGCCTTGTCACAATCCCTGACGCGTCATTATCTGGAAACCGGTCGCTTGCCGGAGCAGATTCGCTTGATCCGCGCGGCCTATAAGCAGAAGTGCGATGCATTATGTGCAGCGCTGGAGACGGAGTTGGGGGATAAGCTACACTTCTATCGCCCGCTGGGTGGCATGTTCCTGTGGGCAACGTTCAGGGAAGCTTTCAACACCACCGAATGGCTGAAAACCACGCTGAGCAAGGGTGTGGTGTATGTCCCGGGCGAGTTTTTCTACTGTGATAATCCAGATACTTCAACGCTGCGTATTTCGTATGCCTCAGTATCGGAAACCAATCTGGCCGTAGCAGCACAGCGTTTGAAAGCTTCATTACCGCAGTAATCGCCTGAAAGCCCTTGGTAACAAGGGCTTGTTCTAGCCGTTGGCACTGTCCAGCGGCCAGGATTCAAACAGATAACCATCAAAATCGATGTCATCGACATCTGAAAATTCCAGCAGTCGCTGTTTCACATTTTCCAGATGCTGCCACATGGCTTGCTTGGCGGCGCGTGCATCTTTCTTGATCAATGTGGCGAGGATCTTCTTGTGATCGTCGAGCCACTGCTTACGATAATGAGTGTTCACCAGATGACGATGTAACTGACTCCACATCACATTATCTTCACGCCACTGCCAGGATTGTTTGAACAACTCGACCAGCATGCTGTTATGGGTCGCTTCGGCAATCGCTAAATGGAAGTTACGATCGCCGTTCTCGCTCTCATTCACGGCGCCGGATGCCAGTTCTCTCTCTTCCAGTTCCAGCGCCTGACGCATCTTGATGATGTCTTCACGTGTGGCCTGCAACGCGGCAAACTCCGCGATATTACTCTCCAGCAATTGACGCGCCTGCAGCATCTCAAACGGGCCGGCATCGTTACAGGCGGCTTGTGCCGTTGCACGCGGTGCAGGACTGTCGTTTACCACGTAGATCCCGGCACCACGACGCACTTCAATCAAGCCTTCCAGCTCCAGCATGATCAGTGCTTCACGCACCAGCGTACGCGTGACATCCAGCAGCGCAGCCAGTTCACGCTCAGGCGGCAAGCGTTCGCCCACGGCATACTGCTTTTGCATAATCATGTTACGCAACATTTCCCCCACTTCCTGATAAGGGCGCTGCGCTGATGCTTGTGTTTTCATGAGCTCTTTTCTGCTGATTAAGAAGTTGACGACCACTGACGCTGCCATCAATGGCGCCCTGCACTATAGCACAGGGCGGAATTCTCAACGTGGATTGAGGGTAAAGTAGCGCTGTGCGTTATTGAAACAGATATCCTGCAGCATGTTGCCGAGTACCGCTTCATCGTGCGGCACAATGCCATCCTGCACCCATTGACCGAGCAGGTTGCACAGAATACGGCGGAAGTATTCGTGGCGTGTGTAAGAGAGGAAGCTGCGTGAATCGGTCAGCATCCCGACAAACTGGCTGAGCAAACCGATTTGCGACAGTTGCTCCAACTGGCGAAGCATGCCATCGCGCTGATCGTTGAACCACCAGCCGGAACCAAACTGCACTTTACCGGCGATGCCCGCACCCTGGAAGTTACCTGCCATCGTCGCCAGCACTTCGTTGTCACGCGGATTGAGGCAGTACAGAATGGTCTTTGGCAGTTGGTCGTTAACATCCATCGCATCCAGCAGGCGCGAGAGCGGCAAAGCAATATTGTTATCGCCAATCGAGTCAAAACCGCTGTCGGCACCCAGCAAACGGAACAAGCGAGTGCTGTTGTTGCGAATGGCACCGATGTGTAACTGCATCACCCAATCACGTCGTGCATACTCGGAACCCAACCAGACCAGCACCGCGCTGCTAAACTGCGCGATTTCCAGCTCGCTTAGCGTGTCGCCATTGCGACGTTTCGCCAGAATGGCGTCCAACACGCTATCGTCGGGAACAGGTGCAAAGCGCAGCACTTCAATCCCGTGATCCGCTGCGCGACAGCCATGGGCAGAGAAGTGATCTAACCGGCGCAACAGCGCGGTGCGCAACGCATCAAAGTCGGTGATCGCCACATCCGCTGCTGCCTCAAGCCGTCCCAGGTATTCAACAAAGCCTTCAAGCTCAATCTTGAACACCTTATCAGGGCGCCAGCTTGGGGCGACATCAATATCAAAGCTGCTGTCTTCAGCAATCTGACGATGATATTGCAGCGAATCAACCGGATCATCGGTGGTGCCAACCATACGTACATTCATTTGACGCATAATGCCGCGTGCAGAAAATGCCGGGGTTGCCAGTTTCTCGGCGCATTCGTCCCATATGCGTTGTGCGGTGTCCGGCCCAAATAACGTATTGGTGATGCCGAACGGGCGACGCAGCTCCAGATGAGTCCAGTGGTAGAGCGGATTGCCCAGCGTTTTGGGCACGGTGTGGGCCCACGCGAGGTATTTATCGTAATCGCTCGTAGATTTACCGGTGATCAGCGATTCATCCACGCCCGCAGCACGCAAGGCGCGCCATTTGTAATGGTCACCTTCCAGCCAAATTTGTCCGAGGTTGGCGAACTGACGATCCTCGGCGATCTCTTGCGGATTGAGGTGGCAGTGGTAGTCATAAATCGGCATGTCAGCCGCATAGTCATGGTACAAACGACGCGCAACGTCGCTTTGCAGCAGGAAATCGTCATCCATAAAGTGCTTCATTTCGGCTCCTGATTCAGGGATGCAACGGCGGCGCGGGCACCATGCTGGCAAAGCTGCGCGTACACCTGTTGAAGATGGCTGACGAAGCGCGGATTGGCGGGCAAATCGTCTCCAAAAATGGTTCTCACGGCAAGCAGGGCGCTAACGCGCGCATCGCCTTCTGGCGTGTGCTGGTTGATGTCGTGCAACGTGGCAAGTAATGGGTCAACCACATCATAAGGCTCACCACGCTCATCCTGCCCAAGCACGTAACGCATCCAGCCGGCAATTCCCAGCATCAAGTGGCGATAGTCACTGCCGTGCTTCAGGTGATAGCGCACGGAATCGAGCCAGCGCTGTGGCAGCTTCTGACTGCCATCCATCGCAATCTGTTGCGTCCGGTGGCGCAGGGAAGGGTTGCTAAAACGTTCGATCAACTGATTAGCATAGGCCTGCAGATCGATACCCTCTGGCATTGAGAGCGTAGGTGCCTGTTCCTGCATCATCAATGCCAATGCCGCCTGGCGATAGGCCGGGAGTTGCATTGTGTCAGCGATGGTTTCACAGCCACCCAAATACCCGAGGTAGGCAAGAAATGAGTGACTGCCGTTGAGCATACGCAGTTTCATCATTTCAAAAGGGGCAACGTCTGCCACAAACTGCGCGCCCACGCGATCCCAGTCAGGACGGCCGTTGACAAAGTTATCTTCGATCACCCATTGGCGAAACGGCTCACAGGCCACGCCGCAGGGATCGGGTACGCCCAGCAAGTCGCGAATCTCCTGATGTGTTTCGTCGGTCACTGCGGGAACGATGCGGTCAACCATGCTGCTGGGGAAGGTAACGTTCTCATCAATCCAATGCGCCAGTGCCGCATCGTGCAACCGCGCCAGGCCTATCACAGCGGCGCGCGCGACATGGCCGTTATCACGCAGGTTGTCGCAGGAGAGCACAGTAAACGGCCCTAAACCACGCTCACGACGCACACGTAATGCTTCGACAATAAAACCAATGGCGGATTTCGGCGTGCCAGGGTGCGCAACATCGTGTTGAATAAGTGCATTATCCGCATCCAATTCACCGTTGGCACCCTGAGTGCAATAGCCTTTTTCCGTCACCGTCAATGAAACGATAGCGGTTTCCGGACGAGCCAGCGCTTCGATAATGCCGTCGTGTCCATCCAGTGCAGGATGCAAGGCTTCTTTGATGGCCGCAACGAGGTGAACGTCGTTCTGCCCGGCACCTTTTTCCGTCACGCTGTAGAGCAGATCTTGCTGGCGCAGTTGTTCGACCAACAGTTTGCCGCTCGCCGACATCAGGTTGACCTCACAGATGCCCCAGTCAGTGTCACTGATTTCAAGCAGGTGATGCAGATACAACGCCTGATGCGCGCGATGAAAGGCGCCACAGCCGATATGCACAATACGCGGCACCAGCCGCTGATGGTTCCAGGCGGGGCGGGTCACGTTCAGTTCGCCATTGGCGAGGTTAGGTTTCATGTAAACTCCATCTAGCCGGGTGCGCCATCAATGGCACCCGGCAGCAACGAATGCCATCAGAAATAAGCGCGATGAATCGCCAGCTCCACACCGCGAATTTCCGCCAACCCTTTCAGACGACCAATCGCCGAATAGCCGGGGTTGGTTTTCTTTCTCAAGTCGTCGAGCATCTGGTGACCATGATCCGGGCGCATCGGAATCAAATCCTCCTGACCGGCCGCTTTACGACGATGTTCTTCTTCAGCAATCGCCTTAATGACGGCGAACATGTCAACATCGCCGCCTAAATGCGCTGCCTCGTGGAAGGTGTTCGGGTTCTCTTCGCGTTTGGTTGACCGCAGGTGTGCGAAGTAAATGCGTGGGCCAAAACGTTTCACCATGCCGGCGAGATCGTTATCTGCCAACACGCCGTAAGAGCCGGTGCACATGGTGAAGCCATTCGCCGGGCTGGGTACGGTATCGATCATCCACTGCAAATCTTCTGCGTTAGAGACGATGCGTGGTAAACCCAGAATCGGACGCGGGGGATCATCCGGATGCACTGCCATCCGAACACCCGCCTCTTCCGCCACTGGAATAATCGCGCGCAGGAAGGTGGCGAAGTTTTCACGTAACTCAGCTTTGCCGATGCCGTCATAACGGGCTAATTGAGCACGGAACTGGTCCAGCGTGTAACCTTCTTCTGCACCCGGTAAACCAGCGATGATATTGCGCGTCAGGCGGGTTTTATGTGCTTCGCTCATGTTGGCGAAACGCTCAGCTGCCTGCGCTATTTCCGTGGCGCTGTAATCCTTCTCCGCACCGGGACGTTGCAAAATGTGCAGCTCAAATACGGCAAATTCGATCTGATCGAAACGCAGCGCTTTCGCGCCATCGGGTAACAGATATTCAAGGTCTGTGCGCGTCCAGTCGAGAATCGGCATAAAGTTGTAGCAGACGGTTTTAATACCGCACTGCGCCAGATTTCGCAGAGACTGCTGGTAATGACGGATCCACTTCTGACACTCACCGCTGCCGGTTTTTATCTCTTCGTGAATCGGCACGCTTTCCACCACTGACCACACCAGCCCAGCGGCTTCCACGATGGCTTTGCGCTGCATAATTTCGTCCACCGACCACACTTCGCCGTTAGGGATGTGGTGCAGGGCGGTGACGATGCCGGTCGCGCCAGCCTGTCGTGCATCGGCAAGAGAAACGGGATCATTTGGGCCATACCAGCGCCAGGTCTGCTTCATGTTGTTACCTCTTTTAGGTCCTGAAAATGAAACCCAGGACAATTCTTATATTGGTTGACCTATTAATCGGTTAGCGCACCGCTTATGGCGTGGATTGCGCTCTCAGAGCCTAAAATTCGGCTCTTTAACGTCTGATGTCAACCTCGCAAGCCATTTTGGTTAACCAGATCACAAATGCGGCATCTGAGTGGCGACCAGGTTCCGCATCTGTGGTTCACTCCTGGCGGATGGTTAGAGATGACTCACTGAAGTCGCTCCTCAACAACAAGCAGCAATTCCTGGGCGGCAGCCAGCGATATTTCCGGTTTATCGCTTGCCCGCGCATTCACCACAGGATTTGTAAGCTCATGATGTTAATAAAGAATGGAGAACCAGATGAACCGCAGTTTGAATCCAGGGATCGCTGCTGCTGGCAGCAAACGCACCTTCCGCAATTTGCGCTGGTGGGTATTGGTGTTGTTCTTAGCGGGCGTTACCGTCAACTACATCACGCGTAACTCATTAGGCATTCTGGCACCTGAGCTGAAAACCAGCCTGGGCATCACCACTGAACAATATTCATGGATCGTCGGTGCGTTTCAGCTGGCGTACACCTTCTTTCAACCAATTTGCGGCTGGCTGATTGATGTCATCGGCCTGAAAGTCGGCTTCCTGATTTGTGCCTCGGTCTGGGCGGTCGCCTGTCTGTTCCATGCCGGCGCGGCGAGCTGGGTACATCTTGCCATTCTGCGTTTTGTCATGGGCGGAGCGGAAGCCGCAGCCACGCCAGCCAACGCCAAAGTGATAGGGGAATGGTTCCCGAAAAAAGAGCGTCCGGTTGCAGCGGGTTGGGCCGGCGTGGGCTTCTCAATTGGCGCTATGCTGGCGCCGCCCATCATCTACTTCGCGCACGCTTCTTTCGGCTGGCAGGGCGCTTTCCTGTTTACGGGTTGCCTGGCACTGGCGTGGGTGGTGCTCTGGTGGTTGCTGTATCGCGATCCGGAAATTCATCCCAATCTGTCTGCATCGGAACTGGAATTTATTCGTCAGGATAATGAACCGCCTGCCGTCAAATTACCGTTCTTTAAAGCCCTGAAAAGTGTCTCAAAGAATAAACGTTTTTACGGTATCGCCATTCCCGCTTTTATGGCCGAACCGGCGTGGGGCGTGCTGAGTTTTTGGGTGCCGCTCTACCTGGCGAAAGATCTCGGCATGGATCTCAAACAGATCGCCATGTTCGCCTGGATGCCATTCCTCGCGGCGGATCTCGGTAGCGTCGCCAGTGGCTATCTGACGCGCCTCTATACCCGCCTGTTTGGTTTCAGACTGGTCAACTCCGTGGTTGCCAGTTCGGTCACCGGCGCTTTCCTGATGCTCTCCCTCGCATTGGTGGCAATGACCAAAGATCCCTACGTCGCGATTGCACTGATCTCGATTGGCGGTTTTGGTCACCAGATCATCTCCTGCATGCTCAGCGCGCTGGTGGTGGAGAAGTTTGATAAAGGCCAGATGGCCACCGTCAATGGCATGCGCGGTTCCTTCGCGTGGATATCCAGCTTCCTGTTCTCACTGGTAATTGGTGTCACCGCCGACAAGATTGGCTTTAACCCGTTATTTGTCGCCATGGGCTTCTTCGACCTGATTGGCGCGGTCTTCCTGATTGCATTTATTGCTGAACGTCGCGCCCAGCGCGCCTGATTAAAGTAGGTAACAATGAAAACCTTAAAGAATTGGTCACTCACGCATTCTGATCAACACCATGTTGCGTTAACCGTCGATGGGAAGTACCAGCTGAACCTATTCGTGCTGGAATCAGGCATGTTCCGTGTTTCGATTAAACGTCAGAGCGGCTATGCACTGGACCGCACCTGGAGCATAGCGCCAGACAGCGATGTGCAGTGGGAAGGGCGTCCACGTGACAGCCTGGCGGGCTTTACCCTGCCAGGGTTCACGCTGGAAGAAGAGGGCGACACGCTGGTGGTTTCCACCGATGTGCTGCGCGTGATTGTCCATCAGCCACTGGCGCTGGAGTGGCAACATCGTGATAGCGCTGGCGCCTGGCAACTGCTGACCTGCGACCGCCCAACCAGTGCCTACCTGATTAACGCGCACGGTGATGGTGTGGCGCACTACCAGCGCCGTATGAATGACGATGCCTATTACGGTCTGGGCGAGAAAACCGGTGACCTTCAACGCAATGGCAAACGTTATGAGATGCGTAACCTCGATGCGATGGGCTACAACGCCTCGTCAACCGATCCGCTGTACAAACACGTGCCGTTTACCATTACGCGCCGCAGCGATGTGAGTTTCGGTCTTTACTACGATAACCTCAGCAGCAGCTGGTTTGATCTCGGTAACGAGCTGGATAACTACCATCAGCCTTATCGCCGCTGGCAGGCGGAAAGCGGGGATATTGATTATTACCTGTTTGTTGGCAACAAAGTGTTGGATGTCACCAAGGCCTTTGTGCGCCTGACCGGTAAAACGCTGTTTGGCCCAAAATGGAGCCTCGGTTACAGCGGCTCAACCATGCACTACACCGATGCACCGGATGCACAAAATCAGCTGATGAACTTCATTCGCCTGTGCGAACAGCATGATATTCCGTGCGACTCTTTCCAATTGTCATCGGGTTATACCTCGATCAATAACAAGCGCTATGTGTTCAACTGGAACTACGACAAAGTGCCACAGCCGGAAGTGATGAGCCAGGCGTTCCACGATGCCGGTTTGCGTCTGGCTGCCAACATCAAACCTTGCCTGTTGCAGGACCATCCGCGCTACGAAGAAGTCGCGGCGCAGGGCTTGTTTATTCGCGATTCAGAAGAAGATGCGCCAGAGCGTTCAGTGTTCTGGGACGACGAGGGTTCACACCTCGATTTCACCCATCCTCAGGCGGTGGCGTGGTGGCAGGAGAACGTCACCCAACAGCTGCTGGCGAAGGGCATCGATTCGACCTGGAATGACAACAACGAATATGAAGTGTGGGACGGCGAAGCGCGTTGCCATGGCTTTGGTACGCCCATCGCCATCAAGCATATTCGCCCGGTGATGCCGTTGTTGATGATGCGTGCGTCGATGGAAGCGCAGCAGCGTTTCGCGCCAGAGAAGCGTCCTTTCCTGATCTCGCGTTCTGGCTGTGCCGGTATGCAACGCTACGTGCAGACATGGAGCGGCGATAACCGTACTAACTGGACGTCACTGCGTTACAACATCCGTATGGGCCTGGGGATGAGCTTGTCGGGTCTGTATAACGTCGGGCACGATGTCGGCGGTTTTTCAGGTGATAAGCCGGACGCTGAACTGTTTGTACGCTGGGTACAAAACGGCGTAATGCACCCGCGTTTCACCATTCACTCGTGGAATGACGATCACACGGTGAATGAGCCGTGGATGTATCCGTCGGTCACGCCTGCGATTCGTGCTGCAATCGAACTGCGTTATCGCCTGTTGCCGTATCTGTATACCTTACTGTGGCAAGCGCATGCTGATGATGAGCCGATGCTGCGTCCAACCTTCCTCGACCATGAGCAGGATAAACAGACTTTCGCCGAGTGCGATGAGTTTATGCTGGGCCGCGATTTGCTGGTGGCCAGCGTGGTGGAAGCAGGACAGCGTGAACGCAGTTTGTGGCTGCCAGATAACCAAACTGGCTGGTATGACTTCGCAACGCAACAGTGGTACAGCGGCGGTCAATGGATCACGCTGCCAGCACCGCTGGAAACCCAGCCGATGCTGGTTCGCGCCGGTGCGGCCTTGCCACTGAGCCAGCGTCTGCGTCATGTTGATGCACAAGCAGATGACCGTCGCACGCTGCAACTTTATCCATTACAGGGTAAAGGCGAGAGCAAAGGCCTGGTATTTGAAGATGACGGTGAGTCCTGGGGTTATCAGCAGGGTAATGCGCTGTGGTTAAGCTGGGAGATGCGCAGCGATGCCGAGGCAATCCACCTGAGCTTCACACGCAAAGGCGATTATCAGCCAGCATGGAAAACGCTGCAAATTGCTTTGCCAGCCGGAGAAACGCGCCAGCTTTACATTGATGGTGTCGCGGTTGCTGCGGCAGATGCGCAAGCAGTGCTGGCGGAGATAGCGAGTCACTAAGCGTCATTGTTCAGGGAGGAGTGCGCAGCAATGCGCACTCTTCAAACGCACAGCGACCTGACATCAATGTGGCTCTGTGCGTTACCCGGCTTAATCAAGCAACCCTTTGGCCCGCGCCAGTAAAAACGCGGTCACTGAAGTGGCATCGGTCACTTTACCTTCCAGCACGAGCTGCAGAAACTCGCTGATTTTCATTTTGCGTGCAGTGAGTCCGACTTCCTCGGCATCCAGATTCTGCCCTTCATAGCGTAATTCGCTGGCAAGATAGATGTAATAACCCTGCGCGGAGTATCCCTGCGCCAGTTTTTGATAGCCCACGTACTGCCAACGATCGGCAATCAATCCCGTCTCTTCCTGCAGTTCGCCCGCCGCCAGTGCTTCCGGTGTCGCGCCAGGGTCCAGCTCCCAGCTGCCTTGCGGCAACTCAATGGTGCGTTCACTTATCGGATAACGATACTGTTCCACCACAAAAATGCTGTCCTGCTCCACCGGAAGGATGACGACAAAATCGTTTTTTTCGATCACCGAATAGAGGCCTTCGCTGCCATCGGCACGCTGAATTTTGTCCTCTTTTAACGTCATCCAGCGGTTACGATAGATCTCTGTCGATGTGAGGGTTTGAATTTCTGGTTTCAAAAGGGGCCTCCATGAAGTGAATCAGTGAGTCAACAATTTAAGCCTATAAACGGGGTGCCGTGACAGGTAACTTATCTGTTTTTTCCATCGCTTGTTTTAACGCATGAAGAAATACCGTCACCCGTGCTGGCAACTGACGAGTCGTCGGGAACAGTGCCCAGACACCGAGCATCTGCGGTTGAGCATCCTGTAATTCAATGGCGATGAGCTCGCCCGAAGCAAGCTCTTCACGGATGTCCCACTCAGATAACTGAGCAATGCCGCTTCCCGCCACGCACAGAGTACGCACCCCTTCCACGTTACTGCCACTGAAACGGCCTTCCACGCTTAAGCTCGAAATATGCCCATCAATGATGAAGCTCCACTGCACCACGCCTGAGAGTCGCAGGCAGTTGTGATGATGTAAGTCGTTTAATGTCTGAGGCGTGCCGAAGCGTTGGAGATAATCGGGTGAAGCACACAGCATACGCGGGTTGTTAGCGAGACGGTGAGCCACTAAACGGGAGTCACGCAGCGGCGCAATGCGGATAGCGACATCGTAGCCCAACCCTACCAGGTCGGTGACGTCATCGCTCAGCTGAAATTCTATGCGCAGTTCCGGGTTGGCCTCCATCAAGGCTGGCAACAGCGGAATGATGGTGCGACGACCAAAGCCAGAAGGCGCCGTAATTCGCAACTGACCAGTCGCACCTTGCTGGTGTGGTGAAAACAGATTGCGTGCACTCTGTTCGGTTTCCGCCAGCGATTTCGCATAGGGCAGAAACTCTTCGCCCTCCACAGTCAGCGCGATGGCGCGAGTCGTGCGGTGCATCAGCCGCACGCCGAGATCGTCCTCCAGCGAGGCCAGCCGACGCGACACCGTCATCGGCGTAGTATTCAGCCGCCGTGCCGCCTGCGTCAGGCTGCGCGTTTGCGACACCATCAGGAAAACCTCAATATCTTTGGAGTTCATTGTAACGATTTCCGTTATACAGACGTATCATCTTCGGTCATTTTTGCCGCTAAAGCGACACACTACAATGCGCTCTGACGATAATCAGGGAACACGATGTAGCAAATGGCCGATAAACACTTATTTCAGAGCGGGACATTAAATCGACTCGCGCTGAAAAACCGCATCATGGTGGCACCCATGACGCGCATCTCCGCCACGGTAGATGGCGTACCGGGCGACCGCATGAAGCACTATTACGAACGTTTCGCGCGGGGGGGTTTTGGCACCATCATCACCGA
Organism: Type-E symbiont of Plautia stali; assembly: GCF_059731115.1. Lineage (NCBI taxonomy): Bacteria > Pseudomonadati > Pseudomonadota > Gammaproteobacteria > Enterobacterales > Enterobacteriaceae > Type-E symbiont of Plautia stali. The sequence goes on from NZ_AP035906.1 coordinate 2,002,599, forward strand.
AGGGCTGTATATCGACGAAGCCTGGTCGCAGACGTATGCGTTTCAAGCGGGGCTGGTTAATAGCCGCCAGGTCGCAGGCTGGCGTGCCATTACTGATGGTGTGCATCAGCATGGTGGCAAGATCATTGCGCAGCTGATGCATGCCGGCGCGATTTCCCAGGGCAATATTTACCGACGCGATACCCTGGCTCCCTCCGTCGTGCAACCGCGTGGAGAACAGCTGGGCTTTTATCATGGTCATGGCGACTATGCGTTGCCAGGAGAAATGAGCGAAGATCAGATTCAGCAGGCGATTGACAGTTTTGCCGAGACCGCTGCGCGCGCCATTGGCGTAGCGGGATTTGATGGCATTGAAATTCACGGTGCCAATGGCTACCTGCTCGATCAATTCTTTACGGATTACACCAATCAGCGTGGTGATCGTTGGGGCGGTGATATCGCTGCCCGCCTTTCACTGACCCTGGCGGTGATCCGCGCGGTACGCCAGCGTATAGGCCACGATGTCACTTTAGGTGTGCGTATTTCACAAGGCAAAGTGAATGATTTCCATCATAAGTGGCAGGAAGGGGAAGCGGGGGCAAAACAGGTGTTTCGCTTATTGGCTGAGTCAGGCATTGATTACCTGCATCTCACCGAATACAACGCACTTCAGCCCGCTTTTGCGGACAATGCGCTTTCGCTGGTACAGATAGCGCGAGAGGCGGCACCAAGCCTGACTATTGTGGCGAATGGTTCGCTGTCAGACAGCGGCAGCGCGTCTCAGGCGCTGGAGCAGGGCGCTGATTATGTCGCGTTGGGTAAAAGCGCGCTGGCCAACCCCGACTGGCCGATGCGTATCCGTGATGCAGCACCCTTGCGTGAGTTTGATAAAAATCTCTTAGCCCCTTCCGCGGATGTTAAGGATTGCGAGCTGGCGTAAGGGGTTAATCGCATCGGAAGATGGAGATCAGTACGGGGGCACGACATGTCCCCGTACTGACTATTATTCTTTAAATGCCCAACCCAATTTTCCATCCGCAGAAATTATTTTATCGAGTTTCTTCTCGTTGACCTTTTTCATCGCCCCCAGCTTTTCAGCGGTGAGCGGCCCGGCATCGCTCTGGGCAATGACCGTGTCTTTGGGCACTTCGGTGATTTTTTCAGCAATGGCGGTAACTGCAGCGCCATAGCCTTTGCGGTCATGCAGGTCGAATGATTTCAGTGGCAGTTCAGTCTCAAGCCATTTACCCCAATAGAATTCAAGGAACGGCGGCGGATTGTCCTCTTTCTCAAAGCCGATATCGCGCACGAAATAGACCAGCGAACGATATTCATCATCCTGCATGTGTTTACGGCCCAACTCTTTCGGCAGGTCATGCGGGGTGATTTTGCCTTTAGGCGTATCCAGCCAGACCAGATGGGCGGCTTCCATTTGCTGCCAGAACGCATTCATCGTTTTCAGACTGCGGAAATCATTGGTGATGCGCACCTGTACGCGCGTTTTCAAACCACCAACATCAGCGAAATTACTGAAGGTGTGATGCCCATCAGTGAGATAGAGCGCATTATCCGGGGCGATGACGGCAGTTTTCATCGGTCCTGGCTGCGCACCCACCGGGGCTTTACAGGTGAAGCTGTCAGGATCGGAGATGCGTGATTTGCTGTTGAACTTGTCTACGCCTTTCTGCCCCATGCTTTCACAAAAATCATCGAACAGCTTTTTGGGATCGGCCTGGTAACGGTGCAGTTTGTAATCCAACTGGCGATAACCAATCGCGGCTTGCGTGGGATGCAATTGTGATAACTGCACCTGCACGATATCACCTGCTTTGATATCAGCGGGCAGTGCCGCTGACGCCTGGCCAGAAGACCACAATAGAGCTAACAGTGACCACGGTGTTCTCATTCCCTTTCCTTAAATGGCCTCAAACGAAGCCGCTACGATAGCATTTCTGTCATCTTGCCGCTTTAGTGTTGTGCTTCGCGCTTGACCTATTACAACCCGGTATCCAGACCTCTGACCACATTGGAGCTTGCTATGGCCCTTGCCGCTGTCCAACCGGCTAAACTGCAACACACCGTCATCGATCCTAGCGTGCGTATGCGCGAAACCCACATTGGTCAGCAATGTGAGATCCTCGCCGAAAGTTATCTTGAATATAGCGAGTTGGGCGATTTTTCTTACCTCGGCGAGCACTGTTGTGTCGCTGATGCGCAGATTGGTCGCTTTACCGCGATAGCCAATCAGGTGCGTATTGGTGCGCCAAATCATCCGATGGATCGTGCTTCCCAACATCGTTTTACCTACTGCCCGGAATATTATGATACGCAGGCGCAGCGTGATGCCGGGTTCTTTGCCAACCGTCGAGAGGACCGCGTGATCATCGGTAATGATGTGTGGATTGGTCATGGCGTCATTGTGCTGCCGGGCGTGACCGTTGGTGACGGCGCGGTATTGGCGGCTGGCGCGGTTGTGACCAAAGATGTGGCCCCTTACACCATTGTGGGCGGTGTCCCTGCGAAACCCATTCGTGTCCGCTTCACGCCAGAAATCGCGGCGCAGTTGCAGGCGATTGCGTGGTGGAACTGGCCGCTGGAGAAGCTGATGACGCATCTGGCGGATTTTCAATCGCCAGACATTGCTGCCTTCTGCCAGCGGCACGCGGTGTAAAATTACATCGCCTGCTGTGCTGCCACTGTGGGTGCATCAGCCTGCAGGCGTTTCTCAGGTTGTAATAGCGTCATCGCCAGCATGCTGCCAAACGCAATGCAGGCGGTAACGGTGAACATGGCGTTATAACCGTAATATTCCGCCAGCCAACCGCACAGCATCGGGGAGATGATGGAGGCAAGGTTGGCTATCGCCAGCGTCATGCCACTGTAAGCACCTACCGAAGCTTTTGGCGTCACATCAATCACCACCGACCAATACACGTTATTCACCAGCGCATTGAGCGCGTTACCTAGCGTCATCAGAGCGATGATCCCTGCCGCTGAACTCACCCACGGAATCGCCATAAAACAGCAGGCGGTCGCGCACAGCGTGACGGCTGCGAAGACGTTCCTTGCCAGGCGAAGGTTGTTAAAGCGTGCCAGCAGACGATCAGCTATACGTCCGCCGAGCAACACGGTGAAACAGGCACCGCTCCACGGAATCATCGCCACGTACCATAACGAATGTAGATCGTAGTGGAAGTTATCCTGCAGATATTTGGGCAACCAGGTGACCAGCGTGAAGGTGATATAGAGGAAGCTGAAGTAGCCAAGTGCGTTGCACACCAGCGTGCGACTGGTAAAGAAACGCCACCACGGCAGTGCGCCCTCATGTTGGCTTTCAGGCTTTTGTCCATTGATGATCAGCTGACGTTCGGCCGCATTGGCGCGTGGGTGCAGCAGCGGTGTGTCGGTAAAGTTGCGTGCAAACAGCAACATCGCCAGCAGTGAGAAGGCACCGAGCAGGATAAACATCATGCGCCAGTCGTCGGTTAACAGCAGCAAGCCCACGGCAATGGGTGCGGTCAGCAGTGAACCCACCTGAGTACTGAGCAAGCCGATGCTCAGCGCAAAACCGCGTTCATTATCCGGGGCCCAGTGGGCAATGGTTTTGTTCATCAACGCATAGGCCGGGCCTTCGGAAAAACCAAACAGGATACGCAATGCAGCAAATCCCATAATGGCTGAACCACCAAACAGCGCCATGCCGACTTCACCGGCCCATGCAGTGCCAATTTCCAGCAAGGACCAAAGAATCCCCGCCATCAACCACACTTTTTTGGTGCCCAATCTATCAGCGAGAAAACCGCCACACAGCGAGCCGAACAGGTAGCCAAAACCGAAATAGCCCAATACCGCACCCAGTTGAACTTTGGTGAAGTGAAATTCCTGAGAGATAGCGTTAGCAGCAAACGAGAGTGCGCCGCGATCAACGTAGTTGATCAGCGCGATGAGAAACAGCAGTGAAAAAATAGTGTAGCGAGTAGAGGATGCTTGCATAGCGCGACTCCTGAAGTAGAACACAGGATTCATTAAGCAAAGCTGATGCCAGAATGGTAAGGCTGCTAACAATTAGCGCGGATATACAAGGTAAGGCCTTTCTGTAGCAAGGGCGACCATCAGGACGCCCATTGTATGTCTGTCTGCACCAGCATGATCACATAAGCGTTCTTTTATAGTGCGGCGGATTGTACCTGAGCCATCGGGTGGCGATTACGCCACCAGCCAAATGCCAACAATGAAAGGCCGCCAACAATCACCAGTGCACCGAGCAGGGCGAATCCTGAGGTATAGCTTCCGGTTCGGGCATACAAAATCGCAACCATAAAGCCCGCCAGTGTGCCACCACCTCCCGCACCCAGGCCATTAACGATCCCGGCTGCCGCGCCTACCGCGTGAGGACGCACGCTGGACTGGATAATCGACCAGATGTTTGGCGTGAAACTGCTGGCGTAATAACCCATAGCGAGCGTTATCAGCGTCATTTTTATCACGCCGCTCTGTACCAGTGGCAGCACCAGTAACATGGCGCCGGGGATTAGCAACCCAAGCGAAGCGATAAGAATACGTTTGCCGGTTTTATCGCTGAGCCAGGACATCGGTATGGCCAGCACCACGGCGAGAAGATAAGGCAGCGAACTCGCGATGGCTGCACTCCAGCCACTGAAGCCCAGAGAACTTACCGCCATTGGAATCCATAACGTAATCCCCCAGAACAACATGCCCTGTGTGAGATAGGTAACGATCAGCAATACAAATGACAGTCCGCCGAAATCTGCACGTGTGAGGCGCGACTGACGTGGGGCGACCTTTTCCTGTTGAACCGGTGCATCGCGCGTGTTTAATAATACGCGTGCATACAATGGCACCATGATCAGTAAACCAATGCCCCCACACAGGAAGAACAGATTGCGCCAACCCATCAGGTCATGCAGTGGCGTTAAAATGATAAAGCCAAGGCCCAGCGCCAGAAACTGCCCGTAATAGTGAATCAGGCTGTTAGCGCGCGTCAGTTCCGAAGGAGTAAACCATAAGCGTACAAAACGGGATTGTTGTGGCCAATAGATGCCTTCCGCCACACCCAGAACAAATCGGCAGGCAACTAACAGCATGACGGTACTGGCAAAGCCGGTAGCCAGTGTCGCGACAGACCACAGCGCCATCATGCCGATAGCGATGGTTTTTGGATCGTAGCGGGTGGTGAAAATGCCACCCGAAATGTTGGCCACAATATAGCCAATCAGGAAGGCGGTTAATACCAGGCTTGAGGTGGTGGCAAAATCTGCGCCACTGAAGCCAAGATCACTCGCCACCTCTTTTAATGTGACGGAAAGGTTAGTGCGGTCGATGTAGGAGATAAACATACCAAACATCAGCGTACCGCCGATACGAAGCCAGGGAGATCGCATAGGGAATACCTCAGTGAAGGCCAAAATTGGCGCGCCACAGTGGCATGCCGGATTTCAGAGTGAGTTGAGGCACCAGCAACTGGCTACCCGTCAGGGTATGCTGATGGACATCGGTGAAGGTGACATCGCGTTTTTCGAGTCGGAACAGTGCCACATCGGCACAACTGCCAGGCTGCAGAGTGCCTATTTGTTGAGACATGCCCAGCAATGCAGCCGGGCGTGCAGTACAGCGCTCCACCACATCAAACAGTGACATGCCCATGGCAAGGAATTTAGACATCACCCAGGGGAGGCCAAACACCGGCGGGCGATTGAGCGTCAGAGCGGAGAGGTCGCTGCTAATGATGTCGGGTAAGAAGTCATCGGCGACGGCCAGCTGTGCGACGCGTTGAGAGAAATTATTGCGTCCGTGTGCGCAATCAAAGATCACGCCTCTTGCGCGAGCTTGTCGAGCCGCAGCTTTGACCCGGCCATTGTCGTCGAGCAGGGTGTCACCCTTGCCGTGGAAGCAATGCGCGAAGACGTCTCCGCTGCGGAATATTTCCAGCAGTTGTTCGGTGGTATGCACCGGATCGGTCATGTGAACAGCCACACGGCAGTCGAGCTGCGTGGCCATCTCTACCGCGCGAAGAAAGGGCTGGGAACCCAGCTCGCCCACGACTGCACGCTCCTGTTTCAGCTTCAGCCCCAGCAGCGTTTCGGGATAACGGCGGAACAGTTGCTGCAGACGGGGGAAATCAAAATAGTCCGGGTTATGGTTTTCCTCTTGCCAAAGTTGTCCGCCGGGATAAGCCGTCACAAACGCTTTGATACGCACCAGGCTGCGGGGAATCTGGTCACGTAAAAAACTTTCAACATTCGCAGAGCCTGCGGAGCCGGCATCAACAATGGTGGTCACGCCGAAAGGTAATGAGGCGAGATCGGGCGGGACGCTACTGTGCGTTCCGCCATAAAAGACATGCGCATGATAATCAATCAGTCCTGGAAACAGGTAGCAATCCTTAGCATCAACGATCTCGGTACGGGCGCTAACGGGGGTATCGGGAGAGGCAATCAAATCATCGAGGATATGAATATCCTGGCGCTCCTGGATATTCCTGGCGGGATCAATAACTTCAGCATTTTTGATTAGGATGTGACTTTCAGACATCGCAGGGCAACCTCTTATCGGGGGTTATTTACTTTTCCTGACATTCAAGTCTGACGACAAAAGTGGCGTTGCGCCTCGGTCATTTGCATGGAATTTTCATTAAAGCCACACGCTTTTCTGGCAAAAAAGACAAAGCACTTTTATTTGTCTCACACTTATCCTGATTCTGTGATCGCCGCTGGAATAAGCTATTCAGACATGAAAAATTACGAATTAATCGTCTTTAATGCATGGTTATCTGCCTTGTGTTTTATTTAGTTTTGATGTTAGTTAATTAGTAAAATCAATAAATTAACCATTGATTGTTTACGTTTGCCTCATACTTATATCTCAAGTAAACTCAAAATACGTCATTTTTGAGATTTCTCGCGATGAGATTACGCCGCCCGCCCAAACAACTGCTTGATACCCAGACGAGCGCTGAAAGTGCTGAGATGCTGAGCCGATATACTGAGTGGGATTTGCGCTATCTGCATTTTGACGAACTTAGTCGTCGAATCCGGGATGCGGATGAACGGTTGGCGGTGTGGAGCGCGTTAAAATTTAAACGGCGCAGTACGGCTCAACATTTTGTCATTGCGTCACAAGACGTCAGTTGCAACTTTACCGCCAAAATCAACGCGGCTATTTCCCTGGTGGATCGCATGACCTTTGCGCGCAATGGTGAGCCCACTGATGAGGACGCGGCCTCCTATCTGATGTCACAATTGATCATGGAAGAAGCGATCTCCTCCAGTCAACTCGAAGGCGCAGCAACGACCTCGCGTGTGGCGATGGAACTGTTGGCGGTGGGGCGGGAACCCCGCAACGAAGATGAGAGCATGATCATGGGCAATTGGCGGCTGATGCAGCATATTGCCGCCATGGGCGATGGACCGCTAACGCGTGCCGATATCCTGCACATGCATCACATCGCGTGTGCAGGCATCAATGACGAAAAATATCGGCCCGGTGAGGTGCGCGGCAACAATGATGTTTTTGTGGCAGGTCGTGATGGCGAAATCATCCATCAGCCGCCCGATCACTCCGCATTGAATGGAATGCTGGATGAGTTGTGCGCTGAAGTCGAATTCCTGGAACAGCAGGGAACACACCCATTGCTGGTGGCCTGTGTTTTGCACTTTGCCATTGGTTATATTCATCCCTTCAATGATGGCAATGGCCGCACCGCACGGGGCTTGTTCTATCATCATTTGATTCGTCGTGGTTATCACGCCTTCCGATACATTTCGATCAGCAAACTCCTCAAGGCGGCCTCCATTAAATACGGTATGTCATACCTTTACAGCGAAACGGATGAGCTCGATCTAACCTATTTTGTCCAATTCCAGTGTGAAATTGTGATGCGTGCGGTGAATGCCTTCACAGAGCAAATCACTACGCTGCGTCAGGAACGGGCGCGTCTGGTGCATTGGGTAGAGGAAAATATGTCGTTGGCGAAAGGTGAGCTGGACATCATGGCGATTGCGCTACATGCGCCGGGTTCGCTATTGAGCGCAGCAGGGGTGAAATTAAGACTGGGTGTCGCCGATAATACCGCACGCAGTCGGCTGAAAAATCTGGCCGATCTTGGATTGTTAAGACCGATTAAGGAGGGAAAGGGCACGGTGTATCAGGCGCCAGTCTCCTTATGGAAACTGAAAGAGTGGCTAAAAAAACACTGAGTAATCGCAAGTAATCTCAAAAATCATGTCTTTTGAGATTGCTTGCGATGATCAAAATTAATCAATGAAAGCGATTAGCTGGTTTCACGAGGCCTAAACGTTCGCGTAGCGTGCCCGCAGCATAATCCTGATGAAACACGCGCGCATCCTGCAAACGGGGTACCACCTGGCTGAGGAACAGATCTTCATTTTCATCAATGTAGGTGGGGAGAATCACAAACCCATCGCAGGCTTGATGTTGATACCAGTCAATCATCTGTTGCGCGATTTGATCCGCCGTGCCGGTCGGTGAAGGGAACGACAAGCTCTCCGCATAGCGTTTGGCCATCTCCCCCAGAGTGAGTTTCTGCTCTATGGCGTTGGCAATCACATACTGAAAACGTCCTTTACTGCCGGTAATCTGCTCGCGCAAGTCGGGCACCGGTCCATCCACCGGATACTGTGACAGATCGATGTTCATGCTGGCAGAAACAAAACTGAGCCCGGATTCCACGGTGATCAGTGATTTGAGGTATTCAGCGCGGTCGCGTGCATCCTGCTCGCTGTGGCCGACAATCGGCACTAATCCCGGCAGGATTCGCAGCTGATCAGGCTGTCGCTGATAGTGCTGCGCACGCTCCTTGATCGTTTGGTAGAACTGCTGAGCGCGTTCCCGGTTAGGTTGCACGACAAACAGCATCTCCGCGTGTTGGGCCGCCAGGTCAATAAATGCCTCAGAAACACCAGCCTGAATCACTACCGGATGCCCTTGCGGTGGCCGGGGCAGGTTCAACGGTCCTTGTACCTCGAATGACTCGCCCTGATGGTCGAAGCGGTGGAAACGTGCCGGATCGGCAAAGCGTGCGCTGCATTTTTCCACCACCAATGCATCCTCTTCGAAGCTGTCCCAGAGCGCTTTCATCACGTCGATGAACTCTGCTGCGCGGCGATAGCGATCCTGATGGCTGAAGTGCTGGCTGCGGCCGAAATTACGTGCTTCGGCATGGGTTAATGAAGTCACCACATTCCACGCGGCACGCCCATCGCTGATGTGATCGATGTTGGCCAGCTGTCGAGCGGTGGTATAGGGCTCGGAATAGGAGGATGAGACGGTGCCGCCTAAGCCAATACGATCGGTGACCGCCGCCAGCGCGGCCAGCAAGGTGAGCGGCTCAGACCAGCCCACCTGGCGATGCTGCACGGTGTGCGCCAGATGTCCGCCATACACATCATCAATCGCCAGCTTATCCGCAACAAAGATCATATCGAGTTTTGCCGCTTCAGCGCGTTGGGCAATTTTGCGGTACAGCGGCCAGTTGCGGCCACCGGTCGTGGCGGCTTGCGGATGACGCCAGCCACCCTGATGAATGCCTGAGTCGAGGTACAGCGCCAGGTTCATCATGGTTTAGTGGCTCCAGCTTTGGCAAAAAATGACGCATCGACCAGACTGCTCGCCTGCAAGCCGGGTTTGATTAACCCGCTGCGTGCGAAGGTATCAATCGCAGCCTGCTGGCGTTGCGCCACCAGCGTGTAGTCTTCCACCGGAGCGTTGTTTTCACGCTGAACCTTACTCAAGGCGACGGCATCTGGCAGACGCAGTAAAGACGCGATGCCATTGGCATACTCCTGCGGATGATCCACGCCCCAGGCGCGAGCGCGAATCAGACGCTGTCGGAAATCAGCCAGCTCTGCACGTTTATTACTGATAGCGCTATCGGTCGCCACCAGATAGTTGGAGACCGGTGCCTCCTTGCCGTCAATGGCGATGCGATCACCTGACTGAGCCACCGCAAAAGAGACATACGGTTCCCATGTCGCCACCGCATCCACGGCACCGTTATCCAATGCCAATGTCGCCTCAGCAGGCGTGGTGAAAACAAAGTTAACGCTGTCATCAGGCAAACCGGCCTGGTGCAGCGCGTTGAGCACCATGTTCTGACCCGATGAACCTTTCACCGTGGCCACCTTTTTGCCTTTGAGGTCGGCAATGGTATGGACGGCGCTATCCTTTTTAACCAGCAGCCCGTTACCCAAATATTGTGAGGCCTGAATAGCGCGGATTTTAGCCCCAGCCGCCACGGCAAAAGCCAGCGGACCATCACCGACTAATCCGGCATCCAGATGCTGTGAGTTGAGTGATTCCAGCAGCGGCGCGGCGTTAGGGAATTCGTACCATTTGATTTCATAAGGCACATTGGTGAGTTCACCGGCTGCTGACATCACGGCGCGGGCGTTCCCCTTTTGGTCGCCGACCACGAGTTCGGTATTGGCGGCATAAGTGGTGAAGGTGGCGGCCAACAATGCGCTGGCGATAAACGTGAGTTTCATGATGTTTCCCTGAGAAAAAAGAAAACAGCGTAAGTTTTCCGCTACAGCAGGCGTAGTAACAAATCCGCGCAACGATATGCAACGAGCGCAAAAGCCACGAAGGGCGAAAGATTGCGCAACTGCCGTTATCAAAAAATGCGATTTATCCTCACTAATGATTAATTCTCACGACGATAAGTGAAACGTGATTTCAGTCACACATTGAGCTCGGCGGGATTCATCAGTCATTAGCCCGACTACATTCATAAGCGGAGCTAACGACACACTCAGTAACGGGTTTTTACTGTTCGATAACGTAAGTTAAAATTCTGTTGAGTTTATGTAGGTTTATTTTGGGTGGTATTTGATGAAAAACGTTGAGGGATTGGCATGGTTAACAAACTAACCAGTATCGTGCTGGCGATTCTGGCATTAGCGCTGCTCTATATGGGTGGAAAGTTGCTGATGCTGGGCGGCAGCGCGTTCTATGCATTGATGGCGGTGGGCTTACTGATCACCGCCATTTTACTGTTCAGAAACCAGCGTAGTGCGCTGGCGCTGTATGCGGTTCTGATGTGGATTACCCTGGCCTGGATTATCTGGGAAGTGGGCTTTGATAAATGGCAGTGGATCCCACGCGGCGACCTGTTCGGCGTGATTGGCCTGTGGCTGGCGATGCCGTGGGTGGTGAAACCGCTGTATCAGGGCGAACGCCGCTTCCACACCTTCCTGGGTGGCACGGTGATCGTGATGATTGTGGTGGTGATCGGTCTGTGCTTCTACGATCCGTTACCGCAGGCGGGCACGATTAGCAATGCGCGTGAACAAGCTAGCGAGCAGGGCGCCGCTAACGACTGGACCGCGTACGGCGGCACCACTGATGGCCAGCGTTTCTCTTCACTGAATCAAATCACCAAAGAGAACGTGCAAAACCTCGAAGTGGCCTGGACTTACCACACTGGTGACCTGCGTCAGGATGCGGATGCCAGCGAATACACCTTTGAAGCGACGCCGGTGAAAGCCAATGGCATGCTGTATTTCTGTACGCCGCATAACGAAGTGCATGCACTCGATCCGGAAACCGGCGCGGTGAAATGGAAATATACGCCGAATAAAGATCGTTCTTACCTGCAGCAGCACCAGACCTGTCGTGGCGTGAGCTATTACGAGCAAAGCCCGGTTGCCGCGCAGGATTCAGCAGCCGCCCCGGCTATCTGCCGTAAGCGCATCTTCAACGCCACTACCGATGCACAGCTGATTGCACTGGATGCCGATACCGGCAAACCTTGTGCTGATTTCGGTACCAATGGCGTAGTGGACCTGCATGCTAACATGGGTGAAGTGCGTCCACATGCGTTGATGCAAACCGCCGCACCGCTGGTGGCCGGCAAGCTGGTGATTGTCGGTGGTTCCGTGATGGACAACGGCTTCAACAGTGGTAACCCATCAGGTGTGATTCGTGCTTATGACGCTGAAACCGGTCGTCTGGTGTGGAACTTTGAGCCATCGAATCCAGAAAATACGGCGCCGATCGCTGCGGGACAAAACTATCCGCAGGATACGCCCGTTGCCTGGGGCACGCTGAGCGCCGATTTGAAAAATGGTCTGGTGTATGTGCCGTTTGGTAACGCGTCACCGGATGAAGTGGGTATCGAACGTGATGCCAACAGCAACACCGAGAAGTTCCGCGATGCGTTAGTGGCGCTGGATCTGCAAACCGGCGCGTTCAAATGGCGTTATCAGAGTTCGAACCACGATCTCTGGGACCGCGATAACCCATCACAGCCGTCATTGCTGGATATCGATTATCAGGGCCAGAAACAGCCTGTGGTGATCCTGCCAACTAAAACCGGCAACCTTTTTGTCTTGAATCGCCTGACCGGTCAGCCCGTGTATCCGGTTAATCAGGTAAAGGTTTCCACTGAAGGCGGTGTGCCGGGTGAGAAGTTTGCCGCGACACAGCCGGTATCAAGCCTGAACTTTATTCCAGACCCGTTGACCGAAAAATCAATGTGGGGCATCACGCCGTTTGACCAGATGTCATGCCGCATGGACTTCCGTTCACTGCGTTACGATGGCAACCCATGGACGCCAGCCACCGAAGCCGGTTCGCTGATCTTCCCGGGTAACATTGGCGTGTTCAACTGGGGTTCTGTGGCGGTTGATCCGCAGCGTCAGATGCTGATTGCCGCGCCTGTGCGCCTGGCTTACAAATACAACCTGATCAAGCGAACGCCGCAGACCGAAACGCAGCGTCTGTTCACCAAAGATGGCCAGCCATACTGGAACGAAAACTTCCAGGGTGACTACGCGATTCACATTCAGCAGCTGGCCTCTGGCCTCGCCATTCCGTGTATCGCGCCGCCGTGGGGTCGTATGGTGGGCGTAGACCTGAAAACCGGGAAAACCGAGTGGTTGCGCCGTGTGGGTGTCACCAAAAACCTGAAAACCAGCTTCCTGCCGGGCCGCTTCCCAATCGGCTTCCCGATGGGCATGGTGGCGCACGGTGGTCCATTGCTGACAGCGGGTGACCTGGTGTTCCATGGCGCAACCGCGGATAACTTCTTCCGCGCTTACGACAGCACCACCGGTGAACTGCTGTGGCAGACCGAGCTGAGCGCGGGCGCACAAGCCACACCGTCGACCTTTATGGGTAAAGACGGTAAGCAGTACGTGGTGATTGCGGCAGGCGGTCACGGTTCGCTGGGCACCCAGGCGGGTGACAGCGTAGTGGCGTTCCGTTTGAAGTAATGTGAAATAACAGCCAAGTCGTCCAGAGGAATATTCCTCTGGACGATGCGTAACATCAGGCAGGAACGGAAAGGGCTTTCTGGCTACGTGACCAGACACGGTGTGCTTTCATTGCATCTATAAAAGCACTCAGCAAAGCATCATCTGAACTGTCACCTTCAATAATTCCCTCTTCTTTTTCGCTCTCCTGCAGCGCAAACTGGGCTTTAAAGCGGCGTGCTTCACCGCTCAGGCCGATCACCTTCAGATGTTTATAAGCCTCCAGCAAGAAATAACGACTGTCACCACTCAGCAACAGCGCATCAATGTTGCCATCGGGTACAAACACCGCGTCAAAGGTCAGTGAAGGGAGCCCAGCAAAGGTCGCATCAATGGGTAAGACTGAACCATCGTCGGCACGAACCTGTCCCATGTGAGCCGCCAATAATTTTGTATGTACGCCAGCCGCTTTAAGTGACTGTAATACAGCCAGTACATCTGCTGATTTCACGCCATCGTTCAACAGCAGGGCAACCTGGCGGCCTTTGATATCACCGTCGGGAACAGCATACAAACTCAGACTACTGTCTTTCTGCAGGCCATTAACATCGGGTGCTGGCGGCGTCTTCAATTGATCAGCCGTCAAGGCAATCCCGAGGTTATCAGCAACCCCTTGCGCTAAGGCAATATCAATATTCAACAGATGATCGACCACTCGCTCACGAATGTACGGTCGGGCGACTTTGCTTAACTCAAATGAATAGGCATCGATGATGTGCTGTTGCTCGACAGGCGTTTGGCTTAACCAGAATAATCTCGGCTGAGAGTAATATTCGCCAAAGGACGGGCTACGCTCGCGCACTTTATGCCCCTCCATGCGCTCCTGATAACTGTCAAAGCCGCCACCTTCCGCTGCCGGCGGTGTTTCACGTGGCCAATTATCATTAATCGAATTGGGTTCATAATTCGCTGGATTAGTATCAATGTCCTGACGGTGCATGCCCTGCCGTTGGAAATTATGGTAAGGGCAAACCGGACGATTAATAGGGATCTCATGGAAATTAGGGCCACCCAGGCGGCTAATCTGCGTATCGGTATAGGAGAACAATCTGCCTTGTAGCAGGGGATCGTTTGAAAAATCCAGCCCCGGAACAATATGTCCTGGATGGAAAGCAACCTGTTCCGTTTCAGCAAAGAAGTTATCGGGATTGCGGTTTAATACCATCTTGCCAACGATTTCTACTGGCACCAGCTCTTCCGGAATCAATTTGGTGGCATCCAGGATATCGAAATCGAACTTAAACTCGTCCTCTTCGGGGATCAGTTGTAGGCCTAATTCATATTCCGGGAAGTCTCCGGCTTCAATGGCTTCCCACAAATCGCGTCGGTGGAAATCAGGGTCGCGTCCGGTCAGTTTCTGCGACTCATCCCAGAGCAAAGAGGCTTTACCTGCAACAGGCTTCCAGTGGAAGCGCACAAAGGTCGCTTTGCCTTCCGCATTGATCAGTCGGAAAGTATGGATACCAAAGCCTTCCATGGTGCGGTAGCTGCGAGGAATCCCGCGGTCGGACATCGCCCAGATAACGTTATGCAAGGTCTCAGGCTGCAGGGAAACGTAATCCCAGAAGGTGTCATGTGCACTTTGACCCTGAGGGATTTCATTGTGCGGCTCAGGCTTCACGGCGTGCACAAAATCCGGGAACTTATGAGCATCCTGAATGAAAAATACCGGGGTATTGTTACCCACTAAATCAAAAACCCCTTCATCGGTATAAAACTTAGTGGCAAACCCGCGAATATCGCGCACGGTGTCAGCCGATCCGGCACCGCCCTGGACGGTGGAAAAACGGACAAACACCGGCGTGACTCGTTCCGGATCAGAAAGGAAGTGCGCTTTAGTCAGCGCTTTTAACGAGTGGTATGGCTGGAAGTAGCCGTGTGCAGCGGATCCTCGGGCGTGAACGATGCGTTCAGGGATGCGTTCATGGTCAAAGTGCGTGATTTTTTCACGCATGATGAAATCTTCAAGCAAGGTAGGGCCACGCGTGCCCGCGCGCAATGAGTTTTGATCGTTCGCAATCCGCGTGCCCTGATTCGTCGTTAGAGGCTGCTCGGTGCCGTTTTTACGATGCGCAGCAAGTTGCTCAAGCTTGGTGCTCTGTGTATCAGGAGCTTTAAGGCTGCCCGGTGCCGTAGGCTGCTTTCCGGGTGGAGTTGGTTCAGCGGGAGGTTGGTGTGAACCGTCTTTGGGTGCCAGCGACCCTAATCCAGGTTGTGATGATTCTGGCCCTTTCGTCGGGGCTCGCTGAGTCAGCTTTTTCTTATCGGTTTCGCTCGACATTGCTATTCTCCTGTGACTGATTTAATGACCCCATTAAATATAGGAGAAGAAAAAATATTAGCAGGTGGTTATTTGTTCGAACGAAAATAAACGAAGCCGTATAAATGGTTCAATCTCGGGCAAGTGAAGGTCAGAACATTGTCAGTGTTTTTACACAGTGATAAAAGCCAAGCGGGAAATTATTGATGTCCGGATACATGCGATTAAATAATTAAAACGCTAAGTCATGAAAGCGAACTTTTAAAATATAGCCTAACCTAAAACATTCCTTCCTAAGGAGTTAATTATGAAAGCACATAATACGAACGAACAGCGAAAGAAAGAAGGCGATGTCAAAAAAGGCCTTCCGGAGGCCGCGCCCAATGCCGGCAATGCGTACGAAGAGGATGATCATCCCGCTACAGATAATCCTGATGAACATGGCGAGATCCCTCGCACGCGTGATGATAGCCAGGATCACAAGCACGATCCTTTCAAGGATAAGTAGCGTGAGTCGCGCATTAAAAGTGCGTAATCATTGATTTTTATAGCATTAAGGGGATAAACAATGGATTATTCTTCACTTGCAAATGAATTGGGTCTGACGGAAGACGAAGTCAAGGAGATGGGGCTACACTCAGACGACATTTTTCAGGAGAATAGCTCTTCAGGTACGCCATCAGGGGCGTATTATTTCAATGTGCCGGACGGCACGCCAGACCGTATCCTGGGAAAAAAAGGCTGGTCGTTAGGAGAGCGAGTAAAAATTAACAGTAACGTGTTTGATGTCAGCAATAAATAATGATGTTCTTCACGTCCTCGACTTCACATTTCACCAAAAAATTCTCATCGCTACAAAAATAAAGCCCGGGAGTGGTGGCAACCGGGCTTGTACAATCCTGTACCAAACATTTCCAATGAGAGCAGGTCTTATCACAGGGCGTAATAAAAACTTATTTATTATAGCCGGCCCTGAAGGGATTGCATGCGAAGCGGTAAATATTAACGTTGTCAGGATGCC
Source organism: Type-E symbiont of Plautia stali (assembly GCF_059731115.1). Lineage (NCBI taxonomy): Bacteria > Pseudomonadati > Pseudomonadota > Gammaproteobacteria > Enterobacterales > Enterobacteriaceae > Type-E symbiont of Plautia stali. The sequence goes on from NZ_AP035906.1 coordinate 2,019,151, forward strand.
GGTTATCTTCTGAATTCAATCAAATCCATGATTAAATTATTGCCACCAAGGCTTGACGCGTGGATTAGATTTTGTCCGTGAGCAAGCCCCATTCTCGGCAGAGTTGGTTAACCTCATAAGGGGAGCTAAGCAACAGCTTGGGCAAGGTCCATTCCGCATACATGCGTTGGTTACGCGGGCGATGGCGCCGAGAGGTGATAAGCAGATAACGCGTCATTTCCCAGGTCAACTTCTCGCGCTGATGTGAGGGGACAACACCGCCAATGCGCTGGGCATCAAACAGCGTACGACGCAGATAACGAAAGAAACATTGAGCCGGTGGCAGGTCAAGCAGAATGATACCGCTGGCACGCGTTAAGCGGTCCGGTAGCGTGCGCACATAATTGCCGTCCATGACCCAGCTTTCCCCTGCGATAGCGTCGAGATGCAGTTGCCGAAAATCTGCTTCAGCGCGGGCTTGCCAGTGCGTGTTGGGGAGGTGATAAAGCTGATCCAGGTGGATGACAGGACGCGCTGTCTTGCTGGCGATGGCCTGAGCCAGCGTCGATTTACCGCTGTTTGAAGGCCCCAAAATGCAGATGCGTGGGCCGAAGTCGCTTAATGCCATCATGATGAAAATCCTTTTAATGTCATAAAAAGCTGAACCAAATTGCTGATAGCAAAAAACACCAGTATCAGCCCGCCGCCAATGTTGATGGCGATGGACAGCTTACGAATGTTGATCACTCGTGCTGAAGTCAGCAGCGTAAAACAGATGATCACCAGCCACAGGGCCATAATGGCAACGTGTATGGAGGCCAGCAGCAGATAATGCAGCAAGGCATGATCGCGCCCGGCGAATTGCGATACCACGGTGAGATACAACATCACCGCTTTTGGATTAAGCACATTGGCTAGCCAGGCATCTTTAATCCCCATGCGGGCGCTACGGTAAGAGGCGACGGGTTGGGAAATATGACGACCTCGACGCAACAACTGTACGCCGAGCCACAGCAGATAAGCAGCACCCGCCACGCTTAACAGATTAAAGATAATGGGGGAACGCACCAGCAGGGCGCTGATGCCCAGGCCAATCAGCAGCGCATGGGTATAAATACCCAGAGCCGTGCCGAGAATGATCGCCGCCAGCCCGCGCGTGCCTGCCACCAACGTGTTATTCATCGCGAGGGTGAAACTCGCCCCGGGCGACAAGGCTACCGGTAAGATCGCAATGATAAAGGCCAGCAGGTGCAGGTTCATGAGGGTAACGGCTAAGGAATGTTAAATAATTTTGAATATTATTAGACGGTGAAGCAATAATCTACCACTGCAATCACGCCGCCAGGACTCAGCGGACCTATAAATAGCACAACAATAAGGATGACCATGACCATCGCTTGCCTGCATACCGCCGCCAGTAATATCGCGCTGTTCGATCACGCGGCACACGCCCTTGAATTACCTCCCCACACACTGAGCCATATTGTGATGCCGCACCTGCTGGCTGAAGCCGAGCAAAGTGGCGGTATGACGCAGGAGCAACAGCAACGTTTGGCTCAGCTGTTGCACAGTATGGGACCGTGGTTTGATGCGATAGTCATTACCTGTTCAACGCTGGGGCCAGTGGCCGACACCTTCCAGCCGAAAAACACGGGCTGCCCGGTCTATCGCGCAGACCGAATGCTGGCAGATCACCTGCATCAAATGGCAGGGCCTGCGCTGGTGCTCTGCGCGGCTGAGTCAACGTTAGCCGCCACACACCTGTTGTTCTGTCCACCCACGCTGCCAGCGGAGAAACAGCCGCAGGTCGCGCTGATCCCTGATGCCTGGGCCGCATTTAAAGCGGGCGATCATCAACGCTACCACGCGCTCATTGCCGACGCGGTAACACAGGGACGCGAGCAGGGCGCACAACACGTAGCACTGGCGCAGGTATCGATGGCGGCGGCGGCAAACAGCCTGCCGGAGAGCGAGCGTCCGTTGACGATTCCGCAACTGGCATTAGCCGCGGTAATGGCAAAGCGTTAATGTCGCTAAGGGGACGTCCGCGGGTGGCGTCCTCCCTCTTTGGCCCGCTATAGGGATAATCTCTTACGCTGGCGATACCAGGGAATGAAATAAACCAGCATGCTCCCCCAGAATATCCCCGCAGTAACGCCGCTGATTGCACCGTGAATCAGATTAAATGACAGGGAAGCGATTAGTCCGCATCGTAAGAACCCACCACAATCGCTCTCTTTTCATTTTCCTGACAGTCGATCTCAGGATGATTTGTTAGACTGCATGCTGAGAATGAACGTTCACTACAGGGTAATTCATGAAGAATTTTCAGCGCAGTGTGATCGCCGGGCTGGTGATGTTAGTCGCCGCCTGCGATCAAAACAGCAGTCAACAAGCCGCCACTCCGATCACCGAAGTGGGTGTTAAAACCTTGCAAAGCGAGTCAGTGGCGCTGGACAGCCAGCTCGCGGGCCGCGTGACGGGCAGTATGACCTCAGAAGTGCGCCCCCAGGTTGAAGGGATTATTTTGAAGCGCCTGTTTACCGAAGGGGATGAAGTGAAAGCCGGTCAGGTGCTGTATCAAATCGATCCGGCCAGCTATCAGGCCAGTTACGATCAGGCTTTGGCACAATTAAAGAATGCTCAGGCATTGGTGAAAAGCAGCAAACTCAAAGCGGAGCGCTATGCAGCACTGGTGAAAGAGAACGGCGTGTCGCGTCAGGATGCAGATGACGCGTTAGCCACTTACCAACATAATATCGCATCCGTGGATCAGTATCGTGCTGCGGTTGAAAGCGCTCGCATCAATCTTAATTACACGCAGATCAAAGCCCCAATCAGTGGACGCATTGGCATTTCCTCCGTGACGCCAGGTGCGCTGGTGACTGCCAGCCAGACCACCGCGCTGGCGACCATTCGCGCACTCGATCCTATTTATGTCGATCTCACCCAATCCAGCGTTCAGCTGCTCAAACTGAAACGTCAGCAGGCTTCCTTGCAGCAGAGCACGGATGCCGTGCCGGTGACGGTGAAACTGGAAGATGGCAGTGCCTATGACCATCCGGGCAAGCTGGAACTGACGGAAGTGTCGGTTGATGAAGCGACGGGCACCGTGACGCTGCGCGCGATTTTCCCTAACCCACAACATGAACTGCTGCCGGGCATGTATGTGCGCGCCAATGTGACCAACGGCGTTAAAACCGATGCGATCCTCGCGCCGCAGCAGGGTATTACGCGTGACGCCAAAGGCAATGCCACCGCGCTGGTGGTCGATAAAGAGAACAAAGTCGAGAGCCGTGAAGTAGTGGCCGATCGCGTGATCGGCAATAAGTGGCTGATTACCTCTGGTCTCAACAGCGGCGACAAACTGATTGTTGAAGGTACCGGTAAAGTGCAGGCGGGCATGAGCGTTAAAGCCGTAGAAGTGACGCCAAACGATAAAGCCGCGACCAGCGAGGGCAACTGATATGTTGGCTCAGTTCTTTATTCGTCGGCCGGTGTTTGCCTGGGTTATCGCCATCTGCATTATGATGTTCGGTTTACTCAGTATTAACAGCCTGCCCGTGGCGCAATATCCCGATGTGGCGCCGCCACAGATCAGCATTCAAGCCACCTACACTGGTGCCTCGGCGGAAACGCTGGAGAGCAGTGTCACCCAGGTGATTGAGCAGCAGTTGACCGGGTTGGATGGTTTACTCTATTTCAACTCCACCAGCACGGCGTCAACCGGTCAGGTAAAAATTAATGTGACCTTCCAGCAAGGCACCGATCCGGATATCGCTCAGGTACAGGTACAAAACAAGGTTCAGCAGGCAGAAAGCCGTCTGCCTACCGCCGTGACCACACAGGGTGTCACCGTGGAAAAAGCGCAGAGCGACTTCCTGCTGATCCTTGCGGTGTACGATAAAACCAATAAAAGCAGTTCTTCCGATGTGGCTGACTATATGGTCAGTAATATGGAAGACACGCTGGCGCGTGTCAGCGGCGTCGGGAGCGTGCAGGTATTTGGTGCCGAATACGCGATGCGTATCTGGTTAGATCCGAGCAAACTCGCCTCCTATTCGCTGATGCCGTCGGATGTCACCACCGCGCTGGAGAGCCAAAATACCCAGGTCTCTTCCGGCCAGTTGGGTGCGCAGCCTGCCAGTAAAGAGCAGCAACTGGTGGCAACGGTGCGTTCGCGTTCACGTCTGCAAACGCCAGAACAGTTCCGTAATATTGTGCTGAAAAGCCAGTCTGACGGTTCCGTGGTGCGCCTGAGTGATGTGGCGCGCGTCGAGATGGGTGATGAGGATTACAGTGCCAACGTGCTGGCGAACGGCCATCCCGCTTCGGGAATCGCGGTTCAGCTGGCGTCGGGTGCCAATGCGCTTTCCACCGCCGAACAGGTGAAATCCACCATCAATGAGTTCCGCAGCAGTATGCCTGCGGGTTATGAGATCGCTTATCCGCTCGACAGTACCGACTTTGTAAAAATCTCGATTGAAGAAGTGGTGAAAACGCTGATCGAAGCGGTGATTTTGGTGGTCATCGTGATGTTCGTGTTCCTGCAGAACATTCGTACCACACTGATCCCGGCGATTGCCGTGCCGGTCGTGTTACTGGGCACCTTTGGTGTGCTGTCGCTGTTTGGTTATTCGATTAACACCTTAACCATGTTCGGTATGGTGCTCGCCATCGGCTTGCTGGTCGATGATGCGATTGTCGTCGTGGAAAACGTCGAGCGCGTGATGCGCGAAGAGGGATTACCACCGCGTCAGGCCACCGAAAAATCGATGAAAGAGATCACAGGGGCGCTGATCGGTATTGCCTTAGTGCTGTCGGCGGTGTTCCTGCCGATGACCTTCTTCAGTGGTTCAACCGGTGTGATCTATCGCCAGTTTTCGATCACCATTGTGTCGTCGATGGTGCTGTCGGTGATTGTCGCGCTGACGCTGACGCCGGCACTCTGTGCCACCTTGCTGAAACCACATAACCATGAAAGCGGCACCAAAGGCTTCTTTGGCTGGTTTAACCGTAGCTATGAAAAAGTACAGGGGCGCTATCAAAACGGCGTCGGCCATGTGGTGCACAGTTCAGTGCGTTATCTGCTGCTGTACGGCGTATTGTTGATCGGATGTGCGGTGCTGTATCTGCGCCTGCCGACCGGCTTCCTGCCGACCGAAGATCAGGGCTATATCATGGTGCAGTATCAGCTGGCACCGGGTGCCACGGAAAACCGCACCAGTGAAGTCCGTCAGCAGGTTCAGCAGTACTTCGCGACCAAAGAGAAAGATAACGTTAACGTCAGCATGCTGGTGAACGGCTTCAGCTTTGCGGGCAGCGGACAGAACGCCGGTATTGGTTTTATCTCGCTGAAAAACTGGAGTGAGCGTAAAGGCTCAGAGAACAGCGCCGATGCGATAGCAGGACGCGCCATGGCTGCGCTATCCAGTATTCGTGATGCACAGATTTTCGTGTTGTCACCGCCTTCAGTCTCGGGATTGGGCCAGTCCAACGGCTTTACTTTTGAACTGCAAGCACGCGGCTCAACCGATCGTGACCAACTGCTGAAGATGCGTAACCAGCTGATCGCTGAAGCCAATCAGGATCCGGTGTTGAGCGCGGTGCGTGCCAACTCGTTACCCGATTTGCCTCAGCTGGATGTGAGTATTGATGATGCCAAAGCGCAGTCACTGGGCCTGACCATCAGTGACATCAATACCACCTTGAGTGCAGCGATTGGCGGCAGTTACGTCAACGACTTCACCGACCGCGGTCGCGTGAAGAAGGTTTACATGCAGGGCGATCAGCAATTCCGCAGTAAGCCTGAAGATATCGATCAATGGTACGTGCGCGGAACGGATAGCAGCAGCAACACCACTATGGTGCCGTTCTCGTCGTTCGCCTCCTCAAAATGGGCTTACGGTCCAGATGTGCTGTCACGTTATAACGGCCTGGCTTCCTATGAGATTGAAGGATCTTCAGCATCGGGCAAGAGTTCCGGCGATGCCATCACCGCTATGGAAAAACTGGCGGCCAAACTGCCAACCGGTACCACCTATGCATGGAGCGGCCTCTCTTATCAGGAAAAACTCTCCGGCAACCAGGCAATGTCGTTGTATGGCATCTCCCTGATTGTGGTGTTCCTGTGTCTGGCCGCGCTGTATGAAAGTTGGTCAGTGCCGTTCTCGGTGATGATGGTGGTGCCGTTGGGCGTCATCGGTTCCTTGCTGGCCATTACGCTACGCGGTCTGGAAAACGACGTCTATTTCCAGGTAGCGTTATTGACCATCATTGGTCTCTCGGCCAAGAACGCGATTTTGATCGTGGAATTCGCTGAGGAGAACTATCGCAAGGGTGAGAACCTGGTGAAAGCCGCGGTGCATGCCGCCACCATGCGTTTGCGTCCGATCATCATGACTTCGCTGGCGTTTACCGCTGGGGTACTGCCATTGGCGATTTCCACCGGTGCGGGGGCGAACAGCCGTATCGCTATCGGCACCGGCATTATCGGCGGCACCCTGACCGCGACCTTGCTGGCCATCTTCTTTGTACCGCTGTTCTTTGTTCTGGTCCGTCGCGTTTTCCCGGCGATTCCGCATGACGATGCACAGTCAACCGAATCTGCTGTGAAGGCGGAGGAGTAATATGTCTGCAAAACTTTTAATGGTGTTTTTGCCGTGTTTCCTTGCGGGTTGCGTATCTCTCGATCCGCATTACGATCGGCCAAAGGATGCGGTGAATACCACCGCGCCCACCGGCGATGCCTATCGGACGTTACAAGGCACACCGGCTAACTATCGTGATATCAGCTGGCAGGATTATGTGCTGGATGCGAAGCTGCGCCAGGTGGTGACGATGGCGCTGGACAGCAGCCGCGATCTGCGTGAAGCGGTCGCCAGTGTGAAATCGGCTCATGCTCAGTATGGTGAGCAGCGTGCCGATTTGTTCCCCAGCCTGAGCGCTGGCGTGAGCGGCACACGTTCACGCGCGCTAACCGGGGAGGGAAATCAAACTGCGCTCAGCAATACCTATTCAGCCGAGGGCAGCGTCAGCTCGTTTGAATTGGATCTGTTTGGCAAGAACCAGAGTCTGTCGCGCCAGCAGTATGAAACATATCTCGGCACGCTGGAGGGCGCCCGCAGTACGCGCCTGACGGTGCTGTATAACACCGTGGATTACTGGCTGCAGCTGGCCGCCGATCGCAGCAATCTGGCGATCGCTAAAGAGACGGCAGAGAGTGCGCGTCAGTCACTGGAAGTGACGCGCAAGCGTCTGCAGAACGGTGTGGATTCGATGGTGGATGTCGCGTCAGCAGAGACCACTTATCAATCTGCTCAGGCGGATGTGGCCAGTTACACCACAAGCGTGGCGCAGGATAAAAACGCGCTGGATCTGGTGGTAGGCAAAAGCGTGCCAGATAATTTGTTGCCTGAAAGCATTGAGTCCATTGGCGATGCATTGAAAGCCGTACCTGCTGGCGTGTCATCGGATGCACTGAATAATCGCCCGGACGTGTTGCAGGCAGAGCACAACTTAAAAGCCGCTAATGCCAATATCGGGGCGGCACGCGCTAACTTCTTCCCAAGCATCTCCCTCACCGCCAGCGGTGGGGTGGGCAGTTCAGATTTGTCTTCGCTGTTCAAGAACGGTGCGGGAATCTGGTCGTTTGCCCCAAGTATCTCGCTGCCGATTTTCAAAGGCGGCTACAACGTTTCCTACCTCAACTACACCAAAGCGCAGAAAGAGTATTACGTGGCGGTGTATGAGAAGGCGGTCCAAACGGCGTTCTCAGAAGTGGCCGATGCGTTGGCACGACGCGGCACCATCAACGATCAGCTGACCAGTCAGCGTAATAATGTTGCTGCTTCGCAAACCTATTACCACCTGGCAGATCTGCGCTATCAAAATGGTGTGGATACCTATCTGAATGCGTTAACTGCACAGCGCACGCTGTATACAGCACGCACTAGCCTGGTGAGCGTTGAGCAGGCTTACTACCAGAACCTCAATACTTTCTACAAAGTGATGGGTGGTGGTACGGCGTTGAAAGAATCTGAACTGAAACTGTGATGATCGCCCCGGGTCGATGCGTTAGCGACCTGGGGAAAAATGTAACCGGATTTATAGCCAGCATATCGGCTATAAATCCCTTCGCGTATGATAGGAAAAAACAATAATAACGCGCCGGCCACTTTTAGGAATTATGTTGAGCAAATCAGAGAATGACGCCTTCGTGCGACAGCGACAGCAAATAATTATTGCCGCTGCAAAAATATGTTTTAGTCGCTCCGGTTTTCACGGGGCGAGCATGGCTGATATAAGCCGGGAATCAGGTTTGGGTGCAGGGCAGATATATCGTTATTTTGAGAGCAAAGAATTCATCGTCAGTGAAACGATTAAAAGTATCGCCACGAGTTGGCGTGTTTTTTTACAAGATAATCTGCCGAAGCAAAGCAGCACCCGCGATATTATTGATGAGGAATCGCCATTTTGGCAGGACTGGCCCTATCAGGACCGCTGCTTATTACTGGAGATGTATTCGGAAGCGTCGCGTAATCAATCTGTGCGGGAAGTTTTGGCACAAGAAGAACAGCTATTGATTGCTGATTTGGAAAAAGCGTTTAGCCGCCAGTATGCTCAAGTGAGTCCACAGCAGCGTAATGAGCGTATCCAATTTTTGTTAATGCTGGTAGACGGTGTTGCCTGCCGCGCATTTGGTGATAAGAACCTGGATCATCACGAACAGGGCAGGATCAATGGCATTCTCACACATCATTTGTTTGGCTGATTTCAGGCCATATCATGCTGATTGATGTCACGCGTGATGGCATCAAAAAAGGGCATAAATCCGTCAGGCACGTCACGTTGTTTCATGCAACGGCGAATGATCATCCCATCAATCACCAGAGAGATGATATGCAGTCGGGTGTTGATGACGTCGGCTTTCAGCGCCGGATTGAGCGTCTGCTCCTGAGCAATAAAGTTGTTTTTTAATACCAACCACGCATCATTCATTATCTGACGAATACGCTCGTTACGTGTGGCTTCAGATGAGACTTCCATCAACAAGACAATACTGTGCTCAACTTCGGGCGGCACAATGTCCTGCACCGAATGCGTGACGCCTCCCGCATGGGCAATTCGTTCAAAATCAGCGTTTAATAATGCGATCATGCGTTGCACCACATTGGTCACCAGCGCTTCGATAATGGCATCTTTGTTTTTATAATATTTATAAATTAAACCAATGCTAACATTTGCCTGGCTGGCAATATTCTGAATAGACGTTTGATGAAACCCTTTTAGGCGCATGCACTGTTCAGCTGCATCAAGAATCTGTTCGCTGCGATTCATGTTATTTACTCATCACGGAAAAGCGTATTTTACGCAAAAACAATCAGCCTGACTAATCCTGAATGCTAAATAGTCGCGTTCTTTAGATTGTTTCTTTTTCTTATTATTGCTGTTAGTTATCAATATTCAAAAATTTTGACTTAAGTGAGCAAATTGCACACCTGTTCAGGGATTTTCTTGTCGCTATCATGATGAGCATAGCCACATTTTGAGGAGCAAATTATGAACGTAATGCGTGCCCAGCGCGACCAACTGTTTGAATACGGTCCCTTTACCATCCGCCGGCAACGGCCTGGCGAGGCTCTTGGCCCGCTGACGGTTATTGATCAGATGTCGTTGAAAATGGATGCACGTATTCCGATGCACAGCCGTCAGGACGAAGAGATTTTCAGCTACGTCTGGCGTGGTTCGGCGCAGCACCTTGCTGAAAATGGCGACAAAACCGCGCTGAATGCCAAACGCGCTATGGTGGTGAGTGCAGGAAGTGGCGTGCGTTATGAAGAGTCTGCGCCTTTTGTCGAAACCGAGATGTTGCAGGCTTATATCCGTCCGGCCAAAAGCGGCGGTGCACCACGCACCCTGGATTTTACTCGCGCTGATGGGGTGCCGCTCAACGCCTGGACATTGCTGGCGGGCCCCGAAACTAGCGACGCACCGCTGCCGTTGGGTCAGGCGGTGTTTATTTATGATCTGAAAGTGGAGCGGGGCGCACAGGTTGAGGTGCCACACCTTGCCGGTTACTCAACATGGCTGACCTTGCTGGATGGCATTGTGACTGTTGGCGAGGAGCGGCTGTTGCAGGGGGATTCTATCAGTGAGCAGGGCGCATTACCTGTCTTGCGAGGCGAGCGTGACGCGATAGTGATTGCTTTTTTGGTGAGTGACGGTGTCACGTTTGTGTGAGTGCAGGCTGCCATTGTTAAATCAATGGCAGCTTTTTGTGTGCGGTGGTGCGGGCCGTAGCACCTCTGCTGCTGCCGGGCAGTCCTCGCGCCGCTGACGCGGTGCCCTCGGCTTCCACGTCGTGCCGACGGACCGTTCGGGGATCGACCATCCCTGGTCGGCCCCGAACTGATCCACGCATCCCTGCGTGGATCTCCTGGCCCTACTTAAAAGCCTCAGCGCTGCGGATAGCCCTTGCAGCATCAGAGGCGCTACCGCCATTCATATGGTGCCCGTTTTGATAAAACCCACTGAAGGTGCCGAGCAGACTTAGGTCAATTTGAGAGGATGCCTTGATTCAATCCACCAGATTTAATTCTTTCAACAACACGCATTGAATCAAACGAGAAAGCCAGACCCTAAGCGACTCCAGCATGCGTCATCACCTGCGCACCCAGACAATTACAGCCAACACCTTCGACACTCAGCAACCTGGCCAATCAACCTCAGACTTTATTATCGCCTCTGCCTCCAATCACTCCACCACCAGCCAATCCCAAAACGCTGTCATCACCCGTCATACCAACCAAAGGCATCACACGCTCAAGTCCAACAGCAAACGAATAATTGACAGTCTACCACTAGTAAGTTACCAATAGTAGGTCAATCATTGTCGGAGTTTAACCCCATGCACACGCTTATCGTTACGGCCCATCCTGACCACCATTCACACACCCATGCTGTGGTTGAACAGCTGGTTAAAGGCATTTCAGCGAGCGGCCAACACAGTGTTGAAATCGCCGATTTAGCGGCTGAGCACTTTGATCCACGCTTCAATCAGGCGGATGTCGATCAGTTTAAATCGGGAACCCCTTCGCCTCAGGATGTATTGGCCGAACAGCAGCGTCTGAATCGTGCCGATGCGCTGGTATTGGTGTATCCAATTTACTGGTGGTCTTTCCCGGCACAATTAAAAGGGTGGATTGACCGCGTGTTTACTCAGGGCTGGGCGTATGACGACACCGGCGAAAAGGTCATCAAAAAGTTGGGTCATTTGCAGGTGCATCTGCTGGCACTGGGTGCGGCGAATACGCGCACTTATCTGCGACGTGGCTATTTCAGCAGCATGCGAACTCAGATTGATGAGGGAATATTTGGTTATTGCGGCGCGCCGGTGATCACCAGCGAACTGTTGTTGCCGTCCGATGAGGGTTATCCTGATGCGCATTACGCGCTTGCCCTGCAACTTGGGCAGCGACTTTTCACTTTGAAGGAACCTGCATGAACTCACCCACGCGCCAGCGTATGACCTTTGACGCCCGCCGCGAGCAGCTGATTAACACAGCGTGGAATCTGGTGCGAGAGCACGGCAGCGATGCCCTTACGCTTGGGCGAGTGGCCATTGAAGCGGGTGTCAGCAAGCCTGTGGTGTATGAGCATTTTGGCACCCGCCACGGTTTGCTCGCTGCGCTGTATGAAGACTTCGATATGCGGCAAAACGCTGTTATTGACGCGGCGATGGCAAAAGCGGGAGACGATCTGGCAGAACGCGCCAGCACGGTGGCGGCTTGCTACGTAAACTGCGTACTGACACAAGGGCGCGAAATTCCCGATGTGCTGTCAGCACTCAATAGCTCGCCTGAACTGGCTGAAGTAAAGCGCAAATACCAACTCGATTTTATGGCAAAGCTTCGTCTGTGGTTTACTGAGGCGAAGCTGCCGCAATCCAGCCTGTGGGGCTTACTGGGCGCGGCAGACGCCCTCTCAAACGCTGTAGTGTGCGGCGATATCCGACAACTGGATGGCGTAAAAGAATTGCAGGGACTGATTGAGGCGCTGGTGCAGCGCCACCTTATCTGATGCTGTTCACCAGCCAGTTTGTTAGTTCGGTGAGTTCCTTCTGCTGTTCCGGAAACGCCGCAATCAGTTTCTGCATTTCAGCCTGCAGTGACTCCGGTCGATACGCCACACCGTGCAACTGCATCGCCAGCGTTTCTAGCGGTGCGGGATTGAGGCTATCGGTGAAAATTTGACTGCGGGTAATGGTGCCACGCTCAACGTCAAAGTGAATCTCAACGCCACCCCAGACAAAACGTTCCTGCAGCAGATGTGAGAAATCAGGCGCCTGACCAAAATTCCACTCCCAGCTGCTCTGGCGGGCGAACTGCGCCTTAAAGCCGGGAAGGTCAGGCAGGGCTTCCGGTGAAATAAACTCGGGCTCGCAGGTTTCATGGTAATGCGCGAAGTAAGCCGCAATCACCTCACGACGGATGTCTGCAAACCGGATATCAGGAATAAAATCCGCGATGTTCGCCACGCGGGAACGCACCGAGGTGATCCCTTTGGCCTGAAGCTTTTTGATGTCCGGGTTGAGGTAATCGGCAAGACGTGAGAGATCGGCGCTCATCAGGAAAGTGCCGTGGTGAAAACCGCGATCCGGCGTTTCACGATAGGCGGAACCGGAAATCTTACGCATATCGCCATTCACATTGACCACGATGTCATTGCGACCGGAGGCTTCGGCGCGCATACCCAGCTTCTCAAGCGCCTGCAAAATAATCGCCGTCGAGACGGTTTTGTCATACTCCGGTTTACCGGCCATAAAGGTGAAACAGGCGTTGCCCAAATCATGAAACACTGCACCGCCGCCGCTGCTGCGTCGCGCCAGTTTGATGCCATCTTCCGCCATCCGACGCGTGTTGCACTCTTTCCACGGGTTTTGCGCGCGGCCAATCACCACCGTTTCAGCGTTCTGCCATAAGAACAATACGCGCTGCGTGGTAGGCATCTGACGGAATATGCACTCTTCCACCGCGAGGTTAAACCAGGGATCGTGTGAATCAGAGATCAGCAAACGTAAGGTGGACATGTTTCCTCCAGTTCCGTGAGAAAAGGGCAAGCGGAGGACAGAATACGCTGATTCGGATGCAAAGATAAGCGGAGTGATTTTCGTGTTGAGTCAGGTACGCATCCTGCAACCAGAGGACGCCATTGATGATGTCACGCCGAGCGGGAAATCAGTGCTGTGTTGAAATGGCTGAAAAAGGGCGGCATTCCTGCCGCCCCTCGGTGCATCTCACGTCTTATCTGGCTAACCGCAAGCCATTTTTGGCGCTGGCTATTTACAGAATCGATTTCGCCGTTTGAACCACGTTTTCCACGGTGAAGCCAAACTCTTTGAACAGCAGTTCCGCTGGCGCGGATTCGCCGAAAGTGGTCATGCCGACAATCGCGCCGTGCAGACCGGTGTACTTGAACCAGTAATCGGCGATACCGGCTTCGATCGCCACACGCGCGGCCACCGCTTTAGGGAGCACAGATTCACGGTAAGCCGCGTCCTGCTTGTCGAAGGCGTCGGTTGAAGGCATCGAAACTACGCGCACCTTACGGCCCTCGCCCGTCAATTGCTCATACGCAGCAACCGCCAGCTCAACTTCTGAACCGGTGGCGATGAGGATCAGCTCTGGAACCCCTTCACTGTCTTTCAACACATAACCGCCGCGCACCACGTTAGCCAACTGTTCAGCAGTACGATCTTGCTGCGCCAGATTCTGACGCGAGAAGATTAAGGCAGTAGGGCCGTTGACGCGCTCAATCGCGTATTTCCATGCCACCGCAGACTCAACCTGATCACACGGACGCCATAAGCTCATGTTCGGCGTCACGCGCAAACTGGCCATCTGCTCAACCGGCTGGTGGGTGGGGCCATCTTCGCCTAAGCCGATGGAGTCATGGGTGTAGACCATGATCTGACGCACTTTCATCAACGCCGCCATACGTGCCGCATTGCGCGCGTACTCGACAAACATCAGGAAGGTAGCGGTGTAAGGCAGGAAACCACCGTGCAGCGCGATACCGTTGGCGATCGCGGTCATACCGAATTCACGCACGCCGTAATGAATGTAATTCCCAGCGGGATCTTCATTGATCGGCTTAGAGCCCGACCACATCGTCAGGTTGCTGGGTGCCAGGTCAGCAGAACCCCCAAGGTATTCCGGCAGAATCTTGCCAAAGGCTTCAATCGCATTTTGCGACGCTTTACGGCTGGCGATTTTCGCCGGAGTGGCCTGCAACTGTTCGATAAAGGCTTGTGATTCACTTTCCCAGTTGGCAGGCAACTCGTTGTTCACGCGGCGTGTAAACTCCGCCGCCAGTTCCGGGTAAGCCTCGGCATAGCCCGCGATTTTGGCATCCCACGCGGACTCTTTTGCCTGACCGGCTTCTCTGGCATCCCACTGTGCATAAAGTTCTGAAGGGACTTCGAACGGCGCGTGGTTCCAGCCCAGCTGTTGGCGGGTCTGTGCAATTTCGTCGTCGCCCAGCGGCGCGCCATGCACATCGTGAGTACCCGCTTTATTCGGTGAGCCAAAACCAATCACGGTTTTGCACATCAGCAGAGAAGGCTTGTCCGGGACCGCTTTGGCTGCTTCAACCGCTTTCTTAATCGCGTCGCCGTCATGACCGTCTACGTCACGCACCACGTGCCAGCCGTACGCTTCGAAACGGGCGGCGGTATCGTCGGTGAACCAGCCATCAACGTGACCATCAATAGAGATGCCGTTGTCATCATAGAAGGCCACCAGTTTCCCCAGCTTCAGCGTCCCGGCGATGGAGCAGACTTCGTGTGAAATGCCCTCCATCATGCAGCCATCGCCCATAAACACATAGGTATGGTGATCAACGATGTCGTGGCCAGGACGGTTAAACTGCGCCGCCAGCGTACGTTCGGCGATCGCGAAGCCGACGGCATTGGCGATCCCCTGACCCAGCGGGCCGGTGGTGGTTTCAACGCCTGGCGTATAACCGTATTCCGGATGACCCGGCGTTTTTGAATGCAGTTGACGGAAATTCTTCAGTTCGCTGAGTGGCAGATCATAACCGCTCAGGTGCAGCAGGCTGTAAATCAGCATCGAACCGTGGCCATTCGACAGGACGAAGCGGTCGCGGTTAGCCCACTTAGGATTGTTTGGATTGTGCTGTAAAAAATCGAGCCATAAAACTTCGGCGATGTCCGCCATGCCCATCGGGGCACCCGGATGACCTGACTTGGCTTGTTGTACGCCATCCATGCTTAAAGCACGGATGGCGTTGGCTCTTTCCCGGCGTGTTGACATAAGGTTCTCCAGAGGTAAGAAGTCGGTGATTATTTAGTATGTGAAACTTGTTCGTAGTAACCGATCTTCTCGACTTTGGCGGTGGAGCCACCACCTTCAAACTCTGAGGCCAGCCAGGCATTGACGATGTTCTTCGCCAGTTCAGGTCCGATAACGCGTGCGCCCATGGTCATGATCTGAGCATTGTTGCTTTTACGGGCACGTTCAGCAGAGAAGGTGTCATGGCACTGTGCCGCACGCACGCCTTCCACTTTGTTGGCCACGATTGCCACGCCGATACCGGTGCCGCACAGCAGGATGCCGCGCTCAAATTCATTCTTCTGGATAGCGGTTGCCAGCGCAAATGCCACATCCGGGTACATCGGACGGTCATTTTGTGCGTCATTGGTGTAGTCCGTCACTTGAAAGTCTTTCTCTTCAAGCAGTTTTTTAATGATGTTTTTCAATTCGATAGCCGCATCATCGGCGCCAATTGCGATAGTTTTCATCGTCATTCTCCAGCAGGGTTTAGTTCTGACGCCTGAACGTTTGTTATGCAGGCGAGAAGATGTTCATCAATAGCCTGCCACAAATCCAATCATATGTTCAATGGTTGTTCATGTGTCTTACGTGCTGATTTAGTGATGCAAAGCGCGAAGGGTGCTGATACCGCGCGGATTGCGCTGCATTTCTGCGTATTTTTCCGATTCAGGGCCAAAATCAAATCTCATGAGCAGGCTCACATTTTCAAGCATTGCAGTTGAGAGATGTACATTTATACGTGTAGTGTTCATTTGTTCGCATAACGATACCAATGTACAAGAAGACCCCTTGAGGACTCGAACATGTGTCATTTACACCGTACCTCTCAGTACACCTGCAGCCAGCGCTCATTTCGCGTCTGGTCAACACCAAACAACAGTTCTAACCACGCACGTCACGGAGGTGCGTTATGAGTCAGCAAAACATGACGGCGGTTGAGAAATCCGCTATCAGCAAAATCTCCTGGCGTCTGGTGCCTTTCGTGGCACTGATGTTCTTTATTAACTTCCTTGACCGCACCGCAATTTCTTTTGCTGGCCCTAATGGCATGACGCAGGACCTCGGTCTGACAGGCGTGCAGTTTGGTCTGGCATCCGGCATCTTCTTTATCGGTTATATCCTGCTGGAAGTGCCGAGCAACCTGGCGTTGCATAAGTTCGGCGCACGTCGCTGGCTGGCACGCATCATGATCAGCTGGGGTATCGTCTCGCTGCTGTTCACCTGGGTGAGCAGTGTCGAAGGCCTGTATACGCTGCGCCTGCTGCTGGGTATTGCTGAAGCGGGCTTCTTCCCGGGTGCGATTCTTTATCTGAGCATGTGGGTACCGGGACGTCATCGCAGCAAAATCCTGTCCTTGTTCTATCTGGCACAGCCGCTGACCGTCGTATTCGGTGCGCCCCTGGCGGCAGGTTTGATTGAGCAACACGGTCTGTTTGGTCTGGATGGCTGGCGCGTGATGTTCCTGGGTGTTTCCATCCCAGCGATTCTGATCGGTATTGTGGCGCTGTTCTGGCTGGTGGATTCACCGCGTCAGGCGAAATGGTTAACCGCAGATGAGAAGACCTGGCTGACCAACGAGCTGGAAGCGGAGCATCAACAGAAGCAGGGACATAAGAAACATAGCCTGCGCTCCGTCATGGGCAACGGCCGTGTATGGACACTGTGCCTGATCTACTTCGGCTTTATCTATGGCCTGTATGCGCTGGCCTTCTTCCTGCCAACCATTATCGGCGGCTTCCAGCAGCAGTTCGGCACTACCTTTAACGTGATGCAGAAGGGATTGATCACCGGCGTGCCATACCTGATTGCGGCTGTGGTGATGTACTTCTGGTCAAAAGATGCCACCCGTCGTGGTTGCAAAACCTGGCACATCGCGATTCCAGCGCTGGCCGGTGGTATCAGCGTGCCACTGGCGCTGTATATGGATTCACCGTTCACCACCATCATGGTGATTGCGATTACTGCCAGTTCCATCTTTGCTGCCTTGCCTAACTTCTGGACGCTGCCAACGCAGTTCCTGACCGGCGCGTCAGCCGCAGCGGCTATCGCACTTATCAACACCTTAGGAAACGTGGCGGGCTTCTCCGCGGGCTACATCACTGGCGCACTGCACGACGCCACCAACAGCTATGTGTTACCGATGTTCGTGGTCGGTGGCTTCATGCTGCTGTCAGCCGTCCTTATGCTGTTATTGAATCGCCAGCGCCCGCAGTCTCAGCCGACCTCTATCGCACAGGAGCACTAAAATGACGTACCTGTTTAACCAACCTTCAGCCTTTGCTGCTGAACTCATTGAAGGCTTTGTCGCCGCCAACGCCGATAAAGTTCGTCAGGTCACCGGTGGAGTGGTGCGCAGCACGCGCAGCCAACCGAATACGGTTGCGGTGATTGTGGGCGGCGGTTCCGGTCATTATCCGGCCTTCGCCGGGTTGGTTGGACAAGGTCTGGCACACGGCGCAGCCATGGGGAACCTGTTTGCTTCGCCGTCTGCTCAGCAGATCTACAACGTGGCAAGAGCGGCACATAACGGCGCGGGCGTGTTGCTGATGTTCGGAAACTATGCGGGCGATGTGCTGCACTTCGGCCAGGCTTGCGAACGCCTGCGTGCCGAAGGTATTGCCTGTGAAATTCTGGCGGTAACGGACGATATTTCCAGCGCCAGTAAAGACGAACGGGTGAAGCGCCGTGGTGTGGCCGGGGATTTGTGCGTGTTTAAGGCGGCGTGTGCAGCAGCGGAAGCGGGCGATGATTTAGCCTCCGTACTTAAGAAGTCGCAGCATGCTAACGATCGTACGCGGACTTTCGGTGTGGCATTTGGCGGATGTACCTTGCCGGGTGCCACGCATCCCTTATTTGAAGTCGAGAAAGGGCGCATGGCGCTCGGTCTGGGCATCCACGGTGAGCCGGGTATCAGTGAGACTGATGTGCCCAGTGCCGATGAGTTGGCCGAGTTGTTTGTTGAACGTCTGCTAGGCGAAGTACCTGCCGACGTCAAACAGATTGAAGGTCATCGCGTAGCGGTGATCCTCAACGGTTTGGGTTCAGTGAAGTATGAAGAGTTATTCGTGGTGTATCGCCGCGTGGCACAACTGCTGGACGCTGCAGGACTTAAAGTGGTTCAGCCCGATGTCGGTGAGTTTGTTACCAGCTTCAACATGGCGGGCGCATCGCTGACGCTGATGTGGTTGGACGATGAGCTGGAGACACTGTGGTGTGCGCCGGCAAATGCACCAGCCTATCGCAAAGGAAGCGTGCTGATCGCGGAACCGCTTAGTGCGGAAGAGCGTGAAGAGAGCACGGAAGAAGCATTGCCGCAGGCTTCAGCTGAGTCACAGCAGAGCGCACAGCGCGTGTTACATATCCTGGAATTAGTGGCAGACTTGTTACAGCGTAACGCGAAAAAATTAGGTGATATCGATGCAGTGGCCGGTGACGGTGACCACGGTATCGGTATGGAACGTGGCGTGCTGGGCGCGGTGGAGAAGGCGCGTGAAGTGGCTGCGCGTGGTGCAGGTGCCGGCAGCCTGTTGTGCCGTGCTGCGGATGCCTGGGCAGATAAAGCAGGCGGCACATCGGGTGCACTGTGGGGTGTGGCATTAACTGCGCTGGGGACGGCGATCGGCGATCAGCAGTCACCCAATGCGCAACGCGTCGCAACCGGCGTACGCGAAGCCAAAGAGGGCATTATGCACTTTGGCAAAGCGAAGGTGGGCGATAAAACCATGGTCGATGTGTTGGTGCCGTTTAGCGACAGCCTTAACGCTGCAGTCGCAGAGGGTGCTTCACTTACCGATGCCTGGTTGGCGGCGGCGCAGGTAGCCGATAAGGCCGCACAAGACACTGCTCAGCTGGTGCCGAAAATGGGTCGTGCGCGTCCGCTAGCCGAAAAAAGTGTCGGTACGCCAGATGCGGGAGCCATTTCACTGGCGATGATCGTCAATACCGTTGGCGATCTGCTAAAAGAACATAAAGCCTCTCAGCAAGGAGCGTAATGATGTCTCAGCCCAAAATCTGGCTCGGCGTCAGCCTGAAAATGTATTTCGGTTACCAGCAGACACTGGACTGGTGCCGCAAAGTCGCCGGATTGGCTCAGTTGCCGGCGGTGAAAAACGGTGATGTCGGGTTGTTTGTGCTGCCCGCTTATCCGGCTATTCCCGCTGTGGCTGACATTTTCGCAAAAACACCGGTTCGCTTTGGCGGTCAGGATGTGTGTCAGGCTGAAAACGGCGCCTGGACCGGTGAAGTCAGCGCCAGCATGTTGCAGGAGCTGGGCTGCTCACTGGCAGAAATCGGTCACGCCGAACGTCGTCGCCACTTTCATGAAGACAAAGCGCAGATCGCCGCGAAAGTCGCCATGTCACTGCGTCACGGGTTAACGCCGGTATTGTGCATCGGCGAAGAACAGCAGGCTGAGCCGGAGCAGGCCATCGCGCTATGCGAGCTGCAGCTGGAGGAAGCATTGGCCGATGCGGTGCAACAAGGTTTACGCGGCGAAGTGTTCTTTGCCTATGAGCCGCAGTGGGCGATTGGTGCGCCACAACCTGCACCGGATAGCTATATCCGCGCAGTGTGTTCGGGCCTGCAACAGCTGAAAACACCGGATGGAATTAGCTTAAAAATTATTTACGGCGGCAGCGCCGGGCCGGGGCTGATTCAGCGTCTGGGGACTGACGTTCATGGTCTGTTCCTGGGCCGTTTTGCCCACGACCCAAATGCACTGGCGCAAATCATTGAAGAGGCCAGCGTGCTGGCGAAGGAGATCCGTTAATGAGCCGTATCGGACTCAGTACGTATGCCTTTTTCTGGCGCATGTCCAGCAAAGTGCCCAATCCGCTGACGCTGGAGCAGATGCTGCAGCAGACCGCCGAGATGGATGTGTCGGTATTCCAGATTTGTGATTATCCGGCGATTGAAAGTTGGTCTGATGCGCAGTTGCAGGACCTTCGCCAACTGGCCGATAAGCTGGGTATCACGCTGGAGCTGGGCACACGCGGTTTAGGCACTGCGCATCTGCGTCGCTATCTGCATATGGCGAATATTCTCGATGCCCATGTGGTGCGCTCCATGTTCTACACCGCCGATCACCGTCCGTCACTGGATGAAGCGGCAGAGTTGATTGGTGCGGTGTTGCCTGATTTCGCGCGTCAGCAGGTGCGTCTGTGCCTGGAGACCTATGAGCAGGTCAACAGCGGCGCGATGATGTCGGTCATTAACAAGTTTCTGTCGCCGTGGTTGTGCGTGTGTCTCGATCCCGCTAACTGCGTGGCTGGCCTGGAATTGCCCGAACAGGTGATCGCCAACACCGCCGCACGCGTTGGCAATCTGCACATTAAAGACTTTGCCTTTACGCGTCGTGATGGCTGGGTCGGCTTTACCTATGCTGGCTGCCTGATGGGCGAAGGCTTGCTGGATTATGACCGGATGATCGCCAGCGTGCGTCCGGCCGAAAGAGAGATTAACCAAATTGTCGAACACTGGTTGCCGTGGCAGGACGATGCTGCGTTGACCTGCGAGCGCGAAGCCGAATGGACGCGCCGTACCGTTGAATTCTTACGTAGTAAACAAGATCAGGAGTTATACCAATGAGCAATGCATTGAAAACCATCACCGTAATTGGCACAGGCGGCAAAATGGGTATGCGCATTTCTGCTAACTTCCAGAAAAGCGACTACCAGGTGTTTTACGTCGAGAACTCACCGAAGGCGCAGGAGCAAGTGACGGCGCAAGGTCGTGAGTTGTCTGATGCCGCTTCCGTTGTGCCGGTCAGTGACGTGGTGATTCTGGCGGTACCGGATATCGTGCTGGGCAAAGTGTCTGAGGGCGTGGTGCCACAGATGAAGGCCGGTGCGATCCTGCTGACGCTGGACCCGGCTGCGGCTTACGCAAACCTGATCGCCCATCGTGATGGCATCGAATATGCGGTGGCGCACCCTTGCCATCCATCCGTATTCCTCGAGCGCTACACCAAAGAAGAGCACGCGGATGCCTTCGGTGGTATCGCTGCGGTACAGCACGTAGCGGCTTCGTATGAAACCGGCTCCGATGCGCAGAAAGCTGAGCTGAGCAAAGTGATCAGCGTGATGTACGGCCCGGTTGAAGAAGTGCATTGGGTTACCGTCACGCAATTGGCTTACCTTGAGCCGACGCTGGTAGAAACCGTAGCCTGCATGGTGGGTGCTTTTATGAAAGAAGCACTGGATGAGACCGTCAAGCACAGCGGCGTGCCGGAAGAAGCGGCCAAAGCGATGCTGTATGGCCATATTCAGATCGCACTGGCCGTGGCCTTCCGCGCCACCAACCCGTTCTCTGATGCCTGTATGATCGCCATGGAATACGGTCGCGAGAAGATTGTGAAGCCAGACTGGAAACAGATCTTCGATCAGAAAGAGCTGGATATCGTGATTGCTCGCATGCTGAAAATCGACGCCATCAAGCGTTAAGCGTGACGCAACCTGCGACTCGCCTCGCTGCTGTCTGGCGAAGCGAGTCGTATCAATGATATAACTCCTTCCCTAAATCAGGTGTCACGATACAAGACAGGTAACGGATGGAAAAAAACTCGCTTTCTCAGGACTCCGAGCTGCTGACAGAAATTGCGGTGGCCTATTATCAGGACGAAATCACCCAGGAGGAGATTGCGCGTAAGTTTGGGATATCCCGCATTAAGGTTGGCCGACTGCTTAAACGCGCACGCGAAGAGGGCATCGTCGAAATTAATGTGCGCTACCATCCGGTGTTCAGTACGCGCCTTGAACAACAGCTGCAAAGCCGTTTCCCCCAACTACAACGTGCGCTCATTGCACTGGATTCGCCGGACGATGAAGAGCAGCGTCGTCAGGTAGCGGCGTTAGTCTCAGCCCATCTGGCACAATCATTAAAAGACAATGCGATTGTCGCTGTCGGGCAAGGGCGCAACGTCGCCGCTGTCGCCGATTATCCCGGCCAGGTGCCGACGCGTAATTGTCTGTTTATCAGTGGTATTGGTGGAACACATCGTCCTGGTGATGCGATTAACGCCGATCACATCAGCCGTCGTCTGGCTAAGAAGTTTGGCGGTATCAGTGAAACCCTGTACGCACCTGCCTATGTCGAGAACCGCGCACTGCGCGATGCCTTTATGCAGAATGGCACCATCAAAGAGACGCTCGACCGCGCACGTAAAGCGGATGTGGCGCTGGTGGGTATCGGTGATATGAATGAAAACAGCTACATGGTGAAACTCGGTTGGTTTACGCCGCATGAGATTATTGATGCGCATGTGAATCAGGGCGTCACCGGGGATGTTGCGGGTTATGACTTCTTCAACGCCCAGGGACAGCATGTGGATACGGTGATGAATGACCGGGTGATTGGTCTTAGCATCGAGGAATTACGTAAAATTCCCTGCGTGATTGCTATTGCCTCCGAGAATACCAAAGCGATGGCACTGCTCGGCGCACTGCGTACTGGAGCAATCGATATTGTGGCGACCACGGCGCAAAATATTCGGACGATTTTGAGTATGTCGCAGTAAATCCTATTCCGTGGCTAAGCCATGCTGCATGGCTTAGCTAAGTGGTTATTAGCAATATTCAGCGTTTAACATTGCTTTTGGTTTGCATAATGGTCATATGACGGCAATTATCGCCGTCCTTTTGACTTTATATAAACTGCACGGCAGGTTTTTTCACTCCATTATAACAGCAGGGTAGCCTGTTCCAGTCACCCAACCGTCACCCCAGTAACATAAATCCTTCATTTCCCTGAGCTAGCTTACCGCCATTCTGTTTTCAGGACTGCGGATGCATGAGCCACCTTTCGCTACATCACATCACTAAAGCCTGGGGCGACAAAATTGCCCTCAATGACATCACCTTTGATGCCGCAGAAGGGAGCTTTGTTGCGCTGCTTGGGCCCTCCGGTTGTGGGAAATCCACACTGCTGCGCACCATTGCCGGGCTGGAAACCGCCGACCGCGGCGAGATCCACTTTAAACACGCTGAAATCACTCATTTGCCCCCATCGCAGCGCAAGCTATCGATGGTGTTTCAATCCTATGCGCTGTTTCCGCATCTGAATGTTCGTGAGAACCTGCTGTTTGGTTTAAAGGCACGCGGTGAAGATAAGCAGACTTTTACGGCCCGACTGGATGACGTCAGCAAGCTGATGGAACTGGATAAGTTGCTTGATCGCCTGCCGTCGCAACTGTCTGGGGGTCAACAGCAACGTGTGGCGTTGGGAAGGGCGGTTATCGCGAATAACAACCTGTGTCTGATGGATGAGCCACTGTCTAACCTCGATGCCAAGCTGCGGCAGAGCATGCGCCGTGAGATTCGTGCCTTACAGAAGAAGCTGGGGCTCACCATGCTGTATGTCACGCACGACCAGACCGAAGCGATGAGCATGGCGGACAGTATTATTCTACTGAATGACGGCCACATCGAGCAGCAAGGCACACCGAACGATCTCTATAACAATCCCGCCACGGTTTTTGCCGCGCAGTTTATCGGCGCACCACCCATGAATATCCTGCCGTTGCACAACAAAGAAAACCGTCATTACCTGAGCCACTTACCGGCCCAGGTGGTTGAGCATTGCGATGAGGTGGCATTGAGTCTCGGTTTACGAGCGGAAGATATTCAGCTGATCTCACCTGAACACGCTGCCTTAAAGGCCAGAGTGATCAGCTACGAATACATGGGTGCTGATACCTTGCTGGTGTGCCAACTCGCGGGTCTGTCCGATGCCATCACCGTGAAAGTGCCCGGCATGCAGCATTTTGTCGAGGATAGCCAGGTCGGATTGCAGTGGTCTGCAGCTCGCCAATATTTGTTTTCCACCACGACTGGCAAACGCTGTGCGTCTGCCGAGCAACAGATGTTTGTTTCACAGAAAAAATACGCTGTTTAACCGTTGTTTTCGCCCAAGGGATAATCATGTCTGCGATTCGTTACTCACGCCTGGCCTCTGCTTTACTGCTCTGTACTACGGTTTCCGCTTTTGCCGCCGATCCGGTTAAATTGCAGATGTACTATCCGATCGCGGTCGGTGGCAAAGTCAGCCACACCGTTGACGCGCTGGTGGCTGATTTCGAAAAAGTGCATCCGGAAGTGAGCATTCAGCCGGTTTACACCGGTGACTATGCGACAACCGTCACCAAAGCGCTGACCGCGTTTCGGGGTGGCAATGCTCCGCAGCTGGCGGTCATTGGTGACATTGAGGCTTATTCCCTGATTGATGCGGGCGCGATTGTCGCCGCCAGCGATCTGGCGACCGGTGATGAAGGTAAAAAATGGATCGATGGATTCTATCCAGCGTTCCTGCGTCACATTGATGGCAAAGTGTGGGGCGTGCCATTCCAGCGTTCTACCGTGGTGATGTACTGGAATAAACAGGCCTTCGAGAAAGCTGGCTTGAATGGCGACACACCGCCGGCCAACTGGCAGCAGGTGGTGGAATTCAGTAAAAAACTGACCATCAAAGATGCTAACGGCGTGAGCCAGTGGGGCATCGAAATTCCGTCCACGCCAAACGGTTACTGGAACTTCCAGGGACTCTCTGCCACCAATGGCGGTCGTCTGGATAACGGAAAAGGCACGGCCGTACATTTCAACACCCCTGGTAACGTTGAAACACTGCAATGGCTGACCGACCTCGGGCAAAAAGAAGAAGTGTCACCGAAAGGCGCCATCGCCTGGGGTACCACACCACAGGACTTTATCAGCGGTAAAACCGCCATGATGGTCACCACCACCGGTAACCTGACCAACGTGCGCGATAACGCCAAATTCCCGTTTGGTGTGGCGATGCTGCCAGAGAAAACACAGCGTGGCAGCCCAACCGGCGGCGGTAACCTTTACGTCTTTAAGAATGCCTCACCCGAGCAGCAAAAAGCCGCGATGGAGTTTATCCGCTGGGTGACTTCACCGGAGCAAGCTGCGCGCTGGAGTATCGCGACAGGCTATGTGGCGACATCTCCAGCGGCATGGGACACCACGGTGATGAAAGACTACGTGAAAGAGGTCCCTCAGGCGCTGGTCGCGCGTGAGCAGTTGAAGTATGCGCAGCCAGAACTCTCGACCTACAACAGCGTACAGATTCAGGATGCGTTGAACCATGCTGTCGAAGCGGCGGTGACCCAGGCAAAAACCCCGGCAGAAGCGCTTGAAGGTGCGCAGAAGCAAGCGGATCGCCTGTTGAAGTCCTACCAGTAATGGAAGCGCGATGAGCACGATAAATGCCAGTACGGCGCAGCGTCGTCCCGCATTCTGGTCGACGCAGCTTTATGGTTACCTGCTGATTTTGCCAGCACTGAGTTTTTTGCTGCTGTTTACGCATTATCCCGCGGTGGCGACGATCTGGGAGAGTCTGTTCAGCGCTTCCCGTAATAATCATCCGGCCCACTTCGTTGGGCTGGATAATTACATGGCCTTGCTGGATGACGATATCTTCATCCAGTCGCTCTGGAACAACTTGTTGTATGCACTGATCACCATTCCGCTGGCCGTCGCGCTGGCGTTAATGATGGCGCTGGCTGTGAATCGACGATTGGCGGCAAATTCGCTGGTCCGCGCGGCGTTTTTTATTCCATCATTGCTCCCAATGATTGCCATCGCCAACCTATGGCTGTTTTTCTACACTCCGCAGCTGGGGCTGTTGAATAAGTTGCTGGCGCTGTTCTCACTGCCTGCCGTGAACTGGCTCGGTGAGCCGGGCACGTCCCTTTATTGTCTGATGGCGGTTTCTGTCTGGCGTGAAGCGGGCTTCTTTATGATCTTCTATCTTGCTGCCTTACAGCAGATCGATCCCCGCCTCAATGAAGCGGCAGCGATTGAAGGGGCTTCACGCGGTTACTTTTTCCGTCGCGTGCAATGGCCGCTGTTGATGCCAACGACGCTATTTGTGTTGATCAATGCTTCGATGAACGCCTTCCGCATTGTCGATCAGGTGATTGCCATGACCAACGGGGGCCCCAACAACAGCAGTAGTCTGCTGCTGTTCTATATCTATCGCACCGCATTCAGTTTCTGGGATATGCCTGCTGCCGCGGCGATGACCGTGGTATTGCTGGTGATCCTCGCGGCGATTGCGCTGATTAAATTTACGCTGCTGGACAAGCGAGCCCATTATCAATGAAGAAGACGAACGCGTTGGGTGGCTGGTGTCTGAACCTCATCATTTGGCTGGCCGCGCTGCTGTGGCTGTTGCCGATTCTGGTCGCCCTGTGGGTAGCAATCCATCCTGCATCGGATCAGGCCAGTTTTTCGCTGTTCTCGCCGCTGACCTTCGATAACTTTATCAAAGCCTGGCATGCCGCGCCGTTTGCCCGCTACTTCCTCAATACCACCTTGCTGGTGCTGATGATTGTGGTGGTGCAGTTAATTTTGGCGACCATGGCGGCCTATGCGCTGGTGCGTTTCAAAATGAAATTCTCAGGGGTTATTTTCGCGCTGATCCTGCTGCAGTTGATGATTAGTCCGGACGTTTTGATTTTGAACAATTACAAAACCATCGGTGCGTTTGGGCTGCGCGATACTTTAACGGGAATAGCATTGCCGTATTTCGCCTCTGCTTTTGCCATTTTCCTGCTGCGTCAGACGTTCAAAAGTATCCCACTGGTGCTGGAAGAGGCGGCGATTGTGGAGGGAGCCAGTCGGTTTTATATCTTGCGCAAAATCTACATTCCATTGGCGAAACCGATCTACATCGCTTTTGCCCTGGTCTCGATCAGTTTCCACTGGAATGATTTCCTGTGGCCGCTGGTGATTACCGATTCCGTCAACGTAAGACCGCTCACCGTCGGATTGCAATTGTTCTCGGCGCCAGAGCAGGGCGTACAGTGGGCGCTCATTGGTGCCGCTACCTTGATGACCACCTTGCCGTTGCTGGTGCTGTTCCTGATTTTCCAGCGCCAGTTTATTCAGTCGTTCATGCGTGCTGGTATTCGCTAAGGAGTGTTTTTCGTGACTCATCCGCATCCATTGACATCCTTGCAGCGCGAACTCCTCGGCGATGTGGCCGAGCTTTATGCTTTACCTGATTTACGTCCTGCAATGATGGATAACGTGCTGCGTTTCGGTGTGATTGCTGATCCGCAGTATGCCGATGTCGAAGCTGATATCGCCAATAACCTCTACTACCGTCATGCACTTGATAAGTTACCGCAGGCAATTGAAGCCCTGAATCAGCAACCGCTGGATTTTGTTGTGACGCTGGGGGATCTGGTTGACCGGGACTGGGCAAGCTATGCCGCCATTCTGCCGCTTTATGACCAGTTGGTGCATCCGCATGCGGTAGTGTTGGGGAATCATGATGCGCAAACCCTTGCTCAGCATCTGAATAATCGTGCGGCACTCCCCAAAAGTTATTACTCGTTTCGCTTAGCGGGGTGGCGGTTTATTGTTTATGACGGTAACGATGTCAGTTTGTACTGCAACGCGCAGAATGGTGACGACTACTACCAGGCGGAGAACCTGCTGGCGGAATTAAAGGCGCAGCGACAGCCGCAGGCTCAGCCATGGAACGGTGCCGTCGGTCAGCAGCAGCTGAACTGGATTGAACAGCAATTGATTGAAGCTCAGCAACGGGGGGAAAAAGTGGGGGTGTTTGGTCATTACCCGCTGGCGCCTCACACCACGCATATACTGATGAACGCCAGTGTGCTGGTGGATCTCCTTTCTAGTTACAACATACATTTTTGCTTCTCAGGACATGACCACCGCGGCAACGCTGCATACATCGGTCAGACAGGGTTTTATACCATGAAGGGCATGCTCGATGGTCCAAGCGAAATACCCTTTGCGGTGGTCGAAGCGGATGATAATGGTGTAAGGATTCACGGCTTCGGCGGGGAGATAAGCCGAGGTTTGTGTTAATGCGGTCAGCCGACGGGGCTCATATCGCCTGCAATTTAACCGGCGCGCTTCAGGGGCTGTGGCGGTAACTGTTGCCGACGACGCGCAATCTCTTCAGCACGCTGTAACAGCTGCTGCAAATCATCCTCGTCAATATCGAGAAGCTGACCGTTCTCCAGTGCCTGATGCAGATCATCGCGAGTAATTGGCACTTCAAGCGCCACTGAATTCGTTTTAGGTTCGTTAGCAGCCAGCGGATGCGGGTAACGGCGACCCGCAAGATTATTAAAAATGATTGCCAGTACAGCGAGACACACGGAATTTAGCAGCACGGGAGAGAGAATAAACTGATATCCCAATTGCTGAACGCCACTGCCGCCCAGAATCGCTGTCAGCGCCACCGCCCCACTGGGAGGATGCAAGCAGCGCAGCTGAAACATCACGGCAATGGCGAGACAAGCCGCAATGCCGCAAGCGACTGCGGGATAGGGCACATACATCGCGGTTGTCACGCCTATCACGCCTGCGACCAGATTCCCGCCAACAATCGACCAGGGTTGCGCCAACGGACTATTCGGTAAGCCGAAAAGCAGCACTGCAGACGCCCCCATCGGTGCCACAAACCATAAGTTGACCTCACCAAGCAGCCAATGGCTGGTCAGGCTGGTGATCATCAGGCCGAGGCCCGCACCGATGCTGGCCATGACTCTCTGTTTTTTGGCGACCGGTAACGGATGCGGCCAAAGACGGGCAAGGAAAGTCCGCAGCGATGTTATCCAGCTGGCGCGACGCAGGTGTGTCATGAAGGTCATACTCTGTCATAAGAAAACGCGATGGATGGCGATTGTCGCTGATCGATTCCTGAGGAACAACCACAATGTTAGTGTGCTGTTACCAAACGGTGATGAGGTTACAAGCTGGAACAATGATGTTTAACCGTGTCTTACACAACGTCTAAGGTTGTTGTATAGTCCGTTTTTTTTCGGAGGAACCATGCTGCCCAACTCATCCACGCGCCTGAACAAATACATTAGCGAGAGCGGAATCTGCTCACGACGTGATGCCGATCGTTACATAGAGCAAGGCAACGTTTTTATTAACGGCAAGCGCGCGACCGTTGGCGCACAGGTATTTGCCGGGGATGAAGTGAAAGTGAATGGGCAGTTGATCGAGCCGCGTAACGAAGAAGATTTAGTGCTGATTGCGCTCAACAAGCCGGTGGGCATTATTACCACTATGGAAGAGGGTGAACGCGATAACATCGGTGATTTTGTTAACCACAGTAAACGCGTGTTCCCGATCGGCCGTCTGGATAAAGACTCACAGGGTCTGATTTTCCTCACCAACCACGGTGACCTGGTCAATAAGATCCTGCGCGCCGGTAACAACCACGAGAAAGAGTACGTGGTGACCGTAGATAAGCCCATCACCGACGAGTTTATTGCCGGGATGGCGGCGGGTGTGCCGATGCTGGGTACTGTGACCAAAAAATGCAAAGTGAAGAAAGAGTCGACCTTTGTGTTTCGTATCATCCTGGTTCAGGGTCTTAACCGCCAGATTCGCCGAATGACCAAGCATTTTGGCTTCGAAGTCACCAAGCTTGAACGTACGCGTATCATGAATGTCAGTCTGAAAGGCATCCCGCTGGGCGAATGGCGTGATTTTACTGATGACGAATTGATTGAGTTGTTTAACTTGATCGAGGATTCTTCATCCGAAGACAAAAAAACGCAGCAAAGCCAGGCGAAAAAGAAACCGGCAGCAGCGGCGAAAAAAGTCGCATCGAACGGTGCAAAGATTCCAGAGAAAGCTGCGGCCAAACCAGCAGGGCGTCAGCGCTTTGCTCAACCTGGTCGTAAAAAGAAAGGGCGTTAAATTTTCCCTGGATTTGCCATGACTGTTTAAACCCGGAACAAATTTTATAATCCTCTCACTATTTGTTCCGGTTTTTTCCCTTCATACTTTTTTTAACAAAGGAGGGAACAATGAACAACGCAACCTGGTTAGATGAAATGCAGCATTTCTATGCCGCGCAGCCGCGTCCGGCGTGGGTTCCACGCATGTTTTGGCTGACCAAAAACCAGCGTAATAAAATTTTGACGGAACTCTTGCTGCCGCAGGCCAAACAGAGATAACGCTGCTATTTAGCCGGTTATTTAATGTTAAGAATAACCGGCCCTTATCACTCTTCTTCAGCCACTTTGACCACGGTTTTACCAAAGTTATTACCCTTCAACATATCGAAGAACGCCTGTGGTGCATTTTCTAATCCATCGATCATGTGTTCACGATAGTGAATTTTCTGCTGTTCAACCAATGGCGTCATCGCCTGCAGAAATTCCGGATATCGATCACCGTAATCCTGGAAAATAATAAATCCCTGCATACGGATTCGGCGCTTCAATATCCCACTCAGGATTTGTGGCGTACGGTCAGGACCAGCGGGTAGGGTTTTGCCACTGTTATAGGTTGAGACCAGTCCACAAACCGGTACGCGAGCGGCGGTGTTCAACAGCGGGAACACGGCATCAAACACTTTGCCACCAACGTTCTCGAAATAGATATCGATCCCGTCCGGGCAGGCGTTCGCCAACTGTTCAGCAAAATCCTCGCGATGGTGATCGAGACAGGCTGAGAACCCGAGTTTTTCAATCGCGTAGCGGCATTTCTCTTCACCACCGGCAACGCCAACCACATGACAGCCTTTGAGCTTACCCAGTTGCCCGACGGTGGCTCCCACCGGGCCCGTCGCGGCGGCGACCACCAGGGTTTCGCCTGCTTTTGGCTGCCCAATGTCCATCAGGCCCATGTAAGCGGTGAAGCCGGGCATCCCCAGAATGCCCAGCGCCCAGGATGGGTGGGGCAGATCGCCGATTTTCGCTACGCCAGTGCCATCCGAGACGGCATAACGTTGCCATCCGCTGCCTGCCAGTACCCAGTCACCGGTTTTATAATCGGGATGCTGCGATTCAACCACCTGTGAAACTGTACCGCCGACCATTGGCTGATCAAGTTGTGCCGGAGGCGCATAGGATTTACTGTCATCCATGCGCCCGCGCATATAAGGATCCAGTGAGAGGTAAACCGTGCGGAGCAGCATTTCACCTGTTTTGATGGAGGGAATAGGTTGTTCAACAAGCCGGAAATTCTCTTTAACCGGTTCGCCATCGGGGCGCGATGCCAATAGCCAGGCTTGATTGCTGTCAGGGGATTGCGTCATGTAAACCTCTTTACTCATTTGAATCAGGCAAGTGTAGTAGAAACCTATTTAAGAGTTTGTCGCAATCTTGAAATGTTGCTATATAATAACAATTAGGTGTTTTTTACATATATGTTGCTATATAACAACATTTGGAGGCGTATGCTGCCAGGCATGCAAGATATTGGCAGAAAGTGCCAGGAAAAACGTAAAGCGAAAAGGTGGACGCAAGCCAAAGCAGCCTTGCATTCGGGTGTTCACCGCACCGTGATCTCGCAGATTGAGAACGGCCTTTATTCTGGGTCACTCAAAGTATTGACGTTGTATCTCAATACGCTCGAACTAAAACTTTCCGTGCAGTCTGCGGGCATACCGCAACTGGATGAACTGGAGGAATTGTTTAACGATGACTGATTTCAACCAATTGGCAAAGCCACTGCGTTACATTGACGTGTTTAGCGGGGGTGAGTACAGCGGAAGATTGTTGCATGAACGGGGGAGTTACAATTTCAGTTATTTCTCTGAAATGGCACGCCCCGTATCGCTTACCATGTTGACGGAAAATCGGATCAGTTATAACGGTAGTCGATTATTTAATATTTTTGAGATGAACATACCTGAAGGCTATGTTCGCTACCACATCGCTGAACGTTTACGCCGTTATGTGGGGAACGTGAGTGATATGCTTTTCCTCGCATTACAGCAGGACACTGGAATAGGCGCATTATCGTATAAAAGTGAGATCGATTTTCCGCGGCCTTCACCGGAAAAACTGGATGATTTGCTTCGCTGGGATCATAAAGAAAGCGCTTTTCAATATTTGCTAAATAAATACCTGCTACAAACCTCCATTTCGGGTGTGCAGCCTAAGGTAATGATCAGCACTGAGAATCGTGGTACCGTGTTGTACCCAAATCTTATAGCGAAAACGGGTGATGAAGAGTACCCACGATTAGCGGAAAATGAATTTATCTGTATGTCCCTGGCGAAGCTTTGTGGCTTGCCAGTTGCCGATTTTTGGCTTTCTGATAATAAAGAACTTTTTATTATGGAACGCTTTGATATTCAGCATAATAGACGTCTGGCAATGGAGGACTTCTGTGTGCTATCAGGGAAAACATCAGACCATAAATACAGTGGTTCTTATGAAACCGGTGGGAAAATTGTGAGTTTATTTACGCGCGATCAGTCCCAGGTTGAGTTGTATTGGCGCTATGTTCTTTTTAGCTGCATGGTAGGCAACGGTGACGCGCATTTGAAGAATTTTTCATTACTGTATGCAAGTGAAAATAATGGATCACCCAAGTTATCCCCACTCTATGACGTGGTCAATACAGACATTTATCCAACTACTGATAAAGAGTTGGCGCTTAAATTAAATAAAAGCAAACTATTCCCCAATCGAGATAATCTGCTGAAGTTTGCGCGTGAGCTTAAAATCATCAAGCCTGCTGATATCATTGAGCAATTCGCAGATATCATAAGTGACCAAATAAATAACAACCCGATTTTCGATGATTTCCCTGCGCTTAAGGAATCAATCGCCCAGTCTCTGACTCGCAGCGTGGCGACTAACAATGTATTTTTAACCACTGACGTCAAACGACCTAAAAAACGAAAAACTGACTCATTGCTCTAATAGCGCTGGGAGGTATCTATCTTCCCAGTGAGCCAGCGCACAAACCCACACAAAACTTTACGCTGGGAAAACCGCTAACGCATTGAACATAAAAGCCCCTTCAACATCTGCACAAACGGTCTCGGGCATTCTCACATAACTGCTCTTTAATCGACTGCGTATACC
The DNA here is from genome assembly GCF_059731115.1 of Type-E symbiont of Plautia stali. Classification (NCBI taxonomy): domain Bacteria; kingdom Pseudomonadati; phylum Pseudomonadota; class Gammaproteobacteria; order Enterobacterales; family Enterobacteriaceae; species Type-E symbiont of Plautia stali. Next base: position 2,052,322 of record NZ_AP035906.1, read on the forward strand.
TATAGCGGTGCAATTAACCCAATAGGTGACGCATGACGGTTCAACAATCTTATGATTTAGCAGCAGATCACGACACGCATATCGCCTCCGCAATCGCTAAGTTTTTCCGTCGCATCATCCCGATGCTGGCGCTGATGCTGATTGTTAACCAGATTGACCGAGCCAACATTGGATTCGTCAAAGCCGAATTACAGACGGATGCGGGGATCAGTGCCGCAGCCTTTGGTCTGGGCGCAGGATTGTTCTTTATTGGTTATGCGCTGTTCGAAGTGCCCAGCAATATGATGCTGAAAAAACTCGGGGCACGCGTGTGGCTGACGCGCATCATGATTACCTGGGGCATCGTGGTGGTGTTAACCGGTTTTGTTAGCACGCCGCTGCATTTCTATGTCCTGCGCTTCTTGTTGGGTGTGGCAGAGGCGGGATTTTTCCCTGGCGTCTTATTCTACTTTCGCCAATGGGTGCCGAACGCATGGCGCGGTCGTGCCACCGCGATGGTGCTGAGTGCCACCGCCAGCGCCTTTCTGTTTTCCGGCCCCTTAACTGGCGCCATTCTGATGCTGCATGAGGTGAACGGGCTAGCCGGGTGGAAATGGGTGATGTTCCTGGAAGGGGGCGGATCGATTGTGATTGGTTTGCTGGCCGCGCTAGTGCTGGTCTCTAAACCGCAGGATGCCAAATGGCTTACCCCAGCAGAACAACGTGCGTTGCAAGCACAGTTAGCGTTAGAGGATGCAGCTCGTGACGTACATGCTAAAGAGCACGGCCGCTGGGGTTTATTGCGCGATCGCAGCTTACTGTTCTATTGTCTGATTTTTTTCACCATGACCATGACCGGTTACACCCTGGTCTTCTGGCTGCCGCAAATCATCCAGCGTATTCAGGGTTACAACAGCTTTGAAATAGGTTTGCTGACCGCCGTTCCGTGGTTATGTGCCATTGTTGCCTTGTTCCTGCTGGGTAAAACCACCGACCGCTACCGCGATAAGCTGGATAAAGGGCTGGGTCTTGCGATGCTGATTGCCGCGTGCGGCACCTTTATGGCCACCACCGGCACACCCTGGTTTGGCTTTGTCGCGATGATCGTCGCTTGCATTGGCTCGAAAGTCAGCGCGGCATTCTTCTGGCCAATGCCGCAAAGCGAATTACCTGCTTCAATCGCCGCGCCTGGTATTGCCCTGATCAACTCCATCGGTAACCTCGGCGGGTTCTTTGCACCCACCGTGTTTGGCTATCTTGAACTTCATACCGGCAGCACCACCGGCGGGCTGTATGCGCTGACCAGCGTGTCGGTTATCACCGGTGTCTGGCTGCTGCTGCGACGCAAACCTGTTCCCCCTGCATTCGGTCACACGGAGAGAAACCATGTCCGACACACCAGTCATTAAATCGATGCGTATCGTTCCGGTTGCCGGATACGACAGCATGCTGCTGAACATCGGCGGGGCGCATAACTGCTATTTCACGCGCATTCTGGTGATCCTTACCGATTCAGCAGGCAACAGCGGCGTGGGGGAAACGCCGTGCCACGCTTCAACGTTGCAACTGCTGGAACATTTTCGCCCGCTGATTATCGGTAGCTCACTGATGCGTGCTAACGCCACGTTGAGCCAACTGTTCGCCAGCGACGCGCGGCAGCAACACACCTTGCACACCAATGACATTCATATTCCGCAGATGAATCCAGAGAAGTTTTACAACGCGGCGGCGGCAATTGAGGCTGCGTTGCTCGATTTGCAGGGTAAATTCCTCGATTTAACGGTAGCGGATCTGCTCGCCAGTGGTAAGCAACGAGAGCGTATTCCGGTGTTGGGCTATCTGTTTTATATCGCCGATCGTCAACGCACGAACATGCACTACCGTTCGGGTGATGACGAAGCGGATGGCTGGTTCCGGTTACGTCATCAACCGGCAATGGACAGTGCAGCAGTGGTACGGCTCGCAGAAGCCGCAGTAGAACAATACGGTTTTCGGGACTTCAAGCTAAAAGGCGGCGTCTTGCATGGCGAGCAGGAAGTCGAAACCGTGGAAGCCTTGCTGTCGCGGTTTCCACAATCTCGCGTCACCGTGGATCCGAATGCCAGTTGGTCGCTGGATGAAGCGATTCGCTTTGGTAAACAGCTGGCAGGTAAGGTGCCATACCTGGAAGATCCTTGTGGCGCAGAGCAGGGATATTCCGGGCGCGAGACCCTGGCCGAGTTCCGTCGCGCCACTGGCGTGCCGGTGGCCACTAATATGATCGCCAATGACTGGCGGCAGCTGCAGCACGCTCTGCAGCTCAACGCCATCGACATCCCGCTCGCCGATCCCCATTTCTGGACAATGCGCAACGCCAACGTCGTCGCGCAACTGTGTAACGAATGGGGCCTTACCACCGGTTGCCACTCCAATAATCACTTTGATGTTTCACTGGCGATGGTGGCCCATCTTGGTGCTGCAGCACCTGGCAATCGTCAGACCGCCTTCGATACGCACTGGATATGGCAGGATGGCCAGCCACTCAGCCACCAGCCACCGCAAATTCGTGATGGTTATCTGGAGCTGCCGCCGGGGCCAGGTTTGGGCATTGAACTGAATATGGAACGCGTCGAGCAGGCGCATGCGCTCTATAACGCACTGCCCGATAAGAACCGCAACGATGCATTGGGCATGCAGTTTTTGATTGATAACTGGCGTTTTGACGCCAAACGTCCGGCCCTGGTTCGCTGAGGACATTAAATGAAGAAAACCTTTCAGATAGCCACATTACTTACGGCGATGGCGCTCAGCGCACCATTGCTGGCAAAAACTTTTGTCTACGTATCAGAAGCGGATGATGGCACCATCGCCCGCTACACGCTGAACGAACAAACCGGCGTATTGCAGTTGATGGGGCGCACTCAGGCAGGCGGAAAAGTGATGCCGCTGGCGTTGAGTGCTGACCACCAGCATTTATACGCGGCCATTCGCAGTAAACCACTGCAACTGGTGAGCTGGCAGATCGATCGCACGACGGGCGACCTTAATCACAGGACTGCAGTGCCTGCCACGGCCAGTTATCCTTATATCAGCACCGATAAACAGGGGCGATTCCTGCTGGGCGCCTCCTATGATGGCGATGTGGTGCATGTCTATCGGCTAGCCAAAGATGGCAAGGTGATAGCACCGCCGGTGGGCAGCTACAAGACGGGCCATGCGGCACATTCGGTGATTGTTGATAATGCCGGTGAAACCGCCTACGTCGGCAATCTCGGTACTGACCGCGTATTGCAGTTGAAGCTGAGCGAGGAGGGGGAACTCAGCGCGCTGGGCAACGGTTATGTCAAAACCGCCGACGAAAATGGCCCGCGTCATTCGGTGTTATCACCGGATCAGCGCTATCTGTATAACGTCGGTGAGATGGGCGGCATCATCACCCAGTTCCGTCGCGAGCCGAGTGGCGAACTGGTCAAAGTCAGCGAAACCCCCAACGCCGTAGCCACAGAGTATAAGTTGCAACATGGACGTGAGCGACCGGCAGGTTACAGCGATACCACGCCACGCATCTGGTCAGCCGATATTCATCTGACGCCAAACGGTCATTTCCTGTTTGTGACCGAACGCACCAGCAGCACGGTGAGCGGATACCGCGTTGATCAACACAGTGGCAAACTGACGCTGATAGGTAGTTGGCCGGTAGAAAAGCAGCCGCGCAGTATTGCCATAACACCGGACGGCAAATGGCTGATCGCCAGCGGTGAAAAAAGCGCAGTGACAGGCAGCTACGCCATTGATGCCAAAAGTGGTTCGTTAAAGCGTGTGGGTGAAGCGCCTGCTGGTAAAGATGCGAACTGGGTAACGGTACTAAGTGACTGAGTCCCCCTTGCGATGATCTGGCGCAATGCTCTGCGCCAGATTGCGCGAAATGTTTTTATGGAGCCGTTGTAATCATTGAGGTTGTTTAGAAAAGTGTGATCCAGGACACATTTATACGACTGATGACAGGTTGTGAAGCAATAGGCTTATAAATCAGAGAGATTCTGTAAATAGAAGCTGAATTTGCATCTAGTCCATTAGTAACCCTTAATAATTACCCTGATATTGATTGCCTGCCAATATCACCAATTTTGATGCTGTAACAACCTGACATATTTATCGCCGTGAGTAGATTGAATATTCTGGCAGGATACGCCGCACTTAGTGCCGTCTGGTCTCAATACTGTCATGCAGTGGTTTTCAAAAAACGCCGTTTTTTTTGCTGTAAAAACCTGTCTGGCTGCCTTTTTGGCATTGTACTTCTCACTGGAACTCAACCTGGATAAACCCGCCTGGGCCATTACCACGGTTTTCATTGCCTCTCAGCTTTACTCTGCGTCCACCATTTCGAAATCACTGTTTCGCATGCTCGGCACCTTGTTAGGCGGCGTGTTTATCTTCTTTGTTTTTCCCGTCACTGTTGAACACCCCTTACTTTTTAGCTTCATTATCTCACTGTGGGTGAGTGTGTGCCTGTACCTTTCCCTGCACGATCGCACGCCAAAAAGCTATGTATTCATGCTGGCAGGTTACAGCGCTGCCATCATGGGATTTCCTGAGGTGATGACGCCGCTGTCTATCACCAATACCGTGTTATCCCGCATTGAAGAGATCGCTGTTGGCACTGTGTGTAGCAGCCTGGTACATGCGCTATTGTTTCCGGTCTCGATGCGTAGTTTGCTGGAACAGAGTGTCAGCCAGTGGTATTTGAATGCGCGCAAACTTTGCCACGATTTGCTGTCCGGTATTCCGGGGGATAAGTCCCCCGAACGCGATGAAATACTGACGCGTATGGCGACCAATCCGCAGCAAGTGGAAATTTTGATCACGCACTGTGTTTACGAGGGTGATGCCGCGCGCCGTTTGATTCGTCTGGTCAGCGTGCAGTATCAACATCTCTCTTATTTAATCCCCACGCTCACTGCGATTGAACTACGCCTGCAGCGATTATCGGCATTGCAGATTACCTTCCCGGACAACGTCGCGGTAGCATTCCGCCTGTTTTTGCATTGGCTCAACGATGGCGAAGCCGTGGGCGAAACCAGCGGTATCCAGCTGGAATTAAGCCGTTGTCAGAGTGATATCAACCAGGCCTGGCGTAGCGGGGAGCTACCGATTGAACACTGCCTGCTGTTTACCGGTTTGCTGGAGCGCGTGGCGGACTTTGTCCGCATTGCGGGCGCTTATCAAAGCGTCGGCGGGTTGGTCAGCGATCTCTCGGGTGACACCACACCCGCACGCGGCAAACGTACCCATCGTTTCTATGACAAAGGGTTGATCAGGCTGTCGGCCTTAACCGCCTTTTGCGCGATTTTTGGTTCCTGTTTACTGTGGATTGGCACGGGTTGGCACGACGGTGCCTCAGCACCCGTAATGGCTGCCATCCTGAGCTCGCTCTTTGCCAGTATGGATACGCCACTGACCTCAATGAAATTGTTTGTGCGCGGTGTAATTGTGGCCATCTTCATCAGCGTGATTTATGTGGCGTTGCTGTTACCGCAGGCCACCTCATTTGAAGCGTTGATTATTTGTCTGGTGCCGGGCTTGCTGATACTCGGCCTGATGATTGCACGCCCCTCAACCAATATGATTGGCATCAGCGTGGCTATCCAGATTCCCGGCTTTATTGGTTTAGGCCATCATCTTAAGCCCGATCTGGTGTTGTTGATTAACAACGCGATTGCTTCGTTGGCTGGCGTGCTATTTGCCGTCATTATGACTGTATTGATGCGTAATAAACGGCCTTCATGGACGGCGCGTCGTGCGGTTCGTCAGGGGTTACGTGAGCTATTACGCTTTATCAAGGAACTTGAACGTACCGGTTCATCGCTGCTGGGCAGACAGCGTTTCATCAGTTTGATGCTGGATAAGGTCAACGTGGTGTTACCACGTTTACGACTCGATCCACAGCCGGATATGTCGACCGCCGGGATGTTGTTAACGGAGGTGTGGCTGGGCGTTAACAGCTTTGATTACTACGCGCGACACAAAGATCTGCTGGCAAAACATCAGCTGGACAGTGGACAGATGTTTCACGAGCTTGCCTTGTTTCTGAAACGGCGTCTGAAATCGCTGCAAACACGACCACACCAGGATTTGCTGGACGAACTCGACTGGCTGTTGCTGCTGCTGGAGCGGCTGGCAAAGCAGGATGACGGGTTACTCACACCGCTGTTTCATCTGTTTAGCATTCGTCTTTACCTGTTTCCTGAGCAAGCGTGGCCCATTGCCACGCCGCGCCAGTTGGAAAGAATGCAACTGCAGGATTATCGTCAGCGCGCTTATTAACCGTACCAACTGTAACCTTTGGGGACACGTGAGAAACCCGCCTCTTTCAACGCTGCGAGCAGGTTGGATTGTCCGACGGGTCGATCGTTAACCCGTTCCAGCGTGAAATTAAGATGCTTTTCGCGGCTTAACGCCTGGCCCAGCGCAACCAGTGCGGCATGAAGATCTTCGTCGCCATCCTGCGCATCAAAGGTCATCAGCTCTTTACCTCCAGGGGGAAGGTAAAGCAGGACACGACCACTGGCGATGACCGTAAAAGCACCCGCACGGCGCGTGGGTTTGGCTCCTGTGAGGCTGAGCGGCCATGGTAGTGTTAAACCGAAGGGGTTCGCGGGGTCAACTGCGGATAATACGACAGGGGGATGTCGCACTGACTTGCCAGCGTCGAGTTGACGCAGACGATCGATAGCAGGGTTATCGGCAAACTGTGCCGCGCCCATGCCTGCAATAAAACGCCCACGCAACAGTCGCCCGGCATCTTCCATCCCGCGCAACACCGGTTGCAGCGCCGGAAAGCCGCCGGGAATCTGTTCGGCGATTGCGGCACCACGCGTGATGACACCAAATCGATCCAGCATATTTTCTGCCAGTGCCAGCGCACGTTCGGTGTCAGCAATCGGCTGGCGGGGGATCAACGACCAGCGACCAGCCATAGCGTGAAGTGAGAGTCGTGATTCGACCGGGCGACTGGCGCTAAAACTGGATCGACTGTGCCGTCCGTGACGTGCACGAACAAGGCGCGGTTTGGGCGTGCTGGCAATCTGGCTGAGATTACGCAGTGCCGACCAGGTATCGATAGTGAGGACGCCGCGCCAGATAAGTTGCCAAAGAGCCTGATACACGTCTGTCGACTCAATCAGTTCATCGCTATCCTCAGTATCAGTGATGCGCGGCATCAGTTGTCTGACGAACCAACCCGCGCCATCCTGCATCAGCGTCACTAACTTATTTTCAATAGGTGACAATGTCACTGAATGGTCCGGGGCAGGCAAGGTTTCGCTGGCGAATTCACTTAAATGCAGGGAAACCAGACCGTCTTGCACATTTGATGAAATATGACCGACCCAAATGACCTCTCCCGATGAGAGCAATTCATCCAGCATGGCTGGCTGATAATCCCGAATGCGTGCAGGGAAGATTTGCGATTCCCACAGTGATACCGGCAGCACCACGCCTGCCAGTTGTTCAACGACTCTCATTACGCCATTCAGACCGGAGAAAGCGCCTTGTGGCTGTCGCGCGTTTGCATCACTCAACAGCCCCTGACGCTCAAGCAGAAACGTCACATAGGCGGCCGGTGCAACGGGTTGAGTGGCGTCGCGCGCGGACTGTAACGATCGCACACGTAAGCGGCGAAAGACGCTTTCTGCTGCCCACTGCGTGGACTCATCAGATCCTGAAGCGAGAAAATCGCCTTTAAGTAATTTATTTTGCTGGCGAAGCTGATCCAAAGCTTCATCCACAACGGCGCGACCGAGGCCAAAGCGTTGAGCCACCTGCAAACTGGTAAACACGGCGTGGGTGCGGGCGTAGCGCCCTAATAGATCCTGCAATGGTCGGACGACCGGTTCGAGCAGTGCAGCCGGGAGGCCTGTCGGCAACACGCAACCCAGCGCATCGTGCAGACGTACCGCATCTTCAGCCACTGCCCAGCGTGCGATACCCGCGATTTTCACACTGACGATCCGCTGCGCCTGTTGCAGCGCGTGTAAGCCGGGCTCAAGGGGCTCATCGCCATTGAAGCGTGCAACAAGTTCTTCGGTTGATAACGGACCCAGTTCGCGCAGCATATCCACCAGAGCCTCAATAGTGCGCGCCTGATACTCTGCCACGCAGCGCTGTAACTCCTGTTCAACCCGTGCAATCACGGCGGGTTCCAGTAACTCACGCATCTCCGCCTGACCCAGGAGATCACTCAGCAGATTGCTGTCGAGCGCCAGCATTGAAGCGCGTCGTTCAGCCTGCGGTGCATCACTGGCATACATGAACTCGGCGACGTAGCCAAACAGCAGCGGTGCGGCAAACGGCGAGGGCGTTTCGGTGGTGACTTCTGTCAACCGCACATCACCCTGATGTAACCGCGCCATCAGGTGATGCAGCGCGGGTAGGTCGTATACATCCTGCAAACATTCGCGTGCCGTCTCAATCAGGATCGGGAAGTCTGTAAACTGACGCGCCACTTCCAGCAACTGGCTCGCGCGTAAACGTTGTTGCCAGAGAGGAGAACGTTTGCCGGGATTGCGGCGTGGCAATAGCAGGGCGCGGGCAGCACATTCGCGAAAACGTGCGGCGAACAGCGCCGAATGCCCGACTGATGCCATGACGATACGTTGTAGTTCATCAGGTTCGAATAAAAAGAGCTCGGCACCCGGCACCCGACCGTCACTATCGGGGAAGCGTGCCACGATACCGTCGTCGCTGGCGACCACAGCCGGATCGATCCCCATGATGCGGCCAATGCGTTCTGCCACCGCCAGCGCCCAGGGCGCGTGCACGCGTTGACCATAAGGGGAGTGCAGGATCACGCGCCAGTCGCCGGTTTCATCCCGACAACGCTCAATCAACAAGCTGCGGTCGGTGGGCAACTCGCCAGTTGCCTGAATTTGTTCGGCGATCAGGCTTTTAATATTGTGTCGGGCATTGGCGTCAAGACTGTCACCGGGTAGTGACGTTTCACTATGGGCCTGTCGTAAATAACCACCAATCGCTTCACCCAGTGTCGCTGAACGGCCGAGACTGTCGCCATGCCAGAATGGCAGACGCGCTGAACGGCCCGGCGCAGGCACCACCACAACCTGGTCATGGGTGATTTGCTGAATACGCCATGATGTTGCGCCAAGGGTAATGATGTCGTTAATCCGCGACTCATAAACCATCTCTTCATCCAGTTCCCCGACGCGTCTTGCGCCCGTCTGTTCTTCACCTTCGGGCAGCATAACGCTGAACATCCCGCGATCCGGGATGGTGCCACCGCTGGTGACAGCCAGGTGCTGCGCGCCAGGCCGTCCAGTCAGGGTATTATTCTGTCGGTCCCAAATTAGGCGGGGTCGCAGGTTGGCGAACTCATCGGAAGGATAGCGCCCGGCTAACATGTTTAGCACCGCTTCAAATGCGTGACGTGGTAACGTTTTAAACGGTTCTGCACGCCGTACCAGCTCAAACCAGCTGTCGATTTCCAGCGTGTCCATTGAGGCGGCGGCGACCGTGTGCTGAGCCAGCAGGTCCAGCGGATTGTGTGGCAGGGTAATCGCATCGAGTTCACCCGCCAACATCGACTCAACAATGACAGCCGCATCCACCAAATCGCGTCGGGTGCGCGGCCAGATGATGCCTTTCGGCGTACCGCCGACCTGATGACCCGCGCGCCCGACGCGCTGGAGCGCACTGGCAACCGAAGGGGGCGCACCAACCTGAATCACCAGATCGATATCGCCCATATCAATACCCAGCTCCAGGCTTGATGTGGCGACCACGCAACGCAGCTCGCCCGCTTTGAGCGCGTTTTCAATTTCCAGCCGTTGTTCTTTAGAAACAGAACCGTGGTGGGATCGGGCCAATAAGTCATTCGGTGTGACGGTGCGTTTCTCTGTACCGCCGGTAAAGGAACCGTAGGCAAAGGACTCTTCTGGCGCAGTGGGCTTTTCTCCGAGGCGACGCGTGTAGAGCTCATTCAGCCTCGCGGTAAGTTTTTCAGCCAATCCGCGGGAATTGGTAAACACCAAAGTGGCGCGATGGCGTAACACCTCATCCAAAATCCCGGCTTCAATGTGTGGCCAGATGGATCCTGCGGACAGTGTGGCATCCTGCACTGAACGGCTATCGGGGCGCTGCTGAATATCCGTCATATCTTCAACAGGCACCCGGATAGTTAATGCTAATGGGCGCTGAGCTGTAGGATTCACGATCAGCGTTTCGCGACTCCCCCCTAGAAACTGTGCGACGGCCTCCGGCGGTTTCACCGTGGCGGAGAGGCCGATACGCTGCGCAGGGTGCGTTAGCAGCGTATCCAGCCGTTCAAGGCTGAGCGCCAGATGCGCGCCGCGTTTGCTGCCCGCGATGGCATGTACTTCATCAACAATCACCGTAGAGATGCCACGCAGCGTGTCGCGGGCTTTTGATGTCAGCATCAGAAATAAAGATTCGGGCGTGGTGATCAAAATATCCGGTGGGCGCCGCTGTAATTTTGCCCGCTCGCTGCTGAGCGTATCGCCCGATCGCATGCCCACCTCCAGGGTGATCTCGGCTTCACCGCGTTTGCGCCGCTCTTCAGCCACCCCCGCTAAAGGCCGTTGCAGATTGCGCTGAACATCCGCCGCCAGCGCTTTCACCGGAGAGAGGTAAAGAATGCGTGTTCTGTGACTTCGTTCGGGGAGATCTTCGGCGCTGCGTTCACGAAACAGGGCATCAATCGCATAGAGAAATGCCGCCAGCGTTTTACCAGAACCGGTGGGCGCAATCACCAAACAGTTCTTACCGCTCGAAATGGCCTGCCAGGCTTCCTGTTGTGCGGGCGTCGCCGCTTTAAAGGTGTCGCGAAACCATTGCTGCGTGGCGGCGGTAAACAACGCGAGTGAAGAGGCTGGCATCCGATGCTCCTGGGGTTTCAAAGAGGACTTTCAGCAGTGTAGCCTGCAGCATGATTGTGAGCAGGTTATATACTTGATGTTTTGGCTGATTTTTTCATCAACAGGAGTGAGAAATGATGATGTTCAAACGCGCACTATTATTGGCGTTGCTTCCGGGAACCGTGCTGGCTGCCCCGATATTTACGCTGCAATCATCGGATTTTAACGACAGTGCCATGCTGGATAAAACCTTTGCAGGCAACAACAAAAGTAACCCGTCATGCACCGGCGACAATGTATCTCCCGCTCTAAGCTGGTCAAATGCACCGGCCGGCACCCGTAGCTTTGCGCTGATGCTGACCGATCCCGTAGGAGGAAAAGGCTTAGGCGTGACACATATGGTGGCCTATAACATCGCGGCGGATCGCACGCAGTTTGCGCAGGGCGAATTAAGTAAAGGCGAAGGATACACTGGAGGTAAGAATTCGCCGGGCACCACAAGTTATTACGGTCCATGCCCACCAGTGGGAAGTGGCATACATCATTATAACTTCGTGATGGTGGCAACAGATTTGCCGGTAAATCAATTACCTGGCGGACTGACACATGATGAGTTGATCGCCAAATTGAAAGGCCATACCTTGGGGGCTGCCACCATTGTGGGACGGTTTACCAACGATAAGTAAGTCATACGGCCGCCTGAACTGGCGGCCGTGACAACGTCACTCTACAGGATAGATAGACTCTGCCAACGCGCCCCGACGATCCAGTCGGCGTGCGGCTAACCACAGCAATGCGGTGACAAACCAGCCAATAATCCACGACACATCATTGCCTGCAAATATCCAGGTCAATGAGCCATGGTGCAGCGGATTATCAATAAACGGCAGTTGCACCATCACACCCAGGAAATAGACCACAATCCCTGCCCAGTTCCAGCGCCCATAACGACCATCAGGCTGTGAAAGTGCCGGAATATCCACGCGCCCTTTGGTGATGAGATAAAAATCGGTAAGGCTGATTGCGCTCCACGGAACAAAGAAGGCCAGCAGGAACAACAGGAAATGGGTAAACGACTTAAGGAAGGCCGGTTCACTGATCAGGGCGATGATGCAGGCGATCGTGACCATCAACACCACAAACAGAACCCGACCGCCACGGCTGAGGGACGTTTGCTGCCGGAAGCCTGACACGATGGTGGTGAGTGACATAAAGCTGCCGTAAGCATTCAGGGTAGTGAAGGTAATCTTGCCAAAACAGATAGCAAAGTAGATCACCATTGCCATGGTCGCGCTACTGCCCAGACCCACGATATATCCCACTTCATTACCGGAAAACGCTTTTCCGGCAATCGCCGCCACAATCACGCCCAACGTCATTGAGGCTTGGGTGCCTAAAACGGTGCCGAAAAACACCGAACTGAACAGCTTTTTCGCCGAGACGTTAGCCGGCAGGTAGCGTGAGTAATCAGACACATACGGGCAAAAGGCTATCTGCCAGGAGGATGAGAGTGAAACGGCCAGCAGGAAGTTGGCAATCGTGAAGTGCTGATTTTGCCACACGGCCGACAAATCATGCGTGGAAAGCAGGGTGATGAACAGATAAGCGAAGGCCAGCACACCGATCACACTCGCCACTTTACCCAACTTGTGAATCACCCGATAACCGAGCACCGCAATCACCACAATGATGGCGCTGAACAGGATCATACCCGTCGCGTTGCTCACATTAATCAGCTTTGCCAGTGCCTGACCGGCCAGCACGGTGCCACTTGCCGAAAATCCAACATACATAATGCATACCAGCAGCAGCGGGATCACCGCACCAAACACGCCAAACTGCATGCGACTGGTGATCATCTGCGGTAAGCCAAGACGTGGGCCCTGAATGGCATGCAACGACATGATGGCGGCACCAATAATCTGGCCCACTAACAGGCCCACAAGCGACCACACCACATCGCCGCCCAGCACCACGGCGAGCGCACCGGTGACAATGGCGGTGATTTGCAGATTACCGCCGAACCAGAGTGTGAACTGGCTAAAAGGGTGGCCATGACGTTCACGGAGCGGGATGTAATCGATAGATCGGGTTTCAGACAGGCGCTGGTTTTCTCTGCCTGAATAATCGGCTGCAGGTGATTCGGCTGACATAGTTTCCTCGCTGAAACAATGAACGCAGTGCGTTATGTTATTTTTGTTTATCAGTTGTGTTTGCAATAGGCGATACATGTATATACATGTATCGATATTGTCACGCGAGAAAAGAAGTTACAAGGCAGCCTGTCATTGGAAAATGTGATGACGCTGGCAAGGTTGTCATCAAAAGGAAAGGGGGAAGAGAGGGTAAGCCGCTGTGATTATCAGTGGCCCTGGGTCCAGGGATTAAAATCGCTGTCAGCTGAATCTTGTTTGTCGGGTTCATCCAGGGAATCCAGGTACAGCGCTTCCACTTCAGCACGCGCCCATGGAGTGCGACGCAGGAATTTGAGGCTGGATTTTACGCTGGGATCGTTTTTAAAGCAGTTAATATTGATGAGTTTACTGAGTTCAACCCAGCCATAACGCACCACTAACGCATTAACAATCATTTCCAGCGTCACGCCGTGCATGGGATCTTTAGAAGAGTGAGAGGTCATATTACGTCCTAATTTGCAGGCGGATGATTGGCGGGCAAGATTACAAGAAAGCCGTGCCAGCAGCAATGGTGTAGACTTGAGCTTAGCCATTTACTGAGGAAATAACGCGATGAGCGATAAGAAAATGATTTCAATCGACCAGTTCAATGAAGCTGAGCGAAGTGAAGTGGATGAAATCTTCAAAGGGTTAATGGAAAAACATCGCCAGCGCAGTGGTAAAGAGCCTGATGCGAAAAAAGAGAAAGAATATACCGCAGATGCGCGTCAGCAAGTCATGGCCAGTAAGCTAGCCAAAGAAAAAGCCAAAGCGGACAAAGCAAAGAAAACACCTACGCGCCGCAAAAAACCTGAAGCGCAATCTGCCAGCGAAGTCAGTGACTTCAACTGGTCTGCCTCAATTAATAAAGGACGTCGTTAAGCGTTAACTCAGCAATCCGGCGCCCACATTCACCGACAATCCCAGAATGGCCAGATTGAAAATAAACGAGATCACCGATTGCAGCAGCGCCAGCTTGCGCATTTCGGTGGTGCCCGTTGCCACATCAGCGGTCTGTGATGCAACCGCGATGGTGAATGAGAAATAGAGGAAATCCCAGTAAGCCGGTTCGTCCGGTTTTTCCGGGAAGATCATGGGGGTGACATCCTGAGTGCGATGCAAATAGTGTTGATGCGCATAGTGCATGGCAAACGAACTTGGCAGTAATGCCCATGAGACAATCAATGTCATGGCCGTCAGCAGCAGATGTAACACGCGTGGTGTGCCGGTGAGATGTTTGAGCGCTGGCAGTTCGCTCATGATTGCCACGATGCTGATCATGCAGGCCACAATGACCATACCCAAAACTAACGCAGCGCTCTGATCTTGCATCTGAGCGATACGTTTGATCTCGCCAGCATCGGTACGCAGCATGCGAAACCAGATAAACCACAGATAAAGCCACGCCAGCACATTCCAGCCAATCAGCACGCGTTGCAGTTCTCCCAGTTTTGCAGGCAGTAAGAAATAGCATACGACCCCGGCAACAATCGATATCAACAGACGTAGCCGCGCGAACAGATGTGTGGTGAGCGAAAAGGGCATGATGTTTTTTTGCTGGGGTTTGAATCAGTTAACTGTAGTTGATGGCAGGAAAAACGCCTGAGATAGCGGTTAAGAATCATATCGGGATTTGAATGATTGTCGGCTTAGGACACTGGCTGAACGCTGCATTCTCTGACGTCGCTACGTGAATTCTGAGATTTTGTGTGAGGGATTATTGCCAAAGATTGGCGTAGCGACGCCTTAATTTGGCGGCATTTTAAACGATTAATGAAGGGTGTATTGATAACTTAGCCATGCTTTTCAGGATGAGAGTGAAGATAACTCTACATTGAAGACCACATATAGGGTGCCTTCATGTGGACTTGTCTCATACGAGCGAGCAGTTTTCATGAGTTAAGCGGCACGGCCCATGTTGAGCCATTTACGATGTGAACGGCTGAGCAGAGTGGAAGGTTCGATGACAAATGAGAAACGTAAGTCGTTTACGTCAGCATGGGGCGCTGGCCATTCACAGCAACGCAATCAAATATCAGTAGGAGATAGCCCAGCGGAGTCTGGAGTGCGCAATTTGATACCTTATTTAACATAATATACATTATCCGTACTTTTATGATCTGTCTAAGTTAAGGTGACCGCCTGGGAAATGCGTGCGTTTTGTTGCGCTGGATGTGCTCTATAGCGTTCCATTAATGCGACGGTTTCTGGCATCGGCCACAGGCCTGAAATGAAAATTTGAAGAGTCAGTTTCCCGTCCGCAACACGTCAGCGATGATGACCTGCCACCGACGGGAAATGATGAATTACTTCTTTCCGTTGCCGGCTTTCCGCGCTTTCAGACGACAGGCTTCGACAACCCAGGCTGAGAAGTTTTGAATGTTTTCGCTCTTCATACTCTCTTCGATTTGATCAATCAGCAGATGTGGGAAACGAATATGTTTTCGTCGGGTTTTGGAGTTTGTCATTTTATCCATGGTGATCCCTGGTCAGTTGTCTCACAAGTTTATTTTTGTATTGATTAAGCATCTGCTCAGATTGCCCCTAAGCAGATGTAAATAAACCAAAAAACAGATCCCTGCTCTTGTTATTGTTTATCGAGCAGTAACCGACTGTCCGCGAGGGAAAGTGGCTGGATCTGATGGGTCACCAGCAGCGTGGTTTTACCCTTAATGAGTTCTTTCAAGCAGTTAAGTACTAATTCGGTATTTACTGCGTCTAGCCCTTCAGTGGGCTCGTCCAGCAACACGATCGGCGCATGGGAAAGAAACGCGCGAGCAACCCCAATCCTGCGGGCCTGACCACCAGACAGAAGCCCTCCTAACTCTCCCACCAGGGTGTCGAGCCCCAGCGGAAATGCGCGGACTTCGTCGTCTAAAGCGGCGCGCGCCAGTGCATCCCATAAAGCCTCGTCATCCGCATCCGGTGCAACCAGGCGCAGGTTGTCTCGAATCGATGCGTTGAAGAGATAGGTTTTCTGGCCAACCACCGAGATCATCTGACGCAGTGTATCTTCAGAAAGCGCCCTGACCGGACGACCGCCGATAGACACATCCCCTGCTGTCGTTTCCCAGAATCCTTGCACCAGATTTAGTACGGTGGTTTTTCCTGCTCCGCTGGGACCTAAAATCGCCAGACAATGGCCGACCGGCACGGTAAAGCTCAGCTTATCCAGTACATTAGGCGCATCAGGCGTGTAACGCATTGTCACGGCCGAAAATGACAATTCGCTGCTCTCCGGCATCGGGCTGGTTTCAGGCAGGACAATCGCCGGTGTCAGCTCCGTCATGGAGAACAGACGGCGTGCCGCTTCACGCGTAGTGCCGAGGGCAGCAAAGGCCGCGGGCAACCCAGCCACCGCTTCAGTACTCGCCAGGATGGTGAACAGCAACATCACGATTTCACTGGCAGAAATGCCGGTTGCATGGTCAGTGTTAAATAACAGGATAAAGGCGAAAAATAACCCGAGCTGTCCCATTAAGGCGCAGATCGCCCCGCCGCTGGCGCTGATCCAGGCTTGCCGACGCTGTGCGCTGATCAGTTGCTGAGAAAGCTGGCTCAGATGATCGGTTTGATGACTAACAGCGCCAACCATCTGTAACTCTGCTAATCCACGCACCAAATCGGTGGATGCGGCCTGAACGGATGAGCGCACGGTAGCGATCTGGTTGCCACAGGCTTGCGTCAGTGAGGCCACAATCCACGGCACGACCACGCCCGCAAGTATCAGCACCACCGCATCAATCAAGGCCACTGAAGGTGAGAACCAGCAAATTCCTGCCAAAATGATGAGCGACGAGATCAGCCCTGCAATGGCCGGCGTCAGAATACGCAGATAGAAATTGTCGAGGCTATCTATATCAGCGCGAAAACGCGCCAGCACATCCCCATCGCGAAAATCCTGCAGTCGCGCAGGCGCAAGATGGGCTAACTGCTGATAGAACCAGACACGTAAAACCGACAACAAGCGCAAGGTTGCATCATGCGTCACCAATCTTTCCAGATATCGCGCGAAGGTACGCAATACCGCGAGCCCACGAATCGCTGCAGCCGGAGTGAAAAACTCCAGTGCCAGTGAGCCTATGCCCGCCAGCGCCATGGACGTAATGAACCAGCCTGATAAGGCGAGCAGCGCCACGTTGGAGAGAATCACAATCACGGAGAGCAAAATCCCCACCGCCATGCGAAAACGCCATGGACGCGCCAGGCGCAAGAGATGGCAAAGATCCTTCATGCGAGATCTCCTTTTTGCAGGCGCTCGAGTTCGGCGAAGACGCCAGCCTGATCGCGCAATGCTTGCGGCGTCCCCGATTCAACCACCCGCCCTTTTTCCAGCACGATGATTCGGTCAGCTGTGGCAGCGATTTCCGTATCGTGGGTGATGATTAAGCGTGCACTGTTCGGTAATGAGTCACTCAAGGAGGCAATCATATTCTGTGCCGTCTGGCGATCCAGCGCGACCGTAGGTTCATCAAGTATCACCACCGGTGGCGAAATCAATACGGCGCGGGCCATTGCAATACGCTGAATCTGCCCACCGGACAGCCCTTTTCCACCATCACCCAGGCGGTAATCATATTGCGCCGGCAACGAATGGATAAAAGTGTCAGCCTGAGCCAGCTGTGCCGCTGCTTCAACCTCTGCCTGGCTGATACCCGAACGCGACAACAGAATATTTTCCGCAATCGAACCGGCAAACATAGTGGGCCGCTGCGGGAGCCAACCAATCTGTTGCTGCCATGCAGGAAGATCTAATGAAGAAAGATCCTTGCCATCAATGACGATGCGTCCTGAGTTGGGCGCGATAAAGCCCAGTAGCATTCGCGATAAGGTGGTTTTACCGGCACCGCTGGTGCCGACTATCGCCAGTGTTTCCCCGCTACGTAGGGTCAGGGAAACATCGGTAACGCCGCCGCCCTCCGCATACTGATAGCTCACCCCTTCAAGACTGATTTCACGCGGTTTCACCGGGAGCGCGTCATTACCCTGTGACGATTTCGGCGCTTCAGCATTGAGGATCGCCAGTAAACCTTCCGTCGCGCCAATCGCATCCATTCGGGCATGATAGTGCGTGCCCAAATCGCGCAGCGGGCGGAAAAATTCCGGTGCCAGCAACAAGGCAAACAGCCCCGGCAGGAAGCCCATTTCGCCATAGAACAGACGGAATCCAACATACACCGCCACCATCGCGGTGCTGATGGTGGCAAAAAATTCCAGCACCAATGATGAAAGGAATGCCAGCCGCAACACCTTCATGGTGGTCTGACGATAGCTGTCCGAGATCGCTGCGATGATGTTCGCTTGTCGGCGTGCAGCATGGGTCTGGCGTAACGTTGTCAGGCCAGCAATCACATCAAAGAAGTGCGCACTCATCAGGCTGAGTTTGTGCCACTGCTTCAGGCTCATTTTCTCCGCGCCCTTTCCTACCACGATCATGAACAACGGCACCAGTGGCGCGGTGATCAACATGATCAAGCCAGAAACCCAGTCAAAAGGAAAAAGCGCCACCAGAATGGCAAGCGGCACAATGCCGATGATGATTTTTTGCGGAAGAAAACCGGAAAAATAAGCTTCGATAGCTTCGACGCCTTCGCCAAGTGAGCTGGCGATACTGCCCGTACGTTGATGCTGGCTCCAGGCGGGACCCAGTGTGGCGATGCGATCTAACAACATCCCGCGCAATCCCTGACGGATACGTGCGGAGGCTTCAAACGCAAAACCCTGGCGCAGGATATCGATACCCGCGCGCAGCAACATCACAACCGGCAGCAATAAGAGATAAGGCAATAGCGCGGTGAAGGTTTTACCACCGAGGACGGCGTTGCTGATTAGCCAGGCTAACAGCCAACACTGTGCAATCATCAGTATGGCATTGAGCGCCGCCATACTGATGGACAGTGAAAATAAACCGCCTGCCTGGCGGCGCAGGCTCGAAAGCCAACGTTCCGCCAGGCGGGCTGCCATTCCACTTGGAGGGGAACTAGCAGACATGATGTCTTAGTGTCCCCCGTGACCAACCAGCTTGGAGATACGGCCGCGGAATACCCAGATCTGATACCAGTTGTACATCAGCATTACCGGAACAAAACCGCCCATGGTCATGGTGAAGGTAATCAGCGAAACCTGTGGACTGGCGCCCGCCCAGATGGTCCAGGTGCCTGGCACGATCCATGGGAACATGGTGAGTAACATACCGAAGCCCAGAATAAATGCCGCGCCATTGAACCACATCACCGCTGCAAAATCTTTGTCCTTCAGGGTGTCACGACGCACCTGATCAATACAGACCAGAGCGATTAAGCCAAACAGGCCCCAGATCCAGAAATGCGGACCAAACCATTTCGCACGTGCCCAGTCGAAGATCACCGCACTCCACACCCAGGTAATCACCACGGCAGCGATAGCTAACCAGAAGATCACCGCCGTCCAACGTGCTGCATCCTGACGAATCGGTTCATTTTTCTCGAAGCGAGCACGTACGAACAGCACGCCTGCCAGCGTCATTGCCACGCAGGAAGCCACGCCGGTCCAGATGGAGAAAGCTGAAATAAAGTTAAATGCGCCACCCACGTAAGTTGGTACACCCTGTGCAGGCGAATCCATCTGGAAACCTTGCAGCAACGCACCAACGCTCATCCCACCAAAGAAAGTCACCGCGAGACTGGCGACACCGAAGATGCCGTCAGAAAACTTCTGCCAGAATGGCGAGGCCAGATGACGAAACTCCAGTGCCACCGCGCGGGACATAATGCCCCACAACACCAGCGCCATTGGCACCATCAGGTAGCTAAATGCCGAACCGTACACAAACGGGAAGGTGCCGAACATAATACCACCGGCGACGATCAGCCAGGTTTCGTTGGCATCCCAGGTGCCGGCCATTGCCGACATGATCGCGCCACGTTCATCATGGTCGCGGACGAAGAGCGAGAAGATCCCCGCCCCCAGGTCGGCGCCATCCAGCGCGATATATAAAAGAACACTGATACCAAATGCTAACCACCAGGCGATGATCAGGAAGTGCTGAGTCGAATTAAGCATGTCCACGGATTTATTCTCCCATCAAACCGGACGGATATATTCAGGATGGTCAGCATGACCACTGGCAGGCATTTCAAGGTGACCCAAATGCTCATGCCCCTCGCCCGGTATTTTGCTGGTCAAATCAGGACCAATACGCACCACTTTCGCCAGGAACCATATGGTGCCCGCGACCACAGCCGTTTCAAAGATGGCAAAGCCCACCAGCCAGAAGATTGCCAGACCCAGGGTCATTGGACTCATACCGTCTTCGGTGCGCATCAGGCCATAAACGATCCACGGCTGACGGCCAATTTCGCGCGTCCACCAGCCCGCAATCACTGCGATATAAGGCAGGACTACCATGATAACGGCCAGCGCCAGGAACAGCTTATTACGCGGAGCCAGCTCAGCGGTCATGCGACGACGTGCAATCAGCCAGACGCCCCAGAGGCTCACCAGCAACATGGCACCCGCAGCACCTGACATGGCGCGGAAGGCGTAGAATGGCAACACCACAGGCGGTTGCTGATCTTTCGGGAAGCTGTTCAGGCCCGTTACCGTACCGTTCCAGGTTTTGGTTTCAATCAGGCTTAAACCGTGCGGGATATCGATAGACCATGCGAGGCCCGTGCCTTCTTTGTTTGGCCAACCGAGGATGTGCCAGGCACTGTTGACGTTACCCGCAGAATCATAGGTATCGTAGTGCCCTTCCATCGCTGCCAGCGCCGCCGGTTTATGTTCCAGCGTGGCTTCACCCAGCACGTCACCCATATAGATCTGAACGGCGGCGACCACGGCCAGCGCCATAAGTGAATATTTCAGCGGCTTCAGGAACAGATCAACATGACGCTGTTTCAGAACATACCAGGCGCAGGTCGCCACCACGAAGCACAGCGAGAGCTCGAAGCTTGCCAGCAGCATGTGCGGGAAAGCACTGCGCGCATTCGGATTAAACAGCGCGGCCAGCCAGTCAGTTACGATGAAAATACCGTTATGCAGTTCAACACCGGTTGGCGTTTGCATCCAGGAGTTAGCCACCAGGATCCACATCGCAGAAAGCGTAGAAGAGAGCGCCACGTTAAAGGTCGCAAACAGGTGCATCCCTTTGCTGATCTTGCCCCAGCCAAAAATCATCAGTCCGATAAAGCCGGCTTCGTACATAAAGGCGGTGATGGTCTCATAGCCGAGCACCTGACCAAAGAACGGCCCGGCAGCCTGCGAGAAGCGACCATAAAGAATGCCAAAGGCCATTTCCATGGTGACACCGGTTGCCACGCCAGCACCGAAGTTAACGATAAACAGCTTTTCAAAGAAGCGACACAGGCGATACCACTGCTCATCTTGCTTCCTGACCCACATCAGTTCAGAGATGAACAACAGTGCAGCCAGTCCAATGGTTAGCGGGGGAAAAATGATGTGAATGGATGAAATTAGCGCGAAGTCAATACGCGTGATCAGCGATGTAAGATCGTTACTTAGCATGACTATCTTCTTTTTTTGAGTGACCGAATTAGTTAACGGCAATCCAGCGCCGTTTCACATGTTATGAAGTGAGATGAAGCAAGCTCGTGCATAACAAGTTGAAATCGGTGCCGCACTGTCGTCTTTCTCTTAACCACGAGCAACAACCACAGTTTAATTTCCAGACAGGTGACGTCTGGGAAATAGGATATTCACTTCGGCGTTCGTTCCGGAGAAAGAACGGGAAAATAAATCATGATTGTTAACGAAATGTCAGTCGATAACACTTGCAGGCGTAGGTATCGACACGGCTCGTAATAAGAATTTTTCTGTAAATTATTCTATATTTTCGTTTACACAAAGGCATCCAAATTAAAGGGGTAACTTGTAACAAAAAGAAAAAATTCGCTGTATAAATGAATGATTTTCATGTGAATTAAATGTAATGAGAGCGTTAACCCATGAGGGATCTTTGATTTTAATCAACTTAATTCAAGGTTTTAGCGTGTTTTTGAGCGTTAATTATGATGCGCTGAAGAGTGAAAGAATCGGTGCGCAGCCCGTAATGATGCGATTATCTTATTATTTAGCAGGGTTACAACTACCGTAGACATAAGCTCAACATCAATAATACGTAATTTTAACAAGCATTGAGTTATTGTATTTTAATAACAGCCGGAATGATTTAATTTAACAAACCAAATACAATTATCACTTTCAGAACACTTAATTTCTGCGCCATTAAATCTTTAAAAACTTCTGTATTAAATATACCGACTCGTAACATTAAAGACACACCGTGCGCACACTTGTCACATTAATAATGAATCAGGCGACATTTATTAAGGCAGATAAGGAGTCTGGTCAGGCAGTGTGAGTGGGAGCACGCAGTCACGCGTGGAAACGAAGATTTTGGCAATCGAATGAAGAATGCCGACAACCCATAAGGTTGTCAGCAACGGAGAACGTCAGCGTGCAGGGTAATTCGTGTTTTAGAGTGAGCCTGGAATGGCGACCCGCCCGTCGAATAACAAGCGTGCCGTGCGTATCAGGCCGCTTTGCGTCACCTTCCCTGCCTCATCACGGGTCAGCATCACGCTAAACTCGCCGCTGGGATGCTCTACCGCCAGACGCTGCTGCCTGGTATCGGTAATCTGCGCGATGCCCTGCGTCACGGAACCGGGGATCAGGCAGGCTGTGGCGACACTCACCGCGCCCAGTACGCCAATAGAAGCATGACAGCGATGGGGAATAAATGTTCGCGTGGATAGCGCACCGCCATTAGCGGGCGGAGCAATCAGGGTCATTTTCGGCACGGTTCGTTTCGTCACATCCCCGAGATTCATCAGCGGACCCGCTTGTAAGCGGATGGATTCCAGGCGTGCTTTTAACTCAGCATTACTCTCCAGCTGTTCGCGGGTCTCCTGTCCAGTGCATCCCACATCCTCAGCACGCAGGATCACCACGGGCATACCGTTATCGATGCAGGTCACCTCAATCCCGTCAAACCGATTACGCGCCTCACCGGTCGGTAACAGCGATCCGCAGCTGGATCCTGCAATATCCTCGAATTGCAAAATTTGCTCTGCGCCAAAACCGGGCACGCCGTCTATCTGGGTCTCGCCCTGATATTCCACCGTGCCATCGGGCGTGGCAAATTGCGCCACTGCGATTTGCCCGGTGTTGATCATAAAGATGCGCACGCGCGTGATGTCGCCCTGTGCCCTTATCAGGCCCTTCTCAATGGCAAAAGGCGCCACGGCGGCGAGGATGTTACCGCAGTTCTGTCCATAATCGACCACCGCTTGATGCACGTTAACCTGCGCAAAAAGATAATCGATATCTGCATCAGGCCGCGTGGAGGGAGAAATTATCGCCACTTTACTGGTCAGCGGATCAGCCCCACCGATGCCATCAATTTGACGGGGATCGGGTGAACCCATGACGGCCAGCAACACGCGGTCTCGTTGCGGCCCCGCTTCTGGCAGATCGCTGGCCAGGAAACAGGCGGCTTTGGAGGTGCCGCCTCGCATTAACACACAGGGTATCAGCGTCTGTTTCATAGCGAACTCTTTTGCAGGGCATCCAGAGACTCCACGTAGCGCAATCCCTTCTCCGCTAACGCGCCACGCATCTGATAAATATCCAGCCCGAGTTCCCCGGCAGCCAGTCTTACTCGTTTACTCTCCTCATTGGTGACCCGCTGCTGGGTTGCCTCGGCAACGGTGTTCGCATCCGCTCGCGGCACAATCACCACGCCGTCGTCATCGGCAACCACTATATCGCCGGGATAGATCAGCTGGCCTGCACAGATAATCGGCACGTTCACCGATCCCAGCGTAGCTTTTACCGTTCCCTGCGCGAATACCGCACGTGACCAGACCGGGAAACCCATCTCACGCAGGGTCTGGCTGTCACGGATACCGATATCGCCCACCAGCGCCACTACGCCACGCGCCTTTAATGAAGTGGCCAGCAGATCACCGAAGAAGCCGTCATGGCAATCCGAGGTCGGTGACACCAGCAACACATCGCCCGGCTGACACTGTTCGACTGCAACATGAAACATCCAGTTATCACCGGGAGAAACCAGCACCGTGACCGCACTGCCGGCTATCGCGACACCCTGCTGGATTGGTCGTATCCGCACATTGAGCAGACCTTGCCGCTGTTGCGCTTCGTGGACGGTCGCCACTCCGGCACGGGCAAATTGTGCAATCAGAGCCGAATCGGTCCGGTCAATCTGCTTAACAACGATGCCTTTCTGATTGACCGCAATCATGAGAGATCCTCTGTCACCCGTGGGAACAGACTCTGATAGCCTTCGCCGTGGGTGATGACGCGCGTGGATGCAATCCCTGTGTTGCGTTTGGCCTGCACACCGCGCTGGAGCGCCACGCGCGTGTAGTATTCCCACAGGTGTTCCTGCCCGGCCATGCACTGAATCGCCTGATATTTCTTTTCCCAAACCGAGGAGATATCCAGTAGCACATCCGGTTTCCACAGGCATTGTTCAGGCTGATGCGGTTCAAAACAGTAAACCGGCGGTGCACCGATAATTGGTTCTCCCGGACGATACCCCTCTGCCTGCGCAATGATGCGTGCTTCCTGGGTGAGATTGGCCGCCAGCGGATGATCGTAGTTATAAGGATCAGCAATCGAATGCGTCAGCACAAAGTGAGGCTGTACGCGGCGAAACACATCGGCGAGGCGAAACAGCGTTTCCTTATCCGCGCGAAGGGGATAATCGCCGAGATCGAAGAACTCAATGCTGGCACCTAACACATCCGCGGCCCGTTCGGCCTCGGCCTGACGATGCTGCTTGACGGTCTGCTCGGTCATATTGCCTTTGCGCCACAGTTTTGCCGACTCACCGCGCTCCCCGTAAGAGAGGCAGACGACGTGCACGTCATAGCCGCTCGCACTGTGCAACGCGATGGCCCCGCCTGCGCGCCAGACAAAGTCAGCGGAATGGGCACTGACCACCAAGGCACTCTTTTTCACTGCGTTTTCCATTATGTTCCCCTGCTATTGCGTTTTTTTCATCCTGACACGCACCACCGTGACCGAATAATGCCTTTCATTGTGCGAGCTATGATTTTTATTTATGTTGTGATCATTATCAGAGGTTCAGGGGCAGAGGGCATGCAGGAACAGGAAGACACTAATCACATTAAAATCATGCAGCTAAGGTCACTTTGTATGATTGCAGAACGGGGAACCGTCTCGGAGGCTGCGGAAGATTTATTTCGCACGCAATCGGCGGTGACGCGATCGATACGTGATCTGGAACACACTCTCGCCACGCCTTTGTTTGAACGTCATGCCAGCGGGATGCTGCTCACCGAGAATGGTAAATGTGTACTGCCCCGCGCACAGCGTGCCCTCCAGGAACTCAAACAGATACCTGCACTTCTCGCTCGATTTAAACTGCGCGAGTCCATGCGGGATGACGCCGAACCGATTTGGTTGTTCAACGTCAGGCGCCTGCAAATATTTTTAAGGCTGTTTCATTTGCAGCATACGCAAAGCGTGGCCAGTTCGCTGAGCATCAGCCAGCCCGCCGTCAGTGCAGCGCTCAAGGTGCTGGAGAAAGGGGCGAATATCGTGCTGTTCCAGCGCTCGCCGCGGGGCATGCAGCCGACAGCCGCCGCGCGTGAAATGGCGCCACACATCAGCCGCGCCCTGAATGAAATTCGCCATATCCCGGAAGATCTTGCCGCCCAGCAAGGTGTTCTGCAGGGCACTGTTCATATTGGCGCCCTGCCATTGTGTCGTAGTGTGTTATTGCCACGCGCGATTGCCCGTCTGGTGACGGCACATCCGGCGATCAAAGTCGTGACCAATGAAAGTGCCTTTAGCACGCTGATTACCGAACTCCGGGCCGGCGACGTTGATCTGATTGTCGGGGCTTTGCGTCATGACAGCAACGTTACTGATATCGATAATCGACGGCTGTTCAGCGAAGAACTTGTGCTGCTCGCCAGGCCACAACATCCGTTAGCCGGTCGAACGTTAAGCGCTGCCGATCTCGCCGACACACAATGGATTTTTCCGCGAGAAAACAGTCCGGCCCGCCATCTGCTAGAACACGCCTTTGCGACGCTGGATATCCCGGCACCCAAACCGGTGGTTGAGAGCGGTGACCTCGCCATCGTGCGCGGCTTATTAATGGACTCCGATATGGTGGCGGCGGTGTCATGGCACCAGCTGGAGTACGAATTGAAGTCAGGTGTGCTCCAACCTCTGTCCTTCACCCTGCCCGATACGCGTCGTGATATCGGCATCACGTTGCGCGCGGGTGCGCTGCATTCCCCGGCCACACTGGCACTGATTAAGTGCATCAACGCCGAAGCTAATACGACAGCGACCTAAACGAAATTCATACAAAGATTGTATGCCGTTTGCGCTTAAGGCTTTTCCATCGGGCACCACAAACCCATATTGACACCGCGGATTATGACAACTCGCTCACAATATAAACGTAACTCATACCGCTAAAAGCCTTTTTTGACAGACAGCCTGCCACACGGTGCTTACCGTGGAGCTGGAAGAGTTAATCATGACTTGTCATTCAATAGACTTTGCGTGCCCGAAGAGAGAGCGAACGTATGAATACAAATAAGCTGGTCGACATCAAAGCCTGGATTGATTCGCGACCCATTTCCGCCTTTCAGTGGCGCGTGTTATTCCTCTGCCTGATCATCATTATGTTCGACGGTTACGATGCTGCCGTGATGGGATTTATTGCGCCTGCGCTGATTGAGCAGTGGCATATCTCACGCGCCGCGATGGGGCCGATCCTTGGCGCGGCGATGTTTGGCGTGGCGATTGGCGCATTGATCGCGGGTCCATTATCCGATCGATTTGGCCGTAAAAAAATCATCCTGCTGGCAGTACTGATCTTCTCCGCTTTCAGTCTGATTTGCGCCTTCGCCACCACGCCGCTGCAAATGGCGATGATGCGATTCATTGCCGGGCTCGGGCTGGGCGCAGTCATGCCCAATTGCGTCACGCTGCTGGCAGAATATATGCCTGAGCGTCGTAAGGGCGTGATGATTACCCTGATGTTCAGCGGCTTTAATATCGGCTCCGGTCTGGGGGGCTTTATCGCGGCCGCGTTACTGGCGCACTATCACTGGAATGCAGTGTTGATTTTCGGCGGTGCATTGCCGCTGCTTATGCTGCCCTTATTAGGTTATCTGCTACCTGAATCCGCGTTAAATTTGGTGGTGCGCCGGGCACCTCGCGCGCAGATTGCTGCGCTGCTTAATCGCATGGGCGGCCAGTTTCAGCAGGATACGGCGTTCGTGCTCAACTCTCCCCGAATCAATCGCAACAGCACCATCTCCCAGCTCTTCCACCACGGTTTTGCTCGCGGCACGATCATTTTGTGGGTGACATACTTCATGGGGCTGTTCGTGATTTATCTGCTTAACGGCTGGCTGCCGACCATTATGCGCTCGGGCGGTATTTCCCTCGAACAAGCGGCGATTCTGGCGGGGTTATTCCAGCTTGGTGGTCCGCTGGGCGGTATTCTGGTCGGTGCATTGATGGATAAATGCAACGCCAGAGTAGTGATTGGCGTGGTCTATCTGCTGGGTTGTCTCTGCTTGCTAGCACAAGGCATCTTCGCGTTTTCCGGGGTGGCGCTGGGCGTATTCATTTTCATTATCGGCATGTGTATTAATGGCGCACAGAATGGTCTACAGGTGTATTCCCCTGCTTATTACCCTACCGAAATGCGCGCCACCGGCGTGAGCTGGATGCACGGCATAGGCCGTACCGGTGCGATTCTCAGTTCTTCGATTGGCGGCTTGCTGATGGGTGCGTTCCCGGCGCAGTCGGCGATTTTCTTTATTCTCGCGCTACCCGCGCTACTGGCTGCGATCAGCATTGTGCTTCATCGCAATGTTTCTCTGTCTCTGAAAATAAAGGGCGCAGCACTGGATGACCTTCCGGCGCTGTCACAAACCCTCAATAAATAGGAATGGCATCATGACATCTCAACTTTCTGAACCCTGCTTCGATATTGCGCATCTGGCTCACGTGGAGCTTTACACCGACAAGTTTGAAGAGAGCCTCAACTTCTTTGTCAATGTTTATGGCTTAACGATCACCGCGCAGGACGACGATCACGCCTGGCTGCGCGCCTGGGATGATTATGAGTTTCACAGCCTGAAGCTTACGCGTCATCACACGACCGGCGTGGGGCACATTGCCTATCGCGCCGCTTCACAGGCTGCGCTGGAACGGCGTGTTGCGGCGATTGAAGCCAGCCCCTATGAAGTGCTTGGGTGGGTCAACGACGATCAGGGTCACGGACAGGCATTTCGCTTTACCGATCCTTTTGGCCATATTTTTGAGATCTATTACGACACGGTCCGTTATCAGGCGCCCGATGACCAACGCCCGTCGCTGAAAAACCTGTCTCAGCGTTACCATGCGCGTGGCGCCTGTCCGCGTCGTCTGGATCACCTCAATTTGTTGGCTGCAGATGTCAGTGAATTCAAGCGCTTTATGGAAACCTGCTTAGGCTCCCGCGTCACAGAGATGATTCAGCTGGATAATGGGCGGATTGGTGGCTGCTGGTTCACCATCAATAATAAAACCTATGATTTGGCCTGTACCGAAGAGCACGGTGGCGGCAATGGACGTTTG
Organism: Type-E symbiont of Plautia stali; assembly: GCF_059731115.1. Lineage (NCBI taxonomy): Bacteria > Pseudomonadati > Pseudomonadota > Gammaproteobacteria > Enterobacterales > Enterobacteriaceae > Type-E symbiont of Plautia stali. Next base: position 2,080,988 of record NZ_AP035906.1, read on the forward strand.
CACCATGTGACCTACGCCACCGATACGCGAGAGGACATTCTGCGCGCGGCCGACATCTTCCTGGAAAACGGCGTGCATATTGAAACCGGCCCACACAAACATGCCATCCAGGGCACGTTTTTCCTGTATGTCTGGGAACCGGCGGGGAATCGCGTCGAGCTGGCCAATTCCGGGGCCCGACTGATACTCGCGCCAGACTGGCAGACGGTAGTCTGGACGGAAAGCGAACGTAAGAAAGGCCAGGCGTGGGGCCTGAAAACCATTGAGACGTTCCATACTCATGGCACACCGCCGATGCCCAAACCGCAAAATCATTAACCCTTCTACAGAACATCGGATAGCGATGCTGTCCGATGCGTCATTACTTTTCTCCATAGTCATCAGTGGAAAAAATCACAGCACCGCGCTTATCGCTCCTCTAGGGTAAATCTCCCCTACAAGGAGAACATAATCGATGAGCCTCATGACTTCCGGCAACCGCCGGGACTTTCTTTCTGCTGGCATCAAACTCACGGCGGCAGGTACGCTGCTCGGTGCCGGATTAAGTAGCCGTAACGCTGCGGCCACTGCCTGTCCCCCTGAAAACCTGATGCAGATCGACGTTAGCCACTATCTGCTGCGCAATGTGCGGCTGGAAGAAGCCTTTGTACGTCATCACGACGTGATCACCGCGACACGCACCGGGTTGTACGATATCGAAATCAACGGCGCAAATATCGCGGGTATCCACGCGGCAGGTTTCAGCAGCACCCTTCCCGCCTGGGATGCGGCGGGCCATATTCTGCTGCCTGCAACGCGCGACATGCATATCCACCTTGATAAAACCTTTTATGGCGATGGCTGGCGCGCCCCGCTGCCGCGTAAAAGCGTTATCGATATGATTCATCAGGAGGAGCAGATTCTTCCTGAGATTGTGCCGACCTCCGAAATGCGTGCCGAAAAGCTGATTGGTTTGCTGCAATCGAAAGGCAGCACCGAAGCGCGCAGCCACTGCAACATCGACCCGATTAGCAAACTGGACGGGTTGGCGCACTTGCAACAGGCGATTGCTAACCACCGTCAGGACTTTACCGCGAAGATTGTCGCCTTCCCGCAGCATGGACTGTTGCGGTCCAGGGTCGAAGGCATGATGCGTGAAGCGATGAACATGGGCGCCATTTTTGTCGGCGGCCTGGATCCGACCAACGTTGATGGTGCGATGGAGAAATCGCTGGATACGATGTTCAGCATTGCACTCGATTTTGCTGCGCCGGTGGATATCCACCTGCACGAAACCGAGCCGCACGGTGTGGCCGCGATACGCTACATGCTGAAAACGGTGCGTGAGAATCCGCAGTTAAAAGGCAAAGTGACCATCAGCCATGCGTTTGCACTGGGCACGTTATCGGGGAGTGAACTGGATGCGATGATCGAGGAACTCAAAGCGCAGCAGTTCAGCATCGCGACAACCGTGCCGATCGGGCGCGTCATCATGCCATTGCCACAGTTGCGTGCGGCGGGCGTCCCGGTATGGTCGGGCACCGATACCATTGCCGACCACTGGCAACCTTTTGGCAGCGGAAGCATGCTGGAGAAAGCCAACGTCTATGCGCAGTTGTATCGTGGCCCGGATGAGTTCTCATTGAGTCGCGCATTGGGTATCGCCACCCATGAAGTGCTGCCGCTGAATAGCCAGGGTGAACAACAGTGGCCGAAGGCGCAGGATAGCGCAACGATGATGTTAGTGGCGGCGAGTTGTTCTGCTGAAGCGGTGGCGCATGTTGCACCCGTGATAGCAACCTTCCATAACGGCAAACAGGTATTTGGCCAGTTAAAGAAAATTTAATCGGGGAATAAAACGAAGGTATAAAAGTTATTATTTCGTCGCGCATTGAGTGCGCGACGAAATAGATCAGCAGGATGAATCAACGACTCACTTCATGACCAATCAAGCCACCGATGGCTGCACCACCCAGCGTACCAAAGGTACTGCCGCCGGTTAATACCGCGCCACCCACAGCACCAACACCCGCACCAATTGCCGTATTACGACCACGATGCGACATGCCACAAGCGGTAACTGATAAACAGACTAAAGCGACAATGGCGATACTGCAGCTGCGTTTTAAAAGCATCGAAATCCTCATTACCATTAAAAAATGGAATGCAATTGTTTTTAATTTGATTGTTGTTAAGACACCAAATCGTTGGCGACTTGCACTGCTCGTCGGCGCTAATTTAAGAGGATTTGTGAAACGACGAAAGGTAAAAATTCCTATTTTCAGGCGGTACTGGCGAAGCGGTGAGAAAGCGCGCGAAACGCCCCTACCCGGCCTCTCACGGAGGTTTAAACCTGCTGTGCTTTACTGCAAATTCCTCCCTTGACTGCCAGCCTACCAACTAGTAGATTAATATTTATTCGGCTTACCTTAGCAACGATTTCAGGGGGCATTGTGAGAGTGATTCATTTTCCTAACCAATATCCTGACTGCCGTCCTTCAGATTGTGAATCAACGCAAGCGGATAAACAGAATGTTCGCGAATTTGCGTTGAACATTGCTGCGCAATTACGCAACGATCCTGAATTAAATAAGCAGGCACCTTATCTGGTGGATAAAGTGATTCTGTTGTTGATGAAAGAGTCGCGAAGATAAATGGCCGCAAAGCCATTAAACGGAAATAACCAGACTGTTAAGCACCGGTTTAATCATGGGTAAGAACAGTTCGGGGTTATTAAACGCGCGCGCGGCAATCATCGCACCATGCACCGTCGCCATCAGCGATTTGGCCTCCATTTCCGCCCCTTCACGCAGAATAAACACCCCGCGCTTTTCCCCCTTCTGCAACACACCGGCCAGCCACGCGGACAGATCGGCGAAATGTCCGGTCACTTCAGCCGCCACCTCTTCCGGTAAGGTCGGCAACTCCACTGCCAGCATTACGCAAATACAGAACGGTGAGCTGTTTTCCTTAATGCAGGTTGCCCAGAAGTTCACATATCCGTTCAGTTCAGCCAGCGGATCATCACTGAAATGCTCACTGGTCGCGGCCATACCGGCTCGCGCCTCCTCACGATAATCATTGACCACGGCCAGCACCAGGTCGGCTTTGCCCGGAAAATGATGATGAATACTGGCTTTACGAATTTGTACGCGTTCTGCCAAATCGGCATAGCTGAAACTTTTATAACCACCAGCTGTGAGCAGCGCTCGGGTGTGGTTAATGATTTCAGTGGCTTTAGGCGAACGTTCAACGGTCATGCAGGGCTCCGGCAGCAAAGATGAAATGGCTGCAAATCAGTAAATTGGCACTGAACCTACTGACCTGCAGCGGTGATGTCAAGGCGCTTCAGGACGCTTACGGCGACCGGTCATACTTCTGAAGACGCCATCACGCAGAATCAGCGCATGGAACAACGCGGCGGCAAGATGCAGCATCACCGTAACGAACAAGGCTAAAGCAACCCAGGTATGCAGCGGACGCAACCAGGCATACAGATCATTACTGATTGGCGTGATGGGGGGCAGCACCAGACTGCCTCCCAGACTGATCGGATAGCCTGCCGCCGACAGCATCGCCCAGCCGATAAGAGGTTGCGCAAGCATCATTGCGTACAACGCCCAATGCGAAAGGTGTGCCAGCGCTTTTTGCCCGTTTGATAACGTCTCCGGCAAGGCCGGTTTGGCGGTGGTAAAACGTAGCCACAATCGCACCACCACCAGCAGCAATATCATTAAGCCCAACGGCTTATGGATCGCCACGAGCAAGCTGTGCAGTGACGAGACGGTGGCGACCATGGCCACGCCGATAAACAGCATGGTCATAATAGCGGCAGCCATCAGCCAGTGAATCGCGCGCAACGCCGGATGGAAAGTCTCTGTGTGTTTCATCAGTGTGCTCCTGCCTGTTCACGGGTACGGGCGTTATAGGATTTGGCATAAGCCGATGAACGTGCATTGAGAACCGGATCATCCGAGGCGGTGATGCCCTCGGGCAGAATCAGCGGATCGTAATTGATATCGTTACAGGCCCCCTGCTGCTGCTGCGTGGTTTGGTTGATAGTCAGGGTTCCTGCATTGATGGTCTGTCGGTCCGCTGGCCAGGAAATTGAGGCATCGCTGCTTTTGTCCTGCGCGTCTGCGACAGTGATGATCAGGTCCCACTGCAGCGGCCCTTTGGCAAGACGCTGTTGCAGATCGCTTTGCAGGAAGTTGCTGTCATTTTTATCGGCGGCATTGATCGGCTGATAATCGGTGTGCGGCACCATACTCCAGCGCACCACATGGCTCTTGCCGGCCGAATCAACAAAGTTGAAGGCGTTAAGGCTATTGTAGCGATCGCTCGCCCAACTCGAGGAAGGCACATACTGTTGCGCCCAGCCGAAGAACGGCTTAATTTCGGGATGTTTTTCTACAAAGGCCTGAATTTTCGCGGGGTCGGGCTGACCTGTTTTCGCATCCGGCAGCGTGGCAATTTGCAGGTCGTAAAACCCTTCCACGCTGTTCACCGGAAATATCGGCATGGCATTCATCCCGGTGCGCCATTGCTGACCATCTTTTTGATAAAACGCCAACGCCATGCTGCGCACCGGCACGGCATAATCCGGAGCGTTCGGATTACCACCGGCAATAGCAAAGCGCCCAATCACCGGGGTTTTGCCCGGTGCAAACAGCCCGGCACGCGACAGTACGCTGGCATTGCCGTTAGCGGCAAAGCTGCCGTTGATGCAGACACCTTTGGCATGATTGCGGCGATAACCGGGATGCTCCCCGCCTGATTTTTGTAGCACGGTAATGAGTTTATCGGAGGTCAACTTATCCGGTGTTAACCAGCCGCCAGCCCAGAGAAATAACGCGATGACTATCAATGGTACCACTGCAATAGCGGCCAGACGGGTGAGTGTCTGGCCGGTCGTAAGAGAAGGCTTGTTCATAGGTTCGCTCAACATGGCATAAATTAAGACAAGGCAGTTACCCGAGCTGAATGATTAGCGCGTGGCAATCAATTGCACCGTCTTCGTTCACGGTGGCGGAGCTATCAATCTACTAGTAGGTAGATTACATTGTCAAACGCATTTGAACAGGCCGATGCACCACTGCCGCGGCCGACAGTGCGCGCCTTAGGTCATCTGAAGGAATGAATTTGCAGGGGAATCAGGCTTCTTCGCGCGATCCAGCGTGGGTCTTCATGGGCGCAACCACGACGTTCACACCCAGATCCTGCATCCGTCGCAGCACGGGCACAGGCGTACCCTGGTTGACAATCACCACATCGAACTCGCTGAGATGGGCAAAACGATGCAGCGCCCGGCGTTCAAATTTAGTGTTATCCATCATCAAAATACGTTTCTGTGCAGCATCAAACATCGCTCGTTTGGTTTCGACGGTTTCCGCTGACTGATGAAAGACCGTGTCATCAATGATCGCTGACATACTGACGAAGAACACATCGGCGCGCAGACTGGCAATTTCTTCTCGCGTCATGCGGCCCATAAACGCATTGCACCAGTGATAAAACTGACCGCCTAATCCCATCAGCGTGATATCGCGCCCGTTGCGTAACTCATTCATCAGCGTCAGTGAGTTGGTGATCACCGTTAACGGGGCGCGCGCGTGTAACAAGCGCGCCATCTGCAATACCGTGGTGGAATCATCGAGGAAGATCGCCTGTCCTGGCTCCAGGTAAGTGGCCGCCACCTCAGCGATGGCTTGCTTCTCTTCCAGTTGACGCGTCGCGCGGTAGATATCGCTGGACTCGACCAGGCTTGTTGGCGTGGCGGAGACCACCCCACGCGATTTATGCAGCAATCCGCGTTCGACCATCTCATCAATATCACGGTGCGCGGTCATCAGGCTGATGCCGAAACGGTCGGTAATATCTTCAATGCGAATAGCGCCTTCTGCCATCACGGCTTCCGCGATCAACTGGCGTCGCGCCAACTGCCGCGCCTGACGGCTGTCGCTGGGTAAGGGTTCGGCCATGAAGACGTTGAGAGAAGAGTCCTGCGGGTTGTGCGCCATATTTCGTCCAGAAAGTGATGCAGAAATGCGGGTTCCAGGTGATTACAACGCGGAAACGCGCCTTTTGCAAATGGTGTGGTGTTTGGACTCACGAGAAGGGTTACAGCGACGCACCGGAGTGCGTCCGCTGAGCAGTATGCGGCCCGCAAGCCGCACGTCATGCATTACTGCTTCAATACAAACGGTGATACGAAATTGCCTGCGTTCTCTTTGGTGATCAAAATGCAGTCAAACAGCTGTTTTTCCGATGCTGCGCCGGTTTTACCGGTTTTCAGGAAGCTGTCAGCCTGCTCTACCGCTTTCTGCGCGAACTGCGCCACCGGCTGCATCACGGTATACGCCAGCGTACCGGCTTTTACGGCATCAACGGCATCCGGAGAGCCATCAAAACCACCGACTTTGATTTGGTTCAGCTTGCCGGCTTCTTTCAGTGCGGCAATCGCCCCCAGCGCCATTTCATCGTTGCCGCTGATCACGCCTTTGATGTTTGGATTAGCCTGCAGCAGTGACTGCATCTTGTTGAAGCCCTGGGTACGGTCCCAGTTGGCGACTTCCTGACCCACTTTCTTCAGCGTCGGGTACTGTGACAACACGGTATCAAAACCATTGGCACGCGTTGCCGCGTTGTTATCGGATGGCGGGCCCACTAATTCAACATAGTTGGCGGTATCACCCACCTGTTTCACCCACTCCATCGCGCCCACCGCCGCGCCCTGCGCATTGTTAGAAACCAACTGCGCTTTAGCCAATCCGCTCTGATTCAGCTCAGCGTTAATGATAAACACCGGGATATTCGCCGCGATGGCTTTTTTCACTGAACCGACAGAACCATCGGCGTTAGCCGGATCAAGAATAATCGCCTTGGATTTGTTGGTGATCGCCGTATCAATCAGCTGGCTTTCGGTGTTGGTATCACCTTTGTGCGCGCTGACTTTTGCGCTGTAGCCAAGTTTTTCAGCGGCTTTTTGCGCGACCTGACCTTCTGTCAGCCAGTAAGGGTTGGATGGATCGTTGACGATGATGGTCATCAACCCGTTATCCGCCCAGGTCGGTGCAGCGAAGGTGGTGATCGCCATAGCGGCGGCAGCAATAAACAGACGTTTTGTGAACATAGGTGCTCCGTTATTATTTAGGGTACAGGTTTTACGGATAACCGCGCGCTGCCAGACAGCGCGCGTGAGTTAGCGACTGCGTTTGCCGTATTGCAGGGTGTTGAGCAATACCGCCAGCACAATCACGGCGCCAGTGAACACCGTCTGCCAGTAGGCAGAAACGCCGATAATCACTAAGCCATCAGAGAGAAAACCGATTACAAAAGCACCCAGCAGCGTGCCGCGCACATTACCGCGACCACCGGTGAGGGCCGCTCCGCCAATCACCACCGCAGCAATCGCGGTCAGTTCATAGGTGGTACCTGCCGTTGGGCCAGCGGAGGTGAGCTGGGAAGAGAGCACCAGCCCTGCCATCGCGGCACAGATACCCGACAACACATAAACGCTGATTTTGATACGTTTCACCGGTACGCCGGAGAGATCGGCGGCGCGCTCGTTACCACCCGAGGCATACAGCCAACGGCCAAACGCCGAACGGCTCAGCAGAAAACCACAGGCCAGCGCCACCACGCCCAACACCAGCACACCCACCGGGATGTTGAAGATGCGATTGAAGCCGAGCCAGTCAAAGCCAGTGTTGCCCAGCGCTTCAGTGCCAGAGAGTTTGTTGTAGGTCAGTCCGTTAGTGATCAGCAGGGCAATACCGCGCGCTACATACATGGTGCCGAGCGTGGCGACAAATGCCGGAACGCGGAACCAGGCGATCAGCACGCCATTGACCAATCCCACCAGCGCGCCAATCACCAGCGTTAATATCGCCACCGCCCACACCGGCAAATACAGCACCACGCCCAGCGCTTCAAGGTTAATCCCCTGCATCATAAAGCCGGCCATCACGCCAGCCAGACCCAGCGTTGAACCAACGGATAAGTCAATACCGCCATTGAGGATCACCAGCAACATGCCAATGGCGGGTAAGCCAAAAATCGCCACATGCGAAGCCATGGTCAGGAAATTGGCGCCGGTAAAGTAGTTAGGCGAGAGCAAGGAAAAGGTGATAATAATCACCAGCAACGCAATAAACGCGCGCCCTTCCAGCAGCAATCGCGCCAGATTGAGACTTTTATCGGTCTTCTTTTTACTCGCGACGGGTGGCGAATCCAGCGTGTGTGTTCTGTCTGTCATACCGTTTGCTCCGTTTTTCATGTCATGCCACCAGAGACTCGCCTGAAGCGGCCATAATGCGTTCTTTACTCACGCTGGAATCGAAAATGGCGTTAATGCGCCCTTTGCTCATCACCACAATGCGATGCGCAATACTCAGGCATTCGCCCACTTCCGAGGTGGTATACACCACCGCCAGCCCCTTTTTGGCGTTTTCCGCCAGCAGACGAAACACTTCCGCTTTGGCACCGATATCAATGCCGCGGCTGGGTTCATCCAGCAGAATCACTTTGGGACGGGTGGCCAGCATTTTGCCGATCACCACTTTTTGTTGATTGCCACCGGAGAGCGATCCGATGGCCGCCTCGCCGCCAGCGGTTTTCACCGTGACGTTGCGAATACTGTCCGTCACCAGCTGCTTTTCACGTCGCGGTGACAGCACCAGTCCACGCACAAATTCGCTGATACTGGCGAGCGACAGGTTTTCGCCCACTGACATGGTTTGCACCAGACCGTCGCGTTGCCGATCTTCAGGCACCAACGCAAGGCCGATTTGAATGCGCTGTTGAATGGTTAAGCCGCTGACATCGGTATCCTGCAGCAGAACGCGGCCCTGGCTTTGATGAATACGCCCGGCGATACACTCCAGCAGTTCGGTGCGCCCCGCGCCCATCAGGCCATAGATGCAGACAATTTCACCGGCTTTCACTGACAGCGAGAGGTTATCCACCAGCCGAATCCCGGTTTTGCTTTTCACCGTCAGGTCTTGCACGGTCAACGCCTGGTCACCAAACTCATAACCTTGCGGCGGCGACCCCAGGTCAAAGTGATCGCCTACCATATTGCGCACGATCCATTCGAGATCGATCTCATCGCGTTTCGCGTACGCGGTCATTACGCCATCACGCAGCACCACGGCGCGATCGGTGATCTCCAGTGCCTCTTCGAGATGATGTGAGATGTATACAATGGCTACACCCTGACTGGTGAGATCGCGGATCACCTGGAACAGCACCGCGACTTCCGCAGCACTGAGCGCCGATGTCGGTTCATCCATGATCAGAATCTGTGAATTCACCGACAATGCACGGGCGATTTCGACAATCTGTTGTTGGCCCAGACGCAGGTTTTCCACCGGCGTCAGCGGGTCAATTTCCTCCTCCAGCGCCGCCATCAGATGGGCAGTTATGCGGGCTTCTTCCGCGTAGTCCACCCCACCCGGCTTCATGATTTCGCGCCCCATAAAGATGTTGTCGCGCACGTTCATGTTGGGAGCGAGATTCAGCTCCTGATGGATAATCGAGATGCCGCAATCGCGTGCTTCAGTGGCGGAGCGAAACACTTTCTCTTCGCCGTTATAGAGAATTTCCCCGGATGTTGGCGTAATGACGCCCGACAAAATTTTCATTAGCGTAGATTTACCTGCGCCGTTTTCACCAAACAACGTGGTGACTTCACCGCGACGGATCTCAAAATTCACGCCTTTAAGTGCATGGGTCGATCCATAGATCTTGCTGATGTTGCGCGCTTCAAGGATCACTTCGCCTTTTAGTAGCGCCGGGTTAACGTTGAATGGTTTCATTTCACCTCCAGACTGACTGGCGTCACCATCCAGTTATTCGGCGCGAGCAAACGGAACACCCCGATCACCTGCACGGTTTTACCGAGCAGCGCATCGCGATCCAACTGATCCAGCACTTTGGCTTTCATGGCGCGATTGATCGCCGAACCGGCATTTTGATACTCAATCTGGTTGGTAAAATCGCCGAACTGGATTTTTCCGCTGGCGTCACGCAAGTCGGTGCCGGTGATGGCGGGGCCCGTTTGCAGGCGAATCACATTTCCTTCCGGTAAGCCGGCCACTTTCAGCGGGAAGATGCCCATTTGACCAGGCTGCACCACGCCTTCCAGCTTGACGGGGATCACCGGGAGCGGCGAACCCACACCGTATTTCTGTACCGCTTCCTGTTGATTGGCTTTCAGCGCATCGGCGAGGGTTTTGGCATCCACCGCACGCGCTTCCACATCCTGCTGAATACCGGGGAAGGTCTTCTCCCCGTAGCTATCCGGCGAGAAACCTTGCTCTTGCACATCTTGCTCGGAACCGATTTTCACCACTTTGGTGTCGATGGCCATGGCGGCAATCACCGCAACCACCACAACACCGATGATGCTGTAGCGGCGGATGCGCTTGCGGGAGAGCTGCTGTGCCAGCATTGAGACATCGGACATAACGTGACCTCTCACTGTTATCTGCTGCGATAATCGCCGCATTAAATGTTATAAATGTGATAACTCTTGTGATGAGGATTGTGCTGATGTGACTAAATTGTCAACAGGGGGTTCACGAATTTTTCAGGAGCGCGATCTGGATCGCTAAATTCACACCTTAACGCCTTCATCGCTAATAAAAGCCCGCCATACAAGCCTTCTTCATGTGATATCTCATTTCATATTGTCGTGTACAACCGCCATTTTCGTGATCAAACTCGCTAACTGAAGTGAAATTTATTCGTTTTATCGAAAAATAATACATGAGATATGTTATCTCCATGGGAAGTGGTGTAAGACATTATTTAGCAAATTCATCACAGGGAATTAACACGACGTGATGGGTCAACTTTTCTTCCCTTCGGAGGTGTACGTGGGTAACAGCGATATCATTCTGGGTCTGGATTCCGGCACCTCCGTGGTGAAAGCGGTGGCGTTTGATCTGGAAGGCACACAGCTGGCGTGCGCCTCCGTGCGTAACCGCTATTACCGCAGCGAAGGTGGTGCCGCGCAGCAATCCATGTCGCAGACCTGGCAAGATGCCGTGGACGCGATACGGAAACTGGGCGAGCGTGTGGAAAATCTCTCTTCCCGCGTGGTGGCCGTGGCCGTCACCGCACAAGGGGATGGCACCTGGCTGGTGGGCGCCAATAATCAGCCGGTAGAGGATGCCTGGATTTGGCTGGATGCGCGTGCGGCACACACCGTCGATGCCCTAAACCAGCACGCCCTTGCAGCAGAGCGTTTTAAGGCCACGGGTACCGGGCTGAATACCTGCCAGCAGGGTTCACAGATGGCGCATATGGACCAGCACTTTCCACACTTGCTGGCGAACAGCGAAGTGGCGCTGCACTGCAAAGACTGGCTTTACCTCAATCTGACGGGCGTACGTGCCACCGATCCTTCTGAGGCCAGCTTCACTTTTGGTAATTTCCGCACCCAGCGTTATGACGATACCGTCATCGCGGCGCTGGGACTGGAACATCGACGTCATCTGCTGCCGGAAATTATCGATGGCACGCAAATCACTCATCCGTTAACAGCAGAGGCCGCTGCGCTCACCGGCCTGCGCGCGGGTACACCGATTTCGCTGGGTTACGTGGATATGGCGATGACCGCACTGGGCGCAGGCGTGCACACCGGCGAAGCCCATACCGCCTGCTCGATTGTCGGCTCTACCGGGGTGCATCTGCGCAGCGTGACCATTGATGAGGTGTGGTTGAATCCAGCGCAAACTGGCTATGTGATTCCGCTGCCCTGGCCGGGCTATGTGACGCAGGTGCAAACCAATATGGCGTCTACCCTCAATCTCGACTGGCTATTGAATGTGGCCAGTGAATTGCTGAGCGGATTCGGTTGTGAAATCGATCATGCGCGTTTGGTGGCGCATATCGACCAGTGGCTCAACAAAGCCGAACCCGGCACCCTGCTGTTCCATCCCTACATCTCAATTGCCGGTGAACGCGGGCCGTTCGTCAACGCCGATGCGCGCGCCAGCTTCACCGGACTTAACTATCAGCACAACTTTGCCGACCTGGTGCGCGGCGTGATTGAAGGCATCGGCATGGCCGCGCGCGATTGTTATCAGGCGATGGGCAGTACTTTGCCGGGTGAAATTCGTCTTACCGGCGGCGCGGTGCGTTCTCAGCCGTTGCGGCAGATCCTCTCTGCCTGCATTGGCGCACCAGTGCGTATCAGCCAGCGTGATGAAGCCGGTGCAGCGGGCGCTGCGATGATGGCGGCAGTGGCGATTGGCGCGTATCCCTCCATGGCACAGTGCGTGGAAACCTGGGTACGCCCGCTGCTGGATGCGCCTGAACCGCCTTCCGCTGAACTGTCGCAGCGCTATAACCAACTGTTTCCCCATTATCAGCAGATCCGCAGCGATCTCCCTGCCGCCTGGCATGCACTGAATAAGTTTTAAGGAGTACACCATGAGTGAAAATACGCTGGATCTGTTTGTCATTGGCGGTGGCATTAATGGCGCGGGCATCGCACGTGATGCGGCTGGGCGTGGCTTGTCCGTGATGATGTGTGAAAAAGATGACCTGGCACAGGGTACCTCCTCGCGCTCGGGCAAACTGGTGCACGGCGGGCTGCGCTATCTAGAATATTATGAATTCCGACTGGTACGCGAGGCGCTGATCGAGCGAGAAGTGTTGCTGAATGCCGCACCGCATATTATCTGGCCGATGCGCTTTGTGTTGCCGCATAGCCCGACCGATCGTCCGGCGTGGCTGGTGCGTTTGGGGCTGTTCCTCTATGACAATTTAGGCGGGCGCAAAAAGCTGCCCGGCACGCGATCGCTTGATCTGATGCGCGATCCCGAAGGCGCCCCAATCCTCGATAGCTACAGCAAAGGCTTCGAGTACTCCGATTGCTGGGTCGATGATGCACGCCTGGTCGCACTGAATGCCGTGGATGCTGCGGAACGCGGCGCCACGATTCTGCCGCGTACCCGCTGTGTGTCGGCCAAACGTATCAGCGGCAAGTGGGAAGTCACGATTCAGGATGAGGCCAGCGGTACTCAGCGCACGGTTTATGCCAAAGTGCTGGTGAATGCGGCCGGCCCGTGGGTACTGGATATCGTAAATCAGGTCACCCAGACCAAAAGCAACCGCAGCGTGCGGCTGGTTAAAGGTTCACACATCATCGTGCCGAAATTCTGGGAAGGCCAGCAGGCGTATCTGGTGCAAAATACTGATAAACGCGTCATTTTCATCAACCCTTATGAAGGCGATAAAGCCCTGATCGGCACCACCGATATTCCGTGGCAGGGCAAAGCGGAAGCAGTGACCGCCGATGACAGCGAGCAGCAGTACCTTATTGATGTGGTCAATCGCTACTTCAAAGTAAAACTGCGCGCCAGCGATGTGATTACCCGATTCTCGGGTGTGCGTCCGCTGTTTGACGATGGCAAAGGTAACCCTTCTGCCGTGACGCGTGACTACGTGTTCGATCTCGACGATCAGCAAAACGCCCCGCTGCTGCATGTGTTTGGTGGCAAAATCACCACTTTCCGCAAGCTGGCAGAACACGCTATCCAGAAGCTTGCGCCCTTCTTCCCTGATATGGGTGAAGACTGGACACGCGATGCCACTTTGCCGGGCGGTGATATGGCAAATGGCGATTTCGAGAGCTTCCTTGAGCAAGTGAAAACACGCTGGCCATGGTTACCGGCGCCGCTGCGCAAACACTATGCGCGCCTTTATGGCACGCGCATTGAGAAAGTGCTGGGTCACGCCCGTGAGCTCAACGATCTGGGCCGCCATTTCGGCGCGCAGTTGTATGAAGCTGAAGTGCGCTACCTGGTAGAAAATGAGTGGGCGCAGCAGGCGGAAGATGTGCTGTGGCGTCGCACTAAGCACAAGTTGCATCTGACCGAAGTTCAGCAGCAGGCCTTTACCCAATGGTTTGACGCGACCTTTGCTACAGCCGTGCCGCTGCGTAAGGAGGCGTAATCATGCCCTTAACGCTCTCGCTGAATACCAATCCGCTAGTGAATCGTTTTGCCGATCCGCAGGATCTGATTCACACCGTGGCACAACAGATCCGTATCCGCGATCTGCAGTTAACCCATGAATTTATCAATCCTGGCTGGCCAGCCGCCACCATCAACCGCATGTCGCGCCAGATGCAGAAGGCGTTGCGGGAAACCGGGGTGCGTGTGACATCGGGTATGACCGGCCCCTATGGCCGCCTCAATCATTTTGGTCATCCGGACGTTGACGTGCGACGCTACTACGTTGACTGGTTTAAAACCTTCGCCGATATCACCGCAGAACTGGGTGGCGAGGCGGTTGGATCGCAGTTCGCCATTTTCACCCAGCAGGATTTCAACGATGCAGTGCGGCGGGAAGCGCTGATCGATATCGCGATTGATTGCTGGGCCGAGGTGGCGGAGCATGCGCAATCCGCCGGATTGAAATACCTGTTTTGGGAACCGATGAGCATCGGACGCGAGTTTGGTGAGACCATTCCGGCTTGCCTCGCACTGCAGCAGCGTTTGAGCAGTGAGTCCTTTGCCCTGCCGATGTGGATGATGGCGGATATCGATCACGGCGATGTCACTTCAATCGACCCGCGTGATTACGACCCTTACGCGTGGGCTGAAGCGGTGCCGCGCTACTCGCCGATTATTCATATAAAACAAAGCATGATGGACAAAGGCGGCCACAGACCCTTCACATTGCAGTACAATGCGGGCGGCCGTATTCAGCCCCAGCCGCTGCTGGACGCGCTGGCGCGCGGTGGCGCGCAGGATAACGAAATTTGCCTCGAACTGAGTTTTAAAGAGCGTGAACCCACTGACCGCCAGGTGGTGGCGGATATCGCGGAAAGCGTTGCGTTTTGGGCATCGCACATTGATACGGGCGTGCAGGATTTGCATCTGGCTTCCTAAGCCTATTGATCAGGAAATGAAACATGAAACCGGCTCCTACTCCCGCTGAACGCGATGACTCTTTAGCCCTGCGTGCCGCCTGGCTGCACTACGTGGGCGGCCTGACCCAGGCTGAAGTCGCCAAACGTCTGGGATTACCGTCGGTCAAAACCCATCGCATGATTGCCAAGATGGTCGCGGAGGGTGCGGTGAAGGTGTCGATTGATGGCGATATCATGGCGTGCGTGGCGCTGGAAGATCAGCTGTGCGAAAAGCACGGACTGCGTTTTTGCCACGTTGCGCCTGACCTTGGTGAAGAGGGATTACCAGTGCGAACGCTGGGTATGGCGGGCGCGGATTATCTGCGCAATCTCCTCACGTCGCAGCCTGCGATCACCCTGGGGCTGGGACACGGCCGCACCCTTTCCGCCGCTATTCACCAACTCTCGCGCATTGACGCCCCGCATATGCGCTTCGTTTCGCTGCTGGGCTGTTTGACGCGCAACTATGCGCTCAATCCCCACGATGTCATGCATCGCATTGCCGAAAAGACCGGTGCGCAGGCGTATATGATGCCGGTGCCGTTCTTCGCTAATACTCAGGAAGACCGCGACGTGCTGCTTAAACAGCGCGGCGTCAGCGAAGTGTTTGCCATGGCCGCACAGAGCGAGGTGAAGCTGGTGGGAATCGGAACTGTGGAACCGGCCGCGCAATTGGTTGAAGCCGGTATGATTGATGAAGCCGAGATCAACGATATCTCGGCTTCTGGCGCTGTCGGTGAGCTGCTCGGTCATTTCTTTGACGCCAGCGGGCAGATGATTCACAACAGCCTGACAGCGCGTACGCTCTCGGTGGATTTAGAGCTTGCCCACCGCGCCGAGATTGTGGCGCTGGTGGGGGGATTAAGCAAAGTCGACGCGATCCGCGCGGTATTGGCCAGCGGGTTGGTGACGGGATTAATTACCGATGAATTAACGGCACAGGCGTTAATCGCAGGTTAGAGTGGCCTCCATTCGTCCGCGAATAATCCAAATACCCAATCGTCGCGCCACTCACCCGCGAGATGATAGCTTTTCCGCAAGGTGCCCTCCTGCTGGAATCCCACTTTTAATAGTGTCCTGCGTGAGGCTTCATTTCCTGCGGTCACAGTGGCAATCAGCTTGCGAAAGCCCAGTTCATTCAGCGCATAACGTGCAATATCGTGAAGTGATTCCGTACCAAATCCCTTGCCCTGAGCTTCTGCTGCCAGCAAAAAACCGACTTCCACCACGCCGTCACCGCGATCGATAAATCCGGTGACACCTAACGGCGCTGATTGCCCCTGTTCCATCATCACCAGACACAGCCAATGGGTGCTGCCTTTCTGCCAGTGGGGCAATCTTATCTCGAACCTGTCACGTCGAATCTCTTCTTCAGGCTGCGGATCGGCCACATAGCGCATCACACGCTCATCCTGTTGCAGCGAGAGAAAGAATCGCCAGTCATCGGCAACTAACTGGCGATAGTGCAGTCTTTTAGAGGTGATGTTAGGGAACATTGAATCCTGAATTCGCGATGTTGATGTTTTAATTATTTACCCATACCCAGTTTAATCTGAGAGAACAAGCCCCGGAACACCACAATGGCGATAATTATCGCCCCCCAGGTCGCGGTGATCATAAAGGGATCGAGACGCAGCAGGTTTAATCCGCTGGATATCATCTGCAGGATAATCACCGCCAGGACCACACCCGAAACGCGACCGAATCCGCCAAACGGGCTCACTTTACCGAGAAACGCGGCCAGTACCGCCACCAGCAAATAAGAATCCGCATAGCTGGCTTTGACCGAGTTGAGTTGTCCCATCATCACCAGCGAGGTCAGCGCCGCGAACGTTGAAGAGAACACATATTGCATCACAGTGATTTTAACCAGATTGACGTTGGCGTACTGCGCCGCCGTCGCGTTTGAACCCATCATATACAGGCTAAAACCAAATCGGGTTTTGTTAAGCACCACTGACGCAATAATGGCTGCCACGAAAAACAGGATCAGAGCATTAGGAATACCGAAACTGACGCCATTACCTATGCTCAGCAATGAATCCGGGAAACCTGAGAGGGTATAGCCGCGCGTCAGCACCACATTCAATCCGGCAATTAACGTCATGGTGCCGAGTGTCACCAGAATGTCGGGGATCTTGAGGATCGATATCAGCAAGCCGTTGATCACTCCCACCAGCAGGCAGGCAATCAAACCGAGCAGCACGGCGAGCAATACCAGTTCCCCACCCGCCAGTTTCATGCCCTGTGAGGAGAGGGCTTGCAGCACCAGCGCGATGATAATGCCATTAAGGTTGGCAGTGGAGATGATGGAGAGATTGATTCCGCCGGACAGCATTGAAATCATCATGCCAATCGCCAGCAAACCGACAATCGGTAATTGATAAGCCATCGATATCAGGTTCTGCGTGCGAATAAACTTCTCGCCATTGAGTGCGAACATCAGGATAAATACGGCGATCAGCACCACATACAGCGACAGATTCTCCGCAATAACGGCACTGAGACGCAGGCGCCCGGGCGCGTAAGTTTTCATGGCTTTGCTCCTCATTGTTCCACCACCACACGCACCTGCGCCCTTTTCTGCCGCAGAATTTGCAACGCATTGAGTGACACGCTAAACAGAATCACCAAACCGGTGAAGACGTTGTAGTAGTAAGGCGAGACTTTTAGCAGTGTCAGGCTGTTGCTGAGGATCGCGAACAGCAACACACCTAACAAGGTTCCCGCTAAACTACCGCGCCCACCGGTGACCGATGCACCTCCCAGCACCACGGCTGCAATCACCTGCAACTCAGAGCCCACAATGGAATTGGGGATCACCGTCTGCACAATTGACACCTGGATAA
The DNA here is from genome assembly GCF_059731115.1 of Type-E symbiont of Plautia stali. Lineage (NCBI taxonomy): Bacteria > Pseudomonadati > Pseudomonadota > Gammaproteobacteria > Enterobacterales > Enterobacteriaceae > Type-E symbiont of Plautia stali. The sequence goes on from NZ_AP035906.1 coordinate 2,098,745, forward strand.
TGCTGGCAAATCCCGAAATGGCCCCGACAAAGGTATAAATGAACAACGTCGTACGACGCAGGTTGAAACCTACGCGTTCTGCAGATAGCGCATTGCCGCCCACCGCGTATATGCTGCGCCCCAGCACGGTGTGTTTGAGGAACAGATGCAGGAATATCGCCAGGGCAAACCACAAACAGGTCACCAGGCTCAAGCCATACCAGGCGCCGTTTGCTGCCTGTAACGGGAAGATTTTGATCTCAGCCAGAGTGAGTAGTGAAGGCGGCAAGTCGTAAATCAAATCACCTTGCGTCACGACATAAAGGGTGCCGTAAAAGAGACTGTTGGTGGCAATCGTCACGATAATAGCCGTGATTTTGAAGTAATAGATGATGATGCCGTTCAGCAATCCCATTAAGGCGCCGAGAATCAGTGCGCAGAGTATCGCCAGCCAGATATTGTCGAGCCCGAGTTGCAGGAACCAGAACACCACCACATATTGCGCTACCTGGGCAATGGCGGTAAACGAAACGTCAAACCCACCGGAAATCAGCACCAGTAAGACACCCAATGCAAAGATGCCCAGCACGGTCCAGGACTTTAGCAGGTCGGTCAGATTATCAAAGCTAATGAAGTTGGGATTGATACTGGTGATCACAATCGACAGCACGACGATCAGCACCAGCAGCAGGGTCTCACGCGCTTTGAACAGTTTCATCATATCCACGACACTCTCCTTCTGTGGGCGTTATTGCCGCTCCATCTCATGTTGCAGCGCTTCGTTATCGATTTCGTCACTGCGCCAGCTTTTGCCCAGACGACCGCGTTGCATCATGATGATGCGGTCACAATTGGCCAGCAGCTCTGGTAGCTCATCCGAAATAAAAATGATGCCCATGCCTTCCTGCGCTTTCGCTTTCACGGTTTGGTAGATGTAGTTTTTGGCACCCACATCAATGCCCACGGTTGGGCTGTCCAGAATGAAGACCTGAGGTCGCATCGCCAGCCATTTTGCCAGCACCACTTTTTGCTGATTGCCACCGGAAAGCATGCGAATCGGTTGGTCCTGACTGCCATATTTCACCTGCATGCCTTTGAGCAACTCCTCAACCGTATCGCGCATTTTTTGACTGTTAAGGAGTCGCATTGGGGTCAGGTAGTGATCCAGGGTGCAAATGGCCGCATTCGCCGCGATGCTCTGCTCCATAATGAGCCCTTGTGCCAGGCGATCTTCGGGAACATAGGCGATACCGTGTTTTACCGCAGCATGGATGCTGTTGATGGTGACGGGTTGGCCATGCAAATAAATCTCGCCGCTCTGTGCCGGTTCCACGCCAAACAGCGCCATGGCCAGTTCGGTGCGTCCGGCACCCAGTAAACCGGCAATGCCCAACACTTCACCTTTGCGTAATTCAAAACTGACGTCCTGAAAGCTGTTGCGTTTGCTAAGATGGCGCACACTGAGTAGCACCTCATCTGTCGCACTCGATGCCCGCGTTTCAAAAGTCAGGGCATAGCCCAGCATCAGATTTTCAATATCCCCACTGGTGAGTTTTTCCGTGGGCTGGCAGTCAATCACTTTGCTATCGCGCATCACCGTGACGCGATCGCAGATCTCGAGTAATTCATTCAGCTTGTGGCTGATAAAAATGAAGGCGATGCCTTGTTGTTTTAACTGGCGCAAAATGGCAAAAAGGTTATTGATCTCACTGCGTGTCAGCGCGGTCGTAGGTTCATCGAGAATGATCAGTTTCGATTGATTGACCAGCGCACGTGCAATCGCCACCAACTGCTGTTTGGCAATGGGCAGTTCGTCTACCGTCGCGTCTAAATCGAGGTGAATGCCCAATTGATTGATGATTTTGACGACGTTATCTTTGTATGTGCTACTGCGCACCAGCGCTTTACGGTCATTCAGCATCTGGCTGATATAGATGTTTTCTAACACGCTGAGATTAGGGAACAGCGACAGATCCTGGTAGATGATGCCAATGCCCTGCTTCACCGCATCCATTGCGGTGAAACGCTGGATGGACTGATTTTTGATGGTCAGGCTGCCGCGATCGCGTGATTCAACACCAGCAATGATCTTCATTAAGGTGGATTTACCGCAGCCGTTTTCACCCACCAGGCCGTGTACCTCACCTTCATTGATATCAAAACTGACATCGTTGAGTGCGGTCACGCCGCCAAATTTTTTCGTGACGTTCGCCACAGACAAAAACTGCATACGACCTCCGCACACTCTGCGGTGAAAGGGACGGGCATCATCGATGACGTCTCACCAATAAAACGTATAGGCTTTGGGGCGACACGAATGCCGCCCTTATGATTAAAAATCGTACTTGCTGTAATTGTCTTTGGTGACGGTCAGTGGTTTATCAAAGATGATGTTTTGACCATTGATGGTCGGTACGCCAAGCGTGGGGATTTCCAGACCTTGTTTAATCTGATCCCGCTTGCCATCCAGTACCATTTTGGCAATGTAGGCCATGGCATAGGAGGCTTCACCCGGGCTCCAGAGAATCGATTCGGTTAAGGAACCATCCTTCAGGAAGGTGGCACTCTCTTTCGGGGACGTCGTTCCAATAACAGTGAGTTTCCCCACCAGGCCTTTTTCACGCAGCGCTTGTGCGGCACCCGGCCCACCCTGACTGCCGAATGCCAGCACACCTTTCATATCGGGATAAGTTGAAAGTAGCTCCAGTGTTTTCTGACGTGAGGCGTTACGATCTTCGCTCACCGGGAAGCGATCGGAGACCAGCTTCATATCGGGATATTTCTCTTTCATCTGTTTGATCGCTGCATCTGCCCAGGTGTTGTGCGCCGGTACCGTCAGTGAACCCACATAAATAGCGAACTCCCCTTTGCCACCGGCATGTTTGGCTAATTCATCCATCATGTAGCGACCAAATTTTTCGTTTTCGATCATCTCAACGTCATAGTCAGCGCCCGGTTGGTTCACTGACTCGTGGGTGATGACGACAATCTTCTGGCCTCGCGCACGATTGAAGACGGGCTCTACCGAGCTGGCATTATTCGGAACCACCAGCAGTGCATTGGCACCCTGAGTGATGCTGTCTTCAATAATGCGCACCTGCTGCGCTTCATCAGCGGAGGCTGGCGCCTGCTGATAGGCATCGATTTTGAAATCTTTGGCGGCTTTTTTCAGGCCGGTCTCATAATCGTTAAACCACGCAGAACGCAGTTTGGGAATACCGACCATGGTGTATTCATCTGCCGCCTGAGCAGGCAGCGATGTGCAGAGTGAGGTTACGCCCAGCAGCAGTGCCAGCGTGAGCGCATTACGCGTTTTCATCATGATGTGTGTCCTTTATCAGGCGGGATAGCGCCGTTCAGGTTCAGGAATGGAGCCAGCGTTACCGATTTCGATCACGGCACCCTGAAAACGCTCCTCGGTATCGAGGTAATAGAAAACGTCATCACCAATGTTGCCGCTCTGCACGACGTCATATCCGCGTGCCTTGTAGGTTTCGAGCGCCTTTTCACAATCGGCAAAATAGAGTTTGAGGTGGTGTAAGCCGTACCCGTGCTTTTCGATGTACTCGTCATAGATGCTGTAGCCAGAGACCGGCTGCATCAATTCCATCTGTACGCCATTGATCCAGCACACGGCAATTTTGTAGATATGTTCTGCCGGCTGGCCACGGTAAATCGACTGATTTACGTTATGGGGACCGTAGGTATAGACATCCCACGGACCCATGTTGAAGGCTTCCCAGTAGTGCTGCATTGCCCCATCAAGATCTTCCACCAGATGAGCAATCTGAATGATGTCACCGTCTTTCATCGCATGCGCTCCGCTCAGGCAAACTTATGAGGCAACCCTTCAAGGTTGGTGTGGCTGGCTTTCATCGCATCCATCTGAATACCGCACTGCTCGATCAGCATCATGGTGACGATATCGGTGAAGAGGAATAGCGACTGTTCTAGTAAGGTGGACATTGGCTGAATGGAGGGAATTTCCTGATCGCCGCCAAATATCTGGCCGGGAACACGCACAGCTAGATCCGCATATTGGCCATGTTCATTTTCAGGGTGGGCGGTGAGCAACACGATGCGGGCACCGGCTTCTTTCGCCAGTTTGATAATGTTCAGTTCTACATTGGTGACGGCACAATGCACGATGAGCAAATCACCTTTGCCAAGATAGGGCGACGTGGTGTCATACACGACATAACTGTCAAATCCCATGTGCTTAAGGCGCATGGCGAAGCCACGCACTGACAGTTGCATGCGGCCCATAGCATAAAGCTGGATGGTTTTCGCCTGGCGGATTTCTGTGATGAGCTGGTCGATTTGCTGCGGATCAACCGCCAACAGCGTGTCGCGGTTTTCATTAATGACCTTCTCTACCAATGCTGCGTATTGAGACATGTGTCATTCCTCAGTTGGCCCTAAAAGGCACAGATGTAGGGTTTATATTTACAAATTTGTAAAATTAAATGCCTGACAACTGATGACAACCTTACGCAACATTTTTACTTTTTCTTTTGGAATTGATCACAAATCAAACACAAATGGATTACATATCGAGCAGTAAAGGCGATTTAGCGGAGTCGATCACAAGTTTACGTGCAGTTTGTGCGCTATTTTTCATTTCGAGGTCGTGCGGTTTTTAAAAAATCGAATTCACTATCACTTTTTATAATTTACAAATTTGCACGTTTTTCAGTTGGTTGATTTTACTTATTAACTCCCTTAATGTGTTCCATCGCTGAAACTGTTGATCAACGGGCAAACCGCACTATGGCGAAATCAGGCAAGTTGGATCGCGTGTATCTTGAATTAACTCAACGTATTCATCGTGGCGATTATGCCAGCGGTGAACGTTTGCCGACTGAAGTGATGCTGTGTGCTGAACTGGATGTTTCACGCCCCACGCTGTCTCGCGCATTGTCACGCTTACGTGAACAGGGACTGATTAGCAGTACTCAGGGTTCAGGCCATTACATTACCTATGCTGAACCCAGCCAGATGACACACCTGCCGCCTGCGATGGCTTTGGGTATTCTTTCCCCGCGCATGGAAGCCAACGAAAGTGGATTTCTGTTTGAGCAGATCTTTAAATCCATTGCCGCCCTGTCTCAGCCCTTTAACTTTGATCTGGTGTGGAACGGTGTCATGACGCTGGGCACGGGAGCTTCGCGGCAGGCCATCATCAGCAAGATTGAGGGTGTGATTGAGCGCTACCAGCGTAGCGGTGTGAAAGGCGTGTTCTTTATTCCCATTGAATTTCATCCCTTCGCTACTGAAATCAATCAACTGATTCTGAGTAAACTGGAACGCGACGGCATGAGTGTGGTGCTGCTTGATAGTGATGTGGTGCGGTGGCCCGCGCGCAGCCGGTGGGATTTAATTGGCATCGATAACGTCGCAGCGGGAGCCGTGATGACACGGCATTTACTAGCCGATCGCCCGCGTCGCATCGATTTCCTCTGTGAACGTTTCTCAGCAAATACGGTTTACATGCGAATGCTTGGCTATCAACTGGCGTTGCAGGAAGCCGGCATTTCTCCCCTGCCGGAATGGCAGCATGAAGGCGAACTGAATCACGCTGATTTTATCCACCAGTTGCTGGCCAGTGGCGCGCGTGATGTGGTGTGTGCCAATGACTTTACCGCGATGAAATTGCTATCCCTCTGCAGTCAGCAGGGAGTCAAAATCAACGTAGTGGGTTTTGATGACAATGAATATTCCGCGTTGCTGGGTATCCCGTTAACCACCTGGAAACAGCCATTCAATGCTATTGGACATAACGCGGTGGTGGCGATGATGCACCGTCTGGATAATCCTGAGGCCAGCCCACTCCACCTTATCGCGCAGGGGGAACTGATCGTACGCGCTTCCTGTCACGCCTGTTAGCCTCTTTACCCGCTAAATCAGCGTTAACTCCATTGGCTGCTGGCGCAATATTTCCTGATACACCGGCGACAGTTGGCTATCTGTAATCACCTGCTTAAAGGGCACGTTCGGTGCCAGAGCGAAGGGATGTATCTGACCAAACTTTGATGAATCGGTGAGCGCCACAGTGTGCGTCTGCTTTTCCATGATGGCGTTGACCACATCGCAGCGCAGCATATCACGACCGGTAAAACCGGTGATGGCATCCCAGCCGTCGATACCGATAAAAGCTTTATGGAAGTTGAGGTGCTGGATGCACAATCGCGTCAGCGGCCCGACTACCGACTCACTGCTCTTCTGGAACAGCCCGCCAAGAATGATCACATCACCGCCCTGTTCTCGCAGTAATCCCGCGATGTAATGGCTGACGGTGATAATCGTGATATCACCGCGTTCGCTCAGCTCGCGTGCCAGCAAAGCGTTGGTGCTGCCGCCTTCAATAAACACCGTTTCACCTGCGTTAACCAGCGAGGCGGCGTACTCCGCCAGACGTTTTTTGACAGCAAAACGCGTTTGCATGCGTGCACCGACATCATCGCTTTCTGGCGCCACGGCTGACCCGTGCACGCGGCGCAGAAAGCCACCCTTTTCCAGAACATTCAGATCCTGACGCACCGTCACCTCGGAAACGCCGGTGGTTTGCGCCAGTTCACTGACGCTGACGCTGCCGCGTTCGCTGACCAGTTGGATAATGTGCTGATGACGTGCGTTCATAGTGCCTGCTTTAATTAAAATTTTATCCAGCTTACCAGAAACTTACTCTAAGCCGAGACTGCGACGACCGTTGCTGTTTAACGCGTCCAAAGTGAATCGATCGCGCCAGCTGGCTTCATAGTCCTCTTTCGGGAAATCACCCGGTGAGGCACCGGTTGCCAGCGCCTCAGCAACCTGAGTGGCGTAAGCGGCATTCTTCTCGCACAGGGGTGCAGCCGGAATGTACATCACATTGCCCCAACCCTGTTGATCCTCAACGGGTGCAACCGAATGGATAACATCACAGTGCCACCAGACAGAATCACCCGCTTCCATTGCTGGAATGGAACACAGTCCCTCGATGAGTTCAGGATGCCACTGCTCTGAGATGGGCAATACTTTGCCCGGTGCAACACCGCAGAGTTCATCCTCTGGTACATCTTTCAGCAGCGGACGCAGCAACAGATACGCCATCGCTTCCGGAACCGGCACCACATGCAGTAAGCCCTGACCCAATTGCATATCTGACAATGCAGTCCATCCCTGGAAAGTGCGGAATACCGAACATTTGGTGGTGGTGCCAGCCTGATATTCATTCACTTCTGTGCGATGTGCCGCATCCCAGGGATCATATTGATCAAATTGGTTATTAAAGATTTTGCTGAACACCTGTTGGTAAGCTGGCAGTAACCAGCGTTCCAGCGCCCCGGAATCCGTATGCGCGCCCAGCCCTTTTGATGTGGTGCCCGGTAAACGACGGCGAATACGATCCGGATAGATAATGCTGACATCAGGGTCAAACCAGCGCGTTCCGCTGGATTCGAAGGTCCACAGGCGATTCAGGAAGGATTGGGTTTGTGCCATGGCGTCGCTCTGACGCGCCGACATCTGTGCTTCGCTCCAGTAGATCGGATAGATTTCAGGGCGTGAGGCATCAAGGCTGCCAAAGAAGTTGTCACCCGGCCCTTTATAGACTTCATCGAAATCATTTTTATCAAGGTATTCCAGCATCGACGCATCCCAGCCCAACGCCTGCTCGCGCGTAAAGGTCTGTTTCACCACCACACAGCCGCGACGACGAATGTGATCCTTCACTTCATCGGAAATGCGCCCTGCGGCGATGTCATCCCAACGTACCTGTGGCCATGCCGTGCCGTTTCGCGCTTCTTCCTCACGAGCTACAGCAATTTCGCTGAGGATTTTACTTCTGACCTGCTCAAACAGGCCCTCAACATCGCCGATTTGCGCTCTGAGCACCTGTTTCATCAAGCGGATATGCTGCTTTGCATCTTCAGGTTGTTGTAAAGAGGTAAAGGATGTATTCATTTTGTCGCTCCGATTTTCGAATGAAACTTAAGTTAGCTTCATTCATAACAATCTGTCGGCATTTCACCTAACTTCAGCGCACGATTTTAAGAAACCCATCACAAAAAAATTAAGAACAACGTCTAACCGAAGGTGCACCGGAGTGGCTCTCCGGTGCCGGGAAATGAGGAAAAATGTCAGGAAATCAAGAGGAAAAAGACGGTGGTATGTGGGAAGGAAATGGCCTGGCAGGTACTATTCCAGCCAGGCGTGATACCGCTGATGGAGTTCAGCCAGATTTTTTACATTGAGTTTGCGCATTGCAGACTGTTTTTGGCTGCTAATGGTTTTAATACTTTTGTCTTTGGCAACAGCAATATCCGTTACGGTACGACCGCGATAGATGGAGCGGATGATCGTTCTTTCCGTGGTACTGAGTGAAAGCATCGCTTCTTCATACATCCTTGATGAGAATACATGTCGTAAAGATGAACCCTTTTGCGGTGCAGTGGGTTTGACTTCAAATCCCCAGACTCGATGTTCAAGTACTGCCGTCACCGCATCTTCAACCTCGCGCTGATTGCATTTCCTGTTTAATATGGCTTGCACACCTGATTTTTTATATTTTTGTAATAGCCTGACATCCGATGCGCGGGTTAAAATTATGACTGATGCTGTGGGCAAGTAAGATTTTATCAGCATAGAAATAACATCTGCATTGCCAACCTCAGTATCGATAATAATCAGATCCAAATCTCTATCAATGATGTTGATCTGTTCATCATGGGTTTGGATGGGATGGTGAGTCACCGTCACAGCATTCAATGTTGTCAACATGGCGCGAATACCATAATAGGTGATCGCGCTGGGTGTCATAATAGCGATATTTTTATTTTTGATTTTGCTTGTCGTTATTTTAATGACGCCATGCATTGTTGATGTTCCTCAATTGTGATCACGCCAATATGCAATTATTACAGATTCATCTGAACGATATTAGCCGATGCCATGCGATTAATCCGATGCGGATATTATTGGCTAGATTGAAGGCTTTCAACATACTGGCGTAAATGTCACTTAAAAGTCACCAGCATGGAGATAATTCTCATATTAATCAAATAGATAATCCTGTGACAAAGCTGTTACCTACCTGATTGTCATCATCAGCATGCCCTTTTGTCAGACCGTGTTATAATCAGCCGCATGAAAAGTGTGCGTTGAAGATGCGCCGTGGGGATCAGGCAGAAGTGACCATTATTTTTTTTAACGATACCGGTCTGATCAGGCTGGAAGATAAAGAGATTATTCTTAGCAGGCAAAGTAAAATATGCCTGACGTACCTGTGTGAGCATGAAGGTAATATCGTTTCCAAAGAAGCATTACATGACGCTTGCTGGAGAAACCATGGTGCTGTGGTCTCCGATAATACCGTACGACAAACCCTTTTTCGCATCCGGAAATCACTCGCCTCACTGGAAGTAGAAGGCGAAATTCTTGAAACACTGGGATACATGGGATATCGCTTAAAACCCGGTTGCATCACTCTGGTTTCAGACTCACAAAATTATTCGTTACCGGAACGCCAGGATGGTTTGAATCAAAAGCAAGAAACATCAGCGATCTCTATTTCTGATACATCGAAATCAGCGCTTAAGAATAAACCGACAAAGATAAAATTCAGGGTACTTACGCTGCTGCTTTGCTGCCTGTTTTTTTTCGTGGGCACTGTGATTCGTGGCCAACAACTTATCCACCCATTGCGGTATGGCGAACCACTTCTGCTTGATGGGCACAGCTTTCTGTTTTCGCAATACGTGGAAAATGACAAACATGACTCGGCAAGACGCGTGAGTTACTGGCTTAACAAAATGCAGGTTTCCATTACGCCGCACAGCAAAATCTACATTAATGCCGATCGTGGCAACGCGATTAATTTTTTTGTGTGCAAAGGCGAAATTGAACTGGCGACAACCTCTTGCCAGACATTTGCGGTTATCGGGAGAAATCATCCATGAGAATGGCTGTTTCCGCGGCATGTTGCCTGTTGGCATTGTTGCTGGGTTGGTTTTCGCTGCCCTATTTTGTACGGCCATTTTCTGGCGATTGCCGGGCCGAGACCTATATTATCTATGATGAACCTGACCGGACCGTAGTCAGTCATGGCTACTGGGATATATTGAGCGGCAGTCGTGAAGGTCATTTAAATGCTTATCTGGCGTTTATGTCGCCGCAGGGGCTTGAAAGCAGGATTAATGTTGATCGCACCGTGAATCTTGATTATGACTACCATCCTGATTCCGTAACGGTTTCCACTCGCAAATCTTTTCGTATTGCGGGTCCTGATACGCAGGATCCCGCTATCGGGAAATATATTGATCCGCTGGCGGACGAGAATTTCACCGCCCGCATCTACCTGTTTAAAGTGGGAAACCAGGTCATTTCAGGCTTCCATTATCGGCCGCTTAACCGGTGTATGAAACCTGGATTTTGAGGCGAGTCAGACCGGTCGATCATTTGTTCTGGTAAAGATCCCAACGGTTGCCGTACAAATCCTCGAAAACCACAACCGTGCCATACTCTTCTTCGCGGGGTTCTTCACAGAAAGTGACCCCATTGGCTTTCATTTGCTGGTAATCACGCCAGAAGTCGTCCGTCTGTAAAAACAGGAACACCCGGCCGCCGCATTGATTACCGATAAACCCTTGCTGGCGCTCATTCGATGCCTGCGCCAGCAGCAAGTTACAATCGCTCTGCGGATTAGGATTGACCACCACCCAGCGCTTGCCTGGCTGTGCGGTATCTTCGATTAAATGAAATCCCAGTTTTTGCGTATAGTATTCAATCGCGCGGTCATAATCATCGACCACAATAGCGACGTAACCCATGCAACGCTTTTGTGTTCTCATTTTGGTTTCCTTTATATTCTGACGCGAAATCTCATCTGGATATCAACAAATAAAAAGCAGACCGAAGTCTGCTTATTCCTTATCACGCATTGCCACCCGCGACTTTGCGTAATGCCACCACTTCCGCGTGTTCTAACAGCGGTTCAAGATCCGCGAACAATTTAACGATATGCGGGGCATTCAGGTGCTTATCCAGTAATTCCTGGCTCGCCCACTCTTCGGTCCAGACAAAGCGGCGCGGATTTTTGCTATCAATGTTTAGCTGATAGGTAATACACCCTTCTTCTTGCAGCGTCTCTTCAATCACACCACAAAATAATTGCTCAGCTTTATCTTCGCAACCCGGTTTTGCCGTTAGCAATGCCACAACAGGAACAGTCATTTTTATCTCCCTTTTAAATGAAATAAGCCGAGCCAAAGTAACGCAGCTTATTCCTGTTGTCAGTCTGAAAACGTGCGTTGCCTGATATGCCTGGTTCGCGCCATAATCGCGAAAATAACGCAAGGAGTGTTGCATGCCAGAACTGTCGAGTTGGTTAGCCTTTGCATTGGTGGCGTTGGGATTGGTGCTTACGCCCGGCCCCAATATGATCTACCTGGTTTCGCGTTCGCTGTGTCAGGGCAAGCGGGCGGGTTATATTTCCCTCGGCGGCGTGGCGTTAGGGTTTGTGTTTTATATGCTGTGCGCGGCGCTGGGTATCACCGCGTGGCTGCTTGCCGTTCCATGGGCCTATGATGCGCTGCGTTTCAGTGGCGCACTCTATTTGCTGTATCTTGCGTGGCAGATACTCAAGCCTGGCGGCCGCTCGCCATTTGCCGTGCGCGATCTCCCTGCCGACAACCCGCGTAAACTGTTCACCATGGGTTTCCTCACCAACCTCGCGAACCCAAAAATCGCCATGATGTTTCTGTCGCTATTACCGCAGTTTATTAGCCCGCATCACGGTAGTGTGCTGATGCAGTCGCTGATATTGGGCGTCACCCAAATTGTGATTAGCCTGACGGTCAATGCGATTTTCATTACTACCGCTGGCCAGGTGTCGACATTTTTACTGACGCGCCCCAGCTGGCAGCGTTTGCAGCGCTGGCTGATGGGCACGGTGCTGGCGGGCATGGCCGTCAAACTCGCATTGGATGCACGAAAGTAAGTTGCGATTTAATTGGGCGCGTCGGGGCGCGCCCAACAATCCGTTAGTGAGCCAACATCTGAATGATTTTGTCCGCCGCGATAACGCGATCGTCATTCGGGAACCATTTATTCGCCAGCATAATCACTGCAATCTTCTGTGACGGAATAAACACCGCGTAGGTTGAGAAACCATTGGTCGAACCGGTTTTGTTATACCACGCCTGTTGTGGCGCAGCCTGCGGTGGCGTGATCACCGTGGCCGACATCCCTTTCATGATGCGCTGACCGCTGTTGCCTTCCACCAACTGCTTTGATGAGACAGGCAACGGATAGTATTCCCACATCATCGCCTGCGTAAACGCCTCGGTTTTGTAGTAGCCCTGATGCGTGGTGGCGATTGCCTGCTGCCACTCCGTCGCGACCTTCTGTTCATCCAGTTGAATAGCCAGCCAGCGAATCAGATCAGCGGATGTCGATTTCAACCCATACGACTCAGCATCCAACGGGCCTGGCGTCACACGTACCGGCTTGTCTTGTTTATTGTAACCTTGCGCATATTGGCCCATCTCTGACTGAGGCACCTGAATATAAGTGTGCTTCATGCCCATCGCGGGTAACAGTTGCTGCTCCATCGCGCTGATAAACGGCTGATGCAAGCTTTTGGCGGCAATCATGCCGAGCATACCAATCCCCAGATTGGAGTAGACACGCTGAGTGCCCGGCTGAGCCGGCGGCTGCCAGTTTTTGTACCAGTTCATCAACTGCTGCTGATTGGTGACATCGTCCGGCACAAACAGCGGCGTGCCCGTGGTGTGAGTAGCAAGGTTAAGCAGTGACACCTGATCAAACGCACTGCCCTTCAGTTCGGGCAACCATGTACTGGCTTTGTCACTAAACTGCAGTTTTTTCTGCTGAGCCGCATAGCTCGCTAAGGTAGCGGTAAACGTTTTGCTGAGTGACCCGATTTCAAACAAGGTCTGCGCAGTAATCGGCTGTTGAGTCTCTTTGGACGCGACACCGTAGTTGTAAAACTCGGTTTTGCCATCGTGCAGAATAGCCACCGCCATGCCAGGGATTTGATATTGCTGCATCAACGGTTTGATGATGGCGTCAGGTAAAGAAGTTTGTGCGAGGGCGCTGGTGCTTGCCAGCAGCGCTAGCGCAGTAAGAGATAAGCGCATGAAAATTCCTTTTATTTCAGTTAAGCCACAATTTCAGCGCGTGATTATAAAATTCCGTCACGGTTTCACCTAACCAAATATTCTGCTATCCGCGGGAAAGTGAAGGCGATCACAAGCGCGAAACATTTTATTAACCATTAATTGATCTTTTCCCCGCCAGCTTTTATAGCTTATGAAAATTATTTCACACATCAGAAATAATTTTCAAAACGTACCCCGGCTCGTTTTTCCGCGTTAAGTCGTCACGGCTGAGCCTCCAAATTCAGCGTCTGCTCCGGGGAAAACATGAAAAAAATCGCCATCCTTCTTTCCAGCCTTGCGTTAGCGGGCACACTCTCCAGCACCGCACGTGCCGCCGATGAATCACCACAGTTCCGTTGCAAACCTGGCGAAACTTACTATATGAACGTCATGGTGACCGGTGTTGAATACTGGTTTCCGGTGTACGAGATGTTTAAACAAGCTGCGCATCAGCTGGGCTGCAAAACCGTTTATGGTGGCACGCCCGCTTATGACGTCAACCAGCAGTTAGCCAGTTTCGAACAGATTCTGGCGCAGAAACCCGCCGGGATTTTCCTCCATCCGATGAATCCCGACCCCTTTATCGAGCCAATTAATCGTGCGGCAGAGATGGGCATTCCGGTGGTAACTTTTGCCGCTGATTCCCCCAACAGCAAGCGTGTCGCTTACATCACTTCAGATAACTTCCGTGAAGGTAAAGCCGCCGCCGATGAACTTGGTAAAGCCATGGGCAAAGGCGCGGAGTATGCGGTGCTGGAAAATCCAGGGCAGGATAATCATGACCGTCGGGTTACGGCTTTTATCAATGAGATGAAAATCGCGTTTCCTGACAGCAAGCTGGTTGCGCGCGCCGCCACTAATCAGGATCCATCAAAAGCCTACAACGCCGTGCTGTCGATGCTACAAGCGAATCCAAACCTGAAAGGCATCTTCATGCCTGAAGCCAGTTCCGCAATCGGTGCCGCACAGGCAGTGGTGGAAAACGGTGGCAAAGTGAAAGTGATGACGGTGGACGTCAACGCCAAAGTACTGGATATGATCAAAAGCGGCGAGGTGTTTGGTGCCATCAACCCCAATCAGGGAATACAGGGCTACATGGGCTTTATGACGCTGTTCCTCGCCGCCCACCCAGAATTGATTGACCCCATGAATGATGCCAAACGCAACGGTGTGAATCCCTTCTCGTTCCCAATCCTCGACAATGGTTATGCCGTGGTGACTAAAGAAAATGCCGATGATTTCCGCTGGGACCGTTACCTGAAACGTCGTGGAACCAAAGGCATCAACGAGTAAGGGGAAGATGATGACGGCACTGCTTGAGTTACGCAGCATCAGCAAACGCTTCGGCGCAGTACAGGCGTTACAGGACGTTGATCTTACGCTAAGGTCCGGTGAAATTCATGCGCTGGCCGGTGAAAACGGCGCGGGTAAGTCTACTCTGATGAATATCATTGATGGCATTCTGCGCCCCGACAGCGGTGAAATAGTGTTGGAGGGGCAATCCGTAACCATTCGCTCGCCGCGTGAGGCGCAGCGGTTAGGCATCGGGCTGGTGCATCAGGAGATCGCGTTGTGCCCGGATATTACTATCTATGAAAATATCTGGATGGCACATCAGCAGCGCGGCTTTCTATTACCGCATAAAACCTTGAGGGAAAAAGCGCAGCAGGTTATGAATCGTCTTGCGCCGATTCCAGTGAGTAAAAAGGTTAGCGAACTGTCGTTGTCACAACAGCAACTCGTAGAGATTGCCAAAGCACTGACGCTGGATTGTCGTTTGCTGATTCTGGATGAGCCCACTGCAGCGCTCACGGAACCAGAAGCGCAGACGCTGTTCACCATCGTGCGTCAACTGCGCGATCAGGGCATCACGGTGGTGTATATCAGTCATCGTATGGCCGAGATTTTTGCGCTTTGTCAGCACATCACCATTCTGCGCGATGGCCGGACGGTGCACAGTGCGCCATTGAACAGCATGACACCGGATGAAGTCATTACGCGCCTTGTCGGTCGCGAATTGTCGCAACTCTATCCCGATAAACGCCCCTCTCATCGTGCCGCACCGCTGCTGGAGGTACGATCTCTTAGCGATAGTCAGCGTTTTTACGATATCAACTTCGAGCTGTATCCCGGCGAAATTCTCGGCATTGGTGGCTTGATGGGCGCGGGCCGTAGCGAAATCGCTCAGGGCGTGTGCGCATTGCACCCGTTAACTCACGGCACTGTTCGTATCAAAGGCCAGCCAGCAACACTGAAAAATTACGCCGCCAGTATCCAACATCACATGGTTTATTTATCCGAAGATCGTAAGGACGCCGGGCTGTTTTTAGCAATGCCAATTGACTGGAACATCTCGGCGCTGGATGTCCGCGCGATTAGCCATCGCGGTTTGACGCTAAGCCCAAGTCGCGAGCGTGTGCAAGCGGAAGCGCTGGCGTATCAGGTCAAACTAAAACGCGGCAAATTGAGCGACCCGGTGTCATCGCTTTCTGGCGGCAATCAGCAGAAAGTGGCGCTAGCGCGCGTGCTGTCGGTGCACCCCGAAATCATCTTTCTTGATGAACCGACGCGCGGCGTCGATGTCAGCGCCAAGGCAGAGATCTACCAGATCCTCGCCCAATTAGCACATAACGGTGTCGGACTGGTGGTGATTTCATCAGAGTTACCTGAGCTGATTGGTTTATGTGACCGCATTATCGTTATTCATGAAGGTCACATCACCGGTGAAGTGACCGGCGATGCAATGACCGAGGAGAATCTGATGAGACTGGCTGCTGGCATTCCCCCTGAAGTGGAGGCGCTATGACCATGAATACGACCTTGCCCGGAGCAGGCAAATCCCGGCTGTCATTGTTTGGCGGCCTGTACAAGCAGCGGGAAATCGGCTTGATTGCGATCATCGCGTTAATCTTTATCGTGATGAGTTTTACCTCACCCTACTTCCTGACGTGGGCCAATATGAAAGCGATGCTGTTGTCGTTTTCGATTGAAGGCATTGTGGTGATCGGTATGACGATCTTGTTGATCGTCGGCGGTCTCGATCTCTCGGTCGGCGCGGTGGTGTGCCTTTCTATGGTGGTCGCGGGACAACTGTTTCTGAGTGGGGTGGATCCCAGGCTGGCCAGCCTGGGAGGAATAGCTGCCGCCGCACTGGTGGGCTTGCTGATGGGTTTAACAGTGACCAAAATCGGCCTGAGTCATTTTATTGCCTCGCTGGCAGCGATGGTGATTGTGCGCGGACTTTGCATGATCATCACCCAGGGCACGCCGCTGTCGCTGTTCACACTTCCCGTCAGTTTCAAATTTATCGGCCAGGGTGCCATGTGGGGCATTCCGTTTGTCATCCTGCTGTTCTTTATATTGGTCGCCCTGTTCGATTTCCTGCTGCGCAAAGCCACGCTGTTCCGCAAAGTATTTTATACCGGCAGTAATGAGCGTGCGGCGGCCTATTCCGGCATCAACATCAACCGCATAAAACTGTGGGTCACGGTACTCACCTCAACGCTAGCAGGTGTAGCCGGCATTATTTATATGGCGCGGTTAGGCTCAGCTACCCCGACCTTTGGCGTAGGGATGGAACTGAACGTGATAGCGGCGGCGGTGATAGGCGGCGCAAGCCTGAAAGGCGGCACTGGCTCGATTCTGGGCGCGGTTTTAGGTGTCGCACTGCTCTCCATCGTGACCAGCTCACTGATCCTGATTAATGTTTCCGTCTACTGGCAGGACTTGATCAAAGGTTTAATTCTGCTGGCGGCGGTGTCGATTGACCACCTGCTGAATAAATATCGGGCAGCATAAGGACGCATCATCGATGGAATTCGCCAGCGAACATCCAGCATTTCACAGTGCACGCCAGATCTATCAGGTATTGGTGATGTATTACCTCGACGGCAAAAAGCAGTCGGAGATTGCGGTGGAAACCGGGTTGTCGGTCGCCAGCGTGAATCGCCTGATTCGTCAGGGCAAAGAGAGCGGCATGGTGGAAATCACTATTAAATCGCCCTGGCTGTCGGCCCACCAACTCGAAAGTGAACTGCAGCAATGGGGTCAACTGCAACAGGTGGTGGTGGCACCCAATGTCGCGCGCAGTGATGAGCAGAATTTACAGATGGTGGGCGCGGCGGCGGCGGATTATTTGCTATCACGTCTGAAAGATGGCGACGTTATTGCGCTCACCGGTGGCAAAGGCGTGAGCGCTCTGGTGGAGGCACTGCATCCTTCGCGCAAATACGATGTTCAGGTCGTGCCTGCATTGGGTTGCGTGCAAGGAAAGCACTATACCGACGTGAATCATGTTGCCTCTGAAATGGCGGCTCGGCTTGGCGGCCATGCCTGGCAGATTCATGCCCCGCTCTTCACTGACTCTGCTGCTGAACGTGACATGTTGATGAGAATCAGTGCCGTAGACCGGGTGCTGGATAAAGCGCGTAACGCTACGCTGGCAGTGGTCGGTCTTGGTTCTATTCACAGCGACAGTTCCAGCTACTACGATTTGAATCTGGCAGCTCGTCATGCATCCGCCAGCATCGAAACCAGTGGCGCACGCAGCGAACTGCTAGCCTGGTTACTCGATGCACAAGGCCAGCCCGCGCCGTTTGACGCCAATCAGCGGCTGGTTGGGCTGACCTTATCGGAGCTACAACGTATTCCCTTTTCTATGGCGGTGGTGGCCGGACGCGACAAAGTGGATCCCATCCACTGTGCGCTGCAAGGCCAGTGGCTAAAAGGCATGGTCACCGACGAATCCACCGCAGCAGGCGTACTCGAAATGGCCAAGAGCCGGGGAGCAATCCATGGAGAATAATGCAACACGCGAGCAGCGACTCAGCGCTTTACGACAACGCACCACGACACCAGTGCTGATTGTCGGTGGCGGCATCAACGGCATCAGCACCTTTCGCGAACTGGCATTGCAGGGTATTCCGGCGGTTCTGGTGGAAAAAGGTGACTGGTGCCAGGCGGCCAGCGGCGCGCTGTCTCGTATGATCCACGGCGGACTGCGCTATCTGGAAACCGGCGAGTTTACGCTGGTCAAAGAGTCGGTGATGGAGCGTGACCGGCTACTGAAAAACGCGGCGCACTATGTTTTTCCGCTGCGTACCACCGTCCCGATCGACAACCTCGGCGGCGGACTGCTCAATGCCACGCGGCGTTTTTTGCGTCTGAGCGACAAACCCACACGCCGCGGCGCTCTGCTGATCAAAACTGGCCTCAGTCTCTACGATGTCTACACCAGGCAGTACGGATCGATGCCCAAACATCAGGTGCGCGGTGAGGCAGCCACGCGCGACCGCTGGCCAGGATTTGCCCCCTGGGTGAAATACAGCGCCAGCTACTACGATGCCTGGATCAGTGCACCGGAACGACTGGGTTATGAATTGATTGAAGATGCCGAGCGTGCTTGTCCGGAGGCACTGGCGCTGAATTATTTGCAACTGGTGAGCGCCGATGGCGAATCCGTTACGTTACAGGATGCACTCAGCGGTGAGCATTTTACAATGCAGCCGCATGTATTGGTGAATGCCGGCGGCGCGTGGATAGATCAGCTCAATCAGCGTCTGGCGCCCACGGAACATTTCACCAAACTGATTGGCGGGACCAAGGGTTCGCATTTGATCATTGATCACCCCAAACTGTTACAGATGCTCGATGGGGAAATGGTCTATTTCGAAAACCAGGAAGGCCGCGTCTGCATTATGTTTCCGTGGTTTGGCAAAGTGCTGCTCGGTTCCACGGATATCCGCGTGGACGATCCCGATAGCGTGGTGTGTGAAGAGCAGGAAAAAGCCTACATTCTTGAGTCGCTGCGCTTTGTTTTTCCTGACGTCGTGGTGCCGGAATCGTCGATTCTCTACACCTTTTGCGGTGTGCGTCCGCTTCCGGCCAGCAACGCCAAAGTTAACGGGCAAATCTCGCGCAATCACTCGCTGGTGCTGCTGCCGCCTGATGCCGCACATGCTTACAGCTTGCTATGCCTGGTCGGCGGCAAATGGACCACCTTTCGTCAGTTTGGTGAAGAGGCCGCGGATCGGGTATTGCGTCTGATCGGAGAAAAGCGCCGAATATCGAGCGGCGATCTGCCCATCGGCGGTGGACGTGACTTCCCTGCACCTTCCGGGCAAACCGCGTGGCTAGCCCAACTCGCGCATCTGCATTCACTGCCCTTGTCCCGCGTATCGCAGTTAGTCCGCCGTTATGGCAGCCGCACCCTGCCAATCCTGCAATTGATCCAGCAACAGGGGGAGCAGCCGCTGCAGCATCATGCGGGGTATAGCGCGCTGGAACTTTGTTACCTTATTGAGCATGAGCAGGTTCAGCAACTTGAAGACCTGCTGGTGCGCCGCACGTCGCTGGCGATTTGCGGCGAATTGACGCCCTCACTGGTGGCCGAAATTGCTCAACTGATGGCTGACCTGCGCGGCTGGAACGCCACTCAACTGCAAAACCATCTGCAAAGCAGTTGCGCCAGTCTGGCGCGACAGCACGGCCTGACCGATCTCAACCCCACTCTTTTCCAGGAGGAAACACGCCATGTTAGTCAGCAATAAAGTCCGCATGAATCGTCTGTTTCAACACGGTAAGTGCCTTGATGTGGCTATCGACCACGGTATTGCGAATGAGCCCGACTTTCTGATTGGGTTAGAGAACATCGAAGGTGTGATGGAGAACCTGATCGCCGCGCAGCCGGATGCCATTCAGGTGAATTACGGCCAGGCCGATCTGTTGCAGCAGGTCGCGGGACGAAAACCGGCGCTGGTGATGCGCACGGATGTCGGCAACGCCTATAACGCGGCGCGCCATCGCGAAATGTGGGCGGTGTTGCACAACCCGGATGAGCCAATCCTCGCCGCGTTACAAATGGACGCGGCTGCGGTGGTGGTGAATCTCTATCTGATCCCTGATGAGCCCGGCATTTTCCGTATGTGCGTGGAGAACATCGGCCGCCTGCGTCAGGCGTGCGATCGCTATGCGATGCCGCTGATGATCGAACCTCTGGTGATGGCGCCGGCAGGACAAGGCGCGGCTTACGGTTCGCTCGGTGATGTAGAGAAAATCGTGCCGCTGGTGCGTCTGGCGCGTGAACTCGGCGCCGACATCATCAAAGCCGACCCCACGGAGAACGTGGAAGATTTTCACCGCGTAGTGGAAGCGGCGCGCTGTCCGACGCTGGTGCGCGGTGGCGGCAAAGGCGAACTGGCACCGGTGCTGGCCAAAAGCGCCGCATTGATGGCGCAAGGCGCCAGCGGCATGGTTTATGGCCGTAACGTGTACCAACACGATAACCCATCACGCGTGGTGAAAGCGCTGATGGCAATTATCCATCAGGGCGCTAGCGGCCCGGACGCATTAGACATTTACCAGCAGGGTTGAGTATTACCTGCACCGGCGCTTAAGCGGTGCGCCGTCTTCGTCTGTGAATCGGAGTCGGATATGAGTCAACTTCTCGGCATAGATGCCGGAAACACCATGATCAAAGCGGTACTGTTCGATCTCAGTGGCCGCGTACTGTCGGTTGCCGAATGTGCGGGAGAAACCCTCCAGCCGCAAGAAGGTTATGCGGAGCGTCCGGTAGAAGATATCTGGCACGGGGTCAGCGTGGCCGTCACGCGCTGCCTGCAACAGGCGGGCAGCGCGGCGAATGAGGTTATTGCCGTGGGCGCGGCGGGTCACGGTAACGGTCTGTATGCACTTGATAAGCAGCAGCAGCCGTTGTTCGGCATTCAATCCATCGACCATCGTGCCATCGAAACCGTGCAGGGCCTGGAAGCCAGCGGTACCGATAAAGCCATCTATCAACTTTCGCTGCAGAAGCCCTGGCCCGCCGCCACGCCCGTGCTGATCAGCTGGATTAAACAGCATCAGCCCGATCGCTGGGCGCAGATCGGCCATTTGTTGTGTGCTAAAGATGTCATCGCCCATTTCCTCTGCGGGGCTATCAGCGCTGAGGTTTCCGATGCCGCCGGAGCCGGATTAATCGATTATCGACAGCGCAATTACAGCCACGAGTTGATGGCGCTGTATGGCATTGAAGAGGCGCTTAACCTGCTGCCGCCTCTGCGCGAGTCTTGTGCGGTGGTTGGACACGTGACCGCGCGCGCCGCGCAACTCACCGGGTTACCGTCAGGCATTCCGGTGGTGGCCGGCATTTTTGATGTGGTGGCCAGTGCCATTGGTTCTGGCGTGGTGAAAACCGGAGAGGCTTCTATCGTCGCAGGAACCTGGAGCATCAATCAGGTGGTGGTCGATAAACCGGATTACCAGCGGCCCGTGTTTATGAATTCAATTATTGAAAATGATCGCTTTATGGCGATTGAAGCCAGCGCCACCTCGGCCGCTAATCTCGACTGGTTCCTGCGTGAGTTTGATGATGGGCGCGCTGGCAACGGCGCGGCTCACAGCAGTGATACCGTGGCCCATGTTGAACCCAACCCGCAGTTGCCGCTCTATCATCCTTACCTCTATTCCGGTCGTAAATCTGAACCCGCAAAAGCGGGGTTTTATGGCTTGAGCGGCTGGCATACGCGCGCAGATATGCTGTTTGCGCTGTTTGAAGGCGTGACATTTGCCCATCGCGCACACATTAATCGCTTGCGCGCAGCAGGGATTCCGTTTACCCACGCGACCCTTTCTGGTGGCGCGGCGCGCAGCTGCATCTGGCCGCAAATGTTTGCTGATGTGTTGGGCGTTCCGATTCGCGTGGCTGAGTGCAAAGAGACTGGCGCGCTGGGTGCTGCGCTTTGTGCGGGTGTCGGCGTAGGTGTCTGGCCCGATCTGGCCACGGCGGCACAGCAAGCAGTACGCCTTAATCCCGGCGAGTTACAGCCACGCCCGGAACGCTTTGCGTTTCATGATGCACGTTATCGGGTGTTCAAAAGGCTGGAGTTGGCGATGAGCGAAATGTGGCATGAAGTCGGTTGAATTCACTGGTTATTTTTTTGCCAGGCGGTAATGTTGTGTTCTCGTCGAATTCAATAAGGATAGCGTCGTGCAGATCAATCAACTACCGTTTGGCATTACCGACTGGAGCACCCTCGAGACCGAAAAACATCCGGGCGACAGCGGGTTTGCGCTGTGGCGCACTCAGCGTTTTGGCGATATTCGTGTGCGCATGGTGGAGTATTCGCCGGGTTATCTCGCCGATCACTGGTGCAGCAAAGGTCATATATTGCTGTGTCTGGAAGGCGAAATGATCACCGAACTGGAAGATGGCCGCACTTTTACCCTAACGCCTGGCGTGAGCTATCAGGTTGCCGATAATGCCGAAGCACATCGTTCCTCCACGACGTACGGTGCGAAGCTATTCATCGTCGATTAGCTCTCGGGCCGTGGCTATACACTGCGAATCATCATGCTGAATACGGTAGTCTGAAAAGATAATGTGCGTTTGTCCTGACTATCCCGCTGTTGCCGCAGTCAGCGTTAATCCTTTCTACGCTCTTTGCGTTTGATCTCCATAACAAGAACGCAAATCCGTGAGTTGCGGGCACCGACGTATTGACGACGTCAGTGCCCGCGTCAGGATCACTTAGCCATGCTGTACGCGGCGGTGAGATCGACGCGCTGCCAGAAGGATTGCTCGGCATTGCCCGACAGCGGATAACCGTTTGGCAAGGCTGTTTTCACCATCAGTTGACGAATCTGCGCATCAGAAAGTTTAGGCAGCGCGGTTTTCAGCAGAATCTCCGCGCCCTGCGGCACCTGAATCGGCGTGTTTTTCACATTGGCTTTTGGCAGATTGTAGCTCATCGTGAAACGATAGAATTGCTTCATATCCGGCGCGCGGTAAGGATCGTCCTTGCCGGTTGTGCGTGCGCATTCAGCCAATGAAGTACCACACTCCTTCTCCAGCGCGGCACGCAGTTGATCGCGCGCCTCTTTGAACAGCACCTGATAGCGTGCATCGTTGAGGTAAGTCGCCACGTTGCGCTCTGCCACCATACGTGAACCCATCACGTCCAGCGGATAGTGCACGCCTAACACCAGACGCGAATATCCATAACGCGCACCACGGGTGACCAGTGCCTCAAAGCGTTCCGGCACCATTTCGGCCATCAGCAGCGCATCGGTATAACCGGTATTGGTGTGTCCGCTGGGGAACGATCCGCCGTCCGCGGTATAGCGCACATTGTCTTTCACCACTACATCATCGGGTACCAGATGGATGGTATTGCCTTCATGCAGGAACGGGCGCGGATAGTTAAAGTGTTTTTTGGCAGCGCTGGTGCTGACTTCACTGGCTTTAATCAGCGCAGCGGCTTTGCTGAGTTCGCCTTTGTCATAAGCCGCGATGAAGGCTTTACCAAGACGCGGACCCATGGCGTCAGACAGGAAATACAGCGAGCCGATCGCTTCCGCATCCTGCAACGCCTGATGACGCACGTTCTGCGTGGCATTCAGGTTGATATCAGTCACGGTGGCGCGGTTAGCCGTCAATACGCTGTCTGGCAATGTGCTGAAACCTGATAACAGCGCGATGCCAGCCTGCTGATTTTGCTTCACGTTGAAATCATAGCCACTGCTTTTCAGCCAGGCTTTGTCTGCCTGCGTGCTGGTCTGTTTGGCTTTTTCCAGTTGCTCACGTTTCAGTGACGCACTGTCGCCTTGCAGCCAGGTGCGCTGAGCCTGCAACGACTGTTGCTCCAGCTGCGTATAGCCTGGGGTTGAACCGGTAGACGTTTGTGCAGCCAGTGCGGCCGCCTGCGGCAGTGTTGTCGCATGGGCCTGTTGAGCGAGCAGTAAAACCGTTGCAATCAGTGTATAGCGGGTTTTCATTATTTTCCCCTGTTATCAGAATATTACCTTGCCGGGGAAACACGCTAGCACCCTGTTATGACAGATTTATTTCATTTATCGGCACTCGTTCGAACAGTTTTGTACGCAAATTTGTGCGAGCGATCCACAGCCGCCGCCGTTGTCATTTTTGCATTGCGATTGCTGTACATAACAGTTTTGCTGGCAGGACGAGAGATCGCATTTGGCCGCCAC
Organism: Type-E symbiont of Plautia stali; assembly: GCF_059731115.1. Classification (NCBI taxonomy): domain Bacteria; kingdom Pseudomonadati; phylum Pseudomonadota; class Gammaproteobacteria; order Enterobacterales; family Enterobacteriaceae; species Type-E symbiont of Plautia stali. The sequence continues at coordinate 2,122,870 of NZ_AP035906.1, forward strand.
CGGCGTCAGTTGCACCACGGGCGCTTTTCTTTCCGGTTGCCACTGGGTTTGCGCCATAGCACCCGCACTGAACAGCATCATCAACACCATTATCCACTTCATGGGAAATTCCTCGCGAAAAGGTTCTAAACAGTATGGCCTCTCCACCGCCAAATGCCATGCTGGAACATTTGATTCATGATCGGGTTCTACCGCCCCATCGCCGTGCAAATGGTTGCTCGAAATCAGTGCAACTTACGCAACGCACATTTACTGATAACCCATAATAATCAATAAATTAAATAAATCACTGCAAAGAAAAGCGAATGGTACGAAAGTTGCAAGGGTAATCAGGTAGACAAAGGAGACAGTGATGAAAGCGATTGTGATTGGAGCGGGCATTGGCGGCATGAGCGCGGCGATTGCGCTGGAGAAAGCAGGATTCGATACGGCCGTTTTTGAAGCGGTCAAAGAGATGAAGCCAGTCGGTGCGGCGATCTCGATCTGGCCCAACGGCGTAAAGTGCCTGAACGCGCTTGGCATGAAACAGCAACTGCAGGCACTGGGCGGCAATATGGCGTTTATGGCCTATAACGATGCGCACAGTGGTAGCACCCTGACCCGCTTTAGCCTGTCCCCCCTGGTGCAGCAAGTTGGCGAATACCCTTATCCGGTCGCTCGCGCCGAGTTACAGGCGATGCTGATCGATACCTATGGTCGCTCATGCATTCAGTTCGGTAAACGCGTGACCCACGTCGAGCAAAGCACCACCGGCGTCACCGCCTGGTTTGATGATGGTAGTCAGGCTGAAGGCGATTTCCTGGTCGCCGCTGACGGTACGCATTCCGTGGTCCGCCACTATGTGTTGGGAGAACATGTAGAACGACGCTACGCTGGCTACGTTAACTGGAACGGCTTAGTGACCATAGATGAAAGCATCGCCCCAGCCGATCAGTGGACAACCTTTGTCGGCGAGGGCAAGCGCGTCTCCCTGATGCCAGTGAGCGGCAACCGCTTTTACTTCTTCTTCGACGTGCCTTTGCCCAAGGGCTTAGCCGAGGATCGTTCCACTCTGCGCCAGGATCTGAAGAATTACTTCAGCGGCTGGGCCGATCCGGTGCAGCGCCTGATCGACAGTATCAATCCCGATACCACCAATCGGGTTGAAATTCACGACATTGAACCCTTTAGCCGTTTCGTCAAAGGTCGCGTGGCCTTGCTCGGCGATGCGGCGCACAGCACCACGCCAGATATCGGCCAGGGCGGTTGCGCCGCGATGGAAGATGCGGTGGTGCTGGCGCAGACGCTGGCCTCACATTCGCTGGGTATCGAAGATGGATTGCAGCGCTACGAGGCGCGCCGCGTGGAACGCACTAAAGATTTGGTGTTGAAAGCACGTAAACGCTGCGACGTGACGCATGCCAAAGATGCCGAAATCACCGCTGCGTGGTACGCCGATTTGAAAAACGAAACCGGCGAGCGAGTGCTGGCCGGCATGTGCGACACCATTGAAGGTGGCCCGTTGGGTTAATGCCAGGGCGCACACCATGCGCCCTGCTTATCACGCCTCTTCTAAACCGCGATTCTTCAGCATCGGACCAATCTCCGGTGCTTTTCCACGCCATGCCAGCCACAGATGTTGCAGATCGCTGCTGTTACCGCGTGAAAGAATATGATCGCGGAATTGCTGGCCATTCTCACGACTCAACCCACCACGTTCAACGAAAGCCTGATAACCATCATCGGCTAACATTTGCGTCCAGATATAGGCGTAATAACCAGCCGCGTAACCGCCGCCCCAGATATGACGGAAATAGGTGGAGCGATAACGCGGCGGTACAGTGGTTAACGCGATGTGCTCTGCCGCCAGCGCCTGTAGTTCAAAGTGACTGACATCCTGCGGATTGTCCTGCGTGGTCAGCGAATGCCATTGCAGATCCAGCAACGCCGCCGCCAGCAGTTCGGTCATGTCGTAGCCCTTGTTGAACTTAGATGCGCGCACCATCTTTTCACGCAGTTCCACGGGCATCGCATCGCCACTCTGATAATGACGGGCATAGTTGGCAAACACCTTTTCATCGCTGGCCCAGTGCTCGTTAATCTGCGAAGGAAACTCGACAAAGTCACGTGGCGTAGCGGTACCGGACAGGCTTGGATAACGTTGGGTGGCAAACAAACCGTGTAGCGCATGACCGAATTCGTGGAACAGCGTGATCACCTCATCCCAGCTGAGCAACGCAGGTTGCCCAGCCTGCGGTTTGGTGTAGTTGCAGACGTTGTAGATCACCGGTTTGGTGCCCAGCAGCGTGGTCTGATCAACGAAGTTGCTCATCCAGGCACCGCCGCTTTTGTTATCACGCTTATAAAAATCGGTGTAGAACAGCGCCAGCGGCGTATCGTCAGCATCGAAGATTTCATAAACGTTAACGTCCGGATGATACACCGGCAGATCGTGACGCTGCTGGAAGCGGATGCCAAACAGCTGGCTGGCGGACCAGAACACGCCCTTTTCCAGCACATTATTCAGCTCAAAGTACGGGCGGATTTGGCTCTCATCCAGTGCGTATTTAGCTTTTCTCACTTGTTCAGCATAGAAATTCCAGTCCCAGGCGCGCAGCGGGAAAGTGTGGTGCTGTTGTTCAATGATCTGCTGGATATCTGACGCTTCTCGCTCAGCGCGTGCTCGCGCCGCCGGGACGATATTTCGCATAAACGCAAAGGCAGCATCCGGCGTTTTCGCCATCTGATCCTGCATGCTCCACTCGGCGTAAGTATTGAAACCGAGCAGCTTAGCCTGCTCTGCGCGCAGCTGTGCCATACGTAGTACAATTGCGCGCGTGTCATTGTCATCGCCCTGTTCGCTACGCGTGAGTGCCTGGTTAAACAGCGCTTCACGCGTGGCGCGCACTTCCAGTGACTGCAACGCAGGCTGTTGCGTGGTGTTCTGTAACGGCAGCAGCCATTCGCCGTGCAATCCACGCGCCTCCGCTGCGGCTTTGGCGTGCGCTAGCTCTTCTTCACTCAATCCCGCCAGCGCCGCCGCGCTGCTTACCGTATACGCGCCCGTTTTAGTCGCCGCCAGCAACTTATTGCCAAAACGGGTACTCAACGTGGCGAGTTCCTGATTGCAAGCACGCAGTTTGTCTTTATCTGCGTCGCTCAGGCTGGCCCCAGCCAGCTGGAAATGCTGCCAGGTCACTTCCACCAAACGCATCGATTCCGCATCCGGACAGGCAGAGCCGCGATGCTGGTAAACGCTGTCGAGACGGGCAAACAGCTGGCTGTTGAGATGGATTTCATCATTTAGCGCCGTGAGTTTAGGCGTGATTAGCTCGTCTACTTCCTGCAATACATCACTGGTGTTGGCTGACGTCATGGCACCAAATACCAGATTGACGCGGTTTAACAACTGCCCGCTGCGCTCAAGTGCTTCATAGGTGTTGGCAAAAGTAGCCGGTTCAGGATTAGTGGCGATGGCGGCAATTTCCTGACGCTTCTCTTCAATACCCGCTTCAAGCGCCGGAAGAAAATCGGCTTCCTGAATCAGGTCAAAAGGCGGAGTTTGATAGGGCAATGCACTGACGGTGAAAAACGGATTGGCTCGTGAAGTCATTATCGCTCCTGATAATCAGCAACGCCGCAACCGGTGCGGCGGGATGCTTCTATCCTGGCAGTTTCAACGTCACTCAACAACCGCTCTGCTGGCGCTGATACACACTGATGATTTCACCCGCTACCGCCACGGCGATTTCCGCTGGCAGTTTGCCTTTCACATCCGGCAGGCCGAGCGGACAGCGCAGCCGCGCCACTGCATCCGCAGCGATCCCTTTGCCTTCCAGCCGATAGCGAAAGCGCTGCGCTTTGGTAGCCGAACCAATAACGCCGGCATAGCGAAAATCACCGCGCCGCAAAATGGCTTCGCTTAGCGCCAAATCGAGCGGATGGTCGTGGGTCATCACAATGAAGTAGCTGTCGGGCGCGGCCTCTTTGACGCAATCGATCGGGTCCTCTACCTGACGCACCGTGACGCCCGGCGGCACATGGCGAAACTGGGCGGCGCGGCTATCAACCCAGGTAATGTGACAGGGTAACGTTGCCAGCAGGTTTACCAGCGCCTGACCGACGTGGCCTGCGCCGTAAAGCTGGATTTCAGGTTGCTGCTGCATCAGCGGTTCAAACAGCAGCGTGGCATGCCCGCCGCAGCACTGGCCGAGGCGCGCGGCCAGCGCAAACTCTTCGCTGCGCGGCTCCAGACAACGCTGCTCCAGCATGTCGCGCGCCAGCGCAATGCACTGATATTCCAGATGACCGCCGCCGATGGTGAGATAGGTGTCGCTGGCGCTGACCACCATTTTACTGCCGCGATTGCGCGGGACCGATCCGCGCTGGCTCAGCACGGTGACTAAAACGCAGCTCTCACGTTTCTCGCGCAAACTGTGCAGTACGGCGATCCAGTCATGATAAATCATCATCCGCTCCTGAGAGGCGCTGCAGGCCCCAGAAAACGCGCTCCGGCGTGGCGGGTGCATCCAGCAGCGGATGGCGGCGGTAGTTACCCACGCTGGCTACGGCATCCTGTAACGCACACCACACCGCAATGCCCAGCATAAACGGCGGCTCACCCACGGCATTCGAATGGAATACCGTGTCCTGCGGGTTTTTACGGTTCTCTACCAGCGTGACGCGCAAATCATGTGGGACATCGCTGATGGCGGGGATTTTGTAACTCGCCGGGCCGTCTGTCAGCAGCTTGCCCTGATCGTTCCACACCAGCTCTTCGCAGGTTAACCAGCCCATGCCCTGCACGAAACCGCCCTCCACTTGCCCAATATCCAGCGCCGGATTGAGCGAGGCGCCAACGTCATGCAGGATATCCGCGCGCAGCAAACGATACTCACCGGTTAAGGTATCCACCAGCACTTCGCAGCACGCCGCGCCATAGGCGAAGTAATAGAAGGGTTTGCCGCGTCCGGCATTGCGGTCGTAATGGATGCCGGGCACTTTGTAAAATCCGGTGGCGGATAACGGCACCTGATTCAGCCACGCCTGCTGCGCCACCTGCGCAAAGGTAAAGTGCAACTCGCCAACGCGCACAATGCCATTGCTAAAGGAGATGGCGTCGACCGTGCAGTGATGCTGCTGACACAGCATTTCCGTCATGCGATCGCGCAATATCTGCGCGGCATTCTGCGCCGCTTTGCCGTTAAGATCGGCCCCGCTGGAAGCCGCCGTGGGTGAGGTGTTCGGCACTTTTCCGGTGTCGGTCGCCGTGACCTGAATCTGGCTGATATCGATTTGCAGCACTTCCGCGACAATCTGCGCCACCTTGGTATTCAGTCCCTGACCCATTTCAGTGCCACCGTGATTGAGCTGCACCGTGCCATCGGTGTAGATCAAAATTAAGGCACCGGCCTGATTGAGGAAGCTGGAGGTAAAGGAGATGCCAAACTTCACCGGCGTTAAGGCCAGACCGCGTTTCATATAACGATGACTGGCGTTAAACGCTGTGATGTCCGCGCGACGCGTGGCGTAATCGCTGCTGGCTTCCAGCTGTTCCGTTATCTCCATCAGCAGATTATCCTCCACCTGCTGATGGTAATGGGTGATGTTGCGATCCTGCTTGCCGTAATAGTTGCGCTTACGCAGTTCGAGCGGGTCCAAACCGCGCTCGCGGGCGATATGGTCCATGATCTGCTCAATCGCCACCATGCCCTGAGGCCCGCCAAAACCGCGATAGGCAGTATTAGACGCGGTGTGCGTACGGCAGCGATAACCGGTGATCAGCGCATCACCAAGATAGTAGGCATTATCTGCGTGAAACATCGCGCGATCGACGATCGATCCGCTCAGATCGAGGGAATAACCGCAGTTTCCCGCTAAATCGATTTTGACACCACAGAAACGACCTTCATCATCAAAGCCCACATCGTAACGGACAAAGAAGGGATGGCGCTTACCGGTGATACGCATATCATCGCGTCGCGCCAGACGCATTTTTACCGGATGCCGCGTCTGGCGCGCGGCAATCGCACACAAGCAGGCCACACCCGCAGCCTGCGTCTCTTTACCGCCAAACCCGCCGCCCATCCGGCGCATATCAATGGTGACTTTGTTCATGGTGATATCCATCACTTCGGCCACCAGCTTCTGCACTTCCGTCGGGTTCTGGGTCGATGAGAAAACCTGCAGGCTGTCGTCTTCACCTGGGATCACTAACGCGGTCTGGGTTTCCAGATAGAAGTGCTCCTGACCGCCTATATGAAATTCACCCTGAATACGATGCGGCGCACGCGCCAGCGCCGCTTCAGCATCACCCCGTTGATGCACGTGCGGTTGCTGCACAAAGTGACGCTGCTCCAGGGCTTCGCGCACATCCAGGATCGCCGGCAGCGGCTGATATTCGATGATGGCGGCGGCAGCACCGGCGCGCGCGGCTTCGGGTGAATCCGCTGCCACCGCAATCACAATCTGCCCGAGATACTCCACGGTATCCATTGCCAGTAACGGATCGCCCGGTTCTAATGGGCCGACATCATTCAGGCCCGGCACATCGCGCCAGGTTAGCACGCTCACCACGCCGGGCACGGCATAGCAAGGCTGTACATCGACATGTGTAATACGTGCATGAGCATGTTCACTGAGACGCGGGCAAAGATGCAACAGGCCAGGCAGATCCGGCCGGTCATCAATGTAGATCGCCTCGCCCGTGACGTGTTTATCGGCGCTTTCATGCTTCTGACTGCGGCCCACACCGGTTTTCATGTCGCTGGCAAACTGGCTTTTTAACAGCGTTTCGCTGACTTCGGGTCGGTTATGAGACATAGCGCGCCACCTCGGTAAGGGTCAGTTCGCCACAGGTTTGTGCGTAGTAACGACGCAATAGATTGCGCGCGACCTGCAAGCGGTAGTCGGCGCTAGCGCGGAAATCGCTTAACGGCTGGAAATCCTGGCTGAGCGCCGCGCAGGCTTGCTCAATGGAAGCTTGATTCAGTGGCTGACCATTAAGGGCGGCCTCGGCTGCGGTTGCCCGTTTGGGCGTTGCGGCCATGCCGCCAAAGGCCAGTCGTGCCTGCACCACCACGCCTTCTTTAAGCTGAATGTTGATGGCGATAAACACCGCCGAAATATCATCATCCAAACGTTTTGCCACTTTCCATGCCACGAAATCAGGTGACACCGTCACTTTCGGTATCACTATTGAGTGAATGAATTCCCCTGGCTGCAACACGGTTTGCCTGTAGCCAGTGAAGAACTGGTCCAGCGGGACTTCACGAAGGCTTTCTCCCTGCTGCAACACCAATCGCGCATTGAGTGCCAGCAACATGGGCGCAGAATCACCGATCGGCGAAGCATTGCCGATATTGCCGCCGAGCGTACCCTGATTGCGGATCTGTAATGATGCAAAGCGCTCCAGTGTGGCACTGAAGGCAGGAATTCTCGCCGCCAGGAAATGGTAGCAATAATGAAGCGGTGCAGCAGCGCCCAGATGAATATCCTGCTCATCCTCAGAACAGGCGCTTAACGCCTCAACCTGCTCTAACGCGATTAACAGCGGTAAGCGTTGGTACTGCTGAGTCATTTTCAATGTGAGATCGGTGCCGCCGGCCAACAATTGCGCTTCAGGATACTGCTGATACAGTGCCGCGAGCTGTGCCAGTGTTTTCGGTACGAAACAGCGGCTGCCGTTGGCTTCCAGTATTTGTACTTCCCGGTTATTCAACGCCTGTAAGCGCTGAACCAGTGCCGACTCATCCGCCGTAAAATTATCTTCTGCGGGTTGCTCACAAGCTTGCTGTGCGGCGGCCATAATTGGCCGGTAGCCCGTGCAGCGACACAGATTGCCTGCCAGCGCTTGTTCAGCCTGCTGCGGATTCCAGCCCTGTGTATTTTTCTGCAAAGTGAACAGCGACATGACAAAGCCCGGCGTACAGTAGCCGCATTGCGAGCCGTGGCAATCCACCATCGCCTGCTGCACGCTGTGCAGTTCACGGCCCTGTTTCAAATCCTCCACGGTGATCAGCTGTTTGCCTTGCAGGCTGCTAACCAGCGTCAGGCAACTGTTGATGGCCTGATAGTGCATTCGCCCCGCCACCACTTTTCCCAGCGTCACCGTACAGGCACCGCAGTCACCTGATGCGCAGCCCTCTTTGGTTCCCCGCCGCTGTTGATGGCTACGCAGGTAGTTAAGCACGGTCAGATTCGGGTCTAAGGCCGTTTCGGTGACCAGCCGATTATTCAGCAGAAACTGGATCATACCGTTGCCTCTTCTCGCTCGCGCTGCCACACCGGTTTGCCGCTGACCCAGGTTTGCGCAATGTTGCGGTCGTCTCCCAGCGTCATCATCACAAATAAGCGTTCCCAGATATCTTTGCTATTACCGCTACGCAGCTTTTGCAGCGGCGAAACCGCCGGGTCGATCACCACGAAATCCGCTTCTTTGCCGGGATTGAAATTGCCAATTTTATCGTCGATATCCAGTGCATGCGCGCCGCCCAGCGTCGCGTGGTAAAAGGCTTCGCAGGCGCTGAGTTTGTACTGCTGTAACTGCCCAACCTTGTACGCTTCACCGAGGGTTTGCAGCATATTAAAGGTGGTGCCTGCGCCGACATCGGTGCCGATGCCCATGCGCACGCCCTGCTGCCAGCAGCGTTTAATATTGAACAGGCCACTGCCAAGAAACAGGTTCGACGTCGGACAAAATGCGATAGAGGAATCGGTGTCGTGCAGGCATTGCCACTCGTTCTCTTCCAGATGCAGGCAGTGTGCAAACACGCTGCGCTTTCCGGTGAGCTGATGGTGATGATAAACGTCGAGGTAACAGTCCCGCTCCGGGAACAGCGATTTGACCCACGTGATCTCCTGCTGATTTTCGCTCAGATGGGTGTGCAGCCAGGTATCCGGGAACTCGCTGCGCAGTTGACGGACTTTCTCCAGCAGTTCTGGCGAGGAGGTGGGCGCGAAACGTGGCGTCAAGGCATAGCTTAAACGCCCACGCTGGTGCCAGCGTTCAATCAGTTCACGCGTGTCCTGATAGCTCTCTTCCGGTGTTTCAGTCAGATACGCGGGGGCGTTGCGGTCCATCATCACTTTTCCGGCAATCAGACGCATATCCAGCTGTTGCGCGGCCTGGAACAACGCATCGACCGATTGTTTGTGCACCGTGCCAAACACCAGCGCCGTGGTGGTGCCATTGGATAACAGTTGCTGCAGGAAGAAGGCAGACATCTGTGCCGCGTGATCCGGGCAGTGATATTGGCCCTCAACCGGAAAAGTATATTGGTTTAGCCACTCCAGCAACTGTTCGCCAAATGCGCCAATCATCTCTGTTTGCGGATAATGAGTATGTGTATCCACAAAGCCCGGCACGATCAGCTTGCCGCGCAGATCGATTACCCTGGCGGTATCAGTGCGCCCTTCTGCAATCTCCCAGTTTTCAAGCGACACCACCTTACCCTCGCGCAGCGTCAGCAAGCCGTCTTCGAGGTAGCGCGCATGCGCAGCGATATCATCGGGCTGAGAAGCCAGTGCGGTGAAATCAAAAAAGCTGGCGCGCAATAGGGTTTCAGAGGCGTAAGGCATAACGGTTCCTTGATAAGTAAAAGTGCAATGAGTTGCCTTCAAGGTTTATTGCAAACGCTATGCCAATGAGGAATTATAAAAATAGTTCTATCTATCAACAACTTACCCACCACGCATTCAATTTCATGTCCCTTTGGAACCGCAATCGAATGCGCAATCGGTTGCTAAAATAAGCAACCGATTGCATGGGGATAAAAAGCGTGTCAGGTACGAGATGTCTGAGTAAATAAGCGTAATGACAACACGAACTGCGCGCCATTTAAGTGCAGCGCCGCACGCTTGTAGTGCACAGATTTTACTTCAGGAAGATTCCGGTGTGGCAGAGGAAGGATTTGGGTGTGCTAAGAAGCGCTGATAATGAAAACAAATGAGAGGGAATACGATGAGACAGATGAAATAAGAGAATTAATACAGAAATATTAAACATCATCATGGCATGCGGATGTATCAGCATAAGAACAACCGCATAAAAATCATCTTATTAAAACTCAAAAAAGAAGATTATTGTCTGCTTTTCCTTGAATCCCGTTGATATTAATTGGGATTTATCTCTATTAAAACTAATATCAGCCTTCCAGGGAATATCATCACTTAAGAGCGACGTTTATGTTTAATCGCATGATATCAGGAGTGGCCAGTGCCATTCTGTTAACTGTATCACCCATAACGCACGCAGCCAGTTCATTACCCACGCCGACAGAAGCTGACTGGATCGCAAAAGAATTTAGCTTTAATAGCGGTGAAAAATTAAAAGATGTGCGCATTCACTACATTACTTTAGGTGATAAGAATAAACCAGCGGTATTATTACTGCACGGAACCAATCAACCTCTGAGTGCCCTACTGGCACCGGGATTTGCCGGGGAGTTATTTGGCCCGGGACAGGCGCTGGATGCCAGCAAGTATTTTATTATCATCCCGGAAGGCATTGGTTCAGGAAAATCATCCAAACCTTCTGATGGCTTGAGAATGGCCTTCCCGCATTACGATTACGACGATATGGTGACAGCACAATATCGGCTGATTAAAGAAGGTTTGGGCATTTCGCATTTACGCCTGGTGATGGGCTATTCCATGGGCGGGATGCAGACGTGGCTGTGGGGTGAAAAATATCCCGGCATGATGGATGCACTGGTCCCGATGGCGTCGCAGCCGAATGAGTTATCCGGACGCAACTGGATGCTTCGCCGCATGCTGATTGAATCGATCAAAGGCGATCCTGCCTGGGCTGAAGGCAACTATCAACAGCAACCCCCTACGCTTAAAACCGCCAATATCATGTTCAGCATTGCCACCACCGGCGGTACGCTCGCTTATCAACATAAAGCTCCGACGCGCGCGCTGGCAGACCAACTGGTGGATGCACGTCTTGCTGCGCCTGTCACCGCGGATGCCAACGATTTCATTTATATCTGGGGTTCGTCGGCAAATTATAATGCCATGCCTGGGTTGAACCGTATTACCGCACCAATGCTGATCATTAATTCAGCAGATGATGAACGTAATCCGGTTGAAACCGGCATTTTGCAAAGTGAATTGCCCAAGATAAAGAAAGCGGAGTTACTGCTCATTCCGGCCAGTGCTGAAACCAGCGGTCATGGCACTATGATGCAAGCAAAGTTTTATAATAAAAAACTGCAGACCTTCTTAGCCGAGACCGCTAAGCCTTAGTATTTGGGTTAAATCCGCCTGTTGACGGGAAGTCACACTCATGACTTCCCCTTTTAATAAAAAAATCATTGTTACTACGCCTTCATCTTTTTCAATTAAACGTTCTCAGGGAATAGTTATGTTTCATAGAATAAAGATCCGCACCGCCCTCAGCATCATGGTTTTTTCATTAACAGCATTATTGCTGTTCGTCGGTATTTTAGGGTTATTTGCCGTACAGTCTGGCAATAAATCCTTTGCCACCGTTGATACCGAAGTTTTGCCGGGCCTGGTGGCGCTCAATGAAAGCTCAGAACTTTTATTACGTGGACGACTGGATTTGCGTTTATATGAATCACTGGTGGGCAGTGGCGATGCCGAAAAAGCCAAAGTCGCGCTAGAGCGCGCCAGAGGAAAAATAGATAACGCCAGTGCGAAATGGCAGGAATATCTGAAATATCCACAATCCTCAGCAGAGAAGCCAATTGCGGCTGAAATGGCCACTACACGCGATGCGCTGATGAAAGAGTTTATCGATCCGGCTTTTGCCGCGCTCGAAGCAGGCAAACTGGATGAATACCGCCAGCGTGCAGGGAAATCAACGGCGTTATACGGTGCCTTTGATAAAGCCTCTAAAGCGCTGGTGGCCTTTAAAATTAAAAGTATTGATGTCGCATACAGTGACTCCAGCGATCGGGTTCAGCATATGGCGTTTACGCTGTATTTTTGTATCGCCTGTGCGCTGGTTTTGGCCGCGCTGGCCTGGTCGGTGATGACCAATCTTATCGTTAAGCCGCTCAATCATGTGATCAACGTGTTTGATCGCATCGCCGAAGGCGACTTACGTGCGCGCATCGACATCTCCGGTAAAAATGAAATTGCGCAACTGTTTGCCGCTGTCCAGCGTATGCGCGATGGCCTGGCGAACATGGTGTTGATGGTCCGCAGTGGCACCGATGCAATCGGCTCCGGCGTAGAAGAGATCGCCACCGGTAATATCGATCTTTCCAGCCGTACTGAGCAACAGGCGGCCTCGCTGGATGAGACGGCATCCAGTATGGAGCAGATTATGGCGACAGTGAAAAACAATGAGGACAACACGCGCAAAGCTAACGCATTGTCGCAGAAGGCTTCAGATTCTGCTTCGCGTGGTGCAACAGTGGTGTCTGAAGTGGTCACCACCATGAGTTCCATTGAGAAAAGCTCGGCAAAAATCGGCGACATCGTCGGTGTGATTGACGGCATAGCCTTCCAGACCAACCTGCTGGCCCTGAACGCTGCGGTAGAAGCCGCGCGCGCCGGTGAAGCAGGACGCGGTTTTGCCGTGGTCGCTTCGGAAGTTCGGGTGCTGGCTCAGCGCAGCGCCACCGCCGCGAAGGAAATTGGCCTGATGATCAATGACTCGCTCAGCAACATTGAGCAGGGTTCAGGACTGGTTAAAGATGCTGGCGTCACCATGAATGAAGTGATGCTCGATGTGAAAAAAGTGGTCGATATCATGGATGAAGTGATGCTGGCATCCGGCGAACAGACGCGCGGCATCTCGCAGATCAATATCGCTATCCAGCAGATGGATGGCGTAACACAACAGAATGCCTCACTGGTGGCTGAAGTGGCTACCGCTGCCAGCTCACTGCAACAGCAGGTGGTGAATTTGCAGCAGTCGGTGACGCAGTTTCAGGTTGATGAGGATGCGATGCCATTGGCCACTGACCGTTATACCGACTCGCATCAGCTGTCCCTCGTCGCGTTAAATTAAGCGGTATCAGCGAGTGCATTCGAGCGCTCGCTTCGTTAAGGAAAGTGTGCCCGTCTCTCATTATCATGATGACGGGCGCGCTAACTCCCTTCCCCTTTTTAGTGCCTTAATACTCTTCCACCGCGCAATCGTTTCCCTACAGTTTTAGATGGGGTTACCGATAACTGAATACGTATTCCGTATTTTCAGTGACGCAGGACGCATTCTGGAAAAAACAAACCTCTAATGTGATCCAGTTGGGTGGAAGGTCAAACATGTTTAAAACAATACGCTCGCGTTTAATCGCTATCAGCGTGGTCATCACGGCAGTATCCCTTATCGCACTTGCCACTTTTACCTACACCACCGTGCGTGGAAAGACACTTGAAAGCATTGATGAGCACATTGGCCAACTCTCCCGCGTTCATGCGGCGGAACTGGCTGGCTGGGCGGCAGAGAAACAACGGATCACCGGTTCGATCAAAACGGCTTTTGGTCGTCATGACGATGCGGTCCCTTTTCTGCGTGCGGCGATCGAAGCTGGCGAGTTTGATGATGCCTATATCGTCTATCCTGAGCCTCATTCCCATGTGTTCGTCCACCCTATGCCAGCCACCTATGATGGCAGCCAGCGTCCGTGGTATCTGGAAACGGTTAAAGCTGGCCATCCGGTGTTGCTGGACCCTTATGTTGATGCGTCAACCGGCAAGCTGACCATTACTTTTGCTCAGCCGATTGTCGATAACGGAAAAACATTGGGTGTGATCGGCAGCGATCTGCACCTGGATACCGTCTCCAATACGGTGAATGCGATTCATCCACTGGAGAAGAGCTTTGCATTCCTGGTGGACAGCAGCGGTAAATTGATTGCCGCGCCGAAGTCAGACCTTATTCTCAAGCCGGTCACTGAGTTGTCACCTTCACTCGACCTCAAAGTCATCCAAAATCTGGCCAGTCAGGGCGGACATGCTGAACTGACTATCGGCGGTGAACAGCAGTTCGTTTATGCCTCTCCCGTCAAAGGGACGCCGTGGTCACTGGTGATTGCCGTTGATCGTGATGAAGTGACGGCATCTCTGACGACATTACAGCGGGAAAGCATCCTCATCACCCTGGTGAGTCTGATTATTACCGCGCTGATTGCCGGGCTGGTGTTCAACCAGCAGTTGCGTCGCCTCGCCATTTTACGCGACGCCCTGGAAGACGTTGCTTCAGGGGAAGGTGATCTGACGCGTCGCCTGGAGGTGCGCGGCGGAGATGAGCTGGCGCAGATATCAGCGGCATTCAACCGCTTTGTTGAAAAACTCTCGGGCGTGCTGCTGCGCGTGCGTGAAGGTGCCAACAACATCGCGCTTGCTTCCAGTGAAATCAGCGGTGGCAACAATGATCTGGCCTCTCGTACCGATGAACAGGCAGCAAGCCTGGAGGAAACGGCCGCCACGTTAGAAGAGCTGACTTCAACGCTGAGCAATACCGCCAGTAATACTGAGCAGGCGCGCCAGTTTGTCAGTGGCGTGGCCTCCGCGGTCAGAGACAACGGTGCCGTAATGAACGATGTTTCGACACGCATACAGGAAATCTCGAACGATTCGCAGAAAATGTCCGAAATTATTAAGGTGATTGACGGCATTGCTTTCCAGACCAATATTCTGGCACTGAATGCTGCTGTTGAAGCTGCGCGAGCGGGAGAATCTGGAAGAGGCTTCGCGGTGGTTGCCAGTGAAGTGCGTAGTCTGGCGCAGCGCAGCGCGGGTGCCGCGCGCGAGATCAAAACACTGATTGATGACACGGTTGCACGCGTGACGTCAGGCAGGGAGCTGGTTGTGAAAGCCGATCACGGAATGACCAGTATTGTGTCTGATATCCACAATATGACGCAGCTGATTGAAGAGATTGCCCATGCCAGCCGCGAGCAGAGCGATGGTATTGGTCAAATCAATATCGCGATGGGGCAAATTGACACCACCACGCAGCAGAATGCGGCGCTGGTTGAAGAGTCCGCCAGCGCAGCTCAATCCATGTCCGAGCAGGCCGCCGTAATGGCAGAATTGGTCAGCACGTTCAAATTGATGGATAACGCTGATGCGGTGATATCCAAATCTGAAAGCCACGTGAAAAAGCCGGTTCTCTCTCCGCTGAAATCGCGTACAGCGCTGGCAACAGCGGGAAGCTCCCCAGAGGATAACTGGAGTTCTTTCTGATTCACTGAGCCAAAACACGCGCCTGGTATCGTGGTGATAAACCGCGATGCCAGGTTCGCTTTCGTTCGCAACGCTGAGCAAACAGCAGGCCGAATCCGGTTATGAATTGAATACCTCTGATAGCACACGTCAGGCTCGGTGAGTCATAAAAGCAGCAGCATGTCTTGAATCAACCAAAGCATGCAACCTGTTAGCATGGATTGACCCACGTGCAGTGCTGTGTCCGTGCCTCCGCCCTCCTCAAAGCTGCAGGTTAAATGCCCTCCACAGCGGCTAATCCCACATTTATCGCAACGCACAACGACCATGAGCCTGCATAGATGGTTTATGATGTATACGGTTTATGGATTGGAGAGCTGAGTACAGCCGGGTAAATTTGCTCAACCAGGCACATACTAAATGATCTCGCTTCCCCCGCCCATAATTCGTAGAGTTTCATTGTTGGTTTTTAAATTTAAAATCAATTGGTTAACATTGACGTACAATTGTTTAAGGAACAGTGAGATGATTATTTTTGTCACTGGCGCCACCGCCGGTTTTGGTGAAAGCATCACCCGTCGCTTCATCGCTAATGGTCATAAAGTGATTGCCAGCGGACGCCGCGCAGAGCGTCTGAAAGCGCTGAAAGAGGAGTTGGGTGCCAACCTTTATACCGTTCAGTTGGATGTGCGTAATCGCGCCGCTATTGATGAAGCTATCGCTGCGCTGCCCGCAGAGTGGCGTGAAATCGACGTGCTGGTGAATAATGCCGGTCTGGCATTAGGGATCGAGCCCGCGCATAAAGCCAATATTGAAGACTGGGAAAACATGATCGACACCAATAACAAAGGTTTGGTGTACATGACGCGTGCCGTGCTGCCGGCCATGGTGGAGCGCAATGTCGGTCACATCGTAAACATCGGCTCCATCGCGGGCAGCTGGCCTTATCAGGGCGGCAACGTTTATGGCGCGACCAAAGCATTCGTACGCCAGTTCAGCCTCAATCTGCGTACCGATTTGCACGGTACCGCGCTGCGCGTCACCGATATCGAGCCGGGTTTAGTGGGTGGCACCGAGTTTTCTAATGTGCGCTTCAAAGGCGATGATGGGCGTGCGGATGCCGTTTACGAAGGCACCACCGCGCTGACAGCGGAAGATGTCACTGAAGCGGTGTATTGGGTCACGACACTGCCTAAACACGTCAATATCAATACGCTGGAAATCATGCCGGTCTCCCAGACGCTTGCGGGTCTGAAAGTGCATAAAGGCTGAATATTGTCACGGGCGCACAGGTTGCGCCCATCGCTTACGCCCGGCCCCAACCGGCGACAATAATCAACATGCCGCTAAACGCTACAAGCGCGCCAATCCAATCCCATGTACTGAGCTTGACGCCATCCACCACGCGCAGCCAAATCAGCGCCGTCACCACATAGACACCCCCGTAAGCCGCGAACACACGACCGCTCGCTGCCGGATGCAGCGTCAGCAACCAGACAAACAACGCCAGACTCGCCGCTGCAGGCAGTAAAAGCCACGCGGTCATTCCCTTCTTCAGCCACAGCCACGGCAGGAAACAGCCAACAATTTCGGCAATCGCAGTCAAAAAAAACAGTAAAGTGGTTTTCACCAGCATAGAAAATCTCTCTCTCGCCTAAACAAAAGGCTCACCGCTGGTGAGCAAAGTTGCAGCGATGATATACTAGCCCTCATGGTTGTGACAGCCGGGTTTCTGGCTGTGCTGGTGTTAACTAAAGGAAATCACAATGAAAAACCTGTTTTCTCTCCTGCTGACTTTGGCGTTAACCGCCGGTGCGCTGCTGACCGCTCCGCTGGCATCGGCCCAAACCGACCGCCTGATCATTGAGAACGGCAACAGTGCTTCCAGCAACGAAGCCGCGCGTCAAAGCAAAGAACAGTGGAACGACACGAAAAACCTACGCAATAAAGTGAATACGCGCGTAGAGAAAGAGTTCGATAAAACCGATAAGGCTTTTGACACCCGAGATAGCTGCGAGAAGAGCTACAACGTCAATGCGTATTGGGAACCGAACACCCTGCGCTGCCTTGATCGTCGTACCGGCCGTACGGTCGCACCTTAATTCTATGTTGCTGCTATAGTTTTCTAGGGAATTCAGAACCAAGGAGAGTGTGATGAAAAAACGTAATGCAGTGATGTTGATGGCAATGCTGGCGTTGCCGATGCTGGCGCAGGCTTCCTGTGAAACCGTTAAAGCGGATATCAGTAAGAAGATCGTCAGTAACGGCGTGGCCGAATCGGACTTTACGCTGGATATCGTGCCTAACGATCAGGCCGATCAAGCGGGCGGCCAGGTAGTGGGTCACTGCGAAAATGACAGCCAGAAAATCGTGTATAAGAAAAACGGCCGAGACAGTGAAAGCAATGTCCCGGCTAGCGCAGGCAGTTCACAGGATGCTCCCGCGCAGTAATACTGAAAGGGCGGCTGATGGCCGCCCTTTTCTATTCTGCCTCTGGCCGCTGACGCGGCATCAACCACGCAATCCACAACGTTAGCATCGCAATCACTAACGCCACCACAAACACCCAATGCAGCGAAGCAGCAATCTGCCCGGTCCACTGATGCAACGTCGCTTCGGACAGTGACTGACGGCTTTCATGTGACATGATTTGCTGCATCGGATCACTGGCCTGTGGCAGACGCTGCGCAAGATTGAAGTTCAGTACCGCGCCCATCAGCGCAGTACCAATCGCTGAACCCAGCATGCGGCTAAACATAATTGACGCGGTGCAAATGCCACGAATGTCGTAGTGCGCATGGTTTTGCACCGACACCAGGAAGGTGGTGCTGGTCATGCCCATACCCGTGCCAATGACAAAAGCAGTCAGCCCGGCTTGCATGATTGAACTGTCGGTACGCAATAGCAGCAGTAGCGCGCTACCCGCAATCAATAATAAGGCTCCCAGCTGCGCGGTAAAGCGATAGGACGTGACTAACATCAATCGACCACTCAGCGTGCTGGCTAACGGCCAGCCAATCGACATCATCGCCAACGCACTCCCCGCCTGCAGCGGTGTACCGCCAGTAATACCCTGAATCCAGGTTGGCAGAAACGCGCTGATGCCCATCATGGTGGCACCGATGATCAAATTACCGGCATTGCCTGCCAGAATTAACCGGCTGCGCCAGATGGCGAGAGGAAACAGGGGTGCCTCAGCTCGCTGTTCATGCTGTTTTAATTGCCAGCCCGCCAGCAATGCCAATAACAGGAATGCCAGTAACCAGTAACCAAGGGCATCCGCCTGCAACAGCGCCACTAACAGCGCCGTAACGCAAATCATCAGCCAGCAGCTGCCGGTAAGATTCAGCGTTGCCCCTTTGTGATGTTCACGCGCCGGTAAGAAACGCGCTAATAGCAGCATGGAAAACAGACCAATCGGCACGTTGACCCAGAAAATCACCGACCAGTTAAAGTGCTGCACCAGCCAGGCACCACTCAGCGGCCCAATAATAGCCGCGACACCCCAGACGCTGGAGAGCCAGCCTTGCACATTGGCACGTTCGCGCGGGGAGTAGATGTCGGCCACAATGGTGCTGGTGAGCGGCATAATTGCGCCTGCACCCAGGCCCTGAAACGCGCGAAACAGAATTAACCACGTCATGGTATGCGCAAAACCGCACAATACCGAACCGATCAGGAACAGCGAGACGCCAATGAAAAAGAGTCGTTTACGCCCCCACATATCAGCAAGCCGACCATAGAGTGGCACGCTCACGGCCTGAGTCAGCAAATAGATAGAGAAGACCCAGCCAAACTGCGAGAAACCGCCGAGTTCAGCAATAATGGTCGGCATCGCGGTCGCCACAATGGTGACTTCAATCGCGGCCATAAACATGGCGAGCATGCAGGCGATAAGGATCCAGTGGCGATGTTCCGTGTTCAATTCTGCAGTTTCAGTCATACGTCTCCCTTTTTTCTCTCAAGGCTAGCTGATTTTCCATCAGACGAGTTTCCTCTGCGTGCGCCCATTGTGTGACAACGTCACACAATTCGATGAATTTTTTTTATTGTTAGATGATGCCTTATTTCATGCGGGTTAAGAAGGTTTTACCCGCCCTTCTATCTGTCTGATTTTGCCGTGAAAACTGGCGCAATACGCTAAGCATTGCTATAGCTTTTAACAGCACTTTCCAGTTATTCACTGGAAAAGCACTATCTAACAGTCATTTTATCTGCAATTTATTAGCGTGAAGGATTTTCGTATGTGGTTTGTTCTCCACTACGTCCTCAACCGTGAAATGACATAACAAGATCGAACAATTTGTCGAATCAGGGAGACTCTCGCATGCAAAATGCATCGCTCGTTAGTAGAGCCGGGCTGGCACTACTGGCCATCGTCGCGGTGATTGCCCTGCTGGTTTGGGGAATCGGGTTGAATACGCTGCGCGACCGGCAAGAGGACTTAATTTATCTGGGTCAGCAGCATCTGTTTTTAGTGTTTTGGTCAATGTTTTTCGCCCTGCTGATTGGCATTCCGAGCGGGGTTTTGCTCAGCCGCCCGTTTGCTCGTCGTTGGGCGGAATATGTGATGCAGATCTTTAACGTCGGGAATACCTTGCCGCCGCTGGCTGTTCTCGCACTGGCCATGGTCATTGTCGGGATTGGCGATCGCCCTGCCTTAATCGCCCTGTTCCTCGCCTCATTGCTACCTATCGTGCGTAATACCTATTCCGGATTAAGCGCGGTGCCGCCTTCGCTGATTGAAGCCGCCAACGGCATCGGCATGACCAAATTCCAACGTCTGCGTCAGGTAGAAATTCCCAATGCCTTGCCAGTGATTCTGGCGGGTGTGCGCATTGCGACCGCCATCAATGTCGGTACGGCACCGCTGGCCTTCCTGATTGGTGCCAGCAGTTTTGGCGAACTGATTTTCCCCGGCATTTACCTCAATGACTTCCCTACGTTGATCCTCGGCGCCGTGGCCACCGCCCTGTTTGCGTTGATCCTCGATTTGCTGCTGGCAGCATTGGGTCGATTCCTCAGCCCGCACTCTGCGGCTTAACACAAGGAGCTAAGTGATGGGTAAAACGCATAACTTAACGCGCTGGGTGAAACACACGGCGCTGGCACTGGCCGCGACATTGGCCATCAGCCAAACCGCCGCTGCGGCCACGCCGATTGTGATGGCAACCAAGAGCTTTACCGAACAGCATATTTTGTCTGCCATGACCGTGCTCTGGCTGCAAAAGAAAGGTTTTCAGGTGGTCCCTAAAACCAATATCGCCACCACGATTGGTCGTAATGCGATGATCAACAAGCAAATCGATATGACCTGGGAGTACACCGGTACCTCGCTGATCATCTTCAACCACATCAACAAACCGATGTCATCTGAAGAGGCTTATAAAACCGTTAAACAACTCGATGCCAAACTGGGTCTGGTGTGGCTCGATCCCGCGCCAATGAACAACACTTATGCATTTGCCATGCAGCGTGCACGCGCCGATAAAGAAGGCATCAGCACCATGTCACAGCTGGTTGCCAAACTGGAACAGGTGCGCAAAACCGACCCCGACCACAACTGGAAACTCGGGCTCGACTTAGAGTTCTCCGGCCGTTCCGATGGCCTGAAGCCGTTGCAGAAAGCCTACGACATGCCGCTGGATCGCCCGCAGATTCGCCAGATGGATCCGGGATTGGTGTACAACGCGGTACGTGATGGTTTTGTCGATGCGGGCTTGATTTATACCACCGATGGGCGAGTCAAAGGCTTTGATCTCAAGGTTTTGGAAGATGATAAACACTTCTTCCCGAGTTACAACGTCACGCCAGTCGTACGTCAGGATGTGTTGAAAAGCCATCCGGGATTGGATGCGGCCCTCAATCAACTCTCACCGCTGATCACCGACGAAGCGATCACCGAGATGAACAAACGTGTTGATATCGATCATCAGTCACCGCAGCAGGTGGCGCGTGATTTCCTGCAATCGAAAAACATGCTGTAAGGAGGCGTCATGGAGACTTTGCATTACATCATGAGTAACTGGCACACCCTGATGGCCTTAACCTGGCAGCATACCTGGCTGGTGCTGGTGGCAGTGGGATTCGCCATCATTGTTGGCGTGCCACTGGGCATTTTGATTGTGCGCTTTAAATGGCTCGCGACGCCGGTGCTCGGTATCGCCACCATCGTACTGACGATTCCAACCATCGCGCTGTTTGGTCTGATGATTCCGCTGTTTTCCATGATCGGTCAGGGTATTGGTGCATTGCCTGCTATCTGCGCGGTGTTCCTTTACTCCCTGCTGCCGATTGTGCGTAACACCCATACCGCACTGGAAAACCTGTCGCCAGGGCTGCGTGAAGCCGGTCGCGGCATAGGCATGACTTTCTGGCAGCGCCTGCGCTGGGTCGAAATTCCAATGGCGCTGCCAGTGATCTTCGGCGGTATCCGCACTGCGGTGGTCATGAACGTTGGCGTGATGGCGATTGCCGCAGTCATCGGCGCAGGCGGATTAGGCTTACAGCTGCTGGATGGTATCAGCGGCAGTGATGTGCGCATGCTGATTGCCGGTGCACTAATGATTTGTTTATTAGCGATTGTGCTTGATTGGCTACTGCACCGTTTGCAGTCGGCGCTGACTCCTAAGGGGATTCGATAATGATAAAACTGGAAAACCTGACGAAAACCTTTACACAAAAAAACGGCACCGCCTTTAACGCCGTAGATAACGTCAGCCTGGAAGTCCCTGCCGGAGAGATGTGCGTGCTGCTCGGCCCCTCCGGCTGTGGCAAGACCACCACGCTGAAAATGATCAACCGTCTGATCCCAGCCAGCAGCGGAAAAATTTTGATCAACGGTGAAGACACCAGCGGACAAGATACCGTGACGCTGCGCCGCAATATCGGCTACGTGATTCAGCAGATTGGTCTGTTCCCTAACATGACCATTGAAGAGAACATTACCGTAGTGCCGCGCATGCTGGGCTGGGATAAAAAGCGCTGCCGCGAACGTGCTACCGAGTTGATGAGCATGGTGGCGCTCGATCCCAGCAAATTCCTGCATCGCTATCCACGAGAAATGTCAGGTGGTCAGCAGCAGCGTATCGGCGTGATCCGCGCGCTGGCGGCTGATCCACCAGTACTGCTGATGGACGAACCTTTTGGCGCTGTCGACCCAATCAACCGTGAAGTGATTCAGAATGAGTTTCTCGAAATGCAGCGCCAGTTGAAGAAAACCGTAATGCTGGTAAGCCATGACATCGATGAAGCACTCAAACTGGGTGACCGCATCGCGGTGTTTGGACAGGGCAAAATCGTACAGTGCGCCAGTCCCGATGAGCTGTTGGCAAAACCCGCCAATGATTTTGTTGGATCATTTGTTGGCCAGGACCGTACGCTGAAACGCCTGCTGCTGGTGCAGGCGGGCGACGTCACCGATCAGCAGCCAACCATCACCGTGCAGCGCAGCACGCCGTTGCAGGAGGCGTTCGCCACCATGGATGACAACGACATGCGATCTGTCACCGTGGTAGATAATGATGGCAAGCCGCTGGGCTTTGTGAAACGTCGCGAAGCGCGTAATGCCGCCGGACGCTGCGAGGAGATGCTGCATACCTTTAAAGTGACGGGTAAGGCCGAAGAAAATCTGCGCGTGGTGCTTTCCAAGCTGTATGAACACAACACCGTCTGGATGCCGATCGTCGATGAGGAAGGACGCTACAGCGGTGAGATTTCGCAAGACTATATCGCGGACTATCTCAGCTCGGGACGTACGCGCCGCAGACTGAATCCTTAACCAATCGCACAATGGCTGAATCTTAAGGCACAGTGCACGGCAGCCCGAGTCCAGACAAACCGCACGACAGCTAACACGTTGGAAGAGGCGGCAGAGGAGTAAAGCGTCCTGCGCCAGGGATGGCGCGGGCCGAGCCCCAGGGATGGTTTATGGCGTCTTTACGATCTGCCGCCTCTTCCGACGTACGCACAAACTCACAGACAGCGGTTTAGATCCCCACCTCTCCTAACGCAAAATCAGTGATTTTCCTCCACCGCACCGACAACCCGCTCATCTCCCCGCTCCGATGGCAGCACGATATTCAACAGCATCGCCAGAATGCCACCCGTGGTCACCGCATGACCAAACAAATTACTCACTAACGGTGGCAACTGCTTCAACACCTCGGGTACCGCTTCCACACCCAAGCCAATACCAAAGGACACCGCGACGATCAACATCTCACGGCGTCCCAACGTGGATTGCGTCATCACCCGAATGCCTGCCGCCACCACACTGCCAAACATCACCAGAGTGGCACCGCCGAGAACTGGCGCTGGAATTTGCTGCAGCACATTGCCGATCACCGGAAACACGCCCAACAGCAACAGCATCACGCCAATCACCATGCCAACATAACGGCTGGCCACGCCGGTCATCTGAATCACACCGTTATTCTGCGCAAAGGTAGTATTAGGGAATGCCGAAAACATCGCGGCGAACAGACAGCTAATCCCATCAGCCAAAATGCCGCCCTGCAAACGACGTTGAAAACCGTCGCCCTCAATGGGTTGCTGCGAAATCAGGCAATTCGCCGTCAAATCCCCTACCGCCTCAATCACGCAAATCACCGACACCAGCGCAATCGGCACGAAAATGCTCCAGCTAAAATCGAAACCAAAGCGGAAAAATGAAGGCAAAACCAGCCAGTGACTGGACATCATCGGTTTGATGGGCAGATGGCCGGTCAGTGCCGCCGCCAGACAGCCAACCACGATACCTGCCACTACCGCGAGAAGGCGCATCCAGCGATTCTGCGAACGGTTAAGCACAATGATCACCAGCAGCGTCAGCCCGCCCAGCGCCAGATTTCCTGGCGCACCAAAGTCAGCAGCATTATGGCCGCCTGCCCAATCGGTGATGCTCACTTTTATCAGGCTGATGCCGATCAAGGTAATCACCGTGCCGGTCACCACTGGCGTCAGCACTTTCCGCAACGGCGCTACGCAACGGCTGATCAACATCGGAATAAAAGCTGCCACGAAGTTACAGCCCATGATCATCGCCATGATTGCTTCCGGTGAACCGCCCTGCGCTTTCACCATCAAACCGCCAGATAAGATGACTCCGAGAAAAGCAAAGCTGGTGCCTTGCAGGCAAATCATGCCCGCCCCAATCCCCATAAAGCGACGCGCCTGCAGAAATGTCCCTAAACCGGAAACCAGCAAAGACATGCTGATCAGATACGGAATGTAAGTCTGCAATCCGAGGATTGAGCCAATAATCAGTGGCGGCGTAATGATCCCTACCACGCTGGCAAGGACGTGCTGCAACGCAGCGAAAAAGGCGGGAACAGGACCAATACGGGCATCAAGCCCATACAATAAACCTTTAGGGGAGTGCGACATGTGTGTGCTCCGGCAGAATATTCATCAGCATGGCTGATGCATGATTCACGCCATTGGCACTCACATTGAGGAAAAAATTTATAACCGCATGATTATAAGCTGATTTAAGCAGAGCGATCTCGGATGCTGAACCCGAAACCTTAGATTCAGCCACCGATCATTTGCATCGCTTCGTTTCATCATGCCGCAGGCTGTGCACTATCAACGTGCATTAATGCCTCATCCAGCAGGGAAATGTCCAGATAACCACTCAGCTCACGCTGCTCGGCACGCGGCAGATAAGGCAACTCACCCAGCAGCGGTGCGCCTAGCTTTTCACGCAGAACATCAATGATTTCAGCGTAATGTGCTAATCCCGGATTAATACGGTTGGCGACCCAACCTGCTAAAGGCAGCCCATCACCTACGATGGCATTAGCAGTCAGTAAAGCATGGCTAATGCAACCTTCTTTAATGCCCACCACCATGACGACCGGCAGTTGTTCCTGTTGAACCCAACTGGACAACGGCTGCAGATCATTCATCAGACTGCGCCAGCCGCCAGTTCCCTCCACCACCACCCGCGCGGCGCGGCTTTGTAACTGCTCAAGGCTGCGGCTCAGCAACGGATAATCCATTCGCACGGATGCGCTGGTGCTGATTTCATCTTCTTCCAGGGTGATGGGATTCACCGCCTGGTAAGGCAGTTCAAGACCCGATGCCTGCTGCAGCAGCAAAGCATCTTTATTACGCAATCCGTCTGGCGTGTGCTGTGCACTTTTAGCAACAGGTTTGTAGCCTGCTGCACAGAGACCCGCTTTGGCGAAACACTGCAGCAGCGCGCGTGACACGACGGTTTTACCCACCGCGGTGTCGGTACCGGTGACAAAGATTGTTTTCACCTTATTCCTCCTTCGTTGAAGCGATGTGTAACCTGCGAAGAAGGCAGTTTAAGGAAATGTCTCGGATGGCAGATTGCGTTAGCGCAAACTTAAGGCGAGCAGTGATTAGCCTTGCAACAGTTTTACCAGCAAATGGCCGCTATAAAGTGAGTCTTTGATCAGCGCGGCGGCACCAAAAGTGCCCGGATCGCTAAAGCTGGTAGGGGCAAGTTGGATCTCATGACTGTATGCGGGTAACGCCTGCTGACGAATGGTGCTGCTAACGGCAGGAAACAGCACCTCAGCGGCTTGATTAAGCGGAGAACCAATCAGGATTTGTTGGGGATTGAAGATATTCACCATCATTGCCAACATGCGACCAATGTGGTGGCCGACACCGGCAATCACATCACGCGCCAGTCGATCGCCCTGCTGCGCGGCTGCGCATAAACTGGCGATGGTTAGCGGTTCCCGATGCAGCAAACTGTCGGGTTGCGAAGATAAACGCTGGGCCGCCAGCTGCAATAAACTGCCTGTGCTGGCCACGGTTTCCAGACAGCCATGATTACCGCAGTAACACTGCTGGCCGTAAGGATCGATCTGCGTATGCCCAATTTCTACCAGCGCACGACCTCGTTTGTGCAAAAGCTGGCCCCCGCTGATCACACCCGCACCAACCGTTTCATCAATCACTATTTGAATAACATCCTGCGCACCGCGCGAAGCACCGAACAGCGCTTCGGCCAGCGTCCAGGCGGAGATGTCATGTTGCACAAATACCGGTAAACCCGTGAGCGAGGAAAGTGTTTCACCTAACGGCATTTCCTGCACGTCATAGCCCGGCATGCGATGCACCACACCCGATGCCGCGTTAATTAAACCGGGTAAGGTGATGGCAATCGCGGTAAGACGCTCAAGTTTGTTCTGATGGCGGACGAAGAAGTCATTAACCATTTGCTGCAGCGTTTGCAGCAGCGGCTGGTCAGCGCTGGCAGGCAGTGGCAGTCGATCTTCCTGCAACGCACGGCTGCTCAGATCGCGCAGCGTTAACGTGATCTGTCCCGGTTGAATACGGATGGCAAGATAGTGCCAGGCGAGGGTATCAAGAATCAAACCAATGGCCGGACGGCCACGGCTGCCTGGATCCTGGAACTCGGTTTCCTGCACCAGATGCGCATCGAGCATTTCACGCACAATTTTGGTGATGCTGGCGGGTGCCAGCTGGGCACGTTTAGAAAGCTCAATACGCGAAATCGGGCCGTAAAGGTCAATCAGTCGGTAAACCACACCTGCGTTGGTCTGTTTTATTTGGTCAATGTGGCCAGGCTGACTGTCCAGATTCACGCCCTGCTCCCGGATATTTTCGCGCTTCTAAATAAACAGCAGCTATGGTGATGCAGATTGGCAGGCAGCGTCAAATATTTGATTAGAAATGTGATTTATCGCACATAAAGATCGGGCCAATGATCATCAGACGATTTAAATTTCGGCATTTTGCATCATCAATTGCATCATATTGTGCATTTGCGCAGTGGGTTGCCGCGTGGCTGACCAGACCAGCCAGACTTCAGAAATGGCATCGTGCTCCTGCAGGGGAATCCACACCACATCAGCCAGTCGCGCACGCCGAAATGAGGCCGGCAATATGGAAACACCCAAGCCGGTGGCGACCAGACCGAGAATCGTCATCGCCTCGCCCACCTCCTGAGTAATAAAGGGTTTGATTTGATAACGGTGCAGCAGCGCCAGTGTTTCTCCGTACAGCGCGGTACCCCCCTGTGGATCAAAAAACACAAAGGGCTCGTTGGCCAGTGCCTGAATAGAGATCGATTCGGCATCCGCTAGCGGATGTGCCCAGTGCACCAGCGCGCACAACGGCTCGCGTAACAGCACCCGATGCTGTAAATCGCTTGGTAACGGCGTGTTGCGCATCACCCCCAAATCCAGCCGACCTTCGTGCAGCGGTGCTAACTGCTGACGCGTGTTATTTTCCTGCATCGAAATGTGCACTTCCGGCCAACGCTGACGAAATTGATAAAGCGCATCCGAGACCAGACCGGTGAAGGGTGCGGAAGAGGTGAAACCAATGCGCAGCTCGCCTTCCTGTCCACTGTGCACACGCGCTGCCCTACTGGCGGCTTGTTCAACCTGCAGCAGAATGACGCGCGCATCCTGTAAAAACAACTGACCAGCAGGTGTGATCTGCACGCTGCGATTAGTGCGGGTAAACAGCTGTGCGCCAATCTCCTGCTCCAGCTGCTGAATCTGTTGGCTGAGCGGCGGTTGGGAGATATTCAGCCGCTGTGCCGCGCGGCCAAAGTGCAGCTCTTCCGCAACGGCGATGAAATATCGCAGATGGCGCAACTCAATATTCATACTTTAAACGTCTCATTTGAGATTATTAATATATTGTACAACCTATTCCCATTTTCCTACAGTAATCAGACCGTTTCTCATCTAAGGATATTCCGTGAGTCGCTCTTCCCAGGCAGTGACAATTCGTGAAGACGAGTTGTCCGCTAAGCCTGATTCAACCGTAGCCTCCTCCGAATGGATTGAACGTGGATCGCCGCAGTTTATGCGCGTCACGCTGGCATTATTCTCCGCTGGATTGGCCACCTTCGCGCTGCTGTATTGTGTGCAGCCAATTTTGCCCGTGCTGTCACAGCAGTTTGGCGTCTCTCCCGCCGAGAGCAGTATTTCATTGTCACTCTCAACGGGTTTGATGGCGCTGGGCTTGCTGGTGACCGGCCCGCTATCCGATGCCATCGGGCGTAAGTCGGTGATGGTCACTGCCTTAATGCTCGCCGCCATTTGCACGTTGATTTCGGCCACCATGACCAGTTGGCAAGGCATTTTGATGATGCGTGCACTGATTGGGTTGTCTCTCAGCGGTGTGGCAGCGGTCGGTATGACTTATTTAAGTGAAGAGATTCATCCCCGTGTTATTGCCTTCTCGATGGGGCTGTACATCAGCGGCAATTCAATTGGCGGCATGAGCGGACGCTTGCTCACCGGGGTGCTGACAGATTTCTTCTCATGGCGTGTAGCCATTGGGGTGATCGGTTGCTTCTCGCTAGCAGGCGCACTGATGTTCTGGAAGATTCTGCCGGCATCACGTCATTTCCGTCCCGCTTCGTTGCGACCGCGCAGTTTATTTATCAACTTCCGCCTGCATTGGCGCGACAAGGGTTTGCCGTTCCTGTTTGCAGAAGGTTTCCTGTTGATGGGTGCGTTTGTGACGCTGTTTAACTACATCGGCTACCGTTTGTTAAGCGCGCCCTGGTCGTTGAGCCAGGCGGTGGTGGGACTGCTGTCGGTGGTTTATCTGACTGGCTCGTGGAGCTCGCCCAAAGCAGGCGCGTTGACCAGTCGTTTTGGCCGTGGTCCGGTGATGATTGCCGCCACCGCCATTATGCTGGCTGGATTGTTGCTCACCGCCTTCAATTCACTCTGGCTGATACTGCCCGGCATGATGCTGTTTACGGCGGGCTTTTTTGCCGCGCACTCCGTTGCCAGCGGTTGGATTGGCCCACGCGCACGCCGTGCCAAAGGCCAGGCCTCGTCACTCTATCTGTTCAGCTATTACGTAGGTTCCAGCGTGGCGGGTACGTTAGGCGGCGTGTTCTGGCACAGCTATGGCTGGGCGGGCGTAACGCTGTTCATCAGTGTGCTGCTGTTGCTGGCCTTGTTCGTCGGCTGGCGTTTACAGTGCCGAAAACTGTAATACCTTTCATCTAAACGACGGGGCCGCCGCGCCCCGCTTCTCGCTTAAGCCGTCAGAATCTCGCTTTCAAATAGTCCCACTTAAAACAAAACGACAATTCGTCGCTATAATCCATTTTATTCCAACAATAGTTAGATTTTCTTTTTTCACAGCAATGAGGACGTTAGATGCAACTCTATTATTACGTCGATAAGCATGCAGGCTATAACGACAACCATGTGGTACATGCAACAGGCTGCCCGTTCCTGCCATCAGATGGTGCACGGCGCTTTCTCGGCACTTTCTACACCGCCACGGCCGCCATTCAACAAGCACGTAAATTCTATTCCAGTGCCCTTGGATGTGAACATTGTTGTCCGGTGACGGTAAAAAAAAGCCTGACCACTCAGCATAGCGTGGCGCTAAAACATATGGTGCAACTCTGATAATGCTGGTCTGACAATGGCGTAGCGCTTACAGGGTTATGTTAAGTACGGCTGTCACATCGTTCTAATAAAGAAACAGCCGACTTGGTCATCACTGGATCGTAAAGCGTTACGCCCTGGTTGTTCTTACCCGCCATGCCTCCCTGAGACAAAAAGCAAGAATGGATAATAACCTCAGGCTATTACCACGACCTTTAGCGATAAAAAATAATCAGGAATAAAAACGGTACTCATGGTTTTCATCCGCTCACTAATGCTCCACAATAGCCCCAATTTGTGATGCAGGTCACTTAACCGGGCTCGTTTCGCCCCCTCACTCGCTGTCAGATCGATTTGAACCCCATGCAACCAACTACCGTCTCACGTAAAACAGCCTGGCTACGCGTTGTGCTGCTGGCGATTGCCGCCTTTGTCTTTAATACCACTGAATTTGTACCTGTTGGCCTGTTGTCGGATATAGCGGCGAGCTACGCCATGAAGACCGCTGATGTCGGTATTATGCTGACCATTTATGCATGGGTCGTTGCGCTGTTATCCCTGCCGTTAATGCTACTGACGCGGAATATAGAACGCCGTCTGCTGCTGTCGGTGTTGTTCATTCTGTTTATCGCCAGCCATGTGCTTTCGTCCGTGGCATGGGATTTCACCTCGCTGGTGATTTCGCGCATCGGCATCGCACTGGCGCACGCGGTATTCTGGTCGATTACTGCTTCACTCGCGATTCGTGTTGCTCCGGCTGGCAAAAAAACCCAGGCGTTGAGTATGCTGGCAACCGGTACGGCATTGGCGATGGTGTTGGGCGTGCCCATTGGCCGAATCGTTGGGCAATACCTCGGCTGGCGCACCACTTTCGGCATGATCGGCTTGTCAGCGTTGGTGCTGCTAATTTTGCTGGTGCGGATACTGCCACGTCTGCCGAGCGAGCACACAGGCTCACTGAGTAGCGTACCGATGCTGTTCCGCCGTCCGGCGCTGGTGGCAATGTATATTCTGGTGACGCTGGTGGTCACCGCGCACTACACCGCATACAGCTACATCGAACCCTTTATGCAGGTGGTCGCGAATGCGGATGAGAACTTCACGACTTTACTGCTGTTGCTGTTCGGTTCAGCCGGGATTATCGGCAGCGTGCTGTTCAGTACGCTGGGCAACAAATTCCCCTCAGCGATGTTACTCGCCGCGATTGGCATCATCACGTTGAGTATGGGGCTGTTGCTGTTTGCCGCCGTGCGCCCTGCAGCCATTTCGCTGCTGTGCATTTTCTGGGGCATGGCAATGATGATGATCGGCCTGGCGATGCAGGTTCGTGTGCTGTCACTGGCACCGGATGCCACCGATGTGGCGATGTCATTGTTCTCAGGTATTTATAACATCGGGATTGGTGCGGGTGCCCTGTTGGGTAACCAGGTCAGCCTGCATATGAAAATGTCGGATGTGGGTAACGTGGGGGGGTTAATTGGACTGGTTGCGTTGTTCTGGTGTATCACCATCTTCCGTCGGTATCCGCAACTCCGCTCTAACGGATAATTCGCTTCACGACCAGGGGCCCACATCAGTGCGCCCCTGCGCCATTCTTTGCGCTTTGGTGATTAGTTATAAATTACCGCTGTGCCATTTAGCTTGTTGTTGCCAGAGGTCGAAGTGATGCGGAACGACTTTGCTCCGGCAGCACTCGCCTTCTCCGATAGCTGATTCTCCAGTGAAGTCAGGTTAGTGCTACCTGATGCACTCACCACACCAATTTGTTGCTGGTTCAATGGAGCCTGGTTCACTAGTTCAGCAGCCATGCTACCAAACGCGATGGATGACAGTGCGACTGCGGCTAATACCATTTTGATGCTTTTCATGATCGTCTCTCTTATGCAGATGAAAGGGGTCGGCTGAATTAAGTTAACAACCGTTAATTAAATGCTAGCGCCGAAGCGGGTATCTCGTCAATCATTTTATTAACGGTCATTATTTTATTAAGAAGTGGCGTGATTATGGGCTTTAGCGCCCTTTTTCACTTATCGATATGAGTGTTGTGCCGCAGGTAAAGCACAAACGGGCAAAGTGAATGAGAGGGAATGTCGGCTGCGCTTGCATATTTAGTTAGCGATCGGTAATTTAATCACATGTTCTTCATGCAGTGAGGTGTCCCTATGACGCAAATGACCGACACGCTTAATCGCAAAACGCGTGGTCGCCCCAAAGTGTTTGATCGCAACGATGCGCTGGATAAAGCATTAATGTTGTTTTGGGCACACGGTTATGAAGGCACCTCGCTGTCAGATTTGGTGAACGCGACGGGGGCGAAAGCGCCGACGCTTTACGCGGAGTTTGAGAATAAGGAAGGCTTGTTCCGCGCAGCAATGCAGCGCTACATCGATACCTTCAGCGCGCAGCGTAATCAGGTGCTTAAGGATGAAACACTCGATGTCAAAGCCGCGATTGAGGCCTATTTTCGTGCTACTGCAGCCTGTTTTACCGAGTGTGATAAGCCCGCTGGCTGTTTCTTTATCTGCACCTCCAGTGCGCTCTCTTCAGGCTCAGACGAGATTGCACAGATGCTGGCTAAGCAGCACCATGCACAGGAACGGGCTTTGCAGCAATTTCTGGATGTCCGGCAACAGCGTGGCGAATTGCCGCAGTGTGCCAACAGCGGTACGTTGGCCAGCTATCTGGCCTGCGTGTTGCAGGGCATGTCAGTGCGCGCCCGTGAAGGCGCAAGCCGTGACGATCTCGATGGAATAGTCGATACGCAGATGGCCATCTGGCCCGCTCTGGCAGGCTACTGCGCGTTGAACCCATAATATCTTGCCTGGCCGTAATGTTTTATCCCCCTAAATACAGGGGCGACCTCCCCGCCGCCCCTGACTCATATCAAAGCGCAACGTTTTAAAGCCTTACGGCATAAAAAACATCGGTCTTAACGCGTGGCTGATCGGGCTGTTGTCCGCATTCGACGGCATCAGATCTTTCATCGATGCCCACCAACGCTGGCACACTTCCGTGTTCGCCACCGCCTCCCAACGTGCTTCCGACTCTATCTCCACGCTAGCGAACAGCAAATTACGCTCCGCATCCAGCCAAATCGCATAGTTGTGCGCACCGTGAGCTTTCAACGTCTGTTCCAGCTCAGGCCAGATTGGCGAATGTCGACGCAAATATTCGTCATGGCAGTGCGCATGCACCTGCATCACAAAGGCTTTACGCAACATCGCTGCGCTCCGCATCCAATGCCGCTTGCCACGGTTGCACACTGAAGCGTTCTCCAAGTGCCACCAGCTGTTCGGTGGTGATGCTCTGGCGAATCCCGCCCATCGACAAGGCTTTGACCACCACTTCTGAAGACTTCTCGGCCGTGTCGATCAGGCCAAAAGTTTCATCCAGATTCGGACCGGCACCGAAAATGCCGTGGAACGGCCACATCACCAGGCTGTGCGATGCCATGGCATCGGCGGTGGCCTGCCCAATCTGGTCAGTGCCAGGCACCATCCACGGCAGAATGCCGACGCCATCCGGGAACACCACCAGACATTCGGTGCTGCCTTCCCACAGTAAACGCGTGAAACGGGCGGAATCCAGATTCACCACGTAGCTCAACGCCATAAAGTTGGTGGCATGGCAGTGCATAATCACGCGGTCATTCCCATTGGAAACCTGCTTACGCACGCTGTGCGACTGGAAATGCGCCGCCAGTTCCGAGGTTGGCAACCCGCCGTTGCTCAGACCCCAATGGATTTTGTACGACAACCCTTTATCGTCCACCTGTAGCAGCGCCAGACAGTCGGCGGGATCAAGCTGAACATTACGGAAAAACTTGCCTGAACCGGTCACCAGGAACCAGTCGTTAGCCAGCGCCGGCGCCGGTTTGGTTAACTCAATACAGCGCGGTTCGGCATAAAAATCAGCTGACCAGGCCTGCGCTTCCTCCGGCAGCAAACGCAGGCTGACATTGCCACCATTGCGCTCATCCCAGCCTTTTAACCACATATCGCTGGTGGCTTTCACCATGTCCTGAACAAAGGACGAAGAGAGAATATTTTGCATAGTTGATCCCTTAACGTAGACGCAATGTTTGTTGTTCATAGTGGCGCACTTCGCTCAGCCAGCTGGCATCGGCGGGCACATCATGGCGCAGGCACCAGGCCTCCCAGACCGCCTGCCATGGCAGAGATTTCTGCTCTTCCAGCAGTGCCAGACGCGCGGTGTAGTCCCCTTCCTGCTCACATTTTCGCAGCTGATCGCTGGGTTCCAGCAGTGCGCGCAGCAGCGCTTTTTTGGCGTTGCGGGTGCCAATCACCCAGGCTGCGATGCGGTTAATCGAGGCGTCAAAGAAATCCAGGCCGATATGCACTTTGTCGAACAGATTGTGGCGGGCAATCTCAGTGGCGATGGCCTGCGTTTCATCATCCAGCAGCACCACATGATCGCTATCCCAGCGTACTGGACGGCTGACGTGTAACAGTAGGCGCGGCACGTACAGCATGGCGGTGGAAATCTTGTCGGAGATCACTTCGGTAGGATGGAAATGTCCGGCGTCCAGCGTCAGCGCCGTTTGACGGCTGGCGGCATAGCCGAGGCAAAACTCGTTGGAGCCGACGGTGTAACTCTCTGCGCCGATACCAAACAGTTTGCTTTCCACCGCATCGATATGATGACGGGGGGCGAGCTTCTCACTGATCACCTCATCCAGCGCGCTGGCCAGACGCTCGCGCGGTGCCAGACGATCGATGGTGAGATCTTTCATGCCATCCGGCACCCAGATGTTCATCACCGATGGTGTCCCGAGCTGTTCACCAAAGTGCGCTGAAATACGGCGGCTGGCTTTGCAGTGGTCGATCCAGAACTGGCGAATCCCTTTATCGGCATGGGAAAGCGTAAAGCCGTCGGCGCTCAGCGGGTGTGAGAAGCAGCTGGGGTTAAAATCCAGTCCTAATTTGTAGGATTTCGCCCACTCTACCCAGCCGCTAAAGTGCTTCGGCTCAATGGCATCGCGTTCAACTGGCGAATCGCTTTCCAGATAAATGGCGTGGAGGTTGAGGCGTTTGGTGCCGGGGATCAGCGACATGGCTTTTTCTATGTCAGCACGCAGCTCATCCGCGTTGCGAGCGCGTCCCGGATAATTGCCGGTGGCCTGAATACCGCCCGTCAGTTCGCCATTCGGGTTTTCAAAGCCACGAACATCATCCCCCTGCCAGCAGTGCATCGACACCGGGATGCCATCCAGTTGGGTCATTACCTTGTCCACATCAATACCCAACGCCGCGTAGCGTTGTTTCGCCAATTCAAAGGCTTGTTCAATCAGCTTTGTCATATGCAAGTTCCTTAGCAGGTTGGCTCAGTGCCGCAAAGCGTGCCTGGTGGGCAGCGAAGATGCTGGCGTTCTGAGGTGCAAACGTTTCTAACGGGAAATTTTTATCGATGCAGCGACGCAATTCGGCCACATCACGCAGTTCACCCAACGCCATCAGCTGGCAGCCGACATTACCCAGCGTTGAGGCTTCAATTGGGCCAGCTAATACGGGCATTTCGCAGGCATCGGCACATAGCTGGTTCAGTAATGGGTTCTGACTGCCGCCGCCGACCACATGTAACTGGCGAATCGCGGTTCCGCGCAGGTTGCCCAGTTCGCCTATCACCTGGCGATACAGCAGCGCCAGGCTGTCGAAAATGGTGCGTGCCAGCGCTGCAGGGCTTTGTGGAATCGGCATATGCTGCTCAGCGCAGGCATCCTGAATCTCCTGCACCATGCTGGCGGGATTAATAAAACGCGGATGATTAGGGTTGATCAGGGCACGACAGGCGGATTCATTTTTTGCTTCGTCAATCAATGCGCAGAGATCTGAGATGTGCAATTCGCTGCATACGCGCTGTAATAGCCACAGGCCCATGATGTTCTTCAACACCCGATAGCCTTCCGCGCCACCTTCGTTGGTGATGTTGGCGTCGAGCGCCGTGCGGTTGACGCTGGGTTGCAGACTTTCTATGCCCATTAACGACCAGGTGCCAGAACTGAGATAAGCGGCATCTTCCTGCATCAGCGGCGTGGCCAGCACCGCGCTGGCGGTATCGTGCGTGGCCACGGCCACGACCGGAATTTTTTTACCGCTCGCATTGATCCAGTTGCCGACGGTGTTGCCCGGTGCAGTCGGTTTGCCGAACCAGTCGGCTTCGATCCCTGCCCACGACAGCAACTCGCTATCCCACTCGCCAGTTTCAATGTTCAGCATCTGCGTAGTGGTGGCGTTGGTGTACTCCCAGTTCATGTTGCCGGTCAGACGATAATGCAGATAATCCGGGATCATCAGTGCATGCTTGACCTGTACCTGCCAGTCCGGCTGTTGCTGGTGCAGCGCACGCATCTGATACAGGGTATTGAAGGGCAGAAACTGGATACCTGTGCGCTGGTAAATGGCGGCTTTGCCCAGCTCATTGATCGCTTGCGCCATCAATCCATCGGTGCGCGAGTCACGATAACTGACCGTTTCGCCCACCCGATCGCCGTTGGCATCCAGCAGCACCAGATCCACGCCCCAGGTATCAATGCCGATGCTGTCCAGCACGATGCCCTCATCATCTAACTGCGCCAGCCCTGCGCGAATCGCCTGCTCCAGACTGTCGAGGTCCCAGCAGTCGTAACCGGCGCGACGAACACGTTGGTTGGCAAAACGACACACTTCACGCAGGGTGATGCGCTGGTTAGCAGAGGTCCATTGTGCGAGCATCACGCGCCCGCTGGATGCGCCTAAATCAATGGCAACAATGTTACGCATACTCATGGCGTTTCTTCCTGTGATGAGATGGCTTTAGCGTATGAATACAGGCGCCTTGCCACCTTCCCCTTACTGCCAGCGCGTGATAGTCGATGGCAGGCTGGCAAAGATGATCGTGAGAAAGCTCACAGAACCGGGGAACAACAGAGTTGTGAGCTTTACCGCAATTCCATCAATCACCTGGCCGATCTTGAATAATTCGCCATTTTCCTGCGCTGTGCGGTTTAAATTTCAAGGTAAGGTGCACAGCGCCTGCGTAGACTCGGTTACAAAATTGTTAATCGAGAGGCGCATCATGACCATTCTGCACAGTGCTGATTTCTTTCCGGAAGGAAACTACGCGATTGCTATTGAGCCGCGCGTACCGCAGCAGGCCTTTCCCGAACATCATCATGATTTCCATGAAATCGTGCTGGTTGAGCAAGGTTCCGGTATTCACGTGTTTAATGGCCAGCCGCAGACCCTGTGTGCCGGCTGCGTATGCTTTGTGCGCGATCACGATCGCCATTTGTATGAGCAGACCGAGAATTTGTGCCTGACCAATGTGCTGTACCGCAGCCCGGCAGCGTTTCGTTTTCTCTCTGGTTTACAGTCATTGCTGCCCGGCGATGAAAACGGTAACTATCTGTCGCACTGGCGTATCAATCACAAGGTGATGGCGCAGGCGCTGCAGATTGTGACGCAAATGAAACAGCAGGAGGTCTGGTCGCTGGAGCGTCAGGCGCATCAGGAACAGCTGTTCTTGCAGCTGCTTGTGCTGTTGCGCGAAGCCGGTCACAACGATCAGGCGCAGGATCAGGAAGCGCGCCTGCATCGGTTGCTTGACTGGCTCAATGAGCACTACAGTGAAGATGTTGAGTGGGAAGCGCTGGCCGATCGCTTCTCGCTTTCGCTGCGCACCCTACATCGTCAGATGAAGCAGCAAACCGGCAATACGCCGCAGCGCTACCTGAATCGGCTGCGCTTATTGCAGGCCCGGCATTTACTGCGCCATAGCGATATGCGCATAACGGACATCGCCTATCAGTGTGGATTTGGTGACAGCAACCATTTCTCCACGCTGTTTCGGCGGGAATTTGGCTGCGCGCCCCGAGCGGAGCGCCAGCAGATGATGTAACTGGAGTGGTTCCCATGTCGCTGATTTTGACGCGCGAAGACTATTTCCCGGCCACCAATCTGCCGATTGCGGTGGCCGAACGCATGCCTCAACCCTCCTTCCCCCCGCATCGTCATGAATTCAGTGAAATTGTGATCGTCTGGCGCGGCAACGGCTTGCACGTGCTCAACGATCGCCCGTGGTTGATTACCTGCGGCGATGTGTTCTATATCCGCGACAATGATTGCCACAGTTATGACAGCGTCAACGATTTGGCGCTGGATAACATTCTTTACTGCCGCGATCGCTTTCGTCTGAGTCTGGACTGGAGCCAGCTGCTGCCCCCGCAGGACGATGATGCACCCAGCTGCTGGCGCTTAACCACGCGCGGCATGGCGCTGGCGCGTGGCGTGATCAGCCAGCTCGAGCGGGAGAGCCGTAAAAGCGATTCGTTGTCGATCCAGCTCTCTGAAGCCCTGTTTCTGCAGCTGGCACTGATCTTGCGTCGCCATGGTTATGCCGCCGACCGTCCATGGGCGCTGCCGGAGGGTGAACAGCTTGATTTGCTGATGTCTGCCTTACAGGGTGCACTGCACCGCCCATTCGACCTGGCCCATTTTTGCCAGCAAAATGAATTAAATGAGCGTGCACTGAAGCAGCTGTTTCGTCAGCAAACCGGCATGACGGTGGGACACTATTTGCGGCAGCTACAGCTGTGCCAGGCAAAATATTTGTTGCGCACGCAGGATTGTTTAATCAGTGAAGTGGCCGCGCGCTGCGGCTTTGATGATAGCAATTACTTCTCGGTGGTGTTTACGCGGGATACTGGTTTGACACCCAGTGCCTGGCGCCAGCGTTTTCTTCCTCAGCACGCCTCACTGAGCGACAAAATAAAAGCCTGACGCACCTTGCCGCGTGTCAGGCTTGTTCTAAAGCGGCCAATTCATTAGCCGTTGGCCATGCCCAATCCCACGATGTTGGCGGCAATGATGATCACCACGCAACCCAGCGACAGCACGCGCACCGGGCGCTGCCCCACCGCTTTCCACTCTTTCAGCACCAGACCCACTAATCCACCGCACAGTACATACAGGCTCATGTGCAGCATCCAGCTGACAAAGTCATATTGCGCAGGAATTTTCGCGTGGCCCCAGGCGTAGAAGAAGAACTGCAGATACCACATGGTGCCACCGAGCACGGCAAAGGCCACGTTGGCCATCAGCATCGGTTTTGCCACTGAGAAATCGCGACGTACTGACAGTTCCGGTTTGATCGCCAGACACACAAAGCAGTAAGCCAGATTAACCAGCGCACCGCCGCCCATGATCACCACATAGCTGGGTAAGGCCACGTACAGCGGATTGATACCCAGATTGGCTGCCGCTTCATGCATCGGTTTCGCCGCATCCATCGCGAAAGACATCCCGGCGGAGAAGATGCCACACAGTACCGCCAGCACCAGCCCTTTCTTCAGATTAAACTCTTCTGCATTGATGCCGAGTGCACGCTCTTTCAACAAACCGGCACGTGAAACGATCGCCACACCCACCAATGCCACCAGTACGCCTAACAACGTCATTCGTCCGCCCGGCGAGCTGAACAGCTCTACAAAGCGTCCCTGCAACAGCGGCGTCATCAAGGTGCCCACCACGAGGGTGATACCGATGGCAATACCAATGCCCATCGACATGCCGAGATAACGCATGGTCAGGCCATAGTTGATATTACCGACGCCCCACATGGCACCAAACAGAAACACCGGCAGCAGCTGCGAGAAGCTAAAACTACCGTAATACGCCCAGAAGTTGGGCAGCAGCACGGCACTGACCGCCCATGGCAGAATCAGCCATGACATCACGCCGCCCACTGACCACATTGTTTCCCATGACCACTTTTTTACCTGCTTAAACGGAGCATAAAAACATGCGGCACTGGCGGCACCCACCAGATGCCATAAAATACCGGCAAGAATGGCACTGTTCATTGTTATTCCTTCGTAAGGTTGAGGCCCACAGGAAACCGACAGTTTCCCGATTAGCAGCAGTCTACGGTGTGCAGCTTTTCATCAGCCTTTGGATGGCTGCCGGAAAGCGCGCGCTGCTGGCAAAATTCGGCGGGTCTTCAACATGAGGATCACAAAATTGCATTTGCGGGCATCAATCGGGCTGGTTTTTATAAGTCACTTATTATTGGGGATATTTTTTATTTTTGTTGTGTTGATCGACACAGTTTTTGACTGACTGCCAGCCTGCTGTTTAACATGGCAGTCACGCAAAGCCGCCCGATGAGCTTTCCCCCACGTGGCGAATTCCGTATAACGTTGGAAAAATCATCGCAACGAAGGAATGAGATGAATAGCAAAAGGTTGACG
This sequence comes from Type-E symbiont of Plautia stali, assembly GCF_059731115.1. NCBI lineage: Bacteria > Pseudomonadati > Pseudomonadota > Gammaproteobacteria > Enterobacterales > Enterobacteriaceae > Type-E symbiont of Plautia stali. Next base: position 2,162,620 of record NZ_AP035906.1, read on the forward strand.
CTGCTGTTGTCGCAGCCGGTGAGCCGCGTGATGCTGGATGATATCCGCGCCATTGTGCCGCCCCAGGCGTTAAACGTGTTCATTAATGGATTGGATGAAGAGCGTTACGCCACACTTGACTGCATCCAGAGCGAAGAGAACTGCGCCCTGCTGGCCTCGGCCATCGTGGTGTGGCGTCAACTCGGGCATGTTCACCGCATTCGGTATCAGAAAGGCGAACATCTGCGCGAGGTGGATGACGCCAGCCAATTCCAGCTGTTCAGTATGATGAAAACCCACCGCGCCATTGTTCAACTCGCTTAACGATCAGGATAATTATGAAAATCGGACTGCTCTTCCCTATTGCCATCATCATTGCTGGCGTCAGTTTCCTCGCCTGGTTTATCGCCAGCGGCGCGGCGGTGCCGGGCTCCTGATATTTTTGCTGAAAAGGATGATTAGCTAACACGCTGAATACGCGGCATTTCATCAGGAATGCTGCGTCTGTCGTACCGTTCTTCCCTTCTCTGCCATCTCGTCATCCGCTCTGGCACTGACAAAAAGGTGCTACACCTTGATCTGTTTCACTCTCGATTCACACCCTGATAACGAAACCGATCGCGGAGACCCTACAGATGACAACACACCATCAACATTACATTAATGGCGCGTTTGTAAACGATCAGAACGATAAATGGATTGAGGTCATCAATCCGGCGACTGAAGCGCTGCTGTCACGCGTGCCGCAAGGCACTCAGCAAGATGCAGCACAGGCAATTGCGGCCGCAGAAACTGCACAACCCGGCTGGGAAGCGTTGCCCGCAGTAGAACGCGGCAACTGGTTGCGTAAAATTGCCGCCGGTATCCGCCAGCGTGAACCCGAATTGACGGCCACGATTGTGGCGGAAGGCGGTAAAACGCAGGGGCTGGCGCAAACTGAAGTGCTTTTCACCGCCGATTATCTGGATTACATGGCCGAATGGGCGCGTCGTTATGAAGGTGAAATCGTCAATAGCGATCGTCCAAATGAAAATATCTTTGTATTTAAGAAAGCCATCGGTGTCACCACCGGTATCCTGCCGTGGAATTTCCCCTTCTTCCTGATTGCGCGTAAAGCCGCTCCGGCGCTGATTACCGGCAACACTATTGCCATCAAACCCAGTGAGCTCACCCCTAACAACGCGGCGATTTTCGCGCAGATTGTGCATGAGATTGGCCTGCCGAAGGGCGTGATCAACTTTGTGTTTGGTTATGGTCCTGAAGTCGGTCAGGAGCTGGCGGCGAACCCGAAAGTCGGTTTGGTGAGCCTGACCGGCAGCGTCGGCGCGGGCATTGCCACCATGCAAGCCGCAGCGAAAAATGTCACCAAGGTGTCGCTGGAACTCGGCGGCAAAGCCCCCGCGATTGTCATGGATGATGCGGACCTGGATCTCGCTGTGAAGGCGATTGTCAGCTCACGCGTGATCAACACCGGACAGGTGTGCAACTGTGCGGAACGCGTATATGTCCAGGAAGGCATTTATGATCGCTTTATCACCGCTCTGACTGCCGCAATGAAGCAGGTTAAGTTTGGCAATCCGGCCGAACAAACCGATATCGACATGGGCCCGCTGATCACCGCCGCCGCGCTGGAACGCGTGGAGCAGAAAGTCGCCAAAGCAGTGTCTGAAGGCGGAAAAGTAGTGCTGGGCGGCAAACGCGCCGGTGATAAAGGGTTCTACTTCGAACCGACGATTATTACCGGTGTGCGTCAGGAGATGGAGATCATGCGTGAAGAGATCTTTGGTCCGGTATTACCAGTGATGACCTTTAAAACCCTTGATGAAGCCGTCGCGCTGGCTAACGATTGTGAATATGGCCTGACCTCTTCGATTTACACGCAAAATCTGAACACGGCGATGATTGCGCTGCGTCAGTTGAAGTTTGGTGAGACCTACATCAACCGCGAGAACTTCGAGGCGATGCAAGGGTTCCATGCAGGCTGGCGCAAATCGGGTATTGGTGGTGCGGATGGACGTCACGGACTGGAAGAGTATCTGCAGACCCACGTGGCGTATTTGCAGTTCTCCTGAATGAAATACCCGGCTGAATAGGTTACCAGCCAGGTATCGTCATGAGGTGAAGTCGCGCCATAACTGGCGCATTTCTTCAGGCTGCGCAATGGATTGCGCAGCTCCGGTATGTCTAAGCTCTTCGCTTTTAGATAGGGGGCAAAGCTAATCCGCTAAACCGCCTTTAAGCGATGCGCTTCTGGCTGCGCAGCAACGCTAATCCACTCAGTACCGACATCGCCATCAGGTAATAACCGGGTGCCAGGCTGGTGCCGGTGGCAGTGATCAGCAGCGTACAAATCAGCGGTGCAAAACCACCAAACACCGTTACCGCGACGTTATAGCTGATCGCCATCCCACTGGCGCGAGTACCAATTGGGAACAAGTCGGCCATCACCGACGGTACCGTCGAGAAATAGATCGATTTCAGCAGCGCCATCCAGCACACCAAAATAATCAAGGTGGTCGGCGTGGTGTGATTCACCACCAGCTTAAACGCCGGATAAATAGTGATGATCAACAGGATCAGCGAACCCCACATCAACGGCACGCGACCAACACGCTCCGCCAGTAAGCCCATCAGCGGCGTCACCACCGTCAGGATCACCCCTGCCAGCAAGGTCGCAGTGAACGCGGCGGAACCTGGCAGATGCAGGTTTTTGGTGGCGTAGGTTGGCACATAGTTGAGCATGTAGTTTACTGCGGTGGAGATCACCATCAGGCCAATCGCCAGTAGCATCAGCTCCTTCTGACGCCCGAACAGACGTTTCAGCGGTGCGGCCTCCGGCGCTTGCGCTTCAAAACTGGCAGGCTCATGCACATGGCGGCGGATGTAGATCCCCAACGGACCAATCAGCAGACCGAAGGCAAAAGGAACACGCCATCCCCAATCCTGAATCTGACTTTCGGTGAGGATCTGCGTCAACCCCAATCCAAACGCCGAGGCCAGCAGCGTACTCGCGCCTTGCGTGGCAAACTGCCAGCTGGCGATAAACGCCCTGCGCTCCGGGAAATGCTCGACCAGAAACGCCGTTGAGCTACCGAATTCGCCACCCGCAGAGAAACCCTGCACCAGACGCGCCAGCAGAATCAGCAACGGCGCAATCAAACCAATAGTGCCATAGCTCGGCATAAAGGTGATCACCGCGCCGCCCAGCATCATCAGGTTAATCGACAGCAGCAGCGCCTTTTTACGCCCGTGGCGGTCGGCATAGTTACCCAGCACAATCGCGCCCAGCGGACGGATCAGGAAGGAGACGCCGAAACTGCCAAAGGTCAGCAGCAAAGAGACCGAGGGATCACTGGTGGGGAAAAACGCATGCGCAATGTAGCTGGCAAAGAAGCCGTACACCGCAATATCAAACCACTCCAGAGCGTTGCCAATACAGGTAGCAAACAGCGTTTTATGCAGATTCGGTTTGGTGCTACTCAATGGGGCAGCCGTGTTAAGCGTACTCATGCGACACCTCCGGCGTGCTTCCGGTGTTTAGCCACCAGCTCGCTGCCCTGCTCGCCCAGATCCCACAGCAGTCGGGTCATGATTTGCAGACCTTCACGCGCGATCGACTTCAGCATGTGTTCGTTGACGCCATGCTGACCGCAGGCCGGATAAGAGTGCGGCACCCACAAGGTTGGCAGGCCGAGAATGTCTGAGAACACTTCGTTGGGCAGTGAACCGCCCAGATTCGGCAGCAGCGCCGGTTTTTTGCCGCTGGTCTCTGCCATGCTCGCCAGCACCCAATCCACCAGCGGATCGGTGGGATCGAGACGCGTGGCTGGTGAGCCGCGCATAAACTCCACTTTGACGTAGCCAAAACCGTGCTGCGCCAGGTGCTCGCTAACATGCTGTGCGAGGTTTTCCCAATCGGTGCCGACCACAAAGCGCAGCTGGCACACCGCCGTGGCTTCACCGGGAATGGCATTCATCGGACGTGCAGGATTGCCGGTCAGGAACGCCAGCACTTCCAGCGTATTCCAGCCGTAAAGTCGTTCTGTCGGAGAGAGCGTCGGCTCGCCCCAGGTAGTATCAATCTCTGGATCGCCCGGCATCCCGCCGACTTCGATGTCGCTGAGGATATCGCGCACTTGTTGAGTAAGAGAGTTGGGTTTCAGTGCCTCGACCTGCTGCACGCCCTTTGCGTTCACCAGGCAAGCAATGGCGTTGGCCAGCTGCGTGCCTGGATTAGTCAATAAACCGCCCCAGTTACCGGAGTGATAGGCGTTGTCACGCGCGGTAACGGTGAGACGGAAATTTACCGCGCCCCGAGAGCCGAGGAACAATGTGGGTCGTACCGCATTCAGACGCGGGCCGTCGGAAGCGATAAACAGATCGGCTTTCAGCAGTTCTGCATGGTGCTGGCACAGCTGAGCCAGACCCGGTGAGCTGATCTCCTCACCCATCTCAAACAGCATTTTGCAGTTGAATCCGAGTCGTCCACCACGCGCTTTAAACACCTGCTCCAGCGCAGCCAGATTCACACAGTGCTGCCCTTTGTTATCCGCGCTGCCGCGTGCGTACCAGCGATCGCCTTCTTGCACCAACTGCCACGGCGATAGGCCTTCGCGCCAGTTTTCGTCATCGCCGAACACCACATCGCCATGGCCGTAGCTCAGCAAGGTCGGCAGTGCCGGATCTTCGATGCGCACCGCCACCAGGAACGGACGATGGGCGGCTTCAGGGTTATCGATAAAGTGCAGCGTAAACCCCAGCGCAATCAGCTGTGGGCCAATTTCATCCTGCAGATAACGCTGTAATTCGTTGTCACGATCCTGGCGCTGGCTTTCAGTACGTTGCGCCACTCGGCGGGCCAATGTTTCCTGAAATTCCCCACTGTCAAACCAGGCGGTGGCTTGTTGTACCGCTTCTTGAGCTGTCATGTTTGCATGTCTTTTATTGGTATTTTGGTTTTGTCATCTTTGCGGAAACCTTGCTTTGCCACAATTATCAATTTATCGAGTATGATTTGCTTTTTTGGCAAAGCTCCACTGCCCGATTTCGAGGCATGCACCAGCATGAGGCATTCGCATGATAAGCAACGAGATCCGCTATTTTCTGGCTGTCGCCAATACCGGTTCGCTCAGCGCGGCCAGTGAACAGCTGTTTGTGGCGGTGTCGGCCATCAGCAGGCAGATCCAGCGACTGGAAAATCAGGTCGGCGTACCACTGTTCGATCGCCATGCGCGCGGTATGGTGCTGAATGAAGCCGGTGAAATTTACGCCCATCACGTGCGCAAAAATATGCTGGAGATGGAATACGCGCTGGCAGAAATCAAAGGATTAAAGGCCGTTCGACGCACGCAGATTCGCGTGGCCTGTACCGATGGGCTGGCCTTTACGCTGCTGCCGCGCATGATTGCCGCCTTCCGTGAGGATAATCCCGGCGTGCTGTTTGATATCAAAGTGGCGAGTACGCAAGGTGTCGCCGAGTTATTGCGCAGTGGTGAATGCGATCTGGCACTGCAATTCAGCTTGCACGCTGAACGCGGTGTGGAGGTGATCGGTTCCTGGCCAGCGCCGGTGCTGCTGGTGATGCATCAGAGCCATCCGCTGGCTAGCGCAACACACGTGACCCTGAACGATGTCAGCCACTATCCGCTGGCGTTGCCGCAACAAAACACCACGGTGCGCCAGCTGTTTGAGCTGGCGAGCCATATGAGCGGCAATTTGATTGAACCGGTGATCACCTGCGATACATTCTCAACGCTGTTCCACTTCCTGCTACGTACACCGCTGGCCCTGACCATTTGCAGCGCCTTTACCGTGCTGCAAGAGGCGGAAACGCACGGCTTGATATTACGTTCTGTGGGGATTGATCAGTTGAGTCAGCGCAACCTGCAGCTACAGGCGCAATCAGGGCGACCTCGCAGTGCCGCCTTGAATGTGTTTATGACGTTTTTGCTTAAGCAAATGAACGCGCTGGAAGAGCCGTTGCATCAACGCTGGAAGCCTTAATCGTCAGGATTTTGGCGATCTAGCGGGCCGTTTTGGACTGCCCGCTGCCATCATCAATTCTTAATATCGACCGGATAGAAAATGTGTTTGCCAAACGGATCGACGGTATATCCGCTCACCGTTTTGCGCACCGGCTCGAAAATTGTCGAATGGGCGATCATCACGGCAGGCACCTGGTCATGCATCATCTGCTGCGCTTCGCGATACAGGGTGACGCGCTTGTCATGGTTTTGCTCAGCACGCGCTTCGGTGATGATCTTCTCGAACGGCTGATAGCACCATTTGGAGGAGTTGGAACCGCCGTTTGCCGAGGTGCAACTGTAGAGCGGGCCGAAGAAGTTATCCGGGTCACCGGTCGCCGTGGTCCAGCCCATCAGTGCTGCCTGGTGCTCGCCGCCTTTCACGCGTTTAAGGTATTCACCCCACTCATAACTAACGATATTGGCTTTGATGCCCACCTGCGCCCAATCGGCCTGAATCATCTCCGCCATTCGTCGCGCATTCGGGTTGTAAGGACGCTGTACCGGCATCGCCCACAGTGAGATTTCGGTGCCGGGTTTGATGCCCGCTTCCTGCAGCAACGCTTTGGCTTTCTGCGGATCATAATCGTAATCTTTCAGATCCTTGTCGGCGCTCCAGACATCCGGCGGCAGAATATTTTTCGCCACCGTGCCGGTGCCTTTGAAGATCGCGTCAATAATCGCCTGCTTGTTAATCGCCATCGCCAGCGCCTGGCGGACTTTAACGTTATCCAGCGGCGCTTTAGTGGTGTTGAACGACAGGAAACCGGTGTTGAGTCCCGATTTCTGTTCCAGCGTCAGGTCAGGATTGGTGCGCATTTTTTCCAGATCGGCCGGATTAGGGAACGGCATAATCTGGCACTCGTTTTTCTCCAGCTTGGCATAGCGCACTGAGGCATCTGGGGTGATGGAAAAGACAATGCGATCCAGTTTCGCTTTGCCCTGCCAGTAATCCGGGAAGGCTTTGTAGAGAATGCGGGAGTCTTTTTGATATTGCACCAGCTCGAATGGCCCGGTGCCGATCGGCTCCATGTCCACTTTTTCTGGCGTACCGGCCTTCAGCATCTGATCGGCATACTCCGCAGAGTGAATGGAGGCGAAGTACCAGGCCAAATCCGCGAGGAACGGCGCTTCCGCATGCGCCAGCGTGATGCGCACCGTATTGTCATCCACTTTCTCTATATTCTTGATCAGCTTCGCCAGTTCCAGGCTATCGAAATTGCTGTAGTTGCCACCGGAGACGTTGTGGTAGGGGTTTTTGGGATCCATCTGACGCATAAACGAGAAGATCACATCATCGGCATTCAGGTCGCGCGAGGGTTTAAACAGTTTGTTGCTTTGGAATTTAACCCCTTTGCGTAAGTGAAACGTGTATACCGTGCCGTCCGGGCTGATATCCCAGCTTTCAGCCAGGCTTGGCACCAGTTCTGTGGTGCCGGGCTTGAAGTCTACCAGGCGATTGAAAATCGGCACTGCGCTGGCATCCACACTGGTTCCCGAGGTGTACAGCTGTGGGTTGAAATTCTCAGGCGAACCTTCAGAACAGTAAACCAGCGTTTTTGCCGATACCCCGCCTGCTACCGCTAAACACAACACGCTGAGTGTGAACTTTGCCATCATCTTTTTCATTGTGATCCTCGTTTTTGTTGACTTCCATGAGCCCGCATCGGTATGTATTGATAAATAACACGATTTATCCGAGGTGTGTAATGCACATCGCGCAAAGCTAATAAGGAAATGTGATGACAGACCAACTCGCGCGCCAACTGACCCAACGTTTTTACCGTTATCTGGCGGTTTCCAGCCAGAGCGATGCTAAATCCACCACGCTGCCCAGCACCCCTTCACAACATGCGATGGCGGAGCTGCTGGCGCAGGAACTGCGTGAGCTTGGGCTGCAGGATATCGTCATCGATCAGCATGCCACGGTGACCGCAGTAAAACCGGGCAATCGGCCTGATGCACCGCGCATTGGCTTTATTACCCATATCGACACGGTTGACGTGGGTTTATCACCGGATATCCACCCGCAAACCCTGACGTTTAACGGCGATGATTTGTGTCTGAACGCGCAGCAAGATATTTGGCTGCGCGTAGCGGAACATCCGGAGATCGCTCCCTATCACGGCCAGGAGATTATTTTTAGCGATGGCACCAGCGTGCTCGGCGCCGATAATAAAGCGGCGGTGACGGTGGTCATGACGCTGATGGAAAACCTCAAAGGCGATCATGGCGACATCGTGGTGGCATTTGTGCCGGATGAAGAGATTGGATTGCGCGGCGCCAAAGCGCTGGATTTGGAGACACGCTTTAACGTTGATTTTGCCTGGACTATCGACTGCTGTGAGCTGGGCGAAGTGGTGTATGAGAACTTCAATGCGGCGGCGGCGGAACTGGTGTTTACCGGCGTGCCGGCGCATCCGATGTCCGGTAAAGGCGTGCTGGTGAATCCGCTCCTGATGGCGCACGACTTTATTTCACGTTTCGATCGCCTGGCCACGCCAGAACATACCGAAGGACGCGAAGGCTATATCTGGTTTAACGATATCAATGCCAACGCCAGCCGTGCGGTGTTGAAAGCCTCGATTCGCGACTTTGATTTACAGGGTTTCGATCAGAAAAAACAGCAGCTGGTGGAAGTGGCTGATGAGATTGCTGCGCTTTATCCCACCGGGCATGTTTCACTCACCATCAACGATACCTATAGCAACATCAGCAATGCGATTGGGGAAGACCGTCGTGCGATTGACTTGATATTTGCGGCGCTCGAACAAGTGAGTGTGGAGCCGAAAGTCATCCCGATGCGCGGCGGCACAGACGGTGCGGCTTTATCGGCAAAAGGATTGCTGACACCGAACTTCTTTACCGGTGCACACAATTTCCATTCACGCTTCGAGTTTTTGCCGGTGCCCTCGTTTGTGAAATCCTATCAGGTGGCCGAAGCGCTGTGTTATCTGGCGGCGAAATAAGCAAGAAATTTACCGGCAGATCTTAATGCTGTCAGAGGCACAGGGATGGCCCGGCAACCGTTGGGAGGTAATGCCACCCACTTCGACGTAAACGAAAAAGGCTGCCATAGATGAACAATGGCAGCCTTAATTTAATCCGGTTTTCACGGCGCAGCGCGCCAGAGTAGCGCTTGATGTTATTTCGCTGCGGTCACATCAATGCCAGGGAAGAATTTCGCCGCCAGCTTGGTGATGGTGCCGTCAGCCTGCACTTTCGTGATAGCCGCATCCAGTTCACCTTTCAGCTTGGCATCACCCTTACGCAGGCCGAAACCGATACCGGAACCGAGGATGGTGTCATCTTCAACCGGCTTGCCAACAAAGGCGAAACCTTTGCCCTGTGGCTTATCGAGGAAACCAGACTGACCCGCAGCTGACATCACCAGCGTGCCGTCAAGGCGGCCCGCCACCATGTCGTTATAAACCTGGTTCTGGTCCTGATAAGAGGTCACGGTCACGCCCTGCGGCTCCCAGTGCTTCTTAGCGTAGGTTTCCTGGATTGAACCCTGCAGCACGCCAATGTTTTTGCCTTTCAGCGACTCGGCCGTTGGCAGGACTTTCTCGCCCTCTTTCACGATCAGCATGGTCGGAATACGGTAGATGGGCTTGGTGAAATCGATGCTTTTGGCACGCGCTTCGGTGATGTTCATCGCCGAGTTGATCGCATCAAACTTTTTCGCCTGCAGTGCCGGGATCAGCGCATCAAAGCTGCTTTCCACCCACTTACAGTCGAATTTGCCAACTTCGCAAATCGCTTTACCCAGTTCGATATCAAAACCTTCCAGCTCGCCCTGTGCGTTGCGGCTTTCAAACGGCGGATATTGTGATTCCAGACCGTAGCGTAAGGTTTCCTGTGCCAGTGCGTGTGCAGAAGTCAGCATACCCAGCGCCACAAACAGTGCGTTTAACTTTTTCATTATTCTTCCCCTAATTACCCTTTAACCCGGCACAGCGCTTCCGCGCCAGCCTGCAGTGTTGCGTCGTCTTTCGCGAATGACAGGCGAATTAATTTATTGTCAGTGCCGTCCATATAAAACGCCGACAACGGAATGGTGGCCACACCGTGATCGACGATGAGACGTTTTACCATTTCACTGTCGCTTTCGTCACTGAAATGTCCGTAACTGGCCAACATAAAGAAGGAACCTGCGCTTGGCAGCAACTTAAACGGCGAATCTTGCATCAATGACAGCAGGCGATCGCGTTTTTCCTGATAGAACGGTGACAGCTGCAGATAGTTTTGCGGATTCTGCAGATAGTGCGCAAAACCTACCTGCATTGGCGTATCGGCGGCGTACATCATGAACTGATGCACCTTCACAATTTCTTCCATCAACGCGGCCGGTGCCAACGCATAACCGACGCGCCAGCCTGTGACGTGGAAGGTTTTGCCGAATGAAGACACGATCACGCTGCGCTGTGCCAGTTCCGGATGGGTTGCCATGCCGCAGTGGGCACGGCCATCAAACAGGATGTGTTCGTACACTTCGTCGGACAGTACCACGATATCCGTGTTGCGGGTTAAGGCCGCCAGCTGCTCCAAATCGGCTGGCGTCAGCACCTGCGCACTTGGGTTGTGCGGCGTGTTGATGATGATCATACGGGTGCGCGGCGTGATGGTGGCGCGCAGTTCATCCCAGTTGATCGCAAAATCCGGCACCTGCAACTTCAGGCCAATCGGGGTTGCGCCCTGTAAACGCACCACCGGCGCATAGCTGTCGAACGCCGGTTCAAAGAAGATCACCTCGTCACCAGGATGCACCAGCGCCGAAATCGTCATGTAAATACCCTGGCTGGCGCTGCCGGTGATCAGCACTTCGCTGCCCGCATCATAGCGCTGGCCATAAAGCGTCTCGACTTTTTCAGCCAGCGCTTCACGTAGCGCCGGTAAACCGGTCAGAGAGGCATATTGGTTATGACCTTCGCGCATGGCTTTACTGACCAGCTCCACCAGATGCGGATCGCACGGGAAGTTCGGCGCACCTTGCGACAGGTTGATGGCTGTATGTTGTGCTGACAGCTGGCCGATGACGCTGAAAATCGTCGTGCCGACATCGGGCTGTTTGGAAGAGATGTTAACACTGCTATTCAAGGTCATCGTTGCTCCACAAGGTTGCATAACCACGTAAGGAAAGTAGATTTCTATTCAACGGTGAGACGCTTGAGTCGACAAGCGAATTGTTGTCATAATAGCCATGATTAAAAATCATAGCTTGAGGTCGTTATGTCCCGCTCCGCCCTGCCGTTGAATGCCATCCATGCTTTTCTGGTCACCGCACGCCATCTTAACCTGACGCGCGCCGCCAGCGAATTATGCATTACGCAGGGTGCGGTGAGCCGTAAAATCGCCACGCTGGAAAGCTGGCTGGGATTTCCCTTGTTTGCACGCCATGCGCGTGGTCTGCATCTTACCGAGCAAGGCGCGGCGCTGTTGCCCGAACTGCAACAAGGTTATGCCATGCTGGTGAATGCCACCGAGAAAGCCAGCCGCAGCAATGCCTCAATTCGCCTGAAAGCGCCCACCTGTGCCATGCGCTGGCTCGTGCCACGTTTGGTGGCGCTGGAGCAACAGCGGCCGGAAATCCATGTGGCACTGACCACCACGCTGGACCACGCTTCACAGCTGGAAAATTATGATGCGGCGATTGTGTTTGGCACGCCGCCTGCCGGTTCCATTCGTTTATTTGATGAGCGACTGACACCGGTCCTGGGCAGCAACATCACGCCACCCGTGGGCATCAGCGATTTGGCGAGGTTTACTTTTTTGCATCCCACCAATGATTCCCGCGACTGGCAAATGTGGCTGGCGGATCAAGCGGCCACTGTGCCGATGGCACGCAATCAGCACTTTGCTACTATGGATCTGGCCATCAGCGCGGCGATTCAGGGTTTTGGTGCAACGGTGGCGGATGTGACACTGGTGCAAAATGATTTGGCGAATGGTCGCTTGATTGCCCCGTTTGCCGACAGCGTGGCCACCGGGGCAGCGTACAGCCTTTTACAGTGCGCAGAACAGGATGCGCCACCGTTCCTGCCGGATCTGGTGGCGTGGTTGTGTCAGCCTCAGAATGAAACCCACTCATCGGCGCTGGCCGACTTCGATTGAACGACAGGCGTACTGGTTAACAGCGGACGGCGCAGAACGGTGCTGGCTGGCGCGGCCTGAGCTTTACCTAACGGCGCACTGTCCGACAGACGGAATTTCGCGACAGAAGCCTGCAACTCTTCCGTTTGACGCTCCAGCGCACTGGCCGCCGCAGAAACCTGCTCCACCAGCGAGGCGTTCTGCTGAGTCACGCTGTCCATTTCCGTGACGGCGGTGCCAACTTGCGAAATGCCCTTGCTCTGCTCTTCGGAGGCGGCCGCGATGTGCTTCATGATCTCATTCACATCCTGCACCGACTTCAGAATATCGTTCATGGTGCTGCCTGCGCTGCTAACCAACGCAGAGCCCTTATCCACGCGCTGGACGGAATCTTCAATCAGCGTGGCGATCTCTTTCGCCGCCCCGGCACTGCGCTGTGCCAGATTACGCACTTCACTGGCCACGACCGCAAAACCACGGCCTTGTTCGCCCGCACGCGCGGCTTCAACGGCGGCGTTAAGCGCCAGGATGTTGGTCTGGAAAGCAATGCTGTTGATTACGTTGGTAATCTCAGCGATTTTCTTTGAACTGCCGGAAATACCCTGCATGGTGGTGACCACTTCCCCTACCAGACGGCCGCCCTGCTGCGCGGTGCCGGTAGCCGTTTCTGCCAGTGAACTGGCCTGACGGGCGTTGTCGGCGTTGAATTTCACCGTTGCCGTGAGCTGCTCCATACTGGCCGCAGTTTGCTCCAGCGCGGCCGCTTGCTCTTCGGTACGGGAGGAGAGATCGTTGTTACCGGATGAGATTTCTGCCGCGCCGCGATAGATATTCTCGGTTCCGCTGCGAATGGCGCTCACGGCTTCACGCAGGCTGTCCTGCATCGCACGCAGCAGCGGTACCAGTTTGCCGACACAGTTGCGGCCGAAATCTTCCACGGGCTGACTAAGATCGCCTTGGGCAATCACAGCAAAATGGTTACGTACGCGCTCCAGTGGTTTCACCAGCATCGCTACCAGATAACGGTCGGTGAACAGCAAAATCACCAGACCGAACACCACAGCAACCAAAATAATCACCTTAGTAATGTTAGTGAGCTTATCGACGGTGACACGGGTTTCATCCAGCTTAATGCCTGCGGCTTTATTAAACGCCTCCGCGCTGGTGCCAAAGGCGCGGCTGAGGGCGGGCGTCACGTTATTAGCCTGTGTGCGGTAAGCTTCAACGGTGCTCTGCTGTGCCAGCGACACCTGCGGCGCGATCCCCTCATCCAGCAATTTCTGCCAGCTGGCGATAACGCTGTTAACCGTTTCACTGTCCATCGGGCCAGGTGCCATCGCTTTGAATTGCACCAGCTGCGCTTTCATACTCTCCAGCGCCTGTTGCACCGGTGCGAAGGCATCCGCGCTCACTGCCGCGCCCGATGCACGCCCTTCCATCACGCGGGATAGACGCGTCACCACACGAAAATATTGATCGTTGCCTTTACTCAGTACCGTCATCTGATTAACCAGCTCACGGTCTATCTCATTCCCTTCGCCGAGGGCATTGAGCGAGTGCACGCTAAATAATCCGACACCGCACCACAGCAGGCAGAACAGCCCGAGAATAGTCAGCATGACGGCGCGGATAGTGAAGTTTTTTAAGATTCCCATACATAATCCCTTGGTGTGAAACGCGTAGGAGGCCCGATAAAATCGGGCATATTGCGTTTATCGGCAGTGGATTGGGAAAATGTAACGGTTTAATAAGCTAATTAATTGCTGTCTGCTTAAGCCGGATAGGAAATGTTATTACTGAAAATCAATGGATTAGCCGAAAATTTGCCTTATAAATTCATTTGCGCAATTTCACTATTAGCCTGCTCATCAAAGCTTAACGTGACTGCGCATCATCAGACGGAACAAACGCAGCCGCCCACGCATAAAACGCGCCTTCAACACCGCTTGCGGTTTACCCTGATCACCGAGGGCTAATGTCAGGTCTTCACGGGGACGCCACACTGGCCAGTCGATTTTGCCCTGCAGCCGATAGCTAAACTCACTGGCATCCCGGGCGAAGGTCACCCAATAAGTACTGACCATGTCAGCGAAGCGCTTGTCTGCGGCAGTGTAATCCCGTTCAGGCAGCGGTTTCAGTGAGGTCAGCGTGTTGAATACATAGGGGATTTCGTTGCCGTGCCAGGTGCCATGTGGATAGAGGTCGCGGGCGTTTTCTGACACATAGTCGAACCAGTATCGCCAGGCAGGCATGCCAATACTGTGTTGAGACTGCGCCACCAGTAACGGGATCACGGTAAACGCCATGTCTCGCGCCACTGCCCGGCCCAGTAAGGTATCGTCGTGAATATCGTATAGCCATTTCATCAGGCCATAACTCAGGCGATTTTTGCGACGAATTTGTTGTAACACCGTTGCAGGATCAACACCAAAATAATCCAATACGCTGGCTTCATCACTGTTACTTCCCACCATCAACGGCACCCGATGCTGTTTGCCGGCCATAAAGGTTTCGAGCATCGGTTTGGGGAGCACTGCATCACCGCTGATTGCCACCGGACCTAATCCCAGTGGACGTTGCAGCGGCCAGAATTGATCGGCAGGTAACTGACGAAGCTGTTCGGCAGAGGCGTGATCCGGCAGGCCAAAATGCGCTGCAACCTGTTTACCGATCTGTTGCGCCCTCCTGCGCGGCACATCCGGCAAGCTGTATGCACTCTGGACAATACCTTTGTGGAACAGCCCTTCAGCCAGCGGAGAACAGCACAAAGACAACACGCTGCGCGCCCCCGATGATTCGCCAAACAGTGTGATATTGTGGCGATCGCCGCCAAAGGCGGGAATATTGCGTTGAACCCATTGCAGCGCAGCGATTTGATCCAGCAAGGCAAAGTTATTTACCACCGCTTCTTGCGGGTATTCAGCATCCAGCGCCGGATGGGCGAAAAAGCCAAAATGGCCAAGACGATAATTGAGCGTGACCACGACGACGCCCTGCGCGGCTAAGGCTTTGCCACGATAGGGATCAAGACTACCCGCGCCGATGGTAAAGCCTCCGCCGTGCAGCCACACCATCACCGGCAAGGGACGGGAGGGCTCAACGTCTGGGGTCCAGATATTCAGGTACAGACAATCCTCATTGAACCGGCCCGGATCGCCGCCACCCACTGCCACGCAATAATCCCGGTTTTGCCAGCTGGCATCACCCCATTGCGTGGCTTCACGTACTTCTTGCCAGTGTGCAACCGGCTGTGGCGGACGCCAGCGCAGTGCGCCCACAGGTGGCGCGGCGTAAGGTATTCCCTTGAAGACAAAAAGATCATCGTCAATCAGGCCTCTGAGTTCACCCTCTGCGGTCATGATCCTCAGACGTCGTTCGTTTTTCATCTCGGGTTCCCAGATCAAGCTTGGTTCCATTATTTGCAGGCCTTGAGCGAATGTCCATGTTCTGAAAGCATTTGCAGATTAAGCCGAATATGCTTTCGATCCATTGAACATCTCCATCAAATTATTTGGCTAACCCTGGCATGGCGAATTGCATTAAGGTTACAAGTTAACCTGGCGAGACGGAGAAGCGCGATGTTTGGTGGTATCAACCAGATGTTCAATCGGATGAGCGATCACCCGGACTTCGGTAAACTGCTGTTACGTCTGACGTTTGGCGGCCTGCTGTTATTTCATGGCGAATTCAAGGTGATGCATGGCGTCGACTGGATCGCTCATATGTTGGCCGTTAAAGGCATGCCAGGTTTCATCGCTTACGGTGCTTACATCGGGGAAATAGTGGCACCTGTCATGGTGATCATCGGTTTAATGACGCGCCCTGCGGCTTTCATTATTGCGGTGAACATGGTTGTTGCGACCTTGCTGGTAAAAATGGGCGCAGTCTGGCATCGCACAGATGTTGGCGCCTGGTCTCTGGAAACAGAGGCGCTTTATCTGCTGGGCGCACTCGCCATCATGTTCTTGGGTGCCGGGAAGTACACGCTGGTGCGTGATTCGCGCTTGCAATAAAAATCAAAAGAAATGAAGCCGGTCTGCTGAAGTGCTGATGCCACTTCACAGACCGGTTTTCTTATGCCCTTAACGTATCCCGCAACGAGCCAGACTGCGCTGCTGCATCTGCTGATACAACGCCATCTCATCCTGCACCGCTGCACCTAACGCGGCTTCAAAATCCGCCCGGCTGGCATTGCCCGCGCTACGTGCGTGCGTTTCGTCGCCTAAATTAGACTGAAATATCCCCGCTGCGCTCACTGGCAGAAAATCTTCATACACTATCGGTTCTGCCAGCACGCGCCCTTCAGCAAGCAGTTGAACCAGAGTTTCTCCCGTTTGCGGAGGATGCTGGGTGCCCTTAGCGGTCAAACGATAGCGGAACCACGCCAGTTCCTGTTCGCGCAAGGTATCTTCATCATCTGGGAAATCGCGAAACACCGCGCTCAGATGCTGTTGATGATGCTGGTTATCACTGCCGGTGCCCGCTTCCGCCAACAGACGGTCGTAGAGTGTGCGACCTTTGGGGGTTAGCGCCGCGCCGCGCTGCTCGATCTCACCAAAGCGCGCAGTATGTGTGCCGGGGGTGCCGTCATTAAAATGCACTGCCTCTTCCAGCGCTTTAAAGCTGGTTTGACGTAACAGGATCGGCACCTGACGTTGGGGGGGGCCCTCGATGAGGGTTTTAGGATCGATGCCGCGCGTGGGCATTAAGGTTTGCACGCGATCTATATCCAACGTGCGTGGGGTCAGATGGTTGATGTGGCACCCCTGGAAGCACACTACATCGGCGATTAATCGATGTTGCTGACTCAGTGCGCGGTAGGTCACGCTGTCCACAGTGGTGTGGGCATGCCAGCGGAAGGTTTCCAGCGCCTCTTTGACAAAAAGCGCCGCGTCCGCAGCGTTTAAACCGCCCTGCTGTTGGTGTTGCGCGATCAATGCGCGACAACCCGGCGTGAAAATATCGCGCGCGGCTAAAATCGCGGCGGCTTTCTCTCTCAACGCGGCATCATCAATCAGTTCAAGACGTAACAGAGAGGTAAACACGCGGAACGGATTGCGGCGCAATGCGCTGTCCGTAACCGGACGAAAAGCGGTGGAGTGAACCGGCACGCCCGCCTGGGAGAGATCGTAATATCCCACCGGTTCCATCCCCATCACCGCAAACATCTGGCGCAGCGTGCTGAGTTCTTCTGCCGTTCCCACACGAATCGCACCGTGACGTTCCACGCTGAGACGGTCCAGTTCATCGGCGGCAGCGAGGCGGTTTTTTAAAGCGGGTTGTGCTTCCAGCGTACGTTCATTCACGGCCGTGACCAGTTGCGTCAGGGTGCCATATTGCGGCACTTCCTGCTGATACATACTGGACATCGCTTGTGAGAACAGCGTGCGAATCGCATCGCTGGTGAGAAAGTTTTCCATGGTCATCACCTCGGCGTTAAGGGTTGTTGCTAATGTAGATCAACCCTTTATCGCCGTGGAGGAATTTCGTGGAACTGTGACCGCCCTGTCACTCAGCCCGGTCTGACGGGTCACCAAAGCGACATTTCAGGGCCAGCATGATCGTGGTGAGCACCGCTGGAATCGCCAGCAACAGGAAGATTTGGCTGAACGACCACCCGAGCGAAAGAAGCTCTGCGCCGACAAAAGCACTCATAATCGCACCGACACGACCCACACCGTGCATCCAGCTGGAACCGGTCGCACGCGCGTGCGTAGGGTAATAGCTGGCGGACAGCGCATTCATGCCGGTATTGGCGCCGTTAAAGCAGAAGCCGCTAAAGAAGGCGATGGCACTCATTAATCCCACTTCCGCCGGGGAGAAGCCGAGCGCGACAATCGCAATGCCGCCACAGAAGTAGATCACCGCCAGCGCGATATTGGCATTAATGCGATCCATCAGCCAGCCCGCAAACAGCGAACCTACCGTGCCGCCCGCCTGGTACATCGCCGTAACGATGGCGGCTTCCGTCACCGACATTCCCAGCGTGTTGATCAGCGAGGGCATCCAGCTGCCAATCAGATAGACGAGGAACAGCCCCATAAAGTAGCCGCCCCATAACATCAGGCTGCCGAAGAGATATCGCCGGGAAACCACCGTCGCCACTGCGCCACGCCGCACGACAACCTGTTCAGTGGACTGGTAATGGCTGTTCGGCTCAACGACGCCAGGCAGCATGCGATCCAAAATGGCATGTATACGTGCAGCAGGTGCGCGACGGCTAATCAGGAAGCGCACGGATTCCGGTAAGCCGCGCAGCAGGAAAGGCAAAACAATCAGCGGCAAGACGCCACCCATCAACATCACGGAGTGCCAGTCATAGCGAGGCAACAGCCAGGAAGCTGCAAATCCGCCCGATGCGGCACCAAAGGTGAAACCGCAGAACACCACGGTGATAATGAATGAACGTCGACGCTCTGGTGCATACTCTACTACCAGCGTTCCAACGTTTGGCATGGCTGCACCGAGGCCAAGCCCGGTGAGAAAACGGAATAACATCATTTGATCGATGTTTTGCGCCATGGCGGTGGCCAGCGTCCACAAGCCAAAAAAACCCACGCTGAGCAGTATCATCACACGCCGCCCGTAGCGATCGGCCAATGGCCCTGCCACCATGGCACCTAAGGCCAGGCCAATCAGCGCAGCGCTGATCACCATGCCAAGCAGATGATTAGTGACGCCCCAACTGGCTTTCAATGTAGGAGCGATAAAGCCCATCAGCGCGATGTCCATGCCATCCAGCGCAACAACGATGAAGCACAGCGCAATCAGGCGTTTTTGCCAACGGCTAAGCGCACTCTGATTAATCAGCTGGCGAACATCTACGGCTTCAACGGTGGTCACGGATCAACTCCTGCACATTCATCGTTTAATCATCAGTTTTGGTAAAAAAAACGGCGCTAATGATAGCTCATCGTTAACAATAACGGGCAGGATTTTTAAGTGTAAGTGAGAATTATTCAAATTATGCGAGATTAAGCGCTTGATATTGCAATAGGTGATAATTTTGCATTGGCGCTGATTTTTACTAATTCTTTTTAAAACATCAGGTTAGCAATACCAGGGATTTTGTTAATATAATTTTGCAGTGAAGTTAACATAATTCCAGTTTTCCCATTGCCGCCATCAGGTAAAAGTCATTATGTTTGAGGCTATGGACAAAAATTCCCTTTTCAATCAGCGCATTCGCTTGCGCCATTTACACACCTTTGTTGCGGTCGCGCAGCAAGGCACGCTGGGGCGCGCGGCAGAGACACTCAATCTCAGCCAGCCTGCGCTCTCAAAAACCCTGAATGAGCTGGAAGAACTGGCTGGCGCGCGTCTGTTTGAACGTGGTCGTCTCGGTGCCCAGTTAACGACGCTCGGCGAGCAATTTCTTGTCCATGCGGTAAAAGTGCTGGATGCGCTTAACCATGCAGGCCAAAGCTTTAACACCCCACAACCCGGCCGACCGGTCGTGATTCGCCTCGGCGCACTCACCACAGCGGCAATGGGTATGCTGCCACAGATTCTCGATCGCTTTCACGAGCAACAACCGAACACCACGGTACAAGTGGCGACATTACATAATAATGTTCTGCTGGCCGGATTGCGCGCGGGTGAGTTTGATATTGGCATTGGGCGCATGGCCGACAGTGAAATGATGGCGGGTCTGAGTTATGAATTGCTATTCCTTGAGTCGCTTAAACTGGTGGTACGTCCGGAACACCCACTCCTCAGTGACAACGTCACGTTATCGCGCGCGATGCAGTGGCCGGTGGTGATATCGCCGGAGGGCACCGCCCCGCGTCGTATCGCTCAACATATGCTGGACGAGCAAGGTTGTGCGCTTCCCGCGAATTGTGTTGAAACCTCATCCACTTCGCTGGCGCGTCAGTTGGCCCTGCGTTATGACTATGTGTGGTTTGTCCCCTCAGGCGCTATCAAGGAAGATCTTAGCCATAATGCCGTTATTGCACTGCCAATTAACTCCCCTGGGCCGGGAGAGCCGGTGGGGATTATCACCCGCAGCGGCAGTCATCTCAGCCTGAGTGCCGAAGTGTTGCTGGCGACCATTCGCAAATTTCACACCTGATTAGCGACTGCGTTTGGCGTGGCGCTCACGATTATCCAGCCGCGCCTGATCCGTTTTTCTTAAACTGACATACAGTGCCCCGGCACCTCCGTGCTGGGGCTGCGCCACGCAAAAGCTTTGCACCTCGTCAAACTGCGTCAGCCAGCGTGCCAGATAACTGCGTACGATATTGGCATGGGCTTCATCATCACGGCCTTTACCGTGGATAATCAGCAGATTGCGTAGCCCCTGCTTGCGTGCCTGCAGCATGAAACTGAACAATGACTTTCGACAGGTTTCTATCGGCTGACGCAGCAGGTTCAGGCTGGCGTCCAGGGGATATTTCCCCAGCCGCAACTTGTCCAACACACCTTGTTGAATCCCTTCTGTTTTGTATTCCAGCGGTGTCGTCAGCGGGATGATGTCAAGAAAGCCCCGCGTGAGGAAATTTTCCTGTTCGTCATTGGCTTGCGTCGGGCGCGGCGCTTTGGTCGAAGGGGAACGCAACCATTGGGTATTGGCACAATCTTTCAGTGGCGTCACATCGCCCATGGCATCCCGGAAAAGGTCTTCATCGTCTAGGTTCATGGTGTTTTCTCACGCCTGGTGGTTAGCTGAGCGCAAGTTGCCGCTCAAAAACAAAATAGTAGCAAAGGATTTTTGGCATCACATCTGTCACTTTTTGCGCTGAGACAAGTTATGACCAGATGTAAATATGGCAACAAAACGTTCCAGGTCAAAAAATAATGTCAGGTAAACCTTGCGCAAACTCAGGTATACCCTACGTTAGTGGGGGTTTAAGGGGAATTACTGCTCGGATGAGTTCCCTTAACGCGTAAAAATGTTAAAATTGACGGCAGTCAATAATCATCGAGCGTACCTATATGATCCCGGAAAAACGCAGCATTCGACGTATTCAGTCTGGCGGTTGTGCCATTCACTGTCAGGATTGCAGTATCAGCCAGTTGTGTATCCCTTTCACACTGAACGAGCATGAGCTGGATCAGCTGGACAATATCATTGAGCGCAAAAAGCCGATTCAGAAAGGTCAGACGTTGTTCAAAGCCGGTGATGAACTGAAATCGCTTTACGCTATCCGCTCCGGCACCATCAAAAGCTATACCATTACTGAACAGGGTGACGAGCAGATTACCGGCTTCCATCTGGCAGGGGATTTAGTGGGCTTTGATGCGATTGTCGGCGCGCACCACCCGAGTTTTGCTCAGGCGCTGGAAACAGCGATGGTGTGTGAAATTCCTTTCGAAACTCTCGACGATCTCTCCGGTAAAATGCCGGCACTGCGCCAGCAGATGATGCGTCTGATGAGCGGTGAGATTAAAGGCGATCAGGATATGATCCTGCTGCTCTCCAAGAAAAACGCGGAAGAGCGTCTGGCGGCCTTTGTCTGGAATTTGTCACGCCGCTTTGGTCAACGTGGCTTCTCACAACGCGAATTCCGCCTGACCATGACGCGTGGTGACATTGGTAACTACCTGGGACTAACCGTAGAAACCATTAGCCGTCTGCTGGGCCGCTTCCAGAAAAGTGGCATGCTGGCCGTTAAAGGCAAATATATCACTATCGAGAACCATGCGTTGCTGGCGGAACTGGCGGGTCAGACTGAACAAGCTGCGTGATTCTATGCCGGGTCGATAAATGTTAGTTTATTGATCCGGCAACAACTTTTCCCCTTCTGCCCTGCGCCAACTTAGGCTATCTTTAATCCAACTTGCTTTGGTTTGAGGAGATTGCCTTATGTCCCGGTACCAAAATATTCTGGTGGCGATTGACGCCCAACAGGACGATCAACCCGCGCTGCGTCGTGCGGTGTATCTGAATCAACGTATCGGCGGAAAAATCAAAGCTTTCCTGCCTATCTACGACTTCTCCTATGAAATGACCACCTTGTTGTCGCCTGATGAGCGATCCAACATGCGTAAAGGTGTGATCAGTCAGCGTACTGAATGGATTCGTCAACAGGCCCACGCCTATCTTGAGGCCGGTGTTGATATTGAAATTAAAGTGGTGTGGCATAACCGCCCTTATGAAGCGATCATTCAGGAAGTGATGGCGCACCAGCACGACCTGGTGTTGAAAATGGCCCATCAGCACGATCGCCTGGAAGCAGTGATTTTTACCCCGACAGACTGGCATCTACTACGCAAATGCCCTTGCCCGGTGTGGATGGTGAAAGATCAGCCGTGGCCGGAAGGTGGCAGAGCCGTTGTGGCGGTCAATCTGGCCAGTGAAGAACCCCATCACGATGAATTAAACCAAAAGCTGATTCGTGAAACCGTGCTGCTGGCCGATATGGTCAATCACACCGAAGTGCACCTTGTCGGTGCTTATCCCATCACGCCAATCAATATCGCCATTGAACTCCCCGACTTTGACCCCAGCGTGTATAACGATGCGATTCGCGGACAACATCTGGTGGCGATGAAAGCGCTACGCCAGAAATTCTCCATCGGCGAAGAGTTTACGCATGTGGCAAAAGGCTTGCCGGAGGAAGTGATACCGGATATCGCCTCTCATCTGGAGGCGGGAATTGTGGTACTCGGCACCATCGGCCGCACTGGCCTTTCGGCCGCGTTCCTGGGGAATACCGCTGAGCAGGTTATCGATCATCTCCGCTGTGATTTGCTGGCAATCAAACCGGACGATTTCAAATCGCCGATTGATTATGACGATGAAGAAGACGAAGACGATTAAAACAACAAAGGCGACCAGATGGTCGCCTTTTTAATCGCACTTCAGATTACAGCGCGCGCAGGATACCTTCTACACTCGCCTTCGCATCACCAAACAACATTTGCGTGTTGTCTTTGAAGAACAGCGGGTTCTGCACCCCGGCGTAACCGGTATTCATTGAACGTTTAAACACGATAACGTTCTGCGCTTTCCACACTTCCAGTACGGGCATACCAGCAATTGGGCTGCGCGGATCTTCCTGTGCCGCCGGGTTAACGGTGTCATTGGCACCGATCACCAGCACGGTATCGGTATCGCTGAAATCATCGTTAATCTCGTCCATTTCCAGCACCACGTCATATGGCACTTTGGCTTCAGCCAGTAACACGTTCATGTGGCCAGGCAAACGGCCAGCAACCGGGTGGATGCCGAAACGCACTTTGATGCCACGCGCACGCAGTTTTTCGGTAATTTCCGCCACCGGGTACTGTGCCTGCGCCACTGCCATGCCGTAGCCGGGGGTGATGATCACAGACGTTGAGCCTTTCAGCAATTCCGCCGTGTCTTCTGCCGTGATTTCGCGATGTTCACCCTCTTCTTCGCTCTCGCCACCGACACTCACATCGGTACCAAAACCACCGGCAATCACGCTAATGAACGAGCGGTTCATCGCCTTACACATAATGTAGGACAGGATGGCACCAGATGAACCCACCAGCGCACCGGTGACGATCAGCAGGTCGTTGCTGAGCATAAAGCCCGCAGCCGCTGCCGCCCAACCGGAGTAGGAGTTGAGCATCGACACCACAACCGGCATATCCGCACCGCCAATCGACGCCACCAGATGCCAGCCGAACACCAGCGCAATCACCGTCATCAACAACAGCGCGACGACTTGTGAAACGGTGCTATTCGTCTGTACAAACCACAGCATCAGCAAGAAGGAAACCACCAGCGCTGCCAGGTTCATTTTATGACGATGTGGCAACATCAGCGCTTTCGACGAAATCTTGCCGCGCAGTTTACCAAACGCCACGATGGAACCGGTGAAGGTCACCGCGCCGATAAAGATGCCGAGGAACACTTCCGTCAGATGGATATTTTCCATCACCGGCGCCAGTCTTGGTGCATGATCGATGTAGCTGTTGAAACCCACCAGCACCGCAGCCAAACCGACAAAGCTGTGCAGAATCGCTACCAGCTCTGGCATTTCAGTCATTTCGACTTTCTTCGCCAGACGCACACCGATTGCACCCCCGATCACCATCGCCAGCAGGATCCACGCCACGTTGCCGCTGTTGGGGCCGAAGATGGTCGCCAGCAGCGCAATCGCCATGCCGCTGACACCAAAGATGTTACCCTGCTTTGACGTCTCGTGTTTTGAGAGGCCAGCCAGGCTGAAAATAAACAGAATTGCGGCAACAATGTATGCTGCAGTCACTAATCCGCCAGACATGTTGTTACCCCTTAATTCTTACGAAACATTTTCAGCATGCGCTGGGTGACGGTGAATCCACCGAAGATATTGATGCTGGCAATCAGTACTGCGACGAAGGCAAGGAAAGTCACCCACCCGCCGTGTCCCATCTGCAGCACCGCACCCACCACAATAATGCCGGAAATGGCGTTAGTGACGGACATCAATGGCGTATGCAAAGCGTGACTAACGTTCCACACCACGTAGTAACCGACGACACAGGAGAGCGCGAAGACAGTAAAGTGGGAGAGGAATTCAGGCGGTGCCACGTTAGCGAGGCAGGCAAACAGCACCACAGCCAATGCCAGCAGCAGATATTTGCGCCACGGTGAAACCGGTTTGGCTTCCACTTTTGCTTTTGGCTCAATGGCCGCCTGCGCCGCTTTCGGTGCAGCAGATACCTGAATCGGTGGTGCTGGCCAGGTGACTTCACCGTCACGAATCACAGTGACGCCACGTACCACAACGTCTTCGAAGTCGACGGTGATTTCGCCGTTCTTCTCTTTGCACAGCAGTTTCAGCAGGTTGACCAGATTGGTACCGTAAAGCTGAGAGGACTGTGTTGGCAGACGGCTAGGCAGATCGGTATAACCAATGATCTTCACACCGTTGCTGGTTAGAGTCACCTGATCAGCTACCGTGAGATCACAGTTACCGCCGGTTGCTGCCGCCAGATCGACAATCACGCTACCTGGCTTCATGCTGGCAACCATTTCAGCGGTAATCAGCTTCGGTGCCGGTTTGCCCGGGATTAAAGCGGTAGTGACGATGATATCGACTTCTTTCGCCTGCGCGGCAAACAGCTCCATCTCTGCCTTAATAAAGGCTTCTGACATCACTTTGGCATAGCCATCGCCACTGCCGGCTTCTTCTTCGAAATCCAGCTCAAGGAACTCGGCGCCCATACTCTGCACCTGTTCTTTCACTTCTGGACGGGTATCAAACGCACGCACGATCGCACCGAGGCTGCCCGCCGCGCCAATCGCTGCCAGACCGGCCACGCCCGCGCCGATAATCATCACTTTCGCCGGTGGTACTTTACCCGCGGCGGTGATTTGCCCGGTAAAGAAGCGGCCAAATTCATGCGCCGCTTCAACAATGGCACGGTAACCCGCGATGTTCGCCATGGAACTCAGCGCATCCAGTGCCTGGGCACGAGAAATACGTGGCACAGAATCCATCGCCATGACGGTAACCTGGCGCGCCGCCAGTTTTTCCAGCAGTGCCGGATTTTGTGCGGGCCAGATAAAGCTCACTAACGTGCTGCCGGCGCGCGTCAGTTCGATCTCCTGATCGTCTGGCGCATTCACTTTTAACACGATGTCAGACTGCCAGACACTTTCGGTGGTGCTGACAGTGGCACCAGCGGCGATAAAGCTCTCATCGTCAAAACTTGCGCGAATACCTGCGCCCTGCTCGACCGTGACGCTGAATCCCAGCTTGATCAGTTGCTCAACGGTCTTTGGCGTTGCAGCAACGCGCGACTCATTGGCTAACCGCTCTTTGGGTATCCCAATTAACATACTGTTTCCTTTTAACAATTAAAGGATGAGGTTCTGTAAGTGGCACAAGCCCATAAGGCTGAAACAGCGTTTCAGCTTTTTATGAGCAAAATGCGCAATGTAACAAAGTCTTTATAACCTACTGAAAATGTGAAAAGTGATCCACAGCGATAACGCACACTTATGACATTCACACTAATATTCAGATGCAAAGATTGAATGCCACGTTTTGCCACTAGTTTTGCGACATAATAAAAAATATTCTGCTACGCAAAATCGTGTCATGTCGAATTTAGTTTTTTCAAAAACCTTTATTTAACAATACTTTAACTATTATGATGCTATGTGTTACCAGAATAAGTGGTAAAGCGGTCAAAAAAAAGCCATAGCATAGGTAAATGACATGTCGATGAATAATTTGCGGAGATTGTCAATCTTATGCGCATAAATTGGCTGAGACAGGTTGATTATTACATGCAATAATCAGCGGCTAATCTGTTATACATCAAGAGTCCAGCACGTTTTCGTACTCATTTTGCGTAAGGCGAAGGATCATTTTTATGAAGCTGAAGAACACCATTCTGGCGACCACCTTGTTATCACTGTTGGCAGCAAATGCATTTGCCGCCAAAGAGTTGACGCCAGAACAAGCGGCCGCGTTGAAGCCATTCAAACGTATTAATATCAACGGTCGCTTTAATGCTATTGGCGATGCCACCGATGCCATCTCCAAAGCAGCCGATGAAAAAGGCGCTGACTCCTTCTATGTGCAGGGCATTAACGATACCAATGGCAACGGCGGCAACTGGCGCGTAACGGCGGATCTTTACAAAGCGAATGCGCCAAAAGCGGATGAGACCACCCAATACCGCACCTTTAGCGGTGTGAAAGAGTTGCCAAAAGCCGAAGCGTATCGTTTAGAGCCATTCGATACTGTTTCTGTTAGCGGTTTCTTCGCCAGCCAGCCAGATGTGAATGATGCCATTGCCAAACAGGCGAAAGACAAAGGCGCGGCATCCTTCTTTATTGTGCGTCAGGTTGATGCCAACAACGGCGGCAACCAGTACGTGACGGCTTATGTCTATAAAGCTGATGCACCAGAACGTAAGGTGCAGAATGTTTCAGATTCGATTCCTGCCGATTCTGAAGCCGGCAAAGCAGCACTGGCTGCTGGTGGCGCTGCAGCCAGCAAAGTGGCCATTCCGGGTGTTGCCTCGTCTGATAGCCCTAGCCGTAGCGTAGGCCGTTTCTTTGAAACGCAGAGTTCAACCGGTCAGCGTTATACCGTTAAGCTGGCAGATGGCCGTAGCGTGCAGGAAGTGAATGCGATTACTGCCGCACAGATGCAGCCGTTTGATACTGTGACCTTCTCCGATCACTTTGGTACACCGACTGAAGTCTCTGAAGCCGTGGCTAAACGCGCAGCAGATAAGGGTGCGAAGTACTATCACATCACCCGTCAGTGGTCGAGCCAGAGCGGTGGTAACCTGACCGTGACCGCGGATCTGTTCAAGTAATTCTCCTGCGGGGCGGCTTTTGTCGCCCTGCTCATCTATTTGCATAGTCTGTGCGCAGATCTGCATAATCCTGCATTGCCTTCCCTTTTCGCTCTCCGTAAAATCCTTCGTCTGTTTTCAGGGTATTCCGTTTTAAATCCGGCCAATTGCCACGTTACACTCCAGCGGAATCGTCACTACCCAGCATACTCTGCTACCCAGGAATGGTGTTTTGGATAAAAAATTAGGTTTGAGCGCGCTCACTGCGCTGGTACTCAGCTCGATGCTCGGCGCGGGCGTGTTCAGCCTGCCGCAAAATATGGCTGCCGTCGCCGGCCCCGCTGCACTGCTGATTGGCTGGCTGATCACTGGTGTGGGCATCCTGTTTCTTGCGCTGGCCATGCTGCTGCTGACACGCTTAAAACCCGAACTGGATGGCGGGATTTTTACCTATGCGCGCGCCGGATTTGGTGAGTTGGTAGGATTTTGTTCTGCCTGGGGCTACTGGCTCTGTGCGGTCATCGCCAACGTGTCGTATCTGGTGATTGTCTTTTCGGCGCTGAGTTTCTTCACCGATTCGCCTGACCACGTGGTCTTTGGCGATGGCAATACCTGGCAAGCGATGCTTGGTGCGTCAGTCCTGTTATGGCTGGTGCACTGGCTGGTGTTACGAGGTGTGCAAACGGCTGCCAGCATCAACCTGCTCGCTACCCTGGGGAAACTGGTACCGCTGCTGCTGTTTGTGGTGTTGGCTTTACTCGCATTCAACTACGATCGCTTCCACTTTGACTTCAGCGGCGCCGCGCTGGGCCAGCCACTCTGGCAGCAAGTCAAGCAGACCATGTTGATTACTTTGTGGGTCTTTATTGGTGTGGAAGGCGCCGTGGTAGTCTCCGCGCGGGCACGTCATAAGAAAGATGTGGGACGCGCCACCATGCTGGCGGTTATCGCGGCACTGCTGGTTTACTTACTGGTGACCCTGCTTGCACTGGGCGTGGTGCCGCGTGCAGAGTTGGCGCAAATGCGAAATCCCTCCATGGCCGGCTTGATGCAGCATCTGTTAGGGCATTGGGGCAATACGGTGATTGCGGTGGGTCTGATTATTTCCGTGTGCGGCGCGTATTTAAGCTGGACAATTATGGCGGCAGAAGTCCCTTTTCTGGCGGCACAGCAAGGGGCTTTTCCCCGCAGCATTGCGCGGCAGAATCGTCACGATTCGCCAGCCGCTTCGTTGTGGCTCACAAACGGCAGCGTGCAGGTTTGTCTGATCCTGATTGCGGTCACTGGCGCGGATTACAATACGCTGCTGACCATCGCGTCAGAGATGATTCTGGTGCCGTATCTGCTGGTGGGTCTGTATTTAATTAAAGTGGTTGGCGGACAAAAAAATCCGCTGGCATTGGCGGTAGGATTGGGTGCCAGTGCCTACGGATTCTGGCTGCTTTATGCTTCTGGCCCGCTGCACCTGCTGTTGTCTGTGGTGCTTTATGCGCCGGGATTACTGCTGTTCCTTTACGCGCGACGCGGCGGCCGTGGTAACAGAGTGTTGTCACAACTTGAGCGCATCGCGATTGGATTACTGATTGCGGCAGCACTGCCAGCAATGTGGCAGCTTACGCAGTAATTAGTGAGGTTGAACCGGGATTGAGACGCACAGCAGGTCATCCTGCTGTGTCAGATTGAGCGCTTTACGGTATTCCTCATGAATCGCGTCCAGCTGATTTTCTGACAACGGATAAGGCAGTTGAATGTCAAAACGGCTGATGTGCTGTTGTTCCGCGAGAGTAATCAGTCGCGCGATATTGATCTCGTCGCTGACCTGCGTTGAAATGATTTGTAATGCTAATTCTTTCAGATGATCGTCGCTTGCCGCTAAGCCGTGTGCAGATTTACGCGTCACCATGCCAAAAATCGGCATGACACCGTAAATGGCGTCAACGAAACTCCAGCGTTTTTTGCAGGAAGCGGAGAGAAAATCGCTGTAATTGAAGCAGATGCGGTCACTGTATCCGGCTGAAGCCAGCTCTTTATCAGACACCCTCGCACTCCTCCTGGTTTTCGTTACGGTTCCGAACCTTGCGCTACAACGCGCCGCTAATAATGGCACATTTCACCGTAATTATACCAGTCAGGCAGGGATATTTCGTGCGATAGCGTAGAGCTCAGGACCAGGAAAAGTTATGCTGCTGTCATTCTCATCACTTGCCGTGAAATATGAACAAAATTGTCTATGTGGAAGATGAGCCAGAAGTCGGTGAATTGATCGCCGCTTATCTTGGCCGCCACGATATTGAAGTGACTGTTGAAACGCGCGGTGACCGTGCTGAAGCGACTATTTTAGAAGCCGATCCCGATCTGGTGCTACTGGATATTATGTTGCCGGGCAAAGATGGCATGACCGTTTGCCGCGACTTGCGCGCGCACTGGTCAGGGCCGATTGTGCTGCTGACCTCGCTCGACAGTGACATGAACCACATTCTGGCGCTGGAGATGGGCGCCAACGACTACATTCTGAAAACCACGCCGCCCGCTGTGTTGCTGGCACGCTTGCGTCTGCATCTGCGCCAGGCGCAGGGTTCTCAGCCTGAAGTGGCGCCCGCTATACAAAGTTCACAGCGGGTTTTGCGTTTTGGTTCGCTGACCATCGACTCCCTCAATCGCCAGGTCACGCTGTTTGACGAGAACATCACCCTCTCCACCGCCGATTTTGATCTGCTGTGGGAGTTGGCCACGCATGCAGGCCAGATCCTGAATCGTGATGCATTGCTGAAAACCTTGCGAGGGGTAAGCTATGACGGCATGGATCGCAGTATTGATGTGGCGATATCCCGCCTGCGCAAAAAACTGTATGACAGTGCCACCGAGCCGTTTCGTATCAAAACCATCCGCAATAAAGGTTACCTGTTCGCGCCTCAGGCCTGGGATACCCGCTCCGCATGAGAAAGCTCTTTATCCAGTTCTATCTGCTGCTGTTCGTCTGCTTTCTGGTGATGACTTTGCTGGTGGGCTTGGTGTACAAGTTCACCGCTGAACGTGCGGGCCGCCAGTCAATGAATGATTTGATGGCGAGTTCGCTGTTTTTAATGCGCAGTGAATTGCGTGAGATCCCCCCGCGTGACTGGAATAAAACCATCCGCAATCTCGATCTCGATTTGTCTTTTGAGTTGCATATCGAACCGATGAGTAAATATCAGCTGGATGAGCCTGATATGCGCCGCCTGCGCGCCGGTGAGATCGTCGCACTCGACGATCAATACACTTTCCTGCAGCACATACCGCGCAGCCATTATGTGCTGTCGGTCGGCCCGATCCCTTATCTGTTTTATCTGCATCAGATGCGCATTCTGGATATCGCGCTGCTGGCGTTTATCGGCATGTCGTTGGCGCTGCCGGTGTTTATCTGGCTACGTCCGCACTGGCAGGAGATGCAGCGGCTGGAAAAAGCCGCGCAACGTTTTGGTCGCGGTGAGTTGGATGTGCGTACCCATTTTGAAAGTACATCGAGTCTGCACAGCCTCGGCGTGGCGTTTAACCAGATGGCGGACAATATCAATACGCTGGTTGCCAGCAAAAAGCAGCTGATTGATGGCATCGCCCATGAGTTAAGGACACCGCTGGTTCGACTGCGCTATCGCCTGGAAATGAGCGATAACCTCAGTGACGCCGAGTCGGCTGCGTTGAACCGCGATGTCGGCCAGTTGGAGAGCCTGATTGAAGAGCTGTTAACCTATGCGCGCCTCGACCGCCCACGCGTCGATCTCAACCTTCAGTCGTTTGATTTGGCGCAGTGGTTGCGTGTGCATATCGAAGATGTGCAAACCATGAATCCTCAAGCGCATATCGCGCTGGATATTCCGCAACTTGAGAATGTGGGTTCCGCCGATACCCGTTTGATGGAACGCGTACTGGATAATCTGGTGAACAATGCGCTGCGTTATGCCCAACAGCGTTTGCGCGTCAGTCTGTGGTTTGACGGCGCCATCGGTAATTTACAGGTTGAAGATGATGGTCCAGGTATTCCACCTGAAGAGCGCGCACGCGTTTTTGAACCTTTTGTGCGTCTCGACCCTAGTCGCGATCGCGCGACCGGCGGCTGTGGGCTCGGGCTGGCGATTGTCCACTCTATTGCGCAGGCACTGCAGGGACAGGTCACTATTGAGAGCAGTCCGCTCGGTGGTGCCAGCGTTCGCTTCTGCTGGCCGGTTGATCTACCCTTGCGAGATATTTCGCCCCGTTTACCGTCATAAGGAGCTTTAATTGTGACTTCTGCTTATCAGGAACTTAGCAAAACTTTCCAGCGCCTGGCACGCTTTGGCCATCTTGGGGCTATTGCCGGTGTCGATATGCAAACCACTATGCCACCCGGCGGCAGCCAGGCGCGCGGTGAAGCCATGGCGGAACTCAGTGTGTTTATGCATGAACTGTTGACCGATAAACGCCTTGGCGGCTTATTCGATGCCGCCCAGCAGGAATCGTTGAACGATGTAGAGCAAGCTAACCTGGGCGAGATGCAGCGTGCGTGGCAGCAGGCAACGATTCTGCCCGCTTCGTTGGTTGAAGCCAAATCGCTGGCCGGTTCGCGTTGTGAGCATGCCTGGCGCCAACAGCGCCCCGCCAACGACTGGCAAGGCTTCTCGGCTAACCTGAAAGAAGTGGTGAAACTCAGCCGTGAGGAAGCCCAGTTACGCGCCGAAGCGCTGGGTGTCTCTCGTTATGACGCGTTACTGGATGTGTTCGAACCGGGTATGACCAGTGCACAACTCGACAATACCTTTGGCGAATTAAAAAGCTGGCTACCCTCGCTGCTACAGAAAGCCGTCGAGAAGCAGCAGAAAACCGCCATCGCGGCGCCGGTGGGTCCCTTTGCTGTTGAAGCGCAGAAACAGCTCGGCTTAAGTGTGATGAAAACGCTGGGCTTTGATTTCAATCATGGTCGCCTGGATGTCAGTGCCCACCCCTTCTGTGGCGGCGTGCCGGAAGATGTGCGCATTACCACGCGTTACAATGAGAGCGACTTCCTCAGTGCCATGATGGGCGTGATCCACGAAACCGGTCATGCACGTTACGAGCAGAACCTACCAAAGCAATGGCGTGGACAACCGGTGGCCCACGCTCGCTCGACTGCCATGCATGAATCACAAAGCCTGTTTATGGAGATGCAGTTGGGCCGCAGCAAGGCGTTCCTGCAGCATATTCATCCGCAGGTCGTCGCCCTGATGGGTCACCAGCCCGCATTAGCGCTGGATAACTTTGTTCGCCAGACACAACGCGTGAAGCCGGGCTTTATCCGCGTGGATGCCGATGAACTGAGCTATCCAGCTCATGTGATTCTGCGTTACGAAATCGAACGTGCGTTGATTGAAGGCGAGATTGAAGTTGATGACATCCCTGCGCTGTGGGATGAGAAAATGCAGCAGTCTCTGGGGATGGATACGCGTGGCAACTACCGTGATGGCTGCATGCAAGACATTCACTGGACCGATGGCGCCTTTGGTTACTTCCCAACATACACGCTGGGTGCCATGTACGCCGCCCAGCTGTTCCAGGCGGTAAAGCGCGCTATCCCGCAAGTGGATGAGCTGATCCGTAACGGGGAGTTGCAGCCGGTGTTTGATTGGTTACAGCAGAACATCTGGCAGCACGGCAGCCGCTTCCCGACGCAGCAACTGTTGGTGAATGCCACGGGTGAAACACTGAATCCGCACTATTTCCGCCAGCACCTTGAACAACGCTATCTCTCTGAGTAAACTGCGCGGCGGCCCGATCGGCCGCCCCTTTTCGCTTCCTTAACCCGCCTTTGTACATTCCGTTACACGCCGATACCAATGCCTCACGGAAAGACCGAATTGTTTTTCATATAGTTCTTTCACCGGCCCCGCAGTGGGCTACACATGAAAAAATAGTTCGAGGATTTTGCGATGAAAAAATTAGTTGCACTGGTGATCGCCGCTGCTATGGGTATGTCTTCTGTTGCTTTCGCTGCTGAGACCACTACAGCTGCTCCGGCTGCTGCCGCTACCACTACCGCAGCACCTGTTAAGCACAAAGCAGTTCATCATAAGAAAGTTGCCCAGAAAGCTCAGGCAGCTAAGAAACACAAAAAAGTAGCGAAGAAAGCGCCAGCTGCTCAGAAAGCTCAGGCTGCTAAAAAGCACCACAAAAAAGTAACCAAGCCAGCTGCACAGAAAGCCCAGGCTGCTAAAAAGCACCACAAAAAAGCAACCAAGCCAGCTGCACAGAAAGCCCAGGCTGCTAAAAAGCACCACAAAAAAGCAACCAAGCCAGCTGCACAGAAAGCTCAGGCTGCTAAAAAGCACCACAAAAAAGTAACCAAACCAGCTGCTCAGAAAGCTCAGGCTGCTAAAAAGCACCACAAAGTGAAAAAAGCGGCTAAATAAGTCGGCCTCTTAGCGCCAACACCGCATTAACGATTGAAAACACCCGGTTATGCCGGGTGTTTATTTACTGGAGTAGCGAAAAATGGTGCGTCGCTATCGCTTCGAAATTATCCTGATTGTGATGATCCTGTGCGGCATTGTTGCAGCCAGCTTTTTTATCTAGTCGTTGTAGCGTGCTGATTACTCCAATATTTCTCCCTTTTTTCCCGCTCTCCGACTATAGTTATCGCTCAAGCGTGATGACAATAACCTCTTCTTATTCTCGCCATTGAGAGAACTATGCGCCTGGCTATCCTGTTACTTGTTGGAATTTTCAGTTTTAACCTCGCAGCACATGCCGATGATGAAGATGGGCCAAGCCCGGAAGACATCAAGACGCTATTTTTTGGCAAAGACCACCGCAAAGCCATTACGGATGTGAGTGCCGCTCCCTGGGATGCCATTGGCCAACTGGAGACCGAAAGTGGCAACCTCTGCACGGCCACCCTGATATCCGCCCATCTGGCATTAACCGCTGGACACTGCCTGCTCGCCCCTCCGGGTAAATTTGATAAACCGGTGGCGCTGCGTTTTATGTCAGGTGCTAAAGGCTGGCGTTACGAAATACATGATATTGATGCGCGTGTAGAACCTTCACTGGCGCGCAGGCTACAGGCCGATGGTGAAGGCTGGATCGTGCCACCAGGCGCGGCACCTTACGATTACGGGCTGGTCATTTTGCATAATCCGCCGTCGGGTATCGTACCCATCCCCTTATTTGACGGCTCACGTAGCGATTTAACCGATGCGTTGAAAACCACCGAACGCAAAGTGACACAAGCCGGTTACCCTGCTGATCACCTCGACACGCTCTATTCTCACAGCGACTGCCTGATTACCGGCTGGGCGCAACGCGCGGTGTTGTCGCATCAATGTGATACGTTGCCAGGCGACAGCGGATCGCCGCTGCTACTGAAAAGTGGTGATGGCTGGAAACTGATTGCCGTGCAAAGCTCTGCACCCGCGCCAGCGGACCGTTATCGCGCTGATAACCGTGCCATCGCGGTGACGTCGTTTAAAGACAGTCTGGAAGAGCTGGCGAAATAAGATTTTCGCCACAGAATCGCGCACCTTCTTCGCGCCAGGGTGTTTCATGCGCAGTCAGCGATATTTCACTCACAGAGGCGCAGAAAGAGCGCCTCTGTGCTTTGGGTGACTCAGCTAATTTGTTCCATCGCCTGCAGAATACGCTTATCAGAGATAGGATAAGGTGTGCCCAGCTGCTGAGCAAAATAGCTAATCCGTAACTCCTCAAGCATCCAGCGGATCGCCTGAACTTCAGCATCATCCTGACGCTGCGGGGGCAGTTTATTGCGCCATGCTTGCCACGCCTGCTCTGTGGCCTGCACTTTCAGCATGCGCGCACGATCGCTGTAAGGGTCAGTCGGCAGTTTTTCAAGG
Source organism: Type-E symbiont of Plautia stali (assembly GCF_059731115.1). Lineage (NCBI taxonomy): Bacteria > Pseudomonadati > Pseudomonadota > Gammaproteobacteria > Enterobacterales > Enterobacteriaceae > Type-E symbiont of Plautia stali. Next base: position 2,197,772 of record NZ_AP035906.1, read on the forward strand.
CGGCGCTCGATGCCCTGTAAATAGCGCAACGTATCGCCCAGATGCTGATAGCCATTACCGGTGACAAAGCCGCGGTATACCAGGCCACTCATTTGCGCTTTAATATCAGACAGTGCCAGCGCCAGCGTCATGTCGACACGCCCCTTCAGGAACTTGTTAATATTGAACACGCTGGTCAGAATCTGCTCGACCTGTTTGGCGATAGTCACCACAGTTTCGTTCAATTCAGCACGCACTTTGTCGCGCAGTTGCTCGAAATTTTCCTGTTGCCATGCCGGACCGCCCGCTTCCGCCATCAGTTTGTCGACACCACAAGCGATGCAGTCATCAATCAAATCCAGCACTTTGCCGTAAGGATTGAAGTACAAGCCGAGTTTAGCTTTGTTGGGCAGTTTCTCGTGCAGATACTTGATTGGCGACGGGATATTCAGCAGCAGCAGGCGACGCTGGCCTCGCCACATCATCTTTTGCTGCTCAAGCTCGTTGTCGAACAGGCGAATGGCGACACTGTCTTTCTCGTCGACCAGTGCGGGCCAGGCTTTAACCTGATAGCTGCCGCGTTTCTGCTCGTAACTTTGCGGCAAATCACCAAAGCTCCAGATGTGCAGTCCGCTCTGCTCCAGCCCATCGTCTGCGACTTTCGACAGCGTTTCCTGCACTTTACCTTTCAATACCTGCTTTAATTGATGCAGATCTTTGCCTTCCTGCAGCTTGCGATTGTGTTCATCCACAATGCGGAAGGTCATTTTCAGGTGATCGGGCACCTGATCCCACTGCCAGGCTTCACGATCAATGGTCACCCCGGTCATGCGGCGGAACTCGCGCTCCAGCGCATCCAGCAGCGGTAACTCCATCGCTTTTACACGACCAAGGAAAGCTTCTGCGTAGTTCGGTGCAGGCACCAGATTACGGCGCGTCGGTTTTGGTAACGATTTAATCAGTGCAATCACCAACTCACGGCGGACACCGGGGATCTGCCACTCAAAACCACCCTCTTCAACCTGATTCAGCAACGGCAACGGAATGTGAACGGTAACACCATCGGCATCCGCGCCGGGCTCAAACTGATAGCTCAGTTTCAGCTTCAGATTGCCCTGATGCCAGAAATTCGGGTAATCGAGCTGGCTGACTTTATCCGCGCCATCTTTGATCAGCATCTGCTTATCAAAACTCAGCAGGTCAGGATTGTCCTTGCTCGCCTGTTTCCACCAGCTATCAAAGTGGCGAGCAGAGACCACATCAGCGCCAATGCGGCGGTCGTAGAAAGCAAACAGCGTTTCATCATCGACCAGAATGTCACGACGACGTGATTTGTGTTCCAGATCTTCCACTTCACTGCGCAATTTGAGGTTGTTGCGCAGAAACGCATGACGCGTCTGCCAGTCGCCTTCCACCAGCGCGTGGCGGATAAACAGCTCACGACTGAGTGGCGCATCAATGCGGCTGTAGTTGACCTTACGCGCCTGCACAATTGCCAGGCCATACAGCGTGACTTTTTCTGTCGCCATTACCGCGCCCTGGGCTTTCTCCCAATGCGGTTCGCTGTAGCTGCGTTTAATCAGATGCTGGGCCAGCGGTTCGATCCATTCGGGATCGATACGTGCGGCCACGCGGCCCCACAACCGGCTGGTCTCCACCAGTTCCGCGACCATGGTCCACTTCGGCGGCTTCTTAAACAGGCCGGAGCCAGGGAAAATGGAGAAGCGGGCATTACGCGCGCCGGTGAATTCCTGCTTCTCATTGTCTTTCTGACCAATATGCGACAGTAATCCGGTCAGTAAAGCGCAGTGCACTTCACGATAGGGCGCGGGTTCGCTGTTAACCGGCATACCCTGTTCGCGTACCACCTGACGCAACTGCGTGTAAATATCCTGCCATTCACGCACGCGCAAATAGTTGAGAAAGTCGGTTTTACACTGACGACGGAAGTGATTGCCCGACAGCGCTTTTTGCTGCTCCTGCAGATAATTCCACAGATTCACAAATGAGAGGAAATCCGACTCTTTGTCAGCAAAACGCCGATGTTTTTCATCGGATGCCTGCTGTTTATCACTTGGGCGCTCGCGCGGATCCTGAATCGATAAGGCCGCAGTGATGATCATCGCTTCACGCACACAGCCAAATTTTTGCGCTTCCAGTACCATGCGTGCCAGACGCGGATCGACTGGCAATTGCGCCAGCTGGCGGCCAGACGTCGTCAGCTTGTAGGTTTCATCCTCACTTAGCGTGATAGCGCCCAACTCTTCCAGCAAGCGCACGCCATCCTGAATATTGCGCTTATCGGGTGCTTCGACAAACGGAAATGCGCCGATATCGCCCAGGCCGAGCGCCGTCATTTGCAAGATAACCGACGCCAGGTTGGTACGCAGAATTTCCGGATCGGTAAACGCCGGACGACTGAGGAAGTCGTCTTCAGAGTAGAGACGGATACAGATCCCTTCCGACACACGTCCGCAACGCCCTTTACGTTGATTGGCGGATGCCTGAGAAATCGGCTCGATCGGCAGGCGCTGCACCTTAGTACGATAGCTGTAGCGGCTAATGCGCGCCGTACCGGGATCGATAACGTATTTAATGCCCGGTACGGTGAGTGAAGTCTCGGCCACGTTGGTGGCCAGCACGATGCGGCGTCCACTGTGTGACTGGAACACCCGGTTCTGTTCGGCATTCGACAGCCGCGCATACAGCGGTAAGATTTCGGTGTGCGGGATATCGCGCTTCATCAGCGCATCGGCGGTATCGCGAATTTCGCGTTCACCACTCATAAAGATCAGGATATCGCCACGGCTCTCGTGACCTAACTCATCAACCGCGTCAAAAATCGCCTGCAGCTGATCGCGGTCGGTATCGTCAGCGTCTTCCACCATTGGGCGGTAGCGCACTTCGACCGGATAGGTGCGTCCTGAGACTTCAATCACCGGCGCATTATGGAAGTGGCGAGAGAAACGCTGCGGATCGATGGTCGCCGAGGTGATGATCACTTTCAAATCGGGACGGCGCGGCAGCAGCTCACGCAGATATCCCAGCAGAAAATCGATGTTCAGACTGCGTTCGTGCGCTTCATCGATGATGATGGTGTCATATTGCAACAACTGACGATCCTGCTGGATTTCCGCCAGCAGAATACCGTCGGTCATCAGCTTCACTTGCGTCGTGTCGCTGACCTGGTCGTTAAAGCGCACCTTATAACCGATAGTGCCGCCGAGCGAGGTTTCCAGCTCATCGGCAATACGGTTGGCGACGGTACGTGCCGCCAGACGTCGCGGCTGCGTATGACCAATCAACCCTTTGACACCACGCCCGAGCGCCAGACAAATCTTCGGTAGCTGGGTAGTTTTCCCTGAACCGGTTTCCCCGGCCACAATCACCACCTGATGATCGCGAATCGCCTCGGCTATTTCTTGCTGCTTTTGACTGACCGGCAGATTTTCCGGGAAGGTGATGCGTGGCGTGGCCGCCGTGCGCTGGGCAATGCGCAGTTCAGCGGCAGCAAATTCGGCTTCTAGTTCTGTTGCAATGCCCTGCTGCGCGGCTGGATTTTTCACCTTCGCTGCGCCATGCAAACGGCGCTGCAAGCGCTGGCGGTCGCGCAGCATCAGGTTATCGAGCCGCGTCCAGAGTGGGGCCAAAGGGGAAGTGACGGATGATGACATAGTGGTGTGTTACCTGTGGTCGCGGCGAGCCTGGCAAAGTGCGCTCGATGCCGGCTGAAATTTCCCGGCGGATTCAATCAATTATTGCCCGGCATAATAGCACACTCTGGACAACCTCACCTGACCGGACGTGCGACCTTATTCAATAATTTCGAACATAGGTCTCGAAATATTGCGCTTTTACCTCGCGGAGGATCTCCGTAGAGTGTAACGCATTGAGCGGTAAGCCAACCGCGTAACGCACAGGAAAATACCATGAGCAAAGTTTTAGTTCTGAAATCAAGCATTCTGGCCGGTTACTCTCAGTCAAACCAACTGGCTGACTTCTACGCTGAAGAAGCGCGCGCCAAAGGTAATGAAGTGACTGTTCGCGATCTGGCTGCTCAGCCAATTCCCGTTCTGGATGGCGAGTTGGTTGGCGCACTGCGTCCTTCTGATGCTCCGCTGTCTCCACGTCAGCAGGAAGCCCTGGCGCTGTCTGATGAGCTGATTGCAGAACTGCAAGCGCATGACACTGTGGTTATCGCTGCGCCAATGTACAACTTCAACATCCCTACTCAGCTGAAAAACTACTTCGACCTGATTGCGCGTGCTGGCGTGACTTTCCGTTACACCGAAGCAGGCCCGGAAGGTCTGGTCACCGGTAAACGTGCCGTGATCCTGTCAAGCCGTGGCGGTATTCACAAAGATACCCCAACCGATCTGCTGACCCCATACGTGAAATTGTTCCTGGGCTTCATCGGCATCACCGATGTGAACTTCGTGTTCGCTGAAGGTATTGCTTATGGTCCAGAAGTGGCGACCAAAGCGGCTAACGACGCGAAAGACGCCATCAAGCAAATTGTTGCTGCGTAATCTTAAGAACGTGATGAATACCCGAGAATAATGGGTATGATGCCATCTTTGCCGGGCCTGAGTGCCCGGCTTTTTTATGGCTGTGACTCAGATAATGATGGGTTTTACTTACGTAACCACTGCCCGTTGATACCGCGCACATACTCACCGCTGCCCGCGCGACTCACCAGCTTTTCGCCCGCGATACGTGCCACTTCACTGGTGCTCAGATTGTTCTGCTGCGCGACGCGCTGATATTGTTGCATACGGCCATCATTAATCCGTTTCACCAGCGCCAGGGTTTCATCATCCTGTTGTCGCGCCGCCACATAGCCACTGAGTGTTTCCCCCACGCGTCCCTGCTGCCGCGCCTCGTCCAGCGTCAGCGCCCACGCTGAAGGCACCAGCAGCAGCGCCAGCAACAATGCCATCGCTTTCGATTTCATCATGCCGCTCCTCAAAACAGGCCGCTTTGGTTTTTCAGCAACGCTTCCACATCTTTATCGACCTTGATGTGGATTTCATGTTCGATCTTCACGTTCATATTGATGGTGATCGGCTCTTTCGGTGCCGCCACTTCAATGCGCGGCACGCAACCGATCAGCGGCAGCCCAGCTGCCAACACCAGCAATGCCCTGAGGCTCATGGTTGGGGATCCTTCTTCGATGGCAGGGTGGCATTTTGTTCCACCCAGGATTGCAAATTATCGCCAAAGCGCAGGCTGCGCCACAGCTGGAACAGATTTTCCTGATGCCGATAGTTGAGGTTAATCGACTGTCGGCGATTACTAAACTGACTGGTGCCTTTCACTTCGGACTGCATCGTGAGATTGCCGAAGTTATCGAGGTCCAAAGTGGCCCATGAACGGGAAATCTCCATGTAACGCAGCCAGTCCATGGCGGCTCCCGCGGCAAAGTTATTACTGACGATGGCATCCGCCATATCTTTATCCATGCGGAAGGTCAGCGGGCCGCTGTTGGCAATCCAGCCCTTTTCAATCAGCCATTGCGGATTATTCACCCATAGCGGTAGCTCACCATTCACTTTGCCCGACATGGCAAACTGCTTCGGTTTGATTGCCGTGATCAGCCTGCTAAGGTCAATCTCGCGCAGTGTAACGCGCGCGGGCTCATGCTGCGGCATCCTCAGCTCTGGCATGCTGACATGGCCGCCTAAGAGATCGAGATTCACGTTACTGAGCGTCAACGGCTGGCGTTCCTGCCATGGGTAGTGGCCCTGCAGATCGGCAGTGATGTTCTGCAACGCAAACTGATTTTTGACCTCAGCGATGCGCAGTGAAACCGGACCGCGACGCCCTAACTGCCATTGGTGATCCTTGAGACGGAACGGCAGCGTGAAGTCGATGCCATTGATTTCACTATCCGGCATCCACACGCTGCCCTTTTTCACTGCCCAGAAACCACCGGCTTCAAAGCCCTGTTTGATGGCCGCAGAAAACGCCATTTGTGCCCGCAATTCACCTGACTGAATGCGCATCTTCAAATCGCTACTGAGCAACGGCTGGAACACCGTCAATGATTGTGCTGGCCACCAGGCCTCACCACGCAGACGTTCACCATCCCAGCGCCCATGAACCCGCACCGGGCCGATATCCTCAGCAGTAAGTTGCCCACGCCAGATAAAGCGACTCGGATCGCTGCCTTTGGCCTCAAAGCGCAGTTCTGAAGGCGGCAACCACCCGCCATAGCTAAACTGCGTCTGACCGGATTTCAGGGTAAAACCCCCGTTGAAAGCCGGATGCGCGACGTCTCGCTGCCAGCGCACCGGTGCGGTTAAGGTCAGGCGCGGTTTGTCGACTTGCACCATGCCATAGGCTAATTGATCAAAGCCGGTATTGAGTGTGTCCAGACTGATTAACGTATCCTGCCAGCTACCCGTGCCCTTCACATCCCATTTGGCATTGAGCGGCTGCATCATTCCATCGCCCCAGTATCGCCAGTTCCAGCGTCCGCTGTCTGGCCAAAAATCGCTGGCGCGGCCATCAAGATGCAGCGTGAAGCGACCGAAGTTGGGATCGTGAGCTTTTAGAATTGCTTGTAATCTGCCATTGATACCGCGCGAGGCAAGTGTCACGCCCGCTAACGGCCAGCGTGCTTCATCCACTTCCAGCGTCGAAAGCAAGCGTCCACGCAGGCGCAGCAGCGCACCTTGCTTAAGTGTGATTTGCGGATCGGTCAACATGCCGTGCAATATGCCCGGCATGCTGCCGAACAACTGCAGGTCGGCAAACTTACTTTCGCCGGTCAGCTGGAACGGTAACGCGCTGTCGGTAAGGCTCAATGTGCCCGGCCCGACACTCAGCACCAGGTTACCCTTACCGCCGCGGCCTTGGGTAAGCAGATTGAACCGCCCGCTGACCTGGGTGTTTTCCAGACCCTGCTGCCAGTTGTCGAGGGTGAGCGCCAAACCACCCGACAGCGGTTGGCCAGCTTGCGGCCAGCGCCAATGTCCCTGAGTGATACGTATCTGTTGCGCATCGACCTGCCACGGTAACTGCAACAACGGCTGATCGTCACCCTGCTGATTAATCACCAGCGTGCCTTGCTGCTGCTGCCAGTTAAGCGTCATCGCCAGCGGCTGCGGCCACTGCGCCAGATTGACATCACCGCTGAGTTCACCCGCCACCGGCAAACCGTTAGCAAAGGTGGGCAGCGTCAGCTCACCGTGCAAATCGAGCGGTTTCGGCAGCAAAGGATGACTGAGCTGAAGTTGTGCGATCTGCAGTTGCTGCCCCTGCAAACGTGCATCCAGTTGCAGGTTATCGCCCTGATAATGTAACTGCTGGACGCTTTTATCGAGGCTGAGATCAAAACGTCCGGCATATTGCTGCCAGGGTAAAATACTCAGTTGCTCAAGATGGATATCGGCACCCGGTAACATTTGTTGCCATTCGGCCAGACTGCGCGGTGCACCGCTGGAATCGCTCTGTGGCAGGGCTTGCAGGCATTCACTGTTGAGCTGTACGGCCTGTGCACTGAGCTGCCAGCGTTTATGTTGCCAACCCAGCGCGACATCTTTGACATTCGCCAACTCGCAGTCACCAGCCAGATAGCTTACCGCCGGAAAGTGCACGCCGCCGTTATGCCAGCGTGGTGAACCATTGAGCTCAACGCGGGTATTTTCCGGCAGCCAGATGCCCGCCAGACGCGGCAACCATTGCGTCAGCGTCAGCAGCAATCCCAACAGCAGCAATATCAGCGCCAGTAGCGCAGCAAGTGTTCGACGGAGGCCCCGCGACATGGCAGTTAACTATCCTGTTCTTTACGCAATCCTGACGGTGATGATGTCATGTTATGCCCGGCAAATGAAGGTGTTAGCTATATAGCCTGGCTGAAGATCAGCAAAATGATGCAGAAAACGTTATTCTGTGATGATACCGACGTTGCATTTTTCAGGAGCGAAATAATGAAAGTTGCGGTTTACAGCACCAAACACTACGACCAGAAATACTTTGAACACGTCAATGCCAGCTTTGGATTTGAGCTGCAGTTTTTTGACTTCCTGCTGAGCGAAACCACGGCCAAAAATGCGGCGGGCTGCGATGCGGTGTGCATTTTCGTTAATGATGATGGCAGTAAAGGGGTGCTGGAGGAGCTGGCGGCACTGGGCGTGAAAACCATCGCGCTGCGCTGTGCCGGATTTAATAACGTCGACCTTGAAGCGGCTGCCGCCCTCGGTTTGCAGGTGGTACGCGTACCGGCCTATTCGCCGGAAGCGGTGGCTGAACACGCGGTGGGGTTGATGATGACGCTGAATCGCCGCATTCACCGCGCCTATCAACGCACACGTGATGCTAACTTCTCGCTGGATGGCCTGACCGGTTTCAATATGCACGGCAAAACGGCGGGTGTGATTGGCACCGGTAAAATCGGTGTGGCGACCATGCGCATCCTGAAAGGCTTTGGCATGCGTTTACTGGCGTTCGATCCTTATCCAAGTGCTGCTGCACTCGAACTGGGTGCCGAGTATGTCGATCTGAAAACGCTGTTTGCCGCATCCGATGTAATTACGCTGCATTGCCCAATGACGCCTGAAAATCATCATCTGCTGAATGCACAAGCCTTTAATCAAATGAAAGATGGGGTGATGATCATCAACACCAGCCGTGGTGGCCTGATCGACTCACAGGCAGCCATTGATGCGCTGAAGCAGCAAAAGATAGGTTCACTCGGTATGGATGTGTATGAAAATGAGCGCGATCTGTTCTTTGAAGATAAATCGAACGATGTGATTCAGGACGATGTGTTCCGTCGCCTGTCAGCCTGCCATAACGTGTTGTTCACCGGCCATCAGGCATTCCTGACTGCCGAAGCCCTGACGGCGATTTCCGAAACCACGCTCAGCAATTTACAGAAGCTTGAACGTGGCGAAGACTGCCCGAATCAGGTGAAAGCGTAAAGATGTGGCGCCTGCCTCAGCGGGCGCACTGTCCACCCATCAGCGCCTGCTCGTCACAACGACGGCCATTGGCTAGCTGACACATGCCAATACGCGATCCATCCAGCTGGCGTGAAAACGCCAATGTTCCCCCGGCATTACTGCAATTCACTTCGGCCATAGATGCCATAACAACATGCGGTTGAACGTGTGCTGCGGTAGCCTGTTGCGGTGGTTCGTCATCACTGTTGCTGCTGCAGGCAGAAAGTAACAGTGCTGCACCGGCCAGCAGGAAGGTAGCGGCTTTCATCGGTCGGGCTCCGGGGAGTTGGGCGTAAAAGAGCCCCCAGCATATGTCAGGTGCGTTAAGGGATCGATAGGCGACACAGCTTTTTACAAATTTTTTTATCGCCTTTTGCAAGCAGAATTATCCTGATTGGACCTGAACAGCCTTTTTTCACCGAAACAATCCTATTTATCAATGCATAAGGAGGAATCATGCTAACAGACATGTTGATCCGTATTGCGCTCGCCGGCATTTTGGGTGGATTGATTGGCCTCGAGCGTCAGATGCGCGCCAAAGAGGCCGGATTACGCACCCACATTTTGGTGGGTATTGGCAGTGCTATGTTTATGCTGGTGTCGAAGTATGGCTTCGCCGACATGCTTGATAGTGATCACGTGGCGCTCGATCCCAGCCGAATTGCCGCACAGGTGGTGAGTGGGATGGGCTTCCTCGGCGCCGGTACCATCATCATCCAAAAACAAGTGGTCAAGGGTTTAACCACCGCCGCAGGTTTGTGGGTCACCGCCGCGATTGGCCTGGTGATTGGTAGCGGCATGTATGAAATTGGTATTTATGGCACGGTGCTAGCGCTGGTGGTGTTAGAAACCTTCCGTCGCATCAGTCATTGGCTGATCGGCCGCCATCACACGCTAATGGTGCACCTTAAACCCAAAAGTGTGCCGCTGGTGTTGCTGGTGCTGCAACGCGAGAATATCCGTTACGGTCACATTGCTGTGGTAAATCGGGATGTGGAGAATGGCCTGTGTGAACTCAGCGTTGAGGTGACATTGTCACGCAGTGCCGCTATTCACACCATCTACGATAAAGTGATGGAAATCAAAGGCGTTCAATCATTAGAAATGATGTAAAAATCAACAACCTTAGATGGCAGTGCGCTCACCTGTCGCCACCACACAGATGAAAAAGTCCGACCAAATTGCTTTGCTAAACTGAATCATTACCCCCGTAAAGTTTCGGGTTTCTCAGCGTAGCAAAGGACGATTTATGATTACCGTCGACGGCAACGGTGCGGTGGCTTCGGTCGCTTTCCGCACCAGTGAAGTGATCGCCATTTATCCCATCACGCCCAGCTCCACCATGGCGGAACTGGCCGACAGTTGGTCTGGCGAAGGTCGCCGCAATATCTGGGGTGATATCCCTCGCGTGGTGGAGATGCAGTCAGAAGGCGGCGCGATTGCTACCGTGCACGGTGCGTTACAAACCGGCGCCCTTTCCACCACGTTCACGTCATCTCAGGGCCTGCTGCTGATGATCCCGACGCTGTATAAACTCGCCGGGCAGCTGACGCCGTTTGTCCTGCATGTTGCTGCGCGAACTGTTGCCACGCATGCGCTGTCGATATTTGGCGATCACTCTGATGTGATGGCGGTGCGCCAGACCGGTTGCGCACAACTGTGTGCTTCCAGCGTGCAGGAAGCACAGGATTTCGCGTTGATTTCTCAGATGGCTTCACTGAATAGCCGCGTGCCCTTTATCCACTTCTTCGACGGTTTCCGCACCTCACATGAGATCAATAAGATCGTCCCCATCAGTGATGAAACCCTGCAAGCACTGATGCCAGCACAAGCGATCGCAGAACATCGTGCACGCGCACTGACGCCGGATCGTCCAACCATTCGCGGCACCTCCGCCAATCCTGATACCTATTTCCAGTCACGCGAAGCCACTAACCGCTGGTACGACGCCTGTACCGGCCATGTTGAAGCCGCCATGAACGCGTTTGCCGCTAACACCGGCCGCCAGTATCAGCCGTTTGAGTTTTATGGTCATCCGCAGGCTGAGCGCGTGATAGTAATGATGGGTTCGGGCTGCGGCACCGCCGAAGAAGCGATTGATGTGCTGTTGCAGCGCGGCGAAAAGGTCGGATTGGTGAAAGTGCGCCTCTATCGTCCGTTCTCAGCGGCGCATCTGATCAAAACGCTGCCCGTTTCGGTTCAGCGCGTGGCGGTGCTGGATCGCACCAAAGAGCCCGGCGCATTGGGTGAGCCGCTGTTCCTGGATGTGATGACCGCACTGGCTGAAGCCTTTAGCCGGGGTGAACGCCCGACGCTGCCGAAAGTGATCGGCGGACGCTACGGTCTGTCATCGAAAGAGTTTGCCCCTGATGCCGTGCTCGCTGTGTTCCGTGCGCTGCAGCGTGAACAACCGCCTGCGCGTTTCACCGTGGGTATTTATGATGATGTCACGCACTTATCGCTGCCGATGGAGGCCAACATCGTGCCGAACCGGGCGCGACTGGAAGCGCTGTTTTACGGCCTCGGTAGTGACGGTAGCGTGAGCGCCAGCAAAAACAACCTGAAGATCATCGGCAATGCCACGCCGTGGCACGTGCAAGGCTATTTCGTTTATGACTCGAAAAAAGCGGGCGGCCTGACCGTTTCGCATCTGCGCGTCAGTGAACATCCCATCCAGTCGGCGTATCTGGTGCAACAGGCTGATTTTATTGGCTGCCATCAGCTGCAGTTCATCGATAAATATTCGATGCTTGATCAGTTGAAACCGGGCGGCATTTTTCTGCTGAATACGCCTTATGCCGCTGATGAAGTCTGGTCACGCCTGCCGCAGGAAGTGCAGAGCCAGCTTAATGACAAGCAGGCGCGGTTTTATGTCATCAATGCGGCGCGTATTGCGCGTGAATGCCAGCTCGGTGCGCGCATTAATACCGTGATGCAAATGGCGTTCTTCCAGTTGACGCAGATTTTGCCCGGCGACAGTGCATTAACCGAACTGCAAAACGCCATTGCACGCAGTTACAGCAGTAAAGGCGAGGAGCTGGTGCAGCGTAACTGGCAGGCGCTGGCGATGGCTCAACAGGCGCTGGAAGCGGTACCGCTACAGGTGGTTGATCAGCACAGCCCGCACCGTCCGCCGGTGGTATCCGATAGCGCACCGGATTTTGTCAAAACCGTCACCGCCGCCATGCTGGCAGGATTAGGCGACAAATTGCCGGTGTCCGCACTGCCGCCAGACGGCACCTGGCCCGTTGGCACCACCCAGTGGGAAAAACGCAACATCGCCGAAGCGATCCCCATCTGGCAACCCGACCTGTGTACGCAGTGTAATCACTGCGCAGCAGCCTGCCCGCACGCGGCGATTCGCGCTAAAGTTGTTGCGCCTGCAGCCATGGACTCAGCACCCGATTCACTTGCTTTTCTCGACGTCAAATCACGCGATATGCGCGGCCAGAAATACGTGTTGCAGGTAGCACCTGAGGATTGCACTGGCTGTAATCTGTGTGTCGAAGTGTGCCCGGCCAGCGATCGCCAGCATCCGGAGATAAAAGCCATCAACATGCAATCCCGTCTTGAGCATGTTGAAACTGAAAAGGTGAATTACGATGCGTTTCTTGCGCTGCCGGAAATCACGGCGGAACAGCTGGAACGCATTGATATTCGCACCTCACAACTGATCACCCCGCTGTTTGAGTATTCGGGCGCCTGTTCCGGCTGTGGGGAGACGCCGTATATCAAGTTGCTGACGCAGCTGTATGGCGATCGACTGTTGATTGCCAACGCCACCGGTTGCTCATCCATATATGGCGGTAATCTCCCCTCCACCCCTTACACCACTAACGCTGAAGGACGCGGACCGGCATGGGCCAATTCCCTGTTTGAAGATAATGCTGAATTCGGGCTCGGTTTCCGCCTGAGCGTTGATCAGCAGCAACAGCGTGCGCTACGTCTGTTAGATCAGTGTGCGCCACAGTTGCCTGACGCTTTAGTGGCAGCATTGAAAGAGGAAAATGTCCTGCCCTCTGTTCGTCGCGAGCAAATCGTTGAACTGCGTCAGCAGCTGGCGGCTTCATCATCAGCGCACGCAGGCGAATTGCGGGTTATCGCCGATGCGCTGGTGGAGAAATCTGTCTGGCTGATTGGAGGCGATGGATGGGCCTATGACATCGGCTATGGCGGTCTTGATCATGTGATGAGCCTGAGCGAAAACGTCAACGTGCTGGTTCTCGACACCCAGTGCTATTCCAATACCGGCGGACAAGCCTCCAAAGCCACGCCGCTCGGCGCAGTCACCAAGTTTGGCGAGCAAGGGAAGCGCAAAGCACGTAAGGATTTAGGCGTTGCCACCATGCTGTATGGGCATGTGTATGTGGCCCAAATTTCGCTGGGCGCGCAGTTGAATCAGACGGTGAAAGCGATTCAGGAAGCGGAGGCCTGGCCCGGCCCATCGCTGATCATCGCCTACAGTCCGTGTGAAGAGCACGGTTACGACCTCGCCTACAGCCATGAGCAGATGCGATTGTTGACCACCAGCGGATTCTGGCCGCTGTATCGTTTTGACCCTCGTCGGGCCGAGCAAGGCAAAGCGGCACTGGCGCTGGACTCTCGCCCGCCCACCTCGGTGCTGGAAGAGGCGTTGATGAACGAGCAGCGTTTCCGCCAGTTGCAAACCCATGAACCGGAAGCCGCTGCTCAGCTATGGCAGGAAGCAACCGAAGCCGCCTATCAACGCTATCAGCGACTGGCGGAAATGGCCGGTAAAGCAGAGAAAAGTGACTAAATGAACTAAGCCCGGCGCTCACTGGCCGGGCTTATTATTTTAACAGGGCTGAAGCTGAATAATCGCCATTTCAACCGCGCGATTGGGCGAGCCGGTTAATTCCCGATAGCGGAGTTGCAGATTACGCAATTCTGTCGCTACCACCTCTTTTTCTGTTGCTGATCCGCGCTGCGCCAGCTCGAGATAACATTGCCCGACTAGCCGGCACGCTTCTTCAAAAACCATGTCGTACGTTTGCATCTGCCTCTCCTCACCTTTAGAAACTAAAAAAACACTTCATCCATCCTGTCAGGCAGCGATGAGCACAATCTTTACCCAGATCAATAAATGGGCAGATTGTTCTGGCAAAGTGTGCGGTTTTATCGCAGGAATCCGTGAAAAGAGATCACATCAGACTGGCATTCGCCTGCGCAATCCGTACCATACGCACTCATGTCATAAGGGTTTATTGCCGCTGAAGCTTTATTCAGCCGCCAACGACCCTTGCGTTCATTCTCAAGCGTGAAAATAATGTCAGAAAATCAAGAAGTAACGAAGAAAGAACAATATAAGCTGAACAAGCTTCAGAAGCGTCTGCGTCGTAACGTGGGCGAAGCCATTGCTGATTTCAACATGATTGAAGAAGGCGATCGCATCATGGTCTGTCTGTCTGGCGGTAAAGACAGCTACACCATGCTGGAAATTTTGCGCAGTTTGCAGAAGAGCGCGCCGGTGAACTTCTCACTGGTGGCGGTCAATCTCGACCAAAAACAGCCAGGATTCCCGGCACATATTCTGCCCGCGTATCTGGAAGAACAGGGTGTCGAGTATAAAATCGTTGACGAAGATACTTACTCCATCGTTAAAGAGAAGATTCCGGAAGGCAAGACCACCTGTTCGCTCTGTTCACGTCTGCGTCGCGGGATCCTTTACCGCACCGCTACCGAATTAGGCTGTACCAAGATTGCGCTGGGCCATCATCGCGACGATATCCTGCAGACCCTGTTCCTGAACATGTTCTACGGCGGCAAAATGAAAGGCATGCCACCGAAACTGATGAGTGACGATGGCAAACATATTGTCATTCGTCCGCTGGCCTACTGCCGCGAAAAAGACATCATTCGCTTCGCTGCAGCGCGCCAGTATCCGATTATTCCGTGCAACCTGTGTGGTTCACAGCCTAACCTGCAGCGTCAGGTTGTTGCCGATATGCTGCGTGACTGGGATAAACGTTATCCGGGCCGTATCGAAACCATGTTCAGCGCGATGCAGAACATTGTGCCTTCGCACATGGCGGACATTAATTTGTTCGACTTTAAAGGCATTCAGCACGGCGATGAAGTGGTCGACGGCGGCGATATTGGCTTTGATCGCGAAACCTTGCCGGTAAAACCTGCGGGCTGGCAGCCGGACGAAGAAGATGCGCCGGAAATGAGCGTGCGACTGGATGTGTTAGAAATTAAGTAATTCGCAGACGATTCTAATTAAGGCGCAGCGCTTCGGCTCTGCGCCTTTTTTATTACCGGTGAGGTGGCGGATCGATGATCGGTGGAAACTCGGGATCGTAGGGAGGATCGGGTTCCGGAATTGGCTGCGGATGAGGAATCGGTTCTGGAATCGGTGGCGGATCGGTTGGAATGGGATCGCTGGCAATGAGTTCTTGCATGCCCTGCTCCTTATCGCTGAATGTCCTTTAAGCATAGGAAAGGAAACACAGCCAAGCCAAGCGGGCAAAAAAAAGCCGGCGGATTAGCCGGCGTTGTACGAATCAAATGTGCTATGCAGTAATTCTAAAAAAGGAAGTAAGACAATATGGAGCGCAACGCCCATCGCTTGACGTTGCATTCACCTGCGAGAGAGAGTTTGCCCCTGTTAGGCGATCCACTTATTGATATCGATCAGGTTTTTTCCGCTTTTTTGCTTGCAGCACCTTATTTAACAGCGGGTTAACGCTTATAACCTGAACCTTACATTACAACCAGTTGCGTCGTTTGAGCCATATCGCCACGCCCACCACCATCACCAGCAGTAGTACGCAGAACGCGGTAAAGCCCAGTGGCCAACTACCACCCGGAATACCGCCAAGGTTGACGCCAAACAATCCTGTCAGGAATGTCGCTGGCAGGAAAATCATCGCCATCAGCGACATGGTATAGGTGCGGCGGTTCATCGACTCTGCCAGCAAAGACGCGACTTCATCGGCCAAAATCCCGGTACGCGCTACGCCTGCATTGAGGTCATCCAGTCCGCGTCCCAGACGATCAGCAACGTCCTGCATACGACGACGGTCGTCATCATTCATCCACGGTAGTTTTTCACTCGCCAGGCGGGCATAAACATCACGCTGTGGCGCCATATAACGACGCATCACGATCAGTTGCTTACGCAGCAGCGCTAACTCGCCGCGCGCCGGAACCTGCTGGTCCATCAACGCATCTTCCAGCTCGATAATTTTGTCGTGCATCTCTTCGATAAATTCGCTGGCGTGATCGGTGAGCGCATCGCAAACATCCACCAGCCAGCTACCGCCATCCACCGGGCCGTTACCGTTTTGCAAATCAGCCAGCACTTCATCAATGGCATAGACTTTGCGGCGACGCGTGGAGACGATCACTTTATCGTTGATAAACACGCGCATGGCGACGAGTTGATCCGGTCGTGAATCGGCGTTGTGATTGACACTGCGCAGCACAATCATAAAACCGTCGCCCAGGCGCGTGACGCGTGGGCGCATGCTGTCGCCCGCTAACGCATCACGCACGGAATCGGGGATCAGCGGGGTATTTTGCAGCCACTCGGCACTTTGCCGTTGGGTGTAGTTCAGATGCAGCCAGCACGGACGCTCACAGTTGATGACATCTTTATCTTCAATCGGGATAACCCCGCCTTTGCCGTCGAGCTGGCAGGAGATAATGGCATCCGAAACTTTTAACGCTTTTCCTTCAATGACGTTCACTAACTCGCCTCACTATCAAAATCAATACGATACAGTCTAGCGTGGCGCAGACGAGTTGCAATCATCAGGCTGTGAGCAAAGATGACAAGATAAAGGTGAGCATCCGCAGAAAGCGAGAGCGGCAACATCGTCATTGGATGCGTCTCCTTAATCCGTTGCTCCGGTTATGGAGACGCACACAATCACACCACTCTGCTGATTAGCGTCGTATATCAGTGCTTTTCGATCCACAGTTCGCGGCTGTAAGCGACATCTTCGGGATTGGTGATAGGATAACCTTTGACCCACGGTTTGATCAGTCGCCCGTTGGTATATTGGTAGATCGGGGCGATCGGTGCCTGATCGGCAATGATCTGCTCCGCTTTGTTGTAGTCGGTATTGCGGGCAGCCACGCTGGTTTCCATGCTGGCTTTGGTCAGCACCGCATCATAATCCGCGCTGTGGAAACGGGCGATATTGCCGGTGTGTGTTGAGGTCAGCAAACTCAGGAAAGTGGAAGGTTCATTGTAATCCCCGACCCATGACGCACGAATCACGTCAAAGTTACCGCTGTTGCGGCTGTCGATGTAGGTTTTCCACTCCTGGTTTTGCAGCGTAACGTCCACTCCAAGGTTCTTTTTCCACATCGACGCCACGGCGATGGCGATCTTCTGATGGCTTTCCGAGGTGTTATACAGCAGCGTCAAATGCAGCGGCTTGCCGGGACCGTAGCCCGCCGACGTCAGCAGCGCTTTTGCCTGTGCATTCAATTCCTGCTGGCTGTGCTGTTGCAGATAGCTTTGCTGCGGTGTAAATCCTGCGGTGACATCCGGTGTAAAGTGCCAGGCCGGTTTCTCCCCGGTACCCAACACTTTCTCGGCAATAATGCGGCGATCGATACTCCATGACAGCGCTTTACGCACACGCACATCGGCGGTCGGACCCTTTTCGGTGTTAAAGGCGTAATAGTAGGTGCCCAACTGATCCGGCGTATACACCTGACCTGGCAGCTCTTTTTTCAGCAGCGCATACATATTTTTCGGGAAGGATTCGGTGATATCGATATCGCCCGCGCGGTAACGTTTGGTGGCGCTAGACTCTTCATTGATAGGGATAAAGGTCACTTTGGTCAGTACGGAATGGCTGTTATCCCAGTAGTTTTGATTAGGTACCAACACAATTTTTTCGTTCACCACGCGATCCTGCAATTGATAGGCGCCGTTGCCCACCAGTTTACCGGGCGACGTCCAGCTATCAGGATTTTGCTCAATCACCTTCTGCGATACCGGATACATCGCGGCATTGGCTACCATGCTCGGGAACCACGGCACAGGGCGTGACAACGTCACCTTGAGATGATTGGCATCGGTGGCTGTGACACCCAACTTATCGGCACTCATTTGCCCTTTGGTGATGGCATCCGCGTTTTCGATGCCACTCAGCGCGGCAAACCACGCAAAGGGAGAACTGTTTTTCGGCTCCACCAGGCGCTGCCAGCTATAAACGAAATCCTGTGCTGTGACCGGTTCGCCGTTAGACCAGCGCGCATCTTTACGCAGCGTGAAGATCCAGGTTTTGTTGTCGTTGCTGTGCCAGCTTTCTGCCACGCCCGGCACGATTTTGCCGTGCGCATCCTGATTGGTCAGCCCTTCGAACAAATCGCGCATCACCTGAATTTCTGGCAGGCCCACGGCTTTCATGGGATCCAACGAGGCGGGTTCGTCTTTGATATGGCGAACAATTTCCTGAGTCGGCGCTAACTGTGCGCCCGTTGGCACATTAGCAGCAAACACCGGTGAGAAAACACCAGCAATCATTACGGCGGCCAGCGTCTTGCGGAAAGTTAATGTCATCACCACTCCTTTACCCAAAAAAATGGCGACTGCGAAGAGGTCTGCGTCGCCAGCGTCTTTAGTGACTCTATCGCAAATTGCTGATTGATATATAGCTATTTCCCTGTCTGCTGTTTACCGTTATGTTGAGGCTGAATTGTCGGTCACATTTTTTAATCCTGAAGCGCCTTGCTATCCATGCGCTCATTGCACGATTTCAGAGAGGAATGTCATGTCGTCACATCATCCCCGCCCGCTGCGCGGCAAACTCGACGCGGTCTGGCAACAATATGGGCAATCGGTGCTCGGCGCACCGTTGCTGTGGTTCCCGGCCCCGGCGGCCGATGCCGACAGTGGGTTGATCATTGCCGGCACGCACGGTGATGAAAATGCCGCCGTCGCGACCTTATCCGGTGCGATGCGCACGCTGCCGGAGCCACTGCGCCGCCATCATGTGGTGCTGGCGGTGAATCCGGATGGATGCCAATTGGGCCTGCGTGCCAATGCCAACGGTGTCGATCTCAACCGCAATTTCCCGGCCGCCAACTGGCAAAATGGCGACACGGTATATCGCTGGAACAGCGCAGCGGACGAACGTGATGTGTTGCTGTCAACGGGCAGCAGCCCCGCTTCCGAGCCGGAAACGCGCGCGCTATGTCAGTTGATCCATCAAATCAAGCCGCGCTGGGTGGTGTCCTGGCATGAGCCTCTGGCCTGCATTGACGATCCCCACCACAGTCACCTTGCGCAGTGGCTGGCAGAACAAACGCAATTACCGGTGGTGAGCAGCGTGGGCTATGCCACGCCGGGATCATTTGGCAGCTGGTGCGACGATCTCGGCTTGTTGTGCATAACCGCCGAGATGCCGCCCATTTCAGTGGATGAAGCGACTGATGTGTACCTTGATGCGATGATTAACCTGCTGCGCTGGCAGCCGCAGGCTTAAGCACGCCGTGTGAAAAATGCAGCGACGGCTCAACATCGGCAGCCAGCCAGGTTGGGCCGTCAAGATCGGCGAATTTTGCAATCGGTGTCAGCGGTAACGCCGCGCGGATTGCCCTTGAAGTACACAGCATACAGCCGAGCATCACTGCAAACCCTTGCTGACGCGCCTCATTTGCCAGCGCCAGGGCTTCCGTCAATCCACCGGTTTTATCCAGCTTGATATTCACCATCTCATAGCGCCCTTTCAACTGCGCCAGATTCTCCCGGGTGTGACAACTCTCATCCGCACAGATAGGAAGTGGGTGGACAAAGTTCGCCAATGCGGCATCTTCGGCTGCCGGAAGCGGTTGTTCGAGCATCGCAATGTTTAAATCTGCCAGTAGCTGACAGCGTGCTGCCAGTCCCTCTGCCTGCCAGGACTCATTGGCATCCACAATTAACGTCGCTTCCGGTACGGCACTGCGAATCGCCACCAGACGTTCACTGATCAAATGATGATCGAGTTTTATCTTCAGTAAACGCGCACCATGTTGCCACAACGCTAATGCACTGCTGGCCATCGCTTCTGGTGTATCAATACTCACCGTATGCGCCGTAATGATTTCCTCTGCCAACTCAACACCGCACAGCGCTTGCAAACTTTTATTCTGTTGCTGGCGTTCCAGATCCCATAAGGCACAATCAAGCGCATTCCGCGCGGCACCGGCCGCTAATGCCTGTTGCAACTCCGCTCGCGTCATACCATTTTGTATCGCAGGCAACTGCGCGGCAATTTGTTGCAGCACCGAGTCTTCACTTTCGCCATAGCGTGCGTATGGAGTCGCTTCACCTACCCCTTTCAGGCCGTCCTGTTCAATCTCGACCACCACAACATGCGCTTCCGTCCTGCTGCCGCGTGAAATAACAAACGGCGAATGTAACGGCCAGGCCTCTGGATAACTCTTCACTGTTCTCATTAATTCTCCTTAAATCCGTGGCTTAATTGCGATGTGCATCTGCTATCGCGACGAAATGCGCTCGTAAACCCTTCAAAATTATGTCATAAACAAACGCTATATCTGCTCTGGCAGGCTTAATGCCAGACTTTTTCATCGCTAAAAGGAAATCGTATGTCTCAGAATGTTCACTTTCAGGGCAATCCGGTCCCGGTTGCAGGTCACTTCCCGCAGGCTGGCGAACAGGCAAAAGCTTTCTCTCTGGTCGCAAAGGACCTGAGTGACGTCTCCCTTTCTCAGTATGCAGGTAAACGCAAAGTTCTGAACATTTTCCCAAGTATTGATACCGGCGTGTGCGCGGCATCAGTGCGCAAGTTCAACGAACGTTCTGGCGAATCCAGCAACACTGTAGTGCTGTGCATCTCTGCCGATCTGCCGTTTGCCCAGTCTCGTTTCTGCGGTGCAGAAAACGTGAGCAACGTGGTGACCCTGTCTGCGCTGCGCGGTGCGGAGTTCAAAGAAGATTACGGTGTGGCGATTGCTGATGGCCCACTGAAAGGCCTGACTGCCCGTGCAGTAGTGGTACTGGATGAAAACGACAAAGTAATTTACAGCGAATTGGTGAACGAAATCACCGAAGAGCCCAACTATGATGCGGCACTGGCTGCACTGAAGTAAGCATTAATATGATGTGATAAGGGCGCACTTCACAAAGTGCGCCCTTATTTATTGCATTAAGATAAGCGCTGTAAAATTACTCGCTCTCGCCGCGCTTCTGCCCCAACCCATATTCACGCAGTTTATTGGCAATCGCGGTATGCGACACACCCAGACGTTTTGCCAGTTTGCGCGTACTTGGGTAAGACAAGTAGAGCCGCGTCAGCACCGAACGTTCGAAACGGCTGGTGATCTCATCCAGCGAACCTTCCATCGCTTCTTCGCCCAGCGTCACATCTAACGCCTGCTCAGGCAGAATGATGTCCTGAGGACGTAACTCGTAGCCTTCCAGCTGCGTCAGTGCGCGATACAGCGCATTTTTCAACTGCCGCACATTACCCGGCCAGTTATAGCGCGTCAGGAACGGTGCCAACTGCGGTGACAAACGCGGACGCGGCAGTCCCTGCTCATCGGCAAAGCGCGCCACAAACATCTCTGTTAGCGGCAGGATGTCCAGCGGGCGCTCACGTAAAGGCGGCAAATTGAGCGTCAGTACATTAAGGCGGTAAAACAGGTCTTCACGGAACTCACCCCGTTGCACCAGCTCGATCAGGTTCTTCTGCGTGGCACAAATGACGCGCACATCCACATGCACTTCATGTTCTTCACCCACGCGACGGAAAGTGCCATCGTTGAGGAAGCGCAGCAGTTTTGTCTGCATGCGCGGTGACATCTCACCAATCTCATCCAGCAGCACCGAGCCGCCATTGGCCTGTTCAAAGAA
Organism: Type-E symbiont of Plautia stali; assembly: GCF_059731115.1. Classification (NCBI taxonomy): domain Bacteria; kingdom Pseudomonadati; phylum Pseudomonadota; class Gammaproteobacteria; order Enterobacterales; family Enterobacteriaceae; species Type-E symbiont of Plautia stali. The sequence goes on from NZ_AP035906.1 coordinate 2,219,543, forward strand.
ACCTTTCTTGCCTTCCAGCGCGTTCGGATAAGCGCCCGCCGCGTGACCAAACAGCTCACTCTCGGCCACATCATCCGGCAGAGACGCACAGTTAAGCGCCAGAAAAGGTTTTTTACCGCGTGCGCTGCGCAGATGGCAGGCGCGTGCCAGCATATCTTTGCCGGTGCCGGTATCGCCGACAATCAGCAGTGGCGCGTCGTGCATCGCCAGTTTACGTGCCTGATCGATCACCTGACGCATTTTTGGCGTCACCGCCACGATGTGGTCAAATTCCGACTCATCCGTCACGGTGAGATTTTGCAGCTGTCGTCCCATACGGGCGGTGGATTTCAGCGTGATCATTGCGCCGACGGGCTGATCGCTCTGCCCCTCTTCTTCCGCCAGATAAATTGGTCGGGCTTCCATCAGGAAATCACGGCCCTGAATAACAACGTGATGTGCCTGGGCTTCCACACGCTCATTCTCGATCCAGCGCTGGAAATTGAAACCGGTGATCAGAGTCGCGGCGTTCTGATTACGCAGCTTCTGTTCATCGAGATTAAACAGGTTTTGCGCTGCCGGGTTGGCGAGTTCCACCTTGCATTTAAGGTCGATAGAGAACACCGGCTCCGGCATAGCAATGAGTAATGCACTTAACGCGCGATGTTCACGCTCAGAGGGCATGTAGCTAACGGTGCGCACATCTGTTACGCCAGGTGTACGACGGATTTCCGCCATCAGCGTACTGAAGGGTTCGAATTCAAGGGCAGAAAAGTTGAGATAGATGCGACCGAGTGGCGCAATTTCAATACCGCGCAGGTCGATGTTGCGCGCAACCAGCAGGTCGAGTAGCTCGCGCGCCAGACCGATGCGGTCCTGGCAGAAAACTTCCAAACGCATTGCGATGAGCCTTAGTCAGGTTTTGATTTTAGAGATAATACGCTAACTTGCAGCGCCTCAGAAGAGGCCTGTCATGAAAAGTTGACAGTTTAAGGCAGGTGACGTGAAGAAGTGTAGCGGAATGACCCACAATAATCCCGCCAAATATCACATTTAACAAAGATAATTTCACCTTCCACCTGATTGACAGCGTGAAAGGTGAGCAACAGGAAATTATTTAGCAGTCTGCCCTGCTTTTCCCCCACTCTTAGACAGGGATTCTTTTAGCTGAACCAATAGTTCCCGACGGAAATCTCCGAGACGCGGCTTATCATCTTCCAGCCAGGGCAGCGGACGGCATAATTCCATAGCTTTGATGCCTAATCTCGCGGTTAGCAAACCAGCACCGATACCCTGAGCAGCGCGTGCCGAGAGACGGGCCGCGATGTCCTGCGACATCCAATCCATCCCCACTTCACGCACCAGCTCGGAAGCACCGGCAAAGGCCATATTCAGCAACACTAAACGAAAAAGGCGGATACGGCTGAAATACCCCAACTCGATACCATAAATAGCCGCAATGCGATTGACCAGCCGCAGGTTGCGCCAGGCAATAAACGCCATGTCCACCAGCGCCAGTGGACTCACCGCAATCATCAGTGTCGATTCCGCAGCGTGGCGGCTGATCTCGCGATGCGCCTGACGATCCAGCACCAGTTGCACCAGTTGCGCGTAAAGCATCACAATTTCGCGATCGTTATGAGTTTCATGCAGCGCCGCGTGCCAGCGCTGCAAAGCCGGATGCGCCTGATCGAGCTGCGCCTGCTGGGCCAGCTTTTCGCAAAAAGCGCGGCCTTTGCCGATACCGTGGCTGTGCAGTAATTCCCGCCCGATATCCCGCTCTTCGGCTCGCTGGCGCAGTCGATAAAGACGACGCCACTCGCCAATTAATGCCCCGGCTCCGGCAATCACAATCAGGCTTCCAGCCACGCCGGTGCCGAGTGAAAACCAATCACGCGTGATCCAGGCATCGTGCATCCACTGAGCGCCCTGTGCGACCACGCTGATGCCAAAAATCCCCAGGCCGGCCCCTACCAGCTTGCGCCAGAGACTGCGTTTGGGGCGCAGCGCGGCCTCAACCACTTTTTCACCTTCGCCCTCTGCCAGCGGCTCTGACTCTTGAGTGGCTAGAAACGCGCTCTCGCTTTCCTCACTAAAAGTTTGCGCCGCACGTAGTGGTTGCTGCGCCTCCGCTTCAAGCGGTCGTGCAAAATCAATGCGCGGTTTTAATGGGGTTTCGTCGCTCATCGCAATTTATCTCCAAGTAAAAATTCCAGCGCGGCATCCATGCGAATGTGCGGCAGCGGCCGATCAACATCCAACTGCTGCGGCCGGAACTGTTCAAACTGAAATCCCTGCTGCTGCCAGAACTGATGCCCGGGCAAACGTGGCGGCACTTCGCCGGGATAGAAGGTCAGCGCTTCGCCGTCATGAAGACGATGACCGCGCAGCGCGGGCAGCTTTTCGCCACGATGGTCCACCAGCCCACTTTCGGTGGCCTGCACCGACGCCAGTCCAATACAATCCATGCTGATCCCTTCAAACGCCGCGTTTTGCCAGGCATCCTGAACCAGCTGTTGTAACAGCGACACCATATTGGCGTGCTGATCGGCCGTGATATGGTCGGCTTTGGTGGCGGCAAACAAGAGTTTGTCGATGACCGGGGAAAACAGACGACGGAACAACGTGCGCTGCCCGTAATGGAAGCTTTGCATCAACTGCGTCAGTGCCAGCCGCATATCATTGAACGCCTGCGGCCCGCTGTTTAACGGTTGCAGACAATCCACCAGCACGATCTGGCGGTCAAATCGCAGAAAATAATTTTTGTAGAAATCCTTCACCACATGCTGGCAGTAGTAGTTAAAGCGTTGTTGCAGCACGGCAAAGTTACTGCCTGCGGGAGCCTGCAACAGCTTGCTGGCGTGAATCTCATCCACCTGTGGCCAGGGGAAGAACTGCAGTGCCGGGGCACCTGCCATATCGCCCGGCAGCACAAAGCGGCCTGGCTGAATAAAGTGCAACCCCTCGGTTTTGCACTGATGCAGATAATCCGTCCAGGCCGCGGCAATCTCCGCCAGACGATTTTCATCCGCTGCGGCAAAAGGATCGAGATCCTGTGACAAGCTGTGCCAGTGTGCCGCCCACTGCTGACGATCGCCCTGCAGCAACCCCATCATCTGTCGCGACCAGCTGAGATAATCCTGCGCCAGCATCGGCAGATCGAGCAGCCATTCACCAGGGTAATCGACGATTTCCAGATAGAGCGTGGCGGTATCTTTGAAGTGGCGCAGCAGCGATTGCTCTGGCCGATAGCGCAGCGCCAGACGCATTTCACTGACACCGCGTGTCGGCGTTGGCCAGATGGGAGGCGTACCATAGAGTTGCGCCAGCCCTTCGTCATAGGTAAAACGCGGCGTCCCCAGCTCACGCTGCGGCACACGTTTGACGCCCAGCAGGCGCTCTTCACGCACAACGGAAAACAGCGGCAAACGGGCGCCGCTGTGTACATTGAGAAGTTGGTTCACCAGCGAGGTGATAAAGGCGGTTTTGCCGCTGCGGCTCAGCCCCGTTACGGCAAGGCGTAAGTGGCGGTCAACACCGCGATTCATCAACGCCGCCAGTTCATTTTGCAGTCTTTTCATCCATCTCCCTGACGAAACGTGCTGACAGGCGTTTGAATGCCTTACTCAGCAACGGTTCCAGGGCGGCCGCCAGAAGCAGGCGCAACGGGCGACGCGCCACCGATTTCACTGCCCAGCCAGCTAACCCGCCGGGCCCATAGGTTACTGCACTGATGATGATGAATTTCCCCGCCGACTTCAACGCAGGTGTTGCGCGGCGGCGCAGAGCAGTCATACGAGAATTGTACATCTCCACTCCTTAAGAATATGCGGTGAAGCGGACCCGCAGTGGGCCCGGCGGAAAAAAATCAGATTTGACGGAAGCGGCTACGCACACTGAAGGTCTCGGAGGTAACGTAGCGTTCGATATCTCGCACGTTACGCTCATCACTTTTCAACGATGTTTCCAGCTCATCCAGTAAATCACGTGCAGTTGGCGTATGCTGGTCGGGTGCATCTGCGGGCTTTTCATCCAGCACAAAGCCCAGGATGAAGTACGCCACCACGGTAAACATGAACAACCCGAAAAACAGCGACAGCACCACAATCACACGTAACAGGCGCACCGGAATATCCAGATACTCCGCCAGACCGGCACAGACGCCGCGCACTTTGCCTTGCTGCGGGATGCGCCACAATTTGCGGCCATTCATCATGGTTGCCTCCAGTTTGGATGCTCCGCATCCAGAATGGCTTCGAGTGCTTCCACACGTTCACGCATGCGGCGCGCGTCTTGCGTCAGCTGTTGCAGACGCTGCATATCGCCTGATGACAGTTCCGCGCCACCGTTGCGTTTGTTGCTGTAGTGCAGCCATAACCAGATCGGCGCCACAAAGAGCACGAAGATCGTCAGGGGTATGGCGAGAAAAAGTGCGCTCATTGACTCTCCTTAATCATTAACACTCTGGTCGAGGGGCTCAGCGTCGAGCCCCACGTCCCTTACTCGCTGCGGTTCATTTTGGCTTTCAGCGCGGCCAGTTGCTGGCTGATTTCGTCGTCAGCTTTCAGCTCGGCAAACTCCTGGTCGAGACCTTTTGGCTTACCAAAACGCTGACTCTCCGCTTCCGCTTCCATGTGGTCGATACGGCGTTCGAAAGACTCGAAACGCGCCATGGCTTCATCCAGCTTGCCGCTGTCCAGCTGACGGCGCACATCGCGGGAAGAAGATGCCGCCTGATGACGCAGCGTCAGGGCCTGCTGGCGTGCACGGGTTTCGCTGAGTTTTTTCTCCAGCTCACCGATCTCGCCTTTCATGCGGTCCAGTGTTTCCTCAACCTGAATGGCTTCTTGTTTGAGTGCTGCAATCAGATCGGTTAGTTTCTGTTTTTCAATCAGCGCAGCACGCGCTAAGTCTTCTTTTTCTTTGCTGATGGCCAGTTCGGCTTTTTCCTGCCATTCAGCCTGCTGGATTTCGGCCTGCTCGATACGGCGCAGCAGCTGTTTCTTTTCTGCCAGCGCGCGCGCTGAGGTGGAGCGAACTTCCACCAGCGTGTCTTCCATTTCCTGAATCATCAGGCGTACCAGTTTCTGCGGATCTTCGGCGCGTTCCAGCAGGGAATTGATGTTAGCGTTCACGATGTCGGCGAAACGAGAAAAAATACCCATAATGATGTTCCTCTGATTGTCATGTGGTTGTGCGGTGCACGGTTACTTAATACAAATGCCGTGCCAACTTTTAATTCATTGATTTTAAGAGGTTTGCATATTTTACATTCGCGCTGGCATCCATTAATGTAGTGAAATTGATTAACCAGTGGCGAAATTCATCATGGCAAATGGTAACGATAACCTGTTGGGCGAGTCGAATAACTTTCTGGAGGTGCTGGAGCAGGTTTCCCGTCTCGCGCCGCTGGAAAAACCGGTGCTGGTCATTGGCGAACGCGGAACCGGTAAAGAGTTGATTGCCAGCCGCCTGCACTATCTCTCCGATCGCTGGCAAGGGCCTTTTGTGTCGCTGAACTGCGCGGCACTGAATGAAAACCTGCTCGATTCCGAACTGTTCGGCCACGAAGCCGGGGCGTTTACCGGCGCGCAAAAACGTCATCTTGGCCGCTTTGAACGCGCTGATGCCGGCACCTTATTCCTCGATGAGCTGGCGACCGCGCCGATGCTGGTGCAGGAAAAGCTGCTACGTGTCATCGAATACGGCCAGTTAGAGCGTGTTGGCGGCAATCAGTCCTTGCAGGTCAATGTGCGTCTGGTGTGTGCCACCAATGAGGATTTACCCGCACTGGCTGCGGCAGGAAAATTCCGCGCGGATCTACTCGATCGTCTCGCCTTTGATGTGGTGCAACTCCCACCATTACGCGAACGCCGCAGCGATATTCTGGTGATGGCCGAGCATTTTGCTATCCAGATGTGCCGCGAGCTCGGCCTGCCGTTGTTTCCCGGCTTCAGCGAGCGCGCTCAGCTCACGCTACTCACCCACAGTTGGCCCGGTAATGTACGTGAATTGAAGAATGTGGTGGAACGATCGGTGTATCGCCATCACAGTGCAGAAGAGGAACTGGATAACATCATTATCAATCCGTTCGCTCCGCGCAGCGCCCCGCCTGAAACCCTACCCGAGCCCAGCACCAGCGGCTTACCCTCCCTGCCACTTGATCTGCGCCAGTGGCAAAATCAGCAGGAGCGCGACCTGGTCGAAGCCAGCTTGCAACAGGCAAAATACAACCAACGCCGCGCCGCCGAGCTACTGCGCGTTACCTACCATCAGTTACGCGCCATGATGAAAAAGCACGGCATCCAGGCGCGGGATGAGGATTAGCCAATGGGGGGAACGTTAGCCACGTAAGATGAAAAGCCCCCGGTGATTATTTTGGAGTACATCGTGGCTTTGCTGCTAGCGGAGAAATCCCCACATCATCGTTTAACTGGTCGAAAGGTTTTTCAACGACAGCACAGGTGTGGGTCGGTTTTCCCTATAGCTTTTGTGCTGATGCAAGGCGGCAAGTGCGCTAATCCCCGGGAGCATACATCAGTATGTGACTGGGGTTAGTGCGCGCAGCCAACGCAGCAGCAGTGCAAAAGATGACGGGAAAAACGACACACAAAAAAAGCCCGCATTAGATGCGGGCAACTTAATACTGGAAGCAATGTGAGCAATGTCGTGCTCTTCTTCGGTAGAGCCACCGTCGAAGCGCAGAAGAATAATAATCATTCTTATTATCATCTGTAAAGCCCTAATTGAGAATTTTTCTCATTTCCACACTAACATTGTGATTACCCCTTCGCCAGATTGGCGAAAAACAACGCAGAACCATCATGAATTTGGGGAGTGCGTGACGTTTGCGATACACTCACGCTATTGCCTCAGAATCGTTGAGTTCTATGCCAAAATTATTCTCCTCGCTGCTGCTCGGTCTCAGCGTATTGAGTGCGTCTGCGCTGGCCGCACCAACCAATAACATCCGTAATAGCGGTTTTGTTTATTGCGTCAATGGCACGGTCAATACCTTTAATCCTCAAATGGTCAGCAGCGGCCTGGTTGTGGATACGCTGGCGGCACAGCTCTATGACCGCCTGCTGGATGTGGACCCTTACACTTATCGCCTGATTCCTGACCTGGCACAGAGCTGGGAAGTGCGTGACAACGGTGCCACTTATCGTTTTCATCTGCGCAAAGATGTCTCTTTCCAGCACACCAACTGGTTTAAACCCACGCGAAAAATGAATGCCGATGACGTGGTGTTCAGCTTTGCGCGCATGTTTAATCGCCAGCATCCGTGGCATAACGTCAACGGTGGCAGCTATCCCTATTTCGATAGTTTGCAGTTCTCTGACTCGGTACAAAGTGTTAAAAAACTGGACAACGACACGGTAGAAATCCGTCTCAACAGTCCGGATGCCTCTTTCCTCTGGCACATTGCTACACATTACGCGCCAATCCTGTCGCAGGAATATGCCGACCAGCTGACGGCGAAAGGCCAGCAGGAGCGCCTTGATCGCGAGCCGGTGGGCACCGGTCCGTTCCAGTTGAGCGAGTACCGTACCGGGCAATATCTGCGCCTGGCGCGCAATCCGCAGTACTGGAAAGGTGTGCCGCGTCTGCAGCAAGTGGTGATCGATCTTGGCGTAGGCGGAACAGGACGTCTTTCGAAGTTGCTCACAGGTGAATGCGATGTGCTGGCGTATCCGGCGGCCAGCCAGCTCTCCATTTTGCGTGATGACCCGCGACTGCGCATGACGCTGCGTCCTGGCATGAACATCGCCTATTTAGCGTTCAATACGCGTAAACCGCCACTGGATCGCCCGGAAGTGCGTCACGCGCTGGCACTGGCGATCAATAACGAACGCCTGATGGAATCGATCTATTACGGCACTGCCGAAACCGCCGCCTCCATTTTACCGCGTGCTTCCTGGGCGTATGATAATGATGCGCGGGTCACCGAATACAATCCGGCGAAAGCTCGTGAAGCGCTGAAAGCGCTCGGGCTGGAAGATATGCACTTGCGACTGGTGGTGCCTACCACCTCACAATCCTGGAACCCCAGCCCACTGAAAACCGCTGAACTGCTGCAAGCCGATTTGGCTCAGGTTGGCGTGCGCGTCACCATCGCGCCGGTGGAAGGCCGTTTCCAGGAAGCGCAGTTGATGGCGATGAATCATGATCTGACGCTGACCGGCTGGGCAACAGACAGTAACGACCCGGATAGCTTCTTCCGGCCGCTGTTGAGCTGTGCGGCCATCCGCTCGCAGACCAACTTTGCGCACTGGTGTTCACCGGCCTTTGATGAATCATTGCAACGGGCGCTGTTGTCGCAACAACTTTCGGCGCGCATCGACAGCTACGATCAGGCACAGCAAATTCTGGCGCAGGAATTACCGGTATTGCCGCTGGCGTCATCGTTGCGTTTACAGGCATATCGCCATGATATTAAAGGTCTGGTGCTAAGTCCGTTCGGGAATGCCTCGTTTGCCGGGGTTTACCGTGATGAGAGCAGCGAGGAATAAGCATGATCATCTATATATTGCGTCGCCTGCTGTTGCTGCTGATCACCCTGTTTTTATTGTCGCTGGTGAGTTTCAGCCTTAGCTACTTTACGCCGAATGCGCCGCTGGAAGGTGCCTCACTGTTCGATGCCTGGTGGTTCTGGTTTAAAGGCCTGCTGCAATTTGACTTCGGTGTTTCCAGCACCAACGGCCAGCTGATCGACCTGCAACTGCGCGAGGTGTTCCCCGCCACGCTGGAGCTTTGCATTCTGGCCTTCATGCTGGCGCTGCTGGTGGGTATTCCGCTGGGAATTTGCGCGGGTGTGATGCGCAAAAAATGGCAGGATAAAGCCATCAGCGCACTGGCACTGCTCGGTTTCTCGATGCCGGTGTTCTGGCTGGCACTGCTGTTCACCCTGTTCTTCTCCCTGACACTGGGCTGGTTGCCGGTTTCCGGACGCTTTGATCTGCTCTACCCGGTACAAAACGTGACCGGCTTTGCACTGATTGATGCCTGGCTGAGTCCTTCACCGTGGCGCCATGAGATGTTGATGAGTGCCCTGACTCATATGATTTTGCCGGTGGTGGTCCTGGCGGTCGCGCCAACCACCGAGGTCATTCGTTTACTGCGCAGCAGCACTAGCGATGTCATGGATAAAAACTATGTGAAAGCGGCAGCCACGCGCGGATTATCTCGCTTCACCGTGATTCGCCGCCATGTGCTGCACAACGCGCTGCCGCCCGTCATCCCGCGTCTGGGTTTGCAGTTTTCTACCATGCTGACGCTGGCGATGATTACGGAAGTGGTGTTCAACTGGCCGGGCATTGGCCGCTGGTTGATCAACGCCATTCGTCAGCAGGATTATGCGGCCATCTCTGCCGGTGTGATGGTGGTCGGCGGTTTGGTGATTCTGGTCAGCGTGCTGTCAGATATTCTGGGTGCGGCGCTTAATCCGTTGAAACACAAGGAATGGTATGCCTTACGATGATATCTATGCAGAGAAGCGGCTGCCCAGCCCGTTTCGTCTGTTCTGGCAGCGTTTTTATCGTGATACCAGTGGCATGATTGGGTTGTACGGTTTCGGCGCCCTGCTGTTCCTGTGCCTGTTTGGCGGCTTGCTGTCGCCTTACGGCATCGACCAGCAATTCCTTGGTTATCAACTGTTGCCGCCCTCCTGGTCGCGCTATGGGGATGTCTCCTTCTTCCTCGGCACCGACGATTTGGGCCGCGATGTGCTCAGTCGCCTACTAAGCGGTGTGGCTCCGACCGTGGGCTCGGCCCTGCTGGTCACGGTGTTGGCCGCAATCTGCGCGCTGATTCTCGGCATTCTGGCGGGCATTACTCATGGTTTACGCTCTGCCGTGATGAATCACGTGCTGGATACTTTGCTCTCCATTCCGTCGCTACTGCTGGCGATTATCGTGGTGGCCTTTTTAGGCCCGCGTCTTGAACACGCCATGCTGGCCGTTTTGCTGGCGATCATCCCGCGTCTGGTGCGTGAGATCTATACTGCGGTACATAATGAGATGGAAAAAGAGTATGTGGTGGCGCTGCGTCTGGACGGCGCGCGTAACCTGAATATTCTGTGGAACGCGGTGCTGCCAAACGTGTTGCCACTGCTGGTAAGTGAATTTACCCGTTCGCTATCCATGGCCATTCTCGACATTGCCGCGCTCGGTTTCCTCGATTTAGGGGCGCAACTGCCCTCACCGGAATGGGGAGCGATGCTGGGCGATGCGCTGGAGCTGATTTATGTCGCGCCCTGGACCGTGATGCTGCCCGGCGTCGCGCTGATGGTCAGTGTGTTGATCATTAACCTGCTGGGCGATGGCATCCGTCGCGCTGTAGAAGCGGGAGCTGAATAATGCCGTTACTGGATATTCGCAATCTCACTATCGAGTTCATGACCTCAGAAGGTCCGGTGAAGGCCGTTGATCGCATTAACCTGACACTCAGTGAAGGTGAAGTGCGTGGGCTGGTGGGTGAATCTGGTTCTGGCAAAAGTCTGATTGCCAAGGCGATTTGTGGTGTAACCAAAGATAACTGGCGCGTCACCGCCGATCGCATGGTGTTCGACGATGTCGATTTACTTCGCCTGTCGCCGCGCGAACGACGTCGTATTGTCGGCCATAACGTGTCGATGATTTTCCAGGAACCCCAATCCTGTCTGGATCCTTCAGAAAGTATTGGCCGCCAGTTGATGCAGGCTATTCCGCGCTGGACCTTTAAAGGCCGCTGGTATCAGCGTTTGTGGTTCTGGCGCAAAGCGCGCGCCATCGAACTGTTGCACCGCGTGGGCATTAAAGATCACAAAGACATCATGCGCAGTTTCCCGTATGAGTTGACGGAAGGTGAATGTCAGAAGGTGATGATCGCCATCGCACTGGCCAATCAGCCGCGTCTGCTGATCGCCGATGAACCAACTAACGCCATGGAGCCCACCACGCAGGCACAAATATTCCGCTTGCTAAGCCGCCTCAACCAAAATAACAACACCACGATTTTGCTGATCAGCCATGATCTGCGCACCATGAGCCAGTGGGCCGATCGCATCAACGTGATGTACTGCGGTCAGACCGTTGAAACCGCGCAGAGTGAAGATTTAATGGATACGCCGCATCATCCCTATACCCAGGCGCTGATCCGCGCGATGCCCGACTTTGGCAGTGCGCTACCGCATAAAAGCCGCCTGAACACACTTTCCGGCGCGATTCCCTCACTGGAGCATTTACCGATTGGCTGTCGTCTGGGCCCGCGTTGCCCGTATGCGCAGCGTAAATGCATTGAGACGCCGCGCCTCACCGGCACTAAATCCCACCTGTTTGCCTGTCACTTCCCGTTAAATGTGGAGGGGCAATGAGCATGGAAACGCTGCTGGAAGTGCGCAACCTGAGTAAAACCTATCGCTATCGCACCGGTCTGTTTCGCCGACAACATGTTGAGGCGGTGAAAGGCGTGAGTTTCACCCTGCGTGAGAAACAGACGCTGGCGGTGATAGGTGAAAACGGTTCAGGTAAATCGACGCTGGCCAAGATGCTGAGCGGGATGGTGGAACCCACCGATGGCGAGATGCTGATTGATGATCATCCGCTGGAGTATGGCGATTACGGTTATCGTAGCCAGCGTATTCGCATGATTTTTCAGGATCCTTCGACCTCGCTTAATCCGCGCCAGCGCGTCAGTCAGATCCTCGATTTCCCGCTGCGCCTGAATACCGAACTGGATGATGAAGCGCGAGAGAAGCGCATTATTGCCACACTGCGCCAGGTGGGTTTGCTGCGCGATCACGCCGGTTACTATCCGCATATGCTGGCCCCCGGCCAGAAACAGCGTCTGGCGCTGGCTCGCGCACTCATCCTGCAGCCGAAGGTGATTGTCGCCGATGAAGCCCTCGCCTCACTGGACATGACCATGCGTTCCCAGTTGGTGAATCTGATGCTGGAACTGCAGGAGAAGCACGGCATCGCCTATATTTATGTGACGCAACATATCGGCATGATGAAGCACATTAGCGATCAGGTGCTGGTGATGCATCAGGGCGAAGTGGTGGAACGTGGCGGCACAGCAGATGTGCTGGCCTCGCCGCTGCACGACCTCACCAAACGCCTGATCACCAGCCACTTTGGCGAAGCCTTAACCGCCGAAGCCTGGCGAAAAGTTCGTTAATTGATCATCACATCGCGAAAACGCGGTGCGATTTACCGCATTTGAGAGAGACGTGCTAGAATCCGCACGTCGATTAACGTCGGTCGCCTACTATTTAATCATTGCGACCGCCAACAACAATGACCATAAGGATTACAGCTATGGGTTTTCTTTCCGGTAAGCGCATTCTGATTACTGGCGTTGCCAGTAAACTCTCCATTGCCTACGGTATTGCACAGGCGATGCACAAACAGGGCGCAGAACTGGCTTTCACCTACCAGAACGACAAATTGAAAAGTCGTGTGGAAGAGTTCGCTAAAGATTTGGGTTCTGACATTGTTCTGCCGTGCGATGTGGCAGAAGACGAGAGCATCACTGCGCTGTTCACCGAACTGGCAAAAACCTGGCCAAAATTTGACGGTTTCGTTCACTCAATCGGTTTCGCACCTGGCGATCAGCTGGATGGTGACTACGTGAACGCCGTGACCCGTGAAGGCTTCAAAATCGCTCACGACATCTCTGCCTACAGCTTCGTGGCGATGGCAAAAGAGTGCCGTGCGATGCTGAACCCGAACTCAGCCCTGCTGACCCTGTCTTACCTGGGTGCAGAGCGCGCGATCCCGAACTACAACGTGATGGGTCTGGCTAAAGCGTCTCTGGAAGCCAACGTACGTTATATGGCGAACGCGATGGGTCCTGAAGGTACGCGTGTTAACGCCGTATCCGCGGGTCCAATCCGTACTCTGGCAGCATCAGGCATCAAAGATTTCCGTAAGATGCTGGCTCACTGTGAAGCTGTTACTCCAATTCGCCGTACTGTCACCATCGAAGACGTGGGTAACTCTGCGGCCTTCCTGTGCTCTGACCTGGCGGGTGGTATCACTGGTGAAGTGGTACACGTTGATGGCGGCTTCAGCATTGCCGCGATGAACGAGCTGGAACTGAAATAAGTTCTGAAGGCGAGCCGGGTGCTCGCCTTTTTTCTTAGCGAAGTCTCGGCTGTCTTCGCCGATTTTCGCCCTGTTCACTTTCGACTGATTTCTCCCGCAAACTCACCTCTCCCTGCTAGCTACCGCTTGAATTTTCAGGCGTATAGATTCATTCGATCTTAATTATTCCCCTTCATTCTTTTGCCACAGCCAGTGCTTCAGCGACGATAAGCTAGCCTTTTGGTGGCGATGCGCTTTTCAGATTTGCCCGTCGCGTACCCAGACCGTTTTTTGCGCAAGGAATGACCATGGAACAACGCCGTTCTCCCGGCCATGACCACTGGTTTTATGAAAGCCAGACTCGCCCGCACACCCAGGCCACTGCGCCATTAGTGCCCGAAGCCGCTTACATCGAAGATCGTTTTTTATTGGGTCTGCAGCAGGAAGCCACTGCACTGCAGCCGCTGTTCACTCGCTTCCAGCCGGCGTTGCTGGCAGCGCGCGATCTCAGCCAGATTTTGCTGCCGGATAGTCTCAGCAACTCATTAACCCATACCTTAACGCTCTACGATCGTCTCAGTACCGCGTTGACGGTGGCGCAGGTTGCGGGGGTGCAGCGTCTGTGTAATCACTACTCTGCACGACTCAATCCGCTGCCGGGGCCGGATTCATCGCGTGAGAGCAACAATCGCCTGACACAAATCACCCAGTACGCGCGTCAGCTGGCAATGCAACCGGCACTGATTAACGCCGGGAGCATTAGCGCACTGGATGCCGTCGGGCTCACTGAGCCGGATATTGTCACCCTCAATCAACTGGTGGGATTTGTCAGCTATCAGGCGCGAGTGGTCGCGGCACTGCAGGCTCTGATGGGCTTGCCGGTGCGCTGGATACCCGGCGTAACACCGCCAGCGGATGCTGATGTCACGTTCTTTGCCCGTGACGTTGCATGGCAGCACGCACTTAAGCCGGTTGAATTGCGCTATGCCAGCGCCGATCAACTGGCGGCGATGACCTTTTGTCAGGGTATAGAAGGTTTAGACGATGCGATTTGGTTGCTGGTGCATGATGCGCAGGCGTTGTATGGCTGGGCAACCCTGCAACAGCGCATCAGCGAAAATCATGACGAGGAAACCGCATTGGCGCTGGCAACCAGTGCGCGCATCCTGGGCTGTCAGCGCCAGTTCGCACGTCATGCCGGCAGTCAGCGCGAAGTTTTGCTTGCAGATGTGGATAAAGCGGGCGAAGCGCAGCCGTTAATTGGCGTTACCGCTCAGCTGGTTCGCATACCAGAGCGGTTTAGCGCAGCACACCTGCAGCCATTGCTGAATGCGGGATGGGGAACCGAGCGCATTTTCACACTGTTGCAAGCAGTGGCGTTTGCCAGCTGGCAGGATCGGTTAGGGATGGCGCTGGGTGAAACGCGTTAATCCGGCAGATGGCGCCGCGCTTCGTCAAAGAAATGTTGAGCCAGCGGCGATGCCCTGCCCGGCTCGGCAACCACCAACGCGGCCTGGCGTCCCATGGGTGCCATCGCAATCGGCCTCCGCGCCACATTTTGCAGCATTTCCGGCAGTAAATGTCCGCGCGGCGACACCATCACGCCTAATCCCACCTGCGCGCTCTGTAATAGCTGCATAATCGAGGCACTTTCCACAATCACTCGTGGTAGCAAACCGGTTTCGCGCAGTTGGCTATCCACGTAACGACGGAAATAGCGCGTGGGTTCCGCAAGGCACAGCGGAAGCTGCGCCAGTTGCGCAAGTGAAACCGTGTCGTGTTGAAGTAAATCTGGGAAGTGCTGAGGATTAAAAATCGCCTCCACGCCGGGATCTTTTAACAGCGCGGTCTGAAAGTGTAGTTCTCGCAGAGCGGTGAGCTCGAAGAAGCCAATCCCGCCGTCCACCGTATGGCTATTGAGTGCCTCCAGCAGTTGGTCCGCACTCATGGCGGAGACGCGATAATCCAGCTGCGGATAACGTGTTTCAACCGCTTTTAATAACGCCGGCAAGGCGACACTACACTGTGGCATCACACCGAGTCGCAGCGTGCCGTTGACGCCATGCTTCAGCGACTCGACTTCCAGCTTCAGTCCCGAGTAAACCGACACGATCTCACGCGCCCAGGTCAGCACCCGTTCCCCTTCCGGCGTAAAGCCATCGAAGTTGTTGCTGCGATTAATCAGCGATAAACCCAGTTCGCGCTCAAGGTTTTTTAACCGCATCGATAAGGTCGGCTGACTGACAAAACTGGCCTCTGCCGCGCGGCCAAAATGGCGCTCACGCTCTAAATTACAGAGATATATCAATTGCTTGATGTCGATTTTGGCATCCACCTTAAAGTCACGATCGCGCTATGGTAGCAAACCCGCACCGCTTTATCCTGTTCACGGCACAAAAAGCACGAAGGCCGCCCAACGGCAGCCTTCGGTGGAAAGTTGATGCCCCACCCGGCGCTTATCTCCGGCACTCTTAATGGCTTAGCTCTTGAAGGGGCAAATGCATCTTCGCAAATTAGGGCAAACTGCATTTAACATTGATTGCTCATTTTATTATTAGCATGATAACTAAGTGTGTTACGCCACGCCTAATGCACTTTTTACTTCGTTAGCAATTTTCTCCACCTGCGGACCGTAAATCACCTGCACATCGTGATCGCTGACACGGTTAATCCCGTTAGCTCCGGTAGTCAGCAGCGTTTGATCCACCACCTCTTTCATCTCTTTCACGCGTACCCGCAGGCGTGTGAAACAGCAATCGACGTCCTCTATATTGGCCTCGCCGCCCAACCCGCTGATGATCACCTGAGTGCGTTCATCCGCTGTCACCTGCGCGGTTTGCGGCTCCTCATCTGATTCACGCCCCGGCGTTTCCACTTGCATGCGCGTTATGACAAAACGGAAGCCGTAATAGTAGATCGGCGCATAAATCACCCCCAGCGCTACCGTCCACCACCATTGGGTTTTACTGCCGCCGAGAATACCGAACACCACCAGATCGATGGCGCCGCCCTGCACGTTGCCGATCATTAAATGCAGCATCGACATCAGCATAAATGACAGTCCGGTCAATAACGCATGCAGGATGTAGAGCACCGGTGATACGAAGATAAAACAGAACTCCAGCGGTTCAGTGATGCCGGTGGTGAAGGAGGTCAACGCACCTGCCATCACCAGCGCTTTAACCCGCTGTTTATGCTCCGGACGCGCGGTGTGGTAGATCGCCAGTGCAGCAGCAGGCAAGCCGAACATCATCACCGGGATTTTACCCTGAGCCAGGAATTGGGTGGCACTGCGCACCGTCTCATCAGGTATAGCGCCTGGGTTGGTGAGCGAAGTGTTGAAGATATTCAGTGCACCAACAATGGTTTGCCCGTCCACCGTCGCCATGCCACCGATAGGGGTGAAACGCACTGTTTCATTGAGGATATGGTGCAAGCCAGTCGGGATAAGCAGACGTTCGCCGGTTCCCAGCAGAAACGCGCCGTACTGGCCGCTTTTCCCAATCATCTTGCCGACCCAGGCAATGCCTTCGCCGATCGTGGGCCAGATCAAGGCCAGCAGCACGCCAATCAGCGGCAAGACGATAACGGTGACGATGGGGACAAAGCGCCGCCCGCCGAAAAAGCTAATCGCCGTCGGCAATGGTTGCGTGTAAAAGCGATTATGCAGTGCCACGGTGACTAGCCCGGCAATCACGCCGCCAAGCACACTCATGTTGTAAGTAAAGATGCCCAGCATCTCGATGTACTCTGCCGAAGTCATCATCGCCGTGGTTTGATCCAGGCCTGCTTGCTGTAAGGCTTCTGGGGTCGTGGTGGCCGCCGTCAGCCCTTTGGCCGCCAGCGTAGCACTGATGCCCACATTCATCACGACATAGCCAATGACTGCCGCAAAAGCCGCAGTAGGCTTCTCCGCTTTCGCCAGACCAATGGCGCTGGCTACGGCGAAGAACACGGGCAGATTGGCAAATAAGGCCGCCGCCACTTTGCGGATAAAACCAATAATCAGTTGTGGCACCTGCATATTGGCAAAGGCATCACCGGTGACGGCGGGGTTCTGCATCGCCGCAGCCAGCCCGAGAAAAATCCCGGCGGCGGCAATAACGGAGATCGGCATCATTAAGGCTTTACCGAAGGCGTGAATTTGGCTGGCAAGATTCTTCATGGTGCGCGCCCTTTCATCAATTGAAAGAGCAATTATTAGCCAGTTATTGGATTGTCACGTCGCGACGCTGTCCTGCCAGCAGGTAAAGTTTGAACCACATCACGCTTCTGACTGTTTGATCGCGATAAACGCCGCCTATCGCACCATTAAACCAATCAATTAGACAACTTTTGCTGTCAGTCGCACACTTCCTCACAACAGAAGTCATATTCTGATAACAATTCATAAACAATAAGCCTGCAACGACTATGAAATTTAAACGTAAAATTCAGCCTTATCGTGCCGCTGCTGGCGGCTGGGGCTCTTTGGAAGCTACCACCCGTTTCGTCCTTGATAGTAAAGCTGCGCTGAAAAACATGCGCAATTTGATGCGCATGAACAAAGCGCGTGGCTTTGACTGCCCGGGTTGTGCATGGGGTGATGACAACAAGAGCACCTTCAGCTTCTGTGAGAACGGCGCGAAAGCCGTGACCTGGGAAGCGACCCGCCGTGTGGTGGAGCCCGAGTTTTTCGCTCAACACAGCGTGAGCACCCTGTATCAACAGAGCGACTATTTCCTGGAGTATCAGGGACGCCTGACGCATCCGATGCGCTATAACAGCGCCACCGATCACTATGAACCGATCAGCTGGGACGATGCGTTGGCGATGATCGCCCGTCATCTTAAGGCGATGGATCATCCCGACCAGATGGAGCTTTACACTTCCGGTCGCGCCAGTAACGAAGCCTCATGGCTCTATCAGCTTTTCGGCCGCGTGATGGGCACCAATAACTTCCCTGACTGTTCCAATATGTGCCACGAAGCCAGCGGCACCGGCTTGAAGCGCAGCATCGGCGTCGGGAAAGGCACCATTCGTCTCGATGATTTTGACCACGCCAATGCGATTTTTGTTATTGGTCAAAATCCGGGCACTAACCATCCACGTATGCTGCACAGCCTGCGCCACGCAGCCGATCACGGTGCGAAAATTGTGACGTTCAACACACTGCGCGAGCGTGGGTTAGAACGTTTTGCCGACCCGCAGAAACCACTGGAAGTCGTCACCTCCATGGCGGGAACCATTAGTTCTGCCTATTATCAGCCCAATCTCGGCGGCGATATGGCAGCGATTCGCGGCATGGTGAAAACTCTGCTGCAAGTGCAACGCGAGCGTTTAGCTGCGGGTGAACCAGGCATCTTTGATCAAGAATTTATCGACGCCAACACCCATGGCATTGAGAGCTATCTGGCTGCCGTGGATAACACGCGCTGGGACGATATCGTGCGTCAATCCGGCCTGAGCGAAGCGCAGATTCGGGAAGCGGCCGCGATCTACCAGAGCGCTGAGCGTGTCATCATTACCTGGGCAATGGGCGTGACTCAGCATAAACACTCCGTTGATACGGTGCGTGAGATAACCAACCTGCAACTGCTGTTTGGACAGCTGGGTAAAAAAGGCGCTGGCCTTTGTCCGGTGCGCGGCCACAGTAACGTGCAGGGGAACCGCACCATGGGGATCGATGAGAAACCCAATAAGCCGTTCCTTGATGCCTTGGGCGCGCATTTCGGCTTCGAACCGCCGCGTGAACACGGTCATAACACCGTTGAAGCGCTTGGCGCGATGCTGCGTGATGAAGTGAAAGTGCTGATCGCCCTGGGCGGCAACCTTGCGGCTGCCGCACCCGATTCCCCGGTGACAGAGGAAGCGCTTCAGCATTGCGGTCTGACCGTGCACATCAGCACCAAACTCAATCGCAGCCATCTGGTGCCGGGCCACGAAGGTTTGATTCTGCCGACGCTCGGCCGTACTGAGCGCGATCGTCAGGCCAGCGGTAACCAGTTCATCACCGTTGAAGACTCTTTCAGCATGGTACACGCCTCAGAAGGTGTGGGCATTCCACTGGCAGATACCCAGCGCTCCGAAACCGCGATTGTGGCCGGTATTGCACACGCCACGCTGGGCAGTGACAAGATTGACTGGCTGGGCATGGCCGATGATTACAACGTGATCCGCGATCACATTGGTGCCACTATTCCTGGCTTTGCCGACTTTAATAACAAGTGTGATATTCCGGGCGGATTCTACCTGGGTAGCGCCGCGGCGGAGTTGCGTTTCAATACGCCAAGCAAACGGGCGGAGTTCAGCGCGGCAGCCTTGCCAACCTCGCTGTTCCCACAGCTGGGCAGCGAAGTGGAGGTGCCGTTCACGTTGCAAACCCTGCGTTCGCATGACCAGTACAACACCACCATTTACGGCCTCGATGACCGTTATCGTGGCGTGTATGGTCAGCGTGAAGTGGTGTTTATCCACCCGGATGACATGGCATCACTCGGCTTCAGCGAAGGCCAGCTGGTGGATATCGAAACGCTGTGGAATGATGGCCTGACGCGCCGTGTGAGTGGCTTTAAGCTGGTGCCGTATAACATTCCGCGCGGTAATCTCGCGGCCTATTATCCGGAAACCAACCCGCTGGTGCCGCTCTCCAGCTATGGTGACGGCAGCGGGACGCCGACCTCGAAATCGGTGCCGGTAAAACTGGCGTTAACCGCCGCTGTACCGACCCAACGTATCGCCTGAGTCGTCAGCGTTATCAGAAGGTAAAAAGCCGCGTAATGCGGCTTTTTAGCCTGTTTTGGCCTTGCCGCGCGCCCCTGATTCGCGTAAAACTGTCCACCGCTCTTAGGCCACGAAACTAAATACATTATGTTCCAGGATAACCCGCTGCTCGCGCAGCTGAAAGAGAAGCTTCACGCGCAAACTCCGCGCGCCGAAGGTGTTGTGAAAGGCACGGAAAAAGGCTTTGGCTTCCTCGAAGTCGATGCCCAAAAAAGCTACTTCATTCCCCCTCCGCAGATGAAAAAAGTGATGCACGGTGACCGTATTTCTGCGGTGATCCACACTGATAAAGATCGCGAGAGCGCCGAGCCGGAAACCCTGATTGAGCCGTTCCTGACCCGCTTTGTGGGCCGCGTGCAGAAGAAGGACGATCGTTTGTCGATTGTACCTGACCATCCACTGCTGAAAGAGGCGATCCAGTGCCGCGCTGCCCGTGACGTCACCCATGATTTTCAGAATGGCGACTGGGCCGTGGCTGAAATGCGCCGCCATCCGCTGAAAGGCGATCGCGGATTCTATGCTGAACTGACCGAATTCATTGTCACTGCGGACGATCATCTTGCGCCGTGGTGGGTCACCCTGTCGCGCCATAATCTGGAGCGCGAAGCCCCGAACGTTGGCTTCGGCGAAATGCTGGATGAGCACTTGCAGCGCGAAGACCTTACCGCGCTCAACTTCGTCACCATCGACAGCGCCAGCACCGAAGATATGGATGATGCGCTGTATGTTGAAGAGCAGGCTGACGGCAATCTGCAGCTAACCATCGCGATTGCCGATCCGACCGCTTACGTAGCGGAAGGCAGCGATCTGGATAAGCTGGCTTCAAAGCGCGCCTTCACCAACTATTTGCCTGGCTTCAACATCCCTATGCTGCCGCGCGAACTGTCTGATGACATCTGTTCGCTGCGCCCAAATGTGCGTCGTCCAGCGCTGGCCTGTCGCGTGACGCTCACGGCAGACGGCAGCGTAACGGGTGAAGTGCATTTCTTTGCGGCCTGGATCGAATCTAAAGCCAAGCTGGTCTATGACGAAGTGTCAGACTGGCTGGAAAACGCCGGTAGCTGGCAGCCAGAGAATGAGGCGATCGCCGGGCAGATTCGCTTGTTGCATCGTGTGTGTCTGGCGCGCAGCGAGTGGCGTCAAACTCACGCGCTGGTGTTCAAAGATCGCCCTGATTACCGCTTTGTGCTAGGTGAAAAAGGTGAAGTGCTGGATATCATTTCTGAGCCGCGCCGCATCGCCAACCGCATCGTTGAAGAGTCGATGATTCTGGCTAACGTCTGCGCGGCCAAAGTGCTGCAGGAGAAGCTGGGCTTCGGTATCTATAACCTGCACACCGGCTTCGATCTGGCAAACGCAGAGCAAGCTGCTGGTGTGCTGGCCGGTCACGGTATTACCGTGGATCCTCAGGCGATCACCACGCTGGAAGGTTTCCGACAGCTGCGTCGTCAACTGGATGCCCAGCCAACGCAGTACCTCGACAGCCGCATTCGTCGCTTCCAGAGCTTCGCTGAAGTCGGCACCGAACCGGGTCCGCACTTTGGTCTGGGTCTCGAAGCCTATGCAACCTGGACATCGCCGATTCGTAAATTCGGCGATATGATCAACCATCGCCTGTTGAAAGCGATTGTGCGCGGCGACAGCATTGCGCGTCCAAAAGACGAGTTCACCACCATTATGAGTGAGCGTCGTCGCCTGAACCGCATGGCCGAACGTGATGTGGGTGACTGGCTGTATGCGCGCTTCCTCGCGCCCTCTGCCGGGACCGATCGCAAATTCAGCGCCGAGATCATCGATGTGTCTCGTGGTGGTATGCGCGTACGTCTGCTGGAGAACGGCGCCGTTGCCTTTATCCCTGCCCCGTTCATCCACGCGGTGCGTGATGAGCTGGTCTGCTCACAAGAGAGCGGCACCGTGCAGATCAAAGGCGAAGTCGCTTATCGCGTGACCGACATTATCGACGTGACCATCGCCGAAGTGCGTATGGAAACCCGTAGCGTGGTGGCGCGCCCGGCTGCCTGAGCATGAATATCTGCGGGATAACAGCCGTTATCCCGCATTTTTCCCCCTAAGTTTTATCTGATGTTAAATTTGCCTTCCGCTTCACACTTCTGATTCGATTCCCTGTCGTTAACAATTCATTACATTACTTTTAACTTGTTGTATCCGATCGCCTATTTTCCCGGTCTCTACAAGGAGTTAACTCATGAACAACGTCAAAACCGGATTGATCTGGTTAGTGGTGGCGTTAATTGGTGCGGGTGCGTTTGCCATGCTGGCGCTCAGCCGTGGCGAACACGTCAACGCCGTCTGGCTGGTTATTGCGTCCGTTGCCTGCTATAGCATTGCGTATCGCTTCTACAGTCTGTTTATCGCTGAACGTATTTTCGAACTGGATGACCGTCGCCGCACGCCTGCCGAGCGGCTGAATGATGGTCTCGATTATGTGCCGACCAATAAATGGGTACTGTTCGGCCACCACTTTGCGGCGATTGCTGGTGCCGGTCCGCTGGTTGGCCCAATCCTCGCGGCGCAAATGGGCTTTCTGCCTGGCACCATCTGGATTTTGGTTGGCGTGATGCTGGCTGGTGCGGTGCAGGATTTCTTGATCCTGTTCATCTCTACCCGTCGTGATGGTCGCTCGTTGGGTGAAATGGCACGTCAGGAGCTGGGTTCGTTTGCGGGCGTGGTCACCATGCTCGGTGCGCTTGGCGTGATGATCATCATCCTGTCAGCGCTGGCGCTGGTGGTGGTGAAAGCGTTAGCCAACAGTCCGTGGGGACTGTTTACCATCGCCGCAACCATTCCAATCGCGCTGTTTATGGGCGTGTATATGCGCTATCTGCGCCCCGGCAAGATCGCTGAAGTGTCGATTATCGGCTTTGTGCTGATGATGGCGGCGATCATTTACGGTGGCGATGTGGCTGCCGATCCTTATTGGGGACCGCTGTTCACACTGAAAGGCACCGAACTGACCTGGGTGCTGGTGATCTATGGCTTTGTCGCTTCATCGCTGCCGGTGTGGCTGTTGCTGGCTCCGCGTGATTACCTGTCAACTTTCCTGAAGATCGGCGTCATCATTGGTCTGGCAATTGGCATTGTGTTTGCAATGCCGGAACTAAAGATGCCGGCAGTGACCAAATTTATAGACGGTAGCGGTCCGGTGTTCTCGGGTGCGCTGTTCCCGTTCCTGTTTATCACTATCGCCTGTGGCGCCATCTCCGGTTTCCATGCGCTGGTCTCCAGTGGCACCACGCCAAAACTGGTGGAACGTGAAAGTCATATCCGATTCATCGGCTATGGTGCGATGCTGATGGAATCCTTTGTGGCGATCATGGCGCTGATCTGTGCCTCGGTGCTCGATCCGGGCGTCTATTTTGCCATGAACGCCCCTGCCGCGCTGATTGGTACGACGGTGGAAAGTGCCTCACAGGTGATTAACGGCTGGGGCTTTGTCGTGACGCCGGAGATGCTGAGCGGTATCGCGCGCGATGTGGGTGAAAGTACTGTCCTCTCGCGGGCCGGTGGCGCACCAACCTTCGCCGTGGGGATGGCGCACATCATCACCGAGGTATTTAACAGCCGGGTGATGATGGCGTTCTGGTATCACTTCGCCATCCTGTTTGAAGCGCTGTTCATCCTGACGGCGGTCGATGCCGGTACCCGCGCCTGTCGCTTTATGGTGCAGGATTTGGTGGGTACAGTTGTGCCTTCGATGGCCAACAACCGTTCCTGGCTGGGCAATATGGCGGGCACCACGGTGGCCGTAGCCGGATGGGGCTTCTTTGTCTACCAGGGTGTCGTCGATCCGCTGGGCGGTATCAATACCCTTTGGCCGCTGTTTGGCATTGGCAACCAGATGCTGGCCTCAATGGCGTTGATTCTCGGCACCGTGGTGCTGTTCAAAATGAAGAAACAGCGTTACGCGTGGGTGACGATTTTACCGACCGCCTGGCTGTTTGTGACCTCCATGACCGCCGGTTGGCAGAAGATTTTCCACGAGAAGCCCTCCATTGGCTTCCTTGCGCAAGCCAACAAGTTCCGTAAAGGAATTGATGAGGGGGTGATTATCGCTCCGGCGAAAACCGTGGCGGACATGCAAACTATCGTATTTAGCAATCAAATTAACGCGGCCCTGTGTGGCTTCTTTATGCTGGTGGCCGTCACCATGTTGATTGCAGCGTTCTTTGTTATTCGCCGTGCCCTGGGCAGTCAGGTACCTACCACCCATGAATCCGAAGTCTCCCTGCGTAAGGAGGTGCGGAATGTCTGAGTCCATTCATCGCTGGAAAAAACCGATTGGTGTCTGGCACATTCAGCATTGCTTACCGATCGCACCCCAGGCCACCGGGCAAACTCTTAATCGCTGGCAACAAATATGGCAGGGATTGAAGCAAAGTTTTCGCTTAATGGTTGGCGTTCACGACTATCAAACTTATCTGAAGCATATGCGTGAGCACCATCCCGGGCAAACGCCGATGGATGAGCGAGCCTTTCATCGCTACTGCCTAGAGGCCCGTTTTCCCAGCCAGGCAGGCAAGCTCGGCAAGTGTCCTTGCTGACATTTTTAAGCCCCGATTTTCGGGGCTTTTTCGTGCCATTCTTTAGTGAAAACAAAAATATATTTGGTTTGCATCTTGTGCTAACGCAGGAGGTTGAATACTGTTGCTAAAATAATGAGATACCGCCTGCTCAGCATTTCCCCGGAGGAAGTTTCCATGACCGATGAACAAGGGCAAACGTTGCTATACACCCTGTTTGGCACAACCAGCCCTCATTGGCGTTTAACTTCAGATAGCGATGCTTTGCATTTTGCCGAAGATGAGAATGCCAATACCAATTTGGCGGTTCCATTAACCCCCGCGCAGGCCAGTTTGCTGCGTGCGATGACGGTGATCACCTCCAGTATCAACCTGACCCTCTCCCTGCGCGGTGCGCCGGTGCCTATGCACTTTGTCGGCCGCAAGGTCAACCAATCGACATGGGCTGGTACCTCTTCCGCCTGGGGTGATACCTCCTCCGTGGCGCGTGATTTAACACTCGGATTGTCTTTTGCTGAACAAGTGGTTTCCGAAGCAAACTCGGTGATTGTGATCCTCGACCAACGCGGGAATATTCAGCGATTCAATCGCTTAAGCGAAGAGTACACCGGGCTCAAAGAGCAGGAAGTGATCGGCCGCAACGTGTTTCAACTGTTCATGACTAAGCAGGAAGCGCAGGCTTCGCGACGCAACATTTCGGGCTTCTTTCGCGATGGCAACTCTTATGAAGTAGAGCGCTGGATCAAAACCAAAAAAGGCCAGCGACTGTTTCTGTTTCGTAATAAGTTTGTGCACAGCGGTAGTGGGAAAAATGAAATTTTCCTCATCTGTTCTGGAACCGACATCACAGAAGAGCGACGCGCTCAGGAACGCTTACGTGTTCTCGCTAACACCGATACGGTGACCGGTTTACCCAACCGCAATGCCATCCATCAACAGATTAGTCTGGCACTGGAATTAGCCAATGGCAGTCAAACTGGCGTGGTTTATCTCGATCTGGACAATTTTAAGAAGGTGAACGACGCCTACGGCCATATGTTTGGCGACCAACTGCTGCAAGCGGTCTCCCTCGCCATTCTCAGCTGTCTGGGCAAAGATCAGACGCTGGCCCGTCTTGGTGGTGATGAGTTCGTGGTACTGGCAGAACATACCAGCCAGGCTGCGCTGGAAGCCATGGCATCACGTATTCTTGAGCGCCTGCGTCAACCGTTCCGCGTCGGTTTGATCGAAGTCTACAGCGGCTGCTCGATTGGTATCGCCCTGGCCCCGCTGCACGGCGAGGATCGGGAAAGTCTGATCCGCAACGCCGATACCGCGATGTATCACGCCAAAGAGAATGGGCGCGGTAAATTCTGCGTGTTCGCTAACGAGATGAATCAGCGTGTTTTCGAATATCTCTGGCTTGATACTAACCTGCGTAAAGCACTGGAACTGGAGCATCTGGTGGTGTACTACCAGCCCAAATTAGATCGTGACGGCGAAGTGCGCAGCGCAGAAGCATTGGTGCGCTGGAATTCCGTCGAGCGCGGTCTGGTGCCGCCTGGCGACTTTATCTCGTATGCTGAAGAATCGGGCCTCATCGTGCCGCTCGGCCGCTGGGTGATGCTGAACGTTCTGCAACAAATTATTCAGTGGCGCAGCGAGGGAATTTACCTGCGCGTTGCCGTTAATGTTTCAGCTAAACAATTGATTGACCAAAGTATTTATACCGATTTAAAGCAGGCGCTGAGCGAAGCCGGCCTCACGGATTGTCCCATTGATATCGAGCTCACCGAAAGCTGCCTGATTGAGAACGAAGCCGGTGCACTCACGCTGATGAAGCAGTTCCAGGAACTGGGCGCTCAGGTTCATCTTGATGACTTTGGTACAGGTTATTCCTCGCTTTCCCAGTTGGCTCGCGTGCCCATTGATGCAATCAAACTGGATCAAAGTTTCGTACGTAACATCAACAAACAACCGGTGGCGCAATCTTTGGTCCGTGCCATTGTCGCCGTGGCCAAAACCCTCGATCTGCAAGTCATTGCGGAAGGGATTGAAACCAAAGCTGAGGAGAAGTTTGTGATGACCAACGGTGTCGATGGGCGTCAGGGTTATCTTTATGCAAAACCAATGCCCGCAGAACAGCTCGGGCATTGGCTGGCTAAGCATCCTGCCCGCGTTTAACGCTGCTCTCGATTATCCGGCTTTGCGCAGGGATGCGCTATGACGGTTCTGTAGTTGCACCAGTCGTTCCATGTAAGCAATGTCTTTAGGCTCCAGTGTAAAGGCGTAATCCACCCAATCTTCCGTAATATCCATCAGCTCGGCTCGCGAGAGTTGCAGTACGCGCTGGCGCGCTTTCAACATGGCACGCACACCATTCAGCTTCGGACGTAGAGTATCGATAAAGGTACGCGTGGTACGATAAGCATCGCCTGGCTGGAAGACTTTATCTACCAGACCGCGCGTCTCATACCACTCTGCGCTATGCGATTCCCCTTCACAGATCAGCTCTTCGGCCAGCTTCATGCCGGAACGCCGTGCCACCAGTGAATAGCCGCCCATGCCAGGGAACAGATTGAACGCGATCTCCGGGAACCCCATCCGTGCAGAGTTCTGCGCCAGAATGAAGTGATGGGCCAGCGCGGCTTCAAAGCCACCACCCAATGCACTCCCTTCAATCATCGCCAGCGTCACCGCTCCGGTATCAAAACCCCGCGCTGCCGAATGGATGCAATCCACGCAGGCACGCGCATAGGCCCGCAGCGCTTCACGACGGTTGTTACGAATGCACTCCACAAAGAAACGCAAATCGCCTCCGGCGTTGAACATCTGTGGTACCAGCGAACCCGTCACCCAAAAATCAATCGGCAAACCCGAACGCTGAGCGGCATAGCTCAGATTCATGATCTCCTCAATTAATTCGTGGTTGAAACTAGGACGCGGCTGGGCACGCAGCAGCATCCACATGGTGTGTCGACCCTCTTCATAGTAGGCCGCCAGCTGGGTGGTTTGTCCGACTTCGGTAAACAATCTGCAAGTTGGTTGGTTAATTACTGTCATAGTCTCATCCTCTAGTTATGTGATGCGTTAAACGCAACATCAGCGTAATCCAGAGTGAGGCCAGACCAAATGAGAGATTGATTTATAAAGTAAAATCCAGAGATATCCCCGACCATGGGGTCGGGGAAAGATAAGCAGGCTTACTTGATGGCAGCGCGCTGTCCTACCGCCACATGAGAACGCTTAACGCGTTTTGAATAGAGGGCGGTGATAATGGGTACTAATACAGAAGTCACAATAACGGATGTTGCCACCAGTGCGGTGGCTGCGGGAGCGACCGGTTTAAACTGTGGCAGCATCTCGGCAATCAGCACCGGCGTCGCCACTGCCGCGCCTGCGGTGCTGGATGCTGCGATCCCAGCCGTGCCATCACCACCACCAATTAATCGGTCGGCAATAATGAGTGGGATACCGGTGATGATGATGACGGCAACACCGAGCAATACGCCCAATAAACCGGTTTGTGCGATCACGGCCAAATCGATGGTGTTACCCAAAGCGAAGGCAAAGAACGGAATCAAAGTATGTACGGCTTTGCCGAAGAACTCGCGCAATTCCGGGTCAAGATTGCCAAGCGCGAAGCCGACAATAAAGGGCAACACCGCGCCAACAAACACGTGTGGCTCAAACGAAGCAATGCCTGCGGTCCCCAGGATCACCATGGTCATCAGCGGACCCGATTCCAGCGACATCAGCACAAACGCGCCTGCTTCTTCTTTTGAACCGTATTGCTGCATGATGGAGGCATAAAGGCCGCCATTGGTCATGTCCATCGCAGCAACCAATGCTAGCGTGGATAAACCGGCAAACATACCGACTTCTACGCCATTTTCCGGCATCATGCGGGATGCCACGGCAGCCACGACCCAGGCAACGGCGATTTTGGTTAATACCAGGGTGCCGGATTTACGCAGCACGGTTCCGGTTGCGCTGAGTTTGATCGATGCCCCCATACAGAAGAACCATACCGCCAGAATCGGCACAGTGCCCGTCATCAGGCCGTTAGTAAAAGAGCCAAAGTATTTTCCTGCGCCGGGTGAAAACGTGTGGCAAAGCGCGCCCAAAAACAGCGGGATTAACATCATACCGCCTGGAATCTTATCGATTGCACGTTTGATATGCATAGTTGTGTCACCTTTACTGAGCCAGAAGGAGGTGCGTTATCGTTCGCCGGATGGCATGGCAGGCAAGATAACCACTGGCAGTCAGGAAAAAAGTGATCGAATCGATATTAATGAAACGGTGTTTTATTTTTGTAGATTTGGCATTTCTTTTTTATGATATGCATCGCCATACCAGCGCTAAATAGCAAAAAATTAAGGCGCCCTCAGGCGCCTCAATGAAGTTTCAATGTTCAATTCTGCCCGTACCATGCATTCTTGCCATGCTTACGCAGATAATGCAGATCGAGTAAATTCTGCGAAATCGGAGGCAATTCGCTGCGCAGTTGTTCCGTGTGAAGTGCCATGTAAGCCACTTCTTCCAGCACCACCGCACTGTGCACAGCTGCATCCGCGTCTTTACCCCAGGCAAAGGGGCCGTGCGAGTTGACCAGCGCAGCAGGAATGTCGGCGGGTTTAATGCGGCGTTGCGCAAAGCTTTCGATAATCACCTGTCCGGTGTTCCATTCATACTCTTGCTGTATCTCTTCACGCTTCATCGCACGCGTACAGGGAATGGTGCCGTAGAAATCATCCGCATGTGTTGTACCCAGAGCCAAAATGTCTCGTCCGGCCTGCGCCCAGATTGTGGCGTGGCGTGAATGGGTATGTACGATGCCACCAATCTCCGGCCAGGCGAGATACAGCGCGCGATGGGTGGCCGTATCGGATGATGGGCGAAGCGTCCCCTCCACCACCTTGCCACTCGCTAACTCCACCACCACCATATCGTCACGCTGCATTTTCTCGTATTTCACGCCCGATGGCTTGATCACCAGCAGGCCACGATCGCGATCGATGGCGCTGACGTTACCCCAGGTAAAGGTGACCAGGTTATAGCGCGGTAAATCCAGATTGGCTTCCAGCACCTGCTGCTTGAGCGATTCCAGCATGATTATTCCTCCTGCGAACTGTGATAGCTGAATTGTGCTGAACGGGCGGAGAAAACGTTATGGAGCGAATCGCTGTAAAAGCAGCGGAAAGTCGCTGAGACCGAAGAAGTGTGGCGTGAATTAAGAATATTCTATCTTCATCTAATTTAGTTGAGGTTCATCGGGCTAAAGTCAGGAACGGTACGGTTTGCACAGGATTAACCGCCGCAAATGGTCACAATGGAGAGCATTGAATGACACGCAGGGATGACGTACTTCGTTGCGCAACATCTATACTTACAAGGTTGCCTCTGTACATACAATCAAGGAGAAAGAGATGACGACAACAATGAAACGTATGACCGTTGCGGTATTAGCTGCCACCCTGGTTGTTGCCTTGAGTGGTTGTTCGAACTGGTCAAAACGCGACCGTAATACCGCCATCGGGGCGGGTGCGGGTGCAATCGGTGGTTCTGTCCTGACTAACGGAAGTGCACTGGGTACAGTGGGTGGTGCAGCCGTTGGCGGTATTATCGGCCATCAGGTTTCTAAATAACGATAAAGATTCAGGCTACGCAGCGCATCTACAGCATCACGGGCCGCACAGTGTGCGGCCCGTTTTTATTAACCGCCGGCTAATTTCACCTTCATGCCTTTGGCTTCAAGCAGCGTCTTTAATAAATCGCGTTTATCGCCCTGAATCTCGATCACGCCATCTTTGAGTGACCCACCACAACCACATTTTTTCTTCAGTTCTGCTGCCAGCTTGTTGAGCGCATCGTCATCCAAATCGATACCGATAATCAGGCATACGCCCTTGCCTTTTCGGCCGCTGGTTTGGCGCTGGATGCGCACAATACCGTCCCCTTTCGGGCGCGGCGCTTTTTCTTCTTCCTGAGCGATGCGACCCGTTTCAGTGGAGTAAACCAGTCGGTTGTCCTGAGCCATTAGACCTCCTGTAAGCTTTGCAGGATGGTGCGTAGTGTTTCAGCCGGATCATTGGATTGGGTGATCGGACGCCCAATCACCATGTAATCCACGCCAGCCAATTTTGCTTGTTGTGGTGTCATGATGCGGCGCTGATCGCCGGCATCACTGCCAGCCGGACGAATACCCGGTGTCACCAGGGCGAAATCCTGACCGATTACCTGCTTAAAGTGAGCAGCTTCCTGCGCTGAACACACCACACCGTCCAGACCACAATCGCGCGTCAGGCGAGCCAGACGTTCCGCCTGCTGAGCGGGTGAAAGCGTAATGCCGAGGCCTTTGAGATCGTCTTCATCCATGCTGGTTAATACGGTTACCGCAATCAACAATGGCGCATCTTTGCCAAAAGGCAGCAGCGCTTCACGAGCCGCATTCATCATCCGCGCCCCGCCACTGGCGTGAACATTAACCATCCACACACCGAGATCGGCAGCCGCGGCTACCGCGTGCGCGGTGGTATTCGGAATATCATGAAACTTCAGATCGAGAAAAACGTCAAAACCACGCGACTGCAGTGTTTTCACCAGTGACGGGCCAAATAGCGTAAACATCTCTTTGCCGACTTTCAGGCGACACTGGCTCGGGTCAATGCGGTCCACAAACTGCAGTGCGCTGTCGAGATTATGATAGTCGAGCGCCACCAGAATCGGTGAAGTGGTTACAGGCATAACGTTTCCTCAAAGGCAGGCACCCGCGGGCGCAATGGACAAACGGCAAGCATTCTACCCGCGCATGCCCTTCCCGACAATCTCACAGCGCGCTTTAAACCGATGATCGACCGAAGGCTGCACAGTGCCACAACTCTCTTTGAGAATTCAAGATTATAGTATGTTGTAACTATAGTGCGGTTATAATAAAAAAACGGCCGTTACTGGCCGTCAAGTCCGCGGATTGGTTTCACAGAAGACCATGCGCGGCAGGATGGGCAATGCCAATAAAGCGCATGCGCGGTAAATCCGCACTTTTGGCAGCGATAGCGTGGTTTGGTGCGAATCTGTTCGCCCACCATATCGCGCAGCACCATCAGGCTCTCTTTGGCACGACCGTCTTCTGCTTCATGCAGGTGGAAATCCATCAAGCGATGGAACACGCGCATGGTCGGATGGCGCTGTAACTGGCGATTAATGTATAACTGCGCCGCTTCAGGCCCCTGCTGCTGTTCGAGGATATCAGAGAGGTAAAGTTCAGCGGCCGCGCCGGTATTCTCTTCAACGCAGCGCTGTAAAAACTGCGCCCAATCTTCGGGCTGATTCAGTCGCTGATAGCAGGTTTCGAGCATCGATAAGGTTTCGCTCACCAGCTCTTTATCTTGATCCAGCACGCGCTGCAGGCGAGCTGTTGCTTTAGCGTATTCGCCCTGCTCCATAAAGATGCGGCCCATCATAATGGAAACGCGCGCGCTCTGGTGATCGGCCGATTCACCCTTCTTCAACAAGCTCATGGCGCGATCAAGATCGTCACTGCTCAGCGCCTGAAGCGCAAGCTCGCAGTAGAAATGGGCAATTTCGCCCTTGTGCTTCTCTTTGCCGAGCTTGACCAATCTTTCCGCCACTTCAATGGCTTTCTGCCAGTCACTGGTTGCCTGATGAATCTGTATCAGCTGTTGCAGCGCACCGATACGGAAGTCGGTTTCATCAATAAGCTGACTAAACATGTCCTCGGCGCGGTCGTAAAACCCGGCGGCCATGTAATCGCGACCCAGTTGCTGGATAGCCAACAGGCGCTGTTCATAGCTCAGAGAAGCGCTTTCCATCAGGGATTGGTGGATGCGAATGGCGCGATCAACTTCGCCGCGTGAACGGAACAGATTGCCGAGCGTCAGGTGAGCTTCAACTGTGCCGCTGTCCTCCTTCAGCATATCCAGAAAGAGATCAACAGCTTTGTCCTGTTGATTGGAAAGCAGGAAGTTTACGCCGGCAACATATTCACGTGACAGGCGATTGGCTTCCTGTTGCTTATCCTGATGTGCACTGCGACGGCCCATATACCAGCCATACGCCGCAGCAACAGGGAGAAGCAAAAACAGCAATTCAAGCATCGAAACTTAATCCCGACGACCAGCAGTAGAAGAATTTGTCACAGCCGTTGATTGTTCGTTCTGCGCCTGCATGCGTTTCAGCTTGCGCTGCGCGTGAGCGAGAGAAACACGTATCCGCAACCAGAAAAGACCGCAAATTGCCCATCCAAGCAGGAATCCGGCACCAAACAGGCTCGCCAGCAATGTGGAGATGCGGAATTCACCCTGCGCCAGCAGATAGTTAAAAGTGACGATTTGGTCGTTATGCGCTCCAAGCGTGACGGAGATGATAAAAATGACCAAAACCACGAGAAAAATCAGCAAATATTTCACAATGCGTCCTGTCGTGAGGTTATCCAGTAGAAGTATGCCAAAAAAGTGCCGTCGATGCTGCTTATCAGCACATCACTTAGCGCATTTTCCGCAAGCGCAATCAATCATATGGGGGCGCGCGCAGAAATTACAATCCATCATCACGCTGCTCAATCTCCTGTTGCTCTTCGCGCGGCACCGTAAGCGGGCCACAAAAACGCTGCGCCAGCCAGGTGGCAACCGTAACCAACAGCCAGGAAATCAGGGTGGCCACCACTAAATCGCGCGGCCAATGCATGCCCAGCAGCAAACGGCTGCCCATCACCATGGTAGCCCAGGCAAACAGCACGACCACGGTCACGATGTGGCGCCGTGGCCAGAGTAGGCCAATCACCAGCAGCGCCCAACTGGCGGCAAACATGGTATGTCCGGAAGGAAAGGCAAAGCCGGTTTCAAACGCCCAGTGGTTTTTCAGCCATTGCGGCAGCTGAGTGTCGTTCGCCACTAAAGTCGACACCAACTGACTGCGCCCCTGACGGTTTTGCTGATAAAACGCCCCTTCATCAATACCGTAACTCTTCTCCAGCCAAACCACATAGGGACGGGGTTCCTGCACCTGCTCTTTAATGAAAGATTTGGTGTACTGGCCAGCAAGAATTGCGCCGTTCATGAAGAGGATCAGTAAAATGGCGGGCTTAAGTCGGAAGCGTAAACACCATAAA
Source organism: Type-E symbiont of Plautia stali (assembly GCF_059731115.1). Taxonomy (NCBI): domain Bacteria; kingdom Pseudomonadati; phylum Pseudomonadota; class Gammaproteobacteria; order Enterobacterales; family Enterobacteriaceae; species Type-E symbiont of Plautia stali. The sequence goes on from NZ_AP035906.1 coordinate 2,253,004, forward strand.
ACCCAGGCACTGAGGAGAAGGCTTGTCAAAATGCCCCATGGGCTAGTGACGGTTTCGGTCATCCAAAAGAGTACCCGTAAAAACGCGCTACTCTCACCTGGCTGCCATTGCCAGCCAGAGAGCCAGACAGCAACAGGCATGATTAATAACAAAAGCATTCCCAGGGTGGTGCGCTGCGCAATTTTTAACATCCGTTTCCTTTTAGATCCGCTGATATTCGCGTGGCTGGCATAACTTTAGCTGAAAAAAGAATAACATACCCGTTGCAGCTTAGATAATTGTGCTTTATCACTACAATAACTCTGACTGATTAACGGCCCGGATACAGGTTGTGGCACAATATTGTCAGTTTTGTCGGGCCAATCGGGCCCGTGCGTTATCATGATGATAGCGCATCCTCTGAAGGTTCTGGAGAGTCACATGCAGCTTAAACGGGTAGCAGAAGCCAAACTGCCCACGCCATGGGGAGATTTCCTGATGGTTGGTTTTGAAGAACTGGCAACTGGCCAGGATCATGTCGCGCTGGTTTACGGTGATGTTAGCGACCACAATCCAGTGCTGGCGCGCGTTCACTCTGAGTGTCTAACCGGTGATGCGCTGTTCAGCCTGCGCTGCGACTGTGGTTTTCAGCTGGAAGCGGCGCTCACCGCTATCGCTGAAGAAGGACGCGGCGTGCTGTTATATCACCGCCAGGAAGGCCGTAATATCGGTCTGTTGAACAAGATCCGCGCCTACGCTTTGCAAGACAAAGGTTACGACACCGTGGAAGCGAATCATCAGTTGGGCTTTGCCGCCGACGAGCGCGATTTCACCCTGTGTGCAGATATGTTCAAACTGTTGGGCGTCAATGAAGTCCGCCTGCTGACGAACAATCCACGCAAAGTCGAGATCCTGAGCGAAGCGGGAATTAATATTGTCGAGCGCGTGCCGTTAGTGGTTGGGCGCAACCCCAAAAATGCTCACTACCTTGATACCAAGGCAGAAAAAATGGGTCATCTGCTGCCAAAAGCGTAACGCAGAAAGCAAAAAGCCGGGAAATCTCCCGGCTTTTTCTTTAGTTCAGCATATTACGTATCACATAATGCAATATGCCGTCGTTCTGGTAATAGGTCAGCTCATTGCCGGTATCGATACGACACCGGGTTTCCAGCGTCTCTTTTTTACCATCGACGCGCGTCAGGGTGACATTCACAGTACAACCCGGTTTCAACTGGGAAAGGTTTTCGACATCAATAAACTCCTCCCCGGTTAATCCCAGTGTTTTGCGCGTGACGCCAGCAGGGAATTCCAGCGGCAGGATCCCCATGCCGATCAGGTTAGAGCGATGGATACGCTCGAACGACTCAGAAATAACCACGCGCACACCTTGTAAACGTGGGCCTTTCGCAGCCCAGTCGCGGCTGGAACCTGAGCCATACTCCTTCCCGGCGACCACTGCCAGTGGCACACCTTCGGACTGATACTTCATGGCAGCATCGTAGATCGCCAGCTGTTCATTGCTGGGGAAGTGTTTGGTGTATCCCCCTTCCACGCCCGGCACCATTTCATTACGAATACGAATGTTGGCAAAAGTCCCGCGCATCATCACTTCGTGGTTACCACGACGCGAACCGTAGGAGTTGAAATCGGTCCGCTCAACACCATGCGACAGCAAATAGCGTCCAGCAGGACTTTCCGCTTTGATGCTGCCCGCTGGCGAAATATGGTCGGTGGTGACAGAGTCACCCAGCATTGCCAGAATGCGCGCGCCTTTAATATCCTGGACAGGCTCCGGTGTTTTGCCCATATCGTCAAAGAACGGCGACAGGCGGATGTATGTCGATCCCTCATCCCAGTCATAAGTCGCGGCTTCACTGACTTTGATTTGCTGCCACTCAGGCGTACCGTCGAAGACCTCGGCGTATTCCTTATGGAACATATCACTGGTCACTTTCTGCACTGCGGCGGCGATCTCTTCTGGTGATGGCCAGATATCCTGCAGAAAGACATCCTTGCCCTGCCGGTCCTGCCCGATGGGATCGTTCTGCAGGTTGAGTTTCATGTTACCGGCAAGTGCATAAGCCACCACCAGCGGTGGCGACGCCAGCCAGTTAGTTTTCACCAGCGGATGGATGCGCCCTTCGAAGTTTCGGTTACCCGACAGCACAGCACCGACGGTCAGATCGCCCTCTTTAATCGCGCTTTCAATTTCATCTGGCAATGGGCCCGAGTTACCGATGCAGGTGGTACAACCATATCCCACCAAATTGAAACCTAATTCATCCAGATAAGGTGTCAGTTGAGCCACCGCGAGATAATCCGACACCACTTTTGATCCCGGTGCCAGCGAGGCTTTCACCCAGGGTTTGCGCATCAACCCACGCTCAACCGCATTTTTCGCCAGCAGGCCCGCGGCCATCAAGACGCTAGGGTTGGAAGTATTAGTACAGGAGGTAATAGCAGAAATGACCACCGCGCCATCTTCCAGCTGATAGCTATCGCCGGTCTCGCTGTCGCGATACGTGACGGTCTTGTGCGCTTTCTGCGCATGATTAACTTCAAGTTCGTTGCTGGCATCAAAGGCGGCGGGTACATCACCTAAAGAGACGCGATCCTGCGGTCGTTTCGGACCGGCAAGACTGGATTCAACATCTGCCATATCCAGCGCCAGTGAGCTGGTAAACCGTGGTTCGTCGCCCGGATTTCGCCACATCCCTTGCTGCTTAGCATAAGCTTCGACTAAATCGACTTGTTCGGCATCACGCCCGGTCAGGGTCATGTAGCTCAGGGTGATTTCATCAATGGGAAAGAAACCGCAGGTGGCACCATATTCCGGTGCCATATTAGCGATAGTTGCGCGATCGGCAAGCGGCAAATCGGCAAGGCCATCACCGTAGAATTCAACGAATTTACCCACCACACCATGCTTGCGCAGCATTTGCGTCACGGTTAAAACTAAGTCGGTCGCGGTGATGCCAGGACGCAGTTTGCCGGTGAGTTTGAAACCGACAACGTCGGGGATTAACATAGACACGGGTTGCCCTAACATGGCGGCTTCGGCTTCAATACCGCCAACACCCCAGCCCAATACGCCCAGCGCGTTGATCATCGTGGTATGGGAATCTGTGCCGACTAAGGTATCAGGATAAGCGACCTCTTTGCCTTCTAGCGTTTCATGCCAGACGGATTTCCCCAGATATTCCAGGTTAACCTGATGGCAGATACCGGTGCCGGGCGGCACTACGCGGAAACGATTAAACGCTTTTTGCCCCCAGCGCAGGAAAACGTAGCGTTCGTGATTGCGCTCCATCTCCAGACGCACGTTTTCTTCGAAGGCGTCTTCATCCCCAAAATGATCAACGGTCACCGAGTGGTCAATAACCAAATCGACCGGCGATAAAGGATTAACTTTGGCCACATCGCCGCCGAGGCGTTTTACCGCTTCACGCATCGCCGCTAAATCCACCACCGCTGGCACGCCGGTGAAGTCCTGCATCAACACGCGCGCTGGGCGATAGGCAATTTCCCGGTCAGCATGCGCATCTTTCTGCCAGCCAACCAGCGCCTGTATATCTTCAGCTGTCACGGAATCCTCATCCTGCCAGCGCAGGAGGTTTTCCAGCAACACCTTCATTGATTTAGGTAAGCGATCGATATTACCCAATTGCTGGGCAGCTTTTGGCAGGCTGTAGTAATGATATTTTTTTGCCCGAACGTCCAGCGTATCCTGACTGTGCTCCCGTAACGTTAACGACATAGCTCCTCCTTATATGGGCCTCTCTTTTAAACCTCAATAACCACAAGGTTTAGCTTAAAGATAGACCACAATTTCGTTAACGATTTGATAACAACACGAAATGACACATAAAGGCACAAAGAAAAATGCCCCGACGTTTGTCAGGGCATTAATAGAAATCAGTACAATTTGAGTTATTGGATTAGATCATTGCCCACACGGCCGCGGCCCAAAATGCAAAGGAAAAGGCATAAACGCCGAACCATGAAAAAGTCGTTGTATTCATCGAGTCACACCCTCCCGGATTCCGGGCAAAAAAAGTCCACCGTCTTCAGCGTTGTACTGATGACACCGTTTTTTTAGTGCTGAGTGTTAAAGGACGGGCTTTTAAAATGCCCACCGGATAATCCGGTAAAGAGAGGTATAGATGTCTATATATAGAACAAAACGCAGACTGCGTTATTTCGACTTCGGATCCATGAACGATTCGATAAAGTTACGCTGGTTTTCACTCAGTTCCCACGACGCAGGAATCGCCACAGGCTGTTCAACGCTCTTTACTTCTTTCGCTTTGCACGCTGACGTGTTCGGCTGACGCGCAGAAACCGGAGACTTACGGCTGAGTGTATTTGCCCACATGGCTTAACCCCACATACGCCAAATCATCAATGCCACCACTACCCAGAACAGTGCTGAAGCAGCGAAGACGGTCAACCAAGCCTTACGACGCACATTACCAGAGCGCTCAACCTTGGCGGTTTTAGTACGAAAATCTTGTTGTACAGTCAGTCTAGTGTTCATAGTTTTTGATAATCACTCTCAATAAAACGATTGTTGATAACGATTAAGATTTAGGACGAATCCTAAACTTGTTAAGTCCGAAAATCCAGTTATTTTTATTGAGTACAACGATTAACGCTGTTTATCAAAACCCAAACAATTGATGAGATAAATTTAATTACTGATCAAACTATTTATCTAATACAAACATTGTAAATTTGGGTTAAAACAAATTTAGTACCATTCTAAATTTGAGTTTAATTTAAAGAGCCTGACTAAAAGGCCTTTGTCATCAGTTGATAACTGGAGTATGGGAATATTCCTGGCGGTCCGCAAAGCAGCAGCGTAAATTTTGTGTACTGTTTCTCATTTAAGATATAACAATGAAAAAACATGTGATCGATGTTTCATTTACAAAAAAATAATGAAATTTTTTGAGATTCTTGTGGCGCTAACCAGAGAGGGTTTCACAAGATGCCCACTGGACACCTTGTGAAAATAATGAGTTAGGGGATTATTTGAAAGGTAACTTGATATCGCGGAACATCGCTTCGATATCTTCATTTGAACGTAATGCGACCGCAGCATCCACTACATCACGCGTCAAATGCGGTGCGAAACGTTGAATAAAGTCATACATATAGCTTCGCAGGAACGTGCTGCGTCTAAAGCCAATTTTGGTTGTACTATTGGTAAAAATTTCTGATGCTTCAATACGCACTAAGTCCGGATCGGAAACCGGGTCCACCGCCATACTGGCAATCACACCCACCCCTAAGCCCAAACGCACATATGTTTTGATGACATCAGCGTCGGTGGCCGTAAAGACAATACGTGGCGTTAATCCTGCACGGTTGAAGGCGGTATCCAACTCTGAGCGGCCGGTGAAGCCAAAGGTGTAGGTCACGAGCGGGAAATCAGCCAGCTCTTCAATCGTCACATTCGATTTGCCTGCTAACGGATGGTCTGGCGTCACGACAATGGCGCGGTTCCAGTGATAGCACGGCAACATAATCAGGTCGTCGTACAGATGCAGCGCTTCGGTCGCGATCGCAAAGTCAGCATTGCCCTTCGACACGGCCTCAGCAATTTGCGTTGGCGATCCCTGATGCATATGCAGCGATACGCGTGGGTAACGCTCGATGAAGCCTTTAATCACGCCAGGCAAGGCATAACGCGCCTGAGTATGCGTGGTCGCCACATACAGCGAGCCTTTGTCGGGCCAGGTATGCTCACCCGCGACAGATTTAATCGCATCGACCTTCGATAACACTTCACGTGCTATCCGGATGATCTCTTCACCTGCTGGCGTGACCTGAGTGAGATGTTTCCCGCTACGCGCAAAAATCTGCACGCCGAGTTCATCTTCCAGCATACGCACTTGCTTACTAATACCCGGTTGCGAGGTATAAAGACCTTCGGCGGTAGAGGAGACGTTGAGGTTGTGATTAACCACTTCAACGATGTAACGCAACTGCTGCAATTTCATAGTTATATCTTCCCGGTAGCGACAGAGGGGCATTCCCTGCAGGCGTGTTTCCGCCTTGATTAAGGGTTGAGGAGGGAAAGCGTGTCAGCGAAACGAAAAAAGCTATAACCACTATATCAGTTAAAGAAAGAATGTAGAACGATTAGCTATAAGGATGATGAAAAGGCCAGCAGATGCTGGCCTTGAGGGAATTACTTCTTCGCTTCCTGCCAGTTACCGTCGATATAGAACATCGACCAGCCAGTCGCTTTACCCTCCTTCTCGGAGGAAACATACTGCTGCTTAGTTTTACGGCTAAAACGCACTAACGTTTTATTGCCTTCCGGATCCGCCGCTGGCGCTTCCGCCAGGTATTTCAGCTTCTCCGGCAGACGGTCAGCAAAACGTTGCAGCTCTTCCACCAGCGGCGCACGCGTTTCACGCGATTTCGGGAAGGTGTTGGCCGCCAGGAATACCCCTGCCGCACCGTCACGCAATACAAAGTAGGCATCTGATTTTTCACACGCCAGCTCAGGCAACGGTACCGGGTCTTCCTTCGGTGGTGCAACTTCACCATTGCGCAGAATCTTACGCGTATTTTTACACTCGTCGTTGGTGCAGGCCATGTATTTGCCGAAGCGCCCCATTTTCAGGTGCATTTCGGAACCACACTTTTCACACTCTACGATCGGGCCGTCATAACCTTTGATGCGGAATTCGCCCTGTTCGATTTCGTAGCCGTCACATTCCGGGTTATTACCGCAGACATGTAATTTGCGCTGATTGTCGATCAGGTAGCTGTCCATCGCAGTGCCACACTTCTGACAACGACGACGGGCGCGCAACGCATTGGTTTCAGCATCATCGCCTTCCAAAATGTTGAGCACTTCATTTTCCGGAATCAGATTGATGGTCTGTTTGCAGCGTTCTTTCGGCGGCAATGCATAACCCGAGCAGCCGAGGAATACGCCGGTACTCGCGGTACGGATACCCATTTGGCGGCTACAGGTCGGGCAGTCGATCGAGGTCAGCACCATCTGGTTCGGCTGCATGCCGCCCTCTTCTGGCTCTTTCTCGGCCTGACCTAACTGCTGACTGAAATCGCTGAAGAAGGAATCCAGCACCGCTTTCCACTGCGCTTCATTATTAGCAACCTGGTCAAGGCTGTCTTCCATGCGCGCGGTGAAGTCATAGTTCATCAGTTCACGGAAATTCTGTTCCAGGCGATCGGTGACAATTTCACCCATCTTCTCAGCATAGAAGCGGCGGTTTTCTACCCGCACGTAACCGCGATCCTGAATGGTGGAAATAATTGAGGCATAGGTCGATGGACGGCCAATACCCCGTTTTTCCAACTCACGGACTAAGGAAGCTTCGCTGAAGCGGGCTGGCGGCTTGGTGAAGTGCTGGCTTGGCATCAGCTCCTTCAGGTCAAGCATGTCGCCGACATTGACCGGTGGCAGCGTCAAATCTTCATCGTTTTTACGCAGGGCTGGCATCACTTTTGTCCAGCCATCGAAACGCAAAGTGCGGCCTTTCGCTTTCAGTTTAAAGTCTGCTGCACCCACCGTCAGGGTGGTGGAGTCATACTGCGCCGGCACCATCTGGCAGGCCACAAACTGACGCCAGATCAGCTGGTACAGTTTCTGCGCATCAGCTTCCATGTCTTTCAGCTGTTCTGCCTGGATGTTGACATCCGAAGGTCGAATCGCTTCGTGAGCTTCCTGCGAGTTCTCTTTACTGGCGTAAGTGATTGGCGATTCTGGCAGATACTTCTTACCAAAACTCTTCTCCACAAAGCCGCGTGCCATCGCCACCGCATCCTGACTCAGGTTGGTGGAGTCAGTACGCATGTAGGTGATGTGACCCGCTTCGTAGAGACGCTGCGCCATCATCATGGTTTTCTTCACGCCAAAACCGAGACGAGTACTCGCCGCTTGCTGCAGCGTCGAGGTAATAAAAGGTGCAGAAGGTTTGCTGCTGGTCGGTTTGTCTTCACGATCCAGCACTTCGTAACGCGCTTTCTCCAGCACGGATACCGCAGCATGAGTTTGCTCGCGATTAACCGGACGGAAGGCTTTGTCGCCCTGATGCGTGACCTGCATCGCCAGCGCGTCGCCTTTCGGCGTAGAGAAATCTGCGTCGATTTCCCAGTACTCTTCCGGCACGAACGCTTTGATTTCGTGCTCGCGTTCGACCACCAGACGTACAGCTACAGACTGAACACGACCCGCCGACAAGCCACGGGCAATCTTCTTCCACAGCAGCGGGGAAACCATGTAACCCACCACGCGGTCCATAAAGCGACGCGCCTGCTGTGCATTAACACGCTCAATATTCAGTTCGCCCGGTTTTTCAAACGCCTGACGAATCGCATTTTTGGTGATTTCGTTGAACACCACGCGGCTAAACCGCTTGTCATCGCCACCGATCACTTCCCGCAGGTGCCAGGCAATGGCTTCCCCTTCGCGGTCAAGGTCCGTTGCGAGATAGATGTGGTCGGCTTCTGCAGCAAGGCTCTTCAGTTCGGCAACGACTTTCTCTTTGCCCGGCAGAATCTGATAGTCCGCTTCCCAGCCATGCCACGGGTCGACACCCATGCGGCTGACCAGAGCGGCCTTCTCATCTTTCTTAACCTTTTTTCCTGTTTTCGCCTTTTCCCCGTCGGCACTTTTACGGGCAGTTGAACCGCTGGTCGGCAAATCACGGATATGACCGACGCTGGATTTCACCACGTAGTCATTACCGAGGTATTTATTGATTGTTTTGGCCTTTGCCGGGGACTCAACGATTACGAGTGCTTTACCCATATGTACCTTTACCTAATTGAAACGTCCTGATAAACGGGAGAGGATTCGATGCCCCAAAACCCAACGGGTTCAATATTGCTGCCAGCTTTTCACTTTTCAAGGCAGCGGGGATAATCTCAGGTCAGATTGCATCGACTTATGCAACTTTATGATTAGAAGCGGGTTTTCCATCTGACAGCATCACACATCCGGGTGTGATCTCCCTGAAAGCTGAATCGCCCACACTCTACCTGATAAAATCCGTTACGCAACTTAATTAGCATTCTGATTAATTTTGCGCCAGTTTTGCTGAAGGACGTTGATTTGATGAACAGCTCAACTCGCTAGTAATATAGAAGGAGAACGATTGCTGTCAAAAAAGAGGTCAACAATGTCAGTAGAAACGGAATCCATTTCACGCCAGGCGTTACTGGAAATAGCCAATCAAATGATCAAACAGCACGACGATTATTTAGCCGGGATGGAAGCGAATGACGTGATTCAGCAGGGCGAGGTATTGGTGTTTCGTGGGCCTTACTTCTTAGATGAAGAAGGCCTGCCGAGCGCGAAAACCACCGCTGTGTTTAACGTGTTTAAATCCCTTGCCGTTGAGCTCTCCTCACGCTATCACCTGGCATAAAAAAGCCCGGCATTTGCCGGGCTTGCTCACAACAGTGGCTTATCACCACGCTGCCATATTTTCAGAATTAACCGCTCGGCCGCCAGACTGGCGCTGTTGGTGAAGCGATCCATCATTTTCTTTTTCCGCGCATAGTGCACGCCCAGCACATTGAACCGATCCATCTGCTTGATAATCAGCGCATCGCTGGTGCCGATCTCATCAATCAGCCCCAAATCCAGCGCCTGGCGTCCATACCAGTGTTCACCGGTGGCCACTTTTTCCAAATCCAGTGTCGGACGCATCTGCTGGACAAACTCTTTGAACAGCAGATGGGTTTCGTTGAGATCTTCCTGGAATTTTTCACGTCCCTCATCGGTGTTCTCACCAAACAAGGTCAGCGTGCGCTTATATTGACCCGCGGTGTGCAGTTCAACGTCGATATCATTGCGTTTCAGCAGACGGTTGAAGTTGGGGATCTGCGCGACCACACCAATTGATCCAATGATAGAGAATGGCGCCGCGACGATGCGATCCGCGACACAAGCCATCATATAACCCCCGCTCGCCGCCACTTTATCGACGACGGCAGTTAACTGCAGGCCCGCATCACGCAGACGCTGCAGCTGAGAAGCGGCCAGGCCATAACCGTGCACCACGCCACCCGGGCTTTCCAGACGCAGCAAGACTTCATCACCCGGCACAGCCACCGCCAGCACCGCGGAGATCTCCTCACGCAAAGAACTGACTTCGCCCGCATCCATACTGCCTTTAAACTCCATCACATAGAGTGTCGGTTTAGCGGCTTCGCTCACACCAGCTTTGGCATTGCGCTTCTCGGTTTTGGCTTTTTGCTTCTCTTCTTTTTTATGCTGCTTCAGCCACACTTTTTGCGCCTGTGGCTTCATCTTCGCCAACTGCAGGTCTTCCTTCATTTCACGATAATCATCGTCGAGATGAGTCAAGCGCAGTTGACCACCGCTGTGGCGTTTACGCATCGCGGCATTGAGCACAATCAGAACAATAGCTGCGAACGCCACCACCACGGTGACGGCCTTGGCCAGAAATAATCCATAACTGGAGAGTAAATCCATTCTGCCGCCTTATTAAACAGTGAATTACAAACAATGGCTGAGTTTACCCGCTTTAACGACTTTCGTCGCCTGAAATGCCCGCAGGCGGCACAGAATGCGAGGCGCGGTGATTGCACCTGGCGACAAATTGAGGCATAAAGCCCAAAACCCTCTGACTTGCCAAAGGACATCGCTGTGCATTATCAACCGAAAAGCGATCTGCTGGAAAATCGCATTATCCTCGTCACCGGCGCTTCTGACGGCATTGGCCGCGAAGCGGCGCTGACCTATGCGCGCTATGGCGCACGCGTCATTTTGATGGGCCGCAACGCCGAAACGCTGCAGCAGACTGAACACGCCATCAATCAGCTGAATAAGAAGCCCGCATCCCATTTGCTGCTGGACTTGTCGCATGCCACGCCAGAAAGCTGCGCTGAGGTGGCCGATCAGATCGCCTCCCTGGTGCCACGGCTCGATGGTGTACTGCACAATGCCGGGATTCTGGGTGAGATCGTCCCACTGGCGGAACTCGATCCTGCCGTCTGGCGCAAGGTGATGCAGATCAATCTTGACGCCACCTTTTATTTAACTCAGGCCTTGCTGCCGCTGCTGCTGAAATCAGACGCCGGTTCACTGGTGTTTACCACGTCGAGCGTCGGCCGTACCGGCCGTGCAGGCTGGGGGGCCTATGCGGTGTCGAAATTCGCCACCGAAGGCATGATGCAGGTACTGGCGGATGAGTATAAAAATCGTCATCTGCGGGTAAATTGCATCAATCCTGGTGGCACTCGCACTAAAATGCGCGCCAGTGCTTTCCCGGAAGAAAATGCCAGTTTACTGAAAACGCCTGCTGATTTGATGCCGCTTTACCTTTATTTGATGGGTGATGACAGCCGTCGCAAAACCGGGATCAGTTTTGATGCCCAGCCGGGACGTAAACCGGGGCCAGCCAGCGCATGAGTGATCGTCATCAGCAACGACAGCAGCGTTTAAAAGAACAGGTTGATGCGCGGATTGCTGCCGCGACAGAAGCGCGCGGCATTTTGATGGTGTTCACCGGCAACGGCAAAGGCAAAACCACCGCCGCCTTTGGTACGGCTTTACGCGCTTGCGGGCACGGTAAAAACGTTGCCGCCGTGCAGTTTATTAAAGGTGAATGGCCAAATGGTGAGCGCAATTTGCTGGAACAGCATGGCGTGGAATTTCAGGTGATGGCCACCGGCTTTACCTGGGATACTCAAAATCGGGAGACCGATACTGCCGCCTGCCAACAGGTTTGGCAGGCGGCAAAGCGTATGCTTGCCGATGAGCATGTGGATTTAGTGATCCTCGATGAAATCACCTACATGGTCAGTATGGATTATCTGGATCTGGATGAGCTGGTGCGCGTGCTGGGACAACGTCCGGTTCAACAAAGTGTGATTATCACCGGTCGAGGCTGCCATCGAACCTTGCTCGAGATGGCGGATACCGTGACCGAGATGCGCCCGGTTAAGCATGCATTTGATGCAGGCATTCAGGCTCAGCAGGGAATAGATTGGTAAAACAGTGACGCCGCTGCATGCGGCGTCACGGGCATATCAGGAACCGCGCTTGTTAGTTCCACTGGTCCGCGTGCTGCTGTTGCGGCTGCTACTGCTGCCGCCGCGACGTGGGCTGCCGCTTACATTACTATGACGTTTTACCGCGCGACGAATCTGATTGGCTTTAGTACGACGACGGTCTTTTTCAACCGCGACTTTCGTCACCGTCTCTTCCGGCATATCCACCAGCGTACGCAGGTAGTTAACCGCCGGTAATTCCATCTCCATCCAGCCACCGCGAGGTAACCCTTTTGGCAACTGAATATCGCCATAACGGACGCGCATCAGGCGGCTAACCTGCACACCTACGGCTTCCCACAAACGGCGGACTTCACGGTTACGTCCTTCGGTCAGGGTGACGTTATACCACTGGTTGATGCCTTCACCGCCAGCAAACTTAATGGTTTTGAACGATGCCGGGCCATCTTCTAACTGCACACCTTTACTGAGCTGACGAATTTTATCGTCATCCACTTCGCCGAATACACGCACCGCATATTCACGCTCAACTTCACGGCTTGGGTGCATCAGACGGTTCGCCAGTTCACCATCGGTGGTGAACAACATCAGACCACAGGTGTTAACGTCCAGACGACCCACAGCGATCCAGCGTGAACCGCGCAGACGCGGCAGACGGTCGAATACCGTTGGACGCCCTTCAGGATCGTTACGGGTACAGAGTTCGCCTTCTGGTTTGTAATACGCCAGCACGCGGCAGACTTCAGTGGCGGATTCAGCAATCGAAACCAGATGGCCATCAATACGAATTTTCAGGGATTTATCATTTTCAATGCGATCGCCCAGCGTCGCCAGTTTGCCATCGACGCTGACGCGTCCGGCTGAAATCATCGTTTCGATTTCGCGGCGTGAACCGTGACCAGCACGCGCTAATACTTTTTGTAGTTTCTCACTCATGGAGATGCCTCGTTGTCGCCTTCCCAGGCGTCGTGGTAAGAAGAGGTACGATACGGGGATTACCAGTTCCCATATCAGAATCTGTTACCGCTGAGCATAGCGCATGCCATCTCAGGCGGCCCGCGATTTTACACTAACACAAGTTTCGTTAACACCTTTTCCTTTGCTGCCGATAATAAAGGCCAAAGGCTGCGTCACCCGTTTAGTGCCATATGCCTAAACATTTACGCTGCTTATAGATACACCAACCACACTTCTCTTCTTTATGCGCCAAGTGACTGAATTTTTATCATTTACTCTTGGCTCTATATGCCTGGTTATTACCCCCACTTTAGACCCGTGATACATTAGCGCTTTTCAAGACTGGTCTGCTAGGATTGCGCACCACGCTTAAGGATAATCCCAAACATAAAATCTAAACCCAAACTGCAAAACAGGATAAAAAACTAATTAACCGGGATAAATAAGGCTCATTAGTCCAGTAATTTTAAATTACCAGTTAATTGGAACTGCAGGTTGGATTAAGTCTGTATTTTCGCATTATTTGATTCAGATTAAATTTGATGAATTGTTCTGATAAAAAAATTGTGTAAAATTTAAGCCTGAAACAGAGTGTGCCGTATTTATAAAAGCGTAACCTTTACTATTTACACTCGTTTCTCTAACAAGCCACTAACAAAATCACTGTGGCATTGTTGATAATATAAACCGGCGCACGCAGGAATTGACGCGTTTATTCATTCACGGAATGAATTTAATTTGCATGTCGAAAGTCTTCACCAGGGATTTTCCTGACATGCTTAAAAGAAGATGACTATCATGAAAACCTCTCTGCTTTGGCCTGCCCTCGCGGCGCTGGCACTGAGCGGCTGTTCCGTGGGCCATACTGAGTATAGTCGAGCGGCGCTTGAACACGTGGATATGAGCGTGACAGGCATCCCGACGGTATTGGGTCTGGGTATCCTCGGTACAACCATCCCTTTAACACCAGAGTACAGCCTGACAGCTGCGCACGTCGCCACCACTGCCGTACAGCGTGTGAAGGCTTATCATCCTTATTGCGACGTCGCCATTATCTATCATAAGAATAGCCCGGAAACGCTGGCAAAATTCCGCACCAGCAAAGTCGGTGAACCCATTAAGATGTACGGCTACAGCTTTATTTCAGCCATGCCCGTGGAATCAAGTGGTGTTAATTTAGCGCGCACCGCTATTACCAATAAATGGAATAAAAAACCGTGCATGGCAATGGCATCAAATGCTGGCGTTGTACAGGGAATGTCGGGGGGCGCGGTATATAATGCTGACCAGACAATTGGCGGAGTGATTGTGGGCTACAGCCATGAAATTTCCAATGTGCGCAGCAAACAAGTCATTCTGAAAGATGTTTCGCTGTATATTCCGTACGGTGATTTTAAACATTGGCTGGAAAAGAATATTGGCCAGACGACGTTAACGCCGCCTGACCACGCGTGATTAGAGGAACGGGCGCGTGTCGCCGACCCCTTCACGAACCACAACCGGTACATCGCTGGTGAGATCGATCACCGTCGTCGGCTGCTGCCCTAACGTGCCGCCATCAATGATCAGATCCACCAGCTTACCGATGCTGTGCTGAATCTCTTCCGGATCCGATTCCGTGAAGTCATTACCGGGCAACATCAGCGAAGTAGACATCATCGGCTCATTCAATCTTTCCAGTAACGCCAGCGCCACCGGATTGGAAGGTACGCGCAAACCAATAGTTTTACGCTTGTCATTCATCAAACGACGCGGCACCTCTTTGGTCGCTTTGAGAATGAAGGTATAACTGCCCGGCGTATTATTTTTTAGAATACGAAATGCAGTATTGTCCACCTGCGAATACGTCGAAAGCTCAGACAGATCGCGACACATCAACGTAAAATTGTGGTTGCCATCTAACTGCCGGATACGGCAGATACGCTCCATCGCGTTCTTCTCTTCCAACCTGCAGCCCAGCGCGTAACCCGAATCGGTGGGATAGACGATTACGCCACCTTTATTGAGATAATCGACTGCCTGATTGACCAGACGCGGTTGCGGATTATCTGGATGAATGTGAAAAAATTGACTCATAAAAACCTCATGTCACCTGTCTGCAAGAGTTACGGCGGGCGCTAGCTCAGGAAAACGCTCCCAGATGGGTTCAACGCCGCCTGGCAACCATAATTTGCGCCCCAGTTCTATCCATGGACAGGGTTGGTGAAAATCTGATCCCTGCGATCCCGCCAGCTTATTGTCGCGCGCATAAGTCGCGAGCTGCGTGCGCTCGTTGGGTGCCTGCTGACACTGCGCCACTTCCATTGCATCACCACCGACCTCGGCGAAATGGGCAATCAATCGCTTAAGCCACTTTGCAGACAATCCATAGCGACCCGGATGTGCGAGTACCGCCACGCCGCCAGAATGATGAATGGCATCAATAGCTTGTTTAATTGTACACCATTGCGGCGGCACATAGCCGGTTTTCCCACGGGCAAGATAGTTCTTGAACACTTGCGCCATGTTATCGGCTTTACCCATCTCGACCAGATAACGGGCGAAATGACCGCGGGTGATGACACCGCCCTGCGCCAGGCGTTGCGCCCCAGCCAACGCATCAGGAATGCGGGCACGTTCGAGACGCTCTGCAATCAGCTGAGCCCGTTCAACGCGGCATTGATGCTGTTGCTCAAGAAACGAGGTCAGTGCCGGATGCTGGCAATCCACATTTAAACCTACGATATGAATTTCGTGGTTTTCCCACAATGTAGAGGCCTCTAATCCGGCCAGAATACGAATCGGTAGATTCTGTTGCTGCACAGCGGATTGCGCTTCTGCCACGCCAGCAACGGTGTCGTGATCGGTAATCGCCAGTACCCCTACTTTCATTTCGACGGCACGTTGCACCAACTCGGTAGGGGTCAGCAAACCGTCAGACGCCTGGGTATGGCTGTGTAAATCGTAAAGGGGAAAACGGGCAATATCCGACAAGGTAACTCCAGCAGCAACTTAACTCGGCTGGCATCATAACGATTTTGACCCTGACTGAAAAAGGGTATTGACTTTTTTCATCTGAACCAGTTAACTAGTACACAAGTTCACACGTAACGGGTATCTCATCATGGCTAATTTTGGTACGCATGCAAAAGGTTGGTGGCGCGATAATCCTTTAAACGGGCGACGTCGTCGTGCACAACATGCGTAACCATTGTGCAGATACCTGAGCCCGCCACCGAGCGGGCTTTTTTTTGAGCGAAATTCAGAGATGACAATAATGGCTAATGCGAAACCTACATTGAAGTTGATTACCGGTACCGCGCCCTACCGCGAAGATCCGGCCGCAGTGTTCCATCAAATTTGCGGCGCACGTCCGGCAACGCTGCTGCTTGAATCTGCCGACATCGACAGCAAAAAGAATCTGAAAAGCTTACTGATTGTGGATAGCGCCCTGCGCATCAGCGCACTGGGCAACGTGGTGACATTACAGGCGCTGTCAGAAAACGGTCGCACCATTCTGCCGCTGCTGGATGAAGCGTTGCCGCAGGATGTGAGTATTGAAGCGCGCCCGGATGGCCGCGTGCTGCATTTCCCGCTGCCTCAGGGGTTGCACGATGAAGATTCACGTCTGAAAGCATTGTCTGTTTTCGACGCGCTGCGCCTGATTCCGCAGTTGGTGAACAGCCCAGAGGAAGAGCGTGAAGCGATGTTCCTCGGCGGCCTGTTTGCTTATGACCTGGTGGCCGGATTTGAAGATTTACCCGAGCTGCGTAATGAGCAAAGCTGCCCGGATTACTGCTTCTACCTGGCAGAAACCCTGCTGGTGATTGATCACCAGACGCGCAGCGCTCGCCTGCAGGCCAGTCTGTTCAGCCCCTCCACCAGCGAATTCCAGCGCTTGCAGGGCCGTGTTGAGCAGCTGCGTGGTCAAATGACGCAGCCTGCCCCGGCTTTGCCGGTTCAGCGCGTTGAGCAAATGGCGTTGAGCACCAACCAGAGCGATGAAGAGTATTGCAATGTGGTGCGTGAAATGCAGGAAGCGATTCGCATCGGCGAAATCTTCCAGGTGGTGCCATCACGCCGCTTCTCGCTGCCGTGCCCTTCTCCGCTGGCCGCTTATGACACGCTGAAGCACAGCAATCCCAGCCCATATATGTTCTTTATGCAGGATCAGGACTTTGCGCTGTTTGGCGCTTCACCAGAAAGCTCACTCAAGTATGACGCCACTTCACGTCAGATTGAGATCTACCCGATTGCCGGTACGCGTCCACGTGGCCGACATGCCGATGGTTCACTGGACCGCGATCTCGACAGCCGTATCGAACTGGAAATGCGCACCGACCACAAAGAGCTGGCGGAACACCTGATGCTGGTGGATCTGGCGCGTAACGATCTGGCTCGCATCTGCGTGCCTGGTAGCCGCTATGTGGCAGACCTGACCAAAGTCGACCGTTACTCTTTCGTGATGCATCTGGTCTCTCGCGTGGTTGGCACGCTGCGTAACGATCTTGATGTCCTGCACGCCTATCGCGCCTGCATGAACATGGGCACCTTAAGCGGCGCACCAAAAGTGCGTGCTATGCAGTTAATCGCTGAAAAAGAAGGTACGCGTCGCGGCAGCTATGGCGGTGCGGTAGGTTATTTCACCGCACACGGCGATTTGGATACCTGCATCGTGATTCGCTCCGCTTGGGTGGAAGATGGCGTTGCCACAGTGCAAGCCGGTGCCGGTGTGGTACTGGATTCCCAGCCTCAGGCTGAAGCGGATGAAAGCCGCAATAAAGCGCGCGCGGTATTACGTGCCATCGCCACAGCCCATCATTGCAAGGAGATTTTCTGATGGCCGATATCCTGTTGCTCGATAATATCGACTCCTTTACCTACAACCTCGTTGATCAGCTGCGTACCTTTGGCCATAACGTGGTGATTTACCGCAATAACGTGCCGGCTGACGTACTCATTGAACGACTGCAGCAAATGGAAAATCCGGTGCTGATGCTGTCCCCCGGTCCCGGCGCACCGAAAGATGCCGGCTGCATGCCTGCGTTACTGCAAGCACTGCGTGGTCATCTGCCGATTATCGGCATCTGCCTCGGTCATCAGGCGATTGTTGAGGCTTATGGTGGTCATGTAGGCCAGGCCGGTGAGATTCTGCACGGCAAAGCCTCTTCGATTAATCACGACGGTCAAGCGATGTTTAGCGGCCTGAGCAATCCGCTGCCGGTGGCCCGTTATCACTCGCTGGTGGGCAGCAATACGCCTGCCGAATTGACCGTTAACGCCAGCTACAACGGCATGGTGATGGCTGTCCGACACGATGCTGACCGAGTGTGTGGCTTCCAGTTCCACCCCGAATCCATTCTCACCACCCAGGGCGCACGTTTGTTAGAGCAAACGCTGGCCTGGGCGCTGGCGAAATAATAGGGAGATTATGATGCAAACTATTCTGGAAAAACTTTACCAGGCACAAACCCTGAGCCAGGCGGAAAGCCATCAGCTGTTTAGCGCCATTATTAAAGGTCAGCTCGAGCCGACCCAACTAGCCGCCGCGCTGATTGCGATGAAAGTCCGTGGCGAGCGCCCGGAAGAGATCGCGGGTGCCGCTACGGCACTGCTGGAAGATGCGAAACCGTTCCCGCGTCCGGATTACACTTTCGCCGATATCGTTGGCACCGGCGGTGACGGCAGCAACAGCATTAATATCTCCACCGCCAGCGCCTTTGTCGCCGCAACCTGCGGGTTGAAAGTGGCCAAGCACGGCAATCGTAGCGTCTCGAGTAAATCCGGCTCGTCCGATCTGCTGGCGGCTTTTGGTATCGATCTGGATATGCCCGCTGAAAAAGCGCGTAAGGCACTGGACGATCTTAACGTCTGCTTCCTGTTTGCGCCGCAATATCACAGCGGATTCCGTCACGCGATGCCAGTGCGTCAACAGTTAAAAACCCGCACCTTGTTTAACGTGCTGGGCCCTTTAATCAATCCGGCGCGGCCCCCACTGGCGGTTATCGGCGTGTACAGTCCGGAACTGGTGCTGCCGATTGCCCAAACCCTGAAGGTGCTTGGCTATCAGCGTGCGGCAGTGGTGCATGGCGGCGGTATGGATGAAGTGGCGCTTCATAGTGCGACTCAGGTCGCTGAGTTGCGTGACGGTGAAATCACCAGTTATCAGCTGACGCCTGAAGACTTCGGTTTCGGCTTCCATAATAAAGAAGCCCTGGCGGGCGGCACGCCGGAAGAAAACCGTGACATTCTGGCGCGTTTGCTCCAGGGTAAAGGCCAGCCAGCCCATGAGCAGGCAGTTGCGGTGAACGTCGCAATGTTGCTGAAAGTATTCGGAAATGAAGATTTGCGCGACAACGCTCAGCGCGCCATCACCGCAATTCGCAGTGGTCAGGCTTACGAGCGCGTTGTTGCTCTGGCAGCGAGAGGATGAGATGAGTATCAAGGGCACCGTTTTAGAGAAAATTGTTCAGGATAAAGCCGTCTGGGTTGAAGCGCGCAAGGTACAGCAGCCGCTGGCGACCTTCCAGAACAGCTTGCAGCCTGCAGGACGCCACTTTTACGATGCGCTGCGCGGCACGCGCACCGTGTTCATCCTGGAATGCAAAAAAGCGTCACCGTCGAAGGGTTTGATCCGCGAAGATTTCGATCCTGCGACCATCGCTGGCGTTTTTCGTCATCACGCCTCGGCCGTTTCCGTCTTAACTGACGAGAAGTATTTCCAGGGTGATTTTGAGTTTCTGCCGATCGTCAGTGCCGCGATTACTCAACCGGTACTGTGCAAAGACTTTATTATCGATCCCTACCAAATCTACCTGGCGCGCCACTATCAGGCCGATGCCATTCTGCTGATGCTGTCGGTGCTGGATGATGAGCAATATCGTCAACTCGCCGTGGTGGCACACAGCCTGAAAATGGGCGTACTGACCGAAGTCAGTAATGAAGAAGAGCTGGAGCGTGCGATTGCGCTGGAAGCAAAAGTGGTCGGCATCAATAACCGCGACCTGCGTGACCTGTCGATTGATCTGAATCGTACCCGCCAGTTGGCGCCACGTTTAAGCCACGGTGTGTCGGTCATCAGCGAATCGGGCATTCATAACTATGCTCAGGTGCGTGAATTGAGCCACTTCGCCAACGGTTTCCTGATTGGCTCCGCACTGATGGAAGAAGCCGATCTCAATGCCGGCGTGCGTCGCGTCTTACTTGGCGACAACAAAGTCTGCGGCCTGACCCGCCCTGAAGATGCGCGCATTGCGCACGAAGCAGGCGCGATTTATGGCGGTGTGATTTTCGCCGAAGGTTCACCGCGTAAAGTCAGCGCTGAACAAGCTCAAAGTGTGATAGCGGCTGCACCACTGAAGTATGTGGGCGTATTCCGCAATAACAGCATAAGTGACGTTGTCACGATTGCTTCGTCACTCAAACTTTCTGCTGTGCAATTGCATGGCGATGAAGATCAGGCGTTCGTCGCAGAATTGCGCAGCGCCCTGCCAGAAGAGGTGAAAATTTGGAAGGCGCTGAGTATCAGCGGCAGCCTTCCAGCCCGCGATTGGCCGCATGTAGATCGTTACGTGTTCGATAACGGCCAGGGCGGCAGCGGACAGCGATTTGACTGGTCACTGCTACAGGGTGAAGACCTGAGCAACGTGCTGCTGGCCGGCGGATTAAGCGCCGACAACTGCGTGGAGGCTGCACAACTGGGCTGCGCCGGACTGGACTTTAACTCTGGCGTTGAATCCGCGCCCGGCATCAAAGATGCCAGTAAAGTCGCGGCGGTATTCCGCACGCTGCGCGCCTATTAATTTCGCTCGCCCGCCGATGTGCGGGCCGCATAAGGAAGATGAAAGATGACTACGTTATTGAATCCCTACTTTGGCGAGTTTGGCGGTCAATATGTCCCACAGATTTTAATGCCCGCTCTGCGCCAGTTGGAAAGCGCCTTTGTCGAAGCGCAGCGCGATCCTGAATTTCAGGCTGAATTCACCGACCTGCTGAAAAACTATGCTGGCCGTCCCACCGCATTAACACTTTGCAGCAATCTGACCAATGGCACAAAAACCCGCCTGTATCTGAAGCGTGAAGATTTATTGCACGGCGGAGCGCACAAAACCAACCAGGTGTTAGGTCAGGCACTGCTTGCTAAGCGCATGGGTAAAAATGAAATTATCGCTGAGACCGGCGCAGGCCAGCATGGTGTAGCTTCAGCACTGGCGTGCGCGCTGCTGGGCATGAAATGCCGTATTTATATGGGTGCAAAAGACGTCGAACGTCAGTCACCTAACGTGTTCCGTATGCGTTTGATGGGCGCTGAAGTGATTCCGGTGCACAGCGGCTCGGCCACGCTGAAAGATGCCTGTAACGAGGCGCTGCGTGACTGGTCTGGCAGCTACGAAACCGCGCACTATATGCTCGGTACGGCCGCGGGTCCGCATCCCTTCCCGACTATTGTGCGTGAGTTCCAGCGCATGATTGGTGAAGAAACCAAAGCGCAGATTCTGGAGCGTGAAGGTCGTCTGCCGGATGCAGTGCTGGCCTGTGTGGGTGGCGGTTCAAATGCCATCGGCATGTTCGCTGACTTTATTGATGACACCAGCGTCGGTCTGATTGGCGTTGAACCCGCGGGTCACGGCATCGAAACCGGCGAACACGGCGCGCCACTCAAGCACGGTCGCGTCGGTATCTACTTCGGCATGAAAGCGCCAATGATGCAGACTGAGGAAGGCCAGATCGAAGAATCCTATTCGATCTCAGCCGGCCTCGATTTCCCTTCTGTTGGCCCACAGCACGCCCATCTCAACAGCATTGGTCGCGCCGAGTATGTGTCGATTACCGATGATGAAGCGCTGTCAGCGTTCAAAGAGTTGTGTCGTGCAGAAGGCATTATTCCGGCTCTGGAATCTTCGCATGCTCTGGCGCACGCGCTGAAAATGATCCGTGAGAACCCAGAGAAAGAGCAATTGCTGGTGGTTAACCTGTCCGGTCGCGGCGACAAAGACATCTTCACCGTTCACGATATTTTGAAAGCTAAGGGAGAGATCTGATGGAACGTTATAATCAGCTGTTTCAACGTCTGTCGGCGAAAAAAGAAGGCGCATTTGTTCCTTTCGTCACCCTTGGCGACCCGACCCCTGAACTGTCACTGAAGATCATCGATACATTGGTAGCAGGCGGAGCCGATGCGTTAGAGCTGGGCATTCCGTTCTCCGATCCGCTGGCGGATGGCCCAACGATTCAGGGGGCAACCCTACGTGCCTTCGCGGCGGGTACCACTGTCGCGCAGTGTTTCGAGATCCTTGCCGCCGTGCGCCAGAAGTATCCTGAACTGCCAATTGGGCTGTT
This sequence comes from Type-E symbiont of Plautia stali, assembly GCF_059731115.1. Taxonomy (NCBI): domain Bacteria; kingdom Pseudomonadati; phylum Pseudomonadota; class Gammaproteobacteria; order Enterobacterales; family Enterobacteriaceae; species Type-E symbiont of Plautia stali. The sequence continues at coordinate 2,275,285 of NZ_AP035906.1, forward strand.
GATGTACGCTAATCTGGTGTTCAGCAAAGGTATCGACAACTTCTACGCGCAATGTGAAGCCGTCGGCGTTGATTCCGTGCTGGTAGCGGATGTACCGGTTGAAGAGTCTGCACCGTTCCGTCAGGCTGCGATGCGTCATAACGTTGCACCCATCTTCATCTGCCCGCCGAATGCGGATGATAATTTGCTGCGGGAGATTGCCTCACACGGTCGCGGTTATACCTATCTGCTGTCGCGCGCGGGGGTTACGGGTGCAGAAAATCGCGCCAGCCAGCCGCTGAATCATTTGATTGAGAAGCTGAGCGAATATCACGCTGCACCACCGTTGCAGGGATTTGGTATCTCAGAAGCAAGCCAGGTGAGAGAAGCCATCGCGGCAGGCGCAGCGGGTGCGATTTCGGGATCAGCTATTGTGAAGATCATCGAACGTAAGCAGAACGATCCCGACACGCTGTTAGCGGAACTGAAAGCGTTTGTCAGCGATCTGAAAGCTGGCACGCGCTAAACCGTTAAGACCTTATTCGCGGTTGCGAATAAGGTCTTCTCTTGATTATTCCAGCCTGAACGTTTGCTCATCTCCCGAACCATCCGGATATCTCAGCTTCATCGTCAGCTTGTCGTTTCTGATTTGCCACGTCAGCTTCTCGTCTTCTGGCCCCTCACGCCAACGTCCACTGCTATCTGGATTATCTGACATCAAGATAACGCTCTCGCCCTGGACCCGGCAGCGCACGGCCCAGCGTGATTGATCGGAGGGCCGGATATAGTGCACCCACGCCACGCCCTGCTCATCCACCTTATCCAGCTGCATGATTTTGAAGCTGCGACCAAAGCTCAGCGCGGTAGCCGCTTTGCACAGGGTCCCCAGGTGTGGATTGATCAACGGTTCTGCCTGCGCGCTGGGCACTGGCAAAATTTGTGAAGCAAATAGCTGGAGGTAGGACAGATAGCTAATCGTCGCTATCGCCAGAATGGCACGCTTTTTCATTATTGTTTTCCCTGCCTGATGCTTAAATTTGCACCTGTCGGCTTATCGTCTTGTTGTTTTATTATTCGTTTTGCCCTGCTTTTTTAGCTTACCGTTTGCCTTGCTGCCGTCATTGGATCAATAAGTGGTAAAAATCGCGTATTTCCATCTTTTTCACCCCAGGCGATTTGCCGATTTGCAAAGCGCATACCACAATTAATCGCACCGTCTCGTCGCGGTGAAACACCATCTAAGACAGGGAGATAACCAATGAATTTTTTCAAAGTCGTTGCAGGATTATTAATGGCTGCGGTCATGGCGATCACACTTAGCGCCTGTGCACCAACAGCAACAAAGGAAGGAACCGGGGGCTATATCGATGATACGGTGATCACCACCAAGGTTAAGGCACAGTTGTTGAATGACGACTCGCTGAAATCCACCGAAATCAACGTCGAAACCTTTAAAGGAAAAGTGCAGTTAAGCGGCTTTGTCAGCTCACCGCAGATGGCGAACCGTGCAGTGACGGTGACCCGCAGCGTGGCAGGGGTCAAATCTGTAGTTAACAATATGCAGATTAAGTAATAGCGTATCGATACTGCAGCGGGCGGCCTTTGGGTCGCCCGTTGTGTTTCAGCGGGTGCCTCAGAAACGGTAACCCACACCAAAGAAGAACACCCACGGATCGATGCGCGTGTTGATATTCTGTTGTTCACCGTTGGCTTTAAATTTCACTTCAGTATCGATGTCCATGTACCACAGCGATGCGTTCAGCATCCAGTCGCGGTTGATTTGATAATCCATCCCCACCTGACCCGCCACACCCCAGGAATCTTTGACGCTTAAATCACTTAAGCCCGCGTCCTGGCCGGTTTGATTAAATTTGGCATCGTAGAACGTGGTGTAGTTGATACCTACGCCAACATATGGGCGCACCGGGCTGCGGCTATCGAAGAAATAATACTGTGCCATCAGCGTCGGCGGCAGCTGGCGCACGGTAGCCAGATTTCCGGTGGCACCAAGGCCAACCTTGTGACGGAACGGTGTCGCCGCCAGCAGCTCCACACCGATGTTGTCTGTCGCCATGTAGGTGAAGGTCAAGCCTAGTTGGGTGTCGTTACTCACGTTAAAGCCGCCCATACCCAGCACATTGTCAGAGCCTTCGGTTGGACGAACAGTCGCGCTACCGGCACGCATGAAAAAATCCCCCGCCTGATGAGCCAGTGCCAGTTGCGGGATAGCCAGAGCCAGTAGCAATGCGCATTTTGCCAGTTTCATAATCACTCCTTTGCAGAAAAGTAGGGTCTTAATCGGGATTGCGGCACAAGATCTAACCCTTTTTTGGTAAAAGATCATCTGCATCAATTCAAATTAATCACTTAAAAAACAATGAATTGATTCAGATCAATTTTCGGCATTGCGCGCCTGAAAGAAAAAACGCTGAGGGGGTTTTGAGGGCAGATGAAGAGGCTTTGCTGCTTTTATGAACCGGGTACGAACTTTAATTCCCCATTCTTTACCAGAGATGACACAAAGTTATGGTCTTGCGGGTGCCCGCCAGCCCACAGAACATGTACAATCGCCGGGTTAATTAACCCGGTTCCATCAAGGAGAGTACATGTCTATCACGGCAAGCTCGTTATACCGTGACACAGGAAATTTTCTGCGTCATCAGCTGGTTACTATTGTGCTGATGGCGTTGTTGACGTCGTTCATTACGGTGATTGTCGGTCATGCATTAACCCCAGGCGAAGACCAGTTATCCCTGCTTAGCCAGGCTGACGACAGCGCAACCTCACTGTTTGAGCTGGTACAGAATATGTCACCGGATCAGCAGCGCATCCTGCTGCGCGCTTCCGCAGCCGGCACCTTTGCCGCGCTGATCGGCAACACGCTGCTGCTGGGCGGTATGCTGTGCCTGATCCCGCTGGTCTCTAATGGCCAACGCGTGAGTGCCCTGCGAGCAATCGGTGCCTCCGCGCCACTGCTGCCGAAACTGCTGCTGCAGACCTTCCTGATTACCTTGCTGGTGCAAATTGGCTTTATGGTATTGATGGTGCCTGGCGTGATTCTGGCGATTCTGCTGTCACTGGCACCGGTGATACTGGTCAGCGAGAAAATGGGTGTGATTGGCGCGATGCGCGCCAGTATGAAACTGGCATGGAAGAACATGAAAGTTATCGCCCCTGCCATTGTGCTGTGGTTGCTGGCGAAGATTGTGCTGATGTTCCTCATCTCATCACTCACAGTGCTACCGGTGAACATCGCGTCGGTGGTGATGAACGCGCTGGGTAATCTGGTCTCAGCGATTCTGATTATCTATTTGTACCGACTGTATATGCTGTTACGTTAACAGCGATGGCGCTCTGCGGAGCGCCTTTATTGAACGCTCCTGCCCTAACTGGAAACGCTATGAAGCAGTTACTCGATTTTCTTCCCCTGGTAGTTTTCTTCATCTTCTACAAGCTGTACGACATCTTTGTCGCTTCTGGTGCCCTGATTGTCGCCACGGGTCTGGCGCTGGTGGTCAGCTGGGTGCTGTATCGCAAACTGGAAAAGATGACGCTTTTCACCTTCGCACTGGTGACGGTATTCGGCACGTTGACGCTGGTGTTCCATAACGATGAATTCATCAAATGGAAAGTCACCGTGATCTATTCTCTGTTCGCGTTGGCTCTGCTCTACAGCCAGTTCTTTATGGAACAGCCGCTGATTCAACGCATGCTCGGTAAAGAGCTGCAGTTGCCCGGTGTTGTGTGGCGTCGATTGAATATTGCCTGGGCCATCTTCTTCTTCGTCTGCGGCCTGGTAAATATCTATGTTGCGTTTTGGTTATCACAAGAGTTTTGGGTTAACTTTAAAGTGTTTGGTCTGACCGGCCTGACCCTACTGTTTACTCTGTTAAGCGGCGTGTATATCTGGCGACAGATGCCGCAACAAGAACAAAAATAAGCAACGCCGCCCGGCACAGTCGGGCTTCTCTTCACCTGCAGAAGAACTGAGCAATGGACGAAAAACATAAATTGCCGCAAGGCGAGATGGTGTCGCGCACCCTGGCGATGCCAGCGGATACCAATGCCAATGGTGATATTTTTGGCGGCTGGTTGATGTCACAGATGGATATGGGCGGCGCTATCATGGCCAAGGAGATCGCCGAAGGTCGTGTGGTCACCGTACGCGTTGATGGTATGTCGTTCCTAAAACCGGTGGCAGTAGGCGATGTAGTGAGCTGCTATGCGCGTTGCATACGTACCGGCAACAGCTCGATGACCATCAATGTAGAAGTGTGGATCAAGAAGGTTTCGTCTGAGCCAATCGGTCAAACGTATTGCGCCACTGAAGCGGTATTTGTTTACGTTGCCGTGGATAACAGCGGGAAATCCCGCCCGCTGCCGCCTGGCAAAGCCAATCTTGCCGATTAACAGCGATAAAAAAAGCGGTCAATGACCGCTTTTTCTTTGCCTTCAACCCAGGCTTACTCGATGTTAGCACCGCCGTTAATGCGGAACACAATGTTCATGGTCAAGCCTTTGCCAGGACGACCCGGCTGATAACGCCACTTTTTCATCGCCTGCTTCACTTCACGCTCGAACATGTTGCGCGGTTCGGCTGACAGAACTTCCACATTATCGACACGACCGTCGCTATCCACATCGAACTGCACGCGTACACGCCCTTCCACGCGTAACGCAAATGCACGCGCCGGATAGGCAGGTTTGCTCACGTTCATCGCCTTAGGCCCGTCAGAGACGTTTTGCGTTGGCGCTGGGTTACTCTTCGGTGCCGTGGTCGGACGCGTCTGAGTGGTCGGGATATCCTGCTTGACCGGATTCTCCTGCGGCTTCACTTCCTTACGCGGCTTCGGCTCGACCTTTTTCTCTACCTTTGGCTTAGGTTTTGGCTTGGGCTTCGGTTCAGGTTTCGGAATCGGCACCGGCTCGACTTTAGGCGGCTCGGGTGCAACTTCCGGCTCAGGTTCGGGCTCTGGCGGCGGCGTCACCACCGCGGGGGCCGGTTCTGGCTGCACTTCAGGTGCCACCATGGTCACACTGATTGGCTGGGATGCTTTCGGAACCTCAATGGTCTGATGAAACGATGCATAGAGAATGCCCGCAATCAGCGAGCCGTGGAGTACCACGGACAAGATCATAGCTACGGGGGTACGTGTAGGAAGAGGCGTAGTCAACGTCGTCATATCAGTCATATTCATTGAGTGAAGCGCAGATTTTAAATGCAAATAGCAATCAGTTTCAATAAGCGATGTGTAAGCCACTCGCAGAAAGGCGTTTTTTAGCGGAGATTGCGCTATATGACGGTGGATTTATCTTTCATTTGCACTCTGATTAACGATCACTTAACGTGTCTCGCAATTTCGGCAAGTCTAACGGGAGTACCCCATCGTGCTTTACGTCATTTATGCGGAAGATACCGCAGATTCACTGGAAAAACGCAATTCCGTACGCCCTGCGCATCTCGCGCGCTTGCAGTTACTGCAGGATGAAGGTCGACTGATCGCCGCTGGCCCAATGCCTGCTGTCGATAGCAACGATCCGGGTCCGGCAGGCTATACCGGTTCAGTGATCATTGCCGAGTTTTCCTCGCTGGAAACCGCACAATCCTGGGCTAATGACGACCCGTACATTGCCGCTGGCGTGTATGAGAAAGTGGCGGTCAAACCGTTCAAGCGCGTATTTTAATCGATGTGGCAGTCTGTTTTACTGCTGGTAGCGGTGTTAACGCTGATTGGCAGAGCACTCTGGATTTGGCGTCAGCAAGGCTGGCGCCAGGCCCGGCAGCACATCGTGATGTTCGTTGTGCTGGCGGCCGCATTACAGATCGTTAATATCTCTCTGGTGTTACGCGGCGCTTAACGGCCGCGTAAGCCACTTACATATTTTGCGTGATGAACAGGATAGATCGGCGATGCTGCTGCGCGACCTGATGACGAATGGCATGGATACGTTTATAGCGACGTGACTGCCCTTCCAGCCAACGTGCACGACGGCGGTGTACCTGACGTAACATTCTCCAGCGTGCCACTTCATTTCTGCTTCGTCTCATCACATCCTCATCAGACAGGCTAAACTCGCCAGGCATTATAAAGATCTGATTGAAAATGCCAAATCGAAAGCTTCATTGAACTGTCATTCACGATTAAAGGTTTCACTAGTGCTATTCAGCACGTAAACTTTCCTCATCAAAGCGCGAACAGGATGTCCACTTAATGACTACATTTTATACCCTAATCAGTTGGTTGCTGCTGTTTGGCTACTGGTTGCTGATTGCGGGTGTCACGCTGCGTATCCTGATGAAACGCCGCGCAGTGACGTCCGCCATGGCCTGGTTGCTGATCATCTATATTCTGCCACTGGTGGGTATTATCGCGTATCTGTCGTTTGGTGAACTTCATCTGGGCAAACACCGGGCTGAGCGCGCACGCACCATGTGGCCCTCCACCGCCAAGTGGCTTAACGACCTCAAACAGTGCCGCCATATCTTTGCCACCGAACACAGTGACGTGGCACGTCCATTATTTGAACTCTGTCACCATCGTCAGGGCATTGCGGGTGTCAAAGGTAATCAGCTACAGCTGCTCACTAACTCTGATGATGTGATGCACGCGTTGATTCGTGATATCCAACTGGCTCGTCACAACATCGAGATGGTGTTTTACATCTGGCATCCGGGCGGCCTGGCGGATGAGGTCGCGGAGTCACTGATGGCGGCTTCACGCCGGGGTGTACATTGCCGCCTGATGCTGGACTCTGCGGGCAGCGTGGCATTTTTCCGCAGCCCATGGGCGAATATGATGCGCAATGCCGGCATCGACGTGGTCGAGGCGCTACAGGTTAGCCTGCTGCGTGTGTTCCTGCGCCGTATGGATTTGCGACAGCATCGCAAAGTGGTGCTCATCGATAACTATATTGCCTACACTGGCAGCATGAATCTGGTCGATCCCCGCTACTTCAAGCAGGATGCTGGCGTGGGCCAATGGATCGATCTGATGGCGCGTATGGAAGGACCGGTCGCGACCACCATGGGCATCGTTTATGCCTGCGACTGGGAGATCGAAACCGGTAAACGCATTCTGCCGCCCGCGCCGGATGCCAACATCATGCCCTTTGAGCAGGAAAGCGGTCATATCATCCAGGTGATCGCTTCGGGGCCGGGCTTCCCGGAAGATATGATTCATCAGGCGTTGTTGACGGCGGTCTATTCCGCACGCGAACAACTGATCATGACCACACCCTACTTCGTCCCCAGTGATGACCTGCTGCACGCCATCTGCACCGCTGCGCAACGCGGTGTGGAAGTCAGCATTGTGGTGCCACGCCACAATGATTCGCTGTTGGTGGGCTGGGCCAGCCGCGCGTTCTTTACCGAGTTGCTGGAAGCAGGCGTAAAAATTTATCAATTTGAAGACGGTTTGCTGCATACCAAAAGCGTGCTGGTCGATGGACAGCTGAGTCTGGTCGGTACCGTAAACCTTGATATGCGCAGCTTGTGGCTTAATTTTGAAATCACGCTGGTGGTGGATGATGATGGATTTGGCAGCGATTTGGCCACGGTGCAGGATGACTATATCGCCCGCTCACGCTTACTGGATGGTGCGCGCTGGGCTAAACGTGCGTGGTGGCAACGCATCGTTGAACGACTGTTTTACTTCTTTAGCCCTTTACTGTAAAACGAGCGACAAGATTACCGCCTCAGAGTAAGCAGGAATGACCATGGATTTAAATAATCGCCTTACCGAAGATGAAACGCTGGAACAGGCCTACGACATTTTTCTAGAACTGGCCGGTGATAACCTCGATCCGGCTGACATCATTCTGTTCAATCTGCAGTTTGAAGAGCGCGGCGGTGCGGAGTTGTTTGACCCGTCGGAAGACTGGCAGGAGCACGTCGATTTCGATCTCAACCCGGACTTCTTTGCGGAAGTGGTGATTGGTTTGGGTGAAGCGGACGGCGAGCCGATTACCGATGTGTTTGCCCGCGTGCTGCTGTGCCGCGAGAAAGACCACAAGCTGTGCCACATTCTCTGGCGTGAATAATCGCTGACGCATAAAACAACGCCGGGCAATTGCCCGGCGTTTTCTTTTCGACCTTATAAGGGGTCGACCTTCAGACAGGATACTGCGTGGCGGAAACTGCCCTCCAGCAACGGACGCGTTTTTGCACACTCAGGTCCGGCAATCGGACAGCGAGTGCGGAATACGCAGCCCGAAGGCGGATTGATCGGTGAAGGCAGTTCACCCTCCAGTAGCTGGATCTGTTTGTTTTTTTCCAGATCCGGATCCGGAATGGGTACTGCAGACATCAGTGCACGGGTGTAAGGATGCTGTGGATTGTTGTACACCGAGTCATAAGTGCCCAACTCAACCGCATGACCGAGATACATCACCAGTACACGATCAGAGATGTGCTTCACCACCGCAAGGTCATGCGCAATGAAAATGAGCGATAATCCCATTTCACGTTGCAGCTGCTGTAGCAAATTCACTACCTGCGCCTGAATCGACACATCCAGCGCCGAAACGGGCTCATCGCAGATAATCAGCTTGGGTTCAAGGATAAGCGCACGCGCAATGCCAATACGCTGACACTGACCACCGGAAAACTCGTGTGGATAACGGTTGATGAGGTTTGGCAGCAACCCAACCTTCATCATCATGTTTTTTACCTTATCCTTAACTTCCTGCTTTGGCATCTTCGGGTAATAGGTGCGCAGCGGCTCGGCAATGATGTCGCCAATGGTCATGCGCGGGTTCAGCGAGGCCAGCGGATCCTGGAAAATCATCTGGATATCGCTGCGCGCCTGGCGCCACTCATCCTGACTCTGCCCCAATAAATCACGTCCCAGCCAGGCCACACGACCGTCGGTGGCTTTCACCAGGCCGATGATGGCGCGTGCCAGGGTTGATTTACCACAGCCCGATTCGCCCACTACGCCGAGGGTTTCCCCCTCATACAAGCGCAGGCTGACGCCATCCACTGCTTTCAGTGTTTTTGGCGGCTGCCAGAACCACTGTTTGCCGTCTTTAATATCGAAATGCACCTTAAGATCGGCGATTTCCAGTAAGACTTTCTTCTCTTCGATGACGGTGCTCATGCTAATTCCTCCACCGGTTTGAAGCAGGCACGCAGACGCCCTTCCGCGAAAGGCTCCAGCGGCGGTGACTTGGCACAAACGTCCATCGCAAAGGCGCAACGTGGCTGGAACGGACAGCCCTGTGGCAAGCGCAACAGGTTAGGCGGGTTGCCAGGAATGGTGGTGAGTGACTCACCCTCTTCCGCATCCAGACGCGGCACCGCACTCAGCAGGCCAATGGAGTAAGGATGCGCAGGCTGATAAAACACATCGCGTGCACGGCCATATTCCATGGTACGACCGGCGTACATCACCAGCACCTTGTCGCAGATACCGGCAACCACGCCGAGATCGTGGGTGATCATGATGATCGCGGTATTGAACTCGCGTTTCAGCTCGTTCAGCAGCGTCATGATCTGCGCCTGCACCGTCACATCCAGTGCCGTGGTCGGTTCATCAGCAATCAGCAATTTAGGACGACATAGCAGCGCCATGGCGATCATCACACGCTGACGCATGCCGCCAGAGAATTCATGCGGGAACATCTTCATGCGCTTGCGCGCTTCCGGCATTTTCACCGCATCCAGCATACGCACGGATTCTTCAAACGCCTGCGCGCTGCTCATCCCTTTGTGCAGCTTCAGCACTTCCATCAGCTGCTCGCCGACGCGCATGTACGGATTGAGCGAGGTCATCGGGTCCTGGAAAATCATCGCAATCTGCTCTGCGCGCAGCTTGTTCAGTTTGTTCTCCGGCAGGTTAAGGATCTCTTCACCGTTGAATTTTGCCGAACCGCCAATGCGACCGTTTTTTGCCAGCAGGCCCATCAGGGCGAAAGCGGTTTGCGACTTGCCCGATCCCGATTCGCCGACGATACCCAGGGTTTCGCCGGCACGAAGTGAAAAGTTAAGATCGTTGACTGCGGTGACATCACCATCGTGGGTGCCAAAGGTGACGCGCAGGTCTTTAACGTCCAGCAGCAGGCTACTGTTTCCCGCACGTGCAGCCATTGCTGGCTGAAATTCATGTATGGTCATCGGGAAACTCCTTAACGATCTTTCGGGTCGAGGGCATCACGCAGGCCATCGCCGATAAAGTTGAAACAGAACAGCGTGACCACGAGGAAACCCGCCGGGAACATCAACAACCAGGGCGAGACTTCCATGGAGTTGGCGCCGTCACTCAGGAGTGCGCCCCAACTGCTCAGTGGCTCTTGCGTACCCAACCCGAGGAAACTGAGGAAGGATTCAAACAGAATCATGCTGGGCACCAGCAATGAGGCATAGACCACCACCACACCCAGCACGTTCGGTACGATGTGACGTAGCACGATATTGAAGGTCGACACACCACCCACTTGCGCCGCTTCAATAAACTCTTTGCGCTTCAGGCCCAGCGTCTGACCGCGCACAATACGCGCCATATCCAGCCACGACACCATGCCGATCGCCACAAAGATCAGCAGGATGTTACGACCAAAGAAGGTCACCAGCAGGATCACGAAGAACATGAACGGGAAGGAGTTGAGGATTTCCAGAATACGCATCATCACGGAGTCGATTTTACCGCCGAGATAGCCCGCCAGTGAACCATACAGCGTACCCACCAGCACCGCGATCAACGCGGAGGCAATGCCGACCATCAACGAGATACGACCGCCAATCGCCACACGCACCAGTAGGTCACGTCCGGATGAGTCGGTACCAAACCAGTGGCCAGAAACCGTATCCGGAGCGGCTGACATCATGGCCCAGTCGGTATCATCATATTTAAACTGCGACAACACCGGCGCTAATATCACGAACAGGGTAATCGCTAACAGCACCAGCAAACTGATCAGCGCAGCGCGGTTATGGATGAAGCGGCGACGCGCATCCTGCCACAGGCTGCGCCCTTCGACTTCCAGTTTTTCACTGAAGGCATCCAGAGCTTCGCTGTTTTTCTTACTTAACATCATGGGCGAACTCCACCATCAGTAACGGATTTTCGGATCGATGACGGCATACAGCACATCCACGATCGCATTGAACAGAATGGTCAGCACGCCGACCAAAATGGTCAGACTCATCACCAAAGAATAGTCACGGTTCAGGGCACCGTTAACAAACAGCTGGCCAATACCCGGCAGACCGTAAATCGATTCGATCACCATTGAACCGGTGATGATGCCGACGAATGCCGGCCCCATATACGAGAGCACGGGTAACATGGCAGGTTTCAATGCATGACGCAGTACGATACGGCGCAGCGGCAACCCTTTGGCGCGCGCGGTGCGAATAAAGTTGGAGTGCATCACTTCAATCATCGAACCACGCGTAATACGCGCGATGCTGGCGATATACGCCAGAGACAGCGCCACCATCGGCAGCAGCATGTAATTCCACTGCCCACCGTTCCAGCCACCGCCCGGCAGCCAGCGCAAGGTAATCGCAAAAATCAGCACCAGCAACGGTGCGACGACAAAGCTGGGTATCACGACGCCCGTCATGGCGACCCCCATTACCGCGTAATCCCACAAACTGTTCTGTTTGAGCGCGGCAATGACTCCTGCCGTCACGCCAAGGATCACTGCAAGGAAGAAGGCGGCGAGGCCGAGTTTGGCCGAAACCGGGAAGGCATGGCCGACCAGATAGTTAACGGAATAATCTTTGTACTTGAACGATGGACCAAAATCGCCGTGCGCCAGCTGCACTAAGTAACTGACGTACTGTTTGCCGATCGGATCGTTCAAATGATATTTGGCTTCGATGTTCGCCATCACCTCAGGCGAGAGCGTGCGCTCGCCGGTAAACGGACTGCCGGGTGCCAGTCGCATCATAAAGAAGGAGATGGTGATCAGGATGAAGAGCGTCGGGATCGCTTCCAGAAGCCGACGCAGGATGAATTTTAACATTGCCGTACCTACCAGGCTGTTGCTTCACAAAGTCAAAAAGGCGGCGCTACAGCGCCGCCACTGTCGATAGCCTGAGTGCTATTAATGTTTAATGATATACAGGTTTTTATCGAGAGTTTTATCCAGCGGATCATTACCGGTGTAACCACCCACGTACGGTTTCACCAGACGCGCGTTGACGTAGTAGTAAACCGGGACAATGGTGCTGTCTTTATCCAGAATCTGCTCAGCTTTCTGGTAATCCGCGACACGGGCTTTATCGTCTACCGCTTTCACCGCATCGTGGATCACTTTATCGAAGTCTGCGCTCTTATAGTGCGAGGTGTTACTGCTGCTGTCAGACAGCATGATGTTCAGGAATGAGGTTGGCTCGTTATAGTCTGCACACCAGGCCGCACGAGAAACATCAAAGTTGCCCTGATGACGGGTATCCAGGAAGGTTTTCCACTCCTGGTTCTCCAGTTTGATGTTCACGCCAATGTTCTTTTTCCAGATCGAAGACGCGGCGATAGCCAGTTTCTTATGCAGATCCGAGGTGTTGTACAGCAGGTTGAAGGTCAGTGGCTTGTCAGCCGTGTAACCCGCTTCAGCCAGCAGTTTTTTCGCTTCTTCGTTACGCTTGTTCTGATCCCATTTGAACCAGTCTGGCGGCAGCAATTCCATGCCGTCGGTGGCTGGCGGGGTAAAGCTGTACGCCGGTAACTGCCCCTGCGCCAGCACCTTATTCACCATGATGTCGCGATCCAGACCCAGTTTCAGCGCAGTACGCACGCGCGGATCGGTGAATGGCGCTTTCTGGTTGTTGATTTCATAGTAGTAGGTGCAGAGATACGGCTTCACCATCAACTCTTTGCCGTTATCACGCTGCAGTTTTTTGAACAGCTCGATCGGCATGTTGTTATAAGTGATGTCACTGCCGTTCTCAGAGAAGTAACGGTTCACGTCACTGACTTCTGAGTTGATCGGCAGGAAGGTCACTTTGTTCAGTACGGTGTGCGCGTTATCCCAATATTCCGGGTTACGTACGATGGTGACACGTTCGTTGATGACGTGTGATTCCAGTTTAAACGCACCGTTGCCGACCCAGTTTTGTGGCTGCGTCCACTGATCGCCAAACTTATCGATAGCTGGCTTATACACCGGTGACATCACGGAGTTGATCAGCAGCTTGTAGAAGTAAGGAACCGGCTCGCTGAGGGTCACTTCCAGCGTATGGTCATCAATGGCTTTCACACCCAGATCGGTGATCGGTTTTTTACCGGCGATGATGTCATCGACATTCAGGATGTGGCCGTATTGCGGATAGCTGGCGTAAGGAGAAGCGGTTTTAGGATCGACTAAACGCTCCCAGCTATAGACGAAATCTTGTGCCGTGACTGGCTCGCCATTGGACCATTTAGCGTTTTTACGCAGATGGAAAGTCCAGACTTTAAAATCTTTGTTTTCCCAGCTTTCTGCCACGCCCGGAATCGGTTTGCCATCGCTGTCGCTGATGATCAGACCTTCGTACAGATCGCGTGCGATGTTATCTTCCGGCACGCCTTCAATTTTATGCGGGTCAAGCGATTGCACTTCATCGCCATTACCACGTACCAGCTCCTGTTTTGCTGCCAATTCAACGCCTGCTGGCACTGCGGCCAAAGCAGCATTCCCTGCCAGTGCGCCGATTGCTGCAAGAACGCCTGCGGCAATCAGGCTTTTTTTCGTGATGTTGTTCATTACTTAGCTCCAGTTTTATTATCGTCACCGGGTCAGTGAACTGCCCGGCGTACCCCGTTTCCGGGAGATCTCTGCCTGTCTGAACAGAGACCACTACCACCCTTCAGGGTTTACCACGTTAATGTGCCGTCCGACTGTAGCGCCGGTTCCACACATTACTCAATGTTTCTTTATGTAATAGTATTTCAATGCCAGCATATCTTGCGGATCCTTGCCGGTAAAACCGCCTACCCAGGGTTTCACCAGACGCACGCTGACGCGATAGTAAACCGGCACGATGGGCGAGTCCGTATCCAGCTGCGCTTCGGCCTGCTGATACAATGCGGCACGCTGAGTGTTATCGGCAACCGTCAGGGTTTGCGCCATCAATTTATCGAAGGCATCGCTGTGATAGAACGCGGTGTTGATCGAGGCACCACTCAGCAGCATATTGAGGAAAGTTGAGGGCTCGTTATAGTCCGAGCACCAGGTAGCGCGCACCACATCGTATTGTGCCTGATGACGCGTCTCAAGCAGCGTTTTCCACTCCTGATTTTGTAGCGTCACCTCGGCACCGAGGTTCTTTTGCCACATCGAGGCGGCGGCGATAGCCTGCCGTTTATTCTGCTCAGAGGTGTTATACAACAACGTGAAACGCAGCGGATGCTGAGCATTAAAACCGGCATCGGCCAGCAGTTGTTTGGCACTGGCGTTACGTTCGGCCTGAGTTTGCTTCGACCAGGCAGGGGCTTCAGGCGAGATGCCATGCGTAAATGGCGGCGTCAGCGCATAGGCGGGGATCTGACCTTGCCCCATGATCTTGTCGGCGATGATGTCACGATCGAGCGTCAGCTTCAGCGCTGTCCGAACTCTTGCATCATCAAACGGTGCTTTCTTGTTATTCATTTCATAGTAGAAAGTGCAGAGCACAGGACTGACTTTGACTTGATCGCCCAAATCCTGCTGCAACTTTTTGAACAAATCGGGTGGCACCACGCTGTTGGTCATATCCGTACCACCACTGCGATAGCGATTGATGTCACTGTTCTCGGAAGAGAGCGGCAGAAAAACGCCCTCATCAATCACACTGTGCGCGTTATCCCAATATTGCGGGTTACGCTTCAGGACAATCTTTTCATTCACCACCCAGTCAGCCAGCGTGTAGGCACCATTTCCCACATAGTTCTGCGGTTGGGTCCACTGCTCGCCGAATTTTTCAATCGCCGCGCGATACACCGGCTTCATCGCGGTATGGGCCAGCATGTCGACAAAATAGGGAACAGGCTCAGTGAGTGTCACTTCGAGGTGATGCGCATCAATCGCTTTCACGCCCAGTGAATCCGGCGAGGCTTTGCCCGCCAAAATGGCGTCGATGTTGGCGATATGGGCAGCTTGCAGATAACTGGCATAGGGTGAAGCTGTTTTCGGATCGGCCAGACGCTGCCAGCTGTAAACGAAATCTTGCGCGGTGACGGGTTCACCGTTGCTCCAGCGCGCATCTTCTCGCAGGGTGAAGGTCCAGATACGCCCCTGCTGGTTGCTCCACTGCTTTGCAACGCCATGCACAATCTGACCATTGTTATCGGTCTCTACCAGCCCCTCTAACAAATTGCGGATGACATTAGATTCGGGAACCCCTTCCGTTTTTTGCGGATCGAGCGAGGACACTTCACTACCGTTATTGATGACAATGCGCTGTGTTGCAGATAATTGCGTCCCTGCCGGGATGTCAGCCGCCTGACTATGAGAGATAAAACCTGCCAGACAAAGTACCAGAGACGTGCGCGCAACTTTTTTCGCTACCATGCTCTTCATCAACAAATATCAACCTTAAATAAAAACCTGATAGCGAGTAAGCAAGAAGCGTACACATTTGTCGCGAACAGGGAAAAAATTTGTGATGAGCCGAAAATTATCAGAACCGATGCCCGCACGCCAAAGCTAAACAGCAAAAATGTTAGCTAATTCTCTTTTATCATGTAGACCGCGACAGGAGAAGTGTTAATTTTCATCCTGAAATATTATTCAACCAGATGTTTTATAAGCAATAAGTCAATATTCCGCTGATTTTATCGCCAATAAACCCTTGCAATCCGCTATTTTACTGTTAACGCTGCCAAACTCTCAGCTAACAATATGAAACGTTATTTGAGGTGATAAAACCTCCGAATAGTTACTGATTAAAATGAATATGGCAGTGAAATATACTGTGATAATTATCACATATATTTGTTGATGAACTGGCGCAGGAAGGAAAAGTAGTAGCAAAAGTGATGATAGCCAGATCATATTAAGCCAGGCGAATAACCTCACCCTATTGGTGCAAAATAATGGCCCATTGCACCAATATGGATCACGAAAGTTATTTTTTAACTAAAAAACCCCGACAAATTAATTCAGCAAACCCGGAAATATCGCCTTCATCCCGGTGACAACAAACTCAATCCCCAGTGCCATTAAAAGCAATCCCATGATTCGGGTAATCACGTTAATGCCTGTTTGTCCTAAAACGCGCACCATTAAAGGGGCAGCTCTAAACAATAACCAACAGCAGAGCGCGAAAATCGCAATGGCGATAGTGAAACCGAGCAGGTTTATCCAGCTGTGGTAACGCGTGCTCCAGACGATAGTCGAACTGATCGCACCCGGGCCGGCCATCAAGGGCAAGGCCAGAGGCACCACACCAATACTTTCACGAATCGCGGTCTCTGACTTTTCCTGCTTGTTTTGCTTATCCTCGCCCAACTTGCCGCTGATCATCGACATCGCGATGGTTACCACCAGAATCCCCCCGGCGATACGGAATGAATCAATTGAGATACCAAACAAATGGAGAATGGCATCCCCCAGGAACAATGAGGTCCAGAGTATGATCGCCACAGCAAGATTTGCCGTAAAGTTGGTTTTATTCCGCTCAGCGACCGCCTGATAGCTGGTCATGCTGATAAACACGGGGATGATCCCCACGGGATTGACCAGGGCAAATAAGCCGACAAAAAACTTAACGTAGCCGGAAAAATCAAGTAGCACGGGGTTCACGGTGAGCTCCACGAAGGTAGTGTTTCAAATCGCGCTTAATGTAGTGCATAAGCCGGAGGGAAAACCAGTGGGTTAAGCGGAAATATATGCTGCTATTTCCCCTTACTTCCAGTTTATTCCTCTGCGAACAATGGCTCGTCGCCCACCTCATGTCATCTCCATCAACTAAAACCGCTTAATGAGTTACTTTAGTTGCTAAAGTCGATGCTGAAAGGTGTCAGCTTGGCGCCAGATTGATCCACATCAAAATTTGCCTACCTCATCAGGGGTAATCTTAACCCATCGAAACTATTGATACAGGCGTCAGCATTTTATCCTGGAAACCCTTTTAGTAAGCAACGGCAATCTACTCGCCACTCTGAACAACGTATAAGCATAGCGCGACTATACTTTCCGACTCAGGCTTGCTTACTAAAAGAGTTTAACTTCCTTCAGGAGAGCACTATGGCCGTTACAAATGTTGCCGAACTTAATGCACTGGTAGAGCGTGTTAAAAAGGCACAGCGTGAATACGCCAACTTTAGTCAGGAACAAGTTGATACCATTTTCCGCGCTGCTGCACTCGCCGCTGCTGATGCCCGTATCCCCCTCGCCAAAATGGCCGTCGCCGAATCGGGCATGGGTATCGTTGAAGATAAAGTGATCAAAAACCACTTCGCTTCTGAATATATCTACAACGCCTATAAAGATGAGAAAACCTGTGGTGTGCTGGATACAGATGACACCTTCGGTACTATCACCATCGCTGAGCCAATTGGCCTGATTTGCGGTATCGTACCGACCACTAACCCGACCTCAACCGCCATCTTTAAAGCCTTGATCAGCCTTAAAACCCGTAACGGTATCATCTTCTCACCACATCCACGCGCCAAAGATGCCACCAACAAAGCAGCCGACATTGTGTTGCAAGCCGCCATTGCGGCCGGTGCACCGAAAGACATTATTGGCTGGATCGATGTCCCGTCAGTAGAACTGTCTAACCAGTTAATGCATCACCCTGATATCAACCTGATTCTGGCCACCGGTGGCCCAGGCATGGTAAAAGCCGCATACAGTTCCGGTAAACCGGCGATTGGTGTCGGTGCCGGTAATACGCCTGTCGTTATTGATGAAACCGCCGATATCAAACGCGCAGTCGCTTCTATCCTGATGTCGAAAACCTTCGATAACGGCGTCATTTGTGCGTCAGAGCAGTCTGTCATCGTGGTGGACTCGGTCTACGATGCGGTTCGCGAGCGTTTCGCCAGCCATGGCGGCTATCTGCTGCAGGGCAAAGAGTTGAAAGCCATTCAGGATATCATTCTGAAAAATGGTGCACTGAATGCCGCTATCGTCGGCCAACCTGCGGCAAAAATTGCTGAACTGGCCGGCATCAGCGTCCCTGCGACTACTAAAATCCTCATTGGTGAAGTGAAGCTGGTGGATGAGTCTGAACCGTTTGCCCACGAAAAATTGTCGCCAACCCTGGCGATGTATCGCGCAAAAGATTATTACGACGCGGTAGATAAAGCAGAAAAACTGGTGGCTATGGGCGGTATCGGCCATACCTCTTGCCTGTACACTGACCAGGATAACCAACACGAGCGCGTGCACTTCTTTGGCGACAAAATGAAGACCGCCCGTATTCTGATTAACACACCAGCTTCGCAAGGTGGTATTGGCGACCTCTATAACTTCAAACTTGCGCCATCGTTGACGCTGGGCTGTGGTTCCTGGGGCGGTAACTCAATTTCTGAGAACGTCGGACCTAAACACCTGATCAACAAGAAAACCGTGGCCAAGCGAGCTGAAAATATGTTGTGGCATAAACTTCCGAAGTCTATCTACTTCCGTCGTGGTTCACTGCCGATTGCCCTGGAAGAAGTCGCGACCGACGGTGCTAAGCGCGCCTTTATCGTCACTGACCGCTTCCTGTTTAACAATGGCTATGCCGATCAAGTCACTCGCGTGTTAAAAGCGCACGGCATCGAAACTGAAGTGTTCTTTGAGGTAGAAGCGGACCCAACACTCAGCATCGTACGTAAAGGTGCTGAGCAGATGAACAGCTTCAAACCCGATGTGATTATCGCCCTGGGCGGCGGTTCCCCGATGGATGCCGCGAAAATCATGTGGGTGATGTACGAACATCCTGAAACCCACTTCGAAGAACTGGCGCTGCGTTTCATGGATATCCGTAAACGTATCTACAAGTTCCCGAAAATGGGCGTGAAAGCGCGCATGGTGGCCATCACCACCACTTCCGGTACCGGTTCTGAAGTTACACCGTTTGCTGTGGTCACTGACGATGCGACAGGCCAGAAATATCCGTTAGCGGACTATGCGTTGACGCCTGATATGGCGATTGTGGATGCCAACCTGGTGATGGATATGCCTCGCTCACTCTGTGCGTTTGGTGGTCTGGATGCGGTAACTCACTCGCTGGAAGCCTATGTCTCTGTACTTGCAAATGAGTACTCTGATGGCCAGGCGCTGCAGGCGCTGAAACTGCTGAAAGAGAACCTGCCGGCCAGCTATCGTGAGGGGGCGAAGAATCCAGTAGCGCGTGAACGTGTGCATAATGCGGCCACAATCGCCGGTATCGCGTTCGCCAACGCCTTCCTCGGTGTGTGTCACTCCATGGCGCATAAGCTGGGCTCGGAGTTCCACATTCCGCACGGTTTGGCCAACGCCCTGCTGATTTGCAACGTCATCCGTTACAACGCGAATGACAACCCAACCAAGCAGACAGCTTTCAGTCAGTACGATCGCCCACAGGCACGTCGTCGCTACGCTGAAATTGCCGACCATCTTGGATTGAGTGCACAGGGTGACCGCACTGCCCAGAAAATTGAAAAACTGCTGGCATGGCTGGAAGAGATGAAAACTCAACTCGGTATCCCAACCTCAATCCGAGAAGCTGGCGTGCAGGAAGCCGATTTCCTGGCGAAAGTCGATAAGCTGGCAGACGACGCGTTTGATGACCAGTGTACCGGTGCGAATCCGCGTTATCCGCTGATTGCCGAATTGAAGCAAATCATGCTGGATACCTTCTATGGCCGCGAATTCTCTGAAGCTGAAGGCCCAGTGGCTGAAGCCGCCGATGATAAAACGGTGAAAATCGAGAAAAAAACCAAAAAAGCCTAACCGGCTAAAAACAAAAAACCCGCTGCGGCGGGTTTTTTTTATCGCTAAATAATCAAGCGTGCGGAGATTGCGCACCATAGATAGCTTTTAACGATCCTTCATCAATCGCCTGTTTATAGTGTTTACGGCAGACAGAAATATATCGCTCATTGCCGCCAATCACCACCTGCTCTCCTTCGCTGAACGGTTTACCGTTGACATCAAGGCGCAATACCATGCTGGCTTTACGACCGCAATGGCAGATAGTTTTAAGCTCAACCAGTTTATCTGCCCATGCCAGTAAATATTGACTACCGGTAAAGAGCTCGCCGCGAAAATCAGTGCGTAATCCATAACACAATACGGGAATATCCATATTGTCGACCACATCCGATAACGCCCTGACTTGCTCACGTGTCAGGAACTGACTCTCATCCACCAGCACACAATGAACCGGTTGCTTCGCATGCTCCCTGGCTATTTCCTGATTTAATTGTGTCGCAGCGTTATATAAAAAAGCAGGAGACGAAAGACCAATCCGCGAGCTTACCTTGCCCGCACCAAAGCGGTCATCAATCTCGGCGGTATACACCAGAGTGCGCATGCCGCGCTCCTGATAGTTATAGGAGGACTGAAGCAAAGCAGTGGATTTACCCGCGTTCATCGCGGAGTAATAAAAATAAAGTTGGGCCATATGCAGAATCTCATCGCAGCACAAATCTGATGGCGCGCAGTCTACCATAAACAAGTAAACCTGTAGCGATGCATTATTTTTATCATTTGCTCAAATTAACGACAATGGCAGGTACGTGATTCATCATCGACGTTAAAACAGCACTTTTTGGCAAAGAACAATCTATGCTGAGAATTTATTCAGCATTATTACTGCCAAAGTGTAAGGATTAGCACAACGTCACTGTGGCAAACGCGGATAATCAAGGCTTCAGATCTAAGCGCTAACGGTAAATATATTTGTAAACCGTAATACAATGTGATTTCTGGTTTTTACTTAACGTTTTACTTTTTAATCTGACTATTGCAGTTATTTTTTAGCCCCACTATTATGAGTCGGCAGAACAACTCCCATTTATTATATTTTGAGATTAGGACAATGAGCGAAGCACTTAAAATTCTTAATAATATCCGTACATTGCGCGCGCAAGCTCGGGAATGCACTCTGGAAACACTGGAAGAGATGCTGGAAAAACTCGAGGTTGTCGTCAATGAGCGTCGTGAAGAAGAAACTCACGCGCAGGCTGAAAATGCTGAACGTAACCGCAAACTTGAACAATACCGTGAGATGCTGATTGCAGATGGTATCGATCCAAACGAATTGTTACAGGCACTTTCTGAGACTAAAGCACCGGGAAAAACCAAGCGTGCTGCACGTCCTGCCAAGTATTCTTACGTTGATGAAAATGGTGAAAACCGTACCTGGACAGGTCAGGGTCGTACACCAGCCGTGATTAAAAAAGCGATTGAAGAACAAGGTAAACAACTGGACGATTTCCTGCTGTAATTTTCCAGTGCTTCGAATTGTGAATAGCGCTAACGTGAGTTCACTTTACACCGGGTAAGAAAAAGGAAGCCGCTGGCTTCCTTTTTTAATGCGTCTTTATTGCTGATAAAAGCGACGATACCAATCAACAAAGTTCTGCACGCCCTGCTCAACCCTGGTTTGCGGACGGAACTGAATCGCATCATATAATGGCTGAGTATCCGCACTGGTATTGAGCACATCTCCCGGCTGCATCGGCAGCATATTTTTCTTCGCTTCAATGCCCAACGCTTTTTCCAGTGACTCGATATAGGTCATCAGGCTGGTCGGCTGGCTGTTGCCGATATTGTAAACCCGGTATGGCGCAGAACTGGTGGCCGGCGATCCCGCTTCCACGGTCCAGTTTTCATCAGCCTGCGGAATCACATCCTGCATACGCACGATAGCTTCAGCAATATCATCAATGTAAGTAAAATCTCGGGTCATTTGCCCACGGTTATAGACGTCGATTTGCTCACCGGCCAGCATTGCGCGGGTGAATTTGAATAACGCCATATCCGGACGTCCCCACGGACCGTAAACAGTAAAGAAGCGCAGACCGGTGGTGGGCAACTGGTACAAATGGGAATAAGTATGCGACATCAATTCGTTGGCTTTTTTGGTGGCCGCATACAGAGAAATAGGATGATCAACAGAGTCATCCGTTGAGAAAGGCATTTTGCGGTTAAGCCCATATACTGAGCTGGATGACGCATACAGCAGGTGGCCAACTTTATGATGGCGGCACCCTTCGAGAATATTGAGGTGGCCAATGAGATTGGCATCGGCGTAAGCGTGTGGGTTATCAATTGAATAACGAACGCCCGCTTGCGCACCCAGATGGATCACGCGATCAAATGCATGATCTTCGAATAATGAAGAAATGGCCTGGCGATCTGCCAGGTCCATTTTCAGGAAAATAAACTCGGGATGCTGGAGGATCTGGTCTAAGCGCGCTTGTTTCAGGCTGACATCGTAATAGTCATTCAGGTTATCGATACCGACGACCTGGTGACCGGCGGCCAGCAAACGCTGACTCACGTGAAATCCAATAAAACCTGCCGCACCGGTAACCAAAAACTTCATACATCCCTCATTTATTACACAATTTGAATTGATGCTCCGCGGCCGATAGCGTAATACGTAAAGCCGCGTTTGCTGATACGCTCCGGATCATACAGGTTACGACCATCAAAAATCACGGGTTGTTTTAACGCGGTTTTGATAACGTCGAAATCTGGCGCACGGAAGTTCTGCCATTCAGTACAAATCACCAGGCCATCAGCACCTTGCAACGCCGCTTCTTTGGTACCGGTCAGCTTCAGGTCGTCGCGGTGGCCATAAATACGCTGCGCTTCTTCCATTGCTTCCGGGTCAAATGCCTGAATGGTCGCACCCGCTTCCCATAGCGTTTCCATCAGCACACGGCTGGAGGCTTCACGCATATCGTCGGTGTTAGGTTTGAACGCAAGGCCCCAGAGAGCAAAGGTTTTGCCACGCAGATCGTCGCCAAAATGACGCTTGATGAAGCTCGGCAATTTGTTCTTCTGTGAATCATTCACATCTTCTACCGCCTGCAACAGACGCGGTGTGTAACCAATCGATTCAGCAGTACGAATCAGCGCCTGCACGTCTTTCGGGAAGCACGAACCACCGTAGCCACAGCCAGGGTAGATGAAGTGATAACCAATGCGAGAATCTGAACCAATCCCCTGACGGACTTTCTCAACGTCGGCTCCCAGACGTTCTGCCAGGTTAGAGATTTCGTTCATGAAGCTGATTTTGGTCGCCAGCATGCAGTTCGCTGCGTACTTGGTCAGCTCTGCACTGCGGATATCCATCAGAATCATGCGATCGTGATTGCGGTTGAATGGCTCATAAAGCTCACGCAACAACTCAACCACGTCGTCGTTATCAGTGCCCACCACGATGCGCTCAGGACGCATGCAGTCGTTTACTGCAGCCCCTTCCTTGAGGAATTCAGGGTTAGAAACCACATCAAACGGGATGTTCACATCACGTTTTTGCAGCGTCTCGGCCATTACTGCACGCACACGATCAGCCGTTCCGACAGGGACGGTAGATTTATCGATCACCACTTTATGATCGTTCATGTGCGCTGCAATTGTCCGCGCAACCGCAGTCACATATTTCAGATCGGCAGAACCGTCTTCATCCGGCGGCGTACCCACAGCAATAAATTGCATGACACCGTGGTTAACACCCTCTTCTGCATTGGTGCTGAACTTCAGGCGACCCGCTTCATAGTTAGACATCACCAGCGGCGTCAAACCCGGTTCGAAAATCGGAATATGGCCTTTTTTCAGGTTTTCGACTTTCTTTTCATCGACATCAATACAGAGAACGTCATGTCCGACTTCGGCTAACACCGCAGCCTGAACCAGACCGACATAGCCGATACCAAATACAGTGACTTTCATTGAATTATCCTGTGTTTAATGAATTACTTTTTGTTGCCTACAGCGCCTTCCAGCCATTGAGTAAAGTCTTTACCCAGTACTGGATGACGAACGCCATACTCAACGAAAGCCTGCATATAACCCAGTTTGTTACCGCAGTCATGGCTTACACCGGTCAGGTGATAGGCTTCAACGGTCTCTTTTTCCATCAGCATGGCGATGGAGTCAGTCAGCTGAACTTCGCCGCCAGCACCTGGAGGGGTTTTCGCCAGCAGTGGCCAGATATCAGCAGACAGCACGTAACGACCCACAACTGCGAGGTTAGAAGGCGCTTCAGAAGCTTTAGGCTTTTCAACCACACCCACCATTGGCGCGCTCTGGCCTGGCGCCAGGTCAGCACCTTTGCAGTCAACGACACCGTAAGCGGTCACATCAGCAACCGGCTCTACCATGATCTGGCTGCGGCCGCTTTCTTCGTAACGCGCCAGCATTTCTGCCAGGTTGTCTTTGGTTGGGTCAGATTCGTACTCATCGATGATCACATCTGGCAGAATCACGGCAACCGGCTCATCACCGACCAGCGGATGTGCACACATCACTGCGTGGCCAAGGCCTTTCGCAATACCCTGACGCACCTGCATGATGGTCACGTGTGGAGGACAGATAGATTGGATTTCATCCAACAACTGACGCTTAACGCGTTTTTCCAGCATGGATTCCAGCTCAAAACTGGTATCAAAATGGTTTTCGATGGCGTTTTTAGAAGAGTGCGTAACCAACACGATTTCGTTAATGCCCGCAGCAATACACTCATTCACGACATATTGGATCAGCGGCTTATCGACCAGCGGTAACATCTCTTTTGGAATAGCTTTAGTAGCAGGCAGCATACGCGTACCCAGACCTGCAACCGGGATTACCGCTTTTTTTACTTTAGACTTATAGGCAGACATCTAAATACCTCTCTTAATAGGCCGTTCAAGTTAATACTTGATATGTCGGTTTAAAAACGAAATGAGTATATCAGTTACTATCAGACGGATTTATCCTGGATGGAGCTAATCCGCGGAATTTAAGACTATTACCCAAGTGTAAAGCTTACCCCTGGCCCTGTCTCCAGCCCGCAAAAAATATAAATCCAATCGCTTATTCTTCAGCCGATAACATCAGCCGTAGCCTGCCACCCGCGCCCCACACATGGCACTGCCAGGCATCAGCGCGTTGACTAATCTGATTGAGGTGCGGACTGCCCATAGTACCAAGCGGCACGCCATTACTGAGTTGAATCTGATGGGTGTTAATGTGCAATGTGGCGTTGAGGCCAGCGGAGACCAGAATCAGGTTTTTCAACTGACGGTGGTAGTACCCCACCAGCAAGGGGAACTGGCCACTGAGATTGGCCTGGCGTAACAGCATATTGACCTGGCGCAGCAGGCCGTTTAACTCCGGCAAGCGCTGCTTCTGTCCGGAAAGTTGTTCCTGTAACAGACCATTAAACAGCGCGCGCAACAGTAAGGCGGCCAACACGCCATTATCGCCTGCTCGGGTCACATCAAGACAGTAAAAGGCCAGATCCTTGTCGGACAACGCGGCAATATCCAGCACCAGCCCTGGCTGTTCGGCCATGGTCAGTTGGCGATAGTTAATGCGGCAATTGGCGATGGTTTGCTGAACCGGAGGTTGCAACTGCTTCAGTAACTTAGACGCAGCTAAAGGATCGCGGACCAGTGCATCCCAATCCTGAAACAGCTGTTCATCTTCCTCAACTTTGGAAGTGAACATCGAAGGATAAAGGCACTCATAAACAGCTTCACGAAAACGTTCGAGGTTTCTGAGCGGCTTAAGCAGAACATCCTGAACCCCAAGGCGCAGGACATGCGCAATATCAGCCATGTTCTGCGTGGCGGAGATGATCAAGATTGGCACGCTATTACCGCGGCTGCGGATACGTTCGACGAACTGAAGCCCCCCCATGCGCGGCATCTCCAGATCGCAAATCACCAGATCCACGGCTTGAGCCGACAGCAAGGTTAAGCCATCGAGGCCATCTCCCGCTTCCAGCGTGCTGGCTCCCAGCCCCACCAACATAGTGTCTAACATCGAACGGAAAACGACCTCATCTTCGACAATGAGTATCTTTTTGCCGATTAGTGGTTTTTCCATTCTCTCCCCCTGCGTACCAGATATTTCAATAGTGGTTCATAAAACGCAGTTGCGCCTTTCAGAATTGACTGAAGTCGCACTGCCTGAGAATGAACAACCTGATTATCTGCCTCGGACCAGCGGTAATAGTTCATCCATTTTTTTCTCGACGGCGGCTTTACCTGCCGCAATGGCTTCTTCTGCACGATGAAAATCCAGTGTGGATATCTGCGGACAAAACGGTTGAATAAGCACATCCGGTGGATCGCCCGCCATACGATTACGTTTAAGGCGGTTTTCCAGAATCTGGATGGATGTGGACATGATCTCCATGGCGCCCGGCGTTTGATTGGCCCGGCGGTGCGTCAGACCCAGTATGCGCTGGCGCAATTTTTTGCCCCAGCTTAATGCCTCAGCCGCAGCCTCTTCTTCGCCGCTCTGAGGTGTCACCGATAATAAATCCTGCTGCATTAAATGCGCGTCATGCTGTAAATCCACCGCGATGACAATGTCGGCGCCAAGGGCTCGTGTCAGAGATATCGGCACCGGATTGACCACGGCACCATCCACCAGCCAGTAACCATTGTAGCCAACAGGTGGTAATAAGCCTGGCATACTACAGGACGCACGTACTGCCTGATGCAAATCGCCTTCGGTTAACCACAACTCACGGCCGGTACTTAAATTCGAGGCCACCACGCCAAAGGGTTTATTGCACCCCTCAATCAATTCATTGGGGATCAACTGACGGATGTGGCTGAACACGCGGTCACCGCGCAGCAAACCACCACGCTGCCACGACAGATCCATGAGCCGGATCACGTCCCAATAGCGAAATGCGCTCACCCACTTTTCCATTACGCCCAGCCGCCCATTGACGTATGCCGATCCCACCAACGCGCCGACAGAGCAGCCTGCAACCACATCAATTTCAATGCCGGCACGCTCCAGCGCATTAATCACACCAATGTGCGCCCAACCTTTGGCGGCGCCTGAACCCAGGGCCAGCCCGATCCTCACCTTTCTCATCGCACCTCGTGATTAGTCTGGTACGTAGCATCCCGCTCAGCAGTCGGCTACCATAGCGCACACTTTAATTAACTTTAATCACTCACAGGAGATGACGTGTCTGAAAAGTGCCCCTGCTGCAGCGGAAAGCAGTATAGCTTATGTTGCCAGCCCTTTCTGAGCGGTCAGGCATTCCCTGCCAGCGCTGAACAATTAATGCGTTCACGCTACACCGCTTATGTTGAAAAGAACGCGGGTTATCTGGCTGCGACCTGGCACTCCAGTAAGCGTGTGGCCGACCTTGAGACGTTATTATCTGAAAGTTTTTCCGGCACTGAGTGGCTGGGCTTGAATGTAACCCGTTGTAATCATGGAAGCCACGAGAATGAAGCCTTTGTGACCTTTTTTGCGCGTTACCGCGAAAAAGAGCGCACTTCGGCCATCTATGAATGTTCACGCTTTCTCTGTGAGGATCAACGCTGGTACTATATCGACGGAACGGTGCCCGAGCTGGGGCGCAACGATCGCTGTCCTTGTGGCTCCGATAAAAAATACAAAAAATGTTGTGGTTAATCTGGACAGATGCACAACGGCTTTACCATTCATCGCTTTGACAGGACTCTGATCGAGATGCAAGCGCAAAACACGCAACGAAAAGTTTTACGGACCATTTGCCCTGATGCGAAAGGTCTGATCGCCAAGATCACCAACATTTGCTACAAGCATGAACTCAACATTGTGCAAAACAATGAGTTTGTCGATCACCGTACCGGGCGCTTTTTCATGCGCACAGAGCTGGAAGGGATTTTCAACGACAATACCCTGCTGGCGGATCTCGACAGCGCGTTACCGGTAGGTTCGGTGCGGGAATTGCAGAGCGCTGGTCGTCGTCGTGTGGTGATTCTGGTGACCAAAGAGGCGCATTGCCTGGGCGATCTGCTAATGAAATGCGCGTTTGGTGGTCTCGATATGGAGATTGCCGCCGTCATTGGTAACCATGAAACGCTGCGCTCGCTGGTTGAACGTTTCGATATTCCGTTTGTGCTGGTCAGCCATGAAGGCCTGACGCGTGAAGAGCATGACAACCGCATGGGCGATGAAATTGATCGCTACCAGCCGGATTACGTGGTGCTGGCCAAATATATGCGCGTGCTGACGCCGGCTTTTGTGCAGCGTTACCCGAATCAGATCATCAATATTCACCACTCGTTCCTGCCTGCTTTCATCGGCGCGCGCCCTTACCATCAGGCTTACGAGCGTGGCGTAAAAATTATCGGTGCTACCGCGCACTACGTGAATGACAACCTCGATGAAGGTCCGATCATCATGCAGGACGTGATCAACGTCGATCACAGCTACACCGCAGAAGAGATGATGCGTGCCGGTCGTGATGTCGAGAAGAATGTCCTGAGCCGCGCGCTGTATAAAGTGCTGGGCCAGCGCGTGTTCGTTTACGGTAACCGCACCATCATTCTGTAAGCGTCCTGGCGCTGAATTGTGCAACTCTTCAGCGCCACGGATGAAAAGTGGGCAAACGATTCATATTTTTGTTTCAGCGCTTTACAGTCAGAACGCATTTGGTATCATGCGCCCCGCTTTCAGGCACATTATTCAGGCCAGTGGCGGGATTCCCGAGCGGCCAAAGGGAGCAGACTGTAAATCTGCCGTCATCGACTTCGAAGGTTCGAATCCTTCTCCCGCCACCATCTGAATAATCTTCTCACCTGAATCACTAAGAGCTTTATATCCCTGGCGGGATTCCCGAGCGGCCAAAGGGAGCAGACTGTAAATCTGCCGTCATCGACTTCGAAGGTTCGAATCCTTCTCCCGCCACCATCGCTTTTCCTATTGCTTACATCGTTATTTCTTCCCGATTCAATCCATGACATTCTAACGAAAACTCGTTACCATCCCGGCATACTTTTGCGGATAAGAATGGCAGCGAAATGAAATTCATCTCTTTCAACATCAATGGCTTGCGCGCACGCCCTCATCAACTTGAAGCCCTCGTCGAACAGCATCAGCCAGACGTCATCGGCCTGCAGGAAACCAAAGTTCACGATGACATGTTCCCGCTCGAAGACGTCAGCAAGTTGGGTTACAACGTGTTTTATCATGGTCAAAAAGGCCACTACGGCGTCGCGCTGCTGACCAAAGCGCAGCCTGTTTCGGTACGTCGTGGTTTTCCCGGTGATGATGAAGATTCACAACGCCGCCTAATCATGGCGGAGATCCCCAGCCCGATTGGCGACATCACCGTGATTAACGGTTACTTCCCGCAGGGTGAAAGCCGTGACCATCCAACTAAATTCCCGGCGAAAGAGAAGTTCTACCGTGATTTACAGGATTATCTGGAACAGCAGTTGGCGGTTGATAAGCCGGTGCTGATCATGGGTGACATGAATATCAGCAGTACCGATCTTGATATCGGCATTGGCGAAGATAACCGCAAGCGCTGGCTGCGCACCGGTAAATGCTCATTCCTGCCAGAAGAGCGTGAGTGGATGGATCGCCTGTTGCATTGGGGTCTGGTCGATACCTGGCGCGCGAAATACCCGGAAACGGCTGACCGTTTCTCCTGGTTCGACTACCGTTCAAAAGGTTTTGATGATAACCGTGGTCTGCGTATCGACCTGTTGCTGGCCAGTCAACCGCTGGCAGCGCGTTGCATTGAAAGTGGCATTGATTACGAGATCCGCAGTATGGAAAAACCATCGGATCATGCACCTGTCTGGTCGACGTTCAATCTGGAAAAATAAGTAAACTGCGTGGCGTGAGAACGCCACGCACCTTTACTTGATGATTTTCCAGATAAGCGGGTTAGTGCCCATCACTTTCTCATCACGCCCACACTGCAGCAGCACGCCTTCCGCTTTCACTACTGCCCCTTCAGAGTAACTGCGATTCTCATAAGTGCAGCACTGCAGACAGTTGCTCTGCTGATTATTCTGTCCCTGTGTCCAGACTTCCGGTGGCATATCCACCACCACATCCGTATTGCCCGTGCGACTGTTTTCCGGCTGGCGGTTCGCCAGCGCCGAATTCATGCACAACAGCAGCCCGCTAAGCGCTAATAGGATATAACGCATCACTCTGTCTCCTTGGTTTTACGCCGGGTCGATTTCGGTTTTGCTTTACGTTTAGCGGCCGGTGCGGCAATGCCTCTAAATGATTGCAACGAGGGTCGCTGACGCGCTTCGCCAATTAACCCGATCAGCGTGGCAACCAGCGGCTGCATAAACTCATCGTAGCGGCAGGCCTTTTCACTGATGCGTGTTAATGTCGATTCCCATTGAGCCGTCATATCTGGTCGGGCCGCCATTTCTGGTAACGCATGGATCAGCGCCCTGCCCGCGTCCGTAGAATGAATATAGCGGCCTTTCTTCACCAGGAATGTCCGGCGGAACAATAATTCAATAATGCCGGCTCGCGTCGCTTCCGTCCCTAAACCATCGGTCGCACGCAGCACTTTCTTTAGTTCTTTATCCTGAACAAAGCGCGCGATGCCGGTCATGGCGGATAACAGGGTGGCATCGGTAAACGGGCGCGGCGGCTGCGTCTGCTTGGCATGCACCTCACCGCGCTCACACAGCAGCTCATCGCCCTTTGCCACCACCGGTAAAGGCGTGCCATCGTTCTCTTCATCGCGTTCTTTACTGCCGAGTAAGGCACGCCAGCCCGCTTCTGACAGAAAACGCGCTTTGGCAACAAACTTACCCCCGCCAATCTCGAGATCGATAACACATTTGCGAAACACCGCGTCTGGGCAAAATTGCATCAGATACTGACGTGCCACCAGGCCGTAAATATTGGCTTCATTCTCCGTGAGGTTCACTTTACTGGCGCGGGCGGTAGGGATGATCGCGTGGTGCGCATCCACCTTTTTATCATCCCAGCAGCGGTTCTTCTGATCAGGGTTAAAATCCGTAGGCGGTGTCAGATTGGGTTGGTGCGCCTGTATCGCATTCAGCACCGCATGCCGTCCGGCAAAATGTTCATCCGGCAAATAACGGCTGTCTGAACGCGGATAGGTAATCAACTTATGGGTTTCATACAGACGCTGGCAGCAGTCCAGTACGTTTTGCGCACTCAGGCCGAAACGCTTTGCCGCCTCGATCTGCAGGCTGGAGAGCGAAAACGGCAATGGTGCGGTGTCAGATTCCCGTTTGTCGTTATAGCCTGTCACTATCGCCGGCTTACCGTTGATGCGCTCTAAGACATGATCGGCCAGCGAACGGTGTAACAGGCGACCTTCCTCATCCTGCCAGGGTTCGCAGGCGTCGCTGGGTATCCAGCTGGCAACAAAACGCTCATCCTTCGGCGTCACAATGTGCGCTTTCACTTCGAAGTAATCTTTAGGAATGAAGTTTTCGATCTCTTCATCGCGACGCACCACCAGGCCGAGCACCGGCGTTTGTACGCGTCCGACCGACAGCACGCCATCATAACCGGCATTGCGGCCTAATAGCGTCCAGGCACGGGTCATATTGATGCCGTAGAGCCAATCTGCGCGGGCGCGGGCCAATGCGGAGACGCACAGCGGGATAAACTCGCGATTCTCACGTAAACGGCTGACTGCTCGCTCCACGGCGGAGGGGTTGAGATCGTTAATGAGACAGCGCTGCACTTTCTGCCGCTTTTCCGGCGCGAGTTGCAGGTAGTCCAGCACTTCATCCACCAACAGCTGACCTTCTCGATCCGGGTCACCGGCGTGCACCACTTCACTCGCCTGTTGCAGCAAACCCTCAATCACTTTGAGTTGCTTAGCCACCGACGGACGTGGCTGTAAACGCCACTTTTCCGGAATGATCGGCAAGTCGGCAAGATTCCAGCGCGCATAGCGGCTGTCATAGCTGTCCGGCTGCGCCTGTTCCAGCAAATGTCCGACACACCAGGTGACCATCTGATCGTTGCCACAGGCAATAAAACCGTCACCGCGGCGATGCGGCTTCGGCAGTACATCAGCAATGGCACGCGCCAGGCTGGGTTTTTCAGCAATAAACAAACGCATGTCTGGCGTCGTTCCTTCTACGTCAATTCACGACGGTAATTAATGGACAGGAAGGATCGGCAGCGAAGAGTTCCCCCACCGCCGTCGCCTGCACGCCGGCCAATATTGCGCAGCGCTGGAAGGCTTCGACCTCGCTGGGTTGCACCGCCACCAGTAAACCACCCGAGGTTTGCGGATCGCACAGTAACGCGCGAGTTGCATCGTCCATCGCGGAAATCAGGGCGCCATAGCTGGCAAAATTGCGCTGAGTGCCGCCGGGCACGGCACCTTTGGCGATATACTCATCGACACCCGGTAAGCGCGGAACCTGTGTGGCGTGGATTTCCGCACGCAAACCTGATCCCTGGCAAATCTCACTCAGATGTCCCAGCAAGCCAAAACCGGTGACATCGGTCATGGCGCTGACGCCATCCAGTTTGGCGAACTCGGCACCGGCTTTATTCAATTGACACATCACCTCCGCCGCTAATGACTGGTGTTCTGGCAGCAGAAGGCCTTTTTTCTCGGCGGTGGTCAGGATGCCAATTCCCAGCGGCTTGGTGAGAAACAGCTGGCTTCCCACCTGCGCGGCGCTGTTCTTTTTCACCCGCGCCACATCAACAATTCCCGTGACGGCCAGGCCAAAAATCGGCTCCGGCGCATCGATCGAATGCCCACCCGCCAGCGCAATACCAGCAGCCTGACAGGCCGCACGACCGCCTTCAATGACCTGCTGAGCCACTTCTGGGCTCAGCACGTTGACCGGCCAACCCAGGATGGCAATCGCCATAATCGGTTTGCCGCCCATGGCATAAATATCACTGATAGCGTTGGTGGCGGCGATACGGCCAAAGGTATGGGGATCATCAACAATCGGCATGAAGAAGTCGGTGGTGCTGACTACCGCTGTGCCGTTGCCAAGATCGTATACGGCAGCATCGTCACGTGTTTCGTTGCCCACCAGCAACTGGGGGTCATGAAAAGGGGTCAGCTCACT
Organism: Type-E symbiont of Plautia stali; assembly: GCF_059731115.1. Lineage (NCBI taxonomy): Bacteria > Pseudomonadati > Pseudomonadota > Gammaproteobacteria > Enterobacterales > Enterobacteriaceae > Type-E symbiont of Plautia stali. Next base: position 2,308,167 of record NZ_AP035906.1, read on the forward strand.
ATGAAGAATGGTTTCCAGTACCTGCGGCGAAATTTTGCAGCCGCAGCCAGCTCCATGGCTGTATTGCGTCAGACGAAGAGGTTCACTCATGGCGGGTTCCTTATGCGCTGAACAGAAGGCTGTATGTTAGCCTGGCTGTCAACCGGTGGTAAGTGTTGCGCGGTTTAAGCTCGATCTTTCGCACACGCGGTGTGCAATCTTTGCAACACGCCTCACCCTGCCGAAGAAACCCGCTGATGTCTGTCAGAAATAACTGACAAATTGCGCGGTGACCGGTGCAACTACCGTGGTATTCGCTTTAAGCTGCGGTGTACCGAGATACAGGAATCCGACAATCGCATCCTGCTCGCGGCAACCAAAGGCTTCGCGTACCGAAGGATGGTCGGTCCATGGACCGCTGCGCCAGATACCGTTAAAGCCCTGCGCCACCGCGGCCATTTGCATCGCCATCACGGCACAACCTGCTGAAACCAACTGTTCCCAATGCGGGACTTTGGCATGCTCTTCACAGTGCGCCACAACAGTGATAATCATCGGCGCTCGAAACGGTGCGGTGGCGGATTTTTCAATCGCCTTTTCATCGAGGTTGCTGTCACGCGCCGCTTGTTCAAGCAATTTACCAAAACGCTCACGCCCTTCATTCTCTACAATGATAAAGCGCCACGGCTGCAACGTACCATGATCCGGTGCACGTAAGCCTGCGTGCAAAATGTTCTGCAAGACTTCGCCCGCTGGTGCCGGTTCTGCCAGACGCGAAGCCGAACGGCGGTTAATTAATAAATCCAGTGCATCCATCATTATTCTCCCGTGAATAAAAAGCGTGGGCTAATCCTGGCACAGCAAGATCTTTTGTAACAGTCTGGCGCGATTTCCTGCTGACATTTCGCACGCTGCTCTTTAGGATGAACCCGACATCGGGGCAGACCGCGTGGCGACTGCCCTGTTACGTGAATATGGAGAGTTTATGCGCACATTGTGGCGAATTATTGCTGGCCTGTTCCGCTGGAGCTGGCGGGTGTTAAATTTTATTCGGGAATTCATTCTTAATTTATTCCTCATCGTCTTAATCCTCGCCGGTGTCGGTATCTGGTTACAGCTTTCCAGCGCCAACAGCAGCGAACCGGTGCAACAGGGTGCACTCAAAGTGGATTTAAGCGGTGTATTAGTGGATAAACCTTCCGTCAGTAATCGCCTGAGTCGCATCAGCCGTGAGTTGCTGGGCGCGAGCAGCGATCGCCTGCAAGAGAATTCATTGTTCGACGTGGTGGATGCGGTTCGTCAGGCGAAAACTGACAAAAACATCACCGGGATCGTGCTTGATTTGCGTGATTTTGCTGGCGGCGATCAACCCTCATTACAATATCTGGGCAAATCGCTGCGTGAGTTCCGTGATGCGGGCAAACCGATATACGCCATTGGTGATAGCTATAGCCAGGCGCAATACTACATCGCCAGCTATGCCACCAAAATTTATCTGTCACCGCAGGGCACCGTTGATCTGCATGGCTTTGCTACCAATGGGTTGTATTACAAATCCCTGCTAGAGAAGCTCAAAGTCAATTCTCATGTGTTCCGTGTGGGCACCTACAAATCTGCCGTCGAGCCTTTCCTGCGTGACGATATGTCTCCGGAAGCACGTGATGCGGATGGTCGCTGGATCGGCCAGCTGTGGCAGAACTACCTGAACACCGTTTCCGCAAATCGCCAGATTACCCCGGATCAACTGTTCCCGGGAGCAGCCGGCGTCATCAGCGGATTGCAGGCTGTTGACGGCGATACCGCAAAATATGCGCTGAACAGTAAATTGGTTGATGTGCTGGACAGCCGTGCGGCTGCCGATCAGGAACTGGTGAAAACCTTTGGCTGGGATAAAGCCAATAACGATTATCGCAACGTCAGCATTTACGATTACACCGTGAAGCAGCCTCAGCAGGATCAGGATGGCAATATTGCGGTGATCTTCGCCAGCGGTGCGATTATGGACGGTGAGGAAACCGCCGGAAACGTGGGTGGCGATACCACCGCTTCGCAGATTCGCGATGCACGTCTCGATCCGAAAATCAAAGCGATTGTACTGCGCGTCAACAGCCCAGGTGGCAGCGTGTCGGCATCGGAAGCGATTCGTGAAGAGTTAGCCGCAGCCCATGATGCCGGCAAGCCAGTGGTGGTCTCAATGGGCGGCATGGCGGCTTCAGGCGGCTACTGGATCTCGACGCCAGCAGACTACATTGTGGCCGCACCCAGCACCTTGACCGGTTCAATCGGTATTTTCGGCGTGATTAACACGGTTGAAAATAGCCTGAACAGTATTGGTGTGCACACGGATGGCGTGGCCACTTCGCCACTGGCGGATGTTGCCACCACTAAAGCCCTGCCGACGGAAGTGCAACAGTTGATGCAGCTGACCATCGAAAATGGCTATCGCAATTTTGTCGGACTGGTAGCGAAGTCGCGTCACAAAACGCCAGAGCAGATCAATGATATCGCCCAGGGCCACGTCTGGACCGGTAGCGATGCCAAAGCGAATGGTTTAGTCGATGCGTTGGGTGATTTTGACGATGCCGTGGCGAAAGCGGCCGAATTGGCAAAAGTCGCCAAGCCGCAGCTTAGCTGGTATCAGGACGACCCCGGCATGATTGACCTGCTGCTAAATCAGATGAATGCCTCTGCACAAGCGATGCTGCCAGCAGCACTGAAGGTGTGGCTGCCCGCGCCGATGCTGGACGTAATGAGTGCAGTGAAAGATCAGCCTGGCCTGATGAACAATCTTAATGATCCGCAAAATCGCTACGCCTTCTGCCTGAACTGCGGCAACGTACGCTAATCTTTACAGCCCGGCCGCTGGTCGGGCTGCTTTTCGCTGTTAATCCCCTTATACTGCGCGTTTTACGGCAAGTCTGAGTTCTTCCATGCAAAAGAAAAATATCTATGTAGCCTACACGGGCGGTACCATCGGTATGCAGCGCTCCGCGCACGGCTACATTCCGGTTTCCGGCCACTTGCAGCAGCAACTGGCCAACATGCCAGAGTTCCATCGGCCTGAGATGCCGAATTTCACCATCCACGAATATCAGCCTCTGATGGATTCGTCAGACATGACGCCATTGGATTGGCAATCGATTGCTGATGACATTAAACAGAATTACGACAGCTATGATGGTTTTGTGATTCTGCATGGCACCGACACCATGGCATTCACTGCCTCGGCGCTGTCATTCATGCTGGAAAACCTGGCGAAGCCGGTAATCGTAACCGGCTCGCAGATTCCACTGGCAGAATTGCGCTCAGATGGTCAGCAGAATTTACTCAATTCGTTGTACGTGGCCGCTAATTATCCGATCAATGAAGTGGCGTTGTTCTTTAACAACACGCTGTTCCGTGGCAATCGCACCACCAAAGCGCATGCCGACGGCTTTAACGCCTTTGCCTCACCGAATCTCCCTCCTCTGCTGGAAGCCGGTATTCACATTCGTAAACTCAATACGCCACCTGCGCCTCAGGGCAGGGGTGAGCTGATTGTGCACCCGATTACTCCGCAGCCGATTGGCGTGGTCACCATCTATCCGGGTATCTCTGCCGATGTGGTACGTAACTTCTTGCGCCAGCCGGTGAAGGCCCTGATTCTGCGCTCATATGGGGTGGGCAACGCGCCGCAGAATGCCGAATTCCTGGCTGAGCTGCAGCAGGCCAGCGAACGTGGGATTGTGGTGGTGAATCTGACGCAATGCATGTCCGGCAAAGTGAACATGGGGGGTTATGCCACTGGCAATGCGCTGGAGCATGCGGGCGTGATCAGCGGTTTTGACCTTACCGTTGAGGCAACATTAACAAAACTGCACTTTTTGTTGAGTCAAAACCTCACCAACCCGGAAATTCGTGCCAGAATGCAACAGAATTTACGCGGCGAACTGACCGACGACTGATACGGAGCGAGATGTAATGAAGCGGGCATTGATAATCATCGATATTCAAAACGATTTTTGCCCCGGCGGCCCAATGGCAGTGCGCGAAGGCGACCAAACGGTTGCCGTTGCCAATCGCTACGCACGCGAGTTCCGCGATCGGGGAGAATGTGTAGTGGCATTACAGGACTGGCATCCGGCAGATCACGGCAGCTTCGCCTCTGTCTCTGGTGAACCGGTGTATACATTGGGTGAACTGAACGGTCTGGCGCAAATCTGGTGGCCCGATCACGGTATTGAGAACTCAGTGGGTGCGGATTTTCACCCCGAACTGGATCGCACACTGATTGATGCGGTGTTCCACAAAGGCGGCGATGCTGACGTGGACAGCTACAGTGCCTTCTTCGACAATGGCCATCGCCGTAAAACGGAGCTGGACAGCTGGCTGCGGGAACGCGGCATCAGCGATCTGGTGATGCTGGGTCTCGCCACCGATTACTGTGTCAAATACAGCGTGCTGGATGCGCTGGAGCTGGGCTACAACGTTGAAGTGGTGAAAGAGGGTTGCCGCGGCGTCAACCTGAATCCTGATGATAGCGATATTGCCATCGAACAGATGCAAGCTCAGGGTGCGGTAATAATCTGAAAATGAGGGCTGGTGAAAACCAGCCCTTTTGCGCTCTAGTGCAGGTTAATGCGCGTGATGTCCGGCTCGATACCGAACTCTTCCTTAAGCTGCTTTTTCGACTTCATCACCATCTCCCCCCCTTTGCCAATGGTCATATGCTGCGGGTCGTCGTTGTGACGCGCCTGCCACAGCATCACCAGCTGCAGGCAATTATCGCGCTGCTCTTGCGTCAGCGCGACACCGTCCGGCCATTTACCGGTTTCCACTGCGGTGGCGAGCCGCTCGTAGACTTCCGGCGTCATCGCCGCCAGCATGGCTTCCAGTTCTTGCTTCATGCTCAGCCCTCTTGTTGCTTGCCCTGCTCATCGGTAAAGCTCAATGAGGCAGAGTTAACGCAGTAGCGCTCACCGGTAGGCTGCGGGCCATCCGGGAAGACGTGGCCGAGATGCGCATCGCAATTGCCACAGCGAATTTCCACGCGGTGCATACCGTGAGAATCATCTTCCAGATAACGAATCGCATCATCGCTGTACGGCTGGTAAAAGCTCGGCCAGCCGCAGCCTGAATCATATTTAGAGTCTGAGAGGAACAGCGGTGAATTGCACACTAAACAGTGGTAGATACCTTCCTGCTTGTTATGCAGGAGTGCGCCACTGAAAGGAGGTTCCGTGCCGCGATGCTGTGTGACATAACGCTGCATCTCAGAGAGCTGCGCGATTTTTGCCTCGGGTGCGGTGTCTTTAGCCATTTTGAGTTCCGGAGTGTCATTCTGTAAAAATCGACTAGTATTCTAACAAACGAACAACATCATCATGGTCTTTTTTCGTGCGAACCCGTTCTCCACGACTGCCACAGCGCAAAATTGTGACGTCGATCACCCTTTGCAAAAGTCATCCCTTTTCGGTCGGTATTCGGCGTAACATAGGCGCGCAATAAGGGTGCTGCGTAAGCGATTGCGCAACCAATTATTCCTGGCGTTGGAATTGACCTGTCGCAACAATTGACACGATTCCGCTTGACGCCTGGTAAGGTTTTTGTAATTTTACAGCCAACCTTTTATTCACTAACAAATAGCTGGTGGAATATATGACTATCAAAGTAGGTATCAACGGTTTTGGCCGTATCGGTCGCATCGTTTTCCGTGCTGCACAGCAGCGTTCTGACATCGAAATCGTCGCGATCAACGACCTGCTCGACGCCGATTACATGGCTTACATGCTGAAGTATGACTCTACGCACGGTCGTTTCGACGGCACCGTAGAAGTGAAAGACGGCGCGCTGATTGTTAACGGTAAGAAAATCCGTGTTACCGCTGAGAAAGACCCGGCTAACCTGAAATGGGACGAAGTGGGTGTTGACGTTGTTGCAGAAGCAACCGGTATCTTCCTGACCGACGAAACCGCTCGCAAACACATTCAGGCTGGTGCGAAGAAAGTGGTTCTGACCGGTCCTTCTAAAGATGCGACCCCAATGTTCGTTCGTGGCGCAAACTTTGAAAAATATGCTGGCCAGGATATCGTTTCTAACGCCTCTTGCACCACTAACTGCCTGGCACCACTGGCTAAAGTGATCAACGACCACTTCGGTATCGTTGAAGGTCTGATGACCACTGTTCACGCCACCACCGCTACGCAGAAAACCGTTGATGGCCCGTCTCACAAAGACTGGCGCGGCGGCCGCGGCGCAGCTCAGAACATCATCCCATCTTCTACCGGTGCTGCTAAAGCAGTGGGCGTGGTTCTGCCAGAGCTGAACGGTAAACTGACCGGTATGGCGTTCCGCGTTCCTACCCCGAACGTGTCTGTTGTTGACCTGACTGTACGTCTCGAAAAACCAGCCACTTACAAAGAAATCTGTGCCGTGATCAAAGCTGAATCTGAAGGCAAGATGAAAGGCGTTCTGGGCTACATCGAAGACGACGTTGTATCAACCGACTTCAATGGCGAAACCCTGACTTCAGTATTCGATGCTAAAGCCGGTATCGCACTGAACGACAACTTCGTGAAACTGGTTTCATGGTACGACAACGAAACTGGCTACTCACACAAAGTTCTGGATCTGATTGCACTGGTTGCTTCTAAGTAAGCGACTGGCGAAACAGACAAGGGGTGACTTCGGTCGCCCCTTTTTTTTCATTTGGAAGAAGAGAAGGTCTGACGATGCAAGATACGCTTTATAGTTTACCGGTGGTGAATCAGATCACCCCTTATCTGTCACAACGCCAGATGGGCGATTTACCCATCGTCGTCGTGAGCCATCCCAAGGTCCGAGCGGCGATTGCGCTGCAAGGCGCACATCTGCTCTCATGGCAGCCCAGCGGCCAGCAACCGGTGATCTGGTTGAGCGATAAGACGCCGTTTGCCGCAGGCAAAGCAATCCGTGGAGGCGTGCCGATTTGCTGGCCTTGGTTTGGTCCGGCAGGTGAACCGGCGCATGGTTTCGCCCGTAATCAACCCTGGACATTGACTGCACACGATGAGAACGAAGATGCCGTAATGCTGACGTTCACACTGGAAAGCAACGCGCAAACGAAGAAGCTGTGGCCGCATGATTTCACCCTGCTGGCCCGTTTCCGTATCGCCGAGCATTGTGAAATTGAGCTGGAAGCCTGGGGCGATTACGAAGCCACCGCAGCCTTGCACACCTACTTCCAGATCGCCGATATTGCTCAGGTGGAAGTGAGTGGCTTAGGAAATAACTTTATCGACAAGGTGAACGCTAACACGGTAGGCAGTTCGGCTGATGGCAAGCAAACCTACCCTGACCGCGTCGATCGGATTCACACCGCCGCCGAAGATTGCAGTGTGATTCACGACATAGCAGGAAAACGTCAGATTGAAGTGTATCATCACTATAAAAGTGACGTTGTCACATGGAATCCAGGGCCAGAATTGTCCTGCAGCATGGCGGATATGCCTAATGAGGGTTACAAAACCATGGTCTGCGTGGAAACGGCTCGCATCAACAAGCCGATGAAAAGTGCCGGTGAATCCCCTGCTCGCCTCGGTACCACCCTTCGCGTGCGCAATAAATAGGTTTGCGGCGCAGATGCGCCGCTATACCACGTCTAAGCCCGTTTTATGTTGCGGTGCTGGAAACGCCCGGTCGATGATCGCTAATTCTTCAACGCTCAAATGCAGATTTAACGCGGCGGCATTTTCCGCCACGTGTTGTTGGCTACTGGCTTTGGGAATGGCGATCACGCCAGGTTGACGAATCACCCATGCGAGCAGTAATTGCGCCACGCTGATGCTCTTCTGTTGTGCAATCTGCTGCAAATGGGGATCATCAAACAGTGACTGACGTAAACGTCCCGCCTGCGCCAGAGGGCAATAGGCCATTATCGGCATATCACGTTGCTGGCATGCCGCTAATAAATCGTATTCGATTCCTCGTGATGCCAGGTGATACAGCACCTGATTGGTTGCGCAGTTTTCACCGCCCGTCTCACTCCACAATTCTTGCATATCGTCCGTGTCGAAATTCGATACGCCCCAATGCCGAATTTTTCCCTGCTGCTGTAAGGTTTCCATGGCGCGAATGGTCTCTTCCAGTGGTACATTGCCGCGCCAGTGCAGCAGATAAAGATCAAGATAATCGGTCTCTAAGCGCTGTAAGCTGCGCTCGCAGGCCTCTATCGCATCCACTTCCCCGGCATTCCACGGATAGACTTTTGACACCAGCCAGGCCTGATGACGGCGTCCGCGTAGCGCTTCGCCCACCACCTCTTCCGCTCCGCCTTCGGCGTACATTTCTGCGGTATCAATCAGCCTCAGCCCCAGATCCAATCCAGCCTGTAACGCCGTGACTTCCTGACGACGCAGCGCTGCATTCTCCCCCATATACCAGGTTCCTTGCCCAATAGCGGGTAAAGCTGATTCTCCACGGAATTGAATCGTCTTCATTACGCCTCCTGATGCGCCAAGATGGGGCGCGTTATTGGTGCAATGTAATAAAAACGCCTCATTACGAGGCGCGATGTAAAACCATTAGAAGCTGTAGCTGATGCCGGTCCAGAGGGTGAACTGACCACTTTTGTCCACCATCGGACTGTCTTTGATTTCGCTATCAAAGCGGGTGTAGCGCCCGGACAAACTGGCGTTCCAGCTATCGCTAATCTGGTAGCTGGCGTTCATTTCCACATAAGGAGACCAGCTGTCGTCCGGCTGATATTCAGCAATACCTGTCCGCGCGCTTTCGTGCGATGACACGCCATAGTAGTAGCGGTTTTGGTTGGCGCTGTTCCACATTGCACCGATGCCTGGCGTCAGGCTGAACGCGCCAAAATCGAAGCGATACAGATAGGTAAGATCCCAGATGATGCCATTACTGTTGTTGAGCACATCGCCTAGCAGAGCGGTGCGCACGATACCCCAATCAGCAACATGACGATAGGTGGCACCTGCCATCAGGGTCATCCGGCGCTTATCCAGAGCCTTCATGTCACCCAGATCGTTATCCTTGGGATCATACTGTTGCGGTGAACCCAGCAAGGTTAATGACAGTTGATCCTGCTGGTCTTTCCACAGGTAGTAGCCGCCTTGCAAGCTACGGAACCAGAAGTTTTCGCCTTCATAATTGATGACCGGGATGGGGATGTATCGGTCCTGTCCGCCACGATAAGGTGACTGGGCATAAATAACCGAAGCCCCGAGAGATAAGGGTTCTGCATGAGTGCTGAACGCCGCAAAATAACAAGGAACAACACAAGCAAGCGCTTTAAGTTTGAATTGGTTCACAATTTAATCAGTCCATTAATATAACAATCACACGCAGAGTCTAACTAAAATTTCGCGCTGGGTTAACGTTAAATCAGGGATGTTTATCACCCATGCGGAATAGTCTGAAGCAGGCTGCAGTGGTAGACAAGCAAACGGAATGCCTTAGTGCTTATGAGACTTTGTTATTGATATATCGCTAAATAAGGAGAAAAGTGGCTGCAGATTTTCTGAATGCCTTCTACAGTTAAAAGTAAGCCGAGACTTTTTGTACGAGCAGAGTAACCATAAGATTTGTGTATCCCGATAAAAAAACGTCAGGTTGGCATAAGGGTTGCTGTACTCATTAAAGAATATCTTCCGGGAGCTGCAAACGTATCTAATTTCGCTCCTTTACCTGTGCTAAAAACGAAAGGACGGGCATCGCTATGAATATATTCGATCACTATCGTCAGCGTTATGAAGCTGCCAAGGACGAAGAGTTCACACTGCAGGAATTTCTCGCAATCTGTAAGCAGGATCGCAGTGCATACGCCAACGCTGCAGAGCGACTATTGATGGCTATCGGTGAGCCGGTGATGGTTGACACGGCGCAGGAGCCACGCCTTTCCAGAATCTTCTCTAACCGCGTCATGGGACGCTATCCCGCCTTCGAAGAGTTTTATGGTATGGAGGAAGCGATTGAGCAGATCGTCTCCTACCTGAAACACGCTGCGCAAGGCCTGGAAGAGAAGAAACAGATTCTCTACTTGCTGGGGCCGGTCGGTGGCGGTAAATCGTCACTTGCTGAGCGTTTGAAAGCCCTGATGCAACGCGTACCGATCTACGTGCTGAGCGCTGATGGCGAACGCAGCCCGGTCAACGATCATCCTCTGTGCCTGTTCAACCCGCAGGAAGACGCCAACATTCTTGAGAAAGAGTATGGCGTGCCGCGGCGTTACCTGGGCACCATCATGTCGCCGTGGGCAGCAAAACGCCTGCATGACTTCGGCGGCGATATTACCCGCTTTAAAGTGGTCAAAGTCTGGCCTTCTATCCTGGAGCAAGTGGCCATCGCCAAAACGGAACCGGGTGATGAGAACAACCAGGATATCTCTGCATTGGTCGGTAAGGTGGATATCCGCAAACTGGAAAACCACGCGCAGAACGATCCCGACGCTTACGGTTACTCGGGCGCACTCTGCCGCGCGAACCAGGGCATCATGGAATTCGTCGAGATGTTTAAGGCACCGATTAAAGTGCTGCATCCATTGCTGACCGCCACTCAGGAAGGTAACTACAACGGTACTGAAGGGATCTCTGCCCTGCCGTTTAACGGCATCATTCTGGCGCACTCCAACGAGTCAGAATGGGTGACTTTCCGTAACAACAAGAACAACGAAGCGTTCCTGGACCGTGTTTACATTGTCAAAGTGCCTTACTGCCTGCGAGTGTCGGAAGAGATCAAAATCTACGACAAACTGCTTAATCACAGTGAGCTGACGACGGCGCCATGTGCACCAGGCACGCTGGAGACCTTAGCGCGCTTCTCAATCCTGTCGCGTTTGAAAGAGCCGGAAAACTCCAGCATCTATTCAAAAATGCGCGTCTATGATGGTGAAAGCCTGAAAGATACCGATCCAAAAGCGAAATCATGGCAGGAGTATCATGACTACGCTGGCGTGGATGAGGGCATGAACGGCCTTTCGACCCGCTTCGCGTTCAAGATTCTGTCGCGCGTGTTCAACTTTGACCATGCCGAAGTGGCGGCCAACCCGGTACATCTGTTCTACGTACTGGAGCAACAAATTGAACGCGAACAGTTCCCGCAGGATCTGGCAGAGAAATACCTTGAGCACCTGAAAGGCTATCTGATTCCGAAATACGCGGAGTTTATTGGCAAAGAGATTCAGACCGCCTATCTGGAATCTTATTCAGAATACGGTCAGAACATCTTCGACCGCTATGTTACTTACGCCGACTTCTGGATTCAGGATCAGGAATACCGCGACCCGGATACCGGACAGCTGTTTGATCGCGAATCACTGAATGCTGAACTGGAAAAAATCGAGAAACCTGCCGGGATCAGTAACCCGAAAGATTTCCGTAACGAGATCGTCAACTTTGTGCTGCGTGCCCGGGCGCAAAATAGCGGACGTAATCCTAACTGGACCAGCTACGAAAAACTGCGCACGGTCATTGAGAAGAAAATGTTCTCCAATACCGAGGAGTTGCTGCCGGTGATTTCGTTTAATACCAAGACCTCAACGGACGAACAGAAAAAACACGATGATTTTGTCGATCGCATGATGGAGAAAGGTTATACCCGCAAACAGGTGCGCCTGTTGTGCGAATGGTATCTGCGCGTGCGTAAATCGTCTTAATCGTTACCTGTAAGCTACGCGGCGCCGCGACGCCGCAACAGGAGGCCGGAGTGGTTCCGGCCTGGCTTGCACTGTAGTTTGGGGGATATGTATGGCCTATTTTATCGATCGGCGTCTGAACGGTAAAAACAAGAGCGCGGTCAATCGGCAGCGTTTCCTGCGCCGTTACAAGTCGCAAATCAAGCAGTCGATCTCCGAGGCCATCAACAAGCGGTCGGTCACCGACGTGGAGAGCGGCGAATCTGTCTCGATTCCTATCGATGACATCAATGAGCCTATTTTCCATCAGGGACGCGGCGGCAGTCGCCATCGCGTGCATCCGGGGAACGATCATTTCGTCCAGAACGACCGCATTGAGCGCCCACAAGGGGGCGGTGGTGGCGGTGGCAGCGGTCAGGGCAACGCCAGTCAGGACGGTGAAGGTCAGGATGAGTTTGTCTTCCAGATATCGAAAGATGAATATCTTGATTTGCTGTTTGAAGATCTTGCCCTGCCAAATCTGCGTAAAAATCAGCATCGACAATTGAACGAATATAAAACGCACCGCGCGGGCTTTACCTCAAATGGGGTACCGGCCAACATCAGTGTGGTGCGTTCGCTACAAAATTCACTGGCGCGTCGTACTGCCATGACCGCCGGTAAACGCCGTATGCTGCACGAACTGGAAGCCACGCTGACGGAAGTGGAGAACAGTGAACCGGCTCAGTTGCTGGAAGAGGAGCGGCTGCGCAAAGAGATTGCCGAACTGCGGGCACGCATTGAACGCGTACCCTTTATTGATACCTTCGACTTACGCTACAAAAACTTTGAGAAGCGCCCTGAGCCTTCCAGCCAGGCGGTGATGTTCTGCCTGATGGATGTGTCCGGTTCCATGGATCAAGCCACGAAAGACATGGCGAAGCGTTTTTATATTCTGCTCTATCTGTTCCTGAGCCGGACCTATAAAAATGTGGAGGTGGTGTATATCCGTCACCATACGCAGGCGAAAGAAGTCGATGAGCAGGAGTTCTTCTACTCGCAGGAAACCGGCGGCACCATTGTGTCTAGCGCATTGAAGTTAATGGATGAAGTGGTTAAAGAGCGCTATGACCCTGCGCAGTGGAATATTTATGCGGCACAAGCCTCTGATGGCGACAACTGGGCGGATGACTCCCCGTTGTGTCACGAAATTCTGGCCAAACATATTTTGCCGGTTGTACGTTATTACAGCTACATCGAAATCACGCGCCGTGCGCACCAGACGCTGTGGCGTGAGTATGAACATCTGCAGGCTATGTTTGATAACTTCGCGATTCAGCACATCCGTGAGCCAGAAGACATTTACCCAGTATTTAGAGAACTTTTCCACAAACAGGTGGCAGAAGCCTGAACATCAAGCCGGTCATTGACCGGCTTTTTCTTTTCCGCGCCACCGCTCATTCACCTGAAATTCCCGCTGATTTTTCACACAATTTTAACGATCTATGGGATAGCGCTCCGCAGATAGAAAAAATATGCAATTAAGCGCTGACAAGCTATTGATAAGGCATTATCTTTTCACCTTGTCTGTGTGAATCCCCCGCAGTTTGTCATTTTCGCTCGTACCGCAGGAGAACGCCGTTGAATGCCAGCATGATTTACAGTTTGTTTATTATTGGTTCCGTGCTGGTCGCAGCAAGTATTCTTCTGAGTTCATTCTCGTCACGGCTTGGCATCCCTATTCTGGTGATCTTCCTTGCGTTAGGCATGTTGACTGGCATTGATGGGATTGGCGGCATCGCTTTTGACAACTACCCGGTGGCGTATCTGGTTTCTAACCTCGCGCTGGCGATTATTTTGCTGGATGGCGGCATGCGCACCAAATCCAGCTCATTCAAGGTGGCGCTGGGGCCTGCGCTGTCACTCGCCACGGTTGGCGTGATGATAACCGCCGGTTTAACCGGTTTGGCTGCTGCCTGGCTTTTCAAACTTGATTTGATGCAAGGTTTCCTGATTGGCGCGATTATCGGTTCCACCGATGCCGCCGCCGTTTTCTCGCTGCTGGGGGATAAAGGCCTTAACGAACGTGTCAGCTCCACGCTGGAAATTGAATCCGGCAGTAACGATCCCATGGCGGTATTCCTGACCATCACGCTGATTGACATGATCCAGCAAGGCCAGTCAGGCTTAAGCTGGATGTTTGTGGTACATCTGGTGCAACAGTTCGGTCTCGGTATTGTACTGGGGCTGGGCGGCGGCTGGGCACTACAGCAACTGATTAACCGTATCAATCTGGCGCAAGGTCTCTATCCCCTGCTGGCGTTAAGTGGCGGCATCATTGTGTTTGCACTGACCACGGTGATGGAAGGCAGCGGTATTCTGGCGGTTTACCTGTGTGGCTATCTGCTGGGTAACAGCCCGATTCGCAACCGTCACGGTATTCTGCAAACCTTCGATGGTATGGCGTGGTTGAGTCAGATCGGCATGTTTATCGTGCTCGGCTTACTGGTGACGCCATCTGATTTGTGGCATATCGCCGTTCCTGCCATGATTTTATCTCTCTGGCTGATTTTGGTGGCGCGTCCGCTTTCAATTCTGGTGGGCCTGTTGCCATTTAAAGGTTTTACCGGCCGCGAACGCATCTTTATCAGTTGGGTTGGCCTGCGTGGCGCAGTACCCATCATCCTCGCAGTATTCCCGATGATGGCCGGGCTGGAAAACGCCAAGCTCTACTTCAACATCGCCTTCTTCGTGGTTCTCGTGTCGTTGATGCTCCAGGGCACCTCACTGGGCTATGCGGCCAAACGCGCCAAAGTTGTGGTTCCCCCTACTGCATCACCTATCAGCCGCGTCGGACTGGACATCCACCCTGAAAACCCCTGGGAGCAGTTTGTTTACCAACTTAGTGCTGATAAATGGTGTATCGGAGCCGCGCTGCGTGATTTGCAGATGCCACGCGAAACGCGCATCGCTGCCCTGTTCCGCGATAACGCGCTGATGCATCCCAACGGTAGCACGCGCCTTAAAGAGGGCGATGTGCTATGTGTGATTGGACGTGAACGTGATTTGCCCGCTTTGGGTAAAATGTTCAGTCAGTCTCCACCCGTCGCGCTCGATCAACGCTTCTTTGGTGACTTCATTCTGGATGCCGAGGCACGTTTACGCGATGTGGCGCAAATTTATGGGCTGGAACTCGATGAAACCACCAACGATCAGCAATCCCTCGGTCAACTGGTGATGGGCCTGCTGGGCAGTACACCGGTGGTGGGCGATCAGGTGGAGTGGAACCAATTGACCTGGACCGTGGCGGAGAAAGAGGACAACCAAATCGTTAAAATTGGCGTACGCGTCATGGAAGACAAGGAGTAATCCTAACCGCGAATACGCCAAAACTGCGCGTGAGCGACTATGATCACTGTTCCACCCAGCACAAACGGGAGAAGCGCATGGGACACGTGGTAAAGATTGGTCGTTACGAGATCGTTGATGCAGAACTGAATGCTGAAAAGCTCGATACCATCAGCATTCCCTGCAATACCAACCCCGGCCTGAGTTACCAACTCGATGGCTGGGATCATGAAACCAGCGTGCCGGCGTGGATTGATGGCGAGCCCGTCGATCTGCAGATCGGACACTATGACAAGCAACAAGACCGCTGGGTATTAAAAAAACCCGCCTAATGTACCCCCGCCGCCATCCGCTTCGTATGGCGGTCATTCCTAAAAGCAGTCTTAAAATGAAGCGTTCTATCTGTGTTTTTTTTGGTTTTAACCTTGTATTTCAATTAGCTAACTCACTATTTCACGCAGCATTTATTTCCTTTTAAGACTATTTCCATATTAACTCTGTCAAATAACTCCTGCATACTCTTAAACGTTGCTGCAGCTTTTCGTGACGTACATCACGTCTCAAACGGCCCTTTCCATGCAGCGCTTATGGCAGCATTGACTTATAGCGCACTGAAAAATCATTTCTTTTTATTTTCGGTGGACAACTCCTGAGCGCGTACTTGATTCTGGTCAGGCCATCTTTTACTTAAGAAAAGAGAGCAGGTTTTATGGCAAGTACATTGGTAATGAATGATGCAACCCGCTCGTGGAGCGGATTGCGTAAAAATCTCATCGCAAAAGTCGCTTTAAGCTTTTCGGATTTAATTGCTCTGAATCTGGCTTTGTTTTTATCTGCAGCAACCGTTCAGGGTATTTGGGGAGAACTGGACACCTTTATTCCGCCGCAGCAGATTGAGTACCGCTTCATCGCTCAATTAGGGCTTTCTGTACTTTGCACCGCGTGGTTTTGGGTGCGCATGCGTCATTACACTTACCGCAAACCGTTCTGGTTCGAGTTAAAAGAGATTGTTAAAACCCTGTTCGTCTTCTCGCTGCTGGATTTGGCGCTGATTGCCTTCTCCAAGTGGGATTTTTCGCGCATGGTTTGGGTGTTTAGCTGGACTTACGCACTGCTACTGCTGCCGCTGATGCGTGCGGTGGTCAAGCGTGCCATTAACCGCGCAGGTCAGTGGCAGAAAGAGACCATCATCATTGGTTCAGGCAAGAATGCCATGGAAGCTTATGCAGCCCTGCAGAGTGAGGAAATCCTCGGCTACAACGTCCAGGCTTTTATCTCACTGGAAGATGAGCACCACCCTGAGAACGTGAATGGTGTACCCGTGATCACCTGGAAAGACATCAACTGGCAAACCATGGATCGCGACAACACGCAATTTATCGTCGCCACTGAGTTTGAACAGCAGGTGGTGCGCGATAAATGGCTGAAGTTTCTGTCCAAAATGAAGTGCCGCTCCATCTCCGTGATTCCAACCCTGCGCGGTGTGCCGCTGTATGGCACTGATATGTCATTCATCTTCAGCCACGAAGTGATGATCCTGCGCGTCAGCAACAATCTGGCGAAACGCTCATCCCGCTTCCTCAAGCGTACTTTCGATATCGTGGTGGCATCACTGTTGCTGCTGTTCCTTGCCCCGGTATTTGGTCTGCTGTGTGCTATGGTGAAACGTGATGGCGGCAATGCCATTTATGGACATGAACGCGTTGGGCAAGACGGTGTGAAGTTTAAATGTCTCAAGTTCCGTTCGATGGTCACCAACTCGCAGGAAGTGTTGCAAAACCTGCTGGCAACCAGTGAAGAAGCGCGTGCCGAGTGGGATCGTGATTTCAAACTGAAGAACGATCCACGCATCACCAAAATTGGCGGCTTCCTGCGTAAAACCAGTCTCGACGAATTGCCGCAGTTGTGGAATGTGATTCGTGGTGAGATGAGTCTGGTGGGACCACGTCCGGTTATCGAAGCTGAGCTGGAACGCTACGCAGGGGATGTCGATTATTACCTGATGGCGAAACCAGGCATGACGGGGCTGTGGCAGGTGAGTGGTCGTAACGACATCGACTACGACACCCGCGTCTATTTCGATTCCTGGTATGTGAAGAACTGGGCATTGTGGACCGATATTGCCATTCTGTTCAAAACCGCAGGCGTAGTGTTACGCCGCGACGGCGCTTACTGATCCTACCCTCGACGCGATGTCTGTGTTGGTCCAGCAGACATCGCTTTTTTATTCCTTTCTTTTTCCCGGCTAAGTCATTACCCTTCCCGCTTGTTTAACAGGACGTTTCTGGTTTCAGATGCAAAAATTTACCCTGCTGCTTTTAAGCCTGGTGCTGCTGGCACCGCTCGGCATCGATCTTTACCTTCCCACTCTGCCGCAAATCGCTGAAGGCCTGAACAGCCCGGTCAGTTTGATTCAGATCACCATTCCGCTGTTCTTACTGGTGATGGGCATCGGCCAACTGGTGACCGGACCTTTGGTGGATAATTTTGGCCGTAAGCCGATTGCGCTGATTGGCCTGGCACTCTACATCGTTGGTAGCGCTGTGGCTGCGACCGCCACCGTATGGCCGGTGTTCTTCCTCGCCCGTTTGATTCAGGGCTGCGCGGTCTGTTGCAGTGCTGTGGTGGCCTTCAGTGGCGTGCGCGATCGTTTAAGCGGTGATGAAGCCGCACGCGCCTATGGTTTCCTGAATGGTGCACTGAATATTGTGCCGGCACTGGCGCCATTGCTGGGCGGCATCCTTGCTGAAGCCTACGGCTGGCGTGCGCCCTTCTGGTTCCTGTGTGGCTATGCTGCCGTGATTGGTTTGATTGTGGTGTTCTGCCTGCCGGAAACCCGTCCTGCCGATACGCTGCGAGTTAAAGGATTGCCGCTGGCGCAATACGCGGCGATTGCACGTGAACCGCGTTTTCTTGCCTTCGCCTTTGCCAATGCGGGTGCGCTCGGCATGGTGCTGACTTATGTGTCACTGGCACCTCACGTGCTGATGACGGAAGGGGGTCTGACGCCCCTGCAATTCTCCTTTGCCTTTGGTGCCAACGGCTTTTGGATCATGCTGGTCAGTGCGTTTGTGAATAAGACTATCCGTAAAGCCGGACGCCCGTTCTGCCTGGCGATGGGCTTTGTCACTATGCTGTTAGGTGCCATTTTGCTGCTGGCGGGGATGACGCTGTTGCCTGCCGCATGGCAGACACACTGGGCGCTGTATATGATTCCAGTGGCGGTGTCGGTTGCGGGACTGGCCTTTACCGTTGGCCCGGCCACCAGCTACGCATTAGAGCCGTATCAGCAGCAAGCGGGGGTTGCCGCGGCATTGCAGGGCTTTATTCAGATGGCTTGCGGCGCAGGTGGCAGCCTGATGATTGTGGCATTGCCGGTTGCAGAAAAATCAGCACTGGCTTTGATGATGGTTTTAGGTGCAGCGCTGGCCCTGATTGCCTGGCGCTGCAGTAAGAAGATGCACGGCAGCGTGACCGCGCTTAAATAATCTCAACCGGTACGCGGGGCGCGAGTGCACACATCAGCTCGTAGCCCACCGTGCCGGCGGCTTTCGCCACCTCATCGATTTTCACCTGATTGCCCCACAGTTCCACTTTGGAACCAATCCCGGCCTGCGGACAAGGTTCGAGGTCAATCATCATCATATCCATGGAGATCGCGCCCAGCGTCTGGGTGCGAATACCCTCGACGCTCACTGGCGTGCCGGTTGGCGCATGGCGTGGATAGCCATCTGCATAGCCGCAGGCCACAATACCAATGCGCTGTGCGCCCGATGCATGATAGCGATAGCCATAGCCCACACCGTCACCGGCACTGAGCTGCTGCACACCAATGATTTCACTGTTCAGCGTCATCACAGGTTGCAAGCCGCTGCTGGCAATATCCTGCCAATTCCCACTTGGCGATGCGCCATAGAGAATGATCCCCGGACGCACCCAGTCAAAGTGCGCTTCAGGATGCCACAACGTGGCGGCAGAGTTGGAGAGCGAGCGCGGGCAATCCAAACCTTCGGCGGCCAGTTCAACGCGCTTCATCGGTTCGATAAGTCCTTCCGGGTTTTCCGCGTCCGCAAAATGCGCCATCAGCGTCATCTCACCGACGTTAGGGAGCGCACGCAGTTTCTGCCACGCCGCCTGAACCTGTTCAGGACGGAAACCCAGCCGATTCATGCCGCTGTTCATCTTCACATAGATATCAACCGGTGCAGAAAGTGAAGCTTTGGCCAGCGCCTGAATCTGCCAGTTGCTGTGCACGCTGGTGGTCAAGCGATAACGATCGATCAACGTTAAATCTTCAGCATGGAAGAAACCTTCCAGCAACAGAATCGGTTTTTTCCAACCCTGCTCACGCAACAGAATCGCTTCTTCCATATTCAACAGCGCGAAACCATCGGTCTCTGCCAGACTTTGCCAGACACGCGCGATACCGTGCCCGTATGCATTGGCTTTGACCACTGACCAAACCCGCGACTGCGGTGCAGCCTGCCGTACAATCGCCAGATTGTGGCGCAGCGCCTGTTGGTTAATGGTGGCGCCAGTAGGACGTGACATGCTTGTGCTCTCCCTGAGGTCTCAACGCGCCGCGTTAGCGTTACGCAACGGCGACGAATGGGGTTCGAAACCCGGCAGGTAGCGCAGTACTGACAAATCGTCTGCGGCAATCGCCGGTTTCTGACCGGAAATCAAATCAGCCAATAGCTGACCGGAACCACAGGCCATGGTCCATCCCAGCGTTCCGTGACCGGTGTTGAGATAGAGATTGGACAGCGGCGTACGCCCGACAATCGGCGTGCCGTCCGGCGTCATCGGACGCAATCCTGTCCAGAACGTGGCCTGTTCAACAAAACCGCCTTCAGGATAGAGATCGCTGACCACCATCTCCAGCGTTTCACGTCGTGCAGGCGTCAGTTTGGTGTTAAAACCAACAATTTCCGCCATGCCTCCCACGCGAATGCGATCGTCAAAGCGCGTGACCGCCACTTTGTAGGTCTCATCGAGGATGGTGGACACCGGTGCAGCGTCGGAATTCTTAATCGGAATGGTGAGGGAATAGCCTTTTAGCGGATAAACCGGAATTGAGACGATATCTTTCAGCAACGCGGTCGAGTAGGAACCAAAGGCCACCACATAGGCATCCGCTTTAACCACCTCATCACCACACTTCACACCGTAAATGCGATTGCCTTCACGCAGCAGTTGATCAACCTGGGTGTCATAGCGGAAGGTGACACCCGCAGCGGCTGCCATCTCGGCCAGGCGCTGCGTAAACAGCTGGCAGTCTCCGGTTTCATCGTTCGGTAAACGCAGCCCACCGGTCAGTTTGTGTGCGGTCGTGGCCAGCGCCGGTTCAACGCTGTGGAGCTGGTGTGCTTCCAATAGTTCGTATGGCACGCCGGCTTCTTTGAGCACGGCAATATCTTTGCTGGCGCTCTCAAACTGTTGCTGAGTGCGGAACAACTGCAAGGTGCCACCCTGTCGGCCTTCATAGGCGATACCGGTCGAGGCGCGCAATGCTTTCAGGCAATCACGACTGTATTCCGCGATACGTACCATGCGTCCTTTATTTTCCTGATAATGGCGCATGTCACAGTTACGCAGCATGTTCCACATCCATTCCAGCTGGAACTTGCTGCCGTCGAGGCGGACGGCCAATGGCGCGTGACGCTGGAACATCCATTTTACCGCTTTCAGTGGCACGCCCGGTGCCGCCCAGGGCGCCGCATAACCTGGAGAGATCTGGCCAGCGTTGCCGGCACTGGTTTCCAGCGCGGCCCCCGGCTGGCGATCAATGACCGTCACCTCATGTCCAGCCTGCGCCAAATACCAGGCACTCGCCACTCCCACGACACCACTTCCAAGAATCACTACGCGCATAAGCCCCTCGCCGCGGCAAAAGCATAATCAACTATGAATGCCGCCTGAATCAGCATAACCAGGCAGCACTTCTTATCTTACATTCGACAGACATATTTCACATGTTTTTCACCTTCCTGCACACAGAAATCATGAGGTAGTGCAAAAATCAGGATTTTTTATGCCATAAAACCATTAATCAGCAATTTATTATGCGCAAGGGAGTGCTTTTCTCTTTTTTCAGGAGAAAGCGCCGCAGTCATACAATGCACTTATAAACAGAACTTTATTCTGTAACTTAGATAAAAACCAACAGTTGTCATCAGTAATGACTTAAGCGACGATTTTTGAATGATTTTCTGCCAAAAGAATTCGATTGAGTTCCGGTTTCGGATAAGCGACAGTGGACTATCATTGAAGTGTTCGCTCAGTTTTATTGGGCCGTCTTTCTCAGGATGAAGCCTTAAACGATCGTGACAGGTGACAATCCGTTGCCTGCCGCTTGCAAAACAGAGGTGCGCTATGACGACAATCTTTGACGAGCCAACCCGGAGCAGTAAACGACTC
The DNA here is from genome assembly GCF_059731115.1 of Type-E symbiont of Plautia stali. Taxonomy (NCBI): domain Bacteria; kingdom Pseudomonadati; phylum Pseudomonadota; class Gammaproteobacteria; order Enterobacterales; family Enterobacteriaceae; species Type-E symbiont of Plautia stali. The sequence continues at coordinate 2,329,504 of NZ_AP035906.1, forward strand.
AGTGATGGACCCGACTGGACCTTCGAACTGCTTGATGTTTATCTGGCAGAAATTGACCGTGTAGCGAAAAGCTACGGGCTTGATACCTATCCGCATCAAATCGAAGTCATCACCTCCGAACAAATGATGGATGCCTACTCCAGCGTGGGTATGCCGATTAACTATGCCCACTGGTCGTTCGGTAAAAAATTCATTGAAACCGAACAACGCTATAAACATGGCCAGCAGGGCTTAGCGTACGAGATCGTCATCAACTCCAATCCTTGTATTGCCTATCTAATGGAAGAGAACACCATGACCATGCAGGCGCTGGTGATGGCGCACGCGTGCTATGGGCACAACTCTTTCTTTAAAAATAACTATTTATTCCGCAGCTGGACCGATGCCAGCTCCATCGTCGATTACCTGTTATTCGCGCGTAATTACATCACCGATTGTGAAGAGCGATATGGCGTCGAAGAAGTGGAGCGGCTGCTCGACTCTTGCCATGCTCTGATGAACTACGGCGTGGATCGCTATAAACGTCCGCAAAAGATCTCGCTGCAGGAAGAGAAAGCGCGGCAAAAAAGCCGTGAAGAGTATCTGCAAAGCCAGGTAAACACCTTATGGCGCACCCTGCCGCGTAAAGAGAAGGAGTCCGTGCACGTGGAAGCGGCGCGCTATCCTTCGGAACCGCAGGAAAACTTACTCTACTTTATGGAAAAAAACGCCCCGCTGCTGGAGTCCTGGCAACGCGAGGTGCTGCGCATCGTGCGCAAGGTCAGCCAGTATTTCTACCCGCAGAAACAGACGCAGGTGATGAACGAAGGATGGGCGACGTTCTGGCATTACACCATCCTCAACCATCTCTACGACGAAGGGAAAGTGTCGGAACGCTTTATGATGGAGTTCCTGCACAGCCACACCAATGTGGTGTATCAGCCACCGTATAACAGCCAGTGGTATAACGGCATAAACCCTTATGCTTTGGGCTTCGCCATGTTCCAGGATATCAAGCGTATCTGCCAGTCACCAACGGAAGAGGATCGCTACTGGTTCCCGGATATTGCGGGTTCCGACTGGCTGAAAACGCTGCACTTTGCCATGCGCGAGTTTAAAGATGAGAGTTTCATCAGCCAGTTCCTGTCACCCAAAGTGATGCGCGACTTCCGCCTGTTTACGGTAATGGATGACGATCGCAATAACTTCCTGGAAATTGCCGCGATCCACGACGAAGCTGGCTATCGTGCCATCCGCCAGCAACTGTCAGCACAGTACAACCTGAGCAATCTGGAGCCTAACATTCAGGTCTATAATGTGGATCTGCGCGGTGACCGTTCGCTGACCTTACGTTACGTGCCACAGCAACGTGCGCCGCTGGATAAAAGCCGCCGCGAAGTGCTGAAGCATGTGCATCGGTTGTGGGGTTTCGATGTGATTCTGGAACAACAGAACGAAGATGGCAGCGTTGATCTGCTGGACCGGTCGCCAACACGTGGACCCGCGCTGTAAACATAAAAAAACCGGACTGTTAAAGTCCGGTTTTCTTTTAGCGCTTGCTGGCTAAATCATCGGGCATGCTTTTTTGCATGCTATGCCAGATCTCGCCACTGCGACGACCATACTCACGTACCGTATCGACAATCTGGTCCTGCGTGGGATTCGCACTACACAAATCCGCCAGTTGACGATAGAAGCTACGAGCCTGCTGACGCGCCTCGGGATTAGAGAAGTAGTGGCGCCCCACGCGGGTGTACAGCCCTTTCAAACCGTTCAGGATCAAACCATAAATCGGGTTACCGGAGGCAAAGGCCAAACCACGGAACACGCGATAATCCAGTTCGGTGTAGGCTTCTGCTTTATCCTCTTCGCTCAGTGCAGTTTCCAGCACCTCGCGCGCTTTGTCCGGATGATGGCGCAGTGCGCGGCTAATAAAAATCGACGCGATATTGGTACGCACCGACAGCAGATTATCAATCAACTGCGGTACGCTATCGTGATCGAGGCGGGCAAGCGTTTCGAGAATGTTAAGACCGGAGGTTTCCCAGAAATCATTCACGCGCGTGGGTTTACCATGTTGAATGGTTAACCATCCATCGCGTGCCAGACGCTGTAAAACTTCACGCAGCGTGGTGCGCGTGACACCAATCAGTTCAGAAAGCTCACGTTCAGCAGGCAGAATAGACCCCGGCGGAAAGCGACTGTTCCAGATGCTTTCAATAATATACTCTTCAGCAAATCCTGCGGGGCTTTGCGCCTTAATCACCATAGCATTTATTTCTCATTGCTTTCTTTGTCGTAATGGCACTCATCATACCAGAGCGGCTATAGCGGAAATAGACTGACAACCGATTAAAAGCGCGCGCTGGCGCAAAATTCAGCGGTGTTTTTAACCGGTCAGACGGCAACGCACTCGTTTGCGTGGTATGGACCTTCTACCACCTCCGCTTGATCAGTAAATGCGCTTTATATGGCCTGGATCAGGCTTAAGTCATTTTTGTACATGATTTTTTCCCCTTACCTGGCTGGCACGGTTACGCTTTTGGTTTACACTGCGAAGCATTAATGGTTACAGGATAAGCAATATGTTGCGATATTTGAATCAATGCTCACGAGGACGCGGGGCATGGTTATTGCTGGCTCTGACAGCACTGGCTTTTGAACTGACTGCACTCTTCTTTCAACACGTCATGGGACTGAAGCCCTGCGTGATGTGTATCTACGAACGTTGTGCGCTGTTTGGCGTCATGGGCGCAGGTATCGTTGGCGCGTTCGCCCCGAAATCCCTGCCACTGCGCTGGGCCGCTATCCTGATTTGGCTTTACAGCGCTTATAAGGGATTAATGCTTTCGATTGAACATACGAATATTCAGCTGCACCCGAATCCGTTTGTTACTTGTGACTTTGCCGCACGCTTCCCGACCTGGCTGCCGTTGGATAAATGGCTGCCATCAGTATTTGTCGCCAGCGGTGATTGTGCCGAACGCAGCTGGACATTCCTGACCTGGAGCATGCCACAATGGATGATCGTCATCTTTGCCGCGTATCTGCTGGTTGGCGCACTGGTGCTGATTGCCCAGCCGTTTAAGCCAAAACGCCGCGATCTGTTTAGCCGCTAATCAAAATAAAACAGGCAGCTCTCGCTGCCTGTTTTCACGTCAACCGTTACGGTCGGGTCGATCGATAATGTGATCTTCCCAGTCGCGTACTTCACTTTCCCGCACCGCAATGTAACGCACCGAGATACGCTGCGCATGCATCGCCTTTTTCGAACCGGCCACCAGTGGATGCCAGGCAGGTAAAGTCCCGCCCTCGCCTAACAGACGATAGGCGCAGGTACGCGGCAGCCAGTTAAAGGTGGTGAGGTTTTCACGCGTGAGCTTGATGCAGTCCTCTTCGTACTCAAACCGGCGCTCATAGTTACGGCACTGGCAGGTTTTGATGTTCAGCTGATTGCAAGCCACATTGGTGAAGTAGATTTCGTCGGTGTCCGCATCCTGCAACTTATTCAGGCAGCACTGGCCGCAGCCGTCGCACAGTGATTCCCACTCTGCATCGTCCATTTGGTCAAGGCGTTTTGTCTGCCAGAAAGGTTGTTCAGTCATGATCGCGGTCCGGGTTGTGCAATAAGACCGCACCTTATAAAGGGTTAGGTGCGGTGATGCAAGTTTTACAGTACGCGGGTGGTAATTCCGTGACCGGCCAGCGAGATTTCGAGTTTATCGCCAGATCGCATTGGCCCGACACCTTCCGGGGTGCCCGTCAGGATCACATCGCCGGCGCGCAGCGTAAAGTACTGGCTCATGTAAGCAATCAGCGGCAGGATTTTGTGAATCATATCCGCCGTGCTGCCATGCTGGCGCACTTCGCCATTCACCACTAACTTCAGTTCAGTATCCTGCGGGTCGCCGCTGAATTCAGAAACTGGAATGAAACCTGACAGCGGGCAAGAGTTATCGAACCCTTTGGATTTTTCCCACGGCTGACCGGCTTTTTTCAGCCCCGCCTGCACATCACGCAGCGTCAGGTCCAGGGCCACACCATATCCGGCAATCGCTTTCACCACATGCTCTTCCGTTGCCTGCTTCAGCGTGGAGCCTATCAGCACCGCCAGTTCCACTTCGTGATGCACTTCGCCGAAGTTGGCTGGAATCGAAAGCGGCTGGCGCAGATCGCAAACCGCCGTTTCCGGTTTGATAAACACCACCGGTTCTGTCGGCGTGGCACTGCCCATTTCCTTGATGTGCTTCGCATAGTTGCTGCCCACGCAAACCACTTTGCTGACGGGATAATCCAACAAAGCGCCCTGCCAGTTACGATGCTGATACATGCTGTTCCCCTGCATTAGTAGTGTTTGATGCCAGTCTGACTGGCGGATAGGTCAGGTTCAGTGCCGGAACGCGGCAAGCTGAGGAGGATTATATTAGCGGTTTTATGGCAGCAGACGTGGCGGAAATTGTCAAAAGTCGTTAATCATACGCAACAAACAGGATCACAACCTGGAATTATTGCCCGCAATAATGCTTTGAAGCGGGCGAATAATTAATGCAAATAACACTGAGGATTTTTACAGGGAATATTTACAGATGAATCCGAATTAAACTTTTTTACTCTGATCAAGATGAATGTTGAGCAGACTTTCAACCGGTGGTGGGATCTGTAAATAATAGCCTTGATCGCTTAAACCTTGCTTAACTTTATTGATATCTGCATTAGCCAGTTTGTCGCGTTTGTCCAGTGATAGCACCATTGCTAGCTGGGGTTTACCAAAGCCACGCAGCAGTTCTTCCGGAACGCGCGAAAAATCGTCTTTTTTTTCAACATAAAGATAAGTTTGTTCACGTTGCGGGCTTCTATAGATCACACAAAACATATTTTTTACTCGAATTAACCTGTGGCGTCACTTGCCTGAATATAGCAGTAACTATAACATGCTTGCAGAACTTCGAATATTGACCGTTTGATGTTAATGACGATTTTATCGACGTACATCTTAGGGTCGTAAAACAGGACTGAGTCAGGACAGATGTCGCAAACGCCAATCGAATTCAAGGGAAGCAGTTTTACCCTGTCAGTGGTTCATCTGCACCATTCACAACCCGAGGTGATTCGTCAGGCGCTGCAGGACAAAATCGACCAGGCACCTGCGTTTTTGCAGAATGCGCCGGTGGTGCTCAATGTGTCAGCGCTGAACGGTGACATCAACTGGAAGCAGATGCAGCAGGCGGTCATCGCCACCGGTTTGCGCATTGTCGGTGTCAGTGGTTGTAAAGATGAAGCCCTGAAAAAGATGATTGCCCGAGCAGGCTTGCCGGTGTTGTCAGAAGGCAAAGAGAATCGCAAGCGTGCGGAAGAGCCAGTGGTTGAAGAAGCCCCGCCAATCCTGGCGCCGGTCGCTGAAACCGCCAGCAAAACCCGCATCATCAATACGCCAGTGCGCTCAGGCCAACAAATTTACGCACGGAATGCCGACCTTATCGTCACCAACAGCGTCAGCGCCGGTGCCGAACTGGTGGCAGACGGCAATATTCATATTTACGGCATGATGCGTGGTCGTGCACTGGCGGGTGCCAGTGGCGAACGTGACAGCCAGATTTTTTGTACCAACCTCGCAGCCGAGTTGGTCTCTATTGCCGGGGAATATTGGATCATGGATCAGATTCCGGCGGAATTCTTTGGTAAAGCCGCGCGCCTGTGCCTTAAAGAGGGCGCGCTCACCATTCAGACACTTTATTAGGCCCCTTTTCTTTCGTTAAGGAAATCAACATTTATGGCACGCATCATTGTAGTTACATCGGGTAAAGGGGGCGTTGGCAAGACCACGTCAAGCGCGGCCATCGCAACCGGTTTAGCGCAGAAAGGCAAAAAAACTGTCGTGATCGATTTTGATATCGGTCTGCGTAACCTCGACCTGATCATGGGCTGTGAACGCCGTGTGGTTTATGACTTCGTCAACGTCATCCAGGGCGATGCAACCTTGAACCAGGCACTGATTCGTGACAAGCGCACGGAGCAACTCTATATCCTGCCTGCTTCACAAACACGTGATAAAGATGCGCTGACCCGCGAAGGCGTGGAAAAAGTATTAAACGACCTGGCCGCGATGGAGTTCGACTTCATCGTATGCGATTCCCCTGCGGGGATCGAAACCGGTGCGTTGATGGCACTGTACTTTGCGGATGAAGCGATTATCACCACCAACCCGGAAGTCTCTTCCGTGCGTGACTCCGACCGCATCCTCGGCATTATCTCTTCTAAATCGCGTCGTGCTGAAAATAGCCAGGACCCGGTGAAAGAGCATCTGCTGCTGACACGTTACAATCCAGGCCGCGTGACGCGTGGCGACATGCTGAGCATGGAAGACGTGCTGGAGATTCTGCGTATACCACTGGTGGGTGTGATCCCGGAAGATCAGTCAGTACTTCGTGCTTCTAACCAGGGTGAGCCGGTCATTCTCGACGCTAACTCTGACGCCGGTAAAGCTTACGCTGATACCGTAGATCGCCTGCTTGGCGAAGAACGCCCCTTCCGCTTTATTGAAGAAGAGAAGAAGGGTTTCCTGAAACGCCTGTTCGGGGGATAACCAATGGCATTATTAGATTTCTTTTTATCCCGTAAGAAGAACACAGCCAACATAGCCAAGGAAAGGCTGCAAATTATCGTAGCCGAGCGCAGAAGGGGCGACAGTGAGCCCCATTATCTGCCGCAACTGAAGCGCGATATTTTGGAAGTGATATGTAAGTACGTGAAAATTGACCCGGATATGGTGACCGTTCAGCTGGATCAGAAAGGGGACGATATCTCCATCCTGGAACTCAACGTCACACTGCCGGAGACGGAGACGGAAGACGTTCCTAAATGATTGTAGCGGGTTCCTGATTTTCCCCTGCGTTGTGCGCAGGGGAAAACATTCCGCTTATAGCGCCTGCAGGATCTCGTCGATTCGCTTTTGCAGCAATTCACCACGCCAGCCAGTCAGTAATTCTGGTGTACGGCATCCGCTTTTCAAGCCCCAGTATACGCTTAACACCTGATTGATTTGGCGACGTGAAGCCAATAGCTCCTGACTGAAACCCGTCTCTTCGCTTACCTGTAACACCAGCGCTTTGATTGCTTTAAATGCCTGTTTGTAATGCGGATGGTCAATCAGATTGGGCAACGGTTGTGGCAAGGTCGCTTCATCCTGTGCCTGCGCTTCCGCCACCAGCGCCACCATCGCTTTCCCGTGGAAGCGAATCTCGTGACCGTTCAGGCCCAGATGATCGAGCTCACCCAGGCTACCCGGCATAAAGCGCGCCACTTTCCACAGATTCTCTTCACGCACCACAAAATTCACGGCCATGTCTTTCTGACGGGCGATGTTCAAACGCCATGCCGCCAGGCGTTGCAGCGCTGCCAACTGGCGCGGTCGCAACTGCCATGCGTTGGTGATGTCGCGCCATGCATCCTCTGGCTGTAAAACGTCAAGACGACGCTGGCAAAGATTATCGCATTCGCTCAGCGCGGCAGCCATGTTGCCTGCGGCTTGCGTCTGCTCAACTAACTGATGGGCAATCGGCAGAAGATAAGCGACATCTGCTGCGGCATAGTCGCATTGACGCTCAGTGAGCGGGCGCGCCAGCCAGTCAGTACGGGATTCGCTCTTATCCAGTTCGATTTGGTTAAAGTGATTAACCATCGAAGCGAAGCCCCATGACAGCGGCTGCCCAGCGAAGGCCGCCAGGATTTGGGTATCGATCATCGGATCAGGCAGGCATTTAAAACGATGCAAGAAAACTTCAAGATCTTCGCCACCGGCGTGCAGGAATTTCGTCACCTGTTTGTCTTGCAGCAGTGCGATGAACGGCGTCCAGTCACTGATGTTGAGCGGATCGATCAGAACCAGTTGTTCACCATCGAACAGCTGGATCAGACCCAACTGCGGATAGTAAGTGCGCGTGCGCACGAATTCAGTATCCAGCGCAACGGCATTATGCTGGCGCGCTTGTTCGCACACGGCAGCCAGCTGGCTGTTTTGGTCGATCAGGGTGTAATTCACGTATTCATTCTCGCTGCGGCACACTTCGCGCAGCGCTCCATGTTAAAAGCAATAAAAACGCCGGACTGAGCCGGCGTTAACCTGGAGAGAAAGGCAGCTTACTGCCCTTCTCGCTTCGCCTCGTCACGCAATTCGCGGCGCAAAATTTTGCCCACATTGGTCTTCGGCAGCTCATCTCTAAACTCGATAATCTTCGGCACTTTGTAGCCGGTGAGCTGACGGCGGCAATGATCCAGCACTTCTTCTTTCGTCAGTGACGGAGCCTTTTTAACGATGCACACTTTCACCGCTTCGCCGGAAAGGTCGCTGGGAACACCGATTGCGGCGGCTTCGCGCACTTTCGGATGCTGCATCAGCACATCTTCGATTTCGTTAGGATACACGTTAAAGCCTGACACCAGAATCATGTCTTTCTTCCGATCGACGATGCGAATAAAACCTTCGCCATCAACGGTAACAACATCACCGGTGTGCAGCCAGCCATTTTTCAACACTTCTTCGGTAGCATCCGGTCGCTGCCAGTAACCGACCATCACCTGTGGACCACGAATACAGAGTTCACCCGGTTCACCTGGCGCCACATCGTTATCTTCGTCATCGACGATACGCACATCCGTGGAGGGTACAGGAAGACCGATGCTGCCGGTGTGGCAAGTGATGTCATACGGATTGACCGATACCAGTGGTGAACATTCAGTCAAACCATAACCTTCGAGCAGATAATGCCCGGTGAGTTTTTCCCAACGCTCAGCCACGGCCTTTTGCACGGCCATGCCGCCGCCAGCAGAAAGACGCAGCGTGGAGAAATCGAGCTTATTAAAGTTTTCGTCGTTGAGCAGCGCGTTAAACAGCGTATTGACGCCGGTAATGGCGGTGAACGGGAATTTGCTTAGCTCTTTGACAAAACCGGGGATATCACGCGGATTGGTGATCAGCAGGTTGGTACCGCCGAGATCGAGAAACAGCAGGCCGTTTACCGTTAACGCAAAGATATGGTAGAGCGGGAGTGCCGTGACCACCTGCTCTTTGCCCGCACGCAGCAGTTTGCCATAGGTGGCTTTGGTCTGCTCCAGATTAGCCTGCATGTTGCCGTGAGTTAGCATCGCGCCCTTGGCGACGCCGGTGGTGCCGCCGGTGTATTGCAGGAATGCCAGATCACTGTTAGTCAGCGTCGGACGCTGGTAAGTCATCTGCGCGCCCTGCCGCAGTGCGCTGCGGAATGGCACCGCACCGGGCAGATGGTATTTCGGCACCAGCTTCTTCACATACTTCACCACGAAGTTGACCAGCGTGGCTTTGACCGGGGCAAGTTGATCGCCCATACGCGTCAGCATCACGTGCTTGATCGGCGTCTCGGCGACCACTTTTTCCAGCGTGTGGGCAAAGTTGGATACAATCACAATCGCGCTGGCGCCACTGTCATTCAGCTGATGTTTCAGCTCACGCGGCGTATACAACGGATTCACGTTGACGACGACCATACCCGCACGCAGCACGCCAAACAGCGCCACCGGATATTGCAGCAGGTTGGGCATCATCAGCGCCACGCGGTCGCCCTGCTTCAGGCCCAGACCTTGCTGCAGCCAGGCGGCAAAGTCGCGGCTTTGCTTATCCAACTGACGGTAAGTCATCGGCTGGCCCATATTAATGAACGCCGTATTATCGGCATACTGCAATGCTGCGTGCTCGAAAAGTTCGACCAAAGAGGTATAACGGTCCGCATTAATCTCCGCAGGAACATCTGCTGGATAGCGTTTAAGCCAAACCTTATTCAAAGAATCACCCCGATATTCTTGTTGCGTAGCCATCGCCGCCTCTGCAATCAGTGTTGTTAACAATATTTTAACTGATTGTACCAGTTTGCCTGTTTCGGCATTTTCAGGTTGCGAAGCGCATCACTAAATTTCGCGCATCGGTTGCGCGCCCAATAAAAAAGCCCGGTCGCGAGCGCCGCGACCGGGCCGTCAAATAATGAAGATGAATCATTCGGTCAGGATAGTTTCCACCTGCGCGGGACCGGTATTCATGTTCATCCCCCAATAAGGATTTGGCCCCCAGTAACCCGGATGACGGCGCGTTGGCCCATACCAAATCCAGGGATCGATAGGCTGCGGTGGCGTCATCACCTGCTGAGTCAGGTGCCAGCGCTGATAGCCGCGCACATCCACCACCACAAAGTTGTAGCTGGCTTTACCAATCTCACCTTTTTCGGTGCCTTTGATATTACCCAGTACCGTGACGTACTGATTGTTCAGATCCACCGGATCAACAAAACCGCGAATGTCGGCGAAAATACGCCCAACCGATGCGGAACCTAAACGCGGCCGCGCACTGTCATCCAGCGGTTGGGTGGCGATCTCCAGGCGCGTCACGCCCGTCAGATTGGTGACTTTCACCACTTTACCGCCAAAACGTGACTCCTGGCCGACATACAGCTGAGGCGCATTCATCACGCGTAATAAATCTTGCTGTGGAAGTTGAGAACTCCCTTTAATGGAATCTGGCACCGAAACGCAGCCGCTGAGCAACAGCGCGCAGGCTAACAGAGCGCCAGACATCCCTTTACGACTTATTGGCATAGCACTTCTCCTGTTATTTCTCAGTTAGACTGGGCGCTTACGGAATAGTTGCGTGGCGCTTAACGGCCCGGCAACTTTTTCCATGCCACTTCATTACGCAGGTAAACCGGCTCGGCATTCTCCACCGCCACCGACTCACCGCGCTGCCAGGCACTCAATGCCAGCGGCAGCATATCCTCCGCTGCTGGCAGCGTCACTTCTGTGGTCACTAAGGTTGCGCCCGTCGAGCTTAACAGATGCGGATAAGCCGCCCAGCCGGTGCCGACCGTTGCCCACTCACCGCTTAGCTGGGCAATGCGCGCCTGCACATCTTCGGGTTTCAATACGGCTTCCGAGTCCGCACCTTGCCATTCACCGTTAGCATCACGCTGATATTCGGCCCAGTAAACTTCGCCCATGCGCGCGTCGATGGCAGCCAGCACGCGGTTAGCGCCGGTTAAGCGCCATGCGCCCTGAGCCATAGTCGCGAGAGAAGAGACGCCGATCATCGGCAAGTTCGCACCCAGCGCCAGCCCTTGCGCAATACCAATGCCAATGCGCACGCCAGTGAAACTACCCGGTCCACGGCCGAACGCCAGCACGTCAAGCGCGGTCAGATCCAGCTGCTGCAACTGCAACAGCTCTTGTACCAGCGGTAAGATGCGTTGGGTGTGATCGCGCGGGGCGATTTCAAAGCGGGCATCGATCTGCTGCTGATTGAGCAGCGCGGCAGAACAGGCTTCTGTCGCCGTGTCCAGAGCTAAAATTCGGGCGGACATAACAACCTCTGAAAGTCAAAATGGCGCGCATCTTAACACAGCCGGGCACAAATTAGTGCTTCTCTGGCTGGCGGACGAAAGCGATGGCACGCTGTAAATCGCGGGTACGCGGCGTGGGTGGCAGGCTATTGAGGAACAACCCGCCGTACGGGCGCGACACCAGACGCTGATCGCAAATCACCAGCACGCCACGGTCTTCCGTGTCGCGGATTAAACGGCCAACGCCCTGCTTCAGGGTGATCACGGCATCCGGCAGTTGCACATCATTAAAGGGATCGCCGCCACGCAGGCGACAATCTTCCATGCGCGCTTTGAGCAGCGGATCTTCCGGCGAGGTAAACGGCAGCTTATCGATAATCACCAGTGACAGCGCATCGCCACGCACATCAACGCCTTCCCAGAAACTGCTGGTCGCCACCAGCAAGGCGTTGCCGGCATCGAGGAACTGCTTCAGCAGCTGACCTTTACTGGTTTCTCCCTGCAACAACACCGGCAAAGTCATCGAGGCGCGAAATTCAGCGGCCAGTTCGCGCATCATCTTGTGCGAAGTACAGAGGAAGAAGCAGCGTCCTTTATTGGCATCGATCAGCGGTTTCATCATCTGTGCCAGCTTACGGGCACCGCCGGGTTGATTGGGTTCAGGCATATTGCGTGGTACACATAACAGCGCCTGCTGGGTGTAATCGAAAGGACTGTCGAGAATCATGGTGGTGGCTTTATCGACGCCCAATCGGCTGGAGAAGTGGCTCATCTGCTCATTCACCGCCAGCGTGGCGGAGGTGAATACCCACGCCGCTTTACGGTTATCCATCACTTCACGAAAACGTTCGGCGACCGATAGCGGGGTTAACGCCAGCGTAAAGTGGCGGCTGGTGCACTCATACCAGTAGCTAAAACCGGGTTCATCAATGGCGCGTAGGCGTTTCAAACGGGTGCGATACAGTGCCGCGCGTTCGAATGCCGCGTCCAGCAACGCCGAACGACCCAGCGACAATTTGATGACGTCGTAGCAAAGCTCCAGCGCATCATCCAGTAGGGTCAACATGCGCATGATGTTGTTATCGCTTAGCAGGTCACGCAGATTGCCGCGAAAACCCGGCTCGCCCAGTGTTAAGCGGAAATCCTGCGCGCACTGTGCCAGACGGTCGGCTGATTTCTGTAGCTGCTGCACGTCGCGCACTTCAGTGCGATAGGCAATAATGATGTCTTTGGCGAGATCCTGCAGTTGGCGGCTCGAAAGTTGCTGACCAAAGTATTGACTGGCGATATCGGGTAACTGATGCGCTTCATCGAAAATCATCACATCCGCTTCCGGGATCAGTTCACCAAAACCGCCCTCTTTGACCACCAGATCGGCAAGGAACAGATGATGGTTCACCACCACCACATCGGCATCCATGGCTTTTTTACGCGCTTTCACCACAAAGCAATCTTTGTAGAGCGGGCAGTCGCTGCCAAGGCAGTTATCATTGGTGCTGGTGACAAACGGCCAGATCGGACTGTCTTCGGCGACGCCGGAACAGCTGCTGACATCGCCATCCGAAGTTTGATTTGACCAGCTGCGCACGTTGATCAAATCCCCGAGCGCCTGCACGGTGAGATCGCCACCCGTTTGATTCTGCTGTTCGAGACGTTCGAGGCATAAATAGTTGGAACGCCCCTTCAGCAGGGCAGTTTTACCGCTGAACTTCAGGGCACGAGCGATGGTGGGCAAATCGCGGTTATACAGCTGATCCTGTAAGGCTTTGGATCCGGTCGAGATAATGACCTTTTTTTTCGCACGCAATGCGGGTGCCAGATAGGCATAGGTTTTACCGGTACCGGTGCCGGCTTCGACCACCAGCTCACCGCCCTTCTTCACCGCTTCCATGACCGCTTGCGCCATTTCACGCTGCGCGGCACGCGGTTTGAAACCTGGAATAGCCTGCGCCAGCGCGCCATCAGCTGCAAAATCGTCTGCCACACATCCTCACCGATTGGTCAAAAACACTGTAATTATGTCAGGATTCCCCTGAGGCGACCACAACAGATGACAGCGCCCTACAGGATATGGCAGGCTAGCGCAGCGAAATTACAGGAGAACACCATGACCATTACGCGTATTGATCCCGCCCCCCGCATGTCAGAAGCCGTTGTGCATAACCAGACCGTCTATTACACCAGCGTGCCAGAAAATCTGGATGACGATGCCGAAGCGCAAACCGCCAACGCGCTGGCGGTGATTGACGCGATTCTGACCCGAGTCGGATCAGACAAAAGTAAGATCCTTGATGCCACAATTTTCCTGGTCGATAAAGCTGACTTTCCGGCCATGAACCGTGCATGGGATGCGTGGGTTTCACCTGACAACGCGCCCGTACGTTGCACCGTGCAAGCCGACTTGATGAATCCGAAGTACAAAGTGGAAATCAAAATCATCGCCGCACTGTAATGTAACCCTTTCGGGCGTTATTCGTCTTCTTCGTCGTCTTCGAACATCGCCCGAATCGATTCACCCTGATAGCTCTGGCGGATCTCGTGTGCCACCTGCGCAATCGCCTGACCACTCGCCATGCCACCCGCCATCAATTCCTGGATACGTTCCACAGCTTGCTGCTGCTGTTCATGAGATAAAGCCGGAAGACCTGTAAACATTATTTGCTCCTGGTGCAAAGGGGGACGCATTATTCCATGAGGAACAAACAGGTGCCAGCGACAAAAAAATGTGCCAGGCTACGCGCCTGCTTGTTGGATTAATTAGCCCGATGATCGTAAAAACCCTTAACCTGAAGTATACGCCGGATGCGCTGTTGCACCGTTTTTCTGCGCTTGCTCATCGTTCCTGGGCGATGTTGCTCACCTCTGGCCATGCCGACCATGCCGATAATCGTTTTGACATTTTAACCGCCGATCCCCGTGCCACGCTTACCACGCGCGGCGAGATGACGGAAATCGACTGTGATGGCAAGGTGATCCTCTCCGCCGATGATCCACTGCACCTGGTGCAGCAACAGTGCGAAATGCTGGGCGCGACTCCACTGTTTGATGCTGATCTGCCTTTCCAGGGCGGCGCGCTGGGTTTGTTTGGTTATGATCTGGGACGCCGCTTTGAAATCTTACCGCAGCGCGCTGAGCAGGATCTGACAACGCCGGATATGGCAGTCGGCATCTACGATTGGGCTTTGATCGCGGATCATCATCAGCAAAAACTCACCCTGATTTCACTCACCGATGCCGGGCAACGCTGGCAGTGGCTGCAGGCGCAGGCGATTCCGCAGCCTAAAGCTTTTGCGCTAACCAGCGACTGGCAGTCAAACCTTAGTTTTGATGAGTACGCCGCGCGTTTTGCACAGGTTCAGCACTACATTCAAGCCGGGGATTGTTATCAGGTGAACCTGGCACAACGCTTTCAGGCTCGCTATCACGGCGACGAGTGGCTGGCCTTTTTACGACTCAACCGCGACAACCGCGCGCCCTTCAGTGCGTTTATCCGCTTGCCTAAGAGCGTCATTCTTAGCCTGTCACCGGAACGCTTTCTCTCATTGCAGCAGCAGGAGATTGAGACCCGACCGATTAAAGGCACTTTGCCACGCTTAGCCGATCCAGAAGCCGATCGCTTGCAGGCTGAGAAACTGAGCCATGCGGAAAAAGATCGCGCCGAGAACCTGATGATTGTCGATTTGCTGCGTAATGACATTGGTCGCGTTGCTGAACCCGGCAGCGTCAGCGTTCCTGAGCTGTTTGTGGTGGAACCTTTCCCGGCGGTGCATCATCTGGTCAGCACAGTACGAGCGCGACTACCTCAACATCTCGGCGCAACCGATCTCCTGCGCGCCTGTTTCCCCGGCGGCTCCATTACCGGTGCACCAAAAATTCGCGCGATGGAGATTATTGAGGAACTGGAACCGCAGCGCCGCAACGCCTGGTGCGGCAGCATCGGTTACATCAGCCTGTGTGGTCGCATGGATACCAGCATCACTATCCGCACGTTAATCGCTGAAAATCAGCATCTTTATTGTGCGGCAGGTGGTGGCCTGGTGGCGGACAGCGATGTGGAGCTGGAATATCAGGAGACCTTCCACAAGGTCAATCGTATCTTGCCCAGCCTGAGCGGCGAGGTTTAAATGAGCCTGACGCTTGACCAGTTCCTGAACCGCTTCGTGCTGCAGCCTCCTCTGAGCGCACCCAAAAGCGTGATCAGCGGCCGGCGAGCGGCCGTGTTGGTACCGGTGATCGACGGTGCTGAACCGGGGTTACTGCTGACGCGTCGCTCATCCCACCTGCGTAAGCATGCGGGCCAGGTAGCGTTCCCTGGCGGCATGCAGGATGCAACGGATGATTCGCTGATCCACACCGCACTGCGTGAGGCCGAAGAAGAAGTCGGCATTCACCCCGCTCAGGTTAGCGTCGTGGGTGTGTTACCGCCCGTGACCAGCAGCACCGGTTTTGCCGTCACGCCGGTGGTCGGCATTATTCCAGCGGACCTGCCTCTCAATATTAATCCTGACGAAGTGGAAAGCACCTTCGCGATGCCGCTGGCAGAAGCCCTGCGTCTCAGTCGCTACAGTGGACTCACCTTGCGCCGTGGTCATCGTCAACATCAGGTGTGGTTATCGTGGTATGAGGATTATTTTATCTGGGGCATGACCGCCGGGATCATTCGCGCATTAAGTCAGCAAATCGCCCTTCCCTGAGTTCCGCGCTGCATGTTACTTCCGCCATAAACTCGATCCACTTCACAGCCGCAGAATGGGATAACTATTTCTGTGGCTTATAATTAGTTTATTTCATGCGAAAAGCTGCTCGCTGAGTCACGCGGGCGATTACTATTAGCCGCATAAACGGCCTCAGCCGTACAGAATAAGATTTGTGAGGAGTGTCACCGGTGATTAGTGTTTTTGACATGTTCAAAGTGGGCATTGGCCCATCCAGTTCACATACCGTAGGTCCGATGAAAGCGGGCAAGCAGTTTGTTGATCTGCTGGCCGAACAGGGCAAATTGCAAGACGTGACGCGCATTGCCGTCGACGTCTATGGCTCGCTATCGCTCACAGGTAAAGGTCACCATACCGATATCGCCATCATTATGGGGCTGGCCGGCTTTGAGCCCGCCACCGTGGATATCGATAGCATTCCCGCTTTTATTAAAGACGTCGAGCAGCGCGAGCGTCTGCTGCTGGCGAACGGTGCACGTGAAGTCGACTTTCCACGCGAAGGCGGCATGGTGTTCCGCAGTGAAAATCTGTCGTTGCATGAAAACGGCATGACGGTTTTCGCCTTTGCCGGCGATCTGTTGATCCTGACCAAGACTTACTACTCGATTGGCGGCGGATTTATCGTTGATGAAGAGCATTTCGGCCAATCCGTACTGGATGAGGTCTCGGTGCCGTATGCGTTCAACTCTGCCAAAGAGTTGTTGAGCCACTGCCATGAAAGCGGATTGTCCCTTTCCGGTTTGGTGATGAAGAATGAGCTGGCGCTGCACAGCCGTGAAGACATTTATGCCTATTTCGGCAACGTGTGGCAAACCATGCAGGCCTGTATCGATCGCGGCTTAAATACGGAAGGCGTATTGCCGGGTCCACTGCGCGTGCCGCGCCGCGCTGCCTCGTTGCGTCGTTTACTGGTTTCTTCTTCCAAGCACTCCAATGATCCGATGAACGTGATTGATTGGGTCAACATGTTTGCCCTGGCGGTCAATGAAGAAAATGCCGCCGGTGGACGTGTGGTCACCGCGCCAACCAACGGCGCCTGCGGTATCGTCCCTGCGGTGCTGGCCTATTACGATCACTTTATTGAGACCGTGACGCCGGACATCTTCATCCGTTACTTCCTGGCCTCGGGTGCCATTGGCGTGTTGTATAAAATGAATGCCTCGATTTCAGGTGCTGAGGTGGGCTGTCAGGGCGAAGTCGGTGTGGCCTGTTCGATGGCTGCCGCAGGCCTGGCGGAATTGCTCGGCGCCAGCCCGGAGCAGGTGTGTGTCGCCGCTGAAATCGGTATGGAACATAACCTGGGATTGACCTGTGACCCGGTGGCAGGTCAGGTGCAGGTGCCTTGTATCGAACGTAATGCTATCGCCTCAGTGAAAGCCATCAATGCTGCGCGCATGGCGTTGCGCCGTACCAGTGAACCACGTGTTTCACTGGATAAGGTGATCGAAACTATGTACGAAACTGGTAAAGACATGAATGCCAAGTATCGTGAAACCTCACGCGGTGGTCTGGCGATCAAAGTTCAATGTGATTGACCAGATGTGTTGAAAAAATAATCAATTAGATTTTTTTCTGCATCTCACGCTACCTCCCTGTGAGTAAACCAGATACATTAATTTGCGCGCGGCCCTTAGTGGCCGCGCTGTTTTTTAGTGCCGCTTTTTTTCTCTGCGGTGCGCTAAACCTGGCCGCCTCAATGCCGATAACCTACACGTTAATTTGGCTTCAATTTTTGTTTTGCAAGGTGGTTACTGATGCTCATTCCCCAGCAATTTGTCGGTCAATTTCGCCGTAAGCGTTTGCTTATCGCGTTGGTGATCGCGGCGCTGGTTCTGATTCTCACGCTGACTTTTCGTTATATCGAAGAGAAATCGCGTATTGAGCAGCAGTCCCTGAATTTTGCCAGTCGCGCCATTGAGCGCTTTGACCGCATGTTCTCCCCGCTGGATGTCTCCGCCAACAACACGCTTGGGCTGGTTGGCGTGCCTTGCGCACAAGTTCGCTATCCGTTAATCGAAAAGATTTCTTCATTGCAGACCGTGCGCACCATCCTGCTGGTGCAGGATGACAGTATTTACTGCTCCAGTATTTACGGCCCGCGCAATATTTCGTTCAGCCAGACCTATCCGGAGTTGGCGATTAATAATCAGCGCATGATGCTGACCACCGATAATTACCTGCTAAAAGGCTCACCGGTCTTGCTGCTGTGGACACCCAAATCGCTGGATAATCGCGATGGGCTGCTGCAGGTTATCAATGTGGAATTGATGACAAATTATTTGCTGGAGCCGCAGTTACCCTGGGTCGAACGGGCCATTTTTAATGTCGGCGGACAGAGTCTGGAATATGGCAATCCGTTGATTGAAGAGACAGTGCCATCGGAAGATGAAGTGGCTTACGATCAGGCTTCACTGCGTTACCCCTACAGCATTACCTTGTATGGCCCTTCTCCGGCACGTCTGGCGTTGCATACGCTGCCTTCCCAATTGCCGCTCGCAGTGTTGCTGAGCTTGCTGATGGGTTATATCGTTTGGTTAGCCACCGCGAACCGCATGAGCCTCAGCTGGCAAATCAGCTATGGCATTACCGCGAATGAATTTATGGTTTACTGTCAGCCGCTGATCAATGCCAAAAGTGGTGAGTGCGATGGCATGGAGTTGCTGCTGCGCTGGCACAATGCGCGTCAAGGCTGGGTTGCGCCGGATGTGTTTATCCCGCTAGCTGAGCGTCAGAACCTGATAGCACCACTGACGCGCTTTGTGTTAGCTAAAGTGGTAGATGAGTTACCTAACCTGCCGCAATGTTCTTCTTTCCATATTGCGATTAACGTTGCCGCCAGCCATTTCCGCGATCGTGCGATTGTCGAGGATCTGCAAAGTATCTGGTGGCCCGCTAACCCGCTGCCGAAGCTGGTGGTCGAGTTGACCGAGCGCGATGCGCTGCCGGTGATTGATCAATCTGTGGTGTCGCAGTTGCATGAGATCGGCGTGCGCCTGGCGATTGACGATTTCGGTACCGGACACAGTTCCCTCGCCTACCTGAAAGACCTGAAGCCAGACGTGCTAAAAATTGACAAGATTTTCACTGCGGCCATCGGTACCGACGCGATTAACGCCACGGTGACAGATATGGTGATTTCGCTGGCGCAGCGTTTGAACATTGCGTTAGTGGCTGAGGGCGTGGAAACCGCGGAGCAGGCACACTATCTGCGTGAGCGCGGCGTGGATCATTTACAGGGCTATTATTACGCCCGTCCAATGCCCATCGAAGATTTCCCTGTGTGGCTGGAGCAGCATCAGGTGCATCTTAGGGCCTGATGTTGGGTTGGATTGTAGTGTCTGATGCTGGGTTGGATTGCTCTGTTTGATGGTGCGTTCGATTGCTCTGTTTCATGATGCGTTCGATTGCTGTGTCTGAGGGTGCGTTCCAGCCAGTAAAGGGGGATGTTCCGTAAAGACGGCGTGAATACATCCCTGTAGCCTCGGACACCGCATCCCTGCGGCGTACGCTTTACTCCTCATCCCCCTTTACCGGCTTCATGTGGCATTTTTGCGGTCTGTACAACGCTGTACCTGGATTAGGTCAATCGCGTGGAGCGTTTAACATACTCGTTCATGACCTATTCCTCAGAGAAAGTGTGGAAGGTGTCAACGCCATTCAGGGCGAAACACATACTGCTTAATCACATCTTCCTAAGTGAGTGAGTAAAATGTGCCAACGCTATTTAGGACGGGTCACAGAAATAAAAAAGGCCGATATCGTGGAT
This sequence comes from Type-E symbiont of Plautia stali, assembly GCF_059731115.1. Lineage (NCBI taxonomy): Bacteria > Pseudomonadati > Pseudomonadota > Gammaproteobacteria > Enterobacterales > Enterobacteriaceae > Type-E symbiont of Plautia stali. Next base: position 2,349,318 of record NZ_AP035906.1, read on the forward strand.
ATCGGCCTTTTCGATGACAATTAACTTAGCCCTTACGCCTCATGCTCTTCATCTTCATGCGGCTTATCTTTGGTTACGCGCACCAGGTCGATACGATAATCCGTAGCCTCAATGATTTGGAAATGCAGGGGCGGCAGGTCGATGATCTCACCAGGCTGCGGCAGTTGGCCTTTCTGGGCAATCAACAGACCCGCCAGCGAGGCATGATCTTCTTCCCGATCCACCAGCTCATGGTGGTCGAGCAACTGCTGCAGTGAGTGCAGATCGGTACCGCCCTTCACTAACCAGCCATCACCATCCACGATAATATCGGGCGTTTCATCTTCATCCGGGAACTCACCGGCAATCGCTTCCAGCACGTCCAGTGGGGTAATCAAACCTTGCACCACACCAAATTCGTTGGTGACGATGACAAAGCTGCCTTTAGCGCGGCGCAGTACGCCCAGCAGGTTGATCGGATCCAGCGTTTCAGGCACCACTATCGCCGGAGTGGTAGCAGCAAACGTCGCCACGTCCATACCATGCTCCAGCGCCACCAGCAGTTCTTTAGCACGCACCACGCCGATGATCTCATCCAGCTCACCGCGACATACCGGGAACAAACTGTGCGGCGTGTCGAGGAGCTGAATACGGATTTCATCCACCGGACGTTCAGCATCAACCCATGAGATATTGCCGCGTGGCGTCATGATGCTACGAATGGAGCGCTGTGACAGCGTCAACACGCCGTTGATCATATAACGCTCTTCGTCTTTAAATGCTTCCTGTGGCATCGCCTGCGTCAGCGAAGCTTCTTCAGTGGTCACCGGCTGATGACGCTGGCGACCGCCCATCAGGCGCAAGATCGCTTCAGCCGTACGTTCTCGCATCGGCCGATGTTCCTGATGGCGAATAAAGTTACGACGCGCAATTTGGTTGAACAGCTCAATCACAATCGAGAAGCCAATTGCGGCGTACAGATAGCCTTTCGGAATGTGGAAACCGAAGCCTTCCGCCACCAATGACAAACCGATCATCAGCAGGAAGCTTAAGCACAGCACCACGACTGTCGGATGGGCATTGACGAAGTTGGTCAACGGCTTCGAAGCCAACAGCATCACACCCATGGCAATCACCACGGCGGTCATCATCACCGGCAGATGGTTGACCATACCCACTGCGGTAATCACCGCATCAAGCGAGAATACCGCGTCCAGCACCACAATCTGGATCACCACGGCCCAAAAGCTGGCATAACCTTTGTTGCCCTGATGTTCCATGCCGCGGTTTTCCAACCGCTCATGCAGTTCCATGGTTCCCTTGAATAACAGGAACAAACCACCGAACAACAGAATTAAATCTCGCCCGGAAAAACTGAAATCGCCTACGCTGAATAGGGGTCGCGTCAATGTCACGATCCAGGATATCAGCGACAGCAGGCCCAATCGCATCACGAGAGCGAGTGACAGACCGATCAGACGCGCTTTATCACGCTGTTTCGGTGGCAACTTGTCCGCCAGGATGGCGATGAACACCAGGTTGTCGATGCCGAGAACGATCTCCAGCACGATCAGCGTTAGCAAACCCGCCCAAATTGAGGGGTCGAAGAGAAATTCCATCAATGACTCCTTACAACACAGAGGGGCGAACGAGATTGAGCCTGCGCGGTGAAGCGAGACGAGAGATCGTTAGCAAATGAGGTCACGCTGAAGAGCGTTGTAGTGTGCGCCAGAAAGCGCTGAGAACATGTTGAGCGACGTCGGTGACGGTCCATATAGGTGAGCTGAAGCCCGATACTCCTGAATATTAAACAGAACGCTAATGTATCAGTTACATCAACAACGTCAAAAAATTTTATTACATTTACAAACAACTGCACAAACGCAGGAATAACGAACATAAATGCAATTTTGCAGCGTTACGCTCGAAATAGCTGACAAACATCACATAAATTATTTTTTCGCACACTAAAATAAATCGCGACCTTACTGCTGTGCAGCGGACAGTTTCGGAACATTTATTGATGCGACTCTTCATCTTAGACCCAAACGATCCACCTGAATCAACAACGGTAATTCTCAATGATTCCCGGCAATGCCAGAGAATCTCTCATGCGAACGGAGGTAGCAAGTGACCATTGCTATTGTAATTGGTACACATGGCTGGGCGGCAGAACAGCTGCTTAAAACAGCAGAAATGTTGTTGGGTGAGCAGGAAAATGTCGGATGGATTGATTTCGTGCCCGGCGAAAATGCAGAAACGCTAATCGAAAAGTATCAGGCGAGACTGGCAGAACTCGACACGTCGAAAGGCGTGCTGTTCCTGGTGGATACCTGGGGCGGCAGTCCATTCAACGCGGCCAGCCGCATTGTGGTGGATAAGCCGGATTATGACGTCATCGCCGGGGTGAACATCCCGATGCTGGTGGAAACCCTGATGGGGCGCGATGATAATCCATCCTTTGAGGAATTGATTCATATTGCCGTGGAAGCCGGCCGCGAAGGTGTCAAAGCCCTCAAGACCGAAACCCCTACCCCGGAAGCTGTAGCACCCGTTGCCGCACAAGCCCCGGCGCAACCGCAAAAGCCTTTGGCACCGGGCGAGCACATGAAGATCGGCCTGGCGCGCATCGATGACCGTTTAATTCACGGCCAGGTGGCAACCCGCTGGACCAAAGAGACCAACGTGACTCGCATCATCGTCGTCAGTGATGAAGTGGCTAATGACCATGTGCGTAAAACGCTGCTGACGCAGGTGGCCCCTCCTGGCGTGACCGCACACGTGGTGGATATTGCCAAGATGATCCGCGTGTGGAACAACCCGAAATATGGCCGTGACCGCGTGATGCTGCTGTTCACCAATCCTACCGATGTGGAACGGATTGTGGAACAAGGCGTGGATATCAAGTCGGTCAACATCGGCGGCATGGCATTCAAACAGGGTAAAACCCAGGTCAACAACGCAGTTTCGGTCGATCAGAAGGACATTGAAGCCTTCCGTAAACTGAATGAACGCGGTATTGAGTTGGAAGTGCGTAAAGTTTCAAACGACCCAAGACTGAAAATGATGGACCTGATTGCCAAGGTCAATCAGTAGTTCGCTTTTGCCTGCGCTGGCGGGCGAATACTTGAGACCTTGCTGAGGAGAAAAGCAATGGAAATAACCACGCTACAAATCATCCTGATATTTATTGTGGCTTGTATTGCCGGGATGGGTTCGATTCTTGATGAGTTCCAGTTCCACCGTCCACTGGTGGCCTGTACCTTGATTGGTGCGGTTCTGGGTGACATGAAAACCGGTATCATCATCGGTGGTACGCTGGAAATGATCGCGCTGGGCTGGATGAACATCGGTGCGGCGGTTGCACCCGATGCGGCACTGGCCTCCATCATTTCAACCATCCTGGTTATCGCGGGTGGCCAAAGCGTTGGTGCGGGTATCGCACTGGCAATTCCACTGGCGGCAGCCGGTCAGGTTCTGACCATCATCGTCCGTACCATCACCGTTGCCTTCCAGCACGCTGCCGATAAGGCCGCCGAGAAAGGTAATCTGAGCGCCATCAGCTGGATTCACGTCTCTGCACTGGTATTGCAGGCGATGCGTATTGCAATTCCAGCCCTGATTGTGGCGATTTCAGTGGGTACCAGCGTGGTACAGGAACTGTTGAGCTCCATTCCAGAAGTGGTCACCAACGGTCTGAACATCGCCGGTGGCATGATCGTGGTGGTCGGTTACGCGATGGTCATCAACATGATGCGCGCAGGCTACCTGATGCCGTTCTTCTATCTGGGCTTTGTGACGGCGGCCTTCACCAACTTCAACCTGGTTGCTCTGGGCGTGATTGGTGTGGTCATGGCGGTGCTGTATATCCAGCTGGCGCCGAAATATAACCGTACAGCAGGCGCGGCCGCTGCCGGTCCTGCACACAATGACCTCGACAACGAACTCGACTAGGAACAGGTGAAATCATGGTTGATACAACTAACACGCAAAAGAAACTCACCCCGAGCGATGTCCGTGGTGTGTTCATCCGCTCTAACCTGTTTCAGGGTTCATGGAACTTTGAACGTATGCAGGCGCTGGGCTTCTGCTTCTCAATGGTGCCGGTGATTCGTCGCCTCTATCCTGAGAACAATGACGATCGTAAACAGGCGATTAAACGCCATCTGGAGTTCTTTAATACCCATCCATACGTGGCAGCACCGGTGCTCGGCGTTACCATGGCGATGGAAGAGCAGCGTGCTAACGGCGCGGCGATTGATGATGCCGCGATTAACGGCATCAAAGTCGGCCTGATGGGACCGCTGGCGGGGGTGGGTGACCCGATCTTCTGGGGTACCGTTCGCCCGGTGTTTGCTGCACTCGGTGCCGGTATCGCGATGAGCGGCAGCTTGCTCGGTCCCCTGCTGTTCTTCATTCTGTTTAACGCCGTGCGTATGCTGACGCGTTATTACGGTGTGGCGTATGGGTATCGCAAAGGCGTGGATATCGTCAGCGATATGGGTGGCGGCTTCCTGCAAAAACTCACGGAGGGGGCGTCGATTCTCGGCCTGTTTGTCATGGGGGCGCTGGTCAACAAGTGGACACACGTGAACGTGCCGCTTGTGGTGTCGCGCATTACCGATCACACCGGCAAAACCACCGTGACCACCGTTCAATCGATCCTCGATCAGCTGATGCCGGGCTTAATCCCGCTGCTGCTGACCTTCGGCTGTATGTGGCTGCTGCGCCGTAAAGTTAACGCACTGTGGATTATCGTGGGCTTCTTTGCCCTGGGTATCTTTGGTTACTGGATCGGCCTGCTCGGTCTGTAATCATCTCGCCGGGGGCTACGGCTCCCGGCAGTTTTCAGCGAAGTTACCTGAGCGCCAACGTTGAGGTAAATTCGGTTGAGGAAGAAAATGTAATGTCACTGACTGACGCTCTGATTGCCCTGCTGATCATCGCTTTCGCCCTGTTCGCGATTTACGATGACGCTATCCTGCCACGGCGCAAGGGGCCGACCAAATTGCGTGTCGCGCTGCGTCGTCGCCATAAGATCGACAGCGGCATTTTTATCGTGTTACTGCTGATTTTGCTGTGGAATAACGTCAGCAACCATGGTCCCCAACTCACCACCACGCTGCTGATGGTGTTATGCTTTATGGCGATCTGGCTATTCTGGCTACGCACGCCGAAATTGTTGATGAAGACAGAGGGACTGTTCTTCGGCAGCGTGTGGATCGACTATCGTCGCATTCAAAGTATGAACTTATCTGAGGATGGCATTTTAGTCATGCAGCTGGAACAGCGTCGCCTGCTGATTGCAGTGCAACAGCTCGACGACCTGGAACGTATCTACAATACGCTGGTGGAAGCGCGTTAAGTGCGCTGCCATAGCGTCAGCATGAAGTCGGCATCGCAGCTAAAGCTATCGGCTGCCACCAGCTGTTGCCAGACTTCTTCGCGCGCGCGCCAGGCAAAAGGCGTCATCTGCAGCAAGCTCACCGCTTCGGCCCCATTTAACGTCATCTCATAACGCAGATTGTGTTGCTCAACCTGGCTAAAACCTTCGTAAGCCTTTTCTTCTGCCGCGTGCAGCTGCACTTCACGATAAATCAACGCCTTGAACTGCTGCAGATGATGTGGGCCCGGCGTCACCGTCAGCAGATAGCCGCCCGTTTTCACCACCCGGTTCAGTTCGGTTTCATTACAGGGAGCATAGATGCGCACAATGCCCTCCAGCGATGCATCAGCAAAGGGTAAACGCTGGCTGGAGGCGACACAGAACTTCACCGTGCGATAACGTTTAGCCGCCATGCGAATCGCCGCTTTCGCCACATCCAGGCCAAACAACTGCGCCTGCGGAAGGGCTTCTGCCATTACTGCGGTGTAGTAACCCTCGCCACAGCCAATATCCAATACCTGTGCCGCCTGGCCATTCAGGCGCTGTGCCAGATGTTGCGCCACTGCATCGCGCAATGGCTGATAGTGGCCGGCATCAAGAAATGCGCGACGTGCCAGCAGCATTTCCGCACTGTCACCCGGTTCCTTTGAGCCTTTATGCTGCACCGGCAATAAATTAACGTACCCTTCTTTAGCCTGATCGAATTGGTGACCTGCATCGCAGCGGAAGCTGTTGGCTTGCTGGTGCAAATGTTGCTGGCAAAGGGGGCAAATCAAAGACATAGACAACTCCGGGTTCACGATTCGCGCGCAGTTTACCCTGATCGTCTGGCAACAGAAAGGATAAAAGAAAAGCCCCGGTCAGAGACCAGGGCTTTACAATTCGTGTCAGCGGCGCATGGCACCGAGTCTGAGAACGAAATCAGATAGCAGTAACGTTTACTGCAGCTGGACCTTTCTGGCCGTCCTGAATTTCGAACTCAACAGCCTGGCCTTCAGCCAGAGTTTTGAAGCCGTTACCCTGGATTGCAGAGAAGTGTACGAACACGTCTTTGCTGCCGTCAGCAGGAGTAATGAAACCAAAACCTTTAGACTCGTTGAACCACTTAACCTGACCTTTAATCTTTGCCATTTTTGCAAATTCCTTTGATTGTTTATATTGCCCGAAGGCAGTCTTACAGATAAACCAGAGACGTTACTGAATGAGGCACTAATTTAAGGTTCGGCAAGGAAGCGGAATTCAACGTCAACGTCTTTACTCGTAACTTCTTTACTGAAGATGCCATACATAAACAGAACTGTACCTCGTTTGACCCAAGAGTCGTTATCACATATCCGCAAATTAATGGCAAGCCATTTTTAAACGGTGATCGACATGACGCACATAATTGGCCGTTGCTCTGCACTCTTCTGCCATTAGCATATTGACAGATGACGGAATAACTGCACAAAAAAATGTTATATGTCAGAGTAGTTAGCGCCAGTACTTACATTAGTCAAGCGTAGCGACGCAATCTAAACCAGCACAATTAAAGCGGTCAAGGCTACGCAAGAAGTATTGCATTAATATGGCATTGATAAAATATTTCGCCAAAAAATTAACGTGGAATGCAACATTCGTGCGCTGAGCAAAACTTGTACAACCCGATTTATTAAGTACAAGTCATTAATTGTTTTGCACCAAAATCAGGAAAATATAAGCGCTCTTGCCCCAAATATATGCACGCTCGTTTTGGCGGTTATCTTATTTTTAACTAACGACTCTACAATTATATGTTAAAAAAACGCACTGCGACACTTGATTTAACAAATCGGGCTTAGGACACATCTGAATCGCTATTCTGCAAGCTTTGGCTGGTGCCTATTCTCCATGGCATAAAGCGTGAGTCCAATTCTCCCGCGGATTGCATTGCTTGCGCCAAAGCGGCAGGGGGTTCATCTAAAGGATCATCCGCCAGTTCAAACACCCCCCAGTGGATCGGCAGCGTTAACGGACGCCCTATCGCCTGCCATAAACGCACCGCCTGATCGGGGTCCATATGTTGACCGCGCATGAACCATTTTGGTGCATAAGCGCCAATGGGCAACGCGGCAAGATTAAAGGGCCCAAGACGTTCAGCAATTTCTAACAGGTTTTCGCTATAGCCACTGTCACCTGAAAACCAAAAATTCACACTCTGGTTTCGCACCACCCAGCCACACCACAGTGAGCGATTACGATCCCAGAAAGTTCGCATGCTCCAGTGCCGCGCGGGTACGGCAGTCAACGTCACTCCTGCGATATCAATGGATTGCCACCAGTCGCGTTCGGTGACATGGCGCACGCCACGTTTGCGGCACCAGGTTCCCATACCCAGCGGCACAACAAATTGCGCATCCGGGAAATGACGTGCGATGCGCTTTACCGTAGGTCGATCGAGATGGTCGTAGTGATTGTGCGAAATCAGTACCACGTCGAGATGTGGCAACTGTGCAATATGGAGCGGAGCGGGCGTTTTACGCTGTGGTCCAGCAAACGGCAGAGGTGAAGCACGCAGAGAGAGTGCCGGATCGATGAGAATATAGCGGCGATTGAGCCGCATCAACACGGCGGCATGACCTAACCACCAGACGCGATCGTCATCACCGCCCAGATCGCTTTCCTGATACCAGCGGGCAATGAATGCCGGATAACCGGCCTGAGGCGGCAGCGGCAAATGGTCCGCTTTGCGCTCCCGCCGCCAGCGCTGCAAATCCCCTGGCTGGCGCAATTCCGGTTCCGGATTGCGGAAACCTTCTGGCGTGTGATGCGCCAGCGTTGCGTCGTACCAGGGATTTTGCCAGGCCATTACTGCTCCATCATGTGTTTAACGTTCTGGAATCATACGGATGAAGTCGCGCTGTTTTACGGCGTCTTCTTCCTCCTGCTGTTTTGCTGTGGCAGGTTGAGCATCCGCCAGGCGGCGCAACAATGCATTCTGTTTTTTCTGCTCTTCCAGCAGTGCTTCCAGCAAACGAATCTGTTCACTGGCGCGCATGCTGGCCCGGTTAACGAAGAACCAGGCTATCAAGGCCACAACAATAATGATGGCCAGTACACCATAACTGAACAGCGGACTGGTATTTGCGGCTAACTCGTTCATAACTGCCTCTATTGTCAAACATAAAACACTTACACCGCCGCTGATTCTACTCGTTGTGTGCGGAAAAGATAATGGTTGCCGGTGGAAAGCAGATTATCCCGCATCTTGATGGCTTTCAGTTATCTCTGATCGATTTCATGAGCAGGACGCGTCATGCTGCTACTATAGAAATCGCAGCGACTTCAGGATAGCTGCGTTGTGTATCACAAGGAGATAAAATGAAACTATTCATTCGGGCGATAATCGTGGTGGCAGTGGTCTGGTTAGGGATGCTGTTTACCGGCTATGGCGTACTGACCGGAAGCAACAAAAACGCCGCTGGACTGGGCTTACAGTGTAGCTATCTCACTGCACGCGGCATGATCACCGCGCAATATCTGCATACCGACAGCGGTATTGTGGGTGTCACCGATTGTCCACTGTTGAAGAAAAGTGGCGAAGTGGTAGATAATTAGTGACTCAAACGGGCTGGCGACAGCCCGTTCTGCTATTCAGAATGGGTAGTCGTGGTAACCCAACTGGTCGGAAATATTGCGCGCGGCACGATGCAGCATCGCCACATACTCGTTTTTTGCTTCTTCAGAGAATCGGATTGTCGGGAACGAGATGCTCAATCCCGCGATCACCACGCCGAAGCGGTCGAAAACCGGCACAGCGATACAGCGTAAGCCCTCTTCCTGCTCTTCATTATCTTCACCGAAACCCTGCACTTTTACCTGATCTAATACTTCAAGCAGCGCTTCAGCACTGACGATGGTGTTGGCGGTACTGCGACGAAACTCGACTTCGCTCAGGATTGCCTGAACTTCAGTGCGATCGCGCCATGCCAGTAACACTTTACCGATGGCGGTGGTATGCAGCGGGTTACGACGCCCGATGCGCGAGTACATGCGCAGGTTATACAGCGAATCAATTTTATGGATATAGACAATGCTGTCTTCTTCCAGCGCACCCAGGTGGATAGTTTCTTTGGTCAAACGCGACAGTTCTCGCATTTCGACATCGGCACTACGAATCAGGTCGACGTTTTGTAGTGCCCTGGCACCCAATTCAAACAGCTTGAGCGTCAGCGAATATTTTTCACTTTCCCCTTCCTGCGCTACGTAACCCAATGATTTCATGGTTTGCAGAAAGCGGTAAACCGTGCTTTTTGACATCATCACGCGTTGCGACAGCTCGGTGATACCATGATCACGATCTTCGCCTAACGCCTGCAAAATGCCGAACACTTTCATTACCGAAGAGACGGAGTCTGGCTGTTTATCGTTATCACTGCTCGCCATTGCGCGTATCCTTTTTTGACGGTGTTTCAAAAAAAACGGAACAGAAGCGCCAGTATATGCGTTTCAGCCCAACGGCGGCAACGACTGGCATGCAGCGACACATTCCTTCGTAATTTTTTGTCAATGAATGCGGTGCTTTCCGTCACAAAATTGATTAGCATGATGATATTCACTTCCTTCATTTATTTCATTTATGTCCCCTACAGTCTCTCAGGATGGATTACCTGTTCCGCAGCGGTACGGCGCGATTATCACTATTGCGTTAGGCATCATGATGGCAGTGCTGGATGGTGCCATTGCTAACGTTGCGTTACCCACCATTGCACGCGAACTGAATGCCAGTCCGGCGGAATCAATCTGGATTGTTAACGCCTACCAAATCGCCATTGTTATCTCGTTACTGTCGCTCTCCTTTCTGGGCGATATGCTGGGTTATCGCCGTGTTTATCAGGTAGGGCTGGCGTTGTTTATTGCCACTTCACTGTTCTGCGCCCTCTCCTCTTCACTCAATATGCTTACCGTGGCGCGTATCCTGCAGGGTTTTGGCGGCGCGGCACTGATGAGTGTGAACACAGCGCTGATTCGTATTATCTATCCGCAGCGTTTTCTCGGCCGCGGTATGGCGATTAACTCGCTGATCGTCGCGGTGTCGAGCGCTGCGGGCCCAACGGTGGCAGCCGCGATTCTCTCCATCGCCAGCTGGAAATGGTTATTCCTGATCAACGTGCCGCAGGGCATTGTGGCACTGTGGCTGGCGCTGCGTTTTCTGCCAGATAACACGCTGAAAGCTAAACAGCAGAAATTCGATGTTCCCAGTGCCATCATGAACGCCCTGTTCTTTGGCCTGCTCATATCGGCCCTCAGCGGGTTCTCACAGGGGCAGGATCACTGGCTGATTCTGGCGGAAGTCGTCGCACTGGTGTTGGTGGGCGTGGTGTTTGTTCGTCGCCAGTTGGCGATGCCAGTGCCGCTTCTGCCGGTGGATTTGCTGCGCATCCCCATTTTTTCGTTGTCGATGTGCACTTCGATTTGCTCGTTCTGTGCGCAGATGCTGGCTATGGTTTCGCTGCCATTCTTCCTGCAAAACGTGCTGGGAAGGGATGAAGTGGCAACCGGGTTGCTGCTCACACCCTGGCCGCTGGCCACCATGGTGCTGGCACCCATTGCTGGCCGGTTGATTGAGAAAGTCCATGCGGGATTATTGGGTGGCCTGGGGCTGGCAATGTTTGCGGCGGGTCTGTTCTTACTGGCACTGCTGCCTTCACAACCCACCGATATTGATATTATCTGGCGAATGATGCTTTGCGGTGCGGGCTTTGGCCTGTTCCAGTCTCCAAATAATCACACGATTATCTCCTCTGCCCCGCGTCATCGCAGCGGTGGCGCCAGCGGTATGTTAGGGACGGCGCGTTTGGTCGGTCAGAGCAGCGGTGCAGCATTGGTTGCATTGATGTTCAATCTGTTTAACGACAGCGGAACACATGCATCACTGGTTCTGGCAGGTAGTTTCGCCACAGTGGCAGCCGTCGTCAGTATGTCTCGGATGACGCAATCGAGTCAGACGGTGAAGTCATAAAACAACAAAGGTGCCCAATTGGGCACCTTTGTTTATTGCAACAGCCAAACCATTATTTCAGATAGTCACCGTTACGCAGCGCTTCGATACGCTTATCGAGCGGCGGATGCGACATAAACAATTCGCTCAACGATTTGCTTTTGCCGTTAATGCAGAATGCCATCATGCTGCTTGGCTCCTGCGGCTCGTAGCTGGTTTTCAAACGCTGCAGAGCGGCAATCATCTTCTCGCGGCCCACCAGTTTGGCTGAACCTGCATCCGCGTGGAATTCACGGTGACGTGAGAACCACATGGTGATGATGCTGGCGAGAATGCCGAACACCAGTTCCAGCACGGTCGCGACCGCAAAATAGACCAGCGGGTTACCGTTGCTGCTCTCTTCACCGTCACGGTTACCCGACAGGAAGCCCGATGCTACCTGCGCGATAATACGCGAAATGAAGATCACGAAGGTGTTCACCACACCCTGAATCAGCGTCATGGTGATCATGTCACCGTTAGCGATGTGGGCGATTTCGTGCGCCAGCACCGCTTCCGCTTCATCACGGCTCATGTTCTGCAGCAAGCCGGTCGAGACCGCAACCAGTGAGGCGTCACGACGTGCACCGGTAGCAAAGGCATTAATATCTGGTGCGTGATAGATCGCCACTTGCGGCATCGCAATGCCGGACTGTTGAGCCTGGCGACTGACGGTATCCATCAGCCAGCGTTCTGTCTCGTTACGGGGTTGTTGAATCACTTCACCGCCGACGGAGCGCAACGCCATCCATTTAGACATCAGCAGTGAAACAAACGCACCGCCAAAGCCAAACAGACCTGCCATAATCATCAGACCCTGAACACTGCTTGACTGAATTCCTGTCAGACTCAGAATCAGTCCGAATACCAACATCACCGCCAGGTTGGTGACCAGGAAAAGCGCAATACGCATCATAAACGTTAATCTTCCTCAGTTGTGCTCGCGCTCATGCGCGGATATACATCCTATGTCCATTGCGCAGGTTTTCAAGCAACCTTAATCTTTAAGTGTCTAAAAAGACATAACTTTACATTTGGTAATGATGTGCGCAATTCTGCCCATTAGCCACAATGAACAATATCTTTGGTGCAAAAAAAACACCGCCGGAGCGGTGCTTTTATTCAGCGAAAATTTATTTCGCGCCTTCGGCAGGCTGGGCTTTCTCCAGCTGCGCCATGTCATTGGCAATTTTCACGGTTTCGTCCAGATACGGGTCTGGCTCTTTGTAGTCTTTCGGCAAATCTTCAATGCTCTTCAGCGGGGCTTTGCCTTCCGCCTGGTAGCGCGCGTTAATGCGTTCCAGACGCAGTGCGTCATCTTCGTGGTTCTCTTTCTCACGTTGAGCAAGATTGAGCGACACAATATTGCGTTTATCTTTCATCGCGTCAAAGCGCGCAATATCTTTCATGATGTACTGGAACTCGCGATCTTTAGCGATACGATCGGCGTGCTCTTTGGTCAGCTGCGGTACCAGCGCGGTGATATCACCGGTTTTGGTGTATGTCGCGGCATTCACGCTATCCCATGGCAGCGCGTTGTCCTCGAACTTCTCACCGGTTTCCGCCGCTTCTACGCCAGTTGGCATCAGCAGGTCCGGCGTGACGCCTTTACGCTGAGTACTGCCACCGTTAATGCGATAGAACTTCTGGATGGTGTATTGCACTGAGCCCAGCGCCGGCCATTCAGGACGCAGCATCTGATCATAGATGCGGTTGAGCGAACGATACTGCTGCACGGTGCCTTTACCAAAGGTCGGTTCACCCACAATCAGCGCACGACCGTAATCCTGCATCGCAGCGGCAAAGATTTCAGATGCGGAAGCACTGAAACGATCGACCAGCACCACCAGCGGACCTTTGTAATAAACGATACCGTCGTTATCGCTGTCCTGGCGCACGCGACCGTTGTTGTCACGCACCTGCACCACTGGGCCACTTGGAATAAACAGACCCGACAGTGATACGGCTTCGGTGAGCGCACCGCCGCCGTTGGTACGCAAATCAATCACGATGCTGTCGACGTTCTGCTTCTGCAGTTTTTGCAGCTGCACTTTCACATCGTCAGTCAGGCCAACGTAGAAGCCTGGAATATCCAGTACGCCGACTTTCTCTTTACCGACATTATGTACGGTGCCTTTCACCGCGCGATCTTCAAGACGGATCTTTTCACGCGTCAGTGTCACGGTGCGGGTTTTGGTGCCCTTGCCAGCAGGCAGGATTTCCAGGCGCACTTTGCTGCCTTTCGGTCCTTTGATTTTGGACACCACATCATCCAGACGCCAGCCAATCACATCTTCCATTGGCTTACCTGGCTGGGCAACACCGACAATGCGGTCGCCCACGCTGATGGATTTGCTCTTCGCGGCCGGTCCGCCAGCCACCATGGAGTTGATGACCGTATAATCATCGTCCATCTGCAGCACGGCACCGATACCTTCCAGCGACAGGCTCATCTCGGTGTTGAACTGTTCGGTGTTACGCGGTGAAAGATAGTTGGTGTGCGGGTCGATTTCGTGCGCAAAGGCGGTCATCGCCAGCTGGAACACATCTTCACTGTTGCTCTGCGCCAGGCGACGAATGGCAAAGTTGTAACGCTTAGTCAGCGTTTCACGAATCTCTTTGTCATCTTTACCGGCCAGTTTCAGGCTCAGCTCGTCATATTTGACTTTGGCATCCCACAGCGCGTTCAGCTCATCGCTGTTTTTCGGCCAGGGTGATTTTGCACGGTCAATGTCGATAGTGTCATTGCCGGTGAAACTCATCGGGCGATTCAGCACACTCAGCGCATATTGATAGCGCTCGAAGCGGCGTTTCTGCGCCAGATTGTAGAGATCGTAGAACACATCCAGCTTACCGCTGCGCAGTTCATCACCCAACGTGGTTTTCTTATCGGCGTATTGCGCGATATCTGAAGCCAACAACACGTTATGGTTGTAGTCGAGCAGATTCAGGTAGCGATCAAAAATTTTCGCAGAGAAATCCTGATTCAGATCGAACTGGCGATAGTGAGAACGGGTGAAACGCGAAGTGACGCGTTCACTGACGGTAGGATGCTGCGGGTCTTCATGTAACTGTGGAATCTGGTCGGCGCGGGTAATGTTATCTGCGCCAAAGGTGGGGCCTGCTAACAGCAGGCCCGCGATCATACCGATCTTTAGAATGTTGTTCATGCCGAGGTCAGCCTCCGTTTCAGAACTGCAAGTGTTCTGCGCGCACAATCATTGCCATGCCGGAAGCGAGCTGCACCCGAACGCCATCCTTGGTGATTTCAAGAATGGTGGCGTCCATTGCACTTTTGCCTGCTTTAACTTTGATGTTCTGGCCGGGTTGCAAAGTTGAGGTATCAGTGACAGGTTTAGCTCGCGGTGGGCGCGGTGCAGCAGGACGTTCTGCTGATGCGGCACGCGGTGCCTGTGGACGAGGCTTGCGAGGTGCTTCGCCTTCAGCCGCTTTGCGAGGAGCAGGTTTACGAGGACGACGCTCAGCGGTCTCTTCACCGGCTTCGCGTTTCTTCGCTTTTTGCTGATCGCGCTGCGCCTGAACGCGCGCTTTGGCTTCTTCCAGCTGCTTGCGCGCATGTTCAACGTGTTGTTCGTCCAGCACGCCACAGGCGTTGCCATCGAGATCAACACGGATTGCACCCGCTTTAATGCCGTACAGGTAACGCCAGCTTGAGGTATAAAGGCGCAAGGCTGAACGCAGTTGCGTCTTGCTCAGGCTGTTTTCACCCTGAACGCGCTCAACCAGATCCTGGAAGATACCGATTTTAAGCGGACGCGCTTCACCTTCGGCGCTAAAACATTGCGGAAAACGTTCCGCCAAAAAGGCGATCACTTCTTTACTGCTATTCAACTTAGGTTGATTTTCCATGAAATTTCCTGATTACTACGGGTTTGCCGACCAGAGCAGGCATGAACAGGCGACATTATAATGACAACATCGCCAAATGCTATGTGATCCAGTCGATTAGCTGCGTGACAGTTGAATAAATTTTTCGATGTCACTGCCCGCCAGCACTTCACAAAGCCCGTCGGTAAGGGCCACCAGCCCCGCTTCATCCTCACTATCAAAGCGAGAATAAACCGTACTATCAATGTCTAGCACACCGACAACGGTGCCATTCACTTTCAGAGGAATCACGATTTCAGCGTTGCTGGCCGCATCACACGCGATATGACCAGGGAACGCATGCACATCCTCAACGAGCTGTACTTTATCCTCTGCAATCGCTGTGCCACAAACCCCTTTGCCCACCGGAATGCGTACGCAGGCAATTTTGCCCTGGAACGGGCCCAGCACCAGCGTATTTGGCTCGGTGAGCAAGTAGAATCCTGCCCAGTTCACGCCTTCCAGGCGTTCAAACAACAGCGCACTGCAATTACCCAGTGCTGCCAGGAAAGAGGTTTCGCCCGCTAACAGTGCACGGACATCGCGATTTAAATCCTCGTAAAAGGCTTTTTTGTTCATTGTTTAACCATAACTCGTCACTGTCGTGAGCTTGTTGTCACTCAGTTGTTAAAATAAGCACTAATAATCCAGCCCCATCAGGTGAATCATTGTGTTAGTTACTATACCCTTAGCAGTCGGTGGTTAAGACTATTCTTGTACCACTCCCTATTGCAGTCAGAATGCTCTGAACAGCATGCCGGTAAACGTAACGAACGATGGGCCACTTGCGTCACCTATGAAAATTCACGCTATCAGCCAGACGTTGCCCCACGCACGTTATCAGCGTTGTCCGCAATGCGATACCCTTTTTTCCTTACCGGATGTGAAATCGCATCAGTCGGCGCATTGCCCGCGCTGTCATGCAAAAATTCAAAGTGGCCGCGATTGGTCAATGACGCGACTCACCGTAATGGCCGTGACCATGATCGTGTTGATGCCCTTCGCCTTCAGCCTCCCGTTGGTGGATATTCGCTTGCTCGGCATGCGCATCAACGCCAGCCTGGTTGAAGGCGTGATCCAGATGGCGCAGCAGGGCAACGTGCTGACGGCCTCGATGGTGGCGTTTTGTACCATTGGTGCACCGGTAACCTTAGTCGCGGGCATCTGCTATTTATGGATTGGCAACGCCCTCGGGATGAACCTGCGTCCGGTGTTGCTGATGCTGGAGAAGCTCAAAGAGTGGGTGATGCTGGATATCTATCTGGTCGGTGTGGCGGTCGCCTCTATAAAGGTGCAGGATTACGCCGCGCTGGAAGTCGGCTATGGCCTGGTGGCCTATATCGCGCTGACGGTGCTGAGCCTGCTGACGCTGATTCATCTCAACGTGGAAGAGCTGTGGGAGCACTATTATCCACAGGCTGTACCCACCACACCTCCGGAACAGTGGCAGGTGTGTCTGAACTGTCATCAAACCGGCATGCCGGACGATCGCGGACGTTGTACACGTTGTCACACCCCGCTCGATTTCCGTCGTCGCCACAGTTTGCAGAAATCCTGGGCCGCGCTGATCGCTTCGATTGTGCTACTGATCCCCGCTAATCTGCTGCCGATTTCAGTAGTTTACGTTAATGGCGCACGCCGTGAAGATACGATCTTCTCCGGTATTCTGGGTCTGGCTTCCGGCAACATCCCGGTGGCGGCGGTGGTATTTATCGCCAGTATCCTGGTGCCGTTTACCAAAGTGTTAGTGATGCTGACTTTGCTGGTCAGCATCCATTTTAAGTGTGAACAGGGCTTAAAAACCCGCATTCGACTGCTGCGTGCCATCACCTGGGTGGGACGCTGGTCGATGCTGGATCTGTTCGTGATTGCGGTCACCATGTCATTGGTGAATCGCGATCAACTGCTGGCTTTTACCATGGGACCTGCCGCCTTCTACTTTGGCGCGGCAGTCATCCTGACCATTATGGCTGTAGAGTGGCTTGATAGCCGCCTGATCTGGGATGCACATGCAACAGGAAACGCCGACTACACCGACTAGCGCCAACCTGCGTAACAAACGCAAGATTTCGCCGTTCTGGCTATTGCCCATTATTGCCCTGCTGATTGCTGGCTGGCTGTTATGGACCAATTACCAGGAGCGCGGTACCACAATTACCATCAACTTCCAGACTGCGGACGGCATTGTGCCAGGCCGCACGCCTATTCGTTATCAGGGCGTGGAAGTGGGAACGGTGCAAGGTATTGTGCTGAGCGATGATTATCACAGCATCCAGATCAAGGCCAGTATCAAGAGCGATATGCGTGACGCTCTGAAGGACAATACGCAGTTCTGGCTGGTGACGCCGAAAGCCTCGCTGGCAGGTGTTTCTGGACTGGATGCGCTGGTGGGCGGTAACTATATCGGCATGATGCCGGGCGGCGGCAATCCGCGTGAGCACTTCACCGCGCTGGATACCCAACCGAAATATCGCGTTAACACCGGGGAATTGCTGATCCATCTGCACTCTCCCGATTTGGGTTCGCTGAACACCGGGTCGCTGGTCTACTACCGCAAAATCCCGGTGGGACGCGTGTATGACTACAGCATCAACGGTAATACTGATGGCGTCACGGTCGACGTACTGATTGAGCGTCGTTTCGTCAATCTGGTGAAAAAGCAGAGCCGCTTCTGGAACGTGTCCGGCGTAGACGCTGACGTCAGTCTGAGCGGTGCCAAAGTGAAGCTGGAAAGCCTGGCCGCGCTGGTGAATGGGGCGATTGCCTTTGATTCTCCGGAAGAAGGTCAGCAGGCTAACAGCGACGAAAACTATCAGCTCTACCCCGATCTGGCGCGCAGCCAGCGTGGCGTGCAGATCAGTCTGGATTTACCGAGCGGCGATAACCTCAAAGCGAATAGCACGCCACTGATGTACCAGGGTCTGGAAGTCGGTACCTTGACCAAACTTAATCTGTTGCCGGGCGGCAAAGTCACCGGCGAACTCACCGTGGATCCTTCGGTGACGAGCCTGATGCGCAGCGGTACCCGCATTGAAATGCGGGCGCCCAAACTGAGCCTGACCGACACCAATCTCAGCAGCTTGCTGACCGGTAACACCTTCGAACTGGTACCGGGCGAAGGTCCCGCGCAGGATCACTTTACCGTGCTGCCTGCCAGCGAAACCCTGCTGCAAAAACCGGATGTTCTGACGGTAAAACTCAGCGCGCCGGAAACCTACGGTATTGATGGCGGTCAGCCGGTGATGCTGTACGGCATGAAGATTGGGCAGGTCATTTCGCGCCAACTGGATGAGAATGGCATTAGCTTTGCGGTGGCCATCAATCCGGAATATCGCCATCTGGTGCACGCGGACAGCAAATTCATTGTGAATAGTCGTCTCGACGTGAAGTTTGGTCTCGATGGAATGCAGGTGCTGGGTGCCAGTGCCCGTGAATGGGTAGACGGCGGCATACGTCTGGTGCCGGGTGCGAAAGGCAATCCTTCCGCCCGTTATCCTTTATATGCCGATGCTGAACGTGCGCAGGAAGGGATTATCGGTGACCAGCCGCCAACCACACTGAAACTGACCGCCAACAGCTTGCCAGATGTGCAGGCCGGTTCAGTGGTGCTGTATCGTAAATTCCAGGTGGGTGAAGTGGTGGACGTGGTGCCGCGCGCCGATGCCTTTGAGATTTCCATCCACATTGAGCCGCAATACCGCAAATTGCTGACCAGCGAGAGCGTATTCTGGGCCGAAGGTGGTGCGAAAGTGCAACTTAACGGCAGCGGTTTAACGGTGCAGGCTTCGCCGCTCAACCGCGCGCTGAAAGGGGCGATCAGTTTCGATAACCTCACTGGCGCGCAAGCGGCGAAAGGCGTGAAACGCGTACTCTATGCCTCAGAAACGGCAGCGCGTGCAGTCGGCAGCCAGATCACCTTGCATACCTTTGATGCCAGCAAGCTGGCTGCGGGCATGCCGATTCGTTACCTCGGCATTAATGTTGGCCAGGTCGAATCACTGGCATTGAGTAAAGACAATAATCAGGTGGTGGCGAAAGCGGTGCTTTATCCCGAGTATGTGCAGGACTTTGCGCGTATCGGCAGTCGCTTCTCGGTGGTCTCACCGGAAATTTCGCCAGCGGGTGTTAATCATCTGGAGACCTTGCTGCAGCCTTACCTCAATGTTGATCCCGGCAAAGGGGCTCAGGCACGTACTTTTGAGTTGCAGGAGAGTACCATCACCGATTCGCGTTACCTCAACGGACTCAACATTTATGTTGATGCTACCGAAGCCGGTTCGCTGTCGTTGGGTACCCCGGTGCTGTTCCGTGGGGTAGAAGTGGGTACGGTAACCGGTACCTCGCTGGGCAACATGGCGGATCGCGTACAGATCGCGCTGCGCATCAGCAAGAAGTATCAGCATCTGGTGCGTAATAACTCCGTGTTCTGGCTGGCGTCTGGCTATAACCTCGACTTCGGTCTGATTGGTGGGGTAGTGAAAACCGGTACCTTCCAGCAGTTCATTCGTGGCGGCATTCAGTTTGCCACACCGCCGACGGTGCCGCTGGCGCCTCAGGCCGGTGCTGATAAACACTTCCTGTTGCAGGATGAAGCGCCGAAAGAGTGGCGCAGTTGGGGAACGGCGATTCCGGATCCCAATTAAGCAATCGGGCAGCCTGCGGGCTGCCCGTTTTATTTGCACGTGTTACACTTCGCGCTAAATTTGATACCCCGGTAAATGTCCGTGTCCGATCGCTTTCCTGAAGATTTCCTTGCGCTGATGCGCACCAGCCTGGCTGACGAAAATGAACTGCAGCGTTTCCTGGCGATTAGCCAGCAGCCGCTGCGCCGCAGCCTGCGCGTCAATACGTTGAAAATCAGTGTGGAGGCGTTTTTAGCACGCACCGCGCATTATGGCTGGCGCTTAACGCCGGTCCCCTGGTGCGCCGAAGGATTCTGGATCGAGCGGGAAGATGAGACATTGCCGCTGGGCAGTGTGGCCGAGCACCTGAGCGGTTTGTTCTACATTCAGGAAGCCAGCTCAATGCTGCCGGTCACCGCGTTGTTTGATGCCGCGCCAGAAGCACGTAAGGTGATGGATGTGGCCGCTGCACCCGGTTCCAAAACCACGCAAATGGCCGCGTTGATGCGCAACGAAGGCGCGATTCTCGCCAATGAATATTCAGCCAGCCGCGTTAAAGTGCTGCATGCCAATATCAGCCGCTGTGGCGTCAGCAATGTGGCGCTGACGCACTTTGATGGTCGTGTGTTTGGTGCCGCCCTACCTGAGCAGTTTGATGCCATCCTGCTGGATGCGCCCTGCTCCGGCGAAGGTGTGGTGCGTAAAGATGCCGACGCCCTGCGTAACTGGACACTGGCCAGCACTGAAGAGATTGCCGCAACCCAGCGTGACCTGATCGACAGTGCATTCCATGCATTACAACCTGGCGGTACGTTGATCTACTCCACCTGCACGCTGAACCAGATTGAAAATCAGCAGGTGATCGCCTGGTTGCTGCAGCGCTATCCCGATGCGGTTGAAATCGTGCCGTTGTGCGACCTGTTTGACGGTGCCGAGCGTGCATTGACGCCGGAAGGCTTCCTGCATGTCTTCCCACAGATTTTCGACAGTGAAGGCTTCTTTGTCGCACGCCTGCGCAAAACGGCCAGCATCACGGCGCTGCCCGCGCCCACCTATAAAGTGGGTAAACTGCCCTTCTCGCCTGCCAGCCGCAAGCTGGTTGCTGAAGTGCAACAGGCGGCAGCACGGGTGGGTATCGAGTGGGATGAGCAGCATTCGTTGTGGCAGCGTGATAAAGAACTGTGGCTGTTCCCGGCTGCGCTGGAAAACTGGCTCGGCAGAGTGCGGTTCTCGCGCATCGGTCTGAAGCTGGCAGAGACCTTCCCGAAAGGCTATCGCTGGCAGCATGAAGCGGTGGTTGCCCTGACTAAACCGGGCAGCGCACTGGATTTCGAATTGACGGAAACGGAAGCAGAAAGCTGGTATCGCGGCCAGGATATTCATCCTGCAACTGCACCAACTCGCGATGAAGTGATTGTCACCTATCAGCAGCAGCCATTGGGATTAGCCAAGAAAGTCAGTAACCGCATCAAGAACAGCTACCCACGCGAACTGGTGCGCGACGGGCGTTTGTTCCGTTAAATCTATTGAAGCTGAATCAGCGTTAAGCGATTACCGAACACTGCGCCGGTATCGATATAATGCTGGTTCGCCACATTGAGCGGCTGTTCCAGCGGCGTGTGGCCAAAATAGAAATCGCTCGCGCCGTCGATACTGGCGGAAGCGCCGCGATGATGACGCCCGAGGCGATCGCGGCTCCACACCACCTGATGCCAGTCCACGTCCTGACCCAATTCATAATGGCTGGCTGGATAGTCGGCATGGGCGATCACCACCACGCGATCGGCTAACTCCAGGTGCAAAATCAGCGGCAGATCGGCACAGCGTTTCAGCGCATGACGTGCTGCAATTAAATCCGCCCCTTTTAGCTGCCAGAACCAGTCACCGCCGTTCATCATCCACAGCATAGGGTCTTGCCCTTCCAGCGCCGACAACGCCATCTGTTCATGATTACCGCGCACACAACGAAACCACGGCTCCTGCAACAGTTGTAAACAGCCGGGGCTGTCGGGACCGCGATCGATCAAATCCCCCACCGACAGCAGCAGGTCTCGCTCTTTGTCGAAGTCATGCAAAATCAGCTGCGAGTCCAGTTGAGCGCGGCAACCATGTAAATCACCGACCACCCAAATGTTACGCCACGTTTTGGCACTCACCGTTTGGTAAAACATGTAATCTTTCCCGGTTGACTGGCAGTTTAGTGAACCCGGCATAAAGTATAGTCCGGTGAGATGAAGCCAGGGGAGGGAGCAGCGGTGAGCAGCCGTAAACAATTTATCGGTGTACTGGTGTTTATATTTCTCGGCAGCCTGTTGCTGCTGGAATCGCTGGCGCGTTTGGTGCATCTGCTGTTTGTGGGCTAATCGCTGTTTCCTGTCGCGCTAAACACCTAAACTCCTTTCGATTCATATAAAGGAGCCAATATGAGCCAGAACATTTACGATAACCCCACCTTCTTTGCCGGTTATGCTACTTTACCCCGCTCAGTGGAAGGATTGGATGGCGCACCTGAGTGGCCCGCATTACGAGCGATGCTGCCCGATCTGAATGACTTACGCGTCGTTGATTTAGGCTGTGGATACGGCTGGTTTTGCCGTTACGCGCAGCAGCATGGTGCCCGTGAAGTCCTGGGGATTGATGTTTCAGAAAAGATGCTGGCACAAGCGACCGCCATGACTTCTTCACCGAACATTCGCTATCAACGTGCGGATTTAGACACTCTGCAGCTCGATAAAACCTATGATCTTGCCTACAGCTCACTGGCATTACATTACCTGAGTCACATCGAGCCGTTATTCACCTCCCTGTTCGATGCATTAAAACCTGGCGGTATGCTGATCTTCTCCTGCGAACACCCTATTTATACCGCTCCGCTTCAGCAGCAGTGGATTGTGGATGATCAACAGCAACGCAGTTGGCCGATCAACCATTATCAACAGGAAGGTGAGCGCATCAGTAATTGGTTTGCTGATGGCGTGAAGAAGCAGCACCGTAAATTAGCCAGTTGGATCAATGCGTTGATTGGTGCCGGATTCGAGATTGTGCATCTTGATGAATGGGGGCCTGACGACGAGCAGGTAAAACAGAATCCAGGCTTAGAGGAAGAGCGCGACCGCCCGATGATGTTTTTACTGTCTGCCAGAAAACCAATATGAGTTTCAACAGTGGCTGCGTCCTGCAGCCCTGATGAAAGTCCCGTCCGGCGCTTATCTCCGGCGCTCATTAAAGGCGTTAGCTCTGTGCGGGACGGCGATCACTTTATCAATCCAGACAATTCCGAACAAGTTAAATGATATTAACTATCATTCTCATCATTGCTTTTTTACGCTTCGCTTACATTAGTGATGTTTATTTAAGCTTTCTTCCTTCCTGCCGATAACGTCCTATCCTCTTTCCTTCTTTATGAGAATATGAAAACGCTTTCTGTTATCACACTTATCCTGTTGCTTGTCAGCATGCCCACTCACGCCAAAAAGCATGTTGAACTGATTGAGCAAGGCAGTTACATCAACAGCGAAGGACAATCGATTCATCGTCCTGCACATACGCAAAATAATGACGTTCCCGATGGCGCAACCGCTCGGTGTCGCGATGGGTCATACAGTTTCAGCACCCATCACCGCGGGACCTGTTCTCGCCATGGTGGCGTTGCGGAATGGCTGGCATCTTAAGCCACACGCAATAAGCAGCATGTGCCAGGCTTAAAGGACACTATTTTCTTAAGGAGTGAGCAATGAAAGACTATTATAAAATCGATCTGGAGCTTTTTATGCAAAATAACGTGGATTTGATTCGCGAAATAAAAAGCAAAGCGCCGGTTTATGCCGATGAGTTGGGATTAGAGCTGGTGCAGTATATTAACCGCGAAGTGAAACAAGCCCATCTGGATTATATCGAAAGCCTCGGCGTGCGCGATCCTTATGAATATTATGTCTCGCAACATGAAGAGGATTGCCACCTGGCTGACACGCTGATTGCTCAACATCGTGCCGCTTTACGCCACACCGCTTAACTGACTGATTTGCCACACAAGCCGTGTGGCAAACGCTGTTCTTTAATGCGAGAGAAAGAATATTGCCAGCAGGAAGAATACCCACAATCCGGCAAAGGTCGCAAAGCCGACACGAGGCGTTTTCGTCCGACCGACTACCACACCGATAAAGATGCTCAGCAGCGTTAAGGTGCCAATCATTACCCAGAGAAGATATTGCGCATTTGCCATGAAGGATCCTTTTTAATCGGCATTAAAAACAGTGCGCACTCTTATACCATTTTTCACGCTAACTGGCTGCTGTTAAATGTCCGCATCTTTCGTGCTGGCTTGAATTCATTACGCCGTTGGGTGACTGCAACGCACGGCTTTTAATTGTTCCAGCTGATTTAACCGTGTCGAGGCATGCTTGTTGGCGCTAGCCTTCGCGATACCGTTGCCGATGCCAAAGTCGCCAATAAAACCAATCACCGTCAGCGCATCAAACTCACCGGTTTTGTCGATCTGCTGCTGGACACTGTGGGATTTTGCAATTTCCTGATCCAGTGCCGCACAATTGTAGGTTTGCGCTTCTTCATCACTGACTTTGGGTGATTGCGGATATTGCTTCAGCGCACAGCCGCTGAGCAGCAGGATAGTGGTGAACAGTACAGCAGGTTTGAACATCTCAAGACTCTCGTTTGGGCTGGCAGGGTTGGCGTATTGCTGAGAGGAAATGTAGCACGTGAAGCGAGGCGCGATTGGGTGAATAACTGGGCGATTTGCGGGTATTTTGCGCAAAGATTGGGTTAGGATTGCGGGATATGAAATTGATTCGGATAAAAGGATTTCGGACAAATTTCGGGAAACTTGGGTGAAGAGTAAATTATAATCATAATCAATTACATAAAAAAAGACCCAATACGATTCCTGTATCGGGTCCAGGGAAATGGCTCTTTGAGAGCCGTGCGCTAAAAGTTGGCATTTTTGAAGGCGAGTTCGCCTTGCCATTTAAAGGTAGTCCAAGGGTGATTATTTTCCAGCCAACCGTCACGATGCGGTCAGGAAGCTGCCAACTCTGTGATCGTGCTGACACATCGGAAAAGCAAGCGTAGCGGCAAAACTGTGCGCTACGCCCGAATTTTGCAGGGATTACTTACCGCACAATTGCTGCGCGCGATCAACGATCGGTTGCAGGCTCATTTTCTGGCCAGGATGCGCTTTGTCTTCCGCCACGATGGTATCGATGGATTGCAGTGTGCCCTTGCCGGCATCAGCGCGTGCTTGGGCTTTATCATTCAGCGGATACTGCAGCAAGGTGCTCGGATTGATGGCAAACAGCGCGCCGTCTTTCTCGCAGGTCAGCATCACCTCTTCGCGGGTGAAGGGCCATTTGTCTTTGCCAATCTCAAAGCGGCTGACGGTAATAATCTGTGCGGCCATCGCCTGGCTGCACAGCGCCATCAGAATGCAGGCTGGAATCAATTTCTTCAGCAAAATGTTGACCTCATTTTTCATTTATGACAATTCAGGCCGGTGACAGCGTGGCAAACACGCTAACCAATCCGACAACAACAATGGCCAGCAGCAGCTCAAGCTGCGTCAGGCGAATAAACTGCTGCGGCGCGTGGCTGCCCGCGACGCGAAAACCTGGCACCAGAACATAGCGATTGATCAGCGCAATGCCCACCATCATCATTACCAGCATCACTTTGACCACCAGCATCGCACTCCACAGGGTGGTGCCCCAATTGAGCGGTGTGCCGCCAATCAGCAGGCTGTTGTTCAGCCCGGTAAGCAGCGCCAGTGCGACAGCCAGATGCCCATAACGCGAAAAGCGCATCATGCAGCGAATCGCATCGGTGCGATACCTAATCTGACGGGCTTCACGCATTAGCAATAAGAGAGGCAGTAAGCCGCCGGTCCAGAACGCAGCAGCAATCAAATGCAGCGCGTGATTGATCTGCTGCAGCAAACCGGGTAAACCATCGCGCATGGCGGCATGTCCGACGCCTGCCAGCGCCACCAGCTGTAACAGACCACTCACCAGCAAAAGCTGCTGGCGCAGTGTGCCACGCATCAGCAAGGCCAGCGTGCTCAGCAGTGCGAAGCCCAGCTCCCAACGCCACACTGCGCCGAAGCGCGTCGCTATAACCGCCTGCCAGGTTTCCAGGTCACCGACATTGTGCCAGTCACCGCTCATCAAACCGGTTTGCGTGGCGAGCATTAACACCGCACTGAGCAAACTCAATAGCGCCGTCGTGACTAAAATTTTGTGTAAACGTTGCGCCAGCACCGGGCGATAACGCCGCGGTGCCAGCAGAGCCGTGTAGAACGCACTGCCAGCCAGCAATAGCACCGCAATAAAATGCAGGGCGCGCAGGACAATCCACAACGTGCTCAGGCTCATCGATTACTTCACGCTGAACGCGTAGCTTCCCTTGGTTTTGTGTCCATCAACGGACAACACATGCCAGTTCACCTGGTAGTTGCCCGACGGCAGCGGCTTGCTGATCGGCACGATCAACTGATCATGCTGCTTGTCGTTGAGTTTGGCTTTTTCCACGGCCATCGGCTGATTCTGTGCATTGAGCACTTCAACACCGCTGAAGGCAGGCTCAACATCTTCTGTGAAGGTTAGCGTCAGATTTTGTGGCGAGCTGTCGATCACCGCTTTATCGGCGGGAACCGGCGTTTTCAGGTGAGCATGTGCCAGTGCAAACTGACTGAAGACCAACGTGGATGACGTCAGCAACATCGCCACAATCGGGTTTAACGCAGTTTTCTTCATCACTTCTTCCCTTTGCCATGCGGCGCTCTGCCGCAAACGTGGCAGCAGGATACGCCGCTGGCAAAGACGTGTCGAGACTTGCGGTGCGATCCAATTTCCTTGATCCGTAAAGGGGAAACCATTACTTTTGCCCCTGTTTATCAGGAGAAATGCATGAGCCAAAACCTTGCCCTGTTGTCGCAGGAAGAGAAAGACAAAGTCAATGTCGATCTGGCCGCCGCAGGCGTGGCCTTTAAAGAGCGCTACAACATGCCCGTGATCGCGGAAATGGTCGAGCGCGAGCAGCCGGAAGCGCTGCGCGAGTGGTTCCGTCAGCGTTTGATGAGCTATCGCCAGGCATCGCTCAGCCTCTCTCGCCTGCCCTACGAACCCAAACAGAAGTAATTAACCTATGTTACGCGTTATCGATACCGAAACCTGTGGCCTGCAAGGCGGCGTGGTCGAAGTCGCGTCAGTGGATGTGATCGACGGACAGATCGTCAATCCGATGAGCGATTTGATTTGCCCGGACCGCCCTATCAGCCGTCAGGCGATGGCGGTGCATCGCATTACGGAAGCAATGGTCGCCGATAAGCCGACCATTGAAGAAGCGATTGGTCGCTATCATGGCAGCCCGCATTATGTAGCGCACAATGCCAGTTTTGATCGTCGTATGTTGCCGATCATGCCCGGTGAATGGATCTGCACCATGACGCTGGCGCGCCAGCTGTGGCCGGGCATTAAGTACGGAAACCAGGCACTGCGTCACAGCCTGAAGCTTGACGTTACGCCACCTGCTGAACTGCATGCGCACCGTGCGTTGTATGACTGCTATGTCACCGCTGCGCTGCTGATCCGCATCATGGAGACCTCCGGCTGGAGCGTCAGTGATATGGTCGGCCGCTGTCAGCCCGCAGAAGTCAGCGGCGATGTGTTCCCGTTTGGTAAATATCGCGGACAAAGCATTGGCAGCATTGCGCGTAAAGATCCCGGCTACTTACGCTGGGTGCTGGAGAATGTGCGCGATTTGCGCCCACCGTTACGGCAGGCGCTGCGCAAGTACGTGAAAGTCGATCAATAATCGACGCGGTCTGGCAAACTGCCCTGCGCCAGCCCGATCAGGAAAGTAAACTCCTGCGCTACCCCTTCATAGGCTTTAAAACGCCCGGATTTACCACCGTGACCGGAATCCATCTCGGTACACAGCAGCAGCAGTGTATCGTTGGTTTTCAGCTCACGCAGTTTTGCTACCCACTTCGCCGGTTCCCAATACTGCACCTGGGAATCGTGCAATCCTGTCGTCACTAACAGATGCGGGTAGGCTTTCGCTTCGATGTTGTCATACGGGCTGTACTGGCGAATGATGTGGTAAAACTCTTCTTGCTCCGGGTTGCCCCACTCGTCATATTCGCCGGTGGTTAGTGGGATCGACGGGTCCAGCATGGTCGTCACCACATCGACAAACGGCACTTGCGCCACAACACCGTGGAACAGTTCGGGGGCAAGGTTCATCACACCGCCCATCAACAAGCCGCCCGCACTGCCGCCCATCGCATATAGCTGCTGCGGATTGCCGTAGCCTTTCGCCACCAGCGCCTGCGTCACATCAATGAAGTCGGTGAAGCTATTCATCTTATTCTTCAGGCGACCATCGTCGTACCACTGCTGCCCCAGTTCGCCACCGCCGCGTACATGAATAATGGCGTAAACAAAACCGCGTTCCAGCAAGCTAATGCGGCTGGTGCCGAAACTGGCATCCATGCTACTGCCATAGGCGCCGTATCCGTAAGCCAGCAGTGGATTAGTGCCTGGTTTGAAGTGCTTGCGGTGATAGACCAGCGACACCGGCACTTCAGTGCCATCACGCACCGTGATCCAGTGATGCTCGCTTTTGTAGTCATCTGAGTTGAAGCCCGGCACCGGCGTCTGTTTCAACACGCGGCGGTCGCCCGTCTCCATATTGAGTTCAAACAGCGTGGTTGGCGTGGTCATGGATGAGTAGCCATAACGCAGCGTGTCACTTTCCGGCGAAGGATTGTATGCCAGCCAGGTGACGTAAGCCGGATCGTCAAAGGCGATCCCGATGCTTTCACCGCTTTCCCAGTTGATCTGGCGCAGCGTATTGACGCCGCGCTGGCGCTCTTCCACCACCAGCCAATGGCGGAACAGCTGGAAATCCTCCAGCACCACGTTATCGCGTGCCGGAATCAACGCCTGCCAGCGGTTCTCGGCCAGCCATGCGCTGCGATACAGGCCAAAGTTTTTTCCGTCGCGATTCGAGCGAATATAGAACTGGTGATTGTAGTGATCGATGCTGTACTCGTGATCGCGACGACGTGGACAGAACACCTGTGGCTGCGCATCCGGATACTCGGCATCAATCAGCTGGATCTCACTGGTAGTGGTGCTGTACATCGCGATCAGGATGAAGTGCTCGGAGGTGGTTTTGTGCACGCTGAGGTGGAAGCTCTCATCCTGCTCTTCATACACCAGCTGATCGTCTGATTGCGGATGACCTAACTCATGGCGCCACACCTGATAGGCCAGTAACGTTTTCGGATGCTTACGCACGTAGTACAGCGTGCGCGAATCATTGGCCCACGCCACGCTGGAAGAAGCATTGCTCAGCACTTCCGGATACCAACTACCACTCTCTAAGTTACGGAAGCGGATGCCATACTGGCGGCGCGACAGAAAATCTTCCGCCAGCGCCATCACCTGGTTGTCGGGTGAGATCGCCAGTGCGCCCATGGTGTAGAAATCACTGTGAGAAGCTCGTTGATTGCCGTCGATCAGCAGTTGCCAGGGTTCATCCGCTGGTGCGTTTACCGACTGACGAAAATAGAGCGGGTATTCGTTGCCTACCTCATAGCGGCTTTGATAGCGATAGCCGTTTTTTACGTAGGGGACGGAGTGGTCCTGCGGTGGGATGCGGTCGACAATCTCTTTTAATACCCGTTCCTGCAAAGGATCTTGCGACGCCATCATCGCTTTACCGTACGCATTCTCGGCGTGCAGATGCTCCAGAATCTCTGGGTTTTCACGCTCGTCATCGCGCATCCAATAGTAGTTATCGGTGCGCGATTCGCCGTGCAGGTTCATGACGTGGGGGATTTTTTTCGCTTGTGGCTGATGCATTCTGGCTCCTTTCCCTGAAAGACAACATTCAGCAAGCGTGGCACTTATCACGCGGGAAGCCAAGCAGCAGCGCACAGGAAGTGTAACGAAAGGAGCGTTTTTCATGCGCTCCCTCGTCAAGGGTAGTTAACGCAACAAATTAGCTGGAAAATCAGCGGGCAATTCACTGGCTGCACAGGCGATGACCTCATCATTATCGGCACCGCAATCTCGCACCAGTGTGATGGTGGCAAATTCGTCGATCACTTCAGTGGGATAAGCTGGACCCGCTTCGCGATAACGATTCATTTCGTTGAGATGTTCATTCTGGAAGCAAACCGTATGCTGCGGGTTGTTCATCACCCAGCGGGGGAAGAAGATCGTACCGTGAAACAATCTGTCTCTCAGATTCGCGATCAAACTGACGTCAGTGCCGGTGGGTTCAGTCCAGGAAACTTTGTAGACCTCTTGCGCAATTCGCACAATATAAGCGCGCTGAT
Source organism: Type-E symbiont of Plautia stali (assembly GCF_059731115.1). NCBI lineage: Bacteria > Pseudomonadati > Pseudomonadota > Gammaproteobacteria > Enterobacterales > Enterobacteriaceae > Type-E symbiont of Plautia stali. The sequence goes on from NZ_AP035906.1 coordinate 2,379,548, forward strand.
CCTTAACCCAACGATTGCCCACCATCCCGCTATGAATACGGTAATCAACGGTGCTGGGATTTTTGATATACAGCTCATAGTTCCAGCCATTGTCATAGGTATAGATCAGGTGTTTGCCAACAACTCCAGCCAAATCATTTTTATCGAAGGTACTCATAATGTGTTCTCCTTTGGTTTGAAGCCAGATTACGCCTTCACTTACCTGATGAATAACGCTATGTTTCGTTAAAATTCATTCAAAATTTAGATGATATGCATAAATCAACGTTGGAGCAGTGGAGCTTGTTAAATGAGGTGGTGCTGCGCGGCAGTTTCGCCAGCGCGGCCGAGTCGACACATCGCAGCCAGTCTTCGGTAAGCTATAACCTCGCCATGCTGCAAGAACGCCTTGAAGTCACCTTGCTGGAGACCAAAGGACGGCGCACCGTGCTGACGCCTGCAGGCGAGAAGCTTCTGGCGCAGGTCAGGCCACTGTTGAAAGCTTTCTACGCGCTGGAAAGCACCGCCAGCGCTATGCGCAACGGAGAGCGCAGCCGCATCGAACTGATGGTGGATAGCATCTTGCCGCGCGAGCATCTGTTCAGTGTGCTGAGTGAATTCCAGCGTCTCTATCCAGGTACGCAGGTTAACGTCACCGAGGTGTTGGAAATGCAGATACCGGATAACAGCCAGGCGGATGTAATGGTATTGAGCCAGCGCCAGCCCGGGACAGGCCGGGGCGAATGGATGATGAATGTGGATTTCGTGGCTGTTGCGCACCACCAGCATGCGTTACATCACTTGAATGGTGCGGTTAGTGCTGAGCAGTTAGCGGAATATCCGCTGATCCGCATTGCCGATCATCAGCATTTTAGCGTACTGCAGGAGCACCATCAGGGAGAGACCTGGGCATGTTCCACTATCGAGGCCGCAATTGAGGCGGTAATGCATCAGGTTGGTTATGGTTGGTTACCGGAGACCCGTATTCAGTCCGCCCTGGCGGCAGGAACATTGAAGATGCTGCCGCTGCAGCAGGGCGTTCGTCGCGTAACAGCGCTGCATTTACTGATCAATAACGAGATCATTGTTATTGATGCCCAGTTGCAAACACTGCTCGATCTGATGCGCAATAAAGCCTGGATATGATCCAGGCTTCAGCATCATTACGCCGCTTTCTCCGCCTGAATATCGCGCTGAATGCCGTCGCGCACATCCTGTGGGATCTTCAGGGCATCACCCAGTGCAGAGAGATAGCTGCGCTCCATAAAGTGATCCACATCGATGGCGGCACAGCTGAGGAAGTAAAGCTCTAACGCCTCTTCTTCGTTTTTCACATCGGCTGCCAGCCACTGGGGATCGAGTGGACGGTTCATCGCCTGCTGGATCAGCGTTTCCGCCTGTGAACCATAACCCGCCTGATGGATATTCTGCTCAATGGCGGCACGTTCGCGATCGTCAATATGACCATCGCTTTTGGCGGCGAACACTAACGCCGTCACCAAACGTTCAGCGCGCTGATCCACAGGTGTCTGCAACTGACCAAATTCCGGCTCATCCTGGTGCGTTTCACGCACACGCTGTTTGTATTTGTTCCATAGCACGGCGCCCGCTGCCGCACCGCCGCCGACCAGCAAGGCTTTACCGCCGTATTTGGTCAACAGGCTTCGCGTGGACTTGCTGGCTACCAGTAATCCCGCTAAACCACCCAGCGCGCCAGGGGCCAGCATATCGCTCAATCCACCGGCTTTGCCGTCGCCGCCCTTCTTCGCCAGCACCGACTGGATTTGCTGCAACCAATTGCTCATCGTTTAACTCCTGTTTAAGTTTCCGCGTTCCATGCTGCCGTAGCGAGTGTCAGGTAACGTCAGAGCGGGAAAAGTATGGCAAACCTGATGAAGGCGAATGCGTGAGTACGCAAACGTTTTCGTATATACTGCGCGCGCATTTTGACTGCTAAGGTGAAATTATGACGACTCTCGGAACCGCGCTGCGCCCTGCCGCAACGCGTGTGATGCTGTTAGGTTCAGGCGAATTGGGCAAAGAAGTGGCGCTGGAGTGTCAGCGTCTGGGTGTGGAAGTGATTGCCGTGGATCGTTATGCCGATGCCCCTGCGATGCACGTTGCACACCGTAGCCATGTGATCAATATGCTGGACGGTGATGCGCTGGCTGCGTTAATTGCGCTGGAGAAGCCGCACTTTGTGGTGCCAGAAATTGAAGCTATTGCCACTGAAAAACTGCTGGAACTGGAAGCTCAAGGCCAGAAAGTGGTACCTACCGCGCGTGCAGCGCGCCTGACCATGAACCGCGAAGGTATTCGCCGTCTGGCGGCAGAAGAGTTGTCGTTACCGACTTCAACCTATCAGTTCGCTGACAGCAAAGAGAATTTCGTCGCAGCCGCCAATGAAATTGGTTTTCCGTGCATCGTTAAACCAGTAATGAGCTCATCAGGCAAAGGTCAGAGTTTCATCCGCGAAGCGAGCCAGCTGGATAAAGCCTGGGATTACGCGCAGCAAGGCGGACGTGCCGGTGCCGGTCGTGTGATCGTCGAAGGTGTGGTGAAATTTGATTTCGAAATCACCCTGCTGACCATCAGCGCAGTGGATGGCATCCATTTCTGCGCGCCGATTGGTCATCGTCAGGAAGATGGCGATTACCGTGAATCCTGGCAGCCACAGCGGATGACCGACCTGGCTCTGCAGCGTGCACAAGATATCGCATCTAAAGTGGTGAAAGCGCTGGGCGGATACGGTCTGTTTGGCGTTGAGCTGTTTGTCTGCGGTGATGAGGTGGTGTTTAGCGAAGTCTCGCCACGCCCACACGATACCGGCATGGTGACACTGATTTCTCAGGATCTGTCCGAGTTCGCGCTGCATGTGCGCGCGTTCCTCGGCTTGCCAATCGGTGGCATTCGCCAGTATGGCCCGGCGGCTTCGGCGGTGATTCTGCCACAGCTGGATAGCAACAATGTGCAGTTCGTGAACATCGAAGCGGCATTGGGTGCGGGACTGCAGTTGCGTCTGTTCGGCAAGCCAGAGATTGCTGGTCAACGTCGTCTGGGCGTAGCGCTGGCTACCGGTGACAATACCGATGAGGCGATTGCACGTGCCGTGGCGAGTGCCGCAGCCGTGAAAGTAGAGGGCTAATTCCCTCAGCTGCTGACAGCGAAAAAGGGCGGCCACCAGGCCGCCCTTTCAGTTCCAATGATTCGCACCCTGCCAGATGCGTTACTTCGCGCCTTCAACGGCTTCGCGAGCCAGACGCGTAATGCGATCCCAGTCGCCGCTTTCCAGCACATCGTTCGGCACCAACCACGAACCACCAATACAGAGCACGCTTTTCAGCGCCAGGTAGTCACGATAGTTGGCCGGTGAGATACCGCCGGTTGGGCAGAAGCGCACCTGTGGGAAAGGACCGCCAATCGCTGACAGCGCTTTAACACCACCATTCGCCTCAGCCGGGAAGAACTTAAACTCACGCAGGCCATAATCCATACCCAACATCAGTTCAGAAACGGTGCTGATGCCCGGAATCAATGGCACCGGACCTTCAACGGCGGCTTTTAGTAACGGCTCGGTCAGACCTGGGCTGATCACGAACTGCGCACCGGCATCAGTCACCTCTTTCAGCTGCTGAGTGTTGATCACTGTGCCCGCACCGACAATCGCTTCTGGCACTTCTTTGATCATCGCACGCAGCGCGTCCATCGCCACCGGCGTACGCAGCGTCACTTCCAGCACACGCACACCGCCGGCCACCAACGCTTTGGCCATCGGCACGGCGTGTTCCAGTTTATTCACCACGATCACCGGCACAACCGGGCCCGTAGTCATGATCTGTTCAGCAGTGGTTTTCCAGTTCTTCATCACGTTTCCTTAGTGGCATCAGCCCGACTCGCATCCGGCTGTCAATGTTTGGGCTCTACCATACAAGATTGGCTGGAGCGGCGTCTATCGGATATCAAAAATTATTGAAACTCTGGTTCAATTTTAAGAGAAATGAATTTTGGCACAAAAAAGCCCGCTCATTGGCGGGCTTAGATTTCAAGGCTTATTCAAACTCATTCCACGAACGGCCATCACGAGTAATCATCGCGACGGACGCCACCGGGCCCCAGGTGCCAGCCTGGTATGGCTTAGGCGCTTCAGCATCGGCGTTCCATGCATCAATGATGGAATCCACCCAGCCCCACGCCGCTTCCACTTCGTCACGGCGTACAAACAGCGCCTGAATACCGCGCATGGTTTCCAGCAGCAGACGCTCGTAGGCATCCGCCAGATGCGACTGGTTGAAGGTCTCGGAGTAGCTCAGATCCAGCTTGGTAGTCTGCAGTTTGTGCTTGTGATCCAGACCCGGCACTTTGTTCAGGATCTCGATATCCACCCCTTCGTCCGGCTGCAAACGAATGGTCAACTTGTTCTGCGGCAGTTCAGCATAAGAGTCTTTGAACAGGTTCATCTCTGGGTTCTTAAAGTACACAACAACCTCAGAGCATTTGGTCGGCAAGCGCTTACCGGTGCGCAGGTAGAACGGCACGCCCGCCCAGCGCCAGTTGTCGATATCAACACGGATCGCCACGAAGCTCTCGGTGGCGCTCTGCTTGTTCGCGCCCTCTTCTTCCAGATAGCCTGGTACTTTTTTGCCCTGCACGAAGCCGGCGGTGTACTGGCCACGCACGGTTTTTTCACGCACGTTGGTCTGGTCAATACGACGCAGCGAACGCAGCACCTTCACTTTCTCATCACGGATGGCATCCGCACTGAGATCGGATGGCGGTGACATGGCGATCATGGTGAGGATCTGCAACAGGTGGTTCTGGATCATGTCGCGCATCTGGCCAGCTTTATCGAAGTAACCCCAACGACCTTCGATACCCACTTCTTCCGCCACGGTAATCTGCACGTGATCGATGGTACGGTTATCCCAGTTATTCACGAAGATAGAGTTGGCGAAACGCAGAGCCAGCAGGTTCAGTACCGTCTCTTTACCGAGATAGTGGTCAATACGGAACACCTGGCTCTCTTCGAAGTACTTGCCAACGCTGTCATTGATCTCTTGCGAGGTCTCGAGCGAGGTGCCGAGCGGCTTCTCCATCACCACGCGCGCCGGTTTAGCATTCAGCTTGGCGGCGCCCAGACCGTCGCAAATGGCGCCAAAAGTGCTCGGCGGCATAGCGAAGTAGTTGATGGTGACACGATCTTTCTGGTCAAGCATCTTGCCCAGTTTGGTGAAATGCGAGGTGTCGTTAACGTCGAGGTTGCAGAAATCGAGACGGCTGCTGAGCTTATCCCACAGCGCTTCGTCGATTTTCTCCTTCATGAAGGTTTCCAGCGCTTCACGCACCACTTTGGTGTACGCGTCTTTGTCCCACTCCGCGCGCCCCACGCCGATGATGCGTGTGGTGTCGTGAATCTGACCGGCTTTCTCCAGCTGATACAGTGAAGGCAACAGTTTCCGGCGAGCAAGATCGCCTTTGGCACCGAAAATAACCAGATCGCATGCCTGGGCTGTTTGTGTTACCGCCATTTTCCTCTCCTCGTTGCAGGATATACCCGGTTTGAGCGTCCTCATCATCCCAGGTCCTTATTGTAATTTTCTTACAGCACAATGTACTTTTTTCCCCGCATCGGAACAACCCAGACGCGGTGTGGCATTAGCCATTACTTTGAACATGATGGCGAACAAAGGTGTGTTGTGGTGTGCGCTTTTCGCGCTTTTTCTGTTTCGATGTTTGTCGGGATAAAACCCGGCAACGATCAAAGTATGACAAAAAAAACGCGCTTACATTTGTCCGCTGCTGCGTGCGAGGGTGTATTACACGGTATATTGTTGTGAATTGGCAGCGTTTTATCAGGTGATGAACGCGACGAAAGTGATTGAGACGCATCGGGTTAACGACATGCTGGAACATATTCAGGCGCAACTTAACGCGCTGAGCAAATCAGAACGGAAAGTGGCAGAACAGATTCTGGCCGCTCCGCAGAAGGCTATGCACTCCAGCATCGCCACCCTGGCCCGTGCCGCCGACGTCAGCGAACCGACCGTCAATCGCTTTTGTCATCGTATGGGTACGCGTGGCTTCCCCGACTTCAAGTTACGACTGGCACAGAGTCTGGCAAAAGGTCCGAACTGGGTCAGTCGCGATGTGGAAGAAAATGACAGTGTTGAAAGTTACAGCCACAAGATTTTTGATTCCGCCCTCGCCGGCTTAAGCCATGTGCGCCAACAGCTGGATCTTCAGGTCATTGATCAAGCGGTTTTAGCCCTGACTCAGGCCCAAAAAATCGCCTTTTTTGGTCTCGGCGCCTCAGCGGTTGTGGCGCACGATGCGACCAATAAATTCCTGCGCTTTAATCTGCCGGTCATCTGGTCAGAGGATATTGTGATCCAGCGCATGAGTTGCATAAATAGTGGACCAAATGACGTTTTTGTTCTCATATCACATACTGGTCGAACCAAAAATATGATAGAACTGGCTCGACTGGCGCGTGTAAACGCTTCCACAGTACTGGCTATCACCTCTCCGGGTTCACCCCTTGCGGCAGAAGCAACCCTCGCACTGACGCTCGATGTACCTGAAGATACGGATATCTACCTGCCGATGGTTTCCCGCCTTGCGCAATTAACCGTGGTTGATGTTTTGGCGACAGGTTTTACCCTTGAGCGTGGCGCGGCTTTCCGCGAAAATCTGAAACGGGTGAAAGAAGCGCTTAAGGATTCACGCCTGGAAAAGCGGGCGCTGTAAAATAATTAACATCACATTCACAATGTGAGTCGAATCACAGCCCATCGATCATATAGAATATGCGATTACACCGTGTCCCCTTGAGAGTGACACGAACCTTTGTCAACGGAGTCCTTCATGTCAAGACGTCTCAGAAGAACCAAGATCGTAACTACCCTCGGCCCAGCCACCGATCGCGACAATAACCTCGAAAAAATCATCGCGGCTGGCGCGAACGTGGTGCGACTCAATTTCTCCCACGGCACCCCGGAAGACCACCAGATGCGCGCCAACAAGGTGCGTGAGATTGCCGCTAAGCTTGGCCGTCACGTGGCGATTCTGGGCGACCTGCAAGGTCCAAAAATTCGTGTTTCCACCTTCAAAGAAGGCAAAGTCTTCCTGAATGTTGGCGATCGCTTCCTGCTGGATGCGGATATGGGCAAAGGCGAAGGTGATAAAGAGAAAGTCGGTATCGACTACAAAGGCCTGCCAGAAGACGTGGTGCCGGGCGACATCCTGCTGCTGGATGATGGTCGTGTACAGTTGAAGGTGCTGGAAGTTCAGGGTGTTAAAGTCTTCACCGAAGTCACCGTCGGCGGCCCGCTCTCCAACAATAAAGGCATCAATAAACTCGGCGGCGGTTTGTCTGCCGAAGCGCTGACGGAGAAAGATAAAGTCGATATCATTACCGCCGCGAAAATCGGCGTGGATTACCTGGCCGTGTCATTCCCGCGAAATGGTGAAGACATGAACTACGCTCGCCGACTGGCGCGCGATGCAGGTTGTGATGCCAAACTGGTGGCCAAAGTCGAACGTGCAGAAGCCGTTGCGTCTCAGGAAGCGATGGATGATATCATTCTCGCCTCTGACGTGGTGATGGTCGCGCGTGGCGACCTCGGCGTTGAAATTGGCGATCCAGAACTGGTAGGGATCCAGAAGGCGTTGATTCGTCGTGCGCGTCAGCTGAACCGTACCATCATCACCGCCACGCAGATGATGGAGTCGATGATCACCAACCCGATGCCAACCCGTGCTGAAGTGATGGACGTGGCGAACGCCGTGCTGGATGGTACCGATGCCGTGATGCTGTCAGCAGAAACCGCTGCCGGTCAGTATCCAGCGGAGACCGTGTCTGCGATGGCGAAAGTGTGTCTCGGTGCGGAAAAAATCCCAAGCGTCAACGTGTCTAAGCACCGTCTTGAAGTGCAGTTCGACAACGTGGAAGAAGCGATTGCGATGTCCGCGATGTATGCAGCCAACCACCTGCAGGGGGTTTCTGCCATCATCACCATGACCGAATCGGGCCGTACTGCGCTGATGACGTCACGTATCACTTCTGGCCTGCCGATCTTCGCTATGTCACGTCACGAACGTACATTGAACCTGACTGCGCTGTATCGCGGCGTGACACCGGTTTACTTCGACAGCAACAATGATGGTGTAGCCGCCGCGCATGATGCAGTGAACCTGCTGCGCGACAAAGGTTTCCTCGTCTCGGGCGACCTGGTGATTGTCACCCAGGGCGACGTGATGGCAACCACCGGCACCACCAACACCAGCCGTGTTCTGCGCGTAGACTAAACGCTCACGCACCACTCACAGCGGCTGTAACAACATGGATAAACGCGACTGCCTGGCAGTCGCGTTTTTATTTTTTCTGACAAGGAGGCCAGATGGCCCGCTATCAACCGATTACCCAACTTACCGGACGGGTGCTGCTGTTCCCGCTCGCGCTGGTGTTGTTTGAGTTCGCGACTTACATCGCCCATGACATGATTCAGCCCGGCATGCTGCTGGTCACTTCTGAATTCAACGTCGGCCCGGAATGGGTGTCGACTTCTCTTACTGCTTATCTGATGGGCGGCGTGGTGCTGCAGTGGCTGCTGGGCCCGCTCTCGGACAAATATGGTCGCCGTCCAGTCCTGCTGTTCGGCATTCTGTTCTTTGCTGCGGCCTGCATTCTGACCACCTGGGTCACGAACATCGAACAGTTTGTCACCCTGCGTTTCATCCAGGGCATCAGCCTGTGCTTTATCGGTGCAGTCAGTTATGCCGCCGTGCAGGAAGCGTTTAATGAGGCTTTAGCGGTGCGAATGATGGCGCTAATGGCCAACGTGGCCCTCTTAGCCCCGCTGGCCGGTCCGCTGGCGGGTGCCGCCTGGTTGACCGTGGGTGAATGGCGTAGCATGTTCTGGCTGTTTGCGATTTGTAGCGTGGTGGCCTTTGTGGTGCTGTGGCGCATCATGCCGGAAACCGCTGGCGATCGCAGTCACTCGATTGCCCTGCCGAATCTGGCGCGCGCCTATGGCCGTCTGGCACGCGATCGTCAGGTGATGTATGGATCTTTCGCTATTGGCCTGGTGTTTATTCCGATTCTGACCTGGGTTGCCCTGTCGCCCGTGATTCTGATGCATGACGAGGGCTTATCGCGCATGGAGTATGCGTTGCTGCAACTGCCAGTGTTCCTTGCCATGATCGCTGGCAACCTGACGCTGGGTAAACTGGCGGGTCGCGTTCCCATCGAGCAGCCGGTCAAATTCGCGGCGTGGCCGATTCTGCTGGGTTTAAGCATCTCGTTGCTGGCTAACCTGCTCGACAGCCATACCTACCTGCTGCTGACCGCAGGATTAAGTCTGTATGCCTTTGGTGCGGGCATGGTCAACGCCGGTCTGTATCGTCTGACGCTGTATTCCAGCAGCGAAGGTAAAGGCAGCGTGGCAGCCATGCTGGGTATGATCAGTATTCTGACGCTGGCCATCGGGATTGAACTGGCGAAAGCAGGCTACTTCAGTGGTGGCACGCCATGGTTCAGCGGCATCAATTTTGCGGCGGGTGTGCTGTGGTTTGGCCTGGTCACACTGTTCCTGCGTGAACGTATCCGACGCAGCCACGTTGAAGCGGTAGAATAATCAAAGGGGCCAATCGGCCCCTTCGTTATTTCTTGCGAGGATAAAGCTCCTTACGCGCATAAGGTTCAATATCCCCTTCTTTACGCGTTTTCAGCAGCTTCAAAATCCAGGTGTATTGCTCTGGATGCGGCCGCACAAATATCTCAACTTCCTCATTCATTCGCCGCGCCAGGGTGTTATCGTCGGCATCCAGCAAATCGTCCATCGGCGGACGCACATAGATTTCCAGACGATGGGTCTCGCTGTTGTACACCGGAAACAGTGGCACCACGCGCGCGCGACACACTTTCATCAATCGGCCGACCGCTGGCAGTGTTGCTTTATAGGTGGCAAAGAAATCCACAAATTCACTGTGCTCCGGGCCGTGATCCTGGTCCGGCAGATAGTAACCATAATAGCCCTGACGCACCGAGGCGATAAACGGCTTGATGCCGTCATTACGTGCATGCATGCGGCCACCAAAGCGACGGCGTACGGTGTTCCACACATAATCCAGCAGCGGATCGCTCTGATTATGGAACATGGCCGCCATCATCTGGCCCTCTGACGCCAGCAGCATCGCCGGGATATCCACGGCCCAACCGTGCGGCACCAGAAAAATCACGTTCTCATTGTTGGCCTGCAGGGCTTCGATAATTTCACGGCCGTGCCAGTCAACGCGTTGGCGCACACGAGCCGGATCGCGCATCCCCAACTCAGCCATCATCACCATCGCCTGTGGCGCGGTGGCAAACATACGATCAGCAATCTCTTCGCGCTGTGCCTCGCTTAACTCCGGCAGGCAATAATAGAGATTGATCAACGCACGACGACGCGCACTTTTTGCCAGCTTACCGGCAAACCGCCCCAATCCACCCAAAATCGGGTCGCGCACTTTGGCAGGCAGCATTGCCATGCCCGCCAGCGCACCAATCGCCAGCCAATTGCCCCAGTATTTCGGTTTTAAAAAAGAACGTTGAAAAACGGGAATAAATTCACTGTTATTTTTCTTTCGGGTTTCCATGCACTCGCCTCTGACAATGACGGGACAATGATAGTGACGGTGGTTAATTTTGCAATCATCATGCGTCAGATAGCAAAAAACCGACGAATAATTCGTCGGTTTTTTCAATATTGGCTACAGAAATGGGCTATTTCAGTGCCAGCTGTGGCAGATAACTCTTCACGTCCGCCAGATAGTTGCTGCGATCTTTACCAGTCAGCCCTTCCATACGCGGCAGTTTCGCCGTGAGTGGATTGACGGCCTGATTGTTGATCCACACTTCGTAATGCAGATGTGGTCCCGTAGAACGCCCGGTGTTGCCTGACAGCGCAATACGGTCACCGCGCTTCACTTTCTGTCCTGGTTTCACCAGCGCCTTACTCAGGTGCATATAACGGGTCATATACTGACGACCGTGACGAATGGCCACGTAGTTACCCGCCGCCCCGCCATTTTTGACCATCACCACTTCACCATCACCCACGGCCAATACCGGTGTACCGATCGGCAGCGCGAAATCGACACCCTTATGTGGTGCGATGCGGCCCGTTACCGGGTTAAGACGGCGCGGATTAAAGTTGGAGGAAACGCGATACTGTTTCACCGTCGGGAAGCGCATAAAACCACGGGCAAGGCCTGAGCCGTTACGATCATAGAATTTGCCATCTTCAGCGCGGAACGCGTAGTAATCTTTGCCACCGGTACGCAGACGCACGCCGAGCAGCTGGCTCTGCGCACTTTTGCCATCCAGCATCTCGCGTGACATCAGCACGCTAAAATCGTCACCGGCGCGCAGTTTGCGGAAATCCATCTGCCACTGCATGGCTTTGATAACGTTGCTGGTTTCAGCACTGGTCAAGCCTGCACGCTGGGCGCTGGCACCAAAGCTGCCACGCACTTCACCTTTCAGCACACTATTTTGCCACTCGCCCTTTTGCATCTCCTGCTGCATCTTAAAGCTGCCATTCGGCTGGCGCTCGTAAGTGCGGGTTTCGCGGCGATCCACTTCCCAGGTAAAGTTTTGCAGTTGACCATCCGCATCCAACGTCCAGCTGAGTTGCTGACCGACGCGCAGGTTACGGAAGTCTTTATCGCTATTGACTAACGCATTGATATCACTGAGATCAATACCGTACTGATTCAGTGCGCTGCTCAGGGTATCGCCAGAGGAAACGGTGTAATCGTGTTGATTCGGGTTGTCCTGCACATCTTTATCGATGTCATCGGCCGGAATCTCTTCTTCCGGTTCAACCGTGGTCTGATCGATCGGCTCACTGGCTTCGGGTAACAGCGTGCGCAGTTCGTTTTTGTCCAGCGTGATGTCTTTCACGATGGGGGCAACATCATGGGGATGGTAAACGTAAGGCCGCCAGACAGCGACGGCCAACGTGATAACGGTTAATGAACCCAGCATAACGCGGTGGGGACGCGGCAAATTATTAAATGCGAGGGCGACAGAGCGGGCTATCTGCTGCACTTTTACTTATTCCTCTATGCTCCATTCAGGCAGCTCGCATACTGGCTCGACAACTGTGAGAGGAATTTCACATAGCTGTCTTTGGTTAAGCTGATTCCCATGCCCAGCGGGTCAAGTGTGCCTTTGCGCACGTTGGTTCCGCGAGACACGGCATCGATGACGGCCGGCCTGAATTGTGGTTCAGCAAAAACGCATACGGCTTTTTGCTCAACCAACTGTGTTCGTATTTGATGTAAACGCTGGGCGCCCGGTTGGATCTCAGGGTTGACGGTGAAATGTCCAGCAGGGGACAAACCATAGTGTTTTTCAAAGTAGCTGTACGCATCGTGAAAAACGAAGTAACCCTTACTCTTAACGGGGGCAAGCTGCGCGCCAATATGCTTATCCGCATCTGCTAATTCTGCTTCAAACTGCTGCAGGTTCGCGTCAAGTTTGGCTCTGCTTTGCGGCATAAGTTCCAATAATTTTCCGTGGATTGCAACCGCAGATTGTCGCGCAATCTCAGGTGACATCCACAGGTGCATATTAAATTCACCATGGTGGTGGTGTGTATGAGACGGCTCCTGGTCATCAGACTTATCTGAGTCATGCTCATGATCGTGACCGTGCTCATGTTCGTCCTCGTCCTCACCACCACGAATCAGTAGCGGTTTCACCCCTGGCATCGCCGCTATTTCGAGATTTTTAGCTTCAGGTAACTCTGCCGCTGACTTGGTCAGAAACGCCTCCATTTCTGGTCCAACCCATACCACTAAGTCCGCGTTTTTAATACGTTTTACATCAGAGGGACGTAAAGCATAATCGTGCTCTGAAGCGCCATCGGGCAACAGCACTTCCACTGGCGTCACGCCATCTGCAATGGCCGCTGCGATAAATCCGATCGGTTTGATTGAAGCCACTACGGCTGAGTGCGCGGGCATTGCGCAGGCGGCGGCGAGAGCCGCAGCAGGAAGAGTGAAAGCGAAGCGCTGCTTAATGTGTAACATAATGCGTCATTCCATCGTGACCTGTTGATGGAATGTGATATTATAACATTCGAAATTCAATGCAACCCGTAAATAATATGTCGTCACTTGTTACACTTGAAAACATCTCCGTCAAGTTTTCCCAGCGCCCTGTGCTAGCAGGTATTAGCCTGTCACTGGAGCCAGGGAAAATACTTACGCTGCTTGGGCCGAACGGCGCGGGCAAATCGACGCTGGTACGTACGGTGCTGGGCCTTCTCGCGCCCACGGCTGGCACGGTCAAACGCGCGCCCGGTTTACGCATCGGCTACGTGCCACAGAAATTGCACATCGACCCGACACTGCCGATCACCGTTGAACGTTTTATGCGTCTGACGCGTGGCAGCAAGCGAGATGCTATTCTCCCGGCTTTGAAACGCGTGCAGGCCGGACATCTGCTGAATGCGCCTCTGCAAAAACTTTCAGGTGGTGAAACTCAGCGCGTACTGCTGGCGCGTGCCCTGCTCAATCAACCCCAGTTACTGGTGTTAGATGAACCTACGCAAGGCGTTGACGTAAATGGGCAAGTGGCGCTCTACGATTTGATCGATCAGCTTCGTCAGGAGCTCAACTGTGGCGTGCTAATGGTTTCGCACGATCTGCATCTGGTGATGGCAAAAACTGACGAGGTATTGTGCCTCAACCACCACATCTGCTGTTCCGGCACGCCAGAAGCGGTGTCGCAGCATCCAGAATTTATCGCCATGTTCGGCCCACGTGGCGCGCAGCAATTGGCTATTTATCGCCATCATCATAATCACCGTCACGATTTACAGGGACGCATTGTGCTGCGCAAAGGAAATGGTCCGTCATGATTGAATTGTTATTACCCGGCTGGCTCGGTGGCGTGCTGCTGGCGCTGGCGGCGGGTCCGCTTGGCTCGTTTGTGGTCTGGCGCCGCATGTCTTATTTCGGCGATACTCTGGCGCACGCTTCGCTGCTCGGCGTGGCCTTTGGTCTGCTGCTCAATGTGGATCCCTATTATGCCGTGATTCTGGTGACTGTATTTCTGGCTATGGGCTTAGTGTGGCTGGAGCGTCGTCCGCATCTGGCCATTGATACGTTACTCGGCATTATGGCGCACAGCGCGCTGTCGCTGGGTTTGGTGGTAGTCAGCCTGATGCAGGGTGTACGCGTCGATTTAATGGCGTATCTGTTTGGCGATCTGCTGGCGGTGACACCGGATGATTTGTGGATGATGGGCGCTGGCGTGGCCATTGTACTAGCGGTGATGGCATGGCAATGGCGCTCACTGCTGTCGATGACCATCAGCCCGGAGTTAGCTCAAGTGGATGGCGTCAACATTCAACGCACGCGCCTGATGCTGATGCTGGTCACCGCCTTGACCATTGGTGTGGCAATGAAGTTTGTCGGTGCACTGATTATCACCTCACTGTTGATTATTCCCGCTGCCACCGCACGTCGTTTCTCCCGTTCACCGGAACAGATGGCCGGTTTTGCGGTGATTATCGGTATTCTGGCGGTCACCGGCGGACTGACGTTCTCCGCCACTTACGACACGCCCGCTGGCCCTTCCGTCGTACTCTGCGCCGCTGTGCTGTTCATCTTTAGTATGGCGAAAAAGCCGGCGGCGTAATAAAGGGGCCATTAACGGCCCCTTAGCGAATGCCCGATCGTGAAATCGCGCAGCCGGACGAACGCCAGCATTACTCTTCGCGACTGATACCGAAGTGCTTATAGGCGTGCTGCGTGGCCAGACGGCCGCGCGGCGTGCGCTGAATGAATCCTTGTTGAATCAGGAAGGGTTCAATCACATCTTCAATGGTTTCCCGTTCTTCACCAATCGCCGCCGCCAGGTTATCCAATCCCACCGGACCACCCGAGAACTTGTCGATGATCGCCAGCAACAGCTTGCGGTCCATGTAATCGAAACCCTGATTATCGACGTTGAGCATATCGAGTGCGCTGGCAGAGACTTCACCACTCATCACACCGTTGGCGCGAACTTCGGCGTAATCGCGTACGCGACGCAATAAACGGTTGGCGATACGAGGTGTACCACGGGCACGGCGCGCCACTTCTAACGCGCCCTCTTCACTTAATGCCAATCCTAAGCACGCTGCACTGCGGCTGACGATGTGTTGCAGATCCGGTACGTTGTAAAATTCAAGGCGTTGCACAATACCAAAGCGATCGCGCAGCGGCGAGGTCAGCGAGCCCGCGCGCGTGGTGGCGCCAATCAGGGTAAAGGGGGGCAAATCAAGTTTGATTGAGCGCGCCGCTGGGCCTTCGCCAATCATAATATCCAGCTGATAGTCTTCCATCGCCGGATAGAGCACCTCTTCCACCACCGGTGATAAGCGGTGGATCTCATCGATAAACAGCACGTCATGAGGTTCGAGGTTGGTCAGCATCGCAGCCAGATCGCCTGCCTTCTCCAGCACCGGACCAGAAGTGGTACGTAAATTCACGCCCATCTCATTCGCCACAATGTTAGCCAGCGTGGTTTTACCTAATCCCGGCGGGCCGAAAATCAGCAGATGGTCCAGCGCATCGCCACGCAGTTGCGCTGCTTTGATGAAAATCTCCATCTGCTCGCGCACCTGCGGTTGCCCCACGTATTCCGCCAGGAGCTTAGGACGAATGGCACGGTCGAGGCTCTCTTCTTCATTTATAGAGATGCCCGAGACCAGGCGATCGGCTTCAATCATGCATTACCTCAAATAGCTGCGCGCAGAGCTTCACGGATCAGGGTTTCGCAATCCGCATCAGGTTTGCCGACTTTACTGATCATGCGGCTGGCTTCTTGCGGTTTATAACCCAGCGCCACCAGTGCAGCAACCGCTTCGGCCTCAGCGTCATTCGCGGCTGGCGCTTCAGACGGCGTGGTCAATGTGAAGGTCGAGTCACTGCCAAACAGATCGCCGTGCATGCCTTTAAAGCGGTCTTTCATCTCCACCACCAGACGCTCGGCGGTTTTCTTGCCGACGCCAGGCAACTTGATCAATGACGCGATCTCTTCACGCTCAACGGCGGTCACAAACTGTTGTGCTGACATGCCAGAAAGGATTGCCAGTGCCAGCTTTGGCCCCACGCCATTCACTTTCACCAGCTCACGGAACAGCGCACGCTCTTGTTTGTTGTTGAAGCCGAACAGCAGCTGCGCATCTTCACGCACCACAAACTGGGTGAAGATAATCGCTTCCTGATTGATCTCCGGCAGCTCGTAGAAGCAGGTCATTGGCATGTGCACTTCATAACCCACACCGTGCGCCTCAATCAACACCAGCGGCGGCTGTTTTTCCAGAATATTGCCTCGTAAGCGACCAATCACCTGAGCAGTTCCTTATGTAATCCTAAAAATACCTGATTGATTTCCGCTGACGTTAAAGCGGCAAGCGAGCGCATGACGATGAACGCACTGAGGTCAGTGATTCAGGTGAACAAGGGTAGCTCGCGCATCAGCCAGTGGAAATATGACGGGTATTTATATCATAAAAAAGGCTGGATCAATATCCAGCCTTCAATGTTTGGGTTTTCGTCAGCCGGACCGCAATCGCCCACGCGTCATCACCAGCTTAGCGTCACTCAATCGCGTGGTATTTTGGCTC
The DNA here is from genome assembly GCF_059731115.1 of Type-E symbiont of Plautia stali. Lineage (NCBI taxonomy): Bacteria > Pseudomonadati > Pseudomonadota > Gammaproteobacteria > Enterobacterales > Enterobacteriaceae > Type-E symbiont of Plautia stali. The sequence goes on from NZ_AP035906.1 coordinate 2,396,194, forward strand.
AGGTGACAATGGGTGATGGCAATCGCCAGCGCATCAGCGGCATCAGCTTGCGGGTTAGCGGGAAGTTTCAGCAAGGTGCGCACCATGTGCTGAACCTGACTTTTTTCTGCCCCACCGGTGCCGGTTACCGTTTGTTTGACCTGACGTGCTGCATATTCGAACACCGGCAAATCGAGATTCACCGCCGCCACAATCGCTGCGCCACGCGCCTGGCCCAGCTTAAGCGCTGAGTCCGCATTCTTCGCCATAAATACCTGCTCGATAGCAAAATAGTCTGGCGAGAATTGGGTGATGATTTCTGTCACCCCGGCGTAAATCAATTTGAGACGAGAGGGTAGATCGGTGACGTTGGTGCGGATACAGCCGCTGCCCAGATAGCTTAGCTGGCGGCCAACCTGACGAATCACACCGTAACCGGTGACGCGCGAGCCGGGGTCAATCCCGAGAATGATCGCCACTACGCGCCTCCGGCTGTGAGGTTAATGGAAAACGCCATTACAGCGTTTCCGCGACCTCATCAGAAATTTCACCATTATGATAAACTTCCTGCACATCGTCGCAATCTTCCAGCATGTCGATCAGACGCAGCAGTTTCGGTGCGGTTTCCGCATCCATTTCCGCTTTGGTGGAAGGGATCATTGAGACTTCAGCGGTATCCGCCTTCAGGCCACCGGCTTCCAGCGCATCACGCACCGCACCCAGTTCTTCCCACGCGGTAAACACATCAATCGCTCCGTCGTCGTAGCTCACCACGTCTTCCGCACCGGCTTCCAGCGCCGCTTCCATGACCGCATCTTCATCCTGGCCTGGCGCAAAGGAGATCACACCCTTTTTGCTGAACAGGTAAGAAACGGAACCGTCGGTGCCGAGGTTGCCACCGGTTTTGGTGAAGGCGTGACGCACTTCGCCCACGGTACGGTTACGGTTGTCACTCAGACACTCGATCATCACCGCTGAGCCGCCTGGACCGTAACCTTCATAGATGATGGTTTCCATGTTGGAATCATCTTCGCCGCCCACGCCGCGTGCAATCGCACGGTTCATGGTGTCACGGGTCATGTTGTTGGACAGGGCTTTGTCCATTGCTGCGCGCAGACGCGGGTTCGAGCCGGCATCGCCGCCGCCCAGTTTCGCTGCGGTCACCAGCTCACGGATGATCTTGGTGAAGATTTTACCGCGCTTAGCGTCCTGCGCCGCCTTGCGGTGCTTGGTGTTTGCCCACTTACTGTGTCCAGCCATCTTTACTATTTCTCCGATCTTTAACAGGGTGCAGGCTATCTCACTTGCAATCTTGTCCCCCGGCAGTGCTCGCAATCCTCACGTACAAAAGTACGCTCCGGTTGCTGCGCGCTGGCGGTGAACAACCTTGCTGCGCCGATAACGCCTGACTGTTCAATATTGGGCGGCGTAGAACTGACAATCTTTGCCGATTACGCCATCTGTTCAATTTTAGCGGTGCGAGATAAATGTCTGGCACCGGATTTAAACACGAAGGAAATGCGCTTCGTCGAATTCGTGGAATCTACCTTAATTGTCGCCGGAAAAACGCGCGGCGGCGGGCATTCAGGTAAATTCTTCGATTGCCTGGCGATTACTCCAGGACTTGGTCAGGGCTGCGGCTGCGGCAGGATCGAGCCAGCGCGCGGCGAGATGCTCCGTAAGTAGGAGATCGCGCTCTTGCGGAAGTGCCAGCCGGAACCAGTGTTCGCGGTTGTGCGTGATGCCAGGTGCGTAGCGATGGCGATAGTGCGGGAAGATTTCAAACTCAATGTGTTTGTGGCAATCGTCCAGCACCAACTGTTCGCCCGCAACGTCGATACCCAGCTCTTCTGACACTTCGCGCTGTGCCGCCTGACGCGGGCTCTCACCCGCTTCGAGGCTGCCCGTTACAGATTGCCAGAAGCTTTCATCATCCCGTCGCTGCAGCATTAACACCCGGCCAGTATCTCGCGCAAAAATCACCACCAGCACTGAAACCGGATGTTTATAGCCCATTACTTGTTCTCTGACTTTTCTTTCTTCGGAGCCACAAGAATGCCGAGATCCAACAACGCTGCCGGGTTGGCTTCGCTTGGCGCTTCGGTCATCAGGCACGCCGCTGCAGTGGTTTTCGGGAACGCGATAACATCACGGATGTTGTCGGTGCCGGTCAGCAGCATCGTCAGACGGTCAAGACCAAAGGCCAGGCCCGCGTGCGGTGGTGTGCCGTATTTCAGGGCATCCAGCAGGAAGCCAAACTTCTCGCGCTGCTCTTCTTCGGTGATACCGAGAATGCTGAACACGGTCTGCTGCATGTTGCCGTTGTGGATACGCACGGAACCGCCACCCACTTCGTAGCCATTGATCACCATATCGTAAGCGTTCGCCACGGCCTGCGTCGGGTCGACCGCCAGCTGTTCAGCCGTCAGTTCTTTCGGCGAGGTGAACGGGTGGTGCATCGCAGCCAGACCGCCCTGTTCATCCGCTTCAAACATTGGGAAGTCGATGACCCACAGCGGTGCCCACATGCTTTCGTCAGTAATCTTCAGATCACGGCCCACTTTCAGACGCAGTGCACCCAGCGCATCAGTGACGATTTTGGCACGGTCAGCACCGAAGAAGATCAGATCGCCATCTTGCGCAGTGGTGCGGTTCAGAATCGCTTCAACGATTTCAGGCGTCAGGAACTTCGCCACCGGGCTCTGTACACCCTCGAAGCCTTTTGCACGCTCGTTGATCTTCATCCACGCCAAACCTTTGGCGCCATAGATCTCAACAAATTTGGTGTACTCATCAATCTGCTTACGCGTCAGCGCTGCACCACCCGGCACACGCAGCGCGGCAACACGACCTTTCGGATCGTTAGCCGGACCAGCGAACACCTGGAATTCCACGCTTTTCAGCAGGTCAGCCACGTCCACAAGCTCCATTGGGTTGCGCAGATCGGGTTTGTCAGAACCGTAACGGTTCATAGCTTCAGCAAAAGTCATTTGCGGGAAGTCACCGAGATCCACGCCTTTCACGTCGATCCACAGTTCACGAATCAGACGCTCCATCTTTTCACGCACCTGCTCGGCGGTCATGAAAGAGGTTTCCACGTCGATTTGGGTGAATTCTGGCTGACGGTCTGCACGCAAGTCTTCATCACGGAAGCATTTAACGATCTGATAATAGCGATCGAAGCCGGACATCATCAGCAGCTGTTTGAACAGCTGTGGGGACTGCGGCAGCGCGTAGAATTTGCCTTTGTGCACGCGGCTTGGCACCAGATAGTCACGTGCACCTTCTGGCGTGGCTTTGGTCAGCATCGGGGTTTCGATATCGAGGAAGCCCTCGTTATCCATAAAGCGACGCACGAAGCTGGTGATTTTCGCACGGGTTTTCAGACGCTGTGCCATTTCCGGACGACGCAGGTCCAGATAGCGATAGGTCAGACGCGCTTCTTCGCTGTTGGTCTGGTTAGAGTCCAGCGGCAGAGGTTCAGCGCGGTTGATGATGTTCAGCGCATGGGCAAACACTTCGACATCGCCGGTGGCCATATCGCTGTTGCGGTTTTTCTCTTCACGCGCACGCACGGTGCCGGTGATCTGGATACAGAATTCGTTACGCAGCTCAGAGGCCAGCTGGAAAGCGTCCTGATGATCTGCGTCGAAGAATACCTGAGCGATACCTTCACGGTCGCGCATATCGATAAAAATCAGGCTGCCCAGATCGCGACGGCGGTTAACCCAACCGCAGAGAGTGACTTGCTGACCCACGTGAGACAGATTGAGCTGTCCGCAATATTCTGTACGCATAACGTATCCTTTTAACTTCGCCGCTGCTGCCAGACAGCATCAGGCCGCGTAACCTTCTGAGATGCTGTCGCAAAAAAGGCGGCTATTATAATGGAAAAACCCAGGCAGGATAAGTAGAGCCAGATCAAAGCGGGCAAAACATTGCGGTTTATCGCGCGGATTTTCCTGCCGACACCAAAACAGGGTACATTACCCGGCCTATTCCCGCCCGTAAAAGGATCAGGAGCCACGTTTGACACTTCGCATTGGATTACCGCAATGGCAGCATCCCCGCTGGAAGCAGTATGGCCTGGAAACCCTGGCGGATTACGCCCAGCTGTTTGACTGCGTGGAAGGCAACACCACGCTGTATGCGCTGCCCTCGCCGGAAGCAGTGATGCGCTGGCGCGATATGACTCACGATGACTTTCGCTTCTGCTTTAAATTTCCCAACAGCATCAGCCACAAAGCCGCGATTCGGAACTGCGATGAACTGCTGAACGAATTCTTCCGCTTGCTCGATCCGTTGAGCCAGCGCATCGGGCAGTATTGGCTGCAACTGCCGGCGACCTTCTCACCCGCGCAACTGAAAGACTTGTGGCTGTTCCTCGATAGCCTGCCGCGCGGGTTTAGTTACGGCGTTGAAGTGCGCCACGAGCAGTTTTTTGCCAAAGGCGAGGCTGAGCGCGCGTTCAACCGTGGCCTGCTGGAACGCGGCGTGAATCGCGTGATCCTCGATAGCCGTCCGGTGCACGCCTCGACTTCGCAAAGCGCCGCCGCCGTGGACGCCCGGGCGAAAAAACCGCGCGTGCCACCGCATGCTGTGCGCAGCGGTTCGCAACCAATGGTGCGCTTTATCGGTAGTGACAGCGTGGATGAGAGCGTGCCGCTGTTCCTGCCTTGGCAACATAAACTGGCGGAGTGGCAGGCGGACAGCGATCCGATGCTGTTTATCCATACGCCGGATATGGGCGAGGTGTTTCCACTGTTGCAGGCGCTGTGGCCAAAGCTGCTGCAGCTTGAGCCTTCGCTGCGCAATCTGCCAGACTGGCCGCAACAAAGCAGCTTGTTCTAAACTCAAAGCGGGTGCAGCCTGCGGGACTTTCTGACAGAATAGCGCCCTTTCCGATTCCTCTCTCCGGACTTTTCATTATGTCTGACCGCGATACGCTATTTTCCGCACCCATCGATAAGCTGGGTGACTGGACCTTTGACGAGCGCGTGGCTGAAGTCTTTCCCGATATGATTCAGCGCTCGGTGCCGGGTTATTCCAACATCATTTCGATGATTGGCATGCTGGCAGAACGCTTTGTGAAGCCTGATAGCCAGGTTTACGATCTCGGCTGCTCGCTGGGTGCCGCCACGCTCTCAGTGCGCCGCAATATTCATGTGCCTGGCTGCCAGATTATTGCCGTGGATAACTCTCCGGCGATGGTTGAACGTTGCCGCCGTCACATTGACGCTTTCCGCGCAGATACGCCGGTGCAGGTGATTGAAGCGGATATTCAGGACATCCACATTGAAAACGCTTCGATGGTGGTGCTGAACTTTACCCTGCAATTTCTTGAGCCGCCTGCGCGCCTGGAACTGCTGAAAAAGATCGCTAAAGGTTTGAATCCTGGCGGAGCGCTGGTGCTGTCTGAAAAATTCAGCTTTGAAGATGGCGAAGTCGGCGAACTGCTGTTCAACATGCATCACGACTTCAAGCGTGCTAACGGTTATAGCGAACTGGAAATCAGCCAGAAACGCAGCATGCTGGAAAACGTCATGCTCACCGACAGTGTAGAAGCGCACAAGGCGCGTTTAAAAACTGCCGGATTTGCCCATGCGGAATTGTGGTTCCAGTGCTTTAACTTTGGTTCTTTGGTAGCGTTGAAATGATTGATTTTGGCCGTTTTTATCAGCAAATCGCCACCGGCCCATTGGCGAGCTGGCTGGAAGTTTTACCCGCACAAGTCGCAGCCTGGCAGCGCGAGAATCTGCACGGTAAATTCCGCGACTGGGAAAAGTCAGTGGATTACCTGCCGCTGCTGAACCCGCAAACGCTGGATCTGGTCAACAGCGTCACGGCCACGGCTGACGATCTCACCGATCGCCAACGTCTTGGTATTGAAAACCTGTTGCGCAACCTGATGCCCTGGCGCAAAGGTCCTTATTCCCTTTACGGCACCGAGATTGATACCGAATGGCGCTCGGACTGGAAATGGGATCGCGTGCTGCCGCATATCTCGCCATTAACCCACCGCACGGTGCTGGATGTTGGCTGCGGTAGCGGCTATCACATGTGGCGTATGATTGGCGCAGGCGCGAAGCTGGTGGTCGGCATCGATCCGATGCAGCTGTTCCTGTGTCAGTTCGAAGCGGTGCGTAAGCTGCTGGGGGACGATCGTCGCGCCCATCTGCTGCCACTTGGCATCGAACAACTGCCCGCCTTGCAGGCTTTCGACACGGTGTTTTCCATGGGTGTGCTGTATCACCGCCGCTCGCCGCTCGATCATTTATTGCAGTTGAAAAACCAGCTGGTCAGCGAGGGAGAGCTGGTGCTGGAAACGCTGGTGGTGGAAGGCGATGAGAACACCGTACTGGTGCCGGGTGAACGTTATGCCCAGATGCGTAACGTCTACTTTATTCCGTCCGCTGCCGCGTTGAAAGGCTGGCTGGAGAAGTGTGGTTTTGTCGATGTGCGCATCGCGGATTACGCGGTGACGTCAGTGGAAGAGCAACGTCGCACCAGCTGGATGACCAGCGAATCGCTGGCCGAGTTCCTTGATCCTAACGACAGCAGCAAAACCATTGAAGGTTATCCAGCACCGCTGCGCGCGGTGCTGGTGGCACGCAAGCCGTAATGCTTAACGCCGCGACAGCGCCAGCTTCGCGGCGAAACCGATAAACACACAGCCCGTCAAACGATCCATCACTTTCAGCACTGTTGGACGACGCAGATGCGCCGCAAAATACTGACTGCCGCCGATCAATATCGCATTCCATACCAGGCCAATCATCATATGCGTTAACGCCATCAGGGTGCACCATAGCGCCACTGACGCACCGGCCGGAATAAACTGTGGCAGGAAAGTGACATAAAACACACCGACTTTCGGATTTAACAGATTGCCGAATAATCCTCGCGAGAAGCAGGCGAAATAGCTTTGCTCTTTGCCCTGCACACTCTGACTCTCTTCCGCCTGGGTGCGGGGATTCAGCAGCAGTTTAATGCCGAGATAGAGCAGATAGGCGGCGCCGACCCACTTCGACAGGTTATACGCCATTTCGGAAGCCAGCAGCAGCGCGCCGAGACCCAGTCCCACCGCAACGCCCCACACCAGACAGCCCATGGTGACGCCCAATGCGGTGGCTGATGCCCGTTTCCAGCCTTGCGCGGCTGCGGATCTAAGCACCAGCGCGGTATCAAAGCCTGGCGTTAACGTCAAAATAGTAATGGCAAAAAGAAATGAAAATATCAGTGTCATGGCGAGCTCCCTGTCAGTTCGCCGCTATCTTAACCTTGCCGCAACATCTTGACGATAGTTACCTTCCGTCAGCAATTGATAATAATTCTCAACTTGCCAGTAATGGTTAAATCTCCGTCATTTATCTGTGTCACTTTATCGGCAACGGCTTTTCTCACATCAAGGAGTTGTCGCTATGAGTAAATTCATTTTTTCTTCTCCGCGTAAGTATGTTCAGGGTGCAGGTGTGCTGGATGAATTGGGGACCTATGTGGCCGAGCTGGGCCAGCATGCATTTTTGGTCGCCGATGACATCGTCTGGAAACTGATTGGTGAACGCACACAGAAAACGTTAAAAGCGGCGGGCATTGAGTTCAGCTGGCAGCAGTTTAACGGTGAAGCCTCCAGCAACGAGATCAATCGTTTAACGCAACTGGCGAGGTCACAAGGCAGCAATGTGGTGGTGGGCCTTGGCGGCGGTAAAACGCTGGATACCGTAAAAGCGATTGCAGATGAGCTTAAGCAGCCGGTCGCCATTGTGCCGACCGTGGCCTCGACGGATGCGCCCTGCAGCGCGCTATCCGTGATTTATTCCGACAGCGGCGTATTTGAGAGCTATCGCTTCTACCGCAAAAACCCGGATCTGGTGCTAGTGGATACCGCGGTTTGTGCCGGTGCGCCAGCCCGCTTGTTCGCCTCCGGCATTGCCGATGGTCTGGCCACCTGGGTTGAAGCTCAGGCCGTGCTGCGCTCGCACGCCAAATCGATGGTCAACGGCGATCCGACCATTGCAGGCACCGCCATTGCGCGCGCCTGTGAAGAGACGCTCCTGACATGGGGCTACAGTGCTTACACCGCTGTGAGTGAAAAACGCGTGACGCCAGCCGTCGAAGCCGTGGTGGAAGCCAATACCCTGCTTTCAGGACTCGGATTCGAGAATGCCGGATTGGCGGGTGCGCACGCCATTCATAATGGCTTTACCGCGATTGATGGCGATATCCATCATCTGACGCACGGCGAGAAAGTCGCTTACGGCACGTTGACGCAAATGGTGCTGGAGCAGCGTCCGGATGAGGAGATTGCGCGCTATATCCGCTTCTACCGCTCAATCAAGATGCCGACCACGTTGAAAGAGCTGCATCTGGAGAATGAATCCTGGGAGAATCTGCTGCGCGTCGGGGCGCTGGCAAACAGCGAGGGAGATACATTGAAGAACCTCAACCCGAACTTGTCGCCAGAAGACATTGCTAACGCGATTGTCGCAGTGGATGCCTTCAGTAAAACCGTGCAGTAAAAGAAGTTGGGCGCACCACGGTGCGCCCGGACCAACCGCGTTTACTCCCCGTCATCCGCTACGGCTGGCAGGCGATCCCAGTACTGATATTTGTACGCAGAACTCAGGTGGCGCTCGATGGTGCCTTTAGCAAACACCTCGGTTTCATGCAGATAACTTAGCGTACAGTTGCCCACCTCATCCCATAACTGACACTCATCAACTGAACTTAAGGTACTGACAGGCGTGGTAGCGAAGCCATTAAGCCGCAGCTCTCGCCACTGCTTATCATAACTGTAGGTGTCTTTACCGCGTGCACTGGACGATGAGGTGACCAGCCCTTGTGGATTCCAGCGCCAGGTGCTCTCTCCGTTGGTCATCACATCACTGCCGCGCGCGACGCTTTTCTCCAGACGAAAATGTTTGTCGTAGCGGTAAGTGGTATCGGTGAAGCCATCCTTGCCCATGCTGGTGAATTTGTCGGAAGAACTGATGATGTTGCCATGCTGACCCATTTGCCAGCTGATGGTGCCCTGACGGTTATCCACCACTTCCTCTTTGCCCGCTTTTACCACTTTGACCAGGTAGGCATACTCCGCCACCCAACCTCGCTGCACGCGGGCGATGTGCTGTTCCATGGTCAGCACCACGTTGCCTTCGTTCTTGTCATACGTAATGTCGGCAACCATCAAATCCCCGCACTGATCGAACTGCCCCAGCACGCGCTTTTGCGAATCGACATCTTTACCAAACTCACCGGCTACGACCTGACGTACCGCGCCTTTGGCATCACCACCCAGCATGATCCAATTGTTGCTGCTGGTAATATTTTTGCTCAGAGGCGGACAGGCAGTGCTCACCGCCAGCGCTGAACCAGACAAGGGAAACAACAGCACTAAAACAGCACAAGAGTAGGATTTCATGAATGTTATCCGCGCTAAGCCATAAAGTAATCAAAGCATCTTTTTTAACAATGCGCTATCAACGGCTGTACAGCAGACAAAAAGAACCCCAGCAAAACTCACTGGGGTTTGGTACTTGCAAACATCACGTCAGAGTTTTGGCGTGCTGCGCGGCAAAAGGGGTGCGAACTCAGGCGACACGAACTGCGGTCATTTCCAGCATGCTTTTCATCGCTTCGACCACATCGCCGTCGACACAAGTTCGGCTGAATTCGTCGACTTCTGCTTCGGAGCACATGGAGACACCGGCTTTACGGTAGCGCATCGGCGAAGCAACCAGTCGGCTGGCGGAGCTGTGAACTTCCTGCAGACCACTATCGATAAATTTCTGCAAATTGCTCAAACGAACACCCGCACCAGCCATAATAATTGGACCCGTGCTCAGTTCATTTAGTTCCCGCAACAATGCAATTCCAGTTTCCGCGCTCTGCTGCTGGCCGGAAGTCAAAATACGCGCAACGCCTAAATCCGTCAGTACGTCCAGCGAACGTTTGGGGCTGTGGCACAAATCAAAAGCGCGGTGGAAGGTCACCGCCATGCCATCACTGAGCGCCATGATCTGCCGCATGCGCACAATATCAACATGGGCATCTTCATCCAGCATGCCGATCACCACGCCAGGGAAACCGAGTTCACGCATCAGTGCAACATCGGATTTCATCACCTCAAATTCCTGTGCGGTGTAACTAAAATCGCCGCCACGCGGGCGAACAATCGGGTGAACCGGTATGGACAGTTCACGTTGTGCGGCTTCCAGCACGCCAGCTGACGGCGTCAGCCCGCCTTCGCGTGGGGCACTGCACAGTTCCACGCGATCGGCACCGGACTGCTGTGCAGTCATTGCACAGTCGATGCCGTAGCAACAAATTTCCAGTTTCGTCATAGCTTGCTCCTTTTCATGACTTCTGGCTCGGGAGGATGGCTTAAGTTAGTCTGCTTAATTGAACAGTTTACGTGGAAACCTCACTATGGCATTCGATTTTGATCAATGGATAGACCGTCGTCACAGCGATAGTTTGAAGTGGCACAAATATGGCGATCGTGATGTGCTGCCTTTATGGGTTGCAGACACTGATTTTCGCTCGCCGCCCTGCATTATTGAGGCCATTAAAAAACGCGCCGATCACGGTGTTTTTGGCTATGGCGGCACACCCACAGGATTGATTGATATCACTGTTTCCCGCCTGGCGCAGCGCTATAACTGGCATATTCAGCCGGAATGGATCGTTATGCTGCCTGGCGTCGTCAGTGGTCTTAACCTTTCGGTCCGCGCGTTTACCGAGGCTGGGCAACGCACAGTCGCGCCAACGCCGATTTATCCACCGTTCCGCGCGGCCTCAAAACTCGCCGAGCGTGAACAGATCAACTTGCCGCTGCATTTACAGCATGGCCGCTGGGTCGTCGATCTCGATACGGCTGCGATGCAGGGCAATGAACGCCTGCTGATGCTGTGCAATCCGCAAAACCCCGGCGGCACCGTGTATCGTCGCGAGGAATTGGAGGCGCAACTGGCGTTTGCTCAGCAACACGATTTAATCGTTTGTTCTGATGAAATTCACTGTGATTTGATTTTGTCGCCCGATGCCCGCCATATTCCTTTTGCAGCATTGAGTGATGATGCTGCACAGCGCAGCATTACGCTGATATCGCCCTCGAAAACCTTCAACATCGCTGGTCTCGGCGCATCAATGGCGATTATCCCCAACCCTGAATTACGCAAACGGTTTAAACAGGTACGCGAAGGTATTGTGCCAGGGGTCGATATTCTCGCACTGGTGGCAGCAGAAGCGGCCTGGCGTGAGGGCGATGCGTGGCTAGAGGCGCAAATCGACTATCTGCGAGCCAATCGCGACTGGCTGGTGGCGCAAGTCAATGCGCTTCCCGAACTGCAGATGAATTCGCCCGAAGCCACCTATCTCGGCTGGATCGATGCCAGCCAGCTGGATGTGGCCAGCCCCGCGCTCTATTTCGAAAAACACGGCCTCGGTTTTTCACCCGGCCGCGATTTCGGTGATGATAACTTCGTACGATTTAACTTCGGCTGCACGCGCGCCTTACTGGAACAGGCGGTGAGCCGATTGCACAGCGCGGTCATCGCCCGGCGTTAACCTTGCTCACTGGCGACAATCTCTTCCAGTCGCCATGGATGAAACTTGATGGTAATTTGCCCGTCCGTCACCGCCAGTGTCGGGTTGGGCAAACGCTCATGCTCACCTTTTGGCGCGCTGGTTTTGAACGAAATGCCGGGTTGCGTCAGTGCATGATCGGAGAGCAATGCCATCGCGCGCACACCCAATGTTTCGGGCTCACCGCGCAACACGATTTCCACATGTTCCCAGCCTTCATGGCGATATAATTTCTCACCCGGCCAGGGTAACTCAATCACATCGACCTGCCATCCAGCGATCGTTAACGGCTGATGCAATTTGAACAAGCAGATCGGGCGCCCGTTGATCATTGCTTCGGAAAACTGACTGCCCATCTGCTGCAATCCCGCCTTCCAGCGCTCCGCCGTGGCGAACTGATGGCAGCGCACCGCCAGGTGATCGGCCTCATGTTCGGATAACCGCAGCCCTAATCTTTCAGCAAATTGCTGCAAGGAGTGCTCAAATCGAGCCAGGTCTTGTTCTAAATCACTTAGTTCCGCAGGAAAATTCATCTCAACACTCCAGACACATCAATATCAGTTCAATTATTTTAATCAATGTAAAAACAGCAGCGCTTCAGAATCCGCTTGACAAAATCGTCGGATTCCTCCGATTTCATCATGAAAAAGACCTGAAACCGCATAAATAGGCCCTCTCTTTAGGATTATTCACCTAAATAGGTCCAGCGGTTACTTTATGAAAACACCTTAAATCACTGTTAATATTAACGATAATTAATACAATGAGATAAGTCTTATTTCAGTTGCAAACAATTGCAGCTTGATACCCTTTCTTATAAATTTGTGTTTCACAACTACAAGGAATGGCTCTATGTCTATGCTCATTGTTGTCGCGGTCCTGATTGCATTGATGGGATTTGCAATTTCCCGCCACTGGAAGGTGCGTGAAGACAAAAGCGTTAAAAATCCTCGTCGTCACCCGCGTCGCCGTTAATCGGCGCGCGGGTTGCTGTCACCCGCCATTGCGCATGCTAAAAGCTGACGCACTTTAACATTTCACGTATACTTCCCCTCTTATTTTTCCGTCCCGCCGCGCTGTTGCGGGATGAAGGCATCGGCTCGCCGCCACTGGCGGGCCTTTTCAGCATATGAAGGTAACGCGGTGAATATTCAGGCTCTTCTATCCGATAAAGTCGGTCAGGCAATGGTAGCGGCGGGTGCGCCAGCGGATTGTGAACCTCAGGTTCGCCAATCGGCTAAAGTGCAGTTCGGCGATTATCAAGCGAACGGTATCATGGCTGTGGCGAAAAAGCTCGGTCAGGCTCCGCGCCAGCTGGCTGAACAGGTGATTCAGCATCTGGATCTCGCCGGCATCGCCAGCAAAGTCGAAATCGCCGGCCCCGGCTTCATTAATATCTTCCTCGATCGCAACTGGTTGGCTACCCAGGCCGCGCAGGCTCTGCAATTGCCGCGCCTTGGCGTCAGCAGCCTCAAGCCACAAACCGTTGTCATTGACTACTCGGCACCCAACGTCGCCAAACAGATGCACGTCGGTCACGTCCGTTCCACCATCATCGGTGACGCTGCGGTACGTACGCTGGAATTTCTCGGCCACAACGTGATCCGCGCCAACCACGTCGGCGATTGGGGTACTCAGTTCGGTATGCTGATTGCCTATCTGGAAAAGCAGCAGAATGAGCACCATGAAGATATCGCGCTGGCGGATCTGGAAGAGTTCTACCGGGAAGCCAAGGTCACCTATGATGCGGACGAAGCCTTCGCCGAACGCGCCCGTGGTTATGTGGTGAAACTGCAAGGCGGCGACGAATATTGCCGTGCAATGTGGAAAAAACTGGTTGATATCACCATGAGCCAGAATCAGGAAGTCTATGACCGCCTGAACGTGACGCTGACGCGTAAAGATGTGATGGGGGAAAGCCTGTACAACGATATGTTGCCTGGCATCGTAAGCGATTTGCGTGAAAAAGGGCTGGCCGTAACCAGCGAAGGCGCAACCGTGGTGTTCCTTGATGAGTTCAAAAACAAGGAAGGCGAAGCGATGGGCGTGATCATCCAGAAAAAGGATGGCGGCTACCTCTACACCACCACCGATATCGCCTGCGCCAAATACCGCTATGAGACGTTGCATGCCGACCGCGTGCTTTACTACATCGATTCGCGCCAGCATCAACATCTGCAACAGGCGTGGACCATTGTGCGTAAAGCCGGATACGTGCCCGAGTCTGTGCCGCTGGAGCACCATGCGTTTGGCATGATGCTGGGCAAAGATGGCCGTCCATTTAAAACCCGCAGCGGTGGCACCATTAAGCTGGCCGATCTGCTGGATGAAGCCGTTGAACGTGCGCATGCGCTGGTCAGCGAGAAAAACCCGGAAATGTCAACGCAAGAGCTGAAAGATCTGGCGGAAGTGGTGGGTATCGGCGCGGTGAAATATGCCGATCTGTCAAAAAGCCGCACCACCGATTACATCTTCGACTGGGATAACATGCTGGCGTTTGAGGGCAACACTGCACCGTACATGCAATATGCCTACACGCGCGTGCTTTCTGTGTTCCGTAAAGCCGGCATTGAAGCTGACAGCCTGAGCGGCGACATCGTGCTGACCGAAGAGCGTGAAGCGCAATTGGCAACTCGCCTGTTGCAGTTTGAAGAAGTGATCACCCAGGTTGCGCGTGATGGCACGCCGCATGTGATGTGTGCTTACCTGTACGATCTGGCAGGCCTGTTCTCTGGCTTCTACGAGCACTGTCCAATCCTCTCCGCCGAGGATGAGCAGGTGCGTAACAGCCGTCTGCAACTGGCTGCATTGACCGCTAAAACGCTAAAACAAGGACTGGATACGCTGGGCATCAAAACCGTCGAGCGTATGTAATAACAAAAAACCCGCTTCGGCGGGTTTTTTATTGGCTATTGGTAATTCACCGTCACTTCACTGCTCACCACTCGTAATCCCGGCGGTAACGCGCCCTTCCCCTGAAAACCGAACGCCAGATGCAGCGTCTCGTCAGCCGGAATATTCGCCAGGCTACGCGTTGAACCACTGCCGCCCTCAATCTCTACGCAACGCTGGGTCGCACACAAACGTACGAGCAGCCCCGAGGGGGCTGGACGGCTCAACTGGTAACGCCAGTTCACCACCGTAATAGTGCCCACTGCGGGCGAAGGTGCTTTTAAAGCTGGCGTCGTGTGCCAGTTCCCGCGCACGCCGAGGCTCGGACCACTGGCACTGTCATTCCAGGATCCTGCTGCATCCACATAGAGCGGTAGCGCCATCATCGGCAACATCATTAACGCCCAACACCAACGACGCATGGTTATTTACCTCCGATGGTGGCGGTCATACGGATCTGGCGATTATCGGTCAGTTCCATATTTGACAGCACTACCAACTGTGGCAGATTGCGGCGCAGGAAGCGCGCCAGCAAGGCACGCAGCGGATGGTTCACCAGCAGCACCGGCGGTGCACCCGTCATCTCTTGCTGTTGCAATGCACCCTGCGTCTGCACTAACAGACGATCGGCCAGACCCGGCTCCAGACCGCCGCCGCCCTGTAACGCTTGCAGCAGCAGACGCTCTAAGGTGGCATCCAGTCCAATCACCTGTACTTCGCCGTTACCCGGGAACCACTGCTGAGTAATCGCACGGCCCAGCGCCACACGCACCACACTGGTCAGCTCTTGCGGATCGGTCTGGACCGGCGCATGTTCCGCCAGGGTTTCGATGATGGTGCGCATATCGCGGATCGAAACACGCTCAATCAGCAGGTTCTGCAGCACTTTGTGCAGGGTGGTCAGGGTGATAACGCCCGGCACCAGATCTTCCGTCAGCTTCGGCATCTCCTGGGTCACGCGATCCAGCAGCTGTTGCGCTTCCTGACGACCAAACAGTTCACTGGCGTATTGACCAATCAGGTGGTTCAAATGCGTTGCCACCACGGTACTGGCTTCTACCACGGTAAAGCCCTGAATCTGCGCCTGCTCTTTCAGCGCACTATCGATCCAGATTGCCGCTAAACCGAAGGCAGGATCGACAGTCGGTTCACCCGGCAAAGAACCGGCTGCAGTCCCAGGGTTGATCGCCATCCAGCGCCCAGGATAGGCATCACCGCTGCCAATTTCCACGCCTTTCATCAGGATGCGGTAACGCGCAGGCGGCAACTCCATGTTGTCACGGATGTGCACCACCGGCGGCAGGAAGCCCACCTCCTGTGCGACTTTTTTACGGATACTGCGGATGCGGCCCAGCAGCTCACCGTTTTGCAAATGATCAACCATGGGAATCAGGCGATAACCCACTTCGAGACCCAGCGAATCTTCCAGCTGCACGTCTTTCCAGGAAGCTTCCACCGTGGCGGGTGTCTCCTGCGTTTTGACCAGACTAGAAGGTTCCGAGGTAGTCTTCGGTTTCATCTCTCGACCGCGCAGCCACCAGGCCAGACCGAGCAACGCGGCGGTAAATAGCAGGAAGACAAAGTTGGGCATACCCGGCACCAGGCCGAGCAGACCGATAACACCACCACTCAGCATCAACACACGCGGATTGCTAAACAGCTGGGAGACCATCTGATCGCCCACATCCTGATCGGTGCTGACGCGCGTCACGATAACACCCGCAGCGGTAGAGATGACCAGCGCCGGGATCTGTGCCACCAATCCATCACCGATGGTCAGCAGTGTATAGGTTTCACCTGCGTGCCCCAGATCCATGCCGTGCTGCACTACGCCCACCAGCAGACCGCCGATGACGTTAATCACCATAATCAAAATACCGGCGATGGCGTCACCACGTACGAACTTACTCGCACCGTCCATTGAGCCGTAGAAATCGGCTTCCTGGGTCACTTCGCTACGACGACGTTTGGCTTCCTCTTCCCCGATTAAACCGGCGTTAAGGTCAGCATCGATCGCCATCTGCTTACCGGGCATCCCATCCAGCACAAAACGCGCGCCCACTTCGGCGATACGTCCGGCACCTTTGGTGATAACCATAAAGTTGATGATAACGAGGATGATGAACACCACGATACCGATGGCAAAGTTACCGCCCACGAGGAAGTGGCCGAAAGCTTCAACCACGCGTCCGGCGGCATCGGCACCCGTATGGCCCTCAAGCAGGATAATACGGGTTGAGGCGACGTTCAGCGCCAGGCGCAGCAACGTTGAGAACAGCAGAATGGTCGGGAATGCCGCGAATTCCAGCGTACGCTGAGTAAACATTGCCACCAACAACACCATGATCGATAAGGCAATATTGAAGGTGAACAGCAGGTCGAGAATGAAGGCAGGTAACGGCAGCACCATCATCGACAGGATCAACATGATCAGTATCGGTCCAGCCAGCACCTTCCACTGCGTGTCTTTAAAGTTGCCCGGTAAACGCAGCTTTTCGGCCAGATTAGCCATCGTTTCTGTTCTCTCCTGCAAAGTCCATGTCTGCCGGAACCGGCAGCTGTTTTGGTTTGGTTGGGATCAAGCCACCTTCGCGTTTCCAGCGACGCAGTTGCCATACCCAGGCCAGCACTTCCGCCACGGCACCGTAAAGTGCGCCGGGGATGAACTGACCAATTTCCGTGTGTCGATACAGCGCACGCGCCAGCGGCGGTGCTTCTAAAATCGGAATGCGATGTTCTTTTGCCAGCTCACGAATTTTTAGCGCAATATCCCCGGCCCCTTTCGCAATCACCTTTGGCGCGCTCATCTTGCCTTCCTGATACTGCAACGCTACCGAGTAGTGCGTTGGGTTGGTGACGATAACGTCGGCTTTCGGTACATCTGCCATCATGCGACGACGGGCCGCCGCACGCATCGCCTGACGAATGCGCCCTTTGACGTGCGGGTCACCTTCGTTTTGTTTGTGTTCGTCGCGGATTTCCTGGCGGGACATTTTCAGCTTTTTGAAATGGCTATAGAGCTGCCAGAACACGTCGAAACCGACCATGGGCACCAGGCCCAGCATGATCAACGCACAGCTAATGGCGATCATGGTTAAACCGTGATGGAGCGCGTTGATGGGTGATTCACTGATTAACCGCAGCATCTCCTGCCAGTGCGACCAGATGTACCAGCCACCCACCAGACCCACCAGCACCGCCTTCAAAATGGCTTTTAGCAGTTCCGCCCAGGTCTGTGAGGAAACCATGCGTTTAAGACCACTCAACGGGTTCAGCTTGTTGAAATCCAGCTTGATCGATTTACCGCTGATATTGATCCCACCCAGCAGCATCGGTGCAGCTATCGCCACAATCACCAGGCCTGCCATCAACGGCAGCAGCGCCATCACCGCCTGACCAATCAGATTGCTGATGTGAGCGATGATCATCTTGTCATCGGTCACCATGGCATGGTCAAAGCGAAAACCGGTGGCGAGCATACTGGCCAACTGTTCAGCCATCAGTTCGCCGCCCAGCCACAGGATCAGCAAGCCCGCCAGCAGCATCAGTACCGATGTCAGCTCGCGCGATCGCGGAATCTGCCCCTCTTCTCGCGCCTTCTCTAGTCGGTGCGCCGTGGGCGATTCTGTTTTGTCCTCGTCGCTCTCTTCAGCCACGACATACCTCAGCTGGCAGGAATTCTGAGCATAGGATGCCAAAACCCGCCAAGGCTAAAGCGTGGATTAAGGGGGGAAAATGCGAGTTTATTTAGCCATAAGTGAAATTGCGCTGAGATCGGCGCTTTGGGGCTGGCGATAAAAGCGTACCACTTCACCCACCAGCAACAGTGCCGGGGATTGCGCCTGCTCACGAGCAATGGTGACGGTCAGATCCGCCAGAGTGGTCACCATCACGCGCTGGTCAGGGCGCGTTCCATTTTCAATGATCGCCACCGGCGTATCGGCAGCGCGACCGTGGGCCTGCAACTGGGCGCTGATGCTGGCGCTCCATTTCAATCCCATGTAAAACACCAGCGTCTGATTGCTGGCGGCTAAGCTGGCATCTTCCAACTGTGGCTCACCGCTTTTGCCGTGCCCGGTAATCAACCGCAAAGACTGCGCACAGTCGCGATGCGTCAACGGAATGCCGCTGGCTGCCGCACAACCAGCGGCTGCGGTGATGCCGGGCACTATCTGGCAGGCAATACCCGCCTGCTGCAGAAATAGCATCTCCTCACCGCCACGTCCGAAAATAAAGGGATCGCCGCCCTTCAATCGCACCACTAAACGACCACTTGCCGCCAGATCGGCCAGCAACTGATTAATCTGCGACTGCTTCAGACCATAGCTGCCGGGCTTTTTACCGACATCAATGGCCAGCGTGCCGGGCAGTACTTCGGCCATGATCTCGTCGCTTACCAGGCGGTCATACACCACCACATCGGCGCTTTTGATCAGACGTAGTGCTTTCAGCGTCAGTAATTCGACATCACCCGGCCCTGCGCCCACCAGCCACACACAGCCCGGCGCCGCATCCCCACTCTGAAGATTGAACAGTTTTTCGAGACGCTCAACGGCCTGAGTCATGAAGTTCTCCGCTACTGCGCCACGCGCAGGGTTGCCAGTAAGTTTTTTAGCTCCGGAATACAGGAGCCACAGTTGGTGCCGCACTTTAGCGCCGCGCCGAGTGCCGCTGGAGAATCGCAGCCCTGCTCAATCGCCCGACGAATCGCCACTTCACCCACGCCGAAACAGCTGCAAACCGTCCGCCCCTGACTTTCACCCTGAGCCGGTCGCCCACCCAATAGCGCATGGCGCAGCTGCGGAGAAGTTGGCTCTTCCGTAAAGGCTCGCGCCACAAAGCCATGATCAATTTCTGGCAGCCAGGGCGCGGCATAAAACGCACACACCAAACGTCCGCTGCGCCAGCCCAGCATGTGTAACTGCTGTCCCGCCTGCGCCTGTTGCCACTGCAGTTCCTGCATAGCGGGTAACTGCATCAACCAATCTGCTGCCTGCGCCTCACCCGCCAGCACATACCGCTGTGCTCCCTGTTGCGGCGCACGCGACCAATACTGCAGTTGCGGTGGCGTTATCACCTCCGACATAAATAACCATCCCTGCCACGTCGGACGCAGCGGTTGCAAACGCACCGCGGTCTGCTTCAACGCAGGTTGCCCCGAGTCGGGGCAGCAGTGAGCAGCCACTAAGCCGTCGACATTCGCCTGCGCACTAAACTGACGCGTCCAGTGCATCGGGATAAACAGCTGGCCGCGCGTTAAGCCACTGTCGATCACCACACGACCACTCCACCAGCCCAATGCCGACTGCACGCGAGTGAGATTGCCCTGACTTAGGCCATGTGCCGCCGCATCGTGCGGGTGCAGCGCGACAAAAGGCTCATCATAATGCTGCATCAGGCGCGGCACGTTGCCCGTGCGCGTCATGGTGTGCCACTGGTCGCGGATGCGCCCGGTGTTCATCAATAAGGGATAGCGCGCGCTGGTGAGCGTCTTAACCGGGATGGCAGGCGGCAGCAAACGCGCTTTGCCATCCGCGTGGAAGAAACGACGATTGGCAAACAGCCGTGCGGTGCCACTCGGTGCGCGGTCATTCAACGGCCACTGCACGGGTGCCAGCTGGTCATATTGCTCACGGGTGATATGCGCCAGTGCACTGATGTCGAAAGCGCGGCGGCCATGATTTTCGAAGCCAGACAGCGCCGCATGTTCAGCAAAAATTTCGCTGGGATGCTGCCAGGCAAAGGCTTCGGTATATCCCAGACGTTGGGCCACCTGCGCCAGCAACCACCAGTCAGGTTTCGCTTCACCAGCTGGGGCAATAAAACTGCGCTGGCGTGAGATGCGCCGCTCGGAGTTGGTCACCGTACCGTTCTTCTCGCCCCACCCTTGCGCGGGCAGCAAGACGTGCGCTAAATCAGCGGTATCACTGCGCGCGCTCACTTCCGACACCACCACCAGTTCGCACTTTGCCAATGCCTGAACGATACGATTGCCTTCAGGCATCGATACCGCCGGATTGGTGCCCATAATCCACACGGCTTTGACCTCGCCACGATCAATCGCATTGAACAGATTTACCGCCGTTAAACCGGGCTGACGCGCCACCTGAGGGCTGCTCCAGAAGCGACTCACGCGGTCCACTTCCTCTTCGCTGAACCCCATATGCGCCGCCAGCTGATTGGCGAGGCCACCGACCTCACGCCCGCCCATGGCGTTCGGCTGTCCGGTCAATGAAAAGGGACCCGCGCCTGCATAGCCGATTTTTCCGCTAAGCAGATGGGCATTGATAATGGCGTTGTTGTTGTCACTGCCGGTTTGCGACTGGTTAATGCCCATGCACCACAGCGTGAGCACGCGCGGATGTGCGGCAAACCGCTGCCAGAAGGCCAGGATGTCCTGCTCGCTGAGCTGGCAGGCGACAGCGACCGTGGCCAGCTCCCAGGCTTTGCAGGCCGCCAGCGTGGCTTCGACATTGGACAGATGGGGCAGCATGCTTGCATCCACCGCAACATTGTCGCTCAGCCAGTTAAGCAGCCCGGCGAACAGCGCACTGTCCGATCCCGGCTGCAGGGCCAGATGCAGATCGGCGATATCACAGCTGGCAGTTCGACGTGGGTCGATCACCACCAGCTGCATCTCGGGTCGATCGGTTTTCGCCTGCACCAGCCGCTGCCACGCCACCGGATGCGCCCACGCCGCGTTTGAACCGACCAGCACCACCATATCCGCCTGTTCGATATCTTCATAACAGCAGGGCACGGCATCGGCACCGAATGCGCGTTTGTAGCCCACCACTGCCGACGCCATACATAGCCGCGAGTTGGTATCGATATTGGCGGCGCCGATAAAGCCCTTCATCAGCTTGTTGGCGGTATAGTAGTCCTCGGTCAGAAGTTGGCCAGAGCCATAAAACGCCACTGCCTGAGGACCATGCTGATCGATGATACGGCGCAATCCCTGTGCGACATGATCCAGCGCCTGATCCATGCTGACGCGTTCACCGTTGATCTTCGGCCACAACAGACGCCCTTCATGAGACAGGGTTTCACCCAGCGCAGAGCCTTTCACGCACAGGCGGCCAAAGTTCGCCGGATGCTGGCGGTCCCCGCTCACCGACTGTTCGGGCGCGTGGATTTCTACGCCACAGCCCACGCCGCAGTAAGGACAGGTGGTTTTCATGATGCTGCCGCGAGCGCGAGAATAGGTTCATGACCGAGCCACACTTTGCCGCCATCCACGCGTACCGGCCAGCAGCGCAGCTGGTGCTCGGCATTATCCAGACTCTGTCCATCGCGCAGCCGAACCCGCTGCTTATACAGCGGAGAGATCACCACCGGTTCGCCCGCCACATCGCCGAGAATGCCGCGCGACAATACGCTGGCCTGCGTGCCCGGCTCAATATCCTCCAGCGCGTAGATCGCTTCACCTAAGCGGAACAGCGCCACACGCTGGCCACCCAGTCGCGCGCCCATCCCTGCTGCCTCCGGAATTGACGCCACATCACAAATGGCGCTCCAGGGTTCAGCAGGCAGCGTTGTCACTGGAATGATGTCCATGGCCGCGGGTTGTCGCTGGTCGCGCACGCGCACATAGTTGAGGGTTTCATCCGCTTGCTCACTGTTGACGGTTGCACTGAACAGTGCACGGCGTGAAGGGTCCTGCAGCGTGCTCTGCCATTCACACTGGTAGCGATCCACCACCAGCTGCATCTCCTGCTCCAGCATGTCGCCGATACCGAGGGCATCCTCGATAATTACGCTGCGCAGGTAATCCAGTCCGCCCTCCATGTTATCCATCCACACGCTGGTGCGCTGCAGACGGTCGGCAGTGCGCACATAAAACATCAGAATACGATCGACATAGCGCAGCAGGGTTTCATCATCCAGATCGCTGGCGAACAGGTCAGCGTGACGCGGTTTCATGCCGCCATTGCCGCACACATAGAGGTTCCAGCCTTTGTCGGTGGCGATCACCCCAATGTCCTTGCTCTGCGCTTCAGCACACTCGCGGGTACAGCCCGACACCGCCATTTTGATTTTGTGTGGGGCGCGAAGCCCCTTGTAGCGATTCTCCAGCGCAATCGCGAACGCAGTAGAATCCTGTACACCATATCGACACCAGGTCGAACCCACACAGGACTTCACGGTGCGCAGCGATTTGCCGTAGGCGTGGCCGGTTTCAAAGCCAGCGGCAATCAGTGTTTCCCAGATTTCTGGCAACTGCTCCAGCCGTGCACCAAACAGATCGATACGCTGGCCGCCAGTGATTTTGGTGTAGAGATCGTAACGTGCCGCCACTTCGCCGATGGCAATCAGCCCTTTTGGCGTGATTTCTCCGGCAGGCACGCGCGGCACCACGGAGTAAGTGCCATCTTTCTGGATGTTGGCAAAGTAGCGGTCATTGGTGTCCTGCAACGGCAGATGCTGGGGTTTGAGCAGATACTCGTTCCAGCACGAGGCCAGCAGCGAGCCCGCCAGCGGCTTGCACACTTCACAGCCGTGGCCTCGCCCATGCTGCTCGATCAGTTGGTCAAAGGTGGTGATATTGCCGACGCGAATCAGGTGATACAGCTCCTGACGCGAATAGGCAAAGTGCTCGCAGATATCCTTTTTGACCACCACGCCCTGGTTCGCTAGCTCCAGTTCCATCACCTGTTTCACCAGCGCGCTACAGCCGCCACAGCCTGTGGCCGCTTTGGTGCAGCTTTTGATTGCGGCCATATCGCCGCAACCGCCCTGCACGGCTGCACAAATATCCCCCTTGCTGACGTTGTGGCAGGAGCAGATCTGCGCGGCTTCCGGCAACGCCGCTACCCCCAACGCTTTGGATGGCGCCCCTGCCAGCTGCGGCAGAATAAGGCTTTCAGGTTCACTCGGCAGCGGCATCTTGTTGAGCATCATCTGAAGCAGACTGCTGTAATCACCGCTGTCACCCACCAGCACACCGCCGAGCAAGGTTTTGCTGTCTTTGCACACCACCAGTTTTTTGTAGATGCCTTTGGGATTGTCAGTCCAGTGATAGCTTTGACTGTCAGCGGTGCGGCCATGCGCATCCCCAAACGAGGCCACTTCCACACCGAGCAGTTTAAGCTTGGTGCTCATATCCGCGCCGCCGAATGCCAGCTCCTCCTGCGCCAATTGCGCTGCCAGCACGCGCGCCATCTGATAGCCCGGTGCCACCAAACCAAATACCTGCCCTTGCCACAGCGCACACTCGCCAATTGCATATACGCCGGCCACGTTGCTTTCACAGCCGTCGTTAATGGCAACGCCACCCCGCTCGCCGAGTTGAATCCCCGCCGCACGCGCCAGTGCATCGCGCGGTCGGATACCGGCCGAGAACACAATCAGATCGGTTTCCAGTACGCTGCCATCGGCAAAGCGCAGGTGCATGCTGCCGTCCGGCTGGCTTTCAATCGCTTCGGTCTGTTTGCTGGTGTGGATCTGCACGCCCAGCGCGCTGATTTTGCCGCGCAGCATTTGCGCCCCGCCGTCATCCAGCTGCACCGCCATCAGACGCGGGGCAAACTCCACCACGTGGGTTTCCAGCCCGAGTTGCTTCAGGGCGTTGGCCGCCTCCAAACCCAGCAAACCGCCGCCGATCACCACGCCGCGCTTGGCCTGTTTGGCACAGGCGGCAATCGCATCAAGATCGGCCAGGGTGCGATAGACAAAACAGCGCGGATTCTCACGTCCTGGCACCGGCGGCACAAATGGCATCGATCCGGTGGCCAGCACCAGTTTGTCCCATGCCAACTCCGCACCGCTGGCATCGCGCAGGCTGCGCTTGTCGGTATCAATCGCCAGCACTTCGCAACCCGTGCGCAATTCTATCCCGTGTTGCTCGAAGAAGTTCTCGCTCACCAGCGAGAGATCGTCAGCACTTTTGCCAGTGAAGTACTCGGTGAGGTGCACACGGTCATACGCCATCTGCGGCTCGTCGCCATACACCACGATGTGATAGTGCTGATGCAGTTCACGACTCACCAGCTGCTCAAGAAAATGGTGGCTGACCATACCGTGGCCCACCACGACGAGAAGAGGTTTGCTCATCACATTGCTTCCTGCAGCACACGGCTGCGTTAAGGGATTGTCCAGACCAAACAGCGCGTGAATGTCCACGTGTTCTGCCTGTTGTAATTGGGTTAGCAGCGAACTGGCGCCCTGACTGTCGCCAAACAGCAGCACGCCGCGCAGGGCGCCATCGCGCAAGAACAGACGGCGATAGTGACCGTCGAAAGGATCAAAACTGGTAATAGAGTCGCCTTCACGGATGTCGCCCGCGCTGAACATCTCAATGCCGGTGACTTTGAGCCGCGTGCCGCTCTCCTGGTGGTAAAAATCCGCCAGCGGTTCGCCCGCCAGCTGTGCCGCCAGCACGTCGGCCTGAGCCAGACACGGTGCCACCAGACCAAAGGTTTCACCGTCGATTTCACAGCATTCCCCGAGGGCATAGACGTTAGCGACCTGAGTTTGCAGCTGGCGGTTAACGATGATGCCGCGCTGACACGGCACGCCCGCCTGCTGCGCCAGGGCGCTTTCAGGCATCACGCCAATCGCCATTACTACCTGCTGCGCGGGCAGCAACGTGCCATCGGTGAGCGTCACGTGAGCGTGCTGGATCGATTGCAGCGACACGCCGAGACGGCAGTGGATCCCGCGCTGAGTGAGATGCTGTGTCAGCAGCGCGCCCGCCTGTTGATCCAGTTGGCGATCCAACAGCCACGGACGATGATGCAGCAGCGTGACATCGCGCCCGCGCAGACGCAGCGCCGCAGCGGCTTCCACGCCAATCAACCCGCCGCCCAGCACCACCACCGGGCCATCCTGCGCCAGCATGGTGTCGACATCGCGCAGCGTGCGGAAACCTAAAACCTGTGGGTGTTCGACCCCCGGCAGATCCGGCATACGGGGTTGGGATCCACAGGCGAACACCAGCTGATCCCAGTGCAGCGTGCGTTGATCGGTGAACACCGTCCGCGCAATGAGATCCACCTGCAGCGCTTCTTCCCCCATCAGCAGTTGTACGTCATGTGCGACATACCATTCCGGCGTGTGGATCAGCGTGTCAGCGAAGGCTTTTTCCCCAGACAGCACGGGTGACAGCATGACGCGGTTGTAATTGCCCTGTGCTTCACGGCCAATCACCGTGATGGCATAGCGGCCCGGCGCACGTTGCAGCAAGGTTTCCACCATGCGCATCGCCGCCATCCCGTTACCGATCACCACCAGCTGCTGAGTCATCGCCCGCTCCTTACGCCACTGCCGTCTGTTTTTCGTAGAGGAAATGCAGGATCTGCTGGCGTAGCTGGTGATAGCGCGGCTCATCGGCCAGCGCCACGCGTGAACGCGGGCGCGGCAGATCGATAGCGAGGATCTCACCCACCTGCGCCGCCGGTCCGTTGGTCATCATCAGCACGCGATCCGATAACAACACCGCTTCATCTACGTCATGAGTGATCAGCACAATGGTAGTTTTTAGCTCCTGCTGGATACGCATCACGCTGTCTTGCAAGTGGGCACGCGTTAAGGCGTCGAGCGCGCCGAACGGCTCATCCAACAGCAGCACGCGCGGTTTCATCGCCAGCGCACGCGCAATACCGACGCGCTGCTTCATGCCACCGGAGATTTCCGAGGGGCGCTTGTGCATGGCATGGCCCATCTGCACACGATTGAGGTTGTGTTCAATCCACTCACTCATCTCGCTCTTGTTCATCTGCCCTTTAAACACCTGCTGCACCGCCAGTTCGACGTTTTGATAAGCGGTGAGCCACGGCAGCAGCGAATGATTCTGGAACACCACCGCACGCTCAGGGCCGGGGCCGCTGATTTCGCGGTTCTCACACAGCAACACGCCGCTGCTCGGTTGAGTTAAGCCGGCGATCAGGTTGAGCAAAGTAGATTTACCGCAGCCGGAGTGGCCAATCAGGCTCAATGTTTCACCCGCGTGGATATCGAAGCTAACGTTATCGAGTGCCAGAAATTCACCGCTGGCGGTGTTAAAACGCTGACTCACCTGCTGTACGCGAATAATCGGATTCATCATCGGCCCCTTATTTATCCCAGCTAAAACGACGTGCCAGCAGCATCAGTGCCTGCTCCAGCAACAGCCCAATCACGCCGATCACTACGATGGCGATCAGGATGTTTTCCACATTGAGGTTGTTCCACTCGTTCCAGATCCAGAAGCCAATCCCGAGACCACCGGTCAGCATCTCGGCGGCGACGATCACCAGCCAGGCGATGCCCATCGACAGGCGCATCCCGGTGAGCACGGCGGGCAATACCGCCGGGAACAGGATGCGGCGCATCACCGTCCATTCGTTGAGTTGCAGCACGCGGGCGACGTTGAGGTAATCCTGCGGGATGCGCTGCACGCCCTCGGCGGTGTTGATCACCATCGGCCAGATCGAGCAGATGAAAATGGTCCAGCTGGAAGCGGGTTCGGCACGCTGGAACAGCAGCAGGCCAATCGGCAACCACGCCAGTGGGCTGACCGGACGCAGCAGCGCGATGATTGGGTTGAACATGCGTGCCACAAAGGTGAAGCGGCCAATCAGGAAACCGGCTGGGATGCCCACCAGCGCTGCCAGCCCAAAACCCACCGCCACGCGTTGCAGCGAGGCGACGATGTTCCATCCAATGCCCTGGTCGTTGGGCCCGTTGTTATAGAAAGGGTCAGCGAACAGCGTGACGGCCGCCTGCCAGGTGGCAAACGGCGTTGGAAAGCCTTTGCTCGACATCGATGCCAGCTGCCAGACAAACAGCAGCAAAATTACACCGCAACTCGCCGGGATCAGTCTTTGTAGCAGCGGCTGCAGCCAGCGCTGACGAGCGCGCGGTTTCTTTGGCACGTTAAGCGCAATCACCTGCGCCGGTAGAGCGACGACAGGCGTCGCGGGTTTTAGCGTGCGGGCTTCAGATTTCATGCTGACCTCACTTAACTGCGTTTAATGGCAAAGCTGTCGGCATAAGCGGCGGGGTTGCTGCCGTCCCACACTTTGCCATCAATAAGCGTGCTGCTGCGCATTTCACTGGACGGCACGGAGACGCCTCCCACTGCGCTGGCGGCTTGTTTGTAGATGTCGATACGATTGATTTGACGGGCAACGGCGGCGTAATCAGGAGCGGTCTTCACCATGCTCCAGCGTTTCATCTGCGTCAGGAACCACATGCCGTCGGAGATCCACGGATAGCTCACTTCGCCATCATGGAAGAAGCGCATGGCGTGCGCGTCCTGCCATTTCTGACCGAGACCGTTTTCGTACTGGCCGAGCATGCGCCCTTCTAAGGTTTCAACTTTGGTATTGATCCATGCGCGCCCGGCTAATACGGCGGCGGTCTCTTTGCGGTTTTCATCCGACGCATCGATCCAGCGTGCGGCTTCCAGCACCGCTGCCGTCATGGCGCGCGCCGTGTTGGGGTTTTCTTGCACCCATTGCGCGCGGGTGGCGAGGATTTTTTCCGGATGATCGGGCCAGATTTGCTGCGTGGTGGCGGCGGTAAAACCGATGTTGTCGCTGATGGCGCGCTGATTCCATGGCTCGCCCACGCAGAAGCCGCTCATGTTGCCCATCTTCATGTTCATTACCATCTGCGGCGGCGGCACCACCACGGTGCGCACATCCTCAAACGGATCGATACCGGCGTTTGCCAGCCAGTAATAGAGCCACATGGCGTGGGTGCTGGTCGGGAAGGTGTGCGCGAAGGCGAACGTGCCTTTCGCCTGGCTGGCGATCAGCTTTTGCAAGCTGGTGGCATCCGTGACCTTCTGCTCTTTTAGTTGATTGGCGAGCGTGATGGCCTGACCGTTGTTATTCAACGTCATCAGGTTAGCCATGTCGTGTTGTGGCCCTGCTACGCCCAGCTGTAAGCCGTAGATCATGCCGTACAGCGCGTGTGCCGCATCCAGCTCTCCGGCTGTGAGTTTGTCGCGCACCGCCGCCCAACTGGCTTCTTTACTCGGCAGCAGCGTCAGACCGTATTTCTTATCAAAACCTTTTACAGAAGCCATCACCACAGGAGCGCAGTCAGTGAGTGGAATAAAGCCCACACGCACGCTGCTTTTTTCGGGCGCATCTGAACCGGCAGCCCATACCGCATTGCGTAAGCCCGGCAGTAAATAGCTGCTTCCTACCACCGCGCTACCCAGCAGGAACTGACGACGTGAGACTGAAAACCGCGTTTTACTCATCATGCGCTTCCTGAAAAAAAGAAATAAAAAAAGGCGTCCTCCCGCATGTCGTCAAAACATGGGGCCGGACGCCTTTATCCAAAGCACTCGCTTCACCGCCGTTGGCGAAACAAATGCGCAATGTCTGTGTAATACTGCAAAGCCTGTGCCAGAAAATTTATTACTGCAAAATCAATATTACCGCGCCATTGAGCCGTAAATCTGACTCCACTTTGCACTGCCCTGACGCACAATACGCACAAGCTTTGTGCAACTACCTCCTTCGGGTTATGGCTTCAGTGTGGCCGCTACGGCGAGGATCGCCTGAGCAATATCCAGCATGCGTTTGTTTTGATTCATGGCACTTTTGCGCAGCGCTTGCCACGCATCCTGCTCGCTAAAACCGTGCTGCTGCATCAGCCATCCTTTGGCCTGATCGATGACTTTTCGCTCATCCAGAGAAGCACGCATGGTGGCAAGTTCATCCGCCTGTGCCTGTAACCGTTGCGCCTGTTCACGAATCAATGACAGCACAGAGCGGCCGAGTTGGGGGGCGAGGCCGTTACTGTCGAGCGTTGTTTCCTGCTCACCCAGCCAGCTGGCTCCCGCCACGTAAAGAGAGAAACTCGCATCCTCATTGAACGCCAGATGCTGCGGCTCAGCCTGTTCGCTCACCGCAATGGCGCGCTGGCAACACGCCATTAATGTGCTGCAGAGCCCATCCTCAATCTGTTTCATCTGATCGAGTCGTTTGCTCAGCAATGTGAACCACTGCAGCACGCCATTTTCGCCGCACTGCGCGCCGGTGCAGGCAATACGCCGCAGTCGCTCAATCTGGCTATCTGCATCCGCCATCAATAGCCATTGTTGTTGGTTGTGCGCATCCGCGAAATGACTGAAGGTCGCGAAGCTTTGCTCTTGAGCAGTGATCAACATTTGAATCCGCTGGCGCTGTTCAGCAGTAAACTCCCCGGCAGCGAACCCGGCTGAACCGGTAGCGCGCTCCTGCCCCGCCAACTCCTTACCCTGCATAAAGCTAAAGAGCGCAATCAGCGCGCGGGAAATCTCCGGCTCACTGGCCGTATCAGTGGCTTCGAAGACCAGACTAAGTAAGGTGCGGATAATGTGATTAAAGCCCTCCATCGCCTCTGCATGGCTGCACTGCCCCGCCCGTATTTGCTGGCGTAACGATGGCAGGCTCTCTAACGACTGCAGCGCTGCAGCTATTAGCATACAGAAACGGCTGTAACCCGGCTGCGCCACCGCTTCCGGCAGGACCATAAGGGCATTTTCCTGTCGCTGCTCTACCTCAAGTGCGCGCGCATCCAGCTCATCGCTAAACAACCGCCCTGCGGAACAGATCCAAATGTTGCTGGCACCGCGCTCACGTTGCAGCACGTGAATTAACTCACTGATGGCGAGAATCTGTTCGCCTGTGCGCATAAGTCGTCGCAGGCTGGCAATTTCGCTGGCGCGGCTGGCGCGCAAATATTCAAAGGCCCGGCTCATAAGGTTCTCTTGAGCAAAAAGACATAACGATTCTAAGCAAAAGCCGTGCCGGACCGACTTTAAAGCTGGCGGAAATGTACACGGAAATTCCGAAAGTAAGAAAATTGTTTACCTGCGCAATCTTTTTTTAACCTTGAGGAAAGATTAAGAGTGCTTACTATTAATCTGGCACCTTTCTGGGTTGCTTCGGCTTTATCGCCTGCGTCACACACTTACACGACTAAATAAGTAAATTCAGCTTATCTATCACTATAGGCACAGGTTTTTTATCCCCCCTGATATGCGCTGTTTTCGCCCGGTAGCACGGGTTTTCTCGCTATGCAATGGATTGAATTCTCAAAAGTCTTAGGTAGACTGAGCACAGTACTATCTTTCTGTAATCTGACTGTTTTTTGATGGCTTTCCCGCTGCATACTCTGCCCGCCTTAAATGCGTGTGCCACATATTAATCTGCAGCTAATCTGATGAAATTTGAGGTTCATGGTGAATAAGAGTCTGTTGCTCACTCTGCTGGCAGTATTGACGTTGGCGGGTTGTAAAGCGCCACCACCGCCGATGACTGATGACACCCTGGTTACCAGTGAGGTAAATGGCGTCAAGCTGGTTCACCGTCATGCGGTGGCTGCGCCAGGCGAATTCACGCCGATTAATGAGAGTTTCCGCGCACTGTATGCCGCGTCGGTGATGACCACGCCAGATTATGGCGGCAAGGTCGTTCGTTATCTCGATAACGCTAAACCCTTTGAAGTACTGGGACGTGTCGAACACAGTTGGTTAGCCGTTGCCGATGAACCCAATGGACAACTGATTGGTTACATCCCGCCGAAAGCCGGGGTTGAAAGTAGCCGTTATGACGCCACCCTGCGTAGCGACCGTCCACGTCCCCGCCGTACTAAACAGGTCTGCGTGGCCGTTGGCGGAGCCAGCAAGGCTTGCCGCACCAACGATACCGCGACCTGGATCCTAGACTGATAATGTAATATGGCGCAGATTGTCCACAGCAAGGTCGCACTCTGTGGACGCTCCGTAGCGCCATTGCCAGGAAAAAAGATATTTAATGACCCAGGATTCTGTTGTCCGCGATGGCATTGTCGCGGGCAACGATAACCTTTTGCTTAATGCCGCAGCACCGATATTGAATGCCGTTGTCCGTATACGGCAGGCTGCTACGCATGACGATCCCGCCGGTTTACGCCAGTTACTCATTGAAGAGATCCGCCAATTCGAACATCGCTGCAAGCAAGCCGGTTTGCCGTTTGAGATGATTATTGGTGCGCGCTACTGCCTATGCAGCGTACTGGATGAAGCCGCCGCACAAACTCCATGGGGTACGCGCGGTGTGTGGTCAGGGAACGGCATGCTGGTCACTTTCCATAATGAAAGCTGGGGCGGCGAAAAAGTGTTTCAGCTGCTTTCCCGCGTCTCGCAAAGCCCGCAGCAACACCTGTGGTTGCTGGAGCTGATTCATTACTGTCTGTTGCTGGGCTATGAAGGACGTTATCGCGGCAGCGATGCTGGCCGTGCACAGTGTGAAGGGATTCGTAAACGCCTCGCTCAACTGATCCAGGAAACGCGCCCGTCAACCACTAACCCGGCCGTGCCGCTGGTGGAAGTGCATCCCCTGGTCAGTCGCTTAACCCGTCCGATGGTGCCGCTATGGGCCTGTGCGATGTTAGCGGCCCTGATTGCCTGCCTGATTTACAGCGGCCTGAACTGGCGGCTGGGCAATGCGGCCGAGCCGCTGCTGCGCGCCATCTATCAAACACCGCTGCCACAAATTATGCCCGGCCGTCGCCCTACCTCACCGCAGGCATTGCTGGATTTGCATCAGCGTTTGAATGATGTGATCGCCGCCGGTCAACTTGAAGTCAGCGATGGCGCCTTTGGCAGTAAAGTGATCATTCCTGCCGATAAACTCTTCTCCCCTGACGGTACCGTGGTCAATCAGGTTGGTCGCGCGCTGTTGGCGCACGTTGCCAGCGCCATGAAAACCGTTAAAGGCACGGTACTGGTGTCGGTGTATACCGATAACAGCCCGGTGGATGGGCGTTTTGCCTCAAGCTATGAATTTTCCTTTGCGCGCGCACGCGCCGTGACCCAGTTGCTAAACCCGCAACTGGCGGAAGGGCACAGTGTGAAAGCGGAAGGCCGCGGCGACAGTAATCCGCTGCTGCCAAATGACAGCAATGAAAACCGCGCGCGCAACCGCCGTGTGGAGATCACCCTGTTTGCCGCACCGGAAACCCTTGGCAATCATCCAGGAGGTGAGTGATGCGCGCATCGCTGCAACATCTGTTAACCCACCGCCTGCTGTGGAGCCTGATTGGTGTCACTGCCTTAAGCTGTGTGCTGTGGATGCTCGGCCCGCTGTGGAGTTGGGGAGACACCCGCCCCCTTGAGCCGGTGTTTCCTCGTCAACTGCTGGTCGGTTTGCTGTTCTTCTGCTGGGTGCTGTTCCAGTTTATCCCGGCGATCTGGCGCGGCTGGTTTAACAGTAAACTCCTCAACCGTTTGCAGGAGATGAGTCACGAAGAGCTGTCCGATCGTCAGGCCACTGATACGCTGCTGGCTCAGCGCTTCAGTGAAGCAGCGCTGCGCCTGAAACGCACACAGTTTGGTCGCCGTCATCAACAGAACTGGCTGGCCCGCTTTCAGAGCCACTATCTCTACCAGCTACCCTGGTATGTGATGATTGGGGCGCCCGGCGCGGGCAAAACCACCGCCCTGCTCAATGCCGGACTGGAGTTTCCACTGACCGATAGCCTTGGCAAAGCGGCGATTCGCGGCGTCGGCGGTACGCGTCACTGCGACTGGTGGTTTACCGACAGCGCGGTGTTGATCGATACCGCAGGGCGATATGCCCTGCAGGAGAGCCAGCGTGCACGCGACGGCGCCGAGTGGCAGAGTTTCATTAACCTGCTGAAACGCTATCGCACCCGCCAGCCGATCAACGGGGTGATCATGACCATTAGCGTTGCCGATCTGCTCACCGATTCCGCGGAAGCACGTCACGCTCAGGCCAGCGCGTTACGTAGCCGCATGCAGGAGTTACACCAGCAAACCGGTATCCATTTCCCGGTGTATGTGATGGTGACCAAGACCGATCTGCTGAAAGGTTTTTTGAGCTTTAACGACGGCCTGAGCAAACCGCAGCGCGACGCCATCTGGGGATTCACCTTCCCCTGGGAACCGGGTAAACCGCACAAAGATGACTGGCATAACAGTTTTAGCCAGCAATATCAGCGTTTGGAACAGCGCCTGCAGCAGCAACTGCCCACGGTGATGGCGAATGAACGCGATCTCACCCTGCGTGCTGACTGTTTCCTGTTCCCACAGGAGTTCAGTTCGTTAAGGCCGTTGCTGAATGAGTACCTGGATGTGGTGTTCTCGCGCCATGAGGATGAGATTGCCTGGTCAGCGCGCGGCTTATTCTTTACCAGCGGGACTCAGGAAGGCTTACCGTTTGATCGCATCATGGGCGAACTCAACCGTAAGCTTCAATTGCCACATACCGGTGAAAGTAGCCTCGCCACCTGGGATAGCGTCACCCGTAATAACCCCATCCCCGGCAATAAAGGCCAGAGTTTCTTTATCCGCGACCTGCTGAGCGATCTGGTGTTCCGCGAAAGTGGCTTAGCGGGCAGTAATCGCCATTGGGAGTACCGCAACCGCCTGTTCCACTGGATTGGCTACGGTGCGCTCACCGG
This sequence comes from Type-E symbiont of Plautia stali, assembly GCF_059731115.1. Classification (NCBI taxonomy): domain Bacteria; kingdom Pseudomonadati; phylum Pseudomonadota; class Gammaproteobacteria; order Enterobacterales; family Enterobacteriaceae; species Type-E symbiont of Plautia stali. The sequence continues at coordinate 2,430,040 of NZ_AP035906.1, forward strand.
CGCATTGCTTTTGCTCTCCGGTTTATGGCTGGCCAGCTATGTCCAGAACCAGCAATATCTTAACCAGGTCGCTGAGCGTATTGAGCCAATGACTCGTCAGAGTCAGCAGGTGATTCATCAGCCAGCCGATAATATCTTTGACCTGCTACCCTTCTTAAATAACCTGGTGAAGCTGCCGTTGTCGGAGCGCTTTTCCCTCGACAATCCACCGCTTAGCATGCGCGTGGGTCTCTATCGTGGCAACCAGGTAAGCGATGCGGCATGGGTGCTTTATCAAAATGCGCTTAAGTCTCTACTGTTACCGCGCGTGGCCCAGCAAATCACCAATTTGCTGCGTGATGACCCCGGTAACGACAATGAATACAGCCGCAATGCGCTGCGTGCCTATCAGATGTTGTATCAACCGCGCAATTATGACGGCGAATTCCTGCGTGCCTGGCTGATGCAGAATCTTCAACGCAATCTGCCAGATGATGTCAGCGCCCGGGATTTGCAGCAGCTTGACTGGCATCTTAGCCAGCTTCTGGATCAGCAGATTCAGTCGTCGCCTTATGCGCGAGATAACGCACTAATGATGCGCAAGCTTGCAGAAAATCTGAAAATTGCCGGTGCGAATGGCAGTTCGCTGGCGATTGCACCACAGCGGGTTTCGCAGCGATTGACCGGACACAGTGAGTAATGGTGAGGTAACCATGGCGACGCACACCGCGCCGGGTTGGTACGGCAAATTACCGGCCACCGGCGATTTCCTGCGCCAGCGCCTGAGTGAGAATACCGTGACGCCCTGGAGCCATTGGTTTCAACAGGGGCTCATGCACTGGCATCAGCAACCCGATGCCTCCACTCAGCTGTTTCTGCGCGCACCTGTCTGGAATTTTGTTCTGCCGCTGTCGCCGCTACGTCAGCAGGTGCAGATGGGCTGCCTGCTGCCTTCGTGCGATCGCGTGGGGCGCAGCTGGCCGCTGCTGGCTTTGCGAAGTTTTCCGCTCAGCCACTGGCACAGCGCTCAGCTGGCCATGTCGGGCGACTGGTTTCAGGAGTTGGGCACGCTGCTACTGCGCGGCGTGCGTGACCGGCTGAACCCCGATGCGCTGGAGCAGCAGATGCAAGGCGTCACGCCGCTGATGGTCCCGGATAATCAGCGCAGCGATATTATGGATGTGATTGGTTTTGATGATCTGCCCTGCACGCTGAGCTGGCGTGAAGTGGCGGATAAATTTGATCCCCAGCAGCATATTAGCTACTGGTGGAGTAATCGCAGTGACGGTTTTGCCCACGCCACACACAAACACAGTGGGCCGCTCACCGCGCAACTTTTTGCGTTACTGTTTAACCCGGCGGCAGGTGCACAGCCGGGACGCAACGGCCTCTATCCACCCATGTTTGAATGAGCCGCAGCGTTTTCCTTGTTAACAGGATGACTCATGCAATTTACCATTGTGCAGTGCAATACGGATGTGCCAGCAAAGACGGTTGCTTTTAAACCGCCTGGGGGAACCATTGGCCGCAGTCAGGATAACGATCTGGTGCTGCCTGACGAATCGCGCGCCATTTCACGCTTGCAGGCGCTGGTGCATATCTCCCCGGAAGGTGAATGCCGCCTGACCAATCAGGGCAGCGTGACCTCGGTGGTATTGAACGGCGTGGCGCTACAGCGTGGTTCACAAGTGCAATTACAGCATGGTGATGCACTGCAAATCGGCGATTATGGCCTTGAGGTGCGCGATCCTGCCTGCCAGAGTACCCAGCATGATGACCCGCTCACGTTCTTCGCGGACAGCGCTGCCGATCCTCTCGGTATGCAGCAGGCATTCGACAGGGTGCCGGAACCCACTGCGGCGCGTCCGGAGCGCCTGACTGACCCACGCCTGGGTATTGATCCACAAAGTGATGCCCCTTCGGCTCCCGCCACGTTGCCGCATGCAGATCAGGACAAACTGCTGGCCGCGCTGCTGGAGGGCATGGGATTGAACAATGGCCATCACACGACGATCACCGAAGAGCAGATGCGCGTGACCGGCCGCATGCTGAGCCTGTTCTCGCAAGGCACTGTTGCCCTGCTCTCTTCCCGTTCGATCCTCAAGCGCGGCGTGAAAGCCGATATGACGATGATCCTCAATGAGGCCAACAACCCGTTTAAAATTTTGCCTTCGGGTAAAACGGTATTGATGCAGATTTATCAGAGCCAGATGCCCGGTTTTATGCCGCCAGAAGCGGCAGTGCGCGATGCACTGGTGGATTTGCAGGCGCATCAGCTGGGTATGATCGCTGGCATACGCGCGATCATCGCGGCGATGCTGCAATCCTTCAATCCGCAACGGCTGGAAGAGGAAGCACGTAAAGATGGCGTGTTGCCTAAGCTACCGTTTAACGGCGGGCGTAAAGCGGCCTTGTGGGATTACTTTTCACGCCACTACCAGCGCACTGCCGGTGAAATTGAAGATGACTTCCATACCCTGTTTGGTGAAGCTTTCCTGCATGCGTATGACATGGAAGTGAATCAATATAAAGATTCCCAGACTCGGACCGAAGACGCATGAAAATGATGTTTGCCAGCCGTTGCCAGCAGGGAATGCGCGATGAAAACCAGGATCGCACCGGAGCCGAGCTGGATGAGCACAAAGCCTGCTTTCTGGTTTGCGATGGCGTGGCCGGTTTGCCTGGCGGTGATAAAGCGGCGCAAATCGTGCGGGATACGCTGCTGACCCAGTTACACAACAGCCCGACGTTCACGCCCGAGAGCACTCGTGCAGCGATTGAGCACTGCCAGCAGGTGTTGCTTGAGGCGCAGGGAAAAAATCCGAAATATGCTCGCATGAGCACCACGCTGGCCGCGCTGTTTATTGACCGCGAGACACAGCGCGCATGGTGGGCGCATGCTGGTGACAGCCGGGTTTATCACTTCCGTCATGGGGTGTTGAGTCAAGTGACGCGTGACCATAGTCTGGCGCAGCAACTGCGCGAAGCAGGCTATGAAAATACCGGAATTAACAGTAATTTACTCTATAATGCGCTCGGCGTTGAGCCTGCACGTCCAGCCACCTTTAGTGAAGTGATTTCATTGACGGATGGCGATGCGTTTCTCGTCTGCACCGACGGGTTCTGGCTCAATCTGACCACTCACGAGATGGAACAAGCCCTGCGCATGGTCAATGCCTGCGAAGAGTGGCTGACTTTGATGGAACAAGCCGTTAACCGCAGTGTAAAAAGCGACAATCTCAGCGCTCTGGCCATCTGGATTGGCGAACCGCAGGAAGCGACGCTGCTTTATTCCCAGGCTGATGCGGCACGTTTTCTGCCGACACGTTATTGATCCCAAGGACCCTTATGAAAGTGTGGTTGCCGGGCTTAGCGACCCTGTTGCTGGCTCTAAATGCGCAAGCTGATGATTATCGTGTGGTCTATTCGCCGAGTCTGTCGCTTGAAGTCTATATCGATAATGTGGCCAGCAATTCACCCAACGACTGGTGCAAAGAGACCTTGCCGTTGCGTATTGTTTCCGGCAAAAGCACTGATTCCAGCATTCTGACCAGCTTCCTGCCGCGCGTTGGCACGCTGCTGGCAAATCAATGCGGCACGCTGGATGAAATCCCGTGGCAGATGACCAATAAAGACGGCAGCGTGCTGGCCAACGGCAGCGCAGCAAAATTACAGAACTGGCGACCCATCGTGATTAACGATGCGACCGCCAGTGCCAGTGCCAGCAATGCCGCCCCGCTGGATCTCTCACGCCCGGCAGACAGCACCCCATTGCAGCACTTCACCCTACCAGCGGGTTGTCATTTCCGCACCTCCTGGGACGAAAACGGCGACTCGCTATTTATTCCGGATAACCCGCAGCAGCACTGCTCCACGGATGGCTGGCTTGAAGGCCCGAGTGAATTAACGCTGATGAGTGGTGACAAAACCCGCTCGCTGGTGGTGAATTTCTATCAGGGCTATCCCATTGCCAACCTCAAGCTCAGCGGCCCGGCACTGGAAGTGGTGGCGGTGAATAAACAGCGCATGATCGTGACGCGTCCGGACGCCGAAGAGAGTTGGTTAGTGCTGCCGTTCGATAGCCAGCAACATGTGTGGCGCTTCACCGGCAATCTGCTGATTAAAATGGATAAGACAGCAGGTCAAGACAGTGACACGGTGAAGAGTCGGGTTGAAACCTTACGCGGCGTTTGGTCGTCGCAGTTTATGCCACAGCAAAAAGTGACTGTGTTACTGATTGACACCCTGCATGCGGATCTTGCCGATCCGGCGATTGGTGCCTGGCGTAACATTAATTAATTAGCGGTCGTCGCCTGACCTCAACAGACGGGCAGGCGCTACAGGACGTGTTCAGAGAGTTCACTATGTCGGCAAACGAAAACCACACACCGAATGCCCTGCCTGCGGGTTACCGGTTTAATGAATTTGAAATCAAGGAAGTGATTGGCGGCGGCGGCTTTGGCATTGTTTACCGTGCCTGGGACCATCAACTGGAACGCACCATCGCCATCAAAGAGTACATGCCGGTTTCACTGGCGGTGCGTGCCGCTGACCTGTCGCTGGAGTTGCGTGGCGAGCGCTTCCAGAAACTGTTCAATGCCGGACGTAACAGCTTCATTCAGGAAGCCCGTTTGCTGGCACGTTTTAATCATCCCGGCCTGCTGCACGTGTTGCGCTTCTGGGAAGAGAATGGCACCGCCTACATGGGCACGCTTTACTACAGCGGGATGACATTAAAAGAGTGGCAGGTCACCAGCCCGGACAGTATCGATGAGTCCTGGATTCGTCGGCTGTTACCGCCGCTGTTTGGCGCAATTAATACCATCCATACCGCCGGTTATCTGCACCGTGATATTTCGCTGGATAACATCCAAATTCAGGAAAATCAGCTGCCGGTGTTACTCGATTTTGGCTCAGCGCGGAAGGAGATCGGCAATCTCTCCGATGAAACCGAGATCATGCTGAAGCCTGGCTTTGCCCCGATTGAGCAATACAGCGAAGAGGGTGAAGTTGAGCAAGGTCCGTGGACCGATATCTATGCGCTTGGCGCGGTGCTGCACAATCTGATTACCGGCCATGCGCCTCCGGTTAGCGTGGTGCGCTGCATCGAGGATAACTATCAGCCACTGGTTGAACGCAAGCCAGCAGGCTATTCCCTGCCGCTACTGCATGCCATCGACTGTGCGCTGGCAATGAAACCCGGTGATCGCCCACAAAGCATTGATGCGTTTGCCAGCCTGATTGATTTGCCGGTGAGCGATGTTGAAGCACTGGTCACCACCTTCCCGGTGGCGGTTGAAGCTCCAGCTCCAGCGCCGGAACCCGTCACCGCTCCGGTGCCTGAACCACAGGTAATGGCGGTGAATCATGCAGCGGCGGCGATTGAACCTGTCACGCCACGCAACGTGCGTCGCCTTTCGCCTGGTCTGGTCGCCGCCGCTGCCATTGCCATTCTGGCCGTGGTGGTGGTGGTGTGGAAAACGAATCGCCACAGTGAAACCGCTTCGATCGCCGCGACACCTTCTGCGTCAGCGCCGGTGGCGAGTCAGAGCGCAGCAGCCAGCGCGCCAGGTATGGCAACCGTCTATCTGCGCTTGCAGGAGGGCGAGAGAGTGCTGCTTAACGGCGAAGCGAAGGACGTGAAACCCACCGGCAGTGGCTTTGCTTCACTCAATCTGGCGGCGGGGAGTTATCGAATTGAAGTGCAAAATGGCAGCCAGGTAATGAGCCAATCACTGACCATTGACAAACCCGGCACCTGGCTGATTAATCCGGTTAAACAGTAGTTAACTCGCTGCAGATTGCTGCAGCGCCCTCACCTCAGCGGCCAGACGCGTCAACGCATCTTCCTGCATGCCGCGTTTACCCAACTCCTGTTCGAGGGAGTAGAGATACTGAGCATTGGTGCCCAATGGTCCGCTGGCCTGGGCAATCAACGGTGCGATGGTGCTGCGACAGGAGTCTGCTTCATACAGCGGGTGACGCGGATCCATGATAAATACCAACGCCGTCACTTTGCGAGCATCTTCCAGTTCCAGTTCGCACCAGGTTGGCAGATAACAGCCGGTGATCATCTCGCGCTTCCACAACAGCTCCAGCTCGTCATGCAGCCGCGCTTCGGGTAAACGGAAAGCCAGACCGCTGGTTGAACCGCCTTCTTTTAGCGCCAGCATACGACCGGGCGTCGATACCGTTCCTCTGCCGGCGGTCAGACGCAGACAGAAAGCACGATGCCAGCCTTCGAGTCGCCCGGAAGCCACTTCTTCCGCCTCAAAAACCGGGTTCCACATCAGGGAGCCATAGCCAAATATCCACACCGGGCTTTGGTCAGGGCGACAAGCCAGTGTGGCAGCGAGTGACGCGGCACGCTTTTCACAGCTCCACAGCAGCGCTTCGTCGATATCGCCAAATGATGTTTTACAATCCGCTTTTAAAAGAAATTCCCGGGTTAACAATGCGACCTCCTCTACTGCACTGACATCCTGTCGGTTCGGCTCCTCAAAGATGATGTCTCACAGGCAACACGCGTTGCGTCGACTTAAGAGAAGACATTAATGCATTTTTAACAAAAGTTTCAAGATTGACCCCGATCACAAAGGGGAAATTCTTTGTAAATAGCATCGGCTGCCTGGCAGATAACTTGAACAGAGTGATGACGAAGAAAGTAATGAAATGGCAAACATATACTTTAGTTACACAAGGTTTTTTAAATCCATAAAACCACGATAACCCTCATTGAAATCAGATTAAAACAGGCATTATTTTATCTTAAAATGACTTTTATCGATTTACAACAAGATGAATAGTCGATGTTATTAGAAGATAATTGCTTCTTTTGCTGGATTAGAATCAAAAACCTGACTAAGTAAAGTCGCGTAAAAAGCCTGAAACACAACTGTTGAAAAGTTACACTGCGCTGCGTCATAAAAGTCATTATATTTATCAGGCACTGATCGCCTGTTTTGTTCTTTTTGCCGGAGAGGATGGTGAATGGCTACACATGAGAAAACCCGACACACCGAGTACTCACTGATTTTCCCGATTGTCGCGCTGACGGTGCTGAGCTTCTTTGGCGGTCAGACGGCATTATTGCCGGTTATCGGCATCAACCTATTGGCGCTGGTCGCCATCCTTTGTAGTGCTTTCAGCGTGGTGCGTCATGCTGACGTGCTGGCACACCGCCTGGGTGAACCCTATGGCTCGCTGATTTTGAGCCTGTCCGTGGTGATCCTGGAGGTCAGTTTGATCTCCGCCTTGATGGCCACCGGCGATGCTGCACCTGCGCTAATGCGTGACACGCTCTACTCCATCATCATGATTGTGACCGGCGGTCTGGTGGGCTTTGCGCTGCTGCTCGGCGGACGAAAATTCGCCACCCAATATGTCAATCTCGCGGGCGTTAAGCAGTACATGATTGCCATCTTCCCGCTGGCGATTCTGGTGCTGGTGTTTCCGAATGCGCTGCCAGGCGGTAACTTCACCACGGCTCAGGCGCTGATTATTGCCGCGATTTCCGCTGCCATGTATGGCGTGTTCCTGCTGATTCAGACCAAAACGCATCAGAGCCTGTTTGTTTATGAGCATGAGGATGACGGTGACGATGGCGATCCGCATCATGGTAAGCCTTCTGCGCATAGCTCACTGTGGCACACGGTATGGTTGATCATTCATCTGATCGCCGTCATCAGCGTCACCAAAATGAACGCCAACCCGCTGGAGAACTTGCTGACCGAACTGAACGCGCCTCAGCAATTTACCGGTTTCCTGGTTGCGCTGTTGATTCTGTCACCAGAGGGATTGGGGGCGATTAAAGCGGTATTGATGAATCAGGTGCAGCGTGCCATGAACCTGTTCTTTGGTTCGGTGTTAGCGACGATTTCACTGACCGTTCCTGCTGTAAGCATTATCGCGACGCTGACGGATCAGCAATTAGTGTTTGGCCTTGAGCCACCACAAATGGTGATCATGAGTGCCGCGCTGATTCTGTGCCATATTTCATTCTCAACCGGGCGTACCAATGTGCTGAACGGGGCTGCGCATCTCGCGTTGTTTGCGGGTTATTTGCTGACGATTATGCTGTAGCGTCTAACGCTCAGATTCAAAGCAAAAAAAGGCGCCCATCGGCGCCTTTCTTACATCTGGATAACGCAATTAGTTGCTGGTATCCAGTTCCGGGAAGTTCTTCACCAGATCATCAATCGCTTTCATCTGCACCAGGAATGGCTCCAGCTTATCCAGCGGCAGCGCGGATGGGCCGTCGCATTTCGCGCTGTTCGGCTCAGGGTGCGCTTCAATAAACAGACCGGCGATACCCACCGCCATACCCGCGCGAGCCAGTTCAGCTACCTGCGCGCGACGTCCACCTGAAGCCGCGCCGAACGGATCGCGCGTCTGCAGTGCGTGGGTCACGTCGAAGATAACCGGGCTGTTGTTGGTGACCTTCTTCATCACGTTGAAGCCCAGCATATCGACAACCAGGTTGTCGTAACCGAAATTGCTGCCACGGTCGCACAGGATCACTTTGTCGTTACCGCCTTCCGCGAATTTATCGACAATGTTACCCATCTGGCCTGGGCTCACGAACTGCGGTTTCTTAACGTTGATGACTGCACCGGTTTTCGCCATCGCTTCCACCAGATCGGTCTGACGCGCCAGGAATGCAGGCAGCTGAATCACATCAACGACATCCGCCACCGGCTGCGCCTGTGAAGCTTCATGCACATCAGTGATGATTTTCACGCCGAACGCCTGTTTCAGCTCCTGGAAAATCTTCATGCCCTCTTCCAGACCTGGACCACGATAGGATTTGATGGAAGAGCGGTTAGCTTTGTCAAAAGAGGCTTTGAACACGTAAGGGATACCGAGTTTGTCGGTCACTTTTACATAGTGTTCGCAAATACGCATGGCGAGGTCGCGCGATTCCAGCACGTTCATGCCACCAAAGAGAACAAATGGCAGATCGTTTGCGACCTTGATATCGCCGATATTTACTACTTTCTGAGTCATGCCCTTTCCTTATTGTCGAGGTGACGCTTAGTGCAGCGTCACCTGTTTCTGTTCAATTGCGTGAATCTGCACTTTAATCATTTCGCTGACCGGATCTTCTGGACACTGTTCAACGAAGTAGGTCAAATCGGTCAGCGCGATATGTTCACACTCAAGCTGAGCGTAGATTAACCCCCGATCGCGGATTTCATACGGGTCATCGGGATCAATCTGCAGCAGTACCTGGCTGACGTTTAACGCCAGTTCCATCTGCTTCTCTTCCATCAGTGCCGCTTTCAACGTATCCAGCATTTTACGCATCACGTTGATGGTTTTGGCTTCATCCAGATCATCATTGTAGAGCTTCGCAGTCGGGCTGATATTGCCCTTCAGCCACACTTCCAGCGTATGTGTATCCAGCGTTTCGCCGTTGAAAGGGTTGATCAACCACATTTCACCGTCCAGCCAGTCAGCACGCAGAATCAACTGGGTGGGGAAAATCACCGGGATCAGCGGCAGCTCCAGCTCGTCGGCAATGTGTAACAGTATCACCCCCAGCGATACGGCTGTGCCCTGTCGGCTCTTCAGCACTTTATCGATCCACAGCGCATCGGACAAATTGTAGACGCCACTGGCGCCACCAAAGCCCCACTGGCGATAAAACAATTCAAGCAGCTTGCCCAGTTGCAAGTCGGCATCCTGTTCGCTACTGACGTATTCCCGTGCTTCTTCAACTAATGCCGCCAGCTGTTGCTGAACGGATGGCGCAGAAAAATCATTGCGTATGGCGCAGGTTGCGCCAATCACCGCTTCACTCAACGGTGTTTCACTGTAATCAACTAGCTCTGGCGAGGTCATACTATCCCCAATAACGGCATTTTGGTCATCGCCAGCTTAATCACAAACAGCAGTGCTACGATTGCAATCAGACAAGCGATCCAACGTGTCCCCATCTTGCGTGGGCGACGGCTCAATGCCACGGAACCTAAGGCGATGTAGATAATAACCCCTAACAGCTTCTCCGTCAGCCAGCTTCCTTGCGGTGAGAACGGATAAAAGTGTGTGATCACCACCAGCCACACGCCACTGAGCAGCAAAAAGGTGTCATTAATATGCGGCGCAATGCGCACCCAGCGACGCTGTAGCATCGCTGAACCGGTGGTTAACCAGTAAAAACGCAGCAGAAACAAGCTGATCGTCAACGCTACCGTCAGCAGGTGAAAATGTTTAATCAGCGGATACCAGCTTGCCATGGTGCTTCCTTAAATCAAAAAAATTGCCCAAGTGTGACGCGCGGATTGCCGCCATAATCGTTAATGCTGCTGACCTGCTGATAGCCGTGCTGCGTCATGATGGCGCGCACAGCTTCATCTTGTTGCCAGCCGTGCTCCAGCAACAGCCAGCCGCCAGGCTGCAACCACTGTGGAGCACGGTGAATAATCAAACGTAAATCGGCCAGCCCGGCTTCATCGGCCACCAGTGCACTAAGCGGTTCAAAGCGCACATCTCCCTGCTGCAGATGTTCATCGGCGGCATCGATATAAGGCGGGTTACTAACGATGAGATCGAAACACTGGGCGGGAATGTCATCGAACCAGTGGCTGAGCTGGAAACGCGCATTGCTAATGTGCAACCGCTGAGCATTCTCTTCCGCCAGCGCCACGGCTGCTGGGATACGGTCGCAGCCCAGCACCTGGCAGTCAGGACGTTCACTCGCCAGCGCTAACGCGATGGCTCCGGTGCCGGTGCCAAGATCGAGCAAGGAGGACGGTGTTACGGGAATACGTAAGAGCGCCTGTTCCACCAGCACTTCGGTATCCGGACGCGGAATTAATGTGGCATCATTGACGCGCAACGGCAGCGACCAAAACTCACGCTCGCCCACCAGATGCGGAATCGGTTCGCCTTTCACCCGACGCGCCAGCAGCGCATCAAGTTCGGCAAGCTGAGTAGCGTCGAGTTCATGATCGTCAAACGCCACCAGCCAGCTGCGTGATTTTCCCGTTACGAATCCCAGCAAAATCTCCGCATCCCGCTTCGGGCTGTCTCCGCCACAGAGCGCGACCACTGCGTGCTTGAGCCAGTGGCGAATCATCATCAGTCTTGTCCAGCCAGCGCGGCCAGCTGATCGGCCTGATACTCCTGCACAATCGGCTCGATCAGCGTATCCAGCTTCCCTTCCATGGTTTCATCCAGGCGGTACAGCGTCAGGTTGATACGATGATCGGTAACACGACCCTGCGGGAAGTTGTAAGTGCGGTTACGGTCCGAACGGTCGCCGCTGCCCAGCAGGTTACGGCGGGTTGAGGCTTCAGCAGCGTTACGCTTGGCGGTTTCGGCGGCATGAATACGCGCACCCAATACCGCCAGCGCTTTGGCTTTGTTTTTGTGCTGGGAACGTTCGTCCTGACACTCAACCACAATACCGGTGGGCAAGTGGGTAATACGAATCGCTGAGTCGGTGGTGTTAACGTGCTGACCACCGGCACCAGAGGAGCGGAAGGTATCGATCTTCAGATCGCCCGCGTTGATTTCCGGCATTTCTGCTTCCGGCAATTCTGGCATCACCGCCACGGTGCAGGCAGAGGTATGAATACGGCCCTGAGATTCGGTTTCCGGGACGCGCTGAACGCGATGACCGCCGGATTCGAATTTCAAACGACCGTAAGCGCCTTCACCATTAATTCGGGCGATAACTTCTTTGTAGCCGCCGTGCTCGCCTTCGTTGGCGCTAATGATCTCGACCTGCCAGCGGCGTGCTTCGGCATAACGGCTGTACATACGGAACAGATCGCCTGCGAAAATTGCCGCTTCATCTCCGCCGGTTCCGGCGCGCACTTCCACAAAGCACGAACGTTCATCATCGGGATCTTTTGGCAGCAGCAGCACCTGAAGCTGTTGTTCCAGCACTTCACGCTTCTCACGCGAAATTTTTAACTCTTCGTTAGCCATTTCACGCATTTCAGGATCGTCGAGCATCATTTCAGCTGTTTCGATATCTTCCTGCACCTGCTGCCAGTCGCGGAAGCAACGGGTCACATCGGTCAACTGTGCATATTCGCGTGATAAGGCGCGAAAACGTTCCTGATCGCCAATGACGCCGGCATCGCCCAGCAACGCTTCAACTTCTTCGTGGCGTTCCTGGAGGGCTTCCAGCTTGGCAACAATAGAGCTCTTCATGTAATAGAGGGTATCCCAGTGATAGGTCGTGACAGACCAGATTACTCTAAACCGAGGCTGTCACGTAAGATCTGCAGGCGTTCGTTGTCGCCATCGCGCGCGGCCTGCTGCAGTGATTTGGTTGGTGCATGAATCAGACGGTTGGTCAGCTTGTGCGCTAACTCTTGCAAGACTTTCTCGGCATCTGCGCCCTGACGCAGTGCGGCAATGGCACGCTCCTGCAACTCGGCACGCACGTCGTCCGCCTGTGAACGATATTCGCGAATGGTGTCGCCCGCGCTTTGCGCACGCAGCCACGCCATAAATTCGCCACTTTCCTGCACAACAATGCTTTCGGCCTGGACTGCAGCGGCTTTGCGTTGTGCCATATTCTGCTCGATGATCGCTTGCAGATCATCGACGCTGTACAAATAGGCGTTCGCCAGCTTACCCACTTCAGGTTCGACATCACGCGGTACGGCGATATCCACCAGCAGCATCGGCTGGTTGCGACGTGCTTTCAAAGCGCGCTCCACCATGCCTTTGCCAATAATCGGCAGCGGGCTGGCAGTAGAAGAAATAATGATATCCGCATCGGCCAGACGGGTTTCAATATCACCCAACCCAATCACTTCTGCGCCCACCTCATCGGCCAGCAGCTGCGCACGCTCGCGGGTGCGGTTGGCAATCATCAACTTCTGCACTTTGTGTTCACGCAGATGACGCGCCACTAACTCGATGGTTTCTCCGGCGCCCACCAGCAACACGTTGACCGTGCTGAGTGATTCGAAGATTTGACGCGCCAGAGAACAGGCGGCGAAGGCGACAGAGACCGCGCTGGCACCGATTTCAGTTTCGGTGCGAACACGTTTAGCGACGGAGAAGGTCTTCTGGAACATGCGCTCCAGCTCGCTGCTTAGCGCATGGTCACGCGAAGAATCAGCATGGGCCTTTTTAACCTGGCCGAGAATTTGCGGTTCGCCCAATACCAGCGAATCCAGACCGCTGGCAACGCGCATCAGATGGCTGACGGCGGCGTTGTCCTGATGCCAGTAAAGGCTGGCACGGACATCCTCTTCACGCAGATCGTGATACTCGCACAACCAGCGCACCAACCTCTCCTGCAAATCTGTCTGCTGCTCTACGCTGAGATAGAGTTCAGTACGATTACAGGTTGAGAGCACCACACCACTCTGAACCATCGGCTGGGACAACAGGCTATTCAGAGCCTGATCCAGCGTGTCTGGCAGAAACGCAACGCGTTCGCGCAGCGCAACAGGTGCGGTTTTGTGGTTGATTCCGAGAGCAAGCAGCGTCATGGTGATTCGGGTTGGGATGTCCCAATATTTGTCAGGGCTTTGTGAAGCGCATTCTACAAGATGCCACAGATCAAGAAAAGCCATACAAAGGCTATGACTGTAATAAGATTAAACTGATCGTGCGCAATTATCCTTACATCGGCATTGACGGCATAGTATTGGATGGTTAGCGTTATCGGTTACGAAGTAAAAACGTGTCTGAGGAGACGACCACGTGATGCATTTGCCCCCGCGCAAGCTGTTGCGCCTTTTGCCCCTTGCCAGCGTATTGCTGGCTGCTTGTAGCATCAACAAACCACAAGGTCCTGGCCCCAGCACCACCTCACCGCAATGGCAGCAGCATCAGCAAGCCGTTGAGAAAATCACCCAATATCAAACGCGTGGCGCTTTTGCCTATCTTTCCGATAAGCAAAAAGTCTATGCGCGCTTTAACTGGCAGCAAACCGCCGCCGATCGCTATCGTCTGTTGTTAACCAATCCGCTGGGCAGCACCGAGTTGCAGCTGGATGCGCAGGGGTCGGTGGTGCAAATTGTCGATAACAAAGGCAAGCGCTATGTGAGCAATGACGCTGAGAAGATGATTTCACAGTTGACCGGCATGGATATTCCGCTGGCGAATCTGCGTCAGTGGATGATGGGTCTGCCGGGTGATGCCACGGATTATCAGCTCAATAGCAGCTATCAGTTGCAGAGTGTGAATTACAGCCGTAATGGCCAGCAGTGGAAAGTGAACATCTCTGATTACGACAGCAAGGTCAATCCACCGCTGCCGGCCAACCTGGAACTGACAGAAGGTGGTCAGCGTATCAAACTGCGCATGGATAGCTGGACCACGCAATGATCACCACCTGGCCTGCTCCGGCAAAACTGAATCTGTTTCTCTACATTACGGGCCGTCGCGCTGACGGCTACCACAATCTGCAAACGCTGTTTCAGTTTCTTGATCACGGCGACACGCTTGATATCACGCCTGACAGCAGTGGGAACATTACACTGCTGACGCCGTTAGCGGGCGTCTCCGATGACGATAACCTGATCGTGCGGGCGGCGCGGATGTTACAGCAAGCCGCGGTCGTTCGCGGTACGCTGCCCGAAAACGCGGGTGCGGAGATAGCCCTGGAAAAACGTCTTCCGATGGGCGGCGGACTGGGCGGAGGCTCTTCCGATGCCGCGACCGTGCTGGTGGCGCTGAACCATTTATGGCAAACCGGGCTTAGCGTGGATGAGTTAGCCACCCTTGGCGTGCAGCTTGGTGCTGATGTTCCGGTATTCGTGCGTGGTCACGCCGCCTTTGCCGAAGGGGTTGGCGAGGAGATTCAGCCTGCTGAACCGGAAGAAAAATGGTATCTGGTGGCTCATCCTGGTATTAGCATCGGCACGCCGGATATCTTTCGTGATCCAGACTTGACGCGCAATTCACCGATACGCACATTAGATGAACTGTTACAGCGTCCTTTTCACAATGATTGTGAAGCTGTGGCAAGAAAACGTTTTCGCGAGGTTGATGCGCTGCTTTCCTGGCTGCTAGAATACGCGCCGTCGCGCCTGACCGGGACCGGATCTTGTGTATTTGCTGAATTTAGCACCGAATCCGCTGCTCGTCAGGTGCTGGAGCTTGCCCCGAAATGGATTTGCGGATTTGTGGCGCGCGGGCTTAATATCTCGCCGTTGCAACGCACCCTTTCCGGGCTCTAAGCGTTTGCGTGACAGTGCCACCCTGTTCCAGGCACTGCACGTGACGCATTAACACACCCGTATGAACGACTTCAAAAGTATTCGCCGGTTACTTTTGAAACGTTCATTCTCTGGACGCCAAGCCTGAGGTTCTTCTCGTGCCTGATATGAAGCTATTTGCTGGTAACGCCACCCCGGAACTAGCACAACGTATTGCCAACCGCCTTTACACTAGCCTCGGAGACGCCGCTGTCGGCCGTTTCAGCGATGGTGAAGTAAGTGTACAGATCAACGAAAATGTACGCGGTGGTGATATTTTCATCATCCAGTCCACCTGTGCCCCCACCAATGATAATCTGATGGAGCTGGTTGTGATGGTCGACGCGTTGCGTCGGGCTTCTGCTGGTCGTATTACTGCTGTTATCCCTTACTTTGGTTATGCCCGTCAGGACCGCCGCGTGCGTTCTGCTCGTGTGCCTATCACCGCCAAAGTGGTTGCCGATTTCCTCTCCAGCGTGGGTGTTGACCGTGTTCTGACGGTTGATCTGCACGCCGAACAGATCCAGGGCTTCTTCGATGTCCCGGTTGATAACGTGTTCGGTAGCCCAATCCTGCTGGAAGATATGCTGCAGATTGGCCTGGAAAACCCGATTGTGGTTTCTCCGGACATCGGCGGCGTCGTGCGTGCGCGTGCTATTGCTAAGCTGCTCAATGACACTGATATGGCTATCATCGATAAACGTCGCCCGCGTGCGAACGTTTCTCAGGTGATGCACATCATCGGTGACGTGGCAGGTCGTGACTGTGTACTGGTCGACGATATGATCGACACCGGCGGTACGCTGTGCAAAGCAGCTGAAGCGTTGAAAGAGCGCGGCGCGAAACGTGTCTTCGCTTATGCGACTCACCCCATCTTCTCTGGTAACGCGGTCGAAAACCTGCGTAAGTCAGTGATCGATCAGGTTATCGTGTGCGACACTATTCCGCTGTCAGACGAGATGAAAGCCCTGCCAATCGTGCGTACCTTAACGCTCTCTGGCATGCTGGCCGAAGCGATTCGCCGTATCAGTAACGAAGAGTCCATCTCCGCAATGTTCGAACATTAATACATTGCATGAAACCGGGCCCCGCGCCCGGTTTTTATTCCCAACAATCCGCTTCATTTACCGATTAAGCCGCTCTCGCTACAGATATTTTCGCGATAAATTTCGTTAAAATTCGCTATTCTCCCTGCCTTACACTCTTTTCATTCGACACGCGATGCTGCACTTTAGCGGGCCATTGATTAGTGGTATTTTTCTCCACACTTTTTTCTGAGAACTCCGACCACTATGACTCTCGACATTTACACACTATTTGTTTGCGAGCTCTATGTGCTGGGTTTTTTGAGCATTATTTTGGTGTTCGCCTGGGTGGGTGCGCAGTACGATCGCGTGCTGGGGTTCACTACGCTGGCGCTCACATTGACCCTGACAGCGGTGTTTCTCAGCAGTCTGCGCAGTGCTGGATTTGTTTTTCTTCCCATCGCTGTCGGCAACGTGGTGATGATGCTGGCCTATGGCAATCTGCTGAACGCTTTTCGAGCATTCTGCAATAAACCTCTCGGATTCAGCTGGTTAGCGGCTGCATTGTTATGGGCCATTCTATGTACGTTCCCGCAGTTTTACGCCAGCCAACCTAAACGCGTTTTAGTCATATGTCTGCTTTGCATTATTTACACCGGTGCCCTGATTCGCCTGTTGTGGCAATCGCGCGATGCACTGCAGGTGACCTTTTGGCCGGCGCAGATGTTGCTGTGGATCCATCTGCTGTTTCACGTGGCGCGCATTTTCCTGGATGACGCCATCGCTACGCCGGTGCGCGGCGCGATAGCCGGTTCCAGTTTTTCGGTGTACGTGATTCTAGAATCCATTCTGTTTGTGATTGGCCTGACGTTTACCATTCTGGCGATGGTCAATGAGCGCACGCAAATAGCTCACAAACGAGCCTCGCTTCACGATCCCCTGACCAGCGTCTGGAATCGTCGCGCCCTGTTCGAGCAAGCCGACAGATTAGTGGTGCGTAACACGCGAAATCCCCAACCGCTGGTTTACACCGCTGTGCTGTTTGATCTTGACCATTTCAAAGGCATTAACGATCGTTACGGCCATCTGCAAGGTGACCGCGTATTAATCGATTTTTGTCAGGTGGTGCAGGCGTTGCTGCCCGCAGAAAGTCATTTTGCCCGTCTGGGCGGTGAAGAGTTTGCGGCGATTCTGCCGGGCAATAGCGAGGATGCAGAACGGGTGTGTGAGCGTATCCGTCTGGCGACACAGCTGTCGCAGCCCAACGACGTCTGCTATACCGTGAGTATTGGCTATGCTACCGCTAACCATCGCGATCACACCTTCCCGATTTTACTCGGCCTGGCGGACGAAGCGTTATACCGTGCAAAAGCCAGTGGCCGTAACCGCGTCGAACGTTATTTCGTGCAGTTACAGCCGGTGCAGGAAGCCGCTCTCTCTTAATGTGAAGAGTGATTGCGGCGGCAGCGTTTGTCACCGTAATGGCGTAACCAAAAGTAGCGGTCTTCGACACGCTCACGTCCGCTGACGCGTGCCCCCGCCAGCCACAGCAGTGCCCCGACAAAGATGCTGAACATAGCACCATGTGCGAGGAACTGCGGCAGATTTAACGCAGGCAGCTGATTAATAATGGAATAGCCGACGCCTAATACCATCGTCAGTAAACCTAAACACATCAGGCCATTACCTAAATAGCGGCATTGTTGACGTTTCATGATTCACCTCCATCCTTATGAAAAAAGCAAAACAGCACATATGGTTAACTTGTCATAAGTTTAGGCAATGACTGCCGGTTAAGTTGCGTACAG
This sequence comes from Type-E symbiont of Plautia stali, assembly GCF_059731115.1. Classification (NCBI taxonomy): domain Bacteria; kingdom Pseudomonadati; phylum Pseudomonadota; class Gammaproteobacteria; order Enterobacterales; family Enterobacteriaceae; species Type-E symbiont of Plautia stali. The sequence goes on from NZ_AP035906.1 coordinate 2,448,028, forward strand.
GATCACACATCCTTCACAATCTCTGACATTTCTTTACGGCCAGAGGCTTGATTTCGATAGAAATTGATAAGTCACGCAGAGGTATCATCTGTACTCAGCACCCTTTGTCATCGCCGCTTGCAGGCAGTAAACTATCGCCCTTTCCGCAGCAAGACAGGATAAACATCGTGAGCAGCATTAAACTGATTGTGGGGCTGGCCAATCCCGGCGCTGAATACGCCGCAACGCGCCATAACGCAGGTGCCTGGTATGTGGATTTGCTGGCCGACCGGAACAATCAGTCATTGAAAGAGGAGCCGAAATTCTACGGCTACACTGCACGCCTGTCACTGGCGGGTGAAGATGTCCGTTTGCTGGTGCCCACTACTTTTATGAACCTGAGTGGCAAAGCGGTTGCGGCAATGGCGACCTTTTATCGCATCGCACCGGAAGAGATTTTAGTGGCACACGATGAACTGGATCTGCCTCCTGGCATCGCCAAATTCAAACAGGGCGGTGGTCATGGCGGGCATAACGGTCTGAAAGACATCATCAGCAAGCTGGGCAATAACAATAATTTCCATCGCCTGCGGGTTGGCATCGGTCATCCCGGCGATCGCAATAAGGTTACCGGCTTCGTGTTAGGCAAACCGCCTGCCAGCGAGCAAAAACTGATTGACGATGCCGTGGATGAAGCGGTGCGCTGCACAGAACTGTGGCTGAAAGAAGACAAAATCAAGGCGATGAACCGCCTGCATGCGTTCAAGGCTGGCTAAGCCCAATTCCCGCGCCGCAGAAGGCAATTCTGTGTATAATGCGCGAAATTTTTTGAATCTGTCGGCGCTGCCAGCCAGTGCCGTACACTCAGTGAGAAAGGTAATCAGACCATGGGATTTAAATGCGGTATTGTGGGCCTGCCGAACGTCGGTAAATCCACTCTGTTCAACGCGCTGACTAAAGCGGGTATCGAAGCAGCCAACTTTCCGTTCTGCACCATCGAGCCAAACACCGGTGTGGTGCCAATGCCCGATCTGCGCCTCGATCAGCTGAGCGAAATCGTTAAGCCACAGCGTGTTGTGCCGACCACCATGGAATTCGTCGATATCGCCGGTCTGGTGAAAGGCGCATCCAAAGGTGAAGGCCTCGGTAACCAGTTCCTGACCAACATCCGTGAAACCGAAGCTATCGGCCACGTGGTGCGTTGCTTCGAGAACGACAATATTATTCACGTTTCCGGCAAAGTGAACCCGGCGGAAGATATTGACGTTATCAACACTGAGCTGGCGCTGTCCGATCTGGATACCTGTGAACGTGCCATTCAGCGTTGTCAGAAGAAAGCCAAAGGCGGCGACAAAGATGCTAAAGCTGAGCTGGCTGCATTAGAGAAGTGCCTGCCGCATCTGTCCGAAGCGGGCATGTTACGCGCGCTGAAACTGGATGCAGACGAGAAAGCGGCCATTCGCTACCTGAGCTTCCTGACCCTGAAGCCAACCATGTACATCGCCAACGTCAACGAAGACGGTTTTGAAAACAACCCGTATCTTGATCAGGTGCGTGCGATTGCAGAAGCCGAAGGTTCAGTGGTGGTGCCGGTGTGCGCAGCCGTTGAATCTGACATCGCTGAGCTGGATGACGAAGAGCGTGACGAGTTCATGGCGGAATTGGGTCTGGAAGAGCCGGGTCTGAACCGCGTGATCCGTGCAGGTTATGCCCTGCTCAACCTGCAAACTTACTTCACCGCTGGCGTGAAAGAAGTGCGTGCGTGGACCATCCCAGTGGGTGCCACCGCGCCGCAGGCTGCCGGTAAAATTCATACCGACTTCGAGAAAGGCTTTATCCGTGCGCAAACCATCGCGTTTGATGACTTTGTCACCTACAAAGGTGAGCAAGGCGCGAAAGAAGCCGGCAAGATGCGTTCAGAAGGTAAAGAGTACATCGTGAAAGATGGCGACGTGATGAACTTCCTGTTCAACGTCTAATCTTCAAGTCGATGATTTGACCCTGTTGAATTAAATTCAGCCAAAAAAATCCACGCCTGGCGTGGATTTTTTATTTCCCATTAGGTAAATTCTTCCGCGTCGCCTCCGGGCGTGCTGACCATCACATCGCTTTAATCTCTGGTCTAACAAACATTCAACGCTCGCTTTTCCGCAAAAAATCCCCCTTCTGACCACCCTGCTTCAGAGTGTGAACCCGATCATGAAATTGGCTCATGCAGGTTTGAAGTTTAATCACTTTCAATCACTGAGTGACTCTGGCATAAAATTCGCATTGTTATTGACTTAAGACAATGTGAAATCTACCGCAGGTGATAGGCCGCAGTATCAGGTCTACCCGCCTAAAGCCGGAAAGGTTTTGCAGCTGAAATCAGGATACCCGAGCATCATGAGCAACGATTTTGCATTTTCAATTAAGAGCAGCGTTTTCGATGAGAACTACAATCCATCTGAAAATACGCGCATCACCACGAACTTTGCTAACCTGGCACGTGGAACCCATCGCCAGCAGAATTTGCGCAATGCCTTAATGATGATGAACAACCGTTTCAACTCTCTGGCGCACGCGGACAACCCAAAAGGCGATCGTTATGCCGTTGAGCTGGAAATCATTTCTGCGGAAATTGATATTGAAGGCAATGGCAAAACCTTCCCGGTGATCGAAATCCTGAAAACCAATATTGTTGATCGCAAAACTCAGCAGCGTACCGATGGCATCGTAGGCAATAACTTCTCGTCCTACGTGCGTGATTACGATTTTAGCGTGCGTCTGCTGGCGGCCAATAACAATAACTCCGGTTTCAGCCTGCCGGAAGGTTTCGGTGATCTGCACGGCAATATCTTTAAAAGTTTCGTCAACTCGGCGGCTTATCAGGAGCGCTTTAATAAAAAGCCAGTAATCTGCCTGAGCGTATCGAGCAAGAACACCTATCATCGCACTGACTATCAGCATCCGGTATTGGGCTTTGAATATCAGCAAGATGAGCTGTCTCTCACCGACCATTACTTCGGCAAAATGGGATTGCAGGCGCGCTACTTCATGCCTGAAAACAGCGTCGCGCCATTAGCTTTCTATTTCACCGGTGACTTGCTGAATGATTACACGGATCTGGAACTGATCGGCACCATCAGCACCATGGAGACGTTCCAGAAGATTTACCGCCCGGAAATTTACAATGCCAACTCTGCCGCAGGCCAGTGCTATCAGCCAAGCCTGACACATGGCGACCATTCATTAACGCGCATTGTTTACGATCGAGAAGAACGCAGCCGGTTGGCTATTGAGCAGGGGAAGTATACGGAAGAGCACTTCATCAAACCCTATCAAGACATTCTTGAGCAGTGGTCTGCACATTACGTTCTTTGATTAAGCCAAAATAAAAGGTTATTGATTATGAAATTGTTATTGCCTACTTCAACGGCAGGAAGCTTACCGAAACCGGCCTGGCTTGCTCAACCTGAAACGCTGTGGTCGCCATGGAAATTGCAGGGTGATGAATTAGCCGAGGGCAAAAAAGATGCCCTGCTGTTATCCCTGCAGGATCAGCAATTAGCGGGTATTGATATCGTCAGTGATGGTGAGCAAACGCGCCAGCACTTCGTCACCACCTTTATTGAGCATCTCAGCGGCGTTGATTTTGAAAAACGTGAGATTGTGAAAATTCGCAATCGCTATGACGCCAGCGTGCCGAGCGTGATCGGTGAAGTAGTGCGTAAAAAGCCGGTGTTTGTTGAAGATGCTAAATTCCTGCGCCAGCAAACCAAACAACAGATTAAGTGGGCTCTGCCAGGCCCAATGACCATGATCGATACGCTTTATGATGGTCACTACAAAAGCCGTGAAAAACTCGCCTGGGAATTTGCCAAAATTCTTAACCAGGAAGCCAAAGAGTTAGAAGCAGCCGGTGTTGATATTATTCAGTTTGATGAACCCGCATTTAATGTGTTCTTCGATGAAGTGAATGACTGGGGCATTGCCGCACTGGAAAGAGCCGTTGAAGGTCTGAAGTGCGAAACCGCCGTGCACATTTGCTATGGCTACGGCATTAAAGCGAATACCGACTGGAAAAAGACGCTTGGCACTGAGTGGCGTCAGTACGAAGAAGTGTTCCCTAAACTGCAAAAGTCTTCTATCGATATCATTTCACTGGAAGCGCAGAATTCGCGCGTGCCAATGGATCTGATTGAGCTGATCCGTGGCAAAAAAGTGATGGTCGGTGCCATTGATGTGGCGACCAACACCATTGAAACTGCGGAAGAAGTCGCTGATACCTTGCGTAAAGCACTGCAGTTTGTCGACGCCGATAAGCTTTATCCTTCTACTAACTGCGGTATGACGCCACTGTCGCGCCGTGTTGCCAGAGGTAAGTTGGAAGCCTTGAGCGCGGGTGCTGCTATCGTACGTGACGAACTCACCGCGTAATGCTGATCCACTCACCGCCCAACAGGACGGTGAGTGCTTTTACCGGTGCCCAGCGATGTTCAAACGGGCACCGTCTTCAGTCTCCTTTCTGCCTCATTCGATCCTGATAAAACCTCATCACGCCTTATGCGCGTGCGCTTGCCTGTCGGCCAGTAACTGATCGACGAAGGTAGCGATCTCCGATTTGGTCTGCTCAATCTCCGCAATTTTGCTGGCGAACTTCGGCAAATAGGCTTTATGGGCATACAACAATTGATCCAGAACTTTTATCGCCGTGTCGCCCGCCGGAATCAGCGGATTAATGGTGAAAGCGTGTAATGCCGCACCGTAATCTCCAGTAACGGCGGCTTCAATCACTGTTTCCTCCATGGCTTTCATTAACTGAATCATGCCGCGCGCCGCAGGCGGTAACGCTCCCCAACGCAGCGGTTCTGCGCCATGAGAAGTAATCGCAGCGGTGACTTCTACCACGCAATCAAACGGTAAATCGGCAATCGCGCCGTTATTGCGCGTTGAGACCACCATTAATTTTCCGCTGTTATTTTGAATCGATGCAATGAGATCGCAGGCCGCGTCGCTGTAATGCGCCCCGCCCCGCTGACTTAACTCTTCAGGCTTGTAATTAAGGTTCACGTCTTTATATAACTCGAACAGCCGCGCTTCGGTTTTCTTCACCACTTCAGCACGCGTTTCATACTGTTCGAACTCTTCGATGGCATGAGCGAGCATTGGTTCCTGCAGGTAATAATAGCGGTGATAACCACAGGGCAGCAGGCCGAGATGTTTTACCTGATCGTAATTAAAAGGAATCTGATGAATATTTTTCAGCCCTTCATCGCTTGTTTCCTGCTGGTCTGGGGAATATATTTTATCAATCAGTTCGGCGGTGCGTTCATTGCCCTGCTGATCCCAGACGCGATGCCAGTGGAAATGGTTAAGTCCGGCAAACTTGAAATAGAGATCTTTCTCTTCCGCACCGAGCACGCTGCAAGCCTGAGTGATATGGCCGAACGGCACATTGCACAGGCCAACGGTTTTTTCCCACTTGCCATATTTAATCGCCGCTTCGGTGACCATGCCTGCCGGATTAGTGAAATCCACCAGCCAGGCGTTGGGGCACAATTGACGCATATCCTCGATAATGTCGAGAATCACCGGCACCGTGCGAAACGCTTTAAATATCCCGCCCGGGCCGTTGGTTTCCTGACCCAGCAAACCATTGGCCAACGGAATCACTTCGTCTTTTAAGCGCGCGTCCAGCAACCCCACGCGGAACTGGGTGGTCACGTAATCCGCATCCTTTAACGCTTCCTTGCGATCGAGAGAAAGATGCACCTGCCAGTCGAGTTTGGCAGCCGCGATCATGCGCTTTGCCATACTGCCGACGATTTCCATCTTCTCTGCGCCGTCCTCAATATCGACCAGCCACAACTCGGCAATCGGTAACTGCTCCTGACGCAGGATAAGTCCTTCAATCAACTCAGGCGTATAGCTGGAACCCCCACCGATAGTGACAATCTTGATCTTATTTGGCATAGGATATAACTCCGTTTGGTTGCAATCAGGTGAGCAGAAGCGCCGTTTCAGGCAGCATCAGGCCTCACCGCATGGATGATATTTTTCCTGGTTCGGGTTCATGTTATTTATTCAGCCTGCCTGCGCAGGCTGGAAAGGATATTCACTGCCGAAGAGATGACAACTCTGATTTAACCGGGCTACCTGCCCGGGCAATGCGAATTAAAGCGCTTCACCTTGCGAGGCGATGACCTGTTTATACCAGGCAAAACTCTTTTTCTTCGAGCGCGAAAAATCGCCGGTTTGATCGTCATTACGGTTTACGTAAATAAAGCCGTAGCGTTTGCTGTATTGGCCGGTGCCAAAAGAGACACAGTCCAGACAGCCCCAGGGCGTGAAGCCCATTAAATCCACGCCATCTTCCAGTACGGCTTTTTTCATTTGCTCGATGTGTTCACGCAGGTAGGCAATACGATAGTCATCATTGACCTCGCCGTTGGCCTCACGTTGATCGACGGCGCCAAAACCATTTTCCACAATAAACAGCGGCTTCTGGTAACGCTCATACAGCGCATTTAGCGTGTAGCGCAGGCCGACGGGATCAATCTGCCATCCCCAATCTGACGCCTGAACGTGAGGGTTTTTACGGCTGCCGGGGAAAGCTTCAAGTGCGCTGTCCATGCGCGTTGCACTGGCATACTCCACGGCGTTACTCATGTAATAGCTAAAGCCGAGATAGTCGGTGCAGCCTTCTCGCAGCGTTTGTGCATCTTCCGGCGCCATCTCAATGTGGAATCCGCGCAGTTCCCACTCTTTCAAAATGTACGAAGGATAGGCACCGCGCATGTGCACATCGCCAAACAGATAGCGTTCCTGCATCGACTTTTGCGCGTACATCACGTCATCAGGATGGCATGACCACGGATAAAGCGGCACCATCGCCAGCATGCAACCAATCTTGAATTCAGGATTGATTTGATGCCCCAGCTTCACCACTTTGGCACTGGCCACAAATTGATGATGCAGTACCTGATACATCACCTCTTCCGGATTTTCATGATCGGTAAAAATCACGCCTGAGTTGCTGTAGCCGAATAGCGGTCGACGCCAGTTACGCTGGTTGTTGATCTCGTTAAAGGTCATCCAGTATTTCACTTTGCCTTTGTAGCGCTTCATCACCACTTCGCTATAGCGCACAAAGAGATCGATCAATTCACGATTCAGCCAGCCGCCATATTGCTGCACCAGATGCAATGGCATCTCGAAGTGCGACAGCGTAATCACCGGTTCGATGCCATATTTGAGCAGCTCATCAAACATGTCGTCGTAGAACTGCAGGCCCGCTTCGTTAGGTTGTTGCTCATCGCCTTTCGGGAAGATGCGTGTCCAGGCAATCGAGGTACGAAAACATTTAAAACCCATCTCGGCAAACAACGCGATATCATCTTTGTAATGATGATAAAAATCGGTGGCCTGATGATTGGGGTAGTGTTTCCCCTCGACAATGCCATCGGTAATTTCACGTTCAACGCCATGCGCTCCGCCCGTCAACACATCGACGATGCTCGGCCCTTTACCGCCTTCGTTCCATCCACCTTCAACCTGATGCGCGGCAACGGCGCCGCCCCATAAAAAATCAGCCGGTAACTGAGACATAATCCATCCTTTCATGTGATTAACTGCGTCTTACTGCAAGTGGGTTTTCGATAATTCCTGCACCTGACGATGCAGATAGATCAGCTCTTCAACTAAATCGCGGCACAACATGGCGTTCATCAGATGATCCTGCGCATGCACCATAATCAGGTTGACCGGAATTTTGCCGCAGCCTTCATCCGCACCGATCAACGCGGTTTGAATTTTGTGGGCTTCGCGCGCAGCATTTCGTGCACTTGCCAGCAACGCATCGGCTTCCTGCCAGTTGTGTTTTCGGGCCGCTTGCAGTGCCTGCATCGATGATGAACGGGCTTCCCCGGCATGAATGATTAGCTCCATCACCGTGCTTTCCATTTCCTGCATCTCTTGCATTACTTCATCTCCTCAGCCAGTTGTTCCTGCGCCATCTCTTCTTCCTGCGCAAGCAGTTGGCGTTCATACATTTTGAAGAACGGGTAATAAATCAGCGTGGACAAACAAATCAGGAACGCGACTAACACCACTGCGCGCCAGTCCCAGCCGGTTGACCAGGCGGCACCAATCGGTCCCGGCGTGGTCCAGGGTGCCAGCGAAATGACGTGGTTGATCAGGTTGGTGCGGGTGGCGGTCCAGGCGATAACCGCGTTGATCAACGGCGTGGTGATAAAGGGAATAAACAGCAGCGGATTCATCACCACCGGCGAACCGAAAATAATCGGCTCATTGATGTTAAACATACCGGGTACAAAGCCTAGGCGGCCGATGGCGCGCAGATGCGCGGAGCGGCTGCGCAGATAGAGAATCACCAGGCCCATGGTGGCACCCGATCCGCCTACGGTGATGAAGAATTGCCAGAATGGCTCGATAAAGATTTTAGGGATCTCTTGCCCGGCATTTAACGCTTCCTGGTTCAGTCCCAGATTACTCAGCCAGAATGCCTGCAGGATGCCGCCGACAATCGCCGCGCCGTGAATGCCGGCGAACCACAGCAAATGACATAGCAATACGGCGATGAGCACCGCAGGCAGTGAATCGGCTGCTGAGATAATTGGCGCAAACACTGACATGATGGCCTGAGGAATCAACAGACCAAAGTGGCTCTCCATAAACAGGTTCAGCGGGTAGAGCGTGAGGAAAATCACCATGATGGGGATCAGCAGGTCAAAGGACTGACGAATTTTCGGCGGCACCTGTTCCGGCAGTTTGAAACCAATGTTGTACTTCACCAGCCAGTGCATCACTTCCGTGCAGTACAGGCTGATCAGAATGGCGGTGAATATCCCTTCCCCACCCAGCGAAGCGACGGACAATGCGCCGTTCTTTTCCGGTGCAGCCACCACCAAAAAAGTCATCAGCGACAGCAGCGCCGCCATCAGGCCATTTAGTTTGTAGCTTTGCGCCAGGTTATAGGCAATCGCGCCGGTGATGAACACCGCCATGATGCCCATCGTCATGTTGTAGGGCATCATCAGCTGGTCGTTGTACTGCTTCACCATACCCAGCCACCACTGGGCGAAGCCCCATTGGCTGTCCTGACTGAAAGGAGGATGTGAGAACAGCAGCATAAATGAGCCGACAATCAGGAACGGCATCGAGGCAATAAATCCGTCCTTGATCGCCACCACATGCCGTTGCGAGGAGAGTCGCGCAGCAATCGGGCTGATGCGGTTTTCAATCACACCAAATAAGGAGTCAGCCAGTGTACTCATCATGCCCCCTTATTAGCATCAATCAGGGCGAGCGCCGACTTCAGGATCTTTTCGCCATTTAACATGCCGTAATCCATGGTATTAATGACGGTAACCGGTTTGTGATACTCCTGTGCCTGACGTTCGAAATCTGCCAGCTTATATTTGATCTGCGGGCCTAGCAGACAACAGTCATACTCGGCGATTTTTTCACTGAACTCTTCCATGCCAACGGCATCAATTGTGGCTTCTAAACCCAGCTGCGTAGCGGCTTTCTGCATTCTTTGTACGACCATGCTGGTTGACATACCTGCGGAACAACACAATAGAATTTTCACCATGACACCCTCCGTTTTTTTAAATAATTACGCGCCGAGAATCGTTTCTGCAACCGGTTACAGATTCAATTTGTTCTTTTTGTGATCCATAACTCAAACCGTTAAACCTTATTTAAAGAGTGAAAAGATGATTAATCTGAGACCGGTTTCATATTATTTTTATGTTAGCCTTTTAAATATGTGATGAAATCAGATGATAATGAGAAAAAACGTTATCGGTTAGAAGAGCCTCACTCTGCGGTTTTCAGATTGAGCTTTTGCGCTACAATGCGCGAGAACGCTGAGAAGGAAGATAAATGACGACAATGCTTGATGTCGCAAAACGCGCAGGTGTGTCAAAAGCCACGGTGTCACGGGTGCTGGCTGGCCATGCTTATGTGTCTAAAACGGTGCGGGATCGGGTGATGCTGGCCATAGATGAGATGGATTACCGTCCTAATCTGCTGGCACGAAGTCTTGCGACCAACCGTTCGCACAGTATTGGTCTGATGGTGCCCAACACGCTTTACAATGGTCCCTTTTTTACCGAGCTACTATTCCAGGCCGCGACCATGACGGAAAAACTCGGTTCACAACTGGTGCTGGGCGATGGTAAACACAATGCGCAGCAAGAGCGCGAGGCCATAAACTTTTTAATCGATAGCTTTTGCGATGCCGTGATTATCTATCCGCGCTATTTAAGCGTGGAAGATATTGATGCCCTTATTCCTGGTATGAGTAAGCCGTTAATCGTGTTAAACCGCCGTTTGAAGCAGCATCCGCAATATTCGGTGTGTGCTGACCACGAAAATGACACCCTCAACGCGGTGAATCATTTAATTGCTCAGGGCCACCGCGAGATCGCTTTTATCAAAGGGATGGGCAGCTCTCACACCGGATTAAGTCGCCTGAAAGGCTATATTTCATCGTTGATGGAAAATGGCATTGAATACGACGAAAACCTGATGCTGGACGGCTGCTGGACCAGCGCCAGTGGGCAGCTGGCGGTTGAAGCCCTGTTACGTCGTAAAGTCAGATTTTCCGCGATTGTCGCCAGCAATGATGATATGGCGATTGGCGCCGCCTGCGCCTTGCACAACGCGGGTTTGCGCATCCCGCATGACGTCTCCTTGCTGGGCTTTGATGATATCCCGGTTGCGCCCTATCTCCTGCCGGCGTTAACCACGGTGCATGTTCCGGTTGCTGAGATGGTGTCGAGCGCATTAACGCAACTGTCTAAAATGCTGGATGGCGAAAGCGTGACGGCGCAGCCACTGATGCCGGGCCGACTGGTGCTGCGTAATTCGATCACCCAGGGACCGTATTACCAGCAAAAATAACGGCGCCGTGCGATAATCTGGCTTATTTTGCCACGATGAGCATTTTACGCCATGAAGCACTTTCTCGTTATCGTCCCCGATGGCGGCATGTTATTTGAAGCCGCCGGTATTGCCGACATCCTGATGCACGCCAACCTGCACCTGCCCGTTGGCGTTGATCAGCCACGTTATCGCGTCAATATCGCCACCACGCAGCCGCATCAGGTGATCCATGGTCAGTCGGGCCTCAACCTGCTGGCTGACCTGAAGCTGGCCGAATTAGATCCCCGCGCCGCCTGGGACACCATCATGATTACCGGACGCGGTGACAGCGTTGAAGAGGGCAATATGGTGGTGGATTTCATCAGGCTGGCGGCTCCGCAGGCTCGGCGTGTGGTGTCAATTTGTGGTGGCGCGATGCTGCTCGCTGAAGCCGGTTTGCTGGATGGACGCCGCGCCACGTCACACTGGCGCCTGCTGGAAACCCTGCAAACCCGCTTCCCCCGTGTCCAGGTGGAAGGGGGTCCGCTGTATATTCAGGATGGTCCTATCTGGACGTCCGGCGGCGTCAGCTCCGGCTTTGATCTCACGCTGGCGCTGGTTGAAGAGGATTTTGGTTTCAGCGTAGCACGCGATATCGCTCAGGATATGGTGATGTATTTGCGTCGCCCCGGCGGACAGATGCAGTTCAGCCGCTACCAGCTACAACAAACCAGCACCGGCCCGATCCACGATCTGCAAAGCTGGATACGCGCCAACCTGGCGAAAGATCTGTCGGTTGAGAAATTGGCCGAACGTGTCGCCATGAGTCCACGCAATTTCACCCGCGTATTCACCCGTGAAACCGGTGCGTCACCGGCGCGCTATGTCGCAGAAGCGCGACTGGCCGCCGCACGAGAACAGCTGGAGCAGAGTCGCGCGACGCTGGAAAGTATCGCCCTTGACACCGGATTTGGCAGCAGCATCAATTTGCGCCGCAGTTTTGAGCGCCAGCTGCATCTCACTCCGGGTGAATATCGCCAACGCTTTCACTGCCGTAAAATGGCGTAAAGTGATCCTTTTTTGTCGTTTACGCCAATCACGCATCGTCCTACATTGACTGCAACCACTTCGGATAAGGAGTCAATGATGATCAAGGTTGGCATTAACGGTTTTGGCCGTATCGGACGTAACGTATTCCGCGCCGCACTGGGAAGCGATGATATTGAGATTGTGGCGATTAACGATCTCACCGACAGCAAAACGCTGGCGCATCTGCTTAAACACGATTCACTGCTGGGCAGACTTCCTGCAGAAGTTGAGGCCGGTGAGGGTGAGCTGCGCATCGATGGTAAGCCAGTGCGGGTGTTCAGCGAGCGCGACCCGGCCAATATCCGCTGGCGTGACGTGGGTGTTGATATTGTGATTGAAGCCACCGGCTTCTTCACCGAGCGCGAGAAAGCGGCAGTGCATATCACGCACGGCGGCGCAAAAAGAGTGATTATCTCTGCTCCTGGTAAAAACGATGATTTGACGATTGTGCTGGGTGTGAACGACCAGCGTTACGATCCCCAGCAGCATTTCGTGGTGAGTAACGGCAGTTGTACCACCAACGGTCTGGCGCCCGCCGCGCAGGTATTGCATCAGGCATTTGGTATTGAGCATGGTCTAATGAATACCACTCATGCATATACCAATAGCCAGGTGCTGCACGATCAGCCTGAGAAGGATCTGCGCGGTGCGCGTGCGGCGGCGCTGTCAATCGTGCCTTACTCCAGCGGTGCGGCTAAAGCGCTGGGCCGTGTTATTCCCGAGTTGGATGGACGTTTGACGGGCTATTCATTGCGCGTACCGGTGCCGGTGGTGTCGATTGTGGATCTTACCGTGACGCTGAAGCGTGATGTGACGGCAGAAGAAGTGAACAATGCATTTAAGGCCGCCGCCGCTGAGGGTCCATTAAAAGGCATTCTGGGATACAGCGATGAGCCACTGGTCTCCAGCGATTATCAGGGCGATCCGCGTTCATCGATCATTGATGGGCTCTCTACCCTGGTGATTGGCGGCAACCTGGTGAAAATCCTCGCCTGGTACGATAACGAGTGGGGATTCTCAAATCGTCTGGTGGATTTAGCGCGCTTAATGGCGCAGCGCGGATTGTAATTCGCACCAATCTGCAGCCAGAAAAATCCCCGCTGATGCGGGGATTCTCGTTGCTGCCGGGAGTGATTACTTGATGCCCATTGCATCCTTCAGCGTAAAGAACAAGTCAGTCTGATCGGTCAGGCCCACCACGTTAGCCGCATAAGGCCCATAGGCCGCGATGCGCAGCTGTGTGCCGGTATGTCCCTGAGAATCCTCTTCAGAGTTACCGTAGCTGATGGTCATGACCGCACCATCTTTGGTGTTCACCGCCTGGGTCAGGCCTGGGGCTTTGCGGCCATTTTCAATAATCTGGCTGCTATGCGCATGGTCTGCCGTCACTACCACCAGCGTGTCACCGTGTTCACGTGCAAAGGCCAGCGCCTGCTGCACGGCCTCATCCAGATCCACCGTTTCGCCAATCTGGCCGCACGGGTTCGCCGCGTGATCCTGTTTATCAATTGACGCGCCTTCCACCTGCAGGAAGAAACCTTTCTCATTGGTGCTCAGCAGATCAATCGCCTTTTTAGTCATCTGCGCCAATGTTGGTGTTGATGCCGGGCGATCTTTATTCACTTCACAGGTCACCACCGGTTTATCGATATTGCCGTGATAGCTGGCTTTCGGTCCCTGCCAGCGAACCGGCATATTGCCGTCAGAGAACAGCCCGAGCACCGGCTTCGTCTGATCGGCCTGTTTAATTGCATTCATGCCATCAAGGTTATCGACCAGCTGGAAGCCCAGTGCCTGAGCCTGCTCGCGCAGGGTTTTACCCTGATATTCACCCGCTTTGGCGCTTTCAGAGAACGATTTCGCCCCGCCGCCGAGGGTGACATCTGGACGGGTTTTCAGCATCTGCTCGCTGATGGACCCTTTACCGCCCTGCTCCAGCGCATTGGTGGGACACAGCTCGCTGGTTTTTTCCGGGCCATAACATTTACGCGACGTGACATGCGCCATCAAAGCGGCGGGCGTGGCATCCTGTAATTCTGCAGTCGAGACGTTACCGGTGGCTTTCCCAGCGGCTTTCGCCAGCTCCAGAATGGTGACCTGATCCTTGCCATTAACGTCTACGCCGATGGCGCCGTTATAAGATTTGGTGCCCGTCGCCCAGGCGGTCGCGGAGGCAGCCGAATCGGTCACGTAATTCGGTTTGTGAGTTTTCTTGTCTAACGAGTAGTGGGTGTACTGACCGGTTAACGGCAGCGCATCAATGCCTGGGAAGAAACCACCCGCGCCCATCGCCTGATTTCGTGCGGCGGTGATTTCCGAGTCACCCATGCCATCGCCGATCAATAAGATGACGTTTTTGGCCGTGGTATTGATTAATGAGGATTTCAGCGCTTCCGTCTGGTCGCTGCTGAGGCGGCGCGCGCCACCGTGTTCGGTGATATCACCGGTGGCGGCGCGGCTATACGTTGTTGAATCTGCGACAGCTGACGTCGCGATGAGTGAAGCCAGCAGAGAAACCGTAAAAAGAGGTATGTGTTTCATTTATAAGCATCCTTATCAGTAAATATAACCAAATGTTTCCGCAGACAAGTCTGCGACAGTCTGGTGACACTTTTGTGGCAGAGAAGGAATAATTTGATGACAGAACACGCAGTTCGGCGAGAGATGCAGCAAGCTGCACAGAGCTTAAGCGGATAGAACAAAAGGAGAAAATAGGGCTTGACCGTATTCAGGTAACTCCCTATAGTAGCGCCCCGTTGACCCAGTGCGGTTGGCAGAAAAAATGTGGTGAGATGTCCGAGTGGCTGAAGGAGCACGCCTGGAAAGTGTGTATACGGCAACGTATCGGGGGTTCGAATCCCCCTCTCACCGCCATCATTTTGAAGAAGAGCCTGAACGAAAGTTCAGGCTTTTTTTTGTCTTCAATTCAGCCACATCGTTAATTTATCTGGCCATTTTCCATTACCATCGCTAAAAACTTGTCTCTTAGCGGGTCCTTAATCTGACCATTCCACGCCAAACCGGTGTGCCATTGGGTATGCTCGCCTTCCAGCGGCAATAGTGTGACGCCTACAGGCAGGATGTGTTTCACACTCGCCGGCAGTAACGCCACACCATCACCAGCGGCCACCAGCGCCAGTAACGTCTGGATATCATCAGCAGCCGACACCGTGCGCGGCGTGAGGTTTCTTGCGGTCAGGAATTGATCGGCCTGCGTAGTGAGCCCTTCGCCCCGCTGAGGTGCCAACTGTAAGAGTTGATGATTTTCAATAACCTGCGTTGCTTCTAAGTGACTCAATAATTGATCAGCGGCTACCGCCAGCACTAATTGTTCCGTATCCAGACTGTGACTTTGCAGTGGTTCAGGCACGGGTAAGCGCACAAATCCCACCTGCAGTCGTCCTTCAGCAAGCCATTGGGTCTGAACCGCCGAAGGCATATCGTTAAGCGAGACCTTTACGCCGGGATAACGAACGCGAAAGGCAGCGACACGTTTGGCAGCAAAAAGATAAGAAGAGATGCCAAAACCCAGAGTGAGTTTTCCTGAATCCCCTCTTTGGATCGCCGTCACGTCAGCGAAAAAATCCGCATAGCGTTCCACTGCCTCGCTGGCAGCCGCTAACAATTGATCTCCCGCCACCGTTAACCGCGCGCCATGCCGTCCGCGCTGAAATAGCGTCACACCAGAAAGGTGCTCCAGTGTCTGGATCTGTTTCGATAGTGCGGGCTGGGTGATGCAGAGCTTATTGGCCGCCGAGTGGTAGGTGCCTTCTTGCGCCAGCGTCACAAAGGCGCGTAACAGTTTAATATCCATTCCAATCGGTTATCAAAGTGGGAGAAGTTGTGATTATACACGGTGGTTTTCCCTCTGGTGAAATAGCGACCTATTTCCTTTCGGAGAATCACCATGGAACATTCACTTCGCGTTGCCACCGTGCAGTTTTGCCATCGCGCCAGCGACAAAGCTTACAATCTTTCCGTGATGGAGCGCTTTATCGCGCAGGCCGCACAAGAAGAAGTCAAAATATTAGCCTTTCCTGAAATGTGCATCACGGGTTACTGGCATGTGCCGGATCTGCCCATTACAGAGGTCGAAGCCCTGGCCGAGCGCACGGAAAACAGCCCGTCACTGGCGCGTATCGCGAGCCTGGCGGAAAAGCATCAGATGGCGATCGGCGCCGGCTACATCGAAAAGCATGATAATGGACTGCTCTACAATGCCTATGCGGTCTGCATGCCGGATGGCCAACGCCATGTACATCGTAAGATCCATGCTTTCGAACATGCGGGCATCGCCCAGGGAAATGAATTCACCGTGTTTGACACGCCATGGGGGGTGAAAGTCGGGATTCTGATTTGCTGGGACAATAATTTAACCGATAACGTCCGCATCACCGCGCTCATGGGAGCCGATATTCTGATTGCCCCGCATCAAACAGGTGGCACCCATTCACGCAGTCCCTTTGGTATGAAACCCATTCCGGTGAGCCTGTGGGAAAACCGAGAAAGCGATCCCAGCGCACTGGAAATCGCTCTGGCTAGCGACAGCGGTCGAGGCTGGTTGATGCGCTGGCTGCCTTCGCGTGCGCACGATAACGGTCTTTTCGTCCTGTTCAGTAATGGCGTCGGACTGGATAACGGCGAGATCCGTACCGGCAATGCGATGGTGATTGACCCCTATGGCCGCATCGTTAACGAAACCACTTCCTTCAGGGATACGCTGGTGAGTGCCGACCTGGATCTCTCGTTACTGGCGATGTCTACCGGACGCCGCTGGATCCATGGTCGTCGCCCGGAGCTTTATCAACTCCTGTGTGAACCTCAGGGCTATGAGCGTGATGCACGTACTGCACGGTTTTCCGAAGATGTTCCTGTGTTCGATCACATAATGGCGCGTAAAACATTTTTGGATAAAAAATAACGCAGCATGAGGAGTAAACCTTTCGCGTTTTATGAATACCGACACTGAAGATATCTGGATGTGATAAATACTCATATAGGAAAAAATAAATGAAAGGATTCATGCATTATCCAGAGGGTTTAATTGGCACTTATTTTTTACAACATCATCGTGTTCTGATCGATTTTCCTAACCAGCAGTTATTGATGCGCGCCATTGAACCAGGCTGAGCAGCAATAAAAAAACCCGGCTTGCGCCGTAATGCCGATCAGTTAAGGATCAGTTGAACGATCCAGTGGCTGTGTAAGAATCCGGAAACGCTTCGTTTCCGGATTTTTTTATGCAGCTCAGTCAGGCCCTTGATATCGTCTCTCGTTACGATTCTCTTCGTAATCCTCTGAATACGCTCGCGGATGTTCTTGACCCTGCGCTCATCAGCCGCTGCCTTGAGGAAGCTGGCACGGTCACGCTCCGTAAGCGCAGACTCACTACAGATATGATGGTCTGGTGTCTCATCGGCATGGCCCTTGAGCGCAAAGAACCCCTTCACGCCATCGTTAATCGCCTTGATATTCTTTTACCGGGAAACCGTCCTTTCGTTGCGCCCAGTGCCGTAGTGCAGGCAAGGCAGCGGCTGGGGGACGACGCTGTACGGCGGGTTTTCGAACAGAGCAGCGAGCTCTGGAATGCACAGACTTCCCACCCTGACTGGTGTGGTCTGACGCTGTACGCTGTTGACGGCGTTGTCTGGCGCACGCCAGAAACACCTGATAATGAGAAGGCTTTCGTCCGTTCAGGCACGGTGGCAGGCGCCTCTCCTTATCCGCAGGTTCGCATGGTCTGCCTGATGGAACTCACCAGCCATCTTATCAGCGGCGCCGCGATGGGCTGCCAGAACGAGAATGAGATGGTGCTGGCAGAAGGTCTCATTGAACGCGCGTGCGACAACAGCCTGACCCTCTTCGATAAGGGCTACACGTCATTCGGTCTGCTTAGCGCCTGGCATGAGGCCGGCGAAAATCGTCACTGGATGATAGCGGCACGTAAAGACCTGCAGTACGAAGAGGTACGTCGTCTGGGGAAGGGAGACATACTTATCCGGGTAAAAACCTCCGCTCATTCACGGAAGAAATGGCCACATCTGGCGGCGCACACAGAGATGAGGATGATAAGCCGGGAAATAAAAGGCCGGACGTGGCGGTTCCTGACGTCGATGACGGATGCGATGCGTTACCCGGGTAAAGAAATAGCGGATCTCTACAGTCATCGCTGGGAGATAGAGCTGGGATATCGTGAAATAAAGCAGGGTCTCCAGGACAGCAGGCTCACGCTTCGCAGCAGGAAGCCGGAGATGATAAGGCAGGAGCTGTGGGGCGTGCTGCTGGCCTACAATCTGGTGAGATATCAGATGATAAGAATGGCCTCAACGCTGAAGGGATACTGGCCTAACCAGCTCAGCTTCAGGGAATCGACAGCGTGGGTGATGAAACTGCTCTGGACACTTGAAGGCGCATCGCCTGGGCGTATCCCGGAACTGGTAAAGGACGTAAGTTCGATAGCAGAGATGGTCAGACTACCGGGACGACGGGAGCGCTCGTTCCCAAGGGTGGTGAAAGAGAGACCCTATAAATATCCGACAGCCAGAAGAAAAAATGCCAGTCAGGCTTAACTGACTGGCATTACGGCTTGCGCCGGGTTTTGCTTCGCTACACTCTCAATCAACTACTACTCAATGGTTAACCGTAAGCCAGCAGCGTGCGCTGGCAAAGTGCCGAACGGACGCAGTCGTTTTTGTCGAAACGCACCACACCAATCATCTCGTCTTCTTCGAAACGCGCCAGCGCATCAGCAAGACCGGATTTGACATGGGACGGCAAGTCACACTGGGTGATATCACCGTTGACGATAACCGTCACGTTCTCACCTAAGCGTGTCAGGAACATCTTCATTTGTGCCGCAGTGACGTTTTGTGCCTCATCAAGGATCACTACCGCATTCTCAAACGTACGTCCGCGCATATATGCGAAGGGCGCAATCTCTACCTTGGCAATTTCAGGCCGCAGGCAGTACTGCATAAAGGAAGCGCCGAGACGTTTAACCAGAACGTCGTATACCGGTCGGAAATACGGGGCGAACTTCTCGGAAATATCCCCAGGAAGGAAACCGAGGTCTTCATCCGCCTGCAGAACCGGGCGCGTCACAATAATCCTTTCGATATCCTTATTGATCAGGGCCTCAGCCGCTTTGGCTGCGCTAATCCAGGTTTTACCGCAACCGGCTTCACCGGTGGCGAATATCAGCTGTTTCGTTTCTATGGCATTAAGATAGTGCGCCTGAGCTTCATTTCTGGCTTCAATCGGACCACGATCGCGTGAATCACGCGCCATACCAATTGAGTCCAACCCACCCATCT
Source organism: Type-E symbiont of Plautia stali (assembly GCF_059731115.1). NCBI lineage: Bacteria > Pseudomonadati > Pseudomonadota > Gammaproteobacteria > Enterobacterales > Enterobacteriaceae > Type-E symbiont of Plautia stali. The sequence goes on from NZ_AP035906.1 coordinate 2,467,284, forward strand.
GCACCAGCGAAGTGACCGATTCTTCTTCGCGCTGACGGTGACTGCGAGAATCACTACGAACGACTCTTCTTGCTTCACGACGCGCTTTGATCACTGCTTTCTGTCTTCCCATAGTGGCACCTTACAGTTGGTTTCATTTATCGCGGCGGATCACCCGCGGCGATGACTTGAACGCTTTAGAGGTTTGTTTGGCTTCCTTGTAAGCCGGGTCTGGCCATTGAAAATAGTGTGCAACAACGACGAAGCGCTGAAGCGCACCGGTAGAGAATTGGCGTTAGTTCGGAAACGATAATTGAAAAGTGAAGAGGATACTTTGGAGGGAAGAAATCCCCCGCAGTGTACTGCGCTAGCTGAAGTGTATTTAACTGTCCATAGAAGGACCGGGTCATGCGCGAACTCCAGTGGACTTAGCCACACAACTGACAACGCTTATGAGTAAAGTGCATCATATTAACCATGCTTTGCAACAGTATTTTTACGTCACGACAAAGAAAAACAGATAAGCGAAGCATGAGAATTTTCGTCTTAAATTAAATTATCTCGCAATTTCAGTGGGATGGATTATTTGACGTGCGACGAACTTTTTCGGAACATTCGGAAATGGAAGCGACCAGGGGAAAGTTTACGGTCGGTGAAAAAAGCGCCAGCGCAACCTTATCGCTGTGCTGGCACGGTGCGTTTATTAATCAGGCCTGCAGTAAAGGCTGGCCAAGGTAATGTTTTTCGTCAGGTACGCCGGGCAAAACGAAAAAATATCCGCCGCCAATCGGACGAATATATTCTTCCAGCGCTTCGCCATTGAGACGTTTTTGCACGGTGATAAAGCCTTTGGCTAAATCATGCTGATAGCAAACGAACAAGAGTCCCATATCTAGCTGCCCCGAACCGGTAATCCCTGAGGAGTAACTGTAACCCCGGCGCAGCATTAAACTGCTGTCGGTTTCCGGCGTGCGTGGGTTAGCGAGACGGATATGCGCATCCAGCGCGATGACATCGCCATCCGGGTCTTTGCTGTAATCCGGCACGTCATGTTCCTCTTTCATGCCCAGCGGCGCACCGGAAAGTTTCTCACGACCGAATATCGTTTGCTGTTCACCCAGTGGAGTGCGATCCCACATTTCAACGTGGAAACGAATGATACGCACCGCCTGATAACTGCCGCCCTGCGTCCATGCGGGTTCTTGTTGATTTGCAGTGACCCACAGCAACTGATCCATCAACGCAGGATTATGCGTGTCAGGGTTAGCGGTGCCATCTTTGAAGCCCAGCAGATTGATCGGCGTTTCTTTACCGTGACTGCGTGCAGCGTGGTCGGCGATAAAGCCGTCGCGCCGCCAGCGCACGGCCAGCAGATCGGGCGTGTACTTAATGATGTCGCGCAGTGCGTGTATCACCGTATCTTGCGTATTGGCGCAGATTTGCAGCAGCAGATCGCCGTGACACTGATCGGCATCCAGCGAATCGTTGGGGAAGCGCGTCATGCTTTGCAGTTGCGTCGGTTTGTGTGCACTTAAACCAAAGCGCTCATCAAACAACGAGGTGCCCACGGACAGCGTCATGGTGAGATTATCGGGTGCGATATCGGCGCCAAGAATGCCGGAATCCATTGGCGGCAGCTGCGGGTTGGTGACAACTGGCGCGGCGCCTCCTTTGGTCAGGAAAGCGAAGCGCTCGGTCAACAAACGGAACAAGCGCTCCAGATCGGTTTTATCGCTGGCTAAGACGTCAAAAGCTACCAGCATCATCGAAGCTTGCTGCGGGGTGATAATGCCAGCCTGGTGAGTGCCGTAGAAAGGTTGCGCCTGCTGGCGCGCATCGGGTGCAACCGTGCCGGGAGAGAAGCTGTCAGCCGCGGCTGCCGTATGGAACGGACAACCGCCACTCAGGGCGGCCGCGCCGCCCAACATACCTAACCCCTGCAATAAACGACGACGCGACGGCTCTGCCGCGTCATTTTTATGGCTCATGATTAGTCGAGACCTAAAGTTCCGCGCAGCAGGGAGAGATCTTCCGCCAGAGTGGTGATCGGCCCTTTCAGCGCATTGCGGTCAGCGGTAGTCAGTTTCTCGTAAGATTCGAAACCGTCTTTGGTGCGGTATTTGCTGAGGATGCTGTCGACTTTCTTAAAGTTAGCATCGACTTTCGCCAGCAGCTGCGGGTTAGCTTTTTGCAGCTGTGGACGCAGCAGATCAACGATTTTCTGTGCACCGTCGATATTGGCCTGGAAGTCGGACAGGTCGGTACGGCTGTAACGATCTTCTTCACCCGAGATTTTGCTGGCCGCCACTTCTTCGATCAGGCCTGCTGCGCCACCGACCACTTTCGCCGGAGGGAAGGCCAGTTCACTGATGCGGGTCTGCAGATCCAGCACGTCCTGATTCAGCTTAGTCGCAAACTCTTCTGCATCTTTGGTGGTTTTGTCGGCCCACAGGATTTTTTCGATGCGGTGGAAGCCGGTGAATTTCGGATCTTCGGCTTTTTTCTCGAAGTCATCTTCACGGGCATCGATGCTGCTGTCCAGATCGGAGAACAGTTCTGCAATCGGTTCGATACGCTCGTAGTGCGCACGGGTTGGTGCGTACAGCGCTTTGGCTTTTTCCAGGTCGCCCGCTTTAACCGCATCGGTGAAGGCCTGAGTGCCCGCCACCAGCTCTTTGACTTCGCTCATCACGTAGGTTTTGTAGTCCGTGATTGGGCCAGCCAGCTGCATGATGTCGGTTTTACCTTTGGCAGCGGTTTTCGACTCACCCGATACCACCAGTTTGCCTTTCGGGTTGGTCAGCAAGCCACAGGTCATGTCATATTCGCCCGCTTCGAGGTTCGCGGTCAGTTTCTGGCTGAAGCCCGGCGCGATGTTTTCACGCTCTTCCACCACCATCACCCCTTTCAGGATTTCCCACTCCAGCGCTTTCTGGCTGTTGTTTTTGATGATGAACTGGGTTTTACCCGCCTGCACATTGAGTGACATCGGCTCACACTGTTTGTCAGTGACGGTAACCGTGACTTGCGGGATGGATGCAGCAGATGCAGCGCCTGAGAGAGCCAGCATTGAAACCAACAGCGCCTTACGGCGGAAGCGAATCGTCATAGTGATATCCCTGTTACATGGAAGAACAGGCGCGCAATCGCGCCTGATTTAATTTCAGCGCGTGGTGCGCGCAGCACTGGCCGTTGGGCGCGCCGGGAAGAAGAACAGCAGCAGCGCCGGAATCAGGTAGATAAGCCAGGCCGCCACTTCACTGACGCTTGGCGTTTCCTGATAGCCGAGAATGCCTTCCAGCAGCGTACCGACCACCGAGTGGGTGGAGAGCGTGTTGCTGAGGTCGAAAGCAATGTCCTGGAAGTGGTTCCAGAGCCCCGCTTCGTGGAAAGCACGGATCGCACCTGCCGCGAGACCTGCGGCAACAAAGAGAATGAATAAGCTGGTCCAGCGGAAGAAGCTCGCCAAATTGAGGCGGATGCCGCCGTAGTAGAGCAGCATGCCCAATACAATCGCCGTCAACAGGCCGAGAACTGCACCAATCGGCGGCGCGTAGCCGACATCCTGGGTGAAAGCAGCGAGCAGGAAGAATACCGATTCCAGCCCTTCACGAGCCACGGCCAGAAAGACCATGAGGACCAACGGGAAGCCACCGCCGCCCTGCTTTTGCAATGCCTGGTCCACCGAGCGTTCCAGTGTAGCTTTGATGTTGCGCGAGACTTTGCGCATCCAGAACACCATGGACGTGAGGATAACCACCGCGACGACCGCGACGATGCCTTCAAACAGTTCTTGTTGTTTTTGCGGGAATTCGCCGGTGGTTTCATTAATGAAGATGCCAAGGCCTAAGCAGAGTGCCGCGGCAATGAAGACACCCGCCCACATCGCGGGGAACCACTGAGTGCGCTGGGTGCGTTTCAGGTAGCTGGCAATCAGGCTGACGATGAGAGCTGCTTCAAGACCTTCACGCAGCATAATGAGAAACGGTACGAACATCACCAACCTCTTGATTGTTAAGCAGGGTAAACCTTAGGTAAAAATACGTAAAGTGCAAACGATATCGATTATCATTATCGCGGGTAAAATTACAAGTCACTGAATGAAATTATTTCTCATTTGCGGGCTGTAATACGGATTCAGTGAAAATGGGTGATGGGGATTTCAGCGTTCAGATAAATATTCAGTGCTGGGGTGTGGCTGCAAGCTCAGTGCCGGGATATCGCTGCAGGTTCAGTGCCGGGTTTTCGCTGCACGTTCGGTGCAGAGTTATCGCTTCAGGTTCAGTGCAGAGGTGTCGCTTCGAGTTCAGAGCATTGTCCACTAAAGGCCATCCCGATCGCGAAGAAACCACGCATCCCTGCAGATCGGCCGCGCCGTCCATGGCGCGGACGCTTCGCTCCTCGGAATGGCCTTTATTGGACGATTAACTATGTCATTGCTTTGAAGGGAATGCTGAAGCCTGGTCGATTCCATAAAAAAAGCCCGCCGTTTGACGGGCGGGCTTAGTGTGTCAGAGACAGAATTACTTGGTGTTGTATTCAGCTTCGGCGGCAGCGAAGCGCGCTTGTGCTTCTTCTGATGGGCCTTTGCCGATCAGACTGAACACCACAATCGCGATGCTGGCGAAGATGAAGCCTGGAATGATTTCATACAGTTCGGTGTAACCATACTGTTTCCACAGCAGCACCGTCAGTGCACCAATCACCATCCCGGCCAGCGCGCCATTGCGGGTCATACGCTTCCAGCATACGCCGAACAGAACAACCGGACCGAAGGCAGCACCAAAGCCCGCCCATGCATAGCTGACTAAGCCGAGTACACGGTTTTCCGGATTGGCCGCCAGTGCGATAGCAATTAACGCAATCAGCAGCACCATTAAACGCCCTACCCATACCAGCTCTTTCTGGCTGGCATTTTTACGCAGGAAGCCTTTGTAAAGGTCTTCTGTCAGGGCGCTTGAACACACCAGCAGCTGGCAGCTCAGGGTGGACATCACTGCGGCCAGAATCGCTGACAGCAGGATACCGGCAATCCACGGGTTAAACAGGATACGCGCCAGTTCAATGAACACGCGCTCGCCGTTCTGGCTCACCCCTGCCGCTTGTTCTGGATGGTTCTGGAAGTAGGCGATACCGAAGAAGCCCACCGCCACGGCACCGGCGAGGCACAGGATCATCCAGGTCATGCCAATGCGACGTGCAGTGCGAATCGAGTGATGTGAATCCGCCGCCATAAAGCGCGCCAGGATATGCGGTTGTCCAAAGTAGCCCAGGCCCCAGCCGAGTAAGGAGATAACGGCAACAAAGTTGAGCCCTTTCAGCATGTCGAGGTTTTCGAGGCTTTTCGCTTCGATCACCGCCAGTGAATCATCCAGACCGCCGACGGCGATAATCACAAACACCGGTGTAAGGATCAGCGCGAAGATCATCAGGCTGGCCTGCACGGTATCGGTCCAGCTCACCGCCAGGAATCCGCCCACCAGCGTATAAAGAATGGTGGCAGCAGCACCGGCCCACAGCGCAGTTTGGTAATCCATACCGAAGGTGCTTTCAAACAGACGTGCACCGGCAACCACGCCTGAGGCGCAATAGATGGTGAAGAAGATGAGGATAACCACAGCGGAGATAACACGCAGCAACTTGCTTTTGTCTTCGAAACGGCTGGAGAAGAAGTCCGGCAGCGTTAAGGCATTATCGTGATGTTCGGTCTGCACGCGCAGGCGACCTGCCACAATTTTCCAGTTAAGCCAGGCACCGATGGTCAGGCCAATGGCGATCCAGCTTTCTGAAATGCCGGAAAGGAAGATGGCGCCGGGTAAACCCATCAGCAACCAACCGCTCATATCTGATGCACCCGCTGACAGTGCGGTGACCACACTGCCTAAACTGCGTCCGCCCAGAATGTAGTCGTCAAAGTTTTTGGTCGAACGGTAGGCAATAAAGCCAATCAGCACCATTCCCAGGATATAAATTACAAAGGTCACCAACATCGGTGTACTCATACTCATACTCTCTCCACTTATTATTTAATCCGTTAAGAGAAATCTTTTTTCCTGAGCCATCGGAACGTGATGGCATCAGGGCTTTACCGCATCCAGAGAAAGCGATTTCTCTTAAGGCGCGGTATCCTGCCGCAAAGGGGCGGCGCGCACAATGCATTTAACACAGCTGTCACAATGGTTTCACCTGACTTCGCTGATTTAATGCCAATAGGTTGCACACGCTCACACTTTGAGTTGCACCTTGTTCAACATGAGAGTGCTCTCGTTGAAGGGAGTTGCAACTTTGGCGAGCTTCTTGCAGCAAGTTTTGTGCCGTTTTTTCACATGACCGATTTTAAGTGTTGATAAACGTGCAACTCAGGTCACATTTAACATGGTTGCACAAAGTTGCAACATGAGTGATAGTGCAGCCCACGCTGATGTTGAATCATATTTTGAGGACGAGGAAATCATGGGAACGACCACCATGGGGGTGAAGTTGGATGAAGCCACCCGCGATCGCATTAAATTGGCGGCAGGTAAAATTGACCGCACGCCACACTGGCTGATCAAACAGGCGATTTTTAACTACCTTTCGCAGCTGGAAGCCGGTGAATCTTTGCCGGAAATTCCCCTCCAGCTCGCCGACGCCGCCAGTGAAGAAGGCACGGCAGACGAGTCATTCCAGCCCTTCCTCGACTTTGCTGAACATATTTTGCCGCAGTCGGTCACGCGCTCTGCCATCACCGCTGCGTGGCGTCGTCCGGAAACCGATGCGGTACCGATGCTGCTGGAGCAGGCGCGTCTCCCTGCCCCGCTGGCCGAGAAAACCCATCAGCTGGCTTATAGCCTGGCGGATAAGTTGCGTCACCAAAAAGGTGCAACCGGACGCGCCGGAATGGTGCAAAGCCTGTTACAAGAGTTCTCTCTCTCTTCGCAGGAAGGCGTGGCGCTGATGTGTCTGGCGGAAGCGCTGCTGCGTATTCCCGACAAACCAACTCGTGACGCGCTGATTCGCGACAAAATCAGCAATGGCAACTGGCAGTCGCATCTGGGCCGCAGCCCGTCGATGTTCGTTAACGCCGCGACCTGGGGTCTGCTGTTTACCGGCCGTCTGGTATCGACTCACAATGAAGCCAACTTGTCGCGTTCACTTAATCGCATTATTGGTAAGAGTGGAGAACCGCTGATCCGCAAAGGCGTGGATATGGCGATGCGCCTGATGGGCGAGCAGTTCGTCACCGGCGAAACCATTGCGGAAGCACTGGCCAATGCGCGCAAACTGGAAGAGAAAGGCTTCCGCTACTCCTACGATATGCTGGGTGAAGCGGCGCTGACCGCCAGCGATGCCAAAGCTTATCTGGTGTCCTATCAGCAGGCTATCCATGCCATTGGTAAAGCTTCCAATGGCCGTGGCATCTATGAAGGTCCAGGCATCTCGATCAAACTGTCGGCCCTGCATCCTCGCTATAGCCGCGCGCAGTATGAACGCGTGATGGAAGAGCTATATCCGATCCTTAAATCACTGACCTTACTGGCGCGCTCTTACGACATTGGTATCAATATCGATGCGGAAGAAGCAGACCGTCTGGAACTGTCGCTCGATCTGCTGGAAAAACTGTGCTTCGAGCCGGAACTGGACGGCTGGAACGGGATTGGCTTTGTGATTCAGGCATACCAGAAGCGCTGCCCGTTTGTGATCGACTCCCTGATCGATCTCGCCCAACGTAGCCGCCGTCGCCTGATGATCCGTCTGGTGAAAGGCGCGTATTGGGATAGCGAAATCAAACGTGCGCAGATTGAAGGGCTGGAAGGTTATCCGGTTTATACCCGCAAAGTGTACACCGACATCTCTTACCTGGCTTGCGCCCGCAAACTGCTGGCGGTACCGAATCTGATCTATCCGCAATTTGCTACTCATAACGCTCACACGCTGGCAGCGATCTATCAGCTGGCAGGCAATAACTACTATCCGGGTCAGTACGAGTTCCAGTGCCTGCACGGCATGGGCGAACCGCTGTATGAGCAGGTGGTCGGCAAAGTGGCAGACGGCAAACTGAACCGTCCGTGCCGTATCTACGCGCCGGTCGGCACCCATGAAACCCTGCTCGCCTATCTGGTACGTCGCTTACTGGAAAACGGGGCCAACACCTCGTTTGTTAACCGCATCGCGGATAACACCCTGCCGCTGGATGAGTTGGTTGCCGATCCGGTTTCTGCGGTGGAGAAGATGGCGCTGACCGAAGGCGCAGTCGGTTTACCGCATCCGAAAATCCCGCTGCCGCGCGATCTGTATGGTGAGAAGCGCGCCAACTCAGCCGGTCTGGATTTGGCTAACGAACATCGTCTGGCATCACTCTCCAGCGCCCTGCTCAATAGCGCCAGCCAGCCATGGATTGCCCAGCCGCTGGTCGAAGGTGAGCTGGGTGACGGCGTGAGCCGTCCGGTACTCAACCCGTCTGCGCCAGCCGATGTGGTGGGCAGCGTGCGCGATGCCAGCGAAGCAGAAGTCTCGGAAGCGCTGGATGCCGCAGTGAATGCCGGTCCAATCTGGTTTGCCACTCCGCCACAAGAACGTGCAGCCATTTTGGAGCGCGCCGCCGAAGCGATGGAAGGCCAGATGCAGCAGCTGATTGGCCTGCTGGTGCGTGAAGCAGGTAAGACCTACAACAACGCCATTGCCGAGGTGCGTGAAGCGGTTGATTTCCTCTATTACTACGCCGGTATGGTGCGAGATGATTTCGATAACGAGACCCATCGTCCGCTCGGCCCAGTGGTGTGCATCAGCCCGTGGAACTTCCCGCTGGCGATCTTCACCGGTCAGATTGCTGCAGCACTGGCAGCCGGTAACAGCGTGCTGGCGAAACCCGCTGAGCAGACGCCGCTGATAGCCGCGCAGGCGGTACAAATCATGCTGGATGCGGGCGTGCCATCAGGTGTGCTGCAACTGCTGCCGGGCCAGGGCGAGACTGTCGGTGCACAGTTAACGGGTGACGAGCGAGTACGCGGTGTGATGTTCACCGGTTCCACCGCCGTCGCGACGCTGCTGCAACGCAATCTGGCGGGTCGTCTCGATCCGCAAGGCCGCCCAACGCCGCTGATTGCTGAAACCGGCGGCATGAACGCCATGATCGTGGATTCTTCGGCGCTGACTGAGCAGGTGGTGGTCGATATCGTTGCCTCCGCCTTTGACAGCGCCGGACAGCGTTGCTCGGCGCTGCGTCTGCTGTGCGTACAAGATGATGTCGCCGATCACACCCTGAAAATGCTGCGTGGCGCGATGGCTGAATGCCGCATGGGCAATCCGGAACGTCTTTCTACGGATATCGGCCCGGTGATCGACGCCGAAGCCAAAGGTAACATCGAGCGCCACATTCAGGCGATGCGCAATAAAGGTTTCACCGTGTATCAGGCGGCGCAGGACAATCCGCAAGACAGCAAAGAGTGGACCAGCGGCACCTTTATCAAGCCAACCCTGATCGAGCTGGGTCAGGTGAGCGATCTGGATAAAGAAGTGTTTGGCCCAGTGCTGCACGTGGTGCGTTATGCGCGTAACAGCCTGCCACAGCTGATCGATCAGATTAACGCCTCTGGTTACGGTCTGACACTGGGTGTGCATACGCGTATTGATGAAACCATCGCGCAAGTCACGGCAGGCGCGAAGGTCGGTAACCTGTATGTGAACCGCAATATGGTCGGCGCGGTCGTCGGCGTGCAGCCCTTTGGTGGAGAAGGTTTATCCGGCACCGGTCCAAAAGCCGGAGGTCCTTTGTATCTCTATCGCCTGCTGGCAAACCGCCCAGACAGTGCACTGCGTAAGACCTTCGATCGTCAGGATGCCGAGCGTCCAGTCGACAGTTCCGTACGTGCTGAGCTGATGAGCGCGCACCAGGCATTGCAGAGCTGGGCGCAGGATAAACCTGAACTGCTGGCACTCTGTCAGCGTTATGACGAGCTGGCGCAGGCGGGTACGGTGCGACTGCTGCCAGGCCCAACGGGTGAACGTAACACCTTCACGCTTCTGCCGCGCGATAACGTCCTCTGTATTGCGGATAACGAGCAGGACGCACTGACACAGCTTGCGGCAGTGACCAGCGTGGGCAGCCAGGCGCTGTGGCAGGATGATGAGTTGCATCGCGCGCTGCGCAAATCACTGCCTGCCGCCGTACAAAAACACGTGGTGCTGGTGAAAGATGTGCTGGCAGCCGGGTTTGATGCGGTGATCTACCACGGTGACGCGGATCAATTGCGCGTGCTGTGCGAGCAGGTTGCCGCGCGGGACGGTGCGATTGTTTCGGTACAGGGCTTCGCGCGTGGCGAAACCAATCTGCTGCTGGAACGTCTGTTGATAGAGCGCTCACTGAGCGTGAATACCGCCGCAGCGGGTGGTAACGCCAGTTTGATGACGATTGGTTAAAAAATAAGGGCCCACATGGGCCCTTTTTCATGGCGCGCCGCGACGAGTATATCCACTTGTTGCGGCGCTACTGTTTTGTACTTTGAGCTTAAGCCACAGACTTGTTGCGCTTCATACCAATCAAGGTCGGGAAGACAAACAGCGACTGCCCCAACCCGCGATTGGTGACAGACCACACCGCCACCGACAGCAGCGAGCAAATCCCCACAATCGCCACCGGATAGAAACACGCCCACAACACGGAGAACCAGGCATAGTCAAACAGATGATGGCGCTGAGCGAACAGAATCGCTGACATGCCAAAATACTCAATGAAAATACGATGGATCACGTAGATTTGCAGGGTGTTACGGCCAATCCAGTTAAAGTACGTCATCTTAAAGTGCGCGTTAAGCCAGCGGCAGGCCGCCACGCTCGCCAGCACCGCGATGATGCACAGGAACAGGCTCTTATCCAGACCAAAGATAATGTGGATTCCTGATACCGCCGCCAGCAGCGCCCATGGCACGAGATTTTCACGACGCCATTCGCTCATACGCAGCATCAGCGGGCTCCAGAACGCGCCCAGCAGGAAGAACAGGAAGTACTGCGCCACGCTTTGCGGTCCCCAATACGGAATGATCTTCTCCACCGCCAGATAGTTAAGCGCAACCGCGACCACCAGCAACGCCACTTTCTGTTTGTGGAAGATCTTCGCACACAGGAAATACAGTGCCAGTCCGTACAGATACCACGAGGTGCTCATCGCCATAAACGTCAGTTTCAGGAACTCAAACAGTGAACCCGCATAGGCGGCATTCAGGTTGTGTGAGATACGCTGACCGGTGATCTCTGTGGAGATGCCCACAATCGACCACCACTGAATAAAGCCCCATAAAATATAGAGATAGAACAGATTGGTAATACGACTGGTAAATATCTGCTTCCACGGACGATTAAGAATCCCGTTGGTTGCCAGCAAGCCCGAAACAAAGAAAAAGGCTGGCATACGCAGCGGAGATAAAACAGTATTAAACTGCACCCATATTTCTGCCGGTATCCAACCCGCCGTCAATAATTTCACCGTTCCTTCAAATCCGGGTAATACGGTGTGGTACAACACCACCAGCAATATGCAGGCCCCTTTCAGGGTATTGACCCATGCAATATCTTCTTTCCTGGCGTTATTCATATGATTAACTCCCGCTGCTGTGTAGGTCTTTAAGGAGAAGTATGAGGAAATAAACAATGATGCATTTCTGGTTATTCAACGATTATTAAACAAGCTGGCGGGGGATGACTCTAGCGAAACTCCTAAAAGTTTTTTACTGGCCCTGATATAACAATACTTTACAGTTCCAGACATTAATCAAATGCTAAGCAGGCTAACAATATCTTCCCAAATTAGAGTCACTAAGGGTATGACGAGGGAAATAAGGTTAGCAATTAATACAGGGAAATTAAGAGCAATCCACCACAAACAAACCAAATTAAAATCAAATTTTATTCGTATAATTATGAAATGTGGCAGATGGATAAACGCGGATATTAATATTGTGCTAAGAGAAAATAATTAGGGCCAGCGAACTGGCCCTTTTTGATTATTGCAGCGGTGCCGCTTTTGTCTCTGGCACGGGTTTTCTCAACAGTCGCGGATAGATGAATAACATTCTGCCTGGACCGCGATTCAGCAGTGACCACACCGCCAGTGAGATCGTCACGCAGAGCGCCACGCCCGTCAACGGCATCAGCAGCGCCCATACCCAACTGAAGGCCGCATGACCAAACCAGCCGTAATGCAGCGCCAGGGCAATCGCGCTCAGTCCCAGCAACTCTATGAAGATGCGGTGCAGTACGTAAATCTGCAGCGTGTTACGGCCAATCCAGTTCAGCCACGCCATGTTCAGGCGCTCATTGAGGAAACGGCACACGACGATACCAAACACGATGGTCAGCAGGCTGTAGAACGGGTTTTTATAGATGCCCCCCACATGATGTACCACGCCAATCACCGCGATGCCTGCCAGCAGCAGCCAGTGTTGGCGCTTAAGCTGGCTAATCTCAATCAAAGACTGGCTAAAGAATACGCCGAGCAGGAAGTAGAGATAGTTTTGCGCCACGCTGGCCGGCCCCCAACCAGGGATCAGGCTAAACTGCGCAGCGTAGGTCGCGACAATCGCCAGTGCCATCAGCGCCATTTTCTGGCGGTGGAACAGCTTGGTGAACAAGAAGAAGCCCGCCAGCGCGTACAGATACCAGAGGCTGGTCATGGAGGTCAGCAGCAGTTTAAGGAACTCAAACGGCGTGTCGGCATAGGCAGCGTTTTTGGTGCTGGACAGCCGCTCACCGAGGTGTGTGGAGATATAGTGAATGCTCAGCCACTGAATCACCCCCCACAGCAAATAGAGATACACGATATTGCTGAACTTCTTGGTGAACACCTCTTTCCAGCTCTTCTTGACGATCGAACTGGCCGCCAGCAGGCCTGAGACAAAGAAAAAAGCGGGCATACGCAGCGGTGAAAGATAGGTATTGAAGGTCACCCACCAGTGCGCAGGCACCATGCCGGCCGTGAGGTGATGCAGTGAGGGAGCGAAAGTGGTGATAATCGAGTGGTGCAACACCACCAGCAAGATGCAGGCACCTTTTAACGTGTTGATCCAGAGGACTTCATTTCTGGCATGTGTCATTTTATGATCCTGATTGCGCCATGAATTTGTAAAGAATTATTTATATTTACAAAGATGTCTCAATCGGGGGCGTCTTAAAAATCCTTCTGCACCTTGCCAGCAAAATTTTATAGGCAATAAAATATTATTTTTCAGTTGGTTAATTGAAAGTTCTTTGACAATTTTCAGAGGAAACTGAGAGAAGGGATTCAGATGAGAAAAGAGAAAGCGCCGTCAGAACCAGACGACGCTTGAGACTATTGGTTAAGAAACTTGTCAAGAAATTGGCGGGTGCGTGCCTGCTGCGGATGGCTGAACAGCTCTTTCGCTGCGCCCTGCTCCACGATACGGCCCTGATCCATAAAGATCGCCCGATCGGCCACGTCACGCGCAAAACTCATCTCATGCGTGACGATCACCATGGTGCGTTTCTCCTGCGCCAGCGCGCGGATGGTATTCAGCACTTCACCCACCAGCTCAGGATCCAGCGCCGAAGTCGGCTCATCGAACAGAATCACTTCCGGTCGCATCGCCAGCGCACGCGCAATGGCGACACGCTGCTGCTGCCCGCCAGAAAGGCGACGCGGGAAGCTCTCCTCTTTGCCGTGCAGACCGACCTTCTCCAGCAAGCTGCGGGCTCGCGCCACGGCTTCTGCTTTCGGTTCACCCTTCACGATCACCGGCCCTTCAATGATGTTCTCCAGCACTGAACGATGCGGGAACAGATTGAAGTTCTGGAACACGAAACCCACCTGCTGACGCAAACGGCGAACCTGCTCTTTCTGCTTGTTGAGCCCAATACTGGCATCAATGGTGATATTACCCACCGTGACGCGGCCGCTATCGGGCACTTCCAGCAGATTGATACTGCGCAGCAAGGTGGTTTTCCCCGAACCGCTTGGCCCGATAATCGCCACCACTTCACCCGGTGCCACATCCAGATCGATGCCGTGCAACACGGTCTGGCCTTGGAACTGCTTGACCAGCTGACGTACTTCAATCGCACTCATTTTGCCTCCCGATCCTGTCGATTCACATGCGCTTCCAGGCGATTTTGCAATGCCGACAGCACCGTCGCCATTACCCAGTAAATCAGCGAGGCAGCCAGATACATGGTGAACACTTCCAGCGTACGTGAGGTGATCAATTGCGCCTGGCGGAACAGCTCCGGCACCTGAATGGTGGCCGCCAGCGAGGTGTCTTTCACCAGGCTGATAAAGCTATTACCGAGCGGTGGCAAAGCGGTACGTGCCGCTTGAGGTAGAATCACGCGGCGCAAGGTTTGCCATGGCGTCATGCCGATACTGGCCGCCGCTTCCCACTGCCCACGTTCAATCGCCGCAATCGCGCCACGCAGGGATTCAGAGGCGTAAGCGGCGGTATTGAGTGACAGACCAATCATCGCTGATGGGATAGGATCCAGCTCGATACCGAACTGCGGCAAGCCGTAGTAGATCATAAACAGCTGGGCGATCAGCGGCGTGCCACGGAAAATCGACACATAGATACGCGCCAGCCAGTTTACTGGCCAGAAATGTGACAGGCGCATCAGCGCCAGCACAAAGCCAAGTACCAGACCGAAGAACATCCCGCCGATACTCAGCTGCAGCGTGAACAGCGCGCCTTTGAGTAAGAATGGTGCTGAATCCAGCACCAGTTGTAAGCTTTCCTGCATTATTTAGTGACGTCCGCGCCGAACCATTTCTCAGAGAGTTTGCTCAGCGAGCCATCTTTCTGCATATCAGCAATCGCTGCATCAATGGCTTTCAGCAGGTCGTCATTGCCTTTACGCAGCGCCACGCCGGATTCGAGACGAGAGAAGGCCGGGCCCGCTACCGCCATGGTGTCGCCGGTTTTCTTCACCAGATCCAGCGCCGCTAAACGGTCCACCAGAATGGCATCAACACGACCTGAACGCAGATCCTGGTATTTGGTTGGGTCATCATCATAGGTACGGATATCGACGCCTTTGACGTTGTCACGCAGCCACTGTTCGTAGTTAGACCCCAGGCCGACACCGACTTTCTTACCAGAGAGATCCTCTGGCTTGGTGATGCTGCCAGCATTTTTCTTCATCGTCAGCGCCTGAACGCCAGAGAGGGTGTATGGCGTGGAGAAGTCATACTTCTTCTTACGCTCGGGTGAAATCGTTACCTGATTGATCACCACGTCGATGCGCTTAGAATCCAGTGCCGCCAGCATGCCATCCCATTTGGTCGGTTTCAGGTCCGCTTTGACGCCAAGGTGTTGTGCCAGCTCTTGCGCGAACTCCACTTCGAAACCGGTCAGCTTGCCGCTTTCATCCTGGAAACTGAACGGCGGATAAGTACCTTCCAGACCGACGCGCAGCTCACCTTTGCTCTTCACCTGTGCCAGCAGATCTTCTGCGGCGAATGTTTTGACGTTAACGCCCGCGACCAGCGCGACCGCCATCATGCCCATCACCAGTTGGCGACGAATAGGAGAGAAAGCCATGTTTACCCCATTTATTGTGATGTGTTGTGTGCTTTGAGGCAGCGAAACCGGGGTTTGCCGCCTTTTCGTTATTGGCGCTGCATTCAGGCCCATTTCAGGCCAGAACAACAGCTGCCGGATTATAAACCTTTTTTATCTTAGCCTTAGACCGAAGGATGATAAGCAAATAACGCAGGCGCGCCGCCAGTATGAATAAACAGCAGCGGCCCTTCACGACGGAAACGATTCTGCGCAATGCCATCTATCAATCCGGCCATCGCTTTACCGGTGTAGACCGGGTCCAGCATGATGCCTTCGAGACGCGCCAGCAGTTTCACCGCTTCCATGCCTTCATCATTAGGTTCACCGTAACGCGGCGCGAAATAGTCATCCCAAAGCGTGATCGGCGCGTGCGTCTGCACTTCCAGCTGTTCAGCCAGCGCGCTGCGGATGCGTTCTACCACCGGCAACTGCGCCTCGACTTTGCGTGAAACCGTCACACCGACCAGCTCGGTATCAGGCAGCAACTGCTCCAGCCCTACCGCTAAACCTGCATGGGTGCCGGCGCTGCCCGATGCAACCACCACAGCGGCGAAATCCACCACGCCTTCGCTTTGGTGCGCGATCTCCTGCGCACACTCCACGTAGCCGAGCGCGCCCAGTGCGTTGGAACCGCCAACCGGCACAACATAAGGACGGAAACCCTGGGCTTCAAGACGTTCAGCCTGTTCGGCCAGCTGTTCAGTGGGATTGTGCAACGCATCGACCATCACCACCTCGACGTCCATCAGGTCAAGCATAAGGCGATTACCGTTGGTGAGGTAGTTTTCTGAGGTCGTGCTAATCGGATTTTCCAGCAGCGCCACACACTCGAGGCCAAGGCGCGCCGCCACCGCCGCCGTCTGGCGCACATGGTTGGATTGAATCGCGCCCGCCGTCAGCAGGACATCCGCGCCCTCGCGCAGCGCATCGGCCGCCAGGAATTCGAGTTTACGCAGTTTATTGCCGCCCATGGCCACGGGCGTGAAGTCATCACGCTTAATAAAAATATCGCGACCGAGATAATCAGAAAGCCGTGGCAGATGCTCAAGCGGCGTGGGTGCACCGAGTAATTCAAGACGTGGGAACTGGTGCAAGAGATGTAAAGACAATGCAGCCTCCATTCGGGCAATGTGCAATTATCCATACAGTGTTGCAGAAGATGAGAAAAGTCGCACCCGGAATTCTGCGAGTGCGGCCCCTGTTGCTGCTATGCTCAGCAACAACAAGGGCAGGATCACAATCAGCCCTGCTGCCAGCCTAAAAACTGGTCATATTTACGCAGTGCGATGCGGTAATTGTTGTTACCCGCATCCGGCAAATCGTTTTCCAGACATTCATGCCAGCTGTTGCCCCGTAATCTGTCGGCCGGGAAATTTTTCGCTTTCAGCATGTCATCAAGACGACGCAGCCGCACCACATACTCGCGAATGGTGCTGTGACTCATCTCGGTCTGCTCAAACAGATACTGTTTGAACGCCATAATATCGAAGTAATTAGGATGGGTATTACAAAAAATATCGCTGCAGAAACGACATAACGCGGTCAGTTCCGGCTGGAGTTTCATCCATACCTGGTCATCAATCATCTGGTCCATCCGCGCGATGGCCTCTTTATTGATGATCTGTCCACGAAACACTAACGCCATACGATCTAAAACTTTGCCACAATGTGAACAGTTGCTTTGGCTGTGTTTATAGTCTTTAAGATAACGACTTAAAGGTCTGGCTTTGGCTTTGGCTCCCATTGCTGAGTCCCCGGTATTTTTATTTTTTCGATGCCAGGTACTGAGTCTGTCAGCGCGCCCCCGCTAACCGGGCACGCAGGCGTTTAATCGCCTGACTGTGCAGTTGACTGACGCGGGATTCCCCCACTTCCAGCACTGCGCCAATCTCTTTCAGGTTCAGTTCTTCCTGGTAGTACAGTGTGAGCACTAATTTTTCACGATCGGGCAATGCCTCGATGGCTTCAATCACGCGATCACGCAGGTTTCCTTCCAATAACTGATGAAGCGGGTTGGCTTCTTCATGCCCCTCCGTCACCAGCTCCGCACTGTCACCGTGTTCTTCCCGATACTCGTCGTAGGAGAAGAGTTGGCTGTTATTGGTATCGAGCAGAATCTGCCGATACTCTTCCAGCGAAACATTCAACTGTTCAGCCACTTCCTGCTCAGTAGCCGAGCGCCCCAACGCTTGTTCTACCTGATGCATCGCACCGGCCACTTCGCGCGCATTACGACGCACGCTGCGAGGTGCCCAGTCGCGGCTGCGCAGTTCATCCAGCATTGCGCCCCGGATACGCTGCACGGCATAAGTGGTAAAGGCGGTGCCTTGCAGCGCATCGTAGCGCTCCACGGCATTTAATAAACCAATGCCACCGGCCTGCAGCAGATCGTCAAGCTCAACGCTGGCTGGCAGACGTACCTGCAAGCGCAACGCTTCGTGTCGCACCAGAGGAACGTAGCGCTGCCAGAGCGAATGTTTATCCATCACGCCTTCGGGCGTATAGAGATCGTTCACGGTGACTACCCTGCGTTAATAAAGTTATCGGCATGATTATCCAATTCTGTAGGGGTTTCGATTGGCAGAATAGGCGGGCAAAAGCGAGGTTATTTCAAATTTGTTATGGATGGCGGTGGAATGCACCGCCATAGGCGAAGCCGCTAGCGTAGATTGCGCAGCCGTTGCCGCGTGCCAGGCGGCACCGCGTCCCATAATGCACAGGTTTTACCATCAAGTGCCTGATAAAAATCGCTTATCGGCGCTTCAGTTTCGAGCAGCGGATTAAACATCACCTGCCCGGATTCCGCGTCGATACTTATCATTTTATTGATAAACAATCGCTGTAAGTCACTGCGCAGGAACAAGCCGTTATCGACGCTGTTATCGGCAAGAAAACCTTCTTCATTTTCCTGGGTATCGATATAGCAGGCCTCCACCCACGGCCAGCTGTGACGTTCCGTAAGCTGCGTGCCGGTAATAATACAGGCGCCATAGCGCGCTTTAACGGCTGAATTAAACTCTGCCTGACTGGCACGCTGGAACACTTTCGCTTTTACGCGCCGCCCGACTTCTGTGCCTGGCATCACCGCCGTCGGCACTTTATGCTGCGGCGTACTCAGCACCACCAGAAACTGAATTTTGCGCGACAGTGGGAAGCAAGGGTGCGCATGGGGATCGAACAGCTGCCAGTACTCCTCCTCTTCCGTCTGTCGCATCAACACCAGCTTGAAGCCCCGACTGGTGAGCAGGTTCTGCGCTTCTGCCGAATTCGGATCCAGCATGGCGTACACCTGGGTTTCACCCACCACCTTCCAGCGCCCTTCCTTCTTTATTTCATCGTTACGGCGGAAATAAAGGAAAGCTTGTTGGCTTTTGAGATAGTGCTCAAAACGGCGCAGATAGTTTTTGCGCTCGTTATCGTCAGAGACGAACAGCAGATCCTCCAACGGACTGTTAATCTCCTCCTGCGCGAATACCGCGCGGATCACCAAATTGCGAAAACTGGTCGACGGGCTCAGCAACCCGCGGGCGGTGAGTTCTTTCTCATCAGGATGCTGCTGCGCATAGCGCAACGCGATCTCTTCGAAGGTCAGTAGCTCACCCGGTAACAAGTCATAATTGAAGCGCATAGACACCCCAGAAACAGAAAAAAATCGTGCGAAAAAATTGGAATGATTCTGGGGAAGTTATCGGCATTTTTAGGTGGGACTGTAACAGGTTGGTTACTTTTTTTGGCTTATAGGGTGCTGGGGGAAATCATCATCGCTGATGAAATCAAATTTGGTTTAATGCAGGAATAATCACTGCGGGGCAAACATGATCACCATATGTTTGGTCTTCTCATGCACTTCTGCCGAAGGCGGCGCCGGCAGTTCAGCATGCTTAGCCGCATACAACGCTTCGGTACAGAGCGATAAATCACCGGTGCGCATATGTAAGCCGCTCAGTTGCCCTTTATCGTCCAAATCAATGTCTATCTGACAGGTTTTGCCGATGTAATGGTCGGCGTCAAAAAACTGGGTCTGGATAGCAAAGGTAACGGCGTAATAGTAGCTTTTGAGATCGGTCACCACGGGCATAGGAGGCCTATCAACGTGGTTGCGGGGATGTTTAATGGGTGCACAACCCGCGAGTAGCAAAACAGCCAGAGGAAGAATTTTCATTGATCACGCCCTGTGAAGTTAATGAAATGTCATTTATAACAGATTTGCCGCCAGATCGAGCACATCATGATGTCTGGCGAGATAACGATCGGAATCTGACTTCTGCACACGCTGAAAATCATTCATTTGATTGAATGAATAATGTGAATTCATCATTGCAGCCAGAGTTATAAAATCCAGACCGCTGTTGTGCTGATTCACTTTGCCGTTTTCGGTAAAATTTTTAAGCGGATTGCCAAGGCACTTAATACTTTGGTTAAATCGCCGTAAACCATATTCGACTTCACCGTGATAGTTAACAGTAAGCCAATGCCCTGAAGAATGCGTTACCTGACTACCTCTATGATTGCAGGTAAGCAAAGTGTTGTTAGTAATAAGTGTTTTCTCCACCAGTGATCCTAACCTGGGCAGAGAGTAGTCAACATCGGTGCCATTCTGATGGATCATTTTTAGGCTGCGCTTCTGTGCAAGCATGGCAGATTTGGTTTGCGGAGTGAAGCTTAACACCTTAAAAATACTCGTTATTTCATCAAGCCACACGAAAGACAGTTTACGCCATCGCGGCCCATCTGCGATGAGTAATGTATTTTTTAATTTCCCTTTTTCAGGGGGCGTCAATAAAAAAACATTAGATTGAAAATGTATTACTACGTGATGGATATAAAAATGCAATTCAGTATTTAAAATCTCATCCTGATAAAAATAAGATCGGGTTAATTCTATATCACGCACAGGTGCAGCCTTGCCCTAAAATAAATAGAAAGTTAAATATAATTATAATTCATTATAAGAAATATCATTTAAATCTGAACATCTTACTGACGCCACATACTTCCTCACCATTCTTCCTGTTATGGTGAAAAACACTGAATAATGCGTCCCCTGCTCAAGTTGAATGCTTTCGCTATCGATATGCAGAGCGCCGATAGTAATCCGACTTTTATGAAAAAAGGCTTCAGCCGGTTTATTCAATAGGTCGCGTTCAACGCTACCCACAATTTGTTCTGGCTTGATTAATGGGCACGTTAATCGATCTTGCTGAACCTGGTTATTCTGGTCCCAACCACTATAACTCGCGAATGCCAATCCGAAGCCGGCAACAGCCAGCAAAGGAATAAATAGTTTCTTCCCCATCACAAAGTCCATTTAATTAAATTTTTCCGGATTCTAACGCTAACTGCGCAAAAACAGGTTTAACAAAAAGTGCTTCTTGTAACAGTCTAAACAACTTCAAATGTTAACCATGATAAACTTTCATGCTTTAGGATTCGCAACAAAACTCAATAACCACGCGCTCTGACAGGATGCCACTCTACTTAAAACTCATCAAAAACTGATGGGATAAACTTCTGCACCACCTACTAATATTAGTAGGTAGAATACAATTCCTTTACGTTTTCAATTGACATTGCAGACACTGCACAGGCATTTTAAAAAAGAAGACCCGCAGGACGAAACCTCTTGAACCATAATTTCATGGGTATTTTTAGCCATTGAATCGCTACCGGCTGGTTAATTCCGGAGCATGTTCAATTGCGTATATCTATTCGTCACTGCTACGCAACCTGTATTCTCCCCTCTCACTGAGAAAACACGGAAGCAATCTAATTATAACTTTAAATCATAAGGTTAACCTGCCACTCGGTCAGGTTTCCCCTTGGCTGTTGGTTAAGGACAGATGCAATTATGGACAACGCGAGTTACAAGGAAGTCACGAAATCCGATCGCTATGAAATACTGGCAATGCTGCGCGAGGCAAAAAAACGCAATGCCAGCGTTGAATTTATCCATGATGGTAAAATTATCAGCAGTAATTTTATCGAGCTCGACTTAAGTGGTTTTCAGATCATCGCCGAACTCGATGAAGTTGCGCTTGATAGCCCCTTTATCATGGTGATTCAGGGTACTACTGAGAAAATTGCATTTAATTCTCAACTGATTGCGCGATCAGCTACGCTCCATCGCCTGACTTTTTCTTTTCCTTCTGAAATTGCTATAACACAACGCCGCAGCAGCGTTCGTGTGACGATCCCAGACCAGTTCGGTTTTATTTGCGAAGGGCGTTTTCGTGATGGCTATGTTCACCGGATGGCGATAAAAGATCTTTCGTTACGAGGCGTGCAATTAATTTGTTCTGGCACACTGCCAACGCTGACCAAACCTGGCATGTTGCTTAAGAGCATGGTGTTAAACCTGCAAAATTACGGCCAGTACCCTGTTGATTTGACCTTGCTCAATTTGAAAGAAATCACGCATTTTGATCCCGACAGTGCTCAGTCAAACTACTTCTCGCTCTCTTGCGCCTTCGCCAAACCTAGCGTTGTTTTGACTCGTCGCATTGAAGAAGTGCTGATGGAACTGATCCTCGATATCAAACGCTTACAGCGAACTCGTTAACCGAGCTTTACAAATCCAGCCACAATAAGAACGCAAAGCATTGTTAATATTCATTTAATTCAATTTTTACCAGCATTTTAAGACTTGAAAGGATTAGTTGAATTTGTGCTTATCGCAAATGTAAACAAACTAAAAATGTTTATACCGATAGTTTTTTGAAAATTAAGTGTTAACAACTATCAATCACGCAGGGCCAGAAATTTATAGTCATCGGCAGTTAAGAGTTTTCCTAATGACTATCACGAATCACTGGCCACGCGCTGATTGAATGCAGCGAAGTCGGAATCGGGATAACAAAAATCAACTGAATTCCCACTTTGGAGTAGTACCTGATGAAAAAGATTCTTTTGCCTCTGGCTTCAGCTGCACTGGTTCTGATGACCATGAACGCTCACGCAACCAACGGCACCGTAAAATTCACCGGTAGCATCGTGAAATCTACCTGTACCGTGAATTCAACTGATGCCAACAAAGAAGTTTTCATCGGTAAATACCCTACCACCGCTTTCAGCAAAATTGGCGATGTGACCGCTTCGAAAGCCTTCTCCATCAACCTGGCGAACTGCGACAGCGGCAGCTACACCCTGCGTTTTGATGGCCCAACTGTAGCGGGCAATCCTAACCTGTTGGCAGTCAGCGCAGCGACGGGTGTCGGTATCGAAATCCTGGATAACAACGAGAAAGTGCTGCCAATTAACCAGACTGCTGATGACAACACCGCCTGGGTTACAGCATCAAGCAGCAATACCACCACACCAAACGGTACTGCGGTATTTAACCTGAAAGCGCGTTACAAATCGTTCAACCAAACCGTAACGCCGGGCGAAGCCAACGCCAGCTCAAGCTTCACCATCGAATACAAGTAATTTAGATCAGCAATCGCCAGGGATGGCAGTCGTCCAGTGAGTGAAAACATGAAAAAGTTATTTGCAGCAGTACTCTTTGTTTATTCTGCGAGCGCCGCTGCAGGTATTCAGGTTGATGAAAGTCGCGTTATTTACAACGGTAATGCGAAATCTGCCTCACTGGACATCCGTAACGACCAAAATGACACCTACATGGTGCAGACCTGGTTGGATCGCGGCGATGCCACTAAAACTCCTAAAGATATTCCGATTCAGGTTATCCCCCCCGTTTTAAAACTCGCGGGCAATAAAGAAGCCATTCTGCGTTTTATTTATGCAGGGCAAGGTCTGCCGCAGGATCGTGAAACGGTACTTTGGGTCAATGTGCAGGAAATACCCCCTGCGCCTAAAGAAGCCAACACGCTCCAGATCGCCGTGCGCACACGAGTCAAACTGTTTTATCGTCCTGCCAGTCTTAACACCTCGTTGGAACAACAGGTGGAAAATCTTAAATGGCATAAGCAAAACGATACGCTGGTGGTTGATAACGCGGGTCCACTGAACATCACCTTCTCTGTGCTGAAAGTAAAAAACGCAGCGGGCAAACAGTGGCAAGTGAATGCGGATATGGTGAATGCCTTCGGCAAATTGACGATCAAACTGCCCGCTGGCGCAGAATCAGCAAACAGTGTGCAGGCAAGTTATATCAACGACTTTGGCGGCAACAGTACCGCAAAGCAAAACGCTTTATAAGAAAGATGACACACAGCAATTCTTCTTTGGTGCATGAAAGCGCGAAACCATGATTAATGAAAACCAATAACAATCATACCGTTAAGCTATCCCTTCTCACCATTGCATTGCTTCAGGCCTTTTCTGCCTCAGCAGAAGAGGCTTTTAACACATCCTTTATTCACGGTGACGCGGCAACGGTATCTGAACTGGCAACAGGCGATGATATTTTACCGGGCAGTTATCCCTTCGACATCTATTTGAATGGGCAACGTGTTGACCATCGTGATGTTGAATTCCGCAAATCTTCGCCTGAAAAAGCCATTGCTCCTTGCTTATCCGCTGAGCAGTTGATTGCTTATGGTGTCGATCTCGCGGCGACAACCTCTGCGGAAAGCTGCGTTGATTTAGCCAATACCTTTAAAGATGCCAGCGTCAGTTATGACGCCGCAGTGCAACGCGTTGATCTCTCGGTTCCGCAGGTATTTTTGATTCCCGTGCCAAAAGGCGCGATTTCCCCGCTGGTGTATGACAACGGCATTAATGCTGCTTTCGTCAATTACAACTTTAATAGCTCCGATAATCGTCTTCATGACAACGGCAGCCAGAGCAGCAGCCAATATTATTATTTGTCGTCACGCAGCGGCGTGAACCTTGGCCGCTGGCGCGTACGCAATACCTCGTCGTGGCAGAAACAGAGTGGGGAGCGCAGCCACTGGACACCGATTTCCACCTGGGCTGAAACCGACATTATCGCCTGGCGTTCTCGCTTACTGCTCGGGCAAAGCAGTACCAGCAACAGTGTGTTTGATAGCTTCCAGTTCCGGGGCGCGCAACTCTCCAGCGTGTCCGAAATTCTGCCCGACAGCCTGCGCGGCTATGCACCGGTGATTCGCGGTGTGGCACGCACCAATGCCCGCGTTGACGTGCAGCAAAATGGCTATACCGTTTACAGCGCAACTGTCGCACCTGGTCCATTTGCCCTGAACGATGTCTATCCCAGCACCTTAAGTGGTGACTTACAGGTCACCATTTATGAAGCTGACGGATCGCGACAGCACTATGCCGTACCCTTCTCTTCCGTGGCGAACATGCTGCGCGAAGGGATTTGGGATTACGCCTTTACGCTAGGCCGCTATCAGGATGGATCCACTACCTATCATCCTCAGTTTGTACAAGCCACGCTATCGCGCGGATTACCTTTTGAGATTACGCCTTATGGCGGTGTGCTGTTTGCCGATCACTACAGCTCGGCGGTGCTCGGAATGGGGAAAAGCCTGGGGATGTTTGGCGCGGCATCTTTTGATACCGCGTGGTCAAAAACTGATTTAGCCAACGGCGATCAGAAACAGGGTGCCAGTTTCCGTTTTCTCTATTCCAAATCACTCAATACCCTGGGTACTGAACTGCAAATTGCGGGCTATCGCTACTCCACTTCGGGCTATTACGATTTTAGCGATATGGTGGCCGAGCGCGCCAACTATGAAAATGGTCGCTATCGCAACGACTACACCGATACCAGTGAAGTGACCAACGGCGTGCCGTCCTGGGCAGATACCCGTCGTAACACCTATTACACCAACCAGTACAACAACAAACGCCAACGTCTCGAACTGACCATTAATCAGCATATCGGTCCGGTATCGGTGTATGCCTCAATGACCAATCAGACCTATTGGGGTTCTGAAAACCGCGATCGTACGCTGCAAACCGGTCTTAACAGCAGCTGGGGGAAAGTGAATTACAGTGTGTTCCTGCAGGATACGCAAAGCAACTATGGCGAGCACGATCGCAGCATATCCCTCACGCTCTCGGTGCCGTTTAATGCCTTTGATAGCCAACCGGTCACAGCCACCTTTAACCTGGCCGACAGCAAACAGAGTGGCAGCAGCTATAACACCGGTCTGAGCGGCAGCCTGCTGGATGACAATCGCCTCAACTATTATGTGCAAACCGGTAAGGCCAGCCATGCCGGACAGACCAGCACTGCCGACGTCGGTTACATGGGCAGCATGGGCAATGCTGAATTGGGTTATACCTACAGCGATGCCTATCAACAAACCAACCTTAATCTGTCGGGCGGCGCACTGCTGCATTCTGGCGGCTTAACGCTGACGCAGCCACTGCAAAACACCGTGGTGTTAGTGGAAGCCAAAGAGGCGCAAGGCGTCCGTCTGGAGAATCAGCCGGGGGTAGCGATCAACCGTTCCGGCTATGCGGTGATGACCTCGGCCACCGCCTATCACCACAACCGTGTGGCGCTGCGCACCGATGATATCGGCGCCGATTTGGATATTCCTCTGGCCGTCAAAGACGTGGTGCCGACCTATGGCGCCATCAGCCGCGTGACCTTTGAAACTCGCAGCGGCAAAAGTGCGCTGATTCATGCGCAGTTACCGGATGGTGATGTCCCGGCGATAGGTGCTTCGGTGTTTAATCAAAACGGCAGCAACCTCGGCGTGGTCGGCACCAACGGCAGCACCTTTGTGTCCGGGGTTGCCAGCGGTGAACGCCTGCAACTACGTTGGGGCAGTTCAGATAACGAACACTGCTGGATCGCGCTGCCGGAATTAGAGAACGGTTCGCAAGCAGGTTATCAGGAATTTACTCTGCGCTGCACGCCCAATTAAAAGGAAGTATTGATGCTTTTTCTTCATTTTCGTGGCGTGATGCGCGCCTGTTTAACGCTGCTGGCGCTTAGTGCTGCCCTGTTTTCTCAAAGCAGTTTTGCCCTATCTTGCAAAGAAGCGGGATCCGGCAATATTCGCCAGATCATCCCAATTGAGAATGAAATTTCCGTCTCTACCGCCACGTTAAAAGCCGGGACGATTCTGTGGCGGTCGCAGAACTACACCTCGACCTTTCGCTGCGAAGATACTAACGGCTATCCGAATGGAGAAGATGCTTTCCTTTATTGGGATCCGCTCAGCCAGATGCAGTCTATCCATCCCTCGATAGAAGTGGGTGTGACTTATAACAGTATTGATATTAAACCGGTAAAGAATTCCAAAACTGATGTCGGTCCAGGTACTGTATGCCGTAGAGTTTACAGCTGGAGCGGAAGTTACTGTCAGTCTCCGGCGCGGGCGCAAACCGTGACGGTAAACTACTCCATCTATATTAAAGCCACCGGCAGCGCACCACCGTCCAGTGGTAAAATTTCCAACACGGGTCAATATGCGATCTTCCAGGTGGATGGCGTATTAGGGCTCAACAGCACACCCGACAGCAACTTCCGCGCCTTTATTACTGGCCTGGGCAATATCCGTTTTATCTCCTGCTCACCGCAGGTCAATATCTCTTCAAATAACGGTTCGACAGTCAATTTCGGCAGCCTGCCATCACGTAATGCCAGCGCGGGCGTGATTGAAAAACGCGTGCCTTTCGCGGTCGTCGCCAATCTGACCAATGCGGGGCAAGATTGTCAGGGACAGACGTTCGTCGCCAGTTTTAGTACCACTTACCCGACCAGCGGCACGGATATTATTATGCCGAGCACCGACAGCGGCTTCGGTATTTCGGTCTCAACTGCTAATAATCAGGACAGTTTTATCCCGATGAACACCAGTGTGGCGCTGGGCTATGCCAACGGTCAGGTAGTGCAGAATAACTTTATTGCCACCCTGCGTTGGCTTAACAGCAACCCAAAGATTGGGGATTTCTCTGCGTCTGCGAATGTGGATGTGACCTTTAAGTAGCTTTCAAAACGCAGCGTTTCCTTCAAAGCCGGTATTATGCGTACCGGCTTTAGTTCGCCTCTTAATCTACCTCTTGCCTCCATCCTATTAACTGCACCTTCCACACCTTTGGTAGCGGCGCAACTTATCGCCATTTTTACGTCCAAAAGTCCTGAAAGCTAAGCGCCATCAAATACGATTCAATTAAAATGTGAGTTTTTCACACCAAATCCTGCGGTTTTTTTTCAATCTATTTCAACGCTCGTTTTTTAATCCACACTCACTTCAGCATTTTTGCAGCATTCCTGACTCCCTCTCCCTGTTAAGTACAGGTAAAAAACCTCAACCTGAAAAAATTTGCGATAAGGTAGTCAACTATCCCTTCATTGCTTATGCGAATTAATTACTGATAATTGATCGAAAAAAACATCGGTTACTTAAGTCAAAGTATGCTGTGCAGATCAATCGGTTAGGCTATGCTCCTCATTAATGACGCAGCTTCGGAGAAATCCTAATCCGGATTGCACATCTTGATACGGCAACGTAGAGCAAAAGGAAGCGAACAATGATGAAAAATATCGGTAGTCTCAGCAAGGTTGCGGTATTTGCTTTATTGATGGGTGCAGCGAGCACCGCTTCTGCCAGCGAGCAGTTTGGTGTGGTGGGAAAAGGCCGCGTGCACTTCAGTGGTGAGATCTACCAACCTGCCTGCCGTATCAATGTGAATCAAGCCGCGATCACCAGCCGCTGTTTCGAGCAAGGCGAGTATCATCAGCAGTCACTGTCCACTTCAGACGTGCAGACCATCGCCTTCAATAACCGCCGTTCTGAAGCGCAACTGGATTGGTTGAGCGATGCGAAACGCGAAGGGATTTTGACGGTGAACTACCGCTAATTACCTGACAAATGGATAAAGGCCGCGATTCACAATCGCGGCTTTTTTATTTGTAAAGCGCCAGTTCGCGCTTAATTCAGTCCGAACCATAGGCAGAACCCATTAACTGGCTAATTGCATTGATTATGATTTCCGGTGTCACTAATAAGGAAATCAAACGATGCACAGCAAATTTGGCAGTCAACTTTTCTCACTGCTGGTTTTAGGATTGGGTGCCGCAGGCTTTTACGCTTATGCCAAGAAAACTGGCTTTCAGCAGGATCAGCTTGCATGTATGAATATTGATTATCAGCGCGTGCAGAATCAGGTAGAAGATGACCTGCTGAACCATGCTAACCCGGCGTTTTTTGGCACCTTCCAGGTGCAGATTGGTTCGCTGTATATTCACCCGACGACGCTGAATGCGACTAGTACGCATATTGTGGTGCCGTTTTCGCTGGAAAATAATGGCAAGACGACGGAGTTTGAGGCGAAGGTACGGTGTTCGGATTTAGGGGATATTGGGTATAGCCGGATTTAATTTTTAATATCAATCATTCCACTCTTCCACCCTATTTGTAGCGGCGCGATTTATCGCGCTATTTTGTTAAGTAATCCTCAAATGCTCCCTCCTTCGCGCAATAAATTGCGCCGCAGCGAGTCGTGCGATTTGCTAAATGGCAGCCATAAAAAAAACCTCGCCGAAGCGAGGTTTGATAAGCAAGGAGCTTAGAGTGATTAGCCCTGCAGCAGAGACAGAACCTGCTGTGGAACCTGGTTAGCTTTAGCCAACACTGAGTTACCCGCCTGCTGGATGATCTGTGCTTTAGACATGTTTGAAACTTCAACCGCGTAGTCAGCATCCTGAATACGAGACTGTGCTTCAGACAGGTTAGTTGTGGTGTTGTTCAGGTTAGTTACCGCTGAATCCAGACGGTTCTGAATCGCACCCAGTGAAGAACGGAACTTATCGATGCTGCTGATAGCGTCGTCCAGAGCGGCCAGTGGGTCTGCAGTGGTAGCAGCAGTGGTAGCAGCATCAGTAGTGAATTTGCCAGCAGCATCTTTGTAGATAGCTTTGCCTGAACCGTTGGTTACAGATCCGTCTTTCTGCAGGAAGATTTCCTGTTCATTGCTGGTAGTCAGTGAACCGTCCGCAGCGGTGTAAGCATCACTGAAAGCACCAGCTGCACGAAGCTGTACTTTGCCAGTCGCATCAACAGAGATATCACCATCGTCTGCTGCGCCACCGTTGCCATTGGTATCAATGCTGTATGCAACGCCTTTAGTCGCCGACTGCAGAGCATCAGCACTAATGCGTGCATCAGTCACAGTGATAGCGCCAGCAACACCAGTTGCAGGCTCACCAATAGCAGCGATGTCGCCTGCCATGTTGATGGTGGCACCATCAGCAGTGGTAATTTCAACAGGAACAGCAACGGCAGCAGTTGCACCGTCAGCCGCAGCACTATGGTTTTTGGTCAAACCATCTAAGGTAGCCGCAGGTAATGTACCACCGCTGTTCTGAGTCAGGTTACCAGTAGAGTCGATGTACAGCGCAGAGCCATCTTTAGCGGTGATTTTACCATCACTCGCCAGGTTAACATCAACTGAAGTGCCACCAATTTTTACGCTTAAGCTCGCAGTGTCACCCGCTTTAGGCGTCAGGAACGATTGAAGCTTAGCGCTATTGCTTTGTGTTGTAGCATCAGCTGCATTGATGGTTCCAGTGTAAGTAAAGTCATTCGTATCTTTACTGTAGGTATAGGTGTCAGCTGCTACTGAGTCGAAGCCAGTAGTAATCACTGCGGTAGCTTTTGCCCCATCGCTTAAGCCTGCAAATGCGTTAGCAACAGTCGATTCTTTCAGACCAGCGCTTACAGTGTACTTAGTAACGCCATTTGCA
This sequence comes from Type-E symbiont of Plautia stali, assembly GCF_059731115.1. NCBI lineage: Bacteria > Pseudomonadati > Pseudomonadota > Gammaproteobacteria > Enterobacterales > Enterobacteriaceae > Type-E symbiont of Plautia stali. The sequence goes on from NZ_AP035906.1 coordinate 2,497,398, forward strand.
TCTGCGGTAGGTGCAGCGATAGCAGCGCCAGCAGCTGTAGTAGTCAGCTGAGCAGCTGCCAGATCTGCCTTAGTAGCTGCAGTGTTAGCCACTGAACCAGAACCGTTCACGTTGAAGCCAGTCAGGCCCAAAGTTGAAGAATCGATCTTTTTCAGGTCGATGGTGATGGTTTCACCGTCATTAGAACCAACCTGAATTTTCATAGAACCATCTTTCGCCAGCACGTTCACGCCGTTGAAAGTAGTCTGACCTGATACGCGGTCAATCTCGTCCAGACGTGATTTGATTTCGTCCTGGATTGAGTCCAGGTCAGACTGGCTGTTGGTGCCGTTCTGAGACTGTACAGTCAGTTCACGAACACGCTGTAAGTTGTTGTTGATTTCAGAAAGTGCGCCTTCAGTGGTCTGCGCAGCAGAGATACCGTCGTTGGCGTTACGAGCAGCCTGAGTCAAGCCGTTGATGTTTGACTGGAAGCGGTTGGCGATTGCCTGACCTGCTGCATCGTCTTTTGCGCTGTTGATACGCAGACCAGATGACAGACGCTCAATTGAAGAAGAAAGCGCAGACTGGTTTTTGTTGATGTTGTTCTGGGTGATCAGCGAGAGGCTGTTGGTGTTAATTACTTGAGCCATGGTTTAAGTTCCTATTAATCAAGTCTTTGGTTATGGTTTGGGCTTCAACCCGCCGGCTTCAGCGCCGTCAAAGTTGTTATCGTCTGTGCTTAAACAACCTTTAGAGATTTTTTAGTACCAGGCGAAATTTTTTCTCTTCAACCTGTCACGCTTATCTTTATCGCCCTCACCTCGCACTTCTTTAGTGCAAACCCAATACTTTTCTAGCGCCGGAAATACCCTTCTCTATAGCCTTTATTCGCTTTATCACTCGCTGGTAAATAAATCTAAACTTTGCCTCAGATAAGCCGATAACCGCGGTATTCACTCTCCGTGTCGACATGAAAAGGAAACAACATGGCTAGTATCACTACCCTCGGTGTCGGTTCAGGCCTCGACTTAAGTAGTATCCTGGATAGCTTATCCACTGCGGAAAAAGCCTCCTTAACACCGATCTCCAATCAGCAGAGCGCTTATACCGCAAAGCTGAGTGCCTACGGTACGCTCTCCAGTGCGTTGACGACTTTCCAGACCGCCAACACCGCGCTGAACAGTGCAGACCTGTTCTCTGCCACCACCGCCACCAGTAGCAGCAGCGCCTTCAGCGCCACCACCTCGGGTACCGTGGTTGCTGGCAAATACAGCGTGGCTGTTACGCAACTGGCACAGGCACAGACCCTCACCTCTGCGGTGCAAACCAGCAACACCACCGCATTGGGCGACAGCTCTGCCACCAGCCGCACTCTGACCATTAAGCTGACTGATGGCACCAGCAAAGATATCTCGCTGACCACCGATCAGACTTCACTGACCGGCATGCGTGATGCCATCAACGGTGCCAGTGCTGGCGTTAGCGCCAGTATTATAAAAGTGGCCGACGGTTCTTACCGCTTGTCGCTGACCTCTTCCAAAACGGGTGAGGCCAATGCCGTTTCATCGATTAGCGTGACGGGTGATGACACCCTGAACAATATCGTAGGTTTTGATTCGACCAAGACCGATGCCGATAACCCGATGGATGTGAGCGTGGCGGCGCAGGATGCCGAACTGACGGTGAACAACGTAGCGATCACCAGCAGCACCAACACGATTAGCGATGCACTCGAAGGCATTACGCTAAACTTGAGTGACACGACCAGCGGCAACCAAACGCTGACCATCGCGCAGGATACGTCAAAAGCATCAACGGCTATTTCGAACTTCGTCACTGCCTATAACACGCTATTGGATCAGTTCAATACCCTGACTAAATACACGGCAGTGGATGTGGGATCTGATACGCAAGACTCCAGCAACGGAGCCCTGGTAGGCGACAGCACTTTGCGCAGCATTCAGACCCAAATTAAAAGCATGTTGACGAACTCTTCCAGTTCATCAACGTATAAAACATTAGCGCAAATTGGTATCACATCCGATCCATCGACGGGTGAACTTACGCTGGATTCTGACAAACTCTCAACCGAGCTGACTAAAGATCCGGACGGTATTAAAGAGATGATTGTTGGTGATGGCAAAACCACCGGTATCACCACTACTCTGGCTACCAATCTCACTAGTTGGCTCTCTTCAACTGGCAGCATTCAGTCGGCCAAAGACGGTGTCAGCAAGACACTGAATAATTTGACCGAGCAGTACAACGACATGAACACGCGCATCAACAATATGATCGCGCGTTATAAAGCACAGTTTACCCAACTGGACGTCACCATGAGCTCGCTGAACAGCACCAGTTCTTACCTGACGCAGCAGTTTGAATCATCAAGTAGCTCCAGCAGCTCATCTTCATAAGGAGTAATCATGTACAGCGCAAATGGCACCCAAGCCTATGCAAAAATTGGTGTGGAAAGCTCCGTAATGAGCGCCAACCAACAGCAACTGATTACGCTGCTGTTTGACGGCGCGATCAGTGCACTGATCCGTGCCCGCCTGTTTATGCAGGATGGCAATATTCAGGGAAAAGGTAATTCGATTTCCAAAGCGATTAACATTATCGAAAGCGGGCTGAAGCAGGGTCTGGATGAGCAGTCAGGCGATGACCTCACCGACAATCTGTTAGGTCTTTATGCTTATATGGTTCGCCGGTTGATTCAGGCGAATCTGCGTAATGATGTTGAAGCCCTCGAAGAAGTAGAAGGTCTTCTGCGTAATATCGCGGATGCCTGGAAAGAAGTCGCACAACCTCAACACCTTCAGGACGCCGTTTAATGAATAACGCACCGCAACTGATCACCGTTTATCAAGAGTTACTCGATCTCAGCCATGGAATGCTGCGCCTGGCCGCAGACGGCGAATGGGATGACCTGATTACAAAGGAAGTGGATTACGTCAGTGCGGTGCAAACTTTGGCCCGCTCGACTGAGGCCTCGCCACCGTCCAACTATTTGCAAGAACAACTGCGTCCGGTACTGCGCCATATCCTGGACAATGAGAGTGAAGTCAGACGTCTACTACAGGCGCGCATGGATGAACTGTCGCAGTTGATTGGTCAATCTACAATGCAAAAGTCGGTCATGAGTGCTTACGGCAAGCAAGGCAATGTCTATCTGCCACAGAATTAATTTACGGCGGGCTAAATAAGAAACGGGTGAGCTGATGCTCACCCGTTTCTTATTTAGAACTGTGCTCACAAAATCACTTCTGCGCAGGGACCGACACCGGCTCCATAATCTGCGGCTGAATATCCTGAATCACCGCATCCTTCGGACGCTTCGCCACTTCTTTCAGCGCCTGCTGGCACTCAACAGTGGGTTGGTCGACCTTACGCATGCGCAAGCCGTCATAACGCAGTTCACCGTTCTCCAGCGTCAGCGGCATCACGCGCACCTGACGCGTCACGTTGACCCACTCATCGCTCAGGCGGGTTAACTTGCCTGGCTTGGCAATTACGCGCTGCCACTGGCGGCAGTCCAGCGTGTCGCCTTCTGCACCGATGATCAGGCTGCCCATCGCCTGGCCACTGATCAACTTGCTCTGCGGTCCGACAGTCTGCCAGTTACCTTGCAATTCCACTGGTGCCGGGGTTTTTACCGCTTCATCGTAATTGCTGATTTGCGCACATCCGCTCAAGCCCAGCGCGGCCAATACCATCCACTTTTTCATTCCTGGTCCCTACACTCGCCTCAATGGCGGCTACGTTATAATTTTTCGCGTAAGTTACGCAAGGAATCTCGGTGAAAACCCGGCTGAGCCTGACAATACGGCTCGCGCACGTTACACTAGCGCGCAAGTCGATAAGCAGGAAATTCGCATGAAAACCCCAGAAGAGTATTACGCCCAGGCCCGCACGATGTTTTTTGCCGCGCACGCCGATTTTCAAGCCGCGCTGGATGAACTGACCGAGAGCGATGCGCGCGCGGCCAACTTGTCACTGCGCCAACTGCGCGAGTGGCACGCTGAGCGCATCTATGCCGCATTCTTACGCCAGAAAAAGCTGGATGGCATGCTGTTTTCCATTCAACTGGCAGAGCCTGATAAAGCGGTTGCTGCTGAAGCGATTGAAACTTACCTGAAATCCCATGCGGAAGCGCTCGGCATGACGTGGGAAGAGTTTTGCATTAAGAACGAACTTTAAGCGCAGCGGCCCTAAATTATCTCAAACACACCTCTAACCACACAAATCGGCAAGGAAAAAGTTGTACAATCCTGAATAAGTTGTATAACTTGTATCTGACGGCTTCGGTCGTAGATTGTCCTTGAACGAAGGTGCTATTGCGCCGCCTCTGGAGGAGTTGCTGGATTTCCCCTCCAGAGGTAGTATTTTTTTGCTTACCCCTCGCGCTCAATCCCTTTCACTTCCACATAACTTGCCACCGCCAATAGACGATTGATGTGCGTCAGCAGCAGATCCACATCTGACTGTAAAAATTGCTGCCCGGCACGCGATGCGGTCAAAATGGCATCCTGAACGGTGTCGCTGATCGTTAAGTTATTATCCTGCTTCGCCTGAATCAATAAGGCCGCAATCAGTAATGACTGTGCCTCAACCTGCGCCACCAACTCTTTTGCTTCCGTATCCATTTTTGCCATTTTCAACAAAATATCGATCACCAGTTGACGCATGTTTACCCCCTAAAAAAGCCAATTCGCTTTGTAACGCTGTTGAGTATCAGTGCAAATCCCGCTAACTGTATCTCAGATAGAAAAATATTCTTACCTATAGGGCTTCGAGCCTTGCCACTGTTTTTATTTACAGTAATATGACGCACCCTCTTTGAAGAATGGACTGCCCTGATGTTTGTGGAGCTGATTTACGATAAGCGCAACGTCGCCGGTTTACCAGGCGCACGTGAGATGATATTGCAGGAATTGGAGAAGCGCGTGCAACGCGTATTTCCTGAGATCGAGGTACGCGTCAAGCCAATGGAGCGAAACGCCATTGATACCGATCTGAGTAAGAATGATAAAGCGACGGTGGCACGTATTGTCGAAGAGATGTTCGATGAAGCCGAAATGTGGCTGGTGGCCGATTAAGCCACCAGCGCGGGGGAACTTAGCTTTCTTGCTCGCTGTGATTGATGGCGATCTCTAAATCCTGAATCGCCAGCTCGATATCATCTAACAACTGTCCCTGCTTGTTGAGTAGCGTGTCAAAACGTCCTGCGTACTCTTTGTCTTTGTACTCGCCTGCATCAAATGCCAACCAGTGGCTGGATAGCGTCTCAGTGTTAGTCTGCGCATAGTGACGCATCTCTTTTAACTGGGAGGTGACATCACGCAGGTAGTCAGTTTTGGTTTTGATTGCCTCTGTATCACTCATGCTATCTTCCTTTTCGCTAATTAAACCCGTTTAAATAACGTTTGAATCATTAAAGTTAGTAGAAAATAGCGAGACCGCATTAAGAATAATCGGAAGATGAAAAGGCGACCCGAAGGCCGCCTGAGCATTACAGATACTTGCGCGCCAGGGCGATCAGCTCATCCTTAGCCGCGGCACCTAGCTTCTCAACCCCATTTTCAACAAAGTTAAATGCCTGAGTGAAGTCCTTCACGCTGGCATTGATGTCCTGACTGACAGCATCCGCAATGACTCCCACGGCAGGTTGCTCAGCGAGAATCCCGACGGTAGAAGCCGTTGACGGCCCAGCGCTGGCAGAACCGTTGGCCAGAGGATCGGGCGTGGCCAACTGCTGGGTGAGATCCGTTGCACTCGCAGCGTCCGCCCCAAGCTGTGCCTCGCTGCCAGCATTCACCGCTGGCGTTGAGGAGGCAGGGACGGGTGCACTACTTACAGCTGAAGTTGAAACATCCTGTGCTGGTGCACTATCCACGGTTGTCGTTGAGGCATCGGTCACTGTCGCACTGCCCGGCACCGCCACCTCATTAGCAAAACTCTCTAATGGTGACAGCGTGCTGGCATCCGGTGTTGCAGTTGCTGCACTATTTTCGATTACAGTTTGGTCGCTCATAATTTTCTCCTTCTTGCTTAATAAAGACCGCAGTCGGCCGAAGCTGGCTGCAATCCGCTCGGTAATACTCATCATGGCCTCCTTAATGCGTCGATTCGGGTGGCGCGTCTTCCCCCACAACCTGCTTCACTTTGTCCGCTGTCTTGTTCGCGGTGCGGTCCGGCAAGCCATCGAGTTTTTTCTGCAATGTCACTAACTGGCTGGTCAATTCCGCCACCCGCGCTTCCCGCCGATCGGAAATCGCACGGTACTGCTGTCGGATATCCTCCACCCGACGATTGGCGCTGTTATTCACGAACACGAACATAATGGTCATCGCCACACACAGCAGCGACAGCATCAGCAGCAGACCGCCCAGCAGTAGCTGACGCCGATGGCCGCGCACTGAAAATTCACTGTTTATCTGCACCATCGCGACTCTCCTCTAAGGTGGTGATCAGTTGATTGATCTGACTGCGGAATTTATCGCTGTGATCAGATTCCGTGGTGGCTAACAGAATGCCCAACGCGTTCTTAATCAGCCGTAGATCGGTCTCCAGCGAAGAGATGCGCCGCAGGTTTTTGTCGTGGCGAATACGCAGGTCATCGTTCTCCTGGCGCATCAGCGCATGGCTCTCCTTGAGAAGCATCACCTGCTCTTTATAGCTGGTGATGATCTCGCCGCCGGCGCGATTGCTGGTGACGATGGCCGCGATGCCGGCCATTAAGGGTTTCCAAAACACAGCTGCCGCACCGCCACCGAGAAGTAGCGCACCGACGCTGGTCACCAAACTACTTTCCATGCCTCACCTCTCTTCACTGGCAAGGGATCCGCCCGAGAAACATGTTGTCCGCCCTTGCCAGTTGCGCGGCCAACATCAGAATTTAAGTTTACTTTAATTAATAAATTTAAGTATACTTAAGTAAAACCCAGCGGAGTTGTCAAGATGATGAAAAAAGAATCTGCAGGTGAACGCATTCGCAGCCGTCGTAAAGCGCTAAAGCTCACGCAGTTAGTGGTGGCAAGTGGCATTGGCGTGTCACATGTCGCTGTTTCACAATGGGAAAAAGATGAGACGGTCCCGCGCGGCGAGAACCTGTTGCGGCTGGCAGAACTGCTGCAATGTACGGCAGCTTGGATAATTGATGGCGAGGGCGAGGTGTTTACCGCCCCGCTTAACGTCAGTGATGTCAGTGCTCTGCCGTTGATCACTCTGGCGCAAGCTGCTGCGTGGATGCAGGAGCAACGCTTATTGATTCAGCAGCAGGCGACCCGCTTTCTCTACAGCGATAGCAGACTGAGTGAATCGGCGTTGGCTATCACCCTTGAGGATGCCGCCATGCAACCTGACTACCGACCCGGCGATACACTGATATTCGATCCTGCCGTTAATCCACAACCGGGTGATGCGGTGCTGGCGCTCATCAATGGTGTTGCACAGGTGCGCATTTATCGTTTGATGGCCGAGCAGCACGACGAACAAATTTTCTCGTTGCGGCCGTTAAATGATGACTTCCCCGCGCAGACATCGGCGGAGAAAAAGATTGAATTAATCGGAACTATGATGGAAATGCGCCGCTATCGCGCCAGATAAGAGAATGCAAAAAACCCGCCTATGAGCGGGTCAAAACCAGCAAAACTACGGCAATTATTACAAAACGTCGGTCAAGTGATCGACGACAACCCTCCCGTGCACATCCTTCTGCGTAATGCGATAGTTAACACAATATGAGCGGCGGTTGCAGAGCTTATCGAACAGCGTCACGCTGCCTTTTTGCTTGCCGTCTACGCTAACAATATGCCATTCAGTGACATCTTCCTGACCGCGGTTGTTGAGTCTTAATACGCTCTGTTCAACTAAACGGTCGCTATCATCAATCTTTAAATAGTCGCGTAACATTATGCTCACCTCTGGTTAACGAGGGTCAAGATACGCTTTTTATTTATCCATTCAATCGAAATTATTTATCGTAAATACTCCCCCGGTGCAATTAATTAACAATTCGATTTGACGCCGTTTCGCTAGCCGTTTCGGTTAACTCATTAATTGGAAAATAGTTTACGATTCGAGTCTATATTGGTGGACAGCCCCCGCCCCAGGCCTGCTACTGTAGGCCCCACAATAATAAGCTGTCCGGACAATCGCTATGCTTACCACCATCATTTATCGCAGTCACCTCCATGACCATGTTCCTATCAAAACACTTGAAGACATGGTGACCAAAGCGAATAACAAAAACAGCTCGCACGATGTCACAGGCATTCTGCTTTTTGATGGACTGCACTTCTTCCAGTTACTTGAAGGGCCCCGTGACGCTGTGCAGGGTATTTATGATCGCATTTGCCTGGACGCCCGCCACCACAATCTGGTGGAGTTGATGCATGACTTTGCCCCCGCTCGCCGCTTTGGCAAAGTGGGTATGGAGCTGTTTGATTTACGCGAGCATGATAAATCCATGGTGCTGCAAGCCGTGTTAGACAAAGGCACCTCGCGCTATCAACTGACCTACGATGATCGCGCGTTGCAGTTCCTGCGCACCTTTGTTATCGCTCGTGATAAAGAGAACTATTTTGAAATCCCCGCAGCCAGCACATGGGAATTTATTGCGGATGAGCCATCTCGTACCCTTCAGAATGAAGTCATTGAGTCACTGAAAGAGTGCCACTTCGCCTTTCAGCCGATTATCGATCCGTTTGCACGCCGCGTGGCATCGTATGAGGCGTTAATCCGTACCCCGAATGGCGGTTCGCCAGGCGAATACTTTTCGGCCTTCGGTGGCGAGGCTGTTTATCATGCGGATATTCAGTCTAAAAAACTGGCGTTCGAACTGGCGAAAAAATTAGGTATTGGCGAACACAGTACCTCCATTAACCTTCTGCCAATGTCCCTGGTCACGGTTCCTGATGCGGTGGAGTTTCTGCTGACGCAGATTGAAGCCAATGGTTTGGTCCCCGAGCAGGTGATTGTTGAAGTCACAGAAAATGAGATCATCTCGCGCACCGATGAGTTTGCGGCACAGGTGCGCAAACTGAAATCGGCGGGTATCAGTCTGGCCCTGGATGATTTTGGCGCGGGCTTTGCTGGCCTGTCACTGTTATCAAGATTTCAGCCGGACAAAATTAAGATTGATCGTGAGCTGATTAGCGATGTGCACAAAAGCGGTCCTAAACAGGCCATTTTGCATGCCATCATTAAGTGCTGTAACTCGCTGGAGATTGCGGTGATTGCAGAGGGCGTGGAGAAAGCCGAGGAGTGGATGTGGCTGGAAGCGGCAGGCATTAGCCAGTTCCAGGGGTATCTGTTCGCGCGTCCGCAGTTAAATGGTTTCCCGGCTATCGCCTGGCCGGAAATCAAATAGCGAACGGTTAGAGAGAATAAAAAAACCGCCTTTAACCGGCGGTTTTAGCATTTAAAGCGGGAAGTAACCCGGTGGTAATAATCGATCGCTGATGACCTGGTAGTTCATCAACTTAAAAGAACTTAAGGTGATGGGCACGGCAACGCAGGGACGGTACCAGCCAAATTGCTTTATATATCGCCAGACTTCTGGTGGGTTATCTTTATCTCTAACCCAGTAATAACCTTCTTTCATTCTTACACGCTTCTTGTCGCTGCAACCCTTACTCAACACTCCTCAACGCCTCGCGTGATGCGCATGTTGCACACCGAGTTCCCTGCTCTGACGAATGCTTACCTAAGGCCCACACTTTAGCATATCGAGCGCGCAATTGATCAGTAAGTGATTGTTTTATTTAGCGCTTCGCTTATCGGCGCCGATATTAACGGCATAAAAAAAGCCGCATTCGCGGCTTACTCAAGCATCAATAATAGGTGACATCAATGGTGCCGTACTGCTTATCCGTGACTTGCCCTTCGGCATCAGTGGTCACGGTATCACAGCGGAAAGGAACATCATTCTTATACTGGCATTGCGTGGTAACCGTCTTGCTTTGCTCGTTTCTTTGCACCGTCGTCACCACATCGGATATCTTTTTTGCGTCCGTATCATGTTTGGCACTGGCGCGTGACACTTCCTCATCGCCCTTCTTAATACTCAACAGCGTCATATCACCGACGTTATTGTAGGTCAGATGGAATTTAACATCGGAGGCGGGAGAGGAGATTTGATCAACCCAACCCTGATCGTTATAGCCAATATCCACCGTCATGCTGGGAGTGACTTTTTTTATTACCGCGCACTGCTTATTCAGCGTGACGACCACATCCTGACCGTTTTCTGTGCCAGTCAGTTTATCGCCTTCCCGCGTCACTTCGGTGATATCTCCGGCTTTATCAATGGATTTCACATGGGCAATACAGCCTTGCCCATCGAACGCGATATCGACATCAAAGATTGGCGTGTCGTCGGCGCTAAACAGGCGCTGATGCGTGCTTTTGACTTTGCCGGGAATGGCTTCGAACTGATAGAGGTAAGCGTAATTTTTCATCTGCGGTGCAAAGTCCGCATTTTTATTATCACAGCCGGATAGCATGATCGTTGCCATCAGCAGCAGCAGGGTGGGCTTCACGTGAGAATCCTCTTCTCGATATACGCGGTGTGTCAGGCCAGCATCATGCCGCTGTTACTGAAAAAGATAAATGCTTTCCCGCCTGACACCGCAACAATGTTTGCAGCCACTACACCTGCATGTTCATGATATCGGTGTACGCCGATACCAGTTTGTTACGCACCTGAATCCCCATTTGCATGGAAATGGAGGATTTCTGCAGATCGACCATCACATCGTTTAACTGGATGCCCGGTTTGCCCATTTCAAAATCCTGTGCCTGGGTGCGCGCCGCGGTTTGCGTGTCGCTGATCTTATCCAGTGCTGCTTTCATGGTGGCACCAAAATCTACCTGATTGGTTGACTCGGCCTGCTTGCCGCTGGCCTGTAACGACGTTAACTGCAGCTGCTGCAACACACCATCAATTGCCTGAATCGACATTGCCTGTACCTCATTAAAGAAGGGTTTAAATTTTCACGCTGCAAAAGTTAACACACTGTCAATAGGACAAAGGCGCTAAATAAACGTAAAAAACCTAGCTTATCCAGCCATCGAAGTGACCCGATTCATCAATAATGCCAGCCATAAGATTGGAATTTCATTTAAGACGTTGCTTCAGGGAGTCTGTTTTGTCACCACAACTAACCCGGTCAATTATGTCAGGCAGGAATCGGTCATGAATGCGAGTGCAGCCGCCACACAAGATACCGCAAAGAAAGGTTTCAATGACCTTCTGGCTCGCCTGCGCGCCAATCCGCGAATTCCAATCATTGTTGCTGCCGCTGCCGCTATCGCAGTGGTTTTTGCATTGGTGCTGTGGGCTAAAGCCCCTGACTATCGCGTCCTTTATAACAACCTCTCCGATGAGGATGGCGGCGCGATTGTTACCCAGCTAACGCAAATGAACATTCCTTACCAGTTCGCCGAAAACGGCGGTGCCTTAATGGTGCCCGCCGATAAGGTACATGAACTGCGTCTGCGCCTGGCGCAACAGGGGCTGCCGAAAGGTGGCTCTGTTGGCTTTGAGCTGATGGACAAAGAGAAGTTCGGCATCAGCCAGTTCAGCGAGCAGATCAACTACCAGCGTGCGCTGGAAGGTGAGCTGGCCCGCACCATTGAAACGCTCGGCCCGGTCAAGAGCGCGCGCGTGCATCTGGCGATGCCAAAACCTACGCTGTTCGTGCGTGAGCAGAAAGCGCCTTCGGCCTCCGTGACATTGAACCTGCAACCGGGTCGCGCACTCGATGAAGGCCAGATTCAGGCCATTCAGCATATGGTGTCGAGCAGCGTCGCCGGTCTGCCGCCTGGCAACGTGACCGTGGTGGATCAGGCCGGTCGTCTGCTGACTCGTTCTGACAGCGAAGGTCGTGACCTGAATGATGCACAGCTGAAGTATGCGTCTGAAGTGGAAGCGCGTTATCAGCAGCGTATCGAAGCCATCCTGAATCCGATCGTTGGCCAGGGCAATGTGCATGCGCAGGTGACAGCGCAGATCAACTTTGACCGCAGCGAACAAACCGACGAGAAGTACAAACCGAACGCCGATCCAAACAGCACGGCGATTCGCTCGCGTCAGACCAATACCAACCAGCAGAATGGCAGCCCGTACCCAGGTGGCGTGCCGGGTGCGTTGTCGAATCAACCTGCCCCTGCGAATACTGCGCCGGTTACCAATCCGCAGCAGCAAAATGCTAACGGCCAAAATGCCAACGGCCAGAATGCGAATGGCCAGAACAACGCGGCGAACAACAACGGCACCACCACCAGCACGCAGCAAAGCAGCGGCCCGAGCAGCTCAAGCCGTAACGACACCGTGAACTACGAACTGGACCGCACCATTCGCCACACCAAGGTCAATGTGGGCGATGTGCAGCGTCTGTCGGTGGCCGTGGTGGTGAACTACCGTGATGACGGCAAAGGCAAAGCCGTTGCACTGAACGATCAGCAGATCAAACAGATTGAAGATCTGACCCGTGAAGCGATGGGCTACTCGCAGAATCGTGGCGACAGCGTCAACGTGGTGAACTCGCAGTTCAACATGACTGAGCCGTCTGGCGGTGACCTGCCGTTCTGGCAGTCGCAAGCCTTCTTCGACATGTTGATGAGCGGTGGTCGCTGGCTGCTGGTGGCGCTGGTTGCCTTCATCCTGTATCGCAAACTGGTTCGTCCGCAGCTGCTGCGTAAGAAAGCGCAGGAGCAAGCGGCAGCAGAAGCGGCGGCAGCCCGTGCGGAAGCGCTGGAATCTGAGGAAGCTTATAACGTGCAGCTCAGTAAAGACGAGCTGGATCAGGAGCGTAAATCCAATAACCGCATGAGCGCCGAGGTGATGAGCCAGCGCATCCGCGATATGTCTGAAAACGATCCGCGCGTTGTGGCGCTGGTTATCCGCGAATGGATGAGTAAAGAACTATGAGTCTGACCGGTACTGAAAAAAGCGCCATTCTGATGATGACCATTGGCGAAGAACGTGCGGCCGAGGTATTCAAACACCTCAACCAGCGTGAAGTGCAGCACCTGAGCGCCGCGATGGCGGGGATGCGCCAGGTGTCGCATAAGCAACTGACCGAAGTGCTGCGCGAGTTTGAAGCAGATGCCGAGCAGTTTGCTGCGCTCAGCCTCAACTCCAATGACTATCTGCGTTCAGTGCTGATCAAAGCGCTGGGCGAGGAGCGTGCTTCAAGCCTGCTGGAAGATATTCTCGAGAAGAACGAGACCACCAGCGGCATGGAAACACTCAACTTTATGGAACCTCAGGCAGCGGCCGATCTTATCCGCGACGAGCATCCGCAGATTATCGCCACCATCCTGGTGCACCTCAAACGTGGCCAGGCTGCAGATATTCTGGCGCTGTTCGACGAACGCCTGCGTCACGACGTGATGCTGCGTATCGCCACCTTCGGCGGTGTACAGCCAGCGGCGCTGGCAGAACTGACCGAAGTCCTGAACGGTCTGCTGGATGGCACCAACCTCAAGCGTGCGAAGATGGGTGGCGTGAGAACCGCAGCCGAAATTATCAACCTGATGAAAACGCAGCAGGAAGAAGCGGTTATCGAAGCGGTACGCGACTTCGACGGCGAGCTGGCACAGAAGATCATCGACGAGATGTTCCTGTTCGAAAACCTGGTGGAAGTGGACGATCGCAGCATCCAGCGCCTGCTGCAGGAAGTGGAGTCCGAGCAGTTGCTAATCGCCCTGAAAGGTGCCGAACAGCCGCTGCGCGAGAAGTTCCTCAAGAACATGTCAGCGCGTGCAGCCGATATCCTGCGCGACGATCTGGCCAACCGTGGTCCGGTGCGTATGTCGGCCGTGGAGAACGAACAGAAAGCGATCCTGCTGGTGGTCCGTCGCCTGGCAGAATCCGGCGAAATGGTAATTGGTGGTGGCGAGGAAACTTATGTCTGATGCCTTTTCCGCCCGTGCGTGGCAGCGCTGGCAGCCTGATGATTTAGGCAGCACCTTCAAAGTGGCGGAAGAACTGCCGCAGGAAGAGCCGGCTGTGGATGTCGAAATGAGTGCCGAAGCTGAGCAACAGCAGATGCTGGAGCGCATGCAACAGCAGATGCGCAAAGATGCACAGACGCAAGGCTATAGCGAAGGCTATCAAAAGGGCTTTGCCGAATCGCAGCAGAACGGCTACGACGCCGGTTTTCAGCAAGGGCTAGCCGATGCCCAGCAGCAGCAGGCGCCCTTACAGGCGCGTATGCAGCAGCTGGTGACCGAGTTCCACCATACGCTGGAAGCGCTGGATAGCGTCATTGCCTCTCGTCTGATGCAGCTGGCGCTGGAAGCGGCGCGCACGGTCATTGGCCAGGCCACACAAGTGGATGGCACCGCCCTGCTGCGCCAGATTCAGCAACTGATTCAACAAGAACCCATGTTCAGCGGCAAACCGCAGCTGCGTGTGCATCCTGATGATTTACAGCGTATTGAGCAGACACTGGGCCCGACGCTGGATCTGCACGGCTGGAAACTGCTCGCGGATAATTCACTGCATCCCGGCGGCTGTAAACTCAGCGCCGAAGATGGTGATCTCGATGCCAGCGTGGCAACCCGCTGGCAGGAACTGTGCCGTCTGGCCGCACCGGGGACCTTGTAATGACCTCGTCGCGTCTTTCCCGCTGGCTTGGCGCACTCGATGCCTTCGAGGATCGTATTTCGCAGGTGCAAACCGTGCGCCGCTATGGCCGTCTGACCCGTGCTACCGGTTTAGTACTGGAGGCCACCGGGCTGCAACTGCCGCTCGGTGCGACCTGCATCATCGAACGTCACGACGGTAACAACATCACTGAAGTGGAAAGTGAAGTGGTGGGTTTCAACGGTCAGAAACTGTTGATGATGCCGCTGGAAGAAGTGGACGGCATTTTGCCGGGTGCGCGCGTTTATGCCCGTTTTAGCGGTGACAACGCACAAGGCGGTAAACAGCTGTTGCTTGGGCCAGAACTGCTCGGCCGCGTGCTGGATGGCGCAGGCAAACCGCTGGATGGTTTACCTGCCCCGGACACCGGCTATCGTGCGCCCTTGATCACCGCCCCGTTTAACCCACTGCAACGTACGCCAATCCACGATGTACTGGATACCGGCGTACGGGCGATCAACGCCTTGCTGACTGTCGGGCGCGGTCAGCGTATGGGCCTGTTTGCGGGTTCCGGCGTCGGTAAGTCGGTGTTGCTTGGCATGATGGCGCGTTATACCAAAGCCGATGTGATCGTGGTTGGCCTGATCGGTGAACGTGGCCGTGAAGTCAAAGAATTCATTGAGAACATCCTCGGCGCAGAAGGCCGTGCGCGCTCGGTGGTGATCGCCGCACCGGCTGACGTTTCGCCGCTGCTGCGTATGCAGGGTGCCGCGTATGCCACACGCATCGCGGAAGATTTTCGCGATCGTGGCCAGCACGTGCTGCTGATCATGGACTCCCTCACCCGCTACGCCATGGCGCAGCGTGAGATCGCCCTGGCGATTGGCGAGCCACCGGCCACCAAAGGTTATCCGCCTTCCGTGTTCGCGAAGCTCCCCGCCCTGGTGGAACGCGCCGGTAACGGCACCCACGGCGGCGGTTCGATTACGGCTTTCTATACCGTGCTTACCGAAGGTGACGATCAGCAAGACCCGATTGCCGACTCGGCGCGCGCCATTCTTGATGGTCACATTGTATTGTCGCGCCGTCTGGCCGAAGCCGGTCACTATCCGGCGATTGATATTGAAGCCTCAATCAGCCGTGCGATGACCGCGTTAATTGATGACACCCACTACGCGCGGGTGCGTCAGTTTAAACAACTGCTCTCCAGTTTCCAGCGCAACCGCGATCTGGTGAGTGTAGGCGCGTATGCCGCTGGAAGCGATCCGATGCTCGATAAAGCCATCAAGCTTTACCCGGAGATGGAAGCCTTCCTGCAACAGGGTATTTTCGAACGCAGCGACTATGACGACGCCAGTCTGCACCTGCAGGCCATGTTCGGCTAGCGCGAGCCCAAGCGAGGTAAGCCATGAAAACTGCCAGTGCAATCGATAAGCTGCGCGATATGGCGGAGCAGGATTTGGAACAGGCCGTGATTCATTTAGGTGACATGCGCCGTGGCGTAAAGCAGGCGGATGAGCAGCTCACCATGCTGCTCGACTATCAGGATGAGTACCGCAATAAGCTCAACACCGATATGTCAGGCGGTATTTCCAGCCTGCGCTGGACCAATTACCACCAGTTTATCCAGACGCTGGAGAAAGCCATTGAACAGCATCGGCAACAGCTGAATCAGTGGAATCAACGTCTGGATCAGGCGCTGAGCAGCTGGCAAGAAAAGCATAAGCGATTGAATGCGTATCAAACACTGATCACTCGCGCTGCCGAAAACGCATTACGACAAGAAAACCGTCTCGATCAGAAACGGATGGATGAATTTGCCCAACGGGCCGCTATGAGGAGAGGCGAATGATTACGCTGCCAACTATGGTTACGCAAACCTCTAAAGTCAGCGATGCAGACAGTGCTGTAGCATCGGACAATTTACTGGGTACAGATGCGCTGCCACAGGGATTTATCACTGAACTGGGTAACCGCTTACTGACGCTGGCTCAGCAACAAGGTGTTAACACGCAATCGACTGATCTGACAGCAGAAGTCGATGAAAAAGGCGTCACAAAAGCGTCATTAAGCGCGTTATTGCAGGCACTGGACAAACCAGAGGCGTTAAACGCACTTTTACAACCGGAAAACACTAAAGCCACGCTGAAATCAGCCGATGATAAAGACAAGTCTGAAGCAAGTTCGTTAAGTGCCAGCGACTTACAGAATGTTCAGGCACTGTTCGCGATGTTACCGGTTGCGGTTGAAGCGCGCAACAGTCAGAGCGCCGTCAGCGTCAGCACGGATAAAACCTCTGCCGATGCAGAGACTACGCTAAACGGATCATTGTTAAGCCGAACACTGCAGAACGCCGTGAAAGATGAACAAGAGGCACAATCCGACAGTACGCCTCATAAGAAATCCAGCGATGTGCTGAGCGGTGTCAGCCGTGATGTCAGTACAACGACAGCCAGTAGCAGTGCCGCTGCCGCCAGCACCACGGCCAGCAGCAGTAACAGTAACAGCGCACTGTCACTGGATGAAAGCTTTAAGCAGGTGCTGAGCACGCTCAGCAAACCGGAAGAACATCGTAATACTCAGAGCGACACGGTAACAGCATTAACCAGCGCCCCGGTCAGCAGCAGTAGCACACTGACCAACAGCACGGCGACGACCAGCACCACTCCGTCGACGCCGATGCTGAATGCCCAACTCGGCAGCAATGAGTGGCAGCAGGCGTTAAGCCAGCAAATCGTGATGTTTAGTCGCAACGGTCAGCAAAATGCCGAATTGCGCTTACATCCCGAAGATTTGGGTGCTATCCAGATCAACCTGACCCTCGACAAGGATCAGGCGCAGTTAAGTATGGTTTCCAGCCACAGCCAAGTGAGGGCCGCGCTGGAAGCGGCTCTCCCTCAGCTGCGTACAGCGCTGGCGGAGAGCGGTATCAACCTGGGACAGAGTAATGTCAGCAGCGACGCCTTCGCACAAAGCCAGAATTATCAGGGCCAGCAGGAAGGACGTCGTGATGGCCAGCACGGCAGCTTTACCCTCTCCCAGGACAGTGAAAACGAGATAACGCCTATTGCCGTCCCGGCAGCCCTTCAGGCGCGCGCGACAGGTAACGGCGCTGTCGATATCTTTGCCTGACAGCGGCTAAACGCTGAAGGTAAGCGTAAAACCCGCGTCTTTTCTTCCCATTGTTTGACTTAAGACGCGGGATAATCTGTCCAGGCGAGCCGAGAGGCTTGCCCATAATTCACAGGAAGTAACTGCAAACATGTCTGATAACGCGAAAGCTAAAGGCCGCAAACGTTCACTACTAATACCGGTGTTACTGATTGTAACGCTGGCCGCTTGCAGCGTGGCAGGCTATGCAGTCTGGCGAATGATGAATAAACACGGGGATGACAAACCGGAAGCGGCGAAAGTAGAGCCACCGGCCGCCCCTGTATTTTTTGCAATGGATACGTTTACGGTTAACCTGGTCAATCCTGACAACGATCCCGACCGTGTGTTGTACGTAGGCTTTACCCTGCGTCTGCCGGATGAGGATACCCGTCGTCGGTTGAATGATTACCTGCCTGAGGTGCGCAGCCGTTTACTGCTGCTGCTCTCGCGTCAAAGTGCCGCTCAGCTTGCCACAGAACAAGGTAAGCAGGCCCTGGTTGAGCAGATCAAACAGGCATTGGCGCCACCGCTGGTAAAAACGCAACCGCCACAGGTGGTCAGTGACGTGCTGTTTACCGCCTTCATTTTGAGGTGATTTAATGGGCGATAGCATTCTCTCCCAGGCTGAGATTGACGCGCTGCTTAATGGCGACAGTGACAGCGCGGAAGTAGAGAACAGTTCCAAAGGGACCGATGGCGATATCCGTCCCTATGATCCTAATACTCAGCGTCGCGTGGTGCGCGAGCGTCTGCAGGCGCTGGAGATCATTAACGAGCGTTTTGCCCGTCATTTTCGTATGGCGCTGTTTAACCTGCTGCGCCGTAGCCCGGATATCAGTGTCGGTGCGATCAAGATTCAGCCTTACCATGAGTTTGCCCGCAATTTACCGGTGCCAACCAACCTGAACCTGATCCACCTGAAACCACTGCGCGGTACTGCGCTGGTGGTATTTTCACCGAGTCTGGTGTTTATCGCCGTAGATAACCTGTTTGGTGGTGATGGCCGTTTCCCGACCAAAGTGGAAGGCCGTGAATTTACCCATACCGAGCAACGCGTCATCCGTCGCATGCTGAAGCTGGCACTGGATGGTTACAGCGATGCCTGGAAAGCGATTTACCCGCTGGATGTTGAGTACGTCCGTTCGGAAATGCAGGTGAAATTTACCAACATCACCACTTCGCCGAACGATATCGTGGTCAACACCCCGTTCCAGGTCGAGATTGGTAACCTGGTGGGTGAATTTAATATCTGTATTCCGTTTTCAATGATTGAGCCGCTGCGCGAGCTGCTGGTCAATCCACCACTGGAAAACTCCCGTCAGGAAGATACGCACTGGCGCGACAATCTGGTGAAACAGGTGCAGCACTCGGAGCTGGAGCTGATTGCCCACTTCGCGGAAACATCCATGCGCCTGTCACGTATTTTGCAACTGAAACCTGGTGACGTCCTGCCCATTGAGAAGCCGGACCGCATCATTGCTCACGTCGATGGCGTACCGGTACTGACCAGCCAATATGGCACCATGAATGGCCAGTACGCGCTGCGTGTTGAACACCTGATTAACCCGATTTTGAATTCGCTGAACGAGGAACAGCCCGATGAGTGACAGCAAAAAACCGTCCGATGATATTTCTGCGGACGACCTGTGGGCTGAGGCAATGAACGAGCAGGCAACCACCAGCACGCCTGATCCAACCGAGAACGTTTTCAAATCGTTTGAAAGCAACGGTGCCAGTGGCTCGCTGCAAGACATTGATCTGATTATGGATATCCCGGTCAAACTCACCGTGGAACTGGGTCGCACCAAGATGACCATCAAAGAGCTGCTGCGCCTGACGCAGGGTTCCGTGGTGGCGCTGGATGGCCTGGCCGGTGAACCACTGGATATCTTGATCAATGGTTACCTGATTGCGCAGGGCGAAGTCGTCGTCGTGAACGACAAATATGGCGTGCGTATCACCGACATTATTACGCCATCTGAACGTATGCGTCGTCTGAGCCGTTAAGCATGTTAAAGAACGCGCAAATTGGCCAGCCTGTTCATAGCCAGCCGGTGGTCTCTACCGGTTCGGTGATTGGGCAAGTCAGCAGCGTGCTGGCAGTGATTGTTCTGCTGATTCTGGCCTGTGGCTGGCTGGCAAAACGCCTTGGCTTTGCGCCCAAAACCGTCAACACCCAGGCGCTGAAAATTAGCGCCAGCGTGCAGGTGGGTCGTCAGGAGCGGGTGGTGATTGTTGACACCGCCGATGCGCGTTTAGTGCTGGGCGTCACCGCCCAGCAAATTACCCATCTGCATTCGCTGCCGCCGCTGCCACCTGAAGAGCTGGTGAACAAAACCGTGGCGCCGCAGGATTTTCGTCAGCTGTTCCAGAATCTGGTTAAACGTCCCGGAAAACCCCAATGATGCGTCGATTGCTTCCCCTCTTGCCGCTGCTGTTGCTGGCACCGGTTGCGCATGCGCAATTGCCAGGACTGGTCAGCCAGCCACTGGCAAATGGCGGCCAGAGCTGGTCACTGCCGGTGCAGACGTTGGTGTTTATCACCTCGCTGACCTTTATTCCGGCCATTTTGCTGATGATGACCAGTTTTACGCGCATCATCATTGTTTTTGGCTTGCTGCGTAACGCCTTAGGCACGCCTTCTGCCCCCCCCAATCAGGTTTTGCTTGGCCTTGCGCTGTTTTTAACCTTCTTTATTATGGCGCCGACCTTCGACAAGATTTATAGCGACGCCTATTTGCCGTTCAGTCAGGACAAAATCAGCATGGACGTAGCGATCGACAAAGGCGCTCAACCGCTGCGTGAATTTATGCTGCGTCAGACACGTGAAGCCGATTTAGCGCTGTTTGCTCGTCTTGCCAACACCGCGCCGATTCAAGGTCCGGAAGCCGTACCGATGCGCATTTTGCTGCCGGCTTACGTCACCAGTGAACTGAAAACTGCTTTCCAGATTGGTTTTACTGTGTTCATCCCGTTCCTGATCATCGACCTGGTGGTTGCCAGCGTGTTGATGGCGCTGGGGATGATGATGGTGCCGCCGGCGACCATTTCTCTGCCATTCAAGCTGATGTTGTTTGTGTTGGTGGATGGCTGGCAGCTGCTGGTGGGTTCACTGGCACAAAGTTTCTACTCCTAGCGGCACACCTGGAAGTCGATGGCAACTCTCAATCCGGTCGGCCTGAAGGCCGCAACATATAACGCCAGGAGCGCAGCATGACACCCGAATCGGTTATGGTCATCGGCCAGGAAGCAATGCGAATTGCCCTGATGCTCGCCGCCCCGCTGTTGCTGGCGGCACTGGTCAGCGGTCTGATCATCAGCCTGTTACAGGCGGCCACGCAGGTCAACGAACAGACACTCTCCTTTATTCCTAAGATCCTTGCCGTTGCCGCCACCGCGGTGATTGCTGGCCCGTGGATGCTGAACCTGATACTGGATTACATGCGTAATCTGTTGACCAACTTACCTTATATCATCGGCTGATGATTAACCTCGATAGCAGCCAGCTGGTCCATTGGGTCGCGCAATTTTTCTGGCCGATGGTACGTTTGCTGGCACTCTTTGCCAGTGCGCCGGTGCTGAGTGAGAAATCCATTCCCAAGCGCGTGAAAGTGGGCCTCGCGGTATTGACGACCTGGATCGTCATTCCCGTGTTGCCTCCGGTAGAAGTCACGTTATTTACCCCCGCCGGTTTTTGGATCCTGTTACAGCAATTACTGATTGGTGTGGGGATTGGCCTGACCATGCAACTGGCGTTTGCCGCGGTGCGTATGGCCGGTGAAGTCGTTGGATTACAGATGGGCTTATCCTTTGCCACCTTCTTTGATCCTGGCAGCCGCCTTAACATGCCCGTGCTGGCGCGTTTTCTCGATATGCTGGCCATGCTGCTGTTTCTGACCTTCAACGGACACTTGTGGCTGATTTCGCTGCTGGTGGACAGTTTTCATACCCTGCCGATTAATGATCAACCCCTCAACGCCAATGCTTTTATGGCGCTGGTGAAGTCCGCCGGGTTAATTTTCCTTAATGGGATGATGTTAGCGCTGCCCTTAATAGTTTTATTGCTCACGCTAAACATGGCACTAGGTTTGTTAAACCGTGTTTCACCACAACTGTCGGTTTTCGCGATTGGCTTTCCGATTACCTTAACGGTGGGGATCCTCAGCCTGGGTATGATGATGCCACTGCTCGCCCCCTTCTGCGAACATCTCTTCGGCGAAGTCTTTGATTTACTCGCGCAGTTTGTCTCAGAACTCTCCCACGCACGCTAATTAACGATTCTGTAGAAGTTCTTATGCGATAGTTAAGTATTCAAAATCAATCTGTGCATTTTTCGAACCATATTTCTCAGAAATCAACTGAGGTTATTCTGATAAATGCGCATTTCAGGTGAAAATTATTCTTATTAAACGGCGCTTCGCGTATTTTAGTCAGACGATTCCTAAGGTGATAAACCTTGAGAATTGGTTGAATAAATGCTCAAAGGGCTGTTTTTAAACAAAAAAAATATTACAGCGATTTTTCTTGTCTAAATCCCTTTTTTCCGGCATTGTCAACACTCGCTGAAACGTCACACTTTCGCGATTCAAATGTTTTTAAGAATTGTCCTATCAGATTTGTCTGTGACTTGCGCGATAGTGACAGGGCTCTCAAAAACAGAGCGAATTACACACTTAATGCAAACTCCCGGCGATTCCCACTATCGCGGGGACTAGAGTGACGTGGAAGTAACACAACAAACTTCGCAGAAGGGTTCAGGGATAGAGTCATGATGGCGCACGGATATCATTCGCCAGTCTGCCGAGCAGAATAAAAAAGTGTCTTTGGAAATCTCTCTCGTACCGCAAACGCGTATTCATCGTTGATTTAAACGGATAACAAATTGGTGAGGGTCGCTATAATGCCAACGATTATTATGGATTCATGTAACTACACACGCCTGGGATTATCAGACTATATGTCGGCCAAAGGAGTTAAAAAGAAAAATATTACTCCGGTCTCTGATATTGAACAACTGCAACAAAGATGTGAACAGTTAAAGCCTGGTGTCGTATTTATTAACGAAGAATGCTTCATTCATGAATCCGATTCCAGCGATCGTATTCGTGCCATTATTATGCAGCATCCAGATACGCTATTTTTTATCTTTATGGCGATCTCGAACATCCATTTTGAGGAATACCTCTACGTTCGTAAGAACCTGATTATTACGTCAAAATCGGTGAAAACCTCGACTCTGGATTCACTGCTCGGTACTTACCTGCAAAAGAAACTCAGCGCTACCCCGCGTATTTCAGCAGGCCTGGACATTCACCCACTGACATTAAGTCAGACTGAATCAAATATGCTGAAAATGTGGATGTCAGGACATGACACCATTCAAATTTCAGACAAGATGCAAATTAAAGCCAAAACGGTATCGTCACACAAAGGTAATATAAAACGCAAAATTAAGACACATAATAAACAGGTTATTTATCATGTGGTGCGACTGACCGATAATGTGACCTCCGGTATTTATGTCAACGTGCGATAGTCCTGCATGTAAACAGTTTGAGTAAATAGCCGTAGCCGACAAAGGGCCAATCCGCAGATTGGCCCTTTGTCGTTTTGCCTGGATCTGCGAGCCAGGTCTCACTTCGCCCCCTAATCCTTTAGCCTGAACTGCCGATGCTTGTTCTCAGAACACCTACCCAAAATGAGAGCAAGGATATGAAAACAGCATCGATTGATGAGCAATATAAGCTCAGCATCTGGCAGAACCTGCGCCTGATGCCTCTTTTCAGCATGATCTTTGGTGGCATTCTGCTGCTTTTTGCCCTGTGTATCGGCCTCGCCAGCTATTTTTTAACCCAGAGTAATAATTCCCTCAACGATGCGACGGATGAAATTCAAATCCGTATGGGCATCTCTAATAGCTCGAACCATTTGCGTACCGCTCGTCTGAACGTGCTGCAATCCGGCGCCGCTGCCCGCATCGGTGAAATGGACGGCTATCGTGCCGATCTGGCGCGCACGGAGACCCGCATCAAGCAAGCGCGTGACGGTTTTAAAACTTACATGGACCGCAAGGCGAAAACGCCGGAGGATATCGCGCTGGATGCGCCACTTACCGCGGCATTCAATGACTATATCGACAAGGGATTGAAGCCGATGATTGAGTCGGCTAAGCAAGGCAGCTTCGAAGGGATCGTGGCGCAGGAAACCGACGTGACACGCAAGTTGGATGATGCGTATAACGCGGTATTACTGAAAGCGATAAAAATTCGTACTGACCGTGCCGAAGCGATCAACGCGGAAGCTGCGCACCAGTCCCGCGTCGGCTTTATTGCCATGGCTGTGGCCTTTGCTGCTGCACTGGTATTGGTGCTCCTCACCTTCGTCTTCCTCCGCCGTGTGGTGATCAGCCCGCTGCGTCAGTCGGTTGAGCGTATTGAGCGTATTGCGCAGGGCGATCTGACCGCACCGGAACAAGCGTATGGCCGTAGCGAGATCGGTAGCCTGTTGCATAATCTGCAACTGATGCAGGCCGCACTGGTGCGTACCGTAGGCACCGTCCGCGAAGGCGCCGTTGCCATCTATCAGGGTTCCAGCGAGATCTCAGCCGGTAACACCGATTTGTCTTCACGCACTGAGGAGCAGGCTTCTGCGCTGGAGCAAACCGCTGCCAGCATGGAACAGCTCACCGCAACCGTGAAGCAAAATGCGGAAAACGCCCACCATGCCAGTCAACTGGCTGCGGATGCTTCCGGCAAAGCCCGTAGCGGTGGTGAGTTGGTGCATGGCGTGGTGAAAACCATGAACAATATCTCTGGCAGCTCGAAGAAAATTGCTGAGATCACCAACGTCATTAACAGTATCGCCTTCCAGACCAACATCCTGGCGCTGAACGCGGCGGTAGAAGCAGCGCGTGCCGGTGAGCAAGGGCGTGGTTTCGCCGTCGTAGCGAGCGAAGTACGAAATCTGGCCCAGCGCAGTGCCCAGGCCGCGAAAGAGATTGAAACGCTGATTGCCGAGTCGGTTGATCTGATTAATAACGGTTCACATCAGGTGGGCGAAGCCGGCTCAACCATGGGTGAGATCGTCGAGGCGGTGCGTCGCGTCACCGATATTATGTCGGAAATTGCCGCCGCCTCCGATGAGCAGAGCCGTGGCATTCAGCAGGTGAGTCTGGCGGTTACCGAGATGGACAACGTGACGCAGCAGAACGCCTCGCTGGTGGAAGAAGCCTCTTCAGCGGCCGCCTCGCTGGAAGATCAGGCGGGTCGTCTGACACAGGCCGTTGCGGCATTTAAACTTAACGATTCACCCGCATCGCGAGTGATGACACCTTCATCAGGCACCCTGAAGGCCCCGACGCTGACACCGCGTCCAGCATTGGCAGCGGCGAACAGTAACGACAACTGGGAAACGTTCTAAACCCTCTCGCCGTCATTGATGGCAGGGGTTGATATGCATCAGGTGCACCTTATGTGCACCTGATTTTTTTATGCAGTCTTAAGCTTCCTCGTAGGGCTCAACAAACACCCCTTCCGCATGGTCGCTTTCATTAAAGAACCAAATCCCCAGCGGATAATCCTCCAGCGCCACCAGGTACATGGTCCCTTCATTAAAACCTTCAACTGCCAGTACTGTACCCACGCGACGTGGGCCGCCATCGGTTTTTACCGTTACGCGGTCATTCACCTGCATTGATTACTCTCCAGATATTGTCCTGAATACAGTGTAACGGAAGAAAATGGCGGCCGCCTGATCCGGATCAGCGTCGGGCGATTACCCACACTGCATGCACAATGCCCGGGATATAACCGCACAGCGTGAGCAGGATATTCAGCCAGAAGGCGCCGCCAAAGCCCACCTGCAGAAATACACCCAGCGGTGGCAGTAAAATCGCAATCACAATTCGAATAAAATCCATACTAACTCCCTGATATCACTTATTTATCGTCAAGCTCTAAGCATAGCCGCTGATTCGCTTGATGCGATGACAGACGGGTAAAGTTCTGTCAAACCGCGGCTTTTCACTTTCTTAACAGTACGCAGAGAGACTTCTGACGCGGGTAGCCCGTACACTTCTTCGTACTGCACCAACCCCAAAGGCGCAGTCAACCTAAAAGTAACAAGGATTTTTGCCCGCGCAGCGCGGGCTTTTTTTTGCCTGAAATCTGCCCTTTCCTGCCCATTCTTCCCTTTGTCTATACTGATATAGAATCTCATCGCCTCTGGGAGGCCGACCATGACAACCGCAAAAGAGTACAGTGATAATGTGCAGCGCGAAGTGAACATTGACGTTGAAGCATTGCTGGAAGCGATTCAGAAGAAAACCTCAGGCGAGGTTAAAGAGTTCATGGAAGCGGAACACGCTCACCGGGTGAAAGTGAATGGTGAAGCCTATGACTCTTATATCGATCTGGCTGAAGCATTTGAACTCGATATCCGTGACTTCTCGATCACTGAAGTTAACCGTTGAAATCGATTTCAAAAAAATACCCGGCGGGATGGCCGGGTAAAATAAATCAGTGAATTCGTTACACCAGGAAATTCTTAACACCTGAGTCAGACTACGCTTTAGTCAACACAAGACAAGTCCCAATCTGGCGTATAAAACGAACAAAAAAGCATGACCTTCCCCATTTGTTACCGAAAACACCGTGTGCCTACTGTGTTTCTTTTATGCGCAATGTGTGTACGTCCCTAATCGTCACCCTGTAGATTTAAGATTTATCCTGGAAATTGACGTGAGCCACTCGCATAAAAGTGTGATCGTCATAACGCTATTATACTGATTACTCTCTGCTTTACGGACGCGCCTGGCGTAAGGAGTGTTGATGCTCAGACTTAACTCGTCGCTGATGATTGTGACCGATCTCGATGGCTCGTTGTTGGATCATCATGATTACAACTGGGATGCCGCCAGTGAATGGTTGCAGCGCCTCAAGCAGCAGGCGATTCCCGTGGTGTTCTGTTCCAGTAAAACGGCCGCTGAAATGATCCCCTTACAGAAACGCCTGGGTCTTTCCGGTACCCCTTTCATCGCTGAAAACGGGGCTTTTATCGCTTTTGATGGCGAGCAAATTGCAGCGGAGGAACCGGGTGAACACTATCTTGCGCTGTGCCGCTCTCTGAATACCCTGCAATCCACTTTCCGCTTCAGCGGTTTTCACGACTTTAGCGATGCGGAAGTGGCCCGCTTCACCGGATTAACCCTGGCCGAAGCCAGCCAGAGCCGACTGCGCAATGCTTCAGAAGTCATACTCTGGCGCGATGACAGTGAAAAGCTGGAGGATTTTCGTATGGCGCTGGCGGAACACAACCTGGCGCTCACCCAGGGGGGACGATTCTGGCATGTGATGCCAGAGGGCTGCGGTAAAGGCATCGCACTGCAGCAGCTGCAGCAGCATCTCGAACAGCGCAGTGGAGAGAAGCGGACCACCCTCGGCCTCGGTGATGGCCCCAATGATGTGCCGATGCTGGAGCAGGTCGATTATGCCGTGGTGATTAAAGGATTCAGTAAAACCCCGGTGATCCTCACGCGCCGCGATCAACAAAATGTCTATCACACCGCGCATGCTGGCCCGCTGGGCTGGCGTGAAGGGCTGGACTATTTTCTCGCGCAACCCGAATAACCCTCTGACCTAAGGATGAGAAAATGAGTGATTTTTACCAAAATGGTGTCATTACTAACTTTCATAATCTCACCCAACGCAGCGTTGAATCGCTGGAAAAAGAGATGGTACGTTTCGCGCGTAAACGCAAAATGGGGCTAATCCTGCCTTCCCTGTTCTCCGAACTGGAAGGTCCGGCGCTGGATAACATCGTCAATGAGCTGGCCAAAGTGCCTTATCTGGATGAGATCGTCATCGGTCTCGATCGTGCTGACCGCGACCAGTTTCTCTTTGCTCGCGAATTCTTTTCTCGTTTGCCACAACGCCATCGCATCCTGTGGAATGATGGACCCCGATTGAAAGCGCTGGATGCTGAACTGGATAAAGAAGGGTTGTCGCCTAGCCAGCCGGGTAAAGGACGCAACGTGTGGTTCTGCACCGGGTATACGCTGGCCTCGGATCGCACCCAGTGCGTGGCGCTGCATGACTGCGATATCGTCACCTATGAGCGCAGCATGCTGGCGCGCTTGCTCTATCCGCTTGCCAATCCAGCTTTCCAGTATGAGTTCTGCAAAGGGTTCTACGCGCGCGTCGCGGACGGCAAGCTTAATGGTCGCGTAGGCCGCTTGCTGGTCGGCCCGCTGCTGCGTTCGCTACAAAAAGTGTATGGCCATTCTGAATATCTGGATTACCTCACCAGCTTCCGCTATCCGCTGTCTGGCGAATTCGCCATGCGTACCCATGTGCTGAACGGCATTAAAATTCCCGGCGACTGGGGGCTGGAAATCGGCGTGCTGTCGGAGATTTATCGCAACTACACCACGCGACAAACCTGTCAGGTGGAAATTGCCGATAACTACGATCATAAACATCAACCATTGGCAGAAGAAGATGGCACCGGCGGCCTGAAACGTATGAGCAATGATATTGTCCAGTCGTTACTGCGCAAGCTGGCGACCATGGGCGTGCCACTCACCAGTGACTCATTCCGCGTGCTCAAAGCCACTTATTATCGCAATGCGCTGGATATGATGGAGATCTACAACCACGAAGCGACAATGAATGGCCTGAAGTTTGATCAGCATATTGAGGAGGCGGCGGTCGAGATGTTCACCCAGGCGATACTTGATGCCGGGCAATCCTTTATTGAGCGGCCCAATGAGAAACCTTTCATTCCCAGCTGGAGCCGCGTGCAATCGGCGTTTCCGGATATCCTGCAGCGGATTTATCAGGCGGTGGAGGAAGATAACGAAGGCAAGGTTTAATCTTCTGCCACCACGCGGTTGCGGCCGCCGGTTTTCGCCAGATACAGGCGGCGATCGGCGGTGGCTTGCAGGCTCTCGGCATGATAATCGCCCTGCTCTTCGCTGCCGGTCACGCCAGCCGACAGGGTGACGCTAAACGTGGTGCTGGCATTCACGAGAATCGTTTTTGCCGCTAAACGCGCACGGATGCGTTCCGCAACTGCACTGGCATCCGCCAACGTAGTTTCCGGCAGTACAATACAAAACTCCTCTCCGCCGATACGGCCCGCCACATCATACTTACGCAGCGTATGGCTAATCACGCCCGCCACCCGAATCAATGCCTGATCGCCTGCCGCATGTCCCCAGGTATCGTTCACTTTCTTAAAGTGATCGACATCCAGCTGAATCACCGCGAGGGGCGTTTGCTGCTGCTGGCTGCGGGCTGAGATCGCCACAAACTGCTCAAAGAACGCATTGCGATTGAGCAACCGCGTCATACCGTCGTAATTGGCGCGCCAGGTGAGTTTGGCGGATAGATCGTCCATACGGCGCACCAGACGAATAATGACCTGATGCACGACCAGCAGTAGCAGTACAAACAGCAACCACATGCCGAGCAAGAACAGCGATACGCGGCCCAGTTCCTGTGACATCCCCTGCCTCAGGCTCTGAATATTCACGATATACGCGTCCACATTCTTTAATTTGCTCCAGCTGGCAAACTGGGTGCCGAGGCGCATCACGCCAGCGGGCTGCTCTCTAATTTGCGCTTCCAGCCGCGACTGTTGCTCCGGCATTAGCGGTTGATCGTTTGGCGCATGCAAGCGGGTGATTTCATTCAGTGAGCGGTCTACCATCAGCAACTTGCCTTGCAGCAAGCTATGGCGTGCTTCGGCCATCAACCCATGTATCCGCGCCTGGGTGAAATCCATCGACAGTACACCGTACCAGTAACCATGACTGACGATCGGCGTGCTCACTGTCATCATTAACCCTTCGTTAAATTCACCCTGATAGGCTTCACTCCAGCGCAATCGACCGCGCTGCGGATTATCCGGTGCCTGATCGCGAAAATAGGGGCGCTCCGTCATGGTGGTATAGCTTTCTATCAGCTCTTGCGGACTTTGCGGAGGCCTTGAACTGATAAAAAAACCGGCGCGCGAGATATACCAAAAGCGTGAGTGAAAATCCTGTCCCGGGTCGCTGAACTGCATGATAAAGCTGAATTCCATGGCGGCGCGCAATTCCGCATTGATGTGATCGCTGTTGCGCAGCAGCAGGGGATCGCGCATTAACCAACTGTCACTCACGCCATTCAACGGCATACTGCGCAGGCTAGCCAACTTTAACTGCCAGGTCGTTTGCTGGCGCAATTGTTGAAAGCGGGTAATGGCTTCGCGCGTTTGACTCGAATCCAGCGGATGCATCAACGCATAGTTGAGCATTCTCTCGTAATATGTCAATTCATCGATGCTTTCCTGAAATCGGCTGTCGAGGTTTTTCTGGATTTCAGCCAGTTGTGCGCGCTGACGCTCCTCATAGTTATTTTTTAGCTCAATCGCTTCATGCACGGTAAGGAATGCAGAGAACAAAAAGACCGCCAGAAAGCAGAGATGCACCGGCAAAAAAGGATTACCTGTGCGTGGCGTCAAAGGCGAAGTGGGCATGGGCAACAGTTATTCAATCAAGGGCGGATGCGAAAAGTGTAGTCAGCAGGAGAAAAGTCGTACAGGCAGGGATCAAAGGAAAATCAGAGAGGTAAAAACGCAACGGGACGGATTGACCGTCCCGCACACGCTTAGCTGGCCAGCTGGCGCGCTCCGGATAAGTGACTCAGTTCGTCACTACGGAACGCCTCGCGTCGCACGCTGTAGCCATCATACCAACGACACTCTACCATTCCGCTGGCATAGCCGGTCACCACCATCGTGGGTCCGCCCTCTTTGTGCTGAACTTCATCACTGATCGCAAAGGTCATACCGCGCCCTCCCTTTTTCCGTTGAATGAACGGATAAAGTTATAGCAGCTGCACCCCATTTATGCCTATAGGATAATGTTATTACTGTGACGAAATCGGAATAAGCAGTGTAAAATGTTGTTTATAAAAAAAGCCGATAAAAATTATTATCGGCTTTGAAACACTTTCCCGGGTGGGAAATCAGATTTTGCAACCTTCGCAGTCCGCTTCGTCGCTGATATCAGCCGGGACTTCATTGGCTTTTTCAGCCGCTTTCGCTTCAGCCTGTTCCAGCTGCGCATCGATATCAAATTCAAACATATCGTCGTTCATCATCGTTCTCCTGACCCGTGATTGATAAATTCCTGCGCTTTATACCGATTTACCGCGTACTTTCGCAACCAGATTTACCGCCAACAGCACGATCGACCCAATGATAAAGCCGAGTACCAGATTGGCACCGTTGCTCAGCAAGGCGGAGATAACGCCATGGAAGCCGCTGCTGTACTCCTCAATCGCGTGATGCAACGGCGCGATACCGTGCACAATAATGCCGCCACCGACCAGGAACATTGCCACCGTGCCCACCACCGTTAACACCTTCATCAACCAGGGGGCCAGCGCCAATAGCGCACCGCCAGTCGCCTGAGCCAGCGTGGAGGACTTTTCCCGCAGCCAGTATCCGAGGTCGTCGATTTTCACGATCATCGCCACGATGCCGTAAACACCAATCGTCACCAGAATCGCAATCCCCGCCAGAATCAGCACCTGATTCAACAGCGGCGCTTCAGAGACAATCCCTAAGGTGATTGCCACAATTTCCGCAGAAAGAATGAAATCTGTGCGTACAGCGCCTTTCACTTTATCTTTTTCGAACTGGCGCGGATCCTGCTGCGCCAGCTTATCCAGACGCTGTTGACGTGCCTCCGGGCTGCTTTCTGCCTTATCGTGATTCAGGCTGTGCAGCACCTTTTCCACGCCTTCATAGCAAAGGTAAGCGCCGCCCAACATCAACAGCGGTGTGATTAGCCAGGGCGCAAACGCCGAGATAATCAGCGCCAGCGGCACCAGAATTAATTTATTAAGAAATGAGCCTTTTGCGACGCTCCAGACCACGGGTAATTCACGGTTGGCTTTTACGCCGGTGACCTGCTGCGCATTGAGTGAGAGATCATCACCCAATACGCCAGCGGTCTTCTTTGCCGCGACTTTGCCCATCACTGAAATATCATCAAGCAGCGTCGCAATGTCATCCAGAAGCGTGAGTAAACTGGTTCCTGCCAAAATAGTTATCCTTATTCCGGTTCGTGATCCTGACAACAGGGGCATCGCTCAACCGCCGTCACTGACATATCAGCGATGCCCGCACAGTCCCATTCGACGCGAAGTGTTTGCCCGGCAAGATCGCCAGCGTGCACATATTTGCTGACCGGACTTTCCGTCATTCCGCTGATCTCCTCGGTGGCCACCAGTTGCTCGCCTAAATAAATGCGTGCCGTTGCATGGGTGTTCACCATCCGCTCATCACGGAGTTGATACAGGCGTTTGACCGTCAGTTTGATGCTGCTCATGGCTCGATTCCGCGTCCCAGAGAAAGAGAAGATCTAAACTGTTATGGCGGCTAAAAGCAACAATCGCACGCTATTCAACACGATAGTGATGCAAGCCCTGATGATCGATTTCGCCACTGTGCATGGCGGCCAGCAGCCACTCTTCCAGTCGTTCAATCAACGCCTCATCTTCCAGGCGCAATTTGCCGCGCAGCGCACATTCCCAGACAATCAGTACCTTCCAGCCGCTTTGTTGTAACTGCCCGATATAACGGCGGTCGCGTTCAACGTTGCTGTTAATTTTGCCGTTCCAGAACTCAGTGCGCGTGGCGGGCATCTTGAATAAATAGCAGTGATGACGATGCCAGAAGCAGCCATGGACAAAGATGATCGCCCGCTCGTGTGGCAAAACAAAGTCTGGCCGACCCGGCAATGCTTTATCTTGTACACGATAGTTGAAGCCACGATCTTTCAAAATCAACGCGATACGCTGCTCAATCGCCGTGTCCTGATTGCGAATGGCACGCATATTTTTGCTGCGAATAGCTTGCGAATGGACGTCGACCATGGCGTCTCCTTTTTATTGGGGCTTATACAACTTTAGCGGTTTGGCGTGAAAGCGAAAGGCACGCGCAACAAGTGTATGAAGACGCGAGGAGTGATAGCATAGCGGCTTCACTGTTAAGGAAAAACGCATGCTTGCTATCGATCCCGCCACGACGGTTTCACCCTCCTCATTTTCTGCCCCTTCGGATGACGCCACATCGCTGTTAATGCAGGTTCTCGATATCTATGCCGCACGCGATGTGGTGCAAACCTTAACCGAGGCGGGCGGATGCGACTGGAGCGTGCCGCGTCTGAATCGTATTCGTCAGGGCAAAAGCGCCGTCCCTGCCCTTTCCAGCGATGAAGTCAGCAGCCTGCAAGCGTTGTTGCCTTCGCGCCCTGCGCATTACGCTGCGCCTAAATTTCAATTTGTCGATCTGTTTGCCGGCATCGGCGGGATTCGTCGTGGTTTCGAGCAAATTGGCGGCCAGTGCGTGTTCACCAGTGAATGGAATAAAGAAGCGGTCCGTACTTATAAAGCCAATCACTATAGCGATCCGCAACGGCATCAGTTCAATAGTGATATTCGTTTGGTGACGCAGCCCGCAGGACTCACTGACGAACAGGCGATTTATCAGCACATCGATCAAACCATCCCCGATCATCAGGTGCTGCTGGCGGGTTTTCCCTGCCAGCCATTTTCACTGGCCGGCGTCAGTAAAAAAAATGCGTTAGGTCGTGCGCACGGTTTTGAGTGTGAAGCGCAGGGCACGTTGTTTTTCGATGTTGCCCGCATTCTCGCTGCCAAAAAGCCGCCATTCTTCGTGCTGGAAAACGTGAAAAACCTCAAGAGTCATGACAAAGGACGCACCTTCGCCATCATTATGGCGACGCTGGATGAACTTGGCTACGACGTTGCCGATGCGGCCGATAGCGCAACACCCGATGCGAAAGTGGTGGATGCGCGCCATTTCCTGCCGCAGCATCGCGAACGCATTGTGCTGGTGGGTATTCGTCGTGACACCGGATTGAGCGACGGTTTTTCACTGCGCGCGCTTTCTCAACTCTATCCGCAGCAGGTGCCCACGCTGCAAAGCTTGCTGGAGCCGACGCCAGATGCGAAATACATCCTGTCGCCGACACTGTGGAACTATCTCTATCAATACGCCAAAAAGCACAAAGCCAAAGGCAATGGCTTCGGCTTTGGTCTTAACGATCCCCGCAATCCCAACGTGTGTGTTCGCACCCTGTCCGCGCGCTATTATAAAGACGGCTCAGAAATTCTGATCGACCGCGGCTGGGATCAGGCGCAGGGGGAAGCGGATTTCCAGCTCGCCAGCAATATGGCTCTGCGTCCGCGTCGGTTAACACCGCGCGAATGCGCCCGACTGATGGGATTTGAGGCACCGGGACAAAGCCAGTTCCGTATTCCGGTTTCGGATACCCAGGCATATAAGCAGTTTGGTAATTCAGTGGTGGTCCCGGTTTTTGCTGCTGTGGCACAGTTACTTTCGCCGCTTATCGAACAACATCTTAGCCAAAACACTTAGCGCCACAGGTCCACAATTTCCTTTAGGGACGCGTATTATGCTGTTTTGCGCTGAAACGCGTCTATTGTCACCAAACTGTCACGCCCGCTCTCAATACTCCTTTTTATTTTTGGGGGCGTTAGATGTCACTCCTTTCTGTAATCTCGTTACCGCTGCGTTTACGTACACGTCTTACCTGGCGTTTGCCGCTTTGGCTCACCAGTCTTCGTAACCAGTTTTTGCTGTTTATCGTGCTGTTCTGTCTCCTGCAGTTCGCGGGCGTACTGCTGCTCAGCAATCACGTTAATCAGACGCAAACGTCACTCCAGCAAGCCAACCAACTGCGGGAAAGATTGGCCCTGCTGGATAAAGCACGTATCGAATTGCTCACCGCCAGTGATAACAGCCACCGTGCTGGTATCTATTTAATGCAGGATCAGCAAAGTGGCTCAGTCGATAGCTGGAAAAGTCTGGCGGCCGCTTCTGATGATTCGTTAAAAAAAGCGCAGGCACTGTTCACCGCCTACCATGCTAAAGCAGACAGTCCGCTGGCTCAGGGCTTTGCGATGTTAGCGGAAGGTTTGCAAGAGCAGTTGAAAGGGTTAGCGGCCAATGACATCAATGCCTTCTTTATGGTGCCGATGCAGGCATTCCAGCAGCAGTTTAACGATGCCTGGTTCAGCGAGATTGAACAAGCCAACCATCAGTTGAGCAGCGTCAATCAAAATACCCTCAGTACGCTAAAGCAGAGTCGCAACATGTCGCTGATCGTCAGTGCCATTTTGATGGCGCTGCTGGTGCTGGCCTCCAGTCTGTTGATGCGCGGCGTGCTGTTGCCGCTGCGTCGTGCCAACCGGCAGCTGGAGCAGATTGCCACCGGTGATTTAGTCCCGAGTCATGATACGCCACGCCGCCAGTGCTTAGAGACGCGCCAGCTGTTTCAGTCGATCGAATCAATGCGTTTCGGTCTGCAGCAGATTGTCAGCGACATTAATACCGTTGCTGTGAGCGTGGCGGCGGGTGCAGAAGATATGCAGCAGCATAATGAACAGGTGATGCAGCAACACCAGGCGCAGAATGCCAGCTTCCACCATCTGTCACAGCGTTTACATCGCGTGTCTGAAGAAGTCGAAATTGGTGCGCAGTTCTCGCAGCAGGCCACGCAGGAGGCACAGTCAGCCGATGCCCTGATGCGCAACTGCGCCACGGAAGTCGACAATATGGAACTCAAAATGCAGCAGATCGTTACAGCTTCGGGTGATATCGCCGGAATTGTCGGCATGCTGGATAGCCTGTCGATGCAAACCCGTTTGCTGTCGTTGAATGCCGCGATTGAATCCGCCCACGCCGGATCGTACGGTCGCAGTTTCTCCGTTGTCGCCAAAGAGATGGGGCTGCTCTCGCAAAAGAGTGGTGAATCAACGCGTCAGATTGATGGTTTAATTCAGCACACTCAGCAGCATGTGAATGATGGTTTTGACAAAGTGAAAGCGCTGGAAGTGTTGTTTACACAAATCAGCAGTGCGGTTTCGGGGGTCGTAACGCAGCTCGATGAGTTGCAGCAAAATAGCACTGCGCAAAGTCACCGCGTCAGTAAAATTGCGCACGAAGTGGTGGAGATGAGTAATCAGCTACAGCAAAACGAAGCGCTCAACGCCCATCAGGTCAATTCGGCTACGCAACTGCGTGAACTCTCTGATCGCCTCGCCCAGCGGGCACAGCAATTCCGCGTCGATGCCGCTTGAGTACAAAGATAAAAAAACCCGTCAATGACGGGTTTTATATCGCTTATTTTTTCTTTTTGCCTTTCTTCAGCAGTGCACGTACCTGCTTCAGTTCAGACGCGGAGAGCTGTTCAGCCACCGCTTCTTCGGTATTCAGACTATCAACCGCCGGTTGCTCAACAGCATGTAAACTGGCCTGCAGGCGGTTAACGATCTCCTGACTCATGGAGATTTGGTTATCGGCGGCTAACTGTTTGATGTGCTCTTTCAGCGTCGGGTCAATTTTAATGGTTAAGTTAACGGTCTCGGTCATCTTCATACTCCCTTTTGATTTACAACAACGTAGCGGAAGAAGATGAAAGTTAACAGACTGTCATAAAAATTTAATATTAAGAGTGTATAGGGCTGAAATCCCTTAATACCGACTCATCAATG
Organism: Type-E symbiont of Plautia stali; assembly: GCF_059731115.1. Lineage (NCBI taxonomy): Bacteria > Pseudomonadati > Pseudomonadota > Gammaproteobacteria > Enterobacterales > Enterobacteriaceae > Type-E symbiont of Plautia stali. Next base: position 2,533,725 of record NZ_AP035906.1, read on the forward strand.
CTGGTGAGATTGCCCTGCAATTCCGCGCATAGCTTAGCCATATAGTGCACCAGGAAATCCGCGTTATGCTCCGCTAGCAGGCGTCCCGCTTCGGTTTGCATGGTTTCGGGTAAGCGTAAAAGTTTCTTCTGGAAGTGATCCAGCGTCCATTTCACATCGTCTAATTCACGCTCTTTTCCTAATGGATCCTCGCTGTCAAACAGCGGACGGCCCAACGCCCCGGCCGTATAGAAAACGCGTGCGAGGCCAATAGCACCCAGAGACTCGAGGCGATCGGCATCCTGAACAATTTTTGCTTCCAATGTCAGTGGCGTGATGCGTGCGCTGAAACTGTGCGCCTGGACGGCATGTGCGACGCCCTCGAGCAATTCCAGGGGGAAATCGGGAAAGTCCTGCTGCAAAATTCGGCGTGTCTCTTCAGCGGCATAGGTGGAAGCCAGATGGCGCTCTGGATGGTTTTTGGGAAGGTTAACCACATCATGGAAGTAACAGGCGGTGAGGACCACCATAGGATCGGCTGCACTGTGCTGCATGATGCGCGTGGCGCTCATCCAGACACGACGCAGGTGCGCGATATCATGGGCTTTATCATCGTGCAGCCAGTTTTGCTGCAGCCAGTTCTCGTAGCGTTGTTGCCAGCGGGTGAGTGACATCGTGCTTCTCCTTATTGCTGTTATAAAAGCACCGCCAATTCAGGGTGCTGCTCCTGGGGACATCATAGCGGTCTGGTCGTGACACTTTTTTTACATCCTTCCTGGATGTGCAAAGCGTAAAAATGCGATCCCGATCTTGTTATAGCGCTGTTAATGTCGCTTTCCCAGCGGAGATCATGTTTTAGGCATTTCCTTAGCGTCATTTCAGTTAAATAAATCTGTTAAACATGCGTAATCTATTTCTACCATCAACAATATTCACGCTTTTGAATTATTCCAGTTAATGATGCTAACTATCACAAGGTAAAAGCGATAAACACTCACGGGAAAATCTGAAAAGATTCCCATGCAGGCCGTTATAACGTACTGTATAGGGGATATTTCTGGTTCTTTATCGCCTGAGAAGGCATTTCCAGCATGTATTTTGCTTAAGCGCCATTTTTAAAACCGGAATATGCAGGAATAGCCTGATACTGAGGCGACAAATTATTAAGCAAATTGATTCAAACCCATTATGCTAACTCTCACATCTGCTGATGCGGGTGATTCGTCGAAGTTTTCCGGGTGAGTAACACTACATGAGGTACGTAATGAAAGAACGGCCGATTCTTTTTTCCGAACAGCGGGTCCGCGCCCTGCTGGTTGGCCAGCAGACGCAAACCCGGCGCATTATGAAAACCCAGGCTTTTGGCCCAGGCCAGGATCATCACGAAGGCGTGCATGCATTTGACGTTAGCGCCAACCATCTGCATGGCTATAAATTGATGTCGATGGCAGATGTCAGCTCTCACTGCCCGTTTGGCCAGGCGGGTGACCGATTGTGGGTGCGTGAAACCTGGCGCGGCCCCATCGTGCCAGAAGAACAACTCGCCGAATATGAACGCGATCCACTGCCGTTCCGTAGCCCGGCTTTCTGTCAGTATCGTTCCGACAGCAATGAACTGGGTCAGTTGGATGAAGATGTGGAGCACGCCGAGCAGTTTGGTTGGCAAACGGCGATTCATATGCCGCGCTGGGCCAGCCGTATTGATTTGGCGATTACCTCGGTACGTGCTGAAAAGATTCAGGACATCAGTGAAGATGACATCATGGCTGAGGGCGTACAAACGGATACGCACTTCCTGAATAACTTCTTTACGATGAACATGAACGCAGAATCGCCGAAAGAAGCCTATCGTAAAGCGTGGCAAAAGCAGTATGGCGCCACCAGTTGGGAAGTGAACCCGTGGGTATGGGTGATCGAGTTTCAACGCGTTGATCGCGAGAGTTAACTGTCTTCAGCCCTCCCCCGCCTGGGTGAGGGCAATTTTCCTGCTTTGCCATCTTAATCACAGAAAAAACCTGCAGTAACTGATTGAATACACTGCTTTGATTCCGCGCTGGCATTTTTCTTTTTGTCGCGCCAGGATAACCCTTTCCGCCCTGCAGAGTGAGTCGCGCGATGTTCAAATGGCCATGGAATGCGCAGGTAGATACCACTGTCACGGCGCTTCCCTGGCAACAGGCGCTGGCGCAACCGATCTTTTCACTGCTCACGACTGAAGAGCAAAGCGCCCTGACCACGCTTGCCCAACGCTTTCTACAACAAAAAAAAATCTCGCTGTTGAATGGGCTGCAACTCGATGAACGGCAGCTGGCACGTCTTGCCTTGCTGTTTTGCCTGCCCGTGTTGAAGCTCGGTCTGGAGTGGCTGGATGGCTTTCATGAAGTGTTAATTTATCCCGAACCGTTCAATGTCGATGACCGTTGGGAAGACAGCAGCGGCTTAGTCCATCAGGCTCCAGCGGTGCATGCCGGTCAAAGCTGGACGCAAGGCCCGGTGGTATTAAACGCGTTGGATATTCAGGACTCTTTCGATCTTTCCGGCTACAACCTCGTCATCCATGAAATTGCGCATAAACTCGATGCACGCGGCAGCGGCTATACCAGCGGTATTCCCGTGATTGCCTTACGAGATGTCGCCCAATGGGAGAAGGACTTGCTACAAGCGATGGAAGAGATAGAGGCGGAAGTGGAATTGGTGGGTGAACAGGCGGCAACCATCGATCCCTACGCCGCCAGCGATCCCGCCGAGTGCTTTGCCGTGCTGTCGGAGTACTTTTTCAGCGCCCCAGATTTACTGGCGGATCGCTTCCCTGCGATGTATCGCCACTTACAGCAGTTTTATCGCCAGGACCCGATGGCGCGTCTTGCAGCAGGTTCTGCTTAAATCGCGATCGCTTTGTACTATTGCTAGCCAGTTGAATACAAATGTATTTTTAGCTGTTGACACATTAATGAGGTGCCATTAATATGCGCCTCGTTCACACGATTCCTCTGTAGTTCAGTCGGTAGAACGGCGGACTGTTAATCCGTATGTCACTGGTTCGAGTCCAGTCAGAGGAGCCAATTTCCTGTTTTCATGCATCCTTGCGAATCATTATATGGTGTTGGCTCAACAGGTTAGCGTGAAAATTCTTCCCGGTGCATTTTGATTTTACCCTCCGCATCGGGAAAAATTGGTGGTCAAATCTGGGGTCAGGTTAGTTCGATAATGGAGTGACCCCCATATGTCCCTTACCGACGCGAAAATCCGCACTCTCAAGCCTTCTGATAAACCCTTTAAAGTCTCCGATTCCCACGGTCTGTATCTGCTGGTCAAACCGGGTGGCTCACGTCACTGGTATCTCAAGTACCGTATTAACGGTAAAGAATCCCGCATTGCGCTGGGTGCCTATCCTGCCGTCTCCCTCTCTGATGCGCGACAGCAGCGTGAAGGTGTCCGTAAAATGCTGGCGCTGAATATCAACCCGGTACAGAAGCGGGCTGCTGAACGTGGCTCAAGAACACCGGATAAAGTTTTTAAAAACGTGGCGCTGGCGTGGCATAAAAGTAACCGGAAATGGTCGCAGAACACCGCTGACCGTCTGCTTGCCAGCCTGAACAATCACATCTTTCCGGTTATCGGGAACCTGCCTGTGTCAGAACTTAAACCCCGTCATTTCATTGACCTGCTGAAAGGGATCGAGGAAAAAGGTCTGCTGGAAGTTGCGTCCCGCACGCGGCAGCACCTGAGTAACATAATGCGCCATGCGGTCCATCAGGGGTTAATCGATACGAACGCGGCAGCAAACCTTAGCGGCGTGACCACACCTCCTGTCAGACGGCACTATCCTGCCCTGCCACTGGAGCGGCTGCCTGAACTGCTTGAACGTATTGAGGCATATCATCAGGGCCGCGAACTTACCCGGCTTGCCGTCCTGCTGATGCTGCATGTGTTCATTCGCTCCAGTGAACTGCGTTTCGCCCGCTGGTCAGAGATTGATTTCACAAACCGGGTCTGGACGATACCCGCGACGCGAGAACCCATTATTGGCGTGCGTTATTCCGAGCGCGGGGCCAAAATGCGAATGCCGCATATCGTCCCCCTCTCAGAACATGTCATCGCCATTCTGAAACAGATTAAAGATATCACCGGTAATAATGAACTGGTCTTCCCCGGCGACCATAACCCGTATAAGCCAATGTGTGAAAACACGGTCAACAAGGCATTGCGGGTGATGGGCTACGACACAAAAAAGGATATCTGTGGCCACGGCTTTCGGGCGATGGCATGCAGTGCGCTGATGGAATCGGGTTTATGGTCAAAGGACGCAGTAGAACGCCAGATGAGTCATCAGGAGCGCAATACCGTGCGCATGGCTTATATTCACAAGGCAGAACATCTGGAAGCCCGCAAGGCGATGATGCAGTGGTGGTCCGATTATCTGGATATATGCCGTGAAGCCTACGTTCCACCATATTTCCTTATCAGAAAATAAAGCATTACGCCAGATAGTTCATGAACTATCTGGCGTAACAAATCAACCCCATATCGGCGTCAATTGATATGGTTTTTTTTAGTTTAAATCCCATGACTGCGAAGGAGTAATGACTCCTGTAAGGTATTTGCCTTTGAAAAAGGCTATTGCGGATGTTCTCTACAGAACATTCCATAGTCTTAAAACGGCCGACAAAGGAAAACTCTAAGAAATGCAGATCAGGCTCCTGACGTATCGAACACGCTGCTGGTTTAGGGCGAGAAGGTACTCGGCTATTAACTTGACGTGAACATTACTGTGTTTGCTTCCCAGCCCCACTCATTCTCCCGGTAAATCGGAATGTTATCAAGACTGATTACATAGCAAATAAAAACAACTTTCTCGTGAAAGATTGCATTCACTTTAACGGAATTGAAAACATCTCACGCAAAATATCATGTAACTTTCATGGTTTCATGTGATAAGCTGACTCATGTCCCTTGTAAAGTTACATGAGTTTATCTTTCCGATGCGAGTTTGCAACGTCTTATGGTGCGCACACATCACAAAGTAACGCAGGTAAACGCTGTGACATGTAGGGGCCAACAAACAACTTAACTTTACCTTTATAACCACATGATTTTTGGAATGATTTATGACTGTATCGTTCAAACGTCGCATGTTGTGCTTAACCGGTACACTGGCTGTCATCGGGCTGTTCCTTTCAAAACAGAGCGTCATACCCGGCGCGTATGCACTTGAGACATCAAACTTTAAAACGGTGCGAACTACGTCCGCAGTTGTTCATACGGTAAACGACTGGGCCGAATTCTCGGGAAAACTGGAAGCCACCGATGAGGTCGCTGTACGTTCAAAAGTTACAGGCGCGATTGTGGATGTTAAGTTCAAGGATGGTCAGTTGGTCAGGAAAGGCGACATTTTATTTATTATCGATCCAGCCCCTTATAAGACTGAACTGGCCCGGGCTCGTGCAGCATACGCGCAGGCAAAAGCGAAGCAGGACCTGGCATTGCTGGATCTGTCCCGTGGTAAAAAACTTATCGGGACCCATGCTATCTCACAGCGCGATTATGACGTTCTGAACAATGCCGCCCGGGAATCGAAAGCAGCCAGGGAGATTGCCGAAGCTGAGGTCGAGAGCGCCAGGCTCAGCGAAAGCTATACCCGGATCACCGCACCGGTAACTGGCCGTATTTCCAGAGCAGAACTGACAGTCGGTAATCTGGTCGCAGCCGGTATTGACAGTCCAGTTCTTGCATCCATTGTTGCTCTTGATCCCTTGTATGTCGCTTTTAATGCGGATGAACGAACCTATCTTAATTATATCGACAAGCTTTCAAATAAAGACAAACCTGAAGTGCTGGTAGGACTGGCTGATGAAAAAGATTATCCACATAAAGCCATTCTTCATTCTGTGGATAATCATCTCAGTACTGAAACCGGCACTATCAGGATGCGCGCACTTCTTGATAATCCATCATCAAGGTTGCTTCCCGGTTTACAGGCCCGGGTCAGACTCCAGACAAGCAAATCTTATACAGCAGTATTGATTGACCAGACACTGATCCGCACCGACCAGGACAGACGCTATGTTCTGGTAGTAGGAAACAATGACAAAGTTGAATATCGCCCCCTCGAACTGGGAAACAGACAGGGGGAACTGATTGTTGTGAAAAAAGGCCTCAATAAGGGTGACAGAGTTATTTCCGGTGGGGCGCAGTTGGTCAGTCCCGGTGAAACAGTCGTTGTCAGCAAAGACGAATCCCCTTCTTCAAAATCCCGGGAAGGAAATAAGTCATCATGAAAGTATCAAAATTCTTTATCGACAGGCCGGTTTTTGCTGGAGTACTGTCTGCGTTGTTCATTCTGGCAGGGATTATCGCCATATTTCGTCTACCGGTATCGGAATACCCACCGGTTGTCCCCCCATCCGTTATCGTTCATGCCCAGTATCCTGGAGCCAATGCCACCACGATTGCACAGACGGTTGCAGCTCCAATAGAGGAAACTGTGAACGGCGTAGAGAATATGCTGTATATGCAGTCACTTTCAAATGAGGATGGCAATCTGTATCTGACAGTGACCTTCAAACTGGGCACAGATCCCGATCAGGCTCAGCAATGGGTGCAGAACCGGGTGTCGCAGGCTCTGCCCCGGTTACCTGAAGATGTCCAGCGACTGGGTGTCACAACGAATAAAAGCTCGCCGAATATCACACTTGCCGTTCATATGATATCGCCTGATGGCAGATATAACGATAATTACATCAGTAATTACGCCATACGTAACATCAAAGACCAGCTCTCGCGTATTGAGGGAGTTGGCCAGGTATCAGTATGGGGCCCCGGTGGTTACGCGATGCGAATCTGGCTTAATCCTGATGCTATGGCTGCTCGCGGACTGACGACATCAGATGTCGCCTCTGCTATCCGTGAACAAAACGCCCAGTCACCAGTGGGAAGCGTTGGCGCAGCCCCTATGGCAGAAGAAACACCGTTACAGTTGTCAGTTAATGCCAGCGGTCGGCTTAAAACGGCTGAAGAATTTGGCAACATTGTGCTCCATGCCCGACAGGATACCAGAACGACATTATTGAAGGATGTCGCCCGTATTGAACTGGCCGCTGAAAATTATGCCATGCGTACTTACCTGGATAAAAAGCCTGCGGTAGCGCTGGCCATACAGGAGTCTCCGGGCGCAAATGCTCTGGAAATTGCCTCACAAGTAAGTCGCACAATGAAAGATCTGAAAAAACAGTTCCCTGAAGGACTGGATTACCAGATAGTTTATAATCCAACCAAATCAGTCAGGGCGGGTATAGAAGCTGTGCTTCATACTCTTTTTGAGGCCATTCTCCTCGTGGTACTGGTTGTTTTTCTTTTCCTCCAGACCTGGCGAGCATCAATCATTCCTCTGCTGGCTGTTCCCGTTTCGATAACCGGCACAATGGCATTTCTGTACCTTTTTGGGTTTTCAATCAATGCCCTGAGCCTTTTTGGCCTCGTCCTGGCTATTGGCATTGTCGTTGATGATGCCATTGTTGTTGTTGAAAATGTAGAAAGAAACATAGAAAGAGGCATGACGCCATATCATGCCGCCTGCAAGGCTATGCAGGAAGTCAGTAGTCCTATTATTGCGATCGCGCTGACGCTGAGTGCCGTATTTGTTCCGCTGGCTTTTATGAGTGGCCTGACCGGGAGGTTTTATCAGCAGTTTGCAGTGACAATAGCAGTTTCAACGATAATCTCCGCTATTAACTCCCTTACGCTCTCACCGGCTCTCTCTGCCATGCTGCTGAAGTCACGTGATTCAGACAGCGACTGGCTTACGCGCATTATGCATCGTAGTTGTGGACGGTTCTTTACTGTTTTCAACCGCCTGTTCAATAGTAGTGCCAGACGATATGAAAAAGGTGTTGGCGCGCTTGGCCAGCGCAAGATTCTGATTATGGTGATTTATGGCATTCTGCTGGCAATTACGCTGTTACTGGGCAGGTCTGTACCTGGGGGGTTTATCCCTGCTCAGGATAAAGAATACCTTATCAGTTTTGTGCAGCTTCCTGCTGGCGCATCATTGTCCAGAACAGACCGGGTACTGGAAAAAATGAATGAAATAGCACGAAGTGAGCCAGGAGTATCTTCCACATCTTCTTATGCTGGATTGTCTGTAAACGGCACCACCACAAGCCCTGGTTCCGGTCTGACATTTGTCCTCCTCAAGCCTTTTGAGCAACGGCCTGGCATCAGCGCAGATGATGTTGCCGCCTCTCTGAATGCCAGATATCAGTCACTTCCTGGCGCAGATTTTGCGGCCGTTTTCCCGGCACCACCCGTTATGGGTCTGGGCTCCCTGGGGGGATTCAAATTGCAGCTTGAAGACAGAGGAAATATCGGTTACGACGGAATGGCCGAAGTACTTCGACGATTTCAGGCAGAAGCAGCTAAATCACCTGTGCTGACGCCACTTTTTTCAACATACCAGAATAATTTTCCACAAATTAATGTCGATATTGACCGTAATCGCGCCAAACAACTTGGGGTGAACATCAGTGATATCACCGAGACATTACAATCCTATCTTGGCTCATATTATATAAATGATTTCAATATAATAGGTCGTGTATATCAGGTAAGAATGCAGGCCGACGCAGAGTTCAGGGCGACCCCGGAGGATATACTGAAACTACAGACCCGAAATGCCGATGGCAATATGGTACCGCTGTCTGCCATAGCCCGTATTGAGCCGACACACGGTCCTGAGCTGGTTACCCGTTATAACGGTTTTACAGCGGTCGATCTTAGTGGCGCTCCTGCTCCGGGCTATTCTTCAAGTCAGGCGATGGAAGAGATTGAACGTATAGCGATGAAAACACTTCCACCCGGCGTAGAGTATGAGTGGACAGACCTGACCTACCAGCAAATTCTTGCAGGCAACAGTGCCGTCTGGATTTTTCCACTATGTGTATTCCTAGTATTCCTGGTACTGGCTGCCCAGTATGAAAGCCTTACGCTCCCTTTGGCTGTCATTATGATTGTCCCAATGAGTATCTTTTCTGCACTTACCGGGGTATGGCTGACTCATGGGGACAATAATATCTTTACGCAAATTGGATTTATCGTCCTGGTCGGGCTCGCATCTAAAAATGCCATTCTTATCGTTGAATTTGCCCGTGAACTTGAGCTTTCAGGTAAGTCTGCCTTTAACGCGGTGAAAGAGGCATGCCGTCTCAGGCTGCGTCCAATTCTGATGACCTCACTGGCTTTCATCATGGGTGTAATCCCCCTGATGGTATCGCATGGAGCAGGCGCTGAGATGCGTCAGGCAATTGGGATATCAGTATTCTTTGGCATGCTCGGCGTCACCCTTTTTGGCTTGTTTATGACCCCCGTGTTCTACCTGTTAGCCCGACAAATATCAGGGAAACCACTGCACTCGGCCACTTTATCGGACGCGCCTGAGGAACGGCCGATAACAGAACAGGCTTCAGACTAAAATTTATGGTGACCTTTCAACAGCCGGACATTATATGATGCCCGGCTGTTGAATTTATTTATGTTTAAGGACTTCCGGCACAAGCTTATCAAGGGTAAGTTCAGCAAAGCGGTTCGTAATCAGACGTCTCGCCTCTTCAAGCGTATCACTTATTTCATTGTTAACTGCATCCTCTATCTGGCATTTGTCATGTTCAGTCGCCCAGCCTATTGAAAAAAGTTCAGTGCTGCCAATAGCGTGGAAAACCTGAAGGAGAGTGATGTCTCCGAGAGGTTTCTGGAGTGTCCAGCCACCTCCATGCCCTTTTTCAGAATGAATGATACCCGCCTGTTTGAGCCCCTGGAAAAGGCGTCTGACCACAACCGGATTCGTATTGATCATCGAGGCTATATCTTCGGAGGTAACGGGATCGCGGATTTTATCCATATGTATCAGCACGTGTAATGCACGGGACAGCCGGTGGTCTTTTCTCATTTTTTATCCTGTTTGCTGCGAAGTTTCTTATGAAACTTTCGTTGTTGCATAAGTGGCGCGATATCATGTATCTTATACTATTACATGAAATCCATACAGAGAGTATTTTTTATGTCATTCGATAATGTGTCAGAACAGTTATGGGTCTGCCTCGTCATTGCACTGATGTCCAGTTGCATTTCAATCACCGTCACGCAGCAGGAAATGTTTCGCCCGTTGCGTGAATGGATGGTCAAAAAAAATGCCATGATAGGCTACCTGTTCAGTTGTTTTTATTGTTTCAGTCACTGGGTGGTTTTTGCCGGTGTTGCAATTTACAGGCCCGTTCTTGTTCATTCAGGATTCTGGTTAATTGACCTTGCGGTTACAGCATTCTTTACCATAGGTTTAACGGCCATGTTCAGCGGGATCATCCTGAAAGTGATGAGAAACGCTATCGCCAAGGCAATTGAAGAAAAAGAAATGAAAGACAAGCTGGGTTTGTAAATCGAACGGAGCCTGAAAACCTGGTGATGAAAACAGGACGGTTAGCCCGGCAATCTGCGCATATAAATGGCACTACTGCTTTACGCTTTCGCACCAGGTTTTGCGATGTTTTTACGTTCGTCTTCCACGCAGCTCACAGAGGTACAGGTACATACTGGTTCTTGCTGCCGGTGTTGATGTGCCAGCAGGTGTTGCTGACATTTTTGTTACGAACGAAAATCCCACAGGTTATTCAGATAATCTTAATATCAGCATGAACTGTTAGCGTCCTGGAGTCTCAGTCCGGTTTACAGTAAACATTTGCGCATGAATATCGACAGTTGCAGATTAGTGTGTCGATGTCGCTGCTTCGAGTTGCGCAGGTTCCATCAGTGCGAATGCCGTGCGCATTTTACGTGTCTCCTCTCCGGGACTGCGACCAAACAGTCTTTTGAACTCTCGATTGAACTGCGACGCACTTTCGTAGCCGACCCGAGCTGCTGCCCCTGCTGCAGTAACGTTGTCCCGTATCATCATCAGTCGCGCCTGATGAAGACGTACTGACTTGATGTACTGAATGGGAGAAGTCGCCGCCACGGCTTTGAAATGCGCATGAAAAGCCGGAACGCTCAGGCCAGCTTCGTGCGCAAGTGAAGCCACATCTAGTGGCCGGGCGTAATCGAGGTGGATACGCTGTAACGTACGCGCGATACGTCCAAAGTTGCCATGACAGGCCAGCGCAGCACGAATGGCTCCGCCCTGTTCACCCAGCAGAACACGAAAAATCAGCTCTCGCACAATCCCCGGCCCCAGAACCCGGGCTTCAAGTGGTGAGAATAATACCTTCAGAAGACGAACTGTCGTATCTGCCAGCGTGTCGTCAAGTGGTGTGGAGACAATGCCAACGGGTGAACCTGATGCAGTGGCATGGTGATCGACAGCCATAACCAGGTCTGCCACAGCTGTCATATCCAGCCGAATGGACACAGCAAGAAAAGGTTCTGCCGGGCTGGCATCTGTCTCGCTTGAAAATGGCAGAGGTACTGACAGCACCAGGTAGTGCAAAGGGTCGTAGTGGTAAACCCTGTCAGCCAGGTAACCTCTTTTGTGCCCCTGACAGACAATAACAATGCCTGGTTCGTACAACACGGGGGTACGCCCCAGCGCACCGTCAGCACGCATCAGACGCACGCCATCCAGCAACGTACGGGTGTGACCTTCATGTGGGGCGAGCTGGCAAATCATAGCCGCCATTTCGGACTGTTGAGATATGGAGGTCAATCTTTCTGGCATACATCAGACCTGCTAATTGAATTTAATAATTATATTTTCACTCCCCGCGTGCTTAAAAATCAATAAAGAAAATAGGATTAGGCAATGACGCAAGAGTGTCAGGCCTGTCGCCGTATGTACCCTCTCTTTATGATACCTGCCTGTTTGATATTCCCGTGACATTCCCTGTCCCGCCCGTTGACAGGCAAGGAGGAGTGATGAAAACAGTGGTATCAGAAACGTCTAAGGTGGTCATTCTTACCGGTGCCAGTAGTGGTATAGGTGAGGCCACAGCCCGTCATCTTTCCCGGAAGGGGCATCATTTGTTTATCGGTGCCAGACGTATGGAAAAACTGACCGCACTGGCGACAGAGTTGCGGGCAAGGGGGGGTAATGTTGATGCCATGGCAATTGACGTCACGCGACCAGAAGATTTGCAACGCATCGCAGCCAGGGCGCTGGAGAAGCACAGACGCATTGACGTTCTCATAAATAACGCTGGCGTTATGCCACTCTCACCGCTGGCAGCGTTGAAGGTCGAAGAGTGGAACCGCATGCTGGATGTCAATGTACGGGGCGTTTTACACGGAATAGCCGCCGTCCTGCCGATCATGCAGGAGCAGGGTTATGGTCACATCATTAATATTGCCTCCACTGGCGCGTATACGGTCTCGCCCATAGCCGCTGTCTATTGCGCCAGCAAGTTTGCCGTGCGCGCTATTTCTGACGGACTGCGACAGGAGACCGACGCGATCCGGGTGACGCTGGTCAGCCCGGGGGTGGTCGAGTCAGAACTTGCCGATCATATTACGGACGAAACAGCCCGGACTGCCATGCGCGAATTCCGGCGCATCGCCTTACCTCCTGAGCCCGTGGCGCAGGCAATCGCCTATGCCATTGAACAACCCGCTGGCGTTGATATCAGCGAACTCATCGTCCGCCCTGTGGCCAGTCCTCATTAACCGTAAACATGTTTTCATTTATTCAGGAGTGTTCATGTCAGAGTCAGGCTCTTTTTCCAGGGCTATGCCCTTTGCAGGCCGTGTTGCGATCGTCACCGGTGCCGCCAGCGGTATCGGCCTGGCGACCGTCGAACTGTTGCACCGCCAGGGAGCACGTATCGTCGCAGTTGGCCGGGGGGATAATGTCAATGCGCTTGCACGTGAAGGTATTGTGCCCGTTGTCGCCGACGTGACTCAGGAAGCCAGTGCGGAACTGGCTGTGCGGACTGCAACAGAACAGTTCGGTCGCCTCGACGTCTTAATCAACAACGCTGGCATCATCATCAACCAGCCAGTGGCAGAAATGACCCTCAGTGAATGGAACCAGGTCATGGCTGTTAATGCCACGGGGGCATTTCTTTTCTCAAGGGAAGCCATGCGCCCAATGATGGCGGCAAAATCGGGTGCAATCGTTAATATTGGTTCTTACGCCTGTTATCAGTCTTTTCCCGGTATCGCCGCCTATGCAGCCTCCAAGGGGGCGCTTGCACAGTTAACCCGTACACTCGCGCTGGAAGCTATCACTCACGGTATTCGTGTTAATGCAGTCGGCTCCGGAGATGCGGTGACAAACATCACGAATACAATCCAGCCCGACGGGCAGGCATATCTGGCAGAGCATGGTCGTAAAGCGCCTGTTGGTCGTGCAGCCCACCCCGATGAAATCGCAGAAGTCGCCGCCTTTCTGGCGTCAGACAGGGCCAGTTACATTGTCGGCGCAGTGGTTATGGCCGACGGTGGTATGAGTGTCGCCATTCAGTAATGCAATTCATTTTTCAACAACAGGAGTCTCCATCAATGCAACAACAAACCTCCCCTGCAAAAGTCTGGTTTATCACCGGCGCTGCTCGTGGTATTGGCCTTTCGCTGGCACGCCAGTTACTGGCGCGAGGCGATGCCGTAGCCGCAACCTCCCGCACCCTGACCAGTCTGCGTCAGGCATTCGGCGACGATAACGCGCGACTGCTGGCGCTGGAGGTGGACCTGGTGAACGAAGCTAGCGTTCAGAAAGCCATCGACAGCACCATTGCCGCCTTCGGGCGCATTGACTGTGTGGTCAACAACGCAGGCTACGGCCAGCAGGGCACCATTGAAGCATTAACCGACAGCGAATTGCGTCGCAATTTCGATGTTAATGTGTTTGCTCCCCTGCATGTACTGCGCCATGCCCTGCCGCATATGCGTACGCGGCGCAGCGGCCATATCTTCAACGTGGCGTCGATCGTGGGCTTTCAGGGCGGTTACGCGGGCTGGGGCAGCTATGTCGCCAGCAAATTCGCACTGGCCGGTCTGACCGAAACCCTGGCGGCCGAACTGGCCGAGCTGAACATCAGAGCCACAGTGGTTTATCCTGGACCGGTGCGCACCGGGTTCCTGTCGAAAGAGACGCTGGTCGTGGCCCAGAGCACAATCGCTGACTATACCGAAGCTCAGGCCTCGCTGGACCTCCATCTGAACGGTCTGGACGGCAAACAGGCTGGCAATCCTGATAAAGTCGCTTCTCTGATACTGCAGGCGGCCTTTGCTGACGCCCCTCCCGTGCATCTTTTTGCTGGTAAGATTGCCAACACCCTCGCTGAACAAAAAATGCATGCAGTGAGTCAGGACCTTGATGTCTGGCGAAGCGCGTCAGACGCCACGGATTTTGAAGAGTAATAACCCCCGGGGACATGTGAACCACACTGTCCCTGATTTTCTTTTTGGAGGATATCTCATGCATGACAGCCTGCCTGCGGAAAAAGCGTACCGTATTCTTGAAGCTGGTCCCGTTATTCTGGTGTCCACCAGGGGGACAGATGGCCGGACGAATCTGATGACCGCAGGTTTCCACATGATGATGCAGCATGCCCCACCGCTGGTCGGTGTGATTATCGGCCCCTGGGATTACAGCTATCAGGCGCTGTCAGATACCGGGGAATGTGTTCTGGCTGTACCGCCAGCCGGGATGGCAAAGGCCGTTGTGGACATCGGTAATTGCTCGGGAGAAACAGACGACAAATTTGCGCGTTTCGGCCTGACGCCCATTGCCGCGCAATCGGTCAGTGCGCCTCTGGTAGATGAATGCCTGGCTAATCTGGAGTGCAGAGTGGTGGATGACCGACAGGTGCGGCGCTATAACCTGTGGGTGCTGGAAGTTCGGCGGATTTGGCTTGACAGCGCATGGCAGGAAATGCGCCTGCTCCACCATCAGGGCGATGGCCGTTTCAGTGTCGACGGAGAGATGCTTGACCTTAGTGACAGGATGGTAAAATGGCGCGACCTGATGAACTGAATGTTGTTCCATTCTGACTACAAGCGCTTGCTGGCAATACATTACCGGTAAAAGCCGGTAATGTATTGCCATGAAAAAGGACGCAGATCTTGTGATCCATCCCGTAGCAGGATCTTACGGCCAACAGAATGAAAATGTACGCTAAAAAGTTAACTCTCTTTTTACTTTACTGACGATTATCCGGGTGACTTAACATCGTTCTGCTCCAGTCATAAAAAGCGCGAACTGACGGTGGTATATACCGGCTATAGGGGTATACCAGGGATAGCGGTAATTTAGAGGTGCTGTTCTCCAGACAGGAGACCAGTTCCCCGCTTTGCAGGTACGGCATAGCCAGATAACTGGCGACACGGATTAACCCAACCCCCTGTATCCCGGCCTGAATATAGGCATCGGTATCGTCAACGATTAGCACCTCTCTCATACGGATCGCCCGGTCCCCACCATCAAGGGTAAAAAACCATTCAGTTGTGCGTCCGGTGCGGTGATTCAGATAGCCAACCGCGTGATGCTTTTCCAGTTCATCCAGTTTTTGCGGCTTGCCGAAAGCATCAATATAAGACGGCGCGGCCAGAACGACCCAGGTAAAACCAGGCAGTGGGCGGGCAACCAGGGTTGTTGAATCTTCGATCCTGCCAGTACGGATCACGCAGTCATATCCTTCCCTGATGATATCCTCAACATTATCGCTTGAGCACAGCATCACTTCCAGCCCGGGGTACTGGCGGAGAAACGACAGGAGTCTGGGGATAATGCAATGTCGGGCGAGGGACTGGGGCATCCCCACTTTGAAACGGCCTCCTGGCTGCTCAGATCGGGCGGGAAAAGACGACTCCATGGCCGCAATATCCGTCAGGATCCTTTTGCATTCGTCGTAGTAGCGCTGGCCCTCCGCCGTGATGCTGAGTTTGCGGGTAGTACGCTGCAAAAGCTGGATACCAAGCCAGGATTCCAGCTCCCGGATAACCCTAGAAACCGTAGAGCGTGGCAGACCCAGCACTTCTGCCGCTCTTGCAAAGCCATGAGTTTCCACCACGCTGACATAGACCTGCATTGCTGCCAGTTTATCCATCCTACCCTCTTGCCTGTAGATATTGATTATCCCGTCAGAGCGAACAGTCTAACTCGGTTTAGGGATCTTATCGAACGTACATCATCGCCCTACACTTTCTCCCGGACACTGAACACGGCTAAAATAGTATAAGGAACTAACATGGCAGAGCATAAATTACACTCAGGTGAAAAAATACTGGTGCTGGGCGCAGGACAACTCGGGGCGGCTGTACTGCAGCATCTGCTCCCCGCAGTCTCTCAGCGAGAAGGCACTGTGTGCGTTATCGTTTCGCCTCGTTCCAGGGATGAACAAGGTCAACTGCGCGCTTCCACGCATCAAAAATATGTGGATGCCGAAGCAAAATTAATCCCTCTGGACATCGCCGACAGCACGATGGACGCCCTGAAGGATCAGTTTAAAGAGTTTGATACCGTTATCAATTGTATGGGGTTTGTTGCAGGCGCAGGCACCCAGATAAAAATCACCCGCGCAGTACTGGAAGCCGGAGTTAACCGCTACTTTCCATGGCAGTTTGGTGTTAACTACGATGTCGTCGGCAAAGGCAGCGGCCAGCCGGTCTGGGACGAACAGTATGATGTAAGAACCTTACTGCGAGAACAACACAACACCGAATGGATCATTATCTCCACCGGTATGTTTACCAGCTTTCTCTTCGAGCCTGCATTCGATGTGGTGAATTTATCCGCACGGACTATCAATGCGCTGGGGGGATGGGACACACAGGTTACAGTAACTTCTCCGGAAGATATCGGCCGACTCACCACCGACATTTATCTACATCAGCCGCGTATTGCCAACGAAGTGGTGTTTGTTGCAGGAGAAACGACTTCCTATGGTGAACTGGCAGAAACGGTCGAGCGAGTGACACAACAAACCTTTGTGAAAAAGGTTCTGACCCTGCCGACCCTGCTGGAGGAATTGCAGGCCAGCCCGGATGACCAGATGCTTCGCTATCGTGCGGCCTTCGCCCGAGGAGACGGTATGTGGTGGCCGATGAACGACACCTGGAACGTGCAGAATAATATTCCCACGCAGAATATCGCAGCCTGGCTTAAGTCATCCATTTAATTATTAATCAAGGGATTATCAATGAAAACTACCATGACGTTGTTATTCGTCTCTATAGTCCTGCCTTTTTCAGTCTGTGCTCAAACCGTGACGGCAACAGGCGATACGGAGCAGACGGAAGAAAAAATTCGCCAGCAGGCTGACAGGGATTATAAAATCACCGAAGCCCGCATGGGAAATAAAGTACATATCACAGCAGAAAAAATCCTGCCGGAATAAATAGATCTGGGTGAAACAGCCCCTTGAATTTACCAGGTATGGCTGTCGACGCAGTCAAGGATATTTATATCGTATTACATATTGGAGGTTTTTATTTTGATTCGTCAATAAATTTATAAAGTATAACGGGTGGGTAACTGAGAGTTTTACCGTACGTGTCAGGTAAAACTCCCCCACCATCATGTACAGCAACTCCAGTCTCCCCCCTGGCAGCAGTACTTGCGGATACCTAGTTCAGAAAATTGCGAATGACTTACACACCCGGCATATCTGAATGACCTGTTCTGAATGCCTGGGGACTGCTTGCAGGCAGATATCATTGCGTAACTAAAAAAGTCACATAAGATTTTGTCCTAAATAAAATCAGGATGTAAGGTGCCTGTTAAACAAAATAACGATTTAATGGAAACCAAATGATGTTTAGTTCTGTAATCTGATAATTTATAATAATTTGTACGGTTGTGAAATTTAAAAAATTACCGTCAGGTAGAGAGGCGAGTAACTGGCGTGGCTACTCACCTCACACCCGATATATGAATACTACAGGATACTGATAGTATTTTTCTCGTGGCTCAAATTTTCAGCCAATTAAGCCCTGCAATTCACTGACCGTATTGTGGCTTGAGTACCTGTCAAGCAGACCAAACAACGGGTCCCATTCATGGATTTCAAGTTTAGCGATGAGACCTTCACGAGCAAAAGGGTCCGCACTGATCATGGACTGGACTTCATCGCGCGTCTCAGCCCTGAAAATAAGAAATCCCGCCCGCAGCGGCGTGTTTTTGAGCGGACCGGACGCTAACAGTTTGCCCTGTTCTATCAGCCCTTTCAGATAAATCACATGCTCGCGCACAAAGGTATTCCACCCGGTGCCATCCGGATGGTCCATTCTGACAATATAAATGTGCATCGTTTTCGCTGTCCTGTTCATGAGACAAAAAATAAGCATAATAAGTATTAGCAGTTTTTAAAATTCGCCAATATTGAGTTCTGAAACAACCAGGAGTAGCGAATGCTGGATAAACTTACCGGAATGCGGGCCTTCGTTGTTGTGGTTCAGACAGGCTCTTTTGTTGCGGCCGCAGACCGGCTCGATATGTCGCCTCAGATGGTGGCCCGCCATATCGCCACACTTGAGAAGCAGCTTGAAACGCGCCTGCTTAACCGAACGACGCGCAGGCAAAGCCTGACGCCGGCAGGCTCGCTGTACTACAGGCGTTGTGAAACAATTTTACAAGCCATCAACAGTGCAGAACGGGAAGCAAGCAGTTCGAGTGCGATTCTTGCAGGTACGTTACGGCTGAATGCGCCGGTAACTTTCGGCCGTTATGTCTTAGTGGATTTTTTGAGCATATTTCTTGAGCGTTATCCGCAAATGCGTATTGAACTTATTCTTTCTGATGACGTTATTAATCCTGCTTCAGAAGATTTTGACCTGGTGATACGCATCGGCGAGCTTGATAAGAAACTCAGACTTGCGGCAAAACCGTTGCCTGCGTACCGATTTTTTGCATGCGCTGCTCCTCAATACCTGGCAAAGTACGGTCATCCAGAACAACCTTCTGATCTGAAACATCATGAGTGTCTGGTTTTTGCACCTTGGTCTGCGGGATTAAGCCATTACTGGCCTTTTTCCAGCAGTGAGGGATATGCGGAAGTGATGGTAAACTCTCGCCTGGCTATTAACGACTGGGGAGCAATCCTTGAGGCGGCATTAAGAGGTACTGGCTTGCTATTTGGTTATGAAAAGGGACTTGAACGATTTATTAAAAAGGGAAAACTCGTTCCTGTTCTGGAAGATTTTAATATTCCCCCTCGGGAAATGCATTTATTGTATGACCCTTCTCGGGCTAACGAAAACCGGTATAAAGTTTTTATTGACGAACTATATGAACATCTTAGCTAATTATTCCGCTAAGCCTTTTAATAACAGCAATCTCACTTAGGCATCACTGCTGTCAGTCAATTTCACTGCAGATGCGCAATAGCCTATCTCATTGGGCTATTTATTTTGCCATTAGGAAAGAACATTCACCTGAAAGCTGAGATGAAATTTCTTTTTTATTTAAGACACCTGACTTGTCTTGAAGTAAGGCTATCTCCTCTGTTCAGGTGGTTAAATTCAATCTGCCATTACAAAACCAGCAGAACGGTGTTAGAAGTGAGGGATTTTTGAAGTGCCCCCTCCCTGGACATTCTCAGAATGGACAGTACCTGCAATTTTATCCGTTGGAACAGACATCTGACTTAAACCGGATTCGTATTGATCATCAAGGATATATCTTCAGAGGTAACGGCACCTTGAATTGTATACATATGAATCATTACAAGTAATCCCAGATTAGCCGGTTGACATTCCCGTTGTTGATACTCGATTGCTGCACTTTCACTTATGACACTTTTGTTGTTGCATAAGAATCTTGTTTTCATGTATCTTATATCATTACATGAAGGTCTTATGAGGGGTACATACTATGTCATTCGATAACGTTTTAGAGCAGTTCTGGGTTTGCATGGTAATAGCGCGGATGTCCAGTTGTACTTCAATCACCGTCACGCAACAGGAAATGTTCCGTCTTTTGCGAGAACGAATGGTCAAGATAAATGCCATGACAGGTTGTCTCCTCAGTTGCTTTTATTGTTTCAGTCACTGGGTGGTTTTAGTGGGTATGGCAATCTACAGGCCTGTTCTTCTTAATTCAGGATTTTGGTTAGTTGACCTTGCTGTTACTGCTTTCTTTACCATCGGTTTAACGTCCATATTCAGAGGTATTATTCTACTGATGATGAGAAATGCCATTGCCAAGGCGATTGAAGAAAAGGACATGAAAGACAACTTTGTTTATAGCATGTACAACACCATACGATATATTTTTCTTCGCAAGGATCGCCACCTCTGCGCCAGGTATGTTGAGTAATTAATAATAAATTGCTTTCACGCCAGTCTATAAACTCTTTTTTCCGCATC
The DNA here is from genome assembly GCF_059731115.1 of Type-E symbiont of Plautia stali. NCBI lineage: Bacteria > Pseudomonadati > Pseudomonadota > Gammaproteobacteria > Enterobacterales > Enterobacteriaceae > Type-E symbiont of Plautia stali. Next base: position 2,553,984 of record NZ_AP035906.1, read on the forward strand.
ATCAGCGACGTCAGTATAGGCTTACTGCCGATGCTGAAATTCAATACCTGCGTGACGATTTGGGATAAATGAGACCTGATACGTTTGGCATATATAATAATCTCCAACCCAATTTCATCTTAGAATGCTCTGAGTCAGTTTACATTATCGCTATATTCGCATGGAGTATTTCTTTGATTCTGGCAAAAGTAAAAATCAAAGACTGGACATATATCATTCAAATTAATAACCAACATACAGTATGAATGTTGTCAGCTTTTTCCCGTGTTTCTAAGGCGCGACCAGTCCCTCTTAAATATCATCCAAACGAAGTTTATTACGTGGAAACTCTTATTAATTGAACTTGAACTAGCATGCCTGAAGTAAGAGCACTGAGTAATGTTAACAGCATTTAAACCAAGTACCATTACCTTGCAATACAAGTGGAGCTTCATTATGAAAAAAGAAAATAATCGCACTGACATTAAATACCCGATGACTGAGTGGTTAACTATACCTGAAGCCATACAACTGGCTCAACAGAAATTGAAGTTTAGATTAACAAAAAGTGATATCTACAAGAATGCGCTGAGAGGAAACATCATCCTTTCCATTTATTTTCAGTCACCTATTATATTAAGAAAAATTCAAAAATTAAAAAATAAATTAAAATTTAGACCTATAGAAAACTCATTAACCTCCCGCCTTTGCGCCCTCGAAAAAAAAGCTTTATCGAAGAAAACAATCTGATACTCAGCACAGAAGGAAGATATTTACGCACTGCGCAAAGAATTATAGATACCAGCCTAGCTGGATATGAATATGTTCTTGTACAACGTCTACTATCACAATCACTTAAAATCCCAGCGCCGATAACTGGAGCTAATGAATTCAATTATGGGCTGACGGTTACTATTTTAGGGGAAATATATCAAATATTTATAAATTCCACATGGAATGACAGAATACGACAACAAACAGCGTTGCTCCCCGAAGATATCATTCTGGATATTTCCGAAAAAATATCCCATATTGAAGCAAACAACACGCTGAGAAAAGCGTACTTTCCACTCTATAATTTACCTACTGATGCATGTTTTGTTATACGCCATTCAGAACTTGGAAAGCTTATAAACATCCCAACCAAGTCGTTGGCCGTTAAACCCCGTATTTCAACGCCTCTATCACGTCTTTTCTGGCTTGCCTGTTATCATAATGAGGATATAAGGCCTTTACTTCGACAACCTTATAAACTCTTATCCATCTTCGAGCAATGGGCCTCAGACGATGGCATCACAGATCGACTCAGCGGAGACACACTAAAAACCGCGCTAGAACGAGGCTCCCCAGTTTCACCATCGTCTAAGATAGCATGATATTTATCATGCTAAAGTTTAAATCCGTATTAAGGATAATAGCCTCCTTGATATGGATTTATTAACTTCCATCCTAATCTTTCCTGTGCTTCTTTTGAGAACGCCGGGCGTCCACCGGTTATTTAACCACAGGAGAAAACAATGACAGCACATCAGCTATTGCGCCTGAAGCAAGTTGAAGAAAAAACTGGCCTGAAACGCTCTCAGATTTACCTGTATATGAAAAATGGAACCTTTCCACGTTCAATAAAAATTGGCCCGGCCAGTGTGGCCTGGCTCGAATCGGAAATTGATGAATGGATCAGCCTTAAATTGGCCGGACGTTCAATCAGTTAAAAATGTCCGTTTATTTGCTCAACTTTTCCATATAGATTGAGGAGATAACAGAATGATTCCATTAATTAATTACACCATCTTAACTGATGCGTTGCACGCTCTGAAAGTTGGGGATATTCGTCACTGTGAATCCCTCGGATTCACGTTCGACGAAATGAACGCCCTTAATCAACTGTCGCTCGATGAGCTGTTTGCTGTCAGTCGGTCATCAGCGCCGTTTGTTGCGGTCAGTGTCCGCCATGATGTCCTGCATCATTTACTGGCGCAGGCCCGACAGGAATACCGACAACAGCAGCAGATTAACCGGGCTATCCGGCTGGGCGGTTCTATCGCGTTGCTCAACCACTACTTTGGCTTGACGTCTAATGATGTCTGCCTTCGCCGACGGTTGCTGGGTGTCAGCGTGCCATATGGACGTACACCTGAGCCGGATGAAGAGACAGATGCCGAGATCTGGCGGCAATGGCAGAAGTGCCGGGTGGAAAGCCTTGAATCCCCCGACGCGCTGATGGCCATGATGCAGGTTACTGAACTCCTGCTACCAAGGTTCCTGGGACTATCACTCACCATGGTATGGAGACGTATCACGCTTTGTGAAAAGGAAGTTGCCGCTAACAGGAGGGCACCACATGCCGGATGAGATCGATCGCGATCAGGAAATTAATGAGCAGCGCCTGGAGGAGATGATTGAACAGAGTCGTTTTAAGCCGGGGTCGACACCATCATTATTTCACTGTCGTGTATGTGGTAAACCCATTCCAGAAAAGCGACGGCAAGCACTGCCGGGTGTAACCACCTGTACGGAATGTCAGGAAAAACTTGAACGTAGTAGCCGCTGACAGGATAAAAAGGACGTGTAGAGATGTTATATCTCTGCACGTCTTTATTATTCACGGTGAATGTTAATACCACTCTCTCGAGTTTTTTAAATCCTCATTATTCTTACTGCATCTTAAATACTCCACTATTTTTCTCTCTTCTTTTTGTTTTGAGTTTCTCATTTATATCCCTCACCAGATATTCGAATCTGAGAACGCCATTACAGCATAGTCGCCCCTATGGACATTAATTCGTCCTGACAGGGTATTGCTCTTTAACAAAATGGATCGGGCTGTCACGTAACCACAATTCAGGGTGCCGCTGAATGTTCTCGCTGACCCGTTAAAACCGGAATGCAGAACCGGGATGTGACTGGTTTATTTCATTTACTGTTTTTGTTCAAAGGAAATTCCATGAGAAAACCCGCTTATCACGTATTTGTTACCCAGGAAAGTCAGCCCGATGCACAGGGTGAAAAAAACACGTACTGGACAAAGGTTGGTGTGGCCTTCGCGCACAACGGCAAACCCGGTCTTAATATCGTGCTGATACCCGGTATTGCCGTCTCCGGCAGACTGGTGCTACTTGAACCTAGGGAAGATAGTGACATTTCACAGAATGCGGCCGCTTAATCCATTTTCTCTTCTTCTCCCCCGGCGGCGTATTTTTCTGTAAGCCGTCGGTCTCTCTGTTACGAGGCCAGCATGCTTTCCACCACTGCCTTTCTGGCACTGGCGGTGCAGTGCGCCGCCAGTATTCACCCGTCCACGGCACTTGACGTCGCGCGGGTCGAATCCGGTTTCCACCCTTACGCCATTGCTGAAATCCTGCCAGACAGTCGGGGCGTGATTTCTCATTTTCCCACGAGCCTGCCGGAGGCGGTCCGCCTCACCGGACAGCTGACTGCACAGGGCCGACGCTATTCGGTCGGCCTGATGCAAATCACCAGCACCAATTTCCGCCATTACGGCGTCACGGCCAGCGACCTGCTTAACCCTTGCATCAATCTGTCGGTATTTGAGCGCATTCTCGCCGACTGTTACCGGCGCGGCAGAACGCTGAAACGGGCGCTCAGTTGTTACTACTCCGGCAACTTTGAAACCGGCCAGCGACCGCAATCCGCCTTTAACCAGACCAGCTACGTACAGCGCATTGGCTATGTCGTCCCGTCCACCCGGGAAGACCGGCAGCGTGCCTCTGACCCGAGCACACAACCGTCTGTCCGTTATCCCGCCGTTGTGCTGCGCGGCGAGCCTGCCGGTGCCACTGCGCCGGTCCTGACTTCCCTGCATTATCCCGGTTCCGTCATTCGCGGCGCTATCCCTGTTGTCCCTGATGAGGAGAAATGATCATGCGTAAACGCCGTTACTCTGCTGTTGCTTCCATGCTGCTGTCTGCCCCGGCGCTGGCGGCAGACAGCGGATTTAACAAGGCCAATGAGACACTGAGCAATACTTCGACCGGCCTGCTGGGTCTGGCCGCCGTCACCATCACGCTGGCGACAATGTGGGTGGGCTACAAGGTGCTGTTCGATGGCAAGAGCCTGCACGACATGCGTAACGTCATCATCGGCGCGATCCTGATTGTTGGCGCGTCCGGCTTCGGTGCCTACTGGGCATCATAAGGGAGGCAACGATGGCTACGCTGAATAAAGCGCTTACGCGGCCTGCCACCATTATGGGCATTCCTCTCGTGCCGTTCGTTCTCGTCAGCGGGGCTATCGTCCTGCTGGCGGTCTATGTCAGCTATTACCTGGCACTGTTGCTGATCCCGGCCTGGGCGGAAATGAAAAATAAATCCCGAAAGGACATTCATTATTTCAGTCTGCTCTGGCTGGCGTTTAAAACCCGTGGACGACTTTTCACCAATACCCATTTTGGCGCGAATGCCCTTCTGGCAAACCAGTACGATAACGTTGATGTCTCGGAGTTTATTCAGAAAATGAAATTAAACGAGCGTATTACGCTGGATAAATATATTCCGTATTCCTCCCATATTCACCCTTACGTCATCAGAAACCGTCAGCGTGATTTTGTTGCCACCTGGGAGCTGGGCGGCACAGTCTTTGAATGTGAAGACGAACATCACCTGACCCTGATGGCCACGCACCTGAATAACGTTATTCGTTCGTATGAGGGTCTGCCGGTAACATTCTATATTCACCGGCTCCGTGAAAAATACCATGATGCTTTTGAAGCCTGTTCGGGTATTCCCTTTTCCGATGAGGTAACACGTCGGTATTACCAGCCGGTAAAAGAAAAACCGTTCTGGCGGCACCGGCTGTTTTTCACCGTCTGCTACGCACCGTTCTCTCAGATTGAGAAGAAAACCATGAAAGCGCAGTCGCACGTTAAACGCCAGCCAGCTCTGGATGACGCGCTCAAAATCATGCGGGAATACCGTGAAGCACTGGAATCTTCATTATCCCGCTATATGGCAACGCCGCTGGGGATATATGAAGAAAACGGGCGGGTATATTCCGCACAACTCGCGTTCTTTCATCGTCTGCTTACCGGTCAGTGGCAGAAGGTGGCCGTAACGCGCTCACCATTTTATGAAACTCTCAGTACGCCAGACGTCTTTTTCACCACCGACACCGGTGAATGCCAGACGGTCAGCGGTTCCCGCTTCTTCCGCAGCCTGGAGATTAAGGATTATTCCCCGGAAACCCACACCGGTATGCTGGATGCGCTGCTGTACGCTGAAAGCGAGTATGTTCTGACGCAGTCCTTTACCTGTATGGCACGGGATGAGGCGCAGAATCATATCCGGCTGGCGGAAAAACGGCTTAACTCCACGCACGACGACGCGACTTCCCAGCGCGAAGAGCTGATTGTCCTGCGCGACCTGCTCCAGTCCGGGCATGTGTCATGCGGTAAATTCCACTTTTCCCTGCTGATCTCCTCAGACAGTGCCGGACAGGTGGTGAAGGACACTAACGTTCTGGCCCAGCCCTTCGCCGATCTGGGTATTATGACGGCGCTTTCCACTTTGTCACTGCCCGCCGCATATCTGGCGCAACTGCCGGGCGTCTATACGCTGCGCCCCCGACTGGTGGCCGTCAGCAGCCAGAATTTCGCCGATATGGCCTGCCTGCATAACTTCCATCCCCACAAACGCAGCGGTAATCCGTGGGGGGAAGCCATCGCCCTCCTCACATCTCCCGGCGGTGGCGGGTATTACCTGAACCTGCACGACAGCCAGGCCGGACGGGATGACACCGGTGAGAAAACGCCGGGGAATACGGCGATTATCGGGAAAACCGGCTCCGGTAAAACCCTGCTGATGACCATCATGCAACAACTGATGCAGAAGTACCGTAACCCGGCGTCGTTTGCGCCTTCTGCCACCATCAAACGGCTGACCACGGTGTATTTCGATAAGGACCGGGCGGCGGAGATGGCGATCCGCCAGGCGGGCGGGCGTTATTTCCGCATCCGTACCGGCGAGCCCACCGGCTTCAACCCGTTTGCGCTGGAGCCAACCCGCCGGAACATCAGTTTCATCAAACGGCTGGTGCGCATGCTGTGCCGCCGCAACGGTAAGCCGCTCGATCCGCGCGATGAGGAGCGGATCAGTGCCGCCGTGGACACCATCATGCTGGACTATCCGCCGGAGTACCGCCGGTTCGGGATCACCCGGCTGCTGGAAGTGCTGCCGGAACCGCCGACTACAGACGCCCGCACCAACGGGCTGCGTATTCGCCTGAAACAGTGGGCGCAGGGGGGCGAGTTCGGCTGGGTGTTTGATAACGAGGCTGATACTTTCACCATCAGCGATGTCGATAACTTTGGTATCGACGGCACCGAATTTCTGGATGATGACGATATTCGCGGCCCCGTGACCTTTTACCTGCTGTACCGTGTGACCAGTCTTCTGGACGGTCGCCGCCTGGTGATGTTTATGGATGAGTTCTGGCGCTGGCTGGCCGATGTCGAATTTTCCCGCTTCTCGCTCAATATGCTGAAAGTCATCCGCAAGCTGAACGGTATCTTCGTTCCGGCAACACAGTCACCGGATGAAATCGTCAGACACCCCATCGCCCCGGCGATTATTGAGCAGTGCGGTACCCAGATTTTCCTCGCCAATCCGAAAGCCAGCTATGCGGATTATGTGGAGAAAATGAAAGTGCCGGACAGCGTTTATGAGACGGTCAGAAATCTGGATCCGGGCGAGCATTATATGGTCATCCTGAAAACACCGCTGCGGGCCGGAGAAACCCGCCCGTTTGTGGCAATGGCGAAAATGGATCTGTCCGGACTGGGTAAACTCACCCGGCTTCTCAGCGGCAGTGAGGACAATCTGAAAATATTCGATGCCATTTATCAGGACGGTATGCGACCTGATGAATGGAAAGACGCTTTCCTTGAGCGGGCCATCTAATATTCATACGGAGGTCATTGATATGCGTACCAGATATACCTATCTGGCATTATCGTTATTTTTCTCGACGCAGGCGTTCAGCGCCGGAATACCGGTTTTCGACGCCGTGCAGAATACCGAGTCAATTAATCAGTGGATGCAGAAACTACAGCAATGGGAGGATACGGCTACCCATTATAAAAGTGAACTTGATGCATATAAAAAACAATTAGCCACTGCAACCGGCGTACGGGATATTCAGGGTTTTCTCAGTGATGCCCGAAGCCTGAAAACCGATATTGATAATCTCCGTAAGAGCGGTATTTCACTGGATGATCTACTGACCACGCAGAACAGTTCCTATTCTGCTGAACTGCAACACCTTTACAGTAAATACAAATCGTTCAGCGTATGCAACCCTGAACAGGAAGAAATAAAATCTCAGTCTCTGGCCGACAGTTGCAAACAGATAATCCTCAATCAGGCAATGGCGATTGAGAATACCACTGACGTTGAAAACAGGATCAACAGCACACTCAGCGATATATCAGACTTATCTGACCGTATATCGAATGCGCAGGACTCGAAAGAGTCTCAGGATCTGGCTAACGCCATCGCGGCGAAAAGCGTACAGTTAAATGCGCTGACAAATCAGTGGGAGATGTCTGTCAGGCAGGCTGAACAGCGAACGACATTGCTGGAACAGCAAAGACAGAAAGCCTTTGAACAGCAGCAGCTAACGGCACCTGTTGCTGACCTTAATAATTTATAAGGAGATTATCCATGCTCAGATCCTTATTCACCTTATGCACACTCTCAGGCGTGATATTACTGTCCGGCTGCAAGGAAACCAAATCCGAAGCCTGGTATAAGCAGCATCCTGACGAAACATATGCGGTTTATACGCAATGCCTGAAGGATGGTGAGGCAAGCGATAACTGCGAGTTTGCTCAACGGGCTGCCATTATGTTCGCTCAAATTGGCAAGCCCGGAACAAAAGAAAAATTTGAGACACTCTTTCAGCTGGAAGCCGAAAAGAGAAAATCCGTCACCCGGTAATATCTCCTCCAGCAAAACAGGGAATTCTCCCTGTTTTTTATTTCCTTTCTTTATATATCAGGTGAGGCACCATGTCCGGTGGTATTTTTGTTGGTATGGACAAAAACATCATGGATGGACTGAATGCCGTTCTGGAAGGTCAGTCTTCCACTTACGGCACTATGATCAGCGTCATCATCGTCAGTTCTTTTACCTTATTTATACTGTATCGCGGTTACCAGACACTGGCTGGCAAACTCCGGACCCCGGTAGAAGATGTCGCCTGGGATGTGGGGCGAATGTTGATGATCACCACCTTTGCGTTAAACCGGGATGGCTGGCTGGATATGGCGGTAGCGGCTATCCAGGGACTCAAAGACGGTGTCAGCGGCGATGATAACGTCTGGGCGTTGCTTGATACCGTCTGGGAAAAGGCGCAGACACTGGGACAGACGCTGTTCAGTATGGACACTTCGACTTACGTCAAACTTAATGGTGGCTTTGCCGAAGTGCTGGTATGGGGCGGCGCGATCGTTCTGTTACTGGCGGCCACCTTTGTCAACCTGCTCGCCGAAATCACCATCCTGTTAATGACGATCACCGCGCCGCTCTTTATTTTCTGCCTGCTGTACGGTTTTCTTAAGCCAATGTTTGATAACTGGCTGAAAACGATTTTCGCGGCAATATTAACGATCATGTTTTCCGCCTTATCCATCCGTATCGCCATCAATTACCTGAATAAAATCCTTGATGCAGCGACCCGGACATCCAATGTCAGTAACATGGTGACGCTGGCAGCACAGTGCCTGCTGGCCGGGATTGCGGCGGGTGTGGTGGTCTGGTTCTCCGCGAAGCTCGCCAGCGCACTCAGCGGGGCCGCCGTACAGGCAGTGCTGCAGGGGGCAGCCATGAGTGGCCTGAGCGGAATGGCGAATAAATCCGCCGACCTCGCCGGGCCGGGGATAAAGGGCGGTGCCCGCCTGGCTGCGAAAGGCGGCATGGCCGTCGTCGCGTCGACCGGCAGGCTCACCGGCGCAGGCGCGGGTAAAACCGTGAGCGCCTGGCAGAAACGCGCCGCCGCCATCGAAAGCATGAAACGCCTGAACCGGCAGCGACATCGTTAATCCTCCCGACCCTTAATTTCCTTTCCCCGTCACGCCGTGGCCTGCGCCACCGGTGCGGCATTCCTGCATCCTTACGATAAGGGGCTTCCATGAAATTCAGCATCTTCTTTCTGATGCTGTGCGCGCTCACGGGCTGCGCACGGCATCAGGGCGACCTTCCGTCGGTATCCGGCGAACCCGAGCCGGTGAATTCCCCCGCCATCATTCAGGAGCTGACTCACCATGTCTGATATTCAGAACATTGTTAATGTTTCCCGCTCTTTTGAATCCATCCTGCTGGAAAAGGAAGAGCATTCCCGAAAAACCGCCTGGCGGGTGGCTGCTGTCGGGCTGATGCTGGCCGCAATGGCGATTGCGGCCATTATTATTCTGCTGCCGCTGAAAACCACCGACATTGAGTTATGGTCGGTGGATAAACAGACCGGGCGTTATGAATATATGACCCGCGTGAAGGAGCGGGATATTTCGTCTGAAAAGGCACTGGCGCATTCACTGGCAGCACACTATGTCAGACTGCGCGAGGGATATAATTACTTCTCCCTCCAGCGTGATTACGACGACGTACAGTTATTTAACAGCGACAGCGTGAACCGGGATTATCTTGACGGGTTTAACGGCGATCAGGCACCGGACGTGATTTTTAACAAGGCGGAATATGTTGTCTATATCGACATTATTTCCAATGTGCATGCGCCTGCCACCGGGCCGGATAGTCTGGCAACCCTGCGTATCAAGCGCACTATCCGCCGTATTGCTGATAATTCAGTAAAAACGGATGTGTGGAATATCCGCCTGACCTACCGCTATTTACCACACCGGCAACTGACCGACAGCCAGCGCGAAGTGAACCCGCTGGGCTTTATCGTCACCAGCTACCAGCGCGACAAAGAGCTGAGGGGGGAATGATGCTGAAACACATTCTGCTCCTCACGGGTTTACTGGCGTCATGCGTGGCATGGAGCGCGGCGACACCGCGCGGCAGCGCGTATGACAGCCGGATGCAGAACGTCACGTACAACAGCCAGAACGCCACGGTCGTCAGTACCCGCCCCGGCTACGTCACCATGCTGGTGTTTGACGATGATGAAACCGTTATCGATGCGCAGGCGGGTTTTCCCAGAGGCTGGACCGTGACGAAAAGCGACAACCGGGTGGGCATCAGCCCGAACCCGATTACCCAGCCGGTCACGGATGCCAGCGGCAACAACGTCAGCCAGGTGTTTCTGCCGACGGCAAAAGACTGGAAAACCAATCTGTTCGTGGTGACATCAAAGCGCGATTACAGCCTGGAGCTGAACGTGCTGGATAAAGACTCGCCCGCCCAGGCCTTTGTTATCCGCTACCGCTATCCCGACGAACTGCGGAAAAAGTCTGCCGCCGCCAGCGCCGCCCGTCAGCAACATCAGCAGGAAGCACTGGACCGGCAGCGGATAGCGGCGGCATTCGGGCAGGCCACCACGCCGCGCAACTGGCGCTATACAAAACGGGTGGCCGCCGGTTCCGCCGCCATCGCCCCGGACTTTACCTGGGATGACGGTCGTTTCGCGTATATCGGCTTTTCCCCCACGAAAACCCTGCCTTCCGTTTTCCGGGTGGTTAACGGCCAGGAGCAGGCGGTCACGCCCCGGACGGGTAAACGGGGCAACTACACCGTGGTGGTGGTTCCGGCATCGCCGCAGCTGATTCTGCGTTACGGCACCTCGGTGGTGGGGATCGAAAACGACGGATCCGGGCGTATCCCGCTGGCCAACAGTGACACCGTTTCGCCGTCCGTTACGCTGGAGGCAAAATGACCGACAAATCTTTCCCGAACGAACCGGAAAAAACCACCGCAGAACGGGAATCGGAAGCCCGTGAACGCGCCCGCGCGGCAATGGCATATCAGGAGCCGGAGAAGAAAACGCCGCCCGGCCAGCCGGAAGTGACCCGTTTCCGTAAAGCGTCCGGTCGCCGCACACTGATCGTCAGCCTGCTGAGTCTGGTCCTGGTCATCGCGCTGGCATCCGGCGGCGATCGCCTTCTCTGCGCCCTGAAAAGGGGTGATGAGAAAGAATCTGACACCGCGCCGTCGCCCTCCTCCGGGACGGTGCAGCAGGAACGTAAGAATCTGGGCATGGACAGTAACCCGTTTGGCCTGTTCGGGCCAGGGAGGCAGGAAAGCGCAGGCCCTGCCAGTCAGAGCGCTCCGGCCACTCCAGATCTGCCGCCCGGGCCGCCCGCCCTGAACAAGGCGGCAGCACTGGCAGACGGGCTGAACAGCGGCAGTACAGGGTCAGGCGACAATACACGCACGTCCCGAAGCGGAGTGCGCAGCAACACGGAAACGTCGGGCAGACCGTCAGCCTCCACGGCGTACACATCCTGTCAGTCAGTACTGGTCAGTGGCGAAGATGACCGCCTGCGCTGCCCGGATACGACAGCACCGGCAGGCAGCAATAACAACGACAATCCGGGCGTTGCCCGCGTCACCGGTGTCAGACGGCTGGGCCTCGATCCCGATCTCTATATCCCGGTGGACCGCTATATTCCGTGTTCGATGATGCGGCGCTTGGTATCCGATGTTGGCGGTCATATCTCCTGCCTGATCGGTGAGAATGTCTGGAGCGCCAGTAACCATGTGAAGCTGATCCCGGCAGGAACGGTCGCCCGTGGCGTCTACCGCACAGGCGCACTGCAACACGGGCGCAGCCGGATGTTTGTGCTGTGGACGGAGTTGCGCACGCCGGAGCCCGGCAGCCTGCAAATCCCGCTCACCGATACGCAGGCCACCGGCCCGCTCGGTGAGGCGGGGATCGCAGGCTGGATCGACAGCCATTTCTGGGAGCGTTTCGGCAACGCCCTGATGCTCAGTACCGTGCAGGACGTGGCGGCGACTGCATCAGATGCCGCGCCGGGTAAAGACCGCAATACCGACTATACCGAAAACACCCGCGCCGCCACGGCGGAAATGGCGAAAACGACGCTGGAAAACAGCATCAGTATCCCGCCCACGATGTACCTGAACCAGGGCGATGTGATCGGCATCATGACCGGCACGGATATTGATTTTTCCTCTGTTTATCAACTACGGCTGAAAAAGAAATGGTATGAGCGCTGAAAACCTGTCACTGGATTTTATGAAAAACCGGCTGTTTGGTGATTTTCTTGCTCAGGATGGCCTGGCAGAAATTGCGGTTAACCGACCGGGTGAGCTGCATACAAAAATTCGGGGAAAATGGCAAAAACAGGCATCCCCCATCACGTTGCGTCAGTGTCATGCTTTTGCCAGAGCGCTGGCGTCCTGGCAGGACGATAATATTGACGATACGTCACCGATTCTGTCGGCCACGCTCGAATCCGGCGAACGTATTCAGGCGATTATTCCTCCGGCCTGTGAGCGTAATACGGTGTCCCTTACGTTACGCAAACCCTCATTCGGGCAAAAAACACATCAGTCATGGATTGATGCTGGATTTTATCAGCGCGTGGCCGGTCAGGAAAAAACGGAAAGCCAGGATAATGCACTGGTCCGGTTATATCACAGCGGGGATATTCCCCGCTTTATGGAAAAGGCGGTGGAATACGGCAAGACGATTTTTATTGTGGGTGAAACCGGCTCCGGCAAAACCACCTATATGAAAACGCTGCTGCATTATATTCCGCTGCATCTCCGGCTGGTAACGATTGAGGATAATCCCGAAATCCGTTTTTATCACCATGCCAATTATGTGCATCTTTTTTACCCTGCGGATGCCGGGGATAATGCTATTGTCACACCTGGCAGACTGATCCGGGCTAATTATCGTATGAACCCTGACCGGATATTACTGGCGGAAATTCGTGGGCAGGAAGCGTGGGACGCGCTGAAAATTGTCGGCTCCGGGCATGAGGGGTTAATCACCTCCCTGCATGCGGGCAGCCCGGAAGAATGTATTGAAGGGATCATTGACCGCTGCTATGAAAACCCTGACTGCCGGAACATTCCTTTTGATGTGTTGTTACGCAAGGTACTTAAAAGCATTGATGTCATCGTCAGTATTGATATACACGGCGATGTTCGCCGGATGCATGATATTTACTTTAAGCCAGTTCATTTAAATAGCATGAAAGAAACATTCAGAAGATAACTCCGGCAAATAACATTATCAAGATACGTAACCTTTCATTAATCATAATGGTAACTGAAATGAAAAAAGCAATATCCTCCGTATTATTGTTTTGCGTGATTGCGTCATGTTCAACAACTGTACTGGCTGCTGATGCCTGCGAAGTGGTGTTATGTATGTACGGTAAAGCAACCGGAAATGGCGGCGGCAGTGAATGTCATTCCGCTGAACGGGAATTCTTTAATATCGTAAAAAAGAACAGGCATGGTTTTCTGCCTGACCATACGGCCGATGCCAGAAAATCATTTTTAAGAGAATGTAATTCGGCAGACCCGGCGGCTATCAGTCAGATCATCAGTCAATATGGCCGCATTCGTGGTTAATACTGGCGAGACGGCACAGGGCATGACGGTTTTCAGGTTTTTACGGCTTCTGTTTTTCGCGGATTAAGGAGCGAAGAAACAGGGGCTGTAAAAATGAGGCTGCGGACAGAAATATTTTCGCGGGTTAAGGAGCGAAAATAATTCAGGCACCGCGCCTCATCTGCAAACAGCCGCGCCCACGCGGATTTTGCAGGCCGGGGGGAGCCGGATAAATTTCGCCGCCCAAGCGAGCGAAAAGCTGTCGCCCACGACAGCGGTTTATTTGGGGGGCACAGCCCCGCACACCGTCGCGGCTAAGTCTCCGGCCAAAAGCCGGTAGCGTGGCGCGACCACCCTCTTTAAAGGTCAGCTTCCCTTTTATTCCCGCTGCGAGGAACGAGCAAAGGGAAGAAAAAGGCGAAAGCGACCGTCTTAAAGGGGGTGGTCGCGCGTAGCGGGCGACGGTGTGCCGCTTTTGACCCTAGGGTTTTGGCGTGGCGTCCAGCCGCGACATTACCCCCATGCACCGGGCAATAAGGGCGTCCAGCCCGCATGTACCGGCGCACGCCGTTTCGTGCAGGGAAGCATGCTTTCCTGCACATGGCCGCACAGCGGCCACCTTTTTTACCCCATACGCTCGCCCCGTCTTTTCGCCCGACACCGTGGGGCGAATTGATGGGGCGATGTCATGGGGCGAATCGCTGACGAAGGAGGCATCATGATTTTAAATAAGCTTGCCGCTTCACTGTCCCCGATAGTGAACGGGATGCTGGCGGTGCTGGCTTTTATGCAACAGCAACAACTGATGCTGGCATTATTAGCGGGGTTGACGATGCCGTTTTTTGCATCGATGAAAAGCGATGAACGGCAGAAAGCCCCGTTATGGAAAAAGCTGATTATTGCTTTTTCCCTGGTGTGTTTTCTCTCTGGGACACTGGCCCCGATAGTTATCGGATCCTTCCAGTGGCTGTATAAGACCAGACTCACCAGTGATAATACGGTACTGGCGTGGTCAGTACGGATTGCTTTCACTGTGACCGGGATTATTTTTCATATTATACTTCGCCGCGTATTCACGCCGGAACTGGACAAAATAAAGAAACATCTTGTTAAAAAAACCACCCTTGAACGCGAATTGCGCACCGATGTCCGCACCGTAAAGTCCCTGCTGCCGGAAACACTGCATTATGATCCGCTGGATTATATTGACCTGAATAAAGGCATTTTTATTGGCATGGACAGGGAGAACGAACCAATGTATCTCCCGTTAAAAGACTGGCAGAAACAACACGCGGATATTATTGGCACCACTGGAGCAGGGAAAGGGGTTGCCACCGGCATATTGCTTTATCAAAGTATTCTGGCCGGTGAAGGTGTGTTTGTTATGGACCCCAAGGATGATGAATGGGCTCCACACCTTTATCGGAAAGCCTGCGAGGATGCAGGAAAACCCTTTGCCTTAATTGACCTGCGAAAACAGCAATACCAGCTAAACCTGATTGAAGATATTACGCCAGATGAACTGGAAGAACTGTTTGTTGCAGGTTTCAGCCTGGCGGAAAAAGGACAGGAAGCTGACTTTTATCGGATCGACGACCGGAAAGCCGCCCGAATAGCCGCACAATTTGTCATCCATAATACAGCCTCAACCATTCGGGAAGTTTATAACGGAGACTATGTTCAAAGTATTGCAGATAAGATAAAAGCCTTTTTCGGCAAGATTGAGGAACTGGCCTTGCTCAATGCCATCAATGCCCCTACCGGATTTTCGCTTAATAAGATATTTGATGAAGGCGGTTGCTGTTACGTCATCGGTTCAATGCGAAACAGCAAAATAATTACCGCACAGCGCATGCTGCTGGTTCGCCTGTACCAGTTAGCAGAAAGGCGCGACCGTGTAACAGACATACCCCGCCCCATTGCTATTTATCTTTCAGAACTGAAATACCATTTATCCAGGCCAGCACTGGAGGGATTAGGTGCGGCGCGGGATAAAGGTGTGCATATTATTATGGACCACCAGTCCATTGCCGATTTAAAAGACTGCCCGGCAGATTTGAAAGGTGACGCCGTTGTCGGAGCGGTCGTTGAGAACGCTAAATTCAAACTGGTTTACCGGGTTATGGACCCGGATACGGCGGAATGGGTTGCAAGAATGTCAGGCACTATTCTGGTGGATGATGAACTCCGTAAGGCTAAAACGGATAATATGCTGACGGAGACCATCGACAGTGAGCGCACAATCCGCCAGGCCGAACGTTTCTTTATTGACAGTAATATGATCCTGAACCTGCCCGATTTTGTCAGCTTTATCTTTACGACAAAAACGCTACCTTCTGCCTCACTGATTTCACCGATAAAGATCAGAAAGCGTCAGCTAAAAATCTTCTCGGTTTCCCCTGATATTGCCGCATCGGCGGCACCGGTGAAAATCGCACTGGATTTTGACGAGGATGATAAACCATCCATACAGGATGTAATGACAACGCACCCGGATCTTTTCTTCAACGAAAGCGAAGTCAAACCGGCAGAGCCCCAACCTGATGAGGGAGAACACCTGTCCCCGCTGGATTTTTAAGGAGCGGTTATGCTGATTTCGACATATCAAGAGCGCCAAACACGCAACAGAGAAAAAATAAAACAACTGCTGAACTTCCTGAAAGAAGAAACCTACAGCGATTTCAAAACGCTGATGCTGCTATTTGGTTTCCGGGATCATAAATCGCTTTATTCGCTGCTGGCAAAAACTGAGCAAATGGGGTTAATCCAGAAGCATGTGCTGGAATCACGGACAATGAAGATTTCATTATGGGGGATCACCAGCGACGGGCTGGCGGTGGTGTTAACCCCGGATGATAAAATCTTTCCTGCGCGGTTTGAACCATCAAAAATCACCGGCTGGACGCTGGAGCACCATCTTGATAATCAGGCCGCCAGACTTATTCTGGAGAAGAAAGGCGCTTCGGGATGGATTAACGGCGACCGGGCCAGCTTTCTCAGCCAGTTTCAGGTAAAACATCGCCCTGACGGATTACTGACGCTGCCCGACGGTAACATTATTGCCATTGAAACCGAGCGCCGCCTGAAAACCCGAGCCCGCTACCAGTCGATTATCGCCAGCCACCTGCTGGCCCGTACCCAAAAACAGTGGATTTACGTATTTTATGTAGTACCCGATTCGCAGAAAAAACGTGCGCTTGAACTGCTGTTTGACAGCATCAGGCATGTCATCATCAACCATCAGCACGTCCCGCTGGAAGAACGCCATCGTCGGGTGTTTCGCATTTATACCTTTGATGAACTAAAGCGTCTGTCATTAGACAGCTCTACGTAAGCTTTTACTTGAGCCATCGTGATGGCCTTACCGGCCTGGCGGCGATACCGCCAGGCCGGTGTATTTTTTTATTCCACTGCGAGGCGCGGACTGTTCGGTACTCGCTGTGCTGCGTTCCGCCTCAGTCTGCGCCTTGCAGCGTTGCCGGTTAAAAACCATGTAGCCGCATTCCCTTGCGGTTGTCCGGTTCCGGCCTCAGAGTTTATCCATCAGATAACGATGCGCTTTGGAGGCGGCGCTGGCCGCTTTGAAAATATAGCGCCTGTCGTTTTTCAGTGCTTTCAGCCAGGAAGCAATGTAGCTTTCATGTTGTACCTCTCCCTCAATCCCTAGGTCCGCCATCAGAAAGGCACTTCCCAGCTCCGCCACCAGTTCTTCCTCTGCATAATCCGCACTGCCAAACTTCCCTTTCATTTCACGGTTCAGGCGTTTTTTACCCCCACTCCAGTGGACAAGCTCATGCAGGCCGGTAGCGTAGAAGTTAGCCGCATCAGCGAATAGATGGCGCTCCGGTAACCAGACTTCATCAGTTGATGGGCTGAAAAAGGCGTTTTGTCCTTTCTCAATGATGTTTGCGCCGCTCTTCCTGAACAGATTTTCAGCCTGCGGCAACGGGGCAAATCTCGCTTCCGGGCTGACAGTTACCTTTGTCAGAGGCAAGCCGCCGATTTGCTGAACGTTAAACACGGTGAAAGTTTTCAGCATCGGGATATGGTCGATTTCTCCGGCGTCGTTTTCCCTCTCCAGCGTGGTGTAGAAAATGGCTGTGGTGCCACGTTCACGCGTGCGAACCTGTCCACCTGCCGCCTGTGCCTGCTTGTAAGTCATCCAGCGTGAATCGCTGAAACCTTGTTTAGATGCGCTGCACCATAACAGCATGATATTAATACCGCTGTAGGCTGCTCCGGTTGCGTAATTAGATGGCAGACCAGACATGCCCGATACGCGTTGCCACGGACAGGACCACGGTTTTACACCGCTTTCAAGTGCTGCAATGATGTTGTCGGTAACGGTCTGATAAATGTCCGTTCTGGTTTTAGAAAAATTCGTTTTTGAGGAGCCTGACGGGTCCAGCGGGGATACGCTGGTCGCCGCTGCGGCGTTAGGGGCGCTTGTCCGGGTGGTATGCAGGGAAATCGTCATGGTTTTTTCTCCGTCAGTGTGTGATTTTCGTCTTCGTATCGCCTGATGGTTCGCTTTCCCGGCATCGTTCTGGCCTGCAAGGGCGCAACAGCGTGCCATTTACCCTTGCGGGACGGGTTGTGTTGGGAAACGATTAACCGGAAGCAGAGATGAAGAACGGAAAGCACACGGGAGAAAAAACTGCCCCTGCATAGCCGGGCATAGCGCCCCTTACTCCGCAGTGGTGAAATGGGTTTTGCATCATTTTGTCAATGTAAATACCATGATTTTCATCTAAATCTTATGGCTTTTTGTTAAGGCACAATAGAACACACTCGTAACTTCAAGACATTTTTGGCAAAATATGCTTATCTTTGAAAGAGCTCTAGGGAGAGTTGTGTATGAATGGTAGCCAAACCAAAAACGCAGCGCTTACAACCGCTTTAGCATTTCATTATCAGGTATTGATAGGACTTGATAAGTGTTTTTCACTACAAGACGAGCAATCCATTTGGTTTGAAAAAGATGGCGATATCAGTCTTGTTAGCAATAAGATTGATGAATCAACACAGACAGAGGCGAAGAACTATGCGGCACCTCTGACAGATCATCATGAAAATTTGTGGAATACATTGAAGAACTGGCTCGATGCCAACTTCAAGCATGAAAATTATGGTTTTTTGATCCTACATACTACTCAAGCTTTTGGGTCGACAACTCGGCTAGCAAAATGGAATTATTGTTCTCCAGAAGATCGACTTCAAATTCTTAAAGATATATTTTCAGAACGTTCTAAAGAAGAGTTAGAATCAGAAAAGCCCAAAAACATTGTCAAATTGCAGAAAGCAGTGATGGAATCTCCATCTAAAAAATTGATGGAAATAATTAAGAAGATGTCGATTTTCACTGAAACCGACGACCTCAAAGCTTTGAAGAATAAAATTCTAAAGCGCCCAATTGGCATACCAAAATATAATTTAGAATGCTATTTAGAGGGTCTTGTTGGATTTGTTTATGAACAGGCCAATAACTCCTCATGGGAAATCAGCAGTAAATTATTCAATGCAAAATGTGAAGAACTTACTTCACTACTTCATAAAAAAGAGTTTACTTTCCCACCATTCAACGGTTATGAACCAACCGATCTTGAGATAGAAAAATATCAGGACAAGCTTTTTGTTAAGAAAATCATAGATATCGAACATCATGCTATGATCCCTGATGCTATAGGTAACTGGGTTGAATTACAAAACTCTTTGATTGAAGAACTTGATGAATATCCATTATATGCAAAAAAAACCAAGGCATATCAAAAACAGATTGTAAAACGTTTTATTATTAATTATTCTTCGGCACAGCTAAATTTAAAAGACCAATTGAAAGATTCAAAGATATTATATAATAATACAGTTAATGAAACTCCATTTAACATGGGAAATGAAATCCCACCAATTGAATATAAAAACGGACTAATCCATGATGCAATGGACGATGATGATAAAAATATCAAATGGAAGATTGAGCTATGAGTAGCATTATCGATTCATTATATCTATTGAAGTACAACCCTTTTAGATTTAGCGAGCATTTAGTTTCATTTTATTCCTCAATAAATCAAGTAGAACATAATTTAATACTCGCGCCAATTGTCATTCCGCTATGTACTCATTCAATATTTGAAAGTAGGCTTCAAGGCGCTATTTTTGGGGAAAACAAAAAAAGCACTATGTGGTCAATATTTAATGATAAAGCCAAGTTTTATGACCTACAAGAACGAATTGAAGAATTCAAATATATCACAGCGCAAAGCATACAGTATTGTCTAATTAACGACTGGCTAATAATAGACACCGAGAGCCTTACATTACATAGTGAAAAAAACCAAAACAAATCAATAACATCACAAAAAAGCGCCATAAATTTGGCAAAATTATTTAGCAACCATTCAGTGATGGAAATATTCGACTTCTTGGGAGTACAACCATAATGAACACATTAATCCATGAAATGGGCGTCATTGACAAAATAGGAAATAAGCATCCCGTTTATTTCAAAGAAGGAGTTAATATTGTAACAGGTAAATCATCTACCGGTAAAAGTGCATTAATAGAGATATTTGATTATTGCTTTGGTAGTGATGAATATACTGTTCCTAAGGGAGTGATTACTGATAGTGCAGCCGTTTACTATATTTTCATAAAAATAGACGAACAAAATATAGTAATGGCGAGGCGTCCTGATATTAATAACAAAGCTTTTTTTAGAAGGGAAGAGCATTATTCTACGGAAATAATCAATGCTGATTACTTTGTTACGAATCTTTATATCGACATAGAAAGATATAAAAAATTCATTACTGGTTTCTTTCTGGACATAGACGATGTCGATGTTTCATTAACGGCTAAGTCTAATCGGAAGTTTAATCGGAAGGCACCTACTCCATCTATTAGGAGTTTTACCTCCTTTATGCTGCAACATCAAAACCTTGTGGCTAACAAACATGCATTATTCTATCGTTTTGATGAAAAAGAAAAAAGGGATCAAGTTATAGAACATACAAAAATTTTTCTCGGTTTAGTCGACCAAGAATTTTTTATTCAATCGCAAGAAAAGGAAAGACTAACCTTAGAGTTAAATAAACTACTTCGAGAAAAAGAAAATAATTCACGTGTCTCTACAAAGCAAAAACAGCGCCTTTCCCCCGTGCTTAATCAATTGTATGCTTTAATGGGTTTTGAAAGCGAACCAATCTCACTGAATGTAATTCTGCTCAATCCACGTGATGCAAAAGAAAAATTAGACAAAATAATAGTTCCTGAGAAAATAAATTATAACTCCAATGCAACCACTGAGTTTTATAATAACTTAAAAAAACAGCTTAACTTAAAAGTTTCAGAATTAAGAAAACTCCAAAGGCAAGCATCTTCCATTGCTAAAAATATAGAAGAAGAAAAACGTTTATTTGTTAATGGTAGCAAATTGGGATGGAAAGATAAAATACAGGTGGCTTCTTCTGTCTGTCCATTCTGCCATACCCAAAACAATGAGTTATTACATAGTGCAAAAAAATTACAGGATGCAATTACTAAAGTAGTTCATAATCTTTCTCATATTAAACCTATAAAGGCAAAATTTGAATCATCGTTAGTAGAAGTAAAACGAAAAATCGAAGAATTAAAAAATGAGATAACACCGCTAAATGAACAAATCTTAGTTATAGAAACATCAGAGAAACAAATATCTGCGCAAAAAAGTCTATATGAGAACATCCTCATAATAAAGGCAAGATTATTTATGTTATTGGAGGGAATAAGTTTAGGAGATGATATTGAACTAGACAGGAACATTAAAACTGTTAAAAATGATATTTATAAAATAGATGAAAAATTAAAAGGTTATGATATAAAAAAAGGAATTGAAAATGCAAATACTAAAGTAAATAACTACATGAACACAATAGGCAAAAACTTTGAGTTTGAAGAAAGTTACAAGCCAATTAACTTGCACTTTTCCTTTGAGACTTTCGACCTCTATCATTTAACTGAGAAAAATGAAAAAATTTATTTAAGATCTATGGGAAGTGGTGCCAATTGGTTATATAGTCACATTAGTTTATTTTTAGCTTTACATCGTTTTTTTGCTGAGCTGGGAAATCTATGTTCGATACCATCAATATTATTCTTAGACCAACCAACTCAAGTCTATTTCCCAAATTTTAGACGAGACGAATCGGTAACATTTAATGAAACAAAAGCAGCAGAAAGGATCGACCGAGGAAAAAACGAACGAGACCTAGATGACGATATTAAGGCTGTGGAAAATTTATTCAGCCAGTTATCTTCTTATTGTAATGAAATTAAGATCGCTAATGGATTCTCACCTCAAATAATTGTTACGGACCATGCAGATGATCTAATCCTCTCCAATGGAACTGAATTTGAATCATTAGTCAATGGAAATCGATGGCGCACTAGAGGTTTAATAGACCCAGTACCAAACCTAGATGTGTCTACAGAGTAACTATGGACGGACCCCACGGCCGTAGACAAATTCTGTCCTCACGACGAGGCCTGTTCGAAGGTCTCCGGACTGACACCGCCGAGATGATTGTGGCGCTGGGCCCGGTTGTAGAACACTTCAATGTGATCGAAGATATCCGCCGGGCCAGATACCAGGTTTCATAGATGTGTTTCCCGATCCTGGAGCTAAGTCTGCTCGGCATCGTGTGGATTAATCTCTGACATTGCATCTCCCCTCCAATGGGGTACATTATCAGAAATCTTTGCCTGTAGGTGATTGAAAAAAATCTGAGCTGCTTCCCATTGATTGGCGCGACTGAAACTGAACGGGAAGAGATTGACGGCATTTTGCGAGATACGTGGGAAAGCGCTGACGATGGATTCTTTCAATAAGCCGATTTCGAATCGGGAAAATCTTGACGTTATCCTAACTGATTGATCGGGAGAAACACCGTGGGCCTATATGAGAAGTGGTGTGAGTCCATTAAAGAAAATGACGAACGCAAGTATTACTGGACGTATGTCGAGAAGGACGGCGGCCGCGATGATATCCGCGAGGACCTTGCTGAGACCATTCGCTCGCACTACGACCGACTTGAACGCATCGCCGATGACGTAGGGCGACTAGGATACAAGGTTGCAGCCAAGATCCTCAGCGAGGCAATGCCTAATACCCCCAAGGGCCGCTCTGGCGACCTCGGCGAAATTCTTGCGACGGAACTAGTGGAGGAAGAAATCGGTCTGCGGGTACCCGTGCGCCGGCTCCGATACAAGGACGGCCGTAACATGGCCATGCGCGGCGATGACTTCATCGGCGCGGGCTACCAAGGCAATAAGCTCTGGCTACTGAAAGGTGAAGCTAAAAGTAACCAGAAGCTTGGCAAAACCACGGTCATCGCCGCCCGCAAGGTCCTAGACCGCGACAATGGCCGCTGCACGCCTGACTCGCTGCTGTTCGTCGCCAATCGCCTGTTGGAGAGCAACGACGCTGGCGATAACGCACTAGGTCGCGACCTTCGCGACGAAGTGGGTCTTAAGTCCATGCAAGCCGATCGCATCGACCACATGCTCTTCACCGTGTCGGGTAACGGCCCTCATGCTTCCCTGAAAGAGAACCTTGAAGCCGCTGGAGTCAATAGGGACCACTACGTCGTGAACATTCACATCAAAGATCATCAGGATTTCATTGCGGCAATGTACCTAGAGGCGGAAGCTCTTGGAGACGACTGAAGAATTAAGCACCTTCCTGACGGCCGCTACAGTTGACGGTATTCTCGGGCGCCTCCTCTATCGCGGTGCAGCTTGGTCGTTGATGCGTAAGGATGGCGTATTGCCGCAAAACGCTCCGCCGCTTGGCGCAACCATCGAAACAGATCTTGCCGAGCACGGTTTTGCCCTGCTTCGAGGCGCAATGGCACTGCGGGCTCAGGCTGGTGCTTCGAAACTCACTGGCAAGGCCTTTGAGCGCGCAGCCAACGCCTTCGAAGCTCTGGTGCGTAATGGTAATCCAGAGTCCCCTGATCGCGGATTCCGCCGCACCATTGCTGCTGCAGCCTACCATCTAGCCGGTTTCTCGGCCGTCGCCTTTTCAATCTTCAACGAGACAGAGGAAGACCTTAACGTCTCACCCGGTGAAATAGCGATCCGACACCTTATACTGCGCGATCTCGATCAACTTCGCGGCTTCGTCCGCAACTGGTTGGATGACGGGGCTCACGGCGATGAGCAGATCGCGGCGACGCTGCAGGGCGAAGACACTGACGTCGACGAAGTGCTGTCGACAATTCTCAATACGACGATCTGCCGTGCCCTGGCATTTTTTGACTTCGCGCTTGAAACGGGTGAAGTCGAGCCGTTCGAAGCCGCACGAGGGCTCCTTACTACCGCTGTCGGGCTTGCTGACAATGCTGAGAACGTCCCTCTGTGGTGGATTTCGAACCTCTGCCGTCACCTGATCGACGACCTGTGGCAACATTCACTACACCAGAATTTGCCGACTGAGCCACCCAAGGGTGCGGAGGAAAAATATCCCGACCTACGGCGGTTGTTTATATCTTCACTTTACGCCCGCAAGACCTCAGAGGTGGAGCTATGGCCATCGCAGCGCGAAGCCGCCCAGCGCTCCACAGACGTCACAGACGATCTGGTCGTCGCCCTGCCGACCAGCGCGGGCAAAACACGAGTAGCAGAGATTGCCGTGTTAATGACCCTATCCTCCGCACGCCGGGTGCTAATCGTCACACCGCTGCGCGCTCTTTCGGCCCAGACCGAACGATCTTTCAGGAAGACCTTCGCGCCACTAGGGTTTAGTGTCTCTTCTCTTTACGGCGCCAGCGGCCTTTCCGCCGGTGATGAAGACGCCCTCCGCACACGGGAGATCATCATTGCGACGCCCGAAAAACTCGACTTCGCTCTGAGAAGCGACCAGACGCTGATTGACGATGTCGGCCTGATCGTCCTCGACGAAGGCCACATGATCGGTCCTAGTGAGCGCGAAATCCGCTATGAGACGCTCGTGCAGCGCCTACTTCGGCGCACGGATGCGGCAGAGCGCCGAATAGTTTGCCTTTCCGCGATCCTGCCAAGCGGCGACGAACTCGACGACCTTACCGCATGGATTCGTTCCGACGAACCCGGGGAGCCTGTGCGTTCCGACTGGCGCCCAACGCGCCAGAGATTCGGCGCACTTACCTGGCGAGGTAAGGACGCGTTGCTACGGCTCGATCTAGACGACGATGGCCCCTTCCTTGACAAATTCGTCGCGGAAAAACCAGCGCGAGGGAAGGAGAAGAAGCCCTATCCACGCAAGAACTCGCACCTCGCTCTGTTCGCGGCATGGGAGTTCGCGAGCCAGGGCAAGCGCACCTTGATCTTCTCTACCCAAGCGAACTGGGTCGAGAGCTACGGCAAACAAGTCGTGGACCTCTGCAAGCGAGGCTATCTGAACTCGTTGCTGGAAGACGAGGCTCCGATCGCCCGCGCCCTGGAAGTCGGTAAGGAATGGTTGGGCGAGGATCACCCAGCCGTGGCCAGCCTTAAGGTGGGGGTTGCCATTCATCACGGCCGACTGCCGAGCCCGTTCCTACGCGAACTGGAACTGCTCCTAACCGAAGGAACGCTAAAGGTCATTATCGCTTCGCCGACGCTCTCCCAGGGCCTCAATCTCAACGCTGCCGTGCTGCTCGTGCCCGCGCTATATCGCGCCTCAGAGAAGATCAAAGGTGAGGAGTTCGCGAACGTGGCCGGCCGCGCCGGACGTGCATTCGTCGATGTCGAGGGGCTGATCGTCCATGTCATGTTCGACAAAATCAAATGGCGAAAAAAAGAATGGAGGGAACTGGTCGCCTCTGCCAAGGCCAGGACGCTTAAAAGCGGCCTTATCCAGATCGTTGCCGAAATCCTTAAACGTCTATCGCGCGAGGGAGTCCTGGATCGAGATGATGCCTGGGAATATCTCGCCAACGCCCGCGAGGCTTGGAGGTCACCTGACGAAGAAGCAGGGGTGGCAGAACGACTTGCCGCCGCTGTGGTATACGACGCCGCCACCGACGATGAAGACGAGACGGACGACGAGGAGGAAACCATCGACGAGGAGCCCCTGTCTCAGCTCGTCGAACGCCTCGACGCCACCGTATTCGGTCTGATCGAATCCCTAGACGTTGATCGCGCCGATCTACCTAACCTTCTAGACGAGGCGCTCAAGGGGTCACTCTGGGCTCGCCAAATTGCTCGGGAGGACGAGGATGTCGCTTCCCTGCACCGGAAGGTATTCGAAGCACGCGCTGGTCTCATCTGGAAAGCCACCACCACCCCAACGCGACGCGGGCATTTCGCGATGGGAGTCGGGCTTGAAGCTGGCCTCCTCATCGACGCTATGGCGGACGAGTTGGCCGAACTCATCGACAGGGCAGACAGTGCAGCATTGAGCGGCGACATCAACGAACTCGCCGATGCTCTCGGCGGACTCGGCGAACGCCTGCTGTTCATGCGGCCTTTCATCCCTGACAAGGCAAACGCGCTGCCGCCGAACTGGAAAGCTATCCTACGTAGTTGGGTGTCCGGGGAAGAAGTCTCCAAGATCGGACCGCAGAACATGCGGGCGGTCGAAGATGCCTTCACCTATCGGCTAGTCTGGGCGCTAGAAGCCGTCCGCACCCGGCGCATGTCCTTCGGCTGGTCGCCGGATACGGTGGCGGGCGGTGCTGCGGCTGCGGTAGAAACCGGTGTCCCCCAATTAATGATGGCGATGCTGATCCGCGCAGGCCTGCCGTCACGGCGTGCGGCAATGGCGGCCATCGAAGATGCTGAGCCAGTCTTCGTCACGCCCGCAGAAATGCGGGCTTGGCTTGAATCCGACGAGATTACGGCCAAAACCGACGCAGGCAACTGGCCAACACCCGACACCTCCGCGTTATGGGCCCGCTTCCGAACCGAAGCTCTCAGCGGAGGCATCCAGAAATGGTCCGTCGAACGCTACAAGCGCCTACTCGATACCGAGCCCTCCCCGCCCGCTGGCCTCTATCGAATCGTCACCGACGAAGGGGACGCGCGGACTTGGCTGGCAACCCCCGACTATCAGCGGATCGCCGTCTTCAAGAAGCCAGCGGTTGATCCCAAGCCCAGCCTATTCTCGGGGCGGTTGCCGGGCAAAACCCGGCTAGTGGATGCTCTACGCGTCGGCCGCGGAAAGTTGCGTTGGCCGGCTGCCGACGCCTAAAAGGGAACTGTCAAGATGCTGTCTGCGTGGATCTACGACCAGAAGCGCGTACCTGTCGCGACTGTGGCGACGTGCTAGCCGAAACGACGCTCTACGAGATGGAACACCGCGGCGAGTTTCCGCGTCGCTTCATCTGACGCGACGCTACGTAGTGTGGGTCTTAGCCGAAGTAGAAGCGTAGATCGAGGAACGCAAACAAGCCTCGCGCTCCGGCAGCAGATCAACATGGCAAGACGTCACACTACGAAGGACTCGTCCCGTCAATGGTCTCATTGCAGTACCAGATAGCGTTGCATCGCCCCGTTGAACTCGCAGCACGAAGCGGACCGCGTGAAGTACCGTGAGGTCCGCTGTGAGCGAGAAGCAGACGTTTAGCTTATGACGACTAAGTGTTTACATGAAACATAACATCCCTTACCGGCACTGCTCATGTCGCTCCCATATTCTAATGTCACGTTTGGAAATGGGTGTTCCTTAAGAGAATATTCATAACGAAGCGTTTGCACCGGCGGCAGTGCTTATAATCGGTATGAGCCCCCGAGAGGGCTCATTTTCAAATGTACAGTTGATCTTCTAAGTACGAGGTGATACCCAATCAGGAACTTCTCATACGTTTCCGCGATAAATCACATTCAAAGCCCGTCGAGAGTAAGACATCAGTTCACCTGCCGTGATGGGTTCTGATGATGCCTGAGGGTTCGTGTCATGATGATAGCGACCAGCATAATTGTTAATTTCATTCAACTCAGGTACCAGTGATTTAGCGAAGAATAACGGATCGTTCGGTTGTGCTTGTGCAATCTGCATTACTACCTCTCCAAACAGATTTCCCGGTGAAATTCGCCCCGGAAAACGTCGATGCAGATACCCCTCAAGAAGCGGTCTGATTGCCACCGCCGTGTCGTGAAGCTGATGATGAGCACCATCGGCAAATCCGCTCACCAGCCGATGATTTTTATAGTAGGGAGATTCACATTCCAGATCGACATCTAGTTTGTCCAAACTACTGAAATCACCAGCAATGTGGACAATGCGTAAGGCTGAAATGTCCTGCATTTGAGTAGCAGGTATTTTTAGGAACTCATCTCGCATGGTACGGATAAAGAGCAGGTCGTGCGCCAAGATGATTACCTGCAAGCTGCGAAGGTATATCTGTTTAATGATGGTGATTGTGTGGTTCCTGCGATGATTGTCCAGACTACACATCGGATCATCAATAACGACAATTTTTCTTTCAAGATCAACGTCATGAAGCAAGACTGAGATGAAGAATGCGAAGGCTAGCGTCCTTTTGTCCCCTTCACTGAGTGAGCTCCGAAAACTGTATTCCTCCCCCGTTAGCGAAATCTTTTCCCCTCTAAGTTCAATTGCATATTCAGATTTAGGCTCACCACCGCCGGCATAGTTATAATTAATTTCTGTGATGCGAAAGCTTGCACCAAACTTCATCAATAAATCATTAATTGAGGACTGATACTTTCCAAGGGTCGAGTCCATGATCGCATTCAGTTCACCCCTCCGTGTTTCCTTTAGTTCAGAGGCCGTCACTTCAGCTGTTTTAGCGGTCTGATAATCAGAGATAAAACCTACTACCTCAGGTGATAGACGAAGTCGGGTTGCTTCATGCTGGGATAATGTAACCCGCAGGGTTTCTTCATTTTTGGTTTCAAGCGCCTCTTTATAAGCCTGAATATCCAGATTGGCAGTTTCCACGCCCGAATTAAAGGCAGAAAGCTCATCATTGATTGCAGTTACTGCATCAGCGATTTCTTTTTCATAGTCGCCTTGGGTCTTTGAAAGCGGATCGCTTTTCTTGGCTTCTGTTAAGCGACTCAGAGATGACTGAAGACCTTCCAAACTAGCTTTAATTTTATCTAAATCAGGGAGACTCACGTTCAACTGGAGACAATCTTTCCAGTTTTCAGTCACTAACCCCGCCTGCTCAATCTTGCTCTCAAGTAAGGCCAGATTGAAAACGCGCATGGTTGTCGCCACAACGTTATCTAGGCCTGTAACCTGATTAAGTAAGGCTTTGTATGCAAGATTAAACCGCTCCCGGTAGTACCGGATCAGTCCAACACCCTCCAAGCTTTGCGTACAGAAAGGACAATATTCGTCTTTTATATAATCAAGGCCGCTACTCGCCCATCGCTCAAAACCTTCGACATTGATATGGTCAATATGCGCACAGACGACCTCTTCTGCACCCGCACTTAGGCTGTCATAACTCGATGCAAGTATGGAAAAAAAAGAACTGAAATCAGGAGCGTAAAGAGGTAACGGAAGATAGCCCGTACGGTTGCGGATCGTCTCTGTTCTTTTGCAGAGATCCAGTTCTGATTCGACTAATGCAATTTTTTCCTGAATGTTCTCTTCCTGAACAGGCTTTATGTATCTTGCTAGCGTTACATTTCCCCGGGCCACCGTCAGCTTTTCACTTGCCAGTCTCGTAACTCTCTTGGCCTCCTCTGCCTTGTCTGATGCATCAATAAAAGCAGCCCTCGCTGCTACCGCATCACTGCCCAGCGCAAAACTCAGCAGTCGCTTTCTATGGCTAGCGCTGATTTCACCACCTGAGTAAACATTACGATCAACAAAATCTAGGTCGAAGACGTGCACATCTGAATACTTACCACTCCATGTGCCGTTATCGAATATCGCACGATTTCCCTGAGAAAACTGCAGATGAATATTTTGAGGGGTTGTTTCCCCAATCGTTTTCCTGTGCCGTACAATATCTGGATTTAATTCAGTGTAGGAACGCAGAATAGACGCAAGGGTGGATTTACCACGCCCATTATCAGCATAGACAAAGGTCATTTTTTTAAAGGACATACCAGCAGGACGGATATCCTGGAATAAACCTACGCTAGTAATTTGATGAATTCTTTCAAGCATATAAATCCCTTTTTCTTCGCGATTTTTACCACAACGGATTGAGATTAGAGCAAGATGAATACGAGCGCACCATCCTACTAGGAGAATTGCTTCTGGTGTTGACTCCGTTTGGATGAAGTTAATATATCACTAGTAGCGAATGCTGTGCTCTTTCTGCGACTTCATCTTCCCACTTTATGAGGATAGCGTTGCATCTACCCGTTGAACTCACAGCACACAGCGGACATTCAAATTCAAACATTGCTTGCCCCTTCGGCTCCACTGCGTACCAAGTAGCGCGGTCTGGCTGACGCCCCGGCACGCTAGCAAGCTCTGCCTAACCGCAAAAGGATGCGTTTCGAGCCTGACGGCTGGGGGCTGATGGTGTCGCAGCGTAAGGTGAGGCTGCAGGTTTTTCACGTGGATGCTCTGTTGATGCGTTACCAAGAAAGCAGGAATATTACGAAACTTTTTTTCGAAGCCACCTTGATAAACCACTGTCCAGAATAAGCCCTGCTAACTTATTTGGGCCGATTAACGTGATGCCATCGACTTTGATATTTTCCGATAACGACCCGCTGTGCCAGATAAAAAACATTCGTTCATAGGCACTGGTTTCTCTGAACCGCTTTTCGTACTCGCTGAAAGCATATGCGTCCGCATGTGATTTAATCTGTACAAACGCTTTCTCTCCGGTGGTGGGAGATTCAAGCTCAAGGTCCAGCGTTTTTTGTGTTTTACCGACAATACTGGTGCGTCGCCACCCGCTTGTTGAAAAAACAAGGTCTACCAATAGTTCGAAATCCTGCCAGGTCAGCAGCTGACAAAGCTTTTTTATAGCCTTCAGATAAGTCTCTTCAGACTGCTTCGCATCAGATACCGCAGGGAGATCTTCATCATTTATTTTACGAACAACGTAATCATGTGCGCTTACGTTACATATCGTTCCCCGGTATCCCTGAACCTTTAACAGGTCACCGCTCAGGTGATCTGTGGTTAACAGTGCTCCCCCAATGCTGGTGTTCTGCCACCCCTCCATTGTTTTTCGGACTCGACTACCATCCGCCAGCACCTTAACCGGACCCGCGGGTCGACACCAGTACAGAAACCCACCCCTGAAGGTAATGAATAGCGTCTCTGCGTCCGCCATGTAAAAGGTCTTGATCTGCCTAACGTCACTGCTCGCATTGCCTTTTTTCCCCTTGCGGATGTTAAGCCATATCTCGTGCACGTCGGCCCATTGCCCCTCAACACAAAGACTGTTCGGAGTTTCATGATAACCAAACCGAAGCGTGCCCTCCGACAGACACTGCTGCTCCCATTCACCGGCCTCACCAAGCTTGATAAACTGAACTGTTGCAGGGCTGATTTTTTCCACAATTTTCTCTGACGGTGTAAGGTGTCTGCTGATATAAAACAGGAGATTTTAGGGTATTTCAACGCAAACATGTAAGTACGCCTGTTTTAGTTCCACGCACTTTTTGAGACTTCCGGGGTTTCAGCCATCAGCCGGTATTCTTGCGGCGTCAGATTATTCAGAGATTCATGAGGTCGCTCGCTGTTATATTCGGCCAGCCAGCGCTCCGTGATTTCCCGTGCTTCATTCAGTGTCCTGAACAAATAAAAATCCAGGACTTCTGTCCGGTACGTCCGGTTAAAGCGCTCGATAAACGCGTTCTGTGTCGGCTTACCCGGCTTGATAAATTCCAGCATTACCCCATGTTCTTCGGTCCACTGCGCCAGCGCCACTGAGATCAGTTCCTGGCCATTATCCATCCGCATCTTAAGAGGATAGCCCCGGCTTGCTGCGATCCTGTCCAGCACTCTCACAACACGTTGGGCCGGGATAATCAGGTCAATTTCTATCGCCAGTGCTTCACGGTTAAAGTCATCCACCACATTGAAGGTCCTGAAGCGTCTGCCCCAGAGCAGTGCATCATGCATAAAATCGATGGATCAGCTCTGGTTTAGCGCTTCCGGCGTCGCCAGTGGCGCGGGGTTGCGTACCGGCAGAGGCTGCTTTCCCCTACGACGAAAATTCAGTTTCAGCAGACAGTTAATCCGATGCACGCACTTGTGGTTCCAGGTGTTGCCTTGCCTGCGTAGTAGCTGGAACAGCTTCTTAAAAACGTATCGTGGGTAGCGCTCCGCCAGCTCAGTCAACGCGTGGATCACCGGTTCATCACGTCGGGCGTCGGGCTGGTAAAAGTACACCGTCCTGTTCAGCGATAACATCCTGCATACCTGGCGAGTGCTCATCGTAAATTGTGAGGTCAGATAACCGACGAGCACCCGCTTTATCGCTGGTGTTAAAGCTTTTTTCAATGATGTCTTTCAGCGCCCGGCATTCCAGACTGAGATCGGCAAACATCTGTTTGAGTCGGCGGTTTTCGTCCTCAAGATCTTTCATCTCATTGATATCAGAGTCTTCCATACCGCCGTAGTTTTCTTTCCAATTGTAATACGCCGCTTCGCGGCAGACATCTTTGACGGTGTGTCCTGCTTCAACAGACTTCAGAACGGTGATGATCTGGTGCTCGATGAATCGGGCTTTGCGCATGACGATCTCCCCAGAGGACATGAACAGTATGTCGGAAGATCTCTTAAAGTGAATGGTTCGTTTTGCACAAGCCAAGTCGTAACTGCATAATCGCGCAGACTCAACTTTAGGTGACATCTTATTGCCTTCTTGAATAATCCATGAGTTTCAGTCACATTTAGATTTACAAGTACTCAACCAGGACTGATGTTCCTGATGGCGGTAGCGTTGTCAGGATTACATGAGGGATATCGGTCTGGTTAGAAAGCGAATGTAGTATAGATGTAAAGATTGAAAGCATTGTTGATCGAGCAGTGTGTAGATCAGTAGTACTAGCATAGTGAGACACTTTGGTACAATTTGCGAGACCAGCAACACATTTAGACCTTAGTCTTCGTATGGCTAGGCTTTTAATAGGCCTGATTTTCTCTGACAGAAATGATTCATAGAATTTTAAAAGCTTTACTCGGACTGGCTCGCGAAGTATATAATCAATCATGCACCAAAACATTTGACAAAACTCTGTTGTTAATTGCTTTTATTCATCTTGTGCTCGAAAGCATAATAACAAGTGACCGTGTAAATACTCTGAAGGAACAATATGAACTCTTCAAAAAAAACTTTCACTCAGTCTGTATCTTATGTGAAATTTAAAAAACAAACGCAAGACACTTTTGATTTTTCTGTTCTGGTCTGTTCTGCGGTTCCAGTATTGAAAAGAAATATTATCCTTTTCGAAAAAGGAGTTATAAATGAAATCACCAAAGCAGACTATTATCAGCCTAAGGGAGATATAAGCAGTGAGAAACAAAAGAATATAAACACTGATTTAAAGCGACGGGCTCAAGGGTACAAAAACAAACTGTGTAAATATACACTACTTAGTAATTTCAGTTTTTTTGAATCATTTATTTATGAAATAATATCAGAGCTAATATCTTTCCATGGTGGGATAGATGAATTAATTAATAAGTCCAAGTGCAGAACCCTTAAAAATATAAATTCAGATGATAGCTCAGTAGAAAAAAACCGACGACGATTAAGAAAAATATATGATGTAAAAGGGCACGCCATTGGTGTATGTAAAACTGCAACTAATAATCTTAAAAGAGGAGATTATAGGTTCCCTAGCGAAATGTTCTCAGCATTCGGGTTGAGAGTAATATCAGAAAAAAACTCAAATATAAAATCATTTGAAATTCCTGATTTTTTAACCAATGGATTCGCATTCGAATTAAATGATGACTCAGTTGAAACATTTCACAATATAAGAGAGTTAAGAAATAAAATTGCTCACGGTGACACTGTCAATTTGGACTTGACCGACATAACAGAAAAATGTAAATTTCTTTCTAGTTTAGCGAAGGATTTTGATCAACATCTGTCGAAACATTTTTTTATTTCGGAAAAATTTGTTTAATCCAGTAATGTATTTTAAAATAGCGAACTTGGCGTTGCCTTGTTCTCAACTGAGAGATATTTACTTTATGTATAACACCGTTACCATGAAGACATCACTCAATTCAAATTGAGTTTACTAAAGATATCCTCCTGCCTGGATTAGCTAACTAGGTAAGAACTTAATACTGGCTGGGTGATAATATAATTCATCATCAAACCTTAGATTTGTGTATAACACAAAAATGATAATATGAATTTTCTAGATAGAACTAAATAAACCAAATACCCCCCTCCCGGGTTTATATGGTTAATTTACATATGAGTTTTTCATTGCAGATTACGCATAGAAAAATCATATTATATAAACACCCCTTGCATCACTAAGAAATAACAATGCATTGGCAAAACCTTCAGTATATATAAGTGAGGATGATTTGTTCAAATCTGAAAGCGAAATGCAAATGTGGTTGAGTTCAGAGCTAAATAAAACAGAAGGATTAGCTAACTTAATAATTCCATTTTCAGACGAAGAGTACTCTTATGTTGATAAAAAAATTTCAGACAGCTATAATTATTGTTTGAAGACATTATTAAATACTAAAATAGTTTGTGAGAATCAAGATATATCACAATTCTCAGATGAGATTCTACGTCCGGATTTTCTATTATATTCAGTTGACTACGAGGCATGGATAATTATTGAAATCAAGAATATACCAAACCCAACCAGACAAGCCGGCACCGAACTGGGAGCATATACCAATGCCTTGAAAACTTACTTTCCAAATATGTCCGATGGGGATGTGATAAATGTAGTCATATCTAATGACTGGCCAACTTTAATCAAAAATTATATATTCAATGAGATTTTTTGGCTAAACAGGAGTATTCTTTGCTTACAACCAGTAAAACATGAGTCTGGAATTAAACTTGAGTGTATAAGACCTGCGATTTTAACAAAAGCTTATAGCGATAGAAAACTTAGACCAAATGACTTTAGTGGCTATCAATTTTGTATTTATGGAAAGGATATCTATTCTGGAGGCGAGGTAAGTGATATTGAAAAAAACATAGAACAAATTAAGTCATCATTTCAAAGAATGGTTAATAAAGCATCAAGGCTCCACTCACATGGTTTCGCATTTTTATGGAGAGATTTCAGAAAGTACAGTCTTGCAGCATATAGTATTACAATTGTAGATATTAACCCGTTCAAAAATAACTTGTATTCTACATGTAATGAAAAAGGCATAGCAGCAGAACTACAGCATATAATATGGGAGTACGAATCCACAGGTAATACCTATTCATTATGGGAAATCATAAATGACGCAGACTTCTATTTGCGTGAAATCAGCTCAACTTGGCCTGAAGCGCCATCAAACTGGATAACATTGCGTGAATTTATGGTTGAAGATGCTGAAATTATTGAATTTAAATGCTGGGGGCGAATATCAGAATTATATGAGAATGAGTTAGCTAATGAGTACAATAAAGGAAGATTTGATCTAAAATTCACTGACCCTGGATTTGGATTTTATTTTATTAATAACAAATTATTCACGTAAAATAATATTAATTATAGAAACCATCATAGCAATCAGTGATATTAATTGCAAAGAAGCAACTCACACATTCATACATATCTACCCTCGTCATTATATTCAACGCTGGCAACATACCTGACCATAATGGTTATGCAATGTCAGAAAAACGCCTAAACTTTTTCACTGCGTAAAAAGTCGTTTGAATACAGCAAAATCATTGTATTGAAGAGGGCCGTTTGGCAAACGGTAAATATTCAACATTAGGCCTATTTTTAGAAGGCAGAAATTTATTAGCAGCAATGATCAGTGTGCCGCAAACGCTAATACCAGATTGACGTAACCCGCAACAATTGGTGGTCATTCTGGTGGTCTTGACAAAAAGTGCATTAAGGTTTAGCTTTCTTATTAGCCAGTTACTGGCAAAGGCGATCCCAGTCAGAGGAGCCATATTTAGAGAAACCCGCTCAGGGAAACCTGAGCGGGTTTTTTGCTTTTCATCACGTTGCGTTCCCTCGTCTCTAAAAAACTGGCATCGACATCCTGTAGCAGATTCAGATCGCAAAAGGGTCATTTTTGAACCTTTCATACCCTTTTATGTATTTTTGACGCCCACCTTCCCAATGAAAACACGCCAAAGGTTCAAAAATGAACCTTTGAGCCATCAGGTTGTGTACGTGCACTCCGCAAACTGCCCTCATTCGCTACACTTCCGTCCAACCCCGCAGCAGGTTGTGATACATGTTCAGCAGAGACAGCAGCTCCTCGCTATCGCCATGACGTGCTTTGAGGCTTTGGATATTGCGATCCAGTTCGAACAGCATGGCGCGTTGTTTATCATCACGCACCATCGACTGAATCCAAAGAAACGATGCCACGCGCGCGCCGCGCGTTACCGGTGTGACACAGTGCAGGCTACTCGAAGGATAAAGCACCAGATGGCCGGCAGGTAATTTCACCTTGTGCTGACCATAAGTGTCTTCAATCACTAATTCGCCGCCGTCATAACTGTCAGGTTCACTGAGAAACAGCGTGGCCGAGAGATCGGTTCGCATCCACCCGGCAGCGCCGTTATGCCGCACCGCGCCATCAACGTGAAAACCGTAGGTTTCACCCTGTTCGTAACGGTTAAACAGCGGTGTAGAAATAGAACGCGGTAGCGCAGCAGAAAAGAACAGCGGGTTGTTGTTCAAAGCCTGCATCACTGCTGTTTGCAACCGATCATAAAGCGGCGTACGCGTATCAATCTGCTGATTATTTTTTACCGTTGCGCCCTGGCTGCCCACCGTGGCGCGTCCGTCAATCCAATCGGCCTGTTGCAGCAGCGAACTGAAATTTGCCACCTCTTCAGGCGTCAGCACTGCAGGAATGTGATACATCATCGCGGTGTTCTCTCATAAATAGGGGCGCGAACGCCCCACGTTGAATCTTAGAAATGGACGTTTGCCGTCAACAGGAAGGTACGCGGTTCACCCGGATGGTAGCGGTAACCACTCTTATTGATGGAAGCCACATAGTGGGTATCGAAAATATTGTAAGCGTTCAGCTGCAGATCGAGGTTGTTATTAACCTTATAGCCCAGTTTCGCATCTGCCACCCAATAGCCTTCAGTATGGTCTGGCGTGCCTACCGCGCCATCGCTGCCGCGACGCAGACTGCCCACGTAACGCGCCCCCGCACCAACAGAAATCGCATCAGTGGCCTGATATTGCGTCCATAAGGTGAAGGCGTGTTTCGGTGTATAAGCAATAGCAGATGAACCATCCTGAGCGACGGCTACGCCCTCTTTCACCGAAGCGTGCTGCTGGGTGTAACCGGCAATCACTTCCCAGTCTGGGGTGATGTTGCCGGTAGCTGAAAGCTCATAGCCCTCAACGCGTTTTTTACCGGTTTGCGAATAAGTGCCGTCGTCGTTGGCGTCCACTTCATTCTCGATATCGGTACGGAACAGTGCAGCATTCAACAGCAAGCGTTTATCCAGCACCTGCCACTTGGTTCCCACTTCGCTTGATTTGGCTTTTTGCGGTTTGAAATCAGTGCGGTTAGCACTATTGCCGGCGCCACCTGCCGCCAGCGCAAAGCTGCTGCCGCCTGGAGGCTGCTGAGAAATAGCATAGTTGACGTAAACATTGCCCTGCTCGGTCAAACGATAGAGCGCACCCGCTTTCCAGTTCACCAGATTGCCAGACTTGGCCGTATCAACGGTGGTGAGCGGCGTGCCACGTGCGATGCCCGTTGGACACGCCAGCGCACCGCGCCCGCTGCCGCCACACGCCGTAGCACTGTCATAATCAGTGTGATAGCTATCAAGACGAATGCCGCCGTTCAGCTCGAAGTTTTTGGTCACAGCCAGCGTATCGAAGGCATAGATTCCGGTGGTATCGGTCTGACCGTTGGCATTGGCGCCGTTGCGATCCAGCCCACCCACGGAAATGCTGCTAATCGGATGATAGATATTCACCGCAGGTGCAGTGATGGCATTGACGCCGTAGTTGGTCTGGTTTTCACGTGTGAATTCCACGCCAGCACTGACATCGTGACCCACTGAACCGGTATAGAATTTCGAGGTGATATTGGTCTGGTTGGTGAGAATGCGGTTACTGACATCCTTCAGGTTTGCGTTGCGCGTCCAGGTCCAGGTGTCTACATCATTCGGATTTGGCGTGGTGATAGTGCTGCCCATCACCGCAGTCAGCAGATACTCCTGCTTCACTCGCGACCAGCGCGTGGTGTTGCGAATCGTGGTGCTGTCGTTGAGATCGTGCTCGAAGCGAATGGTGCCGCTATCGGTGGTGGATTTGTCGAAATCGGAATCGGTGCCGTAATAATTACTGGTCGCCACTTTACCCGAATGGTTAAGTGCAGAGGTAGCTGCAGTCGGTGACGAGTATCCCGGCAGACCAATGGTCGGGATGCCGCCATCTGGCGTGTTGTTCTGATGCACATGCAGATAGTTCAGATACAAACGCGTTGACGTATCCAGGCCGAAAGCCAGTGAAGGCGCGACGCCATAGCGCTCATTTTGCACATTATCGCGCGCCGCATCGTGGGTTTTCTCGCCCATAAGATTGAGGCGGAACGCGCTGTTATCGTTAATGGCCTGGTTATAGTCCAGCGTACCGCGGCGCATCCACGCGCTGCCCACACTTACCGATCCATCCAGGCCTGTATCCAGGCGCGGCTGCTTACTGATCATGTTGATCGAACCTGACGGCGCACTGCGACCGTAATCGGTGCCCGATGGTCCTTTAATCACTTCAATCTGCTGAGTATTAAAGGTATCGCGTGTCACGCTACCAATATCACGAATGCCGTCCACGTAAATGCTGTTTGAGGTATCCATGCCACGCATATACACGGCATCACCGGTCGAAGAACTGCCATTTTCCCCGGCGTAGAACGCCCCCACCCCCGGCACATTTTTCAGCGCATCGGTCAGGTTATTGACGCCTTGATCTTTGATCACCTGATCCGGAATGACCGTCATGGTGCGGGTGGTATCCACCAGCGGACGGGTAAATTTGGGGTCGGCAGAAGTATTAGGCGCATACAGAGAAGGCGTTTGTGCCGTCACCACTAAAGTGTCGTCAGATTTTTTGTTGGCATTATCTGCGGCCAGAGCAGCAGCAGGAGAAATACCAATACATAGCCCGGTGAACAGGGTCAGTGAATTGAAACTGCCAAACGGCAAATTGCGATTGTTATCCATTTTAAAAAGTAACTTTCTTATCATTATTGATGGGCTTATTGCATCCAGTAAACCAAAGCACTCAAGGTGCCATAATCTCCACTGCCTCGAGATGCAACACCTAAACGATAACGCCAATGGTTATCATTTACCTTTTTATTCTTGCATGAGCGCAGCGGCTTGGGAATACATTTCTTTACGGTAGCCTTACATAATTAATACAATCAGAACCAGCAGGAACGTTGTGTCAGGGTTTGCTCAGGAAGTGGTCAGGAAAGGACAAAATTCAGGCACAAAAAACCCGCTGGACATGGCAGCGGGTTTTTAAGCAGAGCGCACAGTTCATTCCAGTAACTGTAGCGCATGGTGTGATGGAGTTGCTCATCGCTCATAGTAGCGATACACCGACGGATGGAATTCAATGCCATAAAGCTGGCTAACCGGAATCAGCAAATCAATATGATTGCTGAGGTCGAATTCACGCTCTTCAGCGGGTTGTGATGTGGCGTTGATCAGGCGATGGAACCACAGTGACAGTATCGTTTTCATCGTCAGGTTCTCCAGTAATAGTTGACCCTGACAGTAAAGCGTAACTAGCTTTATAACCAAAACGATTAGATATGCGATGGAATCCCAATTAATGCATATATTGAAGGCCGCCATCTGCTACGACGGCCAACTCCGTTATGCCCGGCTCTTCGCCAGCATACGACGGTAATTATTGAGCCATTTGCCGCTGGTCAAACGGAACCAGAAGAACACACCGCGCACTGTCCAGTCGAGGAACATGCCCAGCCACACCCCGACCACGCCCATACCGAGCATGATCCCCAGCACGTAGCCGGCAACCACGCGCGCACCCCACATGCTGAACATCGACACATACATGGTGTATCGCGCATCGCGCGCGCCTTTCAAACCAGCAGGCAGCACCCAGGATGCGGTCCAGATTGGCATAAAGGCCGCATTGAGCCAGATGAGATGTTTGGTGACTTCAATAACTTCAGGATCGCGGGTGTAGAATTTAGCCAGCGTGCCCGCCAGTGGTACGGTGATCAAGGCCAGTGTGCACAGCCCAATCATCGCCAGCCAGAACACATGTTTAATCTGCCTTTCCGCCTGCATCACCTGATTTTTACCCAGCCGCTTACCGGTAATGATGGTGGAAGCCGAACCGAGGGCGTTGCCCGGAAGGTTAATTAACGTGGCAATGGAGAAGGCGATAAAGTTACCGGCGATTTCATTGGTGCCCATGCCTGCCACAAAGATCTGCGTCAGCAATTTACCGCCGTTAAACAGCACTGACTCAATACTGGCCGGCACCCCGATCCCCAGCACTTCCATCAGGATGTTGCGATCCCAGCGACGGAAATAGCTGGCGATGCTGATTCTTAACGCCGGCGTAATGCCACGATACAGCACATAAATGGCCGCCGCCGCGCCGATATAGCGTGAGATGGTTAATCCTAACCCGGCCCCAACGAAGCCCATCCCTTCCCACCCCATCGCACCATAAATCAGTACGCTACT
Source organism: Type-E symbiont of Plautia stali (assembly GCF_059731115.1). Lineage (NCBI taxonomy): Bacteria > Pseudomonadati > Pseudomonadota > Gammaproteobacteria > Enterobacterales > Enterobacteriaceae > Type-E symbiont of Plautia stali. The sequence goes on from NZ_AP035906.1 coordinate 2,594,236, forward strand.
GATCACGATGTTAAGGATGTTCATGCCGCCATTAATCAGCATCGGAATTTTAGTGTTTCCCGCTCCGCGTAGCGAGCCGCTACCGATCAGGGCGATCGCCGCGGCTGGATAGCTCCACGCCGACGTTTGCAGGTAGCTCAGCGCCAGTTCCTTCACCTTGGGTTCCGCGCTGCCCGCGATAACATCGATAATCAGATGTCCCCAGATCTCAATCACGATCACCAGCACGAATGCCAGCACCGTCATCAAGCCCAGCGACTGCCGCGTAGCTGCGCGCGCGCGTTTGCCGTTGCGCTTGGCGAGGCTAAAGGCCACCACCACCGTGGTGCCGAGATCAATCGCCGCAAAGAAGGAGATAATCACCATGTTGAAGCTGTCGGCCAGACCGACGCCCGCCATCGCCTCTTTCCCCAGCCAGCTCACGAGGAAAGTACTCAGGACGCCCATCAGCATCACACAGAGGTTTTCAATAAAGATGGGCACGGCTAATGGGGTAATTTCACGCCACAACAGCGTGCGATAAGAGCGACGTTTCGGATACCACGCCGTATTTCTGACCGCCCGCATCACTGCTACGCCAGGATTTTGCAAGGGAGTACCAAATCACTTTGGAGAGGAAGAAGAGTAATAATGATGATAGGCCACTGAGAAATATGCAAAGTGTTTCCCATCACCATTTAATCATTATTACAAACTTTTTGTCGCCACCACCGCAGGATCCGCTGCACCACCGAGATAAGCGCTGCGCACCTCATCGTTATTTAGGAGTTCTTCCCCACTGCCGCTCAGTTTGATCTCGCCGTTGACCATCACATAACCGCGATCGGCCAACCTTAACGCATGCCTTGCATTCTGCTCCACCAGAAACAGCGTCATGCCTTGCTGAGTAAGTTCGCGCAGGATATTGAAAATCTGCTTCACCACAATCGGCGCCAGACCCAGACTCGGTTCGTCCAGCAGCAGCAGTTTTGGGCGACTCATCAGCGCCCGCGCAATCGCCAGCATCTGCTGCTCTCCACCCGAGAGCGTCATGGCACGCTGTTTACGCCGCTCCAGCAGGCGTGGAAACAGTTGGTACATGCGATCTTTATCCTCTTTCACAAAGCGGTCACCCACGGCAATCGTGCCCATCAGCAGGTTCTCCTCCACTGTCATATCGGGAAAAATGCGGCGGCCTTCGGGCGCTTGTGCAATGCCGCTGGCGGCGATGAAATGGGTGCTGCGATGGCTGATCGACTCGCCACGTAAGCGAATGTCACCACTGGCAATGCGCGGCTGGCCAAAAATCGACATTAGCAGCGTAGATTTTCCCGCGCCGTTAGCACCAATCAGTGCCACCGTTTCCCCCTGGTTCACCGTCAGGGAAACCTGCCTGAGCGCCTGAACCGGACCATAAAACACGTCCACCTGTTCAAAACTCAACATCGGTTCAGTCATGGTCGCTCTCCTCATCTGCGCCGAGATAAGCGGCGATAACGTTGGGATCGTGGCGAATTTGCTGAGGCGTCCCCTGTGCAATGACATCGCCATGATCCAGTACCACAATGTGATCGGAGATGCGCATGACCATCGACATGTCGTGCTCAATCAACAACACGCTGATACGGTGATCAGCGCGTAAGCGATGCAATATCTGACTCAGCGCATCGGTTTCGACCGGGTTTAATCCCGCGGCCGGCTCATCCAGACAAATCAATTCCGGTCGCGTGCACATGGCACGCGCAATCTCCAGTCGGCGCTGCTGACCATACGAGAGCGTGCCAGCCAGTCGATTGGCGCTGGAGACCAAATCCACATTTTCCAGCCAGTAAAAAGCGCGGTCTAACGCGCGATTTTCCGCTTCGCGATAACCACGGGTATTCAATACGCCGGCCAGCAGATGACGATTCACCTGCATATGCTGCGCCACCAGCAGGTTCTCCACCAACGACATCTCGCGGAACAAGCGGATATTCTGGAAAGTACGCGCCAGGCCGGCCCGGTTAACCAGATGTGCGCCGCCAAACATTTTGTACCACACGCGCGAACCCAGCCGCGCCGGATGAAGCCAGTCCTGCGGATGAATTTTTTGCCCCAGCACCTGGATTACATCGGTACTGCGCTGCTGGGCATTGAGTATGATGCGCCCGCCGGTGGCGCGATAAAACCCGGTCAGGCAGTTGAACACCGTGGTTTTTCCCGCCCCGTTAGGGCCGATTAATGAGGTAACCGAACCGCGCGCCACAGAAAGGCTGACATCGTTCAGGGCTTTGATGCCGCCGAAGCGCATCATTAAATGATCAACTTGTAGAATGGCATCACTCATGGCGTACTCCTTTCCGCAGCGGAACACCCACACGTGCAGTACGAACCAATCCGCGTGGTCGCCAAATCATCATTAACACCATCAGCATGCCAAACAGCAGCACACGATATTCGGCAAAACTACGCAGCAGTTCAGGCGCGACTGTCAGTACAAAAGCGGCAAGCACCACGCCCAGTGTCGAGCCCATCCCCCCCAGAACCACAATCGCCAGGATTAACGCTGATTCGAAGAAAGTAAAGGAAGTTGGATTCACGAACCCCTGATAGCTGGCGAAAAACACCCCGGCAATCCCGGCCGTCGAGGCACCTAACATAAAGGCGGAGAGTTTGACCAGTACATGATTAAGCCCCATGGCGCGGCAGGCAATTTCATCTTCCCGCAATGCCTCCCAGGCGCGGCCAATGGGCATGCGCGTTAACCGATGCTTGATCAACAGCACCAGCAGCACCACGAGTACCAGCACCACATAGATGAAGATGAATTTCATATTCGGGTTGTAATCGAGATGCAAAAACTCGTGATAAGGCACGCCCCCGTCCCGCGCCCGGCGAGCAAATTCGAGGCCGAAAAATGTCGGGGAAGGCACCGATACGCCATTGGGTCCACCGGTAAACGACAACCAATTGGTTAAGACCAGACGGATGATTTCACCAAAGCCGAGGGTCACAATCGCCAGATAGTCACCATGCATGCGCAACACCGGAAACCCCAGCAGCGCTCCGGCAAAGGCCGCCATTAATGCCGCGATCGGCAACATACTCCAAAATCCCAGGCCGAGGTACTCGTAGCCCAGTGCCAGGCCATAAGCGCCGATGGCATAAAATGCGACATAACCCAAATCAAGTAATCCCGCCAACCCCACCACAATATTGAGCCCCAGCCCCAGTAGCACATAAATCAGCCCCAGAATGGCCACGGTTAACAGGTATTTACTCGATAGAAATGGAAAGGCAAATGCAGCAATCAATAACAGCGGCAATATCCAGCGCATCCGCGAGCGATAACCCGGTTCGCGGACATATACGCCATCGTCATTGCCTTCAAACTTGCGTGTAAAGCGTTGTCCATAGGACGTACGGGTGAACAGGCTGAGCATTAAGCGCCCTGCCATCACTAATCCCACTAACAGCGCCACACGTTGCGGCGACAGTGTGAAGCTGTAACCCTCCAGCACCACGCCCACGATCGGGCCAAACACCACCAGCGCAATCACTCCCGCCAGCAGTGTGTCGAGCAATGCTTCACGCACGCCCGCTTTTTGCGTCATTGCATTCATCGTGGCTTCCTCACACTTTTGCGACCAGCGGACGACCCAGCAGTCCCTGCGGACGGAAGATTAAAATCACCACCAGCAGCGAAAACGAGAACACATCTTTGTAGTCAGAGTTAACCAGTCCCGCAAACTGCGCTTCCGCAACCCCAAGCAGCAGTCCACCGAGCATGGCTCCGGGTAGAGAACCGATACCGCCCAGTACTGCCGCCGTAAAGGCTTTGATACCAATGATGAATCCCGCATAAAAATCAAACGTGCCGTAGTTCATGGTCACCAGCACGCCCGCCAGTCCGGCCATGGCTGCGCCGATGACAAACACCAGCGAAATCACGCGATCAGTGTTAATGCCGAGAATGGATGCCATGCGCCGATCCTGCTGAACGGCCCGGCAGATGCGGCCAAGTTTGGTGTACTGAATGATCCAGGTGAGCAGCGCCATGCCACAGAAAGCGGCAATCAGAATAAAGACTTTGGTCCAGGTGATTTGCACGATGCCACCATCCACTTCCATGCGCAGCACCCCCGTCAGCAGCGTCGGAATGCCCTGCTGGTTGGGACCCTGGCTTAGTTGCACGTAGTTTTGCAGAATCAGTGACATACCGATGGCGGAAATTAGCGGTGCAAGGCGCGTGGAGTTACGCAGGGGTCGATAAGCAATACGCTCGATGGCCCAGCCATAAGCCGCAGTGACAATAATGGTGAACAGCAAGGTGCCGAAAATCAGTAATGGAAAGGAGTGAATACCAAAGAAACTCAGTAACGCTAAGCCTATCGCGCATAAATAGGCGGAGATCATATACACCTCGCCGTGCGCGAAGTTGATCATGCCGATAATGCCGTAAACCATGGTGTAACCGATGGCGATCAACCCATACACCGCGCCCAGCGTCAGGCCGTTAATCAGCTGCTGTAAGAAAAAGGCGTCCATAAATCCATCCCGCGCGTAAAGGGAGCGCACACCTCGCGCCCAATGGCGAAAGGCCCCGCGATGCGGGGCCGCGTATCGAATTACAGTTGGTGATATTTACCTTTGTCATCCCACTGATAAACCACATAATCCGAGACTTTCAGATCGCCTTTGCCATCCCAGGCTTTTTTACCCATTACGGTATCGACGCTGTTGGCTTTTAACCAGTCACTGGCTTTGGCGTTGTCTTTACCCGCCGCTTTGTAAGCCGCCGCAATAGCCTGCACAGAGGCGTAAGCGTACAGGGTGTAACCTTCCGGTTCGAAGCCACTGGCGCGGAACTTCTCAATCACCGCTTTGCCATCCGGAATGGTGCGCGGGTCATTACCGAAGGTCATATAAACCCCTTTGGTGTATTGAGGGCCACCAGCCGCTGTCACCATCTCTTGCGTCACGATGCAGTCTCCGGAGAAGAAGGCGGCATTCACACCCTGCTCACGCATTTGACGCACCAGCGGACCGGCTTCAGGATGACAACCACCGAAATAGACCACGTCGGGTTTCGCCGCGCCAATCTTGGTGACCAGCGCATTGAAGTCTTTCTCACCGCGTGAAAGCCCTTCATACAGCACCTCTTTCACGCCACGTTTTTCCAGCGCAGCTTTGGTGGCATCGGCCAGTCCCTGACCGTAAGTGTCTTTGTCATGGATTACCGCCACCTTTTTCGCTTTCAGTTTGTCAATAATGAAGTCCGCCGCAATCGCGCCTTGCTGATCGTCACGGCCACACATGCGGAACATGGTTTTCATGCCGCGCTCGGTGATTTGCGGGTTGGTGGAGCCGGGGGTGATCGCCAACACGCCCGCTTCGTCATACACCTCTGACGCGGGCATGGTGGAGGAGGAACAGAAGTGACCCACCACCGCCATCACTTTGTCCTGATCGACGAGTCGGTTTGCTACTGATACTGCTTGTTTGGGTTCGCAGGCATCATCGCCCTGCACCAGCACAATTTTTTCGCCGTTAATACCGCCAGCGGCATTGATATCATCGGCAGCCTGACTAGCGCCCTTCCAGTATTGCGCCCCGTAGGTCGCATTTGGACCAGAGAACGGGCCTGCCACACCAATCTTGATATCCGCCTGAGCGTAAAATGCCATGCTCAGACAACCTGCAAGTACCACCTTCACTGGGTGTTTCATGAATTTCAAAGACATGCTTTCAATCCTCAACGGGTCAGGAACGGAGCCATACCACGGCCTGGGAGAAATCAATTTCTGAAACTTTTGCAGCACTGTATGCAGCCGATAGGGCCACGATTTAGGATCAAGCAAGAAACTCGCCAAAGAAGACGGTCGGTGGCAGCTTTTTGCAGTGGCATCGCGCCAGGGCAGACGAGGCGCGAGGTGACATCCCTGCTAATCATAAACATAGCCAGAGTTAAGCCGCATACCAGCACCGTGACGGTGCAGAATGCGGTCGATCACAGATTATTCATCGTGCCGGAGTGTTTATCCGCTATGCTCTGGTCAAATCGGTCCACGTTTCCTGAAGGAGAATCTATGAATACGCAACGGAACGGATTGAGTAGCCAGCAGGCACTGGATGAGCTGGAGCGCCTGTATGACAGTGCGGTGGAAGCACTGCGTAATGCGATTCGCGATTTCACGACAACCGGCACGCTGCCGGATGAAGATGCGCGACAGAAAGGTCTGTTTGTTTATCCGGAACTGCGCATCACCTGGCTGGGTGAAGGCCCACAGCAAAACCGCACTCGTGCATGGGGACGTTTTACCCACACCGGCAGTTACAGCACCACCATTACCCGCCCGGCACTGTTGCGTCACTACCTGAGTGAGCAATTACAGATGCTGGAGAAAGAGTACGACGTCCTGGTTGAAGTGGTGCCTTCACAGCAGGAGATTCCGTACCCGTACGTGATTGACGGCCTGACACTGGATCGCTCGATGAGCGCCAGCATTGCGCGCCATTTCCCTACCACCGAACTGTCGCAGATTGGCGATGAAACCGCAGATGGCCTGTTCCATGCGAATGCCATTTTCCCGCTGTCACACTTCGATGCACTGCGCACTGATTTCTCACTGGCGCGTTTACGCCACTACACCGGCACAGCCGTCGAGCATTTCCAGCCGTTTGTGCTGTTTACCAACTACACGCGCTATGTCGATGAGTTTGTGCGTTGGGCGATTGAGCAGGTGCAGGATCCTTCCACACCCTATGACAGCCTTGCCTGTGCTGGCGATGTGGTGATCACCGCTGACACCCAGGATCCCACGGCAATGATGTCTGATCTGGCCTGGAAGAAGCACCAGATGCCGGCCTGGCACCTGACATCACCGAATCGCCGTGGCATCACCCTTGTGAACATTGGTGTGGGTCCGTCCAATGCCAAAACCATCTGCGATCATCTGGCAGTGATTCGCCCACACGCCTGGCTGATGATTGGTCACTGCGGCGGCCTGCGTGAAAGCCAGACCATCGGTGATTACGTGCTGGCGCATGCATATTTGCGTGACGATCATGTACTGGATAGTGTGCTGCCGCCGGACATTCCTATTCCTAGCATTGCTGAAGTGCAGCGCGCGCTATATGACGCCACCAAAGCCGTGAGCGGCATGCCGGGAGAAGAGGTGAAACAGCGTCTGCGCACCGGTACGGTAGTGACCACAGATGACCGTAACTGGGAGTTGCGTTACTCCGCTTCTGCACTGCGCTTTAACCTGAGTCGCGCGGTGGCAGTTGATATGGAGAGTGCCACGATTGCCGCGCAAGGCTATCGCTTCCGTGTACCTTACGGCACCTTACTGTGCGTCTCGGATAAGCCACTGCACGGCGAGATTAAATTGCCGGGCCAGGCGAATCGTTTCTATGAGGGGGCTATTTCTGAGCACCTGCAGATTGGCATTTGCGCGGTAGAACTGCTGCGTGCTGAGGGCGATAAGTTGCATTCAAGGAAGTTGCGCACCTTTAATGAACCCCCTTTCAGGTAAAGGTTTAACTCCGGTCCCATTGGGGCCGGAGTTACATGGGATTTCAGTTCAAACTTTAACCAATAGGTCTTTCACAAACCAGGCCAGCACAGCCAGAATAGCGGGCACCATAATGGACCAGGTGAGTCGGTCATTCAGCTTTTCAAATTTCACATTGAGCTTTTCAAACCTCTCATCGATCCTGACAAACTTCTTCTCAAATTTTTCATCCATGCGTTCAAACTTCACATCGATGCGTTGTTCCATTTTGTCCAGCTTATCGTCGATGCGCACTTCTAACTTTTCCAGTTTATCGTCAAAGTGAAGCGCCATTTTTCCCAATTTATCATCGAAATGCAGCGCCATTTTCCCCAGTTTATCGTCGAAACTCAGCGCCATTCCCCCCAGCTTATCGTCAAAGTGCAGCGCCATCTTTTCGAACTTACCATCGGTACGCTTCTCCGACTGTCCCATTTCTCCCAGCAGTTCGGTACGCAGCGTGCCGATATCGGCCTTGGTCGCGAAATTCTCGGATCGCGCGGTCAGGACGGCAACATCCTGTTGAATTTGATGCGTAGTTTTTTCCAGTAACCCGACTCGTTGAGTTAACTCTTCCATTTTTGAATCTCCGATATTCCTGACGACATAGATTAGTGGTGGAAGAAACGGGGCAGTACGCATGGCGTATTCCATTACAAACCTCCAGAGAGTCCCGGCTATCTCTTCACCTTGCAGCGTAGTGAAACAGATTCGAGCCGCTTAAACATTCCACGAACCCGCCATTCGCGGCAAAAAAGTTCAGGCAGGCATCAATACGTCGCGCAGGTTAAAACTGGCAGAGAAATAACAAAAGCAGTCACAGTGAGGGATTGCGATAGATGGCACATAAAATATTGGTGGGGATGAAACAGAAAACACGGAAGCCCGATCGGGCTTCCGGAAACCAAAACTTAAGCGCTCAGCCAGCCCAGTTTGATGACGAACAGAATCGAGAGAATCACAAGTGCAGCATTGATCTCTTTCGTACGGCCACTCAGCAGTTTTACCACGGTCCAGGTAATGAAACCGAAGGCGATACCGTTGGCGATGGAGTAAGTCAAAGGCATGGTCAGCGCGGTGACGGTCACTGGCGCAGCCGTGGTGATGTCTTTCCAGTCAATTTCGGCCAAACCAGAGGCCATCAACACCGCCACAAACAGTAATGCCGGTGCGGTGGCGTAAACCGGGACGCTACCCGCCAGCGGCGAGAAGAACAGGCTCAGCAGGAAAAGCACAGCGACGACAATCGCTGTCAAACCAGTACGACCACCAGCACTGACACCCGCAGCCGATTCAACATAGCTGGTGGTCGTTGAGGTACCCAACAGTGAACCAAACAGCGCAGCCGCACTGTCAGCGATTAACGCACGGCCCATTTTCGGCACATTGCCCTGCTCATCCGCCAGACCCGCACGCTTGGTCACGCCCAGCAGCGTACCGGTGTTATCGAACACATCCACAAACAGGAAGGCGAAGATAACGCTCACCAGACCCACGTTAAACGCACCGGCGATATCCAGTTGCATAAAGGTGGGTGCAATAGAAGGGGGTGCTGAGAACACGCCACCAAATGGCGTCAGACCAATGCCCATCGAGATAAAGGTCACGACCAGAATGCCGATCAACACTGCGCCGGTCACGCGACGCGCTTCCAATGCCACAATGATGAAGAAGCCTAACAGTGCCAGCAGCGGACCCGGTTTGGTCAGATCGCCCAGGCCAACGAGTGTTGCCGGGTTATCCACCACAATGCCCGCGCCTTCCAGCGCAATCAGTGCCAGGAACAAGCCGATACCGGCAGCGATACCCGCGCGCAGAGGCAGTGGAATACTGGCAATAATCCACTCACGAATTTTGAAAATTGACAGCGCAAAGAAGATCACCGCTGACAGGAACACCGCGCCGAGTGCGATCTGCCAAGTGTAGCCCATGTGCAGCACAACGGTATAAGTGAAGAAAGCATTGAGCCCCATGCCCGGTGCCAGCGCGATGGGATAGTTGGCGATCAGCCCCATCAGCACACAGCCAATTGCCGCCGCTAAGCAGGTCGCCACAAAGACCGCACCTTTATCCATGCCGGTCGCACCGAGAATGCTCGGGTTAACAAACAGAATGTAGGCCATGGCCAGGAAGGTAGTGATACCCGCAATGATTTCGGTGCGCACGGTGGTGTTGTGCGCTTTAAGTTTGAAGAGTTTTTCTAACATCATCATCTCTCATGAGCGGAGACGGCACGGGTGCACGTTCTCTCTTGCCAATGTGGTTAACAAACTAATTATTGTATTGATGAAAGCGACACACGCTGGACCCAAGGCAGACACACCTTCCGCTTTCCCCTGTCCACATAGCAATAGCTATGCCATCACCGTACGCAATCGTTTACGTTTCAAAATGCGGTTACGGTTAGGATAATTCTGAACCCGAACTGGGCGCGATTATGGTGCATTGCACCATGGCTGCGCAATCGTTTTCCCTACTACTGCCTTCCAGAGGAAAAAGATTGCGGCAACGCACGCTTTCGCACACTGCTCAGCGATGGCGCTCACGTTTCTGCAGCACAGGACAGCAGCTCAAAAACATCGGGTTACACTGCTTTTAACCCTTTCGCAACATAAGAGACAGCGCAATGAAGCCCGCGATTTTGGTCGTTGATGATGATCGTGCCGTGTGTGAATTGCTGCACGATGTTTTGAGTGAACATGTGTTTACCGTCTACAGCTGCCATCAGGGCAAAGATGCCCTTGCGCTGCTCAGCCTGCATCCCGAGATCTCCCTGGTGATGCTGGACATGATGCTACCGGACACCAACGGCTTACTGGTGCTGCAACAGATGCAGCGGCAGCGGCCGGACCTGTTGGTCATCATGCTGACCGGGATGGGGTCGGAAGCAGATATGGTGGTGGGATTAGAGATGGGTGCGGATGATTACATCGCCAAACCCTTTAATCCTCGGGTGGTTGTCGCGCGCGCGCGTGCAGCACTGCGCCGCTGTGGACGTCTGACACAAGCTGATGCACAGCAGGATGAAGGATGGCAATTCAATGGCTGGCGGCTGGATGATGCGCGTTGTCAGTTGTTTAATCCTCAGCGCGAAAGTGTCGCCCTCACTCAAGGCGAATATACCCTGTTGCGCGCCCTGGTGGGTCACGCACGCAAAGTGCTGACGCGCGATCAACTGCTGGAACTGACTCACAATGAGAGTCTTGAGGTGTTCGACCGCACCATAGACGTGCTCATCATGCGACTGCGGCGGAAAATCGAAGCCAATCCACACCAACCCAGCCTTATCCGCACCATCCGTGGCCTCGGTTACGTATTTTCCGCTGATGTATTGCGTCCGGCTTCAGCCGCGCGTGAAACACAGATTGCCTGATTCATCCAGCGCTGCATCTCGGCCAATGGCCGCGTGCCGTCCAGCGCATTTGCTGCATGCAAATTGAAACAAGCGCAGGTATGTGCCAGCTTCAATGTCTCCAGCAGAGGCCAACCTTCATGACTGGCATATAACACCCCAGCACAAAACGCATCTCCCGCTCCAACGCTGCCCACAATCTCCTCTGGTTTCAGGCACCACGCCGGCTGCCACCCTCCTTCACCCCTGCTCTCTTGTCCCCAGGCACCTTCAGGGGCATGGATCACCACGCGTTGGCGCACGCCCTGTTCCAGTAGCCAGGCGGCGGCCTCGGCAAACGCGCTGGGTGCTGCCAGCCCCGAAGCGCTGCGCAGCGTCACGCCAGTGAGTGACTGCGCCTCCAGTTCATTAATCACCAGATAGTCGAGCCAGCGTAACGCCGGCACCACCAACGGGCGATACTCCCCGGTTCGCGACACCAAATCCAGCGAAGTGAGGTAACCCCGTTGCTGCATTTGTGCCAGCAGATGCGCGCTGCGCGTACCAAAAATCTCATCAGGCTGGTCGAGACTATCCAGCAACAACAAATAGCCGAGATGAAATATACGATGTGAAGTGACAACTTCAGCAAAATGGGGCAAATCCAGTTCGGCATTGGCGCCGCGGGCATGGAAAAACGTGCGTTGACCATCGGGCGTGGTCATCACTTGTGTCATCGCCGTGCTAACATTGCGCGTGCGTTGTACAAACTGACGATCAATCTGATGATCGTCCAGCAACTGCACGATGTAATCACCGTCACTGTCCCCGCCCACCATGCCGACACCGGCCAGCGGCAAATTGACCTGCATGCGCGCCAGGGTGAACAACACATTCAGTGCAGCGCCTCCGCTGCACTTCTCACTGTGGGTGATCTCCGCTAACCAGCCTTGTTCTGGCCAATGCGTGATACGTTGCACATGATCCACCAGCATACTGCCCGCACCGAGAATGCCGTTGCGTTGCACCATGTCAGGCCCTCCCGGCGCTGCCAAACACCTGCATCTGCTGCGCCACCACATTGGCAATATCGTGTTCTACCGCCATCAGCAGTTCAGCAAACGAGTCGTAGCGCGCATCACGCTGAGTAATTTGCTTTTCTATCGCGCCTAGTGCGGCTTGTGACATGCCGGTATAGAAATTGATTTTATGAATGCCCAAACTGATGGCGTGGCGGAAATCGGCATCACTGATCCCTGAACCGCCATGCAGCACCAAAGGAATGCCTGTCGCCGAGCGAATTGCCGCCAGACGGTCAAAGTCGAGCTTCGGCTCACCTTTGTATTTGCCGTGCGCGTTGCCAATCGCTACGGCCAGACAATCGATCCCGGTTGACTGGACAAACTCCGCCGCCAAAGCAGGATCGGTGAATTTGTTGCTGTCGGCCTCACCAAACAGCGCCCCACCCTCATCGCCGCCCACCGCGCCCAATTCCGCTTCAACCGATACGCCAATGGCGTGGCACATCTTCACCACTTCACGGGTCTGGCGCACATTCTCCTCATAGCTGAGGGTGGAGCCATCAAACATCACCGAAGTAAATCCGAGGCGAATCGCCTGCATTACCGCCTCAAAATGCAAACCATGGTCAAGATTGAGCACCACCGGGATATCATGCAGCGCCGCTTCTGTGCGAATCGCCGCAATCAGATGCTCGAGGCTGACATACTTAAAATGCACTTCCGCGATGTTGATGATAAAAGGCGACCGTTGTTGCTCAGCCGCCTGGAACAGCGCACGCAAAAAATGGGTGTCCAGTACGTTAAATGCGCCGAGCGCGTATTGATGTTGCTGCGCGTGGGCCAGGCCTTGCGCCAGTGAAATCAGTGACATCGTGAACTCCTTTATGCCAGCCAGCGGTGATATTCGTTGCACAACAGCCAGCGCGGATCTTCATCCTCATCAATCGGATTAAAGCGCGCCAGCGGTGTGAGAAAGAGGTTGTCATGCTCGTCATCGTTGGGCATCGAGACTTCGCCAACCAGCACATCGCCATAGCCCTCTTCGCCCCAGAAACTGTGCCAGATACCAGGCAGCAAGGTGACGCTCTCGCCAGGAGAGAGACGCAGTTGCGATCCCGCCGCGTGAGTCTGGCGGATGCCATCCAACGTGACGTTAACCGGTGAGTCATCAAGCCGGTCGCCCGCGCGGTTATGCAAAGTCACGATCAGATTTCCGCCGCCGCGGTTGATGATGTCTTCCATCTTTTGTGGATGGTAGTGCATCGGCGTCACCTGCCCTTCCCGCACGTGCATGATTTTTTCAGCGTAAGGTTTTCCCCACGGCTGACCGCCGCGCGACCCGTTGCGCAGAGTAAACAGGGTTAAGCCAGTCTGAGAGAAATCATCAGCACCAAAACTGGTGACATCCCAGCCCAGATGCAGCGCCAGCAGCTCTTCGGCGCGGTGTTTATCTAGCGCACGCCACTGGCTGAGACCGTAATCTGCCCAGGGCGGCAGGTGCACATCCTGACGCATAAAGAATTCGCGGGTGAGTTGCAGAATGGCGTTCACTTCGGATCGATGCATAACTCCGCTCCCAATGTGGGCGGCCCAGAGACCGCCTCAAGAAATCAACGTTATTTCACCGTCCAGCCTTTGTAGCTGCTTACAGTATTGCGATCGATCATCGTGACCGGAATCAGCACCGGTTTGTCAGGTGCGGGTTTGCCCTGCAGGATGTCGTAGCCAATCTCCACCGCTTTGGCTGCCATCACCTGCGGGTCTTGCGCTGGGGTGGCGACAAACAGCGAGCCTTTACGTTTCAGGGCTTCTTCGCCGTCTGGCGAACCATCGACGCCGACAATAAAGAACTCACTGCGCTGGGCTTGCTTGGCAGCCAAATCGGCACCAATCGCCGTTGGGTCGTTAATCGCAAACACCGCATCGATCTTCGGATTGGCAGACAGCAGTCCGGTCATCACTTCCAGGCCACCATCGCGACTGCCCTTGGCGTTCTGGTTATAGGAGAGCAATTTGATATCGGGATGAGTTTTCAGCTCGTTCATACAGCCTTCAACCCGGTTTTGCACCGCTGACACCGGCGGTCCGTTGATGATCACCACGTTGCCTTTATCTTTCAGGCGATCAGAGATGTATTTACAGGCCATCGCACCTGCCTGGGTGTTATCGGAGGTAATGGTGGCATTGGCACCGTCAGCCGCCACGTCGACCGCCACCACCACGATGCCTGCATCACGCGCACGTTTCACCGCGGGAGCGATGCCTTTGGAATCGGCGGCATTGAGGATGATCATGTCCACTTTGGCGGCGATAAAGTTATCAATCTGCGCCACCTGCTGACCAAGATCGTAACCGCTGGAGACCAGCGTCACATTGACCTTATCCCCCGCCAGTTCACGCGCCTTCAGCTCAGCACCTTTGGTGATCTGCACGAAGAACGGGTTGGCGAGATCGCCGACGGTAACACCAATGGATTTGAGTTCTTTTGCCTGCACCAGTGGCGCACTCAATAACGTCGCCGCCAGCAGTCCGGTCAGAATCGGATTAAAACGCATAGTCGATGTTCTCCTGCTTTTTTGATTATGTTGGCGATCCAGCAGATCGCCGTTGTGTGACAGCCTGTTGCAAATACACCCTTAACCCACGTGATGACGTGTGCGGTACTTATCGATGAGTACGGCAATGATGATCACAGCGCCCTTAATGACCAACTGCCAGAAGTAAGAAACGCCCATCAGCGTCATGCCGTTGTTCAGCGTGGCGATTATCAGCGCACCAATTAGCGTGCCGGTAATGGTGCCGATGCCGCCGACAAAACTGGTGCCGCCCAGAATCACCGCGGCGATTGCATCTAACTCGTACCCCACACCCAGGTTGCCGTTGGCGCTGTAGAGGCGTGAGGCGCTCATCAATCCGCCTAATCCCGACAACATGCCGCTCATGGCATAGACAAACACCAGCACCATGCCGACCTTGATCCCGGTGAGGCGCGCCGCCTGCACGTTGCCGCCCACCGCGTAGATGTGAACCCCCAGGGTGGTACGGCGCAGAATGAACCAGCACAGCGCGATGACGGCAAAGGCAATAATGATCAGCCAGGGGATCGGCCCGAGATAACCGTTGCCTATCCACTCGAAATTGATGTCAGAGTTGATGACGGTAGTGCCATTCGCCAGCAAATACGCCGCTCCGCGCAAGGCGGTATAGGTGCCGAGCGTCACGATAAAGGGCGGCAAACCTGCCCCCGCCACCAACAGGCCGTTGAATAGCCCCATGATAAGACCCGCCCCAAGCGCCGCGGGAATGGTCAGTCCCGCAAAGGCCGGATCCAGCGACACCACCATCGCCACGACCGCCGTGGTGCCCAGCATCGAGCCCACTGACAGATCGATCCCGCCGGTGAGGATCACAAAGGTCATCCCCGCCGCCAGCACGATATTGATCGAAGCCTGACGGGTAATATTCAGCAGGTTAGCTTCGGTAAAGAAGTTCGGCGCAACAAAACCAAATACCGCCACAATCAGGATCAAAATCGGCAAAATCCCTACCGTTTGCAGCAGGTCGCTCATCAAGGCGCGTTTAAGCGTTGGACTTTTTACGCGAGCAGTTTCACTGGTCATTGTGGTCTCCTCAGGCCTGTACCGGCTGTGCGCCGGTGGCCAGTGTCATAATGTTTTCCTGGCTAATCTCTGCGCCGCTCAGCTCTCCGGCAATACTGCCCTCACGCATCACATACACGCGGTCACTCATCCCGACCACCTCCGGCAGTTCGCTGGAGATCATCAAAATCGCCACGCCCTGTTGCGCCATCTGGTTCATCATGCGGTAGATTTCACTCTTGGCGCCGACGTCCACGCCGCGTGTGGGCTCATCCAGCAGCAGAATGCGCGGTGCAATCGCTACCCAGCGTGAGATCAGCAGTTTCTGTTGATTACCGCCCGATAGCCCCCCGGCCCGTACCTGGGCGTGCGGCACACGAATGTTGAGTGATTCGATGGCATCACCGGCAATCTTTTGCCCTTTACGCCGATTAAGCAGGCCGTAGCTGGCATCGCGTTCCAGCGTCGCCATCACGATGTTTTCCTGTGCGGCCAGTTCCAGGAACAGCCCCTGCTCTTTACGGTTCTCGGTGAGGAAGCCAATACCACGTGTGATGGCATCTCGCGGCGAATGAATTTTGACTTTCTCGCCATCGATCCAGATTTCGCCTCCCTTGGGTTGATGCACGCCAAAAATCAGCTGCGCCAGCTCACTGCGTCCGGCACCGACCAATCCCGCCAATCCGACAATCTCCCCGGCACGCACCGAGAGACTACTGGGATGGACTTTGCGGTTATCGGTCAGGTGATTGACAGCGAGACGGACCTCGCCGAAGGGAATGTTGCGGTCTTTATTGAACAGATCGCTCAGCGGACGGCCAACCATCATACGCACCAGTTCACTGGCATTAAGCTGATCGCGCGTCAGGCTGCCAACATACTGCCCATCACGCAGCACGCTGACGCGATCCGAAAGCTCATACACTTCGGCCATGCGATGGCTGATGTAAATGATCGCCATGCCTTCGCTGCGCAGGCGTTTAATCAGCGCAAACAGCTGTTCGGTTTCGCGATTGGAGAGTGCTGCCGTGGGTTCATCCATCACCAGAATGCGGCTGTTGCGGTGCAGCGCGCGGGCAATCTCCACCTGCTGCTGCTCAGCGATACTGAGTTTGCTCACCAGATCGTTGGCACTGAATTGGGCACCCAGGCGATTAATCACCTGCTGTGCCTCTTCTGCCATCTGCCGCCGTTTCACCAGCCCACCGCGCGTGATCTCGCTGCCGAGGAAGATGTTCTCTGCCACGGTCAGATTGGGCGCCAGATTGATTTCCTGATAAATCAGCGTGATGCCCGCGGCCAGTGCCTCTTTTGGGCCTTTGATGGCGTAGGGTTTACCGTCGATAAGAATTTCCCCGCTGCTGGCGGTATACGCACCGGCCAGAATCTTCATCAGCGTACTTTTCCCGGCACCGTTTTCGCCCATCAGCGCGTGGACTTCACCTGGCCACACGGTCAGATCCACGCCCTTCAACGCGTAGAAACTGCCAAAGCGTCGGGTGATTTCGCGCATTTCTAATATCGGTGTCGCCGCCATCGCCAGGCTCCTGCTGTCTGAAGTTGTCGCCGAGTGTTGCAACGCCAGATAAATGGAAAATGTCAGCGGCCATTCATATTTGTCATATTGCGCCCCGGTCACGCTTTTATACTCGCCGGGAGTTGAGAGGTAAGGAGTGGCCGCAATGAGTCAGAGTCTGCATTGGCACGCTGGCGCGCGGGGTCGCCTGCTGCTGTTTAACCTGTTAGTGGTGAGCGTCACGCTGGCGGTGAGCCTGGTGGCTATTTTTGGATTTCGCCACGCCGGTCACATTCAGGAGCAGGCACAGGCGCAAACCCTGGCGGATATGAACGGCAGCCTGGCGCTGGCGAGGGATACAGCCCACGTGGCCACCGCCGCCGTACGATTGGCGCAGGTGGTGGGTGCGCTGGAGTATCAAAGCGAGTCGGCTCGTCTGCAGCAGACGCAGCAAGCCTTGCAGCAGTCCTTATCTCTGCTGGCGAACGCGCCATTGGCCGCACAGCAACCCGCGCTGCTGGCGCGCATTCGAGAACGCAGCCAGATGCTGGAACAGAGCATCAATCAGCTGCTTAGGGTTGGCCATCAACGCCATTTACAACGCAACGTGATGCTGAGTGGCTTGTGGCAGGCACAACTGTTGCTGAATCGCATTGATGTGCTTGCCATCGACGGCGCTTTTCTGCCGCTGCGCCAGCAAACGGATGCCCTGTTAAAGGTGGCAATCCAATCCACTGCGCCACAAGCCGCTGAACAGCAATTACAGCAGGTGCTGCCCATTTGGTCCGCCCTACCGTTACAGGATGCGCTGGCGATGCAGCGTGACCGATTGGTCGACACCACGCGCAGCTTACAACCCATCGCTGATCAGCTTGAGCAGAGCGATATTGCCATTGCCTACGCGACCTATCGCATCAAAGCGCTGGTGGCGATGCTGAATGGTGACATCACCCATTATGTGCAACTGGTGGCGCAGCAGAGCGATGCGCGCAGTACCGCCACGCATCAGGAGCTGGATTCCATCATCGGGTTTATTGGCCTGTTTATGCTGCTGGCACTGCTGATCACCGGTTATGCAGGTTACTACATCTATCGCAATCTCGGTTCGAGCCTGACCGCTATCGCCCACGCCATGACGCGTCTGGCACAGGGCGAGAAGAGCGTTAATGTGCCGGGTTTAGCCAGGCGCGATGAGCTAGGGGATCTGGCTCGCGCTTTTAACGTGTTTGCACGCAATACAGCTTCACTGGCCCACACTTCACGTCTGTTAAAAGAGAAAAGCAATCAGCTGGAATCCACTTTCCTCGCGATGCGCGATGGCTTTGCGCTGTTCGATAACAGTGGGCAACTGGTGGTGTGGAACGCGCAGTACGCCGAGTTACTCGGCATTCCGGCACGCGATCTGCATCGTGGCCTGCATTATCAGCGTCTGCTAGAACGGATGGATGTGCAGCTCACCAGCCTGCAGGATGCGCAAGAAGTTCGCCTGCCCGACGGCCGCACGCTGGAACTGCGCTTTAGCCCGGTGCCACGCCGTGGCATGGTCAATACCGTGCTGGAGCGCACCACGCGTAAGGCGCTGGAAGAAGCGCTGCTGCACAGCCAAAAAATGAAAGCGGTGGGCCAACTCACCGGCGGCATCGCTCATGACTTCAACAACCTGCTGGCCGTGATTATTGGCAGTCTGGCGCTTACCGTGGGCGAGCTCCCCTCTGGTTCGCTGGCCAGTCGCATTGAGCGTGCGCGGCTGGCGGCCGACCGCGCGGCACAGCTAACCCAACGCTTACTCGCCTTCTCACGTAAACAGGCGCTGTATCCACGTGCAGTATCGGTGGTTGAACTGGTCGATAACCTGCACTCACTGTTGCAGCACTCACTGCTGCCCGGCCAGCATCTGGTGGTTGATGCACAGCGGCCCGGCTGGCCCGCGTGGATCGATGCCGGGCAACTGGAAAATGCGCTGATGAATCTGGTGGTCAATGCACGCGATGCCATGGAGAAACAGAGCGGAGAAATTCGCCTGCGCATCTGGAATCAGCGAATGCAGGAAGCGGATGGTAAACGCGATCGCGTGACCATTGAAGTTATCGATCACGGCTGCGGCATGTCAGCCGAGGTACGTGAACAGGTGTTTGAGCCATTTTTTACCACCAAAGAGACCGGCAGCGGCAGCGGACTGGGGTTGTCGATGGTATATGGATTTGTGCGTCAATCCGGCGGGCAAATCGAGGTGGAAACCGCCCCCGGCCAGGGCACCACCGTGCGCCTGTTACTGCCGCGCGCACCGGAAGCGGTCCAGCCCGCGCCGACTCTTCCCGAGTTTACGCCGGGTGCCAGCAGTGACCGGCTGGTGTTGGTGCTGGATGATGAACCCGCCGTCAGGCAGACATTGTGCGAGCATCTGCATCAACTCGGCTACCTCACTTTAGAGTGTGGCGATGGCGAATCCGCGCTCACGCTGCTGCGGCAGACGCCAGATATTGAGTTGTTGATCAGTGATTTGATGTTACCCGGCGCGTTAAACGGGGCGGATGTGATTCGCCAGGCACAGCAGCAGTGGCCAGAACTGGCCACCCTGCTGATCAGCGGTCAGGATTTGCGCCAGAGCCAGGTCACTTTGCCACTGTGTGAACGGCTGGCAAAACCCTGGCAACAGGCACAGTTAGCGCAGGCGCTGGAGCGCGCCTGGCAACGCAGTGAACGGCTTAATCGCGCACGGCAGGCTGCCACAGCGGCAACGGTTTCCCCGTAATGTAGCGCTTACGCAGTTTGCTGGAGATGACATCCATGATCATCACCACGCCAA
Source organism: Type-E symbiont of Plautia stali (assembly GCF_059731115.1). Lineage (NCBI taxonomy): Bacteria > Pseudomonadati > Pseudomonadota > Gammaproteobacteria > Enterobacterales > Enterobacteriaceae > Type-E symbiont of Plautia stali. The sequence goes on from NZ_AP035906.1 coordinate 2,614,024, forward strand.
CCAACAAGATGGTCAGGAACATCACCACATCCCAGTTCCACAGGCGCATGTTCTCGGCATAAACCAGACCGACACCCCCTGCGCCAACGAAGCCGAGTACCGCCGCCGAACGGGTATTGGATTCAATCTGGTACAGGCTCAATGCCAGGAAGGTCGGGAAGGATTGGGTAAAGATGCCAAAGCGATGTTTTTGCAGACTATTGGCCCCCACCGCACTTAAACCCCGGCTCGGCGAACGCTCAACCGCTTCATGCCCTTCGGCATACAGTTTGCCCAGTAAGCCCACGTCCTGTACCACAATCGCCAGCACACCCGCCAGTGGCCCCATGCCAACCGCACGCACAAAGATCAGCCCCCAGATGGCCATATCGACACCGCGCAGGATGTCGAGCAAACGGCGCACCACTAAGGAAATCGGACGGGCAATCGGATCGTGCATCACGTTGCGGGCGGCAAGGAAAGACACCGGCAGCGCAATAATGGAAGCGGTCAGCGTCCCGGCGAAGACAATCGCCAACGTGATGCCAATCTGCGAGAAATAATAGCCAAATGGCCAGTTCATAAAGTCTTGCCAAACGAACATGCGCAGGAAGTAACGCCCTAATTGCTCGCAACCGATAATAACTCGGCTCCACTCAATACCGAAAAACTCAAAGAAGAACAGGTAATAGAGCGCGATGGCAAGTGCAACGCCAGCCACGCGGCGCAGATAACGGTTCTGTGCGGCGAACAGTGCAGGATGTTCCTGCTTCAGTTTTGCCACATCCGGTGCTAATGCGATCATTTGATATCCCCTTCCACCACGCGACGGCGCAACCACCCGGATACCGTATCCAGCAGCGACACCACCACAATGATCAGCAGCAGCGTAATACTGACCTGATCGTAACGATCCAGTTTGATGTTGGTCATCAGCTCCTGACCGATACCGCCCGCCCCCACCAATCCAAGGATGGTAGAAGAACGGAAGTTCACTTCCAGACGCATAAAGCTGTAAGAGAGAAACGTTGGTTTCACCTGCGGCCAGAAGGCGAAGCGCATGCGCTGTAATTTGGTCGCTCCACATGCCGCGAGGCCGCGCGCCGGTTTGTCTGAAGCGCTTTCAATCGATTCATAAAACAGTTTGGTCAGGCTGCCCACGGTGTGCAGCGCCAGTGCGAGGAAGCCGGGAATTGCCCCAATGCCAAACGCCATCACGAACATCACTGCCCACGCCAGTTCTGGCATGGTGCGCAGGAAAGCGACGAAAGCACGGATCGCGATGCGGACGCTGCGCGGCGTCTGGGTGTTATCAGCAGCGAAAAACGCCAGTACCCCAGCCACCATCACCGCCACAATGGTCGACGACAGCGCCAGCTGCAGGGTTTCCCAGATCAGCGGCAACTGGAAGTGCAGACGGTAGCCCCAATAGGCCAGCGAGCCTTCGGTTTTTCCATCGGAGAACAGCACGGGCAGATGCAACACCGGCACGGTTTCGCCGATGTAATCGAAAAAGTGTGGCAGTGATTGCCAGACGGTGACCAGATTGAATTCCGCCATCTTGCCCGCAGCGAGGTAGAGCGCCACCAACAGCAGCGACCAGAGCACAGTGTCGCGCTTTTGCTGGCGACGAATGCGTTGATAGTAGTGTTCGAAATCGGTCAAGGGGAATGTCCTGTGGTAGAGGATGGTGCAGATGTGAAAAGGGTCGCCATCAAGGGCGACCCTGCCGGTCAGACGCGAAATTAACCGCGTGAGCCTTTCATCAGATCACGTTTCATATCGATGATGTTCTGATAATCGGCAACGGTTGCCGGGCCGATGTGCTGAGCACCGCCCACCGCTTTAACAAAGCAGCTGTGGTCTTCTTTATCCAGCTTCTTGATCGCCGCCACCAGCTTCTGTTTGAAGTCAGCGGGCAAGTTGTTGCTCACCAGGATGGGGCCGTTCGGGATCAGCGGAGACTGCCAGATGATGCGGATTTTCTTCATCAGGTCAGGCTGGTCCATACGCATCATGCGGCCAAAGGCACCAGAGGTATAACCCTTGTCGTAATCGCCGATCATAGAGGTCCAGGTCACTGCGCCTTCGAACTGACCATTCAGCACACCCAGGATGTCCTGCTCATGGCCGCCAGAGAAGGTGACGCTGGAGAAGGTGTTGTTGTACTTGTCGTCAACTGTGCCACCGAACTCTTTCTTGAACGCCTGGTTTGGCATCAGGAAGCCAGAAGTTGAATCCGGATCGGCCATACCGAAAGATTTGCCTTTCAGGTCTTCCAGTTTTTTGTACGGGCTGTCCGCTTTCACGATCACGACTGAGTGGTAACCCTGTGAACCGTCTTTGTCATCCACCACGATGCCGACAACATCAACCGCTTTCGGGTTCTGCAGATAGACTGAAGCGTAAGATGCTGGAGACATGCTCAGCACCATATCAATTTTGTTACCCAGCAGGCCCTGAATCACGCCTGAGTAGTCAGACGAGTTGCGCATTTTGGTATCGACATTCAGCTCTTTGTCGAAGAAATCTTTCACGCACTGGTTATCACCGATCTGCTGAGTGGCGTTCTGTCCACCCAAAATCCCGAGGTTCAATTCTTTTGGTGCATCCGCTGCGTTAACGCCAAAAGTCATTGCAACAGTCAATAAAGCTAAAGAGGTCAGTTTCATTCGTGTTTTTTCTCTTGCCGTGGAAGTTAGTGGAGCTGGTTAATTTCGTCGCCGTACAGCTCATGCAGCAAGCCATCGGTCAACTGAGAAGGATGTCCGTCAAACAGCACTTTGCCGCGCTGAATGCCGATAACACGGGTGCAGTACTGCTTCACCAGTTCAATCGAGTGCAGGTTCACCATTACGCTGATGCCCTGCTCACTCACCTGGCGCAGCACATCCATGATGCGTTTGGTGTTTTTCGGGTCGAGAGACGCTACTGGCTCATCGGCCAGCAGGATGCGCGGGTTCTGCATCAGCGCACGGCAAATCGCCACGCGTTGCATCTGTCCACCTGACAGATTCTCCGCACGCTGCAGCGCCTGCGGCAGCATGTTCATCCACTGCAGCAGCTCAATGGCCTGCGCGCGGTCCGCTTCGGAGAACACTTTGAAGAAGGATTTCAGGGTTGAGGTCTGGCTCAGGCGTCCCAGCAGGACGTTGGTCAGCACATCAAGACGCGGCACCAGACAGAAGTCCTGGAAGATCATGCCGCATTCGCTGCGCCATTCGCGCATCTGGCGGCTGTTGAGCGTCACCACATCACGATCCGCTTCACCCTGACGATTGCTGAGAATCGCGCCCTGCGAAGCACTGATGGTGCCGTTCAGCATGTGTAACAGTGTCGATTTGCCTGCGCCTGAGCGACCAATCACGGCCACCAGCTCGCCCGCATGCAGATCGAAGCTGACGTTATCCAGTACGCGGTTTTCGCCGTACGCCTTGCACAGTCCCTGTACCGACAGCACCTTGTTGCCTTGCCCGGCGTGCGGAACATAAGGATTGTCGATAACGGTTTTCAGTAATGCCTGTGCCATGTTGCACTCCATCTCGCTGAGGTCTTGATTGCCCGTTATTACGGGCAAATCCGATGAAGTCTTGATGACAGTAAAATGATTAAACAGTGACAGCGTGTGAGGATCCGACCGTGATGGTCTGACCGTCGGTAGCCGCCAGCACATTGTCCGGTAAGCGATTATTGAGTAACCAACTGTCCATCTCATGGCTCAGGTGGATAAGCCAGGCCTGGCGCGGCGCCAGCTGTTCAATAATCTGCAATGCGCGCGTCACATCATTATGATTGCGTACGCTTTCTCGCGGCGGGTCATTGCAGTCAATCACCAGCTGATCCAGCGGTTGACCATCAAGAAAATCTGCAGTGTCCGGGGGTAATCCGCAGGTATCACACAGCCAGGCAAGCCGCGTACCGTGCCAGTCGAACAGGTAGCCATAAGTGAGTTTTGAGTGCTGTAACGGCAGCGGCGTGACCTGCAACGCCCCGAAACTGTGAGGCACAAAAGGCGTTAACGCAGAACGGAAATCCAGCAGGCCCGGATGCTTAAACAGGTCATCACAGCCCTTCTCATCCGGTGGCGCCCACACCGGGATCGGTTCACCCAATCCCCAACGCAGGCTAAAGAGTCCCGCTACATGATCCATATGAAAATGGGTCAGTAAAATGCGGCTCAGCTCGCCAGGGCGGAACCGCTGATGCAGATCGTGACGTCCGGCATCCAGCAAAATACGTTCGCTGCCGGTGTCAATCAGCGCACTGGTGGCAGCACGAGCGCGTCGTGGCTCAAGACGTGCACGTTCGCAAGCGTGGCAATCACAGCCAAACAGCGGCGCAGATTGCACGCCTCCAGTACCGAGAAAAGTGAGGTTCATGGCGGATGCTCCAGCAGTTGACGCAGTGTGTCGAGCGTGTCGCTCAGTGCGCCATCGTTATTGAGCGGATGGCAGTGCGCAGGCAGCGGTTCTGCCGCACGCGCCAGCCGTTTACCGATTTCGGCTTCACTTTCACGTCCGCGCTGCCGTAAACGCATTTCCAGCACCGCCGGAGAGACTTGCAGCACCAGCGGCAACAGTTGTGCCCCGTAATGCTGCTCAACAATCGGCAAATGCAGACGTGAACCATTGACCAGCACATTTAAACCCCGCGCCAGCCAGTGATCGATCTCTTCTCCCAGACCGTAATACAGGCCGTGTGCCTGCCAGCTAATGGCAAACAATCCCAGTGTCTGACGCCGCCGAAACTCGGCCTCACTCAGCGCCACATGGTTTTCGCCCCCGGCATCGGCCGGACGCGTAATGTAGCGATGGGCAATCACCAGGTTATCCGGCGGCGCTTCGCGTAGCGCATTCAGCAGACTGTCTTTACCCGAGCCCGAAGGCCCGGTTAGCCAGATCAGGCGCGCCATCAGAACACCATCCTGCCCTGCGACCAGACGTGGCGAATGTGCGGATGACCATGTTCGGTATGCGCCAGCACCAGATCGGCTCGCATGCCTTCACCAATCACTCCGCGATCGTGCAAGCCAATAGCGCGAGCCGGATTACGTGTCACCAGCGCGGCGGCTTGTGGCAACGTCAGGCTGTTGCGCTCATCTGCCACTAAACGGAACACCGCGTCCAGCAGGCTCGCCGGGTAGTAGTCGGATGACAAAATATCCAGCAGGCCATGGCTGGCCAGCTCCCAGGCTGCCACGTTGCCGGAATGCGAGCCGCCACGTACGATATTCGGCGCGCCCATCAACACCTGCATACCGCATTCGCGCGAGGCGCGTGCGGCCTCCAGCGTGGTGGGGAACTCAGCAATGGTGCTGCCCACATCGTGTGATTCGGCAACGTGTGCCGCTGTGGCATCATCATGACTGGCAATCGGAATGCCGCGCGAACGGCACAGGCCGGAAATGGCGTTGCGGTTCGGGGTGGAGAATTCGGCGGCCAGCGCCAGTTGCTCACGCTCGAACTGATCCATCTGCTCATCATTCAGCGAATATTTGCCCTGATAATAGAGGCGATACATCTCCAGTGAAGCGTATTGACGCTGACCTGGCGAATGGTCCATCAGCGATACCAGCGACAGCTCCGGAGTGCTCATCAGCTTTTCGAACAGCGGCAATGTGGTGTTATGGGGCAGCTCGCAGCGCAGGTGCAGATGGTGATCGACCCGGTTAATCCCTTTGCGGTTACTGTCCTGAATCGCGTTGATCATCTTGCTCAGGTTCTCAATGCGATGACCGCCGTCGCGCACATCGCCGACACCAATGGCATCCAGCACCGTGGTAATACCGCTGGCGACCATCAGCGCATCGTGGCTACTCATCGCTGAGTGTGCCGGCCAGTCCACTTTCGGACGCGGCGTGAAGAACTTATCGAGGTTATCGGTGTGCAACTCGACCAGACCTGGCAGCAGGAAGGCGTTTTCGCCATCCAGTGCGCCCGCTAATTGGCTGGTACTGTCACTGAAACTGGCAATGCGACCCTCACGGATTTCCAGCGAACCGGTGACAACTTCATGTTCCAGCACCAAACGGACGTTATTGACGATCATGCTTCTGCTCCTGTTTTAACCGGCTGCATGACGTGCAGGCGATCGGCCACGCGTGCGCGCACCGCTTCGTCATGGAAAATACCCACAATGGCGGCACCACGGGTGCGCGCCTGTTCAATCAATTCCACCACCGCTGCGCTGTTGGCACTGTCGAGGGAAGCGGTAGGTTCATCCAGCAGCAGCACTGGATAGTCGGCGATAAAACCACGCGCGATGTTGACGCGCTGCTGTTCACCGCCGGAGAAGGTCGAGGGCGCGAGTGACCATAAACGCTCCGGCACATTCAGCCGTGTCAGCAGCTCTTTGGCACGTTTCTCACAGAAAGCACGCTCCACACCGCGCTCTAACAGCGGTTGCATCACAATCTCCAGCGTCGGGACGCGAGGGATCACCCGCAGGAACTGGCTGACCCAGCCAACGGTTTCGCGGCGAATCGCCAGTATCTGGCGCGCGGGAGCCTGCGCCATGTCGATCCACTCACCCTGATGTTGCAGCCAGATATGACCGCTGTTGGCCTGATAGTTGCCGTACAGCGCGCGCAGTAAGGTGGATTTTCCGCTGCCGGAGCGACCGTGCAGCACCACGCACTCACCGGCGCACACTTCAAGATTGGCATCCTGCAGCACCGGCAGCTCGGCGCTGCTCTGGTTGTGCAGCACAAAGGTTTTGCTGAGTTTCTCTACGCGCAATAAAGGTTGCATGTTGATGTCCTGATGAAGTTAAGCCAGCACCGATGAAACCAGCAGTTGGGTGTAGGGATGGTGCGGATCGTCCAGCACCCGATCGGTCAGACCGCTCTCCACCACTCTGCCCTGCTTCATCACCAACAGACGGTGCGCCAGCAAGCGCGCCACGCCGAGATCGTGAGTAACAATCAACACCGCCAGATTGAGTTCACGTACCAGGGTACGCAGCAGATCCAGCAGTCGCGCCTGCACGGATACATCCAGTCCGCCGGTCGGCTCATCCATAAACACCAGCGTGGGCTGGGTCACCAGGTTGCGGGCAATCTGCAAACGCTGCTGCATACCGCCGGAGAAGGTGGTCGGCAAATCGTCAATGCGGTTGGCGGGGATTTCGACGTCCTGCAACCAGCGCATCGCCTCTTTACGGATATCGCCGTAATGGCGCTGGCCGACGGCCATCAAGCGCTCACCAATGTTGCCGCCTGCCGTGACCTGCGGACGCAATCCATCCAATGGATGCTGATGCACCACGCCCCACTCCGTGCGCAATAAGCGGCGGCGATCGCTTTCACTTAGCTGATAGAGATCCTGAGCGCGATAGAGAATGTTGCCCTGCTGTGGCGCTAAACGCGCCGACAGGCTGCGCAGCAGCGTGGTTTTGCCGGAACCAGACTCGCCCACAATGCCCAAGACTTCCCCTGGATAGAGTTCAAAGCTGACGTCTTCAAAACCTTTGCCTGGCGCATAGAGGTGCGTCAGATTGTTGACCGCAAGCAGCGGCTGTTCACTGTGCATGTTGTTGTTCCTGCTGCTGGTGGCAAAAATCGGTATCGGAGCAGACAAACATGCGCGTACCGGCATCATCCATCACCACCTCATCGAGGTAGCTGTGGCGCGAACCGCACAGCGCGCAGGGTTCATCCCAGCTTTGTACGGTGAATGGGTGGTCGTCGAAGTCGAGGCTTTCCACTTTGGTATAAGGCGGCAATGCATAAATGCGCTTTTCACGCCCGGCACCAAACAACTGCAGTGCAGGCATCATGTGCATCTTCGGGTTGTCGAATTTCGGAATCGGTGAGGGATCCATCACGTAGCGATCGTTAACCTTGACCGGATAGGCATAGGTGGTGGCGATATGGCCGTAGCGGGCGATATCTTCATACAGCTTCACCTGCATGATGCCGTACTCCTCCAGCGCATGCATGGTACGCGTCTCGGTTTCGCGCGGTTCGATAAAGCGCAAAGGCTCGGGGATCGGCACCTGGAAAATCAGTACCTGATCTTCCTGCAGCGGCGTCTCCGGAATACGGTGGCGGGTCTGGATCAGCGTGGCGTCTTTGGTGGCTTCAGTAGTGGCGGCCCCGCTGACGCGCTGGAAGAAACGACGGATCGATACGGCATTCGTGGTGTCATCCGCGCCCTGGTCAATCACCTTCAGCACGTCGCTGTCGCCAATGATGCTGGCGGTGATCTGGATCCCGCCGGTGCCCCAGCCGTAAGGCATCGGCATTTCTCGTCCGGCAAACGGCACCTGATAACCCGGAATCGCTACCGCTTTGAGGATCGCGCGACGGATAGTGCGCTTGGTCTGCTCATCCAGATAGCCGTTGTTATAGCCGGTTAACTCACTCATCGTTTTGCTCCTGAACCTGTTCACGCAGCCGTTTCAGCAACTCCAGCTCCGCCTGGAAATCGACGTAGTGCGGCAGTTTCAGATGCGAAACAAAGCCCGCCGCTTCCACGTTGTCGGCATGCGACAGCACGAACTCTTCGTCCTGCGCCGGACCGGCAATACGTTCATCGTAATCGGGTGCTTGCAGGGCACGATCCACCAGCGCCATCGCCATCGCTTTACGCTCTGAACGGCCAAACACCAGGCCGTAACCACGGGTGAAGTGCGGCGCAACCTCAGTTTGCGTGGTGAAGCCGTTAACCATTTCACACTCGGTCAGCAGGATTTCGCCGATATCAATCTCGAAGCCCAGCTCTTCCGGGCAGATTGATACGCTGAGATAGCCGGTGCGGATTTCGCCAGCAAAGGGATGGTTACGCCCGTAGCCACGCTGGGTGGAGTAACCGAGTGCCAGCAGAAAACCTTCATCGCCGCGCACCAACTGTTGCAAACGGGCCGCGCGCGTCGCTGGATAACCCGGCGGTTCACGGGTGATATCACAGGGTTCACTGCCATCATCCTCTTCACGTGCCGCCAGACCCTCTTTGGTCATCATGCTGAACACATGCGGACAGCGTTCAGGCAGCGCCTGATCGTCACGCGGTGCCGCCGGGGTTTCACCGTTGGCTAGTAGAGTGAAATCGAGCAGACGATGGCTGTAATCGTAAGTGGGGCCGAGCACCTGACCGCCTGGCAAATCCTTGTAGACCGCCGAAATACGACGTTCGATGCGCATCTCATCGGTTTCCAGCGCCAGGCTATCAGCCAGACGGGGCAGCGTGGTGCGATAGGCGCGCAGCAGGAAGATGGCTTCCACCAAATCGCCGCTGGCTTGTTTAATCGCTAAGGCCGCGAGCTGGGGATCGTAAATGCCGCCTTCGGTCATCACGCGATCCACCGCTAATCCCAACTGTTGCGCGACCTGATCGCAACCCAGTTCCGCCACGTCACGGTCGCCACGCCGCAGATCGGCCTGAAGCTCATGGGCGCTGGCTATCGCCTTCTCGCCCCCTTTCACCGCAACGTACATCAGCACACCTCCACGTCAGTGGTGCGTGGCAAGGCCATCATCGCTTCACCGCAGGTGAAAATCAGATCCACGCCCAGTGGGAACGGATGCGGACGCTCGCGCAGATAAGTCAGAATCGCTTCCGGCAACTGTGGCGCGATGGCGCGTGATTCACGCAGGCCAGGGCCGGACAGGCGCAGGGTTAAACCCCCATTCAGGGAGGGCACTTCAATGATCAGCGTGGTGCTTTTTTCCGGTGACATGTTGTCGCCCGGCGCGAACTGCGCAGGATCTGGATTTGACGCTGCATGGGTTAAGGCAAACGGTGCATGGCGCTCTTCCACAATCGGCACACCGGTGTGGAAACGCAGGTTGTTACGCACGATTTCGCTGTCTACACGGCTATCCAGCCACAGCGCACTCTCCTGATCCACCAGCGTCAGCAGTACCGCCGTCGCGGCAGGAGACAAATCGCCCCATCCCTGTTCCAGCGGCAGTGAGACCATGACGCCTGGCTCGCTCATGGCTTTCAGGATGCGACGAAAAGCACGCTGTGAATCGGCAACCGGATGGTTAAAACTGGCCAGTAATGTCATTAGTTATCTCCGCGTACCAGCGTAAAGAAGTCCACTTTAGAGCTGGCGATTTCACGTGCACGCAGCTGACGCTGCTCTTCACGCAGTGCCGCCAACGGGGCAATTAATTTTTCCTGCAGCAGCGCATGGGTTTCCGACTGTTGCAGCAGCGCATCAATCACGGCGCAGCGTTCGGCATGGGCTTTATCGCGGCCCAGCACATAACTGAAACCGAGGGTGCCATCGTGCAGTTTCACTACGGCACGCGTGACGGTGGCATCGCCCATCACGAAGCGTTTGCCGCTACCGCCCATGCGCGCCTGCAAACGGGTTAAACCGGTTTCGGCGGGACGAATCGCTTCAAATTGTGCATTGAGGTGCAGCGACTGCCAGTGGGCATTTAGCTGGCTGGCTTCGCTGTGCGCGAGTACCGATAGCCAATGCTGGCGAGCGGTTTGCTGTTTCATTCATGCTCCAGAGTCAGTTCAATCATGTCGCCACGCGTCAGGCTGACGGAGTATTCCGCTACCTGACCGTCACGGTGTTTATTCAGGGTGCGCACGCACAGCAGTGGTGACTGCAGGGCAATCTCCAGCTGTTTACACTCTTTAGCCTGGGCGCGGCGGGTGCTGATTCGGGTTTGCGAACGCGTTAAATCGAGGCCAAGGTGCTGCTGCATAAAGTCATGCAGCGAGCCGCTCTGGAACTGCTGTATCGTCGGCCACCAGCTCAGTTCCGGCAGGAAATGATTGATGACACACACCGGTACGCCATTGACGCGGCGCAGCGTGCGCAGATGAATCACGTTGTCGCCTTCATTAATGGCCAGTGCACTGGCCACGTCGCTGCTGGCCGGTCGCAGCACTGCCAACAAACGTTCGCTGGTCGGATGGCTGCCCTGCTCCAGCAGGTTTTGGCTAAAGCGCGCCTGCGCATGCAAGGGGTAATCATAGGGACGCATCAACACCAGGATGCCGACGCCGTGACGGCGTTGCAGCAGCCCTTTGTTCACCAGTTCATCCACCGCGCGGCGCAACGTATGGCGGTTGACTTCATAGTGGTCGGCTAACTGCTGTTCGGAAGGCAGATAGTCACCGCAGCGATAACGCTCTTGCAGTGCCTGCTCCAGTTGGGCGGCGACCGCCTGGTAAACAGTGGTCGGATGTCTGGATATCTCTATCACGTTCAATACCTCATTCGCTATGGTTGAGGAACGCAGCGACAAGTGCTGCGAGATGGCGACTACAGTGCGCGAGCCAGATGACAGCGCCGTGACGACTCAATGACGTGAGGATGAATTTGCTTTAGGGCAGCAGGATCGAAGCGAAACGGCTGCGGTTTTGATAAAAAATTTTTAACTGTTGCCTTTGTGACAGTGTTCAAAAAATTATCGCTTATTTTCACCGCTTTATCGCTTTCCTTACTGGGTGCAGCTTGCGTAAAGTCTGCTAACGTTATTGATGAGCCTTCCTTGTCACGCGAACCTTAAAATGATTAATACAATCAAACTGTCAGATGGATTCAGACGCAATTTCGTTCGGGAAGTGATTTTGCCTTTGGTGGCGATTTTAGTTTTAACCTTTGCCGGAGCAGGTGTTGGCTTGTTCTGGGGCACCTCGCTGAGCAATGAACAGGCTCGCGATCAACAGCAACGCATGATTGAGGCCTCCTTTAGCCAGAGTTTGAATGAACATTTGCGTCAGCTGCGCAGTTTGACTCGCTGGTCGCCTCTCGCTGACCAATTGGCATTGGGCGTGCCGGATCAGAACTGGTTAGATCAAAATATCGGCGGCTGGCTTTATGACATGTTTGACCACCAGTTGATTCTGCTGATGGATCGTAACAATCAGCCACTGGCGATCTGGCGTGAGGGTAAACGCGTATCCAGTGACAGCGTAGGGCAATACCTTAAAGACATGCTGGCCAGTCCGCTCGTGGTGAGCAGCGATGAGGTGGCGGGTCCCAGCGATCGCGCCGATTTCGTGCGCATTGGGCAACGTGCCGCGGCCCTGGCCGTTGGCGATATCAGCAGCACCCGTGAAGCAGGCCGCTATCGATTAGTGAGTATCAAATTCCTCGATGATGGCTATTTACGTAATCTGGCGGATCGCAGCCAGCTGCAGCAGCTGCATTTTAGCGATGGCGCGCCGCAGCCTGGAACAGATGCACTCTACCAACTGAATTCACAGCAAGGCGATGCCGTGGGTTACCTGAGCTGGCTACCGGATAAACCCGGTGCGCAGATGTTGCGCATGCTCGGCCCTTCAACACTGTTATCCGTGCTGTTGATTACCCTGCTCTGCCTGTTTATGGTCAGGCGCATCTGGACCTCCTCTCTCAATCTGTCGCAATCTTTGCTTAAGCTCGGTGCCAGTGAAGCGCAAGCGCAGCATCTGGCTTTTCACGATGTGCTGACCGGGTTGCCGAATCGGGCGCTGGTGGAAGATCGGCTGACCCAGGCGCTGGCGGCATCCGCCCGGCACGATCAGCGTGTGGCGCTGCTGTTGCTTGATCTCGATCGCTTTAAAAACATCAATGATACCTATGGTCATCATGCGGGTGATGAGTTGATCATTGAGGTGGCGCGCCGCCTTACGCACATCTTGCGTGCCAGCGATACCGTTGGACGCATCGGTGGGGATGAATTTATTGTGATGATGCCGGACGTCGATAACATCGGTCAGGTGCAGGCATTGGCAAAACGCATTATCAGTGAGTTGAGTGAAGCCTATGAGTTGCAAGGCAGCGAAGTCTGGGTTGGGGTCAGCATCGGGCTGGCGCTGGCCCCTAAAGATGGCATTGACCGTATGGAGCTGATGCGTAAAGCGGACATCGCGCTCTATGAGGCGAAAAACAGTGGTCGCGGCCAGTATCGCCAGTTCGAAAAAGTGATGGATGAATCGCTGCGCACCCGCCAGCAGATGGCGACGGATTTACGTCAGGCGCTGGTCAATTTCGATGGCCTGCGCGTGTGGTATCAACCCCTGATGGAGATCAGCGGACAGCGTGTGGTGGGATTAGAAGCCCTGCTGCGCTGGCAGCATCCGGTACGTGGTGATGTCTCGCCGGGTGACTTTATCGCCATCGCCGAAGAGACCGGGATGATCATTCCGCTGGGCGAATGGGTATTACGTAAAGCCTGTAAAACCTCACTGAAATTGCCGCAGATGATTGTGGCGGTCAACGTTTCTCCCGTGCAGTTCCGCGCCAGTGGCTTTGTGGAGCGCATCGTTGAAATTGTGCGTGAAGAAGGCGCCAATCCGCATCATATGGAACTGGAGATCACCGAAGGCGTATTGATTGAGGATGAGCACGAAGCGCGCAATAACATCATCGCGCTGCGTGAAGCCGGTTTCCGCATTGCGCTGGATGATTTTGGCACCGGTTATTCCAGCCTCAACTATCTCAGCACGTTCCCGGTCGACAAAATCAAGATTGATCGCTCCTTCACCCAATCACTGGGCGTGGCGCAAAATTCTGCGGCAATCGTTGAATCCGTGGTGCGTCTGGGTCACGCCATGGGCTTAACGGTGACCGCTGAAGGGGTCGAAACCGAAGGCCAGAAAATGGCGCTGGCCGATGCGGGATGTAATCAGCTGCAGGGATATCTGTTCAGCCAGGCCGTACCGTTTGAAGAGATTGAAAAGATGATATAAATGCCCAGCGGGAGGAGAGTGTTCCGCCCTGCGGGCATTGACGTCAAAACCGCGCCGCTCGCGTTTAATCCGGTTAGCGGTGGCGGCGCGATCTACCCTGCACCAGGGTTATGACGGAAAATCTGTATCAATCGACGTCTGTTTCCAGTCTTCGATCTGCGCCAGGCGCTCTTTCAACTTATTGGTCACCGCCTCATAACCCCATGCGCCCATCACCAAATGGCGCGGAGGATTGTCATGTTCGGTGATGGCAATCATCGCCGTGGCCGCGCGTGCCGGATCGCCGGCCTGGGTGCCGCTGTATTCAGACGTGGCTTTCATGCGCGCCGCCGCCGTATCGGCATATTCCGGTAAGATGCTTGGCGTCTGGTGCAGTGAACGCCCCGCCCAGTCGGTGCGGAATGGCCCCGGCTCGACACAAGTGACATGGATGCCTAAAGGCGCCGCTTCCACCGCCAGGGAATCAGACCAGCCTTCCACCGCGTGTTTGCTGGCCGAATAGTAACCTGAACTGGCAAAGCCAATAAATCCGGCCACTGAGGTGATATTGATCACGTGCCCGCGACGCTGTTTGCGCATCGCCGGTAATACCGCACGCGTTAAGGCAAACAGGCCAAAGACGTTGGCATCGAATTGATCACGGATCTCGCGATCATCCCCCTCTTCGACTGAACTCTGATAGCCGTAACCCGCATTGTTGACCAGCACATCAATGGTACCGAATTTCTCCAGCGCCGCGTGAACCGCGCGATCGATACTGCTCTGATCGGTCACATCCAGTGCCACCGCAAGGGCATTGTCATGCCCCGCCACCAAATCCTGCACTTTCGCCGGGTCACGCGCGGTCACCACGGTGTGAAAGCCGCGCGCAATGGCCTGCTGCGCCAGCTCCCGGCCAAAGCCGGTTGAACAACCAGAAATAAACCAAACGGGCGTGTTTGCTGAAGCCATAGTGACATCCTCTTAAATGCGCCTGATGAACCGTCATCGGGCAACAAAAGACTATGGCAAAGCCTGAAGCTGAATATTAGCGCTTAGTGCGACCGGTTCATCATCGCCGGATAGCGCTGTTGCAGATTTTGAAAGATAGCCTGCATCTGCGCGTCAAGTGCTGCCAGCTGTGTATCTGCTATGGCTGGCTTAAATGCAACGGGTTGTGCCTCCGCCGCCACGGCGTCAAACACCTGTTGCTTCAGGAAGTGGCGCCAGCTGACCGGCGCTTCTGCCAGAAACGCGGTGAGCAACGCATAGCGCGCCGGTGACCACTGCTGTTCAAACGCAGTGCGGGCTGGGCCGTGATCAAAATGCTGCCGGGCTTCGCGCTGCATCTCAGCGCGTAAACGCGCAGTGGTGACCTCATCCACCTCATCATCGATGATCGCCACGCCATAGCTATCACGTGCCACTTGCACTGAAACAAATCCGCAGCGCACATCCTGCAGCACTGCCGCCGCGTCACGTTCCACCGGCAGGCCATACCCTCCCGCGCCCGGCCCGCGCACCTCAACGATATCGCCCGGCTGGCAACGAATGACATCGGTGTTGCCGTGTTCAATGACCTTGCCGTTGCGCAGCGTGCGGAAGTGCGACAATGCCCCTGACTCACCGCCCAGCACGCCAGCCGAGGCGAACACTGACCGGTTGCGATTGCGCGCAGTTACCGTGGTGTTGGGCGCGGTAATTTCAAACGCCATCTCCGTGGCCAGACCGCCGCGATAGCGCCCGGCACCGGCACTGTCCGCCGCCAGCCCATAGCGATGGAAATGGATCGGTACTTCTGCCTCGTTGATCTCAATGGGCGTGTTTTTCAGAAACGCCGATAACCCGCCAGAACCATCCGGGCCATCATGACGTGGCGTTCCGCCCGCGCCACCGCCGACAGGTCCTAGCGAGGCCACGACGCTGCGGTTCTGACTATCGCTGGTACGGATATTCATGATTGAGTTGCCGCCGGGTGAGTTAGCCGGTAAGCGATCGGGCAATGCCTGGGAAAACACGCCAATGGTGGCAATCTGTGACAGCGCACAGGTCAGCGAACGCATGCCCACCGCTGCGGGCGCTTCACAGTTCATTACGGTGCCCGGCGGCAGGATGGCGCGCGTCGGGCGTAAGGTGCCCGCATTAAGCAGCAGATGGCGATCCAGCGTTGAGAGCACATAAGTGACGCCCACCAGCGCCAGCGGATGCCGTTCACGGCCGCCGGTGGGCATATTCAGCGAGGAGGCCAGCTGTGGATCGCTGCCGGTATAATCCAGTTCCAGCGTGTCGCCGCTAATGCGCAGCGTGATCGCCACGCGGCACGGATAGCCGCCTTCACCATCTTCGTCGGCAAAGTCAGCATAGAAGTATTCACCATCCGGAATGGTGGCGATAATGCTGCGCGCCTGCGCTTCGGCATAGTCCAGAATGCCTTCGATACCCTGCAGGAAATCCTCTATACCAAAACGCGCAATAATGTCGTGGATCTTACGCTCGCCCACGTTTACCGAGGCAATCTGCGCTTTGAAATCCCCCCAATTTTGGTCTGGTACACGCACGTTGAGGCGCATAATGCTGGCGACTTCTTCATTCAACTCACCGTTGCGCACAATCTTGAGTGGCGGAATGCGGATGCCCTCCTGCACGATATCAGTCAGCGAGCGCGACAGCGAAGCCGGCACCGCACCGCCCACGTCGGTGTTGTGAATATGACCCACCACAAAACAGACAATTTCACCGTTATGGAACACCGGCTTCCAGATGTGGATATCCGGCGAGTGCGTTGCCACATTGCCCGCATACGAATCATTGGTGATGCAGATATCACCCTCTTCATAATGATCGATTAACGCCAGCACCGGGCCGTAATCGATGCCGCTGTACCAGGGCGCGCCAAAGCTGCGTGGCGAAGCGAACGCCATGCCGTCACGGCTGACAATCTGACAGGAAAAATCTTCGGTCTCTTTAACGAAAGTGGAGTGCGCGGTGCGCATCAGCGTAAACGCCATCGCATCGGCCGCAGCGGCACAATAGTTCGCGAGAATTTGCAGGTTACGTCCGTTAATGGCCATATTAGTTTGCCTCCACAGGCGTAATCAGCAAGTTGCCAAAAGTATCGACATCCACCTGCATCTGCGGTGGAACACAGGTGGTACAGTCATCTTGTGCGATGATCACCGGTCCGTTGAGATGATGCCCGGCCCGCAGACTGGCACGTACCACCACATCCACCTGATGCGATGCGCCATCAATCCAGGCACTGACACGTTTCGCAACAGCAACGGGCTCGGTCGCGTCGGGTAAGATGTTGAGCGTCGGCTTCGGTGTGGGCGAGGCGATCACTAAACGCAGGTTGATAATCTGCACGGGTGCATTGGCATCACAGTGACCAAATAGCAGCTGATGCTGGCGGTCAAAGGCCTCGTGCAAGGCCGCCACGTTGGCCTGCGCCAGCCATTGTGGCTGTAGCGCGACTTCGATCTCAAACGACTGACCGCGATAGCGCATATCAGCGCTGTAGTGCAAGGTGAATGGCATATCAGCGCCGTGTTGCTCGCACAGCCAGCCGCGTGCGCGTTGGCTCAGGCCTTCCGCTTCCGTTGCCAGTGCATCCGCCAGCGTCGCGTCCAGATTGCTATAGAGCGTACGGATAAAATCATTGCGGATATCCGCCACCAGCCCCCCAAGCGCAGACAGCACGCCCGGCGTAGGCGGCACGATCACCCCTTTCATATTGAGTTCGCGGGCGAGGAAACACCCCATCATCGGGCCCGCGCCGCCAAAGGCAAGGAACCAAAATTCACGCGGATCCAGCCCAAAACGCGACAGCAATCCGCTGGTATCACCGTACATACTGGAGATCGCCAGCTCGATGGCGGTTTCCGCCGTCTCTTCCACCGTGATACCCAGTTGATCTGCCAGCGGTTGCCAGGCAGCACGTGCAGCAGCAACATCGACTTTCACCGCGTTGTAACCAAGATCGCCATGACCGATCATGCCACAGGCGGCAAAGGCATCGGTCGCCGTCGGTTGCGTCCCTCCGCGCTGGAAACATACCGGGCCGGGCAGCGATCCGGCGCTATCCGGACCCATCTGCAGCACGCCCTGGTTATCGATCCACGCCAGCGAGCCGCCACCCTGCCCCACCGAGGTGACTGCCACTGACGGAATATAAATCGGGAAATCACCGATGATTTCACCGTTGCCCTGCGCCACTTGCCCATCGACGATCACCGCCACGTCCGCGCTGGTGCCGCCAATATCAAGACTCAGAATCTTGTCGAAACCACAAGCGCTGGCAAGGAAGCTGGCACCGATCACCCCTGAAGCCGTGCCGGACAACACCATCTGCACACATTCACTTTTCGCCTGCTCCACGCCCATCACGCCACCATTGGACTTGGTGATACGCGGCGGCGACTTCACGCCCATGGTGTGCAACGCCTGTTCAAACGATTCCAGGTAGTGAATCACCATCGGCTGCACATAGGCATTAATGGTGGCGGTGATAGTCCGTTCATATTCGCGAATGATCGGCCAGATGTCGGCGGAGCAAGAGGTGAGCAGTTCAGGCGCCACCTCGTCGATAATGGCTTTGACTGCTGCTTCGTTGTGGCGATTGCGATAACTGTGTAACAGCGACACCACAATGCCCTGACAACCCGCCGCACGCGCCTGATCAATGGCATCCAGCACACATTGCCGATCCACTGGCTGCAACACCGTGCCATGGCGGTCGGTGCGCTCTTTGATGGCAAACACCCGATCGCGGGTAATCAACGGTGCCGGACGTCGCGAAAAGAGATCGTGAATATGGGGAATTTTAAGACGCGCCAGCTCCAGCACATCACAAAATCCTTCGGTGGCAAATAGCGCCAGCCGCACGCCACGTCGCTGGATGACCGCGTTGATGCCCACGGTGGTGCCGTGGGTAAAGTAGTCAATATGCTGGGTTTCAATACCGTCACGCTGCTGCAACTGCGACAGCCCGGTGAGGATTTCGCTGCCGGGCTGATCCGGTCGCGACAGGACTTTTAAGGTATGAATCTGATGAGTCTGTTCATTCAGCACGGCAAAATCCGTAAAGGATCCGCCAATATCAACGCCAACGCGGTAACCCATGGTGAGAAAACTCCGTTATCAGGAGAGAGGAAATTCCATCAGTTTTTGCGGATCCTGCACCACGCGCCAGCCAAGGCGCTGATACAGCTGATGGGCATCATTAGTAGAAAGCATCCAGCGGTGCACCGTGGCTAACTCCGGGTGCGCACGCACACAGGTCGCCAGCCAGCTGCCCAGTCCATGTCCCCGCCAGTTTTCGTCGATCATCACATCGCACAACCACCCGAATCGGGTGTAATCCGTCACCAGTCGCGCAAAGCCAATCTGCTGTTGCTGATGGTAAACACCAAACGGCAACGAGCCAGCAAATGCGCGCTCGGTTTTGGCGCGTGGCTGCGCGTTGGCCCAGTAAGACTTCTCAGTCAATTGCTGGTGGATGTAATCCATATCAAGGCGCTGACGATCGGTAGAGATGGTGAACTCGTCGCGCTGCCATTGATGATCGGCAAGGGTTAAAGCGGTCATGGCAACTCCTTGTAAAGCGATAAATTGAGTGTACGGATATGCAGGCACAGGACGCGCGTGAAGCCACGACCGGAACAGTAAAGATAAAGGGAATTTACGGCAGAGAAGAAATTTTATGCTGTGGCAGATGCGTACGGAGGTTCTGGGGCAAATAGCGGTTTTGAAACAATACCTCCTCCCTGTCTGGGAGAAGGTCAGGATGGGGTCAATTACACACTAAAATCCACAGAATTATGCTTAGCAATCAGCGATCGCAATGGAACGGTGCTTTTCATAATCGGGGATTTGATCACGATATAGCTGAAGTACTTATCGATGCCGATTTGTGCGTCCAGCATCTTCTCAATCACTTCCTGATAGTGCTCGATACTGCGGGTAATAAAGCGCAGCAAATAGTCGTAGCCGCCGGTAATCAGATGGCACTCCATCAGCTCATCCACGTCGCGAACCGAATTTTCGAATTTCATAAAATCTTCGCGTCGATGGCCCGAGAGCGTGACCTCAGTGAACACCGTAACGGAATCGGTAATTTTGGTCAGATTGATATGGGCTTCATAGCCGGTAATAAATCCAGCCTGCTCCAGGCGCTTCACCCGTTGCAGACAAGGGCTGGGCGAAAGTCCTACGGCGTCGGCGAGATTGACGTTGCTGATACGGCCATCTTTTTGTAGTTGCACCAGGATGTTGATGTCGATGCGGTCGAGTTTCATTAAGCCGTTCATAGCACCCCTCATTGTTGACCAATCGCGCAGGCTGATACGATGGTATATCACGCTTTGACGTGACGGCGCTAGCGACTTCCGCACGCCACGTCATTCATTGGTCGAGTCAATAATTCCAGAGATATCAATGAGGAAGCCGGATTTATCCCAGGCGACCACTGGCACGGGCCAGCGCAATATCAAAGATATGTAACGCTTCTTCCAGTTGAGAATCTGTGGTCACCAGTGGCGCGAGGAAGCGCACCACGTTGCGATGCAGGCCGCATTTGATCAGCAACAGACCTTCCTGGCAGGCGCAGTCGAGGATTTTCTGCGTCATCGCTGCGTCAGGGCGTTTGGTTTCGAAGTCGATGATCTCCACCGCCTGCATAAAGCCCACGCCACGTACTTCACCAATGCAGGCATATTTCTCCGCCAGCTGTTGCAGACGTGCATTCAGCTGTTCACCCAGCTGATTGCTGCGCGCCAGCAGATTGTCGTTTTCCAGCAGGTCCAGCACCGCCAGCGCCGCCGCACAGCCCAGCGCGTTACCGCCATAGGTGCCGCCAAGACCGCCCGGCAATGGCGCATCCATGATGGCCGCTTTGCCGACTACGCCGGAAATCGGCAGACCGCCCCCCAGACTCTTCGCCACGGTCACCAGATCCGGTGTAATGCCCAGTTGCTCGAAGGCGAACAGCGTACCGGTGCGACCAAATCCGGTCTGCACTTCATCGAGAATCAGCACGATTCCGTGTTTTTCGGTAATGCGACGCAGCGCTTGCATAAAGTTCGCACCCGCTGGCAGGAAGCCACCGTCGCCCTGAACAGGCTCGATAATGATTGCTGCCACACGCTCCGGCAGGATCTGCACGGCGAACAACTGTTCCAGCGCTTGCAGGCAGTCATCATCGCTGACGCCATGGAAGGCATTAGGATAAGGCAGGCGATACACCTCTGAGGCGAACGGGCCGAAGTTCTGTTTATACGGCTGGCTCATCCCCGTCAGGGTACAGCCTAGCAACGTACGCCCATGGAAGGCACCATCAAACGCGATAATGCCGCTGCGGTTGGTGTGCGCACGGGCAATTTTCACCGCATTTTCTACCGCTTCCGCCCCGCTGGTGAAGAACACGCTTTTGAAATCTTCACCTTTGCCGACCAGCGCATTCAGGCGCCGCGCCAGTTCGATGTAACCGGGATAGGCAACGACCTGGAAGCATGCGTGTGACACCAGTCCAAGCTGTTTCGTCACCGCATTCACCACTGCCGGATGGTTATGACCCACGTTGAGCACGCCAATCCCGCCGACAAAATCGAGATAGCGATTGCCCTCAACATCCCATACTTCACTGCCCTTTGCCCGTTCAATCACCAACGGATGCGCGGTGACCACACCACGCGGCACGTTCTGTTCACGTGCATCCAGTAACAGGCCGTTATCGCTATACGTTTGCTGCTCCGCCATGACATTCTGCATTTTCAAAATCCTCATCCACGTAACGTTCGGTTGGCTCAAGTATCGCAACCCGTTGGTTTCTCACGCTGCCGTAATCAGCAAAGCAGCGGCATTTCGTTTCAAAATCTTCTGCCAATCAGCAGGGAAATTCTGCACGCAGCGCGTGGCGGGCGATGGCCGTCAAAGTCTGAATACCGTGCGGGATCAGTGCGTCGTTAAAGTCGTAAGAGGAATGGTGCAAGGGCTGGCTGGGTGCCGATCCGATCCATAGATAAGCCCCCGTTCTGGCCTGCAACATAAAGGCAAAATCTTCCGAGGTGAGAGCAGGCTGTCTGGCTTGTTCAGCAGGGATGCCTGCCTCACGCAGGGCATCCAGCGCCAGTTGCGCAGCACCCGCTTGATTGACCGTGGCCGGGTAATAACGCAGATAGCTTACCTCTGCCTGCAGACCGTGCGCCGCCGTGACATGTTGCGCCATTTCACGCAGGCGGCTTTCAATGATGTCCTGCGCCGCTGGGCTGAACGTACGTACCGTGCCGGTGATACTGGCCTCCGCCGGAATCATGTTGTGTGAGAAACCGCCCTGCATGCGCGTCACCGTCAGCAAACCCGGCTCGCACGGGTCAAGTGCGCGCGCCACCAGCGTATTGAGTTGCACCACCAATTCACTGGTGGCCAGCAAGGTGTCACGCGTCAGGTGTGGCTGTGCCGCATGACCGCCACCGCCCTTTACCGTGATATCAAAACGGTCCGCCGCCGCCATGATGGCACCCGGCCGCGTCTGCACTTCGCCCAGAGGCAGTTCAGGCCAGTTATGCAGGGCAAATACCGCATCGCAAGGAAATTGCTGGAACAGGCCGTCATCGATCATCGCTTTCGCGCCGGCTAAACCTTCTTCCGCTGGCTGGAAGATAAACACCAGCGTGCCGTCAAAATCGCCCTGCTGAGCCAACTGGATAGCCGCGCCCAGCAGCATCACCGTGTGACCATCGTGACCGCAAGCGTGACAGACATTGTCATGCACACTTTTCCACGGCTGGGTGCCGTTATCCTGCATCGGCAGCGCATCCATGTCCGCACGCAGACCTATCATGCGCGGGCTATTCCCACGTTTCAGCACACCGACCACGCCGGTTTTACCCAGGCCGCGATGCACCTCAACACCGTGCTCTTGCAGCACCTGCGCCACGATGTCGCTGGTGCGCGTTTCCTGATAGCCCAGTTCGGGATGGGCGTGCAGATCCCGTCGCAGAGCGACTAATTGATCCCGTTGCATATCAGTATCCCCGGTTACGATCGATAAGGCCGACCATGGGTTCGCCACGTTGATAGCGGCGCAGGTTATCGAGTAGCGCAGCCACCGCGCTGTCGGTTTGCGTCTGGCTGGCAATGTGCGGTGTGAGCCAGATCGCCGGATGCTGCCAGAAAGGATGCTCTGGCGGTAAAGGTTCCGGATCGGTGACGTCGATCACCGCGGCACTCAGTTGCCCACTCTCAAGCGTCGTCAGTAAATCGTCATCATTGAGCTGAGGGCCACGCCCGACCTGCACCAGCGCCGCACCGTGCGGCAACCTGGCAAAAAGACCCGCGTTGAGCATGCCGCGGGTGCTGTCGGTGAGCGGCAGCAAACACACCAGAATCTCACTGTGCGCCAAAAACGCCTCTAACTGTTCAGCACCATGCCAGCAGCGCACGCCGTCGAGTTCGCGCGGGGTGCGGCTCCAGCCTGCACAGTCAAATCCCAGTGACACCAGCTGTTTTAGCGCTGCCTGCCCCAGTTCACCCAGCCCCATTACGCCAACACGACGTTGATGGGCGGTACGAATCGGATGCGTTTGCCACTGCGCCGCGCGCTGTTGCTGGAAATAGCGCGGCATGTCGCGATGCAATCCCAGCACGGCAAAGGTGACATACTCCACCATGCCTTGCGTTAAGCCGGGTTCAATCATGCGCACCACCGGCAACTCTGGCGGTAACAGGCTCAGGTCGAATTGATCGGCCCCCGCGCCCACAGAGAGTAAGGCCTTGAGATTTGGGAAGGTGGTCATCACCGCTTCTGGCGGCTGCCATGCGATAAGAAATTCAACCTCCGAGGCATCGCCGATATCTGGCCAGATATGCATCTGCACATCGGGAGCATGTTCAGCCAGCCAGCGCTGCCAGTGGACACCGCGCGTGGCTTCTGATTTATAAACGATATGCATCAGGCCATCGCCTGGGTCATTAACCCAAATGCCTGCATCTCACCGGCTTGCGGTGACCACGGCATTCCCCGATACATGGTGGTCGGCGCGTCAACCTTGACCAGCCCTAAACTCACCAGCCAGTTTGCCAGTGGCAGCGCGCTGTCGGTGTCGATGCGGACAAACTCACCGCCCAGCCCTTGCATCAGCGCGGCCACCAGCGCCTGCGCGACATCAACATGGCGCGCAATCACCGGGCCAATTGCCCAGCCATGCCCAAAACGGCGCAGGCTGGCAAAACCCTGCACCTGTTGCTGCGGATCTTGCAGTAACAC
This sequence comes from Type-E symbiont of Plautia stali, assembly GCF_059731115.1. Taxonomy (NCBI): domain Bacteria; kingdom Pseudomonadati; phylum Pseudomonadota; class Gammaproteobacteria; order Enterobacterales; family Enterobacteriaceae; species Type-E symbiont of Plautia stali. The sequence goes on from NZ_AP035906.1 coordinate 2,637,892, forward strand.
GGTCTGTTGATCGGCAACCAGCGTTTTTATCAGTTGCGGGCGCCACATGCCGTGCGCCTGATGATCCAACTCAGTGAGCAATTCAACGTCATCGGCTTCAGCATTGCGCAGCGTTAACCCCGTCGGGATGTTGACGGCGGGCACCGCTGCCAGTTCACGCGTCTGGTGCTGCTGAATGGTGCCTTTCACCACAAAACCCAGTTTCTCGTATAGCCCCTGGCCCATTTCGGTAGCATGCAGGCGAATCACGCAATCCGGGAATTTCTCCATCACCGCCAGCATCAACTGTTTGCCAATTCCCCGTCCCTGGCAGGCTGGATTCACCACCACCAAACCAATGGTTGCCGCGCTGTCACCCCAGCGCCAACCGAAGGCGCTGCCGACAAACTGCCCCTGCTCTTCCGCCACCACGCCCTCACCCAGCGCCAGCGCCTGCTGCCAGTCTTCACGGCGATGTGGCCACTTAAGCTGTTGGGTGATGGCATAGCCATGTTCAATATCATCCTGCGTCATGGCGCGTAATGTGATCATTTGCTGCTCCTGGTTTGGGGCCGCCATAAATGGCCACCTGACAAATTCTTTGCGCGGCTGCCACAGGGTGGGCACGCATGTACGCTGGCTTGCACCATCTCTATTCCGCTTTCAGCACTTCTTCGTGCTCGTCCAGCCAGCCTTGACGCAGTTCCGGTACGGCTCGCTTCAGGCGTTCAAAATAAAGCTCACTGGTGGGTTTATCATAATCAGCACGGGAAATCTGCGTCACGATGCGACCGGATTTCATTACCACGATGTCGTCGCATACGGCGCGAACCGCGTGCATGTCGTGACTGATAAACAACACTGACAGCCCTAACTCACGGCGTAGCTCACTGATCAGATCCAGCACCGCCGCCGCGACCACGGTATCTAGTGCCGAGGTGACTTCATCACACAGAATCAGATCCGGCTCCGCCGCCAGTGCACGCGCCAGATTCACGCGCTGCTTCTGTCCGCCCGACAGCGCCCAGGGGCGACGCCACAACACGGTGCGTGGCAGTTTCACCAAATCCAGCAGTTGATGCAGACGGCGCTGCAGTTCGGGCCCTTTCAGTCCGTGAAACAGCGTCAGCGGACGTGAAAGAATGCGCTCAACGCTGTGCGCGGGATTGAGCGCCGTATCCGCCATCTGGAACACATACTGGATCCGGCGCAGTTCGTTATCCGGGCGTTTGTGCATGTCGCCATTGATGTAGTGACCATTAAACAGAATATGACCGTGACTCGGGGCATTAAGGCCGGCAATCGCATGCGCCAGCGTGGTTTTACCCGAACCCGACTCGCCGATAATGCCAATCGCTTGCCCTTTCCACAGCTTGAGATTGATATCTTCCAGAATCAGCGTTTTCGGTTTGCCCTCACTGTCACGCGAGCCATAACCGGCGCTGAGATCGCGCACTTCCATCAGCGGCTGTGCATCAGCCTCTGCACAGGTCCAGCTGCTCTCGCGCTCTTTCTGACGAGCGGCATCCATCAGCAGTTGGGTATATTCGGCCTGCGGCGCACCAATCAGCCGCTCTGTGGAACCATATTCCGCCATTTTTCCGCGCAGCAGCACCAGAATGCGGTCGGCCATCTGCGCCACCACCGCCAGATCGTGACTGACATAGATAGCTGTGACACCGCGCTGTGCCACTACGCGACGAAACGCTTTTAGCACTTCAACCTGTGTCGTGACATCCAGGGCGGTGGTCGGCTCGTCAAGGATCACCACATCCGGGTCGCCAATCAGTGCCATGGCCGTCATCAGACGTTGCAGCTGTCCGCCAGAGACCTGATGCGGGAAACGGTCGCCAATGGTGTCAGGATTCGGCAGTGCCAGCTCGCGAAACAGCGTGATCGCCTTCTCTTTGGCGGCTTTGCGTTTCATGGTGCCATGGATCACCACTGGCTCGATAACCTGGTCGAGAATACGCATCCCCGGGTTGAAGGAGGCTGCTGCACTTTGGGCGATGTAGGCCACTTTGTTGCCGCGAAATTCGCGCAGCTGGCCGGGCGACAGACTACGCACATCGGTGCCCGCCAGATGAATGTTGCCCTCGGCGATGCGACAGCCGTGGCGCGCATAGCCCATCAGCGCCATGGCGATGGTGGTTTTACCCGAACCGGATTCACCGATCAGCGCCAGCACTTCGCCTTTTTGTACGGTAAAACGGATATCAGAAACCAGATCGATCTCTTCGCCCTTATCCGTCTCGGCGGTGACACGCAGGTTTTCAACGGAGATCACGGGCATGGCTGTATGGGGTGTCACGTTCATGCTCCCTCCTTCGCCAGCGTCAGCGGACGCATCTGTTGCAGGCTGTCAATAAACAGGTTGGCGCCGATGGTTAAACTGGCAATCGCCACTGCCGGCATCAATACCGCAGGCGAACCGTTAAACAGGCCTTGTAGATTTTCACGTACCAGCGTGCCCCAATCAGCATAAGGTGGTTGCACGCCTAAGCCCAGGAAGCTCAAGCCGCTGAGTAACAGCACGATATAGACAAAACGCAGGCCAAAATCGGTGAGCATCGGATGCACCATATTCGGCAGAATGTCATGGATAGCCACGTACCAGCGGCTTTCGCCACGCAGTCGTGAAGCACGGACATAATCCATATTGCGCAAACTGCTGGCCATAGCGAACGCGATACGGAACGCACCGGGCCAGTAGGTGAAGATGGCTGTCAGAATCAGCATCGGCAGCGAGGAACCAAACACGGCCACAATCATCAGCGACAGCACTTTGCCTGGCAGCACCAACATGGCATCGTTGATGCGGCCCAGCAACTCTTCGAGCCAGCGTCCTGCAACGGCGGCCAGCAGCGCCAGCAAGGTGCCAATTAAACTGGCACCCAGCGCAGCGGTCAACGCCAGACCAATGGAGAACTTCGCACCGTATAAGATGCGGCTGAGGATATCGCGACCGAGATAATCGGTGCCCAGCAGGTTGTCAGCGGTCATCCCTCCTAGCATCGGGCCACCACCGATATCCTCTACGCTATGCGGCGCCAGTTGATTGCCGAACAGCGCCATCAGTACCCAAAACAGAGAGATTGCCAGGCCAATGCGACCGGAGATCGACAGCGACTGAAAGATACGTACAGGAAGCAGCAAGCTATTCATCAGCTCCTCCATTTTGGGTTAAAGGCGATAGTCAGGATGTCAGCAATCAGCAGCAGCACCAGATAACAGGCGGCGAACATCATCACGCATAGCTGCACCACCGGCAGATCGCGATTACTCACGGCATCCACCAGCGCACTGGCGAGACCGGGGTAGCTGAAGATCGACTCAATAATGATCACGCCACCAAACAAGTAAGACAGGCTGAGCGAAATGGCGTTGGCAATCGGTCCCACCGCATTCGGCAGCGCATGACGCAACACGGCACGCAGCGGCGAGACCCCTTTCAGCAACGCCATCTCAAGATACGGGCTGTCGAGCTGATTAATGATCGCCGAACGCGTCATCCGTGCCATCTGCGCCACCAATACGCAGCACAATGTCAGTACCGGCAGTGCATAGGCTTTCAAATAACTGACGAGATCCATATCGGGGCTGCCAAACGACATTGCCGAGACCCAATGCAGTTTGACCGCGAAGATCAACACCGCCACGGTGGCCACCAGAAACTCCGGTACGGCCACTGTCGCCATGGTGGCGATCACCAGGAATCGATCCAGCGTTGAACCGCGGTTCATAGCGGCCAGAATGCCGATCACCATCGCCAGAGGGACGCAGATCACCGTAGTGATGCCTGCCAGTTCCAGCGTGGCAGGAATACGCTGCCCCACCAGTTGCGTCACTGGCAGATGACTGGCAAACGAGGTACCAAAATCACCCTGCAACATTCCACCGAGCCAGCTGAAGTAGCGCATCAATAACGGCTGGTCGAGACCCAGCTGCTGGCGTAACGCCGCCACCGTTTCCGGCGTGGCGTTTTGCCCCAGGATCATCTGCGCGGCATCGCCGGGCAGCAGGCTGGTGATAAAAAACACCACCGCCGAGACGATAAGCAAGGTCAGGATGCCCGCACCTGCACGCCGGGCAATCAGAAACAACATGTATCGGTTCATCGGCGTTCTCCTCTGACGGATGACGGATTAGGCTTTCAGCCAGGCGAACTCATGGAATCGGTAACCCATCATCATGCCGCTTGGCCAGGCTTCAACACCGCCCACTTTTTTACTGTACCCGTCGAGGGTACTGATAAAGGTGGGGATGATGGTGCCGCAGTGGTCATAGATTAGCTTCTGCATATCGCCATACATCTGCTTGCGTTTGCCCTGATCGCGCTCACCGCGTGCGGCGACGACCAACTGATCAAACTGATCGTTCTTCCAGCCCGATTCATTGTTGGCCGCGCTCGACATATAGAACTGAGAGAACAGCATATCCAGCGTTGGACGCGGGTTGATCGAGCCATAACCCACCGGGTCTTTAGTCCAGTGTGTTGACCAGTAGCCGTCATACGGCACGCGACGCACCTTAACGTTCAGCCCGGTGTTACGTGCCACCTGCTGGATTAACTGCCCCCCTTCCACCGCACCTTCAATGTTTGGTGTGGTGATGATCTCTACCGTTGCGCCCTTCATACCGGCTTTCTCGATATGGAATTTGGCCTTTTCGGCATCCAGCGGACGCGGTTTGAGATCGGCGTTAAACAGCGGATGCCACGGCGGCACGGGGGTGTCGTTACTGATATCACCGTAGCCTTGCAGCACGGTTTTCAGCACGATGTCACGCGGCTGCAGATATTTCATCGCCAACACGAAATCCTCGCTGCTGCCCGGCTTCATGTCGGTGCGGATAATCAGGTTGGTGTACATCCCCGCCTTGCTCTCCAGCACGGCGAAGTCTTGCGTGGCTTTCAAACGATTACTGTCGGCTGCGCTCAGGGTCGAAACGATATGTAAGTCACCCGACATTAGCGCATTGACACGTGCCGCCTGATCGGTGACGCCCAGCAGTTCGATTTCGTCGAGATGTGGCAAGCCGGGCTTGTAGTAGTTTGGGTTCTTCACGCCAACAGAGCGTACGCCCGGCGTGAACTCTTTCAATTTGAACGGCCCCGTGCCTATACCCTTACTGAAGTCTTTGGTGCCATCCTGCACAATCAGGAATGGGGCACTGGCGAGCATATAAGGCACGTCAAAGTTGGCGCTGCTCAGCTCAAGTGTGACTTCGTTATCGTTCACCGCCGTGAAGGTTTTGAACTGATCGGCCAGCTTGAAGGCATTGGAAGCCACGGCGGGATCTTTGTGGCGGCTGAGTGAGTAAATGACGTCTTTCGCGGTGAGAGGTTTACCGTCGTGGAACGTGACCCCTTTGCGCAATTTAATGTGCCAGGTGACACCATCCGAAGACTCCACGGACTCCGCCAGCCCCGGTTGAATCGCCAACTTTTGGTCGAGTTCGGTCAGGCCGCTGTAGACCATAAACTGGCGGGTATAGTCACCGCTGTTATTGCCTTTGGCAGGATCGAGTGTGTCAGTAGCGGAGGCGTTGGACATGGCTGCGCGCATCTTGCCGCCTTTCACCGGTGTTTCAGCCGCAAAGCTCATCTGCGGAAAACCTATAAAGCCGCTGCTCATGACAGCACCCGCAGACAACAACTTCATCAGGCCACGACGTGACAGGGATCCCTCAGTCAGCATACGTGTCAGGGCCGGATTTACAGCGTCAGACTCTTTATCGATTTTACTCATCTGCACACCCTCAATATGAAAAGTGGTTTGTTTTGATAATCGAGCGTCAATCAGATCGCCATTAATGTGGCCCCTACCAAACCGGATAGCGTCCGCATGAATGCCAAATCAATGACACCTTAGGATGTGCATTTATGCGTTCCCCTCGAAAGCATTCCCCTGGCGCGCATCAATAGCGACCTGAAGAATCCCATCGTAGAGTGCACATTGATGCGCACCGGATTAACGATCAGGAGAGCCGATCCTTAGCCTTGTAATACAGCCCCGCGAGAGGCAAAAACCAGGGTTTCCCGTGGTAACCGGGCAGCGCAGGCCATGTATCGCGCTGCCAGGGATTTTCGTTACGCTTTTCTGCCAGTAAATCGGCCATCACCCGCCCCATCCACACCGACATCTGTGTGCCGTGGCCGCTGTAGCCCAGTGAATAGAACACACCATCGTGCTCACCCGCATGCGGCAGGCGATCGGACGTCATATCCACCATGCCGCCCCAGCAGTAATCGATGCGCGATTGGCCCAGCTGCGGGAACAGCGCGGTCATCGCGGCGCGCAACACTTCGCCGCTGCGCGTATCCGAGGTCGGATTGCTGACGGCAAAACGTGCGCGCCCCCCAAACACCAGGCGACGATCGGCAGTGGTGCGGAAATAGTTGCCGATGTTCAGCGAGGTGACATAGGTGCGGTCTTTGGGCAGCACTTGTTCAATCAGCGCATCACCCAGCGGTTCAGTCACCACGATAAAGCTGCCTACCGGCACGATGCGGCGCTGGAACCACGGGAACGGCCCTTCATTCGATACGCCGGTGGCCATCATGACTTTTTCCGCGATGATCTCGCCCTGGGCGGTAGTGACGCGATGACGGTAGCCGTCCAGACGCGTCAAGCCGGTCACCGCGTGATGGGGAAAGATCTTCGCTCCCGCGCGGGCTGCGGCATTGGCGAGACCAATGCCGAACTTGCCCATATGCATCTGGCCACCGCGTTTTTGCAGTAAGCCACCGTGGAAGGCATCGCTGCCGACTTCACGGCGAATCTCATCTTTGCTGATCAACTCGATTTCCGGATCCACCGTGTCACGCATCAGCTGCCACGCACTGCGCAGACCGGGAAAATGCGACGCTTTGCTGGCAAGCTTGAGCTTGCCGCACAGGCGAAAATCACAATCAATCTGCTCTTCCCGCACCAGTTGCTGGACATAACTCACGGCGTCATCAAAAGCCCGATAGAAGCGACTGGCTTGCTCGATCCCCTGGCTGGCTACCAGCGAAGCAAAGTTTTGCGATACGCCGGTATTGCAGTGTCCACCGTTACGTGCGGAGGCCTGACTCATCACGTTGCCACTTTCCAGCACCACCACGTTGATGCCCTGTCGTGCAAGATTCAGTGCGGTTGAGATGCCGGTAAAACCGCCGCCAATCACCACGACGTCGGCCACCGACGGCAGTGCGCCACTCGCTGCGCCGGTAAACGCCGGTGCGGTGGCTTGCCAGAATGATTCGAGTTTCATCGCCGCCTCCGGGCTTAGAGTCCAACGACAGCGGGCAGACCGCCGATGTCTTTAATCTCGGTGTATTGGTACGCCGGGTTGGCCGGATCGTGGCCACGATTGACCCACACTTTGTTTTTAATGCCCATGTCGTAGCAGGTCATCAGGTCATAACGCAGGCTGGAGGAGACATGCAGAATCTCTTCCGGGCCGCAGTTCAGCTTATCCAGCATGTATTCAAAGCCCTTCATCTGCGGCTTATACGCCCCGACTTCTTCGGCGGTAATGGTCATGTGGATCGGTGCGCCGAGACGCGGCACATGATGGGGAATCAAATCGTTCATGGAGTTGGTGAGCAGCACCAGTGGGAACTCTTTCGCCACTTTGGCAAGTCCTGCGGGCACGTCTGGGTGCGGCCCCCAGGTGGCGCAATCGGTGTAGATAAAGTCGCTATCGGCTTTGCTCCACTGCACGCCCCATTTTTTACAGGTGCGCTCTAACGCATCGCTGACGACGTCGTAGTAAGGTTTCCACGCCCCCAGCACTTCATCGCGGCGATAGATGGCGAAATCGGTGGTGAAGGCCAGCATCTCTTGCGCTGACACCCGATCTTTGAAGCAGCGCTCTGCCGCTCCTGCCATGTCAAAGTTAATCAGGGTGCCGTAGCAATCAAAGGTGATGAATTTCGGTTTAAACAGTGCCATGACGCGACCTCGTCGTTGTCTGATACGTGAATTTAGAAATCGATTAATACACTCTTCTGGCGCTGGCAGGCCTGAAACGCCTGACGCCCCAGATCCTTGCCAATACCGGAGCCCAGGAAGCCGCCGGTGGGAATAATGAAATCGCCGGAGCGACCGTAGCGGTTGATCCATACAGTGCCTGATTCGATGGCACGCATCGCTCGCATGGCACGCGGCAGGCTCAGCGTATGCACGCCGGCACACAGCCCATAGGTTTCGTGCGCCGCCAGCGCGAGCCCTTCTTCTTCGCTGTCAAACTCCTGCACGGTGAGCACCGGGCCAAAGATCTCCTGCTGCACCGCCGGGTTATCAGCCGCCACACCACATAACAGCGTAGGCTGCCAGAACCAACCTTCGGCGGTATCCGCAAAACGTTCGCCGCCCACTAACACTTCTGCGCCCTGCGCTTTGGCTTCGGCGATCACCGATGCCACCTTGTTGCCCTGGCGCTCATCGATCAGCGGCGCATAACGGCTGCTGTCTTGCCAGGTGACACCCGGCTGCGGCTGCTGGCAGAGCGCCACCAGGCGATCCAGCAGCGGTTGAGCAATGCCACGTTGCACAATCAAGCGAGTACCCGCGACGCATGCCTGTCCACCGTTGGCGGTGAAGCCGCGCAGGATGCGCTGTGCCAGGACATCGATATCGCCCGCATCATCGAACACCAGCTGTGGGCTTTTGCCACCTAACTCCAGTGTGACAGGCTTCATGCCATGCTGTGCTGCGTCACTCATGATGCGTGCGCCCGTCACCGTGGAACCAGTGAACGAGACTTTGCGTACCAGCGGATGGGTGACCAGCGCGCTGCCGGTCACTGCGCCACTGCCCTGCACAATATTCAGAATGCCCGCCGGTAAACCAGCCTGCACCGCCAGTTCCGCCATGCGTACGGTAGAGAAAGGTGTCAGCTCCGAAGGTTTCAGCACCACGGCATTACCCGCTGCTAGTGCTGGACCGCATTTCCACGAGGCCATCGACAGCGGGAAATTCCACGGTGTAATCGCGCCAATCACGCCGTATGGCTCCGAAATCAGCATCCCGAGGCTGCTTTCCTGCGTCGGGAACAGATCGCCACTGTATTTGTCTGCGCACTCGGCGTAGAAACGGATGGCCTCTGCGGTAAACGGAATCTCATGCTGTACCACATCGCTGATCGGCCGCGTCGACCCCAGCGCTTCGAGCTGAGCCAGTAACGGATCGCTTTCAATCAGATCCGCCCAGCGGCGTAACACTTTTCCACGTTGCCGTGGTGGGCAGCTGCGCCAGCCACTGGTTTTCAGCGCTTCATGGGCCAGGGTGACAGCCCTATCAACATCGCTGGCCTGGGCTTCGCTCAGCTCGGCATAGACTTTGCCATCAGATGGCCTTTTTACGGCAAAACGCGCGCCCTGGGTGGAAACATGATGACCACCAATATAATGGCCAATCGGGAGAGAAACTTTTTCAGGGTCGAAACTTAACATGGAAAATTCCTTATTTGTTACACCCATCACATGTGCGCCAATTAACGATTTGCACTACATTTATCTGTCACGTTAATAAGCTAATGCAGAAAGTATGCCAGCCCAGTAAAAAATAAAAATGCGTAAAAAACAGCCCAGAAAAATTTTCTGCCGTATTGAAGAGGGAAAATTTGCGGATTTGCCGAAGGAATAAACAGATGATTTACTTCACAAAATTCGTGCATCCCTACGGTGCAGCTCGCACGAAACTTGCACTAAAACGGTGATGGGCCGGAAAAGTATGACGCCGCGCACAAAATAAAACAGCGCCGTGAACCTGAGGTTACCGGCGCTGTTTATGAAATGGGTGATGAAAGTCATTATGCGCAATGAATTGCGCGATTACCTATTTGGAGCGGTGCGATTTAACACGCATTGCTGCATTTATAAACTGCCCATATGAAACGTTTTCTGCTCCAGATACTCTTCAATTCCATAGCGCGAACCTTCACGTCCTAATCCGGATAATTTAATTCCGCCAAAAGGTGCCGCATCTAAAGATATCGCACCGGTATTAAAACCGACCATGCCAAATTCTAATGATTCCGCCACGCGCCAGGCTCGACGTATATTCTCCGTAAAGAAATATGCGCCCAATCCATAAGGCGTGTCATTCGCCATGCGTATCGCCTCCTCTTCGGTATCGAAGACAAAAAGCGGTGCGACGGGGCCGAAGGTTTCTTCATGCGCAATGCGCATACTGCTGGTGACATTACCCAACACGGTCGGCTCAACAAAGGTGCCATTCGCTGCACTGATCCCGCCACGCAGCAAGGTCGCTCCCTGGCTAAGCGCATCATCAATATGGCTGTTCACCTTCTCAACAGCGCGATCGTTAATCAGTGGCCCAATCGTGCTACTGGGTTCAAAGCCATCCCCCACTTTAAGGGTTGCCACTGCCTCCAGGAGTTTCTCGCTGAAACGCTCATAGATACCGCGTTGCACCAAAATGCGATTGGCGCAGACGCAGGTCTGACCGGCATTACGGAATTTACTCGCCATGACGCCAGGGATAGTGACATCGAGATCGGCATCATCAAACACAATCAGTGGCGCATTACCGCCCAGTTCCAGGCTAAGGCGTTTAATGCTGTCGGCACTTTGTTGCATCAGCAGTTGGCCGACGCGTGTGGATCCGGTAAAGGAGATTTTGCGCACCGTGCGGCTGGCAGTCAGCGTGCTGCCGATCTCGGTGGGTAATCCGGTGAGCACCTGAAGTACGCCAGTGGGAAAACCTGCCCGCTCTGCCAGCACCGCCAGTGCCAGAGCCGACAGCGGCGTCAGTTCAGAAGGTTTGACGATGATCGGGCAACCGGCGGCCAGCGCAGGCGCCACTTTGCGGGTGATCATCGCAATCGGGAAGTTCCACGGCGTGATGGCTGCTGCCACGCCCACCGGCTGCTTCAATACTAAAATACGACGATCTTCACTCGGCGCCGGAATGGTATCGCCATAGATGCGGCGCGCTTCTTCAGCGAACCACTTCACAAAGCTGGCGCCGTATAGCACCTCACCTTTGGCCTCTGCCAGCGGTTTGCCCTGCTCGGCGGTCATGATAATCGCCAAATCGTCAGAATTGTCGAGAATCAGCTGATGCCATTTATCCAGCAGTGCCGCGCGCGATGCATTTGGGGTTTTGCCCCAACTGACACGCACCGACTCAGCATAATCTATTGCCTGCTCGGTTTCGGCTGCACCCAGTGCCGGAATAGTGGCAATCTGTTGCTGAGTAGAGGGATCAATCACCGGCAGCGTGGCCCCGGCGTGCGCGTCCTGCCAGCGCCCGCCAAACAACGCCTGCTGGCGTAACAGTTCTGCATCTTTTAGTTGAATCCGCGACATTTTCATCCCCTTTATCCTGTTCATTTCACTGTAACGTGGCGCAGCAGTGCAGGATGTTTTTCTAAGGGGTGGAAACCGGGCCAGGATGTGTTTTAGCGCGCCAAAAGAAATTTTATGCTGTGCATAAATGCGTCATTGATTACGGTGAGGTTTGTTGCCAGGAGCGCATGAATGCGTCATTGATTACGCTGCGGTTTGAGGCCAGGCGCGCAGGAATGCGCACCCTGTAGGAAATGTGTGGTCGCCATTTATGACGACCACTGCATTAAATCTGGAAATCGATAGCAGGTTCAGACTCCGTTTCATAGGAGAGCGCCTGACGCTTAATCTCCTCCAGCGACAGATTGGCGTTACACAGTTCCAGAAACTGCCAGACGTAATTGCGTTGCAGCTGGCCGCGCTTCAATCCTAGCCATACGGTGTTGGCATCAAACAGATGATGGGTGTCGATTTTCACCAAATCTTCACCTTCATAAATGTCGCACGCCTGATCAGCCAGGATGCCGACGCCGAGACCCAACTCAACATAGGTTTTCACCACGTCGGAGTCCTGCGCGCTGAGCACGATATCCGGCTTGATACCCGCCGCCTGGAATGCACGGTCCACTCGCGAGCGACCGGTGATACCCTGCCGATAAGTGATCAGCGGATGGCGGCTCAAACTGGCCAGCGTCACCGGCTGATGCTGCAGCAATTCATGGTCATGCGGCACTAACAACGAGTGATGCCAGCTAAACCACGGGAAAGCCGCGAGACTACTGTTATTCACCAGCTGCTCGGAAGCAATGCCAATATCGGCTTCGCCCGCCAGCAACATGGACACGATCTCCTGCGGCGATCCCTGATTGAGTTCAAGACGCACATTGGGATAGAGCTGACGAAATGCTTTTATCACGCGCGGCAGGCTATAACGTGCCTGGGTATGCGTAGTGGCAATGGTTAGCACGCCGCTGGTTTCATTGGTAAACACATCCGCCAGGCGACGTACTTTGCCAGCTTCATCCAGGATGCGTTCAGCAATGGTCAACAGCGCCTTGCCCGGTTCTGTCATGCCTAACAGTCGCTTGCCACGACGGATAAAAATCTCGACGCCGAGTTCATCTTCCAGATCGCGAATATGGCGGCTAACCCCGGATTGCGAGGTGAACAACGTATTCGCCACTTCTGTCAGGTTGAATTCGCAACGAGCCGCTTCGCGTATAATTTTAAGTTGCTGGAAATTCACACCCTTTTCTCCTGTTCCCTGCCCTGTTTCGTCCATGTTATGAAGTTGGCGTCATTGCAGGAAATAATAAAAAACGGTGTGTTATGCGGAATAGTAATAAGTAGGGTGATTTATCTCGACGCGTTTGCGGGTGTTAAAGCGTGAAGGGGTTACCCCAGCCGTAGATAGCTGGGGTAAAGAAGAAGGGATTAACCGACCAGCATCAACTCGCGCTCTTCCGTCATCGGCTTATTCAGCAGTGACAGCAGGATGTTTTTCACTGCCTGCGCGGAAGGTGACAGTGGCAAGCGCGCAGAGATATTCAGCGAGAGCGGCAGATTCAGCGATGGGCTGTTAATACGTGCCATCCACGCGTGAGTTGAACTCACCAGGGCGCGAGCCGCTGATTCCGGCAGAACGGTCACACCCATGCCGCTGGAAACTGCGGCAGTCAGGGTTGAGATTGACTCGATTTCACCGATGATTTTTGCGCTCAGACGACGCAGCGAGAATGCTTCATCAACACGTTTGCGCACCGCGCTGTAGTCACGCGGCAGGAACAAATTCATCTGCGCCACGTCGGCGAGATCAACGGTAGCGCCCGGACATGCGGTCGCACCGACCAGATACAACTCTTCTTTCATCAATGGAATGCTGTTAATGCCGGCTGTCGGCGCACGGTCATACAGCACCGCCATATCCAGCTGACCGTTCATCACTTTTTCATTTAAAGAGGTGCCGCTATTCTCATGCAGATACACCAGTACATCCGGGAATTGTTCCCGCACCGTTTGCAGCAGCGGCATCGTCAACGAAGAAGCGGCGGTGCCCGGTGCCAGACCAATTGATACCTGACCATTTAACGCCTGGCCCGCGTTGATGACAGCCGTTTGCGCCTGTTCACACTGCCGCAGAATCGTACGAGCATGAGCATAAAGAATTTTGCCTGCCTCGGTTGGTGTTACGCCACGTTTGGTGCGAATCAGTAACTGCTGATCGAGTTCGTTTTCCAGCGTCGCAACTTGCTGGCTAAGCGCAGGCTGCGCGATGTGCAGCACTTCTGCTGCCTGAGTCAGGCTGCCGATATCGACGATTTTTACAAAGTACTTCAGTCGTCTTAAGTTCATATTGCCTCCGTCAATCCCCGAATAACCCGTTTGGGTGTCTCAGCCTGCTGGCTTGTGTTCATGAAGTTGCAATATGCAGGCCAGGTTTATTCGAAGCGTGAAAAAGCAGTGCCAGAATATTCCTAACGGCACGGAAAATAAGCCTTTCTGATTACCTCTTAAGAGTTAATAAGCTGAGCACATGACACCGAGTGATTAAAAATAAATCAAAATGCACCACTATGGTGCGCAACTTGCGTGGCAGATGTGCAAAAAAGTGATGACCGAAAGCGTCGCAGTGGTGCATAACTCACAGAAAATGACCTAAAACGGTCAGAACGAAAGCAAACGCGGGGAAAGGAGCAGGATCAACCAGTGGGAAAACTTATTGTGAGGAAAGGCAGCTAAAGCGTAACAGGACTCAAGAAGCGGGATTTTGATTCCAACACGATCAAGGCGATACGCTAAGTCATTCGCGCTGTAACAAGGCGGCAAGATTGTTTAGCCATGGGAGCATAGATAACTGATGGACGTGAAAGTAAAAATGATTTGTTTCGCAACCTACTCAAAGCAGATACGCGAAAAAATTCGCGCTGTAGCAAGGCGGCAAGCCCGTTTAGACCTGGGAGCATAGATTACTATGTGACCAGGGTAAACGGGCGCAGCCAACGCAGCTACAGTGTGAAGTATGAAGCGTATCAGCGTTTTTTGCGGTTGCGGTGCATATCGATGGAAACTGCGGCGACGATAATGATGCCTTTAATGATGTCCTGCACGTAAGCATCCACACCCACGAAGGTGAATCCGCTCTTAATCAGACCCAGAATCACCGCACCAATCAGCGTCCCGGTGATGCGACCCACGCCGCCCATCAGGCTGCTACCGCCGATAACGGCTGCGGCAATCGCATCCAACTCGTACGCCATCCCCATACTTGACTGACCGCTACTGACGCGCGCCGCCAGCACCACACCCGCCAGGCCAGAGAGCGCACCCGCGATGGTATAGACGATGATCAGGTATTTATTAACGTTGATCCCTGACACTTTGGCCGAAGTCATGTTGCCGCCAATTGCATACACATACTTACCGTAACGGGTATGCTTCAGGGCGATGTGGAACAGGAAGGCCACCACCAGGAAGATGATCACCGGCATCGCGCCCTGGCCGATGGAGGTAAAACCATCTGACAGGAAGCTGATCGGGTTACCTTGCGTGTAATACTGCGCCAGACCACGCGCCGACACCATCATGCCCAGTGTGGCGATAAATGGCGGGATACCGGTTTTGGTAATCAGGAAACCGTTCATGACCCCGCACAGCAAACCTACACCAATACCGGCCACAATCGGAATGACGGCAGGCAGGTTAACCAGTGACGGATACATTGGTGTCAGGCTGTCAGAGGTTTGCGCCAGGCTAGCCGCCACCACCGCTGTCAGTGCAATCACCGAACCAGACGACAGGTCAATCCCCGTGGTGATGATGACCTGGGTCACGCCCACCGCAATGATGCCGATGATCGCCACCTGTAAAACAATCAATACCAGACGGTTGGTGTTGAGCAGGAAAGATTGGTCACGAACGTACCAGCCTGCAATCTCAAAGATTAAGGCAATACCCAACATCACCACAAAGATGCCGGTATCTTTCGGCAACTTATGGCGCAGGTTGCCAAAGAAGGATGTCGATTCCGCGGCCTGCGGGGCCGTAATTTTTACGTTACTCATAGATGTCTCGCGCCTCACTCGGATGCCAACGACAAAATGGTTTCCTGATTGGCCTCTTCTTTATCGAGGATGCCAGTTATACGTCCGCCGTGCATAACCATCACGCGGTCGCTCATGCCCAGAATTTCCGGCAACTCCGACGAGACCATAATGATGGCCACGCCACGGTTTGCCAGTTCGCTGATTAAGCGGTAAATCTCGGCTTTTGCCCCGACGTCAATACCGCGCGTCGGTTCATCGAGGATCAGAATCTTCGGTTGAGCCAGCAGCCAGCGCGCAATCAGCACCTTCTGCTGGTTACCGCCACTGAGGTTGTTGATGATCTGATCCATGGTCGGCGTTTTAATATTGAGCTTGCGGATCTGCTCCATGCAGTCCTGTGCCATCTTCATGTGGCTAACGAAACCGGCTTTACTGACATAATCCGGCATGTTGACGATGCTCATGTTCTCCATCACCGACAACACCAGGAATAAGCCGGACTTTTTACGGTCTTCGGTCAGGAACGCCATGCCCTTCTCAATCGCCGTGGAAGGCGAATCGATTTTGACCGGCACGCCATCGATCAGCACTTCACCGCTGTCGAAGCTTTCCATCCCGAACAAACTTTCCATCACTTCACTGCGTCCCGCCCCCACCAGACCGGCAACGCCGAGGATTTCGCCCTTGCGCACCGTGAAATTGATATCGGTGAAACGGTCTTTGCAGGTCAGATTGCGAACCGTCAACACTTCTTCACCGATCTCACCATTGAATTTCGGGAACAACTGCGTCAGTTCACGCCCCACCATCTGAGTAATCAGCGACTGACGGGTAAACTCGGAAGTGCTGTTACTGCCCACCCAGGTGCCGTCGCGGAAAATGCTGATCTCATCGGTGATGGTGAAAATCTCATCCATCTTGTGACTGATATAGATGATGGCTTTACCCTGCTCGCGCAGGTCGCGGATGATGGTGAACAGATGCGCCACTTCGGTTTCCGTCAGTGCCGAGGTCGGTTCGTCCATAATCACAATGTCGGAGTTCCACGACACCGCTTTGGCAATTTCCACCATCTGCTGAGCAGCGATACTCAGCTCGCCAACCATACGATCGGCTTTTAAACGGATATTGAGTTTGTTGAGTAATTCCTGCGTTTGCTTGTTCAGCAACGCGTGGTCAACAAAGCCGTACTTCATCGGTTCGCGACCGAGCCAGATGTTCTCAGCCACAGTCATGTAAGGCACCAGATTCAGTTCCTGGTGGATCATCGAGATCCCCGAACGCAGCGCGTCCATGGTGTCCTGGAACTGCACCGGCTCCCCTTTAATGCGAATGGTGCCCTTATCGGGACGATACATCCCGATAAGGCATTTCATTAAAGTGGATTTGCCCGCGCCATTTTCACCCATCAGGGCATGTACCGACCCCGGTTTAATGCGTAGTGAGACATTGTCGAGTGCCTTCACTCCGGGGAAGAACTTGCTGATGCCTTCGGCTTCAAGCGCAAATGCGGTCATACATCACCTCCGTACGGCTAAGTCGGGAACGATTATTTCTGATTACGTGATTCGAACTGCGCCATGTTGTCTTTGGTGATCAGCTGGTAAGGGATGTTAATCACCTTCTCAACCTTCTCGCCTTTCGCCAGTTTCACCGCAGCCTGTACCGCGCCTTCACCCTGACCTTTAGCATCCTGGAACACGGTGGCGACCATTTTGCCGTTCTTCAGCATCTGCAACGCATCCGGCGTACCATCCACACCCGCGATCAGGATGTGGTTCGGGTTTTTGCCCAGCGCCTGCAGCGCACCAATCGCCATTTCATCGTTGTTCGAAGCAATGGCCTGAATGTCATCGCCTGCGGTCATCCAGTTACTCACCACATCTACTGCGTCATTACGGGTGAATTTCGCGGTCTGTTTCTGTACCACTTTAAGGCCCGGGTATTTAGCCACCACCGCTTCAACACCTTTGGTACGGTCACGGGTAGATTCGTTAGCCAGGTCGCCCATCAGAATCGCGACGTTGCCTTTACCGTTCATCGCTTTTGCCAGCGCTTCCATTTGCAGACGGCCCGCTAATTCGGAGTCAGAGCCGACGTAAGCCATTTTGTCGGTCAATTCACCTGCCGGTTTGCGGTTAACAAAGATCAGCGGCACACCCGCTTTAGAGGCCGCATCCATCAAAGGTTTGACGGCATTGGTATCCACTGGGTTAACGATAATGGCGTCAACGCCCTGACCGATGAAGTTCTGAATTTGTTGCAGCTGTTGGGAGACGTCGCCTTTCGCATCTTCGACCTGACCCTTAACGCCATCTTTGGTCATCTCTTTCTGCATCGCGGTGCGCAGAATGGTCAGGAAGTTATCGTCAAACAGCGCCATAGAGACGCCCACCTGAAGGTCTTTTGCCATAACAGCGGCAGGTAACATGCAAGCTAACAGGGAAGTCACTAACGCTTTTTTGAATTTCATAGGTAACCCTTCTTATTCGTTAACATGCTCAGTTGGGCTGATACGACGAATGAAAAATATTTTTTACATTCACTCAACGGCACTGGCGTTATTTATCTGGTTGTAGAGGTAAGGCTTCTGGTCTAACGCTATCGTTTCGGTACTGCTCTTTCCTGCAACTATCTACTTATCAAAAGGTTATTTTCGAAATGCTGTTTCAGACGCCAAAACTGATTTCACCCGTGATGATAAGCAGTTCATTTGTTTCATCTGATCAGCATTTGAAATTTTCATCATAAAAGCACTGAAATGATTGTTTTAAAATCGGCAAATAACAAAACTTTGACATGCATCTAACATCTCAAAGGAAATGCGCTTAAAGTGAGATCTTGCTGGCAGTTTGAAATCTGAACGTTCAAGGCAGAAAAACAGCATTCCGCTGCTTTTACGCGCACTTAAACCAGAAGTGTGCGATCGGGCTTTGACATTGGGGATCGGCATCGCTAATATGCGCCTCGTTCACACGATTCCTCTGTAGTTCAGTCGGTAGAACGGCGGACTGTTAATCCGTATGTCACTGGTTCGAGTCCAGTCAGAGGAGCCATATTTAGAGAAGCCCGCTCAGGGAAACCTGAGCGGGCTTTTTGTTTTTATGATTTATTGTTGAGAAACGAGGAAGCCTGACCATTAATTATTCGGCCAGTCTTCCTATGGGCTTGTTGTATTGCAGAACGCTCAATACGAAAAGGCCGCTCAGAATTCACTGAGCGGCCTTCACACTTCTGTTTTTATCTTCTTTATATTACCGCGCCAGCGAAGCCGCCTGACTCAATGTCATATTACGCGTCTCCGGTGCGAGCCATACCGATACCAGCAGACCAATAAAGGAAACAATCGCGGCAGCATACATGGTGTATTCGATGCCTAGATTTTGCAGGGAAATCGGCACCAGCCAGGTTCCCGCAGCAGAACCGATACGTGACATGGATGAACCCATACCGACGGCGAAGGCACGCACTTCCGTTGGGAACAGCTCGTTCGGATACACTAACTCCAGCACCTGTGCTCCGCCGATAAATACCGCGTAAGCGCCAAACATCACCAGCACCAGCATTTCTGAACCGTGGGAGAACATCCCCAATGCCAACAGCGCCAGGCTTGACCATAAAAAGCTGTGGATGATCAGACGGCGGCGGCCCATGCTATCAATCAAACGGGTTGCCACAACACAGCCCACCACAAACAGCAAGGTGATGGCGATCGAACCTAGCGATGCCCATTCACCGTCCAGATTCAGGGCTTTCAATACTACGGGTGCGAACGAATACACCGCAAACATCGGCACAACGGCCGCACTCCAAAACACCGAGACAAACAACATACGCTTGCCGTAGCCAGAGCGCACCAGATCTTTCAACGTAACTTTGGCA
Source organism: Type-E symbiont of Plautia stali (assembly GCF_059731115.1). Lineage (NCBI taxonomy): Bacteria > Pseudomonadati > Pseudomonadota > Gammaproteobacteria > Enterobacterales > Enterobacteriaceae > Type-E symbiont of Plautia stali. The sequence goes on from NZ_AP035906.1 coordinate 2,657,098, forward strand.
TCCACTGACTCCGCGGGCATATTTTTCAGCGAGAATTCTGGACCGTAGACTTTCTTGATGATCTGCTCAGCCTCATTGAAGCGACCTTTGCTGACTAACCAGCGTGGCGATTCCGGCGTGCCGATGCGCAGAACGAAAAGGAGTACCCCCAGCACGGCCGGGCTGGCCAGTACCAGACGCCATGCGGCATCACCGCCAATCGAGAGAATAAGGTTACCCACGATATAAGCGAGGGCTGCACCGGCAAACCAGAGAATGGTCAAACCGGCCAAACGTTTGCCACGATGCTTTTGCGGCAGGAATTCAGTGAGCAGTGACCCGGCAACCGGATACTCCAGCCCCACTCCGACCCCCACCAGGAAACGCAGGATAAACAGCGTGAGGGCCGATTCCGCCCAGAAAGTGCCGACCGAACCCAGGATAAACAGGATTGGCCCGACAAAGAACAGACGACGACGACCCACAATATCGGTCAACCACCCGCCAAGGAAACCACTGCAGAAGGTGCCGAGCATCGCTGAAGCGGCCACCATGCCCTGCCAGAAGGTATCAAGTTGCAGATGCTGGGAAAACTGCACGATCGCCACGCCGATAATACTCAGCACGTAGCCATCGAGGATCCAACCGCCACCCGCGCGCAGCGACATTAACTGGTGAAAATTATTAAGCGGGACATCTTCAATGGATATATTGGTGTTGCTCATAACAGGGTCTCTCCTGAATTATTCATTTCTCTGCAGGCGCAGCGATCTGTCCTAATCAAAAATGATTTGGCGGAACGTTAAAGAAACAGAAAAAAAATCATTGACTGATTTAGGTATTTCTTTAAAAAAGAAATTGACCTCGAAATTGAAAAACCCTGCGTTTAATCCCTGAACATAAATAATGAAATTAAGCATGACCCACTTGCAGATCGTCTGTCTTCATCATTGTTTAGCGGTGTGTTGACCCAATACGCATTTGTTCGCTTTTGTCTGTTAATCACAGGTTAACTCCATGTTCAAACTATGCTGAATTTCAGGTGGTGTAAACATGCCCAGGACACCCAAAACTTGAGATTGTGATCATCTCCAAAATTCATCTGAAAAAATAATTCGAAAAAGTTATACGTATAACTCATTGAAAATTAATTTATTAATTTCAAACCACGGTAAAATCATACTACTTAATTGTATTTCCTTTGTATTTTTCATGTATGCAAAAAAGTTACGTGGTGGGATGGGTTTTCATGGGTTGGGGAGCAAGCAGGTAGGAGTGAGTCGGCGTGCAAGTACGCGAAACAGTGCGCCAGATCGCACTGTTTTTTCGCGGATAAAAAGTCAAAGAAGGGAATTAAACAACAAACTCATAATGCGAGCCATCGGGGAGCTCGATGTTGAGACGCAGTTTTCCGCCAGCGGCTTCAACATAGCGCTTCAACGTCGAGAGTTTTAAGTCCCGGCCAGGTTTTTCCATTCCAGCCACGGTGGGTTGTTTAATATTTAATTGCTGCGCTATCTCCACCTGTGTTTTGTTTACTCTTTCACGCAATTCAGCAAGGTGAATATTCAGTAATACTTCTTCAGCCATGGAATTGGCTTTAGCGACGACTTCAGCCTTCTCGGCCGCAAGAATCTGTTCGAGTGTTCTGCCCATGTCGTTACTCCTTTCTCTCTTCGCGTTGAAGATGATGGGTAAATTCTTTATCTGCGAGCGGGATCAGCTCAGCATAAAAACGCTTTTCATTGCCACACTTATGACCCGCACAAAGCACTACACCGCTGCGCCGGGGATCGAATGCGTAAAATGCCCGAATAGGATCACCTTTGCTTTGAATACGAAGCTCTTTCATATTGCTAAAACGAGAGCCTTTGAGGGTATCAGCGTAAGGCCTGCATAACGCTGGTCCTGCTTGCTGCAATACGATCAATGCGGACAAAACGCATGCTCTATCAGTGTCATCTTGCGCCACAAGCCAATTATCAAAAGTGTCCGTTGTTACTATCTGCCACATGATACGCTCCTATCAATATAGGTCAACTACTATATAGGTTAAAGGCGATAATCAGTGTGGCGAAGCAAGCCGAGTCACGCACTTTATCTGTAATGACGTGTCGATAGGGATTCCAAAAAAAAATGCCCGCTCAGTTATCCTGAGCGGGCATGGCCCTCATTAACAAAGATGCTAATCCACTGCAGGCGATAAAGGTGCCAGCTCCAGGCTGCTGCGGAAATCGCTGCCCTGATAGTCGTTATCCAGCAAATTACGGCGACGTAATTCAGGGAGCAGTCCGTTGAGCAGCAAATCTTGCTGGTCCGGGCTACCCAGGCCGTGCAGGGAAATGACGTCCAGCACGCCCGCCTGATAACGCTGTTCGATGGCATCGGCGAGTTGTTCTGGCGTGCCTGCCACAAACCAGTGGCCGGTCTCTTCTGCTTTGATAATCAGTTCACGTAGCGTCAACCCCTCCAGCGCATACTGCCGGAAGATGGCGGCGCGGCCCTGGCGGCGATGCACCTGCTCCAGTTGCGGAATCAGCGAAGCGGGCAATGACTGGTCGAACGGCAAGTCAGACAGATCCACCTCACCGCCCAGCATATCCGCAACGCGCAGCCTGCCCTGTTCGAAATCTATCCGTTCGTGTTTGTCACGCAGGCGACGAGCCACATCCGCATCACTCTCGCCAATGATGGAATGGAATGAGTTCATGATCAGCGGCGGATTCTGTTCGCGACCAAAACGTCGTGCCCGCTGCTGCACATCTGCCACAAATGTCTGCGCCGCCTCAAAGGTGGGCTGCGATGTGTAGATCACTTCGGCATAGCGCGCACCCAGCGTGACACCCGCCTCAGATTGCCCGGCCTGAAACTGCACCGGACGGCGCTGCGGCGGCGGCGGTACGTTGAGCGGTCCGGCAACCTGGAAGAAATCACCACGATAGTGGATAGGATGGAGTTTGCGATGATCAATACGAATGCCACCGCTTGCCGTGCGCTGCACTGCTGCACGTTCGTTGGCGTCATACAGCGCGTTCATCACCTCAATAAATTCGGTGGCGCGTGCATAGCGTTCCTGCGGTGGTGGCAACTGGCTTTCACCAAAATTCTCCTCACCGACGGAGGAAGTCACCGCATTCCACCCAGCTCTGCCGCCGCTGATGTGATCCAGTGTAGCGACCTGGCGCGCCAGATTATAAGGATGTAACCAACTGGTGCTGACCGTAGCGATTAAGCCAATCTGCGACGTCACCTGACTTAACGCCGCTAAGGCAATCAGCGGGTCCTGCGTGCCGGTGGTGCCCGCTAATCCAGCGGGATCGGCCTGCAGTAAATCAGCAGTGAACAGGCCGGTGATTTTCTCGCGTTCAGCGATTTTCGCCAGTTCAATGGCGCGTGCGATACCCACGCCCGGTTGGCTGTCATTGCCCGCGGAAATCACGCTGCTGGCACCGACTAAGGTTTTGAGTTTACGACGATACGTTTGCGACACCATATTCTCCTTTAAGGTTGGCGCGTGAAATCTGCTTTTACGGCTTGAAGTGCGTTTGCATCAATCAGCAGACGCAACCCGGTGCGTGCCAGCACGCGGGCGCCAATCAGCAACGCCTGATAACCGCGCTCAGAGTTGGCGGCTTCACGGAAGGGCACAGTGTGAAAAATCAGATCATCCGGACCAATTTTCAGCCACGGGTGCGCGGTGGGCACCGCATGGCTGATGTCCCCGGCATCAGTTGAGACTTTATTGCGCTGCGGCGAGAGATCGACCTGCTCGCCCGCTGCACGAAACTCCTCCAGCAGCACCGCATCCAGCGCGGGGTTAAGCTTGAAATCACGCGGACCGATTTGATGATCAATCTCCACACGTGCACCGGTCGCCAGCGCCACACCCTCGGCAATCGCTCTTAATTTCGGCTCTAAGGATTCCACCAACTCGCGGCTATCGGCACGAATGTAGTAGTGCGCCGAAGCGTATTCCGGGATCACGTTGGGTGCCTGACCGCCGTTGGTGATAATGCCGTGCACACGCACGCCGTCCGGCAACTGCTGGCGCAGTACGCTGATGCCGTTGTATAGCAGCACCAACGCATCCAGCGCATTGATGCCTTCATGCGGGGCGCTGGCAGCGTGTGAGGGTTTGCCATAAAAATGGAAATAGAGATGATTGTTCGCCAGCGTCGATTCAGTAAGGCGCGTTTTACCGGATGGATGCACCATCAGCGCCACATCGACATCTTCGAGCAGCCCGGCTTCGACAAAACGCTTCTTCACGTTGCCTTTTGGCCCGCCAGGACCGGCTAATCCGCCCTCTTCCGCTGGCGTTCCTAACACCACGACACGGCCGCCGGTTTGTTCCAGCACCTGAGACAGCGTGATGGCCGCCGCGACGCTGGTGGTGCCGATCAGGTTGTGTCCGCAGGCATGGCCGATGCCAATGAGCGCATCGTATTCCGCCAGGAAGGCAATGGTCGGGCCCGGTTTACTGCTGGCTTTGACCGCGTAAAACGCGGTTTCATGTCCGGCGACGTTGCGCGTGACCTCAAATCTCTGCTCAGTGAGCAACTGCGTCAGCTGCTCACTGGCAAAGTATTCGTTGTTGCCGGTTTCCGGTTTCGCAAAGATCGATTTCGCCACCGCAATATATGAGGCGCTGTGCTGTTCGAGATAGTTTTCCAGCGTGAGCTGAAGGGTATTCAGCGGCATAACGAATTCTCCTGAATATTGGCAAGACATTACCATCACTCTAAGCGCGTTAGCTGCTGATGTTTATCAAGAAATAGTGATAAGGATTGCGGGAAAAGGCACAACTGATTTACGGCAAAAATACGCAATAAATTGCCCCGCTGCGGCTGTTTTGCTGCGGGCGAGTCCTGGCTCACCCGTATTGGGCCGACCTGAAGGCTACACCCTGCAAAGGCTTGACGTGCTGGACGTTCACTACGGTTCGCTATGTTTGTAAAACCGCTAGTGACGCGATTTATCGCGCGACGTCTAGTGTCGCTTATCGATGTGCTGCACCAGTCGATCGCCGACCCACTGAATGCCACATACCAGCACAATCAACACCGCAATCACCGCGATCATCACTGAGGTTTCAAAGCGTTGATAACCGTAACGGATCGCCAGGTCGCCTAATCCGCCCGCACCAATCGCTCCCGCCATCGCCGATGCGCCGATTAATGCCACCAGCGTCACCACAAACCCCGAGAGAATGCCGGGCAGCGCTTCTGGGATTAAAACATCCCAGACGATACGGAGCTTACTGGCACCCATCGCGCGTACCGCATCAATCAGGCCGCGATCCACATCGCGTAATGACACTTCTGCCACGCGAGCAAAATACGGCGTTGCGGTGATCGACAGCGGAACTATCGCCGCCCACGTCCCCAGTGACGTACCGACCAGAAAGCGGGTAAACGGAATCAGCGCCACCAGCAAAATGATGAAAGGGAGCGAGCGGAAGCCGTTGATCACCAGCCCCAGCACCCGGTTAATGCCACGGTGTTCTGCGATGCCGCCTGCGCTGGTCATCACCAGAATCAGCCCCAACGGTAAACCGGCAACCAGTGAAAACAATCCTGAAATCAGCGTCATCAACACCGTTTCGCCCAACGCGTTGAGCAATAAATCAATCATCACTGGCGACATAACCGACTAACTCCACTTGCGCCTGCTGCCCGCGCAGCCAGCTGAGAATCTGTTGCTCATCGGCCACGTTGGCGACCGGAAGCGCGATAAAAAAACGCACCACGGCGTAGTGCTGAATATGATCGATGCCGCCCTGTAATAAGCGGAACTTGTCCGGCAACGCCGCCGCAAATCGGGTCAGCAAATCGCCCTGCGCATCCTCGCCGGCAAAGTGCACGCTATAGATGGCCTCACCCTGTCTCCTCTCGGTAACCCGTGCGGCCAGCGCTTCAGGCAGCTGCGGCAGCAATCCACGCAATAAGGTGCGCGTCAGCTCAGATTGAGGATGCGCAAACACCTGCCACACCAGGCCTTGCTCAATGATCTCACCCGCGTCAATTACCGCCACGCGTTGCGCCACCGACTTGATGACTTCCATTTCATGGGTGATCAGCAGAATAGTAATACCCAGTTTTTGGTTGAGTGATTTAAGCAGCGCGAGAATAGAACGGGTGGTTTCAGGATCCAGTGCTGAAGTGGCTTCATCACATAGCAGCAGTGCCGGGCTTGCCGCCAGTGCACGAGCAATGCCAACACGCTGTTTCTGACCGCCTGAGAGCGCCGCCGGATAGTGCTGTGCCTTATCCGCCAGCCCCACCAATTCCAGTAATTCCGCCACGCGTTGGGCACGTTGCACCTTATCCAGACCGGCAATTTTCAGCGGCAACGCGACATTCTGCGCCACGGTTTTCGCCGACAGCAGGTTGAAGTGCTGGAACACCATACCGACGCGACTACGCACAGATTGCAGCTGTTTTTCCGACAGGCCGGTAATTTTCCGGCCTTCGATTTCAATGACGCCTTCGTCAGGTTGCTCCAGTCCGTTCAGACAGCGAATCAACGTCGATTTGCCCGCACCACTGCGGCCAATCAGGCCGAGAATTTCACCTTTCTGCACCGTCAGTGAAATATCGCGCAGCGCCTGAGTTTGCCCAAAGCGACGTGAAACGCCCTGCAAGTGCACTACGCTGCCGCTTTCGCGAGCAAGACGTTCACGGTCTTGCGTATTCTCTACCACGCCACGCGTTAACGCGCTAAACGGTGCTTCGACACCCGAGAAAATCGTCATGCTTAATCCTTACCAGGCCGTTTCGCCGGTGCCTTTATAGACCTTATCAAACACGGTCTTCACAGCGTCGTTCTGATACGAGGACACCAGGGTTTTCACCCATGGCGCGCTCACGTTCTCTTTCTTCACGGCGATAAAGTTGTTGTAAGGGTTGTCCTTCACCGGCTCCTGCGCGATACGATCGGCGGCAGTCAGACCGCTTTTCAATGCCCAGTCGGTGTTCACCACCGCCGCATCCAGATCCGGCACTGAACGGCCAATTATGCCGGAGTCGAGCTCCTTAATTTGCAGGTGATGAGGGTTGGCGGTGATATCTGCCGTGGTGGCGGCAATGCCGACGCCAGGCTTCAGCTTGATCAGACCTTGCTTTTCCAGCAGCACTAAGCCACGCGCTTCGTTGGAAGGATCGTTCGGCACACCAATTACCGCCCCGTCTTTCAGCTCAGCCGCCTTCTTCACTTTCTTCGAGTAGAGACCAATCGGCCACACTGCCGTATCGCCCACGCGAACGATATCGTAATGATTCACTTTGATTTGGTTATTGAGGAAAGGCTGGTGCTGGAAGGCATTGGCATCCACCTCACCATTTTGCAGTGCCTCATTCGGCTGGTTGTAGTCGTTAAAAATCACGGTTTTCACCGTCAGTCCTTTGGCAGCGGCTTGCTTGATCACTTCGCGCCAGACGTCTTCATCTTCTCCGCTCATGATGCCGACTTTGACTGAGGTTTTATCGGCGGCGTGCGCCAGTGACAGCGGTGCTAATACGGTGCTCGCCAGCAGCAAAGCGCCGGCGGTTAACAAGAATGTCGTTTTGGCGGATGCCAGACGTGTGTGCATAGTTATTTCCTAATCGTTATAATTGCAGCGGTCAAAGTACACTGTCGTGATGAACAGATAGCCGCAGTATACGCAGATGCTTATTCCTGCATTATGATTTATCCGGGAATGCTATTCCTGAAAAGAATAAAGACACGCAGCCGCTCGCATCGCCACAAGTGAACGGACGGCTGTGGTACCATGCCGTTTTGATTGACCTGTTATTGAGCGCTATGTCGGACACTACAACGAAACGTAAAAATGACCCGGAAGGGCTGAAAAAACGCATCCTTGCCGGTGCCCTGAAAACCTTCGCCGAGTTCGGTATGCAGGGCGCACGCCTTGAGCAGATTGCTGAACACGCGCAGACCACTAAGCGCATGGTGGTGTATCACTTCGTCAACAAAGAGAAGCTGTATATCGAGGTGCTGGAGCAGGTCTATCAGGCGATTCGTGAACACGAAACCGGATTGAACCTTGCACAGATGGAACCCGAGCAGGCGATGATTAAACTGGTCGAAGCCAGCTTCGACTATCACGCCACCCATCAGGATTTCATGCGTTTGGTGTGTACGGAAAACCTGTTGCGCGGTCGCTATATTGTGCAGTCCGAGCGCATCAAAGCGTTGAACAAAAGTACGCTGGATCTGCTGGATGACATTCTGACGCGCGGTCAGCAGCAAGGCATCTTTATTGATGGCCTGAACACCGTGGACGTGCACCGCTTATTGAGCAGTATCTGTGTGCACCACGTCGCCAACCGCTACACCTTCCACTTCCTGTTCACCCCTGAGGATACGGAAGAGGACAGCATCCGTCGTAACCGCCAACTGGCCGTGACCGCAACGCTGCGCTACATCTGCAAGGCACCTTAAACATGGGCAGTGCTGTGATGGTCTACGCTTAAAGCTTTGGGACCGTCACAGACCTCAGTATAAGGAACGCCGTAGTGAACAGAGATTCCCTCCTTTACCCCCTTCGCAACCCGCAAAATACCGAGCACGACAGTGTCCTGTGGAACTGGGCGCAAAACACCGTGGTGGGCCAGCGTGAGCAAGTCCATCAGCCGCAAAACGAAGCCGAACTGCAACAGCTGCTGAGTTCGTCAACAGGCAAAGTGCGCGTCATCGGCAGCCGTTTATCACCCGGCCGCATGCTGTGTGTGAATGCCGACGATCTGTTACTCGATCTCAGCGCCATGCAAGGCGTATTGGGAGAGGATGACGACAGCATCACTTTCGCGGCAGGCACGCTGCTGCAGCAGGTGTTCGACGCACTCACCGCGCGCAATCGCATGTTAGGCTGTTCGCCAGGCGTGATATCCGTTCAGACGCTGGCGGGCGCGATAGCGACGGGCACCCATGGCCAGGGATTGGATCAGAGTTCACTGGCGGATGAAGTGATAAGCATCCGCATGGTTATGGCCGACGGCAGCGTGCGGGAGTTTCAACGTGGCGATAGTGATTTCCCTGCGGCGCAAACCTCATTAGGTTCGCTGGGGATTGTGACCGCCATAACGTTGCGCACCCAGCCGTTTCGCCTGTTTACCTGCCATAAATTTGCCGAGTCTGCCGATACGCTGGAGCAGGATCTGCCGCGCTGGAATCAACAGTATGAACTGAGCAAAGCCTGGTGGTTTGTGGATGACAACCTGATGCACGTGTGGAATGCCAACCCCGCCAGTGAAGCAGATGTTCAGGCGTGGCACGCCAATGGTGGAGAGGTGATCGAGCATGGCGATGACACTGACAGCAGTCTGAATGACACCATCGATCAGACGCTGGCGCAGATGCATCGTGATACGCAGATTGAAGGCAAAGGCGGTAAACAGTTCCGTACGGTCACGCGATTCCGCGATTTCACCGACCTCAGCGGCGACATCTACCAGCTGTTTTGTCGCGGTATTGCCGTGCCGCAAATTAACGTGGAAATTGGCGTGCCGCTGGATAAAACACCGGAAATTATCGGCAAAATCAAAGCCTGGTATGCGGAGAATCACCCGCACATGCACTACCCCATCATTTTGCGCTGCACGGGCGCGTCAGAAGCCTGGCTTAGTCCAGCTTATCAGCAGCCGACCTGTTTCTTTGGCTTCGTGGTCTATTACGCCGATGACGGTTCGCTGTCACAGGACGGTCTGCATTTCCTCACCGAGGTGGAGAAATTACTGGCAGCAGAAGGCGGACGACCGCACTGGGGAAAATACTACGATCCGCAGCGCTACAGCTGGCGGGATATCTATCCGCAGTGGGATGCGTTCCGCGCGGTACGGGAACAACTCGATCCGCAGCGTCGTTTTAGCAATGACTATGCCACGGCTTTGTTTGATTGAATTTTGACGGGGGAAGATTTATGTACGCCTGGGTAACACTACTGACACAACCGGACTATTTTATCGGCGTGAAAGCGCTGCACCGTTCACTAAAACGCAGCGAAACCGCATGGCCATTGATTGTGATGGTGACCGATGCGATCGACATCGAAACGCGTGAAGATTTGCAGGCATTGGGCTGTGTGATTCATCCAGTCGATCCTCTGATGCCGAATGCGGAACTGGAGCAGCATTATGCCTCTGCGCAATTTGGTGAAGTGTGGAGCAAGCTGCGGGCATGGGAACTGACCGGCTGTGAGCGCGTGGTATTTCTTGATGCCGACATGCTGGTGCTGCGCAATATGGATGAGCTGTTTACGCTGGACCTCGGCGATCATGCGCTGGCCGCGTGCCACGCCTGTCGCTGTAATCCGAATAAAATCGCCAGTTATCCCGCCAGCTGGCAGCCGGAAAATTGCCATTACACCTGGCAGGATCGCGGTGAAGCGGCTCCTGCCAGCCTGGACCGCTATCTGAATGGTGGCTTTTTAGTGCTCGAACCGGATCAAGAGGTGTTTAGCTGGCTACAGCAAAAAGTCGCTGCTATCACTGATCTACGCCGCTATCCGTTCTCTGAACAGGATTTACTTAATGAAGTGTTTGAGAATCGCTGGCTGCCGCTGCCGTATATTTACAACGCACTGAAAACACTTCCGTTCCAGCACAGCGCCATGTGGCAAGAGGATGAAGTGAAGAACCTGCACTTTATTCTGGCTAAGCCATGGAAACGCGACCTCAACCAACCCGAAAGCGAACGCGACCGCTACTACGCATTGGATAAGCTGTGGTGGAAGTTAGGGGTTAATTAAGAAAAGAGGCGCACTTCGCAAAGTGCGCCTCTTTAGTTTTAACGCCAGCCCAGTTCCGGTGCCACATGGGTCAGGATGCTTTCCATCACGTGCGCACAGTAATCCACGCCCAGCTGATTCGGGATGGTAAGCAGCAGCGTATCGGCTTCGGCAATCCCTTCGTCCTGTGCCAGCTGTTTGATCAGCTGATCTGGCTCTGCCGCATAGCTACGACCAAAAATGGCGCGGGTTTTCTCATCGAGGAAGCCCACGGAGTCCTGATCCTGACCACTGCGACCAAAGTAAGCACGGTCGATGTCATTGGTCAGCGCAAAGATACTGCGGCTCACTGACACACGCGGCGTGCGCTGATGTCCGGCGGCTTTCCAGGCTTCACGGTAAGCGCGAATCTGTTTGGCCTGCTGGATGTGGAACGGCTCGCCAGTCTCATCATCCTTCAGGGTGGAGCTTTGCAGATTCATCCCCTGCTGAGCTGCCCAGATGGACGTTGCATTTGAACCGGAACCCCACCAAATACGCTCACGCAGTCCTTCTGAGAACGGCTCCAGACGTAGTAAGCCCGGTGGATTCGGGAACATCGGCTGTGGATTCGGTTTAGCAAAACCCTCACCGCGCAGCACTTCCAGCAACTCTTCGGTGTGACGACGTCCCATATCGGCATCGGTTTCACCCTCTTTCGGGTTAAACCCAAAGTAACGATAGCCTTCAATCACCTGCTCCGGGGATCCGCGACTCAGACCGAGTTGCAGACGGCCGTTAGAAATCAGGTCTGCCGCACCGGCATCTTCCGCCATATACAGCGGGTTTTCATAACGCATATCGATCACGCCAGTACCAATCTCAATGCGATTGGTTTTGGCACCGACCGCCGCCAGCAGCGGGAACGGTGAACTTAACTGACGCGCAAAGTGGTGCACGCGATAGTAAGCGCCATCCGCGCCCAGCTCTTCTGCAGCCACGGCTAAATCGATGGATTGCAGTAACACGTCCTGAGCGGAACGGGTGGCTTACTGCGATGACGGGGTCCAGTGACCAAAGGATAAGAAGCCAATCTTTTTCATGGTGAAATTCTCCAGAGGGACCGCACTGGCCCGCACATGATGCATTAGGTTTCGATGGAGAAAGGTTACGCCAGGCGAGAGGTGACTGATAGCCAATAGTTTTCGCGCGCTTCATCAACTTTTTTGCATAAGTCATAAAAACACGGTCTTTGTGTTTATCACGGTGATCAATCATCTTGCGGGGAATTCATCCGATTCACAGGTTTATGGCATCCGCATGGCAAACGACTATATCAATGCACAGCAGCGTGAAGTGGTGCATCAGCTGGGCCGCAATTGGCTGTGGCGCAGTGAACTGCCCACCTGGGCGCTGATGGTCGGGGTGTATGGCGGCTGGTTTGGCTGCGTCATCTATTGGCAAACGCTGGGTCTGTTTTTAACCACTCTGCTGCTGATTGTTTTCACCACCTGGTATATGTCGCTGCAGCATGAGCTGATCCATGGCCATCCCACGCGTTTTCCAGGGCTCAATCAGCTGTTTGGTACCCTGCCGTTGGCGGTGTGGTATCCGTATGGGCTGTATCGCGATTCACATCTGGCGCATCACCGCAATCACACCCTGACCGAACCGGATGAAGATCCGGAGACATACTACCTGTCACCGGAACGCTGGGCACAACTCAAGCCGTGGCAGCAGCGGTTGATTCACCTGCATAATACTTTTCCCGGCCGTTTGCTGTTAGGTCCGCTGCTGGATATTGCGGCCACGCTGAAAGTGATGGTGTTGGCACGGGATCGTGCGGCTATTACTATGTGGATGGTTCATTTTACGCTGCTAGGCGGGCTTTTTTACTGGATACAGCAGCATGGATTATCGCCGCTGTGGTTCGTGGTTGCCGTGAGTTATCCGGCATTGGCGCTGACCAAAATACGTTCTTTCTACGAACATCGCGCTGAAGAAGCTCCACTGGCACGCTCCGTGAATAATGAAGCCGCCTGGCCGTGGCGTTTGCTATTTCTGAATCTCAACTATCATTCTGTACATCACGATCTGCCCGGTTTGCCCTGGTACGGCTTGCGCAAAGTCTATCTGCTGTATCGCGACGGCTACCATCAGCGCAATCACGGTTTCCGCGTCGCTGGTTATGGCGAGTGGTTGCTGCGTTTCTGGCGCAAACCGGTCAACGTTAACGCCCATCCGGGAACGCACAAGGATGCACAGCATGCCGATCATTTCACTGCCGATGTACGATATCCATCATCCGACGACGCTTGGCCTGACCGCAGCGCTAACGACGCTGCTGAAACAACGCGGCGTGCAGGCTGAGGTTGAATGGCACAACGAACTCTTACCCCACTGGCGCGACGCTGATTTGCTGTTAAGCCAGACCTGTGGCTATCCGCTGGTTGCTTTATTGCCTGATGTGCAACTGGTCGGCGCGTTTCAATCCAGCGCGCAAGGCTGTGAGGGACTACGCTATCGCAGCTGGCTGGTGGCGCGCAAAGAGGATGAAAATCTCATCCTGAGCGATTTTCGTGGTCGCCGCGCCGTATGCAACAGTGATGACTCGCACTCGGGCTACAATTCGCTGCGTTATGTGATCGCCCCTCTGGCACACGACGGGCATTTCTTCAGTGAAGCGCTGCAGAGTGGCAGCCATCGTCAATCGTTAGGCGCGTTGCGTGAACAACAAGCGGATATCGCGGCGATCGATTGCATCACCTGGGCGCTGTTGCGTGCTCATCACCCTGAAGCACTGGCCGGGCTAGAGATCATTGGCGAAACCCCGCTGTGTGCCGCATTGCCGTTAATCACCTCAGCAAAAACCGATGCTCAAACGCTTGAGCATCTGCGCAGCGCACTGACCGAACTCACTACTGATAAGAAGTATCAGCATCTGCTGGCGGCGAGCCTGATCAGCGGTTTTGCGGTGCCAGAACGCGCATTCTACGATGAGGTGCAAGCGTGGGAAGATCAAGCAGCGGAATACGGTGTGAAGTTGCTGTGATTTGAACAGCCGCGATGTAATTTATCGCGCAACGACCATCTTTAATCGCGCTGCAGCTATACGCAATATATCACGCAGCTTAAAGGCGGCATCCTTGCCGCCCAAAAAATCACTCTGCGCGTGACGCAATAATTCCCTCGGCCACATTGCGTGGCGCTTCAGCGTAATGCGCAAATTCCATGCTGTAAGTCGCACGGCCCTGCGACATGGATCGCAGCGTGGTGGCGTAGCCAAACATCTCTGACAGCGGCACTTCGGCTCGGATGATGCGCGCACCAAAGCGCTCATCCATACCTTGCAGCGTACCGCGACGCGAAGAGAGATCGCCCATCACCCCACCGGCGTAATCCTCTGGCGTCTCCACTTCCACCTGCATCACCGGCTCAAGAATCACCGGGTCAGCCTGTTTTGCTGCGGCTTTGAAACCGAAAATCGCCGCCATGCGGAACGCCATTTCCGAGGAGTCGACGTCATGATACGAACCAAAAGTCAGCGTGGCCTTAAGGTCTACCACCGGATAACCCGCCAGTACACCACTGTTCAGAGCCTCACGAATCCCCTTCTCCACAGAAGGAATAAACTCGCGCGGCACCACGCCGCCTTTGGTGGCATCTTCAAAGGCAAAACCGGTGCCTGCAGCCTGCGGTTCCAGCGTCAGCACCACATGACCATACTGACCTTTACCACCCGACTGGCGCACAAACTTGCCTTCCACATCGCGCACCGTCTTACGAATGGTTTCGCGATAGGTGACCTGTGGCCGACCAATGTTGGCTTCGACACCGAATTCACGCTTCATGCGATCAACGATGATCTCCAGATGCAACTCGCCCATGCCGGAAATAATCGTCTGGCCTGACTCCTCATCGGTGTGCAGGCGGAATGACGGATCTTCCGCCGCCAGACGCTGCAGCGCCAGCCCCATTTTCTCCTGATCTGCCTTGGTTTTCGGCTCAATCGACAGCGAGATCACCGGGTCCGGAAACTCCATGCGTTCCAGCGTGATCACTGCATTGGGATCGCACAGCGTTTCACCGGTAGTGACCTCTTTTAAGCCCACACAGGCGGCAATGTCACCCGCACGAATCTCTTCGATTTCGATACGATCGTTAGCCTGCATCTGCACGATGCGCCCGATACGCTCCTTGCGCCCTTTCACCGCATTCCACACGCTGTCGCCTTTGCGCAATACACCGGAGTAGACACGCACGAAGGTGAGTTGGCCCACATAGGGATCGCTCATCAGTTTGAAGGCCAGCGCCGAGAACGGTTCATCGTCATCAGCATGGCGCTCATCGTGCTCGCCTTTTTCGTTCACACCGGAAACCGGCGGCACGTCCAGCGGCGACGGCATCAGCTCAATCACCGCATCAAGCATGCGCTGCACACCTTTGTTTTTGAACGCGCTACCACACAGCATCGGCTGGATCTCGCCAATCAGGGTACGTTGGCGCAATCCGGCGATCACTTCTTCTTCGCTCAGGTCGCCCTGCTCCAGATAGCGATCCATCAGCGCTTCACTGGCTTCCGCCGCAGCAGCCACCATATTTTCGCGCCATTCGGCGGCCTGCGCCTGCAGCTCCTCGGGGATCGGCGCATAGCTGAACGTCATGCCCTGGCTGGCCTCATCCCAGTAGATGGCGCGCATCTTGTTGAGATCCACTACGCCTGCAAAATGCTCTTCCGCACCAATCGGAATCACGATCGGTACCGGATTGGCATGCAGACGATCTTTCATCATCTGCACCACGCGGAAGAAGTCCGCGCCCTGGCGGTCCATCTTGTTGACGAAAGCAATGCGCGGTACGTGGTATTTGTTGGCCTGACGCCACACAGTTTCCGACTGCGGCTGTACGCCACCGACGGCGTCATACACCATCACGGCACCGTCCAGCACGCGCATGGATCGCTCCACTTCGATGGTGAAATCGACGTGTCCGGGGGTATCAATGATATTGATGCGGTGTGGCGTGAAGCTGCCATCCATGCCCGGCCAGAAGCAACTCACTGCCGCCGAGGTAATGGTAATGCCGCGCTCCTGCTCCTGCGCCATCCAGTCTGTGGTTGCCGCGCCATCGTGCACTTCACCTAACTTGTGGCTCATTCCGGTGTAAAACAGGATGCGCTCAGTGGTGGTGGTTTTACCGGCATCGATGTGCGCGGAGATGCCGATATTGCGATAACGTTCGATAGGTAGGGGTCGGGGCATGATGCGTCCTTAGTCTGTTCGACTGGAAAAGTGGGCGAGCACCATTGCCCGCCGCTGCGCAACAGCATAGACCCATTGTACGAATAAATACGAACAGTTTGAGCCTTTTTTAATCATAGGCAAAAGTGGATTGATTGAATGCAACAGCCTGCCGGTTATTCCATCTTTGCGTCTCGCAGCCGCCACGCACTGAGGGCAGAGAGCAGCGCCATAAACACCATATAGCCAATCACCCAACCATAACCTTCCCCGCTGACCAGCAGCGCGGTGGCGATCATCGGTGATAACCCGCCACCAAGAATCGGGCCGATCTGTTGCACCAGGGATAAGCCGCTGTAGCGCACCCGTGCCGGGAACAGCGAAGAGAAGAATGCACCCTGTGCACCAAAGGTGCTGCCGTGCCCAATCGCCAGCCCCAGTGCGATAGCCAGATAAATCAAGGGGAGTTGCCCGCTTGCCAGCATCAGCATAAAGGGCCACGCCAGCAACGCCTGAGCGATCATCCCGCCAATATAGACGCGCTTTTTGCCATAACGATCGGCCATGCGACCAAACAGCGGTAAAGTGAAACACTCCAGCAAGCAAGCCAGCAGAATGCCATACAAAACGACCTGGCTTTTCATCCCCAGCACGTTGACACAGTAGCTAATGGCAAACACCGCGTAGATGTTGAAAAGTCCGCTTTCGGCAATTTTGGCCCCGATACCCAGCAGCACATCCCGCGTGTGATAGCGTAAGGCCTCCAGCACCGGCACTTTCGCCTGGGTGCCATCACGTTTCATCCGTTTGAAGGCCGGCGTTTCCTCAATCTGGCTACGAATAAACATCCCCACTCCCAGCAGCACAACACTGAGCAGGAACGGCACGCGCCAGCCCCAGCTGAGGAAATCGGCTTCGTCCAATGCCACATTAAGAAGGGTGATAAAAATAATCGGCAGCAGGAACCCGGCTGGCACGCCGATATGCACCAGTGAACTGTAAAACCCACGCCGTTCCGGCGGTGCATGTTCCACCACCATGGTCATCCCGCCGCCATATTCGCCGCCAATGCCAATACCCTGCAGACAGCGCAGCACCACCAAAGCGATGGGTGCCCAGACGCCAATCTGGGCGTAAGGCGGAATCAGACCGATCAGGAAGGTACCAAGACCCATGATGATCAGCGTCATCATCAAGGCGAACTTGCGGCCTATGCGATCGCCGAAGTGACCAAACAGCACCCCGCCCAGCGGACGTGCACAGTAGCCGACAAAGTAGGTGGCGAAGGCCGCCAGACTCCCCACCAACGGAGATTCACCGGGGAAAAAGATTTTATTGAACACCAGCGCGGTGGCGGTGGTGTAAAGCGTGAAGTCGTAATACTCGATTATGGTACCCATCACACTGGCGGTGACGATTTTGCGCATTTCTCCGCGCGAAGCGGTGCGACTGACCGCCGCACTGGCGGTCAATTCATGTGAGTGCATGCTGAACTCCCGACGCAGGATTGAGGTTTAGTCGAGGCGGCAACCGCGGGTCTCAGGACCCAGCCACACGGAAACAATGGTGATAATGCTCAGGACGATCATATAGATCGCCACGGCGCCGTAATGGCCTCCTGACCACAACAAAAGGCTGCTGGCGATGATCGGCGCCAACCCGCCGGCAAAGATCGAGGAGATTTCGCGTGACATGGAGATGGCGGTGACACGCGTCCTTCCATCAAACAGTTCGGCAAACCACGCCGCCTGCACCGAAAACATCGAGTAGTTAGCCAGCGAGATCATCGCCACCATGGCGCTAATGATCAGCCAAGGATTGCCGCTGTTGAGCAACCAAAAGTACGGGAACATCCCCGCGCCAAACAACAGTGCACCGCCGATGTAAACCGGCTTGCGGCCGACACGGTCGGAGAGCGCACCGAACAGGGGAATAGTGATGCAACCGATACCCGACCCAAGCAACACACCCGCCACGGGAATCGCACTGTTAACGTGCAGTGATTGTGTGACATAGGAGATCGTCCACACCTGCAGGAAGAAACCCGCAGTGTTCTCCGCCATGCGGGCACCCAGCGCCACAAAAAAGTTGCGACGCTGGTTTTGCCACACCGATACAAAAGGGGCGCGCGTCAGCTTCTGCTCTGCTGCCAGCTTGCGAAACACGGGGGATTCGGTCACATAGAGGCGGATCGCACCACCAACAAACACCGCCACGATGCTGAGCAGGAACGGCACGCGCCAACCCCAACTCACGAAATCCTCTGGTGGCATCTGTTGTGCCAGGGCAAAGGCCGATGCAGAAAGTAAGACTCCGCAGCCAATGCCCACGCCCGACCAGCTGGCGTAGAAACCGCGCCGATGAGCGGGTGCTTTCTCTGCATTGAGGGTGATAGCCGAACTGAACTCGGCTCCTGCACCAAAACCTTGCAGTAAGCGCAAGAAGGTTAATAACAACGGGGCCGCAATGCCGATACTGGCATATCCCGGCAATAGGCCAATCGCGGTGGTGCTTAAACCCATCAGGATCAGGGTGCCAATCAGCACCGGCCGGCGACCGTATTTATCGCCGATATAGCCCCAGAACAGCCCGCCGATTGGACGTACGAGGAAGCCCACGCCATAACTGGCAAAAGCGGCCAGCGTCCCGCTTAGCGGTGACAGCGAGGGGAAGAACAAGTGGTTGAAGATCAGCGCCGCCGCCGTGCCATACAGATAAAAGTCATACCACTCCAGCGCGGTGCCAATCAGTGAAGAGATCAGGGTCAGCCTGAGCTGACGCTGCGTCAGTTCAGGGGGCGCGCTGCGCTCTTCAGCGGTCGCAAGTTGCGATGTCGCATCCATGGTGTCACTCCTGAAAAGTCAGACCGGTAGACGGTGGCGCAAGGCCAGGCCATACATGCCTGCCGATATCAACGCCATGAATCCTGCCAGCATCAGTGCCGGCACGAACCCGCCAAAATGATCCACTACTATCCCGGTGACCACGGGCGCGAACGCCCCGCCAAGAAAGCCGCCAAAATTCTGAATACTGCCTACGGAAGCCACCCATTTCTTCGTGGTGACCACCTCTGCCGCCAGTGTCCAGTAGTTACCCGACGACAAGCTGTATGTGAACATGCCCAGTGTAAGCATCACCACGGCAAGCGCCGCTCCATTCACCAGTGCTGTCACAAACATCGCGCCTGCCGTCAGCAACGCGGCTCCCGCAATGGTATATCGACGCGCATTGAAGGGATCCAATCCCTTCCTTACCAGGCGATCTGAGAAGCGCCCGCCAATCAGTACCGCCACCCCACCTGCAATGTAAGGTAGCGCGGACAGCCAGCCCGCCCGGCTCAGGGTAAAACCCTGCGCCTGTTGCAGGTAGGTTGGCAACCAGCCAATGTAAAACCAGAAAACGTACTGCAGACAAAATCCACCGATGACCATGTACCAGACAGAGGCATGTCTGAAGAGCCCACCCCACTCGCGCACTGTCACGCGTGGCGCATCGGATGCCTGCTGCGCCGTGGCCTGCCCTTCGCGGATATAGCGCAGTTCATCCTTATGCAGCCAGGGATGTTTCTCCGGCTCACGATACAGCACCAGCCAGCCCGCCAGTGCGACAAAGCCAATCAATCCCATAATGATAAACATGGCTGGCCAGCCGAAGGCCGCCATTAACAGCGTGGAGATTGGTGGAGCCAGGGCTAACCCCACTTGAGTGGCTGCAATATAGGCGCTGGTCGCCGCCGCCTTTTCACGATCCGGGAACCAGGTATCGGTGGCTTTTAACGCCCCAGGGAACAACGGTGCTTCGCTGATCCCTAACGCGATACGCAGGCCAATAAAAGTGCCGATGTTGCGCGCGAAGCCAGTGAGAATCGCGACCAGTGACCAGAGGCCTGCCGCCAGCGCCAGCAGGACTTTGACGCCAAAGCGGTCCACTGCCCAGCCGGTTGGCAGGTTCATAATGGCGTAAGGCCAGACAAAAGCCGACAGTATCACGCCCATCATCGCGTGGCTGATGCCGAGATCTTGCATGATCTGGGGTGCCGCCACCGACAAATTGCCGCGATCGAGGTAGTTGGTGATGGTTAACAGAATAATGATGCCGATAATTGCCCAGCGCAGATGGTGCTTCGGTCGCACCACCTCACGTGGAATTTCCCGTGGTGCCGAGGCCGCATCACGTTCAAGTGTAGGGTTGTGGTCAAATTTCATCTTTCTGCACCTCCGCCACGCCCGTTTTAAGAGGGTCGTGGCGTGATTTTTTATAATGTCCCGCTGTGCGGGGGTGCAAATCAGCCCATCAGACGATCGAACGCCGCTTTAATATTGGATTTGAGCGCATCGCTGACCGGCTGCATGGGTGGACGCGGCTGATACAGCGTTACGCCTTGCAGGCTCTGGATATATTTCACGCAGGCGGGCAGATTGTCGTGCGGCAGCTGGCTCCACAAATCACTCAGACGGAAATGGATATCGCGAGCGGTGGCGTGATCGTTCTCTTCCACTGCTTTGAACATCCTGGCCACCACCGACGGCACGGCACTGGTTAAGGCCGAGATCGCGCCCTGACAACCGATGGCAAAGCCGGGATAGAGCAATGCATCCACCCCACTAACGATAATTTTCTCAGGGCAGCGCAGTAGCAAATCAGAAACTGACTTGAGATCCCCGCCGCTCTGCTTCATACCGACCACACCCGTCACTTCATCCATGATGCGATTCATCAGATCCAGACTCAGGTAATTCCACGGGATCACGTTGTAAATCAGAATAGGGATTTGCGTGGCTTCATAAATTTCGCGGAAATGACGAACGGTGGCGTCATCGTCAGGCTTGAACAGGTAATGCACGGGCGTCACCTGTAGCGCATCCAGCTTCATCCCTTCCAGCATTTTCACCCGTGCAATGGCCTGACGGGTGCTGTTAACAATCAACCCGGCGACAAAGGGCACACGGCCATTGTTGGCTTCATAGGCTTCGTGCATGGCCTGACGAAACTCTTCGTCGGATAGCGTATGCCCTTCCCCGGTGCTGCCGCCCACCACAATCGCACTGGCACCTGAGTTAATGATGAAATCGATCTGCTCTTTCAAGCCACCGCGCACCAATTCACCTTCGGCGTTGAAGGGCATGGTGATCGGCGGCAAGACGCCGCGCAGTTTGGCTTTGAGTTCTTTGGCCTGGCTTGCAATCTGCTGACTCATTTTATGCTCCTGTCTCTCAAGACGCTGATTAAAGCGATAACGACTCGCGGTAATCAATTAATGTGAGACACAGTTAAATTGATCAACATCAAATCTCTCATTGTGGAATTAAGATCACATATCTAGATCAAATTTCATACGATCCAATAACCGCTTATTATGTCGTTAATAGCATTAACACACTGAAAATAGGACATTAAATTACATTTCAGGCTTCAACGTTAATCGTTCTTCATCGTCGAACACCGTCCGATAGTCACTTTATAATCAGGATTAAGTCGACATATTGACAATCATATCCCACAATATGAGATACAAATCGAAATACAGGGAAGTTGGGGGTGGCAGGCTCGTGAAAAGGCGCTATTCTGGCGCAAGTGTCTCAGTATAAGAGCCATGAGGGCAAAATACTGTGAACTGAGCGGGTGCGTGAAGCACGCTTCTCTGTTGCTGATCTTTGAGGTGGGTATGAGTACAAACAGCGGAACCGAGGCGGAAAAACTGAATCAGGCATCGATCAAAAGCCTGACCAAGGTACTGCAAATTCTCGAATGTTTTTCGCAGCGCGATGCCAATTTAACGCCAGCGGAAATTGCGGCGCGTACCGGATTGCCGCGCGCGACAACGCACCGGCTGGTCTCGTCGCTGCGGGATATTGGTCTGCTGGAGCAGAACGGCAAACGCGAAACTTACAAGCTGGGTATGAAGCTGTTTCAGTTGGGAAATTTAGTGATTCAGAACCTGGATCTCGACAGCCATGCGCGCCCCTATGCCGCACAACTGCAACTGATCACCGGCGAAAGCACGCACATGTGCATTTTCGATGGAGCACAAATGGCGTTTGTTGAACGTCAGGAGATGACCAGTACCGGCAATACCACTATCACACGTATTGAAGCGGCACTGGTGCACTGCACCAGCGTGGGCAAAGCGTTTCTCGCCTGGCAGTCTCCACGGCTGATTCGCAAAATCATCGCCGATTCGCTGCCACAACGCACGGCTTACACCATCACGGATGGTGAGGCGCTGGAAGCCGAACTGGCGCGCATTCGTGAACGAGGCTATGCGCTAGATTTGCAGGAGAACGAACTGAACGTGCACTGCATTGGCGCACCCGTGCGGGCGGCAAACGGTCAGGTTTTTGCCGCCATTAGCGTCTCCGGTGCGGCTGAACGTCTGCCCCTGGCACGCCTTGAAGGACTTTCAGGCCTGGTGATGGAGATGGCCAACAAAATATCGCTGGAGTTGGGATGGACACCTTCCCGCCCGGCTGCCGCAGGTTCGATCACAACCCGCCGCGGCGACCTTCCCGCGCTACCCGAATAGCGCAGCACATTGCGCGGGGGCGTTGCCTGGTAACAGGAGAAGCAGAGTGAAGAAGATTTGCAACGATCCCCAACGCTACGTCGACGAGATGCTGGACGGCCTGTGTGCCGCCCATCCTCACCACTACCAACGCCTGGGTGACAGCGGCCGCGTGTTGGCACTGCATCATGCTCAGGAACCTAAAGTCGCGATCGTGACCGGTGGTGGCTCCGGCCATCTCCCCTTATTTCATGGTTACGTGGGTCGCGGACTGGTGGATGCCTGCGCCATCGGTAACGTATTTGCCGGGCCGCGTGTAGCAGACTGTTTAACGGCGATGCAGGCCAGCCATCAGGGCGCCGGCGTGCTGCAGCTGTATGGCAATTATGGCGGTGACCGCATGAACTTTGAAATGGCCGCGGAAATGGCGGAACTCGAAGGCATGGCTGTCACTCAGGTACGTATGACCGACGATGTGGCCAGTGCTCCGCAAGCAGAAGCCCATAAACGGCGGGGAGTGGCAGGACTGGTATATGCCTATAAATTAGCCGGTGCGAAAGCAGCAACTGGAGCAGATTTATCGGCGGTGACCGCCACGGCACAACGCGCTGTCAACGCGGTGCGTTCGATTGGTGTTGCGCTGTCACCGTGTATCGTACCGGAATCGGGCACGCCAGCCTTTAGTCTGGCGGAAAACGAAATCGCTTTGGGTATGGGCATCCACGGTGAACCCGGCATCTGGCAAGGCGAACTGCGCACCGCCGATGTATTGTGCGACGAGATGATTGATCGACTGCTGGAGGAACTCCCTGCCGGCCGTGGTGAGCGACTCAGCGTAATGGTCAACAGTCTGGGCGCCACGCCACTGGAAGAACTCTACATTCTCTATCGCCGGGTGGCACAGCGCATGGCGGATCGGCAGGTCACATTGGTGCAACCTCTGATTGGCCGCTACGCCACTTCAATGGAAATGAGTGGCTTCTCACTTAGCCTGTGCGCGCTCGATAGCGAGCTGGAAGCCCTGTTGTGCGCCCCCGCCTCAAGCCCTTTCTGGAGCCAGCCATGACACCATTAGCCACCACCTTACGCCACATTTGTACTCGCGTCCCCGAATACAGTGCCGAGTTAAATGCGCTGGATGGTCAACTGGGAGATGGCGATCTCGGTGCCACACTGGAAAAGTGTGCACAACTGACCGACAGCGCACTGCAGGCTGTAGCAGCGAATGCAGCCTTGAGCGACGTTTTCCGCGTTGCCGCCATGGCCTGTATGCAAGCTTCGGGCTCCAGCTTCGGTACCTTACTCGCGCAAGCGCTGATCACCGCCAGCAAATTCAGTCAGGATAAAAGTGAACTGACGCGTGTCGAGACTGCCGCACTGCTGCATCAGGTGATCGCCACCTTAGCCCAACGCGGCGGCGCTGCGTTGGGCGATAAAACGGTCCTGGATGGCTTGCACGCGCTGGCGATCACCCTGGAACAACCCGCTCAAACAGGCGACCTGCAGCGCACTCTGCAGCAGGCACTCGATCATTTCCGCCCTTTACCTAACCGCATGGGGCGCGCCCGGATGTTTGCCGGGAAATCGCAGGGGCTCGACGATCCCGGCATGGTGGCGCTGTTGCGCCTGGTGGAATCATTAACGGAGGAGGCAGCATGACACTCACGGGAGAACTCTTTATTGCGACACAACGCCAGCGCGGCGCAGCTCAGGCCTTTCAGGCCATCGATCCACAACGAGATTGCGCGCTGGAACCGAATTTTTTTGAAGCCGATGCATCGCAAATTGATGCCGCCTGTCAAAGCGCGGCAGAGGCGTTGATCGCTTATGGCCAGGCTGGCCTCGACGTGCGTGCGCGATTCCTGCGCCAGATTGGCGAAAACATTCTGGCGCTCGGAGATGAACTGATTGAACGTGCGATGCAGGAAACGGCCCTGCCACGCGCGCGGATTGAAGGAGAGCGTGGGCGTACCATCGGTCAGCTCAATCTGTTCGCCGATGTGGTCGACCAGGGTGCATTTCAGGGAGCCCTTATTGAGCCTGCGCTACCGGATCGTCAACCGTTGCCGCGTCCCGATCTGCGTCAACGCCTGGTGCCATTAGGTCCGGTGGCCATTTTTGGCGCCAGTAATTTTCCACTGGCCTTCTCAGTAGCAGGCGGCGATACCGCTTCCGCACTGGCGGCGGGTTGCCCGGTGGTGGTGAAAGCACACCCTGCGCATCCCGGTACCAGTGAGCTTGTGGCCCGCGCTATCACGCAAGCCGTCATACAATGCGAACTGCCGGTAGGGGTATTTTCACTGCTACACGGCACGTCGACGCTCAGTGGCTGCGCGTTGGTGCAGCATCCCGCCATCTGCGCCGTAGGATTTACCGGCTCTCGCAGCGGCGGCCTGGCGTTATTGCAGTTGGCGCAGCAACGTCCGCGCCCGGTTCCGCTTTATGCCGAGATGAGTAGCATTAACCCCATGTTATTGCTGCCCGGCGCGCTGCAACAACGAGCAGAGAAATTAGCACAAGGATTTGTTGATTCATTGACGTTGGGCTGCGGCCAATTCTGCACCAACCCCGGCGTGGTACTTGCTTGTGATGGCGAAGATTTTGATCGCTTTGTTCAGTTCGCCTGTGACGCCCTACACCAGAAGCCCAGCACAACGATGTTAACGCCCGCCATTGCCGTGGCCTGTGAGCAACATGCTAGCGCGCTAGCCGCTTTAGAGGGAGTTGAGCGATTAGCCGTTGGGCAAGAGAAAAACGGCCCTAATCAGGGACAGCCACAGCTGTTAATGACCCACGCGAGAGATTTCATCAATGAACCCCGCATGCAGAATGAAGTATTCGGCCCTGTTTCGTTGCTGGTGCGCTGTGCTAATCAGCATGAACTTGAGGCCGCGCTGCAGGTACTTCAGGGACAGCTCACCCTCACCCTGCAATTAGCACCGCAGGATCAGCCGCTGGCCGCCACATTGTTGCCGATGCTTGAACAACGTGCCGGACGCATTCTCGCCAATGGTTTCCCAACCGGCGTAGATGTGGGCTATGCCATGGTACATGGCGGCCCCTTCCCGGCCACCAGTGATAGTCGCACCACTTCAGTGGGGGCAACCGCGATACAGCGGTTCCTGCGCCCGGTCTGTTATCAGGATCTACCCAGCGCGTTACTGCCGCAATCTGTGCAAAATTAAACATTTGATAGCTGGAAACCCTTGCCGCTGCGATTTATGGTAAGGGTCTCACTCTCAACGGGAAATCTAACCATGCGCATTCTGGTTGTCGGCGCCGGTGCCACCGGCGGGTATTTCGGTGCACGTCTGGCGCAAGCAGGACGTGATGTGACTTTTCTGGTGCGCGAGCGCCGTTTTCAGCAACTGCAACAAAACGGTCTGGTGCTAAAAACACCGGGCGGCACAGAAGTGATTCACCCGCAGCTGGCGCAAACCGGCAAGCTTATCGGCCAGTTTGATCTGATCATTCTGACGGTGAAAAGCTTCGGGCTCGATCAGGCTATCGAGGATATCGCACCCGCCGTCGGGCCAGAAACACTGATCATGCCGATCCTCAACGGCATGCGGCATATCGATACGCTGCGCGCACGCTTTGGCGACAAGGTGATTGGCGGCTTATGCAAAATCAACGCCACGCTGGGTGAACAAGGTGAAGTGGTGCAGATGACGCCACTGCATATCCTCTACTACGGTGCACTCGATGGGCACAATGATGCACGTCTGCAACGTGTCGATGAGACGCTGAACATCGCGCACTTCGATACGGTCTTTGCTGACAACATCATCAGCGAACTGTGGGAGAAGTGGCTGCTGCTGAGCACATTAGGGGCGGTGTGCTGCATCGCGCGAGGTAATACCCAACAGGTGTTGCGATCCCAAGGTGGTGAAGCCTTGTTGCAGGGGATTTTTACTGAGGTGCTTTCCGTGCTTGGTGCTGACGGCTATCAGGAACGGCCAGCGGTAACGGCAAAGATTTATGAGACGCTAAATAATCCGCAGGTGGCGATGACCTCCTCGATGTATCGCGACTTAACCCAGGGTTATGAGATTGAGGCGGACCAGGTGATTGGCGATCTGCTGGTGCGAGGCGCACGCAGTGGCGTGGTGACGCCGTTGTTGAATGCGGTGTATGTGAATTTGCAGGTGTATTTGCAGAATCGTTAAATCGCAGGTTAATACCGTTGCGGTGCAATATTATCGCGCGAATCTGAGAAGGCTAATTCGCTGACTTATGCGCAATGAATTGCGCCGCTACGGGGTTAGGCGTGAGTCTGATTGAGCCAAATCGCCGCCCCATGCGCAATAAAGTGCGCCGCATCGGGGTTATACGCGTTTTATCCAAGCCGCGACTGCACGCCTTTCAGTTGCATCAAGCGCTGCCAGCCTGCTTCTACCTCGTCCGGGATATCCACATGCCCGAGGAAACCTTTGCCGCGTGGACCGTAGCCGTTTTCATCATCGCGCAGGCGCTGGATCTCGCCCATCAGCAGCGAAAGAAAACGCTCCATCGACCACAATCCTTGCGGTGGCGCACCGATAATGCGCAGCATACCCGCATCCATCATGACCTGCGGAACAAACACCGGCCAGCTAATAAATTCAGGCGCATCGGTGCGGTCGCGCCACTGGTAGCGGAAGGTTTCCCAGGTACGTCGCTGCATCAGTGGGTCCTGCACCAGCAATACATGCTGCGGCTGCCACTTCTGCTCATCCAGCAGTTTTTGGCTAAAAGCGGCATTCTCACCACAGTTGCGTGAGGCGGTCTCCAGCAGCAGCTGATCGTCCGGCAGTGCGGCAAACACCCGCGCCATGTCGCCCAGAAGCTCTGCTTCGCTTTTACCTTGGGTAGAAATCTGACGATAAAGGGGATGATTAGCGATCATCTCCGCCAGTAACACCGTGGAATGACCGATACCGCCGCTGATCATCAGAGGCAGCTGATACTTCTTCGCCAGCGCAATCACACCTTCAACGTTGGGCAGTACCGCGTGACCGGCAAGTATTGCCAAATCAACCTCGAGCGTGCCATCTGTCGGCATATGGTCAAGCGCCAGCCAGGCCGCAAGCGTATTGATATCCTGAATCTGTTGGCTATTGAGCTGCATCGCGTTCTCCTCGCATTAACACTGGCAGTGTAGCGGCTTAACTCCGCGACAGCAGAGAAAAATTTGCTACACTCGCCGCTATCAGATTCAGGAGAGTTTATGACTGCGCGTTCCGTTACCCTCGATGATGTCGCTGCACTGGCGGGGGTTTCCTACCAGACCGTTTCCCGTGTGCTCAACCATTCCGTGCAGGTTTCGCCGCGCACGCGAGCCAAAGTCGAAGCCGCCATGCAGCAGCTTAACTATGTGCCCAACCGTGTGGCACAAAAGCTGGCGGGTAAAGCTACGCGCACGCTCGGGCTGGCCACCAGCGATCTGGCACTGATGGCTCCGGCTCAGATCGCCTCGGCGATTCATGAACGTGCCGCAGCACAGGGTTATCATCTGGTGATTGCCATGGCGAACACGGCTGGCAGTGCTCAGGATACGGTGAATGAATTGCTGGCGCAGCGCGTGGATGCGCTGCTGATCAACCTGCCGCTCGATGCTGAACAGGCGGCGCAGGTACAGCAGCAGTGCGGCACAAAGCCTGTGCTGTTTCTGGATGTTGAACAGCATGCCGCTGTCGCCCAATGCCAGTATCAGAGTGAATCGGGGGCGCAGCAGGCGGTAGAGCATCTTGTCGCGCTGGGCCATCAGCAGATTGGCGTGCTGAATGGGCCAGAAAGTTCGGCTTCAGCGCGGGCGCGCTTTGCCGCATGGCAGCAGGCATTGGCATCGCATCAACTGCAACCGATGTGTGTACTGCACGGTGACTGGAGTGCTGCATCTGGTTATCAGGCGCTGCTGCAATTGCGGCCAGATCGCTTACCGCAGGCACTGCTGGTAGCGAACGATCAGATGGCGCTCGGTGCGATGCGGGCACTGCATCAACATGGCGTGAAGATCCCCGGAGAGATGTCGATTATCGGCTACGACGACACCGCCGAAAGTGCGTGGTATCAGCCGCCGCTCACCACCGTGCGTCAGGATTTGCAACAGTTGGGTGCGGTAAGCGTGGATCGCTTGCTGGCAGAGTTAGCGGGGGAAGTGGTGCAGCCCATGCCCTTAAAGACTGAACTGGTATTGCGTGAGACAACTGCTGTACCGATGCAAGATGGCGTGGATTTGGCGGAGATTGCCGGACAGCTGCAGGCATTAGCGCGGAAGTTAAAACCAAAAGCCTGAACGTATTGAAGCTGAAGAATATGGCGCAGACAGCGGATGGAGATGCGTGCTGTAACCCGCCACGATGCAAAAAAATTGGGACCTTGCGGTCCCAACATTTTTACTGCGGCTTTGGCTCGCCCATCGCTTTCAACTTCTTCGACAGCTCGCGACGCTCTTTCGACAGGTCAGCGTTTTTGATGATGTACTCATCGACGCGGTCTTCATAGTCCACACGCATAGATGCAATGATTTCCTGAATCGCCTCAACGCTCATGCCTGGTTTGATGTACTCGCTCAGGTTGTCCAGCAGCAACACACGTTTCTGGTTATCACGGACTTTCTTCTCGTTATCCACGATTTCGCGCTGCAGTTTGTTTTTACGACGAAACATACGCACAAACTCCAGAACGTCCTGAAATGATTGCTTGGCATTTTCCATGTTGGCACCTTTCTTTGAGCCTGCCGCGGCAGGCGGAATAGTCATGAGCTACAGCTTAGCGGCTTGCTAGCTGGATTCGCAATTTTCACAGCTAATTTCGGACTGGCACTTATCTTAGCGCAAAGAAAGGGTGATTCACATTAAGTCATTGCCTGAGAAAACTATTTGCGCAGTGCCAGACGGACCAGATCCGTAATGCGCTCCAGTTGACGCGCCTGTTCCAGACTCAACCACACGTAGCCATAGATCGCCGTGGTCTCTAAGCGCCCGCTGCGGTTGGCAATCAACTGTTCCAGTTCCTGGGTGATCTCCTCCAGTTCATGGCTGTTGGCGATCACGCCTTCCGTCTCCCCTTTCACCATCAATGTGGCCAGCGCGTTCAACGTGTCTTCGGTCATTTTCTGACTGCGGCGCAGCGTCGGGGCATTGAGCAGCAACAGGTGGCTCTCACGTGATGACCACCATGCATCAATTTGCATCTGCATCGTGTTAACCATATTACGGTTGATGGTCTGAATCGCTTCAAACACTGATTTCGGAATACGCGTCTCTTTGCTGGCCGGTTCCAGCAGCGCGCGCATTTTGATCACGCTGGAGAGTTGTTTCTGGAACGGTTTGTTCAGTCGCGGTTTCTCCAGCAGGTTGGCGGAGAAGCCAGTGTGATGCAGTTTCGCCATGGCGATAAACGAATCCGACAGCTGAATGCGCCAGTGCGTATAAGCACGCTGGGCGAGAATGGCACTGAACAGCAGCGCCATGATCGAACCGAGGATCACATCGCCACCGCGCCATAACGCCACGGTGAAGTCACCGGCCGGAGCCCCCACCACTACGCCGAGGGTGATACCTATCAGCAGCGCCATATAAGGGTGTTTGCCGAGCGTCAGATAGCCGCAAATGATCATCACCACGAAGCACCACGACAGCATCATTGGCAGCGAGATCAGCTCCAGCTTCAGGGCGATTAATCCCGATGCCAACCCGGCAAAGGTGCCGCTGATGCGCTGGATGACGCGCGGAAACACATTGCCCCAGGTCGAGATCGGGCCCATCACCACCACCAAGGTAATCAGCGGCCAGGTGCCTTCCGGAATATCCGTCAAACGCACAAACAGAAAACAGAGCACAAAGGCGATAGCGATGCGCACGCCGTGCACAGCGCGATAGTGGCGGTAGAACCAGAACTCAATGGCAGAGATGGGTTTGTCGGCGCGTAACATGGTGGTCCGGGAACGATAAAAATTTGCGCGCTATGTTACCCTGGCGCGACACGAACAATGAGTGCTGCGCAGCACTATTTCCGCACTTTTTTTGCGATTCAACAAGTGCGCTACATCTTATTTTCGCTTATGAAACATAGAAGTAACGCACTGATGATATTAGTCGGCTGCACGTACCGGAATGTACATATCCACCAGCCAGTCGCCGCTGTCAGAGCCGTCGGAAAGGTAGTGTTCGAAGCAGGGACGATTATCCACCTGCCAATCGGTTTTCGTCTTGAGATGATCAAACAGGCTGTGCCAGGCAGTGAAAAAATCGTTGTTCATCACTTCCATGCGCGCATGAAAATATTGCCCACCGGGCAGCAGGCCTTGCTCGATGTCGTCGCCATAGGAGGGCACAGCATCGGTAGGCGCGGTGATCACCGTTTCAACGCGTAGCTCTTCCGGCGGAAGAATTTCAGGATTACCGTAATAGATGGCGAGCCATTCGCCTTCTACACCATGCTGCTCGACCCAGCTTTTAAGCTGGTTAAATCCGTGCGGCACCGTTTCCTGCCAGGGTCCCTGCAGATGATAGCCCAGCCAGCTTTGAGGATTACGCTCGACGATTGATGCTTTCATACTTTTGCCTCCGTTCAGCAGCAGAAAGCCCGCTCTGGCCGCTCCCCGATATCGACGGGAGCGGCCGCGCCATCCGCTGCGGATTACAGTTTCAGTTTCACGTAGTCACTGATACGCGTGATGATGCCGGCTTTACCCACGCCTTGTAAGGCATACAGCGGATAGCTCGCCAGCTGCTTGTCTTTGTCCATGACCTGGATTTCACCCACCTGCTCACCGGCTTTCAGTGGCGCTTCCAGGTCTTTACGCTCAATCACATATTTCGCCATGACGTTTGAAACTTCGGTACGCGGCAGAGACAGATAAATATCCTGAGTGGTGCCGACATCCACTTTGTGCGGATTGCCGTACCAGACGTTTTCGGTGCCGATTTTCTTACCTGCATGGAACAGTTGCACGGTATCGAAGTTGTTCTGACCCCACACCAGCAGTTTACGCGCCTGCTCTTCACGTCCTTTCGAGCTCTTACCGCCCATGATCACCGCAATCAGGCGATGACGACCAACAATGTTTGACGCGATGATGTTGAAACCTGCCGTTTCAGTATGGCCTGTTTTCATGCCATCAACGTGAAGGTTTTGATCCCATAACAAACCGTTACGGTTATTTTGCGTAATCCCGTTCCAGCTCAGGGTTTTCTCCGCGTACATGGCGTAGAAGTCTTGCTCACCGCTGATAATAGCGCGTGACAGCACCGCCAAATCTCGCGCGGTGGTGTGCTGACCCGGCGCATCGAGGCCGTGCACAGTTTCAAAGTGAGTATGCGTCAGGCCAAGCTTCTGTACGTAGTTGTTCATCATATTGACGAAGCTGTCCTGGCTGCCCGCCACATAATCGGCCAGCGCCACGCAGGCATCGTTACCCGAATCGATGATCACGCCACGCATCAGATCGCGCACGGTGACTTTATCGCCCGGCTTGAGGAACATCAGCGAGGAGCCTTTGAACACCGGATTACCCGCCGCCCAGGCATCCTTACCCACGGTGACCACATCGTCACGGGTGATTTTTTTCTGATCAACCGCGCGATCCACTACATAGCCGGTCATCAGCTTGGTGAGACTCGCCGGGTTACGCTCTTCATCGGGATTGCCGGCAGTGAGGATCTGGCCCGTGGTGGCGTCCATTAACACCCACGAAGCCGCATCAATCGGCGGAGGCGTCAGTGGGAATGGCATGCTGTCGTCAGCGTGTGCCAGTGATGCCCAAACAATCATTCCAGATACAGTTACCAGCAGACGCCTTTTCAACACTTCTTCCTCAAATCAAAAAATGAATTTACCGCCGCACGTTTTACGGCAATTAGCGCCTGGATAGTTGAATAAATTGAAAAAAAGTATGAACTGCGGACAAATGCTGTGCGCCTGCCCACAGCAGCGGTAAACAAGGTTGTGCTGCCTGCTGCACACGACTATTCTGTGCGTTGATTTTCTATTGCCAGGATACTGCCGTGCCCGCCTCTGAGTTCACCTTTTTGTTCCACGATTACGAGACCTTCGGTAAGAGTCCCTCACTGGACCGTCCGGCGCAGTTTGCCGGGCTGCGCACCGATAAAGATTTCAATGCCGTAGGTGAACCGCAGGTATTTTACTGCCAGCCCGCTGATGACTATCTGCCGCAGCCGGAAGCGGTGATGATCACCGCCATCACGCCACAGGTGGCTAAAGCGCGTGGCGTGACGGAAACGGCATTTGCTGAACGCATTCATGGGCTGTTTACCGAGCCGCAAACCTGTGTGATCGGTTACAACAATGTGCGCTTCGACGATGAAGTGACGCGCAATATCTTCTATCGCAACTTCTTCGATCCTTACGGCTGGAGCTGGCAGAACGGCAACTCACGTTGGGATCTGCTGGATGTGATGCGCGCCTGTTATGCCCTGCGCCCGGAAGGCATTATCTGGCCGGAAAATGATGACGGCTTCCCCAGCTTCAAACTGGAACATCTCACCAAGGCCAATGGCGTGGCGCACGAACAGGCGCACGATGCGATGTCGGATGTGTATGCCACGCTGGCGATGGCGAAACTGGTGAAAGAGAAGCAGCCGAAGCTGTTTGAGTTTCTGTTTACCCATCGCAACAAGCAGAAACTGATGAACCTGATTGATATTCCGCAGATGAAGCCGCTGGTGCACGTCTCCGGCATGTTCGGTGCGGCACGTGGCAACACCAGTTGGGTCGTTCCGCTGGCATGGCATCCGGATAATCGTAATGCGCTGATCGTAGTGGATCTGGCGGGCGATATGCAGCCACTGCTGGAGCTGAATGCGGATGAACTGCGCGAGCGGTTGTACACCAAACAGAGTGAACTGGGCGACCGCGCGGCGGTACCGATTAAGCTGGTGCACATTAATAAATGCCCGGTGTTAGCCCCAGCGAATACCTTACGTCCTGAAGATGCTGCACGCCTGAATATAGATCGAGAACGCTGTCTGGCGAACCTGGCGCTGCTGCGTCAGCACGCTGAAGTGCGTGAGAAAGCGGTGACGCTGTTTGCGGAAGCCGAGCCGTTCAAGCCATCGGATGATGTCGATGCGCAACTGTATGACGGCTTCTTCAGCGATGCCGATCGCGCAGCGATGAACATCGTGCGCCAAACGCCGCCGCAAAATCTACCGGCTCTGGATTTGACCTTCGACGACAAGCGCATTGCGAAACTGCTGTTCCGCTATCGTGCGCGTAACTTCCCCGGCACGCTGGATGATCAAGAGCAGCAGCGCTGGTTGCAGCATCGCCGTGAAGCGCTGAATGCCGATCGCGTGCAGGGGTTCCTGTTAGAGCTGGAGTCGTTAGCGAGTTTGCATGAGGATAACGCGGAGAAGATGGCGCAGCTGAAAGCGCTGTATTTGTATGCGCAGGAGTTGGTGTCTTAATCGCTCACGCGCGTGATCGTGGCATATCGCAACCTGGTGTGCATAGATGTTTACCAGATTGAAGTTCGTTTGAAATGCATTTCAGATGCAGGCGCACATAAATGTGCGCCATACCCGTTGTCACTTAAGGGTCGCCTTAATGGCGACCGCTGTGAACCTTAAATCATCCCCCACACCAGCCAGGTCAGCGCAAAACCACTTAACCCCATCAGCGTAGTCAGCACCGTCCAGGTTTTCAGGCCATCGGCGACGGATAGCCCCAGATAACGTGTTACCACCCAGAAGCCGGCATCGTTAACGTGGGACAAGCCCAGGCCACCGAAGCACGCCGCCAATGTGACCAGCACACGTTGCATATCGGTCACATCGCCCACCGCCTGACTCAACAAACCGCTAGTGGTGAGAATCGCCACCGTGGCCGATCCCTGAGACGCACGCAATGCCAGTGACAAGATAAAAGCAGCGGGCACCAGCGGCAGATGCAGGGTTTCCAGCGTCACCGCCAGGGCTTTACCGACACCGGATTCCACCAGCACTTTACCAAACGCACCGCCCGCACCCGCCACCAGAATCACACTTGCAGAGCCAGGAATTGCGCGACCGGTCAGATCTTCCAGCTTCTCTTTGCTCCAGCCGCGGCGCACGCCCAGTAACCATGCTGCCAGGGCCAGTGCAATCAGCAGGGCAATTGGCGGGTTACCAATCACCGTCATCACGTCACGCAGAATGCTGCCTTCCGCCAGCATGGTGTGCGCCAGCGTACCTAACACGATCAACACAATCGGCACCACAATCAGACCCGCAATGGTCATCGCACCCGGTGGTGGCACTTCGCTTTTTGGCGTGCCTTCAGGTTTCGCCAGCTGCAACTGCTCAAGTACATCCACTGAGAGGTGGTATTGACGCAGGTTCATCACTTTTGCCACGTAGTAACCGACGATACCCACAGGGATCGAAATCAGGATGCCAAGCATCATTAACCAGCCCATATCGGTATGCAGAATACCGGCGGCGGCGGCTGCGCCTGGGTGTGTCGGCAACGCGACATGCACGGTCAACATCACGCCCGCCATCGGCAAACCAAACTTCAGCGGCGAGACACGCGCCACTTTGGTAAAGCCGTAAATCAGCGGGATCACAATGATAAAGCCGACTTCAAAGAACACCGGAATACCGAGGATAAACGCCGCCATGGTTAAGGCTGCGACGGTACGCTTGATACCGAGCGATTTACTGAAGCGCTGCGCCAGCGATTCGGCACCGCCCGAGGCTTCAATCACTGCGCCGAGCATCGCCCCCAGCACGATGATGATGGTGATGTGACCCAGCAGGTTGCCCATGCCGCTAAAGATGGTTTCCATGATCTTATCAGCCGGGATACCGGTGCTGATGGCGACGGTCAAACTGACAATCAGTAAAGCAACAAACGGATGGACTTTGGCTTTAATCACCAATAGCAGCAATATCACAATGCTGGCAGTAGCGATAGCTAACAGCAACGCGGTAGACATGATAAACCTCTAATTCTATTAGTATAATTTGGGTACAGCTTTCTCTGGCATTGACGGATTCAGACAATTTTTTCCCAGCACAGGGCGCAACGCACTGTGCTGGGCGGTACAACAAAAGTTATTTCGCGTAAGGCGCGAACCAGCCGAGGCCCGCTTCGGTGCGACCGCGTGGGAAATACTCGCAGCCGACCCAGCCGTCATAGCCGACTTCATCCAGCAGGCTGAACAGGTACGGATAGTTGATTTCGCCTTCGTCTGGTTCGTGACGATGCGGCGCAGAGGCGATCTGAATATGGCGATAACGTCCAGCGTATTCGCGAATCAGATGGCTGAGATTGCCGTCCACCAGCTGCGCATGGAACAGATCCAACTGCGTGAACACGTTCGGACGATCGATACGTTCCATCATCGCCAGCGTTTGATACTGGCTGGAGTAGAGGTAGTTCGGCTTCGTCATCGGGTTCAGCGCTTCCAGCAGCAGGCGAATACCGTGCGGCGCAAAACGCTCAGCGGCGTAATGCATATTGCGCACAAAGGTCTCTTCGTAAGCGGTACGATTGGCACCGTTGGGCACTGTCGCCGCCATCACATGCACCTGCGGGCAGTTGAGCGCCAGTGCATATTCCAGCGCACGATCGATATCGGCACGCGCCTCTTCTTCACGACCAGGAATCGCGGATACGCCCCACTCCCCGGCCTGCACGTTTCCGGCTGCGGTGTTGAACAGCACCAACTCCAGATGATGTTTCTCCAGCTCGGCTTGGATCACCTCGGCCGGATAGTCATACGGGAACAGAAACTCAACGGCACGGAAACCGGCGTTCGCCGCTGCGGCAAAGCGTTCAATAAACGGCACTTCGCCGAACTGCGTGGATAAATTGGCTGCAAACTTAGGCATCAGTAATTCCTCAATTCCGCCACTTCGCCATCAGTCAGATAACGAATAGAGCGGTCGCCGAGCGTGAACATCAGACGCGCGGTCTCTTCCAGTTCTTCAGTGTTATTCGCGGCTTCACGCAGCGATTTACCCACCACTACCGGGCCGTGATTGGCCAGCAGGAAAGCGTTGTAACGTGGCGCGAGCTGCGCAAGATCTTCAGCCAGGCGGTCATCACCCGGTTTGTAATAAGGTACGACCGGCACATCGCCCACGCGCATCACCACATAGGGCGTGAACGGACGAATACAGTTTTCGCTGTCGAGATCGTTGAGGCACGAAAGCGCCGTCAGATAGTGACTGTGCAGATGCACCACCGCTTTACAGGCGGGATTGTTTAGATAGAGCGCGCGGTGAAACGCCACTTCCTTAGAAGGCTTGTCACCCGAAATCCACTCGCCCTGCATCGTCACTTTTGACAGGCGGTCGGCCTGCAGTTCGCCGAGGCAGGATCCGGTTGGCGTGGCCAGCAGGTTGCCGTCTTCCAGCAGCAGTGACAGGTTGCCTGCTGAACCGGTGGCGTAACCGCGCTGGAAAAAGGAGGCGCCCAGTTGCACCATCTCTTCACGTGCTTGTTGTTCGGTCATGCTGAAAACTCCGTTTGTGCGCGGGCAAAGAATTGTTCGTCGCCAAAGTTGCCTGACTTCAGGGCCAGCGACAGCGGCTGCTGGATGTCACGCACCCACGGCACGCCAGGGGAGATCATCGGGCCGATGTGGAAGGCCGTTACGCCCAGGCTTTGCGCGACCACGCCAGAGGTTTCGCCACCGGCGACAATAAAGCGCTGCCAGCCGCGTGATTTCAGCTCACGAGTCACGGCGGCAAACAAGTGCTCAACCGCTTCGCTGCTGCGTGCCGCGCCATACTGCTGCTGAATTGCCTGCAGTTGCTGGGCATCGGCTGTGGCAAAGAGCAAAGGTGCCAGAGGCTGCTGGTTATTCGCCGCCACCCAATCACACAGCTCCTGCGCGTAGCCTTGCGCATCGTCGAGGCAGCGCTCAACCAACACTTCATGTGATGGCGCCTGCTGGCGATAAGCCTGCACCTGACGATTGGTCATCTGCGAGCAAGAGCCAGAGATCACCACTGCACGTTCGCCTTGTGGACGCCCCGCTTGCTCGGCATCGCTGTTTTGCTGCTGGGTAGCCCAGGCGCGTGCGATACCGATTGCCAGTCCGGAACCGCCGGTCACCAACACGGTTTCTTTCAGCGCTTCGCCCTGGGTTAGCAGATGCTGCTCGTTGAGCGCATCCAGCACCACGTAGTTGATGCCCTGCGCTTTCAGCTCACCCAGCTGTTCACGCACCGCTTCCGCGCCTTTGTCCAGCTGAGCAGCATTGATCACCGCCGCCTGCCCTTTCGCCTGGCGCGTCATCAGACGCACCAGATTGCTGTCGGTCATTGGTGTCACCGGATGATGGCGCATGCCCGATTCAGACAGCAGCTGATCGGCAACAAACAGATAGCCCTGATACACGGTACGACCGTTCACCGGCAGCGACGGTGAGATCACCGTTTGCGTTTCGCCCAGTGCGGCCAGTAGTGCATCGGTGACGGGACCGATGTTGCCGTGTTCGGTGCTGTCGAAGGTTGAGCAATATTTGAAATAGAAACGGTCACAGCCCTGCTGTTGCAGCCAGGCAAGCGCTGCCAGAGACTGGTCGATTGCCTGCTGTGCCGGGCAAGAACGTGACTTCAGGCTGATGACAATCGCCTGCGCGCTCAGATCGTCATGACCTTGCGGCACGCCGTTAAACTGAATAGTGGGCAGACCGTTTTGCACCAGGAAGCTGGCAATGTCCGTTGCACCGGTAAAGTCGTCTGCAATCACGCCTAAACGCATGGTGACTTCTCCTTTGACTCGGGCAGCGTGATGCCGCTGAAAATCTTGATGACTGCGCTGTCATCTTCACGACCGTGACCGGCATTGCTGGCTTCGGTGAACATGTTGAGTGCGGTAGACGCCAGCGGCAGTGGGAAATGCAACGATTTGGCGGTATCGGCCACCAGGTTGAGATCTTTCACAAAGATATCGACGGCAGATTTTGGTGAGTAGTCACCGTCCACCACATGACGCATGCGGTTCTCAAACATCCACGAGTTACCCGCAGCGTTGGTCACCACGTCATACATGGTATCGAGTGGGATGCCTGCACGCGCAGCCAGCGCCATCGCTTCTGCACCCACCGCAATATGTACGCCCGCCAACAGCTGGTGAATAATTTTCACCGTTGATCCCAGGCCAATTTCGCTGCCCACGCGATACACTTTGGCGGCAACCGCGTCCAGCACCGGCTTCAGCAGGGCGAAGGCTTCATCGCTGCCGGACGCCATCACGGTCATCTCGCCTACTGCCGCTTTTGCTGCGCCGCCTGAGACTGGCGCATCCAGCATCAGCAGTTGATGTTGTGCCAGTTGCTGTTCAATCGCCTGCGCGTCTTGTGAAGAAATGGTGGAAGAAACCATCACCACCGTGCCCGGCTTGAGTTGTGCCGCCAGACCGGTTTCGCCAAACAAAATCGCTTTCACCTGCGCCGCGTTAACCACCAGCAGCAGTACGGCATCTAACTCTTGCGCGAAGCTGGCAGCGGAAGTTTGCGCATCACGCGCGCCGGCCTGACGCAGGGTTTCCAGCGCCTGCGGATTTAAATCAACGCCCCAGGTGTTCAATCCAGCGCGAATACAGGACTGCGCTGCGCCCATGCCCATGGAACCCAAACCAATGACGCCAATGTTATTCACGGTTGCTGACACAGCACACCTCCGTTGTTAATTTAAGTGATATTTTGTTCAATGGTGTTAATTCTGCCGCAGTTACTGGCGGAGAAACGTGCGGTAAATCACAAAAATTAACTTACACGCACAGCGTATAACATCGATTCACACTTCGGAATCCCTGCAGGAACCCCTGTTCTGGCGGGATATTTGCTAACATTTGCCTGGGATAAATTGTGCTGCAGGCTGTGAATTGATGCCTTACAATGTGAAAAATTGGTAATTCAGGGAGAGCGATGTGATTCCGGTAGAACGTCATCAACAAATTTTAGCGCTGGTTGCCGAACGCGGCGTGGTAAGCATTGCCGAGCTTACCGAGCGTTTAGGTGTATCACACATGACGATACGTCGTGATGTGCAAAAGCTGGAGGAGCAAGGTGCCGTGCTGTCGGTATCGGGCGGCGTGCGCTCGGCGGATCGTCTGGCTGCTGAGCCATCACATCTGGCGAAAACCAGCATGTACAGCAGTGAAAAGATGGCGATTGGTCAGTTTGCCGCGCGCCATATTCCGCGCAACAGCTGTATTTATCTCGACGCAGGCACCACCACGCTGGCGCTGGCTCGCGAACTGGTCGAGCGTGACGATTTGTTGGTGGTCACCAATGATTTCGTGATTGCCCGGCTATTGATGGAGAGCAGCGGCTGCAAGCTGATTCACACTGGCGGCACCGTATGTCGCGAGAATCGCTCCAGCGTCGGCGAATCAGCGGCGAGAAGTCTGCGCATGCTGGCGATTGATATCGCGTTTATCTCCGCATCCTGCTGGGGGCCGCGCGGCTTGTTTACACCCGATGAAGATAAGGTGCCGGTCAAGCTGGCGGCCAGCGATGTCAGCAGTAAGCGCGTGCTGTTGAGCGACAGCTCGAAATACAACAAGATTGCCACCCATCTGGCATTACCGCTGGAGCGCTTCGATACCCTCGTAACCGATACAGAATTAAGTAAAGCGGGACGTGAAACGCTTAGTGCGGGGAGTTGGGAGTTGGTGCTGGCGGGTTGAGTTTGCTGGTCTAAAAGCAAAAGGTCGCCAACAAGGCGACCTTTTGCATACGACACGAAGTCTTTATCCGCTGCGCATAATGCGCAACGAAAATTACACTTCTTCGCTGAACTGCGGAACCGGATTGCGGAAGGTGCGAGTAACAAACGCCAGGTAAATAATACCGACCGCTGCCCACACCAGGCCGAGCACCATCGAGGTCTCTTCCAGGTTGATCCACAGTGCACCCACTGTCAAAGCACCCATCACTGGCAGCACCAGATAGTTGAGGTGATCTTTCAGCGTCTTGTTACGCTTTTCACGGATCCAGAACTGCGCAATCACTGACAGGTTGAC
Organism: Type-E symbiont of Plautia stali; assembly: GCF_059731115.1. Taxonomy (NCBI): domain Bacteria; kingdom Pseudomonadati; phylum Pseudomonadota; class Gammaproteobacteria; order Enterobacterales; family Enterobacteriaceae; species Type-E symbiont of Plautia stali. The sequence goes on from NZ_AP035906.1 coordinate 2,697,500, forward strand.
GAAGGTGAATGCCACCAGCGCACCGAAGTTGATCAGCGCAGTGGCGGTCACCAGGTCGAAGTTAATCGCCAGCAGTGCCACAGCGCCCACCAACAGCACGTTCAGCGACGGCGTGCGGTATTTCGGATGCACGAAGCCAAAGAAACGCTGCGGGAACACGCCATCACGGCCCATCACATACATCAGACGGGAAACGCCCGCGTGTGCCGCCATACCGGAAGCCAGTACGGTAACCACAGAGAAAATCAGGATGCCGATCTGCAAGGCTTTACCTGCCACGAACAGCATGATTTCAGGCTGTGAAGAGTCCGGATTCTGGAAACGCGAGATGTCCGGGAAGTACAACTGCAGGAAGTAAGACACACCGATAAAGATCACACCACCAATCAGCGCGGTCAGGAAAATCGCGCGCGGGATAGTACGTTCTGCATCTTTGGTCTCTTCTGACAGCGAACTGATGCCATCAAAGCCGAGGAACGAGAAGCAAAGTATGGTTGCACCGGTAATCATCGGCACCACATGGGCATTCTCAGACCAGAAAGGCTTGCTGCTGGTCAATGTTCCTGCGCCAACACCGTGCGCCACACCGTAAACCACCATACCAGTAATCACCACCATCACCACAACCTGCAGCACGACGATCACGCTGTTGAAGTTGGCAACGGTTTTGATACCACGGAGGTTAGAGATGGTCATAAAGGCCACCAGCAACACCACGAAAATCCACGACGGAATGCCCGGCACCAGCGTCTCAAAGTAGCTTTTCGCCAGCAGGATGTTGATCATCGGCATGAACAAATAGTCCAGCAGTGATGACCAGCCCACCATAAAGCCGACGTGCGGACTGATAGCCTTCTGAGCATAGGTGTAAGCGGAGCCCGCAGATGGGAAGCGGCGTACCAGCTTGCCGTAGCTCACGGCAGTAAACAGTATCGCGATCAGCGCGAAAGCATAAGCGGTGGCGACGTGGCCGTCGGTCAATCCAGAGACGATACCGAAAGTATCAAACAGGGTCATTGGCTGCATATACGCCAGGCCCATCATGACAACCGGGATCAAGGTCAGGGATTTTTTCAGGTGTGCACGCTGTGGTGCGGCGGTGTTAAGCGACATTGTTCAGGCCCCCAACAGAGGTGATCTGCGGGATACTGCGCAAAGTGCTGCAGTGAGAAGTGATATTAGTGTTTGCGATTGTCGCCGCGCCGTAATCATCACGAAAGCGAGAACCAGCTTGCGCTGGTGCAATTGTAAACAGCCCCATCTTTGTTTTCCTCAAATCTCACGCCCAAGCGTGTTGTCAGTATCTATCTATCCGGATGCGTGTCCGGCCTCGGTAATGTGTGTGTGTACTGCAATCTGCAAAAAAATAACCGACGTGATAAGCGTCGGTTATGTTTCGAATTTTGCAGGGGACGTATTCTGCCCCAACTTATGCCATCGGCACAAGACGTTAGCGAAATTCTTCTGCGAGTCAGGCGTTCTTCAGCATCCAGTCAATCTCCGTGGCGGTGATAAGCCGTTCAAACTGCATTAACTCGTTCTGTTTGCAGCTGTGCCACACGCCGCTGAAATGCTCGCCGAGCAGTTTTTGCAGAGGATAGCTATTCTCGAATTCGTACAGCGCATCGCTCTGTCGCACCGGCAATGGCAGCCCTTCTGCCTCATGTCCATTGCCCTGCACCGCATGCGGTAAGGGTAGCTGATTATCCAGACCGTGCAAAATACCGGCAAGAATTGTTGACACGACCAGGTAAGGATTTGCATCCGCACCGGCCACACGATACTCCACGCGATGGTTATCCACATCGCCGCAGGGAATACGTAAAGCAACAGTTCGGTTATTGTGCCCCCAGGAGGCCTGTAACGGCACGTAGGCTTCCGGTAAGAAGCGGCGATAGGCATTAACGTTCGGTGCCAGAAGTGCCATTGAAGCCGGCATCAAATCGATCATCCCGGCCAGCGCGCGTTTCAACAGCGGTGAATCGCTGCCGTCGTCGAGTGAAAAGGCATTATGATCGGCGGCATCCAGCATGCTGATATGCACATGCATCCCGCTACCCGCGTACTCTTCATAAGGTTTCGCCATAAAGGTCGCAGTCATACCGTGGTTTTCGGCCACCTGACGCACCAGGCGTTTGAGCAAAATCGCATGGTCGCAGGCTTTCAATACATCACGGGTATGATGCAGGTTGATTTCAAACTGGCCCGGCGAGGCTTCCGCCAGCGCACCATCAGCGGGAATGCCCTGCTGTTTGGCAATATCGTCGATATCCCGCAGAACATCAGCGAAATGGTCGAGATTATCGACTGAATAAACCTGACTCTGGATATTACGTTCGTCACTACCCGGCGCACAGGGTGGCTGGATGTACCCTTCCGCATCACGCTTTTTATCGACCAGATAGAACTCCAGCTCTACCGCTACCACCGGGAATAGCCCTCGATTGCGCAGTTGCTGCCACAGCCGATTGAGGACATTGCGGGGTTCAACGTCAAAGGGAGTGCCATCTTGGTTACACATTGTCAGCAGCAATTGCGCGATGCGTTCAGGATCGGCGGCAGAAGGAATTAAAGTTCCGGGAACCGGGATACAGAGGTTGTCGGGTTCGCCCAGTGACTGTCCGAGTCCGGCTTCTTCGACGGTATTTCCGAGGATATCCATGGCGAAAACCGAGGCCGGGAAGTAACACCCTTTTTCCAGTTTTGCCAATGCAGAGATGGGAATGCGCTTACCGCGAAAGACCCCATTTAAATCATTAAGAAGAATATCGACATACTGCGTTTCAGGATGGCGTTCCAGCCAGGATTTAACCTCCAGCTGGAACGCGCTTGTTCGTTTCTCTTCACTGTGCCGCGTGAAGTCTTCTACTTCTACGAGGTTCGTCATGTTCCCACCCGCCCTTTACCGTTTAATATTGGTTCGCGCAATGCTCAAAATAACAGCCACTCCTCTAACATAGCGCTAACGCAAAAAGTGTGCAAATGTAACAATTCTGTTGAAAGAACGAACAACCGGTTGCTAGATTGACAATATATTGCACACTTTTCAGGCCGGATGCGCAAAAACGGTGAAAATATTGAACAGCAACGCGGAGACGTTATGGGCATTATTTTTGACAAACCCTTGATTGGCGTAGTGATGTGTCAGAACCACATCGGCAGCCATCTCGGGCAAACGGTTCACAATAAGTATCTCGATGCCATCGTGCTTGCCGGTGGTGTTCCCTTGCCTTTGCCGCATCAACTGATGCATGCCCCTCATCTATTAGAAAACAGTATGACGCTGCTGGACGGCATTTTGCTTACCGGCAGCCCGAGTAATATCGAACCCTGGCATTACGGTGAAGAAGGTAAAGAGGAGCATGCCGATCCGGCGCGTGACCGCCTCGCCTTCGGCATCATCACTCATGCGATTGGCAAAAAGATGCCGATTTTCGGTATTTGCCGTGGCTTGCAGGAGTTGGTGGTGGCCAACGGGGGTTCCCTGTATCGCCAGCTGCATATGACGCATCTGTTTCAGGAGCATCGTGAAGATGATGCGCTGCCGCTCGAACAGCAATACGCGCCGGTGCATGAGGTTCAGCCTGAAGCGGAAGGTTTGTTGAGCCAGGTGCTTGGCAGCGCGCAATCCTTTGCCGTGAACTCTCTACATGGACAAGGCATCCGCGAACCCGGCCCGCAGCTGCGTATTGAAGCACGTGCGCCTGATGGGCTGATTGAAGCGGTGAGTTTGCGCCAGCATCCGTTTGCACTTGCGGTGCAGTGGCATCCGGAGTGGCACTCCGATGACGACCCGGTTTCGCAACGCCTGTTTGCGGCTTTTATCCACGCGGCTCTCTGTTATCACAAGGAAATACAGCCATGAATGATGCCACTCTGGCGCCCGGACGACGTTTATCGCAAATCCGGCAGGAGATGGGATTGTCTCAGCGTCGCGTCGCTGAGTTGTCAGGACTCACACACAGTGCTATCAGCACCATTGAGCAGGACAAAGTCAGCCCAGCGCTGAGTACCTTGCAGAAATTGCTGAAGGTGTACGGCTTGTCGTTGTCAGAGTTTTTCTCGGAGCCAAAGGTAAACAGCACGCCGCGCGTGATCGTACGTCCGGAAGAGTGCGTGGAGATCGGCAGCCTCGGCGTGTCGTTGCGTTTGGTGGAGAACGGCGCTGAAAAACGTGCGCTGGCGATGTTGATTGAACGCTACGAACCGGGTTCCAGCACCGGAGAGAAACTGCGTCATCCTGGTGAAGAGACCGGCACGGTGCTGGAAGGAGAAATCACGCTGGTGGTTAATGGTCAGAGTTATCACCTTTATTGTGGCGAGAGTTACGTGATCGATACCGGCTTGCCGCACAGTTTTACCAATACGTCTGAGCTGCCGTGTCGCATCGTCAGTGCGCACACCCCAGCGAATTTCTGAGTTCACGCGCTAAAGGAGGATGTGATGCAACATGTGGGAAGTTATTACGCCGCAACCGCGAATGCGCATGAGCCGTGGCCCGAACTGCAGGAATCGGTGCAGTGTGATGTCTGTATTATTGGCGGCGGATTTACCGGCCTCTCCTCGGCGCTGTTTTTGACCGAAGCCGGTTATGACGTGGTGCTACTCGAAGCGGCAAAGATTGGTTTCGGAGCCAGCGGTCGTAACGGGGGCCAGGTAGTGAATTCTTACAGCCGCGATGTGGATGTAATTGAACAACGCTACGGCAAAGACGTGGCGAAGATGCTGGGCAATATGATGTTTGAGGGCGCGGAGATTATTCGCGATCGCATCGACCGTTATGCTATCGCCTGTGATTACCGTCCTGGCGGCATTTTTGCCGCGTTGAATCAGCGTCAGATGGGGCACTTGCGCAGCCAGAAAGCCAACTGGGAGCGCTATGGTAACCATAATCTGGAGCTGCTGGATGAGCGCGCGATTCGTCGTGAAGTGGCGACCGATCGCTATGTCGGCGGCTTGCTGGATAAGCGCGGCGGGCATCTGCATCCGTTAAACCTGGCACTGGGTGAAGCGGAAGCGATTCGCCGTCACGGTGGGCGCATCTATGAACAATCTGCGGCACTGGAAGTAAAGTATGGCGAGCCGCATCGGGTAAAGACCGCTAAAGGTGAAGTCACTGCCACCTTTATGATTTTTGCCGGTAATGCTTATCTCCCCTCACAACTGGAACCGCGCCTGAGCCGTAAAAGCATGCCGTGTGGCTCGCAAATCCTCACCACTGAACCATTAAGCCGTGACCAGGCGTTGGGTTTATTGCCGAACAATCACTGCGTCGAAGATTGTAATTATCTGCTGGATTACTTCCGCCTCACCGCCGATAACCGCCTGTTGTATGGCGGCGGTGTGGTATATGGCGCACGTGAGCCGGATGATATTGAAGCATTGATCCGCCCTAAGTTGTTACGCACTTTCCCTCAACTGAAAGATGTGAAATTCAGCCACCGCTGGAGCGGTAACTTCCTGCTGACGCTGTCACGTATGCCGCAGTTTGGGCAAATCGAGAAGAATGCGTTCTTTATGCAGGGGGATAGCGGACATGGCGTGACCTGTACCCACTTGTCGGGAAGGCTGATTGCCGAGGTGCTGCGTGGACAGGCAGAAAGGTTTGATGCGTTTGCCAAATTGCCACATTTACCGTTTCCGGGCGGCAGAAGGTTTAAGGTGCCGCTGACGGCAATGGGTGCGGTATGGTATGCGTTGAGGGATCGGCTGGGGGTTTAACCGCAACGCATTGTCGCGGCGCAATTTATTGCGAGTGTTGTTTAACCCGCGATAAATCGCGCCGCTAGCGAAATAGTGCAGAAGTCTGCACTCGCACGTCAATCTCACTCCAGCGGCATTTTCATCGGATCATCGTAGCTGTACTCAAATCCCAGCTCGTTGCAGATCTTCGAGCCATCAACCACCTTCCCCGCAGACCGCTCCGGCTCAGCAACGAACGTTGGTGCCACCAGCACCAGCTGCTTCGAAACAAACGGATAAAAATCATCACGCGCGGGATGTTTCGACGCGCACAGGTTGTAGACGCGTCCACCTTTCGGCGTTTGCAGCAACAATACAATCGCATCCACCACATCATCCAGATGCACCAGATTCACCGCATGGCCGCCATTCTCCAGCCCGGTTTTACCGGCAAGGAAACGCCCCGGATGTCGATTCGGCCCAACGAGCCCTGCCAAACGCACAATATCCACGCTGGTGCCCGGCAGATCGTGCAGCCAGTTTTCCAGCTCCACCAGCGTTTTACCCGCCACGCTCTCCGGCTGCAGCGCGCTGCTCTCTTTCATCACACCCGTACCGGTGCCATACACCGATGACGAACTGGTAAAGATGATACGCGGGACTTTGTGCGCCAGAGCGGTATCCACCACATTCTGCACCGCTTGCATATAGTCTTCGCCACCCTGTACGGTGCGGCTTGCAGGCAAAGTCACCACCAGCGCGTCCACCGCCATCAGCGTGGCTAATTCATCGGCTTCACACTCAATTTCCGGGGTGAGCACCAGTTGAAACGCCTCAATACCGCATCGGCGCGCAGCATCCACACCATCGGGTGAGGTTTTGCTGCCGGTGACCTGCCAGCCGCGTGCCGTCAGCGCCATCGCCAGCGGCATACCCAGCCATCCCAGACCTACAATCGCGACTTTTTTCATACCGGCTCCTGCTTTACAACGCTAAGACACTTCATCTTAGTCCCAGCCGTTATGGCAAACCAGCGCAAACTGTTGCGGAAGGTTCCGAGAACTGACGTTAAAAAAGGGTTGCCAATCGCCGTCATCTTCGTTAGGTTAATCAGCACGCAAATGAATACTCATTCAGCAACGGAATTTACTATGACACGCGTTCAGTTCAACCACCATCATCACCATCATCCTGACTAGTCTTTCAGGCGATGTGTGCTGGGAGACGATTAGGATCTTCCAGTGGTGCGAACGCAAAGAGAGCCCCCGGAAGATCATCTTCCGGGGGTTTTTTTATGGGCGAACGCAACCCAACTGAGTTCAGACAGGATTGAATAAGAGGACAGGAACCATGTTAGATAACACCCGTTTACGCATAGCTATGCAGAAATCTGGCCGTTTAAGCGATGAATCACGCGAATTGCTGGCACGCTGCGGTATTAAAATTAACCTTCAGCAGCAGCGTCTGATTGCGTTTGCGGAGAACATGCCTATCGATATCCTGCGTGTGCGTGATGACGATATTCCAGGCCTGGTAATGGATGGCGTGGTTGACCTGGGCATCGTCGGTGAGAACGTGCTGGAAGAAGAGCTGCTGGACCGTCGCGCACAAGGCGAAGACCCGCGCTACTTCACGCTGCGTCGCCTCGATTTCGGCGGTTGCCGCCTGTCGCTGGCGATGCCAGTGGATGCGGAATATACCGGCCCGCAGTGCCTGCAGAACTCACGTATTGCCACCTCTTATCCGCACCTGCTGAAGAAATATCTCGATAAGCAAGGCGTCTCCTTTAAGTCTTGCCTGCTGAACGGTTCGGTGGAAGTCGCGCCACGTGCGGGTTTGGCCGATGCCATTTGCGACCTGGTATCGACCGGTGCCACCCTTGAAGCCAACGGCCTGCGTGAAGTGGAAGTCATCTACCGCTCTAAAGCGGTACTGATTCAACGCGATGGCGAGCTGCCAGCAGCCAAGCAAGAACTGATCGACAAAATGATGACGCGTATTCAGGGCGTGATCAAAGCGCGTGAATCCAAATACATCATGCTGCACGCGCCAAGCGAGCGTCTGGAAGAAGTGATCGCCCTGCTGCCAGGTGCTGAGCGCCCTACCGTATTGCCGCTGGCAGGCGAAGTGAGCCGCGTGGCGATGCACATGGTGAGCAGCGAAACCCTGTTCTGGGAAACCATGGAAAAACTGAAAGCGCTGGGTGCCAGCTCGATCCTCGTACTGCCAATCGAAAAAATGTTGGAGTAACAGCATGAGCACAATCATGACCCCGATTGACTGGCAACAGTGTGATGAACAACAACAGCAAGCGCTGCTGATGCGCCCGGCGATTTCTGCCTCGGCGAGCATCAGTGAAGTGGTGCGCGATGTGCTGACTAAAGTAAAGGAAGAAGGCGATGACGCCCTGCGTGAATTCAGCGCACGCTTCGACAAATCGCAGGTGGAAAACCTGCGCGTCACGCCTGAAGAGATGCAAGCCGCCAGCGATCGTCTGAGCGACAAGTTGAAGCAGGCGATGGCAGTGGCCGTCGGCAATATCGAAACGTTCCATAACGCGCAGATTCTGCCCGCGGTGGATATTGAGACCCAGCCGGGCGTGCGCTGCCAGCAGATCACCCGTCCGGTGAAGTCTGTTGGCCTCTACATTCCAGGTGGCTCTGCCCCACTCTTCTCTACAGTCTTGATGCTGGCAACGCCAGCACGTATCGCCGGTTGTGGTCGCGTGGCGCTCTGTTCACCTCCACCCATTGCCGATGAGATTCTGTATGCGGCACAGCTGTGCGGCGTAAAAGAAGTGTTTCAGGTAGGCGGTGCGCAAGCGATTGCTTCGCTGGCCTTCGGTACGGAAACGGTGCCCAAAGTGGACAAGATCTTTGGCCCAGGCAATGCCTACGTCACCGAGGCGAAACGTCAGGTGAGTCAGCGCTTAGATGGTGCCGCGATTGATATGCCTGCTGGCCCATCTGAAGTGTTGGTGATTGCTGATGAAGGCGCTACGCCAGCGTTTGTCGCTTCAGACCTGTTGTCGCAAGCCGAGCACGGCCCGGATTCACAGGTAATTCTATTAACCCCTTCGCTGAAACTGGCAGAAGGCGTGGCATTGGCAGTCGAAGAGCAGCTGGCGCAGTTGCCACGTGCGGCTACGGCACGCCAGGCACTGGAAAGTAGCCGTCTGATTGTGCTGCGCGATCTGGCGCAGTGTGTGGAAATCTCTAACCTGTATGGCCCGGAGCACCTGATCATTCAGACGCGCCAGCCGCGTGATCTGGTGGATGAGATCACCAGCGCCGGTTCGGTGTTCCTCGGTGACTGGTCTCCGGAATCAGCGGGTGATTACGCCTCAGGCACCAATCACGTATTACCGACTTACGGTTATACCGCCACCTGTTCAAGTCTGGGATTAGCCGATTTCCAGAAGCGTATGACGGTGCAAGAGTTGACGCCGCAAGGCTTCCTCAATCTGGCTGCCACCATTGAAACTTTAGCGGCTGCTGAGCAGCTGGAAGCCCACAAAAACGCCGTTACCCTGCGTGTTGCCGCGCTGAAGGAGCAAGCATGAGCATTGAAGATTTAGCCCGCGCTAATGTGCGCGCGTTGACGCCCTATCAATCTGCGCGTCGTTTGGGGGGTAACGGTGATGTGTGGCTGAATGCCAACGAATTCCCGCTGCCAGTGCCGTTTGAGCTGTCTCAGCAAACGCTGAACCGCTATCCGGAATGCCAGCCGAAGCTTGTGATTGAGCGCTATGCGGCTTTTGCCGGTTTATCGCCGGAGCAAGTGATTGTCAGTCGTGGTGCTGATGAAGGCATTGAGCTGTTAATGCGCGCCTTCTGTGAGCCGGGCAAAGATGCGATTCTGTTCTGCCCGCCGACATACGGCATGTACAGCGTCAGCGCGGAAACCATCGGCATTGAGTATCGTACCGTGGCGGCACTGGATGACTGGCAGCTGAATCTGCCGGCCATTGCTGAGCAATTAGACGGCGTGAAAGTGGTCTATATGTGCAGCCCGAACAACCCGACCGGCAACCTGATCAATCAAGACGATATCCGTAAACTGCTGGAGATGACCACCGGTAAAGCACTGCTGGTCGCCGATGAAGCCTATATCGAGTTTTGCCCGGAGGCGACTCTCGCCGGTTGGTTGAAAGAATATCCACATCTGGTGATCCTGCGCACGCTATCAAAAGCCTTTGCGCTGGCTGGCCTGCGCTGTGGCTTTACGCTGGCCAACAAGCCCGTGATCGACCTGTTGATGAAAGTGATCGCGCCTTACCCGCTGGCGACCCCGGTTGCTGATGTCGCAGGACAGGCGCTGAGCGAAGAAGGCATTGCGCTGATGCGTAAGCATGTCGCCGAACTCAACGCCAATCGTGCATGGCTGTTTGAACAACTGCCACAGCTGAACATGGTGCAGCAGGTGTTCCCGAGCGAAACCAACTACATTCTGGCGCGCTTCACTGATTCGCCAAAAGTATTTAAAACGCTGTGGGATCAAGGCATTATTCTGCGCGACCAAAACAAAAACCCCGGCCTTGCGGGATGCCTGCGCATCTCCATCGGCACCCGTGAAGAGTGCGAGCGCCTGATCGCCGCGCTGCAAGCCTTATCAGTGGAGCAAGCATGAGTCAGAAAACCCTTTTTATCGACCGCGACGGTACCATCATCTCTGAGCCGCCAACGGATTTTCAGGTTGATCGCATGGAGAAGCTGGCGTTTGAAAAAAACGCCATCCCTGCGCTGCTGGCCCTGCAAAATGCCGGCTATCAGCTGGTGATGATCACCAATCAGGACGGCCTGGGCACCGACAGCTTCCCGCAGGCTGATTTTGATGGCCCACACAACCTGATGATGCAGATCCTGACTTCGCAGGGCGTGAACTTCAGCGACATCCTGATCTGCCCGCATAAGCCGGAAGATAACTGCGATTGCCGCAAGCCGAAAACCAAAATGGTGGAAGCCTGGCTGGCACAAGGCGCACTGGATACCGCAAACAGCTACGTGATTGGCGATCGCCTGACCGATATCCAACTCGCGGAGAACATGGGTATTCAGGGCCTGCGTTACGGTGCCGAAGGCATTGACTGGGATGCGATTCAGGCACGCCTGACCAAGCGTGACCGCCACGCGCTGGTGCAACGCAACACCAAAGAGACGCAGATCAAAGTGGAAGTGTGGCTGGACCGCGAAGGCGGCAGCAAAATCAATACCGGTGTCGGCTTCTTTGACCACATGCTGGATCAGATTGCCGTACACGGCGGCTTCCGCATGAACATCGACGTGAAAGGCGATCTCTATATTGACGATCACCACACCGTGGAAGATACCGGTCTGGCGCTGGGTGAAGCGCTGCTGAAAGCGCTGGGCGACAAGCGAGGCATCGGCCGTTTCGGCTTCGTGCTGCCGATGGATGAGTGCCTGGCGCGCTGTGCACTGGATATCTCTGGCCGTCCGCACATCGAGTTTAAAGCCGAGTTTAGCTATCAGCGTGTCGGCGATCTCAGTACCGAGATGGTTGAGCACTTCTTCAGCTCCCTCTCCTACGCCATGATGAGCACCCTGCACCTGAAAACCAAAGGCAAGAACGACCATCACCGTGTGGAAAGCCTGTTTAAAGCCTTTGGCCGCACACTGCGCCAGGCAATTCGCGTGGATGGCAACACCCTGCCGAGTTCGAAAGGAGTGCTGTGATGAACGTGGTGATTCTCGATACCGGGTGCGCCAACCTTTCCTCCGTGAAGTGGGCGATTGAGCGCCTCGGCTATACGCCAGAAGTGAGCCGCGATCCGGATGTGGTGCTGCGTGCCGACAAGCTGTTACTGCCGGGCGTGGGCACTGCGCAAGCCGCCATGAACCAACTGCAAGAGCGTGACCTAATCGATTTGATCAAAGCCTGTACCCAACCCGTGCTGGGGATTTGCCTCGGTATGCAGTTGCTGGGACGTGGCAGCGATGAGAACGGCGGCGTAACCACGCTGGGCCTGGTGGATGAACCGGTCTCGCTGATGGATACCCAGGGTTTGCCATTGCCGCATATGGGCTGGAACCAGATCACCTCGCAGGCGGGCAATCACCTGTTCCGTAATATCCCTGACGGCAGCTACTTCTATTTTGTGCACAGCTACGCTATGCCGGTGAACGCCGCCACCATCGCCCAGTGCGATTACGGTCATCCGTTCACCGCCGCCCTGCAGAAAGATAACTTCTTCGGCGTGCAGTTCCACCCGGAGCGCTCTGGCAAAGCAGGCGCGCAGTTGCTGAAAAACTTCCTGGAGATGTGATGATTATCCCCGCATTAGATTTGATCGACGGCAAAGTGGTGCGCCTGCATCAGGGCGACTACGGCCAACAGCGCGACTACGGCAGCGATCCCTTACCGCGCCTGCAGGATTACGAACGTCAGGGCGCGGAAGTGCTGCACCTGGTGGATCTCACCGGTGCCAAAGATCCGGCCAAGCGCCAGATCCCTCTGCTCACCACCCTGCTGCGCGGCGTCAATGTGCCGGTGCAGGTCGGTGGTGGTATCCGCAATCGTGAAGACGTTGCAGCCTTGCTGGCTGCCGGCGCGACTCGCGTGGTGGTCGGTTCCACGGCTGTTAAGCAGCCGGAAGAAGTGAAAAGCTGGTTCAGCGAGTTCGGAGCAGATGCCATCGTGCTGGCACTGGATGTGCGCATTGACGCTAGCAATCGCAAAGAAGTGGCAATCAGCGGCTGGCAGGAAGCTGCGGGCGTAACGCTGGAAGAAGTGATTGGCTGGTATCAGCCGGTTGGCCTGAAGCACGTGCTGTGCACCGATATCTCCCGCGATGGCACCTTAAGCGGTTCCAACGTGGCGCTGTATAAAGAAGTGTCGGATGCCTTCCCGGATATTGCGTTCCAGAGTTCCGGTGGCATCGGCTCGCTGGAGGATATTGCGGCCTTACGAGGCAGCGGCGCGCAGGGTGTGATTGTCGGTCGCGCATTGCTGGAAGATAAATTCACCGTAGCGGAGGCGATTGCATGCTGGCAAAACGGATAATTCCTTGTCTCGATGTCCGTGACGGACAAGTGGTGAAAGGCGTCCAGTTCCGCAACCACGAAATTATTGGTGATATCGTGCCACTGGCGCAGCGCTATGCGCAGGAAGGCGCTGACGAGCTGGTGTTCTATGATATCACCGCCTCTTCCGATGGCCGTGTGGTGGATAAAAGCTGGGTGTCACGCGTCGCAGAAGTGATTGATATTCCGTTCTGCGTGGCGGGCGGTATCAAGAGTGAGGAGGATGCCGCGCGCATTCTGCAGTTCGGTGCGGATAAGATCTCCATCAACTCCCCGGCGCTGGCTGACCCTACGCTGATCACGCGTCTGGCAGATCGCTTTGGTGTGCAGTGTATCGTGGTGGGTATTGATACCTGGTTCGATGAAGCCACCGGCAAGTATCACGTCAATCAATATACCGGCGATGAATCACGTACCCGTGTCACCACCTGGGAAACCCTGGATTGGGTACAGGAAGTGCAGAAGCTAGGCGCGGGCGAAATCGTGCTGAACATGATGAACCAGGATGGCGTACGTAATGGCTACGATCTGGTGCAGCTGAAGAAAGTGCGTGAGGTATGTAAAGTGCCCCTCATCGCTTCTGGCGGCGCGGGCACCATGCCACACTTTCTCGAAGCCTTTGAACAGGCAAACGTTGATGGCGCACTGGCCGCTTCGGTGTTTCACAAACAAATTATCAATATCGGCGAGTTGAAAAACTTTCTGATCGACAACGGTGTGGAGATTCGCGCGTGTTAACTGCAGAACAACTGGCCAAACTGGATTGGGCCAAAACCGCGGGCATGATGCCCGTCATCGTCCAGCACAACGTTTCTGGCGAAGTGCTGATGCACGGTTATATGAATGAGGAAGCGCTGCAAAAGACGCTGGCGGAAGGCAATGTCACTTTCTTCTCTCGCACCAAAAACCGCTTGTGGACCAAGGGGGAAACCTCCGGTCACTTTTTGAAGGTCGCGAGCATCACGCCGGATTGTGATAACGACACCCTGCTAGTGCTGGCAAACCCGATTGGGCCAACCTGCCACCTTGGCACCTCAAGCTGCTTCTCACCGGCTGCGCCAGATTGGGCGTTCCTGTATCAGCTGGAGCAGCTGCTGGCTTCACGTAAGAGCGCCGATCCTGAGAGTTCTTACACCGCGAAACTCTATGCCAGCGGCACAAAGCGTATCGCGCAGAAAGTCGGTGAAGAAGGCGTGGAGACCGCACTGGCAGCCACAGTGAACGATCGTCACGAACTGACCAACGAAGCCTCTGATTTGCTGTATCACCTGATGGTGCTGCTGCAGGATCAAGACCTGGATTTGAGCACCATCATTAACAATCTGCGTGCGCGTCATAAATAGCGGATTGTGCAATAAGCTGCTCAAAATTGGCTTCAAAAGCGGGTTTTGAGCAGTATGCTTCTCAAATTAACGCGTGAATCTCATCGCAACTCACCGCGTGTTAATTACCCTCTTCACCCGGCACTTCGCTGCACAATCATGGCGCTTTATAAGGACGGTTCCTCTGTGACCACTCATGAAAAACTGATCGCCCTGCTCGACCAGCACAACGCCCGTTATCGCGTGATGGAACATCCCGCGACTGGCAAATGTGAAGCTGTTGCTGAGATTCGCGGGACGGAAGTGGGACAAGGCGCCAAAGCATTGGTGTGCCATGTCAAAGGTAACGGTATCAAACAGCATGTGCTTGCGGTTCTGCCAGCTGATCAACAGGCGGATTTGAGCAAAGTGGCTGAAGCGGTGGGTGGGCGTCGCGCTTCTTTGGCTTCTCCAGCAGAGGTGGACGCGTTAACGGGCTGTGTGTTCGGTGCGATTCCACCCTTCAGTTTTCATCCCGACCTGCGGTTGGTGGTAGACCCACTGCTGTTTGAACGCTACGACGAAATCGCCTTTAACGCGGGTCTGCTGGAAAAATCAGTGGTACTGAGTGTGGCGGATTATCGCACCATGCATAATGGTAACGTCATGAAAATAATCTGCTAATTGCCATGGCGGACAGTGATCGGTACTCTGCGTTATTCCACATCACGAAAAAGAAGACCGATATTATGGCAAGTTCTCGATTTACTGCCCGCCTGCGTCAGACGCTGGCGCTGGCTGTGCTGGCAGGTTGCGCATTTGGCGCACAGGCAAAGATTGAACAAGTACGCTTCGCGGTTGATCCAACCTATCCTCCTTTCGAATCCAAGACCCCACAGGGCAAGCTGGTTGGTTTTGATATCGACCTTGGCAATGCGCTGTGCGAGCAGATGCAAACCAAATGTGTGTGGGTAGAGAGCCAGTTCGATGGCATGATCCCGGCGCTGAAAGCCCGCAAGTTCGATGCCATCCTGTCGGATATGGGTATCACTGAAGAGCGTCTGAAACAGATCGACTTCACCGTTCCGCTCTATGATACGCACACCCAATTGATTGCACGCAAAGGCTCTGGCCTGCTGCCAACGGCTGAATCGCTGAAAGGCAAAACAGTTGGCGTTGAGCAGGGAACCGTGCAGGAGCGCTATGCACTGGCAAAATGGCAGCCACACGGCGTGAACGTGGTGCCTTACGGCGATCAGGCGCAGGTTGAAAGTGATTTGATCTCTGGTCGTCTGGATGTGGTATTTACCGATGCCGCTCAGGCAGCAAACGGCTTCCTGAAACACCCACAGGGCAAAGATTTCGAGCTGGCTGGCCCGATTGTTGAAGATCCGATTATCGGTCCAGGTACGGCGATTGGTTTGCGTAAAGGGGATGAAGTGCTGAAAACAGCCCTTGATAACGCCTTTGCTGAAATCAAGAAAAACGGCACCTTCGATAAGATTCAGAAGAAGTACTTCGCCACCGACATCTCGATCCAGCAGTAATCAATGTAGAGGCGGTCTCAAGGCCGCCCTATTCGCGCCGCTAACATGAGCGAGCGCAAATTTAGCGGCTTCATTTCCGCTCATTCTCACAGCAGCACTATAATTCCAATCAATAAAATTAATCAGGCACGACGTTCAACGTGCCGTAGATACAGGACATCGACCTCGTCATGCAACAACAACATCATCCTCTGCTAAGTGCTTCCCTCGGTACACAGCGCGAAATCGTCAGCTTCCATTTCGGTACCGATTCCCAGCAGCGCGTCTACATTCAGGCGGCACTGCACGGTGATGAACTGCCGGGTATGGCGGTGGCGTGGTATCTGAAACACAAGCTGCTGGCGCTGGAATCGGCCGGGCAGCTCAAATCCAAAATTACGCTGGTGCCGGTGGCAAATCCGCTGGCGATGGGGCAACACTGGCACGGCAGCCATTTGGGTCGATTCCATACGCTTTCAGGTCAGGATTTCAATCGCCGTTTCCCGGCATTAGGCGATACCCTGGCTGAAGAGTTGGCCGGTTCGTTGACACAGAGTGAATATGAGAACAAACGGTTGATCCGTGATGCCATTGATCGCCACTATCGAGACCGCGTTGCTCGTACCGAACTGGATGCGCAGCGCTTCACGCTAATGCGTATGGCCAGCCAGGCAGATTTGATGATT
The DNA here is from genome assembly GCF_059731115.1 of Type-E symbiont of Plautia stali. NCBI lineage: Bacteria > Pseudomonadati > Pseudomonadota > Gammaproteobacteria > Enterobacterales > Enterobacteriaceae > Type-E symbiont of Plautia stali. The sequence continues at coordinate 2,713,735 of NZ_AP035906.1, forward strand.
GATCTGCACTGCGACTGGGACGCATTGCCGCATCTCTACACGACCCCGCATGCGTGGCAGGATATCGAGCCTTTAGCGCGTTGGTTAGGTAGCGAAGTACAGCTTCTGGCCCAAATCTCTGGTGGCGAGCCGTTTGATGAAGCCTGCTGCGAGCCGTGGTTAACGTTGGCCGAGCGGTTTGGTGGTGAGTATCCGATGCCACGGGGTTTGTTACCGGTGACGCTCGAATTACGTGGTGTGGCGGATGTGTCGCCTGGACAAGCTGAGAAGGATGCGGATGCGATTATTAACGCGCTGATTGAAGGTGGCTACATTGCGGGTGACGTGGGTGAGTCCCCTGCTCTGATCAATCCTGCGACACCGCTGGCAGGTTGTGAGTATATCCATGCACCGCATTCTGGAATGCTGTTGAATCGCCGTGAGTTGGGTGAGTGGATCAAGCCGGGTGAAGTGGTAGCGGAGATTGTGGACCCGATTACCGACCAGGTGACGCCGCTGGTGGCAGAGTTTGGTGGGGTGCTGTATGCAAGGAACCTGATGAAGTTTGCTACGGCTGGGATGCTGGTGGTGCGGTTGGCGGGTGAAAATGCGGGCAGAGAGGGAGAGTTGCTGGTGGTTTGATGTACATTCAGGAGAGCATTAATTACTCGCAGCAACAATCATTATTGACATCAATTTTCTAATGTATTTCAAAAATTTTTAAGAATAAAATCTTTATGTCAATTGTAAAGATTACACGTAAAAGAAGGTTGACACACATTACATATCACCTTTATAAAAGGCGTTTTATTTACGTTGGACACTAAATTGAAACTCATAATTCAGATACCTTGCTTTAATGAAGCTGAAACTTTAGCGGTGGCTTTAGCAGAGCTTCCAAGACATGTTGAAGGCTTCGACAAAACAGAATGGTTAATCATAGATGATGGCAGTAAAGATGACACCGTTGAAGTTGCAAAAGCGTGCGGAGTAGACCACATAATAAAACACACGCATAATCAGGGCCTTGCGAAAGCATTCATGACGGGTCTGGATGCATGCTTGAAGGCAGGCGCCGATGTGATTATCAATACCGATGCTGATAATCAGTATAATGCCGCTGATATACCCAATTTAGTTAAACCTATTCTTTCTGGTGATGCTGAATTTGTCATAGGTGAACGACCGATTCAAGCTATTGAACATTTCTCACCCATAAAAAAATTCTTGCAAAAACTCGGAAGTACTGTTGTTCGCATGGCGAGCAAAACGAATATCCCTGATGCGCCAAGCGGTTTTCGCGCAATAACACGCAATGTAGCACAGCGTTTAGTGGTGTTTAGCGCTTACACTTATACACTGGAAACCATTATCCAGGCCGGCCAGCAAAATATAGCAATAGTCTCTGTACCAGTAGGCGTTAATGATGATCTTCGACCATCGAGATTGGTAAAGAGCATTACTTCTTACGTTAAAAGAAGCATTGCTACCATTTTTAGAATTTTTATCATTTACCGTCCGTTCAGATTTTTTGGAATAATGGGCACTCTGCTATTTTCACTGGGGTTCATTATCAGTGCAAGATTCCTCTACTTCTATTTTAATGGAAACGGCAGTGGTCATATTCAGTCATTAATTCTCGCCGCCGTTTTACTCGGAATGGGTTTCCAAACAATACTCATAGCCTTTATTGCCGATCTGTTAGCAGCGAATAGAAAATTACTAGAAGACATTCGCTATAAAACTAACGTTCAATTCTACAATTCTAAAGATGAAGATAATCAGTAAATGATATCTTTTATCAAAAAACATCTTAATAAAATAGGAAGCTTGTTAGCGTTGTGTGGAGTTTTGTTCTTAGGTATAAAACTTCACACATACAGCGCGAATATTAGCTTTAACCTGATACCCATTGAAAAATGGTGTTTGTTTATTTTACTAACATTAGCATATGGCATCCTGTGTCTGCTCAACGCTATTTCATGGAAATACAATCTAAAGCACTGTCATGTAACAATAAAGACGCTTGATAGCGTCTCGATTTATGGCGTTTCACAACTAGCCAAATATCTGCCAGGCAACGTATTCCAGTTTGCGGGTCGCCAGGCGCTTGGCATGGCAAATAAGATTAACGCAAAGGCTCTTGTTAAATCTACGTTTTGGGAGTTAGTTTTACTCTGTTTAGGTGGCGCTATTCTGTCAACGTTGATGATTACTATTTTGACGCCGTTTTTTACCCCTGCATCAGCCATTATCGCGACTATCATATTTATCGCAATATACCTGACATTGTTAAAACATTTTACCAGTATTCAATTGGCGAAAGCTGCATTCATAAACCTGGCGTTCACGTTAATATCAGGAGTATCTTTTTTACTTCTACTTAAAATTCTTAACTTCCCTATCGGAAACTTACAAGGCCATGAGGTTGTCGGTGCATATATCCTGGCATGGCTTATTGGATTAATTACACCCGGGGCACCAGCAGGTGTAGGCATCCGAGAAGTCATTCTTTTATACCTTTTTAAAGATGCCATAAGCAATGAGGATTTGCTACTGACTGTTTTGCTGGGGAGAGTAATGACGGTTTCTGGAGATTTTATCTTCTATGTCATCGCGCTGATATGTGGATATATAAAGAAAAGCAGGAGTATAAATAATGCTTAAGTATAACAAAAAAATAATTTATTTACCCTATGCAATATTTGTGTTTATTTGTATTAACTGCTTTTATGGCTCAATTCCATTCCTGTCAATTCCAACTTTAGGTCAAGCAGTTTGGACCAGTGGCTTTGCTAAATCTCTATCCCATAATTCATTCATTCTGGATTTCTTCGCACGGGATATAGGTTACCCACATCCGGCAGCTATCGCCTTTGGTTTAAGTGGCGCCTGGGTCCAGTCCCTTTTCATTCGCATGGGTTTCGAAGTATCTGATGCCTATTCAATGATGAACATTTTCTGGCTCGCTGTGGCTTTTGTAGGATGCATTAAATTTACTATAAAGTTTAATGTACCCAAGCCCACCCAACCAATACTTGTTGCAGTATGGTTTTCAATGCCGATTGTATCCCAACATCTAGGCTATAGCATGCTAGCCCTGGGAATTGCATTATTGCCGACTTATATCTATGCGGCAATATGTCTGGCTGAAGTAGAAATAATAAAAACCAAAAAAGTCATTCTCCTTTCAACCCTCTACCTACTGTTAACAATCATCTCCGTATTTATGGATGGTTATACGTTTGTTATGTTCGCATGCGCAGCCAGCCTGATACTATTGAGTTCAATATTAAAAAGTAATTCCGAGTGGAAATCATCAACTACAAAGTTTTTCTTGCATCTAAGTTGTTTTTTAGTTTCATATCTCCTCTACATTAGTTTTATCGGGAAAAGTAACTTTACGCCATCAAGTGAAGATTATTTCCGAAGTTGGGGGTTAGACTTAAGTTTCTTAATATTCCCTACAATGGGAAAAAACTGGATTTTAGATCTGATCGGTTATTCAACAGGCCGTTCCGAAAAATTATTTTTTGGTGATTCATCAGTTTGGATTACAACTTTCAGCTTACCATTAATATTGGTAGGAATTTATTCATTCTTTAAGGTCAAAACGCAAAGTAAATATGCCATTCCACTGCTGTTAGTTACTTTACTTTCCTTTTATATGGCAATGGGCCCTTCGGTTAAATTCGACAGTACCCGAACCAACAGTCGTGAAGAGCAAGCAATAGCAATAACTGACATGCCCGCATCAAGTGCTGTTATACCCACGGGTAATGCAGTTCTGAGCAAATTACCTGGGTTTAATGCAATGAGAGCAACATATCGCTGGCTTGCATTAAGCCTGGCGTGCCTCTGGCTTCTTTTGGTCATCTACGCAGGCACTGATAAGAAGAATAAAAACTTCATTTTCCTATCATGTATAATTTTAATTGCTCTAAACTTACCAAATGTAAACTCAACCTTGAGCTCTAAAAAGTCTTACAAAGCAATGTTTGATAATATTAATAATGAATTAATTTCAAAGATTGCAAATAAAACTTCCGATGGAGAAAGAGTTGTCTTTCTGCCTATTGGCAATGACTTCCTGATTAATTACGTCGCTCCGATGGCAAACATTAAAGCTTTCAACATTGGTGGTGATAAAAATCTGGAAGAAGCCAAACATTATTGGCCGTTGGAAATTCGAAACTTTAACGAATTATCTGATGACCGACGCGTTAATACAATTGAAAACATGCTACTCAAAGACGAAGTTGATGCTGTTATTATTCCTTACATAGATATGCTATGGAGCGCGCATGTCTGGCCATGTAAAGCAATGCCACATGATAATCAAGCATCTGATGACAGCAATGATTTAAGCATTGATGATTATCCTGCCGATTCTCAGTGCCCTAATTATTATCGCGAACATTACCGGCCTTTAGTTAAATTATTATCTGAACATCCAAACCTAATTGTTTCCAATGATGATTTATTTACAATAATTAGACTGAACAATACTTATCAAGATGATGCAGTGCGGGAAAAGTATTTATCAAACCATATCCAAACATATGAATATCCGCTCATTCTCAATTCTGAGCATTCAAATGTGACATTCTTAATGGATGGAATATGGCATAACCTTGAAAGCGATCAGGTATGGACTGGCAAAGACTTCGGAATAACTTTACCGGTTCCTGATAAATGTAATCGCGAAAAATGTGAAGTTAGTTTCACCATGAAGGCCTTCTCAGCCAGTGTTAAAAATCCATATGTCATGGAAATTAGCACTCAAACAGCAAAAGGGTTAATGCACAAATCGGTAACAATTTTAGATAACACGATGAATGATATTATCATTCCATTATCTGCTAAAAATACCCAGCGTATCGAATTTAGCGTTCCGCAGGCTACTTCACCTCGTAAACTAGGTATTAGTGATGATAACCGCATATTAGGTATGGCAGTAAGTGAAATAAAACTTGTGGATGATGAGTCACGGAAAAATGAAATAACAAAAATAGAAAAATCATTAGCGCCAGTAAATTACCCTATTCTTGTAACATCTAACGATCCCAAGGTAAAAGCTATTTTATCCGGTCAATGGAATGATATCGAAGATGACCATGTTTGGTCAGGAAGAGATTTTTCATTACTTTTGCCAGCAGATAAATCATGTATCCAGCAAGTGTGTAAACTCGCCATTACCTTTAGTATGTTTAATGCAAGCATTGAAAAACCTGCAAAACTGACTGTACATTATATTAATTGGTCAGGTGAACAGATAGATCGAAGTATTACAATAACAGACTCAGGACAGCAGAAGTTGTTGATATCGCCCATGAAATCAAATTTTTCCAAAATTGATTTTCATGCTGACTCTGCTGAATCCCCTTTTGAGGCAGGTCTAAGTAATGACTCAAGAACGTTGGGGATGGCGTTGAAAGAAATAGACATTGAAAAATAAATCCAAAAAATAAAAACCTTGGTGTGATGCTCCACTCCACGTGGAGCATCAAGAAAAAATTAAAATCTATTTAGAAAAAAATCATTAGCCACATTTATGATATTTCCGATTGATAGATCGGAAAAATAACATTTAAAGATCTTTGTTAGCTTAAATTAAAGGTTGCTTTACAATGAATAAAATAGTCTCCATACACTATTTACGAGGAATTGCTGCCCTACTTGTGGTTGCATATCATAACAAAACCAGTGGATATGAAGCTTCAGGAAACCAAGATATCTTTGAGTATCTATTCAAAGGTGGTGCTTTTGGGGTAGATCTGTTTTTTATCATAAGTGGCTTTATCATTGCGTACTCAACAAAAGAAAACACAGAGAACAATCTTCTAAACTTCACTTTAAAGCGACTTTTTAGAATCTACCCGATATTAATTGTCGCAATTACAATATATATATTTATTAACCCTGTGTACTCGTCTGAAGAAATTTTACGATCTTACTTTTTTATTAATCGCGATTATAGCAAAGCAGCACCATTTTTCGGATACAACGTGCTTTTCCCAGCATGGTCATTAAGTTACGAAATGTATTTTTATTTCGTTTTTGCTTTAGCCATGGGAATTAGTCACCCGAAAAGAATTTTAATAACATCGGCCTTACTTATCATTCCAGCTTCAATACTACAATTATATTTCAATGCTGGCATTAGTTTAAATGGCAACATGCATCTGCAAGATACCAATATAACTCCATTGAATTTTTTCGCATCACCCATGATGTTTGAGTTTGTAGTTGGTATGCTTTTATTTAAAATAATGGATTACTTTGAAGGTTTTAAATATTATAAATCAGTTTCATTAATATTACTTTTATCTTTCCTTACCTGCTACTTTACCACTTTCCGTTTTGCTGTAGGGTTGTACGGATTTGGTAGCTGGGCAATACTACTCATCGTTGCCGCGTTACTATTTGAGAAGAATCATGGCTTAAAAGAAAGTAGAATTCTTACGTTTTTTGGTGATATTTCATACTCTCTCTATCTTGTTCATGCCATCACCATGCAGATTTTGATGAAATACCACGACCATGTACCATTCTATGGAAAAAACTCGCCACTTAAATTTTTAGTGATTTTATTAACCTCGATTGTACTTGCGTGGATATTACACCATGTCATTGAAAAACCTATGCTAAGGGTGGGCAAGCTAGCATTAAATAAAGCGAAAAAATTTAAAAAAAACATAAGTATCAATGATGTTTAAAATAAAAAAAGGCTTAATGCTAAGCATTAAGCCTTATATTCCCTATGTCGTTTGTATCTAATAGTAATTAATCCAGCCACTCAGTATGGAATACACCTTCTTTATCAGTACGCTTGTAAGTGTGCGCACCGAAGTAGTCACGTTGAGCTTGAATCAAGTTCGCTGGCAGAACTTCAGAGCGATAGCTGTCGTAGTAAGCGATAGCTGCTGAGAAGGTTGGTGTCGGAATACCGTTTTGGATAGCGTAAGAAACGACATCACGCAGTGCTTGCTGGTACTCATCAGCGATATTTTTGAAATACGGGTCAAGCAGAAGGTTAGCAATTGCCGTATTGTTTGCATAAGCATCAGTGATTTTCTGAAGGAACTGGGCACGAATGATGCAGCCCGCACGGAAGATTTTAGCAATCTCACCATAATGCAGGTCCCAGTTGTTCTCCTCAGATGCTGCCCTTAACTGTGAGAAGCCCTGTGCATAGGAAACAATTTTGCCCAAATACAACGCGCGACGCACTTTTTCTACAAATTCAGCTTTATCTCCCGTAAATTCCTGGGCTTTAGGCCCCGTCAGGACCTTAGAAGCAGCAACACGTTGAGATTTCAGGGAAGATAGATAACGCGCAAACACTGACTCAGTGATCAACGAGAGAGGTTCACCAAGATCAAGGGAGCTCTGACTCGTCCACTTACCTGTGCCTTTGTTGGCCGCCTCATCCAAAATCACATCTACAAGGTACTTACCTTCATCATCTTTCTTCGTGAAGATATCTTTGGTGATATCGATTAAGTAGCTGCTCAGCTCACCGTTGTTCCATTCAGTAAAGGTGCGCGCAAGAGCTTCGTTGTTCAGACCCAGCGCACCTTTAAGTAATGCGTAGGCTTCAGCAATCAGTTGCATGTCGCCATATTCAATACCATTGTGGACCATCTTAACATAGTGGCCTGCGCCATTTGGTCCAATATAGGCAACGCAAGCCTCGCCATCTTCTGCGCGCGCAGCAATTTTATCGAAAATCGGGGCAACCAACTCATAAGCTTCTTTTTGTCCGCCAGGCATGATTGAAGGACCTTTTAACGCACCTTCTTCACCACCTGAAACGCCAGTGCCAATGAAGTTAAAGCCTTGATCAGAGAGTTCTTTATTACGACGAATAGTGTCTTTATAGAAAGTGTTACCGCCATCAATAAGGATATCGCCCTTGTCCAGATGCGGTGTCAGGGAAGCGATAGTTTTGTCGGTAGCTTCACCGGCTTGAACCATTAGCAAAATGCGGCGTGGTTTTTCTAGTGATTCAACAAACTCTTCTACGGTGTAAAATGGCGCGAGTTTCTTGCCCTGATTTTCTGCGATGACTTCATCAGTCTTTTCACGTGAACGGTTGAAGATAGAAACAGTGTAACCACGGCTCTCGATGTTTAAAGCCAGATTACGTCCCATCACTGCCATACCAACCACACCGATTTGTTGCTTGGACATTATCTACTCCTGTCTGAAGGTCTCATCACCAGACACATTCTGCTGGTGAACAAAGGTGGAAATTATGTTAACTCACTATAGACATCTTCGGGTAGTGATTGATGCTAATTTCATTAATTGCACACACCGACAAATATACTATTTTATCAATGATTTATATAAACATTGGTAAGCGGAGACCATTTTTTCACCGGTAAAATGTTCCCGGTAACGTTTATAAGCCCTATCCCCGTAAGTTGTTGCCAATGCCGGGTTTTCCCACAATGTTTCTAAGGCTATGGCTAACGCTTCTGGGTCAGAAGGAGGAACAACAATCCCTGTCTCTTGATGGATGTTAATCCATGAAGTCCCGGTACCTATCTCGCTTGAGATTAAAGGCTTGCTAAACATCGCCCCTTCAAGCAGAGATATCCCAAATGCCTCTGACCTCAAGTGCGATGGAAAAACCATTGCATAGCTGAGATGTAATAAAGCTATTTTATCAACGTCATCTAACGCACCCAGGAAAATTATATTCTGGAGCCCCAATGCATCGACTTGCAATTTCAATTCATCTTGAATTGGTCCGGAGCCCACAATGACAATTGGGTAATCCTTTTTCTTATTAGCCTCTAATAATATATGTAACCCTTTATAATATCGAAGTGTGCCAACAAAAAGAAAAAAACGCTCGGGTAGCCTGGCACGCCACGAATCTAGAGCCGCGGGATCGGGTAATTCATATCCCGCTTGGTTAATTCCTATAGGAATTACGTCAACCTTATCAATATATTTTTTTAATGTTGGGCTTGTTTCTACATAATTCGGTGAAGTAGCAACTATTTTGTCCACTGATGACATAAACTTATGCATCAAAGGGGTGTAGATTTTCAGTAAATTCTTTTGCCTAACAATATCAGAATGATAGCTTACCACCGTTGGCTTGTTTATCTTGCAGATAAAGTGCAAAACATCCATAAATGGCCATGGAAAGTGGTAGTGAATGATATCAGCTTCATTGGCGAGTTTTTTAAATAATGATAGTGCTCGAAGTGAAAATGGACTTGATGCTAACGAGAATTCCGCATGAATTCTGAAAGCTTTATGAGAGGCTATTGTTGCATTGAGATCTGTATCTCCCGGGGTCAAAGAGAGAACAGTAGTTTCAATCTCGCTATTTTTCGACCCTTCGGCGAGTTGAAATATAACCTGTTCAATGCCACCGAAAGTATCGGGATAATAAGTTTTATAAAAATGGAGAACTTTTATCATAACTGATTTAATTCTTTATAAACTTTCATTGTTTTCTGGGCACATTTTTCCCAACTGAAACGTTTGGCATGAGTGATTCCCTGCTCGATTACATGTTTTCTGAGATCATCAGAGCACAGGGCAATTTCGAGCTGACTACGTATACCCTCAACATCACCGGCATCATGAAATAACGAATGTTCACCGGCGACTTCAGGCAGTGAAGAATTATTTGAGCATACCACCGGCACTCCAGATTGCAGAGCCTCTAAAACAGGCAATCCAAATCCTTCATAATTACTGGGGAAGCAAAAAACTTTAGCTGCACTGTATAGCAATGGGATATCTGAATTAGGAATGTATCCAAGGTAGATCAACCATCCCTCACGTTGTGCTTTTTCAATTCTTAAAAGAATTTGCTCGTTTCTCCATCCTTTGAATCCACTGATGACGAGTGGAAAAGCAAGCCTGAGCTCAGTTGGCATGGATTCATAAGCATCTATCAGAGATATTATGTTTTTTCTCGGCTCAATAGTGCCGATAAAAAGCGAGTAGCCTTGATAATTTAATTTGTATTTTTTTAATACCGGTAATGTTTGTAACTCATCTCGGGGATAGAAATTATCAGATGCTGCCAAATGTGTCGTTTTGATTTTTTCACTTGGAAAATCGAAATGTTCACTTAGTTCTTTTTTAATGTAATCCGAAACAGTGATGATAAAATCACTACGTTCGAGTCCTTTCAAAATTTCTTGTTGAGTGTACCTACACCTTTTGGGCTCAAAATAGTCGGGGTACTTGAATGGACTCAAATCATGAAATGTACTTATTTTTTTAGCCTTGTGCTCTGGCAAAAAAAAATTGGGCCCATGGTAGATATAGTCACTATAACGAGATAACACTCGTTTTTTTATTTTTGGCGAAAGTGTTTGATAAATTTTTATTGCAGCAGTACTGTTTTTTAGAATATTTTTCAGCCCGTGCGATACGGTTATAGATGAATTTTCATCTGGTATAGTTTGAACGATTTTTTTTCCATCAAAGTATAGAAGATGTTCAATTTCATCGGTTTTTTCTATGGCTCTTGCTAATTCGTATGTATAACGACCAATGCCAGTTAAGGGATATTTGATTGGTTCTACAGAGAGAATAACCTTCATAAATTCCTCAAGGGAGCTATATCACTATGGCTCATTGTATGATTAATACCAATCTTTGATTGCTCTATTTCTGACCAGCCCATTACAGAGATTATCAAGTCGCATGCCTACAACACGATAATCATGCTGGTTACGCCAGCTATTTGCTGCTTTTGTAACCGCTTGCCATTTCGGGCTCTTATCTTTGATTTCTTCAAGCTTTGCGCTAATGTCTTCCGCAATCTGTTCGGCGCTGAATCCACTAAACTTAAATACTGCATCGCCAAGATCGTCAAAGATTGGAATAGGCGTTACCATCACAGGTTTGTTTGTCGCCATCCCGTATCGGACCGCCCCACTGGCAGACTCCCCGGTGTTTTGATAGGCAAAGAGAAGCAGGTCAGCTTCTGACAATAATTTCAGGCTTTCGCTGTCAGCTAAGAAGCTGTTATGGAATTCAACCAGATCGCCAATATTATTTTCGCTGACGTACTTCTTCAAGTCACTAATCAAATCCCGTGATTCTCCAACAGGGAATTCAGCGTTAACTAACTTTAATTTAACTGGACGATTTTTATCTTTTAATAATTTTACCGCTTGTACAATTTCAAGCAGACCCTTATGAGGTAAACAGAAACCATAACTGGCGATAACCTGCAAATTTTTAGCAGTTTGCGTTTTTGAAGAAAATGACTCGTTACGCAATACGCCATGAGGGAAAAGTGCAACGTTATTTTCCAAACCAAGAGTCTTCAAACGATTTAGATCGGCGAAGGAATGCACTAACAGTCGGTCACAGCATTTTAGGGCATCAAGCATATGGACCAATTTGAAATTCTCTTCTGGTTCCTTCACGGGATCAACTGTTGAATGCAGTGTCATCACGACAACGATATTACGTTGCTTTAAAGTGTAAATTAGCTCTGACAGCTCAGCATGATTGAAGAATCCATAGTTAAACTGGATGATGATGGTGTTAAGGCCGGCTTGTTCAATATACTTAATGACGGTATGGAAGTTATTACTTTCTTTCCCAATATTCCAACTTCTGATACTAAAGTCTTTCTTGGTATCCAGAAGCTCTTGTCCATTAGGGGAAAATATAATAGGTTCAACCCCAGGCATGTTATCAATCAGATGCTGTGAGTAGGTCGCTATGCCGCATTTGGTGTTCCAGGTTGTTATCCAGCCTGTTTTTGCTGACTGATTACATTCCCAATGTTTAGCCTCAAGAATATAAATAGCAGAGACAGAACGCTCTGCCACAGCTGACCATGTAAAGCGAGAGAGAATCTTTTGGCGACCATTTTCGGCCATTTTACTTCGCAACTCACTTGACGTTAGCGCTGCAAGTTTCATCTTCTTCGCCAGGTCATCAATATCGATATTGACCCATGCTGAAGAATAAAGACCAAAATGAGTTTTTGCATGGGCATAGTGGTAATCCACTAACCAGCTATTCGTTGAATCACAAAAATCCCTTTGCCCACTCCAATCTGTAACTATTGCAGGCATTCCACTCAACATGGCTTCCGCAATTGGCAACCCAAAACCCTCTGCACAACTTGGAGCGACGAGAACATCACATTGCTCATAGATACTTTTGAGGCTACCCTCGTCGAGATCCTCTTTAATAATTATCACGTGAGGGAAGTCAGATCGCTTTTGCTGGCATGCTGCCAAGCTTTCAGAAATTGTATTATGTGGGTTATCAAACGTCTTAATGACTAACGTAACATCATCTTCAAAGCTGAATGCTTGACCGTAAGCTTCAAGCATGGCTTCCGCCCCTTTGCGCGGAAAGCATGAAGACACATGTAAGAAACGGAAGGTTTTGGTGGTTTCGAGCAAGTAGTGCTCGGCATTGACACTTTCCCAGTGATCACAACCATTCGCAGTTACGAATGCAGGCAAGCGTAGGCCATTATCAATCAGAATCTTTTTAACATGATGTGAAGTACAGAGAACACCATCGAGTTCTTGATTAAAACTCTGAATCCACTCGAATGGATATCCCGTCTCCTCCCATGCATAACAGTGTAAAAGTTTGACCTTAGAATTAAGTCCAGACACCCGTGGCGGATAGATGTTACGTGACTGGATAGAAACTGATTCAGTCATCACTTTGCCTGCTTTATCATTCCACGCTAGCAAATCAGCATTGTCAGCTTTTTGCATAAAGGAAGGATTTGGCGAAAAATCGCCTGGACCTTCAGTTGAATGCAAAATCACCTCTAGGCCCTTTCGAGCGAGACCACGGGCAAATTCACGATTGACTAAAGCGAGACTATAAGAGGAGTCAAATGGGCCATCGACCTGCCACTCCAACGATTTTGATAAGACATGATTCAGTTCAACCCGCTTAATATTTCGGTCTAGCGCTTCGGCAACGCGCAATAAATCTTGCTGAGAGGGTCTGGTTTTTGTACTGATTTTTTTTATGTCATCGATTGCAGATACGGTTTCTAGGGCACTTTCATCCTCAACAACAATTTCCGGCTCATAGTGTTCGAAGGCAGCAAGCGCACGCTGAGCAGAAATGTCCCAGGAAAATTTATGTGCTTGGTTCAGTGCATGATTTTTTAGTGAATGACGGAACGGTTCATTGACAATGACTTCGCGAATTTTACTGGTAATTGAACTCACTGAGAATGGATCGAAGAGTGCCGCTTCCAGTCCAATAACTTCGGGAATGCTTGTTACATTTGAACCAATAGTTGGCGCGCCACATCTCATTGCTTCCAGAATAGGAAGTCCAAAGCCCTCATGCTCAGACGCGAAAACAAATAGGAAACAGTGGCGATAAAGAAGAATCAGTTCATCATCACTGACATATCCGGTTAATATCACATCATTTTTTGAAAGACTTGATTTCTTTACAATAGATTGTAGATAGTTGCGATCAGCTGCATTAACCTTACTGATAATCACTAATTGTTTATTAAACCGTAATTCTGGCTCAATTTCGGAGAAGGCAACAATTAGCCTTTCAAAATTCTTCCGCTTATCAAACCCACCTGGGGCATAAAGAATGATGTCTTTTTGTATTGAAAACTTATCTTTAACTTCTTCAATATTAATATCCACTATTTCTTTATCGTACCACTCATCCTCGGTTGCAGAAGAGATAGAGACAACCTTAGCTGAAGTGTCAGGAAGATATTTTTGGGTTTCTTGAGCTGTATAATCTGAATTCGTAAGAATAAGGTCTGCCACTTTCAAATACTCAATTTTATTCATGTAGTATTGGCGAAAATGGACGTCTTGTAAGTAGGTTTTTTCATTGACCAGAGGAATGAGATCGTGATGGAGTACCGCTACTTTGGTTTTGCTTTGCAATTTTTTGATAGTGACCGTAGCGTCATCAATATGACCTTCAAATAGACTAGTTATGAAAACCCAATCAACTGAAAGTGTACGGATCATTTCCTCGCGAATAATCGCAGCCGCACTCTGCCTCCACTCATTCCCCTCATCACAGGCACGGAGAGGGGCCGGTAGTTGGCATACCACAATGTTCTTTTCTGGTAACAGCCCTTCTAAGGCATTTTTGATGCCCTGAATAGTATGTTCAAAGTTTCCATTCAGAAGCACAAAGAAGTCATGGTGTTTGTTATTCCGAAGTAAACCTTTAGTAATAGATAATGAATAGCGCCCTATCCCTCTGAATCTGCTTTCTGTTTGCGCGCCCTGTAAATCAATTAAAATTTTCATTATTTATTACCTTTGTGATGCTTTACTTCATCATGTTGAAGATCTTCATAGATCTCCTTCGCCCTATTTGTCAAATTATGAACATGGGTTGTGGATATTGAATGATTAAAATCGTGAGAAAAATCACTTCCGTTCAAGGATTTAAAGTAAATTTTCCTTAGTAAGGAATAGACTCCGAATTTGCGCATCAAATATAACGAACCAGACCTCGCCGTGGGATATTTACCAGCTAAAATGACGAGCCGTTGAAATATTTTACGAGTAAAAGCTTTAGTTAAATATTTGAGCCCTTTTTTACGAGCATTGTTTGTACGTTTAGTTAAATCTATCACACGACGCAACGGAGCAGTTATTCGCCAAGAGTTACTGGCATAAATGGCGGCCAATCGTTGTTCTAAATCTTTATTAGAATTGACGATGCTGCCAAGTTCAGCACGGACAATTTCAATCTCTTTAGCGTGCTCATCAAGCCTATCTCTGATTGATATATCATAGCGGTCAGCAAGTTCATCAAGAGTGACACCAATTTTTTTAACAAAAAACTCATTAAATTCGGTGTTTAATTCCTGGGAGCCTGCCTTTTGAGAGACACAACTGTAATCCGGACTGACACCCTTCAACACTTCCGTCAGTGTAAGTTCAGATGTGCTATCCATGACTCGGACACTTTCTTGCAGTCTGACGATACGTGTTCTTTCAAACCCATAATAGTCAGGCAGAAACTTCAAAAGCTCGGGAGGGAGAGGGTTTTGGTGGGTAGGATCCATGTAGAACGAACAACTACCGACACTTATGTTTTCTGGATTTGGCGTTTCAAGTATCAGAAGACCACCGGGTTTTAATACGCGAAGAGCTTCTAATACCAGCGTATGAACAATTTCAAACGGAAGATGCTCAACAATATGAAAGCCCGTAATTGCAATAGCACTATCGCTATTTTGCATCTTCAGAAAATTAATACAATCGCCTAATTCAACGGTGAGACCATCTTTACGTGCTTCAGCAAGCATTCCTTCATCAAGATCGACACCTACTGCTTGAATATTGTTATCACGCAGTAATTTTAACCACTCTCCACGTCCACAGCCAATATCAATGATGCCAGCATCGGGAAAGTACGCATTAAGTTTGGAGATTAACGGCAAGTATACTGTCAATCTTTGACGTATATCGGAAACGCTACCACGATGTTTGTCTTCAAATGCACGGTAAAAATTATTACTCACCTTTAATCTCCAATTGGGGTGGCATCCAGGTTACGCCTATAAAGGATGGTTTACCGCTGTTCACAACAGTGAAAACTAAAGCAAGGTCACGCCATTCATAGTTTCGAGCAACATGTGTATCTGATGAGTGTAAAGCGACTGCAATTGAATAAGATCCAACGCCTAAATTGGCTGCAAAACTAAAGGTATATTCAAGTTTTTTTCCAGCTGCAACCCTACTCAATACTTTTTTCATGTGATGAGTGTTGGTACCGAATACAGGCTGCCCCAAGCGATCTTTAATAACATACCCCACGACTAACTCATCGATATCGTCGTGTACTTCAGCTTGAATATTTAATGAAACGGCTTGCCCGACCTGCAATGTTTCAATCGACTCATTATCTTGATTCAGAAGCGCTATACGACTGATACGCGCTTCTCCCGTACCTGAAAGCGTCGCTAACTTTCCATCGCTATTGCTTAACTTAATGGATTTTTTTTCTTTATCTGCTAGTAGCGCATTATAGAAATCCATTACAGCCTCGGGTTCCCCCTCCATGGCCACCTCACCCTGGTTTAATAGGATGGCACGATCGCAAATGCTCTGGATAGCCTGCTTGTCGTGTGAGACAAGAAGCAACGTTGTCCCTTTTCTTCGGAATTCGCGAATGCGTTCGAAACTTTTGTGTTGAAAATAAGCATCTCCTACTGACAACGCTTCATCGATGATCAGGATGTCTGGTCGTATAGCCGTTGCTACGCTGAAAGCCAGTCTTACCTGCATACCACTAGAATAAACTCGTACAGGCTGGTCAATATATTCATCAATCTCTGCAAATGACTCAATTTCGGGCATTAATTGATTAATTTGCTCAACAGATAAACCTAATAATTGACCTGACATATAGACATTTTGCCGGCCAGTGAAATCGGCATGAAATCCCATACCCAGCTCCAGCATCGCTGCAACCCGACCTGAAATATCAATATTTCCTGTAGTTGGCTTAGCTGTGCCAGTAATTAATTTTAATAACGTGCTTTTTCCTGCACCATTGATACCAATGATACCCACAGCTTCACCCTCATTGATTTCAAAATTAATATCTTTCAAAATCCATTTAAGAGAGTGTTGCGGTTGAATACCCGGGATCATCCATTCCAACAATCGATGAACTTTTCGCTGGTAAATTTTGTATGCTTTTCCGACGCCCGAAACCAAGATATGTGTCATCAGAGTTCATCCACCATTTCAGCCGAGTGCCTTCTAAATAAGATAAATCCGTAAGCACAAAAAATAGTACTTAAAATCAAAACCGGAATCAGTGAATTCCAATCTGGTATTTTATGGTAGGCAAATATCCCCTGATAAGCCTGCATCAGGCGCGCGACTGGATTATACATAAGAATTTTATGTGCCCATTGAGGCAGGGAGTTTAATACATAGACGATCGGAGTGAACCAGAACCAGAATTGTAATAATACCCCCACGAACTGCCCTACATCTCTGAAAAACACGTTCATAACGCCAAATATCATCCCCAACCCAGTCGCAAATGCAATTTGCAACAAGATAACTGGGATCATCGATAGAATTAACCACCCAGGAAAATTCCCGGTAAACACCAGGAATATTATAAAGAGTGAAAATATTATCAAAAAATTGAGCACGGCAGATACAACAACAATGAACGGCAGACAGATTTTAGGAAAACTAAGTTTTTTTATCAGATTGGCATTATTAATGAAAACACCCTGACTTTTATCTAAAATCTCGGTGAACAGCCCCCAAGTTAATACACCGGAACACAGATAAATGCTGTATGCAAATGAGCCTGTATTATCAGGCATTCTGGCTTTCATGACTTGAGAAAAAACCAATGTATAAACTAAAATCATCGCAAGGGGTTGAAGCACCAACCATAGTGCTCCTAGCATACTTGTTTGATAACGAGATTGAAAATCTCGCTTGATGCTACTAATAATAAAACCGCGATATTGATATAAGGATTTCAACATATCAGGCATAATCACCCTTATCCAGGAAAGATAATATATCTGATGTTTTCTTCATCATGAGATCAGAATTCTGGCGACTCTCTACGTTTAATCGCATTAATGGCTCAGTATTTGACGTTCTCAAATTAAATCGCCAATCCTCAAATGACATACTCAGTCCATCTGTTTTGTTAATCTGTAGAGCATCTGCACAGTATTTCTCTTCGATTAGTTTAATAAGTCTAGCAGCGTCAGAAACTTTGCGATTAATTTCACCGGAAGCAGGAAACTTAACCATTCTCTCTTTGACCAAAGCTTGAAGGCTGGTCATATTGGTTTGTAACAGTTCAGCAACTAAAAGCCATGGAATCATCCCGCTATCGCAATAGGCAAAATCGCGGAAATAGTGGTGCGCACTCATTTCGCCACCGTATACCGCATCTTCCTCACGCATACGCTCTTTAATAAACGCATGTCCAGTCTTGGACATTACAGGGATGCCACCTGCTTTAGTCACCACATCAATGGTGTTCCAGGTCAACCGTGGATCATGGATGATTTTGGCGCCCTGCTCTTTTTTCAGGAACGCTTCAGCCAGCAGGCCCACAATGTAGTAACCTTCTATAAACTCGGCATTTTCATCGAACAAGAAGCAGCGATCGAAATCACCGTCAAAAGCGATCCCCATATCTGCATTGTGCGCTCTTACTGCATCAGACGTATCTTTACGGCATTCAGGCAGTAAAGGATTAGGGATACCATTTGGGAAGTTACCGTCAGCCTGGTGATGCACCTTAATGAAACTGACCGGCGTATTCGCTAGCTGGAAGCGTTTTTCAATTTCATCAATAACATGACCCGCCGCGCCATTGCCGGAGTTGATAACTAATTTCATTGGCTTTTTAAAATTTGCTAAATCGATGTATCCCATCAGATGATCGACATAGGCATCTAAAATTGAAATCTGCTTATAGCTACCACGCTGCGCTTCATTGACGGCGGAAAAGTTGTTCTCTTCAGCAAGGCGCTGCACGTCACGCAATCCCGAGTCACCACTGATAGGGCGCGCACCCTCACGTACAAGTTTCATGCCATTATAATTCATTGGATTATGGCTAGCTGTGACTTCAATGCCCCCATCAATGCCCAAATGGAAAGTCGCGAAATAGATTTCTTCTGTACCACTCATACCAATATCCAGCACATCTGTACCGGCATCCTGCAGACCATTGGCTAGCGCCATCTTTAACGGTTCACTGGTCAGGCGAACATCACCTCCAACGACAATCGTTTTCGGTTTAATAAATTCGCCAAATGCACGGCCAATACGATAAGCGATATCTACATTGAGTTCTTTGCCCAGCTCACCACGGATATCGTAGGCTTTGAAACAAGTCAGTGCTTCCATTAGTTCTTATTATCCTTATTTACGGGCAAATTGCTCTTTAATCAAAATGAGATCGTCATCACCTAAGTAAGACCCAGACTGGATTTCCAGAAGCTCTAATGGAATTTTACCCGGATTTTCCAGCGTGTGCTGATGACCGATCGGAATGAAGGTTGATTGGTTTTCGGTTAACAAGACTGTCTTGTCCTGAATCGTTACCTTCGCTGTCCCCGAAAGAATGACCCAGTGCTCAGTCCGGTGATAATGCATCTGAAGTTCAAATGATTCACCTGGCTTGACGGTAATACGATTCACATTGAAACGTTCGGTATTGACTATGAGATCACATTGTCCCCACGGCCAATACGTTTCACGGTGACGGCGATATTCACTGCGGCATTCTGACTTCAGAAATTCAACCACACGCTTAACATCTTGTACCTGATCTTTACGTGCAACCAATACGGCATCTTTAGTGTTTACGATCACAAGGTCTTCAACACCAATAGCGGCAACCAACTGATCTTCACTGTTGATATAACAATTCTTGGTATTATGCAGGAAAGTATCGCCCTTTAATGAATTGCCTGCTGAATCTTTCTCATTAACTTCCCACAAGGCAGACCATGAACCTACATCACTCCAGCCTGCATCCAATGGCACAACCACGGCAGCATCGGTTTGTTCCATCACCGCATAATCAACGGATTCATCCGGGCAAGCGATAAAGTCGTCCCTGGCTATATTGATGAAGTCACTGCTATCTTTCACGTTCGCCATCGCACGCTGACAGGCTTCAAGAATATCAGGGCGGAATTTTTCCAGCTCTTGCAGATAACGTTTTGCGCGGAACATAAACATACCGCTGTTCCAGTAATATTCACCGGATGCGAGGTAGTCTTCCGCTGTTTTAAGATTGGGTTTTTCGACAAAGCGTTGTACGCCGAATGGGGCGTTCAAATCATCTGAAATCTGACTTCCACGATGAATGTAACCATAACCTGTTTCAGGACCTGTCGGCACGATACCGAAGGTGACTAAATGGCCTTGCTTGGCATATTTAGTCGCAATAGTAATTGCCTGATGGAATGCTGCACGATTTTCAATTACATGGTCAGCAGCCAACACCAGCAGAACAGGATCATCCCCCTGCTCAATCGCATTCAGCGCAGCGAGAGCTATGGCCGGAGCAGTGTTACGTCCCACCGGTTCAAGGATGATGTTGTGAGAGAGCTTGTTGATTTGGCGAAGTTGTTCAGCGACCAGGAAGCGATGCTCTTCGTTACAGATAACCAGAGGAGCGCGTGCTTCAACTCCGGTTAAGCGGTTGACGGTTTCCTGCAGCATTGAGTGCTGCCCATGCAAACTGATGAATTGCTTTGGATAGAGTTCGCGTGAAAGGGGCCACAAACGACTGCCGGTTCCTCCGGCCATAATTACGGGAAGTAACATTCCTCAACCTCTAATGTGTCATTTAAAACTGCTTTATCAATTTAGAGCGGGTTATTTTTTCAACGCATTATAAAAAACAGCCACGCTACCGCCCTTGGCTTGTAGCAACCAATATGCTGTGTAACAAGTCAATTTTGTGTGCTCCGCCTCTCTTACATGAGACGGTTAATTATTCGTCAAGCCTCAGCCAACACCAAAGCCAGCACAAATAATACATTCTGTGCTGATGAAATAACATGGTTATCGTCTTATGCGACTGTTACTAACCTTTATGTCACGCAAGCGTTTCGCTTAAATCCAACCCATTGACCTGATTCAATATAGTTTCTTTTACTGGCAGTTAATGCTCGAATTTCCTTAATGGACAAACAAGGGTATATGGAGTTCGAACATTAATCATATCTATGGGGGTTTAGGAATAATCTGTGTCTAAAATCACTCAATTGATTAAAAAATAGGCTCTCATGATGTTAGATAATTTAGCCATAAAAAAACCCGGCAGATGCCGGGTTTTGATCAATTCATCGAGAGTTACTTAAACCCATCCGGGTTCTTACTCTGCCAGTTCCACGTATCACGCATCATCGCGTCAATCCCACGTGTCACACGCCAGTCCAGCTCATTGTTTGCGAGCGTCGCATCCGCCCAGAACGCCGGCAGATCGCCATCACGACGCGGCTTAAACTCAAACGGAATCGCCTTACCAGAAGCCTTCTCGAACGCCTTAATCATTTCCAGCACCGAGAACCCTACCCCGCCGCCAAGATTATACGCCTTGTAACCGGTGACTTTCGGCAGATGATCCAGCGCCTTCAGGTGCCCTTCGGCCAAATCCACCACGTGGATATAGTCGCGCTGTGCGGTGCCGTCTGGCGTGTCGTAGTCATCACCAAACACGCCCAGCTTCTCCAGGCGACCAATCGCCACCTGCGCGATATACGGCAGCAGGTTGTTAGGGATACCGGTTGGGTCTTCACCTATCTCGCCAGACTCATGCGCGCCAACCGGGTTAAAGTAGCGCAGCGCGATGGCTTTAAAATTCGGGTCAGCTTTAGCGAAGTCGCGCATTACGAATTCGATCATCAACTTAGAGGTGCCGTACGGGCTGGTAGTGCCACCGATAGGCGTGGTTTCCACGTAAGGAACCGGTGCATCCGCGCCGTAGACGGTCGCTGAGGAGCTGAAGATAAAGTTCCACACGCCAGCGGCGCGCATCTCTTCCAACAGCACCACGGTGCCTGCCACGTTGTTCTCGTAGTATTCCAGCGGCATGCGCGTGGATTCGCCCACGGCTTTCAATGCTGCGAAATGAATCACTGCTGAGATATCGTTAGCTGCGAACAGGTCACGCAAGCAGGCGCGATCGCGGATGTCGCCTTCAACAAACACCGCTTTCTTGCCAGATAGCTTCTCCACGCGGTTAACCGCTTCGCGCGAGGCATTGCAAAGGTTATCCAGGACCACAACGTCGTCACCGCGCTCTAACAGCGCCAGCACCGTATGGGAGCCGATGTACCCTGCTCCGCCCGTTACCAAAATAGCCATGTGTACTCCTTTAAACCGCGCAAGCGGCGCGGCATGAGAATGGATTATTTCGCCAGGATTTTCTGGATAGCTTCGCGGAAATCACGACCCTGCGCGTTGTTACGCAGACCGTAAGAGACGAAGGCCTGCATGTAGCCCATTTTTTTACCACAGTCGAAGCTGGTACCGGTCAGCAATTGTGCATCAACTGGTTTCTTTTTGCTGAGTGATGCGATGGCATCAGTCAGCTGGATACGGCCCCACGCGCCCGGCTCGGTGTTTTCCAGCTCTTGCCAGATATCCGCAGACAGCACGTAACGACCGACCGCAGTCAGGTCTG
Organism: Type-E symbiont of Plautia stali; assembly: GCF_059731115.1. Classification (NCBI taxonomy): domain Bacteria; kingdom Pseudomonadati; phylum Pseudomonadota; class Gammaproteobacteria; order Enterobacterales; family Enterobacteriaceae; species Type-E symbiont of Plautia stali. Next base: position 2,735,899 of record NZ_AP035906.1, read on the forward strand.
AATCCAACTGGCCCGCTTCTGGTTTCTCAACAATGTTAGTAATAGTGCTGATGTCGCCTGGGTTATCGATCGGCGCCTCTGTAGTCAGAACACCGTATTCAGTCAGGTCTTCGCCCGGCATGTGTTTTGCCAGTACCTGTGAGTGACCGGTTTCTTCGAAACGCGCCACCATTGCCGCGAGGTTATAACGCAGGTGGTCAGCGGTTGAGTCATCCAGTAACACGTCTGGCAGCACCACCACGAACGGGTTATCACCGATCATCGGGCGTGCACACAGCACAGAGTGGCCGAGGCCCAGTGGGTTCGCCTGACGCACGTTCATGATGGTGACGCCAGGAGGACAGATTGATTGCACTTCGCTCAGCAGCTGACGTTTTACGCGCGCTTCAAGCAGCGCTTCCAGCTCATAAGTGGTGTCGAAGTGGTTTTCCACTGCATTTTTGGAAGCATGGGTGACCAGCACAATCTCCTTGATGCCCGCCGCTACACACTCGTCAACGATGTATTGAATCATTGGTTTATCGACGATTGGCAGCATCTCTTTCGGGATGGCTTTTGTTGCAGGGAGCATATGCATACCGAGACCCGCAACCGGGATTACTGCTTTAAGCTTGGTCATATTTATTCCATTTCATGAAGTGAATACGTGGGGTCGATTATGCAGGATCGGCCGGTGCAGCAAGTATAATCTTTATCTGAAAATCCGGCACTAACTCTCTGTCACAACATAAAAAATCGCAAAAATGGCGGGCTACCGCTTCGCCTGACACATTGAAAATGAACTGGCTAAACTGCTGAAAAACAGTGGAGGATTCACGATAAAAACCAGGATGATAAGACCATTGATTTGCAGAATGGATGCAGAGGATTTTGCCCAGGATGCCCGGGTTTGATGGCGGCTAATGATGCTTCGCAACGCATAATAGCCAGCAATATCGTAGCGACAGGATTTATCGCACATACAGACAGTATCACTGCCGCCATAAATGCACCGCTACAGGATCCGAGCGGGCCGTCAGCATAAAGCCCCTGCCCGCTCAGATCGCGCCATTGACACAACGTCGTTAGCGCAACGCTTACAGCCAACCCTCAAACCACTCCGGCATCACGAACAGATTGAAGTGATTCACCAGCATCATCAGGCCGACAAACACCACCGACACCGAAACCCACTGGCGGGCATACGGCATAAAGCGGATACCAATCACCGGCTTGATAAAGAACGGATGGGCAAAGGCAGAAATCAGCACCTGCGAGATGGAGAGTGTCAACGCCACATACAGCACGTTCGGCCAGATATACGTTGTCGCCAATACCACTACCACCACCAGACTCGCCACGATATTCCAGTAGAACTCAACGTTAGTCTTGCCGTTCGCCTGGGAAATCGCGCCGGTTAAGCCCCCCATCGGACGCAGCATGCCGAACAGCAGCATCAGCGGAATCAGATGGTAAACCTGCTCATGCGATGCGCCATACAGCACGCGTACGATGACCGGAGACAGAATGCCAATCGCCAGATACATCAAGCTACTGAACAACATGATGACGAAGGTGCCTTTCAGGAACAGATTTTTCAGCTGCTCCGGATCGTGCTGCTTCTCGGCGAAACGCGGCAGTGCCAGACGGTTAATCACCGGCGATACCAGTTTCAGTGGCTGCAGAATCAACTCTTTTGCCAGCGAGTAGATCCCCAGCATCTCCGCGCCCATCACTTTACCCACAATCAGTGCATCCGCCTGGGTACGCAGTTGGTTGATGGTCTGAGAACCCAGCTGATAAATGCCGTAACGCACCGCGCTGATGAAGGTCGCCCCTTCAAACTCCCACGTTGGACGCCACGACTTCTCCCCGAAGTAGATCATGCACAGGATGCGCGTAAAGGCATTGATGAACAGCCCAAGGATGGCCGCCGCCACCGTGAGTGAAGTGAAGTAGAGCATCGCCACGGTACAGATGAACGCGAACAACTTGGTGGCCATCTCAATCTTCGCCAGCGTCACCATACGTTTGGATTTCACATAGTGCGCCTGATACTGCGACAGATGGCCCAGCACGAGGAAGTTGAGGCTGGTGAGCATGATCAGCCCGGTCAATTCAGGCAGGTGATAGAACCACGCCACCGGGAAGGCAATTGCCAGCATAATCAAGCCGGTACACAAGCTGAGTGAGACGTTGACCCAATAAATCGTACTCTGCTGGCGGCGGTTGATGTCCTGGCGATGCACGATGTAGCTGCTCATCCCCATATCCTGCAACACCGTTGCCACCGCCAGAATGGCGTTGATAATGGCTAATAAACCCAACTCATGCGCTTCCAGTTTTCGCGCCAGAACGCTGAGCTGTAACACCTGCAGCAATGCCGCGAAGCAGGTACTGCCAAACAGCCAGACGGCCTGTTTTTTTAATCCGCTCACACCATGCGCTCCAGAATTTTAGCCAGCTCGCCATAAGCGATGTGCTGATTGAACTCGGTTTCCACTTTGTGTCGCGCAGCAGCCACGACCGGCGCGACATCGACATCACCGCGTGACAGACGCAGCAGCGTGTCAGCCAACTCTTCGGCATCGTTTTCGGAGACCAGCCAGCCGCTGACGTTGTTCTGAATCAGCTCCGGGATGCCGCTGTGATAGGTCGAAACCACCGGCAGCCCCACCGCCATCGCTTCCATCAACGCCACCGGAATGCCTTCCATGTCGCCATCGGCTGCGGTTTTCGACGGTAGCAGGAAGATATCAGCATCATTCAACGCCTGACGAATCTCCTCCTGCGGCTTGAAACCTGGCATAGTGACAAAGGCTTCCAGTCCGGCACGCGCGATGTGTTCACGCATCATACCGTCCTGCTCACCGTTGCCGATGATGGTGAACTCGAACTGCCCACCGTTGTTGCGCAGAATTTCGCTGGCTTTTACCGCCACGTCTAAGCCCTTTTTCTCGGTCAAACGCGCGACCGAAACAATTCGCAGCGGCTGATGAAACGCCTCACGCGGCCTGAAGTTAAACTTCTCAGGCTCAATGCCCATGCGCGTCACGTGCACCTTCTCGCGTGGACAACCCATCTCAATCAGCTTGTTCTCCCACAAATGGCTGATGGGTAACATCAACTCGCTCTGTTTGAACAGGTTGACGTAATCGAGCTTGTGCTCTTCGAGAATGTGACGGCGCGAAATATCCGCGCCGTGGAACACCGTCGCCTGCTTGCCTTTCAGCACGCCGAGCTCACGCAGTTTGTTGGCCAGCGCGCCGGCATAACCAAAGTGCACCAGAAACACATCCGCGGTGAAGGTTTGCTTCGCGTTAGCAACAATCGCGGGCAGCAGCAGCTTTTTCGCCTGCTGGCCGTAGCGGCTGACGTTGAGTGATTTGATTAACGCCGGCTTCGCGATTTTCGGCAGCATCAAACCAATGCGCTGCGTCAGCTTATCGAGATTCGAAACTTTCTCTTCCGGCAGTAAATAGTGAGTTTTCGCCGCCAGATTGTAATCATCGAACGCGGCGTGGCGATTGATCATATCGCCCGGAAACACGGAGATGATCTCCACGTCATAGCCTGCATCGATGAAATGCGTTACCTGATTGAGGACAAACGTCTCAGAGGCAACCGGAAAACGCATGGTGAAAAAGGTCAGCTTCATCACTTACCCCAGCACGTTGAGAATTTCTGCCGTAATGCGGTTACCAATTTCACGCTCCTGCGCCACCGCGGTATCCACTTTGCGTTTCACGTTGTCGTAGTCCGCCAGTACGGTTTGTACTTTATCGATCAGCGAACCATCCATCAGGCTCTGCACGTCGGTGGCCATCTGCGGCAATCCAAGCTGTTTCATCACGCCGAGCGATTTGTGCTCATAGTTGATGGCCACGGCTGGGGTACCGAAGTTCATGGAAATGATGGCGGAGTGCAGGCGGGTGCCAATAGTCAGGTGACAATGGCTTAGCAGGATGCCGAGTTCGAGGTCGTTGAACTCGTCCATGATGACATGGTAATGCTCGGGATTTTCGACGTGGTCGCGTAGCGTCAGCGCCACCATCCGGTCGTCTTTGGCGTAGCTGTCGATGCCGGTACAGGTAGAGAAAGCCACCACCTGATAGCCCTCGGCAATCATCGCGTTGATGACTTTACCAAAAGCCGCTTCGTACTCTTTCTGCGTCACGCCGAGACGTTTGTCGAACGGCGCCAGTTCACGCACGGTGATGGCGATGGTTTTGCGTGCGCTGATGATGTTTTTCCAGTGCAGCAGGTTGTGGCTCGGATTCTCCACATCACGCGCTTTCACCAGGAAGGCGGTATCGACGCCCTTCTTCACGCGGCTGGTGGTGACGCCGTCTTGTTTCAGGCGATCGAAGCTGACCTCTTCACGCAGCACCAGGCTATCGACGCGATCAAACACGAAATTGGCCAGCGCATTCACGCGTGGGTTCTCAAAGGGTCCCACGGAGTGACCGACCATGTGCAGCGGCTTTTTCGCCATCAATGCACAGAGCGCGTGGTCAAACTGCGTCACACCATAAAGATCGACGAAGAACGAACCGCCCACCTGAATGATGGCGTCATACTGTTCCAGACTTTTGGTGAATTGCGCCAGATGGGGCGGCACAGAGAACGATTTGTACAGGCCACCCTTGCCCAGATGCGCCATCATGATTTCGGGCATCAGGCGGTTGGCCACTTTACGTTTAACGCTGCCCACCAGCCCTTTCGCTGATTTGCTGTTATGCAGAAACAAGGAATCCTGCTGGATATCCTGTTGCAATAAGTACCCGGAGCTTGTTGGATAACGACTGATCACATCAATATCGAGGTCACCACGCGCAGACTGCAAAGAGTCGATCAGTCCACGTAAAATCGCGCCATCCCCACGATTTCCACAGGTATGGTTTCCCACCAATAAAATCTTCATAAACACTCCAGAAAAATTTTTTTAATTTTTTACAAGCCACGTCATTTCCTGCACGGGCAAAGTGAACTCTGTGTTAAAAAACTGCAATGGGAACAATGCCCAAAATAGAAAATCTGTCCTCAAACGGGCGACCTGCAGGCCGCTCCCAACCTTTCCCGGAGAGGGCGCAAACGGCTGCGCCCTCTCCGGTTACTGCATTACGACTTCACCGCAAAATAGGGTAACGCCACCTGTTCGCCGTTAATCACCACCGAGACAAATCCTTTCGGCTCACGCGTATCTACCTGCTCCGGTTTCAGCGCGCGCGAGGCCAGCAGCAGATCGCCCTGCTCGTTACCGCCTATACCCGCTTTACCGTTGTGCAGACTGAAGCGCTGCGGTGCTTGCTGGCTGCCGCTGGCAGGACTGCCCTGCGCCATGGTGGCATCCACACGCGCACAGCGTCCGGTAAGGAAGCGGTCCTTGGCGGTGCTTTTAATCAAAATAGCGGTGGTGGGTGTCCAGCCAGCCAGCTTGACGAACACTTTCGTGTCCGTCTCTGAGCGCGGTTCAAAGCGGACATCCACCAGGGGTGAACTGCCTTCGGCAGACCAGCTGGCTTCCGCATTTTTGGTTTTGCGTTGCAGATGAATAACCGCACGGCCGCCGGTGCCTTTACCATCAATGACGTTCATTAAGGGCTGATTAGCCGTGCCATTATTGAATTGCGATTGACCAAACACCTCTATCTCCCAGCTGTCTCCCACCGTAGGTGAGTAGAAGTTGCCGAGTTCAAACCAGGTTTCCTGGTTGGTGTTATTCGCCAGGCGGAAGCGTGAAGTGATGTAGTTGTATTTCAGGCTGCCATCGATGGCTACACCGTAAGATTCCACGCGTGTGGACCCCATCTCCCAGATGTTGAGCCAACGCTCGCCTTCCATCGAGTTGTCGATCCAACTCCCCGCTTGCAGGTTGGTCTGGCGCATGTTCAGCCGCGAGTTGTGCGCAATAAGCGGATTTTTACAGTCTTCAATGCTGAGCGCATCGATAATCCACTGCCCATTGGAAATGTCACCGGGAAACTCACTGTGCTCGATCCAGCCGTTATGAATGATCGACTGGCTGCAACGTGGCAGATTCAACACCTTACCGCCTTTACAGTGCTGGGCGTTGAAGTTGGAGAGTTCAATCGCCGTGCTGTGATCCCAGGCGCCAGCCTTTTGGCCCGACCAACTGGCTTTGATCACATCACCGGTACAGGCATTGGCGTACCACTGGTCGATTTTACAATCCAGCGTATCCAGTAAGCTCAACGACACCCCGCCAACCTGATTCAAGCGCAGGCAGGCACCACGGAAAAATTGCCCGCCGGGACAGGTATTGCGGAACAGCCCCTGCTTGTTGGGCCGCTTGTCGTTTTGGCCGTTGAAAATCAGATTCGAGATCTCCGTCCAACGCGCGTTCACCTGGAACAGGAATTCAGAGCGGCCGTCTGACGTCAGCGTGGTCGCCGGGAAATAGCCAAAATTGACCATCGCGCCGGAGATACGGAAGAACCGTCGTTGTTCATTGCCGAAATCGCACTCGGTTACGAAGAAATTGCCTGCCGGGAACTGCACACAGATCTGCTGATTGGCATCAATTGACCACTGATACATGGCTTTTATCGCCGGTGCCGCATCGGTTTTGGCATCGGCAATGGCGCCAAAATCGAACAGCGTCAGGCGGTTAAAATCTTCAACCACGCGACGCCAATAGAAGCCTTTACCACTGAAGATAACGCCGCCATCATCTTTGCCGTCACCAAAAGCGCCAACGAATTCCCCGCCGCCCACTTCTAAGCCTTCATGCCAGCTTTTCAGCTTGATTTTGGCACCCGCGAACAGCGGACGCGTTTTCCTTAACTCCTCAACCGACGGGATTTCGCCAATCAGCTGATAGCCATTCGGCTGCGCCAGACGTTGACTAAAATTACTCGGATTCGGTCGTGAAACATCTGCAATCGAAAACAGCGTATTCCCTTGATCGTCTTCCACCACCATGGAGTGAGCAGGATTGGCGATCAACGCTGCATTATCGTGAATGAATTGCGCGAAGTTGCCCTTATTTAGCGCAATAGGCTGGCTGATTTGTGACACTTTACCGCTGGCATCGCGCAGGAAGACCGGAATCTGATTGCCCGCTTTGCTGGCATCCTGACCGGCCTGCCCGATCCACAATTTACCCTCAAAGTTCTGCCAGAATTGCGGCGGCATGGTGTAGACGTTTTCTGGCGTTAAAATCGGCACATCACCCTGCGGTACGCTGGACGGATCGACAGCTTTCAAAGCCGGTTGACCACTTTTTGCCGCGTAGCTGGAAAATGCACTCACCGAGAGTGCGGCAACAATGGAGGAGGCTGCAGTTTGCAAGACTTCTCTTCTTTTCATGCTTTTAATCCCGTGGTCATGGGGCTGCGTAACAGCCATAAATGTGATCCCGGAGGCATTTAGCCGTCATACTTCACGCCACAAGGGCGTTGGCTGCCTGCCTTCGCCCCTGTCACTTACTCAAGTAAGCTCACGGGGACTCAAGCATTTGCCGCCTTCCTGCGGCATGAATTATTTGGCTAAACCAGGGCTAGCCAGCTTTGTTTGATCTGGTTACCGTCAAACTTCAGCGCAGTTTCTTTGGTTTTTTCGCTCATGGCGTAAAACAGGCTATCGTCACTGGCCAGCTGTTCCATGCGCGCCAGGAACGTTGATTTGTCATTCATCGGCACCAGGAACCCATCTTCACCGTGATTGATGATCTCCTGCGGGCCGGTTGGGCAGTCATAAGCCACCACCGGCAATGACCAGGATTTCGCTTCGAGCAGCACCAGCGGCAAACCCTCATAGCGTGAAGTCATCAGCGCCATGTCGCTGTCGCGGTAGTAATCGTTGATATTGCTGACTTTACCGACGAAGTTAACGCTGCCGGTAATGCCCAACGCCGCAGCCTGATCGTGCAGTTGCTGACGCAATTCACCGTCACCGGCAATCACCAGCGTCCACTCAGGGTGGGTTTTGCTGAAATCAGCCCAGATATCCAGCAGCAGGTCGAAGCCTTTTTGATTGTCCAGACGCCCCACCGCCAGCGCCTGACGGCTGCGGCTTTGGCGCTGAAAGGCCTTGTACACCACCGGATTGGGGATCTGCTTGCTGGCAATATTCCAGCGGCTGAACACCTGATGATCTTTGTCCGTCAGCACGATGACCTGGTCGTAATAGCGCAGCAGCATCCACTTCAGCGCTTTGATCGGCTTGCTGAAGGAGTTAATCGCGATGTGTTCACAGGCGTAGGCTTTAAAGCGTTTTTTCTTCATCGCCATCAGGTTCCAGAAGGCGAACATCACGCTCAGGCGGCCCATGCTGATCAGAAATACGCTGTCGAAGCCTTGCTGATGAATGCTTGCCACAGCGCTTTTAATCGGGTTGCTGTGCCCTTCAAAACTGACGATCTCTTTCACGCGATCGAACGGATAAAAGGTTTTGCCGTGTCCTTCCAGCGAATAAATGGTGACGGCGTGCTGCTCTCCGAGGCACTCCGACATGAAATTACAGATGTTTTCCGTGCCTGCGTAGGAGTAGGCATCCTTAATCACTAAAACGATCTTTTTCATAAAACGCTTTCCACCTCAAAATGTGAACTTAAGACCCAACGCCTCCATGCTGCTCACGTCGTAGCAACACGAAGGATGCCGGGTCTTAACGATGCTTCAGGGTGAAGAGAACGCCGTTCACCATATACCAGCCGTAATAGTAATAGATTTTTAACGGATTGTTTTTATAGATAATTCTTAATAATTCGAGGTGCCATTTCGCCGCTTTATTCTTGTTGCGAGACAATGAATCGCCCAGCTCGTAATAGTTGACCAGCGTCTTCTGGATCACCCGAGCTTGCTTGTAGCGGAGGAACAGTTCGTAGAGGAACAGGAAATCTTCATGTCCTTTACGCTGGAAGAAGATGCCCTGAGGGGGACGGCGGAAACACACGGAAGAGAAGCAGACGCGATACTGCTTCTTCACGAAGTTTTCCTGCTGCAGATAGGGTTTGCTGTAGAGAATATCGTGGTCGGCGGTTTTGGTTTTGTAGTGATAATGCGTGATGACAAAATCATCACCCGCCGCGATCGCCGCAGTCTGTTCGGCAAGTTTATCGACGTGCCATTCGTCGTCACTGTCGAGAAACGCAATAATCTCTTGTTGCGCGGCACGCAGACCCACGTTACGTGTTTCCGCCGCACCGAGGTTGACTTCATTGTTAAGAATGGTGATGCGCGCATCAGTGCAGTGTTCGCGTACATAGGCCAGCGAATCATCGGTGGACTGATCATTTATTAAATAAAGATGCCAGTCGCTATAGGTCTGATTGACGATCGACTCTACCGCACGCAATACCGTTTTACGCGCGTTATACATCGGCATCACGATACCGACGGTGCCAACATGATTTGTCATTTGCATACCCGGAGTGTCAGGAACCAAAAAATTGCTCCCGGTGCGGGAGCAAGTGAAATTTTTATAAAGTGAATCAGGAGACGGCTCGCCCGCCAGAGAAGCGAGACTTCACCTTATCGAACAGTCGATTCAGGAAATAAGCCCGGTTATCACGATTGGTCAGGAAGAAGTAGCGCGCGAAACTGAGGCTCGCCTGCAGTGATTTACCATCCATCTTGTAGCGCAGCGGCAGCTTGAACGCCTTATAGGTATGGACGTCACGTGCCGTGAGGTGCGGCTTCATGGTGTCCAGCCAGAAGAAGGAGTACTTCACCGACTCGCCTTTGTGTTTGGAACCAAATTTGGTCACCAGATGGTAGGTGGCGAGCGGCTTATCAATCATCACAAACTCATAGCCCATGCGGTCAGCACGGATGCAGAAATCATAATCCTGATGGCGAATATAACGCGCATCAAAACGGATTTTATCGGCATCTTCGCGCTTCAACACAATGGTGCTGGTTTGAATAAAGCCGTAACAGCCAAACAGATATTCAGCGATGGTTTCATTCTTGCCCGGTGGCTGCATCGGCATCACCTTGAGGAAACGGCCATCCTGATGAATGTTCACCTGGCTGAAAATCAGATAGTTCGACTTACCCTGTGCTTCAAGTCTGGTGATGGTGTCATACACGGTGAGCAGCTTATCAACGCCCCACTCATCATCTGCATCGAGGAAGCTGATGAAATCGCCCTCAGCCAGTTCGATACCTTTGTTACGAGCGCCGGCACCGTTGAGTTTCACCTCAGACAGCTCAAGTTTGATGTCCAGATCCTGATATCGCTCACTGCGCACCACCTGTGCCAGCTCAGCGGCATCAGCCGATTTGTCATCCACGATGATGACTTCAAAATTGCGATAGGTTTGCGCTTTGACGCAATCCAGCGTCGTTACAATCGACTTCGACGCGTTATACGCGGGAATTACAATTGAGAAACGAATATCCTGCATTGCCAGTACCTCTAAAAACTTCTGGTTAACAGTAATACGAATATTAAGCGAAGGTAATCAGTCAAATTCTTAATTTTCGGCTGCTGCTTTGGTTGCTGCTTTAGACTTACCGCCACTGCTGCCGATAAACGGTTTTTCCACCCAAAGATAGGTCATTTTTGCGACATAAAACGCCGCAACAAAGAACAGTGTAGATAACAGCGTGAACATCCAGTAATTATGCGGATATAACGTTGGTGGGATTTGCTCAATACCGTACAGCACGACGCCATGAATCAAATAGAGGCTATAGCTCACTTCACCAATCGACATCAAGGTCTTATTTTCCAGCAGTCCCATCAGCGAATTACCGCTGCTGACAATAAAGAAGATCACCGTCAGGGATATCAGGAAGAAGACATAGAAGAAGGTATTCGAGGTGAAGAACAGAGAGAATGCTGCCAATCCAAGACTGAGGATTGCCGCACTGCGGGAATGGCGTAAACCAGCAAATCTATCGCGGAATTTATAAGCAAAATATCCCATCGCAAAGCCGAGTACCGGACGCGGATCGGTATAGGTTTTCCCATACAAACGTAATGCGACGGCAATGATGAAAATAACGCCGATGGACGAGAGGATCAGCAGGGTTTTGTATTTCCCGCGCGTTAATCGATTGAGGAAATAAATCACGGGAATAGACAAATACAGCAACCATTCCAGACGCAGCGTCCACTCCACGCCGGAGTTCACCACCGCCGTAGACATCTCGCCAACGTTGTAGCTGCCAATGAACAACAGCCATAAAACAGCATCTTTCAGCGCTTGCAACGGCGGTACCAGCGCACCTTGCAGCGCCCCAATGGTAAAGATCACGAAACCTGAGAACCAAAACATCGGGACGATACGTCGAACGCGTGAACGCCAGAGTTTTCCACTCAGCTGTGCAGGGGTGAGCGTATCGTTATCCAGCCAGCGATAGAACAGGAAAGCCGAAATCATAAAGAACAGCAAGACGCCGAATTTACCCGAATTCACAAAAAAATTGCCTTCAGAGAACCAGGCAAAATAGTTTTTATCATATATCCACGGTTGATCCAGCCCGTAGATATAATGAACAAAATGAGAAAAGGCGACAATACTGGCAAGAAAAGCACGCAGGCCAGAAATACTCTTCACGCCTTTATCATTATAAATCCCGCGATGATAAGAGCAGGCATGTAAAATGAGCAATGCAAGGCAGAACGAAACCACCATAATCATGATGTACATATCAGGATCCCTTATAAAATCGACACAACAAGGTTAGGGGCTTTGCTGCGCAAGACTTTGCTGAACAAGTGGGCTAACAATACTAAAGGTACGATCCGCTTTGGCTTTATACAGTGACTCCAGCGGATGAATACAGTCGTCAGACATCTGTGACTGCCAATCACGATCTTCTTTAATCACGCTATACTGGTGAACCACGGCAACCTGCTGCTGCTTAGCCACCTGGTTAAGTTGCCAGACGTAGGGCCAAACATTCCAACGTTCCGCTTTGCCGCAAATGGGATTCGGCTCCTGCAAAATAACCTGTTTATGGTTCTGCTTCGCCACTTCAACCAGGCGCGTGATAATCCGCCCATACTCTTCAGGGCTTTCAAGGTGCACCTTCTTATCCTTGAAAAAATAGTGTCGGGCATCGTTAATGGCGTAGTTGATCAGAACGATTTTAGCCGGGGAGGTTTTCATTAAGTCCTCCCAATGGCTTTGATCATCGCCGCCATGCGGGTACAACAACTCAGCGGCCTGCGCACCCGGCACACCGTGGTTTTTCACCACGATGTTGACCCGATCGCCATACTGCTGTTGCAGCATTTGCGTCAATTCACCGATTTCACTGGCTTTGGTGATGCTGCTTTTACGGTCTTTGCTGATGACACCCGCAGTAGTGGAATCACCAAATGCGTCAATCTGCAACGTGCTTAAACCCGGTGCTGCCAGCGCCGCAATCGGTGCCAGCGCGAGGGCTAAAACCATCAATTTTCTCGTCATGTTACCTCTCTGTTACCTAAAGATTTTGAACTCCTGCGCCACCTCGTAGCCGACAACGGCCTGTTTCTGCGAGATGGTGTTGTAGTAGAGGTAATAAACAAGAAAGAAACTGAACATCGCGAACATCGCCGGCTTGAGCAATTGCCGTGATTGATAGATCAACGAGGTCAGTAGAATAGGCTCAACTTGCAACAGGTAGTTGGAAAGCCTTGCCCCGGATGAATAGTTATAGAAGAAGATCCTGATTGCCCCGCCCAGCGCGAAGGTCACAATCATCAGATAGTTAAAACGCCACTGCTCAGCGTTGTTGCGTTTCAATTCATCGCTGAGCATGAAGTAGACAAACATACACACCAGCATGATGTTTTTAAGGTTAGAAACCGAGAAGATGCTGCCATCCGCGGTATTCGATGCTTCAGCACTGTAGCCTTCCGCCCTCTCCCCCATCGCGCCCATATGCGCACTGATCAAGCTGATAAAGTTTGTCCCGCCGAACTTCGACATCGGGATACTCAGAAAGATAATCAGCACCGGCCAATAGCGCCATTGACGGATAAACAAGAATGGCAAGACCGTAACCACCATAATTCCGGTGTTGTGGCTGAAGAAAGAGAGCAGGAAAAAGCCGAACGCTCCCCAGTAACGCTTCAGATACAAACACCAGAGCACACCCAAAAACAGCGCAGAACTGAGACCAAAGCGAATCTGGTTCATGTCTTTGTTGATATAGATATGGGCGGAATACAGTGCCAGCGCGAGGATCGGGTACGGTGACATTTTGCGGAAGAACACCGCATTGGTCACCACCGCCAGAATGCTGAATACAAATAAGAAGGTGTCAGCATTACTGGAAATCAGACTGGTTAGCCAGGCGATGGCAAAAATCAGCGGCTCATAACGGAAGAGCTCCACGGTGGCGCTAAAGCCGTTGATCTGCAGACTTTGAATGAAGCCGGTATAAAATGTCCGATACTGCAAATCATCCATGCCGGTACCCAAACCGCGAATCCCGGCAAACACAATCAGGATAGCGGTGGCAATACACAGCAGGTAGAGCATCAGACCCGAAGTGCGCTCATCTTTTTTGACAATAAGCTCACTCAATGAAATCAGAAGCAACAATCCGGATATAACCCAATAGGGTGCCATGGTGTCATTCCTTACGCAAAAAGAGGCGGCAGATGCCGCCTCTAAGTCAAAAACAGGGTGCGTTACACTTTCTGTTTATATTCGTAGTTGTAATAGTCGTAACCATAACCGTAGGAGTTCGCCGCTTTACGCACCACGGCGTTCAGGATGACACCCTTAATCTCAATACCGTTCTGCGCGAAGCGCTTGTAGCTGACATCCAACTCTTTAGTGGTGTTGGTTTCGAAACGCGCCACCATCAGCGACGTACCGGCCAACTTACCGATGATGGAAGCATCGGTCACCGCCAGAATCGGTGGGGTATCAATCAACACCAGGTCGTAGTTCTTGCTCGCCCAATCCAGTAACTCACTCATGCGACGATGCATCAGCAGTTCAGACGGGTTCGGTGGTACCTGACCGCGTGGCAGGAAATCAAAACCGTACACGCCTTTCTGAATCATGGCCGGTGAGAACTCACTCTTGCCGGACAACACATTGGAGAGACCCATTTTGTTTTCCGAACCAAGCAGCTCATGGGTATAACCACGGCGCATATCACCATCGATGAACAGCACACGCTGGCCTGCTTTCGATACCAGGGTCGCCAGGTTGGCACAGATAAAGGTTTTACCAATACCCGGGCTGGCACCGGTAATCATCAGAATGTTGTTTTTGGCTTCCATCATCGCGAAGTGCAGGCTGGTACGCAGGCTGCGAATCGCTTCGATGGAGAGGTCGGTCGGATTACCCAACGCCAGCAGCGTATTATGTGGGTCACTCTTCTCTTTGTGACCACGACGCGCCAGGGCTTCGGTATCTTTCTTACGTTGCCACTCTGACAGCGGTACGCTGGCATAGACGTTCATGCCCAGCTCTTCCAGCTGCTCAGGATTCTCAATACCGTGATGGAACAACGCTTTCAGCAGCACCAGACCCACAGAGAGAATCAGACCCAGAATAAAGCTGGCGGCAATAATCAACAGTTTCTTCGGTGCCACCGGGCTACCGGCGGTTTCCGCACGGTCGATGATGCGCACATCACCCACGGTACTGGCTTTACTGATTCCCAGCTCTTGCTGGCGATTCAGCAACTGCATGTAGATTTCCTGACCTGACTGCACATCACGTGTCAGACGCAGTATTTCCTGTTGGGTTTGCGGCATACCGGCAATTTTCTTGTTCAGTTTTGCCTGCTCGTCTTCCAGGGTTTTGCGTTTTTCCAGCAGCGCGCGGTAAGTCGGGTGATCTTTGGTGTAGAGCTGTGACACTTCAGCTTCTTTGAAGGTCAGTTCGTTCAACTGGCTCTGCACGCTAACGGATGAGTCGAGAGCCGATTTCGCTTCCAGCGACATATCCACCGATTCATTCTGGCGGCGATAGGCGTTGAGCTTGTTCTCCGCATCATCCAGACTGCTACGCACTTGTGGCAGCTGGTTGCGCAGGAACTCCAGGCTCTTCTCAGCCTGCTCAGATTTGCGTTCAACGTTCTGCAGCAGATAGTTATTCACGATCTGATTCAGTACCTGGCTGGCACGCACCGGATCTTCATCCTGATATTCCAGACCCAGCACACCTGTCGTTTTGCCTTTATCGGCGACGGTAAGTGCGTTTAACACCGCTCTGATGGCTTGCAAGTCAGTGAGTTTGGTGACGTTGAAACTGGTCCCTTCATCAGCCTGGATACCGCTGACCAGCATAGTGACTTCACCATGCTGCTCCAGCTGACCCACGCGGCCTTTGAACAGCTCATCACCCTCGCTGGTCACGGTATAAGTCTGTGGACCGGTCACTTCCAACTGCACCGTACGTTTATCGATAGTGCGCGGAATTTCCAGGCGAGAAATGGCGATTTCAGACGGCTTGTTGCCCATCAGGCGCGACAGACCTTTACCAATCACCGGGAAGTAGTTCTGCTCCACCACGGTATCCAGACCTAAGTCATTAACCGTTTTGCCCAACACCATACGGGATTCGAGAATTTGAATCTCAGTGTCAGAAGCGGGTGTCGTTGGAATCACATCCTGCAACTCATTCAGAACAGAAGCCGTGTTTTTCTGCTCTACCTGAACCATGGCATCGGCGCTGTAAATAGGCGTTGCAAACAGTGTGTAGAGCGTTCCTGCCAACATGAAGAAGGCGGTAACGGCCACGATGATCCAGCGATGATCAATTAGCTGTCCCACAAGATGCGCCAGATCCCATCCACTCGAATCTTCTTTTGGCGCGGTCATAACCTTGTTTTTAATATTCATGGGTATTCCCAACTATCGGCTTAGTACGTTGACCCATTTCTGGGTAGCGTTTTCCAGTAACCCGTAGACCTCTTCGAAGGCCTCGCGACTTTTTTTGTACGGATCCGCAATTTCCTGCTGATTGAGCCAGTGCCCAAGGAGCATGGTTTTTCCGCGTGCGGCTGGGTCGATGCGATTGACCTGCTCAACGTGGCGCTTCTCCATTACCAGAATCAGGTCATAGTCACGGCACATACTGGCCGTTAACTGCTGAGCATGATGGCCTTCCAGCGACACGCCATGTTCGGCGGCAACGTCGCTGGCGGTCTGGTCTGCCGGGAACCCCTTCAGAGCGCCTAGCCCTGCAGAAGCCACCCGAGTTGAAGGTAGCGCGCGTTGGAACAGACGCTCCCCGGTTGGGGAGCGGCAGATATTACCGACGCAGACGACTAACACGGACTTGATCATACTGAAACCTTAGTTAGACCAGTTGCGGAAACGCAGTGCTGCGGAGCTTGCATCGTCGATACCCACGATGGTTGGCAGCAGCCCAGAAATCACACGGTTCCAACGGGTAATTGGTGTGGCGGTGACGTAGACGATGTCGTACGGCTCCAGTTGGAATTCAGTCCCCATCACCATCGATGCCGCATCTTTGGTATTCAACTGATAGATGTTGGCGATCTTGGTGCGGTTGGCACCACGAATAGGACGAATAACGAAGACACCGGTAGCATCGGACGTGGTTTGATCCATCCCGGCCGCATTACCCAGCGCTTCGGCCAGCGTCATGCCGCTACGGTCCATTTTCAGCGTGGATTGCTGTTTCACTTCGCCCATCACGAAGACTTTCAGGTCATCGTTACGCGGGACGTAGAGAATATCGCCCGGATACAGCAGATGGTTCTGGCTCAGGTCGCCGTTTTGCATCAGCGCCTGCAGCGAAATGCGCTGCTCTTTGCCCTGGTGCGTCAGCACCACGTTACGCCAGTCTGCATCGGCAGCTAAGCCACCGGCAGCGTTGACGGCATCGAGTACGGTCAGCGGCACGTTAGTGATCGCCTGCTGGCCGGAGGTGGTCACCGAACCGGTCACGTAGGTTTTCTGTGAACGGAACGCCGCAACATTGACATCCACCTGTGGGCTTTCAATGAACTGCGCAAGGCGGCGCGCAATTTCAGCGCGGATTTCCGTTACGGTGCGGCCGGCTACACGCACTTTACCGATGTACGGGTAGAAAATCGTGCCATCGGCCTGTACCCAGTTACCGGTGTCACTGGCGCTACGATACTGACCCGCTGGTGTGGTCAGCTCCGGGTGGTCCCAGACAGTGACGTTCAGCACGTCGCCAATGCCCACGCGATATTCGTAGCTTTGAATTTCGGTCTGCAGCGCCGGGTTGGCCTGCGCAACCAGTGGCTTCGGACGCATCTGTTCAACCAGACGCGGCGTCAGCGGGAAGACGTTGACGTATTTATCGATGTCATAGTTGCTATCCTGTTGCTCAATGACATCTTTTCCGCTAGTGGAAAGGTGCGAACCTGGTTCAATGGTGCACCCGGAGAGAAAAGTTGCGGATACCAATAAAGGTATCAATTTAATTTTCATTATCATCTGATTCTTCGCTATCAGTTAATGATTGATAGAGGCGAAAACGCCGCTGTGTAGCGTCTTATAAAAAAATAAAACTGACGGGTTAAACACTGAAACTGTGGGTCATTATTATGCGCTCCCTTGGTTTTATGTTGTCACCGTGCCCTGAGACGACATCAAGTAAAGTCGGTGATTACCCTGCCGGCAAGTCACCGACTCTTTTCAGGCTCGATAATGGCAGTTGTCAGTTAAGGCACTCCCAGCACCGGCATTTCAGACGGGGATAATGATTTCGTCCCCTGCCCTTCTGGTATCAATAAGCACCATCGCGTTTCAGCACGACACCCACTGTCTTAAACAGGATCGCGATGTCATTCCACAGCGACCAGTTTTTGACATACCACGAATCGAAATAGACGCGCGTTTCATAGTCAACGTCGTTACGACCGCTAACCTGCCACAATCCCGTCATGCCGGGTTTCGCCATCAGGTAATAATCAACATCACCGGCATAACGACAGAGTTCATCTTCAATCACTGGACGGGGGCCCACCAGGCTCATGTCGCCGCGTACCACATTCCACAGCTGTGGCAGTTCATCCAGACTGGTTTTACGGATGAAGTGGCCAACTTTGGTAATACGCGGGTCATTCTTCAGTTTGAAATCTTTATCCCATTCGGCGCGAGCGACCGGATCGGTGCGCAGGACTTCCTCCAGCACCTCTTTCGAGTTGATCACCATCGAACGGAATTTAAGGCATTTGAATTTACGTCCGTTCAGGCCGACACGTTCATGACCGTAAATCGGTGGGCCACCGTCGCGTCCAACCATAAAGCCGAGGACCAGCAGCGCCGGTGACAGCGCAATAATGATGCCGAGTGCGCCGACGATGTCGAAAGCACGTTTCAGGAAGCGCGAAGTGCGTTTCGCCAGATTATTGTTCACGCGCAGAATCATCACTTCATGGCTGAAGATGTAGGCCATGTCGGTACCGTAAAGGGGCACGCCGCGCAGAGTTGGAATCACTGAGACTGAACGGCAGTTATGCATTGCCAGCATTTTCAGCCAGTTGTCACGATGCTGGCTCTGTTCAAACTCCACAGCCACGATGAACTGGGTTTCGCTGTGCGTCAGCTGCCACAGCTCTTGTTCATTGTGCAGTACCGGTACGCCAGAGATGCTGGCCTGCGGGCAACTGCCATCAACATCGAAGAAGGCAATCACATCAAACCCCATCACCTCTTCGCTCTGCAGCGCCTGCCAGGCTTCTTCAGCATTACGGCTACTGCCGATGATGATGGTTTGTTTTTTCCACATACCGAAGTGATTCAGTACGCGTTTAGAGATGGCGCGCGCCAGCGGAATTAATATCAACGCCACAATCCAGGTGGTCACCCAGACAAAGCGCGACATCTGCCATTGCGATAATGCTGAAATTGACAAATCGATGACAGAGAAAATAAGAATGGTACGAAATATCTCTTTCAGCTCAAACCAGAATGGCTTGCGATAGGTGTAATGACGCAGGCGAACCCAGAACCAGCCTACGCAAATAATCGATAAACAAACGTGGGTGGCGATTTTTAAGTGCAGGTATTTTTCAGATATATCTGCCAGTGGAGAATCTGTGAACGAATTAATCACCGCCAGAGCAATAAACAATGCCGCGTTGAAACAAATTAAATCCGAGCACGCCAGTAAAATTTTAGTGAGGAGACTTTTATATGTAATTTGGTTATCGCGCATATTTAACTCTTTTATTTTATTTCCCTAATCCCTAACGCCTCTGCCCTGTGTAATAAATGAGCGATATATCCACTGCTAACGGGGAGGCAATCTGCGGCAAACGCTCCGGTGTTTAAGCCAATTCTCTTTTTAGTAAAGCCAAAGAATTGCAATAAATACCAACAGATTAGTCTGACTTCCCTTGCCACGATTTAGCCCTAATCTGAACGGAGAAAAGCACTTCAGGCACGCTACCGCCCTTGGCTGTCGCTGCCAATACCGCTGCAATCGCATCTATTTTCATCGCACTCACTAAGATTATTCTTAGCCAGCGGCAGGCTAATCCCGTGCACGATCACAATTCATAACATTAAGAAGCTAAACAGCGCGCTATTAACAACTTCGGCGCAGACATTTACTAACACGTTGCTATACTAGTTATTACTGGCTTGTTTACAAGTAGGCCCCGTGTCCCCTGCACTATTTTAGGAAAAAGACTACCAGCCATAAGTATTGATGCCATCCCTTTCAGCCCATTCCTGCGTAAAATTCAGAATAATTCGATACTCACCTTCGGACTGCTTCGCATTAAAAACGTACGCTTGCGCGTGAATATTAGAATTAATCGTCACTATCACGATGCGGTGAAGTTTATCCATACATTCATCTTATCGACGAAATGTACCTTCTCAGAATATGCCTAAAACTCAGGACAACAGGGTGATATCGCGCGATTTGCCTCATTTGTACCTTGCCTGCTAATTCACTATCATCAGACAAAACGCATTTTCAGACATTCAGGTGATGAAAGCATGATGGAGTGGATCCTCGATCCGTCGCTCTGGGCAGGATTAGTCACGCTAATCGTTCTCGAGTTGGTGCTGGGTATTGATAACCTGGTTTTTATTGCCATCCTGGTCGAAAAGTTACCGCCTGCGGCGCGTGACCGTGCGCGCGTAATCGGTTTGCTGTTGGCGTTGCTGTTGCGACTGGTGTTGCTGGCATCGCTTTCCTGGCTGGTGACTCTCACGCAACCGCTGTTTACCCTGTTCCAGCACAATTTCAGCGCCCGCGATCTATTGCTGCTCTCCGGCGGGCTGTTTCTTCTTTATAAAGCCACGACGGAACTCAATAGTCGTCTGGAAGGTAGCGACGAAGAGAGCGGTCAAAGTAAGAACGGTGCTAAATTCTGGCCAGTGGTCGCGCAAATTGTGGTGCTGGATGCCATCTTTTCGCTTGATGCGGTGATTACCGCTGTAGGCATGGTGAACGAACTGCCGGTAATGATGGCGGCGGTCACCATTGCCATTTTACTCATGCTGCTGGCGAGTAAGCCGCTTACACGCTTTGTGAATGGTCATCCAACCATTGTGATCCTCTGCCTGAGTTTCCTGCTGATGATTGGCTTCAGTCTGGTGGCGGAAGGCCTCGGTTTTATCATTCCGAAGGGCTATCTCTACGCGGCGATTGGTTTCTCAATCGTGATCGAGATGTTTAATCAGCTGGCGCTGTTTAATCGGCGCCGCTTCCTCACCGCCGGACGCCCGCTGCGCCAGCGCACCTCTGAAGCCGTGCTGCGCATATTGCGCGGTGAAGCCCAGCGTGCCGAACTGGACGCCGATACCGCCTCATTGCTCAGCGACAGTGATGAAGGTGCGTTATTCAATCGCCAGGAGCGGCGCATGATTGCCCGCGTACTCGGTTTAGGGCAGCGGCACATCAGCAGCATCATGACGTCACGCCACGATATTGAGCACATCGATCTGAGTGAAGATCCCGCCGCGATCATGGCTAAGCTGGATAACAATCAGCACACCCGCATCCTGATTACCGAACGCGGGCACGATCCGCTCGGCGTGGTGCATGTGATTGATTTGCTCCATCAGTCGCTGCACAGCCATTCTCTCGATTTACGTGCTTTGGTGAAACAGCCGCTGATCTTTCCCGAACGCCTGACGTTATTGCAGGCACTGGAGCAGTTCCGTCACGCCCGCACCCATTTTGCGTTTGTGGTCGATGAGTTTGGATCGGTGGAAGGCGTGGTCACCCTGAGTGACCTGATGGAAACCATCGCCGGGAATCTGCCGAATGAAGGTGAGGAGATTGATGCGCGTTATGATATCCAGCCGTTGCCGCATGGCGGTTGGGTGGCGAACGGACATATTCCTCTGGAAGATTTGGCAGCCTATGTGCATTTGCCACTGGATGAGAAACGTAATTATCACACGCTGGCCGGATTATTAATGGACAGCCTGCAACATGTGCCTGAAGAGGGAGAAGAGTTACAGGTAGGGGATTATTTATTGCGTACGCTGCAGGTGGAAAATCATCGGGTACAGAAAGTGGAGATTGTGCCCGCGCCTGAGCCTGGGCGGTAACCGACGCCGTTATGCCCATCAAACCAGGCATAACGGCATTTTACGTGGATTAAGGTTGTTGCACCGCAGGCTTTTGGCGATCCAGCCACTCGTTAAGGCGCGACTTCGCTTCACTCTGCAACTGCTGGCGCAGCACATCGTCAACCGGCAGTGAGTACTGCAGGTTGTTCCAGCCACCGTACATCCGCAGTGGGATTGCCTGGCCATTGAGCAGAGTCGCTAGCTTATCGTCGCCTTTCCAGCCGCGCAGCATCATATTGAAGGTGACGTCGAGCTGCTGGTTCACCACATCAACCGTGCCTTTGGTCTGCACTGCCAGGCGGTTACTGCCACCCTGCAGATCTGGCATGACAACCTTGCCCTGATTCAGGCTAATACGACCGCTCAGCTGCTGAATCCCCTGATCGTCCGGCTCATCATTGGTCACGCTATTGCTCACGCGCGCCACGGCACGGCGCACCATCTGTTGCAGATTAAGCTGGGCGAGTTGCAGGTTGGTAGCCTCCAGCTCGGCATTACCCTGCCAGTTACGCTTCGCTTCATCCACGCTCAGGCCCGTGCCGCTGAGATCGCCTTTCAGGGAGACCGTGCCCTGCAAACTCTCCGGCAGTTCCAGCGCTTTCATTAAAGGTGCAATGGCGATGTTTTCAATTTCCGGCTGCAGGGCGACTTTCGTCACCGGCTGGCGGATATCAATGCTGCCCGGGATCGAGAAGTGCCCATCGCCAATTTTCCCCTGCAGTTTGTTCAAGGTCATCAACCCTTCCTGATTGCTGGCATCGATCTGCAGATTGCTCAGCGTCAATCCGCGCCACACGCTGGAATCCGCATTCAGGCTCAGCGTTAAATCCATCAGATTTAACGGCGAGTCAGCGTTGGTACGCGTGCGTGGTTCAGCAATCACCGGCGTGCGCGTCACGCTGGCGTGCTGTGGGGTGCTGTTGTCGCTGGCGGGCGCGCTGGCCATCAGATTATCAAGATTCAATGTCGTGGCGTGTAAAGCCAGATTGAGCTGCTGCGGCAACATTAAACGCCCTTCGGCACTGCCATCCAGCGTGCTGTCGTTGGCCGTCAACTGCATCTTTTGCAACGAGAATTGCTGTTTATCGGCATTCCACTCGCCCTGTCCGCTCAGCGCCCCTTTGATGCCCTGCGGCGGGAGGTTAGCGCCGTCCAGCGTGTAATCCATCTCTTCTATCTGCCCCACCAGCCGATGCGGATACTGCGCCACATTCATCTGCCCTTTGAGATTGACGCTAACATTACGCTGATTGCGTGAAATGCGCGTGGCGAGTTCGATGCTGGCATTTTTGCTGGCATCCTGATCGAGGTTGAGATTGAGATTACGGAAGTTATATTGATCGCCACCGGGCTGCTGCCAGATCAGCAAACTGTCGGCGAGGCGCAGTTTAGCAATGTCGAATGACCAACCATTGGTGCGCGTCACCACCGGTTCCGCGTCCGTGGGCGCCACCGGTGAACCACTCGGTTTCTGGGCGGCGCTGTCTGGCGTAACACGAATGACGGCATTTTTCAGCATCACCTGGCTGACGCTTAGCTGATGCGACAGTAGCGGCCAGAGGTTGACATCCAGACGCATATTTTCTGCAGTGACCATCGGCTGACTGGCGCCAGGTGCGGTCAGGCTCATGCGCCCGGCGAGAATACTGAGTTGCGGCCAGACGTGCCAGCGCAGGCCACCACTGACTTCAAGTTGATAACCACTGCGCTGTTCTACCTGCTGTACCATATAGGTACGAAAGTCGTTGGGATTGACCAGCAACACCAGTGCCGTCATGCCCGCCACGACCACCACTAACAGGATGGCCAGCGTCGTTATCACTCTTCTCATAATCCCTCATCACCGTCATTCTTCATGCTGCAGCGGCGTTGGCTGCGTTCATTTACCCCAGTCACACACTGATGCCAGCTACCGGGGATTCACCCTCTTACCGCTTTGCCGCACGTTGAATCATTCAGGCGAACATCAGTCTTTGTCGATACGACTGGCATCGGCACCCTGCTGACCACGATATTTTGCATCTTCGCGGCGGTTATAAGGGCGTGCCGCTGGGCCAGACAACGGTTCAAAGCTCAATGCGCCAATCAACATGCCCGGACGCAGCGCCAGCGGCAGCTTACCGGAGTTGTAGAATTCCAGCACAATGCGGCCCTGCCAGCCTGGATCGATACGGTGTGCCGTCACGTGCACCATCAAGCCCAGACGCGCCAGCGAGGAGCGGCCATCCAGCCAACCCACCAGATCATCCGGAATCGTGACCGATTCCAGCGTCACTGCCAGCGCTAACTCACCCGGATGCAGGAAGAACGCTTCCCCTTCCGGCAGCACAATCTCATCGCTCATTACGCGATCCAGTGCGGCGCTGACTTCGTGTTTTGGACCACTCAAATCAATAAATGGCGCAGTGTGACCACTGAAGGTGCGGAACTGATTGCCGAGGCGCACGTCCACGGTTGCGCCATTAATGCGCTCAACCGGTGGGCGCGGGTCAATCGCCAGTTTACCGTTGTCGAGCCAGGCTTCAATGTCGCGATCGCATAATCTCATCGCAGAGTCTCCATGCTTTAAGTGTAGCGAAAGGTCGCCACTGTTGTGACAACCTTCACGCGTCACGTCCATCCGGACGCAGAATTTTCAAAGATATTGGTTAATCTTGGCTTTGAGAATATCGATGGCGATGCGGTTCTTCCCGCCACGCGGCACGATAATGTCAGCGTATTGTTTGGAAGGCTCGATAAACTGCAGGAACATTGGACGCACGGTCTTCTGATACTGGCTCATCACCGAATCCATGGAACGACCACGCTCATTCACATCGCGCTTCATGCGACGCATCAGACAGATATCCAGCGGGGTATCTACGAAGATGGAGAAGTTCATCTCCTGACGCAGACGCGCATCGGTCAGCAGCAGAATGCCCTCAAGGATGATCACTTTTTTCGGCTTAAGATGAATACAGTCGCTGGTGCGCGTGTGTTCAACGTAGCTATAAACCGGCAACTCAATATCCTGACCCGCCTTTAACGCGCGCAGATGCTGCAACAGCAGATCGTGGTCCATCGCGCTGGGATGGTCATAGTTGGTTTTCACCCTCTCTTCCATGGTGAGGTGGCTCTGATCTTTGTAGTAGGCATCTTCGGGGATCACACCGATATGCTCGTCACCGACCTGGTCACGGATTTCACGATAGAGCGTGCTGGCAATAAGACTTTTTCCGGATGCGGATGCACCTGCGATGCCAACGATCACGCACTGATGAGACTTGTCAGTCATACTTTTTTAAGACCTGATAACTGGAGCCAATTGAAGCCGAAACCGCAATAGGCCGATTGAGAGGGTTAGTTGGCGGCAATTATAGGTATTTCACCTGTTTGATGCCAGAGAAATGGGCCCGCCGCTTTTCAGAATATCCCCTTTTGCAGCCAGATGCTTAATCGATACACTGTTCTCCTGCCTGAGTGGTGTACCCCCCAGGTTGACTCAATAAAGCCCAAGGAAAAATATGAGTTGGAAAACCCTGACCTATTTTGGTGACAGCATGTTGCTGATCCCGACCGCCGTGATTATCGCGCTAGTGTTGCCGTGGAAAAGCGACAACCGCCAAACTGTCTGGTATTGGCTGCTCGCTTTTGGCCTGGCGGGCCTGCTGGTTAGCCTGTCTAAAATCCTGTTTCTTGGGTTTGGCATTGGCAGCGCCAGATTTAACTTCACCGGATTCAGCGGCCACAGCGCCATGTCAGCAACGCTCTGGCCGGTGATGATGTGGCTGGTTTCGGGCCGCTTCCCCACCTTTTGGCGCGCATTCACCATCGGTATTGGCTATCTGATCCCGATGATGGTTGGCCTGTCACGCCTCGTGATCCACGCGCACTCCTTCAGTGAAGTGCTCACCGGCCTGATGCTGGGCTTTACGCTGAGCAGTGCATTCCTGTTGACACAGCGCCGCACCGCTCTGAAGGGCTTCAGCCTGGCGCAAGTGTGTGTCGCCCTGCTGGTGCCGCTGGTGTTGATGAGTCATGGCCGCGTGGCCACCACGCAGCAATTTCTTGAACGTTTTTCCGCCCATCTCGCCGGATTAGAAAAACCCTATACGCGTGCCGATCTGTTTCGCGATTAATCATTTTTCTGTCAGGGCCAAAACTTTCATTGAATCAGGGCTAAACTAGATTCTGCGCAGACATCTTAGACAGATGTGCTAGCATGCAAAACAGAGAATGATTGGCGCATTTTTCGACGTGTAACGAATGCGCGCTGCTGGATTCGTGCATGACCCTGGAAATATTAACCTCACAGGATAGACCGCAAAGAAAATGGCTCAACGCACTGTTTTTGGGTGCATTGGCCTTTTTACTGACGCTATTTTGTCTCGAACTGATTGTGGTCAGCGGACGCATTTCCCCGCTTTGGTACTCCACCGCCCTGATGACGGTGGTGGTTTTTCGCGCCCCCTCAAAACATGTTCCGCTGCTGCTGCTCAGCTGTGTCATCGGCACCTCGCTGGCCAATTTAATCGTCATCGGTCCGGCGCTGAGCAACCTTAAATTTGCCATCCTGAATATGGTGCAGGCCATTCTCGGCGGCCTGATGTTGCGCGCGCTGCTGGATCGCAGAAATCCCCTGAATTCGCTGCTCGATTGGGTGCGATTTGCCGTCTGCGCCGGTTTGATTGCGCCGCTGATTGGCGGTGTGGTGGCGGTCTGGATGCTGCAGGTAGGGCATCGTGCGTCGTTGCCCTTCTTTTCTACCTGGGTGATCTCCGAAGTGATTGGCGTGCTGGCATTCGGCCCCGTGCTGTTGTTATGGCCCAACAAGCCGCTGCGTCAATTAATCACCCCCGATCGTCAGCTGGAAACGCTGCTGACACTGATCGTCACCCTACTGGCCAGCTATTTGTCGCTGCGTTTTCTGCCGTGGCCGTTCACCTTTATTGTGGTGATCCTGTTTTGGTGCGCGGTGCGGCTACCGAAATTCGAAGCCTTTTTACTGTTCTTTCTTAATGCCAGTTTTATCTCCATTCTGCTGGCATTCAGTTTCGTTAACCTGGCACAGACGGGTCTGTTACTCGGCCAGGTCAGCACCTGGTTGCCATTCCTGTTAGTGCTGCTGCCCAGTCATGTGATGGCGCTGGTGATGGATGCGTTCCAGCGCGAAAAGCATCATATCAGCGAGAGTGAGACCCGCTTCCGCCATGCGATGGAGTATTCGGCGATTGGCATGGCGCTGGTGTCGCCCAATGGCGGCTGGCAGCAGGTAAATCAATCGCTTTGTCACACGCTGGGCTTTCCGGCGGACGAGCTGAAAAAACTCACTTTCCAGCAGATTACCCATCCTGATGATCTCAACAGCGACCTGCAACAGCTGGAGCGTTTGGTGGCGGGTGACATCATGAGCTACACCATGGAGAAGCGCTATTTCCGCAAAGATGGCGAAATTGTCTGGGCGAGTTTGACAGCATCCATGGTGCGCGATGCCAATTTCCAGCCGCTCTATTTTATTGCACAGATTGTCGATATTTCTGAACTCAAACAGAGTGAGCAGGTGAATCGTCGCCTGATGGAACGCATCACGCTGGCTAACGAAGCGGGCGGTATCGGCGTGTGGGAGTGGAATCTGCTGACCGGTGAAATGCTGTGGGACAAGCGCATGTACGAGCTGTTTGCGCTGGGCCCGCATCAAATCCCCACCTATGATCTCTGGCTGCATCTGTTGGAACCGACAGAACGCGAAACGGCCGCGCTGATCGTGCAGCAGGCGATTGAACGGCGCAGCGCTTTCCATATGGAATACCGTGTCAATCTGCCCAGCGGCTCGCGCTATGTGCGCACCGAGGCTAACCGCATTCTCAGCCAGGATGGTCAAATCGAACGCATGCTCGGCATCTGTCAGGACATTACGCCACTGCGCGCGCTCAACGAAGCGCTGTTCCAGGAAAAAGAGCGTATGGCGATTACTCTCGCCTCCATTGGTGAAGCGGTGATCAGCACCGATGACGAGATGCGCGTGACCTTTATGAACCCGGTAGCCGAAACGCTCAGCGGTTGGACACAGGATAAAGCGGCGGGTATGCCTATTACCGAGTTGCTGAACATCACGCGTGGCGCAAAAGGCCCCCGCGTGGAGAATCTGTTGCTGTGCAACTTGCCGGGCGAGAGAACGACCCCCGATCTGGAAGAGGGGCTGGTACTGCATACCCCCGATGGTACAAAGGTGGAAATTCATTACAGTATCACGCCATTGAAAACCTTAACCGGCGCCAGCATCGGTGCGGTGATGGTTATTCAGGATGTCAGTGAATCGCGCAAGATGATGAAGCGCCTGAGCTACAGCGCCTCACACGATATGCTGACACGATTGCCAAATCGCCACAGCTTTGAACAGCAACTCAAACACGTGGTGAACGATGCTGCGGCCAACAACACTCAGCATGTGCTGGTGTTTATTGATCTGGATAAATTCAAAGCGGTGAATGACAACGCAGGTCATGCGGCAGGCGACGCCCTGCTGCGAGAACTGGCGGAGTTGATGCAAAAACACCTGCGCAGCAGCGATCTGCTGGCGCGTTTGGGCGGCGATGAATTTGGTGTGTTGCTTCCGAACAGTCACGTTGACCAGGTGCGCGAGGTGGTTCAGCGCATTGTCACTTCGGTCAACGAATACACTTTCCTGTGGCACGATCATCCTTATCATGTGGGTGCCAGCGCCGGGATCACGCAGATTGATCAGCACAACTGCATCCGCAATGTGGTGATGTCACAGGCGGATGTCGCCTGCTATAGCGCGAAACATGCGGGCCGTGGTCAATATCACGTTTATCAGGAAGTACAAATGTGATCATTGCCAGCCCGCGCTGGCTGCGCTAAAGTCGCCCCCTTTTTTCTGGCATGGGGGATAAAATGTTCATTGGATTCGATTACGGCACGGCCAACTGTTCTATCGCGGTCAGCGATAACGGTACACCGCGCCTGCTGACACTGGAGAAGGGTCAGCGCCTGCTTCCCTCCATGATTTGTGCACCCACGCGTGAAGCAATCAGCGAATGGCTGCACCGCCATCATCAGGTGCCGACACCGGATACAGAGGGTACCGCGCTGCTCCAGCGTGCTCTGCGCTATAACCGCGAAGAAGATATCGAAGTGACCGCGGCAAGCGTGCAGTTCGGCCTGACCGCGCTGCAACAATATATGGTGGACCCGGAAGAAGTGTGGTTCGTAAAATCACCGAAATCCTTCCTTGGCGCCAACGGCTTAAAACCACAGCAAATCGCCTTCTTCGAAGATCTGGTGTGCGCCATGATGCTGCACATTCGCCAGCAGGGTGAAACTCAACTCGATCGCCCGATTGAGCAGGCGGTGATTGGTCGTCCGATTAACTTCCAGGGTCTCGGCGGTGAAGACGCTAACCAGCAGGCACAGGGTATTTTGCTGCGTGCGGCGAAGCGTGCTGGCTTCCGCGACGTTGAGTTCCAGTTTGAACCGGTTGCGGCAGGTCTGGACTTTGAGGCGACATTAGAGAAAGAGACGCGTGTGCTGGTGGTCGATATCGGCGGTGGTACTACCGACTGCTCGATGCTGTTGATGGGTCCAGAGTGGCGCAATAAAACCGACCGCCGTGAAAGTTTGCTGGGCCACAGTGGTTGCCGCGTGGGCGGTAACGATCTCGACATTATCCTCGCGTTCAAAACCCTGATGCCGCTGCTCGGTCTTGGTGGTAACACGCAAAAAGGCACCGCCCTGCCCGCACTGCCGTGGTGGAACGCGGTGGCGATTAACGATGTTCCGGCGCAAAGCGACTTCTACTCTGCCGCGAGCGGTAAACTGCTGCGCGATTTGATTCGCGATGCAGAGCAAGGTGACAAAGTGGCGCACCTGCTGAAAGTGTGGCAGCAGAAGCTGAGTTATCGTCTGGTGCGTGCGGCGGAAGAGAGCAAAATCGCCTTGTCCGAATTGCCGGAAACCGAAGCGTCGCTGGCGTTTATCGCCCAGTCATTGCAGGCTGATATCAGCGCCACGCAACTGGAAGAAGCCATCAACCAGCCACTGGAGCGCATCCTGGAGCAGGTGCATCTGGCACTCGCCACCTGTGAAACCAAGCCGGAAGTGATCTACCTGACCGGCGGCAGTGCACGTTCGCCAGTGCTGCGTGCGGCATTGCAGCAGGCCTTGCCGGATACGCCAATAGCGGGTGGTGATGACTTTGGCTCAGTGACCGCCGGTCTGGCGCGCTGGGCAGAGGTGATGTTCCGTTAACCCGGTTGCAACCACTTTATCGCGCATTGTGCAGATGATTGATCCACTGCCCGATGCGCAATGAATTACGCCGGTAACAAGCAAAAAAATGGCGGCCCATCTGGCCGCCATTTTCATGTGCATCCGCGAATCAGAAATTAATGTTCGCCGCAATGCCGCCAACAAACGCATCTTTCACTTCACTCACTGCACCCGGCGCCACCACATATTGCAGGTTCGGACGCAGCTGCAGCCATTTGGTCAGCTGAGCGTTGTAATAGATCTCGTAGTTGTATTCCGAGCCATCCTGAATCGGCAGATAGGTCGGGCTGTTGAAGTCAGTTTCGCCGTTAGCGTTGTTCTGCTCACGCAGCGAACGGGTATAGGCGCTGTTAACGTGGATGCGCGCCGCACCAACACCGATTTCATCCTGTGGACGCGCATCAAACGGTCCTTTCCAGGTGAAGCTGATGGACTGATAGTTGTCGGTTTTCGAGGTTTTATGATCGTTCATCACCGCCTGAACCGTCACGCCCAATCCACGGCTGGCATCACCACCTTGCGCTGTCAGCTGCTGTTGCAACAACACGTAGCCACCGTAGGCGTGATCCTGGCTCTGATAAGCGCCATCGCGCCAGCTGCCATAGTTATCGCTGTTGGCTGACGAGTAGTAATACCCGATACGGTAGTTACCCGGCAGTTTGTCGGCACCGAAAGTCGGTTTCCAACCCAGTTCCACCGGCACCATATTGCCTTCGGAATTGCTGGTGTCGAGACGGAAGCCATCGCCGCGATCGTAGTTGGAACTGTTCTGGTTATAGAAGCCGACCTGGAAGAACACTTCCGGCGTGATGTTGAACTTCACACGGCCGCCCCACTGGGAAACTGGCCAGTTAAACCAGCGATCGCCACGCCAGTTACCCGCCTGACCACTACCAAAGGCCAGGTTCTGGAACTTACTGTCGAAGTTATCGAAGTCTTCACCGACAGTGACACGACCGGCTTTCAGGTTAACCGCGTCATCAAACAAACCTTTGCTCAGCCAGAACTGCGTCAGGCGCCAGGTTTGTCCACGGCCATACACTTCCTGCGTTGAAGAGAGCATGCCCGTGCGACGATCGGCGACCTGATCGGAGATGTTTTGCCCATTACGGTCAGTGATGGTCATCTGGAATTGCGCATCCTGCCAGTTCAGCAGTTTTTCCAGGTCAAAGTTGGCGCCAAATGCCCACTGATCGCTGTAACGCATGGAAGTGTTGGTATCCGCGCCGCCGCCGAGGTTAGAAGCGCTCTCCATGGTGTAGTTGACGTCGAATTTGATGCCGTCTTGTTCCAGCTGCGTTCGGGAACCACCCCAATCGCCGAACATGTAAGGTGAGTCATAGCTGAATGCATCAGCCGCCATTGCTGATGTACTCAACATCGCAAACATCAGGGTGCCCGCTGCCAGACGGGGCATATGCTGCACTGCTTTTTTTCTGTTCATGATCATTATTCTTTTGTGATGTAACGGGAAAGGATCGAACAGAGGATAGTGCTGGCGCTATGTCAATTTTTGCAAATATGTGCGCAGTGTTTGGCAGGGTGATAGTTAATTAACGCAATTGTGACAAGGGTCTATGAATGAATATCTTTTTACAGAAATGGCATTTTTTGCATGGCAAAAAAACAAAATAAAGCGGGACGCCGCAGCGCCCCGGGTGGATTACGCTTTGCTGGCACTCGCCAGCTCTTCGATTTCCTGCTTGCTCAGTTCTAATTCGGTGGCTTTCACCAGCTCATTAATCTGTTCCAGCGAGGTGGCACTGACGATCGGTGCGGTGATGCTCGGGCGCGCAATCTGCCACGCCAGCGCGACCTGAGTCGCTGATGCATCGTGCGAAGCCGCCACATCCTCCAGCGCTTCGACAATGCGCTTGCCGCGCTCGTTAAGATACTTTTCGACGATGCCCTGCCCGCGTTTACTCTTGCTGGCATCTTCCGGCTTTTTATACTTACCGCTCAGGAAACCGCTGGCCAGCGAGTAGTAGTTAATCACGCCGAGGCCATTTTTAACCGCCACCTGCTCCAACCCACTTTCATACTCCTGGCGGTCATACAGGTTGTATTCCGGCTGCAGGGTCTCATAACGCGCCAGTCCCTCTTTCTTGCTGATATCCAGCGCTTCCTGCAGGCGTTTAGCATTGTAGTTGGAGGCGCCAATTGCACGCACTTTGCCTTCTTTAATCAGCGAATCAAAGGCTTTCAGTGTATCGACCAGCGGCGTATCCTGGTCGTCGCGGTGCGCCTGATAGAGATCGATCACATCGGTTTGCAAACGACGCAGCGAATCTTCCACTGCCTGACGGATGTAAGCCGGTTTTAGCCCGGTTTTCTCCGGAGACAGCTCCATCCCCACTTTCGTCGCCAGCACGATACTGTCGCGCTTGCCGCTTTTTTTCAGCCATTTGCCAATGATGGTTTCAGACTCGCCCCCTTCATTACCGGGAGCCCAGCGAGAATAAACGTCCGCGGTATCGATAAAGAACAGCCCTTTTTCCACCAGCGCGTCGAGCAGTGAGAACGAGGTTTTCTCGTCGACTGTCCAGCCGAAAACGTTGCCGCCAAAAGTGAGAAGCGGAACCTGAATACCACTGTCGCCAAGCTGACGGGTTTTCTGTTGACTCATTTTGTTCTCCTTATTGAAACGAGACATGACTGCCTTTGAGCTTAGCAAAGGAAATCGCTGCGCTTATGCGTTTTCCTGCCAAAATGTTTACGTAATATGAATACTTAGCGCCTCAGGGGCGATATTCTTAATTCCTTCAATTTTTGCCCGGCCCGGGCGTCTACAATCATTTCGTTTGCGAAACGGCCATTTTGCTTTCGCATTTGGGGAATACGAAACCGCTGGAGAGCACGCAAGCAGATGAACAGTCGACTGAAAACAAGCCTGATAACACTTGTCGCGATCGCCGCAGTCGCGGGCGGATATTACTGGTGGCAGCATCCTGCGGAACCGAGTAAGCAGCCGCAAGTCGAGGGCCAGCAGCATCATGGTCGCGGCGCAGGCGGCGCAAATCGCCGTCCTTTAGCACCGGTGCAGGCCGCTGCTGCAACGACCCAGAGCGTGCCCTACTATCTCAGCGGGCTTGGCACCGTCACCGCCGCCAATACCGTGACGGTACGCAGCCGCGTTGACGGCCAGTTGATGGCATTGCATTTCCAGGAAGGTCAGCAGGTCGCAGCCGGTGCGCTGCTGGCCGAGATCGATCCCCGCCCATATCAGGTCGCGTTAATTCAGGCCCAGGGCCAGCTGGCAAAAGATCAGGCCACGCTGGCCAATGCACGTCGCGATCTCAGCCGTTATGAAAAGCTGGCGAAAACCTCGCTGGTCTCGCAGCAGGAACTGGACACTCAGCGTTCGCTGGTGAGTGAAACCCTCGGCACGATTAAAGCCGATGAAGGTAACGTTGCCAGCGCGCAGCTCAATCTCACTTACAGCCGCATTACCGCGCCGATCTCCGGTCGTGTAGGTCTGAAGCAGGTCGATGTGGGCAATTACATCACCTCCGGCGATACCAGTGGCTTAGTGGTGATCACCGAAACCCATCCGATCGACGTGGTGTTCAGCATTGCCGAGAACAATATTAGCCAGATCCTCAAAGCGCAAAAAAGCGGGCAGCCGCTGATTGTTGAAGCCTGGAATCGCAGCAATAAAACCTTGCTCACCAGCGGCACGCTGCTCAGCCTCGACAACCAGATTGATGCCACTACCGGCACCATCAAACTCAAAGCGCGCTTCGATAATCAGGATGACACGCTGTTCCCCAATCAGTTTGTGAATGCGCGTCTGAAAGTGGACACGCTGCAGGATGCGGTGGTGATCCCAACGGCTGCGCTACAAATGAGCAACGACGGCCACTTTGTCTGGGTGGTCAACAGCGAAAACAAAGTGAGCAAGAAGCGCGTAACGGCGGGCTTGCAGGATAGCCAGAAAGTGGTGATCAGTGCCGGGCTCGACGCCGGTGAGCGGGTGGTCACTGACGGATTGGATCGTCTGACCGAAGGTGTCACCGTTGAAGTGGTATCACCGGAAAGTACCGCCACACACAGCACGCGCGCCGCCCAGCCTGCGCGCGGAGAGCGTCAATAATGCAGGTGATGCCTCAGGACAGCAGTGGCGGCCCGTCACGCCTGTTTATTCTGCGCCCGGTGGCGACCACGCTGCTGATGATTGCCATTCTGCTGGCGGGCGTGCTCGGTTACCGCTTTCTGCCGGTATCGGCGCTGCCCGAAGTGGATTACCCGACGATTCAGGTGGTCACGCTCTACCCTGGCGCCAGCCCGGATGTGGTCACCTCCTCGATTACCGCCCCGCTTGAACGTCAGTTCGGCCAGATGTCAGGGCTGAAGCAGATGGCATCGCAGAGTTCCGGTGGTGCCTCGGTGGTGACCTTGCAGTTCCAGCTTTCACTCTCTTTGGATGTCGCCGAGCAGGAAGTACAGGCGGCGATCAACTCCGCCACCAATCTGCTGCCCAGCGATCTGCCCAACCCGCCGGTCTACAGCAAGGTTAATCCTGCCGATCCACCGATCATGACGCTCGCCGTCACCACCACCAGCATGCCGCTGACGCAGGTGCAGGATATGGTGGAGACGCGTGTGGCGCAGAAAATTTCGCAGGTGACCGGTGTGGGCCTGGTGACGCTGTCCGGCGGACAGCGCCCAGCTGTGCGCGTGAAAATGAACACCCAGGCACTGGCCGCGTTAGGCTTGACCAGCGAAACCGTGCGCACCGCCATCACCAACGCCAACGTCAACTCCGCCAAGGGCAGCCTGGATGGCCCAACGCGATCGATTACGCTGGCCGCCAACGATCAGATGACCTCCGCCGAGGATTACCGCAAGCTGATCATCAGCTATAACAACGGTGCGCCAGTGCGTCTTGGTGATGTCGCCACTATTGAGCAGGGCGCAGAAAACAGCTGGCTTGGCGCATGGGCTAACCGTCAGCAGGCGATTGTGCTCAACGTACAGCGCCAGCCGGGTGCCAATATCATTGCCACCGCTGATAGTATTCGTACGCTGCTGCCCTCCCTTACCGCCACACTGCCCAAATCGGTGGACGTGAAACTGCTCACCGACCGCACCACCAATATCCGTGCATCGGTGGCGGATACGCAGCACGAGCTGATGCTGGCGATTGGTCTGGTGGTGATGATCATCTATCTGTTTCTGCGTAACGTGCCTGCCACCATCATCCCGGCCGTGGCGGTACCGCTGTCGCTGGTTGGGACGTTTGCGGCGATGTATTTCCTCGGCTTCTCAATCAATAACCTGACGCTGATGGCACTCACTATTGCCACCGGCTTTGTGGTCGACGATGCCATCGTGGTGATCGAGAACATCTCGCGCTATATCGAAAAAGGTGAGAAGCCGATGACGGCAGCGCTGAAAGGCGCGGGCGAAATCGGCTTCACCATTATCTCCCTCACCTTCTCGCTGATTGCGGTGCTGATCCCGCTGCTGTTTATGGGCGACGTGATTGGTCGTCTGTTCCGCGAATTTGCCGTGACGCTGGCGGTGGCGATTCTGATCTCCGCCGTGGTGTCGCTGACGCTGACGCCGATGATGTGCGCACGCATGCTGAGTGCCGAATCGCTGCGCAAGCAGAACCGCTTCTCGCGAGCCAGTGAAGCGATGTTTGATCGGGTGATTGCCGGGTACGGACGCTGGTTAACGCGCGTATTGCAGCATCCGTGGATCACATTGTCGGTGGCGCTCGGCACGCTGCTGCTGACGGTGGTGATGTGGATTGCCATCCCGAAAGGCTTCTTCCCGCAGCAGGATAACGGCATTATTCAGGGCACCTTGCAGGCGCCGCAGTCGGTGTCGTACAGCAGCATGGCGGAACGCACGCGCGATGTGGCGTCGATCATCATGAAAGATCCGGCGGTGCAGAGCATGACGTCATTTGTCGGCGTCGATGGCACCAATGCGGCACTGAACAGCGCGCGTTTACAGATCAACCTGAAACCGCTCAGCGAGCGTGATGACCGCATTCCTGCGGTACAGAAACGCCTGCAGCAAGAGATTGATAAAGTGCCTGGCGTCTCACTGTGGCTGCAGCCGGTGCAGGATCTGACCATTGAAACCCAGGCGAGCCGCACGCCGTACCAGTTCACGCTGCAATCCGGCTCACTGGAATCACTCAGCACCTGGGTACCGAAGCTGCTGGCACAACTCAATAGCTTGCCGCAGCTGCGTGACGTCAGCAGCGACTGGCAGGATCAAGGCCTTGAAGCCTTTATCCGTGTCGATCGTGACAGCGCCAGCCGACTCGGCATCACCATGGCGGATGTCGATAACGCGCTGTACAACGCCTTCGGTCAACGATTGATCTCCACCATTTACACCCAGGCCAATCAGTATCGCGTGGTGCTGGAGCAGAACAATGAGCAAACGCCGGGCCTGGCCAGTCTCGACGGTATTCGACTGACCAGCACTGACGGCGGCAGCGTACCGCTCAGTGCCATCGCGCAGATCGAAGAGCGTCATGCGGCGTTGAGCATTAACCACCTCGATCAATTCCCGTCAGCCACCTTCTCGTTTGATGTCGCCGAAGGCTATTCACTGGGCGAAGCGGTGAAAGCCATCAGCGCAGCCGAAGATCAGGTCGGCATGCCCGCCGAAATGATGACGCAGTTCCAGGGCAGCACGCTGGCGTTTGAAGCGGCGCTCACCAGTACCGTGTGGCTGATTATTGCGGCGGTGGTGGCAATGTATATCGTGCTCGGTGTGCTGTATGAGAGCTTTATCCATCCGATCACCATTCTCTCCACGCTGCCAACTGCGGGGGTGGGCGCGCTGCTGGCGCTGATGCTGAGCGGCAACGAGCTGGATATCATCGCCATCATCGGCATTATCTTGCTGATCGGTATCGTGAAGAAAAACGCCATCATGATGATCGATTTCGCGCTGGCCGCCGAGCGTGAGCAAGGTATGGCACCACGTGAAGCGATCTATCAGGCCTGTTTACTGCGTTTCCGTCCGATTCTGATGACCACGATGGCGGCACTGCTCGGTGCCTTGCCATTGATGTTGAGCACCGGTGTTGGCGCAGAGCTGCGTCATCCGTTAGGTATTGCCATGGTCGGCGGCTTGATCCTCAGCCAAATCCTGACGTTGTTTACCACGCCAGTGATCTATCTGCTGTTTGACCGACTGGCCCACGCCACGCGCCGTCGCTTTAAGCGTTCCGAGGCGCAGCCGTGAAGTTCTTCGCGCTGTTTATCCATCGGCCAGTGGCGACCACGCTGCTGACGCTGGCGATTGCGCTGGCCGGTATTCTCGGTTTCCGTCTGCTGCCGGTCGCCCCGCTGCCGCAGCTGGATTTCCCGGTAATCGTGATTACCGCTTCGCTGCCCGGTGCGTCGCCGGAAACCATGGCTGCTT
This sequence comes from Type-E symbiont of Plautia stali, assembly GCF_059731115.1. Taxonomy (NCBI): domain Bacteria; kingdom Pseudomonadati; phylum Pseudomonadota; class Gammaproteobacteria; order Enterobacterales; family Enterobacteriaceae; species Type-E symbiont of Plautia stali. The sequence goes on from NZ_AP035906.1 coordinate 2,773,012, forward strand.
CGGTGGCCACGCCGCTGGAACGTTCGCTGGGGCGCATTGCCGGTGTCAGTGAGATGACCTCCACCAGTTCACTCGGCAGCACGCGCGTGATTCTGGTGTTCGATTTTGACCGCGATATCAACGGTGCCGCGCGTGACGTGCAGGCCGCCATCAACGCCGCGCAAAGCCTGCTGCCGACCGGCATGCCAAGCCGTCCGACCTATCGCAAAGCCAACCCCTCTGATGCGCCGATCATGATCCTGACGCTGACCTCGGATATTTATAATCCCGGCCAGCTGTATGATTACGCCTCAACGCAACTGGCACAGAAGCTGTCGCAGATTCAGGGCGTTGGTGATGTCACCGTGGGCGGCAGTTCATTGCCTGCGGTGCGCGTCGATCTCAATCCTCAGGCGCTATTCAATCAGGGCGTGTCACTGGATGCGGTGCGTACCGCCATCAGCAATGCCAACCAGCGCCGTCCGCAAGGGGCGATTGATGATGTGCAGCAGCGCTGGCAGGTACGTACCAACGATGAGCTGCAAACCGCCAGCGAATATCAGCCGCTGGTGGTGCATTACAGCAACGGCGCGGCGGTCCGCCTGAGCGATGTGGCTAACGTGCAGGACTCGGTGCAGGACGTGCGCAACGCCGGGATGACCAATGGCAAACCGGCGGTGCTGCTGGTGGTACGCAAATCGCCGGATGCCAATATCATTGAAACCGTGGATCGCATCCGCAGCGAGATGCCGCTGCTGCATGAGGTGATCCCCGCCGCCATCGATTTACAGATCGCTCAAGACCGCTCCCCCACCATTCGCGCCTCGCTGCAGGAAGTGGAGCAGTCATTAATGATTGCGGTGGCGCTGGTGATTCTGGTGGTGTTTGTGTTCCTGCGCGACGGCCGAGCCACCCTGATCCCGGCCGCCGCCGTACCGGTTTCGCTGATTGGCACCTTTGCCGCCATGTATCTGTGCGGATTCAGCCTCAACAACCTCTCGCTGATGGCGCTGACCATCGCCACCGGGTTCGTGGTCGATGATGCGATTGTGGTGCTGGAAAATATCGCGCGTCACGTTGAAGCGGGGATGAAACCGCTACAGGCGGCGCTAACCGGCGTGCGCGAAGTGGGCTTTACCGTGCTGTCGATGAGTCTGTCGCTGATTGCCGTGTTCCTGCCACTGCTGATGCTGGGCGGCATTATCGGGCGCTTCTTCTCGGAATTTGCCATCACGCTGTCGGTGGCGATCCTGATCTCGCTGTTTATTTCGATTACGTTGACGCCGATGATGTGCGCCTACCTGCTGAAGCCGCAGGAAAAGCGCAGCCAACCGCGTACCCGTGGTTTCGCCAAAGTGATGCTGAGCGTGCAAAACGGCTACGCGCGCTCGCTGGGTTGGGTGCTGAATCATGCCATCTGGGTGCTGATGCTGCTGCTCGCCACCGTCGGGCTGACGGTGTATCTGTTTATCTCGATCCCCAAAACTTTTATGCCGGAACAAGACACCGGACGCTTAAACGGTTTTATCTCGGCGGATCAGAGCATTTCGTTCCAGGCGATGCGTGGCAAGCTGCAGGACTTTATGAACATCATCAAAGCCGATCCGGCGGTGGATAACGTCACCGGCTTTACCGGCGGTTCGCGCACCAACAGCGGATCGATGTTCGTGTCTCTTAAGCCGCTGTCGGAACGCAGTGAAAACGCGCAGGAGGTAATTGCCCGCCTGCGCACCAAGCTGGCGAAAGAGCCCGGCGCTAACCTGTACCTCAACGCAGTGCAGGATATTCGCATCGGTGGACGTGAATCCAACGCCAGCTACCAATACAGCCTGCTGTCGGACAATCTCGCTGACCTGCGTGAGTGGGAGCCAAAAATTCGTCAGGCGTTTGCCGCGTTGCCGGAACTGGTCGACGTGAACTCCGATCAGCAGGACAAAGGCAGCGAAATGGATCTGACCTACGATCGGGAAAGCATGGCGCGGCTGGGTATTGAAGTCTCAGCCGCCAATGCGCTGCTGAACAACGCCTTTGGTCAACGGCAAATCTCCACCATTTACCAGCCGCTGAATCAGTACAAAGTGGTGATGGAAGTCGATCCGCGCTACACCCAGGATATCAGCGCCCTCGATCAGATGTTCGTGATCAACAGCGATGGCAAAGCCATTCCGCTGAGCTGGTTCGCCAAATGGCAACCAGCTAACGCGCCGCTGTCGGTCAACCATGAAGGCCTGTCCGCCGCTTCGACAATCTCCTTTAACCTGCCGGAGGGCGTGTCGTTATCTCAGGCTTCGGCGGCGGTTGAACGCACCATGACGGCGCTCGGTGTGCCCTCCAGCGTGCGCGGTAGCTTTGCCGGTACGGCGCAGGTGTTTGAGCAGTCACAATCCAATCAGCTTTATCTGATGCTGGCGGCGATTGCGGCGGTGTATATCGTGCTGGGGATTTTGTATGAGAGCTACGTGCATCCGCTGACCATTCTCTCTACCCTGCCCTCGGCCGGCGTGGGCGCGCTGCTGGCGCTGGAACTGTTTAATACGCCGTTCAGTTTGATTGCGCTGATAGGGATATTGCTGCTGATTGGCATCGTGAAAAAGAACGCCATCATGATGGTGGATTTCGCGCTGGAGGCCCAGCGCAATGGCAATCTCAGCGCGCGTGACGCCATTTTCCAGGCCTGTCAGATGCGTTTCCGCCCGATTCTGATGACCACGCTGGCAGCGCTGTTTGGCGCACTGCCGCTGGTGCTGACCAGCGGCGACGGTGCGGAATTGCGTCAACCGCTGGGGATCACCATTGCCGGCGGGCTGGTGATGAGCCAGCTACTCACGCTCTACACCACACCAGTGGTGTTTCTGATGATGGATAAGCTGAGTCGGCGTAAAAAAGCGGCATTGATTACCGAATGACCATGCTATACACCTTTGCTACATAGCATAAAGCGAGTAAACTTTATCCAGTCACTATGAAGGAGGTTTATATGTCTCAAGGTACAGTGTTTACTAATAATCGTACGCAAAACGTGCGTATTCCTGCTGACGTGCGCTTTCCCGACAACGTGAAAAATGTCACGGTGCGTGCGATTGGCAAAGAGCGCATTCTCACACCAATAGAAAACGCCTGGGATAGCTTTTTCCTCGATGGTCCCAGCGTAAGCGACGATTTTATGAATGAGCGTGCGTCACAGGAGCAATCTGATAGGGAAGACTTTTAATGCATCGCTACATGCTGGATACCAACATCGTTATCTATGTCATCAAACGCCGCCCTATTGAGGTTTTGGAACGCTTTAATGCCAACGTCGGGCGCATGGTCATCTCATCAATTACGCTTGCTGAACTCGTTCATGGCGCGGAGAAGAGTGCTTTTCCTGAAAGGAATCTACGCACTGTTGAAGACTTTATTTCCCGTCTGGACGTACTCAGTTACGACCAAAGGGCAGCATTTCATTACGGCTCGATTCGCGCTGACCTGGAAAAGAAAGGCACACCCATCGGTCTGAATGATTTACACATAGCTGCACACGCGCGAAGCGAAGCGCTAACACTCATTACCAATAACCTGCGCGAATTTTCACGGGTGAAGGGGTTAATCAGCGAAAACTGGCTTTAATACAACGGTACTCTTCATGAACTCGCAAAACGCCACCGTGCGCTGGCAGCTGTGGATCGTCGCCTTCGGCTTTTTTATGCAGGCGCTGGATACCACTATCGTCAACACCGCCATCCCTTCGATGGCGCGCGATCTCAACGTCAGCCCACTCAACATGCACTCGGTGATCGTGTCGTATGTGCTGACGGTGGCCGTGACTTTGCCGATCAGCGGCTGGCTGGCGGATCGCTTTGGCGTGCGTAACATCTTCTTCTGCGCCATTGTGCTGTTCAGCATCGGTTCGCTGCTGTGCGCCTTCTCTACTTCGCTCGATCAGCTGGTGATGGCGCGCGTGGTGCAAGGCGTCGGCGGGGCGATGATGGTGCCGGTCGGGCGTTTGACGGTGATGAAAATTGTGCCGCGCGAGCAGTACATGTCGGCGATGACCTTTGTGACCACGCCGGGGCAAATCGGTCCGCTGCTCGGTCCGGCGCTGGGCGGGATTTTGGTGCAATACGCCAGCTGGCACTGGATCTTCCTGATTAATATTCCGGTCGGCATCATCGGCGCGATTGCTACGCTGATGCTGATGCCGAATTACACCATGCAAACCAAACGTTTTGATTTTCTCGGCTTCGTGCTGCTGGCAGTGGGCATGGCGACTCTGACGCTGGCGCTCGACGGCCAGCGCAGCACCGGCGGCTCCCCGCTGCTGCTCGGCGCACTGATTCTGGTCGGCGTGTTCTCCCTGCTGTTTTACCTGATGCACGGTCGTAACAACGACAACGCGCTGTTTAGCCTGAAGCTGTTCGACAACCGCATCTACTCGATTGGCCTGCTCGGCAGCTTCACCGGACGCATCGGTAGCGGCATGCTGCCCTTTATGACACCGATCTTTTTGCAGGTGGGCCTCGGCTACAGCCCGTTCCACGCGGGTTTAATGATGATTCCGATGGTGCTGGGCAATATGGGTACCAAACGCGTGGTGGTGCGCATCGTTAACCTGTTTGGCTATCGCAATGCGCTGGTCGGGGCAACTATCGCACTGGCGCTGGTGGTGTTGCTGTTTCCGGCAGTGGCGCTGCTCGGATGGGTGTGGATGCTGCCAGTGGTCCTGCTGCTGCAAGGCATGGTGAATGCCATCCGCTTCTCCTCAATGAACACCTTAACGCTGAAAGAGTTACCGGATGATCTGGCTTCGAGCGGCAACAGCTTGCTCTCGATGATCATGCAGTTGTCGATGAGTATTGGCGTCACGGTGGCAGGCTTGCTGCTGGGTGCGTTCGCCCACGGCGCCGTGACCAACAGCGCCGCCGCACATCAAACCTTTATTTATACCTACCTGTGCATGGCGCTGGTGATTGTGTTGCCAGCACTGGTGTTCTGGCGCGTACCTAAAGATGTGAGTAAGAACGTGGATCTCAGAGGCAGGAGAAAAGCATGAAGCAGCCGGTGAAACTCGGCATTGGCGCCAAGCTGTTTGTGGCGATTTTTTCCACCTGCATGCTGGTGATCATCACCATGCACTGGGGCGTGCGCCTCAGCTTTGAGCACGGCTTTGTTGATTACATCAAGAAAGGCAATGAACAGCGTTTAACCCTGCTGAGCGATGCGCTGGCGGATCAGTATGAGCAGCACGGCAACTGGGATTTCCTGCGGAACAACGACCGCCTGATTTTCACCATACTGCGATCGATGGAGCAAAATCCCGGCAGCAGTACGCAGTTGCCGCCACACGGCTGGCGTACCCAATTCTGGATTATCGATCAGCAGTATAAGGTCTTGTCCGGGCCACACTCGCCGGTGCCGCCGGAAGGCACGCGGCGCAACATCACCACCAGCACCGGCAAAGTGGTGGGTTGGGTGATCGCCTCGCCCGCTGAACGACTGACGCGCAGCACCGATATCAACTTTGATCTGCAGCAGCGCCGCACCAGCTGGATGATCGTCACCCTCACCACGCTGCTGGCGGCGCTGGTCACCTGGCTGCTTGCGCGCGGCTTATTGGCCCCGGTGAAGCGGCTGGTGGATGGCACCCATGAACTGGCGGCAGGCAAATTTTCCACACGCGTGGAAGTGGGCAGCAGTGATGAAATCGGTCAGCTGGCGCGTGACTTTAACCAGCTCGCCAGTTCGCTGGAGAAGAACGAAAGTAACCGCCGCGCCTTTATGGCCGATATCTCCCACGAGCTGCGCACACCGCTGGCGATCATGCGCGGTGAGCTGGAGGCGATGCAGGATGGTGTGCGCAAGCTGACGCCGGAAGCCATCACCTCACTGCAGAGTGAAGTGGTGGTGCTGACTAAACTGGTGGACGATCTGCATCAGCTGTCGCTGTCTGACGCGGGCGCCCTCGCCTATCGCAAACAACCGGTGGATGTGGTGAATCTGCTGGAAGTGGTGGCAGGCAGCTTTGGCGAACGCTATCGCAGCCGGGATTTAACCCTCACCCTTGCGCTGCCGACCAAAGCGGAAAGTTTTGGCGATCCGGATCGTTTAATGCAGTTGTTCACCAATCTGCTGGAGAACAGCCTGCGTTACACTGATGCCGGTGGCGAAGTGCGGGTCAGCCTGCAACAACACGGCGACTACTGGCAATTACGCTTTGCGGATAGCGCGCCCGGCGTGGATGCTGAACATCAGGCACATCTTTTTGAGCGTTTTTTCCGGGCAGAAAGTTCACGCAATCGCGCCAGCGGCGGCTCTGGATTAGGCCTGGCGATCTGTAAAAACATTGTTGAAGCACATAGCGGCAGCATTTCTGCGGAGCACTCTGATTTAGGTGGACTGCAAATCGCGCTAAACTTGCCGTATGTTCCTCACCAGAAATAGCTTATGAGCCCGGATAATCACGATCCCCTGATTCTTATTGTTGAAGACGAACCGAAACTGGCGCAGCTGATGATCGATTATCTGCAGGCGTCCAACTATCGCACCCACCATATTGCTGATGGCAATGATGTGCTGAACTACGTGCAGCACTCACCGCCGGATTTGATGCTGCTGGATTTGATGCTGCCGGGTCGCGATGGCTTAACGCTGTGTCGTGAAATCCGCCGTTTCTCCGAGCTGCCGATCATTATGGTGACAGCACGCACCGAAGAGATTGACCGCCTGCTGGGGCTGGAAATCGGCGCGGATGATTACATCTGCAAACCGTTCAGCCCTCGTGAGGTGGTGGCACGGGTGAAAACCATTTTGCGCCGTGTAAAACGTTCGCCGGAAGAAGCGCAGCTCGCCTCGCATCTGCTGATTGATGAAGGACGTTTTCAGGCCAGCTGGCGCGAACAGCAGCTGGAACTGACGCCTGCTGAATTCCGCTTGCTGAAAACCCTGGCGCTGGAGCCGGGTAAAGTGTTCTCGCGTGAACAGTTACTGAATCATCTTTATGACGATTATCGCGTGGTCACTGACCGTACTATCGACAGCCATATCAAGAACCTGCGTCGTAAGCTGGAAAACCTTGATGCGGAGCAGCCGTTTATTCGCGCGGTGTACGGCATGGGCTATCGCTGGGAAGCGGACGTCTGTCGCCTGATGTAGCGCTAGCTTGATGTAGATCAATTTACTTCAGAGGCGGCGCTGCCTACAATTCCCCACCTTTTGCAGGGCCGTTTGATGCGGCTCATGCACCTGCCATCGCCGATAGCATGCTGACCTGACATCAGTGAGAATTCCCTCCATGTTTAAACCCGAACTCCTCTCTCCAGCGGGATCGCTGAAGAATATGCGCTATGCCTTTGCCTATGGCGCTGACGCGGTGTATGCCGGTCAACCGCGCTACAGCCTGCGCGTGCGTAACAATGAATTCACCCATGAAGTGCTGGCTAAGGGCATTGAAGAAGCCCACCAACTGGGCAAGAAATTTTACGTGGTGGTGAACATCGCGCCGCATAACGCCAAGCTTAAAACCTTTATCCGAGACCTGACGCCGGTGGTGGAGATGCAGCCCGATGCGCTGATTATGTCCGATCCCGGCCTGATTATGCTGGTGCGCGAAGCCTTTCCGGAGATGCCGATTCATCTGTCGGTGCAGGCCAATGCGGTGAACTGGGCGACGGTGAAGTTCTGGCAGCAGATGGGGCTGACCCGCGTGATTCTGTCGCGCGAGCTGTCGCTGGATGAGATTGCTGAGATTCGCCAGCAGGTGCCAGAAATGGAGATTGAGATCTTCGTACACGGCGCACTGTGCATGGCCTACTCCGGGCGCTGTTTGCTTTCCGGTTATCTCAATAAGCGCGATCCGAATCAGGGAACCTGCACTAACGCCTGCCGCTGGGAATACAAAGTGGAAGAAGGCAAACAGGATGAGGTGGGCAATATTGTCGGCTTCCATCAGCCGGTTGAGGTGCAGGAGCCCACGCTGGGCGTTGGCGCGACGACCGACCGTGTATTCTTGTTAGAAGAGAAGATGAAGCCCGGTGAAGTGATGAGTGCCTTTGAAGATGAGCACGGCACTTACATCATGAACTCAAAGGATTTACGCGCGGTGGCCCACGTCGAGCGCCTGAGCCAGATGGGCGTACATTCGCTGAAAATTGAAGGCCGCACTAAATCCTTCTACTACTGCGCCCGCACCGCGCAGGTGTATCGTCGTGCTATTGATGATGCGGCAGCGGGCAAGCCGTTCGATCCGGCGCTGCTGGAGACGCTGGAAGGTTTGGCGCATCGTGGCTATACCGAAGGTTTCCTGCGTCGTCATACGCATGACAGTTATCAGAACTATGAACAGGGTTTCTCGGTATCCGAGCGCCAGCAGTTTGTGGGAGAGTTTACCGGTGAACGTCGCGGCGACTGGGCGCAAATTGCCGTGAAGAATAAGTTTTTGCTCGGCGATTCTGTGGAGATCATGACGCCGCAGGGCAATCTGAACTGTACGCTGGAATCGATGCAAAATGATAAAGGTGCAGCGGTAGATGTTGCGCCGGGAGATGGACATAAGGTGTGGATCCCGGTGCCGGAATCGGTGGATCTGGCCTTTGCTTTGTTAATGCGTAATTTCACAGACGGCAACAGCACCTACGATCCGCACGGAAAAAAGCGCACATAATGAAAAGAAAGGCGCGAAGTTAGAACAGGATCACAGACCGCCGCTGCGCCTCGCTTTAGAATCCCGCCTGCTGCTAACGAGTAACAATAAACAGCAGGTAGTACCAGGAACCACCTCATTCACCCGCCCGGCTCCCCCGTGCGGGTTTTCTTTTTTTCATCGCCCGCCGATAAAGTTCCTCGCCCAGCTATGCTATAACCTCTGCATCGTATTTCGCCTCAAGGAACTGATTATGCAAAATAAACCACTGACGCTGCTGGTCCTCAATGGGAAAGGCGCGGGCAATGAAGATTTGCGTGCGGCGGTGAATACGCTGCGCGATGAAGGTTTTAATCTGGCGGTACGCGTGACCTGGGAAAAGGGCGACGGTGACCGTTACGTGCAGGAAGCGGTGGAGTTGCAGGCTGAAACCGTGGTAGCGGGCGGCGGCGATGGCACCATCAATGAAATCGCCACAGCGCTGGCGGCAGTGCCTGCTGAGCAGCGTCCAGCACTGGGTATTCTGCCGCTTGGCACGGCCAATGATTTCGCCACCAGCGTGGGGATTCCAGAGGAGATGGAACCGGCGCTGCGTCTGGCGGTGTTGGGTAAAGCCAGCGCGATTGATTTGGCGCGCGTGAATGGCGATCGCTACTTTATCAATATGGCGACCGGCGGCTTTGGCACGCGTATTACCACGGAGACGCCGGAGAAATTGAAATCGGCTTTAGGCGGCGTGTCGTACTTTATTCATGGTTTGATGCGAGTAGATGCGCTGAAGCCGGATAGCTGTGAGATCAGTGGTCCGGGCTTTGAGTGGCAAGGTGATGCACTGGTGATCGGCATTGGTAATGGTCGTCAGGCGGGTGGCGGACAGAAGTTGTGTCCGGATGCGTTGATCAATGATGGGCAGCTGAATCTGAGCATTGTTACCGCGCAGGAGTTGTTGCCGACCTTGCTGCATTCACTGACGCGTAATGATGAGAATCCGAATATTGTCTCGGCGCAGCTGCAGTCGCTGAGCATTCGTTCACCGCATGAGATGACGTTCAATCTGGATGGCGAACCGCTGACCGGCAGCGAATTTGAAATTGAAGTGATGCCAGGCGCGCTGAGCTGCCGCCTGCCGCCGCAGTGCCCGCTGCTGGCGTGATGTTTGTTGGTTAGAGGCGGGTGAAATGCAGTCTGGGTTGCTGGTGATAACGCAGTCTGGGTTGCTGGTGATAACGCAGTCTGGGGTCGCTTTGGGGCTGGCGGTCCTCGCGCCGCTGACGCGGTGCCTTCACTTCACTCGTCAGCCGGACGGACCGGCGCAGACGGAACATCCCTGTTCCGGCTGCGCCTTTCGCCAGCATCCATGCTGGCTCTCCCGGCTTCCTCATTCCGTTCAGCGCTGCGAAATGCCAGCCCCATCGCGACCCCAGCCTGCTCATTAGCTTTAATGCGTGCTGTCAGAGGTGCTGCCTGTTAGACATTGCGCTCATTGGCTAACTTTGGCTGCTGCCAGAATCACTCTTTAGCAATATTCACTACCGGCTTAGAAGCTGCCCTAACCTGCCCAATAGCTTGAATGCGTACTGTAAGAAGGCCGTTACACTTTCATCCAGCGACGCTCGACAGCGGACACCGCCACCGCTTCCAGTACTTTTTGCACCTGCAAACCTTCGGCAAAATCTGGCCACATACGATCGCCGGCTGCGATACCGTTGATCAAGTCACGGATCTCCACGGTTTTCTGATCGTTAAAACCAATACCGTGACCCGCTGATACGCAGAAGTTGGCGTAATCCGGATGGGCCGGGCCAGTCAGAATGGTTTTGAAGCCCTGACGTCCAGCAGGTTCATCATGGATATACAGCTCCAGCTCGGCCATGCGCTCCTGGGTGTAGCGTAGCGTACCTTTGGTGCCGGTGACCACGTAGGTGAGGCCCATTTTGCTGCCACAGGCGATGCGCGAGGTTTCAAAAACGCCGTGCGCACCGTTTTTAAAGCGCAGCAGCGCGCTGGCCTGATCTTCGTTCTCTACCGGCAGCAGACGTGAAGGGTCTTTCGGATCGGGCCGCTGTTTAATTACCGTCATCATATCGCCGCTGACTTCTTCGATGTCGCCCACCAGATAGTGCGCCATGTTGACGATATGCGCCGCCAAATCGCCCAGCGCACCTAAACCGGCCAGCGCTTTCTGACAGTGCCAGTCGAGCGGGGTTTCCGGACGTGCCAGATAATCTTCGTTGTGGGTGCCGTAAAAATGAATCACTTCACCAATTTCACCACGCGCAATGATTTCACGCGCCAGTTGGCTGGTCGGGTTTTTCATGTAGTTGAAGCCCACCAGCGTTTTCACGCCGGCCTGCTGCGCGGCCTGCACCATCTCTTCTGCATCGGCCACAGACAACGAAAGCGGTTTCTCGGAATAAACGTGTTTGCCGTTACGGATCGCTTCCAGCGCCATCTCTTTGTGCAGGAAGTTCGGGGCACAGATATCGACCACATCAATGTTGGGATCGCGCACCAGCTCGTGCCAGTCGCCAGTTGAACGGGCAAAGCCAAAGGTTGCCGCCTGTTTGGCAGCCAGTTCAGGATTCACCTCTGCCAGCATTTCACGCACGATTTCGCCTTTCAGCGCAAAAACAGTGGGAGCCTGCGCGTAAGCAATGGCGTGACAACGACCAATGTAACCACTGCCGATCATTCCGATTCTGACTTTGTTCATGCTGCACCTGGAGTTGTGGGTGGGAATTGATCTGGAATATATGTTTCGCTTTTGGCCGCCACAACGGCGAAATGAAATATCTGTGATCATACATGCGAGGTATCTGACAAAATCGACAAATCAGAATGTAATTTTGCATAACATTAGTGACTTGCATCACAAATCATCCTGTTATGGAGTGTGATTCAGCGCGCTAAGGCGGAGAAAATCGTAAAATTGACGCTTTATTCAGCAGTCAGTAAAAAATGTAGAAAAGGCCTTTGACAACCCAGAGCCTGCTCGTTACTATGCGCCCCGTTCCAAACGATTCCTCTGTAGTTCAGTCGGTAGAACGGCGGACTGTTAATCCGTATGTCACTGGTTCGAGTCCAGTCAGAGGAGCCAAATTCTTGAAAAGAGCAGCCTATCAGGCTGCTTTTTTTATGCCTGCAATTTGGGAGGCGATGAATGGAATAGTCGGGCGATGTCCTATCTAAAGTCATTGTCGGCTCAATCTGAAAATCCCACATCTCAAATCTCAAATCTCTGCTATTTCAGCCCCACTCCAACTCCACTGCCCCATCTTCCAAACTGCCACAGTTCTTCGCTCCCTCTTCCTGCACTCTGTGACTCTCTTCACAACTCTTTAACGCCGACTTGTATGGTAGTATTAGCAAGCGTATTTTTCATTCATTGCATTCCCGTTGATGCCAAATCCACCAATTGAGCGTGTATCTGGCAAGGAGTAGATGATGAAAAGTGTCGTAATTGAACAACCGGGTGAACTGGTAGTGGCAGAACGCGCATTGCCTGAACCAGCCGCAGGCGAAGTGCGCGTCAAAGTGCAGTTTGCCAGTATCTGCGGTTCAGATGTGCACATCTGGCACGGCCACAACCCATTCGCCAAATACCCGCGCGTGATTGGCCACGAATTCTTTGGCTTGATCGATGCGGTGGGTGAAGGCGTGGAAGCCGCGCGTATCGGCGAGCGTGTGGCGGTTGATCCGGTCGTCAGCTGCGGACACTGCTACCCCTGCTCCATCGGTCGCCCAAACGTCTGCAAAGAACTGCAGGTAATCGGTGTGCACCGTGACGGTGGTTTCAGCGAATATGCGGTAGCACCGGCGAAAAACGCTTTTACTCTGCCCGCTTCTATTCCGGACAAACTCGCCAGCCTGGTGGAACCGTTCACCATCGCGGCGAACATCACCGCCTTCCTCAAACCGCAGGCCAATGACGTGGCGCTGATTTACGGCGCAGGCCCGATGGGCTTAACCGCCATTCAGGTGCTGAAAGGCGTCTACGGCGTGGAAAAAGTGCTGGTGGTGGATCGTCTGCCGGAACGTCTGGCGCTGGCGCAGGAAAATGGCGCTGATCAGGTGTTCAACAACAGTGAGATTCCGCTGGCCGCACAGCTGGAAGGCATGCAGCCAACATTGATCATCGATGCCGCCTGCCATCCGACCATTCTGGCAGAAGCCGCTGCCCTCGCCTCTCCGGCGGCGCGTATTGGCCTGCTCGGCTTCTCCGGTGAGCCTTGCAGCATCACGCAGCAGGCGTTAACCAGCAAAGAGTTATCACTATTTACCTCGCGCCTGAACAGCAATCGCTTCCCGCAGGTGATTGAGTGGATGGAGAAAGGTCAGATTCAGCCAGAGAAATTAGTCACCCACTATTTCCCGCTGGCCGAGATTGAAAAAGCGATGACGCTGTTCGAAAAAGATCCGCGCACCTGCTGCAAAGTGATTCTGCACATGGGTTAAGTTAATCTTCACACCAGGTGTCCTTAATCCGGTGCGTACCCGCCGGCCAATATAATAATCCTCTCAATGCTTCAGGCTGTATCAAAGCGGCAACTGATTAAATCCCCGAAGGGGATGAGATTAAACAGGCCACACAGAAACAGATTGAAGCATGATGGGGAAACGGAGTTTCTATGTTAAAGAATCTACGCTGGACCCTCGTACTGCTGTTGTTCCTGGTTTATATGATCAACTACCTCGATCGTATTGCCCTTTCTCTGACTGTACCGCTGGTAGAAAAAGACCTGATGATCAACGCCGAACAGTTCGGCATGATTTTCGGTAGCTTCTTCTTTGGCTACGCGCTGTTTAACTTTATCGGTGGCCTGGCGACCGATAAATTCGGCCCGACTATCGTGCTCGGCACCGCCGTCGGTATGTGGTCGCTGTTCTGCGGCATGACCGCACTGGCAACCGGCTTCTGGTCGATGATGATTCTGCGCGTGCTGTTCGGCATGGCGGAAGGCCCAATCTGCGCCTCGGCAAACAAGGCCATCAACGGCTGGTTCCCGAAAAAACAAGCCGCTACCGCAATGGGCTTGCTGAGTGCGGGTTCGCCGCTGGGTGGTGCCGTCGCTGGTCCGATTGTGGGCTATCTGGCGTTGTCATTTGGCTGGCGTCCGGCGTTCGTGGTGATCTGCGTGATTGGCCTGGTGTGGATGGGTCTGTGGTTCTTCTTCGCTGCTGATAACCCGGCACGCAGCAAAAAAGTCTCTGCAGAAGAGCGCGCGCTGGTCGAGAAACTGAAAGCGGAAGAACCGGCTGATGTCATCGATTCATCAGGCAAAGCGCACGGCATGGGTTACTACCTGCGTCAGCCGATTATTCTGGTCACCGCTTTTGCCTTCTTCTGCTACAACTATATTCTGTTCTTCTTCCTGAGCTGGTTCCCGGCTTATCTGGTGCAGGCGCACGGCCTGGATATCAAATCCATGAGTATCACCACCATGATCCCGTGGATTGTCGGCTTCGTCGGCCTCGCATTGGGTGGCTGGATTTCGGATAAGATTTTCAACATCACCGGCAAGCTGCTGTTGTCGCGCAAAATTGTCCTGGTGGTCTCGCTGCTGGCTGCCGCCATCTGTGTAGCACTGGCGGGAACGATTAAAGAGGTGAATTCCGCGGTGATCATGATGTCGATCTCCATCTTCTTCCTCTACATCACCGGTGCTATTTACTGGGCGATTATTCAGGATGTGGTGCACAAAAGCCGTGTGGGCAGCATCAGTGGCTTTATCCATCTGATTGGTAGCCTGTCCGGGATTGTTGGACCGATTGTCACAGGCTATATCGTGCAGCACACCGGTAAATTCGACAGCGCCTTTATTCTGGCGGGCTGTGTCGCCGGGATTGGTGCGATGCTGGTGCTGTTTGTGATTCGCAGCCCAAAGACCGTAGATAAACCGGTGTCCGCATAACAGATTGACCATAATGGGGCGCTCAGCGCCCCGTTTGCTAAAAGGAAAACGCATGTTAGAGCTTGATCGCCTCCCCGCCGACGTCCAACGTCCCGTTTATGACCGCAGCCAGTTAAAAACCCGCATGGTGCACATCGGCTTTGGTGCTTTTCACCGTGCCCATCAGGCGCTTGCGACCGATAAACTGGCAACGGAAGGCAGTGACTGGGGCTACTGCGAAGTGAACCTCAACAGTGGCGCATTGATTCAGGCGCTGCGTCAGCAAGACCTGCTATATACCCTCACTGAGATGGCCGATAGCAGCCTGCACACCCGCGTGATTGGCGTGGTGACGCAAGCCCTGCATGGCAAAGGCGACGGCATTGATGCGGTGATTGAGGCGATGAGCCAGCCGGATGTGGCAATTGTCTCGATGACGGTGACTGAGAAAGGCTATTGCTACATGCCTTCCAGCGGCAAGCTCAATCCGGATCATCCTGATATCGTGCATGACCTGGAAAACCCCACGCAGCCGCGTTCACTGCCGGGCCTGATTCTGGCGGCGATTATCCGTCGCCGCGAACGTGGATTAACGCCATTCAGCGTAATGTCCTGCGACAACATGCCAGAGAACGGTCACGTCACGCGCAACGTCGTCACCCAGCTGGCAGAACGCCATAGCCACGAACTGGCAGAGTACATTCAAACGCACATCACCTTCCCCTCCACCATGGTGGATCGCATCGTTCCCGCCATGACCGATGCGGCATTTGATGCGCTGGAAGCGCGCTTAGGCAGCAGCGATCCGGTGGCGGTAGAAGCAGAACCCTTCTTCCAATGGGTCATCGAAGACAACTTCGTTAACGGTCGCCCGGCGTGGGAAAATGCCGGTGCTGAGCTGGTCAGTGATGTATTGCCGTTTGAAGAGATGAAGTTGCGCATGCTGAACGGCAGCCACTCTTTCCTCGCCTATCTCGGCTTCCTCGCCGGATACGAACACATCAGCGATTGCATGGCTGATAACCACTTCCGCACGGCGGCACGCGCGCTGATGTTACAGGATCAGGCCCCGACGCTGCGTACTCAGGGCGTGGATCTCACCGCCTATGCCGACTCGCTGATCGCTCGCTACGAAAACCGCGCCATCAAGCATCGCACTTATCAAATTGCCACCGATGGCACACAGAAGTTGCCACAGCGTTTGCTGGACAGCGTGCGCTGGCATCTGCGTAACGGCACCTCGTGTGACTATCTGCTGCTGGGTGTGGCGGGCTGGATGCGTTACGTGAGCGGTGTCGATGAGCAAGGTCAGGCGATTGAGATTCGCGATCCAATGAAAGAACAATTGGCGAGCATCGTTGCGCACAGTGATGAGGGTGCACAGCGCGTCGAAGCCTTACTGCGGATACAAGCGGTATTTGGCGATGATTTACGTTATCAGACCGCCTTTGTCTCGCGCGTCACCGAGTTGTATAACCAGCTTAATACCCAAGGTGCACGCGCGACGGTACAAGCCCTTGTGACACAGGCATAAGTGCCTTCACAAATGTGTAGCGCAGATGCAGCGTGCTGATTAGACTGAACCTTTCTCATCGGGCTGGCGTAGGCCAGCCGTAATACGGATATTGCTGCATGTCGATTGCCTATACCATTACCACCAGCGAACCCGTAAATCAGCAGATCTATCGTTATCTGCGCAAAGATATCGTGACCTGCGCCATTCATCCCGGCTCGTTGCTGTCGGAAAAAGAAGTGTCCGCGCGCTTTAATGTGTCGCGCCAGCCAGTCCGCGAAGCGTTTATCAAACTGGCGGAAGCGGGCCTGGTGCAGGTGCTGCCGCAGCGCGGCACTTTCGTGCGTAAAATTTCCGCCCAGCGTGTGGCCGACGGCCGTTTTATCCGTGAAGCGGTGGAGATTGCCGTGGTGCGACGCGCGGCACAGGAGATCACTCCCGAAGGCTTGATGGCGCTGGAGCACAATCTTCAGTTGCAGCGTCTGGCGGCAGAACGTCACGACAGCCAGGCATTCTTAGCGCTGGACGATGAGTTTCACCGCCTGATTGCCGAAGGGATTAACTGCCTGCTGGCGTGGGAAACGGTGGAGAACATCAAAGCCACCATGGACCGCGTGCGCTTCCTGACCCTGAGTGAAGTGTCGCCACCGGAAAGCCTGATTCAGCAGCATGAAAACATCTACCAGGCGTTAAAAGCGCAAGATGTTGAAGCGGCAGAAGCGGCGATGCGACGTCATCTGCAGGAGATGATTTTAACCATCACGCCGATTGCTGAGCGTAATAGCGAGTGGTTTGAAGCGCCTTAGATTGTCTGCGATTAGATGCCCTCAACCTGATCCTCTCCCATATAAAGGGGGAGACCCAAGCAAAGTGCGATTGGCGGGCGGGTGAAGCGCGTGTTGCCGCTCAATAAAGAGAGCTTTGCAGATAAGATTTCGTCCCCATGCTCTCGATCAATCCCCAATCATTACTCCGCTGACCGATTCCCCTCCCGCTTGCGGGAAGGGATTTGGGCAATCAATTACGCAATCGTGACATCTTTCGCCAGATAAACATCCTGCACCGCATTAATCAGCTGTACGCCCTCTTTCAGCGACTTCTTAAACGCCTTACGGCCCAGTATCAGCCCCATCCCGCCCGCACGTTTGTTGATCACCGCAGTACGCACCGATTCGGCAATGTCAGTGTCTCCGGCTGATGCGCCACCGGAGTTGATCAATCCCGCACGGCCCATATAGCAGTTCGCCAGCTGGTAACGCACCAGATCGATCGGGTTCTCCGTGGTCAGCTTGCTGTAGACGCGCTCATCGGTATGGCCGAATTTCACCGCCTTGTAGCCGCCGTTGTTCTCGGCCATTTTCTGCTTGACGATATCTGCGCCAATGGTCGCCGCCAGATGGTTGGCCTGGCCGGTCAAATCGGCGCTGGCATGGTAATCCACGCCGTCTTTCTTGAAGCCATCATTGCGCAGATAGGCCCACAGCACGGTCACCATTCCCAGCTCATGCGCACGCTCAAAGGCAGCTGAGATCTCTTCAATCTGGCGGCGTGACTGCTCAGAACCAAAATAGATGGTCGCGCCCACCGCAATCGCCCCCAGGTTGAATGCCTGCTCGACGCTGGCATACAGCGTTTGATCGTACTGGGTGGGATAGCTCAGGGTTTCGTTGTGGTTCAGTTTCACCATAAACGGAATGCGGTGTGCATAGCGGCGTGATACCGAGGCCAGCACACCATAGGTAGAGGCGACACAGTTACAGCCAGCTTCAATCGCCAGCTCAACAATGTTTTTCGGATCGAAGTAAGCCGGGTTGGCGGCAAAAGAGGCACCCGCTGAGTGCTCAACGCCCTGATCGACCGGCAGAATCGACAGATAGCCGGTGCCCGCCAGGCGACCAGTGTTATACAGGGTTTGCATGTTGCGTAATACGGCAGGAGAACGATTGTTGTCGATCATCACACGATCAACGAAATCCGCGCCCGGTAAATAAAGGCTGTCCGCTGGAATGGTCATGCAGCGATGTTGAAGAAGTGAATCCGCTTCTTTGCCCAATAACTGTACGATGTCCGTCATGTTGGCTCCTGAAATAAATGGCTGGAATGGAACCGGCAATGGCCGATTCGCCCCCAACAGCCTGGACCGAAAAGCGCCAGGCTGGCAAATTGCTGACTCCATTTTTCAGACGGATACGCAGTAAAAAAATTCTGCCACCTTGCGATGGGCAGCCTTCAGGTTGAATCCTGCAACACAGAGGCACGCCTTAATCGCCGTTCTGCTGCCCTACCACCACTGATGGAAATGGTGCACCGGACCAATGCCCTTGCCGACTTCCAGCGAGTCCGCGTGCTGCAAGGCCTGCTGCAGCCAGGCTTTGGCTTCGGTGACTGTATCCGCCCAGTTATCGTGGCGTGGACGCAGTGCCGCTAAAGCCGCTGACAGCGAACAACCGGTGCCGTGGGTATGGCGCGTATTGACGCGTGGTGCGGTAAAGCGCTGACGGCCCGCGCGGGTGATTAGCCAATCCGGGCTTTCGGCATCACTGAGATGTCCGCCTTTCATCAATACCGCTTCACAACCGAGATCCAGCAGCGCATCGCCCTGCATCAGCATGGTTTTCTCATCCTGCGCCATATCACGGCCCAGTAGCGCAGCCGCTTCCGGCAAATTGGGGGTGATCAACGACACCTGCGGCAGCAGCAGTTCACGCACGCTGGCGACCGCATCCGGCGACAGCAGCGGATCGCCACTCTTGGCAATCATCACCGTATCCAGCACCACAAACGGCAGTCTGGCGCGTTTCAGCCGCTCGGCCACCACTTCGACAATCGCTGTTTCCGACAGCATGCCGATTTTGGCGGCATCGATACGCACATCATCCAGCACCGAATCCAATTGCGCCCCAACGAATTCGGGTTCAATGCGATACACCGACTGTACGCCGCAGGTGTTCTGCGCCACCAGCGCGGTAATCACACTGGTGCCATACGCACCCAGCGCGGAGAAGGCTTTGAGATCGGCCTGAATGCCCGCGCCGCCGCTCGGGTCAGTGCCTGCAATGGTCAACGCGTTGATGCGTTTCATATGGCAACCTCCAGCGTCCAGAGGTTATCGAGGAAAGCCGCGACAAAGCTGCCTGGCCCCTGAACAGCACGCGCCGCCTGCTCGCCTGCCAGCGACATCACGCGACATGCCGCCGCCACATGCTGCAAGCGGTCGCCTGGTAAGCTGCTGAAGGCCGCGACCACGGCGGAAAGCGCGCAGCCGGTGCCGACCACGCGCGTCATCAGCGGGCTCCCGCCTGGAATAGCCAGTGTGCGTTTGCCATCAGTGACGTAGTCGACTTCGCCGGTGACCGCCACCAGCGTGTGGTAATCCTGTGCCAACTGTTGCGCCCCGCTGAGTGCGGCATCGGCCTGATGCACGCTGTCCACGCCGCGTCCGCCCGCAGCCTGGTTAGCCAGCGCGAGGATTTCCGAGGCGTTGCCACGAATCGCGGCGGGATGCAGGCTCAGCAACTGCTGGCAGAATTCGGTACGGAATGAGAGTGCGCCAACCGCGACCGGATCGAGCGTCCAGGGCGTACCGACTTTAGAAGCGGACTGTACCGCTGCCAGCATCGCATCGCGACGGTCGCGGGTTAAGGTGCCGACGTTGATCAGCAGCGCATCGGCAAAACTCACGAACTGCGCGGCTTCCTCGGCATCGATCACCATCGCGGGAGAGGCTTGCAAAGCCAGCAGCACATTGGCGGTAAAGGTTTGCACCACGTCATTGGTCATGCAGTGCACCAGCGGTGCCTGCTGACGCAGCAGCTGCAGAGATTGCGCGAATTGCGCGGGGGTAAGAAGGTCAGGCTGTGTCATAAAACTCCCAACCGGCGATCAAGAAGGCGAATGCGGTCAGGCATCTGACTTCCCTACGCTGGCATTATCCAGATCAGATAGAATTCTGCTATATAGACTCAACACAGAATATAGCAGTCTTTAACAGTTAAACCCTTACTTGGTGCGGCTTTCGTCATATATGATGCTAATGAATAGAGCAGACCTGTAGCAGACATAACACAGTCGATGTGTTGGCAAATATGCAGGTATGAACACTCATTTACCAACAGGCGATTATCCAGCATGGGCAAAAATTCCCAACTAAAACCGCTGTCATTCACGATCATTGACGGTGATATCAAACTAAAGCAATTCATAGAGCATTGCCGCAAACGATTTGTTGGCGGAGAGACTACCAGCACTGGCAAGCCGTTGGCAAAGTTAACGATGCAGATCTCAAATGGGGATCTGACAGGCCTTGTTATTGAAGTGCGCCTGAAACGCATGGAAGGCAACACAGCAATTGTTGCGGCATCATGGCGCTATAACTTTGATCGCACGTCAACCTTTGTTCTTGGGCATTACATCGGCGCGGAACCCATGAGCCTGGCAGAAGCGCGCACAGCCCACCAGCAAGCCTATGATATACGCCGTAATGGTGGCGTGCTGAAACGCGAGACAGCAGCTAGCCGTAAACGTGCAGAGCAGGAAGCCAGCAAAGCAGCAGAGGAAGCCCCAACGCTTAACCGTCTGTGGGCAGTACGGCAGGCAACTTTTGAAGACCGCGCACCGAAACTATTCCCCGGCTATCTGTCAGTATGGCGTAAGTGGATTGCATCCAGCGAACTCGCTAGCACTCCGCTGGTGGAGGTAACTTATAAACGTCTCTTCGACCACCTGATCAGTATGAGAGAGGCCGGAGCAGGCCCGGAACCGCGCCGCCGCGCAATATTCCTTCTGAATGGCTTGTGTGACTACGCAATGAAAACCGTTGACGGTTGGAGCCTGCCAAAGATGTTAAATGGCGCAGACGTTGACGTGTTTAGCAAAGGTGAACTGAACCGCGAGAGAAATAGATATTTGCGCATTAGTGAATTGCGCGATTTATGGAAGTTGACGGATACAGGCGGGGCCGCACATCAGGCTATAAGGTTTATCATCGCAACTGGCGTGCGGAAAAGTGAAGCGTGTAACGCCAGCTTTGATGAAATCGACTTAGAGCGTGGATTATGGACTGTTCCGGCATCCAGGATGAAACAGGGCAAAGTTCACATGGTTAAGCTGAACAGCGTGGCACTCGCCGTATTGAACCAGCAGCGGGAAATTCATGGTGATGCGGGCTGGGTTTTCCCTTCGCCATCATTAGCACCCCACCGCCGAAAATCACCTGTTGCAGGCAAGAGCCTGAACAACGCACAGGACACGCTAAATAATCAGATGGGCACAACTGCGGAGAAGTGGACGATCCACGATTTAAGACGCACGGCAGCAACATACATCAACCGGGATCGTGACGCTGGCGGCATCGGGCTTTCATTACATGTCACTGATGAAATGCTGGCTCATGCCACTAAAACTAAGCTACAACGCACTTATATGGTGAATGCTGAATATCACATAAGCACCGAAGCGATTTCAGGCTTTATGGCTTGGGGAGAATGGCTTGAAGCAAACGTAATTAATCCGCCACCCACTTCTGACGTTACCGCTATCAGACGTAAGAAAGCCTGATCACAGCCCACTCCGGTGGGCTTTTTTGTGTGGCCACATCAACTATTCCAAATTATTCCTCACGCGAAAACTTCCATACCAAAAAGCCACTAACCCGCGCCAGCACTGACTTAGCGAGGTGTGACAATGGGGGCAATATAGAGTTGTGTTGAGTCTGATAGAGTTTGCTCACTAACTGATTAAGACTATCTCAACACATGGGGTGATTATGAAACTCTTAGACAAAACGGAATTAGCAGCGCTTCTTCATATCCAGCCGCAATCATTGCCAACCACCATTGCGCGCAAACCAGACTTCCCGCAAGCGGTGCATCCAACTGGTGGTCAGGCTTTATGGATTGAATCAGAAATTCAGGCATGGATTGCAACACAGCCGAGAGGCAACACCAACAAACGCGGTGCGCATATGCGCTCATCCTGACCAGATAACGCCACACCGCCAGAATTGGCGGCTGCTGGTGGATGCAAAATTATTACCAGAACAATCCCGGCGTGATGAAGCGCTGCGGAGCAGCGCCCAGGCCAGCGCACCGCGCTGGCTCTACCCGCAGAGGTTAACCATGATCGACCTGACCAATACCAGACCTGATAGCGCTATCCTGACATTCGGGTATAACCCCGGCAAAGCACAGGAAGATCGCGCCAGCCTCGCCACTTTATTCACTCGCCGCTTATGGTGGAATCAGGTGCTTAAATATTTCGCCGCTGCCACCAAACGGCCCGGCCCTGACTTCCGTCATATGGCTGATGATGAAGAGTACCAGAGCGAAAAACTAAGACTGCCATTCATTGGCCCGGCCTGCGTTGGAGACTACCGGGCGGCGCACACCACACAACCCACTAGCCTGATCTTTCTGGATTTCGATAAGCAAATGCCGGGCAGTTATGGCGAAGTTAAGTCATGGCTCACAACTCAGCGTTTTGCATGGTTGATGCACTCCACTACCGGACACAGAAGCCCGGTCAAAGATGGGAAGGATTGTTTCAGAGTAATAATCCCCATGGCGGAACCGCTGCCACCGGAACAGCATCAGAGCGTTACCCGAGAAATGCTGGACACCATCCGGGCGGAGACTGGCGCGCTAGCAGGATCTGAATCACACGTCACCGGACAGATGTTCTTTTTGCCACCCTTTAAAGGCTGGCTGAACCATTCACCGACCAGCTACCGCACTAAAGAAACTAATCCCGGCCTGCTTCACATCGAACCGGGGAAGGTTGAGCGGCAGCATGGCAGTGGTGATAAACGCCACCAGCGCGCTATGCAGCATAGCGTTCAGGATGACGTGATCGCGTCATGGCTTGCTGACCAAGGCACCCCAACTGAGGCTGACGGGTTTCTGGTGAAGTGTTCGCGTCCGCATAATGGTGACGAAGGCATTCGCTATACACGCGGCGCTGATGGTGAATGGAAATTTTTTTGCCACCGCTGCGGCTACGGCAATCAGCCACCTGACATTGATCAGTTGAGGGCTAACAAAGTGCCACGCGCCATCGTCGAACAGTCGCAATATTGGCGGCTATTACCCCTGCCTAAAATCGGTTGGGCAGCAAAAGAGGATAAACAGCATGGATAAGCAACAACCAGAACAGCCGCACGTGACCATCACTGACCGCCTGGACGCGCTGAAGTGGTTGCATGAGCAAGTGGAGGAAACCTTCAAAGGAGTGGATAAAGCAACGCGCGCCGCCTATGCCTGCGAATTGCTGCGCCAGATGTCGAACCGCGAGATCTCGCATTGGGCAATTAATCGGGCGTGCCTGGAAAACGCTGAATTTGAAATTGGTATGGAGGAAGCAGCGAAACGGTTCCGGTAATGAAAAACCCTGACCAGAGACACCCGGCCAGGGTTCACGACACTACAGCGATATATCAAGACCGTCATACGTTAACACCGGAATGACGGATTAGCACACCTGCTAATACTACCCACCCCGGATTAAGACAAGGCCCGCAAATTGCGGGCTTTTTTGTGGCTGGTGGAATTAACGAAGCATTTCATCACTGCGCAATGGCGTTTCACTTTTTGCATCAATATCGAATCTCATTGCAAAAAGATCATCGCCATTATGCGTAATACATGACGTTTCAGATTTCATTTAAACGTCATACAGGTGTTAAAACTTCCAGCGCTGCCCGTTGCGGGCGCAGCGAAGGCCGGATTTTGTCAGGGTGAGTGCCGCAACCACCCCCTGATGATTTCCGGCTTTTCGCTTATTGGGAGCCTGAAAAACAGGCAAAAAAAATCCCGCTATCATCGGCGTTGGCGCGCCTAAGCGGGAATTACGAATACAGGATGATCCTATCATGAGCACAGAAAATAGCCAGGCCAATTCTTCAAAAACTGACATTCACTTTGGGCGCTCGCTAGAACAATGGTCACAGATTGAATCTGTTATCGCGCTCGCCGAACTTAATCAAGATTACGATAAATTTGAATTGCTGGGCGATTCCATGCGCAACGCTCGCCTGACGTTCTTCCAGGCGGGTGCAGACAACGCGCCGTCTAATGTCACTCACATCAGAGCTAAATCCAAAAAGACCGATCTTGAATCCGTACTGGATGACCTGCCGCCAGTGCCATTCCGCCCACTGGTAGAAAACTTTTTCGAAACTGGCGCACATGGAGTAATCGCCGGGGAACCAAACGCAGGTAAATCAACATTAGCCATCCACCTGGGTTTCTGCATCGCATCAGGACGCCAGTTCTTTGGGCAGCGCGTTAAGCGTAGCCACTTCGTTTATGTGGATCTGGAAGGTTCGGAGCCTTTGCAGATTCTGAAGGGTAATGAACTCACCTACAACGCCGGGAAAAGCGTAGCCGAACGCTTCCACGTTATTGAGCAGTGCCCTGACTTTGGCGATCTGTCTAAGGTTGATGCCTTCTGTGATAGCGTTAAATCCCTTGCTGGTGGAGAGCAGATCGGCGCAATCGTGTTTGATACCCTTCGCATGGTCATGGCTGCGAGCACGCGAGGCGGTGATAAGATGACGGAAAATGACAATACAGACATGGGATATCTGGCCTTGGTGATGCGTTACATCGCCCGCCGTTGCGACACTGCTTGCATCATGATCCACCACCCGAATAAAGCCGATCCATTCAGCCTGGCTGGTGGCGGTGCGCTGGGCGGTTCTATCCGTTTTGGCCTGAACGTATCTGTACCGGATAAAGCCAACCGCAGCGAATTGAACGCTACCATCACGAAAAAGCGCGGTGCAGGCATTTGCACTGGCACCCGGTGGGGCTATCGCATGAAATCGGTACAGGTTGTACCAAACAGCGAGATCGCAGCGCATCACAAGGAAATGAACGAATGGTTTGATGAATGCCTTCCGTGCGCCACGGAACTGCGTGAAGGCGATCAGCGTTATGAACTGCCGAGCAACCCGCAAACGCACGCCGCTGTCATTGAATCAATCGCACTGGCACCTTTCGAGCAGGTGGACGAAAAGAAAGCGGCTTTGGATGGCGTCAACCAGCAGCGCAAAGAACAGCGTGATGCGAAACTTGATCACGCTTTGAATATTGTTCGTGAAGAAGGCGAAATTATGTCGAGCGCGCTGAAAAAGCGCCTTGAAGATGAAGGCTTGCCGGAAAGAACTGCTGTCCGAGTCATCGCAAGTTTGCGCGATTCTGGCGAGGTGGCATTACCCGGATATGAGCCAGGCCAGAAAACGGCTTACTTAATCCGGGTAAAACATCCTTCACCGGGGCGCGCAATGTGGCAGAGCATTTCTGAAGGTGATTAAATTTTAACCATCTTACGCCACGCCACACGCTATAGGAAAAGAACGTGTGGCGTAAGAATTTGGCGTAAGAATCTTTCTCATTTAGCAGTGGTACAACAGACAAAAATATGGGCTTAATTGCCCCTTTATTTTTGTTGTCGTCCTGGATTGTCGGTCAACGTCTACGCCATACGCTTACGCCATACGTGTGGCGTAAAAAATCCGATTGATTTTAAAGTAAATTTTCTTTTCTTACGCCACACGCTAAATCAGTGTTTGGCGTAGGATTATCACTAATGGGTAATGTCATAGCCTGATATGACGGCGTGAGAAGAAACGCCGGAGGCGTTTCCCAGGCCAGCGCACCTCGCTGGCTCTACCCGCCGCCTAAATCCCACCATCACTAGAACACCTAAAGTTCCGTTGGATTGAGGCTCTTCCCCTGATAGATTCGAAAGTGACAACCACAACAACCGGAGACAGCGCCAATGGCATGTGAAGAGTGCAACAAGCAACCAACCGGACGCCACGATCAACCAATTGCCGCCATGAGATTCAAAGAGCATGGTCTATCTGGCTCTTATCATGGCAAAAGTGCTGATGAACGTTATTACGAATGCCGCCATTGTGGTCAGGAATGGCTTCGTGAAACTGGTAACTATGGGATGGGCTGGCAAACATCATTACCTGAATAGCACTTCCCATAAAACCCGCCTTGTGCGGGTTTTTCATTTCACCCCACCAGCGCGCACGCACACCGCCAAATACTCTAAATCAAAGACTAAGTCATCCCAATGCATAGCCATTTTTAGCGCCTCTCTCAATGCGTTTTATCCGCCTTCCTGAAGGTGCAGAAACATTCAATTTTCTGGCAGTCACTTATCACGACAGTCTTACGCCACGCCAAACACACGTGTGGCGTAAGAAATTGCAGATTAGGTCAGCGGGCTAAACGGGCGTAAAAAGCACCTTAAACGGGGCTTAAAGTGGCTTATTCGCTCTTATTTAAACAGCAGCAAACCTTACGCCATACGTGGCGAAGAAGTGGCGAAGCATGTAAATCAATAAGTTACTAAATTAAGCAGCCGGATAAACCTTTCCATTCACTCAAAACCTAGCGCCTGCGCGCGCATGGAGCACCATGATGGAACCAGTAAAACGCCGCCGCACCGGGGCAAATCCGCTGATGGCTGGTCTGCCTGCTGCTGAAAAGACTATCTTGCAAGGTCTGGGGCATGTGCCGCTGGATGAAGGTCAGAAAGCAATTACTGATACAGCTTTCACGCGCGCATTACGCTTTGTGGAGCTTGTTAAAGGTAAGCCGAAACCAGTAGTGCCCCCGGTTAAGTTCACCATCAAAACCGGCTCGGATCTGCTGGATATCATCAACCAAGTAATGATTGCCACAGCATCCGGCAGACTTGCACCTGACACCGCCGCCACCCTAATCAACAGCCTCAACAGCACTAACCGCTCAATCATTTCTCAGGAACTGCGGGATCAGTTGCACGAACTAAAAAAACAAATGGATGGTGAAAGCGATGAGTAATCTTTTCCAGCCCCGTGGCGTGCCTAACCAGATCGCAGCAATGCGCCGCCGCAAAAGGCCCGCTCACCTGCCCCCTGACGCCGCTTACGATCGTCATATGCAGCGCTGGACGTTTGCAACCACTGATGAATTACGCATTCAATGGGGCGACTTGCCACCCGGAGGCCAGAAACAGGCATCCCAAATCGAGCGCAATCCAGCTTTCCGGGCATTGCTCGCTGAAGACACAGAGATTGGCGAAGACCTGCGCGCCTGGCACAAACAAAATCTTGGTTGGGTGTACTTCCTGGACTTAACTCAGAGGGCGGAATGGTGGGAAAACCGCAGCATGACCGCAATTCAATCAGGTATGAAAATGCGGGATGTGGCGAACTTATGCGCCTATTTCCTTTCCCTGCCCTACCTGGCGTTATCCGAAGGGGATAAGGCGTGACAACACTAATCGATATCACATACACGAATGGCACTGTGCCGCCATCCTGGATTTATAACAATCTGCGCGATTTCGTTGAGGCGCTGTATATCGAAGGCAAAGGCGTAGAAATTGCCTGGAAGTTCCGGGCCGATAAAGAATGGCACTGGCTGACGCGATCAGACGTTAAAGAACTTCAGCGCCTTTTGAACGAGCACATACCCACAGCGAGAGAGCGCGCCACACCTTCCCGTGTTCGGCTGGCACTGGATTTTATCGCCTGGTATGGAGAGAAGAAGATCGCCGCCAGTAAAGTTATTGGATGCCGCCCGCCACCGGAACGCGCATCCCGCGCTTACGTCAGTAACGATCCCCGCTTCGGTAACTGCTAATACCTTTCCACTCTATTAAGTGACAACCATTTAAATAATATTTGGTTGTCACTTATTTAAAGGCTAAATAATTTTCGCAAAAAACGAATTTTATTTCGTGACTTTTATTTCAGGAAGCGTAGAAGGTAATTATCAACTTGCGCAAAGTTGGTAACTCGAAAATATCTCAAATCCCCGGAACGCGACTGCCGGGTGTCGCAAGTGTCGCAGCCAACCCAATCAAATTTATCCATGAAAGGTTAAGCCATGCCGCAAAACTACAGCGCTTTTAATCATGCCGCCGCCCATGACCCACAGGAAAGCCGTGCCCTACGCCAGCGCGCTGGCAAGCTTTCTGATGCCGAACTCGAATTGGAAATAATTCAGGAACGCATTGAGGCTGGCGACCGTGAGTACCCACTAGAACCCGGCAATTGGATATATTCAAGTCAAAAGGCTGTCGCCGAGGCTTTAATTAAATGGCTTCAAAGCGATGATGGCGAATATATGACTGTGCCTTGTGTTCCGCACAATAGCTTTCAACGCCAATTGCAGACGGCGCATAAAAAATTAGGCAAAGGTAAAGCGCGGCTTTCTTTTCGCCCCCACGCTGGGCTGTGGCTTATTAACTTGAGCAATCCGTAATGAAAACGTTAATTGAACAAGCCACCCGCGAGGAAATTTTGCTGATTCTGGCAGAGAAAGGGTTAAACGGGTTTGAACTTAGCGAATCTGCGTTAAGACTGGCGCTTGATTGCCTGATTGATGATATCGCTTGCGACCACCCTCAATACGGCAGCGAAGCATTACGTATAGGGGTTTTCGTCGCCATGCGCGCCAACGCAAACCAGAAATTCACAAAACTTCAGGAGATCTAAAATGGGCAAGTTAAGAGCGGTGACAGACAACAAAGGCCGCGTCTCGATGCAGGTTTTATCAGAGCGCGATGCAGCCAACTATGATGCCAGCAAAGCCGTTATGTCAGGCGGCCCGGTATCCGCCGATATGCTGAAGCTATTAGGTAGCAACCCTGAATTGGCTAAGCGTTTTGCGGACGGCGCTAAAAAATTAGAGAGAGAAGGCTGATGAACAACCCACAAGATAAAAACGAATCACAATCACTGCGCAAACCAGCGCCCGATATGCGAATTAACCCAGCAGAATTGAATGCGTTGCTTTTCGCAGCATTCCGCCGTGGTAAGAAGAAAAATCACATTGTTGGCAAGTGAGATAGTGGGCGCTGTGGGCTTCTTCCTGTGTTGCTTCGTGGTATGTCTGTGGTGATCCGTTACTGGTCAGCCACGCACGGCGTGATTAAGCGCTGCGGAGCAGCGCCCAGGCCAGCGCACCGCGCTGGCTCTACCCGCAGAACCACAGGAAAACGCCCACTAGCAACGCCTAATCCCTACCAACCGCCACCTATCATTATCCATAAGAGATAAACACTATGAGCATTCTTGATAAAATAACTGAACAGGTTAGCTTTCTGTTCCATGATGCGGGTGATAAGCATTTTCGCCTTCAGAGTGCTGGTATGTCAGCGATCACAGTTGACGTTATCGACAATGAAACCGTGTCTATGCAAAGTGATGTAACCAGCTTTCCGCGTGAAGGCCTGGAAAATATGGGCGACAACATCCAGCCGAAACCTGTCGAACTTACCTTTGATTGCTTCGTGTCAAATCAACCTATCCGGGGATTGATTGACGGCGTGACAAATATTGCGGATCACGCCCTAAGTGGTAAAAAGCGAACGTCATTAGTGTTCAATGCCCTGTGGGATGCATGGCAGGCCAAGCAACTCTTTACGCTGACTACTCAGCGCAAGGTCTATTCGAATATGGCGATTACCGGGATTCAGGTGGTACAAACCCCGGATATTGGTGACGCGATCACGTTCACACTCAACGTGCGAAAAATAAACATCGTCAGCAGCGCAACCGCTAAAGTGCCTGCGGGGATGGGTATCCAGGGCAATCAGATTGGCAGCGCAAACCAGAAGGCCGGGGCCGGAGTGAATGCCGGGCAGAATGCTAACGGTAAAGGTGATTCATCAAGTATTTATGACAAACTAAAAGCAGGCGCTGGCAAATCCGTTATTGTAAACTTGGGCCAAAAGGCTGGCATTCTCAATTAAACTTCATACCAATAAGCATAATTAGCCGCCACCTAGCGGCTTTTTTGTACAGGTGAAAAAAGGAGTTACATCTATGAATTACAAATTTATAGCTATGACCGGAATGTTTATTTTTTCCGGCACGGTATCAGCTGTGACCATTGAACAATATATAGCAGCCAGCCCAGCACTAAGCAGCCGCCCCGCCATCGTTGCCGCTATTAAAAAAGAAGCCCGTGCACAAGCGATAAGCGATCGTGAAAGTGGTATTGGCCTGGCTGACTTCGTTCGTAAGGCAATACACGAAAAAGGCGAATACTATGGGCGTCTGGCTGTGAGAGAAACAGCATATTTCTGTCAAAAGCAGATGCTTGATATCCCACGATTGAACGCCAACGAGTGTAAGATCGTCACCGAAGAAGAAGCGCGTATAAGCACTGCTGAAAACTCGTGATTAATTTTATACTTCCCAATTTACTACATTGATTAGTGTGAGAAACGAAAAATGAATATTCCATCCACTTGGAGTTGGGTGCGGAAAGGGGAAACCCCCCATGAAACATGGCAGCATTATTACAATGTGAAAGAAGAGGACGTTTCTAAGGTCTTTGGTGATTATGTAATAACACATCGCAGAGAAAAATCACCTTTTTGGACTGACGGAAAAGTTATTATTGCTGAATTTGATACGCCAAAACAGTTACAAAGGTATAAGGGGGCTAAAATAGTAACATGTCTACCCGCCACTTTAGACTTCAATGATATCAATGGATTAGTTATAGTTGAAAGTACTTTTCACCAAAGGGGCAGATTTTTTATTGGCTTAATTACCACCATTGCTCAACTAGATGGTAACTGTGTTGAAATGCCAAGCTTTAAAGATATAAAGAGGCAAGTTTCTTATTATGAGTCCTTTTATCCTAAAGAAGAATTAGTATCACGAATTCAAGATCAGCTAGATAATTATAATGAGTTAGATGATGCAAGAATTGAATTAGCATCAGCCAAAGCATTAGTTTCGGAGGCAAAAAAACGAATAAAAAACATCACAACAAAGGCTGGCTTAAATCTAATTAGAACGTTTGGTTTTGACAGAAAACGACCCGGTGAGCTTTACATTTTAAAATCTAATGATGGTAACTATATCAAGATTGGTATTGCTCAGAATGCATCTCAACGACATGCGCAACTAGCCAGATCTACTCCTTGGGCTTTTACAGTACTTATCACTGTACAAGGTTCAGGTGAAGCGGTTTATGAAGCAGAGTCACGAGCGCATAAACTGCTTGAAGCTGATAATGCTGCAATGAGTGCAAAAGCTTTTAATGGTGCTACTGAATGGTTTCACTCTACCCCTGCTGTGCTTGCTTATGTCGAGAAGATTATTGCCGAGGGATTAGATGCATAACAAACACCCACAGCTAAATTATGACTTTTGACCCGCCTTGTGCGGGTTTTTATTGCCTGTGGCTGGTGGTAGGGAAAGAAACAGGTAAAAGATTTTCGCAGGAAGACAGACAGTGAATCATGCTGCTTGGCATTATCCAGATCAGGTCAGCGGGTGTATCTCAGCCCTGTTTAACAGGGGCACCCCGAGTCATGGCATGGTGAACATGCCGCATACAGGATAAGGCGAGCGTGAAGGATTGTAAATCGTGGTCGTTTGAAGGATGCTGAAAACGGCACTAAATCAAAATAGTTAAAATAATTCGACAGGCTAAATATTAAAAAGAGCCGTTTCGATCAATTATCATCATTAATTAACTCTCTTCTGAATTTTCCAGATTTATTCTAATCACTGAAAAATCGACTAATCAACACGCGCCTTCGTATTCATTGATGCACATCAACGCCCTGCCAGGCGTAGCAAGGCCTAATCCCCCTCCGGACTTGAAGAGAGTCACTGCCTATCCAATTCCGGAATCGATAATGATCTCAAAATTATTCAGCTTTATTCCGCACGCCCATAAATGGCACGACATTCGAATTTCGCGCAAAGGGGCTATTTGCCCTTCCGGTCGCCACTATTTTTCCACCCATGTTGAAGCTCGATGTAAAAGTTGCGGCGAACGTTTGCATAAAGTTTATTACCGCGACGTGAGCGATGCGGAAGCACGCCGTTGGTTGGGATGAAAAACAGGCAAAAAAAAGCCCCGTAACATCCGTTACGGGGCGGCTGCGTGGCTATCGCAATAAAACTTATTCAGCCGGTTGGGTGCGGATCAGGTAATCGAACGCGCTGAGTGAGGCTTTCGCGCCTTCACCGCTGGCGATGATGATCTGCTTGTACGGCACCGTGGTGCAGTCACCCGCTGCGAACACGCCTTTCAGGCTGGTTTCGCATTTGGCGTCGATGATGATCTCGCCCATCTTATTACGTTCTACCGCGCCTTCCAGGAAGGTGGTGTTCGGCAACAGACCAATCTGCACGAAGATGCCGCTCAGCGCGATCTCGTGGCTGGTCTGGTTGTTACGGTCGATGTAGCTCAACCCGGTCACTTTGCTGCCGTCGCCTTTCACTTCGGTGGTCTGCGCATTCAGAATCACATCGACGTTTTTCAGGCTGCGCAGTTTGTCCTGCAGCACTTTGTCGGCGCGCATTTCGCTGGCGAATTCCAGCAGCGTCACGTGCTCAACCAGACCTGCGAGGTCGATAGCCGCTTCAACGCCGGAGTTACCGCCGCCGATCACCGCCGTGCGCTTGCCTTTGAACAGCGGGCCATCGCAGTGTGGGCAGTAAGTCACGCCTTTGGTGCGATACTGCTCTTCACCCGGCACGCCCATGTTGCGCCAGCGTGCGCCGGTGGCAATGATGATGCTGCGTGATTTCAGGACTGCGCCAGACGCGGTTTCAATCGCGTGCAGACCGCCCTCTTTCGCCGCAGGAATCAGCTTAATGGCGCTCTGGGTGTCGATGACGTCAACATCGTAATCATCGACGTGGGCACGCAGTGAACCGGCCAACTTCGCGCCTTCGGTTTTCTGTACGGAGATGTAGTTTTCGATGTCCACGGTGTCTAGCACCTGGCCACCAAAACGCTCGCCCATCAGGCCAGTGCGGATACCTTTACGTGCGGAGTAAATCGCTGCCGCTGCGCCCGCTGGGCCGCTGCCGACGATCAGCACTTCATAGGCGTCACGCTTGTTCAGCTCTTCTGCTGCACGTTTCTCAGCGTTGGTGTCCACTTTGCCAACGATTTCCGCCAGGCTCAGACGGCCCTGACCGAACTCTTTGCCGTTCAGAAATACCGCTGGAACGCCCATCACGTTACGTTCGGCGATTTCGTTCTGGAACATGCCACCGTCAATGGCGGTGTGGCTGATGCGTGGGTTCAGCACTGCCATCAGGTTCAGCGCCTGTACCACGTCAGGACAGTTGTGGCATGACAGCGAGTAATAGGTTTCGAAATGCAGGTCGGTGTCCAGAGCAACCACTTGCTCCAGCAGGCTCTGCGACTCTTTCGAAGGGTGTCCACCGGTCTGCAGCAGGGCCAGCACCAGTGACGTAAATTCGTGACCCATTGGCGAACCGGCGAAGCGTGGGCCGCTCTGGCTGCCTGGGTTAGTGATCAGGAAAGAGGGTTTACGAACCGGACGATCATTCTCTTCACGAAAGCTGACTTTTTCTGACAAGCTCGCGATATCGGCTAACAGAGAACGGATCTCCGCAGATTTAGCGCCATCATCCAGTGTGGCAATCAACTCAACCGGTTTCGTTAATTTCTCAAGGTAAGCCTTGAGCTGTGTTTTTAAATTGGTATCGAGCATAGTGAGTTCCTGTCAAGAAAATCGGGTGCCGTAGCACCCGATTGAGAAAGATCGAATGGCTGGGTGTTGCTTAGATTTTGCCAACCAGGTCCAGAGATGGAGCCAGTGTTGCTTCGCCTTCTTTCCATTTAGCTGGGCAAACTTCACCTGGGTGAGAAGCCACATACTGAGCCGCTTTGATTTTGCGGATCAGGTCAGATGCGTCACGGCCAATGCCTTCAGCGGTGATTTCGATAGCCTGGATGATGCCCTGTGGGTCAACAATGAAGGTACCGCGATCTGCCAGACCTTCGTCTTCGCGCATGATTTCGAAGTTACGGGTCAGTGCGCCAGTTGGGTCGCCGATCATCGCGTATTTGATTTTTGCGATGGTTTCGGAAGAACCGTGCCAGGCTTTGTGGGTAAAGTGCGTGTCAGTAGAAACAGAGTAGATGTCTACGCCCAGTTTCTGCAGTTCTTCGTGATGGTCTGCCACGTCACCCAGCTCAGTTGGGCAAACGAAGGTGAAGTCAGCCGGGTAGAAGAAGAATACACTCCATTTACCTTCAACGTCTTTCTCGGTTACGTCGATGAATTCGCCGTTTTTGAACGCTGCGTTTTTGAATGGTTTGATTTTGGTATTAATGATGGACATGGTGACCTCCGTTAAAAGATGTGATGCAAGTTACAGTTTTTCCGGGCCAACTTCTAATATGCAGTCGTTATCAATCAGATAATCAAAAGCTATCAAAGTGCTGATGCCAGATTCCATGCGGCTTGCCGCGGCATTCTACACAGAAAGCCTGATGATTTGACAGGCTTTATCTTTTTTCGTCGGCTAGTGTTACCCAAGGTTGCCATTTTAAGCGACCGCCACGCTACATACCCTTGTTTATGATGGAGCCCGTGCTTGGACATTCGATTATTTGAGGAAGCCGACCGCCCTTTTCTGCGCACACTGTTTCTGGCAGCACGTCGTCACAACTGGACCTGGCTGGATGGCGATGATTGGGCACTGGAAGATCTTGATGGCGTGATTTTGGGGGAGACGGTGTTAGTCGCGTTGGTCGATGGCCACCGCGCCGGGTTCGCGGGCATCCTTCCTAATGACAACTTCCTGCACAGCCTGTATGTCGATCCCGACTTTCAGGGCCGTGGCGTTGGCAGCGCCTTGCTGGAAGCCGTACAACAGCGTTTTACTTCAACCGGCGTGCTGAAATGTCTGATGCTGAATGAGTTAGCGCAGGCGTTTTACCTGAAACATGGCTGGCAGCGTGAAGCCACCGGTGAGAGCGAGCAAGGAAAATATGTGCTGATGCATTTTCCGCTGACGGCGCGCGCCAGCGGAAAAGTGAAGCGTTAAACCGCGCGGAAGGCAATATCGGCCGGAATCACGTCACCTTGCCAATAGAGCTGTGCCGCCACACGTCCGGCTAACTGACGGTACAGTGCAGTGAATTCGCTGTCCGGACGACGGATCACCGTTGGTTCACCATCATCCAGATCCTCACGCAGATTGATATGCAGCGGCAGTTGCGCCAGCAGCTGCGTGTGGTAATCCGCCACCAGTTTCTGCGCGCCGCCGGTGCCAAAAATCGGCTCATGATGGCCGCATTCGCTGCAAATATGAATGCTCATGTTCTCCACCACCCCCAACACCGGCACGCTGACCTTCTCGAACATCACAATGCCTTTACGCGCATCAATCAGGGCGATGTCCTGTGGCGTGGTGACAACCAGCGCGCCCGTCACCGGGACGTTTTGCGCCAGCGTCAACTGGATGTCGCCGGTGCCCGGTGGCATATCGAGAATCAGGTAATCCAGATCCGGCCACATCGTCTCGTTCAGCAGCTGCATCAGCGCTTTGCTGGCCATCGGGCCGCGCCACACCATGGCATTTTCATCGGTGACCAGGTAGCCAATCGAGTTGGTCGCCAGTCCGTGCGCCATGATCGGCGCCATATGCGTGCCATCCGGCGAGGTCGGACGCTGGCTCTCGGTGCCGAGCATATTGGGAATCGACGGGCCGTAAATATCGGCATCGAGAATACCGACCTTCGCACCTTCGGCAATCAGCGCCAGCGCCATGTTCACCGCGGTGCTGGATTTGCCCACGCCGCCTTTACCGGAACTCACCGCAATGATGTTCTTCACGCCTGTTGCGCCAGGATGATTTTTCACGCGCTTCAGCGTGGCGATGTCGTGGCGCAAACGCCAGTCGATGGCGCTCGCATGGGTGAGACGCAGCAGTTCGGCGCTGACTTGTGCCTTCAGCTCTTCAAAGGCTGAGGCCCAGGCAAAGGGCATCACCAGCTCGATGTGCAGCTTGCCGTCCAGAAGTGCCACATGGCGCAGGGCTTTCAAGGTCGTCAGATTGTGATGCAGCGTCGGATGTTCAAAGTCACTCAGCACGCCGATAACCACCGCGCGCAATGCTTCGGGTGAATGATGTTCCCGGGATTGTGAAGTCATCCCAACTCCTTGTGTTTTCATCACGCCAGATATCGGCGATGTGCTTTCAATAATATCAGATGCCGTCCAGTTGTGTTTACGCCAGAGGGTGCTTCGGGTAACATCTAAGCCCGATTTTTATTCACGGAACGCTACGCAAACTATGACTCAAGTCGCTAAAAAAATTCTGGTAACGTGCGCACTGCCGTACGCAAACGGTTCTATCCATCTCGGTCACATGCTTGAGCACATTCAGGCTGACATTTGGGTCCGTTACCAGCGAATGCGTGGCAACCAGGTTTACTTCATCTGCGCAGACGATGCCCACGGCACGCCGATCATGCTGAAAGCACAACAGCTCGGTATCCCACCTGAGCAGATGATTGCCGAGATGAAGCAGGAGCACGAAACTGACTTCGCTGGCTTCGACATCAGCTACGACAACTATCACTCCACGCACGGCGATGAAAACCGTCAGCTGTCAGAGTTGATCTACGGTCGTCTGAAAGAGAACGGTTTTATCAAGAACCGCACCATTTCACAGCTGTACGATCCGGAAAAAGGCATGTTCCTGCCCGATCGTTTTGTGAAAGGTACCTGCCCGAAATGTAAGTCACCGGATCAATACGGCGATAACTGCGAAGTGTGCAGCGCGACCTACAGCCCAACCGAGTTGATCGATCCTAAATCCGTGGTCTCTGGCGCGACGCCAGTACTGCGTGATTCAGAGCACTTCTTCTTCGATTTGCCATCGTTCAGCGCGATGTTGCAGACCTGGACCCGTTCAGGTGCGTTGCAGGAGCAGGTGGCGAACAAAATGCAGGAGTGGTTCGAATCGGGCTTGCAGCAGTGGGATATCTCCCGCGATGCGCCTTATTTCGGCTTCGAAATTCCAGGTGCGCCGGGCAAATACTTCTACGTGTGGCTGGATGCGCCAATCGGTTACATGGGTTCCTTTAAGAACCTGTGCGACAAGCGCGGCAACATCGATTTCGACGAGTTCTGGAAAAAAGATTCTTCTACCGAGCTGTATCACTTCATCGGTAAAGACATCGTTTACTTCCACAGCCTGTTCTGGCCTGCAATGCTGGAAGGCAGCAACTTCCGCAAGCCGACCAACCTGTTCGTGCACGGTTATGTGACGGTGAACGGCGCGAAGATGTCCAAATCACGCGGCACCTTCATTAAGGCCAGCACCTGGCTGCAGCATCTGGATGCGGACAGCCTGCGTTATTACTACGCAGCGAAACTCTCTTCACGCATCGACGACATCGACCTGAATCTGGAAGATTTCGTGCAGCGTGTTAATGCCGATATCGTCAACAAGGTGGTGAACCTCGCGTCCCGTAATGCTGGATTCATCACTAAGCGTTTTGGCGGCAAACTGGCGAGCGAACTGGCCGATCCCGCGCTGTATCAGACCTTTGTCGATGCCTCAGAGAAGATTGGCGAAGCCTGGGCGAGCCGCGAGTACAACCGCGCGATTCGTGAAATCATGGCGCTGGCGGATATCGCTAACCGCTATGTGGATGAGCAGGCACCGTGGGTGGTGGCGAAACAGGAAGGCCGTGATGCTGACCTGCAAGCGATCTGCTCAATGGGTATCAACCTGTTCCGTATTCTGATGACCTGGCTGAAGCCGGTGCTGCCTTCACTGAGTGCGCGTACCGAAGCTTTCCTTAACACGGAATTGAGCTGGGATGCGATTGCACAGCCGCTGCTGGATCACGATGTGGCGCCGTTCAAAGCCTTGTATGGTCGTATTGAAATGGCCAAAGTTGAAGGCCTGATTGAAGCATCTAAAGAAGATGCAGCTGCGGCGAACAAGCCAGCAGTAACCGGCCCTCTGGCGGATGCGCCGATTGGCGAGGCCATCACTATCGACGATTTCGCTAAAGTTGATATGCGTGTAGCACTGATCGAGAAAGCCGAGCTGGTTGAAGGTTCTGACAAGCTGCTGCGTCTGGAGCTGGATCTCGGCGGCGAGAAGCGCCAGATCTTCTCGGGCATTCGCGCGGCCTATCCGGATCCGTCAGTGCTGGTCGGCAAGATGACCATCATTGTCGCTAACCTGGCACCGCGTAAGATGCGTTTCGGCATCTCAGAAGGCATGGTGCTGTCAGCCGGTTCCGGCGGTTCAGATCTGTTTGTGTTGTCCGTTGATAGCGGTGCACAGCCTGGAATGCAGGTGAAGTAATTGAACAAGCCGCCTTCAGGGCGGCTTTTTTATCGACCCTCTGTTGTGGAGCCTGTCGTGCTAACTGCTTGCTGGCACTATTTGCGTGCCTTTGTGATTATCTATGCCGCGCTCTATGCCGGAAACGGTATTGCAGCCCTGCTGCCGTTTACCATTCCGGGCAGTATTATCGGCATGCTGCTGCTGTTTACCTTGCTGGCGCTGCAAATCCTGCCGGTCGGTTGGGTGAAACCGGGCTGTCATTTGCTGATACGTTATATGGCGCTGCTGTTTGTCCCGATCAGTGTCGGCGTGATGGGTTATACCGATATCCTGAGCGCACAATTTGGACCGATTGTCGTCTCCTGCGTGGTAAGTACCTTTATGGTGCTGTTAATCGTTGGCCTGAGCGCCGAACGTTTGCAGCGCCCGAAGGAGCAGCCTCATGACTGACGCCTGGTGGTCACTGCCGCTCACCGTGGTGGCGTATCTGCTGGCGCGTAAGCTGGCGGCCAAAATCAATATCTCGATCATCAATCCGCTGTTGGTAGCGATGGCGATTGTGATTCCGATCCTGCTGCTCACCCATATCCCTTATAGCCGCTATTTTGCCGGCAGCACCTTCCTTAATCAGCTGCTGCAACCTGCGGTGGTCGCACTGGCCTTGCCGCTGTATGAGCAAATGCATCAGATTCGCGCGCGCTGGAAAACCATTATCAGCGTCTGTTTTATTGGCAGCATCACCGCGATGGTCTCCGGCACCGCTATTGCGCTGTGGATGGGAGCTACGCCAGAAATTGCCGCGACGATTATGCCGAAATCCGTCACCACGCCGATTGCCATGGCGGTATCCGGTTCGCTGCACGGCATTCCCGCTATTAGCGCCATCTGCGTGTTGATTGCCGGCGTGCTCGGCGCAGTGTTCGGCCATATGCTGCTAAATCTGTTTAAGGTGCACAGCAAGTCTTCACGTGGCCTGGCGATTGGCAACGCATCGCATGCCTTAGGCACGGCGCGCGCGGCAGAGATCGATTATCAGGAAGGGGCATTTAGCTCTTTGGCATTAGTGATTTGCGGCATTATCACATCGCTGCTGGCCCCCTTCCTTTTCCCGCTGCTGATGCACTGGTTGGGCTAAAACTTGCGAGAGATCTCGCAAAGTTGAAACAACTCAATCAGCTTACATTGTCATAGCGACACAGATCACATATAACCCCATAGGCGGCGCATCGCCGCTAACGCGTTAATGAGGTCATCACATCATGCATCCACGATTTACTGCTGCTTTCTCCGCCCTGCACGCTGACTTGCAAACTGCGATTCATCCTTTGCTGGATGCAGCTGATTTTGACGGCGTACTGCGCCCGCAAGACGTGGCGCGCCTGAAGCAGGAAACGGGGCTGGATGATGATGCCCTGGCGCTGGCACTGCTGCCGATTGCCGCCTGCTGTGCGGTCGCACCGGTGTCTCACTTCAATGTGGGTGCGATTTCACGCGGAGTGAGTGGTCACTGGTATTTCGGTGCCAACATGGAATTCGAACATGCGCCGCTGCAGCAAACCGTGCATGCGGAGCAAAGCGCCATTACTCATGCCTGGCTGCACGGCGAAGAGAAACTGGATGCCATCACCGTCAATTACACGCCTTGCGGCCACTGCCGTCAGTTTATGAACGAGCTTAACAGCGGCACGGCGATCCGCATCAGTCTGCCAGGTCGTGCAGTGAGTACATTGGGCGATTATCTGCCAGATGCGTTTGGCCCCGCCGATCTGAATATCACGGAACGTCTGCTGACACCGATTCATCACGGCTTCGCTCAACAAGGTGATGCTTTACAGCAGGCGGCGATTGAGGCGGCGAACAACAGTCATGCGCCCTACAGTCACAGCTACAGTGGTGTGGCCCTGCGCAGCCAGAGCGGTAACCTCTTCACCGGGCGCTATGCGGAAAACGCCGCTTTCAATCCAAGTTTGCCGCCATTGCAGGCAGCGCTGATTATGATGAACATGCGTAACGAAGCGCTGGACACGATTAAACAGGCAGTTTTAGTCGAATGTGAGGGCAGCACGTTAAGCCAGCGCGATGCCACGCGCG
Organism: Type-E symbiont of Plautia stali; assembly: GCF_059731115.1. Lineage (NCBI taxonomy): Bacteria > Pseudomonadati > Pseudomonadota > Gammaproteobacteria > Enterobacterales > Enterobacteriaceae > Type-E symbiont of Plautia stali. The sequence goes on from NZ_AP035906.1 coordinate 2,813,217, forward strand.
CTACGCTGGCGGCACTGGGCTGTGAAGATTTCTCACTTACTTTAGTTTCGAAAACATCAGTTTAGTGATCCTTTCATCGCTTTTGTGACTTTCTATTAACAAAAGCTGTACATCTGCAAGAATCCTCATAGGATCGGGCGCCAGAACTACTTCACAAGAAACAGGTCTGGCGTTACCTTTTCCCGGTGACACGTCAGAAAACACTGCAACCGGAGCAAAGACTGCATGGAACTCGACTACGAAAGTAAACGTCCGCTGTATATTCCTTACGCGGGTCCGATTCTGCTGGAATTTCCGCTGCTGAACAAAGGCAGCGCCTTCACCCTGGAAGAACGCAACGAATTTAACCTCAATGGCCTGTTACCCGAAGCCGTTGAAACCATCGAAGAGCAGGCAGAGCGTGCCTGGCGTCAGTTCCTGGATTTCAAAAACAATAACGACAAGCACGTCTATCTGCGCAACATCCAGGACACCAACGAAACGCTGTTCTACCGCCTGTTGGATAATCATCTGGAAGAGATGATGCCGATTATTTATACCCCAACCGTCGGCGCGGCCTGTGAACACTTCTCTGAAATTTATCGTCGTGCGCGTGGTGTTTTCATCTCGTATAACAATCGCGATCGCATTGAAGACATGCTGCAAAACGCCACTAAGCAGAACGTGAAAGTGATCGTGGTGACCGATGGCGAGCGTATTCTCGGCCTCGGCGACCTCGGCATCGGCGGTATGGGTATCCCAATCGGTAAGCTGTCGCTGTACACCGCGTGTGGCGGGATCAGCCCGGCGTATACCCTGCCCGTGGTGTTGGATGTCGGTACTAACAATCAGCAGTTGCTGAATGACCCGCTGTATATGGGCTGGCGCCATCCGCGTATCACCGGTGAAGAGTACGAAGCCTTCGTTGATGAGTTTATCCAGGCAGTGAAACGCCGCTGGCCGAACGTGCTGCTGCAGTTTGAGGACTTCGCGCAGAAGAACGCTATGCCGCTGCTGGAGCGTTATCGCGATGAGGTGTGCTGCTTTAACGATGACATTCAGGGCACTGCCGCCGTTACCGTTGGCACCCTGATCGCCGCCAGCCGTGCCGCAGGCAGCCGTCTGTGCGAGCAGAAAGTGGTGTTCCTCGGCGCCGGTTCCGCCGGTTGCGGTATCGCTGAGCAGATCATCGCGCAGATGAAATCTGAAGGTCTGAGCGACGACGAAGCACGTTCCCGCGTGATGATGGTCGATCGCTTTGGTCTGTTGACCGACAAACTGCCTAATTTGCTCGATTTCCAGGGCAAACTGGTGCAGAAGAGTGAAAACCTGAAGGACTGGGATGTGACCAGCGATTCAATTTCACTGCTGGATGTGGTGCGCAACGCGAAGCCAGACATTCTGATTGGTGTGTCAGGTCAGCCGGGTCTGTTCACCGAAGAGATCATCCGCGAGATGCATAAGCACACCAAGCGTCCGATCGTGATGCCGCTGTCAAACCCAACCTCACGCGTTGAAGCCACTCCAGCGGATATCATCTCCTGGACCGACGGTGAAGCGCTGGTCGCGACTGGCAGCCCATTTGCACCGGTAACCTGGAAGGGTAAAACCTACCCGATTGCCCAGTGCAACAACTCCTATATCTTCCCAGGTATTGGTTTGGGTGTGATTGCCGCCGGTGCTACCCGCATCACCGATTCGATGCTGATGACCGCCAGCCGCGCCCTGGCTGACTGCTCACCGCTGGTGAATGATGGCGAAGGCCCGGTGCTGCCAGAATTGAAACACATTCAGGGCGTTTCGAAGCTGATCGCTATGGAAGTGGGTAAAGCAGCACAGTTGGCTGGCGTGGCCGTGGTGACCTCAGAAGATGTGCTGTCGAAAGCCGTGAATAATAACTTCTGGCTGCCGCAGTATCGTCATTATCGCCGCACGTCTATCTAATCAGGCAGCGCAGCCGGTGAATTCAGTACCGGCTGCGCTTAAAATATCGCCAGCCAACCGGCGTAAACTTGCTTAGCGACCCCACCTCAAGTAGCCTTTAGCCATCCTTTTTTCCGCCAACCGAGTGCTTACGCGCATGATTAAACGCGTTTTCTTTGGTCTGTTTTTCATCATCTTATTGATGGTGGCCACCGCGCTCGGCCTGGATCGCTGGATCAGCTGGAAAACTGCCCCGTTTATTTATGAAGATGTCACCTCGCTGCCGCATCGTCAGGTCGGGGTGGTCTTAGGCACCGCCAAGTATTACCGCACCGGCGTGATCAATCAGTATTACCTCTATCGCATTCAAGGTGCGCTTAACGCGTATAACAGCGGCAGGGTGAATTATCTGCTGTTGAGCGGTGACAACGCGCTGCAAAGTTATAACGAACCGATGACCATGCGCCGCGATTTGATCAAAGCCGGTGTCGATCCTGCCGATATCGTGCTCGACTATGCCGGATTCCGTACGCTGGACTCGATTGTACGCACCCGCAAAGTGTTCGATACCAATGATTTCATCATCATCACTCAACGCTTCCACTGTGAACGCGCACTCTACATCGCCCAACATTTGGGGATTCAGGCGCAGTGTTATGCGGTGCCGTCTCCGAAAAATATGCTGTCGGTGCGTTTCCGCGAGGTCGGTGCTCGTTTAGGCGCATTAGCCGATTTGTATCTGATGAAACGTGAACCTCGTTTCCTCGGCCCTCTGGTGCCGATTCCGGCGGTGCATGAAGTGCCAGAAGATGCACAGAGTTATCCGGCGGTGACGCCAGAGCAGTTGCTGGATTTGGAAGAGAAGCTGCAGAAGTAACGCCGCCTGAAGATATTGCGTTGATGCCATCTGGTGTCGCCTGGGTTGTAGTCGTGACGCTATCCGGTGCTGCTTCAGGGTGCTGTGATAACGCTGTCTGGTGTCGCTTAAGGTTACTGTTATAACGCTGTCGGGTGTCGCTTTGGGGGCTGGCGGTCCTCGCGCCGCTGACGCGGTGCCTTCACGCCGTTCGTCTGCCTGACGGAACGGCGGGGATGGCACATCCATGTGCCGCCCCGCCTTCCGCCCGCATCCCTGCGGGCTATCCTGGCATCCTCACTCTGTTCAGCGCTGCGAAATGCCTGCCCCCAAAGCGACACCAGCCTGCTATTGAGCTTAATTGCGTGCTGTTAAAAAAGAGCACACAGCGTCAGGCCATAGCCGAATAGCTGTAAGGCTGTTCTCGGATGCCGTGCATTTGGTATCAAGACAGGCACAACGATGTTGCTTCCGCTCTTTTCCACCGCAAAAGCCATCTGCAAAAAGTACAATATTTGTTCAGATGACGGGCGCAACCCTTGGGTCCAAAAAACCTATGCTGCCTCAAAGGCCATTCGCTAAAGCCGCATATTTGTAAAAAATCGGGCACAACGTTTGAGGCCATAGCCCCTCTGCTGCTGCAAGGGCTATCCACAGCGCTGAGGCTTTTACGTTGGGCCAGGAGATCCACGCAGGGATGCGTGGATCAGTTCGGGGCCGACCAGGGATGGTCGATCCCCGAACGGTCCGTCGGCACGACGTGGAAGCCGAAGGCACCGCGTCAGCGGCGCGAGGACTGCCCGGCAGCAGCAGAGGGGCTGGGGCCCGCACCGCACCCGCCCTTAGCCCTTAGCCCTTAGCCCTTAGCCCTTAGCCCTTAGCAGTTTGCACAAATAAAAAAGGCCACCATTCATAAAATGGCAGCCTTTTGCAGTGATGTGTTGCTGTGTGTCAGTCTTATTTTTTACGTGCGTACTTCAGAGAATCCAGGGCTACAGCGAAGATGATAATGCCGCCCTTGATAATGTACTGCCAGTAAGGGTTCACGCCGATGTAGGTCAAACCGTAGTTGATAACGGTGAAGATGATCACACCGGTCACCACGCCCGCAACTGTACCCACACCACCCGCAAATGACACGCCGCCAACCACACAGGCCGCAATCGCATCCAGCTCATACATAAAGCCGAGGTTGTTGGTGGCACTGCCGATACGGCCTGCTTCCAGCATCCCGCCGAAGGCGTAGAACACGCCTGACAGCGCATACACCAGAATCAGGTTCAGCGGCACGTTAACGCCTGAAACACGCGCGGCTTCCGGGTTACCGCCGATGGCAAAGATGTTCTTACCGAAGCGCGTTTTATTCCACAGAATCCACACGAAGATAATGGCAATAAACGCGTAGAAGGTGATGAATGACAGCTTGAAATCACCGAAACGGAAGAAGCCCTGAGCAAAGGTCGAGAAGCCCGCGTCAAAACCGGCCACCGGTGATGCGCCAACAAAGTCGTAATACAGCGAGTTAATGCCGTAAACGATAATCATGGTGCCCAACGTGGTGATAAATGGCGTCACTTTCAGATAAGCGATGATCACGCCGTTCACCAGGCCAATCACACCACCGATAATGCACACGGTCAGGATAACCAGTGGAATCGGTACGGTATCCAGGTGTGGGAACACCTTATTGGCGTTATCCATGGATTGCAGCAAGGTCGCCGCAACCACCGCGGCCAGACCGACCTGGCGCCCGGCTGACAGGTCAGTACCCTGCGTCACGATCAATCCGGCCACGCCCAGTGCAATAATAATACGCACTGAAGATTGGGTCAGAATGTTACTCAGGTTCATCAAACTTAAAAACGTCGGGTCCTGGAAAATAATAATTGCCAGCAGTACCAACAGGACAACGTAAATGCCGCCCTCTTTTAACCAGGTTAGCGCATTCTTTTTAGTAGTCGCTTTCATGTTAAAGCCCTTGCTTCATTAAAGGTGTAATGACGCTAAACGCAGGATTTCATTCTGCGAGGTCGTTTTGGTCTCGACAATGCCCGCTACCAGGCCATTACTCATCACTAAAATACGATCGGTAATCCCCAGCAATTCTGGCATTTCAGAAGAGATAATAATGATGCCCTTCTCTTTCTTCGCCAACTCAGAAATTAACTGATAAATTTCGAACTTAGCACCAACGTCAATACCGCGCGTCGGTTCATCCAGCATCAGAATTTCCGGCTGGGTTAATAACCAGCGACCAATAATAACCTTCTGCTGGTTACCACCGGAAAGCGAACCAATTTGCGTATGATGACCTGGCGTTTTCACGCGCATTGAATCAATCACCCACTGGGTATCACTCTTCATGCGCTTATTATCAAGTAAGCCCATGCTGGATTTGTATTTTTTAATATTGGAAATAAGCGAGTTAAAACCAATATCCAGATAAGCATAAATCCCGGTTGAACGACGTTCTTCCGTCACCAGCGCAAAACCGTGGTTAATCGCTTCATTGGCACTGTGGTTATTAATCGCTTTACCGTGCAGCTTAATGGTGCCGCCTGACTTCTCGCGAATACCAAACAGCGTCTCAACGATGTCAGTACGTTTAGCGCCCACCAATCCGGCGATGCCTAAAATCTCACCTTTGCGCAGGTCGAAGGAAATATCGCGAATCGACGGCTGACGCAGCGAGGTTAAATGGCGCACCTCAAGAATAGTTTCGCCCGGCACGTTGGTCTTATCCGGGAAACGCTGGTTCAGTGAACGACCGACCATCATGGCGATGATCTTGTCCATATCCAGCCCTTCCAGCGGCTGGGTGGCAATCCACTGTCCATCACGCAAAATCGTAATCTCATCACACAGTTGGAAAATCTCTTCCATCTTGTGTGAGATATACACAATACCGCAGCCACGGTCTTTCAGCTTACGGATAATAGTGAACAAGTGATTCACTTCTTTTTCGGTCAGCGACGATGTTGGCTCATCCATGATGACGATTTTCGCGTCATAGGAAAATGCCTTGGCAATTTCAATCATCTGCATTTGCGAAACAGACAGATTAGCCACTTTATCGCGTGGATCGATATCAATATCTAATTCGTCAAAGATCGCTTTGGTATCGCGATACATTTTATCCTGATCAACAAACACGCCTTTACGTGGATAGCGGCCAAGCCACATGTTATCCATCACGTTGCGTTGTAAAACCAGGTTTAATTCCTGATGCACCATTGAAACGCCATTCTCCAGCGCTTCTTTGGAACTTTTATAATCAATTTCTTCACCCTGAAACAGGATGCTCCCCGTATCCTTTTTATAAATACCAAACAGGCATTTTAATAATGTGGATTTTCCGGCGCCGTTTTCGCCCATTAAGGCATGGACGGAGTGCGGCCGCACTTTCAAATTCACATTATCTAAGGCTTTCACCCCTGGAAATGATTTCGAGACATTCGTCATCTCCAGCAGATATTCACGCTGTGCGGTCGGATTCTCACTGGCCATAATTTACCTGGCTAAATAAAACGTGGGTCAGATGCAATAAGGCGCGGCGTGCTGCCGCGCCCGGTACGTATTACTTCACAAACTGAGACAGGTTTTCTTTATCTACTGGTACGTAAGGAACACGTACGATTTTGTTTTCCATCTTGAAGTTAGTACCGGCGGTTGGCTCTTTGCCATCGGCCAGGTTCTTCGCGATATCAATGGTGGCTTTCGCCTGGTTTTCCGCATCGTTCAGCACGGTACCGGCCATCGCACCGGATTTCACCAGTGCCAGCGCTTCTGGCAGCGCATCCACACCAAACACCGGAATGCTGGTTTTGTTGTGCGCTTTCAGGGCTTCTACTGCGCCCATTGCCATCGCATCGTTGTTGGCGATGATCACTTCAATTTTGTTGCCGTTCGGGCCAGACAGCCAGGCGTCAACTTTGTCTTTTGCCTGTGCGGTGTCCCACATCGCGGTATCCATCGCCAGCTGCTGAGTTTTGAAACCATCGGTGTTCAGGGTTTCGATCACGTATTTGGTACGTGCTTCAGCATCCGGGTGGCCCGGCTCACCTTTCAGCAAAGCAAACTGAATCTGACCATCTTTGTTCAGATCCCAGGCTGGGGTGGCTTTCCAGTGCTTCTCAATCAGTTTGGCCTGGATGATGCCTGACTCTTTAGAGTCGGTACCCACGTAGTAGGCTTTCGGGTAGCTGGCCAGTACTTTGGCATTCGGCTCTTTGTTGAAGAACACCACTGGCACATCATTCGCTTTCGCTTTGTCGATCACCACTGCCGCAGCAGCAGGGTCAACCAGGTTGATCGCCAGCGCTTTCACGCCTTTGGCCATCAGTACGTCAATCTGGTCGTTCTGGGTGGACTGGCTGTTCTGCGAGTCATTCATCAGCAGTTGGATGCCGCCCAATTTTTTGGCTTCGCTGTCGATGTCCTTGCGAACCATAGACATAAAGTTGTCGTCGTATTTATAAATTGTCACGCCAATGCGGGTATCGGCGGCGTGCGCAGTTGCACCAAACATCATGCTGGCAACCAGTGCTGTGAGCGTGAAAACCTTCTTATTCATGGTATCTCCGGTTTTTTATGTAGGGCATATCATCGCGCTGTGCTGCCTGCGGGCAACCAGCGCAGTCGGTTCAAACTCATTTATGGGGCGGACGCGTAACGCAAAGCCGGGCCACCATCGCTATCCTGACTTCCCTGTACGTAAACGCTTCCTGAAAAGTGTTGTGAACTATTTCAATCGGCTACTGAAACCTGACCGGAGAAGGAGAACCCGGCGTTACATGATGTTTCAGTCCGGTAAGACGCTGCCATCATAGTGAGCGCCTTGTTAATTAACTGTGAATGTAATCACAGATTGGAAACGGTTACACAGCGCTATCGCCCGAATTAGTGACCGACTCCACAATTTGCCGCTGAGCAACGGAATGGCGGCGCACCAGAGTCGGCATAAAGCAGTGTGTGGCGTCGGGATCGAGTTCGCCCGCTGCGCCTTTTAAGGCCAACTCTGTGGCTAATTTAGCCATAGAAACAATAGGATAGCGCACGGTAGTGAGTTGCGGATCGGTGTAACGCGAAATGGGAATATCATCAAAGCCGATGACGGAGAAGTGCTGTGGCACCTGAATGCCATTATCTTTCAATGCGGTCAGCGCACCGGCGGCCATACCGTCACAGTAAGAGAAGATGGCGGTTAAATGCAGGTTACGGCCCAGTAACTCCACCATTGCTGCTTCCCCGCCCTGCATGTCCGGTTCGCCATGGGCAATCCAGGACTCCTGCGAGCGAATCCCCTGCTCTGACAAGGCTTGCAGCCAGCCTTCACGCCGTTGCGTCACATCTTCAATCGGGTGGCTGGAGCTGAGATAACCAATGCGTTGATGTCCCTGTTGTAACAACATGCGCGTTGCCATCAGAGATCCCGTTACATTATCCAGGCAGACGCAACGATGTTCATACCCGGGAATAGTCCGGTTTATCAACACCATACCTGGAACCTGATCCATAAACTGAGTTAGTTCAGCGTCTGAAAGCGTTTTCGCGTGGACCACTAAAGCGTTACATCGTTGACGGATCAGCACCTCAATGGCATGGCGCTCTTTCTCTTCCTGATGCCAGGAATTGCTGATTAACACGTGTTTGTGCACGCGCTGCGCCACGGTATCCACCGCTTTGACCAGCGCACCAAAGAAGGGATCGGATACGTCCATCACCACCACGCCGATGGTGTCACTGACCTGGGTGGCCAGTGCCTGCGCATTGGCATTGGGGCGATAACCTAACGCCTCCACCGCCTGGAGTACGGCTTCACGGGTATCAGAGGTGACTGCACTGCTGTTATTGAGCACACGCGACACGGTGGCTACTGATACACCGGCCTGACGGGCGACATCTCGAATCGTTATCATGCAGCTGTTCCACAGAGGAGAAAATGCGCGACAAGCGCGTAACGGCGCTATTTTGTCAGGGCATTTTATTCAGCTGCGTGAATCACGTCACACGGATGAAAACGGTTACATACAAATCTGCAACCTTTGTGATGAACATCATTATCTGATGCGGGAGGAAGGTTCCGTTTTGCCGGCGGCGAGACGTGTCAGTTTGCGCCAAATCCACTCCATCGGGCCCTGCGGGAAAAAGCGCAGCCAGAGTACTGAAAACAGGATATTGACCAACCAGATAGCCGGGACCAGTGCCAGCAGATGCAGGCGATCAAACTTGAGGAACAGATTGAAGCGATAAAACAGCGTGGTGCAGATCAGCGTCTGTAACAGGTAGTTGCTGAGTGCCATGCGGCCAACGCATTGCAGCGCATAACTGAAGCGCGTGGCACCGATTTGCGGCCAGAAGCCAAAACAGAGCGCCGCATAGCCGAGGCTGATAAACGGGCTGGCGAGATCGCGCGGCACCTGCAGTAAGAAGCCGCTCCAGCGGAACTCCCAGTCCAGTAACCATTGCGCCACTATGCCTGGAATGGCTATCAGCCAGCCGATCGTCAGCAGCAGCGCGGCCGAGCGACGATAGTGCTGCACGCTGAACTCGCCTTTCAGCCAGCCGCTGCGCATCAACGCCGCGCCAATCAGCATCAGTCCCGCCAGCTGCCAGCCGTACTGCGCGGCCAACGCCATCAAGCCGGATGAAAGATGGTCGAGGCGGTTCTGAATCGCTTCCCAGCCGCCGACCAGTTTCCAGTAGCTTTCATACTCAATATCGGCAGCACCCGGCAGCCACGAACGACCCGGTTCCGGGCTGGAAATGCCCCAAAACACCAGCAGTACGCCGCAACCGATCAGGTAAAGCAACACGCCAGTTTGCAACAGAGCTTTGTCCGAAGGCACTTCACGCAGCATCCGCCAGATAATCAGCCCGGTCAGACCGTAATCCAGCAGGATATCCCCTTCCCAGAAGAAGATGCTGTGAATAAAACCCAGCAGCACCAGCAACGTCAGGCGCGCCGACATCCAGCGACTGCCACGCGGGATCTGCAGATAAAGGCCACCGCCAAACAACAGCGCAAACAGCGTGAGGAATTTCAGTTGCGCGAGGCCATCCATGATCGCCCAGGTCCAGGCATCAGAAAGCGAGATAGTGCCCTGCCACGCCGGATTGAGATAGGCAGCCGATGGCAAGCCAAAACCCACGATATTGAGCAGCAGAATGCCGAGAATGGCGCAACCACGAATGAAATCCAGCGCAAGATAGCGTTGCATCGAGTGACCTGACGGAAAGAGAAAACGGGCGGCAATAAGCCGCCCAAAGGATTAGCTGTGGCGCACCGCGCGTAAGAACTCCTGGCGCGTATTCTGGCTGGACTTGAACAGGCCACCCAGTGATGTGGTGGTGGTGGCGCTGGTGGCATCTTTCACGCCACGCGCTTTCACGCAGTAGTGCACCGCATCAATCGACACCGCCACGTTGTTGGTGCCAAGCAAAGTTTGCAGCGCCACCAGCACTTGCTGGGTTAAGCGCTCTTGCACCTGTGGACGCTGGGCAAAGAACTGCACGATGCGGTTGATCTTCGACAGACCAATCACTTTCTCTTTCGGGATATAAGCGACGGTGGCTTTACCGTCGATAATCACGAAGTGGTGCTCACAGGTGCTGGTCAGGGTGATATCACGCACGGTGACCATCTCATCCACCTTCATCTTGTTTTCGATGACGGTGATTTTCGGGAAGTTGGCGTAATCGAGGCCTGAGAAGATCTCGTCCACGTACATCTTGGCGATGCGATGTGGCGTCTCCATCAGACTGTCATCTTCCAGATCCAGATTCAGCAGCTGCATGATTTGGGTCATATGACCGGCGATTTCACGCTTGCGGGTTTCGTCATCCATCTCGCGCACCGGGGCGCGTAACGGCGTTTCCAGGCCACGCGCCAGCAGCGTTTCGTGAACCAGGGCGGCTTCCTGACTTAAGGTGCTCATCGTACTCTTTCTCCGGCAGGTGATGCGCCCGCAGATCGTCGCCTGCGGGGGAAATTCTGAGCGCGTATTGTGAAACACAACGCGCGCGTAATCCAGCAATCAATCCAATCGGAGATGAAAGCTTTTCATGGTGCCGAACGGCGTAACACCAGTAAGCCCGCCAGAATCAGTGCGCCACCCGCTACCCACAAGGCAGGATCGAGGCGGTGCCACAGCAAACTGGAGATCCATGACAGCAGCGGCCCGCCCAACTGACCGACTGCGTAGCCGGTGGTCAGCAGACCGGCCAGATAGCGCGCGTGATGCGGCGCCAGCTCGCGACCGTATTGCAGTGTCAGCTGCACCACGCATAAGAATCCGCCGCCGACTAACAGCGCGCTAATCAACAGCCCATCCAGCCCTGGCAGGACAATTGCCGAGATCACGCCCAAAGCCTGCGCCCAGAGCACCACTGCTAGCCGCAGATGACTGCTGCCCCAGCGCCGCGTCAAAATGCCAAGCACAATGCCGATCACCGCCGCACCGCCAAACACCGGCCAGACAAACTGCGCCAGCGCACTGTCCGGGAAACGCGCGGCGGTCATCTGCGATAAGAAGGTTGCGGGCAGAATGTAACCAAAACCGGCGAGACTGTAGCTCAGTACAAGGCGTTTCAGGTTACCGTTGAGCACCAGCGGCGCAGGCGCCTGATCGGGACGATGTAACTGTCCCGTGCGCGGTAAAAAACGCGCAATGGCGGCGATGAACAGCAGCGCCAGCAAACCATAAGCCGCCCAGCCCAGTGCAGCGCTGGCACCGCTGGCATGCAGCGCCACCGCCAGCATTCCGCTGATGAAAATCCCGGTGCCGGGCCCGGCAAACACCGCCGCCGACAAGCCTGGCCGTCCATGATGCAGCAGTTGCTCATTGCTCCACGCAGCGATCAGCACCATGGCCCAACCGCTGGCACCGCCAATCACAAAGCGGATCAAACCGTGCAGCCACGGCCCGCTGACGCAGGCAGAGAGCAGCGTCAGGATCACCGCGCCCCACACGCCAACCTGCAGCCGCCATTCGACACGCTTATGCGCGCGCATGGCATCAAAGGAGCCACACAGATAACCGAGATAGTTGAGCGCCGCCACCAGACTGGCGCTGGTCAGAGTCAACTGATGGTCCTGAATCATCAATGGTACCTGCGGGGTGAAAGCAAATCGCCCAATCCCCATCGCAACCACTAAACTTAAAAACGCGCTCAGCGCGACACGAAACGCCATTCCCACTCCCGTTCAGATTCTTTTAGCACTTGTTATTAGCATGCATGACGATTACACTCACGAAAAGTGAATAATATTAACCAAGTTGTTTACGGAAAGAGAATATGGATTTAGTACAACTCCGCATGTTCTGTTCTGTGGCTGAAACCGGTTCGCTGGCGCGCGCCGCGGAGCTATTGCATCGCGTGCCTTCTAATCTCACCACTCGTCTGCGCCAGCTGGAAGAAGAGATTGGCGTCGACCTGTTTATCCGTGAGAAGCAGCGTATTCGATTGTCGCCAATGGGCCACAATTTCCTGAATTATGCTCAGCGTATCCTTAGCCTGAGCGATGAGGCGCTGAATATGGCACGTGCCGGAGAACCGGGCGGGAACTTTGCTTTTGGTTCGATGGAGAGCACCGCCGCGACCCGTCTGCCTGGTCTGCTGGCGGCTTATCATCAACGATTTCCCAATGTGGCGCTATCGCTGGTCACCGGCACCTCGGGCGATATCATCGATAAAGTGCGCGCCGGTACGCTGGCGGCCGCGCTGGTGGATGGCCCAGCCACTCATGACGACCTCAACGGCTGCATCGCCTTTCGCGAGGAGATGGTGCTGATCACCAGTCTTGATCACGACCCGATTACCAGCGCCCGCGACACGCAGCATGACACGCTGTTTGCCTTTGGTAACAGCTGTTCGTATCGCACCAAACTGGAGTCCTGGTATCGCGAAAGCCAGACCTCACCGAAAAGCGTGATGGAGATTCAGTCTTACCACGCGATGGTGGCGTGTGTGGCAGGCGGTGCGGGCGTGGCTATGATTCCGGCGTCTGTCCTGACGCAGATGCCCGGCCGCGCGCGCGTGCAGGAGCATGCATTGCCACCCGCTTATCGCGATACCGCCACCTGGCTGATGTGGCGCCGCGATGCCTTCACGCCCAACGTGGAAGCGCTGAAGTATTTGATTATTGAAATGTTTGATGACCGCCCACTCAACGATGAGTTGCTGCATCCGCTGCAAACCGCTGAGTGAGTTTTTAATTTTAAGTAAATCACGACATCTGAAGAAGAGGGATTGCATGAACATGATTAAAACCCGCGCTGCCGTTGCCTGGGCAGCGGGCGAACCGCTGAAAATCGAAGAAGTGGATCTGATGCCACCACAAAAAGGTGAAGTGTTAGTGCGCATCGTCGCCACCGGCGTGTGCCACACCGATGCTTATACCCTGTCCGGTAAAGATCCGGAAGGCGTGTTCCCGGCGATCCTCGGTCACGAAGGCGGCGGCGTGGTGGAAGCGGTAGGCGAAGGCGTCACCAGCGTGGCGGTCGGCGATCACGTGATCCCGCTTTACACTCCAGAGTGCGGCAAATGTAAGTTCTGTCTGTCAGGCAAAACTAACCTGTGCCAGGCGATCCGCTCCACCCAGGGTAAAGGTTTGATGCCAGATGGCACCACCCGTTTCTTTAAAGACGGCAAGCCAATTTTCCACTACATGGGGACTTCAACCTTCTCTGAGTACACCGTGGTACCGGAAATCTCACTGGCGGTGATCAGCAAAGAAGCGCCTCTGGAAGAAGTGTGCCTGCTGGGCTGCGGCGTGACCACCGGCATGGGCGCCGTGATGAATACCGCCAAAGTCAAAGAAGGCGATACCGTGGCGATCTTCGGCCTCGGCGGTATTGGTTTGTCGGCGATCATCGGTGCGAAAATGGCGAAAGCCGGTCGCATCATCGGTATCGACCTGAACACCAGCAAATTCGATCTGGCGCGCAAACTGGGGGCTACCGATCTGATCAACCCGAAAGATTACGATAAGCCGATTCAGGATGTGATCGTTGAGCTGACCGACGGCGGCGTGGACTTCTCCTTTGAGTGCATCGGTAACGTGAACGTGATGCGTTCCGCGCTGGAATGCTGCCACAAGGGCTGGGGCGAGTCAGTGATTATCGGCGTAGCCGGTGCCGGTGAAGAAATTTCCACGCGTCCGTTCCAGTTAGTGACCGGTCGCGTATGGCGCGGTTCGGCGTTTGGTGGCGTGAAAGGCCGTACCCAACTGCCGGGCATCGTGCAGGATTATCTGGACGGTAAGTTCGCGCTGAACGATTTCATCACGCACACCATGCCGCTGGAAGAGATTAACGAAGCCTTTGATCTGATGCACGAAGGGAAATCTATTCGTTCGGTCGTGCATTTTAACAAGTAAAAAGGAGGCGTTATGGCATCCACTCTGGAACTGCTGGAAGAACATCGTATCTTCGGCGGCTGGCAGCAGCGCTGGCGGCATCAGTCGGCGGTGCTGAACTGCCCGATGACCTTCAGCATTTTCCTGCCGCCACCGCAGGATGACACGCCGCCGCCGGTGGTATGGTTTCTCGCCGGACTGACCTGTACCGACGAGAACTTCACCACCAAAGCCGGTGCGCAGCGTGTTGCCGCTGAGTTGGGTCTGGTGCTGATTATGCCGGATACCAGCCCGCGCGGTGACGAAGTGGCCAACGACAGCGGCTACGATCTTGGTCAGGGCGCAGGTTTTTACCTCAACGCCACGCAGCAGCCCTGGGCGGCGCACTATCGTATGTTCGATTATCTCAGCGAGGAGTTGCCGGCCCTGGTGGCGGACAACTTCAAAGTGAGCGATCGTCAGTCGGTAATGGGCCATTCAATGGGTGGACATGGCGCGCTGGTATTGGCGTTGCGTCAGGGTGGACGTTTTGCTTCGGCATCCGCGTTCGCTCCAATCGTCAATCCAACCGAAGTGCCGTGGGGACAAAAAGCCTTCACCGCCTATCTGGGTGAAGATCGCCAGACCTGGCGCGAGTGGGACAGTTGCCTGCTGATGCGTGAAGTGGAACAGCGCTTACCGATTCTGATCGATCAGGGTGATAGCGATCAGTTCCTCGCCGATCAGCTGCGTCCGGATCGCCTCGAAGCGGTAGCGCGTGAGCAAGGTTTTCCGCTGGAGCTGCGCGTGCAGCCGGGCTATGACCACAGCTACTTCTTTATTGCCAGCTTTGTCGAGGACCATCTGCGGTTCCACGCGAAGCATCTGTTGGTGTAGTTCACGTCAGTTGATGTGGAGACAGTAAGGGCGCACCATGTGCGCCCTTTTTTGGCTATGGCTGACTTTGATTGGCTAAAAGCCGCATCAACATTCATCCTCAGCCTCTCTTGATGTTGAGCTTAAGCGTCTTTTGCGAGGTTTAAGCCAGCGATTCCGCCACCAGCCCATCGATCATCACCTGCGGCATGCCCTGCGAGCAGTGTTCAATACGCCCGCGTACGCCATACACCTGCGCCAATGTGTCCGGCGTGATCACCTGCGACGGCTCGCCGTCAGCCAGCAAGGTGCCCTCTTTCAGCATCAACGCGTGATCGGCATGACGCAGTGCAATGTTGATATCATGCACCACGACCACAGTCACAATATTGCGCAGACGGGTTTCGCGACGTACTAAATCCATCACATGGAACTGGTAATTAAGATCGAGCGCACTCAGCGGTTCATCCAGCAGCAGCAGTTCCGGACGGCGAATCAGCGATTGCGCCAGACCCACCAGCTGTTTCTGCCCACCTGATAACTGGTCCAGATAACGCATCGCTAAGTGGGCAATGCCCAGCTGTTCCAGCAGATGCATAATCTCGGCTTCACTTGATGCGCTGTGTAAGCCACCGGACGCTCGCTGCGCCACGATGATTGACTCCAGCACATGCAGATGCACGCCCGCCGGCAAACTTTGCGGCAGATACACCACGCGCTGGGCACGACGGGCAAACGGCTGTGACATCAGCTCTTCGCCATTCAACCACAGTTCGCCCTGCCCTTTGCTCAGGCCCGCCAGCGCGCGCAGCAAGGTAGACTTACCGCAGCCGTTAGGTCCAAGTAGTACTGTGATTTTGCCGCGTGGCAGCATCGGCACGTTGAGATCTTCAATGACTTTACGCTTCGGATAACCGGCGTAGAAATGGCTGAGACCTAATCCCTGTTCCATTACACCGTCCCCCGATGACGCAGAATAATACTCAGGAAGAATGGCACGCCAACCAGTGAAGTGACGATACCCACCGGAATGATCACGCCTGGAATAAGGTTCTTCGACGCTACCGAGGCCAGTGATAGCACCAGTGCACCGACCAACGCACTGGCCGGCAGATAGTAGCGATGATCTTCACCAAACATCATACGAGCGATGTGCGGTGCCACCAGACCAATAAAGCCAATCGGCCCGACAAAAGCCACCGCCAGCGCGGAGAGAATACTGATGCGCAGTAGCGTCGCCAGACGCAAGCGGCGCACATCAATGCCGAAACTCACGGCACGATCTTCACCCAGGCGCAGCGCGGTCAGTTTCCAGCTGCTGAGCATCGAGAACGGGATCAGGATGGCGAAAGCCGCCGTGAGCACGCCGAGTTTTTCCCACGAAGCGCGCGCCAGGCTGCCCATGGTCCAGAACACCAGGCCCTGCAAGGTATCTTCACTGGCGATAAACTGCATCATCGAGACCAGCGCGTTGAAGGTAAACACCAGCGCGATGCCAAACAGCACCACGCCCGACGTTGACACTTTGGTCCAGCGCGTCACGCCATCCAGCATCAGTGCGGCAAACAGCGCAAACACAAAGGCGTTCGCCGAGATAAACCACTGGTCTGGCACACCGGGAATACCGATGCCGAGAATAATGGCCAGCGCCGCGCCGAAGGCGGCCGCTGAAGAGACGCCGAGCGTAAATGGACTCGCCAACGGGTTATTGAGGATAGTTTGCATCTCAGCTCCCGCCAGACCCAGCGAAAAGCCGACGACGACAGCCATCAACGCATAAGGTAAGCGGATATCCCAGACGATCACGCGCGTGCCCGCATCCACCGCATCAGGATGGGTGAGCGTTTGCCACAGGGTGTCGAGGGAGAGCCCAGCCGGGCCAAGCGTGAAATCAAGAATTACTGACGCCAGTATTGCCAGCACCAGTACGCCAATCAGCATCAGGCGCTGACGTAACACCTGACGATAACGCGTCATGGTATCGGCTTCGCGGTTATTTTCCGCCAGCAGCGCGGAATCCGTGGTCTGCATTGTTCTACCTGTTTCTTATCGAAATCATAACGGCAGCCACAATAGTGCAGGTGATAATAATTATCAATTATATCTGTATGACAAAACCCAAAACGTTGTAACACGGTTCATCTTTGTCAAAAAAAACGCCGCTAGCCAAAGGCAGCGGCGTTATGTCATCCACGTTTAACGCATTACTCTTTAAACGTCGGGAATTCCATTTCGCTGTACTTCACAAAGCGCGAGCCACGTGCCAGCTTGTAACCGAGCCAAATCAGCAGGAACAGCGGAATGCCGATGTAGGTCGCCGCCACGCCATACCAGTCAATGCGGTCCGCCAGAAACGCCTGGTAGTTCTGACCCAGTGTAATAATCAGGCACAGCACGAAGGCGAAAATCGGACCGAGCGGGAAGAAGCCGGAACGGTATGGCAGAGCCGCTAAATCATGCCCTTGCGCCACGTAGCCGCGACGGAAGCGATAGTGGCTAATCGCAATACCCAGCCAGGCGATAAAGCCGGTCATGCCTGAGGTATTCAGCAACCACAGATAGACTTCCTGGTTGCCGAACTTCGAGCTCAGGAAGCACAAACCCGCTACCACGGTGGTGGCAATCAGGGCATTACGCGGCACACCGCCTTTAGACAGTTTGGCAAAAATACGTGGGGCTTTGCCTTCCTGCGCCAGGTTGAACAGCATGCGCGTTGAAGCGTACATGCCTGAGTTACCCGCTGACAGCACCGCCGTCAGGATCACCGCGTTCATCACTGCCGCTGCCGACAGTAATCCGGCATTCTGGAACACCAGCGTGAACGGGCTGATGGCGATATCGGTGACATCGTTATGCAGCAGTTTCGGATCGGTGTACGGCAGAATCAGGCTAATAATCAGAATCGCAAAGATATAGAACAGCAGGATACGCCAGAACACCTGACGCACGGCGCGTGGAATATTTTTCGCCGGATCCTGTGATTCACCCGCAGCGATACCGATCAATTCGGTGCCCTGGAACGAGAAGCCGACAATCATCGCCACGCCAATCATCGCGGCAAAACCACCGGCAAAAGGTGCGTCGCCCACGGTCCAGTTATGCCAGCCGGCATTTTCTGCACCGCGCATAATACCGGTGATCATTAGCACACCCACCACGATAAAGATGATGACGGTGGCGACTTTGATCAGCGAGAACCAGTATTCCGCTTCGCCGAAGCCTTTGACGGAAATGTAGTTGAGCAGGAACATCAGACCAAGGAACAGCGCGCTCCAGATCCAGCCCGGCGTATCCGGGAACCAGTAGTTCATCACCAGTTGCGAGGCGACGAGATCAACGGCGATGGTGACCGCCCAGTTGTACCAGTAGTTCCAGCCCAGCGCGAAGCCGAAGCCTTCTTCAACGTATTTAGAGCCGTAGGTGGCGAAGGAGCCAGAAACCGGCATAAACGCCGCCAGTTCGCCGAGGCTGGTCATCAGGAAGTAAACCATCAGGCCAATCAGCGCGTAAGAGAGTAATGCGCCACCGGGACCTGCCTGAGAAATGGTGGCACCCGAGGCGACAAACAGGCCGGTGCCAATGGAACCGCCGATGGCGATCATGGTGAGATGGCGCGCTTTTAGTTCACGGCGCAGCCCAGGTTGTTGTGTTGTTTTTGAGTCATTATGCATGTGTAAACGCTATGCTGGATAAAAATAAGGCGCGATTGTAGCAGCTAACCCCAGGCTGTATAGCATTCACGTCGGGTTATTAGTTACCTTCATAATCGGCGCGAAATTATTAGCCGTTTACGTTATGACAGCCGCGATTACTCGCGGCAATAGGAGAGAAATCGACTTAGCGCTTTCGACAAATGCTTCTGCCGATGATGAATGCGATACAGCGTGCGCGTCAGACGTGGTAACGGCACAGCCACTTCCACCAGCGTGCCCGCCTCCAGCAGATCGCTGATCACCCGGCGCGATAAACAGCTGATGCCCATGCCGTGACGCACCGCATGTTTGATTGCCTCAGAATTGCCCAGCTCCATGCCGAGTTGAAACTGCGGCAGGTGAGACAACAGCAGGTAATCAACAATTTCACGCGTGCCCGAACCGCGCTCACGCAGGATCCAGGGGGCGGCCGCCAGTGATGCCAGCGTGATCGGCTGTTGCAGGATCTCAGCATCAGGCGCGGCAAACACCACCAGTTCATCTTCCAGCCATGCTTCGCTAACGATATCCGGCTCGTGGCACGGCCCTTCAATCAGGCCGATATCCACACGGAAATCCGCCACTGCATTAATCGCATCCTGGCTGTTGCCGACGCTCAGTTCGAGCGGCAGCGTGGGGAAGTCACGACGATAGGCGGCGATCATCCCCGGCAGCAGATAGTTGCCGATGGTGCTACTGGCAAACAGACGAATGGCGCCATTATCCTCTTTAAACAGCTGTTCGATCTCGCTGGCCTGTTCCAGCAATCCGACCGCGCGTGGATAGAGCAAACGACCATGCTCGTTCAGGGCCAGTCGTTTGCCGACACGATCAAACAGTTGCACTCCGAGCTGGTTTTCCAAATCGGCCAGCGCCGCACTGACCGCAGACTGCGACAGTGCCAGTACCTGCGAGGCCTGGGTGGTTGAACCGCTTTTCAACACTTCGGTAAAGACTTCAATCTGACGCAGCGTGATATGCATGCGCCCTCCTCACATTGCGTAACGCTTCACAAGATAAGCCACCACCGCTAACCAGACGATCACCGTCAGGAAGAATCCTGCCCAGCTGACAATCTTTTTGCCGCGTGCCCGCTGGACATCAGCCCGTTCTGCGCTGCTGATGCGAATTTCACGCGGGAGCAAACGCAGCAGGATGATCACACCCAGCGGGACGATGATGGCGTCGTCGAGTAAGCCGATAATGGGAATGAAATCAGGAATGAGATCGACGGGGCTGAGTGCATAGGCGACAATGCCAAATGCCAGCAGCTTAAACCACCAGGGGGTACGCGGATCGCGGCAGGCAAACCACAGCGTGAGCACATCGCGTTTAATTAAGCGTGCCCAGCGGCGCAAGCGCTTCAACATCCCGACTCTTCCTTATTAGTTATACTGGTCAATGGACAATATATTACCAATTTAACTTTTAAACCAGTCAGGTATATACGCAGGCAAGCAGCCGCCAGGAGATTGGCGGCGGAGTGTGTGTCAGGCTTTCATACCGATCAGTTCTTCCAGTTCTGTGTCACAGGCCGTGAACTCATCGGTAATGGTGCGAATCAACCAGTCCTGATAGCCAAAGTTTTCCCGGCGGGAATAGAGGCATTCAGAGCGGTACAACTTTTTCGGATCGCTGTTATTGACCCCATAACGATAAAAATGGACCAGCGAGTTGTCGCTATCGGGCACGGCGAGCGTGAAGCCGACAGCGCCATGACCATTATAAAAAAGGGTCACTGCATTGGTTTTACCTAAAGTTAATTTATGGATTACGTTGAATTTTTCATGCTGTAAAGCGGTATCCAAAGTACTGCTATAAGCTGTTTTCATGGTTATAGTTAAAAGTTTCTAATTTGTTAAACTATAGTTAACCAGAAAAAAAGCGCACCTGCTAACTTTGGTAGGTGTGTTCATCTTTTGGATAAGTGTTTACCCGTGCCGTTTTTCTCCCCACGAGCGATGCAACATTTCATGGCGGTAGCGCATCCGCTATGATGTGCCCTTTGCAGCAGCAATCGCCAACCAGGAGAGCGGCATGAAATATATCGGCGCACACGTCAGTGCATCAGGCGGCGTAGACCAGGCAGTTATCCGTGCCCACGAACTCGAAGCCACAGCCTTTGCGCTGTTCACCAAAAATCAGCGCCAGTGGAAAGCCGCCCCGCTTTCAGGTGAAGTGATTGATGCCTTCAAAACCGCCTGTGAGAAATACAACTTCACTTCCGCGCAGATTTTGCCGCATGACAGCTACCTGATTAATCTTGGCCATCCGGTGATGGATGCGCTGGAGAAATCCCGAGAGGCGTTTCTGGATGAGATGCAGCGCGCCGAGCAATTGGGGCTGACGTTGCTGAATTTCCACCCTGGCAGCCATTTGAAGCAGATTGAAGAAGAGGCGTGCCTGAAGCGCATCGCCGAATCAATCAATATCGCGCTGGATAAAACGCACAACGTGGTGGCGGTGATTGAGAATACCGCCGGTCAGGGCAGCAATCTTGGTTTCCGTTTCGAACACCTCGCCACCATTATCGAGCACGTCGAAGATAAATCACGCGTCGGTGTATGTATTGATACCTGCCATGCGTTTGCTGGCGGCTACGATCTGCGGACAGAAGAAGCCTGCGTGGAGACTTTTGCGGAATTTGAACGCATTGTCGGTTTCCAGTTCCTGCGCGGCATGCACCTGAATGACGCCAAAAGCACGCTCGGCAGCCGCGTGGATCGCCATCACAGCTTAGGTGAAGGCAACATTGGCAAGACGGTGTTTAGCTGGCTGATGAAGGATAAGCGCTTTGATGGCATCCCGATGATTCTGGAAACCATCAATCCGGATATCTGGAAAGATGAGATTGCGTGGCTGAAGTCGGAACAACAGGCTTAAAACAGACAGCAAAAAGGGAGCCGCAGCTCCCTTTTTCTTATCCCGTGAAAATTACGCGGCTTTCGCCAGCTCTTCTTCCGGACGTTTCAGAATCGCGTAACCGAGGCCAGCCACTGCGGTACCAATCACAATCGACATCAGGTAACCCAGCACCGGGGTGATTGCACCTGGAATCAGCAGTACAAACAGACCACCGTGAGGTGCCATCAGTTTCGCGCCAACCAACATGGATACCGCGCCAGTGATTGCACCGCCGACGATGCAGCAAGGCAGCACACGCATAGGATCACGCGCCGCAAACGGAATTGCACCTTCAGAGATGAAGCACAAGCCGAGCACCAGTGCCGCTTTGCCCCCTTCCTGCTGACCTTTGTTGAACTTACGACGTGCAACAATTGTTGCCAGGCCCATCGCTAACGGTGGCACCATACCGGCGGCCATGATCGCGGCCATCGGCGCATAGGTTTGCGAACTCAGCAGGCCAACACCGAAGGCGTACGCCACTTTGTTCACCGGACCACCCATGTCGGTACACATCATGCCACCAAGGATCGCGCCCAGCAGTACCGCATTGGCGGTGCCCATGTTCGCCAGCCAGTGCGTCAGACCGCTCATGATGCCCGCAACAGGTTTACCCACCACGTAAATCATCAGCAGGCCGGTAATCAAACTCGCTACCAGCGGAATGATCAGGATCGGTTTTAACGCTTCCATACTTTGCGGCAGTTTAACTTTGCTGCTCAGCATCTTAGCGGCGTAACCGGCAATGAAACCGGCGATGATACCGCCAAGGAAACCGGCGTTAATGCTAGTGGCGATCATACCGCCAATCAGACCCGGAGTCAGACCCGGACGGTCGGCAATCGAGAAAGCAATAAAGCCGGCCAGTACCGGTACCATCAGCGCGAAGGCACTGCCGCCACCGATCTGCATCAGCGCAGCCGCTAAGGTACCCTGCTCTTTAAATGCGGTGATACCAAAGGCAAAGGAGAGCGCGATGCTCAAACCACCCGCTACAACCATCGGCAGCATGTAGGACACGCCGGTCAGCAGGTGACGATAAGCACCGGCTTTCTCTTTGCTGTCGCTTTGCGTGCTGGCAGACGCGTTGCCGCTCGGTTGATAGGTTTTGGCTTCAACCTGCGCTTTATCCAGTTCCTGCGCGGTTTTCTTCAGCGCGAGGCTGGTTGAGGTGCGATACATCGGCTTGCCAGCAAACTTCGCCAGGTCCACATCGATATCCGCCGCCACGATCACCAGATCGGCCGCCGCCACCTCTTCAGGGGTGATGGCATTGCCGGCACCCACGGAACCGCGAGTTTCCACTTTCACCCACCAGCCACGCTTGGTCGCTTCTGCCTGAATCGCCTCAGCCGCCATAAAGGTGTGCGCTACGCCGGTTGGGCAAGCGGTAACCGCGACAATGCGTTTCTGACCGGTGCTCTGAGCGGCAGCTGGAGCAGTAACCGCCGCGGCAGCCTGCCAGACTTTGGCACTGGCTTTAGCCTGATTAATGGCCGCCAGCGGATCGCGCAGCGCCTGCTGCACATCGACCAGCGCCACGGATTTGCCTGCCAGTTGTGCATCGTTCGGCACAGCATGGCCAGCAACCAATACCAGTTCAGCATCGGCCGCGTTGTCAGTCAGCGTCAGGCCAGCCTGTGCTGCGGTTGCGCGCAGACGTTCTAAAGCCAGATGTCCTGATGCCAGTCCCAGTGAAGAATCTTTTATCAGCAGCGTTTTCATTATCGCTCTCCTGCTGTTAGTTAACGGGTTGTAAGTCGACGCGCGCCATCATCGCGGCCAACTGGGTACGATCGGTCACACCAACGTTGCTCTGGCTCACCGCCATCGCAGCCACTGCAGTAGCCAGACGCAAGGTATGCTCGCTGGATTCACGCATCAGCAGCCCGTAAATCAGGCCGCCGACCATTGAATCTCCCGCGCCTACGGTGCTGACCACTTCACAGGCTGGTGGTTTGGCGATCCATTCGCCAGAGGCGTTGACCCACAGTGCGCCTTCCGCACCAAGGGAAATCACCACATGGGCAATGCCCTGCTCACGCAGTTCATGCGCGGCTTCGATCACATCCTGCAAGGTTGGCAGTTTGCGGTCGGCCCAGATTTCCAGTTCACGACGGTTCGGCTTCACCAGCCACGGCGCGGCTTTCAGCCCCGCCACCAGCGCTTCACGACTGCTGTCGAAAATAATGCACGGACACAGGGTGCGCAGATCGCTCATCCATTTGGTGAACGCTTCGGGCGCCACGCCCGCGGGCAAGCTGCCGCTGACGCATACCATGTCGAACTGTCCCAGCCAGGTCAGGGAATCGGCAGTGAAGCGATCCCAATCCTGCGCGGTGACGTTAAAGCCGGAAAAATTCAGATCGGTGACTTCACCGTCTTTTTCCGTCAGCTTGACGTTGATGCGGGTACGGCCCTGCACCACCTGAAAACGGTTGGCGATACCCAGCTCGCTGAACAGCTGCTGGAAGCCATCCTGGTTCTCTTTGCCGAGGAATCCACCGACGGTGACGTCGATACCCAGGTCTTTCAGCACTTTGGCAACGTTGATGCCTTTACCCGCCGCGTGCAGACCGGTGGTTTTCACCAGGTTAACTTCGCCACGTTCGATTTCTGGCGTATAGCCCACCAGATCGTAAGCGGGATTCAATGTGATTGTGGCAACGCGGCGGCTCATGCGACCCCCTCGCCCAGGCCAGAATTAATGGCCTCTTCGATGGCATTCAGCGCCTGCTGTGCATCTTCACCGCTGGCGGTAAAGCGCAGGCGATGGCCTTTTTTCACGCCCAGCGCGACGACTTTCATCAGGCTGCGTCCGTTGGCCGGTTTGCCGCTGCCGTCAAGGTTGGTGACGGTAATGTCACTGTTGAACTGTTTAATGACCGTAACCAGCGCAGTGCCCGGACGTGCGTGCAGTCCGTGCTCGTTGCGGATAGTAAATTCAGCCACCAGTTGATCCGCGCTTTCGTCCACTTCACTGGTCAGCAGCGCGAGAATGCCTGCCGCGTCGGCTTTCAGCAGACGTTCAGCTTTGTTGCTCAGCAGCAGATTGCTCAGATAACCCAGCACTTCCAGCGGACGATCGTCAGTGGCGGCCACGGTCAACAGCAGCGCCACATTTTCGCCCTGATGCACGAATGGCGTGGCGGTACGGCTGACTGCAATGGCGCTACCAAGGTTGCCATTGGCGCTGTCACTCAGCCAGATGCCCTGTCCGAGGCTCAGCGGCGTACGCGAAACCGCATCCGCCACAAACGCCGCTTCAACAGCTCCTGCTGCCTGTAAACGTCCAGCGTTCAGCGCCTGCAAGGTGATGAGATCGTTGGCTGCAACGTCAACCGCAATCAGCGAGGTATCGAATTTGAACTCAGCCGCCTGCTTTTCACCCATCAGGATGGCACGGAGATCATCGGCTGAAGCGGTTTTCAACTGCTCTGCGATACTGTCATCGCTCAATACGTGAGTCAGCTGGCGCAGCAGCGCAAGATGTTCATCTGATTTTGCCGCGATACCGATGGCGACATAAGCCGTTTGCCCGTCACCCCACTCCACGCCTTGCGGGAACTGATAAACCTGTACGCCGGTCTTCAGCACCATATCGCGCGTATCGGTGGTGCCATGCGGAATGGCAATACCATTACCCAGGAAAGTGGTGGTCTGCTGTTCACGCGCCAGCATGCCGTTAACGTAGCCTTCCGACACATTACCGGCTGCGGTTAACGCAGCGGCAACCTGACGGATAGCCTCTTCTTTATTTTGTGCACTGGCACCGGTATGGATGGCCTGAACGTCGAGCTGGAACATATTTCTCCTCGCTTGCTGAAATTGAATCGTTTCAGCTTAATGGCGAAAAATTACGCTGCACTTCTCGGGGCTTACCGAGAAGACAACGCTGAAACGTTTCAGGGAATATGGTACAGCATGAGAAAGCAGGCAAGAAAATGCGCGATCGGCGTAGCAGATTTTTGATGTTCCGCACACTTCAGATCGGATTTAAGATTTTTCAGGCCTGTACGACTGACGTCATTGCTGTAACGCATAGGTCACATAAGGCAAATTCTTCAGCACCGCGTCAGCAATTTAAGGCGCGGTATCTGCTTCGAGTTGTAACAGGAAGGTCATCGCGGCTTCGCGACTGCTACCGCACATCTCTGCGCTGGGCTGTAAACCCGCACAGACTGCGGGACGCAGCGGAGAACCAAAAATTTTGCAGCGCTGATTTTCATCCAGCTGAACGCAGCGGGTATTGGCCGGTTTGCCCTGGGGCATGCCGGGAATCGGGGAAGAGATTGAGGGGGCTGTGCAACAGGCACCGCACTGGTCACGACAATACATCATGCGCTCCTGAGGATTTCGTCGCGACAATAGCAGGCTGATGACGGGAATGCCATGCGCGGGCAACAATTTTACACTGCCTCCCTTGCCTGTTTTTCACGGCGCGAGTAACGTGGCGCGCATTAACCTTTTCACAGCGAGTTATCCCCATGCCAAAGGCAAATGAAATCAAAAAAGGAATGGCTGTTACCTGGAACGGCAAACTGTTGCTGGTAAAGGACATTGATGTCCAGAGCCCAAGCGCACGCGGTGCTGCCACCCTCTACAAGATGCGTTTTACCGATGTGCGTACTGGCCTGAAAGTGGAAGAGCGCTTCAAGGGTGACGATATTATCGATGCCATTCAGCTTAGCCGTCGCGCCGTGACCTTCTCTTATATAGACGGTGACGAGTACGTGTTTATGGATGATGAAGATTACACGCCGTACAGCTTCAAAAAAGATCAGATTGAAGAAGAACTGCTGTTCATCCCTGAAGGCGGCATTCCTGGCATTCAGGTATTAACCATGGATGGCCAGGTACTGGCGCTGGAACTGCCACAGACGGTGGATATGGAGATTGTCGATACTTCACCGGGCATTAAAGGCGCTTCCGCCAGTGCACGCACCAAACCGGCAGGCATGAGCACCGGCTTGTCGATCCAGGTGCCGGAATACCTGAGCAATGGCGATCGCATCCGTATTCACGTGGCTGAACGCCGCTATATGAGTCGCGCGGACTAACCGCACGATTTTATCCGGCCGCTGAAGGTTGTTATAGTATAACAACGTCGTGCGCGCCGGGTATGTTGTCCGCGCGCCTGAAAATGGAGCCTGTAATGACGCGCGTTAATGTAATCACCGGATTTCTCGGCAGCGGCAAAACCACCACCCTGCTGCATCTGTTAGCCCACAAACCGACCAATGAGAATTGGGCGATTCTGGTCAACGAGTTTGGCGAAGTAGGCATCGACGGCGCACTGCTCGCCGATCGGGGTGCCACGCTGAAGGAAATTCCTGGCGGTTGCATGTGTTGTGTGAACGGCCTGCCGCTGCAAGTCGGGCTCAATATGCTGTTAAAGCAAAATAAGCCTGATCGTCTGATTATCGAACCCACCGGCCTTGGCCACCCTAGACAACTGCTGGATATGCTGCGTGCCGCCGTGTATCAACCCTGGATTCAGGTTGATGCCACCATCACGCTGCTCGATCCCCGTCAGTTAGCCGATGCGCGTGTTGTCGAGAATGAAAACTTCCGCGATCAACTCACCGCAGCCGATATTATCGTCGCCAATAAAAGCGATCGCTGGAGCGAGGAAGATCGTCAGCGTTTGCAGCAATGGCAGCAGCATAATCTGGGCGATCGCCAACTGGTCGAATCCGCGTGGGGTAACGTTGATCCCGCGTTACTGTGCCAGCCCGCATTGGCGGATCGTGCGGTTCCTGAAGCGGCCCACCATCATCATACTTCACGGCCAAAAGGGTTGGCGGCACTGAAACTTGAGGGGTCCGCACGCTGGCGCCGTGCATTGAACGAAGGCCAGGGCTACGCATCCTGTGGCTGGATTTTTGATGGCGATACGGTGTTCGATACCATTCCGGCGCTAGAGTGGGCGCGGCTTGCACCGGTGGATCGCGTTAAAGGCGTACTGCGCACGCCAGACGGTCTGGTGAATATCAATCGTCAGGGTGACGACTTCTTTATGGAAACACGCACCACCACGCCACCGGACAGCCGCATTGAGTTAATCCACCACCAACCCGTTGACTGGAACGTTTTGCAAACAACCTTGTTGAGGATTCGTTTAAATTAGCTGCGTTAGGTTGCCCCATTATTTTTCTTTTTGAGTCTATTTTTTATGCGCGCGTCTCGTTTAATCACCATCCTGCTGCTGAATGCACTGGGGATCATGCTGTTCTTTTCGTGGTACCTGCCGCCGGACCATGGCTTCTGGTTTGGTATCGACAAAGCCATCTTCTATAGCTTCAACGATCGGATGGTGGATCACCACGGCTTCGCTTTACTGGTGGCGATCACCAATTTCCGTGGTTTTGATGCGGTATCGCTGCTGGCGATGGGTCTGCTGTACCTCTGGTTCTGGCGTCGTGAAACGCCGCAAGGCCGCCGTCGTATGCTGGCCATTGGCATTACCATGCTGCTCACCGCCGTGGTGCTGAATCAATTGGGTCATTTGATCCCCGTGCAACACGCCAGCCCAACGCTGTTCTTTGACAACGTGCATCGCGTGAGTGAATTGACAGGGATTCCAGCGAAAGATGCCTCCAGTAATAGCTTCCCAGGCGATCACGGCATGATGCTGATTATTTTTGCCTGCTTTATGTGGCGCTATTTTGGCTTCCGCGCTTTCCTGGTGGGTTTAGTGATTGTGGTGGTCTTTGCCCTGCCGCGCGTGATGGCGGGTTCTCACTGGTTTACCGATATTGCTGTGGGATCGATGTCGGTGATTCTGGTGGGATTGAGCTGGTGCTTATTAACCCCGCTCAGTGACAAACTGGTGAATTGGCTCAATCGTGCTCTGCCAGGGAAATATAAGCCGCGCACATAATTGTTAAGCGCGGATGAAAATAAGCCGAGAAGTCGATCATCCGCGCTTATCGAATGCTGAAATACATTATTAGCAGGCTAATGTTTTTCTATTAAAAGAAAACATTATGATGCAAAACGCGTAACAATCGCCTTTTTCCTGGTTTGTCCAGCCAGAAGCCTCTCAAAATCAGCCTTAGCGCCGGAATTAGCCCCTGAAAACCCGCCTTATTGGCTATTAAATCGCTACCAATCGTTGATAAAGTAACCATTGTGTTACGGATTGATTTCACATCAATAAAAGCTATAAAAATTTATATAAAAGCACTCGCCACGCGGTCTGTAATCGGTTAACCTCAAACGCGATTACTTAGAGTGCAGCATAAAATTCGGTGCCTTATGCAACAAAAATGTGTTCATTAACACATTTTAGTAATTAAGGAATTGTCTTAAGCCTTAGCTCTTATTAATCTCAAACCCGTTTTGTCATCTGGCTGGCGACATTGTGTCGTAAGGACTTCAAAGGAACACACGTATAATGGTCAAGTCTCAACCAATACTGAGATACCTCAGGCGGATCCTTCCCGCAGTAGCATTAGCAACACTCTTATCGGCATGTAGTAGTACGCATAACGGTCAGAACGCGAATAACGAGAATCATGAAGTTAACAACCAGAATGGTTTTTTACTTCAAGCGTCTCAGGACGAATTTGAACAAATGGTGCAGAATGTGGACGTTAAGTCCCGCATCATGGAACAGTACAGTGACTGGAAAGGTGTTCGTTATCGCTTAGGCGGCGACACCAAACGCGGCATTGATTGTTCTGCTTTTGTTCAGCGCACCTTTCGCGAGCAGTTCGGTTTAGATTTACCCCGTTCAACGTCAGAACAGCAGGATACGGGCAAAGAGATTTCTCGCGGCAAACTGCGCCCGGGTGATTTAGTCCTGTTCCGTGCCGGTTCTACTGGACGACACGTTGGCATCTATCTGGGTAACGATAACTTCGTTCACGCGTCCACCAGCAGTGGTGTGATGATCTCCAGTTTAAACGACAGTTACTGGAAAACGCGTTACCGTGAAGCCCGCAGGGTTTTAGCTAAAAACCCTAGCTAACGTATCCTTTTGAAGATCCTCTCAGCCAGAGAATCAGAAAACGCTGCCCAGGCAGCGTTTTTTTTTCGCCTGCCGTTTCTTAACGCAAATCCGATAGATAAAAAGTAATTGAGAATCAGAAATATAACGAGACTTTTCGCGCTTCCTCGTTATATTCTCGTTTGCTTACTGGCAGCAAATTGTTGCGTCTTCGTCGGCTGAAAAAACCCGCCCTGATGCAATGTTTTACGCCAGACACCAGCGAGCAGTAGTGCACGATTTACATAATAATAATGGCGCCATAAAGGGGAATGCACTCCATGCCACTGTCGGGGACGTTAAAACGTCATGCAACCTATTCGCGCCGTATCGCCTGGAGTAGTGCGATCATCGGCGGTGTGTTCTTTCTGTTGTTTGTCATCGTACTGCTGACGCTCACCTGGCAAAAACGAGTACAACAACATGAACAGTTGCTGATCCATAGCCGCGACGATCTACAACAGGTGATGTCGACCCTGGTGGATACCCTCTATCCATTACAACAATACACCCAGCTTGAATGCAGTAGCGTCAGCCGCGAACTCACTTCACGTGCCGCCTTTGCCGGCAATATCCGCGCGATTTTGCTGGTACGTAACAGTAATGCCTATTGTTCATCTGCTACCGGCGCCTTTCTGCTGCCTGCGAATGATATTTCGCCACAATCGGAGCTGGAGCGCGATCGCGATTTACGCTTACTGGAAGGCACGCCCCTCTTGCCAACCAAACCGGCGCTGGCGTTGTGGATGAAGAATCCAGGCTCAGCTGAGACCGGCATTCTCGCCACCATGAATATCAGCCTGACGCCTTATCAGCTGCTGGCTTCCTACCATCCTGAAATCACCGGTATGGCGCTGGTGATCGACGATAAAGCGCTGCTGAGTGGTCAAAATAAAGTGGTCAACGTCCACGATTTACCGCCAGCGTTGAAAGAAATCAGTTTTAAAGATAATGGCATGCGCTTCGTGCTGTACGGTACGACGCTGGCACAACGCGATTATCATCTGATCCTGCTGACCGGCCTCCTCTCAGCCCTGTTTATGAGTGCGGCCAGTTGGCTGCTGCTGACGCTGTATCAGCGTCCCGGCAAAGAGATTATGCAGGGCATTAAGCGTGGTCAGTTTCATGTTGAATATCAGCCCCTGGTCACCGCCCATGATGGGCAACCGTATGGCGTTGAAGCACTACTGCGCTGGACACATCCCACCGAGGGAATGATTCCCCCGGATGCCTTTATTAGCAACGCCGAAGCGCAAAATCTGATTATTCCCCTGACTCAGCATTTGTTTAAGCTGGTGGCACGCGATGCGAAGTTCCTCTGCCAGCAACTGCCGCGCGGCACGCGTATGAGCCTGAACCTTTCCCCTCTGCATCTCGCATCAGAAAGTTTTCGTCAGCATGTGCAGGAGTGGATTGCCGACATGCCAAAAGACCACTTCAACTATGTTTTTGAAATCACCGAACGCACCATGGTGGGCGAAAGAAATGCTGGCGAGATTTTTGCCTGGCTGCATGAGCAGGATATTAAAATTGCCATCGATGACTTCGGCACTGGCCACAGCGCATTGATCTATCTTGAACGCTATCCGTTTGACTACCTCAAAATTGATCGCGGTTTTGTACAGAGTATTGGTACCGAAACGGTGACCTCACCGGTACTGGACGCGGTATTGCTGCTGGCGAAGAAGCTCAATCTCAAAACCGTGGCAGAAGGCGTTGAAACCGGCTATCAGGCAGCGTGGCTGGTGAACCGTGGGGTGACACATCTGCAGGGATATTTATTCAGCCGCCCGCTGCGTCCGGAAAACCTGATCAGTTATTACCAACGTCAGGCAGCTCTCGGTTAACGTCACGCTATCGTCACGAAACTGCTACCATTCAGTGCGGATTATTTAAGGAGAGCGCCCCACTTATGCTGCTGCGTCTTGTCACCGCGTTGTTGGTTTGTAGCGCCATCGCGCCACTGCATGCGGAAACCATCAATGAGAGTTATGCCTTTGCCAAGCTGGGCGAACCGAAGTATGTGGTGAATTTCACCCATTATGATTACGCAAATCCCGCTGCGCCTAAAGGCGGCAAGATGACCATCGCGGTGGTGGGCACTTACGATAACTTCAATCGCTTTGCTTCACGCGGTAATCCTGGCGTCGGCACCGATACGCTGTATGACGGGCTGTTCACCACCTCCGATGATGAGCCTGGCAGCTACTATCCCTTGATTGCTGAATCCGCCCGCTATCCATCCGACTATCACTGGATGGAAGTGTCCATCAATCCGCATGCGCGTTTTCAGGACGGCAGCCCGATCACCGCGAAAGATGTTGCCTTCACCTTCCAAAAATTTATGACCGAAGGGGTGCCACAATTTCGCGTGGCGTTTCGTGGGGTTGAAGTAAAAGCGCTCAACAATCTCACCGTGCGTATCGACATGCCGAAACCGGACAAGGATATGATCCTGAGCTGGTTAACGCTGCCGGTATTGCCGCAAGCCTTCTGGCAGAATAAAAAATTCAACGAGCCGATCGGCTATCCCCCGCTCTCCAGCGGCCCCTATCGCGTCACGTCCTATAAGCCAGGCCAGTTCATTCAATACAGTCGGGTGAAAAACTACTGGGCGGCAAATCTGCCGGTCAATCGGGGACGTTATAACTTTGATACGCTGCGCTACGATTACTATCTTGACGACAACGTCGCTTTTGAAGCCTTCAAAGCTGGCGCGTCCGATCTGCGCGAAGAGGGGTCGGCGAAGAAGTGGGCCACACAATACCGTGGGCGCAACTTTGATAGCCACGCCATCGTGAAATCGACCACGCCAAATACCGTCTCTACCGATACTCGCTGGCTGGCCTTTAACAATGAAAAACCGCTGTTTGCCGATCGTCGTGTGCGTGAGGCGCTGACGCTGGCATTTGATTTCGAGTGGATGAACAAAGCGCTGTTTTACGGGGCCTACAAACGCACTGACAGCTATTTCCAGAACACCGCTTATGCAGCCAAAGGCTACCCGAAAGCCGACCAGCTCATTCTGCTGGCACCGTATAAAGCACAGTTGCCTGCTGAAGTGTTCAACAACGAATACGCACCGCCGCGTTCAGAGGGCAGCGGCTTTGATCGCGGTAATCTGCTAAAAGCCATGACACTGCTGAAAGAAGCGGGCTGGCAGATTAAAAATCAGCAGCTGGTGAACGATAAAACTGGTCAGCCCTTCCGCTTTGAACTGCTGATGCGCAGCGGCACGCAGAACGACTGGGCACTGCCGTTCCAGCATAGCTTGCAGCGTCTGGGGATTCAGGTAGAGTTGCGGCAAATTGATAGCTCGCAGTATTTGCGCCGTTTGCGCGAAGGCGATTACGATATGATCCCCTCGCTTTACTACGCAATGCCTTCGCCTTCCACCAGCCTGCGTACCATTTGGCAGTCGCAATACATCGACTCCTCCTGGAACACCCCTCGGGTGAAAGATCCCATCGTGGACCATTTCGTGCAGGAGATCGTCGATCATCAGGGCGATGAAAAAGCGCTGCTGCCGCTGGGTCAGGCGCTGGATCGTATTCTGTTATGGAATGCCTATATGATCCCGATGTGGTACAACGCCGAACAGAGGCTGGCATACTGGGATAAATTTTCCCGCCCTGAAATCAAACCCGCGTATGCAACCGGGCTAGAGAACTGGTGGTATGACGTGAACAAAGCCGCACAATTGCCGGCCGACAGACGCTGAGGAGAGCGGTTTGGGTTCCTATTTCCTGCGCAGGTTGCTGCTGATTATTCCCACACTGTGGGCGATCATCACCCTGAACTTTTTTATCGTGCAGATTGCGCCCGGTGGACCGGTGGATCAGGCGCTGGCGAATGCGCAATTTGGTCATAGCTCCGGTTTTTCCTCGGGTAGTGCTGGAGATGTCGGTGGGCGCGGTGCGCTGGCGCATGATAATCCGGGCGACAGCCAATATCGCGGCGCGCGTGGCCTTGATCCTGAGGTGATCGCAGAGATCAAACACCGCTACGGTTTTGATAAACCGCTGCTGCAGCGCTATGGCGAAATGCTGTGGAACTATATTCGTTTTGATTTTGGCGACAGTCTGTTCCGCAGCGCCTCGGTGCTGCAGCTGATCAAAGAGAGCTTGCCGGTTTCCATCAGCCTGGGCTTGTGGAGTACGTTGATCATTTATCTGGTCTCGATTCCGTTAGGGATTAAAAAGGCAGTGCGCAACGGCAGCGCTTTCGATATCTGGAGCAGTACCTTTATCATCATTGGATACTCCATCCCGGCCTTTCTCTTCGGCATCATGCTGATTGTGCTGTTTGCCGGGGGCAGCTATTTCGACTGGTTCCCGCTACGCGGTCTGACCTCGCCGCAGTTTGATACGCTGCCGTGGTACAGCAAGATTGGCGACTATCTCTGGCACATCACGCTGCCGGTTCTGGCCACAGTGATAGGCGGTTTTGCCACGCTCACTATGCTGACCAAAAACTCATTCCTCGATGAGATCCGCAAACAATATGTGGTCACCGCACGCGCCAAAGGACTGGATGAAAAACGTATTTTATACGGCCACGTGTTTCGCAACGCCATGCTGCTGGTGATCGCCGGTTTCCCTGCCACCTTTATCAGCATGTTCTTCACCAGTTCGGTCTTGATTGAAGTGATGTTCTCCTTCAACGGACTCGGCTTGCTGGGTTACGATGCCACTATTCAGCGCGACTATCCGGTGATGTTTGGCACGCTGTATATCTTTACGCTGATTGGCTTGTTGATGAATATTCTCAGCGATCTGACCTATACGCTGGTCGATCCGCGCATCGATTTTGAGGGGCGCTAATGGGCTTATCGCTAATCAACCAGCAGCGCTGGCAACGCTTTCGCCATAACCGCCGTGGATACTGGTCGCTGTGGATTTTTCTGGTGATTTTTGTGCTTTCACTCGGTGCAGAGTTGCTGGCCAACGACAAGCCGCTGCTGGTGCACTATCAGCAACGCTGGTATATGCCGCTGTTGTTCAATTACAGCGAGAGTGATTTTGGCGGTGACTTTGCTACCCCAGCCGATTACCAGGACCCGTGGCTAAAGCAGCGCATTGACCAGCAGGGCTGGGCGCTGTGGGCACCGATCCGTTTCAGTGACAGCACCATTAATTTCGCCACGGATGTGCCCTTCCCTTCTCCGCCCTCGAAGCAGAACTGGCTGGGTACTGACGCTAATGGTGGTGATGTACTGGCGCGTTTACTGTACGGCACACGCATCTCGCTGCTGTTTGGTATCTTACTGACGCTGTTCTCCAGCGTGATCGGCATCGTGATCGGCGCCGTGCAGGGCTATTTTGGCGGCCGCGTCGATCTGGTTGGTCAGCGTCTGATTGAAGTGTGGTCTGGTATGCCGTCGCTGTTTTTATTGATTCTGCTCTCCAGTGTGATTCAACCCGGCTTCTGGTGGCTATTGCTGGTCACCGTGGTGTTTGGCTGGATGAGCCTGGTGAGCGTGGTGCGAGCCGAGTTTCTGCGCACGCGTAACTTTGATTATGTGCGTGCGGCACGCGCGCTCGGCGTCAGCGATGGACGCATTATGCTGCGCCACATGCTGCCGAACGCCATGGTGGCCACGCTGACCTTCCTGCCCTTTATTTTATGCGGTTCGATTACCACCCTGACCTCACTGGATTTCCTTGGCTTCGGCTTGCCGGTGGGTTCTCCCTCGCTGGGTGAACTGCTGTTACAGGGCAAAAACAACTTACAGGCGCCGTGGCTGGGACTTTCCGGCTTCTTCGCCCTCGCGCTGCTCCTCTCGCTGTTGATCTTTATCGGTGAAGCGGTACGTGATGCTTTTGATCCCAGTCGGGGGGTGAAATGAGCCTGTTAAGCGTCAACCATCTTGCCGTGGCCTTCAATCAGCGCCGCGTGGTGGAAGATATCTCACTGCAGATTGAGGCCGGTGAAACTCTGGCGCTGGTCGGTGAATCCGGTTCAGGCAAAAGTGTCACCGCGCTCTCGATTATGCGCCTGCTGCCGCAACCACCTGTGACCTATCCGCAAGGTGAGATCCTATTCAATGGCCAAAGCATCTTGCAGGCCAGCGAACGCGAGATGCGCGGCCTGCGCGGCAACCAGATGGCGATGATTTTCCAGGAACCGATGGTGTCGCTCAACCCGCTGCACAACGTTGAGAAGCAGCTGTATGAAGTGCTGTCCCTGCATCGCGGGATGCGCAAAGAAGCGGCGCGCGGCGAAATTCTTAGCTGTCTCGATCGCGTTGGCATCCGCAATGCAGCATCACGCCTCGGCGATTTCCCGCATCAGCTGTCCGGCGGAGAGCGTCAGCGCGTGATGATTGCCATGGCGTTACTGACGCAACCAAAACTGCTGATTGCCGATGAGCCCACCACCGCGCTGGATGTCACGGTACAGGCACAGATTCTGCGCTTGCTGCGTGAACTGCAGCGCGAACTGAATATGGGCATGCTGTTCATCACCCACAATCTCAATATCGTTCGCCAGCTGGCGCATCGCGTTACGGTGATGCGCAGTGGTCAGGAAGTGGAGCACAACCTTTGCAAGCCACTGTTTAGCCAGCCACAGCATCCCTATACACGCGAATTACTCGCCGCAGAGCCGGATGGCCAACCGGTGCCGCTTATCGATACCCAACCCCTGCTGCAGGTCAAAAACCTGCACGTGGGCTTTCCGATTAAACGCGGATTGTTCAAACGCAGTGTGGCGGAAAAAACCGTGCTCAGCGATCTCAACTTCACACTGCGCCGGGGTGAAAGCCTTGGTTTGGTGGGGGAATCCGGTTCAGGCAAAAGCACCACCGGATTGGCGCTGCTGCGTTTGATTGCCGCGCGCGGTGAGATTTGGTTTGACGGTCAGCCGCTGCATAGCCTATCGCGTAAACAGCTTTTGCCGCTGCGTCCGCATATTCAGGTGGTGTTTCAGGATCCCAACTCATCACTCAATCCGCGCATGACGGTACAGCAGGTGATTGCAGAAGGGCTGGCAGTACATCGCCCTGAATTAAGTGCCGCCGAGCAGGAAGCGAAAGTGATCGCCGTGATGCAGGAAGTGGGGCTGGATGCGGAAAGCCGTTCACGCTACCCCGCAGAGTTTTCCGGTGGTCAACGTCAGCGCATCGCTATTGCCAGAGCGCTGATTCTGGAGCCGCAATTAATCGTGCTGGATGAACCGACCTCTTCGCTGGATCGCTCAGTGCAGAAGCAAATTCTCACCCTGCTGCGCCGTTTACAGCAGCAGCACCAGTTAGCGTATCTGTTTATTAGCCATGATTTGCAGGTGGTGCGCGCACTCTGCCATCAGCTAATTGTGCTGCGCCAGGGTGAAGTGGTGGAACAGGGAGAATGCGAAGCGTTGTTTAACGCACCGGCCAGCGATTATACGCGTCAGCTTTTAGCCTCCGCGCAGGGCGAATCGTTAACTCAGTGACCTTCAAAGGTTTCCGCGATGGCAACGCCCTGATTTTTCAGGCAGCAGTTGGTAGTGCTTTCGTCGCCACGCTGAATCAGTAAACAGGGCTGCCCTTCACACAGGGCAATTTTGCATTCGACCTGAATCTGCGCCAGCGTCTCTTGCAGCTGGTGCAGAATTTCCAGCGCCGGATGGCCATCGTGACTTAACAGACGCAGTGCGACGAGATCTTCATCGTGCACACCGTTGACCGCCTCCTGACGTTCAATTTCACCGACATGGTCGGCTGACCAACGATAATGTTGCGGTAAGCGATGCATAACCGAAAGTTGCAGCATAATTACAGTCCCCAGAGACGTTAACGCTTATTCACGACGACGGCGATTACGCAGTGAATCCCTACCTGGTAAACTCAGAATACGGACGTCAAGGTTTGCCTTCTCGTTTTAAACACAAAGCATGTAGCAAAGTTATTATTTGCGAGCTTTCTCGCATTTATGCCTATGTGTACCTTGTTCGGCGGCAGTTAACAATCATTTTAGACGCAATATAGTTACTTTTTTACACCTAAATTTTCACATTATGGAAACATTAAGCATAACGAATATGTGGGGATTCGCGAGTGAACGTGAAGAATTGATCGCATACGGCAAGAGGGAATGTGATAACGGCGCGGTTTTTTATTCGCGATTTCAATGGCTCTAAAAACCAGTGAACTCCGCGATCAACCGCGCCGTGAGAGGAAAGTGCAGATTTACGCGTGGCGTGGACGTGCGGCGTAGCTAAACAACACAATGGATACGGTTGCGCACAGGGCAATGGTCGCCACCATCGGCCAGGCGCTGTTAATACTGACCAGTGACAGCAATGCCCCCACCAGCGCACCCACGCCAAAGCGCAAAGTACCGGCCAGTGACGATGCGGTGCCCGCCATATGCGGAAACTCATCGAGAATCACCGCCATCGCGTTCGAAGAAACCGTCGAGACGCAGCCGATAAACATCGCCACGCCAAACACCAGCGACAGGAAACCTAAATCCAGCGCGCTGGCAATCAGCAGCCAGATACCCATCGCAAACTGTATGATCAGTCCGATACGGAACATCGCCAAAGGCCCGAAGCGGCGTACCGCGCGGCTGTTGATCAGCGTCATGACAAACAGGAACACCACGTTAAGGCCAAAGTAGTAGCCAAAGTTTTGCGGTGAAACGTGATTCACTTCGATGTAAACAAAAGGCCCGGCGTTGAGGAAGGTAAACAATCCCGCAAAGGAGAAGCCGCTTGCCAGCATGTAGCTGAACGCACGTTTATGGCGCACCAGCGCGACGAAGTTACTCAGCGTGGTTCGCAAATGGAAGCGCTGCCGCTGTTCAGGCTTGAGCGTCTCGCGGATCTGCGTCACCACCAGTACGGTAGTGATCAATGCGGCCACAGCCAGCGTCCAGAAAATCGCGTGCCAGTTCCACAGCAGCAACAGCCAACCGCCGATAATGGGTGCCAGTAACGGTGCAATGGTGGTGACCAGCATGACAAACGACATCATGCGCGAGAAATCCTCTTTCGAGTAACTGTCTCGCATCAGCGCGTTAATCACCACGCTGGCCGCTGCCGCCGACAAGCCGTGCAGGAAGCGCATAAAGATCAGTTGATCAATGGACTGCGACAAGGCACATGCCGCCGCGGCGCAGGCAAAGATCAGCGTGCCCAGCACAATCACCGGTTTACGTCCGTAGCTGTCCGCCAGCGGGCCATACACCAACTGCCCGATAGCAAACCCCAGAATGTAAAGGTTAAGCGTCATCTGCACGCTGCCTGCCGAAACGGCAAATTCGCGTGCGATTTGCGGCATTGCCGGCAAATACATATCAATGGAGAGCGGCATCAGCATCGCCAGCAATCCCAGAATCACGACCAACCCTACCGGTGAATTCTTTTCCTTACGCACCGCTTTCTCCCGCTATTTGCGTTTTTTCAGCTCTTCTGGCAGGCCGATGCTGTCGACCTCTTCTTCCGTGAGTTCACGGTATTCACCTTCAGCCAGGTCGTCATCCAGCACGATCTCGCCAATGCTTTCGCGATGCAGCGCGGACACATGGTTACCCATCGCGGCAAACATGCGTTTGACCTGATGATAGCGGCCTTCCGTGATGGTTAAACGAGCGGCCTTTTCGTCGAGGATCTCCAGCACCGCCGGTTTGGTCAGTTCTTTCTCATTGTGCAGTTGAATCCCCGTCGCAAACTTCTCCACCAACGCAGGGTCAATCGGCTCTTCTACCTCAACCAGATAGGTTTTTTCGAGGTGATGGCGCGGAGAGGTAATACGGTGGGACCATTGACCATCGTCCGTCAGCAGCACCAAACCGGTGGTATCGATATCCAGGCGGCCCGCCGCATGCAGCTTAAAGGCAGCCGGTTCTTCCATGAAGAACAACACGGTAGGATGATCGGGATCGTCAGTGGAGCAGACATAGCCCTGCGGCTTATTCAGCATGAAGTAGCGTGGACCGGTTTGCACCACCAGGGGGTTGCCGTCGTATTCGATTTCGTCATCTGGCAACACTTTGTAGCCCGCGTCACGAACCACTTCGCCATTAATGGTGACTTTCCTGGCGCGGATTTCGCGGCCAGCGATAGCACGGCTGACTTCCAGCTGCTGAGATATGAATTTTTCGAGTCGCATGAATTCGCTTTTGCCTGTTACTACGGAGGGAACTGAAACGGCGTTTTTAAACCGTTAAAAAAGTGTGGGCAGTATAGCTTGATCCTTCGCCTGCTAACAGTACCGCGCCTGCGTTTCAGCTGTTTTCATGGCATAATGCGTGCCCGTTTGAAAAAAAAGTTTGCCCTGATGTCTTTCACCCTGCGCCCGTACCAGCAAGAGGCCGTTGACGCCACGCTCCAGCATTTTCGCCGCCACGATACGCCCGCCGTGATTGTGCTGCCGACGGGTGCCGGTAAAAGTCTGGTGATTGCTGAACTGGCGCGCATTGCCCGAGGCCGCGTGCTGGTGCTGGCGCATGTGAAAGAGTTGGTCGAGCAGAACCACAGCAAATATCAGGCGTATGGTCTGGAAGCCGATATTTTTGCCGCCGGTTTGCAGCGCAAACAGAGCGAAAGCAAAGTGGTATTTGGCAGCGTGCAGTCGGTGGCGCGCAATCTGGATCGCTTCGACAGTGTCTTCTCCCTGGTCATCGTTGATGAGTGCCACCGCATCAGCGACAACGAAGAGAGTCAGTATCAGCAGCTGTTCGCCCATCTGCGGCAGCATAATCCGCAACTGCGTCTGCTGGGGCTCACCGCCACCCCCTTTCGCCTCGGCAAAGGCTGGATTTATCAGTTTCACTATCACGGCATGGTACGCGGCGATCAGCACGCGCTATTCCGTGACTGTATTTATGAATTGCCGCTGCGCTACATGATCAAGCACGGTTTCCTTGTGCCACCCGAACGGCTGGATATGCCGGTAGTACAGTACGATTTCAGCCGCCTGATCCCGCAAAATAACGGTTTATTCAGCGAAGCCGATCTCAATCGCGAATTAAAGCAGCAGAATCGCGTCACGCCGCACATCATCAGACAGATCGTGGAGTTCGCGGAGGATCGTCGTGGTGTGATGGTATTCGCCGCTACGTTAGAACATGCGCGTGAAATTCTGTCTCTGTTGCCGGAAAACAGTGCATTAGTCTCAGCGGAAACGGTGGTGAAAGAACGTGACCGCTTGATCAGCGAATTTAAAGCACAGCAGTTAAAGTTTCTGGTGAACGTGGCGGTGCTGACCACCGGCTTTGATGCGCCACACGTCGATCTCATCGCCATTCTTCGCCCTACTGAATCTGTCAGCCTGTATCAGCAAATCGTCGGACGCGGCCTGCGTTTGTCACCAGGCAAAACCGACTGCCTGATACTCGATTATGCTGGCAATCCGCACGATCTCTTTACCCCTGAAGTCGGCACGCCAAAAGGCGCCAGTGACAATCAGCCGGTGCAAGTGTTCTGCCCTGCCTGTGGTTTCGCCAATACCTTCTGGGGAAAAA
The DNA here is from genome assembly GCF_059731115.1 of Type-E symbiont of Plautia stali. Classification (NCBI taxonomy): domain Bacteria; kingdom Pseudomonadati; phylum Pseudomonadota; class Gammaproteobacteria; order Enterobacterales; family Enterobacteriaceae; species Type-E symbiont of Plautia stali. The sequence continues at coordinate 2,854,228 of NZ_AP035906.1, forward strand.
CCACCGAAGATGGCCATATCATTGAACATTATGGCCGTCGGTGTCAGGGCGTGATGGAGGATGATGAGGGCAATCGTGAACAGTGCGACTATCGCTTCCGCTTTAAAAGTTGTCCCGACTGCGGTGCAGAAAACGATATTGCGGCCCGCCGCTGTCATCAGTGCGATCGCATCATGGTCGACCCTGATGATATGTTGAAAGCCGCGCTAAAACTTAAAGATGCACGCGTGCTGCGCTGCGGCGGCATGACGCTGGAACAAGGGCGCGACGAGAAAGGCGAATGGCTCAAAGCGACCTACTTTGATGAAGATGGCACCAGCGTCAGTGAACGTTTTCGTCTGCAAACGCCTGCACAACGCAAAGCCTTTGAGCAGCTGTTTATGCGCCCACACCAGCGCGCACCCGGCGTGGAACTCGGTTGGCAAACTGCTGCGGATGTTATTGCTTTGCAGCCACTGCTGCGTCATCCCGATTTTGTGGTGGCACGCGCGAAAGGTCATTTCTGGCAAATTCGCGAGAAGATGTTCGATTATCAGGGACGTTATCGACGCGCGAATGAGCTGCGTTAAACGACGGAATCATTTGCCCGCGTCTTCTATTGCGGCTATAATGCCGCCCGCTTTTGCATCCGTAAAAGCATATGAATAACCGTCTGTTGCTGGGTCGCCTGTAGCAGAAATGATTGAAGAGAAATCAAATGACCACTTTCAACGCTGAAGTACGTAAAGAGCAGGGTAAGGGTGCGAGCCGCCGTCTGCGTGTAGCAAATAAATTCCCAGCCATCATCTATGGCGGAAACGAAGCGCCAGTTGCTATCGAACTGGACCACGACCAGGTTATGAACCTGCAGGCTAAGCCTGAGTTCTACACCGACGTGCTGACCATCGTTGTTGATGGTAAAGAAGTTAAAGTTAAGGCTCAGGCGGTGCAACGTCACCCGTTCAAGCCAAAACTGCACCACATCGACTTCGTTCGCGCTTAATCGCCAACGAGTTGAAAAGAGAACGCCGCTTACGCGGCGTTTTTTTTGCCTGAAAATCAGTTACCGCCGGTTCGGCGCTGTAACTGATCGCGCAGATTAGGTGGTGTGCCTTTGATTGTCAGGGTATCGGTCGCGGGATCCCAAAAAATGCGCTCGCCCAGTAGCATGGCATCAAAATTCAGCGTCAGGCCGCCACCGCTGCCAGCAAACTTGGTCAACTGGCGCAATGTGCTACGGTCAGCCGGGAAATGCTCTTCCAACTCGTACCCCTGCTCCTGGGTAAAGGCCTGGAAGGTTTTCTCTCCCAGTGGCGGCAGTTCACTGGACAAATCTTCCAGCGCAATCTCCTCACCTGCCTGCAGTTGATCATTGCAGTAGCTGTAAACCTGCTGACGATAGTTCTGGCGCTCGTTCTTATCGAGATTCGATTCCGCGCAGTAATCATCTACCGCCTGCAGCAACCCCCGGTTCTGTGCTTTGGTATCGAGGCCAACGCTGGCACCGAGGAAATCCATAAAGAAATCGGCCACTTTGCGCCCGACACGTCCACGCAGGAAGGTCAGATATCGGGTGGATTCTGGGTTGGTTTCCCATTCAGTGAGGTCAATACGCGCCACAATATCCGCATGATTGATATCAAGATAATGGGTGCTGCTGATATCCAGTTGCTCATTGACGCGCATACTCGACTGGCTGCTCAGCATCGCCACCAGCAAATACTCCACCGCCAGATAGCGATAGTGCAGGAATAGCACCACGCCACTTTCCGCAAACGGATATTTGCCCAGCTCATCACGCAGACGCCCGGTCGCGGCGCGGCTAAAGGCCAGAAAGTCATCTTCCCCTTTGCGGCAATTGCGCAGCGCATCGGCCAGTTCACTCTCTTCATTAAACAGGCCATAGGCTTTGCTTTTGGCGCTGTACACCCGATGCAGCTCCTCTGCCATCTCTTCTACCGCACGGGTAGTCGGCAGTAATGTGTCACGCAGGACCAGCTCAAGCTGATTTTCATCACGTTTAACTAACTGATGCAGGGCAATCTGGTCGATATCCAGACTCATGGTAGACTCTCCTTTGGGCTCAGGCGCGTATTCAAACACCGCCCGCCGCTGCTTTCAACTCCACGCACAAACTGATCGCTCTGCTTGCGATTTAATTGCGGAAAAAAGCGCGTTGTTACGGTAATATACCGCCTTTTCACACTTGATTAGTCGACGATATGCCACAATCATCCCGTTATAGCGACGAGCGCGTAGAGAAGCTTCTCGCGCAGATGGCGCAGATTCTTGAAAAAGACAAAGCGCCAACCGACCTTTCCCTGATGGTGTTAGGGAACATGGTAACCAATTTGATTAACACCAGTGTCTCGCCGGCCCAGCGCCGCAGCCTGGCGAAATCTTTCGCGGAAGCGTTGCAGTCTTCCGTTCGCGATGACAACGCCCACTAAATTGCAGATCTGACCTCATAAATATGGTAACCAACCGGCAGCGCTACCGCGAAAAAGTCTCCCAGATGATCAGCTGGGGGCACTGGTTTGCTCTGTTTAATATCATCTTCGCGCTGATTTTAGGCAGCCGCTATCTGTTGGTCGCCGACTGGCCTGCGTCACTCGCGGGTCGTATTTATGCCTATACCAGTTGGATTGGTCACTTTAGCTTTATCGTGTTCGCCGGTTATCTGCTGGTGATTTTTCCGCTCACCTTTGTGGTGATGTCACAGCGATTGCTTAGGGTGCTGTCGGCGATTATCGCCACTGCCGGGCTGACGCTGATTATGGTCGATAGCGCGGTATTCAACCGCTTCCACCTCCATCTGAATCCGGTGGTGTGGGAGTTAGTCATCAACCCCGACCAAAGCGAGATGGCGCGCGACTGGCAGCTGATGTTTATTAGCGTACCGGTCATCTTCCTCGTGGAGATGTTGTTTGCCACCTGGAGCTGGCAGAAGCTGCGCAGCCTGAATCGACGCTCATTTGGTAAGCCGCTGGCCGCGCTGTTTATCTGTGCTTTCTTTGCCAGCCATCTGTTGTATATCTGGGCCGATGCCAATTTCTATCGCCCGATTACCATGCAGCGCGCCAATCTGCCGCTCTCCTATCCGATGACCGCGCGACGTTTTCTTGAACGTCATGGCTTGCTGGATGCGCAGGAGTATCAGCGTCGTCTGGTGCAACAGGGTGATCCTGAGGCGCTGTCAGTGCAGTATCCGCTGAGTGATATCACCTTCCGCGATGGCGGCACGCGGCACAACCTGCTGCTGCTGACCGTTGATGGTTTGAGTCATGACAATCTGGATAAGGCACTGCCATCGCTGAATCAGTTTGCCAGTGACAACGTACGTTTTACCCAACACTACAGTGCCGGGATTGCGCCGGAAAAAGGCATGTTCGGTCTGTTCTACGGCATCTCCTCCAGCTATATGGACGGCGTACTTGCTGCGCGCATGCCTTCGGCATTACTTGGTGCGCTGAATTCGCAGGGGTATCAGTTTGGTCTGTTCTCCTCCGACGGCTTCAGCCAGCCCTTGTATCGCCAGGCGCTGTTAGCGGATTACAGCCTGCCAGAGGCGGATGCTCAGCCGAACAGCACGACGGTGAACCAATGGCAAAACTGGCTCAACGGCCAGAAAGCCGAGGGTGCGCCCTGGTTCTCATGGATTTCACTTGATGGCGTCAACGTGACTGGCGAAAGCATTAAAGCGCGTCAGCGCAGCTATTTGCGCCAGGCTAACAGCGTTGATGAGCAAATTGCGGCCGTGCTACAGACGTTGCAGCAACGCGATTTGCTCAAAAATACCGTGGTGGTGATTACCGCCCAGCGTGCGGTTACGCCGGATAATGATGATAATCCGGGCAACCGTGCAACGTTACGGGTGCCTCTTGTGGTGCACTGGCCGAATACGCCGGCGCAGACCATCGATCGTCTGACCGACCAGCAGGATGTGATGACGACGTTAATGCAACGTCTGCTACATGTGCGCACCAATCCGGCCAACTATTCACAGGGGGAAGACCTGTTTGCTGCTCAGCGCAGCCACAACTGGGTCGCCAGTAGTGAAGAGGGCAAACTGGTGGTGACAACGCCAACCGTGACGCTGGTGCTGAATAACAACGGCAGTTACAGCGCCTACGATGCTCAGGGTAACAAACTGAAGGATCACAAACCGCAGCTGGCATTACTGCTACAGGTATTGACGGAAGAGAAGCGCTTTACCGCAAACTGATTAATTATGAGGCAGTTAAAACCTGCGCATATTGCAATCGTGAGCGGAACCAGTAGACTACTTCTCCACGTTCGGCACGTAGCGCAGCCTGGTAGCGCACGGTCATGGGGTGTCCGGGGTCGGAGGTTCAAATCCTCTCGTGCCGACCAAAATCCCAAAAAAAGCAGCCCTTGTGGCTGCTTTTTTGCTTTCTGAAGGCGCCGCTAGGCATTGTTACGTTGCGCCAGCCACTCGTCACGCGTCAGCTCCCAGGTTCCCGCCTCTAACTCGCCTTCCACGAAGGTTTTGCGATAGGTCTCGACTAAGCGCATGCCGGTGCGTTCTGAGATGCGACGAGAAGCCAGATTATCCATTGCCTTGGGCACACGCAGACGCGTCTGATCGAGATGGATAAACCAGAATTCGGTAACTGCTGCACAGGCTTCACTCATCAATCCCTGCTTCTGCCATTCGGGCACCAACCAGAATCCCCGGTTATCTTCCGGCCCCAGACGTAGTGAGATTAAACCAATCAGACTGTTGGGATCAGATCGATGGCGAAGGCTCCAGTGCCACGCCTGCCCTGCTTTCATTGCAGGCAGCGCCATACCCTCAATATATTGACGGGCGCCATCAGCGGGATAAGGCCAGGGCACAGAACCGATCAGATGCCGCACGATTTCCCAGCGCGGGAAAACCTGCTGTACCTGAATCGCATCTTCGCTTCGCAGCGGTTGCAGCAGTAAACGGGGCGTTTCCAGACGCGGTATTTCCATAACAACCTCCTTGGTTTACCCATTCAGTATTATCGTAAAACGGCCTGAGTGGAAAATCTTCTCCGAAATAATCAGTCAGTTACCGAAAGCAATCAAAGCGGAGCGGGATCACATTTTTCGTCAAATATGACAGCATTTCATCTGATTGAAACAAAACTGTCATACAGTTTAATTACTCTTATCTTTCCTGTTTTTCGATGGACACTTATTATGGTCATCAAAGCTAAAAACCTGCAGGACGCGGAAGAACTCCTGCATTCAGGTATCAGTAAAGTTGAACTGGCTTACGATATCGGCAGCGACGATTTTTTCCGCCTGGCTTCGCGGTGGTGTGACCGCGGTGCGCGTATAACCAAAGGCAACGAGCACTTTGTGGTACAGATCAAAGGCATGTCGATTCCGCCTAATCACTAAACGTGGGTGAGCCGCTTTGGCTTGCTCTTTTCACGGCTGACGGGTAAAAATAGCGTTTTAACCGTCAGCCGTGATGCTTAATGTTTGCTTCTGAAATTCCCCTGGCACTGCCCCCCTCTCCGTTTATCACCGCTGCGGCTATGACAAGCTCTCCGCTCCCTATTGCGTGGTGTGAATTTAATCAGCAGGCATGGCACAGCGATCTGCATCAACACTGGCAGCTCCCGCTACCACTGGCGCTACACAGTGCCGTCACCAAGCGTAAAGCTGAGCATTTAGCCAGTCGCTGGCTGGCGCAGCAGATGCTGGCGCGCTACGCGATGCCTGACTTTATCCTGCGTAATGCGCCCGATCGCTCGCCTGTATGGCCGGTGGGGATTCAGGCCTCACTCTCGCATTCGCAGCAAATGGCCGTCATCGCGGCAACACAGGCGCCCCTGTGCATAGGCGTTGATGTCGAGCAAGTGATGGCAGAACAGACCGCAGAGGAAACGGCGGAGATGCTGATGAGCCGTGCAGAGCGTCAACGGTTAACCGCCGCTGCACTGCCGTTTGCAGCGGCGGCCACTTTGCTGTTTTCACTGAAAGAGAGTGTCTATAAAGCGTTGTGGCCACGGTTGCATCAGCCGATGGATTTTCTGCACGCGGAGTTGCTGGAGTGGGATTTGACGCAAGGCCGCGCCACGCTCACGTTGACGCAGGACTTTTCACGCGAGTTTAACGCCGGTACTCGCCTGCAGGCGCACTTCTGGCGACGCGGCGACCGCGTTATCACGCTGATCGCTCATCCCCTGAATAACCAAAAAAAAACCGGCTCAGAATCAATCTAAGCCGGTGACAACACAAGACGACAGAAGTGTTCCAGGGAGACAGAGACGAGGAATCTCTGTTGAAACTCAGCTTACTCGCCTGGCAACACCTTGCCCAATAAGGCTTTTTGCTAAGCTTTTTCGACAGATGTTAATGGCCGGTGTCGGTGCGCTTCACCGCATCCAGCGTAGCCATCTCACGTTCGTTACCGGTGAGTTCACTTAGCTGGCCTTCGCGCATCTCCAGCAAGCGGTCGGCGTGAATGAAGTAGTGATCATCATGACTAATAGCAAACACGGTTTTGCCAGATTCCTGCAGCCAGGGCAGCAGTTCGCGGTAGAAGATGCGGCGGAAATGCGGGTCCTGATCGGCAGCCCACTCATCCAGCAGCAAGATGTCGCGTTCCTCTGCCGCTGCCAGCAGCAGCGCCAGTCGCTTACTTTGTCCTTTAGAGAGCTGCAGATTCAGCACCTTATTGCCCTGTAGCTTCAGTTTGTCCTGCATCTTCAGGCGTTCCAGCCACTGCTGCACCAGCCCAGGATTGGCTGGCTGACCGCCGTGGCCGATCAGGCGATCAAACAAATGCACATCGGTAAATACCGCCGAGAAGTGTTTACGGTAAGCATCGAGGTTGTGCCAGTCGACCACTTTGCCATCCAGCAGCAAACTGCCCGATTGTGGCTGGTACAGGCCGGTCAGCAACATCGCCAGCGTTGACTTGCCACTGCCGTTACCCCCAATCAGGAACACTAACTCGCCGCGACGCAGCGTCAGATTAATCGGGCCAACCTGGAAACCGTGCTCACCATAATGGAAGCAGACATCGCGCAGTTCCAGCGTTTGCCAGTCACTCACCTGCGGCAGTGCTTTGAACTGTGCATCATAAGGTGCGAGATCGAAGGTGTTGATTTTGCGGAAGGCGACCTGCGCACTGAGCAAGGTCGGCAAGGCACCCACCGCCGCCAGTAACGGCGTGCGCAGGAACAGCAGCGTCAGTGAATAGGTGGCGGCCACCGCCGTGTTCGCCCAACCCAGACCGTTAGCCATAAAGAACACAATGCCAATCGCACCCAGCATCATGATATTTGACCAGTTAACCGCGCTGAGATGGAAGGTATCGGCACGAACAATATGATGACGATAGCTTGTGGCGTTTTCCTGATAGACGTTGTCGTAAATCAGTTGAGCGCGCTCGCGGTTAAGCTGTAGCTCTTTGCGTCCTTCAATAATGGTCTGGAAATCACGATAGAGATCGTCTTCGATTTCACGCAGCTTCGCCATGTGTTGATAAACGCGTGACACCAGCAGCCAGCCGCCAACCAGCGTGATCACTAACCACAGCGAGGTGATCAGCAGCATTTTAGGTGACAGCCACGCCAGATAGAGCGCGGAACCCAGGGTAATAATGATGCCCTGAATCAGTTCCGGCAGGCGGACAAAGGCGATGGTGATGGCACGCACATCACTGGTGAGTCCCGCCAGCAGTTGCGCGTTACCTATCTGCTCAATGCGTTCGACGCGTGTATCGAGGATACGTTTGATGAATTCGCCGCGCAGGCGCCAGACAAAGTGATGACCAAGCTGAGTCAACGCCAGTTGCGATCCCAGCGTCACGGCCATCAGCAGAAACAGCTGCCCCAGAAAGCTCGGCAGCACAGAAATCGAGGTATTCACCGCGACGATCAGCTCGTTATTGATATAGGCGATTAAGCCGATGCCGAGCGCGGCGCTTAACAACGTCAGCAGAATGACGCCAATAAAAGGCCAGCGATACTGGCGATAAACCACATGCAGCAATGCCATTAACAGATTCCGGAGGTCAACCAAGCAGCCTGCAGTTTAATGGCGCTCCGGATGATAGCAAGATTAATTCTCATTCACCGCGCCGTTAGTGGGCGCGGCGGAAAGTGAGATTAAAGCGAAAGGCGCCCGCTGCCGGGTGAATACCGGGTTTGAGCGGCAGAATGCCGTGATAACGCAGGCGTGAGGGGCCGCCCCACACCACGATATCACCGTGCTCCAGCAGCACCCGCTGCGTGGCATCACCGCGCTCAAAACCACCAAACTGGAACACCGCTGGCAGGCCTAATGACACTGAAACAATCGGCTGACGCAGATCCTTCTCGTCTTTATCCTGATGCAGCGTGAGTTTGGCACCGGGTTCATAGCGGTTGATTAAGCAGGCATCCGGGTTAAAGCCGGAAAAACCCGCTTCCTGCGCGGTTTGCTGCGCCAGCGTGCGGAACAGCGCAGGCATCGGCGGCCATTTGTGCCCACTGGCATTATCCTGCTCCGTGTATTGGTAGCCGCGCGAATCCGTTGACCAGCCTAAGTCGCCACAGTTGGTCATTGCCACCGACATGCGATGCCCGCCCGGCGTGATGCGGTGAGCAAAGGGATTTTGCCCGGCAATCTCCTGTATCGCCGCCAGCAATGCGTCCGCTTCATCGCGCGCGCGGCGGCGTAAAATCACCGCGCCTTCCGCTAACGGTTCCTGCCAGGGTGCTTCTTCACTAAACAGATCCAACATCTGCGCCTCCTGCCGTTATTTGCTTTCCTGATCGATCAGGAAGGATTTGAACTGGGGTGACATCCAGTGCGTAAAGCCGTCACCCTGCTTGCTGATCAGATAAACCGCCAAATGTTCCTTGATTGCCAACGCTTGTGCCCGTTCGCTGCCCAGCACCATCAACCCGGTATCCCAGCCATCGGCTTCCAGCGCGGTAGTCGCAATCACGGTGGCCGACACCAGTTTATGTTCGATGGGGCGTCCGGTCGCGGGATCGATCACGTGCGAAATGCGTTTGCCGTCCAGTTCATAATAGTTGCGATAGCTGCCTGAGGTGCTGATTCCGTGCCCCTGTAAGTCAACGCGCGCTTCGACGGCGTTTTCACGATCGGTGGGTTTCTGGATCGCCACACGCCAGGGTTGGTTACTGGCATTCTGCCCACGGGTTAACACCGCGCCGCCCACCGACACCAGATAGTCGGTAATGCCCTGCTGCTCCATCAATCGTGCCAGATGATCGGTGGCATATCCTTCCCCCATGGTCGAAAGGTCGACATCCAGCGCGGGCAGATCTTTCTGCAACCACTGCCCCTCTACGCTCTGGATCACATGCAGATGTTGTAAGCCGGTTTGCGCTTTCGCTGCATCAATCTGCGTCTGGCTCGGAGTGTGCGCAGGCTGTTTGGTGGGCCCGAACCCCCACAAATTGACCAGCGGGCCGACGGTGATATCCATCGCACCCTCGGTTTTATGACCGATGCGCAGGGCTTCAACCACGATATCCGCCATATCCGCGCTCACCGGCTGCGGCTGATCACCCTGATACTGGTTGAAGCGCGACAAAACTGAATCCTGCTTCCAGGTGGAGAGTTCATGATCATCACGATCAAGCTGCTGCTGAATAGCCTGCTGCAAAGCGGCCTGCCGTTGGGGATCGACGCCCGCGACGCTGACGCGCCACTGGGTGCCCATGGTTTTCCCTTCCAGCACCAGTGCGCTACGGGAGGCCTGCTGGTCGCAGCCGAACAACGCGCTGGTCATAACACCAATTAGCAGAATATTCTTAATAATCATCACTTCCTCATCTGTAACTCATTAATTCATCCTGTTTCAAAGCATAAACCGCTTGTAAAACAGGCTAAAGCTGCTTGATGTTCATACCTGACTTGCACAGGATTGAGCGTTCAAGCCCCCCCAACCGCACAGGAGCGACAGATGATTTTTATGATTCTCGCTGTATCCGCCGTTCTGTTCATCTTCGGGACTTTCCGCTGCTGGCAACACTATCGCCATCGCCTGATTCAGCATTACCCCTCGCGCAAACGTTAAATTTTTGCACCATGGATTAATGAATATGCACCGCTTCAGCGCTGCCGGAGTGTAGCAAATCAGATTGAGGCCGCGTGGCGCTGAGAGCGGTGACCTGGCATGAATTCTGCACCGTTGAGACTGAGTTGAACATCAGCGAGGTGCAAAATGGATAAGACAAAAACCCAACAAACCTGGCAACACTGGTTGCGCTTCTCCGCGTTTACGCTGGCAGGCGTCGCAATGGAAGGCAGCACACCCACGCCCCATACGTCGGTAGTGCCCGCGCCAAAAGCCAAAAAATGGCGCCCTGTATCGTAATCTCATCACTCAGCTCGCCCAGGCCCGGATGGTCATCCGGGCGTCTTCCTGCCTTACAGTGAAACAGAGACTCTTCTGCCGCTATCGGTCAGCCGTTAAAAAAGAAAATCCCTGAGAAGTTAGCAGCATAAAGGCAGTTTAAGGCTGCACAGATAATGTTGCTGGTCGACGGTGCCATTGTGCGAATACAGAGGAGGAAACAGGCAGAGGATATCGTGGAGGTATGACAAAGTGCGTTAAATCAACAGATGCAGTAGCGGCGGCCCGAAGGCCGCCGAGGGCGCACCGTGGCGCGCCCTACCAAGCTGCAACTTAGAACTGGTAAACCAGGCCCAGTGCCACAATGTCGTCGGTGTTGATACCGGCCGCATTGGTGAAGTTGTTGTCGTCCAGCAGGTTGATCTGGTAATCAACATAGGTCGACATGTTTTTGTTGAAGTAGTAAGTCGCACCCACATCAACATATTTTTTCAGGTTCTGATCGCCGTAGTTCTGCACGTTGCCGCGAGAAGAAACGAACGCCAGGGATGGGCGCAGACCGAAGTCGAACTGGTACTGTGCCACCAATTCCCAGTTATCCGCCGTATCCGCATAACCGTATGAGGTCGCATCGCTTGAGCCAAAGCGCGTCGCGTTGTACGAACGGGTGTACATCGCGGCCAGATACACGTTGTTGGCGTCATATTTCAGGCCACCGGTGTAAGCAGAAGCTTTATCACCACGACCCAGGATAGCGCCGGTGTTCTGGTTGTTAGTACGGTCAGACTGGAACATCGCTGCACCGATACCGAAACCGGATCCGATGTCATAAGTGGTGCTCAGGCCGTAACCATCACCGTTCTCACCCAGCACATCACGGCCGCTAGAGGATTCAGTTGGGTTGTCATTTTTGCCCTGATACTGGACTGCAAAGTTCCAGCCATCCACCAGGCCAAAGAAGTTGGTGTTGCGGTAGGTCGCCATACCGTTACCGCGCTGGAACATGTAGTTGTCCGCGCCGTAGGTATCGCCACCGAACTCTGGCAATACGTCAGTCCAGCCCGAAACATCATAGATCACGCCATAGTTACGACCGTAGTCGAATGAACCGGCATCACCGAATTTCACACCGGCAAAGCCGACACGCGTAAAGCTGTTGGCGGTGCCTTCGTTTTCAGAGGTGTTAAGGGCAGCCTGATATTCCCACTGGCCGTAACCGGTCAGTTGGTCTGTGACCTGAGTTTCACCTTTGAAACCGAAACGCAGGTAAGACTGATCACCGTCTGAACCTGAGTTGTCGGAGAAATAGTGCAGACCATCGACTTTACCGTAGAGGTCTAATTTGTTGCCATCTTTGTTGTAAATTTCAGCTGCGCTTGCTGAACCTGCAACCAGCAATGCAGGGATCATCAGGGAGAGAACGCGACGTTTCATTTTATTACCCTCTTTAATGTGCCTTTATTTATGCCACTGCAAACTGAACGATTAAAAATTCAGCCGGCAAGCCATTGTTATTTTATACGGGGCAATAATCTATCACGAAAATGATACTAAATTTCCAAAAGTGTTTCATTGTATTTAATAGTTATTTCCAAATGTAAACATCGTGGAACTAATAATCAGCACGGATCAACAAAGAATACAGCACATATTGGTAATCGATTATTTATCCATTTAATAACAACAATTTAAATTGACTCACCCTGCCGCACTGAATGATAAAACTAAAGTCACTTCAGCGCATACAATTACTCCCGCTATCATCATTTATTTCATTATTCCCTTCATTCACCCCGAATGAGTTGTCTTACCCTAATTCCCGCCGGACATGTTTGTCCGGCATTTTTTTGCCAAAATCACTCATCCCCGCGTAATTTTAAGTAAAGTTAGTTGATTGGGTTAAATTAACACAATCTCTCAGGCGCATTATTAGCTATTTTTAGCACTTTTTGTTCAATCGATAGCCATCATTCTGCAATGTTAATTTCTGTGCGTAATGAAGAATACTGGAATATGCACTGGCCCAGACTCTCTCCTATTAGCCTACAGGAGTCTTCTCTTATTCAATTGGTTAAGGCAAAGTGCAGCGCTGATTTATTACCGATGATGATTTTATATTCATCCTTTTCCATCGTGAAATTTCAATTTGCGACCGATTGATCGCGGCAGGAAGGCCGTGAAAGTGCCAGGAAAGTTCTGGAAAAGCGTCACGCCACGCCAAAACTCAGTAATATGCCTGTTTCTGGCGCTCATCTTTTCTGAACTCATCGGTTCTGAACTGCGGTGAGACGTCAGCTTTAATGCTAAACTTCGTCGCTTTGACGGCTATTGAAAAAGACTTTTATGACAGCACTGGACGCCGCACAGCACAATCATTTGCATCAGCGTGTCAACATGGGTACACGCATCGTCTTTCTGATCGCCGGACTTTGCATGTCGGCATGGGCGCCACTGGTTCCCTTTGCCAGCCAGCGTCTGGCACTGAGCGGCGCATCGTTAGGTGGGCTGCTGCTGTGTCTCGGTGTGGGATCGCTCGCAGCGATGCCGATTACCGGTGCGCTGATTGCCCGCGTGGGCGGCCGTCGGGTGATGTTATGTTCCACGTTAGTGGTGCTGGCGATCCTGCCACTGCTCACTCTGCTAAATGTGATGTGGTTGATGGCTGCGGCACTGATGATCTTCGGTGCCGGGTTAGGCATGCTGGATGTCGCCATGAATGTGCAGGCCGTTGAAGTGGAGAAAGCGGCACGCAAGCCGATGATGTCGGGTTTCCATGGTTTCTTCAGCCTGGGCGGGATTATTGGTGCCGGTAGCGTCAGTTTATTGCTGGCCAGTGGTCTCTCGCCCCTGCATGCTGTCGCGGTGGTGATGGTGTTAATCGTGGTGCTGCTGGTGATCAGCCTGCCAACGTTAATGACTGAACGGTTGCATCAGCCCGATCAACCCTGGCTGGTGATCCCACGCGGTTGGGTCGCTTTCCTGGGGTTACTGTGCTTCATTCTGTTTTTGGCAGAAGGCGCGGTGCTTGACTGGAGCGCACTGCTGTTACTGCAAAACACAGAGATGGACGTAGCACATGCGGGATTGGGCTATGCCATCTTCTCCGTGGCGATGACAATCGGCCGTCTCACCGGTGATAAAGTCATTCAACGTTTTGGTCGCTATCCCGTCATGGTCACGGGTGCATTAGCCGCTGCAGCGGGTATGACGCTGGCGGTGTTACTGCCGTGGCCACAGGTTGCACTGCTGACTTTCCTGCTGGTGGGATTCGGCTTAGCCAACACCGTGCCAATGCTGTTTAATGCGGCCGGGAATCAACACGATATGCCGTCGAATCTGGCGATTTCTGCCATGACAACATTAGGCTATGCAGGTATTCTTTCAGGTCCGGCTCTAATCGGATTTATTTCCCAGTGGCTCAGTTTGAGTGGCGCATTTTTATTGATCGCCCTGCTGCTGCTGGCCGTTGCCGCCAGTGCTCGCCTGGTGGCGCGCTAATCGCAGGATCCTGAGACACTATGCTGCCTTACAAATTTCCGCTGACCTCGGGTAACGTCACCCGCTTCTTCGTGGTGTTCAACCTGGTGCTGTTTCTGGCCCTGGGAGCTATGGTGCACAACAGTGTTAACGCCTGGCTTACTGAGAAGCGTTACGCGATGACCGATTTAGCGCGTGCCGTACAAAAACGCATCGACGCTTCGCGTTTCGCGACCTGGCAGATTTATGAAAATCTCGCCACCAGTGCGGCCGGATCTGCACCCAACACCAATCTTCTGGAAACCCGCCTGCGCCCGGATGTTTACTACCTGGAAAAGACGCGCCGTAAAACGGAGGCGCTGATCTTTGGCTCCCACGACAGCAGCACGCTGGATATGACGATGCGCATGTCCAACTACCTCGATACGCTGTGGGGTGCAGAGAATCCCACCTGGTCGATGTATTTCCTCAATGGCCAGGACAACAGCCTGATCATGATCTCGACGCTGCCATTAAAAGATATGGCAACGCGTTATAAAGAGAGCGCCATCAATACGCTGGTCGACAGCCGCCGTGCCGAGATGCTGCAACAGGCCAATGCGCTGGACGAACGTGAAAGCTTTTCACCGCTGCGCCATTTCGCCTGGCAGAACGATCACTACTTTACCCTGCGCACCACCTTCAACCAGCCTGGTCACCTCGCCACGGTGGTCGCTTTTGATCTGCCTATCAACGATTTGATCCCGCACAGCATGCCGCTGGAAAATTTCCAGTTGATTCAGGATGCCACGCAATCTTCCAGCACCAGCAGCGACGATGCCACTAGCGAAACGACATCTGTTTCACTGGCGAATCCTAATCTCGTCATTGCGGCGTCACTGCCCAGCACTTCGTTACAGTTAGTATATCGCGTGCCGCTCACCAGCCTCGCTTTGGATACCCTGCATAATCTGATGTGGCCGCTGTTGATCAATCTGGTGCTGTTACTGCTCTCGATTGCCGGCATCACCTTATTGCGTCAGCAGTCATTGCGCCCGAACGAGAACCAAAGCGCCGAGTTAGATTCGCTGCGCATGCTGAATGAAGAGATTGTTGCGAGCCTGCCGGTGGGTTTGCTGGTGTATGACTTCGCTACCAATCGCACGCTGTTGAGCAACAAGATTGCTGAGCATCTGTTACCCCATCTGAACCTGCAGAAAATCATCAATATGTCCGATCAGCATCAGGGCGTGCTGCAGGCCACCATCAACAACGAGGTGTATGAGATCCGCCACGCCCGTAGCGTGCTGTCACCGCATACTCAGCTGTTTATGATGCGCGATCAGGACCGTGAATTGCTGGTGAATAAAAAACTGCAGAAGGCACAGCAGGTGTTGGATCGTAATCATCAGATGCGTCAGCAGCTGATGCAAAATCTCGGTCACGCCCTCAACCGTCCGCTGGAGAGTATGGTGGCGCAACTGGTGCAACTCAGCCAGCGTGATGAAGACGAAAGCGTGCTGGATTTGCTTGATGAAAGTCAGGGCCTGTCTCGTTTGGTTGATGACATTGTATTGCTGAACCGCCTGGAAGCACACGACTGGTCGCCGGATGCTAGCGTGTTCAATTTGCAGGAGTTGCTGGATGACATCGCGCTGGAGAGCCTACCGCTGATGCGCCGTAAAGGGTTGGCGCTGGTAGTCAACAACCATCTGGCCAACGACGAGATGCGCTTTGGCGATCGCCGTGCACTGCGCAAAGTCATGACCACCCTGATGCACTATGCGCTCACCACCACGCAGTGGGGCAAAATTACGCTGGAGATTAAGGCCAGCGAGAACAAACCTAACTCAGTGCTGCTGCAACTGGTGGATACCGGCTCCGGCCTGAGCGTCGATGAGCTGGCGAATGTTGATTTCCCATATCTGGGTGAAACCACCCAGGATCGTTACGGTCAGGCCTCTGGCATGGCATTTTTCCTCTGCAAGCAGCTGTGCAAGCAGATGGGTGGCCAGCTGGAGATCATCGCCAAACCCGATATCGGCACACGCTATAATATTCAGTTGCCCCTCGCGCTGGAACTGCAAGGCGAGCAGGAAGAGAAGCTGCTGGAAGGTGTAACCGCACTGGTCGATATCGCCGTCGAGGATGTGCACAAAATTGTTTGCCGCCAGTTAGAAAACTGGGGAGCGAATTGCCTGACCTCTGACGAACGTTTATCCGGTCAGGATCATGATGTGCTGATCACTGACGATCCCGCCCGCCTCAATGGCTGGGCTCTGCTATTAGCCGGTGACGAAATGGGTCACCACGCATTGAACGATCAGCAATACCGGGTCAATTTCAATCTCAGCAATGCGCTGCTTGACGCGCTGCTGGCACTGATTGAAAAGCAAATGGCTCATGATTTGATGGAGGAAAGTAGTGAAGATGAGGCTGCCACGCCGCTGATGAGCGGAGGCTATTTCCAGCTGTTTACCGAGACAGTACCGCCTGATGTGAAGAGACTGTATACTGAGGCAGCGGAGAAGGATTATCCCTCGCTTGCTCAGACTGCACATCGCCTGAAAGGCGTGTTCGCCATGCTAAATCTGGTTCCAGGTAAACAGCTTTGTGAAGAGTTAGAACATCACATAAAACTATGTGAAGATTTAACCATTATAAATACCACCAGTGAAATTGACGCATACGTCAACCAACTGCTGCAGCAAGGTAACCCATAAGATGAATAACCTGAATGTAATTATTGCCGATGACCATCCGATTGTTCTGTTCGGTATCCGTAAGTCTCTGGAACAGATCGAATGGGTCAACGTTGTAGGTGAGTTTGAAGACTCAACAGCACTGATTAACAGCTTGTCCAAACTGGATGCTAACGTTCTGATTACTGATCTCTCTATGCCAGGCGAGAAATACGGTGATGGCATCACACTGATTAAGTACATCAAACGTCACTATCCGGATCTCTCAATTATCGTTCTGACCATGAACAATAACCCAGCGATCCTGAGCGCCGTATTGGATCTGGATATCGAAGGGATTGTACTGAAGCAAGGTGCACCGACCGATCTGCCAAAAGCGCTGGCAGCCCTGCAGAAAGGCAAAAAATATACGCCTGAAAGCGTGGCGAAACTGCTGGAGAAAATCAGTGCTGGCGGTTACGGAGACAAGCGTCTGTCGCCGAAAGAGAGTGAAGTTCTGCGCCTGTTTGCCGAAGGTTTCCTGGTAACGGAAATCGCTAAGAAACTGAACCGCAGTATCAAAACCATCAGTAGCCAGAAGAAATCGGCGATGATGAAACTCGGGGTGGAAAATGATATCGCCCTGCTGAATTACCTCTCTTCCGTGAGCGCGACTCAGGTTGAAAGAGATTAAGATGTAAAAAAGGCGCACTTCGGTGCGCCTGTTCTTCTGTACTACCCTTTCCTGCTTTTTCTTACCCGCTCGGCATAGATTGCCAACGTGGATTTCAACACATCAAGCGTAACAGGCTTGGATAGGCAATTATCCATCCCGGCATCCATACAGCGCTGCTTCTCTTCTGCCAACGCATTGGCCGTCACCCCAATCACCGGGAAGGCATGGCCCAACTGACGCAGGCGCTGCGTCAGGCGATAACCATCCATATTCGGCATATTGACGTCACTCAGCACAATATCAATGTGATTACGGCTTAGCACATTCAGCGCATCGACCCCATCCTGTGCAGTTTTGGTTTGATAGCCCAGTGTGCCGAGTTGCTCGGAAAGCAACATACGGTTAATCGGGTGATCATCAACAATCAATACCATAATGTCATCGTAACGGTTGGCCTCTTGCGGTGCGGCCAACTGCAACGGCGTGCTGGTTTCGCTATCAATATTGAGGCGATAGATGCGGCCAAGTAATGAAGGCAGATCGTGCAGCATCGCACTGCTCTGCACCCACTGACCCGGCGCGGTTTCCTGCGGCATGTCGATGTGCTGACCGCAGATGTGAATCTGTGCGCGCACGGCCTGTGACACCGTATCCTGATGGTCGCTAATAATCACATCGTCGCTACCGGCATTACCCTGATAATGCGCGATCGCAATGCCCTGTTGCTGCAAAAGACGCAGCAGGAAGACCGCGAGATAATCATTGCGCATATCCAGCCAGATGGCTTTTTCCTGCAAACCATCCAGCAGCGGCGGCGCAGGCTGTTGTCCAGCGTAAATGGGGATACGGATGATAAACTGGCTACCCATGCCCGGCTCAGAGTCGACCTCAATATCACCGTCCATCATGTTGATCAGCTTTTCACAGATTGCCAGACCCAGCCCGGTGCCCTGGAAGTTGCGCTGCACGCCAGAGCCCACCTGGAAGAAGGGATCGAACAGACGCGTCACTTCTTTCGCTGGAATACCGACGCCGGTATCGCGCACGCGGAAGGCTAAATACCCATCTTTGACATAGGCATGGAGAATAATGCAGCCGGTATGGGTGAACTTGATCGCATTATTCAGCAGGTTAGAAATGACCTGCTGCAGACGCATTGGATCGCCATCCATCGTCAGCGGCACATCATTTTCGATCATCACATATAACGTCAGGCGTTTACGCACCACCAGCGACAGATAGTTGCTGGCGATGTGATTGACCACCTCACGCGGCGAGAACGGCCGCGGCTCAATCTTCAGCTGCTCCGACTCAATTTTCGAGAAGTCGAGAATATCACTGATGATTTTCAGCAGCAGGCTCGATGAGTTGTTCATCGCCGTCACCAGCGATTCCACACCTTTTGGCAACGACTTGGTTTGCAGCAGGTCGAGATTACCGATGATGCCGTACAGCGGGGTGCGCAGTTCGTGACTGACGGTGGCAAGGAACATGGATTTTGACTGGCTGGCCTGCTCTGCCGCATGCGCCATCTCCTGCAATGACTGCTCCATGCGCACACGCGTTGAGACGTCCACCAGCACGCAAATCGCTACGTTTTCATTGCGATAGCGTGAATGCACAAAGCTGATTTGCAGGTTGGTATTGGTACCGGTGAGCACATCGACAAAGTTGACCTGCTGGCCCCCGATGATCTCATTGAGGCGCTGACGATCTTCCTGCGTCAGCAGCGTCAGATAGTTGTGAGCCAGTTCGTTACTCAGAATATTGGTGCCGTCGCTGGTGCGCAAAATACAGATGCCGACCGGCGCCGAAGCGACAATTTTGCGGTTGAACTGCTCGTGCTCTTCCAGCCGATGTGCGTTATCTTCCGCTGGCAGGAACATGCGGCGTTCGAATATCCATGCCAGCGTGAACAGGATCAATGCGCTGAAGATATTCAGCAACAGCGCGTTAATCAGCATCAGCTTGAGCTGATCCACCAGCACGTCAGTAGAGAGTGACCACACCACGTTAAGATTGGACGGCGGCAGCGGTTTCTTCAGGACTAACTGGCGATAGCTATCAAGATAACCAAACCAGGTGCTGTCATCCGGCAGATCGTCAAAAGAGTAGCCGGGGCCACCGCGACGCGAACTCAGCAACGGACGGTAGTTCTCATCAGTAATGGTGGCAACCAGCGGCAAGCCGCCCGGCTGAATAAATTCATCAAGACGGATATTTTGTTCCACGCCCAGCAACGCCTGTAGCTTGTTGGCCACATACACCGGCATCACCATGTAGAAATTACCGACACCAGGCTGGCTGCTCGGCGTAATCCAGTACATCGGATTACGCCGCTCTTCTTCGTTGCCGCTGCGATAGTGCAGCACCCGCTCGCGCAGGGCTTTCAGGCTCCGTTCACGATCGACTGAATTGTTGTTACCAATGGCGAAATCGGCCAGACACTGATTTTCACCCCCAATAAAGAACACACGGTTGAGTTCGTAAGCGGAGGTGAAGTTACTTTTCCAGTAGTTGATGAAGTAACCCAGCGAATCGAGCGAGTTACGCCAGGTGTTACTCATTGAAGTGCAATCACCATCAGAAAACAGCGGCGTGAACTGTGGCAAGGTACTTTTACTGGCAGGCAGGCCATTCAGCACGTCCAAACCGTTGCTACTGTTACTTAAGCGGTTTTCGGTGATGTATTTCAGTTCACGCATGACGTCGGCCGAGTGGCGTACATACCATTCCGCCTGGCCATAATTGGTGTCAAATTCCTGGCGAACCGCGTTCTCTTTTTCGTGCAGTACGTTGATGATGAAGAAGGTAGTCAGCAACGCACCCAACGTCCAAAGCAGCAGCGCCAGCGCACGGAACAGATAGCGCGAGATGCGAAGCGTAGTGCGAAAGGAGACGAGATATTTCAAAAGAGACTCACTGGCGGTAAGGGGTTGTCAGGAAGTTGAAAAGCCCTCATACACTAGCTTTATCGGCCCGAAAAAGCCAGTTGGTGCGCGACTTTGGGAGTAAAACTCAGATAAAAAAACGGCAGGTCGGTTGCCCTGACCTGCCGCTGTTGTTCACCGCTGCGGATTACTCTTCTTCATCCGCTTCAGGTGCATCGTCGTCGTTGTCGACTTCCGGCGCGATATCTTCTTCGCCTTCTGCAACACTGCCGTCGATGGCGTCGAGTTCTTCTTCTTCCACCGGCTCAGCAACACGTTGCAGACCCACCACGTTTTCGTCTTCCGCGGTACGAATCAGAATCACGCCCTGGGTGTTACGGCCAACCACGCTGACTTCCGATACGCGTGTACGCACCAGCGTACCGGCATCGGTAATCATCATGATCTGATCGCCATCCACCACCTGCACCGCACCGATAACCGGTCCGTTACGTTCGGTGACTTTAATTGAGATCACACCCTGGGTTGCACGCGACTTGGTTGGGTATTCGCTATTCGCTGTACGTTTACCGTAACCGTTTTGCGTCACAGTGAGGATGGCACCCTCTTCACGTGGCACGATCAGTGAAACCACTTTATCGCTTTCAGCCAGCTTGATACCACGCACGCCCGAGGCCGAACGGCCCATGGCGCGAACCGCAGTCTCAGAGAAGCGCACCACTTTACCCGCAGCAGAGAACAGCATGGCCTCATCGCTACCGTTGGTCAGCGCAACACCGATCAATTCATCATCTTCACGCAGGTTAATGGCGATAATACCGGCGCTACGTGGACGGCTGAATTCCTGCAGGGCAGTTTTCTTCACGGTACCGTCAGCGGTCGCCATAAAGATATTAAAGCCTTCGGTGTATTCACGCACCGGGAGAATGGCGGTGATACGTTCGTTGGCTTCCAGCGGCAGCAGGTTAACAATTGGGCGACCACGTGCGCCACGGCTCGCTTCTGGCAGCTGGTAAACTTTCATCCAGTAGAGACGGCCACGGCTGGAGAAGCACAGAATGGTATCATGGGTGTTGGCCACCAGCAGACGATCAATAAAGTCTTCTTCTTTAATACGTGCTGCGGATTTGCCTTTGCCACCACGACGCTGCGCTTCATAGTCAGTCAGCGGCTGATATTTGACATAACCCTGATGCGACAGCGTGACCACCACATCTTCCTGATTAATCAGATCTTCAATGTTGATGTCGGCGCTGTTGGCGGTAATTTCAGTACGACGTTCATCACCAAACTGGTCGCGCATTGCCACCAGCTCTTCGCGGATGACTTCCATCAGACGCTCGGCGCTCTGCAGGATGTGGATCAGTTCTGCGATCTGGTCCAGCAGCTCTTTGTATTCGTCGAGCAGCTTTTCGTGCTCAAGGCCGGTCAGTTTCTGCAGACGCAGATCCAGAATTGCCTGAGCTTGCTGTTCAGTCAGGTAGTACTGACCGTCACGAATACCGAACTGCGCTTCCAGCCATTCTGGACGTGCTGCGTCATCGCCCGCACGCTCCAGCATGGTGGCTACGTTGCCCAGATCCCATGGCTGTGCCAACAGGCCCGCTTTCGCTTCAGCTGGCGTTGGTGCGCGACGAATCAGTTCGATAATCGGATCGATGTTGGCCAGCGCAATGGCCAGACCTTCAAGGATGTGTGCACGGTCACGCGCTTTGCGCAGTTCGAAAATGGTACGGCGCGTCACCACTTCACGGCGGTGGCGCACGAAGGCTTCAATGATGCCTTTCAGCGTCATGATCTTCGGCTGGCCCTGATGGAGTGCCACCATGTTGATGCCGAAGGAGACTTGCAGTTGCGTCAGGGAATAGAGGTTGTTGAGCACCACTTCACCGACCGCATCGCGTTTGATCTCGATAACGATACGCATACCGTCTTTATCGGATTCATCACGCAGGCCGCTAATGCCTTCCACACGCTTCTCTTTCACCAGCTCGGCAATTTTCTCGATCAGGCGCGCTTTGTTTACCTGATACGGGATTTCATTGACGATGATGGTTTCGCGGCCGGTTTTTGCGTCGGTTTCAATCTCACCGCGTGCGCGGATATAAATCTTACCGCGACCGGTGCGATAGGCTTCTTCGATACCACGACGACCGTTGATGAACGCCGCAGTCGGGAAGTCAGGGCCGGTGATGTGTTCCATCAAGCCTTCAACAGTGATGTCTTCGTCTTCGATAAAGGCGAGGCAGCCGTTGATCACTTCCGTCAGGTTATGCGGTGGAATGTTGGTCGCCATACCTACGGCGATACCGGACGAGCCGTTCACCAGCAGGTTAGGAATTTTGGTCGGCAGCACTTCAGGAATCTGCTCGGTGCCATCGTAGTTCGGCACAAAATCGACGGTCTCTTTTTCGAGGTCCGCCAGCAGTTCAGAAGAGATCTTCGCCATACGCACTTCGGTATAACGCATCGCTGCGGCGGAGTCGCCATCAACGGAACCGAAGTTACCCTGACCATCTACCAGCATGTAGCGCAGGGAGAACGGCTGGGCCATACGAACGATACTTTCGTATACCGCGGAATCACCGTGTGGGTGATATTTACCGATCACGTCACCGACCACACGGGCCGATTTCTTATAAGCTTTGTTCCAGTCGTTACCCAGTTCGCTCATGGCAAAAAGCACACGGCGGTGCACCGGCTTCAAGCCATCACGCACATCGGGTAAAGCTCGGCCAACGATGACCGACATGGCGTAATCGAGGTAGGAGTTTTTTAACTCTTCTTCGATATTGACCGGTGTAATTTCTCTCGCAAGGTCGCTCATGGAGCCGCTATCCCTCTACATAATGCCGGTTTTTAATGGTGCGAAAGTATATCACAGTGGTTGCCCTCGGTGAACGTAAAGCAGGGTTTAATGCCGCTTTTCCTTGCAGGTGAGAGATGCGCTAGCAAGAGTTAAGCGTTTATACTGAGGGAATATTTTGTCAGGAGTCGTGATTCAATGAGTGAACAACCGCAGGAAAGCCGCCAAAACGTCGACCATACTGAGATTGCCAAGTTTGAAGCGGTCGCATCGCGCTGGTGGGATTTAGAGGGTGAGTTTAAGCCGTTACACCGCATCAATCCCCTGCGTCTTGGCTGGATTGCCCAGCACAGCAATGGTTTGTTTGGTAAGAAGGTGCTGGATGTCGGCTGCGGCGGCGGTATTTTAGCGGAGAGCATGGCGCGTGAAGGAGCCAACGTGACCGGGTTGGATATGGGTGCGGAGCCGCTGGAAGTGGCACGGTTGCATGCGCTGGAGAGCGCTGTGAGCGTGAACTATGTGCAGCAGACCGTGGAAGATCATGCGATCAGCCATGCGGGGGCCTATGACGTGGTGACTTGCATGGAGATGCTGGAGCACGTACCGGATCCGCGTTCTGTGGTGCTGGCATGTGCGCAGTTGGTTAAACCGGGCGGCGAAGTGTTCTTCTCGACCATTAACCGTAATCCCAAGGCGTGGTTGCTGGCGGTGTTTGGTGCCGAATATGTAATGCGCATGGTGCCGCGCGGTACGCATGACGTGAAGAAGTTTATCCGTCCGGCGGAGTTGCTGAATTGGGTTGATGAGACGCCGCTGCGTGAGATGGGTATGATCGGCCTGCACTACAATCCGCTGACCAATCAGTTCCGGTTGGGACGTGGCGTGGATGTGAATTATATGGTGCATACGCATCGTCAGGATTGAGTGTTTGCGTGGTGGCTGCGGGGACGATGCATGGTTGCTGTAGGGACTTGTGCATGGTTGCTGCGGGGACGGTGCGTCGGCCAGTAAAGCCCCGCCCGATCGCAAAGGAAACACGCATCCATGCAGATCGTCCGCCGCATCCCTGCGGCGGACGCTTTGCTCTTCGGGCGGGGCTTTACTGGCCCTGAACGTTGGTCATTGCTTTGAGTCACGCTGCGTTGTGGATGGGGTTCATTAAGTTGTCCACGCAGCCGCTTTCGATATCATAATGCAGCGACTGCTGCGCAAATTATTGAGCTATCCGTCGCTTAAACCCACCTCTACTAACACCTAATCATGCTGGGATTGTGCGAAGAATTCTGCGTCGCCTCCATATTGAACATTATACGGTTGCAGTACATATCATTGCGCTTTCGGTTGTTTCAATACTCCTTTAAAAACCTCGAATGATGGTGCTTCGCCCTTGTACGGAGAATGACTTGGCGTCACTGCGGAAATATCCCCTTAAACGCGGTTTTCTTTCTTGGTTCGCTCATTAACGCTTCCAACGCCTCAACGCACGTCAGGTAGTGTGCCGTTTTCTTGTGCGCCAGCACGGCGGCCTCATCGGTGTAAGCTTCATAAATAAAGAAGCGCGTCGGCACGTGGCTATCCTGTAAAACATCAAAGCGCAAATTCCCAGGTTCCCCCAACGCTCCCACATGATTCAGCTCAAACACCCGCAAAAACTCGTCGATACAGTCGGGTTTGACGTTGATCTCGACCAGCGTGACTTCCATCGGCTTGTCCTTTTTATCGCGATTGGCAAAGTGGCAATCCTGGTAAAGCTTGTTTAATAAAACTCTCGCAGCGATCACAGTTCAAACTTTCAGCGGTGGGCTAAACCGTTCATCTGGAGGTGAAAACCCTCGCGCACAGCTATCTTTGCAGTAACACCCGTTGGGCCGTCGGCGTGGAGCACTTTTCCGTTTCAACAGGAGTTTTGCGATGTCACACGCCCCGCATCTGATGGCGCTCGACGCCGGTACTGGCAGCATTCGCGCCGTGATTTTCAATCTTCAGGGCGAGCAGATCGCTGTGGCGCAGGCTGAATGGCGGCACCTTGCCCTGCCCGATGTGCCGGGATCGATGGAGTTTGATCTGAGCCACAATTGGCCACTCGCCTGTCAGTGTATTCAGCAGGTGCTGCAACAGTCGCAGTTGCCAGCCAGCGCGATTCGCAGCGTGGCCTGCTGCTCCATGCGCGAAGGGATCGTGCTCTATAACAAAGCCGGCGAAGCAATTTGGGCCTGCGCCAACGTGGATGCCCGCGCCAGCCGCGAAGTGAGTGAGCTGAAAGAGATTCATCACGGCGAGTTTGAGCGTGAAATCTATCAGTGCTCAGGGCAAACCCTGGCACTCGGGGCAATGCCACGCCTGTTATGGCTGGCGCATCATCGACCCGATATTTATCGTCAGGCGGCAACGCTGTCGATGATCAGCGACTGGCTGGCAAAATGCCTGAGTGGCGAACTGGCAGTGGATCCCTCCAACGCGGGCACCACCGGCCTGCTGGATTTACGCACCCGAAACTGGCGGCCTGATTTGCTGGAGATGGCGGGGTTGCGCGGCGATATATTGTCACCCGTGGCCGAAACCGGTACGCAACTGGGAACTGTGACAGCCGAAGCCGCTCAGCAGTGTGGGCTGGCGCAAGGCACAGTGGTTGGCATGGGCGGCGGTGATGTGCAGTTGGGGACACTGGGGTTAGGCGTGGTGAAGGCGGGGGAAACTGCTGTGCTCGGCGGCACTTTCTGGCAGCAGGTGGTGAATCTGCCGCAGCCGCAGATTGATCCTCAAATGAACATTCGCGTGAATCCGCATGTGATCCCCGGTATGGCGCAGGCGGAAGCGATCAGTTTCTTTACCGGCCTAACGATGCGCTGGTTCCGTGATGCCTTTTGCGGTGAAGAGAAACTGCTGGCGGAGCGGCTGGGTGTGGATTGCTACAGCCTGCTGGAAGAGATGGCGGCACGCGTCCCCGCCGGATCCTGGGGCGTGATGCCGGTGTTCTCAGATGCAATGCACTTCAACAAGTGGTATCACGCTGCGCCTTCCTTTATTAATCTTTCCATCGACCCCGAACGCTGCAATAAACAGACGCTCTTCCGTGCGCTGGAAGAGAATGCCGCGATTGTTTCGGCCTGCAATCTGGATCAGGTGGCCGCCTTTTCCGGTGTCCAAACCTCACAGATAGTGTTTGCCGGAGGCGGTGCGAAGGGCAAATTGTGGAGCCAGATTTTGAGCGATGTCACGGGGCTGACGGTCAAAGTGCCGCAAGTGAAAGAAGCCACTGCCCTGGGCTGCGCGATTGCGGCCGGCGTCGCCGCAGGGGTTTACCGCAGTTTGCAGGAAACCGGGCAAGCATTAGTACGCTGGGAGCGCGAATTTCACCCCAACGCAGAACACCACCAACTCTATCAACAGCAAAAAGCCAACTGGCAGAAAGTCTATGCCGACCAACTCACCCTGGTGGACAGTGGGTTAACCACCTCGATGTGGAAAGCGCCAGGTTTGTAACTCACTGCTTTCCAGATCAATTTCCTTTTAGACGCATGCCACGCATTTTTGTAGGCTGGATTGGTCACAAAAAATTCATAAGCAATTTTAGATAAGTTCGCTACTGGCGGCCTTGTCAGGGCTTTTTTGACTTCAGAAATATCCGTGATGAGAACCTTTGAGCAATAAACACGCGCTCGATCAAAAAGTGAAAAAAAAGTCGCTGGCAGTTGACACCATTGGCAGGCCTTACGGAATGGGGATCCAGGAATTTCGCTACCCCCCTGGACGGATTTTTTCGCGAAAATCAACTCTTGTGATGATCAGAATGCTGACTAGAATACTCACCATATTGTTGTTCAAACTTCCCGCACCCCCTATATATAGTGTTTATCCACAGGCTTACTCACAACGAGCGGCTTGTGCATAGACCTTGTGAATAGATGGGGGATAACTCACTCTTTCATGGACAGGTAAACACGCGACATGAACCAAAGTCTGCTCGTTACTAAACGCGATGGCCGCCAGGAGCGCATTGATCTCGATAAGATTCACCGGGTACTGGATTGGGCCGCTGAAGGGCTGAATAACGTCTCCGTGTCTCAGGTTGAGTTGCGCTCCCACATTCAGTTCTACGATGGAATTCGTACTTCTGATATCCATGAGACCATCATCAAGGCCGCTGCAGACCTGATCTCCCGTGATGCGCCGGATTACCAGTACCTGGCTGCTCGCCTCGCCATCTTCCACCTGCGTAAAAAAGCGTACGGCCAGTTTGAGCCGCCGAAGCTGTACGATCAGGTCGTGAAAATGGTTGAGATGGGCAAATACGACCGTCACCTGCTGGAAGATTACAGCGTAGAAGAGTTCGAGCAGATGGACGGCTTCATCGACCACTGGCGCGACATGAACTTCTCTTACGCTGCGGTGAAGCAGCTGGAAGGGAAATACCTGGCGCAGAACCGTGTGAGCGGTGAAATCTACGAGAGTGCCCAGTTCCTGTATATTCTGGTTGCTGCATGCCTGTTCTCCGGTTATTCGCGTGAGACGCGTATGGATTACGTGCGTCGCTTCTATGATGCTGTGTCCACCTTCAAAATCTCACTGCCGACGCCAATCATGTCTGGCGTGCGTACCCCAACGCGTCAGTTCAGCTCTTGCGTCTTGATCGAATGCGGTGACAGCCTTGATTCCATCAATGCCACCTCCAGCGCTATCGTAAAATACGTGTCGCAGCGTGCGGGTATCGGTATCAACGCTGGTCGCATTCGTGCGCTGGGTAGCCCAATCCGTGGCGGCGAAGCCTTCCATACCGGTTGCATCCCGTTCTATAAACATTTCCAGACGGCAGTGAAGTCGTGCTCACAAGGCGGCGTACGTGGCGGTGCAGCCACCCTGTTCTACCCAATGTGGCATCTGGAAGTGGAAAGCCTGCTGGTGCTGAAAAACAACCGTGGCGTTGAAGGCAACCGCGTACGTCACATGGACTACGGCGTACAGATCAACAAGCTGATGTATACCCGTCTGTTGAAAGGTGAAGAGATCACCCTGTTCAGCCCGTCTGACGTGCCAGGTCTGTACGATGCGTTCTTCGCCGATCAGGACGAGTTTGAGCGTCTGTACACCAAATACGAGAAAGACGACAGCATCCGCAAACAGCGCGTGAAAGCAGTTGAACTGTTCTCACTGATGATGCAGGAACGTGCTTCTACTGGCCGTATCTACATCCAAAACGTCGATCACTGCAACACCCATAGCCCGTTTGATCCGGCTATCGCGCCCGTCCGCCAGTCTAACCTGTGCCTGGAAATCGCGCTGCCGACCAAACCGCTGAACGATGTGAATGACGAAAGCGGTGAAATCGCGTTGTGTACGCTGTCTGCCTTTAACCTCGGTGCGATTGACAGCCTCGACGATCTGGAAGAGCTGGCGACCCTCGCGGTACGTGCACTGGATGCACTGCTGGATTACCAGGATTACCCCATCCCGGCGGCAAAACGCGGCGCAATGGGTCGTCGTACTCTGGGTATTGGCGTGATTAACTACGCTTATTATCTGGCGAAAAACGGCGTGCGTTATTCTGATGGCAGCGCCAACAACCTGACGCATAAAACCTTTGAAGCGATCCAGTACTACCTGCTGAAAGCTTCGAACGAGCTGGCGAAAGAGCAAGGTGCCTGTACGTGGTTCAAAGAGACCACCTACTCACAGGGCATTCTGCCGATCGACACCTATAAAAAGGATCTCGACGCCGTTTGCAGCGAGCCGTTGCACCTGGATTGGGAAGGTCTGCGTGAGTCGATCGTTGCGCACGGTCTGCGTAACTCCACGCTCTCTGCCCTGATGCCGTCTGAAACCTCCTCACAGATTTCAAACGCCACCAACGGTATTGAGCCACCGCGCGGTCACATCAGCATCAAAGCATCCAAAGACGGTATTCTGCGTCAGGTGGTGCCAGAGTATGAGCGTCTGAAAGATCAGTACGAACTGCTGTGGGAAATGCCCTCTAACGACGGTTACTTACAGTTGGTTGGTGTGATGCAGAAATTTATCGATCAGGCGATTTCGTCGAACACCAACTATGATCCAAGCCGTTTTGCCAATGGCAAAGTGCCGATGAAACAGCTGCTGAAAGATCTGCTGACCGCGTATAAATTTGGCGTGAAAACCCTGTACTACCAAAACACCCGTGACGGTGCGGAAGATGCGCAGGACGACCTGGCTCCTTCCATTCAGGATGACGGCTGCGAAAGCGGCGCTTGTAAGATTTAATTAGTCAGACGCCCTATCTTGTCAGGGCCGGCAATGGTCGGCCCTCATCACTTTTGGACTTAGCCATGGCTTACACCACATTTTCGCAGAACAAAAACGACCAGCTGTTAGAACCGATGTTCTTCGGCCAGTCAGTGAACGTTGCCCGTTTCGACCAGCAGAAATATGACATTTTTGAAAAGCTGATCGAAAAACAGCTCTCCTTCTTCTGGCGTCCGGAAGAAGTGGACGTCTCACGCGATCGTATCGATTATCAGGCGCTGCCAGATCACGAAAAACACATCTTTATCAGCAACCTGAAATACCAGACGCTGCTGGATTCTATTCAGGGTCGCAGCCCTAACGTGGCCCTGCTGCCGTTGATTTCGATTCCAGAACTTGAAACCTGGATTGAAACCTGGGCGTTCTCTGAAACCATCCACTCGCGCTCTTATACCCATATCATCCGTAACATCGTGAATGATCCTTCACTGGTGTTTGACGACATCGTCACTAACGAGCAGATTCTGGCGCGTGCACAGGACATCTCGAAGTATTACGACGATCTGATCGAGATGACCAGCTACTGGCATCTGCTGGGAGAAGGCACGCACGAAGTGGCGGGTAAAACCGTGACCGTGAATCTGCGTGCGCTGAAAAAGCAGCTGTATATCTGCCTGATGAGCGTTAACGCACTGGAAGCGATTCGCTTCTACGTCAGCTTCGCCTGTTCATTCGCCTTCGCCGAGCGCGAGCTGATGGAAGGTAACGCCAAAATCATCAAACTGATTGCGCGCGATGAAGCTCTGCACCTGACCGGCACTCAGCACATGCTGAACCTGCTGCGCACCGGTGAAGATGATCCTGAAATGAAAGAGATCGCCGCCGAGTGCCGTGATGAGTGTTTCGACCTGTTCAAGAAAGCCGCCGAGCAAGAGAAAGAGTGGGCAGATTATCTGTTCAGCGGTGGCTCGATGATCGGTCTGAATAAAGACATTCTGTGCCAGTACATTGAGTACATCACCAACATCCGCATGCAAGCGGTTGGCCTCGATCTGCCGTTCCAGACGCGTTCTAACCCGATTCCATGGATCAACTCCTGGTTGGTATCAGATAACGTGCAGGTGGCACCGCAGGAAGTGGAAGTCAGTTCTTACCTGGTGGGTCAGATTGATGCCGAAGTCGGCGAAGACGACTTCAACGACTTCCAGCTGTAAGCATGAGTCGTTCTGTTGTTATTCTGCGCAGTTCCGGCTCCCGGCTGGAGTGCGCAGAAGATCATCCCAATCTGCTGACGGCACTGGAAGCGCACAATGTCTGCGTAGAGTTTCAGTGCCGTGAAGGCTACTGCGGTTCATGTCGCATGCGTCTATTGAAAGGCGAAGTGGCTTACGCAGAAACCCCGTTGGCGTTTATCCAGAAGGGCGAGATTTTGCCCTGCTGCTGCCGCGCCAAAGGGGAGATTGAGATCGAGATTTAAACACCGGGTCGCCATCAATGGCGATCCGGTGAAATTCATGGCAAAGCCTGCCCACGCAGTTACTGTTTCACGGCTTCCAGCACATCAATCCAGCCATGCCCGGTACTGACTTCACTGCCGTGCAGCCAGCGACGTAGCATGTTCATCGCCATCATCGCCACAACTTTCTGCCGGGTTTCAACATTGTGACGCCCATGGGTGAACTTCACGCGCTGGCCCCAGCTGGCTTCCGGCGTATGCAGCGCAATCGCCACTTCGCCCTCTTCCAGATTGCCCACCGACAGCGCCAACACCGTGCCGTGGTGTGCGGCCAGATTGCGCGTGCGCTCGACCTGGGATTCCAGCGGTTCATCATGAGGAGGCAGAATCTCTGCTGCGCTGAGCGGCACGTCCGCTGACGCCAGCTGCCAGTTGAGTAATCCCGCCGTATATTGCTCGCTTAGCGCCAACCGGAAACCACGCTGTTGCAACTCACGCGCTAACATAGCAGGCAAACCTTCAGTGCCTTCGAAGATAGTGCATTCCGCCAGCAGCAGCTTAACCTGCTGCCACGCCTGCTCCATCGCCACACGCTGGCTGGCCGGTCCGGTGAGTTTGATTTCAATGATTGGCATTGATGAGCGATAGCCCATTACCACACCTTCCGGCAACGGTAACGGCTCCAGTTCGGCAGCAATGTCACTCTCGCCGCGACCAAAGGTGGTCAGACGCAAACACAGCGGCGGCTCAGGTAAATCAAAACGCGCTTTCAAACGCGGAATGATCTCCTGCTCGACCATCACTTTGAATTCGGACGGCACCCCCGGCGTGAAGAATATCCAGCAGCGATTGAGCTGAAGTGCAAAGCCACACGCGGTCCCCACCGGATTATCAATCAGCTCGGCATTCGCCGGAATTTCCGCCTGCTTGCGGTTGCTCGGCGCCATGATGCGTCCACGGCTGGCAAACCAGGCTTCCATCTTCTCCAGCCATTCCTGCTGGATCACCAATTCGGTGCCACACGCGGTGGCAGCGGCCAGCGCACTGAGATCGTCGCTGGTTGGGCCAAGGCCACCGTTCACAATCAGCACATCGGCAATCTGGCTGCGACTCTGCAGCGCCTCCACCAGCGAGGACATCGCATCGCCAACGGTACTGCGGCTGGTCATTGGCAAACCGTGCTGGAACAGCACATCCGCCAGCCATGCGGCATTAGTATCGACAATCTGCCCATGCAACACTTCATCGCCCGTTGAGAGCATTTCAACACGTATCACGTTACTTTCTCCTTATCCCTGTCGCTTTACTGTAGAAAGCGCGCACGCGAAACACAATCGCCGTTGATGCGAAACAAGGATTCGAGACAAATGAGAGGGATAACGCGGTAAAAAAGAGGAATCGGGCGTAACCGGCGTTACGCCCCGACAATTTAGCGGCGGGCCAACAGTAAACCGACAAACAGGCCAGCGGCGGCGCCAATGCCGATCCCCTGCCACGGTTTTTCATGCACATAATCGTCGGCACGATAGGCCGCTTTTTTGGCACGGTAATAATAGCTGTCAGAAGCCTGGCTAACGCGATTCTTCACGTCTTCCAGCGCTTGTTCCGCTTTAAGTTTCAATTCGATGTACTTTTGATCGGCCGGATCACCCGACGATTTCAGTACTTCTTCCAAAGTTTCTGTCAGTAGCGCCAGGTCGTCATCAAGGCGAGTTTCAAATTGATCTGAAGATGACACGTTATACTTCCTCCATGCTCGTCACTTATCGTCGTTTAACTATAGTCATAAATTCGGTATTTGCTGCGCGCAAGGGATTCGGATTGCGCTGGTTTTTGCTCGACTCAATGCAAAGTTGCGTAATCCGCGCTGTTGCCGCGTGAATTCTGCTTCGCTTATTTGATTAATCTGATAAATTTTTGTCAGACTGAATTTTTTAATTCCGCGACTGTCGTATCCCCTTGTAGCCAGACGCAATGCGTCTTACGACAGTCACAACACACCAGAGCAGCTAAGGATTAGATTTCCGGCATGAATCGTAGAAAATTTATGAAAGCGTCCATGGCCCTCTCTGCCGCAAGCGGCATGACCGGGCTCTCCTCGCTGTTTGCGCAGTCCGCCTGGGCCGATGATGGCATCGCCGACGGCACCGCAGTGCGCTTCGATTTCGACTCACTGAA
This sequence comes from Type-E symbiont of Plautia stali, assembly GCF_059731115.1. Lineage (NCBI taxonomy): Bacteria > Pseudomonadati > Pseudomonadota > Gammaproteobacteria > Enterobacterales > Enterobacteriaceae > Type-E symbiont of Plautia stali. The sequence goes on from NZ_AP035906.1 coordinate 2,886,888, forward strand.
AAAGAAAGCTTCCGCGCTGGCGAAACAGCCCTGGGGCGGCGCACCCGGCCCGCTTCCTGACACCCTGGCCAATCTGACACCGCAGGCTTACAACGAAATTCAGTACGATGCCAACCATTCGCTGTGGAACAACATTCCCGATCGCGAATTAGATGTGCAGTTCTTCCACGTGGGGATGGGCTTTAAACGCCGTATCCGCATGTTCTCCGTGGATGCCGATAGTCGCGAAGCGCGCGAAATCCACTTCCGCCCTGAACTGTTTAACTATCATAACGCTAACGTCGATACCCAGCAGCTGGTCGGCAAAACCGATTTGGGCTTCGCCGGTTTCCGCGCGTTTAAAAAACCAGAACTGGCGCGTCGCGATATCGTCTCGTTCCTCGGCGCGAGCTACTTCCGTGCGGTTGATGAAACCTTCCAGTACGGCTTGTCAGCGCGCGGCGTGGCGGTAAATACCTTCAGCAACGGCCACGAGGAGTTCCCTGACTTTACCGCCTTCTGGTTTGAAACACCGAAAGCCGACGATACCACCTTTGTGGTTTATGCGCTGCTGGACGGCGCCAGCGTCACTGGTGCGTACAAGTTCACTATCCACTGCGAAGAGAAACGCGTGGTGATGGAGGTGGAAAACCACCTGTTTGCTCGTAACGACATTCGTCAGCTCGGCATCTCGCCGATGACCAGTATGTTTAGCTGCGGCACCAACGAGCGTCGTATGTGTAATACCTATCATCCACAAATCCATGACTCCGATCGTCTGGCAATGTGGACCGGTAAAGGCGAGTGGATTGCGCGCCCGCTGAACAACCCGCAGCGCTTGCAGTTCAATGCCTATGAAGATGAAAACCCACGTGGTTTCGGCCTGTTGCAGCTCAATCACGACTTCAAAGATTATCAGGATGTCATTGGCTGGTATGACAAACGTCCTAGCCTGTGGGTCGAACCAATTGGCAAATGGGGTAAAGGCGCCATCAATCTGATGGAGATCCCGACCACTGGTGAAACATTGGATAACGTGGTGTGCTTCTGGCAGCCAACCGAGCCGGTCAAAGCAGGCAGCGAATTCAACTTCCAGTACAAACTCTACTGGAGCCAGCTGCCACCTGTGCGCAGCGGTCTGGCGCGCGTGGATGCGACACGTACCGGTATTGGTGGCTTCCCAGAAGGTTGGGCGCCGGGCGAACACTTCCCTGATCAGTGGTGCCGTCGCTTTGCGATTGATTTCGTCGGTGGCGATCTGAAAGCCGCAGCGCCGAAAGGTATTGAGCCGGTGATCACCGTCAATGCCGGTACCATCAAGCAGGTTGAGATCCTGTATGTTGAACCCCTCAACGGCTACCGCATCTTGTTTGACTGGTACCCGAACAGTGACTCCACTAAGCCGGTGGATATGCGCCTGTTCCTGCGCACCAAAGATGAGACCTTAAGTGAAACCTGGCTGTATCAGTATTTCCCACCGCCGCCGGATCAGCGTAAATACACCGATGACCGACAGATGACGCCGGGCTGATATCCCCTAAAAGTTCGAATTTCAGGAAGGCGGTAAACAAGAGAGCCCGATGAGCTGACTCAAGTTAGTAATTTGGGTGAGCCAGGCAGCCAACTCACCGGAAATTTGAAGTATGACGGGTATAAATGGCGAGGAGTATTCCTCGCCATTACGCTTTCTGCATACCGATGTGTGGAATGTTATCTTCCATGTAAACGTCCCCCACCGCTTTGAAGCCAAGACGACCGTAAAACCCTTCCAGATGGGCCTGCGCCGATAAATAAATAGTGCGTAGCGGCCAATGGGTATCGCAACTCTCCAGCGCTTTCTCCATCAGTCGATAGCCCAACTTCAGGCCACGCGCTTCTTCGGACACGATCACGCGACCAATCATCACCGGGGCGCTGTCCAGTGAGGGCGTAAGCACACGAGCGTAGGCCAATAATTTGCCGTCAAGGAAGCCCATGATGTGGCGATTCTCTGCTCGCAAATCCTGACCATCTACGTCTTGATAGGGGCAGTTCTGCTCCACAATGAATACGTGATTGCGCAGTGCCAGCACGGTATATAACTGCTGTGCACTCAGTTCACTGTGGTGGCAATCAAGCCATTGCATTTCCATGATGCTTCCTTGTCTGAGCGAAAAAAGTGATCTCCTGAGAGTATCACAGCGCGCGGGATTGAGCAGCCATACAGGGTTGCCGCATTGCCTTGCCGTGATCGTATTCTCAGATTACAGGCAAAAAAAATCAGGCCCTGAGGCCTGATTCATGGGGTCAAAGCGCATTTACATCAGCGGCTGAGCCATCTGCACCAGCGAAATCAGTGGCTGAGGATAGACACCCAGCAGCAGCACCAGAATCGCAGAAATCAGCACCACCACACCACCAGCGGTGAAGGCCCAGTTGGCTGGCGTGTCACGATCGCGCGTGTGCATTTCTGGTGGGCTGAGGTACAGGCTCACCGTCACACGCAGATAGTAGTAAAGACCGATCGCACTGCCGGCAACGACTGCCGCGGTTAACCACCACAGATGCGCGTTCACACCGGAAGCAATGACATAGAACTTACCAATGAAGCCCAGCGTCATCGGGATACCGGCCAGAGACAGCATCATAACGGTCATGACCGCTGACAGAATTGGACGATGCCAGAACAGACCACGGTAAGAGTAAAGCGTATCCGCATCCGGGCCACGGTACGGGCTGGACATCAGGCTGACCACACCGAACGCGCCGAGGCTGCTGAACAGGTAACCCGCCAGGTACACACCCGCCGTTTCCAGTGACAGCTGATGGGTTTTCACCGCAATCAGTGACACCAGCAAATAGCCAAGATGCGCGATCGATGAGTAACCGAGCAGACGTTTGATATTGCTCTGCGAAATCGCCATCAGGTTACCGAACAGAATCGACACAAAGGCGATAACACCGAGCACGGTGCGCACGGCTTCGCTGTCGGTTACTGGCGCGTACAGGAACAAGCGCATCACCACACCAAAGATGGCGATTTTGCTGGCGGTGGCCAGGAAGGTTGAAACCGGCGCAGGCGCACCCTGATAAACGTCTGGTGTCCACAGGTGGAACGGAACCAGTGACAGCTTAAAGCCGAGGCCGATAATCATCATGCCCAAACCGACCAGCAGCAGCGGCTGTTGGATCATGCTGTCATTCAGGCTTTTACCCAGTTGCACAAAGCTCAGGCTGCCAGAATCGGCATAAATCAACGCGATACCAAAGATCAGGAACGAGGACGCTGCAGCGGACAGGATCATGTACTTCAGTGCCGCTTCCAGCGAACGTTTCTGACGGAATGCGTAACCGATAAGACCAAACAGCGGCAGTGACAGCAGTTCAATACCGATGAACAGCGCCGCCAGATGGTTGGCACTCGCCAGCACGATGCCACCGAGCGCCGCAATCAGCACCAGCAGATAGAACTCATCTTTGTTGTCCGGGAAACCGGCCAGCCACGGATAAGCAAAGGTGCAGGTTGCGAGGCTGGCCAGCAGCACCAGCGCGGTGTAGAACATTGAGTAACCGTCAACGCGCAGCAGCGGCGTGACATCCATGGCACCGACATGACCGACAAACCACAGTGAAAACAGCGCTACGTTCAGGCCAATGACCGTCAGCGTGGCATTAACAAAGTGGTTGCGTCGCCACGCAATGGACAGCATCACCACCACCACCGTCAATCCGACGATCAACAGCGGCAGTAACGCAATCAGATGTTGAGGAGTTATTGTCATGGCGAATTACGGCCTTGTAGTTGAAATTGAAGCGGTAAACCACTGCTGAATATTGCTCATCGCAGCGTGAGAGGTATCAAGGATCGGCTGTGGATAAACACCCAGCAGAACCAGCAGCACCACCAGCACGCCGATCGTCATGAATTCACGCGGTGACATGCCCGGCAGCGGAGCTTTCGATTTCGCTTCGCCGTAGTAAGCGCGCTGCATCATCACCAGCGAATACACCGAGGCAAACACCAGACCAAAGGTGGCAATCACGATAATCACCGGCACCACCTGGAAACTGCCGGTCAGAATCATAAATTCGCCGACAAAGTTACCGGTGCCTGGCATACCGAGGTTGGCCACCGCGAAGAACAGCGACAGGCCTGGAATCCATTTAATGCGTGACCACAAACCACCCATCTGACGCAGGTCACGGGTATGCAGACGCTCATAAAGCTGCCCACACAAGATGAACAGTGCTGCGGCGGACAGGCCGTGAGCAATCATCTGAATCACCGCGCCCTGGAACGCCAGCTGGCTGCCAGTGTAGATAGCAATCAGCACGAAGCCCATGTGCGAAACGGAGGTGTAAGCAATCAGACGTTTGATATCCGTCTGCGAGAACGCCATCCAGGCACCGTAGAAGATACCCAGTACACCGAGCCACATAGCAATCGGCGCAAACTCTGCGGAAGCATTCGGGAACAGTGGCAGGCTGAAACGCAGCAGACCATACGCCGCCGTTTTCAGCAAGATTCCTGCGAGGTCAACCGAACCGGCTGTCGGTGCCTGACTGTGCGCATCCGGCAACCAGCCGTGCAGGGGCACCACTGGCATTTTCACTGCGAAAGCGATAAAGAAGCCGAGCATCAGCAGATATTCAACGGTGTGCGACATTGGCGTTTTCAGCAGTTCTTCGTAGCTGAAGGTCCAGACGCCCGTGGCGTTGTAGTGCACAAATACCAGCGCCAAAATCGCAATCAACATCACCAGCCCCGAAGCCTGGGTATAGATGAAGAATTTGGTTGCGGCACTGATACGCGTTTTACCGTCAGAGGCTTTGTGACCCCAGAGCGCGATGAGGAAGTACATCGGCACCAGCATCATTTCCCAGAAGAAGAAGAACAGGAACATGTCGATGGAGAGGAACACGCCAATCACACCACCGAGGATCCACATCAGGTTGAGGTGGAAAAAGCCCTGATACTTCTCGATTTCATTCCAGGAACAGAGCACCGCCATCAACCCGAGCAGACCGGTCAGCACCACCATCAGCAGTGACAAACCGTCGATAGCCAGATGGAAGTTAATGCCGAAGCGCGGAATCCATGGCACCGAGAAAGTCGACTGCCACTGCGGCATTCCTGCAGCCTGGGTGAGTGAATAGCCTCCCTGCAGCCACAACTGCAGACCGAGTGCCAGCGTCAGTCCCATGGTGATCATGGCGATCCAGCGCGGCACTTTTGCGCCGAGGCGCTCTGCTAACCAGCAAAGCAGACCCCCAACAAAAGGTATGATTATTAGCCAAGGTAATAGCACGGCATACTTCCCTTTTTTCAACCTGATTTCGAGCTATCTTGCTTGCCACGTTCATCACCGTCAGCGCTCGCCACCCTCACGAACAAAATACGCTTGGGTTGCTACACACTGACGGCAACGAAACGGGCTACATCAATAACGCTTCGTCATTCAGGCAATTTTTCACATTCGCTTCTGGGATGAGAGAATCCTTGATCCTCTCGCCCCCGCTCATCAATCTTTAAATCACCAGCATCAGCGCCAGTACCACCACGGCACCGACACTCATGGAAGCCACATACCAGCGCACGTAACCGTTCTCGCTCACCACCAGGCCTTTATTACCAATGCGCGACAGCAGCGCAGGCAGGTTCATCAGTGAGTTCAGCGGATCGCGCTTCAGCAGCCAGGCAATGCCCAGATAAGGTTTCACAAACACCTTGTCATACAGCCAGTCGAAGCCCCATGCCGCAAACCACCAGGTGCCGAAGAAACGACCCGGCGCGCTGTTGGCGACACTGGTGACCAGCTGGCGTTTGCCGAGCCATAGGGCAGCAGCAATCAGGATGCCGACAATCGCGACCACGCCTGAGGTGATTTCCAGCGCCACTTTGCCGCCTTCACCGAATTCATTCTGCGGCAGTACACCCGCCAGCGGTGGCGTAATCATGGCGCCAACGAAGGTGGAGAGCACTAACAGCACAATCAGTGGCAGATGGTGAGTAATGCCTTTGCCCGCATGCGCATGAATTTTCTCTTCGCCGTGGAACACGATAAAGATCATGCGGAAGGTGTAGATTGAGGTCAGGAATGCACCGACCAGACCCGCCACCATCAGATTGATGTGACCATTCGCCAGCGCACCAAACAGGATTTCATCTTTACTGTAGAAACCTGCGGTAATCAGCGGCAGCGCCGCCAGCGCAGCGCCGCCGACCAGGAAGCAGGTGTACACCAGTGGGATGCTCTTACGGAGGCCGCCCATTTTGAAGATGTTCTGCTCGTGGTGGCAGGCCAGAATGACCGAACCAGAAGAAAGGAACAGCAGTGCTTTGAAGAAGGCGTGCGTCATCAAGTGGAAAATGGCCGCGTCCCATGCCTGCACGCCCAGCGCGAGGAACATGTAGCCGATTTGACTCATGGTAGAGTAAGCCAGCACGCGCTTGATGTCGGTTTGCACCAGCGCGGCAAAGCCTGCCAGCACCAACGTAATCGCCCCCACAATACCCACCAGATGCAGCACTTCCGGCGTCAGCAGGAACAAGCCATGGGTACGCGCAATCAGGTAAACACCCGCGGTTACCATGGTGGCGGCGTGGATCAGAGCTGATACCGGCGTAGGACCCGCCATCGCATCAGCCAGCCACGTTTGCAGTGGCAACTGAGCAGATTTACCGACCGCACCACCCAACAGCATCAGGGTTGCCCACTGCAGCATGTGGTTGTCAGCGGCGAAGTGCGCCGGCGCCAGTTCCACCAGCTCGCGGAAGTTCAGCGTACCCAGTTCGTTGTAGAGAATGAACAGAGCGAATGCCAGGAACACGTCACCGACACGGGTGATGATAAAGGCTTTCATCGCCGCTTTGCCGTTCTCTGGGTTGCTGTAGTAGAAGCCAATCAGCAGATAAGAGCAGAGGCCCACGCCTTCCCAACCGAGATACATCAGCATCAGGTTGTCGGCCAGCACCAACACCACCATGCTCGCGATGAACAGGTTGGTGTAAGCGAAGAAGCGTGAATAGCCCTCTTCACCGCGCATGTACCAGGAAGCAAACATGTGGATGAAGAAGCCGACACCCGTGACCACTGACAGCATGGTCAGTGACAAGCCGTCCAGTACCAGGTTGACTTTGATATCAAAGTGGCCGACCTGAATCCATGTCCACAACGCCTGAGTAAAAGGCTGTTGACCGTTACTGAAGAAATCCATACCAACGAAAACGGTGGTCAACGCCGCCAGACCGACCGATCCCATTCCCACCGCTGCCGACAGATTCTCCGACCAGCGACCACGGGAAAACGCCAATAGCAGAAAGCCAATCAGCGGAAATAATACGGTTAAATAGAGAAGATTCATCCGCGCATCTCGCTCACTGTGTCAATGTTCAGCGTCTGACGACGACGATAGAGCTGGAGCAGCAGGGCCAGGCCGATGCTGGCTTCCGCCGCCGCGAGGCTGATCGCCAGAATGTACATCACCTGGCCGTCAGCTTGTCCCCAGTAGCTCCCTGCTACCACCAGCGCCAGTGCCGCGGCGTTGATCATGATCTCCAGACCAATCAGCATAAATAGCAAATTGCGGCGCAGTACCAGCGAGGTCAGGCCGAGAACAAACAGCACAGCAGCCAACATCAGGCCGTGTTGTAACGGGATCATGCGTGATCCTCCTTATTCGCATGTGCATCAGCATGGCGATTGCTCAGCACTTCGCCCTGACGCTCTTCACGTCCGATATGGAAGGCCACCACCAGACCGGCCAGCAGCAGCATTGACGCCAGCTCAACCGCCAGTACGTAAGGACCAAACAGACTGATACCCACCGCTTTGGCATCGATGACGGTGCCATCAATGCCCTGATCGTGCGCGGTACTAATGGCGTAAATCATCACCACCAGCAGCAACAGGGAGACGATGCCAGGCCCAATCCACAGCGAAGGCTTCAGCCACTCGCGCTCCTGGTCCTGCTGGGTTTTGCCCAGGTTCAGCATCATCACCACGAACACGAAAAGCACCATAATGGCACCGGCGTAAACGATGATCTCCAGCGCACCGGCAAAGTAAGCGCCCATTGAGAAGAACACGCCCGCAATCGAAAGCAGCGAAACAATCAGGTACAGCAGCGCATGTACCGGATTGGTGTGAGTGATAACGCGCAATGTCGTTAGCACCGCCACCAGTCCGCAAAGATAAAACGCAAATTCCATACCTGGCTCCTTAAGGTAACAAGCTTTTGACGTCGATTGGCTTGGCTTCGTTTTCCGCTTCGCCCTTCTCTTTCCCGTCGATCGCCATACCCGCCATGCGATAGAAGTTGTATTCCGGATATTTACCCGGACCGGAAATCAGCAGGTCCTGCTTCTCGTACACCAGATCCTGACGCTTGAACTCACCCAACTCAAAATCGGGGGTCAGCTGAATCGCCGTGGTCGGGCAGGCTTCTTCGCACAGACCGCAGAAGATGCAGCGCGAGAAGTTGATGCGGAAGAACTCCGGATACCAGCGACCATCAACCGTTTCCGCTTTCTGCAGTGAGATACAACCCACTGGACAGGCTACCGCACACAGGTTACAGGCAACACAGCGCTCTTCGCCGTCCGGATCGCGCGTCAGCACGATACGGCCACGGTAGCGCGGCGGCAGGTAAACCGGTTCTTCTGGATACATCTGGGTTTCGCGCTTGGCGAAGGCATGCATGCCTATCATCCAGATACTGCGCACTGTCGTGCCGAAGCCAACGACAATATCTTTTAAAGTCATCTCAAAACCCCTTACTGCGCGCTGTACAGAATCACTGCGGCGGTCGCCAGCAGGTTCAATAACGTCAACGGCAGACACACTTTCCAGCCGAACGACAGCACCTGGTCATAACGTGGACGCGGCAGCGCAGCACGAATCAGGATAAACATCACCATAAAGAACGCCGTTTTCAGGGCGAACCAGATGAATGGCGGCAGGAATGGACCATGCCAGCCACCGAAGAACAGCGTGACAATCAGCGCTGAAACCGTGGTGATCGCCACATATTCACCGACGAAGAACAGACCGAACTTCATACCGGCATATTCGATGTGGTAACCATCGGCCAGTTCCTGTTCCGCTTCTGGCTGGTCAAACGGATGACGGTGACAAACCGCGACGCCCGCGATACAGAAGGTCACGAAGCCGAAGAACTGCGGAATGATGTTCCACAAGTGCGTCTGGCTCTCGACGATGGCGTTCATGTTGAATGAACCGGCTTGCGCCACCACACCCATCAGCGACAGGCCAAGGAACACTTCGTAGCTCAGCGTCTGCGCGGAAGCACGCATTGCACCCAGCAGTGAGTATTTGTTGTTACTCGACCAACCGGCGAACAGCACGGCGTAAACCGCCAGACCGGCCATCATCAGGAAGAACAGCAGACCGATATTCAGGTCTGTCACCATCCAGGTCGGTGAAACCGGCACGATGGCAAACGCCAGCAGCAGCGATACAAAGGCAATAACCGGTGCCAGAGTAAAGATGAAGCGGTCGGTAAACGGCGGAACCCAGTCCTCTTTGAAGAACATTTTGATCATGTCCGCCGCCAGCTGCAGTGAGCCGCCCCAGCCAACACGGTTCGGTCCATAACGGTTCTGCCATAAGCCGAGCAGACGACGCTCGGCGAAACTCATAAAGGCACCACAACCCACCACCACCAGCAGAATCACAATGGTTTTCAGGATCTGGATGAGGATGTCGATAGCGTCCGGTGTCAGCCAGCTCATTGTGCAGCCTCCTGCAGTTTGTCAACTTGCGCACCTGAGAGGAACGGCGGCACACCTGGCATACCCAGCGGCAGACCCACCTGCCCTGCTTGCAGGGAAGTGGAGAAGCGTACTGGCAGACGCAGCGTTTCACCGGCACAAACCAGTTCAACCGCAGAGCCGTTATTGACGCCCAGTTTCTCCGCATCAGCCGGGTTAATCACCAGCGTAGCTGGCGACATACGCTTCTGGAAGGTCGGTGAACGCTGAGTCATCTCTTCACTACCAAACAGCTGATAGTAAGGTGCAACGCGATATTGGCTGCCTTCAACAAAGCTTTCTGGCACGGCGGTGAACCACGGCAGTGATCCTTCGCTCGCTTCAAACAGACGCACACCCGGATCGCCATGACGCAGTTTGCCACCGACTTCAGCCTGGAACTTGTTCCATGCTTGCGGGGAGTTCCAGCCTGGAGCCCAGGCGAATGGAATCTGCGAACGTGGTGCGCCTGGTTGGTTGTTACCTTCCATTGAGAAGGCAAACATGGTGTCTTTGTCTTGCGGCTGACGCGGTTCGTGCACGCTAATATTGGCACGCATCGCGGTACGGCCACTGTTACGGTGCGGTGAACGCGCCAGTTTCTGACCGCGAATACGGAAGCTTGCATCCGGCGCCGCGTCTTTAATACCTTTCAACTGTGGCAATGCTGCAACGGTGGCATCGATCACGTGATCAAGCAGCGTCCAGTCAATCTGACGGCTTTCAACAGTGCTGTGCAGCGAGTGCAGCCAGCGCCAGCTCTCCAGCATCACAATGCTGTTATCGTAGTAAGCCGGATCGTAAACCTGGAAGAAACGCTGTGCGCGGCCTTCCTGGTTGATCGAGGTGCCATCGCTCTCGGCGAAGCTCGCCGTCGAGAGCACCAGACCGGCTTTTTCCAGCGTGGCGGTGCGTTGGTGATCAACCACGATCACGTGTGCGGTGTTGTGCAGTGCCGCATCAACGGTGGCCTTTGGTGCGTGACGATAGAGATCGTTTTCCAGCACCACCAGCGCTTCTGCTTCACCTTTATCCAGCTGCTCCAGCGCGCTATCCAGCGATTGACCACCCATCAGGCCGAGACCAAAGCTGTTAGCTGCACCGGCAAGGAAAGTGATACCGACATCGGCGCCGCGACCTTTCAGTGCTTTTGCCACGTTGGCGGCCGCTTCAATCATCGCGGTGCTGCCAGAGTGAGTACCAGAAATAATCAGTGGTTTTTTGGCACCAGCTAACGCCTGTACCACCACATCCAGCTTGCCATTCAGCTTGCTGTCAAAGCCACTGACTGCTGGAGCGGCTTCATCGAGCGCATTGGCAATAGCGAAGCCGAGACGAGCCTGATCTTCCACCGGTGCGCGATAGCTCCACGCCGCGATATCATCAAGACGGGTTTCATCAACATTGGTGACAAATAGCGGATGTTTGGCGTGCTGACCGATGTTAAGGATCGCCGCGATCTGCCAGTCAGCCACTTTCTGGGCTGCTGCCATTTCACGTGCTTTACCTTTCACCGCCTGACGCACAGAAAGTGCGACACGCGCACCGACCTGAGTCAGATCTTCACCCAGCACCAGCACCGCATCGTAGCTTTCGATTTCGCGCAGTGATGGCGTGTAAATACCGCCTTCCTGCAATACTTTCAGCATCAACTCAACGCGTGCCTGCTCAGCGGCAGGCATACCGGTGGAGAAGTTTTCCGCACCGACAAGTTCACGCAGCGCAAAGTTGCTTTCAATGCTGGCACGCGGTGATCCAATCCCAATCACACGCTTCGCCTGACGCAGTACGTCAGCCGCGGCATTCACCGCTTGTTCGGCATTCAGACTGACCCAATCGTTGCCGCGCTTCTGTACTGGATGACGTGGACGATCTTTGCGGTTCACATAGCCATAACCGAAACGACCACGGTCACACAGGAAGTAGTGGTTTACGGTACCGTTGTAACGGTTTTCGATACGACGCAGTTCACCATAACGCTCGCCTGGGCTGGTGTTACAACCCACGCTGCACTGCTGGCAGATGCTCGGTGCGAACTGCATATCCCATTTACGGTTGTAGCGTTCAGAGTGCGTTTTATCGGTGAATACGCCGGTCGGGCAGATCTCGACCAGGTTACCGGAGAACTCGCTCTCCAGCGTGCCATCTTCCGGGCGACCGAAGTAAACGTTATCGTGGGCACCGTAAACGCCGAGATCTTTGCCGTCTGCGTAATCTTTGTAGTAACGCACGCAGCGATAGCAGGCGATACAGCGGTTCATTTCATGGGAGATGAACGGGCCGAGATCCTGATTCTGGTGCGTACGTTTGGTGAAGCGGTAACGACGGAAGCTGTGGCCCGTCATGACCGTCATATCTTGCAGATGGCAGTTACCGCCCTCTTCGCACACTGGACAGTCGTGCGGATGGTTGGTCATCAGCCATTCCACCACGCTTTCACGAAACTCTTTCGCTTCGCCATCGTCGATGGAAATAAAGGTGCCGTCCGACGCCGGTGTCATGCATGACATAACAAGACGACCACGGGTATCTTCGGCATTCTGGAATTGCTTCACCGCACACTGGCGGCAGGCTCCCACGCTTCCCAGCGCCGGATGCCAGCAAAAATAAGGAATATCAAGGCCCAGAGAGAGACACGCCTGCAACAGGTTGTCCGCTCCGTTCACATCATATTCTTTACCGTCTACATGGATTGTAGCCATAGTGAACATGCTTCCGTAAGGCTCGCCCTAAGACGAGCGTTAAACATCTAATTCTGTCCCCCGCGCCGTGTCGGCGCAGGGTGAATTCCGTGTACGGCGGCTGATTACCAGCGCGCTTTCAGCAGGTTGGGCTGAATACCACCGATCGATCGGGTATTGCCAAACACCTGCGGCGCAATGCCGGCTTCAAACTCTTCACGGAAATATTTAATCGCGCTCTGCAATGGCTCAACGGCACCCGGTGCGTGGGCACAGAAGGTTTTCCCTGGGCCAAGTTGGCGACAGAGTTGCAGCAGGGTTTCGATGTCACCCGGCTGGCCTTTTTTCTGCTCCAGCGCACGCAGGATCTTCACGCTCCATGGCAAACCATCACGGCACGGCGTACACCAGCCACAGGACTCGCGCGCAAAGAATTCTTCCAGATTACGCACCAGCGAAACCATGCCGATTTCATGATCGACCGCCATCGCCAATGCCGTGCCTAAACGGCTGCCGGCTTTACCGATGCTGGCAAATTCCATTGGCAGATCAAGGTGTTGATCGGTCAGGAAATCCGTACCCGCACCGCCTGGCTGCCAGGCTTTAAATTTCAGGCCATCGCGCATGCCACCGGCATAATCTTCCAGAATCTCACGCGCGGTGGTGCCAAACGGCAGTTCCCACACGCCTGGATTTTTCACGCGGCCAGAGAAGCCCATCATTTTGGTACCGGTGTCTTCGCTGGTAGAGATGTTCTTGTACCAGTCAACGCCGTTGAGGAAGATGGCTGGGACGTTGGACAAGGTTTCCACGTTGTTGACGCAGGTTGGCTTGCCCCACACGCCCGCACTCGCCGGGAACGGTGGCTTAGAACGCGGGTTCGCACGACGACCTTCCAGTGAGTTGATCAGCGCGGTCTCTTCACCACAGATGTAACGTCCCGCGCCGGTGTGCACGATCAGTTCAAAATCGAAACCGGTACCGAGGATGTTTTTACCGAGGTATCCCGCTTCGGTGGCCTCGGCAATCGCACGGCGCAGATGCACGGCCGCTTCGATGTACTCGCCACGTAAGAAGATGTAGCCACGATAGGCTTTCAAAGCGAACGCACTGATCAGCATACCTTCCACCAACTGGTGCGGCATTTGCTCCATCAGCAGGCGGTCTTTATAGGTGCCCGGCTCCATTTCATCGGCGTTACACAGCAGGTAACGGATGTTCATGGATTCGTCTTTCGGCATCAGGCTCCACTTCAGGCCGGTGTTAAATCCTGCGCCACCGCGACCTTTTAGACCGGAGTCTTTCACTGCCGCAACGATTTCGTCCTGGCTCATGCCTTTCAGTGCTTTATCAGCGCCGACATAACCGTTTTTACTGCGATATTCATCGATCCACACCGGCTGCTTGTCGTCGCGCAGACGCCAGGTGAGTGGATGCGTTTCCGCAGTACGAATGATCTGTTTAATGGTCATTGATACTGCTCCAGCAGGTTGGCGATGCCTTCCGGCGTCAGATGAACATGGGTATCTTCATCCACCATCATGGTTGGGCCTTTGTCACAGTTGCCCAGGCAGCAGGTTGGCAGCAGGGTAAAGCGGCCATCGGCTGTGGTCTGGCCCGGCTTGATATTCAGATTCTGCTCAAGCGCAGCCTGAATGCCCTGGAAACCGGTGATGTGGCACACCACGCTGTCGCAATAACGAATGACGTGACGGCCAACCGGCGTGCGGTAGATCTGGCTGTAAAACGTCGCCACACCTTCTACGTCACTGGCTGGAATGCCCAACACTTCAGCAATGGCATTGATGGCGCCATCTGGCACCCATCCACGCTGCTTCTGCACGATCTTCAACGCTTCAATTGAGGCGGCGCGTGCATCCTCGTAATGGTGTTTTTCGTGCTCAATAGCGTGGTGCTCGGTCTCGCTCAGCACAAAGACCTCATCAGGGTCGATAGTGTGAATGGCAATTTTTTGATCGTGCATAATTAGCGGTCCACGTCTGACATAACAAAATCGATACTACCGAGGTATACGATCAAGTCGGATACCAGGCTGCCGCGGATCACCGATGGGATCTGCTGCAGGTGCGGGAAGCTTGGCGTACGCACACGGGTGCGGTAGCTCATGGTGCTGCCATCGCTGGTCAGGTAGTAGCTGTTGATCCCTTTAGTCGCTTCAATCATCTGGAAGGATTCGTTGGCCGGCATGACCGGGCCCCACGAAACTTGCAGGAAGTGCGTGATCAGGGTTTCGATGTGTTGCAGCGTGCGCTCTTTTGGTGGCGGCGTGGTCAGCGGGTGATCCGCTTTGAACGGGCCTTCCGGCATGTTTTTCAGGCACTGTTCCAGAATGCGCAGTGACTGCCACATCTCTTCCATTTTCAGTTGAACGCGGGTGTAGGCATCACTAATACCTGCGCCAACAGGGATCTCAAAATCGAAGTTTTCATAGCCTGAATACGGACGCCATTTACGCACGTCAAAGTCGAGACCGGTGGCACGTAAGCCAGCACCAGTGGTGCCCCACGCCAGCGCTTCGTCCATGTTATAGGCCGCAACGCCCTGCGAACGGCCCATCAACACGGTATTGCGCAGTGCGGCTTTGTCATACTCTTTCAGACGCTTCGGCATCCAGTCGAGGAACTCACGCAGCAGACGCTCCCACCCTTTCGGCAGATCGTGTGCCACACCGCCGATGCGGAACCAGGCTGGGTGCATACGGAAACCGGTAATCGCTTCAACCACGTCATAAATTTTCTGACGGTCGGTGAAAGCGAAGAACACCGGCGTCATGGCACCCACGTCCTGGATAAAGGTGGAGATGTACAGCAAGTGACTGTTGATACGGAACAGCTCTGACAGCATCACGCGGATCACGTTGACGCGATCCGGCACGGTGATGCCGGCTAATTTTTCCACCGCCAGCACGTAAGGCATCTCGTTCACGCAGCCGCCGAGATATTCGATACGGTCGGTGTACGGAATATAGCTGTGCCAGGATTGGCGCTCGCCCATCTTCTCAGCACCACGATGGTGGTAGCCGACATCCGGCACGCAGTCGACTATCTCTTCGCCATCCAACTGAAGGATGATACGGAAGGCACCGTGCGCGGACGGGTGGTTAGGACCCAGGTTGAGGAACATGAAGTCCTCATTGGTGGTGCTACGCTTCATGCCCCAGTCTTCAGGCTTGAAGGTCAGCGCCTCCATTTCCAGATCTTCTTTCTGTTTGGTCAGTTCGAACGGGTCGAACTCAGTGGCTCGCGCCGGGTAATCTTTACGCAGCGGATGGCCTTCCCAGGTCTGCGGCATCATGATGCGCGTCAGGTGCGGGTGACCATTAAAGGTGATACCAAACATCTCCCAGGTTTCGCGCTCATACCAGTTGGCATTGGCGAAGATTTTGGTGATGGTTGGCACATTCAGATCGTTTTCAGACAGCGCCACCTTGAGCATGATGTCGCGGTTGCGTTCAATCGAAAGCAGGTGATAGAAAACGGAAAAATCCGCGGCGGGTAAACCGTCGCGGTGGGTACGTAAACGCTCATCGAAACCGTGCAAGTCATACAGCATGACGTACGGCTTTGGCAGCTTACGCAGGAATTCGACAATTTCCAGTAACTGTTCACGTTTCACCCAGACGACCGGAATACCGGTGCGGGTGGCCTGAACGGTAAAGGCATCCGGCCCAAAACGGTTACGCAGCTCGCCGACCACTGGATCATCCAGATGGTCGCGGGTTTGCCATGCAGGCTGAGCGAGATCTTGCGTGGTTAAATCTGTCATACGTTACTCACCATTCCGGCCTGTAATCAGGCGCTAAAAGAAGGCGTCAGGATGGCGGCGCACATTAAATTGTGATGTTCTGCTGCGGCCGTTGTGCCATCCGTGTACGGGAAGCTTAGACTTCGTCTGGCGTTCTCAGGTTAGTGACGGCAATACGCTCGCCGCGTTTTCTTTCACGCTCTGGCTGCATATTGGCGCGATAAACGCCCTGATCACCCACCACCCACGACAGTGGACGGCGCTCTTTACCAATCGACTCACGCAGCAGCAGCAGCGCTTGCATGTAAGCTTCAGGACGCGGTGGGCAGCCCGGAATGTACACGTCAACCGGCAGGAATTTATCCACGCCTTGCACCACAGAGTAGATGTCGTACATGCCGCCCGAGTTTGCACAAGCACCCATGGAGATCACCCATTTCGGTTCCAGCATCTGGTCATACAAACGCTGAATAACCGGCGCCATTTTGGTAAACGGCGTACCGGCGATCACCATAAAGTCAGCCTGACGTGGGGAGGCGCGCATGACTTCCGCACCAAAACGCGCCACGTCATGCACCGCAGTGAATGACGTGGTCATTTCCACGTAGCAACAGGAAAGACCGAAGTTGTACGGCCACAGAGAGTTTTTACGACCCCAGTTCACCATGTCATGCAGGGCATGCTCGAGCTTGCCCATATAGACGCTGCGATGAACGTGCTGCTCCAGAGGATCGGTAACAATCTCCTGTTTCTGCAGCGGATAGCGATCGTTATCACCGCCGCCGTTCGGGTCTACGCGTGTCAGCGTGTAGTCCATCTTATTGCCTCGCTTTTACTGCTTATGAGGGTTGGTGTGGTTGTGACTGACCGGAATTGATTTGACCACTACGCGACGACGCGCAGGAGCCCAATCCAGTGCACCGATGCGCACCAGATAAACCAGGCCTGCCAATAGCACCAAAATGAAAATTGCGGCTTCGACAAAGCCGACCCATCCGCTCTCACGGATTGAAGTCGACCAGGCGTATAAATAGAGGGCTTCGACGTCGAAAATAACGAAGAACATCGCAACCAGATAGAATTTAGCGGAGAGGCGAATATGGGTATCACCGACGGATTCGATACCCGATTCAAACGGGGTGTCTTTATGGCGTGCCCGCGCACGACCACCTAACAACCAACCGCCGGTCAACATGAAGGCACACAGGCCAAATGCAATAACAATAAAAACAATAAACGCCCAGTGATGAGCGATCACTTCTGTGGTTGTCGACATACTCTTTGCTTACTCATCAAAAGTGGCGCTGGCATCCTGCACTGTTGCAGCAAACACACCACATGAATTCAAGGGAAGGATAAAAAACCTTGTAAACTATGCTGTCATTATCAAATAAGCAGCAATTTTATGGGGTTTTTTACTCCTTTCTATAACCTTTTGTCAACTTTGACAAAAGCATCCAAACATTAATTAACACCAGTAGCATATTATTAACAAACGAACCCCATCATACCAGCTAAATCGCTTCAGTTTGTGAGGTTAATTTCAGTGTAGCGGGTATTCACATGCATGGATCGTGCATTTAACAATCATATTTTGACAGGTCTTACAGGGATTTCCCCCCCCTTATAGGGGGTATTTTTTTGATCCAGAACACATAATGGTGTTTTTTGCTGTAAAAATCGGCGATCGGTACAGGCAAATGCCCTGGGAAAGATGGCACGGAATGATAAAGAAGTTCCACTTTGAGCAAAAATGGAACAATTTCCATTTTTCAGGAAGAGAGGAAAATTATTGGTGGTGAATCGCGTTAGAAAGCGTGAATTAAAATGCATAAAAAAAGCCTTAGCTGATGTTTATCAGTCTAAGGCTCATTTTAATAAGTTTTAACAATTAACCGGTATTCCAACGTGAAGGAATAACCCGCTATTGTTGACCTTACTCTTCGTCATCCAGCAGCAGGGTGCCATCTGCATTTGCCGTCAGATTGTAAGGATCGTTGGTGGACTGCATCGCGTTGAAGATCGCCAGCGCCAACTCGTTATCACTGTCTGGGTTACGGCACAGCAGGTACTGAGTATCGGGCAATACCGGCAGCCCTTCAGCTGCACCCATTACACGCAGCTCTGGGCTCATCATCTCAACCGGGCGTGCTGTGACACCCAGACCCGCTTTCACTGCCGCACGCACTGCTGCCAGCGTTGATGCAACATACGAAATGCGCCATGGGATGCCCGCTTCATTCAGGTGATCGATCGCCATGTCACGGTACGGACTTGGTTCATCCAGCAGCACCAGTGGAATGGCTTCGCCGCGCTGGAAGATGTAATCCGCAGCACAGTACCAAAGCGTCGGAGAAGTACGCAGGACCTGATGGGTGAAATTACCAGGACTGGACGTGGTGACAACCAGATCAACCTCACCCTGATTCAGCATTTCCATCATGAACGGGTTGCGTTTGACGCGCACATCAATGGCCAGCTTCGGATAGACCGACGTTACGCGGTTAAGCAGGAACGGCAGAATGGTATCGGAAGTGTCATCGGAGGCGCCGATAGTCAGTACGCCCTGGATGTTGCTGTACATTAAAGAGGTGCACGCTTCGTCATTGAAACGAAGGATCTTTCTGGCGTAGCCTAGCAACTGAATGCCATGCTCCGTCAACAGTTTATTACGTCCATGTCTGGCAAACAGCTCTTTACCTACCAATTGTTCCAGACGTTGCATCTGCTGACTTACTGCGGATTGCGTTCTGCACACTGCTGCAGCCGCCGCCGCAAAAGTATTCAAGTCAGCGACAGCAACAAAAGTACGCAGCAGATCGAGGTCGAGATTCAGTATCGGACGATTTGCATTAGTCATGTTTTTTCTTCACTTATAAGATTTTTTAAAACTACTACCCTGGTGTATTACCCTACTTATCAAATAGATAAGAGGTAATGGTGCTTAATGACAGCCCTGTGTGGAGCTGTCATGGAAAAATCGTGTCAGGCGGATGCCGACGGATACGTCACTCTGTATTCAGAGGAGTGCCGTCTAATAAGACAGAACAACTTCGGGTCCGAAGACGTATGTCGCACAGGTGCTGGAAGCTGCGTAGTTGTCTAGTTTCCCGCGAAAACGGCCTGCGGGTCAAAAAGAGATAACATCATGTTATGCTGATGCGAAGCGATAAAGTGCATCAAATAATAAATTATACTTAATCATTTTTACGCTTTAAAGGGAAATGTTTTTGATCAAATCATCGCATTTTTTGACCAAATCCCTTTTCCGCCACATCCTGCCACAACAGCGCTCATTTTTTAACCCCCCAGGTTCTTAAACTGCTGCAGCTGCGTTAAAGTTACAGTGTAAATGCTATTTAAACTGCTGCTGTTATCAGAACAGGTCACTTCGCAGCGCTTCATGCTGCCACCTTAAACTGATTAAGAATGCATGACATTTAATGGCACCAGCGATGGCTGCAACGGCACTGTTTAGTTCTTCGACATCCAACAAGATTTCTTTAACTATTTCATCAGGTCGCTAATGGTTTTTTTTGCAGGATGTAAATAAAAAATTTCTTAATGACCTCCATTTTCTATGGATTAGCGGCTTTACAGTGCCAGCACAAACCACCAGCATTTTATATTACAGAAAAATCAAACAATAGAGTTATTAACCAGATTAACCTTCGCAAACTGCGTTTTACGCCACTCAAGACAGGAATCATTGGCAAACGCGCCAAAACCTTAAGCCGCCCTTCTTTTGTGACAGTGAGAGGAGTAAATTGGGCAGGTTTCATTTTGGTGGCAGGTTAAAGGACTCTGCCCGTTAAGGCGGTAACGATGAATTTTCAAATTGATAAATCCGGCAAGCTGGAAAATGTCTGTTATGACATCCGTGGCCCGGTACTGAAAGAAGCTAAGCGTCTGGAAGAAGAAGGTAATAAAGTTCTCAAACTCAACATCGGCAACCCTGCCCCGTTTGGTTTTGAAGCCCCTGATGAAATTCTGGTTGATGTGATTCGCAACCTGCCGAGCTCGCAAGGCTATTGTGATTCAAAAGGGCTGTATTCGGCGCGTAAAGCGATTATGCAGCACTACCAGGCGCGTGATATGCGCGATGTTACCGTCGAAGATATCTACATTGGTAACGGTGTATCTGAACTGATTGTGCAGGCGATGCAAGCATTGCTGAACAGTGGTGATGAGATGCTGGTACCTGCGCCAGATTATCCCTTATGGACGGCAGCCGTGTCGCTGTCGAGCGGTAAAGCTGTGCATTATCTGTGTGATGAGTCTGCGGGCTGGTTCCCGGATTTGGACGATATCCGGAGTAAGATAACTCCGCGCACGCGTGGCATCGTCATCATTAACCCGAACAACCCAACGGGTGCGGTGTACAGCAAAGAACTGCTGATGGAAGTGGTGGAGATTGCGCGTCAGCACAACCTGATCATTTTCGCTGACGAAATCTACGACAAGATTTTGTATGACGAGTCACAGCACCATTCGATTGCGGCACTGGCGCCGGATCTGCTGACCGTGACCTTTAATGGCCTGTCTAAAACCTACCGTGTTGCGGGATTCCGTCAGGGTTGGATGGTGTTAAACGGTCCGAAGAAACACGCTAAGGGCTATATCGAAGGGCTGGAGATGCTGGCGTCGATGCGTTTGTGCGCCAACGTGCCTGCTCAGCATGCGATTCAAACGGCGTTAGGTGGCTATCAAAGTATCAGCGAGTTTATTGCACCTGGTGGTCGTTTGTATGAACAGCGCCAACGTGCCTGGGAATTGATCAACGACATTCCGGGCGTCAGCTGCGTGAAACCGCAAGGCGCTTTGTACATGTTCCCGCGCATCGATCCCAAGAAATTCAACATCTTTGACGATCAAAAAATGGTGCTGGATTTCCTGTTACAAGAGAAAGTGCTACTGGTTCAGGGTACCGCCTTTAACTGGCCATGGCCGGATCATGTGCGCATCGTCACCTTGCCACGTGTTGATGATCTGGAGATGGCGATCAATAAATTTGGTCGTTTCCTGCAAGGCTATCGTCAGTAGTCTGACACACTGACCCGCAATGCATGCATGCATGCAGGCAGCAAGTGAATGAATTCAGGTTGCTTACCTGCGTGAGCGACTTGGGTAAGTGAACGCAGCTAACGCACATGCAACCCGAAGTATGAAGGGTATATACTGTTTTCATCTCGGGGAAGGCACTCCTTCCCCGCCGTGAGAACAGGAACCGTCTATGACCCGTAGCCACTTTTTTGCTCATCTCTCCCGTCTTAAACTGATCAATCGCTGGCCATTGATGCGCAACGTTCGCACCGAAAATGTCTCTGAACACAGTCTTCAGGTGGCGATGGTGGCGCATGCGTTGGCCATCATCAAAAACAAAAAATTTAACGGCAATCTCAATGCAGAGCGTATTGCGATGCTGGCGCTGTATCACGATGCCAGTGAAGTGCTGACCGGTGATTTACCCACGCCGGTGAAGTATTACAACGCGCAAATTGCTCATGAGTACAAAAAGATCGAAAAGATCGCTCAGCAGAAGTTGATCGAGATGTTGCCGCCGGAATTGCAGGATGCCTACCGTCCGTTGATTGACGAGCATTTACATAGCGAGAGTGAACAAGCGGTGGTGAAGCAGGCTGACGCGCTGTGCGCCTACGTGAAATGTCTGGAAGAGCTGTCAGCAGGAAATAACGAGTTTTTGCTGGCTAAGGCACGTCTGGAGAAAACACTGTCACAGCGTCGTTCCCCTGAAATGGATTTCTTTGTAGAGATATTCATTCCAAGCTTTAGCCTGTCGCTGGATGAAATTTCTCAGGATACCCCATTATAAAAAACGGGCCGCTATGGCCCGTTCTGTCAGACGTTGGCAGAAAGCGTAAACATGCCGTTTTCTGTAGGTGAAACCACCAGCGGTTCCAGTGTTTTCACCTGCCAGGTCACTTCATTCAGGCGCGGGGCATCCGTGGGGGCATTAACCGCAACCACTGCACTGCGCGCCTCCAGCCCGGCAATGATGCCGGCGGGCGCATCTTCAACCACAACGCATTCCGCTGCAGGCAGTCCCAGGCGTTCAGCACCCAGCAGATACGGCTCCGGGTTCGGTTTACCCAATTTGATGTTTTCTGCGGTAATGAACACTTCCGGCATGGGTAAACCCGCCGCTTTGTGACGCGCGTGAGCCACCGGGATAGATCCTGAGGTCACTATTGCCCAGGGAATCTGCAGTTCGTTGAGTGTGGCGAGCAATGCCTTTGCCCCCGGTATCGCTTGCACGCCCTGCGTGTCTTCTGCTTCTAAACGCTCAAGCCACATAAACTCCGCCTGAATCGCCTCTTCAGACTGGCCTGCCATAAAATGGCGCAGTGAATTGATCGCTGGCTTACCGTGTATGAAGTTCAGGACTTCTTCCGCCGCAAGACCCTGGCGCTCGCCCCACAATGACCATGCGCGGATCACCGCAGGCAACGAATCCACCAACGTACCGTCCAAATCAAACAGAAAACCCCTGTACTCCACGCGTTGCTCCTTATTCAGGCATTGAGAATCTGCGCGATTTCGTTCGCGCTAAGATGATACTGACGCGGACAAGTGTGCCACACCGCCAGCATACGTTGGTATTTTTCCCACATCGGCGTCTGAGCATTGAAGCCGTGAGTTCCAGAATCAAAATGGGTGTAGCGTCCTTCGACGTTCACCATAAAGCGCACATAGCCGAGATAGCGCGCCTCGGTGGCCGCATCAAAGCCGAGAAACGCCAGACGGCGCTCTTCGATACTATTGGCTTCTTTCAGGTTCGACCAGGAGACATGCAGCGCATGGTGCATTTCCATAATATCGATGAGTTGGCGGCAGGTGGCTTCCGTTAGCTCGCCAAACTCTTTGTCGAGTTCGCGCAGTTGCAGGCCGTAGCCCCGTTCGATGATGGTCTGGTAGCGGCGATAGCGCTCCGCATTTTCCGGCTCAAGCATCGCCATCATTTTGTATTGATTGGAGAGGATCAGTCGTTGTGCATGGGTCATTTCCACGGTTCGCTCCCGGGCCATCACGGCCGCTTAAGATTTAAACAATGGATAAATGATTACACAAGTAAAGCGATGCGTGTTTGCCCGCATCACTTTTCTTTGATTTAAACCCGGTTACTGCACACATTCTCTGGCAGTAAAAGGGGATGATCGATCAAAGATCGTCGAGGAAGGTACGGTCGAGTTGTTTGAAGGCGCGCTTCAGCACATCGGCCAGCGCCTGATAAGTCGGTTTACCATCAACAGGGGCAATCGCTTGTCCCGCTTCTTCCAGTTTTGCGCGCACTTCGTGGAACCAGTGCAGCAACGTCGGCGGCAATGGCGTGATGGAGCGCTTACCCAGCCACCACAATCCCTGCATCGGCAGACTGCAGGCAAACAGTGCAGTGGCAATCGCCGGTCCCAACTGTCCGCCCATGGCGATTTGCCACGTCAGGGTGAATATCGCCAGCGGGGGCATAAAGCGGATGGCAAAACGCGTTGCCGTCACCACGCGGTTTTCCGGGAACATGGGTGCCAGTCGCTTATCGGCTGGCCAGGTCTTCATGTAACGCTGACCGTTCTGGAATAAACCAAACCAGCCGGGATTGCTTGTGTCATTCGCCATGATAGACCTCAACTAATTCTGCAACGATTAAAATAAAATGATAACTACACAACTTTACGTGACATCCTTCAAAAGATTTTGTCTTTGCGGGTGACAGTGGGTATTCTGACGCCGTTTTAGCAACATTACCGGAAGCTTCAGCTCAATAAAAGAGCGGTTCAGAGCCATGTTTCGCTAAGCAGATTTCAAAAATCTGCGTAAAATTACCGAAATTTTTTTTGCATGTCGGTCTCTTTTTGACTACCGCATGATGTTAATCATTAATCTACCAGCATTCATGGGCTACGCTGTTAGTCTGATTGCGTTATTTTTAGCCACTCTTTAATCAATAGGTACTTCCATGTCAACGAAGTTAGTACTGGTTCTGAACTGCGGCAGCTCCTCCCTTAAGTTTGCCATCCTCAATCCAGCCACCGGTGACGAATATCTGTCAGGTCTGGCGGAGTGTTTCCATTTACCAGAAGCGCGTATCAAATGGAAACTGGAAGGCAGCAAACAAGAAGCACCTCTGGGTGCAGGTGCAGCGCACAGTGAAGCGCTGAACTTCATTGTTAAAACTATTCTGGCACAAAAACCAGAGCTTTCGGCACAAATCGCTGCAATCGGCCATCGTATCGTCCACGGTGGCGAGCAGCTGACAAAATCAGTCATCATCGATGAATCGGTGATTCAGGGCATTAAAGATGCTTCCTCTTTTGCTCCGCTGCACAACCCGGCGCATCTGATCGGTATCGACGAAGCACTGAAGAACTTCCCTCATCTGTCAGATAAGAATGTGGCGGTTTTTGATACGGCATTCCATCAGACTATGCCGGAAGAGTCATATCTTTATGCCCTGCCGTACAAACTGTACAAAGAGCACGGCGTTCGTCGCTACGGCGCACACGGCACCAGCCACTACTATGTGACTCAGGAAGCCGCCAAAATGCTGAACAAGCCAGTTAATGAACTGAATATCATTACTTGCCACCTCGGCAACGGCGGTTCAGTCTCTGCAATCCGTAACGGCCAGTGCGTCGATACTTCTATGGGTTTGACGCCGCTGGAAGGTCTGGTGATGGGCACCCGCAGTGGTGATATCGACCCGGCTATCGTGTTCTTCCTGCATGACACCCTCGGTATGAGTGTGGATGCGATCAATAAACTGCTGACCAAAGAGTCTGGTCTGCTGGGTCTGACCGAAGTCACCAGTGACTGCCGCTATGTTGAAGACAACTACGCGACCAAAGAAGATGCCAAGCGTGCGATGGACGTGTTCTGCCATCGTCTGGCGAAATACATCGGCAGCTACACCGCGCTGATGGAAGGTCGTCTGGATGCCGTGGTATTCACCGGTGGTATCGGTGAGAACGCGGCGATGGTGCGTGAGCTGGCGCTGGCGAAACTGGGTCTGCTGGGCTTTGAAGTGGATCACGAGCGTAACCTCGCGGCCCGCTTCGGTAAGTCTGGCTTTATCAACAAAGAGGGCACCCGCCCGGCCGTGGTGATCCCAACCAACGAAGAGTTGGTTATCGCCCAGGACGCCGCGCGTCTGACCGCCTAAATACACTTCTCTCCGTCAGCTCAGGCTGACGGAGTTGTTTTGGCTAGTCTGCAACACCTGAGAGGTTTTTATAGTGTCACGTACAATCATGCTCATCCCTACCGGCACCAGCGTCGGCCTGACCAGCGTCAGCCTCGGCGTGATTCGTGCCATGGAGCGCAAAGGCGTTCGCCTGAGCGTGTTCAAGCCGATTGCCCAGCCACGTGCGGGCGGCGATGCGCCCGATCAGACCACCACCATCATTCGTAAGAACTCCGCGATCCCTGCCGCTGAACCGCTGCAGATGTCACGCGTTGAGTCACTGTTGGGTTCGAACCAGCAAGACGTGTTGATGGAAGAGATCATTGCTAACTACCACGCTAATGCGCAAGACGCAGAAGTGGTGTTGGTTGAAGGACTGGTGCCAACCCGCAAGCATCAGTTTGCCTCTTCACTGAACTATGAAATCGCAAAAACCCTGAATGCGGAAATCGTGTTCGTGACGGCGCTGGGCAATGATTCGCCTGCGCAGTTGAAAGAGCGCATTGAATTAACGCAAAGCAGCTTTGGCGGCAGTAAGAACAAAAACATCACCGGCGTGATCATTAATAAACTGAACGCGCCAGTGGATGAGCAGGGTCGTACGCGCCCTGACCTGTCTGAAATTTTCGATGATTCGACGAAAGCAAATATTGCCAATATCGATCCTAAGCAGCTGTTTGCTAACAGCCCATTGCCGATTCTGGGCTGTGTACCCTGGAGTTTCGATCTGATCGCGACGCGTGCCATCGATATGTGCCGCCATCTGAATGCAGAGATTATTAACGAAGGTGAGATCCAGACCCGCCGCGTGAAATCGGTGACGTTCTGCGCACGTAGCATTCCGCATATGCTGGAGCACTTCCGTCCGGGTTCACTGCTGGTGACATCGGCCGATCGTCCAGACGTGCTGGTTGCAGCTTGTCTCGCCGCCATGAACGGTATTGAGATCGGTGCCGTGTTGCTGACCGGTGGTTATCAGATTGAAGCACCGATTGCGCGTCTGTGTGAACGCGCCTTCCAGACGGGCCTGCCGGTGTTTATGGTGAAAACCAATACCTGGCAGACTTCGCTGAGCCTGCAGAGCTTTAATCTGGAAGTGCCTGCAGATGATACCCAGCGCATTGAGAAGGTGCAGGAGTATGTGGCCAGCTTTATCGATGCCGATTGGGTGGAGTCACTCACTGCAACTTCCGAACGTAGCCGTCGTCTGTCTCCACCAGCCTTCCGTTATCAACTGACCGAGCTGGCACGTAAAGCAGGCAAACGCATTGTGCTGCCAGAAGGCGACGAGCCGCGTACGGTGAAAGCGGCGGCGATTTGTGCCGAGCGTGGCATTGCATCTTGTGTACTGTTGGGTAACCCTGACGAGATCCAGCGTGTGGCTGCCGCTCAGGGTGTGGTGCTGGGCCAGGGCATTGAGATTGTCGATCCAGAAGTGGTGCGCGAGAATTATGTGCCGCGTTTGGTTGAGTTGCGTAAGAGCAAAGGCATGACCGAAGTGGTCGCGCAGGAGCAGCTGGAAGATAACGTGATGCTCGGCACCATGATGCTGGAGCGCGGTGAAGTGGACGGTTTGGTGTCAGGTGCTGTTCATACCACCGCCAATACCATTCGTCCGCCGTTGCAGTTGATCAAGACCGCGCCAAACAGTTCACTGGTGTCTTCCGTGTTCTTTATGCTGCTGCCTGAGCAGGTGCTGGTGTACGGTGACTGCGCGATTAACCCGGATCCGAATCCAGAACAGCTGGCAGAGATCGCTATTCAATCTGCGGACTCTGCTAAGGCCTTTGGTATTGATCCACGCGTGGCGATGATTTCTTACTCAACCGGTAACTCTGGTGCGGGTAGCGATGTTGAGAAGGTACGCGAGGCGACGCGTATCGCGCAGGAGAAACGTCCTGACCTGGTGATCGATGGTCCATTGCAGTATGACGCCGCGATTATGGAAGATGTGGCGAAATCAAAAGCGCCAAACTCAGCGGTTGCAGGTCGCGCTACCGTGTTTATCTTCCCGGATCTGAACACCGGTAATACCACTTATAAAGCGGTACAGCGTTCGGCAGATCTGATTTCCATCGGGCCGATGTTGCAAGGTATGCGTAAGCCAGTGAACGATCTTTCACGTGGCGCGTTGGTGGATGACATTGTTTATACCATCGCACTGACCGCGATTCAGTCACAGCAGGCGGAAGGCTAATTTCTTTTTCTTGCCGCTGAATGTGGAGAGCATGAGGGTTAGACCTTGTGCTCTTTTTTTTGCTTTAAGATTGGTGGGTGGTGAAGGTTGGGTGCTGTTGTTGCTGTGGGCTGGGTGCGATTGTCGCTGTGGGCTGGGTGCAGTTGTTGCTGAATGCCCGGTGTAAACGACAGGGAAGGCCAGTCCGATCGCGAAGGATTAACGCATCCCTGCAGATCGGCCGCGCCGTCCATGGCGCGGACGCTTCGCTCTTCGCACTGGCCTTCCCTGCCTTTCAAACTTGATCATCGCTTTTGTGGTAAACACCTCAGCATTCTGACTGTTTGTCATGAAAGGCTATGTCGTACGTTTCTGTTAATACTCTTCTTCCCTGCCCTTCAAACTTCATCATCGCTTTTGTGGCGCACACCTTCGTATTCAGAGCGAATGTAACGTGGCGACTTTCACGCAGTGGTTCACTGGCGAAAAAGCATCCTGCCGCTCACACTGATGACAGGCTCCCGTGACTTGCGAGGTGAATGATGAGCAACAGTGATGTGCACCGTCGTCGATTGAAGGCCACGCCGCGCGGTGTGGGTGTGATGTGTGATTTCTATGCGGTGAAGGCGGAAAACGCCACGGTTTGGGATCAGAATGGGCGTGAATACACTGACTTCGCGGCAGGCATTGCGGTGCTGAATACCGGACATCGTCATCCTAAAGTGATGGCAGCCGTGCAGCAGCAGCTGGATTGCTTTACCCATACCGCGTTTCAGGTCATCCCTTACGAGAATTATATTCATCTCGCTGAGCGGCTTAACCAGCGCGTGCCAATGAGCGGCGAGGTGAAAACCACCTTCTTTTCCAGCGGTGCAGAAGCAGTGGAGAACGCGGTGAAGATTGCCCGCGCGGCGACGGGCCGTCCCGGCGTTATTGCGTTCACTGGCGCATTCCACGGGCGCACCAATATGACCATGTCGTTGACGGGCAAAGTCGTGCCTTACAAAACCGGCTTTGGTCCGTTTGCCGGCTCGGTGTTTCATGCTCACTACCCTAATGCGCTGCACAATGTGAGCGTGCATCAGGCATTGGAGAGTCTGGAAGCGATTTTCCGCAGCGATATTAGTCCACAGCAGGTGGCGGCGATCATCTTTGAACCGGTGCAGGGCGAAGGCGGTTTTTATATTGCGCCGCCGGAGTTTGTCTCTGCGTTGCGCGCGCTGTGCGATCGTCACGGCATCTTGTTAATCGCCGATGAGATTCAGAGCGGTTTTGCACGCACCGGCAAGCTGTTCGCCACTGAGTATTACGATGTGCAGCCAGATTTGATCACCATGGCAAAAAGTCTGGCGGGCGGGTTTCCGTTATCGGCCGTATCTGGGCGTGCCGAAGTGATGGATGCCCCTGAACCGGGTGGTTTAGGTGGCACTTATGCGGGCAGCCCGCCCGCGATAGCCGCCGCGCATGCCGTGCTGGATATTATTGATGAAGAACAGCTGTGCGCACGCGCTAATCAATTGGGCGAACAGCTCAGTGCCACTTTGCGGAGTGCTGGATGCGCATCCCTTGCTGAGGTGCGTGGGTACGGCTCAATGGTTGCGGCAGAGTTTCAGGATGACTCAGGCCGACCATCAGCAGAAATCACCAAAGCGATTCAGTTACAGGCGCTGGCGCAAGGGCTGATTTTACTGACCTGTGGCGTACACAGTAATGTGATCCGATTCCTTTACCCGCTGACGATTCCACAGCCGCAGTTTGATAAGGCCCTGCAACTGCTCAAAGACATTTTACGTGAGCACTAGAAATAACAAAGGCGCCGTTTGGCGCCTTGTTCGAACGTAGCGGAAATCAGGATTCGCTGCTCTGCTTGCGACGCGCGGCATCGCTGTTGCGGCTCAGCCACAGTGATACGGCTTTGAGCGAGTCGTCGGTGAATTCATCGCAGCGCGCGGTGATCTCTTCTGGTGTCATCCAGAACACTTCGTCGACTTCTTCTTCCTGCATGGCAAACGGACCATGAGAAACGCAGCTGAACAATCCGCCCCAGACGCGGCAGTGCTCATCTTCGAAGTAGAATTTACCATGCTCGGCAAACGGCACTGCGGCGATCCCCAACTCTTCTTCCGCTTCACGGCGTGCAGATTCCAGCATGTCTTCACCACTCTGCACCACGCCACCGGCGGTCGCATCGAGCATACCCGGCATGAAGTCTTTGATTTCAGTACGACGCTGCACCAGAATTTTGCCCATACCATCATGCACCACGATGTAGGTCGCACGATGACGCAAATTCTGCGCACGCATCTGCGCACGGCTGGCCTGCGCAATGACTTCGTTCTCTTCACTAACGATATCAACCCACTCGATACCGCTATCTGCCGTTTGATCCACCATCCGTAACCCTTTTCTGTTTTCGGCGTGCCCAGCACGCGCCTGTTTGCGATGCCTTATTAGAATGAGCGGTAAGGTAAAGCGTTCTTTTCGCCTCCGCAAGGCTCTTCGTGCTTAGCGCGATTTGCCCGATTCGGCCAGCCACAATTGCACTGAGGCGCGTTGCCACTGAAACTCGGCGTAATGCTGCAATTTCACCGGTAACGTGTCGCCATGCAGTGCCAGCCGGTTAATCATCACCGCCAAATCGGTGTCGGCAATCGACCATTCACCAAACAGGTTTTGTTGTCCATCCGGTAGCAGGCGCTGAACCGCCGCAATCAACTTGCTTGCCGCCTGCTCACCAGCCGGAGTTAATGGCGCAAAGCGCTCGCCGGCAAACAGCACTTCCGTCGGACGCTCAGCACGCAGCGCCATTAAATCACTGCGCAACCACGCCTGCACTTCACGCGCGTGCGCACGCTTTTCACGATCGCGTGGATAGAGACGCTCGAATTCAGGGGCCGGGAAACGCTCTTCAAGGTACTCAGCAATCGCTGAAGATTCATTGAGCACCAGATCATCAATCTGCAGCGTAGGTACGCGACAGGTCAGCGACAGCGCGCGGTAGTCATCATCAAGCTGGGCGTTTTGCGCCAGGTCCACGCGCTTTAGGGTGAAAGGAATGCCTTTCTCGGTGAGTGCAACGTAGACAGACATAGCGTAAGGGCTGAAAAAGGATGCATCGGACCACAAGGTGATGGATGGATAGTTCATCGGCTGCCTCAATAAGCATCAGGTGTGCTTTCTATTTACCGATTTTTATTTGTTTAGGCAATGGTGTGCTGGTCGGATCTTTGACCTTAAGACCAACACAAACTTTCCCTTTTTCTTCATTAGCGTAAGCGCTGTCACGCTATCCGTGCGCTTCTCTTCTATGATCAGTCTGAGCAGAAAATAAATTACAAGGAGGCTCAGCATGCACCTGCTTATTACCGGTGGCACAGGTTTGATAGGCCGCCATTTGATACCGCGTCTGCTGTTGCTCGGACATCAGGTGAACGTCGTCACCCGAGATGTCGCGGCGGCACGGGACAAACTGGATCCTCGCGTTTCGCTATGGTCCGGTATCAATCAGCAAAACGATCTCGACGGTATTGATGGCGTGATTAATCTGGCGGGCGAGCCGATCGCCGATAAACGCTGGACCGAACAACAGAAACAGCGGCTGTGTGAAAGTCGCTGGCAGATCACCGAGCAAATCGTTTCGCTGATACACGCCAGCAGCAACCCACCGCATTTTTTAATTTCCGGATCCGCGACCGGTTTTTATGGCGATACCGGCGATCTGGTATTAACGGAAGACGATCCCGGTCACGATGAGTTCACTCATGCCCTGTGTGCACGTTGGGAACAGCTGGCACTTAATGCACAGAGCGATCGCACCCGGGTTTGTTTATTACGCACTGGCGTAGTGCTGGCAGAGGAAGGCGGCGCGCTGGCAAAAATGAAGCTGCCGTTCAAACTTGGCGTCGGCGGTCCGATTGGCAGTGGGAAGCAGTATCTGCCGTGGATTCACATTGACGATCTGGTTAACGCGATCATCTGGCTGATCGACAATAACGACCTGAGCGGACCGTTCAATATGGTTGCGCCTTATGCGGTGCGCAATGAGCAGTTCGCCGCCACACTCGGCCACGTAATGCATCGACCGGCGTTTATGCGCACCCCAGCCAGCGCGATTAAGTTGATGATGGGAGAATCTGCCGTGCTGGTGCTGGGTGGGCAGCATGTTTTGCCGAAACGGCTGGAGGAGTCGGGTTTTGGCTTCCGCTGGTATGATTTGCAGGAAGCGCTGCAGGATGTGGTCTGATAAACAGACGGCGGCCCTGAGCCGCCGTTTTTCACTTAGCTGCGTTGTTCCGCTACTCGCGATTTCACCGCCCTCGCTTCACGCGTGTGTCCCGGCTGCGGCACGCGAATGATAAAGGTCAGCACCCCCGCAAACACATACAACGCGGTATAAGCCCATACCACCCCGACAATATCAAAGAACGGCAGCATCACTGAGGCGATAGCCGGAGCCACGAAATTGCTCAGGCCCGCCGACAGGTTGTAGATCGAGACGGCGGCACCTTTATGATGCGGTTCCAGCGTTGGAAATACCGCCGTCATCGGTACAAATGCCGCCACAAAGATCCCCAGCATTACCGCCGGAATCAGTGCCACCCAGAAGTTATGACCGGCATACAGTGGCAGGTAATAAAACATCAGGCTGGAAATCGCCATTCCGAGGCAACCGAACCAGCGCACCTGACGGATCCAGCCTAGCTTCTCACCGGTGATGCCCCAGAAGATGTTGGTGAAAATGGTGACAAAGAAGAACACCGCCCAGATCTGCAGCCATTCAGAGATAGTGAAGCCGAGACGATCGACAAACAGCAGTGGCATGATGATGGCAAAACCAAACAGCGACAGCGTGTTGATGATGCGAATCAGGCAGGCATAAAACACGTGCTGATTGGTGAACAGGATGGTCACGGCCCGCGACATCTCGGTCATTTTGTCACGCATCGGCAAATTCACACGTGAGCGATCCACCGGCACGTTGCGCAGGCTAAAGTACGCCAGAATCCCACCACAGGCCACCCAGATGATTGCCAGCCACAGCGTCCCGGTTTCCCCCAACATCGGGATGGTCAGACTTGGCAGGTAGCTGCCGACCACGCCGATGCCGACGGAATACATTGCCCAGAACCAGCCGGTTGCTGCTGCCAGTTTCTCACGTGGCAAGACCTGCACCAGCATCATCATGAACGAGTAGATAAACAGCGGATAAGCCAATCCACGGATGCCGTAGAACAGCACCATCAGCGGGTAGTTGCGCAGGCCAAGTCCCAGCGACATAAACAGCGCATGCATCACGATCCACAGCACAAAGCCAATCATCATCGCGCGCTGCGGGGTGATCAGCTCTGCCACCACGCCAGACGCCCAAGCCGCCAGCGCCGCCGCTAAACCATAGAAAGTAAACACCACCGCAGATTGCGCAGGCGTAAAGCCCATATCCGTGATATGGCGTGACAGAAACGCCATTTCAAAGCCATCACCCGCCATAAAAATCGCGATAGCGAGGAAGCCCCAGAACATCTTTTTCGGTAAGCCAAACCAGTATTCGTTCGATTGCATCACAATCACCTTCTGTTCGGTAAGCCGTTATGCAGGCAGCAAGCTGCGCACCTGTTGTTGTTGGATGTAGAGTTCGCGGAACAGACGCAGCCGCTGTTGCAGCACGGCACCTCGCGTCACGTCCGGTTGATAGCGCGCCTGTACCGCAGGTTTCAGGCAAACCTCATGCTCATTGCCACCATCGGCCAGCCAGGCTAAACGCGCGGCGCCCAGTGCCCCCGATGCGCTGGCCGGATGGGTGACGATGGGCAGTTGCAGCACATCGGCAATCAGCTGTGCCCACAGCGTGCTACGCGCACCGCCGCCGGTCAGGCTGCATTGTTGAATGTGATGCTGAGCGTCACCGAGCACGGCTAACCCATCCGCCAGCCCAAATGCCACACCTTCAATCACCGCATAGCCCAGCAAGGCACGCGGCGTTTCGTGGCGTAGATTGAAGAAAGAACCTGAGGCGTCAGGATCGTTATGCGGTGTGCGCTCACCTGACAGATAAGGCAGGAAAACCGGTGCGCGGCGCAGTTGTTCATCGCTGAGTTGTGCCATCTCCTCCATCAGTTGGCTTTCGCTCACCGACAGCAGATTGCACAGCCAGCGCAGACAACTGGCGGCGCTGAGCATCACACTCATCTGATGCCAGCGGCCCGGTAGCGCATGGCAGAAGGCATGCACCCCAGATTGCGGATCGGCCTGTAAGCGATCGTTCACCACGAAGATCACGCCGGACGTGCCCAGTGAAATAAAGGCATCGCCCGGATTCACTGCACCCACGCCAACCGCTGAAGCGGCATTGTCACCGCCACCACCCGCCACCGTCACCGAAGTGGATAAGCCCCACTCGCTCGCCAGTGCTGGCTGCAAACGGCCACTCACTGCACTGCCTTCCACCAGTTCGGGCATCTGGGCGCGCGTCAGCCCGGTGATGCCCAGCAGTTCATCGGACCAATCACGCTGCGCCACATCCAGCCACAACGTGCCGGCAGCATCGGAAGGTTCACTGACAAAGCGCCCGGTAAGACGCCAGCGCAGGTAATCTTTGGGCAGCAAAACCTTATCGATGCGGCTGAAGATCTCCGGCTCATGCTCTGCCACCCAGCGCAGCTTCGGCGCGGTGAAGCCAGGCATGATCATGTTGCCGCTGATCGCCATCATCTGCGGATAGCACTTCCTTAGCACCTCACACTGCGGCGCACTGCGTGTGTCGTTCCACAAGATGCACGGACGCAGTACCTTGCCATCCGCATCCAGCAGCACAGCACCGTGCATCTGACCGGACAAGCCGATGGCGCGAATCTCGGCCCACGCATCAGGAGATTGATGACGCAATGCCGCCAGCACCTCGGCGCAGGCTTGCCACCAGCGTTCGGGATCCTGTTCTGCCCAATGGGGATGCGGACGCTGCACAGCCAGCGTGGCGTGCTGCGACGCCACAATCTCGCCGTCTGTATTAACGATCAGCGCTTTAAGTTCTGAGGTGCCAATATCGATGCCGAGATACATGATTACACCGCCGCCAGTTCTGGCTGTTTCAGCCACTGCTGCAAACTCTCAACACGACGCGTCACCAGGGCATGAAACGCCTTATCGTTGGCCAGTTCCGCAAACAGCGCGTTATCACTCAGGAAGGCCTTCAGCGGATCGGCACTGGCGAACTGGTTACGCAGCGCATCGGCCTGTAGCGCACCATCCTGATAGGAATACGGCAGATCGTCATTGGCCCAGCGCTGCATAAACAGGAAGAACAGCGCCGGAATCACCGCCGTTGCACTGGGCTGCGCACCGCGCTGGTAGCACTGTTGCAGGGTTGGCGTCACCATGCCGGGAATTTTAGACAAGCCGTCAGCGCCTACGCGCTGATTGGTGTCTTTGATGTAAGGGTTGCTGAAGCGGGCCAGCACTACGTCGCGGTATTCGGCTAAATCAAGCGGGCTGGGCGACAGGGAGGGAATAACATCCTGAGTGACGTAGTCGTGCGCCAGTTGATAAATCGCCGGATGACGGGTGCTGTCATCGATATAGTTCAAGCCAATCAGCGTGCCCGCCCAGGCAATCGCAGCATGCGTCGCGTTGAGGATGCGGATTTTCGCCTCTTCCCACGGCAGCACCGATTCCACCAGCTCAACACCGACCTTTTCCAGCGCCGGGCGTCCGGCAATAAAGTCATCCTCAATCACCCACTGAATAAAGGATTCCGCCATCACCGCTGCGCTATCCTGTTTGCCGGTTGCGGCTTGCACGCGCTCCGCCACATCTGGTGTAGGACGTGGCGTGATGCGATCCACCATGGTATTCGGTGAAGTGGTCTGCGTGCGCACCCAATCTGCCAGCGCGGTATCGCCTTTGGCCGCAAGGAAGGCGAGGAAACCCTCACGGAAACGCTCGCCGTTGTGGCGCAGGTTGTCACAGTTCAGCAGTGTGACTGGCGCGCCGCCCTGCACAACACGCTTCGTCAGGATACGGCTGAGTGCGCCATAGATAGTGCGGATATCGCCGCTCAGGTCGGCCTTCACGTCTGCCTGGTTAAGATCCAGGGTGAATTCCGGCGTTAAGTAGTAACCCGCCTCGGTTACGGTAAAGCCAATCACGCGAGTGTCGGCATTGGCTCCCTGCTCGACTAGCGCGCTGATTTCGCTATCCCAAGGCAAAATTTTGCGCACTGAGGTGATAGTTTCATAGTCGCGCTCACCTTCAGGCGTCACGGTTTCCAGCACATATTCGCCGTTCTGTGCCGCTAACTGATTGAGCAGCGGCACCGCGTCATTGCGAATATTGCCGAGTGCGATGCCCCAGTTTTCGTCTCCCTGCTCGCGCAGTTTATGCAGATACCACGCCTGATGTGCCCGATGAAATGATCCCGCGCCGATGTGCATCCACACTGATTGATTGGTCATAATCGCCTCAATTAAACATTTGCCACATTACAGGGCATTTGCCCGATGACGTTTAGCATAGTGCTCGAGGCGAGGATTATTCTGCGAGCTTTATCACAAATAATACTTTTGCTCTTTTTTAGGGCTTTTGCTCAGTTAGTGCTTTTCGTAAAACACGCGATAAGATGACGCATCGATTTAGACGGAACAGCGTGATGAGCAGAGAAGAGAAAAAACAGGAGCTGGCCGCGCGTGCCGCGTGGATGTATTACGTCGCAGGCGTAACGCAGCAGGAGATTGCGCAGGCATTGGGATTATCACGTCAGGTAGCGCAGCGCCTGGTCTCCAGCGCACGTGAAATGGGCATGGTGAGCGTGAAGATTGATCATCCTGTGACGCGCTGTCTGCAACTGGCACGTGAGGTGCAGGAGAAGTTTGCTTTGGATCTGTGCCGCGTGGTGCCGTCGGCCAATCTGAATGATGACGCCATTCAACAGATGCTGGCGGTGGAAGGCGCGGCGGTGATGTCACAGTTCATCAATGAGGAAGCCCCGCAGGTGTTTGGCATTGGTTCGGGCAAGACTCTCCGCTCAATGATCGATGCATTGCCATGGGTGGATCGCCCGCAGCATCAGTGCGTTTCGATGATTGGCGCCATCGCGCGAGATGATTCGGGCACACGCTATGACGTGCCGTTGAAGATGGCGGAGAAGATGCAGGGCAAGTATTTCTTCATTCCTGCGCCGCTGTATGCCGACACACCACAGGATAAAGCGATGTGGGTGCAGCATCAGGTTTATCAGCGCGTCACCGATCGCGCATTGCAGGCGGACGTGGCCTTTGTTGGTATTGGGGAAGTGATGCCGGGTTGTCCGTTAAATGCCGAAGGATTTATCACCGATGCACAGGTTGAGGCACTGAATGCACGCGGCGTGGTAGGCGAAATGCTCGGTCACTTTTTCAATCAGCAAGGTGAGCGCGTGTGGGGCGAAACCGATGAGCTACTGACCAGCGTATTGCTGGAGAGCCAGACACAGCGCAAGATTATTGGTTTTTCAGGCAGCG
Source organism: Type-E symbiont of Plautia stali (assembly GCF_059731115.1). Lineage (NCBI taxonomy): Bacteria > Pseudomonadati > Pseudomonadota > Gammaproteobacteria > Enterobacterales > Enterobacteriaceae > Type-E symbiont of Plautia stali. The sequence continues at coordinate 2,923,927 of NZ_AP035906.1, forward strand.
AGCGGAAGTATCCGGCGATTCGGGCTGCCTTGCAGGGCGGCTGGGTGTCGGGACTGGTAACCGATGAAGATACGGCGCTGAGGTTACTGCGAGAGTGAGTTTTCAGCGCCTGCTCAGGAAGCGGGGGCAGATCGTAAAGACGGCATAAACCATCCCTGGGCCTCAGCCCGCGCCATCCCTGGCGCGGGATGCGTTACTCCTCTGCCCCCGCTTCCATCGCCTCAACCATCGTGCAAAATTTACTTCAGCGATCCCGACAGGAACTGCTGCAAACGTGGGCTTTTCGGGTTGCCGAAAAGCTCATCTGGCGAGCCCTGCTCTTCAATCTTGCCCTGATGCAGGAAAATCACGTGATTGGAAACATGACGAGCAAACTCCATCTCATGCGTCACCACCACCATGGTTTTACCCTCTTCAGCCAGTTTCTGCATGATGCGTAGCACTTCGCCGACTAACTCGGGATCGAGTGCAGAAGTCGGTTCATCAAATAACAGCACTTCCGGCTCCATCGCCAGGGCGCGGGCAATGGACACACGCTGCTGCTGACCGCCCGAAAGATGCACCGGATATTTAGCACGCGCACGCTCATCAATGCCGACTTTATCCAGATATTTAATCGCACGCTCACGCGCTTCGGCTTTGCTCAGCCCCAGCACCTGGATTGGCGCTTCGGTGACGTTATCCAGCACCGTCATATGGCTCCACAAGTTAAAGTGCTGGAACACCATGGTCAGACGGGTGCGCAGTGAACGCAGCTGCTCTTTGTTGGACACTTTCAGCTGCCCATCGGTATCACGCACCAGATTGATTTGCTCGTTGTTGACCGAAATGGTGCCTTCGCTCGGCTTTTCGAGGAAGTTAATGCAGCGTAAGAAGGTACTTTTCCCGGAACCGGACGAGCCAATAATGCTGATCACATCGCCGGCGTTCGCCTGCAGTGATACGCCTTTCAAAACTTCATGTTCACCGTAACGCTTGTGCAGTTCGGTAACGCTTAATTTGTTGTCAGCCATAGTGATACTCAATGCGATGAAGAAGGTTTCACGTGCGCCAGGAAGCGGCGTTCCGCCTTGCGGAACAGGCTAATCAGCACGTAAGAGATAATCAGATACAGCACCGCAGCGATGCCAAACGCGGTAAACGGCTGGTAGGTCGCCGAGTTAATATCACGCGCGATTTTCAACAGATCTGGCACCGTGGCAGTAAATGCCAGCGCGGTGGAGTGCAGCATTAGGATCACTTCATTACTGTAGGCTGGCAGCGCGGTACGCAGCGCCGACGGTAGTATGATGCAGCGATACATTTTAAACGGGGAGAAACCGTAAGCGCGTGCCGCTTCAATTTCGCCATGGGGAACCGCGCGAATGGCCCCGGCAAAAATTTCGGTGGTGTAAGCGCAGGTGTTCAGCGTAAAGGCCAGCAGCGTACAGTTGAGGCCGCTACGGAAGAAGGCATTCAGCAGCTCCGATCCTTTCACCACTTCCAGCGTATACATGCCGGAATAGAATACCAGCAGCTGGACATACAGCGGCGTACCACGGAAGACATAGGTGAACAGCCAGACGGGCGTTGAGATATAACGATTTGGCGATACACGCGCAATCGCCAGCAACACCGCCATACAACCACCGATCACCACGGAAAGAATCAACAACCACAACGTAATGGCGACGCCGGTAAAACGGTAACCATCGGTCCAGAGCAGCTGTTTCCAATACTCCTGAATAATATCGATCATAGCTCTGCCCTTTTCACACCCACCGTGTAGCGGCGTTCAAGCCACCACAGCACGCCGTTCGACAGCGTGGTAAACACCAGATAAATCACCCCCGCGACGATCGCGAAGTAGAACGGCTGCCAGGTACTTTTACCCGCCAGCTGCGTGGCTTTCACCACGTCTTCCAGCCCCAGCAGCGACACCAGCGCTGTGGCTTTGAGGATCACCTGCCAGTTATTGCCAATACCTGGTAACGCAAAACGCATCATCGCCGGGAACAAAATACGACGGAAAGTTTGCGAACCGGTAAAACCGAAAGCGGTAGCCGCTTCAATCTGCCCTTTTGGCACAGCGAGGAAAGCACCCCGGAAGGTTTCGGTGAAATAGGCACCATAGATGAAGCCAAGCGTGATGATACCGGCCACCATCGGATCGATATCAAACTGCGCCATGCCCAGCGCATCAGTGACCGTATTGAGAGCGATTTGCAGACCGTAGAAGATCAGCAACATCAAAACCAGATCAGGTACACCGCGGATTAAGGTGGTGTAGCCTTCAGCAATCATCACCAGCAGGCGACTGCGAGAGAGTTTGGCGCCAGCGCCCATTAAGCCAAGCACTAAGGCAAGCACCACGGAGCTGAGTGCCAGCTCAAGGGTCACCAGGGTGCCTTTTAGGATTACTTCAGAATAGCCATACAGCATGGGTTCGATCCTGTCGTGAGGGAAAATAACAAACGCTGCCCAACTAACGGACAGTCCTGACCAGGATTTGAATCACAGGGTAGATGGCGGCAAGCGTATGAACCCCGGGAGTTTACATAAGTAAGCGCCCGGAGTGAATAGTTATGACCAACCCTGCTGCAAATCAATCATCAAGGTCAGAAAACAGGACAATTAATCGCCGTATACGTTGAAATCAAAGTACTTCTTCGCAATCTTGTCGTAAGTGCCATCTTTACGCATGGCATCAAACGCTTTATCGATGGCCGCTTTCAGGTCGGCATCATCTTTGCGTAAGCCCATACCGGTACCGACACCAAAGATTTTGTCATCTTTAACCGCTGGACCGGCAAACGCATAGTTTTTGCCAACCGGCTGTTTCAGGAAACCTTCACTCGCCTGCACTTCATCCTGGAAAGCCGCATCGATACGACCCGCATCCAGATCCTGATACACCAGATCCTGGTTGGCGTATGGCGTTACAGTGACACCCTTAGGACGCCAGTTTTCGTTCGCGTAGGTTTCCTGAGTGGTACCCTGCAGCAAACCAATGTTTTTACCTTTCAGCGATTCGATGGTCGGTTGCAGGCTGGAACCTTTCTTCGCCACTAAACGCGCATTGGCGGCGTAAAGTTTTTCAGAGAAGGCGATCTCTTCCTGACGTTTCTCGGTGATGGAGAGAGAAGAGATGATAGCGTCGATCTTCTTCGCTTTCAGCGACGGGATCAGTGCATCAAAATCACTTTCCACATAAGTACATTTGGTCTCGATACGCTTACAGATTTCGTTCGCCAGATCGATGTCAAAGCCGACTAACTGGCCTTGTGCATTCTTGGATTCAAACGGCGGGTAGGTCGGGTCTGTCCCGATGCGCAGCGTTTTTGGTACCGCAGCGAACACGCTCGCAGCGCTGGACATGGCCAGCATCAGGGAAAGAGCCAGAACTCGCTTTTTCATAGGTAACCCTCAAGTGAAGTGCTTATTGTTATATGGTCGTGATATGTGTTTGCGCTGAATGATTTGCAGGTTTCATGCCAGTTATGCAAAACGGCGAAAGCGTGCTCAGGCGCACTAAATACCGCGCCCTTCAGGGGCGCAAGCACTTAGTTTGTGAGGGAAATATAACAGCGGCGTGAGGAAGAAAAAGCGACATTGTTAACTTTTGGTGCACAAGATGCACGAAGAGTGATCAGGCACTCGAAATTGCACACAGTTAGTGCAAAATTGCACCATTATGCGCCATGCCAACGGGTAAACAGGTCTTGCGGCAGCTCAATATCGAATTGATCAATGACGCGATTAACGGTTTGATCGACCAGATCTTCAATTTTTTGTGGGCGGTGATAAAAAGCGGGCACCGGCGGCATGATCAGTGCGCCCAATTCCGCGGCCGTGGTCATCATGCGTAAATGCCCAAGATGCAGCGGCGTTTCGCGCACGCACAGGACCAGTTTACGCTGCTCCTTAAGCACCACATCGGCGGCGCGCGTCAGCAAACTATCACTGTAGCTGTGCACGATGCCGGAAAGGGTTTTCATTGAACAGGGTAAAATCACCATGCCAAGTGTCTTGAAGGAACCTGATGAGATGCTGGCAGCGATATCACGTACGTCATGCACCACATCAGCCAGTGCTTGCACATCACGCAGGCTGTAATCCGTTTCCAGCGATAACGTCTGACGCGCAGCCGGACTGATCACCAAATGGGTTTCCACATCGGCCAAAGGTTGCAGCACTTGCAACAATCGCACGCCGTATATCGCGCCACTGGCGCCGGAAATACCAATGATCAGTCGTTTCATTATTCAGCCCTGCCCGTTCAGATTGCGGCAATGATAGCCGCTCACTGAGCAAAAATACAAAAACAAACAGGGCGGAGTCTCCCCCGCCCTGTTAAAGATGAGCACCACGAGGCGGTTAGCCTTCGTTATGCAGCTCCAGACCTTCCACTTCGTTCTGACGCTGAATCGCTTTCGCATCGTCATTACGCAGTGACTGCAAATACTCGAGGTACTGCTGGTCGACATCTTTGGTGACGTAAACGCCGTTGAATACCGAGCACTCAAACTGTGCGATATCCGGGTTCTCTTCACGTACTGCTTCGATCAGATCATCGAGGTCCTGGAAGATCAGCGCGTCGGCTTTGATCAGCTGACGAATCTCTTCCACTTCACGACCATGCGCGATCAGTTCGGTAGCGCTTGGCATATCGATACCGTAGACGTTCGGGAAACGAATTTCCGGCGCGGCAGACGCCAGGTAAACACGTTTTGCACCGGCTTCGCGCGCCATTTCAATGATCTGCTCAGACGTGGTGCCACGCACGATGGAGTCGTCAACCAGCAGCACGTTCTTACCGCGGAACTCAGCACGGTTGGCGTTCAGTTTGCGGCGAATCGCGCTACGACGCATATGCTGGCCTGGCATGATAAAGGTGCGGCCCACATAGCGGTTTTTCACGAAGCCCTGACGATATGGCTTGTCGAGAATACGGGCGATTTCCAGCGCGGCATCAGTGGAGGTTTCCGGGATAGGAATCACCACATCGATATCCAGGTCTTCCCATTCGCGGGCAATTTTCTGACCGAGTTTGGTGCCCATACGCACACGTGCGCTGTAGACCGACACCTTATCAAGGAAGGAGTCTGGACGCGCAAAGTAGACGTATTCGAACAGGCAAGGGTTGGTTTTGGGATTCTCAGCACACTGGCGCGTGGAGAGTTGTCCCTGCTCGGTGATGTACACCGCTTCACCAGGCGCCACATCGCGGATGAACTCGAAGCCTAAAGTATCCAGTGCCACGCTTTCTGACGCCACCATATATTCGGTGCGACCATCAGCAATCACGCGTTTACCCAGCACTAATGGGCGAATCCCGTTTGGATCGCGGAACGCAACTAAACCATGGCCAATAATCATCGAAACCACTGCGTAAGCGCCGCGCACCTGTTGGTGCACTGCCGCTACCGCAGCAAAAATGTTGTCAGCTTCCAGCGGGTCATGCTGGAAACGGTCGAGCTCCTGCGCAAAGATGTTCAGCAGGATTTCAGAATCAGAGGTGGTGTTAACGTGACGGCGACCCACTTCGAACAGATGCTTACGCAGTTCGTGCGCGTTGGTCAGGTTGCCGTTGTGCGCCAGCGTGATGCCATACGGGGAGTTTACGTAGAAAGGCTGCGCTTCAGAAGCGCTGGAACTGCCCGCGGTTGGATAGCGAACATGGCCAATCCCGATATTACCCTGCAAACGCTGCATGTGGCGTGCTTCGAAGACATCGCTCACCAGGCCATTCGCTTTACGCAGACGGAAGCAGTTAAGCGCATCGATGGTACAAATGCCGGCGGCATCTTGCCCGCGGTGCTGTAGCACCGTTAACGCGTCATAGATCGACTGGTTTACTGGCATAAAACCGGTGATACCAACAATACCGCACATGTTGTCATTTCCTCATTGGCCGCACTCCCGGTGGCGTTACCGGGGTATAAAACTGGACGTGCTTTTCAGGTAATCGAAAAACCACCTGATGATGTAACTGAACTGGGGAATGAGTTGCGACTGTTGCCAGTCCGGGCTTTTGGAAAAGCCGGTGAATGTATCGAGGAAGAAGAGCATAGCGGAAACAATCAGCACGCCACGCAACGCCCCGAAACAGACCCCCAACACCCTGTCGGTTCCCGACAAGCCGGTTTTTTCCACCAGCGAGCCGATCACATAGTTCACGATGGCACCCACAATCAGAGTGGCAACGAATAACACCGCTATCGCGATGCCGTTGCGAACCAGTTCGTCGTCAAAACCTGTAAACCAGACTGCAAGGTAGGTGTAGTAATGACTGGCGACAAAAAACGCGCATCCCCAGGTAACGAGAGATAAGGCTTCCCGGACAAACCCACGAATCAGGCTGACCAGAGCCGAAAAACCAACTACCGCAATAATGACGTAATCAATCCAGATCATGAACGCTTCCAACCCAGTGCTTATGCACCCCTGCATCCAGTTCGGGGCGCATTCTAACAGAAAAAGAAAACGTTTGCGTAGGGTTTTCAGGTTCTGTATCCATAAAAAGGGCGATGAAAAAAACTTTCCTCGCCCTGAGTAAAATCAGCAATTTAACTAACTGATATAAAACAACTTTTCCACAACATTTTCGCTTAACCGCTTGTGCTATACCGCGCCTTTTACTGCTATCGGCGCGGCTTATCACAGCATTAACGCGTGCCGTACGGTTTCACCACGCCACCGAGCCCGGAGATGCTTTGTAACTCACTCAGCGAACTCTGCAGCTTCGCTTTTGAGGCATCCGGCCCCACATAAATGCGCGTGATTTGTCCCTGCACCGGCGTGGATGGCACGGTAAAGGCACGATATCCTGACAGACGCAGTTGCGCCACAATCTCACTGACCTTGGCCGCGTTCTTTAGCGCACCCAGCTGAACCACAAACGCCTGCCCCGCAGGAGCCGCTTCCGGTTCACTCTGTTTCGGTGTTTCGACCGCTTTTGGCTGCTCAACCGGTTTCGGTTGTTCTACCACTTTGGGCTTCGATTGTTCGACCGGTTTTGGCTTCGGCTGTTCAACCGGCTTAGGTTTGGGCTGCTCGACCACTTTTGGCTTCGGCTGCTCAACCGGCTTCGTCTGCTGATGCACCGGCGGCGGTGTCACCAGCGTAGGCTCGCTGTTCTGCACCGGTTGCGCATTGCCATTGCTGGCCGAGCTGCTGGCTTTACCGTTATCCGGGGTTTGCGCCGTGCTCGCCCCTTCCGGCGGCTGCGCCGGGAGCGGTTGCGTCACCGGCGGCACCATTTCGCTATCCTGCTGATCGTCCGGCTTTGGCACCAGCGGAATCGCCGCGAACTCTTCTTTGTAATGCTTTTTCTTGCCGTCGAGCAGCCCCGGCAGCACGATGACGCCAATCGCCACCAAAATGACTGTACCGACTAAGCGATTTTGAAACTTACTTGCCACTGCCATTCTCCGCTGACATCGATTCCATAACCTGTGCAACGGTGTGGAAAGAACCACACACCAGAATCACATCCTCAGGCGCAGCTTGCTGACGCGCGGCCTGCCATGCTGCATCGACGTTATCATACGCATTGCCACCTTCAAGGTGGGCGATCAGCTCATCGGCGGTGGCGCCACGCGGACCGTCAAGCGGTGCACAGAACCAGCGATCCACCTGCGGTGCCAGCGCGGCCAGCGTCCCCGCGATGTCCTTGTCATGCAACATGCCGACCACTGCATGCACTTTACCGCTTTTCGGCAACTCCACCAGACGTGAGCACAGATAATGCGCCGCATGCGGATTATGTGCCACATCGAGAATCACGCGCGGGCTTTCACTCACCGTCTGGAAGCGCCCGGGCAGAATCGCCAGAGGCAGGTGTTCGCGGATCACCGCTTCGCTGACGTTGAGTCCTGATGCGCGCAGCGCAGTGAGGGCGGTCGCCGCATTTGGCAACGGCACCTGCGGCAACGGCAGGTCGCACAGTTCACCGTGTGCATCCTGCAACGTCCAGCTGTTTTCCTGCTTCTGCCACTGCCAGTCACGGTTGATTTGCAGCAGCTGAGCGCCCTTCTCCGCCGCTACCTCAGCGATGGTGTGCGGCATATCGGCTTCACCGACGACTGCAGGTTTGCCACCACGGAACACGCCGGCTTTTTCCCGACCAATGCTTTCGCGATCCGGCCCCAGCCAATCGGTGTGATCGAGCGCGATGCTGGTGATCACCGCCACATCCGCATCCACGATGTTGGTGGCATCAAGACGTCCGCCAAGACCCACTTCGAGGATCACCACATCAAGATTGGCCTCACGGAACAGATTCAGTGCAGAGAGGGTGCCGAATTCAAAGTAGGTGAGTGAAATGTCACCGCGTCCAGCTTCAATACTGGCGAAACTGGCGCTGTGCAGCGCTTCATCCAGCTCGGAGCCCTGCACGCGCACGCGTTCGGTGTAGCGCACCAGATGCGGCGAGCTATACACGCCCACGCGATAGCCTGCGGCCATCAACAGCGTTTCCAGCGTGCGGCAGGTGGTGCCTTTGCCATTGGTACCGGCAACGGTGAAGATAAACGGAGCGGGTTTTAGCAGATCAAGGCGTGCGGCGACGCCTTGAATACGATCCAGACCCAATTCGATGGCCTGAGAATGCAGGTGTTCAAGATAATGAAGCCACGTGGCCAAAGGCGACGTGGCTTGAGGAAGCTGCAGAGTGTCCATGTGTCCCGTTTACTCATCTTACACATCGTCATTCAAGCCGCAGCGGCGTGGGCTGCACTCAATCACCCCCGATCCCTTAGTGGGTAAGCTGCCGGGGATTCATTCGTTTGCCGCCTTGCTGCAACTCGAATGACTGGGTGTTTACGGTTCATTGGTGAAAAGCGTTTAACCACCGCTTTTCGTTGCCTGTCAGGCCTCGTTGCTCTCTGGCACAGCCGTAGAAGGCTGATCACCATCCTGCAGCGGCGCTGGCAGGTTCATCATTTTCGCCAGCAGGCTGGCCAGCTTAAAGCGCATTTCCGGACGACGGATGATCATGTCGATCGCGCCTTTTTCGATCAGGAATTCACTGCGCTGGAAGCCCGGTGGCAGTTTTTCACGCACGGTCTGTTCGATAACGCGTGGACCGGCAAAGCCGATCAGCGCTTTCGGTTCAGCGACGTTCAAATCGCCCAGCATCGCGAAGCTGGCAGACACACCGCCCATGGTTGGGTCAGTCAGCACGGAGATGTACGGCAAGCCGCGCTCCTGCATTTTCGCCAGCGCTGCGCTGGTTTTTGCCATCTGCATCAGCGACTGTAACGCTTCCTGCATACGGGCACCGCCACTGGCAGAGAAGCAGATCAGCGGGCAGTTATCTTCCAGTGCCTGCTCAACGCCACGCACAAAGCGCGCGCCAACCACAGAGCCCATTGAGCCGCCCATAAAGGAAAACTCGAAAGCCACTGCCACCACTGGCATACCGTGCAGGGTGCCTTTCATGGCGATCAGAGCATCTTTCTCACCGGTGTCTTTCTGTGCGGCAACCAGACGATCTTTGTACTTCTTAGAATCGCGGAACTTGAGCAGATCCTTCGGTTCCAGCTCGCTGCCTAATTCAACCAGAGAACCTTCATCCAGCATGGTGTGCAAACGCTCACGGGCGTGCATGCGCATGTGGTGGTCGCACTTCGGGCAGACCTCAAGGTTACGCTCCAGTTCGGCGCGGTACAGCACCTGACCACAGCTATCGCATTTGGTCCAGACCCCTTCCGGGATACTGGCTTTGCGCGTTGGCGTGGTGGTGCTTTTATTCAGTATGCGTTCAATCCAGCTCATTGATGACCTTTCTGTTTAATGCTGACCTGGTCCAGTCTTCTTGTGACTGCTGAAATCACCTTCAGCAGGCCGTAAATGTCGCTCATTAAACCACAACCCGTTCACGCTGTGGATAAAAATCTGGTGACAGCCTTACTGTGGCTTCTGCTGACGTGCCTGACGGCGATGGCGCCATACTTCAATCACGCCTGGCAAAATTGAGACCACAATGATGCCAACAATCAGCAGTTTTAGGTTCTCCTGTACCACCGGCAAATCACCAAACAGGTAACCGGCATAGGAGAACAACAGCACCCACAGCAGTGCGCCCGTCACGTTGAAGAGCGCAAAGTGGCGATAAGACATGTGTCCCATCCCCGCCACAAAGGGGGCAAAGGTTCGCACGATTGGTACAAAGCGCGCAAGTATAATGGTTTTGCCACCGTGGCGATCGTAGAAGGCGTGGGTCTTATCCAGATAGCTGCGACGGAAAATTTTCGAGTTCGGATTGCTGAACAGCTTCTCACCGAACAACCGACCAATAGTGTAGTTCACCGCATCGCCGAGGATGGCAGCAATCACCAGCAGCGTGACCATTAAATGCACGTTGAGATCGTTACCTGGCAGTGCCGCCAGCGCGCCAGCAACAAAAAGTAACGAATCCCCAGGCAGGAACGGTGTGACCACCAGGCCGGTTTCGCAGAACAGGATCAGGAACAGAATGGCGTAAATCCAGACGCCGTACTGCGCCACCAGTTCGGCTAAATGCACATCAATATGGAGAATAAAGTCGATCAAAAAGTGGATGAATTCCATAATGTTCCGGCTCCCAAACATCCTTACTCATTTAAATTAATCTGCGAGGAACAACGGTCCCAACGCAGGCTGAGGTAACGCAAAGTGAGATGGGTAATCCACCGCCACCAAATACAACCCCTCGGCTTTAGCGGTCGCTGCCGCCAGAGTACGATCTTTTGCCGCCAGCAACTCAGCCATCCAGCTTTCCGGCTGGTTGCCGCAGCCAATTTCCATCAGGCTGCCGACAATATTGCGCACCATGTGGTGCACGAACGCGTTGGCTTTGATATCGACAATCACATAAGGTCCGTAACGTGTGACGTTAAGGTGCATCACGTTGCGCCACGGCGTGCGCGACTGGCACTGCACCGCACGGAACGAGGTAAAGTCGTTCTCGCCAATTAAACACTGACCGGCACGCTGCATTTTCTCGACATCCAGCGGATGATAAAAATGGGTGATGCCGTTGCCAAGAATCGCCGGTCGCAGCCGCTGATTGAAAATCACATAGCGGTAACGACGCGCGGTGGCGCTAAAGCGGGCATGAAATTCCTCCGGCACCGCTTTCACCCAACGTACCGCGATGTCATCCGGCAGGTTGGCATTGACGCCCAGCGTCCAGGCGCTGTCGGCGCGCTGCGAGGTGGTTTCGAAATGCACCACTTGCCCGGTACCGTGTACACCGGCATCCGTGCGTCCGGCGCAGAACACCACCACCGGGTGATTCGCCACTTTCGACAGCGCTTTTTCCAGCTTTTCCTGCACGCTGCGCACTTCGTTTTGCCGCTGCCAGCCGTAGTAACGGCTGCCGTCGTACTCAATGCCTAACGCCAGCTTAAATGTCGTTTCTTCAGACAACATTAATAGAAGTACTCCTGCACCAATTTCTCAGCGGTTTTTACCGCCATCAGTGCGCCGCCGAAGCGAACGTTGTCAGCCACGGACCAGAATTGCAGCAGCTCAGGGAGACCGTAATCATTACGCACATTGCCAATGCTCAGCGCATCATTGCCTGATGCATCGCTGACGGGCGTCGGATATTCACCGTCTTCACTGAGGTTGATGTCATCAGCACGCGCCAGTTCATCTCGCGCTTCTTCGGCTGACAGCGGACGTAAATTTTCGACATGCACAATCTGCGTGTTGCCGTAAAACACTGGCGCCTGCACGCTGCTGACGGCAATTGGCAAGCCTTCGTCCTGCAGCACTTTGCGCACCTGATCCACCAGACGACGTTCACTCTCCACGCTGCCATGGCTATCCGCTAACTGCGGCAACAGGTTGAACGCCAGTTGACGACCAAAATAGTGCTCATCTGCCGGTACACCATTCAGCAAACGTGCGCTTTCGCCCGCCAGGCCATCCACTGCCGCTTTACCGTGGCTGGAAACCGACATCAGATTGGTCACCTGCAAACGGCTTAACCCCGCAGTATCCACCAGCGGTTTGATAGCGCTTAACAGCTGGCTTACCAGCGCATCGGCCACCGTCACGATATTGCGATTGCGATAATCGGCCAGCACCTGCGGGTTCACATCAGGCACCACCAGCGGGACATCCGGCTCCAGCGCGAACAGATCGCTGCTGTCGATCACCAGGCAACCCTGGCTTGCGGCTTCATCCGCGTAACGCGCGGAAGCTTCACGTCCGGCAGCGAAAAACGCCAGCTGCGCCTGCGTCCAGTCAAATTCAGCCGCATCCTGCACGCGCAGGGTGCGACCATCAAAACGCACACTTTCACCGGCGCTGTTTTCGCTCGCCAGCAGATACAATTCACCAACCGGGAACTGGCGTTCTGCCAGCAATTCCAGTACAGCGTTCCCTACTGCGCCTGTTGCGCCCAATAGCGCAATATTCCAGCCGTCAGACATGTTGGTTTACTCCAGACAATGACATAAAAACAGAAGGCGGTGATGACACCGCCTGACATTTAAGACTTTTCCCGCGCGAAAACGCAGGGGATTGATTTAACTTTACAAACTGGCGCGGAAACCGAGCTTTTCCAGCATCGCGGCACTATCGGCATCATCACATTTCACCTGCAGTGACGACCATTCACGACGCTCTTCATACTGCTTGCGCAGGCGATCAAACTCGCCCGGTTTGGCAGCCACTTTTCGCAGTGGCGCATCGTCGCGGCGCACATCATACACCAGGTGCACCAGTCGTTTCAGCGTTGGCTGATCGAGCTTGCCGTGCAGCGTAATGGTGCCAAATTCCGGTGCAGGCAACAGAGTCTCCAGCGCGACCTGTTGCGGCTGGCCGATAAACGCGCACCAGGCTTCGAATACCTGAGTGGTGCCACGCGCCTTGCCTTCCAGCGTATAGCCCGCGATATGCGCGGTAGCGATATCCACTTTATCCAACAGATCGAGGTTCAGATCCGGCTCCGGTTCCCACACATCCAGCACCACGCTGAGATCGTCGCGCATTCTCAGCACTTCCAGAAGCGCAGTGTTATCGACGACTGGACCACGGCAGGCATTGATCAGGATGGTGTTGGGTTTGAGCGCCATCAGCAGAGCCATGTCGGCCAGATGCCAGCTTTTATAGGGGCCGTCTTTAAACAGCGGTGTGTGGAAGGTCAGAATATCGGCCTGTGCCACCAGTTCATCCAGCGAGTGAAACGTTTCCTGATCGCCACGATCTACACGCGGCGGATCACACAGCAGGGTTTTCACCCCCCAGGCTTCAAGGCGTTTTTGCAGACGACCGCCGACATTACCGACGCCGACAATACCCACGGTACGATCACGCAGTTCAAAACCATCGCGCTCGGCCAGCAGCAGTAAGGAGGAGAAGACATACTCCACCACCGCAATTGCGTTACAGCCGGGTGCCGCCGAGAAGGCAATGCCGGCGGCCGCCAGCGATGCATCATCGACATGGTCAGTGCCTGCTGTCGCGGTACCGACAAATTTCACTGGCGTACCGGCCAGCAGCGCCGCATTCACTTTAGTCACCGAGCGCACCATCAATCCGCTGGCATCCTGCAACTCTGCTTCGGGTAACGGACGTCCCGGTACGGCCAATACTTCACCGGTGCGACTGAAGAGTTCACGAGCGTAAGGCATGTTTTCATCGACGAGAATTTTCACTGCGGCGGTCCTGTCTGCTGAGGCGTTTTGAGGCGCGTATTCTTACATAAAGCTGGGGATTAACCTAACCGGCTGCGATAGCGATCCGGTGTAGTGCCGGCCTGCTGCTGGAACATCACAATCAGCGCCGACGACGAGCTATAACCCAGTTCGTGTGCAATGCCTTGCACGCTGCACCCCTGCTCCAGCAGCGCAATGGCACGCAAAAACCGTAAACGCTGCCGCCATTCGCTGAAAGACATCTTCAACTGCTGCTGACAACGTCGCGCCAGCGTACGCTCGGTGGTGAACACCCGCTTCGCCCATTGTGCCAGCGTGGTGTTATCGCCGGGATTTTCTTCCAGCGCGCGCAAAATAGGCGCGAGAAATTTGTCGTCCGACAAGGGCAAATAGCTGGTGTGCACCGGTGCCTGACGCAGACGATCAATCAAGACTTCACAGAGTCGCCAGTCCGCTTCCGTTTGAGGCTGCTCCAACTCACGCTGTGCAAAATCATTCATGATGGCGTGCACAATCGCATCAACGTGCAGTAAACAGGCATTGTCGGGCATCCCCGCACAGAGATCGGCGGCGAGATTGAAGGTGCGGAACTGGGCATGGCAATGGTTATAGCTGCTGTGGCGCTGTTCTGGCGGGATCCAGATCGGCATATCAGCGGGCGTTAATAACCGTTCCCCCTCCACTTCCATCTCCAGCACGTGGCTGGTGACGAAAATCACCTGCCCCCAGCGGTGCAGATGCGGCAGATATTCAGTTTTCGCGTTAGCCTGCTCGTAGCGCATAAAATAGCGCAGTAGCGGCGCATCAATCGGCGGCTGATACTCGATCTGTAAATTCATTCTGTCCGGTCACTAACGAATATTGTCCGATTTTAACTATCTGAATAAAACCGGTCAAATGTAAACTCTTCGCGATTAAACTCAGGAGTCGTACGATGAATTTACTGTTTCCGTTGATTGCGGTGATGATCTGGTCGATCAACACCATCGTCAGCAAACTCTCTGCCGGGAGCATCGATCCTGCCGCCATCTCCTTTTATCGCTGGCTGCTGGCGCTCATCGTGCTGGCCCCCTTCAGCCTGCCCGGCGTGTGGCGCCATCGCCATGCCGTGAAGGCCAATCTGTGGCGATTATTGATCCTCGGCCTGTTGGGCATGGTGCTTTATCAGAGTCTCGCCTACTATGCCGCCCACAGCGTGTCGGCGGTGATGATGGGTATATTGGGTGCCACGATTCCGTTACTGACCATTCTGCTCAGCCTGTTCGTTTTACGCCTTGCGCCGACGCGCGGTATTTTGATCGGCGGCCTGTTGTCCTTTGCCGGTTTAGTATGGTTGGTGAGTGAAGGGAATCCAGCTCAGTTGCTGAATCAGCGTCTGGGCAACGGCGAGTTGATGATGCTGGCGGCTTCCACCTCGTATGCGCTTTACGGTGTGCTGACCAAACGCTGGGCAATCCCTCTGCCGACCTGGCAGAGCCTGTACGTGCAGATTTTCTTTGGTGTGTTGCTGTTACTGCCTGGATTCTTGCGCGCACCGGACGTCACGCTGAACTTGCATAACATTCCGCTGGTGCTGTTTGCCGGGCTGTTCGCGTCCATTATCGCGCCGTTCTTGTGGATCCTTGGTGTGCAACGTCTCGGTGCCAGTACCACCACCATTTTTATGAATTTTGTGCCCGCGTTCACCGCCATCATTGCCGTGCTGTTCCTGCATGAGCAACTGCACGCCTATCACTGGATTGGCGGTGGCATGACGTTGGTGGGAGTGATTCTGGCGCAACGGTTGAAAACACCGCTGCGCAAGCCACGTGAACGTACCGTTCAGCTCAGCGAAAGCTGATGATGATGCGCAGCCCGCCCAGTTGCGGGCTGTGATCCAGCAGCAACTGCGCACCGTGCCAGGCACAGATATCTTTGACCAGCGCCAGCCCGATGCCCGCACCGGGCTGGCTGGCATTATCCAGGCGACCAAACGGCTGCAAAGCCTGATGCTGCTGTGCCGCGCTAATGCCCGGTCCGCTGTCCTCAATTTCCAGCTGTTTCTCCCGCAATCTCGCCGTGACGATCCCGCCCTCTGGCGTGTATTTAATCGCATTGTCCAGCAGGTTGGCACAGAGTTCGGCCAGTAATAAGCCATCGCCTTGCACCACACAGGGAATGTCGCCTTCAAATCCCAGATCGATGTGTTTGTGGCGCGCGCCGGCATAGCTGCTGAAACATGCCTGTTCCACAATTTCATTCAAACTGACCCGAGAAAAAGGCTTGTCCTCACCGTGCCGGGCTTTGATTTGCGCCAGCTGCAACAGCCGATCGGTAAGTTGCACCGTATCGTTGAGCGTATGGCGCATGCCGAGCAAACTTTCCCGCCACTGCGCAGGATCATCACTGTTGAGCGCAACGCCAACCTGTGTTTTTAAAATAGTGAGCGGTGTACGTAATTGGTGTGAAACGTCGGCACTAAAACGTTCCTGTCGTGCCAGCAAACCGCGCAGTCGTTCCAGATGTCGATTAAAGGCAATAATTAACGGCTGCAATTCCGACCAGGGCAATAGCGACGGCAAAGGCGTCAACTCACCTGGCGCACGTCGTAGCATGATGCGCGATAATCGGCGCAGCGGCCGCAACACTTTGCGTAATAACAGGCTGGCTAACAGCAGGGTAATCAACACCAGAAAGCTTTGACTGATCAACGCGGTGCGCAATAATCCTTCCGCAAACCCATGGCGAGAGTTCAGGGTTTCAGCCACCAGAACCAGCGCCATCCCCTCTACGCCCTGCTCGTTTACCGGTTGCCATAACGCCGCAATACGAATCGGCTGCTTACGATAGCTGCCATCGTAAAAGTGGACTAAAGCGGGATAGGCTTCAGAAAGCGGCGCATTGCGCGGTAAAGGGGGCAGATCGGGATAACCTGAAAGAGTTTTGCCTTGCGGTGATATCACCTGATAGAACAACTGGTCATTCATGTTGCGCTCAAAGCTGTCGAGTACCACCCAGGGCACATCCACCTCCAAATGGTTCTGTCGCACCACCAGCCTTTCTGCCACCGTGCGTGCCGAGGCGAGAAGTGAACGATCGTAAGCCTGATTCGCCGCCTGCAGCGCACTCTGGTAATGAGTATAAACCGACAACCCCCACAGCAACATCAACGGTGCGCCCAGCCACAACAGCAGTTCACCACGCAGCGAATGGCTCAGGCGCACGGCTGGCACTCCAGGCTGTATCCCAGTCCACGTAGCGTCACGATCGCGACATCGCTGCCCTGCAGCTTTTTCCGCACCCGATGCACATACAGCTCAATGCTTTCCAGGCTGGCTTCATCGGTTAAGGTAAAGGTCTGTTCATAAAGATGCTGGCGTGACACCGGACGTCCAGGGCGTTGCATCAAAGTCGAGAGCACGCTGGCTTCACGCGGGGTGAGCATCAACGGTTTATGATTCAGCAGAAAATAGCCTTCGCCGTCGCGTTCCAGTTGGCCCACAGTCTGCGATTGCGCAGTCTGCCCCTGGCTGCGACGCAACAACGCCCGCAGGCGCGCTTCCAGCTCATCCAGTTCAAAGGGTTTAGTGAGATAGTCGTCCGCGCCCGCATTGAGGCCCTGCACGCGCTGTTCCAGTGCACTTTTGGCCGTGAGCAGCAATACCGGCGTGGTTTGCCCACGCTTACGCAAACGCGCCAGCACCGCCAGACCATCCAGCCGTGGCAGTGATACATCCAGCACCACCAACGCATAGTCTTCGCTCTGCAACACGTGGTCTGCCGCCAGGCCATCCGCGACCCAATCCACGGCAAAACCTTTCTGTGTCAGCGCTTTTTGCAGCCAGCTGGCCAACTCAACCGTATCTTCCACCAGTAAGAGACGCATATCACATCCTGATACTTTTCCCGAGCACTGAAAGGTAAATGAAAGGTTACACCATTAACAATTCAGCAACGCCGAATGTTCGGCAGTTGTCACACTCTGGAAGCATGAATGGAGCGAATAATGAAAAAAATCTTACCCCTCGCCCTCGCCTCAACCCTCGTGGCCTTGTCGATATCCTCTGTGCTGGCGGAAGCGCCAGACCGGACAGAATGTATCGCCCCCGCCAAACCCGGCGGTGGATTTGATCTGACCTGTAAGTTGATTCAGGTTTCCATGCAAGAAACCGGCGAAATCAGTAAACCAATGCGCGTGACCTATATGCCCGGCGGTGTGGGAGCGGTGGCTTACAACGCCATCATTGCTCAGCGCCCCGCCGAAGCAGGCACGCTGGTGGCCTTCTCCGGCGGTTCGTTGCTCAATCTCTCTCAGGGCAAGTTTGGCCGCTATTCAGAAAGTGACGTGAAGTGGCTGGCTGCCGTCGGCACCGATTATGGCATCGTCGCGGTACGCAATGACGCCCCATGGAAAAACCTCGGTGAACTGATGGAAGCCATGAAGAGCGATCCCACCAAAGTGGTGGTCGGCGCAGGTGCTTCGATCGGTAGTCAGGACTGGATGAAAACCGCCCTGCTGGCTCGTGAAGCGGGCATCGACCCACGCAAGATGCGCTATGTCGCGTTTGAGGGCGGTGGCGAGCCGGTAACGGCTCTGCTTGGCAACCATATTCAGGTGGTCTCCGGGGATATGAGCGAGATGGTGCCACATTTGCAAGCCGGCAAGTTGCGCGTGCTGGCAGTGATGTCTGACAAACGCTTACCGGGTGAACTGGCGAGTGTGCCGACCGCCAAAGAGCAAGGCTATAACGTCGAGTGGCCGATTATTCGCGGTTATTACCTTGGTCCAAAAGTGACTGACGCGGAATATCAGTGGTGGGAAGACGCGTTCAAAAAATTGGTGACCACCAAAGAGTTTCAGCAACAGCGAGATATGCGCGGACTGTTTGAGTTCAACATGTTCGGCAGCGAGCTGGATGCCTACGTGAAAAAACAGGTGGCTGATTATCGCGAAAAAGCCAAATCCTTTGGCCTGGCCAAATAACGGAGTCGATGATGAGCGATCGTATCTTCGCCGGTATCTGGCTGCTGCTGTGCATTGCCGGGCTGTTTATTGCCTGGCAAATCCAGAGTGAATACAGCTATGAACCGGTCGGCCCACGCCCTTTCCCGATGCTGCTGCTAGGATTAATGGCGATTTGCGCCGTGATGATGTTACTGCGCAAACCCGATCTGGTGCAGTGGCCTTCCGCCACCACCCTGAAAAAGTTAGTGCTGATGTGCGTCATGCTGATGGTATATGGCTGGCTGTTTGAGCGTCTGGGTTTTGCTGCATGCACCACGCTGCTGACCTTTGGCATTGGGCTGTTGTTTGGCGCGCGCTGGTGGGCGGCTGCGGTGTCCGGAGTGGTGATGGGCATCGCACTGTTTTATGCCTTTGACCGCCTGCTCGATGTCACCTTGCCTGTCGGCAGCTGGTTCAATTAACAGGAGTCTCACATGGATACCTGGTCTTTTCTGATGCAAGGGTTTGCCGTCGCGATGACGCCGGAAAACCTGATGATCGCACTCATCGGCTGCTTTATTGGCACCATTGTTGGCCTACTGCCCGGACTCGGGCCGATTAACGGTGTCGCGATCCTGATGCCGCTGGCGTTTGCTCTGCACTTACCTGCCGAGTCCGCGCTGATCCTGCTTGCTACGGTCTACATCGGTTGCGAGTACGGTGGTCGTATCTCCTCTATTTTGCTTAACGTGCCAGGCGATGCCGGGGCGATCATGACCGCGCTGGATGGCTACCCGATGGCGCAACAGGGCAAAGCTGGCGTGGCCCTGTCGATCTCAGCAGTGAGTTCATTTATTGGATCCACTATCGCGATTCTCGGCATTATTCTCTTTGCCCCTATATTGGCCAACTGGTCACTGGCCTTTGGTCCGGCGGAGTATTTCGCGCTGATGGTGTTTGCGATTGCCTGTCTGGGCAGCATGATGAGCCACAATCCGTTGAAATCGTTTTTAGCCGCGCTGATCGGTTTGGGTATGGCCACCGTTGGCGTCGATGCCAATACCGGCGTCTATCGTTTCACCTTCGACAGCGTGCACCTCTCCGACGGTATCCAGTTTGTGGTCGTGGTGATCGGGCTGTTTTCTGTCAGTGAAATACTGCTGATGCTGGAATCCACCAGCAGCGGGCAGAAAGTGGTTCGCGCCAGTGGCCGCATGATGTTCAACATGAAAGAAGCGGCGCAGGCAACCGGTGCCACCTTACGTTCCTCCTTTATCGGCTTCTTTGTTGGCGTACTGCCCGGCGCCGGTGCCACCATCGCCAGTGCCATCGCTTATATGAGCGAGAAAAAAATCAGCGGCAGCGACCAGTTTGGTAAAGGGGATATTCGCGGCGTGGCGGCACCTGAAGCGGCCAACAACGCCTCGGCTTGTGGCTCCTTTATTCCGATGCTGACGCTGGGTATTCCGGGCTCCGGCACCACGGCGGTGATGGTCGGTGCGCTGACGCTGTACAACATCACACCCGGCCCGGCGATGTTTACCGAACAGCCGGATATCGTCTGGGGTCTGATTGCAGCATTGCTGATTGGCAACGTCATGCTGCTGATCATGAACATCCCGATGATCAACATCTTCGCCCGCATGCTGACCATCCCGCTGTGGTTCCTGGTACCCGCCATCGCCGCGATCTCTGCAGTGGGCGTTTACGCCGTGCACAGTACCACTTTTGATCTGTTGCTGATGGTCGGACTGGGTATCTTTGGCTATATCTTGCGTAAAATGGATTTCCCGATGTCGCCGCTGATTCTGGGCTTCGTACTGGGAGAGATGTTGGAGCAAAACCTGCGCCGCGCGCTCTCCATCAGTAACGGCAACCTGCCGATTCTATGGGAAAGCCTGATCTGCAAAGTGTTGCTGGTGTTGGCGATCGCTGTCCTGATCGTGCCGCCACTGTGGAAACGCTGGCGTCGTAAGCGTCTCAAACTGGCTGAAGCTGAATAAATCCAGAACTGACGCGATTTCCCCTCACTGCCCCCGTGGATTTCCCGGGGGCTTTTGCTATCATATGGCCTCTTTTTTCCGGCGCACCCGGATCTGACCTCGTTTTTCAAGGATTCCGCCATGCAACCTCTCAGCGGTCCCGGTGTGCCCGCGGGCGATCGTACAACGCTCACTAACGCGACTGGCCCCACTCGTCCTGGCGGACCGGCGGGCGAACAGCCACTCTCCCCTGCCCAGCGCACCACGCTGGAACGTCTGATTGTGCGCATCATGTCACTCAGCACCTTGAAAGCTCCGGAATTGTGGGCTGGCGTACGCCATGAAGTGGGCGTAAAGAATGATGCTGAGCTGCAATCGCGTCATTTTCCTGCCGCTGAGCAACATCTGAATGGTCGTTTAACCCAGGTACAGAACAGCCTTGCCACGCGTCAGCTGTTGCAGCAGCTGCTGGAAAAGCTGCCGCAGGGCAATAATCGCCAGGCGGTGAGTGACTTTATCCGTCAGCAATTTAACCAAACGGTGCTGAGTGCGCTGTCGCAAGACCAGTTACATCAGGTGCTGACCATGCTGCAAAATGGGCAGATGGCGATCCCGCAGCCGCAGCAAACGCGCGCGTCCGATCGCACGCTGCTGCCAGCTGAACAGCAATCGCTGAATCAACAGGTTACGCGTCTCGCGGCCACGACCGGCGAATCACCGGTCAAGCTGCTGTCTGAAGCGCTGAAACTGGTCAATCTGAAGAGTGGCGATCCAATTCCCTCTCGCCACTTCCCGCTGCTGACACAATATTTGCAGGTACGTCAGACATTGGGTCAACACAGCGCACCGACCTTACAAATGCTGGAAACTTCGCTGAAGCAGCCGCTGACGCATGACGAGCAACGCCTGCTGGAGGATTACAGCCAGCAGCGCTTCCAGGCCACGCCACAAACGGTACTGACGCCCGCGCAAACCCAGGATCTCCTCAACTTGCTGTTTAGCCGCCGCGTCGAGAAAACGCTGGAGCAGCCGCACGCCGCCAGTGATTTACGTCCGCAGCCGATCTGGTCGCCGTGGATTGAGATTTTGCCGCGTCCGCTGGCACAGCGCCCGGCACTGACATTGATTCTGGGCCTGGCACTGTTCTTCTTTTTACTCTGGCTGTTCCTGTAATTTAGCAGCCACAGTGCGCGCCGGGTGCGGCCTGTGGCCACTCGCCCGGCGACGTTCCCCACGTTAACGGATGCCCATCACGCTTCCAGAAATCCAGTCCACCTATCAACTCTTTGACCTGAAACCCTAGCGAAGCCAGTTTCCATGCCGCTTTAGTCGAACCGTTGCAGCCAATGCCATCGCAATAAGTGATGTAGATCTTGCTGCGATCCAGTTGCGCGGTGGAGTCGGCGTTCATGGTGCGATGCGGAAACGAAATCGCCCCGGTGATGTGTCCCGCCTGATAGACATCAGTGGATCGCGCATCAACCACCACTATCGCATTGACGCCTTGCGCCAGATCCTCTGCCAAATCCCAGGCATCGGTGTAGTAACTCAGTTTGTGCTGCAGATACGCCATGCTTTCCTGAGGATCCGCGGGCGGGAAGAGTAAGACTGATGACATCGCATTCTCCTTGTGTAATTTTCCCTGAGTTTACGGCAAAGTGGTCTGCAATTTGATACCACTTTCGCCACAGCGATAAGACCACAATGCGCCACTCTTTTTTAGCCCTGTTTAATCACACGTCATCCGGCGGCTTACGTGAACGTTTATGCCATACGCTACGCCAGGCCATAACCCGCGGCCATTTGCACCATCAACAACGCTTACCCTCCAGCCGTCAGTTAGCCGAGGATTTGTCGCTGTCGCGAGTGACAGTGGAAGCCGCTTATGCGCAGCTTGAGAGTGAAGGCTATCTGGAGAGGCGGGCGGGTCGGGGTACTTTTGTATCGATTGCAATGCCTGCACGGGCGGCGACCACACCCGCACATAACTCACCTCGTTTCTCACGGCGTGGTGAGCAAATATTAGCAACCGGTGGCTGCCAGGATCCGCCGTTCCCCCATGCGTTTGCCGCCGGTTCGCCTGAATTACGCGCTTTCCCGCATACCCAATGGCGCCGGATCAGTAACAGCGTGCAGCGCTCGCTGGGCAGCCAGGTGATGGGTTATGGCGATCCACTAGGCTTTATGCCGCTTCGTGAGGCGGTGGCGGATTATCTGGCGTTATCACGCGGGGTGCGCTGTGCTGCCGGGCAAGTCGTTATCCTAACCAGTTCACAGCAGGCCCTGCAGTTACTGGCGCTGATGTTGCTGGATGCCAATGATGAAGTGTGGCTTGAAGAGCCAGGCTATCCCGGCGCGCGTAACGCTTTCCTCGCTGCGGGTGCACACTGCCGTGCGATGCCGTTGGATAGCGAAGGCGCGATGCCGCTTGAAGGAGACGCGAGACTGGTTTATCTGACGCCGGGACATCACTATCCCACCGGTACCGCGATGAGCCTTGCCCGCCGCCTGCAGTGGCTCGACTGGGCGCACCAGCAGCAAAGCTGGTTAATTGAGGATGATTACGACAGTGAGTTTCACTATGACGATCGCCCGCTTCCCGCCTTACAGGGATTGGAGGATAACAGCCGGGTTATCTGCCTTGGCACTTTTTCCAAAACGCTCTTCCCTTCCCTGCGGCTGGCGTGGATGGTCGTGCCGCCAGCACTGGTAGATGCCATGGGTCGCGCACGTAGCATTCTGGATGGGCACAGCGCGCTGTTGCCACAAGCGATTACCGCTGAGTTCCTCCAACAAGGCCATTTTGCCAGCCACCTGCGGCTGATGCGCCAGCTTTACCACAGCCGCCGTAATCGTTTGCTGGAGCAGATCAACACGCGCCTGCAGCCGTGGTTGACGCCGCTGCAGACGTCTGGCGGGCTACAGCTGACGGTAGCATTGCATCAGGGTGAGGAAGCACAGCTCACGCAACAGGCCAGGGAAATCGGTCTGCTGTTGCCACGTCTGTCGCCGTTGTACAGCAACAGTCAGCCGCAATCGGGCTGGCTGCTGGGCTTTGCCGCGCTGACGCCGGGTG
The DNA here is from genome assembly GCF_059731115.1 of Type-E symbiont of Plautia stali. Taxonomy (NCBI): domain Bacteria; kingdom Pseudomonadati; phylum Pseudomonadota; class Gammaproteobacteria; order Enterobacterales; family Enterobacteriaceae; species Type-E symbiont of Plautia stali. The sequence continues at coordinate 2,947,543 of NZ_AP035906.1, forward strand.
AGATTGTCAGCGCCTGCGATAAGCTGGTTACGCTGTTGTCGCGCTACGCGCAAACGACCAGGTGACGAGAATGCCCAGGGCTGCGCAGCAGGCACCCGCAAGGTAGACCGAGCCATAACCCAACGCCGTGGCGAGCAGGCCGGTCAGTGGGCCGCTGGCACCGTAAGCGATATCCTGGAAAGCAGAGAAACCGCCCAGCGCCGTGCCACGAATTTGCGGCGAGACACGTTTGATCACCTCGACGCCGAGCGCCGGGAAAATCAGTGAACAGCCGCAACCGGTGAGCGCGGCGCCAATCAGCGCCATCCAGCCAGAGCTTGCACACGCCAGCACCAGCAAACCGGCAGTTTCCACCAGCAGCGAGATCATTGCGACGCGGACGCCACCGTGACGATCCGGCAGGCCGCCAAAGAAAACACGCACTAATACAAAAGCACAGCCAAATGCGGTCAGGGCAAAACCGGCATTGCCCCAGTTTTCTGCGGCAAAATAGAGCGAGGTAAAGGTGCCGATAACGGCGAAGCCGGTGCCCTGTAACGCCAGCGCCATGCCGGGTTGGAAGATAGTTTTCACCACGCTGAACAATGAGGGACGTTCACCACCCACCACCGGCACTTTACTGACCCAGCTATTGATCGCCAGCGAGAGCAGTGGCAACAGCAGCGCGACAGCACCGAGTGCTGCGAATCCGCCATGTTGATTGATCAACAAACCCAGCGGTGCGCCCGCCGCCAGCGATCCATAAATCGCCATACCGTTCCACGACATCACCAGGCCGGATCGTTTGCTTCCCACCAACCCCATGCCCCAGGTCAGATTGCCGGTGAGCAGCAAGCTTTCACCAAATCCCAGCAATAAGCGCCCCACCGCCAGCAAACCAAATTTTGCCCACGGCGAAACGGGCAACAACGCCGCGGCCAGATACGCCACACCCACCAGCGCGATGGCGATCATACCGTGTTGGGTGGTGAGCTTGGCACCGTGCTGATCGGCTCGGCGTCCGGCGAAGCTGCGCGTCAGCAGCGTGGCGAAGAACTGAATCCCTACCGCCACACCCACCATCAGGTTGCTCATGCCCAATTCCTGATGCACGTACAGTGGGATAACCGGGAGCGCCAGCCCTGCGGTTAAGTAAGTGAGAAACACCGCAAAGGATATGCAACCCAAAGGCAGCACAGATTGCGTCTGCGTATCAGCAGCCGTGGTCATGGTGGTATGAACTCCTTGTTCAGAGCGTGCACGACAGGCAAAACCAACATACGTTCGCACCCTGTATTCAGGCGAAAACGGGTTGTTTGGTTCATACTGTGCGTAAACGATTATTTTGTTTCAGGCAAGATGTGAAGAGTGTAGGCAAGCTGCGGGAGAATTGTCAAAAACAACAGGGGCCGGATAAACCGGCCCCTGGAAAACGGTGATCACGCTATTAAGCTGGCAGCTTACGCATGGTCAAGGTGGCGTTGGTGCCGCCGAAACCGAAGCTGTTGGACATCACGGTGGTCAGCGCTTTTTCAGTCGGCTGCGTCACGATGTTCAGGCCTTTACCGGCTTCATCAATCTCTTCGATGTTGATGCTTGGTGCGATGAAGCTATGCTCCAGCATCAGCAAGGTGTAGATCGCTTCCTGCACGCCCGCTGCACCCAGTGAGTGACCGGTCATGGCTTTGGTAGCAGAAATGTACGGTGAGTTGTCACCAAACACTTCGCGAATCGCACCCAGCTCTTTCACATCACCGACAGGTGTAGAAGTACCGTGGGTGTTGAGGTAATCGATTGGGGTATCAACGCCCTGCATGGCCATCTTCATGCAACGCACTGCGCCTTCGCCTGATGGTGCCACCATATCAGCACCGTCAGAGGTTGCGCCGTAGCCAACGATTTCTGCGTAAATGTGTGCGCCACGTGCCAGAGCATGTTCCAGCTCTTCAACCACCACCATGCCGCCGCCGCCAGCGATCACGAAACCATCACGGTTCGCATCGTAAGTACGAGAGGCTTTTTCTGGCGTTTCGTTGTATTTGGTGGACAGTGCGCCCATCGCATCGAACTCACAGGCCATTTCCCAGCTCAGCTCTTCGCCGCCACCAGCAAACACGATGTCCTGTTTGCCCAACTGAATCTGCTCAACCGCGTTACCGATGCAGTGTGCGGAAGTGGCACAAGCAGAGCTGATTGAGTAGTTCACACCGTGGATTTTGAATGGGGTAGCCAGACAAGCTGATACACCTGAACCCATGGCTTTGGTCACCACATAAGGACCAACGGCTTTCAGGCCACGCGGGCCACGCATCGCATCGGCACCGAACACCTGGTAACGCGGGGAACCGCCGCCTGAACCGGCAATCAGACCCACGCGTGGGTTGTTCTGATACTGCTCGTCAGTCAGGCCGGAATCCTGAATCGCTTCCGCCATAGACAGGTAAGCGTAGATTGAAGCATCACTCATGAAACGCACGATTTTGCGATCGATGAGCCCGTTGGTATCCAGTTTGACGTTGCCCCATACGTGGCTGCGCATACCGATATCTCTCATCTCTTCAGAGAAGGTGATACCCGAACGGCCTTCACGCAGAGAAGCCAGCACTTCTTGCTGGTTATTACCAATGCTGGAAACGATACCCAGGCCAGTAATCACTGCACGTTTCATTCAATAGTCCTCATTCCACTTCTTTTGGATTGACGTGCACTCTAGCTTACAGTTGTAAGCCGAACAAGTCCGATCAGCCATTTCCTTTTGTAAATTTGCGTCATGTGACGGCAGTCGTTAAAATCGCGCCACTGCCTGAAAAACGAGCCTTTCCCGTGAAATTAGCCCCGGTTGAACACGCGCAATTAAACTGGAATGATCAGGGTACACCTGTTTCCCGAGCATTCGATGACGTCTATTTCTCCAACGACAACGGGTTGGAGGAGACGCGCTATGTTTTCCTCAACGGCAACCAAATTCCTGTCCGTTTCGCTCAACATTCACGCGATATTTTTATTGTCGCGGAAAGCGGTTTTGGGACGGGTCTGAACTTTCTTACCTTGTGGCAAGCATTCGATCGCTTCTGTAGCGAACATCCCGACGCGACACTTAAGCGTCTGCACTTCATTAGCTGCGAAAAATTCCCACTGACGCAAACCGATCTGGTCGCAGCGCACGCACACTGGCCTGAGCTGGCGCACTGGGCAGAACAGTTACAGCAACAGTGGCCACAGGCGCTGCCGGGTTGCCAGCGTTTACTGTTCAACAACGGTAAAGTCACGCTCGATCTCTGGCTCGGTGATATTAACGCGCTAATTAATACCTTTGATGACAGTCTTAATGCTCAGGTGGATGCATGGTTTTTAGATGGTTTTGCTCCGTCTAAAAATCCGGAGATGTGGACGCCGGAACTGTTCGCCGCCATGGCCCGTCTGGCCCGGCCGGGTGGGACGCTAGCGACCTTCACCTCGGCAGGTTTTGTCCGTCGGGGATTACAGGAAGCGGGTTTTACCGTGGCTAAGCGCAAAGGCTTTGGTCACAAACGCGAAATGCTAACGGGCGTAATGGAGCAGGTTGCTGCCCTGCCCCATAGCCAACCGTGGTATGCCCGCCCTGCGGCTCGCACTCAGGAAGTGGCGCTGGTTGGCGGTGGCGTGGCGAGTGCCGTACTGGCGCTGGCGCTGTTGCGCCGCGGCTGGAAGGTCACACTTTATTGCGCCGATGCTGCGCCCGCGCTGGGTGCTTCCGGTAATCGTCAGGGCGCACTTTACCCGCTGCTTAATCAGCACGATCCCGCTCTCGCCACTTTCTTTCCTGCAGCGTTCACCTTTGCCCGCCGTTTGTACGACCAGCTATCGGTAATGTTCGAGCATGACTGGAGCGGTGTGTTGCAACTCGGCTGGGACAGTAAAAGTGCCGATAAAATTGCCCAGATGCTGGAGATGGGATTGCCGCATGATGTGGCGTACGGCGTAAGTCAGGAGGACGCGCAGCAATTAGCGGGCGTCGATACCGGTAGTGGTGGCATTTTCTATCCTCAGGGCGGCTGGCTCTCTCCGTCGCAACTGACCAGCAACCTATTGGAGCATGCGCAAAACCTGGGTTTACGCCTGCACTGGCTGCATCGCGTCACCACGCTGGAAACGACGACTGAAGGCTGGACTCTTAACTTCAGCGAGCAACCCTCGGTAAATCATCAGCAGGTGGTGTTGGCCAATGGCCATGCGCTGCTGGAAATTGAGCAAAGCAAAGACTTGCCCGTTTACGCGGTGGCGGGTCAGGTCAGTCATGTGCCGACCAATCCTAAGCTGGGCGCGTTAAATACCGTACTCTGCTATGACGGCTATCTCACGCCAGTCAGCCCGAATTTCAGCACCCACTGCATCGGGGCCAGCTACCATCGTGGCGATACCACAACCGATTTCCGTGCTGACGATCAGCAGGAAAACCGCCAGCGCCTGGTGAACTGTCTGCCGGATGCAGAGTGGCCACAGCAGGTGGATATCAGTGATAACGAGGCGCGTGTTGGCGTGCGCTGCGCCACGCGCGATCACTTACCGATGAGTGGCAGCGCGCCTGATTACGCCGCAACGCTGGTGCAATATGCTGATTTGCCGGGGCAACGAGCACGGGGTGAAACCCTTGCCGATGCACCGGTTCATGCCGGTTTATTTGTGCTGGGTGCGCTGGGTTCACGCGGCTTGTGCAGCGCGCCGCTGGCGGCGGAAGTACTGGCGGCACAGATGAGTGGTGAGCCGCAACCGCTGGATATCACCACGCTGGCGGCATTGAATCCGAATCGTTACTGGGTCAGAAAATTGCTGAAAGGTAAGAAAGCGGGACGCTAGGATGGCGGGGCGAGCGGCCGCCCCGACTTATCAGGCGGTCTGACGCGCCTGCTGGAACAAATTATCCCACATGCCAATCACCAGCGCCTGATCGCGTGGTGACAGTTCACCTGCGGCAATCGCATTTTGCAGGCTGTTGGTCACATGGATTTGCAGCGCTTCTGGCGTGTGCTCACCGCTGATTTCAATCTCAGCCACCGCCAGGGTCAGATGGCCACGCAGATAGCCACCGGCAAACAGCTCGTCGTCACTGGCGTGATCAACCATATCGTCAATCAATGCCAGGATGCGGGATTCGAATTCTACGATCATCGTCTTGTTCCTTATTGCCCTTGATACGCCGCGCCGCTACTGCGCTGGCTTCACGCTCTTGCCCCGTTACACGCTGGTTCGCGTTCCCGGGGGTCGTTCATTCGCCGTTATGCTGCAACGCGGGTGACTTTGGGTCATTAATAATATGTTTGCGAATCACAAATCTTCCGGCCACGGGAAGTGTGCCGCCGTCAGCGCTGGCGTACCGTAATAGCTGGCTAACGCATCGATAAAACGTGCCGGACGTGCCGGGATACCCTGCTCAAAATAAGTCATCACCTGAGCATGGACCTTGCGCTGGAACGCGATGCGATCGGGTTCACAATCGCCTTCGAGGTTGTCACAGCTGACATTGAAGGGAAAGCCCGCCGCGACACAGAACAGCCACTCCAGCGCCTGTGGCTTGACTTCCACTGACTCGAACTGACTTTGCGTTTGCGCATCCCGCCCATCCGGGCAGTACCAATAACCAAAATCCACCAGCTTGCGGCGCGCTTCACCGGCAATACACCAGTGAGAAATTTCGTGCAGCGCGCTGGCGTAGAAACCGTGAGCAAACACCACGCGGTTCCACGGCGATTCCTCATCCGCTGGAAGATAGATAGGTTCGTCATCGCCTTTAATTAGACGGGTCTGAAAGTCTTCAACAAAGCAGCCATCAAAAATATCCACCAGCTGCTGGTAATGATGTTCTGTACTCATAATATTTTAATCTTTAAAAAAATTAGCGCCATTGTCGCATTGGCAGCCGTTCTTGACGAGTACTGCTTTACAGCGTGGCTATCCACGCCAGCAACGCACTGCCATGGCTATCCCACAATAATTTGGCGCTCATCACAGCGGATACAGTCACCACCATCGGGCGGATCAGCTTCTGACCCCGGCTCAGCACCAGTCTGGCGCCGATACGCGCGCCCACGAATGCGCCAATCAACATGATCACGCCCGTGCCCCACACTACCTTTCCGCCGAACATAAAGAACAGCAGACTGCCGAAATTGGAGGTGAAATTTAGGACTTTGGCGTGGGCGGTGGCCTTGGCAAGATTGAAGCCACACAGCGTCACAAACGCCAATGCATAGAATGAACCGGCACCCGGACCAAAAAAGCCGTCGTAAAAACCGACGCAACCACCGCCGACCAGCGCAAAAGCGATCCCCTGCAGGCGATGCTCACGATCCGACTCGCCCAGCCGCGGCATCAGCAGGAACCATAACCCGATGCTGATCAGCAGGAGCGGCAAAATCTGTCGTAGTACATCCGCCTGGATATGCTGAATCAGCACCGTGCCACACACTGCACCGATAAAGGTCATGGCAATGTTCAGCCGCTGTTCGCGAAGATTCACCGCGCCGCGACGCACAAAGTAGAGGCTGGCAGAGAAAGATCCACCCACCGACTGTAACTTATTGGTGGCTAAAGCCTGAGCAGGAGAGAGTCCCGCAGCGAGTAATGAAGGAACGGTGAGTAAGCCACCGCCGCCGGCGATGGAGTCGATAAACGCTGCCAGCACCGCAACCAGAAACAACACGCCCAGCAATAGTGGGCTAACAACAAAGAGGTCCATTTTTTTCTCGTAAAGTTAACCCGACCATTCTTATTGCAGGCTGGGCATCCGTGCTCTCTCCTGGTCTCACAAACATCTGTGTCTGGGAGAGAGAACGTTGCCAATACTGCTGCAACAGGAAGCGTCACGGCTAGAGTAAATGACGATCTAATAGTGCCTGACAGGATGGCGGCAACGGCGGCGGCGTTTTCTTCACAGGCGGCGTGCTACCCGGTTTTTTCGGCAGGAACCAACTGTCTAACTCTGCACCACAACCATCACCCGGCGGCGGTGCAGCCTGATCTTCACACTCCAGACTGCCTGCCGGACAGCGCAGACGCACGTGCATGTGGGCACGATGGGCAAACCACGGGCGCACTTTATTCAGCCATGCACGATCGCTTCCGGCATCCGCACAAAGCTGCTTTTTAATCGCCGGATTGACGAAGATACGTGTCACTTCATTATCTTTCGCCGCCAGCTTGATCAGGCTGTCGATCTGCGGCTGCCAATGACGCGCAATCACTTGCTTATCATCCGGTGCCACCAAATCCAGTGGCTGTGGCTTCAGCAGCTGCTGCGCCGTCCAGCGGTTTTGCGGCAGCTGCAACCAGATATCGACATCCAACCCGGTTTGATGGCTGGCATGCCCACTGCTGAAGCGCCCGCCGGCCGCCATGCCCATATCACCAATCAACACCTGCCCCAGCTGCAGTTGATGCACCTGGGTACTGAGACGCTGAATAAAGGCAATCAGATCGGGATGGCCGAAATAACGCCGCTGATCCTGACGCATGACCTGATAATTGGGTGAATTGAGTGGCAGTTGCTGTGCACCGACAATACAGCCGTTGGCGAACCCGCCAATCGACTGTGGGCTGCCAGCAATCGGCTGATGGATTTGCTGCCAGGGCGTGGCAGCAAACACGGCCGCACTGCACAACAGCGCGGCAACGGTGGTGAGCAGGCGGCGCATCCGTGGCTTACCAGCGCGGAACGCTGCTGTTGACGTCACCGTTCTGCGCACGCTGACGCAACAGGTGATCCATCAACACAATCGCCATCATCGCTTCGGCAATCGGTACCGCGCGAATGCCCACGCAAGGATCGTGGCGACCTTTAGTGATCATCTCCACTTCTTCGCCTTCACGGGTGATGGTTTTACCCGGAACGGTGATGCTGGATGTAGGTTTCATCGCCAGATTCGCACTGATGGTCTGGCCGCTGCTGATGCCACCCAAAATGCCACCCGCGTGGTTGCTCTGGAAACCGTCGGCACGAATCTCATCGCGATGCTGGCTACCGCGCTGGTTAATCACCGCGAAACCGTCTCCAATTTCCACGCCTTTCACTGCGTTAATGCTCATCAGCGCATGCGCCAGATCGGCATCCAGACGATCAAACACCGGCTCGCCCAGTCCCGGTGGCACATTCTCTGCCATCACCGTGACTTTAGCGCCGATCGAGTCACCCTCTTTCTTCAGGCCACGCATCAGTTCATCCAGCGCTTCCAGCTTCGAAGCATCCGGGCAGAAGAACGGGTTCTCTTCAACGATGCTCCAGTCTTTCAGCTCGCAGGCTACATCACCAATCTGTGCCAGATAACCACGTACCTGAATGCCGTGCTTCATTTGCAGATACTTTTTGGCAATCGCACCCGCCGCCACGCGCATCGCGGTTTCACGCGCAGAGGAACGGCCACCGCCGCGATAGTCGCGCAGGCCATATTTTTGCTCGTAGGTGTAATCCGCATGGCCGGGGCGGAACAGATCTTTGATTGCGCCATAATCCTGTGAACGCTGATCAGTATTTTCAATCAGCAGGCCGATAGAGGTGCCGGTAGTGACGCCCTCAAACACGCCGGACAAAATTTTCACCTGATCCGGTTCGCGGCGCTGGGTGGTGTAGCGCGATGTGCCCGGACGGCGGCGATCGAGATCGTGCTGAATATCCGCTTCCGTAAGAGGAATGCCTGGTGGCACGCCATCAACGATGCAGCCCAGCGCAATACCATGCGACTCGCCAAAGGTGGTTACGCGAAAAACTTGTCCAATGCTGTTACCGGCCATTGTGGTTCCTTGTTGCGATGTTGCGGGCGATGTCTCGCCCCATTTTTAGTCTTTGTAGAAGGAGAAGTGATGCTGTGCCGCGACGATCTGCTCGCGCGTCAGCATAAACACACCGTCACCGCCGTTATTGAACTCCAGCCAGGTAAACGGCACATCCGGGTACTGATCCATCATATGCACCATGCTGTTGCCCACTTCGCAAATCAGCACGCCCTGCTCACTCAGATAATCCGGCGCACAGGCGAGAATTCGGCGCACCAGCTTCAGACCATCACTGCCTGCTGCCAGGCCCAGTTCCGGTTCGTGGCGATATTCATTCGGCAGATCGTCCATATCTTCCGCATCCACGTACGGTGGATTGGTGACGATCAGATCGTATTTCACCTGCGGCAGACCACGGAACAGATCGGCACGAATAGGCGTAACGTGGTGGATCAATCCATGTTCTTCAATGTTTTGCTCCGCCACCGCCAGCGCATCCGTGGAGATATCCACCGCATCGACTTCCGCTTCCGGGAAGGCATAAGCACAGGCAATCGCGATGCAGCCACTGCCGGTACACATATCGAGAATGTGGTGCGGTTGTTCACCAACCAGACCGGCAAAACGGTTTTCAATCAGCTCACCAATCGGCGAACGCGGCACTAACACACGCTCATCGACATAGAATTCATGGCCGCAGAACCAGGCTTTATTGGTGAGATAAGCCACCGGAATGCGCTCGTTGACGCGGCGAATCACACGTTCAACAATGCGGTGACGCTCGCTGGCCGTCAGGCGCGCCATGCGCATATCTTCTGGGATATCCAGCGGCAGCCAGAGCGTGGGCAGAACCAGTTGGACTGCTTCGTCCCAGGGATTATCCGTGCCGTGGCCGTACCAAATGCCTGCCGCCGAAAAACGGCTGACAGCCCAGCGCAGCATATCCTGAATGGTGTGCAGTTCACTCACTGCCTCATCGACGAAAATCTTGTCCACGTAGCCCTCCGCAGGCCTTAAAATCAATCGGCCGTTAGTTTGCCACGAAGCCGGGCAGAATTCAGCGCAGCGAGGCGAAAAAGCTGACATTTGTTAACGCTAAGCGTTAAGGTATGCCACCGGCTATTAACCAGCCCTTTAACCCTAATTTGAGCCATGAGTAAGAAGACGCCCCTAAACCAGGACGATCAGGCGCTGTTTCGTGAGTTAATGAGCGGAACGCGTAAGCTGAAACAAGACACTATCGTGCACAAACCGGTAGTGAAAACCCGCGAAGTCCCGCTGAAAAGACTGCTTTCCGAGCAAGCCGATAACAGTCACTACTTCTCAGATGAGTTTCAGCCTTTGCTCTCCAGCGAGGGGCCGATGCGTTATGTGCGCGCGGATGTCAGTCATTACGAGCTGAAGAAATTGCGACGCGGCGATTACACGCCGGAAATTTTTCTCGATCTTCATGGTTTAAGACAGCAGCAGGCCAAACAGGAGCTGGGGGCGCTCATTGCCGCCTGCCGCCGTGAACACCTGTTCTGTGCCAGCGTGATGACCGGGCACGGCAAGCATATCCTCAAGCAGCAAACACCGCTGTGGTTGGCGCAACATCCGCATGTGATGGCATTTCACCAGGCACCTAAGCTGTTTGGCGGCGATGCCGCGTTGCTGGTGCTGATTGAAGTCGAAGAGTGGCAACCACCGGAGCTGCCTTAATCCTTAAAAAGGAAAGGGCCGCAGAAGGCGGCCCATAGAGATATGACTTTTGGCGACATTACATCGCTTTGGCCAGTTTTGACGGACTGACCTGCCACTCCAGTTTGCCTTCACAGGCGTCTGCATCAAAGTTCACATAAGCAATTGCCGACGTAGCAAACATCGGCGGCGCTTCCTGCGGGCAAAGCTCTGACACCAGATAGCCCACCAGCGGCAGATGCGAAATGACTAAGGCTGATTTCACACCCTGCTGCGCCAGCGCCTGCAGATAACAGGCCACCATGCCCGGATCGCCTCCCGGCGTCAGTTCCGGCAGCACGTCCTGCCCTTCTGGCAGCTTCAGTGCCTCACGAACCGTGGCGAGCGTCTGCTCTGCACGGAGATAAGGGCTCACTAACACCCTTTCGATATCCAGCGCCTGGCCGTTTAGCCAGCTCGCCATCTGGCGCGATTCGTCACAGCCACAGATTGTGAGTGGGCGTACTGAATCACTCGCTGCTTCCAGAGCTGCATCGCCATGACGCATGATAAAAACTTGCATAAAGCACCGCTGTTGTTTGTCGATATCGTCGGGTACCACAGCACCAGACGCTTCATTCTGCGAATGAACGCTGTGTTTTACCCCAATGGCTTCAGTATAGTCAACCGGTTGTTTATTAAATAAGCACATCTCAGAATGGTGCCGCACCACCTTCTTCATGGCACCATAACTAACCCGCTGAATCTGTGCGCCTATTCATATTTGTGCAGAAGTGTAAAAATTCGTTTGCGCTTCTGACATTGCCATTAAAGCGTCACAGGGCGCGAAACGATCGCCATGTTGCTGCATTAATGCACGTAATGTATTAACGATTTGGCTGACGCCGCGTTGATCCATATAGCGGAACGGCCCGCCAAGAAATGGCGGGAAACCGATGCCAAATACCGCCGCAATATCACCATCCCGAGCATTGCGCACCACGGACTCGTCCAGACAGCGTGCGGCCTCATTCAGCATCATCATCACGCAGCGTTGCGCAATCTGTTCTTCGCTCTGCTTTGCCTGCGGTTTGACGCTAATCAGGTCATAGATTGAGGCATCCACTTTGCGTTTTCCCGGCCAGCGAGCCGCGTTGTAAAGGTAAAATCCTTTCTGGTTTTTACGCCCTTTGCGGCCATCGGCCAGGATGGCATTGACCGCCTCGGGTGCGCTGAAACGCTCGCCATAAGCCTGCAGCAAAATCGGACTGATTTTGCTGCCGACATCAATGCCCACTTCATCCAGCAACTGTAACGGCCCGACAGGAAAACCGAACTTCACTAACGCGCGATCGATATGGTCCACCGGCTCCTCTTCCAGCAAGCAGCGCATGGCTTCATTTATATAGGGCGCGAGAATGCGGTTGACGTAAAAACCGGGTTTATCGGCCACCACCACCGCTGTTTTGCCTTGCTGACGCGCCAGCTGCACCGTGGTCGCCAGCGTTTCAGCCGAGGTGCCCGCATGCGGAATCACCTCCACCAGCGGCATTTTGTCCACCGGGCTGAAGTAATGCAGACCAATCACATTCTCTGGGCGCTGCGCGTTGGCGGCAATATCGCCAATCGGCAACGAAGAGGTGTTGGAAGCAAAGATGGTGTGTGGCTGACAATGACTTTCAATATCCGCTACCATCTGCTGCTTCAACGTCAAATCCTCAAATACCGCTTCAATCACCAGATCGCGCTGGCTGAACCCCTGATAATCGATACCGCCGCTGATGCGCGCCATCTGTTGTTGACGCTCAGCGGGTTTCAGCTGGCGCCGCTTCACTTTTTGACTCAGCAGGTCCCAGCTGTATTGCAATGCATGGTTCACACCATTGAGATTGACGTCTTTAATTCGCACCGGAAAACCGGCTTTCAGCGCCGTTACGCTGGCAATGCCGCCGCCCATCAATCCGCCACCGAGTACGCCGATGTGTTTTAATGCGCGCGATTCAGCCTCGGCCACCGCTTCTTTCTTGATCGCGGTCGAGGCAAAAAACAGACTGCGCAGTGCCGCAGATTCAGGGGTCATCGCCAGCTGGCCGAAGGCGCGCGCCTCTGCCGCATGACCGGCGTGACTGCCCTGCTCCAACCCCGTGCGCACCACCTGCAGAATACGATCCGCTGCTGGGTAATTCCCCTGCGTTTTGCGGTCGGTTTGCCGTTTTGCCATCGCGAATAACAGCGAGCGCGCCAGTGGCGCCTGCATCAGGCGATCGCGACGTGATAACTCACGGCGAACAACCTTTCCTTTATGCACACGCGCAATCGCCGTTTCCAGCAAGATGGATTGAGGCACTGCATCGTCAACGATACCCAGTTTCAACGCCTGTTTAGCGCGCAGCTGCTTACCACTCAGAATCAGCGGTAGCGCTTGTGGCACCCCAATCAGTTTTGGCAGGCGCTGCGTCCCGCCTGAGCCAGGTAACAGGCCCAACTGCACTTCCGGCAGGCCCAGGCGGGTTTTATCATCCAGCGTGCAGATACGTGCGCTGCAGGCCAGCGCCAATTCCAGGCCGCCGCCGAGACAGGCACCGTGGATCGCCGCGACCACCGGGAAAGGCAGCGCCGCAATCTCCGCCATTACCTCTTGCCCCTGGCGGGCTAAAGCTTCCGCTTCTTCTGCCGTCAGGCAATCGGCGATCATGCTGATGTCCGCACCGGCGACAAAATTATCGCTTTTACCCGAAATCAGCACTAATCCCGCCAGCTTCGGATTGCTGCGCGCTTCAGCCAGCACCGCTTTTATTTGTGGGACAAACTCCGCTTTCAGCGTGTTCATCTTTTCGCCCGGCACGTCGATGGTAATGATGCCGACATGATCGAGGCGCATGTGTAAATGGAATGCAGATGCGCTCATTATTCGGCCTCCAGAACCATTGCGCTGCCTAATCCGCCCGCTGCACAGGCGGTCACCAGTCCTAATCCCCCGCCGCGTCGCCGCAGTTCATGCAACGTTTGGGTGATCATGCGCGCGCCAGTGGCAGCAAACGGATGGCCGTAAGCAATGGAGCCGCCCAACACATTGAAACGTTCTTCATTCACTTCACCCAAGGCATGCGGGCGATTCAGTACCTCTCGCGCAAAACGCTCATCACGGAACATTTTCAGATTGGCCAGCGTCTGTGCCGCAAAGGCTTCGTGTATATCGATCAACGTCAGGTCGTTGAGGGTAATGCCAGCGCGATCCAGCGCCAGCGGTGAGGCATAAGCGGGACCCAGCAACATATCCTGCCAGACATCAATCGCAGTAAACGCGTAGCTGCGCAGATAGCCAAGCGGCGCAATTCCCAGTTCTTGTGCACGGCCTTCACGCATCAAAATCACCGCGGCCGCGCCATCGGTCAGCGGTGTGCTGTTGGCTGCCGTGACGGAACCGTGGCGACGATCAAAGGCCGGTCGCAATTTTGCGTAGTCGCTAGCGCTGGCATTAAAGCGAATGTTGTTGTCCTGCTCAATTGGTGCTTTCCATGGCGGTACAAAGGCCGCCATCACTTCCTGCGCCAGCACGCCTGACTGCCAGGCACGTGCTGCGTGCTGATGTGAGCGCAGCGCCAGAGCATCTTGTTGTTCACGTGTGATGCCGTGGGTTTTCGCCATTTGTTCGGCGGTATCACCCATGCGTAAGCCGGTGGAATACTCTGCAACCGCAGGCGGCACCGGCAACAGATCGCGTGGGCGCAGACGGCGTAAGATTTGCAGCTTTTTGCTGAAGGTTCGTGCTTTGTTGAGATCGACCAACGCGCGCGCCAGCGTCTTGCTGACGCCAATAGGCAGTACCGATGAGGAGTCTGCACCACCGGCAATACCCGCATCAATGGTGCCCGCCATCAGGCTTTCCGCCACATTCGCCACCGCCTGAAAACTGGTGGCACAGGCACGACTGACGCTGTACGCATCAGTGTGCACGCTCAATCCGCTGCTCAGCACGATTTCGCGCGCAATATTGGGCGCTTCCGGCATTTGCACCACCTGGCCAAATACCAGTTGATCGATAACGTCGACCGGCAATTCGCTGCGCGCCATCAACTCTGACACCACCATGCGCCCCAACTCCAGCGCGGGAATGCCATGAAAATCACTCGCCTGACGGGCGAAAGGCGTGCGTAATCCATGGGTTATGGCGATTCGTTCGCCCTGACGCGTCAGCAGCGGCTGCGCTTTGCTCATTGCACTCACCTGTAATTTACGACCGTAGCATCATTGCCAAACAGGTCTGACCTGATCATCAGTGTTAACCAGGTGTTGCTAAGTCGCCAATAACAGAAGAAAAAAAGTGCGAGGGAAGACACGAAAAAGAGAAAACGCTGCCGGAAGGGCTTCCGGCAGCGACAGGATTAGCGTAAGCCGAGTTGAAAAATCAAGGTTTCGGCCTGGCAGGCAAAAGTGAAATCAACATTCAGGCGTAGCCCTGGCGCTTCTTCAACGAATTCTGCGTGAATCTCGCAAGGCTCGGATTCAACCTGACGCGCTTTGTCCGTCAGGTGCTTCAGCATCGCTTCAGCCGCATGACGATCGGCAAAAGCGCCAGACCAGCTCGCCGTGCAATCGGTATTGTCCATTACGGTGCCTACATCTACGCAGCAGCACGCCGCCGTTTCCGTGGCACTGCATTTTTTAATGGCATCAGTCATTGTTTTCTCCTGACGATAAATCGACACAGTCGGATCATTTTCTGACACAAAGTGTACGCCCCGCGCGGCCTGGCTTCTATCTCTCAGCGGCTAAGTGACGAATATCACACTAAAAATTGATCCAGAACAAATTTGACCGCTATGCTAGATGGGCATCGACAAGATTTTGTTAAGCAGATCTGATTTTATCGATCAAATCGGAAATATTTAAAAAACATTATTGCAACAAATACACAGGTCAGACCTATACTCGTCGCACTGGTCTGATATGTGCCTTTGTCATCAGTCCCTACAATCCGCCGTCCTTTGTTACGCGACGTAACAACGTTTAATAATAAATCTAGATGAGGTTGTGGTCATGAACCATAAGAACCTGTTTGCAAAGTCAGCTGTGGCAGCTGCAGTGGCGCTTATCTCTTCCCAGGTTTACGCCGCAGGCTTTCAACTTAATGAATTCTCAGCAATTGGTTTAGGTCGTGCTTATTCGGGTGAAGGTGCGATGGGCGATACCGCCGCATCTGCCAGTCGTAACCCGGCGACCATGGCATTGATGGATCGCCCTTCTTTCTCCATCGGTACCGTTTATATTGATCCGGAAGTGGATATCAGCGGCCAGAGCCCAACCGGCAACAGCCTGAATGCGAAAAACATCGCACCGAATCAGTGGATCCCTAACCTCCATTACGTTCATCCGATTAACGATCAGTGGTGGGTAGGCGCATCCGTCACCTCTAACTATGGTCTGGCGACAGAGTTCAATGACGGTTACACCGCCGGCGGTTACGGTGGTAAAACCGACCTGATGACCGGTAACTTTAACCTTAGCACCGCTTATCGTTTGAATGAGCACTTCAGCTTTGGTGTTGGCTTTGATGCGGTTTACGCTAAAGCAAAAATCGAACGTTATGCGGGTGAAGCCGGCGCTCGCGTCGGCATGCCAGCGGATACTCAGGTTGCCCACCTGAAAGGTGACGAATGGGGTTACGGCTGGAACGCCGGCATCCTTTATGAAGTGGATAAAAACAACCGCTTCGGCTTCACCTATCGTTCAGAAGTGAAAATCGACTTTGACGGCGATTATAAGAGCAGCATTCCAACGGCTTACAACGGTACACCGCAGGCGATTGCTTTAGGTCTGCCATATGGCACCAGCGGCCAGACCATTCCGGGTTCACTCACGCTGAACCTGCCAGAGATGTGGGAAGTGTCGGGCTGGCATAAAGTGGCACCGCAGTGGGCCGTACACTATAGCCTGACCTACACCAGCTGGAGCCAGTTCCAGGAGCTGAAGGCCACTGGCAGCAATGGTCAGACGCTGTTCTATAAAGATGAAGGCTTCAAGGATGCATATCGCATCGCACTGGGTACCACTTACTTCTACGACGATAACTGGACCTTCCGTACCGGTATCGCGTTTGATGATAGCCCGGTTCCTGCCGACAAACGCTCTATCTCAATTCCGGATCAGGACCGTCTGTGGTTGAGCGCCGGTGCTTCTTACGCCTTCAATGAAAATGCGTCAGTTGACCTCGGTATCTCTTACATGCACGGCCAGAAAGTCACGGTGAAAGAAGGCCCTTACACCTTTAACTCCGAAGGCAAAGCCTGGCTGTACGGCGCGAACTTTAACTACAAGTTCTGATGCTGAAATCAGTGTGAAAAACGGCGACAGTGATGTCGCCGTTTTTTATTGCCGGCGCGACACCGGCCAGTGTTCTGCCAGAAAATCGATAAAACAACGTACGCGCGGTGATAAATAGCGCCCTGGCCAAATGGCCGAAAAACCACTTTCGCGGATACAGCTTCCCGGCAGCACTTCAATCAACTCGCCCTGGTCCAGTAATTCCCAGACGACGAAATCCGGCACATAGCTGATCCCCATTCCGGCCAGCGTACTCTGCACCATGGCTTCAATGTTATTCACCGTCAGCTTTTTTACGGGTTGGAAATCCCCCGTCACCCGCAGATCGTCCAGCTCCCAATGTTGAATCAATCCCGTGGCGGGAAAGCGGAAAAGGATACAGTGGTGATCGATAAGATCTGCACTTAATGCTGGCCTGCCGTGCGCGGCAATATAGGCTGGGCTGGCACACAGCACAAAACGAAAAGGCCCCAACGCTCTCGCCTGTAAACGTGAATCCTGCATCTCGCCGCTGCGAATCGCGACGTCAAAACCTTCATCGATGACATTGACCAGCCGATCACTAAAATCACAATCCAATTCAACATCAGGATAGAGCTGACTAAATTGAGGCAGCAACGGCGTTATCAGCCGATATCCAACCACCGGCAGCGACACATGCAGTTTACCGCTCGGATGCGCCACCGTTTGAGTCATCTCGGCCTCAACATCACGCAGCTGTTCCAGAATGGGACGTGTGCGTGCCAATAGCAACGCACCTTCAACCGTCAGGCTCACACTGCGCGTACTGCGGTTGAACAACCGCACGCCCAACTGTTGCTCAAGCCGGGCAACGTTTTTCCCCACTGCCGAAGCAGAAATTCCCAACAGCTGTGCCGCCTGCACAAAACTGAGTGTTTCAGCCGTGCGCACAAAGGAGGTTAATGCCGAAATACTGTCCATGATAAGAAACCTTTTGTCCGCAAAGTCTGGAGCCAAACCCCATTTACCCCCTTTTATATCCTCAATAATATGCGGCGTCATCTACCCCAACATTTGCGAGATAAACGATGGCGGAAATCAGTTCTCCCTCTTTGACAGGCGTCAGGATTAGCGCAACCCTGGCTATTTTGCTGGCGGCGCTGTTACTGCCTTTAAGTTTTACTGGCGGCGTGGTCACCACTCCCGCCATCAGCCACGCCTTACACGGTGGGCCCCTATCGCTGGCATGGTTAACCAACGGTTTTATGTTGACCTTCGGTAGCGGCTTGCTGGCGGCAGGTGTGGCGGCAGACAAACTGCGTTACAAACGGGTGTTCATCGCAGGGCTGGCTCTTTTCTCCCTCAGCTCATTGCTGATTGCCCTAACAGACAGCACCTATATCCTCGGCATTTATCGTGCATTACAGGGCATTGCCGCAGCACTTACGTTGGCCGGCGGAGCAACTACACTGGCCCATCTTTATAGTGGGCCGGCTCGCACGCGGGCATTTAGTTTGCTCGGCACGCTGTTTGGCGTCGGGCTGGCGTTTGGTCCACTGTTAATGGGCGTGATAACCGATGCGCTCAGCTGGCGTTGGGTGTATGCGCTGCTGTCCGCTCTGGCGGCCATCGTGGGTTTGGTGGGTCAGTTCAGTGTGGTGTCCGCGCCAGCGACACATTCCCCACCGGCAGATATTCGCGGCACGGCACTGTTTAGTCTCGCTCTCCTTGCGCTCACCACCACGCTGATCCTGTTACCCCAATATGGCGTATCGTCCTCAGCCGCGATCGTCGGCATTGTCGTGACGTTGCTGGCGGGTTGGCGCTTCATTCGCCATACGCAGCGTGTCGCCCATCCCGTGTTTAGCCTGGCATTGCTGCGTCAGCCGCACTTTGCTGGGGTGTTGTTGTTGCCTGTGGCCACCTGCTATTGCTATGTGGTTTTGCTGATCGTTATCCCACTTTTTTTAATGGGCGCACGCCATCTCAGCGAAACCCAGAGCGCAATTATTTTGCTGTCGCTGACGGCCCCGATGTTGCTGTTCCCGGGCGTTGCGGCTGGATTAACGCGTTGGTTTGATGCGGGTAAAATCTCGGTAGCAGGCCTGTTGCTGGCCACGCTGGGATTGTTCGGCATGGCGTATGCCATCACTCTGAATGAACTGACTCTACTTGCCTTTTCCATGGTCATCACTGGTGCGGGAGCCGCCTTGCCGTGGGGATTAATGGATGGCCTCGCCGTCTCGGCGGTATCCGTAGATCGCGCGGGCATGGCGGCGGGATTGTTTAATACGGTGCGCGTGGCCGGAGAAGGCATTGCTTTAGCGATCGTCATGGCTCTGCTGGCACTGCTCAATCGCTTTGGTTTACTGCAGCGCTTACCTGACGTGGATGGCGTCACGCGTGACAACGCTGCCGTGTGGTTATCCGGAAGTCATATTCATCAAGCACAGGAATTACTACCGCAGATTTCCGCATCGCTGCTGATACTCAACGTGCAGCATGCGTATCAGATACTACTTTATGGCCTGGCAGCCATCACATTCGGATGCGCAATCGTGGTGGGGATTTTGCTAAAGCAGCCTGTCAGGCAGGGATAAAACAATGGCGGCTGAGAAAGCCGCCATTCAATTTTACTGCGAATCAATGTCCTTCAAATCATCCTGAATCGCACTGGCGTTCGGATTCTCTTCCGGTTTCAACTTGCCACCGTTGGCGAGGAAATCATTACGCTGGAAGTAGGCGTTGCGGATAAACGCATACGGATCCTGCTGCTGTTTCAGGATGGCATCGGAATCCAACAGCTGTGCACGTGTTTCCACACCTTCCAGTGTCCATTTACCAATCGACATCGGCCAGGTCAGCCAACTCAGTACCGGATAAAGTGTATCGACATAGTCGCCGCCATCCTGACGCACCGTGAAGCTGCCATAACCCGGCAGAACCACATAAGGACCGTAGCCCACACCGTAACGACCCAGCGTGCTACCGAAGTGGTGCGGAACTTCTCGCGCCAGTTCAGGATTCGCTTTGCCCGCCACATCGATAAATCCGCCCAAGCCCAATACGGTATTGAGGAAGAAACGCGTGAAGTGGATTCCTGCCTGGCGCGGTTCACCCACCAGAATCGAGTTCAGCATGCTGGCCGGTTCGTCCAGGTTGCCGAGGAAATTACTCATACCACTGCGCGCAGGCACCGGCACGTAATCGCGCCAGGCAACCGCAACCGGGCGCACCACATAAGGATCCAGCACGTTCATGTTGAAGTTAAACATGGTGCGGTTAAAGCCTTCGAGCGGATCGCTACGCTGGGCAGGCTGCGTTGGATCGGCCGGTTTGGAACTGGCACATCCCACCAGCAGCAAGCTGGCCAGCGCCAGACCGGTCAGGCGGTTATTCATTCTTATCTCCCTGTGCGGTTGAATAATGTATCGCTTCAGGGCTGCTGTTGATTAATCTCCACAGCCAGTTGCTGATGACCATCCCAGGGGGTGATCGCGCTTAAGCCAAACCAGTCTCCCGACTGAGGATTGGCGCTACCATCGCGCGAAATACGCACCCTGACCTGCACCTGATGCTGCGCCGAAAGCAGGCGATCGGGCATCATGGCGTTGCTGTCATCCAGCGTGAGCGATAACGGGAAATGGCTCAGCGGTAAACGCTTCACAGCCACAGGCACCGGTGAAACACCGTCAGACACAGAAATATACAACACTCCGCCTTGCGGTAACATTTTTTCTGCCTGCGGAGTTAAACTCACCGTCAATGCCAGGTGACTATTTTGCTGTCCCGCATCAGTTTTCGCTTGTTCAATGCTGCGCTCTATCATGGTAATGCGCTTGTCACCCGCGGGCAGAAGCTTCAGCATCACCTGCCAGGCACCAATCGCTTGATCATATTGCTGCTGCTCAAAAGCATTAAATGCCAACAAGCTTAGGGTGCGCACGTTGCTATGGTCGCGTTTTAGCAGATCTTTCAGCATTACATTGGCCTGGCGGTTGTCCTGCGGATCGCTGGAGCGCGTCAGGACTTCGGCATAATCCTGCTGCAGTTCCAGATTATCAGGTGCCAGTTGCAATGCGCGCTGGAAGGCCTGGCTGGCATTCGTCGCGTTATTCAGCACCATGCCCAGGCGGCCCAGCATCGTCCAGTCATTGAGGTTTTGCGGATCGTCTTGCAGAGCGGTGCGCAACCCTAATTGTAGGCGAGCCAACTCTTCCATGGTTAAGGGTGCCGCTTTGGGATCCATCACACGGGCGCGCAACTGGGGGTATTCCTGCTGCACGCTAACCCAACCGGCCAGTTGCGCCAGTCCACCTGTCTTCAGGTAAAAGCCAACCGACACCAGCAACAATATAATCAGTCCCGGCAACAGCACCCAACGGCTACTGCTATGGATGCGCGCGGCGTGCTCGTTCGGCACATCGGTGAGCAGCGTTTGTTGCAGTTCACGCACCATCTCCGGGCGCTCGGCAACCACACCTTCCTCTTCATCACGCGCTAATTCGCGCAGGCGCTGCTGGTAGAAATCGGTATTCAGACGATCGCGATCGCCGCTAGTGGCTTGACGTTGACGCCAGCCTGCACTGAGAAACAGCGCCGAGGCCGCCACCAGCAAAATAATCAGGGTAATCCAGAATCCAGTCATTACGGCTTCCCGTCACGCTTAAGAATCGCCGCAAGGCGTTGTTGTTCATCGTCATCGAGATCGCTACGGGTTTTCCCCCGGCGATTGCGCAGAATAATAATCAAGCCGCCCAGCACCACAAACAGCGCCGGCCCCACCCACAAAATCAACGTTGAAGGGGTAACCGGTGGTTCATAAGTGACGAAGTTGCCGTAGCGCGCCACCATATAATCGATGATCTGCTGGCGACTTTGGCCCTGCTTCATCAGCTCATACACTTTCAGACGCATGTCTGCGGCAATCATCGCATTGGAGTCGGCAATGCTGTTGTTCTGACACTTAGGGCAACGCAGCGAACCGGTGAGATCGCGGTACTGCTCTTCCTGCTGTACCGAATCGAACTGGTAAGTATCAATGGCCGCCCACAGGCTGGTGCTGAGCAGAATGCCCGCCACTAACAAAAGCAGTCGTTTCACGCGCCCGCCCCTTTACTGTATTTGTCCCACAACGGTTTCACTTCTTCGTTCCACACGCGGTCATTCATATCGCCCGCGTGGCGATAACGAATAATGCCATGGCCGTCGATCAGGAAAGTTTCGGGTGCACCGTAGACGCCGAGGTCCAGCCCTAACATGCCGTCACCGTCATACAGGCTCAGCGCGTAAGGGTTGCCCAGCGTGTTCAGCCAGGTGACCGCTTTGGTGCGATCATCTTTGTAGTTCAGCCCGACGACGCGAATGCCCTTCTCGGCCAGCGTGTTGAGATACTGATGCTCAGCACGGCATGTCGGGCACCAGGTGGCCCAGACATTGAGCAGGATCGGTTTGCCGTCGGTCAGAACTTGCTGATCGTAGATTTTGCCCGGCTTATCGAGCGCTTCCAGTTTAAAAACCGGTACCGGCTTACCAATCAGCGCCGATTCCAGACGCGTGGGATCATCCCCATTAGCGTTGCGAGACAACTGCCACAACAGCGCGGCCGCCAGCAGCAGAAACAGCACTAACGGGATGAACAGGATTTTCTTGCTCATGCCAGCTCCTCCTGCTGCGCTTTTATGCGCGAACGATAACGTGGGTCCAGCAGGCACAATAGGCCGCCGACCGCCATAAACACGCCGCCGAACCAAATCCAGCGCACGAACGGTTTGTAATAGATGCGCACCGCCCAGGAACCGTCATCCAACTCTTCGCCCAATGCCGCGTAGAGATCGCGAGTGAAACCACCGCTGATTGCCGCTTCGGTCATCATGGTACGGGCTGCGGTATAGAACCGTTTTTCAGCATGCAGTACCGCTTCAAATTTTCCGTCACGCGTCACATCGATAATGGCGACACCGCCGCTGTAGTTCGGTCCCTGCAAATTGTGTACGTCGCGGAAAATAAAGTGATAGTTGTGGATATCCACGGTATCGCCTGACTTCATGCGCACATCGCGCTCAACGCTGTACTGGGTGCTAAAAGCGATACCCACCACCGTTACGGCAACGCCTAAATGACCCAGCACCATGCCCCAATGGCTGCGGGTTAAATGACGCAGGCCTTTGAAGAAGCTGTGGCGATGAGTAGCGCGCTCGTGCAGTTCCATCAGCGTCAGCAGAATCACCCAGATCGCCATCAGCAAGCCAATCACTGTCATCGCTTCAATGCGGTCCTGCAGCAGCCACGGTAGTGCGATCGACAAGATCAGTGTGACCAGCAAACCGACACCCAGGCGTTTCCACAACTTCTGCGGCTCATCGCGACGCCAGCGCACCAGCGGCCCAATGCCGAGCATCAGCGCGAACGGTGCCATCAACCAGGTAAACATGGTGTTGAAGAAGGGTTCGCCGACAGAAATACTGCCCAGTCCAAGCTGCTTATGGACTAACGGCAACAACGTGCCCAGCAGCACCACCAGCATGGCCGCAATTAACAGAACATTATTACCCAACAGGAAGGATTCGCGTGACCAGGCTTCGCTCTGCACGCGGCTGCGCACCTTGCCACCTTTGATGGCATAAAGTAGCAGCGAGCTACCAATCACGATCACCAGGAAGGCGAGAATGAACATGCCGCGCGCCGGATCGGAAGCAAATGAGTGCACTGACACCAGCACGCCTGAACGCACCAGGAAAGTGCCCAGCAGGCTTAATGAGAATGCCGTGATCGCCAGCAGCACCGTCCAGGATTTGAAGCTACCCCGTTTTTCTGTCACCGCTAGCGAGTGCATCAACGCCGTACCGGCCAGCCATGGCATGAACGAAGCATTCTCGACCGGATCCCAGAACCACCAGCCGCCCCAGCCCAGTTCGTAATAGGCCCACGCAGAACCGAGCACGATACCAATGGTCAGGAAAACCCAGGCTGCGGTGGTCCACGGGCGTGACCAGCGCGCCCATGCGGTATCAAGACGTCCTGCCATCAATGACGCAATTGCAAACGCAAATGCCACCGAGAAACCGACATACCCCATGTAAAGCAGAGGCGGATGGAAAATCAGCCCGATATCCTGCAGCATCGGATTGAGGTCGCTGCCATCAACCGGGAAGTTCGGCAGGGTTCGGGTAAACGGATTCGAGGTGAGCGTAATAAACAGCAGGAAGCCGAGATTGATCATACCCATGACTGACAACACGCGCGCCAGTGCATCCTGCGGCATGCCGCGACTGAAAATCGCGACGGCTACCGTCCAGGTGCTGAGCAACAGCACCCACAGCAGCAGTGAACCTTCATGCGCGCCCCAGGTGGCCGCGATGCGGTAGTAAACCGGCAGTAGGGTGTTGGAGTTGGTGGCGACATAGGCCACGCTGAAATCGTTAACGATAAACGCATGTACCAGCACTACGAAGGCGGCAACGATACAGGCGAACATGCCCCACGCCAGCGGACGTGCCATCGCCATCAAACGTGCATCCTGACGCGTTGCGCCCCACAACGGATAAATACTTAATAGCAGCGCGAGTCCCAGCGCCAGGCAAAGCAGAAAGCTGCCAATTTCCGGCATCATGATTGAGCACCTGCCTGCTGATAAGTCGCTGCAGGTCCTGTGTGGTTTTTCTTCATCGCATCTTCAATTTCTGGCGGGGTGTATTTTTCGTCATGTTTTGCCAGCACTTCTTTGGCATTGACCAGGTTGCCGCTTTCCAGCACGCCCTGCGCCACCACGCCCTGCCCTTCACGGAACAGATCCGGCAAGATGCCTTCGTAACTTACGCTGATCACGCCGTTGGCGTCATACAGCTTGAAAGAGACAGCCAGCGTTTTCGGATCGCGCTTCACGCTGCCAGGCATCACCATGCCGCCGACGCGCAGACGTTGCCCGGTTTCCGGCATCTGATGCGCTTCACCTTTGCCGTACAGAATTTCACTCGGGGTGTAAAACAGGTCAATGTTGGAACGCAGCGCATACATCACCAGCGATGTGGCCAGGCCTAAGCCGACCAAAATCGCGACCACCACATACAGGCGGTTACGACGACGGATATTCACACGGTTTCTCCTGCTGCTTCACTGGCAGCTTTTTTCGACTTGGCCGCGCGAATGCGGCGCTCCCTGGATTGACGCTGGCGAATTTCTGCCAGCAAACGGCGGCGGAACAACAGGGTATGCAGCACCAGACCGAATAAAGGGATTAACGTGAGGATGACGGCGAGCCAGACATAGAAGGCATAGCCGCCCATGGCGAAGAAGTCGCTCCATGATGAGAAAGCCGGTGTCATGCTTTGCGCCCTCCCTGAGCCACATCGATCGCCCATGGACGATGGCGCTCGCTGAACAGGATCAGGTTACGCAGGCGCATTAGCGTCAGCGCGCCAAACACCAGCAGATAACCGAGAATGGCCCAACGCAGCGGCGTCCGCATACTCGGCGCAATTGCCTGCTGCAAAATGCCTGACGATCCCTGATGCAGGGTGTTCCACCACTGTACCGAGAAGTGGATGATGGGCAAGTTAACCACGCCCACCAAAATCAGAATGCCTGCGGCACGACCGGCGGTGCGACGATCCTCAAACGAGTGATAGAGCGCAATCACGCCCATATAGATGAACAGCAGCACCAGTTCCGATGTCAGGCGGGCATCCCAAATCCACCAGGTGCCCCACATCGGTTTGCCCCAGGCGGAACCCGTCACTAACGCGATAAAAGTAAACACCGCACCAATAGGCGCCATCGCTGCCGAAACCAGATCCGCCATCTTCATCTGCCACACCAGGCCGATAAACGCGGCAATCGCCATGGATGCGTAAACGCCCATTGACCACATCGCGGCTGGCACGTGAATGTACATAATACGGAAGCTGTTGCCTTGCTGATAATCGGCCGGTGCAAAGCCGAAGCCCCACACCCAACCAAGCAGCAGCGTTGCCACGCCAAGCACGGCGAACCACGGAATTAAGCGACCGCATAGCTGGTAAAGCCGCTCAGGCTTTGCCCACTGGTGTAACCATTTCCACATTTGCATAGCTCACAATAAAAAAGAATTCGGATACCGGCGGCTCTGGGGCAGCACGGATTAATGCAGACTAATGCGCAAAGCCGCGGCAGTTGCGAACGGCGAAAGTGTTGCGCTCACTGCCAGCATCGCGCCAAGAATTGCCAGATAGCCTCCGATCGGCAATCCCTGACCGGCGGCATCGATGGCCGCGCTGGCAAAGATCAGAACAGGTATCGACAACGGCAATACCAGTAAACTCAGAAGTACGCCGCCACGCCGCAGCCCAACGGTCAGACCGGTGCCAATCGCACCAAGAAAACTCAAGGTTGGCGTGCCGAGTAAAAGCGTCAGCGCCATCGCGCGCCAGCCAGCAAAATCCAGTGACAGCAGGAGTGCCGCCAGAGGCGACAGTAAAATCAGTGGCAAGCCCGTAATCAGCCAGTGAGCAATCACTTTTCCCAGCACGGTGACCGGCAATGGGGTCGGCAGCAAAAGTAGTTGCTCCAGCGAACCATCCAGAAAATCATCACGGAACAGTCGCTCAAGCGCCAGCAATGAGGCGAGTAATGCAGCGACCCAGGCTATCCCCGGCGCAATACGCGCCAGCTGCTGCGGGTCCGGTCCGATACCTAACGGAAACAGCGTGATAACAATCAGGAAAAACCACAGCGGGTTGATCACCTCGGCACCACTGCGAAACGCAATTTTCAACTCACGCTGAATCACCCGACCTAACATCAAGCCCACTCCGAAGTCAGGCGGATTTTGCGCACACGATCACTCTCATCAGGCAGATCCTGATGGGTAGTTAAAATCACTGCGCCTCCGTTATCGGCATGTTCAGCGAAACGCGCCATTAATTTTTCCACGCCGCCTTTATCAATCGCCGTGAGCGGTTCATCCAGGATCCAGATCTTTGCCGGGCTGAGCCACAGGCGAGCCAGGGCTACACGCCGTTGCTGCCCTGCGGACAACTGCGCAACCGGCACCTCTTCATATCCCAGCAAGTTCACCTGCTCCAGCGCGTCGAAAATCACTTCTTCATCACGATCGCCGTGCCAGAAATGCAGGTTTTCCAGAGGTGAGAGTACCGACTTCACACCAGGATGATGGCCAAGATAGAGCAAGTTTTGATGCCATATTTCGCGCTGCTGACGAATCGGCTGCGATTGCCACATCACCTCGCCCTCTTCTGCCCGGCTTAATCCAGCCAGCAGACGCAGCAGTGAGGTTTTTCCTGCCCCGTTAGGGCCTTCAATTTGCACAATGTCACCCGGTTGCACATGGAAGCTCAGACCATGAAACAGGGTTCGCTCATCACGAACGCATGAGAGATTAATTACTTCGAGCATGAAAGAGGGAATCGCAGCTGTGAAATAAGGCGGGGATAATACCACAATGAATCTGTGGGCCGAAGTCTGTGAGGTAGCTCTCACTTCCCCCAAAGGGGGTATTCGTGCGCATCAGATCAAGGAATTGCGCAAAAAATCGCCTCAGTTAAAATCTTGTTACTCTTAAATTGAATCTTCGTAACATTTCGCTCTTGATAAAACCGTCTACGCTTATTACGCGTTGGCATTATCACCAGGGGAAAACATGAAGCAATCACCATCCATTTCAGAACATGACAATGATGTCGAGAGCGACGAAAAGGACCAGGGGAAAGAGATAGAAGTGGATGAAGATGCCCTGCCCTCACGGGCTGCTGCCATTCATGAAGAGATCCGCCAGGATGGCGAGAAAGAGCTAGAGCGCGACGGCATGGCCTTATTATGGTCTGCCGTGGCTGCGGGGCTCTCCATGAGCGCTTCGCTGATGGCCAAAGGGATTTTCCATGTGCATTTGGCCGATGTGCCAGGCGGTTTCCTGCTGGAGAATCTGGGTTATACCTTCGGCTTTGTCATCGTCATTATGGCGCGCCAGCAACTGTTCACTGAGAACACAGTTACTGCGGTATTACCGGTGATGCACAAACCCACTGGCGGTAATTTTATGCTGTTGTTTCGTCTGTGGGTCATAGTGCTGGCAGGAAATTTGATCGGTACGGCGCTCGGCGCATTGGCGTTTAATCATATGCCGATTTTTGACGAGGCAACTCGCCAGGCCTTCACCGTGATTAGCGAAAAGGTGATGGACAACTCCCCCAGCGAAATGTTTGCCAATGCCGTGATTTCAGGTTGGATTATCGCCACCATGGTCTGGATGTTCCCTTACGCGGGCGCGGCCAAAATCGTGGTGATTGTGATGATGACCTGGCTGGTTGCCCTCGGCGATCTGGCGCATATCGTGGTGGGTTCAGTAGAAGTGCTGTATCTGGTGTTTGCCGGCACGCTGCCCTGGCAGGAGTTTCTCTGGCCGTTTGCGCTGCCTACCCTGCTGGGAAATATCACCGGCGGCACGTTGATTTTTGCACTGATTAGCCATGCGCAAATTCGCAACGATATGAGCGAGGCGGCGAAGGCCAAAGCGAAGGCGGAACAGAAGCGCAAAGAGAAAGCGCTGAAGAAACAACAGTGATCTGTGGCACGACATTGTTGATAGATTGAGCAAACAGGATTTACACGGTTAAATTCTGCTGGTCGGTACGCTATACTGCGCGCCGCGTCTCCTTAGTTAAATGGATATAACGGGCCCCTCCTAAGGGCTAGTTGCAGGTTCGATTCCTGCAGGGGACACCATATCGCCGTTCGCTGCCCTCCTCATCCCCCTTTATATCAGGCAATCGCCGAATCATTGGCACGCAAAGATTTTCGATGAGTGGCGATGGGTTTAACTAAACCAAGACGGCTACGGGTATTCATGAGAAATAGAAATGCGCTATCAACTTGTAGGCCGTAGTGCCAATAGCGATTAAGGCTGGAACACCGAGTAAAACAGCCAGCTTCGCTTCAGATATCCGCTTCTCAACTGCATCTGTCGAAGGCTTTTTAGCGAGTGACTCTTTGAGACCTTCCAGTTTTTCAAGCACGGCAGCCATGTTTCTATCGATTGATTTTACATCGGCCTTTAGCTCTTCAACGTCACGTCTAATATGACTGACGTCAGATTCAAGTTTTACAACGCGCACTTCAAGCATGTTTCCTCCAGCCTGGTAACTATAATTCTGATCATAAGCAATGCCATCCCCAGGCAGAAATCTACTCCTGGTAAACATGCGAATCTGAATGGACGTTGGATGTGACGAAGGGCAGCTTGCAGTCTTCATCATTCCCTCATATTGGCTTTAGGTCTAATCCCTCAAAACAGCCAGCGCGCTATACCTAAGCTGAGTCCAGCCGCGCTCATTATTCCACCCAGGATCCATTTGGTTTGTTTGGTCATCTCTATGTGAATTTTGGCGATCTCTACATGAGTTTTAGCGATTTCCTGATGTAAATCGGCTTTCGTTAGGTAGTTAGACTTGATCACCGCCAGGTCGGTTTTCACCGTTTCCATATCGGTTTTCAACGTTTTAATATCTGCCTTCATTTCAAATACATCGGCTTCAAGCTTTGAAACGCGCATTTCCATCGTTACCACTCCGCATAAGCTAAACATGTAATTATCACATCAAAAACAACATGTTAATGGATGGCATTGTATCTAAGGCTAAGAAAAGTTCATCACAATTAGCATGAGAGTGAATGAATCTGAGACGTTTCTCGAAGGTAGAAACTGGCTGTTTCAGGTAATTACAGCGGAATCAAAGCTGGTGCGCGTTTTGGCGCCATGCGGAAGGGGTGACACCATGCAACTGGCGGAAACGGTTACTGAAGTGACTGGAAGAGTGGAAACCGCAACGCAGCGCGATCTCAGTTAACGGCAGTGCACTGAACTTCAACAGTTGCAGTGCGGTATCCATACGACGACGCATCACGAACTGATGTGGCGCTTCGCCCACGCTGCTGCGGAACATGCGAGCAAAGTGATACTCACTCAATGAAGCTTCTGCAGCTAATTGCGCCAGCGTCAACGGCTGATCCAACTGTGCATCAATAAAAGCCAACACACGCCGCAATACCGCGGGCGCTATGCCGCCGCGCACCTGTGGCGCCTGCCACTGCACTTCACTGTAGCGCTGCAAAAGATGCGTCATTAACAACGTTGAGGCACTGCTCAGCATCAATTGATTAGCGGGTTGCTGCCAGTCAACGCTCAGCAGGAAATGGCGATAAAGTTGCGTGATACGATCGTCGTCGGCAAAGATCTTTTCATGCAGGTTAAGTTGGGCGGGGCTGCGATCCCAAATCTGTTCGCCAAGATGACGCAAGTGCTCGTCAGTACAGTAGAGATGCACGAACGATAAATCGGCGCGTAAATCCCAGGTGGATTCAACACCGCTCGGCATCAGGCAGAAGCGATCCGGACCACCGCCGTTGCGCCAACCATGCTGAGTTTTATGCCAGGTGTCATAGCCATCCGCGGTATACAGGCTGAGCGTATGGTGATCGCTAAGATTAGTGACACGATCGCCACTATTAAACCAGGCCGCCAACTTGATGCCACCCGAAAGCTGGACGCTATCGCGCAATTGCGCTTTATGGCGCTGCAGCATGTCGAAGGTTTGATAATCGGGCATCAAAGGGATCCACTCACAGGTTAATAACGCACAGTTTACGGATCTCCACGGCCAGAAAACAGGCCAACGCAGGACATCCGTGTAAAAAGCGCAAGATTTTGCAATTCGGGCGCAACTGCGTGCAAGCAGATGGCCATCATGATCGTCACACTTCAGGCAATGATTTTGCTGGAGAGAATGCGATGAACATTATGTTGTACCTTGCGGTGGTGTTGATTTGGGGCACGACCTGGATTGCGATTTTCCTGCAACAAGAAGCGGCTAACACGCCGGTTCTGGTAGCGGTATTCTGGCGCTTTTTGCTGGCCTCGGTGTTGATGTTAGTGATCCTGAAGCTGATTAAACGCCTGCGCCCACTGGATAGGCAGGATCACCTTTTCTGCTTAATGCAAGGCTGTTGCGTATTTGGCTTCAACTTCGTTTGTTTCTATCATGCGGCAGCGTGGATCAGCAGTGGCCTGGAATCGGTCATCTTCTCCATGGCCGTGCTGTATAACGCGCTCAACAGCTGGATCTTTTTCCGTCAGCGCCCACCGTTTCGCCTGTTGCCCGCGGCCGTGCTTGGTTTGGGAGGAATTGTTGCCTTGTTCTGGAATGACATTCAGGCAGCGCACCCGGCTCCGCAACTGCTGTGGGGCGTTGGGCTAAGTGCTTTGGGCACGCTTGGATTCTCTTTGGGAAACATGATTTCGACTCGCCATCAGCGCCGTCAACGTGATGTGCTGACCACCAACAGCTATGCCATGTTATATGGTGCAATTGTTATGGCAATCATCGCACTATTGAATGGCGATTCATTAGCGCCTGCGCTGAATTTGCAGTGGCTTGGTTCGATGAGTTATCTGGCCATTTTTGGCTCTGTGCTTGGATTTGGCGCTTATTTCACACTTGTCGGTCGTATCGGAGCCAGCCAGGCCGCCTACTGCACACTGCTTTTCCCATTGGTGGCACTGACGTTGTCGACCATTTATGAGGGATATCAGTGGCACAGCAATGCCATCGTGGGTCTGTCGATGATTCTGATGGGGAATATGGTGATGTTTGTGCGCTGGCCCACGGCACGCAAATTACGCCTGGCATGAATAGCGAGAGCGGGCATTGCGCCCGCTCTTTGGTCCTCTAGCGCCAGCCCTGAACGCCGATATTGAGCTGGTGAGGTTTATTGATGGCTTTTCTGGCAATCCAGTAAAGCAGAACGCGTTCATCATCTCTGTCGCGATCGGCCATAGCCAGTAATTTCAGCGACAGCGTGGATTTATTCACAGGCTGATGCTCATCGCTTAACTCGATCACCGCCTGACCGATGATGCAGCAAACTTCATCCTCGCTTGACGCGGATTCATATGCTCGGTCTGTCATATTTCCTCCTATTGAGTGAATCTTAAGCCTGGCAAAAAACTGTCATCTTGCAGCGAAATCGGTACGCTTATAACACCTGGTTACACATGCTTACCCATGGCAACCGCTACGCTTAAATTGACACCACTGTGACCCAATGCCATTCATACCCGTATTACTGCATTTCATTCCTTCATCCTGTCTCTTGATGCCCTGCTTCGCCCCACGCGCGCGTAAGCTGCCTATTATCGCTGCAGATTCCGCATTCCCTGAGGGGAGAGATAAAAATGAAAACAGAACTATCCGCGCAGTTGCAGCGCACCCGCATGCTTACCCTTATCGGCACCATCATCACTCAGTTTGCACTGGGTTCGGTTTACACCTGGAGCCTGTTTAACGGCCAGTTGGCGCATAAGCTTGATGCGCCAATCAGTCAGGTTGCCTTCTCGTTTGGTTTACTCAGCCTGGGCCTGGCGATTGCATCGTCACTGGCGGGAAAATTACAGGAGCGCTTTGGTGTGCGTAACGTCACCATCGGCGCCGGGATTTTAATGGCGATTGGCTTTTGGCTGACCGCTCATGCCGATAACCTAATGATGCTGTATCTCAGCGCCGGCATCCTGGTCGGTTTAGCGGATGGCGCAGGATACCTGATGACGCTGTCAAACTGCGTGAAGTGGTTCCCGGAGCGCAAAGGATTAATCTCCGCCTGCTCGATTGGCGCTTACGGCTTAGGTAGCCTCGGCTTCAAATTTATCTGTGGCGCGCTGCTCAGCACTTACGGTCTGGAGAACACCTTTATGATTTGGGGTGTGCTGGCGATGAGTATGATCATTGTGGGTGCGCTGATGATGCGTGATGCCCCTATCCAGCAAAGCAGCGGTAACGCGAAAGTGCTGGAAAAAGATTACACGCTGGCGCAATCCGTGCGCTTGCCACAGTACTGGATGCTGGCACTGATGTTCCTCACTGCCTGCATGAGCGGACTGTATGTGATTGGCGTGGCGAAAGACATCGGCGAAGGGATGGTCCATTTGACCACGCAAACCGCTGCTAATGCCGTGACTGTCATCGCGATTGCTAACCTGAGTGGCCGTCTTATTCTCGGCGTACTCTCCGATAAAATGGCACGTATTCGCGTCATTTCACTGGCACAGATCGTTTCACTGGTGGGCATGAGCATTTTGTTGTTTACCCGGATGAATGAAACCACCTTCTTCCTGTCACTGGCCTGTGTTGCCTTTAGCTTTGGTGGCACCATCACCGTGTTCCCTTCCCTGGTCAGCGATTTCTTTGGTCTTAATAATCTGACGAAAAATTACGGGCTGATTTACCTGGGATTCGGTATCGGCAGCGTGATGGGTTCACTGGTGGCTTCCGTGTTTGGTGGTTTTACCGTGACCTTCAGCTTGATCATGACACTGCTGGTGATTTCACTGGTGTTGTCGCTCAGCATCCGTCTGCCAAATCGTCAAAACGTGACTGAACCTTTGCTGCATAATTAATCTCAACAGATGCCGCATCACTGTGCGGCATCTATTTTCTCCATCTTTTCTGCGTAATGTTTTAAGAGTTGAGAACGGCTGTTATTTAGGATTGCATTTCAGACTATTCGCGTTATTATCATCAGGCATTCGGTTTTATCTGATTGGTTTATTTCCCGCCTTGACGTTTTTAGCTTTAAATTGACATATCTGGTAATAGATCCAGAAATAACTCTACATTTACTGCATCTTCACTCCACTTTTCCCCGGTAATCTGGCTTCATTGGAAAAGAGGAGGACTCTCCATGAAAACACTTATTAAAGCTGCTTCGGTTGTTGCCATTATGACGATGTTAAGTGGTTGTATCGTTCATGACGGACATGGGCGCGGACCGGGCTGGGGCCACGGCGGTGGCTGGCATCATGACCGTGGTCATCATGGTCGTCATTGGTAGTTGGGCAAAGCACACACAGCACATAATAAAAAAACAAAAAGGGCGGGAAATTATCCCGCCCTTTCTTTTAACTTTTTACCGCGTAATTACATTGATACCAGGCTTTCTTTAATCCGGGTAGATGGCTGTCCTGCGCGGGCAGCGATTCCACTTTATCAAATCCACGTTGGTTACAATAATTCGCCAAATCGATTTCCATCGCATCTTTATTCAACGTATGCGGGTCGTAACGATATTGCACGGTATTTGAGCTTTTATCTTCATCGACACGTTCAAATCCACCGGGTTTGCTGACACTACAACCGGCCAGCATAAAAAGCGCGAGCGCGCTAATAAGCATTTTTTTCATTAGGGTGTCCTCTTCCAGGCGAAGCAGTCTAAATGCCTAAGCCGCACGCATCTATAGGAAACTGGCGCGAAATAGTCATTTTGTTAAAGTTTTTACCAATCAAATCAATAAAACCAAACGGTTTTTCATATCACTTAACCGATGACATGATGCTTTCAGACAGCACGAAGTCTGCACCACACCAGGTGACACGAGAAAAACAAACGGAAAGTGACCTTTATGCCCGCGCTGAGCGGGCTTTTTTTTACGCGTAAACCTAACCGGTAAGGCTGACCATCTTACGCAAAAGGTTGGCGGACTGTTTGGCAGGCAATGCGAGAATGCCGCTGTAAAGATCAATCGACATGGCACACATGGCGCTGCGATCAACGGCAGTATCAGCAGGCATGTTGAGTTGCTGAAGTTTATCACCCCACTTGCCGTAAAGTTTCTCCACGACGCTCTGCAAATCACGTTGTGCGCCCTGCTGATCAATCGGTCGCTCTTCGCCTGTGCTGTTTTTCAGGAGCATATCTAACGCCAGGGCATCTCGCTGGTACAACGTCGGTGACAGCGCTTGTTGCAAATTGATGCCGCCATTTACCTGCGGGTAAAGGAAGCGGAAGCAGCGTTGTGGCTCCGGTTGCTGCAGTGCCTGCATCTCCTGCACTGACACGCGCAAATAATTGAGCAGCGTTTCGTCGTCTGCACGCGCCATACGCTGATTAACCAGATCCATCAGCCATCCACGTAACTCGCCCAGCGCCTGGTCAGCAGGCACGCCTTCCATACGCTTGTGCAGTAACTCGCGATTAAGCATTTGCCACAACGCCGGCTCCTGTGTTTTGAGCTGACGATAGCCGGGTGCGAGGCTTAGCTGATTTGCCACCTCGCTTTCCAGCGCCTGTCGCTCCTGACGTGGATGTAACCAGCTAAACCACAGCATGTTCGCCAGGATTAACGGCAGTAAAAACAGCACTAACCCCTGCCATAAGCGGAGTGCCGTGGTGCGGATCAGAACGATGATAATCACCGCCAGCAGCGCAAACGCCGCCAGCGTGATAGGTAAGAGGGAAAACATGGAGCGTGATTAATCCTTGCGAACGTCAATCAGAACCGGGCAGTTGGCGCGCTCAATCACAGCCGCACTCACCGAACCTTTAAGTAAGCGATTAAAAGGAGAAAGATGACGGCGACCGATGATGATCATGCTGGCCTTCAGTGCATTGGACTGAGCCACAATGGTTTCCGCGGCTTCACCGGACAGAATCAAACCTTTGGCAGCCACCCCGGCACGCAGTAGCGGGGCCAGCGCGTGACGCACCACCATTTCAGCGGTGTTTTGTTCATCTTTTGCCGCGACGAAATCATCCGGATCTTCGCCCGCATCGATTTCGATCGGCTGATTGCAGGAGGAATAAGCGGGATCGACACAGCACAACACCGTGACCTGCGCCTGTTGCGCCAGCGCCTGTTCAATGGTTAACGCGATGACTTTTTCTGCCACCGGTGAATTATCAATGGCCATCAGCAAGGTTTTCATCAGTTGGTTATCCTTCCACAGCGGTCATTTTGCCAATTTCGCGAATCAGCGCCTCTTTGCATTTCATGATTTCATCACGATAGCGCGCTTCCTGTTTATGAAAACGCGCCGTCGGCACCAGCAGCGAAATGGAGAAGCGACCAAACAGCGTGTCGATCGCCACCGCCATGGTGGAAATTCCTTCCAGTGTTTCGCCAAGATCAATGGCCAGACCGCTGTTACGCACCTCAGCAATCAGCTCCAGCAGTTGTGGCAAGGTTTTCACCGTCATTTCGGTCAACTCTTTATAGGCTTCGCCGACCATCACGCGCACATCTTCATCACTTTCCAGTGCCAGCAGTGCGCGACCGCCTGAAGTGCTGTAGAGCGGGAGATTCAAACCGATGCGTGGCACCACGCGCAATTCCCGGGATGCCACCACATAGTGAACAATCGCTAACTGCGTGCCACTGGCGCGTGCCAGCGAAACGGTTTCGTTGATGTCGGCGGAGAGTTGTTCCAGAAACGGACGGACGATTTCGACCACATCACTGTGCACGCTGGAGATCAGCTTGAGCAGTGCCGGTCCCAGACGAAGCCCGCCCGCCCCGCTGCTGCGCACCAGTTGCGCGCTATCCAGCGCGGCGATAATACGCTGCACCGTTGAACGTGGCAGATCGACCACCTGCGCAATTTCGCCCAGACTCATGCCGCCCGGATGTTCACCCAGCGCATTCAGAATTTTTGCCGCACGCGCGATGACCTGAATGCCACCCGCTTTTTCATCCTCACGGCTTGAGGGAAGTTCAACCATTGTGCGTTCCTTTTTGGCCTGCCCTACTTTAGCGCGAATGACCGCACTTTTACACCCTGTATCACATTGCAATACATCATACCGAGATGTAAGATGCGACATGTATCACATCGCAATACACTGCATCAATAATAAAACGAGACACCTGTTATGAACGCCCAGCCTGTTGCGGCTCCGGCTCCCCATCCGTTTACCCTGCGCCTGGCGCTGGGATTGGTTGGCGTGCTGATTGCTGCGCTCACCTCCGGATTAAATGACCGCGTGACGGATATTGCGTTGGCAGATATCCGTGCCGCCATCGGCATGAGCTACGATCAAGGCAGCTGGATCATCTCCGCTTATCAGGCGGCGGAAGTGGCCGCGATGATGATCGCGCCATGGTTTGCCGTGACCTTTTCCCTGCGTCGTTTTGCTCTGGCGGTTTCCGCTGGCTTTATGCTGTGCGGTTTGCTGCTGCCGTTAATGCCAAACGCCACGCTGTTTATTGCGCTGCGCGTGATTCAGGGTCTGTTTGGCGGTGCATTGCCACCGTTACTGATGACCGTGGCACTGCGTTTTCTGCCGCCGCCAATCAAGCTTTATGGTCTTGGCGCCTATGCGTTAACCGCCACCTTTGGCCCCAATATCGCCGCCACGCTTGCCGCTTTCTGGACCGATGAAGTGAGCTGGATGTTCGTGTTTTGGCAAGTTATCCCGTCAATGCTGATCGCCATGCTGTTGATTGGCTGGGGCTTACCGCAAGACCCGCTACGCTTCGAGCGTTTCGAGCAGATAGACCTGTTTGGCATGCTGACCGGTTGCTCAGGCATGGCGCTGCTGATTCTGGCGCTGACGCAAGGGGAACGCCTTGACTGGCTCAGTTCACCGCTGTTTGCGGCGCTATTATTGAGCGCGCTGGCATTGCTGACTGTGTTCTTTATTAATGAATGGTTTCACCCGTTGCCGCTGTTCAAATTGCAGATGCTGCGCCGTCACAATCTCGCGCACGGTTTGCTGGCGCTGGCGGGCGTGTTGATTCTGTCGCTTTCCGGATCCGCGCTGCCCTCCGCCTATCTTGGCCAGGTGGAAGGTTTCCGCACGCTGCAATTCGCGCCGCTGGCGTTAACCATCGGCTTGCCGCAATTACTGATCGCCCCACTGGTGGCAGCACTGCTCAATATCCGCTGGATTGATTGCCGCTGGATGCTGACTGCTGGCGTGACGCTGCTGGTGATCTCCTGCCTGATGGGCATGAACATTACCAGTGACTGGGCGCGACAGAATTTCTGGGTCATCCAAATTTTGCAGGCTTTCGGTCAACCGATGGTGATTCTGCCGGTGTTGATGAGCGCCACCAGCGTGGTTGCGCCACCGGAAGGCCCATTTGCCTCCGCGATGTTCAATACAGTGCGCGGTTTCTCCAGCATTGCCGCCAGCACCCTGGTGGAATGGTTTATCAGCCACCGGGAACAGTTTCACTCCAGCGTGCTGGTGGGCAATGCCGCCAGTCGACCCTGGCTGATGACCGCGCCCAGCAGCGCCCAATCCAGCAGCAGCTTTCCTTTATTACCGGATGGCAGCGCCAGTAGCGCAGAGAACCTGAGCGGTTTCGCGACCCTGCTGAAGCATCAGGCGATGGTGCTCAGCCTGAGTGACTGCTACCAAATGCTGATTGGTTTCGCCGCACTGCTTTTACTACTGACTGCCTGGTTGCCAAAACGTGTCTGGCCGCCACAAACCCTGATTCAACCTGTTACGACGACGTCGAGATAACTGATATGCAAGCTTTTGCCTTGAAAAGAACGGTGCTGTTGAGTGCCCTATTAATCGTGTTGCTGGCCATGGCCTTTTTTGTCTGGTCATCAATGACCGGCAACGATCATCGCACTGATGATGCCTATGTAAATGCGGATTACACCCTGGTGGCGCCGAAAGTGTCCGGCTATATCGCCAGTGTGAATGTGCAGGATAACCAGCGAGTAAAAGCGGGCGAACTGCTAGCCACGCTTGACGATCGCGATTACCGCGTGGCGCTGGAAACGGCGCAGGCGAATTTGCAGGTCAGCGATGCCAAACGCCTGAGCAGCCAGGCTCAACTGGAGCAGCAGCAATCAACCATTGATGAAGCCAAAGCGACCTTAGCAGCGAGCCAGGCGTCAGCGCAATACGCCGGCCAAAGTGCGGCGCGTTATAACCAGCTGTATAAAAGCGGCACCATTGCCGCAGATGAGCAGCAGAAAGCCAGTTCAACCCAACGTTCAGCGTCTGCTGCTGTGCGCCAGAGTGAAGCTGCACTGGCTGCATCGATGAAACAGGTGGGTGTGTTACAAGCGGCCGTGCGTCAGGCAGAGGCCGATGTGACAGCAGCGCAGGCCAGCGTGGATCAGGCGAAGCTGAATCTCTCTTATACGCGGATTGTGGCACCGGTAGACGGTATGGTGGGTCAGCGTTCGGTGCGATTGGGCGCTTACGTTAGCGCCGGAACGCGTTTGCTGGCGGTGGTGCCCTTGCAACAAACCTATATCACCGCCAACTATCTTGAAACTCAGCTGGCCGATGTGCAGCCGGGACAGAGAGCGGTGGTGAGAGTCGATGCGCTGCCTGGCAAGACCTTTACCGGTCATGTTGACAGCATTGCACCGGCGACGGGCGCGACCTTCTCCGCCATTTCACCGGACAATGCCACCGGTAATTACACCAAGGTGGTGCAGCGTTTACCGGTGAAAATTGTGCTGGATGCCAACCAACCCGATTTGGCACAACTGCGTGTGGGCATGTCCGCGATACCGGAAATTGACGCCCGATGAAAATGTGAGCAATCTCTCAGAACTGGCCTATTTATTTTCGGATCGATTGCGCGTAAATTAGCGCTCGATCCTGTTCTGAGTTCGCTTGGAACCACCTGAGAAGAAAGCGTGCAGCGGTTATGAACTTCACCTTTCTCTTATTCTGTTCGGGTTACGCTGGATTGGGATCACCAGCATGGTAACCGCTCAGAGGAGTCGTTTTGTGAGATATGCTTTGATGGGAGTTTCTTTCTTCCTGTTAATCTGGGTAGGCACTTTCGTGCTGATGCTCAAATAAATCCTGCCAGGCGGGGCGACCAAAGTCGCCCTTCTTAGTTTTACTCTTCTTCTTCCAGCGCTTTTACCGTTCCCGGCAATATGCCATCCGCACGGAACATGGCTTTGATGCCACGTACCGCCTGACGAATACGATCGCTGTTTTCAATCAGAGCAAATCGCACATGGGTATCACCGTAGTCACCAAAGCCGATGCCCGGTGAGACGCACACTTTGGCTTCCTGCAGCAGCAGTTTAGCGAACTCCAGCGAACCGAGATGCGCATAGTGATCGGGAATTTTCGCCCAGACGTACATTGAGGCTTTTGGCAGATCGACCATCCAGCCCGCTTCATGCAGCCCTTTCACCAGCACATCGCGACGGCGTTTATACTGCTCGGCGATATCACGCACGCATTGCTGATCGCCTTCAAGTGCGGCAATCGCCGCGACCTGCAGCGGGGTGAAGGTGCCGTAATCGTGGTAGCTTTTGATACGCGCCAGCGCGGATACCAATTCTTTGTTACCCACCATAAAGCCGATACGCCAGCCTGCCATATTGTAGCTTTTCGACAGCGTAAAGAACTCCACCGCTACGTCGCGCGCCCCCGGCACCTGCATGATCGACGGCGCTTTCCAGCCATCATAGGTGATGTCGGCGTAAGCCAGATCGTGGATGACCAGCACGTTGTACTGTTTCGCCAGCGCAATTACACGTTCGAAGAAGTCGAGTTCGACGCACTGTGAAGTGGGATTCGAAGGGAAGCCGAGGATCATCATCTTCGGTTTCGGATAACTTTCGCGGATAGCGCGTTCAAGCTCGTTGAAGAAGTCAACGCCTGCCACCAGCGGTACGGAACGCACTTGTGCACCGGCAATCACTGCGCCGTAAATATGAATCGGGTAGCTCGGATTGGGCACCAGGACGGTGTCGCCATGGTCGAGCGTCGCCAGCATCAGGTGCGCCAACCCTTCTTTGGAACCGATGGTGACAATGGCTTCTGATTCGGGATCGATCTCTACCTGATAGCGATCTGCGTACCAGCGCGAGATGGCGCGACGCAGGCGAGGAATGCCTTTCGAGGTGGAGTAACCGTGCGTATCTTCGCGTTGCGCTACCTGACAGAGTTTTTCCACGATGTGTGGCGGCGTGGGTCCATCCGGGTTCCCCATTGAGAAATCGATGATGTCTTCGCCGCGCCGACGCGCAGCCATCTTCAATTCAGCGGTGATGTTGAATACATACGGGGGAAGGCGTTCAATACGCGAGAAACGACGGGGTGTGCTGTTATCAGCCATGATGTCCTCTGGTTTACGTAGGCGCCCGGACCGTCCGAGCGACGCTGGTCACTGCAGTGACCGAGGTAAGAACATAACGCGCTGATAACAGAATTGTCGAGAGCAACAGAATATTTTTTTAATGTTGCGAATTCAGGCGACCCAGCACCCAATCGTTTACCCATTGGTCGTTTAGCAGATAATTATCCCGAAGGGTGCCCTCAAGTGTGAAACCATTCTTTTCCAGAATGCGTCGGGACGGCCAATTCCCCTCTATGACCAGCGCTTTGAGTTTATGAAATTCTGCTTGTAGCAAGAAGTCGCACAGTGCCTTGAGCGCTTCACTGCCATAGCCGTTTCCGGTGAAGCGATGGCAGAGCATGTAGCCGACCTCAGCTTGCCGATAAGGCTGCCATTCGGCACTGCATCCAAACAAGCCGATCGGTTCATTGGTTTCGCGCAGGCGTGCCACCAGGCACAGCATGTGGAAGCTGGTGACTTGCCAGGGCGCAAGGCGTTCGGTGAAGCGCTGGCGTATGTCGTTTTCGTCAGGGATTTCACTGACCCAGGTCATGGTGCCGGGATCTTCGTGTACGGCTTTGAAGATTTGCCAGTCTTCGGGTTGTAAGCGTGTCAGGGACAAGCGAGGGGTAAGAAGTTGCATTGCTGCGCTCCGCGAAATAACTCATGGCAACATAGCAAACCGCGTGATTTACAACCAGCGTTCTGCGTAGGGATAACTAATCCTCTTTTTGTTACTCAAGTTTTCCTCTTTTTGGGGAGTGTGGGGGATTTTGGGATTTTGGGATTTTGGGATTTTGGGATTTTGGGAGTTGGGAGTTGGGAGTTGGGAGTTGGGAGTTGGGAGTTGAGTTGATAGTCGCTGTTGGTTGGGTGCCAGGGCCAGAACGGGCCAGCCCGATCGCAAAGACAACACGCATCCCTGCAGATCGGCTGGGCCATCCATGGCCCAGACGCTTTGCTCTTTGGGCTGGCCCGTTCTGGCCTTGAGCTGAATGCGTTGCTGTTTGAAAAACCGTACAGAGCTTTCTGGAGAAATTGATGTGTCATTAAAGGTGTTTTTATCTTCAGGCTAGCCCGTTCTGGCCTTGAGCTGAATGCGTTGCTGTTTGAAAAACCGTACAGAGCTTTCTGAAGAAATTGATAGGCCATTAAAGGTTTTTTTATCTTCGGGTTGGTCCGTTCTGGCCTTGAACTGCATGCGTTGCTGTTCTAAACCGCATCGAGAATTGATCTAAACCATGAGAAGCGTTTTGCGGGTGTCGCGGCGCTGGCAGATCTTGATCACATTTTTTATCATAACCTCACCCTGGTTCACTCCGAGAGATGCCCTTGCCTTCCCACTTCGACATGCTGCTGGCGGTATTTGACCGCGCTGCGCTGATGCTGATTTGTCTGTTCTTCCTTACCCGCACGCGGGTATTCCGTCAGCTGCTGCA
This sequence comes from Type-E symbiont of Plautia stali, assembly GCF_059731115.1. Lineage (NCBI taxonomy): Bacteria > Pseudomonadati > Pseudomonadota > Gammaproteobacteria > Enterobacterales > Enterobacteriaceae > Type-E symbiont of Plautia stali. The sequence continues at coordinate 2,989,528 of NZ_AP035906.1, forward strand.
AAAAGATGAGCATTCGATCAAAGAGAAAGTGGTGGTGACGGCGATTTTCTCGCTGTTTGCACTGTTCAGTACCTGGTCGGGCATTAACGTCGATGGTTCGCTGCTGAACGTGCGTGTGATTGCGGTGATGTCGGGAGGCATTCTGTTTGGCCCCTGGGTTGGCATCGCTACCGGGGTGATTGCGGGCATCCATCGTTATCTGATCGATATGGATGGCGTCACGGCCGTGCCTTGCCTGATTACCAGCATCATTGCCGGTATCGCTTCTGGGTTTATCAATCGTCGCGTGAGCAAAGAGCAGCGCTGGCGCGCCGGTATCCTTGGCGGCATGCTGTGCGAAACCCTGACTATGGTGTTGATTGTGCTGTGGGCCAGTCCATTGTCGTTAGGTTTTTCGATTGTTTCTGAGATTGCGTTACCGATGATTCTCGGCGCATCGAGCATTGGCTTGATTGTACTGTTAGTGCAGAGCGTGGAAGGGGAAAAAGAAGCGATAGCAGCGCGCCAGGCCAAGCTGGCACTGGAGATTGCCAATAAAACGTTGCCGCTGTTTCGTCAGGTGAATAGCCAGTCGTTGCGTCAGGTGTGCGATATCATTCGCAGCGATATTCATGCCGATGCCGTAGCTATCACCAATACCCAGCAGATTCTTGCCTACGTTGGTTACGGTGAGCATAACTATCACAACGGGGATGATGGCATCAGCCCTACCACGGCGCAGTCGATCGCGAGCGGCAAAATCATCATCAAGAATAATGATGAGGCGCATCGCACCAAAGATATTCACTCAATGCTGGTTATTCCCCTTTGGGAAAAAGGGGAAGTCACAGGCACGTTAAAAATCTATTATCGTCGAGCGCATCGCATTACCGGATCGCTAAAAGAGATGGCCATTGGTTTGTCGCAAATAATCTCCACCCAGCTGGAGGTATCGCGCGCTGAGCAGCTACGAGAGATGGCGAACAAAGCGGAACTGCGTGCGTTGCAGAGTAAAATTAACCCGCACTTCCTGTTTAACGCGCTGAATGCTATCTCCTCTTCCATTCGTCTCAATCCAGATACGGCACGTCAGTTGGTGATCAATCTTTCGCGCTATTTACGCTACAACCTTGAGCTGAACGATGACGAGCTGATCGATATTAAAAAAGAGCTATGGCAGGTGAAGGATTACATCGCGATTGAACAGGCGCGCTTTGGCGATAAGCTGTCGATGATTTATGACATTGATGAAGATCTGCACTTCACGCTGCCAAGTTTGCTGATTCAGCCTCTGGTGGAAAATGCCATTGTGCACGGTATTCAGCCCTGCCGTGGCAAAGGGGTGGTGACATTGAGTGTGAAAGACCTCGGTGATTATGTGCGCGTTGCGGTGCGCGATACGGGCGCGGGTATCAGTGAAGAGGTGATTGGCCGCGTCGCGCGTGATGAGATGCCGGGCAATAAAATCGGGCTGCTTAATGTGCATCATCGGGTGAAGCTGCTTTCCGGCCAGGGTCTGAGCATCACGCGTCATCATCCGGGAACGGAAATCGCCTTCACTCTGAGCAAAAACGGTCAGCGTCTGGCTGCACCGTTGAGCCATATCACGGAACCCAGCGCGTGAAAGCCATTATCGTCGAAGACGAGTTTCTTGCTCAGCAAGAGTTGAGCTGGATGATCCAGCAGCACAGTCAGATCACTATCGAAGCCTGTTTTGATGATGGGCTGGAAGTGCTGAAGTATCTGCAAAACCATCGCGTCGATGTCATTTTCCTCGACATCAACATTCCTTCGCTGGATGGCATGCTGCTGGCCCAAAACATTAACCAATTTGCGCATAAGCCGTTGATAGTGTTTATCACCGCATGGAAAGAGCATGCGGTGGATGCGTTTGAGCTGGACGCCTTTGACTACATACTCAAGCCCTATCACGAGTCGCGCATTATTACCATGCTGAATAAGCTGGAAGCCAGCGCACAGCAGCAACTCGCACAGCCATCCACTCAGCAAAGCGCACCACAAACAGTCAATCTGGTGAAAGATGAGCGCATTATCGTGACGGATATCAACGATATCTATTACGTCGAAGCGCATGAAAAACTGACGTTTGTTTATACGCGCCGCGAAGCGTACGTGATGTCGATGGCGATCAGTGAATTTTGTAGTCGCCTGCCAGAACAGCTGTTCTTCCGCTGCCATCGGTCGTATTGCGTCAACCTCAGCAAAATCCGCGAGATCGAGCCGTGGTTTAACAATACCTATTTGGTGAAGTTGCGTGATTTGGATGCGCAGGTGCCGGTGAGCCGCAGCAAGGTGAAGGCGTTTCGCCAGTTGATGAGATTGTAAAGCGAGCAGCAGAACGCTGCTCGCCGGAACAGATTACAGCACGCGACCCAACGTCTGGCGCAGATGCGCGCCCGCGCCCAGCAGACCAGGCTGATCGTGGGTGATCATATACACCGGGATATCGACCAGATAATCACGGAAGCGGCCTTTGTCTTCAAACGCGGCGCGGAAGCCAGAGGCTTTGAAGAAATCGAGGAAGCGCGGCACGATTCCCCCAGCGATGTACACGCCACCAAAGGTGCCGAGATTGAGCGCCAGGTTGCCACCGAAACGCCCCATGATCACGCAGAACAGCGACAGCGCCCGACGACAATCGATGCAGCTGTCTTTCAATGCACGCTCGGTGACATCTTTCGGCTTAAGATTCTCAGGTTCGCGGTTGTCAGATTTGACGATAGCGCGATAGAGATTCACCAGACCGGATCCTGACAGCACGCGCTCCGCCGACACGTGACCCAGTTCCGCACGCAGTACTTCGAGAATTTCACCCTCTTCTTCGCTGTTCGGGGCGAAGTCAACGTGACCGCCCTCGCCCGGCAGGCTGATCCAGCGCTTATCCACGTGCACCAGATGGCTCACGCCCAATCCGGTGCCGGCGCCGTAAATCGCAATCGGCTTGCCTTCAACCGGTGCTTTGCCGCCAAACTGAATCACTTGATCGTCGGTCAGCATCGGGATGGCCATCGACACGGCGGTGAAATCATTGATGATTTCCAGGCTGTCGAAGGCCAGGTGCTCTTTCATCTCACGGGTTGAGAATGCCCAATCGTGGTTGGTCATCTCGACCCAATCGCCGGTGATTGGACAGGCAATTGCGATGCAGGCGTGTTTAATCTCCTGCTTTTGCTCGTCGAGATAAGCACGAATCACCGCTTCGAGATTGTCGTAGTCTGATGTTGAGAATGTTTTGGCCTGGGAGATGGCACCGGTTTCCACCTCACACAGGGCGAGACGGGCATTGGTACCGCCCACATCGCCGACCAGGGCGTATTTTGTCATTCTTCTGCTGCTCCGCTTGGGTCATAAACAATTGCAGGACACTATATAAGAGCCTGCCAATAAAACAATAACGCCCACCAGCACGATGGGCGTAAACATTTCTGGTGCGTGGCACAGCCTGACAATCCGCGGCTTCACTGTATAGAGGCAACTTTCCGAAACTGCGGGCTTATCGCGTCAGGCGTTATCGACTCAGCCTCACAGGAGACGGACGATGCAGAGAAACCGGAGCGTAACGAGTGTACGTGAGGGTTTCAGGCACCGCCTGGTCTAAAACGACAAAGCCTAAGCCGGATAGCGGCTAGCCGCCGTTGCGCTGGTGCAGAGCTGCAGTGACTTTACGCAACAGCGGCGGCAGATCTTGTTTTTCCATCACCACTTCCACCAGCGTCAGGCGACGCTGACGCATCAATTGCTCCATTACCGCCGTTAACTGCACCGTTTCGCTCACTCGCCAGCTTTGTGCCGCACACTCTACGCTCATCGCATGTGGCAGCGCAGTCCAGTTCCATTGTGCGATGTCGTTGTAACGCTGTTCAGCGCCGTGAATCGCCCGCTCAACCGTGTAACCGTCGTTATTGATCAGGAAGATAATCGGCTGTTGCCCGTCACGCTGCATGGAACCCAGCTCCTGGATCGTCAGCTGCGCTGAACCGTCACCGATAATCAAAATGACGCGTCGGTCAGGTTGTGCCGTTTGTGCACCAAAGGTCGCCGGTAGAGTATAGCCAATCGAGCCCCATAGCGGTTGCACCAGCATTTGTGCTCCCGGTGGTAAACGCAGCGCGGCGGCACCAAAGGCGGCCGTGCCCTGATCGGCCAGGATGATATCACCCGGCAGCAGGAAGCGCTGCATCGCCTGCCAGAATGCGCGCTGACTGATTACCGCATCATCGTTTTGCTCAATTTCTTCGCAAGATGCAGTGTCGGCCAGTGCCCAATGTACGCAGTGGCGTTGATAAACGGGCAATAATGCGGCGAGGGCTTGCGCCATGCTAAGCGGCGCAAAGCATTCTCCGCCCACCGTGGCGTGAAACGGTTGCAGGTCGATAACGCGCTCTGCGGGTAACTGCTGGGTGAAACCGGCGGTCAGGGTATCGGTAAACCGCACGCCGACGCACAGCGTGACATCCGTCTCTTCAATGGCCCGGCGCACCGCATCGCTGCTGCCTTCGGCAGCGTAGGTACCCACATAGCCGGGCTGCTGTTCATCGAGCACGCCTTTGCCCATCAGTAATGTAGCGGCGGGAATGGCGCGTAGTTGGCGGAGTGCAAACAGCGGCGATTGCAATTGCCAACGCGAAGCGAGGAAATCGGCCAGTAACGCCACGCGCTGTGCAGGAGCCAGTAAGCGTTCAGCGGCAGCAGCAAAAGCTGTCGCAACGGCGGTGTCCTGATGGACAGGCGCAACGGGCTGAGGATCAGGCACCGTAATCTCCGTCGCCGCGACATCCACCGCCAGCAGCAGATAGCCGGGCCGGTGCTGGTTAAGCGCTTCCGATATCACACGGTCAATTTCTTCAACCGCATTATCCGCAGTCAGCACCGCGCTGGCGGTACTTACCTCTTGTGCCATGCGCAGGAAATGATGGAAGTCGCCGTCCCCCAGTGAATGATGTACACAGTCACCTTGCTGCTGCGCACGACTGGCTGGCGCGCCAACAATATGAATAACCGGGACATATTCGGCATAGCTGCCCGCAATCCCATTAATCGCACTCAGTTCACCCACGCCAAACGTGGTGAGCAGTGCAGCAGCACCGTTGCAACGACCGTAGCCATCCGCCGCGTAGGCGGCATTGAGTTCATTGGCGCAGCCGACCCAGGCAATCTCAGGATGAGCAATAACGCTGTCGAGAAATTGCAGATTGTAATCACCCGGCACACCGAACAGATGACGGATGCCAGCTTGCTGTAGACGGTGCAGTAAATAGTCGCCAACGTTGAGGGTTTTCATCGACAGCTCCTTCTTAAGGGGATGATCGAAGTATCAGCGATGTGGCTGAATTGGCGAGATTTTCACCATCAGCGCATGGTGATTTGTGGCAAGCAATCGTTACGACGACAGAAAATTCTGTAAGTTGCGATCTTCGGCGCGTTTCGGCTTAGTGTAAACGCATACACTGCTATGCTGATGTCACTTTCTCCCTTTTTGAGACAGGAACGCTGCATGTCTGTATTTCCTCACCCCGAACGTTATCAACAGATGCAATATCGTCGCAGTGGCCGTACCGGCCTGAAATTACCGGCTATTTCGCTGGGTTTATGGCACAACTTTGGCGACAGCACCCGTGTCGATAACAGCCGTGAACTCCTGCGCCACGCTTTTGACCGTGGCATCACGCACTTCGACCTCGCCAACAACTACGGCCCCCCGCCGGGATCCGCCGAATCCAATTTTGGTCGCATTTTGCGTGAGGATTTTGCCGGACTGCGCGATGAGCTGGTGATCTCCACCAAAGCCGGTTACACCATGTGGGACGGCCCTTACGGCGACTGGGGCTCACGCAAGTATTTGATCTCCAGTCTGGATCAGAGCCTGAAGCGCATGGGGCTGGAATATGTCGATATCTTTTACCACCATCGCCCTGACCCGGAGACGCCGCTGGAAGAGACCATGCGTGCACTGGATCAGGTGGTGCGTCAGGGCAAAGCGCTGTATGCCGCCATTTCCAATTACCCGGCAGATAAAGCAGCCGAAGCGATTGCCATTCTGCGCGATCTGGGCACGCCTTGCCTGATTCATCAGCCGAAATACTCCATGTTCGAACGTGCACCGGAAGAGCAAGGTCTACTGGATGTGCTGGGTGATAATGGCGTCGGCTGCATCGCCTTCTCTCCGCTAGCGGGTGGTGTGCTGACCGATCGCTATCTGCAAGGCATCCCTGAGGATTCCCGTGCCGCCAGCGGCAGTAAATTCCTTAATGAGAGCCAGTTGACGCAAGAGAAGATGGAAAAAGTGCGTAAGCTGCAGGCGATCGCCCAGCAGCGTGGGCAGAAGCTGGCGCAAATGGCGCTGAGCTGGGTGCTGCGTGATGCACGCGTGACTTCGGTGCTGATTGGTGCAAGTAAAACTGCGCAAATTGATGATGCCGTTGAGATGCTGAGCCAGCCCGAGCTGACAACTGAAGAGATCGAAGCGGTTCATAACATATTAGTGTAAACGCTTACCTACCCGGCTCAGGCCGGGTATTTTCCGCAGCAGAAAATTCTCAATTCAGATTTCCCGCAACGTTTTCAGACTCACTCTCAAGGCAACACTGGACCGATGTGGCACACTAGCGCAACGGTGGCAGTGATAAGCCACTGAAAAGGAGAAGTTATGAAACGTGCAATTTTGTTTGCCGCCTTGCTGGCAACACTTTCACCCCTGGCGATGCACACAGCAGAAGCCAACAGCGCCACCCTTACATTGGCTCCGGGTGTCACGCTGCATCTCGGCGATCGCGATCGTCGTGGTTACTATTGGGATGGCGGACGCTGGCGTGAGCCGCGCTGGTGGAATGACCGTTATCGTTATAACGATCATCGCTGGTGGCGTCATGAAGAGTGGCGTCGTCATCAGGCTTACGAACGTGAGCGTGAACGCCGCTGGCATGAGCGGGAACGCCGTGAGCATTGGCGCCATGACCATCGTCATGATGACAGGCATGATCACCACCACCACTAATACAAAAATCCCGGCCTGATAGCCGGGATTTTCTTTTTTTCGTCTTGACCAGCCGAAGCGTTACCAGCCGAGCGCCTCACCGACCAACAGATAGAGATTCAATGCCACCACCAGCACCACTATCAGGCGTCCGGCGTTTTGCATCAGGCGCGAATTGACCATCTCATCGCCCATCAACTCGCGGTTGCCGGTAAAGGCCAACAGCGGGATCAATGCCAGTGCGATACCGAAACTCAACAGTACCTGGCTCATCACCAGAATGCGCGTTGGATCCCATCCGGCCCAGATCACGATAAAGGAAGGCAGCATGGTGATGGTGCGACGTAGCCACAGCGGAATATGGAAGCGAATAAAGCCCTGCATCACGACTTGTCCCGCCAGTGTTCCCACCACGGTAGAAGACAAGCCTGCCGCCACCAGACTTAATCCAAACACAATGGCTGCTGCGCGGCCCAGCAAAGGTTGCAGCGTCAAATACGCCTGGTCGAGATCCACAATGCTGGTATGCCCGCTGAAGTGGAAAGCTGCCGCCGCAGTCGCCATCATCGCCAGATTGACAAAGCCGGCAATGGTCATGGCAATCGCCACATCGAGTTTAGTGGACGAGTAGCGATCCGCTTTGCTGCCAATGTTACCGTGTTGCGTCAGTGCCGAGTGCAGGTAAATTACATGCGGCATGATGGTGGCGCCCAGCACACCGGCAGCGAGGAACACGGCGTCAGAGGTAGGCAGCGAAGGCAACGCCATACCGGTGACCAATTCACTCACTTTCGGCTGCGAGAAAAACAGCTCAACAATATAGGCACCGGCGACAAACAACAGCAGGCCGCCAATTACCAACTCCAGCGGCTTCTGCCCCCGGCTTTGCAGCATCAAAATCAGGTAGGTGGCGACGCCGGTGAGCACGGCGCCTTGTAGTAGCGAAATCCCCAGCAATAATTTAAAGCCGAGTGCCGCACCAATAAATTCAGCGAGGTCAGTGGCCATGGCGATGATTTCCGCCTGCACCCAATAGAACCACACTGCCGGGCGTGGAAAGCGATCGCGGATATGCTCGGCAAGGTTTTTACCGGTGGCGATGCCAAGTTTGGCTGACATCAGCTGAATCAGCATCGCCATCACATTGGCCCAGACCACCACCCACAGCAGTTTGTAGCCGTAGGCCGCACCCGCCTGAATGTTGGTGGCAAAGTTACCGGGATCGATATAACCAATTGCCGCGATGAAGGCAGGGCCAAGCAGCGCGAGCTTGATTTTTCTGGCTCCGCGAGCGGCGCGCTCAGCGGTGCGACTTTCTGACATAGTGTGGACCCTGTCCTAACGCTTGTTGACCCATGCAGCTTAACGGGCGCTCAAGGCAAGTGAAATTTGATTATAGTTATCGTAATAATAGATGGTGCTATGAAGTATAGCCATTGCTATACCTTGCGGTAAAGCCAGTTCTTGCCAAAATGTTTGCAACAGGAATCACTCTACTCCCGGGTTATTTTATAGACAATGTTTTTGTGGATATTTCTTGTGAAGGCTTTGTGAAGAGGTTGTGAGCGGTGAGACTATTCTTAGAAATTTGTCGATACCGAATACTTATAATGTGGTTTTGATCTCGTTTTTAAGTAACGCGTTACATAGAATACGCAACAAAATACAACCCTCCTCAAATTTGGAGCCGACATGTCCCATATTTTGCACTTTCTTTTGGCATTAGTGGTGGTAGCCGTACTGGCCTTGCTGGTCAGCCACGATCGTAAAAGCATCCGCGTTCGTTACATCGTTCAGCTTCTGGTGATCGAAGTTCTGCTGGCGTGGTTCTTCCTTAACTCTGAAGCTGGCCTTGGCTTCGTCAAAGGGTTCGCGGGTCTGTTTGACCATCTACTGAAGTATGCTGCCGAAGGGACTAACTTCGTATTCGGCAACATGAACGACAAAGGCCTGGCGTTCTTCTTCCTGAATGTTCTGTGCCCGATCGTGTTTATCTCCGCGCTGATCGGTATTTTGCAGCATTTCCGTATCCTGCCTTGGGTGATCCGCGGCATCGGTACCGTGCTGTCAAAAGTCAACGGTATGGGCAAACTGGAATCCTTCAACGCCGTAAGCTCTCTGATTTTGGGACAGTCAGAAAACTTTATCGCGTATAAAGATATCCTTGGCAAAATGTCACAGCGTCGCATGTACACCATGGCTGCTACGGCAATGTCGACAGTTTCCATGTCCATCGTCGGCGCTTATATGACTATGCTGCAGCCGAAATATGTGGTGGCCGCGCTGGTATTGAACATGTTCAGCACCTTCATTGTGTTGTCACTGATCAACCCTTACCGCGTCGATAGCGAAGAAGATCTGCAGTTGCAGGATCTGCACAAAGGTCAGAGCTTCTTCGAAATGTTGGGCGAATATATCCTTGCCGGTTTCAAAGTGGCGATCATCGTTGCCGCCATGTTGATTGGTTTTATCGCCCTGATTTCAGGTCTGAACGCGCTGTTTGATCTGATCTTCGGCATCAGCTTCCAGGGTGTGCTGGGTTACGTGTTCTATCCGTTTGCGTGGGTGATGGGCGTGCCGTCCAGTGAAGCGCTGCAGGTTGGCAGTATCATGGCAACCAAACTGGTTTCTAACGAATTCGTGGCGATGATGGATCTTCAGAAGATTGCTGGTCAGCTGTCACCGCACGCAGAAGGAATCCTGTCTGTGTTCCTCGTCTCCTTCGCTAACTTCTCCTCTATCGGGATTGTGGCGGGTGCGATTAAGGGCTTGAACGAAGAACAGGGTAACGTGGTTTCTCGCTTCGGCCTTAAACTGCTGTACGGCTCAACCCTGGTGAGCGTGCTCTCTGCCGCTATCGCCGGTCTGGTTCTGGCCTTCTGATGTTCAGGGCGAGCTGCGGCTCGCCCTTCTCTTCTTAATTATGCCTTTCTGTTCTATCTTGCATTTCACCCCTTTTATCCCCGTCATTCGCCGCTTCCCCACCTGACGCAAAACCTTTGCACAATATTGAATTTCCGTCCCGGTTGCCTGCGCCCGTAGCTTTTCTCCATAACGTCACATCTGGAGAATCGTATGAGCATACAATTTCTTGGCATGATTGGCCACCGCCTGGCTTCCGAAATCATTCCCGCCAGCGGTCCGCTGTTCGATAAAGATTACATCGCGCGTTTCGCCCGCGCCCATGAAGAAGCGGGATTTGATCGCATTCTCGTGGGCTATTGGTCCGATCAACCCGACGGCTTTCTGGTGACCGCACATGCTGCGGCACACACCTCAACACTAAAATTCCTGCTCGCACACCGTCCGGGCTTTGTCGCACCGACACTGGCCGCACGCAAGCTAGCAACGTTGGATCAACTGACCGATGGTCGGCTGGCCGTGCATATCATCAGCGGCGGTAGCGATGTCGAGCAGCGTCGTGATGGTGACTTCCTGAATAAAGCCGAACGCTATGCGCGCAGCGATGAGTTTCTTGCCGTGCTGAAGCAGAGTCTGGAATCCAGCCAGCCTTATGATCACAAGGGACATTTTTACCAGGCTGAGCAGGCGTTTTCCGCCATCAAACCTGCGCAGAAAAAGCTGCCGATATACTTTGGTGGATCGTCTCAGGAAGCGATTGATGTCGCTGCGCGCCATGCCGATGTCTTTGCCCTGTGGGGCGAACCGCTGAAAGGGGCGGAAGAGACGGTACGCAATGTGCGAGCCGCTGCGGCTCAGCACGGGCGTGAGATTGATTTCAATATCTCGTTCCGTCCGATTGTCGGGAAAACCGAGAAAGAGGCCTGGGAACGTGCCGAGCATATCCGTGAACTGGCCGAGAAGCAGTTGCAAGAGACCGGCTTCGCCTTTGGTAAACCCAAGCCGCAAAGCGTTGGCGCCCAGCGTTTGCTGGCTGCCGCCAATGAAGGCGATCGCCTGGACAAAGTGCTATGGACCGGCGTGGCTAAACTGGTGCAAGGCGGCTACAACTCCACCGCACTGGTAGGCACCGCCGATCAGGTTTCCGACGCGCTGCTAGACTACTATCGCCTCGGCATTCACAGCGTGCTGATTCGCGGCTTCGATCCATTGAATGATGCGGTGGAATATGGTGAGGAGCTGATTCCGCTGACGCGCGAGAAAGTGGCAGCGCTTAACGCCGCTGACAAAAGGAGCGCCTGATGCGGCTGGCTGCACTGTTTACCGGTGTTGCGCTGGCACTCTCCACGCTCAATCCGCTGTTCGCCGCTGATAAAGTCACACTGCGCCTGGGCGATGTTAAGGGGGATCGTTTTGCCGCGTTAAAAGCGTCGGGCGAACTCAATAATCTGCCCTACGATTTGAAACTGACGGCGTTTGATTCGGGTGCACCGGTGCAGGAAGCATTAAATGCCGGCGCACTGGATGTCGGTTTCACCGGCGATCTGCCGTTCCTGTTTGTGTTTGCGGCTGGCGCGCCGGTGAAAGCGGTAGGCGCATGGCAAAACAATCCTGACAGTATCGCGCTGCTGACCCGTCCCGATGCCGGAATTCACCGTTTACAGGATTTGAAAGGTAAGCAAATCGCAGTAAATCGTGGTGGCTGGGGTCACTATCTGCTGCTTGGCTTGCTGGAGCGTGCGGGATTAAAACCAGACGATGTCACGCTGCGATTCCTTGGACCTGTTGATGGCCGAGCCGCCTTGACCTCCGGCGCCGTATCCGCGTGGGCGCCGTGGGAGCCGTATATCGCCACCTCCACTGCTGTGGATGGTACGGTGCGCGTCGCTGACGGCGGTGGCAAAGGCATTATGTCGGGCTATTCGTATGCGCTGGCGCGTGACGAAGCGATCAATGATGCAGGTAAACATAAAGCCATTGCCGATCTGCTGGCGCGCCTGGCTAAGGCACAAATCTGGGCGCAGCAACATCCGCAGGAGTTCGCCAGCGTGCTGGGTAAAACACTCAATATGCCCACCAACATCACCAGCAGTTGGATAGCCGATGCGCGCATTCGACCGCTGGTGTTTGATGCCAGCCTGATCCCCACCCTGCAAAAATCGGCTGACTTCTTCCATCGCTATCAGGTGCTGCCGAAAGCGATCGATGTCAGCAAAGCCTTTGATTTTAGCCTGTCTGCTCAGGCCAATCAGGTCGCCAAAAGCGCGCCGGGAGATAAATCATGAGTGCCTATCAGCATCATCGTTTACGCGATTTTGTCGGTAATCTGGCTACGTTGCTCGACCAGAATCCCGATGAAGCCACTGTTCTACAACAGGGCAGCGCCTGGCTGGGCGAACTGATCCGGCATGACGACTGGCTGGACGAGGCTTATACCCAGCCGCATCCCGAACACTATCAACAATATCTGCTGTATGCCGATGCCCGACAGCGTTTCTCCGTGGTGAGCTTCGTCTGGGGGCCAGGCCAGCAAACGCCGATTCACGACCATCGCGTCTGGGGATTAATTGGCATGCTGCGTGGCGCGGAGATTTCGCAATCCTGGCAGCCCGGGCAGAACGGCCTGCAACCGGATGGTGCGCCGATACGGCTCGATCCCGGCAGTGTCGAAGCCGTCTCTCCTACCGTGGGCGATATCCATCGCGTCAGCAATGCCTATGACGATCGCGTGTCAATCAGCATCCACGTGTATGGCGCCAACATTGGCGCGGTAAAACGCGCGGTGTATCGCGAAGACGGCAGTGAAAAACAGTTTATCTCCGGTTACAGCAACCGTTACTTACCGAACATTTGGGATCTATCACATGAGTAAAACCGTTTTCCCTTTCCGCCAGGCGGAGGACATTCTTGAGGCTCTGCGTCAGCAGCAGGAAGTGGCGATTGTTGATGTGCGCGACGAAGCACTGTTTGCCACCGGCCATCCGCTGTTTGCGGTGAATATCCCGCTCTCAAAACTGGAGCTGGAGCTATTGGACCGCATTCCACAATCCACAACCTCCATCACTTTATATGATAACGACGAGGGTCTGGCGCAGGCAGCAGCAGAGCGTATTGCCGCGCTGGGCTATAGCAATGTGGCGCTGTTAAAAGAGGATTTAACGGGTTGGCAGGCAGCCGGCGGTGAGCTGTTTATTGATGTCAATTCACCGAGCAAAGCCTTTGGTGAACTGGTTGAACATCACAATCACACCCCTTCCCTGTCAGCTGATGAAGTGCACAGCTTAATCAACAGCGACGCCAATGTAGTGGTGCTGGATGCGCGTCGCTTTGATGAATACCAGACCATGAGCATTCCAGGCGCCACCAGCGTACCGGGCGGTGAGCTGGTGTTGCGCGTGCGTGATCTCGCGCCATCACCGGAAACCACGGTGATTGTGAACTGTGCGGGCCGCACGCGCAGCATCATCGGCACCCAGTCGCTGGTGAATGCCGGTATCCGTAATCCGGTGTTTGCGCTGCGCAACGGCACGATTGGCTGGACGCTGGCAGGACACGATCTGGATAAAGGTCAGTCGCGCCGCTACGGTGAAACCAGCGAAACGGCACAGCGCCAGGCGGCGAGTAATGCACGAGGCATTGCCGATCGCGCAGGCGTAGAGCGTATCCCGCTGGCAACGCTCAAGCGCTGGCAACAGGAACCGCGTACCACTTACCTTTTCGACGTGCGTGATGCAGACGAATATGCGTCGGGTCATCTGCCCGGCAGTCGTCATGTACCAGGCGGACAGCTGGTGCAGGAAACCGATCATTACGCCAGCGTGCGCGGTGCACGTATTGTGCTAATTGATGACGATGGCGTGCGTGCCAATATGACTGCATCCTGGCTGGCGCAGCTTGGCTGGCAGGTGTCAGTACTGGAAGAGTTGCAGGCCAGTGATTTCACTGCCACCGGTGCCTGGAAAGCGCAGGTTCCTGCGGTTGCACAGCCAGAGTTTATTTCTCCGCAGCAACTGGCGGAGTGGCTGGAGGAAGGTCAGACCCAGGTACTGGACTTCACCACGCGCGCCAATCACCTCAACAGTCATATTCCGGGAGCGGGCTGGCTGCTGCGTTCAACGCTGCAAAAAGAGGGCAAAGCCATACTGCCTGCGGCACGACGTTATGTGCTGACCTGCGGCAGCAGCCTGTTGGCCGGATATGCGGTTGATCAGGTGGCGGAACTCACCGGCAAGCCAGTGTTTGTGCTGGAGGGTGGCAATGCGGCCTGGCGCGCAGCGCAGTTGCCCACCGAGCAGGGCGACCAGCAGTTGCTGTCTCCGGCGATTGATCGCTATCGCCGTCCGTATGAAGGCACCGATATCGCACCTGCTGTGATGCAGGCGTATCTGGATTGGGAATACGGTCTGGTGGCGCAGTTGGATCGTGATGGCACGCACGGCTTCCGCGTGTTGCCTGCACAAGAACAAGCCGCAACCGCTTAATTCTTAGCGCCATGAATTGCGTCGCGACCAGATTGTGCATAATTTCAGTGCACACTTAGCTCTGGCGGCACGATTTATGGCGCACTCAGATGCAGTGCTGAACGCTGAACGCTGAACGCTGAACGCTGAACGAAATAATCATCTCAGCGCGTGAGAAGCTGCTGCGGTGCGATTCATTGCGCCCCTAATGAGCAGCTGGTGCTGAATGGGTGAGATCATCTCAGCGCCCAGGAAGAAGCACGCGCGATTTACGGCGCAATTCGTCGAGAAACTTGATATCAAAAAATGGGCGCATTTCAGAACGCTGGGAGTTGCCGTCACACGAATAATGACGCCATTCTGCATACGAAATGAGCAATTATGAATTCAGTCAGTGTTAGATCGTGATGCTATTGTTCAGGACGAACAGAGATTTGGTGGAGATAAGCGGGATCGAACCGCTGACCTCTTGCATGCCATGCAAGCGCTCTCCCAGCTGAGCTATACCCCCACATCTGGAAATCTTTTTCAGTGCATCGTTAAAAACGATTTGGTGGAGATAAGCGGGATCGAACCGCTGACCTCTTGCATGCCATGCAAGCGCTCTCCCAGCTGAGCTATACCCCCAGCACCGAAAAACAGCCGATTTAACTCGACGGACGGCATCATATGAAACCGCTCCCTGAGTGTCAACGCCAAATTCTCGTTCTGTGTTCAATCGCTGAAAAAGGCGGCAACGCCCTACCGTAATGGCTTTTTTTTCAACGCAACTGTGCATTCCGTTAACGTATTTTCGCATTTAACACCCTGCAACCGAGGTTAAATCAGGGTTAAAGATGTTAGGAATAATCTTGTGTTCGTTACGGGTAAGTGTAAAACTTAGCGCGCTAATTAACCGGTCAACCTTCCAGGGTATATCACTCGTTGATCGGCCAGCATTTTCCCCTTGTTCAATAAAAGAAAAGTGAAATATGTCGCTGCATACACCAAAAGAGATCGCCCAACTGGCGATTCAAGCGGGCGTGGCTAAAAGCCGTTTGCCTGTTTCCACCTTATTGATCCTTGGTTTTATGGCCGGTGCTTTTATTGCCACTGGTTTTCTGTTGGATCTGCATGTTATCAACCAACTGCCTGCTGAATGGGGCTCCTTTGGCGGCTTCCTCGGCGCGGCGGTGTTCCCGGTTGGCCTGATTCTAACCGTTCTGGCCGGTGGCGAACTGTTGACCGGCAACATGATGACCTTACCGATCGCGTGGTTCGCTCGCCGCATCAGTGGTGTGAGCGTGCTGCGCAACTGGTTCTGGGTCACCATTGCCAACTTTATTGGCAGCATCGCGGTCGCCTGGTTCTTTGGTCATATGCTCGGTATGACCGAAGGCGATTATCTGAAAAAGACGGTGGCAATTGCGCATGCCAAAGTGAATGCGGATTTCCTGCACGCCTTCATTTCCGGCATTGGATGCAACTGGCTGGTGTGTCTGGCGGTGTGGTTAGCCTTCGCCAGTAAAGATATGGTCGGCAAAATCTTTGGCATGTGGTTCCCGGTGATGGCCTTCGTGGCCATTGGCTTCCAGCACGTGGTGGCGAACATGTTTATTGTGCCCGCCGCGATTTTTGCCGGACAAATGAGCTGGGCAGACTTTGCGCCAAACGTCATTGCCGTCTTCCTTGGCAACGGCGTGGGCGGTGCAATATTTGTTGGTCTCACCTATTTCCTTGCTTTCCGTCCTGCACAAGCTGAAACCAGCGAAGCTTAATATCCGATTTATGCCTTTTGTCATCAGACAAGAGGCATTTTCCTGCCTGATTACTTTTCCCCGTTACGTTTTGTTGTAATATGTACAGCTAATGTATTTAACAGGGACAGCATCGTGAAAAAGGAATGGCTCACCCCCGAGGAGCTCGCGCTGGAAACGGGCTACAGTCGGCAAACGGTGAATAAATGGATCAAACGCGAAAACTGGACAACCACGCCCAAGCCCGGTGTACAGGGTGGTAAGGCGCGATTGATTCATATTGATGAGCGTGTAAAAAGCTTTGTTCAGTCTACCCGCCACGCGACCGAGCCGGCGGCCAATTACGGTGCTCAACAAAATACGTTACCTGCGTTATTAATTAATTCTGTCCAGCAAATGACGACCGCTGAGCAAGATCAACTGGCTGCATTGTTGCTGCGCGAGGGGATAAGTGGTGTGCTGGAACGGTTAGGGATTAAAGAAGATTAAAAAAAGCCGGGCGCTCATGCTCCCGGCTTTTTTAATGCCCGCGATAAGTGAAGCGGCAACGTTACAGGCTGCCGCTACCTCAATTAAGCCTGGGCTTCACGCTCAGCAATGAAGGCCAGCGCTTTTTCGATACGGGCCACGCTGCGGCTGCGACCAATCGCTTCAACCGTCACATCCAGTGCCGGAGACTGGCCTGCACCGGTGACCGCCACGCGCAGTGGCATGCCCACTTTGCCCATACCCAATTCCAGCGCATCAGCAGCACCCTGAATCGCGTTGTGCACATTCTCGGCATTCCACTCGCTGTCGCTCAGCGCAGCCAGTTTATCACGCACCACTTCCAGTGGCTGGCGTGCAACAGGACGCAGATGTTTCTTCGCCGCGTCAGCATCAAAGGCTTCAAACTCTTCATAGAAGTAACGGCAGGAAGCCGCGATCTCGACCAGCGTTTTGCAACGCTCACCCAGCAGCGTCACCAGCTTCGCCAGTTCCGGACCGGTGCGGGTATCGATATTCTGTTGCTCGATGTGCCACTGCAGCTGCGTTGCCACGTATTCTGGCGGCAGCGTATTAATGTAGTGATGGTTCAGCCACTGCAGTTTTTCGGTGTTAAACGCACTGGCAGACTTACTCACGGCATCCAGAGTAAACAGCTCGGCCATCTCAGCAACGCTGAAAATTTCCTGGTCGCCATGTGACCAGCCCAAACGCACCAGATAGTTGAGCAGCGCTTCCGGCAGATAGCCGTCATCACGGTACTGCATCACACCGACTGCGCCATGGCGTTTCGACAGCTTCTTACTGTCATCACCCAGTATCATTGAGACGTGCGCGTAGGTTGGCACCTCTGCACCGATCGCTTTAAGGATGTTGATCTGGCGTGGCGTGTTGTTGATGTGGTCTTCACCACGGATCACGTGAGTGATGCCCATATCCCAGTCATCCACCACCACACAGAAGTTGTAGGTTGGTGAACCATCGGTGCGGCGGATGATCAGATCATCCAGCTCCTGATTGCTGAACTCAATTGGACCACGGATCTGGTCGTCAAAAATGACCGAACCTTCTTGCGGATTACGGAAACGCACCACGCAAGGCTCATCCGCCGCATGATGTTCATGGCTGTCACGGCAGCGGCCGTCATAGCGTGGCTTCTCGCCTTTCGCCATCTGCTCTTCACGCAGCGCTTCTAAACGCTCTTTAGAGCAATAGCATTTATAAGCGGTACCTGCTGCTACCATCTCATCGATGACCGCGTTGTAACGATCAAAGCGCTTCGTCTGATAGTACGGGCCTTCATCCCACTGCAGGTTTAGCCAGTTCATGCCATCCATGATGGCTTCAATGGCTTCCGGCGTTGAACGTTCCAGATCGGTATCTTCGATACGCAGAACGAATTCGCCCTTGTTATGGCGAGCATAAAGCCAGGAATAAAGAGCAGTACGGGCACCGCCCACATGCAGGTAGCCCGTTGGGCTGGGTGCGAAGCGAGTTTTGATTTTCATTCAGCATTGCCTTAGATGCGCAGGTTTCTTTATCTGGATGACAAAAAAACGGGTTAACGCGAAAAAACAGTGCGCATATTCTAGCAGGTGGGACGCTTTCCTCAATGACTCTCGCGGCGGCATCACAGATTGAAGTGCGTTTTTCTGCTAATAAAACCAGCACATTGGCTAAAAGCGCGGCATGCTGCCTAAATTTAAAGCGAACGCACATTTATGTTTTAAAAAGCGTTGACTCACTTCGCTGGATCCCTATAATGCGACTCCACACAGCGGGGGTGATTAGCTCAGTTGGTAGAGCATCTCCTTTACACGGAGGGGGTCGGCGGTTCGAGCCCGTCATCACCCACCACTCTAAAAGTGGCTCGCAGTGTACAAGAGTTTGAAGAGTAAGATATGGGCGATTAGCTCAGTTGGTAGAGCATCTCCTTTACACGGAGGGGGTCGGCGGTTCGAGCCCGTCATCGCCCACCATATCTTAGTCAGATGACACTCTTGTTAAGCAGTTCCGAAGTGGGCGATTAGCTCAGTTGGTAGAGCATCTCCTTTACACGGAGGGGGTCGGCGGTTCGAGCCCGTCATCGCCCACCACTTCGGGTCGTTAGCTCAGTTGGTAGAGCAGTTGACTTTTAATCAATTGGTCGCAGGTTCGAATCCTGCACGACCCACCAATGTAGAAAGGCGCCCTAAAGGCGCCTTTTTGCTATCTGCGATTTGCCCGTCCTCACAAAACCTTTGCAAACACTTAACGCTTTGTGTGCTCAAGCCGTTTTATCCCCTTGCCGATAACGATAATGGTCTATTGCAAGGAGAAAACCATGTCTACTATCTCAAGTGTTAGCAGTGTCAGTACCGCAAGCAGCGGTAGCGGTTCAACGTCAGAAATTGCCAGCCTGAATAAACAGATTCAAAGCATCACCAAAGAAATTAAAGATTTATCCAGTGATGACTCCCTGACAGATGAGCAAAAATCTGAACAGGAACAGATGTTGCAATCGCAGATTCAGATGATTGAAGCGCAGATTGCACAAATCGAGCAGCAGGCAGCAGAAAAAGCACAACAGAAACAAGAAGCACAGCAGCCCACGACGGAAAGTGCCACCAGCGCCCAGAAAGCCGATGGCATTAACCGTCCGACCGAGACCAATCAGATCAACGTTTACGTCTAAAACGCCGGTTTGAGAGCACGTTGTTGCGCCAGCAGGCCTGCTTGTTGGCGCACTTCCTGCCAGATCGCTTCCGCAGCGGGTGTCAGAGAGCGATTTTTGCGTTTAATCAGCATCAGATTTCGATGGATTTCCGGATAGAGGCGTCGCACCGTCAGTTTCCGCCCCGCCGGCAGCGGTAACGCCAGCGCAGGCAAAATGCTGATGCCAATACCGGCTTCCACCATCGGAAACAGCGTGGCGGGATGACCAATTTCCTGCACCACCTGCACCTGAATCGATAACTGCTGCAGCGCCGCATCCACCAGAAGACGACTTCCTGAAGCATAATCCTGCAAAACCAGGTTGCGCCCCGCCAGCATCGTCCATTCCGCTCGCTCGACCTGGGCCAAAACATCATCCGCATGGCACAACAATAAGAACGGCTCCTGCAAAATCGCTTCGTAATCCAGATCGGCATCCCCTAGCGGCCCGATGACAATGCCAAAATCCACCTCCGCATTACGCACGCTTTGCAGCACTGACTGCTGAGCGCGATCGTGCAGGATGACGCGGATATCCGGATAACGTTGCTGGCTACTCGCCAGACACTGCGGCATCAGATTTGCCGAAGGTGTCTGGCTGGCGGCAACACGTACGGTGCCACTGCGCTGCTCGCCGTAACTGCGCACATCCAGCAGCGTCGTGTTTAACTCCTCCAGCAAACGTTCCAGCCGCGATGCCAGCTGGTGCCCCGCTTCCGTCAGCATCACTTCACGTGTGGTGCGGTCCAGCAAACGCACGCCCATTTCCGCTTCCAGCTCTTTAATACTGTGGCTGACCGCCGACTGGCTGAGCCCAATCGCCTGCCCTGCCTGGCTAAAACTGCCCTGCTGCGCCACAGCCACAAAGGTGCGTAACTGACGTAAGGTGTAATTCATCGATATCGCTCATAGATTGATGCAATAAATCAATTTTATTTCTAAACCTAGCTGGCGCACAATCAGCACCATCTTTTTTATTTTAACCGGATTGTAACAATGGGCTTTTTACGACTCGACCCGATGATGGTCAAACTCATCATCACTGTGCTGTTGGCCAGCTTCATCCCGGCCAAAGGCGGGTTTGTCGATTTCTTTGAATACCTGACCACCGCCGCCATCGCCCTGCTGTTCTTTATGCACGGTGCCAAGCTGTCACGCGAGAAAATCATTGCCGGCAGCAGCCACTGGCGTTTGCATCTGTGGATCATGTGCAGCACTTTCGTGGTATTCCCGATTCTTGGCTTGCTGCTGGTGTGGTGGCATCCGGTGAACGTCGGGCCAGAGATTTATACCGGCTTCATTTATCTGTGTATTCTGCCTGCCACCGTGCAGTCTGCGATTGCCTTCACCTCCATGGCGGGGGGGAACGTGGCGGCTGCGGTTTGTGCCGCTTCGGCATCCAGTCTGCTGGGCGTATTCATCTCGCCGCTGCTGGTGAATCTGGTGATGAACGTCCATAGCGATGCGCCGAGCAACGGTCTGGAGCAGATTGGCAAAATCATGCTGCAACTGCTGGTGCCGTTTGTGATTGGTCATATGTCTCGTCGCTGGATTGGCGGCTGGGTGGAGAAACATCGCAGCCTGATTGGTAAAACTGACCAGACCTCGATTCTGTTAGTGGTCTACTCCGCGTTCAGTGAAGCGGTGGTCAATGGTATCTGGCATCGCGTGGGTGTGGATACGCTGCTGTGGATTCTGGCAGGCAGCGTGCTGATTCTGTTTGTGGCGCTGGCGATTAACCTGGGTGCCTCGCGTCTGTTTGGTTTCAGCCGCGCCGATGAAATCGTGGTGCTGTTCTGTGGTTCGAAAAAGAGTCTCGCCAATGGCGTGCCGATGGCCAATATCCTGTTCCCGGCCAGCTCAGTGGGGATTATCGTGCTGCCGCTGATGATCTTCCATCAGGTGCAGTTGATGGTCTGCTCCTTCATCGCTCAACGCTATAAAGCGGGCAATGAGAAGCGGCTGGCGCAACAGCAAGTTGAAGTACAGAAATCATAAGTAAAATGGCCCGCGATTGCGGGCCATTTTGTTATTCACTGCGCTTGAGGGGTTTAACTAACCCCTGCAATCCTTCAATTTTGATCGCTAAGGTCAGTTGCATCAGCTCGCCCAACTTCCCTGCCGGAAATTCGTTTTTACGCGCAAACCACAGCAGATACTCTTCTGGCACATCAATCAGCATGCGGCCTTTATACTTGCCGAATGGCATGGCGGTATTGGCGATTTCAACCAGCTGATGTTTGTCCACGTTAGGCTCCCAGTAGCCGAATCATTTCCGCTTCGTCGATCACGGGTATACCGAGCTCCTGCGCTTTCGCCAGTTTGGAACCGGCCGCTTCACCGGCAATTAACAAATCCGTCTTCTTCGATACGCTGCCACTGACTTTCGCGCCCAGCGCCACTAAACGTTCTTTAGCATCATCACGGTTCATCTGCGACAGCGAACCGGTCAGCACCACGGTCTTGCCGGCAAATGGGCTGTCGATCTCTTCAACATTTACCACTTCCAGCTGTGGCCAATGCACGCCCACCTCTTGGGTGAGTTCGCGGATGACTTCGCGATTGCTCTCTTCTTCCATAAAGTTGCGCACATGCGCGGCCACGACTTTACCCACGTCCTGCACCGCAATCAGCGCATCCAGATCGGCGTTCATCACCTTCTCAAGATCGCCAAAATGATTGGCCAGATTGGCCGCAGTGGCTTCACCGACTTCACGGATTCCAAGGGCATACAGGAAGCGAGGCAGCGTGGTGAGTTTCGCTTTTTCGAGCGCATCCACCACATTTTGTGCCGATTTCGGCCCCATGCGATCCAGTCCCGTCAGCTTGCCCGCCGTCAGACGGAACAGATCGGCAGGTGTTTGTACGTACTCTTTTTCGACCAGCTGATCGATAATTTTGTCGCCCATGCCGTCAACATCCATCGCACGACGAGAAACAAAATGTTTGAGCGCCTCTTTACGCTGGGCACCACAAATCAGCCCACCGGTACAACGGGTAACGGCTTCGCCTTCCACGCGCTCGACATCCGAGCCACACACCGGGCAATGGCTGGGGAAGACGATTTCACGGGTATCATCCGGACGCTCGGATTCCACTACGTTTACCACCTGCGGAATCACATCACCGGCGCGGCGAATCACCACTTTGTCGCCAATGCGCAGGCCAAGACGCGCGATTTCATCGGCGTTGTGCAGTGTGGCATTACTCACCACCACGCCGGCTACCTGCACCGGCTCCAGACGCGCAACAGGCGTAATCGCGCCGGTACGTCCCACCTGGAATTCAACATCGCGCACGAAGGTCATCTGCTCCTGCGCCGGGAATTTAAAAGCCACGGCCCAGCGCGGGGCGCGGGCGACAAAGCCTAATTGTTCCTGCAGTGCCTGCGAATCGACCTTGATGACCACGCCATCAATATCGAATCCGAGTGTCGGGCGATCCTGCTCAACCTGACGATAAAATTCCAGCACCTCTTCCGCCGTATGCGCGAGGCGAATACGGTCACTGACCGGCAAACCCCAGGCTTTAAATTGCTGCAGACGCTGCCAGTGGCTGGCGGGCATGTCACCGCCTTCCAGCAGGCCGAAACCGTAACAGAAGAAAGTCAGAGAACGTTTAGCGGTAATGCGCGGATCGAGCTGACGTAGCGATCCCGCCGCGGCGTTGCGCGGGTTGGCAAACACTTTCGCGCCGGTGCGACGTGCATCCTCATTGAGTTTCTCGAAGCCCGCTTCGGTCATAAAGACTTCACCACGTACTTCGACACGTGCAGGAATATTGTCGCCGTGCAGGCGCAGCGGAATGGCATGGATAGTGCGCACGTTGGCGGTAATATTCTCGCCCGTGGTGCCATCGCCGCGTGTCGCCGCACGCACCAGCAGTCCATCTTCATACAACAGACTGACCGCCAGGCCATCCAGCTTAAGCTCGCAACAGTAGGTCAGATCGTCGCTGCTTTTCAGGCGATCCTGGACGCGCTTATTGAAGGCAAGGAAACCGGCTTCATCGAAAGTGTTGTCGAGTGACAGCATCGGCACCTCGTGGCGCACCTGTTCGAAGGCGGCCAGCGGTGCTGCTCCCACGCGCTGAGTCGGCGAATCCGGGGTAATGAGATCGGGATGTGCCGCTTCCAGTTCACGCAATTGCTGCATCAGTCGGTCATATTCTGCATCCGGAATTTCCGGCGTATCCATCACGTGATAGAGGTACTCATGGTGACGTAACGAGGTGCGCAGCGCGGTGATCTGCTCCTGAACCGATTTCATAGTGTTTTATCCGATAAAAAACCCCCGACATGCGGGGGTTGTTTCGTTAATATTTGATTTTGTTCGCGGCTATCAGCCGATAACTTCGCGAATACGCGCTTTATAAGTTTCCAGCTTCTGTGGCGTCATCATGCGACGCTCATCATCCAGCACAACCCCGCCGACATCGTCCGCAATACGCTGGGCAGATTGCAGCATCAGCTTGAAGTTTTGGTTCGCATCGCCATACGACGGCACCATCATAAAGATGGAGATACCTGGCGTGCTGAAATCGCCCATGGTGTCGGGATTAAAGGACCCCGGTTTCACCATATTTGCCAGACTGAACAACACAGGACCGCTGCCCGCTGGGCTCAGGTGACGATGGAAAATATTCATCTCACCAAACTGGAAGCCCGCTTGCAAAATACCCTGCAACAGAGCTTCACCGTTCAGTTCGCCACCGGCGTGGGCAGCAACATGCAACACCAGTACCGCTTCATTTTTTCTCTGGGTAGAAGCAGCAGACTGTTTTGGTTCATCGTGTGCAACCGGCGCTTCTTCTTCGTATTCGGGCTCTTCAGCGGCCTGGAACTCAGGCGCAGGCTGCGTGGCAGAAAGTGGCTCGTTATCCAGTAAGGGATCGGCCTGAACGGAGTGAGGCTGCGGTTGTGGCTGCGGCGCAGGTCTAACCACCGGCGGTTGTGGCGCAGGTGCAGGCTGGCGCACTTCCGGCTCATCATCCAGCAGCGGATCACCCATCAATGGGGTTTCATGACGCGGGAATGGCTGACGCGCAGGTTCAGGCGCACGTGGCGCGCTGACAGGCTTAGTCACAGGTGCGTCGAATTCGGGTTCGACATGCGCGTCACGATTGCGACGGA
This sequence comes from Type-E symbiont of Plautia stali, assembly GCF_059731115.1. Classification (NCBI taxonomy): domain Bacteria; kingdom Pseudomonadati; phylum Pseudomonadota; class Gammaproteobacteria; order Enterobacterales; family Enterobacteriaceae; species Type-E symbiont of Plautia stali. Next base: position 3,013,870 of record NZ_AP035906.1, read on the forward strand.
CACGCACTTCGCCGACACCATCATCATCTTCTTCGCTCAGCAGATCTTCATCCGCTTCTTCGCGCTGTTTCAGACGTTTGTGCGGGCGATCGCGAAACACGGAAGAGCGCTCTTTACGGCTGGTCCACAGTCCGTGAAGTAGCAACGCTATTATGGCGATCGCGCCAACAACGATTAATATCAGACGCAAATCCTGCATCATTGTATTCTCTGTTGTTCCAATACCTTGCCACCACGGCAAACTTTATCCTCTAACTGTATTTGCCCAGCTAAACAAGTGCAAGTCTGTGCAGTATTTTCTGACAAATAAGATAGCTGCCCCACGCTTTTTTGCTGATTTTTCGCGCAAAGTGCGCCTGCCACCGACAAAAAGCCAGGTTATGATGTTCGCGCCGCCACATAAAGGAGAAAGGCTCGCTATGCCCGTTGAGAAATCGCCCTCATCATTAAATGGTATTCATTACTTTGCCGAAGGCTGGAGACTGGTACGTCTGCCTGGCATTCGTCGTTACGTCATTATTCCTCTGCTGGTGAACATTTTGCTGCTGGGAGGCGCCTTTATCTGGCTGTTTCAACGGCTCGGAGAGTGGATTCCGGCCTTGATGTCGCACATCCCTGATTGGCTACAGTGGCTCAGTTATTTGCTGTGGCCGCTTTCCGTCATATCGATTGTGCTGGTATTCAGCTACTTCTTCTCCACCATCGCGAACTGGATTGCCGCCCCCTTTTGTGGGTTGCTGGCCGAGCAGCTGGAAGGCCGCCTCACCGGTCACCCGCTGCCGGATAGCGGTTGGATGGCGATGGTTAAAGATATCCCGCGCATCATGAAGCGCGAATTACAGAAGCTTGGCTACTATTTACCGCGTGCACTGGGACTGCTGCTGCTTTACTTTATCCCCGGTTTTGGACAAACGGTGGCACCGGTATTATGGTTTCTGTTTAGCGCGTGGATGCTGTCGGTGCAGTACTGCGACTATCCGTTTGATAACCACAAAGTGAGTTTTCAGCAGATGCGCAGTGCGTTACGTCAGCATAAAACGGCGAACATGCAATTTGGCGCGCTGGTCAGTTTGTTCACCATGATTCCGATTCTGAACCTGGCTATCATGCCGGTGGCCGTATGTGGCGCGACTGCGATGTGGGTTGATCGCTACCGCCTACAGCATGCACGTCACTAAAGCTTCAAAAAGCCTTATGCTTTTTTGCGTAAGGCTTATGGTTGTGGGCTATATAGATATGCGATTTCTTTCCTTCCGCACACCGGAAGAACAGGTATGCTCTGAGGGTTCCCAATATTTCATACAGTTAAGGACGAGCTATGAGTAAGATCTATGAAGACAACTCTCTGACAATTGGTCATACGCCGCTGGTTCGACTGAACCGCATTGGTAATGGACGCATCCTGGCGAAGGTCGAATCGCGTAACCCGAGCTTCAGCGTCAAATGCCGTATCGGTGCCAATATGATTTGGGACGCAGAAAAACGCGGAATCTTAAAGCCGGGCGTTGAACTGGTTGAGCCAACCAGCGGTAACACCGGTATTGCACTGGCTTACGTGGCCGCCGCTCGCGGTTATAAACTCACGCTGACCATGCCAGAGACCATGTCTGTTGAACGTCGCAAGCTGCTGAAAGCACTGGGCGCGAATCTGGTGCTGACCGAAGGCGCAAAAGGTATGAAAGGTGCCATTGCTAAAGCCGAGGAAATCGTTGCCAGCGATCCGGATAAATTTGTGCTGTTGCAGCAGTTCAGCAATCCGGCTAACCCGGAGATCCATGAGAAAACCACCGGCCCGGAAATCTGGGAAGACACCGACGGTGAAGTGGATGTGTTCATTGCGGGCGTGGGCACCGGCGGCACGCTGACAGGCGTGAGCCGTTACATCAAGAACACCAAAGGCAAAAAAGACTTAATCACCGTCGCGGTAGAGCCGACTGACTCTCCGGTCATCGCTCAGGCTATCGCTGGCGAAGAGATCAAGCCGGGCCCACACAAAATTCAAGGCATCGGTGCAGGTTTCATCCCCGGCAACCTTGACCTGAAATTGGTTGATCGGGTTGTCGCCATCACCAACGAAGAAGCCATCAGCACCGCGCGTCAGCTGATGGAAGAAGAAGGCATTCTGGCCGGTATCTCTTCAGGTGCGGCAGTGGCTGCAGCACTGAAGCTGCAGGAAGACGAAGCATTCGCCAATAAGAATATCGTGGTGATCCTGCCCTCCTCTGGCGAGCGCTATTTAAGCACCGCCCTGTTTGCCGATCTGTTCACTGAAAAAGAGCTGCAGCAGTAACCGCCATAGTCTGAAAACGATGAAAAAAGCACCCGAATGGGTGCTTTTTTGTGGCGCAGATCTCACTTTTATCACCAGACAGATTGATTTCAATGACGCGGCTCTGGTATTTAAGCTCCCAATTATTTCGGTGCCTGAAATTAATCTGGCTTTGAAGTGGATCAAGCTGAATGGAATTACTGATTTGGCGAAACGGCGAATCACGGCATACTTATCAAGGTGACCTTTTCGCACAGTTTTTGATCTGCTGCTGAAAGACGCACATTACTAAGCGCATTTTTTGGTCAGCTTAATGCCACACCAGCGCACCTATACAGGCTAAAGTGACGGCTCCAGGCTAGACTTTAGATCCATAACACCAAACCTGATAAAGTTGGGGAAATAGAATGTTCCAGCAAGAAGTTACCATTACCGCACCTAACGGCCTTCATACCCGTCCTGCAGCTCAGTTCGTGAAAGAAGCTAAGGCTTTCCAGTCAGACATCACTGTGACCTCTAATGGCAAATCTGCCAGCGCGAAAAGCCTGTTCAAACTGCAGACTCTGGGTCTGACTCAGGGTACGGTTGTTACGCTGTCTGCTGAAGGTGAAGATGAGCAGCAAGCGGTTGAGCACCTGGTGAAACTGATGGCTGAGCTGGAGTAATTCCGCTCAGGCAAGCAACTAAACCGACTCCTTTGCCCCATTGAGTGCAAATATCTTGATCGCGGACAACCTGTCCGCGTTCTTGCTTCCTTAGAGTACTGTTCCGCGACAGTGGCAACGCATTGGGTCAATGAGCCATCGTGATTAAAAGGTAGGGTTATGATTTCAGGCATTTTAGCATCACCGGGTATCGCTTTCGGCAAAGCACTTCTGCTGAAGGAAGATGAGATCGTCATCAGCCGTAAAAAAATTACTGACGATCAGGTTGAGCAAGAAGTTCAACGCTTCCTTGATGGACGTGGCAAAGCGGCAGTACAGCTCGAAGCCATCCGTGTCAAAGCCGGTGAAACCCTCGGTGAAGAGAAAGCGGCGATCTTTGAAGGTCACATCATGCTGCTCGAAGACGAAGAGCTTGAGCAGGAAATCATCGACCTGATTAAGAAAGATCACGTAACGGCTGACGCTGCGGCGTACTCTGTCATTGATGGCCAGGCCAAGGCGTTGGAAGAACTCGACGACGAATACCTGAAAGAACGTGCGGCTGACGTACGTGACATCGGTAAGCGTCTGCTGCAAAACATCCTCGGTCTGCATATTGTCGACCTGGGTGCTATCGCAGAAGAATCTATTCTGGTGGCGAAAGATTTAACGCCGTCAGAAACCGCACAGCTGAACCTGAAGAAGGTGCTGGGCTTTATCACCGATATCGGTGGCCGTACCTCGCATACGTCCATCATGGCGCGTTCTCTGGAGATCCCAGCGATTGTCGGTACTGGTAACGTCACCACGCAAATCAAAAACGGTGACTTCCTGATTCTTGATGGCGTGAATAACAAGATTTACGTTAATCCTACCGATGCAGAACAAGAAGAACTGAAAGCGATTCAGACGCAATACCTGTCTGAAAAGCACGAACTGGCGAAACTGAAAGATTTGCCCGCCATCACCCTGGACGGCCATCAGGTGGAAGTGTGCGCCAACATCGGTACCGTACGCGATGTCGCCGGTGCAGAGCGCAACGGTGCGGAAGGCGTGGGCCTGTATCGTACCGAATTCCTGTTTATGGACCGTGATTCACTGCCCACTGAAGAAGAGCAGTTCCAGGCTTACAAAGCGGTGGCGGAAGCCATGGGTTCTCAGGCTGTTATCGTGCGTACCATGGACATCGGCGGCGATAAAGACCTGCCGTACATGAACCTGCCAAAAGAGGACAACCCGTTCCTCGGCTGGCGTGCGATTCGTATCGCCATGGACCGCAAAGAGATTCTGCATGCTCAGCTGCGCGCTATCCTGCGTGCCTCTTCCTTCGGCAAACTGCGCATCATGTTCCCGATGATCATTTCGGTGGAAGAAGTGCGTGCACTTAAGGCCGAACTGGAGCTGCTGAAAACCCAGCTGCGCGAAGAAGGCAAAGCCTTTGATGAGACCATTGAAGTGGGCATTATGGTGGAAACACCGGCTTCAGCGGTGATTGCGCGCCATCTGGCGAAAGAAGTCGACTTCTTTAGTATTGGGACAAATGACCTGACGCAGTATACTCTGGCGGTCGATCGTGGTAATGATTTGATTTCACACCTCTATAACCCAATGACGCCATCTGTTTTGGGCCTCATCAAGCAAGTGATCGACGCATCACATGCCGAAGGGAAATGGACCGGCATGTGTGGTGAGCTGGCTGGTGATGAACGTGCTACACTACTGTTACTGGGAATGGGGCTGGACGAATTCAGCATGAGTGCCATTTCAATCCCGAGCATCAAGAAGATTATTCGTAATACTAATTTCGAAGATGCGAAGGCATTGGCGGAGCAGGCTCTGGCTCAACCCACAGCGGAAGATTTAATGAACCTGGTGAACAAGTTCATTAAAGAAAAAACGCTCTGCTGATCCACGAGACGCTGGCCCCAAATTACTGCTTAGGAGAAGATCATGGGTTTGTTTTCTAAACTTTTTGGCGAAAAATCAGAGAGCGCGTCAGGGACTATTGATATCGTTGCGCCTCTGTCAGGCGAAATCGTGAATATCGAAGACGTACCTGATGTGGTATTTGCTGAGAAAATCGTGGGTGATGGTATCGCCATTAAACCGACTGGCAACAAAATGGTTGCACCGGTTGATGGTACCATTGGCAAGATTTTTGAGACCAACCACGCCTTTTCAATCGAATCTGACAACGGCATTGAGCTGTTCGTCCACTTCGGTATCGATACGGTTGAACTGAAAGGTGAAGGCTTTAAACGCATCGCCGAAGAAGGCCAGAAAGTGAAAAAAGGCGATGTGGTGATCGAGTTTGATCTGCCACTGCTGGAAGAGAAAGCAAAATCCACGCTGACGCCGGTTGTGATCTCGAACATGGACGAAATCAAAGATCTGATCAAACTCTCCGGTCAGGTAACTGTGGGTGAAACCCCGGTTATCCGCATCAAGAAGTAAGCAGCGTCTGGATAGTAAAAACGGCACCCAATGGGTGCCGTTTTTGTTTGTGTTGCTGGCTGGTACTGCAAGGGTGAGGACGAGGTGGGCGGTGGCGTTAGGGATGGTGCGGTGGCGTTAGGGCTAGTGCGGTCGGTCAGGACGACCGGGCAGATCGCAAAGACGGCATAAACCATCCCTGGGCCTCGTCCCTCGCCTTCCATGGCGAGGGACGCTTTGCTCCTCTGCCCGGTCGTCCTGCCCTACTCCACATAGTGCGTGCTGCTTTTTACTGCGTTAGATGCACGGCTTAGTGCGAATAGCTTCGTAGTATGAGTCGCAATGCATTGCGCGCTTGCCTGTGCTAACCGGACTGCATGGGCGCGCTGCTATGGATTCACAAGAACGCGGTTAGATTGTGAGCGCTTAAGCCTTCAGTCTTGCTTCCAGCGCGGCAGTCGTAACGTTAGCTCTAAGCCACCCTCAGGGCGATTGACCGCCTGTACCTCACCGTGGTGCGCCAGAATCACCTTACGCACGATAGAGAGCCCTAAGCCGTATCCTTTGCCCATCAGTGGCGAATTAACGCGTACGAAGGGATCGAAGATGCTGGAAAGCTTTTCGTCGTCAACACCCGGGCCCTGATCGCGCACGCGAATCGCCAGCCATTGGTTCTCCGCCTGTAGCCTCACACTAATATGCTGGCCTTTATGCGAGAAGCGCAACGCATTACGCAGGACGTTCTCTACACCACGGCGAATCAACTCGGCATTACCGTGCACGGTGTAGTCGGCGTTCTCATCGACCTGAAAGTCGACTTTTACGCCCGGAATCTGTGCCTCATAGCGCACGTCCGTGACCACCGCGTGCAGCAGGCCAGTGAGATCGAAATACTGCTCACCCGGCATACTTTCATGTTCCGCACGCGACAGCGTCAGCAATTCGCCAATCATCTTGTCGAGACGACGCGCTTCTTCATCGATGCGGTTCAGAGAGGATTCCACTGATTCCGGCGTTTGCCGCGCCAGACCGGTCGCCAGTTGCAGGCGCGCCAGCGGTGAACGCAGTTCGTGGGAGATGTCGTGCAGTAATTCCTCACGCGCCTTCACCAGCGTATCGAGGCGCTCCACCATGGCATCAAAGTCTTGCGCCACGCTGGAGAGTTCATCATGACGACGGCGCATCACCGGATAGAGTCGCACCGACAAATCGCCGCTGGAGACGCGGGCAAAGCCTTCACGCAGCTGGCGCATTGGGCGCGTCAGGTTCCAGGCCAGTAATAAGCTGAACAGTAATCCTAGCGCCCCGGCAAAGGTGAACATCGGCTCTGGGATGTTGAGGATACGTCGCGGGCCACCGCCACCCATCGAACTATCCTCGCGCAATCCTTTAACGTCGTAACGCAGCTCGTACTCTTTGCCATCCTGCCCTTTCACCCAACGGACGATGATATCCGGGAACGGACCATGAAAGGGTTCACTGAAGGTTTCCGGCGGCGCATTGCCAGGTGTAGCGGCAGGTTTTTCATGCTGGATGACCGAAAAAAACTGGCGGTCGTTGGGTTCCCAATCGGCCATCATATCATCCAGTGAACTCGGTCCGCCGCGCTCCAATACAGAAACTGCGGACGCCATCTGTAAATTCACAATACGACGGATAGCCACAATTTCGGGTGGCTCGTGACGATTACCGGAAAGCGTAAAACCAAGCCACAGCAGCTGGCTGATGATGACAAAGACAATCCAGAAGCCCAGTAAGATCTTCCAGAACATGCGGCCGCGGTAGCTGTGTTTCATCGAATGCGATAACCAATACTGCGCACAGTTTCAATGTTGATGCTGTCGGCGGTGAGCGCGGCCAGCTTCTGGCGGATATTGCTGATGTGCACATCCACGCTGCGATCGTAAGCTTCACGCGGACGACCGAGCCCTTTCTCTGACAGTTCATCCTTCGACACCACGCGATCGGGCGCACGCAGCAGCAGATCCAGCAGGTTGAATTCAGACGCGGTCAAATCAAAGGCTTTGCCCTGCCATTCCGTGATGCGTGTGGCCGGGTTCAGGCTTAGTTCGCCCCAGCGCAGCAGTTCTTTTTTGTCCTGAACCGGTGCCTGATCTTCGAAACGACGCAGTACGGCACGCAGACGCGCCACCAGCTCACGCGGGTAGCATGGCTTTGGCACATAATCGTCAGCACCCATTTCCAGGCCGATGACACGATCGATGTTGTCGCCTTTGGCGGTTAACATAATCACCGGCAAACGGCTGTTCTGGCGCACCTGGCGCAGCACATCAATACCGCTCATATCCGGCAGCATAATGTCGAGAATCATCGCGGTATAGTTGCCCGACAGCGCACCTTCAATCCCGGCGGTTCCGGTTAAAACCAATTGCGTTTCAAAGCCTTCCGCAATCAGGTACTGGCTCAGCATGGTGCCAAGTTCTACATCGTCATCAACAAGCAGAATTTTCATCTTTATCTCTCGTACAAAATTGCCGCTATTTTGGCCTGAGTTGGCAATGAACGCAGCCGATTTTACTCGATCCTTACAGTGCCAACACCAGAGGATTATCAGGGAGACTATAGACAAAAATGGCCCGGTCGCACCACAACAGCACGCGCAGGCCAGATAAAATGCGGGGGAAGAGAAGATCAGTGGAACACGCCGGTGGAGAGATAGCGGTCACCGCGATCGCAAACTATCGCCACCACGACACTGCCGGGATGGGCATTAGCGATGCGCAGCGCACCGGCCACCGCGCCACCGGAACTCACGCCGCAGAAAATCCCTTCACGTTGCGCTAACGCACGCATGGTTTCCTCGGCTTCCCGCTGTGCCATATCGATGACCTCATCCACTAATTCAGGACGGAAAATCCCCGGCAGATAAGCCTCGGGCCAGCGACGAATGCCCGGAATACTGCTGCCTTCCTGCGGCTGTAAACCAATGACTTTCACCGCTGGCGCAAACTCTTTCAGATAGCGACCCACGCCAGTGATAGTGCCCGTGGTGCCCATACTGGAGACAAAATGGGTCATGCGGCCCTGCGTCTGCTGCCAGATTTCCGGGCCGGTGGTGAGATAGTGGCCGAGGGGATTGTCGGGATTATTGAACTGATCCAACACCCGGCCCTCACCGCGATCGGCCATCTCTTGCGCCAAATCACGCGCGCCTTCCATACCCTGCTCGCGTGTCACCAAAATCAATTCTGCGCCATAGGCACGCATCGCGTCCTGCCGCTCCTGGCTCATGTTATCCGGCATCAGCAGGCGTAACTTATAGCCTTTCATCGCCGCGATCATCGCCAGAGCGATACCGGTATTGCCACTGGTGGCCTCAATCAGGGTATCGCCCGGATTGATGTCACCGCGCAGTTCCGCCTGGTGAATCATCGACCAGGCCGCACGATCTTTTACCGAACCGGCCGGATTATTGCCTTCCAGCTTTAACCAGATTTCACTGCCGTTATCGGGCGTCAGGCGTTGCAGCCTGATCAACGGCGTATTACCGATGGTATTTTCCAGTGTGGTCACGGTTTGATTCCAGACAGAAGAGAGGCAAATAAATCGGGCGGGAAAGTCCCGCCCGAAGGAGTGTCAAAAATATCAGGCGCTTTCGGCAAAGGCAACCGGACGCAGCGGCGTCGTGCCGTTGTACAGTCGTGCCTGCTGCAGGCCAACAAACAGGCGTTCACCGCGAATCGGAGCGGTGTGATCGCCGTCATAGACCACGGAGAAGGCCTCACCCTGCCAGCCGATCGGCTGCACCACTAATTGCCAGAAGTGGCCGCGTGGGCTGATCTCCAGCACCTGCACCGGCAGCGGCGTTTCCAGGCTGCTCTGACGCGAGATATCCACTTCCCACGGGCGCAGGAACAACTCGACTTCACCCTGATGTGCGGGCGTATAACCCAATGGCCAGCGATGTGCCCCCACATGGAATTGCGAACCGTGCACTTCACCGTCAAAGCGATTCACTTCGCCGAGGAACTCCAGCACAAAGCGGGTGGCCGGTTCCTGCCAGACTTCATCCGGCGTGCCGACCTGTTCGATATTGCCCTGGCTCATCACCACCACGCTGTCAGCGACTTCCATCGCCTCTTCCTGGTCATGCGTCACAAACACGCTGGTAAATTTCAACTCTTCATGCAACTGACGCAGCCAGCGACGCAGCTCTTTACGCACCTGCGCATCCAGCGCGCCGAAAGGTTCATCGAGCAACAGAATTTGTGGTTCCACTGCCAGCGCGCGCGCTAAGGCCACACGCTGCTTCTGTCCACCCGAAAGCTGCGCCGGGAAACGATTGGCGAGATGCGCCAGCTGCACCATTTCCAGCAGGCGCGTCACACGCTGTTTGATTTCAGCGGCGGATGGGCGTTCACGACGCGGCAGTACGGTCAAACCAAAGGCGATGTTGTCGAACACCGTCATGTGGCGGAACAGCGCATAGTGCTGGAACACAAAGCCAACCTGACGGTCACGCGCGTGAATGCGGCTGACATCTTTGCCGTGGAAATGAATTTGTCCGCTGTTCTGATGCTCCAGTCCGGCGATAATACGCAGCAGCGTGGTTTTACCCGAGCCTGACGGCCCCAGCAATGCCACCATCTTACCGGTAGGAATATCCAGTGAGATATCGTTCAGCACCGGGGTGCGGCCGAACGCTTTGTTAATGTGTTTGATCTCAATGCTCATGATTTTCCTCCTGTTGGCGCTTCTGCTGATGCTCTAATCGCCACTGCACGATGCTCTTCAGAAACAGCGTCAAAATGGCCATCAGGGTCAACAGCGCAGCCGCAGTAAAAGCGCCAACCGTGTTGTAATCCTGATGCAGTAATTCAACCTGAAGCGGTAAGGTATAGGTCTCACCGCGAATCGATCCCGATACCACTGAGACCGCACCAAACTCTCCAATGGCACGGGCATTGGTAAGCACCACGCCGTACATCAGCGCCCAGCGAATGTTTGGTAACGTCACGCGACGGAACATCTGCCAGCCCGATGCGCCTAACAGCACCGCGGCTTCATCTTCATTGCTGCCCTGGCTCAACATCACCGGCACCAGCTCACGCACCACAAACGGACAGGTGACAAAAATGGTGGCCAGCACCATGCCCGGCCAGGCAAACATAATCTGGATGTTGTGCGCATCCAGCCAACTACCCGCCGGGCCGTTGATGCCCCAGAACAGCAGATACATCAGCCCCGCCACCACCGGTGACACGGCAAAAGGAATATCAAACAGCGTCAGCAGCAGTTGGCGGCCAGGGAAAGTAAAGCGCGTTACCAGCCATGCCAGCAGCGTACCGAACACCAGATTGACCGGCACGGTAATCAGCGCCACCAGAATCGTCAGCCAGATGGCGTGCAGCATGTCACCATCTTTCAAATTAGAGAGCGAGGCAATAACCCCCTGGCTCAGGGCTTCCCAAAAGATGGAGATCATCGGGACCACCAGCAGCAGGAAAGAGACCAGCGCGCCCACGCCAATCAGCAGCCATTTACCCCAGTTCACCGGCTGACGCTCAGCGTGATTAATCTGCGAAATCTCCGCCATTAGTGGCCTCCTAAGCGACGGCCAAAGCGGCTCTGCAGGGTATTAATGGCGAACAGCAACAGCAGCGAAGCCGCCATGATGACCGAGGCGATAGCACTGGCCGCCGGATAATCAAACTCTTGCAGGCGGACAAAAATCATCAGCGAGGTGACTTCGGTTTTCCACGCGATGTTACCCGCAATAAAGATAACCGCACCAAACTCACCCAGGCTGCGCGTGAAAGATAACGCCGTGCCGGCTAACAGCGCGGGCGCCACTTCCGGCAGCACCACACGGCGGAAGCTCTGCCACGGTGTCGCACCCAGCGTTTCAGCCGCTTCTTCATATTCCGGGCCTAACTCTTCCAGCACTGGTTGCACGGTGCGCACCACAAACGGGATGCTGGTGAAGGCCATCGCCACCGCAATGCCCAGCCAGGTGTAAGAGACTTTAATATCGAAATGAGCCAGCCATTGCCCATACCAACCACTCACCGAGAACAGACCGGCCAGCGTCAGACCGGCAACGGCGGTAGGCAATGCAAACGGCAGATCCATCAAGCCATCCAGTAACGTGCGGCCAGGGAAGCGGTAACGGGTCAGAATCCACGCCATTAACATGCCAAAGAACGCATTGAAGATGGACGCCACGCCCGCTGACAACAGCGTGACTTTATACGCCGCAATCAGCTGTGGATTGGTGACCACATCCCAATATTGTGCCAGTGTCATGTTGGACAGTTGCATCAGCAGTGCGCTGATCGGCAACAGCAGGATCAGGCAGGTAAACAGCAGGCTGGTGCCGAGGCTGAGACCGAACCCTGGCAGCACGCGCTTTTGCGCTAAAGCAAACATCAACCGCGCCCCGCTGCCAGTAATTTATCCAGTTCACCGCCGCTGGCAAAATGGGTTTTCATCACGTTATCCCAACCGCCAAACGCATCCTGCACGTTAAACAGCGCGGTCTGCGGGAAGCGATCTTTCTGCTCGGACATCAACTGCGGGTTGTTCACGCGGTAGTAGAAGCCGGTAATAATTTTCTGCGCCTCAGGGGAGTAGAGGAAGTTCAGATAGGCTTTGGCCGCATCGGCAGTGCCATTCTGCTCGACATTTTTATCCACCCACGCCACTGGGAACTCCGCGAGGATGTTGGTTTTCGGCACAATCACTTCATATTCATCTTTGCCGTACTGATTACGGATGTTGTTCACTTCCGACTCAAAGCTAATCAGCACATCGCCCAAGCCGCGCTCAGCAAACGTGGTGGTGGCACCACGGCCGCCGGTATCAAACACCTCGACGTTTTTCAGGAATTTCGTCATAAAGGCTTCGGTTTTGGCTTTATCCTTGCCGTCAGCCTGGTCGGCTGCGCCCCAGGCGGCCAGATAGGTATAACGGCCATTACCGGAGGTTTTTGGATTCGGGAATACCAGCTTCACGTTGTCTCGTGCCAGATCCGACCAATCATGGATCTGCCTAGGGTTCCCTTTGCGTACCAGAAACGCCATGGTGGAGTAAAACGGTGAGCTGTTGTTCGGCAGACGGGCTTGCCAGTCGGCTGGAATCAGGTTGCCTTTATCATGCAACACCTGCACATCCGTCACCTGGTTGTAAGTCACCACGTCCGCGCGCAGGCCCTGCAAGATAGCCAGTGCCTGTTTTGATGACCCGGCATGCGATTGTTTAATCGTCAGCTTGTCAGTGGGGTGCGCAGCATTCCACTGCTGCTCAAACGGCGCATTCAGGGCGACAAACAGCTCGCGCGAGACATCATAAGAGCTGTTGAGCAGCTCTGTTGCCTGCGCTGCACCGGCTAACGCCAGCGACAAGGCGATTCCGCTCATCCATTTTTTCGCAATCGGAAGTGTCATGCTGCACCCTGCTAGTCGGCGAAATCGCCAATGCCATTAGATGCTGCCAGTGTATTTATAACTCAGGGCAAACCAGTAACGGTTTTATATATCGTTTGGGGATTTCAAAGTCTAAAAAGGCATAAGACGCCGGGAGAGATTATGCGACAGACGGGATTAGTGGTGAGCGGCGCACAAGACCGCTCACTGGCGTATTACAGCGCTTGCAGGGCATCCAGTGCAGGCGCAAAGAAGTAGCTGCCCGTCACCGGCTTAGTGAAGCGCAGCATCGCATCCATTTTGCCGTCACGCTCGCCGAACATGCTCAGCAGTTGCTGCTCAATGTTATACAAGCGGTTGCAGTAAGAAATGAAATACAGACCATGAGTGCCGCTGGCCGAACCATACGGCAGGCTCTGGCGCAGAATCTTCAGCCCTTTGCCCTCTTCTTTCAAATCAACGCGGCTGAGATGCGAGGTGGCGGGACGTTGATCGCCCGGCAACTCTTCATTATCCACTTTGGTGCGGCCAATAATCGCTTCCTGCTTTTCCACTGCCATACGATTCCACAGTTTGAGATTGTGCTCCCAGCGCTGAGTGAAAACATAGCTGCCACCGGCATCCGGGCCTTCAGCAATAATTGCCACCTGCTGACGCGCCTCGCCTTGCGGGTTTTCCGTGCCATCAACAAAGCCGGAAAGATCGCGCTCTTCCACCCAGCGGAAGCCGTGGGTCTCTTCTTCAATATTCACGGCGTTAGCAAAGGCCGCTAATGCCGCCTGTGCCAGCGAGAAATTCACGTCATGACGCAGAGATTGGATATGGATAAGCAGATCGCGTTGCGTGGCGGGTGCAATGCCTTTGCCCAATGGGGAGAAGGCTTTCAATTCTGGCGCTGAATCCGCACCTTGCAGATCGCGCCACAGCGCATCGCCAAAGGCGATCACCGCGCCCAGTCCGGCATCGGCAAATTTCTGTTGCAGCGCAACGAGTTGTTGCAGGAAGGTTTTGCTCCCCTGGCGGACAGCATCGAGATCGCCCGTAATACGAGCTTCTAGCCAAATGGCGAAACGGCGGTGTTCCAACAGGATCCCGCTCTGGAATTGAGACATTGCACTGCTCTCCGGCATGAAAGTTAGGACGATTTTTCGCCCATATCATACCGGAAAGCCACACAGTGATTGTGCGTTAACGCAATTATTTTTTGCTTAGCGCTGCCAGACGATTTTGCTGATTTTCCAGCTTTTCAAGGTGTCGTCAGCCGGCATCAATCCCTCTGGTCCATGCCCTTCGCCGGTGTAGACATAAGAGATGTGCTGACTGCCCGGAGCACGGCACTCAACATCGCGCGCATCTAATCCGGTAGTGAGTTTGCAGTTGTCGAAGGCTTTGCTGAATTTGGCGCTAAACAGATCGCCAATCTTGCTGCCGTCTGCACTCTTTGCATCGGCATCCATCACTTCAACGCGTTCAACGCTGCTCTGGCCGTTGATCACCAGTTTCACTTTGCCATCTTCCAGCGCCTGCCAGAAATCAACCACCTGACCATTCTGCGTGCGCATACCCTGACGCAGCTGATAATCATTGTTTAACGCTTTACCGATCGCCGCTTCTGACATCGGGGTGGTGCTGCTTAAGCCTGCCACACCTTGTTCGGTCACGGTTAACGAGCCGCCAAACCAGTTCATTGGGTTTAATGCCGACCAGTGATAGCTGAGCGGGTTATACCAATGACTTTCGCTCGCGCTGGAGGCGGTAGAGGAACCTGAACTGGCGCAACCTGCCAGCATCATGGCGCTAACCAGCAGTGCGGGACGAACAACTTTCATGAATGCTCCTTGATCTCTTGTGCCGATTGGCGTGCCTGTTGGAGTCGCAAACCGGCAAAAAGTTTATTCGATGTGATGTTCCGGCAGAAAACAGTCGCGCAGGCGCTGATGGGTTTGCAGCCAGACCAGCGCCAGCAAGTCAAACAGAGTTAACAACAGCGGCAGCGGGGAATCAGGAAAAGCGCCTTGCCAAAGACCGTAGCCTTGCGACAGCAGACTGATTAACAACGACACACTCAACACATGTCGCCAGGTCTGCCACAGGCGCGGCCAGCGTTGACGATAGCCGGTCAACAGTAAGCCCATCGCCGCCGGAATGCCCAGCGCCAGGCCAATCCAAAAGCTCTGACGATCGGGATAGAACAGTGCCAGCAGATCATTGCCTTGCTGACAAGATGCGCCCGCCATCACCAGCAACAGCCAGGTGCGCGCCTGCAATAACAGAATCAGCCAGAAAAGAAACGGCAGCCGTAGCTGCCCTTTTGCATCGTATTCATCTGGCAAATATTTCAGCCCCATCATCGGCGGCTTAATATTCGCGGTCTTCGATTAAACGTTTACCCAGCAACACCGAATCCACCGGCTCGTAATCGAGTTTCTCGTAGAAGGCGAGAACCTGATCATTCTCTTCGCGCACCATCAGATTAATCTTCGGACAGCCACGCGCGATTAACTTTTTCTCCAGGCGATTCATCAGCGCATTAGCAAATCCGCGCCCCTGGTAATCGGGATGCACCGCCAGATAGTAGACTGACCCGCGATGTCCATCGTAGCCGCCCATAACCGTGCCGACCACTTCGCCGCCGACTTCCGCCACCAGAAAAAGCTCCGGATCGTGGTTCATTTTACGTTCGATATCCAGTTCCGGATCGTTCCACGGACGTAACAGATCGCAACGCTCCCAGAGCGTGATCACTTCTTCAAAATCTTCCTGGCGGAATGAGCGGATTTCCATCGGCGTTACCCTGCTATTAAGCACAATTCGCTGATTATCACGCATTCTTTGCCAGGCGCAACCCTCCCGCCGCGCAACGGTGGAAAAAAACGGCTAAATTGCTGTTAGTAACGTGTAATACAAAGTAATGCGCTGAAATGGTTGTGAAGTCGCCGCCAGGCAGTTGTTACGATATAACACTGGGCAGGATTTTCTGTCAGGGACCCCATTATGAGTAAAATTTCACTGCTGAAGCGGCTGACCAATCGCCGCCAGTTGATTCTCTCTGGCCTGGCGCTGGCGGTACTGTCACCGCGCGCGGTCATGGCGAAAGAAGAGAGCGCCGATTTGCGTGTTAGCAAAGGTCACACGCCGCCGAAACCGGCCACTAACGGCAAACGCATCGTGATGATCGACCCGGGCCACGGCGGCATTGATTCGGGCGCGGTGGGCGAAGAAGGTTCGGAAGAGAAGCACATCGTACTGGCAATCGCCAACACCGTGCGTACGCTGTTGCAAAATCACCCTAAAGTGGAAGTACGACTGACGCGAGAAAGCGATCACTTTATCCCGCTGTATCAACGCGTGGAGATCGCGCATCAGCACGGCGCTAACCTGTTTATGTCGATCCATGCTGATGGCTATACCAGCCCGGATGCCAACGGCGCGTCGGTATTCGCCCTGTCGAATCGCGGTGCCAGTAGCGCCATGGCGCGCTATATGTCACAGCGTGAAAACGATGCCGATAAAGTCGGCGGCGCGGAAGTGCAGGAGAAAGATAACTACCTGAACCAGATTCTGTTCGATCTGGTGCAAACGGACACTATCCGCAATAGTCTGACGCTGGGCAAACACGTCCTGGATCAGATTCGCCCGGTGCATCATCTGCACAGCCAGCACACCGAGCAGGCAGCGTTTGCGGTGTTGAAGTCACCTTCAATCCCGTCGGTGCTGGTCGAAACCTCGTTTATTACCAACCCGCGTGAAGAGCAATTGCTGGGCACCACCGCCTTCCGCCAGAAGATCGCCAGCGCGATTGCCGATGGCATCGTCAATTACTTCAACGAGTACGATCGTCGCCAGGCATAGCTTTTTCCTGTGGTAGAATCGCGGCAAATTTCCGGAACGAGTGACTCATGAGCAATCCCGATATTTCCCGCGTCAAAGCGTTTTTATTGACACTACAGGATGAAATTTGCGCCCAGCTGGCCGCTGCCGATGGTACAGCGACCTTCGCCGAAGATGACTGGCAGCGTCCAGGCGGCGGCGGCGGACGCAGCCGCGTTCTGCGCAACGGCGCGGTGTTTGAGCAGGCAGGCGTGAATTTTTCGCACGTGCACGGCGATCAGATGCCCGCCTCTGCCACCGCACATCGCCCTGAACTGGCCGGCCGCAGTTTTGAAGCGATGGGCGTGTCACTCGTCGTCCACCCGGAAAATCCGTACATCCCCACCAGTCATGCCAACGTGCGTTTCTTTATTGCCGAGAAGCCGGGTGCCGATCCCGTATGGTGGTTCGGCGGCGGTTTCGATCTCACGCCCTATTACGGTTTCGAAGAGGATGCGCTGCACTGGCATCAAACCGCGTTTGACCTGTGCCAGCCGTTTGGTGAAGACGTCTATCCGCGCTACAAAAAATGGTGTGACGACTATTTCCACCTCAAGCATCGTAATGAACAGCGCGGCATCGGCGGGCTGTTTTACGATGACCTGAATACGCCAGACTTTGATCACTGCTTCGATTTTATACAGGCAGTGGGCAAGGGTTATCTGGATGCCTATTTACCGATTGTCGCGAAGCGCAAGGCGCTGACATGGGGCGATCGCGAACGTCAGTTCCAGCTCTATCGTCGCGGGCGTTATGTCGAATTCAATCTGGTGTGGGATCGCGGCACGCTGTTCGGCCTGCAAACCGGCGGCCGCACCGAATCGATTTTGATGTCGATGCCGCCATTGGTGCGCTGGGAATATGATTATCAAACCGAAGCTGGCACGCCAGAAGCGGCACTCTACAGAGATTTCTTGCCGGTGAAGGATTGGCTGGGATTAGGTGAATAACCTTTTTTAATACAAGCAGGTGTTAATGCTGGTTGGTGGATCGTAAGGCAATGCCGTCTGGACTGCGGATAATGCTACCCTTAGCTGCTTGTAGGACCTAAATTTAACACTGTTTGAAGCTGCGTATTGGATCTGGTGATAACGCTGGCTGGAGCCGCTTGGGGACTGGCGGTCCTCGCGCCGCTGACGCGGTACCTTCACGCCGTTCGTCTGCCTTACGGAACGGCGGGGATGGCACATCCATGTGCCGCCCCGCCTTACGCCCGCGTCCTGCGGGCTATCCTGGCATTCTCACTCTGTTCAGCGCTGCGAAATGCCAGCCCCCAAGCGGCCCCAGCCTGCTACTAAACTCCATTACGTGCTGTTGAAAAGAGCCCCCTCTCCAGTCCATCGAGGCTTTTCGATGCAACGACAAATACGACTCGCGGCGTTCAGCATTTTGCTAAAAAGGGCACAAATGTTGATGGCCTTAGCCCCTCTGCTGCTGCAAGGGCTATCCGCAGCGCTGAGGCTTTTACGTTGGGCCAGGAGATCCACGCAGGGATGCGTGGATCAGTTCGGGGCCGACCAGGGATGGTCGATCCCCGAACGGTCCGTCGGCACGACGTGGAAGCCGAGGGCACCGCGTTAGCGGCGCGAGGACTGCCCGGCAGCAGCAGAGGGGCTAAGGCCCGCACCAACACCCTCCCTGGCCTTTAGCCCTTAACCACGTCATCACCTCACAACGGCTCGGTCTGCGCCTCCACTACCGCTAACGCCACCATATTCACAATGCGCCGAACCGATGCAATCCGCGTCAATACATGCACCGGCTTGCTGATCCCCATCAACACCGGCCCCACCGTCACGCCTTCCGAGCACGACACACGCAACAGGTTATAACTAATACGCGCCGCTTCCACGTTCGGCATAATCAGCAAATTAGCCGTGCCTTTCAGCGGACTGTCGGGCATCAGTTCACGGCGGATACTCTCCACCAACGCCGCATCGCCGTGCATCTCACCGTCGATCTCCAGTTCCGGCGCACGGCTTTGAATCAGCGCCAACGCCTCGCGCATTTTACGCGCCCCCGGCGCATTAGACGTGCCAAAGCTGGAGTGCGACAGCAGCGCCACGCGCGGTTCAATACCAAAGCGACGCACCGTTTCGGCCGCCAGCAATGTGATATCCGCCAACTGTTCCGCACTGGGATCTTCATTCACGTAAGTATCCGCAATAAAAGTATTCCCGCTCGGCAGCAGCAGCGCGTTCATTGCCCCAGCGACCTTCACGTCGTCGCGGAAACCAAACACCTTCTCCACCACATCGTAATGCTCGCGGTAATCGCCGATGGTGCCGCAAATTAACGCGTCAGCCTCCCCACGATGCACCATGATCGCGCCGATCAAGGTTGGATTGCCGATCACCGCGCGCTGAGCGGTTTCAGGCGTCACACCGCGCCGTTTCATGATCTGGTAATACTCGTTCCAGTACTCTTTAAAGCGCGGGTCGGACTCGTTATTGACGATCTCAAAATCCTTGCCCGCTTCAATCTTCAATCCTTGCTTCTGGATACGCATCGCAATCACATTTGGGCGACCAATCAGAATCGGCTTCGCCAGCCCCAGTGATACCAGCTCCTGCGTCGCATGCAGCACGCGCACCTCCTCCCCTTCGGCCATCACCACGCGTTTCGGATCTTTGCGTGCCTGCGAGAAAATCGGCTTCATAAACAGGTTGGTTTTATACAAAAATTCGGTGAGCTGCTCGCGATAGGCATCAAAGTCAGCGATGGGCCGCGTCGCCACGCCGGACTCCATCGCCGCTTGCGCCACAGCAGGCGCGATCTGCACAATCAAACGCGGATCGAACGGTTTCGGGATCAGATATTCCGGTCCAAAACTCAAATCCTGATCGTCGTAAGCTGATGCCACCACATCGCTCTGCTCGGCCTGTGCCAGCGCTGCAATCGCATGCACCGCCGCCAGTTTCATCTCTTCGTTAATTGCCGTGGCACCCACATCCAGCGCCCCGCGGAAAATAAACGGGAAACACAGCACGTTGTTCACCTGATTAGGGAAATCCGAGCGTCCGGTGCAGATAATCGCATCCGGCCGTACCTCTTTGGCCAGCGGCGGCATGATCTCCGGTTCGGGATTGGCGAGCGCCAGAATGAGTGGATTGGGTGCCATTTTCTTCACCATCTCTGGCGTCATCGCTTTCGGACCCGAGCAGCCAAGGAAGATGTCCGCACCGGCAATCACCTCATCCAGCGTACGCGCGCCTTTATCTTCTATGGCGTACTCGGCTTTGGTCGGCGTCATATTGGGTTCACGATCGCGGTAAATCACCCCTTTGGAATCACACACCACAATGTTGTGCTTCTGCATGCCGAGCGCCACCAGCAAATTCAGGCAGGCAATGGCTGATGCGCCCGCCCCAGACACCACCAGCCGCACATCTGAGATGGCCTTTTTCACGATGGTCAAACCGTTTAGCACCGCCGCAGTACAGATAATCGCGGTCCCGTGCTGATCATCGTGAAACACCGGAATCTTCATGCGCTCACGCAATTTCTGCTCAATGTAAAAGCACTCAGGCGCTTTGATATCTTCAAGGTTGATGCCGCCAAAGGTCGGCTCCAGCGCGGCAATCACCTCAATCAACTTATCCGGGTCCAGCTCATCCACTTCGATATCGAACACATCAATGCCGGCGAATTTCTTGAACAATACTCCTTTGCCTTCCATCACCGGCTTACCGGCCAGCGCACCGATATTGCCGAGACCGAGCACTGCCGTACCGTTCGAAATCACCGCCACCAGATTGCCGCGTGCGGTGTATTTGTGCGCCGCCAACGGATCGGCAGCAATCTCGAGGCAAGGTGCCGCCACACCCGGCGAATAGGCCAGCGCTAAATCACGCTGCGTCGCCAGCGGTTTGGTGGGGGAAACCTGAATTTTTCCGGGAGTGGGATATTGGTGGAAATCGAGCGCGCTTTGCTTGAGTTGATCGTCCATTTGGCATCCTTTGGCACGGCTGAAAAACCACCAGTATAGGAATCTGCGGCACAAAAGAGGGTGAAGGCGCTCAAAGAACGAGGGCACAGATTGCCACGGCTTCGCCTGCGGCTTTGGCGCAGCCTGCTATTCTTAATGTTGGCAAAACACGTAGCTGAACCGATCAGGCACCCCCTTCCGTGACAGATGCCCTTCAGCGCCACAATCAGAGAAAACGCATTTTCTTCGTGCAACGTCTGTAGCACTGTGTTGAGCCACGACTCAACAGGAAAGGGCACGACTCGTTTGCCCACATTATTGCTAATCAAGGAGTTAAGCGATGAACCAGCTAGATGCATTGAAACAGTTCACCACCGTGGTGGCGGACAGCGGCGACATCGAATCCATTCGCCATTACCACCCGGAAGACGCGACCACAAACCCTTCGTTGATCCTGAAAGCTGCCGGTCTCGATGCTTATAAACATCTGATTGATGACGCTATCGACTATGCGAAAAAACAGGGCGGCAGCAAAGAGACGCAAATCATCAACGCCAGTGACAAAGTGGCGATTAATCTCGGTATGGAAATTCTGAAAAGCGTACCGGGCCGTGTTTCGACCGAAGTGGATGCGCGCCTCTCCTTCGATCGTGGCATGTGTGTCACCAAAGCGGAGAAACTGGTACGGATGTATGAAGAGAACGGCATTGATCGTTCGCGCATCCTGATCAAACTGGCCTCAACCTGGGAAGGGATCAAAGCCGCTGAAGAACTGGAGAAGAACGGTATCCAGTGTAACCTGACGCTGCTGTTCTCCTTTGCGCAGGCGCGTGCCTGTGCCGAAGCGGGCGTGTTCCTGATCTCCCCGTTTGTCGGCCGTATTTATGACTGGTACAACTCACGCAAACCGCTCGACCCGTACGTGGTGGATGAAGATCCTGGCGTGAAATCCGTGCGTCGTATCTACGATTACTACAAGAAGCATCGTTATAGCACCGTGATCATGGGTGCCAGCTTCCGTAAAGTGGAGCAGATTCAGGCGCTGGCCGGTTGTGACCGCCTGACCATCTCCCCTAACCTGCTGGAAGAGCTGGCGAACAGCGATGCGCCACTGGAGCGCAAACTGGAACCTTCAACCGAAGGTTTCCACCAGCCTGCATCGCTCTCCGAAGCGGAGTTCCGCTGGGAACATAACCAGGATCCAATGGCGGTGGAAAAACTGTCTGACGGCATCCGTCAATTCGCCATTGACCAGCAGAAGCTGGAAGATGTGCTGGCTTCTCGCCTGTAAATCACCACTCTTTTCATGTCGGACGGGCGTCTGCCCGTCCTCATTTGCCCAATCATAAGGGAGAACCCTATGTCTTCACGCAAAGAGTTGGCTAACGCGATTCGTGCTTTAAGTATGGATGCGGTACAAAAAGCAAATTCCGGTCACCCCGGTATGCCGATGGGAATGGCCGATATCGCCGAAGTGCTGTGGCGCGATGTCCTCAAACATAACCCTAACAACCCGGCCTGGGCCGACCGCGACCGCTTTATCCTCTCCAATGGCCACGGTTCGATGCTGCTTTATAGCCTGCTGCACCTCACGGGTTATGACCTGCCGATGGAAGAGTTGAAAAATTTCCGCCAGCTGCATTCGAAAACGCCGGGCCACCCGGAAATTGGCTACACACCAGGCGTGGAAACCACCACCGGTCCACTGGGACAAGGTTTAGCCAATGCGGTGGGCATGGCGATTGCTGAGCGTACGCTTGCGGCACAGTTTAACCGTCCTGGGCACGATATCGTCGATCACCACACTTATGTCTTCATGGGTGATGGCTGTCTGATGGAAGGGATTTCCCATGAGGTCAGCTCGCTGGCGGGAACGCTGGGTCTCGGCAAACTGATTGGTTTCTACGATCACAACGGCATCTCGATTGATGGTGAAACCGAAGGCTGGTTCACCGATGACACCCATAAACGCTTCGAAGCCTATAACTGGCACGTGGTCGGCAGTGCGGAAGGTATTGATGGTCACGATCCTGAAGCGATTGCGGCGGCGATTAAAGAAGCGCAGAGCGTCACCGACAAGCCTTCGCTGATTATCTGCCGCACGGTCATTGGTTTTGGGTCGCCGAATAAAGCCGGTAAAGAAGAGTCACATGGCGCCGCGCTGGGCGAGCAGGAAGTGGCGTTGACCCGCCAAAAACTCGGCTGGCACCATCCGGCGTTTGAAATCCCGAAAGAGATTTATCAACAGTGGGATGCCAAAGAAGCCGGCAGCCAGCGTGAGAAAGCCTGGGATGAGAAATTTGCGGCCTATAAGTCTGCACATCCGGACCTTGCCGCCGAGTTCAGCCGTCGTCTGGATGGCGGTATGCCCGCACAATGGAGTGAGGCGACTCAGGCGTTTGTTGATGAGTTGCAGGCCAATCCGCAAAAAATCGCCAGCCGTAAAGCGTCGCAAAACACGCTGGAAGTCTACGGCAAGCTGCTGCCAGAGTTGTTGGGTGGCTCTGCTGACCTCGCGCCGAGTAACCTCACCATCTGGTCGGGTTCGAAATCGATTAAAGAAGATATCGCCGGTAACTACATCCACTACGGCGTGCGCGAATTTGGTATGACGGCAATTGGCAACGGTATTGCCCATCACGGCGGCTTTATTCCCTATACTGCCACCTTCCTGATGTTTGTTGAGTACGCGCGTAATGCGGTGCGCATGGCGGCGCTGATGAAAGCGCGTCAGGTGCTGGTGTATACCCATGACTCGATTGGTCTGGGCGAAGATGGCCCAACGCACCAGCCGGTGGAACAGCTCGCCAGCCTGCGCGTAACGCCGAATATGAGCGTCTGGCGTCCGTGCGATCAGGTGGAAACCGCTGTAGCGTGGAAAGCCGCTGTTGAGCGCCATCATGGCCCGACCGCGCTGATTCTATCGCGCCAAAATCTGCTGCAGCCCGAACGCAGCAAAGCACAGGTAGCGGATATCGCCAAAGGGGGCTATGTGCTGCAGGATTGCGCGGGCACGCCAGAAGCGATCATCATCGCCACCGGTTCTGAGATTGAAATCGCGCTGGGCGCGGCGGATAAACTCGGTGCCAGCGGCCACAAGGTGCGCGTGGTGTCTCTGCCCTGCACCGACGTGTTCGACAAGCAGGATGCAGCCTACCGCGAATCGGTGCTGCCCTCCGGCGTAAAAGCGCGCGTGGCGGTAGAAGCAGGTATCGCCGATTACTGGTTCAAGTATGTCGGCCTGGATGGCGCGATTGTCGGCATGACCACCTTCGGTGAGTCTGCACCGGCAGGCAAGCTGTTCCCGGAATTTGGCTTTACGGTGGAAAATATCGTGAGCCATACCGAAGCATTACTCAAGCCGCACTAATCGATCCGGCCCTGCGTCTTTTGACGTAAGGGCCGTTTTTTGATCACAGCCTGATACAGAAAAAAATCCTCCCTTCCCTCTTCACGCCTCGCACAAACTGATTACTATAAGCTTTCCTCCGAATCCTGTTGCGGACGCTTTCCCGTTGAAAAAACGTACTCCTTTTTTACTGGCCTTAATGGTTTCAGTGCTTACATTAAAAAGCATGGCGCAGACGGTAGCCGATCCGCTGCTGGCCTCGCAGATCGTTGATCGTTATGCCGAGCATATCTTCTATGGCAGCGGCGCAACCGGCATGGCGCTGGTGGCGATTGATGGCAATCAGCGCGTATTTGCCAGCTTTGGCGATACCAGCCCTGGCAATAACGTGCGCCCTCAGCTCGATTCCGTGATTCGCATCGCCTCGCTGAGCAAATTGATGACCAGCGAAGTGATGGTCAAAATGGCGGAACGCGGACAGATTCGCCTTGATGACCCGTTGAGCAAGTATGCTCCGGCTGGCGCACGCGTCCCGAATTACAACGGTCAGCCGATTCGCCTGATCAACCTCGCGACTCATACCGGCAGCCTGCCGCGTGAGCAGCCGGGCGGCAAACCGCATCGTCCCGTGTTTGTCTGGCCAACCAAAGCCGATCGCTGGCAGTGGCTGCAGGGTGCGCAATTGAAAGCCACGCCGGGAACACAAGCCTCCTATTCCAACCTCGGCTTTGACCTGCTGAGTGATGCACTGTCGAAAGCGGCAGGCACGCCTTATCCCGCCCTGCTGCAACAGCTGGTGACGCGTCCGCTGGGAATGAAAGACACCACCTTTACGCCATCCCCCGATCAGTGCCAGCGCCTGATGATCCCTGAGAAAGGGGCCAGCCCGTGCAATAACACCCTGGCGGCAATTGGCAGCGGTGGCGTGTATTCAACGCCGGATGATATGGGCCGCTGGATGCAGCAATTCCTCAACTCGGCGGTTAATCACCGCACGCCGCAGGTTGATCGTCTGCAAACGCTGATCTATCGCCGTGACCAGTTGACCAAAGTGGAAGGTATGGATGTGCCTGGCCGTGCCGATGCCTTAGGCATGGGCTGGGTGTATATGGGGCCAAAAGAGGGACGTCCAGGGATTATCGAAAAAACCGGCGGCGGCGGCGGCTTTATTACTTACATGGCGATGGTGCCACAGAATAACGTCGGAGTATTTGTGGTGGTGACGCGTTCACCGCTGTCACGCTTCACACCGATGAGCGATGGCGTGAATAATCTGTTGGCGGAGTTGGTGGGCAATCAAAATGGCTCACCGATGATGATCAATGCCATACCTTCCCCCTAGATAGTTCGTGATGCAGAAAGGCGGCAATTGAATGAATCCCCAGGAGCTTACATCAGTAAGTGACTGGGGTGAATGAAAACAGCCAACGCATCTGCAGTGCGAATTATGACGGGGGCTGGCTGACCCACAGCGTGGGCCATTTATCACTGCTATGCCATGCGTCACAGGTTTTCTCTTCAGCATACTCTGCCAGCACAAAGTCATTTCCGTCGAACTGCCAACGCGTGGCGACACCACAATCTCCCAGACCGCGGCCTTTACTGAAGGTGTAAAGCAAACCGCTGCTGGCATCGAATTCAGCGTTCACCAACTCCATCTGATTGTCACTGCGTCCAGGTGGCGTGAATGGCAAGGTCAACGTCAGCCCGCGAGCAACGTAAGGCTGGCTACGCGTCACCTCAAAGGCCAAATCAATCACGTTATAGGCACCGGCTTCACAACTGATCAAAAGCAGCGCTTTGGTGTCGGTGAGCGGCGCTACACTCACTTCACGTCTCAGCGGATCGAGCGAACAGTTGTCGGTGTTAACCCGCCAGGTACCGTAATCAATTAACCCGCTGGTTTCTTCCTGAGTTAACGGCGCTGGCTGCGGTAAGCGAGCGGGCAGTTGCGGTACCTGCGGCACAGGGAGAACGTCCGATGGCGCGCGATCGCCCCGCTTCACCCAGGCGCTGGCACCATTTACCCGCCCCTGAACATCATCCATCAACAATAGCGCCGCTTTCATGCCGCTGAGTGGGATAGTGGCTTTCGCCTGATAGGTCAGTTGCAGAGTATGGGCATCCAGCGTTTGCGCCAGAAATTCGTCGATGGCGATGGCATTACTGGTGGCGAGATGGTGTGGCTCCACGCTCCAATGTTTGAGGTCTGGCGTCAGGCGACGTTGATCCAGCAGCAAATTTTCCTTCAGCGGTCCGCCGGGCAGCTCTCCGCTGTACGC
This sequence comes from Type-E symbiont of Plautia stali, assembly GCF_059731115.1. Taxonomy (NCBI): domain Bacteria; kingdom Pseudomonadati; phylum Pseudomonadota; class Gammaproteobacteria; order Enterobacterales; family Enterobacteriaceae; species Type-E symbiont of Plautia stali. The sequence continues at coordinate 3,040,030 of NZ_AP035906.1, forward strand.
GCTGCCGTAATCAATACGCAGCAGCGGGCGATCGTTAACGCCAGCGCCACGTGAAAGGGTCATCACTAATCCGTTGTCCCCCGGAAAGCTGCGTGCCACGCAAAAAGCCGCGTTGTTACAGGTGAGCTGCCAGTCAGAAAATGACTTTTGCAGTGGCTCAGCCTGAACGCACGCGACAAACACAAAGGGCAATAAAAGCAGCGACTTCATCCAATAAGACATCAAAAAAAAGGTCCCCAAATTCCCTGAAAAGAAATCATAGCGTAACGACAACGTGGTCAGCGGGCCGAAACTGTGAGCTGGCCCTAAAAGCGGTACTAACTGCTGAAAAAGCCGTCGCCTGAGGGCGATCTAAGGCTGGAGAAGCAAGAATTCCATCATCCATTTCGACTGATTTCCGCTCAATCGGATTCGTCGGACTGTGGAGTGATGATTATCTGAAAGCGTGCTCATGGCTCAAACATCTGTTTGATCGACGTCATACCCTCAGAGGCGGTTTAGCTAAAAACAATTTAGCTCACATCACAAATCGGTCAAATACACACAAACGGTCATACTCGGTCATGATAAGGTGTTTTCATACGGTAATAATTGTTTGCTACCGATCCCCCGATTTAGCGCTAACACGCGTGTTTATGTGAATCAGATCTCTATTACATGAAAAATAGATATCTCATTTACATAAAAATTTAACCCATATCACTCTAACGTCGCCGGGCATTTTGACCACTGCGGACTCGTGCGCAGTCCACATTTTCCCGCTGCGGTATCCAGTACTTTATAGCCATCGGAGGGAAGTCATGTTGCCGATTGAAAGACAGCAGCGAATTATTGACGAACTAAATTTAAATGGTCGGGTTATTGTCGCTGAATTAGTCACGTTGTGTCAGGTTTCGCAAGAAACGATTCGTCGTGATTTAACTCAGCTGGAGAAACGTGGGCTGTTGCAACGTAGCCACGGCGGTGCAGTACCAGCAAAACGACAAGCCGCTAACATTCAGGGGAATACGAGGGGTGTTAACGAGTATGAATTATCTTTCCGCCAGCGCATGAATGAACATGTAGATGCAAAGATGGCAATAGCCAAACGTGCACTCGATTTCATCAGCCCCGGCGATTGTATATTACTCGACAGTAGCACCACTTGCTGGTATTTGGCGCGACAGCTACCGGATATTGAATTAACGGTATTAACCAACTCTATCAGAATTGTGCAAACCCTTGCGGCGCGCGGCAGTATCCGCACCATCTGTCTGGGGGGAGAATATTCTGACCGTTATGAAGATTTCCACGGTGTTGTCGCTGAACAGCCTTTACGGGAATTTCAGATCAATAAGATCTTTTTTTCCTGTAGCAGTTTAGGCAATGACGGTTATTTACGTGAAGGTAACGAAAACAACGCACATTTAAAACAACAGATGTTACTGGCAGCAGAAAGAAAACATCTGCTGCTGGATGCCAGTAAATTCCTGCGGCCCTCATTCGCGCGTATTTGTCATTATCGCGATGTGGACTTTCTCATCACTGACCAATTAAAAGACAAAGAGCTGGAACAAGAATTAGCCTGGAACGGCGTCAATATTATTGATTGCTCACAGCGCAACAATTCAATGCAGCTTATAAAAAATTAATCCGGAGTCTTTATGAAAAAACATCTTATCGCCTGTTCTCTGCTTGCTCTGTTTGCCGCTACCGGCGCGCACGCTGCTGACAAATTACGCATGGGCATCGTGGTGAAAATTGGCGGTATTCCATGGTTCAACGCCATGGAAGTGGGCATCAAGAGTGAAGCGGCGAAACGCGGCATTGATGCATGGATGGTAGGCCCAACCGCCGCCGACCCTGCCCTGCAGGTGCGTGCGATTGAAGATTTGATTGCGCAGAAAGTCGACATCATCGGCGTAGTGCCGAATGACCCGAAAGTTCTGGAACCGGTACTGAAACGTGCACGTGAAGCCGGCATTCAGGTGATCACCCACGAATCACCGGATCAGAAAGGCGCGAACTGGGACTTCGAACTGGTGGATGCCCCGACACACGGCATCAACCATATGAAAGCACTGGCGAAATGCATGCATGAAGAGGGCAAATACGCCATGTACGTCGGCAGCCTGACCGTGCCACTGCATCAACAGTGGACCGATGCCGCGCTGAACTACCAGAAAGAGCACTATCCAAAAATGCAGATGGTGACCGACAAGTTCGGCGTCGGCGAATCGCTGGATGACTCCATCCGTACCACCAACGAGTTGATGTCCAAGTACCCGGATCTGAAAGGCATTATGGCGTTCGGTTCACAGGGCCCAATCGGTGCTGGTCGTGCAGTGATGAACCGCAACAAGATTGATCAGGTGTGCGTCATTGGCGCCTTCAGCCCAGGCCAGGGTGCTTCGCTGGTGCAGCGTGGCGCGATCAAAGGCGGCTACATCTGGAACCCGCAAACCGCTGGCGAAGTGTTCGTACGTATCGCCGACATGATGCAGAAGAAAGAGCCGATCACCGACGGTATGACCATCGACGGTCTGGGCAAAGTGAAAGTTGACGAGGCGACCCACACCATCCTCGGTAACAACACCGAAAGCCTGGATAAAGAAAACCTGCCAAAACTGGTGAAAATGGGGCTGTAATGATGAAAGAGGTGATCCCACAGACGTTAATTGCGCTCGACAACCTGTCGAAAACATTTGGTGGCAACCGCGCACTGAGCGATATCTCGCTGAGCTTACTGGCGGGCGAAGTGCACTGCCTGGCTGGCACCAACGGCTGTGGCAAGAGCACCTTAATCAAAGTCATTTCTGGGGTACACGCCCCGGACAGTGGCAGCCGCATTACCCTGGGTGATGGCCCGACCTTCCCGCGTCTGACCACCCGTCAGGCGCGTGATTTCGGTATCCAGGTGATTTATCAGGATCTGTCGTTGTTCCCGAATTTGAGCGTGGCCGAGAACATCGCCTTTGAGCACAACCTTAATGGCCTGCTCGGCTGGCACCGCAAGGCGAAGCTGCGTGAAACGGCAACCCGTATTATTGAAGAACTGAAATTCGATCTCGATTTGGATGAGAAAGTCTCGGCGCTGTCGATTGCCGCACGTCAGCAGGTGGCGATTTGCCGTGCACTGGTCGCCGATGCGCGCCTGGTGATCATGGACGAACCGACGGCTTCTCTGACCCGCACCGAAGTAAACCAACTGCTGCGCACTGTGCGCTACCTGAAAGACAAAAACATCTGCGTGGTGTTCGTCAGCCACCGTCTGGATGAAGTATTAGAGATTTCGGATCGCGTCACCGTGATCCGTGACGGACGCAAGATGGGCTGCTGGCCCGCTAAAGAGATGACGCCACATCATCTGACTGAACTGATGACCGGGCTAAAACTCGATTATCAACTGAAAGCGCCAACGCGTAATGCTGACCGCGCCATTCTCGAAGTCGAGAACCTGACACGCGCCGGTCAATACCATGACGTCAATTTCAAGCTGTATCAGGGCGAAGTACTCGGTCTGTGCGGCCTGCTCGGCTCCGGTCGTACCGAACTGGCGCTGTCGCTGTTTGGCATGACCAAACCTGACAGCGGCAAAATCTGGCTCGACAGCAAGCCAGTGCGCTTCCGGGGCCATGAAGATGCCATCAAAGCCGGTATCGGTTATGTCTCCGAAGACCGCTTAACCCTCGGTCTGGTGCAGCAGCAATCGGTGGCCGACAACATGGTGCTGCCGATCCTCGACAAACTGCAAAACCGTTTTCACATCATCGACGAATACCGCAAGAACAAGCTGATCCTGCAATGGATTCTACAGCTCGGTGTGCGCGTGGCCGATCCCAATCTGGCGATCTCTACCCTCTCCGGCGGCAACCAGCAAAAGATCGTGCTGGCGAAATGGGTGCTGACCCAGCCGCGCATTTTGATTCTGGACTCGCCGACCGTGGGCGTGGATGTCGGCGCTAAAGCCAGCATCTATCAGTTGATCCACGAGCTGGCGAAAGAGGGTCTGTCGATCATTCTGATTTCCGATGAAGTGCCAGAGGTTTGGTACAACTGCGACCGCATTCTGCACTTCCGTGATGGCACCGTTCATGCCGAATACCAACCCGATACCGTTGAGCAAGAACAGCTGGCGGAGGTGATCAATGCCTGATTTTTCTCGTTTACGCCCGCACTCCAGTCAAGGCTGGCTGGCGTGGGTGCTGCTGGCTTTCATCCTGTTTTTCTCGGTGGCCAGCGACCAGTTCCTCTCCGTGCAAAACCTGCTGGACCTGGCAGAAAGCTACGCGGTGACCGGCATCTTTGCCCTCGGCCTGTTTGTGGTGCTGGTGACCGGCGGCATCGATATCTCCTTCGCCGCGGTGGCGTCGGTGGTGCAATACCTGATCGCTTCGCTGTTTGTGCAGTTCCAGTTTGATAACGCGGCGCTGAGCATCCTGCTGGCGATTGTCTGCGGCACCACCTTTGGCGTGATTAACGCCCTGCTGATTACCTCGCTGCGCGTGGTGTCGATCATCATCACCATCAGTATGCAGTCGCTGCTGTTTGGTCTGCTGATGTGGGTGACCGGCGGTAAGAGCCTTTATTCCCTGCCGGACTGGTGGATCACGCTGCGCAGCGTGCTGCCCTTCACCTGGCAAGGCAACAGTTTCCAGATTGGTTTGCCGCTGATCACCATGCTGGTGATTGCCGGACTGACCGCGCTGCTGCTCAACAAAACCAACCTCGGCCGCCAGCTGTATGCGGTGGGCGGCGATGCGGAATCCGCACGTCGTATCGGGATTCGCGTCGGTCTGATTCACGTTTTCGCTTACGGCTGGCTCGGTGCGATGGCGGCGATTGGCGGCCTGGTGCAGGTGTATCGCATGGGTGAAGTGGTGCCGAATGCGCTGGTCGGCGGCGAGCTGGATGTGCTGGCGGCCACGGTGCTCGGCGGTGCCAGCCTGATGGGCGGCAAAGGCACAGTGAGCGGCACACTGATGGGCGTGTTCCTGATCGCCATCCTGAAGAACGGCCTCAACCTGATTGGCGTCTCCAACTACTTTATGAACATCGTGGTAGGCGGCGTGATCATGGTGGCGATTGCCGTCACTCACTACAAAAAACGTAAAGAAACTGACGTCAGTTTCGTCTGACAGGAGCATTCACATGAAATCACTCTCTGCTCTGCGTCCGGACGGCACCAATATTGGCCTGATGCTGCTGATTGCGCTGGCGCTGGCAATCTTCACCTTCATGCTGCCGGGCCGCTTTATGACCGACTCGACCTTTATGAGTATGGCGTTCCAGCTGCCGGAACTGGGCTTGCTAACGCTGGCAATGTTTATCGCCATCCTCAGCGGCGGCCTGAACCTGGCGATTATCGCTACCGCTAACCTGACCGCACTGTTTATCGCCTGGACGCTGATGAGCGCCCTGCCCGCCGATGCCGGCACCGGTCAGCAACTGCTGTGGCTGTTTATCGCCATCGTCGGCGCAATGCTGATTGCTGCCTTTATCGGTGTCATCACCGGTGTGATGGTGACGCGAATTGGTGCTCACCCGATTCTGGTGACGCTGGCAACCATGATGACGCTGAACGGCATCGGCATCTGGCTAACCAAAGGTGCCGCTGTCAGCGGCATGCCATCGGTGGTGCAGGCACTCGGTTCCAACACGCTGTTGGGTATGCCGCTGCCACTGTGGGTGTTCCTGATTGCCGCTGCGCTGCTGGCGCTGTTCCTGGGTAAAACCCGCGCCGGTAAATGCATCTACATGGGCGGCAGCAACATTAATGCCACCTGGTTCAGCGGCATCAACACGCATCGCATGGTGGTACTGGTGTACGTCATCTCCAGCCTGCTGTGCGTGTTAGCCGGATTGATCATGATGGCGCGCTTTAACTCAGCGCGTATGGGCTACGGCGATGCGTATCTGCTGCTGACCGTGCTGGCAATTATTCTCGGCGGCACCGACCCGAACGGTGGCTTCGGCCGCGTCACGGGGGTGGTACTGGCGCTGATTGCCCTGCAAGTGCTCTCTACCGGTTTCAATCTGATGAACATCAGCCAGCACGTAAGCCTGGCGATGTGGGGCGCAGTGCTGATTGTGGTGTTGGCCTTCAAACAATTCAAAGCCCGTTTTAATGAACATCGTGCCGTCAAGCTGAGCAAGCTCGCTGCGGCCCTTAATCCTCTGACCGAAAAAAAGGAAGTCTAATGCGTATTCAAGTCTCCCCGTCGTTGATGTGTATGAATCTGATGGAGATCAAGCACCAGCTGGAAGTGCTGGACTCCCGCGCAGACTTCCTCCATATCGATATCATGGACGGTCACTACGTTAAGAACATCACGCTGTCGCCGTTCTTTATTGAGCAGATTCGTCCACACACCAAAGTGGCGCTGGATGTGCATTTGATGGTGGAACACCCGACCGACTTCATTGAAGTGATTGCCAAAGCGGGTGCCGACTACATCTGCCCACATGCAGAAACCATCAACCGCGATGCGTTCCGCGTGATCAACCTGATTCGCAGCTTTGGCAAGAAAGTCGGCGTGGTGCTGAACCCGGCCACACCAGTATCGTTTATCCATCACTATATTCATCTGCTGGACAAAATCACCGTGATGACCGTGGATCCTGGCTATGCCGGACAGCCATTCATCCCGGAAATGGTCGCCAAAGTGCAGGAACTGAAAGCCCTGAAGCAGCAGCATGGCCACAAATATCTGATTGAGATCGATGGTTCCTGCAACACTCGCACTTACAACACGCTGGTTGGAGCAGGTGCAGAAGTGCTGATTGTCGGTACCTCGGGCCTGTTTAACATCCATGACGATCTGGCAACGGCCTGGGACATGATGCGTGACAGCATTGATGAAGCTCAGGGCCTGGCGAAGGTATCCGCATGATTCCACGCTGGCTGGGCATCGACATTGGCGGCACCGGCACACGTCTGCAGCTGATGGAAGAGGGACGCATCTGGTCCAGCTTCCGCAAGGTGCCGACGGCCAGCTGGGCGCAGCAGCCCGACGCATTGACGGCACTCGGGCAGTTAATCAGTGAAACACTGGAGCAGCAACCGGTGAGCGGCGTGATGCTGGGATTGCCGGGCATTCTCAGCCGCGATCGTCAGCAGGTGATTTCGCTGCCGTTTATTCAGGCGCTGGATCATCAGCCTGTGGCGGCGATCCTCACCGAGCGTCTTGGCGTGCCAGTGGCGATGGATAAAGATGTTAACCATCTGATGATGTGGGATTTAATGCAGCTGGAACAGTTGCCGGATAACGCGGTAGGTTTGTATCCCGGTACCGGTATGGGCAACAGCTTGTGGATAAATGGTCGCTTTTACCACGGCCAGCACGGCGGCGCGGGTGAATTGGGCCATGTGCCGATTGCCGGTAACGATCTACCCTGCCCGTGCGGCAACCGGGGTTGTGCGGAGACGGTGACTTCGGGCCATTGGTTGAGTCACTGGGCTAAGGCTCACGTGCCGAATACCGATATGTCGGCGCTGTTTACGCAACATGGCGACCATCCGGAGTTGCAGGCATTTGTTTATCGTTTGGCGCAGCTGATTGCCACCGAAATGAACATCCTCGATCCCGAATACCTGATTCTGGGGGGCGGAGTGCTGGCGATGGCGGACTTCCCGCTGGCGCAGTTACGCAGTCAGATTCAGCAGCATCTGCGTCCACCGGCCACGCGTGACAATTTGAAGATCGTGTTTAGTCAATCCACCGATCACACCGGCTGTCGCGGTGCCTGTTTAGCCGCCGAACGCCTGTTCAGGAGTGCATGATGAAAGGAAAAGTGTGTGTGTTTGGCTCGTTCAACCTCGACGTCGTCGCGGTGATGAACCGCTTCCCGTTGCCTGGTGAATCACTGACTGCCCATAACAGCATGATGGGACCGGGCGGCAAAGGCGCAAACCAGGCCACGGCGGCGCTGCGTGCCGGGGCGCGCGTGCACTATATCGGCAAGGTCGGTAATGATGATTTTGGCACTTTCGCCCGTCGTCACCTCGAAAAAACCGGCTTTGATGCGATTACGCTGTTTACCTGTAAAGAGAAGCCTACCGGCAACGCACTGATTTATGTGGCCGGGGATGATGCTGAAAACATGATTTCGGTGTTCCCAGGCGCGAACACCACGGTGACGGCGGCGGAAGTGTCGCGCTGTCAGCCTACGGTAGCCGCAGCGGATATCTTGTTGGTGCAGCTAGAGAACAACCTGAATGCCATTCAGCGCATGATTGATAATGCGCGTGCGGGTGGCACCTTTGTGATTTTAAACCCGGCGCCGTGGCAAAAAGTGAGTGATGCACTGCTGGCGAAGGTGGATTTACTGACGCCCAATAGCACCGAAGCGATGCAGATTACCGGCGTAAAGGTGACGGATTTTGCCAGTGCGCAGAAAGCCGCAGAAGTGATGCACCGCAAAGGCGCGCGTCAGGTGATTATTACCCTGGGGATGGCGGGCGCCCTGTTGTCCAATGCGGAACAGCAGCCGCTGCGCATTCCGCTGTTCCCGGCACAACCGCTGGATACCACCGGCGCGGGCGATGCGTTTAACGGTGCGCTGGCAGCGCGTTTAGCTTCGGGAGATGAACTGCCACAGGCGGCTCTGTTCGCTTCGGCGTTTGCTTCGTTGTGTGTGGAGCGTTCTGGTGCGGCCAACTCTATGCCGTCGTACGCCGAAGCGCTGGCGCGTATGCAGGCCCATCCGGAGTGCGTGCCAAAGCCGTTGGAAGTGATGGCCTGAATGACTGCGGGCGGCCATGAAAGTCGCCCTTAGTGATGCACCGGTTAGGCTTTTAACCAACCCGCAATTTGCGCGTGTTGCAGCAGCATAATCGCTTTACCATCGAGGATGCGACCGTCTTTCACCATCGCCAGCGCTTGCGGGAAAGGCAACTCCAGCACGGTAATCTCTTCATCTTCCACGCCACCACCGGCGTTGGCGCGCATTGCATCGCTATACTCTGCCGCGAAGAAATGGACGATTTCGGTCACGCCACCCGGTGACATGTAGGCTTCAAACAGCTTCTCGACCTTGCCGACTTCATAGCCGGTCTCTTCGATGGCTTCTTTGCGGATACAATCTTCTGGCGAATCGTTATCCAGCAGCCCTGCGCAGGTCTCAATCAATTCACCGCTGGCATTACCGTTAACGTAAGTCGCAATGCGGAACTGACGAATCAGCAGCACGGTGTTCTTGTCGCGGTTATAAAGCAGGATGGTGGCGCCATTGCCGCGGTCATAGACTTCGCGTTTGTGGCGCACGACTTCGCCGTTGCTGCGGGTCAGTTCGTAGGTGAAGTTACGCAGGATAAAGTAATTATCTGACAGTAACTTATCTTTAATGATGTTGATCTTTAACGACATGGCCGCTCCACCGCTTAATGAGGGAGCCTGAGATAATAGGCGCTAGCGGCGGGGAAAACTATCTGAATTCGTGCGGTCAGTGTGCAATGAAGGACGAAAACGGTCGCGCAATACATTGCGCCGCTACGGCAAGGTGCAGAGAGAAGTAGCGGCGCGATTTATCGCGCGAATGGATGGCAATGCAAAAATCAAAAACCGTTCTTCTGCTCGCTCATATCCGGCAGGTGATGCGCAATTCCTTTGTGGCAATCAATACAGGTTTGCCCATCCTCCACCGCTTTGCTGTGCATTTTTGCTGCCACCGTCTTCTGCGCGGTGAAATCCATATACTCGAAGTTGTGGCAGTTTCGGCACTCCTGCGAATTATTGTTCTTCATCCTGCGCCACTCATTCTGTGCCAGCTCGATACGCGTCTCTTCAAACTTCTGCGGTGTGTCGATCAGGCCGAAGATCTTGGCGTACACCTCTTTGCTGGCTTGCAATTTGCGCAGCATTTTCGGACCCCATTCGTGCGGCACATGGCAATCCGGGCAGGTTGCACGCACACCGCTGCGGTTGTTGTAGTGCACCGTCTGCATATACTCCTGATACACGTTGTTGCGCATCTCATGGCAGCCAATGCAGAACTGCTCGCGGTTGGTCATCTCCATTGCGGTATTAAAACCGCCCCAGAAAATAATCCCACCGGCAAAACCCAAAATCAGCAGCGTGCCGAGTGCTAAGCGGCTGGGGCGTCGCCACCAGCGCCAGATGCGTAATAATCTCTGTTTCATTGATAACCTCACTGCCCAAAGCCGTTAGCCGGTTTAAAGGTGTTCTCCACCACCGGTTTGGCATCGGTTTGCGGGACGTGGCACTGCAAACAGAAGTAGCGACGCGGCGATACCGTGCTGCTCACCAGGCCATCACGATCGGTAAAGTGTGTTGGGCTCACGCGCGGTGCGCCGGTGGTCAGATAGCTCTGCGTGCCGTGGCACTGCAGGCAGCGGTTGACGTTTTTCGTCACCTGGTAGCCATCGACGCTGTGCGGGATCACCGGCGGCTGATTCACGTAGTTCAGCGGTTTGCGGCTCTGCTCTTTAGGCTGATGGATCGTGCCCTGCTGCGTGGCCGTGACTTCCGGAGATTGTGTGAGATCCACGCCATGACCCGCGTAAACCACGCCGCCCAGCGTCAGGGCGGCAACGGTGATAAGAGTAAATAAGGGTTTCATTGCATCCTGCCTTAAATTTTGACCAGCTTAACGGCGCATTTTTTGTAATCGGTCTGCTTCGATAGCGGATCGGTGGCATCCAGCGTGACGTTGTTGGCCAGCACGCCAGCATCAAAGAACGGCATAAACACCAGCCCTTTTGGCGGTTGATTACGTCCGCGCGTTTCGACAGTCGCCACGGTTTCACCCCGACGTGATACCACGCGGACCTTCTCGCCACGGCGGAAACCGCGATCTTTGGCGTCCAGCGGATGGATATACAGCAGCGCCTGCGGCACGGCACGATGCAGCTCCGGCACGCGACGCGTCATGGTGCCGGTGTGCCAGTGTTCCAGCACGCGGCCGGTACAGAACCACATATCGTACTCGGCGTCCGGTGCTTCAGCGGGTGGCTCATACGGCAGGGCAAAAATGGTGGCTTTGCCATCTGGCTTGCCATAGAAACGCACGCCCTCGCCCGCTTTGACGTAGCTGTCAAAGCCTTCGCGGTAGCGCCAGCGCGTCTCTTTGCCATTCACCACCGGCCAGCGCAATCCGCGCGCTTCATGATAGGCATCGAATGGCGCCAGATCGTGACCGTGTCCGCGACCAAAGCTGGCATACTCTTCAAACAGGCCTTTTTGGATGTAGAAGCCAAAATCGCGCGCCTCGTCGTTCAGTCGATCGTCGGCCACTTCGCTCAACGGGAATTGATTAACCTGGCCGTTGGCGTACAGCACGTCATACAAGGTTTTATCCCGCAGCTCTGGCTGTTGGGCAATCAACGCTTCCGGCCAGACTTCCGCCACGCGGAAACGCTTAGCGAAATTCACCATCTGCCACAGATCCGATTTGGCTTCACCCGGTGCTTTCACCTGTTGATGCCAGAACTGGGTACGACGCTCGGCGTTGCCGTAAGCGCCCTCTTTCTCCACCCACATTGCCGTCGGCAGGATCAAGTCCGCACACAAAGCACTGACGGTGGGATAAGGATCGGACACCACGATAAAGTTGCGTGCATCACGCCAGCCCGGCATGCGCTCCTGTGTCAGGTTCGGTCCCGCCTGCATGTTGTTGTTACACATCACCCAGTAGGCATTGAGCTTGCCGTCTTTCAGCGCGCGATCCTGAGCGACCGCATGCAGGCCGATTTTGGCGGGAATGGTGCCTTGCGGCAGCTTCCATAGTTTTTCGGCCGTCGCACGGTGCTTATCGTTATTCACCACCATGTCTGCGGGCAGGCGATGCGAGAAGGTACCGACTTCACGTGCGGTTCCGCACGCGGAGGGTTGCCCGGTGAGCGAGAAGGGACCGGTGCCGGGGCGCGAGATTTTTCCGGTCAGCAGATGGATGTTGTAGCACAGGTTATTGGCCCACACGCCGCGCGTATGCTGGTTAAAGCCCATGGTCCAGTAGGAGACCACATTAACATTCGGGTCGGCATACAATTCGGCCAGCGCAATCAGTTGGTCCTGCTCGACGCCGCTCATCTCACTGGCTTTTTCCACCGTGTACTCGGCAACGAATTTGGCGTACTCGTCGAAGCTGATCGGCGTAGATTCGCCGCTATCCGGGTTTTTCGCTGAAGCCTGACGCGGATCGCTTGGGCGCAATCCATAGCCGATATCCGTGACGCCTTTACGCAGCGTCACGTGATTCTGCAGGAAGGTTTTATCGACTTTGTTGTTCTGAATAATGTAGTTGGCAATAAAGTTGAGAATCGCCAAATCGCTCTGCGGCGTAAACACCATGCCGTTATCAGCCAGTTCGAAACTACGATGGCGATAGGTTGAGAGCACCGCGACTTTGACATTGTCATCGCTCAGGCGACGGGCGGTCAGGCGTGACCAGAGAATCGGATGCATCTCGGCCATGTTCGAGCCCCACAGCACAAAGGCATCGGCCACTTCGATGTCATCGTAGCAGCCCATCGGTTCATCCATGCCGAAGGTACGCATAAAGCCCACCACCGCCGAGGCCATGCAGTGGCGCGCGTTAGGATCGAGATTGTTGGTGCGGAAACCGGCTTTCATCAATTTAGAGGCGGCATACCCTTCCCATACCGTCCATTGACCGGAACCGAACATGCCAATGGATTCAGGCCCGTTGGCTTTTAGCGCCGCTTTGAACTTCTGTTCCATGATGTCGAAAGCCTGATCCCAACTCACCGGGGTAAACTCACCTTCTTTGTCGTAGTGGCCATCGGTCATGCGCAGCAACGGCTGCGTCAGGCGGTCTTTCCCGTACATGATCTTGGGCAGGAAATAACCTTTGATGCAGTTCAACCCACGGTTTACTTCCGCCTGCGGATCGCCCTGTGAGGCCACCACGCGTCCCTCTTGCGTGCCCACCAGCACGCCACAACCGGTGCCACAAAAACGACACGGCGCCTTTTCCCAGCGGATCGGGGCGCCCAGTGCGGTCACGGCTTTGGTGACGCTGGGAATCGTAAGTCCTGCGGCCACTGCCGCCGCTGCGGCCGCATTGGCCTTCATAAATTCTCGACGACTGACTTTCATGATGCTTCCTTGTGACGATATTCCGTTTCGTCTTGCTGGTGATACACCAGAGAAACGGCCAATACATGCGGGATATTGCGGGTGGCTTCGATGTTATTCAGCAAGGCGCGACTATCAGCAGCACCCAGGGTCACGGCCAGCGTGCCGCGTGCGCTGTCTTCGGCGGCGATTTCGCAATCAGAAAGCAACAGCAATCCCTGCTTTACCGCCGGGATGGCGTGAGATCGCGCCTGGATGACCAGACCGCATACGTGCCAACTGCTTTCAGGGAGAATGGAGTGCGTCATGCGCTCACCTCGTTTAGCCAGCTTGAGATGAGGCGTAAAATACCCTGAGCTTTTGCAGGGCTATATCACCCGAAAGGTGTATATCCCGATGTGGGATCAAGGGAAGGACAATTGAAATGAAAACGGGGGCCAAAAGGCCCCCGTTGATGAGAATGGCTGCGATTAACGCGAGCTATCTTCCGCCAGCTTAGCTGCCCCATCATCCTGTTCGTCATGATGATGGTCGTGCTCTTTCATGGCTTCCGCATGCACGCGTTTGCGCACACCGAACCAGCCCAGCACCAGTACCACGGCAATCAGCGGGATGGATGCAATAGTGTAGGTACCGTTTGGATAATCAAACGCCATCAACACCAGCACGCTCACCAGGAACAGCAGCGTCAGCCATGAGGTGAACGGTGCCCACGGCAGCTTGAAACTAACGTCTTCCGCTTTACCTTCTTTAATCGCTTTGCGCAGACGCATCTGGCACACCACGATAAAGCCCCAGGAAGAGATGATGCCCAGTGAAGCCACGTTCAGTACGATCTCAAACACCTGCGATGGCACATAGTAGTTGAGCACCACACCGACCACGTACACCGCGATGGTAACGAGGATACCGGCGAACGGCACCTGCTGTTTGCTCATCTTCGACATGAACTGTGGCGCAGAACCGCCCATCGACATGGAGCGCAGAATACGACCGGTGGAGTACAAGCCCGAGTTGAGGCTCGACAACGCTGCGCTCAGCACCACGATGTTCATCACGCTACCAATGTAAGGCACGCCCAGTTTGGAGAAGAAGGTCACAAACGGACTTTGCCCCGCCTGATAGGCGTTCCATGGCAGCAGCAGTACCAGCAGCACCACCGAACCGACGTAGAAGAGACCAATACGCCAGATCACGCTGTTGATGGCTTTAGGCAGCATGGTTTTCGGGTCTTTACACTCCCCGGCCGCGGTGCCCACCAACTCAATCGAGGCGAAGGCAAACACCACACCTTGCACTAACACCAGCGCCGGCAGCAAGCCGTGCGGGAAGAAACCGCCGTTGTCCGTGATCAGATGGAAGCCGGTAGTATTGCCGTCCAGCGGTTTACCGCTGCCCAGGAACACCACACCGACGATCAGGAACACCACGATCGCCAGCACTTTCACCAATGCGAACCAGAACTCCATTTCGGCGAACCACTTCACGCCGATCATGTTCATGGTACCGACAATCGCCAGTGCGCCAAGGGCAAATACCCACTGCGGCACATCACCAAACGCGCCCCAGTAGTGCATATACAACGCAACTGCGGTGATATCCACGATACCGGTCATCGCCCAGTTAACGAAGTACATCCAGCCTGCCACGTATGACGCTTTTTCCCCGAGGAATTCACGTGCATAAGAAACAAAGCTGCCGCTTGATGGGCGGTGTAATACCAGTTCGCCCAACGCACGAAGGATAAAGAAGGAGAAGATACCGCACACCAGATAAACCAGTGCCAGAGCAGGACCAGCCATCTGCAAGCGCGCGCCTGCACCAAGGAACAGGCCGGTACCGATGGCACCGCCAATGGCGATCATTTGTACCTGACGGTTACCCATTGCTTTGTGGTAACCGCTGTCGTGGGAATTGAGCCAGCGTCTTTTCGCAGCGCGTTGTTCGGCTGCGGTTTTTTTAGTTGAATTCATAGCTTTCCTGTTTGTCCTGACCATCAATCATCGCCTGACCAATCGTTTGCGTGCGGCGGTGCGAAATGGGGTAAAACCCGCTACCGATACGGCGGAACGATGTCGCGCGGTGAGCCGGGAATTTACGGCGATGAATCCTACCCGTTCTGCATGAACGAAGCAAAAAATACCGTTTGGTTGCACGAGTTGATTTGTAAGAATCGGTCGCGGTGCACAAAAAAACCGGCCAGTGAATGGCCGGTAAAGGGGTGGCTACAGGGAAATACTACGGGAGGGGATTAACGATAAATCTCTGCGGTGCCGCTCCACAGGCTGGAGTCGCCTGGGTTTTGCACGCCAATTACGCGGTAATGGCTGGCGCCCATATCTTCCGCTTTCTGCGACAGCTGGCGGGTTGCATCATCGATGGAACCGCGAACGCCGCTGATGGAAACGGTACCGCTGCTTTGCAGATTTTCCGCCTGCTCAGCACTTAAGGGTTGCGCGGCGAAGGCCGTGAAACTTGCGGTGGCAAGCAGTGCAGCAGTCAGAATGGCAATCGGTGTCTTCATCATTTGCTCCTGTTGTCGTCCGTTCATAAAAGTGATTACGCTGCAAATTATCAGCGAAGTAATGAAAAGCAGGCACAGCAGGCCGTAAAGCCGTTCAATAATTCGCCAGCTAACGAGATGCAATCCAGGGAAAGGTAAAGAGAAGTGGATTTCTCTGCTAAAAGTAACCTGATGTGACGATTCCGGCTCGCTGTCTGCCTGACGCTGCCTTATAATCCCACGCTCTTATAAGGGTTTTATTGTGATAGTGAAACGTCCTGTTACCCGCACCATGGCCCGTGCCCTGAGCGCGATTGTGTTGTTATCGCTGCTCACCACCGGCCTGGCGCTGTTAACGCTCTCCAGCAGTTTGCGTGATGCCGAAGCGGTGAATGTCGCCGGTTCACTGCGCATGCAAATGTACCGCCTTGCCTGGGATACCACGCGCGATCCGCAGCAGTTGACACAGCACATCCAAATCTATCAGCAAACCCTCAGCTCACCGGCTCTGCAGCATCTGGAACGCCCATGGGTGCCGAAAGAAGTGGCCAGTCGCTATCGCTATCTGCGCGACAGCTGGCCGCAGTTACAGCTAACGCTGCAGCCCGAGCGCGCGCAGATCTATCAGCAACGCGTTGCCAGTTACGTGAGTGAGATTGATCGCTTTGTGCTGGCACTGCAACATTACGCCGAACTGAAAATGCAACTGGTGGCGGCCAGCAGCCTGTTTGGTTTCCTGGCGATTGTGGCACTGGCGCTTTGGACCATCCGCTTTATCCGTCGCAATGTGGTACGCCCGCTGGATTCGCTGGTTACTGCCAGCCAATACGTTGAGCAGGCGAATTTCAGCTTTCCCCCGTTATCGGTTTCCCAGCCCACCGAATTGGGCGTGCTGGCACAAGCTTTTACTCACATGGCTGAACGTCTGCACTCGCACTATCGCCTGCTCGAGCTGGCGGTGCGCAATAAAACGGAAGATCTGACGCAAGCCAACCGCACGTTGAAATTACTCTATGAATGCTCACAGGTCCTCACCAGCAGCCCACTGAACCCAGAGTTGTTCCAGGGATTACTGCGACTGGTGCAACGTCGTGAAGCGTTGACCGTATTGAGCATCACCAGCGACGGCATTGATTTTCAGGCCGGCGTGGCAGAGGACGGTCTCGAATGGCATCGTTTGCCGCTGCAACAAGAAGATCAGTCACTCGGCGAACTGTGCTGGCAAACACGGCGAGCGCCTCCTGCCGATGAACTGATGCAAAGCCTGGCCAACATGCTGGCGCGTTCGTTATGGATTTGGCAGACGCAAAAACAGTACCAGCAGATGCTATTAATAGAAGAGCGATCCACCATCGCGCGTGAACTGCATGATTCGCTGGCGCAGTCGCTCTCCTTCCTGCGCATCCAGCTCACGTTGTTGCGCCGCAATGTCGATCACACCCAGCCCCAGGCACAATCGATTATTGCCGAGTTTGATCGCGCCCTGGCCGAGGCCTATCAGCAACTGCGCGAGTTATTGACGACCTTTCGTCTGACTATCGAACAGGCAGATTTAGTGCAGGCGATGCAGGCAATGATCGCCCCGTTGCAGGAACAGTCTCACGCCGCGATCGCCTTCGATTACCAATCGGGCCTGCAAACGCTGGATGCGCAACAGCAGGTGCATGTGCTGCAGATTGCACGTGAAGCCCTGCTGAACGCCATTCGTCACGCACAGGCGCAGCAAATCCATATTTTTTATCAGCGCGATGAAGACGCATTCCATTTGCTGACGATTGAAGATGACGGTTGCGGCATCCGTAGCCTGGAAGAACCTCCAGGCCATTACGGTCTGACGATAATGGCGGAGCGCGCTGCCCGGCTTTCTGGCAGCTTACTGATTACTCCGCAGACGCGTGGCACGCGCGTTACGCTGCGTTTCCCACCGCGACCGGCACACCGGCTGGCTTAACGCGATACACTTATGTTAAATGGACTTTGACTGGAGAATTTATGGCCCCCTCTTCCCTGACTATTATGATCGTTGACGATCATCCGCTGATGCGTCGTGGCATCCGCCAACTGCTTGCACTGGAACCACGTCTGGAAGTGGTGGCCGAAGCCAACAACGGTACAGAAGCGCTGGCTGAAGCACGTCGCCTCTCGCCCGATGTGATATTGCTCGATCTGAACATGAAAGGCATGTCGGGTTTAGATACCCTTAAAGCCCTGCGCCATGAAGGGATCGCTTCGCGCATTTTGGTACTGACCGTTTCCGACGCACGCAATGATATTTACGCCATGGTCGATGCCGGCGCTGATGGCTATTTGCTAAAAGACAGTGAGCCGGAATTATTGCTGGCGCAGGTCATGCGCGGTGCAATGGGTGAGAATGTGTTTAGTGAAGTGGTGGCAGAATATCTGGCAACGCGCCAGCCGAGCGCCAATCCTTTCAAACAACTCACCGAGCGTGAACTGGATGTATTGCAGGAAGTGGCGCGCGGGTTATCTAATAAAGAGATTGCCGCCACCTTGCATATTTCCGAAGAAACGGTAAAAGTGCACATCCGCAATCTGCTGCGTAAACTGGACGTTCGTTCACGCGTCGCCGCCACGGTACTCTGGCTCGAGAGCCGCAATGTGTAGCAGCGCACAGAAAACCAGCACGACATTTACACTTTCTCCATAATTTATCCACGATTCTCTAATTTGCGCCGCGTACATTAGGCAGCAGCAGGAGTTTTCGGGATAGCACCTTGCACTCCGCCGACGTGAAGCCGACTGCGCTTCACGTTTTACATAATAAAAGTAAAAAATACGCAGCTGAGGAGTGTCGGTTCCATGTCGAATTTTTTTATCGACCGCCCCATTTTTGCCTGGGTTTTGGCTATTTTGCTTTGTCTTTGCGGCACACTAGCGATCATCTCCCTGCCCATTGAGCAGTATCCCGATCTCGCACCGCCTAACGTGCGTATTACTGCCAATTATCCCGGTGCCTCTGCGGAAACGCTGGAGAACACCGTTACCCAGGTTATCGAACAGAACATGACCGGTATCGATAACCTAATGTATATGTCCTCTAACAGCAGTAACACGGGTCAGGCGCAAATCACCCTCACCTTTACCGCTGGCACCAATCCTGATGAAGCCCGCCAGCAGGTACAAAACCAGCTGCAATCCGCACTGCGTAAATTACCCGCCGCCGTTCAATCTCAGGGCGTCACGGTGAATAAAACCGGTGACAGCAATATCCTGATGATTGCGTTTGTCTCTACCGACGGAAGTATGGACAAACAGGATATTTCAGATTATGTCGCCAGTAACATTCAGGATCCGCTGAGCCGCATCGATGGTGTGGGTCAGGTTGATGCCTATGGTTCGCAATACGCGATGCGTATCTGGCTCGATCCTAACAAGCTGATTGCCTATGCGCTGACCACCGATGACGTGGTGACGGCGATTGAATCGCAGAACACCCAGGTGGCGGTCGGCCAGGTTGGCGGCTTGCCATCGGTGGATAAACAAGCGCTCAATGCCACCGTCAATGCTCAGTCGATGTTGCAAACCCCAGAGCAGTTCAAAGCCATCACGCTGAAAACCAACAGTGACGGCTCGGTGGTAACACTGGGCGATGTGGCTGACGTGGCGATGGGGGCGGAAAAATACGACTTCCTCAGCCGCTACAACGGTCAGGCGGCGTCCGGTCTCGGTATTAAGCTGGCGTCCGGTGCCAACGAAATGAACACCGATAAGCTGGTGCGTGCACGTGTGGAAGAGTTGTCGCACTACTTCCCGCACGGGCTGGAAGCCAAAATCGCCTACGAAACTACGCCGTTTGTGAAAGCCTCGATCACCGACGTGGTGAAAACGCTGCTGGAAGCTATTCTGCTGGTGTTCCTGGTGATGTATCTGTTCCTGCAGAACTTTCGCGCCACGCTGATTCCGACCATTGCCGTACCGGTGGTGCTGCTCGGCACCTTCGCGGTGCTGTATGCCTGCGGATTCAGTATCAACACGCTCACCATGTTCGCCATGGTGCTCGCCATCGGCCTGCTGGTGGATGACGCCATCGTGGTGGTGGAGAACGTTGAACGCATCATGAGTGAGGAAGGACTTTCACCGCGCGCCGCCACGCGAAAATCGATGGGACAGATCCAGGGGGCGCTGGTGGGCATTGCGCTGGTGCTGTCGGCGGTATTCGTACCGATGGCCTTCTTCGGCGGCACCGTGGGCGCTATCTATCGCCAGTTTTCGATCACCATCGTGTCGGCGATGGTGTTGTCGGTGTTGGTGGCGATGATTCTGACGCCAGCCCTGTGCTCGACGCTGCTCAAACCCCTTGAACAAGGCCATCATCATGGACGTCGCGGCTTCTTTGGCTGGTTTAACCGCAACTTTAATGCCAGCGCGGAACGCTACGAACGCGGAGTTGCGCGTATCTTGATGAAGGGCGGGCGCTGGCTGGTGCTCTATCTCGGCATCATCGGCGTAATGGCGTTTCTGTTTATCAAGCTGCCGACCTCGTTCCTGCCGCTGGAAGACCGGGGCGTATTCCTGACGCAGGTGCAGCTGCCGCCGGGCGCGACCTTGCAGCAGACCTCCAACGTGGTGGCGAAAGTTGAAAACTATTACATGACCGCCGAGAAAGACAACGTGCTGTCGGTGTTCTCAACCATCGGTGCCGGTCCGGGTGGTAACGGCCAAAACGTGGCGCGCCTGTTTGTACGCCTGAAAAACTGGGAAGAGCGTCCAGGCAGCGATCGTACCTCTTTCGCCATCATCGATCGCGCCACCAAAGCCTTTCACAAGATCAAAGAAGGCCGCGTGATCGCCAGCAGCCCACCGGCGATTACCGGCATGGGCAGCTCATCGGGCTTTGATATGGAGCTGCAGGATCACGGCGGCATTGGTCATACCCAGTTGATGGCGATGCGTGACAAGCTACTGGAGTTGGCCGACAGCAATCCGGCCCTGTCTCGCGTGCGTCACAACGGCCTGGATGACAGCCCGCAGCTGCAAATTGATGTCGATCAGCGCAAAGCCCAGGCGCTGGGCGTTTCGCTCGACACCATCAATGACACGCTGACCACCGCATGGGGCTCAACCTATGTGAATGACTTCCTCGATCGTGGCCGCGTGAAAAAGGTGTATGTGCAGGCCGGTGCGGAGTTCCGCATGCTGCCAGGCGATATCAACAAATGGTACGTTCGCAACAGTAGCGGCACTATGGTGCCCTTCTCCGCCTTCGCCACCAGCCGTTGGGAAACCGGTTCGCCGCGTCTGGAACGTTACAACGGCTACTCTTCACTGGAGATCGTCGGCGAGGCCGCCAATGGCGTCAGTAGCGGCACCGCGATGGATGTGATGGAGAAACTGGTGGGGCAACTGCCGTTAGGCGTTGGCTTCCAGTGGACCGGAGCCTCTTATCAGGAACGTATCTCCGGTTCACAGGCACCTGCGCTGTATGCGATTTCGCTGCTGGTGGTGTTCCTGTGTCTGGCCGCGCTGTATGAGAGTTGGTCGATTCCGTTCTCCGTGATGCTGGTGGTGCCGCTCGGCGTGGTCGGTGCGCTGGTGGCAACCTGGATGCGCGGACTCGAGAACGACGTGTACTTCCAGGTTGGCTTGCTCACCGTGATTGGCTTGTCGGCGAAGAACGCCATCCTGATCGTGGAATTCGCCAATGAGATCAACAGCAAAGGACGCGAGCTGATGGAGGCGACGCTGGAGGCTTCACGTCAGCGTCTGCGCCCGATTCTGATGACGTCGCTGGCCTTTATCTTCGGCGTGCTGCCGATGGCGATCAGCAGCGGGGCGGGTTCCGGCAGC
Organism: Type-E symbiont of Plautia stali; assembly: GCF_059731115.1. Taxonomy (NCBI): domain Bacteria; kingdom Pseudomonadati; phylum Pseudomonadota; class Gammaproteobacteria; order Enterobacterales; family Enterobacteriaceae; species Type-E symbiont of Plautia stali. Next base: position 3,061,378 of record NZ_AP035906.1, read on the forward strand.
CAGCATGCGGTCGGAACGGGCGTCATGGGCGGCATGATCTCCGCGACGATATTAGCGATTTTCTTTGTACCGCTGTTCTTTGTGCTGGTGCGTCGTCGCTTCCCATTGAAAGATAAGCCACACGATTAAAACCCAAAGATAAAAAAAGCCGCTATGGAGACATAGCGGCTTTATTGCTTTGTGTGGTTAGAATTACAGCAAGTTGGGAATACCCTGCTTTTCTCGTCGCGAATTACTTAGTACGTAACATCGCTTCGATGAATTCTTTCCAGTTTCCCATTTCGGTGTCGACCATCGTACCCTCTCTTATTGTAGGGGTGATTCTACGCCGATTTTTTCTACAGGTGAATACGTTTCCACCACTTGTCACCATCGGTAAAAGCGCACAAAAGCGTCATTTTGCTGAAATTGCGTACTGACGCACATTTCAGCAAACCATTCACTCCACAGGAAAAATCACCTGCGTTATCAGGTAGCATATTTTTATACTTAGGATAATTCTTAGTTGCCTGATGATGCCGCGAGCGACTATTTGAGACGTGAATGAAAACGTTTACTGGACCTAATTAATAGAATTGATAACGCAGAAATTATCATTAAAAAACAAATAAAACGTAGCGCGACAAAGCCTGTCATTCCCGCAAAAGTTCGACATATCGTCTGTACTCGTAACTTCGGTGGCGCGGCCTACCGGAAGTCTCAACCAGCACGCCCGCTTCTACCAGACTTCTCACCGCTGCGTTTGCTGTCGGATAAGTTACCTCCAGCAGTTCAACTGCCCGATCAACGGTAAGCTTCGGCATTGTCGGTAAAAATTCGAACAGGCGAATACTGTGAACGGATATTGATTTCATAGAGAGCATCCTTTTTCTGTCATCCGCAAACAGGGTCGCAATTCTGATGATGCCTTGCTGGGCTTCCTCAGCAGAAAAGGTCACAGCTTCAAGGAAAAAGGCAACCCACTGCTCCCAGTCGCCCTTGGATCGGATTTCAGTGAGGCACTGGTAGTAGTATCTTTGATGCTGTTTCAGGTAGCCTGAAACATACAGCAGCGGTTCATTCAACAGCTTCCACTCTTCCAGCAACATCGCTATCAGCAAGCGGCCGATGCGGCCATTACCGTCCAGGAAGGGGTGAATTGTTTCGAACTGAGCGTGTACAAGTGCTATACGGACAAGTGGCGGAAGTGAATGATCGGGCGCATGGATGAACTTCTCCAGATCGGACAGCAAGTCCCCGACTTTTTCAGGCGGCGGCGGAACATAAGATGCGTTGCCGGGTCTTGTGCCGCCAATCCAGTTCTGCGTGGTTCTCACCTCTCCCGGCTGTTTTGCTGCACCACGAGCGCCAGATAACAGCACCTGATGAGCATTTTTTAACAGACGTACGCAAACAGGCAGCCCCGACGCGGAATTCATTTCTTCGTGAACGAATTTATAGGCTCGCAGGTAGTTAGTGACCTCTTCAACATCATCTACATTCGTGACGGCAAGTCCGGCCTCTTCATCAAAGATATCAGTCAAGGTTGCCTGCGTGCCCTCCAGCTGCGACGTCAGCAGTGCTTCCTTACGAATAGCACTGTAGACCAGCCATTCACTCGACGATACCAGCCCTGACATGCCAGATAGTCTGGCCAGCGATTTTTCCGCCTTTTCATTCAGCTCCATGAAAGAAGCAGGATCAAGTTCTGGTGCCGTGGGGGGTAAGGGGGCCGGCATAAATGCACTGACCGTCTCATCATAACTGGTCGTTGTAATGAGTTGACCGGAAGCACGTTTCATAAAAATCCTTTCATTGCTGATGACGTTATTAAAAGGTTTTTTAATTATGCCACGCCTTATTAAAGACTGCTTTAATAACGGATTGCTGTTTTAAAAAATTTTTACTTTAAGTCAGACCTGACGCTATAGCCACCAGAGAGGCGCCAGTCTTGAGGCCTTTGAAAAAGACCCCATCGCGAGGACAATGAATGTCTAAGGGAACGGAGCACTTACTGTGCTCGATAAACAGTGAAGGAACGTCATTACCTTGAATGGGAAGCGGTCGGGGCTTGCACAAATAAGTGCAGTACGTTCGAAAAGCTCCGCGTTAACCTCTGACAACAGCATCCCTACCCCGAATCGCGTTGATGATGGCCTTAAAATGCTGATTTCATACTATCTACGCTCATCTCGGTATTGTTACAATCTAGCCCCAGGGAATGCCCCATGTTCTGAACATAAGTAAGCCACTTGGCTTCTCAGCGTCCTGGACCATCGCCAGTGCTTTGAGCATCAGAACTGATACGGCAATACAGGAAACACTTACGCATTTAAGAGTACCGACGAGCTATGTTTAAAATGTACGGCATCAAAAATTGCGACACCATAAAAAAAGCACGCAACTATTTAGCAGAATCCGGCACCGACTATCGTTTTCACGATTATCGCGTGGATGGCATCGATGATGCGCTGCTGCAATCGTTTATCGACCAGCTTGGCTATGAAGTGCTGCTGAATACGCGCGGTACCACCTGGCGCAACCTGCCAGAAGCGGAGCGTGCAGCGGTGACTGATGCGGCCAGCGCGAAAGCGGTGATGCTCGCCCAGCCTGCCATTATCAAACGTCCGGTATTGTCTGCGCCAAATGGCGACTTGCTGGTCGGTTTTAAAGATTCCCTTTATCACGCGTTTATCCAGGAGAAGTCATAACATGTTCTGTCCGGTCATTGAGCTGGCTCAGCAGCTTATTCGTCGCCCGTCACTGAGTCCGGATGATGCCGGTTGTCAGGCGCTGTTAGTGGCGCGTCTGGAAGCGATTGGCTTTACGGTCGAACAGATGCACATCGGCGATACGCTGAACTTCTGGGCCACACGTGGTCAGGGCGAAACCCTGGCGTTTGCCGGTCACACCGACGTGGTGCCGCCGGGTGATGCCAATCGCTGGATCAGCCCGCCGTTTGAGCCTTCGATTCGTGATGGCATGCTGTTTGGTCGTGGTGCCGCGGACATGAAAGGTTCGCTGGCGGCGATGGTAGTGGCCGCAGAACGTTTTGTCGCCGCTAATCCGCAACATAAAGGACGTCTGGCATTTCTGATCACTTCCGATGAAGAAGCCAGCGCGGTTAACGGCACGGTGAAAGTGGTTGAGCGTTTAATGGCGCGCAACGAGCGCATGGATTACTGCCTGGTGGGCGAGCCTTCCAGTACCGAAATCGTTGGCGATGTGGTGAAAAACGGTCGTCGCGGTTCGATGACCGCCAATCTCACCATTCACGGTGTGCAGGGCCATGTCGCCTATCCGCATCTGGCCGATAACCCGGTGCATCGCGCGATGCCAGCACTGAATGAGCTGGTGGCCACCGAATGGGATCAGGGCAACGAATTCTTCCCACCCACCAGCATGCAGATTGCCAATGTGCAGGCCGGCACCGGTAGCAATAACGTGATCCCCGGTGAATTCTTCGTGCAGTTCAACTTCCGCTTCAGCACCGAACTCACCGATCAGATGATCAAAGAGCGCGTGGCCGCCCTGCTGGATCGTCATCAGCTGCGGTACACGCTGGAGTGGAATGTTTCCGGCCAGCCGTTCCTGACCTCACGCGGCAAACTGGTTGATGCCGTGGTAAATGCTGTCGCGCACTATAATGAAATTAAGCCACAGTTACTGACCACAGGCGGCACCTCAGACGGACGCTTTATCGCGCGGATGGGTGCGCAGGTTGTGGAGCTGGGCCCGGTGAATGCCACCATTCATAAAATCAATGAGTGCGTGAAAGCGTCAGATTTGCAGATGTTGAGTCGAATGTACCAGCGCATCATGGAACAGCTGATCGCCTAAGTAAGCACGCTAAAGGAGCAATGGGATGGAATTCTTTAAAGAGTACTGGTGGATCTTAGTGATCCTGCTGATGGTCGGTATTTTAATAAACGTTTATAAAGACTTAAAACGTATCGATCACAAAAAGTTTATGGATAATAAACCGGATTTACCACCGCATCGCGACTTTAACGATAAATGGGACGATGACGACGACTGGTCGAAGAAAAAATAATTGCGGTTAATCTCCTCCCTGTAAACGTAGCGGCGTGATGCGCCGCGCATCTGATAGCGAAGTCGCTACAGAATTGCGCGATTAATCTCGCCGTTACGTTAAGAGCAACCCTCGCTGTTCAACCATCACATCATCATGATGACATCATCATCGCCCGGTTTAGCCCCGCTGAGCGCCTCGTCGAAGTAGCGACGCGGAATGGTATAACGCAGATGATTCAACGCCAGTTGCATGCTGCGATCATCAATGGCATGCGGCAAATCGTCCACCACATCCAGCGTCACATCCCCACCCAGCGCGGTTAACCGTTGCATTGCGGCTTCGGCATGCTCCAGCGGGATCTGCTCATCATAATCACCGTGGATCAGATGAATGGTATTACGAGAGCTGACGCGCTCCGGCAGCGTGCTGTAACGACCGCTAAACACAATCGCGCGTCCTGCCAGATCGGCATGGGCTTTGACGCCTTCCAGTACCATGGTGCCGCCCTGCGAAAAGCCAACCAGCGCGGTAGCTTCCGGCCGGACACCCGATGCCTGCTGCCAGTGACGCACCGATTCCACAAACATCGGCATCACGGCATTCACGCCCTGCTGTTCCGAGCGGTCATGCGCGGGAATATCCGCAAACCATTGGCGACCCTGCGGCTCACTAGCCGGATAGGGCGCCCCCACTGAGACAACGAACGCCTCCGGAAACGCTTTGGCGAACCAGTTGCCGACTTGCGCCATCGAATCAGGATTGTCATTCACGCCGTGATACAGCAAAAATAGCTGCGCAGCGTGTGTCGGTTGCTGAACAATTACATATCGTAGTGCCATAAGATCCTCCTCAAATCACTATACGCCGCTGAGGCGGGAGTGATATTGGGAAAATTTGAACGAGATAATGGATTTATTGCAACGATGCCAACTGCTGCTGCCACTGTTCCGCCCGGCTGGTATTGCACTGAATTAACGCCTCAGCCGTCTCCTGGCGTAAGCGTTGCACCAAAGCTTTACGACCACTGAGCCCCGCTTGCTGCGCTACAGCACTCAGCGCTTGTTTTTGCACAAGTATGGCTTCAAGCAGAGGTTGCGAAGAGGCTCGCACCAGGCGCTGCAAAGCGGCATAGCTCGCTTCATACGGCCGTTGCGCCCAGGCAAATCCTGCCAGCAGCGGCCAGTCATCCTCGCTCAGTGTCTGAGAGTGATCGGTCGTCTTGAAGGGAACATCAATAATGTCACGCAACCACACCGCGTCACGCGCAAATCGCTGTGCCGCCTGCTGCTGCAGTTGTTCTCCGGCGGGCGTTAAGGCAAGTATCGCCATCGCCGCATAGCAACCGCTGCTGGCTTCACGCTGTGAGCCGATGCGCACCAGGGTAAAGCCACAGCGCTGCCAGAACTGCCACAGCGTTTCGGTATAGCCAAAACTCACGGAAAGGAAATCGCAGCCATCTGCCTGCTGTTGTGCCGCGGCAACAAGCGCGCTGCCAATGCCGCGCTGCCGTTGTGCGGCTAACACGGCGATGCGGCTGATGCGCTGCGAGCGTAAGGTGGCGGCTTCTGCAAATCCCGCATGTGCAGCCAGCGACTGAGCGACCAGGTTGCCGCGAGGACGGCGCACCCCCGCCCAGACGGCATCAGCCAGCGATTTGTCTAATCCCCCCTCTTCCACCAGCCACAGAGCGCCGACAATATTTTCTGGTGTTCCTGCCAGCCAGAAACGCATGCCGGGCGCATCCAGCATGCGCCGCAGGTCAATGGGAGAAGTGCGATAATGGGCGCTCGCCAGCAGACGGTATCCCGCTTCCAGTGCTCCTTGCTCTGGCGTGGCGGGGAAAATCGTTATTTCGCCGTCCAGTTCGCTTTCTATCGCATCCTCAATCAACAGCGCCTGGCTTAGCCACTGCTCCAGCGGATCGTGCGCTGACCAGCGCAGTGGTTCATCAAGCTGGAAATAACGCACCTGTGGCAGGGTGGCGCAGAAGCGCAGCATAAAGCCGCGCCCGGTGCCCTCGTAACCCTGCACGGTGGTGATCATCAGCACACGGGGGAAACGCTGCACTAGCTGCTGCAACAACGGTGCTGGAATCGCGGCCGCTTCATCAACGATCAGCCATTGCACTGACGGCTCAGCATCCATCGCGAGAATGGCATCCGGCGCCATAAAATGAAAATGTTCACCGGCAAACGATGCCAGCACCTCAGTGGAAACTTTGGCCGGTGCCGTCACCAGGCAGTGCTGATTATGCTTCGCCAGCATCCCGGCCAGCGCCGATTTGCCACGTCCACGTGCAGCCGTGATCACCGCCACGCCGGAGGGCATCTTAAGCAGCTGCAGCAGGATCCGCGCCTGCTGCTGTGGAGCCTGGCAGTGCCAATCGGGTAAGTCCAGTAAGGCAGGAGTACGCGCAGGCTGGTGTGGGTGCTGTAATTCGGGTGCGCGCTCAGGTTGATGCTGATGCAGTAATCCGGATGCGCGCGCAGGCTGGTGTTGCTGCAGCAATTCAGGTGCGCGCTCATGCTCATGCTGATGCAGCAATATGACCTGCGGATCCTGCTCAATCAGCTGCTGCAGATGGTGAATGAAATGAGGCGTGGCGATCGGTTCGCCGACATCGGCCCAGCGCAGGCTATCGCAATCCGCTTGCGTGGCCCAGTCTCGCCACGGCGGCGTCAGTAGCAACAACCAGCTCCCCGCACGCAACGTGCCAGCCAACGCCGCAAAGGCCTCTGCATGGAAACCGCTGCGCGCATCGAAAATCGCATGCTGGAATTCACGCCCTAATAGCGTGCGCAGTGCAGCGGGTGCGACGCGTTGGGGGAAATCATCGCTGTCGCTGAGCGTCAGCCAGTCGCCGGACAGCGCTGCACGCCACTCAACTGCCTGCTGCAACGCCCAACCGGCTTCACCGGAGACAACACACAGGCGGCGAATGCCCGCTCGCTGCATCGCGGCGGTGATATCAACTAACGACATCAATTGGCGGCGAAGGTGTTGCAGTCGCCGGGATTGCCGCTGTCAAAACCGCGTTTGAACCAGGTATAGCGCTGTTGTGAAGTGCCGTGTGTGAAGCTATCCGGCACCACGCGGCCCTGGCTTTTCTGCTGCAATCGGTCATCACCAATCGCTTCTGCGGTATCCAGCGCTTTCTTGAGGTCGCCCACTTCCAGCATATTTTGCTGCTGCACATAATGGCCCCACACGCCGGCAAAGCAGTCTGCCTGCAACTCCATTTTCACCGACAGCTGATTGGCCTGTGTCTGAGTGGCACCCTGCTGCATCTGACGCACTTTAGGCTCGATGCCCAGCAGCTTCTGGATGTGGTGGCCGACTTCATGGGCAATCACATAGCCCTGCGCAAAGTCACCCCCCGCACCCAGCTTGGTTTTCATATCATCGTAAAACGACAGATCGATATAGACGGTTTGATCCGCCGGACAGTAAAACGGCCCCATCGCCGACTGGCCAGTGCCGCAGCTGGTTGAGGTGTAGTTGCGGTACATCACCAGCTTAGGTGGCACATACTGTTTGCCCATTTTCTGGAACAACGTGCCCCAGGTCTCTTCGGTGGTGGCGAGAATCACCTTAGTGAATTTGGCATCCTCATTATCCTGCGCAGAGTTCACCGGGCGCTGTTGCTGTTGTGTCACCGGCGTGCCGCCTTCCAGCAGCGCGGTGAGGTCGTAACCGTAATAACCCGCCACGGCCACCACAATCAGCAGAATGATGCCGCCCTTGCCGCGTGGAATGCGGATTTGCCGACCGCCGCCGCCCAATCCGGGTGAATCATTGCGACGATCTTCTACATTGTCGCTTTCACGACGACCTTGCCAGCGCATGGCTCGCTCCTGTTAAAAGGTTTTGCATGATTTTAGTTGGCGGCATCACTAATCACCAGCGTTGCGGCGCTAGCGTCGCGAGATTGAGAGAAAGGAGGCGTATTAAATAACGTGCAGGCAGGGTAGAAACAGAAAAGGCCGCCAACGATGACGACCTTTCATTTATGACGACACTCTGTTTACCGTGCGCTGGAATGCGCACCGAAAAGGCATCGCTGAAGACTTAATCCAGTTTCACACCCAGGCGGTGCGCCACTTCTTCATACGCTTCAATCAGGCCACCGAGGCTCTGACGGAAACGGTCTTTGTCCATTTTGTCCATGGTCTCTTTGTCCCACAGACGCGCGCCGTCTGGCGAGAACTCATCGCCCAACGTCACTTCACCATTGAACAGACCGAACTCCAGTTTGAAGTCGACCAGGATCAAACCGGCGTCATCAAACAGTTTGCTTAGTACGTCGTTGGCTTTGAAAGTCAGTTCCTGCATGCGCGCCAGATTGGCTTTGCTGACCCAGCCAAAGGTCTCGCAGTAGGATTCGTTGACCATCGGGTCGTGTTTGGCGTCATCTTTCAGGAAGAGATCAAACAGCGGTGGATTGAGCAACATGCCCTCTTCCACGCCCAGACGTTTTACCAGCGATCCTGCCGCACGGTTGCGCACTACGCACTCCACCGGCACCATCTCCAGCTTTTTGACCAGCGCTTCGTTATCCGACAGCAGCGCTTCCATCTGGGTCGGAATGCCCGCTTCCTGCAATTTAGTCATGATGAAATGGTTGAACTTGTTGTTCACCATCCCTTTACGATCAAACTGCTCGATTCGTGCACCGTCTCCTGCTGACGTATCGTTGCGGAATTCAAGTACCAGCAGATCCGGATTGTCGGTGCTGTATACGGTTTTCGCTTTACCGCGATACAACTCAGCTCGCTTTTGCATCTCATTAACTCCAAACATGAAAGAACCCGTGTTCAGCGGTGTTTCACCGCGCGACGACTGCATGACGCAATCGTTTACCTCGCCGGGCGCTATTATGCCAAAATCAAAACAAAAAGGCCGGAGAATCTCCGGCCCTTTGGCAATTTATTTGTTCAGTGCACCCTGGAACACCGCCACCAGCGCGTCATTCTGCGCCTGAGTGAGCACATGGCCCTTAGGATCAATGAACTGCAGACTGCTGCGGTTATCCAGATCGCCAACCTGCAATTTGTAATCGCCGTTTGGCAACTCAGGATCTTTCGCACCAATCGCGTCGAACGCGCTGCTGCCTGGCTGTTTATAGGTCACTTTCAGACTACCCTGCGAGCGGTTGTCATCGGTCACTTCCATGCCCACACGCTTCAGCGCTGCTGGCAGACGCTGCCAGGTGACGTTAAACGGTGAACGCAGCACCAGTAGTGGCAGACCGGTATCATCTGCGCCGCTCTGGACATCAATCTGTCCGGTCGCGCGGCCTGCAGCAGCATCGGCGCTGGCGGTATCAATCTTATCCAGACCGGTGCTGATGTCGTTCAGCATCTGGCCGGTGTAGCGTTGGATCTGTGCCGGAGCCGTCACCGTCTCACCTTTCTGCTGCAATTCCAGCAGACGGACTGTCAACACCTGCTGATAGCTCTGGTTTTGTACGCTGATCTGATAACGACCACGATACTGGTTATCTTCATCCGCACGGTTCCACTGCACCCAATCGGTGGTCAGCTGCTGCCCAGCATCATCACGCTGTGCAATCGGGAACTTGTAGGACTGGATCACATTCACCACCTGTGACCAGATCGAGCCACGGCTGCTCTCAACCGCCAGCACACCGGTATTACCAGTGAACTGTGCACGCGTGCCGTTCAGCAGCGCCAGAGGTTGAGCCGGAGGACGAATATCCAGTTCTTTACCTACTGCACCCTTCGCAACAGTGTGCGGCACATCGTAATCGCCATTCTGCAGAGGCAGAATCATCCCCGCCGGGGCTTTTAAATCATGCAGTTCAGGCGCCTGCAGGTAAGATTCATCACCGCTGACCTGGCGCTTATAACGCTGATCGCTGGAACAAGCTGTTAGCAGCATCAGGGTGGACAGGCCCACCACGGTTGCCAGCGTCGAGCGCTTAACTGAATAACTCATTGATTCTCCCTAATTTATCGCAGACCCGCTTTAATCAGCGCCTGAGCCGTTTTCGCCTGACCAGCTTCGGTCAGTGGCGTCATCGGCAAGCGCAGCGTGTCATCCGCGATTAATCCTAGCTGTTTCGCTGCCCATTTAACCGGGATTGGATTGGGTTCACAGAAAAGCGTCTGGTGCAGGTGCATCAGACGCTGATTCAGGCGACGCGCTTCGGCAAAATTACCCTGTTGCGCCAGCGCACAGAGTTCAACCATTTCACGCGCTGCAATGTTGGCTGTAACCGAGATTACGCCTTTGCCGCCCAGTTGCATGGAGTCCAAAGCTGTCGCGTCATCGCCGCTGACAATAATGAACTCATCATTAACCAGCTCTTGGATCTGAGAAATACGCGATAAGTTCCCGGTGGCCTCTTTGATTCCGATAATATTTTTAATTTCGGCCAGGCGAGCCACGGTTTCTGGCAGCATGTCGCAGCCCGTACGTGATGGTACGTTATACAACATCTGTGGCAGATCGGTGCTTTCGGCAATCGCTTTGAAGTGCTGGAACAGACCTTCCTGAGTTGGACGGTTGTAGTAAGGCGTCACGGTCAGACAACCCACCACACCGGTGCCGGTAAAGCGCTTCGTGAGAGAGATACCTTCAGCAGTGGCATTGGCGCCGGTACCGGCAATCACCGGAATACGGCCATCCGCCAGCTCCAGGGTCTGCATCACCACATCGCCATGTTCTTCATGGCTGAGGGTAGCGGATTCGCCGGTGGTGCCAACAGAAACAATCGCCGCGGTGCCGCTGGCAACATGATAATCAATCAGTTTTTTCAAACTCTCGCGGCAGACATTACCTTTTTCATTCATTGGCGTAATGAGCGCAACAATACTTCCGGTGAACATGGGCTATCCCCTCGACAAACAAGTGCCTCATGTTACGTTTTACCTCGAAAGAAAAGCAAGCGAGCCAAGCCATTCCTACCCTTGTCAGCAGTTTTTTTTATGTTTACCTTATGGTTATTAGCGAACGTACAGGAAATGCCATTTTGTCGCAGTCACAGCCTCACCATCTGGTGATCACCGCATTGGGCGTTGATCGTCCGGGTATCGTCAATACCATCACTCGCCACGTCAGTAGCTGCGGCTGTAATATTGAAGACAGTCGTCTGGCGATGCTGGGCGATGAGTTCACCTTCATCATGTTGCTTTCGGGGAGCTGGAACGCGATAACCCTGATTGAATCCACGCTGCCGATGAAAGGGGCTGAGCTGGAACTGTTGATTGTGATGAAGCGCACCAATGCGCGCGCCACCCCGCCGATGCCCGCCACGGTATGGGTGCAGGTGGAAGTGCCGGATTCTCCCCATCTCATTGAGCGCTTCACCGATCTGTTCGACAAACATCAGATGAACATTGCCGAACTGGTGTCGCGTATTACCCCGGCACAGGAGGGTGTCCCACCGACGCTGTATATTCAGATGACGGCACACAGTCCCGATAACCATGCCAGCGCACCGTTTGAACAAGCCTTCAACAATCTGTGTGAAGAACTGCATGCACAAGGCTCGATTCGTCTTTATAGTGTCACCGACGATGCCAACAACACCCTGTAAACTAACGCCGGGTTATTTCTCCACACACTCTGCCACACGGCATACCGTGTAGTGAAATAACCCAGAGGGTGGCACCCACTGGTGCTTTTGCCGCGAGGGTGTATTACCCACAGCATGAAGAAAAAAATGGAGAGTTGTGATGAATCCACTGAAAGCCGGTGATACCGCACCGAAATTTAGCTTGCCCGATCAGGACGGCGAACAAGTAAATTTGGCCGACTTCCAGGGACAGCGCGTTCTGGTCTATTTCTACCCGAAGGCCATGACGCCGGGTTGCACCGTTCAGGCCTGTGGTCTGCGCGACAACATGGATGCGTTGAAAACCGTGGGCGTGGAAGTGCTGGGCATCAGCACCGATAAGCCTGAAAAACTGTCACGCTTCGCGGAGAAAGAGGTGCTGAACTTCACCCTTTTATCTGATGAAGATCACCAGGTCTCTCAGGAGTTCGGTGTCTGGGGTGAGAAAACCTTTATGGGTAAAACCTATGATGGCATCCACCGCATCAGCTTCCTGATTGATGGCAACGGCAAAGTTGAGAAAGTTTTCGACGACTTCAAAACATCGAACCACCACGACATCGTGCTGGATTATTTGAAGTCGGCATAAAAACAAAACGGGTGCACAATGTGCACCCGTTTTATTTACCCCTGCTGATGCTCCAGCGTGGTTTCCGGCCAGGCGCGCACCACGGCCTTGATTAACGTGGCCAGCGGAATGGCAAAGAACACGCCCCAAAAGCCCCACATACCACCAAAAATCACCACCGAAAGAATGATCACCAGCGGATGCAGGTTGACCGCCTCTGAAAACAGAATCGGCACCAGCACATTGCCATCCAGCGCCTGCACCACCAGATAAACGATAAACATCGTCCAGAAATCGGTGCCTAAGCCCCACTGGAACAGACCGACGCCAATCACCGGAATGGTGACCACCATCGCGCCGATGTAAGGGATTAGCACGGAAATCCCCACCAGCACCGCCAGCAGCAACGCATAGTTGAGCCCTAAGACCAGGAAGGCAATCCAGGTGACAAACCCTACCGCGACCATCTCCAGCACTTTGCCACGAATGTAGTTGGTGATTTGCTGATTCATCTCCTGCCACACTACGCCCGCCAACCCGCGATTGCGCGGCAGCACGCGGCGTACAGCATTGAGCATCTGCTCTTTATCTTTCAGCAGGAAGAACACCATCAGCGGCACCAGCACCAGATAGATCATCAGCGTCATCAACCCGACTAGCGAGGCCAGTGAGTACTTCACCAATGACTCCCCCAACCCGGTCAGGCGGCTACGCAGATTCTCCACGATGATATCGATGATGCCCGCATCCACCAGCGCCGGAAAACGCTTCGGCAACCCGGCGGCATAGACATAGAGCTTGTTGAGCATATTCGGCAGGTCACGCAGCAAATTGATGCCCTGCTGCCAGGCCACTGGCGCAACAATCAGCACCATCACCAGCAAAATACCGGCAAAAACAATCAGCACCATGCTGGTGGCGCAGGTGCGGCTGCATCCCAGACGCTGTAATCGAACGGTTGGCCACTCCAGCAGATAAGCCAGCACCAGCGCGACCAGCAACGGTGCTAATAATCCACTGAAGAAAAACAGGATACAGAACGCCATCAACAGGATTACCAGCAGGCCAATCGCCTGCGGATCGCTAAACCGACGTTTGTACCATTGGAAAAGCAGAGCCAGCATTTCACTTCCTTGACGCCAAAAACGGGATGACGATTGTACAGAAATTTGCAGTCGATGCCCGGTTCAGATGAACCTGTGCCGGGCACATGTTTGGTGCGGAATGAGAGAGCCGCCGTTAGCAGCGGCTATGTGAAGATTAGCGGGTAATGCTGCTCACCAGCGCGTCCTGACCGGCAATCATTACGCAGTTACGTCCGGCATTTTTCGCCTGATAGAGTGCGGCATCCGCCTGTTTCAAGCTCACATCTTGCGGCTGGTTATCGGCCTCCCAATGTGCGATGCCCACTGAAAGCGTGATATGCCCAACATGGTCAATCCAGCTCTCGGCGATGCTGGTACGCACGCGCTCGGCAATCACCCGCGCTTCTTCCGTCGAGGTGGCTGGCAACAGCATCAGAAATTCCTCGCCGCCATTACGGCACACCACGTCGGTCTGGCGCGCACTGTTACGCAGGGTACGCGCCACCTGTTTGATCACTTCGTCACCCACATCATGGCCGAAGTTGTCATTCACCCGCTTGAAATGGTCGATATCCAGCGCCAGCACCGCAAAAGGCTGACGCATGGTTTCGAAGTAATCCAGCACCGCACTCAGGCCACGGCGGTTAAGCAAACTGGTCATCGGATCGGTTTGTACTTCCGATTTCAGCCGACCGATTTTGTCCTGTACCAGTCCGATCCCGGTGAGCAAGGCGCGCTTCACCTGTGCGGCTTCGAAGTACCAGGCACGAATACCGCCAATTTCACCCGAGACGCCCTGGGTGTCCATCTGACTGGCTTTACGCGCCAGTTGCCACAGCGGCAAGGCAATCAGACGGGCGAAGATCACCGCCATCAGTAAGGTCAGCAACGCAAACGGCACCGAGTTTTTCAGCACTTTCAGCAGCAAACCCGAGAGCGGTTGCAGGGTGACGTCGGTTGGTTTGAGCGCCACCACCATCCAGCCGGTGGTCGGCACAATGGCGTAACCCGCCAGTTTCGGCGTGTCTTCTTCTTTGACCTGCACCTCGCCATTAGTGCTCTCATTGCGTTGACGCTCGCTGACGATCTCTGGCGCGGTTTTACCAATCAGCTGGCTATTCTGGTGATAAAGCACCTGATTGTTGCGATCCAATACATACACGCGCGTGCCATCCCGGTAGAACTGCTCACCGAGTAAGGCATTGAGGATACTTTTCTTCTTCAGATAGATAGTGCCGCCGACATAGCCGAGGTAGCGTCCTTCGTTGCTCCAGATCGGCCAGGAGACAAACACAATCAGATTGTTGGCAGCAGAGATGGTGGGTTTGCTCACCATCGGTTGGCGCTGTGCCAGCGCTTCCCGCGAAGCCTGGCTGGTGAGCTGCATGCCTTTAAGCATCAGTGACTCAGGCGAAATCGCTTTCACTATCCCATTGGTGTCGACCACCGCAACGGAGTTGAAGCTATTGGTTTGCTCACGCAGACGATTCACTTCCTGCTGCGCCAGTTCTGGATTATCAAAATCCTTGCCCAACTGCGTCGCGCTGTAGTGCAGCTGCGACTGTGCCAGCTGGAAAAAGACTTCCGTGGTGGCAGCCAGTTTGGTGGCATAAGCGCGATTGGCTTCGAGCGTGCTCTCGATCAGCACCATACGCTGCACACGCCAGGTGGCGTACAAGGTATTGGCGAGCGTAATGACGATACTGGTGATCGCCAGCAACGCGATCAGCGTACGCAGGTCAGTTTTTGGCCGGATGCGCATCAGCATGACGCAACCGTCCTGGTGTGAAAATTCATCATTCGCGTGCCTGACAATATAGTTATAGTTGGACTAGCTACCCCTGGTGAGGGAACCGCCAATTGTACACCTGCAAACCAGATTCAGCACGAACCATCCTGTCAGACACGCGCAATTATTCAGCAAACGTTGGCGCTAATCGATGAGACCATTCGCATCATAGAACGGCCACGGGCCCGGATAATCGCCGATAGCGCACTGGTGTGTCGTCATACCTTGCTGTGGGTGCCAGCGATGTAGCAGGAAACCCGGCGGCTCCAGCACGAAATTCGCCGGACCATTTTCAGACAAATCAAAGGCCACCTGATGCGACACGCCTGGCGCCACGCAGGCTAACGTACCGGCGAAGCGCGCCTGTACCGAACGATGCAAATGACCGCTCAACACGCGTTCCACCTGCGGATGCTGGCGGATAATCGCCGCCAGCGCATCGGGATTACGCAGGGGTTGCTTATCCATATGGCCGATACCGGAAACCAACGGTGGATGGTGCAACATCACCAGCGTAGGCAATTGTGGCTCACGTGCCAGCTGTTCTTCCAGCCATTCCAACTGCGCTTGATCCACATAGCCCCACGGCTGCTGCGGCACGCTGGAGTCCAGCGCCAGCAGCTGCACCCCTTTCACCCGCGCCTGCCAGTTGAGGGTTTCGCCACCTTGCAGATAGTGGTGATCCGGGAATGCCGCGCGTAGCTGCTGGCGATCGTCGTGATTGCCCGCCATCAGCATGTAAGGCAGTTGCAAACGTCGCAGCGCCGTTCGCAGCGTTTGATACTCTTCTGCGTTGCCGAAATCCACCAGATCGCCGGTGATCACCACCATGTCCGGGCGCGGCGTCAAACGATTCAGGGTGTCGATAACACGCAGCAGCGCCGCCTGGGTATCCACTTTTTTATACGACAGGCGACCGTTCGCCTTGATATGTAAATCACTTATTTGCGCAATCAGCGTCAATGCTTCAGACACGATTTTCTTCCTCAGGATGCAGAAAATTGCAGGGCGGCATCTTGCGCCAGCGTCCAGCTCACCGGTTGTCCGGCATGCCAGGCTTCACGCGCATGGCGATCGACCTGAATCGGCATGGCAAGGCCGATATCGATCATCAGCCGCTGCGACGCGCCTAAAAAGGTGCTGGCAAGGATAAAGCCCTGGCGTGCGTAGCGATTATCATCGGCGAGTAGCACATCTTCCGGACGACAGAAGCACTGAGGATTGCCGCGCTTATCCACATCGACGCAGTTAATCGCCCCGACAAAATCGGCGACAAACTTCGAAGCGGGATGCTGATAGATATTTTGTGGCGTATCGATCTGCACCAGACGCCCCTGCTCCATCACCGCGATGCGATCGCCGAGCGCCATGGCTTCTTGCTGATCGTGCGTGACGTACACGGCGGTGATCGCCAGCTTCTTCAATAAGGTGCCGATTTCCAGGCGCAGGCGATCGCGCAGACGTGCATCCAGCGCCGCCAGCGGCTCATCAAACAGCAGCACTTTGGGTCTGGCTGCCAGCGCACGCGCCAGTGCAACACGCTGCTTCTGTCCACCGGATAACTTATCAATGCTGCGCTGTGACAGCGCGCTGAGATCCACCAGTTCCAGCATCTCCTGCACGCGCGCTTCACGCTCGGCACGCGCCACGCCCTGCACTTTCAAGCCGTAAGCCACGTTCTCGGCGACGTTAAGATTGGGAAACAGCGCATAGTTCTGGAACACCATGCCAACGTTGCGTTTCTCAATCGGCAACGCGGTAACGTTACGATCGTCGAACCACACCTCGCCGCCCGCATCACAGCGCTCAAGCCCGCTGATGATGCGCAAGGTGGTGGTTTTTCCGCAGCCAGAAGGCCCGAGCAACACCAGGGTTTCCCCGGGATTCACGGTCAGATCGAGCGGATGCAATGCCAGTTGGTGATTGAAGTGACGTGAACAACCGCGCAGCGTCACGGTAACGGCCGCAGGATTCATGCCGCCTCCTTGTTTTGGCGCGATACCGCGCGGTTAAGCCAGTGATTCACCGCATTCAGCATCAGCAGTAGCGGCAAAATCATCAGAATGAAAATCAGCGTATAAGCGGAACCCACTTCCAGTCGCATCGAGGCGTAACTGTCCGCGAGGCCGACCGGCAGGGTTTTGGTCAGCGGCGTATGCAGCATCCAGGTGATGTTGAACTCCCCCACCGACAGGGTGATCACCATAAAGGCGCCCGCCAGAATGCCGTTGCGGCAGTTGGGTACCACCACGGTAAAGAAGCGCTGCCACAGGCTGGCACCGAGGCTGGCGGAAGCTTCTTCCAGACGCGGCATATCGACAGCCTGCATCACCGCCAGCACCGGTCGCATCATAAACGGCAGCGTGAACAGCACGTGACCAATCAGAATAAACACCCAGCTGTCACGCAGGCCGGAAAACTGGCCGTAAAGCAGAATGATGCCGAGCGCAGTGGCTAAGCCGGGCAGCGCCACGGGCAACATCAGGCACTCTTCAATACGTGCTGCCCAGCGGCCGGGCGCTTTCAACAAGCCCCACGCGGCGGGTACGCCAATCACCAGAGTGACCAGCAGGCAGAACAGCGCTATCAGCAACGACAGCCAGAAGGTATCAGCGTACATCTCCCACACTTGCGCCACCCATTTCAGGGTCAACCCGCTGCGCAGGCCGATAAAGTAGTTATTGGTGACACCCGCCAGCATTGACAGCACCACCGGCACAATCATAAACAGCGCGGTGAGCGTGGTGACAAGCAGCTGCAGGCTAAACAATCCGCGACGATTCATGCGGCCCCCTTGTGTGCCAGACGGCGCGCTAACATCAGCGCCAGCCAGGCGACCGCGCCCATCACCACCGACAGCGCCGCCGCCGTAGCAAAGTTAGCGTAGTTAGTGAATTCGCCATAAATGGTCAGCGGTAACACCGCCAAATCGGTGCCGAGCGTAAAAGCGGTGCCAAACGCGCCCATGCTGGTGGCGAAACAGAGTGCGCCGGTAGAGAGCAATGCCGGCTGCAGGCCGGGCACGATCACGTCCCAGGTAATACGCCACTGACTGGCGCCAAGTGATCGCGCTGCCTCTTCCAGCGAGCGGTCAAGCTTTTCACTGGCCGCCACCAACGTGACGATGGCGCGCGGCAGCGAGAAATAGAGATAGCCGATAAACAATCCGGTGAGTGAATAGGCCAGCGTCCAGCGCTCGTGCACCAGGCTCATGCTGATTTGCGCCAGCAAGCCCTGACGGCCAGCGAGCATCACCACCAGAAAACCCACTACCACGCCGGGAAAAGCCAGCGGGAAGGTCAATAAGGCTAATAACGTGCCGCGCCCAGCAAAACGCTGACGCGCCAGAAAACAGCCGACGATGGCAGCAATCACCAGCGTGACCAATGTCACCGCCAGCGACAGCAATACGGTATTCAGCAAACTCAGCAGGTAATTCGGCTGAGTGATTACCGTCCAGTAGCCGCTGTGCTGGGTGGTGCGATCGTTTTGCATCCCGATTTGCAGCAGGCGCGCAAACGGCAGCAACCAAAATGCACTGAAGAACAGCAGCGCTGGCAGCGTCAGCCATAACCATTTGCTGCCCGGCAAACTGCGAGCCTGGCGGCGTGAAGCCGCCAGGGTGTCGGAGATCGACATGATTAGTGAATCTCGCTCAGGTACTTAGCAGAGAACGCTTTCTGCGCATCGGCCATCTGCTGATAGTCGACCGTTTGGGCGCGTGCATAATCGCTATCCGGCAGGAAGAATTTCTTCGCTTCGGGTGACATTGCAGAAGTACGCACCGGGCGCAGGAAGGCATTGGCCCAGATCGCCTGACCTTTGTCCGACAGCACATAGTCGATCACTTTCTTGCCATTAGCTTCGTGTGGCGCGTTCTTCACCAGACTGATGACGTAAGGAACCGTCACCGTGCCCTCTTTCGGGATCACAAACGCAACGTTGGCGTGATCTTTATATTTGGCGCGATAGGCGTTGAAGTCGTAGTCGAGCAGAATCGGGATTTCGCCGGAAATCAGACGCGCATAGGCCGTCTGCTTCGGTACGATTGGCTGGTTGGCCTGCAGTTTCCTGAACCAGTTCAGTGCTGGCGTGAAGTCCTGCATGTTGCCGCCTTTCGCCTGGTTAACGGCCACCGCCGCCACATAGCCGACAAAGGCGCTGGCCGGGTCAAGATAGCCCACCATCCCTTTGTATTCCGACTTCAGCAGATCGTCCCAGGATTGTGGCACTGGCGCGCCGCCGAGCGCATCCACGTTGACCATAAAGCCCATGGTGCCCGAGTGAAGCGCAACCCATTTACCATTCGGATCTTTCATTCCGGCTGGGATGTCGTCCCAGTGCTGCGGTTTATAATCGGTGATGACGCCCGCGCTGTCGGCCTGGATGCCGAAACTGACGCCGTAATACACCACATCTGCCACCGGATTGCCCTTCTCCGCCACCATTTGCGCCAGCGCCTGGCCGGAGTTTTTGTTGTCTTGTGGCACGGTGATGCCGGTGTCTTTGGCAATGGCTTTAAGCTGTGTACCCCAGTCAGCCCATTCGGGCGGACAGTTGTAGCAGATCGCGGTTTCTGCGGCCTGCGTCATCATACTGAACAGCGAACCGGCGGTCAGCGCGATCGCTCCTGCAAGAATTTTCATTTTTCGTTGGAATTTCATGGTGGTTCCCTGGTGTTGGTATCAAAAAGCGGTGGCTGGCGCGGCGATACTCTCACCACTCCGCAACCGGTGGGCCAGTACACGGGTGCCGCGGCTGGCTTGTTGTAACAACATATCGACGGCACAGGCACCGAGCATGTCGGCTGGCTGAGAGACGCTCGCCAGTGACGGCGCAATCTGCTCGCCAATATCGATGCCGTCAAAACCCATCACCGAAAGTTGCTGCGGGATTCGTACACCGGCACGCGCCGCGGCACCAATCAGGCTGATGGCGAGCAAATCATTAGTACAAATCACCGCTGTCAGCGGTGCTGCGCCCTGCAACTGCGGTTGCAGCAGCGCGAAATCAGAATGGGTATGGCTGGTCATTTCAATCACCGGCAGCGCATTCAGCCCTGCGGCCTGCATCGCATCGCAGTAGCCCTGATAACGCAGGCGAGCGCGATCCGATTGCAGCATCGGTCCGGCGACCATGCCGATATGACGATGGCCCAGACTTAGCAAATGTTCGGTGGCTTCCCGTATCGCCTGCTGGTTATCCACGCAAATCGCTGGCCAGTGACTCTGCTGAGGCACGTTGTGCGCCAGAACAAACGGCATGCTGGCTTCATGCAGCGTGGTCAGAACCGCGCTGTTATCCGCATCGGCCACGGTCAGCACCAGGCCCGCCACGCGCTGGCGCAGCATGTGTTCGACGATCGCCGCTTCACGCTCTGGCTGATAATCACTGGTTGCCACCAGCAAACCGTATCCAGCCGCACGCGCCTGACGTTCCATCGCCTGTAACTGGCGTGAGAAGATCGGGTTAAGCAGCGAAGGCAACAGCACACCCAGCGTGGTGGAACTTTGCGTACGCAGCTGACGTGCAATGTGATTGGGGCGAAATCCGAGTTGCTCTGATGCCGCCAACACCTTTTCCAGCGTGTCAGGCCGCAACAGATGGGGATCAGAAAATGCGCGTGCGGCGGTAGCGCGAGATACGCCAGCCAGCTTTGCAACACTGATTAAATCGGACATGTTCGCCTCGTGATTGAGCAATGAGATCGATCTCATTGGCGCTTAAAGTAGCGGCGAACTGTGACAGCAACATCGCGGGGAGATGACGAAAAAATGACAGCAGCGCGAACTGCTGTCAGGCAGGAATTACAACATCAGGAAGGCGTAACCTTCGTTTTGCAGCGAGGCAACCGTGGTGCCACTGGAGAGCGTATGAGTGACGCGCGTATCGATCCAGTCACGCTGTAGCTGATGGAACGCCACCGACTGATCGCAGATCGTGACCTTCACTCCCGCCTGCTTCAACTCATCGATCAATTTCAGGTTCGGGTTATCTGTGCCGTAAGCTTTGCGGAACTGTTCGTTATTCAGCGCGGCAGGCACGGCATCGCTGTTGATTGACACCACGAAATTCAGCTGATTTAGCGGCACTCCGGCAGCGTAATAAAGGTTGGTGACACGCGCCACGCGTTCCAGTCCGAGGTTAGGTTGACGGACATCCCCTTCCGTGCGGTTGATCTGAAAAACGACCTTATTGCTCAGGCCTGGCGTATTCGCGGGATTGTAATCCGGCGTATTCACAAAATGGATTTTGCCGTAGCCCGCGATGGCTGGCGTGCTCCAGAAGTCCGCTGGCTCGCTTTTGTTGTCAGCAAACTTGCTGCTGACCTTATCCACCAGCTCTGGAAGCTGTAACACATTACCGCCCACGAAACCCGCCAGTGCGGCGATAACAATATAGGACGCTGGACGCATTTCACTTCTCCTCGATAGAAGACCCTAAGCCCAATTACATTTGCAGGAAGGCATAACCCTGATTTTCCAGCGTCGACACCGTGGTCGGACTGGACAACGCATGAATAACCGATTGATCGATCCACTCTTTCGGGAAGTGATGGAACGCCACTGACTGATCGCACACCGACACTTTGACGCCTAATTTGTTGAGTTCGCCGATCAGCGCCAGATTGGGGTTGTCAGCTTTATAAAATTGCTGGAAATGCGCGTTATCCAGCATGGCAGGCGTGGCATCACCGGTCACAGAGACCACAAAGTGCAGCTGATCGGCAGGCACGCCTGATGCGATGTAGAGGTTAACTACGCGGGCGACGCGCTCCAGCCCAAGATTAGGCCGCTTCATGTCCCCTTCGCTTTTGGTGATTTGAAACACCACTTTGTTGCTCAGCCCGACTACCGGTTTAAAGGCGGCATCAGATTCGTAATGGATTTTGCCGTAACCATCGACAGCAGGCGTGCTCCAGAAACCTTCAGGATCGGTTGGCTCGGCAGAAAAATGGCTCACCACTCGCTGATAAATATCATCACTTTTGCTGACGGTGGCGCCAACAAACCCACCCACGATCGCAATCAGGGCGTAAGAGACAACAGAACGCATAAAAATTCTCCGGCATGCACTGCGCTAATTCACAGTCCGTTTGAATAAAGTGCCTTATCTATATCACAGCGTGAGCAGGGCAAAAGTCCTGTAGTTTTGGCCTATCCGGGATTTTCATTGCGGAAATAATAATTAGTCAGGCTAATTGAATAATGCTTTCGATTGAGCTGAAGAGATGCCTAAAAAAATAACTGGCTTGAATCGACTGTCAGCTATTTAGTTTTTATCAAGCCAGGGGAGCTGAAAATATGACCATACTTAACTAAAATTTCGGCGACCCTATAAAAAATCACCATTAAAATCACTGATGGATAAAACAGGCCAGTTCACTGTTTTGACGTTTGTTTTTCAGAGTAAACCTGGAAAAGTTCATGCCAGATTCAATTATTTTGAGCAACTTTACGTAACTTTAACTTCTGAACCTGTAAAAGCGCTAACCTGGTCGTGGCGGACTATTCAATTTTTTGCTGCAATCAGCGCCCGGTGTAGCCATTTTTTCATTTTAAGTCTGTGTCGCTTCTTCATTTGCTTGTTACCACGCGCTGGTTAAGATAGAAGCGCTGCGTCAAAGGAAAGTACGCGCAGAACATTTGAACGACTTACCTGTCCAATTGCAGGTGACTTTTACAGGATCAAGGCATGTTTAACCGGTTGAAAAAATCAGTGCTGGCGGCCCTTATTCCTACGCTGCTGCTGACGCCCGCACTCTCCGTGCACGCGGACGTGAGTGATAATCTGCCCGATATGGGAACCACAGCGGGTTCAACGCTATCCATTAATCAGGAATTACAAATTGGCGACTTCTACGTGCGCCAACTGCGCGCCAGTGCGCCGCTGATTAACGATCCGCTATTAAATCAATACATCAATGAGTTAGGGCAGCGCCTGGTGGCGCATGCCAATTCGGTGCGCACGCCGTTTCACTTCTTTCTCATCCAGAATGACGAACTGAACGCTTTCGCCTTTTTCGGCGGCAACGTAGTGCTGCATTCATCATTGTTCCGCTACACCGACAATGAAAGCCAACTGGCGTCGGTGATGGCGCACGAAATTTCTCACGTCACTCAACGCCATCTGGCACGTGCCATGGAAGAGCAGAAGCGTAATGCGCCACTCACCTGGGTGGGCGCGTTGGGGTCGATTCTGCTCGCCATTGCCAGCCCACAAGCCGGGATGGCGGCGTTAACCGGTACGTTGGCGGGTACGCAACAGGGTATGATCAGCTTTACTCAGGCCAACGAGCAGGAAGCCGACCGCATCGGCATTCAGGTGCTGCAACGTGCAGGTTTCGATCCGCAGGCGATGCCAGCTTTCCTGCAGAAGCTCGCCGATCAAAGCCGCTTCTCCTCCAAACCACCGGAAATTTTACTGACGCACCCCTTACCGGATAGCCGTTTGGCCGATGCGCGTAACCGTGCCAACCAGATGCGCCCGGTGGTGGTGCAGTCATCGGAAGGCTTCTACATGGCGAAAGTGCGCTCGTTGGGTATGTACGCTACTGGCCGTAATCAGCTGACCGATGAGCTGTTAAATGAATACGCCAAAGGCAACTCACGTGAGCAAATGGCATCGCAATACGGTAAAGCAGTGCAGTTCCTGCAGGCGAAAAGCTTCGACAGTGCGAAAAAAATCATCACCCCGATGCTGGCGAAACAGCCGGATAACGTCTGGTTGCTGGATATCATGACGGATATCGACATCGGTCTGAACCAGCCGCAGCAGGCGATCAACATGCTAACCAGTGCCAAAGGAAGCAGCACCAATCCGGTGCTGCAGCTCAACCTCGCTAACGCTTATGTCGAGGCGAAACAGCCCGCTAACGCCACGCGCATCCTCAATCGTTATACCTTTGCCCATCCCGATGACGTCAATGCCTGGGATTTACTGGCACAAGCCTCGGCAGCACAAGGATTACGGGATGAGGAGTTGTCGGCACGAGCGGAAGGGTTAGCACTCAATGGCAAGCTCGATCAGGCGATCACCACCCTGAGCAGTGCCAGCGCCCAGGTGCCGCTCGGCAGCCTGAAACAGGCACGTTACGATGCTCGCATCGATCAGTTCCGCGAACTGCAAAAGCGGTTCCGTCAGTATCAGAAAGGATAAAAATAATGGTGAGCATTTATCACAACCCGCGTTGCAGCAAGAGCCGCGAAACCCTGGCGCTGTTGCAGGATAAAGGCATTGAAACTGATGTGGTGCTGTATCTTGAAACACCGCCTGACGTGCAGGCGCTAAAAAAACTGCTGCAACAGTTAGGCATGAGTAGTGCGCGCGATCTGATGCGCCGCAAAGAAGATCTTTATAAAGAGTTAAATCTGGCAGACAGCCAGTTGAGTGAAGATCAACTGCTGCAGGCGATGGTTGAGCATCCGAAACTGATCGAACGCCCCATCGTGATCAACGGTGATCAGGCACGAATTGGCCGTCCACCGGAAGCGGTGCTGGAGATTGTTTAAAGCCCCAGCGCTTCTTTGACAAAAGGAATGGTGAGCTTGCGCTGTGCGCTAATAGAGGCGCGATCTAACCGATCAAGCGTATCAAACAGCGTGCGCATTTCGCGGTCGAGGCGTTTCAGCAGGAAGCGCCCGACATCTTCCGGTAACTCAAAACCACGCAGCCCTGCTCGCATTTGCATCGCCTGGAGTTTGTCTTCATCTGACAATGGCTGCAAACGATAGATTTGTCCCCAGTCGAGACGGGATGCTAAGTCCGGCAGGCCAAGATTGAGCTGACGCGGTGGACGATCGCCGGTGATCAGCAAACGCGTTTTGCCGATTTCCAGAATACGATTATAGAGATCGAAGATCGCCATCTCCCACTCGGCATCACCGGCAATGCATTCGATATTATCAATGCAGACCAGTGCCAGGTTCTCCATGCCGTCCAACACTTCCGGCACAAACCAGGTGCGTTTATCCAGCGGAACATATCCCACCGCTTCACCACGGGCCGACATCTCAGCACAGGCTGCATGCAGTAAGTGACTACGGCCGCCGCCTTCACGTGACCAAAAATAGAGATAGCTGCCGTGTTGCTGAGAGAGTGCGCCTTGCAGCGCCGCCAACAGAGACGGATTTTCCCCCGGCCAGAAACTGGCAAAGGTTTCATCATCGGGTAAATAGAGTGGCAGTGAAAGCTGTGCCGGCGTGTTCAGAAGTACCTCAACGGATGAGCAGGCAGAAAACGGCGCAAGTTTATCACGATCCTTGCAAGAGATGAACCAGGCTTCCCTGCCCGGCAAAGCGCATTAACTTTCGCGCTTTTCTTCGGCATCCATTACCACTTCCTCGGGCCGTAACAGATTGATTACGCGGAAAATCAGTGCCAACGCGACGCCAACGATGGTGGCCAGCGCCATGCCTTTCAGTTCTGCAGCGCCGATATGCACTTTCGCGCCGCTGACGCCGATGATCAGGATCACCGAGGTCAGGATCAGATTCTGCGCTTTGTTGTAATCCACTTTAGATTCAATCAATACGCGAATACCGGAAGCCCCGATCACTCCGTACAACAGCAGAGAAACGCCCCCCATGACCGGCACCGGGATCGCCTGAATTGCGGCCGCCAGTTTACCTACGCAAGAGAGCAGAATCGCGAAGATCGCCGCCCCGCCAATCACCCAGGTGCTGTATACACGGGTAATCGCCATCACGCCGATGTTCTCACCGTAAGTGGTGTTTGGCGTGGAACCGAAGAAACCGGAGATCATGGTGGACAAGCCGTTAGCAAACATCGAGCGATGCAGGCCGGGATCGCGAATCAGATCTTTTTTCACGATATTGGCGGTAACGACTAAGTGGCCAACGTGCTCAGCGATCACCACCAGCGCCGCAGGCAGGATGGTCAACATCGCGGCCCATTCGAAGCGCGGCGTGTAGAAGGTTGGCAGTGCAAACCACGGCGCATCAGCCACCGATTGCCAGTTTACGATGCCCATAAAGGAGGAGAGCGCGTAGCCAGCCAGTACGCCGATCAGAATCGGGATAATGGCGAGGAAACCGCGGAACAGCACCGAACCAAACACCGTGACCGCCAGTGTCACCATCGAAATGATGATGGTTTTGCTGTCTGGCGAGGTGCCATCGGCTGGCAACAGACCGGCCATATTGGCTGCCACGCCCGCCAGTTCCAGACCGATCACCGCAACGATTGCGCCCATCGCGGCCGGTGGGAACATCACATCCAGCCAGCCGGTACCGGCTTTTTTGACGATCAGCGCCACTACACAGAACAGGAAACCG
The DNA here is from genome assembly GCF_059731115.1 of Type-E symbiont of Plautia stali. Taxonomy (NCBI): domain Bacteria; kingdom Pseudomonadati; phylum Pseudomonadota; class Gammaproteobacteria; order Enterobacterales; family Enterobacteriaceae; species Type-E symbiont of Plautia stali. The sequence continues at coordinate 3,087,711 of NZ_AP035906.1, forward strand.
CAAAGAATAAAGCCGCCCAGCGCCACTTCATAACCCAGCGGCAACAGCAGCAGCACCGGTGAAATAAAGGCAAAGCTCGAACCCAGATACGCCGGGATTTTTCCTTTACAGATAAACAGATACAGCAGCGTACCAACGCCGTTAAACAGCAATACGGTGGCCGGGTTGATGTGGAACAGAATCGGCACCAGCACCGTGGCGCCAAACATGGCGAACAGGTGTTGTAAGCTGAGTGGAATGGTTTGCAGCAGCGGTGGACGTTCGTCTACCCCGATCGCGCGTCTTGTCATTATCTCTCTATCCCCATTAGTCGTTATGAATGCTGTTTGTTCAGGCCGCGCCATCAGGGAGCCGCGCAATTCATTACGCAATATTCCAACACGCTAAGTGCCATGTCGGGAAAAAGAGCGCGATAAATCGCGCCGCTACCAAAGGTGCTGGTGTTTATGCGGCACTGAACTAAAGGGCATTACTTGAGTTGTTGTGTTTTTGCCAAAAAAAAGCCGACTCTCTGGCCGGCTGGATGCTTTATTTATTTCGTTCCGAAGATCTTATCGCCGGCATCGCCGAGACCTGGAATGATATAGCCCTTCTCGTTCAATCCCTGATCGATTGACGCGGTGTAGAGCTCAACGTCTGGATGCGCTTTCTCCAGCGCCGCAATCCCTTCTGGTGCCGCCACCAGCACCAGTACTTTGATGCTGTTGCAGCCCGCTTTTTTCAGCAGGTCGATAGTGGCGATCATCGAACCACCGGTTGCCAGCATCGGGTCAACGACCAGTGCTAAACGCTCTTCGATATTGGACACCAGTTTCTGGAAGTACGGCACCGGCTCCAGCGTCTCTTCATCACGATAGACACCGACGACACTGATGCGCGCGCTTGGCACGTGCTCCAGCACACCTTCCATCATGCCTAGGCCCGCACGCAGAATCGGCACCACGGTGATTTTTTTGCCTTTGATTTGATCGACGTCAACCGGGCCGTTCCAGCCTTCGATGGTGACGCGCTCCGTGGCCAGATCGGCAGTGGCTTCATAAGTCAGCAGGCTGCCGACTTCTGAGGCCAGCTCGCGGAAGCGTTTGGTGCTGATATCATGCTCACGCATCAGGCCCAGTTTATGTTTGACCAGCGGGTGTTTGACTTCCACGATCTTCATGATTGTTCTCCCGGAATTGAGTTGAGCTAAAAAAAAATCGCCGGATTATACCGCCTTTTTGCCGCTGCGCCACTTGTCATTGGTCAATGGCTTAGCGCGATTCGCGTGATCTTAAGGATTGGCGAAAAATCAGCACTGTGCAAAGCGGCGTGAGATGGCACTCGCAAACGTTTGCCTGCGCTGATAGAATTAGCGCGCTTAATTTTTGCCACCAACCGCAATTCGCGTGGGGATTCCGCAGTGACCGACAAAACCTCTCTCAGCTACAAAGACGCCGGTGTTGATATCGATGCTGGTAACGATCTGGTTGACCGTATTAAAGGCGTAGTAAAGAAAACTCGCCGCCCGGAAGTGATGGGTGGGCTGGGTGGCTTTGGCGCGCTCTGTGCGCTGCCGCAGAAATACCGCGAGCCTGTGCTGGTCTCCGGAACCGATGGCGTCGGCACCAAGCTGCGTCTGGCAATGGATCTCAAACGTCATGACAGCATCGGCATCGATCTGGTTGCGATGTGTGTGAACGACCTGATTGTGCAAGGCGCTGAGCCGCTGTTCTTCCTCGACTACTACGCGACCGGCAAACTGGATGTGGATACCGCTTCTGCGGTGATCACCGGCATCGCCGAAGGTTGCCTGCAGTCAGGTTGTGCGCTGGTCGGCGGTGAAACCGCTGAGATGCCAGGCATGTACCACGGTGAAGACTATGACGTGGCCGGTTTCTGCGTCGGCGTGGTGGAAAAATCAGAAATCATTGACGGTTCGAAAGTGCAGGACGGCGACGTGCTGATCGCACTGGGTTCAAGCGGCCCGCATTCGAACGGTTATTCGCTGGTGCGTAAAATTCTGGAAGTCAGCCAGACTGATCCAGAAACCAAACAGCTGGATGGCAAACCACTGGCCGATCATTTGCTGGCACCGACTCGCATCTACGTGAAAAACATCCTCAGCCTGATCGAGCAGGTGGATGTGCACGCGATTTCTCACCTGACCGGTGGCGGCTTCTGGGAGAACATCCCACGCGTGTTGCCAGACAATACTCAGGCGGTGATTGACGAGAAGAGCTGGCAGTGGCCGTCCGTGTTCAGCTGGTTACAGCAGGCCGGTAACGTCAGCCGTCATGAAATGTATCGTACCTTTAACTGCGGCGTGGGCATGATCATCGCGCTGAGCCCGGCCGATGCCGATAAAGCGGTACAGCTGATGACCGACGCTGGCGAACAGGCGTGGAAAATCGGCGTGATTAAAGCCTCTGACTCAGAAGAGCGAGTGGTTATTAATCCATGAAAAAACTGGTTGTACTGATCTCCGGTAACGGAAGCAATCTTCAGTCCATCCTCGACGCCTGCGCAAGCGGGCGTATTAACGGCAGCGTCGCTGCCGTTTTCAGTAATAAAGCCTCGGCATTTGGTTTGACGCGTGCGCAGGAAGCCAGCGTGCCGGGCCATAGCCTCGCCGCCAGTGACTTTGCCGACCGCGATGCGTTTGACCGCCAACTGATGCAGGAAATCGATGCCTATGCGCCGGATTTGGTGGTGCTGGCCGGTTACATGCGCATTCTCAGTCAGGCGTTTGTCGCGCATTATCACGACCGGTTGCTGAACATCCATCCGTCGCTACTGCCGAAATATCCCGGACTGCATACCCATCGTCAGGCGCTAGAGAATGGCGATGAGGAACACGGCACGTCGGTGCACTTTGTTACTGACGAACTGGATGGCGGACCGGTGATTTTGCAGGCGCGCGTTCCGGTATTTGCTGAAGATGATGAAGAAGAGATCACCTCACGTGTACAGCATCAGGAGCATGCGATTTATCCGCTGGTGATCGGCTGGTTTGTCGATGGTCGTTTGCAGATGCGTGATGGAAAAGCCTGGCTGGATGGGCAACCGTTGCCACCTCAGGGTTACGCACACGACTGATTTTCACCTTATTCAGCCGCTTGCAGACACGTTGCTCCGCTTAATTCACCCCAGTCACTGGCTGATGTCAGCGCCTGGGGCTGCTAAAACCTGTTGCCTTTCTGCGCCCTGAAAACGTAGCGCACGTTGCCTATCCCTTAACCAAATCTACCCGTAATGTAATCTTCGGTTTTGCGCGCTTTTGGCGAGGTGAAGATGCGGTCGGTTTCATCAAACTCCACCAGTTGTCCGTTATGCATAAACGCCGTGTAATCTGACACGCGCGCCGCCTGCTGCATGTTGTGCGTCACCAGCACCAGCGTGAAATGCTGCTTTAACGTGGTCATCAACTCTTCGATCACTAGCGTGGAAATCGGATCGAGCGCCGACGTTGGCTCATCCAGCAGCAATACTTCCGGCTCAATGGCAATGGCACGCGCAATCACCAGACGCTGCTGCTGACCGCTGGAGAGCGTCAACGCATTCTGTGCCAGCTGATCTTTCACCTCACTCCACAGTGCCGCTGCACGCAGTGCACGTTCACAAGCTTCGTTCAGCACGCGACGATCGCGTACCCCTTGCAGCCGCAAACCGTACACCACGTTCTCGTAGATCGATTTCGGGAATGGATTCGGGCGCTGAAAAACCATGCCAATCCGGCGACGCAACGCAGGCAGATCCTGATTCGCCTGCATCACCACATGCTGATCGAGCAGAATTTCACCTTCAATGCGGCAGCGATCAATCACATCGTTCATGCGATTAAAGCAGCGCAGCAGCGTTGACTTGCCACAACCGGACGGACCAATCAGCGCTGTGATGCGGTTTTTCGGGATGTGCAGATCGATATTGTTCAGCGCCTGGCGCTCACCGTACCACAGCGACAGCTGGTTAACGGTTAACGCGATGTCGTAATCGGGCGTCATCTAAAAACCTTTCTAGTGCGTCATGAGGCGGTAACGCTCGCGCAGCCGATGCCGCAGCGCCATCGCCAACAGATTGAGCGACAGGATGATCACCACCAGCAGCAAGGCGGTGGCGTAAACCAGCGGTCGGTCAGCGTCGATATTCGGGCTCTGGAAGGCCAGATCGTAAATCTGAAAACCGAGGTGCATAAATTTGCGGTCGAGGTGCAAATAGGGGAACACCGCATCCACCGGTAACTCCGGGGCCATTTTCACCACACCCACCAGCATCAGCGGGGCGGTTTCCCCTGCTGCACGCGCTACAGCCAGAATCAGGCCGGTGAGCATCGCCGGGACCGCCAGCGGTAACACCACGCGCCACAGCGTTTCCGCCTGAGTGGCACCCAGCGCCAGCGAGCCCTGACGCAGATTATCCGGGATGCGTGACAGCCCCTCTTCGGTGGCGACAATCACCACGGGTAATGTCAGCAGCGCCAGCGTCAACGCCGCCCATAGCAGGCCCGGCGTGCCATAGGTCGGATTCGGCAACGCGCGCGAGAAAAACAGCTGATCAATCGTGCCGCCGATCAACCAGACAAAGAAGCCCAGACCAAACACGCCATACACAATCGACGGCACACCGGCGAGATTCACCACCGCGATGCGCACCAGCCGCGTTAACGCATGACGTCCGGCATATTCGTGCAGCCACACCGCCGCCACCACCCCCAGCGGCATCACGATGATCGACATCAGCAACACCATCAGCACAGTGCCAAAAATCGCCGGGAACGCCCCGCTCTCGCCGCCGCCTGATGTCGGGGAATCGCTGACAAATTGCCAGATTTGACTGAAGAAGTGCTGCAACTTCTGCCCAAACGACATCGCGTTCGGATACCAGGCATCCACCACCTGCGCCAGCGGGATGATGTGATCCTGTCCCTGTACATCGCGCAGCACCAGCGTATCGCGCTGACTTTCGTGTTGCAGATGCGTCAGCTGTTGCGCCAGCGCGCTAAAACGGCGCTGTAGCGCCACGCTGTTGGCATCGAATTCCGATTGATCCTGCAAGGTGAACGTGCCGCGCTGACGCTGCTCATCAGCTTGCTGCTGCAGGCTTTCCAGCTGTGCATTGAGGCGCGCCATTTGCACTCGACGAATATGGCTGACCTGGCGTAGCTGCTCATGGACTTGCGCCAACCGCTGATGCAGCAGCGCATCACGATCGCGCGCGGTCAGCACTTCATTGTCTTCCCGCAGTTCAATCAGCCAGCCGTAAGCGTTGCCACCGCTGCGACGCTGTAAAACCACCGCATCTGCCGGGCGACGCGTTTTCGCCGCGCCCTGGCTATACAGCACACGGAAATCCGGTGCGGCAAAATCGCGATTGCCCGTTTTCACCACATAGCGCCACTGCTCGCCCTGCGGCTGTTTATGCAGCGTTTCGCCCAGCACCATCACCGCCGAGCCTTCCGGCGGCTGGAACAGATATTGATCCACCGGTTGTGGCCAGAAGGCGCGCATGCCCTGCCATCCCAGCAGGCCAATCAGCAAGGTAAACGCCAGTAAACACACGGCCACCGCACCAGCAGTCAGCCAGCGCCAGCGATCGTTTTGACGCATCGCTTTCATCCCTGTCCCTCATGCTGGCTGTAGCGCTGGCGCAGACGCTGACGAATCAACTCCGCGACGGTGTTGATCACTAAAGTGAATACCAGTAACAACAGCGCACTCAGGAACAGAATTCGGTAATGCGCACTGCCCGCTGCCGCTTCAGGCATCTCAATGGCGATGTTAGCCGAAAGTGCACGTAATCCGGCAAACAAGCCACCTTCGCTGACCGGCGTGTTGCCGGTGGCCATCAGCACAATCATGGTTTCCCCTACTGCGCGGCCAAAGCCAATCATCAAAGCGGCAAATATCCCCGCCGAAGCGCCCGGCAATACCACGCGCGTCAGGGTTTGCCACGGCGTAGCGCCCAGCGCCAGCGAACCTTGACCCAGCGCGCCCGGCACGCTGAATAAAGCATCTTCTGACAAGGTGAAAATCAACGGCACCAATGCAAAGCCCATCGCCAGCGCCGCGACCAATAAGTTGCGTTGTTCATAATGCGCCAACCGCTCGCCGATATCCGGCCACAACTGCGTGGGCAGCCACAGCGTCAGGAGTGTGACGGCCAGCAATACCGGCAGCAGCAGAATCACCTCGAAACCTGGGCGTCGCCAACGCGCTGGCAAAAGCGGACTGAGCACGCCGCACAGCAATAAAGTCACCGCCAGCACCAGCGGTAGCAGCAACACGCCGACCAGCGCGGTACTCACGTGCGGTGCCAGCCAGACGCCGGCAATCAAGCCAATCACCACGCTTGGCAACGCGCCCATCATTTCAATGCCCGGCTTCACCCAGCGGCGTAATCCCGGAGACATAAACCATGCGGTGTACATTGCCGCCGCCAGAGCCAGCGGCGTGGCAAACAGCAGCGCCAGCGAGGCGGCTTTGAGTGTACCCAGCACCATCGGTATCAGACTGAATTTGGCCTGATAGCTGTCGCCAGCCGCAGTGGATTGCCATACCCAATCCGGCTGCGGATAGTTCTCGTACCAGATTTTTTGCCACAGATTGCGCCAGGTGAAATCGGGCCACGGATTATCCAGCGCAAACTGTTGCCACTGACCTTCCCGCTCCACAATCAGCGCATCGCCGCGGGGTGAAAAGGCCAGCGCCTGGATGCCCGGTGCCAGCTGCCGCGTCAAAATCGGCCCCTGCTGCTTACTGGCGAACAGTTTGATTTCCCCCGCAGCATTAAAGGTGGCAAACACACGACGCTGCGCCTCAGGCACAACCTTCAGCGCATCCTGGCTGTGATCAAAGGTATGAATTTCCTGCAACCGCGGCCCTTTATCGCCTGCGATGGCAAACCATTGCTTGACCCCCTGGGTATCCTGAATCAGCAGCGTGCGCCCCCCGGTGAGGATATGCAGGCTTTGCGGACGCTGGTTAAGGGTCTGCGTTTCGCGCAGCTGAGCGCCTTCTGGCGTGATTTGCCATACACGCAGCAAACGCCCTTCGCTGGCGTAGAGTAATGTGCCATCGGGGGATAACAGCAAATGCTCGGCTTGCTGCTGTGGCAGCAAAATCTGATTAACGGTTTGCTGGTTCTCCAGCGTCATTACGCTGATGCCTGCCGGCGTTTGGGCGGCAATCCGCCATTGGTGATCGCATAGCGAGGTGAGCGCCATGGTGGTGACCGCGCCTTGCGCCAGATGCAGCGGACGATCACCAAACGGGAAGAACCATTGACCGTGGTTTTCGTGGATCAGCGGTTGCATCAGCAGCAGTGCGCCCTGCATATTGAGCAACACGCTATTGCTATTGCTGCTGTTGACCGCCGCATCAGGGTGCTGTTGCAGCGTCAGCGCCTCAGCGGCGGGCTGTCCATCGAGCGGAATAAAACGCGCCTCGTTGCGGCTGATGCGCCAGCCGAGATGCCCATCGCTGCCCATCGCCAGTACCTGGGCTTTATCCCAAAGCTGCATATTGGTGGTGGCTTGCATGCCCGGCGCGCTGAAAAGGGGTAACACCACCCAGATCAGCCAGAAGAATAGCAGCAGCATCAGCAGCAAAATGCCCACGCCGCAGCCTGTCACCACGCGACGAACAAACTGATCGACAGCGCGGCGACGGCGGTCGCTGAAATGGACAGGGATACGATTTATGCTCATGCAGGCCAGGTTACAGGTGAAAACACGTCGCTATGTTGCCCGTAGCTGATTGATAAGACAACCTTTGGCGTTGGACAAGCTTGCCATACTCTCGCCATAATGGTGACGGACACTGAGCGGAGGCGCATTTTTGCGATTTTCCCGCCGGACAATCCGTCCAGCAACAGCATCACGGAGTCAGAATGGGTCAGGAAAAGCTGTATATAGAAAAAGAAATAAGCTGGTTAAGCTTCAACGAACGTGTATTACAGGAAGCAGCAGACAAAACGAACCCGCTGATCGAGCGCATGCGCTTCCTGGGAATCTATTCCAACAATCTCGAAGAGTTCTACAAAGTGCGCTTCGCCGATCTGAAACGTCGCATTCTGATTGGTGAGGAACAGGGCACGCCGACGACCCTTCGTCATATCTTGAAAAAAATTCAGCTGCGGGTGCAGAAATCGGATCAGGAATTCGATGCGCTGTACAACGACCTGCTGCTGGAGATGGCACGTAATCAGATCTTCCTGATCAACGAACGCCAGCTGTCGCCGAATCAGCAAGAGTGGCTGCGCTATTACTTCAAACATCAATTACGCCAGCACGTCACGCCGATTCTGATTAACCACGACACCGATCTGATTGAGTTCCTCAAAGACGACTACACCTATCTGGCGGTCGAGATCATTCGCGGCGACGATATTCGTTATGCGCTGCTGGAAATCCCGTCTGACAAGGTTCCCCGTTTCGTCAATTTACCCGCTGAATCACCGCGTCGTCGCAAGCCGATGATTCTGCTGGATAACATCCTGCGCTATTGCCTGGATGAAATCTTCAAAGGCTTCTTCGATTACGATGCGCTGAATGCCTATTCGATGAAGATGACGCGCGATGCCGAGTATGACCTCGTTACCGAGATGGAATCGAGCCTGCTGGAACTGATGTCCTCCAGCCTGAAGCAGCGTCTCAACGCAGAACCGGTGCGCTTTGTGTATCAGCGTGATATGCCGGATGCGATGGTGGAAATGCTGCGTCATAAGCTGTCGATTTCGAACTACGATTCGATTGTGCCGGGCGGCCGTTACCACAACTTTAAAGACTTTATTGGCTTCCCGAACGTCGGCAAAGCCAATCTGGAAAACCGTCCGCTGCCGCAAATCCGTCACATCGGCTTTGATGGCTTCCGTAACGGTTTCGATGCCATCCGTAATCGCGATGTGCTGCTCTACTATCCGTATCATACCTTTGAGCACGTGCTGGAGCTGTTGCGTCAGGCATCGTTCGACCCAAGCGTGCTGGCGATTAAGATCAACATTTATCGTGTCGCTAAAAACTCACGCATCATGGATGCGATGATTCACGCCGCCTATAACGGTAAAAAAGTGACTGTGGTGGTTGAGCTGCAGGCGCGCTTTGATGAAGAAGCCAACATTCGCTGGGCAAAACGCCTGACCGAAGCCGGTGTGCACGTGATCTTCTCCGCGCCGGGTCTGAAAATTCACGCCAAACTGTTCCTGATTTCACGTCGTGAAGGCGATGAGATTGTGCGTTATGCGCATATCGGCACCGGTAACTTCAACGAAAAAACCGCACGCATTTATACTGACTATTCATTGCTGACCGCAGATGCGCGCATCACCAATGAAGTGCGCCGCGTGTTCAACTTTATTGAGAACCCGTATCGTCCGGTGACGTTCGAACACTTACTGGTGTCGCCGCAGAACTCGCGCGACATGCTGTATAAGTTGATCGATGCCGAGATCGCCAATGCCCAGCAGAAAAAACCGGCGGGCATTACGCTGAAAATCAACAATCTCGTCGATAACGGCCTGGTGGATCGCCTCTATGCCGCGTCATCTGCGGGCGTGAAGATCAATTTACTGGTGCGCGGCATGTGTTCTCTGATCCCTGATTTACCGGGCATCAGCGAAAATATTCGTATTACCAGCATCGTTGACCGTTATCTTGAGCATGACCGCGTCTATATTTTTGAGAGCGGCGGCGAGAAAAAGGTTTATCTCTCTTCCGCAGACTGGATGACGCGTAATATCGATCACCGTATTGAGGTGGCCGTGGCGATCCTTGATCCCCGCGTGAAGCAGCGCATTCTGGATATCATTGCCATTCTGTTGAGTGATACCGTGAAAGCGCGCATCGTGGACAAAGAACTGAGTAACCGTTATGTTCCGCGCGGCAATCGCAAGAAGGTGCGCTCGCAGCTGGCGATTTACGATTACATCAAGAAACTGGAACAACCCGAATAACGCCTATGCCAATTTCCCATAAAAGTACGCCGAAACCGCAGGAATTTGCTGCCATCGATCTGGGCTCAAACAGTTTCCACATGGTCATTGCCCGTGTGGTCGATGGCGCCATGCAAGTGTTGGGGCGTTTGAAACAGCGCGTGCATCTGGCCGATGGGTTAGATGCGCAAAATCGCCTGAGCGATGAGGCGATGGAGCGTGGCCTGAGCTGCCTGGCGCTGTTTGCGGAGCGTTTACAGGGGTTCAGCCCGGCAAACGTCACTATCGTCGGTACGCACACGCTGCGTATCGCCACCAATGCCGAAGAGTTCCTGCAGCGCGCCGCAGAGGTGATCCCCTATCCGATCGAGATCATCTCTGGCAACGAAGAAGCGCGTCTGATCTTCATGGGCGTGGAGCACACGCAGCCGGAAAAAGGCCGCAAGCTGGTGATCGATATCGGCGGCGGTTCAACCGAACTGGTGATCGGTGAGGATTTTGAACCGCAGCTGGTGGAAAGCCGCCGCATGGGTTGTGTCAGCTTTGCCAATCTCTATTTCCCGAAAGGGGAAATTTCGCCTGAACACTTCCGTCGCGCGCGTTTGTCCGCGGCGCAGAAGCTGGAAACCATGGCGTGGCAGTATCGTCTGCACGGCTGGCAGTATGCGCTGGGTGCTTCAGGCTCGATCAAAGCGGCCTGCGAAGTGCTGCTGGCAATGGGTGAGAAAGAGAAACTGATCACCCCGGAAACGCTGGAAATGCTGGTTGCTGAAGTATTGAAGCACAAGTCTTTCAATGCGTTGAGTCTGCCGGGCTTATCGGAAGAGCGTAAAGCGGTGTTTGTACCTGGCTTAGCGATTCTGTGTGGCGTGTTTGATGCGCTGGCGATTCGCGAACTGCGCCTGTCTGATGGCGCGCTGCGTGAAGGTGTGCTGTATGAGATGGAAGGTCGCTTCCGCCATCAGGATATCCGCAGCCGCACCGCGCAAAGTCTGGCTAACCACTACGCTATCGATAGCGATCAGGCACGCCGCGTGCTGGAAACCACCGAGCAGCTTTATCTGCAGTGGCTGGATCAAAATCCCAAGCTGGCGAATCCACAGCTCTCCGCGCTGCTGAAATGGGCTGCGCTGCTGCATGAAGTCGGATTGACCATCAATCACAGCGGCATGCAGCGCCATTCAGCTTACATCCTGCAGAACTCCAACATGCCTGGTTTTAATCAGGATCAACAGATGCTGTTGGCCATGCTGGTACGCTACCACCGTAAAGCGGTGAAGCAGGATGAGATGCCACGTTTCACCTTGTTCAAAAAGAAACAGTTCCTGCCGATGGTGTTCCTGTTACGTCTGGGTACGCTGCTGAATAATCAGCGCCAGGCCACCACCAAGCCGGACTCGCTCAAGCTCAAGGCGGATGACAGCAACTGGACGCTGACTTTCCCGCGTGGCTATCTGAGCCAGAATACGCTGGTACAGCTGGATCTGGAGCGTGAGCAAGCCTACTGGAATGATGTCACCGGCTGGAAACTGACGCTGGAAGAGGAGTAATGCGGGCTGCTGGCCCGCTGTATCACTATGACAACACGTCCCGATAACTATTTCGCGGAAAAATACGGTCTGACACCGACCCACTCCGAAGTGCTGGCTGCATTGCCAAAACTGGCAGTGGGCAAAGCGTTAGACCTCGGCTGCGGCCAGGGCCGTAATAGCCTGTTCCTGAATCAGCATGGTTTTGACGTGACGGCCTGGGACAGCAATCCCGCTAGCCTTGAGCGTCTGAATAGCATTATTCAGGAAGAGAATCTGGAGAACATTCGCACGGAACTGTGCGATCTCAACCAGGTGCGGTTCAACGGTGGCTATCAGTTCGTGCTATCAACAGTGGTGATGATGTTTCTGCAACCGGAATCCATCCCACAGCTGATTGCCGATATGCAGGCCAGTACGCTGAAATATGGCTATAACCTGATTGTGGCGGCGATGAGCACGGATGATTATCCCAACTCGCAGAACTTCCCGTTTACGTTCAAATCCGGCGAGCTGAGCCATTACTATCGCAACTGGCACATCGTGAAGTACAACGAGGAAATCGGTGAACTGCATCGTCGTGATGAAAACGGCGATCGCATCAAATACCGTTTCGCCACGCTACTGGCGCAAAAAGCCAGCTATTGATGACGAGGCCGCGAAATGCGGCCCCATCTGATTTTGATCAACGCACCCTTAACCATTACTGCTCATTTTTCACACAGCAATTGACCTGACGATCTAACTGTGACTAAATGTTGCCATCGCCCAGCCGGGCATTTACAGGAACCACCCCGCGTGAACAGCGCCATCCCAGCACGAAGACGTCCCAAAACCGGTACCATGACTCGCATTATTTTGCTGATCAGTTTCTTCATTTTGGTTGGCCGTCTGATTTTCATCATCCCCGGTGCTATTGAGCATCATCAGCAAAAAAAAGCCGCACCTGAGCCGGTCACCACACTGAGCACCAGCGATTCGCGCTAAGGAACTTGCGGGTCATCGTTGCTTGCCGCTTCACATTGCCCGATTGTGACAATGCTGCTTAATGCGCCCTGATTACCCGCAACGCGCTACACTTTGACCTGACTTTACAGACACAAGGGACGCGTTATGTCTGCTCCGTATGCACAACAATTAACTGAAATCCGTCAGCGCATCTTGCATCTGCTCCTCAGCGAGGACGATCTCGTTGATGTGCTGCTGGATAAATCTATCGATCTCAATGCTGCCGAGTTGCGGGAGATCACCGACTGGCGCCATCAGCTGGAAGAAGAGCTGCATCAACTGCACGCAGCTGACTTAGCGGATATCCTCGAAGCGCTACCTGAACAAGAGCGTCTGGCATTATGGCGCCTTGTGCCCTCCGAACAGCGCGGTCGCGTGCTGGTCGAAGCCTCTGAAACCGTCTGGGCCAGCCTGACGGAAGGTATGACTGATCGCGAGATTCTGCACGCTATTGAGCCGCTGGACATCGACGATCAGGTATATCTGGCTCGCTATCTGCCGCGTGATTTAACCGGACGTTTACTCACCACGCTGGAGCCAAACCTGCGTGCACGCCTGCTGGAAGTGATCGAGCTTGATCGCGACCGCGTGGGCCAGGTGATGGATTTCAATATTCTGACCGTCCGATCTGACGTGACCCTCGCCACCGTGCAGCGCTTTCTGCGCAAGCGCAAAAGCATGCCGGATGGTACCGATAAAATCTTTATTACTGACGAACAGAATCAGTTGCTGGGTGAGTTAACACTCACCGACATTTTACTCAACAAGCCAAAGACGCTGGTTTCTGACGTGATGAATGCGCGCCCGACCACCTTTCAGCTCGACGACAAAGCCGAAGATGCAGCCAGTGCCTTTGAGCGTTATAACCTGATCTCTGCCGCCGTTATTGATGCGAAAGGCAAGTTGATTGGCCGTATCACCGTGGAAGACGTGATCGATCTGGTTAACGAAGAGAACGAAAGTAACATTCGTAAGATGGGCGGTATCAGCCAGGGTGAGGACGTGTTCGCGCCGGTGCGCAAAGCGGTGGGTAAACGCTGGGCGTGGCTCGCCATCAATCTGTGTACCGCATTTATCGCTTCTCGCGTAATTGGCCTGTTTGAAGAGACCATTTCTCAACTGGTGGCGCTGGCGGCGCTGATGCCTATCGTCGCCGGGATTGGCGGTAACACCGGTAACCAAACCATCACCATGATTGTGCGTGCACTGGCGCTACATCAGGTGGAACCCGGTAACTTCTCCTTTCTGGTGGTACGTGAACTCGGCGTTGCCCTGATTAACGGGCTATTCTGGGGCGGAATCATGGGCAGCATCACCTGGTTGATGTACGACAATATGCAACTCGGTGGCGTAATGATGCTGGCGATGGTGCTTAATCTGCTGCTGGCGGCGCTCATGGGCGTACTGATTCCGTTGATCATGACCAAGATGAAACGCGACCCGGCAGTAGGTTCCAGCGTGCTGATCACCGCTATCACCGACACCGGCGGTTTCTTTATTTTCCTCGGTCTGGCAACGGTGTTTTTGCTGCACCGTTAAATCAAAGACAGTGCGCGTAACGTTGCAGCGCTTGCTGCAAATTGAGTTGCAACGTTGCGTGCGCCAGTTCGCTGATGCCTGGTGTTACGCGCGATGAGCCGCGTTGATTTAACCACTCGACCACATCGATAAGGTGCCACAGCGCGGTTTTACCATCATGAATTGGACGTGGAAACTGCGGGCTGTGAGTGAGCATTAACTTCCGCATATTCTGGCGCGATACGCCGATCAACTCGGCGATATCCGTAAGGCCGACCAGATCGGGGGCCGCTTCAATCAGTTCGGCATCGGGTAAAGCCTGAATGACTTCGGCTAAGGCATCGCGAATCGCTTGCTGCGCACTCTCCGCTTCCCGGTAGTACATCAGACTCAATTTACCGGCTACGCCAGTACCCACCAGCGCATCAGTGCAACCGGCAGCGCCGAGTCGTTCCAGGGCTTCGTCATCAGACACAGCCTCACTCAACTGAAAACGTAACGTGAATTCAAATTCCATTTTTACATCCTTATCGTTTCACTCTTGAGCAGTTATCCACCACTCGCTTTAACATCCTGGCATGATTTTCAGGGCTCTTAGGCGTGCTCCAGATGCAGGTAATACAGAAATCACCGCATCGACACTCTGCTGATTTCTCCGGGCAATACATTTTTCCCCACGCATGATGCCCACCCTGCACAATTTTCCATCCCTGAACTTCTGCATAACGTAAAACGCTTTCAATCTCTTTGTGCGGGTGTCGCTTCCTTTCTGACATTGCATGCCACCTTATACTTTGAACATTAGGTTGTCAACTGACAACCACCTTCAGTTTTCAGATGCTATGTCATCAGCATTTAAGGCGTGAGAGAACAACAAGTGTCCTGTGATCCCGGATTTAATTTGAGGTTGGATACCAGCGCACAAAATCGAGCGCACCTGAGTTCAAGCGCATATACACTTAGCGCTATCACTGACCTGAGGGAGAAACAGCATGTTTAAAGTTGATGATTTTGTGCAGTCGAAGACCGGTGGCCCAAAGATGCAGGTCACACGGGTTGAAGGTGAGTTGTTATGGTGCGCACGCGTTGATGATGCCATCAAGCGTGAGATCGAAGTCAGAGCTGATAGCGTGAATTTGTATCACGAAGAAGGCGATTTCGGCGTGTGCTGATTCTTCCGTTGCGCGATAAATAGCGCCGCTACTGGTCAGTGCCCCCTGCCATAGCGGCGTAATTTATTGTGTAATGCCTGGTTTTGCTCGCCATGAATGACGCGCTACGCTGCTCGGTGCGATTAATGACACCCTTACATTGTTTGGTGCGGTTTTCGTAGAGTGCGCATTCATGCGTACCAGGTTATAGACGCACTCACTGGCTTAAGTGAATGGCATTACGCAATTTATTGCACGACGTGAACGCAGACAATCACGGATTGTCCTTTTGCAGATTATCTTGCCCAATACCGCCAATAAACGGCAAGCGCAGTTTTAATGGCGCGAAGTCCAGCCCCAGATTCAATCCCAATACATTCACTTCCAACCCTTCTTCCGCACCCAAGGTAACGCCTAACACACCCAGCAAGGACACCTGTAACCCACGCCCCGACGGTGGTAATCCAATTGGATGAAGCAGAGAGCGATAATCTTTGCCTAGTGCATTAGCAGGCAAATCCAGCTTCAACGCAGGCACTTCACGGCCAATGTGTGCCATAAAGGTGTTGCTGTTCGGTCCCGGCCACGCGTGATAGGTCGTTGGCCATGGGTAAGATTTTATCGCCGCTTCGATCTGCGGAATCATTGCTTCTGCTTCCTTGCCGCGATGCTCCACCAGTAAACGCGGTTTCGCGCCGTACCAGTATCCGTCCGGCAGGTTTGCGTTGCGACGCACCTTGTCGCCACTGCCCCAGCTGATCACTTCGTAACGGTTGTACTGCGTCTCTCCCGCGCGTTTGAAAATGATCCACGGATGCACCGCGACAGCGCCCTTCCAGCCATATGTGGGCGCGGCATAGACCTGCACGATGGCCAGATTGGCATATTGATGTGGGTCCGGCGCTAACCCGGCCGAATCCCGTCGCGCCGTCGCCCAGCCACCGCGCTCACTGGTTAACTCACCGGTGCGCGTGGCTTGCGCCAGACTCGCTGCCAGTGAGAGCAACACAATACAGAGGAAAGAGAGGAGAAAGGCTTTCAATGGCAGCATCGACGGCGTCCTGATGATTAACAATTCACCGGCCATCATGCATTGATAGAGGTGGGTTTGTATTCACTAACTATGCTTTGCTGTCCTGGAAAAGAAAAAGCCCGCATTTAAGCGGGCCTGATAGGCGATTCAATCAGCGGAAATTATTCCCACTCGATTGTTAATGATGGCATTTAACTTATAAAAATCAATTAATTAAAAATAGATCATTGTGTAATGCCATACAAAATACCATGCTGTCGATTGGTATGAATTAGATCACAGTTTAAGTTATTTTTAGATTAAGTTGCTCAGGTTGGGTCCGACGCACAACATACACACGGGTATTAGTGGATCTAATACAATAAATTAGCTAACCAAAACTTCAACCACTGAGAGGCATGTTTTGGTAGCCTAAACATAAATGTACAGTGCGGAGGAATGGATTTGAGATTTTTAGCCGACGGCCCATCAATCCCTGATGATCTCCTTCTTGCCAGAGATCAGGGCCGTGTAATCTTCTTTTGCGGGGCGGGCGTATCCCGAGCGCGTGCTCAATTACCTGATTTCTTTGGCTTAGCAAGTCAAGTTGTTGCTAGGCTTGGCGTCGACCAAAATAGTCCTGCCTATAGACTAATCCTTGAAGCTAGAGAGATTGACCAGCGTGTTGGCATACCCGGCGTCATATCTGCTGACCGTGTCTTCGGGCTTCTAGAAAGAGACTTTGACTCACGCGATATTGAGGAGGCGGTTGCATCTGCATTAAAACCACCTGCGGATTGCGATCTAACCGCACACAGGGTTTTGCTAGACTTAGCGACAACGCCACAAGGCACTGTTCAATTAGTCACAACGAACTTCGACAGATTGTTTAATGATTGCGGGCGCAATCTTCGCGTATGGCAACCACCGAGGTTACCAAACCCCTCACTACCAAATGAGATCAACGGAATAGTTTATCTCCATGGCCGCTCAACGTCGACCTATACAGCTGCTGAGAATGATGGCTTTGTTCTCTCAAGTTCAGAATTTGGTCGTGCATATCTCTCCGACGGATGGGCAACAACCTTCATTCGTGAAATACTTGGAAAATATGTTGTTGTATTTGTGGGTTATACCGCCGACGATCCGCCAGTTCAATACCTTCTTGAAGCTTTGCGTAAAACCTCAGGTAACCGCGAAAACGCTTATGCTTTCCAAAGTGGCGACCATGATGATGCCGTTGCACGATGGCGGCACAAAGGTGTTGAAGCCATCCCATATAGTCCGGAAGATGCACATGCTGCATTATGGAAATCTCTTGACGCTTGGGCTGAGCGAGCCCGAAATCCCGACGCTTGGTTCACAAAGGTTATTGACGCATCAAAAAAAGGACCGACAGCACTTCAACCTCATGAACGCGGTCAGGTGGCACATGTTATTTCGACCTACGAAGGCGTAAAGAAGTTCTGCGAGGGAGAGGTTATTCCCCCTGCTGAATGGCTTTGTGTGTTCGATAAATACAGACGATTCGCAAGGCCGAGTAATTCAATCTCACGTAGTAACAAAGAACCATATGTTGATCCATTTGATCTATATGGCCTTGATTCAGACCCCCTGCCGACTAAACCAGATCCTGAAAATAATTATGCCAAGCGAGAAACACCATCCAATGCGTGGGATGCCTTCGAACTTAATCATCTTGATAAAGCAGCGATCCGCGATGAAAATCTTTCTGCGTTTCGCGGACATTGGGCTAATCACTTCCCACGTATTGTTCCGCGCATAGATAAATTGGGCATATGGCTCTCAAAAGTTTGCGACCAGCCTGCCGCTGTATGGTGGGCATCCCATCAGTCGTCACTTAATCAGAACATTCAACAGCTCATCTCTTGGGAGCTAGAGCGAAGCATTCACCCAATACGTCAGAACATTCGCAACTCTTGGCGTTTGCTTTTTGAAACCTGGAGCCATGTCGAAGACTTTTATCAAGAGTGGTATACCCTGCAAGATGTCATTAAGGTTGAGGGATGGAGTCACGCTATAGTTAGGCGGTTTGGAGAGGTGCTCCGGCCTCACTTTTCTGCAAGGCCTTCTTCCAGGAATACACCGAATCCGCACGTAGCAGGGATCGTTCAGGAAGATGAAGAACACTTGCTGTGGGTGGACGTGAAATACCCTGAAACGCACGAAAAAATTACAGTCCCTGATGAATGGTGTTCAGCACTTGTTAAAGCCCTACGACAGAATCTCGAACTGGCTCTTGCACTTGAACAAGAAGTTGGTGGATATGCCCTTGGATGTATAATTCCATTAATTAAGGATGATATTGAAGATGCCGACAACTATCATAGAACGCATGGACTTTCAGCTTTAGTTATCCAATTTTCCGAGCTATTCACACAACTAGTTAAAACTAATAAATCAGCCGCTAAACGCGAATTTTTATCATGGTCTACGGAAGATGACACTATATTTGCTCGGCTACGAATATGGGCATCAGGAAAAAAAAGCATTGTTTCAGATAATGAATTCGGACAATTCATATCGTCTTTAAGCGATACCGCCTTCTGGGATAGTTATCATCAACGAGACCTTTTACTGGTCATCGCAGAGCGATGGAAGAAACTCGGTGGAGCACCGCGCAAATTAATTGAACAAAAGCTGTTGATAGGACCAAAGCGATGGCAGAGAGAGAAGATTGCAGCCTTCGATAGCAGACGAGCTTGGGTGATTCTAGATCGCATTCAGTGGCTTCAAAACTCAGAATGTAAGCTTTCAGCCTGCACCCGTAAACAAGCCAAGCTGCTCCATGTTGCTGTGCCCGACTGGAAAGAGGATAGTGGTTTGAGAGCTGCTGAATCGTTGGAAGGTCGGTCTGGATGGGTAAGAACTAACACCAGTCATGAGGCACTAGCAGATACCCCCCTTTCACTAATACTGTTGCAAGCGAAGGAACGGAGTGGTCGATCAGACGATTTCCTCGTCGAGAACGATCCTTTTTCCGGCCTCGCGGCTCAACGCCCTGTGCGCGCTTTTGCTGCGCTGACCCATGCTGCGAAACAGGGGGATTTTCCAGTGTGGGCATGGCAAAGTTTCCTTACTTCCGAGGCACGGAATAATGACAAGGCAAGATTAGCTTGGTTGATTGCCGAACGACTATCTCGTTATCCAAATGCGCAGCTTGCAATGATTCTCCGCCCCGCAGCCGATTGGCTAAAAGATGCCAGTGCAAAGCTAAGCAAGGACTACTCTCCTATTTTTGACTGCATTTTGAGGAAGCTAGTTGGCGTCCTTCGTGAATCGCCTAATGAAGGACGTTCAGGTATTATTCGAGGTTCAAAGGAACCAGACTGGACGATGGAAGCGATTAATTCTCCCACTGGTAAGATTGCGCAGGCGCTTTTTAATGATCCCCGTAGTAAGAATCTCAATCGAAACCAAGGCATTCCTTCCGAATGGCTTGTTCAGGCTGAGGAACTGTTGGCGCTTCAAAACGACTTGCGCAGACATGCAATTGTGATTTTTTTTCACAATCTCGATTGGTTTTTCGCTGTCGATTCAAAATGGACAGAGCATTACTTATTGCCTGTGCTTCAGGATAACGGCAGGGAGGACCGCGACGCAGCATGGTCGGGCTTCCTATGGAGGGCGAGAACTCCAAATCGAGAGCTCTATATGCGGTTGAAAAATCACATTCTGCAGTTCGCCGTTAACCCTCTCTCATCTCGACGCTCAAATGGTGAAATCATCGCAGGTATGATCCTTGCTGGGTGGGGAACTGTTGACGACATCACCGGCGAGCGTTGTATCTCCAATGAAGAGATGCGCAGCTTACTTTTGAAAGTCGATGACGAGTTTCGATCACGAATACTATGGCAGGCTCAACGATGGTCTGACGAGATAAACGAAAACTCAAACGAACAATGGAAAGCACAGCTTCCCGAACTGCTGCAGATTTGGCCGCGCCAACTTTCAGCCAGAACACCCAACACGTCGGCTCGCCTTTGCGAATTGGCTTTCTCTAGTGGCGATGAATTTCCTACTATAGCTGCATTGGTTTTGCCGTTCTTGGGTAGAATTGAGCGTGACCATTTGATGCTGCCAGAACTTCGTCGATCAGGAGGCGATATAGTAAACCGGTACCCAGAACAGGCGCTGGCTTTACTTCATGTCGTTCTACCAGACAACGCGCTGGCTTGGCCATATGGGACAGAAGAGATATTGAAACAAATTGGAGAGGCAAGCAGCGCACTAAATAGCGACGATAGGCTGATTTCTCTGAAGCGGCTATGGGACGCAAGGTGATGTGATGCAGGACATTCCAGCATGATCTGTGAGGTGGATTG
Organism: Type-E symbiont of Plautia stali; assembly: GCF_059731115.1. NCBI lineage: Bacteria > Pseudomonadati > Pseudomonadota > Gammaproteobacteria > Enterobacterales > Enterobacteriaceae > Type-E symbiont of Plautia stali. The sequence goes on from NZ_AP035906.1 coordinate 3,108,178, forward strand.
CGATATTGATGCCCACGAATACTAAAATCCTCATGCCTCATCATGAGTGGCTGCTACGCTACGCTTATACGACAACATGCCAGCATCATTTAGTTAGTAATGATATCTGCAATTCTTTCATGGCATGCCTTTCGCATGCCATGAAAAATACTGTTGATGATAGTTATAGATAATTATTGGTTCATAATTATTATAAATAAATCAATGAACTATATACAACTTCACTCCCACTCAATTGTTTGCAGCCTAATAAAGGCAATATTTCTAAGTATCTTATAAAACAATGGGTTAATAATGACATGGTTGATACCATGCTTCGAACTAACGACCTAGAGACGCTCCCTATTGCCGTCTAACACCGACTCGCCACGACTATAGGCAGGTGTTGTAAATATGGCACGACTTTGGGGACAAACCAGCCGTTCGTGATCATATGGGAAGCGGCAGGTTTCGGTTGAAGTCGACGTTGAGGTTTTTCCGCAATCGCCCCGGAATGAGCAGCCCTGGCCGTTGGCGGTATGGCGGGTTTGGGGTTGACGAAACCCCGAAGCATCCCTGTTTAATTCGGTTCGGACATTTATCCATATCGACAATCTGGACCTGTGATCCTTGATCAGCACCCGTCACCCTCGCCAATTATCGGCACGCTTTTTGAAGTCGATCTTATTCCACTCCGCTTTCCAGAGCGTGAGATATTTCACGTCACTGGACGAGGGTTCGGGGTCGCATTTCTCAACATACACGACACACGGCATGATGACGGCGTCCCCGATCAAAAGCGCCTCCCCTTGCTCTAGCGCGGGCATTCCCTCGGTCAAATTGCCAAGCGTATCCGGCAATAGTCGGCGGACATAGCTTTGATCATCAGGATTAGTAAGACGCATCGCCAGGAAGTTGGAGCATTGCGAAAAAATAGTTTCTGAAATTTCAGACGGTCTCTGGCTCGAAATCAGTAGGCTGATGCCGTATTTTCGGCCTTCTTTGGCAATGCGTTCGATAGCAGCCAGTGAAGCCTTATAGCGGGAAAGACCGCTCTTCGGCGCATATTTGTGCGCTTCCTCATAGACCATCAGGAATGGCTGTTCGGTTTTGCTTTCAACGCGCCGGGCATAGTAGCAAAAATCGAACATTAGACGTGAGATGAGCGAAACGGTGATGCTGAGCAGTTCAAAAGGGATGCCGCTAAGGTCGATGATGGTGACATTCGACTCACCTCCCGCGTTGTAGCCAGTGAACTGTCTAAGAACATCCTCCAAAGAAGCGTTCTTAGCCTTTTCACCGAAAATAAACCTTAGGCGTGTGTTCGCGATTTTTGATCTGACCCGTCGTTCGAACTTGTCGATTGTCCCGTCTGCATATGGCCCTTTATTAATCTCACTACGTTTTGTCGTCGCGAAATCGCGTAATTCCATGCAATAGTGTTCGATCTGGGCATCGACGTCAGGGAATTCGATTTCCGTGGTGTCCTTAAACTTGATCAGCAAAGAATTGTCAGCGTTCTTTGTCTCTCTAGTGAGATTTCTGAACGCATTCGCTACATGATTGATCTCGTATGGAAGTGGACTGTCAAAATTGACCTTCTCTACACCAGGATTACTGATCTTTTTTGCGATAGTAACAATCTGCCGCAGCAATGCCTCTTGGTTGTAATTGTTATTGTCACCTGACTCCAGAAACATGTCCTCCATCTCGTCTTCGTTTAGCAACCAATATGGCAGGACGAGATCATCGACGGTAATGACATTTGCTCCCGGAAACGCGGCGGTATATTCGGAATGAAGATCAAATATCAGGATATGGGAGTTGTTAAGGCCCTGGTATTCGCCTGTTTTAGCTGATATAGCCCTTTGCAGAACCGACGACACACTCGACGATTTTCCTGATCCCGAAGCACCGACAACGGCAATATGTTTGTTGAAAAACCGGTCGCCATGAACAGGTACAACGATATCACGCTGCCTGGTCAATGACGAAAAGCAAAAGCGGTCTTCAGCCGCATAGCAGTCTGCATAGATGGCTGCGATTTCCGCTTTCGTCGCCGGGACGACCTTCTTTGGCGGAATGGCGAGTTCGTCACCGCCGCGATTGAACTTTCCGTCTTTAAGGGTCCCGAGAGGATACGCATCAATCATATAGACGCGCTTGTAGTCACTGCTGCCGTTGACTTTTACCTCTTTCATCTCGATTGAAAAGCTTTCGATGATGCAAATGAGAGAAACGTTGTCGTTGTCCGACACCTTGAGAAAGGACCCAACACGAAGAGACTCTCCAGCCGCTTGGAAATTCAAAAGATCATCGACGGCCACTCGGACTTTGTTGGGGTAAACGGCGACAACCTCAGCATTGGCGATTTCATCAGTCATGGTTCGTCCTCAGATAATTTTCGTGATTGTGGATATGCTACTGATGGGGATCGAATACATCCTACTCTTTGGACCTGGCAGCGCTATGGTTGCAGGGTGTTCAAGAAAGAAGTCGTATATATGGCACAACTTCCGCCCCACCCCATTGAGGACCTCCAGCAACTGGTCAACGTCGTCAACAAAACGAATTTCGATCTGGTGCTCTTGGGTCTGCTGGCTGTGAACGTGATCGATGCGGAATGGCGATCCGCGATATGGGAAACCGTCTACGAAAACTGTTCCAGTATCGAAAAGCACGTTCTTCACTTGCATGATGAGTTTTTCATCCGCGCCGCGTAACAAGATGAATGGCGCGTAGCGCTCGGAATTCGGGATGCGGCGATTCTTAGCCGAACTCCAGTTATTGCCGATTGCTCTTAGTTGGTCGCAGACAACCGAATCGTCGGTTGCCGCACTGCATTCAATGATGAAAGCACGGACGATTCCCGCGCCGTTCGTGAGCGAGAAGTACAGGCCTTTCATATGCTTAGCGTACTCGCTTACATCCTTCTCCCGAAGAAGCCAACGATTATGTATAGCTTGAGTACCTTTGAGCAGTTCCTGCAGATCAAGACGGGTGGCCTTGCGGTCGTTGTGATCTTTTTTCGTGGCGAGTGTGGCGATGTAGTCGAAGGCCATTGGATAGTGAAAACCTTCAGCCTCAAACCTAGAGACGTTTTGGTTTTTCCGTATTGCCTCGATGACGAGATTGCGATGTTCAGAAAATTCCGTCGAGATTTGTATGCTGAAGCTCTTGCAGAACACCTCAATTAGCTCATCTGGCGCGGCCATGCCGTCGAGCAACGACTTCTTTTCATAGGATTTTGTACCGTCAGCGACCTTCACTTCCTTTCGGTATTCCATCACCGATTTAAAGCGCTCGACGGAAAGCTCACCAATATCAATCTTAACTTCCGAAAAGTGCCCGTACAGCAGGTATTTTCGGCCTGCCCGCTGTGCTTCTTCGAGCCCATGGAAATGAACAAAGAGCTTATGCAGAGGATCACGCAGTACCGAGTCTGTCAGATTCTGCTCCGCGTAGTATTTTACCTGGCCGTAAATGACGCCTTCATCGGTGTATCGGTCGAAGTCTTCAATGCCCTCGATGACAATGCTCTCGTTCAGGCCCGCGTTCAGGATTTCGAGTAACGATGCATCGAGCTGGTAGAAATAGCCCCTAATTGAAGCTGTTGCTTCGCGTTTTTTGTCGACTTCCAGCATCCCATCCCACCCCCGAATCAATCCTTGATTGGCATTATAGTTGAGATGAAGCTAAGAGTGCGAGTGTGCATGTTTGCGCCGACGGGACTGGCCTGAATGTCGTTAAGGCGTCGATTGTGGCCGAGAGCTTCTAGGGTGGCGAGACGATCAGTGCGGTAGCGATTAATTACCTCTGGTTGGGAGTTTAATCACTTAGTTCCGTGCCCACTATTTGCGGGTAAGATCATGACACATATAATTACGCACCATGGAAATTCGCCAACCTCTGGCAGCAGTGCACCTTGGGAATCCGCACACCTGGCGCACTATGGGAATAAGCCCACCTTCGGCGGAAGCGGGGTGTTTACAGCTGGAGCTCCTCTCCCCACTATTTTATCAGTGAGTGCTCGCAGGTCTTCATGAGTAATCTCGGAGAGCTTCTGATTGCCAAATTTTCCCTTTAAGTCTCGGGCATAGACTGAGCGACGCATATCCCTAGTAGAGTCGGCCATCTGATAGCCACGTAGCCATTTCAAAGCCCAAGCACCAAAGGTCTCAGCATCTTTCGTTCTCGCTTTAGCACGTGCTTTCTCTTTGGCAGGAGACTTTCCATCAGTAACCATGCGCTTTGCTTCATTAAGGCGTTCACGCGCTTCTGCTAACGTGATTCCTCCAACTCCGTAGCGACCAAAGGTAATAGTTTCTTGCCTACCATTGATCGCGTAGTTATAGCGAAAAGAGATCGAACCTGCGGTGGTGACGGCGACATAGAGGCCATCACGGTCATTTACTTTGTAAAGTTTTTCTTTGGGTTTGAGATTTCGTAACTTGGTCTCTGTAAGCATGCATTGACCTATAGTCTTCATTGATACCATGCTGAAAAACCTCTATATAACTAGAGATTAATCCCTATAAAACATAGAGATATACAATCCTCATACCATGCCCCATTTAAAACACTCAGCATGGTATCGTGCGTAATCCATGGCATTAACCATGAATCATACCCATCAAAATGCCACGGTCAAACTGTGTTTGGCGTTGCCAGACATTGCCAAAAATGACGAGAATATAAACAAAAAAAGTCCGCAATTACACGGACTTAAGTATGATTTAGTGCCTGTTAGTGCCAGACGTTTCCGGTTAGGAAATTATTCCCACTCAATCGTGGCCGGTGGCTTACCAGAGATATCGTAAACCACGCGAGAAATGCCGTTCACTTCGTTGATGATGCGGTTGGAAACACGGCCGAGGAAATCGTACGGCAGGTGCGCCCAGTGCGCGGTCATGAAGTCGATGGTTTCTACTGCACGCAGTGAAACAACCCAATCATATTTACGACCGTCGCCCATTACGCCAACAGAGCGTACTGGCAGGAACACGGTGAAGGCCTGGCTGACTTTGTTGTACAGGTCAGCTTTATGCAGTTCTTCGATGAAGATTGCATCGGCACGACGCAGCAGGTCGCAATACTCTTTCTTCACTTCGCCCAGTACACGCACGCCCAAACCTGGGCCCGGGAACGGATGGCGATACAGCATGGCGTATGGCAGGCCCAGTTCCAGGCCGATCTTACGCACTTCATCTTTGAACAGCTCTTTCAGCGGCTCAACCAGGCCCATCTTCATCTCTTTCGGCAGACCGCCCACGTTGTGGTGCGATTTGATCACGTGTGCCTTGCCGGTAGCAGAAGCAGCAGACTCGATCACGTCTGGATAGATGGTGCCCTGTGCCAGCCATTTCACGTCAGTCAACTTCAGCGCTTCTTCGTCGAACACTTCAACAAACACGCGGCCGATGATCTTACGTTTGGCTTCGGGATCATTCTCGCCCGCCAGTGCATCGAGGAAACGGTGTTCAGCGGCAACGTGAACGATATTCAGACCGAAGTGATCGCCAAACATGTCCATCACCTGCTCGGCTTCGTTCAGACGCAGCAGGCCGTTGTCCACAAACACACAGGTCAGACGATCGCCGATAGCGCGGTGCAGCAGCATCGCGGTGACAGAGGAATCCACACCACCTGACAGGCCAAGGATCACTTTATCTTCGCCAACCTGCTCACGAATACGCTCAACCGCATCTTCGATGATCTTGGCTGGCGTCCACAGTGCTTCACAGCCGCAGATATCACGGATGAAACGCTCCAGCATGCGCAGGCCCTGACGGGTATGCGTCACTTCTGGGTGGAACTGCACGCCGTAGAATTTCTTATCTTCGTTGGCCATGATGGCAAACGGACAGGTTTCGGTGCTGGCAACGGTTTCAAAGCCAGCCGGGATAGCGGTCACTTTGTCACCGTGGCTCATCCACACGTCCAGCAACGGTTTGCCGGCTGCGCTGATGGCATCTTCGATGTCACGGACCAGCGCGCTCTGGGTCAGCACTTCAACCTGCGCATATCCGAACTCACGCTCGTTGGAGCCTTCAACCTTGCCGCCCAGCTGCATTGCCATGGTCTGCATGCCGTAGCACACGCCCAGCACCGGTACGCCAGCATTGAACACGTATTCTGGTGCACGTGGGCTGTTCAGCTCAGTGGTGCTTTCCGGGCCACCTGACAGGATGATGCCGTTCGGATTGAAGCTACGAATCTGCTCTTCGGTGACATCCCACGCCCAGAGTTCGCAGTAGACGCCCAGCTCACGCACGCGGCGCGCGACCAGCTGCGTATACTGAGAACCAAAATCGAGGATCAAAATGCGATGTTTATGAATATTTTCAGTCGTCATTGAGGCGTTTCCATTGGGATGGACTTAATAATAAAAGCGCCCGGCAGGTGCCGGGCGTTGAATCTTACGGGATTATGAACCCATGCGGTAGTTCGGTGACTCTTTGGTGATGGTCACATCATGCACGTGGCTTTCGTTGATACCTGCGCCACTGATGCGCACGAACTCGGCTTTAGTACGCAGATCGTTGATGGTTGGGCAACCGGTCAGGCCCATGCAAGAGCGCAGACCGCCCATTTGCTGGTGCACGATCTCTTTCAGACGGCCTTTATAAGCGACGCGGCCTTCGATACCTTCTGGCACCAGTTTGTCAGCCGCGTTATCGGTCTGGAAGTAACGGTCAGATGAGCCTTTAGACATCGCGCCCAGTGAACCCATACCACGGTAAGATTTGAACGAACGGCCCTGATACAGCTCGATTTCGCCTGGAGATTCTTCAGTACCCGCCAGCATAGAACCGACCATCACAGCGGCCGCGCCTGCGGCGATCGCTTTGGCGATGTCACCTGAGAAACGGATACCACCATCAGCCACAACCGGGATACCGGTGCCTTCCAGCGCAGCAACCGCATCAGAAACAGCGGTGATCTGTGGTACACCTACGCCAGTCACGATACGCGTGGTGCAGATTGAACCAGGGCCGATACCCACTTTCACCGCGCTCACGCCCGCTTCGGCCAGTGCCAATGCACCTGCACCGGTCGCCACGTTGCCACCGATGATGTCCAGGTCTGGATACTTCGCACGGGTTTCACGGATACGTTGCAAAACGCCTTCAGAGTGACCGTGAGAAGAGTCGATCAGCAGAACGTCAACGCCCGCAGCAACCAGCGCGTCAACACGCTCTTCGTTACCGGCGCCCGCACCAACCGCAGCACCCACACGCAGACGGCCTTCCGCATCTTTACAGGCGTTAGGTTTACGCTCTGCTTTCTGGAAATCTTTAACGGTAATCATGCCCAGCAGGTGGAAGCTGTCATCCACAACCAGCGCTTTCTCAACACGTTTTTCGTGCATTTTCTGCAGTACGATGTCGCGCGCTTCACCCTCTTTAACGGTGACCAGACGCTCTTTCGGCGTCATCACAGCGGAAACTGGCAGGCTCAGGTCAGTCACAAAACGCACGTCACGACCGGTGATGATACCGACCAGTTCGTTGTCGGTGTTCACAACCGGATAACCCGCAAAGCCGTTGCGCTCGGTCAGCTCTTGCACTGCCGCCAGCGTCGTGGTTGGCAGAACAGTTTGCGGATCGGTCACCACGCCACTTTCGTGTTTTTTCACTTTGCGAACTTCATCCGCCTGGCGCTCAATCGACATGTTTTTGTGGATAAAGCCCAGACCACCTTCCTGCGCCAGTGCAATTGCCAGACCGGCTTCGGTCACGGTGTCCATGGCAGCAGACAGCATAGGGATGTTCAAACGGATGTTTTTCGTCAGTTGGGTGCTGAGTTCAGCGGTGTTCGGTAAGACAGTGGAGTGAGCTGGAACGAGCAGAACGTCGTCAAAAGTGAGGGCTTCTTTAATGATTCTTAGCATTGCAATATCTCCACCTGGGGGCGATTAAAACAGATAAAATATTGCCGCGGCATTATACAGGCCGAAATCGATTGCCTCCAGTGTTTTTTAGGAAAAAGTCTTGATCCTTCGGGTGAGCAATGTAGTATCGGTTGATTAACCCTCTGATTTAAAATTTGATCTACATCACATGTCGCTACCGCCAACCGCCAATATTTTTACTGTCAGCCGCCTGAATACCACGGTGCGCCAACTGCTGGAAAATGAGATGGGCCTGGTGTGGCTCAGCGCTGAGATTTCGAATTTTAGCCAGCCCTCTTCCGGCCACTGGTACTTCACCTTAAAGGATGATGTTGCACAAGTTCGCTGCGCGATGTTCCGTAACAGCAACCGTCGTGTCACCTTCCGACCACAGCATGGTCAGCAGGTTTTAGTGCGCGCCAGCATTACGCTGTATGAGCCGCGTGGCGACTATCAGTTGATTATCGAAAGTATGCATCCGGCGGGTGAAGGTCTGTTGCAGCAGCAGTTTGAGCAATTGAAAGCGCGACTGGCGGCCGAAGGGCTGTTCGATCAGCAGATTAAACAGCCGCTGCCCGATCCGGCGCGCCAGGTTGGCGTCATCACCTCCGCCACCGGCGCCGCGCTGCATGATGTGCTGCGCGTGCTGCATCGCCGCGATCCGTCGTTGCCGGTAATTATCTATCCCACGCCGGTGCAAGGTGTAGATGCACCGGCAGCCATCGTGCGTGCCATTGAACTGGCGAACCAGCGTGATGAGTGTGACGTGCTGATCGTCGGCCGTGGTGGCGGTTCGCTGGAAGATTTATGGAGCTTTAACGATGAGCGTGTGGCGAGAGCTATCTTTGCCAGTCGCCTGCCCATCGTCAGTGCCGTCGGCCACGAGACAGACGTCACCATCGCCGACTTTGTCGCCGATTTGCGTGCCCCTACCCCATCTGCGGCGGCAGAAATCGTGAGCCGCAATCAGATCGAACTGCTGCGCCGTTTGCAGTCACAGCAGCAGCGCATGGAAATGGCGATGGATTTCTACATTGCTGAACAGCAACGCCGTTTTACCCGCATACAACATCGTTTGCAGCAGCAACATCCACAGCTGCGTCTGGCACGCCAGCAAACCACACTGTTCCAGTTGCAACGTCGCCTCGGCGAGGCAATGGATCAACGCCTGCGCGTGGCTAATCGCCAGCAGGATCGCGTGTTACAGCGCCTCAACAATCAGCAGCCTCAGGGGCGCATTCTGCGTGCGCAGCAGCAGATGCAGCAGTGGCAGTATCGCCTGCAGCAGGGCATGGAGAAGCAGCTGAATCACAATCGTCAGCGCTTTGGTAATCTGGCTGCACAACTGGAGGGCGTCAGTCCGCTGGCGACTCTGGCGCGTGGTTTTAGCGTGACAACGGATACCCAAGGCCAGTTGGTGAAGAAAACCCAGCAATTGCATAAAGGCGATCTACTGCGCACCCGTCTGGATGATGGCTGGGTGGAAAGCCAGGTGACCGCCCTTGAGCCGCAGAAATCACGCAGCCGCAAAGCACGCTCCTAGCTGAAAAACTATACTTCTGGCATGTTCCCTCACGGCCAGGAGTTACTATGACCTACAGCGTTATTCCTCCGTATATTCTTCGCAACATCATTGATCACTGCTCGGGTGCGCCGCAGGAGTCTGCTCGCCGCACCCTCACCCATGTTCAGCAACTGATGGCTGAACACAATCATAAAGCGGCCAGCGCGGCCACCGCACAGCCTGGCAGCGTGTTGCGTGCCATCTTTGATGCGGAGAACACACAGAATCTACCCGGCACCTTAATCCGCGATGAAGGCCAGCCGGGCAATGGTGATGTCGCAGCCGAGGAGGCCTGGAATTATCTCGGCATCACCTACGATTTCTACTGGCAAATCTTCAAGCGCAACTCACTGGATAACCATGGCCTGAAGCTGGATGGCACCGTGCATTACGGCAAGGAGTATCAGAACGCCTTCTGGAACGGTCAGCAGATGGTGTTTGGTGACGGCGATGGCGAGATTTTTAACCGCTTTACCATTGCGCTTGATGTGGTCGCGCATGAACTCACCCACGGCGTGACCGAGAACGAGGCCGGGCTGGTTTATTTCCAGCAGTCTGGTGCATTGAATGAATCGATGTCTGATGTGTTCGGCTCGCTGGTTAAGCAGTTCCACCTGCAGCAAACGGCCGATCAGGCTGACTGGTTGATTGGTGAGGGCTTGTTAGCATCCGGGATTAAAGGCCGTGGACTGCGATCCATGTCCGAACCAGGCACGGCTTACGATGATCCGAAACTCGGTAAGGACCCGCAACCGGCGGATATGGATCATTACATCGAAACCCGCGATGACAATGGCGGTGTCCATCTCAATTCTGGCATTCCTAACCGTGCGTTTTATCTCGCCGCTAAAGCGTTAGGCGGCTTTGCCTGGGAGTTAGCGGGCCACGCCTGGTACGACACCCTCTGTGACAAGACACTGCCGCAGGATGCCGATTTCAGCACCTTTGCCCGCTTTACCGTCGAGCATGGCGGCAAGCGATTTAATCGCTCGGTGGCGGAAGCAATTCAATCCGCCTGGCAACAGGTAGGCGTAACGTGAATATTCAACTGACTGATGACGCTATCATTGAACTGGCGCGTGAAGGCGGCATTGCTTTTATCCCCAATCTGCGAGGCGAGCGCCGCTTTGCCCTGGCGCAACTGCCGGAACCGCAAAAACAGCGGGTGTGTAACGTACTGGAGCAGGCATTACCGTTAGGGGAACCGGAAGATCAGGCGGCGAATCTTGGCAGCGGCGATCAGCGCTATTTTCGCATTCAAATCACCTATGCCACCCATCAAGAGGCAGGATCCATCGTGATTTTAATTCCAGAAACCGTGGCATCGCCAGAATTAGAGGCTCTCTGGCGCGACGGCCAGTGAAGAACTCGGAGATCTCCCAAGGCAACCTGTAACTTACTGACTATAATCATTAATGTGGCTAGCTAGTCCACGTCGAAGAAAACACCCTTAGATGAGGTCTCTGCTATGACACAAAAAAAGCAACGAGGTGGTGCCGGGAACTTTGCAGAGGACCCGGAGCGCGCCAGGGAAGCCGGCAGTGCTGGCGGCAAAGTCAGTGGGGGTAATTTCAGAAACGATCCTGAAAGAGCCAGGGAAGCTGGAAGAAAAGGAGGTCAAAAAAGCCGTCGCCCCTCCAAGCAGCAGTGAATAAGGTACCTTAAGGAGTGAAGTGCGCCACGGATGGTTAATAAAAAAAGGCCGACATCATGATGTCGGCCTTTCTTCTTACTGAGGCTTACTTGCTGTCTGGCAACGCGTAAGCAATCACGTAATCACCACGGTCTGGTGACTGACGTGCGCCACCTGCGGAGATCAGGATGTACTGTTTGCCATTTTTCGGCGAAACGTAGCTGATTGGGCCACCCTGGCTGCCGACTGGCAGACGAGCTTTCCATACTTCTTTACCGGTTGAGCTATCGAAGGCGCGCAGATAGTAATCCTGCGTACCGGCGATGAACACCAGGCCACCCTGAGTCGCTAAAGTACCACCCAGCGTTGGCATACCGATTGGCATCTGTGCGCGCATCTTAATACCGAATGGACCGGTATCCTGCACAGTACCAACTGGCACCTGCCATACGATCTGACGGGTTTTCATGTCGATAGCAGACAGCGTACCGAATGGTGGTGCCTGGCACGGAATGCCCAGCGGAGACATGAAGCGGTTTTTGTTAACAGCGTAAGGGGTGCCTTTCAGCGGAACGGCGCCCATGCCGGTGTTGATCGCTTCACCACCATTGCTGGCTGCATCTTTGCTGGTGTCCTGAGGAATCATCTGCACCCACAGGCCCAGACGCATGTCGTTAACGAACATGTACTGGTTGTTCGGGTCGAACGAGATGCTGCCCCAGTTCATACCACCCAGTGAACCTGGGAAGCTAAGTGACTTATCGGTATCTGGTACGGTGAACAGGCCATCGTAACGCATGCCTTTAAAGGCAATACGGCACACCAATTGGTCGAACGGCGTCGCGCCCCACATGTCAGACTCGGTCAGCTTCTGGTTGCCGATGTTTGGCATTTCAACTGAGTGCGGCTGCGTTTTGGTGTACTGCTCATTCGGGATGTGACCCTGTGGCATCGGCTGCTCTTCAACTTTCGTTAAAGGCTTGCCGGTCAGGCGATCCAGCACCCAGATCATGCCGGTTTTAGCACCGATCACTACCGCAGGCTTGGTGGTGCCATCCTTCATCGGGAAGTCCACCAGGCTTGGCTGCATTGGCAGGTCGAAGTCCCACAGATCGTTATGTACGGTCTGATAAACCCATTTTTGCTTACCGGTAGTCGCATCCAGCGCCAGAATTGATGCGCCGTAGGTGTGATCCAGTTTGGTACGATTCGCACCCCACAGATCCACAGACGAGCTACCCATTGGCAGGAACACAGTGTTCATCGCCGGGTCGTATGACATCGGTGCCCATGAGTTCGGGGTACTACGGGTGTAGTCTTTGCCCGGCATCAGGATGGCATTCGGGTCATCGTTACCTGGGTCAAACGCCCAACGCATCTGACCGGTGATAACGTCAAAGCCGCGCAGTACGCCGCCTGGCATATCGGTCTGGACGTTATCCGCCACACGACCACCCACCACTACGGTGGTGCCGGCCAGCTGTGGTGCAGACGTCAGCTGATACTGTGGATCGGGCGCTTTACCCAGACCTTTTTTCAGGTCAACCACACCGTGGTCGCCGAAGTCTTCACAGAATTCACCGTTGTCAGCATTGATGGCGATAAGACGCGCATCGATGGTGTTCATCAGAATGCGACGCTGACAGGTATCACCTGCCGCCAGCACTGGCGCAGGAACCGGTGTTGAGCCCGGCTGACTTGGCTGCTGTACAGGTTTGGTCGCATCGAAGTACGCCAGACCACGGCAGCGGTTCCACACTTCTGCCTGGGCGTTGATTTCACGCTTCCAGATCTGCTTGCCGGTATCCGCTGCAACCGCAATCACGTTGTTGTGCGGGGTGCAAAGGTACAGGGTGTTGCCAACCTGCAATGGCGTTTCCTGATCTTCCGCGCCGTTACCGGTTGGGCTGATCGGGGTATCGCCAGTGTGGAAGGTCCATGCAACCTGCAGGTCTTTGACGTTATCACGGGTGATCTGGTCGATCGCCGCAAAACGGTCACCTTCAGGTGTACGGCCGTAGCTGCTCCAGTCCTGCTGTGGCTTAGACTTGTCGACCGGAATCAGCGGCAGCTGTTTGCCGTCGAACGCGACGGTTGGGTGCGGCTGGAACATCTGCACGAAAGTTGCCACCATGCCAACAGCGATGACCGCTGAAAGGACATAGGAAACTTTCGCCAGAGAGCTTTTGCCTTCACGCTTACGCAGCGCTGGCCAGGTCAGGAACGCCAGCAGCATCAGGCCTGCAGGCACCATCAGGCGTGAAACCAGCTGCCAGAAGTGGAAGCCCGCATCAAACAGCGCCCAAATCAGGGTGCCAACGAAGACCAGAATGAATAAGGTCACGGCGGATGATTTGCGACGGAAGAACTGAACCGCCGACAGCAACATCACAATACCGGAAATGAGGAAGTACCAGCTGCCGCCCAGAGCGACCAACTTGCCACCGCCGATCGCGAAGAACAGACCGACAGCCAGCAGGACCAGCCCGAACAATACAGACCAGATACTCAACCCTTTGCAGGGACGAGCGGAATTTTCTGCCATAACAAAAACTCTCCTGAAAAAATAACGCGCTGGTGCCGGCTAACAAGCTGTAGCCAGTAGCAATGCTCCTGCCAACGATGGGGGTACAGGAACCAAACCGTTACGCTTTATTTTATATCTATTGGTACGGGTGCAATGCCCGTAATTCGGCGCTTGTGAGCAAGGACACATCGCAGGTGAGAGTGATTCTCGCTACAAGGCGGCAGGATTGTACCACCTGGTTCATTAGAAAGTGAACATCCATAACGAAGGAGTTACTGGGCAATAGCATTTTTGCTACAAAACCAGTCATAAGTTATTAATAAATATGAGGCTGAATCAAAGTGTAATTTTTGATGTTAAGGCGATATGTCAGGGATGATGAGCTTATCGCGCGGCATCAGGGCGAAAAAAAGGGCCCGTTTGGGCCCTCATCACTTTAACGCTTATTCTTTTTCAGATGCGACATCAGTCGCTGGCGTTTGCGCTGCTGCGTCGGTGTCAGCAGGTTACGTTTGCCCGCGTACGGGTTGTCGCCTTCTTTAAACTGAATGCGAATCGGTGTGCCCATCACGTTGAGTGAGCGACGGAAGTAGTTCATCAGGTAACGTTTGTAGGAATCTGGCAGATCCTTCACCTGATTACCGTGAATCACCACGATCGGCGGGTTATAACCACCAGCATGGGCATACTTCAGCTTCACGCGGCGACCACGCACCAGCGGCGGCTGATGGTCGTCAGAAGCCATGGTCATGATGCGCGTCAGCATCGCGGTGCCGACACGTTTGGTTGAGCAGTCGTAAGCTTCGGTCACGGATTCGAACAGGTTACCTACGCCACTGCCGTGCAGCGCCGAGATAAAGTGAATGCGCGCGAAATCGATAAAGCCCAGACGGAAGTCCAGCATCTCTTTCACTTCGTCACGCGCTTCCTGCGTCATGCCATCCCACTTGTTGACCACGATCACCAATGAGCGACCGCTGTTCAGGATAAAGCCGAGCAGTGACAGATCCTGATCGGAAATGCCTTCACGTGCATCAATCACCAGCATCACCACGTTGGCATCTTCAATGGCCTGCAGCGTTTTGATGACAGAGAATTTTTCTACAGTTTCGGTGATTTTTCCGCGTTTACGCACACCGGCGGTATCAATCAACACATACTCGCGCTCATCACGCTCCATTGGAATGTAGATGCTGTCACGCGTGGTGCCCGGCATATCGAAGACCACAACGCGGTCTTCACCCAGGATGCGGTTAGTCAGCGTTGACTTGCCGACGTTAGGACGGCCAACGATAGCCAGCTTGATCGGCAAGGTGGTCGGGTCGAAGTTTTCTTCTTCCTCTTCCGCCAACGCCTTCTCGTCCTCTTCTTCTTCTAACGCGGCCCAGTAAGCGGCGTTTTCTTCTTCTTCCGTCAACTCCACTTCTGGAACGGCTTCTTCCATCCATGGCAGCAACGCAGCTTCAAGCAGGTTGTTCACACCGCGACCGTGCGAGGCCGCAATCGGATGAATGTCACCCAAGCCCAGCGCATAGAAATCCAGCACGGCAGCATCAGGATCGAGACCGTCAGTTTTGTTCGCGACCAGGAAGGTGGCTTTTTCGCGCGAACGTAGGTGATTGGCGATCTGTTGATCGGCCGGCATCACACCCGCACGCGCATCCACCAGGAACAGCACCACATCCGCTTCTTCAATCGCCAGCAGCGATTGTTCTGCCATGCGGTTTTCGACGCCTTCCTCGGTGCCATCAATACCGCCGGTATCAATAACAATGAATTCGCGCCCTTCCACTTCGGCGCGACCATATTTGCGATCGCGAGTCAGTCCAGGAAAATCCGCTACCAGCGCATCACGAGTGCGCGTTAAGCGGTTAAATAGCGTAGATTTTCCCACATTGGGACGCCCAACCAGCGCGACCACAGGTACCATAACACTTGCCTCAGTTTTAAAAATAAATCGCCCGAATGGCGTGATTATAACGACATTTGCCAGAAGGCGTCAGGCTGAAGGCGCTAAGAATACCATGCCTGACTAAAAACGAAACGGCCCCTGACGAATCAGGAGCCGTATTAGCGAGCAGGAAGCCGGTTCCTGCAAAGCCCAATCTTAACGAGTGATGGCGTAAACTTCGCCGCCCTTCGCCTGGATCAGCAGCTTGTCACCGGCAACCACCGGGTCAGTCTGGAAGCCATCGCTGTCCAGTTTCTGCTGCGCAACAAAGCGCCCGTCAAGGGTGTTAATCCAGTGCACATAACCTTCGCTATCGCCAACCACCAGATAACCGTTAAACAGCACTGGTGAAGTCAGGTTGCGATGCAGCAGATCGCTCTGGCGCCAGATGGCCACGCCACCGTCGGCATTAAGCGCAATAACGCGGTCATCCTGATCGACCAGGTAAATACGACCCGCATCAACCACCATGTCTTTCACGCCGCCGATTTCGCGTTTCCACAGAATCTGGCCTGAACGCAGTTCCAGCGCGGTCAGATTACCGTTGTAAGCCAGCGCATAGATCACACCGTTAACCACAACCGGCGTCGTATCCACATCGCTCAGACGATCAATCTCTGTGGCGCCACTTGGCTGCGAAATACGCTGCTGCCAAATCAACTGCCCCTGGTTCATGATCACTGCACTCACGCGGCCATTGTCACCACCGACAATCGCACCACCGAATGCCACAGTCGGCGCAGATTCACCGCGCAGTGACAGCGCAGGCATATCGAGGTTGACGCTCCACTTGATCGCGCCAGTACTCTGGTCCAGCCCCTGCAACATACCGTTGCTGGTGTGGATCAGTACCAGGCCATCACTCACAACTGGACGCGACATCGCTTCACCGGCGACTTTCGTCTGCCAGGCGATGCTGCCATCGCTATTGTTCAGTGCAAAGACCTGACCGCGCTCGCTGCCGATATAAATGCGATCGCTGGTAGCGGTAATGCCGCCAGAGAGAAGAGCTGAGATGTTTTTCGAGAAGAAACCGGTTTTCTCAGAGAGATCGACTTTCCATTTCTCTTTACCGTTGCTGGCATCCAGGGCTTTCACTACGCCAAAGCGGTCGGCCGCATAGACGGTACCGTCCTGCCAGGCTGGATGCAGATTGGAATAGAAATCGCCAACGCCATCACCCACCGAGGTGCTCCAGGCAGTCTGTGGCGTAAACTGGTTTTCCACTTTCGGCAGCGGAGCCATTTTTACTACATCTTCTTCGCCGCTGAACAGCGAGCAACCGCTGAGCAGAGTGACTGAAATCAGCCCTGGCAGCAGGTATTTACGTAATTCCATGTGCGCTCTCTTGACTGGCTTAACTTAAGTTATTCATCTTCATCTGCAGCATTTGCTTCAACGCAGGAGAGGCCTGCGATTCAGCACCTTTGCTCCAGGCATCACGTGCGCCCTGCTTGTCGCCTTTGCTCAGCAGTGCTTCGCCACGAATGTCCGCAATAATGGCTGTCCAGCCATCCCCCTTAACATTGTTAAGAGTTGAAAGTGCGGCATCGGCCTGATTTTGCTGCAGTTGAATGCGCGCCAGACGCAGGTTAATCACCGCCTGCAGGTTGGCATCTTTGGTATCTTTCAGCCCGCTCTGAAGCAGCGTAATGGCTTTATCTAACTGATTTGCTTCAACGTACTGTTTCGCTAAATCGAGCGAAGCCAGTGCGCCATAAGTGTTGTTATTTTCATTGGCAAAGGCGGCAACCGCTTCCAGCGTTTGCGGCTTATCCGCCTGCATCGCAGTGGTCAGTTGTTGATACTGTGCCGACGCAGCTTTATCCGCACTATCCTGATGACTGGTCCAGAAACGCCAGCCACCCAGTGCAGCAATGCCGATGATCACACCCGCAGCCAGCGCTTTGCCGTTGTTCGCAAAGAACTGACGCAGTGCGTCAACCTGTTCGTTTTCGTTGCTGTAAACTTCCACGCAATCCCTCTCCTTTAAATGGCTGTTGCAGTGCTGCGTTTACTGCAGCAGCGTGCGCAATGTCGCAGCGGCTTCGCTTTGGGCAACGGTTTGTTGATCGCCTGTGCTCAGGTTTTTAATCACGACCTGGCCCGCTTTCACTTCGTCTTCGCCCAGCACCAGCGCAATGCGTGCGCCCCACTTGTCTGCACGGCCAAACTGCTTCTTGAAGTTACCACCACCGAAGTTGGTCATCAGCTTCAGCGCCGGATCTGCATCACGCAGTTTTTCCGCCAATTGCATCGCAGCGGACTGAACGCCCTGCCCCGAAGCGATAACATAGACATCAACAATGCGCGTCGGTTCAAATTCTGGATTAACCGCCTGGACCAGCAATACCAAACGCTCAAGACCCATGGCAAAACCGACCGCTGGCGTAGCGCGACCACCCAGCTGTTCAACCAGACCATCGTAGCGTCCACCGGCACACACGGTGCCCTGTGAACCTAAGCTGTTGGTCACCCACTCAAACACGGTGCGGTTGTAATAATCGAGGCCACGCACCAGACGCTGGTTCACGGTGTAAGCGATACCCGCGTCATCCAGCAGGCTGCACAGCCCGTCGAAGTGCGCGCGTGAGTCTTCATCGAGATATTCATTCAGCGTCGGCGCATCGTTCAGCAACAACTGGATGTCCGCGTTTTTGCTGTCGAGTACGCGCAGCGGATTGCTGTACATACGACGTTTGCAATCTTCATCCAGTTTGTCTTTGTGCTGCTCAAGGAAGGCCACCAGTGCGTCGCGGTAGTTCGCGCGCGCTTCCAGTGAGCCGATAGAGTTGAGTTCGAGACTCACGTGTTCAGCGATACCTAACGCTTTCCACCAGCGCGCGGTCATCATAATCAGTTCGGCGTCAATGTCCGGGCCTTGCAGACCAAACACTTCCGCACCAATCTGATGGAACTGGCGGTAACGACCTTTCTGCGGACGTTCGTAGCGGAACATCGGACCGATGTACCACAGACGCTGTTCCTGATTGTACAGCAGACCATGCTCAATACCGGCGCGCACGCAGCCCGCGGTGCCTTCCGGACGCAGGGTCAGGCTTTCACCGTTGCGGTCGTCAAAGGTATACATCTCCTTTTCAACCACATCGGTGACTTCACCGATAGCGCGTTTAAACAGCGGGGTCTGCTCTACAATCGGCAAACGGATTTCACTAAAGCCATAACTGGCCAGCACCTGCTTCAGGGTGCCCTCAATACGCTGCCAAATCGCAGTATCCGCCGGCAGGTAGTCGTTCATCCCACGGATCGCTTGAATATTCTTCGCCACGTTAGAATCTCTTAATACAAAAAAACCTGTCCGGCATCATACCTTATGAGGATGAAACCGCACAGGTTCAATCACAAACCGGCACGCGGCGGGCGCGCACCATCCCTTATTTTTCCAGCTGCTGCACGTTAATGCGGCGGCTTTCATCCAGCATGCTGGCCTTGGCACGAATACGTGCTTCCAGCTGGTCGATCATATTGTCGTTATCGAGGCGATCGCGCTGACGCACACCGTCCTCGTAGAAACCACTTTTACGGCTACCGCCCGTCACGCCCATGGTCGAAACAGTGGCTTCGCCAGGACCGTTCACCACACAACCGATAATCGAGATATCCATTGGCGTGATGATGTCTTCGAGACGTTCTTCCAACGCATTCACCGTCCCAATCACATCAAATTCCTGACGTGAACAGGTTGGGCAGGCAATAAAGTTGATACCGCGTGATCGAATGCGCAGCGATTTCAGAATGTCGTAACCGACCTTGACTTCTTCCACCGGGTCTGCCGCCAGAGAGATGCGCAGCGTATCGCCGATCCCTTCCGCCAGCAGCAAGCCCAGGCCGATCGCTGATTTTACTGAACCGGCGCGCGCGCCACCCGCTTCGGTAATACCGAGATGCAGTGGCTGATCGATGGCTTTTGCCAGCAGGCGATAAGATTCAACGGCCAGGAACACGTCAGAAGCTTTTACGCTCACTTTGAACTGATCAAAGTTGAGGCGATCGAGGTGATCAACATGGCGCATCGCGGATTCGAGCAGCGCCTGTGGCGTTGGCTCACCGTATTTTTCCTGCAGATCTTTTTCCAGTGAACCGGCATTCACGCCGATACGGATAGGAATGTTGTAATGGCGGGCACAATCCACGACCTGGCGGATACGCTCATTGTTGCCGATATTGCCGGGGTTGATGCGCAGGCAGTCGACGCCATATTCGGCGACTTTCAGTGCGATACGGTAGTCAAAATGAATGTCCGCCACCAGCGGCACATTGACCTGTTGCTTAATCAGTTTGAACGCTTCCGCCGCATCCATGGTAGGAACGGAGACGCGCACGATATCGACACCGACACGCTCAAGCTGGCGAATCTGGTTAACCGTGGCGTCCACATCCGTGGTGCGGGTGTTGGTCATTGACTGAACGGCAATGGGCGCACCATCACCAACCGGCACCTTGCCGACGTAAATCCGTGTTGATTTGCGACGGATAATGGGTGCTTCGTTATGCATATTCTCTCTCCACAATTACCCGGAAAGCGCGCTGCGCGTTATTGCGCACCCAGCGTCAGACGGGCAACCTGGTTATTACGGATAAAACGACTTAAATCAACGGGCTGATTCTGATATTGCACATCAACCGCACTCGGAGCGCCAATTTTCAGACGATACGGAGCCGTTCCGGACAAGCTGAGCTTACCGCCGCTACGTTGCAATCCGCTGAACAGCTTCTTGCCAGTAGCGTCGGTGACTTCCAGCCAGCAGTCGGCTTTGAAATTCATCACCACCGCATTTGGGTCACCCGCTGGCTGGCTTACCGCCGCGTTGCTGGTCGGCATTTGACCTGCTGGTACACTGTTGGCAGGTGCCGGAGAGGTGGCTGCTGGCGGTGCGTTATCGATCGGTGCCTGGCTCGGTGAAACCACGGCGTTATCGCTGCTGGTCGCAGGCGCAGTGGTGTTGGCAGCCGAAGCCGCGTTGTTGCTGGTACTCGGTGTCGCAACCGCACCGGCACCGTTATCCACCGGCGTACCGGCGGCATTGGTATCACTGTCAGTCGCGCTGTCAGTGCTGTTTTCACCCAGCGAAATAGACTGACTGTTATCGCTGCTGCTGCCATTCTGGTCAGCCATTGAGACCAGATCGGCCTGCGAGGCTTTATGGTTTTGCCACCACCACGCGCCGGTCAGACCGATGACGACAAAAATCACCAACCAGGTGAAAATCATCAGCCAGCCATCACGCTTTTTACGGCGCTTACCTAACGAGAAGCTCTGCATTGGCTCAATTTTGGCCGCGCGCACGGGAGCCTGCTTCGCCATCATCGGCAACAGGTCATCTTCCGGCACATGCACCAGACGAGCATAAGAACGAATGTAACCGCGCAAGAACGTCGAAGCTAAATCAGCTGGCGACTTATCCTCTTCAATGTCTCGTACGGTAGAAAGTTTCAGGCACAGGCGTTCAGCGACATTTTGCTGAGTCAGCCCCATCTGCTCACGGGCCAGACGCAGGCGTTCACCTGTGGAATGTACTGCAGAATTCTCTTGAGTGGCTTCAGTATTCATTAGCTAAATAACGCTGGTACTGTATCGATTGTGGAAAACTTCGCGCCAACCGGTCGCCATAACGTGTAACGTCAGCAGCGTTTCCCTGTTGCGCGGCGAAACGTATTTGTAACCACTGGCTCTCTGCCGTTGCGGGCAAACGCTGGTGGTACACTTCTAATAGCAGCGAAACCGCCATGCGATCCTGCTGTTCAAGCCGCCTTTCCACTTCCAAAAGCAGTTGACTGCCCTGCTCCGGTGCGGCAATCAGCGCGTTGCTCAAAGACTCGCGCGCTGAGGCACTCTCTCCAGCCTGCAGGTAACAATAGCCCGAAAACAGAAATGCATCCTGACGAGCTTCGATTTCCTGTGCAGCCATCGCCAGCTTAAACTGTTGATGCGCTTCGCCATACTGCCTTAAACCGCAAAGAAACGCACCGTAATTGTTAGCGATGTAGCCATTCGCTGGCGCTAACTGCTGGGCGCGTTGGTAGTGCCAATGGGTCTGCGCGCTATTCTGCTGCGCCTGTGCCAGCCGCGCAAGCGCCAACGGCACACGATAATCTCGCGGTGCGGCCCGCTCAGCGCGTAATAAATTACGCTGTGCTGCCTCAAAATCTTTCACTGCCAGGTAATGCAACCCCAGCTGTAACCTGATATCCGCAGCGCCTTGCTGAGCCGGTGAATTGACACACCCGGTTACAACAAAGGCCGCCAACATCACTGCCGATAATCCCTTATGCATTTCAGTCTCTCCCTCTGACATCGAGAGGAGAGACTGGCACGGCTTACGCCCGGTGGGTATCACCAGGCGCCATGTTTCAGAGCGCCTTCACAGAGATGGTTTCACCGGCCATTTTCTTACGCAAGGTGCGTTTGGTACGGTCGATAACGTCACCCGCTAACTGACCACAAGCCGCATCAATATCGTCGCCACGCGTTTTACGCACGATAGTGGTGAATCCGTAATCCATCAGTACTTTGGAGAAACGATCGATACGGCTGTTTGAGCTACGGCCATATGGCGCGCCCGGGAACGGGTTCCATGGGATCAGGTTGATCTTGCACGGCGTCTCTTTCAGCAGTGCAGCCAGCTCATGCGCGTTGTCGGTGCTGTCATTGATGTGATCCAGCATCACGTACTCGATGGTCACGCGGCCCTGATTGGCGTTCGATTTACCAATGTAGCGTTTAACCGCCGCGAGGAAGGTTTCGATGTTGTACTTTTTGTTGATCGGCACAATTTCGTCACGAATCGCATCGTTCGGTGCGTGCAGCGAAATCGCCAGTGCCACGTCGATCATATCGCCCAGCTTATCCAGTGCCGGCACTACGCCCGAAGTTGACAGCGTCACGCGACGTTTTGACAGACCAAAACCGAAATCATCCAGCATGATGTCCATTGCTGGCACCACGTTGTTCAGGTTGAGCAACGGCTCGCCCATGCCCATCATCACCACGTTGGTGATCGGACGCTGGCCGGTAATTTTCGCCGCGCCGATAATTTTCGCCGCGCGCCATACCTGACCAATGATTTCGGAAACACGCAGGTTGCGGTTGAAGCCCTGCTGCGCAGTCGAACAGAATTTGCACTCCAGTGCACAGCCTACCTGTGAAGAGACACACAGCGTTGCACGGTCAGCTTCCGGGATATACACGGTTTCGACCAGCTGATCGCCCACGCGAATCGCCCACTTGATGGTGCCATCGCTGGAACGCATCTCTTCCGCTACTTCCGGCGCACGGATTTCAGCGCGTTGCATCAATTTGCCACGCAGCACTTTGTTGATGTCAGTCATCTGCTCGAAATCATCGCAGCAGTAGTGGTACATCCACTTCATGACCTGATCGGCGCGGAACGGCTTTTCACCCATCTCTAAAAAGAATTCGCGCATCTGCTGACGGTTAAGATCCAGCAGGTTAATTTTTTCGTTTTTTGGGGAAACAACCACGGGGGAAGCGGACGACGGCGTCACAATCTGTTCGGACATAATGTTCTCTGGCCTCGTTGTTACACGTTACGGCTCTGGTTAAGAATAGGAAAAAAATAACGCCCTCGCTGAGCCAGGCTCAACAAGGGCGCATTATTGTACTACATCTGCTGCATGATGCCAGGGGAACGACTTTACCGATGAGGAAAAGGTGTAAAGTCGTTTATCCGCATTGGCAGCAACGCACTTAGCAAGTGCGTGGGCAGACTTCGTTCTCTGCGAAGAAGTAAGCGATTTCGCGTGCAGCAGATTCAGCTGAGTCAGAACCGTGGGTTGCGTTCTCAGTGAAGCTGTCAGCGTAGTCAGCACGCAGAGTACCAGCCAGTGCGTTGTCTGGGTTGGTTGCACCCATCAGGTCACGGTGACGCTGAACGGCGTTTTCGCCTTCCAGAACAGAAACAACCACTGGACCAGAAGTCATGAACTCAACCAGACCATCGAAGAATGGACGGCCTTTGTGCTCAGCGTAGAAGCCTTCAGCCTGCTCTTTGGTCAGGTGCAGCATTTTTGCGCCAACGATTTTGAAGCCTGCGCTTTCGAAACGGTTGTAGATAGCACCAATCACGTTCTTAGCGACGGCGTTTGGTTTAACGATAGAGAAAGTACGTTCGATTGCCATGATGACCTCTAGTTAGCATCCTGAAGAAACCGGGAATTCGCTCCCGGTAAGAAAACGCGCCGATTATAGGGACATCATCGGGCGTTGCCTATTGCCGATTGGTGGAATTATCGAAAATAATTGATTTTTGTCGGGGCGAACACGCGCAGAATCTGGCATACGCGGCTATTTAACCCCGAATAAATGAGACGGATGCCAGTTGGCCCGATTCATCCATTACCACCAGTTGATACTGGCCCGGTTCACTGAGGACCAGCGCCGCACTGTTTTGCCCCGCTTGCTGTTCCACCGGCTGCCCGTTCAAAAACCACCAGCGCTGCGATCCCCTTCCGCCTTGTACGGCAACCGGCAGCACCAATACCACTTTGCCTGGCAGCGGCTGCACACGCTGCCCCTCAATTACGCCGGTGATCAAGAGCGGTGGCGCACTGCCCTGATTTAAGGGTGGGCAGCGAGGATCAACAGGCGGCAGGCGCTGCTGGCGGCGTTCCGCCACTGGCAACCAGGGTTCCAGCGGCAGAGGCCACATCAAACGTTCGTGACTCTGCGCCTCGGGGCAATCGGCAGCCACGCGTAAGCTCTGCGGGTTTATCCAATAACGCTGACGTAAACCATTCACCCCTTCCTGACCGGGTGCCAACAGTGTCGGCGGCACGGTTTGATTCAGTATCCAGCTTTGGCGGCGCTGGCGGCAATTTTCGTCGCCCTGCGGCAAAGGTTGTCCTCCGGGCCAGCAAATGCTCATGGCGCTGACGCTCTTCGGCCGCGGATCGCGCGGTACGCCGTGCAGCGGCATATGCCCCGCCAGCAGGTTGTTGACCTGATTCATGACAGGCACCGCTGAAGCGAACCCAAACTGACCGGCAACCGGTGTGGCATCCGGTCTGCCAACCCACACGCCGATTAAATAGCGGGGCGTAATGCCAATCGTCCAGGCATCGCGATAGCCGTAGCTGGTGCCAGTTTTCCAGGCCAGCGGAGCAATATCCGGAACGGCGCCTGATGGCTGAGCTTCTCCGGCCAGAATACGCCGCACAATCCAGGCTGCGCCCGGCGAAAGCAGTGGTCGCTCTAGCAATGGCTGATTGGGCAGCCAGCGCAGCTGAGCGGCATTCCCCTGACGGGCAAAAGCGCTATAAGCCGCGACAATCTCATCCAGCCGCGCACCCGTGCCGCCGAGCACCAGTGAAAGATTGGGTTCGGCCCCTGCCGGAAAGCGCAGATTCAATCCAACGTTACGCAGGCGCGCCGCCACCGTTTTCGGGCCAAGAGCGTCCAGCAACTGCACGGCCGGCAGGTTCAGCGACCGCTCCAGCGCCTCGCTGGCACTTACCGGACCGTGAAAACCGGAGTCAAAGTTTCCGGGGCGATAATCACCGAAACGGCGCGGCACATCCTGCAGCAGTGATTCACCGTGGATCAGTCCCTCATCCAGCGCCATGCCGTAAACAAAAGGTTTTAACACCGATCCCGGCGATCGCACGCTGGAGATCATATCGACATGACCAAAGCGACTGTCGTCAGCGAATGACACCGAGCCAACATAGCCACGCACTTTCATATCCTGATGATCCACTACCAGCAGCGCCAGCGAGGTGCGTGGCGGCAACTGGGTTTTCATCGCTGACGCCAGACTCTCCAGCTCGCGCTGCAGCGACACATCAATGGTCGAGGTAATTTTGTTGTCGGGAGAGAGCGACAGCAGGCGGCGTGCCAGCAACGGTGCCATTTGCGGCGTTTGTCGCGGCGGCAACCACACCGTTTCCTGTTTAATATCCGCCACATCCTGCGCTGACCACACATGATATTCTGCCAGTCGATCCAGCACTTTATTGCGCGCCGCTTCCGCACGTTGCGGCCAGCGGTCCGGGCGCAGACGGCTCGGGGCCTGTGGCAGCACGGCGAGCAACGCTGCTTCACCTTTGGTGAGCTGAGATGGCGGCTTACCCAGCCACATCCAGCTTGCTGCGCCAATGCCTTCCACCGTGCCGCCAAACGGCGCACAATTAAGATAGAGTGTGAGAATGTCACGCTTGGATAAATGCCACTCCAGCTGTAGCGCTCGCCAGGCCTGAACCACCTTGCCACGCAGCGTACGCGGTTGTGGGTCGATCAATCGCGCTACCTGCATCGTTAGCGTGCTGCCGCCTGACACAATGCCGTGATGCAGCAGGTTTTGCCCGATGGCACGCACAATCGCCATCGGATTGATGCCGGGATGGTGCCAGAACCAGCGATCTTCGTAAGTGAGCAGCGCCTGAATATAGTCGGGCGAGACCTCCTCCAGCGTCACCGGATAGCGCCAGACGCCTTGCTTGTCGGCAAAGCGCCACAGCGGCGTGCCATCCTCCGCGACCACCACACGTGCAGGCTGCACTTCCTGCAACGGCAAAGGATCCAGTCGATCCAACAGCCACAGGCTCGCTAACAGCAGCAGTAAAAAAAGCGGCAGCCAGCGCCACCGCTTCAGTGCATGACCTTTTTTCATTACCGCTTAGCGCACATTCAGTTTTTCCGGCGTGGTGCCAATCGCGCGCCACTCTGGCACATACATCGACTCAACCTGCGGTGGCGGCAGACGATAGCTACCCGGCGTCACCGCGCGTGCCAGATACAGCAGCGTGGCTGGTGTGTAGCCATCCAGCGCCAGTGCCGCAACGAAGCGGTCATCACGGAACTCAATGTGTTTGATGTTGGCTTGTTGCATATCCATCATGCTCTCTTTCAGTGCATCGGCGCTGTCGCCCAGGCTGGCGCTACTGTCACTCAGGTTCTGGTTTTCCAGTTCCAGCCCCGCCGGCAGTAAATCCACCACCAGCGCATCGCTCACCCGCTCGCTGGCCGCCACTTTCAACCGCACCACCAGCAATTCACCACTTTTCAGGCTGGTGAGGTCGGCAGGCTTACCGTCGAGGGTGAAATACTCGCGGGTAATCTTCAGCACGTTGCTGATCGGCGACGGTGCTGTTTGCGGATAACCCACCACATTGAGCGTGCCGTAAAGCGGCGAAGTATTGTCGCTTTTCACCGACAAGCCCTGGCGGAGCTGATCTTCGCTGATCCCCATGTTCAGCGTCTGATTGCTGCTCAGCGGTTCGCTTCTGCCCTGCAATATTGCTTGCCACCGTTCACCTTTGTGCTGCTGCAAGGTGCGTGCGGCGAGGAACAGCGCATTGTTTTCCTGGGTGGAGAACCAGCGCTGACCATGTACCGCTTTCGCCAGATCAATCAGTAATGGCCCTTGCATATCGGGCAGCAGTTGGTTTTCAGTGATGAGGGCAAGAATCAGCGCGCGGTCACGCACCGGGCTGCCGTAATCACCCAACCAGCTGTTGGGTTTGCGCTCCAGCCCTATGCCCTGTGCCAGCGCCAACTGCGCACGCTGTTGATCACCCATCAGTTTCAGCGCCACACCCAGTTGCACCAGCGCCAGACCTGATTTTGCCTGCTCACGCTTGTCGTACAGTGCACGCAATGCACCGAGCGGCGCCTGTTGCTGTCTTGCTAATACCAGCCCGGCGTAAGCTTGCACACTGAAACGCAATCCATCGGCATCGCTGCTCCAGCTGGTTTCTATTTGTGCCGGGTCCTGCAGATAGCGCAGCAAGCGTTCATCGGCGCGGCTGATCACCCCTTCCGGCACGCTGTAGCCCGCTTCACTGGCACGCAGCAGGAAATCGGTGACGTAAGCCGTCAACCAGAATTCCTCCTGACTCTCTTTGCTCCACAAACCAAAGCTGCCATTGCCACGCTGCATACCTGCCAGGCGCGCAATACCGGTTGCGATCGACGCCCGGCGCGCCTCGTCGGTGCTGGTTTTGATACCCAGCGCATCCAGCTGTGCTTTGTTGGTGAACACCGATGGCCAGATGCCGCTGGCGGTCTGCTCAAGGCAGCCGTAAGGATAGGCATACAGCTGGCTAATAAAGCTGGCAATATTCAGCGGCGGTCGATTGCTGAGCGACAGCTGCCCGGTCAGCGTATCCTTTTGCAGGCCGCTAAAGGCACTCGCCACCACCTGCCAGCTTTGGCCAGTTTGCATCACATTGTCGAAACTCAGGGTTTGGGCTGGATAAGCCGGGCGTACGCCGATGGTCCATTTACGCTCGCTGGGCTCCAGCGTCTCACCCGGCAGACTCATGCCAGAGACTTTGAGCTGCACCGACCCCTCACCAAAGGCGCCCTGGGCTTTAACCGGGATTTGCAAGGTCGTGCGCGCACCTTTCGCCAGCTGCACGCTAGAAGTGACCGTGCCGTTCAGGGCGATCAGTCCCTGCGTTGTTACGTCGACTTTTAACGTCTGCGGCTGATCAGTCAGGTTGGTGAGATCCAGCGCCAGCGTCGACTGGTCACCGCTGGCCATAAAGCGCGGCGTCGCCAGTTCACTGATGAGCGGCGCGGCCACCACCATTTTGCGATCCGCTGAGCCGAAGCTGTCAGCACTCCATACCTGCGCCATCAAGCGTAACTCGCCATTAAAGGCCGGAATCGGGAGATCGATGGTGCCTTCGCCGTTGGCATCCAGCGTGACTGGCTGCAGCTGTTGTGCGACGATCTGCACATCGCTGACCGGCTTTTTACCCCCTCGCGACAGTGCATCGGCATCATCGCCGTCACCACCAAAGCGCAGTGCCGCCAGCTTGCCACCGCCTTCGATGAGCTGACCATAGACATCATATTGATCGGCGTTGTAACGCTTACGGCCAAAGAACGCGTCCCATGGATTTGGCGTTTTGTAATCAGTGATGCTCAACACGCCGCTGTCCACCGCTGACAGCAAGACCTGAACCTGCTTAGGCAACTCGCCGCCTTCACGGCTGGCTTTCACCTTCACTTTGATTGTCTGCTCAGGGCGGATTTTTTCGGGCGCATCCATCGCCAGATTGAGACGTCGCGCTTCGGTCGCCATCGGCAAATGCAGCAGCCCTACTGCCCTTTTCGGCGTGGTGCCGTTGGCTTTATCGCCGTCACGCACCACGATGGCGCTGAGATAAAGATCGTGACGCTTCCAGCTTTCGTTAATCGGCACATCAATGCTTGCGCCACCCACAGGTACTTCTAATGGCTGCCACCACAGCGTGCCACTGCTGGATTCCACCATCAGATACCCTTTACCGGCAGCCGGTGATTCCACCTGAACTTTAGCGGTATCACCCGGTTGATAGGCACTTTTATCAATTTTCAGTTTGACCTGATCGGGACGTAACGCGCCGGTGCCGTCGGTGTTGTCCTGCCACCAGTAGCCCGCATTAAAGCGCACGCTGCTGACAATGTTCTCTCCCGCATGCACCTCCAGGCGATAGGTGCCCCACTCCACCGGGAAGCTGATTTTCTGGCTGCCGCCCGCGGTAATAGTGATGCGCTGCTCGTCTTCCTGCAGATCTTTCTGGTCATAACGCGACTGCCAGCCTTCGCTGTCTGAGAAGCTCCAGAAGTAGTCACGGCGTTCGTGGATCAGGCGCACATCCAGATCCTGCGCCGCCAGTTTCTCGCCTTGCGGATTGGCATACACCACATCAAATTCCGCCAGGCCGTTTTCAGGTACAGTCGGCTCATCGCGGTAACGATCGGTGCGATAGTCATAAACTGACTCACTGTTAAACAGTGGACGGATACCCGGCAGTGCAGGCGCGGGCCAGATCGATTGAGTCGCGCGACGTGTCACCGGACGCCCACCGGTTTCCAGCAGGCTGGCTTGCAGTATCAGGTTGAGCGGCGAATGACTTTCTGCCCAGCTGCTTTCCACGTTGAGCTGCAGTTTGCCGCTCTCATCCAGCTTTTCATCAACGTCATCGAGACTGCGTTTCAGATCTTCAGTGATATCGCCAAATTGATAGCCTGGCAGCGCTACCACAGCTTCACGCGCCGGGCGCAGGAACAGTTGCCCCTGCAACTCATTACCCGCCGCTGGTGCGCCATACAGATAACGGCCCTCAACATCAAAGGTCACTGAGGCGTCCGGTGCCAGCGGCTGTTCGCTGTTGCTCAATGCCAGCGCCATACGTTCTGGCAGGAAATCTTCGACATGGAACGACCAGTTGCGCGGCTGGTTATCACCGCTGTTGATGCGCAGCGTCCATTCACCGGTCATGGCTGAAGCTGGAAGAGCAAAGCGCTGCTGGTACACACCGTTCTCCGGCTGCCAGACAAAGATCTGGGTGACTTCACCATTAGGCTGCACCACTTCGGCTTTGACCGGTTGTGGCGGCAACGGCTTGCCATCGGCATCACGCAGCAGCGCATTAACGATCACCGTTTCACCGGGGCGATAGAGATCGCGCGGGCCGAACAAGAAGAACTGCTTGTCATAACCCTGCGGACCATCAATCGGGAATTCGGCGAGATCCAACGCCGGACGATTGAGATCGATCAGAGAGGTTTGCCCTTTCTGCGTTGCCAGCAGCAACTTGCCTTTGGCGTTGGCGGGCAGGCGCAGATGGCCATTGCTGTCACTGGTGCCACTCGCCAGCTGTTGGCCTTTCTCGTCCAGCAGTTGCACATTGACGTCATCTAGCGGTGCGCCATTGGCGAGGCTTTGCGTAAAGAGTTCCAGTTGATCCGGGAAGCTATGCAGCGATAAACCAATGTCACTGAGCGTAAACAGGGTTGCTGGCTGTGTGTAATTGTAGGTTCCGGCCTGTTTCATCACCGCCAGATAAACACCGGGCTGCTTGAGCGCATCCACATCGCTGAGCGGCAGCTGCATCTTCTCACGCGTGTTGCGGGCCGGATTGAGATCAAAACGTCCACTGTAGACCAGATCGGCATTTTTCAGTAAATCGCGTGATTCCCAGTACGACAGGTTATTACCGTAATTCCACTGGGCGAGAAAATCGGCCAGTACGGCGCTTTTCACCCGGAAGAAATCGACATCAATGTTGTTCACATTGAGTGCCAGCACCGGTAATCCCTGCGTCAGGCGCAGCGGCAGCAGTGATCCCCGGCTGGCGAAACCCACCATCGGCTGGATATCGCGGGTAGTCAGCGTCTGGCTGAAAGGGCTGGATAAGGTACTGCCATCGGCGGCCTTGAGGCCGGCATCGACGGTCACTGTTAATTTGCGCGACGGTTCAGGATGGCGGAAGCGTAGCGCCTTGCCATTTTGCGCCAGTTCCCAGCCGCCATCGACCTTACCGCTTTTCTCATCGCTGATATGGACCCGCGCGTTCAAGTCCTGTTTGCTATCGATGGCAGTATTGAAACTCAGCACCAGTGCTGATGCGCCATCCAGTTGCAGCTCGGAAAGGTCGATCACCGAGATCGTTTTCGCCGCATTTTGCACCACAGGCGTATCCTCAGCCTGCGCAGGCAGCAAAGCGCCGCCCAATAGTGTTCCGCCGATCAGCACGCTGAGCAGCAGTCGATTAACGCGTTTTGCCATGGTAAGTCCCTCACCAGCCCCAAAGGTTAAAATAGTGTGCTGCGCAATTTCACATCAACCTACTCACTTTAGCAACGATACCCTTGAGATAGCGTTCACATTCCCGGACACTGGTCCTTTCCGTTTTCTGATGATTGAGAAGAGGTTGTTGCGATGACAGCTCCCCTGTTTGTCTCTGCCGATTGGTTAAAAGAGCATTACACCGATGAAACGTTGCAGGTATTAGATGCGCGCATGTTGCCGCCAGGTCAGGAAGCGGTGCGTGATATCCAGGCGGAATATCTGGCAGGGCATTTGCCCGATGCGCCTTATTTCAATATCGAAGCTTTGTCCGATCACACCAGCGCTTACCCGCATATGATGCCGCGCCCGGAAGCTTTTGCCGTGGCGATGCGCGAACTGGGTGTTAATCAGGATAAACACCTGGTGGTGTATGACGAGGGCAACCTGTTCTCTGCACCCCGCGCATGGTGGATGTTGCGCGCCTTTGGCTGCGTCAATGTGTCGATTCTGGCGGGCGGTTTGCAGGGCTGGAAAGCGGCAGGCTTTGATGTCGCTTCAGGCCCAGTTAACCTGCCGGAAGGCGAGTTCGAAGCTCATTACGATCAGGGGCTGGTGAAACGCCTGACCGATGTGTTGTTGATCAGCCATGAAGGCGGCGCGCAGATCGTTGATGCCCGAGCGGCTAACCGCTTTAACGCAGAAGTGGATGAACCGCGTCCGGGCCTGCTGCGCGGGCACATCCCGAATAGCTTGAATATGCCGTGGAACAATCTTGTGGCGAACGGCGAGCTGAAACCGGCGGCTGAACTGCGCGATTTGTTTGAAAAAGCCGGCATTAAATTGGATCAGCCCATTATCGCCAGCTGCGGTTCGGGTGTAACGGCGGTGGTGGTGATTCTGGCACTAACCTCGCTGGGCGTGCGTGACGTCACCCTGTATGACGGATCCTGGGGCGAATGGGGTAGCCGCGACGATTTACCGATTGAGAAATAAAGTTTAGCTAGCCGATTAAACTGCTGAGCATGGCAATGAAGGGGGTTGCAGAACAAACTTCTGAGCCTGCTAATGATGATTTGACTACCGCGCAATAAATTGCGCCGCTACCCGATAAGTGCGATCTGTAGCGGCGCGATCAGATAAGTGCGATCCGTAGCGGCGCGATTTATCGCGCGTATCTTAAGCCGGACAATGGCTGTCAGATGCGCAATAAATTGCACCGCAGCTAGCGATGTTTAGATAATCCGCTGACTGCCTTTGAAGTCGCGCAGGAAACTCCCCCAGCGACGTTCATAAAATGGCGTGATGTGCGCGGTAAAGAAGTGGCTGACGCCTTTCTCGTCGACCACCACTTCGCAGATATCAATCGGTGCGTCATCCGCCAGCGTATCGGTTGCCACGCTGCCTGCCGCCTGAATAATCTCATCGATATTGCTATCGGCTTCGATACCGATCAGTAGATTCGGCTCTTCCATAGCATTCTCACGAATGCTGGCGATGTAAGCACGACGCACCTGTTTATATTTAGCAAACAGCTGCGTCAGAGAATCAATCATCTGCGCGGGCGGTTCAGCCACTTCCGACAGAAGCAGGGCATGGCCGCCTTCCAACACCGTTTGCTGACTCAGCGCACTGCCCTCTTCACCGATCAGATGGGCGATTTCACCTGGCGAAAACTCTTTACCCGCCGGTAATTTGGGATTGAGGAACAAGCTCTCACCCAGGGTCATTTCAAACAGCGTGCGCGCGGGCAGGC
Organism: Type-E symbiont of Plautia stali; assembly: GCF_059731115.1. NCBI lineage: Bacteria > Pseudomonadati > Pseudomonadota > Gammaproteobacteria > Enterobacterales > Enterobacteriaceae > Type-E symbiont of Plautia stali. Next base: position 3,141,024 of record NZ_AP035906.1, read on the forward strand.
GCAGATAAGGCTGCTCTTCTTTAATTGCTTCGCCCATCGCCTCTTCTGAGGTGAAGAACGGGATAACGCTGCCGCCACCCTCTTTTTCCCAATGCAGCAATTCCACGGGCGAAGTGGCATCAAACTGCTCTGCAGGACTTTCACCTGGCACCCAAATGTCAGATTCCAGCAGCAGTTGAAAGAATTCCGGACGGTGCGCAGGCTCAGTGGCGGCCAGCTTTAGCACCTCTTCAAGACGATTGCTCATTTATCAAGTTCCAAAAAAACGGCAAGCTCATGCATGAGGTTTGCCGCTTAAGCGCTGTTCGGTCGCCATCAATGACGACCCTACACAATACTGATGAAGGATGCACATCAACGACGACCTGACGTAGGTTGCACATCAATGGCGACCAGACGAAAGGTGCATGCACATCAATGGCGGCCTGACGTGGGTTACACATCTATCTGCGACCTGACTTAGGGTTCGCATTGATGCGCGCCGGTTTTACTTCAGCAGCAGATTGGCAATAGTGCGCACACCCAGACCGGTGGCACCCGCTGACCACTGATCCACCGCGCTTTTACGGTAAGTGGCAGAACAGTCAATGTGCAGCCAACCCTGCTGATACTTGCTAACGAAGTAAGAGAGGAACGCCGCCGCGCTGCTGGCGCCTGCTGCATGCGCAGGGCTGGCAATGTTGTTCAAATCGGCAAAGTTTGACGGCAGATGGCTGCGATGGAACTCCGCCAGCGGCAGACGCCAGAAGGCTTCGTTTTCACCAGTTGCACTGCCCAGCAGAGATTCCGCCAGTACATCGTCAAAGGTAAACAGGGCGTGATAATCGTTGCCCAGCGCCGTTTTCGCGGCACCGGTCAGGGTCGCGGCATCGATCAGCAGTTCAGGATTTTGCTCGCTGGCATCAATCAGGCCATCAGCCAGCACCAGGCGCCCTTCCGCATCGGTGTTCATCACTTCCACGGTTTTACCGTTACGATAGCGGATGATGTCGCCGAGACGGAACGCGTTACCGCTCACCATGTTGTCAGCACAGCACAGGAACAGCTTCACACGTTTGGTCAGGCCACGCGCAATCGCCAGCGCCAGCGCGCCAGTTACCGTTGCCGCACCGCCCATATCGGATTTCATCGAATCCATAAACGCGCTCTGCTTCAGGCTATAACCACCGGTATCAAAGGTGATGCCTTTTCCGACCAGACAAGCGTATACCGGCGCATTTTCATCGCCGGTGGGGTTGAAGTCGAGCGCCAGCAGCACAGGTGCGCGGGTTGAACCACGGCCCACGGTGTGAATACCGGCATAACCCTGCTCACGCAGATCTTCGCCTTTAGTGATGCGATAACTCACTGCGTCACCGCCCACTTCGCTGATCAGATCGATCGCGCTGTGCGCCAGTTGTTCCGGACTCAGATCTTCCGCTGGAAGGTTAATGGTGTCGCGCACCCAGTCAACAATCTTCAGACGACGATCAAATTCAGTTTGATCGTTTTCGCTTAATGCTGGCCACTCTACCTGGCGCTTGCCTTTCGGGCTGCGATAGCCTTGCCAGAATGCCCAGCACTTCTCTAAATCCCACTCTTCGCCGCTCAGGGCAACGTGGCGAATCCCCTGACCGTCCAGCTTACGCCCCGCGCGCTGGATGCTCATCAGCGCATCGGCGCCAGTCAGGTGAAGGGTCATGCCACTTTCAGTGCTGCTCAGCAGTGCTTTTTCACCCCAGCGCGCATCGGCGGCCTGGGAGCTGAGCGTAATTGTCATCGGTTGTGTTGTCATCGCGTGGCTCCGTTTGCGTTAGGTGTCACCTTACGCCAGAACCGGCGCAAGGGGTGCATGAATTAGCGGGACGTGGCGGGCGTTAATGCCCGTAAACGGCTTACCGCTTTATTGACCAGCTCAATGGCATAGTCAATTTCCTCTTCGGTAGTGAAGCGTCCCAGCGAGAAGCGCAGCGAGCTGTGTGCCAGCTCCTGCTCAACGCCCATGGCGCGCAGTACATAAGAGGGTTCGAGACTGGCCGAGGTACAGGCAGAACCGGACGACAGCGCCAGATCTTTCAGCGCCATAATCAGTGATTCGCCATCGACCTGAGCAAAACTGAGGTTGAGGATATTCGGTGCGCCCTGCTCCAGCGAACCGTTAATATTCACATTCTCTAACTGACTGATGCCGTGCCACAGACGTTGGCGCATGGCCGCCAGACGCGCCATTTCACTGCTCATCTCTTCACGTGCAACGCGATACGCTTCGCCCATGCCCACGATTTGATGCACCGGCAAGGTTCCGGATCGCATACCGCGTTCATGACCGCCGCCGTGCATCTGCGCATCGATCTGTAATTTAGGTTTACGACGCACCCACAGCGCACCAATGCCTTTCGGACCGTAGATTTTATGCGCTGAAAACGACATCAGATCCACCGGCAGTGCCGCAACATCAATCGGCAATTTGCCGACGCTTTGGGTGGCATCAACATGAAACAGGATGTCACGCGCGCGGCACAAGGCTCCGAGCGCGGCGATATCCTGAATCACGCCGGTTTCGTTGTTCACATGCATCAGGGAAACCAGCACCGTGTCATCGCGCAGTGCGGCTTCCAGCATCGCAGGCGTGACAATGCCATCGCTGCCGGGTTGCAGATAGGTGACGTCGAAGCCTTCACGCTCCAGTTGCTGGCAGCTATCGAGCACTGCTTTGTGCTCAGTTTGACTGGTAATAATGTGTTTGCCGCGCGCCTGATGGAATTGAGCCGCGCCTTTAATGGCGAGGTTATCAGCTTCGGTGGCACCGGAAGTAAAAACGATTTCACGCGGATCGGCATTGACCAGCTCTGCAATCTGATTGCGCGCCACATCAACGGCTTCTTCTGCCTGCCAGCCAAAACGGTGAGAACGGGAAGCGGGGTTACCGAAGGTGCCATCCAAAGTAAGAAACTGCATCATTTTGGTGGCGACACGCGGATCGGCAGGCGTTGTCGCTGCGTAATCCAGATAGATCGGTAATTTCATTGCGCTAAAACTCCGTATAAAAAAACATACGTCTTTATAGCACGATTCAGCCCCGGCTGTGTGAACAGCAAGGGCTGAAGGGGAGCGGATTAAGCACGCAGATTAACGTTGATGGTTTCCTGCATACGATGCTGCTGGAAGCGGCGAGTGTCGTTCATGTTCTGACGATCTGCCACATCCAGGATTTCCTGGTTGTTTACCAGTTCAGCCAGCGTGATGTTGTTGAGGAATTCGCTGATGCGTTCGCTCAGGTCACGCCACAGGACGTGAGTCAGGCAGCGCTCGCCACCCTGGCAGCCTTCTTTGCCCTGGCACTTGGTGGCATCAACAGATTCGTCAACCGCCGTGATCACCGCGCCAACGGCAATCGCGCTAGCATCTTTACCTAACAGATAACCGCCACCTGGACCACGAACGCTGGCCACTAAACCGTGCTTACGCAGACGTGAGAATAACTGCTCCAGATAGGAGAGCGAAATGCCCTGACGCTCAGAAATGTCAGCCAGCGGCACCGGGCCCTCGTTTGAGTGCAGTGCAACGTCCAGCATAGCGGTTACGGCATAACGTCCTTTGGATGTCAGTCTCATAGCATACAACCTCGTAAGCGTCCGTCCGGGTATCGGCGGGCTATCTGATGAATTGACGCCAGTCTGCCATTCCTGAGTAAAACGGTCAACTATTTAACCAAGTAATTTACTCAACTATTTAACCAACTGTTTTACTCAACTATTACCCTTATTACCTTTAGGCTTTTGGAACGAAGCCAGCATACCCCGCAGGATATTGAGTTCATCACGTTCCGGACGCGCGCGGGTGTAGAGACGGCGCAGTTTGCTCATCACCTGACTCGGGGTGCCTTCGCGGATAAAGCCGCTCTCCAGCATCATCTTCTCAATGTGTTGATAGAAGCGCTCCAGATCGTCCACCAAAGGATAAGGGGATTCTTCTTCTTGCGGTTGTGGGCTGGCTTTCTCCTGCGCATCCAGCCATGCCATACGCACTTCGTAAGCAATGATCTGCACTGCCATCGCCAGGTTTAGCGAGCTGTATTCCGGATTTGCCTGAATGGCGACGTGATAGTGGCACTTCTGCAACTCTTCGTTGGTCAGGCCCACACGTTCACGACCAAACACCAGTGCAACCGGTGCCTGCTGGCCCTCTTCCACGCTTTTGATACCGCATTCACGCGAATCCAGCATCGGCCAGGGCAGCGATCGGGAACGCGCGCTGGTGCCGACAACCAGGCTACAGCCCGCAATCGCTTCGTCCAGCGTATCCACGATTTTTGCATCGCCAATTACATCGCTGGCGCCGGCGGCAAGAGAGATGGCCTGCGAGTCAGGTTTGACCAGCGGGTTGACCAGATAAAGATTGGTTAAGCCCATGGTTTTCATGGCGCGAGCAACAGAGCCCATGTTGCCAGTGTGCGAGGTTTCAACCAGTACGATTCGGATATTTTGCAGCATAATAGTGAGCGGTGAGAAAATGATGGCGCGTAGCCTAGCATAAAAGCAGGACATTTGCTGAACACCCTGATATACTCCGCGCCGTTTTCACCCGTTCTTTAACATCCAGCGAGAGATACCGATGCATCCGATGCTCAACATCGCCGTGCGCGCAGCGCGCAAGGCCGGAAATTTAATTGCCAAGAATTATGAAACCCCGGACGCTGTCGAAGCCAGCCAGAAAGGCAGCAACGACTTCGTTACCAATGTTGACCGTGACGCAGAACGTCTGATTATCGAAGTGATTCGTAAATCCTACCCGCAACACTCCATCATCACCGAAGAAAGCGGTGAACTGGCGGGCGATGATCAGGACATTCAATGGGTAATCGATCCGCTGGATGGCACCACCAACTTCATCAAACGTTTACCACATTTCTCTGTATCTATCGCTGTGCGCATCAAAGGCCGCACCGAAGTGGCTGTGGTCTACGATCCAATGCGCAACGAACTGTTCACCGCTGTACGCGGTCAGGGCGCACAGCTCAATGGTTATCGTCTGCGTGGCAGCACCGCGCGTGACCTGGATGGCACCATCCTGGCAACCGGCTTCCCGTTCAAGCTGAAACAGCACGCAACCCCTTACATCAACATCGTGGGCAAACTGTTCACTCAATGTGCTGACTTCCGTCGCACCGGTTCTGCTGCGCTGGATCTGGCTTACGTGGCCGCTGGCCGCGTGGACGGTTTCTTTGAGATCGGTCTGAAGCCATGGGATTTCGCTGCGGGTGAACTGCTGGTACGTGAAGCGGGCGGCCTGGTGACAGACTTCACCGGCAACCATGGCTACATGATGTCAGGTAACATCGTTGCAGGTAACCCACGCGTTGTGAAAGCCATGCTGGCGACCATGCGTGAAGAACTGAGCGAAGCGCTGAAGCGCTAAGCACCAAAAAGGCGGATATCATATCCGCCTTTTTTTACGCCGTTAAAACGGTCGTAACCCGCTACTCATCATCGGCTGTGCGCTTTGCCACAGTAACCACCCTGCCAGTACCAGCAGAATCCCACCTGCTAATCCTAATGCCGGCATAATGATTTTCGCCCCGTGCGACATTGCACTGTTTGCCCCTAGCTTTTCAGCTAATCGCCGCGATCGTTGAACTAATAAGCCCATTGCGGAGACCGTGACCGCCGTACCGATGGCCATGGCCACCGCCGAGGCCACACCCCACGCATAAACACCAATCACCTTAGAAAACAGCAGCATCATGATGGCGCCAGAACAGGGACGCATGCCCATGGAGAACACTACCAGCGCCTGGGTTTTCCCGCTCACCGCGCGATCCATCTGTTCAGCACTCGGCAGATGCGCATGACCGCATCCGCAGTGTTCATCATGCTGGTGATGTGGGCGAATGGCGTGAATCTGAATCTTCGCCGACGCGGGACGTAATAGCGGAAGTAATGTACGCAGCGCACGCCAGCCGACCCACACGCCCAGCGCCATCACCAGCAGATAACTGCCCTTCTCCAGCCAGTAACTGCCGAGATGCATTTGCCGCGATGAGGTTTGCAATACCACCAGCATCACTGTGACCAAACCAATCGCCACACCGCCTTGTAACAGTGCGGCCAGTAGCGTCAGTTTCATGCTGGTTTTCAGCTTCGCGGGATGCGTCGCCAGGAAGGTGCTGATCACCACTTTGCCGTGCCCTGGGCCCAGCGCGTGCAGCACACCATAAGCCAGGCTAAAAAGCATTAAAGTCACGCCCGCCTGCTGAGGCTGGTCAGCGACTTGTTGCAGGAGTTGGGTCATTTCGCGATTGAGGACTTTCTGCCACAACACGCTTTGCAGCAAAATTTGCGACCAGTGCTGCCACAGGGTATATCCGGCAGCAAGCATCACTATGGCCAGCAACCAAAGCGGCCACAGTCTGCGTGAACGAGAAGGCAGAGAAATCAATGACATGTCAGGGTTACCGTTTGCGCGAATTGCTGACCAAGATCCATGTCTTCCGGCGGCGCATCGGCTTTATCCAGCGACAGCGCATATTGCTTGAGCGAGTCATCCGGTTTGGGGGTGTGTAAGTCTATCTGGCAGTGTGCTTTTACGCCGTCGTCCATGGTTAATGCCTGTGGGTTATCGTAATACATATCAACAAAGTAGCTCGGATCGAAGGTCTGAATACGATACTGTTTCGCACTCAGCGACTGGGGTTCGCCAAACGGCACAATAAACTCCAGCACTGCTTTGTTGCCGTTGCGCGACAAATTGTACTCTTTGGGCAAATTCAGGAACTTCACCCGCGTTTTGTCCTGCCATACCTCTGAGAAGTAATGTTGCCCCAACACGTTCGCCATCACCTGCGCCGCCAGCTTTTTCCATACCACGTCACCGGGTTTCGCTTTGCCGGCATCGTAAAGCAGATCGGCTGAAGTAATTTCATCCATGGTCCACACCATTTTCATGCCTGTCAGATGATCGTTTTCGCTGACAAACTCGTTTTTCATATCGATAAAGCTGTGCGGATGAGACCAGGCTGCAGCGCTGAACAACAGCGTAAAAGGAATGAGTGCAATTTTCATGTGTTATAAAGTAACAATTCTCAAGTGAAGATTATACTGGTCCAGAAAAACTGTGACCCGCCTAAAAGCTCTGAGCAAAAGTCACGACAAAGTGCAGGGTTACCGAGTGGAGTTAGCTATTCTTAGCTCAAAAATGACCCGCGGATAATACTATTGATGAGTTCTGCACCTTCATCTGCACCACTCTTCAGCCGTGCCCAGCGTCGTTGTCATCTGCTATTGCTACTGTTTCTGCCTGCTCCCGCGCTAACGCTTGAAAAGCTCTGCCAGTTAAATGGTGTTGATCCTGCCGTTGCCCGACAGGATATCGCGGATGTCGGTGATGAGATACAGCGCTTCCATCAACTGGAGTTACACCAGATGGTGGATGGCAGCTTCCGCATACATGGGACGGAACTGGACAGGCGGCTCTGCCTGCTCCATTGGCTGCGACGCGCGCTGCGCCTGTCGCAGGATTTCGTCTGCGAACATTTTGCTCCCGTGCTGCGTCAGCGCCTGAAAGTCCTCAATATCGAAAAGGCGCTGTGGGATGAAACCAATCTGCAGGCGTTAATTCAACATTGTAGTCTGCGACTAAGCCGCGATTTCACGCCGCGCGATCGCCTGTTTCTGCAAATTTTTATGAAGTACGCGCTGTGCCAACGGCAAAATGCACTGTTTAATGAAAAACAGCGGGCATGGCTGGCAGCAAAAACCGAGCGTGCTGCCGCAGATGATGTGATCCACCACTGGCAGAAACGCTGCCATCTAGCGCCGGACGTTAGCGAAACCGACTTCTGGACGCTGCTGTTCAGTTTGATTCATGCGCCGGATGGGAATCAGCTTGAAGACCACCAGGCGCAGCAGCTCATGCTGGCCGTAGAAGCGTTAATCGCCCGTTTTGAACAGCTGGCGCAGACACGCGTCAAAAATCAGCACGAGCTGAAATTGCAATTATTCACGCATCTGGCGCAAGCGCTGGATCGCAGTCACTTTGCCATTGGGATTGATAACAGTGTGGCATTGGACGTGGCGCGTCTTTATCCACGTTTACTGCGCACCACCGAACGCGCGCTGTATCACTTTAGCAGTGATTTCGGCACGGAATTTAGCGCGGAGGAAGTGAGTCTGGTTGCAGTGTTGTTCGGTGCCTGGCTGATGCAGGATAGCGCACTGCAGGAGAAGCAGGTACTCCTGTTGACCGGCGCGGATGCGGCAATGGAACAATTACTGGAGCAGCAAATCCGCGAGATAACGCTGCTGCCAATCAACATCACTTATCAGGATATGCTGCACTTTCAACGAGAAGGTGCACCGCGTGACGTGGCGCTGGTGATCACACCCTACGCCACATCGTTACCGTTGTTTTCACCGCCGCTGATCCACGCCGAGCTGCCGCTGAGCTACCATCAGCAGCAACGCATTCGTCAACTGCTGGAAGCTTAAGCGGCGCGCGGACGAAGGAACAATGCAGGAAGCGCCACCAGTGCCATCACCCAGAACAGATGTCCCTGTAAATGGGTAAACAGCACACCGCTGATCATCGTCATCACGGCAATCCCGCCGCCCATCGCCAGTGCAGAGTAAAGCGACTGCAATCGAATCACCTCGGCCCCTTTGCGCGCGGCAATAAAGCGCATCGCTGCCAAATGGCATACGGTGAAGCTGCCACAATGCAAAATCTGAGCAGCAATGAGCAGCGGCAGCGCGGTGCTGGATCCCAGCATCACCCAGCGCACTAACGCACAGCAGCAAGAAAGCAGCAGCAAGTCGCGGGCACTCCAGCGACGGAACAGACGATTGCTCAGCGCGAAGATGACGATTTCCGCCACCACGCCCAACGACCATAGATAGCCAATCACCGATGCGGAATAACCTGCTTCCTGCCACCAGATAGCACTGAAGCTGTAATAAGCTGCATGTGCCCCCTGCATTAGCGTCACGCATAACATAAAGCGCCAGACCGCGTTCTCCCGTAGCATATCGCGCCACGCCGTCCAACCGCCGCTTGCCCCCTGCCGCACATCACCTTGTGGCCGGGTTTTGGGTACTAACATCATGCCGCTAAGCATGGCCAGCAAGCCCACACTCAGCAGTGCCAGAATCGCCTGTGATGACCAGGCACTCACCAGCATCCCCGTCAGCGCAGAGCTAATCACAAACGCCAGCGAACCCCATAGCCGCACCGGGCCATAAGCCAGACCAATTTGCTGCGTCCAGGTCGCTGCCAGCGCATCGCTGAGCGGCACCAACGGCGAGAAAAACAGGTTGAAGCCCACCATGACCAGTAACAGCCATAACCATTGGCCGCCAAACCAGAAACCTAACGCAAAAAGGCACGTCATCAATGCCAGCAGCCGCAACGCCAGAATCAGCTGAGAAGGGTTTTTAACCTGCGAGGCGATCAGCAGGCTACCGACAAATCGCGCCACCATGCCGCAACCGAGCAGTAAGCCGATTTTTTCAGCATCCAGGCCTATGCCTTTGAGCCAGACGCTCCAGAAAGGTAAGTAGATGCCGTAACAGAAGAAGTAGGTGAAGTAGCTGAGTCCCAGCCATCTGGCCGATCCGATGGTCATTTTGCCTACCACAGGCATGTCAGCTGCGCCCGCAGCCCATTGGGCCGCTACTTTGTCAGAGGCTTGAACAAAAGTGAAATGAAAGGTCGGGGAATCGCTTTTTCTGCGACAGGCTTCGTATCGGAAATCGTACCTCAGACGCCGTAATAACAAGGTCTGCGTGAACGCTTCATGTGCGGTGTGTGCGGTGTGTGCGGTGTGTGTTGACTCTATACAGCATGGGTCGCGTGCATAAAAAAAGGATGGCAAGCGCCATCCTCTTTAATCACATCAGCATGGTGCCAAATCAGGCATACACAGGCAGACGCGCACAGATATCGAGTACCTTCTGCTTGGTGCGCTCGATGGTCGCTTCGTCGTTGATGTTGTCCAGCACGTCAGCGATCCAGCCAGCCAGCTCACGCACGTCTGCTTCTTTGAAGCCACGGCGTGTCACTGCAGGCGTACCGATACGCACACCGGAGGTCACGAATGGGCTCTTCGGATCGTTAGGTACACTGTTTTTGTTCACAGTGATGTTAGCACGGCCCAGCGCGGCATCCGCTTCTTTACCGGTCAGGTTTTTGCTCACCAGATCGATCAGGAACAGGTGGTTATAAGTACCGCCTGAAACGATGTTGTAGCCACGCTCCAAAAGAACTTCAACCATTGCTTTGGCGTTTTTAGCCACTTGCTGCTGGTAAGATTTGAACTCTGGCTCCATTGCTTCTTTGAACGCCACCGCTTTACCCGCGATCACGTGCATCAATGGACCACCCTGACCACCCGGAAACACCGCAGAGTTCAGTTTTTTGTACAGATCTTCGTCGCCGTTTTTCGCCAGAATCAGGCCACCACGTGGACCCGCCAGAGTCTTGTGGGTGGTTGAGGTCACGATGTGTGCATGCGGAACCGGGTTCGGGTAGACATCAGCGGCGATCAGACCGGCAACGTGTGCCATGTCAACGAACAGGTAAGCGCCCACGCTATCAGCGATTTCGCGCATTTTTGCCCAGTCACACACGCCAGAGTATGCAGAGAAACCACCGACGATCATTTTTGGCTTATGCGTTTTAGCCAGCTCAGCCAGTTCGTCGTAGTTGATTTTGCCGGTTTCGTCGATGCCGTAAGGGATGACGTTATACAGCTTGCCTGACAGGTTCACTGGTGAACCGTGCGTCAGGTGACCACCGTGCGCCAGGTTCATACCGAGGATGGTGTCGCCCGGCTGCAACAGCGCAGTGTAAACCGCGAAGTTGGCCTGTGAGCCAGAGTGCGGCTGTACGTTGGCAAAGTCTGCGCCAAACAGCGCTTTCGCGCGATCGATTGCCAGCTGCTCAACGATATCAACGTATTCACATCCGCCGTAGTAGCGTTTGCCCGGATATCCTTCGGCATATTTGTTGGTGAGCTGTGAACCTTGCGCCTGCATAACGCGTGGGCTGGTGTAGTTTTCAGAAGCAATCAGTTCGATGTGCTCTTCCTGACGCACCTTCTCTTGCTCCATAGCCTGCCACAACTCGGCATCATAATCGGCAATGTTCATATCACGCTTTAACATCCGGCATCTCCTGACTAGCTAACTTTTTTAACGGCAGTTTAGGCCCCGGCAAGGGGCGAAGGCCAACAGTGTAAACGGTTTTGACAGGTGACGGTAGCGCCAATCCCCTCTTTTTACGCAAACGATTGGCACGGCGCTGGAACGGGTTTTTTACGCCTTTTTGCAATCCTGTAAATCACGATATTTGCTCACGGTGGAGAGGAATATTTTTCAGGTTTGTGGGCCAGCTTCCAGCTTCAGCACCTAACCCGCAATCAAAACAGGGGATTTACAGGCTGGATGAACGATCATAAGATGCATTTAAAATGCATGTTTAAATTCACTGTGAGGCATTCACCATGCTTGATGCGCAAACTATCGCTACCGTAAAGTCTTCCCTGCCCGCTATTGCTCAGCTTGGCCCGCAACTCACTGGCCACTTCTACCAACGTTTGTTAACGGCACATCCGGAACTGAAAAACGTCTTCAACATGAATAATCAGCGCAGTGGCAATCAGCGTGAGGCGCTGTTTAATGCCATTGTCGCGTACGGCAGCAACCTGGAGAACCTGGCGGTGCTGCTGCCGGCGGTAGAGAAAATTGCGCAGAAGCACACCAGCCTGAACATTCAGCCCGCGCAATATGCGGTAGTCGGTGAAACGTTGCTGGCCACCATCGAAGAGTTACTCAATCCCGGCGATGACGTCTTACAGGCGTGGGGCAAAGCTTACGGGGTGCTGGCGGATGTGTTTATCCAGCGTGAAGAGGCGATTTATTGCGCCTCAGAAGAGAAAGTCGGCGGCTGGCGTGGCGCGCGTGACTTCCGTATCCGTGCTATCAACACTGAAAGCTCGGTGATCAAAAGCTTTGAACTGGTTCCCAACGATGGTCAGCCCGTGGCAGACTTCCTGCCCGGACAATACCTGGCCGTTAGTCTGCGACCTGAAGGTAACGAGAATATCCAGCATCGCCAGTATTCACTCATCCATCGCCCCAACGCTAAATCTTATCGTATCGCGGTGAAGCGCGAAGAACACGGTAGCGTTTCCGGCTGGTTGCACGCCCATGCGAAGGTCGGTGATATTGTGCAATGTGCGGCACCGGCGGGTGATTTCTATTTGCAAACAACAGGGACCGCGCCGATCACGCTGATTTCTGCCGGTGTGGGCCAAACTCCGATGCTGGCGATGTTAGCCAGCCTGGCTGAACAGCAGTATGCGGGTGCGGTTAACTGGCTACATGCGGCCGAATGTGGTGCACAGCATGCTTTCGCGGATGAAGTACAAGCCACAGGTTCACGCCTGCCGCACTTCGCCAGCCATATCTGGTATCGCCAGCCGGAAAGCCAGGACAGCGGTCGTTATGATGCTACAGGGTTAATGGATCTCGCGGGCATTTCCAGTGAACTGAATCAGGCCGGCCGTCAATTCTGGCTATGCGGGCCGCTGCCATTTATGCAGTTCGTCGCGCGCCAGCTAGTGGATGCCGGTATCAGTGCCGATCGCATCCATTATGAAGTCTTTGGCCCACACAAAGTGCTGTAAACAAAAAAAGCCTGCGCAATGCAGGCTTTTCATGGGCTAACGAAGGGGCTTAGATCGCCTCTTCGTCCTCTTCACCGGTACGGATTCGCACCACGCGCGCCACGTCGAACACAAAGATTTTGCCGTCGCCGATTTTGCCGGTCTGCGCGGTATTCATAATGGCTTCAACGCAGGTGTCGACGATGTCATCACCGACCACCATTTCGATTTTCACTTTTGGCAGAAAATCGACCATGTACTCCGCGCCACGATACAGCTCAGTGTGGCCTTTCTGGCGACCAAAGCCCTTCACTTCACTGACCGTCATCCCGGTGATGCCCACTTCAGCCAAGGCTTCGCGTACATCATCGAGTTTGAATGGTTTAATAATTGCATCGATCTTTTTCATGACAGATCCTTTTTTCACTCCCTCCATGATGGACGGATAACAAGTAGTATATACCCGTCCTGCTTCAAGTTGCAGAGGGGTTGGCGGCTCTCTTTTCCCCAAGTCGCTTGAAGAAGTAAGCTCATCGGGATGCTTTCGTTTGCCGTCTGACTGCAACTCAAATTATTTGGGGTAGTCAATGGATGAATCAATATGCCGCAGCAAGCTACTCTTTAAATTCACTGGCGTCCAGCTCATGGCGTGACAGCAGCTTATAGAATTCAGTACGGTTACGTCCAGCCAGACGCGCGGCGTTGGTGACATTTCCTTTGGTCATTTGCAGCAATTTGCGCAGATAGTTGAGCTCAAACTGATTACGCGCCTCGACAAAGGTTGGCAGCGCGGTGTTTTCACCCGCTAACGCCTGTTCAACCAGCGCATCCCCGATCACCGGTGACGTGCTCAGCGCGACACACTGCTCAATCACGTTGACCAGCTGCCGCACGTTGCCAGGCCAACTGGCTCCCACTAAACGTTTCATCGCATCCACAGAGAAGCTGCGCACGAAGGGTTTATGGCGTTCGGCCGATTGGCGCAAGAGATGGTTCGCCAACAGCGGAATATCTTCTGCACGTTCATGCAGCGCCGGAATCTTCAGATTCACCACATTGAGGCGATAGTAGAGATCCTCGCGGAAACTCTTTTTCTCCATCGCTTTGGGCAGATCGCGATGCGTGGCCGAGATGATGCGCACGTTGATATCGACATCCCGATTACTGCCCAGCGGACGCACTTTTCGCTCCTGCAAGACGCGCAGGAGTTTGACCTGCAACGCCTGTGGCATATCACCAATTTCATCAAGAAACAGCGTGCCACCCTCCGCTGCCTGAAACAGCCCTTCACGCGCACTCACGGCACCGGTGAAAGCCCCTTTGGCGTGACCAAACAGCTCAGACTCCAGCAGTTGCTCCGGTAGCGCACCACAGTTAATGGCAATAAACGGCTTGTTTGCACGCGGGCTGGCGGCGTGAATCGCCTGCGCAAGCACCTCTTTACCGGTACCGCTCTGGCCGTTAATCAACACGCTAACATCGGATTGCGCCACCATGTGCGCCTGATCCAGCAAACGCAGCATCAATGGATTGCGTGTTACCACGGCCTCACGCCAGGTGTCATCGCTGACCGGCGCGCGCTGTGCCAGCGCTTCATCAATGGCTTTATACAGCGCGTCACGATCCACGGGCTTCGTCAGAAAACTGAACACCCCCTGCTGCGTAGCGGAAACCGCTTCGGGGATCGAGCCGTGCGCCGTAAGAATGATCACCGGTAAACCCGCATGGCGTTTCTGGATTTCGCCAAATAACGCCAGTCCGTCCATTTCATCCATACGCAGATCGCTGATCACCAGATCAACTTTCTCTTTCTGCAACTGGCGCAGCGCATCCGGGCCACTTGCGGCGGTGGTCACCTGATAGCCTTCACTGCTTAAGCGCATGCCAAGCAGTTTAAGCAGGCCGGGATCATCATCCACCAGCAGTAAACGTGCAGACTGTTTCATGGTCACTGATCCTCACTTTGTGCATCACTGGCGCCGTGCGATGTATCGCTGCTGTCCGCCGGTTTACGGGACGACAGCTGGCGTTCGATGTCAGTTAAGCGCTCAAGCTTACGCTGAGTCTCCTCCAGTGATTGACGCAGTTTGGTTTGCTGCTGGCGCAGGCTATCCAGCTCAGTATCGTGGCTTTGCTGGAGTGCAGCATAGCGGCTGCGTTCACCACTTAACGCCAGCTGCGCCGCCTGATTGCTACGCCACAACATTAATAACGGACGCACGGAGGTTGGATAGGAAGCGCTGTAACCGTCTAGCGTATCGACGAACTGACGGCGCTCAAAGGGCGTCACATTGCCATTTGCCAGCAGAATGCCTTGTTTAAAAGCACGCGACCAGCCTTGTACTGGCCAGCGTCGTGCCTCAGCCCGCGCTTCCGCTGGGGATAAACGCTCACCACAGTCGATAGCACGCTGCCAGTAAAGGGGGTTGCTCATGGCTGTTGGCGTTTCAATCTTCCACACGTTTTGACAATCGGTCGCCAGATAATCAGGCAGCCGCACTTCTGGCTCAGGAAGATTGGTGCCATCGTGTAACGCGCTGCCCGTGGACGGTGTCTGGCAGGCACTCAAGCCAAATGCCACCAACGCGCAGCTAAAAAGTTTAATCAGGGTGTGTTTCATTAATCAGGCATTCCCGGCGCTGGTCGTCAAAATGATTCGAAAACAGACATCCGCATCCTTGCGCGTTACCAATTGCAAATCGCCCTGCATCCTGCGCAGGCAATCTTTGGCGATGCTTAACCCCAGCCCGCTGCCTTTAACAGGCCCTTTGCGCTGCTGACTACCCTGAAAAAAGGGCTCAAAGATCATCGCCTGCTCTTCAGCCGGAATCGGTGTACCGGTGTTCGCCACCTCAATCCACACCTGGTTGCCTTTCTGTTGGCTCTGCAGCCAGATGTTACCGGATTCGCTGCCGTAGTTCACGGCGTTCGAATAGAGGTTATCGATGACCCTTTGCAGCAAGGTTGCCTCTGCCAGACAGTACGTCACCTGAAGATCAACATGGGTGGTGATATGTCGCGCACTGGCAGGCAATGAATGGATTTTAACAACCGCATCAACGATGTCATTGAGCGCCACCGGCTCGAGCGCCATGGGGCCATCCGCCAGTTTGCGGTTGTAATCCAAAAGTTGTTCGATGAGACGCTGCAGATGGCGACTGCTGGTGTCGAGGATCGCCACCACTTCCTGCTGTTCTGCATTGAGCGGCCCAGCAACCTGATCGGCCAATAATTCCGTGCCTTCACGCAAGCTGGCAAGCGGGGTTTTCAGTTCGTGTGAGAGATGACGCAGAAACTCATGACGCTGCTCTTCCAGCCAGCTCAAACGCTCGCTCAGCCACACGATGCGCTGACCGAGTGAGCGGATTTCACGAGGGCCGCGAAAACTCACGCTGTCACCCAGCGCTTTGCCTTGCCCCAGTCGGTTAATCATCCGTTCAACGCGTTTAACCGGGCCGATGATCATGCCGGTAAACAGCAGCACCAGTGCCAGACTGATCAGAAACAGAATCAGCGCCTGCCAGCCGAAAAACTGGCCGCGATCGGCGATTTCGCGCTGAAGCTGCAAGCCACGCGAAAATACCACTTCACGCGTCGCCTGCACCATTTGCGCATTGGCATCAGAAAAATGTTCGAGGGCCGTTGCGGCTTTTGCCACTGGGTTACCGTTGTCGCACTGCACGCTGGCGAGCTGCGGCAAGGTTTCCTGCAACGCTTTGAAGGAAGGAAGATCCGGCAGGCTATCCGCATGGCTGGTGAGCATCTGACCGTACCGCGTCCACTGCGTCTGATAAAGCTTTTGCAAGGTGGCATCCCCTAACACGCAATATTGACGATAACTGCGCTCCAGCTCGAGCGCCGTGCGCGCCATCGCTTCGCTGCGGCGTACGTCGGTGAAGGTATTGCGATTGGTATCTGCGGCCTGATTACTGAGCGCAGACAAACTTTCCCAGGCTTGCCACGCCAGCACCAGCAATGGCAACAGGACCAGTAAAAAAGCCATCAAGACTAACTGCCGCAGGGATCGGGGAAACAGACGCCATCTCTTCACTACCGCGCATCCTTTAATGTGAGCTGCTGGCATGCTAACGAAGTATCAATAGGGAAGAAAGTACCGAAAGGAAAACGGCAGCCCTTTTGGGCTGCCGTGAGAGCGACGCCGCAGCATCGCTTGCAAAATAGGTGGAGCCTAACTCAACGTTGCGTCCGATGCTTGATAACGTTGCAAAGCAAGCGATTATCGGTTGGGTGGACGGCAGGCTCCGTTTGGTGCGTCATTCGAATTTTATGAGCTCAACCGCAGTGCGGGGCAATCATAGACAGGAGAATGAGCAACGCAGTGAGTATAGCAACTATCGTGCCAGAAATGAAATAGCATTGATTATCAGAGTAATGCGAGGTGTGACGCAGTTTTTTTATGAAAAAGCGGACCGGCTGGTCTGGCGAAAGTGTCGCTGATCAGCAACGAGTTAGAGGATGAAAAATTGATCCAATATAAATCAATAATTTAAATGTCACCATTTAGCGACACATCAATATCGTGTTTGTCGCTAATTTCCGACAATTTTGCGAGCCAGCCAAAGTAGGTCATGGCGTAATGGATTGAGTGAGTGAGTGAGTCTGGACCAGCTGGCTAAAAGAAAGGCCGCCTTGCGGCGGCCTCTGATGCAGTCGGCTAAATTAGCCCAGCTGCTTGCGTGCGTTGCGGAAGATACGCATCCACGGGCTGTCTTCGCCCCACTCTGCTGGGTGCCAGGAGTTGCTCACGGTGCGGAACACACGCTCTGGGTGCGGCATCATAATGGTGACACGACCGCTTTCATTGGTGACTGCAGTGATACCGTTCGGCGAGCCGTTCGGGTTGGCAGGGTAATTTTCGGTCACTTTACCGAAGTTGTCCACGAAGCGCAGCGCCACCAGACCTTTGCTTTCCAGCTGAGCCAGATGCGCACCGTCACGCACTTCCACGAAGCCTTCACCGTGCGACACGGCGATTGGCATATGAGAACCGGCCATGCCGTCCAGCAGCAACGATGGGCTCGCAGCCACTTCAACCAAGCTGAAACGGGCTTCAAACCGCTCTGACTGGTTACGTACAAAGCGTGGCCACAGTTCGCTGCCCGGAATCAGCTCACGCAGATTCGACATCATCTGGCAGCCGTTACATACGCCCAGCGCCAGCGTCTGTGGACGGTGGAAGAAGTTTTCGAACTCATCACGCACACGGCCGTTGAACAGAATCGACTTCGCCCAACCTTCACCGGCACCCAATACGTCACCGTAAGAGAAGCCACCGCACGCGACCAGCGCCTGGAACTCTTCCAGACCACGACGGCCCGCCAGCAGGTCACTCATGTGCACATCGACAGCGGTGAAGCCAGCACGGTGGAAGGCAGCGGCCATCTCAACGTGGGAGTTCACGCCCTGCTCACGCAGAACGGCAACACGAGGACGCGCGCCTGTGGCGATCATCGGCGCAGCAACATCTTCCTCTGGCTTGAAGGTCAGATGAACGTTCAGGCCAGGATCGTTGTCGTCTTTCTTCGCTTCGTGCTCCTGATCGGCACAGGCAGGGTTGTCACGCAGACGCTGCATCTGCCAGGTGGTCTCTGCCCACCAGGTACGCAGCGTGGTACGACTTTCGCTGTACACCGCGCTCTCACCAGAGCGGATCACAAAGCGATCGCCCGGCAGCGCCTGACCAATCACATGCACATTGCTGCTCAGACCATGGTCGGCAAACACTTTCTCAACGGCTGCACGATCAGCGGCATTAATCTGGATCACTGCACCCAACTCTTCGCTGAACAGTGCTGCCAGCGCATCGTTACCCAGCGCGGCGATATCGGCTTCGATACCGCAGTGACCGGTGAAAGCCATTTCTGCCAGTGTTACCAGCAGGCCGCCATCAGAACGGTCATGGTAAGCCAGCAGCTTCTGCTCGGCCACCAGCGCCTGAATGGCGTTGAAGAAGCCCGCCAGTTGCGATGCATCACGTACGTCGGCTGGTTTGTCGCCTAACTGACGATAAACCTGTGACAGCGCGGTAGCACCCAGGGTGTTTGCGCCGTTGCCCAAATCAATCAGCAACAGCAGGTTATCCTGGTCAGCTTGCAGTTGAGGCGTTACGGTGCGACGCACATCTTCTACACGCGCAAAGGCGGTGATCACCAGCGACAGCGGCGAGGTCATCTCACGCTCTTCGGTGCCCTGCTGCCAGCGGGTTTTCATCGACATCGAGTCTTTGCCCACTGGAATCGTGATGCCCAGCGCCGGACAGAGTTCTTCACCAACCGCTTTCACTGCGGCATACAAACCGGCATCTTCGCCTGGGTGACCTGCTGCGGCCATCCAGTTTGCAGAGAGCTTCACGCGCTGCAGGGAACCAATCGAGGTGGCTGCCAGGTTGGTCAGCGCTTCACCGACCGCTAAACGGCCTGAGGCAGCGAAGTCCAGCAAGGCGACTGGAGCACGTTCGCCCAGTGAGAAGGCTTCGCCGTGATAGCTATCCAGGCTGGCGGTGGTCACTGCACAGTTCGCTACCGGGATCTGCCATGGGCCGACCATCTGGTCACGCGCCACCATACCGGTTACCGAACGGTCACCGATGGTAATCAGGAAGGTTTTCTCTGCCACAGTTGGCAGATGCAGTACGCGATTAACGGCATCTGCCACGGTAATGCCGTCACGCACCAGCGCATCGCCTTTGGCCTGCTGAGTGGCAACATCACGCGTCATCTTCGGCGTTTTGCCCAACAGCACGTCCAGCGGCATGTCGATAGGGTTGTTATCGAAGTGGCTATCCGCCAGGTTCAGGTGCAGCTCTTCGGTGGCTTCACCGATCACCGCATAAGGTGCACGCTCACGCTTACACAGCTCGTCAAACAGCGCCAGTTGAGCCGGTGCCACCGCCAGTACATAACGTTCCTGGGATTCGTTACACCACACTTCCAGCGGGCTCATGCCTGGCTCATCGTTGAGGATGTCACGCAGGTTGAAGTTGCCGCCACGGCCACCATCACTCACCAGCTCTGGCATCGCGTTAGACAGACCGCCAGCACCGACGTCGTGGATGAACAGAATCGGGTTGGCTTCGCCCAGCTGCCAGCAACGGTCGATCACTTCCTGGCAGCGACGCTCCATTTCCGGGTTGTCACGCTGGACAGATGCAAAATCCAGATCCGCATCAGACTGACCAGAGGCCATTGAAGAGGCTGCTCCGCCGCCGAGGCCAATGTTCATCGCGGGCCCGCCGAGCACGATCAGTTTCGCGCCGACGACGATCTCACCCTTCTGCACGTGGTCAGCACGGATGTTACCAATACCGCCCGCCAGCATGATCGGCTTATGGTAGCCACGCAGTTCTGAGCCATTATGGCTGTTCACGCGCTCTTCATAAGTACGGAAGTATCCGTTCAGTGCAGGACGGCCAAATTCGTTGTTGAACGCTGCGCCGCCCAGTGGGCCTTCAGTCATGATATCCAGCGCGGTAACAATACGCTCCGGCTTACCAAAATCTTCTTCCCACGGCTGTTCAAAACCCGGAATACGCAGGTTGGAAACGGAGAAACCGACCAGGCCCGCTTTCGGCTTCGCGCCACGTCCCGTTGCGCCTTCATCACGGATTTCACCACCGGAACCGGTCGCAGCACCTGGCCACGGGGAAATCGCGGTCGGGTGGTTATGGGTTTCCACCTTCATCAGGATATGCGCCTCTTCCTGATGGAAGGTGTATTCGCCCTTCTGCGCATCGGCGTAGAAGCGGCCCACTTTTGAACCTTCCATCACCGCGGCGTTGTCTTTATAAGCAGACAGAACGTGCTCAGGATTGTGTTCAAAGGTGTTTTTGATCATTTTAAACAGCGACTTCGGCTGTTTTTCACCGTCGATAATCCAGTCGGCGTTGAAGATTTTATGACGGCAGTGCTCTGAGTTTGCCTGAGCAAACATATAGAGCTCGATGTCGTTCGGATTGCGGCCCAGTTTGGTGAAGGCATTCAGCAAATAGTCGATTTCGTCATCGGCCAGTGCCAGGCCCAGCGTGGTGTTGGCCTGTTCCAGTGCAAGGCGACCGGCACCCAGCACATCAACGCTTTTCAGCGGCTGTGGTTCATGGTGTGCGAACAACTGCTGCGCATCATTCAGGTCACCGAACACGGTCTCCATCATGCGGTCATGCAGCAGGCTAGCCAGCTGTTGCCATTGCGCTTCCGTCAGCTGCGGCGCCTGCACATAGAAAGCCATACCGCGTTCGAGGCGGATAACCTGGGGCAGATCGCAGTTGTGCGCGATATCGGTGGCTTTTGATGACCACGGAGAAATGGTGCCGGGACGCGGCGTCACCAGTAACAAACGCCCTTGTGGCGCGTGCTCGGCGAGAGAAGGACCGTATTTCAGCAGACGTTGCAGGCGGGCATGTTCATCCGCACTGAGCGGTGCACTGACATCGGCAAAATGGACGTACTCGGCGTAAATATCACTCACTGGCAGGTGAGCGTCCTGAAAGCGGGTCAGCAGTTTGTTTACACGAAATGCCGACAGAGCGGGCGAACCACGCAGAATTTCCATCATCAAAGATCTCTCGTCTTCGAAGCGCCGGGCGACGCTTCATTGGGCGCAACAGGGGAAAACGGGCGGTATTATAGAGAAACAGCACGGGTTACGAAACCGTTTGCGCATAAAATCTGGCACTCAGCATTTGGCTGAATTTTGCACAATTCTTGCTATATAAGTTGCCCTGCTGCACTTTGTTGCGCAAAATGCCCCTCGCTCTGGGAGTAAAAACAACACAAATACTGCCTTTAAAAGACAGAGGCCTGTGAGCCATTACGAGACAACTATTTGAAACGCCTGAAAATAAACTATCTGTTTATCGGTCTGATCACCGTGCTGCTTGCGCTGGCACTGTGGCCTTCCATCCCCTGGTACGGGGGCGGAAAAGACGCGCTATCACAGATTAAATCACGTGGAGTGCTGCGCATCAGTACCGTCAACTCCCCGCTGACTTACTACACCATCAATAATGCACCAGCCGGTATGGATTACGAGCTGGCGAAACGCTTCGCCGATTATCTTGGCGTCAAACTTGAGGTTACGGTGCGTCCGAACCTCGGCGATCTGTTTGACGATCTGGATGATGGTAAGGCGGATTTGCTGGCCGCCGGGTTGATCTACAACGGTGAACGCCTTGCCCACTATCAAAGTGGACCGAGCTACTACTCTGTTTCGCAGCAGTTGGTGTACCGCATTGATAAGCCACGGCCGAAGAATCTCGGCGATTTGAAAGGCCGCCTGATTGTGCAGTCCGGTTCGGCATATCTGTCAACTTTACGTTCCGCAAAAGCTGACAGCTATCCCGATCTCGATTGGGCGATTTCTACCGATCAGGGACAGAAAGCGCTGCTGGAAGCCGTCGCCGACGGCAAGCTGGATTACACCGTGGGCGATTCGGTCACCATCGGTTTATTGCAGCGCATCCATCCGCAGCTGGCCGTAGCATTCGACATCACCGATGAAGAACCGGTCACCTGGTATCTGCCACGCAGTGATGATGACAGTCTGAATGCGGCAATGCTCGACTTCTACAGCCAGATGGGCGAAGAAGGCACAATGGCGCGCCTCGAAGAGAAGTATCTCGGTCACGTTGGCACTTTTGATTACGTGGATACCCGCACCTTCCTGCGCGCGATTGATAACACGTTGCCGGATATCAAACCGCTGTTTGAGAAATACGCGGCGAGCATGGACTGGCGTCTGCTGGCAGCCATCTCTTATCAGGAGTCGCACTGGAATCCGCAGGCGACCTCACCGACCGGCGTGCGCGGCATGATGATGTTGACGCGTAACACCGCTGACAGCCTCGACGTCAACGATCGCCTTGATCCTGAGCAGAGCATCCGTGGCGGCAGCGAATACCTGCAACGTATGATGGAGAAGGTGCCGGACACCATCCCTGATGATGAGCGCATCTGGTTTGCATTGGCGGCGTATAACATGGGCTATGCGCACATGCTGGATGCCCGCAAGCTGACGGCCAAACAAGGCGGTAATCCTGATAGCTGGGCCGATGTCAAACAGCGTCTGCCGATGCTAAGCCAGAAGCGTTATTACGCGCAAACCTCCTACGGTTACGCGCGCGGCCATGAAGCTTACAACTATGTCGAGAACATCCGTAAGTATCAGATCAGTCTGGTGGGATATCTGCAGGAGCAGGAGAAGCGTATCGCTCAGCAGTCGGCGCTGGAAGCCGAATTGGGCGCCGGTTACCCGGCGGTCGAACCTAAGATTGCGATGAACTAACCTTCGCGCTGCGCCTGGCGCAGCGCTTTCTTTTGCTCACGGCGCATGCGGAAGAAGTCACTCAACATTCCGGCACACTCGTCCGCCAGTACACCGCAATCAATCTGAATCTGATGATTCATACCTGGGTGACCAATCACGTCCATGAGCGAGCCCGCTGCGCCCGTTTTCTCATCCTTTGCGCCATATACAAGCCGCGTAATGCGACTGTGTACCATCGCACCGGCGCACATCACGCAGGGTTCCAGCGTCACATATAACGTGGTATCAAGCAGGCGATAGTTTTCGAGGATTTTTCCGCCCTGCCGCAGCGCCATGATTTCGGCATGCGCGGTCGGGTCGCACTGACCAATCGGTCGATTCCAGCCTTCGCCAATCACTTTATCGCCCTGCACTAATACCGCGCCCACCGGCACTTCGCCCTGTTCCCACGCGCGACGCGCCAGCTCCAGCGCATGGCGCATCCAATATTCATCTGTTTGTGGGTTCACCGGGCAGCTCCTGCGAATTTAAAGGCGGCGCATTATAGACGGAATCGCCGCATGATTCACTCCAGCTGTTGCAGCTCACCGCGAGGTGTCACCCGCCAGCGATGCTGGCAGAAGAACAGCAGCGGGTTATCCTGTTTACTGTCGCTGTAACCGCTGTAGAGTTGCAATGGTGTACCAATCTTCTCTTCGAGTTGAGCGACCTTCTCATGCCCGAGGCAACGCATGGCCAGCACGCGTCCCCCTAAACCGGGTTGCATCTGACTGGCAATCAGCTGTACGCGCGGCAGAAAGGCCGAATCGAAATAGACCTGCTCCACCAGTGATTGTGGTGAACCAGTGATCAGCCACACATCCGCATCATCGCTGCTGAGATAATCGGTCAGACGTTGTTGCACCACCGGAAAAGCGGTGACGCGCTCGCGGAACCATGTCGCGAACGCGGCCTCACGCTGACGCAGGCGCAGCTCACTGTGGCCAAAAGTAATGGCCCACAGCAGTAAACTCATTGGCCAGCGTGCGGCGCGTCCTTTAAACAGCATTCCCAGGCCAATTACCGGCAACAGCGGCACCACCAGCAACAGGTTGATCGGCTGGCGTCGCAGCAGATAACGCATAAAGGTGCCAAACATGTCCTGCTGATGCAGCGTGCCATCCAGATCGAAAAACACCACGCGGCGTTGCGTACCCTTTGTCAAACTCCTCTCCTTATCTTTCCTTTCTACGGCTTGCCCTACAGTGTAGCCAGCTTCAACGGCAGGGGCGAAAGCAGTCATTTTTAATTCCAATGGCCACAATGCCAGCTGAATAGTTTATTCTTTGTGTCGGCGTGCTGTCATTAAAACCTGATGGTGCGAAAAGAGACTAAGCTCAAGCGGGATTAGATGGATTAAGGATCGAACATGAGTTCATTGCTGCGAATTCGCCAGCTCTACCCTCGACTGGCGCTAAATGAGCGTCGGCTGGCGGATTTTTTGCTGTCGCAGCCGGATCGGGCACGGCATCTGAGTTCACAAAAACTGGCTGAGGAATCGGGCGTCAGCCAGTCGAGCGTGGTGAAGTTTGCCCAAAAATTGGGCTATAAGGGATTCCCTGCGCTGAAACTGGCACTGAGTGAGTCGCTGGCGGATCGCGACGCCATCACCGTGCACAATCATATTCTTAGCGACGATCCCCTCAAAGTGGTCGGCGAAAAATTACTGACTGAGAAGATTTCCGCTATCCGCGCCACGCTGGATATCAACAGCGAAGAGAAATTGCTGCAAACCCTGCAATTGCTGAAAAACGCCAACCGCATTTTGTTAGTGGGCATCGGTGCGTCGGGGTTAGTGGCGAAAGATTTCTCATGGAAGCTGATGAAGATTGGCATCAACGCGGTAGCCGAGCAGGATATGCATGCTTTACTGGCGAGCGTGCAGGCGATGGCACCGGGGGATGTGCTGCTGGCGATTTCCTATACCGGCGAGCGGCGTGAGATTAACCTTGCGGCACAGGAAGCCGCGCAGCTGGGGGTCGACGTGCTGGCGTTTACCGGCTTTACCCCCAACTCGCTGCAACAGTGCGCTTCCATATGCTTGTACACCGTTGCCGAGGAGCAAAGCACGCGCAGTGCCGCAATCTCATCCACCAGTGCACAACTGGCGTTGACTGACCTGCTGTTTATGGCGTTGGTACAAAACGATCCAGAACGCGCTTCAAGCCACATAAGGCACAGTGAAGAACTGGTCAAAAAACTGGTGTGATACAAAAAAAGCCGTCATTCGGCCTTTTTACTTTGCGAAGCAGAATCGTGACGACAGGCCTGGCGGCTCGCATGCTGCAAGTTATGCAGGCACTCATCGCATAAAGCGGCATCATCAGACATCCAGCGAGCCAGCCACCCTCGCGCAACTCCACACTGAATGCATTGCTGCTTTAAAAACATTTCTTTCAACGAGTTAATTTTTATCATGGTGCTTACGACAAACATTTATGCGGATAATTACCGCACAAAATGATAACTCGGAGTATTCCTAATTCCTATCTAACCTTTGATGAATTTTGCTTGAGTGACGCAATCCTCGCTTTGTTTGATCCCGCGCAATAAACCATGCGACCTTATAAGCCGGTTTTATGATAAGGTGCGCGCCTTCTTTGTCAGGCTAACGGCGATCATGGCTTTACTTATTACGGCGAAATGCATCAATTGCGATATGTGCGAACCTGAATGCCCGAACCAGGCCATCAGTTTAGGTGAGGCGATCTATGAGATTGATGTCGACCGCTGCACCGAATGCGTGGGCCATTATGATGTGCCGACCTGCCAAAGCGTCTGCCCGATTGATAACACCATCATTTCTGACCCACAGCACCCGGAAACCCGTGAGGCGCTGTGGGAGAAATTTGTCGTGTTGCACCCTTAGTCTTCGATGATCACCGTTGCGCAGGCGTAGTGGCGCTCATCGGCCAGCGTGACATGCACATGTTTCACGCCCAACTGGCTGGCAATCACTTTTGCCTGTTCGAAAAAGCGTAAGCCCGGTTTGCCAAGCGCGTCGTTGTACACTTCGAATTGATTAAAGGCCAGACCACCGCGAATGCCTGTACCAAAGGCTTTGGCCGCCGCTTCTTTCACCGCAAAACGTTTGGCAAGAAAGCGCACCGGTTGCTGGTGCGCCTGATATTGCTGCCACTCGGCTTCGCTCAAGACGCGACGCGCCAGACGATCGCCGGATCGCTCAATCACACCGGCAATACGTTCGATTTCAACGATGTCGCTGCCGAGTCCGAGAATCGCCATTAACGACGCGCTTCCCGCATCAGCTGCTTCATCTCTGACACCGCATCCGCCAGGCCACTGAACAGCGCACGGCCAATGATGGCGTGACCAATGTTTAGCTCATGCATCTCCGGCAGTTCAGCGATGGCTTGCACGTTGTGATACGTCAGACCGTGACCGGCGTTAACCTTCAAACCGAGGCTGGCTGCAAATGTGGCTGCTTTGCGAATACGCGATAATTCGGCTTCACGCTCCAGCCCTTCCGGTGCTTCCGCATAGGCGCCAGTGTGGATCTCAATGTAAGGCGCGCCGCTGGCAACGGCCGCTTCAATCTGGCGGTGGTCGGCATCGATGAACAGCGACACCAGAATACCCGCTTCGCTCAGCAGGCGAACCGCAGCATTGATTTTGTCCTGCTGACCCGCCACATCTAATCCGCCTTCAGTGGTCACTTCCTGGCGCTTTTCCGGCACCAGACACACGAAGTGCGGCTTGATATCACAGGCAATGTCGATCATCTCATCGGTCACCGCCATCTCCAGATTCATACGTGTCTGGATGGTGTCGCGCAGAATACGCACATCGCGATCGGTGATATGACGACGATCTTCACGCAGGTGCACAGTGATGCCATCTGCGCCCGCCTGTTCAGAAACAAACGCCGCCTGGACTGGATCGGGATAATTCGTGCCACGTGCGTTACGTACGGTGGCGATGTGGTCAATGTTGACCCCTAACAGCAACTCAGCCATGACAATCCTTAAATAGGTTCAGTGTGTTTGCAGTGTACCGTGCTGAGCATATCAGGCGGTACGACCAGCGCTAGTCGTTTGCCACATCGGGCTTCTTTTTGGGCACAAACTGGCGAAACAGTTCCTGGCTCTTCAGCGGTTTACCGCCCAGATAAGGCTTGAGCGCCATACGCGTGAAGCGCTTGGCAGCACGCAGGCTGTCGGCATCGGGAAACTCGCGTTCCCACAGCGCACGCAACTGGCGACCGGTAAAACTGCGTTGGTTCACCACCAGGCTGGCGATAAACCCCTTCTCTTCACGATAACTGTACGTCATGCCGTCATCGATCTCTTCACCACTGCCCGCACAGTGCAGGAAATCCACGCCGTAACCCAGGTGGCCCAGCAGCGCCAGTTCAAAGCGACGCAGCGCCGGTTCAGGCGTGCCACTGCCTGCGGCCAGCATCTGGATGCAATGGAGATAGTCAAAGAAGAGGTCGGAGAAAGGAATTTCCTGCTCAAGCACGCGAGACAGCAGTTCGTTAACGTACAACCCGCAGTAAAGCGTGATGCCACTGAGCGGTAAGGCCAGCGACACCGCTTCAGCGCTGCGCAGCGTTTTAACTTCGCCACGCCCACCCCAACGCACCAGCAGCGGCGTGAAGGGTTGGAGTGCACCTTTGAGTTGCGAACGGCGCGAGCGTGCGCCTTTGGCGAGGACGCGGACGCGCCCTTCGCTTTCGCTGAACAGATCGAGCAGGAGGCTGGTTTCGCTGTAAGGGCGACTATGCAGCACAAAGGCGCGTTGCCAGCCTTCCATCAATTATTCGTCTGTATAGCCCAGGCTGCGCAGTGCACGTTCGTCATCCGCCCAACCCGATTTCACTTTAACCCACAGTTCGAGATGCACTTTGGCTTCAAACATCTCTTCCATGTCTTTACGCGCTTCAATACCGATGGTTTTAATCTTGGCGCCTTTGTTGCCAATCACCATCTTCTTCTGCCCTTCGCGCTCGACGAGGATCAGACCGTTGATGTCATAGCCACCACGATCGTTAGAGACGAATTGTTCGATTTCCACGGTCACTGAGTAAGGCAGTTCCGCACCGAGGAAGCGCATCAGTTTTTCACGGATGATCTCAGACGCCATGAAGCGCTGTGAACGATCGGTGATGTAATCTTCCGGGAAGTGATGGTCAGATTTCGGCAGGCATTTACGCGCGATAGCGGCAATGGCATCAACGTTCTTACCGCTTTCCGCCGAGATCGGTACAATCTCAAGGAAGTTCATCTGCTGGCTCAGGAACTGCAGGTGTGGCAGCAGAATGGTTTTATCCTGAATGTTATCGACCTTGTTAACCGCCAGCACTACCGGCACTTTGCCGTCGCGCAGCTTGTTCAAGACCATTTCGTCGTCCGGCGTCCAGCGGGTGCCTTCAACAACAAAAATTACCAGCTCCACATCACCAATTGAGCTGCTGGCAGCACGGTTCATCAGGCGGTTAATCGCCCGCTTCTCTTCCATGTGCAGGCCGGGAGTATCCACGTAGATCGCCTGATAAGCGCCTTCAGTGTGAATACCCATGATGCGGTGACGCGTGGTTTGCGGTTTACGCGAGGTGATCGACACTTTCTGCCCCAGTAATTGGTTCAGTAAGGTGGATTTGCCAACGTTAGGTCGGCCAACAATCGCGATAAAGCCGCTGTGTGTTTCGATTTCGCTCATTCGAGTCCTGACTTGAGCAGCGTCGCTGTCGACGCTGCGATATGACTATGTATTTTATTCGAGACCAAGCTTAATTAATGCCTGTTCAGCGGCAGCTTGCTCTGCTTTACGGCGGCTGGAACCTACACCCACCACCGGTTCTGCCATGCCACTCACCTGACAGTGAATGGTGAATTCCTGATCGTGGGCTTCGCCACGCACCTGCACCACCAGATAAGAAGGCAGCGGCAGGTGACGCCCTTGCAGAAACTCCTGCAGACGCGTTTTTGGATCTTTTTGCTTATCACCCGGGCTGATCTCATCAAGGCGATTTTGGTACCAATCGAGAATCAGTTTCTCAACGGTTTGAATGTTGCTGTCGAGGAAGATACCGCCAATCAGCGCTTCAACCGTATCAGCAAGAATCGATTCGCGACGGAAACCTCCACTCTTCAACTCGCCCGGTCCAAGACGTAAACATTCGCCAAGTTCAAACTCACGCGCCATCTCTGCCAGGGTATTGCCCCGCACCAGCGTAGCGCGCATGCGGCTCATGTCACCTTCATCCACACGTGGGAAGCGGTGATAAAGCGCATTGGCAATCACATAGCTGAGAATGGAATCGCCAAGAAACTCAAGACGTTCATTGTGCTTACTGCTGGCACTGCGGTGAGTCAATGCTTGCTGCAGTAGTTCCGGATGAGTAAAAGTGTAGCCCAGTTTGCGCTGCAGCTTGTTAATAAGGATGGGGTTCATGCGATTCCAGTTATTCTGTGCGTCTGTAACTCTGCATACGAAACAGGGCTGAGCTTCCAACACGTTCTGTTTCGTTTGCAGTGGCCCCCCGAAAGAGGCCAACCGTGTTGCCCACCGCAGTGGGCATAGTGCTTAGTGGATTCCGCCGATGCGACTTAAGCGCACGCCCGTTGGCCACTGTCCTTCTTGTTTCTCAAAGCTCATCCAGATAGCCACCGCTTTACCGACCAGATTCTTCTCAGGCACAAAGCCCCAGTAGCGGCTGTCGGCGCTGTTATCGCGGTTATCGCCCATCATGAAATATTGCCCTTCCGGCACGATCCATGTGGATTGCGGCTGACCCGGCTGCTGATAATACATGCTTGCCTGGCTCTGCGCTTCGTTTACTAACAGGATATCGTGCGTCACCGTGCCCAACGTCTCTTTACGTGTTCCCAGACGCAGGCCGCCCTTCATGGTTTCGCCCTGTGGTGCTTCAAAGAAGCCGTTGCCGGTTTCATTGCCATCAAAGCCGCTGAAGGTTTGAATGAAGCGGCTTGGCTCCACGTTGGTATAGGTGATCGGCAACGCGGTATCGCATTTGCCCGTGCCACAACCCGGGTTAACCGTCAGCGTTTTACTGTAAGGATCAAACACCACTTTGTCGCCCGGCAGACCGATCACACGTTTAATGTAATCGACGCTCGGATCTTTCGGGTATTTAAACACCGCCACATCACCACGCTGCGGATGACCCGTTGGGATCAGCGTGGTTTGAGTAATCGGATCTTTGATTCCGTAAGCAAACTTCTCCACCAGAATAAAATCACCAATCAGCAGCGTTGGCATCATGGAACCTGATGGGATCTGGAATGGCTCAAAAATAAATGAGCGAACGATCAGCACCACCGCCAGCACCGGGAACACCGATGCCGCCGTTTCTACCCAGCCTGGCTGAGCCGCCACTTTGGCCAGCGTTTTGCCGTCCAATGTGTTGCCCGCCTGCGCTTGTGCAGCTGCCTGCTTAGCACGACGCGCCGGAGCCCACTTAAAGCGATCGATACACCAGATAACACCCGTTATAAGCGTGGCGATCACCAGAATCAGGGCGAACATATTAGCCATTAAAGTTCCTTATTTGCTGTCTTTACCGACATGCAGAATGGCAAGGAATGCTTCCTGCGGCAGCTCAACGTTGCCGACCTGCTTCATTCGCTTCTTACCGTCTTTCTGCTTCTGCAACAGTTTCTTCTTACGGCTCACGTCACCGCCATAGCATTTCGCCAGGACGTTTTTACGCAGCTGCTTGACCGTTGAGCGAGCGATAATGTGGTTGCCGATTGCCGCCTGAATCGCAATATCGAACTGCTGACGTGGAATCAGATCTTTCATCTTCTCCACGAGGTCGCGGCCACGATACTGAGAGTTATCACGGTGGGTAATCAGCGCCAGCGCATCAACACGTTCTGAGTTAATCATCACGTCGACACGCACCATGTCAGAGGCCTGGAAACGTTTAAAGTTATAGTCCAGCGATGCATAGCCGCGAGACGTTGATTTCAGACGGTCGAAGAAGTCGAGTACCACTTCTGCCATCGGGATTTCATAGGTCAGCGCAACCTGTTTACCGTGATAAACCATGTTGGTCTGCACACCGCGTTTCTCAATACACAGGGTGATGACGTTGCCGAGGAATTCCTGCGGCAGCAGCATATGACACTCGGCGATCGGTTCGCGCAGTTCTTCAATATTGTTCAGCGGTGGCAGCTTCGAAGGGCTGTCAACATAGACTGTCTGGCCGTCGGTGGTGATGACTTCATAAACTACCGTTGGCGCTGTAGTAATCAGGTCGAGATCGTATTCACGCTCCAGACGTTCCTGAATGATCTCCATGTGCAGCAGACCGAGGAAGCCGATGCGGAAGCCGAAGCCCAGCGCCGTTGAGCTTTCTGGCTCATAGAACAGTGAGGCATCGTTGAGGCTCAGTTTGCCCAGCGCATCACGGAACGCTTCATAGTCATCAGAGCTGATCGGGAACAGGCCAGCATATACCTGTGGCTTCACTTTCTTAAAGCCTGGCAGGACATGTTCAGCAGGATTACGTTGCAGCGTCAGGGTGTCACCGACTGGCGCGCCCATGATGTCTTTGATCGCGCAAACCAACCAGCCTACTTCGCCGCAGTTCAGTTCATTACGGTCAACCTGTTTCGGTGTAAAGATGCCTAAGCGATCAGCGTTATAGGTCTGACCGGTGCTCATCACCTTCACTTTGTCGCCTTTACGCAGCGTACCGTTCTTGATACGAATCAGTGACACAACGCCCAGGTAGTTATCGAACCATGAGTCGATGATCAGCGCCTGCAGTGGGCCTTCTGGATCACCTTCCGGTGGTGGGATATCACGCACCAGACGCTCAAGCACATCCGGAACGCCAACGCCGGTTTTCGCCGAGCAGCGCACGGCATCAGCCGCATCAATACCCACGATATCTTCAATCTCTTCCGCCACGCGCTCAGGATCGGCCGCAGGCAAGTCGATTTTGTTCAGAACCGGTACCACTTCCAGATCCATTTCCATTGCGGTGTAGCAGTTCGCCAGCGTCTGTGCTTCAACGCCCTGACCTGCATCGACCACCAGCAAAGCCCCTTCACAAGCCGCTAAAGAGCGGGAAACTTCATAGGAGAAGTCAACGTGGCCGGGAGTATCGATAAAATTGAGCTGGTAAGTTTCACCGTTCAGCGCTTTGTAATCGAGCGTGACGCTTTGCGCTTTGATGGTAATGCCGCGCTCGCGCTCCAGATCCATAGAATCCAGAACCTGCGCCGCCATCTCACGATCGCTGAGGCCACCACAAATCTGAATCAAGCGGTCAGAGAGCGTTGATTTGCCGTGGTCGATGTGTGCGATGATGGAGAAATTTCG
Source organism: Type-E symbiont of Plautia stali (assembly GCF_059731115.1). Lineage (NCBI taxonomy): Bacteria > Pseudomonadati > Pseudomonadota > Gammaproteobacteria > Enterobacterales > Enterobacteriaceae > Type-E symbiont of Plautia stali. The sequence continues at coordinate 3,173,302 of NZ_AP035906.1, forward strand.
TATGTGCTTCATTTATATGAATATCTTCACGTAAAAAATCAGTGGAAAACTTGAGCACAGACACATTCAGGAAAGTGAGCTTTACCCGGAATCCTGTCAGCCTCATTAATGACGACGCATATTACACTGTTAACGCCGCGCGTTAAAGAATGGAACTGTGGGGAATCGCAACAGATTTCAGCGGGTAAGCCTAAATGAAAAAGCCGCGCATTGCGCGGCCCTGGCAGGGATCAACCTTCATTTTCTACGCGCATGGCATCGGGCGGTAACGCAACGCTGAGGATGATCGGCTGAAAGGCTTCCCGATGACCGAACACGCTGGAAACCCCTTTAGCCACAATAAAGCCACCGATGCCGCCTAACAGTGCACCGCAGGCCGCCGCCAGATCGCTGTGGAATAGCATCTGAAACAGACCTGCGACTAAAAACAGGCCAAACAGCGGCGTCATGTAAACCAGCAGCGCTGAACCCAGCAGACTGCTTTCACGGATACCCAATTCAATGCGCTGTCCGGGCTGTAAAGGCTCCGGGCTGGCAATGGTCATGACATGAGCATTTTTCGGCCCAAGTTGATTGAGCGCGTGGCTGCCGCAGCCTTTGCGGGCTGAACAGCTGTTACAGGAGGTTTTCGCTTCCGAGTGCAGCGTGGCAATGCCTTTTTCCCACGCCACCACGGTGGCCCATTCTCTCATCATTTTTGTGCACCTGAATCTATGCTGTCCGCGATACGTTTGGCCGTTGCAGGCGGTAATTCGCCCACCACGGTGATTTCACGATTATCGCGCACTTCTGTCTGCACCGTACGACGCCCAGTGCGCAATGACTGCGGCACACTGCTTTTATCGGCAGACGTAATGTTGATAGCAAAGCTAAATAAGCCATCGCTGTACAGACGAGATTCTACGGTTTTATTCATGGCTGGCATATCGCGGCGACTCTGCGAAATCAGTGTCATACCCGCTGGCAACCAGCCTGGCTGCCAGCTGAGCTGCACTTTATCGCCCGCCGGTAATGACAGCGTTGGCGGCAGATTGGCTTTTTCCAGCCCCTGCATCAGATTACGCACGCCTTCATCCACCGCAAAGCTGATGACACGGAACTGCTCCAGCGTTTCACCATCACGATCCAGCAAATCAATGCGTAGCGGCAATTTAGTATCAACATCCAGCCACACGACATAGCTGTAGCGCGTGCCATCACGCGACACGATGCGCACCACTTCGCACATTTGATCGGCCATACGTGAACGTCCTACCGGAATAAAATCGTAGGCATCACCAAGGCGGGAGAAATCAGCAAACATCAATGCAGGCAGCGCATCAATAATGTGATTGCCCGGTAGTGAGAAAGGATCAAGTCCAGGCTCGAAGTAGCTGATGTCATTGCCACGTTGAATCACTTCACGACGCGGCCCATCCATCTGCAACAGTTGGGCAAAGATACGATTATCGATAACTGCATGACGATAGCGCAGAGATTCAATGCCAAGACGAGAGACATTGATGTAGGCGAATTCGTAGTTGAGGTTCTGGCTTGCCTGCTCCATCTGCTGTAACAACGCCCCGGAAGCAGATGTCTGCGCCGGGGCGGTGGAGGACCAAAGCAGGCTGCCTGCCAGCAGGCTAACGGCACACCAAAGTTGCTTCATTACTGCTGTTGAGTTCCTAACGACTGATTTCCGGGAACGTTAGCTTGCGCCTGCTGAGGATCATTCTTTTCATCGAACTGGACCTGATCAGCATGCAGACGGCGTTGCAGTTCATAGTCCTGCAGCATGGCATTCACACGACGACGCTGTTCCTGAACCTGCTGGTTAGAGCTATTGGTGTCAAACGCGTCAGAAGGGACGCCAAGACTGACAGGAGAAGCTTTACCCATCATCGGCAGCGTATTAAACGCTGGAGAATCTGAGGTTTCCGTTGCACTGCTGCCAGGCTGAGTATTGTAGTGCTGAACACCCACAATCACGGCCAGCGAGACACAGGCAGCCACACCAATCTGCGCCAGTTGTGCAGTCCAGGTGCCGCCACGACGCCAGAACGGCATTTTCTCCCAGCGTGATGGCTCAGGCTGCGCTTCAGGAATCAGCGGAGTCACTTTACGCAATGGCTCATTTTCAATGGCCGCTGCAACGCGTGCGGAGATATCAAAATGCAGCACTTCACCGACATCACCTCGTAAGGTGTCGCGGATTAGATGGTAGCTCTCCCAGCTTTTTTGAAGATCTGCATCCTTCGACAACGACGCCAGCAGCTCGTTATCGAGAGTTTCACCATCCATTAAAGCGGAAAGTTTTTCTTTCTGCATGCTTTGGTACCCTTCCAGTAGCCGTTATCACTGACGTTGGATAAGCGGTTGAACTTTATTATCAATGGCCTCTCGGGCACGGAAGATACGCGAACGAACCGTACCCACCGGGCAATCCATGATGGCGGCAATCTCTTCGTAACTTAAACCATCCAACTCCCTGAGGGTGATGGCCATACGCAGATCTTCGGGAAGCGCCTCAATGGTCCGAAAAACAATTTGTTTCAGTTCCTCTGACAACATTAAGTTCTCAGGGTTCGAAATTTCTTTTAATGCTCCCGCACTTTCGAAATTTTCTGCATCGATAGCATCCACATCGCTGGATGGCGGACGACGCCCCTGAGCCACTAAATAGTTTTTTGCTGTATTCACCGCAATGCGGTACAGCCATGTATAAAAGGCGCTATCGCCACGGAAAGATTCCAGTGCGCGATACGCTTTAATAAAGGATTCCTGAACCACATCAGGCACATCGCCTGAAGGGACATAACGTGAAACCAGGCTCGCCACTTTATGCTGGTATCGAATCACCAGTAAATTAAATGACTTTTGATCTCCCTTCTGAACCCGCTCAACGAGAACCTGATCCGTTAACTGCTCGCTCATCCGAGGTAATGTCTCCCCAAATCTCTTTTTATGCGTAAGTGAACTGCCAGCACATCTCATTGTTCTGAGCAAGCATGCGCTTAGAGTCATATGTTGGCCTGAAGTTCACCACGACCAGATATTTTCCGTATCGGAACCACGACATCATTGTTGTTGATTGTCTTTCAGTGTAGCGACTGGCTACGCCGTTGGCGTCTTTTGCGGCACCGATAATCGCTGGGAGAGTACCCTATGACGCCCTAATTTTCACCTTTATTACCTGAATTTTCAGAGTGTTTGGTATAAAAAACACGATGTGCTTATTTTCGGACATAACTTACTGATATCGCGTGATTATGTCGCCGCTCTGGATAATTTTACCGCGTAATTTGTTCAAAATACTTCACAGGACCGGCTTCCAGGCTTATGCTCGGGAAACCTTTTGTTTAGTAAATTAAACACCATGACATCGAATCCTGATTACCAATGTGATGTGTTAATTGTGGGTAGCGGTGCTGCAGGCCTGTCTCTGGCGCTGCGACTGGCACCCTATTACCAGGTGACCGTGTTAAGCAAAGCACAGGTGAACGAAGGTTCGACGCTGTATGCTCAGGGCGGTATCGCCGCGGTGTTTGATGAAACAGACAGCATTGAATCTCACGTCGAAGACACATTAATTGCCGGTGCAGGCTTATGTGAGCGCGAAACCGTTAGCTTTATCGCCAGCAATGCGCGCCGTTGCGTGCAGTGGTTGATTGATAACGGCGTGGCCTTCGACAAGGAACCACAAGGTGACGGCGAAGCGCGTTACCATCTGACGCGCGAAGGTGGTCACAGCCATCGTCGAATCCTGCACAGCGCCGATGCCACTGGCCGCGCGGTGGAAACCACGCTGGTGAGCCAGGCGCTAAGCCACCCCAACATCCGTATTATTGAACGCACTAACGCCGTTGATTTAATTCTTTCCGACAAACTGGGGCTGCCGGGCAAGCGTCGGGTAGTGGGCGCGTGGATCTGGAACCGCAATCGCGAACAGGTGGAAACCTGTCGTGCTCGTGCGGTGGTACTGGCCACTGGCGGTGCAGCAAAAGTGTATCAGTACACCACCAACCCGGATGTGGCCTCTGGCGATGGTATTGCGATGGCATGGCGTGCTGGCTGCCGTGTCGCCAATCTGGAATTCAATCAGTTCCACCCCACCTGTTTATTCCATCCTCAGGCACAGAACTTTTTGCTCACGGAAGCGTTGCGCGGCGAAGGCGCATGGCTGTTGCGCCCGGATGGTACCCGTTTTATGCCTGATTTTGACGAGCGCGCTGAACTGGCCCCGCGCGATATCGTGGCGCGCGCTATCGATCATGAAATGAAGCGTTTGGGTGTCGATTGCATGTATCTGGATATCAGCCATCAGCCAGAGAGTTTTGTCCGCGCGCACTTCCCGATGATCTACGAGAAATTGCTGACCTTCGGACTGGACCTGACCAAACAGCCCATTCCCATCGTTCCTGCCGCCCACTACACCTGCGGTGGCGTGATGGTGGATCAGCAGGGCCGCACCGATGTTGATGGGCTATATGCCATTGGCGAGGTGAGCTATACCGGCCTGCACGGTGCCAATCGTATGGCATCGAATTCTTTGCTGGAGTGTCTGGTGTATGGCTGGTCTGCGGCAGAAGACATGATTCGCCGCTTGCCGGATGTTGCCGCCGTCGAGCAACTGCCGGCCTGGGATGAAAGCCGGGTCGATGACGCGGACGAACGCGTAGTGATTCAGCACAACTGGCATGAACTGCGCCTGTTCATGTGGGATTACATGGGAATTGTGCGCACCACCAAAAGGCTTGAGCGCGCACTGCGCAGAATTAATTTACTACAGCAGGAGATCGATGAGTATTACGCGCATTTCCGCCTCTCCAATAACCTGCTGGAGTTACGCAATCTGGTGCAGGTGGCGGAGTTGATGGTGCGCTGTGCGCTGGAACGCAAAGAGAGCCGTGGCCTGCACTATACGCCTGATTATCCCGATCAACTCCCGGAAGCTTTACCGACTCAACTCCAGCCAGAGCATTATCGGAACAGATAGAAATCACTCACCAGACTCAGCCAGTCAGCCGAATAGCTCTTATCTTCATCACGAATGGCGAGACGTTCCAGCAACGTTTCGCCTGCCGTGGGCGAGAAACCTAACACCAGACGATTCGGCGGACGATGCGCGTAAGCCGCCACGTCGTAGCGATATCGCAGATGCCAGCCTTCAGCCAGCGCCAGCGGGATAAGATTTTCTCCCGCATCCTCGGGCAGCACCACGCAAAAAATCCCCTCTTCTTCAATTAGCTGAGCGGCACAGCGCAATAGCGTGGGATGATCCAGGGTGGTGGTACTGCGCGCGCTATCACGCTCTGCGCTGGCTGACGCCGTTCCCGGCGCAAAAAAAGGTGGATTGCTGACGATCAGGGAGTAGCGTTTTTCCGATTGCTCGCTCCAGCTGACGATGTCCTGTTGATGTACAGTGATGCGATCGGCCCAGGGAGAAGCCTGCACGTTTTCCTCAGCCTGGCTAGCCGCACTGGCTTCCAACTCGACGGCATCCAGCATCACTTGTTGTGGCGTACGCTGTGCCAGCATCAGCGCAATCAATCCGCTGCCGCAGCCAATATCCAGAATTCGTCGCGCGCCTGCCACTGGCGCCCAGGCACCCAGTAACACGCCATCGGTGCCGACTTTCATCGCACAGCGGTCATGCGCCACGAAAAATTGCTTAAAGGTAAAACCATCTTTTCTTAACATTGCCCGCGTCTGCGGCTGGTCCTGAGACATACTTCACTACCGTTGAATTATCTACTGCGGGGAGTGTAACGTGGTCGTGAGGGGAATTCACCTTCACCTGCTGCACACAAACAGATGAAGATTATGTCTGTTCTGTCTATAATCAGCGCCCCAAACTGAGGTAGACCATGACCGTAACCACATTCTCCGAACTCGAACTCGACGAAAGCCTGCTGCAAGCGCTGCAGGAAAAAGGCTTCACGCGCCCCACTGCCATTCAGGCTGAGACCATTCCTGCCGCGCTGGAAGGCCGTGACGTTCTGGGTTCGGCGCCAACCGGAACGGGGAAAACCGCTGCTTTTCTGCTGCCCGCTTTACAGCATCTGCTCGACTTCCCACGCAAAAAATCGGGCCCGCCACGTATTTTGATCCTCACGCCAACCCGCGAACTGGCGATGCAGGTTGCCGATCACGCACGTGAGTTGGCTAAACACACGCACCTGGATATCGCTACCATCACCGGTGGTGTGGCTTATATGAACCACGCCGAAGTGTTCAGCGAAAACCAGGACATCGTGGTGGCCACCACCGGCCGCCTGCTGCAGTACATCAAAGAAGAAAACTTTGACTGCCGCGCGGTTGAAACACTGATTCTGGATGAGGCCGACCGCATGGTCGACATGGGCTTCGCGCAGGATATTGAAACCATCGCAGCGGAAACCCGCTGGCGCAAACAGACGCTGCTGTTCTCCGCCACGCTGGAAGGCGAAAACATCAAAGACTTCGCCGAGCGCCTGCTGAACGATCCGGTATCAATTGAAGCGGATCCCAGCAAAAGCGAACGCAAGAAGATTCAACAGTGGTTTTATCGTGCTGACAACCTTGAGCACAAAACCAAGCTGCTGGTGCACCTGTTAAAACAGCCTGAAGCCAAGCGCGTGGTGGTGTTTGTGCGTAAGCGTGAGCGCCTGCATGAATTGGTGACCTGGCTGCACGAAGCCGGCATTCGTACCAGCTATCTTGAAGGTGAGATGGTGCAGGTAAACCGCAATGAAGCGATTAAGCGTATCAATGAAAATCGCGTCAATGTAATGATTGCAACGGATGTTGCGGCACGCGGTATCGACATTGATGATGTTACTCACGTCATCAACTATGACCTGCCTCTTACTGCCGATATCTACTTGCACCGCATTGGTCGTACGGCGCGAGCTGGACGTAAAGGCACGGCGATTTCGTTGGTAGAGGCACATGACCATGTGCTGCTGGGTAAAATTACCCGTTATATCAACGAACCGATTAAAGCGCGCATCATCGAAGAGTTGCGTCCGGAATCGCGTGCACCGAGTGCTAAAGTCACGGGTAAACCGTCGAAAAAAGCCCTTGCGAAGCGTAAAGAGCGCAAAGAGAAAGAAGCTGAAAAACCGCGTGTTAAACAACGTCATCGCGACACCAAAAATGTCGGTAAACGTCGTAAGGCCAGCGGCAGCAGCACACCTGAGAGCGGTGCAGAATAAATCAGCACTCACTCAATAAAGCGCCTCTGATGAGGCGTTTTTTTTATCTTTAGCCTGCCAAAATAACGCTTCGGTTAAATTTTTGCTGTGAATCCCCTTTCCGGCATTCCCATCTAAGATCGATAAAGACAAAAAAGCCGCGCCGAAGGGTATCGGCGCGGCCTGTATTGCTGTGTGACTTTTCGTCAGCCGATCAATTACAGACTTTCAGTGAAAGTACGAGTAATCACATCGCGCTGCTGTTCAGGGGTAAGCGCATTAAAGCGCACCGCATAACCAGACACACGAATGGTCAGTTGCGGATATTTTTCCGGATGCTTAACCGCATCTTCTAAGGTTTCGCGGCGCAGCACGTTGACGTTCAGGTGCTGGCCCCCTTCAATACGCACCTCGGGTTTCTGCTCCAGCGGGATTTCACGGTAAGCAATGTCGCCCAGATCGCTGATCGCAACGATCTGATCTTCCGTGAAATCGCCTTTTGAGCACAGGCAACGGGCTTCCGCTTTCTCGTCATCCAGTAACCAGAATGAGTTCAGCAGTTGTGGGTTATTGGCCTGAGTAATTTGAATACCGGTAATCATAGTGACCTCCAGGGCTTAAATGCGCGATGTTTCCTATCACGCGGTGTATCCATTGATCTGACACATTGATATACCACCGGGGATTTGCCGCCGTTTTGACCTGTATCAATTATGCTGGCAAGCCAAATTCGCTTCATCGCTAACAAATTGATTTACAACCATTATGCCTGATAACTTTTTCTGTATTTTTTCAAATTATTTTTGCCCTTCTGCTGCCGCGTGCGACACGTTAAGCTAGGCGCAAATTTTTGCAGGGAGTTAACGATGGCTGAGAAGCTGACCTGGCACGACGTGCTGGCTGAAGAGAAAGAAAAACCTTACTTCGTCGAAACGTTAAAAGCGGTCGCCAATGAACGTGCCGCAGGTGTGACCGTATATCCGCCGCAGAAAGACGTGTTCAATGCCTTTCGTCTGACGGAACTGGGCGACATTAAGGTGGTGATTCTGGGTCAGGATCCCTACCACGGCCCGAATCAGGCGCACGGTCTGGCGTTCTCCGTGCTTCCCGGCGTGCCCACGCCTCCTTCACTGCTGAATATGTACAAAGAATTGGAGCAGGATATTGCGGGCTTCACTCGCCCTCAGCACGGCTTCCTCGAAAGCTGGGCCACACAAGGTGTGATGCTGCTGAACACGGTGCTGACGGTAGAAGCCAGTAAAGCGCATTCCCACGCGCGATTCGGCTGGGAAACCTTTACCGACAATGTGATTAGCGCGATCAACCAGCACCGTGAAGGCGTGATTTTCCTGCTGTGGGGTTCGCATGCTCAGAAGAAAGGCAGCATTATCGACACCCAGCGCCACCATGTTTTGAAAGCGCCGCACCCTTCCCCGCTTTCAGCCCATCGCGGCTTTTTTGGCAGCAAACACTTTTCACAAGCGAATGCGCTGTTGAGCCAGTCTGGTCAGACGCCGATCGACTGGATGCCCGTTCTGCCATAGAAATAAAAACGGCCGCAATCAGCGGCCGTTTTTGTGTTCAGCAGGGCAATCAGCCTTTAGCTTTGGTCACTGCCACCATCGCTGGACGCAACAGGCGGCCATTAAGGGTATAACCACGCTGCATCACCATCAGTACATGGTTCGGCGCCATATCTTCTGATTCAATCATCGACATCGCCTGATGCACATCCGGGTTGAATGGCACGTTGGTTTCACCGACCACTTCAACACCGTACTTACGCACGGCACCCAGCAGGGATTTCAGTGTCAGTTCGATGCCTTCAATCATCGAAGCCAGTTCGGTGTTCTCTTTATCGGCCACTTCCAGCGCGCGCTCCAGGCTATCAATCACTGGCAGCAGTTCGTTGGCAAATTTTTCCAGCGCAAACTTGTGCGCTTTTTCCACATCCATTTCGGCACGGCGACGGATGTTCTCAATCTCCGCCTGAGCGCGCAGCTGTGCTTCACGCACGCCACCTTGCGACTGGGCTAATTCCGCTTCCAGTTGCGCGATACGCTCATCACGCGGATCCACCTCAGTTGCCGTCTCTGCGTCCACGTGCTGCTGATCCTGTTGAATTTCGTCTGAGACTTGCTCGTTAGGGGTGTTCTGTTCTTTACTACTCATGAATTTCTCCGCGTTTTGCACATTCATCTCGCTGGTTGGCTTATTATGGGGATCAGTTTGACGGTTTCAAGTGAACCCATCACATTGCCTGGCCGTTTTGGCTTATGAGGAACACGCGCTAAATGAACAAACACTTTAACTGCATTGGGATTGTCGGCCATCCGCGCCATCCTACTGCGTTAACCACCCATGAAATGCTCTGGCGCTGGCTGACAGCAAAAGGCTATGAGGTGATCGTCGAGCAGCAGATTGCGCGCGAACTGAACCTGAAAGATGTGGAAACCGGCAGCCTGGCTGAAATCGGCCAACGTGCAGATTTAGCCGTGGTAGTGGGCGGTGATGGCAATATGCTGGGCGCCGCACGCGTGCTGGCACGTTATGACATCAAAGTGATTGGGATTAACCGCGGTAATCTCGGTTTTCTCACCGACCTCGATCCCGATAACGCACAGCAACAGCTGGATGATGTGCTGCAAGGCGAATACTTTGTCGAAAGCCGTTTCCTGCTAGAGGCGCAGGTGTACAAAGAAGCGTGCTCACCGCGTATTGGAAGTGCCATTAATGAAGTGGTGCTGCATCCAGGAAAAGTGGCACACATGATTGAATTCGAGGTGTATATCGATGAGGTCTTTGCGTTTTCCCAGCGTTCGGATGGCTTAATCATCTCGACACCTACCGGCTCAACCGCTTATTCCCTCTCAGCAGGTGGCCCGATTCTGACGCCATCACTGGATGCCATCGCCATTGTGCCCATGTTCCCGCACACACTTTCTGCCCGCCCGCTGGTGATCAACAGCAGCAGCACCATTCGACTGCGTTTCTCATCTCTGCGTAGCGACCTGGAGATCAGCTGCGATAGCCAGATTGCACTGCCTATTCAGGAAGGAGAAGATGTGTTGATTCGCCGTAGTGCGCATCATCTCAACCTGATCCATCCTAAAAATTACAATTATTTTAATACGTTAAGCTCAAAACTGGGCTGGTCAAAAAAATTGTTCTGAAAATCACCGCCAGCCACTTTACTGTATAAAAAACCAGTTTATACTGTATGAAAAACCATATCTGTTTTTACATACAGGTGATTTCATGCTGGCACAACTGACCATCAGTAACTTTGCTATCGTTCGTGAACTGGAGATCGACTTTCATCGTGGGATGACAGCGATCACGGGGGAAACCGGCGCAGGTAAATCCATCGCAATCGATGCGCTGGGCCTGTGTCTGGGCGGCCGCTCTGAAGCAGATATGGTGCGTCAGGGTGCCAGTCGTGCCGATATCTGCGCGCGTTTCCAACTCAAAGCTTCACCCTCCGCCCAGCGCTGGCTGATGGAGAATCAGCTTGATGAAGGCAACGAATGCCTGCTTCGCCGTGTCATCAGCGCCGATGGCCGTTCTCGTGGCTTCATCAATGGCACGTCGGTGCCGCTGTCACAACTGCGTGAGCTGGGTCAGCTGCTGATTCAAATCCACGGCCAACATGCTCACCAGCTGCTGCTTAAGCCGGATCACCAAAAACATCTGCTGGATGCTTATGCGGCTCATGATGACCTGCTTGATGAGATGCGTCAGCACTACCAGCGCTGGCATCAAAGCTGCCGTGCGCTGGCTCAGCATCAGCAGCTGTCACAGGAGCGTGAAGCACGCCGTGAACTGCTGCAATATCAGCTGAAAGAACTGAATGAATTTGCCCCGCAGCCGGGCGAATTTGAGCAGATTGATGAAGAGTACAAACGTCTCGCTAACAGCGGCCAACTGCTCTCTACGAGTCAGCAGGCTCTGCAAATTCTCGCCGATAGCGATGACACTAACCTGCAAAGCTTGCTGTATAGCGCGCGCAATATGCTCGGCGAATTAGTATCGCTGGATGACAAAGTGAGCGGCGTGTTCAATTTGCTGGAAGAGGCAGCGATTCAACTGAGCGAAGCCAGCGATGAGCTGCGCCACTATTGTGAACGTCTGGATCTCGATCCCAATCGTCTGCATGAACTGGAACAACGTCTGTCACGCCAGATTGCCCTCTCACGTAAACATCATGTGTCGCCAGAAACCTTACCGGTGCTCTATCAGCAGTTGCTGGACGAAGCAGAACAACTGTCGCAGCAAGAGAGCGATCAGGAAACGCTGCAAAATGAAGTGGGTTCACACCATCTGGCGGCGGTGGCCTGCGCGGAAAAACTGCATCAGTTGCGTGAACAGGCGGCGCATGAACTCAGCCAGTTGATCACCCAGAGCATGCGTACTCTGTCGATGCCGCACGGTCAATTTGCTATTAAGCTGGAGTTCAAAGCCGATCAACTCACGGCAGATGGTGCTACACGAATTGATTTCCGCGTGACCACCAACCCTGGCCAGCCGTTGCAACCACTCGGCAAAGTGGCATCAGGGGGTGAGCTGTCGCGTATTGCGCTGGCGATTCAGGTGATCACCGCACAGAAAATGGAAACCCCGGCCATGATCTTCGATGAAGTGGATGTCGGCATCAGTGGCCCAACGGCTGCGGTGGTCGGTCAGATGCTGCGCCAACTCGGCGAATCCACCCAGGTGATGTGTGTGACGCACTTGCCGCAGGTTGCCGGTTGCGGACATCAGCACTTCTACGTCAGCAAAGAGACCGATGGCGAGATGACCGAAACCCATATGCAGCCGCTGGATAAACGAGCTCGCCTGCAGGAACTGGCACGTTTGTTAGGCGGTAGCGAAGTCACGCGCAACACGCTGGCCAACGCAAAAGAACTTTTAGCAGCCTGATTCCGCACTTTTTTCTGGCCTGGTGGTCATATGCTTGCTCTGTAGAGGTTTCCAATAGGACAAAGGTTTATTATCATCGGCAGTTATATCGCCATAATAAAGCCTGCCGTAAGCAGAGTTCAGAATTTGATGGCAACAAAACAGCCTGACAAAAGGCGTTTGGCCCCAGAAAAGGAATGTATAGATGCGCTGTAAAACGCTGACTGCCGCGGCAGTGGTAATGTTGATGATGACCGCCGGATGTTCCACCCTTGAGCGCGTTGTATATCGTCCGGATATCAATCAGGGGAATTACCTGGTCGCCAACGATGTTTCGAAGATTCACACCGGCATGACGCAGCAGCAGGTTGCCTACACTCTCGGCACACCGATGATGCACGATCCGTTTGGCAGCAATGTCTGGTATTACGTGTTCCGTCAGGAACCGGGTCATGAAGGCGTGAAGCAGCAAACCCTGACGCTGACCTTTGACAGCAACGGTACGCTGACCAATATCGATAACAAACCGAAACTCACTGGCAAAGAAGGCTAAGTGATCGGCAACAAAAAAGGCGCTTAAGCGCCTTTTTGTATCTGCGATTCCGCTATTTGTTGCTCGCCGAGCGTTCTGCTCGCTGGCGACGCATCTGTTTAGGATCCGCAATCAGTGGGCGGTAAATCTCCACACGATCGCCATCCTGAACCGCATCACCCAACTTTACTGGCCGGCTGAAAATACCCACCTTGTTGTTGGAAAGGTCGATGTCTTTGCGCAGTGATAACAAGCCCGAGGCTTTAATCGCCTGTTCGACGGTCGCGCCCTCTTCAAGCGTTACCGAACGCAGATACTGCTTGTTGGGCAGCGCATAAACTACCTCAACGGTGATATCAGGCACGGTAAACCTCTTTCGCGCGCTGACTGAACGCTTGCACCATACTGTTGGCCAGTTCTTTGAAAATACGACCGAACGCCATCTCCACCAACATATTGGTGAATTCGAAGTCGAGGCTCAGCTCAACTTTGCAGGCATCATCACCCAGAGAGGTGAAGTGCCAACCACCAGTCAGCTTACGAAAAGGGCCATCAACCAACTGCATTAGAATGCTCTGATTGCTGATCAACGTGTTGCGGGTAGTAAAGGTTTTACTGATGCCCGCTTTCGAGACATCTACCGCTGCCGTCATCTGATTTCCGCTGTTATCCAGCACGCGACTGCCGGTGCAGCCCGGAAGAAACTGGGGATAAGCGTCCACATCATTCACGAGCTGATACATCTGCTCAGCGCTATAGGGGACCAACGCCGAACGGCTAATCTGGGCCATAATGGTTCCTGTTCATCACAAAACCGTTGAATAATACCATTTTCGGACACCAAACAAAATTCACGGGTTTGCCAGCTGTGCTAAAATAGAGTGTTTTTTACCGCCCCCAGGACAGGGGGATGCGCCCACAGACTGAGTGATGTAGACTACGCCGCACTATGACAAAGAAAAAAGCTCACAAACCCGGTTCAGCCACTATTGCCCTCAACAAACGCGCTCGCCACGAATACTTCATTGAAGAAGAGTTCGAAGCGGGGATGTCGCTACAGGGATGGGAAGTTAAATCACTCCGCGCCGGTAAAGCCAATATCAGCGATAGCTACATTTTGCTGCGCGATGGCGAAGCCTATCTGTTCGGTTCCACTTTCCAGCCGCTGGCTGTTGCCTCTACGCACGTGGTGTGTGACCCCACGCGTAGCCGCAAGCTGTTGCTGAAGCAGCGCGAACTCGATTCGCTTTACGGTCGTGTCAACCGCGAAGGTTTCACGGTGGTTGCACTGTCGATGTACTGGAAAAACGCATGGGCCAAGCTGAAGATCGGCGTGGCGCGCGGTAAGAAAGAACACGACAAGCGTAACGATGTGAAAGATCGCGAATGGCAGATGGATAAAGCACGTATTATGAAGAATTCAAAGCGTTAAGCACTGGATTCAACCGTCACTTTTCTGTAGTATAAGAAGTTCTTGGGGCTGATTCTGGACTCGACGGGATTGTGAAGCCTTAGGTGCATGTCGAGGGGCGGTTTGCCTCGTTAAAAGCCGCAAAAAAATAGTCGCAAACGACGAAAACTACGCTTTAGCAGCTTAATAACCTGCCAAGAGCCCTCTCTCCCTAGCTTCCGCTCTTAAGACGGGGATCAAGAGAGGTCAAACCCAAAAGAGATCGTGTGGATGCCTTGCCTGGGGTTGAAGCACTAAATCTAATCAGGCTAGTTTGTCAGTGGCGTGTCTGTCCGCAGCTGGCCGGCGAATGTAAAGACTGACTAAGCATGTAGTACCGACGGTGTAGTAATTTCGGACGCGGGTTCAACTCCCGCCAGCTCCACCACATTATGTACCGGATACGTCCGGGTAAGTCTTGAAAGCCCGCTTGGAACCAGCCTCGCGGGCTTTTTTACGGCTGTAGTAGTCCGTAAAGATCCAGCCAAATCCAGCGATAATTGGTATACGGTAAGATGTATGCCAATAACGTATACCAATTCATGCAGAAAAGCCCCATATGGCAAGGACTACGCGCCCCCTCACAAACACAGAAGTTCTTCGATCTAAAGCCGCAGATAAAGATTTGACTCTGCATGATGGCGATGGGCTTTTCATGGTGGTGAAAACTAGCGGGAAAAAGCTCTGGCGTTTCCGCTATCAACGTCCGGCAACAAAGCAGCGTACTATGATGGGCCGCGGTGCCTTCCCTGCCCTATCGCTGGCCGATGCCAGACGCCTACGTGCTGATTATCTCTCCTTACTCGCTAACGGCATTGATCCACAGACGCAGGCCGAACAGGTAACGGAACAGCAGCAGATTGCATTAGACAGCATTTTCTCAACCGTAGCCGCCAACTGGTTTGCCTTGAAGCAGGCCAGCGTTACGCCGGATTACGCGAAGGATATCTGGCGTTCTCTTGAGAAAGATGTTTTTCCTGCCATTGGCGAGATCCCCGTGCAGGAAATTAAAGCTCGCAAACTGGTTGAGGCTCTGGAGCCGATTAAGGCCCGTGGTGCCCTTGAAACCGTTCGCCGCTTGGTACAGCGCATTAACGAGATTATGATTTATGCGGTTAATACCGGGCTGATTGATGCTAACCCTGCGTCAGGGATTGGGATGGCTTTTGAAAAGCCTAAAAAGCAGAATATGCCCACTCTAAGTCCGGAGGAACTGCCGAAGCTTATGCGTTCGCTGGTAATGTCTAATCTATCCGTTCCAACTCACTGCTTGATTGAATGGCAACTCCTGACGCTTGTGCGCCCTTTGGAGGCTTCTGGCGCTCGATGGGAAGAGATCGATCTCAATGCTAGACTTTGGACAATTCCCGCAGAGAGAGTGAAAGCAAAAAGAGAACATATCGTTCCTTTGTCTGATCAAGCATTAAATATACTCGAAATAATGAAAACTATAAGTGCTCATCGAGAGCATATTTTTCCAAGCTGGAACAATCCAAAGTTACCTATGAACAGCCAGACTGCTAATGCAGCTTAAAAAGAATTGGTTATGGCGGAAAATTAGTTGCGCATGGCCTACGCTCAATTGCCAGCACAGCGCTTAATGAACATGGATTTAATTCCGACGAGATTGAGGCGGCTTTAGCTCATTCAGATAAGAATGAGGTTAGACGTGCTTATAATCGTTCAACCTATCTGACTAAAAGATATGAATTAATGTCATGGTGGGGAAAAGAAGTCACAAAACACGATCCATAATAAATTTTTTTATCAATAAGTTATTGTAAGTTGGTTTGATGTTTGGTGGTATCATGCTAAAATATACCAATAGATTTAAATTTAGAAAAATATAGCTTTTATACGAAGAATATATCAATGAACGAATTGCAAATTAAAATCGCTTTAATAAAGTGGCTTTTTGACAGAGGCCAACTTATTGATGCAACGATCATTAATGAAATGGTAGTTGCTAATTGGAGTCGAAGGGCTGACTTGGTTATTGTTAATGGTAAAATACAAGCTTTTGAAATTAAAAGTGATCTTGATACGTTGACAAGACTTGATGGACAATTAGCCATCTTTACTTCAAGATTTGACAAGGTTACAGTGGTATGTTCTTCGCGCTTTACTTACGAGGTAAAAAGTAAAGTTTCATCCAATGTAGGTATTATCGAATTTGAAAACCAAGAAAAAAATATATCTTTTAAAATCATTCAGCGTGGTAAAACAGAAGAAATAAGAAATAAGAAATTTCTTTTAAACTACCTCACTAAGGCGGAGCTTGCTAATTTACTGAAAGAAAATAATGTGTTCAGGATTGACGGTTGCAGTCGGAAAGATATGGAAATGCAAGCCGAGAATCTAAGTGTAAAGAAAGTTAGAAATAATATATTATTGAATTTAAAAAATCGTTATAAAGAAACATCTGACAGCTTTGTAAGCACATTACCATTGAAGAAAGAGCTAAACGTTAATGACTTACAACTTTTAAGAAAAAAAAAGCAGCTTATCAAAAGTAACGTAAGCACTCTCGATACGGGAAACATTGAAACTTATAGCGATGAGCATTTATATGATATTGATGTTCTAAGGATGCAAAAAAAATATGGCGTGGACAATATCCCTACCGACTTACCATTACATGTTTTAAAAAGAGCTAAACCGAGGAGGTAGCCCCCCCTCGATTAGTTGTCAAAAGTCATCGTCAATATAATCTGTATATTCTAATTCTTCACATAATTCAGATTGTCTTGTGATATGCTGATTTACTCTAACAGCAATCCATTTCGCTGGGCTTCCCATTCCAGAGATGTCGCCTTTTGCAGCATTTCTGATCATCAATGCCCCCCAAGAAGTATTTTCATTGTACTCAGGATATTTCAATAAAATGCTTTTTGCTGCATCTATATAGCCCTGAGAATCAACCCCAGGCCTCCTTTCAAAATACCAAGCATCATCTAGTGCTATATCTATCCTTGGAACATATCTCCCCCCCATATCATCATACACTACAGAATGGATGGAGCTATGATCGCCGTATATAACTACATTTTTACCACCTATCGATTGATATAACTCTCGCTCAAGCATATCAATATATCCATAGTTTGCATTTTCACGACAAAAATTTGTAACTGAGTTTGGAAAACTCGTTGTTAATACACTAATAATCAACTCTGGAATTTCGTTTCTGAGTTGGTTTATTGCTGTTATAGCCGCAGAAGCAACTATAGGCACAGTGCCACGTACATAACCTAGATCAATAAAAACTATTGAACGCTCAGGGTTATCTAAAGAAATTAAAGAACTAATCACCTTGGTTACATCAGTATTAATATTTTTTATTCTGAAAGCAACGCGCCCCTTTTCTTTTTCAATCATCCGTGCCTGCTGAACTATTTCACGTAACTTTGCATTATCAGGCATTTGTATAATAGGAATTACGTTTTCTTTTTGTAGGCAGAAACTCCTCCAATTAGAAAAGTTATCTTCGGGCGAAAGTAAACTTTTACTAGATAAACAATGATGTTTTTCTTCTTTCGTTACATCTAATATAAAGGGCAGGCCTTCCATTGCGTTTATGGCTTTATCAAAAGAAGTTTGGATTTCTTCATTACGAGGCCATTTACCAAGTGTAATTATTGGTAGTATTTTCTCTTTTACTTGGTAAGAGAGTTTTTCTAACCCTAATATTTCAGCGGCCCTAGTCCTAAGCGAGGGATAATATTTGTATTCATCAAATTCAATCATCATGGTTTTTCCTTATTATTCTCCAGACTCCTGCCGCAGTGTAGTCCTTGGAGTTGCTACATGCTGTGGGTTGTTTTTTGCTAAATAATCCGCGATATTTTGCAATGATTCCTTTTGCTGAGTCATCAGGGTCAATTCATTAGATAATTCACAAGCCTTACTGGCATGCGTATCAGTGCTTTGGCTTAGTTTTTTAATCGCGAGATAGTTAAAATAACCAGTCAATAATGCTGCAATCCATCCAGATGCTATCAAAATCCATTGCGATAAATCCTTGTTTGTCAAATAAGTTGCTAATAACGTGGCCAAGGTTCCTATTACACCCACAACTCCATATATATGGTTGAGCATTTTACATATCTCATGCGCTATGTGATTACATGCTTTGTTAATACTTACTTACAACATTACCTTACAATATGGTATTTACAAAGCATCACCTTCAAACAAACGTGAATTTAGTTAATCAATCAGTAACGGTAAGACTAGGCATGAGAATTGCAGCTCTAATCTTTTTGCTGTTGCGCGCTCTCGTAGCCCCGCCACGCCTGCCCGCTTTATGCAGCGTTTTTCATGCACCTGCATGATTAGGCCTGAGCCGCGCCGCTGCTGGCCTTTCCTGCCGTTCCGAGATACCGGAGACTCATGCGTTTTCATGCAGCATAGACATGCACTTAAGCAGCGGACGTAAAAAAGCCCGGCACTGTGGACTGACCCCATAAATTTAGACATGGCGAAGACCTTGCGCCCATTAACTAACACTGGAGTGCTGTGCTCCAGCAGTTGATATAGATTATCCCCTGAACCAGATATTCCTCTTCCCTCGCCGTTTAAAAGGCTATGTTCCGCACTAAGCCCCCCTCATATAATCAGTGTGGTTTGTGCGGGCAAGTTAGCGCCTAAATGGATTGCAGGTCGACCGTTCATCGCGAAACCAGGTCACTTTTAATACAATTTTTTGGCTTCAAATGTTGGTTGTGTCATAAATGATTTTACAATCAACATGTTTGTTTTTTAACCACCGGAGACTTCGTGATGGATGATGGCATAAAAATCGCAATATCCCCGGTACAACTTGCCGCCGCGCTCTCTGATAAAACAGTTACGGAGGCAGAAACCACAAGTAATCGGCTATATGGTGGACTGGGGCTGATTATGGGATCAGTTGAGTTGGTTGGTGCCGCTGCCCTGTGTATCGCGTCTGAACCGACTGGACTGACTAAAGCAGGATGCGTTGTTGTTGGGGCACACAGTCTCGACAGTATTCATGCTGCTGCTAATCAGATTATTGTGGGCAGAAATACCCGAACGGCAACGTACAAAGCAGCTGAGGCAATGGCAAAATCCTTTGGCGCGGATGACGAAACTGCGATAAAAATCGGCCTGACTGTCGACATCGCTGTTCCACCAGGAATTGCATTTAGTATTAGTGCAACCCGGTTAGCATCGGTGAGAGCGGGTCGCATCAAACTGATTGAGCATGAATCGATGACGGGGCTTAAAACCCGGAGGGCATACGCTTTCCACACACGTTGGCAAAAGCGATGCAGAGTTGTTATCCCGTTTTGAAACCAATAAGCGTTTAACGTTCTCTACCACCTTTACTAACCTGCAGATAGCAGAGGAAGCAATATCGAGAGCGCTTTTTGCTAATAGAGCCGTCATAAAGTCTGTTCTCTCAGGTGGCAAGAAAGGTGTCAGACTAACTATTCGTAATGCAGCAGGGAAAACTATTGGCTACGGCTTCAAACGAGGAGACAGCCAGCGGATTGCCATGACAAATGTGAGAGTGGTCATTGAATTTCAACAATTTAATGGAAAACCCTACTACATTCTTACCGCGTTCCCGTCTCTTTAAGGTGCAAAATGCAAAATTTCCATTTTCTTGATCAACTGATTTTCGGTTATTTCAATCAGGACGCCGACATCATTAATGATGGCGAAGACACAGTTGAAGGCATAGTCAGGCTCTTCAAAAAAACAGCCCCAGATTGGATGCTCAAAGATCTCATCGAAGAAGTCGATGATTTTATCTCCGCCTATGATGATGGCGTAGAGGAGGAGTTCAAGCGACGCTATGAGTTTGATTTCTCACCTGAGCTTTGGGACACCACCGCGCGTGAATTCCTGATAACAGTACGTCAAATCTCGCTAGAGAAATGAGAGGTAGGGTGATACTGAACCCATCCCCTGCTCATAATGCCACGCGTCTGGCTTTTCTTCAGTTATGCCCCATGTTCTTAATGCGTGAGTCCCCTGAAATGCGGTATAAAGCCGCATGAAAATTCCAAACCGAATCCAACCGCTGGTCGATGACGGCCTGATCGATAACGTGCTTCAGCGCTTGAAAAGCGGCAAAGAAGCTGACGTTTACACTGTCATGTGCGGCGGCAAAGTCCAGTGCGCTAAAGTCTACAAAGAAGCTTCTCAGCGCAGCTTTAAGCAGGCCGTGCAATACCAGGAGGGGCGCAAAGTTCGCAACTCCCGTAGCGCGCGTGCAATGCAAAAAGGCTCCAAATTCGGACGCAAGCAGCAAGAGGAAGTCTGGCATACTGCAGAAGTCGACGCGCTGTTCCGTCTGGCCAAAGCCGGCGTTCGCGTGCCTGAACCCTATATGTGCCTCGACGGTGTGTTGTTAATGGAGCTGGTCACTGATGCAGATGGCGCAGTAGCACCACGTCTGAGCGATGTGATTTTGTCGCAAGAGGAAGCTCTGACTGATTTCGCCACCATGATTCGCAATATCGTACGCATGTTGTGTGCCGGCATTGTGCATGGCGATCTGTCAGAGTTTAACGTGTTGCAAGATGAGCATGGCCCAGTGATCATCGACCTGCCTCAAGCGGTGGATGCTTCAGCAAACAACCACGCCGAATCAATGTTCGAGCGCGATGTGAATAATATCACCGAATATTACGGTCAGTTTGCCCCGCAGATTTTAGAAACGCGTTATGCGAAAGAGATCTGGCAGCTATTTGAAGACGGTAAGTTAACGCCTGAAACCGTTTTAACCGGTCTGTTTGTGGAAGAAGTTCATGCTGTAGATATGGATTCCCTGCTGGACGAAATCATCTCTGCTGAAGATGAGTATTACGATCGCCAGCGCGCGGCTAAAGAGCGGGATGAAGAATAGTTAACCCGACTAAATTTGCATCAAGGCTTTCGTCCGCGCATTGATATATGCACCTTGAAGAGTATCAAACCTCCAGTGTACATCTGCTGCGCGGCGTCACTTTACTTTACCTCTCATCGAGTATTTCCTCCCCTCCCACTAAACCCGATGATTCAATTAAGGTTATTCCTGGAGCCAATTCGGGCTGAGCGTGCCATTGTTAACTACGCTCATAACTCATAGAGCGATTGATGAGGGAATATTCATGAAAAAGACAATTATTGCTGTATCTGCCCTGCTGCTGGCTTCTTCGGCTTTTGCCGCTACCACACATGCAACTGACGACACCGTCGCGAACGCACAAGCGGGCGCAAACACCGCCAAAGAGAAGCTGCATCAGGCGCAGCATCAGGGCGAAGAGCAGAAGCTGAAAGCCAAGCATGCTGTTGAAGGTAAGAGCGACAGCACCAGCAGCAAAGTGAGCGAAGGCGCACAGAAAGGCTGGAACAAAACCAAAGAAGGCACTGAAAAAGGGTGGGATGCCACCAAAGAAGGTGCGACTAAAGGCTGGAACAAAACCAAAGAAGGTGCCAGCGATCTGAAGAAGAAAGTGACTGAATAAGTTCTTCTGACAGAACCCCGAAAGGCCGCGATTGCGGCCTTTTTCGTTTTTGCCGCTTTGCGTGCGGCGCGATATCGACTTACACTTCGCCCAACACTCATTAACTATTTTTTCTCATGTCTGACACCTTCAAACGCCAACCTCTGCCTTTACCCAACGGTCACAATAAAGTGCTGTTGCACTCCTGCTGCGCACCCTGCTCGGGTGAGGTGATGGAAGCGATGCTGGCTTCCGGAATCGATTACACCATCTTCTTTTACAACCCAAACATTCATCCGCTGAAAGAGTACGAGCTGCGCAAAGAAGAAAATATCCGCTTTGCTGAGCAGTTCGGTGTGCCTTTCGTGGATGCCGATTACGATAAAGATAACTGGTTTGATCGGGCACGCGGCATGGAGTGGGAACCGGAGCGTGGCGTACGCTGCACCATGTGTTTCGACATGCGCTTTGAACGCACTGCGCTGTATGCGCATGAAAATGGCTTCCCGGTGATCACCAGTTCGCTGGGCATTTCGCGCTGGAAGGACATGAAGCAGATAAATGACTGCGGCGTGCGTGCAGCAGCGCACTATCCTGACATGCTGTATTGGGAGTTTAACTGGCGTAAAGGCGGTGGATCATCACGCATGATCGAGATCAGCAAGCGCGAGCGTTTCTATCAGCAGGAGTACTGCGGCTGCATCTACTCGCTGCGCGACAGCAATCGCCATCGCGTGGCCAGCGGGCGCGAACGCATTGAAATTGGTGTGCAGTACTACCAGCCCGACGAATAAACAATTAGCCTGCTGGCATCTGTTAGCAGGCGCTTACTCTCACCAGGCTAATTGCCTGCCGCTGTAATCGACGTAATGATGTCCGCCCTGCCCGGCAAAACGGTTCAGTTGCGTCACTATTCCCTGAGCACTTTCGACCGCCGTAATATCCGCATCATCCCCGCCCATATCGGTCTTCACCCAGCCCGGATGCAGCGATAGCAAGGTTGTGCCACGCGGATCCATCTGCTGCAGTAGTGCACGGCTCAGCATATTCAGTGCCACCTTGCTGGCAGAGTAGTAAGGGCGAAGCGCTTCCGCATTTTCCGTCAGACTGCCGAGACGAGATGTGGTGATGCCAAGCACACCCTGTTTTTCCGTCAGCAACGGCAACAGACCTTCCGCCATGCGCACGGGCGCAACGCTATTGGTCATAAACAGTTGCATCAATTCATCATCGGAAGTGGCGATCAATTCCATTGAATCCGGGCCGAGAATCCCGGCATTGATCAGCGCGCGATCAAACTGCTCGCCTTTGAGTTGCTGAAGTAATTGCTCACGCTGTGTGGCAATAGTGATATCCAGCGGCAGCCAGCGCAGTTTTTCATGCTGATAGGAAACGGCAGTGCTGCGATAAGTCGCCGTAACGTCCCAGCCATCGGCCAGCAGTTGCTGCACCACCGCCAGTCCAATCCCCTTTGAAGCACCGATAATTAACGCGCGTTTTGTTTGGCTCATTTGTCCCTTCCCGCAGTTAAAAGGCAAAAAGGGCAGGATAACCTGCCCTTGGTTTGACTAACGAAACACCCACGTTAGCACAACAATCACCACCATCATTATCAGCAGATGGCACACCACCTTATTAAGATTCCGATTCCGCATAGCGCCTCCATGGAGTTAGAACCACTGGCCGAAGCGTTTGATGTAGAGCATTTTCATGCCCTGTGCGACCACGCAGTAACCTAACAAGGTCGCGACCAGCCATGGGAAGTAAGCCCAGGGCAACGGGGTCAATCCCACCATGTGTCCCAACGGGGAGAATGGCAGCAGAATGCCTGCAATCATCACACACGCCGTAGTCAGCAGCACCGGCAGTGCAGCACGGCTCTGGATGAACGGGATTTTCTGGGTGCGCAGCATATGCACCACCAGCGTCTGCGACAGCAATCCTTCTACAAACCAACCGGACTGGAACAGTGACTGCATTTCCGGCGTGTTGGCGGCAAACACGTACCACATCACAGCAAAAGTCGTGATATCAAAGATTGATGATGTAGGCCCAATCCACAGCATAAAGCGTTTGATATTACGCGCGTCCCATTTGCGCGGTTTGCGCAGGAACTCACGGTCCATTTTGTCCCATGGCAGCGCCAGTTGAGACAGGTCATACATCAGGTTCTGAATCAGCAAGTGAATCGCCAGCATTGGCAGGAACGGAATAAAGGCGCTCGCCACCAGTACAGAGAACACGTTGCCAAAGTTGGAACTGGCGGTCATGTTGAGATACTTGATGATGTTGCCGAAGGTTTCGCGTCCTTTCATCACCCCCTCTTCCAGCACCATCAGATCTTTTTCCAGCAAGATGATGTCAGAAGACTCTTTCGCGATATCTGCTGCGCTATCCACTGAAATCCCGACATCGGCATCACGCAGGGCTGGCGCATCATTAATCCCATCGCCGAGGAAACCGACGGTGTGTCCTTGCTGCTGCAATGCACGCAAGATGCGAGATTTCTGCAGCGGCGTCAGTTTGGCAAACACCGCGCTGTGCGCTGCCGCCTCTGCCAGTTGCTCATCGCTCATCATCGCGATCTGATCGCCAGTCACGATATCGCCACTGTCGATACCAACTTGCTGGCAAATACGTGCGGTGACCACCGGGTTGTCGCCGGTCAGCACTTTGACGCTGACGCCGTTTTCACGCAGCGCGTTAATGGCTTTGGCGGCACTCTCTTTAGGTGGATCGAGGAAAGTGAGCAACCCTTCCACGGTTAACCCTTGTTCATCCGCCACACTCAATGCCTGCTGCAAGCCCGGCTCTTCCAGTACACGACTCGCCACAAGCAATACACGGAAACCTTGCTCGTTGTACTGGTGTGCCAGAGCTAACAATTCTGCACGGCGTTTTTCATCCAGCGGCTGAACCAGTTTTCCTTCACGCTCAGCCGTAGCGATGCTCAGCATCTCTTCTACCGCGCCTTTACAGATCAGCATCTGTTGATTCAGACGACGATCGCGCACCACAACAGAAACGCGGCGACGCACAAAATCAAACGGCAACTCATCCACTTTGGCGTAATAGTCGCCCATGTCCGCCGTTACACGATCCTTGCCGTAGCGCAGAATCGCACGATCCATCAGATTCGGCGTGCTGCTCTGATAGTGGCTGTTGAGCCAGCTCAGCATCAGTACGCGAGAGTTTTCCACCCCGGCGCAATCCAGATGATGCTCAAGAATGATATTGTCCTGGGTCAGCGTGCCGGTTTTATCGGTACACAGGATGTCCATTGCGCCGAGGTTCTGAATCGCGTTCAGCCGTTTCACAATCACTTTGCGGCGTGACATGGCAATCGCACCTTTCGCCAGATTCGAGCTGACAATCATCGGCAGCATTTCCGGCGTCAGACCGACCGCTACCGCCAGCGCAAACAGCGAGGCATCCAGCCAGTCGCCTTTGGTTAGCCCGTTAATCAGCAGAACCACCGGTACCATCACCAGCATGAAGCGGATCAGCAGCCAGCTGACGCTGTTCACACCGCGATCAAAAGCAGTTTGCGAGCGATTACCGACAATCGATTTCGCCAGGCTGCCAAAGTAGGTTTCGCCGCCGGTTGCCACTACCACCGCTTTGGCGCTGCCGCTGGAGACGTTGGTGCCCATCAGACACACGCTACCGAGTTCCAGCAGTGAAGCCCCGTGATCGCTCGCTCCCGCGCCTTTGCTGGTGACGTGGCCCGTGACGTCATATTTCTCCACCGGCAGTGATTCACCGGTCAGGATCGCCTGGCTGATAAACAGGTCACGCGAATCCAGCAAACGTACGTCGGCAGGCACCAGATCGCCAGCCGATAGATAGATAATGTCGCCGGGGACTAAAGTGGCAATATCCACTTCCTGTCTAGCCGGTGGTTGCTGGGCAGATTCCCGGCGCAGCACAGTGGCAGTCGTGCGCACCATGGATTTCAACGCCTGCGCGGCTTTATTGGTGCGGAACTCCTGCCAGAAGCGCAGCAAACCGCTGAGCGTTACCATCGTCACAATGATGATGACACCGGTCAGGTCGGTCTCCTCGCCTTTACGTAATGGCAGCAGGTAGTCAGTGAAAAAACTCACCGCTGCCAGCGCCATTAATACGTAGATGAACGGGTTATTGAATGCCTGGATCAGCTGAATCAGCGCGTGCGGCGCTTTATCATGCGCCACCTGATTGCGGCCATAGACTTCCAGACGCGCTTCGGCTTCGCGTTCGCTCAGGCCCAGCGCATCACTGCGCAGGCGAACCAGGGTTTCATCGGCGGTGAAACCGGCTTCATCTTCAATCAGATAGCGCGGCGTTTTCTGACGCTGCGGGCGGGCGTTGCTCCAGGATTTTTTTTCCT
Organism: Type-E symbiont of Plautia stali; assembly: GCF_059731115.1. Lineage (NCBI taxonomy): Bacteria > Pseudomonadati > Pseudomonadota > Gammaproteobacteria > Enterobacterales > Enterobacteriaceae > Type-E symbiont of Plautia stali. The sequence goes on from NZ_AP035906.1 coordinate 3,199,169, forward strand.
GGTTGAGTTTCATGTCAGTCATGATGACATTCCTCTATTTTTTACGGCAATAACAGTCCCTGTGCATGGAGCACATAGTTCGGGATAAATTAAATTAACGACGCTGCGTTAGATGATTAAAAATAACCTATCGGGAATTTCCATATAACCTCCCGTAAATAAAAGACGAAGAAATTCGCTCGTTAAAATAACGAGAAATAGCGATGACGATGTCAATGATGCCGCTGAGAGCGATCTTCAGTCAGTCCAGATTTGCCAGGTAGCCTGAGCACGGACGTGCCAAAACGCGCTAAAACAGCGGTTAATTATGCACGCTGAAAATCAGCGCGCGCATCGAGGTGGAGGAAAAAGTGCGTTTAAAATCATGTGCATGATGAAATCCCCACGGGCATCAACCCGCTACTGTCGTTTTAAGGGGAACAATCATCAGAGAGAAGAGAGGATTGCTGCCCGCCGTGTTGGCAAGCAGCGACAAAAGAATTCGCGCGTCAGCTTGCCTTGTGTTGCCATCTAAAAGGGTGACTGTCCAACTGAATTCTCCTGTTTGAAGTTGGCGCCATTATATTCCTGAAGACTTCGAAGTAAAGTTAATTATTTCCGTTCAGCAACGAGTTTAAATTCCGTTGTGATTTGGTTGATGAAAGGACAAAAATTAGCGAGTCTGTAGCACTGCGCGGCACGATAACAATAACGGCATATTTAACAGGCTTATAACCAATCCGTCGCGCTTAGAACCGTAAAGCATATGTATAGCCATAAATTGACTATTCTTCATTACGGCGCTCTCGTAAACTCGCGTTACTTTTTTAAGGCAAGGAAACAACATGAAAAAAATCATTCCCTCACTGCTGGCGTTATCGCTGGTAGCCGCCTTCTCTGCTCAGGCCGCAACACCAAAAGATACGCTGGTGATTGCGCAGTCGACTGATGATGCTGATAGCTTCGATCCGGCACAGGGCTTTGAACTCACCACAGTGCAAGCATTCACTAACATCTATCAACGTCTGGTTCAGTCGGATCCGACCAATCCCACCGATCTGAAGCCAACGCTGGCCACCTCCTGGACGCCAGGCAGTGACAATCGCAGCCTGACCTTTGAACTGCGCGAAGGCGCGCAATTCGCCAGTGGTAATCCGCTGCGTCCGGAAGATGTGATCTTCTCGCTGGGTCGCGTGGTGAAACTTAACCTCGACCCTTCCTTTATTCTGACGCAGCTCGGCTGGAATAAAGACAACGTCGATACCTTCCTGAAAAAAGTCGATGACAACCATGTGCAGATCAGCTGGAGCGCCAACGTCAGCCCGGCTTATGTGCTTAGCCTGCTGTCTGCACCGGTCTCTTCGATTGTGGATGAGAAAACTGCACAGGCGAATGCCAAAAACGGTGACTTCGGTCATGCCTGGTTAGGCACCCACTCCGCGGGTAGCGGCCCGTATCAGATTCGTAAAGTGGTGCTGCATGAAGTGGTATTGCTGACCGCCAACCCGACCTCACCGGCGGGCGCACCGAAGCTGAAGAACATCCTGATCAAGAACGTGCCGGAACCTGCTGCGCGTCGTCTGCTGCTGGAACAGGGCGATGTGGATATTGCTCGTAACCTCGGCGCAGACCAAATTGCGGCGCTGAAAGGCAAAACGGGCGTGAAGACCGAAGCGATTCCGATGGCCTCGCTCTACTACATTCAGTTCAACGTCGGTGAGAATCCAGTGTTGAAGAACCCGGCACTGTGGGAAGCGGCGCGTTACCTGTTCGACTACAAAGGTATTGCTAACGACCTGCTGAAAGGCCAGTTCGAAGTACATCAAACCTTCCTGCCTAAAGGTTTCCTCGGTGCGTTGAATGACACGCCGTACACCTACGATCCGGAAAAAGCCAAAGCGATTCTGAAGAAAGCAGGTTTAACCAACGTCAGCTTTAAGCTCTCTACCAGCAATCAACCGCCGTACCTCGACATTGCGCAGGCATTACAGGGCAGCTTTGCCAAAGGTGGCGTGAAAGTCGAAGTGCAGCCGGGCCTGAGTTCTGAAGTCTCTACTCGCGTGAAAGCGCATCAGTACGAAGCGACACTGAACGCCTGGGGTGCGGATTATTTCGATCCGAATACCAATGCCGCCTCGTTCGCCTATAACCCGGAAGATGGCAGCAAAACCATTGCTTACCGCTCTGACTGGCACATTCCAGAGCTGAGTAAACAAACGCTGGCCGCCACCGCCGAAGCTGACAGCAATAAACGCGTTGAGCTGTATCAGGCGATGCAGCGTGAAGTGCTGAAGAACTCGCCCTACGTGATCGGCTTGCAAGCGCGCAACCTGATTGCATTGCGCGATAACCTGAAAGGCTATGTGCAGGGGATTAACCCTGACATGGTGTATTACTCGCAGGTTTCTAAGTAATGGCAGTGTCTGCTTCACAGGCCGGGTTCGCCCGGCCGCTCTGGCAACGTTTCAGCCGCCTGGTCACCAGCCTGTTATCGCTGCTGGTGACGCTAATCGGTTTGTTAGCGTTCACTTTCATGCTGTCGCACCTGTCGCCGGTTGATCCGGTGCAACAGATCGCCGGCGATCACGCCAGCGAGGCGACTTACGCACAGGTGCGCCACGATCTCGGCCTCGACCAGCCGGTGCTGGTACAGTTCTGGCGTTATATCAGCCATCTGGCGCAGGGCAATTTAGGACTCTCGCATCTGACCAATCAGCCTGTCAGCACGGATCTGATGCGCACCTTCCCCGCCACCATTGAACTCGCCACCTGTGCGATGATCTTTGCGGCGGTATTTGGCATCACTTTAGCCTTGCTGGCCGCGTGGAAGCCGGGCAGCGTGATCGATAACGTAGCGCGCTTTATCTCGCTGCTCGGCTATTCCGTTCCGGTATTCTGGCTGGGTCTGCTGGGTCTGCTGCTGTTTTACGCGGTGTTGCATTGGTCTGCCGGGCCGGGACAGTTGGATGATATCTGGATCTACACGCTGGAGCCGAAAACCGGCTTTGTGCTGATTGATAGCTGGCTGTCTGGCGATCCCGAGATGTTCCGCAATGCGATTGCCCACCTGTGGCTGCCGGTGGTGATTCTTGGCTTACTGGCGATGGCCGGTATTACACGCTTATTGCGTGCCGCGCTGTTAGAAGAGAGCAGCAAAGAGTATGTGATTCTGGCGCGCGCCAAAGGCGCAGGGCGGACTCGCATCCTGCTGCGTCATATCTTCCCCAACGTGCTGGGGACGCTGATCACGGTCATCGCCCTCTCCTACGCCACCCTGCTGGAAGGCTCGGTGTTAACGGAAACGGTCTTCGCCTGGCCCGGTGTCGGACGTTATATGACCAACGCGCTGTTTTCCTCTGATACACCAGCGATTCTCGGCTCGACCCTGCTGATTGGCAGCTGCTTTATTCTGCTTAATGCCGTGGCCGATGCCCTCACCTGGTTAACCGATCCGAGAACCCGATGACTCAACAACTCTCTGAACTGGAGACAGTTCGTCCACGCCGCCGCCGTGCGCGCGTGACTTCACTGACCATCGGTCTGACGCTGGTGGTGATTGTGGTGGCGATGGCGCTGTTTGCTCCGCTGCTGGCACCGTTTGATCCTAACGCCCAGGTGATTGCCCAGCGTTTGCAGGCCCCTTCCGCGCTGCATTGGTTTGGCACCGATGGCTTTGGCCGCGATTTGCTGTCACGCGTGATCTACGGTGCGCGTCCTACGCTGCTGCTGGTGTCACTGATTCTGGTACTGACCATTCCGGTGGGCCTGCTGGTCGGGATTACTGCCGGCTATGTGGGCGGCTGGGCCGAACGCGTGCTGATGCGCATAACGGATATCTTCCTGTCGCTGCCGAATCTGGTGATTGCTTTGGCGCTGGTGGCGATGCTCGGTCCAGGATTGATGAACGGTGCGCTGGCGCTGGCATTAACCAGCTGGCCGCCATTTGCCCGTCAGGCGCGTGCGGAAACCCTGGCACTGCGCCGTAGTGATTATCTGGCTGCCGCACGCATGCAGGGCATTACCGGTTTGCGTTTGATGTTCGGGCACATTTTACCGCTGTGTTTGCCCACCGCAGTAGTGCGTGCGGCGCTGAGCCTCGGCGGCATCATTCTCTCCGCTGCGGGCCTCGGCTTCCTGGGCATGGGCGTGCAACCGCCAACCGCCGAATGGGGTTCGATGGTGGCGGAAGGCAGTAAAGTGATTTTCGACCAATGGTGGGTGGCTGCCGCCCCCGGCGGTGCGATTCTGTTCGCCAGTCTGGCGTTTAATCTGACAGGCGATGGCCTGCGCGACCGACTGGATACCCGTCATGCCAAATGATCTGTTAATTGATGTGCAGGGGCTGACCATCCGCAGCGAAGATACGCTGTTAGTGGATAATATCGCCTTTCAAATTGGCCGTGAGCGCGTGGCGCTGGTGGGTGAATCCGGTTCGGGCAAATCACTGACGGCCCGCTCGCTGATGGGGCTGCTCTCTCCTTCATTGCACCTGCAGGCCGATCGCTTACAGGTGGTGGGTGCCGATGCGCTCAACCTGCGCGAACGTGACTGGATCGCCCTGCGCGGCGGCAAAGTCGCGATGGTGATGCAGGATCCAAAATACGCACTGAACCCCACCCGCACTATCGGCTGGCAGGTTGAAGAGCCGCTGGTGCTGCACCGCAAACTGAGCCGTGCCGAACGTAAAGAGAAAGTGTGCGAGATGCTGGATGCGGTCGGTCTGCCGGATCCCCGTCAGTTGATGAAGCGTTATCCGCATCAGCTTTCCGGCGGCATGGGGCAGCGTGTGATGCTGGCGATCGCATTGATCACCGATCCCGATCTGCTGATTGCCGATGAACCGACCTCGGCGCTTGATCATGCGATGCGCGATCAAGTGCTGGCACTGATTCGTAGTTTGGTGGAGCAGCGCAATATGGGCTTACTGCTGATCAGCCACGATCTGCAGCAGGTCTCTGAGCACTGCGATCGCGTGATGGTGATGTACAAAGGCAAATTGCTGGATACGTTGCCTGCGGCAGAGCTATCTAATGCGACTCATCCTTACACACGCACGCTATGGTCCTGTCGTCCGAGCAAAGCCACGCACGGTGAACGCTTGCCGGTGCTGGATCGTGCTGCGCTGGAGGCCAGCAATGATTGAGTTAAACAATCTGAGCGTGTCGCATAAGCAGGGCTACGAACTGCGCACCGTGGTGCATGACGTATCCTTGCAGGTGGCGGCGGGAGAATGTTTCGGTCTGGTGGGGCCATCGGGCTGCGGCAAGTCATCGCTGCTGTGGGTGATGGCAGGTTTGAACCCGTTCTGGAGCGGCAGCATGCAACTGGCCGGCACCGATGTGCAGCCAGGTAAAGCCTTTACCGGTCCGCTGCGTCGTGATGTGCAGATGGTGTTTCAGGATCCGTATGCCTCACTGCATCCACGCCATCGTCTGCGCCGCACCCTGGCCGAACCGTTGAAGATGTTGAAGCGCGATAATATCGACGACCGCATCAATCAGGGTTTTCGCCATGTAGGGCTGGATCCAGCGCTGGCGGATCGTTATCCGCATCAGCTGTCCGGCGGCCAGCGTCAGCGCGTGGCGATTGTGCGCGCCCTGCTGCTGGAGCCAAAGATCCTGTTATTGGATGAGCCAACCTCGGCGCTGGATATGTCAGTGCAGGCGGAGATCCTGAATCTGCTGAATGATTTGAAGCAGAATGACGGGTTGACCATGGTGCTGGTGAGTCACGATCCCGATGTGATCGATCATATGTGCGACCGCGCGGCGCATATGGCATTGGGTCGGATTGTCGGTTAACGCATTTTCACTCAACCGTTGCGGCGCGATTTTTCATCCGCATCTAAAGCGATCATATCGCAAACAGATGCATGCTCCATCGTGCCGCCACGGACAGGCGTAAATTGATGCACCATTCAATTTACGCTAAATGTGATCTCTGCTTAATGCGCCATCGCCTGCAGCGTCTCGCTGCGAATCGACTCGGTCACTTCGGCCTTTAACGCCATAAATTCGGGTGAGGTTTTAATGGTGTAATCGCGCCCATTGTTGAAATTCACTGCCACCTCCTGCTTGATGCGGCCCGGCCGGGCGCTGAAAATCGCTACCTTGTTAGCCATGAAAATCGCTTCGTCGATATCGTGCGTCACGAACAGCACGGTTTTGCGCGACTGCTCCCACACCGACAGCAACAGCTCCTGCATCATCACGCGCGTCTGATTATCCAGTGCGCCAAACGGCTCATCCATCAACAGCACTTTGGGATCGTTGGCCAGCGCACGGGCGATCGCAGTACGTTGCTGCATGCCGCCCGAGAGCTGGCGCGGATAGTGCTGCGCAAAGCCGCGTAATCCCACCTGCTGGATGTAGTAGTCGCTGCGCTCTTTCTGCTGCGCTGCACTGATGCCGCGCTCCTGCAAGCCGAAACGGATATTCTCCTCTACCGTCAGCCATGGGAACAGCGTGTAGCTTTGGAACACCATGCCGCGATCGGCGCCCGGCCCTTCCACGCTTTTACCGTCCAGCCAGATTTCCCCGCGCGTGGGCGTATCCAGTCCGGCGATGATGCGCAGCAGCGTGGATTTACCGCAGCCTGAGGGACCGAGGATAGTGATGAAATCATTCTCCTCCACCTGATAGTGGATCGGCTGCAGCGCCTGGGTCTGTTCCCCTTTCGGTCCGGTAAAAATGCGTTCCACGCCGCGCACGTTGAGTTTGCTGTGTTTCATTACAGGGTGCTCCATGCAAACAAGCGCCGATTGAGCACTTTGAACAGATAGTCAGAGATCAAGCCAATGCAGCCGATCACAATAATGCCGAAAATGATCTGCCCGGTATTCAGCAATGCCTGACTGTCGACGATCATATGGCCGATGCCACTTTCCGATCCGATCAATTCGGCGACGATGACGTAAGTCCACGCCCAGCCGAGCACCAGGCGCAGCAGTTCAGCAATGCCCGGTGCCGCGCCGGGGATCAGCACGCGACGCACTATCGAACGGTTGCTGCACCCTAGCGTGTAGGCCGCTTCCACCAGATCGCGACGTGCGCCGCTCACGGTGACCGCCACCATCAAGACGATTTGGAAGAAGGAGCCAATAAAGATCACCAGGATTTTCTGGGTTTCACCGATACCGGCCCACAGAATCAGCAACGGCACAAACGCCGAGGCCGGTAAATAACGGCAAAAGGAGACGAAGGGTTCAAGAAAGGCTTCCCAGGTTTTGTAAGCGCCCATCATGATGCCCAGCGGCACACCTATCACGGCCGCCAGCAGGAAGCCCGATAACACGCGCATCACCGTCATGCCAATATCCAGCGAGAAGTTGTACTCGGTGAACAACACCACTCCCTGCTGCAGCATAGTCAGCGGATCGGCGAGGAAAGTGGGCGACACCATGCCGCCCAACGTTACCAACGTCCACACCGCGATAAACAGCACAAAAAACGCTATGCCGAGCGCGATACGTAAGCGCAGCGAAATCGCTTTCAGCGGCACCATCAACGGATTGTGCCAGCGCTGCGGCGCATCCGGCAGTGCTGCTGGCGGAGTCACGGGTTGGCTTTTACTCATCTCCATCTCCTTTCTCCTGCTTACTGCACAAAGCTGGCGTCGTACAGGCTTTTCACATCCGGCATTTTCTTGATCACCCCTGCACGCAGCAGCAGTTTGCCGGCTTCATCACTGAAGGTTTCAATTTCACCATTGAAGAATTTCTTATTCTCTTCCGGCCCCTGCCAGCGCAAATAACTGGCTGACTCCGCAAACTCCTTGCCAGTGGATTTCACCGCTGCACCCATGATCTCGTTGGATTTATCCGGCTGCTGTTTGATCATCTCCAGCGCATCGTAATAGCTGGCCACCAGCGCTTTCGCGGCCTGAGGATGCTCTTTCAGGAACGTCGGCGTACAGCCAAGTGTGTCCATGACCATCGGATAATCCAGCGTGGTGGCGAGGATCTTCCCTGCCTTGGGCTGGTTGCGAATCACCGAGAGATAAGGTTCATAGGTCACTGCCGCATCATTTTGACCCGCAGCAAAAGATTGTGCCGCCGCCTGCGGTGCCATGGTCGCGAGACGCACGTCTTTCATCGTCATGCCGTTTTTATCCAGCATCCACGCCAGCAGGAAATAAGGTGAGGTGCCGGGCGCATCCACCGCGATGGTTTTGCCTTTCAAATCTTTGATGCTGGTGATGTCACTGCGGGCGGCGAGGCCATCGGCACCGTAAGATTTGTCCAGCTGAACGATCTGCTTAATCGGCACGCCTGCGGCGTTCCAGGAGATGTAGGTTTCTACCGTGGTCGCCGCGCACTGAATGGTGCCGGAAGCCACCGCCAGATGTCGGCTGCTCTGCGGGATCATCTTCACATCGACATCAAGGCCGTGCTTTTTGAAAATCCCAGCTTTATCGGCCAGCGTCAGTGGGGCAAATCCGGTCCAGCCGGAAATACCGATGGCGACTTTGGTGTCGGCCGCCTGTGCTCCTAAAGCACTGGCGCACAGGACTGCGGCGGTTAATGCACGAACAACGAGTTTCACTGGCTTGCCCATCTTCCACTCCTGATAAAGGTGATGAAAAACAACGGTTGTATAGTCTTATCTATACAAGCCAAGCAATGGCTGTGCCAGATTGTGAAAGCCCATTGTGATGGGGAGAGGGGGTTGAGATCGCGCACTGAAACGGTGCATAAACCCTATACCGATGATCACGCTGGTGCGAAAGCAACCTTCGGCGGATGGCGCTATAATCACGCCAATTTTTCAACAGAAGGAACACCGTATGACGGTGAAATTGCGTCCGCTTGAGCGAGAAGATCTGCACTTTGTGCACCAGTTAGACAACAACGCCAGCGTGATGCGTTATTGGTTTGAGGAGCCGTACGAAGCTTTTGTCGAGCTCTCGGATCTCTACGACAAGCATATCCACGATCAAACAGAGCGTCGTTTTGTCGTTGAACACGATGGGCAAAAAGCGGGATTGGTGGAACTGGTCGAGATCAATCACGTGCATCGTCGCGCTGAGTTTCAGATCATCATTGATCCTGGGCATCAGGGCAAAGGCTTAGCCAGTCAGGCGGCTAAACTGGCGATGGATTATGGCTTTTCGGTGCTCAATCTCTACAAACTCTACCTGATTGTTGATCAGGAGAATGAGAAAGCGATTCACATCTACACCAAACTGGGATTTGAAGTGGAAGGCGTGCTGAAGCACGAATTTTTCATCAATGGTGAATACCGCAATACCATTCGCATGTGCATTTTCCAGCAGCAGTATCTGGCGCAGCATAAATCCGGTCATGCCATGGTGAAGCCGACAGCGCAATAGCTTGAAATCGACTCTCATTGTCGCTGCCGTCTTGAATATCAAACGGCAGCTATGTGATTTATCGCTTTTAACTAAAAAGATGATGCTGAACCTTAGCAGCGCGGTGTATCGCGCATCTCTCAGCGACATACCTGCTTCGGAGATGCACAAAAAATTGCGCCGCGACCACGCCATGCGGTTTAACCGCCGCGCGCACCCACCACGTTGAGACGTGGCTGAGGATGTTCAGGTTTCAGGTCGTACATGCCGCCATAGAACGGATCCACCAGCAGCCAGCCGGGGAAGCCCAGTAACGGGATATTACCCAGCAGATACCACAGGTTGGCACTGGCCTCGATCGGCAGCGTCACCGGCACGTAGCCCGGACTCTCCAGCATCACCTGATAGTGTTTTTTACCAAAATAATTACCAGTGGATTTTGCCAGCTCGACGGTTTGTGGCGTGTAGCCCTGCGCCACTGCGCGGCCGGTCTCATCCTGCACGGTGAAACGCGCGCCTTGCGGGACAGAGTCGATTTTTACCGGCTGCGTTTCCGTGCCGACAATGGTGGCACAGCCGCTCAGCAGCAATGCAGTGGCAGGAAGAAGGTGTCGCAGGTTCATGGCAGGTCCGCTATAGAATCAGATAGGACAGTCTAAACTGCCCTATCCTGCTTTTCACTCGCCTCAATCGCCCTATCAGTGCTGCTTTTCTGGCCTTTATTGCGGTTGACAACAGGCGGCAATCGCCGCGATATCCTGCGGTGTGGTGCGGCAACAGCCGCCAATCAGCCGTGCGCCCGCTTGTTGCCACTCAGGGAATTTATCCTGCAGCGTGCAGCCCGATGGCGCCGAGTGCCAGGTTTTGCTGCTCGCATCGTACTGTTCACCGGAGTTGGGATAGACCAGCAGCGGTTTAGCACACAGCGCCTGCAAGGTTTGCAGCGCCGGTGTCACGCTCTCCAGTGCTACGCAGTTGATGCCCATCGCCACCACTTGCGGTGCCGCATTCACCAGCTCAGCGACCTGACTCAGCGGCGTGCCGTCGCTGATGTGCTGCGCATCACACAGGGTGAAGGAGAACCAGGCGCTGCTGTTTGGGTACTCTGCCAGCAAACTCACCAGCGCCTGCGCTTCGGCAAACGACGGCAGGGTTTCACATGCCAGCAAATCCACGCCCGCGTCCAACAGCGCCTTGACGCGTGGGCGATGGAAATCTTTCATCTCCGCTTCTGGCAGGGCGTAATCACCTCGATACTCAGCACCATTAGCAAGGTAAGCGCCATAAGGCCCAACGGAACCGGCCACCAGCAAAGCGGCTTCACTGCCTGATGCCGCACGATAATCATCACGCGCACGTTGTGCCAGTTTCACACTTTGGTCGATCAATGTGAGCGCTTGCGCCTCATCCAGCCCACGCGCCGCAAAGCCCTGCGGCGTGGCCTGATAGCTGGCGGTGATCGCCACATTGGCGCCGGCCGCAAAATAGTCGTAATGCACCTGATAAATCAGCTCAGGGTTTTCCATCAGCACTTTGGCAGACCAGAGCGCATCGGCCAGATTGCAACCGCGCGCCTCCAGTTCGGTGGCCAGCGCGCCATCCAGAATCAGTGTGTCATGTTGTGTTAAGGCTTCTGCGACAGGATTACGCGACATCATTGGCCTCCCCGGCCTTCAGGTTACGTCGATGCGTGACATGGTATGCGGCATAGCAGAACAGCACAAATGGAATGCCACACCACAGCGCAATACGCTGCGACGGATCGAAGGCCAGCCCTACACACGCCAGCAGGCACAGCAGGAAACCGAGAATCGGCGTTAGAGGATAGAATGGCGCGCGATAGGCGAGTTGTTGCAGCGAACCGCCTGCGGCCAAGTGGCGACGACGGAACACATAGTGCGAGGCACAGATACTCAGCCACACCGCCACCACCGCAAAACCTGAAATGGCTGACAGCGCCACAAATACGGTATCCGGCGCGATCACGCTGGAGAACAGCGCCAGCAGGCCGCCCAGCATACTGACGGTGATCGCCAACACCGGAATCCCGCGGCGGTTCACCTGGGCGAAACAGCGCGGCAAGGTGTTCTCATTCGCCAGTGACCACAGCATCCTGCCCGATGCATACAGACCCGAGTTGGCGGCGGACAGGATCGCCGTCAGGATCACGAAATTGAAGATATCAGCCGCATAGGGAATACCGATCTTCTCGAACACCAGCACAAACGGGCTTTTGACGATGCCCGCCTGATCCATCGGGATCAACGCCGCCAGCACAAATACTGTACCAATAAAGAAGATAATCAATCGTGCTACGGTCGTGCGGATCGCCAGCGGCAACGCTTTCTGCGGCTGCTCGGTTTCGCCAGCGGCAATACCAATCAGCTCAGTGCCGGAGAAAGCGAAGTTCACCGCCACCATGGTCATCAGAATCGGCAAGGTGCCGTGCGGTAACCAGCCTGAGGCCGTCAGGTTACTCAGGCCCGGCGCGGCACTGCCATCTTTCATCGGGATAAAGCCAAACATCGCGCCCGCACCGAGGATGATAAAGGCAATGATAGTGACCACTTTGATGATGGAGAACCAGAACTCCCCTTCCGCGAAGAAGCGCGTGGAGACGATATTCAGCAGATAGATGGCGATACAGAACACCAGACACCACAGCCACACCGGCGTGGTCGGGAACCAGTATTGCATGCAGAATCCGGCAGCTGTCAGGCTAGAGCCGAGCGCCACCGTCCACGTCAGCCAGTAAAGCCAGGCCACGGTGTAGCCGGTTGCCGGGCTGAGATAGCGCGCAGCATAGACATGGAAGGCGCCGGTTTCCGGTATCGCTACGGCCAGTTCGCCGAGACATACCATCACCAGCCACACCACCAGCGCGCCGATCAGATATGCCAGTAGCGTGCCCGCCGCCCCGGTGGTTGAGATGATATAGCCGGTGTTGAAGAACAGTCCGGTGCCAATCACACCGCCCAGCGACAGCATCACCAGATGCCGCACTTTCATGGTGCGCTTAAAGTTTTCCTGCGAAGGGATTTCCTGCTGTTGCATGGTTTTTATCCGTATGGACGTCTGAACATCTATATGGACACAGGGTTATACGCGCCAGCGTGTCAATTTGCAACGTGGCAAAGGGTGAGGGTTTTAAAAAGTCGGGGGTGGCCCCGCGTCAACGGGGCACCACATCAGGAGCCAAATACGCCTTGCAGATAGCGCTCAAGCGCGATACGCGAGCTAAAACCGTGCGGAATACCGTAATGTTCCTGGGATTCACCCATCAGATAAAGCGGGAACTGGGTGTAATGATCGCAGGTTTTCATTTCTGAGGCGGGCTCGGCAAAGTGCTGACTTTTCTCTTTCAGCGTGGGGTGAATGATCAATGCGGTGCGGCCCATGCGCGCTTCGCGATTGACGTAGACATAATTTTCACCACGACGATAACCGTAAATTTTTGGCGTCAGGGTGTCCATTTCGAACCCTGCTTTTTCCAGTACGCGCGCTACCTCATCCGGACGTAAATACATGCTTGCTCCTCTCTTCTCACAGCCCCGCAACCTTACAACAGCCCGGCATACAGGACATTCGGAATTTCCCTAAAGCCTGGCATACGCCTGCGTTTAGTCACGTTTCGTCTACACTCAGTATTACTTGTTAAATCAAAGGGAGCGAAAAAATGTTTAATCGCGTAAGCAAAAACGATGACATTGATATCAATCAGGATGTAAACGAGCTGGCAGATTCGCTCGAAGCATTACTTAAATCTTACGGCAGCGAAGCCAAAGATGAAGTGGATAGCGCACGCAGTAAAGCACAGTCGCTGCTGAAGCAGACCCGCGCAAAACTGAACGGCGGCAACAGCCGCGTTTCTCAGGCAGCGCGTGACGCCAGTTATCAGGTTGATGCCTACGTGCATGACAAACCCTGGCATGGCGTGGGTGTCGGTGCAGCCGTGGGTCTGGTGTTAGGTGCGCTGTTGATGTCACGCCGTTAACCATCATTAGCGTTTAAAGAGAGCCTCGCGATTGCGGGGCTTTTTTGTGCCTGCCGCAAATGAAAGCGCACAAAATTTGACCTAAATTTTGCCTCCCTCGCCTTTACAAAAAAATTTTCGGGCCTGGAAGGTGCATGATCTCTGGTGTTAGCATTTATCCGAAGATAAAAATACAAAATCCCTATATCTGGTGGGCTTGACCGCCACGAGCACTACATCTAGTATTCAACCCATCAACTCGCTACCAGATGTCGTCAAGGACGAAGTTCGCTGCAAATAGGATTTTGCTTCGTATCTCGCATCCAGACCGCAACCAAAGGGAAATACGAATCATGCGCATTATTATTTACACTAAAAACAATTGTGTCCAGTGCAACGCGACAAAAAATGCCATGGACCGTAAAGGTATCGACTATCAGCTGATCAACCTCGATACCCAACCGGAAGCCATTGATAACCTCAAATCCCTCGGCTATCGCCAGGTGCCCGTCGTCATGACCCATGATGACCACTGGAGCGGCTTCCGCCCTGACAAAATCGCCAGCCTGCGCCAGCTCGCTGCAGTCGGGGGATAAGGCGATGTTCCCACTGGTCTACTTCTCTAGCCAGTCGGAAAACACGCACCGATTTATCACTCGTCTGGGACTGCCTGCTTGCCGCATACCGCTTGATGGCAAGCAGCGCCTGCATATCGACCAACCCTTTATTTTAGTGGTGCCGAGCTACGGCGGCGGCAGTGCGCGGGGTGCGGTGCCCAGACAAGTGATTCAATTCCTAAATGATGACGCCAACCGACGCGGTATCCGCGGGGTGATTGCTGCCGGTAACCGCAACTTCGGTGAAGGCTATTGCCTGGCAGGCGACATCATTGCGCAGAAATGTCAGGTTCCTTATCTCTACCGCTTTGAGCTGATGGGAACCCCCGACGATATCGCTAATGTAAAAGCGGGAGTAACCCAATTTTGGCAACGACAGACACCCTGAACAGCACGCAGCTGGATTATCACGCGCTCAATGCGATGCTGAACCTGTATGACGCCGATGGCCGCATTCAGTTCGAAAAAGATCAAGAGGCTACGCGCCAGTTCTTCCTGCAGCATGTAGAGCCGAATACCGTACAGTTCGCCTCGGCGGCCGATCGCCTGCGCTATCTGGTTGAGGAAGGCTACTATGAAGCCACGGTACTGAATCAGTACGACTTCAGTTTCCTGTGCCAGCTGCACGATGAAGCCGATGCCTGGGGTTTCCGTTTCCACACCTTCCTCGGTGCGTGGAAGTTTTACACCAGCTACACGCTGAAAACCTTCGACGGTAAACGCTATCTGGAAACCTTCGAGCAGCGCGCCTGCATGGTGGCGCTGACGCTGGCACGCGGCAACGAATCGCTGTCACGCGAATTGCTGGCAGAAATGCTCAGCGGCCGCTTCCAGCCAGCCACTCCAACCTTCCTCAACTGCGGTAAACAGCAGCGCGGCGAGCTGGTCTCGTGCTTCCTGCTGCGCATCGAAGACAATATGGAATCGATTGGGCGTGCGGTGAACTCGGCGCTGCAGTTGTCAAAACGCGGCGGCGGCGTGGCGTTCCTGCTCTCTAACCTGCGTGAATCCGGTGCGCCGATTAAGCGCATCGAAAACCAGTCGTCAGGCGTAATTCCGGTGATGAAAATGCTGGAAGATGCATTCTCTTACGCCAATCAGCTTGGTGCGCGTCAGGGCGCGGGCGCGGTGTGGCTGAATGCGCATCACCCCGATATCTTCCGCTTCCTTGATACCAAACGCGAAAACGCCGATGAGAAGATCCGTATCAAAACGCTGTCGCTCGGTGTGGTGATTCCGGATATCACCTTCCAACTGGCGAAAGAGAATCGCGATATGGCGCTGTTCTCGCCGTATGACGTTGAGCGCATTTACGGCAAAGCGTTTGGTGATATCAGCATCAGCGAACTGTATGAAGAGATGCTGGCCGACGATCGTATCCGTAAGACTTACATCAAGCCGCGTGATTTCTTCCAGACGCTGGCCGAAATCCAGTTTGAGTCAGGCTATCCGTACATCATGTACGAAGACAGTGTGAACCGTCATAACCCGATTGCCGGTCGCATCAATATGAGCAACCTGTGCTCGGAGATTTTGCAGGTTAACAGCGCCAGCGAATTCTATGACGATCTTAACTATCGCCGCGTGGGCAAGGATATCTCCTGTAACCTCGGCTCGCTGAACATCGCGCATGCTATGGATTCCCGCAATCTGGCGCAGACCGTTGAAACCGCGGTGCGCGCATTGACGGCGGTTTCTGAGATGAGCGAAATCAATTCGGTGCCGTCGGTCGCCGAAGGCAATCGTCGTTCACATGCGGTGGGCCTGGGTCAGATGAACCTGCACGGCTATCTGGCGCGTGAAGGCATGGCTTATGGCTCGGAAGAGGCACTGGATTTCACCAATCTCTACTTCTACTGCGTCACCTATCACGCGGTGCGCACCTCGAACCTGCTGGCACAAGAGCGTAAACAGAGTTTTGATGGCTTTGCCCAGTCCCAATACGCCAACGGCCACTATTTCGATAAGTATGTGGATCGTGCCTGGCTGCCGCGCACCGCGCGTGTGGCACAGATTTTTGCCGATGCAGGCATTGCGTTACCGACGCAGGCAGACTGGCAGGCATTGCGCGAATCAGTGATGCAACACGGCTTGTTTAACCAGAACTTACAGGCGGTGCCGCCAACCGGTTCGATCTCGTATATCAATCACGCGACATCGAGTATTCACCCGATCGTGTCGCGCATTGAGATCCGTAAAGAGGGTAAAACCGGCCGCGTTTACTATCCGGCGCCGTTTATGACCAACGAGAATCTGGATCTCTATCAGGATGCGTACCAGATTGGTCCGGAAGCGATTATTGATACCTACGCTGAAGCCACGCAGCACGTCGATCAGGGCTTGTCGTTGACGCTGTTCTTCCGCGATGACGTCACCACGCGTGACATCAACAAAGCGCAAATTTATGCGTGGAAGAAAGGCATCAAAACGCTCTATTACATTCGTCTGCGCCAGATGGCGCTGCAAGGCACCGAAGTCCAGGGCTGCGTCTCCTGCTCATTGTGATGAAAACTATGCAACTTAAACAAATTCAAGCGATTAACTGGAACCGAATCCAGGACGAAAAAGACCTCGAAGTGTGGAACCGTCTGACCAGCAACTTCTGGCTGCCGGAAAAAGTGCCGTTGTCCAACGATCTGCCTGCGTGGCAGTCACTGGACCACCAGCAGCAGCAGCTGACCATTCGTGTGTTTACCGGTTTGACGCTGCTCGACACTATCCAGAACGTGATCGGCGCGCCGGGCCTGATGGAAGACGCCATCACGCCACATGAAGAAGCGGTGCTGTCGAATATCAGCTTTATGGAAGCGGTGCATGCGCGTTCATACAGCTCGATTTTCTCCACCCTGTGTAACACCGCCGATGTCGATGCGGCGTATCGCTGGAGTGAAGAGAACGAAGCGTTGCAGAACAAGGCGAAGATTGTGCTGGAGCACTATCGTGCCGAGGACCCGCTGAAGAAGAAAATCGCCAGCGTGTTCCTGGAATCGTTCCTGTTCTACTCCGGTTTCTGGCTGCCGATGTACTGGTCAAGCCGTGGCAAATTGACCAACACCGCTGACCTGATTCGTTTGATTATTCGCGATGAAGCGGTGCACGGATATTACATCGGCTACAAGTACCAGAAGGCACTGGAAAAAGTTGACGATACACGCCGCGAAGAGCTGCAGCAATTTGCCATCGATTTGCTGCTGGCGCTGTATGAAAACGAAGTGGTGTACACCGAAGCGCTGTATGCGGATGTGGGTTGGGCAGAGGAGGTGAAAACCTTCCTGCACTACAACGCTAACAAGGCGTTGATGAATCTGGGATATGAGGCGTTGTTCCCGTCAGAGCTGACGACGGTGAATCCTGCCATTCTCTCAGCTTTGTCACCGAATGCCGATGAAAACCACGATTTCTTCTCCGGTTCAGGTTCTTCCTACGTGATGGGAAAAGCCGTGGAAACCGAAGACGAGGACTGGAATTTCTAGCATCAGGCCTGCTGCACAGGGCGCGCCACAACGCGCCCTTTCAGCGCCTTCATATTTCCCGTTCAGATTACCAAATATTCTCTCGTTATTTGCGTTTCTCACCTTCATTATTTTGTCATTTTAGCGCCATTAATTCGTCCATTATATCGCCTACATAAGCGCAATTTATTCGTGTTTCATTGAGCATTTGCCGTGAAAGCGGGTTAATTTCATAAAAAATTCAGAAAAAAATGATTCGCTCTCATCCCTTGTGAGCACTGGAATTATCGCCAATCTGCACGCGCTCGCTCAGCCAAATATCCGAACCAAGGGTTGTCAGATATTCTCACTATGCTAGGTTATAGGGCGCTTAAATTTAATCGAGATCATTACAAGAAATAGCTAAACATTTAACCGGGAAATTAATTACTGCATGGCAATTAAACTCGAAGTAAAGAATTTATATAAGGTATTTGGGGATCACCCCGAAAAGGCATTTAAGCTGATTGAGAAAGGCGAAAGCAAAGAGAGTATTCTTGCGAAAACCGGTCTCTCCGTCGGCGTAAAAGATGCCAGTCTGGCCATTGAAGAAGGCGAGATCTTCGTCATCATGGGGCTCTCCGGTTCAGGGAAATCCACCATGGTTCGCCTTCTCAATCGTCTGATCGAGCCCACTCGCGGCCAGGTGATCATTGACGGTGTCGATATTGCGAAAATATCGGATGCTGAACTGCGTGAAGTACGCAGAAATAAGATCAGCATGGTATTCCAGTCGTTCGCATTAATGCCCCATATGACGGTGCTGAATAATACCGCCTTCGGCATGGAATTAGCGGGCGTGCCGTTACAGGAACGTCAGGAAAAAGCGCTGGAAGCATTGCGTCAGGTGGGACTGGATAATTATGCTCACTCCTATCCAGATGAACTCTCCGGCGGTATGCGTCAACGTGTCGGATTAGCGCGCGCGCTGGCGATCAATCCCGATATTTTACTGATGGATGAAGCCTTCTCCGCCCTCGATCCGCTTATTCGTACCGAAATGCAGGATGAGCTGGTCAAACTGCAGGCGAAACATCAGCGTACCATTGTGTTTATCTCTCACGATCTCGATGAAGCGATGCGTATTGGCGATCGCATCGCCATCATGCAGGGTGGCGAAGTGGTACAGGTCGGTACGCCGGATGAAATCCTGAATAATCCCGCTAACGATTATGTGCGCACCTTCTTCCGGGGTGTCGATATTAGCCATGTGTTTAGCGCCAGGGACATTGCCCGTCGTAGCGCCGGCGCACTGATTCGTAAAGCGGCCGGTTTTGGCCCACGTTCCGCCATTAAACTGCTTCAGGATGAAGACCGCGAATATGGCTATGTGCTGGAGAAACAGAAATTTGTCGGCGTAGTTTCAACCGATTCACTTAAAGCGGCACTGGCTGCGGGTGAAGGTCTGGATAGCGCCCTGCTTGAGACGCCGTTAGCGGTTCCTGCGGATACCTCACTGAACGATTTGCTCTCCCACGTTGCACAAGCGCCCTGCGCGGTGCCGGTGGTGGGCGAGGAGAATCAGTACGTCGGTATTATTTCCAAAAGCATGCTATTGCGCGCTTTAGATCGTGAAGGAGCCCAGTCATGAGTGAACAAACCAGCAATCCGTGGGATAGCGCCAGCCAGACCACGCAGCAACCCGCGACCACAGATTCGAGCGCGGCAGCCAGCAGTAGCGATCCCTGGGGCGGCAGTAGCAGCAGCGCACCCGCCGACAGCACGTCCAGCAGCGGTTCCGCCGATGCATGGGGCGATCCTTCAGCGGCGAGCGGTGGACATGATGCCGCCAGCAGTGCCGCCAGTAGCAGCGACTGGCTCAACAGCGCGCCCGCTCCGGCTCCCGAGCATTTTAATATCATGGATCCGTTCCACAAGACCTGGATCCCACTCGACAGCTGGGTGACCGAAGGCATCGACTGGGTCGTCAGCCATTTCCGCCCGGTGTTCCAGGGCATTCGCGTGCCGGTCGACTATATCCTCAGCGCATTCCAGCAGTTGCTGCTGGGCATGCCCGCGCCCGTGGCGATTGTGGTATTTGCGTTGATTGCCTGGCAAATTGCCAGCCCAGCCATGGGGATTGCTACCCTCATTTCCTTGATTGCGATTGGTGCTATTGGCGCGTGGTCGCAAGCGATGGTGACACTGGCGCTGGTACTGACTGCCCTGCTGTTCTGCATCATCATCGGCCTCCCGCTGGGGATTTGGCTGGCACGCAGTGAACGTGCGGCACGCATTATTCGTCCGTTGCTGGATGCAATGCAGACCACGCCAGCCTTCGTGTATTTAGTGCCAATCGTGATGCTGTTCGGTATCGGTAACGTGCCAGGCGTGGTGGTGACCATTATCTTTGCGCTACCGCCGATGGTTCGTCTGACCATTCTCGGCATTAAGCAGGTGCCCGCCGATTTGATCGAAGCGAGCGAATCCTTTGGTGCCAGCCCGCGTCAGATGCTGTTTAAAGTACAGTTGCCGCTGGCGATGCCGACCATTATGGCCGGTGTGAACCAGACGCTGATGCTGGCGCTGTCGATGGTGGTTATCGCATCGATGATCGCTGTGGGTGGCTTAGGCCAGATGGTGCTGCGCGGTATCGGTCGTTTAGATATGGGTCTGGCAACTGTCGGTGGCGTAGGCATCGTGATTCTGGCAATTATCCTTGATCGCCTGACTCAGTCGGTCGCCCGCGACAGCCGCAGCCGTGGCAACCGTCACTGGTACAGCACCGGTCCAATTGGCTTGCTGCTGCGCCCCTTCAGTAAAAAAGCCTGATTTCTATGGACGGCCCAGCGTGGCCGTCCGTCTCCGACGCAACACGTAAAATAAGGAATGACTATGCGCAAGACAGCTCTGTTCGCTGCCGTCCTGACGACGTTCGCCGCGACGCACGTGTCCGCCGCCGACCTGCCGGGTAAAGGCATCACCGTTAAACCGCTGCAAAGCACCATCGCAGAAGAAACTTTCCAGACGCTGATTGTCAGCCGCGCGCTGGAAAAACTGGGCTACACCGTTGAGAAGCCGGGCGAAGTCGATTACAACGTGGCCTACACCACCATCGCGGCGGGTGATGCCACCTTTATAGCCACTAACTGGAAACCGCTGCATGACGACATGTATAAAGCTGCAGGCGGTGATAACAAGTTTTACCGTGAAGGCACTTACGTTGGCGGTGCTGCCCAGGGTTATCTGATCGATAAGAAAACCGCCGAGCAGTATCACATCACCAACATCGAACAGCTTAAAGACCCGAAAATCGCCAAACTGTTCGACAGCAACGGTGATGGCAAAGCCGACATGACGGGCTGTACGCCGGGTTGGGGCTGTGAAGCAGTGATTAACCACCAGAATAAAGCCTATGGCCTGGCGGATACGGTTACGGCCAACATGGGTAACTATTCAGCAATGGTGGCTGACACCCTGGCACGCTACAAGCAAGGCAAACCTATCCTTTATTACACCTGGACACCTTACTGGCTGAGCGACGTGCTCAAACCGGGTAAAGATGTGGTTTGGCTGCAGGTGCCATTCTCTTCCCTGCCAGGAGAGCAGAGCAAAGTGGACACCAAACTGCCTAATGGTAAAAATTACGGTTTCCCGGTCAACACTATGCACATTGTGGCCAACAAAGCCTGGGCTGAGAAGAACCCGGCGGCGGCAAAACTGTTTGCTGAAATGAAATTGCCGATTGGTGATATCAACGCCGAAAACGCGGCCATGCATGCGGGTCAGGCTTCTGAAGCTGACATCAATCGTCACGTAGATGGCTGGATCAAAGGCCATCAGGCCGAGTTTGATAAGTGGATTTCTGACGCACAAGCGGCGGCAAAGTAATTCTCTTCCCTTAAAAGCGGCCTTTTGGCCGCTTTTGTTCTCAATCCCCGCACAGTTCGTGCGTTATAGCGCACTGGTACGTCCTGTCAATTAACACACCATTGAAATAATTTTTTGGGTTACTATTAACCACAAATGATTATCTACGCCTTTCTTCCGCCCTGAATGCTGCTAAGCCGAGACTTATCTCTGCGCTGCCTGAGGTTAAATTCTCTCAACGAATGCAATTCATCATTTTAGCTGGTACGGTATTGGTACCGGAATTGTTACGATTAAGTTAATTAACCCATTGATTTCGTGATGTAATGCGTTCAGCTAAAGTGTTTAGAAAGCGTAAAGACCAACCCAATCACGTGAGTGAGACTATTCATTGATGATTGAGTTTGTTATGGTTAGCAGCACAGTTATTCACCAGAGTTATTTTTTCTTGAGAAATTATTTTTTCTTAAAAATATTTCATGATGTGAATTGATGACAATGTAACCATCCTGCGTGGCACGTTGTCAGGGCGAAGTGCCCAGGGTTATGGAACGACCTGGAATGCCAGATGTTGACAATGTGATCGTGCGAACAATCACTGGCGGAAAATATGACTACGCTTAATCTGTCACCATCCTTACTATACCAGTTGCAACTAAGAGGTTTTTTTTAAAATGGAAAGTTCGTTTACTCCCATTGAACAGATGCTGAACATCCGTGCTAACCGCCATAAAGATTTTCCGTTGCAGGAAATCATCCTGACTCGTCTGTGCATGCATATGCAGGGAAAACTGCTGGATAACCGCAACAAGATGTTGAAGGCACAGGGAATTAACGAGACCTTATTCATGGCGCTGATCACACTTGATGCGCAGGAAAACCAGAGCATCCAGCCTTCAGAACTGAGTTCTGCACTGGGTTCTTCACGTACTAATGCGACGCGTATTGCTGATGAGCTGGAAAAACGCGGCTGGATCGAGCGCCGTGAGAGCGATAATGACCGTCGCTGCCTGCATCTGCACCTGACTGAAAAAGGTAACGAATTCTTACGTCAGTTGCTGCCACCGCAGCATCAGAGCCTGCAGTATCTGTGGTCTTCGCTTTCAACATCTGAGCAGGATCAGCTGGAAGCGATTACGCGCAAGTTGCTTAACCGTCTTGATAAAATGGATGAAGATCAGGTTATCGCTTCCCTGTCGCGCTAATAGCAAGAAGTGCGACACAATCACCTTCCGAAATCGCTATTTTAATCCCCTTTTATCCGGCCAGCGTCTAATACGCTGGCTTTTTCGACTCGGGAAACCGTGTTGAAGGATCAACACAGCCCGGCTAAATGGAAAACGTGGAGAACAACATGAGTGCGACCGCGGAAGCGCAAAGCCCGCAACAGCCAGCGAATAAAAAGAAGAAGCGCAAAGGTGTGCTGATCCTGCTGGCTATCGTGTTTGTATTGATTGGGGTGGCGTACCTGGCCTACTGGTATTTGGTGCTGCGCCATTTCCAGGAAACCGATGACGCCTATGTGTCAGGTAATCAGGTGCAGGTGATGGCACAGGTTTCCGGCAGCGTGAATAAAGTCTGGTTCGATGACACTGACTTCGTGAAAAAAGGCGATATTTTGGTGTCGCTGGATAAAACCGATGCGGAGCAGGCGTTTGAAAAAGCGCAGACTGCACTGGCCACCAGCGTCCGCCAGACGCATCAGTTGATGATCAACGGCAAGCAGTATCAGGCCACCATCAAGCTGCAACAGACCGCTCTGGATCAGGCTGAAGCCGATCTGAAACGTCGTGAGCCGCTGGGTGCATCAAACCTGATTGGTCGTGAAGAACTGCAGCACTCACGTGATGCCGTGGCCACGGCGAAAGCGCAACTTGATGTCGCCGTGCAGCAGTACAACGCGAACCAGGCGATGATCCTGAACACCGATCTGGAACAGCAACCCGCCGTCAAACAAAGCGCGGCTGAACTGCGTGATGCCTGGCTGGCGCTGCAGCGCACCGATATCCGTAGTCCAATGGATGGCTATATTTCGCGTCGTAGTGTTCAGGTCGGTTCGCAGATCTCCACCAGCACGCCGCTGCTGGCGGTAGTGCCTGCCACGAATTTGTGGATTGATGCCAACTTCAAAGAAACGCAGCTTTCCGGTGTGCGCATCGGTCAGCCCGCTACCGTAATCAGCGATATTTACGGTGATGACGTGGAGTATCACGGCAAAGTTGTCGGTCTGGATATGGGCACCGGCAGCGCCTTCTCTCTGCTGCCGGCGCAGAATGCGACAGGTAACTGGATCAAAGTGGTTCAGCGTTTACCGGTGCGTATTGAGCTGGACCCGCAACAGGTGGCCGAACACCCGCTGCGTATTGGTCTCTCCACCTTAGTCAAAGTGGATACCCAGAACAAAGACGGGGCCACACTGGCCAGTAGCGTGCGTCCACAAGCGGCGTATGAAAGTAACGCATTGGCAATCGACCTCGCGCCGGTTAACAAGCTGATTACTGATATCGTCCGTGCCAACGCCGATTAATTCCGCGGGAGGCTGTGATGGCACAAAAACCGCTTGAAGGTGCGCCGTTAGTCCTGATGACCATCGCCTTATCATTGGCGACGTTTATGCAGGTTCTCGACTCCACCATTGCTAACGTGGCGATTCCAACGATCGCCGGTAACCTTGGTGCCTCGAACTCACAGGGCACCTGGGTGATTACCTCATTCGGGGTGGCAAACGCCATCTCGATACCGATTACCGGTTGGCTAGCCAAACGTATCGGTGAAGTGAAGCTGTTTACCTGGTCGACCATTCTGTTTGTGCTGGCCTCATGGGCCTGCGGCATGTCAGAAAGTCTGGAGATGCTGATCTTCTTCCGTATCATTCAGGGTGTGGTTGCCGGTCCATTGATTCCGCTGTCGCAAAGTTTGCTACTGAATAACTACCCGCCCGCGAAGCGCAGCGTGGCGCTTTCGCTGTGGGCGATGACGGTGATCGTTGCGCCGATCTGCGGTCCGATTCTCGGCGGCTGGATCAGTGATAACTATCACTGGGGTTGGATCTTCTTTATCAACGTGCCGATTGGGGTTGTGGTTGTGGCCCTGACCTTGCAGACTTTGCGTGGACGTGAAACCAAAACCGAGATCCGCCCGATTGATATCGTCGGTCTGGTGCTGTTGGTCGTGGGGATTGGTTCGCTGCAGGTGATGCTCGACCGGGGTAAAGAACTCGACTGGTTTGGCTCCACGGAAATCATCGTACTCACGGTAGTCGCCGTGGTGGCGCTGGCAGTGTTGTTGGTGTGGGAGCTAACGGACGACCATCCGATTGTCGATTTATCGCTGTTTAAAAAGCGAAATTTCACCATCGGCTGTTTGTCGATCAGTCTGGCTTACATGCTCTACTTCGGCTCGATCGTATTGCTGCCCCAGTTGCTGCAGGAGGTATATGGCTACACCGCCACCTGGGCAGGATTGGCGTCAGCGCCGGTCGGCATCATTCCGGTGATCCTGTCGCCCATCATTGGTCGCTTTGCCCACAAGCTGGATATGCGGCGATTGGTGACCTTCAGCTTTATCATGTACGCGGTGTGCTTCTACTGGCGTGCGTATACGTTTGAGCCGGGGATGGATTTTGGTGCGTCGGCATGGCCGCAGTTTATTCAGGGCTTTGCCGTGGCGTGCTTCTTTATGCCACTGACCACCATTACGCTGTCAGGGTTGCCGCCAGAGCGTATGGCAGCAGCATCAAGCCTGTCGAACTTTGTGCGTACGCTGGCGGGTTCTATCGGAACGTCGATCACTACCACCATGTGGACGGATCGCGAATCGATGCATCACAGCTACCTGTCGGAATCGGTGAACCCATTCAATCCGAATTCGCAGCAAATGTATGACCAGCTGCAAAGCATGGGCATGACGCAGCAGCAGGCATCAGCCTATATCGCACAGCAAATTACCAATCAGGGCCTGATTATCTCGGCGAACGAGATCTTCTGGGCATCGGCGGGAGTGTTTTTAATCCTGCTGGTCTTGGTGTGGTTTGCTCGTCCGCCATTTGGTGCGGGCGGTGGCGGCGGTGGTGCGCACTAAACTATAGAAACAAAAACGGGCCTTTCGGCCCGTTTTCTTTTATGCGTTCTGACGCCACCATTCGGCGAGCAGAATGCCGGTGGCAACGGAGACGTTAAGACTCTCAACGTTGCCGGTACCGCCAATCGACAGGCTGATATCACCCTGCTGGAAGGCGCTGTCGGACAGACCTTCACGCTCCTGACCCAGTACCAACACCATTTTGGCTGGCAGCTCAGCTTTCGCCAGCGGCGTGCCTTCATGGCTTGAAGTCGTCACGATGGTGTAACCCGCTTTGCGGAAGGCTTCCAGACCGCTGGCAAAACTTTCACCGCTGATCGCCTGCACATGTTCTGCGCCACCTTCGGCAGTACGTACTGCCGCACCCGATTCCAGCAGGGAAGCATCGTTAACCAGCAAACCTTTCACACCGAAGTGTGCGCAGCTACGCATGATGCCACCGAGATTGTGCGGGTTGCTGACATCTTCCAGCGCCAGCACGCAATCCCTGGTATCCGCTTTTTTCAGCCACTCAGAGACTTCCATTCCCATACGCTTCTTGATGATGAAGCACACGCCGCCGTGGTGTTCGGTGCCTGAAGCCTTAGTCAGATCGGCATCATCCACTACGTGGTAGGCTTTACGGTTGGCCGCTAACCAGCGTAGCGTTTCGCGGAAGCGCGGGGTGACGCTCTGGATAAACCAGGCACGTACAATGCTCTCTGGGCGGCTGGCAAACAGCGCCTGGCAGGCATTTTCGCCGTAAACGCGCGTCTCTTCCTGACGCTGACGGCGAATCTGCTCGGGATCGATCACCGGCTTGTTGCTGGCTGCATCATCAACCTGGCTGTCATCAGCCACTGGCGGACGAGAAACGGTGCGCCACGGAGAATCACCGAAGCTGCGATTGTCATCACGATCATCGCGACGACCGAAGCTGCGACCGCGGTCAGCATTGCGTGCATCACGCGCGGGCGTTCCGCGTCCACCTGCACTGCTGCGACCACCTTCTTCATTATTACGTGCAGTACGAGGACCAGAACGACGATTATCTTCCTGGCGCGCAGCAGGACGGCCGCCTTTGCCGGTACGGGGATTTGGCTTTTGGCCTGCATCCTCATCACGTACATACATCACTTTTACCTTGCCGCTTTTGCCTTTAAATTCGTCGTTCATTTGTTCCTCCTGCATTGAGAGCGCGAAGATTACCTGATGTGCTGGAGCTTAGCTATCAACTATTGAACCTATTGGGCAATCCAGATTGAGCATAGCACTCAACCTTTTCATAATGTTCGGCAATCATAACATTTACAGGTCCGGTTTGAGGTGACGATGAATACTGTATGTGCCTCCTGTCAGGCAACTAACCGCGTTCCCGAGGAACGTATTGCCGATGGCGCCAAGTGTGGTCGCTGTGGCGACGAGCTGTTTAATGGTGAAGTCGTGAATGCCACGGCAGCTACGCTGGATAAATATTTGCAGGACGATTTGCCCGTGGTGATCGACTTTTGGGCGCCGTGGTGCGGCCCGTGCGTGAACTTCGCGCCTGTTTTTAAGGATGTCGCTGACGAACGCCGCGGTAAAGTGCGCTTTGTGAAAGTGAACACGGAAGCCGAACCGGCACTCAGCTCACGCTTCCGCATCCGCAGTATCCCGACCATTATGGTGTTCAAAA
Organism: Type-E symbiont of Plautia stali; assembly: GCF_059731115.1. Taxonomy (NCBI): domain Bacteria; kingdom Pseudomonadati; phylum Pseudomonadota; class Gammaproteobacteria; order Enterobacterales; family Enterobacteriaceae; species Type-E symbiont of Plautia stali. Next base: position 3,226,082 of record NZ_AP035906.1, read on the forward strand.
AAGGTGAGATGGTCGACATGTTAAACGGGGCAATGCCCAAAGCGCCGTTTAATGAGTGGCTCGACGAATCACTTTAAGCACCTCAGGCCAGCCCCCTGTGCTGGCCTTGCCGTTAGCCTTCCATTAAACTGGCGTTTTTTCCTGCCTGCGATTCTATGTCTGAAAATGCCGTTCTGCGCTTACGTGCGCAACGTTTAGCACGCGCTACGCGCCCGTTTCTTGCCCGTGGCAATCGCGTGTTGCGTTGCCAGCGTTGTCTGTTGCCGCAAAAAAACTGCCTGTGCGCCACCCTGCAGCCACAGCAAGCACGCAGCCGTTTTTGTCTGGTGATGTTCGATACCGAGCCAATGAAACCCAGTAATACGGGGCGACTGATCGCCGATATCCTGCCTGATACGCTGGCGTTTGGCTGGTCACGCACCGAACCTGATGAAGCGATGCTCGCAGCAGTGCAAACCGCCGATTATCAGCCACTGGTAGTATTTCCGGGCTCGTATGCCGATGCAGGCAGGGAAGTCCTCACCACACCTCCGCTCACCGGCAAACCACCGCTATTTATTATGCTGGATGGCACCTGGACCGAAGCCCGCAAAATGTTCCGCAAAAGCCCCTGGCTGGATGCGTTCCCGGTGATGTCACTCAACGTTTCCACACCGTCGCGCTACACGCTGCGGGAAGCGCACGGCGAGGGCCAGCACTGTACCGCTGAAGTGGCCGCCGCGCTGCTGGAACAGGCTGGCGATGCTGAGGCAGCAAGCGCGTTACAGCAGCATTTTGAGCATTTCCGTCACGCTTATTTGGCAGGCAAGCCGCATCATCCTGTGCACTATCAGGAAAGTGTGCTGTAGGGATCGCCTGATTTTTTAACTCGTCCGTTTGATTTATAGTCGCACATCGCCATGGAGTTGGCTCCCAACATAAGGATGATGCGCTATGAAAGTCTGGTGGCTTGTTGTGCTGCTGATAGCGGGCTGCAGCACGGCACCGCAAACTGACCGCCCTTACCCACTGCAGTTACAATCCGTTAGCACACGCCCAGGTGGCATCATTAGCGTTGCTGAATTGCAGCCCGGTGATTTGCTGCTCTCCTCCGCCACCTCGCCTCAATCCTGGGGCATTCGCCTGATTAGCTTCAGCGGTGTCAGCCATGCCGCAATCTACCTGGGTGATCGGCAAGTGGCGGAAGCCGTGGGCAGTGGTGTCAAAATCATTCCGCTGCAACAGGCTATTGAGGAGAGTAATAATGTGTTGGTGCTACGCGTGCCCAGCCTCACTCAAGACCAAAGCTCGCTGTTGCGCGAATTTGCCCACCAGCAACAAGGCAAAAAATACAATTTCAAAGGTATCGTGATGTTCATGCCGTTTATGGTTTCGCGCCGCGTCTGCGAGCTGCCGCTGATGCATGAAAATCTACGTAGTGCCTGTCTCACTGCATTAGCGCGCGTGCAACTCGCCGACGTTGACGATCCTCAAGCCAATCGCTTCTTCTGCTCAGAATTCGTCATCGCAGGATATCGCCATGCAGGCGTCGAGCTACTTCAGGGACAGGCGAGCTGGGTCAGTCCGGCTGATCTCATGCATCTGCGTGATGGAGATGTCTCAGCATGGCATAGCGAGCAGAATATGCAGTACATCGGCCATTTAAAGCGCTGGAACCTTAAAGAGATCCTCAGCCTGCGATCGGCGAGTCGGCAAGCAGAGTAAAAAGCGTTTACAATCATGCCAATCTTGATGTCGGGAGCGGATGATGAGCCAACGCGGACTGGAAGCACTGTTACGACCTAAATCAATCGCGGTGATTGGTGCGTCAGTTACACCGGGGCGCGCCGGCTACTTTATGATGCGTAATTTGCTGGCTGGCGGATTTAGCGGTCCGGTGCTGCCGGTCACGCCGAAGTATAAAGCCGTGAGCGGTGTGCTGGCCTGGCCGGATATTGCCAGCCTGCCGTTCGCACCCGATCTCGCCATTATCTGTACTCATGCCAAACGCAATCTGGAGCTGCTGCAGCAGCTGGGTGAAAAAGGCTGCAAAACCTGCATCATTCTCTCCTCGCCCGCCAGTCAGCTTGAAGAATTGAAGGCCTGTGCCAGCCAGTGGCAAATCCGCCTGCTCGGCCCGAACAGTCTGGGATTGCTGGCCCCGTGGCAAGGATTAAACGCCAGCTTCTCGCCGGTGCCGATCGCAAAAGGACGCATTGCCTTTATTTCTCAATCCGCTGCGGTATCCAACACCATTCTTGATTGGGCTCAGCAGCGCAATCTCGGCTTCTCCTGGTTTATCGCTTTGGGCGACAGTCTGGATATTGATGTTGATGACTTGCTGGATTTCCTGGCGCGTGACGGTAAAACCAGCGCTATTCTGCTCTATCTAGAGCATCTCAGTGATGCGCGCCGCTTTGTTTCGGCCTCTCGTAGCGCCTCACGCAATAAACCGATTCTGGTGATCAAAAGCGGTCGCAGCCATCAGGCACAGGCGATGATTGGCACACTCAGCGGGCTGGATGCAGCATGGGATGCCGCGATTCAGCGTGCCGGTTTGCTGCGGGTGCAGGACACGCATGAACTGTTTTCAGCGGTGGAATCGCTGAGCCATATGCGTCCATTGCGAGGGGATAGATTGATGATCATCAGCAATGGCGCAGCCCCCGCTGCCTTAGCACTGGATGAGCTGTACGCGCGTAATGGCAAACTGGCTACGCTGAGTGATGAGACTTTACAAGCCTTGACCACGTTGTTGCCCGAAGGCGTTGGGCGCGGTAATCCGCTGGATCTCAAGGACGATGCCACCCCAGCGCGCTATGTTGCCTGCATTGAACAACTACTGGATAGCCATGAACTTGATGCATTAATGATTATCCATGCCCCGAGCGCTGTGTCTCCTGCCACCGAAACGGCCGAGCAAATTATTGCGGCAGTGGCAAAACATCCGCGCGGCAAACAGGTGACACTTCTCACTAACTGGTGTGGCGAATACTCGTCACAAGCCGCTCGTCGTGCTTTCACTCAGGCCGGAATCCCCACCTGGCGCACACCGGAAGGCACTGTAACTGCATTTATGCATCAGGTTGAGTATCGCCGTAACCAAAAACAACTGCGTGAAACCCCCGCCTTGCCGATCGGCCTGACGCAAAATAGTACGCAGGCGCACCAGTTGATTCAGCAAGCGCTGGATCAGGGGATCAACACGCTGGATACCCACGAAGTGCAGCCGGTGCTGCAAGCGTATGGTTTGTCGACGCTACCGACCTGGATTGCGAGTGACAGCCGTGAGGCCGCCACTATTGCCGATCAGATTGGTTATCCGGTGGCGCTTAAGCTGCGGTCGCCGGATATTCCACACAAATCAGAAGTTCAGGGCGTGATGCTGTATTTGCGCAGTTGTGAGGAGGTTGAGCAGGCCGCTGAAGCGATATTTGATCGCGTGCGCCACACCCATCCTCAAGCCCGAATTGATGGATTGCTGGTACAAAGCATGGCGAATCGTGCGGGTGCGCAGGAATTACGCGTGGTAGTGGAGCAAGATCCGCTGTTTGGTCCCATCATTATGCTGGGTGAAGGCGGCGTAGAATGGCAGGCCGATAAACAGGCTGCCGTCGCACTCCCCCCATTGAACATGACGCTGGCGCGTTATCTGGTGATTCAGGCGATGAAGAGCGGCAAAGTGCGCAGTCGCAGTGCGTTGCGTCCACTGGATATTGCCGGGCTGAGCCAATTGCTGGTGCAGGTTTCAAATCTGGTGGTAGATTGCCCGGAGATCCAGCGGCTGGATATCCATCCGCTGCTGGCCTCCGCGAATGAATTCACCTTGCTGGATGTCACGCTGCAACTCGCGCCATTTACCGGTGATAACGAAGCACGCCTGGCGATTCGCCCTTATCCACACCACCTTGAAGAACAAGTACAGCTGAAAGATGGGCAGTATTGCCTGTTCCGTCCGATCTTGCCGGAAGATGAACCACAACTGCGCGCGTTTATCGCTCAGGTAACGAAGGAAGACCTTTATTATCGTTATTTCAGTGAGATCAATGAGTTCACACATGAGGATCTCGCCAACATGACCCAAATCGACTATGACCGAGAGATGGCCATTGTTGCAGTACGACAGCACGACGGTAATGATGAGATTATTGGTGTGACGCGTGCGATCTCGGATGCCGATAACATTGATGCGGAGTTTTCGGTGCTGGTGCGCTCCGATCTTAAAGGACTCGGGATGGGCAGACGATTGCTGGAAAAGATGATCCGCTATACGCGCGATCATGGTCTGCAACAATTGAACGGTATCACCATGCCACACAACACCGGCATGATTACGCTGGCACGAAAACTGAATTTTCGTGTGAATATTCAATTGGATGATGGCATTGTCAGCCTGAATTTACCGCTCGGTGAGGCGTGATGATATCCTGTACAGAAAGGTAAAAATCCTCCTTATCAGGCCGGTTGATGTTATTATTTACCGTTAGGATCATGATTTGATGGCAAAAGGCCATGCAATGAACAGAGAAGAAGTGCACTGTGATGTTGTCTAAATTTAAACGCAATAAACACCAACAACACCTCGCACAGCTGCCTAAACTGTCACAATCCGTGTCGGATGTGACCACGCTTTACTCGCCTGCCGAGTTCCGTGAGACCCTGCTGACGAAAATCGCTGCGGCTGAAAAACGCATCTGCATCGCCGCGCTCTATCTCGAGAACGACGACGGCGGGCGTGGCATCATGCAGGCACTCTATGCTGCGCGTCAGGCACGTCCGGAGCTGGATATCAGCATTCTGGTGGATTGGCATCGCGCGCAGCGTGGCCGAATTGGCGCCGCTCGTGGACTGACCAACGCTGATTGGTATTGCGAGATGGCAGCACAGCATCCCGATATCGCTATTCCAGTGTATGGCATTCCCGTTAACACGCGTGAAGCACTTGGCGTACTGCATCTGAAAGGCTTCATTATTGATGACACCTTACTGTATAGCGGCGCCAGCCTGAATGATGTTTATCTGCATCAGCATGATAAATATCGCTATGACCGCTATCAGCTAATCCGCAATCCACAATTGGCGGACACCATGTACGCGTGGATTTGCGAAAATCTCAAGCAGTCCGATGCGGTTAATCGCCTTGACCAGACTGAGCGTCCATCTAGCCCTGAAATTAAAAACGAAACACGCCAGTTCCGCCAGGATTTGCGCAGTTTTAACTACCAGTTCGCGGGGAATACTGACAATGAGTCACTGGCGGTCACGCCACTGGTGGGCCTTGGCAAACGCAGTCTGCTCAATAAAACCATCTTCCATTTGATGCCGTGCGCCGAGCGTAAACTGACGCTGTGCACGCCTTACTTCAACCTGCCAGCGATCCTGGTGCGTAATCTGATCCACCTGCTGCGTCAGGGTAAAGAAGTGGAGATCATCGTGGGCGATAAAACCGCCAACGATTTCTACATCCCGCCTGATCAGCCGTTTAAAATCATCGGCGCACTGCCCTATCTGTATGAGATCAACCTGCGACGCTTTCTGAGCCGTTTGCAGTATTACGTCAATAACGGCCAGTTGACGGTGCGTTTGTGGAAAGACGGTGAAAACAGTTATCACCTGAAAGGCATTTGGGTGGATGACGAGTGGATGATGATTACCGGTAATAACCTTAATCCGCGCGCCTGGCGACTGGATTTGGAAAATGCGGTGCTTATCCATGATCCGAAGAATGAGCTGGCAGAACAGCGCGAGAAAGAGCTGGCGTTGATTCGTGAACATACCACGACGGTTCAGCACTTCCGCGAATTAGAGAGTATTTCTGACTATCCGGCGAAAGTACGTAAGTTAATCCGTCGTCTACGCCGTATCCGTATTGACCGTCTTATCAGTCGCTTACTCTAGCAGATGCGTGCGTTCATCCTCTGCGTAGTTTTACTTTGTAGTGGATGTGCGCATGTGGCACAAGATAACTGGACCGGTAAGGACAAAGCCGAACACTTCTTCTCTTCTGCCGTGCTAGCCGCTGCCGGCAGTGAAATCTCCCAACACCAGCATCAAAGCCGTGGACAAAATTTACGTTTTGGCTTTTTGTTCTCGCTGAGTTTTGGCGTAGGAAAAGAGTTATATGACAGCCGCTCTTCGGGGAGCGGCTGGAGTTGGAAAGATCTCAGTTATGACGTTGCGGGAGCGGCCACTGGCGTTGCCTTGTGGAATTTAAGCCAATAATCACAGTGTAATGCCCTTCCCTTTGCGATGGAGCATCAGGGAAATAACGAAGGCCAACGCCCCCATCGCCGACACATACCAGAAGAAACTGGTTTCAATCCCCTCTTTCTTCAGCAGTAAAGCGACATACTCGGCCGAACCACCAAAGATCGCATTAGCCACCGCATAAGATAAGCCGACGCCTAGCGCGCGCACTTCTGGCGGGAACATTTCTGCTTTCAGAATGCCACTGATGGCGGTATAGAAGCTGGTGATAATCAGCGCCAGCATGATCAGTACAAATGCGGCCCAACCGCTCTGCACATTTTGCAGCATCATCAGGATCGGCACGGTACAGATCGCTGCACCCGCACCAAAGATCATCATCGAGGATCGACGACCGATCTTATCTGAAAGCGCTCCAACGATCGGCTGAATCAACATGAAGACGAATAATGCAGCAGTCATCAATCCGCTGGCACTGCGTGCATCCATCCCTGCCGTGTTGACGAGATACTTTTGCATATAGGTGGTAAAGGTGTAGAAGCTCAGTGAACCGCCGGCAGTAAAACCCAATACCATCAGAAATGCGCGTGAGTGATTGCGCAGCAAACCCATAACGCTGCCCGCATCTTTATGTTCCCGATTCTTTTTCTCGGAGGTTTCATTCAGTGAGCGACGCAGCCACAGAGCGACTACCGCCAGCACGGCGCCAAGAAAGAATGGGATACGCCAACCCCAACTCCGCAACTCTTCGTCGCTGAGGATCTGTTGCAGCACCACTACGGTAAGTACCGCTAACAGCTGCCCGCCGATCAGCGTCACGTACTGGAATGATGCGTAAAATCCTTTACGGCCCTCTAAAGCGACTTCACTCATGTAAGTTGCGCTGGTGCCATACTCTCCTCCCACTGACAACCCTTGAAACATACGCGCCAGCAGCAGGATCACCGGTGCCGCTACGCCAATTTCGCCGTACCCTGGCAGGCAGGCGATCACCAGGGATCCTAAACACATCATGCAGACAGAAATCAGCATTGAGTTTTTACGTCCATGGCGATCGGCGATATAGCCAAACAGCCAGCCACCAATCGGACGCATCAAAAATCCAGCGGCGAATACACCTGCTGTTTGCAGTAACTGCGTAGTAGTATCGCCTGCCGGGAAGAATACATGCGCGAAATAGAGTGAGAAAAAGGAGTAAACGTAGAAATCGAACCATTCGACCAGATTGCCTGATGATGCGCCAACAATTGCCCAGATGCGCTGTTTGCTGTTTATCGTTGATTCAGATGGTGCCACTTTTTGTTGTAGTGAGTCGGTCATGTTTTACCTCATTTCCTTGCGATAAATTAATGCCAAAGGATTCAGTAAAGCACGTGTTGGGCGGTTTCGGGAATTGGATGACGTTGAAGGTGCTAATTTGTGATTAGTAAGGGATTTTGGGGGTGAAATTAGGGCGATTGCATGCAATTTCAGCGTTATATAGACGTAAAAAAACCCTGAACTTTCGTTCAGGGTTTCTTCACTTATTTAATGCCTGGCAGTTCCCTACTCTCGCATGGGGAGGCCCCACACTACCATCGGCGCTACGGCGTTTCACTTCTGAGTTCGGCATGGGGTCAGGTGGGACCACCGCGCTACAGCCGCCAGGCAAATTCCTGTGCTCTGTCCTGTGTCTTTTGTGCTGATGCTGCGTTGCTCTTCCTCGCGTAACTCAGTCACATACATCAGTATGCTCCTTCGTTCCGTCTCGGTCGGCGCCTTGCCTCAGCGCAAAATCCTTCGGACTTAACTCCGCAGGACATCGCTAATTCTTTTATCCGGATGAACAAAGCTGAAAATCTACTCGCGTCTCTCATAAAACGCCTCTGGCGTTGTAAGGTTAAGCCTCACGGGTCATTAGTACCGGTTAGCTCAATGCATCGCTGCACTTACACATCCGGCCTATCAACGTCGTCGTCTTCAACGTCCCTTCAGGACTCTCAGAGAGTCAGGGAGAACTCATCTCGGGGCAAGTTTCGTGCTTAGATGCTTTCAGCACTTATCTTTTCCGCACTTAGCTACCGGGCAATGCCATTGGCATGACAACCCGAACACCAGTGGTGCGTTCACTCCGGTCCTCTCGTACTAGGAGCAACCCCCCTCAATTCTCCAGCGCCCACGGCAGATAGGGACCGAACTGTCTCACGACGTTCTAAACCCAGCTCGCGTACCACTTTAAACGGCGAACAGCCGTACCCTTGGGACCTACTTCAGCCCCAGGATGTGATGAGCCGACATCGAGGTGCCAAACACCGCCGTCGATATGAACTCTTGGGCGGTATCAGCCTGTTATCCCCGGAGTACCTTTTATCCGTTGAGCGATGGCCCTTCCATTCAGAACCACCGGATCACTATGACCTGCTTTCGCACCTGCTCGAGCCGTCACTCTCGCAGTCAAGCTGGCTTATGCCATTGCACTAACCTCCTGATGTCCGACCAGGATTAGCCAACCTTCGTGCTCCTCCGTTACTCTTTGGGAGGAGACCGCCCCAGTCAAACTACCCACCAGACACTGTCCGCAGCCCGGATTACGGGCCTACGTTAGAACATCAAACATTAAAGGGTGGTATTTCAAGGTTGGCTCCACGCAGACTGGCGTCCACGCTTCAAAGCCTCCCACCTATCCTACACATCAAGGCTCAATGTTCAGTGTCAAGCTATAGTAAAGGTTCACGGGGTCTTTCCGTCTTGCCGCGGGTACACTGCATCTTCACAGCGATTTCAATTTCACTGAGTCTCGGGTGGAGACAGCCTGGCCATCATTACGCCATTCGTGCAGGTCGGAACTTACCCGACAAGGAATTTCGCTACCTTAGGACCGTTATAGTTACGGCCGCCGTTTACCGGGGCTTCGATCAAGAGCTTCTCCTTACGGATAACCCCATCAATTAACCTTCCGGCACCGGGCAGGCGTCACACCGTATACGTCCACTTTCGTGTTTGCACAGTGCTGTGTTTTTAATAAACAGTTGCAGCCAGCTGGTATCTTCGACTGCCTTCAGCTCCGTCCGCGAGGGACTTCACCTGATGACAGCGTGCCTTCTCCCGAAGTTACGGCACCATTTTGCCTAGTTCCTTCACCCGAGTTCTCTCAAGCGCCTTGGTATTCTCTACCTGACCACCTGTGTCGGTTTGGGGTACGATTTCGTGTTACCTGGAGCTTAGAGGCTTTTCCTGGAAGCAGGGCATCAGTTACTTCACCACCGTAGTGGCTCGTCATCACACCTCAGCGTTAAAAGAGTTCCGGATTTACCTAAAACTCCCGCCTACATGCTTAAACCGGGACAACCGTCGCCCGGATAACCTAGCCTTCTCCGTCCCCCCTTCGCAGTAACACCAAGTGCAGGAATATTAACCTGCTTCCCATCGACTACGCTTTTCAGCCTCGCCTTAGGGGTCGACTCACCCTGCTCCGATTAACGTTGAACAGGAACCCTTGGTCTTCCGGCGAGCGGGCTTTTCACCCGCTTTATCGTTACTTATGTCAGCATTCGCACTTCTGATACCTCCAGCAAACCTCACAGTTCACCTTCAACGGCTTACAGAACGCTCCCCTACCCAACAACACATAGTGTCGCTGCCGCAGCTTCGGTGCATGGTTTAGCCCCGTTACATCTTCCGCGCAGGCCGACTCGACCAGTGAGCTATTACGCTTTCTTTAAATGATGGCTGCTTCTAAGCCAACATCCTGGCTGTCTGTGCCTTCCCACATCGTTTCCCACTTAACCATGACTTTGGGACCTTAGCTGGCGGTCTGGGTTGTTTCCCTCTTCACGACGGACGTTAGCACCCGCCGTGTGTCTCCCGTGATAACATTCTTCGGTATTCGCAGTTTGCATCGGGTTGGTAAGCCGGGATGGCCCCCTAGCCGAAACAGTGCTCTACCCCCGAAGATGAGTTCACGAGGCGCTACCTAAATAGCTTTCGGGGAGAACCAGCTATCTCCCGGTTTGATTGGCCTTTCACCCCCAGCCACAAGTCATCCGCTAATTTTTCAACATTAGTCGGTTCGGTCCTCCAGTTAGTGTTACCCAACCTTCAACCTGCCCATGGCTAGATCACCGGGTTTCGGGTCTATACCCTGCAACTTAACGCCCAGTTAAGACTCGGTTTCCCTGCGGCTCCCCTATACGGTTAACCTTGCTACAGAATATAAGTCGCTGACCCATTATACAAAAGGTACGCAGTCACCAAACAAGTTGGCTCCCACTGCTTGTACGTACACGGTTTCAGGTTCTGTTTCACTCCCCTCGCCGGGGTTCTTTTCGCCTTTCCCTCACGGTACTGGTTCACTATCGGTCAGTCAGGAGTATTTAGCCTTGGAGGATGGTCCCCCCATATTCAGACAGGATACCACGTGTCCCGCCCTACTCTTCGAACTCACAGTAAATGCATTTTTGTGTACGGGAGTATCACCCTGTACCCTGCGACTTTCCAGACGCTTCCACTAATGCACAAACTGATTCAGGTTCTGGGCTGTTCCCCGTTCGCTCGCCGCTACTGGGGGAATCTCGGTTGATTTCTTTTCCTCTGGGTACTTAGATGTTTCAGTTCCCCAGGTTCGCCTCGCAACACTATGTATTCATGTTGCGATGATGCACAGAGTGCACCGGGTTTCCCCATTCGGACATCGTCGGCTGTAGCGGTTCATATCACCTTACCGACGCTTTACGCAGATTAGCACGTCCTTCATCGCCTCTGACTGCCAGGGCATCCACCGTGTACGCTTAGTCGCTTAACCTCACAACCCACAGGCGTTTTGCAACGCATGCAGACTGCAAGCATTTGAGAGACTCGAACACATCGATAGCTTCATTCTTATTACGGAGAATGAATACGACGTGTCGTTTCAATTTTCAGCTTGTTCCGGATTGTTAAAGAGCATAATACTTCGCAGCACACCGTTGCCGGTACGCTCTGAAGTATTGTTTTGAGTCACTGTAATGGTGGAGCTAAGCGGGATCGAACCGCTGACCTCCTGCGTGCAAGGCAGGCGCTCTCCCAGCTGAGCTATAGCCCCATACAGTTACTGCAGAGACCTTCTACTACCACTCACCAGGAGTTACTTTTTCATTTACATGAAAACGTAAATTCGTGCTCAGGCAAGGCATGTAGGAGGGAAGTTTACTTTGGTAAACGACCGGGTACATAACGCCGCATGAGTGCGAATTTGGTAGGCCTGAGTGGACTTGAACCACCGACCTCACCCTTATCAGGGGTGCGCTCTAACCACCTGAGCTACAAGCCTGTAGAGGTTTTTTCTGCTCGTTACTTTTCTATCAGACAATCTGTGTGAGCACTTCGAAGGAAGGTATCTTCAGGTAAGGAGGTGATCCAACCGCAGGTTCCCCTACGGTTACCTTGTTACGACTTCACCCCAGTCATGAATCACAAAGTGGTAAGCGCCCTCCCGAAGGTTAAGCTACCTACTTCTTTTGCAACCCACTCCCATGGTGTGACGGGCGGTGTGTACAAGGCCCGGGAACGTATTCACCGTAGCATTCTGATCTACGATTACTAGCGATTCCGACTTCATGGAGTCGAGTTGCAGACTCCAATCCGGACTACGACGCACTTTATGAGGTCCGCTTGCTCTCGCGAGGTCGCTTCTCTTTGTATGCGCCATTGTAGCACGTGTGTAGCCCTACTCGTAAGGGCCATGATGACTTGACGTCATCCCCACCTTCCTCCAGTTTATCACTGGCAGTCTCCTTTGAGTTCCCGGCCGGACCGCTGGCAACAAAGGATAAGGGTTGCGCTCGTTGCGGGACTTAACCCAACATTTCACAACACGAGCTGACGACAGCCATGCAGCACCTGTCTCAGAGTTCCCGAAGGCACCAAAGCATCTCTGCTAAGTTCTCTGGATGTCAAGAGTAGGTAAGGTTCTTCGCGTTGCATCGAATTAAACCACATGCTCCACCGCTTGTGCGGGCCCCCGTCAATTCATTTGAGTTTTAACCTTGCGGCCGTACTCCCCAGGCGGTCGACTTAACGCGTTAGCTCCGGAAGCCACGCCTCAAGGGCACAACCTCCAAGTCGACATCGTTTACGGCGTGGACTACCAGGGTATCTAATCCTGTTTGCTCCCCACGCTTTCGCACCTGAGCGTCAGTCTTTGTCCAGGGGGCCGCCTTCGCCACCGGTATTCCTCCAGATCTCTACGCATTTCACCGCTACACCTGGAATTCTACCCCCCTCTACAAGACTCTAGCCTGCCAGTTTCGAATGCAGTTCCCAGGTTAAGCCCGGGGATTTCACATCCGACTTGACATACCGCCTGCGTGCGCTTTACGCCCAGTAATTCCGATTAACGCTTGCACCCTCCGTATTACCGCGGCTGCTGGCACGGAGTTAGCCGGTGCTTCTTCTGCGGGTAACGTCAATCGATGCGGTTATTAACCACATCGCCTTCCTCCCCGCTGAAAGTACTTTACAACCCGAAGGCCTTCTTCATACACGCGGCATGGCTGCATCAGGCTTGCGCCCATTGTGCAATATTCCCCACTGCTGCCTCCCGTAGGAGTCTGGACCGTGTCTCAGTTCCAGTGTGGCTGGTCATCCTCTCAGACCAGCTAGGGATCGTCGCCTAGGTGAGCCATTACCCCACCTACTAGCTAATCCCATCTGGGCACATCCGATGGTGTGAGGCCCGAAGGTCCCCCACTTTGGTCCGAAGACGTTATGCGGTATTAGCTACCGTTTCCAGTAGTTATCCCCCTCCATCGGGCAGTTTCCCAGACATTACTCACCCGTCCGCCACTCGTCACCCGAGAGCAAGCTCTCTGTGCTACCGTTCGACTTGCATGTGTTAGGCCTGCCGCCAGCGTTCAATCTGAGCCATGATCAAACTCTTCAATTTAAAGTTTGATTTGCTGAAACAAGTTCAGCGATGCTCATCTGTAAAACGTCATAATGAATTTCATTATGTGTTCACTCGTGAGACTTGATATTTTTTACGTCCGGAGACGCTGATATCAATCCTGCGAGTGCCCACACAGATTGTCTGATAAATTGTTAAAGAGCGGTGCAATCAGCGCCTTAAGCTGCTGTTGCGAGGTGGCGTATATTACGCTTTCCTCCTTCAGAGTCAAACACTTTTTTCAGTGTTTTTCTCCGGCGGGATGAATTTCTTCACTCCCTGCTGAGCCGTCTGCGTTGCCGCTTTGCCGTCTCAGTGGTGGCGCAGTATAGGGATTTCTGATGGACTGACAAGCGTTAATTTGAAGTTTTTGCACAACCGCTCACTTTTCGGTCGATACGCTGAAATTAGCAACGAATTGGCATCGCACAGGCAAAAAAAACGGGCCCGAAGGCCCGTTTACGTCAAATCTCATCACTGATGTGCGACGATGACATCGTCTTTAACATCCATTTCAATGGTTTTACCCGGAACAAAAGCACCAGAAAGAATCTTCTGCGCCAGTGGGTTTTCAATTTGCTGCTGAATAGCGCGTTTCAATGGACGTGCACCGTATACCGGATCATATCCATTTTCACCCAACAGCTTCAGCGCTGCATCCGTGATATGCAATTGGTAGCCACGTTCATCCAGACGTTTGTACAACCGCTGCAGCTGAATCTGCGCGATAGAAGCAATATGCTGCTCGCCAAGCGGATGGAACACCACCACCTCATCAATACGGTTAATGAACTCTGGGCGGAAATGCGAACCTACCACCGTCATCACCATATCTTTCATTTCCGGATAGTCCAACGCACCGAAACGTTCCTGGATCAGGTCAGACCCAAGGTTAGAGGTCATAATGAACACGGTATTACGGAAATCGACCGTACGTCCCTGCCCATCGGTCAAGCGCCCATCATCCAGTACCTGCAACAAGATGTTGAAGACATCCGGGTGAGCCTTTTCGACTTCATCCAGCAGAATCACGGAATAAGGGCGACGACGAACAGCTTCTGTCAGGTAACCGCCCTCTTCATAACCGACATAGCCCGGAGGTGCACCCACTAAACGCGATACCGAGTGTTTTTCCATAAACTCGGACATATCAATACGCACCATGGCATCGTCGCTGTCGAACAAGAAGTTAGCCAGCGCTTTACTCAGCTCGGTTTTACCCACACCGGTTGGTCCAAGGAACAGGAACGAGCCAATTGGGCGATTAGGATCGGACAGACCTGCACGACTACGACGAATCGCATTTGATACTGCATCAACGGCTTCGTTCTGACCAATCACGCGCGCATGCAGCTCTTGCTCCATTCGCAGCAATTTCTCACGCTCGCCTTCCATCATTCTTGCCACTGGAATGCCGGTCCAGCGCGCTAGCACGTCGGCAATTTCCACGTCTGTTACGCGGTTACGTAACAGTTTCATGGTTTTGCCTTCTGACTGCGTGGCAATAGTGAGCTGCTTTTCCAGCTCTGGAATTTTGCCGTATTGCAGTTCAGACATTTGCCCCAGGTCACCAGTGCGTCGCGCCTGCTCCATCGCCAGACGAGCCTGCTCCAGTTCCGCCTTAATGTTCTGCGTCCCCGTCAGAGAGGCTTTTTCCGCTTTCCACTCTTCTTCCAGCTCAGCGTATTCACGCTCTTTCTGATCGAGTTCCGTTTCCAGCATCTCCAGACGTTTGATACTGGCATCGTCCGACTCTTTCTTCAGTGCCTGTTGTTCCAGCTTTAACTGGATGATGCGGCGTTCCAGACGATCAAGCGACTCCGGTTTCGAGTCCATCTGCAAACGAATGCTCGATGCAGCCTCGTCAATCAAGTCAATTGCCTTGTCTGGCAGCTGGCGATCGGAGATATAGCGGTGCGACAACGTGGCCGCTGCCACAATCGCCGGGTCAGTAATCTGCACATGGTGGTGTAACTCATAGCGCTCTTTCAGGCCACGCAGAATAGCAATGGTGTCTTCCACGCTCGGTTCAGCCACAAAGACTTTCTGGAAACGACGCTCCAGCGCCGCATCTTTCTCAATGAACTGGCGATACTCATTCAGCGTGGTAGCACCCACGCAGTGCAACTCACCACGCGCTAATGCAGGTTTCAGCATGTTACCGGCATCCATGGCGCCATCGGCTTTACCCGCGCCAACCATGGTATGCAACTCGTCGATAAACAGAATGACGTTGCCTTCCTGTTTTGCCAGATCGCTCAGCACACCTTTCAGGCGCTCTTCGAACTCACCACGATATTTAGCACCCGCCACCAGCGAACCCATGTCCAGGGCCAACACGCGGCGACCTTTCAATCCTTCTGGCACTTCACCATTGATAATGCGCTGCGCTAACCCTTCGGCAATCGCAGTTTTACCTACGCCGGGTTCCCCAATTAATACCGGGTTGTTTTTGGTACGGCGCTGCAATACCTGAATGGTACGACGAATCTCTTCATCACGACCAATCACCGGATCTAACTTGCCAAGCTCGGCGCGCTCGGTCAGATCGATGGTGTATTTTTTTAAAGCCTGGCGCTGATCTTCAGCCCCTTGATCGTTCACGTTCTCTCCTCCCCGCAATTGCTCGATGGCCTTAGTGAGTTTTTCGGTGGTTGCACCAGCGGACTTCAATAGGTCCGCCAGCGAACCACGAGAGTCGAGGGCCGCCAGAACAAATAATTCAGATGATATAAAGTTGTCGCCGCGCTTTTGCGCGAGTTTGTCGCACAGGTTCAGGACCCGAATGAGATCGGCTGAAGGCTGTACATCGCCATCCGTACCTTCTACCTGCGGCAGTCGGTTGATAGCTTGTTCGATGCTGGTACGCAGACCAGCCACATCGGCACCTGCTGCGCCAAGCAACGGACGCACCGATCCGCCTTCCTGATTGAGCAAAGCGCTCATCAAGTGCAGGGGTTCGATAAATTGATTGTCGTGTCCCAGAGCAAGGGACTGAGCATCGGCAAGGGCCAACTGGAATTTATTAGTAAGACGATCCAGACGCATGATTCCTCCAATACAGGTCAAAATGCTACTGGAGATTAAATGAGGTCATCCCTCAAATATTTCAAGGTTAATGACCTGTGTTGCGAACAAAAAATACGCTACTGGATCGTCTTGCGGCGTAAGATTATCTCAGCCAAATCAAAGTTGCCATACGCCCGGTGATTCCATCTCGTCGGTAGGAGAAAAAATCATTGGCTTCGGTGAAAGTGCAACGCTGTGAACCACTGATAGAATGCACTCCAGCGGCCTGAAGTCGCTGACGCGCTAGCTGCCAGATATTCGCAAAATATTTGTCACCAACCGGGCGAAAAGCCGCATCGGCTTGTACATCGTGCGCCAAAAAGGCTTCACGCACCTCAGCACCGACTTCAAATGCCTGCGGGCCGATAGCGGGTCCAAGCCAGGCGTGGATCTCACGGGCTGGTGAGCGAAACTGTTGCAGCGTCTGTTCCAGCACGCCGTTACACAGACCACGCCAGCCAGCGTGAGCAGCAGCCACTTCACTGCCATCATCACTGCAAAACAACACCGGCAAGCAATCCGCCGTCATGATGGCGCAAACTACACCGGATTCGCGGGTAATGGCCGCATCTGCATTGGGTAATAACTCGTCCGCAGGCAAACGCACAACGTCCTGCCCATGCACCTGATTAAGCCACTGCGGCATGGCGGGCAGCAGTTTATCTTTCAAATGCTGACGATTTTGCAAGACATGCGTTTCAGCATCGCCAACGTGCGCCCCAAGATTCAGCGAATCCCAGGGCGCAGTGCTAACACCGCCATGTCGCAAGGTGGAACATGCCTGAACGCGCTGCGGTGCAGGCCAGTCAGGAATGATCCACTCACTCATAGCCAATCCATTTGATCGCGGAACTCATGGGTATCGGCTTTCAGCGCGTCAATCAGATCGACCATGTCTTGCGGCAACGGCGCATGCCATTCCATCTCAATGCCGGTGATGGGATGGTAGAGACGCAGCATGGTGGCATGCAGCGCCTGACGGTCAAAACCGCGCAGCGCGGCGATGAACGCATCTGATGCACCTTTAGGCGGACGCGGACGACCGCCGTACAGCGGATCACCCACTAATGGATGGTTGATATGCGCCATGTGCACACGAATCTGGTGAGTACGACCCGTTTCCAGACGCAGACGCAGACGCGTATGAGCACGGAAATGCTCCATGATGCGATAATGCGTGGTCGCGGGTTTACCCATAGGGTGTACCGCCATGTGAGTGCGTTTGGTGGAGTGGCGCGCCATCGGCTCATTAACCGTGCCGCCTGCCGTCATGGTGCCAATCGCAACCGCTTCATATTCACGGGTAATCTCGCGCAGCTGCAGCGTTTCCACCAGATGCGTCTGAGCGGGAACGGTCTTCGCCACCACCATCAAACCGGTTGTGTCTTTATCAAGACGATGGACGATCCCAGCACGCGGGACGTCGGCAATTGGTGGGTAATGATAAAGCAGCGCATTCAGGACCGTACCATCCGGATTACCTGCCCCAGGATGCACCACCAGGCCACGCGGTTTGTTGATGACCAGAATATCATCGTCTTCATAAACGATGTTCAGGGGAATGTTTTGCGCTTCCCAGCGCTGCGCTTCTTCGATTTCAGCATCGATAGACACCTGCTCACCGCCGAAAACTTTCTCTTTCGGTTTATCGATGATGGTGCCGTTGACGCTGACGCGACGCTCAAGGATCCATTCTTTTATGCGGGAACGTGAATAATCAGGGAACAATTCCGCCAAAGTCTGATCTAAGCGTTGTCCAAGCTGTGCTTCGGACACCGTTGCGGTGAGTTGAACTTGTTGTGCCATATACAGCTTCTTCGTTAACGTTGGGTTTTCACGGCGATGCCGTTTAATATAATGTGCTATCGTACCAGGTCATAACCGGGAGCTATACGGACAGCTTCCGCTACAACACTTTGAGGATAATCATTTCGTCATGACGCGTATGAAACATCTGGTGGCTGCTGCCACATTGAGCCTGAGCCTGGCTCTGGTGGGTTGTTCCGGCTCATCGGATCCCGTTCCGGACAGCCCGCCATCTGAAATTTACGCTACAGCCCAGCAAAAGCTGCAGGACGGTAACTTTAAAGCGGCGATTAAGCAACTGGAAGCACTGGATAACCGCTACCCGTTTGGCCCTTATTCGCAGCAAGTACAGCTGGATTTAATCTACGCGTATTACAAAAATGCCGATCTGCCACTGGCGCAAGCCGCTATCGCTCGCTTTATGCGCCTGAATCCGACTCATCCAAACATCGATTACGTCATCTACATGAAAGGCCTGACGGATATGGCGTTGGATGACTCTGCACTGCAGGGCTTCTTCGGTATCGATCGTTCAGATCGTGATCCGACGCACGCTCGTGATGCTTTCCGTGACTTCTCACAGTTGCTGCGCAGCTATCCGAACAGCCAGTATGCTGAGGATGCGCAGAAACGTTTAGCCTACCTGAAAGAGCGTCTGGCGAAGTATGAACTCTCGGTGGCGCAATTCTATACCAAGCGTGGGGCCTATGTCGCCGTTGTTAACCGTGTTGAAGGGATGATGAAAGATTTCCCGGATACCGAAGCGACGCACAAAGCGCTGCCGCTGATGGAAAATGCATACCGCCAGCTGCAGTTAACCGCAGAAGCGGACAAGGTAGCGAAGATCATCGCGACAAATAATCAGTCCTGATTTTACTACCAATAAAAAAGCAGCCTTAATGGCTGCTTTTTTTGCCGAAAATTCAGCCAGATTGCTGATTATCCGCTGCGGTTAACTCATCAATCTTGCTCTTTTCATCCCTGCCCTTCAAGCATTTTCCGCGATTTTATGAGTCTTTCTCACAATTCACTGGCATTGACAAAAAGTGACATTTCAATGTGATCTAGATCACACTTTTTCCTGATTTACGCGGTATGCTGGTCCTACCCAGACGGAAATGACAGAGAGGTTTAACTATGATTCTGAACATTACCAGCAAACAAATGGAAATCACTGCGGCTATCCGCAACCATGTCGAAGACCGTCTCGCCAAGCTGGAAAAGTGGCAAACTCACCTGATAAATCCGCACATCGTGTTATCGAAAGAGCCGAAAGAATTCGTGGCTGATGCCACCATTAACACACCGAACGGCACGCTGGTTGCCAGCGCGAAACACGAAGATATGTACACGGCTATCAACGATCTGATTGCCAAGCTGGAGCGACAACTGAATAAGGCGCAGCACAAGCCTGAAGCGCGCCGCGCAACCAGCAGTATGAAAGATTTCACCCCTGCGGGATAAATAGACCTTTTCCAGTAACGCGCCTGCGGGCGCGTTTTTTATTGACAGCTTTAAATCACTGCGGTTACTCTCAATCCACTTTATTACTGGAATCACACATGAAACATCTACCGTTCTTCTTCGCATTCTTTTTTACCTTCCCCTGATTGGGAGGTGATTCGTCGTGTGAAAATGAATGCGAAGACGAACAACAAAGCCTCCCAAACGGGAGGCTTTTTTATTGGACATTTTACAGGTGAGCCCTATGAATCCCGAAAATCCGCTGCTGGCATTACGCGAGAAGATCAGCGCCGTTGATGAAAAGCTGTTAACGCTGTTATCTGAACGCCGTTCGCTGGCGGTTGAGGTGGCGCAAGCAAAGCTCGCGACCCATCGCCCGATTCGCGATGTTGAGCGTGAACGCGCACTGCTGGAAAACCTGATCTCACTCGGCAAAAAGCACCAGCTTGATGCGCACTACATTACTCGTCTGTTCCAACTGGTGATTGAAGATTCGGTACTGACTCAGCAAGCGCTGCTGCAGAAAAACTTAAACCACCCGCACGCACACGCGCCGCGCATCGCATTTCTGGGTCCTAAGGGTTCGTACTCTCACCTCGCGGCGCGTAAATACGCCACACGTCATTTTGATTCCATGGTTGAGATGGGCTGCCTAAAATTCCATGACATCATTCATCAGGTGGAGAGTGGCCAGGCCGATTACGCCGTGATGCCAATCGAAAATACCAGCTCAGGCTCGATTAACGACGTCTATGACCTGCTGCAGCAAACCACGCTCTCCATCGTTGGCGAGCTGACCATCCCAATCGAACACTGTGTGCTGGTCAACGGCAATACCGACTTACAGCAAATTGAAACGGTTTATAGCCATCCTCAGCCATTCCAGCAGTGCAGCCAGTTCATCAATCGGTTCCCACAATGGAAAATCGAATATACCGAGAGCACTGCAGCGGCAATGGAAAAGGTCGCGGCGATGAGTTCACCAAAAGTGGCGGCTCTGGGCAGTGAAGCGGGCGGTGAGCTGTATGGTCTGCAGGTGTTAGAACGGAATTTAGCTAACCAGCAACAAAACCATACCCGCTTCATTGTGCTGGCACGTAAGCCGATTGAAGTTTCTGGCCAGGTACCAGCCAAAACCACATTGATTATGGCTACCGGTCAGCAAGCTGGTGCACTGGTTGAGGCTCTGCTGGTGCTGCGTAATCACAATCTGATCATGAGCAAACTTGAAAACCGCCCAATTAACGGCAACCCATGGGAAGAGATGTTTTACATTGATGTGCAGGGCAATCTGCAATCGGAGAACATGCAGCTGGCGTTGAAAGAGCTGCGTGATTTGACGCGATCTCTGAAAGTACTCGGCTGCTATCCGGGTGAAAATGTTGTTCCGGTGGAACCGCGACTGTAAATGAAAAAGGCATCCTTGCGGATGCCTTCTCTTTTATTGCCGGCTATCGTTAGCCGAACGCAACATGCTTCGGCTCTCTACCAGGAAGCGTTGAGCGTAATCGCCAAACCAGTGCGCGACACCTTCAAAGCTCTTGATGAACGCCTGTTTATCGCCCTGCTCCAGCAATTTAATCGCATCACCAAAGCGCTGGTAATAACGCTTAATCAGCGCCAGATTGCTCTCCGAAGACATGATGATGTCTGCGTAAAGCTGCGGGTCCTGAGCAAACAGTCGACCAACCATCGCCAGTTCCAGGCGATAAATCGGTGAGGACAGCGCCAACAGTTGATCAAGGTTGACGTTCTCTTCCGCTAAATGCAAACCATAGGCAAAAGTGGCAAAGTGACGCAGCGCCTGGATAAAGGCCATGTTCTGGTCATGCTCGACCGCGCTGATGCGATGTAAGCGCGCGCCCCAAACCTGAATCTGCTCAAGGAACCACTGGTAGGCTTCCGGCTGACGGCCATCACACCACACCACCACCTGCTTCGCCAGGCTACCGCTATCCGGGCCAAACATGGGATGCAAGCCGAGAACAGGGCCGGTATGCGCCGCCAGCATCGCCTGCAATGGACGATTCTTCACCGATGCAAGATCAACCAGAATGCAGTCTTCCGGCAGTGTTGGTAATTCGGCGATGATCTGCTCGGTCAGATGAATGGGCACACTGATGATGACCATGCCCGCATCTTTGAGCAGCTCTTCAGAACGATCCCAATCGCCCTTGTCCAGAATACGGACCTGGTAACCTGACAGATTGAGCATCTTTTCAAACAAGCGCCCCATCTGGCCACGCCCACCAACAATCACCACCGGGCGCAGCGTTGGGCAGAGCGTTTTGAAGCCTTTGTCGTTTTCATGCGCATAAGATTCACGCATCAGGCGACGTAAGACATCCTCAATCAGATCTGGCGAAACGCCGAGCGCTTCAGCTTCCTGACGACGTGAAGCCAACATGCTGGCTTCACGTTCTGGCACATAAATCGGCAAACCATAACGGCTTTTGACCTCACCTACTTCAGCTACCAGCTCAAGGCGTTTGGCTAATAGCCCAAGCAGGGCTTTATCGACTTCATCAATTTGATCGCGTAGCGCGGTCAGTTCAGCCACCATGACTCTTTATTCCTCGTGTGACAGACGTGCCGACAGCACTCCCTGCAGATCCTGATGGATTTCACGCAGCAAGGTTTCCGTGGTTTCCCAGTTGATGCAGGCATCCGTGACGGAAACACCGTATTTCATTTCGCTACGTGGCTGCTCAGAAGACTGATTGCCTTCGTGAATATTGCTTTCCAGCATCAGGCCAATAATGGAACGATTTCCATCTTTAATCTGCGCAATAGCCGATTCGGCTACACCCGGCTGACGGCGGTAGTCTTTATTAGAATTACCATGGCTGCAATCTATCATTAAGGCTGGACGCAGTCCCGCTTTCAGAATCTCTTTTTCACACTGCGCAACATCTTCAGGACCATAGTTAGGCGCTTTCCCACCACGCAGGATCACGTGGCCATCCGGGTTGCCCTGAGTCTGTAACAGGCAAACCTGTCCTGCCTGATTGATGCCGACAAAACGGTGCGGCATCGCGGCGGCGCGCATGGCGTTGATCGCCGTGCCCAGGCTGCCATCAGTGCCATTTTTGAAGCCGACAGGCATTGATAAACCAGAAGCCATCTCGCGGTGTGTTTGTGACTCGGTAGTACGAGCACCGATCGCAGACCAGCTAAACAGATCGCCCAGGTATTGTGGGCTGTTAGGATCCAGTGCTTCAGTTGCCAGCGGCAGGCCCATCTCCACCAGGTTCACCAGCAGCTGACGCGCAATGTGCAGCCCGGCTTCCATATCAAATGAGTTGTTCATGTAAGGATCGTTGATCAGCCCCTTCCAGCCAACGGTGGTACGGGGTTTTTCAAAATAAACGCGCATAACGATATACAGCTGATCCTTCAACTGTGCAGAGAGAGTTTGCAGCTGACGAGCATATTCCAGTGCGGCTTCGGTATCGTGAATTGAACAAGGACCACAGACCACCAGCAGGCGCGGATCGCGGCCAGCAATAATATCGGCAATGGTCTGGCGAGAAGCAGCAATCTGCGCTTCCTGCGCCGCAGTGAGCGGGAACTTCGCTTTCAGCTCTTGCGGGGTGATTAAAATTTGTTCGTCGGCGATATGCACATTGTTCAGCGCGTCTTTCTGCATGATGGCGATCCTTTTTAACTCGTGTATGCGGTTTGGGATCCTCACTGAGGATGGCGCTTACTGTACCACAACATGTACATCTTGCAATCCATGAATGTACACTTTTATTACCACCACTGATAACCATCACAAAAACAAAACTAAAAACACATTAAATACATAAAGTTAATGTGTTTTTGGTCATCTAACACAAAGTGATTTGTGTAAATTTTATTTTACACCCCAATTTTATTTAAAAGTGCCAACACCCTCTTTTTCCATTAACATTTTGTTATTAATCGTTTTCCAGGATCTTAGGATGTCAACCTCTGTCATCACCTTACGCCCTTTCGTTCTACAGGATGCTGGCGCTTTTACAGCGGCGGTCAATCAGTCTCTCAACAGCCTGCTGCCATGGATGGTATGGGCGCATCACGATTATCGGGCAGAGGAAGCCACTAACTGGATTAATTTCACCCATATGCAGCGGAGTAACGGTGAAGCGGAAGAGTTCGCTATTGTCGATAGCAATGATCGGTTACTCGGCGGCGCAGGCATCAGATTCGCACAGCGGCTTGGGGAATTTAGTGCATTAGGCTATTGGGTTCGCAGTGATGCACAAAGGCAGGGTGTCGCAACACGTGCAGTGGCTCAATTGGTGGACTTTGGCTTCAAGCACGCGCAGATCCCCTTACTGGAGATTATCGCTGCTGAGGAGAATCATGCCAGCCGTGCCGTGGCATTGCGCAGTGGTTTTGAGTTTATCGATTGCCGCTATGGTTTAATCATTCTTGATAGCGGCCCAGTGAATAGCGCGCTTTACCATCTCAAGCGACCATAAAAAAAGGGGCTGGCCCTTAGGCCAACCCCTTGTTTGCTATTAACTTTGGGATGTCGCTTACGCGCCCAGACGCTCTTTGATACGAGCTGACTTACCGGTACGCTCACGCAGGTAGTACAGTTTGGCTTTACGTACAGCACCACGACGTTTGACAGAAATACTGTCAATTACCGGAGAGTGAGTCTGGAAGACACGCTCAACGCCTTCGCCGTTTGAAATCTTACGAACAGTGAATGCAGAGTGCAGACCGCGGTTACGAATAGCGATAACCACGCCCTCGAATGCCTGCAGACGTTTCTTAGAACCTTCAACGACCCATACTTTCACTTCCACGGAATCACCCGGACGGAATGAAGGTACGTCCTGCTTCATCTGCTCTTGTTCAAGTTGCTTGATAATGTTGCTCATAATTAAATCTCTATATCCTGGGTAAACTGATAGTCAGGGAAGATTACTCTTCCACCTGATGGTTTTGTTGCTGCTGATGTTCCCGTTGGAACTCATTTAGCAACCGTGCTTGCTCTTCAGTCAGAGCCAGGTTTTCCAGAAGTTCAGGTCTTCTTAGCCAGGTACGGCCTAGCGACTGTTTCAGGCGCCAGCGGCGAATATCGGCATGGTTGCCCGACAGTAAGACTGGCGGAACCTCCATCCCTTCTAACACTTCAGGTCGGGTGTAGTGCGGGCAATCCAGTAAACCATCCGAGAACGAATCCTCATCGGCTGACGCCTGCTTGCCCAATACGCCGGGGATAAACCGGGCGACTGAATCAATCAACGTCATGGCTGGTAGCTCACCACCACTGAGCACGTAATCACCGATTGACCATTCTTCATCAATCTCAGTATGAATCACGCGCTCATCAATCCCTTCATAACGACCACACACCAGAATCAACTTCTGGTTGGTCGCCAGTTCGCAAACGCCCTGTTGGTCCAGTTTGCGACCCTGAGGTGAAAGATAAATCACCCTGGCACCTTCTCCCGCCGCCGCTTTCGCTGCGTGGATAGCATCCCGTAAGGGTTGCACCATCATCAACATTCCCGGTCCGCCGCCGTAAGGACGTTCATCCACGGTACGGTGCCGGTCGTGCGCGAAGTCACGAGGACTCCAGCTTTGAATGTTGAGCAGGCCATTTTTTACTGCCCGGCCAGTTACCCCGTACTCGGTAATAGCGCGAAACATCTCTGGAAACAGGCTAATAACACCAATCCACATCGCGTTCGCCGTTACGTTACCGGATTGTCCGGAGATCAAAAACCAGGATCCCAATCTACTTCAATCGTGCCAGTAGAGAGATCGACTTTCTTGATAACCTGTTCATC
Organism: Type-E symbiont of Plautia stali; assembly: GCF_059731115.1. Classification (NCBI taxonomy): domain Bacteria; kingdom Pseudomonadati; phylum Pseudomonadota; class Gammaproteobacteria; order Enterobacterales; family Enterobacteriaceae; species Type-E symbiont of Plautia stali. The sequence continues at coordinate 3,251,300 of NZ_AP035906.1, forward strand.
AAGAAACGGGATTAACCGCTCTTGCGCACCGAATGCATCTTTCAGGTTTGCCTTAACAACGAGAACGTCGTTCGAACCGGTTTCCATCAAATCAATGACTTTGCCCATTTCGTAACCGTCGAGGTTTACCACTTTGCAACCCATAAGGTCTTTCCAGTAGTAATCACCCTCTTCCAGCGCTGGCAGCTGAGCAGAATCAACCGTAATTTCGCAATTGGTTAACTGTGCCGCAGCGTCCCGATCGTCAATGCCTTTGACTTTGATGATCAGGTCCTGATTGTGGTGCTTCCAACCTTCCAGTTCGACCTGCTGCCATTTACCGGCACGCTGGATGAACCAGGGTTGGTAGTCGAAGATGCTTTCAGCGTCTTCAGTGGAGGAAAACACTTTGAGCCAACCTCGAATGCCGTAAGCGGCCCCCATTTTCCCCAATACAATTGGGTTAACGAGAGGCTGTGCGGCAGGTTTAATGCTCATGCTAACCACCGTGACAGATTAAGCTGCTTTTTTTGCTTCTTTGATCAGCGCGTTAACGCGATCAGAAAGCGTTGCGCCCTGGCCAACCCAGTGCTCAATACGGTCCAGATCCAGACGCAGACCTTCAGCCTGACCAGAAGCGATCGGGTTGAAGAAACCTACGCGCTCGATGAAACGACCATTACGCGCATTGCGGCTGTCAGTAACGACGACCTGATAGAACGGACGCTTTTTCGCGCCGTGACGTGCCAAACGAATTGTAACCATAACATCCTCATTAGTTAATAAAGCGCTCGGGCTCCATCGAGGGATGGAACCCGAGCGCAATATAAAAAGCCCGAAAATTTTACTCATTTTGGCGAAAAAAGCAACCTGAGCGTGTTAATTTTCTGGCTGTGTGCCGCTCGCCTTAGCGACCGGGGAATCCGGGCGGCATCATACCTTTCATGCCACGCATCATTTTGGCCATGCCACCCTTCTTCATTTTCTTCATCATGCGCTGCATGTCGTCGAACTGTTTCAATAAACGGTTAACGTCCTGCACCTGCATACCTGAACCGGTGGCAATACGGCGCTTGCGTGAGCCCTTGATGATTTCCGGTTTCTGACGCTCTTTGGTGGTCATCGAATTGATGATCGCCTCCATACGCACCAGCACTTTGTCATCCATCTGCGATTTCACGTTGTCTGGCAATTGCCCCATGCCCGGCAGCTTACCCATCAGGCTGGCCATGCCGCCCATGTTGCGCATCTGCTTCAGCTGATCGAGGAAGTCGTTGAGATCAAAGCCATCACCGGTTTTGAGTTTCTTCGCCAGCTTCTCCGCCTGTTCGCGGTCAACTTTGCTCTCGATATCTTCGATCAGCGACAGTACGTCGCCCATGCCGAGGATGCGTGAGGCGATACGGTCTGGATAGAACGCTTCCAGTGCTTCCGTCTTCTCACCCATACCCATGAATTTAATCGGCTTGCCGGTGATATGACGAATAGACAGCGCTGCACCACCGCGCGCATCACCATCCACTTTCGTCAGAATCACACCCGTCAGTGGCAGCGCTTCATTGAAGGCTTTTGCCGTGTTTGCCGCATCCTGACCAGTCATGGCATCGACCACAAACAAGGTTTCCACCGGATTGATCGCGGCGTGTACCTGTTTGATCTCGTCCATCATCGCTTCATCAACGTGCAGACGACCGGCGGTATCCACCAGCAGCACGTCGTAGAATTGCAGCTTCGCTTCTTTCAGGGCGTTCTTAACGATGTCGACAGGCTTTTGGCTCAGATCGGAAGGACAGAAGTCCACGCCAACCTGCTGCGCCAGTGTTTCCAGCTGTTTAATCGCCGCCGGGCGATAAACGTCAGCAGAAACCACCAGCACTTTCTTCTTATGCTTCTCGCGCAGGAACTTACCCAGCTTCGCCACGCTCGTGGTTTTACCCGCACCCTGCAGGCCCGCCATCAACACCACAGCCGGAGGCTGTGCGTTCAGATTGAGCGCATTATTTTCTGCACCCATTGCCGCAACCAGCTCGTTGCGAACAATTTTGATAAATTCCTGGCCAGGCGTCAGGCTTTTGTTTACATCCTGACCTACCGCCGCTTCTTTCACGCGGTTGATGAACTCACGCACGACCGGCAGCGCAACGTCCGCTTCCAGCAATGCCATGCGCACTTCACGCAAGGTGTCTTTAATGTTGTCTTCGGTCAGCCTTCCGCGGCCGCTGATGTTGCGCAGGGATTGCGACAAACGATCGGTTAAATTATCAAACATGCTCTCTCACTTAGGACCGTAGCGAGGCCGCCTGGGCGGCACAATGCGGCGGATTATAGCACGAAGCCACAGCGATCTCTGCAATTGACCTTCAGATCGTTTGGAGCCTGATGCAGCTGGCGCTATACTGGTTTTTTCCTTATCTAACCGACACCTGAAAGGATCTATGTTCGTTTTCGCGATCGTGGCGCTGTTCGCCTACTCCCTCAGTCTTGCATTGATCATCCCCAGCCTGCTGAAACGCAACGGTGGCTGGCGTCGTTTTGCCGTACTTTCTGCTTGCGTCGCGTTGATCGCCCATGCGGTTGCACTGCAACAACGCATTTTTGCCGTCGATAACGGACAAAACCTCAGCCTGCTAAATATCGGTTCGCTGGTGAGTTTGCTGATCTGCGCGATCATGACCATCGTTGCATCGCGCAATCGCGGTTGGTTACTGTTGCCGATTGTCTACGGCTTTGCCTTGATTAACCTCGCCTTCGCCACCTTTGTGCCGAATGCCTTTATTACCCATCTCGAAACCACGCCGGGCATGATGATCCATATCGGCCTGTCGCTGTTTGCCTACGCTACGCTGATTATCGCGGCACTGTACGCGCTGCAGCTGGCATGGATTGATTACCAGTTGAAAAATAAGAAACTGGCTTTCACCCAGGATATGCCGCCGCTGCTGAGTATTGAGCGTAAGATGTTTCATATCACGCAAATTGGTGTAGTGCTGTTGACGTTGGTGCTGTGTACCGGTCTGTTCTTCATGCATAACCTGTTTAGCGCGGAGAATGTCGATAAAGCGGTGCTGTCCATTCTTGCCTGGTTTGTTTATATCGTTCTGCTCTGGGGACACTATCATGAGGGCTGGCGCGGACGTCGCGTCGTCTGGTTTAACTGCGGTGGTGCACTGCTGCTGACCATGGCCTACTTCGGCAGTCGCGTGCTTCAGCACCTGCTCACTTCTCACTAAAGGAATTTTTGCGTTGGAACATGTTTCAACCACCACGCTGATCGTTACGCTGGTCATCATGGTGCTGGTCTCTGCGTACTTCTCCGGTTCAGAGACCGGCATGATGACGCTCAATCGTTATAAATTGCGCCACAAAGCCAAAAGCGGTAATCGCGCGGCTCGTCGTGTCGAAAAACTTTTACGCCGTCCTGATCGCTTAATCAGCCTGGTGCTGATAGGCAACAACCTCGTGAATATCCTGGCCTCCGCATTGGGTACCATTGTCGGTATGCGTCTTTACGGCGATGCGGGTGTGGCAATTGCCACCGGGATCCTGACTTTTGTGGTGCTGGTGTTTGCTGAAGTGCTGCCGAAAACCATTGCAGCGCTTTACCCCGAAAAAGTCGCCTATCCCAGCAGCGTGCTGCTGGCGCCGCTGCAGTATGTGATGCTGCCCTTGGTCTGGCTGCTCAACACCATTACCCGCATTCTGATGCGCATGGTTGGTATCAAAACGGAAGGCTCAATTAGTTCAGCCCTAAGTAAGGAAGAGTTGCGTACCATTGTCTATGAGTCCCGCTCACTGATGTCACGTCGTAATCAGGACATGCTGCTGTCGGTGCTGGACCTGGAAAAGGTCAGCGTTGATGACATCATGGTGCCACGCAATGAAATTGTCGGCATTAACGTCAACGACGACTGGAAATCGATTGTTCGCCAACTGAGTAATTCCCCGCATGGCCGGATCGTGCTGTTCCGCGATTCGCTGGATGATTCGGTTGGCATGCTGCGCGTGCGTGAAGCCTGGCGCATGATGACCGAGAAGAAAGAGTTCAACAAAGATCGCCTGCTGCGCGCCGCTGATGAAATTTACTATGTGCCGGAAGGTACACCGCTGAATGTCCAGCTGGTGAAATTCCAGCGTAATAAGAAGAAAGTCGGCTTAGTGGTCGATGAATATGGTGACATCAAAGGACTGGTGACCATTGAAGACATTCTGGAAGAGATTGTTGGCGACTTTACGACGTCTATGTCTCCTTCGCTGGCGGAAGAAGTGATGCCGCAGAATGATGGCTCAGTGCTGATTGAAGGCAGCGCCAACGTGCGTGAAATCAATAAAGCCTTTAACTGGACGTTACCCGAAGACGAAGCACGCACCATCAATGGCATGCTGCTGGAAGCACTGGAAGAGATTCCGCTGGTCGATACACGCGTGAAAATCGGGAAGTACGATGTGGATATCCTCGACGTGCAAGACAACATGGTGAAGCAGGTGCGCATTACCCCGCACCATCCGCTGAAATCCTCCATCGGTTCCTGAAGCCAAAAAAAACGCCGCGAACATCGCGGCGTTTTCATTTCTGCTCAGACAGACACTAGATGTGCAGCTCTTTCAACTTCTCAGCCGGCAGTTTCAGATCTTCGTTACGGTTCACGCCAATCTCATGCGCCAACACGTTACGCGCAATCTGCTGCGCTTCGTCGAGTGAGTGTAGCTTGTAGCTACCACACTGGTATTCATTCAGTTCCGGGATCTGGCTCTGTTCTTTCACTTTCAGAACATCTTCCATCGCCCCTTTCCACGCTTTCGCTACGCGCTGCTCGTCTGGTTCACCAATCAAGCTCATGTAGAAGCCGGTGCGGCAGCCCATTGGCGAGATATCAACGATTTCCACGCCATCACCATTGAGGTGATTACGCATAAAGCCAGCGAACAGGTGCTCCAGCGTATGGATGCCGCGCTCAGTCAGAATATCGATATTCGGACGGCAGAAACGCAGGTCAAAAACGGTGATGGTATCGCCATGCGGAGTATTCATGGTTTTTGCAACGCGCACAGCGGGTGCCCCCATGATGGTGTGATCAACAGTAAAACTATCCAGTAGTGGCATACGTCACCTCCTGTTTTGAGATTTTTTTTAAAACGATGAAACTTTTCCGTTCGCCCAACGTCTGAATATATGAAAGACGCGCATTTGTTATCATCATCCCTGACAACAGAGATGTTAATTTTGGCCACAATGATGTGGCCATTTTCTTTTTTAGCCTTCGCGACCTGCCAGATAACTTTCGAAATCCAGCGTATCACTCTGTTCCAGCTTTTCCTGCGCCTGTACCGATTCCAACGCCTGACGACTGAAGTCATCTTCGGTCAAAATCTCTAACGGCTCTTCACACAGCAGATGGCGATACTGTTCAGCCAGTGCCACACCTGCGCCGGTTAAGCCATATTCTTTGATGGCATGCAGAATACGCGCTGAATAGGTTAGCTCAGGATCATCAAACGATGCCACCAGTTGATCGCACACCTGTTGATATTGCGTGCTGCCATAATTGCTATCGAGCACCTCGGCAACACGACGCAGATCGGCAAACAGGGCTTTACCTACATCAACCAGCGGATGTTCTGTATCGCTACAACCTACACCAATCACCTGGCCCGGCTTACGTCCTTCCATGACCACGCGGTTCCAGTTTTTACGGCTGCATAACAGCTCGTCAGAACTCATCTCAGGCGCATCCGCCAGGGTACACCAGATCAGGAACAGGTCGAGGAAACGCGCCTGGTTAGCATCCACGCCAATGGCAGAGAACGGGTTGATATCCAGAGAACGCACTTCAATGTACTCGATACCGCCGCGTAACAACGCATCCGAAGGCGCTTCACCCGAACGTGTCACACGTTTTGGACGAATAGGTGCGTACAGTTCGTTCTCAATCTGTAACACGTTGGTGTTCAGCTGCAGCCAGTTGCCGTCGGCATCTTTGGTGCCCATGGCCGCATACTCTTCTGACGGCGTTTTAATCGCTGCTTTCAGCGCAGCAACGTAACCGTCGAGCGAGTTGAAGGTGATGCCCAAACCGCTCTGCGACTTGTTGGTGTAGCCCAAATCACTGAGGCGCAGCGAGGTGGCATACGGCAGCCACAACGTCCCCTTGCCGTCCGTTTCAAAAGGTAATTTGCTTTCACGTCCCTGCAGGAACGATGAACAGATCGCTGGAGATGCACCGAACAGATAAGGGATCACCCAACCAAAACGATAATAATTGCGGATCAGACGCAGATATCCAGCAGAAATGGTCTCTTTGCCGCTTTCCGCATCTTTTACATCTGCCCACTCCTGCCAGAACGACAGTGGCAGCGAGAAGTTATAATGCACACCTGAGATAATCTGCATCAGTGCGCTGTAGCGATTTTTCAGTCCCTGCCGATAGAGGGTTTTCATCTTGCCGATATTAGAGCTGCCATATTGCGCCAGCTCAATGCTATCAACATCTTCAACATAACCCGGCATACTGAACGGCCACATGCGTTCCTGACCTAACTCTCGCGCAGTGTGGCGATGTATATCACGCAGGAAGGCCAGTGACCGATCAATGCTTTGATCGACAGGTGTAATGAACTCCAGCAGCGTTTCGGCAAAATCGGTGGTAATCCAACTGTGCTTGAGCGCCGAACCCAGGGATTCAGGATGTCCGGTCGTTGCCAGGTGACCATTCGGATTGACGCGCAACGTCTCGCGTTCAATGCCACGGCCGATACCCTTTAACGCGTCGGGATGCGCTTCCAACCAGGAAAGCGCTTTTGATACGTCCGGGATCACATTAACCTCCCGCTGTGCGAATAATTTATTTTTGTTCAGCATAATGTTAACCGTAGCCTCGAATCTGTGCGAATCAATGCCACCATTGCATTGTTTGTAATGTGGCGGTCGCGATAACGATATAACGCAGCGTTTTACCGATGGCGAGGAACAGCACCGAGGGCAGCCAGGCAAAGCGCAACCAGCCTGCAAGCACGCAAAGCAGGTCGCCCACTACCGGCAGCCAGCTTAAAAGCAGCGCTGCAGGACCCAATCGATGTAACCACGTCATTGCTGTGTCATGCCATCGCCCCTGCCCTTTTGGCGGCATGAGGCGACCGAGAATAATGTTGGTCAGGCCACCCAGCGTGTTTCCCACTGATGCGGCCAATAACAATCCATAGATCGAACCCTGTTGGGCGATCAGCAAAGCAATCAGCACAGCCTCTGAACTTCCTGGAAGCAGGGTGGCACTCAGAAAGCTACTGCCGAATAACGATCCATAGGTCAGAATTTCATTCACAGTAAACGGACATCAACCACATCCATGCCCGCGGCTCGCGCCGCCTGAACACCAAAGTCAGCATCTTCAAATACCACACAGCGTTCAGGTGCCACGCCCATTAACTCGGCGCAGCGTAAAAAGGTATCGGGTTGGGGTTTATGGCGCTGCACATCATCCGCGCCGACAACGGCATCAAACAGATGATAAACACCCAAGGCTTCAAGCAGGGCCTTTGCCAGGCTGTGTTCACTGCCAGTACCCACCGCCATGGGACGACGACCGTGATACGCTTTTACCACGTCCATTAACGGTAAAGGGCGTACATCATCCAGCAACATCGCCTTGAGCGCTTCGGTTTTCTCTGCGGCCAGCAAATGAGGGTCATGCTCAGCGTTGTTCTGCTCAAGAATGTACTGCGCCAGCTGCCAGGTGGGCGCGCCATTAAAACTCACCATTTTTTTCTCATCCATGGTGAAACCGTAACGGCTCAGCACCTGCTGCCAGGCTTTTCGATGTGTCGGCTCAGTATCCAGGATTGTGCCGTCCATATCGAAAATCAGGGCGTCATATTGGTCGTACATTGTCACTCCATCGAGCACCACAAAATGAGCCATTACTTTAGCGTAATGCGCTTAGGTTGTCGCCAGGTGTGCTTAACAGCAAATGCTTTGAAAGCATTAGCTATTTTTGTTTTCGGAAAAAGGTCAGGTAGCGATACCGGGGATAAATGGCGGTTATATAAGTGATTTTTGCGTGATGAAGAAAATGGGAAGTAAATTCAGAAAGCGGGCGTTGATTGTTTCGAACAGGAGATGGTGCATCCAGGAGGATTCGAACCTCCGACCGCTCGGTTCGTAGCCGAGTACTCTATCCAGCTGAGCTATGGATGCATTGGGGTCTAACTGATGTTACGGATGAAACAGTTTGAGAATAGCATGAAGAAAACAGAATGGTGCATCCAGGAGGATTCGAACCTCCGACCGCTCGGTTCGTAGCCGAGTACTCTATCCAGCTGAGCTATGGATGCATTGAGAGATTTTCTTACGATGGACTTACTGCAATCAACCTGGGAATGATACGAAGAATGGTGCATCCAGGAGGATTCGAACCTCCGACCGCTCGGTTCGTAGCCGAGTACTCTATCCAGCTGAGCTATGGATGCATCGAGTTAATTCTTGTACAACGCAGGGTGCTGACAACTCACCATGAAAGGAACTGCTCGTTCACTCTTACTTCAATTTTCCGAATGGTGCATCCAGGAGGATTCGAACCTCCGACCGCTCGGTTCGTAGCCGAGTACTCTATCCAGCTGAGCTATGGATGCATCGGAAATGGCGGTGAGGCGGGGATTCGAACCCCGGATGCAGCTTTTGACCGCATACTCCCTTAGCAGGGGAGCGCCTTCAGCCTCTCGGCCACCTCACCTTACGCGTTCTTCCGAACCGTGCTTCTGAACTTGTTTCTGCTCATCGGCACTGCGTGGCGCACATATTACTTTCCCGCACTTATAAGTCAAACAATTTTTCCCGACTTTTTCTGGATATCGTTCTGTTTGCACAAATGACGCGCAATTAGGATGTTTTGCCGACAAAAAGAGTGATTAATCAACAGCGAAAGCACGTTGCAGTTAACAAAATGGGAAGAAAGAAAATGAGGTTAAGGGCGGAAAAAATGAAGATGGGAGGATAAAAGCGGTAGCGCCTCGCAGGATGCGAGGCGCTGAATCCGTTAGTAACTCGTTTGCTGAGTTTTTTCGGCCTGGATACGCTGATAGATTTCTTCGCGATGCACCGAAACTTCTTTAGGCGCATTGACGCCAATACGGACCTGGTTACCTTTAACACCCAGCACCGTTACAGTCACCTCATCGCCAATCATGAGGGTTTCACCAACTCGACGAGTTAGAATAAGCATTCTTTGCTCCTTGAAAGATTAAAAGAGTCGGGCCTGTTCGGTCTCCCGGCCATATCCATCATATAACGCTGAACAATGTCTATGACAAATACACCATTGTGCATCGCCACGCCAATACATTCTGCTGATAGTTAGTTTAGCCGAAATACACTACATCAACCGGACTTTGTCATTATCGGGTGCACACCGCGTTAAAAAGCGCCAGAACATGGAGATTCTGGCGCTGCTCACGATGCTGAATTTTAATTCGTTACAGTCGGTTACTCACCCACTCCGACACGCCAGCCAGTGCGCCAGCCAGTGCCTCAGGGTTTGTACCACCCGCCTGAGCCATATCAGGACGACCGCCACCTTTTCCGCCAACCTGAGCGGCCAGTTCGCCGACCAGCTCACCCGCTTTGACGCGGTCAGTCAGGTCTTTAGTCACCCCAGCAATCAGTGAAACCTTACCTTCAGCAACCGTTGCCAGCACAATGATGGCCGAGCCGAGCTGATTCTTCAGGTCATCCATCATGGTGCGAAGCATCTTCGGCTCAACGTTGTTAAGCTCGCTGACCAGCAGTTTTGTCCCCTTCACGTCCATCGCTTTACTGCTCAGCGAGGCACTCTCTTGCGCCGCTTGCTGATCGCGTAGCTGCTGCAGTTCTTTTTCCAGCGCGCGAACATGATCAACCAGGCCGCGCACTTTCTCATTCAGATTACTGCTGTTGGCTTTAACCACCTGAGCAATCTCAGATATCTGATCGCTCTGCGCATGCAGCTGAGCAATCGCGCCTTCACCCGTCAGCGCTTCAATACGACGCACACCTGCCGCCGTGCCGGATTCAGACTGAATGCGGAACAGGCCAATGTCGCCAGTGCGCGCTGCGTGCGTACCACCGCACAGCTCAACGGAATATTCGCCCATGCTGACCACGCGCACACGCTGTTCATATTTCTCACCAAACAACGCCGTTGCGCCGCGCGCTTTCGCTTCATCCAGATCCATTACTTCAGTCTGGATGAGTAAATTGCGACGAATCTGGGTATTAACGATATCTTCAACGGTGCGAATCTGCTCTGGCTTCATCGCTTCGGTATGAGAGAAGTCGAAGCGCAGGTATTTATCGTTGTTCAGTGAGCCTTTCTGACCGACATGATCGCCCAATACTTCACGTAACGCTTCATGCATCAGATGCGTTGCGGAGTGGTTGAGGATAATACGTGCACGGCGCTCTTCATCCACTTGTGCATTGAGGCGGTCACCCACACGTAGCTCACCGCTGTTGAGCTTACCGATATGACCAAAGGCTTTGCCATACTTCTGTGTATCCTGGACACTGAATTCAGCATTCTGCCCAGTCAGCACACCGGTATCGCCCACCTGGCCACCTGACTCGCCATAGAATGGTGTTTGATCCAGAATCACTACCGCTTCCTGGCCAGCCGCGATCTGCTCAACCTGCTGACCGCCAACGAACAGCGCCTGCACGGTGCCTTCAGCCTGCAGTTGGTCATAGCCTTTGAAGTCAGTGGCGGCATCAAAGCGAATCACATTGTTGTAGTCCGCGCCAAAACCACTGGCCTCACGCGCACGCTGGCGCTGCTGTTCCATGGCTGTTTCGAAGCCCGCTTCATCAATCTTCAGATTGCGCTCGCGGCAGACGTCAGCGGTCAAATCCGCCGGGAAACCGAAGGTGTCATACAGGCGGAAGACCGTTTCGCCATCCAGCGTATCACCTTGCAGATTGGCTAACTCTTCATCCAGTAAAGCCAGGCCGCGTTCCAGCGTTTTAGCGAACTGCTCTTCTTCATTTTTCAGGGCATTTTCAACATGCTTTTGCTGGCGTTTCAGGTCTTCACCGGCATCGCCCATGACATCAATCAATGGCGCGACCAGCTTGTAGAAGAAGGCTTCTTTAGCTCCCAACATATTGCCATGACGCACTGCACGACGAATGATACGGCGCAGCACGTAGCCACGGTTTTCATTCGACGGGATGACGCCATCAGCGATCAGGAATGCACAGGAACGGATGTGGTCTGCGATGACGCGCAACGATTTATTGTTGAGGTCGGTCGCACCGGTTACCTGAGCAACAGCCTTGATCAGCTTGGCAAACAGATCGATTTCATAGTTTGAGTTAACGTGCTGCAGCACCGCGGCGATGCGCTCCAGGCCCATACCAGTATCAACAGAAGGCTTCGGCAGAGGTTCCATGGTGCCGTCGGCCTGACGGTTGAACTGCATGAAGACGATGTTCCAGATCTCAATATAGCGATCGCCATCTTCTTCCGGGCTGCCCGGTGGGCCACCCCAGATATGGTCGCCATGATCGTAGAAAATTTCGGTGCACGGACCACAAGGGCCGGTATCACCCATCTGCCAGAAGTTATCAGACGCGTAGGCGCTGCCCTTGTTATCGCCGATGCGAATAATACGTTCGCGCGGCACACCGACATCGTTAGCCCAGATTTCGAAGGCTTCATCATCGGTTTCATAAACGGTGACCCACAGACGTTCTTTCGGCAGCTTGAACCACTGTTCACCCGTCAGCAGTTCCCAGGCATAAGCAATCGCTTCTTTCTTGAAGTAGTCGCCAAAGCTGAAGTTACCCAGCATTTCAAAGAAGGTGTGGTGACGAGCGGTGTAACCAACGTTCTCAAGATCGTTGTGCTTACCACCGGCGCGTACACAACGTTGAGACGTGGTTGCGCGTGCATAATCGCGTTTATCCTGACCGAGGAAAAGGTCTTTAAACTGCACCATTCCCGCATTGGTAAACAGCAACGTTGGGTCGTTGTTCGGTACGAGGGAGCTGCTGGCTACAACCTGATGTCCCTTGCTATGAAAAAAGTCGAGAAACGCTTGACGGATCTCAGCAGTGCTCTTGCTCATATAATTCCTGGAATCACGCTAACGAACGTTCCCTTTCGCGGGCAAACCACATCTGCAGGTTTACCGCTGATTGAGGAACAAAAAGTGGGAATAAGATAAATTTTCTTCAGTGGGAAGTAAAATCCCATCGCCTTTCAGTCGTCAATATTTCTGAAAACTGCCTGAATATCTTCCATCATAAAGCCTTTAGACATTAAAAAGCGCTGTACTTTGCTTTTCTCAGCCCAGGTTTGCGGCAGAGGATCACCAAACTTACGCTTAGCCAAATCGGCCGCGCATTGGCTCCAGTCCACTTCAGTATCCATCATCGCCTGATTGATCTCATCGCGGCTGATGCCCTTCTGCTGCAATTCCATACGCACGCGCTGTGAGCCGTAACCTTTCCGTGCGCGACTTTGGATAAAGCGTTCGGTGAAGCGCTGATCGTTGAGCCAGCCACTCTCCTGGCACCAGTCGAGCACCTTTTCCAGCAGCTCATCCGGTATCGGCACATTTTCTTCTTGCTTCAGATAAGCCGCACGCTGAGAAGAGAGTTGCAGCTTACGCTTCAATTCGTCACGGCTGTGGTCACGCTGCGATAGCACACGCATGGCACGATCCAGCAAACGGGAAAATGTCGGCACCGAAGCCGTTGAGGGTGATGATGACATGAATTTGACCTTGTTCTGACTGTTGCGCAGGGTAAAGCAAGAAGACGATCAGGGGAAGTGTTGACGGGGAAAAGCAAACGGGAGCATCGCTGCTCCCGTGGGGGGTATCTTAGAAATCTTCGTTGGTTTCGCTAGCTTCTTCGTAGTCATCAGCAGAGATTTCTGCTGCACCCGCTCCAGCCGTTGCACCCGTCAGCAGCAGATCGCGTAACTTCTTATCGATCTCGTTAGCAATCGCTGGGTTCTCTTTCAGGAAGTTGGTCGAGTTCGCTTTACCTTGACCAATCTTTTCGCCGTTGTAGCTGTACCACGCACCGGCTTTCTCAACCAGTTTGTGTTTCACGCCGAGATCCACCAGCTCGCCAAAGGTGTTGATGCCTTCACCGTACATAATCTGGAATTCAGCCTGCTTAAATGGCGCAGCAATTTTGTTCTTCACCACTTTTACGCGGGTTTCGCTACCGACCACTTCATCGCCCTCTTTAATCGCACCGATACGGCGGATATCAAGACGAACAGAGGCATAGAATTTCAGCGCGTTACCACCGGTGGTGGTTTCTGGGTTACCAAACATCACACCAATTTTCATACGAATCTGGTTGATGAAGATCAGCAGCGTGTTGGACTGCTTCAGGTTACCCGCTAACTTACGCATCGCCTGGCTCATCATACGTGCGGCCAGACCCATGTGCGAATCACCGATTTCACCTTCGATTTCCGCTTTCGGCGTCAGTGCCGCAACGGAGTCCACGATGATCACATCAACGGCACCGGAGCGAGCTAACGCATCACAAATCTCCAGCGCTTGTTCACCGGTGTCCGGCTGCGAACACAGCAGATTGTCGATATCAACGCCGAGTTTTTTGGCATACACCGGATCAAGCGCATGTTCAGCATCGATAAAGGCACAGGTTTTACCTTTACGCTGTGCAGCGGCAATCACCTGCAGCGTCAGCGTGGTTTTACCGGAAGATTCTGGTCCGTAGATCTCAACGATACGCCCCATCGGCAAGCCACCAGCACCCAACGCGATATCCAGTGACAGTGAACCGGTTGAGATGGTCTCTACGTCCATTGAGCGGTCTTCACCCAGGCGCATGATTGAGCCTTTGCCAAATTGTTTCTCAATCTGGCCCAGCGCGGCAGCTAAAGCTTTCTGTTTGTTCTCGTCAATCGCCATTTCCACTCCTAATCATGCTGGGTAAGCCGACATCATTGTGTGCCTGCTCGTTCTGTTGCCGGTAATTATACTGTATGACCATACAGTATCAAGTTTAATTTGTCAGAAATTCATCAAGCAGTGTTTGCAGCGCCCAGCTGACGGATTGCCGACGCACCGCGTCACGGTCTCCGGCAAAGATCTGCCGCTGCGCCAGAACACGATCGCCAGGTCCGGCAATGGCAAACCACACTGTACCCACTGGCTTTTCTGCCGAACCACCATCTGGCCCCGCAATCCCGCTCACAGCAATGCCAAACTCGGCGCCGGCGGCATTGCAGGCACCTTGAGCCATCTCACGCACAGTTTGCTCACTGACCGCGCCATACTGCGCCAGAGTCGCTGCCTGCACGCCCACCATCTGCTGTTTGGCTTCGTTGCTGTAGGTCACGAACCCCCGCTCAAACCAGGCAGAGCTGCCACTGATATCGGTAAACACTTTGGCGATCCAGCCACCGGTGCAAGATTCCGCCGCGGTCACCGTTGCCTTGCGTTTCTTGAGCTGTTCACCAATACGCTGGCTGAGCTGCTGCAACTGTTGGTCGTTCATCGCCCTCTCCTGTTTTGGCGCTGCGCGTTAGCCATAAATGGTGCAACAGAGCGCCCTTTTCAACCTCTGTCGCACCAATTTGCGCAACCGCTTCCAGCAATTTTAACGCGTTCTCACTGCCACCATAAATAAACGCGGGAAAGCCAGCAAAACCTGACCATTGCTGCGTGGGGGATAAGCCGGCATTAATGCCTGATGATAGTCATGCAGAAAATCCGCTTGTTGCTGTTCGGTCAATCCAGCGAGGAAAGGACGCAAGCCCGTGGCACGGAGCCAGGTAATGATGGCCTGCGCATCGGCCATCGGGTGATAGTACGTGGTACGCCAGATATCCACCTGACAGCCTGCATCACTCAGCAAGTCATAATACTGTTCCGTGCTCAGCAGGCGTTTGCGATCCGCGGCCTGTGGCGAGATATGTGCCTGCCAGCGTTCACTGGCCGCCACTTTACGCATCAAGCTGTGAGAGGCTTCTTCAAGATTGTCCGGCATCTGTATCGCCAGAGCGCCACCGATATCCAGCTGTTCAACCAAATGCGGCAGCAGCGTGTAGTGATCGGTTAACCACTGCAGCGAAGCATTCGCATAGATGACCTGCTGTGGCTGGCTCGCCTGCCAGGTACGAATATCCGCCTGCAGAAAAGTGCAGGCAGGTAACCGCTCTTGCGCTTGTTCCAGCATGGCTGCAGAGCTATCGATGCCTGTAATCACCGCGCCTGGCCACGCTTGCGCCAGTAGCTCAGTGCTGTTGCCGGGACCGCATCCGAGGTCAGTCGCGAGATGCACGTCGGTTAGTGGAATACGTTCTAAGAGTTCACGCGCAGGGCGCGTGCGTTCCGATTCAAATTGACGATACAGCTGTGGATTCCAGTCTTGCATGGCAACGCTCCTGTCTGGCTGAAGAGCATCACACTACCTGTTTTCTCAATCGCTAAGCGAAGAGAAAAGTGCGATGTCTCACCTTTTTACCCTTTGTCACTGGTTAATGTGAGTCACGAGCACTAAGTTAAAACGATGTTTCATTTTTAAAAAACGAGGATCGCGTTATGGCTTCACAACCTGAATTAACCGGCGTCTGGTGTCCTTCAGTTACCCCTTTCGATCAACATAATAAGCTCGATATTGATGCGCTGGGCCGCCACTTTGCGCGCCTGAACGCCTCGGGGATTGATACGCTGTTGCTGATGGGCAGTATCGGGGAGTTTGCTTCGCTGACCCAACAGGAACGGCTGATGCTGATTCGCGAAGCTCGTCAGCTTTCGCCACTGACCATGGTCGCGAATATCTCAAGTACCTGCGTTCCCGACATGTTGCAGCTCACTGAAGCCGCCTGGAAAAACGGTTATGACGCCGTGATGGTTTTGCCGCCCTACTACTATGGGCAAACGCAGAAACAGCTGTTGAGCTACTTTAAAGCACTGGATAAACAGTTAGGCGGCAAGTGGTTTGCCTACAACTTTCCGGCGCGTACCGGTTGCGATTTAACGCCGGCATTGGTAGCAGAATTAGCCGCTGAACTGCCGCAGTTTATCGGCATTAAAGACACCATGGATTGTCTTTCACACAATCGGGCCCTGATTGAAGAAACCAAAAAGGTTCGCCCTGATTTCACCGTGCTTTCAGGGTATGACGAATATCTTCTGCCTAATTTGCTGGCAGGCGGTGCCGGGGTGATTTCCGGCTTAAACAACATAGTACCGGAGTTGTTTGCGGAGACGATGCACGCATGGCGAGCGGGAGAGTTAGCGCAGTTGGCACAGATTCAACAGCGTATTGGTAAGCTGATGGCGATTTACACCATCGGCGATGACTTTGTCACGACCATCAAAACCGCAGTGGCGCGCAAATATGATTCTATGAGCAGTCATTCACGTAATTATGGCGGTGAACTCACGGTTGAGCAGTGCGCAGAGCTGGATCGTTTGCTGATGTGATCACAATAAGGGACGGCCGGGCAGCCGTCCTGTTCTCAGTTCTTTTTAACAAACTCAGATTTGAGTTTCATCGGGCCAAAACCATCGATTTTGCAATCAATGTTGTGGTCGCCTTCAACCAGACGAATGCTTTTCACTTTGGTGCCAATCTTCAGGGTTGAAGAACTGCCTTTCACCTTGAGATCCTTAACCACGGTAACGCTGTCCCCATCAGCCAGCAGATTGCCATTGGCATCCCGCACCACCAAACCATCCGATGCTGCATCAGCACTCGGTGACCAGATATGGCCACAAGATGGGCAGTTCAGGTTCTCACCATCCTGCCAGGTATAATCAGCCTGGCACACTGGGCAAGCAGGTAATGTTGTCATGAGCATTCCTCAGAAGTCGAAAGGCGGTGAAGATGGCACCGCAAAAGGGGCGCCATCTTATACCCTCACTCTTTATAAGGACAGCATTAAAGCATGTTGCCCTGACGCGCTTTCGCCACTGCCTGACCCAATTGCCATACCGCCATGGCATAGTGTGTGCTGTGGTTATAACGCGTGATGACATAGAAGTTAGGCAGGCCATACCAATATTGATAACTGGTGCCAAGATCAAGGCGCAGCAGACTCGCCTGGTTATTACCATCCAGCGATCCTTGCGGCGTCAGGCCACTCGCCATCAGCGTATTCACCGGATAGAGCGTTTTAAACCCATTTTCCAGCGCAGGAGCCTGCCCGCTTGCCGGTACGGCAACATTCTGCCCTGCCCGCCAGCCGTGCTCTTTAAAGTAATTTGCTACGCTACCAATCGCATCCACAGGATCCCACAGGTTAATGTGGCCATCACCATTGAAGTCGACCGCATACTCTTTATAGGAAGACGGCATAAACTGGCCGTACCCCATTGCACCCGCAAAGGAACCGCGCAGATCCAGCGGATCATCCTGTTCAGTGCGCGCCATCAGCAGGAAGGTTTCCAGTTCGCCGCTGAAGTAGGCCGCGCGACGAGGATAGCTAAAGGATAAGGTGGCCAGCGCATCCAGCAGACGCGTTTTGCCCATCACCCGACCCCAGCGTGTTTCCACACCAATGATTCCGACAATGATCTCAGGCGGCACACCATAAACCTGCTGAGCGCGTTGCAGCGCGTGCTGATATTGATCCCAGAACGCCACACCATTTTGCACATTATCTGGCGTGATGAATTTATTACGGTAGCGGATCCAGGCGCCGTTTGGCCCCGTCGGAGGCGTGTAGCTTGGTGCTTGTTGATCCATCAGGCGCAGCACGTAATCGAGACGCTTCGCCTGGCCAATCACGGCGTGCAGTTGATCACGGTTAAAACCGTGTTTTGCCACCATTTGATCAATAAACTGCTCAGCCGCTGGATTCCCTGCGAAATCACCAAACATCGGCTGAACGGCGTGTGAAGGTTCCAGTAAAAAACCACCTTTTGGTGCAGGCACAACGGCGGTTTGCTGCTGGGTTGCAGGCTTACTGCTGCAGGCAGCAAGCAAGGCGATAAGTGGAAGAAAAGCAACCTTAAAACGCATTAGATATCCATAAGCCAGATGAAACCGGAAGCCAACATGGTAATCGTTCATCAAAGCGGGATACAGAGCAATATCTTAAATTTACGCCGCTATTCCCTGGTTTCAGTGGGTTGCAGCGAAAATTTGCGGAACAGCTCCACACTTTATCTTTATCGCCCAATTTTACTTTTTACTGCTTATCGCAATTTGTTAAGGTCGGCAGCCAGAATCCATTGCAGCCGGATGATGCGCGCAGGGCAAAATGTTAATATCTGCGCCTTGGTTATCCGTCTGTGAGATAACGCACCACACTGGCCTGCTCATATCGGGCAGCCATGATTGAACGAGTGAATTTTGAGCGAAAACGAGATGAAAGGAGCAGCGCAAATGGACTTTACTGGCCACACGCCCATGATGCAGCAGTATATGGTAAAAACCATTTTGTACTGATTTATTTATGTATTTTACAAATACAATAAAAAAATATACACATGGTATACATGTGGTACTTTGACACTTCAAAAATGGTTGTTTTTTGCACTCAAAAAATGACGATAAATTACAAATATCAAAAAACAGCTTTAAATCATTAAATATCAAACTTTTATAGCTATTGTTGGTGCGCAGTTCATGGTTTTTAAGTTGCACCAGCAAACAGCCAAAAACGAGTTTTGACTGTTTCTGTCGCCGCTATTTTAAAATCTGCCGAACTTACCCTCGTTACTCTTTCTTCGATTTCACGTAGTAACGCCACATCCTCAGATTTTACCTCTATAAAACTCATCCATGATTGAGATCACATCTTTTTCTGATTCCTGACTCAATTCAAAAATATCCTTTTTATTATCTATAAGATAGTTCACTAATCTTCGCTTAAACTTTTCATCAAAAAAATGCTCGCCATAATTTATTTTCTCTTCTTCCACAAATAAATTTAAAAAACGGCCCATAGTTTCAACATCTATTTCGACAGAGATATTAATGCGCTTACTCATTTTTAACTCCTGTATATTTGACAAAATAAAATCTAGGGTGTAGTTACAATATTGAGGATACCGTTTTTTTATTTATGGAGCAAGGTGTAATAACGTGTCCGTTATTTCCCTTGCCCATAAATCGCACTACGTTTGATTTAGGGATCTTTACCCTTCCGCTTTTCCCCCTAATAGCATTTAGGGGGGGCGGCAAAGAATAAACCAAAAACAAAAGGAGATATATATGTTATTTATGCTAGGTGTTATTTTTGCAATGTTCTATTTGTACTCAATGATGGAAGATACCATTAAACAAAAAACAAGTTCCAAATATAGTGCGTTGAGAAGTAAATATGATGACGCTGTTAAACAATACAATCTAGTTCAGATTGTGAAAAAAAAGGTAGGTAAAAAATAATGGATAGAAAAAAGGATAAAATATTATGAGTGATGAATTTGTTTATTTTTATTGTGAAGAATGTGAAAAAGAAACATTACACGTAAATGATATCGATTTTAATATCGATGGGGAATATGTATGTAATGAATGTAAAAATGTAATTCAGCTTGATGAAGACTATAAAAGGATAATGTAATAAAGTTAGAATTCAAAATTGAGAGTTAAATAATGGAAACAGATAGAAAAAGAGGGAGGAGAAAACTCCCTCCGGAAGAAATACGAGATACCACTATAAAATTCAGAGTTAACGAAAAAGAGCTTGCTCATTTGAATGATCTAAAAAACAAAGCTGGTATTGAGTTGGGTCATTTAATAAGACAGGAGCTTTTAAGATCGGAACCGAGAAATAAAACATTACCAAAGATAAATAACGATGCCTTATTAGAATTAAAAAAAATAGGCAGCAATATAAACCAAATAGCTAAAATATTAAATTCTAGGAATGACACTCAAACACTCGATCAATGGAGGCTTTCTATTAAGAAGATAAGCAGAGTTTTATCTGGTTTAGAAGGGGTAAGTAATGAAGAGCAAAATAAAACGAGGTAAAGGATTTAAAGGCTGTTTACAATATCTTTTTTCTTTGAAAAAAGATAAAGAAGATAAGCCTGCTCCTGATTTTATTTGTTCCAATATGATTGGAGAGAATATAAAAGAACTTACTCAAGAATTCACTCAAACAAGAAATATCAGGCCAGATATTGATAAACCTGTATGGCATACAAGTTTAAGTCTTACGCCAGAAGAGGAAAAGTTAGGTCCTGAAAAATGGCAAGAAATAGCAGAAAACTACCTTGAGAAAATGGGTTTTGATTTAGCTAATAATCAATATGTTGTTGTGAGACACAACGACACAGAGAAAGATCACATACACATTTTAGCTAACCGTGTTGGCCTCGATGGTACGGTTTGGGCGGGAAAATTTGAGGCGTTGAATTCCATTGATGTCTGTCAGGAACTCGAAAAATCACACGGACTAACTATCACAAAAGGGCTTGATAGAAGCGATAAATCAGACGTAAAAACCCCAACCAAAGAAGAGATAGAAATGGGTTTGAGAGAAGGTTCTAGGCCTCCTCGTATCGTGTTGCAGGACACGATTACAGAGGCTATGGCTGATAAGCCAGACACAGCTTCTTTCCTCGAAAGAATGGAAACAGCAGGGATTACGGTAGCTTTCAACAAAGCCAGCACTGGCAGGATTTCCGGCGTTAGTTTCGGTTATGCCGGCATTCATTTCAAAGGTAGTCAGCTTGGCAAAAAGTTTGGCTGGAACAAGATAGCAGAGGTATTGAATTATGAGCAAGATCGCGACTTTACACACATTAGAGACATCAACACCACAATCGACACTGCAAGAGTTGAGGGAGCTGAATCAGCAGGGGCAGTTGCTGAACAGTCAAGTTCAACTCTTACAACAGACGCTGAAAGAAACCCAAGCTTTGAAAATCGAAATGTCGGAGACAATTCTGCAAGACTTGGCAACAACATTGGAACCAGTGATCGAATCTCTATCGATTACAACGAAAGCCTTCCAGGAACTGGACTTAACAGTGGACAGGAACAAAACGTTTATAGAAAGCCAAAGCAAAACAATAGCAACAGCATCAACAGACTTAAAGATCGTATCAGCAGACTTAAAAAAGATTTTAAACGCAAATCGAAAAGCAGATGGAACACATCTGGTTCAAAAAATAATAATAGGTTCGTTGGCATTAATAACGGGATTATCGGTGGGAGCGTTAGTCGTATTTTGGACTATGCAGAAACAGCCATCAATAACGTTAGACAGTCGAGCCGTAGCGACTTACATATTACAGGGAATGAAAAAATAAGAGCTTTAAAATTGCGTTTGGGAATTATTAAACCAACATCACCAACAACAGGAACAGGCTCAGGAACAACGACAGGAGGGGGAACAGGCGGCCGAACTCGAAGAAAGGATACAGAGGATATTGCTTTGGAACGTCAAAAAGAAATGGCTAAAAAATTGGAGAAAGCTCTTAAAAGGGACGTTGAGCAGGAAAATCAGCGGGTTACCATAAATAAAAAGAATATGAAGATTGGCTCAACGTAAAAAACTGATCGTTTATACCGATCAGTTTTGTAACTCATGATAGGTGCTGGCTATCAACATGATCTGAATTGATCGTTATAAACGATTCGACTAAAGAGTACACGAAGTTAATTATGTCAGTAACTTATAGGGATCTTTTTTGAGGAAAAATCATGTCGGAATGTCCATTTTGCAAAGCCCACATACCAGAAGGTGCATCAGTGTGTGGTAGTTGCGGAGCAGAAGAGGTGGTGGGTTATGTTAGTCAACAGACAGTCAAAGCTCTGGTTGCAACTGGTGCATTGATCGGGATTCCTGCTGGTATCGCCATTGCGGTGATTTTCCGTTCACCTCCTGCGTTTTTGGCATTTACGCTTGCTGTAACTTTTACACCACTTATTATTGTTAAACTCAAAAACAAAGATAAAGCTTCTTGGATTAGACGTTCAGCTAAATAAAGGGGACTGCTCCCCTTTTATTTCTAAGCTAAACCTATGCTTGCTAGTTAAGGCATTTAACAAACCAACTATTTTTTTATTAGCATCTTGACATATTAAATATTTATATTAAAACAAGGGTTAGATACAAAAAAAGCCAGCTTTATTTCGCTGACTTTTTAGGGACTAGAAAAGTTTACAGACTTTTGAAGCCTTGTAATCAAGTTGAGAAAGAACTCGATTACGAATATATATTTAATACAATACGAAAATATATTTGTCAAATCCAACCTTTCACTTTTACAATCTTCATTTCTCAATTTAAAAACTAGTACCCAAAAGCAATCATTTTATTCTGTTGTATCAGATCTTAGCTATGTGGAAATAAAGGGTATGTCCGTAGATTTGTTGATTGTTAGTAAAGATGGGGAGTGCAACGTATTACTAAGCTCGAAGCGCACGCCTAAGTTGTTGGGTGATTAATCTGGTAGGGTATGAGAAAACACGGCCAAAAACGTGGATTGATTAGCACAAATAGCAATATGGCTTGTTTCTGGGAGTGTTGCAGGGTTCCTATATTGGAAACAATATAGTTCTCTAAGCCGGAACGGTTGAAAACCTGGGATAAAAAAATACACACATATGTGTTAAACCTGATTTTTGGCAGCGCCTATCTTCGATTTTCGTTCATTTTTTTTGACGAATTCGGGGAGGGCGAAGCCTGGGATAAAACCCAGGCAAGCCTGGTAAACAGTCAGGCGCACGTTAACAAGCGCCCTAAATAAAAACAGTAGAACCATGATTAATAACTATAGAATCAAGGGTTAATTATTTTATTTTTTTCGTTCATGATTGATATAACTTCATCTATCGTCTGAATCGTATATTTAATACTCCCTCTCTCCGAAGAATAAACTTTTTCTCTTGCCTTTGAGAAGGTAATGTTCTCACACCAACCCAAGGCTTCATGATAATCAGCCTCATTAAGAAAAAGTCCGAAATAGCTCAACCTTTCATTAAGAGTGTTCATTTCGTCATTATTAGCGCTATCTTCTAAAAGAAGTAATCTTTTATCAAAGGATTCAACTTTACCTTTAACATGCAACACATCCTTTTCCAAAATCTCCTGCTTAATAATTGTGTCCGCTAACAGCCTTGAATTTTGGGCTAAAATCTCTGCCATTTGTGCCAGCGCGGAGCCTTTATTTTCCACAGGAGGTGGGTAACTCCCATGTTTTGTCAAAGATGGAATAACCTCATGAAATAACCACTTTTGGAACTTTTTACCGGCTGCACTCTTATCACTGGACATTACTCGATAAAGTCCAGGTTGAGTTACAAATACCTCTGTTTCTCCTGGATATTTAGAGTCTTGAGTTTTGACATTAATAAACTCATCTGATTCCAGCACTTCTATTTGCGCCTTTAATAATCCAACCATCGATTTGGTGATAAAATTCTCATCAATTTTTCTATTCTCTTTGTTTAAGGTGAGCAATACGTCTTTTAAGGATACATATAATACTTCATCTAGTATCATTGTCCTCACATCACTTTCACCAGTCTCGCCTTGATAACAGATTTTCATAAGATTATTATTCATTCTACCTCCTTTATTTCTTGCTCGATACTGGCTATTGGCTGGTATTTCGACGAAGCCAGAAGACTGTTATATAGATTTGAAGACTTTGATAATATGTTTAACTCAATCCTTTGTAAAGCCTCTTTTATTCGATCCCAATGAGGGTCAGCATACCGTTCTGTCGGATCAGTTGTATTTTTATGGTTAAGCAATCTTTTAACTACCGCATATGAAACCAATTCTTCTGCTATACGTCCAAACGTTCTTCTCAAATCATGCATACCTAACTTAACAATTCCTGCTTCTTCGCAGATTTTGATGCGAAGTTCTTTCGAGTCCGAATAATGCCCCGCCTTACTAAATTTTGAACGGGCTGGAAATACATATTTATTCTTATAAGAAGTGCCTACATTAACTTCGTCAAGTAAGTATTTTCTATCTTCAAGAATACGATACATTGCATCGCATATCGGAAGAGTATGATTATTTCTATTTTTTGTATCATAGAAGAATAGCAATCTATTTTTAAGATCTACATAGTTAGTTCGCTTGGCTTCTTCGTCTGTTAACTTTTCTCTCCAACATAACGAGGCAGATTCCTCTTTCCTTGTTCCTGATAGAATTGTCACAAGTAAATAGTCAGCACCTAACCTGTTAGTAAACCTTTTATAATAAAGTGCATCTAGAAACTGTTTTAAAGTATCGCGAGGTGATAGAGGATTGCGGATATTTTTTTCTCTATAACTATCTTCTAACTCTGAACGTGTTCTGTACTTTTTCTGCACAGCCAAAATTGTAAATGGGTTATAAATAATACTAGGCTTTCTTTGTTGTGTTTGAGCATTAATAGCCTCGATCTCAATAGCATATTTCACTGCAACATTTATCCATCTGAATGTTTGTTCAGCGGCGGTTCGAGCTTTTACAGCTATTTCGTCAAACTTTCTCAAAATCTCATTCCCACTAAGATCTTTTACACGTAAGTTAGCCCAATCAGATAACCTATTTTGCGCTTTATCAAAAACAAGCAAAGTATTGGGTTTAGCTGGCTTTGAGCGTGTAGTTAAATGCCTTCTATATTGCTCAAAGATCTCTTTTATCATTAGTTCCGAAGCATGTGTTTCTCGTTTGACTTTATTTGGATTGCGCTTCGTCTGTTTCATCTGTTGAACATAACGGCGAGCTTCGTCACGAGCCTGTGCGATGTTATCAAAGTCGCTAACGCTACCAAGGGTAGCCCTAATCACTTGCATTCCAGAATCCGAGTCAGAAACCCTTCTCTGGATATAGTAAACCTTCTTGTTGGTTGAAACTTTTACACCAAATCCTACTGGCGCGTCACGATGAGCATCTGTGATAAAGTACGGTTTACGTTCTTCGTTCAGTTCAAAGATCAATTGGCCGTCAGGTAAGATCTTCGGCTTAAAATCAATAGATAACGTTTTAACCACAAGCTGTTGATTTAGATTGATTTTCATATGATTTGTATACCAGTTCTTTTTTTGTTCAGCAGCGAGAGTAGCTGATATACATATAGTATACATTTTTTCGCAGTGAGTGTGTTTATGTATACCAAAACACACTCACTCCAGAGTTTTGTAAAATGGAAAAACATAGCAAAATCAATAATCAAAGCACCATAATTAAAGGTATGGAAAATCACACCCCAATGATGCAGCAATACCTGCGCCTGAAGGCTGACCATCCCGAAATCCTGCTGTTTTATCGCATGGGCGATTTTTACGAGCTGTTCTACGACGACGCCAGGCGAGCCTCCCAACTGCTGGAGATTTCACTCACGAAACGCGGCGCGTCAGCGGGTGAACCCATCCCGATGGCGGGCGTGCCCTATCATGCTGTTGAAGGTTATCTGGCAAAACTGGTCCAGCTCGGTGAATCCGTGGCGATCTGCGAACAGATTGGCGACCCGGCACTGAGCAAAGGACCGGTTGAGCGTAAAGTCGTGCGCATTGTGACACCAGGCACCATCAGTGATGAAGCGCTGCTGCAGGAGCGTCAGGACAACTTACTGGCGGCCATCTTCCAGAGCCAGCGCGGATTTGGTTATGCCACCCTCGATATCAGCTCGGGGCGTTTTCGCCTGAGCGAACCTGTCGACCAGGAGACCATGGCGGCAGAACTCCAGCGCACTAATCCTGCTGAACTGCTCTATCCCGAAGATTTCCAGGCCATGGCGCTGATCGATCAGCGTCGTGGTCTGCGCCGTCGTCCGCTATGGGAATATGAAATCGACACCGCACGCCAGCAATTAAACCTGCAATTCGGCACGCGTGATCTTAGCGGCTTTGGTGTTGAACAGGCTCATCTGGCGCTACGCGCTGCGGGTTGTCTGCTTCAATATGTTAAGGATACCCAACGCACCTCCCTGCCACATATTCGCTCGTTAAGTATGGAGCGCCAGCAGGACAGCGTCATCATGGATGCAGCCACTCGCCGCAACCTGGAAATCACGCAGAACCTGGCCGGGGGCACCGAAAATACCCTGGCGGCAGTGTTGGATAAAACCGTTACCCCGATGGGCAGCCGTATGCTGAAGCGCTGGCTGCATATGCCGCTGCGCGATGTCACCACCATCAGTCGTCGCCAGGAATCGATTGCCGAACTGCAATCTCTGAGTGAAGCATTACAGCCGGTACTGCGCCAGGTGGGCGATTTGGAACGCATCCTGGCGCGTCTGGCACTGCGCACCGCGCGCCCGCGTGATTTAGCTCGCATGCGGCATGCCTTCCAGCAGTTGCCGGAGTTGAACCAGCAGCTGGAAGGTGTCGAGGCGACTCAACTGGTCAATCTGCGTTCGCAGATGGGTGAATTTAATGAATTGCGCGAGCTGCTGGAACTAGCCGTCATTGAATCTCCTCCCGTGCTGGTGCGTGACGGTGGTGTGATTGCGCCCGGCTATAACGCTGAATTAGATGAATGGCGTGCGCTGGCCGACGGTGCCACTGATTATCTCGACCGCCTGGAAATTCGCGAACGAGAGAAGCTAGGGCTGGATACTTTAAAGGTGGGTTTTAACGCAATTCATGGTTACTACATTCAGGTCAGCCGCGGCCAAAGCCACCTGGTGCCGATTCACTATGTCCGCCGCCAGACGCTGAAGAACGCCGAGCGCTACATCATTCCTGAATTGAAAGAGTATGAAGACAAGGTACTGACCTCAAAAGGCAAAGCGCTGGCGCTGGAAAAAGGCCTGTACGAAGCGTTACTCGATCAGTTGCTGCCACATCTTGAAGCACTGCAGATCAGTGCCGCGGCGCTGGCTGAACTGGATGTGTTGGCTAACCTGGCAGAACGCGCCTGGACACTGAATTACTGCCGCCCGGTACTGCAGGAAAAAGCCGGTATCCGCATCACCGCGGGTCGCCACCCTGTCGTGGAGCAGGTTCTGAAAGAGCCGTTTATTGCTAATCCGCTATCATTGTCGAATCAACGCCGCATGTTGATCATCACCGGTCCGAATATGGGCGGTAAGAGTACTTACATGCGTCAGACTGCATTGATCGCGCTGATGGCGTGGATTGGCAGCTATGTGCCAGCCGAAGAAACCATAATGGGCCCTATCGATCGTATCTTTACTCGTGTCGGTGCGGCTGATGACCTGGCTTCTGGGCGTTCAACTTTTATGGTTGAGATGACGGAAACGGCCAATATCCTGCATAACGCCACGGAGAACAGCCTGGTGTTGATGGATGAAATCGGTCGCGGCACATCGACCTACGATGGGCTGTCGCTGGCATGGGCTTGTGCGGAGAGCCTGGCAAACCGCATCAAAGCGATGACACTGTTTGCCACCCACTACTTCGAACTTACGACCCTGCCGGAAAAAATGGAAGGCGTAGTGAATGTGCATCTTGATGCCATGGAGCATGGCGATACCATTGCATTTATGCACAGCGTACAAGATGGTGCAGCCAGCAAAAGCTATGGTTTAGCAGTTGCTGCATTAGCGGGTGTGCCGAAAGACGTGATCAAACGTGCGCGCAACAAGCTGAAAGAGCTGGAAGCGCTCTCCGGCAGTTCTGCAGCATCTACGGTAGAAGGATCGCAAATGCAGCTGCTGGTGGCAGAAACATCGCCAGCCGTAGACGCACTGGAAGCGTTGGACCCTGATAGTCTCACGCCAAAACAGGCGCTGGAGTGGATTTACCGCCTTAAAACATTGGTCTAGTTCAATTTTAATGAGCGGCGGGTAATGACGTCGCTCATTAGCGTAACGGCCTGATAACGCACATAAAAAAACGGTGACCCAAGGGTCACCGTTTTTTATTGCCGGTTACGGCTTATTCGCGAAACAGTGCTTCAATGTTGAGGCCCTGAGTCTGCAGGATTTCACGCAGACGGCGCAGACCTTCAACCTGAATCTGACGGACGCGCTCACGGGTCAACCCGATCTCACGGCCCACATCTTCCAGCGTTGCCGCTTCATAGCCTAGCAGGCCGAAACGACGCGCCAGCACTTCACGCTGCTTGGCATTCAATTCAAACAACCACTTAACGATGCTTTGTTTCATATCATCGTCCTGCGTGGTGTCTTCCGGGCCGTTGTCTTTTTCATCGGCCAGGATATCCAGCAGCGCTTTTTCGGAATCTCCACCCAGCGGTGTGTCAACCGAGGTAATACGCTCGTTGAGACGCAGCATACGGCTTACATCATCAACCGGCTTGTCTAACTGCTCGGCAATCTCTTCAGCACTCGGCTCATGGTCAAGCTTATGCGAAAGTTCGCGCGCGGTACGCAGATAAACATTCAACTCTTTAACGATGTGGATCGGCAGACGAATAGTACGGGTTTGATTCATGATCGCCCGTTCAATAGTCTGACGAATCCACCAGGTGGCATAGGTTGAGAAACGGAACCCACGTTCTGGGTCAAACTTCTCCACGGCACGAATCAGGCCGAGATTACCCTCTTCAATCAGATCCAGCAGTGCCAGACCACGATTGCTATAACGACGGGCAATTTTCACCACCAGGCGTAAATTACTTTCAATCATGCGGCGGCGAGAAGGAATGTCACCACGTAGTGCACGACGAGCGAAGAACACTTCTTCTTCTGCTGTCAGTAGTGGAGAGTAACCGATCTCACCAAGGTAAAGCTGCGTCGCATCCAAAACGCGTTGCGTCGCACCCTGTGACAACAGCTCTTCTTCAGCTACTTCGTTATCACCAGGTTCGTTCTCAACGAGAGCCTTCTCATCAAAAACCTCAGCTCCGTTCTCCTCGAATTCCGCATCTTCATGTAACTCGTTAACTTTCAGCGTATTCTGGTTCATAAGCGGCTCCTACCCGTGATCCAAGGGCAGAACACCTAAGGTTCTGCCGGATTATCGCTGCGGTAAATAACGCAACGGGTTTACGGATTTCCCCTTGTAACGAATTTCAAAATGTAATCTTACCGAACTGGTTCCGGTACTACCCATGGTAGCGATTTTTTGCCCCGCCTTAACTTCCTGTTGTTCCCGGACCAGCATGGAATCGTTATGGGCGTAAGCACTCAGATAATCATCATTGTGTTTGATGATGATTAAATTACCGTACCCACGGAGCGCGTTGCCTGCGTATACCACCCTTCCTGAAGCAGTGGCGACAACAGGTTGTCCACGCGAACCGGCGATATCGATCCCTTTGTTTCCGCCTTCCGCAGCGGAGAAGTTATCGATAATCTTCCCATCAGTCGGCCAACGCCAGCTTCCCACTGGGGTTGTGCTGTTAGTCGTGCTGCTGACTGTAGGCGGTGCGGTAACCGGAGCTGTGGTCGTTGCCACATTATTTGCCCCTTTCGACGGCAGCATTTTACCGCCTGTCGAACCCGAATCATCAGAATACGTAATAACAGGTTGCTGTGCAACAGGGGCCGATTTAATTTGCGTTTGGTTGGATGCCACCGGCACGCCGCCCTGTGTCGCATCCGCTGCGGTTATCGCATTGCCACCGGTGATGGTCTGGCCATTACCGTTGCCAACCTGCAGGACTTGCCCCGCTTCCAGGCCATACGGGGCCGGGACGTTATTGCGTTGCGCCAGATCGCGGAAGTCATTGCCGGTAATCCAGGCAATGTAGAACAGGGTATCTCCACGTTTAACGGTGTAAGTCTCACCACCGTAACTACCTTTAGGAATATTCCCATAATTACGGTTGTACACAATACGACCATTTTGCGTGACAACATTATTATTGCCACTAACCATTTCCCCGGAGGGTGCAGCTGATGGTGTACCACCGCTTAACATTCCGCCGTGTGGCATAGCTGGTACGGTACTGTTCTGCGATGAGAGCATGCCACCGCTGCTCGGTGAGGAGGTCATGCCGCCGCCAGAGGACATCATACCGCTGTCGCCACCGCCGCCAATCTGGCTAATCGGAGCCTGCGTGTTGTCGCCTGAGCTACAGCCCGCCAGCCAAAAACCTACCAGTGAGAGTGCCGCCAAACGGCGTAATTGAAATACTGTGCTTCCCGTGCTCATTGATCCCCCGTTATGGCAATCCTGGATGTAACTGTGTCGTGGTTGTGACCGCATGATTCACTGCGCAACAGGCGGAATACGGTCTTTCACATTGATTAACAAGGATAGTAACAATATCAACTGCGCCATGCCATGTAACAGTTGTGAAGATTTACGTAGCAATGGCTCAGGCCAGATCGCCCTGAACTAACGGCACAAAGCGGACGGGTTCGATGATTTCTTCAATTAATTCACCACCCTGACGACGCAAACGCTTTAAAACCTGCTGATCTTCGCCGACTGGCAGCACCATTTTGCCACCCTCACCTAATTGCGCTATCAGCGCAGTCGGAATTTCAGGGGGTGCAGCGGTGACAATGATGGCATCAAACGGGCCACGTGCGGCCCAACCTTGCCAACCGTCACCATGACGAGTCGAAATATTGTGCAGGTCGAGTTGTTTCAGGCGACGCTTAGCCTGCCATTGCAACCCTTTAATGCGTTCAACGGAATAAACGTGATTGACCAGATGGGCCAGAATAGCGGTCTGATAGCCTGAACCGGTGCCGATTTCCAGCACGCGCGATTCCGGGTTCAGTTCAAGTAACGCGGTCATCCGCGCTACCATGTAGGGCTGTGAAATCGTCTGCCCACTGCCAATCGGCAGCGCAACGTTTTCCCAGGCTTTATGCTCAAACGCCTCATCGATAAAGCGTTCACGCGGGACATCAGCGATGGCTTTTAACAGGTGCTCATCGTGGATACCCTGCGCACGCAGTTGCTCTAACAGCGTTTCGATGCGCCGGTTCACCATGCGAGATTTACCTCAGCCTCGATCAACCAGTCGCTTAATACTTCCTGCGCCGCATGTGCCGTAAGATCGACATGCAATGCCGTCAGCGACACGTAACCTGCATCTACCGCAGCGAAATCGGTGTCGGGGCCCGCATCCAGTTTGTCCCCCGGCGGGCCAATCCAGTACAGGGTATGGCCGCGCGGATCTTCCGTGCAAATCACCTGATCGGCCGGATGGCGGCTGCCACAACGCGTCACACGGAAACCTTTGATTTCCGCTAGCGGTAGATCAGGCACATTGATGTTCAGGATACGCCCGGTGCGCAGCGGTGCGCGGGACAAAGCACGTAACAGAGTACAGGTCACCGCCGCAGCGGTGGCATAGTGTTGATGGCCATCGAGTGAAACCGCCAGCGCAGGCAGTCCAAGATGGCGCCCTTCCATCGCGGCGGCCACGGTGCCAGAGTAAATCACGTCATCACCCAGATTGGGGCCAGCGTTGATGCCTGAAACCACAATGTCCGGACGCGGCTGCATCAGTTTGTTAACTCCAAGAAACACGCAATCCGTCGGCGTGCCCATCTGTACAGCGATGTCACCATTCTCATGGGTAAAAGTACGCAGCGGGGTTTCTAACGTCAGAGAATTTGATGCGCCACTTCGATTGCGATCGGGCGCGACAACCTGCACCTCCGCAAACTCACGCAGTGCGCGAGCCAGCGTCTGAATGCCGGGGGCATGAATTCCATCGTCGTTGCTGAGCAATATCCGCATCTGTTCCTGACCTTTGTTCATTCAACGGGTCCTCAACTCGCCAGGCATCCGCTGTTGGGGTGCCGAATAAAGAAGATCTGGCGAGACGAAGATGTTTGCATTCTAGCGGTGAGGCGCGGGAAGTGGTAGGCGTAAATCACGGAACTTCCGGCGTTTGCCGCAACATTATGCAGCCGGAGCAGATATTTACCCGGCGTTGAGGCCGGGTAAAGTGGGGTTATTCATCGCTGATAGGCGCAGCGGCACCGTTACTCAGCAGTTCGCGCACCACGCTGGTGGCGAAACTCCCGGCTGGCAGCCAGAACTGCATCTCCAGCGTGACGTCATCCCACCAGTTCCAGCGCAGATCTTTTGGCACCACCAGCATGGCGCGGCGTGCCGCATCAACGCGCTCACGCTCCAGCAGCGCCAGCAAATCCGCAGCAGGTGCCAGATTAGCTTGCTCAAAGGCCAGCGCGTCACCCTGAGGGCCCAGATCACCTCGCCCTGCGAGCGGCGCGGTGATGCGCAGTTCATGATGATTCACACGCTGCTGCAATTCCTCCAGCTCTTCCGCCTGCGCCACAAACCAACTGCCGCGACCGGCCAGCTGCAGTGCATCACCCGCTTGTACCTGATCCAACACGCCATCACGCTGCAAACGCGCACTGGTGACCTGATTAAACAGTTGGCTGCGCGCAGCAGACAGCAAAATACCTTTCATGCTGCGATCGCGCGGGCGGAACTTATCTTCTGCCCACAATTTTGCCTGCGTCAGGTTATTGCCGCCGCGGCCAAAGCGTTGTTCACCAAAGTAGTTAGGCACGCCGCTTTGCTGGATATGCTGCAAGCGCGCTTCCACTTCTGCACGATCCGAAATCTGACGCACAACCAAACGGAACGCATTACCTGCTAGCGCGCCAGTGCGCAATTTGCGCTTATGGCGGATCACCTGCAGAATTTCCACGCCTTCCAGCTGGAAACCGGCCAAATTCGGCATCGCGTTGCCCGGCACGCGGAAACACAGCGTCTGCTCGGTCACCGCATGACGGTCTTTCATCCCGGCATAGCTCATATCGCGCTGATGCACGCCGAGGAATTTAGCGATGGCTTCAGCAACAAAGCGCGTGTTGCAGCCGATTTTACGGATGCGCACCAGCACCTGTTCGCCTTCGCCATCATAGGGATAGCCGAGGTCTTCAATCACCACGAAATCTTCGGGATTGGCCTTGATCACGCCGGTGGCGCTCGGAACGCCGTGCAGGTAAAGCAGTTCACTCATACTTAATCGGCCTTCACCAGCAGCGCCACGGCTTCACAGGCAATGCCTTCGCCACGGCCGGTAAAGCCAAGCTTCTCAGTCGTGGTCGCTTTGACGTTGACATCATCCATATGGCAACCGAGATCTTCAGCGATGTTGACGCGCATCTGCGGCACATGCGGTAGCATTTTCGGCGCTTGCGCGATGATGGTCACGTCGACATTACCAATGCGATAACCTTTCTGCTGAATACGACGCCAGGCTTCACGCAGCAAGCCACGGCTGTCCGCCCCTTTGAAGGCGGGATCGGTGTCCGGGAATAGCTTGCCGATATCGCCCATCGCCACCGCGCCCAGCAGCGCATCCGTTAATGCATGCAGTGCCACATCGCCATCTGAATGGGCAATAAAACCGTGTTCGAAGGGAATACGCACCCCGCCAATCACTAACGGACCTTCGCCGCCAAAAGCGTGAACGTCAAAACCGTGACCGATACGCATCATGCGCTCTCCTTTAACTGAATCTGGGTGAGATAGAAGGCCGCCAGCGCCAGGTCTTCTGGCCGCGTCACCTTAATATTGTCGCTGCGTCCGCTGACGAGCTCTGGATGATAGCCGCAGTATTCCAGCGCCGACGCTTCATCGGTAATGGTAGCGCCTTCATGGAGTGCACGCGTTAAACACGCCGTCAGCAGTTGATGCGGGAAAAATTGTGGCGTGAGTGCGTGCCAAAGATCTTCGCGTTCAACGGTATGCGCAATCGCCGTTTTGCGAGGTTCAGCACGCTTCATGGTATCACGCACCGGTGCCGCCAGAATCGCACCCACTTTGCTGTGCTCACGAACTGCCAGCAGGCGTGCCAGATCATCCGGGTGCAAGCATGGCCGCGCGGCATCGTGCACCAGTACCCATTCGCTATGCTTAATCGCCTGCAAACCTGCCAGCACCGACTCAGCACGCGTATCGCCACCTGTCACGCGCAGTACGCGTGAATCCTGCGCCAATGGCAGCGAATCAAACCAGCCATCATCAGGACTGATGGGCACGATCACTTGTTTAACGGCTGGATGAGCCAGCAAGCGCGCAACGCTGTGTTCAAGAAGGGTAAATTGACCAATGGTCAGATACTGTTTTGGGCAGGCAGCCTGCATACGGCTGCCCACGCCTGCGGCAGGCACCACGGCAATCACATCCGCAAGGGAAGAGAGGTTGTTCATGGTTTATCGTTGTTGATTTTGCGCAGCTTGTTGCGCGTTACGTTTATTCTGGTCTGGCACCAGACGATAGAAAGTCTCACCGGGCTTAATCATACCCAGTTCATTACGTGCACGTTCCTCAATTGCTTCTGAACCGCCATTGAGGTCATCAATTTCGGCAAACAACTGATCGTTACGTGCTTTGAGTTTGGCGTTATTCGCCTGTTGCGACGCGACGTCTTCATTGACGCGCGTATAGTCATGAATACCGTTCTTACCCAGCCACAAGGAATATTGGAGCCATCCCAGCAGCACGAGCAACAGTAACGTCAGTTTTCCCATCCCCGCCCCCTGAAAAACGGCCTAATCATCCCATAACTTCGCACAGGACTCCACAGCGACAGCGAAAATGCCAGCAGCAGACGATTGTCTGTACAAAAAACGGCAAGGCTAAAAGCGGGACGGCAGGTAAAGTTTTGTAACCTGCCGATGCGTTTGCACATCAGGATCGGACTACCAACCCGAGAGAAATGAGAACAGCAGCCAGAACAGGCACACCACCACGATAGCGGTAATCACCCCACTCCAGAACAGGCGTCCGCGAATCATTAAGCTCAGTACGATACCAATCAGCACCGATACCGGTAGCAGCGCCAAAAAGAACGGCCAGGTGTAGAGGAAGAAGAATAGCGTGTTGGAACCGTAGAGCATGAACGGAATCGCCAGCGCGCACCAGTACGAGAGAAAGCCAATCACGCCGCCCGGCAGTGATGAGCGGGACTCATCCGGGGTGCGTTCATCTTTGCGTGCCAGCATGGGGGTAACGTTCTGCATAGAGATCCTGTTGACGCTAAAAAGCGGCAAACCAATCGAGATTTGCCGCTGTCGGTTCAGGATCTGATGATATCGCGGTGACGCAGGAGGTCTAACAATTGGGCGGTCAAGTTTGTAACTAATTGTTCGCCATCTAAGTGAATTTCCGGCGCGTCTGGCGCCTCATAAACACCGTCGATACCGGTAAAATTGCGCAGCTCACCGGCACGCGCTTTTTTATACAAACCTTTGGGGTCACGCGCTTCACACACGGCCAGCGGCGTATCGACAAACACTTCGACAAACTGCCCGGTGCCGAGCAAATCACGCACCATCTGACGCTCCGTGCGATGCGGCGAAATAAAGGCAGTTAATACCACTAAACCGGCATCCACCATCAGTTTCGCCACTTCTCCCACGCGCCGGATGTTCTCTTTGCGATCGTCATCGCTGAAGCCGAGGTCACGGCACAGGCCGTGACGCACGTTATCGCCATCCAGCAGATAGGTGCTGACGCCCGCGCGATGCAGCGCCTGCTCCAGCGCACCGGCCACCGTGGATTTACCCGAGCCTGATAGCCCGGTAAACCACAGCACCACGCCCTGATGGCCGTGCTGCTGTTCCCGCTCTTCACGCGTTACCGGATGATCGTGCCACACCACGTTTTCGTCGTGTTGGGCCATTACTTGCCACCCAGCAGATCGCGTGCATTCCAGTGTGGGAAGTGACGACGCACCAGCGCATTCAACTCCAGCTCGAATTCACTGAACTGGCCAGCCTGCCCACGCACATCACTCAGCGGCTGATTGATCATCCCCGCACCGACCGTGACATTGCTCAGGCGATCGATAAAGATCATGCCGCCTGTGACCGGGTTCTGCTGATAGGCATCCAGCACCATCGGCTCATCAAACGTCATCTCGACCAAGCCGATACCGTTCAGTGGCAGACTTTCCACCGCGCGTTTCTCCAGCGTGTTAATCTCCACCTGATGGATAATCTTTTCGATACGACCACGCGCTTTCTTGCCGGCGATCTTCACTTCATAGCTCTGACCCGGCTGCAGTGGCTGTTCTGCCATCCACACCACGTCAACAGTGGCAGACTGCACCGCCTGCAACTCTGCAGCCGCATCCACCAGCAGATCGCCACGGCTGATGTCGATCTCATCTTTCAGCACCAGCGTAATCGCTTCACCCGCTGCTGCTTCCTGCAGATCGCCATCGAAAGTGACGATACGTGAAACCGAAGACTCGACGCCTGAAGGCAATACTTTCACGCGCTGTCCGACCTGCACCGTACCGGAGGCCAGCGTACCGGCATAACCACGGAAATCGAGGTTTGGACGGTTCACATACTGCACCGGGAAGCGCATCGGCTGATGATCCACCACGCGGTTCAGTTCCACGGTTTCCAGCACGTCGAGCAGCGTAGGGCCGCTGTACCATGGCATGGTCACACTTGGCGTCGCCACGTTATCGCCTTCCAGCGCAGACATCGGCACAAAGCGAATATCCAGATCTTCAGGGAGTTGGCCAGCAAAATCGAGGTAAGACTGTTTGATCTGTTCAAACGTCTCCTGTTTATACTCCACCAAATCCATCTTGTTGATGGCGACCACCAGGTGTTTGATACCCAGCAGCGTAGAGATAAAGCTGTGACGACGCGTCTGATCCAGCACGCCTTTACGCGCATCGATCAGCAGAATCGCCAGATCACAAGTGGATGCGCCGGTCGCCATGTTGCGGGTGTACTGCTCGTGTCCCGGCGTGTCGGCGATGATAAATTTGCGCTTCTCGGTGGAGAAGTAGCGATATGCCACGTCGATGGTGATGCCCTGCTCACGCTCGGCCTGCAAGCCATCCACCAGCAGCGCCAGATCGAGTTTCTCGCCCTGGGTGCCATGACGCTTGCTGTCGTTGTGCAGCGAAGAGAGCTGATCTTCATAAATCTGACGGGTATCGTGCAGCAGGCGACCAATCAGCGTACTTTTGCCGTCGTCGACGCTACCGCAGGTCAGGAAACGCAGCAGGCTTTTGTGTTGTTGCGCGGTCAGCCAGGCTTCTACACCGCCCTGATCGGCAATCTGTTGTGCAATTACGGTATTCATCTGCGTCTCCTTAGAAATAGCCCTGACGTTTCTTCATTTCCATCGAACCGGCCTGGTCGCGGTCAATCACACGGCCCTGGCGTTCACTGGTGGTGGAGACCAGCATCTCTTCAATAATTTCCGGCAGCGTTTGCGCTTCGGATTCCACCGCACCGGTCAGCGGCCAGCAGCCGAGGGTACGGAAACGCACCATGCGCTGTTTGATCACTTCGCCAGGCTGCAGATCAATGCGATCGTCATCAATCATCATCAGCATGCCATCACGCTCCAGCACCGGACGCGGTGCCGCGAGGTACAGCGGAACGATCTCGATGTTTTCCAGGAAGATGTACTGCCAGATATCCAGCTCGGTCCAGTTGGAGAGCGGGAACACGCGAATGCTCTCGCCTTTGTTGATCTGGCCGTTGTAGTTATGCCACAGCTCTGGACGCTGATTTTTCGGATCCCAACGATGGAAACGGTCACGGAACGAGTAAATACGCTCTTTGGCGCGTGACTTCTCTTCGTCACGACGCGCACCACCGAAAGCGGCATCAAACCCGTACTTATTCAGCGCCTGCTTCAGGCCCTCGGTTTTCATGATGTCGGTGTGTTTGGCGCTACCGTGGACAAACGGATTGATGCCCATCGCCACGCCTTCCGGGTTGCGGTGAACCAGCAGTTCCGCGCCCATGTTTTTCACGGTGCGATCGCGAAACTCGTACATTTCACGGAATTTCCAGCCGGTATCAACGTGCAGCAGCGGAAATGGCAGCGTGCCCGGATAAAAGGCTTTACGCGCCAGATGCAGCATCACCGAGGAGTCTTTACCGATGGAGTACATCATCACCGGATTGCTGAACTCGGCCGCCACCTCGCGGATGATATGGATACTCTCTGCCTCCAGTTGGCGCAGATGAGTAAGACGATTTTGGTCCATAATTTTTCCTCAAGCCAAATTGACAACGGCGGACTCGCGAGCCCCCTGCTGTGCCGAATGTTGGAACCAGGCTAATTGCCCGTGCAAATTCACCACTTCACCCACCACAATCAGGGCCGGTGTGGGCGCGGCAACCGCCAGCGCCTCGAGCTGATCTAAGGTACCGGTCAGCACTTGTTGATTCTGACGCGTGCCGCAGCCAATCACGGCTACCGGCGTTGATGCTGCGCGTCCATGTTCGATAAGGCCCGCAGCGATTTCTGCCGCTTTCAACGTGCCCATATAAATCGCTAAGGTCTGACGCGCACGCGCCAGCGTCGGCCAGTCAATGCCTTCGCTATCACTGCGTAAGTGGCCGGTGACAAACAGCACGCTCTGCGCGTAATCGCGATGAGTTAACGGAATCCCGGCATAAGCAGTGGCTCCCGCTGCCGCAGTAATGCCCGGCACCACCTGGAAAGGAATGCCCGCCGCTTTCGCCGCCTGCAGCTCTTCGCCGCCGCGACCGAAGATGAACGGATCGCCGCCTTTCAGACGCACCACGCGTTTACCCTGCTGCGCCAGCTCGACCAGCATTGCATTGGTCTCTTCTTGTGATACGGAGTGTGCACCGGCACGCTTGCCGACGCAGATGCGGTCAGCATCACGGCGCACCAGCTCCAGCACTTCATCGCTCACCAGATGGTCATACAGCACCACATCCGCCAGCTGCATCACCTGCAGGCCACGTAACGTCAGTAAACCGCTGTCACCTGGACCCGCACCCACCAGGGTGATTTCACCCTGATTGTCGCTGCTGTTCTCTAACTCGCGATCCAGCGTGCGGCGGGCCTCATTGACGTTACCGGCTGACATCTGGCTGGCGAACAAACCGTTAAACGCTCGCTCCCAAAAACGACGACGTTCCGACATGCTGTGATAGCGCTGTTTAACTTTGTCACGCCACTGTCCTGCCACTTCAGCCATCTGACCGAGGTTGGCAGGTAACAGCGACTCAATTTTTTCACGTAATAAGCGGGCCAGCACTGGTGCCGTACCACTAGAGGAGATCGCCACCACCAAGGGGGAGCGATCGACAATAGAGGGGAAGATAAAACTGCACTTGGGCTGATCGTCGACAACGTTGACCAGCTTGTGGCGGGCATTGGCGGCGTCAAAGACTTGCGCATTGAGCGCGTTATCGTCAGTGGCAGCGATGACTAAAAAGACGCCATCCAGCTGAACCGGATCGAAGTGATGTGCAATCCACTCGATGGCATCGATTTCCAGCAGCGCCTGCAACTCATGGCCAAGGTCGCGCGCAGCTACCCGCACGCGCGCACCGGCACGACGCAGCAGTTCGATTTTACGCGCCGCGATTTCACCACCGCCAACAACCAGCACTGGACGGTTTTTGAGATCGGCAAAGAGAGGCAGATAATCCACGTTAACCTTGTTAGTTTTACAATAAGTTAACGCGACTATACTTTCCCACCTTCTGGCAGATGAAATTACGAATTGGCATTAGTAGTTACCGAATGGAATAACGCCCCAGGATTGCTGATAACAATTTGTGCTTAACAAATGATATTGCTGGTGTTTCGGAGCAATTCAAATTGTGCAATCGCGGTCACAGTTTCATACTAATCCAGAATTTTTTTAGCCTGACGGGATGTCACAAAAGGACCTTAACTATGTTTGCCACCCTCCGCCGCACCGTGCTGGCTGCACTGATCGCGGGCGGTTTGCCTCTCTTTGCCCAAGCCGCAACCTATGCGCCGGGGCATTTTGCCGAACAGCAGCTGCGCCATATCGCCACCTATTTTCCCGGCCGTATGAGCGGCAGCCCTGCTGAGCTGATGACGGCCGATTATCTGCAACAGCAATTCACCGAGCTGGGTTACAAGAGTAATACCCGCCAGTTCAATACCAGCTACAACTGGTTAGAGCGCAAGGGTGAAACCCGCGCACGTAAAGTCTCCGCCACGTCGGTGATCGCCGCGCGCAGCGGTGCGGTACCGCAAGAGATCCTGATCGTCACGCATCTCGACACCTGGACGCCACTTAGCCGTCACGAAGCCGATAACAATCTCGGCGGCCTGCGTTTACAAGGTGTGGACGACAATGCGTCCGGTCTGGGTGTGATGCTGGAACTGGCGCAACAGCTGAGTAAAACCCCACTGCATTATGGCGTGCGCTTTGTCGCGCTTAGCGCTGGTGAAGCCGGGCTGCACGGGATGGATGACTACCTGTCGCGGATGAGTGCGCAGGAGAAAAAGAACACGCTGCTGGTGATTGATCTCAACAGTCTGATCGTCGGCGATCACCTCTATTTTAACAGTGGCGCCAATACGCCCTCAGCGGTACGCAAGCAGACCAGCGCGCGCGCCGTGCAGCTCGCGCATCGCTACGGTATTTCCGCCGCCAGCCACACGCTGACGGCACGCGACTATCCGGGCGTGAATCCGTTTGATAAAGCCGGCATGCCGCTGCTGGATGTCACCGCCGCCAACTGGGCGCTGGGTAATAAAGATGGACAGCAGCAACGGGCGCACAGCAGCCACTTCCCGGAGGGCAACGTACGCCATCAAACCGACCGGGATAACCTCAATTATCTGGATCGCTGGCTACCGGGCCGGATTACGCAACGCACACGTGATAGCGTGAAGATCTTACTGCCGCTGGTCACTGAGCTGGCTAACCCAACAACTTAAGGATTTGCGATGTACGTGGTGTATCTCAACTATTTCCGTCCGGCAGAAGAAGCCGATGCGCTGCTGGCGCCACACATTGAGTGGCTGGATCGTTACTTTGACAGCGGTGACTTCATTGCCGCAGGCCGTAAAGATCCGCGCACTGGCGGTATGGTGCTGGTGAAGGAGATGGATCGCGCCCGTTTGGATACTATCCTCGCGGAAGATCCTTTTGTCTCGGTGGCGCACTATGACGTGACCAAAGTGAACGTGACGCGTGCAGCGGAGGCGTTTGAAGGGTTAAAAGGGATTTAAAGGACAATTGGATCGCGGCACGATTTATCGTGCACCTGTCAGCGTTAGAGGCGCTG
Organism: Type-E symbiont of Plautia stali; assembly: GCF_059731115.1. NCBI lineage: Bacteria > Pseudomonadati > Pseudomonadota > Gammaproteobacteria > Enterobacterales > Enterobacteriaceae > Type-E symbiont of Plautia stali. The sequence goes on from NZ_AP035906.1 coordinate 3,292,103, forward strand.
CAGGGAGGCGCGATAAATCACGCCGCAATCCTTATATTGATGCATCAACTTTCGTGCAATCCACACTCGCGCTTCAGGCCAAAGAAGCGTGTCTCTTCTTCTGCCATGCCCGGTTCCCACTTTTTGGTGGTGTGCGTATCGCCCACTGACAAATAGCCTTCATCCCACAGCGGATGATACTTGAGGCCATGTTGTTTCAGGTACTGGTGCACCTGACGGTTATCCCAGTCAATGATCGGCAGAATCTTGAACACACCGCGCTGTACCGCCAGCACAGGCAAACTGGCGCGGCTGCCTGACTGGTCACGGCGTAGACCCGCAAACCAGGTCTGCGCACCCAGGGTTTGCAGCGCGCGATTCATCGGTTCGACCTTGTTGATTTGGTTGTACTGCTCAATCCCCTCGACGCCCTGCTCCCACAGTTTGCCGTAGCGCGCTTCCTGCCATGCTGGAGAGGTCTCAGCACGGAAGATTTGCAGATTGAGATTGAGCTTCTCGGTCAGCTCATCAATAAAGCGATAAGTTTCCGGGAACAGATAGCCGGTATCGGTCAGGATCACCGGCGTATCCGGTTTCTGCTGCGTCACCATATGCAGCAGAACCGCCGCCTGAATACCAAAGCTGGAGGACAGCACGAACGCGCCCGGCATATTCTCCAGCGCCCAGCTCACGCGTTGCTCAGCGGAGAGTTTCTCCAGCTGCACGTTGCTTTCGGCCAGTGCCATGATGCGATCGACTTTGCTGCCACTATTCAGTGCTGCGAGATCAAGTACCGTCATACTGCCTCCGAGTCCCAAAAATCACGGGCGGGATCCACCACGGCTTTGATGATGCCAGCGCGAATCACGAAGTCACCGAAGCCTTCATCAGCCTGACGCTCGGTTGCCCAGCGCGCCACTAATTCGTCGATGCTGGCCAGAATTTCGCCTTCGTTGATGTTCTCGCGGTACATACGCGGAATGCGTGTACCCATGCGGTTGCCGCCAATGTGTAAGTTGTAGCGACCTGGTGCTTTACCCACCAGACCCAACTCTGCCAGCAAAGCACGGCCACAGCCGTTCGGGCAACCGGTAACGCGTAGCACGATGTGCTCTTCACCGACGCCGTGCTTATGCATGATCTCTTCCACCTTGGTGACAAACGAAGGCAGGAAGCGTTCGGCTTCGGCCATCGCTAATGGGCAGGTTGGGAAGGCCACGCAGGCCATGGAGTTTTCACGCTGTGGCGTCACCGCTTCCATCAAACCGTGTTCACGGGCGATGGCTTCGATCTGCGCTTTTTGCTTCTCTGGCACACCGGCTACGATCAGGTTTTGGTTGGCGGTTAAACGGAAATCACCCTGATGGATTTTTGCGATTTCAGCGATGCCGCGCTTCAACGGACGTCCCGGATAATCCAGCAGACGACCATTTTCGATAAACAGCGTCAGATGCCATTTCTTATCAATGCCTTTCACCCAGCCCACGCGGTCGCCACGCGTGGTAAACGCGTAAGGACGAATCGGTTCAAACGTCAGGCCAGCACGCTTTTCCACTTCCGCTTTAAAGGTTTCAACGCCAACACGTTCCAGCGTGTACTTGGTTTTGGCGTTTTTACGATCGGTACGGTTACCCCAGTCGCGCTGCGTAGTCACTACCGCAGCCGCCACATCAAGGATCTTCTCTACCGGCAGGAAGCCAAACTCACTCGCAGTACGCGCATAAGTCGCTTTATTACCGTGGTCGATCGACAACCCACCGCCAACCAACAGGTTAAAGCCAATCAGCTTGCCGTTCTCCGCAATGGCGATAAAGTTCAGGTCATTCGCATGCAGGTCGACATCGTTATGCGGTGGCACCACCACGGTAGTTTTGAACTTACGCGGTAGATAGGTTTCGCCCAGAATTGGTTCTTTATCCGTTGTGGCAACCTTCTCTTTATCCCACCAAATCTCAGCGTATGCGCGGGTTTGCGGCAGCAGGTGCTCGGAGAGTTTTTTCGCCCACTCGTAGGCTTCCTGATGCAGTTCCGACTCGACTGGATTCGAAGTGCACAACACGTTACGGTTCACGTCGTTGGCGGTGGCCAGCGCGTCGAGACCCACTTCATGCAGCATTTGGTGCGTCGGCTTCACGTTCTTTTTCAGAATGCCGTGGAACTGGAAGGTCTGACGGTTAGTCAGACGGATGCTGCCATAAATGGTTTTATCGGTCGCAAACTTATCAATCGCCAGCCATTGCGTTGGCGTGATAATCCCGCCCGGCAGACGGCAACGCAGCATCATCGCGTGGCGCGGTTCCAGTTTCTGCGCCGCACGCTCCGCACGAATATCGCGGTCGTCCTGCTGGTACATGCCGTGGAAACGGATCAACAGGAAATTATCGCCAGTGAAGCCGCCGGTCAGGCCATCATCGAGATCCTCGAGAATGGTGCCGCGCAGGTAGTTACTCTGTTTTTTCAAACGCTCGGCGTCGGTCAGCTTGCCTTCAACGACCAGCGGTCCAGGATGTTTTTCGCTCATTAGTAAACGTCTCGCTGATAACGGCGCTCAATGCGCAGCTCACTTAAAAATTCGTCAGCCGTTTCACGATCCATGCCGCCGTGTTCGACCACCACATCCAGTAATGCCTGCTCAACGTCTTTCGCCATGCGATTAGCGTCGCCGCAGACGTAAAGGTGCGCGCCTTCTTCAATCCAGCGCCACACTTCCGCCCCTTTGGCGCGGATTTTATCTTGTACGTATATTTTCTCAGCCTGGTCACGTGACCACGCTAAATCAATGTTGGTCAGCAAGCCGTCTTTGACGTATTTCTGCCATTCCACCTGATAGAGGAAATCATCGGTGAAGTGTGGGTTACCAAAGAACAGCCAGTTTTTACCGCCTGCTCCGTCGTTATCACGCTGCTGCATAAAGGAGCGGAACGGCGCGATACCGGTGCCTGGGCCGACCATGATCACCGGCGTTTCCGGATTCGCCGGCAAGCGGAAGTTGTCATTGTGTTCGATAAACACGCGGATTTCGCCGTCTTCTTCGATGCGATCCGCCAGCCAGGTTGACGCACCGCCGCCGCGCTGACGACCATCAATCTCATAACGCACCGCACCGACAGTAATATGTACTTCGGTATCCGTTTCCGCTTGCGATGAAGCAATCGAATAGAGGCGCGGTGTTAAAGGACGCAACAGGCCAGTGAGCTGTTCTGCATTGAGTTCAGTGGGTGCCTGACGCACCATATCGACAATCGGGAAGCTCTGCGCATAGCTCTGTAATTTCGGCTTATCACCCGACAGCGCCAGCAGCGCATCATTGCGTGACAGTGCAGCATACTGTTCAACGATTTGCGGCGTGTTCACCGTCAACTCATAATGCTTTTGCAAGGCTTCTGCGAGCGGCAGGTTTTCACCGTTAACATCAACCGGCTCATCGCCCTTCAGCCACACCAGTTGCAGCAGTTCCTGTACCAGTTCCGCGTCGTTTTCAAACCACACGCCCAGCGCATCGCCGGGCTGATAGCGCAGACCAGAATCGCCCAGATCGATTTCGATATGGCGAACATCTTTATCCGAATCACGACCGGTGATTTTTTGATTAGCGGCAAAACTGGCGGTCAGCGGCGCTTCTTTGGTGTAAGGGCTGCTGTGGATATCGTTCACCACGCCAGAAGCCGTCACAGCCGCGACCACTGAGGATTCACTCGGCACGCGTGCTTTTAGAATCTCGGTCAGCTGTTGACGCCAGGCCGTAGCCTGCTCTTTGTACTCCACGTCGGCATCAACACGATCCAGCAGACGTTCCGCACCCAGTTCCGCCAGACGCTCATCAAAGTCTTTACCAGCTTTGCTGAAGAATTCGTAAGAGGTATCGCCGAGGCCGAACACCGCAAACGCGGAGCCAGACGCAAATTTCGGCGCCTTCTTCGACAGCAGGAATTTGTGCAGCGCCACGGCTTCTTCCGGTGGCTCACCTTCACCTTGCGTCGAAGTGACAACAACCAGTAATTTCTCCTGACCGATTTGCTTAAACTTGTAGTCACCGGCGTTGACCAGATTGACGCTCAGTTTGGCGGCCAGCAGATCATCGCGCAGCTGTTCCGCCAGACGACGAGCATTACCGGTTTGTGACGCGGAAATCAGCGTGATGGTTGGCACCTCGGCCTGCACCGGTGCAGGTGCGGCAACGGCGCCCGGCGTCTGATTGACCATGCCCCAGAAGTAGCCGGAAAGCCAGGCCATCTGCGTGGTGTTGAAATCCGTGGTCGCTGCCTGTAAGCGCGCGAGTTGCTCCGGATTAAGCGGGAGCATTGAACCTGGTGCCTGAGTCGTCATCGCGTTAAAAATTCCAGTGTCTGAAGTCCGGACCGATAAATGGCGGAAGAGTGGGTAGGTTACCGGGCTGTATATTAACGATTAAATACGCCTTCGACATAATTAATAACCAAAATGACTAAGTGGTTTTTCGGGTAATGTTAATCGGCAAAAGTGGTAAATAAAGTCGCCTTTATTCAATACGTTAATCACCATGTTGCGGTATAGGCGTGCGCCAAATGCCCTTTTCATCGTAAGCGGGTGCGAAAAATCTGTGATTCAGGTAGAATTCGGCGGTTTTTAAGTCTGAGAGCCATTATGTCTACCACGCTGTTTAAAGAGTTCCAGTTCGAATCTGCCCACCGTCTGCCGCATGTGCCTGAAGGGCATAAATGTGGTCGTCTGCATGGCCATTCGTTCCTGGTGCGATTAGAAATTACCGGTGAAGTGGATGCGCATACCGGTTGGGTCATGGATTTTGCCGAACTGAAGGCGGCGTTTATGCCGATTTATGATCGTCTCGATCATCACTATCTGAATGATATTCCAGGCCTGGAAAATCCAACCAGCGAAGTGCTGGCAAAATGGATTTGGGATCAGATGAAACCGATCCTGCCAGAACTGAGTGCAGTGATGATCAAGGAAACCTGTACCGCAGGTTGTACTTATAAAGGTTAATCACTGTTGACGGGCTGCCGCTGTGCAGCCTGACTTTCAGCTATACGCTTCTTTACGTTCACTTCATCTCCCTGTCATCCGCCCCCTCTACGTTGTTGTCTCCTTCATTAAAGATCAAGAGAATCAACAATGAACTTCGTTAAACGCCTTTCTGTTATCGCTTTGCTGGTTTCCGCCTCTGCCGCCGTTCAGGCGCAAAACGTACTGGATTTTCCGCAGCCTGAAAAAGTACCGGATGAGTTCTATGCCGTGACTGAAATTCCGGCGGGCGGCATGATCAAATATGAAACCGATGCAAAAACCGGTTTTATCGTGGCTGACCGTTTCCAGTCGATGCCGGTTGCCTATCCGGCAAACTACGGCTCACTGACCCAATCACTGGGCGGTGATGGCGATCCGCTGGATGTGATCTTCTACACCCGCGCGCCACTGCAACCGGGCACACTGATCAAACTGCGCCCGATTGGCGTGCTGAAAATGATTGATGGTGGCGAAGTGGACGACAAGATTGTTGCGGTACCAACCAGCAAAATCGACCCAACCTATGACGACATCAAAGAGATGAAAGACCTGCCGAAAATGGAGCAGGAGCGTCTGGAAGCCTTCTTCCGCGTGTATAAGCAGCTGCCAGATGGCCGTAAGAAAGTTGAGCTGAATGGTTTTGAAGATGCGGCGAAAGCCAGGGCTGAGATCAAACAGGCCTTCGACGCGTATAAAGCAAAGCAATAAAACCTAAGCATGCGTCGGCGGGGTAATGGAAAAAGTCGCTATCCATATCGTTTAGCCGGTGCGGTAATGAACAAGGTCGCCATCAATGGCGACCCTTCAAACAGGTTTGAGTCAGGTGCCGCAGGGATGCGCACCTGATGAATCAGGCGATATTCAGATACTTATGTGTCTGCATCGAAAGGCGCCAGTTACGCGCAATGCAGGTCTCTATGCACAGTTTGGTGGCGGCATCGCCACGACTGATCGGTTGCAGCGCCACAATGCGCTTCTTGTCATCATGCAGACCCGCCAGCAGCACATCTAACGCTTCGACATCACGCTCACGCGCCACCGGATGTTTAATCTCATCGGCACGCTGTAACGCTTGAGGCAGCACATCGTAACCACCGCGCATATTGACCTTCGGTGAGACCGTCACCCAGGTGCTGTCAGAACAGTGCACTTCATGTGTACCGCTGGTCTCAATCTGGCACTCAAATCCGGCCGCTTCCAACGCCTCGGTCAACGGGCGCAAATCAAAAATAGCCGGTTCGCCGCCAGTGATCACCACATGGCGTGCAGTCCAGCCCTGACGTTGAATAGTTTCAATCAGCATCGCCGCATCGGCACTGCCCCAGGCATCACTCTCCACGGTTTTCACCAGAATATCACCCAGCGAGGTCTCCCGATCGGCCAGTTTTTCCCACGTATGCTTGGTATCACACCAGCTACAGCCCACCGGACATCCTTGTAAGCGGATGAACAGCGCCGGAACACCGGTGTAAAATCCTTCGCCCTGCAGGGTCTGGAACATTTCGTTAATCGGGTAGAACATTTTTTACTCACGTCTTAAATTCGAGGCGCAGATTATGGCAGATTTTCACCATCGGTTCACAGCTGCTTCGTGCCAAAAAAACAAAAGCCCCGCACGAGGCGGGGCTTTATCAGCGATGATGCGGCCCATCGGGACACATCAACAGAGCCTTACTGGCCTTTAACTTCTTTCAGACCGTTGAACGGAGCTTTGTCGCCCAGCGCTTCTTCGATACGAATCAGCTGGTTGTACTTAGCAACACGGTCAGAACGGCTCATAGAACCGGTTTTGATCTGGCCAGCAGCAGTACCGACCGCCAGGTCAGCGATGGTCGCATCTTCAGTTTCACCTGAACGGTGTGAAATCACCGCGGTGTAACCTGCATCTTTTGCCATCTTGATTGCAGCCAGAGTTTCGGTCAGAGAACCGATCTGGTTGAATTTGATCAGGATGGAGTTAGCGATACCTTTATCGATACCTTCTTTCAGGATCTTGGTGTTGGTCACGAACAGGTCGTCACCTACCAGCTGAATTTTGTCGCCCAGTACTTTGGTCTGGTAAGCGAAGCCCGCCCAGTCAGACTCGTCCAAACCATCTTCAATAGAGACGATTGGGTACTGTTTGGTCAGGTCTTCCAGGAAGTGCGTGAACTCTTCAGAGGTGAAAGCTTTGTTGCCTTCGCCAGCCAGCACATATTTGCCGTCTTTGTAGAATTCAGACGCTGCACAGTCCATCGCCAGGGTGATGTCTTTGCCCAGCTCGTAGCCTGCTGCTTTTACCGCTTCAGCGATAACAGCCAGCGCTTCGGCGTTAGAACCCAGGTTTGGCGCATAGCCACCTTCGTCACCGACCGCAGTGCTCATGCCTTTGGCTTTCAGCACTTTTGCCAGGTTGTGGAAAACTTCAGAACCCATACGAATGGCTTCTTTCACGTTTTTCGCGCCAACAGGCTGGATCATGAATTCCTGGATATCAACGTTGTTATCCGCGTGCTCACCACCGTTGATGATGTTCATCATCGGCAGTGGCATAGAGAATTTGCCTGGGGTGCCGTTCAGTTCAGCGATGTGCGCGTACAGTGGCAGGCCTTTAGAAGCCGCAGCCGCTTTAGCCGCAGCCAGCGAAACCGCCAGAATGGCGTTAGCGCCGAAGTTGGATTTGTTCTCAGTACCGTCCAGCTCGATCATGATCTTATCGATGTTCGCCTGGTCTTTGGCATCTTTACCGGTTACCGCTGCAGCGATAGGACCGTTAACAGCGGCAACCGCTTTGGTCACGCCTTTGCCCAGGAAACGAGATTTGTCACCGTCACGCAGCTCCAGTGCTTCGCGAGAACCGGTTGAAGCACCTGATGGCGCTGCAGCCAGACCAACGAAACCGCCTTCCAGATGCACTTCTGCTTCTACAGTCGGGTTGCCACGGGAGTCGATGATTTCGCGACCGATGACTTTTACGATTTTGGACATTCGATTTTCCTCAGTACAAGTTAGTCAATCCTAAGACAAACAACGCGCGAAAAGTTCGCGCGCTGTTCGTTAAACTCTTACTTCGCTAACCGCTTCTGGTGCTCCTGCGCGGCTTTAACAAAGCCAGCGAACAGCGGATGACCATCACGCGGGGTCGACGTGAATTCCGGGTGGAACTGACAAGCTACAAACCACGGATGGTTCGGGAGTTCGATGATCTCCACCAGCTGGTCGTCGCCGGAACGGCCCGCAATATGCAGACCCGCCGCTTCAATCGGCTTCAACAGCAGATTGTTCACTTCATAACGATGACGGTGACGTTCAGTAATCACGTCAGAACCGTATAGCTGGCGCACTTTACTTTCCGGCGTCAGCTGGCACTGCTGGCTACCCAGACGCATGGTGCCGCCCAGATCGCTCTGCTCAGTACGTTGCTCAACGTTGCCTTCTTCATCACGCCATTCAGTGATCAGCGCGACCACTGGGTACTTACAGTCTGGCACAAATTCCGTTGAGTTGGCGTCTGCCATCCCGGCCACGTTGCGTGCGAATTCCATCAGCGCAACCTGCATACCCAGGCAGATACCGAGGTAAGGGATGTTGTTCTCACGCGCGTATTGCGCCGTGAGCATTTTGCCTTCCACACCACGGTAGCCGAAGCCACCCGGGATCAGGATAGCATCCAGATCTTTCAGAATTTCGACACCGCGAGATTCCACATCCTGCGAATCGATCAGCTTGATGTTCACGGTTACACGATTTTTCAGGCCACCGTGCTTCAGTGCTTCAATCACTGACTTGTACGCATCTGGCAGTTCGACATATTTGCCGACCATACCGATGGTCACTTCGCCGCCCGGATTGGCTTCTTCATAGATAACCTGTTCCCATTCGGCCAGGTTCGCTTCCGGTGCGCTCAGATTGAAACGCTTACAGATATAGTCATCCAGACCCTGTGATTTCAACAGGCCAGGAATCTTGTAGATGGAATCCACATCTTTCAGGGAAATAACCGCTTTCTCTGGCACGTTACAGAACAGGGCGATCTTCGCACGTTCATTGGCCGGCACAGCGCGGTCAGAACGGCAGATCAGTACATCAGGCTGGATACCGATCGACAGCAGCTCTTTCACTGAATGCTGGGTTGGCTTGGTTTTCACTTCGCCTGCAGCGGCCATATACGGCACCAAAGTCAGGTGCATATACATGGTGTGTTCACGGCCCACATCAACCGCCATCTGGCGAATCGCTTCGAGGAACGGCAGGGATTCAATATCACCTACGGTACCGCCGATTTCCACCAGTACGACATCATGACCTTCGCCGCCTTCGATAATACGTTCTTTAATGGCGTTGGTGATGTGTGGGATAACCTGAATCGTGGCACCCAAATAGTCACCGCGACGCTCTTTGCGCAGCACTTCTGAGTAGATACGACCGGTCGTAAAGTTGTTGCGGCGCGACATTTTGGTACGGATGAAGCGCTCGTAGTGACCCAAGTCCAGATCGGTTTCGGCCCCATCATCGGTAACAAACACTTCACCGTGCTGCGTTGGGCTCATGGTACCCGGATCGACGTTGATGTACGGATCGAGTTTCATGATGGTCACATTCAGACCACGTGCTTCAAGGATGGCTGCGAGGGAGGCTGCGGCAATGCCTTTGCCCAGAGAGGATACGACCCCGCCGGTCACAAAAATATAATTCGTTGTCATGCTGAACCTGAGAGTTTAGGTTTAAAGACGGTGGAATAACCAAGACGGGAAAATAGTATACCCGAAGTCGTCCTCAGCCACAATTGATGAATCACATCACCCCCCCGCATTGCAGCCGATAACATAGCGAATAGACGAGGGTAAAATGTTGACGTGCGTCACAAAGTTGCCGCTTGGCTGAATCGAGTAAGCTCAAGCGGACAATTTATGCGCAATGCAGGAATAATCTACAATTTGAAGAATAACCGCTTAGTCTTTGTTCTCACTGCATTTCACCTGCTGCCAGGCGGCTTCCATTTGATCCAGGGTCGCATCCTGCATCGCCAGTCCCTGCCCGCTGATGATGGATTCAACCTGACGGAAGCGACGCTCAAATTTATTATTGGCTTTTTGTAAGGCGATTTCGGCTTTGCTGCCCAGATGGCGCGAAAGGTTGACGGTGGCAAACAGCAAATCGCCAATCTCCTCTTCCAGCTTGTCATTGTCGACCACCGCCTGCTGCGCTTCGTGCATCACTTCATCGATCTCTTCATGCACTTTATCCAGCACTGGCCCCAGGTTGTTCCAGTCGAATCCCACCGTGCTACAGCGCTTCTGGATTTTGTAAGCACGCATCAGTGCAGGCAAGGCTTTAGGAATGTCATCCAGCACCGAATGCTGTGACTTCTCTGCGCGCTCGCTGTGTTTGATCGCTTCCCAGTTTTTCAGTACTTCCTGCGTGGTTTCAGCCTGCACATCTCCGAAGATGTGCGGATGACGGCGCTCCAGCTTGTCGCTAATCGCATTGCAGATGTCATCGAAGTTGAAACGCTGTTGCTCATCCGCCATTTGCGCGTAAAACACCACCTGAAACAGCAGATCGCCGAGTTCACCGCGCAGGTCATCAAAGTCCTCGCGCTGAATCGCGTCGATCACTTCGTAGGTCTCTTCCAGCGTGTAAGGGGCGATGGAGGCGAAGGTCTGCTGACGATCCCACGGGCAGCCACGTTCCGGGTCGCGCAAGGTTTGCATGATGGTGAGCAGACGATTCAGGGCTGTCATGGGGAAATCCTTAGGGGTTAAAATGGAAAAGGTCGCCAAAATGGCGACCCTGAGGCGCACCGAAATCTGGTCGGCGCGCAGAACAACCTGGACGTGCCATTTCGGGCGTACACTAAATGCCAGGCTGCCCTTTCATGGCGGCCTGGCCACATCAGTTCAGACGGCGTGCATCGATGATATCCGGCACCTGATTAAGACGCGCCAGCACGCGACCCAGCACCTGCTGGTTGTAGATTTCGATATCCATATCAATGGTTGCCAGCTGCTTTTTGGTGTCGCTGCGGCTGGAAACGCCCAGCACGTTAACCTTCTCATTCGCCAGAATGGTAGTGATATCGCGCAGTAACCCGCTGCGATCGTTGGCGGTGACGCGTACCACCAGCGAATAGCCGCTCGAATAATCTTCGCCCCACACCGCATCGACAATACGTTCCGGCGCATGGGAGATCAGTTCGCTTAACTGGTCACAGTCGGCTCGGTGAATGGAAATACCGCGCCCCTGGGTGATAAAGCCCACGATATCGTCACCCGGAATCGGCTGGCAGCAGCGCGCAATGTGGTGCAGCAGATTGCCCACACCTTCCACCACCACGCGTCCACTTTCTCTGCGCGCAGATGAAGGCTGATGTGATTTTTGCGTCAGCTGGCGCAATGCTTCACGATCTTCCTCTTCCGCACTCGGCTTATTGAGCTTAGCCTGCAGGAAGTTGACCATCTGATTGAGGCGAATATCGCCGCCGCCAATCATCGCCAACAGCTCATCCTGCGAGCTGACGTTATAACGCGGCAGCAGAATTTTTTCTGCATCGCGGAAACTGATATCCAGCTGGCTCAACTCGCTTTCAAGAATCTGGCGGCCAGCCAGAATGTTCTTGTCGCGATCTTGTTTGCGGAACCAGGCGTGAATTTTTGAACGGCCACGGCTGGTGGTGATATAGCCGAGGTTCGGGTTCAGCCAGTCGCGGCTCGGGTTCGGCTGCTTCTGGGTAATCACCTCAATCTGATCGCCCATCTGCAATTGATAGGTGAACGGCACAATGCGACCGCTGATTTTGGCACCAATGCAGCGATGGCCGATATCACTGTGAATGTGATAAGCGAAGTCCAGCGGTGTTGAGCCAGATGGCAGATCGACCACGTCGCCTTTCGGGGTAAACACGTACACCCGATCGTCAAATACCTGACTGCGCACCTCTTCCAGCATCTCGCCGGAATCCGCCATCTCTTCCTGCCAGGTAATCAGCTTACGCAGCCACGCAATGCGTTCCTCGTGCCCTGCCGCACCGCGCGCGTTACTGGAAGTCGGGCCTTCTTTGTACTTCCAGTGCGCGGCCACGCCCAACTCCGCATCTTCATGCATCTGGCGAGTACGAATCTGGATCTCTACCGTCTTGCCCTGCGGACCGAGCACCACGGTGTGAATGGATTGATAACCGTTGGGTTTTGGATTGGCAACGTAGTCGTCGAACTCGCTGGGAAGATGGCGATACAGTGTGTGCACGGTGCCTAACGCGCCGTAGCAATCCTGCAAACGTTCTGCCACGATGCGCACCGCGCGCACATCGAACAGCTCATCAAACGCCAGCGACTTTTTCTGCATCTTGCGCCAGATGCTGTAGATATGTTTCGGGCGGCCATACACTTCAGCACGCACGCCCTCCTTCTGCATCTCTGCACGTAAGTTACTCACGAAATTATCAATGTAACCTTCGCGGTCAATACGGCGTTCGTGCAGCAGTTTGGCGATGCGTTTGTACTCATCGGGGTGCAGATAGCGGAAGCAGTAATCTTCCAGCTCCCATTTGAGCTGACCGATACCCAGACGATTGGCTAACGGCGCATAGATGTTGGTGCTCTCTTTGGCGGCGAGAACACGTTCGTCTTCTGGTGCATCCTTCATTTCACGCAGGTGGGCAATACGCTCTGCCAGCTTGATAACCACGCAGCGGAAATCTTCCACCATCGCCAGCAGCATGCGGCGCACGTTATCCACCTGCTCGGAAGCCATTGAATCATTGTGGATGGCTTTCAGCTGGCGGATCGCGTCCATGTCGCGCACACCGTGTACCAGCGAGACAATGCCTTTGCCGAACGACTTTTCCAGCTCTTATTCACTGACCACGTCGGCGTTAGCCAGCGGGAACAGCAAGGCCGCGCGCAGGCTGTCGTTGTCCATACTGAGCATAGTGAGTATTTCCACCATCTCAATACCGCGCCACAGCAGCAGAGCCTGATCTGGATGGTTGTGCGTTTCGGTTTCACAGTAGCGCCAGGTGTCCGCCAATCGCTGACAGGATTGCGGATTATTGATATTTAAACTGGCGATCCACTGGTCAAGGGCAAATTCCCCTTCCGTATTTAAATGCGCACTTCTAACCGCAACCATATCCTCTCCTGCCATTACGACGAAAACGCCGCTTATGCTTTGCTAAACAGCACCATGGACTCGAGATGACTGGTATGTGGGAACATATCCAGCATCGCGACCCTTTCCAAATGGTAGCCCGCCGACAGTAATGCCTGACTGTCGCGCGCAAGTGTTGTTGGGTTACAGGAAACATAGACCACGCGTTGCGGCGCAAGTTTAACGATATGCGACATCACACCCGCGGCCCCAGCACGTGCTGGATCCAGTAACACCTTGTTAAATCCCTGCGCTGCCCAAGGCTGGTGGGCAACGTCTTCCTCCAGGTTGTGCTGGAAAAAGCGGACATTTTTAAGATTATTTAGCTCAGCATTATACGCTGCCTGGTGGACTAATGCTGCAACACCCTCCACACCCACAGCATTTTGTACGAACTTTCCTACAGGCAAAGTGAAATTACCCATACCGCAAAACAGATCCAGCACCCGATCTTCGGGCTGTAAATCGAGCCATTCAATGGCTTTTGTCACCATCTGCTGATTCACGCCATCATTCACCTGGATGAAATCCTGCGGGCTGAAAGTCAGTTTCAAATCAAACGATTGGTAGAAAGGTGCGTAATCCCCCAGCGGCTGCAAATGCTCGCTGCCGTCCGCCAGATACAACATCAGCTGATGCTCATGCGAAAAGCGTTCCAGTTTTACACGATCGCCTGCGGACAATGCATCAAGATGACGCAGCACCATCACCGGGCCATTATCTGCCAGCACTAACTCGACATGCCCCAGTCGCCGTGCGGCCTGTAAGCTGCTAAGACACTGGTGCAACGGCTGCAATAACGCTTCAAGCTCGGGCACCAAAATGGGGCATTGAGTTAACTCAACCAAATCGTTGCTGGCCGCCTGGCGGAACCCCATTTGTAAACGCTGCTGTTTAGGCTGCCATTGCAGTCCCAGACGGGCGCGACGGCGGTAACCCCAGGTGTTGCCGCTAATGATCTCATTCACCTGCACCGGCAAAGGCGCATCCCGGCTCAACATTCGGCTCAGCGCACGTGCTTTACTGTCCTCCTGTAACGCGATCGCGGCATGCTGTTGCTGGCAGCCACCACACACGCCAAAGTGCACACAGCGCGGTTTTTCCCGCTGTGCGCTTGGCTGCATAATCTTTTTGGCTTTGGCCCGCGAGAACTGACGTTTATCTTCCACGACCATAACTTCGGCCTGTTCACCCGGCAGTGCGCCGCTGACAAACATCGCTTTGCCATTATGGCGCGCAACACCTTGTCCAAAGGGGTCAAGGTCTTCGATAGTGACGGTAATACGCTGCTTTGTCGCCACACGCTGTTTTGCGGAGTAAAATTGCGCCATAGTGTTGTGAATTCTCTAAATTAATGGGGTGTGCCATCGCAAGCGGATTGTGCACAGGGATATCAATGCCAGGAGTTGCCAGGCCACAATTATGACCAAATATAGCCTGCGGGCGCGAATGATGATTTTGATACTGGCGCCAACGTTAATGATTGGTCTGCTGCTCAGTACCTTCTTCGTGGTGCACCGTTATAACGAATTACAACATCAGGTGCGCGATGCCGGATCGAACATTATCGAACCGCTGGCAGTCTCCAGCGAATACGGCATGACCTGGCACAATCGTGATGCGATTCGCGAGCTGGTCAGCCTGCTGCATCGTCGTCATTCCGATATTGTCCGTGCCATTACCGTTTTCGACAACAACAATCACATCTACGTCACTTCGAACAACAACCAAAATCTGGCGTTGTTGCAGAAAGAAGACATCTCGACGCTGGAAGATGGTGTCTCCGTCGAGCGCCACGGCAATTTGATGGTGCTGCGAACCCCGATTATCTCCGAACGCTATTCCGTAGACGAACTGCCCGGAGAAGATGCCAAACCGGCGGGTAATCCGTTGGGGTATGTGGCTATTGAACTCGATCTGCAATCGGTGCGGCTGGAGCAGTACAAAGAGGTGTTTGTGGCCACTTTGCTCTTACTGTTTTGTTTGTGCATCGCCATGCTGTTTGCCTATCGTCTGATGCGCGACGTCACCGGGCCGATTCGTAACATGGTTTCCACCGTGGACCGCATTCGTCGCGGCCAACTCGACAGCCGCGTTGATGGCTACATGCTGGGCGAACTGAGCATCCTGAAAAACGGCATCAATGCCATGGCGATGTCGCTCACCGCTTATCACGAAGAGATGCAGCAGAATATCGATCAAGCCACCTACGATCTGCGTGAAACCCTGGAGCAGCTGGAGATTCAAAACGTCGAGCTGGATTTGGCGAAGAAGCGCGCCCAGGAAGCGGCGCGTATTAAATCAGAATTCCTCGCCAATATGTCGCATGAGTTACGAACACCGCTCAACGGAGTGATTGGCTTTACCCGTCAGATGCTGAAAACCGGACTGAGCACCAACCAGCGCGATTATATGAGTACCATTGAACGCTCGGCCAATAACCTGCTGAGCATCATCAACGATGTGCTGGATTTCTCAAAGCTCGAAGCCGGTAAACTGGTGCTGGAATCGATCCCCTTCCCGCTACGCGCCACGCTGGATGAAACGCTGGTGCTGCTGGCACCTTCGGCACATGACAAAGGACTCGAGATCACCGTTTGTCTGGAAAAACAGGTGCCGGATAATGTGATTGGCGACCCGCTACGTTTGCAGCAGATCATGATTAACCTGATTGGTAATGCCATTAAGTTTACTGAGCAGGGGCACATCGATTTGCGTGTTGAGCTGCGTAGCCTGAGCACCACGCGCGTTGAACTGGAAATTCAGGTACACGACACCGGCATTGGCATTTCTGAGCAGCAGCAGTCACAGCTGTTCCAGGCGTTTCGTCAGGCCGATGCGAGTATTTCCCGCCGCCACGGCGGCACTGGTTTGGGTCTGGTGATCACGCAAAAACTGGTGTCGGAGATGGGCGGAGAGATCGCGTTCCACAGCCGTCAGAATCAAGGATCCACTTTCTGGGTGCACGTTCATCTCGATCTCAATCCCAACGCGCCCCCCATTCCGCGTATGCTGGAAGATCTGCGCGCCATCCCGTTAGCCTATATCGAACCCCATGCCGCGGTGGCGAAAGCAGTGCAGGAGATGCTCAGCATCACGCCGCTGCAGGTTCAGCATTTCACTTCACTGGAAGCGCTGCCGGATACCCGCTTCCCGCTGTTGTTGATGGGATTGCCGGTGAACGATCCTCACCCCGCCACACTGCCAGATGCTTTAATTCAACGGCTGCGCGCCCATGCCGATTCGGTACTGCTGGCGCTGCCCAGCGAGATGATGCTGTTCGCCGACGATTTGCGCGCACGAGGCATCGCCGGCTGCATCGCCAAACCTGTCTCACTGACGCGCTTGTTGCCGATGCTGCTGGATTTGCACAGTTTGCATAACGATGCCTTACCGCACAGTACCCGTCAGCCGCTGACGGTGATGGCGGTGGATGACAATCCAGCCAATCTGAAGTTAATCGGTGCGCTGCTGGAGGAGCAGGTTCAGCACATCATTCTGTGCGACAACGCGGAACAGGCTATCCGCCAGGCGCGTTTACACAAGCTGGATGTGATTTTGATGGATATCCAGATGCCGGATATCGATGGCATTCGCGCCAGTGAAATTATCCGCAGCCTGCCGCTGCATGCCAATACCCCGATTGTCGCGGTGACCGCGCATGCGCTGGATGGCGAGCGCCAGCAGCTGATTGGCGCCGGGATGAATGATTATCTGGCGAAGCCGATAGACGAAGGCAAACTGAGCCAGCTGTTGCAGCGCTATGCCCCGAACCCCACGGCGGCATCCACACTACTGCCGGATGTTGCGCCGTCGCTCGACTGGGCGCTGGCACTGCGTCAGGCCGCCAACAAACCGGATCTGGCGCGCGATCTGCTGCAGATGCTGCTGGATTTCCTGCCGGAGGTGGAAGCGCGCGTGGAGGGTTCCATGGCCAGTAATGATGTTAATGGCCTACGCGAGATCATCCATAAGCTGCACGGCAGTGCCAGCTACAGCGGCGTGCCCAGACTGAAACAGCTGTGTCAGCAGCTGGAAAAGAGTCTGCATCAGGAGAGTGATATCGAAGCGCTGGAGCCGGAATTGCTGGAGTTGAGTGATGAGATGGCGAACGTGGCGCGTGAGGCCAGGAAAGTGTTGGGCGTGGGATAACGGAACGTTTCATGCCCTCTCTTAAGCACAAGAGAGCGCTAATCGAGCATGGTTAAAGAATGACTCGTCGTCTCAATCATCGCCACCAACGGTCACCTCGCCCAATAACGGGAGAGGGTTAGGATGAGAGGGGCGCGCCTGTAAGGCCTGCCCCACATTGTTCGCTGCCACGACATTGCGCGCGATCAGCCGCATCTATAAGGCCTGCCCTACCTTGATTGTTGCCGCCACATTGCGCGCGGTCAGTCGCACATTCTGCGCCGCATTGGCTAACGCATCCTCCAGTGAGCCAATGCTAAACAACACGCTGAATACCGCATCCAGCCCGTGCTGATGCACCACGCCAACATCTGCGGTTAAACTGCCCGCAATGCCAATCACCGGCTTGTTAAACTGCTTTGCCACCTTCGCCACACCAATCGGCACTTTGCCGTTAATGGTCTGGCTATCAATACGCCCTTCGCCGGTAATCACCAGATCGGCATCCTGCACCTGATCCGCTAACCCAAGGGCTTCCGTGACAATCTCAATACCGCGACGTAGCTCGGCCTGGCAAAACGCATGCAGTGCCGCGCCCATGCCCCCCGCCGCACCGCCGCCCGCAATGTGCAGCACATCAATATCTAAATCGCGATGGATAATCTCAGCATAATGCGCCAGCGCTTTATCCAGCTGCTGCACCAGTTCCGGCGTGGCCCCTTTTTGAGGACCAAAAATCGCCGAGGCGCCCTCTTCTCCGGTCAGGGGATTGGTGACATCGCAGGCCACTTCGATGCGGCACTGCTGAATACGTTTATCCAGCTGATCGATTTCAATCCGCGCCAGCTGCGGCAGTGCGCCGCCGCCAAAGGCAATCTCATTGCCCTGCTGGTCCAGCAAGCGAGCGCCCAGCGCCTGCATCATGCCGGATCCCCCATCGTTGGTGGCGCTGCCGCCAATGCCAATAATAATGTGGTCTACACCACGATCGAGCGCGTTTTTAATCAGCTCGCCAGTGCCATAAGAGTTGGTGATCAACGGGTCACGCTGCGCGGCCGGCACCAATTCCAGGCCGCTGGCTGCCGCCATTTCAATAAAGGCGCTGCGCTCATCACCCGATAATCCATAAAATGCCTCAACCGGCGCGCCGAGCGGTCCGGTCACGGTCAATCTGACAATACTTCCCTGCGTCGCCGCCACCATGGCTTCTACCGTGCCTTCGCCACCGTCGGCGACCGGTATTTTCACGTATTCGGCGTCGGGAAAAATTTCGCTAAATCCCGCTTCAATCGCCGCAGCCACTTCCAGGGCGGACAAACTCTCTTTATATGAATCCGGTGCGATGACAATTTTCATAGGCAATCCGAGCGCGATGGATGACGGAGTTCCGTCCTGCTAATGCAGTAAGCTGTCCGGCATCCGCAGACACCGGACAGGCAAACTACCGGGTGATCTCGACCTGAGCTAATTTTTCATAATAGCAAGCCAGCGCACTATGGTCAGATGTGCCCTTGCCGTCGACTTTCAGCGCTTGCATCATTTCCATCACCGCAGCCGTCAGCGGCAGATGCGCGCCAATGCCGTGTGAAGTGTCCAGCGCATTCGCTAAATCCTTGATGTGCAGATCGATGCGGAAGCCTGGCTTGAAGTTACGATCCAGCACCATTGGCGCTTTGGCATCGAGTACCGTGCTGCCTGCCAGCCCACCACGAATCGCCTGATAAACCAGTTCTGGGTTCACACCGGCTTTGGTTGCCAGCGACAGCGCTTCGGACATCGCCGCGATGTTCAGCGCCACAATCACCTGGTTCGCCAGCTTAGTGACGTTACCTGCACCGATATCGCCGGTGTGCACCACCGAACCGGCCATGGCTTTCATGATGTCATAGCACTGGTCGAATACCGCTTTATCGCCGCCAACCATCACAGACAGCGTGCCCTCAATCGCTTTTGGCTCGCCGCCGCTGACCGGCGCATCCAGCATCTTGATGCCTTTTTCTGCCAGCGCATCGTGCACTTCACGGCTGGCCAGCGGCGCAATCGAACTCATGTCGATCACAATCAGTCCAGGTTTCGCACCTTCGATAATCCCGTTGGCGCCGAGGCAAACCTCTTTCACCTGCGGTGAGTTCGGCACCATGGTGATCACCACATCAACCTGTTCGGCGACCTCTTTTGGCGTTTTCGCCACGGTAGCGCCCAGCTCCACCAGCTCGGCTTCATTGCTGACGTTGTGGTCACGTACCACCAGTGAATAACCGGCTTTCACCAGGTTTTTACTCATCGGTTTGCCCATAATACCGAGGCCGATAAATCCAATTTTCATTGCCTTTCCTCTTCGTCAGTTATTTCTTAAATTTGTCACACAGCGCCTGCGTGGCGTTGCGGAAAATACCGAGATCGCTGCCCACGGCAACGAATGTGGCGCCCCATTCGAGATAACGGCGCGCGTCGGCTTCCACCGGCGCCAGAATGCCGCTTGGCTTGCCCGCCGCTTTGGCACGTTCAAAGATGTGTTTGATTACTTTCAGCACTTCAGGATGTGCAGGCTGACCGAGATAGCCCATCGCCGCCGAGAGATCGCCCGGTCCGACAAAAATGCCATCCACGCCGTCAACGGCAGCAATCGCATCGATGTTATCCACCGCCTGCTGCGTTTCGATCTGCACCAGCACTGTGATGTTGTCATTGATGGTGGCGTTGTAATCCGGCAGCGTGCCGTACATATTGCTGCGATGCGAAACCGACACGCCGCGAATGCCTGCTGGCGGATAGCGCGTTGAGGCCACGGCGCGAATCGCCTCTTCCTCGGTCTCCACAAATGGCACCAGGAAGTTGTAGAAACCGATATCCAGCAGGCGTTTGATGATGATGGGTTCGTTGCACGGCGGACGCACCACCGGCGCACTGTGGCTGCCCTTCAGCGCCATCAACTGCGGGATAAAGGTGGTGATGTCGTTGGGCGCGTGTTCGCCATCCAGCACCAGCCAGTCAAAACCCGCCAGACCCAGAACTTCGGTGGAAATCGGGCTGGCAAGTGCGCACCAGCTACCAATCAGGGTTTCCCCTGCCTGCAAACGGCGACGAAAGTGGTTCGGCCAGGCATTGCTCATTGTCTTTACTCCTGTCTGTTACAACAGGCGCCCGCACGGGGCGCCGGAAACGTTAGCGCACCAGGCACGGACGCTTGTTATCGAATGTCCAGTTCGGCACGAGGTACTGCATCGCCTGCGCATCGTCGCGCGCGCCCAAACCGTGTTTCTGATACAGCGCATTGGCCTGCATGACCTGATCCATATCCAGCTCGACACCCAGACCCGGTTTTTGCGGTACCTGTACCATGCCGCCCTTGATCTGGAACGGCTCTTTGGTCAGGCGCTGATTGCCCTCCTGCCAGATCCAGTGAGTATCGATGGCGGTAATCGCGCCCGGCGCGGCAGCGGCGACATGTGTGAACATCGCCAGCGAAATATCGAAGTGGTTGTTAGAGTGCGAACCCCAGGTCAGGCCGAAGTCATGACACATCTGCGCCACGCGCACTGAACCTTGCATGGTCCAGAAGTGTGGATCCGCCAGCGGGATATCCACCGATTGCAGCGACAGCGTGTGGCCCATTTGACGCCAGTCAGTGGCGATCATGTTGGTGGCGGTCGGCAAGCCGGTTGCGCGACGGAATTCCGCCATCACTTCGCGGCCAGAGTAGCCCTGCTCGGCCCCGCATGGATCTTCTGCGTAGGCCAGCACGCCTTTGAGTTGTTTACCGAGCAGAATCGCCTCGTTCAACGACCAGGCACCGTTGGGATCGAGAGTGACGCGCGCCTGCGGGAAGCGTTTCGCCAGTGCCGTGACCGCTTCGGCCTCTTCGCCACCGCGCAGCACGCCGCCTTTCAGTTTGAAATCGTTGAAGCCATATTTTTCATAGGCAGCTTCCGCCAGACGCACCACGGTATCCGGCGTCAGTGCCTCTTCATGACGCAGGCGATACCAGTCGCACTTGTCTGTTTCCTGGCTCTGATAAGGCAGCGAGGTTTTCTTGCGGTCACCGACGTAGAACAGGTAACCCAGCATCTCCACGCGGTCACGCTGTTGGCCATCGCCGAGCAGCGAGGCAACGTTGACGCCCAGGTGTTGACCGAGCAGATCCAGCAGCGCCGCTTCAATGCCAGTCACCACATGGATGGTGGTACGCAGGTCGAAGGTCTGATTGCCGCGTCCGCTGGAATCGCGGTCGGCAAAAGTACTGCGAACCAGGTTAAGGATGTTTTTGTACTCACCCACGGTCTTCTGCACCACTAGCGCCGCCGCATCTTCCAGCGTCTGACGAATTTTCTCACCGCCGGGAATTTCACCCACGCCGGTGTGGCCCGCGTTATCCTTGATAATGACGATGTTACGGGTGAAGAACGGTGAATGGGCGCCGCTCAGATTCAGCAACATGCTGTCGTGACCGGCCACCGGAATGACCTGTAGCGATGTGATTTTTGGTGTCTGACTCATTTCCTGCTCCTTATGCATGACGGCGACCGAAGGCCGGACGCTTACGGTCGAATGACCAACCGGGAACCAGATACTGCATCGCCGTGGCGTCGTTACGCGCACCTGCCGGCAGAGATTTGTAGAGGGCATTGGCTTGATGCAGACGATCCCAATCCAGCTCGACGCCGAGGCCGGGCTTATCCGGTACGGCAATCTTGCCGTTGCGGATTTGCAGCGGCTCTTTGGTGAGGCGCTGATCGCCTTCCTGCCAAATCCAGTGGGTATCGATAGCCGTCGGTTTGCCCGGTGCGGCAGCGCCAACGTGGGTAAACATCGCCAGCGAAATATCGAAGTGGT
The DNA here is from genome assembly GCF_059731115.1 of Type-E symbiont of Plautia stali. Lineage (NCBI taxonomy): Bacteria > Pseudomonadati > Pseudomonadota > Gammaproteobacteria > Enterobacterales > Enterobacteriaceae > Type-E symbiont of Plautia stali. The sequence goes on from NZ_AP035906.1 coordinate 3,314,177, forward strand.
TGTTAGAGTGGCAACCCCAGGTTAAGCCCCAGTCGTCGCACAGTTGCGCCACGCGCACCGCACCGCTCAGCGTCCAGAAGTGCGGATCGGCCAGCGGGATATCGACTGAGTTGAGCATCACCGCGTGATTCATCTCGCGCCAGTTGGTGGCAATCATATTGGTGGCGACCGGCAAGCCGGTGGCACGGCGGAACTCCGCCATCACTTCACGACCGGAATAGCCCTGTTCGGCACCGCATGGATCTTCAGCATAGGTCAGCACCTCGCCCATGCCTTTGCACAAGCCAATCGCTTCATCCAGCGTCCAGGCGCCGTTGGGATCAACGGTGATACGCGCATCCGGGAAACGCTTTTTCAGCGCGGCCGCGGATTCCATCTCCTGCTCGCCCGGCAATACGCCGCCTTTCAATTTGAAATCTTTGAAACCGTATTTGTCCTGGGCCGCTTCCGCCAGGCGCACCACCGCATCTGGCGTCAGTGCTTCCTGATGACGCAGGTGATACCAGTCATGGCTGGCGCCTTCGCCCGTCAGATACGGTAAATCGGTTTTGCGACGATCGCCGAGATAGAACAGATAACCGAGCACGGTGACTTCATCACGCTGTTGTCCCGGACCGAGCAACTCGGCTACCGGTACGCCCAGACATTGACCCAGCAAATCCAGCAGTGCCGCTTCCAGCGCCGCCACCGCATTGACACGCAGTTCGAAGGTCCAGGCACCTTTACCAAAGGTATCGAAATCCGCCGACTGATTGCCTTTGTGCACCTGCTGCACCAGGCGGTTCATGCGCGCCACCTGCTGGCCTTTGACCTGTGGAATCGCCTCCACCAGCGTTTGGTAGATCGTTTCGCCACCCGGCGCTTCACCGACGCCGGTATGACCATCACTGTCGGTCAGTACCACAATGTTGCGGGTGAAGCAGGCGTTGTGCGCTCCACCAATGTTCAGCAACATGCTGTCGTAACCGGCAACCGGAATCACCTGCATATCGGTGATCACCGGGCTACTTTGCGTATTCATAGTTCGTCCTTATGCTCGGTGTTTCAGTTCAATACGTTTGATATCACCCGTGATGAACAGGAAGCTAAACGCAGCGACGAAGGCGTGGATCCCGACATAAATCAGCGCACCTTCGAAAGAGCCAGAAGCGGCGATGATGTAACCGATAGCAATCGGCGTCACGATGCCGGAGAAGTTGCCGAACATGTTGAACAAGCCACCGCTCAATCCACTGATCTCTTTCGGTGCGGTATCCGCCATCACTGCCCAGCCCAGCGCACCAATACCTTTGCCGAAGAACGCCAGCGCCATAAAGAGCACCACTACCCACTCAGTTTCGGTGTAGTTACACATCACCATGCTGATAGAGAGCAGCATGCCAACCACGATGGGGGTCTTACGTGCAACGTTCAGCGAGCCAGTTTTGCGCATCAGATAATCGGAAATCACGCCACCTAACACACCACCGAGGAAGCCACAGATGGCCGGAATCGAGGCGATCATCCCCGCTTTAAGAATCGACATGCCGCGCGCCTGCACCAGATATACCGGGAACCAGGTAATAAAGAAGTAGGTCAGCGCGTTAACGCAATATTGTCCGAGATAGATACCCCACATCATGCGGGTCGAAAGCAGCTGTTTGATTTGATACCACTTCTCATCCCAGCTCACTTTGCGGTCGGCCTTTTTGGCATCCATATTGATCAGCGCGCCGCCCTGCTCCATGTACTCCAGCTCAGCTTTGTTCACACCCGGATGGTTGTTCGGATCGTGCATGAACTTCAGCCAGACGAAGCTGAGGATGATGCCCAGCCCACCCATAAACCAGAACACATGCGCCCAGCCCACTTCGGCCACCAGCCAGCCCATAATCGGGGCAAAAATCACCGTGGCGAAATACTGCGCCGAGTTGAAGATTGCCACGGCGGTGCCGCGCTCTTGTGCCGGGAACCAGGCCGCAACAATACGGCTGTTACCCGGGAAGGAAGGCGCTTCTGCCAGACCGACCATAAAGCGCAGCAGGAACAGTGAAACGACGATGCCGAAGCCGCTGAACAGGTCAACAAAGCCTTGCAGCAGGGTAAACAGCGACCAGAGGAAAATACTCCAGAAGTAAACGCGTTTTGAGCCAAAGCGGTCAAGCAGCCAGCCGCCAGGTATTTGTCCAATAACGTAAGCCCATGAGAAGGCGGAGAAGATATAGCCCAAACCGACCGAATCGAGGCCGATATCTTTAGACATCGCGGAACCGGCAATCGAAATGGTTGCACGGTCACCGTAGTTGAATGATGTGACGATAAATAACATCACCACAATCCAGTAACGGGCGTTGGTGCGTTTTTGCACCGCTTCCGCTGTCTGGCTGAAACTATTCATGATGCACTCCTGAAATATAGCGAACGCTACATTCACTCTGACTGCATACACATCGCGTTGGGTATCAGAATGATGTCGGGTTAAACACGGCGATTGTTGTTATGGCAAAACGATGATGCGTCGTGACGAATAACCAAACGTTGAAGAACGAGAATCAGTATAGGAACAGCCAAACCACGAGGCATTGGAAGAACGCATGATGATGAACATTGATTCATGCTGATTTTATGGCAATTGCACATATCCCTGCGGCGTAGCTCACGGAACCTGATTTTTCACCCGTAGATTGATTAAGAAGCAGCCAGCCAACGCGCGCTTTGTGAGTCTGTTCACTTGTATTTGGATAAACGAACCAAACTCAGGTAATAAAACCCCAAAAAGCCAGTCAGTTGCACAATGCGCAGGCCAATACCCCTGCATATACTGAGGCTGGCAAAAAATGATGACGTGACGGAAGCATTTACAACGCGCTGCCATGTACAGCGCGACGAACTGGAAGGTGAGCAATGAACCGACCGCTAACAGAGAAACCGCTTTATATAAAAGTACACGACGCCGACAACGTGGCGATCGTGGTGAATAATCAGGGTTTGCCTGCGGGTACCCGCTTTGAGGATGGCCTGCAGCTCACCGAACACGTGCCGCAAGGACATAAAGTAGCGCTGGTGGATATTCCTGAAAACGGCGTCATCCTGCGCTACGGCGAAGTGATTGGCACCGCCTTGCGCCCGATTGCACAGGGCAGCTGGATTGAAGAATCGCTGGTGGCGCTACCCGAAGCGCCTCCGCTTAACAGTTTGCCGCTGGCGAACAATGTTCCCCCTGATCTGCCACCGCTCGAGGGTTATACCTTTGAGGGTTATCGCAACGCCGATGGCAGCGTAGGAACACGCAATCTGCTCGGTATCACCACCAGCGTGCACTGTGTGGCTGGCGTCGTGGATTACGTGGTGCAAATGATCGAGCGCGATCTGCTGCCACGCTATCCCAACGTTGATGGCGTAGTGGCACTGAATCATCTTTATGGCTGTGGTGTGGCGATCAATGCGCCCGCTGCGGTGGTGCCGATCCGCACTATCCATAACCTCGCGCTGAACCCCAATTTTGGGGGCGAAGTGATGATCGTCAGTCTCGGCTGCGAGAAATTACAGCCGGAGCGTCTGCTGACCGGCACGCCGGATGTGCAGGCCATCTCGCTGGATGATCATGACATTGTGCGTTTGCAGGATGAACGGCATGTTGGTTTCGGCGCGATGGTGGATGAGATCCTTCAGGTCGCCGAACGTCATCTGAGAAAACTGAACCTGCGCCAGCGCGAGACATGCCCGGCATCAGAACTGGTGGTTGGCACGCAATGCGGCGGCAGCGATGCATTTTCCGGCGTGACGGCCAATCCGGCAGTCGGCTTTGCTTCTGATTTGCTGGTGCGCTGCGGCGCCACCGTGATGTTCTCCGAGGTCACCGAAGTACGCGATGCAATACATCTGCTGACGCCGCGCGTGGTCGATGAAAATGTGGGTAAACGCCTACTGGAAGAGATGGCGTGGTATGACGATTATCTTAGCCAGGGCCAAACCGACCGCAGCGCCAATCCCTCGCCAGGTAATAAGAAAGGCGGGCTGGCGAACGTGGTGGAGAAAGCGCTGGGATCGATTGCCAAATCAGGCCGCAGCCCGATTGTGGAAGTGCTGTCACCCGGGCAGCGCCCAACAAAGCGCGGTTTAATCTATGCAGCGACACCGGCCAGTGATTTTGTCTGCGGCACCCAGCAGATGGCGTCAGGTATTACCTTGCAGGTGTTTACTACTGGGCGCGGCACACCCTACGGTTTGGCTGCGATTCCGGTGATTAAAATGGCGACGCGCAATGCGCTGGCGGAGCGCTGGCACGATTTGATGGATATTAATGCAGGCACCATTGCGACGGGTGAAGAGAGTATCGAGCAGGTGGGCTGGCGGTTGTTTGAGTTGATACTGGAGATTGCCAGTGGTCGCAAACAAACCTGGTCTGATCGCTGGGGCATTCGCAATCAGCTGGCGGTGTTTAATCCGGCGCCGGTGACCTGAGTGCGATCTCACCCTCTCCCAACAAGGGAGAGAGTGCAATCTGGCGCGCCTGAAACATCATCATCTTATTTTCAGGCCGTTCAGATTGCCGCTTGCCAAAGATGAAGCGAAGGCAGAATTAAAGCAGCTTACCCCAGCTCTCAACCCACGGCGTGGTCACTGACTCAGGCTCTGGATCTTCAGTGGCATCTACCAGCAGCACATCACCGATGCGTTTGGCGCTCTGCTCCTGCAAGGTGGCATCAAAGGTTTTTCCTGCACCGCAGAAGTTATCGTAGCTGCTATCACCCAATGCAATCACGCCGTAGCGAAGCTCTGGTTGATAACCCACTTCATCGCGTATCTGCACATACAAGCGGGCAATATTGTCCGGGAAGTCGCCCTGGCCGGTGGTGGAGGTGACAATCAGAATGACCTCCTTGCTGTAAGCCTGCCAATCCGCCAGTGACGCATCCTCAAAAACTTTCACTTCGTGGCCCTGCGCTTCCAGTACCGGCTGCGCTTCTTCCGCCACCAGCAATGCATTGCCGTAAACCGTACCTGTAAAAATGCCAATCTTTGCCATCTTGCCGCTCCTTTATTCTGTTGGCTTATCCTGGACTGCCTCGTCGGCAAACTCAACCCTGGGAACCTCAGGGATCTGATCCTGCCAGCCAAACTGTTGCAGCATGCCTTGCCAGACGCGATCAAGCCCGGCGCGAATCACCAGAGGTTCTCCGGTGACCGGATGCGTCAGACTCAGCGCACTGGCATGCAGCATCAATCGATTCATACCAAAGTGCTCTGCTGCACCCCGGTTCTGCCGCAAATCACCATGGGCGCTGTCACCAATAATTGGATGACGTAGATGCACCATATGACGACGCAGCTGATGTTTGCGGCCGGTATGCGGCGACATCTCCACCAGGGTATAACGCGCGCTGTCGTAACGGCTGATCGCCACAGGCATTTCGACCTGCGCCAGTGAGCGATAGTCGGTGACGGCTTCCTGTGCAGTACGTTCCTGAGTGGCGAACTTATCGGCGATCTTATCCAGCTCTTCGACCAACGGATAATCGAGCGTCGCGCTGCCATCCAGCCAACCGCGCACCACTGCGTGATAGGTCTTCTGCATTTTATGCTGCTCGAACTGCTGTGACAGCAAATGCGCCACTTCGCTGGAGAGCGCCATTAACAGTACGCCGGAGGTGGGACGATCGAGGCGATGCACGGTAAATACGTGCTGACCAATTTGATCGCGTACCGTTTGCATCACCACCACTTTTTCGTCGCGATCGAGCCAGCTACGATGCACCAGCCAACCAGACGGTTTATTGACGGCGACCAGCCATTCATCTTGATAAAGGATTTCCAGCATTAAGAGGTCGGGTCCTGAAAAAGCGCATCAAACTGGCCTAATGTCAGCAACAGGACCGCATGGCCGGGTGTGGTGGCAGGTAACGCCACTTCATAGTAAGGCGTGACAGAGAAATTTTGCGGAAGCGGCACTCCGGCTTCGATTAACGCATGGAAACGTGGGATGAGTACCCACTGCAGCCACTCCAGCGGCTCCATGGTATTGAGGCAAAAAGGCTCGGTGCTGGCGAAGGCTGCCGGCTCAGGGGATTGCGTCTGCCAGTGGCCGTGTTCGCGCATCACCGCTTCGATCTGCTGCAGCTGTTGAATAATCATTTGCGACGACATACGCCACCTCCAGAGAAAAATTGGGCGGCAAGCATACCATTAGTCGTTCAACGTGCAAAAAAGGCATAAAAAAAGGGAGCACTGTGATTACAGTGCTCCCGGTTTCGTTCGCAGCATTCCCGCCACCGCTGTGCTCCCTGCTCATCCATGACAACTTGTCCTCTGCTTTCCATTGCCTGTCATCGTGACAGTTATCCTTAGCATCCTGGCCCACCACCATCCACGTGGCTCTCATTCTCCGTCCTGGAGGTGTCCCTGACTCAATCCTGAGTGTCCTGCTTCATCCTGAAGCCTTCCATGTGCCGTAAACTCCGTTACGTTCCTGCCTCCTGGCTGACATTCTCCTGAACGTCTCTTTATCCCCAGCATCCTGCCAGTGGTGACTATTCTGTCAGAAACCATCGTAATAACAAGTTAGTAAGACGCGTTAATAGATTTCTCACACTACTAATTTTAAGAGTGATGCCATAAGCTTATGATTCACAATATTTTTACATCTTTGTTTTCCGGATAGCTGCAAGATGATCTAGCGATCTCTCACACCTGATGTGAGAGATCTCTTACAAACCTAACCTGTGAAATCTGCTAATCAGGCTTTAACCGGTTGTAAATCATTAAGAAATGTCTGAATGCTTGCCGCCAGCACCTGACGCTTTTTACTACCAGGCTGTTCCAGAATCACTTCACCGGAAAGATTACACAGAGCAATCACATCCTGCTCCGATTCAGTAGTCGCAATAAATAATGTTGGACTCTGTTTTAAGCGGCGCTTCATGACCAGATGGCCAATCAGATTCTCCTGCAAGCGGGTAAAGTCTGATTCGCTCCACACCTGTAACAACGTTATCGGCTGCTGTTGAAAGGTTGCGGTCATATCGCCGGCAAACTGCGAGGTGTAAAAAGCACTGATTTCCGATTGCAACTGAATATCCAGTGCCCGCTCGACGGCTTCCAGCGTGGCTGGCAAGGTGAAGGGCTGTGGTTGCCACAGCACACAATCATCCAGCGTGCTGACAATACAAGGGGATGGCACACCCAGCAGATCCGAACTGGCGGGCAGATGTCCAGCCTGCTGCTGCCAATGTTGCACATAACGGGCGGTAAACTCACGCAGGGCATCTGCGGTTTGCTGCATCATTCTTCTTCTCGCTTGTGATCGGTTACACTTAGCCACTTTGATGGAATTTAGTGGTAACCGATATGTCTTCTGAAAACCGCGATCAGGCGTTAAGCGGCCTGACGTTAGGTAAGCCCACGGCTTATGTTGATCGCTACGATAACACGCTGCTGCAATCGGTGCCGCGCAGCCTGAATCGCGAACCGCTGGGGCTCTACCCGGATAATCTGCCGTTCCAGGGCGCAGATATCTGGACGCTGTACGAACTCTCCTGGCTCAACAGCAAAGGCGTGCCGCAGGTGGCGGTAGGCGAAGTGGTACTGCGCGCGGACAGCGAAAACCTGATCGAGTCCAAGAGCTTTAAGCTCTATCTTAACAGTTTTAACCAGACGCGTTTCGCTGACTGGGGCGAAGTGCGCCAGACACTCGAGCGCGATTTGCGCGCCTGCGCCAATGGCGAGGTCAGCGTGGCGCTGTTCCGTCTGGGCGAAGTGGAAGGACAGCCGATCGGCCATTTCAATGGCGATGTCATTGACGAGCAGGATATCGAGATTCACGACTATGCTTTTAACGCCGATTATTTAGTGCAGGCTGCGGGCAGTGAAGTTGTGGAAGAAACGCTGGTGAGCCATTTGCTGAAATCCAACTGTCTGATCACCCATCAGCCCGATTGGGGCTCTGTGATGATTCGCTACAAAGGCCCACGTATCGATCGTGAAGCCCTGCTGCGTTACCTGATCTCATTCCGTCAGCACAATGAATTCCATGAACAGTGTGTTGAGCGCATTTTCAACGACATTCAACGCTTTTGCCGACCAGAAGCCCTGACTGTATATGCACGTTATACGCGCCGTGGTGGACTGGATATTAATCCGTGGCGCAGCGACGTCCCCTTCTCTCCAGGGTTTTCCCGCCTGGTCCGTCAGTAACAGATTGCGAGACGCCTCGCAGGCCGCAGCACGGATGCGCGGTTCCACTTGAGCATTCACTGCGGACAACGTTACTCTGTCAAAGGCGCTAAGGTCTAAACCTGCGTCCCGAAGGATTTTCGTCACTGCGTTCAGCAAGTTAAGCGCAGCGTCACCCGCCACGCATTTGCGTGTAAAGGAGTTCTCTTGATTACACATATCAGCCCGCTTGGCTCAATGGATCTGCTCTCCCAGTTGGAAGTCGACATGCTGAAGCAAACGGCCAGCAGCGACCTTTACCAGCTTTTTCGCAACTGCTCACTCGCGGTGCTCAACTCCGGCAGCCAGACCGACAGTAGTCAGGAACTGCTCTCCCGTTTTGAAAATTTCGACATCAACGTGCTGCGCCGTGAACGCGGCGTCAAACTCGAACTGATTAATCCTCCGGAAGAAGCCTTTGTTGATGGCCGTATTATCCGCTCATTGCAGGCCAACCTGTTTGCCGTGTTGCGCGATATTCTGTTTGTGAATGGACAGCTTGAGCGCAGCGATCAGAAAAACGCTGATGATTCCGCTCACATCACGAATCAGGTGTTTTCGATTCTGCGTAACGCACGTGCGCTGCATATTGGCGAATATCCCAACACCGTGGTGTGCTGGGGGGGTCACTCGATTAACGCGGTGGAGTATCAGTATTGCCGCAATGTCGGTACGCAAATGGGCCTGCGTGAACTCAACATCTGCACCGGCTGTGGGCCTGGTGTGATGGAAGCGCCGATGAAAGGTGCCGCGGTGGGTCATGCCCAGCAGCGCTATCATGACAGCCGTTTCATTGGCCTGACCGAACCGTCAATTATCGCGGCTGAGCCACCAAATCCGCTGGTGAATGAACTGATCATCATGCCAGATATCGAAAAGCGTCTTGAGGCGTTTGTGCGTATTGCGCATGGCATCGTGATCTTCCCGGGTGGTGTTGGCACCGCAGAAGAGTTGCTGTATCTGTTGGGGATTCTGATGAATCCACACAACAGCGATCAGGTTCTGCCGCTGATTCTCACCGGCCCGAAAGAGAGCGCCGACTACTTCCGCGTTCTGGATGATTTCATTGTTAATACGCTGGGTGAAACCGCGCGTAAGCACTACAAGATCATCATTGATGATGCTGCTGAAGTGGCGCGCCTGATGAAGAAAGCCATGCCGCAGGTGAAAGAGTATCGCCGCGAAACTGGCGATGCCTACAGCTTTAACTGGTCGATTCGCATCGCGCCAGAGTTGCAGGTACCGTTTGTACCGACGCACGAAAACATGGCTAACTTGAAGCTGTTCCCGAACCAGCCAGCAGAAAAACTGGCTGCTGATTTGCGTCGCGCTTTCTCTGGTATTGTTGCCGGCAACGTTAAGGAGGTCGGCATTCGCGAAATCCGCGAGAAGGGGCCTTACAAACTGCACGGCGACGCCGACATTATGCTTCGCATGGATGAACTGCTGCAGGGCTTCGTCGCCCAGCAGCGTATGAAGTTACCAGGCAGCGCCTACATCCCCTGCTACGAAATCATTAAATAACCCATCAGGAAGGCAGCCTGCGGGCTGCCATTATCACTATGTCGTTTCATCTTCTGATTATTGATGCGCTGAACCTGATCCGCCGTTTGCATGCCGTGCAAGGCACGCCCTGCCGCGAAGCCTGCGTTGCCGCGCTGCATCAGCTTTTAGGCCACACGCAACCGACGCACGTCGTGGCGGTATTCGATAGCCACGATCGTCACCCTGGCTGGCGGCATCAGCTGCTGCCCGATTACAAAGCGGGCCGCCCACCGATGCCGGATGATTTGCAGACGGAGATGCCCGTTATCCAGCAGGCCTTTGAGGCTGTCGGCGTGCGTTGCTGGGTCGCCGATCTCGATGAAGCTGACGATCTCGCTGCCACGCTGGCGGTGAAAATGGCCGATGCCGGACATCAGGCAACTATCGTCTCCACCGACAAAGGTTATTGCCAGCTTTTAGCGCCGAATATCCGCATCCGTGATTATTTCCAGAAACGCTGGCTGGACGTGCCTTTCATCGAGCACGAGTTTGGCGTCACGCCCGCGCAATTACCCGATTACTGGGGACTGTGCGGCATTAGCAGCAGCAAAATCCCCGGCGTTACCGGCATCGGTCCCAAAAGCGCCCGCGATTTACTCACGCAGTTCGGCACCCTGGAAGCTCTTTATCAGCAGTTCGATCAGGTTCCGGAAAAGTGGCAAAAGAAATTGCGCGATCACCAGCAGATAGCAGAGATTTGCCGCCAGGTCTCAACGTTAAAACGCGATTTGGTTCTGCAGGGGAATTTAAATACCTTGCGGTATAAGCCGTGAATGGCAGGTGCAGCGCCCTCTGCCACATAAACACGCGAATCTCTTGATAGGTGATAGGTGATAGGTGATAGGTGCAAAAAATTGCACTGCGACGAACTTAACCCGAGAGCTCCTGCGAAATAATTTGTGCTACAGCAAGGCGGCAAGTGCGAGAGTCCCCGGGAGCATACGCCAGTATGTGACCGGGGCGAACAAGCGCAGCCAACGCCGCTGTAGTGCAAAGTATGAAGCAGGATCGGCAAGTTTATTAAGTCCCCAGAGACATACATCAGTATGTGACTGGGGCGTATAAACGTAGCCAACGCACCTGTGGCGCGAAGTATGACGGGAAATTTAGCGTTCGTCGCGACGGCCGCCTACAGCCGCCCAAAGTCGGCGCACATGCACGGTAATCTCTTCCCGATCGTGATACAGCTGGCGCGCCTGAATCTGGGCATTCACGCCCTTCTCTTTCAATGCCGCATCCATCATGGCCAGATTTTGCGTCACTTCTTCATAACGCTTTTTCATCGGTAGCTTGAGGTTGAAGATCGCCTCACGGCACCAGCCGTTGACCAGCCACTCCGTCATCAAACTGGCGACGCGAACGGGTTTTTCCACCATGTCACACACCAGCCAACTAATGTTATTGCGCGATGGGCGGTATTTGAAACCGTCTTCACGGCAGTGCGTGACTTGCCCGGTATCCATCAGGCTGGGCGCCATCGGGCCGTTATCTACGGCGTACACCCACATGCTGCGCTTAACCAGCTGATAGGTCCAGCCGCCGGGGCACGCCCCAAGATCCACGGCATACATGCCGCTGCCCAGGCGCTCATCCCACTCATCGGCCGGGATGAAGACGTGAAACGCCTCTTCCAGCTTCAGCGTTGAACGGCTTGGCGCATCTGACGGGAACTTGAGGCGCGGGATACCCATATAGAACAGGGAGTTGTTCTCTGGCAGCGAATAACCGACATAGCAGGTACCCGGAGCAATAAAGAACACATGAATCACTGGGCGTTTCGGCGATTCGTAGTTGAGCAGGATTTTGCTCTCACGCAGACTGGCGCGCAGCGGTACGGTTAACTTACGACAGAACCTGGTCAGTTCTTTCGCTTCATTGGTATCTGGCACTTCAACACGCAGCTCACCGCCCTTCTCCACCACACCGGTTAGCATGCCGACAATCGGGGTAATACGATCTTCTGGCGGCAAATCGCGCAGCAGTTCGCCCACCACCAGCATCTGACGGGCAAAAATCAGCTCGGCAAACGGCAGCGTTTGAATCAGCTTTTCAGCATCTTCCTGCTGATAGCACTCATAGAGCACGTAACCAGAATCATCTTTGACACGGGCAAAACCGTAAACTTCACGTTCAGCGGCTTTGGCGCTGATCTCTGCCGCACACTCTTTCTCAAAGCCAGGACGGCAATAGAGTAAAACTTTATTCATGGCGATCCGCCTTTCGTTTAAGACGCAATGCGCCAATCAACATCAAGAACCAGCCAATCAGGAAGAACAACCCTCCCACTGGCGTAACAAAAACCCAAAACTTCAAGTGCGACAACGCTAAACAATACAGGCTGCCACTGAACAACACGGTGCCAAGCGCCAGCGCAGCGCTGCTCCAGTAAAACCAGATATTGGCGCGACGCAGCATGGCCGCACCCAAACCAATCACCGCCAATGTGTGATAGGCCTGATATTCAAGACCGGTATGGATCCACGCCATTTCGGCCGGGCCGAGCGATTTGCTCAGCACGTGTGCCCCAAAAGCACCAAAGGCCACCAGCAGAAATCCGCTGATGGCGGCAAACACAAACATGGCACGACTGGACATTCATTGTTCCTCAGGATGACACTGCACATCACTGTGCAGCACTCAACGCATTAGTGATCGTAGCGAAAGCGGAATTTTTCTTGTTCAGCTGCGGCTTTTTCCAGGATCCACTGACGAAAGGCGGCTATTTTACCCAGTTCTGCCTGGCTGTCATGACAAACCAGATAAAAAGCGTTTTTACTGACTAACACGTCATTAAATGGACAGACCAGCCGTCCAGCTTCAATTTCACTCTGCGCCATCACATTATTAGCCAGCGCCACGCCCTGGCCGTGAATCGCCGCCTGCAGCACCATCGCGCTATGGCTGAAGATCGGCCCCTGCTGCACATTAATGTGCTGCAATCCTAGCTGACGGATATAGGATTGCCAGTCGCGGCGCGAAGCATCATGCAGCAGCGTAAAGTGTGCCAGATCGGCGGGCGTTTTAAGCGGATGGTCGCCAGTCAGAAACATGGGCGAGCAGACCGGAAGCAAATATTCGGCATACAGTTTCTCAACGCGCAGACCCGGCCAGTTACCGCGCCCATAGAAAATCGCCACATCAACATCATCGGCCAGTTTCTCTTCATCACGGTCCACCGCCTGAATACGCACATCGATGCCCGGATAAGCCATATTAAAGCTGGAAAGACGGGGCACCAGCCATTGAATGGCAAAGCTGGGCAACAGACTGACGGTTAAGGCACCCTTCGCGCTGCGCGCCTGAAGTTTACGCGTCGCATCGTTGATAGCCGAGAAGATCTCTTTAATATCCAGATAGTAGCTTTGACCTTCTTCTGTCAGTAAAAGCGAACGATTCCTCCGTCGAAATAGCTTAAGACCGAGGAAATCTTCCAGAGATTTAATCTGGTGGCTAACAGCTGCCTGGGTGACAAACAGCTCTTCAGCGGCTTTTGTAAAGCTTAAATGGCGGGCTGCAGCATCGAAGACGCGTAAAGCATTAAGCGGTGGAAGGCGTTTAGACATGGTTTTCCATCAGCGGATTCACAAGGTAACAGTCCGACTTATACAAGGTCGTTACGTATTAGTTATTTTAATCCGAGACATTATAATTTGTCCGTTGAGGAAGCTCCAGCAAATACCTATAGTTGCCGCACTTCCTGAGCCGGAACGAAAAGATTTCTGGAAACGTGCGAGAGATCGCAGACTTTTGGAGAGCTTTTGGCTTGTGGTCGTGATGTTGTGTTTGCATTTTGATCTGACGATTGCAGATCAAGCTTTTAATTCCTGTAGATTTACCCTGTCTGTCCAAGTGATTTAATGCAGCACCGCAAATTGCGGTGCTTTTTTTTGTCCTACACATCCCTGTGTATCCCTTTCGAGCCGTCACTGAAGCGACGTAAAAATTTCTCCGGGAAATTTTTGGCTTGCTGCTTACTGCCCCATCTCAACCATCTCTTTCACATCTGTACGATTGATCTGCTGCTCGTTGCCATTGGCATCTTTATAACTGATCATACCGGTTTCATCGTCAACTTTCGGTTTCCCGTCCGCTACAATGGTGCGACCATCATTGGTATGCATGACATAATTGCTGGAACAAGCAGCCAGGGTAAAGGCCATGGTACACACGGCCAGCACTGCGGCGAGTTTTTTCATCTTCTATCTCCTTGCAGATTGATTGCATTAAACCACCCGCAAGCGCTGACCAGAGGCAGCAAAAAGTGAAATCGACTGGTAAAGGTCGATTCGTTATGCGGGTTGCGGTTCAAACCTTGCAATAAATAGCATAACGCGCTTTTCCAGCTTTGCCAGCGAATCGGCCGGGTTTCAGCCTGGTCCTAAAATTGAATACAGTGGGTTTCGTATGACCATCTTCTCCCCAACCGCCTTCCGTGCGCAGTTTCCGGCATTAAGCGATGCGGGCGTTTATCTTGATAGCGCAGCCACTGCCCTGAAGCCTCAGGCGGTGATCGACGCCACATCGCAGTTCTATAGCTTGAGCGCAGGCACCGTGCATCGCAGCCAGTTCAAATCAGCACGCGACCTGACAGAGAAGTATGAACAGGCGCGCGGCCGGGTGGCCAAATGGCTGCACGCGGGCGATGACCGTCAGATTGTCTGGACGCGTGGCACCACGGAGGCCATCAATCTGGTGGCGCACAGCTGGCTGGCACCGCGCTTACAACCTGGCGATGAAATCGTAGTCAGCGAAGCCGAGCATCACGCCAATCTGGTGCCGTGGTTAAAGGTGGCAAAAGCCGCAGGCGCGAAAGTGGTGAAATGGCCGATTGGCGCGGATCGTCTGCCCGATATTCGTCTACTGCCTGATTTGCTAAACGCACGCACTAAGCTGCTGGCGATTGGGCAGATGTCGAATGTCACCGGTGGCTGTCCGGATCTGGCACAGGCGATTACCCTGGCACATCATGTTGGCGCCAAAGTGATGGTAGATGGCGCACAGGGCGTGGTGCACGCGCCCCCCAACGTTCAGGCGCTGGACATCGACTTTTACGCCTTCTCCGCGCACAAGCTGTATGGCCCAATGGGGATTGGTGCGCTGTACGGCAAAGGCGAGCTGCTGGAAGAGATGGATGCGTGGCAAGGCGGCGGCAAGATGTTAACGCACGTCGACTTTAATGGCTTCACGCAGCAGGCGGTACCGTGGCGATTTGAAGCCGGCACGCCCAATGTCGCGGGCGTGGTGGGCCTGAGCGCGGCGCTGGAATGGCTGTCGCATCACCACGCTGAAAAAGCAGAGATGTGGAGCCAGCAACTGGCCAGCCTCGCCGAAGAGCAATTAGGCGAGATTCCTGGCTTCCGCAGTTTTCGTTGTGGCAATGCCAGTCTGCTGGCGTTTGATATCGCGGACATTCATCACAGCGATATTGTCACTCTGCTGGCAGAGCAGGATATTGCGCTGCGCGCCGGACAGCACTGTGCACAGCCTTTAATGGCGGCACTGGGTGTCAGCGGCACCCTGCGCGTATCATTCGCCCCCTATAATAATTTGCAGGACGTGGATGCGCTGGTGCGCGCCATGCATCATGCCGTCGACCTGTTGAGTGAATAACGTTATGACCACCCTGATCGGCCCACATCCGTTTGGCGATGTGATTACTGAAGCCAGCCTGACCGAAAAATTTACCCATTTTCATCAGTGGGAGGATCGCTATCGCCAGCTAATCCAGCTCAGCCGCCAGCTGCCTGCTCTGGAAGAAGAGGTGAAGACGGCAGAGATTGAGCTGAGCGGTTGCGAAAATCGTGTCTGGCTGAGCAGCCAACGGCTACCCAACGGCACGCTGCACTTTTACGGTGACAGTGAAGGCCGCATCGTGCGCGGTTTGCTGGCGGTGCTGCTGACGGCGGTGGAAGGCAAAACGCCAGCCGATCTGTTAGCACAGGATCCGCTGGCGTTGTTTGATACTTTAGGCCTGCGTGCGCAGCTTAGCGCCTCACGCAGCAGTGGCTTAAAAGCGTTGGCAGATGCAGTGCAGCGCCACGCGCGCGCGCATCAAGCAGCCTGACGCGCCGCGCGTGCGAGGAATTTCTTCAACGCGTGCGACACCGCGATAAACCCGAAAGTGGCGGTCACCATGGTGGCCGCACCGAAGCCCGCCGCACAATCCATACGTTTCGGGCCTTCTGCGGTGCTTTTGGAAGTACAAACACTGCCATCCAGCTGAGGATAAACCAGCGCCTCAGTGGAAAACACGCAATCAATCCCTAACTTGCCTTTACTGTTCTTCACCACACCAAAGTCGCCTTTCAAGCGCTCACGCAGTTTTGCCGCCAGCGGATCCTGAATAGTTTTGGCTAAATCGCTGACCTGAATCTGCGTCGGATCGATTTGCCCGCCCGCACCGCCGGTAGTGATCAGCGGGATTTTGTTACGACGACACCAGGCAATCAGCGCGGCTTTCGGGCGCACACTGTCGATCGCATCAATCACGTAATCAAAACCGGCTGACAGCATTTCAGCGGTGTTATCCGGCGTGATGAAATCATCAATGCAGATCACTTCGCACTCAGGATTAATGGCACGAATACGCTCCGCCATCACCTCGGTTTTCGCCTGTCCCACTTTGCCTTGCAGGGCATGGATCTGGCGATTGGTATTGGTAATGCAGACGTCGTCCATATCGATCAGCGTGATTTTACCAATCCCGGTGCGCGCTAACGCTTCGGCGGACCACGAACCGACACCGCCGATACCAATCACACAAAAATGGGCGTCGGCAAAACGCTGCAGCGCCTCTTCCCCATACAGACGTGCCGTACCGCCAAAACGTTGCCGCCAGGCATCGCTGACTACTTTCATATCAAACCTTTTGATGCGGTGCGCATGAATACGCACCCTACAGAAACAGTGATGGACGCATTGGATCGCGAAGACTGGCGACCCATGGCAAATCAGCTGAATACTCCCGCTGATTTGCCGCAGGGAAGAATATCAATTCGCCCCGATAATCAGTGAACCATTATTGCCATTTTGCGGATTGCTGAACAGCGGCTGTCCTGCACCTGGCGCGGCTTTCAGCACCCAAACGCGGCCATAGTGATTATAAAATCCGGCAAGATGCGCAGCATCTGGACCCACACCCTGATAGATGTCGAAGTGCTGACCTTTGATCGCCCCACCCACATCCAGTGCCACCATCAGGCGCATCTCATACTTGCCGTTAAATTTGCCCTTCTCGTTCAACTGCGGCACTTCGGCTAACAGCGCCGTACCTGCGGGAATCAATGAACGATCGGATGCGACTGACGCTTTGGCAATCAAAGGCACTGCGCTGGCACCGCGCACCGGCACATACTCTTCTGGCTTAAAGAACACGAAGGATTGGTTGGTTTCCAGCACGTCACGCACCTGATCCGGCGTATGTTCCTGTGCCCACTGGCGAATCGCCTGCATCGACATATCTTCGCGCTTCACTTCACCACGATCGATCAGTTCTTTGCCGATACTGTGATAGGCCCAGCCATTTTTGCCGCCGTAGCCGAAGAAGCGCAGCGGGCGACCGTCGCCGAAATCAACGTAGCCGCTACCCTGCACGTCCATCATAAAGTTGTCGATCAGCGAGTTGCTCCAGGCAATCACGTAACGATCGTCAAGTCCGCCACTATATATAGAAGCACGGCTCGGCAGCTTCTGACCGCGCGTGCGCGGTGGCATGCGATAAATGGGATACTGGAACTCACCCTGACGCGTGTAGCGCGCTTCCACCACAGGGGTGTAGTAGCCAGTAAACTGCACGTTACCGTAATTATCGGTGCCCTCCATCTGATAAGCGTTAAGTCCAAACTGACTCAACTGACGGGTATCGGCACCGGAGAGCAGCCAGTTCTGAATAGCGCTGTAAGTGCCGGTGTTGCGGCTGTATAAGCCGCTGGAGGCACTCTGAATCTGCTGAATCTGCACACCAAAATCTCTGCCATTCACCGGGCGCCCTTTGGCATTCGGTTCATTGACCAGCCCAAGCGGTTGCTCCAGCTTGCCATCAATATATTGCTGACCACGGTCAGTCGGTTTAGAACTACAGCCTGCTAACAGCGCGAGAAACGCGCCAGTAAGTGCATACTTCGCCCAATGTCCTTTCATCACTTTCTCTTTTTCTCGGTTGTTTGCACCGCGACGATAGCAAAGGGGCAGAGAGAATGAAATCCGCCACGAGTTACCGCGCTCACATCTGTACAATTAATCGCCCAATGGCACTATTAATCACCAACTGGCTGTAAATTTAAGGCTTTAACACAAAAAGGGGTTGCATCGCCGCGCGTCGAGAGTATAGTGCGCATCCACGGACGCGGGGTGGAGCAGCCTGGTAGCTCGTCGGGCTCATAACCCGAAGGTCGTCGGTTCGAATCCGGCCCCCGCAACCAATTCTTCTTAAGTGAAGAGACAATTTGAAAGTCGTGTAACGCGTCAGACGGACGCGGGGTGGAGCAGCCTGGTAGCTCGTCGGGCTCATAACCCGAAGGTCGTCGGTTCGAATCCGGCCCCCGCAACCAATTGTCTTAAGAAGAATACAATGTGAAAAGTCGCTTAACGCGGCAGACGGACGCGGGGTGGAGCAGCCTGGTAGCTCGTCGGGCTCATAACCCGAAGGTCGTCGGTTCGAATCCGGCCCCCGCAACCAATTACAGATAAGCACCTTAACGGGTGTTTTTTTGTTTTTGGCTTCCGGTAAAAAAAGCGGCGCAGTGGCCGCCCTCCTCTCAGCGACGCGCCAGCACCGCACCTTTATCGAAATAGGCCTTAATCCCATGCAGAATCGCCTCAGCCACCTGATGCTGATAACGCGGCGTGCGCAGCTTACGCTCCTCCTCCACATTACTGATAAACGCGGTCTCCACCAGAATCGACGGAATATCCGGGGCTTTGAGCACCGCAAACCCCGCCTGATCCACCGTGCGTTTATGCAGGTGATTAATATGTCCCATGCGCGATAACACCTCTTTGCCGAACTTCAGGCTGTCGCTGATAGTCTGCCGCTGCACCATGTCAAACATGGTGTGATCCAGATAGCGGTCACCGCTCATGCTCACCCCACCAATCAGATCCGATTCGTTCTGGGTTTGTGCCAGGAAACGTGCGGCGGTGGACGTTGCGCCGCTGGTCGAGAGCGCGAACACCGACGAACCGCGCGCCGCACGGCTGGTAAAAGCATCGGCGTGAATCGAGACAAACAGATCGGCGCGCTGTTTACGTGCTTTCGCTACCCGCACGCGCAGCGGGATAAACACATCCTCGTTGCGCGTCATATACGCCTTCATGTTGCGCTCTTTGTCGATCAGCGCCTTCAGATAGCGACCAATCTTCAACACAATGTCCTTTTCGCGCGTTTTGTATTTGCCATGCGCACCGGGATCTTCGCCACCGTGACCGGGATCGATCATGATGATGATCGGACGATCGCGCCCCGCTTTGCCCGGTAAAGGTGCTTGCGCCGGTTGATCACGCTCAAGATCGCCCTGGTTGTAATCGTTCAGTAACGCCAGTAGCGGATCCTCTTCCGGCGAGGGCTGGCTCGGATAGAGATCGACCACTAAACGATGTTTGATGCCCGCAACCGGTGCCAGCGTGAAGATCTTCGGCGCAACGTTGCGTTTCAGCTCCAGCACCACCCGCACCGTGTTGGCATCAAACTGGCCAACTCGCGCATGTTTGATATAGGGATCGTCAACGCGCACCTGCTTATCCACCCCTCTCAGGACCGGATTGATATGCAGGTTATCGATGTCGATCACCAGACGATCGGGATTGCTCAACGTGAACTGTTTGTACTTGAGGGGGACGTTCGACTCCAGCGTCACGCGGGAGTAGGTTGACGATGGCCAGATGCGCACCGCCACAATGTGCTGACTGGCCGCCAGCCCGGTTCGCGTTACGCTTAATAGCATGAGCGCACCCGCGCCCTGCAATAATCGTCGTCGTGTAAAAGCCTGGGACATGCCGCTCCAACTGCCGTGTAGTGTCTAAAATATCGTCAATTGACGAGTGAAAGGCGAAAACTTTGCTTAACAAGCCATGGGTTGTTTTGCCAGAAAAACCAGATAATGCAGGCTGTTAGCGAGGGTTGCATCAGGAAAATCGTAAAGTAACGTCAGGCCCGGCGCTTGCATTAGCTGGCAAAAGAGCATAAAAATACACAAATTACGAATAAACATTCACAGAGGGTTTGCCGTGAAGGAACGTAGTACTGAACTGGTTCAGGGTTTTCGCCATACCGTTCCCTATATAAATGCCCACCGTGACAAGACCTTTGTCATTATGCTTGGCGGCGAAGCTATCGAGCATGAGAACTTTTCCAACATCGTTAACGACATTGGCTTGTTGCATAGTCTCGGCATTCGCCTGGTGGTTGTCTATGGTGCCAGACCGCAAATTGATGCCAGCATGGCCCAGCAACAGCTGGAACCGATTTACCACAAACACACGCGCGTAACCGATGCCCAATCACTGGAACTGGTGAAGCAGGCTGCAGGACGTTTGCAGCTGGATATCACCGCACGCCTGTCGATGAGCCTGAATAACACCCCGCTGCAGGGCGCGCACATCAACGTGGTAAGCGGTAACTTTATTATTGCCCAGCCGCTGGGCGTCGATGATGGCGTGGACTACTGCCACAGCGGCCGTATTCGTCGTATCGATGAAGAAGCCATCCATCGTCAGCTGGATAATGATGCCATTGTGCTGCTCGGCCCAGTCGCGGTGTCGGTGACCGGTGAAAGCTTTAACCTGACATCAGAAGAAGTGGCTACGCAGTTGGCTATCAAGCTAAAAGCCGAGAAAATGATTGGCTTCTGCTCCGAACAGGGCGTCACCAACCGCGAAGGCAAGATTATCTCTGAGCTGTTCCCCAACGAAGCGCAGACGCGTATAGATGAGATGGAAAACGACGGCGATTTCCTGTCGGGCACCGTGCGTTTCCTGCGCGGCGCGGTGAAAGCCTGCCGCAGCGGCGTGCGTCGTAGCCACCTGATCAGCTATCAGGAAGATGGCGCATTGATTCAGGAACTGTTCTCGCGTGACGGTATTGGTACGCAGATTGTGATGGAGTCCGCTGAGCAGATTCGTCGCGCCACCATCAACGATATTGGCGGCATTCTCGAATTGATTCGCCCGCTGGAGCAGCAAGGCATTCTGGTGCGTCGTTCGCGCGAGCAGTTGGAAATGGAGATCGACAAATTCACCATTATTCAGCGCGACAATCTGACCATCGCTTGTGCCGCACTCTATCCGTTCCCGGATGAGCAGATTGGTGAAATGGCCTGCGTGGCGGTGCATCCCGATTACCGCAGTTCTTCACGCGGTGAGCTGTTGCTGGAGCGTGTGGCGCTACAGGCACGCCAGATGGGGTTGAAGAAGCTGTTTGTGCTGACCACCCGCAGTATTCACTGGTTCCAGGAACGCGGCTTTACGCCGGTGGATATTGAATCACTGCCGGAGAGTAAGAAGCAGATGTATAACTATCAGCGCCGGTCCAAAGTGCTGATGGCGGATTTGCGCTAACGGCGGGGAATGCCAGCTAGCGCGGTTAAAGGCAGTTAAAGGCAGTTAAAGGCAGTTAAAGGCAGTTAAAGGCAGTTAAAGGCAGTTAAAGGCAGTTAAAGGCAGTTAAAGGCAGCGTAGGGTAGGTTTCGCTAAACGGTCTGGAATTGCCCAACGTCTTAAACTGATAACGTTGTCAGGATGCGCATCCACGCGCATCCAATAAAACATCTGCATTGCCTGCGGTCGGTTTCTTTACCGACCTCAACTCTCGCTCAGAATGACTCTCCGCTTAACCGGTCCAACAATCCGCTGCGACGCTGAGTGCGTAATTGCACCGCACGACGAAATACGCCTTCATCGCTGTAAAGGGTTAACTGTTTGCGCGCACGCGTAATGGCGGTGTAAATCAGTTCGCGGGTGAGTACCGGTAAAAACTGTGCCGGCATCACCAGCGCGGTATGGTCGAACTCCGATCCCTGCGATTTATGCACCGTCATCGACCAGGCCGTATCATGCGCCGGTAACCGGCTTGGCTGTACGGCTTTGATGCTGCCATCCGGCAACGGGAAGAAAACTTTCAGCAGCCCTTCATCATCAAACAGCGTAATGCCAATATCGCCGTTAAACAGCCCAAGCGCGCTGTCATTGCGAGTCACCATCACCGGACGGCCCTGATACCAGCGGCTGCCCCCCTGCGGACGACGAATCAGCTGCATCTGCATCAGTTTTTGCTCAATACGCTGATTTAATCCCTGCACGCCAAACGGCCCTTCGCGCAGTGCGCACAGCAGCTGATAACGCCCAAATGCGTGCAGAATCTCTGCGGGCTGTGCTCGCTGGCTCACCAGCCGCAGGAATGGACGGTAGCCTTCCGCGATAGCATTCAGCATTGCCTGATAGGCCTCGCCATCATTGAGTGGCTGGCGTGATATATCGCTGAAGCCCGCGTTAAATGCGGCCTCAACCGCCTTTGGCTCACCGGCATTGACCGCAGCCGCCAGCTTGCCGATGCCCGAGTTAGCATCAAAGCGATAGCTCTTGCGTAGTAGGCAGATGGCGTCGCGCACGGCTGGCGCGCTGTCATCATCGTGGCCTTCAACCTGGCAACCGGTTAACGCACTCAGCTGGGCTGCACGCGCGACGCTGTATCCCGCTTCCGCACAGCGGCAAATATCGCCCAGTACCGCACCGGCTTCTACTGACGCCAGCTGATCGCGGTCACCAAGAAAAATCACGCGCGCCTGGGGTGGCAGTGCGGCGATGAGATTGGCCATCATGCCCAAATCAACCATTGAGGCTTCATCCACCACCAGCACATCCAGATGCAGCAGGTTACCGGCGTGATAGCGCAAGCGCTGGGTTTCGGGCTGGGCACCGAGCAAACGGTGCAGCGTGGTAGCTTCCGCTGGGAAGCGTTGGCGCTCGGTGTCGCTGACCGGCAGTTTTTGCAGCGCTTTACCGAGTGATTCGGTTAAACGCGCCGCCGCTTTGCCGGTCGGGGCTGCCAGTTGAATGCGCAGTGCACCCTGGCTCAGGCGAATCAATGCCGCCAGCAGTTTTGCCACGGTGGTGGTTTTCCCGGTGCCTGGGCCGCCGGAAATGACTGCTGTTTTCTGCGTTAGCGCCACCGCCGCCGCGATTTTTTGCCAGTCATCGGGTTCAGTACCAAACAGGTTATCCAGTACAGCACGCACCTCTCCATCAGGAAATGCCTGCGGAGCAGACTGCGCCTGAAAGAAACGCGCCACCTGCCCTTCATGGTGCCAGAGACGATGCAGATAAAGACGGCCTTCGGTCAGTACAATCGGTGCTGCCTGCCCGTTGTTGCTGTTGCTCAAAGCAGGCCAGCCAGCCAGAATTTGCGTCCAGTCCTGCGGCTCGCCCGCCGCCAGCCAGATGGCCTGCGCCAGTTCAGGATGGCGGCCATTGAATAACCCTTCACGGCTCAGCTGTGACAGCGGTAAGCAGACGTGCCCCTCACCCGCTTCCGCGCTGAGACAGGCAGCCGCCAGGAGGCGTGCTGGCTGCGTGTCATCCGCCAGCAACAGGGCGAACTGAACATCCAGTGAGCGCAGCAAACGCAGCTCAACCGCCTGTTGAAGTAGCGCTGTAATGCCACTCATGCCGAGGCTCCCTGCCCGCGAAACAGGCTATCCAGTTGTGAAACAAAATCCAGAGTTGGCCGTGTGTGGAATACGCCGTTGGCCGGTGAAGTGCCATCCATGCCACGCAGGAACAGATAAAACACGCCGCCAAAGTGCTGCTCGTAGTCATAATCTGCCACGCGATGTTGAAGATAGCGATGTAGCGCCAGCGTGTAGAGCTGATATTGCAAATCATAGCGGTGGTCGATCATCGCCTGTCTCATCGCTGCTGGCGTATAAGCTTCGTGGCTGTCGCCCAGCCAGTTGGATTTGTAATCCAGCAGGTAATATTTGCCTTGCCAGCGGAACACCAGGTCAATGAAGCCTTTCAACATGCCCTGTACCTCACGAAAATCGAGCGGCGGCGCATCGGACGATAAAGCATCCTGACGGATCAGCGCATCCAGATCATTCGCGGTCAGCAAACCGTCAATCGGCAAGTAGAAGCCCATCTCCACGAGTCGATCGCTGGTCTGTACCTGACCGAGCTGTATCCCCTGATCGTTGAGCGGCGTACTCACCACGCGCGCAATCCAATCCGTCAGTATCGGTTGCCAGTATAAGGGATACCCATTCTGCTGCAGATGTTGCTCCAGCAATGCGGCCGTGGGGGGATGTGGGAAATCGAGAGATTCGAACAGTTCATGCAGGAAAGTCCCCGGCGCGGCGCCGCGCGGGAAATGGTGCGGTGTCAGTGCAGCTTCAGCGATCTCTTCCTGCTGTTCTTCGCCTGCGGCTTCCAGATCGAAACGTGGCATCACATCAAGTAGTCGCTGGCTACCGTGTTGCTGCAAGCCTGAGTAGCTGGTGACGCGCCAGGGTTCCACCAGCGTGCGGCTAACGGTGCGGGCAGCCAATGTGTCATGAGCGGGATCAGGCGCGTGCCAGCGTTCGGCTACCTGTTCCTGCACGTGCATCACCTCGGTACCCGCGACATTGTGCTGATTGAGTAAAGTTTCCAGCTGTGCCGCTGTCGCCGCTTCACCACGCTGCAAAAGATGGCCCAGTGCGCTTTTATGCAGATCGCTCTCGCCTTCTTTTTTGCGCGTGCCGCGAAACAGCGGTGCCACACCTACGCTACAGTGATACACCGAACGGGTAAGTGCCACGTACAGCAAGCGCAGGTCTTCGGCCAAACGCTCCTGCTCGGCCATCGCCAGGCTTGCGTCATCGGCCTGCAGATCCAGCACCGCTTCAAAGTTGTCGCGATCGTGATACAGCGCGGTATCCGCCTCGCGGAATCCGGCGGCGAACGGCAGCCACACAAGCGGATATTGCAGTCCTTTAGATTTATGGATAGTGACGATCTGCACCAAATGGCGATCGCTTTCCAGACGCAATTGCTGGCTGGACGACTGGCTGTCAGGGCTGGCTATCTGCTGCGCCAGATAACGCACCAGCGCGTGCGGGCTGTCGAGCTGCGCCGCCGCCTCCTGCATCAGTTCGCCCAGATGCAGCAAATCGGTCAGGCGGCGTTCGCCATTTTCTGAGGCGAGCAGGTTTTCCGCAAGCTGGCGTTCCTGTATCAGCTGGCGCAGCATCGGCAGTACGCCGCGCTGCTGCCACAGCAGTTGCCAGCGGGCAAAAGTCTCTACCAGCTCATCCCAGCCGCGCGCATCCTGATCCAACGCATCCAGCTGTGCCGCATCAAAGGTAAACAGCGAGGTAGCGAGCGCCGTGCGCAGCATGCGCTCCTGCTCGGGAGCCAGCACCGCCTGCAGTAACCACAGCAACTCGCGCGCTTCGGGCGTGGTGTAGACGCTGTCGCGGTTCGATAAATAGACCGAGGGAATGCCAAGCTGGTTAAGTGCTTCACGGATCAGATTGGCTTCGTTGCGGCTGCGCACCAGCACCGTGATATCCGATGCCTGCACCGGGCGTTGCGCGGCCGCTTTACCCAGCAGCGCACGCTGTTGCTGACCCGCCTGTAACCAGTGGCTGATATCCGCGGCACACTGTCGCGCTAACGCCTGCTGATAATCGCCTACGCTGCACCCGTCGCCCGGCAGCAGCCAGAAACGCAGTGCCGCCTGATCCTGGTTATCCAGTGTGAGAGAAAGCGTCTGATTTGGCTCTGCGAAGTGCACCGGCAAGAAAGGGATAGCATCAAAGACAAAAGGCGCTTCGAGCCGATTGAACAGCTGATTGACGCTCTCCACCATTGCTGGCGAAGAGCGCCAGTTGGTGTCGAGGGTGTAATGCGCGCTCACTTCATTGCGCGCGCGGATATAGGTAAAGATGTCTGCGCCACGAAAGGCGTAAATGGCCTGTTTTGGATCGCCAATCAACAGCAACGCATGCTCGGGTTGATTACCGTACAGCGTGCGGAAAATGCGGTATTGCTGCGGATCGGTATCCTGGAACTCATCAATTAACGCCACCGGGTAACGCTGACGAATCGCCTGCGCCAGCATTTCTCCTGCAGGCTGCTGCAGGGCATCATCCAGTCGGCTCAGGAGATCATCAAAACCCAGCAGCGCCTGCTGGCGTTTCTCTTTCCGTACGGCGGCGCGGATATCCACCAGCGCGCGCGCAATCAGCAAATCGCGTAGTGAAATGGGCTGAGTCAGAAACAGGTCGATGGCCACAAACAGGGCATGGTGCGGAGGATGGCCTTTTTTGGTTTTCTCCTCCAGCACCCGTTGACCAAAGCGCGCCAGCTCTGCGGGCACCTGATAATCCAGGGTTTCACTCTGTGCCCAGAAACTGACTTTATTCACCCACACCGGCAGATTTTTACTGCTGTAGCTGCGTTTGTCCACGTCGGACTGCCCCACCAGCGTCAGCACCTCTTCACCCACCGCGCGCCACTCGGCTTTCATCGCGTTAATGCGCGCCAGGTTTTCGTTGTGGCGCATCGTCAGCGTTTCGTCGTCAGCGGGCGCTAAACGCAGGTTAGGTGATTCGCCTTGCAGCCACGGCCGCAACGTCGCCAGCAATTGCTCCGGACCACTCCACTCACTGACAATCACGCGGGCGATATCCAGCGAGAGGGGATAACAGTGGCGACGCCAGAAATCGGCAGTGGCCTGACGCAGCAGCTGTTGTTCATCTTCAATCAACTGCTGTTCAAACAGCATGCCGGATTCAAAGGCGTTGAGATTGAGCATGCGCTGACAAAAGCCGTGGATGGTAAAGATAGCCGCTTCATCCATCTGCCGCTCTGCAGCCAGCAGTAGCGATGCCGCTTCTGCTGGCTGCGGCATCTCCAGTAGCAACTGCATCAGCATCGGATTGCGGCTGGTACCGCGAATGCAGGCCAGCCGCAGCTCATGGATGTTGGCACGGATACGTCCGCGCAGCTCTGCGGTGGCCGCCTCGGTAAAGGTCACGACCAGAATTTCTTCGACCGACAGTGGCCGGGCATAGGCATGTTGCCCGCCCAGCCCCAACAAAAGCCGCAGATAAAGCAGCCCAATAGTGAAGGTTTTGCCGGTTCCAGCAGACGCCTCAATCAGCCGCTCGCCACGCAACGGCAGCGTCAGCGGATTGAGCGATTCTGGCGGCTGAATCAGACTCATTGCGCGTCACTCTTAACCGGCAGGGATTGCTGTAGCTTCTCCACCTGATCCCAGGTCGTGAAGCCCGGCAGAGGTGCATAATCATCTTTGGTGGCGCCATCGTGGCTACCGCCAATCTGCGAAATCATCACCATGCCCTGCTGTTCCAGCACCGCTTTATGGAAGAAATCGGCCACGCCCTGCGGCGTGAGCTTTTGAATCTGCTCGATGGCTTTTTCACGGGTATCGAAAGCAAAATTCTGCCGGTTGAAGTCACGGCTGTAGCGATTCGCTTCTTCATCAAGCGTTTGCGGGCGCTGTTTTAAGTCATTGATCAGCGCCTGCTGATACTGGGCAAAATCTTCCGGTTTCATGTCGCGCAGGCGTTGCTCAGCCTGCGGATAAAACGCCTCAAAGCGCTGCATCAGATAGGCTGGCTGCTTGCTGTTGCTTTGCAGCAGGAAGCCAATCCCCCACTGGCGACCAATCGGCATCTGATACGAGAACACCGCATAGCCCAACTGTTCCTGGGTGCGCAGTTGGTTATAGAACCAGGGTTGGACAATCTGGCTCAACATGGTGCTGTTGGCCATACTTTGATACTCGTCGTAACCCAGTGGCACGTAGAGTGCTGCCAGTGCTGAATCCGTGCTGCTTCCTGCGGTTTGCAGGTTGGCCTTCATGGCTTTATCAATCACAACGTCATCGCTGTGCCAGTAACTGTGACCATCGCTGTGCAACTGCTGTTGCAGGTCGGCACCCAGCTGTTTAACGCGATCGGCAGAGAGGTTGCCGACCACCATCATTTCCGGCGTAGCGTTGCGCAGTAAGGCATCACGGTAATCCGTCACGTCTTTCAGCGTCAGATCTTTCACTAGCTTGCGGCGCGTCTCACGCTGGGTATACGGCAGCTGTGACAGCATCTGCATCGGTTGAATCGCCTGCTCGAAGGCTTTGCCCTTCTCGGCGGCTTCCAGTCGATCCAGATACCAGGATTTTGCCTGTTCCAGTTGCTGTGCGTCCGGCTGGAAGCTGGCATAGCCCTCAACCAGTTTTTTCAGTAACTCCGGCAGACGCTGGGTAAAACCACTGGCGCTGAACACAATGCCGTCATCTTCACCGGTAGAAAAACTGATCCCCCCCACTGACGCCTGCGAGTTCAACTCATCCAGCGCCACGCTTGAGAGATAATCATTCAGGCCAAATAACACCTGCTGACGCGCGTCGCTTATTGCCGCTTTGTTGCGCAGTGCCAGAGTAATGGCTGCCTTTGGTTCACTGGCGTAGAACTGGCTTGGCATCCAGTAGATGCGCATGCTGTCACCGTCGGTCAGCGCCACCGGATGCGTATACGTTTTGCCATCACCAGGCATAATGGAGAAATCAGAAGGGATATACGGATTCAGCGTCGGCATCGACAGCTGAATCTGCGTACCACGCTGCTGCCAGTCACTGAACTGTGCATCACTGATTTTATCGACCTGGTAAGGCGCATTGACAAAATAGGCTTCTTTGTTGTGCGGCTCATTCGGGCTGATATACCAGATGCGGGCATTTTGCGGTGTCATCTCATCCAGACGAGATTTGATCGCCGCAGGATCAAAGTTATCCGCGAGATAAGGTGCATCCAGCGTATGATCCACTGGCACGCGCAGCATGGTATCCACTAACCATTCGATGTAATCCATGTCGCGGGTGATCGACGGATAGCGGAAATCCAGCGCCAGCACATGCGACACTTCATCGAAATAGCCCTTATCGATGCCTTTATTACGCAGCATATCGAGGTAGCTAAAGATCGCCGCCACCACTTCATCACGCTGTGCCAGGCCTTTGTCGGTCAGGGAGACCGTGATGGCAAACACGCCGCTGTTGCGGTCCGTCATCGGATCGGCACCGGCATTCACACCGTCGGCCAGCCCCTGCTTTTGCAGCCAGTCGTTAAGGGTGTTTTTACTGCGGTTGCCCAGGATGTAACTGATCAACGTATCGGTTTTGCTGCGGAACTGGTCGCTGTTGTTGGCGATGCGGAATTCAACTTTAAGCTGTTTACGCGGTTGGGCAGGGACGTAGTGGATGATGATGCCTTTCTGCGCATCGGTCACCACCGGCACTTCGATTTTCGGTACGATGGCCTGATGGTTAGCCACTCGTCCAAAAGTCTGGACCGCAATGTCGGCCATCTCTGGCAGCGATTTGTTGCTGTATATCACCGCTTTCATCAGATTGGCGGAGTAGTGGCTGTGATAAAACTCGGTCAGCGCCTGATGCAAATTGCTGTCGGGCTTATCGCGCAGCGTATCAAGGTTACCGCCTGAGTAGCGGGAAGCTGGATGCGCTGGATTCAGAGTTTCCGCCCCGACCTGCGCCATACGCAGGCCGTCGCGCGAACGCGCCATAGTGAGCTCTGCATTAACTGCATGACGCTCACGATCGGCGTTGACCGGATCGAGCAAAGGCTCTGCAATGGCATCGGCCAGACGATCCACCGCCGGTTGCAGTGCATCGTTTTCCACTTCCAGATAGAACGCGGTGCGATAAGAAGCGGTACTGGCATTGTGACTGCCGCCGTGCTTTTTCAGGAATTCGGCCAGATTATCCGGTTGCGGATAGCGTTTTGAGCCCATCAACACCATATGTTCGGTATAGTGCGCCAGCCCTAGCTGCTGATTGGGATCGTCCAGCGAGCCGATAGGCAACGTCAGTGCGGCCAGTGATTTAGGCGCTTCTTTGTCAGACACCAGCAACACCGTCATACCGTTAGTCAGCGTGATGGCCTGATAACTGCGCGGATCGTGATCGCTTTTTCGAATCGTTTCATTGATGGGCTGCCAGCCGCGATCGCTATCGGCAAAGGCATTCAGCGCCAGCATGCTCAGCAGCAGCGCTCCCATCCAGCGTGCGTAAATCCGCATTTAAACCCCTTTCTTTACCCTTTACCGCTGGCTGTGTGCCCAGCGGCGCAATAGACAACTTTTTATTATTTTGGGAACACCCGCAAAAGCGGCGTTACCCAATTGCTATTCATCATCTTGATGCGCAAGGCGCACCGGTAAATACCACTGGCGAGCGGCGGCAACAATTACCTGCACCGCCTCATCATCCAGCGTACGGCTCAGGCGCTGCAGATAAGGATCGCTGCCTTCGCCCTCCACCTGAAAACCACCCTGCCAGGCTTGCAGCAATTTGTTCAATGCCTTTTTCTGCGTGGCGTCATCGTCCAGCAACTGGCCGGATTTTCGATCAAAACTGGCATCCAGCCACGCGCCACCCGATTTGTTCAGCAACATCAACGGTTCCGTCATCCCCGCCTGATAAGCCGTCACGTATTCGTTCAACAGTGACAGCGCAGACTCAGCGTCGATGGCTTTAAAACGCCAGCGGCTTTGTTTGCGCCCGTACATGCGGCTTTCACCTGTGCCGCCCAACGCGCAGTACACCAGATGCTCCAGCCACAATAGCAGGCCATCGTTCATGTTCAGCACGCCCGGACGCCAGCGTAATAACCCATCAGCTTGCACCTGGGTTAACCAGCCGGTCAACTGCACTCCGTTAAGCGGCAGATTGATTTCCCAACTCTCTGCGGGCTGACGCTGTCCGCTCACTTCCGCAGCCACTTCCTGCATCTCTTCGGTCTGGCTCTGCCAGAAAAGTTCCCCAAAAGCACCATACGGCAGATTACCTGCAGCACGATGACGCATATAAAGCCGCGAGGGATCCTCACCGTTGACCAGGGTATTCAGTAGCTGCGCATTGATTTGATAACGCTCCAGACTATCCGGGGCAAACGGCTCGCTGTCCGGCAATTCGCTCTCTTCCATCCAGAAAGCCACGCCCAGCCGCTGCTGGAACCAGGCCCGTACCGGATGACGCCAGAAGCGCAGCAATTGCTCAAGCGAGAGCGTTTCCAGCGGCAGTGGCGGCAACCTTTGCACAAAGTCTGGCTGTGCCACGCCATTGCCGGTGGCAGCGGGCAACCATTCTGTCGCGAAGCTCTGGCCGTAAGCGTCAGGGCGGAAGTTCTCCGCTGCAAAGGGCATGCGGCTGTGGAGCTTCAGTAAATGCTCACGTACACGCTGCTCGCTGACGTCGGGTTCGCACGCTTCATCGCCTGGCAGACAAAAACTCTGACCAAGATAATCCACCAACTCTGTCACCAGCACTGAGGGATAACGCTCGGTGTTGTCCTGAATCGCGCGGCCGATATAGCTGATGTAGAGCTGATGCTGTGCCGAAATCAGGGCTTCAAGGAACAGATAGCGGTCATCATCACGGCGGCTGCGATCGCCTTTGCGTGCCTGCTGCTGCATCAGGTCAAAACCGAGCGGCGCCAGCGTGCGTGGATAGACACCATCGTTCATCCCCAGCAAGCAGACGACTTTGAACGGAATCGAACGCATTGGCATCAGGGTACAGAAGTTTATCGGCCCGGCCAGGAAGCGCTGACTGATACGCTGCTGATCGAGGCGCGAGCGCAACTCATCACGCAGTAAGGTGACGGGAATCGGTTGCTGATAATCAGCCTGCGTGCCCTGCTCAATAATCTGTTTCCACTGGGTTTCAACCAGCAGTAATGCTGCGTCGCTTTCGGCATCGCCGTTGAAGAAGCTGTCGATCAGCTCGCGGCACAGCGGCAGCCACTCCGGTAGCGTACGCTCGCCGGTCAGTCGGGTGCGCCACGACTCTAAGCGAGAGAGCAATTCGGCCAGATGCCCGGCCAGTTCAGCAATCAATCCGCTGGATTCGTCGTAAGGCAGAATACCCTGCCAGTCACCGTTACGACTTTCCAGTGCGTAGCCCAATAGCATTCGCTGTAAACCAAAGCGCCAGGTATGTTGACCGGTGGCAGGCAGTGCCAATGCTTCGACGCTGGCATCATCCAGCCCCCATCGAATACCGGATTCCATCACCCAACGGCGAAGCAGGCGCAAACCGCTTTCATCCACCGAGAAGCGCTGCGCCAGCGCAGGCACTTCGAGCAGTGCCAGCACTTCTTCGGAAGCAAAGCGGCTGTCTGGCAGCGCCAGCAAGCTTAATAGGGCCAGAATCGCCGGATGTGCCTGGCTGGCGCGGCGATCCGAGATGGCAAACGGCAGATAACGATCCGCAGGCGCACTGGCAAACGCCGCCTGAATGAAGGGCGCGTAGCTATCGATATCCGCCACCATCACGATGATGTCGCGCGGTTTGAGATCGGGATCGGCCTCCATCAGCGCCAGCAGATGATCCTGTAACACTTCCACTTCACGCTGAGCGCTATGACATACCTGCAGCGTGATGGTACGATCGTTGGGATCCAGCACTCGTTTCTTACTGCTGTTACCCAGTTCATCGGCATGCAAACCGATCACGGCGTGGTCATCAAGGTTAAGCAGATCGGCTTGCAGACTGTGGAGCAGGTTGTCCTGCGGCATCTCAACAAAGGCATCAATATCGTTAGCGGCGGATTCCATCTGACTTAGCAGAAACAGATTATCGCGCCCCAGTTTGCCCCACGAGGCCAATAATGGATTGGTGAGTTGCTGCTCGCCGAGTTCATTGAACAGCGTTGGGGCAGCTTCGGGATCGAGGAACAGCGACTGCGCTTCGTCAGACTGCATGCGGCGACGCTTGCGGCTCTGCAATTTGGCGAGGAAAGCGTAATCCTGAATATCGCCCCAGTAGTGGCGGCAGGGGTTGGTAAACAGCAGATGAATATCGATATGGCGGCCAAGCGCTTCCAGCGCCTGCAAATACACCGGCGGCAGCGCGGAGATACCACAAATAAACACGCGCTGCGGCAATCCCGCCGGTGGCGTTTCGGCCTGCTCCAGCGCATGGATAAAGCGCGCATACAGATTGGCACGATGCCACATCGGCTGGCCTAGCTGCTCGGTGAACGCCACCAAATCGCGCCACAGTGGTGCCTGCCACTGCTGGGCATCACTCAGGCCATCAATGAGTTCTCCGCGCTCCCAGCTGTTGAGCCAGTCAGATCGATACACCAGATATTGGTCAAACAGATCTGCAACGCGAGCGCTGAGCTGATACAGCTTGCGCTTGTCATCGTCATCATTGAGGTAGTGACGTAATGGCTGGAACGCATCCTGCTCCAGCAAGGTGGGCAAGCGATGCATCAGTTTCCAGCTCATGCTGGCTTTGGTAAAAGCGCTCTCCTCAGGAATGCCGGGCAGCACTTTGACAAACATGTTCCAGATAAAGGTCGCAGGCAGCGGAAAGTCGATATTCGCCGCGATACCAAAACTGTTTGCCAGTTCCATCTGCAGCCACTGCGCCATGCCGGGGCTTTGCACCAGCACCTGTTCGGCCGCGAGTGCATCGTTGAGCGGCTGGTTTTCAATCAGAATGCCTGCCAGATTTTTCAACAGATCGAGCTGATTGGAGTGGTAAACCCGGAACATAAATCTCCTTGAGAGGGAAAACAGCGCAGCCTGGTCACTCTACCCTGTATCGTTAACGATGCCTATCACCGAGGTCACCTTAGTGACAATTGAGCTGGGCCAGACTGGCACTGCGCTGTTGTGGGCTCGTCACCGTGACGCGCTCCAGCACGCATCCTATACCCACACTTTGCTGCTGACGCTCAATCTGCCAGCCCGCCACCCCGCGCCCCAGCAACGCTTGTCCGGCAACCTGCCACGCCTGGCGCTGCTGCCACTGCTGACTAAATCCCAGGGCCAGCGCCCGATGGTATTGCAACAGCGTGCTGATGGTCATCGCCAGCAGCAGCATCGCTACCAGCGTTTCTGCCAGGCTAAAGCCCTGCTGATCCTGCCTGCGACTGGCAGTGCTCCGGTTTAGACAATGGACAGTAGTCAATCCAGCCGTGCGCCTCGGGTTGCAGCCGATGGCTGCGTGGTGAGACCCATTGCCAGAGGCGGAGATCACTCTTTTCATCCTGACCCGATAACAGCGCATTGCCCTCCTCCATCTGCAATAAGCAGCTTAACCACTGGTGCGCGGACTGTTGCTGACATTGCCAGCCGGACGCCGCTGGCCAACTCTGCATCAGCCCCCATTGCAACGCAGCCTGTGCCTGCGCAAAATCTTTATGATGCTGCTGCGTATCGGCCACCAGCACCATGCCCTGTGACAACTGCGTGCGCGTGGCATGCAGCGTCAGGCTGCCGAGCAGTAACAGCATCAGCACCATGCCCAGCGTGCTGTTGCCGTGCTGGCTCATAAGTTTCGTCCTTCAATCCAGTGTTCAACCTGCAGGCTTTGTATACCCGATCGCCCCGTCAGATGGAGCATTAACCGGGTGCCTTGCCGCACCACGCTAAAATGCTCGATGGTGAGGAAAGCGGGATCGGTTAGGCGTTCCCAACCATTGCCGTTGCAGTTATCCACCGCGCGCTGCATTTCCAGCTGCCCGCTGCGCAACCGATAGCCGTAAAAGTCGCTGTCACTACTGCCCACATCTTCCCAGCGCCCATTGCTGTTTTCATCCCAGCGCAGCAATACACAGCTGCCACTCGCAGCCAGAGTCAGTGCGGGACCAGTACATTGCCCACGACAATATCCCGCGCGCTGTAACGCTTTTTGCAGCGTATGAGAAAGCTGCTGTAGCTCCTGCTGCAATTGCACACGCTGCTGCAGGCGCAGATTTTGCTCCAGCAGTAGCGGCAAAAATCGCCCCACGCTGACCATCAATATCGCCCCCACCGACAGCGCAATCAGCATCTCCAGCAGGCTGAAACCGGCCTCCGCTACTCGCACCCTTTTTCTCCCGTCTGGCAGGCGCGAATACGTGCTCGCGCAGAGATAATCACCCGCCAGCGACCGGCCGCATTTTCAATCTCAATGCTGCCAGGGCGCGCCACGTCACGCCGTCCAAAGAAACCCGGCTCGCCGATGATGGCACTGAAGCGCACCCCGGCATGCGGCGGTGCTAACCACCAGCGTGAAGGCAGTTCCCAGCCCTCCGATGGTTTTACGCCCACGCCCAGACAGCCGCGTTCGCCGGGAATCAGCCACAAATTGAGATCGCTGTTATGCCCGTTCGCATGGGCGCGCAGCCGTAACAGAAACCCCTGCAGCTGCTGCACGCTATCGCGCAGTTGTTGATGCTGCTGCCAGCGCTGCCAACTATGCAGGGCGCCGAGGCTGAGTATGCCGGCGATCACCATCACCAGTAGCAGCTCCGGCAGGGTGAAACCGAGGTTTGCGTGTTTGTTCATGGCAGCCAATGTGCGCTTCAATCGAACAGGCAACAAGGCATCAAGCGGCAGGATGGAAAGCGTCGCGCAGGCTGTTTTCGCGCGGTACAGGCAGAGACAAATTTTTGCGAGGCGGATACAGATAACAGAGATAAAAAAGCCCCGCACAGTGGCAGGGCTTCAGCGTGATGACGCGTGCGTTTACACCGCAACCGGCGCTTTAATGGCCGGATGCGGGTCGTAACCCTCAATCTCAAAATCTTCAAAGTTGTAATCGAAGATAGAAGCAGGTTTACGTTTGATCACCAGTTTCGGCAGCGGGCGCGGCTCGCGCGTCAGCTGCAGCTGTGCCTGTTCCAGATGATTGCTGTACAGATGGGTATCGCCACCGGTCCAGACAAAATCACCCACTTCCAGATCGCACTGCTGCGCCACCATATGCACCAGCAGCGCATAGCTGGCGATATTGAAAGGCAGACCAAGGAAGATATCGCACGAGCGCTGATAAAGCTGGCAAGAGAGCTTGCCGTTTGCCACGTAAAACTGGAAGAAGGCATGACAAGGTGCCAGCGCCATCTGATCCAGCTCGCCCACGTTCCATGCCGATACGATGATGCGGCGTGAATCGGGATCGCGCTTCAACTGCTCAATCACTTTGCTAATCTGGTCGATCTCTTCGCCTGACGCACTGCCCCAGCTGCGCCATTGCTTACCGTAGACCGGTCCTAAATCGCCATTCTCATCCGCCCACTCGTCCCAAATCGTCACCTTGTTATCTTTCAGGTAGCTGATATTGGTTTCGCCTTTCAGAAACCACAGCAGTTCATGAATGATCGAACGCAGGTGCACCTTCTTGGTGGTGACCAGTGGAAAACCATCCTGCAAATTGAAACGCATCTGGTGGCCGAAAATCGACAGGGTGCCTGTACCGGTACGGTCGGCTTTCTCTGCGCCTTCATTCAGCACATGTTGCATTAAATCCAGATACTGTTTCATTTTACCTCACGAGTTTGTTGCTGCGGACGACGACGGAACGCCCAGATCATCATAATCACACCGGCCAGAATCATTGGGATCGAGAGAATCTGCCCCATGCTGATGCCGCCTTCAAACAGGCCCAGTTGGGCATCCGGCTGGCGGAAGAATTCGACGATGATGCGGAAAGCGCCATAGCCAATCAGGAACAGGCCAGAGACGCTGCCCATCGGGCGCGGCTTGCGAATAAACAGGTTGAGGATGATGAACAGCACGATACCTTCGAGGAACAGCTCATACAGCTGCGAGGGATGACGCGGCAACACACCGTAAGTGCTCAGCAGCTGCTGATACTGCGGATTGTTGGCCGCCAGCGCGATATCTTCACTGCGCGAACCCGGGAACAGCATCGCGAATTTGAAGTTAGGATCGACACGGCCCCACAGCTCGCCATTGATAAAGTTGCCAAGACGACCGGCGCCCAAACCAAATGGAATCAGTGGTGCAATGAAATCAGATACCTGGAAGAAAGTGCGTTTAGTACGACGCGCAAACACCAGCATCACCACAATCACCCCAATCAAGCCACCGTGGAACGACATACCGCCATCCCAGACTTTGAACAGATAGAGTGGATTATCGAGGAACAGCGGCAGGTTATAGAACAGCACGTAGCCGATACGGCCACCGAGGAACACGCCGAGGAAGCCCGCATACAGCAGGTTTTCCACTTCTTCTTTTTTCCAGCCGCTGCCGGGTTTGTTGGCACGGCGCACCGCCAGCCACATAGCAAATACAAAGCCCACCAGATACATCAAACCGTACCAGTGAAGCGAAATCGGTCCGATGGAGAAAATTACCGGATCGAATTGGGGAAACGAAATGTAGCCGTTAGTCATCTTTCACCATCGTTTTTTCTGCCCTGAAACGGGTCTGGCTAAGGGGTCATACCATAAAAGGCTGCGCATGATAGCACAGCCGCTTTTCACAATTGCCGTGGAAATGTAAACGCCGTTAACGGCCGCCGCGAATCAAACCGCCCAGGCCACGTCGCTCCATAAACGCGGACACCAGATGGCGCACTTCTGAAGCGGTATGGGCCGCCACGCCATTTTCACTGAGCTTCTGCGTTTCCTCGTGATCGAGGTGGCGCAACAGATACTTCACGCGCGGAATATTTTTACCGTTCATGCTGAGGTGGTGATAACCCATGCCCACCAGCAGCGCCACGCACATTGGGTCGCCGGCCATTTCACCACACAGGCAGAGTTCCAGTTTGGCCTGACGGGCTTCGTGGGCAATGCTCTGCAGCGCGCGCAGCATCGCCGGATGCAGCGGATCGTAGAGATTCGCCACACGGGTATTGTTGCGATCCACCGCCAGCAGATACTGCGTCAGGTCGTTGGTGCCCACCGAAATAAAGTCCACGCGATCCGCCAGATGCGGGATCATAAACAGCATGGACGGCACTTCGATCATCACGCCAATACGCGGTTTCGGGATCACATAGCCCAGCATCTCTTCCACTTCACGACCGGCGCGATCGATCAGACGACGCGCATCGTCGATCTCATCGATATGGCTAATCATCGGCAGCAGAATGCTGAGATTGCCGGAGGCCACGTTGGCACGCAGCATGGCACGTACCTGCACCAGGAAAATTTCTGGCTGATCGAGCGTCAGACGAATGCCGCGCCAGCCGAGGCAAGGATTTTCTTCACTGATCGGCATGTAAGGCAGCTGTTTATCGGCGCCGACATCCAGCGTACGCAACGTCACCGGCTTATCGTAGAACAGTTGCAGCATGCCTTGATATTGCGCGACCTGCTCCTCTTCCGACGGGAATCCGTTGTGCAGCATAAATGGAATTTCTGTGCGGTACAGGCCGATGCCATCCACCCAGTTATCCAGCTTCTGCTCATGCTCAGGGCTCAGGCCCGCATTCAGCATCACCTGCACCCGTTCGCCGCTTTTCAGCTCGCCGGGCTGCTCGACCACGCCTTCCGCCATTTTGCTCAGCGCATTTTCTTCGCTGATCAAACGCTGATACTCCTGCACCAGCACGGGTTCAGGATCGATTAACAACTCGCCGCGATAGCCATCGACAATCAGCAGGCGTTTGTTGAGCTGCGCAGGGATGATATCCGCACCCATGACGGTGGGAATGCCCATCGCGCGCGTCAGAATAGCCGCGTGGGAATTGGCCGCACCGTCGCGTACCACCACACCGGCTAAACGCTCCGGTGGCAGCTCTGCCAGCGTGGTGGCGGTGAGTTCATCCGCCACCAGCACGAAGCGTTCAGGCCAGGCATTGGTGCCGACCAGCGTATCGTCGAGATGGAATAGCAGACGTTGTCCGAGCACGCGCAAATCGCCCGCACGCTCGCGTAAATATTGATCCTGCAGGCTGGCAAACTGTTCGGCGAACTTCTCGATCACCGTTTTCACCGCCCACTCGGCAACCGATCCGCGATCAATCTCGGCAAACAGATCTTTTTTCAAACGGGCATCGGTTAACAGGTGCGAGTAGAGATCAAAAATCGCCGCACTCTCTTTTTGCACGCTGGCGGTAAAGCGTTTGCTGAAGCGGCGAAATTCATTGCCCGCCTCGCCCATTGCCAGCACCAGACGCTCGCGTTCACGCTGCACATCCAGCGTGGAGGCCGCAGAGACCTGATCCAGCAAGGGCTGGGTTTCATCAACCCAACCGGGCGCGACCGCCACGCCAGGCGCCGCCGCGATGGCTTTCACCCGCGTCTGACGGAACTGACCAAACAGTTGGCCGAGCTGTGATTGCGATAACAAGCCCGCCATCTGCGTGGCCAGTGTCACCAGGAAAGATTCTTCGCTTTCGTCGAACTGACGATGTTCGCGCTGCTGAACCACTAGCACGCCAAGCAGTTGGCGACGGCTGATGATCGGCACGCCAAGGAAAGAGCGATAACGCTCTTCTTTAACAGAAGGAATGTATTTGAAGCTGGGATGGCTTTGCGCGTCGGCAAGGTTGATCGGCTCGGCTAAACGTCCGACGAGCCCGACAATACCTTCATCAAACGCCAGCGTGACAGTGCGACCGCGCGGCTTTTTCAGCCCGCGCGTCGCCATCAGGTAGTAGCAACGACGATCGTGATCTGCGAGATAAACCGAGCAGACCTCGGTTTCCATCGCAAGGCAAATTTCGTTTACCAGAATGTCGAGTGCTTCATTCAGACGCGGAGCACTCGCCACTTTCTCTACTATTTCGCGCAACTGAGTGAGCATAAAGGGCGTGGCCTATCCTCTTTTACGTCGATGAGCGGCATTGTTATTACGCTGCCCCGCACTCTCCTGCATAGACATCACCACGCCAGCGAATTCTTTCATCACGCGGCGATAGACATCGCGCTTAAAAGAGACGACCTGACGCACCGGATACCAAAAGCTGACCCAGCGCCAACCATCAAACTCCGGCGTGCTGCTGTGTTGCACATTGATCTCCGCGTCACTACACATCAACTGCAGAAGAAACCACTTTTGTTTCTGGCCGATACACACCGGCTTTGTGTCCCAACGCACCAAACGTTTTGGCAACTTGTAACGTAACCAGTTACGGGTTGAAGCAAGTATTCGAACATCTTTGCGGTGTAAACCCACTTCTTCGAACAGTTCGCGATACATCGCCTGTTCAGCGGTTTCACCCGGATTGATGCCTCCCTGAGGAAATTGCCAGGAGTGCTGTCCAAAGCGCCTGGCCCATAACACTTGTCCTTGCCTGTTACAGATTACGATACCAACATTCGGGCGGTAGCCATCATCATCGATCACTGGACTACCTCAAAGCTAAATTTGAATAGCCTGATTGTTTCACACTCCTTACAGGCGGTAAACCACTGGATATCCGGGGCGATAGCCGAATAAAAACAGGATAACTCACAGAGTTTAGCCAAGTTATAAACAGCGGAGCGGTTTTCAGGGCGATCTTATTCACCTTTTCTGTGGATAGCTTTGTGCAGAACACGGGAATGAGTTGAATAACCACTTCGGAAAATTCTCATAAGGCAGACTAAGAATAGCACTAAAAACACCATTAATCATAGTGATAGAAAAAAATGACAGTGTTGTTTTAACGCGGATCACTTTCTAATTATCCTCAGGCTCCATTCGCTGCTCAAAGATCCACCACCGTCGATTTTATCCACAGATAATGCCCTAAACCTGGTCAAAGAAAGGAAAAAAAGCGTCCAAATCGCTAAAGTCAAGGCTGTAAATCGAAACAGGGGTGCTCTGTGAGGGGGGTTATCCCACCATTCTGTGGATAAGTAGTCTGGAGATCCTGTTCATTGTCGATAACAAACTGGGATAACCTTGCCATAGCATCCACAACCGTCCGGCAATGCAAATAAAAAAGCACGCTTAATCATGCTATTATCACGGTTATTCACGCTGCGCGCATGTGGAAAACTCGTACCCGCCAGCGCTGTACATCCTTTAACCAAT
This sequence comes from Type-E symbiont of Plautia stali, assembly GCF_059731115.1. Lineage (NCBI taxonomy): Bacteria > Pseudomonadati > Pseudomonadota > Gammaproteobacteria > Enterobacterales > Enterobacteriaceae > Type-E symbiont of Plautia stali. The sequence continues at coordinate 3,354,701 of NZ_AP035906.1, forward strand.
ATGAGTTTTGCCATGAATTCCCCCGTTTTATTGCCGCCGCCACCACAAGATGAAGCGGAATTACTGCAACGTGCACAACAGCTGGCAGGCCAGACGTTTGCTGCACTGGCAGCTCAGCTGGGTTTGCCGGTGCCAGCCGATTTGCGGCGGGATAAAGGCTGGGTTGGCATGCTGATTGAGCTGCACCTTGGTGCCAGCGCGGGCAGCAAAGCGGAGCAGGATTTCGCCCATCTCGGTATCGAACTCAAGACCATCCCCGTGGATGCGCTGGGCAAACCGTTGGAAACCACCTTTGTCTGCGTTGCGCCTCTGACCGGCAACAGCGGCGTAACCTGGGAGACCAGCCATGTGCGCCACAAGCTGGCTCGCGTTTTGTGGATCCCGATTGAGGGTGACCGTGCTTTGCCCCTCGCGGATCGTCGAGTGGGATCGCCGCTGTTATGGCAGCCCAGTGAGGAAGAAGATCAGCAACTGCGTGAAGACTGGGAAGAGTTGATGGATATGATCGTGCTGGGTCAGGTGGAACGCATCACCGCCCGACACGGTGCCTGGCTGCAGATCCGCCCGAAAGCCGCCAACAGTAAAGCCCTGACCGAAGCCATCGGTGAGCATGGAGAGCCTATAATGACGCTACCGCGCGGTTTTTATCTCAAGAAAAGCTTCACCGGACCGCTGCTGGCACGCCATTTTCTACTGTAAATGACTCGACTCCTTACACGACTGGTTCGGTTCCCCTGATGGGGCCTTTTTTTGGTGCAGCAAGGCGGCAAGTACGCAAATCCCCGTGAGCATACATAAGTAAGTGACTGGGGTGAACGTGAGCAGCCAAGGCAGCTGCACCAAAAGTAGGCCCCATTAGGGGAGCCGAACCAGGACGTGTATAATCGCCGTTTAATTTTCGTTTAGGATTGAATGATTCATGTTTGACTGGATTGCTGATCCCAATGCCTGGCTGGCACTGGGAACATTGACCATTCTGGAAGTGGTTTTGGGTATCGACAACATTATCTTCCTGTCGCTGGTTGTCGCTAAGTTACCGAAACACCAGCAAAACAAAGCTCGCCGCCTCGGTTTAATGGGTGCCATGCTGATGCGACTGGGTCTGCTGGCGTCCATTGCCTGGGTAGTCCGTCTCACCAATCCGCTGTTTACCCTGATGGATCACAGCTTCTCGGCGCGCGACCTGATCCTGCTGTTTGGTGGTCTGTTCCTGCTGTGGAAATCCAGCATGGAGATTCATGAAACCATCGAAGGCGCCGAAGGTGAGCACAAAACCAACGTCCACTCCTTCTTCGGCGCGATCGTTCAGATCATGTTGCTGGACATTATTTTCAGCCTCGATTCGGTGATCACCGCTGTCGGCTTGTCCGATCATCTGTTCATCATGATGGCTGCCGTGGTCATAGCGGTGCTGATGATGATGTTTGCCGCACGCGCCATTGGTGAATTTGTTGAGCGTCATCCATCGGTGAAAATGCTGGCGCTTGCATTCCTGATTCTGGTCGGCTTTACCCTGATTCTGGAGAGTTTCGGTATCCATGTACCAAAAGGTTACATTTATTTTGCCATGTTTTTCTCCATGGCCGTGGAGTGCCTGAACCTGATGCGCAGCAAGAAAAGCGCGGCTTAACGATGTCAAGGGCGAGCGCATCTCGCCCTTTAATTTTAGGAATGATGCGATTACGTCAGCCAGCGAAAGCATTTATTACTACACTTTTGCAGTTGAAGTAGGTTGAGGGAGATAAGAATGAAAGGGTTGGTGAGTGTCGTGGGTATTATGCTGGTCGCGCTGACGTTGAGTGGTTGCAGCAGTGATTACGTGATGGCGACCAAAGATGGCCGTATGATTAAAACTGATGGCAAACCGTCCATCGATAAAGAGACAGGTTTGGTGCAGTACACTGACGATCAAGGTCATGTGATGCAGATCAATGGTGACGAGGTCTCCACCATCATTGAGCGTTAAGTGCCAAATTCGATTGCCTGCACGATTTTTTCCCCAGTGCAGGCGATTTCCCGAACTTTCCCCCCTTCCTTCCGCGCCGCTTCACAGGATATAGTCCCAGAGGACACAACATTCCCTTTCATAATGAAAAAAGGAAGCCGGCAATGCATTATCACCGCATCCCCCACAGTACGCTGGAAGTCAGCCAACTTGGGTTAGGAACCATGACGTTTGGTGAGCAAAACAGCGAAGCCGACGCCCACGCGCAACTCGATTACGCGATTAGCAGTGGCATCAACCTGATTGATACCGCTGAAATGTATCCGGTGCCGCCGCGCCCGGAAACCCAGGGATTAACCGAACAGTACATTGGCAGCTGGCTGAAGAAGCGCGGCAGCCGTGACAAGATCATTCTGGCCAGCAAAATTGCCGGTCCGGTGCGCGGCGCAGATGCGTCGATTCGCCCTAACCAGGCACTGGATCGCAAAAACATTCGCGAAGCGCTGGATGCCAGCCTGAAGCGTCTGAACACCGACTATCTCGATCTCTACCAGCTGCACTGGCCGCAACGTCAAACCAACTACTTCGGCAAACTGGGTTACCAGTACAGCGAAACCACCGCCAACGTGACGCTGCTGGAAACGCTGGAAGCCCTGAATGAGCAGGTGCGCGCAGGTAAGATTCGCTACATCGGCGTGTCTAACGAAACCGCATGGGGCGTGATGCGCTATCTGCAGCTGGCTGAGAAGCACGAGTTGCCGCGTATTGTGACCATTCAGAACCCGTACAGCCTGCTGAACCGCAGCTTTGAAGTTGGCCTGGCGGAAATCAGCCAGCACGAAGGCGTTGAACTGCTGGCCTACTCAAGCCTGGCGTTTGGTACTTTGAGCGGCAAATATCTGAATGGTGCAAAACCCGCCGGTGCGCGTAACACCCTGTTCAGCCGCTTCACCCGCTACAGCGGTGAGCAGTCGAATCAGGCGATTGCCGCTTATGTTGGTCTGGCGAAGAAGCACAATCTGGATCCGTCACAGATGGCACTGGCTTACGTCCGTCAGCAGCCATTTGTCGCCAGTACCCTGCTGGGCGCGACGACGCTGGAACAGCTGAAGATTAACGTGGAGAGTTTCAACCTGACGCTGAATGCCGATGTGTTAGAGGAACTGGAAGCGATTCATCGTCAGTATACTTACCCGGCACCCTAACGGGATGTCATCGTTGCGGCGCAACGGTTTGCGTCGCAACGACCTGCAGCATTGATGGCCTGGTGGCTAAGACTTTGGCCCGATGTGCCTGGATGCACACCCTACAGGCGTATGACGCGGTTTTTGATTGTGTGCACCCGAATGCGCGCATTTCGGATCTATGGTCGCCATTGCTGGCGACCTGGTTTTTCAACGCACCGCCTTAACGGCGCGATTTCCACCACAGCAACGCAATCGCCACAGCAAAAATCCCACCGAACCCGATACCGGTTGCCACTGCAGGTGCACCCAACTTAACAGCGATGGTGTACAGCGCCAGCATCACCAACATCGCGATGTTTTCACCGAAGTTCTGTACGGCAATCGCATTACCCGCGCCCACCGACTCTTTGCCGCGCTCCTGCAACAGCGCATTAAGCGGCACCACGAAGAAGCCACCGAGCGCACCCAACACCATCAGTACCAGATAGGCATTCAGCAAGCTGGTTTGCAGTGAGAACACCACCACCATCACGCCAATTAATATCCCGGCGGGCATGCAGCGGCGCACGGTTTGCAGCGTCACCAGTTTCGCCGCCGCGGCAGCGCCAATCACAATCCCGATCGCCACCATGGCATTTAACGTGGTGGGCGTTTTATTGTCGGTGATACCGAGCGCCACGGGCACCCACAGCACCAGCAGGAAACGCAGCGTTACGCCTGCGCCCCAGAACATGCTGGTGCCGAGCAGGGAAAAACGCGTCTCGCCGTTACGCCACAACAGCAAAGCGGATTCTTTGAAACTGCGGAACATGGCACCAAACTGCCAGCTCTGACCCGGTCGTGCCGCCAACAGCTTAGGAATAAAGATATTCGCCACCACTGCCAACGCGTAAGTGAGTGCACACACAATCAGTGCGGCCAGTAGATTCCAGTCCGCCAGAATACCGCCTGCCACTGAACCCAACAGGATGGCAGCAATGGTAGAGGACTCCATCAGACCGTTGGCCTTCACCAGTCGTTCACCGCTGGTGATCTCGGTGAGGATGCCGTACTTAGCAGGCGAGTAGGATGCCGCACCAATACCCACCAGCGTATAGCCAAGGAATGGATTGAAGCCAAAACAGATAACCAGTGCGCCCAGCAGCTTGAGGCTGTTGGCGAACATCATCACCCGGCCTTTGGCAAAGCTGTCAGCCATCTGCCCGACAAACGGCGCCAGAAGAATGTAAGTGGCCACAAACATCATCTGCAGAATCGGCTGGCTCCAGTCGGGATAGAGCTGACTTTTCAGCACCGCCAGCGTGGCAAACAGCAGCGCGTTATCGCCAAACGCGGAGAAAAACTGCGCCACAATCACCGCCATCATATTGCGTGACAGTAACGGTGAATCGGGATTAACCGCCTGACTCATGCTTGATCCTCTTCGGCCAGCTGTTTCAGGCTGACGTAGTCTGGTTTACCGCTACCCAGCAGCGGCAGCTGTTTCATAAAGCGAATGTCACGCGGCACAGCCAGTTCTGGCGCACCGATATCGCGGGCGGCTTTAAGCAGTTGCTCACGACCCAGTTCGCTGTCAGTAGTGAACAACACTAAGGCTTCACCGCGATGACCGTCAGGGCGCAGTGACGCGGCATGCTGCTTCTCGCCCGAGGCTTTCAAAGCGATCTGTTCGACGCTTTCCAGTGACACCATCTCACCGGCAATTTTGGCGAAGCGTTTGGCACGGCCCTGAATCTGACAGAAGCCACCTTCATCGAAGCTAACAATGTCGCCGGTATCGTACCAACCGGCTTCCATCTCGCCTTCACCGTTATCGGCTACTGGCTTCTCCAGCACGCCAGGATTCTCGACGCGCAGATAACCGTTCATGATGTTCGGACCACGCAGTTGCAGACGACCGCCCTGCTCAATACCCGGCACGGAGATCAAACGTGAATCCATGCCGGGCAGAATACGACCCACGGTGTGAGGTTTCGCCGCCATCGGCACGTTGATTGCCACCACTGGCGCACACTCGGTGACGCCGTAGCCTTCAAGAATACGAATGCCGTACTTCTCGGCGTAGATTTGGCGCGTGCCTTCCTGCAACTTCTCTGCACCCGCTACCACATAGCGCAGGCGTGCAAAATCATACGGATTGGCAAAGCGCGCATAGTTGCCGAGGAAAGTCGACGTCCCAAACAGCACGGTGCAGTTACGGTCATACACCAGTTCGGGCACGATGCGGTAATGCAGCGGGCTCGGATAGAGGAACACCTGCGCGCCGGTTAGCAGCGGCGTAAACAAGCCCACAGTGAGGCCGAAAGCATGGAACAGCGGCAGCGCCGACATAAAGCGATCGCGCGGGGTGAAATCCGCCACGGTGCGAATCTGTTCAACGTTAGCCAGCAGGCTTTTGTGCGAGTGCACCACGCCTTTGGGATTGCCTTCCGAACCCGAAGTGAACAGCACCATCGCGGCATCTTCCGGCTGCTGCTTAACCTGTGCGCGACGTGGCATCAGCAGGTGCGCCAGAATCCACAACTTGTCTTTGAGCGTGACGGTGTCTTTAAGGTCTTCGAGGTAGATCCACTGGACTTCAGTTAAGCCTTGCGGCAGATGCTCCAGGTTGCCTTTCTCAAGGAACTGGCGCGAGGTGAACACGGTTTTGACCTGCGAAGCGGTGAGCGCCGCACGCATGCCGTTGACGCCCGCGGTGTAGTTGAGCATCGCCGGGATGCGCCCGCGCAGTGACGCCCCGAGGATCGCCGCCGCCGTGACGGTGGCATTCGGCAATAGCAGACCAACGTATTCACCCTGCTGGCTGTAGCGTTCAAGAATTCGACCGACGCCGAGCGATTTTTTCAGCAGCCCGGTGTAGCTGTCCGGCTTGAAATTGATGTCTTCGATGCAAGGTTTAGTCAGGCCATAACGCTGGCGTGCATTAAGGAAGGCTTCAAATAGCGTTTCCCGTGGACGCACCGCCATGCGCGCTTCCATCATCACATGATGTAAGTGCTCACCCGCCAGTATGCGGCGATCGCGTGCGCGTTTGGCTTCGGGCATCGGAATGACGGTAGCCGGTAAGACGCTTAAGGTGATGCGCGGGAACAGGCGGCGTTTAAATACGCCCGCCAGACGACCAAACGGCGTATATTCCGCCCCTTCGATGCGCATGGGCACCACGGTCGCACCCGATTTCGCCGCGACAAAGCCCGCACCGCTGTAGATTTTCATCAGCGATCCGGTCACGGTGATACGGCCTTCCGGGAAGATCACCACCGGACGACCTTCATTGATCATGCGCACCAGATGTTTGATCGACATCGGTTTAGTGGGATCGAGTGGCACGAAGTCGATAATCGGCTTCAGGAGCCGCATAAACCATTGATCGCTGATCGAGGAGTAGACGGCGAACACCGGTTTAATCGGCAAAAACAGCGCCACCAAAATGCCATCAAGGAATGACATATGGTTAGGGGTGATCAGCACTTTTTCTTTGTGCAGTGCGGTGAGATCGCCACGCAGTTCCACCCGCCATAACAGGCGAAACAGGAAACGCAGAACAGTGAAAAGCATGCCAGCTCCTTAGCAGCGGTAAAATATGGCGCTTACCTTGCAATATCTGACGATTTTCGACAAGTGCTGCGGTGATTTATGGTGAGGAATTGAGGTGGGTGTGGTGCATAGCCGGTAAAAATGTGCCGTTGGGGTGCTGTTTATTGTGAAATGCTGCTCAGTGCTAATGCAGACTGTGGGCGCTTTGGCATCAGTGGGTGTTGTTGAAAATAAGACTATTAGTATCGATGCGTTTTGCCAAAGAGAGAACAGGCTGCACATTGGCTCATATCTGTTAGGAAAGAAGGCAAGCGGAGCGTGTATTTTTTCGGTGTTTCGTTCAAAAAAGCACAATGCTTAAGGCCAAAGCCCCTCTGCGGCGGTCGGGCTATCCGCAGCGCTGAGGCTTTTACGTTGGGCCAGGAGCCAGTCGCATGGATGCGACTGGCAGTTCGGGTTGGCCAGGACGGCCTTACCCGAACGGTCCGTAGGCACGACGTGGAAGACGAAGGCACCGCGTCAGCGGCGCGAGGACTGCCCGGCCGCCGCAGAGGGGCTATGGCCCATCCGCGCGCTAAAAAAGCCCACAACAGAATCAACAGCCTCAAACTCAGCTGTTCTAAACTGCCAGACAACCTTCATCTATGATGCTAAAACTCATCCCTGCCAGAACGAATAACACTTATCCCTGCCAACCCCCGCCTAGCGCGGCGATCAGCTCAACGCTGCTCACCCACTGGGTGCTCTGCAGTGACAGTAAGCTCTGCTGCTCACTCAGACTGCTGTTTTCGGTGGTCGCCACATCAAGGTAATCAATCATTCCGGCATCATACTGATTACGCGTCACGCGTGCTGACTCCTGCGCAGCGCTGGTCGCCAGCTGCTGTGAAGCTATCTCACCCTTCAGCGTATTCAGCTGCACCAGATAATCTTCTACTTCACCCATCGCCGTCAGCACCGACTGGCGATAATCCGCCACGCTGGCGTCATAGGCGGCGCGGGCCTGCTCCACTTTGGCTGAGGTGGCACCGAAGTCCAGCAGCGTGCCGCTCAGCTCCGGCCCTAATGACCAGACACGATTTGGCAGCGAGAACAGACTGTTGATGGCCGATGAGCTCACGCCGCCCGTGGCACTTAACGTCAGATCGGGATAGTAGCCGGCAATCGCTACGCCCACCGCCGCATTGGCCGCTGCCACGTTACGTTCGGCATAAGCGATATCCGGACGACGCTGCAGCAAGGCAGAAGGCAGGCTGTTAGGGATGGCTGGCAGCGTGGCATCCAGCTTAGCCACTGGCAGCGAGAAATCAGCCGGTGCACGGCCCAGCAACAGCGCAATGGCGTGTTCCGACTGCGCACGCTGCCACTGATAATCCTGTGCTGAGGCGCGCGCGCTCTCCAGCTGCATCTGCGCCTGTGCCAGCGTGGCGCGTGATTCGCTGCCCGCCGAGTACTTATTCTGAATCACCGTCATATAGCGCTGATAGGCATCGATACTGCGCTGATACAGAGCAATTTTTTCGTCGAGGATGCGCAGCTGGAAGTAATCCTGCGCCAGCTCCGATTGGGCACTTAGGGTGATATTCGCCAGTTCGGCCTTACTCGCCTGCGCGCTGGCTTTGTTCTCTTCCAGCGTACGGCGCAGTTTGCCCCACAAATCCAGCTCCCAGCTGGCACTGAGATCGGCGGCATGCGCGTTGCTGACGCTGCGCTGGCCGGTGGTGCTGGCCCGACTGCCGCTGCGCGTACTGCTGGCGTCGTAACTCACCGACGGGAATAACGCGGCGCGTGACTGCGAGGTCAGCGCCTGCGCTTCACGGTACTGCGCGGCATAGCTCGCCACGTTTTGGTTGGAGATGCTCACCTGACGCAACAGGCTATCCAGCGTGGCATCGTGATACACCGACCACCAGTCGCCTTTGCTCTGCTCATCCTGCGGCGCGGCCTGCTGCCAGCCTTTGGCTTCTTTAAAGTGGGTCGGCATCGCCATGGTCGGGCGCTGATAATCCGGCCCCACCGCACAACCCGCCAGCAACAGTGCCGCTACCATCGGGGTAAATTTCAGAACATTTTTCATCGATCAGGATTCCACATGACGCATCCGCTGCCACTGACGTTTGGTGGCACGGCTTAAACTATCGAGCCAGAGATAAACAACCGGCGTGGTAAACAGGGTTAACAGCTGGCTCAGCGCCAAACCACCAGCAATCGCGATGCCGAGCGGGCTGCGTAGATCCGCATCGCCGCCGCTGCCTAATGCCAGCGGCAAAGCACCAAAGAAGGCGGCCAGCGTGGTCATCATGATCGGACGGAAACGCATCAGACAGGCCTGCGTGATCGCCTGTTTCGGCGACATCCCCTGCGTACGCTCAGCGTGGATTGCAAAGTCGATCATCATGATGGCGTTCTTCTTCACGATGCCAATCAGCAGAATGATGCCGATCAGGGCAATCACCGTCAGTTGGGTATTGGTGAGCAGCAGCAGCAGCAGCGCGCCAACCCCCGCTGATGGCAGCGTCGAAAGAATGGTGATGGGATGGATGTAGCTCTCATACAGCACGCCGAGCACGATATACACCGCCGCCAGTGCGGCAATAATCAGCCACGGCATGGTGGCGGTCAGCTGCGCAAAGGCGGCTGCGGTGCCAGCAAAACCGGCCTGAATGGTGGACGGTAAACCGAGCTGCGCCATCGCCTGCTTGATCAGCGCCTGTGCCTGCTCCAGTGACACACCATCGTTGAGGTTGAATGCTATGGTGCTGGTGGCTGACTGGCCCTGATGTGCTACCGACAGCGGCGCATTACCGCCTTTGAAGCTGGCGAAAGCGGAGAGCGGCACACGATCGCCGCTGTCGTTAATCACATACTGTTCTTTCAAAATCTCCGGATCGCGCGTGTAGCTATCCTGCAATGACATCACCACATGATACTGATTCAGCGTGTGATAGAGCGTGGCCACCTGACGCTGGCTGAAGGCGTTGTTCAGCATGGTATCCAGCATCTGCACATTCACGCCGAGGCGTTGCGCGCGGTCGCGATCGATATTGATCACCACTTCCTGGCCGCCAGTTTGTGAATCAGAGTCCACGCTGTTGAGCTGTGGGATCGCCGCCAGCGCGGCCTGCACTTTCGGCGTCCACTCGCGCAGCACATCCAGATCGTCGGCCTGCAAGCTGTATTGATAGGTGGCGTTGGCACTGCGCCCACCGATATGCAGATCCTGCGCCGCCATCAGGAACATCTGCGCCCCAGCGATATGGCTGGTCTTCAGGCTCAGTCGATTGGCGACTTCGGTAGCCGTGGCATCGCGGTCACTGAAATCCTTCAAGCGTACAAAGAAGTTGGCGCTGTTGCGCGAGCCAAACATGCCGCTGCCCATCGACGACATCACGCTGTCCACTGCGGGGTCCGACTGGATGATTTTGGTGAACTCCAGCATCTTCGGCTTCATCGCCTGGAACGAGATGTTTTGATCGGCGCGCAGTGCGCCCATCAGCAGGCCGGTATCCTGATTGGGGAAGAAGCCCTTCTGCACCACGGTGAACAGAAACAGGTTTAGCAACACCGTCAGCACCAGGCTGAACATGGTGATCTTCTGGTGCGCCATTACCCACGCCAGACCACGCGAATAGGCCGCCAGCAAAGCATTGAGCTGGTTTTCGATAAACTGATATAGCGGATGAGGGCGCTTGCTGACTTTCGGTTTTGGCTTCAGCAGCCGCGCGCATAGCATCGGCGTCAGGCTCAGCGAGACAAACATCGAGATCAACAGCGAGACGGTGAGCGTCACCGCAAACTCGCGGAACAGACGACCGACAATACTGCCCATCAGCAGGATCGGGATAAACACCGCCACCAGCGACATGGTCATCGACAGCACAGTGAAACTTACTTCCTGCGCGCCTTTTAGCGCCGCCCGCAGCGGACTCAAACCTTCTTCGATATGGCGCGTGATGTTTTCCAGCACCACGATGGCATCATCGACCACAAATCCGGTGGCGATAATCAGTGCCATCAGCGAAAGGTTATCGAGGCTGTAGCCCAGCAGATACATCACTGCACAGGTGCCAATCAACGACACCGGCAGTGCCAGCGCCGGGATCACCACCGCCTGCACGTTACGCAGGAACACAAACACCACCGCGATCACCAACAGCATGGCGATCAGCAGCGTCTCTTCGGTGTCGTACAAAGATTCACGCACCGTCGGGGAACGATCCACCACCACTTTCAACTGGGTATCCGCAGGCAGATCTTTTTCCAGCGCTGGCAACTGCGCTTTGATGGCATCAATAGTGTCGAGCATGTTGGCGCCGGCCTGGCGCTTAATGCCCACCATCACCGACGGCTGCGAGTTGAGGAAACCGGCCTGATACTGATCTTCCACCGAATCGTAGACGGTGGCGACATCGTGCAGACGTACCGCTTTGCCGTCTTTATAGCTGACGATCAGATCCTGATACTGCGCCGCTTTATCTAACTGACCGTTGCTGTCCACCACCCATGATTGCTGGCTACCCTGCAGAATGCCTTTGGGTTTGTTGGTGGTGCTGTTGGCGATGGCTTCACGCACCGTGTCCAGCGAGATGCCGTATTGCGCCAGCTTGAGCGGTTGCAGATCGATACGCACGGCGGGCAAGGCGCTGCCCATTAGTGACACTTCGCCCACGCCCTTGACCTGCCCCATCGCCTGCTCGATTTTGCTCTCAGCGAGGTCGTAGAGTTCACCCGGCGTGCGCGTGGCGGAGGTCAACGCCAGCATCACAATCGGTGCATCGGACGGGTTAGCTTTGCGATAGGTCGGCAGTGATTCCATCGCGCTCGGCAGCAGACTGCGCGCGGCATTGATCGCCGCCTGCACATCGCGCGCCGCACCGTTGATATCGCGGTCGAGATCAAACTGCAAAATCACGCTGGTGGAGCCCTGCGAACTGGTCGAAGTCATTTCGGTGACGCCCGCGATCTGCCCGAGCGAGCGCTCCAGCGGCGTCGCCACCGTGGCCGCCATGGTTTCCGGGCTGGCACCGGCTAAGCTGGCGCTGACCATAATGGTCGGGAAATCCACCTGCGGCAGCGGAGCCACCGGCAACAGCCGATAACCCAGCAAGCCGAGTAGCATGATCGACAACGTTAACAATAACGTGGTGACCGGACGGAAGATAAACAGCCTGGTGAGGTTCATTACTCGCTCCGCGCCTGCTGCTGTTTACGCTGCATATAGCGCTTGCCGCGCTGCGCGATGCCATCAAACCACAGGTAGATAACCGGCGTGGAGAACAGCGTCAGCACCTGGCTGACAATCAACCCCCCGACAATCACCAGACCAAGCGGCTGGCGCAGTTCGGCGCCGGATCCTGAGGCCAGCATCAGCGGCAGTGCACCGAGCAGCGCCGCCATGGTGGTCATCAGAATCGGACGGAAGCGCAGCAAGCAGGCCTGATGAATCGCATCACGCGCGCTCATGCCCTGCTTGTTTTCGGCTTCCAGCGCGAAGTCGATCATCATAATCGCGTTCTTTTTCACGATGCCGATCAGCAGGATCACCCCGATCAGCGCAATCAAGCTGAACTCACTGCCCGCCAGCAGCAACGTCAACAGCGCACCCACCGCCGCCGACGGCAGCGTCGAGAGAATCGTCACCGGATGAATAAAGCTCTCATACAGAATGCCCAACACCACATACATGGTGATCAGTGCGGCCAGAATCAGCCACAGCGTGTTACCGGTCGCGCTCTGGAATGCCGAGGTTTCCCCCTGATAGCGCAGCGTAATGCTGGACGGCAGATTGAGCTGTTGCGTTACTTCGGCAATCGCTTTCTGCCCATCCTCCAGCGAGTAACCGCTGTTGAGGTTGAACGACACCATCACCGCCGGGAACTGATTCAGACGCATATGCATCAGTGAACCGGTGCGCTGGTGAATGGTGGCAATCGAGGTCAGTTTCACCATCCCGGTAGTGGTGTCGCTGTCCGAGCTGGTGGTCGAACTGCTGCTTGAGCTGCTGGATGTCGTGCTCGAACTGCTGCTGGTTGAGGTACTGGAACTGCTGCTCACCGGCAGATAGACATCATCAAACGATGCCGGCGACTGCTGATACTGCGGCGCGACTTCCAGCACCACGCGATACTGATTGGCCTGGGTAAAGATGGTGGAAACCAGGCGCTGACCAAAACTGTTGTACAGCGCCGTATCCACATCCGAGGCGGTAATGCCGTAGCGCGCGGCTTTGTCGCGGTTCAGCTCGACATAGGCGACACGGCCCTGATCCTGCAGGTTACTCACCACACCGTTAAATTCCGGGCGTTGCTGCAAGGCGGCCACCATCTTCGGCGTCCAGCTCACCAGGTTTTCACTGTCGGCATCATCCAGCGTGAACTGATACTGGCTCGGCGTGACCTGATCGTTGACCGTCAAATCCTGCGCCGGTTGCAGGTAGAGCTGAATGCCCGCCACCTGTTGTGCCGCCTGTTGCAGCTGCTTGATCACCACATCGGCTTTGTCATCGCGCTCATCAAACGACTTCAGGTTGATTTGGATGCGACCGCTGTTGAGGCTGGTGTTACTGCCGTCAATCCCGATGGTGGAAGAGAGGCTATCCACCGACGGGTTCTGCAGAATCACTTTTGCCAGCGCCTGCTGACGCTTCGACATCTCGCTAAATGACACATCCTGCGACGCCACGGTGACACCCTGAATCAGTCCGGTATCCTGCGTCGGGAAGAAACCTTTCGGGATGGCGATATACAGCAGCGCCGTCAGCGCAAAGGTTGCCAGCGCCACCAGCAGCGTCAACTTCTGATGGTTCAGTACCACAGTCAGAAGACGGTCATAGCCACGCACCAGCTTATCGAATATTTGTCCGCCCTTGCGCGAGAAGCGCGACTGCTTCTCTTCCGGGATATGCTGCAACAGATAGGCGCACAGCATTGGCGTCAGCGTCAGTGACACCACCATCGACACCAGAATCGACACCGCCAGCGTAATGGCGAACTCGCGGAACAAGCGCCCTACCACATCGCCCATAAACAGCAGCGGAATCAGTACTGCAATCAGCGAGAAGGTTAGCGAGATGATGGTGAAGCCGATCTGCTGCGAGCCTTTCAGCGCCGCCTGCATCGGCGTTTCGCCCTCTTCCAGCCGACGTGAAATGTTCTCCACTACCACAATCGCATCATCGATGACGAAGCCGGTGGCGATGGTCAGAGCCATCAGCGACAGGTTATTCAGGCTGAAATCGGCCAGATACATTACGCCGAAGGTGCCAATCAGTGACAGCGGTACCGCCACGCTCGGGATCAGCGTGGCCGCCACATTGCGCAGGAACAGGAAGGTGACCATCACCACCAGCGCCACCGACAGCATCAGCTCAAACTGCACGTCGCTGATGGATGCACGGATGGTTTGGGTGCGATCCGACAAGATGCTCATCTTCACGCCATCGGGCAACGCGGCCTGCAGGGTTGGCAGCTGCGCTTTGATGCTGTCCACCACCTGAATCACGTTGGCACCAGGCTGGCGCTGCACGCTGATCACAATCGCCGGGCTGTTATTGGCCCACGCCGACTGGAAGCTGTTCTCCGGCCCCTGTTCGATGTGCGCGATATCTTTCAGGCGCAGTGCAGCACCGTTCTGATAGGTAATGATCAGATTGCCGTACTCATCGGCGGTGCGCAGCTGATCGTTGGCATCAATGGTGACCGAATGGTATTTGCCATCGAAGCCGCCTTTTGAGCCATTGACGTTGCTGTTGCTGATCAACGTATTCACGTCTTCCAGCGACAGCTTGTGTGCCGCCAGCGCTTTCGGGTCCATCTGCACGCGGATAGCCGGCTGATGACCACCTGCCAATGTCACCATGCCGACGCCGTTAATCTGCGACAGCTTCAGCGCCACGCGGGTGTTCACCAGATCCTGCACCTGCGTCAGTGGCAGATTGTCCGAGCTGGCCGCCAGCGTGATCACCGCCGTATCGGCCGGGTTGACCTTTTTATAGGTCGGCGGATTGGGCAGATCGCTCGGCAGCAGGTTGTTGGCCGCGTTGATCGCCGCCTGCACTTCCTGCTCGGCGACATCCAGCGACAGATCGAGGCTGAACTTCAGGGTGATGATCGAGGAACCACCCGAACTGGTTGACGTCATCTGGCTCAGACCCGCCATCTGCCCGAGCTGGCGTTCCAGCGGTGAGGTCACAGACGATGCCATCACATCCGGGCTGGCGCCAGGATACAAGGTGGTGACCTGAATGGTCGGATAATCCACCTGCGGCAGCGCCGAGGTGGAGAGGAATTTATAGGCAAAGATCCCGGAAATCAGCACGCCGACCATCAGCAAGATGGTGGCGACGGGACGCTGGATAAACAGACGTGACGGATTCATTTTTTGGCCGCTGTGGCAGGTTTGCTGTCATCGGCCAGAGAGACTTTACTGCCGTTGGTCAGGCGATCGATGCCTTCGGTGACGAGACGCTCGCCCGGCTCGACGCCTTTAAGGATCGACTGCTGATCTTCACCAAACGCCGGGCCGGTGGTCACCGCTTTGCGCGTGACGGTGTTGTCTTGATTGATCACAAACACAAAGCTGCCGTCACTGCTCAGTTGCAGCGCCTGAGCCGGGATCACCGTGGCGTTATTCAGAATGTTGGTTTGCAGACGCAGATTCACAAACTGATTGGCAAACAGTGATTCATCTTCATTTGGGAAGGTGGCTTTTAGCTCGATGGTGCCGGTGCTGGTATCGATCTGGTTGCTAATGAACTGCACGCTACCCTGCGCCAGTTGGGTGCTGTTGTCCTGATCAAAAGCCACCGCCGGTAAACTCTGCCCGTTATGCAGCGCTTTGGTGAGCTGCGCGATATTGCTCTGCGGCACACTGAAGGTCACGGCAGCAGGCTGCATCTGCGTCACCACCACAATGCCAGTGGTATCGGTGGTTTGCACCATATTGCCCGGATCGACCAGACGCAGGCCGACACGGCCGCTGACGGGTGAAGTGATGCGCGCATACTCAATATCCAGCTTCGCACTGGCGATCTGCGCCTGATCGGCCGCTACAGCACCTTTATACTGCCCGACGGTGGCGGTTTGCGTATCAAGATCCTGGCGTGACAACGAGTCCTGGGCCGCCAGTTTTTTGTAGCGGGCCAGCGTTAACTCGGCGCTTTTCAGCAATGCCTGGTTCTGATTGAGATCGCCCTGATACTGCGCCAGTGTCGCCTGATAGCTGCGTGGATCGATCTGCGCCAGCAGCTGTCCGGCCTCGACTTTTTGCCCTTCGGTAAAGAACACTTTTTCCAGTTGACCCGCTACGCGGCTGGTCACGGTAACGCTGGCATTGGGGATCACCGTGCCCAGCGCATTGAGATACACCGGCACGTTGGCCGTCGTGGCCACGCCACTGTGCACCAGCGTGGCACTGCCGCCCATCATCGCCATGCCCGGAGGGCCGCCTGCGCCCCCGCGATGACCGCCCTTTCCGCCTCCCGGTGGCATGCCGCCCGGCGCACCGCCATGGCCGCCGACAACGCGCCAAATCACGCCAGCCACGATTAACACAACAAGTAAAATGAGTAGCCATTTCAGCCAGTGGAAACGCGATTTGCCAGGGGAATTAATTGTCATCGGACTCTTCAGATAAACAGGAAAAAGGAAAATCCCCTGCACTAACAGGGGATTATTTCAAAGTAAATCATCACTGCTTGTATTATCAGCTGAAGTGCCATGGAATTTCCATGGAGAAACCGTAAGGGTAACGTTAAGGCACTCAGGCCTTCCAACCGCCTCCTAAGGCTTTATACAAGGTGATTTTTTCGCTCAGCTGGCCCAGATGTGCACTGATTAACGACTGCTGCGAACTGTAAAGCGATCGCTGGGCCACTAATACATTGAGATAATTGTCTACACCTTGCTTAAAGCGCATTTCGGAATAGTCGTAATCGCGTTGATTAGCACCGACCTCCTGTTGCAGCGCTGTCAGCTGATCCTGCCAGGTATCCTGACCGGCCAGCGCATCATTCACCTCTTTGAACGCGGTTTGAATCGCTTTCTCATAGTCAGCAATTTCAATGCGTTTCTCGATGTGCGCGATGTTGAGATTAGCCTCGTTTTTGCCGCCGTCAAAGATCGGCAGATTGATCGACGGCACAAAGGACCAGGCACCGGTGCCGCCGCCCAGCAAACTGCCGAGGGAACTGCTGGTCGATCCCCCAGAAGCGGTCAGCGTGATGCTCGGGAAGAACGCCGCGCGCGCTGCGCCAATGTTGGCATTCGCCGCTTTCAGGCTATGTTCTGCGGCCATGATATCCGGACGACGCGTCAACAGATCAGATGGCAAGCCCGCTGGCGTGGCCGGGAACTGCCAGTTGACGTCCAGCGTCGCGTGGGACAACAAGGTAGCGGGCAGATCGATGCCCACCAGCAAGCGCAGCGCGTCCACATCCTGCCGTACCTGACGCGTATAGCTCGCCACATCCGCCTGGGCAGCCCGCACCGTGCTCTCTGCCTGCGCCAGATCCTGATCGCTACTGGCCCCGCCGTTGTAGCTGAGTTGCGTCAGACGATACGACTCTTGCTGACTTTTGGCGGTATTTTGCGCCAGATGCAGCAGATCGTTATCCGAACTCAAGGTCAGCCAGGCGGTGGCCACCTCGGAAATCAGCGAGATGCGCGTGGCGCGTTCGGTCGCGGCGGTGGACAGATAGGTTTCCTGCGCTTCATCACGCAGGCTCTGCAAGCGACCAAAGAAATCCAGCTCCCATGAGGTGACGCCCAGCCCGGCGTTCAGCTCGTGATAGGTCACCGCACCAGTGGTTTTGGTGTTGTAGAGGTTGGCCGGTTCATGCGCCGAGGTCTGGCTGGCGGTGGCATTGATCGACGGCATCAACGCGGCACGCTGTACCGTGACGCTCTGCTGTGCCTCTTCGACATTTAGCGCCGCGACGCGCAGGTCACGATTGTTGTCGAGTGACAGCTGAATCAGATTGCGCATCGTGGCGTCAGTGAAGAAGTTCTGCCACGGCAGATCCGCCACGTTGCCCACCGGCGTGGGCTGATCGTACTTCGCGTCTACCGGCATTGCGGGGCGCTGATAGTGGGGGGCCAGCGTACAGCCCGCCAGCGCCATAGCCAGCGGCAGCAGCGCCATACGGAAAGTTTTAGTGTTCATGCGTTGTCACCTCTGCGGATGCTTTTTTCTTGCGGGCGAAGAACTGCGAAACCACCACGTAGAACATCGGAACAAAGAAGATGGCGAGGAAGGTGGCGGTGATCATCCCGCCTGCTACCGCCGTACCAATCGAGTGCTGGCTACCTGCGCCTGCGCCGTTAGAGATAGTCAGCGGCAGCACGCCGAGAATAAACGCCATCGACGTCATGATAATCGGTCGGATACGCAGTCTCGCGGCTTCCACCGCTGCCTCGACCAGCGTTTTGCCTTCCCGTTCGTGCAACTCTTTGGCGAATTCCACAATCAGAATGGCGTTTTTCGCCGCCAGTCCCACCGTGGTGAGTAAGCCCACCTGGAAGAACACGTCGTTCTGCAAGCCGCGCAGCAGTACGGCACTAATAGTCCCGAGAATGCCGAGCGGCACCACCATGATCACCGAGAAGGGAATCGACCAGCTCTCATACAGCGCAGCCAGACACAGGAACACCACCAGAATCGAGATGATATACAGCTGGGTGGTCTGGTTGCCGGACGCCTGCTCTTCATAGGAAATGCCGTACCACTGCACGCGGAAGCCTTTGGGCAACTGCTTCGCCAGCTGTTCCACCGCTTTCATCGCTTCACCGGTGCTCTGCCCTGCCGCAGGCGATCCGAGGATCTCTTCAGAGGTCAGGCCGTTAAAGCGTTCGAAGTGTGGAGAGCCGTAAACCCATTTGCCGCTGGCGAAGGCGGAGAAGGGCACCATGGTGCCGCTGCTGTTGCGGAAGTACCATTTATCGAGATCGGATGGCGTGACGCGTGAATCGGCTTTACCCATCAGGTAAACCTCTTTCACACGGCCGTTATACATAAACTGATCGATATAGCTGGAACCCCACGCCACTGACAGCGTGTTGTTGATGTCGGTCATGCTCAGGCCCAACGCGCTGGCCTTCTCGTCATTGATCTCCAGCTGATACTGCGGCTCATCTTCCAGTCCGTTCATGCGCACCTGCGCCAGATGCGGATCTTTGTTGGCCAGATCGATTAACTGGTGCGTGGCATCCATCATCTGCTGATGGGTGTGCGCGCCCGTATCCTGCAGATAGAGATCGAAGCCAGTGGCGTTACCCAGCTCCATCACCGCAGGCGGCACCATGGCGAAGATTTTGGCGTTTTTGTAGTTGGCAAAATGCGCCATCACCCGGTTCGCCAGATCCTGCACGCTTTGCCCGCTGTGGGTACGATCGCTCCAGTCCTTCAGGCGCACGAAGGCCATGGCGTTACTCTGGCCGCGACCGGCAAAGTTAAAGCCCGCCACGCCAAAGGTGGTGGTGACCACTGAGGCTTCATTCTTCTGCAGGTAGTCATTGAGATCGTTGATCACCTGCTGCGTACGCTGTGAAGAGGAGTTAACCGGCAGCGTCATCTGCACCATCATCAAGCCCTGATCTTCTGCAGGCAGGAACGTAGTGGGCACACGCGTGAACAAAAAGCCCGTCACGCCGACGATCACCAGGTAGATCACCAGGAACAGGCCGCGACGGGAAATAACGTTGTTAACGCCGCGCGTATAGTGCATCGCGCCGCTGTCGAACTTACGGTTAAACCAGCCAGCAAAACCGGTGGTCTTGTGCTCCGCCGCCGAAGGTTTGAGCAGGGTGGCACAGAGTGCAGGGGTAAAGATCAGCGCCATGATCACCGACAGCGCCATCGCCGACACAATGGTGATCGAGAACTGGCGATAAATCACCCCGGTCGAGCCGGAGAAGAACGCCATTGGCAGCAGCACCGCTGACAGCACCAGCGCAATACCAAACAGTGCGCCCTGTATCTGCTGCATCGACTTGATGGTGGCGGTTTTCGGATCGAGATGTTCTTCGTGCATCACACGCTCGACGTTCTCCACCACCACGATGGCATCATCCACCAACAGCCCTATCGCCAGCACCATACCGAACATCGTCAGGGTGTTGATGCTGTAACCGAAGGCCGACAGGATGCCAAAGGTGCCGAGCAGGACCACCGGCACCACCAGCGTGGTAATCAAAGTGGCGCGCAGGTTTTGCAGGAACAGCAGCATGACGAAGAACACCAGCACCACCGCTTCGATTAGCGTTTTCACCACTTCTTCAATCGAGGCGCTGACCACTGGCGAAGTGTCATACGGATACTGAATTTCAACATTATCCGGCAGTGAGTCTTTCAGATCGGCTATGGTCTGGCGCACCGCTTTGGCGGTATCCAGTTCGTTCGCCCCGGTGGCCAGACGCAGCGCGATACCTGCCGCGGGCTTGCCGTTCATGGTGGCGTCAATGCCGTAGCTCTGCGGACCGAGCGCCACGCTGGCAACGTCTTTCAAACGCACCTGTGAGCCATCGCTGTTCACTTTCAACAGCACATTTTCAAACTGCTGCACCGTGGTGAAGCGAGTTTTCCCCAGTACCGTGGCCTGCGTTTTGGCGCCCTGAATGGTCGGTAACCCGCCGAGTGAACCGGACGACACCTGCACGTTCTGGTTATCAATAGCGGTGGTGACATCACTCGGCATCAGGTTGTACTTGTACAGTTTGGCGGGATCGAGCCAGATGCGCATGGCATATTCCGAACCCAGTACCATAAAGTCACCGACGCCAGGCGTACGCGAGATCGGGTCTTCCAGCTTCGACACCAGCATATCCGCGAGATCGCCGTTGCTCAGCTTGCCGTCTTTAGAGATCAGCCCGATGACCATCATGAAGTTCTTTTGGTACTTACGGATGCGGATCCCTTGCTGGGTCACGTCGGTTGGCAACTGCGATTCCGCCAGCGAGACGCGGTCCTGTACCTGCACCTGCGCGATATCCGGATTGATGCCTTGGTTAAAGGTGGCGATGATCTGCGCACTGCCGTCCGAGGCACTACTGGATTCCAGATAGCGCAAGCCATCCAGCCCGTTTAACTGCTGCTCAATCACCTGCACCACGGTGTTCTGGGTGGTTTCGGCGCTGGCCCCCGGATAAGTCACCGAGATCGACACCGCAGGTGGGGAGATATTGGGATACTGATTGACCGGCAAACTGATGGCCGCAATCCCGCCCACCAGCATCACGATAATCGCGATAACCCAGGCAAAGATGGGACGTTCAATAAAAAACTTCGACATGCCGCCTCCTTATTGCGCTGCTGCGTCGGTCATCGACAGACTGACAGCGTTGGCAGATGGCGTGTCATGGGTGCTGGCGGCGGTGGTGGTGACTTTCGCCCCGGCACGCACACTTTGCAGATTGTTCACCACCACGTTTTCACCTTCGCTCAGGCCGGAGGTCACCAGCCATTCACCTTTGATCATCTCGCCGGTGTGAATGCTGCGCTGCTCAATGGTGTTATCGCTTTTCACCACGTACACATACGGCTGGCCTTTGGTGTCATGCATGATCGACTCCTGCGGCACCAGAATCCCCTGCTGCTGAATGCCCTGCGGGAAGCTGGCGTGCACATACATGCCTGGCAGCAGTTCATTATGCGGGTTCGGGAACACCGCACGCAGCACCACGGTGCCGGTGGCGGTGTCGACGTTCACTTCCGAGAACGCCAGTTTGCCCTGCTGGCCATACTGGCTGTTGTCTTCCAGAGAGAGTCCGACCGCCGCCGTGTTGTCATCCACTTTGGCGATCTTGCCGTCAGCTAACGCTCGGCGCAGACGCAGCAGGTCGGTGGATGACTCACTGACATCAACATAGATCGGATCAAGTTGGGTGATGGTGGCGAGATAGTCGGTCTGGCCGTTGGTCACCAGCGCACCGGCGGTATACAGCGAACGGCTGATATGTCCGGAGATCGGCGCCTTCACCAGTGTGTAATCGAGATTGACCTTAGCGGTTTCCACATCGGCCTGTGCTTCACGCTCTGCCGCGACGGCATCGTCGTAAGTTTGCTGGCTGATGGCATGCGCGGACGCCAGCGGATGATAGCGTTTTGCCACCATGGCATCGTTTTGCCAGGTCGCCATCGCTTTGTCGTAAGCGGCTTTATAGGTCGCCGGATCGATCTGATAGAGCGGCTGACCCGCTTTTACTTCGCCGCCTTCGGTAAACAGGATTTTCTGGATCACGCCGCTGACTTGTGGGCGCACCTGTGCGGTGCGGACCGCCGTGGTGCGGCCAGGCAGTTGTGTCACCAACGTAACGGGCTCAGATTTTAGGGCGATGACACCCACCTGGGGTGTCGCGGATGCAGCGGGCTTTGCTCCGCCCTGGTCACAGGCTGCCAGTAAAAACACCACGCTGGCAGAAAGAAGTTTCAGGCGCATAATTTTTCTCTGGATGAAAGGAGGGATAGTCACTGATGTGATGACATGCAAAAAATCATTGTAGGGAGGGAGTGATAAGGCGGTTGTTAAGGTTGCGTAAAATATATTTTCCAAAGGAAAATGGTAAACCTTTCGTGCCATAAATGGCTGTGAAAATTAGCTTTTTGCGGGTTTTTTACCGCCATGCAGAGCAACAGATTTACCCTTTCGGCTCGATCCCGCGACGGCGCAGTTCGCGACGCGCCAAATCTTTCAACCAGCACGATAGCGTGATGTTTTCATCTTCGGTGACTTCGCGCAGTTGGTCATGCAACTCCGGATGAATGCGTAACTGAAACGCCGTGGAGCGGCCCTCGCCTTTTGGCGTTCGGTCTTTGGTTTTTGGCATCGGGTCACACCTCAACGAATGGCAATAAAAAACGCCCCAAAGCCGCGCTACCAACACGGCAAGGGGCTGGCGAACCGAAATGGAATGCGGCATCGCGGTGCGTTACATACAGGTTACACGGCAAGATATTTTTATGTTGGCGGGGAAGTGTTAAGACTCAGACAAGAGGTGTGAGCGAGTTCGCTGAGTGCTGAATTTCAGACAAAAAAAACCCACGCATCCGCGTGGGTCGGTGCAACCGAACAGGGTGAATACCTGAAGACAGGTATTGCTGCCGCAGCAGCCGATCTTCACACCAATCAATACCTCTGGGACTTTTATCGTCGCCGAAAGTGGTGTGAGAAAACAGCCGCAAATCGCAACGGAGTTCGGCGAAATGCAACGAGGTGTGAAAAGCACCTCACGGCAGTTAAATCCTGATTTTACTAAGATTTATCCGAAGTCGGTTTGCTGTAAATGGCGTCAGGCGCAATGTTCATATGCTTCAACACCGGCCCCATAATGCTGCCGAAAATCGGCGCCGCTACCGAACCACCAAAGTGATCGCCCGCTGTCGGATGGTTGACCATCACCACCAGCGCCACCTCAGGATGGCTGGCAGGAGCAATACCGGCGGTGTAGTTAACGTAACCGCCATCGTACTTCCCGCTGGTGCCCATTTTCTCTGCGGTACCGGTTTTGGTCGCCAGGCGGTAACCCGGCACAGCGGCTTTGACGCCGGTACCGCCAGGCAATACGTCACTCTCCAGCATGTGCACCACGGTTTGAACGATTTGCGGATCGGCCACCTGCTTGCCCAACACCGGCGGTGTCACTTTGGTAATCGACAGTGGACGATATACGCCGTAAGAACCAAGCGTGGCGTATTCACGGGCGATTTGCAGCGGTGTGACGCGCAGGCCGTAGCCAAAGGCAAAGGTGGCGCGTTCAATATCCGCCCAGCGTTCACGGTGCAGCGGGAAGTAGCCCACGCTCTCGCCGGTTAACCCGAGTCCGGTCGGCTTACCCAGGCCAAACGCCTGATAGGTGTTTACCAGCGCTTCAGCAGGCATCGCCAGCGCAATGTGCGATACGCCGATATCACTCGATTTCTGCAAAATGCCCGTCATGGTCAGGCGCGGCCAGTGGCCGACGTCACGAATCAAGTGGCCGTTAACGCTGTAGGGTGTGGTATCGATCACCGAGTCAGCACGCACCAGATGACGCTCCAGCCCTTCCATCACCACCAGCGGTTTTACCGTTGAGCCGGGTTCGTAGCTGTCATTGATCGCCGTGTTGCGCATCTGTGCAGGCGTGGCGTTATCGAAGTTGTTGGGGTTGAACGAAGGATAGGAAGCCATCGCCAGGATCTCGCCCGTATCAATCTTGATCAGCACTGCCGCACCGGAATCCGCTTTATTCAGCAACACGCCATCGCGCAGTTTGCTGTAGAGGGTGAACTGGTCAAACTTATCAATACTCAGCTGTACCGTTGGCGGCTGCTTCGGCGGCTCGTAATCCAGCATCGCCACGATATTGCCCTCTTTGTCCTGACGATAAACCTCTTTGCCCGGCTCACCTTGCAGCACGTGGTCGAAACCTTTCTCCAGACCGTTCAGGCCATTGCTGTCAGCACCGACAATCCCAATCAACGGCGCAGCGGCTTCACTCATTGGATAGAAGCGGCTGTCGTTGTATACCGAGCTGATGCCCTTCAGGTGCAGTTCGGCGATGTCTTTGGCGATGCCCAGTTCGATTTTACGGCCAAGATAGAGGAAGCGCTTTTTCGGGTTCGCGGTGATCTGCTCACGCAACTCTTCCGGACGTAAGTTCAGCGCCGAGGCAAGATAGGTCCATTTGGCGTTGGTGAAGTCGGGATTGGCTTCCAGCACGCGCATCGGGTCGGCGATGATATCGCGCGCCGGTACGCTCAGTGCCAGTGCCTGGCCATCACGATCCAGTAAGGTGCCACGGTTGGTGGGCAAGGTGACGGTGCGCAGTGAACGCTGATCGGCCTCGTGCTCCAGCATCGGATGCTTAATCAGTTGCAGGTCGCCGACGAAGATCAGCAGCAACACCATGCAGCTGAAGACACCCAGACAAATCAGGCGAAAACGAAACGGGTTAAATGGGGCTTTGATCTGGTCTTTTCCCAGAAGTTTTTTTATACGGGGCATAGCATTCCGCTGCAATAAACAGTTTTTTCAAGCTTGTTATCCGCAGTTATAAAGAAAGGTAAAGCGAGTTGACAGGAAAACTGTGTTTCAGTTCGTTAGCGGGAACGACAGGCAAAAAAAACCTGCGCATCTGCGCAGGTCGGTGTAATCAAGAAAACTTTTTGATGTTCACCCATCAATACCTCTGGGACCCTGACTGTAGCAAGGTGGCATGACGGTTCTCCATCTCTCAAACGCAACAGTTACCCGCAAAATGTAACCAGCGGTGAGATTGTTAGCACCCCATTCACATCAGGTGTTTTTTGATTTCCACCAGGCAACTCATGGCGTTAGGGCCTTGCGTCAGTGACGAGGTGCCGATATCCAGCGTCAGTACATTGGGGTTACCGGCACGGTCCCACGGCTGCCAGGTGCGGCCGAATCCGGGATCAAACCAGGCGCCAGTGGCGATGATCACCACACCGGGTGTTAAGCCATCAGTGAGACGCACACCGGCCAGCATACGGCCACGTGCGTTACTGACTTCAATCTCATCGCCATCGACGATTTGGCGAGCCTCAGCGTCCTGTGGATGCATATATAAGGTTTCGCGCCCGGCCGTTTTATTCGCTTGCACCGTGGCAGTCGCGTCCATCTGGCTGTGCAGTCGATCTGAGGGCTGAATCGAGATCATATGCAGCGGGAAATCCCCGCTCAGCGGTGAGCCCAACCACTCCTGCGGCTCACGCCACTCGGGATGTCCGGCAAAATCTTCCAGTTGATAATCGGCGATGGTCTGACAGAACAGCTCGATTTTACCACTGGCGGTCTGGATCGGATGGGCCTGCGGGTTAGCACGGAAATCATCCATAAACACATACGGCTTGCCGCCTTCCGGGATCTCAACGAAACCACGCTCCCAGAATTCACCAAACTCCGGGAAGTGGATATCTTTGCGCGCGTGCGCCACCGCACACTGCTGATACAGGTGCTCAATCCACTGCATCTCGTTGCGCCCTTCGGTGAACACCTCGCGGTAGCCGAGGCGATCGGCGATATCCGCAAAGATATCGAAGTCATGGCGCGCCTGATGTTGCGGTTTCACCGCCTGATGCATCGCAAAAACAAAGCGATCGCGTGAAGAGCCGCCGATATCGTTGCGCTCCAGCGTGGTGGTGGCGGGCAGCACGATATCCGCCATCTGTGCCGCTGGCGTCCAGACAATATCCTGCACGATCACGGTATCCGGGCGCTGCCAGCCTTCCACTAAGCGGTTGAGCTGCTGATGGTGGTGGAACGGATTACCGCCCGCCCAGTGCACCAGATGGATATCGGGATAGTGCAGGGTTTCGCCCTGGAAGTTGTAGGGCTGACCAGGGTTGAGCAGCATGTCGCTGATGCGCGCCACCGGAATCGAGAAGTTGCCGGGATTTGGCCCGGTGCTCATCATCGGCGCGGGCCCTTCCTGACGCGGATTACCGACGCTGTTCATCGAACCGTGACCAAAGGAGAAGCCGCCCCCCGGCAAGCCTGGCTGCCCCAGCATCGAGGAGAGCGCAATCATCATCCAGTACGGCTGCTCACCGCGATGGGCACGTTGTACCGAGTAAGAACAGGTGATAAAGCTGCGTTTGCCGATCAACTGCTGTGCCAGCATCGCGATACGCGCCGCCGGAATGCCGGTGATGGCACTCGCCCACGCCGGCGTTTTGGCGATGCCGTCGCTTTCGCCCAGCAGATATTCACGTAACTGCGGCCAGCCGGTGCAATGGCTGGCGAGGAAACTTTCGTCCAGCGCATTGCGGTGCGTAATCTCATAACCGAGCGCCAGCATCAGCGCCACATCGGTGTTGGGACGAATCGGAATCCACTCGGCATTCACAAACGCCGGGCAGTCATCACGCATTGGGCTGATGTTGATGATTGGCGTGCCTTTGGCGCTGAGTTGCTCCAGCGCTGGTTTCAGGCTGTGCTGTCCGGCACCGCCCGACGCCACCTGGGCATTTTTCAGCGCCAGACCACCGAAGGCGATAAAGATGTCGGCATGTTCCACCACGCTCGGCCAGTCGGTGACGCGGCCGGTGAGCGGCATGTAGGTACCAATCACATAGGGCAGGAAGAACTGCGCGGCGCCCCAGCTATAGTTGCCCTGCTGGTCCACCCCGCCGCCGCCCTGGAAGTAGAAACGACGGATCAGGGTGCGCGCATGGTTAACGCGTCCCGCCGATGACCAGCCGTAGGAGCCGTTGAAAATACCCGATGCGCCGTAGCAATCGCGTACGCGGCGATTCTCTTCTGCCACCAGATCCAGTGCGGTATCCCAATCCACGGCGACAAAATCTTCACGTCCACGCAGCGTGCGATCGCTATTCTCACGTGACTTTAGCCATGAACGACGCACCATTGGCTGGCGGATACGCTTATCCGAGTAGACCAGTTCCGGGATGGTGTTGAGCATCGGCGATGGATCGGCGTCAGCAAAAAAGGGTTCACAGCCAATCAGGCGGTCGTTTTCCGTGACGGCAGTAAATGCGCCCCAGTGCGCCAGGTGTGGCACGCGTGTTTTCATGGTTATTGGGTCCGGCAGACAGGTCTGAATCGTGCTGGCAGCATACCATGAGGCGATAGCAGGGCTAAAGCCAGTCTGTGAGCGCCTGATTTTCCGCACTTTTGCGACAGCGCTGGCATTCTCGCGGGTTGCTACAGGTACTGTTTTCCGTAACACTGATGGGATGTGTAAACGTTTTCCCGGATGCAAGTAACCGCATGGCTACCATTAAGGATGTTGCCCGCATGGCCGGGGTATCGGTCGCGACCGTTTCCCGCGTCATCAATAATTCGCCCAAAGCCAGCGAGAGTTCACGTCTCGCCGTGACCCAGGCAATGGAGCAGTTGCAGTATCACCCGAACGCCAATGCACGCGCCCTGGCGCAGCAATCCACCGAAACCCTGGGTCTGGTGGTGGGTGACGTTTCCGACCCGTTTTTTGGCGCGATGGTGAAAGCGGTCGATGAAGTCGCAGGTGCCACCGGCAACTTCCTGCTGATTGGTAACGGTTACCACATTGAGCAAAAAGAGCGTCAGGCGATTGAGCAACTGATGCGTCATCGCTGTGATGCGCTGGTGGTGCACGCCAAGAAAATTCCTGATGCCGACCTGGAAGTGCTGATGAAGCAAGTGCCGGGCATGGTGTTGCTCAACCGACTGCTGAAAGGCTTTGAATCGCGCTGCATCGCGCTGGATGACCGTTACGGTGCCTGGCTGGCAACGCGCCATCTGATTCAGCAAGGTCATACGCAAATCGCCTTTATCTGCTCGACCCACCCTATTTCTGACTCCGAAGACCGCCTGCAAGGTTACTACGACGCGTTGAAAGAGCACGGCTTACCGTCCAACGACCGCTTAGTGGCGTGGGGCGAGCCGGACGAAGTCGGGGGTGAACAAGCGATGACGGAATTGCTGGGGCGCGGTAAGCAGTTCACAGCGGTGGCCTGTTACAACGACTCCATGGCGGCTGGCGCACTGGCGGTGTTGAGTGATAACGGCATTCGCGTGCCGGAAGAGATGTCGCTGATTGGTTTTGATGATGTGCTGGTCTCACGCTATGTGCGTCCACGACTGACCACGGTGCGTTATCCGATTGTCACCATGGCGCAGCAGGCGGCGCAGCTGGCGCTGGCGTTAGCCAACGGCACGGAAATGCCAGAAGTGACCAATATGTTTAGCCCGACGCTGGTGAGAAGGCATTCGGTGAGCGGACCGGGTTGATCTCCAGGTGCGCTTCAATGCGCACCGGGTCACAAATCCTGCGAATAGACCTTCACCCGCACATCCGGGAACTCCAGCGCATCACACTGATACTGCCAGCCAAAGCGCTCGTAGTAGCCGCCGAACGTTGACCACAGCCACAGCTTTTCATGCCCGCGATCGCGGGCATAATTCAACACATGCTGCTGCAGCGCTTCACTCAGGCCATTGCCGCGCGCATGTTTATCCACATACAACGCGGCAATCCACGGATAGAGATCCTGACGGCTGATGAGATCACAGCGCCAGAATCCCACCGTGCCCAACGGCACATCGCCATCCAGCGCCACAAAGGTCACCGGATACTCGGCACCGTTCAGGCTGCTGCGCACAATGCTGTCGTAAAACTCGCGCGACGTCCCCTCGCCAAACGCCTGCCACAGCCAGTCGGTGATATGGCTGGCGTGATGTGGGACTTCACTGAGTGGAACAATGTTGATCACATCAGCTCCAGCGCCAGCAGCTCCTGAATAGTCTGCGCGCGACGAATTTCACGCGGAGCGCCATTCTCAAACAGCACTTCCGGAATCAGCGGACGGCTGTTGTAGTTGGAAGACATCGAAGCGCCGTACGCGCCGGTGTCGTGGAACACCAGATAATCGCCGACCTGCGTCGCAGGCAGCGCACGCGTCTCGACTTTACCGCCCTCAAGCTGGGTAAACACATCACCCGACTCGCACAGCGGCCCCGCCACCACGCTCTCCACCGTTGCATCACTCAATGCACGACCATCAGCTGGCAGCACAGAAATATGGTGATAGCTGCCGTACATCGATGGACGCATCAGATCGCTAAAGCCCGCATCCACCAGCACGAAGTGACGGCTGCCCATATCTTTAACCGCACGCACTTGCGACACCAGCACGCCAGACTCCGCCACCAGGAAACGACCCGGTTCAATCTCCAGTTTCACCGCATGGCCAAGATGCGCCGCAATGCGGTCACGCGCGCCACTCCACAAACCGAAATAGTGCTGGGTATCAATGGCTTCTTCACCGAAGCGATAAGGAATCGACAAACCACCACCGGCTGAAATCGCTTCCAGATCCTGACCAAATTCGATGACCTGATCGACCATCGCGTCACACACCTGCTGCAGGTGGCCGTAATCAACACCGGAACCGATGTGCATATGCAGACCCACTAATTTCAGGCCGTGCTGCTGAATCGCTGCCAGCGCCAGCGGCAGATCGCTATGCCAGATGCCATGCTTGCTGTTCTCGCCACCGGTGTTGGTTTTCTGGCTGTGGCCGTGACCAAAACCCGGGTTGATGCGCAGCCACACTTTATGGCCCGCAGATACCGCGCCAAGCTGATGCAGCATATCCACCGAACCGGCATTGACCGGCACTTTTAACTCCGCGATACGCGCCAGGGTTGGCTGATCGAAGACGTCAGCGGTAAAGACGATATCTTCGCCACCCGGCTGGAAACCGGCGGCCAGGGCGCGCTCAATTTCACCCAGGGAAACGGAATCGACCTTCACGCCTGCGGCACGCATCAGGCGCAGAATGTGAATGTTGGAGCAGGCTTTCTGGGCGAAACGCACCACGTCAAACGCGCTCAGCTGCGCAATACGCTGCTGAATGATGGCGGCATCGTAGGCCCAAAATGGACCGGCATAACGCTGGGCCAGCGGCAGTAAATTGGCGGCGGTCAGGGCCGTTTCGGTGTTGTTCAGTGGACGTGGCATCTCAATTCTCCTGTGTCTTTGCCACTATTTAGCCACAGCAAGACGATTCAGAAAAATATCTGTTTTAGCGTCAGCTATACAAATATGATATGGACTAGCGGAGGAGCTATGGCAAAAATTAACTGGCGGCATATCGAAATTTTCCACGCGGTGATGACCAGCGGCAACCTGACGCAAGCCGCCGCGTTGCTGCACACCTCACAGCCAACGGTCAGCCGTGAGTTGGCGCGGCTGGAGCAGCAGCTGGGTCTGGAACTGTTTGAGCGGGTGCGCGGACGATTGCAGCCCACGGTGCAGGGTTTGCGGTTGTATGAAGAGGTGCAGCGATCCTGGTATGGCTTAGACCGCATCATGGATGCAGCGGAAGGCTTGCGCCAGTTTCGTCAGGGCGAGCTGTCGATTGCCTGTTTGCCGGTGTTCTCGCAGTCACTGCTGCCACCACTGCTGCAACCCTTTCTGCAGCGCTATCCGCAGGTCAGCCTGAACATCATTCCGCAGGAGTCGCCGCTGCTGGAAGAGTGGCTGTCGGCACAGCGCTACGATCTGGGTCTGACCGAAACCCAGCATGCCCCGGCAGGCACCGAGCGCTTACCGCTGCTGACCTGCGATGAAGTGTGCGTGCTGCCGCCCAACCATCCGCTGTGCCAGCGTGAGGTGTTAACTCCGCAGGATTTTCAGGGGGAGAATTACGTCAGCTTGTCACGCAGTGATAGCTATCGTCAGCTGCTGGACTCGCTGTTCCATGAGCAACAGGTGGAGCGCCGTTTAGTGCTGGAAACGCACAGTGCGGCATCGGTATGCGCGATGGTGCGCGCGGGGGTAGGGATTTCGATTGTGAATCCGCTGACGGCGCTCGATTACGCCGACAGCGGTGTGGTGATGCGCAGATTCAGTATCGCGGTGCCGTTCACCGTCAGTCTGGTGCGGCCACAGCATCGCCCGGCGTCAGCGCTGGTTGATCATTTCTGCGACCACCTGCAACAGCAGGTGGCCACCTTTACCCAACGCATTGCCGAGCGTCTGGTTTAAGCGCGTACCGTTTCGCCCTGCCCGCCTGATTTGCGGAAGGTGATCAGACAGATGACCAGACCGACCACCGCCAGTGCAGCGGCGGCGACCGGCACTGACGTCAGCCCGTAGCCTTTATCGATCACCGCGCCGCCTACCCAGGCACCGAGCGCATTACCGACGTTGAACGCCGAGATGTTCAGCGTGGAGACCAGATTAGGTGCGTCTTTACCATGGCGCACCACGTTAATCTGCAAGCCAGGCACGGTAGCAAAGGTCGCCATCGCCCACAGGAACAGCGTGATTTCCGCCAGCCACAGCGCGTGGCTGGTCCAGCTGAACAGCAGCGAGAAGACGGCGATCAGCACAAAGCTGAGGATCAGGCTAAACGAGACTTTCCAGTCGGCCAGCTTGCCGCCGAGGATATTACCGACGGTTAAGCCTGCGCCAATCAGGAACAGCGTCCAGCTCACCCCACGATCGGTGATGCCCGTGACCTGCAACAGCAGCGGCGCGATATAGCTGAACAGCGCAAACATCGCAGCAGCAAAGAACACTGTCATCAGCAGCGACAGCCACAGTTTGCCATTTGCCAGCGCGCTGACTTCACTCGCCAGATGTACCGGTTTCTCTTCTTTGTTGGTTGGCAGACTGACAATCAAAGCGATAAAAGCGAGGATGCCGATGATCGCCACGCCCCAGAAGGTGG
The DNA here is from genome assembly GCF_059731115.1 of Type-E symbiont of Plautia stali. Classification (NCBI taxonomy): domain Bacteria; kingdom Pseudomonadati; phylum Pseudomonadota; class Gammaproteobacteria; order Enterobacterales; family Enterobacteriaceae; species Type-E symbiont of Plautia stali. Next base: position 3,386,540 of record NZ_AP035906.1, read on the forward strand.
CACGCCAGCCAAACATCTGACCAAACCAGGTGCCGAGCGGCACACCCAGCACGTTGGCGAGGGTTAAGCCGGTGAACATCAGCGCCACCGCCGATGCCTGACGGCTCGGTGCCACCAGACTCGCCGCTACTACCGCACCAATCCCGAAGAAGGCCCCGTGACAGAGTGCGGTGACCACGCGCGCCAGCATCAGCAGGTTGTAGGTGTACGCCAGCGCGCACAGCACGTTGCCGATGATGAAGATGATCATCAACAGAATCAGGGTTCGTTTACGCGGCAGCTTCGCCGTCAGCAACGCCATAATCGGTGCACCGATGGCTACGCCCAGTGCATAACCACTGATCAGCCATCCTGCTGAAGGAATCGTTACCTGCAGATCGCCCGCCACTTCCGGCAGTAATCCCATAATCACGAACTCCGTGGTGCCGATGGCGAACGCACTCAGCGCCAGCGCCAGTAATGCAACAGGCATAACACACTCTCCTAAAAATGTTTTGCAGGCAGGCCGCACAACGAACGCCGTGCGGTTACAACGGACGCTTATAGATATTTGAACTGCGTCACATTCTGATTAAAGCACAGGCTTGGCAGCTCAACCAGCCTCTGCGCTGCAAGGCATCTTTGCTTGCAAAGCAATAATCCCCGCGCGCGAAAGTGACTCTGCCTGACCACTGAGACAGATGACACTTTTCACGCTACGCTTGATTCAGTTGTGATCGCTGTCACAGCTCATCAGCTTTTGGCGAGCAATCAAGCAGTAAAGGATGGGCGCGCATTGCCGATACCTCAACCAGTTACGCGGTGATGCGGTGTCAAACAATGCAGGGGGAATGACCTATGCGATGGCTGATCGTACTGACAGTGGGCTGCCTGAGCGGCTGCTCCGTGGGGCACTATGAGTACAGCAAAGAAGCCGCAAAACGCGTCGATATGACCGTGACTGGCATTCCTACCGTGCTGGGCATTGGCGCGCTGGGCACCACCATTCCACTGACACCTGAATACAGCTTAACGGCCGCGCACGTGGCGAAATACTCGATGTATCGGGTGAAAGCCTGGCATCCTGAGTGCGATATCGCCGTGGTGTACCACAAGAACACCGAACCCAATCTTCCCCCACCGTTCCGCAATAGCCATATCGGCGACAACGTCAATCTCTACGGTTACAGCTTTATCTCTGCCATGCCGGTGGCCTCAAGCGGCAAGAATTTGATCAACACCACACTGGCCAACGACTGGAATAAACCGAGTTGTGTGGTGGTCGCGGCGAATGCCGGTGTAGTGAAAGGCATGTCGGGTGGTGCGGTGTACAACGCCAGCGATGATACGCTGGCGGGGGTAATTGTCGGCTACAGCAGCGCGATTGACGACAATAAAAGCGGTAAGACCTTGTATAAGGATGTGGCGCTGTATGTGCCTTACGCACGTTTTCAGGTGTGGCTGGATCAGGTCGTGAAATCGTAATTACGCTGGCACCCAGGCCCCTTTCAGCTGCACCTGCGGGAAGCCGGCAGTCAGAATACGCAGTTCGGCATCACGCGGGGTGTTGTCGCCCTGCCCCTGAATGCTGACGATATCCTGTGGGCAGGCGGAGAATGCCACGTAGCAATCCATCTCAGCGCGCAGCACAATGTAGTCACCGGGCTTTGTCACCACCGGCAGCGTTTTCAGAGTAATGCCGTCCGGCTGCACCTGAATATTCATAAAAATATTCAGAGACGCCAGATTACCGTGCGGCAGTTCAACACCTAACTCGCGCATGCCCTCAAACAGGTTATCATGGCAGTTGCGGTGATACTCGGTGCAGCCCAGCAGCTCATAACGACGCGCATCGCAGGCCGCCATAAAGGAATCATGCACGCCGGGTGAGGTATCCGCCACCAGGGTCAGAATCGGGTGGCGCTGGCTGGTGATAAAGCTGTCACCGACTTTGGGATTAAGACGCTGGTTCCACACGCGCGTCGCTTCCATACACATATATTCACTGACGTCTTCGGCGTTGTACGCCCAGCAATCCACTACCTGAGTGCCATGCAGATTGATCACCTGCACCGCTTCCCCTTTCTTCAGACGCACCGCTTTGCCGTAGCGCGCGGGAATGGTGATCGCTTCACGATGCTGATATTTAGCTGACATAGTGTTCTCCTGATTAATGCTGCATGCCGCGACGATAGCGCGTCATGCGAGATTCAAGGCCGCGTGCCAACCAGTCGATCAGACTGTTGAGCAGCCAGTAACAAAGCGCCACCGTGAGATAGATCTCCAGCGGCGCGTAGGTATCTGAAATCGCCTGTTTGGCGGCGTACATAAACTCCTGCACCGAGACAATCGACAGCAGCGCCGAGTCTTTAATCAAACCAATCATCAGACCGACCAGCGGCGACAGCATCTGCGGCAGGGTTTGCGGCAACACCACATCGCGCAGCTGTTCGCTGCGGCTCAAACCCAGCACGCGGCAAGCTTCCCACTGCCCCTTCGGCAATGCCTCTATTGCCGCACGAATAACCTGTGCGATATAGGGCGCGTAATAGAGCGTCAGGGCCAGCACACCCACCACCGGCGATGACAGCGTGATGTCGTACTCCGGCAGCACAAAATAGAGCAGGTAGATCACCACCAGCAGCGGCAACGCGAGGGTTAATCCGCTGTAAAGATTGAGTAAACGCAACCAGAACGGTGAGGCGCGCATTAGCAGTAATGCCATCAGCCCGCCCCACGCCAGCGAACAGAGTGCGGCGACAATGCACAGTTGCAGCGTGGCGATCATGCCGTCTCCCAGCGAAGGCAGGGAAGTGAGAATGGCTTGCCAATCCATCAGGCGATCCTCCGTTTGGCTTCCAGACGTCTTGCGGCGGCAATCAGCGGCATGGCGATCAGCAGATATCCCGCCGCCACCAGTAACAGCACTTGCGTGGCTTCGTAGGTGCGCGCAATCACAATCTGTCCGGCATAGGTCAATTCGGTCAGCGCCACCACCGAGGCCAGCGGCGTGGTTTTCAGCAGGATGGTGAACTCGTTAACCAGCATCGGCAGGCTGGCACGCATCACCTGCGGATTGATCACATACCACCAGGTTAAGAAGCGGCTGAGCCCCAACGTGCGTGCAGCTTCGAGCTGACCGCGCGTCACCAGTGAACGATTGACGCGCAAAATCTCTGCCACGTAAGCACCGCTGTTAAGGCCGATGGCAATCACCGCGGCCAGCATTGGCTGACCGCCCAATCCCAAGCGCGGTAAGGTGAAAAACACCACGAACAGTTGCACGATGGCCGGTGTACCGCGCATCAGGCTAACGTACAGCCGCCCGATGGCACGCCAGATCCAGGCGCGGCGCAGTTGCAGGAAGCAGCCAAGCTGCCCCATCACCACGCTGACCAATGACGCCAGTACCGTGAGTATTAACGTCATCAGCAGGCCGTGTCCGAGTTCCGGCAGCGCGGCCACTACCTGTTGATCCAGCCCCATGCGTTACTCCGCGTTAAAATCGTGCAGGTTTTCCGCAACCGACAGCAACAGCGGTGCCGGTTGATCGTTGCCCTCGATGCCGGTGTTGCAGGCCGAGACGATAAACTGCGTGTCCATCACCACGCGACAGGTGATGCTGTCGCCTGCTTTGGTGAGGTTCGGCTCCGGCAGGATGTCGCCGGCCCGCGTCAATTTGACGTGCATAAACAGGTTGATCGGGTCCGGCAGCTTCGGCACTTCCATGCCCAGGCGCGCCAGCTCGCCGCTCACCGCTTCCAAACAACCTTCACCTTGATAGCCTTTTTCCGTCAGGAAGGCGCGGGTAGAGGCAGGCAGCAGCAGGTCGTGACGCTTCACGCCGTCTTTGCCCAGCACCATCATCGGACGGCGGCGGTTGTTCACCAGACGCATACCAGAACCCAGCAGATAGCTGTTGCTGAAGACGCGAGTGTGATGCACCGACAGCCACACAGCAGGATCGGCGAGGCTAAAACCAAACAGGGAAGCCACCGCGCCGTCGCCCTGCGCCGTGATGCGCAGCAACTGGCCGCGCAGCACCTTAATCGACCCGACGCTGCCCGGTTCCACCGTGACCGACTGCGCCAGCGTGCGCTCAGCGGTCTCTTCATAACTTTCACGCATTAACAGCATGATTCATCTCCTCTGCGTGAAACACGTCACTCACCACGATATCAATCGGCGTGACCTGCAAACCGTTACCGGGAATGATGTCCTGCGGGCAGGACGATACCGAACAAATCAAATCGCACAGCGCTTCGAAGGTAATGCTGTCGCCCGCTTTGCTGTTGGGATCGGTCACTTCCATTCGGCCATCGGCGGTCACCGGACCGTTCTGGAACAGGTTGAACGGCTCAGGCAGCGAGAAGTACGTCACGCCAAAGGCTTTCATGCCCTCCAGCAGGTTGTCCACGCAGTTGCGATGGCCTTCAACGCCGAAATCGACGCTGAAGCGGGTACGATCGCAGGCTGGCACGTTGGCATCGTGGATGCCGATGCTGTCCGCCAGAATGCGCAGCATCGGACGGTTTTCACTCGACCACAGTGCATCGCCGGGCTTAAAGAACAGCGAGCGTAGATGCTGGCGGGTATGCACCGGCGACAGCTTTTCGTTTAAATTATCGGCGTTAACGGCGACGAAATCCGCCGCCTGCTGCCCTTCACTGTCAATCACGGTAATAAACTGGCCCTTACGCACGCGGAAGGTTTTGCCATGGCCCGCAGGCACCGTCAGGTTGCACTGGCACATAATTACTCCTGAGGAATGAAATCGCTGGCGGGCACGGTAAAGGTGGTGCCGAGATACTGCTGCTGCAGTTTGGTCAGCTCGCCATCTTTCTGCATTGCCAGAATGTGGTCGCTGATGGCTTTGTTCAGGCTGCCGTCTTCTTTACGTGTCGCCCAGCCCATCCATTGCGATGGACCGACTTCACCCACCTGCGCCACTTTTCCGGCGTATTTTTTCGCGACCGGGGCCAGCACGGAGATGTCGTCGTAAACGAAGTCAGCGCGTTTGGTCATCAAAGTGCTGACGGTCTGATCCAGCGAATCCACGTTGATGATGGTGATCGGTTTTTTACCCTCCTTTTTCAGCTGCTCGTTAAAGCCTTTCAGCAACTGCTCTGGCACGCTGGCGGTTTTTACCGCGCCACGCAGACCAGACAGGCTTTCCGGGCTGAGCGTTTTGCCGCTGAAGGTGCTGGCTTCACTTTCACGTACCAGCACGCCGTTTACGGTTTTGCTGTAAGGCACGGTGAACAGCACTTTCTTCGCGCGCTCGGCGGTGACGTTAAGAGAAGAACCTTCGGCGTTGAACGAGCCAGAGATCAGGCCCGGCAAAATGCCGCTGAAGGCGGTTTTCTGAAACTCCAGTTTCACACCGAGATCTTTGGCGAAGGATTGCATGATCGCCACGCTATAGCCGGTGATATCGCCTTTGTCGTCGGTGTATTCGTATGGAGGAAAGGTTGGATCGATACCAACGGTAATTTTGCCGCTGCTTTTGATGTCACTCAGGGTATCGGCTTGCGCCTGCGCCATGGTGCCAACGGTGAGAAGAGCGGCGATCAGCAGTGCTGTTTTTTTCATTGTGGTGTTTCCCTGGTGTTGGTGAAATGTCTTTTTCTACTGAGCATATTTTGTGCCAGTTTTTTCACCACCCAGCTAATACCTTTGGGGTAAAGAGGGTATTACTGAATAAAATCAGTGAGAAACATTTGTTTCTTTATTTTAAATGTTAGTTTCTCAGGTTTCATAGACGCGAAAATGGACTGCGAGGATGAGACGATAGTTGCACTTTTTTGGTGCGAATACTGGCGCACGGCGCGCCAGAATGGGGCGTTATTCCAGTTCGTCGAGGGATTGGTGCAAGGCTTCAACCTGCGCCAGATAATCATTGCTGGTTTTGCCCATTTGCCGGGCCACCAGTGAGCAGAGCAGATTGCATACGCCGGAGAGCGCGGCGGTGCTGTCGAACATCAGGCTGCTGTCGGTATGGCAGCGCACCACCCACTGCGCGTGACGCGCTGGTTTGCCGGAGAGCACATCGGCGATATACAACATCGGCACGTTGCGTTCTGCCAGCGCATTCATCGCCGCTTCCAGCGCAGGCATACGGCGACGCAATCCAACGCAGATCACCACATCCTGCTGATTCAGCGCCGCCAGATGCTCCGCAAGCGAATCGCCGGGACGCGGCAGCAAACGCACGTCAGGATGGATATGCACCAGATCGCGGTAAATCAGCTGGGCAATGGTCTGGCTGTGACGCCAGCCCATCACCACCACGCGGCGTGATTGGGCAATGGCGCTCACCGCCTGCTGCAGCTGTTCACTGTCGAGCGTGCGATAGCTGTTGACCAGATTAGCGATCTCTTTTTCCAGGTGCTGCTGCATGATGCTGGCCAGCGGTGATGCGGTTGGTACGGCCTGCAAATAGAGCGGTGAGCCGCTGCTCTGCATCTCACGCGCCTGCCGACGCGCGGCTTCATAGTTTTCGTAACCGAGATGACGGAAAAAACGCGTGGTGGTGGCTTTGGAAACGCCCGCGCTCTGTGCCAGTTCGGTGGCGGTATTCATCGCCAGCTGGCCGGGTGCCGCCAGCAGCACGTCAGCCAGTCTCTGCTCGTGGCTGGAGAGTTGATCCCAGTGCTGTTGAATCCGGCCCTCTAACGTTGCCGCTTTTGCACTCATGGTGATTCCCTGAAAATAAAAAAACTATCCTGCACAGAGCGTGCCGGGTTGTCATCAGGAATTTTGCCAGGGGAATAGAAATGAAAAAGGCCGCCATAATGGCGACCTCTAAGGCTTATGGCAAAGTGCGCGGATTTATGCGCACCGATTTGCCTTACTTGCTGGTTGGACGCAGTGCCGGGAACAGGATCACGTCACGGATGGTATGGCTGTTGGTGAACAGCATTACCATACGGTCGATACCAATGCCGAGACCTGCGGTTGGCGGCAGGCCGTGCTCCAGTGCAGTGACGTAGTCTTCGTCATAGAACATCGCTTCGTCATCGCCTGCATCCTTCGCGTTAACCTGCTGCAGGAAACGCTCTGCCTGATCTTCTGCATCGTTCAGCTCGGAGAAGCCGTTACCGATTTCACGACCGCCGATGAAGAACTCAAAGCGGTCAGTGATTTCCGGGTTCTCGTCGTTACGACGTGCCAGCGGTGACACTTCAGCCGGGTATTCAGTGATGAAGGTTGGCTGAATCAGGTGTGCTTCTGCGGTCTCTTCGAAGATCTCAGTGACCACACGGCCCAGACCCCAGCTCTTTTCCACTTTGATGTGCAGCGATTTGGCAATCGCAACGGCTTTATCAAAGTCTTCCAGATCGTTCAGGTCGGTTTCCGGACGGTATTTCTTGATCGCTTCACGCATAGTGAGCTTCTCAAACGGTTTACCGAAATCGAAGGTGTGGTCACCATAAGGCACTTCAGTGGTGCCCAGCACATCCTGCGCCAGGGTGCGGAACAGGCTTTCGGTCAGCTCGATCAAATCTTTGTAATCCGCATACGCCATATAGAGTTCCATCATGGTGAACTCTGGGTTATGACGTGGCGAAATACCTTCGTTACGGAAGTTACGGTTGATCTCAAATACGCGATCGAAGCCGCCCACCACCAGACGCTTCAGATACAGCTCTGGTGCAATACGCAGGTACATGTCGATGTCGAGCGCATTGTGATGGGTGATGAACGGGCGGGCTGACGCGCCGCCAGGGATCACCTGCATCATTGGGGTTTCCACTTCCATAAAGTCGCGGTTAACCATGAACTGACGGATGCCGGCCATGATTTTAGAGCGCACTTTGAAAGTATTACGTGATTCATCGTTAGAGATCAGATCGAGATAACGCTGACGGTAACGGGTTTCCTGATCGGCCAGGCCGTGGAATTTATCCGGCAGTGGACGCAGCGCTTTGGTCAGCAGACGCAGTTCAGTGATGTGGATCGACAGCTCGCCGGTTTTGGTCTTGAACAACTTACCGCGTGCGCCAAGGATATCGCCCAGATCCCACTTTTTGAACTGCTCGTTGTAGACGCCTTCTGGCAGATCGTCACGTGATACGTAGATCTGAATCTGGCCGCCAACATCCTGCAGGGTGGCAAAAGAGGCTTTACCCATGATGCGACGGGTCATCATACGACCGGCCACGCTCACTTCAACGCCGAGCGCTTCCAGCTCTTCGTTCTCTTTCGCGTCATAGCTGGCGTGCAGCAGATCGGAGGTAGTATCGCGACGGAAATCGTTAGGAAACGCGATGCCCTTTTCACGCAGCGCGCTGAGTTTTTCGCGACGCGCTTTCAGTTCGTTGTTTAACTCAAGGGCTGCATCAGCGCTCTGCGGTTGTTGTTCAGACATGTCGGTTCCTTATAACCCTGCTTTTAAACTTGCTTCAATGAAACGGTCGATGTCGCCATCCAGCACCGCTTGCGTGTTGCGCGTCTCTACGCCAGTGCGCAGATCTTTGATACGTGAATCGTCAAGTACGTATGAGCGAATCTGACTGCCCCAGCCAATGTCGGATTTGTTGTCTTCCGCGGCCTGCTTGTCAGCGTTTTTCTTCTGCATCTCATATTCGTACAGCTTCGCACGCAACTGCTTGAAAGCCTGATCTTTGTTCTTGTGCTGTGAACGGTCGTTCTGGCACTGCACCACAATGTTGGTCGGCAAGTGGGTAATTCGCACCGCAGACTCGGTTTTGTTAACGTGCTGGCCGCCCGCGCCAGAGGCACGGTAAACGTCGATACGCAGATCGGCGGGATTGATGTCGATATCGATGTTGTCATCCACTTCCGGGTAGATAAACACCGAACTGAATGAGGTATGACGACGGCCGCCGGAGTCAAATGGACTCTTACGCACCAGGCGATGGACGCCAGTTTCGGTACGCAGCCAGCCAAACGCGTAGTCACCGATGATTTTAATGGTGGCGGATTTAGTACCGGCCACTTCACCGTCTGACTCTTCAATAATTTCGGTTTTATAACCTTTGGCTTCTGCCCAACGCAGGTACATGCGCAGCAGCATACTGGCCCAGTCTTGCGCTTCAGTACCGCCAGAACCGGCCTGAATATCCATGTAGCAATCGGCGCTGTCATACTCGCCAGAGAACATGCGACGGAATTCGAGTTCGCCCAGCTTGGCTTCTAAACCATCCAGCTCGATAACGGCTTCGTTGAAGGTCTCTTCGTCGTCGGCTTCTACAGCCAGATCCAGCAAGCCCTGCACATCTTCCAGGCCCTGACGCATATGATCTAAGGTTTCTACTACCGCTTCCAGCGAAGCACGTTCTTTACCCAGCGCCTGCGCGCGTTCAGGTTCGTTCCAGACGTCAGGCTGTTCCAGCTCGGCGTTTACTTCTTCGAGGCGTTCTTTCTTGGCATCATAGTCAAAGATACCCCCTAAGAACGTCGCTGCGCTCGGTGAGGTCTTGAATACGATTTTTGACCGGATTAATTTCAAACATGGCTTTTCAGTCTTTTTTGACGATTCGGTGAAAGGGGATAAAAAGTAACGCGCTAGTTTACCCGAAACTGCGCGTACTTTGTAGCATTGCAGGTATGCGAGATAGCGCAACAGTGCGCCCAAAGGGATTCGGTTACCCACCATGGCGAACCAGGGTCACTCGCTGCAGGTTACCGGGTGCGCTTTTACACGCCCCCGAATGAATGATGCGGTTATAGCGGCCAGATATGGTCGATAATCAGTTGAACCGAGCGGTTGCCACGGTATTCGTTGATATCGAGTTTGTAGGCTAGCTTCACCTGACGCACGCTGGTATCCGGCCACAAGGTCGTATCAACGTTAAACGCGATGCCATCCAACAGTGGGCCGCCGCCCAGTGGCTCAATCATCACCTTGAGGTGGCGCTCGCCCACCAGCTTTTGTTGCAGCAATTTGAACTGGCCGTCGAACACTGGCTCCGGAAAAGCCTGGCCCCAGGGACCGGCTTCACGCAGCATCTCTGCGGTGTGCAGCGTGAACTCCTGCGCATGCAGTTCGCCATCGGACCAAATCACACCCTGCAGCGCCTCACCATCCAACCACTCGTCGATCAGCGCGGCGAAGCGTTCGCGGAACAGATCATACTTCTCGGTTTCCAGCGACAGGCCCGCCGCCATCGCGTGGCCGCCGAACTTAATCATCATGCCCGGATAGAGCGTGTCGAGACGCTCCAGTGCATCACGTAAGTGCAGCCCCGCAATCGAGCGGCCCGAGCCTTTAAGCGTGCCGTCGCCCGCTGGCGCGAAGGCGATCACCGGGCGATGAAAACGCTCTTTCAACCGTGATGCCAGAATGCCGACCACGCCCTGATGCCATTCGGGATGATAGAAGGCCAGCCCCAGCGGCAAATCGGTGTGCTGGCGTTCCAGCTCATCGCACAGCGCCAGCGCTTCGCTCTTCATGCCCTGCTCAATCTCTTTGCGCGTTTGGTTCAGCGCATCAAGCTCGTTAGCGAGCATGCGCGCCTGCGCAATGTCTTCGGTGAGCAGCAATGCCACTCCGACCGACATATCATCCAGTCGACCGGCTGCATTGAGGCGCGGTCCGACGGCAAAACCGAGATCGCTGGCCGCCAACTGACGCGCATCGCGGTTGGCGATCTCCAGCAGCGCGCGAATCCCCGCCCGACATTTCCCAGCCCGAATACGACTCAAGCCCTGCCACACCAGAATGCGGTTGTTTGCATCCAGCGGCACCACGTCAGCGACGGTGCCCAGTGCGACCAGATCCAGCCACTCCGCCAGATTGGGTTCCGTTTTGCCATCGATAAACCATTTTTGCAGACGCAAATGCGCACGCAGCGCCAGCATCAGATAAAACGCCACCCCCACGCCCGCTAACGAACGCGAAGGGAAGGCGCTGTCATTGAGATTGGGGTTAACGATCGCTTCCGCGTCTGGCAACGTTTCGCCAGGCAAGTGGTGATCGGTAACCAGCACCGGAATACCGTGCTGATGGGCGGTCTCCACGCCTGCATGGGAAGAGATACCGTTATCCACGGTGAGAATCATCTCCGCACCGCGCGCGCGCGCCTGCTCAACCACTTCAGGGCTCAGGCCGTAGCCATCCTCAAAACGGTTGGGCACCAGATAATCGACGTTGCCGCCCATGCTGCGCAGCGCTAAAACAGTTAACGCGGTGCTGGTTGCGCCATCGGCATCGAAATCACCCACCACCACAATACGGCGGCCGGTTTCCAGCATTTGATGCAGTAAGGCTACCGCTTGATCGATGCCACCCAGCGTTTGCCACGGCAGTAGGTTTTTGGCACCGCGCTCAAGTTCAGCAGCCTCTTTCACACCGCGTTGCAGGTACAGGCGGCGCAGTAGCGGGGGTAAGGTATCAGGTAAGCTGGCGTCGGCCTGGATTTCACGCCGACGCAGTTCGACAGAATGCATCACTGTGGATTAACCGCCCCGCTTCTGGCCATCAAGAACCTGTTTCAGCTCCTGCGGGCCCTGATAGCCAGGGATCATCATGCCGGTATCGGTGAGAATGGCGGGCGTGCCCTGAATGCCGTACAGGATGCCCAGCTGATAATGCTTATCCAGATTGATTTTGCAGGTTTCTGGCGCATCCATCTGCGGCGCATCGCCTTTCATGGCGGCATCAAAGGCTTTGTTGCGATCGGCGCTGCACCAGATGGCGCGCATGGCTTTTTCCACCTGGCCGTGCAGACCTTCACGCGGGAAAGCGAGGTAACGCACGGTGATGCCCAGCGCGTTGTAGTCGGCCATCTGCTCATGCAGCTTACGGCAGTAGCCACAGGTGATGTCGGTAAACACGGTAATCACGTGCTGCTCTTTTGGCGCTTTATAAACGATCATTTCCGGCGCCAGCGCAGTAATTTTCTTGTCCAGCAACTGGTTGGTGACGTTCACCGGCTGTGCACCGCTGACATCATACAGTGGGCCCTGAATCATGTGTTTGCCATCTTCAGAGACGTACAGCACACCGCTTTCCGTCAACACGGTTTTCATACCCGCCAGCGGTGAAGGCTGAATCTCTGTCTGCTGCAATCCGAGTTTTTTCAATGCTTGCTGAATGGCGCTGTCATCGGCATGAGCCAGACCGGCAAAGGCGCTGACCAGCAATGCCAGCATCGTTAACTGTTTTTTCATCTCAATTCCTTGTTGCCGCGGTTCAAGCACGCGGATGATGCTGTTGATGTAACTGACGCAGGCGCTCGGTAGCCACGTGCGTATAAATTTGGGTGGTGGAGAGGTCGCTGTGTCCCAGCAACATCTGTACGACGCGCAAATCCGCACCGTGGTTCAGTAAATGTGTGGCAAATGCGTGACGAAGCACGTGTGGTGATAGCTTTTCGCTGTCGATACCGGCAAGGGTGGCATAGTGTTTGATGCGATGCCAGAAAGTCTGACGCGTCATTTGTTGCGCGCGGTTACTGGGGAACATTACATCCAGCGTTTGCCCATTCAGCAACCACGGCCGACCGTGCGCCATATAGTGCTCCAGCCAGTAAATCGCTTCTTCACCTAATGGCACAAGTCGCTCTTTGTTGCCTTTACCGATCACGCGCACCACGCCCTGACGCAAACTGATGTCGCTGAGGGTTAAACCTACCAGCTCCGACACACGTAAACCGGTGGCATACAGCAGTTCCAGCATCGCTTTGTCACGTAGCTCAAGCGGCACATCAATACTCGGTGCCTGTAGCAGACGTTCTACCTGGTTTTCACTGAGGTCTTTTGGCAATCGCTGCGGCAGTTTGGGCGCGGAGAGCAGTGCGCTGGGGTCATCACTACGCAGCTTTTCGCGATAGAGGTATTGAAACAGACGGCGCATCGCGCTGAGCGTACGCGCCGAACTGGTGGCCTTGTAGCCGCCTTCGACGCGTTCGGCGAGAAACTGCTGCAGGTCAAGCGCTTCCAGTGTCAGCAGCGTGCGTTCGTGGTGGTGTAACCAGCCGGTGAGCGTTTGCAAATCCTGGCGGTAGGACGCAAGGGTATTTTGCGCCAGGTTACGCTCAATCCAGAGCGCATCCAGAAATTGTTCAATCAGATCGCTATCCTGCACGGTTCCCCCCAAACACGTGTGAAATCGTGCTCATTATGCCTGAAAGTCACCTGCTTCTGGTACAATTGCGCCAAAGTGAGTTTCAGTCAGAGCATTAATTGCATGAATATCGGTCTGTTTTACGGTTCAAGTACCTGTTACACCGAGATGACGGCGGAGAAGATTCGCGATTTTATCGGTGAAGAGTTAGTCACGCTGCACAACCTCAAAGATGAAGATCCCTCGCTGATGGAGCAGTACGATTTGCTGATCCTCGGCATTCCCACCTGGGATTTCGGTGAGTTGCAGGAAGACTGGGAAGCGGTGTGGCAGCAACTGCCCGCGCTGAATTTGCAGGGTAAAATTGTCGCGCTGTACGGCATGGGCGATCAGGCCGAATATTCAGAGTGGTTCTTAGATGCGCTCGGCATGCTGCATGAATTGCTGCAGCCGATGGGCGTGCAGTTTGTTGGTTACTGGCCGCTGGAAGGCTATGAGTTTGCCAGCAAAAAACCACTCACGGCTGACGGCACCCAGTTTGTCGGCCTGGCACTCGACGACGTGAATCAGTTCGAGCTGAGTGAAGATCGTGTCGAACAGTGGTGCGAACAGATTCTGACGGAAACGGCCGCACTGCTTTAACGCGACGCATCTCTGTCACGCAGAAAACAGCAGGCGCGCAGTGAGCGCCATGCATAGGGCGGCAGGTTATCCATCATCAACCATAGCCGCCAGCGCGTGCCCTGCTGGTTTCGCAACGTCAACAACACGCCGAAAGGCAACCAATCTGCCTGCCGTGCTAATTGCCAGCGCTTTCCATGCCAATGCCAGTCACCCTGTTCATCCAGCCCTAAGCGACCGGTGCGCTGCCTGAGCCGACGCTCATTGCGCCCGCACTCCAGCAGCATCAGAATCAGCAGCGGGGCTTTGCCCCACGCCCAGTCCTCGGGCCACTCAAGACTCAACAGCCAAACGGTGCCCAGCACATACAGCGTCACGTTAAGCGCCCGAGCGCTGCGTGACGGCTGCACATCACATTGGAACCGGTCCGCGTTCACGGTTGCGTTGCTGAATCAGTTGCACCATGCGCTTGAACTCTGGATCAGCGGGTTCGCCGTGGTTCATCAACCAGTTAAACAGGTCGGGATCGTCACTCTTGAGCAGGGCGATAAACACCTGCTTATCGGTGTCAGTGAGCGAGTCATATTCGTATTTGAAGAACGGCATGATGGAGACATCCAGCTCCAGCATGCCGCGACGGCACGCCCACTGAACGCGAGCTTTATCATGAATTTCCATGTGTCTTTTTTCCATGGCTGAAAACAGTGGCGCTCAGTGTACCTGCTTTTTTCTCTGCCTGCAGGCGCAGCGCTGAATGCTGCGTGATATTGCGCACAACAGTTCTACCCATTGCAGGTTTATCACGCGATTTGTGCGCCAGATGAGGTAAACAGGTTGCAAAGCAGCACTGCTCTTTTAACATTGGAAGCAATATTGTTATTAATCAGGACGCACCCATGCCGATTTTCACCCTTCCGCCACGCCAGCCTGCTGCGGCCTCACGCCTGCCATTAACCCTGATCTCCCTCGACGAGTGGGCGCTGGTGTCGGTGCAGGGCAAAGACAGTACGTCATATCTGCAAGGCCAGGTCACTTTAGATGTTGCTGCAATGGACGCCACCCAGCATCGTCCGGCAGCCCATTGTGATGCCAAAGGTAAAATGTGGAGTAACCTGCGTCTGTTTCATCGCGGCGAAGGTTACGTCTACATCGTGCGCCGCAATCTGCGTGAGCAGCAACTTAACGAACTGAAGAAATATGCGGTGTTCGCCAAAGTCACCATCGCTGCCGATGATGATGCAGTGCTGCTGGGTGTGGCCGGTTTTCAGGCACGCACGGCACTGGCTGATGTGTTTGCCACCCTGCCGGATGCAGAAACACCGGTGGTACAACAAGGCGAGAGCACGCTGCTGTGGTTTGAACACCCCGCCGAACGTTTCCTGCTGGTGACCACGCTGGCTCAGGCAGAAACGTTGAAAGAGAAGTTAGCCGGTGCTGCACAGTTCAATGACAGCACGCAGTGGCTGGCGCTGGATATTGAAGCGGGCATTCCGGTGATTGAAACCGCCACCAGCGCGCAGTTGATTCCGCAGGCAACCAACCTGCAGGCGCTGGATGCGATTAGCTTTAAGAAAGGCTGTTACACCGGTCAGGAGATGGTGGCGCGAGCTAAATTCCGCGGGGCCAACAAGCGTGCGCTTTACTGGCTGGCGGGCAGCGCCAGCAAAGTACCGCAGGCTGACGGATCGATGGAGCTGCAAATGGGCGACAAATGGCGTCGTACCGGCACCGTATTGAGCAGTGTGCAGCTGGATGACGGTAGCGTGTGGGTGCAGGTGGTGATGAACAACGATCTGGAGCCGGACAGTGTGCTGCGCGTGGAGGGTGATGAAGGCGGGAAACTGACGATTCAGCCACTGCCGTATTCATTGGTCGATTGATTTGTATTTCGGGTGCGCATAAATGCGCACCCTCTCAGCAACCTTAGGCTACATAAAAGTAAATCGCGCAGAAGTGCAGTACGCTGCCGCCCAGCACAAAGCCGTGCCAGATGGCGTGGTTGTAGGGAATACGCCGCGAGACATAGAAAATTACCCCTAGCGAGTAGACAATCCCGCCCGCAGCCAGCAACCACACACCTCCGGCTGACAGCCTGGTCGCCAACTGATAAATCACCACCAGCGACAACCAACCCATGCTGAGATAGGTGACCAGCGACAGCGCTTTAAAGCGGTGTGCAATCGTCAGTTTAAAGATGATGCCTGCCAGCGCCAGGCTCCAGATCACCACCATTAACCCTTGCGCCAGCGGTGATTTCAGTCCCACCAGCAGGAAAGGCGTATAAGTGCCCGCGATCAGTAAATAGATCGCACAGTGGTCAAATTTCTTCAGCCAATATTTGGCCTTTTGGTGCGGAATGGCGTGATAGAGCGTTGAGGCGAGGAACAGTAAAATCATGCTGCCGCCATACAGACTGTAGCTGGTAATCGCAATGGTGTCGGCTCGCATTTCAATCGCTTGTGTTAGCAGCAACACCGATCCAACAATGCCGAATATGCAGCCAATTCCGTGGCTAATGCTGTTGGCGATCTCTTCGGCTACCGAGTAGCCCTGAGCAAGTATACGATTCTGTGCCATGCGCTAACATCCTGGAAAGAGGGTTAAGAACTGTGTTTTTTATCAACATCAGGGTAACCGGGAAAAATTTCAGAGTACACATGTACGCTAAAATAATTCTATGACAGGCGTGTGACAATTGGCCGATGGCAGCGCCGTTGATCACGCTGCCTCACTGTCGGATAGTCAATCAGAAGATTAGCGGCCACCTGCCGCATCAATAAAGGTGCCGGTGACGTAAGAGGCGGCATCACTTGCCAGCCAGATAATCGCGGCGGCGATCTCTTCAGCCTGCCCGCCGCGCTGCATTGGCAGCGAACTGGCCACGCGGTCTACTCTGCCAGGCTCACCGCCATCCGCGTGCATCTCGGTATAGATTAAACCCGGCCGCACGCTATTGACGCGAATGCCCTGCGCCGCCACTTCCAGCGATAAGCCTTTGGTCAGCGTATCCATGGCCCCTTTTGACGCTGCGTAATCAACATACTCGCCCGGCGCACCGAGACGCGCTGCCGCTGAGGAGACATTGATGATCGAACCGCCTTGCCCGCCGTGTGTGTTACTCATGCGCTTGACCGCTTCACGACAGCAGATAAAGGTGCCAGTAACGTTGGTGGCGAACACGCGCTGAATACGTTCCGCATCGAGATCTTCTACGCGGCACTGCGTAAACAAAATCCCGGCATTATTGACCAGCACGCGCAGGTTGCCTGCCTGCTGATCAAGCTGTTGGAACATGCGCACGACCTGAGCTTCATCGGCGATATCCGCCTGCACGGCAAAGGCGCTGCCGCCCTGTGCTTCGATCTCAGTCACGACCTGCTGAGCTTCAGTGGCGCGCTTACGATAGTTAACTGCAACACGATAACCCGCCTGCGCCAGCATCAAGGCTGTTGCGCGTCCAATGCCACGGCTACCGCCGGTGACTAATGCCAAATCCATGTTGCCTCCAAATAGAAAAAGGGCCGATTTCTCGGCCCTTAGATTAGGGATCAAAATGTGTTTAGCCAAAATAATTTGAGTTGCACAAGGCAGCAGGCCCCACCCTTCCCGCAAGCCCATATAAGTCCGTGAGCGAGGTGAATGAGTGCCGCCAATACAACGGCGGCCCTGAGCATAACGGCTAAATTATTGGTATTCGCTCATTGGAACACAGGAGCAGAACACGTTGCGGTCGCCAAACACATCATCCAGGCGCTTAACCGTTGGCCAGTATTTGTTGGCACTGCCAGCCGGGAACACTGCCAGTTCGCGGGTGTACGGATGCGCCCACTCGCCAACGATCTCCATCTGAGTATGAGGTGCATTTACCAGCGGGTTATCGCCAGCGGGCCATTCGCCGTCGGCTACGCGGTCAATCTCCATGCGGATGGAGAGCATCGCATCGATAAAGCGATCCAGCTCGATTTTGCTTTCGGATTCCGTAGGCTCAACCATCAGTGTCCCGGCCACCGGGAAGGACATGGTTGGCGCGTGGAAGCCATAGTCGATCAAGCGTTTGGCAATATCCAGCTCGCTGATGCCGGTCTGCTCTTTCAGCGGACGAATATCGAGAATACATTCGTGCGCCACACGGCCATCGCGACCTGCATACAGAATCGGATAAGCCGATTGCAGACGGCTGGCAATGTAGTTGGCATTCAGAATGGCTACCGAACTCGCCTGCTTCAGACCCTCCGCGCCCATCATGCGGATGTACATCCAGCTGATTGGCAGAATCGAGGCACTACCGAATGGTGCGGCAGAGACCGCACCTTGCTGCGTCAGCACTCCATCAATTTGCACCACGCTGTGACCCGGTACAAACGGAGCCAGATGCGCTTTCACACCGATTGGGCCCATGCCTGGACCGCCACCGCCGTGTGGAATGCAGAAGGTTTTATGCAGGTTAAGGTGCGAGACATCTGCGCCGATGTAACCTGGCGTGGTGATGCCCACCTGGGCGTTCATGTTGGCGCCATCCAGGTAAACCTGACCGCCATACTGATGCACGATCTGGCACACTTCACGAATGGTTTCTTCGTACACGCCGTGGGTTGAAGGATAAGTCACCATGATGCAAGACAGCTCATCGCCAACCTGAGCGGCTTTCTCACGCAGATCGCCGAGATCGATGTTGCCTTGTTTATCACAGGCCACCACCACCACTGCCATGCCCGCCATCTGTGCGGAAGCCGGGTTAGTACCGTGCGCAGAACTTGGGATCAGGCAGACATTACGTCCACCTTCGTTGCGGCTCTCGTGATAACGACGAATCGCCAGCAGACCAGCATATTCACCCTGCGCACCGGAGTTTGGCTGCATGCAGAGTGCATCGTAACCGGTGAGCTGTACCAGCCACTGTGACAGCTGGCCAATCATCTGCAGATAGCCTGAAGCCTGTTCTGCCGGGCAGAATGGATGCAGCTCGGCGAATTCTGGCCAGGTGATCGGGATCATTTCGGCTGCGGCGTTGAGTTTCATGGTGCACGAACCGAGCGGGATCATCGCCTGATTCAGCGCCAAATCCTTTTTCTCCAGGCTGTGCATGTAACGCATCATCTCGGTTTCGCTGTGATGACGGTTAAACACTGGATGGGTCAGGAACTCGCTTTCACGCGACATGCCTGCCGGGATCGCGCTGTTTTCCGCGGCTACGCTGGTATCCAGAGCATCAATCTCCTGACCGTGCGCATCACCCAGCAGAATGGCAAACAGCGTCTGCACATCTTCGCGTGAGGTGGTTTCATCCAGCGTGATACCCACGCCGTTGAGCACGTCACTGCGCAGGTTGACGCCAAAGCTCAGCGCGCGATTCAGCACTTCGGCTTTATCGGCGACTTCAACTGTTAAGGTATCGAACCAGCTGTTGTGACGCAGCTTCAGTCCACCGTTTTTCAGGCCAGCGGCCAGAATACTGGTCAGACGATGAATGCGCGAGGCGATGCGCTTGAGGCCCGCCGGACCATGATAAACCGCATACAGGCCGGCGATGTTTGCCAGCAGCACCTGTGACGTACAGATGTTGGAGTTGGCCTTCTCACGACGGATGTGCTGCTCACGGGTTTGCATCGCCATACGCAGTGCAGTGTTGCCAGCAGCATCACGTGAAACACCGATGATACGACCCGGCATTGAACGTTTGTGCTCATCGCGGCTGGCGAAGAACGCAGCGTGTGGACCGCCGTAACCCATCGGCACACCAAAGCGCTGAGCGGAACCAAAAACAATATCTGCGCCCTGCTTGCCCGGAGCTTCGATTTGCACCAGCGCCATGAAATCGGCGGCCACGCTCACCACCACTTTGCGGGTTTTCAGCTCGGCAATCAGTGCACGGTAGTCATGCACTTCACCGCTGGTGCCCACCTGCTGCAGCAGCACGCCAAACAGGTCGTCGTGATCCAGCGCTTTGCTGGCGCTGTCGATGATCAGTTCAAAACCAAAGGTTTCTGCACGCGTGCGCACCACATCCAGGGTTTGCGGATGGATGTCTTCGGCGATAAAGAATTTACCGGCATTTTTCAGTTTGCTGACGCGCTTCGCCATCGCCATCGCTTCGGCGGCGGCAGTGGCTTCATCGAGCAGTGAAGCAGAGGCGATATCCAGACCGGTTAAGTCCAGCGTCAGGGTCTGGAAGTTCAACAGCGCTTCAAGGCGGCCCTGCGAAACTTCTGGCTGATACGGGGTGTACGCCGTGTACCAGCCTGGGTTTTCCAGCATGTTACGCAGGATAACCGGTGGGGTGATCACGGCACTGTAGCCCATGCCGATCCAGGATTTGTAGATTTGGTTCTGACTGGCAATGGCTTTCAGCTCTGCCAGCGCTTGCTGTTCGGTCGCGGCATCACCGACCGCAGGCGGGCCTGGCAATTGGATGTCGGCAGGCACGATGGCGCTGATCAGTGATTCCAGAGAGCTGGCACCAATCGCTTCCAGCATGGTGGCCTGCTGCGCGGGTGTAGGACCGATATGGCGCTCAATGAAGGCACCGTTGTGTTCAAGCTGGCTGAGAGTCTGGGTCATTTGCAGTAAATCCTGAATCGGGCTGGGTTACAAAAATGGCATTAAATCAGGCAGATAAAAAAGAAGGCGCTGCAATGCAGCACCTCCGATGACTACCGGTTACTCGTCGATAGCGCCTTTATAGGCATCGGCGTCGAGCATCGAATCAAGTTCTGAAACGTCGCTGGCTTTAATACGGAATAACCAGCCTGCGGCGTACGGTTCGCTGTTGACCAGCTCCGGTGCGTCGGCCAGCTCTTCGTTCACGGCAACGATTTCACCGCTCAGTGGGGCATAGATGTCTGAGGCGGCTTTCACCGACTCCGCGACGGCACAGTCATCACCGGCAGCGAAAGTGGCGCCCACATCAGGCAGATCCACAAACACCATATCGCCCAGCAGTTCCTGCGCGTGTTCGGTGATACCCACGGTGAAGGTGCCATCGGCTTCTTTACGCACCCACTCGTGACTATCGCGGTATTTCAATTCATTAGGCACATTGCTCATCGCCATTTCTCCTGAAAAATTACTGAGCGACCGGCTTGCCGGCGCGAACAAAAATCGGTTTGGTGACTTTCACCGGCATTTCACGATTGCGGATCTCTACAATCGCTTGCTCACCAATGCCCGCTGGCACACGTGCCAGCGCGATGCTATAACCCAGCGTCGGGGAGAAGGAACCACTGGTAATAATACCCTGCTGTGGCTGACCTTGTTCATCGGTGAAACGCACCGGCAAGCCGTTTCGTAGCACCCCTTTTTCGGTCATGATCAAACCCACCAGCTTTTCAGTGCCATGTTCACGTTGCGCTTCTAGCGCCTCGCGGCCGATGAAATCGCGATCGGTCGGTTCCCAGCTCACAGTCCAACCCATATTGGCCGCCAGCGGTGAAACGCCTTCATCCATTTCCTGACCGTAGAGATTCATCCCCGCTTCCAGACGCAGCGTGTCACGCGCACCCAGGCCAGCCGGCTTGACGCCTGCTGCCAGCAGTTTCTGCCAGAAATCGGCCGCTTCACTGTTCGGCATCGCAATTTCATAACCGGCTTCACCGGTATAACCGGTGGTGGCGATGAACAGGGTTTCGCTTTGCACACCGAAGAACGGTTTCATGCCCGCTACAGCTTCACGCTGCGCCGCAGTAAACAACGTCTGTGCTTTCTGCTGCGCCTGCGGGCCTTGTACGGCAATCAGCGCCAGGTCGTCACGCTCGGTGAGTTCGACACCAAACGGCTGAGCGTGCTGTTTGATCCACGCCAAATCCTTCTCACGCGTCGCGGAGTTCACCACTAAACGGAAAAAGTCTTCGGTCATAAAGTAAACAATCAAATCATCAATGACGCCAGCCGAAGCATTCAGCATGCCGGTGTAGAGGGCTTTGCCGGGTTGCGTCAGTTTGGCGACATCGTTGGCCAGCAGATAACGCAGGAATTCACGGGTGCGGACACCGTGCAGATCGACGATGGTCATGTGGGAAACATCAAACATACCGGCATCGTTGCGCACCACATGATGCTCATCCATTTGCGAGCCGTAATGCAGTGGCATCATCCAGCCATGGAAGTCCACCATGCGCGCACCGCATGCCTGATGCTGTTCGAATAGAGGCGTTTGCTGAGTCATAACCATCCTGTGAAAACAAGTGAGTGTGACGCGCCTGCGCCGCCTGTACAGGCTGACGCAAACGTTCTCTTTGTGCTGAAGTTACCACCGAACGCGGCGATTAACCATAAGGTAAACGAGGGCGAAACAGTACCACCCTTCAGCACGCACCAAACCCACCACAGCACAATTCACTGCATTTTTGTGATTAAACACGCATAAAATACAATTAATAACGATAAACACAGCCTGATAATGGAACACACGCCTCAGTACGGGAAATAGGTCCGGCGAACCCGCGACACCTTCATTAGTTAAAGTAATGCGAATTGGCGAGTAAAATTAGAATAAATCAAACGAGGCGCAATTTGAGTGCAGAGGCGCACCAGAGCAGTGCATAGGGTGAAAAAGCTAATTAAAATGCGCTTGTCCAAACACAGCCTGCAACGTCCCAGTGCAGACGTAACTGTCACTTTAGGAGCGGCTTTTGGTATGACGAGACAGTGATTCATGCAAAAAAATGGCGCCTGAATCGGCGCCATTTAAAGAGAATTTAACGAATCCAGCTGGGCATATCATTTAGCCCCATGGCCTGCTTCAGCATCATCGGTTTGACGCCCGGCAATGTGTCAGCCAGTTTCAATCCCACATCACGCAGTAGCTTTTTCGCCGGATGGGTGCCGGCAAACAGCTCACGGAATCCCTGCATGCCCGCCAGCATCATTGCCGCACTGTGCTTGCGGCTGCGCTCATAACGTCGCAGATAAAGGTGCTGCCCGATATCTTTCCCTTCCTGATGCAGACGACGAATTTCACCGATCAGTTCCGCGGCATCCATGAAGCCAAGGTTAACGCCCTGTCCGGCCAGCGGATGAATGGTGTGCGCGGCATCGCCCACCAGTGCCAGGCGGTGCGCGGCAAAGTTACGGGCATAGCGCGCCATCAGTGGGAAGGTTTTGCGCTCGCTTTCTACGTGGCATAAGCCTAAACGCATATCGAAGGCTACTGACAGATGCTGGTTGAACAACGCTTCTGGCATCGACTGCACGCGGGCCGCTTCTTGTGGCGACAGCGACCAAACGATGGAACACAGGTGCGGGTCCTGCATAGGCAGGAACGCCAGAATGCCGTCGCCATGGAACACCTGACGCGCAATCGCATCATGCGGCATATCGGTGCGGATATTGGCGACCAGCGCGTGATGATCGTAATCCCAGAAGGTAATCGGGATATCGGCTTTGTCGCGCAGCCACGAGTTTGCCCCATCCGCGGCAATCAGCAGGCGCGCACTCATCATGCTGCCGTCCTGCAAAGTGATGAACGCTTCGTTGTCGCCAAAGGCCACCTGCTGCAACTGCGCAGGGGCAAATAAGGTGATATCGCTGCACTGACTGGCGCGCTGCCACAGTGCGCTGTGAATCACTTCGTTTTCAATAATATGGCCGAGATGGGATAAGCCTTGCTGCTCATCATCAAAGCTGATGGAACCAAAGCTGTCTTGATCCCACACTTCCATGCCGTGATAGGCGCTGGCGCGCAATGCCAGGATGCTGGACCAGACGTCCAGTTTTTGCAGCAGGCGTTCGCTGGCAGCGTTGATCGCCGAGACGCGAATTGACGCGGCGCTCGCCGGATCAAATTGTGGCTCAGGTGCTTTCTCCAGCACGGCAACGCGCAGGCCGCTGCCCTGTAATCCGCAGGCGACGGCCAGACCTACCATACCGCCACCGGCAATAGCCACATCAAATGTTTGCATTGCTGCCCCTTAATTCATGCTCAACGCTTCACCCAGCCGAGCGTGCGCGCGGCAAGTGGGTTTCGCAGCCATGGCAGATGGTCCATTGCCACCAGCCCAAGATTTCTTCCCGCCACTAAGGGCGCATAACGATTGGCAAACAGTCGCACCAGGCCATCGGTCACGCCGATTGTCGCGGCGCGATCCGGTTGACGGCGTGCAGCGAAGTGCTGCAAAACGCCATAGCCGCCAACATCCTGCTGCTGACGATGCGCGCCTGCCAGCGTTTCCGCCAGCGACATCACATCGCGCAGGCCCAGGTTAAAACCCTGGCCCGCAATAGGATGCAGCGTTTGCGCCGCGTTGCCCACCAACGCCAGGCGATGCGCCACCTGACGTTCAGCGGTTTGCAGCGCCAGCGGGTACACTTCGCGCTGGCCGGCATGGGTAAAACGCCCTAAGCGCCAGCCAAACGCTTTTTGAAGCTCGTGCAGGAAGGTCGCATCATCCCACTGTTTAACTGTCGCTTCTGCCTCGACGGGATGGCACCACACCAGCGACATGCGATTGCCAGACATCGGTAATAGCGCCAGCGGACCGTGCTCGGTGAAGCGTTCAAAAGCACGCCCCTGATGCGGTTGCTGCGTGGTGACGTTGGCAATCACCGCCAGCTGCTGATAATCGTCCCGCTGCCAGGTCATACCGCATGACGCCGCAAGGGGCGAACGTGAGCCATCGGCTGCCACCAGCAACGCTCCCTGTAGCTGCTCGCCGCTGTTGAGTGTCACTGTGACAGATTCAGCTGATCGCACCACCGTCGTGACGTAATCCGGGCAGCGCAGCGTCACACCAGGCGCACTTTTCAGACGCTGGAACAGGCGCTGGCCCACATCAAACAGCTCAACCACCTGCCCCAGCGCTGGGACCTGATAATCATCCGCCTTTAGCTGCACAAAACCGGTGTGGCCACGGTCAGAGACGTGAATATCCGTGATCGGCGTACCGCAATCCGCCAGCGAGCGCCATACATCGATATCCGCCAGCTGCTGACAGGTGCCCGCCGCTAACGCAATCGCCCGGCCATCAAAGCCCGGATGTTTGCGGCTATCCGGCAGACTGCGCTCAATGAGCGTGACGGGCAGTTGGCCTTGCGTCAGATGCGAAATCGCCAGCGCCAGGGTTGCCCCGGTCATGCCGCCGCCTGCAATCAAAATGCTCATGCGTGGCGTGCCGCTGCCATCAAGGCTTCAATTGCCTCGGCATCTTTTACTACGCTGTCGGTCAGGTTTTCGTTGCCGTCAGCGGTGATCACGATGTCATCTTCGATACGGATACCGATGCCGCGATACTGCGGTGGGACTTTGGCATCCGGCGCAATGTACAGGCCCGGCTCAATCGTCAGCACCATGCCCGGCTCGAGAATGCGGTCACGGCTTGGCGTGCCATAATGGCCGACGTCATGCACATCCAGCCCCAGCCAGTGGCTTAAGCCGTGCATAAAGAACGGACGGTGCGCCTGCTCTTCAAACAGCGTGTCGATATTGCCTTCCAGAATACCGAGATCGACCAGACCAGTAATCATGATGTGCACCACTTCGTCATTAACGTCGTGGATGCTGATGCCCGGACGGAACATCGACAGCGCTTTGTACAGCGAGGCCAGTACGATGTCATAAATCTCGCGCTGCGGTTGGGTGAATTTGCCATTAACCGGGAAGGTACGGGTGATGTCACCGGCATAACCGTGGAACTCACAGCCCGCGTCAATCAGCACCAAATCACCATCGCGCATTTCACTTTCGTTTTCGGTGTAATGCAGGATGCAGCCGTTTTCACCCGATCCGACAATGGTGTTGTAAGAAGGGAAACGTGCGCCGTGGCGATTGAATTCATGGTGAATTTCGCCTTCGAGCTGATACTCAAACATCCCCGGACGGCAGGCTTGCATCGCACGAGTATGCGCCAGCGCACTGATTTTTCCCGCACGGCGCAGGATTTCAATCTCAGCTTCGCTTTTGAACAGGCGCATATCGTGCACCCACGGACGCCAGTCGGTGACAGTGGCAGGCGCGCTGAGATTCTGACGGAAGCCGCGACGCAGTTTTTCCAACGCGCTGAACACCAGTTGGTCAGCTTCTGCGTACTCACCCTGAGCGTGATACACCACATCAAGCCCGTTGAGCAGCTGATGCAATTGCTCACCGATGTCATCCCACGGTAAAGCGCGGTCAACGCCAAGCTTAGCGGGTGCGGCATCTTGCCCGAGGCGGCGGCCAAACCAGATCTCAGCGGTAAGGTCGCGAACACGATTGAACAGCACGCTGTGGTTATGCTTGTCATCACTTTTGATCAGCACTAGCAGCGCCTGCGGTTCATTGAACCCGGTGAAATACCAGAAGTCGCTGTTTTGGCGGAAATTGTATTCCGTGTCGTTGCTGCGGGTCACTTCAGGTGCAGCGAAAATCAAAGCGGCGCTGCCAGGTGCCATACGGGCAATCAGCGCCTGACGACGTTGCTGGAAAGTATCCAGTGTAATCATGTTTGCACTCCCTGTTGAAACGGGCACCACGCGCCCGCAATAACGCACTTAGTGTAACGTTGGCTTTTGCACTTCCGGCGCAGTTGGCGTGTGCTGACGAGTGAATGTGTCATGGCAAAGCAAAGCCGCCACGCGCACATACTCAATCACTTCTTCCAGCGACTGCTCCAGCTCTTCCTGATCTTCATCTTCGTCGTAACCGAGCTGCGCGATGGTGCGCAAATCATCAATCGCTTCGCCGGTTTCGCCAGTGACTTTATCCAGCTTCGGCTGCGTAACGCCTAAGCCGAGCAGGAAATGATTGACCCAGCCCGCGAGCGCATCCGCGCGATCGAAGACGGTGATGTCATCATCTTCCGGCAGCATCAGCTGGAACATGAAACCCTCTTCTTCCAGCGTATTGCTCAGATTTTCATGCAGCGCCTGCAGCGGCTGTGACAGGCTTTGTGAAAACGCCATGCCTTCGTTGGTGAGGTCATGGACCATGGTTTTCCAGCGGGTGTCTTTGTTGCCACCACACAAAATGCCGGACAGCAATCCGTGCATTTCGGCTGGCGTCATGCCCACGCCCTGCTGAGAAAGGGCTGCGGCTAGCGCGTTGTAACCAGGAGTTTCGTTCTGTAAAGACATAGGCTTTGGTCGTCGTTGGCAGAATAAGTTCGTGTTATGCTACCACCAGGTGCCTCAGGGTTTCCAGAAAAGGGGTTGTAACTTATATCGCGGCTCTATATAGTTGCGCACCTCCCAACCCATTGACAGGTAAGGGAGATGCGAACAGAGTAATCAGTCAGGATGGTGGCATGTCTGCACAACCGGTAGATATTCAGATTTTTGGTCGTTCATTGAGAGTAAATTGTCCTCCCGAACAGCAAGATGCGCTGAATCTGGCTGCTGAGGATCTCAATCAACGGTTGCAAGATTTAAAAGTTCGCACTAGAGTCACCAATACAGAGCAACTGGTGTTCATTGCCGCCTTAAATATCTGCCACGAGCTGGCACAGGAAAAAGGCAAGACGCGCGACTATGCAGCAAACATGGAACAACGTATCCGCATGCTGCAGCAGACCATTGAACAAGCATTAGTTGAGCAAGGTCGCATAACTGATCGCCAGGGCCCTAAATTCGAATAACACTTCATGGTACTCGTGTTAGAGTGACGGTGAAGTCAATTTTCTCTGAGATGTTTGCAAGCGGGCCAGTCCCCTGAGCCGATATTTCATACCAACAGAATGTGACGCTCCGTAACCTGTGAGCATGCTCGGTCCGTCCGAGAAGCCTGATGGTTGCGACGGCATATTCACCTTGAACCAAGGGTTCAAGGGTTACAGCCTGCGGCGGCATCTCGGAGATCTCCTCTTTCGTCCCCTTCGCCAGAGACTCATGTTTCAGCAAGGCGGCAAGCAAATGAATCCCAATCAGCTTAACAAATTGAGTGATTGGGGTGCATGAGCGCAGTTAACCCCCTGTACCTGAAGTATGACGCGAATCTCCCGCTTCGCATGATATAGTTGGCCAAATAGCCGACTCTGCCGGGGGGCATCATGACCGCACCTTCCCTACTTGATCGCCAGGACATTCGTCAGCATGTGCGCCATCTGCGTCGCAACCTTACGCCTGAACAGCAGGAACAAGCTGCCGATCTGCTCGCCGAGCACGCTATCAACTTTGCGCCTATCGCTAATGCTCAACGCATCGCACTGTTCCTGTCGGTTGATGGTGAAATCAACACCCGTCCGCTGATCGCCAAACTGTGGCAGCAAAAAAAGCAGGTTTACCTGCCGGTACTGCATACTTTCGCACCCGGCCATCTGCTGTTTCTGCGCTACACGCCTGAAACTTCTCTGACGCCAAACAAATTGCGTATCCCTGAACCGCCGCTGGATATCACGCAGATGGCCACACTCGATCAGTTGGATGTGATGCTGGTGCCGTTAGTGGCATTTGACCACCAGGGTCAGCGATTGGGCATGGGTGGAGGTTTTTACGATCGCACCCTGCAGCACTGGCAGCAGCATGGCTTTTTACCGATGGGCATTGCGCACGATTGCCAGCGTGTTGAGGCATTGCCAGTCGCGGCATGGGATGTCCCCTTGCCTGCTATTTTGACGCCGTCAAAGCTGTGGCAGTGGGATAGCGCCGAACGATAAAACAAAGGGCGCCAAACGATGTGGCGCCCTGAGCAATCAGCAAGATGAACGGGCACGCATGGTGCCCTGAATCATCAGTACAGCAGACGGGCGCGAATGGTGCCCGGAATCGCTTTCATCAGCTGCAGCGCTTTTTCCGCCACATCTTCTTCTGCATCGATATCGATAACCACATAACCCATTACCGGCGAGGTCTGCAGATACTGAGCGGCGATGTTGATGCCCTGCTCGGCAAAGATCTGGTTAATCGCGGTCAGCACGCCAGGACGGTTCTCATGGATGTGCAGCAAGCGGCTGACGCTAGCAGCGTGCATCGGCAGAGACACTTCCGGGAAGTTAACCGCAGACAGCGTTGAACCGTTGTCAGAGTATTTCGCCAGCTTGCCCGACACTTCCAGGCCGATGTTTTCCTGCGCTTCCTGAGTCGAGCCCCCGATATGTGGCGTCAGGATCACGTTATCAAACTCGCACAGCGGTGAGTTGAACGGATCGCTATTGGTCGCTGGTTCAACCGGGAAGACGTCGATGGCCGCGCCGGACAGATGCTTATTCGCCAGGGCGTCGCACAGGGCTGGAATATCAATCACGGTGCCGCGTGCGGCGTTGATCAACAGTGCGCCCGGCTTCATCAGCGCCAGCTCTTCAGCGCCAATCATGTTTTGCGTTGAAGCATTTTCTGGTACGTGCAGGCTGACCACGTCGCTCATATTCAGCAAATCGGACAGGTGGCGAACCTGTGTCGCATTACCCAGCGGCAGTTTGGTTTCGATATCGTAGAAGAACACGTGCATGCCCAGGCCTTCTGCCAGTACGCCCAGCTGCATGCCGATATGGCCGTAGCCAATGATGCCCAGTTTCTTACCGCGCGCTTCGAACGAGCCGTTAGCCACTTTGTTCCAGATACCACGGTGAGCTTTGGCGTTCGCTTCAGGGATCCCGCGCAGCATCAGCAGCATTTCACCAATCACCAGCTCAGCCACTGAGCGGGTGTTAGAGAATGGCGCATTGAAGACCGGCACACCGCGTTTTGCGGCCGCATTCAGGTCAACCTGGTTAGTACCGATACAGAAACAGCCTACTGCGACCAGCTTCTCAGCCGCCGCAAAGATCTCTTCAGTCAGTTGGGTACGGGAACGGATACCAATGAAGTGCGCATCGCGAATGGAGGACTTCAGCGACTCCGCATCCAGTGCCCCTTTGTGGAATTCGATGTTGGTGTAACCCGCAGCACGCAGATTATCCAGTGCACTCTGGTGAACGCCTTCCACCAGCAGGAACTTAATCTTGTCTTTTTCCAGTGATACCTTTGCCATTTCCCGACCCTATTCAGAATTCAACGAGGACTACCATAAGGTAGCCTTCTGCCAAAATATCAAAAATTTCGAGCGCGGCAATACAAACGATTGCCTGACCGCCAGCACGCGCCCACGTTGAGGCAGCACAAAGCCGTACAAAATCGTGGGATGCGAGTGCGCCGAAGTACGAACCTGCTGTTGATGAATCTTTTGTGACATAAGTCACCAAATTTCACCCCAGCAAGAAAAGATGTTTTGCAGATGGAAATAACCGGCGCAGCACTCGCGCCGGTGAGTACGCTATCAGATCAATAAGTGATGGTTTTCACACCCTCTGCCGTGCCGATCAACGCCACATCAGCACCACGCGCAGCAAACAAGCCCACGGTGACCACGCCCGGCAGTGCATTGATGGTTTTTTCCAATGCAATCGGGTCGAGAATACGCAGATTATGCACGTCGAGAATAATGTTGCCGTTGTCGGTCACCACGTTCTGACGATACTCCGGCTGGCCCCCCAGCTTCACCAGTTCACGCGCGACAAATGCACGCGCCATCGGAATCACTTCCACCGGCAGCGGGAAGTTACCCAGGATATCCACCTCTTTGGAGGCATCCGCAATGCAGATGAACTTCTTCGCCACCGCTGCGACAATTTTCTCACGCGTCAGCGCTGCGCCGCCGCCTTTGATCATCTGCATCTGTGGATTGATTTCGTCCGCGCCATCAACGTACACCGACAGCTCATCCACATTATTCAAATCAAAAACCGGAATCCCCAGGGCTTTGAGTTTTTCCGTCGAGGCTTCCGAACTGGAGACCGCGCCTTCAATTTGATCTTTCATGGTGCCGAGCGCATCAATAAAATGCGCCGCTGTTGAACCGGTGCCAACGCCAACAATGGTGCCGGGTTGCACGTATTGCAGTGCTGCCCAACCAACCGCTTTTTTCAGTTCATCCTGGGTCATGGTATGTTTAAAACCTGTGCGACATCGAAGTGCGCGTAGTATAAAACAAGGCGTCGTGAAAATGCGCGGCTGTTAACGCATCGATTTAAGCCTTTGGAAGCCAGCCCGCAAAAATCCGCCGCAGCACAATATGACAGTTTTGTGGCATAGTACTTTCCATCCTGAACGAGAGAGAACAACAATGAAACGCCCGGATTATCGAACGCTTCAGGCGCTGGATGCTGTGATTCGCGAGCGCGGTTTTGAGCGTGCGGCCCAAAAACTCTGCATCACGCAGTCTGCGGTGTCACAGCGCATTAAACAGCTGGAAAATTTATTTGGTCAGCCGCTGCTGGTGCGTACCGTGCCGCCGCGTCCGACCGAGCAAGGACAAAAACTGCTGGCACTGTTACATCAAGTCGAGTTGCTGGAAGAAGAGTGGCTGGGTGATGACAACGGCGGCACCACGCCATTGCTGCTGTCACTGGCGGTCAACGCCGACAGTCTGGCGACCTGGCTGCTGCCTGCGCTGAAAGATGTGCTGGCCGATTCACCGGTGCGCCTGAATCTGCAGGTCGAAGATGAAACCCGTACTCAGGAACGCCTACGTCGTGGTGAAGTGGTTGGTGCTGTCAGTATTCAACCGCAGCCGCTGCCAAGCTGTCTGGTGGATCAATTGGGTGCACTGGATTATCTGTTCTGCGCCTCGCCGGATTTTGCTGCGCGCTACTTCCCGAATGGCGTCACGCGTTCGGCTTTGTTGAAAGCCCCTGCGGTGGCGTTTGACCATCTCGATGATATGCATCAGGCGTTTTTACAGCAGAACTTTGATCTGTCACCGGGTAGCGTACCGTGCCACATCGTTAACTCATCGGAAGCCTTCGTGCAGCTGGCGCGTCAGGGTTCGGTGTGCTGTATGATTCCGCACTTACAGATTGAGCGTGAACTGGCACAAGGGGATTTGGTGGATTTGACGCCGGGTCTTTATCAGCGTCGCATGCTTTACTGGCACCGCTTCGCGCCAGAGAGCCGCTTAATGCGCAGCGTGACGGATGCATTGATTGCACACGGTCATCGCGTATTGCGTCAGGATACGGCGACAGCCTAATCTCAATTACCGATGAGCATAGCGGCGCGGTTTATCGCATGAATGAACAGCAGTATTGCTGCCGTTCAGCGCCATAAATCACGCCGCTATGATTCAACACATCAGATTACTGAGCTGTATTCGGCTTAATCTCGAACACCACATCCACCTGATCGTCAAAGTGAATGCTCTGCTGCTCATAGGTCTGCTGCGCGGTGGTATCCGCAGGGGCAGCAGCCGCTTTGTACATGCGCGCCATTGGCATTGGCTGATAGTTCGCCACGTGATAGCGGATGCTGTATACCGGGCCTAATTTCGCATTAAAGCCTTCTGCCAGCGCACCGGCCTGCTGAGTGGCGTTAGCAATCGCCGCTTTGCGTGCCTGATCTTTATAGGCATCAGCATTCGCCACGCCCAACTCTACCGAACGGATTTCATTCAGGCCGGATTTCAGCGCGCCGTCCAGCAACTCATTCAGTTTATCCAGCTGACGTAAGGTCACCTGCACCTGACGCACCGCACGATACCCTTTCAGTACGGACTTCCCTTCTTTGGTGTAGTCATACTCGGGTTGCGTGCTCAGGTTTGCCGCATCAATATCTTTCTTTTCGATACCGTTCTTTTGCAGAAAATCGAAATATTGCGCCACGCGGTCATCAGCTTGTTTTTTCGCATCTGCCGCATCTTTCGAAGAAACATTCACCACGATGGAGAGTGTCGCGATATCCGGACGGGCATCAACGCTTGCCTGACCTGAGGTCACAACATGCGGGCCATTCGGGACTTCACCCGCTTGTACCATCGCTGACATTACGCCCGTGCTCATTACGGCGGCCAGCGCCAGTGCTTTCAGTTTCACGAAAGTCCTCCTTGAAGGTTCAATTTACAGGTCGCCACTATGGCTAAACCTAAAACACATTACTATGCGTGATGGTCTGAGTTTGAAATCACCAAAAAGTTCGGATAACGACGGTATTAACGTATCCGCGATCGCAAAACCAGGTAAACGGATTCGCGGAAATTTTGCCTTAGTGTTTCTATTAAAGAAACAATTCTAGCCTTATGGGGAGTTGTGGTATGACAGAGCAGCCAATTAGCCAAAGCGCCATTGCTGTCCGCGCCGGACGGACGCGATTCCTGATGCTAGGGCTGGTGTTTATCAACATCATCATCAACTACATGGATCGTACCAATCTCTCTGTGGCCGCCACGCAAATGGCCGGTGAACTGCGCTTTACGCCAATGGAGATGGGGTTGATCTTCTCAGCATTTGGCTGGATCTATGCGGCGCTGCAGATCCCCGGAGGTTTTCTGATCGATCGTCTCGGCGCGCGACTGGTGTATGGCGTAGGACTGTTTGCCTGGTCATTGATCACCGCTCTGCACGCGCTCGCCAACAGCTTCGGTGCGCTCTTCGGACTACGTCTGGGCGTTGGTGCTTTTGAAGCGCCGGTGATGCCTTCGAATAACCGCGTAATATCCAGCTGGTTCCCGGAACAGGAGCGTGCCAGCGCCATCGGCATTTACTCCTCGGCCCAGTTCGTTGGACTCGCCTGCATGACGCCGCTGCTGTTCCACGTGCAAGATGCGTTTGGCTGGCGTGGACTGTTTCTGATCACCGGTGTGGCCGGGATGATCTGGGCGCTGGTGTGGTATCTGCTTTACCGTGAGCCACATGAGCATAAAGGCGTGTCAGAAGCCGAATTAAACTACCTGCGCAGCAACGGTGCCTTACTCGAGAGCCGTCAGCACACGCTGCAGCCGAAGGCCCGCTGGGCCGATCTGGCACAAATGTTTCGCAGCCGAAAACTGGTGGGTATCTATATCGGCCAGTTCACCATCTCCGCCACCTTTTGGTTCTTCCTCACCTGGTTCCCGACCTATCTGGTGGAGTATCGCCATATGGGCTTCATTAAAAGCGGCTATGTGGCTTCCGTTCCCTACTTCGCCGCTTTCTGTGGCGTACTGCTGGCAGGTTTCGCTTCGGATCGCATGATACGGAGAGGCGTGTCGCCCAGCGTGGCGCGTAAATTGCCGGTGATCCTTGGCCTGTTCCTGACGCTATTTATTCTTGGCGCCAATTACACTGACGACGCCACGCTCATCGTGATGTTTATGTCGCTGGCGTTTTTTGGCAACGGCCTCGCGACCATCACCTGGGTGTTTGTCACCGCACTGGCACCCCGCCATCTGATTGGCTTAGCGGGCGGCGTATTCAATTTCACCGGTGCGCTCTCCGCTATTGTGGTGCCGATCGCCATTGGTGCATTGATCGATGGGGATAACTTCGCCCCAGCACTCGGCTTTATTGCCGTGCTGGCCGCGATAGGCATTTGCAGCTATCTGTTCGTGGTCGGGAAAATAGAGCATGTCAGCGCGCACTGATCAGCACTTTCGCCAGCGACTGCAACTGCGTCACCCGCTGCTGCAGATGCGCATCGTCTGCCTGCCAGATTTTGGCAAACGCCAGCGCTGCGCGGTTGTTATTGATTGGCTGCGCCATGCTGATTTCGCCGTCATCACGGTGCCAGATCAAGTGGTTTGCATCACGCTTGCGCGCCAGCAACGGCGCCATCTGCGCCCACTGTTCGTCGGTAAATCGTGGACGCAACTGCTCATCACTCTCTGTCGCCAGCAGCGACACACCAATCACCGACTGCCACGCCGGCAGCATGCGGAAACCGGCCAGCGCCTGGCTGGCACTGGTGCGCTCACCCGGTTCGGAGTGCCAGATGTAAATCACCTGGTCCTCCCACAACACGCCCAGCGCCACCACGATATCGCGTGGCGCGTGTGCTTCCAGTTGCGGCAGCGCCTGGGCAAACAGCGAGGAGCCGCGGATCGCCTGCGCCGCCAGAGCATGAATCCCCGGGCCGGGCAAATAGCGGCGATGTTCGTCCTGAATCGTCAGGCCAATCGAGGCCATGGTCATCAGCAGGCGGTTAACGCGTGTGCTGTTCATGTCCATCTGTCGCGCCAGTTCACGGCAGCCCACGGCTTTATCGCTGGAAACCAAATACTGCAAGCAGCGAATCCCATCAATCAGGCTTTGGTTGGGTTGAGAAGACATAGTTCACCCTGTGGCGCTCAAAACACCAATCTTAGCTTCAGCATGACAGGAAGCAAATGATGCAGACTTTCTCTTCGCAAAATGCGCGCCACTTCCCAGAGCAAAAATTACAGGCCGATCTGTTGGTGGCGGGCGGTGGGCTCGCGGGCGTGTGTGCCGCACTGGCCGCCGCGCGTGACGGATTACAGGTGGTGTTGGTTCAGGATCGCCCGGTTCTGGGTGGCAACGCATCGAGTGAAGTGCGCTTGTGGGCCAACGGGGCGACATCGCATATGGGCAACAACAACCGCTGGGCGCGCGAAGGCGGCATCATGGGCGAGATCATGGAGGAGAACCTGTGGCGCAACAAAGAGGGCAATCCGGTGCTGTTCGATATGGTGCTGCTGGATTTGGTGCAGTCGCAGCCCGGATTAACCCTGTTGCTCAATACCGTAGTCACCGATATCGAGAAATCAGACCGTCATTTGCAATCGGTGCGGGCCTTCAACGCCATCAATCAGACCCGCTATCACGTTAAGGCCAGCCAGTTTATCGATGCCAGCGGCGATGGCGTGCTGGGATATCTGGCGGGCGCAGCGCATCGCGTGGGTGCGGAAACCGTTGAAGAGTTTGGTGAAAAGATGGCGCCAGGCGAACATTTTGGCCACAAACTCGGCCACTCAATCTACTTCTACACCAAACGTACTTCGCAGCCGGTTCGCTTTGTCCCGCCCTCTTTTGCGCTTAAAGAGATTACCGCCATTCCGCGTTACAAACGCCTGACCTCCGATCTTAACGGCTGTGATTTGTGGTGGCTGGAATGGGGCGGACGGCTCGATACGGTGCACGAAAGCGAAACCATCAAATGGGAGCTGTGGAAAATCGTCTGGGGCGTTTGGGATTACATTAAAAACTCCGGCGAGTTCCCGGATGCCGATAACCTGACCATTGAGTGGGTAGGATTGATTCCCGGCAAACGCGAGAGTCGTCGCTTCCTTGGCGACACCCTGCTCTGCCAGCAGGACATCATCGAACAGCGCGATCACTACGACGCCGTCGCCTACGGCGGCTGGTCGATTGACCTGCATCCAGCCGATGGCGTTTACAGCGAACACGATGGCTGCCGCCAGTTTCACAGCAAAGGCACTTACACCATTCCGTTCCGTGCGCTTTACAGCCAGTCGCTGGATAATCTGCTGCTCACCGGACGCTTAATTTCAGCCACCCACGTGGCCTTTGGCAGCGCGCGCGTGATGTGCACCTGCGGCGTACTGGGTGAAGTGGTGGGACGTGCGGCGGCAATCTGTCAGCAGCAGCAACTCACGCCGAAACAGCTGGCACAGCCGGAGCGCGTCACGCAGTTGCAACAACAACTGCTGCGTCAGGGCGCGTTTATCCCACGCCACCCACTGCTGAACCCGGTCAGTGATGCGCAGATCGAGGTCAGTAGCACCCTGCAACTCAGCGCCCTGCCTGCCGATGGCGGTTGGCAGTCGTTGCAATCGCGCTGTGCGTTGCTGCTGCCACTGAAAGCCGGTGAGCGCTTACCGACGATGTCCGTGCAGCTTCGCGCCAAACAGACGCAGAAACTGCAGGTTTCGCTGCTCACCAGTGACAATCCGGCCAACACCTGCGGCGATCAGTACATCGCCAACCAGACATTCACGGTTAACGACCAGGGCAGCTACCGCCTGAGTTTTGATTACCGGGCGGATGTCGATCGCTATTTGTTTATCGCCTTCGAAGAGCAGCCAGAGATTGAAGTGGCACTTACCCGCCAGCGCTTGCCAGGCGTGATGATGGTGTTCAACAGCCTCAATCCGCGCGTTGCCAAACGCACAAGGCAGATCAATGACGGCGATTACGGCGTGGATGAGTTTGATTTCTGGCTGCCGCGCCGTGCGCCACATCAGGTTCTGCTGGCGTTCGCGCTGGAGACGCCGCTAAAACTCTGGCATCGCGATTATTTACTCAACGGCAAATTGCGTCCGGAACAGCACACCAACTGTTGGGTGCCAGCACTGGATGATGCTCAGCCGACGGTCACCTGGCGATGGGAACTACAGCAACACGCACGCCAAATCACCCTGCTGTTTGATAACGACTTCGACCATGCGATGGAGACGGTGCAGATGGGTCATGCGCAGGCAGTGACGCCACATTGCACCACACATTACCGGTTATGGCTGGATGAGATGTTACTGGTGGAAGTGAAGGACAATCATCACTCGCTATGCCAC
The DNA here is from genome assembly GCF_059731115.1 of Type-E symbiont of Plautia stali. Lineage (NCBI taxonomy): Bacteria > Pseudomonadati > Pseudomonadota > Gammaproteobacteria > Enterobacterales > Enterobacteriaceae > Type-E symbiont of Plautia stali. The sequence continues at coordinate 3,423,352 of NZ_AP035906.1, forward strand.
CACGTCGTGCCGCAGGATGTCAGTTTCCGGCAGATACGCTTAGAGCTGATCGCCAGTGCGGGCGCGCTACCCGCACTGTACGGTTTACATCTGCATCAGAACGCGGCAATGCCCTGACGCGCTAACTGGATGGCGATAAACCACATCACGCCGCCCACCAGCAGATTGATGATGCGCTGAGCACGCACGGTGCGCAGTCGTGGCGACAGCCACGCTGCCAACAATGCCAAACCAAAAAACCAGATAATCGATGCGCTCACCGTGCCCAACGCGAACCACTGACGCGCGGCGGTAGAAGGCAGCTGACTGCCCAGGCTACCGAGCACTACAAAGGTGTCGAGATAGACATGCGGATTGAGCCACGTCACCGCCACGATGGTAGCAATAATGCGACAGCGGCCTTGCTTCATCACTGCATCATCAGCCAGCGTCACATCGCCCTGCCACGCGCTGCGCAGTGCGCCCCAGCCATACCACAGCAGAAACGCCACTCCGGCCCAGGTGATCAGCATCAGTAAAATGGGGGATTGATTCAGCAATGCACTGCCGCCGAAGATGCCGCCGCAAATCAGCACGATGTCACTCAAAGTGCACAATCCAGCGGTCATCAAATGGTAATGGCGTTTGATGCCCTGATTCATTACGAATGCGTTTTGCGGGCCAAGCGGCAGAATCAGTGCAGCGCCAAGCGCAAGCCCTTGTAAGTAAACAGATAACACGATGATAGTCCTGAATAACGAGGTAATGCGATGCAGTATAGTGACGCGAAGATATTAGTGGAAATTGAAAGATTTAATCAGTCATTAGAGAAAATAATAAGGTCGTCATAAATGACGACCTTAAAATGATGTTGCGCAGTTTACAGTTTAAAGCACAACGCCACCGGGTGATTACTCGGCTTGCGCAGCCTGTTGCTGTTGCTCGCTTTTCACCTGATGCAGATGCACATCCATCTGCGGGTATGGAATACCGATACCGTTGGCATCCAGCGTACGCTTGAAGTTCTTCATCAGATCCCAGTAAACGTTCTGCAGGTCACTGCTTTTGCTCCAGCAGCGCACCACAAAGTTCAGCGAAGAAGCGGCCAGTTCGTTCAGGCCGATCTGGATACCCATATCCTGCAGTACACGCTCATCCGCTTCCACCACTTCACGGAACAGCGCAATCACCTGATCAACATCTGCGTCGTAAGCCACGCCGATAATAAATTCGTTACGACGAATCGGTTCACGCGAATAGTTGATGATGTTGCCAGCGATGATTTTACCGTTCGGCACCACCACAATTTTACCGTCGGCACTTTTCATGGTGGTGGAGAAGATCTGCACGTTCTGCACCGTACCCATCACGCCACCGAGGTCAACGAACTCACCGGTTTTGAACGGACGGAAGGTCACCAGCAGCACGCCTGCAGCGAGGTTCGACAGCGAACCTTGCAAGGCCAAACCTACGGCCAAACCAGCGGCACCCAGCACAGCGATCACCGAGGCGGTCTGCACACCCACGCGCCCCAGTGCGGCAATAATGGTAAAGGCGATGATACCGTAACGTACCAGCGCAGAGAGGAAATCAGCCACGGTAGCATCAATATGACGCGCTACGAGGACGCGATTCACCGCATTGGAGATGATGCGCGCAATGAACATACCAATAATGATGGTGATGATCGCCGCAACGATATTCACCGCATAGCTCAGGATCAGTGCCTGATTACGTACCAGCCAGCCGCCGGCACTATTAATGCCATCGACGACATTTAAGTCTTCCATTTGTTAGCCCTGTTGTTGAGTTTCCCGCAGGAAAATGCAAAAACGGCCAGATCAGCTCCGGCACTCCCGTGTACAAGGGTAAACAAAAATGGCATGAAGCGCCAAAGATGGGCTGAATTTACTCATTATTCCGAATCGAATGCATAAAAAAAGGCCCTTTCGGGCCTTTTTTGTACTGTAAGGAAAAATTACAGCACGTCGACAGCGTTCAGCTCTTTGAAAGCCTGCTCTAAACGCACAACCATTGAAGCCTGTGCAGAGCGCAGCCATACGCGTGGGTCGTAGTATTTCTTGTTCGGGCTATCTACGCCATTTGGGTTACCCAACTGGCCTTGCAGATAGTCTTCGTTCTTTTTGTAGTACTGCAGGATGCCGTCCCAGGTCGCCCATTGGGTATCGGTATCGATGTTCATCTTGATTACGCCGTAACCAATAGACTCTTCGATTTCTGCAGCAGAAGAACCTGAACCACCGTGGAACACGAAATCCAGCGCATTGTGCGGCAGATTGTGTTTCTTGGTCACGTATTCCTGAGAATCACGCAGGATGGTTGGAGTCAGTTTCACGTTGCCTGGCTTGTACACGCCGTGCACGTTACCGAATGAAGCGGCGATGGTGAAACGCGGGCTGATTTTGCTCAGCTCGGTGTAAGCGTAATCAACATCTTCTGGCTGGGTGTACAGGGCAGAAGCGTCCATGTGGCTGTTGTCCACGCCGTCTTCTTCGCCACCGGTGCAACCCAGTTCAATTTCCAGGGTCATGTCGATTTTCGCCATGCGCGCCAGGTATTTAGAAGAGATCTCGATGTTCTCTTCCAGTGACTCTTCTGACAGATCGATCATGTGAGAAGAGAACAGTGGCTTACCGGTTTTCTTGAAGTGCTCTTCACCGGCATCCAGCAGACCATCGATCCATGGCAGCAGTTTCTTAGCACAGTGGTCGGTGTGCAGAATAACTGGCACGCCGTACTGTTCAGCCATCAGATGCACATGGTGCGCACCGGCGATAGCGCCGAAGATTGCTGCGCCCTGTGGCTTGTCGGTTTTGAAACCTTTACCGGCGATGAAGGCAGCACCACCATTGGAGAACTGAACGATGACCGGCGCTTTAACTTTGGCCGCAGCTTCCAGTACCGCGTTGATGGAGTCCGTGCCGACGCAGTTAACTGCAGGCAGAGCGAATTTGTTTTCTTTCGCTACTTGGAAAACTTTCTGAACGTCATCACCAGTGACAACGCCGGGTTTTACGAAATCAAAAATTTTAGACATGGTTGTGTCCTGTTTCGTTACCGTTCATCCCACAAAGGGACGTCGATTTTTTGCCCAGGATGGGCAAGCCTTCAGACGGCGCCGAAGCGCCGCCCCCAAAAATTACTGCTTAGCGCGCTCTTCCAGCATTGCTACCGCTGGCAGTTTTTTGCCTTCCACGAACTCGAGGAATGCGCCACCGCCGGTAGAGATGTAGGAGATCTTGTCTTCGATACCGAACAGATCAATCGCTGCCAGGGTATCGCCGCCGCCCGCAACAGAGAACGCGTCGCTGTCTGCAATCGCGTTCGCCACGATTTCGGTGCCTTTGCGGAAGTTCGGGAATTCAAACACGCCAACCGGACCGTTCCACAGGATGGTTTTTGCCTCTTTCAGCAGTTTTGCCATCGCCTGTGCGGTTTCGTCACCGAAGTCCATAATCTCTTCGTTATCCGCCACTTCGGAAACCTTTTTCACGGTTGCCGGAGCAGTTTCAGAGAATTCCGTTCCGACGCGTGAGTCGGTTGGAACCGGAATGCCGTGCTCGTCACGCAGCTTTTTCGCCGCTTCAACGAAGTCTGGTTCGTACAGTGATTTACCGACGTTGTTGTCGATAGCCACGAAGGTGTTAGCGATACCGCCGCCGACAATCACGGTATCCGCGATTTTCACCAGAGACTGCAGCACGTCGAACTTGGTCGACACTTTAGATCCACCCACAACCGCCACCAGTGGACGCTGTGGATTGCTCATGACTTTACCCAGCGCTTCCAGCTCAGCAGAGAGCAGCGGGCCAGCACAAGCGATAGGGGCGAACTTGCCCACACCGTGGGTTGAAGCCTGCGCGCGGTGCGCAGTACCGAAGGCATCCATCACGAACACGTCGCACAGGGCGGCATATTTCTTCGACAGCGTCTCTTCGTCTTTCTTCTCGCCTTTGTTAAAGCGCACGTTTTCCAGAACCACCAGCTCACCCGCGCCGACTTCAACGCCGTCGAGGTAGTCTTTCGCCAGGGTCACGTTAGTGTCGTTCAGTTTGTCTTTCAGGTAGTTAACAACAGGCAGGAGCGAGAACTCTTCGTTGTATTCACCTTCGGTCGGACGACCCAGGTGAGAGGTAACCATCACTTTCGCGCCTTGTTTCAACGCCGCTTCGATGGTAGGCAGAGAAGCACGGATACGTGCATCTGACGTCACTTTCCCTTCTTTCACTGGCACGTTGAGATCGGCACGGATCAGAACGCGTTTACCAGCAAGATCCAGATCGGTCATCTTAATTACAGACATGGTGAACCCTCTCGTTGATTCTCATAAGTTTTGCCAGACGCAGTCCGCGTCTTACCTGAAACCGCTTGCGGCCATTGCTAACGTGGTGTCGATCATGCGGTTAGCAAAGCCCCATTCGTTGTCACACCAAACCAAGGTTTTGATCAGGTGATGACCACTGACCCGCGTTTGCGTGCCGTCCACTATGGCACTGTGCGGATCATGGTTAAAATCTACTGAGACTAACGGTAATTCCGTATAGTCAACTATACCACGAAACGCCCCTTCTGACGCGTTTTGCAGCAACGCATTGACCTCACACGCCTTCACGGCTTCACGTACCGAAACGCTCAAATCAATGGCTGTCACGTTGATCGTGGGAACACGGACAGCGATGGCTTCGAAGCGGTCGTTAAATTTCGGAAAAATACGGGTAATGCCCGCAGCAAGACGCGTATCCACCGGAATGATCGATTGGCTGGCGGCACGGGTACGACGCAGATCGCTGTGATAGGCGTCAATCACCTGTTGGTCGTGCATTGCCGAGTGAATCGTGGTCACGGTGCCCGATTCAATACCGAAGGCGTCATCCAGCAACTTGATCACCGGAATAATACAGTTGGTGGTGCAAGATGCGTTGGAGACAATGCGGTCAGTTTGTTTAAGAGCTTGTTCGTTAACGCCGAACACCACGGTGGCATCCAGGTCATTACCGCCCGGATGCGAGAACAACACCTTCTTCGCACCCGCTTGCAGATGTGCTTCGCCATCTGCGCGGCTGCCGTACACGCCGGTGCAATCCAATACGATATCGACGTTCAGTTCCTGCCATGGCAGTGCATCGATATCGGCCAGGTGCAGAATGCGGATGGTGTCGTCGCCCACGAACAGTTGATCGCGCTCCTGGCGCACATCCCAGGCAAAGCGGCCATGGCTGGTGTCATACTTCAGCAAATGCGCCATGCCGGTGGCTTCAGCCAGTTCGTTGATCGCCACCACGGTAATTTCAGCGCGGCGGCCGGTTTCATACAACGCACGCAGCACATTGCGTCCGATACGACCAAAACCATTAATTGCTATGCGAACGGTCATCTCACTTCCTGCCACAACACCCAAAAAAACGTGCCAAATACCTTGAGCGTTTCGCTGCGTTTTGTACAGGGAATTATTGCCCGCTTAACGTTGCAAAATGATGCCGCTCAATTGCAACTGAAACGGTTCAGCTAGAATAAAGCATGCGCGGAATAACAGGAATGATTGCGATCAATTGCGCTGCTGATTATTGGATCTACGTCACATATTTCGCACGTAAAAATTATTACTGCAGGAATAATTGAAGCGTTTCAGGTTGAAGGCGGGGTCTGAAATGAAAAAAGGTGCGCATAAAGCGCACCTTTGTTAGCGATCATCTAACCTGTCGGGCCGCCCTTGATGGCGACCGCTGATTACAGAATAGATTTCGCGGTGTTCACCACGTTCTCAACGGTGAAGCCGAACTCTTTGAACAGCAACTCTGCCGGAGCAGACTCACCGAAGGTGGTCATGCCGACGATAGCGCCATTCAGGCCGGTGTATTTGAACCAGTAATCCGCGATACCCGCTTCGATTGCCACACGCGCAGCAACCGCTTTCGGCAGTACAGATTCACGGTAAGCCGCGTCCTGCTTGTCGAAGGCATCGGTTGAAGGCATAGACACCACGCGCACTTTGCGGCCTTCGCTGGTCAGCTTGTCATAAGCTGCAACGGCCAGTTCCACTTCTGAACCGGTAGCGATCAAGATCAGCTCTGGCGTACCTTCGCTGTCTTTCAGCACATAACCACCGCGTGCCACGTTTGCCAGCTGCTCAGCGGTACGATCCTGCTGCGCCAGGTTCTGACGAGAGAAGATCAGGGCTGATGGGCCGTCTACGCGCTCGATAGCGTATTTCCAGGCAACCGCAGACTCAACCTGGTCACATGGACGCCACAGGCTCATGTTTGGTGTTACGCGCAGGCTGGCCATTTGCTCAACCGGCTGGTGCGTTGGACCATCTTCACCCAGACCGATTGAATCGTGGGTGTAGACCATAATCTGACGAATCTTCATCAGTGCAGCCATACGTGCCGCGTTACGCGCGTATTCTACGAACATCAGGAAGGTTGCGGTATACGGCAGGAAACCACCGTGCAGCGCCAGGCCGTTAGCGATCGCGGTCATACCGAATTCGCGCACACCGTAATGGATGTAGTTACCGGCTGCATCTTCGTTGATTGGCTTAGAACCAGACCACATGGTCAGGTTGCTTGGCGCCAGGTCAGCCGAGCCACCCATGTATTCCGGCAGGATCTTACCGAAGGCTTCAATCGCGTTCTGGGAAGCTTTACGGCTGGCGATTTTAGCTGGGTTAGCCTGCAGCTGTTCAATGAACTTCTGCGACTCAGTTTCCCAGTTAGCTGGCAACTCGTTGTTGGTACGACGCGTGAACTCAGCAGCCAGTTCAGGATGAGCAGCAGCATAAGCAGCAAACTTCTTATCCCATGCGGATTCTTTCGCCTGACCGGCTTCTTTAGCATCCCACTGCGCGTAGATGTCTGAAGGAATTTCAAACGGCGCGTGGTTCCAGCCCAGTTGCTTACGGGTCAGTGCGATTTCGTCGTCGCCCAGTGGTGCGCCGTGTGAATCGTGCGTACCCGCTTTGTTCGGTGAACCGAAACCGATGATGGTTTTGCACATCAGCAGTGAAGGTTTGTCGGAAACCGCTTTGGCTTCTTCTACTGCTTTCTTGATGGCGTCAGCATCGTGACCGTCTACGCCACGCACTACGTGCCAGCCGTAAGCTTCGAAGCGAGCTGCGGTATCGTCAGTGAACCAGCCATCAACGTGACCATCGATAGAGATGCCGTTGTCATCATAGAAGGCAACCAGTTTACCCAGTTTCAGGGTACCGGCGATGGAGCACACTTCGTGTGAGATGCCTTCCATCATGCAGCCGTCGCCCATGAACACGTAGGTGTTATGGTCAACGATGTCATGGCCTGGACGGTTGAACTGTGCCGCTAAAGTGCGCTCAGCGATGGCGAAGCCGACTGCGTTAGCGATACCCTGGCCCAGTGGACCGGTGGTGGTTTCAACGCCAGCGGTGTAGCCGTATTCTGGGTGGCCTGGAGTTTTAGAGTGCAGCTGACGGAAGTTCTGCAGCTCGCTCATCGACAGGTCATAACCGGTGAGGTGCAGCAGGCTATAAATCAGCATGGAGCCGTGACCGTTAGACAGCACGAAGCGGTCACGATCTGCCCACAGCGGGTTAGTCGGATTGTGGTTCAGGAAGTCACGCCACAGCACTTCGGCGATGTCCGCCATGCCCATAGGGGCACCAGGATGTCCCGATTTGGCTTTCTGTACTGCATCCATACTTAACGCGCGAATGGCGTTGGCAAGCTCTTTACGAGAGGGCATCTTCTACTCCAGGTCGGATTAATGCTCCGCCGCGCTTAACGTATTGTAATTAATCAGTTATCAGGCGAAGCGAGAAAAAAGTCGCACATCAATGTACATGAAACGCAGGGCAAAAGTACATGTGTCGACGTGCTAAATAGCGGGTAAACGGTTGCAATTCGGGGCTTGTCTGCTAGCCAGTGAACAGGATGCGAGCTATAAACAAAGCGTTTGAACACCGTTCTCAATTTCAGGTGTTTGTTTTCTCTACCTTGTTACGCAAAGGACCTCTCAATGAAAATCCGCGCCACAATTCTTGCTGTGGGAATCGCTTCGCTGCTGAGCGGCTGCGAAGGAATGGACAATAACGCGCTACTGCAATCCGGCGCGCAGGCCTATCAGGCTTATACGTTGAATGATTCACAAGTGAAGCAGCTAAGCGATCAGTCTTGTGCCCAGATGGACAAAGACAACCAGCTCGCACCTGCCAATAGTGAATATCAGCAGCGCCTGAACAAAATCGCCGCTGCGCTGGGCGATAACATCAATGGTGTGCCAGCCAACTACAAAGTCTATCTGACCAAAGATGTGAATGCGTGGGCGATGGCCAACGGCTGCATCCGCGTTTATAGCGGCTTGATGGATATGATGACCGATAACGAAGTGGAAGGTGTGCTCGGCCATGAAATGGGCCACGTTGCGCTCGGCCATACGCGTAAAGCGATGCAGGTCGCCTACGCCACCACGGCGGCACGCACTGCTGCGGCCTCGGTTGGCGGCGTGATTGGTCAACTGTCGCAATCCCAGTTGGGCGATCTAAGCGAGAAGCTGGTCAATGCGCAGTTCTCGCAAACACAGGAATCGCAGGCGGATGATTACTCTTATGACCTGCTGAAAAAGCGCGGTGTTAATCCACTTGGCTTAGCCACCAGTTTCGAGAAACTGGCGAAAATGCAGCAAGGCCAAACGAGTTCGATGTTCGATTCGCACCCGGATTCCGCAGCACGTGCACAGCACATCCGCGATCGTATTGCGGCAGATGGCAAATAATCGGCCATAAAAAGGAGCGCCTTGTGCGCTCCTGTTCACAGCTTCAACAGCTAGCGCTTAAACAGATCATCCACCATCGAACCCAAATCCATTTGGTTGTTGTGCAGACTCTGCTCATCCAGCTGACCTTGCGGCGACATCTTATCGATCAGCTGCGGTAACAGCGCCGCCAGCGTGCCAGATGCACCATTCACATCGGTGCCCAGCTTATCGGCCAGCGACTGCAACTCTTCTTGCCCAAAAGCACCCTGAATCTCACCGCCGCCGACCTGTTGATTGCCACCAGTACCGATCCACGACCCCAGCACCTCACCAAGCCCGCCTTGTTGAAACTTCTGCAGCAGCACTTCGATTCCGCCCTGCTCCTGCACCCAATTCCAGATCGCCTGCAACTGACCCAACTGATTGCCTTGCCCGTTGCTGTTCCCCAGCGAACCCACTAATTCATCCAGAAAGCCCATGGTGACCTCCGAAGATTGTGTAACCGTGATTAACGAAGCGATTAATGACGTACGCATCAAAGTATAGCCACGCGCAGCCGATAACGAATTGTCACCGTTAAGTTGTTGAGCCGTTGATGCGAGAAGCGTGACAATGGTCTGAACTCGCCAGACGGGGCCATGTCATAGTGAGCATGGTCTACACTGACCCTTTGTTTGCAGGCGATATCAGAGAGAGTCACCGGAGCACCACATACTATGTTGACCATTCTGATTATTCTCGCCGTCGTTATCGCGATTGTGCTGGTTGGCGCGTATCTGGTGATACGTTCCGCAGCCAAAGATGTGAATGACGATTACTAGGAACCGGGGACGTCGAGGGCAATGGATCGCCCCATCAGCTATCATCCTTTCTTAATCACTCTGCGCCGCTCAAAACAAATCCCAATCCACTTCACAGATCTACATCTTTGCTATCAATGTGCGTCGAGATAAGTCGATAAACATCAGTAGACGAATTCGTGCGGAGAATGAGAAAGCAGAAATGTGATGAGAAAGCTCAGAAGCGATGAATGTCCCTGGAAGGATGATTCTGAATTAGCGGGCGAAGCAAGATTTCTGTCATAAATAAAATGTAGCGTGGTTCAAAGACTCTGACTGGAGCCACTTATGCTGACAATTATCATCATTAGCGCAGTGACGTTATTAGCGGTTGCCGGATTCGCCGTAGTGCGTTCAGCCAGCAACGATATCAGCAACGACTATTAAGTTGAGGACAAGGCCATCGCCCTGCCCTCATCTGGATTAACCTTTGTTTGCAGCCTGAACGTGCAGCATATCCAGCGCCAACGTAGCCGCTGCCAGTGAAGTCAGATCGGCGTGGTCATAACCCGGCGCCACCTCCACCAGATCCATCCCCACGATGTTCATACCCTGCAAGCCACGAATCAGCTTGGTAGCTTTATCGCTGGTCAGTCCGCCGATCACTGGCGTGCCGGTGCCCGGTGCATGTGCCGGATCCAGACAGTCGATATCAAAAGTCAGATACACCGGCAGATCGCCCACGGTGCGTTTCACTTCCGCCAGAATGTCATCGACGCTGCGGTCATTAACCTGTGCTGCATCCAGCACGTTGAAGCCAAGGCTCTTATCAAACTCGGTACGGATACCAATCTGCACTGAATGATTCGGATCGATCAGACCTTCTTTCGGCGCGGTGAAGAACATAGTGCCGTGGTCGAAGGTTGGACCGTTAGAGTAGGTATCAGTGTGCGCATCAAAGTGCACCAGTGCCATCTTACCGAAGTGTTTGGCGTGGGCGCGCAACAGCGGCAGCGTAACGTAGTGGTCACCCCCAAAAGTCAGCATACGCTTACCGTTTGCCAGCAACTTCTCAGCGTGAGCCTGCAGTTTGTCAGAGAGATCCTGTGAATCACCGAATGCGTAAACGAGGTCACCGCAATCCACCACGTTCAGGCGCTGACGCAGGTCAAAATCCCACGGCCAGCGGCAACCTTCCCATGCGAGATTAGTAGAGATCTGACGAATCGCGCCCGGCCCTAAACGGCTGCCCGGACGACCTGAAGTTGCGGCATCGAAAGGTACACCAGTGATCACCCACTCAGCATCGCTGTCGTAAGGCTGGAAGTTCACCGGGAAGCGCATGAAACCGAAGGCGTTAGAAACCAGGGAGTTATCGTACTGATTGCCCAGGGTGTTATACATAACTTGTCCTCTTTAGATCCGTGAGTCGTTTAGCCACTAAGGTATAGATGAAAAAAATCCCCTCCGCGTCGTTAGGCCCGACGAGGAAGGGATTTGTTGTGCGTGATTATCGCGAAGAATCAGGCGACCTGCAATCGTCACCTTTCAAATGTAACAACTACTACTTTTTGTAAAAATCAGTGGATTGTCTCGTGAATGAATTGATTAGCAGTGTTGATTTCACGATACAAAGCGGGGTTAAAAGCAAAAACGAAAAAATAAATTAAATTCAATATATTCAATCGGTTGTCATAAATTAGATGTAAAGACTAGTTCAATAGGCCTTACATAAAATTTGCAAAATATTAATAGACGAAAACGTTTAGGATTATTTCGACATGATCTGTAACTTAAACCGTCAAAATTAGGGAAAACTCTTACAGACAAGCAGGGACTAGCTGTTCAAGTGGATGGATTCATACCAACTCTAAACCATCTGATTGTGCTAAATGGCATCACGTCTATCGCGTATTCATCAGCTCTAATCCTTTGAATTTACGTAAAATACGCTGATTATTTCAGCACCCTCGTCTGAAAAACTATAAACCTCCCCTCTACACCGCCCGTATTGCGTCCAGTGCATTGGTAGCTGTTAAGCCAGGGGCGGTAGCGTGTAAAAAATCCCACCCAATTCTCATGAGTTAAACAAATGGCCAGAAGTGGATTTGAAGTTCAGCAAGCTGCCGTAAAGGCATTATTCTTACGTGAAATACGCACCCGTTTTGGGAAATACCGATTGGGTTATTTTTGGGCGATATTGGAGCCGGCAGCGCATTTATTAGTCCTACTAGCAATTTTCGGGTTTATCATGCACCGAACTATGCCTGACATATCATTCCCTGTTTTTTTGCTTAACGGAATTATTCCTTACTTTATTTTCAGCAATATAAGCAACCGCTCAGTAGGTGCCATTGAAGCAAATCAAGGGTTGTTTAATTATCGGCCAGTGAAGCCTATAGACACGATCATTTCTAGAGCCATTCTAGAAGCCTTAATATATGTAACGGTTTATATATTACTAATGGCTATTGTTTGGCTATCAGGTGAATACTTTGAATTATCAAACTTAATCCAACTTATTTTAACTTGGTCTTTACTCATATTTTTTTCATGTGGTATTGGATTGATATTTATGGTTGTTGGGAAAACCATACCTGAAACACAAAAGTTCCTGCCAATAATACTCAAGCCCTTATATTTAATTTCTTGCATTATGTTTCCATTACATTCAATTCCAAAGGAATATTGGCCTTATTTATTATGGAATCCAATTGTTCACGCAGTTGAATTGAGTCGCGAAGCAGTCATGCCGGGATATGTTAGCGAGGGTGTTAGTATAGAATATTTAGCATTCACTACTTTGTTAATGCTTTTCGTTGGATTAGCTTGTTATAAAACCCGTGAGAAGGCAATGTTAACCACATGATTAAAATTCAAAATCTCACTAAATCTTATAAAACTCCAGCTGGACGCCATTTTGTATTCAAAGATGTAAGCATTGAACTTCCTTCAGGAAAAAGCGTTGCGTTAATTGGCCGTAATGGAGCTGGAAAGTCTACTCTGTTGAGAATTATTGGTGGCATCGATCGGCCCGATAGCGGCCAAATTATTACTGATAAATCAATATCATGGCCAGTAGGTCTATCGGGGGGCTTTCAAGGTAGCTTGACGGGACGTGAGAACGTAAAATTTGTAGCTCGGCTATATGCGGATAAAAATGAACTTGCAGAAAAAGTAGCCTTCGTTGAAGAATTTGCAGAATTAGGTAAATATTTTGATATGCCTATAAAAACATATTCTTCTGGTATGAAATCTCGTCTAGGTTTTGGGCTTAGTATGGCTTTTGATTTCGACTATTATTTAGTAGATGAAGTTACTGCGGTTGGAGATGCAAGATTCAAAAGCAAATGCTCTGAATTATTTAAGCAGCGACATACTTCATCAAGCTTCCTTATGGTATCACATAGTTTAAATTCTCTTAAGAATTTTTGTGACTGCGCATTGTACATTTCTAAAAACTCCGTAACGTTTTATGACGATGTCGATCATGCTATATCGACATATCTTATTGAAGAACAGATTAACCTTTAGAGAAAATATAATGAAATATTTAATTATCAATCCTTACCATAATGCTTCGCATGGAATAGCAAATTATATAAAAAACCTTGAAAAATCTCTCGATGGCATTGAGGTGTTAACTTATGAAAACAAAAAAAACTTAAATGCAATTCAGTTTAGAGATGAAGTTTATAACTATGTCACAAGACATTTTGGTTACGATGATATAATAATTGAAGCGCCTGAAGCAAAAGCTTCAACCTTACTTCTTCCTTCTAAATACAATATCCACATACGATTACACTGTCCATTAGCAATCGCACAGAAATATGATTATCAAAAGCCAAACCAGCAAGAATTCTCAAATGAATTAAGGGTGATACATAAAGCAAAAATGGTTTCGTCACCATCATACGCGCTTGTGAAAGAATTGAGTGATGAGATAAGAACAGATAAAGTCACTTTTTTTAAAAACCCAATTAACATTGATAATGAAGATAAGTTCGAGAAAGAGTTTGACATTGTTTTCATGGGTAGATTTCAAGAGTTAAAAGGCACAAAAGATATCAATAAAATTCTTGAAAGACTCCCGGAAAATTATAAGGCACTCTTAATTGGGCCCAAATCAAACCTATTCAAAGTAAGTCCAAATGTTAAATGCTCGGTTGAAAAGAAAGGCGAAATAACTGGAAACAAAAGATTTGAGTATATTAAAAAATCAAAATGTCTGATGATGCCAAGCCAGTTTGAGAACTGTAGTATGGTTATCCTCGAAACATTGTCATGCCATGTCCCTGTGGTTTGTTGGGATGTAGGGGGTAACTCTGAAATCGCAACCTCATCAGTCCTGAATTGTGCTAAGTTTGGCGACTATGATGATTTTTCACATAAAATTAAAAGTTTTGTAACTTCATACCCAGGTGAAAGTGTTTTTGTAGAAGCGGTAAAAAGAATAAATGCTGATTTTACTAATGGAATCAAAAATCTAATAAATGAAATTGCAAATGAAAATCCGATTATATACCGAGGGATGAATAATAAAGAGCAACACTCTTACTGCACTGAATCAGTTGAATCCTACATAACTCCATCGAGTAAATTACGTGTTTTTGGTGTTGCATTTTCTAATGAACACATTGAAGAACTATGGGCACCAGTTATTGATAGGTTGGGATATGAATATCGCTATGTGAGTCGCCGAGAATTAGGACATCATACCGTGTTTAAACACCCAGCATATGAAATCAATAAAAAGTGGTTCTGCCAATTCGATTGGATAAAGGACACAGACCGTCTATTAAAACAAATCCAAAACTACAGACCAAACTTTATATTATTTCACAACGGGTTACACCCTATATACAAGGATGCTCTTGAAAAAATTAAAGACCTAAAAATCCCCATTATTTATTCTGAATTAGGTTGGTTTCCTCAGAAAGACCATATATATTTCGACAAATGGGGCACAAACGGACAATCCTACATAGCGAGCATGACAGCAGAACAACTTTGCAAAAAGACTTTCCGCCATAATAACGAAAGCCATGAAGTTACTGGCGAATATGCTTTAATTGTCACTCAATTAGAAAATGACACAAACCTAATAGTAAACTCACCTCGTTTTAAAAATAACATAAATTTTTTAAAACACGTTATATCAAAAATACCTAGTGGCACAAAAATAATCATAAAACCTCACCCACTCGATAAGAATGTTGAACGTTATGAATTTTTAGAAAATGAAAAAATAAAATTAGTCACAGACACTTCCACTGACATTCTTCTTAAAAACGCACATTCTTTAATTGGCATTAATTCGACAGTTTTATTACAGGCACTTAAGTTTGATGTAAATATCTACGCTTATGGTCGGTCAATACTAGATAATAAAGGTGTTGCAATTGACTGCACTGAAATTTCAATTGATAAAAGATGGACAAATGCAATGCTTGGTTCTCGGCAAAAACGAGATGCAATCGTTGAATCTTTAATGGATCATCAAATTAATTTAATTGAAATTAGAAACGGAAATAATCCATCACAAACTGCCGCGTTGCCCTTAATTGAAAACTGCATATATGATTTCACTCATTTAATAAATAGAAAAATAGAAACTACCAAGCGACCAACTTCAATCATTATCAATGAAGAAGTTACCAAAACAGCCCCAAAACCCAAGAAAAGATCCAAAGTAAACAAAATAAAAAAATTAATCAATAAACCGGGGCTATTCTTTATTGATATGTATAAAAACATAAAAAACAATAAAGGTGGACATCCATGAAATTAGTTTCCTCATTTGGAAGTTGCTTGTCGGCTAATATTGCGTATAACCTTACTAATATTTATTCAGAATGGTGCCGCATTAGCAGCGTTCAGCATAATAGGATTGATCAATTTAATGAAATTTACCTCACAAAAAAACACCCCCAATTAAGCATATCTGACCTGAAATTTGAATTAAGTGATACGTTTAGTTACGTAAACACTATTGACAATCAGCTAAATGGGGTTGGATTAGGAAAAGCATTACCTAGGAAGGAGGATAAACTACCTCTGATTAATTTCTTTGATGCAGTGAACTTCGGTAAAATAGATCTTTTCATTTTTGATAACTTCGCTGAGTTATTATTCAAGGTTTATAAACACAAACTACTAGGTACGCCGATGTTTATAAATGAGAAATATCTCACAAGCAAAGCAAGCGAGTTTGAATTTATAAATAGTTTCATTAGCGGTGAATGTTTAGTTGATAGCTACGATAGTGTTTTTACATATTTAACTTTAAAAAACCCTAAAACAAAAATTGCATTCATACCATTTCCAATCAATCTTAAAAATGATATCAACCTTACTAAAAGAAGTCACAGCTATCACTCACTGATTTCCAGCCTTAAAAGCAAGCATAAAAATCTTTATATTCTTCCGAACATAGAGATAAAAGAATCAGATTTAGCAAATGAAAAAGACATTTATCACTTCAATGATAAATGTTATTTCAATTACTCAAGGTCAGTTCTTAAGACCATCATATAATGGTGAAATAATGTCTATTTTAGTTACTGGCGGAGCTGGCTATATTGGGTCCCATACTGTCCTTTCACTTTTAGAAAATGGTTATAGTGTTATTGTGCTAGATAACCTATCTAATTCAAGCATAGAATCATTAAACAGAGTGGAATCCTTAACAAACAAAAAACCTAAAGTGTATATCGGCGACATCCGAGATAAGAACATTTTACAAAAAATATTCACTGAAAATAAAGTAACTGATGTTATTCACTTTGCTGGATTAAAATCCGTTAGTGAGTCAAACAAAAAACCATTAGAATATTACAATAATAATGTGACAGGGACTTTAGTTTTACTAGAAGAAATGATTAATAATGGCGTATATAACTTTATTTTCAGTTCTTCGGCAACAGTATACGGTAAACCTGAAAAGGTCCCCCTAACGGAAAGTTGCCGCATTGGGGGAACTACAAATCCCTATGGTTATTCGAAATTAGCAGTTGAAAACATCTTAAGTGATTTAGTTAAGTCTTCAAGCGAACTTAACGTCACCTGTTTGCGCTATTTCAATCCTGTTGGCGCCCACGCTTCTGGTGCTATTGGCGAAAGTCCATCAGGAGTTCCTAATAACGTCATGCCCTATATTTCAGGCGTTGCTGTAGGCAAATACGAAACATTGAATATTTTTGGGTCAGATTATGAAACAGAAGATGGCACAGGTGTACGAGACTACATTCATGTAATGGATTTGGCTGAAGGACATATATCTGCGCTAAAAAAAGAATGGAAACAGAACTCATTTCGAGTATATAACCTCGGAACAGGAAATGGTCATTCTGTTCTAGAGTTGGTTAAAAAATTTCAAGAAGTAACAGGAAAGACGATACGCTATCAAATCACTCATCGTCGAGATGGCGACATCGGAGAATGCTGGTCTGATCCACAAGCAGCAAAAAGAGACTTAGGATGGTCAGCAAAAAGAGACTTGAGAAACATGATTGAAGATACTTGGAATTGGCAGAAAAAAAACCCTAATGGTTATAATTAATTCATAGTGGGGATATAAATATCCCCTTTAATATTTTAACTCATAATTCATCAGGCTTGATGAGAAAGACATCTGAACAGCACTATTATAATTACCAACTGAATAATAAACCGCATTAACCTGCGTATTCTCCAGCAAATACCCCCTAAACTGCTTAAACAACTTCATATCCGGCTTAAACCCAGCCTGCCAAAACTGGTGCAAATGTCCTTGATACGTCAGCCCCTTAATGTCGTAGAGGGCATTGCCCATCACCTTCAGTGGCTTATTGTGAATCAGTGCTGAGATCCCTGCCGTACTGTTAATCGTGACCACCGCCTTAGCATGTGTCAGTAATTCCGGCATCGGCAAATCGTGCACATAGATTACACGGTCACTCACACCAAACTCTTTCCCTAAGCGCTTAATCAGCGGCCCATATAAGCGATGACCGCGATCCATCGGATGGTGTTTTATCACCAAATGGCTATCTTTCGGCGCTTTGCGGGCGAAGGAATACATCACGTCATTAATATAATCACGCACATCGTCATAGCGGCTGTGGTTACGGATCTGGCTGTCGTTGTACACCTGCAAGATCGCCAGGAAATAACGCTGATCCAGTTCTGACTGCAAACGCGGTAACACCTTACGCTGCATTACACCGTAGAGCTGTTTGCGCCAGTAAGCCCGAATCCAGCATTGCGCTTCATACCAGGGTGAGAAGGATTTGTGATGGCGATATTTATGGAACTCATGACGGTAGCGCCAGCCGACCAGATAATACCAGGTCGCATGGCCAATGCGCTTCATCGCAGAAGGTTTCAGGTGCTCCACCTGCGCAGCAGGAATCTCTGGCAATTGACGATAGAAATCAGGGTCGCGCGGCAGTGAGGAGTGTGCATTCACCCCGCCCTCTTCCACCGTAATGAAGTGCGGACGCAGATACCCCTCTTCAAAAGCGAGGAAGCGAATACCCTTGGATTTCGCCCAACGCCCTGCAGCCTGATGCAATGGCCGGCAATCGCCAAAGCACAGAATCGTATCGAAGTCGTAGCTGGCATGAGTGTCGCGCAACCAACCAGGAAATTCCTTCGGCGTCTGTTCAAACGTCAGATATTCACGCTGGCGACAGTAAAACCGATCGCCACCGTTGAATACGACATTCACCGCTTCACGTCCCAATGATTCCAGCCAAACCGCCACATCATTGAAAAACGGTCCCATCGGTCCCTGAAGTAGCAGGTATTTTTTCCCAGACAGCAAAATGGTCAATGCATTACTGTGCATATTCAACCTTCATGGTTATTCATTATTGTCCGTAACCGGCTATCTTCAGCCGAACCTGACCTTAATAAACATCAGTAACTTGCGGTAATGACGGATAATCCGTCCCGCTTTCTTTTTTGTAATAAACATCTGTCTGCGTGGCGTATGAATGAGGTATTCAGCCGCTTCTTCCGCCGCAATCGGCTCAAGGCGCAGAGGATGGATGTAACTCGGATAAACAATAAATGCCTGATAGATCAGGTCTGATAGCAGCAAACGGCGACTACGACGACGGCAGCTGTGCTCATCCGTGGTGAGTCCCCAACCTGCATAAAATGGCAGGCCATAACAAAATACTTTCTTGCCGTGCAGCAGCGCTTCAAAACCCGAAAGCGACGTGAGCGTATGCAATTCGTCCGCAATCTGGATGCATTGAATGATGTCGGCGTCCAGCGCCTGGTAGTCAGCGAACTGTGCAACCTGTTCGGCAGGAATGTCGCCTTTGCGATTACCCACCAGCACATCAGGATGTGGCTTGTAGATCACGAAGGCATCAGGATTGCGCTCACGCACGGTGCACAGCAAGCCGAGATTGGTATTAATGGAAATTGTGCCTGTAAGAATCGAAGCATCATCTTCAACCTGTCCCGGCACCAGAATCACTGTTTTACCCTGCGCGACAGCGGGCAACGTAAAGTCCGCGCCAAGGTTGTATTTACTCAGCTTGCTCTCCACCAGGCGCTGCTGAAACTTTTCTGCACGTAGCTGTTGAGCCAGTGTGAGTTGGCTGTGGTTCAGCAAAACTTCCAGGTCGCTTGGACGGGTTGCATCGTAATAGATGCCGCGCTTATCCAGCACCAGTGAAAGTGGTGGTAGCAAATCGGAACCCAGGCCAGATGACCGCAAGAAGCCATCTTCCATCCGCCACATCGGCAGCAAGCGCCTGTTGGCTTCTTCCTGCCAGCGTTGCTCCCCTTTCACACCCCAGACAATGCACGCCGTCGCTGCTGAACAGCGGCGTGAGAAGCTCAATTTATTCGCAGTGGTGCGTAAGAAAGGTTTGAGGATGGTGGATTTCCACAGCGTTAAGCCCGGCGCCCATAAATGCCCGCTACGCTGCTGCTGATGCCGACGTTGTAATTGCATCCAATGCAGCACAGTAAATAAGTCGCTTGCCGCGCCAGTATGCGGATCGATATAACGGCAGTAACGCAGATACGCGGCGGCAAACAGTTCCACCAATGATGCGTTACCACGGCGCATTGCCAGCTCTTGAGCTTTCGGATGACGATCGTCAGTCAATCCCCAACCGGCGTACCACGGTAGACCAAAACAGGTCACATGTTTGCCCGCGATTAGTGCTTCAAAACCGTACTGCGAGGTCATCACATAAACACGTGAAACGTGGCGTAACAGAGACTGCGGACTCACGTTGTCCGCCATCAGGTGCACGCGATGCGTTGACTGGAGATTGGCGTAATAGCCTGCCTTCTTGCCCTGAAGGACATCAGGATGCACTTTGACCCAGATGATAGCCTGCGGGTTTTCTTTGATCGCTGCATCCAGCATCGCCGTGAAATCATCGGCACCGGCATTGCCATAGGTGACAGACATATCGTTGAAGGTCTGATCGACCACCAACACCAGCTCAGGATTGAGGGCATCACCTGCGACAAAAGCCGGAGCCTGATTATATTTTGAAAGATCTTCAGTCACGATGGTTTGCATCGCTTCACGCGCCTGTTCAGCTAAAGCCGCGTTACCGGCTTTATCCTGAATCAGTTTTTCCAGTGCACTTGGCTGGTTGGCATCGTAATAGATACCGCAATCGTCCATTACGATGGAGAGAGGCGGTGCACCGTTAACGCCGAGATCCAGTGAGCGGATAAAACCATCTTCCAGACGAAGAACGGATTTACCGGCAGCCTGAGCCAGCGCAACCGGTTTGGCGGCGCTGGGGCGATGTCCCCATACAGCAACCGTATCTATCTCCTGCGGGATCGGGCGCAGTGCAGAAAGTTTCTGACACGGTTGTGTCAGAAAATTCTCCAGCTGCGGAATGCGCCAGATACCGGAAGAGAAGATGCCAATCATGCGGTTTCCGCAAGCTCCTGTGCCATCAGCTGGCGAACTTTGTCGAGGCAGGCTGGCGTATCAACGCCCGGCCCGATAGCCGCGACTTCAAAAGCGCGAATCGCAATGCCTGCGTTCATTAAACGCAACTGCTCCAGTGACTCTGCCTGTTCCGGCATGGCTTCTGGTAGTTGGCTGTAGTTTTGCAGCACATCACGGCGATAGGCGTAAATCCCGACATGTTTTAGATAACGGGCTTTATCGGCATTACGCGGATAAGGAATCGGTGAACGGCTGAAGTAGAGCGCATCGCGGCGCGTATTCACCACTACCTTTACTGTACTGGCTTCCAGCGCTTCTTCTGCAGAGATCGGGTGGCATAAGGTTGCTACGGGTAACGCTGCATCATCACGCATGCCCTGTACCAGATGCGCCACATCCTGCGGACGAATCATCGGTTCATCGCCCTGCAGATTGATGTAGATATCCGCCTCAACCTTCTGCATCACTTCTACCAGACGGTCAGTGCCCGATTCGTGGTCATCGCGCGTCATGATCGCCTTACCGCCGAAATCGGCGACGGCCTGCATCACACGTTCATCATCGGTCGCTACCCATACTTCGTCCACGCCCACCACTTGCAGCGCACGCTCATAGACGTGCTGGATCATCGGTTTGCCGACGATATCCAGCAAGGGTTTGCCCGGCAGACGCGAGGAGCCAAAACGAGCGGGGATCACAATCACTGCTTTGTTCATATCCATTCCTTAGATCGACAGAATCACTTTCGCACCCACCGCCAGCTGGTAGAGGATGGTGGAAATACCACGTGTCACTTCGATGTTCTTCGATTCGTACTTCGGCAGTACCATCAGCTCGTCGCCTGGGTTCAGCGTGTCAACATCTTCACCGTTCTCGGCTGCCCCGTTCTGACGAATCACCACAATCTTGGCGTTACCCGATTTCTGCGTCAGACCACCACACTTCTCAATGTAATCTTTCGGGCTCATGCCTTTCTCCCAGCTAACTGCATTCGGGAACAGCACTTCGCCATGCACCATAACCAGCGAGGTTTTCTGCGGGATGTTAATCACGTCGCCATCTTCCAGCAGAATCGAATCGAGGTTCTTCTCGTTGAGGATCACTTCACCCTTCGGCACCACGTTGCGCGCTTTGTTGACGAAGCGGCTGATCAGCTGAGCTTCCTGCATGCGCAGGCTGGCTTCTTCTTTGGTGGAGGACTGGGCAGAGAGCGAGGCCTCTTCCAGTTTCTGCAGGGACAGATCCAGCATCTCTTTCTGACGCTGCGCCACAGAAGGACGGTAAAGCTGGATAGCACTCATTTCAGACATGCTGTTGGTGCGGATCTTCGCTAACACCGCACGCATGCTTGAACCGTATGGCAGCACCATCGCATGTTCGCCAGAGTGCGCACCTTCGACGCGAACCTGAATGGTGCCGGCATAGCGATCGGTGCTGACAATCAGCGTATCGCCATCCTGCAACATGCGGCCCGGCGCAGAACTGATCGGGTAATACTCGCTACGTTTCTGCAAGCCCTGCTGACGGATAATAGTGATGTTAGTTGCGCCTGGTTTAGCACGCGCCCAGCTCAGCGCTTCCGTCACCGGAATGCTGCTGTCACGGAATTCAAAGTCATAGCTGTTGAACACATCACCCTGCACGCTAAAGGTGTGCTGACGCGGCCCCACCACGATGGTGTCACCATCGGCAAACTGTGACAGACCCAGCTTGCCGTTGAGCAGGAAGTCATACAGGTTAATGCTGGAACGCACGCGGTTGCCACGCTTCACCACGATATCGACATAACTGCCGCGATCGGGATCGACGCCGCCCGCTTTAATCAGGTAGTTGAGCAGGGAATCAGAGGTCACACCTCCATACAAGCCAGGGCTGCGCACAAAACCGGTCACGTAAACCTTCACCGGCTGCGCCTGCAGCAGCGAGGCGTACACACTGACGTTAGCCTGATAAACCTCTTTGACTTTGCTAGTCACTAACGCATTCAGCTGACTGTTGCTCACGCCCGCGACTTTTACCGGCCCCACATTCGGCAGGAAGATATTGCCTTTCGGATCGACCTGTAATGCGCCATCAAAAGTGAACGCGCCCCACAAACGAACCTGAATGCTGTCGCCAGGATTAAGCACATAGCCAGGGTTAAAGCCGACGGTTGCGCCGCTATCGGCGCTGGTGCCGTTAAACAGCTGTGCGCCAAACATGCGGCTCATCATCGCCGATGCTACCGGGCGCGGGGTGTTATCAAACCCATCGCTGCTTTGCACCTGACTCTGCTGGCCAGTGAGGAACGAAGGCAACGGTGCCGCACCGGTCAGATTCGGATCGGCATTAATATCGACGGCCGCGCTGGCGGAGGTGGCTTGCCAGACAGCAAGCAATAACAGTGACTTCAATAATTTCATGACGAACTCAATTAATCCCGGTGATCTTCAATAACGGCTAACAGCAATTTCAGGGTGCCGAACAGTAAGCAGCACACCAGCAACCAGCAGGCGATCAAATAAGGGGTATTGGGGAATGTGGATTCTTGCGGCTGCTGCGGTGAACTGATCACCGACAAGACTTTCAGCTTGCGCGCCGCTTCCACGCGGGTTTTCTCAATCGAAGTCAGCGCCAGCTTGTACAGCTCGGTATCAAACGCTACCTTCGATTTAATCTCTTCAAAATCCACCGCCATACGGTTCAGCTTGTGGCCCTGCGGCGCGGTGATTTTGCTTTTTTCAGCGTCAATCTGCGCTTGTAAGGAGGAGATCGCGTTTTGCGCACTCACCACCTGCGGCGCGTCATCACGCAGATAGGTCAGCAGGTTACGCAGATCGGCTTCCATCTGGATCTTTTGACCCATCAGGGTATTGACCAGGGTACTGGCGGCAAGAGCCTGCGCTTCCGGGTCCAGCACGTTGTTGCTGTTCTGGTAAGCGAGCAATTCACTTTTGCTGGCATCCAGTCGAACGCGTGCTTTCTCCATTTCCGCTTCAGCAAACGAGAGCTGATCGCGTGCAATCCGGTGCGACAGTTCGTTGATAAAGCGCTCGGATTCTTTCAACACGGCCTGGTTAAACTTCAGCGCAAATTCTGGGCTGAAGCCTTGCGTCTGGATATCCAGCAGGCCGGTTTTGTCGTCGTAAGCAATGCTGATACGGTCGCGGTAATACTGCAGGAAGCGTTCGGCAGTCTCTTCCTTCGCCAGATGGTTGAGGAAATCCAACCCGCTATGGCTAAAGGCTTCATGGAAGTCGAGTTGCTTATCCAGCACCCGGAGCATGTCCGGTGAATTGATGTACTCCTTGAGGTAGAGCGCATCTTCGGCGGAACTGGGATTAGAGGCACCCAGCAACAAGCCAAAATTAAGACTACTGCTGGTGAGATCGTCCGAACGTTTTATCGCGACTTTGGATTCGCTCATATAGCGCGGCTGGCTGAAGATCACGAGATAGATCAGCAGCAGCGCCATCGGCAGCAGAATGATAATTTTCGCCAGGTGCTTCTGGATTTCCGCCAGTGAAATGGCAGGAAAACGCGAACGCATCGTGGATGCGGCGGACTTCACTTTCATCAACATGGAACTATCATCAAATTTTATTGGGGTGCTCAGGCACGTGTTGAGGTACGACTTGCGGCTCACCGCGCGACACACCCATTCATGTCCGGCTAGTCGAAAATTCTTACCAGTCCGGTGATCTTATTGAGTTTATTGGTAACTAAAAGCGCAGAAACGCGATGCTTTTGCATCTTTTCCTCTGCTTCAAAAATCATGGTTTCTTCTGGCAGCGTCAGCGGCTGACGCGTCATCATCTGTTCAGCCGTGGCAGATGCCAGCGCATCCTCTTTTTCCATAAAGCGGCGCAGGTCACCGTCAGTGATAATGCCTGCCAGATTTCCCGCTGCGTCCTCGACCACCACCATGCCCTGACAGCCACTGGTGATTTTCTGAATGACCGTTTTGAAAGGTGCGTCGATATTTACTGTCGGCACATCACGCTGCATCACATCCACTACGCGCGTCAGTAAACGACGCCCCAGCGAACCGCCTGGGTGGTAACGGGCAAAGTCATCAGGCATGAATTTACGTTGGTGAATCATCGCCACCGCCAACGCATCGCCTATTGCCATAGTCAGGGTGGTGGAGGTCGTCGGCGCGAGATTATTGGGGCAGCTTTCGCTTTCCATGTTGAGTTCCAGCACCGCATCAGCGTTCTTAGCCAGAGTGGAGTCACCGTTATTGGTAATCGCCACAATGCGGTTGCCGAAGTTTTTCAGCGAGGGCACTAACTTGAGGATTTCATCGGTTTCGCCACTGGCGGAGATCAAAATCAACAGGTCATAAGGGGTAATCATCCCGAGATCGCCATGGAAGGCTTCAGCAGGATGAATAAAGAAGCTGGGTGTTCCGGTAGAGGCTAACGTGGCAGACATCTTGCGGCCGACATGCCCTGACTTGCCCATACCGGAGAGGATTACGTGGCCTTTGCAGTTCATGATCAGGTGCAGCGCATTTTGATATTGCTGGCTATCAAGTTGCTGCGAAAGGTTGCTCAGCGCGGCACCTTGTTCGGCCAGAGTTTTACGCACTGAGTCGATTAACAGCGGCTCAATGAATCCACTGTGCTGCTCCTGAAAAACAACCTGCTTCATGTCAGTTCCTTTGCATGGGGTGTTTAGCAAATGCTATCGCCGCACTCCCAAAATCGTGGAAGCATGACGGCTAATTTTGTTAACGTTTCTGTTCTATCCCACCTGAATCCAGGCGGTTTATCTCGCTGCGTGACAAGTTAAGGCGTGCGCATAGGCATCCGCTTAACGGGTAGTGAGGTAAGCTCTTTTTATTATTTTCACTGCGACGCTCACAGAAAATCTGAAGTGAGCAAGGGATAGAAATTCGACACTCTATGTAACATACAGCAACAGGCGGCACAAGAATTTTAAGCATATTCTTATTGAACCCTTACCCATTCAGCGGTCAATTCTTAACCACAAAAAAGCACCTACTGGTATAAAACGCTTTAATTCATCTAGTTAACGAAAGTTTAAGTCAAATCCCCAACACGCTTCACTAATTCGCACTAAAATTTTCTAAAAATGTCAAAAAACTTCCAGTAATTACCATTGCAACCCATCAGGTCAAAGAAAACCGAGAAAACTCCCTGAGAATGGCCTTGGTTAGCTGCATCCTTTCAGCATTAGATTTGGCGAACAGGTTAGCGCTGATACTGGATAAAAAATGACATCGTCTTGCAAAATGGCACCGGTTCACACACTAATAAAACATCAATTTCCTTTAAGTCACCTGACTAACTGACACAAAAAAGCCGCCGTTGACTCCTCAACGGCGGCCCTTAAACATCGAGATTGTGCGATTAACGTTCGCGCATCGCCTCTTTGGCTTTATTAAACGGTTTCACCAGATAATCCATGATGGTCTTCTCGCCGGTCTTGATATCGACAGTAGAAACCATCCCCGGACTGATCGAGTAGCGCTTACCGGCTTTGTTCTGCACGTAGTCGTTATCAGTGCGGATAAACACGCGATAGTAGTAAATCTCCGGCTTCACCTCATCCTGGATAGTATCCGGTGAAATGCTTTCCACCACGCCGTTCATGCCACCATAAATCGCGTAGTCATAGGCCGAGATCTTCACCACCGCACGCTGGCCGGGATGGATAAAGGCGATATCACGCGGTGACAGGCGCGCCTCAATCAGCAGACGGTCGTTGAGTGGCACGATGTTCATCAGTTCGCCATTGGGAGGAATAACCCCGCCGACCGTGGAGACTTTGATGTTTTTCACGATGCCATTCATCGGCGCACGGATGGTCAGGCGCGTCACCGTATCTTCACGCCCTTTGATCACCTCAGCCAGGCTGTCGGCCTCGGCACTGGCTTTTGCCAGCTCCTCACGCGCCTGCACATAGTATTGCGAGCGCATGTCAGTGAGTTTCAATTCCAGATCCGATTTATCACGCTGCAAACGCAACACTTCAACGCTACTGGCTGCGCCGGTTTTCGCCAGTCGCTGTGTGATCGCTAACTCTTTGTTTGCCAACGCCAGCGACTCTTTGAACTGTTTAGTCGAGTCATTGAGCTGGGCGCGTTTGGTTTTGTACAACCGCGTCTCGGAGGCAATCAGATCGGGATAAGCCTTGAGTTCATCCGGGAACGTGAGGGGATCATCGTTGACCTCGGCTCTCAGGCGCGATGCCGCCGCCAGTGCCGCCCGATAACGCGCCGCACTCTCGCCGACGCTGGATTGAGAACGTGTGGCATCCAGACGCGCCACCACCTGCCCCGCTTTCACCCGATCGCCTTCGTGCACGTAGAGTTCGGTGAGGATCCCGCCCTCTAAAGATTGCAGCACCTGATCGCGTGAACTCGGGATTACTTTGCCCGTGCCGGTTGAGACTTCATCCAGTACGCCGAACCAGGCCCACACCAGCGCAACCAGCATCAGAGCGGTACTGATAGTGATCAACCGCACCGCGCCGGTGTAATGGGTTTCCGACTTTAATTCACCCAACAGATCATCGGATGAATCCACTTCCGCCGCTGTTACCAGCCGCAGTTTGCCAGGAAGTTGCTTCATCATGCTTGCACCTCCGGCTGGCTACCGCCCGCACGCGGCGGTGGCAGTGCGTTTTCTTTCGGGCTGTCCATCACCAGTTGCCCATCCTTGAGTACCAACACGCGATCCACCAATGCAAGGATCGCCGCACGGTGAGTGGCGACGATTAAGGTGCGGCCATTGAGCCAGGCCCCTAAACGCTCGATAAACTCTTTCTCGGTATGATCATCAAGCGCGGCAGTCGGCTCATCGAGCAGAATGATATTCGGGTCGCGTAGCAACATGCGCGCCAGCAGCAATGATTGCCGTTGGCCTCCCGATAACCCCACGCCACCTTCCATGATGGGATGATCCAGTCCCAGCGGCAGACGACGGATGAAGTCGGCACCACCGCTGACGGTTAATGCACCGAAAATAGCGTCATCGGTGGCATGCGCCGCGCCCATCGTCAGGTTTTCGCGCAGTGTGCCGTGGAACAAGCGCGCGTTCTGCGTCAGTAAACCGACGTTGCGGCGTACATCGGCCAGATCGATATGCGGCAAGCTGAGATTATCCAGGCGCAGTTCGCCACCCACCAAATCCATACCGCCCACCATCGCCTGCAGTAAGGTCGATTTGCCTGAACCGTTGCGGCCTAACACTGCCACGCGCTCACCGGGCTTAATTGTCAGGCTTTTGATCCGCAACGCGACGGTGAGTGAATCACTGTAATAGCGGAACATCGCATCATTGAACTGGTAATGGCCAAACAGCACCGGGCAATGAATACGGGTTTCGTCTTTGCTGTTTTCCACCGGCAGGTTCATCAACGCATCCAGACCGATTTTGGCGGCTTTCACCTGCTGCCAGCGCGCCAGCACACCACACAGTGTTGCCATGGGAGCAATCATTCGAGAGGAAAGCAGGGATGCCGCCACAATCGCACCGGTGGAGATATCGCCATTAATCACCATTGGCGCACCCACTACGATGACACTGGCATACACCAGACCTTGCACCGTCACGCCCCAACTGATCAGCGAATGCATGACTTTGCGCATCTCAACGCCGGATTGCGCGGTAATGCGAATGTAGCTGTTCCACTGTTGCAGGAAGCGATCTTCTGCCTGCATCAGCTTGATATCCTCCAGCCCCTGCACGCTCTCCACCAGCACCGCATTACGTAGCGTGGACTCTTTCATCGCCTGTTGTGCCAGCTTCGCCAGTTTTTTCTGGCTGAACAGGCCTGGCAACACCATCAAAATCACCGCGATGGGCGCTATCCATGCCAGCTGGGGAGCGATAATGGCCATCACCAGCAGGAACAGCAGGAAGAACGGCATATCGACGATGGCGGAGACGGTGGTTGAAGTCACCATCTCACGGATCGATTCCAGCTCGCGCAGCTGAGAAATAAAGGTACCGGTCGAACGCGGCACCGCACTGTTACGCAGCCGCAGTGCATGGCCAAATACGCGATCCGATACACGCATATCAGCGCGTTTACCCAGCAGATCGGTGACGTGATCGCGCCCAACGCGCAGGATATAAGTGAACACTACCGAGATAATGACGCCAATATAGAGCACATACAGCGTGGGATAAGATTGCGCGGGGATCACGCGGTCATACACCTGCATGGAGAAGATAATGCCGACCAGCGCCATCAGGTTGATCAGGAAGGAGGCCAGCATGACATGGGCGTAAGGCCGCATATCGTGCAGCACCAGCTTCATCAGCCAGTTGGGTTTTACGGTTGCCAGATAACGATCGACACGGCTGTCTTTTGCGGCCGTTACCGGGCGTAATGCTGCGGCGAAGCGTATTTCAGGCAGCAACGTTGCCAGCGCGACGGGGGCGGGTTGTTCATCTCCGGAGAAATGCACGCGCACTTCATCATCACCGTCAAAACTGGTGATAACACCGACTTGCCCATCGTTCAGTTCTACCGCCAGTGGCAAACGCCAGCTGGTGATTTCCCATTTATTCTCTTCATATAGCTGTAGTGATAAACCAGCCTGACGCGCCAAATGGCGCAGTGCTTTATCACGGGTTTGCTTACCCTGCCATTCGGCGGCGGCCATGATCATGCCTGGTGAACAGGGCAAGCGATAATGGGTGGCGATCTGGATGATGGCGGTTGCCCATCCATTCAATGGAACATCGCCGCCCGTAGCGCTACTGCTATCGCCATTGGGAGCATCAGGAATTTGTAATTGGGTCATGGCTGGATCTCCACATTCTGGATCCGCTGATTATTCAAAGCGAACGCCGATCGGATGTGCCCGGTGCTGTATAAGCAGTCGAGCTGAAGCGTTCGTAGCTGGCTGATAGTTTGTTGGAGCGTTAAACGCGTCTGGAACACTTCCTGCTCAGCGTTAAGCACATCCAGTAATGGACGGGTGCCCAGTTGCAGATACTGATCCTGATAGAGCTGCTGAGTTTTCTCGCCCAGCGTTTGTTGCCGCGCCATGATCGCCAGGCTCTGCGACAGGCTTAGCGCCTGAGTCTGCGATTCACTCAGTTGCTGACGCGCTTTCAATCGCGCGGAGTTGACGGCCGCATTAGCCGCCAGTAACGCGTTGGCCGCTGCATCGCGTGCGGCCGTGATACCGCCGCCCTGATAAATCGGCATTTCGACTTTAACGAAAGCCTGATATTGCGTGCGGTCCAGCGTTTCACTGCCGGAGTAATGGTTGTTGAGATAGTGAGTCACCTGAGGTTCAAGCGAAATAGTCGGCATGTTCTGCGCGTTGGCGTTATCCAATTTGGCTTGCGCCTGGTTAGCCTGCGCCCATGCAGAGAGTACCGCTGGATTGAGCTTGTCATCAGCTTTTGCTATCCCGCACGAACGTGTCAGATTCACCGGGAAATCGTCGCTGACTTTTTTCACCAACGGCCAACCAAGATAGGTCGCCAGCGTCGCACGCCAGCGTTCGAGGTTGGCTTGATATTGAATCAGTGTGGTGCGCGCCCCTTCGATACGCGCATCCGTTTGCGTGGCATCGGAGAGTGAAGCTGCGCCCTCGTCATTACGCTGACGTGCCAGATCGCCAATTTTCGTCAGCGAATCCAGTTGCTGCCGCGCAATTTTGACCAACTGCTGATAACCCTGAACTTCCACCAGCGCGGAAGCCGTATCGTGGGCTACGGTATCAATGCTCACTAACACATTGGCTTGTTCCATCGCCACGCCCGCTTCGGCGGAGCGCACTGAACTGCTAACTTTGCCAAAGTCATACAGCATCTGCGAAACCGACAATACGAACGATGGGCTGAATCCCTTCTCGGTATAAGCATTGCTGTAACCGTTGTTCATCCCGCCGCTTACCTGCGGGTAATATTTGGCTTTCGCCACATCCACCTGATTGGCCTGCTCCAGCATTTTCCCCACTGCCTGCGCAATGTCGGGATGCCACTGAATGGCGCGTTGTACTGCCTGATTGATGGTTAGGGAGTCCGGAACTCGGGCCAATGCGGGTTCGGCCACTTCACCGGTTAACGAGGGCAGATCCTGTTGCTGTGCCAGCCCTGTTGAAGTAATGGTGCCTGCCGAGGTGAGCGCATCACTGGCAGCCATAAGTTGAGAACAATGAAATAAAGCGATGCCCGCACAGAAGACGCTGAGCTTAGAATAACGGCGAGTTGGAGCGCCTGATTGCATCAAATCCATCGATAATCCACCAGTCAGTAACAAAGAAAGGGGCACATCCCTGTGCCCATACTGCTTCCCTGCTTCATTTCACCGCCGTTAGGCCGTGGTGTTTTGGTGCGGTTGTTGCAGCAATTCCTCCAGTGATACGTTCACGCCTTCCAGCGTGACCAGTTGAGTACTGCTGTACGCCGTACCTGTACCATCACGGTCAATTGAGAGCACGGTGTTGCCATCAGAAGTATGGTCCACTTTCACGAAATCATTAATATTACTTGTGGAATCATTCCAGCCAATTAGCAAGTTACTGATGTCAACTTTGTCACCTTGCGCAACATTAAAGTCGGTCCAGGTATCGTGCCCGTTACCGCCAGTGGCATCCGCAGTTGCCAGCAGGTGGTACACCAGAGTGTCTGCGCCGGCACCGGTGGTGATGGTGTCGTCGTAGGCACTGCCCGTTAGCGTGTCTGCGCCAGCGGTTCCAGTGATGGTCGGGTGGAGGTCGATGGTAAAGCTGTTATGAGTAATGGTGCCGTCAGACGCAGCCAGACTGTAGGTGAACACCTCTTTGTGCGTAATAGTCTGCGCATCAAGGCCCGCTTTCAGCGTGTAGGTATAACTGCCGTTGGCAGCAATGCTCAACGTACCGTAGTCACCGGTTACCAGAGTTGAACCACTGCTGCTCACGGTGGTGGTATCGCCGTGTTCATTAGTAATACTCAAGGTTCCGGTGTGCGTTGCAGTTGAATCACCGTAAATACTGCCGCTGGCGTCATGCTCTCCACTGGTGGTTTCAGCAAACAAACTGTTCACTGACAGCAACGATGTTGCCGCACCGTTATGCAGAGTTACGGTCAAGGTGGCAGAGGTGAGTGCACCACTCGCATCCCTCACCGAGTAGGTAAAGGTATCGGCAGTTGGCAAGGTATCGATATTCAGACCCGCCTTCAGTACATAGGTGTAGTTACCTTGGGAATCAATAGTCAGCGTACCGTAGGTGGTATTGATTACTGTATTACCCGTTGAGGCAACCGCACTGCCCGAGACTGCCGTTACTGCTGTTCCGGTTGGCACCGTACCCGCTATTGAACTGGTATCGTTCGTTAATAGATTACCGGTGACTGTTGCAGCAACCGTAACCGCTAGCGTAGTGATATCAGATACCGTGCTGATGGTGGTGGTAGGCAATACGCCAACACTGACGTTTGAACCAAGAACGACCGCATAGTTACCTGTTCCCAAATTGCTGTAGGTGACGTTGGCACCGGTTTGTGTACCCAGTGAAATCAACCCGGTTGATAAGTAACCGGCGTTAGTTTTGATTAACAACCAGGTACCATTCGTCTGCTGCTCGTACAGATACAGCGAATAGGTTGAAATCAGATTGATACCACCGACTGAACCATTGAGCGTAATGGTGCGCGTATCATCTGGTCCCACTGAGAACACATACGCATTACCGTTCGACAAGACACTGGCATTCAACACGTTCCCCAAACCAACGTTGGCCAGCGCAACGTGAGACACACTGGTCGTGCCATTGTTAAGGGTGCCCTGCGTTGTGCTGTAGTCCACTTCATTGGTGTCGTTAGTGGCGACGATACGAATGGCACCGACCAACGATGTGCTGGTTGAGACGTTGCCTGCACGGTCCGCCTGAGTAACCGACAAAGTCGCTCCGGTGGTTTGCGCCGTGGTGAGCGACACTGACCATGTTCCGCCCGCTCCGACAGTCGCTGTACCAATGGCTGCACCGCCTGCGTCACGTACCGTGACCGTTGCACCCACTTCACCGCTGCCCGTCACGACCGTACCCGCAGTGTTAATCGCCAGGCCCGAGACAGCCGCAGGTGCAACGGTATCGACGTTGACCGTTGCCGTGGTATTGCCTGTACTGACGTTCCCTGCAGAGTCGGTGACGGTGGTGCTCAGGGTATGAGCACCATTTCCAAGTGCTGCAGTGGTGAATGTCCAGGTACCACCTGCACCTACCGTGACCGAACCCAGCGCCGTTGCGCCATCAAAGATAGTGACAACGGCACCGACTTCAGCCGTACCACTCAATACTGGTGTGGTATCACGGGTGTATGCGCCATTGGCCAACGTTACCGGTGTTGTACCGGCATCATCAGTGATGGTTAACGTACTGGCTGTTGGTGCCACAGTGTCAATACGCAGCGTGGTTGATGCCGCTGGGCTGACGTTGCCCGCAGCATCGGTCTGAGTCACGCTTAACGTATGCGTACCGTTGCTCAAGGTGCCAGTGACAAAGCTCCAGCTTCCATTGCTGGCAACCGTTGCGGTACCCAACAGAGTGGCGCCTTCATAGACACTAATGCGTGCGCCTGCCTCGCCGGTTCCGCTCAACAGTGGCGTGCTGTCATTAGTGACACCGTTGTTTGGAATCGTTACTGGCGTACTGCCATTGTTGTTACTTGCGGCCAGGGTCACAGCAGATGGTGTGGTGGTATCCACTATTACGGTGGCGTTGGTGGCACCACTAACGTTACCTGCAGCATCCGTTACTGTAACGCTTAGCGGATGTGTACCCGTACCGAGTGTCACTGTGGTGTAAGTCCACGTACCGCTTGCTCCAACGATTGCGGTGCCTAGCACGGTGGTGCCATCCAGAATAGTGATGCGACTACCGACTTCCGCCACACCGCTTAAGGTTGGTGTGGTGTCGTTGGTCGATCCACCCGCTGGCACAACGACCCCAGTATTGTCATTGGTGATGACCAGAGTTGAAGCCGCTGGCGCTACGGTATCCACTATAACCGTGTAGGTGCCAGAGGCCGGGCTGACGTTGCCCGCCGCATCTTTCACCGTCACGCTCAGCGGATGGCTGCCATTGGTCAACGCCGTTGGTGGTGTGAAGCTCGACGCCCCGCCAGCGGCTGCCGTTGTCGAACCCAGCACCGTGGTGCCGTCATACACCGTCACGATGGAACCGCCTTCCGCCGTACCGCTCAACACTGGCGTGCTGTCGTTGGTCGAACCGCCGTTCGCTACCGTGGTGTTTGGCGTCACGCTGTCATTGGTCACCGTCAGTCCCGTTGCCGCTACCGGCACGCCGGTATCGATAATCAGCGTGACTGGCGTCGCCGTACTGACGTTACCCGCCGCATCCGTTGCCGTGACGCTCAGGTTGTGCGTGCCATCGGCCAGTGTGGAACTGGTGATGCTCCATGCTCCGGTGCTACTCGCCGTAGTGGAACCCAGCACCGTTGCGCCTTCACGCACGATGACCACGCTGCCCGCCTCTGCCGTACCGCTCAGCGCTGGCGTGTTGTCGTTGGTGCTGCCGCCGTTGGCAATCGCAATCGGTGTTGAGCCATTGTTGTTGCTGGCTGCAACCGTGACTGCGCCCGGCGCGGTGGTATCAATGATGACCGTCGCCGCCGTTGAGCCGCTGACGTTACCCGCTGCATCCGTAACGGTCGCGGTCAGCGGATGGCTGCCCGGATTCAGGGCTGCAGTGGTAAAGGTCCAGACACCGTTAGAGCCTGCAACAGCAGTCCCCAGAAGTGTACCGTTATCAAAGATGCTGACACGGCTGCCCGCTTCCGCCACACCGCTTAAGGTTGGTGTGGTGTCATTGGTCGATCCACCCGCTGGGACTACCACACCGGTATTGTCATTGGTGATGACCAGCGTCGTATTGGTTGGTGCCACGGTATCCACGATCACCGTGTAGGTGCCAGAGGCCGGGCTGACGTTGCCCGCCGCATCTTTCACCGTCACGCTCAGCGGATGGCTGCCATTGGCCAATGCCGT
This sequence comes from Type-E symbiont of Plautia stali, assembly GCF_059731115.1. Taxonomy (NCBI): domain Bacteria; kingdom Pseudomonadati; phylum Pseudomonadota; class Gammaproteobacteria; order Enterobacterales; family Enterobacteriaceae; species Type-E symbiont of Plautia stali. Next base: position 3,457,756 of record NZ_AP035906.1, read on the forward strand.
TGGTGGTGTGAAGCTCCACGCCCCGCCAGCGGCTGCCGTTGTCGAACCCAGCACTGTGGTGCCGTCATACACCGTCACGATTGAACCGCCTTCCGCCGTACCGCTCAGCACTGGCGTGCTGTCGTTGGTCGAACCGCCGTTCGCTACCGTGGTGTTTGGCGTCACGCTGTCGTTGGTCACCGTTAGTCCCGTTGCCGCTACCGGCACGCCGGTATCGATAATCAGCGTGACTGGCGTCGCCGTACTGACGTTACCCGCCGCATCCGTTGCCGTGACGCTCAGGTTGTGCGTGCCATCGGCCAGTGTGGAACTGGTGATGCTCCATGCTCCGGTGCTACTCGCCGTAGTGGAACCCAGCACCGTTGCGCCTTCACGCACGATGACCACGCTGCCCGCCTCTGCCGTACCGCTCAGCGCTGGCGTGTTGTCGTTGGTGCTGCCGCCGTTGGCAATGGCAATCGGTGTTGAGCCATTGTTGTTGCTGGCTGCAACCGTGACCGCGCCCGGCGCGGTGGTATCAATGATGACCGTCGCCGCCGTTGAGCCGCTGACGTTACCCGCCGCATCCGTCACCGTTGCAGTCAGCGGATGGGTACCAGCAACCAGGACACCAGTTGTGAAGGTCCATACACCGTTGGATCCTGCGATGGCGGTCCCCAGAAGCGTACCGTTATCCAGGATGCTGACACGACTGCCCGCTTCCGCCACGCCGCTTAAGGTTGGTGTGGTATCGTTGGTCGACCCACCCGCTGGGACTACCACACCGGTATTGTCATTGGTGATCACCAGTGTGGTTGCGGTCGGTGCAACGGTATCCACGATGACTGTAACCGTGGTTGATGCCGGGCTAACGTTACCCGCCGCATCTCTCACCGTCACGCTCAGTGGATGAGTACCATTACTCAGCGCTGTGGTTGGTGTGAAGGTCCATGCGCCACCAGCGCCCGCCGTCACTGAACCCAGAACTGTGGTGCCGTCAAGGATGGTGACCACTGCGTTCGCTTCGGCCGTTCCACTCAGCGTCGGCGTGCTGTCGTTGGTGGAACCGCCGTTAGGTACCGCAACGTTAGTCACGTCATTGGTGACAATCAGGTTTGATGCCACCGGCACACCAGTATCGATAATCAGCGTGATTGGTGTCGCCCTACTGACGTTACCCGCCGCATCCGTTGCCGTGACGCTCAGGTTGTGCGTGCCGTCAGTCAGTATAGAACTGGTGATGCCCCATGCGCCGGTGCTGCTCGCCGTGGTGGAACCCAGCACCGTAGTGCCTTCACGCACGATGACCACGCTGCCCGCCTCTGCCGTACCGCTCAGTGCTGGCGTATTGTCGTTAGTGCTGCCGCCGTTGGCAATGGCAATAGGTGTTGAGCCATTGTTGTTGCTGGCTGCAACCGTGACTGCGCCCGGCGCGGTGGTATCAATGATGACACTTGCCGACGTCGTGCCGCTGACGTTACCTGCGGCATCAGTGACCGTCACGCTTAATGGATGCGTGCCTACACTCAGTGCGGTAGTCGTAAAGCTCCATGTACCGTCAGACTGGACAATGGCGGTACCAAGCACGGTTGTGCCATCAGAAATGGTGACACGTCCACCCGCTTCCGCTGTACTGACTGTACCTCTGAGTGTTGGCGTGGTGTCATTGGTTGAGCCACCGTTCGGCACCGTTACATTGGTAACATCGTTGGTGATAACCAAAGTTGAAGCAACCGGCGCAACCGTATCCACCGTGATAGGGAAGCTCGTTGCCGTGCTGGTGTTACCTGCGGCATCGGTCACCGTTACGCTCAGTGGATGTGCGCCGTTAGAGAGCGCTGCCGTGGTGAAGGTCCATGCCCCACCCGCACCGGCGATCACCGTACCCAGCACTGTCGTGCCATCGTAAACCGTGACGATATTACCTGCGGTCCCCGCCCCGCCGGACAAGGTTGGAGTGTTGTCATTGGTGGTTGCGCCACTGGTCAATGGGCCGGTAACCGGTGCAACGTCATCCGTTACAACCAGATTGGTCACTGGTGCTGGTCCTGTGAGAGAGACGTTGACTGTTACGGTCGCCGCTGGACTCACGTTTCCAGCAATATCTGTCGCGGTCACACTAAAGGTATGTTGGCCCTCACCAAGCGCTGTGCTGACATAACTCCATGACCCCGTACTGCTGGCGGTGACAGAGCCCACTACTACGTTGTTCTCACTGATAATCACCAAACTGCCTGGATCGGTGGTACCACTGAGTGCCGGGGTGGAGTCATTAGTGCTGCCATTATTGGCGATAGGAATGGCCGTTGTGCCATTGTTATTGCTCGCGGCAATAGTCACAGCCGGAGGTGTGGTATCGACAATCACCGTGGCAGTGCTTGATGCACCACTAACGTTACCGGCAGCATCTGTGACTCGCACACTCAGCGTATGCGTACCTTCAGCCAGCGTTGGGCTGTAAGACCAGTTACCGGTGCCGTCTGCGGTCGCTGTGCCTAGAACTGTGGTGCCATCATAAATCGTCACCGTGCTGTTAGCTTCCGCGATACCACTCAGTACCGGCGTGCTGTCATTAGTCGAGCCGCCGTTAGGTATCACAACATTAGGCGCTGCATCATTGTTGGTGACCACTAGATTGGTCGCCGCCGCCGGAGCAATGGTATCTACAGTGAAGTTCACGGTAGCAGACGCCGGGCTAATGTTACCAGCCAGGTCGGTCACCGTGACACTCACCGCATGCGCACCACTGGTCAATGTTGAAGTGGTGAAACTCCATACGCCGTCCGTTCCTGCCGTTGTACTGCCAATAACATTCGTACCATCGTAAATGGTGACGATACCACCCGCTTCTGTTGTACCAGTCAGTTGCGGGGTGTTGTCATTAGTTGACGTTCCTTCACCAATTACCACTGGTGTTGAACCGTTGTTGTTGTTGACTACAAGGTTAGCAACGGCGTCTGGCACGATGCTGTCAATGTTAATGGTGATTGGGCCCGCACCCACTCCAGCATTACCTTCCGCATCTACGATAGTCACCGTGATAGCATGCTCACCCTGACCCAAAACTGGATTCGGGGTAAAGGTCCATTGACCGTCGCCGTCTGCAATAACCTGACCCAACTCGGTTGCGCCATCCAGGATAGTGACCACGGCATTGGCTGTTGTTACACCGGTCAGAACAGGGCTTGTGTCTTTGGTGTAATCACCGTCAGCCAGATCCACCAGTGTGGAACCACTGTCATCGGTGATCTGCAATGTACTGGTCGCAGGTGGCAAGTCTGCTTGAATGTTTAACTCAAAGGCAGGCTGAGGTGCCGCTGGGCTGACGTTGCCCGCCGCATCGGTTGCCGTTGCCGTGAAGTTATGCAGACCATTACTCAACGCAACGGGTGTAAACGTCCATGCACCCGTCGTAGCATCAGCAACCGCGCTACCCAACAGGGTGGTGCCGTCATAAACAGAGACAATACTACCCAATTCAGCGGTTCCGCCGAAGGTTGGGGTGTTGTCATCTGTAACGTCTCCCGTTGAAAGTTCGCCAGTTGCCCCGCCCGCATTATCTGTTGCGGTCAGACCAAGAGGCGCCTCTGGTGCCAGGGTATCCACAGTCAGCGTGTAGGTTGTTGCAGCTGAGGTGTTACCCGCAGCATCAGTTGCGGTGACGGAAAGCGTTTGTTCACCCTGACCCAGCTCAGTGGTGACCACGCGCCATGTACCGTTGTCTGCCACTATCGTTGAGCCTACCAGGAGACCATCAGAGTAAACGTTGATAATGGATCCCGCTTCTCCGCCGGTACCACGTAGTACTGGCGTACTGTCATTCGTCGTAGAGTCAGCAGGAATAGTGACAGGGTTGGCACCGTTGTTGTTACTAACGGTAAAGGTTCCAACTACAGGTGCAGTGCTATCAATGGTGATATTGAAATTGGTCGTGGCGCTGGCATTACCCGCCTCATCGGTGACTACAATGCCCAGATTGTAAGTGCCCTCAGGCCAGGCGGTGGTCGTGGTGTAACTCCAAACACCTGTATCAGGGTCAGCAACTGCCGTGCCAAGCACCTCACCTGTCGCCGTATTGATAATCGATACGGTGCTACCAGGTTCTGCGTTACCACTGATAGCAGGCGTAGTGTCACTGGTTGCCCCACCATTAGCGATGGTCACAGGTGCATCAGGATCAACATCATTTTGCACGACTAAATCACTGACAGGTTCCGGTGCCGTCGCATCCACACTAATTGTGAAGGTCGCAGAAGGTTGACTGACGTTGCCGATTTCATCAGTGACAGTCGCAGTGAGCGTGTGCGTGCCGTCTGACAAGACGGGTGATTGGAAGCTCCAGGTTCCGTCATCGAGAGCAATGGTTGAACCGATAGCCTGTTGGTTACCATCATAAATAATGACCAGGCTTCCTGCTTCCGCGGCACCGCTCAGCAGAGGGGTATTATCATTGGTCGTGCCGTCGCTTAGCACCTCAACATTGGTCGTGCCGTCATTGTTGAAGACCTGCAAAGTAGCAGCAGGAGGCGCAGCCGTATCCACGGTGAATGTGATATCCGAAGCTGGGCTAAGGTTACCTGCAGCATCAACCACGCGTACAGACAGCGTATACGTTTCATCAGGCAGATTCGGCAGAGTGATACTCCACGCCCCATTGCTGCCTACCGTGGTGGTGCCAAGCAGGTCATCTCCGTTGTAAACGTTAATAATGCTGCCAGCCGTGGCCGATCCAGAGAGAAGCGGTGTGCTATCACTGGTAAATGTGCCCTCGGTATTGGTTACCGGCACCGTGCCATTATCGGTGCTCAGGAGAACACCCGTAGCAGCAGGAAGTGGGGCGGTATCAACTTCTACACTAATGGTCGAAGGAGCGCTGGTGTTACCGGCAGGATCACGTGCCGTCACACTCAACGTGTGGGTACCGTCTGAAAGTGCCGTAGTGACAGCTACGCTCCAGTTACCCGTTGCATCCACAGTGATCTGTCCAAGAACGGTATTACCCTCTGTGATGGTAATAATCGTACCTTCCTCCGCCGAACCGCTGACGACTGGCGTGTTGTCATTGGTCAGGCCACCACCAGGGATCGCCACTGGGTTACTGCCCAGATCATTACTCAACGCCAGATTGGTAATAACAGGTGCCACGGTGTCAATGGTGACAGCCACCGGCGCACTCGCGCCGCTGGTATTGCCTGCCTCATCCGTTACCGTGACTGACAAGCTGTGATCCCCATCGGTGAGTGTCGGCGTGAAGCTCCAGTCACCATTTTCATCAGCGGTGGTGGTACCCAGAACGGTTAGGCCGTCTGAGACAGTAATAATGCTGTTAGGCTCAGCCGTACCGGTGAGAAGTGGTGTGCTGTCGTTGGTGACCCCGCCGGCAGCAATCGGGAATGCCGGGTCGCTAGAGTCATTCGCAAGCGCCAATCCTAGCGCAGCATCTGGCACATCCGTATCCACGCTAAAGGTAACCGGTGCTGATGGCGCACTATCATTACCTGATGGATCGGTAACTACCGTTGTCAAACTATGGTCGGTGCCGGAATCCAGCTCAGGCAGGGTATAACTCCAGTTGCCGTTCGCACCTACCGCAACCGAGCCCAGCACAACGCCATCATCAGAGATGGTCACAACACTGCCCGCTAATGCAGTACCACTGAGCACTGGCGTGGTGTCATTGGTCGCGCCGCCGTTACTGATAGTGACTGGCGTAGTACCTTCGTCATTGGTCAGTTGCAGATTGATTGCAGCATCTGGCGTTGTGGTATTGATGGTGAACGTGACAGGCGCTGATAACGGGCCAGTGTTCCCGGCGAGATCAGTCACGGAAGTCGTGAGGCTATGGTCACCTGTTGATAGCGGCGTCTCTATCATAAAGGTCCAGGTACCATCATCACTTACGATGGCTGTGCCCTGTTCCAAACCATCCGCAAAGACGGTAACCGTCGTGCCCGCCTCTGCGGTGCCGCTTAAGACTGGAGTCGTATCGTTAGTTGTTCCATTGGTAATGGCAACCGGCGTTCCGCTCTGATCGCTGCTCAGAACCAGAGCCGTCGCGGCGACAGGCAGTACAGTATCAACGGTGAAGCCAATTGCTGCTGACGGATCGCTAACGTTGCCAGCGGGATCAGTCACGGTCGTGGTCAGGCTATGAGCACCTTCGCTCAGTGTTGGTAAAGTAAAACTCCAGCTACCATCGGTACCCACAATCGCGGTACCCAGCACGTTTAAGCCATCCGTTACGGTGATGACACTGTCAGCTTCTGCGCTACCCGCTGCACCGCTCAAAACTGGTGAGCTGTCGTTGGTTGCGCCCCCCGCAGGAATAGCGGTGCCACCATCGTTCGCTAAGGTGATCGCTGTTGCCGTGTCTGGCGCAGTGAGGTCGACAGAGAAGTCAAACGGCTCAGATGGATCGCTGACGTTACCCGCTGGATCCGTCAAAGTAACGGTCAGACTATGATCACCCGCTTCAAGTGCTGGAGACGTAAAGCTCCAGCTTCCATCCGTTCCTACCGTGGCGGTGCCTAGAGGCGTCACAGCATCATTATCATAAATCGTGACGATGCTGCCCGGTTCGGCACTGCCTGTGGCACCGCTCAATACTGGCGTGGTGTCATTGGTCGCACCACCATTGGCAATAGCAACGGGTGATCCACCCTCGTTGTTGATAAGTTGCAGGTTTATCGCTGCATCTGGAGCCGTTGTATCAAGAGTGAAACTGATTGCGGATGACGCTGGGCCGGTATTTCCTGCCGCATCCGTTACGGTAGTGGTTAAGCTATGTGCTCCGGGCTCCAGAGCAGGATCTGGCGTAAACGTCCAGCTGCCATTGCTATCAACTGTAGCGGTGCCAATTTCTGCACCGTTATCCAACACCGTTACCGTACTACCCAGTTCCGCCGAGCCACTTAAGACTGGTGTGGTATCGTTGGTTACACCATTGGTAATGGCCACAGGTGTACCGCTGCTGTCATTACTTAATACCACCGTAGTGGCAGCGGCTGGTGCCGTGGTATCGACAGTAAAGCCAATCGGTGCCGACGGTGCACTAACATTACCCGCTGGGTCTGTAACGGTTGCCGTCAGGCTGTGGTCACCCTCGCTAAGCGTTGGAGTGGTGTACGTCCACGCTCCGCCAGCTTCCACAATAACGGTTCCCAGCACCGTGGTGCCGTCAGAAATGGTTACGATACTGCCTTCTTCAGCAGAGCCGCTTAAGGTAGGTGTGGTATCGTTTGTCGCGTCGCCATCGGCAATTGCTAAACCATCATCGTTATTGAGTGAGACATTAGCCGCTTCAGCCGGAGGTGTAACATCAACGGTAAACGTGAACGGTTCAGAAGCAGCCCCCACGTTACCGGCAGGATCGGTCAGCGTAACGGTCAGGCTGTGATCGCCCGCAGCCAGTTCTGGCGAAGTAAAGGTCCAACTGCCATCAGCACCGACAATCGCGGTTCCCAATGGTGCTGGGCCATCATTATCGTAAACCGATACTGTGCTGCCGGGTTCAGCGCTTCCCGCTGCGCCACTCAGTACAGGAGTCTGGTCATTTGTAACACCGCCTTCGGTAATCGCCAACGGCGTACTGCCCTCGTTATTACTGAGTTGCAGACCAGTCGCCGCCTCAGGTGCGGTGAGATCGATATTAAAGCTAATAGCACTTGATGCCGGTCCAGTGTTGCCTGCTGGATCGGTGACAGTGACACTCAGGCTGTGGTTACCCGCTTCCAAAGCCGGATCCGGAGTAAATGTCCAAGTCCCATCGTCACCAACGGTAGCAGTACCGATTGTCGCAGTGCCATCCAACACATTTACCGTACTGCCTGGCTCCGCGTTACCACTCAACACCGGTGTTGTGTCATTGGTAACTCCGCCGGTGGCAATGGCTGTGTCATCGCCATTCGTCAACAGCAGACCCGAAGCTGCGGCTGGAGGTTGAGTATCCACGGTGAAAGTAATTGAGTCAGAAGGTGCACTGACATTACCCGCTGCATCCGTCACGGTCACGGTCAGACTGTGGTCGCCAATGCTGAGCGTTGGTGTGGTGAAGGTCCAGCTTCCGCCTGCGCCTGCCACAACACTGCCAAGCACCGTGGTGCCATCATAAACGGTGATAATGCTGCCCTCAGCATCAGCAGTGCCGCTTAATGCTGGTGTGGTGTCATTGGTTGCAGCACCCGCTGCGATTTCAACAGGTGATTGGCCTTCGTTGTTGGACAACACCAGATCCGAGACCACATCTGGTGGCGTCGTATCCACGCTAAATTCAATTGGCGTAGAGGGATCGCTGACGTTGCCTGCAGGGTCAGTTACCGTAGTGGTGAGGCTATGATCGCCTGGCTCCAGCGGGGTTTCTGGCGTAAAGGTCCAGTTACCATCCGTACCCACTGTGGCGGTGCCCAATGGCGTACCATTATCAGATACTGTGATGGTGCTGCCCGGCTCTGCGGTTCCGCTTAATACAGGGGTCGTATCGTTGGTGGTACCGCCGGTAACAGGTACTGCGCTGCCACTCTGGTCGGTACTTAGCACTAAATCACCCGCAGCGTCTGGCACTTCAGTATCTACGGTGAAGGTTATCGGAGTAGACGGTGTGCTGCTATTACCCGCCGGATCGGTAACCACTGCAGTAATACTGTGGGGACCCTGGCCTAATATAGGAGTGGTGTAACTCCAGGCTCCACCTGTACCGGCGATAGTTGAACCCAATACGTTGGTGCCATCAGAAACAATAACAATGCTGCCTTCAGTAGCCGTTCCGCTCAACACTGGGGTGGTGTCATTGGTGGCACCGCCGACGGCAATTGCATCGCCATCGTCATTAGCCAGTGCGACATCTGTCGCGGCTGCTGGCGGCGTCACATCAATAATGAAGTTAATGGGATCGGTGGCCGGGCTGGTGTTGCCCGCAGGGTCGGTCACCGTTGCGGTGAGAGAATGATTACCTTCCGTTAGCGCGGGGGTGGTGTAACTCCAGTTGCCATCGGTGCCGACGCTCACTGAACCCAGCACAGTATTACCATCCGACACGGTCACGGTACTGCCCGGTTCAGCGCTACCGCTTAATACAGGCGTGGTGTCATTCGTTGCGTCACCCGTAATCGGCACTGCCGTACCTGATTGATTGTTACTCAGTTGAATTTCGGCGGCAGGCTCAGGTGCAGTCGTATCAACGTTGACGATAATCGGATTAGAAGCCGAGCTGGCATTGCCCGCGGGGTCAGTCACGGTCGTAGTGAGACTGTGATCACCCTCTGTCAATGTTGGCGTGTAGCTCCAATTGCCATCGTCACCCACGGTAGCGGTGCCCAGTACGGTACCGCCGTCAGAAACGGTAACGGTGCTGCCAGGCTCTGCTGTGCCGCTTAATACAGGTGTGGTGTCATTGGTAGCTCCAGAGGTAATAGGAACCGACGTACCACTCTGGTCGGTGCTGAGCTGCACATTACCCGCTGCGGAGGGAGCCTGCGTATCTACAATCACCGTAATAGGATCGGAGGCTGAACTAGTATTTCCCGCCGGATCGGTCACGGTGGTCGAGATGTTATGCGTGCCTTCGGTTAATGGCGGAGTGGTGTATGTCCAGGTGCCGTCATCTCCCACGATAGTCGTACCCAGAACCGTAGTACCGTCGGTTACGGTAACGGTACTGCCCGGTTCAGCGCTACCATTCAGCTGTGGCGTGGTGTCATTAGTTGATCCACCCGAAGAAATCGGATCGCCTGCATCGTTGCTGAGTTCGACGCCGGTTGCTGGCTGAGGAGCAACGGTATCAATGGTCACATTAATAACATCGGAATCGATGGTATTACCTGTGGCATCAACATAGCTGGACTGGAAGGCATGCGGTCCATCTGGCAATGCGGTTGGTGTGAAGGTCCATTGGCCGTCCGCGCCCGCAATAACAGTACCCAACTCAGTGCCATTATCTGTCAACGTCACCACTGCACCAGCACTTGCCAGGCCACTTAAGACCGGGGTGGTATCTTGTGTGCTGTCGCCATCCGCCAACAGCACCAGGGTGCTGCCACTGTCATCAGTCACCTCCAGCGTGAGGGTTGCAGGTGGCAGACCCGCTTCAATATTGACGACAAACGGCGTGGTTGCAGGGCTAACATTCCCCGCGATATCCGTCACTGTAACTGTCAGGCTATGGCTGCCGTTACTCAGTGCTGCAGTGGTGAAGCTCCATGCGCCGCCAGCACCTGCCGTTACAGTACCCAGCAAAGTTGCGCCGTCGTAAACCGTTACGACAGCGCCCTCTTCAGCCTGGCCTGTCAGATCTAACGTGTTGTCATCGGTGGTACCACCAGACGTCAGTGGGCCTGTACTGCCACCCACGTTATCGGCGACCACTAATCCGCTGGCTGCTGCCGGTGCAATGGTATCCACCGTGAAGGTAAGTGAATCTGAGGCTGGGCTGATATTGCCAGCCTGATCTTTCACCGTTGCGGTCAGGCTATGTTCACCTTCACCCAACGCTGGCGTTGAGAAGCTCCAGGTACCATTGGCGCCGACGGTGGCCGTACCTAAAACGGTAGTGCCATCAGATATAGTGACAGTGCTACCCGGCTCTGCTGTACCGCTCAGGCGAGGAGTGCTGTCATTGGTAATACCGCCCAAGGCCACTGGCACGGGAACGCTACCCGCATCGTTATTGATTTGCAGGCCACCCACTGCATCCGGTGCCACGGTATCAACGTTGATAACAATATTGGCGGTATTGGTTACGTTGCCATTGATGTCGGTAATAGTGGCATGGAAGGTGTGTGCGCCCTCTGACAAATCATTGGTTGCAAACGTCCATTGACCATCGCTGCCAACAATCACTGTGCCTAACTGCGTATCACCATCAAACAGCGTGATCACATAACCCGCTTGCGATAGCCCACTGAGAATAGGGGAATTGTCATTTGTAAAGGCGCCGTTGGACAGTTGTGCAAGGGTATTTCCATTGTCATCTGTCACCTGCAGTGTTGAGGTCGCAGGCGGAAGACCTGCCTGAATCTCAACATCGAATGGTTCAGAGCGTTCGCTAATATTGCCTGCTGCATCTGTCGCCGTTACGGTCAGGCTATGTGGTCCGTTACTCAGTGCTGGCGTAGTAAAGCTCCAGCCACCAGCAAGGTTGGCCGTTGCATTACCCAGCAATACATCACCGTCATAAATGCTGATAATGGCACCAGCTTCTGCCTGCCCACTCAGCGTTGGCGTGTTGTCATCCGTGGTGTCACCAGTAGTCAGATTATCCTGAACGTCGCCGACGTTATCTGCCACCGTGAACCCAGCCAATGTTGCAGGTGCCGTTGTGTCTACTGTGAAGGCAACTGGCGCCGATGCTGGACCCGTATTGCCTGCGAGGTCGGTCACGGTGGTGGTAAGACTATGGCTACCTTCGGTCAGTGCTGGTGTTGTGAATCGCCAGTTGCCATTAGTGTCAACAACAGCCGTGCCCAATACTGTCGTACCATCCAGAACAGTAATGGTGCTACCTGGCTCAGCAGTTCCACTCAGTGTTGGAGTGGTGTCATTGGTTGCACCGCCTGCTGCAAAAGGCACGACTGTGCCGCCTGCATCGCCGCTCAGTTGAAGGTCACCTACTGCTTCTGGCGCAACAGTATCAATGTTGATGGTAATGATTGCTGATTCAACACTATTGCCAGTGGAATCCGTAATGGTGGCGTGAATCGCGTGGGATCCATCTGCTAGTGCGCCAGGCGTAAATACCCATTGTCCATCTGTCCCGGCAACAACGCTGCCCAGTACAGTTTCGCCGTCATACAAGGTAATGACTGCGCCTGCAGTTGCAAGCCCGCTCAATACCGGTGTGTTGTCATCGGTATAAGCGCCATTGGTCAGTGGCACCAATGTACTGCCATTATCATCGTTGATTTCCAACGTGGAGGTTGCTGGAGGCAGATCCGCCGTCACGCTGAAGTTAAACGGATCTGTGGCTGCACTCACATTGCCCGCCGTATCGGTAACCGTCACAGTCAGGCTGTGCGCGCCATTACTCAAGGCTGGCGTGGTGAAACTCCAGGTGCCGTCCGCCCCAACGGTTGCAGTGCCGAGCAGTGTAGTGCCGTCATACACGCTAACGTAGGTGCCCGGTTCAGCAGTACCGCTGATAGTCGGGGTATTGTCATCGGTAGTCGAGCCAGCGGTTAATGGGCCTTGCGTACCGCCAACATCATCACTGACCACCAGACCAGCAGCCGCAACTGGTGCAACGGTATCCACGATAAACGTGATCGGGTCGCTGGAGCCGCTGGTATTGCCGGCCGCATCCGTCACCGTGGTGGTAAAGCTATGCTGGCCTTCAGCCAACGCAGGCGAAGTGAAGCTCCAGTTGCCATCAGCTCCCACCACGACGGTTCCAAGCAGTGTGCTGCCATCGTAAATACTGACTGTAGCACCCGCTTCTGCGGTGCCGGTCAGCGTCGGAGTATTGTCGTCAGTGGTGACGCCGTTAACAATCGCGCCCTGAATCGCGCCAACATTGTCGGTAAGCGTTAAGTTGGTCGCAGCAGTCGGTGCAGTAGTGTCACCACCACCATTGTTGCCACCGCCGTTATTACCCCCACCGTTGTTGCCACCACCGTTATTACCCCCACCGTTGTTGCCGCCGCCGTTATTCCCGCCGCCATTGTCGCCGCCGCCGGTATTTCCATCACCGACCGCTGCATTACCGCCGCCGCCGCCCGATGAACCAGCAAACATCGCACCCAAGCCCGCCAGCGCCGCACCACCGATACCGAAGGCGGCAATCGTGCCGTCATTGGTGGTGTTCTCAGCTAACAGCCCTTCGGTACTGTCGATGTTGACGTACTGGAAGCCATCAGTGCCCGGATCTTCGACCCACCACAGTGCGCCTTTGTCGTCCTGCAGCACCAAATCGCTATCGCCAGCTGCAGTGTAAAAGTTATGAATAACAACGACTTCACCAGCCTTTGTGGTGACGACTAAATCATTACCATTGCGTGTGAAAGACTTAATATCTGATTGATTAAGGTGAAGTTTCACTACGCTTGGCGCAGATAAATTGACCTGGCTGCCACTGACTTCAGAAGCAACTGTCCCACCTTTAGGAGTGATAGAGATATTATTCATTTTATCGAAATCCCGCGCAGTTATTAAATTCCATAAAAACGCCCGGTATCCGCAGATACCGGCTTCAATGGCGAATAATCCAGATGACTATTCACTTCTTCTCTTGGTCGATTTCATACAAACTCATGATGAATTCGCGCTGAGCCGTGTTAAGCCTCCATCCAAAGCAAGGGTTGGGTTTATTTTTCAGCGCAACAAAGGGGGAAATGCCTTTATTTTCCATAGGGCGAGCACAAATTAAATTGAATGCAATGAACCCATTCCTAGACATTTTTTCTACCCCGATTGTAGTGGCCGAACCCGTACCAACTCAGGATTGCTTAAGAAAATCATTTAGATAGACACTCTGCCAGTAATAGCCCTGCATACCGTAGATCGCTTTATGCGCCAGCAAATCGAGGTGCGATTGGCTTTCCACACCTTCAACAATTACGCCTTTGCATAATTGGTTGAGGTGGCTGAGCAGCGTGTCAAAAATGTGACCGTCGCCAAATTGCCAAAAAAACTTCTTGTCAATCTTGACGATTTCAAATATTCCGCTATCGAGCATGGTCAGGTTGGAATAACCCGGACCAAAGTCATCAAGCCATAAAGGGGCTGGTGTCACTTTCGCGACACCTTTTAATATCAGCAGGTCTGCGCTGTTAAAGCGCGCGGTAAAGAAGGCGGATATCTCTAAACGCAACAACGTTAGTTTCGCCAGTTTATGTTGTATTTCAGCATCTTCAAAAATACCGGCGACGATATCTCTATCCACATTTACACTGACTATCTGATCAAACCCTTTCTGGTATAGCTGAATAATTTTTCCGATCTGGTGGAGGAATAACTGCCATTTCTCGTCAGCAGGAAGCCGACTGAAGAACCCTTCATCCCTGCAAGGGTTACGTTTATTATTAATATCTGCATCATCTGAGAATCGGGTTAACAATTCCCATGCAATCAACTCGCCGGCTTTACCGTGAACGGGTTCCAGCAAGAAAATGTATTCAGGTTGATTGCTCATTTCACGGTCCCTTCCGCAACTTACTGAAACTCCTGAACTGTCAGGATTACTCATGTGAGATGTAAGGGAAACATCGATAAAACTTAACACGTTAACTGAAGCCTAACGTACAGCTTACAGTTTGCAAAATAGATTTCAGTAAAGAACTGCCCCAACTTCAATCGTTTAAATCTATCAATTTCATTAGTAAACTTATTTTAATTTCACAAAATAATCAGATAATTCCTAGAAAAATTTAAGTTAGTGCAAATCTTGACAGATGAATAAACAACGAACATATTGAATTAAATGAATTAATTTTTATACATTTGTCTGATAAAGATAATTACATCGCAAAATTCATTTTTTTAGATCTGGAGCGCATTATTCCAAAAGGCGTCAAAAAATATAGTTTCTCAATGGAACTATTCAATCCTTAATGTTTAAATTTTTATTATACATCGATAAGAAAACATAACAGATTACCTATCCAATCCTTACAAAATCAGTAACTAATACAGGGATATTCAGGATTGAAGCGAAGCGGTTCTTTAGCTTTATGAATAAAAATGAAGGGGATAGAAAAGGCGTATTTTAGGGGCGAGTTATAAATGGCTAATTAACATTTATTGAGAGTGATCTTCATCACAATTCAAATAAAAAATGGGGAAATAAGAAAATAGAATGGCAGGGAAATAAAACGGGCCCTGTTCAGGGCCCGTTGAGAGCATTAACAGTTACTCATCTTCAAGATAGGTGTAACCGTACAAGCCGCTTTCGAACTCGGCAAGGAACTGTGCTCGCAGCTCTTCGTCGATATCCTTTTGCTGAGTAACCTGATCGCGGAACAGTGTCATCAAATCGTTTGGATTCAACTGCACGTACTCCAGCATATCCGCCACCGTATCGCCTTCATCTGACAACTGCACTTCTACGCTGCCGTCCGGGAAGGCGAATACATCAACCGCTTCGGTATCACCGAACAGGTTGTGCATATTGCCGAGGATCTCCTGGTAGGCACCGACCATAAAGAAGCCCAGCATCGGCGGGTTATCAATATCGTATTCAGGCATCGGCATGGTGGTGGCAATACCGTCACCATCCACGTAGTGATCGATGGTGCCATCAGAGTCACAGGTGATATCCAGCAGCACGGCGCGACGTTGTGGGATCTTGTTCAGGCCTTCCAGTGGTAATACCGGGAACAGCTGATCAATCCCCCACGCATCCGGCATTGACTGGAACAGCGAGAAGTTGACGTAAATCTTATCCGCCATACGTTCCTGCAGCTCATCAATGATCGGGCGGTGCGCACGGTTGCTTGGATCCAGATGCTGCTGGATATAGTGACAGATGCTTAAATAGAGCTGCTCTGCCCAGGCGCGCTGGCCAAGATCGTAAGTACCGGAAGAGTAGCCGGTATGGATGTCGAACAGATCCATCTGGCTATCGTGCAGCCATTCACGCAGCGAACGACGGACGTTCGGCTCATGCATCTCCTGCCAGGTATCCCACAGGCTCTGAATCGGACGTGGTGAATCGGCATCTGGCGCCACTGGCGTACTGAATTCGTTGCGCTCTACACCGATGATGTTGGAGACCAGCACGGTATGGTGCGCGGTAACCGCACGACCGGATTCGGTGATGACGGTTGGATGCTCCAGACCGTGCTCTTCACAAGCATCACCAATTGCCCAAATCACGTTGTTGGCATATTCGTTCAGGCCGTAGTTCACCGAGCAGTCAGATTGCGAACGCGTACCTTCATAATCCACGCCCAAACCGCCGCCGACATCAAAGCATTTGATGTTCACGCCGAGCTTCGCCAGCTCAACGTAGAAACGCGCCGACTCACGCACACCGGTGGCGATGTCGCGAATGTTGGACATCTGCGAGCCAAGATGGAAATGCAGCAGTTGCAGGCTGTCGAGACGGCCGGCTTTGCGCATGATATCCACCAGCTGCAATACTTGTGACGCCGCCAGACCGAACTTAGATTTCTCACCACCGCTCGACTGCCATTTACCGGAGCCTTGCGAAGCCAGACGCGCGCGAATCCCCAAACGTGGGATCACGTTCAGGCGCTCGGCCTCTTCCAGCACCAGGCGCACTTCGGTCATTTTCTCGATCACCAGGTAAACCTTGTGACCGAGTTTCTCGCCAATCAGCGCCAGACGAATGTACTCGCGGTCTTTATAGCCATTACAGACGATCACTGAACGGGTTTTACCCGCGTGCGCGATCACCGCCATCAGCTCGGCTTTAGAACCCGCTTCCAGGCCCAGCGGCTCACCGGAGTTCACCAGTGATTCGATCACGCGCTTATGCTGGTTAACCTTAATTGGGTAAACCAGGAAGTAGTCACCCTTGTAGCCGTAGGATTCGCGCGCGCGTTTAAAGGCGGCGTTAATCGACCGCAGGCGATGCTGTAAAATCTGCGGGAAGCAGAACAGCGCAGGCAGACGCTGACCATCGGCTTCACGCTCTTTGACCAGCTTGGCCAGGTCAACGCGCACTTCCGGCTGATCCGGATCCGGACACACGCTGATGTGCCCCAGCTCGTTGACGTCATAATAGTTATTACCCCACCAGGCAATATTGTAGGTACGCAGCATTCTGCTCGCTTCCTGATCGTTCATCGCCACCTCCTGCATGGAGCGGAGTACACCCTGTTCGCCAGCTGACGAACCCTTGATATTCTTCATGTCGTCAGACATCGCGAACCTCAATTTTCCGTTGAAATATGAAACAGTTGCCGGGTCTTGCTGTTGCGAGTCCGGGTAAACATTTCCCCATCCTGCTGAGCTCCGATTATCGGGTTGCCGTGCACGTTGCTGACTCTAAGTGTAAAACACCACGCCGTAGTCAGTAAAAAACGGGCCAGAAGCCAACGCTTTTCACCGCCAAAGACGAGTGAAACACAGCGACAGAAATGCGGGAATAGCTTAGCCGGCGCTCGTGTCGGGATAATTACCGCAACGCGCAAAACTTCGACGAGAGAAAAGAATAAGACTGGATTGGGAAAGGATTGCCAGCGCGCCCGTTGAGCGCAGTGAACCGAAAAGAAGAGAAGTGTGGTTCATTACTTTTATCACCTCCAACGCCTGCAAACAGCAAACGAGAAACGGCCTGGGTGAAAATCAGAGAATAGCTCTGACGGCGCGACGCACGGCGGCGTCATCCTTTTGTACTGTGGTCGACAGCAGCGGCGTTTTATACAGCCTACAGGGTGAAAAAGCAAAATCTTTGTCTGGGATATGTGGAAGGTGTCAGGAATTTCTTCCATCTGCTCACTTGCGTAAACGTGCGGAATCAGAAAAAGCACTGGAAAAGTGCTCACTGTGTAACCTAGAATAGCCGTCCAGATGGTTTTCCATCTAAACTGGTTAACATCCAGGCGGTGTCGGCGATTACGCCAATACTCCCTACTGCTCGCGGCTTTGCCTGAAGGGGCGTCGAGTCGGCCTGGTCCACTTACGCTATGCAGTCGAATTCAAACCATTTGTAAGGTAAAGAACAGAATGGCTAAACACCTATTTACATCTGAGTCCGTATCAGAAGGACATCCTGATAAAATCGCTGACCAAATTTCCGATGCCGTGTTAGATGCGATCCTTGAACAGGATCCTAAAGCACGCGTGGCCTGCGAAACTTACGTTAAGACCGGTATGGTGCTGGTTGGCGGTGAAATCACCACCAGCGCATGGGTGGATATCGAAGAGATCACCCGTAATACCGTACGTGAAATCGGCTATGTCCATTCCGATATGGGCTTTGATGCAAACTCTTGCGCCGTGCTGAGCGCGATTGGCAAGCAGTCTCCTGACATCAACCAGGGTGTTGACCGTACCGATCCGCTGGAACAGGGCGCGGGCGACCAGGGCCTGATGTTCGGCTACGCCACCAACGAAACCGACGTGCTGATGCCTGCTCCGGTAACCTACGCCCACCGTCTGGTGCAGCGTCAGGCTGAAGTGCGTAAAAGCGGCTCACTGCCGTGGTTACGTCCGGATGCAAAAAGCCAGATCACCTTCCAGTACGATGGCGGCAAAATTGTCGGTATCGATGCGGTAGTCCTGTCGACTCAGCACGCTGAAGAAATCTCAACAGCCGATCTGCGTGAAGCGGTGATGGAAGAGATCATCAAGCCGGTTCTGCCTGCTGAGTGGGTGAATGCCAGCACCAAATACCACATCAACCCAACTGGTCGCTTCGTGATCGGCGGCCCAATGGGCGACTGTGGTCTGACGGGTCGTAAAATCATCGTTGATACCTACGGCGGTATGGCGCGTCACGGTGGCGGTGCGTTCTCTGGTAAGGACCCGTCTAAGGTTGACCGTTCTGCTGCTTACGCTGCACGCTATGTCGCGAAAAACATCGTCGCGGCTGGTCTGGCCGACCGTTGCGAAATCCAGGTTTCTTACGCGATTGGCGTGGCTGAGCCAACCTCCATCATGGTGGAAACTTTCGGTACTGAGAAAGTCCCTACCGAACAGCTGACCCTGCTGGTGCGCGAGTTCTTCGACCTGCGTCCATACGGCCTGATTCAGATGATGGATCTGCTTAAACCTATCTACAAAGAGACCGCTGCTTACGGTCACTTTGGTCGCGAACACTTCCCGTGGGAGCAGACTGATAAAGCTGCTCAACTACGCGAGGCTGCGGGCCTGTAATCTGACAGCCCTGCAAAAACGAGCCCGCATATTGCGGGCTTTTTTGTGCCTGCTAACCAGCCAGCACGTTTTTTCCCGCCGTCTACACTTCATTTTCTATGTTTACAACAAAGTGTTAACGATTACATTTTGAAAACTTTTTGTAATCCGTAATTTAGAGAATTTTCAGCGTAGTTATTCATATGAAAATGCGTTATTTTCAGCGTCGTCTGATAGTCGGTATTTAGAGAGATGTCAGAAACTTAAGGGGTGCTATACCTTACTGGTTACGTAACTATTTCAGGCGGAAAATGCTGGATTGCAGGGCTTCAGCGTGTGTAACCGATTACACTGATGTGATCGCCCTCACTTTTTTCTGCCGGCAGGTTTCATAACATTGATAAAAACAACGATAGATAAACTTCGGAGGCATTATGCCTGGTAATACTCATAAGAGCAGAACATCGAACAAGATGATGACCTTGTTTGTCTGTTTCTTAGCGGCTCTGGCCGGCCTGCTATTTGGTCTGGATATCGGCGTTATCGCTGGTGCCCTGCCCTTCATCGCCAAAGATTTCAACGTGACTGCACATGAGCAAGAGTGGATTGTCAGCTCAATGATGTTTGGTGCGGCTGTCGGTGCGATTGGTAGCGGCTGGATGTCTTCACATCTCGGCCGTAAAAAGAGCCTGATGGCGGGTGCAATTCTGTTCGTGATCGGTTCACTGTGGTCAGCCATGGCGGTTAGCCCGGATATGCTGATTGCTGCACGTGTCGTACTCGGCCTGGCCGTGGGTGTCGCGTCTTACACTGCTCCTCTGTATCTTTCTGAAATCGCACCGGAAAAGATTCGTGGCAGCATGATTTCTCTGTATCAGCTGATGATCACCATCGGTATCCTGGGCGCGTATCTGTCGGATACAGCGTTCAGTGATGCAGGCGCATGGCGCTGGATGCTGGGTATCATCACCATTCCAGCCGTGCTGCTGCTGGTGGGTGTATTCTTCCTGCCAAACAGCCCACGCTGGCTGGCGGCGAAAGGCGATTTCCGCAGTGCAGAACGCGTGCTGGCTCGCCTGCGTGATACTAGCGAGCAAGCTAAACGTGAACTGGATGAGATTCGTGAAAGCCTGAAGATCAAACAGTCTGGCTGGCAGTTGTTCCAGAGCAACAGCAACTTCCGTCGCGCGGTGTTCCTGGGCGTGCTGTTGCAGGTAATGCAGCAGTTCACCGGTATGAACGTCATCATGTATTACGCGCCAAAAATCTTTGAGATTGCGGGCTTCGCCAATACCACTCAGCAGATGTGGGGCACGGTCATTGTTGGTCTGGTAAACGTACTGGCGACCTTTATTGCTATCGGTCTGGTGGATCGTTGGGGCCGTAAACCTACACTGGTGCTGGGCTTCATCGTGATGGCTGCCGGTATGGGTATCCTCGGTACCATGCTGCACATCGGCATTAACTCCGCTTCCGCACAATACTTTGCTGTCGCCATGCTGCTGATGTTCATCGTTGGTTTTGCGATGTCTGCCGGTCCGTTGATCTGGGTACTGTGTTCAGAAATTCAGCCGCTGAAAGGCCGCGATTTTGGTATCACCGTGTCGACCGCAACCAACTGGATTGCCAACATGATCGTCGGTGCCACCTTCCTGACCATGCTGAATACGCTAGGCAACGCGCCGACCTTCTGGGTATACGCAGGTCTGAATGTGTTCTTTATCCTGCTGACCGTGGCGCTGATTCCAGAGACCAAAAACGTCTCGCTGGAACACATCGAGCGCAACCTGATGCAAGGCAAAAAACTGCGCGATATCGGCCAGCAATAAGGTCGATAAGCGATACAAAGGGCTGCCGATTGGCGGCCCTTTTTTTGTGCGTTTCGTCAGGTGCGCATTTGTGCGTACCAGGTTATCCTGCCCGGCATGAAAACACCTCGCCTTCCCATTGCCCTGCAACAAGCCGTGATGCGCTCGTTGCGTCACCATTTGCAGCTCGCCAATGAAAAGCTGGAGCGTCACTATGACGAGCCGAAGCTGGTGTATCAGCAGCGCGGCACCGCTGCCGGTACGGCCTGGCTGGAGAAATGGGAGATTCGCATCAACCCGGTGCTATTGCTGGAGAATCAGCAGGCCTTTGTGGATGAGGTGGTGCCGCACGAACTGGCGCACCTGCTGGTATGGAAAACCTTTGGCCGCGTGCCGCCGCACGGCAAAGAGTGGAAGTGGATGATGGAGAGCGTGCTCGGCGTTCCCGCGCGTCGCACCCATCAGTTCGAAATCGCGTCGGTGCGCAGCAATACCTTCCCCTATCGCTGCCGCTGTCAGCAACATCAGCTCACCGTGCGCCGCCACAATCGCGTGTTACGGGGGGAAAGTGAATACCGCTGCGTGCAATGCGGTACTTTGCTGCAACCTGGAGAATTTTCAGCAGGTTAATCCGTTTATCTGATTTCCCACCCTGCGCCATTCTGTTACCCTGCCGCCTTTTTACGCATCAGGTAATTTTTGGAATATGTCTCGCAAAACGCTGTTGTTACTCTCCTTATTAGTTGCCCCCATTAGCGCCTTCAGCCTCAGCATCACCCACTACAATCAAAACAACTTCCAGCAGGCCAAAGTAGTCGCCGCGCAGATCAATGCCGATGCCCCGGCAGAATTTTACTGCGGCTGCAAAATCAGCTGGCACGGCAAAAAAGGCGTCCCTGACCTCAGCAGCTGTGGCTACAGCGTGCGTAAAAATGCCAACCGCGCTGAACGTATTGAGTGGGAACATGTGATGCCCGCATGGGAGTTCGGCCATCAGCGCCAGTGCTGGCAAAATGGCGGACGCAAAAATTGCAGTAAAGATGCCGATTACCGCCGCATTGAAAGCGACCTGCACAATCTGCAACCGGCGATTGGTGAAGTGAATGGCGATCGCAATAACTTCCAGTACAGCCAGTGGAACGGCGGCGACGCGCAATATGGTCAGTGCGCAATGAAAGTCGATTTCAAGCAGAAGCTGGCGCAGCCACCCGAGCGTGCACGTGGTGCCATCGCCCGCACTTACTTCTATATGCGCGACCAGTATCAGTTGCGTCTGTCACGCCAGCAGACCCAGCTGTTCACCGCCTGGAACAAGCAATATCCGGTAAGCCAATGGGAGTGTGAACGCGACAACCGCATCGCGCAGGTGCAGGGAAATCACAATCCCTATGTACAACAGGCTTGCCAGCGCTAAAAGCGCTACCCTACACTAGCTTTTTTCCGATTGGGCCGTGTCCGAAGACACGGCATAACGCTGGCAGGAACCGCATGCGCATACCTCGCATTTATCATCCCGAACCTCTTGAAGTTAACAGTGAAGTCTTCCTCGACGAAGATGCCGCTAACCACGTCGGGCGCGTGCTGCGCATGACCGCCGGTCAACAAATTGAGCTGTTTGATGGCAGTAATCTGACTTTTAACGCCGAAATCACCCAGGCTGATAAAAAGCGTGTAAAAGTAAGGGTCCTTGCCAGTCAGCCTGATGACCGTGAATCTCCGCTCCATCTCCATCTTGGGCAGGTGATGTCGCGCGGCGAAAAGATGGAATTCACCATCCAGAAATCGATCGAACTCGGCGTGAACGTAATTACACCCTTGTTTTCGGAGCGCTGCGGCGTAAAGCTGGATGCTGAACGACTGGCGAAGAAGATTCAGCAATGGCAAAAAATTGCGATTGCCGCCTGTGAACAGTGCGGCCGTAATCGTGTGCCGGAAATCCGTGAAGCGATGACGCTGGAAGCCTGGTGTGCCGAGCAGGAAAGCGGTTTAAAGCTCAATCTGCATCCGCGTGCCAGCCACAGTATTAACACTCTGCCGCAGCCGGTTGAACGTGTACGCCTGCTGATTGGTCCGGAAGGCGGTTTATCCGCAGACGAAATTGCCATGACCGCGCAGCAGGGTTTCACCGATATTTTGTTGGGCCCACGCGTGCTGCGCACAGAAACCACTGCGCTCACGGCCATTACGGCACTTCAGGTGAGGTTTGGTGACCTGGGTTAAGGGATACTTTTAGGGTTTTAAAACTACGCACGTGAAAAGCCGCAGCGCTGTCACGGAACGGGGCAATAAATTCCCCCTTTGAGGAGAGAATAATGATTAAGCTTGGCATCGTTATGGACCCAATTTCGTCCATCAACATTAAAAAAGACACCAGCTTCGCCATGTTGCTGGAAGCACAGCGCCGTGGTTACGAAATTCATTACATGGAGATGGGCGATCTCTCCCTGCGCGGTGGCGTGACCTACGCCCGCACGCGCCTGCTGAGCGTGGAGCAGAACTACGACAAATGGTACGAGTTCGGCAGTGAGCAGTTAATCCCGCTGGCCGATCTCAACGTGGTGCTGATGCGTAAAGATCCGCCGTTCGATACCGAATTCATCTATGCCACCTACCTGCTGGAGCGCGCGGAAGAGCAAGGTACGCTGATCGTCAACAAACCGCAGAGCCTGCGTGACTGTAACGAGAAACTGTACACCGCGTGGTTCGCCGACCTGACGCCAGACACGCTGGTGACCCGCAATAAAGAGCAGCTGCGTGCCTTCTGGCAGGAGCACGGTGATGTGATTCTCAAGCCGCTGGACGGCATGGGCGGTGCCTCGATCTTCCGCGTGAAGCAGGACGACCCGAACTTTGGCGTCATCACCGAAACCCTGACCAATCACGGCCAGAACTTCTGCATGGCGCAAAACTACCTGCCGGCGATCAAAGACGGCGATAAGCGCGTGCTGGTAGTGGATGGCGAGCCGGTGCCGTATTGCCTGGCGCGTATCCCACAGGGTGGCGAAACCCGTGGTAACCTTGCAGCTGGTGGCCGCGGTGAAGCACGCCCGTTGAGTGAAAGCGATTGGGAAATTGCCCGCCGCGTTGGCCCAACGCTGAAAGCCAAAGGGCTGATTTTTGTCGGTCTGGACATCATTGGTGATAAACTCACCGAAGTTAACGTAACCAGCCCAACCTGCGTGCGTGAAATCGAGGCTGCATTCCCGATCTCGATCACCGGCATGCTGATGGATGCCATCGAGAAACGCCTGGGCTGATGTCAACGGCGTGTAAGCGCCGTGAGAACCCAAAACCGACGTGGCTGCGGCCGCGCCGGTTATTTTTGGTATACGAGTGAGAATGAATTTACAGCATCATTTTTTGATTGCGATGCCGTCGCTGCAGGACCCGCTGTTCAAACGCTCGGTAGTGTATATCTGCGAGCACAATGAAGATGGCGCCATGGGTTTGATCGTAAACAAACCGATGGAAAACCTGACGGTCGAAGGCATCCTGAAGAAACTTAAAATCAGCCCATCAGAACGTGACCCGGCCATCAAGCTGGACAAACCGGTGTTTGCCGGCGGTCCGCTGGCGGAAGATCGCGGCTTTATCCTGCACTCTGCCCAGAAAATTTACTCTTCCAGCATTCGTATTTCTGACAATACCGTGATCACCACTTCGCGGGATGTGCTGGAAGCGATCGGCACCTCAGAACAGCCCGATAACGTGCTGGTGGCGTTAGGGTATTGCGCCTGGGAGAAAGATCAGCTGGAGAATGAGCTGCTGGAAAATGCCTGGCTGACCACGCCCGCCAACAGCAATATTCTGTTCCAGACGCCAATCGCCGAGCGCTGGCGCGAAGCTGCACGCAGCATGGGCATCGATATTCATAATATGACCAGCGATGCAGGGCACGCCTGATGGCCAGTGAAACCTTGCTGGGCTTCGATTTCGGCACCAAAAGCATCGGTGTGGCGGTCGGTCAACAGTTGACCGGCACCGCTCGCGCTCTGACCGCGCTTAAAGCGCAAGATGGCACGCCAGACTGGAAGCTGATCGAGAAGCTACTGAAAGAGTGGCAGCCTGATTACGTGGTGGTGGGCTTGCCGTTGAACATGGACGGCACCGAGCAGCCGTTAACCGATCGCGCCCGTAAGTTCGCCAATCGCATTCATGGCCGATTCGGCGTGCGCGTTGAGCTGCAGGACGAGCGGTTAAGCACCGTGGAAGCGCGCGCCGACCTGTTCGAACGCGGTGGCTTCCGTGCATTGCAAAAAGGTCAGGTCGATTCGCAATCGGCGGTGATCATTTTGGAAGATTGGTTCGATACGCACTGATTGAAATCCAGGTGCGCGTGAATGCGCACCTGACAAATTGCGGCAACAGCTTGCTTGTTATTCGCTCGGCTATTGTGCTCCCGCCATTTACGGCAACCTGCAAACACGCCAATCAATTCTGCCACTTGTATTGACTCACAGGCGCGCAAATCATGCCCCGCCCTGTTGTAACGACTCGCAGGCGCACAAATCATGCCCCGCCATGTTGTAACGACTCGCAGGCATTAAAATCATCCCCGCCTCTTTGTATCAACTCGCAGGCACTCAAATCATGCCCGCTCCCTTGTATCGACTTGCAAGCATTCAAATCATGCCCGCTCCCTTGTATCGACTTGCAAGCATTCAAATCATGCCCCGCCCTTTAGTAGCAACTCGCAGGCACGCAAATCATGCCCGCCCTTTTGAATCGACTCGCAAATTCTCAAATCAATCCCGCCTGTTGTCGCGCCTGTACGCTCTGCGCGAACGTCTGCATCCCTGACTGCGCGCCGGTTTGCAGCACGCCAGGCAGTTGATGCATCTTGCCCTCACGGATTAAATTGGTCACCGCAGGCGTGGCCACCAACACCTCGAACAAGCCAATTCGCCCGCCGTTTTTTGCCGGCACCAAACGCTGCGCCAGCACCGCTTTCAAACTGCCCGCCAACTGGGTGCGCACCAGGTTTTTTTCCTCGGCAGGAAACACATCCACCAGCCGATCCACCGCTTGCGTGGCACCTCGCGTGTGCAACGTTGCCAGTACAAGATGCCCGGTCTCTGCCGCCGTCAGCGCAAGCCGAATGGTCTCGCTGTCACGTAGCTCACCCAACAGAATCACATCCGGGTCTTCGCGCAGCGCCGCTTTCAATCCTTTCTGGAATGACACCGTGTGTGCGCCCACTTCCCGCTGCTGTATCAATGAGCGCTGGCTGTGATGCACAAATTCAATCGGATCTTCCAGCGTAATAATGTGGCGTGCCTGTTCGCGATTGAGGCTGTCCACCAGCGCGGCCAGCGTGGTGGATTTACCGCTGCCGGTGGCACCCGTGATTAAGATCAGCCCCTCTTCCAGCTGCAACAACTGCGTTACCACGTCGGGCAGTTGCAATGGGTTGATGTTGGGCGCCTGGCTGCCAATCAAGCGCAGCGCCAGCGATAAACCGTGGCGCTGCATAAACAGGTTGGCGCGCAAACGCACGCCGCTTTTCAGGGTGATGGCAAAATCAACGTGCCCGCTCGCTTCCAGCTCATCCTGCTGTACGCCGCTGAGCCACTGTTGCAAAAAGGTTTCCAGCCAGTCGCCATCCAATGCGGTTTGTTGTGGGATCGGCTCCAGCACGCCCTGACGGCGCCAGTGCGGTAAATGTCCGCTGCAAAGGTGCAGATCGGCGGCGTTATGCTTTACACTAAGGGCCACAACTTCATCCAAATCCATTTAACTTCTCCTGACTATGACTTCCATTGAGCACAACCTACAGCAAGTGCGTGAGCGTATCGCCACTGCCGCTGCACGCTGCGGCCGCGCGCCAGAAGAAATTACCCTGCTTGCAGTGAGCAAAACCAAACCTGCGAGCGCAGTCGCAGAAGCGATTGCTGCGGGTCAGCAGGCATTCGGTGAAAATTACGTACAGGAAGGGGTTGAAAAGGTGGCTGAGCTGGCCGCACATCCTGATCTGCAGTGGCACTTTATCGGGCCGCTGCAATCCAATAAAAGCCGCCTGGTGGCGGAGAATTTTGCCTGGTGTCACACCGTGGATCGTGAACGCATTGCACAACGTCTGAACGATCAGCGTCCGGCAGCGTTGCCACCGCTTAACGTGTTAATTCAGGTAAATATCAGTGACGAGAACAGCAAATCTGGCATCATGCTGGAGGCGATTCCGGCGCTGGCGGCGCAGATAGCTGCATTGCCGCGTCTGCGCTTGCGCGGTTTAATGGCGATCCCGGCGCCGGAGCCAGATTACGATCGGCAGTTCGCGGTATGTCAGCAGATGGCTGGCGCGCTTAACGCTCTAAAACAGGATTACCCTGACGTCGATACGCTTTCTCTGGGAATGAGCGACGACATGGATGCGGCAATCGCCGCAGGCAGCACCATGGTGCGCATTGGCACCGCCGTATTTGGCGCGCGGGATTATGCGCGACCTTCACAACAATAATTGAGGAACCTCATGTTAACAATGACGTTTTTAGTCAAAACGCTGATCGACCTGTACGTGATGGTATTGCTGCTGCGCATCTGGATGCAGTGGTCACGCTGTGATTTCTACAACCCGCTGTCACAGTTTGTGGTGAAGATTACACAGCCGATTATCAAGCCGCTGCGCCGCGTGCTGCCAGCGATAGGCCCGATTGACACAGCCTCGCTGGTGCTGGCCTTTGTGCTGACCACCCTGAAATATCCGGTGCTACTGTTAATTCAGGTTGGCGTGTTCTCCGTGGATCCCACTAATCTGTTAGTTGGCCTGTTATCGCTGGTGAAATCCGCCGGTTATCTGGTGTTCTGGGTGATCATCATTCGCTCGCTGATGAGCTGGATCAGCCAGGGACGTGGCCCGATTGATTACGTGTTGATTCAGCTGACTGAACCGCTGATGGCACCGATTCGCCGTATTCTGCCTGCGATGGGCGGCATCGATTTCTCTGCCATGATTGTGATTCTGGTGCTGTACGCGCTGAATTTCCTCGGCATGGACCTGTTCCCAGGTCTCTGGTATTTGCTGTAATTCGTTAATCTGGAACTGTTATGCAAAAAGTCGTACTCGCCACCGGTAATCCGGGCAAAGTTCGTGAACTGGCCGATCTGTTAGCGGCCTTCGGCCTCGATATCGTGGCGCAAACCGAGCTGGGCGTTGAGTCAGCGGAAGAAACCGGTCTGACCTTTATTGAAAATGCCATTCTCAAAGCGCGCCATGCTGCGCAGATCACCGGTCTGCCAGCCATTGCCGATGACTCTGGTCTGGCGGTGGATGCGCTCGGCGGCGCGCCAGGCATCTACTCTGCGCGCTATGCCGGAGAAGACGCCAGCGATCAGCAAAATCTCGATAAGCTGCTGGTGGCGTTGGAAAACGTGCCGGATGGCGAGCGCCAGGCGCAGTTCCATTGCGTGCTGGTTTACCTGCGCCATGCTGAAGATCCAACACCGCTGGTGTTCCACGGCAGCTGGGCGGGTGAAATCACCCGTGCAGCCGCAGGTGAAGGCGGCTTTGGTTACGACCCGATTTTCTATGTTTCTGAACTGGGCAAAACCGCAGCAGAGCTGAGTAAAGATGAAAAGCGTGCTGTTTCTCACCGTGGCAAAGCATTGACGCTGTTACTGGATGCGATGCGCAATGCCTGAGTTACCTCCGTTAAGCCTGTACATCCACATTCCGTGGTGTGTGCAGAAGTGTCCGTACTGTGATTTCAACTCCCACGCGTTAAAAGGCGAGGTGCCGCACATCGAGTATGTGCAGCACCTGCTCAGCGATCTTGAACAGGACCTGCCGCTAACCGCTGGCCGTGAAGTACGCACCATCTTCATTGGCGGCGGCACACCGAGCCTGCTCAGCAGCAACGCCATGCAAATGTTGATGGATGGCGTGCGTGCGCGCCTGCCGCTGGCGGCCGATGCAGAGGTCACCATGGAAGCCAATCCGGGCACCGTGGAAGCGGATCGCTTCAGCGGCTACCAGAAAGCCGGTATTAACCGTATTTCGATTGGCGTGCAGAGTTTTAGCCCGCAGAAGCTGGAGCGCTTAGGGCGCATTCACGGCCCTGATGAAGCGGTACGTGCCGCCCATCTCGCTGCCGGTCTTGGTCTGCGCAGCTTTAACCTCGATCTGATGCACGGCTTGCCCGATCAGTCACTGGAAGAGGCACTGGACGATTTGCGTCAGGCGATTGCGCTGAATCCGCCGCACCTGTCGTGGTATCAGCTGACCATTGAGCCGAACACGATGTTCAGCTCGCGTCCGCCGGTGTTGCCGGATGACGATGCGCTGTGGGACATCTATGAGCAAGGCCATGAACTGTTGAGTGCCGCAGGTTATCAGCAGTACGAGACTTCAGCCTATGCCAAGCCGGGTTATCGCTGCGAACACAACCTTAACTACTGGCGCTTTGGTGATTACCTTGGCATCGGCTGTGGTGCCCACGGCAAATTAACGCAACCGGATGGCAGAATTGTGCGAACGGTGAAAACCCGTCATCCGCGCGGCTTTATGCAAGGTAAGTATCTCGACAAGCAGCACAACGTTGAGAACGATGACAAGCCGTTTGAGTTCTTTATGAACCGCTTCCGTCTGCTGGAAGCCGCACCGCGTGCAGATTTCAGCCGCTATACCGGGCTGGATGAACAAGTGATTCGTGCACAGATGGATGCAGCGATCGAGGCAGGTTACGTGGTGGAAACCGCAGAGCAGTGGCAGATAACCGAAAAAGGGAAGTTGTTCCTGAATTCGCTGCTTGAACTGTTTATGTAGGCCAAACAGTCATATAACCCAGCGGCACGCTACTTCGTCCCGCTGGTTTTTTTAACCTTTAACGCCCTGTACTAACGCTTTGCGCTGCCCTTCCAGATCCGTCACGCGATTACACACCTCATGACCGAAGTTCTGAAAGTCCTGTTCCTGCTTATTCCATTCCGCCTGAACCGCCTGCTGCAGACCGCCGAGGTTGCCCATGATCGCCTGCAGTGGATTACTGCCGCTGGCGGCCTGGCTGCTGCCCATCTCGTTCAGGCTGTCCTGCATAATGCCGCCCAGCGTGCTCTGCACCAGCTTTTCGCCTTCAGCGCGCACCTGATCAATCGCCTGATGGTGGAAGGTCAAACCATCCGGGCGATGCTCAATGATACGGTTCATCTGCTGCTTCAGCTGTCCATCCAGCCTGGTCAGGCGATTGCGCACGTTGCTGTTGGCACCGAGCTTTTCCACAATCACTTTATCCAGCGCCACACGGCTGCGTTCCAGACGCGTCGAGGCACCGTTATCCACCCACGGCAGATCACGGCGTAACGCATTCTGATAGTCGATGGCCTTCTGTCGCGTGGCGTTATCCACGTTGGCTTTCTGCCCGTTAAAGGTCACATCGCCCTGCGGTGAGATTTCAAGATTACCGTTGGTGCCGACCACCTGCACGCTCTGCGGTTTGATGATCACATCATCCTGAGGATTAACGCTGCACTGATAATCAGCCTGCGCCTGTGTCGCTGCGGCCAGCAGCAGTGCGGTAAGAAGCGCCTTACGAACCATGAAATCTCCCTAAAATGAAAAGCCGCCCACGCCTTTGCAGTTAGTACAAGTCAGGCGTAAGCGGCGCAGCGAATTTGGTGGCGATCAGCGCACAATAATCGGAGCGCGCCTGAGTACATAAGATGACTCACGTTGCTCGACCCTTTCGGAGCCGCCCTTTGGGCGTACAAGTCGCTTTCGCAACTTGTGAGCGCACTGCCCGGCGCCAAAAGCGCAAGTGAGCTAGCCTGAAGCGATATCTCAGGCCAGTAGAGTACTTAGTCCCACCAGACGTCAAAGAGTTCAGTTACCTGAACATCTGACAGCTCACGTTTCTCCAGCCATTTGCGCACCAGCTCACGGTGCTCATCGGTGCACTTACCGGTTTCCTGCAGGCAAACCAAACCTTCCCACACCAGATAACCGCTGCCGTCATACGCCAGGCCATTGGGATCGATCACTTCAGTAATAAACTGATCCAGCGTGGCATCAATCTGCTCCTCGGTGGTGCCTTCGGCAAAACGCCAGGCCACAGAGAAACCTAACTCCTGAAACTCATCGATATGCAGTTTTTTACGTAAACGACGGCTACGCTGTACGGCCATTATTTAATCCTCTCAAACATCAGATCCCAAACGCCATGGCCCAGTCGCTGCCCGCGCTGCTCAAATTTCGTTAACGGACGCGTTTCCGGACGCGGCACGTAATCGTTAGCTTCTGACAGGTTTTTATACCCATCCACGCTGTTCATGATTTCCAGCATATGTGTCGCGTAATCTTCCCAGTCAGTGGCCATATGGAACACGCCGCCCAGTTTCAGCTTACGCATCACCAGCTCGGCAAAAGGTACCTGCACAATGCGACGTTTATTGTGGCGCGCTTTATGCCATGGATCCGGGAAGAACAGCTGAACCATGCGCAGTGAGTTATCCGGAATCATCTGCTGCAACACTTCTACTGCGTCGTGACACATCACACGCAGGTTTTCCACGCCTGCCTCTTTGGCAGAAGCCAGACAGGCTCCCACGCCCGGCGCATGCACTTCAAGACCGAGGAAGTTCTGGTGAGGATTATTTTGCGCCATGGTCACCAGTGAGGCGCCCATGCCAAAACCGATTTCCAGCACCACTGGCGCTTCACGGCCAAACAGTGCTGCCAAATCCAGCGGCTCCTGCTGGAACTCGACGCCCATCTCCGGCCAGTAATTATCGAGCGCGAGCTGCTGTCCTTTCGTTAAGCGCCCCTGGCGGCGCACAAAACTGCGGATACGGCGTAATGGCCGCCCGTTCTCATCAAATTCCGGGGTGATGACGTCATTAATCATGTTGAAGCCTGCTGGTTAGCCTTTTCTGGGAAACGGGCATTATGCAAAGTTAGATAGCAGAAGCAAGCCTTTGCAATCTTCCGGTTTACACCCCGATGTCTCTGTGCTGGAATTCCTGCCTGATTGTAGAGCAAACACGGAATATTTCCTCAAATGATGCAAGCGCCGCAGTTCGCGCAACAGGTGCTGGAGTGGTATCAGCGCTTCGGCCGCAAAACCCTGCCGTGGCAGCAGGAGAAGACACCTTATAAAGTGTGGCTCTCCGAAGTGATGCTGCAGCAGACGCAAGTTGCCACCGTTATCCCTTACTTTGAACGCTTTATGGCGCGCTTCCCGACGATTGCCGATCTGGCCGCTGCACCGCTGGACGAAGTACTGCATCTGTGGACCGGCCTCGGCTATTACGCCCGTGCGCGCAACCTGCATAAAGCGGCGAAACAGGTGGTGGATAAGCACGGCGGCGAGTTCCCACGCAATTTCGATGATGTGGCCGCGCTGCCCGGCGTTGGACGCTCCACCGCGGGTGCAGTGCTGTCCTTATCGCTCGGCCTGCATTTCGCGATTCTGGATGGCAACGTCAAGCGCGTGCTGGCCCGGTGTTATGCTGTCGGTGGTTGGCCGGGCAAAAAAGACGTTGAGAAACGTTTATGGCAGATTAGCGAAGAAGTGACACCTGCCGAAGGCGTAAGCCAGTTTAATCAGGCGATGATGGACCTCGGTGCGTTAGTGTGTACTCGCTCACGTCCTAAGTGTGAGATTTGCCCGGTCAGCAACAGTTGCGTCGCGTATGCCAACAATAGTTGGGCCGAATATCCGGGTAAGAAACCCAAAGTGACGATTCCAGAGCGCACCGGCTGGTTCCTGATGATTCAGCACGGCGACGACGTGTTCCTGGAGCAACGTCCGCCGGTGGGATTATGGGGCGGTTTGTTCTGCTTCCCACAGTTCACCAGTGAGCAAGCGCTAACTGACTGGCTGGCCGAACGTGGCATTCACGCCAAACCACAGCAGCTGACGGCTTTTCGTCATACCTTCAGCCATTTCCACTTAGACATTGTGCCTATGTGGCTGGCGTGGCCTTCTGCCGGGTCGCTGATGGATGAAGCGAGCGGTCTCTGGTATAACTTAGCGCAACCACCGTCAGTGGGTTTGGCAGCGCCCGTAGAGCGTTTGCTGCACGAATTGCGCCATCCCCAGCAACTGGCACTGCACACGCGCGTGATCCAAGAGGAAGAGTAATGAGCCGCACCATTTTTTGTACGTTTCTGCAACGCGACGCTGAAGGGCAGGATTTCCAGCTCTATCCAGGCGAGATCGGTAAGCGCATCTACAATGAGATTTCCAAAGAAGCCTGGCAGCAGTGGATGTCCAAGCAGACCATGTTGATCAACGAGAAAAAGCTCAACATGATGAACCCGGAAGATCGCAAAGTGCTGGAAAAGGAGATGATCAATTTCCTGTTCGAAGGCAAAGATGTGCACATCGAAGGTTTCACCCCGCCAGAAAAATAATCGTTCAGGGCCTCCCCTTGAGGCCCTCTTTTTGAATCAGGCACGCATTTACAATGAATAAAAAACTGATAGCGCTGTTAGTGATTGCTCCACTTTTGGTTTCCTGCTCCGGACAAAAAAAATCGCAGTATCACGAAGAGTGGGTTAAGGACACCAACGGTTTCGACATCCTGATGGGGCAGTTCGCCGCCAACATTGAAAATATTTGGGGTATCAATGAGGTTCTGATCGCTGGACCGAAGGATTACGTCAAATATAGCGACAGCTATTACACCCGCAGTCACATCAACTTCGACAGCGGTAGCATCACCATTGAGACCATTGCCGGTACCGATCCGATGGCCAGCCTGCGCCAGGCGATCATCACCACGCTGTTGATTGGTGACGATCCGGGTAATGTCGATCTCTACTCCGATGCCAATGATATTCAGATTAGTAAAGAGCCGCTGCTTTACGGCCAGGTGCTGGATAACACCGGTCAGCCGATTCGCTGGCAGGGACGCGCGGCCAATTTCGCCGATTATCTGATTCAGAACAAACTACAAAAACGCACTTCTGGCCTGCATGTCATCTGGTCGGTAACCATTCCGATGGTGCCAAATCACCTCGACAAACGTGCGCACAAATATCTGCCGCTGGTGCGTAAAGCCGCTGAAGAGTACGGCGTAGATGCATCCCTGATTCTGGCGATTATGCAGACGGAATCGAGCTTCAACCCCTATGCGGTCAGCAACTCCGATGCGCTGGGCTTGATGCAGGTGGTTCAGCACACCGCTGGCGTGGACGTGTTCCGCATGAAGGGCAAATGGGGTAAACCGAGCCGCAGCTATCTGCTCGATCCGGCCAATAACATTGATGCGGGAACGGCCTATCTGTCGCTGTTGCAGAAGAGTTATTTAGGCGGGATTCAGGATCCAGTGTCACGCCGCTACGCGGTAATTACCGCCTACAACGGCGGCGCGGGTAGCGTACTGCGCGTGTTCTCCAGCGATAAAGATCGTGCCTTCGCCAAGATTAACGATATGTCGCCTAATGATGTGTATCAAACGCTGACCACTAGCCACCCATCGGGCGAATCACGTCGCTATCTGTACAAGGTGAATCAGGCACAGCGTAGTTATCATCGGTATTAATCATCAACTGATGAGTTAATGCATTAGTTATTTTAGGGGCAGACAGAGAGAAAAATATTGACTCTGACTGCCTCTTTTTTAATTACCCTTGCAGATATAAACCTCGCCGATAAATTTCGCCTGACCTCACAAAAATAAGAAATCGATATGGTGAAACTTCGCCCATCGCAACGTGTTGTTTTTACAACCACACGCAAGACCTGTCGATCATTTATATTCTATGTTAGTTAGTTTTCTTCCCATCTTACATTCCCGCCCTGATTGACCCTTTTTTCAATAAGGTGCAATGATTATTTCACGTCTCCACAGATAAATTAACAACGTCCCACATCGCTCTATAAATAATTTCTGGCATTGATTTAAATAATTAAAATATCGATGAAGATCACACTTCATCGCGGAAAATAACATCGTATCGGGCATATCAACATTATTTCATCAACACGGATGCTTGCATCCCGTGGGATATCCAATGTCATGCCTGAATTGCTAAGAGGAAATGTATGAGCCATTCACCCGCAAAACAGGATTCGTTAGGCGACGGCCTTTCAGATCGACAGGTTGGTATGATCTCCATTGCTGGCATTATTGGTGCCGGGTTATTTGTCGGCTCCGCGAATGCCATCGCCACGGCGGGCCCGGCCGTTTTGCTCTCCTACGCGATGACCGGTGTGCTGGTACTGCTGGTGATGCGCATGCTGGGAGAAATGGCCGTGCTGCAACCTGATTCGGGATCCTTTTCCACCTACGCGGCGAAAGCCATTGGTCCATGGGCCGGTTTCACTATCGGCTGGTTATACTGGTGGTTTTGGGTGTTACTGATTCCGGTTGAGGCGATTGCCGGTGCCGATATTCTGCATGCTTATTTCCCTTCCATTGCCTCGTGGCAATTTACTACTGCGATTATCCTGTTGCTCACTGTCACTAACCTTTTTAGCGTTAAAAACTTTGGCGCCTTTGAGTTCTGGTTCGCCATCATCAAAGTGGTAGCGATTATTGGATTTATTGGCATCGGTATTGTGGCGATTTCCGGATACTGGCCGCTGGCAAATGTCAGTGGTGTGGCTCATTTATATAACAGTATTGGCTTTATGCCGCACGGTTTTGGCGCAGTATTAACCGGTATTTTACTGACCATTTTTTCATTCTTTGGCGCGGAGGTGGTCACCATTGCCGCCGTGGAATCTAAAGACCCTGGTAAAAAAATCAGCCGTGCGATTAATCTGGTGGTTTACCGCATCGCATTATTTTATTTGCTGTCTATTTTCCTCGTGGTGTCGCTGGTGGCATGGAATGATCCGCAACTGTTAGCCCAGGGAACATTCCAGTATGTGTTGTCCACCCTGAACTTCCCCGGTGCCAAACTGGTGGTGGATTTGGTGGTGCTGATTGCTGTGTGCAGCTGCATGAACTCCGGGTTATATACCGCTTCACGCATGCTCTATTCTCTGGGTAAACGCGGTAATGCCCCGGCCTCTTGTTCCACGGTATCCAACGGCGGCGTGCCACGTGTGGCGGTATTGGGTTCCACGCTGGCGGGCTTTGTCGCCTGTATTGCCAACTACGCTTTTCCGGGCGAGGTGTTTGCCTTTCTGATCTCCACCACTGGTGCGATCGCGTTAATTGTCTATCTGGTGATTGCCGTTTCACAGCTAAGAATGCGTACGGCGATGGAAAAACAGGGCATCACGCCTGATTTTAAAATGTGGTTGTTCCCGTGGCTGACCTGGCTGAGCATTTTGATGATTGTCAGTGTGCTGGGCTATATGTTCTATCTGCCACAGTATCGCTACGAGAGTCTGATGACGCTGATGGTGACGTTTATGGTGCTGTGCGTCGGTGTTTACATTACCGGTAAACGCCGCAAACAGGCAGCATATCCGGCAGGAAGACTGGCTAAAGAGAAAATTCAGGTGGTTCGCCACTGATAAGGTGCTGACGGCGTGCGGTGATTACACCGCACGCCGTCAGGCAGGTTAGCGCACCATCATATTCGCCACTAAGTGTTTACGTCCGCTGTCATCTTCCTCGGTGTAAACCCCTTGCAGCTCCGGTGAGAAGCCCGGCAACAAGTTGATGCCCTCTTCCAGCGCGAGGAAGTAACGCTGCACCGCGCCACCCCACACTTCGCCTGGCACCACGCACAGCACGCCTGGTGGATAAGGCAATGCGCCTTCGGCAGCAATGCGCCCTTCAGCTTGCGCAATTGCCACCAGTTCCACCTCACCCCGGATGTAAGCCTGATGCGCATCCTGTGGATTCACTTCGACTTTCGGGAAGCAGGATTCGCGGAACATCGCTTTCTGCAGATCTTTCACATCGTAGCTGACGTAGAGATCGTGCATCTCCTGACACAGGCGGCGCAGCGTGTAGCCTTTATAGCGCTCCATGTTTTTGCGATAAACGCTCGGCAGCACTTCAGCCAGCAGCGCATCCTCTTTCACATGGTGTTCAAACTGCTCCAGCATCGCCACCAGATGCGCCATCTTCTCCGGATTCTCCGCTGGCGTCAGCAGGAACAGGATGGAGTTGAGATCGCACTTCTCCGGCACAATGCCGTTCTCGCGCAGGTAGTTCGCCAGAATAGTCGCCGGAATACCGAAGCTGGTGTATTCACCGCTGGCGGCATCAATGCCTGGCGTGGTCAGCAGCAGCTTGCAGGGATCGACCAGATACTGCTCGCTGGCGTAACCCTCAAAGCCGTGCCATTTCTCGCCTGGCGCCAGGCTGAAGTAAGCCGGATCGGCGGCGATAACCTCGGTTTCCGCCGACTGCCACAGCTTGCCGTGCACTTTCTCCGGCAGGAACGGCTGAATCATCTCGCAGCGTTCCAGAATCGCTTTACGTGCATCAATGCCGATGGTGACGCATTCGTGCCACATGCTGCGCCCGGCTTCACCTTTGTGCATGCGCGCATTGATATCCAGCGCGGCAAACAGCGGATAGAACGGGCTGGTTGAGGCGTGCAGCATAAAGGCGTTGTTGAGACGCTTATGTGGACAGAAGCGCTTCTGACCACGGATGTGGTTGTCTTTCTTGTGAATCTGCGAGGTCTGCGAGAAGCCCGCCAGCTGTTTGTGCACCGACTGGGTGACAAAAATGCCGGGATCGTTCTCGTTCAGCTCCAGCGTCAGCGGCGAGCAGCCTTCCATTAACGGGATAAATTGCTCGTAGCCCAGCCACGCCGAATCAAACAGGATGTAGTCGCACAGATGGCCGATGCGATCCACCACCTGGCGAGCGTTGTAGACGGTGCCATCGTAGGTGCCGAGCTGGATAATTGCCAGGCGGAACGGGCGCTGATCTTTGGCGCGATGTGGCGCGACTTTCTGCACCTGTTCGCGCAGGTAGGCTTCATCAAAGCAGTGCGCATCAATGCCGCCGATAAAGCCGAACGGATTACGTGCCGCTTCCAGATACACCGGCGTAGCGCCCGCCTGAATCAGCGCACCGTGATGGTTGGATTTATGGTTGTTGCGGTCAAACAGTACCAGATCGCCGCGCGTCAGCATGGCGTTGGTCACCACTTTGTTGGCGCTGGAGGTGCCGTTCAGCACGAAATAGGTTTTATCGGCGTTGAACACTTTCGCCGCGTACTTCTGTGCATGCTTGGCCGAACCTTCATGGATCAGCAGGTCGCCCAATTTGACGTCGGCGTTGCACATGTCGGAACGAAACACGTTCTCGCCATAGAATTCATAGAACTGACGCCCGGCCGGATGCTTACGGAAAAACGCCCCGCCCTGATGGCCCGGACAGGCAAAGGTGCTGTTCTGCATATCAACATAGCGCGTCAGGGTATCGAAGAACGGCGGCAGCAGGTCAGACTCATACGCCTGCGCGGATTCTTCCAGCGCTTCCCACTCTTCCGGTGCACCGTTGATTTCCCCGGTCACGCCCGGCAACTTCAGCACTTCTTCATCGAACGCGTTGGCGACAAACACCGGCAGATTAAAACCGGTCTGGCGCAACAGCGTTAACACGCCACTGCGTGTATCCGCCAGTGAGACGACCACCGCCGCCACATCGGTAAAATCAGTATTGTCGAGCGTCACCACATCACGCGCGGTGTTTAGGCTCAGGCTTGGCGCTACCGCAACGCTGGCAGCGATTTTCAATCGATTCATAACACAAATCCCCGTAATGAAGGATGAGTGGGTGCCAGTGGCACAGCAATGAGGAAAATTCCCCGGCGAATAACGTCTTCGGGCGGATCAACCGCCGCAACCGATAGACATCAGTAAAGTCAGATCGCGTCTGTCTTTAGTCATGTCCAACAGCATAGCGCGTTAAGCTGGCCTCACCGCATGGTGAGCGAGAATTGCGAACAACAGATGACGGAGGGCCGCTTATCGTAAAGCGAACGGAGACAAGTGCAAAAGCGCATTGTACCGAGCATGGCGGCGTCCTCAGGGTGGATGGAATCAGTGGAAAACTGCGGCGCAATGATGGCATCTTTTTTTTACTGGAACAACCCGTTGCAACGAGATTGATACGCATAAGCAACATTAAGCAACCATCTGATTAATAAGTGAATATCAAATCAACCCATGATAAAAACGCTTAAATATCTTTATGTTATGCGAATTTATGCAAGGTGTGTCCGCCTTCGTGTTGCTCCCTGTTTCCAGAGGAGTAATATGGCCCGCACTTTCCTCAATCAGCCGGAGGCTGCATGTTTAAGGCATTAGTCATTGAAAATGATGAGCAGGGATACCGCACTTCCCTGCAGGATCTGTCAGAACAACAGTTGCCCGATCAGGATGTCTCCCTCGAAGTTAGCTACTCCACCCTCAACTACAAAGACGCGCTCGCCATCTGCAATAAAGGGCCGATTGTGCGTCAGTTCCCGATGGTGCCGGGTATCGATTTTGTCGGTCGGGTGATCAGCAGCCGCCATCCAGAGTGGCAGCAGGACGATGTGGCACTGCTCACCGGTTGGGGTGTGGGTGAAAAGCATTGGGGCGGACTGGCGCAGAAGGCCAGCGTTTCTGGTGACTGGCTGGTGAAAGTGCCTGCGGCTTTAAGCCCGTTGCAGACCATGGCGATTGGCACCGCCGGTTTCACCGCGATGCTGTGCGTGCTGGCACTGGAAAAACAGGGTATCACGCCGCAGCAGGGTCCGGTGCTGGTGACGGGTGCCAGCGGCGGCGTCGGCAGTTTCTGCGTCAGTTTGCTGGCCCGTTTAGGGTATGACGTGGTGGCCTCCAGCGGACGTGCCAGTGACAGCGATTACCTGATCAACACCCTCGGTGCCTCATTGATTATCGATCGCGCTGAACTGAGTGCGCCCGGCAAACCCCTGGCGAAAGAGCGCTGGGCTGCAGCGATTGATAGCGTCGGCAGCCATACGCTGGCCAATGTGCTGGCGGGCATCAAGCGTGATGGCGTGGTCGCTGCCTGCGGCATGGCGCAAGGCCTGGATCTGCCTACCAGCGTGGCACCGTTTATCCTGCGCGGCGTGGTGTTAGCCGGAGTGGATAGCGTGATGTGCGCTAAGCCGTTGCGTGAGCAAGCGTGGCAGCGACTGGCAGAATTAGTGGATGGCACATTGCTGGAGCAGTTAACCAAAGTGATTCCGCTAAGTGAAGCGCGTGAAGGTGCCGAGGCATTGCTGGCGGGCGAAGTTCGTGGCCGTCTGATTGTAGATTGCCGGTAACGTTTTGGGCGCAATGAATTGCGCCGCTACGGGATTGGCGCTGCGCATTCAGGTGCCTTTGTTCTTGTAGCGTGCGCATTGATGCGCACCAGGCAATGTTTCTATGCTCGCAGCTGGATCTGCGGCCTGCCCTGCTCTTGCGGCATCACCACGTGCAGTTCCGCCTGATACCAGCGCGTCAGCGTAGTTTCCGTCATCACTTCTTGCGGTGAACCCTGCGCCACCAGCTTGCCCTGATGCAACAGCAGAATGCGATCGGACCACAGCGACGCCAGATTGAGATCGTGCAGCACGGTACAGACGCTAAAGCGGCCGTTACGCGTCAGTTTATGCAGCAATCGCAAACTGTACTGCTGCCAATACAGATCGAGTGCCGACGTCGGCTCATCGAGAAACAGCCAGCCACGCGGGCCATCGTCGTGCCATAACTGTGCCAGCACTCGCGCCAGCTGCACACGCTGCTGTTCCCCGCCAGAAAGCGAACGATAATCGCGTTTCGCCAGTTCAAGACTGCCGGTAATCTGCATCACTTCCTCGATCACCGCTTTGGATTTGCTTGCAGGCCAGGGCGCACGGCCCATCGCCACCACCTCTTCAGCAGGCAGCGGGAAGGTCACACTGTTTTGCTGACGCATCACCGCACGACGTTGCGCCAGCGGTTCACGCGGCCAATCGTTTAACGGGCGATCGCCGAGCCAGCACTCCCCCGCTTCAGGCGCCAGAAACCCAGTTAACAGGCGCAACAGCGTGGACTTGCCTGCGCCG
Source organism: Type-E symbiont of Plautia stali (assembly GCF_059731115.1). Taxonomy (NCBI): domain Bacteria; kingdom Pseudomonadati; phylum Pseudomonadota; class Gammaproteobacteria; order Enterobacterales; family Enterobacteriaceae; species Type-E symbiont of Plautia stali. The sequence goes on from NZ_AP035906.1 coordinate 3,498,196, forward strand.
TTGGGGCCGATTAAGGAAATCATCTCACCAGGCTGCAAGGTAATAGAGACATCATCAATCAGCGCACGCGTGCCATGACTAAAGCGCAGGCCGCGAGCCTGCATTGAATCACTCATTCATCCCCCTTTTCTGACGCAGAATCAGCCAGAGAAACCATGGTCCACCGATCAGGCTGGTGATCAATCCCACCGGCATTTCCGCCGGGATCACCACCGTGCGCGCCAGCGTATCCGCCAGCAATAGCAAGATGGCTCCCGCCAGCGCCGAACCCGGCAACATCCAGCGATGATCGCTACCAACACAGAAACGCATCACGTGCGGCACCACCAACCCGACAAAGCCGATAATCCCGCTCACCGACACCGCCGTGCCCACCAGCAGCGCACTCAGCACCAGTAACTCACGCTGGGTGCGCTTCACATCAATGCCCATGTAATGCGCGTCTTCTTCACCGAGTTGCAGCAGGTTAAGACGGCGCGCACGGGTCTGGATGGCAATCAACGCAGGAAGAATCAGTACAGCACACACCACCAGACTCGGCCATTGTGCCGCGCTCAAACTGCCCATGCCCCACAGTGCCAGCTGGCGTAACTGCTGGTCATTACTGAGCCAGGAGAGCACACCCACCGCCGCACCGCACAAAGCGTTGATGGCGATACCGATCAGCAACAAACGTGACAGATTCCCCAGCGCCAGCCGGCTGAAACTAAAGATCAACAGCGTGACAATCAGGCTTCCCACAAATGCAGCAATCGACGGCAGCCACAGCGCCAGCAAAGGCGGCAAGCTGAGCGGAACGATAATAGAAAACGCTACGGCCAGCCCGGCCCCGCTGCTGATGCCGAGCAACCCCGGATCGGCCAGCGGATTGCGGAACAGGCCCTGCATCACCGCGCCAGAGACTGCCAATGCCATCCCGAGCAACACCGCCAGTAACACGCGTGGCAGGCGGATGTTCAGCCAGATTTGCCACGCCATATCGCTGAGCGGCGCATGGAACAGCGTGCGCATCGACAGCGGCATGGCACCAAAATTGGCAGCCATCAGCATGCAAATCACCATGCTGATGCCCATCAATAGCAGCCAGCGCATCACGGCGGTGTTAGTCATGTTTTACCGCTTCGGCGGCCTTACGCAGCTTCACGATGGTCTCCGGCGTATCGAGACCAAAGCCCAACATGGCCATCTCATCGACCACCAGCAAGGCGTGATGCTGGCCTGCAGGTGTTAACGCCAGACCCGGCAGCGACCAGATTTTCTCTTCGCCACCCAGCGTGCGTAGGCCATCTTCACCCACCACCACCAGATCCGGCGCGGCAGCGACCACACCTTCCTGTGATAACTGCTGATAATGCGGGATCGCCGCCATGGCGTTGACCAGACCGGCACTGCGGATTGCAGCATCAGCGCCGGTTTGGTTACCTGCCGCCTGAGTGCGCATGCCACCGTGCGCCATCACAAACAGCACTTTGACTGGCAGCGGCTGCTGGGGAATCTGCGCGCGCTGCTTGTTCACTTTCTCAATCAGCGCCTTCGCTTCGGCATCACGATGCAGCGCTTTGCCGATGGTGGCGATCTTTTCCGGGATGGCGTCGAGGCTGGTTTTGCCGGTGACATCCACCACTTTCACGCCAGCGCTCTCGACCTGCTGCAACACCAGCGACGGTTTCGCCAGCTCGCTGGTCAGCACCAGCGTAGGCTTCATCGCCAGAATGCCCTCGGTATTAAGCTGGCGCATATAACCGATATCCGGCAACTTGTTAGCCTGCGCTGGATGCTGGCTGGTGCTGTCGCGCGCCACCAGATCGGCCTGCGCATCCAGCGCATAAATGATTTGCGTCACATCACCGCCGATCGAGATCACCCGTTCAGCAGCAAATGCCGGCAGCGCCAGCGCGCCCAGCAATAACAGCGTCAGACGTTTCATGCTGTCACTCCCAACGCGGTGACTTGCTCACGCCAGCGCGCCTGCTCTGGCGTGCCTTCGCTACGCTGTCCATAGAGCTGCGCGATCTGCGTGCCATCGGCAGCAAAGAGTTCGAGGCTGGTGACAAAGCCATCGCCACTCGGTTTGCGCGTCACCCAGCTCTCGGCAATGTGGTCCGCCATCAGGTGCAGCGTGAAGGTTGGGTTGAAGATGTTGACCCAATTGTCCATCGGCATCAGTTTCTCCACCGCACCGGTGAAGATTTGCGTGCAGCCACGGTTGCCGATAAAGATCATGATTTCGTTGCCATCTTGCTGCGCCTGCTCCAGCAGTTTAGCCAGCGAATCGTTGCTGACCTGACGTGCCAGATCGTCCGGCACCGCGTGAAACGCCTGCTGGCGTGAAATATTGTGGCGCTTCAGTAAGCCAAAGAACTGATGCACATCGGTGATGGCGCGCCATTCGGCTTCCACTTTATCGGCATCAATGGCGCGGCTGTGTTCTGGTGCTGCGGCAGGTTGTGGATCGAGTGCCGCAGCGGCTTCGATCGTGAACTCAGCGATCAGCGCATCCCATGCCGCCATCTCGGTATTGTCGGTGGTGTAGATTTTCAGTACCGCATCTGCGTGGCGATCAAAAATCTGAATACTTTGACGTTCGCCGCGCGCTGTCTGCTCACGCAGGAAGAAGGCGCTGTGCCACTGTGCCGGGAACAGACGCTGATCGAGCGCACGTGGGTTAAGGATCAGCCCGGCATGTTCGCCGAGGTGCAGGTTTTCATATTTGCCGACCTGCTCATGCACCGCATATTCGTTGCGGGTAATGCTTTTGGTTTCGCCAACGGCTTCCAGTGCCTTCAGCAACGCCGGGAAATCTGCTTTTAAAGCTTGCGCATCCTGGCCGACGCGCGCTTCACACAGCTGCGCTTCGCCAATGCCCATCAGAGCGGCCAGATCGCGGGCATACTTCTTCGGATGTTCGCCCTTCAGCGCCAGGTAGTGATCGTAACGTGGGTTCATTGCTCTTGCTCCATGAAAAGGCCCTGCGCGAACGCAGGGCGAAAAAATGATTAGAAGTCGACGTTCACACCGAGCTGGAAGGTGCGGCCTGGCTGAGTTGCCAGTGCGATATCGTTGCGATCCTGTGCGGTATCGCTGGTCATTTCGCGGCTGCTCAGGTAATCCCAATATTTACGATCTGTCAGGTTATACACGCCACCGCTCAGCTTGACGTTCTTAGCCACCTGCCAATAAGCCGTCAGATCGACCATACCGTAACCCGGCACGCGCTCGTAATCGGTGGTGGAATCGGTCAGTGCAGAACCGGTATTGGTGTAGCTCTGGCGGTTGGTCGCCGTGGCTTTTTTGCCCTTCACGAAAGTAGCCGTCACAGCAGCACCGTACTCGTCCTGCGGCGCATCCCAACCCAGGCCCAGCACCGCTTTCATTGGCGGTACGCTCTCCAGATCGACATAACGGTCACCGAGGTAGCTCGACTTCGATTTACCTTCGTTGTAGCTAAAGGCGAAGCGTGCGCTCAGGCCCTGCACATCTTGATACCAGGTGCCGAAATTCACCTTCCCACTCAACTCAGCACCATAGATATAGGCTTTATCGCGATTCTCTGACTGATAAGTAGTGTAAATGTTGCTCGGAACGTTGGTGAATTTCTCCGGGCTACCGGCACGGGTGTACCGGTTATAGGCAATGAAGTTTTTATAAGCGTTGTAGTAAACCGCTGTGTTCATCACCACGCCTTCGGTCGGCTGTCCTTTCAGACCCCATTCGAAGTTGTTGCTGGTTTCGGTTTTCAAATCCGGGTTACCAATCAGCGCATATTGCTGACTACCCGCATAGCTGGAACCGAGGTTCCATGAACCATACAGCTGGCTGGCGTTCGGGAATTGTGCGCCGCGCTTGTATTGCAGATAGGTCATCAGTGTTGGCGTGAGCTCATACTGGAATGCCAGTGATGGCAGAACCTGCGTATCGCTATTGCCTGAGCCATAAAGCGTTTCAACTTCTGATTCGGTTAGAACGGTGCTGCCGCTGGTCAGGCTGCTGAGGTTATCAGGCTTGGTATTTTGGTAAGCCACACGTACGCCCGGCACCACCGCAAAGTTGTGGCCATCCAGGTCGAAGTTGATCTTATCCTGCACAAAGCCGCCCAGCGTGTAGCTGCGGCTGTCTGCTTCAGGCTGCATGATCACACTGTAGGTGCTTGGCGTCGGTGACTGGCGGAATGGACGTTCGGTTTTTTCCAGACGTCCATTCAAACCCGCAGTCAGCTCATGGCGACCCAGCGTTTTAGCCAGGTTGGTTTCAAAGCCGTAGCTGTCAGTGTTGTAGTCCGAGTAAACCGTTTCATAGGCTGACGCACTCGAAGGCATATAGGTGTTGTCATGCGCTTCGGTGTGCTGCCAGTAGACACGCGTGCTCAGGCTGTCGATGAAGTCGTTGTAAGGCGTGTACTCGTCCGCCAGGCTCAGGCCGAAGCGACGGGTATCGCTCTGCTGCTGTGCGGTGCCGTATAAGGTATTGCCTGAAGTATCCCAGCTGTCGTAATGGGTGTGATTGGTTTTATGGTAGAAATCGGCGGTACCGGTGATTTTGTGCGCGTCATTCGGCTCCCACACCACGCTGCCCAGCAGTGCGTCAGAGTGCCAGTTGGCAGGATAGGCGCCACGGCTCGCATCATTGTTTTGCGTTTCCTGGCCATCGCGACGGCTGTAAACAAAGATACCGCGCAGTTCCTGATCGCCTGCTGCGGCAGTGATGCCGTTGTGCCAGCTGCGGTTGGAGGAATCGAAGTCGCTCTGGTAGCCAAAGTAGGTGGTCTTACCCGGATGTAAATAGTCGTCTGGGGTCTTGTTACGGAACGAGACGGCACCACCAATGGCGGTGTTGGCCTGAGAGACTGAAGTCGCACCTTTATCAATATCCACGCGACCAAACATGTATGGGTCGATGTAATCGCGGCCAATACCGAAAGTATCTAAACCGGCACGGCTGACGTAGCTGCGTCCGGTGGCATCCGGCAGAGAAACGCCGTCAACGTTGATATCGACGCGGTTGCTTTCCAGACCACGGATGTTGTAGCCGGTGTAGCCCGCGCGATCGAAGCCACTTTTACCTGCTGAAGAGCCGCCGCTCGCTCCGGTTGCCGTCACGCCCGGTTCGTAACGCATGATGGTGCCGAAATCATTGCCACCATCACGCTGCATATCGGCGGCGGTAATGGTGCTTTTGCTACCGGCTTGTTTCTCCAGCTTCGGTGCAGTTACCGTCATAACCGACTCTGTAGTGGTGGATTTGTCAGCAGATAAAGCAAGTGTCGTGTTGTCGCTGGCTGCATAGCTGCAAGCGGCGTGAATAGCGGAAGACAAAATCGCAACTTTAAACAGACGTTGCTGGGTCATTCCCTGAAAGAGTGAAGACATGCGCGAAATACCTGGTTAATTGTTAGTATTCGCTCACTGGATTGCCGCCAAAAAACGCGATATGCGTTAATAAACCGTAAAATGTGTGGACTTATTTTATGTAATAAATAATTTCGTCAGGAATGTAATGCAATTGGTAATCATTATCAATAAACTTTACACTAAGATGTATCTTAGACCGCACATTTTGTTAACTTGTTTATAATCAATAATTAAGAAGAGGCGCCTGATGTCGCAAAAACCGGCTGTGACGATTTACTACTGCACTCAATGCAACTGGCTGCTGCGTTCGGCGTGGATGGCGCAGGAACTGCTGCACACTTTTGCCGAAGATTTAGGCGCGGTGACGCTGAAGCCTGGCACGGGTGGCGTGTTTGAAATCTCGATTGATGGCACGGTGATTTGGGAGCGTAAACAGGAAGGCGGATTCCCGGATGCGGCCGCGCTGAAACAGCGCGTGCGTGATTTCTGCTGGCCGGATCGCGAGTTAGGGCACGTGGATAAGAAGAAGCCGGGTTAATCTTCGAGCGGAGCGATGCGCATGCCCTTAAGTCGCATCGAACATGACAGAATCGCCAGACATAGTGCCCGACTGCTCAACCCTCAGCCTCCTGCTCCAGCGGCCACAGCAGGCGATCCTGCGCGGTGCTTAGCGTGACGATGGCAGGATGATAAATGGCAAACGGTTCGGCCAGCGGGCACGCCAGATATTTGCCGTGCTGACTCGGCACGAACTCAGAGCGCGGTAGAAAAGCCGCGCCCTCAAAGCCCTGCTCCATCATCTCCAGCACCAGACGCGGTTCTGACACTTTGATGCTGATATTGATGTGGCTTAAGTTGCTAAACAGGGTGTTACGCAGCACTTCATAAGTGCCTTCACCACCAATGCGATGCAGCAAAATTAACGGAATCCCGTTGAGATCGGTAAATTTGAGGGTTTTTCCCGCCAGAATCGCGCTGTAATGCGTGGAAACCACGGCGATAGTATCAATCGGTTCCAGTTCACGCACAAACCACGCCTGGCGATCGTGTGGCACTTGCATCAGTGCAATATCGACACGCTGATCGACCAGCATCGCTTCCAGATGGCTGGAATCGGATACCACCACGTTGATATCCCACTCGGGACGGTTCTGATAATAACCCATCAGGATCGGGGTGAAATAACGCAGATACAGGTAGGAAATACCGATGGTGACGCGGCGCTGTTTGTGGGTAGCAATGGTGACCGTCTGCCGCTTTAAACTGTTCACCTGGCTGAGAATATCGCAGGCGCGGCGATAGAGAAAACTACCCGCTTCGGTTAACACCATGGCACGTGGCGTGCGCGTAAAAAGCGGTGAGCCAATCTCCTGTTCTAACTCTTGCAGACGTTTTCCCAACGGCGGTTGTGCGATGCTCAATAGCTTCGCGGCTTTACTGATCGAGCCCTGTTCCGCTATCGTGCAAAAATAATGCAATCGTTTCAGATCCATAATCCCTCCGCGCCCTGTTCGCGCTACTTTACCATGGCCGAAATCGATCCAACCGCGCTGAGCGCAAGCTTAGTGGATATAGATACTCCATAGGTGGCTGATCGGCATCACCAGCACCAGCGCCGGTAACATATTCGCCACTGGGAAGGATTTGATCCCGGCGATACGAAAGCCCGCCGCCAGCATCACAAACCCACCGGCTGCGGTGAAATCACTCATCATCGGTGCCGTGGTGTGCGGCATAATCAGTACCGCCGCCGAGGCCAGCACCAGTTGCACGATCAACTGTGGAATGGCAATCACCGCCACCGCATAACCGAGCAGCGTGGCAAATATCGCCGCCGTGAAGATATCCATGATGGATTTCACCAGCAGGATATTGGCATCGTGGGTCATGCCTTCGGTCATGGCACCAATAATGCCGGTGCCGCTGGCGCAGAACAGCACCATGATCGCCACATACTTTTCAGTGAACGCTTCACCACTCAATCCACCTTCTGCTGGCTGGCTTTGAAAACGGCTCACCAGCCCTTTCGCCAGATTTCCCAGTCGACCTATCTTCTGCTCCAGATAGGCATATTCACCCAGCGCCGCACCGAGGATCAGCGCCAGAATTACCGCCGGCAAACTGTGGATCTTGCCGATCAAAACAATGCCGAGGCCCATCGACGACAGGCCGAACGTCATGGGCAACGCGGTGCGCAGCCTCTCTGGCACTCTGGTGCCAAGAAAGGCGCCCACCAGCCCGCCAATCAGCACCGCGCTGCCGTTGACAAAGGGTCCCACTACCATAATTTACTCCTTACTTATCGTTATGTTTTTCACCCCAGCGTTTGAGGTTGCCCACATCGAGATCGAACAGATCGAGGGCACGCGCCACGCTGTGATGGACCATCTCATCCACGGACTGCGGCTGCTGATAAAAAGCCGGAACCGGAGGATAAATAATCCCTCCCATCTCCGTAACAGACTGCATATTGCGGATGTGCGCCAGATTGAGCGGCGTTTCTCGTACCATCAGCACCAGCCGGCGACGCTCTTTCAGGATCACATCCGCTGCTCGCGTCAGCAGATTGCTGGTCAGCCCATGGGCAATCGATGCCAGCGAGTTCATTGAGCAGGGCGCCACCAGCATGCCGAGGGTTTTAAACGATCCGCTGGAAATCGACGCGCCGAGATTGCTGATGCTGTGCACCTCATCGGCCAGATCCACCACATCCTGCCGTTGCCATTGGGTTTCCATCGAACGCGTCACTTCTGCGCCTTTGGTCACCACCAGATGCACTTCCACATCCTGATCGCGCAGCAACTGCAGCGCCTTCATGCCGTACTGAAAACCCGACGCGCCGCTAATGCCGACGATAATGCGCCTTCTGCTCACTGCTACCTCACTTACTCAAAATCAGGAAGAAAACGTTTCACATCCACCTCTTTGAACTTCGAGCGTTCAAAGTGCGCCTTCATGTGCCACGGCACGGTGCAATCAAAGATGGTTTTGCAGGTCACGCCCTGTTGGCTAATGCTGGCGCTGTATTCCGGCACCTGTGAAGGATCGAGCGGATGGCAGCGCACACCGGGAATGGTGAGATGATCGACATCGCCCTGATAGCGGGTTTGCATCGCCCACAAAATGTCGTCGGTGTCGAACACATCGACATCGTCATCCACCAGGATCACGTGTTTGAGTTCGGAGAAGGCGGCGAAGGCGATCAGTGCCGCCTGGCGCTGGCGTCCTTCATCCACTGCGGAGGCTTTTTTGAACTGGATGACGGCCAGTAATTTTCCGCCGCCAGAGGTGTGCGCATTGACGTTCAACACGCGCCCCGGCATCGCACGATCCAGCATATCCAGAATGCTGGCTTCCGTCGGAATGCCTGCCATGCTGACGTGTTCGCCACTCGGGCCCAGGGTGGTTTGCAGAATCGGGTGTTTACGATGGGTGACGGCTTTCACCTTGATCACCGGCAGCGCATCCTTGGCTTCGCCGGTGTATCCCGGAAACTCGGGCATCGCTTTACCCGTATTGGTGTTCTGATCTTCACGCACACGCACGTTCGGCAGCAGTTCGCCTTCAATCACGATTTCAGCATGGGCGATGGCTTTTTCATTGATGCTCACGCACGGCGTTAACTGCACCGGATAGCCGCGCAGCGCACCGGCAATGCTGAGTTCGTTGTAGCCCAGCGGGGTGGTCGGTGGTTCAAAGCAGGCGGCGATCTCAATCGCCGGATCGACACCAATACTGATCGAGATCGGCAGCGGCTGTCCGGCCTTTTCGGCTTTTTCACGGAAGGCGTCGATGTGACGACCCGGCGTCAGCCACATCGAAAGCTCATCACGGCTCTGAATGCACAGGCGATGGATAGTGATATCCGATTCGTGGGTTTCCGGATCCGAGGCGTAGCACATGCCCATGGTGAAATAGGGACCAGCATCTTCTTCAGTGTTGGTAGGTGCAGGCAACAGCGTGCGCAGATCGAAAGCCGGATCTTCCGCATAGTGCACCACTTCCTGGCACAGCGGTTTGGTGCGGGTCACCACCGGAGCAATCGCGTGGTGGACGGAATCTTTCAGCAGGAAGCCTAGCTTTTCAGGCGGGCAGTTGAGCAGATGGCCGACGCGCTCACGAGTCGACATCAAACCGGTGACCACGCGCACATCAGGGAAGCCTTTGACCTTATTGAACATCATCGCCGGACCTTTGCGGGTTGGACGTTCACAGGTGCCACCTGCGCCGACATAGCGATAAACACCAGACAGTTCGGCGTGTGGATCGACTTCAGTATCGGTGCTGACAAACTCGCCTTTCAGGCTGGTGAGTAGCGCGATGGCCGAGCGCAGATCGTGCACGGCTGGGGTTTTATTTTCAGACATACTTCTCTCCATAAACGCGTTAACTGCGATGGAGAAAAAGTAACGCCAAATAAAAAAGTTAAAAACTACCGTTTATATTCACAGGCTAAACCTTTTTGGTATGCCTGTAATAAAGGATGTTGGGATGTTTTTATTTTATGAATTTCGTAGCAGAAAGGTTAATACCACAGGCAATAAAAAAGGCGCGATTGTACGCGCCTTTAACCTGTTAACTGTTCGAAATTTTTTCCGTCGCTTCGTTCAGTGCATTAATCACAATTTCGAGCGACTCAGGCGAAATATCTTCCTGGGATAAGCGATGATTCAGCGTGTGACGAATATGATGAATCGCCTGCTCAACTTCCGGAATGCTGCGATTATTCACCAGAATCGCCAGCGAAGTCAGTCGCTCAATAATATTGGCAATATTCTCGCCGTTCTCGGCTAATAATGCGCGACCACCTTCATTGAGTGCGTAGGCTTTACGCGATGCATGTGCATCTACCACGCGGATCGCATCCATCTCTTCGAGCAAAGTGAGGTTAGGATAGATGATGCCAGGGCTGGGGGAGTATTCCCCTTTGGACAGCTCTTCCACTGACTTGATCAGCTCATAGCCATGCGCAGAACCGTTGGCGAGGAAATGCATCATCAACAGGCGGATATCACTGGCATCCAGCATCCTTTCCCGGCGCTTTTTACGCGCACCTGCACAGATTGCACGTTGTGCATTATCGGACTGCCATGGAAAATCCCGCTGCTGTTTCATTGCCTTCCCTGAGGTCAATTAAGGGAGGTTGATAGTAGTCTGCCGCCTGGCAAAATTCAACACAGGCGGCAGCGGGCGCGGCGAAGTCAGTTATTTCTGATGCCAGTAAGCCACCGCGCGCACGAAGTCGGTGTGGGCACCACGGCGTTGCGTGAAGTAGTCGCTCAGCAGTTTCACCGCTTCACCTTCACCGGTCAGCCAGATGAAATACTCTTCTGTGGGCAGTGAGATCTGATCCAGCTTTGCAATCAGCGGGCCGAGGTTGTCTACCTGCATGCTGCCACTGCCGAGCCAGGTCACCTGCACATTTGGCAGATCGCCGAGGTAATCACGCCCGGTGGTTTCATCGGCGTAGGCCAGCAGATGGATCTGCTGCGCCTGCATCTCAGCGTAGCGACGCTTAAAGGCTGGCAGACCGGTCTCATCGCACACGTAAATCTGGCAGGCATAATCCACGGGCACCACACAGGAGCCACGCGGGCCGCCCATGGCGATTTGATCACCTGGCTTTGCCTCATTCGCCCAGCTGCTGGCCACGCCGCCATCGTGAATATAGAAATCGAGCGTCAGGGAATCCGTACCGTTAAACGCCAGCGGCGTGTAGTCACGCGCAGCCGGACGTACGCCACCAGGCCAGACGATCCCTTCTTCGGTCATTTTCGGCAAGGCCAAAGCACTGCCAGCGTTGTCCGGGAAGAACACTTTGATGTGATCGTCGAACGATGGCGAATTGAAGCCCGCCAGATCGCTGCCGGTAAACTCGATGCGCCAGAATTCACCGGCGATTAAGGTTTTGCTCGCCACGGTGATATGACGGAAGCGTAATTCGTTACGTACGCGCTTCGGTGCGCGATCGTTAGTGTTTTTTTGCAAGAGATCTCTCCAGACAAAGGCGTTACTAAATGCGAACCTGCTGTTACCCATCCGGGGTGGCAGGATTGCCGACCCTTCAGCTGACGATACCGTAACTTGAGAGTCGTTCACGTCAAAGGTTATCGAAAATCATTCTCATCTGACGTCAGGAAGAATAGCTATGATATATCTTCGATGCAATGCCGAAAAATGCTATTGGGAAAAGTTGCAGAATTTTCGGTGTGGCCTGGGTAGGTATTAACGCCGACGGGGGTTTCAGGAGAGCACCGCAGCGACCACTCCCGCACAGGGAATTGAGTTGGACTCGCGAACAACAGCAAGCAACGATCGCGCCGCAACAAACGTGCGGCGTGTCATCGATATTAACGGAGTAAAGCGCGGTAAAACGGAGGTGAAATCAGGCCTGATGGTTACTGCAGTTGACGAAGCTATTGTCCTCCTGGCTGTGCTGCGGCAGCGGGTTATCACCCACAATTTCATGCTGCTGGCAGTGAGTCTGGTGAGGATGCAGGCCGCCCGGCGGAGAGAAAGGCTCAGCCATCTGTGCACTTGCCAGCGAGGAAAACGCCACAAGCGCTGTCATGAGGAACAACGGTAAAAGTCGCATAATTTTTTCTTTTTCACTTTAGCGGTCCAGAGCGGACCAGGAATGCAGGTGATTATCCAGCCTGATGTGTGGCGGCTGGTGTTTTACGCGGCCAATCAGGTTTCGATGGAGGATTTTACGCCAGTTACGGCGAATATTTTATAAAATCGTGCGGTTAGTCACAGATAACCGCACGATTTATGCATTAGCAGGTGGAGACCGGAATGTAGAAAGTGCCCTGCAGCAAATCGGGCGTGCTGTATTTCAGATCCAGCTTGAGCAGGTCTTTACCGGCCCGGCGCGCCACACCCAGTGCAGGCAAGTGGTTGTAGTAAATTTCGGCGGTAAACGCGTTAATCTCTTCCGGCGTACCGTGCCAGTCAATTTCCGCATATAAACCACTCTCGCCGGTCCAGTTCTGCACGTTGCGCGGCAGCACATCGGCATACTGACTTTCCAGCGCCTGGAACAAGCTAATGTGCTGCTGATCGGCAGAATTCACTCCCGGACTGAACTGGAAGCCCAGCCAGCCACGGCTGACATGTTTACCGGCAAAGCGGACAAAATCGCGGGTATGCTGCGCGACCACCTGATTATGATGATCGATGTATTCGCCAAAGCGGCATTCCCACTCAATCACTTCACCACACAGCTGCAACTCCGGCTTCTCGGCCAGACGCGCGTTGACCCACGAACGCTGCGTGGAAATACGACTGTGGAAATCCTTCATCAGCATGTCCGGGATACGACGATAGGCGCCGGGCGTCATGGAGAAGTGGCTTTTGAATACCCTCGTGAAATTCTGCTGGTTATCGAAGCCAAAGCGCACGGCAATATCGATCAGCGGCATGCTGGTCAAACGCAGCGCCATCGCTGACATGGTCAGGCGACGCTTGCGCGTATACGAGGCCAGCGTTTGGCCGGTCATCTCTTTGAACATGCGCTGCATGTGCCACTTGGAGTAACCAGATTTCAGGGTAATCAGATCGATATTGAGCTCATCGGTCAGATTCGCCTCTATCCAGTCCACCAGATCGTTGATGTACTGTTTTTTAAGATTCAGGCTGAGCATGATTTTTTCAATCGAGTGATAAGTGTGAAGGTAATGAATTTGCGCGATTAGTCACATAAATATAACAAAAACGTATTACTTACGTAAGGAAGAGTAAAGGCAGCGAGGCGGGAAAAGCATTAATTGCTTAGGTTACTAACGTTTTAGGGTCAATTTTTGCACTGCGATAATGTGAATAAGGTCGCTATTACCAGCGACCTTCACGCGATATTTGTAACGGGGTGCACACTGTTGCGAAACCGGTCTCTGTGAAGACTCAGTGCGTATGCATGCCTGCCGCGTTCATCATCATACGAAACAGTGATGCCACCACACCCAGTGCCAGCACGCTTGCGCCATAAATAATGACCAGCCACATCACCCGCTTCCACCATGGCGACGGCGTTACCCTGTCTTTCATCTTGCTGACCTGGATTGGCATATCAATGGTACCCCTCATCGGCTTTGATTTTTCCGCGGAACACGTAGTAACTCCAGAAGGTGTAACCCAGAATCACCGGAATAATCAGTAAAGCGCCCACCAACATAAACGCCTGGCTGCTGGCTGGAGACGCGGCCTGCCAGATAGTGATCGACGGCGGTACGATGTTTGGCCAGATGCTAATGCCCAGACCGGAAAAACCGAGGAAAATCAGCGCCAGCGTCAAAAGGAACGGTGAGTAATGCGCCTCACGCTTGATGGCGCGCACAATCCCCCACGAGCACAGCACCACCAGGAGCGGAACCGGCAGGAACCAGAACAGGTTGGGGCGTGAGAACCAGCGTTGCGCGATATCCGCGTGGGTGAGCGGCGTCCAGACACTGATAATGCCGACCACCAACAGCAGCGTCAGGGTAAGTGGCGTGGCCAGCGCTGACATTTTGCGGTGCAGGTCGTGCTCGGTTTTCATAATCAGCCAGGTGCAGCCCAGCAGTGCATAAGCAATCACTAAGCCAATACCGCAGAACAGCGGGAACGGCGCCAGCCAACTCATTGCTGAACCGACATATTCACGGCCAGACACCGGGAAACCATTAAGAATGGCGCCCACGGCCACGCCCTGACTGAAAGTCGCCAGCAGCGATCCGGCGATGAACGATTTATCCCAAAACGGACGATGCTCTTCGGTGGCTTTAAAACGGAACTCAAACGCCACGCCGCGAAAAATCAAACCGATGAGCATCGCGGTTAATGGGATCGATAGCGCATCCAGCAGCACCGAATAGGCTAGCGGGAATGCGCCATACAGCGCTGCGCCACCCAGTACCAGCCAGGTTTCGTTACCGTCCCACACTGGCGCCACGGTGTTGACCATCATGTCGCGCTCGATCGGATCTTTGTTGAACGGCAGCAATAGACCAATACCCAAATCGAAGCCATCCATCACGATATACATCAGGGTGCCAAACACGATGATGGCGAACCAGATAATAGAAAAGTCGATCATAATTATTGCTCCCCACGTTTATGGGTATTGGCCGCTGACAGCGGACGAGCCGGTGTGTGTTGCTCGCCCGGGCCACCGTGCGCCACTTCTCTACCTTCACCGGTCACTGGACCTTGTTTAATCAGGCGCATCATGTAGTGATAGCCGACACCAAACACCGAGCAGTAGACCACGATGAACGCCATCAGGCTGATGCTCATATGCAGATTGCCATGGGCGGAGACCGCATCAATGGTGCGCTGCACGCCATATACTACCCACGGCTGGCGACCCATTTCGGTGGTGATCCATCCCGCCAGAATGGCGATCAGCCCCGATGGCCCCATCAGCAAGCAGAACCACAAAAACGGCCGTGACTGATACAGGCGCTTCTTCACCCGCAGCCACAGGCTGATCACTCCCATACCGATCATCAACAAACCGAGCGCTACCATCACGCGGAACGACCAGAAAATCACGGTGGAGTTTGGGCGATCCTCTTTCGGGAAGGTTTTCAGTGCCGGGATCTGCTTCTCGAGGCTGTGCGTCAGAATCAGGCTACCGAGATAGGGAATCTCCAGCGCATATTTGGTGCGCTCCTGCTCCATATCCGGCACACCGAACAGAATCAGTGGCGTGGCTTCACCCGGCTTGTTTTCCCAGTGCCCTTCTATCGCCGCGATTTTGGCTGGCTGATATTCCAGCGTGTTCAGGCCATGCGCATCGCCGAGAAACGCCTGAATCGGTGAGACGATCAGTGCCATCCACAGCGCCATCGAAAACATCTTGCGCACGGCAGGGTTGTCATTGCCTCGCAGCAGATGCCAGGCCGCTGAAGCGCCGACAAAGAAGGCACTGGCGAGGAAAGCCGCGGTGGACATATGTAGCAATCGGAACGGGAATGAAGGGTTAAAGATGATCCTGAGCCAGTCCTGCGGCACCACAACGCCGTTTTCGATGATGTAACCCTGTGGGGTGTGCATCCAGCTGTTACTGGCCAGAATCCAGAACGTTGAGAAAATGGTGCCTAACGCCACCATGCAGGTAGCGAAGAAGTGCAGACCAGGACCGACGCGATTCCAGCCAAACAGCATCACACCGAGGAAACCCGCTTCCAGGAAGAAGGCGGTTAACACTTCATAGGTGAGCAGTGGCCCGGTGATACTGCCGGCAAACTGCGAGAAACCACTCCAGTTAGTACCGAACTGGTAGGCCATTACCAGCCCGGAGACCACGCCCATACCGAAGTTAACGGCAAAGGCTTTGGACCAAAAATGATAGAGATCGCGATAGGTCTCGTTGCGGGTTTTCAGCCACATCCCTTCGAGCACCGCCAGGAAACTGGCGAGGCCGATGGTGATGGCTGGAAAAATAATATGGAAGGAGACAGTAAAGGCGAACTGTATCCTTGCCAGGTGAAAAGCATCTAATCCAAACATTGCTTACCTCATTGCCACAAAGTGCACTGGAATTTTTACTTATAATGAACAACAGCGTGCGGGGAGTTATTTCGTCTTATCGAATGAAAGGTCGCACTAATGTAAAGGGAAGACGCCATAACGAAAATAAACAGAGGAAGTCTGTAAAACTATAACAGTGTTTTTTGATGGCGATCATTGTCTCGATCAGAGACTAATTGATTGATATGACTGCCCAAAGGTTAACAATTCTCACTTATTGTGACGATATTGTTATTGATCCATAAGGCAGAACTTCAGCGTTAACAGGTAAGCACTTCATTTGATTATTATTATATACAGACTACAGAAAGGTTAATTAACTTTCTCGCTAAATGGCGTGTCAATAATTCCAGACAATATGGTGTTATCCCGATTGTTAATTAAAATGGCCTGTTTTTAATACCAAACGATATATTTTTCCAGACCTGCACTCAGCGCATCGCGCTCTCTTCACTCTTAACGCTTTGCGGCATAGCGTTTGCAAGCATTAACCCGCTGTGCTTTTTTAGAGCAGCAAAGCCATCGGTTAATCAGCGAAGGAGAGGTTATGACCCGTCTTACCGCACAGGATTTTCCCCAGGAACTGCTTGAGTTATATGACTATTACGCGCACGGCAGGATCAGTAAACGTGAGTTCATCACCCTGGCCGCCAAATTCACCATCGCCGGTATGACCGGTGCCACCCTGCTTACCGCCATGAGCCCCAACTATGCACTGGCGCAGCAAGTTGAATTCACCGACCCCGAGATCAAACCCGAATACATCCACTATCCCTCTCCGCAAGGCCATGGCGAGGTGCGCGGCTATCTGGTGCGTCCAGCCAAGGCAACCGGCAAAGTGGGCGCGGTGGTGGTGGTGCATGAGAATCGCGGACTGAATCCATACATTGAAGATGTCGCACGTCGCGTGGCCAAAGCCGGATATATCGCGCTGGCACCGGATGGCCTGAGCTCAATGGGCGGTTATCCGGGCAATGATGAAGAGGGTCGTGCAATGCAGGCCAAAGTCGATCCCACTAAGTTGATGAACGACTTTTTTGCTGCCGTCGATTTCCTGATGCACCACGAGGAAGGCACTGGCAAGGTGGGGATCACTGGCTTCTGTTACGGCGGCGGCGTGGCGAATGCTGCTGCAGTGGCCTTCCCGGAACTGGCTTGTTCGGTGCCATTTTATGGTCGCCAGCCCAAAGCGGAAGACGTGCCGCGCATCAACGCCCCGCTACTGCTGCACTATGCCGCGTTAGACAAAGGCATCAACGAAGGCTGGCCAGCGTATGAAGAGGCGCTGAAAGCTAACCATAAAACCTATGAAGCCTATATCTATCCCGGCGTAAATCATGGCTTCCACAACGACTCGACCCCGCGTTATGACAAAGCGGCAGCAGAGTTAGCGTGGAGCCGAACATTGGGGTGGTTTGAGAAATATTTGCACGGATAATGCCAGCACCCGGCGGCGGGACGCGCAACGAGGACGGCCCCGGGGCCGCCCTCTTCTCACGGTTACAGTGCGAAATGTCGCAATGCTTCACGATTGATTTCAATGCCTAATCCCGGCCCGTTCGGGATTTGCACCCACCCTTTTTGCTGCACAATGGGCTCAGCAATGATGGCCTGTCGAATCGGATGCTCGGTTTGATCGAATTCAAGCAGCGGCTGAACCGGCTGTAACGACGTGGGCGTATGCGTGGGCACTGTCGCCATCCATTGCAACGAAGCTGCAATACCAATGCCGCTGCCCCAGACATGCGGATTGACGCGCACACCAAACGCCTGCGCCATATCAGCAATCTTCTTGCACTCTGATAAACCACCGGCCGCACAAATATCGGGTTGGATAATATCCATCGCCTGCTGTGTCAGCACTTCGCGGAAACCATAGCGGGTGAATTCGCACTCGCCACCGGCTACCGGGATATCAATCGCGGCTTTCACTGCACGGTAGCCGGCTAAATCTTCCGGCGGCACTGGCTCTTCAAACCAGCCAATATCCAGCTCTTCCACTTCCCGGCCAAGCCGAATGGCGGCTACCGCATCATAGGCATGATTGGCATCAATCATTAGCGCCGCGTCTTCGCCAATGGTGTCTCGAATGGCCCGCGTCACGGTCGCATCCTCGCGCACGCCAAATCCCACTTTGAGCTTCATTGCCTGGAATCCCTGCTCTATGTAACCCGCCGCTTCTTCGCACAAATAGTGCAGCGGATCCCCACTGTCACGCCGATACAATCCGGTGGCATAGGCCTGCACTTCGGTTCGCGTGGCGCCACCCAGCAGTTGATAAGTCGGGACGCCAAAATATTTGCCGCGCAGATCCCACAGCGCGATATCAATGCCGCTCAATCCCTGAATCACCACGCCTTTTTGGCCGTGGTCGCGCAGTCTGGCGTAAAGTTCCTGCCAGAGAAACTCGCTGCGCAATGCATCTTCGCCAATCAACATCTGCCCGAGTTCCTCCACCACCGCTTTGGTGATGCGCGCCGGACCGTAGCACTCTCCCCAGCCAACCAGCCCCTGATCGGTCACTATCTCCACCAGCATCGCGGTGCGGGTATCATAACGGGCACGTGAATAGGCGAACGGTTGGCTAAGTTTGGCACTCAGCAGATGCGTATTAACCGCGGTGATTTTCATGATTGTGGCTCCTGCGGGGTGTCAAAAATTTCACTCATGATGCGTCCATCAAGATCGCGTGTGCTAAGACCAAGCCAGTGCGCCAGCGTTGCCGCCGGATCGGTCATGCGGTAAGGCCCACGCTGCTGGCGCGGATGATAGTAGCCTTGTCGAATACCTTTGCCCCACGCCAGCATCACGCCATAGTTGGAGCCAAGCGCGGTTTCTGCGGTGGGTTTCTGCGGGCCATGATTTGCGCCAGGCTCCTCCACAGCACAAATATCTTCACCCGTCTGGCTAACGCCCCAAACGAAACCGGTGTTGTAGGCAAAGACAATGTCGCCTGCGCAGTCGCCCCAGAATCCCAGAGCCACTGCATCGTCACGTCGCAGCGCGATACTCACCGCGTTATGCACGCCATCGCCCTCCTGCACCTGCCAGCCGCTCAGCGCCTGCAGGGTGCGCGCGCAGAGATCGTCAACCTGCTGTGGCGCGACGATGTCATGATTCACGAAGATTTCCAGGCCGCCACGCTCTGCTTTGAGATAGAGCGGCGAACGAGCCATATCTGGCAAGCCTTGCGCGTCCAGCACGGCCAGCGCCTGCTTTTGCAGATAACGATAGATGTCGCACATATAACTGTTGGGCACAGCGCCGTGATCGGAGGCGAGCATCACCAGCGTTTCCTCGTCCGTTTCATCCAGTAAGCGGCCAATGCTGTGATCAAGGATTTGGTAACTGCGACGCATCACCGCGTCGTATTGTTCTGCCTGCTGTGCATCAAAGAACGGAGAGTCTGGATCGGTCTGCCCAAGGCAGTTGTGGTGCGATTCGTCCACCAGTCGGTGCACCGTGGCCCACAATGCAAACCCCTGGCGTTGCGTTAATTCCAGCGCGCTATCCACCAGCCACTGTGACTGCTCATCGCCCTCCTGCCAGGTTGCCGCCAGATAAGGGGTATGCGGCGCCGCTTTCGCCACCCATTTGCTGAAGAAAGGCGTTTGCTGCTGTAAATAACGCGCATCACTGCTTAGGGCATCGGTACGCGTTACCTGGCTTTGCAAAATTTCGATATTGCCCTGCGTATCGCATTCACCGCAGTAAAAACGCACGCTGCCAGGAATGCCATCGGCGGCAAGCGACAGCCAGGGAGACCACTCTCCGATCGGCAGGACAACTCGCTGTTCACCGAGCAGCAGGGAGGGCTGTCCCTGCTCAACCTGCAGCGTTAACGCCAGCTCATCGCCCTGCCCGCCGCGTAACCTCAGGATATAACCCTCTTCGCTCACCTCAAGCGCCTGCCACGCGCCTTTATTGTGATACGCCAGCGCACTTTTCGGGGGCCAGCCCAGCGTTTGTTGCTTTGCACCGCCCTGGCCTAAACGCTCGCTGAGGCGCGTGGTGTGTCCCATTGGCCGGAATATCTCGCCCGGCCACGCCTGCGCACGTCCCCAATAGGGCGCAAAGCTGAAGTGGTCGCCATCGGCTTTAACGCTTTCCGGAAAATGCACCAGTGCCGCACGCTGTCCAGCCTCTTGCAGGGTTGCCAGCAAGTTGTGGCTTTGCTGATTGTCGGGCGGCAATCCCTGACCAATCCAGCTGGTGCCGGGACTCTGCCCGGTCAGAAAGGTCACCCAGTTCACATCGCCCCATGCCGAGATAAAGGGCAGCAACTCCGCTGCAGAACCCTGCTGTAACATGCGGGCAATGTGGGGCAGCGCGCCCTGTGCCACATAGCGTTTCAGCAGCGGCATGGTCAGGCCGTCAACGCCAAAAATAATCGCCTTGCGCATCGTAACTCCTGTCAAAGAGAGGGCGTGAGTCGCACGCCGGGAGAGGGGAAGCCAGGCTGCTGCATCAGCCCTTCCAGAATACTTTGCAGGCTACTGCGGATGTGGAGTCGCATCGCCTGTTCGGCCGCATCGGCATCGCGCGATTGCATGGCCGCTAAAATCTGACAATGCTCGAGCCAGGATTGCCATTTACGGCCTGGCAGATTCATCGCGATAACGTGAAAAAGCTGAAGACGATCCAGATAAAGCGTCATGATGCTGCTGATATAGGGATTGTCGGCGTGCGCAAAGATCAGCGTATGGATCTCATCACCAGCATCGGTAGCATTCAGTTCATCGTCACGCAGACCTTGCTCCAGCGCGGCCAGCTTATCCGCCATTACTGCCAGCTCATGATCGGGCGTTCGCTGCGTCGCCTGCCGCGTGGCAATCCCTTCCAGAGCCTCACGAATGACAAACAGCTGTTGAATATCCTGCAATTTGATTTCGCTGACGAACCAGCCTTTGCGTGGCGTTAACTCCACAAAGCGTTCCTGCTGCAGGCGATACAGCGCTTCACGTATCGGCGTGCGACTCATGCCCAACTGATCAATCAATCCCATCTCTGTCAATGAGCTACCCGGAGCCAGCGTCAGTGACAAAATCATCTCTTTAATACGCCGATACGCTATTTCGCTGAGCGAAGGCTTGTAGCCAGGACTCTCCATTACGCTTCCTCCCCAACATCGCGCAGTTCAAAACGTTTGATCTTGCCGACCATGAACAGATAGAAAAGGATCACTGCCACCGCATGCGCGATCACGAACCACAACACGCCGTTGAAAGATCCGGTGAGTTGCAGGATGAAGCCGATGATGATCGGCGTGGTGATGCTCGACGCATTGCTGAAGGTGTTAAGCACGCTGCCGGATAAACCTGCGATCTCTTTTGGCGCGGTGTCAGCGTTGACCGTCCAGCCCATGCCGCCTATGCCTTTGCCGAGGAAAGAGGCCGCCATAATCGCGATAACGGCAGTTTCTGAGTCGGTGTAATTACACAGCACCATTACGCAACACAGCAGCATGCCGCAGACAATCGGCAGTTTGCGCGCCAGTGACAGCGACATCCCGCGACGAATCAGCACATCTGACAGGAAGCCGCCCATAATGCCGCCAAGGAATCCGCATACTGCCGGAATGGCAGCGACAAACCCCGCTTTCATGATGGTCATGTGCTTTTCCTGCACCAGGTAAACCGGAAACCAGGTGATGAAGAAGAAGCCAATCGCGTTTAAGCAATATTGCGCAAGGTAGATGCCCAGCATCATGCGGCTGCTGAGTAGTTGTTTCAGCCAGCTGAGGCGCGGCTTGTGCTTATCGCCATCCATATTCACCAGCGCCCCACCCTGCTGCATATGATCCAACTCAGCCTGGTTCGTCATCGGATGGGACAAGGGGTCGTGCACCAGTTTGCGGAATAGCGGCAGGAAGGCGATGCCGATCAGACCCAGCACGGTAAACACCGAGTGCCAGCCGTAGGTATGTGCCAGCCAGCCCATCAGCGGGGCAAAAAATACGGTGGCACCGTATTGCGCGGAGGCAAAGATCGCCGCCGCCGTGCCGCGCTCAGAAGCCGGGAACCAGGCCGCCACCAGGCGACTGTTCGCCGGAAATGACGGTGATTCCGCCGCACCGACTAAAAATCGCAGACAAAACACCACCACGACCGCCGCCGCGCCAGTGACAAAGCCCGCGAGGCCGGTCATCAGGGTGAACAGCGACCAGAAAAAGATACTCAGGCTGTAGATCAGTTTCGAACCGTAGCGATCCAGCAACCAACCGCCCGGAAGCTGAAACAGTACATAGGCCCAGCCAAATGCCGAAAAGATCACACCCATGTCTACGGCATTGAGCCCAAGATCTTTTGCCATCCCCGGCCCCGCCAGCGAGATCGAGGCGCGATCGGCATAGTTAATCAGCGTGACAAAAAACAGCACGGCGACCACCAGCCAGCGCACGTTCGTTCTGCGTGCACTGATCGCCTTATCCAGCGTTATCGATTTAGATTGTCCCTGTGGCATGACGTACCTCATGACGACAGCATTAACCTCTTGGCCGTGGTGTTTTTGGCCCCGTAACGCATCAAATTCAAGTTGGATGCGGATTGTATACAACGTAGATACAGGCTGGAGAGCGCGCCAGCGGGGTTACGGGTAACCGCTGTTTTTTGGTCATAAAGTGTGAGAAGGATCGAGAGATTCAGGGGAAGATCAGGAAAAAATGTGATGATGATCGAAGTGAAAAAAGGTCAGGTCAGCGCCGCGCGCCGACCTCGCGATTCAGGCAGATTGCGCATCCTTCACAATGCGATGCACATTGCTTTCCAGCCAGTCGGCCAGGCCAATCACATGCCCTTCAACTTCACGTCCGAGCGGCGTCAGGCGATATTCCACATGCGGTGGCACCACTTCATAGGCGATACGTTCGATAAACCCATCTTCTTCCATATAGCGCAGCGTTTGCGCCAGCATGCGTTCACTGACGCCACCGATCTTGCGGCGCAGTTCGCTAAAACGCAGCGTTTCTTCGCGCAGCGCTAATAATACCAATACGCTCCAGCGGCTGGTGATGCGCTTGAGCACGTCGCGTGAAGGGCAATTTACATTGAGCAGCTCGCCACGGATAAATTTATTACTCAATTTTTCAGACATTTATGCTGCCTCTTCCAAACTAACAAATCTGTAAGTACTTACTAAAAGTTAGTTTATCCCTTAGGCTGATTTCATTCCAGCTCAAACTGAAGGAGAACATCATGATTGCGATTACCGGTGCCACAGGCCAACTGGGCCGTTTGGTGATTAACGAGTTACTGAAGAAAGTCCCTGCCAGCGAAGTGATTGCGGCAGTGCGTTCACCTGAGAAAGCAGACGATTTGAAAGCGCTGGGCGTGACGTTGCGCGCGGCGGATTACAGCAAGCCAGACACGCTGAAAAGCGCGTTCAGCGGCGTCGACAAACTGCTGCTGATCTCTTCCAGCGAAGTGGGGCAGCGTGAAGCGCAGCACCAGGCGGTGATTGATGCGGCAAAAGCGGCGGGCGTGAAATTTATCGCTTACACCAGCCTGTTGCATGCGGACACCACCACGCTGGGTCTGGGCGTCGAGCATCGCGCCACAGAAGCGATGCTGAAGGCCTCAGGCGTGCCCTATGCCCTGCTGCGTAATGGCTGGTACACCGAAAACTATGCCGCCAGCATTGCCCCAGCGCTGGCGCATCACGCCTTTATTGGCGCGGTGGGTGAAGGCCGCATCTCATCGGCCGCTCGTGTAGACTATGCCGCCGCCGCCGCTGAAGTGATCAGTCGTGACGATCAGGCAGGTAAAGTGTATGAGCTCGCTGGCGATGAGAGCTATACGCTGGCCGAGTTCAGCGCCGAGATTGCTAAACAGTCTGGCGAGCAAGTGGATTACATCAACCTGCCGCCTGCTGAGTTTGAGGCAGCATTGAAAGGCGCCGGTTTGCCGGATGCGCTGGCAGAACTGCTGGCGGACTCCGATGCCGGTGCCGCACAAGGCGGGCTGTTTGATGACAGCCGAGCGCTGAGCAAACTGATTGGTCGCCCGACCACGCCTTATGCCGAGGTGATTAAAGCCACACTGGCAAAATAATGCCTGTTCAGGCCAGCGAAAGCTGGCCTGATTCCCGTCTCGTATGCCACCAAATGATCAAAGCCAAACGCAGTATTTAAGCCAAATAATGGCGATTTTCTTATTTACAGATAATTCTGTGCACTGATTTGAACCACCATTTAAAACATTGCTTTCACTTCCTGAAATATAGCTTGTTGTAATCGCTGTAAATTCACTAAAAAGCCGGATCAATCGACAAGATTTATTACGTTCATAGATATTTCGCATTGTTGTCTCAGCTATTCAAAGCTCTATAATTTGTGCTTTGAGCAACCAGGCAATTTCAGGAGGCCGCTATTAATACTAACCACCAGCAACGTCAAGCTTTCGGGGAACACGAAGCCCATGCTGATCTGGGGTATCAATACGATCCTCACGAATTTATCCGCGAAGGCATGGAGGATTCCGAGCCGGAACCGGAGCTGATCCAGGGTCTGCCCGCGCCAGATGCGCTCACCCCTGCCGATCGCTATCTTGAACTGTTCGAGCACGTGCAGATGTCGCGCATATTTCCGGATGGAAAAACATTCCCGGACTGCGCGCCAAAATATGATCCGCTGGATATATTAATCCGCTATCGTCGCACCCGTCGCTCGGCCGAATTCGATCTCGAAAAATTCGTGCACGACCATTTTTATTTGCCGCAGGTGAATGAAAGTTTTTATGTTTCCAATCCGGATAAATCGCTGACGGAACATATTGACGAGTTGTGGCCGGTGTTAACCAAAATGCCGCAGCAGCATTTACCGCACTCATCGCTGCTGCCGCTGCCAAAACCTTATGTGGTGCCAGGCGGGCGTTTTGGTGAGACCTATTATTGGGACTCCTATTTCAGCATGCTCGGCCTTGCCGATGCCGGGCGTGACGATTTGCTGCGCGACATGGCAGATAACTTCGCATGGCTAATCGATAATTACGGCCACGTGCCAAACGGCAACCGGACTTATTATCTCAGCCGCTCACAGCCACCGGTGTTTGCCCTGATGGTGGAGCTGTTTGAAGAGGATGGGATTCGCGGTGCCAAGCGTTATCTCGACCAGCTGATGAAAGAGTATCAGTTCTGGATGGATGGCGCGGGCGAGCTGATGCCACATCAGGCGTATCGTCACGTGGTGCGTATGCCGGATGGCTCGCTGCTCAACCGCTACTGGGATGACCGCGACACCCCGCGCGATGAGTCGTGGATGGAAGACGTGGAAACTGCCAGCAAATCGAGCCGACCGGCTAATGAGGTGTACCGCGATTTGCGTGCCGGTGCCGCATCGGGCTGGGATTACTCCTCACGCTGGTTGCGCGATCCGCAGCGTCTGGCCAGTATTCGCACTACCCAGTTTATCCCTGTGGACCTGAATGCGTTTCTCTACAAGCTGGAGCTGATGATCTCCACCCTGTCACACGCCAAAGGTGAAGAGCTAACGGCGCTGGCGTGGCAGAAAAAAGCCGATACGCGTAAGCAGGCCATTCATCGTTACCTGTGGGATGACACCGCAGGCGTGTACCGTGATTACAACTGGCGCGACGAACGCTTTGGTGCCTTCACGGCAGCGGCTGTGGTGCCGCTGTTCCTCGGCCTGGCCACGCCGGAGCAAGCGCATCTGCAGGCGGTGGCGCTGCGCCAGTTGCTGCTGACGCAGGGCGGTCTGGTGACATCGATGGTAGAGAGCGGTGAACAGTGGGATAAACCCAACGGCTGGGCACCATTACAATGGATGGCGGTAGTGGGTCTGAATCATTACGGCGAAGAGACGCTGGCGACAGAGATTGCTGTTAACTGGCTGACCACGGTGAAGAACTTCTATTCGCTGCATCACAAGCTGGTGGAGAAGTATGACATCAGCGGCGATCGTGCCCGTCCGGGTGGCGGCGGTGAATATCCACTGCAGGATGGATTTGGCTGGACCAACGGTGTGACCCGCAGGCTAATGTCGATGTACGGGCATCTGCTGGCGGATTAAAACAGAAAGGGCGCATCAGCGCCCTTTCTTTTTGGTGGTCATTATCGCAGCGGCTTATTGCGCATCTGTAAGCGGCGATGCAGCCCTGGATTCGCGCGATAAATTGCGCCGCTACGCAACCTGCGCTTATTTATTTCCCTGCAAGAATGCCAGTAAGTCGTCGTTCAACCGATCCTGATGCGTCACCGCAAAACCGTGCGGGCCGTTTTCATACACTTTCAGCTCCGAGCCTTCGATAATCTCGTGTACCAACTTACCGGTGGCTTCAAAGGGTACAATCTGGTCGTTGCTGCCGTGGATCACCAGCGTCGGCACATCCACTTTGGCGATATCGGCGCGGAAATCGGTCTCCGCAAAAGCCGTGACACAATCAATTGTGCCTTTCAGTGAGGCCAGCAGCGCAATATTCAGCGTCTGCGTCATTACGCCATCTGAAATAGTCTGGCCCGCGTTGGCCCCATAAAACGGCGTGGCGAAGTCTTTGATAAACTGCGCACGATCTTTACGCAAGCCGTCTTTGATACCATCAAACACTGCTTTTTCAACACCTTCCGGATGGTCATCGGTTTTGCCGAAGATTGGCGTCACCGCGCCCAGTAGTACCAGCCCTTTCACTTTCGCCGTACCGTAGCGACCGATATAACGTGAGACATCACCACCGCCCATTGAGAAGCCCACCAGCGTGATGTCATCCAGTTGCAGATGCTCAATCAGCGCATGAATATCATCGGCGAAGGTATCGTAATCATAACCTTCCCACGGCTGCTCAGAGCGACCGAAGCCGCGACGGTCAAACGCAATCGCACGATAGCCGCGTTCAGCGAGGAAATTTAGTTGGCTATCCCACATATCGGCATCCAGCGGCCAGCCGTGGCTGAACAGAACTGGCTGACCTTTGCCCCAATCTTTGTAATACAGGTTAACGCCGTCTTTCGCTTTGAATGTGCTCATGTTTTTTTGCTCCGTTAAGTGAGTGATGTTGTGTCTGCTAATCAAACTACATTCGGTTGCTGCAAAAACCTAAAGCAGAGATTTTGACAACTTGTTCAAAGATTTTTGCCCTGTGAAGCTGTCAAAAAAGCCTGAACAAGTTGGCCGATTTTTTCCGCTATCAAGCGTCTGGCGGGATTCGTAAGGTGCATACATCGCACATTTACAGGAACACGATGATGAGCCAGCAAAACCCAATGACGCCACGCGGCGGTGCTTTTTCTCCCTTCGCCTACGGGCTGTTCGCCCTGATCTGGACCGCCTCAGTGCTCGGCAACACCGGCAGCTTTATTCGCGATGTCGCCAGCGCCTGGTTAGTTACCGGCTTATCCGATAACCCAACCGCCGTGGCTTTAATGCAAACCGCTGCCACCCTGCCGGTGTTTCTGTTGGCACTGCCAGCGGGCGTGCTCTCCGATATCGTCGATCGCCGCCGTCTGCTAATCGTGGTGCAAATCCTGATGGCCAGCGTCAGCGGCACTCTGCTGGTGCTGTCGCACAATCACTGGCTCACCGTGGAATGGCTAATCGGCCTGACCTTTGTCGGTGGCATTGGTGCCGCGCTGTTTGGCCCGGCCTGGCAGGCGATTGTGCCCGAACTGGTGCCACGCCATGAGCTGAAAAACGCCGTGGCGCTCAACTCGCTAGGCATCAATATTGCCCGCGCCATCGGTCCTGCCACTGGCGGTTTGCTGCTGGCAAGTTTAGGCGCCATGGCGGCCTACGGTGCCGATGTGGCGAGTTATTTTTTCGTTATTGCTGCCCTGCTGTACTGGAAACGTCCGGCGAAAGCCAAAACCGAACTCAACGAACACTTCTTTGGTGCCTTCCGCGCGGGCCTGCGCTATGTCAAAGCCAGCCGTGAACTGCATCGCGTGTTGTTCCGCGCTGCGATGTATTTCGCCTTTGCCAGTGCCATCTGGGCGCTGCTGCCGCTGGTAGCACGCACCATGCTGCACGGTACCGCCGGTTTTTATGGTTTGCTGCTGGGCGCAGTGGGCGGCGGTGCGATTGCCGGTGCGCTGCTGTTGCCGCGTCTGCGCAGCAAACTCAGTAACGATGGATTGATGCTGCTCTCAGCGGTGCTGAGTGCGCTGGTCATGCTGGCATTAGCGATGAGCCCGCCGCAGTGGCTGGCGCTGTTGTTGATGCTGGTGCTGGGCGTCGGCTGGATTATTGCGCTGACCACACTGAACGGCGTAGCGCAGGCGGTGCTGCCGGATTGGGTGCGCGGTCGCGGTCTGGCGGTGTATCTGATGGTGTTTAACGGCACATTAGCCGGTGGCAGTCTGGCCTGGGGTTTAATCGCGCAACAGCTCGGCCTGGCTTCCACGCTGATGATTGCCGGGGCCGGTCTGGTGATCTCTGGCGTACTGCTGAAACGTCTGACACTGCCTGCAGGTGAAGCGGATCTGCAACCCGCGGAGCATTGGGCCATGCCGGTGGTGCACGATGATGTCGATGTGCGTCATGGTCCGGTGTTGATTCAGATTCGCTACCGCGTGCCGCAGGAAGATCGCGCCGCGTTCAAAAAGGCGATTCACAAATTGGCGCAGTCTCGCCGCCGTGATGGCGCCTATTCATGGGGACTCATGGAGCAAACCGACGATCCGACAGCATTGCTGGAGTGGTTTATGGTGGAGTCCTGGCAGGAGCATATGCGTCAGCACCAGCGTGTGTCGCACGCCGATGCCGAACTTCAGCAGGCCGTTCTGCAATATCACCAGGGTGAAGAAGCCCCGCAGGTCAGTCACCACATTGCGATATAACAGCCTTTACGCGGGAGAATAAATCTCCTGTAATCCAGGAAGCGTGAGCAGGTGCTCACGCCACCAGGTGGCCGCATTGCCGGTCGCGGTTTCATTCCACGCCAGATACGCCATATCGCGGCGGCATTCGCTATCCAGCTGGCGCGCCACCAGCGCGCCACTCTCCAGATGCGGCCTCGCCAGGTATAGCGGCAGGTAACCACAGCCCAAGCCATCCAGTTGCGCCTGCAGTTTCGCCGGGAAGTCATGCACGCTCAGCGTCTTCTGCTCATCCAGCACGCGTAAATCGATACCTGCACCGTGACGAGACGAGTCGTGAACCGTCACCGCGCGGTACTGACGAATCTGCTCGCGCAGCAGTGGTTCAGGTGCGGAAGCGAGAGGATGCTCCGGCGCGACAGCAAACACATAATCCAGCCAGCCGAGCGGTTGGCAGACAATCTCTTTGCGCGTGGCGGGTTCCTGCACCGCGCCAAAGACAATGTCCGCTTCGCCATAGTTGAGCGCTTCCCAGCAGCCAGCCAGCACGTCCTGACGGAATTGCAGCTGAGTATGCGGGTGCTCCTGATAAAACTGATCAATCAGCGGCGTGAGAATGCGAAACGGCAGTGAGGCATCGACGCTGATCACCAACTGGCTTTCCCAGCCGCTTTCGACGTAGCGCGCCTGTTGCTCTAACTCATTCACCGCGCGCAGCAGGGTGCGTCCTTTTTCCAGCATCAAACGCCCGGTCGGGGTGAAGGTGGCGCGATGGCCGGAGCGATCGAGCAGCGTGATCTTGAGATCGCTCTCCATCTTCTGCACGGTGTAGCTCAACGCCGACGCGGTTTTAAACAAGCGCGCAGCCGCAGCGGCAAAGGTGCCGTGGCGATCCAACGCATCCAAAATCAGCAGCGCCTCAAGGTTTAAACGCATACCCCATGCCTCCCCAAAAATTGTTGAACAACAACCCAAAATCTATCCGTTATCAATAAACGCTCTCATTTCGTATTTTTTTACTCAACGACGCAAGCACTTTCACCAGCGGAAACTCAGGAACTTACGATGAATTACTCACAACAAGCCAACCATGTGACGCTGGTGATTACCCACAGCATCCTGCCAGAACAGCAGGCCCATTATGAGCAGTGGCTCGACACCATCATGCCGCAGGCTGCGAGCTTTCCTGGCCATCTTGGCGTCAACGTGCTGCGCCCGGTGCACGGCGACAATGCTTACACCGTGCTGATTCGTTTTACCGGATTGGATGAGCTGTACGCCTGGCTGAAATCGGATCAGCGCAAAACGTTAATCCAGAACCTGCCAGCGATGCTGGCACAGCCAGAACACATTGAAGTGCGCCCCGGCGCCGCGTTCTGGTTTACCCCGACGCAAAAAGGCCAGGTCAAACCGGCGAAATGGAAACAATACTTACTGACGCTGGGGGTGATTTTTCCCTCTACCAACCTGGTGCCGTGGTTCTGGAATCAGGTGTTGCCCGCCGCGCACGGCACGCTGTGGGGCCACTTGCTAAATGATGCCAGCGTGGTGGCACTGGTGGTGTTCCTGTGGATGCCGATCGTTACCCGTGTTTTAAAACAGTGGCTTATTGGCCGCAACGCGTAATCTAACTGGAGAAGAGATGATGACAACGGCCACACTGATTTTTACCAACGGCAAATTCCACACGGTGGATCGCGCCAACCCGTTCGCCACTGCGGTGGCGATCAAAGACGGCAAGTTTCTCGCGGTAGGCAGCGAAGCGGAAGTGATGCGCTTTACTGGTAACGACACGCAGATTATTGATGCCAAAGGCCACACCGGTATTCCTGGCCTTAACGACTCACACCTGCACCTGATTCGCGGTGGCCTTAACTACAACCTTGAACTGCGCTGGGAAGGCGTGCCGTCACTGGCCGATGCGCTGCGTATGCTGCGTGAACAGGCGCTGCGCACCCCTTCACCGCAGTGGGTGCGCGTCGTCGGCGGCTGGAGTGAATTCCAGTTTGCTGAACGCCGCATGCCGACGCTGGATGAGATCAACGCCGCCGCGCCGGATACGCCAGTGTTCATCCTGCACCTGTATGACCGTGCCCTGCTGAACCGCGCTGCGCTGCGCGTGGTCGGTTACACCAAAGACACGCCGAACCCACCGGGCGGTGAAATCCAGCGTGACAGCAACGGTAACCCGACCGGCATGCTAATTGCGCGCCCTAACGCCATGCTGCTGTACGCCACGCTGGCGAAAGGACCGAAGCTGCCGCTGGAACAGCAGGTTAACTCCACACGTCAGTTTATGCGTGAGCTGAACCGCCTCGGCCTGACCAGCGCCATTGATGCGGGCGGCGGCTTCCAGAACTATCCCGATGATTACGATGTGATTTCGGAACTGCACGCCAAAAAGCAGCTGACGGTGCGCATTGCCTACAACCTGTTTACTCAGCGTCCCGGCCATGAACTGGAAGATTTCGAGAAGTGGACCGACATGCTGAAGCCGGGCCAGGGCACCAATTTCCTGCGTCACAATGGAGCGGGCGAGATGCTGGTGTTCTCGGCGGCAGATTTCGAAGACTTCCTCGAACCGCGCCCCGACCTGGCCCCCGGCATGGAAGATGAACTGGAGCGCGTGGTGCGCCATCTGGTTGAGCATCGCTGGCCGTTCCGTCTGCATGCCACCTACAACGAATCGATCAGCCGCATGCTGGACGTGTTTGAAAAAGTAAACCGCGATATTCCGTTTAACGGCCTGCACTGGTTCTTTGACCACGCCGAGACCATCACCGAAGCCAACATTGAGCGCGTCAAAGCGCTGGGTGGCGGGCTGGCAGTGCAGCATCGTATGGCATTCCAGGGCGAATACTTTGTCGATCGCTACGGTAAAGAAGCCGCCAAACAGACACCGCCGGTAGCACGCATGTTGGATGCAGGCGTGCCAGTTGGTTTGGGCACCGATGCCACGCGCGTCGCCAGCTATAACCCATGGACCGCGCTCTACTGGCTGGTTTCTGGCCGCACCGTCGGCGGCATGCAGTTGTACGATGACAATGCGCGTATTGACCGCGAAACCGCGCTGATGCTGTGGACCAAAGGCAGCGCCTGGTTCTCCAGCGAGCAGAATGCCAAAGGGGAAATCAAAGTCGGTCAGTTGGCGGATCTGGTGCTGCTGTCGAAAGATTTCTTTAGCGTGCCGGAAGAGGAGATTAAAGGGATTGAATCCGTGTTGACGCTGGTCGATGGCGAAGTGGTGTATGCCGCAGGTGGGTTTACGCCGCTGTCACCACCACCGGTGCCAGTGTTGCCAGAGTGGTCTCCGGTGGTCACCGTGCCGGGCCACTACCGTAGCGCGCCACCGCAAGCCATTGGTCGTGCGGCGATGATGCCGAAAGTGCACCAGTGCAGCGGCCCTTGTGGGGTACACAGCCACTCACACGATGTGGCACGCCAGTCTTCGGTACCGGTGTCGGATAACCATGCCTTCTGGGGTGCGCTGGGCTGTTCGTGCTTCGCGTTTTGAGTTAAAGGCGGTTTATGGCCCTCTCCAGGTGAGAGGGCTTTGCTGCAAATGGGGACACAGACTTTGGCGGTGGCGCGCGTCTGTTTCCGCAACCACAAAAGATTACCCCGCCAGGCCAAACCCTTGCTTGCCGTTCTTCTTAATCTGGTACATCGCTTCATCGGCACGCGTCAGCGCCTCATCAAAACTAAAGTGCGGCTGCACCGTCGCCACGCCAATGGAAGCACCAATCTGCGCATGGCCGTTATCAACATCAAACGGCGTCAGTGCGGCATCCAGCACCGCCTGCATCATGATGCGCACTTTGGGGAAATCGATCAGGAACGGCATCAGCAGCACAAACTCATCCCCGCCCAGACGGCCCACCACCACGTTCGGTGGCACCTGGTCAAGAATGCGCTGGCTGAGCTGAATCAACACTTCGTCGCCACTGCGATGGCCGAGCGTGTCGTTAACATGCTTAAAGTTATCGAGATCGATAAATGCCACGCACAGCGGCCCCTGCGCTTTCATTTTGCTGAAATACGTTTGCAGCGCGTGGCGGTTGGTCAGGCCGGTCAGCGGATCGTGATGCGCCAATGAAGAGAGTTGCGCTTCATACTGCTTCTCTTTGGTCATATCGATGTGCGTGCCGGTGACTTTAAGCGGATTGCCTTCTTCGTCCCACTCGGTCACACGCCCACGATCCAGCACCCAGGTAATTTTATCGTTCTTACCCAGCATGCGATGCAGCGCCTCATAGTAAGGCGCACGCCCTTCGATATGATCGTAAAACGCCTTGAGCACTTCATCGGCGTCATCGGGGTGCAGGCGTTCGCGCCAGACTTCAAACTGCGCTTTAGTCTCTTTCGGCTGGAAACCCAGCATCGAACCCCAGCGTCGATTGAAAATCACCAGCTTGCCGCTGGGAATATCCAGCTGCCACAAACATAAACCGGTTCCGTCCAGCGCCGCATTCAGCTTGTTTCGCGCGTCATGCGCTATGCGCTTCAAGCGCGCATTATGCTTTTTCAGGTTCTGAATCTGCTGACGCAGCGCTTCTTCGGACATGATGGCTGACGGAGAGGAAATAAGGGTTATTCTGCCTGCCAGGAAGTTTCTGATAAATAAAACAAATGAAAAGCCGATCAGTAGCGGAAAATTGCATCAAGCTCAGAGGGAACGGCGAAGCATTGAGGTTATTTCAGCTAACAAAACTTTCTTTATTCCTGCAAGGCAGTAGAAAACGCGCCTGGGAAAAGGCGTACCTCTTCTTTCCGTTCTCGTTGCGTTAGCACCCGAACTAAATTTAGGCCGCGTAAATCCGCCACACCGCCTGCTTTTCCGAAGAAATTGTGTTCTGTGACGCGGATCAAGAGATATTCGTTAGTCGATGCTGTGATCATGTTTACTAGAATGGTAGTTTAACAGTTATCGCAGCAACACGATGACGGTGGATGAGATTATGCAACTGACAATGCGTTGGTTTGGTCCCAAAGAAGATAAAGTTTCGCTGGAATATATACGCCAGGTGCCGGGTGTACGTGGCGTAGTCGGCGCGCTGTATGACGTGCCGGTCGGGGAAACCTGGCCGAAAGATAAGATTAAAGCACTGGTTGATCAGGTACATGCCGCCGGTCTGACGGTGGAAGTGATCGAGAGCGTCAACATTCATGACGACATCAAGATCGGCCTGCCGAGCCGCGATCAATATATTGAGAACTACAAGCAGAGCATTCGTCACCTCGCTGAAGTCGGCGTGAAAGTGATCTGCTACAACTTCATGCCGGTATTTGACTGGATGAAGACCGACATGAACTACGTGCTGCCAGACGGCTCACTCACCATGGCGTTCGAGAAGAAAGGCATCGATAAGAGCCTCGACGAAGTGGTGCAGGAAGTGTTGGGCAACTCAAACGGTTTCGCGTTGCCAGGCTGGGAGCCAGAGCGTCTGGCGAAAGTGCAGGATCTGTTTGCGCAATACAAAGACGTTGACGACAACAAGCTGCGTGAAAACCTCGCTTACTTCCTGAAAGCGGTGATCCCGGTATGTGAAGAAGTGGGCGTGAAGATGGCGATCCATCCTGACGATCCACCGTACTCGATCTTCGGTCTGCCACGCATTGTGAAGAATCGCGAAGACCTCGATTGGATCTGTAACGTGGTGGATTCAGAGGCTAACGGCATCACGCTGTGTACCGGATCGATTGCGGAAGATCCGCAGAATGATGTGTACGGTATTCTGGCCGAGTTCTCACGCCGTAAACGTATTCCGTTTGCGCACGTGCGTAACATCAAGATTATTCAGGACAAAGATTTCTACGAGTGCGCACATCCTACTGAGTATGGCTCGCTGGATATGTACAAGGTGCTGCAATCGATGCACGACAACGGCTTCGATGGCTACATTCGTTCCGATCATGGCCGCTTTATCTGGGGCGAAACCGGACGTCCGGGCTACGGTCTGTATGACCGCGCACTCGGCACCACTTACCTTATGGGTCTGTGGGAAGCGCTGGAAAAGCGCTAATTCACCCCGCCCTCCAGGCCGCTGTAAACAGCGGCCTTTTTTATTGCCGTCAGTCTTCCCAGCACGTTAACGGAAAACCTCATCCCAACCCTTAAACAGCAAGCTGGCATTTACGCCGCCGAAGCCAAAGCCGTTCGACAGCACATACTGCATCGCCATCGGCAGGGGTTTCAGCGCCACCACATTCAGCCCGGCAGCGGCTTCATCGAGATGCAGCAGATTGAGCGTTGGTGGTGCAATTTGGTCGCGCAGTGCCAGGACCGAGAAGATCGCCTCCACGCCGCCCGCCGCGCCCATCAGATGCCCGGTGGCGGATTTGGTCGAGGTAATCGCCACATCGCTGCCGGCAAACAGCGTGCGGATTGCCGCCAGCTCGCCCTTATCACCCACTGGCGTCGAGGTGGCGTGAGCATTGATATGCTGCACATCTGCCGGGCCGATGCCCGCCTGCGCCAGCGCGGTTTCCATCGCGCGGCGCGCACCTTCGCCGCTTTCCGGTCCAGCGGTGAGATGGTACGCATCGGCGCTGGTGCCGTAGCCGACCAGCTCCGCCAGCGGTGTCGCACCGCGTGCCTGTGCATGTTCCAGTGACTCAATCACCAGCAGGCCCGCGCCCTCTCCCATCACAAAGCCATCGCGGTCACGGTCAAACGGACGAGACGCCTGCTCAGGGTGATCGTTAAATCCGCCTGACATCGCTTTCGCAGCCGCAAAGCCCGCCAGACTGACGCGATGGATCGCCGCCTCGGTGCCGCCGCACAGCGCGACATCCGCCTCGCCACTGCGAATCATTCGCGCCGCATCGCCAATCGCCTGCGCGCCCGCCGCGCACGCCGTGACAGGGGCGCCAATCGGGCCGCGAAAACCGTGGGCAATCGACACATGCCCTGCCGCCAGATTGGCGAGGAAAGAGGGAATGGTAAACGGCGATAAACGACGCGGGCCGCGATTGGTGGTGGTTTCAACCGCGTTGGCGATCTCGTTGAAACCACCAATGCCAGTAGCAATCACCGTCGCGGTGCGCTGGCGATCTGCCTCATCCTGCGGGAACCAGTTGGCTTGCGTCAGCGCTTCATGCGCCGCCACCAGCGCAAACTCAATAAAGCGATCCATTTTCTTGCGATCTTTTGGCGCGATCACGCGCTCGGGATCGAAGCCATGCTGCGGATCTTGATCCAGCGTAGGCACCTGCCCGGGAATTTTGCAGCTGATGTCCTGTACCATCTCGTCCGGTAAGGCGCTGATCCCCGATTTTCCCGCGAGCAATGACTGCCACACCGCTTCTGTACCGCAGCCGAGCGGGGAAACCATCCCCATACCAGTAATCACAATACGTTTCATCGATAACTCCTTAAGCTGCGGGCTTTTTCATCAAAGGAACCAGCAGCGCAGCGATACAAAATCCGACCATGATCAGCCAGAATGCGTCCGAAAAAGCCTGCGTGCGCGCCTCGCGCAGGGTGAGTGAAGCCAGCGATTGCAGCGCCGCTGTGTGCGCCGCATCCGGGCTTAATCCATTGAAAATCAGGGCTGCGGTGCGCGATTGCAGATAGTCGCCGAGCGACAAACTGCCGCTGTTGAGGTGATCGGCCAGGCGGCTGAAGTGCAAATTGGTGCGGTCATTCAGCACGGTGCCGCACAGCGCAATGCCGATGGCACCACCGAGATTACGCATCAGATTAAACAGTCCTGAGGCTAATTTTAGTCGCGCGGGTGGCAAGCTGCCGAGCGTCAGCGTCACGGTGGGCGCCACCGCAAACTGCTGCGCCATGCCGCGAAACGCCTGCGGGAACAGCAGCTCTTTGGCGCCCCAGTCATGGGTAATCGGCACAAAGAAAAACATCGATACACCAAAACTCATCAGGCCAAACGCCAGCAAAATGCGCAGATCAACGCGATTCGCCAGCCAGGCATAAAACGGGATCGACAGGATCTGAAAAATGCCGGTGGAGAAGATCGCCAACCCAATCTCCAGCGCACTAAAGCCGCGCACCTGGCTAAGAAACAGCGGCGTGAGATAGATGGTGGCGAAGATCCCCACGCCAGCCATAAACGAGAAATAACAGCCGAGGCTAAAGCACGGATCTTTTAACGCGCGCAGATCCATGATCGGCTTGGCGTGGTTTAGCGTGCGGAAGATAAACAGCACGCCACACAGCAATGCGATCCAGCCCGTGGTGGTGATGGTGCTATCGTCAAACCAACCCCAGCGCGGCCCCTCTTCCAGGGTGTAATCCAGACAGCCCAATGATAGCGCCAACAAGACAATGCTGAAGTAATCCGCACCGCGCAGTAACTCGGGATTCGGCGAGTCGATCCTGACCAGCAGCGGCACCGCAATGGTGATGTAGATACCGGGGATGATGTTGATGTAAAACAGCCAGTGCCAGCTGAAGTTATCGGTAATCCAACCGCCGACCGTGGGCCCTAGCGTCGGGGCTAATGAGGCCAGCGCACCCACGGTGGCGGCCGCAATCACCCGCTGCTTGCCCTGGAAAAAGGCAAAGGCGGTAGTGAACACCAGCGGAATCATCGAGCCGCCCGCCAATCCCTGCAAGGCGCGAAAGGCGATCATGCTCTGAATATTCCACGCCCAGGCGCACAGCAAGCTCATTACCGTAAATCCGCAGGCGGAGACGGCAAACAGCCAGCGTGTGGACATCACGCTCGCCAGCCAGCCGGAAAGCGGGATAATGATGATTTCCGCGATCAGATAGCTGGTTTGTACCCACACGGTTTCGTCGTCACCCGCCGATAGCCCTCCGCCGATATCCCGCAATGAGGCGGAGACAATCTGGATATCCAGCAAGGCGATAAACATGCCGATGCACATGGTGGCAAAGGCAAACACCTTCTTGTTCACTGGCATCTCCGCCGGTGCCATCAGCGGTGCGGCCACACTGCTCATCGCGCGCTTCTCTCATCCACCGTCACCGTGACGGAAAGACCAGGGCGTAACAGACCCAGCACCGCCGCGTCGCCGTCCAGCACAATGCGCACCGGCACGCGTTGGACAATTTTGGTGAAGTTGCCAGTGGCATTTTCTGCCGGAAGAATGCTGAAGCGTGAACCGGTGGCTGGCGACAGGCTGCCAACATGGCCATTAAAGGTGCGACCGGGTAACACGTCCGCGACGATGCGAGCCACCTGCCCCGGCTTCATATTGGCTAGCTGGCTCTCTTTGAAGTTGGCATCGATCCACAGCCCTTGAACAGGCACCAGCGACAGTAGCTGCGTGCCGCTGCTGACATAAGAACCTGACCAGGCGCGACGGTTGCCCACCACACCATCAAAGGGGGCGCGGATTTCAGTGTATTCAAGATTGAGCTTCGCCATCGCCAGCCCCGCTTGTGCCTGAGTTAAGGCGGCTTTGGCCTGCTGCTCACGGGCATCCAGCACCTGCAACTGGCGCTCGGCAACGGTTTTGTCGGCGCGGGTTTTGCTCTCTTCCGCCATCGCCTGATGGTAATCGGCCTGAGCATGATCGCGGATCTGCTGTGACACCGCGGAGCTGCTGGCCAGCGCACTGTAACGGCGCTGATCGGAGGTGGTTTTCAGTGTCACCGCCTGCGCTGCCAGCAGAGAGGCGTGCGTGCCCGCAATAGTGGCAAGTTGCAGCTGGCGCGTGGCGGCGATATCGCTTAACGCGGCTTGCTGTGCCGCCACTTCGCCCGTTGCCTGATCCACCGCCGCCAGATAATCACGGTTATCCAACTGCACCAGCAGATCGCCTTTTTTCACCTGTGCGTTGTCCTGCAC
This sequence comes from Type-E symbiont of Plautia stali, assembly GCF_059731115.1. NCBI lineage: Bacteria > Pseudomonadati > Pseudomonadota > Gammaproteobacteria > Enterobacterales > Enterobacteriaceae > Type-E symbiont of Plautia stali. Next base: position 3,536,600 of record NZ_AP035906.1, read on the forward strand.
CGCCAGCGTGTGAATGTAACCGGACACTTTGGCGGAGATGGCACTGATATCTGCGCCAACATAGGCATCATCGGTCGAAGGCATAAAGCGCGCGGTGTGCCACCAATAGTAGCCATAACCTGCCGCCGCTAAACCGCCGATTGCCAGTGCCAGCAGCAGAGCGTATTTTTTACGCGTGCGGGTCATGGCTGTTTCTCTGTAACAGGCGGAGAGAATTTCAGCGTGCTGTCACCCGCGCGTTTTTTCTGCAAATAATCATGGCGATAGTGCATGATCGGCGCCGCTGCCGGGCCGGGCACCATTTGGTATTTATCGCTGGTGAGTGGTTGGCCGTTTTCGCTATCGACCAGCTGCGGTTTCACTGGACGCTGGGTGGCGGTTTCCACCAGCTGCATCTGCCTTCCTTCCGGCGAGAAGTGGGTGCTGCCCCACTCGGCCAGCGCCAGGATAACGCCACGCAAATCACGTCCGGCGGGCGTAAGGTGATATTCGAAGCGCATCGGCGTGGTGCTGTAACACACCTTTTCCAGCAAACCATCTTCCACCAGCTCTTTCAGGCGGCGCGACAGGATGTTCGGCGCCACGCCGCTGTTTTTCTGGAATTCGTCAAAACGGGTAAAACCGGCCAGCGCATCGCGCATGATTAGCATGCTCCAGCCATCGCCGACGCGGCCAAGGCTGCGCGCAATCGGGCAGGCCATTTGATAGAGCGGTTCGTTTTTCATGGTGGGTATTCCGGGCAGTGTCTAATGCGGAGTACTGTTGCAGAGTGACTATCATTTTGCAAGTGACTTGCATAATGATAGCAAGGAGTGTTCATGGTGAAGCGCAATGAATTGCGCCGCTACCCAACCCGTGCGGGCCCTGTAGCAGCAAGATTTATCGCGCAAATTTGCCAAAAAAAACGGCAGCCACACTGGGCTGCCGTTTCATCACAACTTAGCCATCTCTAGGTGCGCACGCGCAGCGCCGCCTCAATCTTGTCGGCGATATTAGTGACCACATAAGCAATCACCATGTAGAACACCACCGCAATCAGGAAGGCTTCGAGGTAGTAGAAATTCAGCGCCGCCGTCAACTGCGCCTGGGCAAAGATATCCACTACTTCAATCGCAAATGCCAGCGACAGGGCTTTCATGATCACCATAAACGCATTCGCCAGATCGGGGATCGCCGCCACGATAATCTGCGGGAACATCACCCGACGGAAAAGCTGTCCACCGCTGTAGCCGAGTGATAAGGCTGCATCGGATTGTCCACTGTCGAACGAGTTCAGCGCGCCTTTCCACACTTCGGCCTGGAATGCCGCGACACAGGCACTCAGTGCCACAATGATGATCACCCAGTTCGGCAGTGAATGGGCATTCACCTCGACGCCAAACAGCGTGGCAACAAAGTGCAGCGCCGGTGGCAAGCCGTAATAGGCGAGAAAAATCACCACCACCATCGGCACGCCTTTGAAGGCGATTTTGTAGGTGATCACCAGCTGGCGCAGCACGGGAATGCGGCGATGTTCGATAAAGGCAAACAACCCGCCCAACAGCGTCGAACAGATAAATACCGTGACCGCCATCAGCAGCGTCACCGGTACCGCATCGAGAATGCTCCAGAAGTCCGGCAGCAAAACCTCAGCATCAAACATGGTTTGTCTCCCCGACTCAGACGCTGGTGGTGAACTTCACGCGCGGTGCAGACTTAGAGCTGTACTTCGCATGACGTTGTTCAAAGAAGCGGATAACCAGCCACGCCACACCGCACAGCAGTGAATAGAGTACGGCCAACACCAGATAGGTGCCGAACTGATACTGGTTGTAATCGCGTTCCATAATCAGGTGCGCGGTCGCCATCACATCTGCCGCACCGATGTACATCACCAGCGCCACGTTGTGAATCAGATAGATAATCGCATTGCCGTAACCCGGCAGCGAAAAGTGCACCGCCTGCGGGCCAATCACCCGCAGCATTTTCTGGCGGAAGCTGTAGCCAAGGCTGTCGGTGGCATCGTGCTGACCCCGTTCCACCGCAAGGTATGCCGGGCGCATCACTTCCGACAGATAGCCGCCGTGATACAGGCTCAGGCCGATCATCGCCGCCACATTGGCGGTAAAGAAGTCACCAAAGCCGAAATTATCGGTGATCAGCGGCATGCCGTAGAAGGCCACAAACAGCTGCAGCACCACGGGCACGCTGCGCGCATAGGAAACGTAGAGATCGGCCAGCTGGCTGATCACGGGAATACGGCGCACGCGAAAAACGGTGGCGATCAGCGCCAGAAAGAACCCGGCAATCATCGCGACAAACATGATGCCGAGCGTCAGTGGCAGCGCCGACAGCAGTTCTGGAATCATGGAGGATAGATTCACGGTGAAACACTCCTGCTAAAAAGGACAGCATGCGCCCGGCTCAGCACCGGGCGCAGTGAATCTATTACTTCATGTACTTAGTGACTTCTTCGCCAAACCACTTCTGCGCCAGCTTATCCAGCGTGCCGTCGTCTTTCAGTTCTTTCAGCGCTTTGTTCACGTCATCGTTCAGGGCCTGGTTTTCGGCAGAGCGGTGGATCAGTACATAGGTATTGTTGATCACCACTGGCTCACTGGCTTTGATCGCCAGCTTCTGGTTGTCGATCACCGTCTGCTCACCGAGGTTTGAAGGCAGGATCAGCGCATCGTATTTCCCGTTCTGCACTTCTTTCAGGCGATCCGGGTAAGGCACGCCCGCGCTGGACGCTTTGATGGTGATTTTGTCGTTCGGGTTGTCCTGTTGCCACTGGGTGACGAACTTATACACGCCGCCGCCTGCGGTCACAGGCACGATATTCTTGCCGACCAGATCCTTCATGCCGTTGATATTGCTATCGCTGCGGCTGTAGATCTTCATCAGGCTGGCACCGATCGGTGCATCCGGGATCAGGAACTGCTTGCTGCGTGCTGGCGCTTTGTAGTAACCACCAGTCGCCATGTCGTATTTGCCGGTCACCAGGCCGGTTTCCTGCGCGATATCCGCCGCGCCTTCCATCACAAACTTGTACTGCGGCAGTTTCGCGTTAATGGCTTTCAGCACGTCCGGCTCGTAACCCTCAGGTTCGTGGCCGATGGCGCCCCATGACAGCGGTTTGGATTCCGCTGCGGTCGCGATTTTGATGGTGCGTACCGCGTCAGCAAAGCTGTTACCGCTGATCAGGGCCAGGGCGATGATGCCAGGCGCGGCCAGGCGACGTAATGTGGTTTTGATTGCAGGCATGTCTCTGATTCCTTTAATTATTAGAATGCTCGTTCTGAACTGAGGAACTGTGCAAGGCGCGGCAGGGTTGGGTTATCAAACATCTCTGTCGGACTGCCCTGCGCGGCCACGACACCCTGATCCATAAACACGATGCGATTCGAAATGCTTTTCGCGAACTGCATCTCATGCGTCACCAGCAGCGAGGTAATACCGGATGACGCCACGTCTTTAATCACTTTCAGCACTTCACCCACCAGCTCCGGATCGAGCGATGAGGTCGGTTCATCAAACAGCATCACATCCGGACGCACCGCCAAAGCACGGGCGATACCGGTACGCTGTAACTGGCCGCCAGACAGCTGCGACGGATAGTGATCAAGCCTGGCACCCAGACCCACACGCTCCAGCTCCTGCACGGCGATGTCGCGCGCTTGCTGTTTGGTTTTATGCTGGATGACGATCAGCGGATCCATCACGTTTTCCAGCACCGTCATGTTTTTGAACACGTTAAACTGCTGGAACACCATGGCGGTGCGCAAGCGGATCGCCTGGATCGCCGCTTTATCCGGTGACTGATAATCCATGCGGATCTGATCCAGCTGAATGGTCCCGGCTGATGGCTTCGCCAGATAGTTGATGCAGCGCAGCAGCGTAGTTTTCCCGGTGCCGCTTGGCCCGATGATCGATACCACATCGCCGCGTTTTACCGACAAATCAACCCCTTTCAGGATCGGATTGCTGCCGTATGAGAGCGTAATATTGTTGAGTTCTAACATCCGGTGCAGCCCTTATTTGTTCAGGTCAGCATGGCCGAGCACATGCATCAGACGGTTGGCCCAGCCAAAGATGGCGATGGCGTGGATCAGATCGATAATCTCCTGATCGTTCATGCCGACGGCGCGCAGTGCCGCGACATCTTCCGGCGTGGCTTCAGACGGCGTGACCGACAAACGGCGGGCGAAGTGATAGATCGCCGCATCGCGTTCACCTAACACATCCGCTCTATCAAAATAGATGGCACTGACCACGGCGTCACTGTCAGCTAACTGCGCATGACGGCGCGCGTGCACCACCGCACAATAGCGGCAACCGTTGACGATCGAAGCACCTAATGCGCCCAGCTCACGATCGGCGCGATCGAGGCCACCTTCGACATACATAATGGCGTTGAATAGCCCGGTACGTGCGGTGTAACTCTCGGGATCGTGCACCAGCGTGCGCACGTACTCGGAGATCTTCTTGTTGGACGGCGTGACTTTCATCGCATCGAGCTGCGCCGGTGTCGCCTGTTCAACATCCACTGGCGTGATATACGGATGCCAGTGCAGCGGCTTGAGATTAACCGACGGAATCATGCGGACCTCATCAGACGTAAACCAGCCGCGACGCGCGTCTGGAAGTTAACAAAAGCGATCAGCTCAGAGAGCGCGACGATTTGCGGATTGCTCAAACCAGCCTGCTCCAGTAAGCGAATGTGCTGCTCGGTGGCCTGAATCGGCTGCTGCGTGACCATATCGGCATGGCGCGCAATAGTAGCCAGCGGCTCTTCCGACACGGCACAACCCGATGCCAGCGCCAGTAGCGCTTCAGACGGGTTTAACGCCGCCAGTTGCGCCTGGTAATCACGTTGCAGCGGCGCATCGTAGTTCAACACCGCCATACGCTGCGCCAGTGCCAGACGCAGATCTCCAGGTAAACCCTGATCGTCTTCTGGCGTAAGTACTGACACACGGCACGCTTCCGCACCCTCAACAAATTCGGGACGCAGGCGGCGCGTCTGATACAGCGCCTCTTCTGGTGTTAATCCGGCTGCTTGATCAATAGCGTCGCTCACAACGCGTTCTCCTGTTTTAGTAACGGGGTTGAATCCACCCATTCATCGCCCTGTAATTCAGGGGTGTCAAAAGCTTGTAAGTTGGCGTAGTGCTGCTCGACGTCCTCGGCAAACAGCGAGGCGGTAATACCGCGCACCAGGCGATCGGCCCCCGCGCTCACCGCAGGAATGTCGCCGGAGACTTTGCCGTGCGTCAGCATGGCGGCATCGTTGAAGCAGTGAATGTGTGCCAGCATCGGGCAGGCATCAGGCGTCAGTTCGCGGAACTCAAATGAAGGACCGAGATCTGGCGCTTCCAGCAGGCTGTGGCGCGGATTGCCCATCTCAGGCTGATAGCGACCATCGGACCAGCTGCGAATATGTGGCGCGATAGCGGCAAACTCCGGGCGGCCGTGGAAATCATTGGTGAAGCCCGTCGCGGCGATCAAAAAGTCGTAGTGCAGTGCGCCTTGGGTAGTTTCAATCAGCAAGCCGTCTTCTTCCTGTTTAACGGCGTTAATACCGCAATCGAGGAAGAAGCGCGCGTTCTCATGACGTGATACGCGCAGAGTGGAAGAGCGCGGCGGTGGGGTTTGGGTTGCGGCGGTGTAATCGACGAACTTCCACTTCCACGCGTCCGGCAGTTGATGCATACCGTGCACCACACCCTGGCTGCCAATGCCGGTCATCTTGTTGATGCGTGGCATTTCTTTGCGACGAATCAGTAGATCCACTGCACCCGCGCCCTGCTCCAGCGCAGTAGCCGCGTTATCCATCGACGAGGCGCCGGCACCAATCACCGCAATGCGCTTGCCTTGTAAGGCGGCGAAATCGATGTCATCAGCGGAGTGTGCCCAGAACTTGCGATCAATGCCCTGCAGGAAATCCGGCAAGGCGAAGCCACCGAGGCCAGAACGTCCGGTGGCCAGCACCAAACGGCGCGTATAAACACGCTCGGTTTCGGCACCCTCCAAATCCAGCGCAATCAAATCCCCGGCCTGTGCAATGCTGGTGACACGCACGTTGTTGTGCACCGGCAGATTCAGCACCTTGCGGTACCAAATCAGGTAATCCATCCACTGCGCTTTAGGGATTTTGTCCAGCGCCTGCCACGCCTCTTTGCCCCACTGCGCCGTGAACCAGGCGCGGAAGGTCAGTTGCGCGAGGCCAAGAGCCGGGCCGTGCAGCGTTTTTGGTGAGCGCAGGGTTTCCATACGCGCAAAAGTGATCCACGGCCCCTCCAGCCCAGCGGGTGCGGCGTCATAAGCCACCACATTGCGGATGCCGGTGAATTGTAATTTGGCCAGTGCCGCCAGACCGCACATGCCCGCACCAATCACCACCACATCGCGTACCGGCGCACTCTGAAAGGTGCGTTCCGGTACCCAGGATTTGGCGGGCAGTTCCAGATATTCCAGATCCTGCTGAAGCTGAGCTTCCAGTGCGGCAAGACCGTTGGCGGCATACGTCATAGAGAGATTTCCCTGGTGTCAGCGATCGCTTTAAGAGCGAGCGAAAACGGTTAAAACACGCCGATGACTCTACCTTTTTAATTATCTATAAAACGCATAATAGGTAGCTAACAATCATCAATACGCATAATAAGAGCTAAGTTTTCGCATAATCCTCTTGCCCTAAATCGGAGTCAAGAATTGCGCTCAGGATTTGACCAATGGATTTCTTATATCTTATGCCGAAAAAGTTATAAGCGTTGAAAATGAAGGGATTCGCCGCGCCTGATAAATAAGGAAGCCGCTGTGCTATATCCTGCCGCTGTAGCGTAATAGGGCTATTGCGTGCCTTAATGCATTCGGTTCAGATGCGTAGCGATGCGCTTCATTTCTAATTGAAGCGCTAATGCTGTTGGATGAACTCAATTGCCCCGCTATGACTCCTGGTTTATCACTCGCATGATGCGCGGATGTTCACTGGCAGGCAGACGTTCAAACCCTGGCAGCAGCTGAGCAGCGGCGTCTGCCAGCGCTTCCACCAGTGCCTGGGCGGCGCTGGAAATCTGCCGGCCTTGCGGCGTGATCACGCCAAAGAAGTAAGGGATGTCTTCCTGAATCGGACGAATCGCCACACCGGCCAGCGGCATGCCCCAGCCGGTGACCGGTTCGAGGATCGCCACGCCCAATCCGGCACGCACGCAGCCCAGAATATTTGCCGATGAGTTAGTTTCAATGGTTTCCAGCAGCGGCGCTTTGACCTTCTTCAATGCTTTTTCATAGCGGCCGCGCAGACGTTGCGGACTCCATGGCGCGATTAAACGGCGGCCTGCCAGCTGGCTCAGCGATAGCGCGCTATGTGCCGCCAGCTCATCCTCTTCCGGCAGCGCAATTACGCACTGTGATTGCCCAATCCAGTGCAACTCCACCGCATGATGCTCCAGCGGCAAGCTGCACAAACCGATGTCTGCTTCAGCGGTGATCACTGCATGTGCCGTCTGCACGGCGGACTCACTGATGATTTGCACTTTGTTCTGTAAATTGAGTGCGGCCAGTGCCTGCGGCAATAATCCGGCGGCCAGCGCAGGCGTGGCGGCAATGCTTAGCGGGCGATGCTGCTGATGCGCGATCTCTTGTGCGCGCAGTCGAATCTGTTGCAGCGACAGCAGCGCTTTCTGCACATACTGATGCAGCTGCAGCGCTTCTTCCGAGGGATGAATACGCGGACCATTGCGGATAAACAGCGGATAACCCAGCGACTGCTCCAGCTCCTGAATCAGGCGGGAGACGGCGGGCTGCGAGCGATTGAGCGCTTTGGCGGCCGCCGTCACGCTGCCGGCTGAAATCACTGCCGAGAAGGCTTCCAGCTGACGCAGATCGAGGTCGTTTAACAGAGTCATCGCGTGGTTTCTTTCCTAAGTCATTGATCGTTCCCGACAATCATCCGGGAAAAAATCCATCATAGAGAGAGTCTGCCTAATTCGCTACTGCGGAGACAGTAATATCAAATCCGTAACGACTGGATTTTATAAGGCTAAACTTGCATAGAAAACGATTGCGCCCGAAACTATTCTCTCCCTAATCCTGATTCGCACGGAAGAGAAAGGAATGGCGCTATGACGCAAAATGGCATCTCAGGCAACCGCACTTTGCTGCTCGCACTGCTGGTCGCAGTTACCTTCTTTATGGAAAATCTCGACGCCACCGTCATCACCACCGCCATTCCCCAAATGGCACACGATTTCGCCGCCAGCCCGGTGGCGCTTAACGTGGGTGTCAGCGCTTATTTGTTAGCCGTGGCGGTAGGCATTCCCATGAGCGGCTGGCTAGCGGAGCGCTACGGTGCGCGCAACGTGTTTGCCTGTGCCATCCTGATTTTTACTGTCGCATCAATACTATGTGGGCTCAGCGATACTCTACCGATGTTTGCGTTAAGTCGGGTATTGCAGGGCATTGGCGGTGCCATGATGGTCCCGGTGGGCCGCATGGTGGTGTTACGTGTGACCGAAAAAAAAGACATGGTGAAAACCATCGCCTTTATTACCTGGCCGGGTTTGATCGCGCCCGTGCTTGGTCCGCCGCTTGGAGGTTTGATTGTCACTTACGGCCACTGGCCATGGATCTTCTGGCTCAATATCCCGCTCGGGATTATCGCCATTATCGCCACCGTTTATTTGGTACCCCAGTTCAAAGCTGAGCAAACACGTCGATTTGATGTGCGCGGGTTTGTGCTAACCGCTACCGCCTGCACCGCACTGATTATCTCCCTGGAAGCGCTCGGACAAATGCATCTTAGCCTTGGCATTCCATTACTGTTACCTGGAGTTCTGTGCAGCGTTCTGGCCTATCGCCATAGCTTCAGCCATCCACAACCGCTGCTGCCGTTCAGTGCGATGACCATTAATACCTTCCGAAATGCTGTTGTCGGCGGTTCACTGTTTCGTGCTTCGATAAACGCCGTGCCATTTCTGCTTCCTCTGCTATTCCAACTTGGCTTTGGCTGGAGTGCTGCGCAGGCAGGTGCCATGGTGCTGTGGGTATTTGCCGGCAATCTGGCAATGAAACCCGCGACTACCTGGTTGATGAAACGCTTTGGCTTCCGACGAGTATTGATGGTGAACGGCGTCATCAGCCTGGCAGCAATGTTAGGGTGCTTGCTGCTCAGCCCTTCACTCGGCTACTTCGCGATTGCCGCCATTCTGTTTATTGGCGGATTGTCGCGGTCGCTGCAGTTCAGCTGCTACAACAGTTTAGGTTTTGCCGATGTACCACAGACCAAAATGAGTGATGCCTCCGTGGTGTTCAGTATCTTCTTCCAGTTCAGCATGAGTGCCGGTATTGCGCTGGCCGCCCTGTTCTTGCGCGGAGCAATGCTGTGGCACGAACATGCCGCCATTGAACAGAATGACATTCACATCGCATTTGCGGGTGTGGCTTTATTGGTGTTGATGTCGCTGTTTGATGTATGCCGGCTGGAAAAAAATGCCGGTGCGCAGGTGCTGAACCGATAACAATAAAACTGTCCGCGCGGATAATGGCGTGGGCGACTTTATTCATGGCTAGCTGGTCATGAGAGTCATAGATTATTAATAAATATTGTTAACTGTTCTCGTAATATTTCCAACGCGGCTCACATTAACCGTTATCTTGCGATGTTATAGTTTTTATCAATTGGAATAATAGGTCATTTAGATTAAATCGTTGACAACCTGCCCCCCCTACCTCTTATCACTTCCTTTGTAATGCATCCCTGACAAACAGCCCATTCACTCACTACACCATCAGAAAACAAATCTTATTTTCATAAAACCGCTCGGTATTCATAATGTTTCCCAACAACGCTAATAAAAAGAATCAAAAGGCGAAGCGATAATGAATCATGCAGTTTTGAACCTGCATATTCCAGGAGCACCTGATAGCAGTGTGTAAATAATGAAATCTCTTCAGATCAGAGGCGAAATTAATTACTTTAACGCCTGGTGGGATTTCATTTTAAGCATATTTCTTACAAAAGAAGAAATATGGGTACAAACCAAATGGAAGATATTAAATGAAAAAGTGTATTATCGCCCTGTCTGTATTAAGCCTGTTTACCGCATCCTCTGTCTACGCTGCAGGTGGCACCGGTAAAGTGACCTTCACTGGTTCTATTATTGATGCACCTTGCTCTATTGCACCGGGTTCATTAGATCAAACCGTTCCGCTGGGTGCCATTTCCAATGTGGCACTGGCCGCGAACGGAAATACCGGTTCATCCAGTCCCAAGTCTTTCCATATTGAATTGGAAGATTGCGTCATCACCACACCAGGTACCAAAGATAAAGTCAGCGTCACCTTTACCGGAGCTGCCTCTCCACACGACTCTGATAGCCTTGCTCTGGTCGGTGGTGATGCCAGTGGTGCATCTATCGTCCTGACTGATGGTGATGGTGTGAAAGTCAAACTGAACACTGCGTCCACTGGCCAGACCGTTATCAACGGCAATAACACCCTGACCTTCGCTGCTCGCGTTCAGGGCGGTGGTGCAGCAGCGACCATCGTGCCGGGTACCTTCCAGGTGCCAGCGAACTTCGTACTGAACTACAACTAATCAATAACGCTTTTACTAACCTGCGGTTTATCTGCCGCAGGTTTTTTCTCTCCTCTATTCCGGAGTGCGTCGATGTTTTTTAAGTCATTACTTTCACGATATTCGGCCGCCTTTTTTTTATTTTTAGGTGTTTTGCTAATAACAAAAATATCAGTTGCAAACACTGAAGGATTGGGTCGCGTGAACATGACAGGTTCAATAGTTGAGACACCATGCGCAATTGAAGTCGGCGATCGTGACCAGACCCTTTTTATGGGAAACCATCCTGTCAGCAAAATCATTCGGGAAGGACAAGGACCAAAGAAAGAATTTTCCATTCGTTTATTTGGTTGCACCCTCACCCAATTAGACCCCAGTAAACCCGACTGGAAAAATTTTAAAGTCATGTTCGATGGTGAGGAAGATAAAGGCCATTTCAAAACTTCAGGCATGGCCAGCGGTGTCGCGGTAAGAATCAGTGACCATGTGGGCAACATAGCATCCCCGGGCGTACATCTGCCTGAAAGAGATCTCATGGCAGATAACATGCACCTTAAATACACACTGAACTTAGTCGGCAATCAGGAAATATTACAAGCTGGCGATCACCAATTAACGATTCGATTCAGAATAGATTATAACTAATGAGGCTCGCGATCATGCTGTTATGCCTTCCGCGTCAAGCGGCTTCACTCTTTTGTCTTACCGCCGTTGGGACGCTCTTATTCATTGGAAAACTGACATCATCGAATGCAGCTAGCGAAGTGCAGTTCAATACGGATGTTCTCGATCTTAAAGATCGCAGCAATATCGATCTCAGCCAGTTTTCACGTAAAGGTTTTATTCTGCCTGGAACTTATTCCCTGTCTATCAACCTGAATGCCATCCCTCTTTCCGAGAGACAAATTCATTTCTATCCTTCCGAACAGGATGCCAATGAAACGGTTGCCTGTGTGACCCCCGAAATGTTGCCGCAATTTGGACTCAAGGAATCTTCTTTAGCCAAACTCACATGGTGGCGGGATGGACAGTGCCTTGCGCTGGAAAGCATTCCAGGGATGGAGGTGCGCGGTGATTTAGGCAAATCGACGCTGTTCATAAGCATTCCGCAAGCTTACCTCGAGTACAGCAGCCCTTATTGGGATCCCCCCGCTCGCTGGGAAGAGGGGATTTCCGGTGCCCTGTTTGACTACAACCTCAACCTGCAAAGCTTGCAACAAAACGGCGCGGGCGGTGGAAGTGGCACCAATTTGTCAGGCAACGGTACCAGCGGTGCGAATTTCGAGGCATGGCGTTTGCGCGCAGATTGGCAGGCGCGTTATGACCGTCGCAGCGGCAAGAATCATGAGGCAGATACCCATAACTGGGACTGGAGCCGCTTCTATGCCTATCGCGCCCTGAGTAAAATCGGCGCGAAATTCAGTTTGGGTGAAGATTATCTCAGCTCTTCTCTTTTCGATAGCTTCCGTTACACAGGTCTAAGTCTGGTATCAGATGACAATATGTTGCCACCCAATCTGCGCGGCTATGCTCCAGAAGTCAGCGGTGTGGCAAAAAGCAATGCGAAGATCATCATCAGCCAGCTGGGCCGCATCATTAAAGAAGTGCAGGTCGCGGCCGGTCCCTATCGTATTCAGGATCTTGATAGCGCCGTTTCCGGCACTCTTGATGTTCGTGTGGAAGAGCAGGATGGCAGCATCACACAGTATCAGGTGAGTACCGCAACCATCCCCTATCTGACCCGCCCTGGCCAGATACGCTACAAAACAACCATCGGAAAACCCAGCGACTGGAAGCACCGAGTGGAAGGCCCTCTGTTCGCTGCCGGAGAATTTTCCTGGGGGATCAGCAACGGCTGGTCGCTTTATGGCGGAGGAATGGGTGGCGAGGAATATAACGCGCTATCGATGGGGATTGGTCGAGATCTCCTGTCATTAGGCGCGCTGTCAACGGATGTCACGATGTCGCGGGCTAAAGCCCCTAATCAGGACGTTCAACGTGGTGGTTCTTATCGCCTGAGTTATGCCAAACGCTTCGAAAATACAGGCAGCCAGGTCACATTTGCCGGCTACCGTTTCTCAGACAGTGGTTTTCGCTCAATGGCCGAATATCTGGATTCCCTGGACGGCGAAATCAGTGCTGGCCGCAGCAAAGAGATGTACACCATCTCGCTTAACCAGCAATTTGAATCGCTGAATCTTACAGCGTATTTGAATTACAACCATCAGACCTATTGGAATCAGGCTGCTAACGATCGTTATGACCTGTCACTCTCACGCTATTTCGATCTGGGCCGATTTCGAAATCTCAGCCTTTCACTGACGGCGTACCGTAACAAATTTAATAACACCAATGACGACGGTATGTATATGTCGCTGTCACTGCCGTGGGGTGAGTCTGGCACAGTGAGTTACAACGGGTCGTATGCCAAAGGCGATAACCGTCAGAGTGTCAGTTATTACAGCCGTGTGGGCGAGGCCGATTCTTATCAGGTGAGTACAGGTGTTGCACGCCAGGGTGCCGATCTGAGCGGCTATTACACCCATAACGGCACTCTCGCACAAATGAATGGCTCGGCGAGCTATCGCGAGGGCCAATACAGCGCACTCGGGGTTTCAGTTCAGGGTGGTGCCACACTTACCCCACAAGGTGGTGCACTCCATCGCGGCGGTATTTTAGGAGGGACTCGTATGCTGGTTGATACCGATGGAATTGCAGGCGTGCCTGTCGGCGGATACAGCAATCCCGTCTATACCAATAATTCTGGCAAAGCCGTGGTGAGCGATATCAGCAGCTATTATCGCAACAGTGTGCGCATTAATGTCGATAAGTTGGCGGATAACGTAGAAGTTCCACAATCCGTGGTTCAGGGAACGTTAACTGAAGGGGCAATTGGTTATCGAAAATTCAATGTCATTGCTGGTGAGAAAGCAATGGCAATGATACGGCTGTCCGATGGTTCCGCTCCGCCTTTCGGCGCCACCGTTTTAAATATGAAGAATCAGGAAGCGGGTATCGTCAATGACGATGGCAATGTCTACCTAAGTGGAATCAACTCAGGTGAAACAATGATGGTGCGCTGGAATGATGAAGAGCAGTGCAAGATATCTTTACCTGAAATTCTGCCCTCAAACATGATGAACAATATTTTACTTCCTTGCGAAAAAATATCGCGATCATAAACACGTATGCGCCAGCAAAATTACTTATCGGAAAAAAAATGAAAGCAAAAAAATGGTTTAACATTATAACTGCAACTACATTGACTCTTGTTGCTCATTCCGTCTCTGCGGCTATTTCACTGGACAGGACACGCGTGATATTCCCCGGATCAGAGAAGTCCGTCAGTTTAACAGTGAGTAATCAGAACACTGAATTGCCTTATTTAGCACAAGGCTGGCTTGAAGACGAACAAGGTGAAAAGCTGAATGCGAATAGCCCGCTCACGGTTGTGCCGCCGGTACAACGCATCGAACCTAAAGCCGAAAGCCAGGTAAAAGTTCAGGCACTATCATCCTCTGACGCATTTAAAAAATTGCCACAAGATCGGGAATCACTGTTTTATTTTAATCTGCGCGAAATTCCGCCTAAAAGCGATAAGCCGAATGTGTTACAGATTGCACTACAAACACGCATCAAACTTTTTTATCGCCCGGCCTCACTAGCAGAGGCAGCGGCTGCACAGCATGCGTTGCCTTTTCAGGAGAAAATTACGCTGAGTAAAAGCGGTGATAAATATACCGTCATCAACCCCACGCCTTATTACATCACGTTGATTGGTGCCAGCGCCAAAAAAGAGGGTGATGTCATTAAAGGATTTGATGCACTGATGATTTTACCTAAAAACCAGGCTTTATTGGGCGGCAGCGCAGCAGCACTGGGTGCTACGCCAGTATTGGTCTACGTCAATGATTACGGCGGCCAGACAGCACTGACCTTTAAATGCAGCGGCAATGTTTGCAGTGTCGATACCAGCAAGCGCGCAACGCCAAAATAATCAGGAAATGAACTCATGAAAAAAATAGTTTTTAGGGCGCGCACAACTTCGGTAATCAGGAAGTTACAAGGCCCAGTGCTCCTGACTGGCACACTGTTATTCTCATCTCTGGCACAGGCAGGATTTACTGATGGTCTGGTGGATGGCAATTACGGCGTTATCCGTGCTCATGGGACGTTAACTGAAAGTGCATGTCGGTTGGATATGCGGTCGGCTGACCAATCTGTTTCTTTAGGCAATGTCGCCACGGGTGACTTACAGCGTTCAGGTGATAACGGCAATTTGATCCCTGTTGCGCTGTACTTACATGACTGTTTACGCACTTCTTCTGCAAATCACGATGTCAGAGGCAATCTTGCATGGAGTGCCAGTCAGCCTGCGGTGTCATTCACCTTCACCGCGATTGAAGATCCCGTGAATCCGCAATTAATTAAAGCTCAGGGTGTTGAGGGTATGGGGCTGCGTTTAAAAGACGCGCACCGCAACAACGTTGTGCTGGGACAAAAAGGAAAGCCGCTTTTATTAACCCCGGCCAACAATGTCGTGATTTATTACATTGCCGCTGAACGTACCCGCGACGCGCTGCGTGCGGGAAGTTATTGGGCTAACGTCAACTTCAGGTTGAATTATGATTAATAAAAACGCATTGAATTATCCAAGACCAGGTTTCACCTGGAAGTGCGTGGCTGTATTCATTGCAATGATGTGTGTTAACCATTCAGCCCGGGCGTTTTCTGTTGGTATCACAGTAAAAGGTAAAGTATTCGCTCCACCTTGTATCATTAACGGTAAGCGAGACATTCCAATAGATTTCGGCAGCGACATTATTATAGGACGAATCGACAGTCAGATTTACGAAAAGCCAATTCCATATGTCTTAGATTGTTCAGCGGCAACGTCCAACGCGCTGAAAATGCAGCTTAGAGGTACGGGAGCCTCATTTGATGGCACGCTATTAAGCACGAGTAAATCTAATCTGGGCATAATGCTAAAGAGTGATGGTGGAAAATTAACCTTGAATAGCTGGAAAAATTTCACCAACCCTGCCCGACCTGCTCTAAGCGCTATGTTGGTGAAAAATGGTAGCGGTACGGTAACGGGAGGTAACTTCACTGCGACCTCGACTTTATTAGTTGAATATCAGTGAGAGGTTGGAAATGAAGAAAAGGACACCAACACTTAAATATTTAGCGATAAATCTATGCTATCTCTGGTTAAACCTGCCTGCTGCTTCAGCAGTAAATGTTAACTTCCAGGGGAGATTGGTTGAGTCTATCCCTTGTGAAATCAATAGCGGTGGATTGATCGAAGTCGATTTTGACAACGTGATTATTAGAGGAATTGACGGTGATAAATATCGCCGCCCAGTGCCCTATTCTGTTCATTGCAGCGGTACGGGTAGTGTCAGGCTCAGTATACAAGCCACGGCCGTTAGCTTTGATAATACTGCCGTGGTAACTAATAAAAGTGGATTAGGCATACGCATTGAACAAAATGGTACACCAATGCGGTTGAACCAGTTCATTCCCATCAATTTAACCCGACCGCCCACATTAACCGTGGTTCCTGTGGCGAATCCCGCTTCACTTCCGGATGAGGGTGCTTTTGTTGCCCGGGCCACCATCATATCGGATTACCAATAGGCGAGCGTAATGAAATACAGAATACTTCCCTTGGGATATATAGTTATGCTTGCTGGCCTTTTGTTTTTTACACTGCCGGCCAAAGCAGCAGAAAACTTAATTATGCGTGGTACATTAGTGGCAGCACCTTGTTTTATTCGCCCTGGTGATGACCTGATTAAACTGGATTTTGAAGAGGTGATCGACAAATTCCTTTATCGCTACAAACGTACACCCAGCCGACCGCTACGTATTCATCTCGAAGATTGTGATATCAGCGTGTTCAAAGGGGTGAAGGTGACGTTTCAAGGCATTGAAAATACAGCACTACCCGGCATGTTGAAGCTTGATGCCGGAAGTATGGCAAAAGGCGTGGCTGTGGGCCTGGAAAATCAGGATGGCAGCCCGCTAAAAGTTAATGTGGCAAGCCCAACGGTGGCATTACAAGCGGGCGATATGGCACTCGGGTTCCAAGCCTATGTTCAGGGTGAGCCAGATGCATTAATTAACAGACGCATTGGTCATGGTCAATTTACGGCCACTACCACTTTTATTCTGGATTACTTATGATTAAAAAAATTATCAAAATTAAACCCTTATTAATACTGGCTGGATTATTTACCTGTCCAGCCAGCGCTGTCATATTAGTGCAAAACTTCACCCAAATTGGAAGTAGCATATCAGGAACTGCACAGGATAATGGTATTCCCTATTCTGCAGCCAGTAACTGTGGCGATAATGGCATGGGGGGATATTTCAGCTGCGATTATGGCGTGGCATTGTTCTACTATTATGGTGGCGTAAGGACTGCAATCGCAGCATCTGGGTTAGTCACTCCTTATAAAACCTCAGAAGATGCTCGACAAGCCTGGCTAAGAAGATATGGGAGTAGTGTGCCAGTCAGAATAACTTTGCCGGCAGGAGGGTCTGACCCTGTACTTTGTTTTGGGTATAGACGACTTGGAGGAGGATTTGTGGAGTCGCAGTGTCTTTCAACCCCAGTTCGCCCACCACCACCTCCTCCAACTTGCTCCGGAAGTGCCGGCACTATTGATTTTGGCAGCCTTCAGCAAGATAAATACAGTGGTGTTGGAAAAAACACCTCGATTAATATTTATTGTTCTGGCGCAGCCACAATCCGCTTCAGATCAGGTAATAATGTTTCACTGAATAATGGAACGAGCGCAACATTAAAATTCAATGGCGTTTCACAAGGCAGCAATTTCTACATGAGAGCAGGTAACAATTCGGTCACAGTGGATGCCACTTTAAGTGGCACACCATCATTAGGTGATTTTACCGGCAGCTCTACCGTTATTTTGGATGTTCTTTAACGTTAAAAATAGCAGCGGTTAAAAAACTTATTGGCCGCTGCTAGCACATTAGGGCATTTCTCTAATGTTTAATTAACCCCTGCTTCTGTAACGTCCAGTTTACTTAGACACTACTTTTCATCTCAATCATCACCATTGGCTAACCTCACCTCTCGCGCTAAATTCAAAGCCTTTCCCTTATTACTGAGGTAGTTAATGCACAGTCTTTTCGTTTACGGCACGCTCGGTCCAGGCCGTCCTAATGCGCATATCATGGAAAATATTGGCGGAAGCTGGCAGCAAGGTTATGTGCTGGGCAATCTGCATGAAGCGGGCTGGGGCGCAGCGATGGGTTTTCCCGGCATTGAACTCACTGCCGAAGGCACGCAGGTTAACGGCTTTGTCTTCAGTTCGGATAACCTTTCCGCGCACTGGTCGATGCTTGATGAGTTTGAGGGCGAAGGCTATCAGCGTGTGCCAGTTGAAGTGATGCTGCAAGATGGCAGCACCCTGATATCAGAAATCTACGCGCTAAAATGACCTAAGCGCCATTTCCAGCCGATCCAGCGCGCAGAGAATGCCATAGCTGCGCGCCTGCTGTTCATCCGGCAACGGTAACCAAATATCAGCCTGACTCGCCAGATCCAGCTTAGTCGGGCAGATGGCAATCACCGGCGTTTTTTGGATATGCGCATGATGCACAGCGCTGAGCACGCTGCTGTTCACCGCATCCGGCGCGAGGATCAGCAGTAAATCATCCGGCTGCAATCGGCTTAACGTCATACGCAACAGGTTATCGTCCTGGATCCATGCCAGCGCCAGACCTGTCGCCGTTAATCGTTGGTGTACTTCAGCCACCAGTGGCGTGGTCTGCCCTGCCGCACCAATTAACAGCACGCTGCGAGCTTTAACTAGCATTCGCGCCGCCCGCTCCCAGGTCTCGGTTTCAGCCAGTGTCCACTGCTGGGCTAGCGCCTGATGAATCGCCTCCAGCTGCGGAATACCCTGGGCGGTTGGGGTTGAAGGCACCGAACTGGCCCTGGCCAACCGCATACGCAATTCGCGAATATCTTCACAACCCACAGAACGGGCAAAGCGGGTAATGGTGGCCGCACTGACTTCGGCGCGCCCGGCTAATTGCTCGATGGTGGCCGAGGCGGCAAACGCGATATCGTTAAGAATTGCCAGCGCCACACGATTTTCCTGCTGGCTCAGCGATGACTGGCGCTGCCGGATGACATCGAGAAATGTCCCTTCCTGCTGTCCTGCTTTGCGCACCTGATGCAGGAAATCATCCAGATCGCGACAGCCTGCCGATACCGCAAAGCGGCGCAGGACTTCAGGACTCACCCCTGCCTGCGTTGCCAGACTTTCCATTGTCGCCTGCGCGCTGACATGCAGGTTTTCCAGAATAAAACGCGCCAGCTTAGATTCCGGCGCATCCGCGCGTGCCGACTGCTGCCGCAATTGCCAGACAATATCCATCCGCTCACCACATCCTCTCGTTGCGAACGCCCATCATGCATGAAAATATTTTTCAGTGTGAGTTTTTTTTCAGCGATTTCAGCGCTAGCGACGTCAAAAACCACTTATGTTAACGATAAATTACAGCACCGATCACAGTCATGAAAAATATTTTCACAAACAACACAGTATAACCAATTGATTTAAAATATTTAATTATCCATTCATCAGAAAATCGTCTGTCCGGAGGGTATTTACACCACCTACAACACAGGTCTTAAATGGCCCCGACAAATCACAGGAGGAAATCATATGCGTATCGTACTTTGCTGTGCTGCAGGGATGTCCACCAGCATGCTGGTCAACAAAATGCAAAGCGCTGCTCAGGGGCGCGGGCTGACCATTGATATCAAAGCGGTGCCGGTAGCGGAATTCGAACGCATCCTGCCGGATGCCGACGTGGTGTTGCTCGGTCCACAAGTGAAGTTTGAAGCCGCCCGCCTGACTGCCATCGCCGCGCCACAAGGCAAAGCTGTCGCCGTCATCGACATGATGGATTACGGCATGATGCGTGGCGAACAGGTGCTGGATACCGCCCTAGCGTTGCACACCTCGTAATACCTCCGTTTTACCCAAACTGACCGAAATAAACACGGCCTTGTGCTGTGGGGGATTCTGCATGTCCGAAGAAGTGGTTATCGAGTTTGAAGAACAAATCATGCTGCTGCTGGTACAGGCCGGTGCCGCTCGCAGTGCAGCACTGAGCGCCCTGCGATTAGCGCGTGAAGGCCAGTTTGCTGCTGCCGAGCAACAGCTTATGGCTGCCAAAGAGAGCGTCAATGGCGCTCATCAGCAGCAAACGGCATTGATCAGTCTCGATGAAGGCAGCGGCAAACTGCCCGTCACCCTGATTTTGGTACATGCCCAGGATCACCTGATGAACGCCATGCTGGTGCAGGATCTGGCGGGCGAAATCA
This sequence comes from Type-E symbiont of Plautia stali, assembly GCF_059731115.1. Classification (NCBI taxonomy): domain Bacteria; kingdom Pseudomonadati; phylum Pseudomonadota; class Gammaproteobacteria; order Enterobacterales; family Enterobacteriaceae; species Type-E symbiont of Plautia stali. The sequence continues at coordinate 3,556,528 of NZ_AP035906.1, forward strand.
TTGAACTCTACCGCCGCACTGCGGCAGGAGGAACCGATGCTTAAGATAGCCATTATTGGTGGTGGCAGCAGCTACTCACCGGAACTGGTCGAAGGGATTATCAACCGTTACGCGCAGTTGCCGGTGACTGAACTGGCCCTGGTGGATGTGGAATCGGGTCGTGAGAAAGTGAATGTCATTGCCGATCTCACCCGCCGTATGCTGCAGCAGAATGGCTTAGAACAGGTCAAAGTCAGCGTGCACTTTGAGCTGGATGATGCCATCCGTGGTGCCAGCTTTGTGCTAACCCAGCTACGTGTCGGCCAACTGGCGGCGCGCGCAGCCGATGAACGCCTTGGCCTGAAATACGGTCGTCTCGGCCAGGAAACCACCGGCGTCGGCGGTTTTGCCAAAGCGCTGCGCACCATTCCGGTGATGCTGAACGTGGCGCGTAAAGTGGAAGAACTGGCGCCCGATGCCTTTATCATTAACTTCACCAATCCCGCCGGGATCGTCACTGAAGCGGTATCGCGTTACAGCAACGCCAAAATCATCGGCCTGTGTAACGTGCCGGTGAATATGCATCATATGATTGCCGGTATGCTCGACGCGCCATGGGATGATGTGCAGTTGCGCTTTGCCGGGCTCAATCATCTGGTGTGGGTGCATCAGGTGACTTGCCGTGGCGAAGATGTCACCAAACAGGTGATTGAACAGCTGTGCGATGGCCAGTCGCTAACCATGAACAACATCAAAGATATGCCATGGTCTCCGCAGTTCCTGCGTGCGCTCAACGCCATTCCCTGCCCGTATCATCGCTATTACTGGCAGACGCCGCAGATGCTGGCCGAAGAGCAGGAGAAAGCTAAAAACGGTCATGAAGGCACCCGCGCTGAGCAAGTGATGAAGGTTGAAGCGGAGCTGTTCGCGCTGTATGCCGATCCGCATCTGGCGCACAAACCGGAGCAACTGAGTTTCCGCGGTGGCGCCTATTACTCTGAAGTGGCGGTCGAGCTGATCAGCGCGATTCACAACAACAGTGGCAAGAATCTGGTGGTGAACTGCCGCAATAACGGCGCGATTCACGGCCTGCCCGATGACGCGGTGGTGGAAGTGAACTGCCTGGTAGATGCTCAGGGCGCGCACCCGTTAGTGTTTGGCGAGTTGCCACCGTTGATGAACGGCCTGACACAGCAGATTAAAGCTTTCGAGCGCTTAACCATCGAAGCTGCGGTACACGGCGATCGTAATCAGGCATTGCTGGCGCTGCTGGGCAATCCGCTGGTCGGCGATGTCGCGACAGCAGAAGCCCTGTTGGAAGAAGTGTTAACGCTGAACAAGCCGTGGTTGCCGCAGTTCTCATCGGCTCAATAGCGCCGTAACGGTGCAATCGCGAGAATGCGGCTCCAGATATGCCCGATAAACCGTGCCGCTGCGCAATTGAGGGCATCTGGCAATGTCAGGTCACCTGCACCAACGCTAACAGCGCGAATTATCCGCCGCTAGCGTTGGTGCAAATGGACCGCTTATTATCATTTTGTTGCGCCATTGAGCCTGAGGAGGCCCTGTGTCCAACCGTACTCTTATTGAACGTTATGTGTTGCCCGCAGCGCTGAAAGTCGCCGGACAAAAGCATGTGCTCTCGGTGCGTGACGGCATCATTCTCAACATGCCGTTTATGCTGATTGGCAGTTTCTTCCTGATCTTCGCCTACCTGCCGATTCCGGCGTGGGGCCATTTGATGGCGGATCTGTTTGGCGACACCTGGCGCAACAAACTGCTCTATCCGGTGCGCGCCACCTACGACATCATGGCGCTGATCTCCAGCTTCGGCATCGCCTATCGTCTGGCGGAGAAATACCGCACGCTGGATCCGCTTACCAGCGGCGCCATGGCGTTAGTGGCTTTTGTGATGACCATTCCGCAGCAGACCCTGTTTGCCCCAGTCGAAAATGCACCCGCACAGCTGGTAACCGGCGTCCTGCCGATCTCGATGATTGGCAGCCAGGGCTTGTTCGTGGCCATTGTGATTGCGCTGATGTCGACGGAGATTTATCGCTTCGTCCATAGCCGCAATCTGGTGATCAAGATGCCGGAAGGCGTGCCGCCTGCGGTGGCAAAATCCTTCCTCGCACTGGTGCCGGGCTTCTGCGTGCTGGCGGTGGTGCTGATCATCCGTCTGGCAGTGGAAGCCTCGCCGTTTGGCGACATCAACAACCTGATCGCCACCGTGATTGGATTGCCGATGCACCACGTCGGCGGCACGCTGCCGGGCATGATCTTCTCGGTGCTACTGATTGGCATTCTCTGGACGCTGGGGTTGCACGGCGATGCCATTGTACTGGTGTTCATCCAGCCGGTCTGGCTCTCCAACATGAGTGAAAACCTCGAAGCGTTCCAGCATAACCAGCCGATCCCGCACATCTTTACGCAGCAGTTTTATGATCTGTGGATAGCGCCTGGCGGCACCGGTGCTTTGCTGGGTCTGGTGATCTTTATGCTGATCCGCTCTCGCAGCCGCCAGATGAAACAGCTGGGTAAGATTGCCGGACCTGCCGCGCTGTTCAACATCAGCGAGCCGTTGGTGTTTGGCATTCCGCTGGTGATGAACCCGTACCTGTTCCTGCCGTTTATTCTCACCCCGGTGGTGCTGGTGATTGTCTCCTGGGCGGCCATGACGACCGGATTCGTCGCGCCGCCCGCCGGGATCGCATTACCGTTTACCACGCCGATATTTGTCAGCGGCTATCTGGCAACTGGGGGGCACATTTCCGGCACGGTGTTACAGGTGGTTAACCTGGCGATCTCGATGGTGATTTACTATCCGTTCTTCCGCATCTGGGATCGCTTGAAACATCGCGAAGAGCAGCAAAGCGAGCAGCAAGCTCAGGCTGTGACAGGAAGTGCAGTGGTTTCATAGTTCCCGGCTAACCCATGCGCGGCGGCGCTGCAAAAGAGTTTCAACGCTTTTGCAGGACCGCCGTACATCAACCCCGCCCCCATTCTTCCATTTTCCGCAATAATGACTTCGCAAACCCGGCTATTCTGCCGCACCCCAGGCTGTGCCAACCTTTAGACAGGGTTCGGGATCATCCCGGCCACCACTAAAGGACACTAATGATGAAACTCTACCACTTCCCGCTTTCTGGCCATGCGCATCGTGCTCGTCTGTTCCTGTCACTGCTCGACCTGCCGCACGAGGTAATTGATGTGGACCTCGCCAACGGCGAGCACAAAACCCCGGCGTTTCTCGCCATCAATCCATTCGGCCAAGTGCCGGTGCTGGAGGATGACGGCGTGTATATCTCCGACTCCAACGCCATCCTAATTTATCTGGCGAAAAAATCAGGTCGCAGTGAGTGGTTGCCTGAAGATGCACTGGGTGCGGCGCAGGTGCAGCGCTGGTTGTCTGTCGCGGCAGGTGAACTGGCTTATGGCCCTTGTGCGGCACGCTTGATTACCGTGTTTGGCCGCCCGTTCAACTCTGACGAAGTGATCGCCCGTGCGCACACCATTTTGGCGTTAATGGATAAACATCTTACCGGGCGTGAATGGCTGGTCGGCGATCGCCCGACCATCGCGGATATCGCGCAGTACAGCTACCTGATCGGCGCGCCGGAAGGCAATGTGGATCTCTCTGGCTATCCGGCGGTCAATGCGCTGTTACGCCGTATTGAAGCGTTGCCGGGCTTTGTTCCCTTCCCGCAAACCGCTGCCGGTCTGCGCAGCATCGCGTGAGTTAACTATCATGGGCGAGAAACTTCCGGTATGGCATGCAGGTGAAATAGCCCTGCAACAACAGGCGGGCGTAGCCGAACGCATGGCGGAAGTCGGCCAGCGCGTGATTCGCGACTACATGCCCGATCAGCACCGTGACTTCTACGCACAGCTACCGTTTATCGTAGTGGGCAGCGTGGATGGGCAAGGCGATGCCTGGGCCACGCTGCTGGAAGGCCAACCCGGTTTTATCTTCTCGCCCAATGCCACCACGCTGGATATTGCCGCCCAGCCGGATCCCCGCGATCCCGCTGCTGCCGGGTTCACTGACGGCGCATCGGTTGGCCTGCTCGGCATTGAGTTACACACCCGTCGCCGCAACCGTATGAATGGCGTGCTGAGCGCCATTGGTGGCGGCTTTCGGGTGCAGGTGGAGCAGAGTTTCGGCAACTGCCCGCGCTATATCCAGCTGCGCGATTTCCGCTTTGCTCGTTCGCCCGATGAGCCGGCTATTGGTGAGGTTGAAGTGCTCAGCACGCTCGATGAGGCGGCCCGCAACACCATCGCCACCGCCGATACGTTTTATGTCGCGACTTATGCCGAGCATCAGGTTGATGCTTCGCATCGCGGCGGCAAACCCGGTTTTGTGCGTGTGGATGACGATGGCCTGCTGACCATTCCCGATTTTAACGGCAACCTCTTCTTTTCCACGCTCGGCAACATCCACCAGAACGGGAAATCCGGGCTGCTGTTTGTCGATTACCGCAGCGGCGATACGCTGCAAATGACCGGCGATGCCAGCGTGATCCTCGACTCGCCGGAGATCGCTGCATTCCAGGGCGCCGAACGGCTGTGGACATTCCGCCCGCGCCGCATCGTGCGACGTCATGCCGCTCTCGCCTTGCGCTGGGAAACGGAAGCAGGCGGTATCTCACTGGCGTCAGAAATGACGGGTGACTGGCAATCGGCTGCCGAACGCCTGCGCGCTAACGAACTGGCGCGACGCTGGCGGCCTTTTAGGGTGACGAAGATTGTCGATGAGAGCGCATCGATTCGCTCGTTTCATCTGATGCCAGATGATGGCGCCGGTTTGCTGGCGTATCAGGCAGGACAGCACTTGCCGATTCGCGTGCAGTTGCCTGGTACAGACAAACCGCTGATTCGTCACTACACCCTGTCGGTTGCGCCGTCGGACGGTTTTTATCGCATCAGCGTCAAACGCGATGGCGTGGTCTCGCGCTATCTGCACGATCATCTACAGGTTGGCGACAGTCTTGAAACGCGAGCGCCAGCCGGTGATTTCACTATCAATGCGCAAGAGACACGCCCAGCGGTTTTAATTGCGGCGGGCGTCGGCATCACCCCGATGCTGGCGATGCTGCGCCATCTGGTTTATGAAGGACGCCGCAAACAGCGTATGCGCCCTACTTACTTTATCCAGTCCGCGCGCAACAAAGCGGAACGCCCGTTTGTACGTGAACTGGATGCATTGCTGGCGGCCTCACAAGGCGCATTCAAACTGGTGCGCGTGTTGAGCCAGCCGGACGGTGCCGAACAGGGATTCGATTACGATGTCTCCGGACGCATCGATATGGCGCTGCTTTCACAGGTGCTGCCATTTAACGACTACGACTTTTACCTGTGTGGCCCGCCGCAGTTTACGCAGGCGTTATATGACGGGCTGCGCAGCTACAATATCGCCGATAAACGCATTCACGCCGAAGCCTTTGGCCCGTCCTCGCTGCAGCGCAGCATGGATGTGCAGCAAACAGAACAAAGCTTACTCCCGATTTCGACGCAATCCATACCCGTGATGTTCATGAACTCAGCCAAAGAGGCGCGCTGGACGCCGAATAGCGGATCGCTGCTGGAACTGGCCGAAGCACGCGGTCTTAGCCCGGAATACAGCTGTCGTGAAGGACATTGCGGATCGTGCAAAACGAGGATTTTAAAGGGAGCGGTAACCTACCCGACTGCGCCGAGTGCCAGTGTGGCAGAGGGGGAGATATTAATCTGCTGTGCGCAGCCGGCACAGCAGAATGGCGATATCGAGCCGATTCAGCTCGAGTTATAACGCGGGATTGTCGTTCAGATACAGCGTAAGGACGTTACACGAAAAGTAGTGCAAACCTGCGTTTATGCAGCGATATTTTTATTCTCAATCATCATGGACTTGCAGAAAATGCAGGTCGCACCATGCGGATTTTTTTGGCTGACATCAAATACCGACTTGCGATATTGAGAACCCTGACACTGAGGGCATTTCATAAAAGTAGTGAACAAATTAATATTAGAGACCTGTAACATTGGTTGCTGAAGGGCCTTTCGGTCCATCTTGTACTGAGAATTCAACATGCTGACCCTCTTCAAGGGAGCGGAAATCACTACCGGTGATAGCAGAGAAATGTACGAAGACATCTTTGCTGCCATTTTCAGGGGTAATAAAACCGAAACCTTTTTCAGAATTAAACCACTTTACTGTACCGAGAATTTTATTAGACATAATTAATACCTTTTCTTTTGCCGTGAGGCTGAGTGAACTGAATCGCAGAGAAAAATCAGGACTGAGATAAAACTCAAAGAGAAAGGCTTATTTTCGGCACTGACGTAGATGAGAGATAAACTGTGAACTAACTTTGAAACTGTCTGCAAATCAGACTGGAGGTCATTTACGCATGTCTAATGCAACATTGCAAGACAAAAGAAAAATAAACTTTCCATTCTTAGGATTAACACTCTCAACATTAAATAAAAACCATTTAAAACAACACGATGTAATTTTATCTTTCGGATTTTTCAGGGGTTTTAGAGGTGTTGCGGCCAGTTAACTGCCGTGACTGGCCGCTAATCATCAATGCAGACTATTTATCTACTGGTCCACAACCGCCAATAATTTTCGAGATAGAAACAGCCGGATGAAGCAAATAATCGTAATCACAGTTTTTTTCTTTGTTATACACGCTTCCAGTACATCCAGACAGCAGAGCCACTACCGCAGCGGCAATTGAAAACTTAATGAGCTTATTCATAATAACGCATCCATTTGTTAAAAGTGTTTTTGAAGATGTTTAATTGCTGTTCTCGTGCACTTAACAAATTAATAAATCACAGAGAATAGCACTTAGCAGAACATAAGTACCTTACAGCGCTTATGCGATAAATTATTAATTAAAAACATAACTAAAGACAACATTACGAATTATCTGTTTATTATCATTATTAGATTAAATTTTTGTAGTGAAAGCCTTACAGGTTTTATAAATGTCAGGGTATCTTTCAGAATGACAACCTTAATTATCATTTAAAGAATTAATTACCACATTAGACAAACGGTCACGAAGGTGTTTAATCGACCCATTTGGTCATTCAAGAAAGACTGGCATCCAGAAGGAATATAGCCCCCAGGCCATCATATAATGTGGGCAACTACGCAAAATTGAAAGCATGCCATTATTATTACTAGCCCTGAAAATTCATCCTACGTAACATAACCCACAGTTATTACATGATTGTTAATTAGGGACAGGTAATGGCACTTCAGGGAACATTGATTCTAAATGGCGCAGATTATGTGCCTTTCAATCTTTACGGCGTTGGCGTTTTTATGCCGTTCTCAGGCAAAGGCGTTTACATGAACAACGCTGCATGTGGTGCAATTCCGAATGAAGGTCCAATACCACCGGGTAAGTACTGGATTGTAGAGCGTGGCAGTGGCGGCCTCTTATCAAGGTTAAAAGCAAAGTCCCAGGATTTCTATAACAGAATGTACGAAGGTGCTGAGTTTGACCGTGATGAATGGTTTGCTTTGTTCAGAGATGACTGGACTATTGATGATCACAGCTGGATTGATGGGGTCAAACGTGGATTATTCAGGCTACATCCGGGGCGTGTATCGGAAGGATGCATCACTTTAGTTCATAACTCCGATTATGCATTAATCCGTAATGCATTAATGCAGACTTCACCAATACGCGTTCCCTGCATGAAATCATTGATGGCACGCGGTTGGATTGAGGTAATTGCCAGTGGCAATAACAACACTTGCCCGTAAGATATGTAAAGTCATCTTCTATTTCGCTTTATCGTTGATCGTCGGGCGAACATTAGGTAGTCCTGAAATATGGTTTAATTATGCATGGGCAACCCGTATTGCACATTTTTTTTACGGAGATGGTGAGATTGGAGCAGACAACTTTTATGATTTATATTTCTACATCTCCGTGTTCTCAGTATTTTCTATCACTACGGCAATTTATATTTTAACAATGAAGTTACTACGAAAAATAAGGAGTAGTTAAATGCCAATCCCTCCGTACATGTGGCTCAAAGACGATGGCGGCGCAGATATTAGAGGCTCTGTTGATGTGCATGACCGTGAAGGTAGTATTGAAATCATCGGATTAAGCCACGGTATTAGCCTTCCGGTTGATACCGCCGCTGGAAAAATAACCGGCACACGCCAGCACTCATCAATGCGTATTGAAAAGGAAGTTGATAGTTCAACGCCCTATCTTTATAAAGCTTCAGCTACCGGGCAGACGCTGAAAAGTGCTGAAATTCGTTTTTACAATATTAGCGATGCTGGGCAAGAGGTCTGCTATTACACGGTTCTGCTGGAAAACGTGAAGATCACCAGCGTTCATTGTGGCGTACCCAATGTGAAATTGTCTGGTAACGACAAGATGAATCACTCGGAAAGCGTCAGCATGCAGTATGAGAAAATCACCTGGCGCATTGTGGATGGCAACATTCAATACGCCGATGCGTGGAACGAACGTCCTACAGCTTAACGCTGGCTTTGCGAGTGCTGCTGCTGGATCAAGGTAAGACACGTGGTGACGACATGCGAGGCCATCCACCGTGGAGATTACTGCCACGTAAATCAACGCGTTTGAAACGGCACCCGGCAAGCGCTCTGTATCTGGTGAGCTACTGCTGAGCATACCGTTAAAGCGCAGGCATCAAGATTAATGCTTTTGATGGCGCTGAAGACGTAAAGGTGTTTTAGAAACCCACAAAAGCAAAAACCCAGCCATAAAGGCTGGGTTTTCAGAATGTTGGTGCCCGGACGCGGAATCGAACCACGGACACGGGGATTTTCAATCCCCTTGCTGAGAATTTCAGGTTGATTCCCTGCGGGAAAATGAGTCTTTAAACGGGTTTTACAGAATTGACGAGATGCATATTCGAACTTACTTCGGATGTGCAAAATGAAAATACTTCCCGTAATTTCCACCAAAGGTGGAGAAGGCAAATCTACGCAAGCCGCAAACCTCTGTGGCTTCCTCGCTGATGCAGGACTGAAGACGCTTTTAATCGATGGTGACTTCGGCCAGCCCACTGCCAGCAGCATCTATCAACTCACCTATGAAGCGCCGTGCGGCATATATGAACTGCTAATGCAGTCGGTAGATCTCGGTGATTCAACCAACATAATTTCCAACAGTTTCATCCCTAATCTCGACGTCATCATCTCCAACGACCCGCAAGCCCACTTGCTGACTGCCATGCTGCACGCCCCAGATGGTCGGTTACGCATGCGTAACGTGCTGCAGCATCCGCTGTTCAATGAGTACGACGTCATCATCATTGATTCACAGGGCGCGCGTTCGGTGATGTTGGAGCTTATTGCGCTCGCCGCCACTGACACAACCATCGGCATAGTGAAGCCGGTGCTGCCCGACATCCGCGAGTTTCTGCGCGGTGCTATCGCGATGTTCGAACAGCTACGCTCACTCTCCTCTTACGGCATAGCGCTACCGGCGATTCGCATTCTGGTGAATTGCATGGATTACACCTCGCTGGCCAAAACCACACTCGGGCAACTGGAGACGATTGTCAGCGAAGGGAAATATAGTCCCTACGCTGACGAGATCCCCGTGTCGTTGCTGAACACTCAAATCTACGATCTCGACATCTATAAGGCGGGCCACTTTGCTGGCGAGCCTGCGCACCGGCTTGAAACGCAGACCCGCCGCAAAAGCGATTCGGCGCTGCAAACCATGCACAACCTAGCGTGTGAATTGTTCCCGGAATGGCGCAATCAGTTTGGTGCGCTACTTTCACGCTCAGTGAAGGAGGTGAATCATGTCTAAGTCCAACAATTATCCAATCGAATTGCCGCATTCCATCGATGCTGAGCAGGCAGTGTTGGGCGCGCTAATGCTCGATAACGATCGCTGGGATGATGTGGTTACGCTGATTCAACGCGAAGACTTCTTCTCCGGTCCGCATCGCTCGATTTTTAAAGGCATCGACGAGCTGGCCAAAACCAACAGCCCGTTCGACCTGATCACGCTCAGCGAACTTCTGGAGCGTCACAACCTCATCGATCAGTGTGGTGGATTTGCTTACCTCGCCGAGCTGAGCAAAAACACGCCGAGCGCCGCCAACATCCTCGCCTACGCGCGGATAATTGCCGAAAAGAGCCAGCTGCGTCAGTTGTATGTGCTTGGCAACCAACTTACGCGCGATGTGCAGCTACCCAACGCCACCGCCAACAACATCACCGAAGTCGCCGAAAGCCAGCTGTTCAACCTTGCCGAGAAAGGCCATGCGCGCCAGCACCAGGAAATCACTGTTCTCGATGGCATGTCGCAATTGCTTACCCGGCTAGAAGAGACCACCGGCGGCAATGGCATCACTGGCACGCCGTCGGGTTTTCGGGAGCTCGACCAGATGACCTGTGGTTTGCAGGCGGGCGATTTAATTCTGCTGGCCGCGCGTCCTTCGATGGGCAAAACGGCGCTGGCATTGGCGATGTGCGAATCGGCGCTGGATGCACTGGAGAGCAATTTAGTTTTTTGCTTTAGCCTGGAAATGCCCGCTGAGCAGCTGATGATGCGGCTGGTTGCAATGCTGGGTAAGGTGGAGCTGAATTTGCTGCGCAGCGGCCAGCTCGATGATGAATGCTGGGCCAGAATCAGCATGGCAATGGAGCGCGTCACAGCCTGGAAAGATCGGCTGATCATCGATGAAAACAGCGACCAGACTCCTGCGCTGTTACGTGCCCGCGCGCGGCGTTACATCCGCAAATACGGACAACCGAGCCTGATTCTGGTCGATTACCTGCAGCTGATGCGCGCGCCTGAGCAGGAGAATCGCACGCAGGAGATATCAGAGATCTCGCGCTGCCTGAAAGCGCTGGCCAAAGAGTTGAAATGTCCACTGGTAGCATTATCCCAGCTCAATCGCCAGGTTGAATCGCGCCCCAATAAGCGGCCAAACAACGGCGATCTGCGTGATTCCGGCGCGCTGGAACAGGACGCCGATCTGATTCTCTTCATCTATCGCGATGAAGTTTATAACGAGAACTCCATCGAAAAAGGCATCGCCGAAATCATCATTGGCAAGCAACGTCAGGGCCCTATCGGCACCGTTAAAACCGCCTATGATGGCCGCTACACGCGCTTTTCAAATGCTGAAAACAACTCCTATCACTTCGGTTATGGGAGGGCTCAGGCATGACAGCGATGACAAAACAGCGCACAACCGGCCTGACAGATGCGCTTTTAAAACGCGGTCGTCAGGCCGAAGCAACATTAACCGTGGCAACGCCAGATGCGCCTGGCAGCGAAATGCCAATGGTGCTGACGCTGGAGCAGTTACGCCCCAATCCAGATAACCCACGCACTAGCCGTAATCCACGTTTTGATGACATCAAGGCATCGATTCGCGCGCGCGGCCTCGATACCGTGCCGAAAGTCACGCTCGATCCCGACAATCCAGGCTCTTACATCTTTAGTGACGGCGGCAACACGCGTTACCAGGCGTTGAGTGAGTTGTGGGCGGAGACGCATAGCGAACATTTCTACCGCGTGCATTGCTTGTTCAAACCCTGGCCAGGTCGCATCAAATGTGTGATTGGTCATCTGGCGGAAAACGAACTGCGTGGTGAGCTGAGCTTTATAGAGAAAGCGATCGGCATCCGCAACGCCCGCCAAATCATTGAGGATGAATCGGGCAAAGCGGTTTCCCTGCGAGAGCTGGCAACGGTGCTGACAGATCAAGGCTATCCGGTTAGTTACTCCAGCCTGAGCCGCATGGACAGTTGCGTCCGTCATCTCTATCCGCATTTACCGGCGCTGCTGGAGTCGGGTCTTGGCCGTCCGCAGATCAACGCGTTGTTGGTACTGCGCAGCGATGCCGAGAAATTATGGAATCACTATGCGGCAGAAGCCAAGCCGGAAGTGACGTTTGAAAACGTGATGACCAAAGTGTGCCCGCATTTCAATTCACCGGAGAGCTGGTCGCTGGAGATGTTCCGCGACGAGTTTATCGGCGAGCTGGTCAGCGCGTTGCCGCATCCATCGCTCAACTACGATCGTTGGCTGATTGAGCTTGATCCCAGTGAACAAAACCGTCGCCAGCTGTTTGGCGAACCCGAACCGGTTGCACCGCAGCTTCAGCAGCAAAACCAGCAGCCTGAACCGGAAGCAGCACCGCGCGCGCCTGCGCCGGTTCGCAAGCCAACTCCACCACCCACCACGCCCGGTGTTGCCAGTGGCAACACCTCCGAACCGAATTCCACTGTTGCCACTGGCAACACCTCCGAGCCGAGTTCTACTGTTGCCACTGGCAACACTTTAGAGATGGTTTCTGATGTTGCCAGTGGCAACACTCAATCAGCCGCACCAGATTTCTGGTCCATTCCGACTCTGCAGGATGACGCTGATCACCTGCGCAATATCGCCTTTCGCCTTGCCTTTGAGCTGGCCGATTCGGACAGCGATGGCGAAGCCGTCGTACCGGATAACAGCACGGCTTCAGCGGGCTATCGCATTGACGAAGAGCTCAGCGCCTCACCGATTTCATGCCTGCTTTCCTCACTGGCAGGCGGCGCGTGCGATGAGGATTTGCCTGACCTGATGCGCGAGCTGCTAATCGGCAGCAGCAATGCCGCACCTAGCTTTGATGATGCCCTCACCCAGACGTTCATGAAGTTAATCCGCACGTTGCGGCGGCTGCGCGAGCTGCAGCGCCAGAGCTGAGCGGCATTTTTAGTCGATTGAGATTACTGAAAACCGGAGATCACGATGATGAGTAACAGCTTGTCTCAGGCCACCAACGGCCTGCTTACCCAGTTAGTGATGGAACTCAAGTCAGGCTACATCCGCCGCTGCGAAGCGCTGGGTTTGATGCCAGAGGAAATGCAGATGCTTCATGGCCTCACCATTGAAGATTTGCACTACCTGATGAACAGCCCGGTATCGGTGCTGACCTTCCGCATTCACCACGAAAACCTGTCGCTGATGTTGCAGCAGGCACGGCGCGAGCAAAGACGCCTGCAGCGCATCGATCGCGCGCTGGCGCTCAACGGCTCTATCGAGTTGATGCAGCACTACTTCGGCCTTTCTACGGTTGAAGTCGCCGCACGCCGCCGCATGGCCGGTATCGAAGTGCGCAAGGGGCGCGGCGTGGTGCTCAACGACGAGGACAACGCCGAGATCTGGCGCAAGTGGCAGAAAGCCAGCATTGACGATCCCGACAGCGCCGATGGCCTCGACGTGATGATGCTGTGCGCTGAGCAGATGGATTTGTCGCTGACCGCTATCTGGCACGCCGTGCATGGCTGGCACGGCAACAAAAAGCCTGAGCCCGCAGCCATGCGGAAGATGGCATGAGTCGACGCAACCAGACGCTGACTGAAGGTCTTGTCGCGCCGGTCAACGTGCCAGAGCCCTGCCGCCGCAAAGCGGTGAGGCAACTGACGCTGTTCCGGTGCGGCAAGAACAACTTCACGCGCATCAAAGCGAACGGAGCGGACTATCTCAAAATCGACATTGGCCTGTTCTGGCGGCTGTTAAGTAAAAACAGCGGCAAAGACTGGGAACTGATGACGCATGAGAGATACAGCAAGGCGATCTGGAAATAGCGAGTGTTGTCACTCTGTATCCCGCGCGGGGTACAGCAATAACAGCATTCACCCGATGGCACGTAGCGATCGGCGGCAAAAGGAAATGACATGAATCTCCCCTCTGACAGCTTAATCGCTTTCACGATGGAAAAAATGCAGGCGCGCCTGGCGGAAAAGTCCAGTGACGATGGCGTCTCGCAGCTGCGAAGCGGTTTGCTGTATCTCGGCAATGTGCAGGATGCTTACCCGCGCCAGCTGCTGCTTGATACGCGGCTCTCACCGCTCGATAAAATGGCGTGGATGATGATCAGGCTGTACGCGCAGCAAAACCACGGCGCTGTATTCCCCAGCTATGACGAGTTGCAACTGCAGCTCGCTTCCCCGCACAAAGGCAAGGCATCGCGCGAAACGGTCAGCCGCGTGCTGCTGATGCTGCGACTTACCGGCTGGCTCAGCCTGTGTAAGCGCGTTCGCGACGATCAGGGACGCGTGCGCGGCAATATCTATGCGCAGCACGACGAACCGCTAACCTGCTGCGACGCTGAAATCATGGACCCGGCGTGGCTCGATACCGTCGCTGAAGCGTGCCGCAGCGGCAATAAAACCATCAAGCAAACTGCGTTGCAGGTGCTGGATGAAATCAAAAATGACCCGCAGATGCGCCACTGCAAAAGCCATATTAGCCAGATCGAAAGTCGTCTGGGCAAGCCACAAACGCCGCAGGAAATGGCCGTAGTCAGGAAGTTCACTCACCCGAATTCGGTTTCCGAACCGGGTATAAAAACACCGAGTTCGGAAGCCGAACCCATTATACCGGCGCATTCAAATTCACTGAGTTCGGTTTCCGAACCCTCGCTGATACCAAGGCTTCGGCCCGGAGTTCGGAATCCGAACGGTAACGTACGTTGTTTTACACAAGGTGTGAAAAAAAACACGTATACACCGGCTGCGCCAACATCGGAACTCATCCCCGAACGCTACCGGCAGCGTTTCAGCCAGGAAGATCTCACCATGCTTGAGCACCGGCTGGCAGCGTTGCCCGCTGAGCAGTCGCAGCAGCTGCTTCACCAACTTGGCCAGAATCTTGATGCCGGTTCAATCCAGAACCCAACCGGCTGGCTGCTGACGATTATCAAAAAAGCGAGAACCGGCCAGTTCACTCACGTTGCAGACCCGTCGCCTGTCGCCACACCGACTAAACCGGCACAACCTGAACCGACGACAAGGGCAACCAGCTCTGCCGCTGACATCGCTGAGATCGTGCAATCGATACGCCAACGCCTGAAAAGCTGACGAGCCAGATAACTGGCAGCTGTGTGAATGGTTTTACGATAGATGTTGCCTTAACGCTCCTGAAAACTGGTGCAGCATCATCAACTATATGGAGTGGGAAATGGCTGAAGAAAAGAACGAAACCGATACGGCCAAAGCAGGCGCGTTACGCTCCTCTTTGACCATTGAACTGCACTCGCATTATGCGATTCGATTGTGGGAAGGCCGCCGACGCCAACCTGATGACCTGCGCGAACGTGGCAGACCACAAATCCTCAGCATGCCGCGCGTGATTCAGCGCGCCGGTTTGATGAGCCGTGACGCCGAGGGTGATAACCCTTATGCAGATATGGCGCTGTTGAAGCTGGAGAACGCGCTGGATCTGGCGACCACTGAGATCCAGAAGTTGGTCGATGAGCTGGAAGCGACGCTTAAAGCCATCCCTGCGCGGATCTCACTGACGGATGTATCGTCGGTGTCGCCGCTCAATATTGGCGTCTTCAGCCGCACGCCGCTGGGTTATCGCTGCGTCTGGCTGTTGGTTGGTTATGATCAACTGGCAATGAAGGTGTTCCAGGCATCCCATTACGGGCTGATCAGCGGAAAAGAGCGCGATGAAATGCTCAGCAATGGCGGCCATCTGGTGCGCAAGGTGTATGGCATCGCACAGCACTATCGTTCGTTCGCTGTAACGCGCGCCGATCTGGAACAGAAGACGGTGATTGCCAGCGAAGCCGTCAAGCTGCTGGGCGATGTTGATCTGGAGGTGATGAGGGGAAAAATGCTCTCCACCTTCTCTCCAAACCTGAAAAAACTGGCGGATAGTAGTGAAGCTTCTGAATAACTTTCCGGCTCTTCAGCAAAGCCTTTTATGTCCTCAGCGATGCTGATAAGGTTAACAGGCTTCGATGTAGCACCCCGTGACTGCGGGATGGTTGGATGTCTTTTACGGGGACAGAAAATCATCAGTCCGGCAGGCAAATCACCGCACATCCGATTTGGTCTGTAAGGCGCACGCCCTCCGTGAAAACCGCGCCGGAGCTTTAACTCCCGGAGTAACGAATACACCATCGGTCTGCGTGCAGGCCCTGAGCGCTGGCAATTGCTGGCGCTTTTTTATTTTCATATCCGCAAAACTACTTTATCGCTGACATCCGCTTTTAGCGGCAGGACACTGGAACGGCATTATTGTTGTTGTCTCAACAACCAGCCAATGTTTCAGCAGCCTGAGAGAAACGCTTACGCGGTTGCCATCTAAAACTTCACGACCTGAGAGAAGTGCTGCTTGTGCAGTGGTCGATCCGCTCAACCTCTTAATGCGGATGTCACCTGTGTGATGAGGTTCTTTGTACTGACCAGCCAGCGCGGCATAGCTATCCGCGCTTCCTGACGGAAAGCATTTATCCGTCAGGGATGAATGTTTCTCCGTCACTATTTCCCACTCCCGGAGTAAACATCATGACTGCTACCACTACTAACAACGCTGCAAACAACGCCAACACGGCTTCTACCAAACCTGAATACTTCAATCTCAACATCAAGGGCCTGGGTTATCTGAGCAACATTCGCAGAATTGAAACCCTCACTGGCAGCTTCCTCAGCGTGGTGATTAATGCGCTGAGCGGCCCCACTGACAACCCTACCTATGTGCGCTTTGATGCCACTGTCGCCGGTAAGGAGGCAACGGACCTTATAAGCCGCTGTCAGAAAGCCGTAGACGAGGACCAGAAAGTGCTGCTTGGGTTTACTCTCAGCAACCTGACGTCTGACATTTTCACGCTTAACAAAGGTGATCATGCGGGCGAACAACGGGTTAGCCTGAAAGCTAGGCTGATTAAAGTTGATTGGATCAAGATTGGCCAGCAGATGGTTTTTAAGGCAGAAAAAACTGAAACGACCCCACCGAGTCATGCTGAAGGGCAACGCTCATATGCTAAAAATTCCTTTTAGCACAAACGAAACGCCGTGACATGTGTCACGGCGTTCTTCATCGATGAGCAAGCTCCACGCTTTAGACAAATTTAACTATGGAAACAGTGAACTTGGTGTTATAAAAACTAAAAATAAATTTCTTTTTCACAAGGACAGTAGAATGTCATTTAAACTTCGCCATTGCGTCATTCATGATTTAATTAAAGAGTCTGGAAAGCAGGCGGTTGAGACTAAAATAAAAACTAAAGTTCTTCCAAAAAATGACATCTACGTTCAAACTTTAATTGAAGAGCTTTATGGGCTTATAGGAAAAAAGGAAAGCCAAGCAGCTCGTGGCACATTCGATTCTAATGTTGACATTTATAAAGTACCTGCAGCTTTCAATAAATATTATGAAAGCAATGCAACTAGTGAAGATTTTATTTCTTTCTCCAAAACCTGTATGAATGAGCTTTCAAAGCAAGCAAAAGACCCACACAGGATAGCAGCAAGTGGCGGAGCGATTGTGTTCTCACACTTTGAAGTAAAAGGCTCTAATTATTTTTTGGTTACAATGATAAAGCAGAAAGATGCTTTAGGTTTAAATGATGATTTAATCCCAGTCAAAACTGTTGAAATAGATTTATCTAAAATTCATCAGGCCGCCAGAATCAATTATGATAGATATTTCAATCATATAACATCTCAGGATGAAGATAAGCCTAATTACTTAGCCTTTGTAAGCCCCAAGTCAAACATTGATGCCTCTGGTTACTTTGTATCGGCTTTAGGGTGCTCGGATAGCTTGCCTCCCTCAAAAGCAACCGAATTAGCTTTAACGGGGGTAAGACAGTTTTTTGAAGCAAACGCTGATCTCAAACCCTATAAACAACCAGCTTATGAGGCGGTTTTCACTTATTTGAAAGAAAAGGCGAATGGGGAAACTGCGAGTATAAATGATATTGAACATGTCGTCCGTGGCATAATTCCTCCAAAACTTGGGAATGCTATTGATAATCTTACCGAGTTCCTGAATAGCGATGACATTGGATTGCCTAATGAATTTGGCGTTAGCCAAGCTACTCTTACAAGGCGTTCCCGCGTTAGAACTAAGTCAGATGGTTGGGAATTGGTTTTTGAAAAAAGGGTGTTGGGCACTAGAGATGGTGCGGATATTAGATATGTTAAAGCTGAGAATAAGATTATCATATCTAATCTAGATGAAGACACTAAGGCAAAAATTGAAAAAGCCTTGGAAGAGAAAAATGGTTGATTTCAATGAGTTCAAGCTTTTAGTTAAACTCTACAGGCTCATTAACAGGCCTGAGTTAGATAATAATCAGTGTACCTTTGATGGCATTCTAACGCAGGATGCGCATGTCATTTTGAATGAAATTTGGTCAAATGATAATTCATTATCAGAGTTTACATTACTTAATGGTGCTAATGAGATTAGTACTACATTTGGAGACCCTTGCCCTCAATACTCCAGCGATGTTGTTAAACTATCTATTGTGTTTCCTTCGGGTGATTTTACCTTCAAGAAAAATATTTTATCTTATCTTCAAGGTAATAATCATTTGAATAAATCTGAACCCTCCTATAATGTCTATTTGTCGGATGAGGATTATGATTTCTCTGAATCAGATGAAAACGTTACCGGAAATCTAAAGTCTGCTTTAGGATTAGCTAAAATAATCAATGGGTTAAAGTTATTAAGCTCTTACTATTACGATGATAAGATATCTGGATGTCTGAATTTAGTTTTCATTGACTCAAATCCAGAGATAAAAGACACAAGTGCTCCAATAGTGATCACACCAAAGATAACTAGTGATCACTTGGAAAAGCAACTTGATAGTGTCGATATTATTGATAATATTATGTCGTCCGATATCGATAGGCTACATAAAGAAGAAAAATCATCCTTGTTTAGAGTTTCAATTCTCGAGCTTTTGAACATTGAAAGATCTGGTGGCAATCCATTTGATAAAATCGTAAACAATTGGGATGTTTTATTAAGTATTTACAGAGGGAACTTTGAAGCTTATCTGACTAAATTCTCTTTTTTAAAGCAAAAGAAGGCTGCATCTGAAAATTATATTGAATTATCATCAAAAATATCGTCCTGTCTATCTGGAATATCAGGTAAGTTATTTGGCCTTCCTGTATCGCTAGCTGTCCCTTTGGCTATATTCAAATCGAAGGATTCTTTTGAATCACTACTTCTCTTGTTAGGGGTTTATGCTGCGTCACTGTTGATTTTTATAACCACGCAAGAGCAAAGAAAAATAATAAATGCAATCAGCTCCTCTATTGATAGTACGTTTAGTTACTCTGAGGCAAATAACGGAAGCGATCTCTTTAATTTAATAAACAGTCAAAAAGAAAAGCTTAAGTCACAAGCCAAAAAGCTTAAGTTCTGGATGGTCATTTTTTCCTTTATCGCTTGGGTTCCAAGCTTGATATCAACAAAAATTTACTTCAATAAATTCATTGATTACGCGACCATTGAAAATACATTAAAATATTTATGGTCACTTATTTAGATAACCATAGTGACATAAATATACTAAGTAGTTTTTAATTTAACCTTTCACACTTTCACTTTATCGTTCATTTAAATCACGTTAATCATTACTCTTCCTTTATTTCCACCTCATAACTTTATGTTCATTTGGGAGAAGCAATGAGACGATTTTTTTTGATTTTAATTACTGTACTACTTTTACCTTTGAAGTTTGTCATTGGGGCTGAAAGTGACAATTCAGATTTTACTAAAGGCACTGTAAAATTTTCGGAAGAAAATGTAGGCAACCTTTGGGGAATTGGCAAACAAGATTATCAGCGCTTTGAAGAGCTTAAGAGTGGTAAAAGAGGAACACTGTCTCCAAATTTAGATCCATTAAGCACATTGGGCATAGAAGCCCGCAGCGACGCCGAGCGCCGCCACTACGCCGAACTCTGGGTAAAACAGGAGTACGAGCGCACCGAAAAAGAGCTTAAATTCCAGCGCGAAGTTGATGCTGCCTGGAAACGCATGATGCCCAACATGCTACCTGTGAATATGGGCAACGCCGCTGGTATCGCGCATGACTCAGGCGGTCGTCTCGCGCTGTTCGTGCGCGAAGCAGATTGCCAGCGCTGCGATGCCAGACTCTCCGCCGTTCTCGCCGATAAACGCCCCGTTGATATCTACCTTGTCGATAGCGAAGGCAGCGATCAGAAACTCCGCAACTGGGCACAACAGCACCGCATTCCCGCCGAACAAGTACGCGAACGCCGCATCACCCTTAATCACGATGCAGGCCGCTGGATGCGCTACGGCAACGGCATCATGCCGGTTCTTCTCCAGCAGGGGGAAAGCGGATGGCATATCGCAGCGTTCTAACCGCCGCGCTGATGCTGAGTGCCGCTAGCTCTCTTGCATCAACCAGCATGCAAAGCGTGCCGTCGGGTTATCAGAAAGTAGCTCTGCAACATGGTATTCCAGCTGAATCGCTTTACTCGCTGGCGCTGGCTGAATCATCGCGCAAGCTACCACAAGGTACGCGCCCGTGGCCCTGGACAATCAATGTCGCAGGCAAAGGCTACCGCTATGAAAGTAGGCAAGCGGCCTGGCAAGCGCTACAGCAGTTCATGAAAAACCATCCATTGAAGCGAATCGATGTCGGCATCGCGCAGGTCAATCTTGGCTGGAATGGCCATCACTTCAGCTCAACGTGGGATGCGTTTGACCCGTATATCAACCTGAACGCGGCTGCACGCATTCTTCGCGAATGCTGGGAGCGTAGCCCCGGCAGTTGGTTGAAAGCGGCTGGCTGCTATCACCATCCGGCTGGCGGTAAACCTGCAGCGCGCTATCAGCAGATTGTCAGCCAAAAGTTGGCTTCGCTAGCGCCTATTCAACCTCGTCCAATCGCAACACAGGCACCCGCTAATCTCGCGAGCAACCAAATACCTTCAACCGAAATCATCTGGACAGAACCCCGGAGGCAGCAATGAACAAATTGATGCTGGCTGGCGCGATCGCCGCATTGCCATTTCTCTCACATGCGGAACTCAACGTTATCGCAGATCTCGGCGGTCAATCAGCAGCGACGTTCTATGAAGGCATTAACGCTGAACCTCAGCCGCAGCAGCAGTCAATCCAACCTGATTACAGTGAAGGTTCAGTGTTGCCAGTGGCAACACCTGAACTCACTCCCGGCATCATTGAGCCACGCGTGCTGAAACTGCCGGGAATTGGTGCGCTGTTTCTGGTTGGTGATGATGAGCAATCGCAGGAATGGCTATCGCGAAACGCTGGACTGCTCAAGCGATGTGGTGCGGTTGGGATGGTGGTGAACGTCAGCAGCTCGTCATCATTGCAGCAATTGCGCCAGATTGCGCCCAATCTCCAGCTGGCTCCGGTATCAGGTAGCGATCTGGCGCGCCGCCTCAAGCTGGAACATTACCCGGTGCTGATCACCGAGCATTCAGTGAGCCAGCAGGTTTCAGCCGAGTGATGGGATTCGTCGGATTGCATGGAATCCCCCACGCAGCGCTGATGCTCCTCCCTCTGTTCTTCGTCCTTTTTCTGGCTCTGCTGCGCGCTTACTGGTGCTGGCGTAATCTGCATCACACCACGCTCAGCATGCCTGAATCCAGCCAAAAGTGAGTCACTGCTATGAGCGATCGCTATGTCATTGAAGCACTACTGCGTCCCGCAGTTGAGTTCAACACCACGCTGGTAGCCGCCACCGCCAGCTATGTTTGTGTTGCAGCGCCCTGGGCTGTCGCGCTGTCGCCTTCGGTGAGTTATGTCACCGCTACGGGCTTTGCGGTGCTGGCCGTCGTACGCGCCCGTCAGGGGTGTCAGGTGATCAGGTATCGCAGAAATCTACGCCGATTGCCGCGCTATGTGATGACCAGCCGCCAGGTTCCAGTAAGCAATCACCGGCTGTTTTTGGGTAAAGGTTTTCTTTGGCAGCAAAAACACACTCAGCGCCTACTCGATACGCGTCGGCCAGAAGTCGAAAAGTACGTGCAGCCAGCGAAGGTCTATCAGATCGCGCGCAGGCTTGAACGTGCGTGCGAGCATTCTCTGCCCTGGCTGTCATCGATGATTTCGGCTGATACGCCGATGAACCCGGTTCGCCCGCTGCCACCGGTTGGTGGCAATCCGGCGCTGCACGGCATTGAACCGAATGAGCGCGATGTATCAATGGATCTACGAGAGCGCGTTGGGCATACGTTAGTCGTTGGCACCACGCGCGTGGGCAAAACACGGCTGGAGGAGTTGCTGGTTACGCAGGATATTCGGCGCGGCAATATCACCATCGTCTTCGATCCCAAAGGCGATGCCGATTTGCTAAAACGCATGTGGGCTGAAGCGCACCGCGCCGGTCGTCAGGATGACTTCCACGTTTTCCATCTTGGCTGGCCAGAGATCTCGGCTCGTTACAACGCGGTTGGCCGCTTCGGGCGCGTGTCGGAAGTGGCTTCGCGCATTGCTGGTCAATTAGGCGCTGAAGGTAACAGCGCCGCGTTTCGCGAGTTTGCCTGGCGATTCGTGAATATCGTAACGCGCGCGCTGGTTGCGCTTGGCCAGCGCCCCGATTACTCGCTTATCCTTCGCTACGTCACCAACATAGGCGAGCTCTATCAGCGCTACGTGGAACATCTGGTTGATAAGCATTTGCCGGAGCTGCGCAGCAAAATTGAGAATGGCAGCAATGTGCTTAAGGAAAAAGATCTGCCGCGCAATATGCAGGGGCAGTCAAACGCCACGCGCATTTGGGCAATGGAGCTGGCGCTAAGTTCTGAAGCCGGTAAAAAGCTCTACGATCCCATTCTGGAAGGTCTTCGCTCAGCTGTACGTTACGACCGAACCTACTTCGATAAAATCGTCGCCTCATTGCTGCCGCTGTTGGAAAAACTCACCACCGGCAAAACGGCGGCGCTGCTCTCGCCTGACTATAAAGACCTCGACGATCCGCGCCCGATTTTCGACTGGCAACAGGTGATTCGCCAGCGCGGCATCGTTTATGTCGGGCTGGATGCGCTTTCTGACAGTGAAGTCGGCGCTGCCGTTGGCAACAGCATGTTTGCTGATTTGGTGAGTATCGCGGGGCATATCTACAAGCACGGCATCAATGATGGCTTACCGGAAAATGGCGACGGCAAGCTGCCGATCAGCCTGCACTGCGACGAGTTCAATGAACTGATGGGCGATGAGTTTATTCCGCTTATCAACAAAGGCGGTGGCGCGGGCATCGAAGTGACGGCGTACACCCAAACAATTTCTGACATCGAGGCGCGCATTGGTAGCAGCGCCAAAGCTGCGCAAGTCACGGGCAACTTCAATACGCTGATCATGCTGCGCGTGCGTGAGAACCGCACCGCCGAGCTGCTCACCAGCCAACTGCCTGAAGTGGATGTGTATTCCAAAACTCTGGTTTCGGGGTACACCGATATCACCAACCAAGAGCAAGGCACTGATTTCACCTCCAACACGCAGGACCGCGTGAGTATGGTGAAAACGCCGATGCTCACTCCGGCTGACATCATCAATCTGCCCAAAGGCCAGGCGTTCGCACTGCTGGAAGGCGGCCAGCTATGGAAGATTCGTATGCCACTGCCCGCTGCTGATAAAACCGATTTGATGCCGGAAAGCCTGGAGAAAATCGCTGCTGAAATGCGCCGTAATTACCGCACCAGCGAAGCATGGTGGTCTGGTGCTGCTGGCGCAGAACCGCCGGGAGGTGAATAATGCCACCACCAAACACCACTGCACCGCCCGCCCGCGTTCAGCAGCCTAAAGAGCATGGCTTTCTGTTTAATCTGCTATGGGAATGGCCGTGGAAGCTGATTGGCATGCTGCTGGCTTCGCTGTTTTTTAGCCTGGTAATGGAGTACATCGGTATTGCATTCTTCTGGCCAGAACAAGGTGCAGCGCATAGCCAGCAGGTAATGCAGATCGAGAGCGGCTATCTCTCCACTGAGTTTACGCGCAGCCTGCTACTGTCACAGCCCACGGTGACGGTCACTACCGGGGTAACACAGGTTTATCAGTGGCTGGTTGTCGATAGCGGCCTGCAGGGATGGATTGCCCAGCAAAATCAGGCAATGGAAAGCGGCGGAAATGCTGTTGCTGCCGGATTGAGTGCCGGTAGCCGCTGGCTGGCATCGGCTCTGCAAGAATATATGCTGGCGACGGTTTATGTCGCTGTGGTGACATTGATTCGTGTGACGATTCTGGTGTTATCAATACCGCTGTTTCTGATGGTGGTGTTGGTCGCTGTAGTTGATGGTCTGGGGCGGCGAGACCTACGGCGCTACGGCGCGGCATATGAATCCAGCTTTGTTTATCACCATGTCAAACGCTTCGTTAAACCCGCGTTCTATGTGCCCTGCATGGTGTATCTGTCGTGGCCATCGGCTGTGTACCCAAATCTGTTATTGCTACCTGCTGCGCTGATGTTGGGAATGGCGCTGGCGGTGTTGACCGCATCGTTCAAGAAATACCTCTAAGCTGGACGACAGCGTGCAAAGCTCGACTTTGTGCGCTGTCGTCAGCAGGCAAGCCGCATAGGCGGCGCGACAGGTAAAGTTAAATTAATGCTCCATACTGTCAATTTATAAATTAGGGCTGAAAATAAAGTAGACATCACTCATTTTCATGAATTAACATCGAAATGAATGCGGAACTCACTATCAACTATAAAGATTCACTTATAAAATAAAATGTTAACTACTGATGAACTAATTAAATCTTATGAAGGCTACTACCTTCTTGTAGGAAAAAATGGAAGTGGTAAAAGTAGCATGCTAAATTTCTTGTCAGAAGATATATATGAGCGAGGATTAGACACGATAACAGTTTCAAACACACTGTTCGATAAGTTTAAGTTACATCCTAAAAGTCAGAACTACAGTTATATTGGCAATCGTATAGGGAGATATTTCCCCCAGCAAGCAATTAAGAATAGCCTTTCTAGTAACAATGAAATTGTCATGAATAAATTTTTTAGCGTACTTGATTATTTGGGTTATGATCAGTTGTTAGGGATTAGAATAAACTTCAAAAAGAAATTCATTAACTCAACTAGGTACGGGCGCGATTCGAAAGGTAATGCATACCCAATATATTATGATTATTCTGATGAGGTAATTGATGATGAGTTGAAATTTTCCATCGACAGAGCAATTAATGAATCAGTAAGAACGCGCGGCGGTATTCTGTGGTTAGAAAGTGAAAGCAGTTCATTTAGTGAAGGTTTTTTTTCGGATTTTTACAAATTAATTCAGAGTGAAAAGCTACTTAAGAGAGCTGGTTTCATATCTGGCATTGATATTTATTTAGGCAAGAATGGAAGGCAATTTCCAGTAAATCATGCTAGTTCAGGTGAGTTGTCGTTCATTGCTTTATTACTTCATCTTGCTTTAAATTTAAGAGGCAAGTCTTATCTCTTTATCGATGAGCCAGAAAACAGCCTTCATCCTAAATGGCAGTCGGATTACTTCTCACTATTAAGGGGGGCCATAGGCTATAATGAATGTACGGTAGTAATAGCTACACACTCACCTCTTATTATTTCGTCAATGATTAGTAATAACAATGTGTCAGTATATAAAAGACTTAATTCCGACTTTGTTAAAATGCACGATAATGATGCCAATGCAGAAGAGGTATACCTTAATTATTTTGACACGCTAACACCAAAAAATAGAGCTCTTTCAAATAGGTGCGTTGATATACTTGACGATTTCACAGAGGGTAAAATCGGAAAAGAATTAGCTAAAAGCAGGATTGAATATTACAAGCACCTTACTGAAGATGAGGCACAGCAAGAATTTCTTTTCGGAGTGACAAATCTTATTGATGATATATCCTTCAACAAGAAGGAGTCATCATAATGCCCCTGGAATTTACGGATGAAGAAAAGATATTAATTACTCTTTCATTAAAAAAAGGTTATAAGTTCTGGGATGATAAAAAGCTAGACAAACTTAAAAGAAAAATAAAAAATCACCTTAGAGATATTCAACGTGAGTGCTGCTGTTACTGTTGCAGGAGTTTTGATGATGAATTCAATATGGTTTTGGATATAGAGCATATTATACCTAAATCTAAGATTGAAACAGAGATGTTTGAAATCCTTAATCTCGCAGTGTCTTGCAAAAGATGTAATATGAGAATAAAAGGCGAGAAAGTAGATTTCATTGAGGGTGGCTTTGATGAATTTAAAAGGGGCAATCAATATTACTTACCTGAAAAATATAAGTTTTTACACCCCAACTTAGATTCCTGGGATAACCATTTGGCATATAATATTAAACAGCTCAACAGAAACAAAATAGTTTACTATGACATTCTAAATGACAGCAGCAAAGGGAAATACACTAAGGATTACTTTGAACTTGCAAAAATCCAAGTTAACACCTTTGATGAGGCCCAGGACGCTACTGAAAGGAAAGTTCCTGAAAGCCCTGCTGTTGCAAGAGCTTTCAATAGTCTTTTAAAACGTATGTTTAATTTATAGCGCCGGGGAAATTGCCAGTTTAAACATCTATGTATGTGAGGCCTGGCTTATAAATTTCTCATTGAGACGTTTTGTTTTAATGGCCAATCAACAGCAAACAGCATGCATATAATCAACCCCTTCATAGGAGGGTATTGTCATGCTTGTATTTTCAAAGAGATTAACACAAAAAATATCTGTTAGTTTATGTCTTATTTCATTATCGGCATTTGGCGCAGAATTTGACGAACTCGCCACTACCCAACGTCTACTAGACCAAGTCCAGCTCTCACTCGATCGCGCCCGCACCGTCGCCGCGCAGTCCGATCCCAATAGCCGCCGCCGTTACCTGTTCGACTACAAGAAAGCTAACGAGGACCTCAACACCATGCGTGCTGGCATTGATCGCTACACGCAGCCCTCGCGTGCGCAGCCGCTGGATTACGGCAAGGTCAGCGGCGACTACACGCGAGGCCGTCCGCTATGGCGATGACCGCCGCGCAGATCAACGCGTTTAAAACGGCATCCGGCAACATCGATATTAGCGTTCTGTATCTGGTGTCCGTTGGGCTACTACTGTGCGTGCTGTTTCTCTGGGCAGCATGGGCGGCGGTGGATGTCTGGCATGGCTGGGCAAACACCAAAGTTCGGGATGCCGCGCTTGCCCGATTTGTTATCCGTTCTGTGGCTTTATTGATCGTCTGCATCTGGATGTTCGCCAGTTAACGCAGACATTTTCGAAGTGCCTTTACCCGTCAAAGAGGAATGTTCCATGAAATCAAAGTTTGTTCGCTTGTCTCGCTTTAAAGACCGTCAGGTTATGCGTCTGGGTTCCGGATTGATTCTGGCTTGGTTGTCCTGCAAACCGGCGCTGGCCGATCTGCCTTCGGTTGAAGCGCCGGAATCCAGCGGTGGCACTGGCCTGATGGGCCAGATCAAAGGCTACGCGCAGGACTTCATTGTTTTCGCCGGTTTGCTGGTCTGTGCCGTGGCATTTATCAACGTCGCAACCAGCGCGGTGCATACGTTCGTTGAAGTGCGTAACGAGCGCGCCACCTGGACCAAGTTTGGTTCCATCGTCGCAACCGGCGTCGTGTTGTTGGTCGCGACTATCTGGCTGCTCGGTCAGTCTGCCGAAATCATTCTGTAAGGGGATAAGCATGCAGACCATCCGTTTCCTGCCCGATCGACTGAATGCCGAACCTGTCGTGTTTCGCGGTTTCACCACGCCGGAATTGGGGCTGGCGGCATTGATTGGATTAGCGGTTGGTGGCGTGGTGTGTCTGCCGTTTTTTCCACTGGTCGGCTGGGTCATCATCCCGACCGGGATGCTGCTCATGCCGCTGCTACTCATTGCGTTTGGCGGGCGCTGGATGGCCCGCCTTAAACGCGGCAAGCCTGAAAACTACATCTGGCAGCGGCTGGAGGAGAAGAAACGCCGGATGGGCTATGGCGATCGTTCTCTCATCATCAGCTCACACAGCTGGTCCTTGCGCCGTACACCTAAGGGAGCCGGAAAATGAGCCAGTTCCGCAACGCTATTCAACGCAGCGATCAGCACATCA
This sequence comes from Type-E symbiont of Plautia stali, assembly GCF_059731115.1. Lineage (NCBI taxonomy): Bacteria > Pseudomonadati > Pseudomonadota > Gammaproteobacteria > Enterobacterales > Enterobacteriaceae > Type-E symbiont of Plautia stali. The sequence goes on from NZ_AP035906.1 coordinate 3,584,334, forward strand.
AGTCGCTGCGCATCGCCTGCGCTTTCCTCATTCTGTTGGTGCTGATCACGTCATCTGGCTGGATGCTAGCGCCACGCAGCATGACCATTCATAACCCGCCAGACTTGCGCACCGGCAGCACGCGCCCCTGGTGGGAAGTGCCGCCGTCATCGGTTTACGCCTTTGCCTTCTATATTTTCCAGCAGCTTAATGCCTGGCCAAAAAACGGTGAGGTGGATTACCCCGCCAAAATTCGGGCGCTGTCGCCTTACCTGACGCCGGGCTGCAAAGACTTTCTGGAAAGAGATGCCACCGAGCGCACCAACCGCAACGAGCTGATTGACCGCGTGCGCGTGGTGTACGAAATCCCCGAGCGCGGCTACAGCACCAAAAGCGTCACTGTGCGCGACCGCGACAACTGGGTTGCGCGGCTGGATTTGGTAGCCGACGAGTATTTCCATACCGAGCCGGTTAAGCGCGCGATGGTGCGCTACCCGATGAAGGTCACGCGCTGGAATGGCGATCCCGAAACGAATCAGTTTGGCCTGGCGCTGGATTGCTACGACGGCATGCCGCAGCGTCTGGAGGCCGCGCCGCCTGCACCTAAGCCTGAGCATAAGGGGATGTTTTGATGAATACGCTCACCAGATTGCATGTTGCCTGCAGGCTGATGTTCGCGGTGTTGCCAGTGGCAACACTTACACCGAATCCGGTTCAGGCAGTTGAATTGATGAAGTGGGAGCGCATCCCGTTGCAGGTCACGCTCAAGGTTGGCCAGGAGCGTGTGGTATTCGTCGATAAAAACGTGCGCGTCGGCATCGCGCCAGCGCTGAAGGGTAAGCTGCGCGTGCAAAGCACCGGCGGCGCGGTGTACCTGAAAGCGAACGAAGCGTTTTCCCAGACCCGCGTCCAGCTGCAGGATGTGGAGAACGGCGAGATCATCATGCTCGATGTCACCGCAGGCGCGAAAGGCTCTGCCGAGTCGGTAAAGCTGGTTTATGAAGCTGGCGACAGCGAGGCTGAAGCCAGTCCTGAGCAAGCTGAAGTCGCCAAAGAAGAGAAGAAAGTCAGTTATTCTGCGCCGCTGCCGGTGCTGCTCACGCGTTACGCGTCGCAGCGATTGTATGCGCCGCTGCGCACGGTTGAGCCGGTTCCCGGCGTGCGTTCGCTGCCGCTACATTTACCCAGCCGTGTTACCACGCTCTATCCCGCTGAACCGTTAGAGATCCAGCCTATCGCCGCATGGGCGGTGCAAAGCCAGAACGTGGTGGCGTTTCGCGTGCGCAACATGACCAGCCGTAAAATCGTTCTCGATCCCCGCTCGCTGCAGGGCAAGTTTGTTTCCGCCACTTTCCAGCACCGTTTCCTCGGTTTAGTCGGCACGCCTGAAGACACTACCATGCTCTATCTGGTGATGGATTCGCGCCCCGAAAACGCATTGATTCCAGAAGCGAAGGTGAGCCGCAAAGCGCGAGGTAAACACCATGCAGATTAAATCGAACACGCTGGTCAAAGTGCTGGTGCCGGTCTTCCTGCTCGCGGGCGTCGCGGTGGGCATGAAAAGTTGCAGCATCAAGAATGAAACTGAGAAAACCAGCGCCACGCCAGAAAAGCCCAAAGCGCTGGCCGATCTGACGCCTGCCGAGCTCAAGGCGCTGGGCGTCGAGGGCGATACGCCGGAAGACACGCTGCGCACGCTGGTTGGCACGCTGAAAACCATTCGCGGTAAGCAGGAAACGCTCGACCGCCAGAACCTCAATCTGGTGAAAGAGAATGACCGCCTGCGCACGCGTAACCAGAACGTTGCTGGTCAGGTTAATGAGGCGGTGGCGAATTACCAAAAACTTGCCGAAGACCGCCGCCAGCAGCTGCAGCAGGAACAGCAATCCCTGACCAGCAAAGTGCAGGAGCTGAGCAACCAGTTGGCCAAGCGCATGGCGTCTGATAAGCAGGATCAGAACAACAGCGATATTCCACTGGGGCTCGGTCTGGATGATGTTGCCAGTGGCAACACTAATGATGGCGTGATGTGGGTTTCACCCAGCGATCAGCGCAGCAGCGGCACGGGCGCGGGTTCAGCTCCCGCCGATGGCAAAGCGGCAATCGGTGGATTCCCGACATCGTTCCTCGGCGATAACGCGCTGAGTAAGAGCAAAAGCAACTACGAGCAAAAGGTGAAAGGCTACTCCAACAGCCAGAAAGAAGAGGAAAGCACTGAGCCGGTTTATACGCTGCCGGAAAACTCCACGCTGATTGGCAGCAAAGGCATGACCGCACTGCTGGGCCGCGTGCCGATTAATGGCACCGTCACCGATCCTTATCCGTTCAAAGTGCTGATTGGCCGCGACAACCTCACTGCCAACGGCATCGAGCTGCCCGATGTGGAAGGCGCGATTGTTTCCGGCACCGCGTCAGGCGACTGGACGCTTTCCTGCGTACGTGGCCAGGTGAATTCCATCACCTTCGTCTTCAGTGATGGCCGGGTTCGCACGCTGCCGCGCCCGGATAACAACGGTAAGAGCAACGGCCAGGATGGTAGCAAGAAGCAGGATGGCGGCATCGGCTGGATCTCGGATGAGGCCGGTATTCCCTGCATCAGCGGCACGCGTAAATCCAACGCATCAACTTACCTGCCAACGCTCTTCGCACTTTCCGGCGCTGCCGCTGCCGGTGAAGCGCTCAACGAAAATCAGCGTACCGGGCAAACCAACGCTTACGGCGGCGTGACCTCTACGCTCACCGGTGATGCCGGACAGGCCGCGATGGGCAAAGCGATTGCCGGTGGCGTCGGTGATGTTTCCGAATGGGTGAAACAGCGTTATGGGCAGACGTTCGACGCGGTGTATGTACCGCCCGGCGCGAATCTGGCCGTTCACATCACGCAGCAGCTGGCGATCGATTACGAAGATAAAGGCCGCAAAGTGCGTTACGACTTCAGCGTGCCGGGTAATGCCGCGCGCATCGGACTGGACTAAGGGGATTGCGAATGAACAGAGCATTTATGCCGGTCGTGTTCGCCACGCTGGTTTCAGTTCTTTCAGGCTGCAGCACGTCGAAAGATGAAATGCTGCCAGCGGGCGACAGCAACATGCTGGAGCTGTGGCAAGGCAAAGGCGCGAGCGGTTCGGCTCAGCGTGGTGCGCAGGGACGTGAAGCGCTGCGCCGCCCGCTGAGTGAAACGGAAGATCAGCGTGCCGACAAACTCGACCATTCATACAGCCGCACGCAGGAAAGTGAGATCACGCAACAATTCCCGCGCCTGCCGAATCCCGACATGGTGATGTACGTGTTTCCGCATCTTGCCGGTGGCAACTCGCCGGTTCCCGGCTACAGCACGGTGTTTCCGTTTTACAGCCAGGTGCAGTACGCCTTGCCGGGTGAGCGCACGGAGGATCTGTAATGATGTTTTCCCTGTTTAAAAAGCCCGCTTCAGAAGCCAGCAACCTCCCTGAAAGCAGTCAGCCGCAGCCACTGCCGCGCCCCGGCAAAATGACGGTGCAGGATGAAGCCGCGCTGTATCACGCCAAACCTTCCATCATTGATTACCTGCCTTGGGCCGAGTATCTGCCGGAAGATAAATGCCTGCTGCTTGATGATGGCGTTTCGGTCGGCGCGGTTTATACCATCACGCCGATTTCATCCGAGGGGCGCACCGCCGCGCGCCTGGAGGAAATCCGCGATCAGGTGGAAGATGCGCTGCAGGACAGCCTGGAAGAAGACGATATCTCGCCGTGGGTGGTGCAGTTCTTTTGTCAGGATGAAGACGATCCCTCGCCCTATCTGAACACGGTCAAAGAGTACGTAAAACCCTGGGCGCGCGGCACTGAATTCACCAACGCCTGGCTGAGTGAAACCGAGCGCCATTTGCGGGACATCGCCATTCCAACCGGCTTGTTCCGCGACACGCTGGTCACTGGTCAGCCGTGGCGCGGGCAGCAGCGCCGCACGCGCATGGTGATTTATCGCTGGGTGCCTGGTGCTGCCAAAGGTGTGAAAGATGTTCACGCGCTGCCACCTGTAACCATGCTTAATCAGGTTTGCGACCGGCTGGCGGCATCACTCGGTGCGTCTGGCGTTGCCTGCCAGCGCCAAACCGGCGCACAGATTCATGAATGGCTGCTGCGCCTGTTCAATCCCGATCCGCAGCATGGTTTGAGCAAAGAAGCGTTTTACGCCGCCGCGAAACATCATGATGCGCAAGCTGACGAGCTGCCGATGACCAACGATTTTGCCGAAACGCTGTGGTACACGCCGCCGCGTTCGGATGTGGAGAACGGCATGTGGTGGTTCGACGGTAAGCCGCATCGCGCCATTGCCATTGAGCGTCTGCGCCGCCCGCCTGAACCCGGCATGCTGACCGGCGAAATGGCGCGCGGCGAGCACATTAACGCGCTAATGGATCTGCTGCCTGAAGGCACAGTGGTTTCACTGACCATCGTTTCCCAGCCGCAGGACGTGCTGGAAAGCGACTTCATCAAGCTGGCCAAAAACGCCGTGGGTGAAAACACCGAATCCGGGCGCGTGCGCGAGGATGTGCGCGAAGTGAAAGAGTATCTTGGCCGCCGTCACAAGCTTTATCGCGGCGCGCTGACTTTCATGCTGCGCGGCAACGATCTGGCAGACCTCAACCGACGCCAGCAAAACATGTCGGCGGTTCTGCTGACCGCTGGCTTGCAGCCGGTTCGACCGGAATATAACGTATCGCCGCTGAACACCTGGCTGCGCGCACTGCCGATGTGCTTCAATCCTCAGAAAGATCGCCGCCACTGGTACACGCGCCTGACGTGGGTGCAGCATCTGGCTGGTTTGCTGCCGGTGACTGGCCGCGCCACCGGCAGCGGTCATCCCGGCTTCAGCTTCTTCAATCGCGGCGGTGAACCGCTGACCTTCGACCCGATGAATAAACAGGACCGCACGCAGAATGCGCATATGCTGCTGTTCGGACCAACCGGTGCGGGCAAGTCTGCCACGCTCTGTGCGACGCTTTCCCAGCTGATGGCCATTCATCGCCCACGTCTGTTTATTGCTGAAGCCGGTAACTCGTTTGGCCTGTATGCAGACTATTGCGAAAGCCTTGGCCTGACGGTGAATAAAATCAGCATTCGTCCCGGCTGCGGTGTCAGCCTGGCGCTGTTCGCCGACGCGCATCAGTTGCTCGACCTCAAACCGGAGCAGCTGCAGCTCAACGAAGCTGATATCCCTGACGCCGATGAAGACGATGGCGATGAACAGCGCGACATTCTCGGCGAGATGGAAATCGCCGCGCGCATGATGATCACCGGTGGCGAAAAGCGCGAAGAGGAACGGTTAACACGCTCTGACCGTGGCCTGATCCGTGAAGCCATTATGATGGCGGCGCAGACTAGCTACGACGAATCGCGCCAGATGATTGCTGAAGATCTGCAGACCGCGCTGTTTGCCATCGCGCGTGATAACAGCGTGGACAGCAGCGGCCAGCCTTTGCTGACCGAACGCCGTCGCGCGCGTGCCGATGAGATGGCCGGTGCGATGTCGATGTTTACCAGCGGCTTCGAAGGTGAGCTGTTTAACCGCCCCGGCACGCCGTGGCCGGAGGCTGATGTCACGCTTATCGATTTGGGTACGCTGGCGCGCGAGAACTATGGCGCGCAGATGGCGCTGGCGATGGTTTCCCTGGTGAACACCATTAACAACATCGCTGAGCGCGATCAGTATCTCGACCGCGAAATCGTCTTTGCCATTGATGAAGCACACATCACCACCACCAATCCGCTGCTGTCGCCGTACATGACCAAAGTGGTCAAAATGTGGCGTAAGCTCGGTGCCTGGCTGTGGATGGCGACGCAGAATCTGGCGGATTACCCGGACATCGCCGAGAAGATGCTGAACATGGCCGAATGGTGGCTGTGCCTGACGATGCCGCCTGATGAAGTGGAGCAAATCGCGCGTTTCAAGAAGCTGAGCGATGAGCAAAAATCGGTGCTGCTTTCCGCCAGTAAGCTGCCGCGCTGTTACACCGAAGGTGTTGTGCTGTCTAAGAAAACTGAAGCACTTTTTCGGGCCGTGCCGCCCAGCCTGTACCTCGCTCTTGGCATGACCGAGAAAGAGGAAAAAGCCGAACGCCGCAAGCTGATGAGACAACATAACTGTAGCGAACTGGAAGCTGCAGTGATCGTTGCCCGCCAGCTCGATGCGGCGCGCGGCCTCAAGTCAGCCGCCGCTTAAACCGGGAGCTTTATGCTGGAACTCAAATATCCCATTCCCCGCATTACCACCACGATTTCCCTCAAGGCGGCGCGCACGCTATTCACGCTGATGCCGCAGGGCGAACCGGAAATTCTCGCCAGCGATCTGGCGCTGCTCGACAGATTGTGTGATGAAATCCGTTCGCGCGTGAATCCGCCCGTAAAAATCACCAGCCATCCGCAGCGCGTCGGCAGCCATTCCTGCCTCGCGCTGCACTTCAAAGGTAAGCTATGCAGCTCGATTGATCTGCTGATTACAGTGAATAGCCATCTGAGCTGGCCAACAGAAGATGACTATCACCACCCGCGCTGGTACATGACCATTGTTGACGCCGCCGATCTGCTGTATCTCCAGCTTTATCTGGCGCATAAACTTTCAGCAAAGCACACGAAATGACGCCTGTTTCGGAGCACTCTCGCTTGTGAAGTCGTGCCAGAATTTGCATAGTCTGCACCGTCCCCGACCCAAAGGTTACACCTACCTGGCGTAGTTGTTCTGCACCCCTTCGGGCCGGGGACATTTAATTCCCTTCATCCGACACAGAGTTGTTTGCTGTACTCGACTCACATCCGGCGCACCGTTATGGCTTCTCTCACTTTGTGGAGTAAGTCTGATGAAGTCGCTGATCCCACTCTTGTTCCTTTGCTCAATATCTCCCGGTTTTGCCGCCATCACCGTGTTCACCACGGCTGGCCATCCGGCCATTAATGCTGATGCCGATACGCGCATAGTGTTTCTCGATGCGCCCGATCGGCAACAGAATGCAATGTTTGGCCAGCTCAGCAGTGAACCCGCAGCTGCTGCGCAGGATGCCAAAAGCGGCCTGCAGCGCATGAGCGCGGATCAACAGCAGCAGTTGGTGGAAGCCTGGCGCGGCGTTATCGCGGCGTGGAAGTTGGGAATTGAAAAATACCCGGCGGTGGTCTTCGATGATGTGGACGTGGTGTATGGCACAACCGATGTGGACCTGGCGAAAAACATCCGGGCACAAGGTGGCCACCCATGACGCGCGCGAAGCTGGCCACTACCGCGCTGCTGTTCGCCGCGATGCAACCGGCAGCCGAATCCGCGATCACCAGCGCGCAGATCATCGCCAGCGCGGTGTCGCCGTCCTGCATCAGTTGGCGAGTCAGCGGCATCTGTTACTGGCTGTTCTGCACACCGTGGGGCTGCAAGGTGCGCACATCGGTTAAAGTGACGCACTTTATCCCGGAAGCAGTGGTTTCAACGTATGCCCAACCCGGCGCGAATCCCTGGAAGGAAATGGCGTTCGTCAGTCAGACGGCTGGCGGGCTTGAAAACGGTATGTACGGCGTGCAAGCAGGTGGCGGCAATGAGGAGCTGAAAGCGCCGGGTAAACGTAAAACCAATCTGCACTTCAAATACGCTGACGCAATTGGCCATCCGGCTACTTCGCTGATTGGCGGCAGCATCTCCGGCTACTCCTGCGAGAGCGCAGCGACGCCACTGAATCCTTATTTACTCAGTACACTCGATACGCTGGCGTGGCGCAGCGGCATACCTGAATCGCTTTACCCGGAAGCACTGGTGCCAGGCATGCGCGAAATCGGCAGCCAGGCAACGGCCAATATGTGGAGCAACGTCTATCCGCGATCGGGCTTTGTTACGCAGACCGATGACGACAAAGCCGCCGCCGTGGTGGCGCAGCGCGTAGCCGACATCATCACCCGCACCGGCCAGCCGCACGTCTATCAAACCCTCAAAGGAAATCCTTCTCCCGGCTACTGGCCGCCCGGGCCGGTTGAGGAAAATACCGGATTCAAAAACCACAAATGGCAGAGGTTGTCTCCGCAGCTCAGCGAAAACTGCGCCGTATTCCCGGATGGCAACTTCACTGCAGCCGTTGATGGAAATCAAGCCTTCGCGCTCTGGCAGCCTTACAGCTGTTGTAAACGACGCGGCCAGACCTTCCTTTACAGCACCGATTTTGGAGGTGAATCATGATCGCGCGCATCTGGTTTACGGCGTCTGCGTTGCTGATCGCAACCAGCGCCCAGGCGTTTGACGTTTCACTGCCGCAGGTTCAGGACAGCAGCATGGGTTATGGCAAGAGTGCCAGCGGCGCGGTTTCGGACAAGTTGTTTTATACCCTCGGCGGCGGCTCGGTGATATCGCAACCGGCGACGCGCAGCAACATGCGCAAGCTGGGGCTGGACGTTGGCTGGAGTTCAGATCTGCAGTGCGGCAACTTCGACCTGAAAACCACTGTCGGCAATCAGCTCAATGGGATGACCAACGGCTTCAAAAACCTGATGGGCGATGTGGTTCAGGGTGCAACCGGCGCAGTGGCCAGTTTGCCCGCGATGGTGATCCAGCGCGCTAATCCCGGCCTGTATGAAATGCTCACCAACGGTGTGCTGCAGGCCAATGTGGCATTCGACAAAGCTCAGCTCAATTGCCAGAACATGGCGAAGCGCATGGTGGATTTCTCCGACTCCAGCAAGTGGACGCAGCAGGCCGCGATGGATGAGTACAAAAAGCTGGTAAACAGCGGCGATGCGGATGCGATACGCGTGAACGATGCCGGTGAAAAAGTGACGGGAGAATCAGGCAGCAACTGGGTTGGCGGTGAAAAACGCGGTGGTCGCGGCCAGCGCGCGATCCGTCCGACTCATGACCTGTCTGCCGCTGGCTACAACATGATGAATAATCTGCCGGTCAACAGCACCGGCAGCGTCAGCGGCGACAGCTGCACGGGTGGCAGCTGCGGTAAGTTCTCCAGCTCCGAAGAAGCAGCGGCTGCAGTGGTAAAAGTGCTGGGCGATCGCTCGATTCGCACCTGCAAAGATGCCGCGCAATGCACCGATGGCGATATCGATCAGCAACCTGGCGCCAGCGTCGCCGGAACCGGCTTTTCACCGATGCTGGAAGAAGCCACGCGCATCAATGGCGAGCAACTGGTGAAGCTGGTTAATGGTGCGGAAAAACCCAACGCCGAGAACCTGGCGAAATTGCGCACCGGCAGTCTGGCGATCACCAGCGGTGTGATCAAAGCGCTACAGCGCGACCCGGACAATGCGGCGCTGGTTGGCCGTCTGGCGGGTGAACTGGCAATGGCTGACACTGTTGAAACTGCGCTGCTGATGCGCCGCATGATCGTGACCGGCCAATCGGAGCCGAATGCAGCCGCAATGCCTGAAGCGCTGCAGGAAGGCGATCGCCGCGTGGAGTCGCTCGATCGGGAAATCAATGCGCTCAAGAATGAAATGGAGCTGAAGCGCGAACTGGCGCGTAACTCCGTGCTGACCATCATTGACCGCGAAAACAATCGCGCCACAACGAATCCGCAGCGCCAGCCGCATGAGAACACTGATTCGCGCTTCAATCAGCTTTCCGCGCCATCCGGGGAGGAGTGAGATGCGTAAATTCCTGAAGGTTCTCGCGTGCATGGTGTCGTTCACTGCGATTTTCTGCGTAGTGATTGCGACGGTAATGTCAGCCAGCGAGTCACCGGATGCACCGGCACAGTTGATGCGCTGGTTTGAGAAAACATGGGTGCTCTGGCTGACGTGGCGGCTGATTATCTATGCGGTGACGGCTTACTTCACCTTCCAGTGCTGGCAGCGCAAGAAATCAGATCCCGTGTGGCGGCGCGCCATTCTGCGCATTGGCGGCATTGGCGCGCTCTATATCGCCATTATGGAATGGGTGCTTTATGCCTCAACGGGAGGCCACTGATGACGACGAATAGCTATCTGGAATTTTTCCTCACCCTGCTGGGTTGGATCATCAACAACGGCATCTGGAATCTGCTGATCGCCACCGGTCTGTTCGCGCTGCCTTTGGTGTTCAAAGTGGTGGGGATCTGGCTCAAGGTGCGCGAAGAAGGCGATGACGAAGGCAATAAAGGCAAGCTTTCATTGCCGCGCATCGAGAACGCGCTCTACAGCGCGTTTTTTGTGATGCTGATTTGCTGCCTGCCGATCATCAACGTCAGCCTAGACAGCATTCAATACGATGAATCCCGCTCCAAGAGCTGCGGCACCTGGACGCCCAAAGCGCCAGATAAAAGCGGTTATTCGACGATCATCAGCAGCATGGACGGGCAAACGGCAGCAGCGCCAATTTGGTGGGTGCTGATGCACAAGCTGTCCAAAGGCATCACTCAGGCAGCTGTGGCCACCATTCCCTGCCGCCCGGATTTACGTCAGCTGCGCTTTGAAGTTCAGCACACCCGCATCAGTAATCCGGCGCTCGCCGCCGAACTGCAGGACTTCACTAACGATTGCTATGCACTGGCGCTCTACCTATGGAAGCAACAGGATCAGGGGCAAACGAAAGAAGAAGACGCGCTACGCGATGTTGAGTGGTTGGGTAGCAGTACATTTTTGAACGGCAGCGGCTATTACGATCAGCTGCAGTCGAAGACGCCACGCGCGTCATTCCCCTGGAACGAGAGCCGCGACAGCGGCAGACCGGACACCGGGCGCGGCGGCTATCCAACCTGCCGCGAATGGTGGTCCAGCGCTGACACCGGATTGGAGGCGCGTGTAGTCGATCAGGCGTCACCTGGCATGTGGCTGCGCATGTCAGCTGCATTGAAAATGATGGGCAAGGACAACACCGAATACAAAGAGAGCATTGTTCGCCGCCTTGTGAGCCCGGAGAGTTTGACCGTTTCGCAGAATGGCCGCACCTATGCCGGTTATGGCGGCAATGCTGATTTCACGTTGGATAACTCCGCCAGCCGCATTGGTGGTATTGCGGGAATGTCATTAGGCAGCTTAGCTGCGTTTCCGGCATTCGATGCGATGCGCCAGGCATTACCGATGGTTCAGGCTTTATTATTGATGGCCATTTACGTGATGCTTCCATTGATATTGGCGTTCGGTAGTTATGAATTTAAAACTGTTATTACCGTCAGCTTTGTGGTGTTCGCGCTTAATTTCCTGACATTCTGGTGGGAACTGGCGCGCTGGCTGGATAGCTGGCTGATGGAAGCCCTTTATAGTTCTGATACGCATAGCCGCTGGAATGCGGCTGGCTTCCAGAATAGCTCTGATGATTTGATTATGAACTTTGTTATGGGGGCGATGTTTATTGTGTTGCCTGCGTTGTGGATGGCTGCATTTTCATGGGCAGGAATAAGAATTGGTGAAATAGCACGGATGGCAAGTGATGGTGCATCAAGTGTTAAAAATGCAGCTGGTAGTGCTGGTGAAACAATTAGCTCTAAAATCTCAAAGTAAATTATGAGCCAGTTGAACCATCAGATCCATTAGAGCCATTGGAACCGTAATTGTGGTCATTTTCTTGTTTTTCTGCACCCTCTTTATTTGTAGAAGAAGGAAATACGTTTACTCCGCAGATTGCGGTTCCAATTGCTATTGAGATAGCCATAGCGAAAACACTACCTGAGATAATGCTCAAAGCTAAAAGTATTAGTAAAAATAGAAGCACTGTTTTTGCCAAATTAAACCGAACATTCAGCCTGCGGCTGACAGTCATCGATAGTGAACTTAAAGCAGCCGAAGACTTTCCAAATATCACATGAATGAAATTATGTTGTGACTTCCTGTTGTTGTTCATCACTTCCCCCATATGAAAATTCACCCTTTCGGTACAAATCTGCTGCCCATTGCAAGGCTTGCAATTTGATTTAAGTTTGACCATTTCTGGCGATATTGCTAGTATTTTAATCGTTGCCATAGTTGTTTACGCAACCAACAAAGCCCTCATGACCTGAAAGGGGCACCCCAGCGGCGGTCATCAGCGAAAGTTTCAGCAGCCTGTGAGAAACGCCATTTGGCGGCTGCATCCGGGATAACCGGCAAAGCTACTCAACCTTTGCAAGTAGCGGGCAAAAGCAACGTCCAAGGTTTCCACTACATCACTACGGTTCAATAAACTTCATCCCATCGATACGAGCTACAGCGCACGGCCAGTTTGCGTGATCGTTTCCGCCATTTGGAACATTTGGCGACGAACGAACCTCGCAAATACAGGCAGAAGTTGCGCGGCGTCACTTGCGTTGGCGCGTAGCAACAACCAAGTGACGCGCGCAGCGCGTATACGTCAACACCACGTAATACGGACTTCTGCGACGACGCTTACCGTCTGACCAACACGTAATTCGTTATTACAACCATCAACCACCCCAGCATTCAGTGAACGTTGGCAACTTATTTGAGGAGAAATTCAACGCGATATCAAGGCGACGTCAGCGACCCTGACGGACGGAGGCGTCCTGAGAAATCAGGAACCGGCATTAGCCGCGATCAGCTCTGAGAGCTGTGGAGACCTCGCAACAACTCAACATTTCGCCGCCCCGATGCACAGATATCCGCTGAGACGCAGGAAGCGCAACCTGAAACCGTGCCGTCGGGGTAGAGATGTTTATTTGGAGGATGTATGTCGCGAGGAAATAAGCAGTTCAGCAAACAGCTGGTGACGTTGGCCAGACAATCTGGCGGCAGTTTTAAAACCGTTGCCGATCGTTCGCGCATAGCAGCACGGCTGGCCGAGCAGATGTTGAAACTCAATATCCAGATCAGGGACGTGAACCATATCAAGACCCATCACATCGAGCATTACGTGCGTAGCCGTCTGGCGGATGATATCTCAAAACGCACGCTGCAGAACGAAATGGCGGCGCTGCGCGCGATTCTGACCACTGCAGGCAGAACTAAACTTGCCGATCCGAAGCATGAAAAGTTGAGTAACGATGCTCTCAATCTGTCAGGTGCCAGTCGAGCCGGATCAAAGACGGCGATTACGGACGAGCGCTTTCACGAGGCGCTCGCCCTCGTACGTAGTAAAGACGAAGGTGTCGCGTTGGCGATGGAGATTGCGCGTTATATCGGATTGCGAACGGAAGAAGCGGTGCAGTCGGCTAAATCACTAAAGACGTGGCAGCAGGCGCTGGCGCGTGGGGATGAACGGTTGCGCGTCGTGTTTGGTACGAAAGGTGGTAGACCGAGAGATACTACGGTCGTCAAGCGCGATGAACTGGTGCGAAGCTTGAATGCAGCAGTAGCGTATTCGGCAGAACATAGCGGCAAGTTAGTTGATACAGCTGGGCTTAGGAGCGCGATCGAGCGATACCGAAATGTGGTCAGAAATTCTGGACTAACGGGCAAAGAAGCACCGCATAGTTTGAGATATGCATATTCTCGAGAGGCTACCGAGTGGCATATGAAAAACGGCCTCAGCAGGAAGGAAGCTGAGGCGATGGTTTCGATGGATTTGGGACATGGGGACGGAAGAGGTAATTACATAGCTAAAATATATAACTTATAGTTTATTCCAAAATTTCAGTTCGGGTATCAGTAAGCTGTGGCTACTATTAGCGAGATCTTCTTTTTCTGTATTGCTCATAATTTGATACTTAATCAAGAGTGGTTTAAATGTATCTCCTCTCACAAATGAAGAATTATAAAAAAGTAGCACCAACTCTTGGTTTGATAATTGAGCGCAAATGAGCTTAATATAGAAATCCTTGTCGTTGTATTCTGACTTATCTACGAACCCCATTAAGTGATACAACCATCTAAAGTAATGACCAAGATGCCTTCCATATTCATCCCAGAATCGCTCATACTGAGAGCTCAAATAACCCCTATTAGATAAATCTTCAGAAAGCTCTTTTTTTTAAATTTATATTTTACTTTCAATGCATCATTCATGGTTTTAAATGTTGCCCGCCCGACAGTTTCTTCATCGCGCATTAATATTGGATTGTACTCGCTAACATTAATATCTTTAGTTATTTCATTAAGATGATTTAACATCTGAAAAAAATGATTTTCAAATACTTGACGCTTATTATTTGAGGACTGCTCTCTTAGGTTGATCAGTAGCCCAACAAATCCTAATGCAGTAAATAGGCATGTTATCACCCCGAAGCTATCTCCAAACATGCCAGCTCTTTCCATAGAATAAACATCAATGGGTCTTGTTTTATATAAAACAAAAATTGCATACAGTATCACTATTAATATAAGTATGATGTATAAATATCTTGGACCATATATTTGGAAATGTTTTTTCATGGGGTATGTCTTCCTTGCTTTAGTAATACATGTCAATTAATATCAAGAAAGTTTCGACAGCTTCACGGACCTGAAAGAAGCGCCAAAAGGTGGTCCCAATACTCGCACACCTTTAGAGCGGGTGCCATCCACGATGGTAAAGGTTCTCTCATCACATCGCCGCAAGGCTCGCATTACCCACCCTGACGGGGATTTTATCCCGTTAGCGGATAAATCCCCCATACAAACAATCTGGAGGATTTATTCATGGGCTATGTTCACTCATATCACCAAGTGAAGTCTGTACCCAACGATCAATGGCTGCTGTTGACCACTATGGTCGCCAACGTCTTTTTGCTTGCTCAAAACCGCTACGTACCCGGTTTTTTAGACCCAATGGTCATTTGCACTGCTGACGGCAAATATCCGTTACTTAAACCTAGTGAACTGCTCGTTGAAGGACTCGATGGCCAACCGGCGATTACGTTCAACGGTGAAGAGCGCCTGGACTCGTCATATGAAACTTTTCACCTCGGCCAGCATTCATCGGGCTGCGGTTTCTGTAAAACCACGTTCCTTTGGAAACCATGCAGACCATACGATTTCTTGGTCAAAGCAACGTTGCTGATAGCACACCGCTTCTGTCCGGGATGCTACGACATAAACTCAGATGGCACGATGGATGAATGGGCCAACGTTCAGGTTTGGCTAACGCTCAACTTAGGCGGTAAGTGGCCAATCCCTGAATCCATCGCACAACAAGACGAATAATTTCGTCTTCATTTCACCAACCACCCTGTGGCGTATTTCTTCGCCATCAGGGGAAGAGATGCGCCTTTCGAGGAGTATCTTATGCCTACCAAACGCAAACCCCGTAAATCCCAAACCAATCACGTTGATCTATACCAGCAGGTGACTGACAGAATCGTCGCTTCAATTGAACGCGGTGTTTTGCCCTGGCGCAAACCCTGGCGAGACAGCAAGAGATCAGCAGAATCACCTATACCATCCAACGCTGCGACACGGCGACACTACAATGGCGTGAACATCATGCTGCTGTGGCTGTCGGCTGAGGAGCAAGGCTTTCAGTCCAACCGCTGGCTAACTTGGAAGCAGGCTCAGGCACTTGGCGGCCATGTTCGCAAAGGTGAGAAATCGACCATCGCAGTTTTCTTCAAGCCGTTTGAAGTCGAATCTACAGACAAAACTGGCCAGAAGCGTGTAAACGCACAAGGTGAAACCGTGATGGAACAACGCATCATGTTGCGTAGCATTCAGCTATTCAATGTGCAGCAGTGTGATGATTTGCCCAAGTCCTTTTCAGTACCAACCGTCGCACTCGACTACCAGGAAGATGACGAGTTAGATGCCGATACACATGGGCAAATGATTGAAATCCTAAATGCAACTGGCGTTAAGATCACTTCACTTGAGCAGAACCGCGCGTATTACAACTCTGCAGCTGACCGAATTGTTTTGCCGAAAATGTCGCAGTTCTTTACCAGCGCAGATTACTGGTCAACTCTGCTGCATGAACTGGTGCATTCAAGCGGCCATCATAAGCGCCTGAACCGGGAAGGCATTACTTCGACAACGCGAAAGTTTGGCGATCCCATCTATGCGTTTGAGGAGCTGATTGCTGAATTGGGCAGTGCTTTTCTCTGCGCGCAGCTTGGTGTGTATGGCGAAGTGCAGCACGACAGCTATATCGATCACTGGTTGAAGATATTGAAGTCGGACAAGAAAGCGCTGTTCCGCGCTTGTCGTCAGGCTCGTGAGGCATCGGAATATTTGCTTCAGCCGCTTGGCGAACAAGTTGAAGAAGACGCAGCCTGAAACCAAACCATCCTCTTCTGAGGATGGTTTCTTTTTTTTGAGCGGCAATTAAATCGCATTTTCCAAAAATGATTTTAAGCTGTGATTACTTGCAGTCTGGAACGATAGTGCCTCCGATCTGGAGGTGAAACATGTTCCCAAAACTACAAAATAGATTCAGACGCAGCACCTTTCAGCCATCGTTGCCGGTTAAACGACAAGGCTACTTCACACCGCAAAACCATCAGCTGCTGCTGGGCACGCCATCGCGCCAGGCTCTGCTGAAAAAAATCTGGCAGAACTCGTTGCTGACCAAATCCGCCTATGACGAATTTTGCCTGCAACCGCTTCAAACTTTGGCCGAGCGTTATCAAAATTTGCCTGCAGTGCGTATCGCGGACTGGAATATCGAAGGTGGATTACTGGATCTCACTCTGCAGCTAATCGTTACCACGCTGCAGTTATCGAAAGGCATGGTGTTTCCTGCCAGTGCTGCACCTGAAGATCAGGCCGCGCAGTCCAGCCATTGGAACTGCGTCGTATTTTGGCTGGCTCTTTACCGGCACGTTCCCGAGTTACTTTGCATTGAAGCTGAACTGGAAGATGGCCAAATCTGGTATCCACTATCGAACGCGCCGGGTATGCAATATCGCTTCAAAGTGAACCCGCAACCCGAATTACCAACAAAAGACAACATTATCCGGCTGGCATTTGCTGCCTCAATGTTGCCTAAAAGCGCGATAAATTGGATGGAAAAACTGCCCAATGTGAGAGATTGCCTGTTTCTTGAACTGGCCGGAATTAATTCCGCAGAAAAGCAGGTCCATTTATTACTGAATAAAGCGCAACTGAATTCAGTGCCACGTGAATTACATTCCGTAGAAATAGTTCAGGAAAATGGGTCAGATTCATATGCGGAAAAAGTTAACGATCAACCCGCAGAAATCCCCGTGGAATGGTATAGCGACACTACTCATGACGAATACATTAATCAGGGTTATGTTATTGAAAGTGGCTATTTAGCTACTGCTGAAATAGAAAATAGCCGCTACAGCTCTGAAAATATCGATCATGGTTCTGATATAGATAAGTTTTACATCCAGAATGGTAGTCAAGTTAGTGCGAATAATTCTGATAATGCACAAAACCAAGCCTACGGATCTTCTGAAAGTGATGAAAAATACGTCAACAAAGTTTACCTAACGCAGCGGCGTGATCCAGAATCGATCCCCGTCACACCTGAGAACACCTCACAGATTTCTAAGAAACAGATTGGCGAGGCGTTTTGGTCCTGGCTGGTTGAGGGTCTCGAAAAAGGAACGATAGCGTGCAATGAAGCAGATTCACGCGTGCAACTGGTCGCTGGTTTTGTTTTCCTGCTTGTACCGGGCATATTTTATCGATATCTGAAGCAAACCGGTCAGTCTGCTGATGAACGTGAAAACGTTCAGGCAGGGTTTGAAAGACTTAACCGACATCGGCGTAACAACGGCAAGCGTTTTACGTTTGCCACTCTCTACAACAGTGCCGACCGTAACGGCCCTTATAAACGTGTGAAAGGCTATCTGGTCAAATCCACGATGATCATCCGTAGTTCTGATGTGCCGGATGATAGTCAGTTCCTCGTGGTTCCCTGACGCTTTTCTGGAAGGTGTATGGAGGAGAGCTGCTGCCCAAAGGGTGGTATTTTAATTGCTGATCGAAGGAAAGGTTATGAGTCAGGTTGATAGCGATACAAGCTGGGATTCGTTGTTGGATGAATATTTTTTCGTAAAATTTCTTCGCCCCCATACGGAGTGGAGTTACCGAAAAGTAGTCAATGGTTTTAGGAAATATTATGGGCTTGATAGAACGCTCAGTGAGATAACTCGGCGCGATGTTCAGGAATGGCGACGGCATGTTATTAATGTGGAAGGTTCATCTGCCGTCACCTGGAATAACAAAGTAGCTCACATGCGTGCCATCATTAATTATGCCATGAAAGCGAACCTCATCCCTCAGACTGAAAACCCGTTTAATGAGGTTTTAGTCCGGGCTGATAACAAGCGTAAAAAAACATTATCTAAAACGCAGCTGACCCGTGTCTATCTTCTAATGCAGCAGCATGTTGATTTAGACACTGATCTTTCAATAGCTGAGATGAAGCGCTGTGCATTGCATCCGGCATGGTTCTGGACCACAGTTTTGGACACTTTGCGCTATACCGGCATGCGCATAAATCAATTGATGCATGTGAGGTTGATGGATATTAATCTTGAAGAGAACTGGATCGAGCTGCGCCTCGACGGCAGTAAAACGCACAGAGAGTGGCGTGTTCCAATTGTTGGTCCATTAAAACCTCAGCTGCAACTACTGATTAAGCGGGCAATTGAAAATGGTGCCGAATCAATTAGCGCTATTTTTGATGTTAATAGGTTCTTAGGTACTGAGAAAGATAGAGAAAATCTACCGCCGGTTGCCACACTACAGCCGGTAAAATCATTTTTTCGACGATTATCTAAAGAGTGCGGCTTTGCTGTTTCTCCCCATCGTTTCAGGCATACATTAGCGACTGAGCTTATGAAATCACCTGATCGAAATTTACAGATGGTTAAAGGATTGTTAGGGCATAGGAGTATTACCACGACGATGGGATATATCGATATTAATTTGGACGTGACATGTAGAACGCTGGAGTCTGAATTGGGTTTATATTTAGACAAGCATTCAATCAGATAAAAACTTTAGGCGCATTATACAATAAGCAATGCGCCTATTTATCTTTGGATTAAAAAATTAAACTAATAGCCTGAGTCGTCCATTTTGAACTCAAAAAATCGTTCGTGAATACTACTGCATTGCCTGGGATGGTATTGTTGGCTACTTCGTAATTTCATTCCGCTCTCGACGAAAACCCAATTAAATCAACGCCAACTCCCATTTTATTACATTATCAGAGCGGATTTACCATTTTGAAGTACACTTCAATTTACTAATCTGTATATGAAAATTAAGTGGTAGACGTTCATAAGTTATTAATCCTCCCAACGTGAACAATACACATATCATCACTTTATAGTGATGTACGTATACCCGCTGTACCAAAATGACGCTTTTTAACCTACCACTCCGGCTCGAAAGGCTACAAACCATTTGACGGGCTTAATTCTGTTGTAGCCAGCGCTGAACGCCCTTTGATGCAGAGTCAATTGCGCCTGCCAGATAGCCTGAGAACTGCGGCGACCATTCACTGGCAATACCCGTTATCTCGCCAGTCCATTCTCCCCTGGCGGGCAGTTGCTCAGGCACTGCGTGCCCGGCTTCCTGCAGGAGATCAAATTCCGTTGCAGTAAACGGATCGGCCGACCAGTCTTTTATATACTCAGCCTCAGGCTCTGCCGCATCCTGGCCAAATAAACGCACAAGTTGCTCCCGGCAGAGTCCTTTGAGCACAGCTTCAGTGACGGTCCGCCTCGATTTTGCCGGTACGCCAATAAAACCAAAAAGCACTATTTTACCCGAATCTGGCTCGGATACGTCGTGGATCTCAACCATTGGCCCCACGCGGCTCCCTGCATTCCCTGAAAGCTGTCGTGCATGCAAAAAGTCTGTTTTATATACAGCGACATATTTCGCATGGGGAGCCATCCATGTCGGGGTTTTCCGCCAGTTTGAAAGCAGTCGTTCCGGCATCGCCGGTTTGAAATCTATTTCAGCTGCCAGGGCAGGAGGCAAAGCGAGGAAAACATGCTCACCGTAAAACACGGCTTTATTACTGCCTTCTGACCGGGTATGGACCTGCACTTCCTTACCGGACCGGGAAACAGCCACCACCTGATGGCCGGTTTTAATCTTCTCAACCGGGATCTGATTTTTGAGTGCCGCCGTCAGCGCCTGCATTCCTCCCTTCAGCCTGAAAGACGCCGGGGAGCTCTCCCATGCCGGGTAGCGTTCGGGGGGAATATTCAACTGGCGTTCGTAGAGCATGTCACCCGGACGGCCATGCGCTATTGTCGAAAGGTTGAGCCGATCAATCAGGTGCGCGAAGTCCGGCTGAATATCAGGCCAGAACCACGCTGCCCCCATATCTACAGGAAAACCTGCGGAGGTGCCCGCCAGTTCCAGGCCTGACAGCACGCGGCCGCCCGTTCTGTCACGGGCTTCAAGTATTACATAATCCACGCCCGCTTTTTCAAGAAGCGTGGCGGCATAAAGGCCGCTTATACCCGCACCAATAATAACAACGCTCTGCTTCAAAATGTCGCTCCGGTAAAGGTTATCGGGCTGAGATGTCCCGTTTTCAGATAAAAAAGTGCACCAGAGGCGGTGGCCATCAGAGCAGGCATATCGCCCGGTGGAAACCGCAGCCAGCTTCCTGCCTCATAGCACCCTTCCGGCGCGCCAAGTTGCCCTTTCAGAAGAAGGAGTTCTGCACCACCAACAAGCGGCGCCCAGAAGACTCGCTCGCCCGGAGCAAGCTTCTGGAGCAGAACGGTTTCAGAAGGACCGGAGAATAAGGAGCAGATTTGTCTTTGCGGCTGACCGTGCCAGTTAGCAGCCTCCTGCGTATTTATCCGGACCGGCTGGCGTTCATCGGCAGACATCTGACGCAGCTTGACGAAAATGGTTGTGCCGTCGCGGCTTGAGGGTTGGTGAGACGAACCGTCCGGACTGCGCAGGTACCAGCCGGCGGGGTGATCGACGCCGTTTTCGGTAAAAGTCCCCTCGAGCACCAGAATCTCCTCTCCGCCGGGATGGCTGTGTGCAGGAAATTCGGATCCGGGCGCATACCTGACGAGGCTTGTTGCGCGCGCCTTCTCATGACCAATCCGGTCAAGCATTATGCGTTCAACGCCGGGCTGGGGTGAAGGTACCCACTGATAATCATCCGGAGTAATTATCGCACGCTGCGAAAAATCAGAATTCAGTAACATCATAGTTAGTGATTAGACGGCCCCATAAAGAGCCGTCTGCAGGCCTATTTGTTTGGCAGGTTATCGTACACATCCAGAGCACGCGCGGTATACGTCAGCGCTGCGCCGGTGTTCAGGTTAATGGCAACAGCCAGCGCTTCGGCGATCTCTTCACGCGTCGCACCGTGCTTAACCGCAGCGTCCACGTGTACGGCCAGGCAGCCGTCACAGCGGGTGGTCACGGCTACGGCCAGCGCAATAAGCTCATGAGTTTTAGAGTCAAGGTGCTTGTTTTCAGATGCACCCTTATCCATCTGCTGAAAGCCTTTCATAAACTCAGGCTGCAGTTTGGCAAATTTACCAATGGTGGCGAGCAGACCACTGCGATATTCGTTCCAGTTTAAGAACATTCAAAACTCCGGTTTATTGTCTCAGGAATCATTAATTACATGACGTCGTAAATACATCCGTTTTAACAACCGGCCTGTAGTCACTGTCGTTGAAGGCGATTATCAGTAAGCCTGACAGCATCAACAAATCAGATAATCTTGCGGAGCAGAGAAGAAATTCTATGTCGTAGCTTGTCGAGAAATAACCATTACGCGCCCGGGATGACTGCCGAGGCGGCGTAATGCCTGAGGGGGACAGTTTATGAACGATCTAAGACGACATCCTGAAGAAGCCAGTCATGAAAAACTTTTACTTCATCACGCATGACTTTTTGCTGCGGGGTGACCAGATAATAGGACCATCTGAGCGGCCACCGGTGGTCGGGATGCAGCTGAACCAGCTGCCCTGTTTCGATAAGGTTCTTCACCAGAGCATACCGGACAATAGCTACACCCCTGCCGCTCAAGGCCGACAGGATGACTGCGGAGGTGGAATTAATATGCAGCCCGCTTTCCAGCGCTTCGTGTGCACCGACCGCCATCAGTACATCATCCCATGACGGAAAATCCGCCCCCGGATGCGGCGTGTCATCGTGTATAAGTTTTTGCGTGGCGAGCCATTCACTGCAGGCCATTTTCCCGGGTGGCAACAGACGCGGGCTGCAGACCAGCACGGCTTCTTCATCCATCAGCCAGGTTTTATTCACGCCTGGCCAGTCGCCCTGACCGCAGCGAATACCGATATCCGCTTCCCCGTGTGATACGTCCATCAGTTTTTCGGTGACGTTAAGCCGCAGATCGATACTTTCGTTAGCTTCTGAAAATCGGTTCAGGCGATCCATCAGCCAGTTCATCACCAGTACCTGAGATGCCGTCACCACCACCACCGAGCGCGACCGGCGACCGCGAAGCTTGTTTAGTCCGGTTTCAAGTTTGTCGAGTCCCTGCGTGATGTCCTGTAGCGCCTCCTGCGCTTCGTCAACCAGCGTCAGCCGCTCTTTTCCTGAGCGGGTGCGGTGAAGAAGCGGGTGCCCTACCCAGTCTTCCAGCGAGCGTACCAGCTGGCCAACTGCAGCGGGCGTAACGCCCAGCTCCTGTGCCGCGCCGGTAAAGCTGCCGTGCCTGGCGGTGGCTTCAAAAGCGTGCAGCCATTTAAGTCGGTTTAGCGATCGCATTATGGGCATCCTGATTCATAATTTTCCTCAGTATACGCCAGCGAGAAAGATTTTCTTTCCTGAGTCGCAATTTCTTCTCAGTCGTCAATCATACGCCCGGGTGGCATTCTGATTTCACACGATGAGGAGCACGCCTTTTCATTAATGACAACCATATGAATTCAAAGAGGTTAGCGATGAACGCATCTTTTGCTGGTAAAAAACTGTTAGTGGTCGGCGGTACAAGCGGTATGGGCTTCGAAACGGCGAAGCTGGTTCTGAAAAACGGTGGAAGCGTTGTGCTGGTTGGCAATCGTCAGGACAAAGCCGAGCAGGCCCGCCAGGCGCTGGCTGCGGATGGTCAGGTCTCCATCATCGTTGCCGACCTGATGAAAGAAGAAGGTATGCAGCACGTTGTTAATACTATCAATGCTGAACATAAAGATATCAGCCTGCTGGTGAATGCAGCCGGTGTGTTCTTCCCTAAACCTTTCGTCGACAATGAGATGTCCGACTACGACATGTATATGGACATTAACCGCGCGACCTTCTTCATTACCCGCGACGTGGTACGCAATATGGTCGAGGGCGGTATCAAAGGTTCAATCGTCAATATCGGTTCAATGTGGGCCCAGCAGGCTATTGGTGCTACTCCTTCTGCTGCATATTCGATGGCTAAAGCCGGTCTGCACGCGTTGACTAAAAACCTGGCCATTGAGCTCGGCGGAAACGGCATTCGTGTTAATGCGGTTTCTCCGGCCGTCGTACACACACCAATTTACGAAGGCTTCATTCCAAAAGACGATGTGAAGAATGTGATGAATAGCTTTGACAGCTTCCACCCGATCGGTCGCGTGGGTACGCAGGTCGATATCGCTGAAACCGTTGCCTTCCTGCTTTCTGACAAAACTGGCTGGGTCACCGGTGCTATCTGGGATATCGATGGCGGCGTGATGGCTGGCCGTAACGCCTGATGACCATGCCGCACGCGCTTACCCGCGTGCGGCACTGGAGTAATTATGCAAATCCAGACTGCGCATTATGACCTTGTCTCCACCTGGCAGGGTGGCATGGCCAGCCGGACGCTCTGCCAGTGCCTTTCCTCAGACAACGATCCGCCTGCACTGCAAAGTCACGTTATCGATTCCGATGAACCGGTTTCGCTGGGTGGCGAAGGGCTGGCTCCTGACCCTCAGGAGCTAATCCTTGCTGCGTTTAATGCCTGCATGATGGCTTCTTTTATTCAGGAAGCCAGAGCTGAGGGTTTCGTCCTTACCCATCTTGCAATACACACTGACGGGCACCTTCCGAAGAGTATACCGGCATTCGGCGGCAGAGCTGCGGAGGATGCTTCCGGCAGGCTTAAGTATGTCATCCACGTAAGCGGTGACGGCACGGTACATCAGCTTGAAGGGATTCATCAGCGAGTGATTAACGCTTCCCTGAACCGGTGGTTACTGGCCCAGAATATGCTGATCGAAGGTGACTTAGTACAGTGCTGACGCGGCTGGAGCGTTCTGCACATCTGTCTGGTGATAAAGAGACAGTGGAACCCGTTGCAACCGTTGTCGCCTGTAACAGGCGAGTCTCGTTTTCTTGTCGTCCTCGCCATCTGATAATCCCCATTATTAACGGTGCAATTAATGAACAAAAAATATCGCGCTATGCAGATCGTTGCTCCCGGAGTGCTGGAAATGACAGAGCGGCCGATACCAGCTCCCGGTCCGGATGAGGTGCTCATCAGGATTGAAGCGTGCGGAGTATGCGGTGCCGATCTCCGGGACGCGGAAAAAGCGCCGCAGGAGGGCCAGCCGGGCCGTATACCGGGTCATGAAATCGTCGGATTTATTGCCCGGAAGGGGGACAGCGTGCCCGATATCTGGCAAACCGGTCAGCGGGTAGGAATCGGGCGACTGGGCGGGTACTGTCAGCACTGCAGGCCCTGCCGCAGCGGACTGTTTCATCTCTGTGAAAACCAACTGACGCCGGGTCTCAGCTGCGATGGCGGCTACGCAGAGTACGTTGTCATGCGCCATACCGCGCTGATAGCCATACCCTCAGCGCTCTCTTCCGTGCATGCCGCACCCATCCTTTGCGCCGGTACCGCTACTTTCAACGCGCTGCGTAATTCTGGCGCCAGGGCAGGCGACCGGGTGGTGGTTCTCGGAATGGGGGGGCTTGGCCACATGGCCGTTCAGTACGCCTGTAAAATGGGTTTGGAGGTGACTGTGATTGCGCGGGGGAGTGAAAAAGAGCGAGCGGCCTTTGAGCTGGGTGCGCATCACTACATTGATGCACTCGAGGAAAACGCACCAGAGCGCCTGAAAAACAACGGGGGTGTGGATTTTATTGTGGCAACGGCACCGGCTTCAGATACGGTTTCAACCCTCCTGTCCGCCCTGGCCCCAAGGGGAAAAGCGATACTGCTGGGTACCGGACAAACGCCGCTGCAGATCACGCCTGGTATGATGATCGGCGCTGAACGTACCCTGACAGGATCCTTCGTCAGCACACCAGTGCAGACTGAGCGCGCACTGCAGTTCAGCCACCTCTTTCAGGCTTTACCCGTTACAGAACCGCTGACCTTTGAGCGTGCAAACGAGGCTCTCAACAGACTCAGGATGGGTCAGGTCCGCTACCGGATAGTACTCACCATGAATCAGGATAATTAATCACATGTCCGCAGAACATTTCCTGCCTGTAGCAGAGCAGAAAAATAATATTATTCGTCTATCGGCCGCTCAGGCTCTCGCTGGCGCTAACTCGGTGGTCTTCTACGCCACGGGCGCCATTGTCGGCAACACTATTGCTCCCAGCGGCGCGCTGGCAACGTTGCCCATCACCATGTTTGTTATAGGAATGGCGGCCTGCATCCTGCCATTAGGCGCACTGGCGCGAAAGAAGGATCGTAAGGCCGCATTCATGGTCGGCACCGGAGCGGGCGTTATTACCGGCCTGGCTGCTGCCCTCGCCGTCGTCGTTGGCTCATTCCTGTTATTTTGCATTGCTGCATTTTTGGGTGGTGCATATGCAGCCGTTGCGCTCAGCTTTCGTTTTGCCGCTACGGATGGCGTCACGCCCGAACGCCGCGCCCGGGCTCTGTCGCTGGTTATGGGGGGCGGAGTAATTGCTGGTGTGGTTGGTCCTATGCTGGTTTCAGGAACGATGCACCTCTGGTCGCCTCATACCTTCGCCGTCACATTTCTCGCTCAGGCTATCGTAGCCGTCATTTCGGCATTCATACTCAAAGGCGTCAAAACTGCGGAACCGGTCGGTGCGATAAAAACGGGTGGACGGCCTTTACGCGAAATTGTTCGTCAGCCTGGATTTGCCAGAACAGTGTTCAGCGGTGCGGTAACCTATATGGTGATGAACTTCCTGATGACGGCAGCACCACTCTCGATGCATATGCACGGCATTTCTCAGCAGGCGTCCAATCTCGGCATCCAGTGGCATGTTATTGCCATGTACGGTCCGGGTTTTTTCACCGGCAAATTAATCAACCGCTTTGGCGCCATGCGTGTCGCCGCTGCGGGTCTGCTTATTACTGCAAGCTCAGTCCTGGCCGGTCTCGGTGGAACCGATATTTTCCACTACTGGCTTTCGCTGATTCTGCTGGGTCTGGGCTGGAATTTTGGCTTCACCGGCGCATCGGCGAAGATCATTGAATATCACAGTCCCGATGAGAAAACCCAGGTCCAGTCCCTGAACGATTTTGTGGTGTTTGGGGTGATGATCGTTGGATCATTTTCTTCAGGTGCTCTGCTCAGTCTTTACGGCTGGAACGCCGTGCTGTGGGGATCCTTAATTCCCATCGGGCTAGCATTTTTAGCTATTGTTAACGAGTTGCGGGCAAAACGGCAGAATAAATCCAGCTTCTGAGGCAGTTTTATCTGCTGCCTGGAAGCAAGTTATGTTGATGTAAAAGGTATCTAAAGCCCAAAGTCCAGAAGCATGACTTTGGGCATACTTGTCTCTTGTTCATTTTACCCACATTAAAGGAGGCAAGAAGCTTCCCCAGTAAGATGATTAATTAATCAGGATTGTATTTTTAAATTTCTTCCTGCACAGACACCAAAAATAATCATAATTACAGAAAGAAGCACCCCAATATACAGGACTTCTGACCAGTTCCCGGTTAATGTATGTATTCTGCCCGCAACAGCAGGGCCGAAAGCACCAATTAAAAAGTTGACACATTGGGCCATGCCAGACAGTGAAGCAGCCTGCTGAGGGTTGGTACTTCTCAGTCCGATAAACATCAGGGACAGTATAAGAGCTCCCCCACTCCCCATACCAAACATAAATGCCCATGCATAAGAAAGATCAGGAATTAAAGCGAATCCAAGCAGCGCTACGCACTGGAAGAGGCATAATACAGCTGTAATAAATTTCTGATCTTTTCTTATGGCAACTATTGATCCCAGTATCAGACCCGGCACTATCGAAGCGCACTGCATGAAACCATGGATTGATCCTGCAGTTTCTTTAGAATTTCCCGCATCGGTTAAAACGGAGGGGAGCCAGGTCACAATTGCGTAAAATATTATTGAGTTGAGGGACATAAATATAGTGACCTGCCAGGCCAGCCATGAACTCCAAACGCTTTTTCCTTTCTTCATCGGCGTAGCCACGGCGCCAGCCTGCTTACCAGATTTATTCAGTCTGCTATACAGCAGTGCTAAGCCCAGAACAGGAAAAATTAATGTGCACGCCAGAGCTACTTGCCACCCGAATCTGTTCATTAAAGGTATTGCAGTTGCTGAAGTCACAGCAGCAGAAACCCCGATCGCCACCCCATACTTACCCGTTATACTGGCAACTTTATCTGAAAAATCGCGCTTTACCATCCCAGGGAGCAGAACGTTACCAACGGCAATGCTAACGCCTATAAGTAACGTACCGCTATAAAGCTGCCACTCCTGCCCCATAGAGCGAAGAATAATCCCTGACACCATGATTAAGAGTGCAAAAAATATAGTTTTTTCAAATCCAAATACTCTGGCAAGGTTTCCAGCAAACGGAGCAATCAGCCCTAATGCTACTAATGGTAACGTTGTTAAAAAGCCAGCCATTGTTGTAGTGAGATTAAATTCCGACTGTAATGTTTGAATCAAAGGTCCTACACCTAATATAGGTGCACGTAATGTTGTAGCAATTACAAGGATTACAGCCGTAAGCAATACAGGATGTACCATGCCTGACGGGACATCTAATTTGGTTTTCATGATTGGTCTCATTTCCAAGTTTGAAAACTAAAGATAGCTTTTTGGATATTCGTAGGATATAGATATTATGACTACTTATACCTAAAAAAGGACAATATTGTTCATGATCCCTCCAATTATGCCGCTGGAATGGAATTTCGATGAAGCGGAGACTTTCGGTCCTGTAGCTGGCATGAAAATCCAAGCTTCTGATAAAGAGGGATTTCCTTTACATAAACATCCTCAGGGGCAGCTTGTCATATCCTTAAAAGGAGCGGTGTCATGTGAAGTTGCTCACGAGTTATGGGTCGTTCCGCCACAATGTGGCGTTTGGATCCCCTCCAATACTCCTCACAGTATAAGCACGACTTCTGAAGCTAAATTATGCATGTTATACATCAGGCCAGAATCATCAACTTTGCCCGATAAATGCTGCACAATTGCAATTTCCCCACTTGTGCGTGAACTTATTTTAGATATTACAGATCAATTCTCAGAATATTCAGAAAATAGCTTAACTTATCGCAAAGCTTCAATTCTTCTGGAAGAACTCGCTACAATGCCTCAGGAGAATTTTTGCCTGCCCATTTCTGATGATCCAAGGCTGTATAAAATGTTAAAAACCCTCGCGGATAATCCCGATGACCGTCGCACGCTTTCTGCTTGGAGTAGCACGCTTGCAATGAGCCACAGAACACTTGCAAGGTTAATAGTAAAGGAAACAGGCCTGACATTTGGTAAATGGCGCCAGCAACTTCATCTGGTAATTGCATTGAGACAACTTGCCTCAGGAGAGTCGGTCCAAAATGTAGCTGGCCAATTAGGTTATGATTCGGTTAATGCATTTATCACTATGTTTAAGAAATTCACAGGAAAGTCGCCAGGTAAATACTTTCAATGAACGATTTTATCCTCGTCTGTTATAAAACACCCTCATACCATCACGCGATTTTACGAGCGTTAATAGCAAAAATGACACTCGGATGAATGAGCCTATGAGCATCGTCTGCTAACCAAAATAGATGAGAAGAGCGTCTAATGAGAATGAGCCAATAAACCTTACACTAAATACTATAAGCCATTGGGTGACTGCATTCATGTATTTTCGTTGGCTCGACGAAAAGTAACTATGCTGACTGATGCTGCCGATGAAGGTATAATACCATTAACAAATTTACCTTCTGTCTTTAATTAACACAAAAAAATTCAATATCACCCGCAAAAATGCTTGTGGGTGATATTTATTATATATTTAAAACTTATAAGTCAGAGATGCAAAGATCGACCTTCCTGTACCATACGCTCCCTGATCATAAAAACCCAGGACGCTGTAATATTGTTTATCAAACAAATTGGCAATATTAACTTGCGCAGTTAGTGCATCGCTAATGTCGTAACGAGCGTATAAATCTACTAATGAGTATGACCCCTGGTTAATGCGGACATCTTCATCGTTGTAGCTGATGTCAGTATAAGTTCTGTTCTGCCATCTCAGACCACCACCTACGCTAAGTCGGTTGTTAAAGATAACCGGTTTAAACGAGGTAAAAGCTTTAACCGTTGTGCGAGGTAACTGCGTATTGATGCTGCTGTTGTCGGCGGTGTCCATGACGTAACGTGTAAAACCTAAACTAACATCCCATCCTGGCATCAGGGTACCGTTAGTCTCAATTTCGAATCCTTTGCTAATGGCTTTATTAGATGCAACATAAGCCTGATCAGAAGAGTTATTCACATAATTCGAACCATCAGCAACGGCAATGTTAGATTGTTCAGTGCGGAATATGGTGAATGATGAAGTGAATTTATCGTCCAGCGTTGACGCTTTAACTCCTGCTTCATAGTTTTTGCCATCCAACGGCTTCAAATATGAGCCATCTTGATTACGATATGTCTGAGGGCTAAAAATTCCAGAATAGCTGGTATATAGCGAATAATAATCGTTGATATCATAAACAATGCCCGCGTAAGGTGTTACCTTACTTTGCGTAGTACTATCAGAGCCCGTTGTTCTCCAGTCAGTGAAACGTCCACCTAAAATAAGCTTGGCCTGATCCGTAAGGTTTAATCTGCTTGTTGCATACAGGCTGCGCTGATAAATACTCTCAGTACCCTCATCGTTGTAGGGTCCCCAATCAGGCTCAGCGACATCACCATTAAATGAATAGATATTTTCAACAGTGAATTTTTTTCTATCGGTTCCGTATGAGTGATTTCTTTGACGACTAGCGCTAGTCCCAATAACTAATTCGTGCTCTCTGCCAAAAAGCTCAAACGGGCCCTTAGCATATGCATCAGCAGAATAAACTCTACGAGAAGAGAGATATTTGGCTGAAGTATAAGTTACGTTTCCTGTTGAAGCATCGGGCGAATCACTAAACGACGCGAGTTTCTCATCCGCTTTAGTTTCTGAGTAAGAGCTGTTTACCTTGAATTCCCATCCATTATCTAAAAAGTGATCAAGAGTAATAAAAACGCGATTATTGGTAGCTGTCCAATGCGTCCAGTTAGGGGCGGTGTTAAATGATCGAGGCCAACTTATACGATTCCCGGCAGAATCAAGGTAGGACCATCCTCCCCATGTCGAGGCACTTGGCTTAGATTTCTGATAATCATATCCGATACTCAGTACAGTATTCGTACCCAAATTGGCATCGATCACACCGTAAAAAAGCTGATTTTTTTTACTGTATCTATCTAATTGTGAGTCTGCATCCTGGAGGGTTGTGATGAAACGCCCCCGAATATCGCCATCTTCAGATAATGGAGTGCTGACATCTAAGGTAGTGCGATATTGATTCCATGATCCGACACCTGCACTTACTGAGCCAGTAAACTCTCTGCTTACAGCATGTTTTCTTACCATATTCACAGTTGCGGAAGGGTTTCCCGTGCCTGTAAGCAAGCCATTTGCTCCTCTGACAACTTCCACACGATCATAAATGGATAGGTCCATATTTGTATCGAGATATGAACTTATTGAGCCTGTTGTAGTAGGCAATCCATCATAGGAAAGATTATCAATACGATATCCACGCGACCAGTAAGTATAACGTTCAGAATCATAACTGCTTTCAGATATTCCTGTCGTATTTTTAAGGGCATCACCAATTGATTGCATGTTCTGATCTTGTATACGTGCAGGTGTTATAATTGAAACTGATTGTGGCGTTTCTTTAATGGATAAATCCAGTTTTGTTGCGGCCGTAGACTTGTCAACCGTGTAGTTTCCCGAAGATTCTCCAGTAACAGTTAAAGTATCGTTACTATTTTCCGCATAAGTATAGGAGCCAAATGAAATCAGGCTTAATACACACGAGGCTTTGATTAAATTACAATTTATAGCTATTATTCTTCTCAACGCTAAATTCCTTTTGATTTATAGCAAGCATAAATATTTTGCACATTCTTAAATGTGATATTTAACTAAAGCATCACCTACATATAATTTAATTAATATTTAGTTTTTGCATGGCTGCAATATAAATATTTATTCATTCTCAATTAAATTTCAGGTGCGCTCTGGAGCACACTTTTTGCTTAAAAACAAATGATAATCATTCCCATAATCTATTGATTGGAAGCGATTCCTGATGTCGCGTTATCGACAAACTATATCGATAACGCGACAAATCAGCAGCCTGAAGCTGAGAAATGACTGAAGGTTCATGCAAGAGGTGTTGTTTTTTGGGGCACACTTGTACCCGACAAATAGGTAATTGAAGTGAAGGACGTCGCACGTGCATTCATCGTACAGCTTAATTTGGTACTTCATCTTCCTCATTAGTGATTAATGATTTCAGACGTATGGTGCAGAGCGTCATAGTAGAAATAACGCGCTGCACCCATTCAATTAACTCTGTCCCGGATAAGATAGGTAGCTCATTCCGGTGATCCATTCAGGCACGGATTCATACGCCACATAATCTGGTCGCGCGCCTTTCATTGCTCCCATTAGTGCAACCCAATTGAGTGCTTCGTGTCCTCCATGACCACCGCGTTCTTCCACCTCTGCGTAGGTCAAAGCACGCATGTATTCAACATCACCAGCTTCAAAACGCTCAAGCATTTCCCGGTCCCACTCTTCATTGACAAGTGGGTGACTTTTGCCGAGTGGCCATTCCATTTTGCTCATCATATCGATTTCATACTGCGCAAAATCAGTATAAAGAGAAGGATCGTTGACCAGGGCTTCTTTACCGATGGTTTGATAGACTTTCATGCGTTGCAGCAGTTCGTCATCTTCCGGTGCGCCTTCAGTCCAAACTGGCGGCCAGTGCGACAATCCACCTGTTGCCAGGAAATGAACATGGTAGTCATCTGGCAGCGAGTCAACTATCTCACGGACTTTAAGGCCCAGGTCATAAGCACGTGAATAAGGCATCAGCGGAGGTGAGAACACATTGATATAGACTGGT
This sequence comes from Type-E symbiont of Plautia stali, assembly GCF_059731115.1. NCBI lineage: Bacteria > Pseudomonadati > Pseudomonadota > Gammaproteobacteria > Enterobacterales > Enterobacteriaceae > Type-E symbiont of Plautia stali. The sequence goes on from NZ_AP035906.1 coordinate 3,616,404, forward strand.
ACGACGGGAATATTGAACTCAGGATTAATAAAATGAAGTGGCATCATGAGATTGTTACCATACTCAATGGCACCCATCCGTGTTGCTTCAAAACCGCCATGGATAAGCTTTTCGAGCAGTGTCGTTGCTATTTCTGCGTTACTGGCAATACTATGCTGCTTATCAAACTTTAAAGCTTCCATCATATATTCGGCTGGACCAATGTTGGCATCACTAATTGGCACAGCCAACGTTGGCATTAAATTACGGAAGTTGTTTTCGAAATGGTCATCAAGAAAGGCGATGATGAGATTAGGTTTAGTATCATCGATGCATTTTTTTAAACGGCCATGAATATCTGCGAGTCTTTGGCGTTGTTCAACAGATGGAGCATCTGCCCAGCCTAGAGCACCTGGTACATGGGACATGCTGATAGCACTAACAATCTTAGCCATTTTGTTACCTCAATAATTTAGTGTTTTCCGCTATCGGAAATGAACGTCGGAAAGAGCCCTTTTCCACATTAAGCGGAAAAGGCTCATTATTAAATTAAGAAAAACAACCCTAAGAGACTTAATCTAATCAGAAATTATTACCAACTAGACTATCGTATTAGTCAGCTCACCAATTTCCCTCATCGACACAGTGACTTCATCACCCTTCGATAAATATTTAGGCGGATTGAAACCCAAGCCAACACCGGCAGGTGTTCCAGTGGCAATGACATCACCAGGTAATAAAGTAATGTTTTGCCCAATTGTTTTAATCAACTCAGGAATGTTGAAAATTAAGTCGGAAATAGAAGCTTCCTGGCGTTTTTCACCGTTAACTGTGCAAACAATCTTTTGCTCAGAAGGATGCCCGAATTCATCCGCTGTTATAATCACAGGGCCCATTGGACAGAAGCCATCAATACCTTTGCCAAGAATCCATTGGCTGTGCTGTTTTTGCAAGTGACGTGAAGTTAAATCATTCACCAGCGTATAGCCAAAGACATATGACATTGGATCATCTGACTCTTTCACACGCCCTTTCTTACCCAGGACTACTGCCAGTTCCGCTTCGTAATCAATAGTGTTGTAAGGATCCAGAGTACTATCAATACTGTCACCGGGTCCGCTGATCGAGGTAGACGGTTTGGTAAAGATAATCGGATGCGATGGCACATTTCCAGCTGCAGCGCTTGAGTCGTAACCGCTGTTACCAAACTCTTCTGCATGGGCATAATAATTTTTCCCGACACAGAAAATATTACGGCGGGTTTCGGGAATGGGCGCAAGCAACGTAACATCGCTCAGGTTAATGTCTGCCGAATGATTTCTTTCACTACAAAGCTCAAGTTCTACCTTCAGCTCTGAATATCGCTCGATGAGCACATTCATATCATTGGTTTTGACAATGCCTGATATGTCTACAATTTTTCCGCTTTTATTGATAAGGCCAATCTTTTTTTCACCTGACAGAATATAAGTCAACAGTTTCATACATCACCTTTTAATAAAAACATTTTAATCACGAGCACGCGCTATCGCTTCGACTTCAAGCAGAAAATCTTCTTTTACCAAGCGGTCCACTACCAATAAAGTATTTGGTGCATAATCAGAGGTTGCAAAGACTTTAGGAAAGAGTTCTTTTCGTTTCAACATAAACTTTTCAATATGCTGAGAAGCAACCAAATACGTTGTAAATTTAGCGATATCATTAAAATCACATCCTACTGCTTTAAGTACATCACTCAGGTTTTTGAAGACCTGATCAAATTGCGCGTCAAAATCGCCTTTTCCAACCACGCTTCCGTCCAAGCCAACGGACAGCTGTCCGGAAATAAAATAGAGATCGCCTGCACGGACTTTCGTCAGACTGGAATATAATCCCTGTGCGGGGCTGATGTTTTCAGGGTTAAGATATTCAACTTTATCAGTCACAATATAATCCTTCATTTCTAGGGTTTAATTAACAACTCAAAAATGGGCAACAGAACTCCCTCAGGGTAATATCCTGTAAGATTCAATTGCACACTTTGCTACAAAGATTCAGAGCCGGTATTTAATGAAAATTACCATCAAAACACTAATTAATTTTCTGTGCCCCGGCGACGTAAGCGGTCAAGGACTACAGCCAGAATGATGACTATTCCTACCGCAAGTGTCTGGTAATAGGCCGATACACCAATCATGTTCATTACATTCGACAATAGCGTGAGAACCACGACACCGGTGATTACCTGCCTGATATTGCCTGCCCCGCCAGCAAGCGCGACGCCGCCTAATACCACTGCTGCAAGTGATTGCAATGTCAGGTTAGCTGCTGCGATAGGCTGCGCTGAACTTGTCCAGGCAGTAAGCACAATTGCGCCAGTACCGGCACAGAATCCGCTCACCATGTAAACCAAGACTGTTACGAAGCGCACGTTAATGCCTGATTTTGATGCCGCCGACACGTTCGATCCGATTGCATATACATAGCGGCCAAACAGCGTAAATTTCAGCAACACCGCGACCATTACCGTTAGCGCGACCGCTATCCATACCAACATTGGCAGGCCTAATAATGTGTCGTAGCCAACTGCCTGAACATAGGCAGCAGGAACATCATAAATCGGCACACCACCCGATAAAATCAGCGCGATAGCTTGCGCCACCGAGAGCATGCCAAGTGTTATCACCAAAGGGGACGTTTTGAAGAAAGCGATAATAAAACCCGATACCGCTCCGGTCATCGTTCCGGTAATCAACATGGCCAGTAAACCTGCTGCTATTCCGTACTGATTCATGATCATGATACCCGCGACACCGGCAAGAGACATCGCTGACGATAAAGAGAGATCGAGACCACCTCTTATTACTGCCACAGCCTGACCAAGCGAAATAATCAATAAAGGCGCCAGCTGGCATGCAAGATTGACCGCATTACTCACGGTAAAGAAGCGCGGCTGGATGAAGCCAGCGACTGCCGCAGTCAACACCACCAGGAGAGGAAGCATCCAGTCAGAAAGTGAAAAATATCTATTTTTCATCATCTTTTCTGTAGATATAAAGCCCATTTCTTTGCTTGTAGTCATGACACAAACTCCTGTTCATTCTCTGAATGAAAGCGGGTTGTAACCTCGGTTTCTTTCTGGCCCACGACATCTGCAATTATGGAAGCTTTGTCATTTTCATCCGGGGCAGAGTAAGTTTTTACAATGCTGCCGTGAAACATGGTCCACACTGTATCGCTTAACATCATGGTTTCGGCCAGGTCACTTGAAAGCATCAACACAGAAACACCTGATGACGCAAGCGCACGAATTCGTTGATGAATTTCATGCTTCGCATCAATATCTACTCCTGCCGTGGGCTCTTCCAGCACCAGAATTTTTTGGGCACATGCCATGGCTCTGGTGAGCAGAACCTTCTGCTGATTACCCCCGCTGAGGCTGGTTAGCAGATCCTGCTTACTGCCATACTTGACGCCGGATTGCTTCAATAGCTCATCCGATTTCATCTCAGTCTGACGCGTATTTAACATGCCGCAGCGGGTATATTGTTTGAGCTGCGTTATCATGAGATTTTCACTGATGGTCAACGACGCATAAACGCAATTGCTCGCTCTGCCTGCAGGAAGCCACGCGACCCCGTGACGTAAGGCTTCAGAGACACCGCTCGGCTTCCAGCGCTGACCTTCCATCCGGAAGGAAATGCCGTCATGCGCCTTACCGGGTATGAAACCAACCAGCTGCTGCAGCAAAACGTCTCCACCACAGCCGACTACCCCGTAGATGCCGACAATCTCTCCCCGCCCGATAGTGAATACCCCACGACCGCCACTGGCTTTAGGTACATTTTCGATATCAATAAGAGGTGCATAGGTGTTGCATCCTCTTCCATGAATAAAAAGGTTTTCCGGCTTCTTGCCGGTTAAACGCGTCACAATTAAGTCGCCGGTGATATCACTGTTCATCGGAAATGCATCAACGACCTGGCCATTACGCATAATGGTGACACGATCGCTTACTGCAACAACGTCATCAATGTGATGTGTAACCAGCACAGAGGCGATACCAGCAGTACGTAATCTTCTCAGTACGTTAAAAAAGTTTTCTTTTTCCACCGCGCCAAGCATAGCTGTGGGCTCGTCAAAGATAATGACGCGTGGATGGGACATGAGAGACTTACCGATCTCAATGAGCTGCTGAATAGCAACCGGGTATGCACTAACCGGACGTTCAATATCCAGCTCATCCAGGCCCAGCTGGGAAAGTACTTCACGCACTCTTTTCGTTTCTACCTGCCTGCGGGTCAGGGAAAGCAGAGTCTTCCCGTTCTCAGAACCCAACCACAGGTTGGCCCGAACTGACAAGCTCGGCGCGAGAGATAATTCCTGATAAACCATCACTACGCCCGCATGACGGGCTTCGCGGGAACTGCTAAATGAAACTTGCTCATCGGCATACCAGATAACGCCTTCATCAGCTGAATACAGCCCGCTGATGATTTTGCCGATCGTTGATTTCCCCGCACCGTTTTCACCTAAAACACAATGTATTTCACCCGCCTGAAACTGAATCGAGACATTTTTCAGCGCCTGCGTTGCACCGAAACGCTTACTTAATCCACTAACTCGCAACAGTGGTGATGGCGCGTTGCTCTCTGATGCAATATCCGCCTGAATCTTCTGCATGATGAACTCCTCAAAACGTGCTATTGCATCGACGGAATTTTCCAATCTTCAGGAACAATTTCATATGTCTCAAAGGGATGTGTCGAGACATTGGATTTATCAATGACTTTGTTGGGAACATTGAAGTGGGGATAGTTGAGACCGTCTGTTCCAGGAGCTGCTAGGTCAGGCATCGGTTTATTTTCCATTGCCCGTATAGCGTACTGCACGATCAGGCGTCCCATAATGATGCCCGGCTCAGACACTACGGCCAGTAATCTTCCGTCTATGATCATAGGCGCCGCACTCTTAACCATCGCGGAGCTCACTACCGGCGCCTGACGGTTTTGCTGGCGCACCGCCTGCGCGGCCCCCATGCCCAGTGTTATTTGCGGTGTATAAATAAAATTGATATTTGGGTTGCGCAACAGTAGATCAGAAGCCTTGGTTAACCCTTCCTGAAGATCGATATTACCGCCAAAACCCGTTTCAACTAATTCAACTGGAGTAGCGCACTTCTTAGCTTCTGCTTTGAAACCTTCATAACGCAATCGAACCCACTCAGCCCCTGCGGGGCCGGGAATCATAGCCACATTTTTAGATTTCTCTGGCGATTTACAAACTGCATCCGCCATCAGACTGCCGATGTGGGTATCATCCTGTAGCACCCCGAAATCAATGTTCTTACTGTTCACGGGAATGCCTACAGCGGCCACTTTCATGCCACTGGACTTCAATGACTTGATAATAGGATCAAACCCATTAAATGCCGCCGGTGCCAGAACGGCTACATCAGTACCCATGCTCTTAAACGCTTCGAGTTGGGCAAACTGTTCACGGACATTGCCGTAGGCTCCAGCAACCGATACCTGGACGACATCGACACCAGTACGTTTGGCTTCGTCAGTAATACCGTAAATAATCCCTTTATAAAAATCATCGTTAAGATGAACTACGGTGACACCCAGTTTAAAGGGCTTCTCCGCTTTCATTTCAGGAATTATTCCAACCAGACGATCTTCTTCTGCATGTGCTGCAAAACTAAAAATAATTGATGCCAGTAAACAGGAAGACTTTAACGGTAACGCTTTTTTATTGAATCTCGAAAGCCAGCTCATTTTAATTCCCTCGTTCAATACTTATAAAGGCCAGGTTATTAACTTCTGGAGAAAAAACCTGTGTAATGAAAGAATGACTTAATATCCAACCAGAACTTTTATCGATTCTGTTAAAAGCAAAATTCGCCTTTCTTACAGACATAACAAGTCAATCATCTTCCAATTGAAAGATACTTGTTATTAATTGATTTAAATAAAGGCGTCCGATGCCGTTATAACCTCCTGCTTCAAGATGCAGTGAATTAAAAAAGTTGTTTCACTGCAGCCATAAAAGCATCATTCCTTTCCAACACCACTGAGTGAGAGCAATTATTCAGAATCTGTAAATCAGCATATCTGATATTTTTTGCAAGTATCTCAGAGCTACTTGCAGGAAAAGGAATATCTTCACGGCCATGTAACATGATCACCGGGCATTTAATCGCTGAGAGCGTCTCTTTACTAAGAGTCGTTTTTTCAACATACTGTTGCGGTTCACCGGTGAACATTTCATCAAAATATTCTGCATATCCTTCCTGGAACACAACGGGTTCCCGCGCGCTTATGTAGTCATTATCGATAACTGATTTATCGTGGATAAGAGTACTAAGTGTAGAAATGAGTTCATCGCGATTTTTTGGGCAGCGCCAGATTCGCTGCGTTGCTTCAGACGCTTTAAAAGGTGCACCAATCGCGCCAGTCGTCAATACCGCCTTAACGCGGGAGTCGCTTGCGGCAACATTCAGCGCAATAGCAGCAGAAATTGAATGACCAATTAATCCTATTTCATTTACACCGATGACATCGATCATGGCTTTAGCCTGTCGAATCCACATCTCAAAATCGAAATAGGGTTTTTCAGCTTTACGATTGCTAATGCCGAAGCCAATAAGATCAAGAGCGTATACATTAAAATTCTCGCCTAATGGTTCGAGAATACGTCCCCAGTTACCCAAACTGGATGCTCCAGGTCCTGAACCATGTATGAGTAATAATGTTTTTCTGCCTGCTGAACCCTTGCCAATATCAGCGTAATAGTAGCCTGCTTCTATTCCTTCAAATTCAAATGAGGACTTCTTCACTGTCACGTACATAAAAACTCCTGGCGTGCTCATGTGGGTCTGAAATCAATAATACGCAACAAAAATGATTTATGAAGAAGAAAATGGATTTTTTGTGACATCATAGATATTTCGTATGAATATCCTTCTTACAGATGCTGTGCTATTATGTAATCAAAATCGTTCAAACTGTTTTCAAGCTCATGAAAATAATGAACATTCCTGGAGAGGGATTATGAAAAGCTCAAAAGAAGGAAAATCGTTAAACGAGACGATTTATGCATCTCTACGGGAGTTGATACTCACGGGACAGCTCGTTCCGGGTAGGAAACTCAAAATCTCTGAACTCGCTGGTCGCTTTGACGTTAGTCTTAATGTGGTGCGTGAAGCACTAAACAGATTGACCGGAGAACTTTTGGTAGAGGTGGCTCCGCAGCAGGGATTCAGCGTGCGAGGCCTTTATCAGGACGAGCTTATCGATCTCACTGAGCAAAGGGTCACGTTTGAAAGTATTGCGCTGCGTAAGGCAATTGCTTCCGGTGACATTGAGTGGCAGGGACGTCTAATCGCTTCCAATCATCGTCTGATTCACACACCGCAAACACTGCCCGAAAGCCCGGACAAGCTCAATCCCGACTGGCATAGCCGACATGAGGATTTCAACTTTATCATGATGGAGAACTGTGGCAGTAAATGGCTGTTCCTCATGATTAAACAACTCGCAGAAGCTTACCTGATTTATCAGCGCGTCCTGCTACCGGTTGTTCCTGACCAGGGGGAGCGCAATACAGACCATAACGAACTGCTCCAGGCCATACTTGATGGTGATGCAGAAGGTGCAGTATCTATCCTCACTGAACACCTTAACCAAACCCGGGACGTGATGCTAAACGTTTTAAACGTTACAGCGCCTTCTGGTATTGGCAGACGAATCACTCATTAAAAGATGTTGAACATGGATAAACAGCAAACCCGACAGCTCCGAGCGGTACATGTCAGCCACGTGAGCGATATTAACCCGCGTATGAAACGCATCTGTCTTACCGGTGAATCTGTTGCAGCATTCGCAGAAGCGCTACCGGCGGCATGGGTAAAAGTATTTTTTACTCCACCTAATGAACCTGAAGGACCGGGGCGCGCCTATACTATTCGACGTATTTGTCCTGTAATCAATGAGTTGGTTCTGGACTTTGTTCAACACGGTGAAGGCCCAGCGGCCAGCTGGAGCCGATCTGCTAAGGAAGGCGATATCATCAGAATCGCTGGTCCTCGTGAAGGTATCGCTTTAAAAGGCATCCAGTCATTGCTCTTGTTTGGCGATGAAACGGCAATACCGGGAATTTTTGGGATCATCGAAGCGTTAGACGAAAACGTCACTGTTCAGGTTTTCATTGTGAAAGAGACAGAGGCCTCTTATGCTCCGCCTCATACCCTCGCTGCTTTATCGCTGAATTGGCTCAAAGGTGATGAGGATTTGGCAGCTCAGGTTACATCCTGGATTCAGAACAACAGCCCTGATCATGTTTGGGGAGCTGGAGAGCACAGTGTGGTCATCCCGCTGCGAAAACATCTTTTTCAGACATTTGGCCGAAGCAGGAAAGACACTACTATTACGGCTTACTGGAAATCAGGTGAAGCTGATCACCGTGATAACGCTGAGTAATCTCGCATCATTTGCTTTTAAACCATAAACCCAACAGCACTGCCCCCAAGATCATCGGGCCAGTGCTGTTTTTGTTATGTTTCTCTTTGCATTAACCCTGAATCTGGTTCATTTTTCCCTTCACAGCTGCACAGATCCGCTTTAACCCCTCGGTCAAAACGCTACGCGGGCAGGCCGGATTAAGTCTGATAAACGCATCGGCATTGTCGACAAAACCGTTTCCGGAAACCACCAGGACATTGGCCTCGTTTATGAAGAAATCGCCCAGTGCCTTGCCTTTCAGCCCTAAAGCAGAACAGTCAATCCACATCAGATAAGTGCCTTCGCAGTCAATCATCTTCAATAAAGGCGCATGTTCCTGTAGATAACATTCGGCAAAATCAATGTTGCTTCTGATATAGGTGCGCACTTCATCCAGCCACTGATGGCCTTCTTTGTAGGCTGCCGCAAAACCAATCATGCCAAAAATATTGGGCCGTTTACTGTCGCGCGACAAGCAGTCCAGTTCAAACTTCTTTCTGAGTTCGGGATTCGCAATCACATTAACCGAGATCTGCAGACCCGCCATGTTGAAAGTTTTGGTTGGAGACATGCAGGTTATCGTGTTTTGCAGTAATGCGTCACTTAATGAGGCGATACTTATGTGCTTCCTGTTGCCAAATATCATGTCGCAATGAACTTCGTCGGAAACAATAACTATATTATTTCTAAGACAAATTTCGCCTATACGAAGCAGCTCATCTTCTGTGAGCACCCGACAGGTTGGATTATGTGGATTGCATAATATAAGCATTTTCGCCCGGGGGGATTGAGCTTTGACTTCCAGATCGTCGAAATCAATGCTGTATTTCCCATCGCGGTATAACATTGGGTTATGCGCTGGAACTCTTCCGTTAGAAACGGTAAGTTCGGTAAACAACGAAAACGCAGGCGTTTGAAAGATCACTTCATCGCCAGGTTCCGTTAGCACCCGCACGGCACCACCAATTCCAGCAATCACGCCTGGTGTATAGCTAATCCATTCGCGCTCGATATCCCAGCGATAATGCTTCTTAGACCACTCGATAAAAGAATCGAAATAATCACCAGCTGGCTGCACATATCCATAAAGGCTAAAGTTTGCGGCGTTTGTGACCGCCTTAACAACAGGTTCGGCTGTACGAAAATCCATATCAGCCAGACCCAGCGCAACAGTATTGCTGTCTTTACAATCTCGCAATTTATAAGCGGATGTATTCCGGCGGTCGATAACCTCATCAAAATTACTGCTCATGCTCATTCCTCTTAACTATGTGAAATCTCTTTTAGGCTGCTTCCCTGCTGATCATTAACTTCTTCAAATTCTTCATCTGAATATTTATTAAGACTTATGCCGCATAAGCCATAAACCAGCTCAAGCACAATCATGGTGATGTTGAAGAACATGAACGGGATAATAGCGATAAGCGGGACACCCAACGTTGCAGCGATAAACGTACCGTTCAGGCTCCACGGCACCATCATGCTCAAACAATCAGTGAAGTTACTGACTGCACGTGAGGCGTTTTCTGGGCGGTAACGAAATTTTTTATATAAAGGTGCCATTAGAGTGGCATTCATAATCATTGAAAAATAATTAGCTGCTACAAGAGACGAACACACCGCACATCCGGCAAATGTTGACGTAATTAACCCGACGCGTGAATGAATTACGTTGCTCATCGAATCAATGATTTTTCCCAGGATACCGCTGCCTTTGAGAATGCCACCCATACCTAATGCAGCAACAACAACGCCTATCAACTCCAGCATGCTGGAAATGCCACCGCGGTTGAGGATGGGATCAAGAAATTTATTGCCTGTTTCGATGCTGACACCGGTTGCGAGAAAATTACCGACCTCAGAAAATGAATGGCCTTGGTAGAACACGGATATAAACGATCCGACGAAACAGCCAACCATGATTGCGGCTACAGCCGATTGTTTACAGGCCAGTAAACCAATAACAACAGCCAGAGGGATAAGTGTAATCCAGCCGATATTGAAGGTACTCGCAAGTGACGACAGCATGTTATTGGTTGCCTGAACATCCATTGAAGCATCAGAAAAATAGAAACCTACAACTGTGTACAGTGCTGCCGATATGATAACGCCAGGAACCGCAACGCTTACCATGTGTTTTAAATGTTTCATTAATGGCACGCCAGCGATAGTGGAAGTCAGCAGCGGCGTATCTGCCACTGGCGAAACCAGATTTCCTACACATGAGCCTGATACGACTGCCCCGGCAACAATGCCTGGTGAAATACCCATTCCCATGCCAATCCCCATCATAGCGACACCAACCGTACTGACGGTTCCCCAGTTTGTACCCAGTGGCAGAGAAATGAGCATGGAGATCAGGAAAGCAACTACCAGAAAATATTTAGGAGAAATTAATTCTAAACCCCAGTAAATGAGTGTTGGGACCGTACCCGCACTGATCCAGACGGCTATCATGCAACCAATAGCCAACAACAGGGCAAATAATCCTGCACCGACTTTAATCATTTCATATACGTCTTTCTCAATCTCTTTAGGGGAATAACCTAACTTCCACGCAAAAGGGACCAGAATAAGCCATGAGAAAAACAATGTCGTTACAATAGGAATGCCGAGTAAACTCATTGATGCCACAATGAATAAGATCAATACTACGATAGTCATCAACGCGAAATTCAGTGATGGCTGTTTTTTAGGCTGCGCCTTTATATCCTCTGCTATTTCCATCGTCTTGGCCCTTCATTTGAGTAGGTTAATATGTCCAAATCAATGAGACATAAGCGGTCGTAACACCAATATATGCATTGTTTTTTTGATGATTATTCATGGCGGCTTCATGCCAGTTCCAGGTAATGAATTACATTTTTGAAATACTCATAATGTTGATATGAATTGATAATCGCTACTTTTTATAAGCGATAACCTCGATCTCAACCTTTGCACTTTTCGGCAATTTAGCAGCTTCTATACACGACCTGGCGGGCGCTGCTGAGCCTGAAAAGTACGAACTATATACCTCATTGAATTCAGCGAAGTCAGCTATATCAGCAAGAAAACACGTAGTTTTAATCACGGTACTAAGCGATGCTCCACTCTTTTCAAGGACTGCTTTGACGTTTTCAAGCGATTGTATTGTCTGTTCTTTGATACCACCTTCCGGGAACAGCATGGTTTCAGGTACCAGTGGTAGTTGCCCTGAAGTAAATACCAGATCACCGAACATAATCCCCTGCGAATAGGGACCTATAGCTTCAGGAGCATTTGAGGTGGCAATAGCTTCTTTTTGATTCATTATGTGTTCTCACTGTTATTAAGTTTAAATTCACGCAGGTATTTATAAACTGCATTTTTTGAAATACTTAACTTCTCTGCCACAATATTTGCCGATTCTTTAAGTTCAAATATTCCGCTTTCATAGAGATTGTAAACAATAGCGCGAGTACGCAATTTTTTATTAATTCTTTGATCATTATCAACCTCACTTATCGCTCTGCAGGTTGATTCATTAATTAGCTCTTGAGGATTTGAACTGAAATTTTCAGGTAGTAATCCATTGAGTATATGGTCAGGCATTAACGTTTTAACCAGTTCAGGAAAGGGAACTGAAACGTTAATGTTCACACAAAAAAGACCGATAGGTTTTTGACTTTCACCTGCTACTACACAAGTTGTCGATTTAAGTAATTTACCTTCTCTGTTGCGCGTGAAATAGCTGCGAGAATTCACCTCACCCGTCTGATTAAACTGCCTAAGCATTTTCAAACCCATATCAGTGATCGGCGAGCCCACCTCACGATTGGTATGGTGCCCATTTACGATCTTCACCACCGAAGCATCAAGACTTTCAAATGAGTGCAATACCACTTCACAGTGAGATCCAATAAGGTCTGCGACCATGTCAGCAAGCCGAAAGTAGGATGTCATGTGTTCATGATCCTTTTCGGTAAAAGCCATACTGCGCTGTATCTCGTTGTCATCAATATTCATAAATAACCATAAAATGGATTTTATTTGATTTTATGGATTATAAATAACACACAAAAAAGCAACATAAACATACTTAAAACTTATGACACCAATCACATCATTTTTAATAAAGGAATTAAAATCAATAAGTTGTATAATTTTGGTTAAAAACTTATCGTTTCAAAAGTGGACTTTTGTTTACTTTGTCTATGTCAAAAATTCCCCTTTTGTTCACCTTGGGATAAGGCGTCGGACTGATTTACAGGGTTGACGAATGAAGTGGGCACAGTGAGAAATAACAAAGAGCGTTGGGAAGAGCTTTGTTGGGGAACCTCGAAAAGGTACGCCGGAGGGAAAAAGGGCACCATCAGGTACCCTCCAATTTATCCAACAATTACGCGAGCTCTGTTTTAGCGGGCAAGAAGATAGCCATAAGCCCAACCAGGGGCAGGAAGGCGCAGATTTTGAAAACAGTAGCAATGCCAGCGTAATCAGCCACGACGCCAAGGCCTGCTGCGCCTAAGCCGCCCATGCCGAAAGCGAAGCCGAAGAACAAGCCGGAGATCATTCCAATCCGTCCCGGCACCAGTTCCTGTGCAAATACCAGAATTGCCGAAAACGCAGAAGACAGTACCAGACCGATAATGATGGAAAAAAGACATGTCATTTCGAGGTTCAGCCAGGGTAATGCCAGGCTGAATGGAGCAGTTCCCAGGATTGAACACCAGATAACTTTTTTACGTCCAAAGCGATCACCAATCGGCCCGCCGATGACCGTTCCTGCAGCAGCGGCGAAAAGAAAAGCAAATAGATATAGCTGTGCGCTCTGAACAGGCAGTCCAAATTTCTCGATTAGATAAAATGTGTAGTAACTGCTGAGGCTGGCTGTATAAACAAATTTAGAAAAGATCAGTACCAGTAGTACGCTGATGCCGATGATCACTTTTCTACGTGGAAGAGAGGACACAGCCCGAGCTGTTATCGACTTAGATGCAGCTGCATGCTGTGCAGCGTACCAGCGGCTCACCTGTAACAGAATAACTATCGCCAGCATGGCGGCCAGCACAAACCATGCGACATGTCCTCTTCCATAAGGGGCGACAACCACCGCTGCCAGCAGTGGACCTAAAGCACTTCCCAGGTTACCACCAACCTGGAAAAGCGATTGTGCCAGCCCGTGCCTGCCGCCCGACGCCATTCTGGCCACACGAGAGGATTCAGGATGGAAAACAGATGATCCTGTTCCCACTAATGCTGCGGCAATCAACAGCGCCGGGTACGACTCAGCCAAAGCCAGCATCACTAAGCCCAGTAAAGTGAAACCCATACCCACCGGCAGTGAACGTGGCTGCGGATGTTTATCGGTAAACATCCCAATTAGTGGCTGGAATAAAGATGATGTCACCTGAAAAGTTAAAGTGATCAATCCAATTTGCACAAAGCTCAGTGAGAATTCTGGTTGTAGCAACGGGTAAAGCGCCAGAATCAGCGACTGGATCATGTCGTTAAGAAGGTGGGCAGCGCTAATAGCACCCAATACACCAAATGATGTGCGAGGCAAAGCCAATGATTTTGCCGTGACAGACTTGTTGTAACTCATTTTTTAACCCCGAAAAATATTATCTGAACCCTGATTTCCGAAAAATAAAACGCAGAAAGCCCGGCACATGCCGGGCCTTTATCTGGCTGTAATGACTTATAAAATGTTGCCCGCGGCATACCGTTAGTCGGACCCTTTCTTGGACATGATCGCAAACACCAGATTCACCGCGACTAATACAATTGCTCCAAGCAATACGAATGCCAACTTGAGCCCCGTAAAATGCGCGGCATAACCAATCAGCGCTGGCCCCATTAATACGCCCAGATATCCCAGGATACTGGCTGATGCAATGGCAAGCGAAGCTGGCATAGATTTTTGTCTGCCTGCAAGAGAGAACAGCACCGGCACAACGTTACCTGCAGCAAATCCGGCCAGAGCCATCGAAGCGAGTACTGCATAGAAGGACTGCACTTCAGCGGTGAGGAAAATGCCTGCAGCAGTGATAAGAACACCTGACAGAAGCATAGTTTTCTCGCCAAGCAGTGTAACGATGCGGTCACCAACAAAGCGGCTTAGAGCCATTGCTATCGCGAATACCACATATCCGATACCTGAAACATTCGCCGCGACCTGCTTAACCTGAATCAGCAAAATTGCGCCCCAGTCCAGCATCGCACCCTCCGCCAGGAAGATGATCATTGCCAGCACGCCAATTGCAACCACCTTACCGCGTGGAATGACGAACAACGGATGTTCTTCTTCTGAACGGGTATTCAGGAATCCACGTGCAGCGAGTGATATACATACAAGGATCAGTGCTGCCGCCATTGCTGCCGCAAAGACGATATGCAGGCCTGTAGCAATCAGGAGGGTGACGAAGCTCGCGCCCGCCAAGCCACCAATACTGTAAAATCCATGGAAGCCAGACATTAAAGGCTTGCCAGCTGCATTTTGCACTTCAGTGCCATGGATATTGGCAGCTACGTCAATCGCACCGATTGAGCATCCGAACAGCAGTAAAGTCAGTCCCAGGGTCAACGGGGTCGAAACATGCGCCAGCAATGGCAACGCAATAATCAGGCCCAGCGCTCCTGCAATAATGATCTTTTTACTGCCGATTTTTCCTGCAAGTCCACCTGCAGTAGGCATGCCAATTACAGCGCCTAACCCCAGACAAAGTAAAACCGTACCCAGCATCGCTGAGTCTGCATTAATACGTTGCTGCGCAAACGGAACCAAAGGTGCCCAGCATGAGAGGCCAAATCCCGCGATGAAAAATGCTATACGCGTTGACCACTTCGCTCTGCTTAAATTAAGCTGCTTTTGCTCAGCTCTGGATGAAACGGCCGACTTCTGGCCGTTCCATGAAACATCTGACTGACTCATAATTTAATTACCCATGATTAAAATTCTTTCGTGTAAGTATGATACTCATGGATGCATTGGTGTGATTCATCTATAATGACCAAATATGTCGATAACACGCCACATTGTTAAAAACCCAGATGATGCAGAGTCCGCAGTTGTTGGCCAGTCGGAAAGTTCGGCGCCTTATACCAGCGATTTGCATAGCCATCAGCGTCATCAACTGATTTTTGCTACTCGTGGGGTGGTACATATGGTGACGTCTGAAGGAGAGTGGATACTGCCTACCAGTCGAGCTTTGTGGATCAGTGGCGGCACAAAACATGCATTAACGGTTAAGCGACCATCGCACATCAGCATCTTGTATATAAAACCTGAAATCAATCCGTTCCCTGACTCAGAACGCTGCCGGGTTGTTGAGGTTTCGCCTTTAGTACGTGAACTGATATCCGCCTGCGCTAATCATCCATGGGATTACAAACCAGAATCGCCTGAGTCACGTCTGGCAGATGTGTTGATTGATCAGATCAGATTGCTGAGTAATTCCCCCCTTGATCTTATGATGCCTACAGATGAGCGAGCCCTGCGTGTGGTAGAGATTCTTAAGCGCGACCCAGGCAACCGCTCCACATTACATGAACTGGCAAGGGAGGCTGGTGCCAGCGGTCGAACGATTGAACGTCTGTTCACGCGAGATACTCACATGTCATTTGGTGCATGGCGGCTTCGCCATCGAATGCTGTATGCCGTTGAAAGGCTCGCTTATGGTGAAAACGTTACCCGGGTAGCACTGGAAGCCGGTTACGAATCTTCATCGAGTTTTATCGCGTCCTTCCGCTCTATGTTTGGCACCACGCCTTCGCGCTATTTTGGTTAAATGAAAGCGGTTAAGCGCGCCTGATTAGCCATAAAAAGAACGGTACCCCCACTAACGCAGCAACCAGACCAGCCGGAAGCTGAAAAGGAAAAATGAGCATTCTTCCTAACCAGTCTGACCCAACCATTAGGGCGCTACCGGCTACGGCAGATATTACCAGTTGAGCTGATGCACTTCGGTAACCGAGCGCCCGTGCTGTATGGGGGGCCATTAAGCCAACAAAGCTGAGTGGTCCGACTATGAAAGTGGAGGTTGCAGTGAGAACTGCAGCAACACACATTATGGATAGCCTGCTTGCTGTTAGTGGCATGCCTGCTGATCTGGCTATCGACTCGCCTAACGGCAGCAGCGTAAGCCACCTTCTTAATAAAGGGGTAATAAGACCCAGCGCAGCGGCAACAGCTAAAGCTGACCACGCTTTTGACGCTGAAATACCATATGTCGATCCCGCAAACCAGGTAAGTAGTGTCGATACACGTGGATCACCGCCAGCCAGCATTAACATTAACAAAGCCATAAAGGCTGCATTAAGTGCCATTCCTGCCAGCATCATCCTTTGAGCAGAAAAATTACGGTAACCAGCAAGGGTGGTAACGGTGAATAAGGTGATGACAGACCCGAGGCAACCCGCAGGTAAAAGCCAGCCGCTCAGATCTCCGGGAACGAGCATAATAACTATCACCAGACCTGCCGCGGCCCCTGTGCTCACACCGACAACTTCCGGACTGGCGATCGGATTACCGGTTAAACGCTGGATCAGGCAGCCAGCAAGACCAAGCATTGCTCCTGCAGCTAACGCGGCTACGACACGTGGAAGCCTGAAATCCAAGGTTGATTGTGAAGACCATTGCCAGCCTGAACTGTTTTGCCCTAAATACAAAGCAAGCGTTATCAGCAGAAGCAGTACAGTTATCCCGACAGCCAGCCCGGTGCTTAATTTTCTTTTCTTCTCAGGAAAATCACCCGCAACGGGCGCCTTAGGCTGCATGTTTTCTCTCAGGCGCGGTAATAACCATAATAGCGCCGGCGCACCAAGAAGAGCCGTAACGGTGCCGGTCGGCACTTCTCGCCAGATTAGCGACAACAGAATGACCGCTTGATCTGAAATAAATAAAAGCAGTGCACCGACGAAAGGCGCAGCAACAATCAATTGGTTCAAGCGTCGCGCACCGAATAAGCGTGCAATAAGTGGGGCAAACAATCCGATAAAACCAATGATCCCCGAGGTTGTAACCAGTGCCGCAGTAAGACACACAGCGATGAATAAAGAAACGAAGCGCACAACATGCAGGCGCAGACCAAGATTCCGGGAAATGGAATCGTCCATGCCGAGTAGCGTAAGAGGCCTTATCAACAGGAAAGACAGTAGGAAAAAAATCAGCAATTGCGGCATAAGTTTGACTACATTTCCCCAGCCGTTTTGCGTTAGTGATCCTGTGCCCCACAAAAGTACACTCTGTAGTCTCTCATGAAAGTAGAGCCCGATAAGCTGAGAGACAGCGCTACAATAGAGTGTCATGACGAGCCCCACCAGAATGAGTGATACCGGCGAAAGCCTTTTACCTCGAATGACGATGGCCACCAAAATTCCCATGGCCATGGCACCATAAAGCGCACCTGCATAGGGGGTAATCAGTTGACCACCCCACAATGTGGCGAGCGTCATTCCAAGTTGAGCACCGTTCGCAACTCCCAATGTGGAGGGTTCAGCCAGCGGGTTTTGTAGCACCTGCTGAAACAAAAGCCCAGCCAGGCCGAGGCCTGCGCCAGTGAGTAACGACATGACTATTCGAGGTAACAGGGTATCGTGAAAGAGAACCTGTGAAATCACGTTGTTATCAGGGGCGATCAGTCCCGAAAGCCAGACATGCACCGGTAACACATTGCTGAGGTTAAACCCTGCCAGCAACAACGCTACGGCTAGGGATAATGAGATGATGCTTATACGCTGGGTTTTCATATTTTGTTCAGAAGACTTTTGAGAAGATGGCAGAAGCGCAAAGCAGTAAGCGGTCCTCCGTAGTACCAGAGCCCAGGCACCCTATGAAATTGTCCGGAGCGAACAAATGGCATAGCTTTCCAGAGTGTCGTTGAGGCCAACTCATTCATGACGGCTTCATCGTTTTGCTCTGTAAAACAAATAACATCGGTATGAACTATCGAAGCAAGTCGCTCAATACTGACAACCGCGCTTCCCCAGAAGTTGGTTTCGCCCTGCCATCCCCCCGGAATCTCTGCCCCTGTCATAACATCCATAAAAAGGCTGTTTTCGCCAAAAACCAGCGCATGTCTTGCGTCAACCAACGCCATGAAAAGCAGAGGACGCTTGATTTTGTCTGCTGCGGCCAGGCGTAATGATGCTATGTCCCGTTCCAGCCAGGCCAGAACTTCACGTGCAGTCTTTTCTTTACCGATTTTTGCAGCCAGAGACAGCAGCGCAGTGCAGGTAGTTGAAAGCGGATGACCATTTTTATCACTGAATGCAATGGCCATCGATGGGGCGATAGCGTCGTAGAGTGTTGGCGGTGGGCCATACCCTTCTGCATAAACGATCAGAGCCGGCTTGAGTGCAGCCATCAGTTCGAGGTTAGGCTCGGTACGTAAACCCAGCTCAGTCACATCTTCTGACAACACCGGCTGCTGAACGAGGGACCGGTAATTGGCAGCTTCAGCCACAGCAAGTGGCATTACACCTAAGGTAAGTAACATCTCCAATGGTAGCCACTCTGTAACCACAATTCCTGAATCTGTGTGCGGTGAACTGGTTACCATTTGAGCGTCGACAAATGGAGAGAACATTGTCGTAACAGCGAGCATACGCAGCATATGACGCCGGCCAGGATCAATTGAAGTGGATATTACTTTTTTACTGGACATAACTGACCGGGTGCCCTTTACTCGGGTGCAAGAAAGTTCCCATCAATATTCCATAGATCCCTTTCAAAACTTCAGTCTGCATAAGTTCATGTGGGGCGCCCTGTGCAATAATTCCTCCTTTTCTGAGGGCAACAAGGTGGTGACAATAGCGAGCCGCCATGTTGATATCATGCAGCACCGCGATGACGGTTACTCCCTTAGCGGATGACAATTGCCTGAGCAATGTAAGCACTTCTATTTGATGACCAACATCAAGCGCAGAGGTAGGTTCATCAAGCAAAAGACAACGCGTATCCTGTGCAATAGCCATTGCAATCCATGCTCGCTGCCGTTCACCCCCTGACAGAGAGTCCACATATCGATCAGAGAGGTTGTTCAACCCTGCTGCAGTTAAAGCGTCATTAACTATAGCCCGGTCTGTCGCTTTAAAACGGCCCAGAGCTCCATGCCAGGGGTAGCGACCAAGAGATACTATCTCATATACAGTCATACCCTCAGCTGCGGGTAGCTGTTGCGGGACATAAGCTACCTGACGAGCAAAATCGGAGGATGACCAGGACTCCAGAGGTTTCCCGTTCAGCAGTAGCATTCCTGAGGTTGGCTTATGATGGCGGCCTAACAACTTAAGCAGGGTCGATTTGCCGGACCCATTGTGACCAATAAGACCTGTGAACGCCCCCACAGGAAATGACAATCTTGAACCATGAAAAAGTGGTTTTCCTGATATAGAAAACTCAGCGTCGCAAACATTAAAACAAGCAGAAGACATTCGACACATTTCCATTTAAATCATTGTGGATTATCAGCCTCCCTTCAACTTTGTGTGAGGGCATCGCATATCCGGAATGGCTTTTAAAGGCAGGATATGGGCATATCCTCTTCCGAAATCACAAGTTCCTAATCACACTCGTCGGGATAAAGTAGAACGAATAGAGAATGATTATAAGAATGGTTTTTATTTACTGAGTAGCGTAGATTTTTGACCTCTTTAAGTAATGAAGTCAGCCAAAAATCGTAATTTATACTTTAATCAATTAATTAATACACAAATAACGCTATTGCGACAATGTATGTAGATAAAACGACAATGAATGTGTTGCACTAAAATTGGCTTAAACCGACTTGATCCCAATAGGACACCGCCAGAACTGAATTAATTCTATGTGTACTGCTCCTCAACATCGCTAAAGCGACAATGTATAGTTTTAAGACGACTAATTTTCTGGCTGAAAGAAATACTAATGATCATAAGATCAAGGATTTACCGAAAAACCTTAGTTAAAATATAATTATGAATATTGGCTCTGACATGTTGAATAAAAAATTGAGAAGGCCTATTATCTGCCATTCACCGTGCAGGTGAACTCTCAGTTCGGCACATATTATCAGAGAAACCGTCAGGTTCTTAACTATATATAGCTAATTGAGATGAATTCATACAGAACCCTCTTCAAATACTCGAACCCATATTCGGGATATATTTACAGTATAGCCTCCGCAAAAGAAATATTTCCGCAGTTGCACACTTTGGTTTGATGCGAATCGCAGACATATATAATTTCTTTCACGCCAGTTAAAGGTGTTGTCTTCAATTTTTATTCAAATCTCAGTTATATGCGATTTTTTATTGTTTAGCATTTAACTGAAAATATAATCTTTTAAATATTTTATAGAGTATAAAATGACAGAATTTAAATTTCATCATAACCTTCACGAGAATATTAAAAGCCAAAACATCCTTATTAGTGGTGCAGGTATAGCTGGTTCAACTCTGGCCTTCTGGCTAAGCAAAATGGGACATAAAGTTACGGTAGTCGAACGTGCCCAGACTTTACGTCTATCAGGTCAAACCGTTGATATCAGAGATGAGGGCTGTGAGGTAGTATCCCGCATGGGAATAATGGATGAAATTCATAGCTTAATGACGCGTGAAGAGGGTTTACGATTCGTAGATAGCAGTAATCAGATACAAGCTGAATACCCTAGCGCGGGTGGGAAAAAATCGTTTGTTACCGACATTGAGATCCTTAGAGCTGATCTGTCAAATCTCCTTATGAGAAAAACAGAAGATAATGTTGAATATGTCTTTGGTGATAACATTACAGATATCAGTGAAAGCACAAACGGAGTTGACGTAAGTTTTGAACACTCTCAAATTAGATCTTTTGATTTGTTATTGATTGCAGAGGGAATGAGGTCTCGTACCCGTAAAATTATATTTGGTGAGGTCCCTGTAAAACATATCGGACTTTATACTGCATATTTTGCTATACCCTATGAGCCTCAAGATGGAACCTGGGTACGCTGGAGCAACTGCCAAGGGGGAAAATCAATTTTACTACGCCCTGATCAAGGGAGGACGACTCGCGCTTATCTCTATGTTCGTAGCGACGAGCGAGGTATAGATCTTAAGGGACGATCAGCAGTCAATGATTTTATCAAACGTAAATTCAAAGATGATAATTGGGAAGCTCCACGTATTCTTGCGGAACTTAACAAATCAGATGACATCTTCTTTGAAGATCTTGGTCAAATAAAAATGCCGGCTTGGTCTAAAGGTCGTGTTGCTGTTGTTGGTGATGCTGCTTACTGTGCTACACCTGTAAGCGGAATGGGAACAACACTTGCAATCGTAGGCGCTTACATCCTTGCTCAGGAATTGAATCGAAATAGTAATTATCAAATGGCATTCGAAAGTTATGAAAACAGGATGCGGCCTTATGCTGAAAAAGCTCAAAAGATTAATCCCTGGACAATAAGGTTGGAACAACCCTCTACTCGTTTAGGAATTAGCTTTTTTTATAAATGGAAGCGTTTAGAAAGGACTTCAATAATGCAATTTTTTATGAGACCTTTCACACCCAAACCGGAACCTGAAACTTTCCTTGATTGAATTGATAAAAATAGTAATAAAATCAATTTCACCAAAAAGAATGATTTAAAGTTAATAGCAGCACCTGCATAAGGTGTTGCTGACATGCCCCATGATTAGATACAGCGCTCACTTAGTAATGTCAGATCCTTGACCCTGAGCCCGAATATGTTCCATGCATAATCAGGAATAACCGGCTTCAGGTTGGTTGCTTATTCTGGCAACCGGAAGATTTTTAATACATGACCGTATAACGTTTTGAAGGCGCGAGTCGGTAAATAGAATCATGAACAAATGACTGGCTTGGCTAAGAATTTTTTACTAAGCGAACAGGTGCATACTACAACGTGGAGCGTAAAAGGGATGGCTTGAGAAAATGTAAGGCTCATTTTGATGGGCGGCATCAATGGCAATCGCTGGAAGGGGGTAAGTAAATCTAACGAAACTTGAGGTTTTGTTGACAGATGCGACAATGATTGCAATTATTTACGCCAACGAGAAAAGGGCATCAGCTCGAACTGATACCCTTTCTTGAAGATTTTTATGTTCAATGTTGGATGATGCATCTGTCAATGCAGTCACCGTTGCTTTGAACACCATCTTCGTTTAGACACCCGTTAGAGATCTCACTTCTAACCAGTGTGCTTCGATGTATGGTGCCCGGACGCGGAATCGAACCACGGACACGGGGATTTTCAATCCCCTGCTCTACCGACTGAGCTATCCGGGCAACGGGGCGCATTAAACCCTACTCAGGCCGCACCGTCAAACGCTTTTCAGCAAAAATCCGCTGACTGCTGGCTTTTACAGCAACCTTCAGACCATCCGGTAAAAAATTTCTGCAACTACCAACTTTAGTGGTGAATTTTTAACCGCACCCGCCGATAACCGATTTGACGACAAATTCCAATTATAAGGTCCACCATGTTTAGCACTATTACATCGGGAATCCTGTCACGCCTGGCGTGGCAGAAGCGCGCTCGCAGCAGCGCCACGCTCAGCTCGTTGCAGGAGGCGATTGCAATGGTTGAGTTTACGCCGGAAGGCCACATTCTCACCGCCAATGAACTGTTTCTGGAGCGCATGGGATACACGCTGAAGGAGATTGCCGGCCAGCATCACAGCATGTTTTGTACGGCTGATTTAGTCCAATCCCCGCAGTATCGCGATTTCTGGCGCCGCCTGAACCGGGGCGAAGGTTTCAGCGATAAATTCCTGCGCGTTGCCAAGCACAGCCGTCCCATCTGGCTGGAGGCTAACTATGTGCCGGTGCAGGATCGCAGCGGCCGGGTGATTAAAATCGTTAAGCTGGCGAGTGATATCACCGCACGGATTATTGATGCGCAAGAGCAGCGCGCTATGACCACCGCCATTGAACGTTCGATGGCGGTCATCGCCTTTAACCTCAAAGGCGAAGTGCTGATGACCAATGACAATTTCCTCAAAACCATGGGTTATCGCAGCGATGAGGTGATTGGCGTCCATCACAGTCAGTTCTGCCCACCGCAGATGCGCAACAGTGACGAGTATCGCCGCTTCTGGCACAAGCTGAATCAGGGTGAATTTATCTCCGGCCAGTTTGAGCGCGTTAACAAGCTGGGACGCACCGTGTGGCTGCGTGCCACTTACAACCCGGTGTTTAACGAAGCGGGCGAACTGTACAAAGTGGTGAAATTCGCCACCGATGTGACTGCACAGGTGGAGAAGAACCATCTGGAGCGCGAGGCGGCACAGCAGGCATATCAAACTGCACTGCAAACCAGCGAGAGCACGCGCCTCGGTGCCACGGTGATTGAAAACAGTGTGCAAACCATCAATGAGCTGGCGGGCGAACTGCACGGTATTTCCGGCGATATCAGTAACCTCAGCGAATCCTCCGACCGTATTGGTGCGATTGTCGAGAGCATCCGCCGCATTGCCGATCAGACTAATCTGCTGGCACTCAATGCCGCAGTGGAAGCCGCACGTGCCGGTCAGCACGGTCGTAGTTTTGCCGTGGTGGCTAACGAGGTGCGCACGCTGGCGGCAAACATCAACCGCGCGACTACCGAGATCGAGAATATGGTGCAGCATAACCATACTCTCGCCGAAAAAGCGTTAAAAGGCATCGAATCGAACCTGAAACGTGCCGATCAAGGCGTGATGTTAGCTAAAGAAGCGGGTGGCGTGATCTCTGAGATTCGCGGCAGCTCCAGCGAAGTGGTGCGCGCCATCAGTCATGTGGCTGAGGCCTTGAAAGAAGAGTAATTTTTCCTGCTTTCTCTTCTTCTATTGCACTGCTGTGACATAAAACTGTCATGGCAGTGCAGTAATCTAGGATAAATCCTAATCAATGCCAGAATAATTCTTATGCAGCTGCCTGATTTACGCGCAGGATTAACCTCCCTGTCGAGCCGTTCCCGTGCGCGTTCGCTGTGCATTGAGGTGCCGTTTGTCAGCCCAGCCATGGACAACACAGCGGTCATGGCTCTGTTTACCGAACACAAAGATTTGATCGGTTTGCCAGTGATCGAGAACGGCACGCCGTTTGGCATGATTAACCGCCATATCTTCCTGTCACAGATGACGCGCCCTTTCTTCCGCGAACTCTATGACCGCAAAAGCTGTATCGCTTTTATGGACAAAGAGCCGCTGGTGATTGATGCCGATACCGAGTTGGATCAGGTGGCGCATCAGGTGGTGGCAACCGGGGATAAATCGGTTACTGACGGATTTATTCTGACCGAACAAGGCCGCTATATTGGTATCGGTTTGGGGATCGATTTGATTCGCACCGTCTCCGATTTGCAGGCGCAACAGCATCAACAAATTTTGCAGAGTATCGATTATGCGCGCGTGATTCAGGACGCGATGCTTGATCGCTCAAAACAGCAAATGGCCCAGCAGCTCAATGACTGGTGCCTGCACTGGCAGCCGCGCGATGGCGTGGGCGGCGACTATTATGCATTCCATCAGGATGAACACGGCTGGCTGGCATTGATTGCCGACTGCACCGGCCATGGTATTCCGGGTGCCTTTATGACGGTGATCCTGCAATCCGCGCTGGAAAACGCGCTGCAGAAAAACCGTCGGGCACCGTCCGATCTGCTGCAATCACTGAATCGTCATATTAAACAAACCCTTGGGCAGCTCAATGCCACGCAGCAAACGTCGCTCTCCAATGACGGCTGTGATGCTATCGCGCTACGCCTTGATACTCACCAACATCAACTCAGCTGGGCCAGCGCACGCATGCATGCGCTGTTACATCCGGCCGCTGGCGAAGCGGAATCGCTCAAGGCCGATCGCGTCGGTGTGGGTTACACCGATACGCCGCAGGATTACATCTGGCCGGAACATCAACGCACGCTGCATCCCGGCGATATGTTGTTGGTGATGACCGATGGCGTGACCGATCAGCCCGGCGGTGAACGCCATATTATGTTTGGCAAAAAGCGCATTCAGACGCTGGTAACACAATATCAAACCCTGCCGATGGACGAGTTGTCAGCGACCTTTGAGCGGGAATTTCTCAACTGGCAAGGCAACCAGCCGCGACGCGATGACGTCACCTGGTTTGGCTTCCGTTATTAATGAGCACCTTATGAACTCAGGTTCAACCCTTAGCCGCGTACCGCCAGAAAGCGTTGCACTGCACTATACTGGCTTCTTCTCGCCGCAGAACATCACCGCCATGGGCGAGGTGATTAAGGTCTTTCTGGAAAACCAGCAGGCGCCGGTGAAAGTGCGCCGCCGCTTGTTCTCCAGTTTTGTTGAAATCGTACAGAATATCCTGCGTTATTCGCAGGATAGCCGCGTCATGAACCACGCCGAGCAGGATTTTCGCTTCGGCACCGTTACGCTGCGCGTAGATGGCGACACCTACGTGCTGGAAAGCAGCAATCTGGTTGATGAAGTCGCCTGTGAGCAGCTGCGTTACTGGCTGGATTTGCTGCGTACCATGAGCAATGAAGAGATCAAACAAGCATACCGCGTAGGTCTGCGAGCTGAGAGCCCTGCCACAAGCAAAGGGGCCAACATAGGATTACTGACACTTGCCCGTGATGTCAGTGAACCGCTGGAGTATGAACTGCGTCCGCTGGAGTCCAGTGGTTACGCCACGTTTTGGCTCAAAGCCACCATTCACCAGGATTGAATTGTTTATGCAAAACCTTGTTATTGCTGCCACAGAAAGCACGCCCGAGGTCAATTTTGACTTCGAAAGCGGTCAGTTTTCCCTGCGCGGAGAATCCTGGCCGGAAAACGCCGCCGCCTTCTACCGTCCGTTGCTGGATGCGCTGGAAAGCTGGCAGCCCGCACAAAGCGGCCAGATCGAAGCCAATATCGCCCTGCGCTATTTCAACAGCTCCAGCACCAAAATGCTGTTCAGCCTGTTTGATCTGTTCAATCAGCTGGCGCAGAAAGGCCAGAAGGTTGAACTCAACTGGTTCTTTGATGAAGAAGATGATGTGTCTGAAGAGTTCGGCCAGGAACTGGCGCTGGACTTTACCGATCTGCAGGTGAATCTGCGAGCGGAAATGGCCTCATGATGGACCTGAATGAGCTGTTTCGCGAAGAGAGCGAGGTGCTAACGCGCGCTCAGGATGTTGCGGCTCAGACCTCGCTCAGTGCAGACGATTATCGTAATGCGTTGCTGAACGTTAATCGCCACTATCAGCGCCTGATGCGCGAGACCTATCGCATGATCTCGCGCAGTGACCGTGCTGAACGCGAGCTGAACCGCGTCAATGAGCAGCTGCATCAACTGGCTCAGGAGCTGGAATACAAAGCCAGCCACGACCCACTCACTGCTGTCTGGAACCGCGGTGCCATCATTCAGCGTATTACGAATACGTTGAGCAATGGCCCGGCGGCGCTGATCATTCTCGATATCGACCACTTCAAGAAGATCAACGATGAGTTCGGACATCCGATGGGCGATAAGGTGATTTGCGGCCTGGTGTCGCGTATTCAGACGCACTGTCCGGAAGATGCCAGCATTGGCCGTATTGGCGGTGAAGAGTTTACCGTGCTGCTGCCGCACTACCGTTTATCGGACGCGGTGATTGTCGCGGGCGCGATTCACGCCTCCCTGAACGCCTCGCCACTGGCGGTGCTGCCGGGTCAGTTAGTGACGGCCAGCCTTGGCGTCAGCTATGGCAAGCCAGGTTCCGATTTCGAAACCCTGTATAACAATGCTGATGCCGCGCTATATGATGCGAAAAACCACGGTCGCAACCGGGTTTTCTTCCGCTAGAAGAGCCTTGTCGCGACAGCATTTATAGCGCAGAGATCAGCATTACCGCTCAGGATCGCGCGATAAATTGCACCGCGACGTTGGGTGCGATCTCGCGCAAATTAATTTTTCTGCGCCGTTTCTACCGGCGGCTCAGACGGTGGCGGCAGGAAGATGTGATCGAGAATATTGCGCATCAACGGTGCTGCCGTCACCCCTTCACTTCCCCCGTTTTCCAGAATCAGCGCCACTGCGACTTTCGGATCATTAAACGGTGCGAACGCGGTATAGAAGATGTGGTCACGCAGGCGCGTCGGGATCATTTTCGCGTTATAGACCTGGTTCTGCTTCAGACTGAACACCTGAGACGTCCCCGACTTCGCCGCAATGCCGTAAGGCGCGGTGTGGAAATACTTATAACCGGTGCCGTTCGGTGCATTGGCCATGCCGAACATCGCATGACGCACCAGCGACCAATACGGTGATTTTGGATCGCCAATTTGCGGTTGCGGCAATTTAGGTTGATAAAGCTGTTGTTCCTTACCACGCTGCGATTTTTCCAGCAGGTGCGGATTAATCACCCGGCCATTATTAAGCAGTGCCACCAGCGCTTTCACCATTTGAATCGGCGTCGCAATCCAGTACCCCTGACCAATCCCCACCGACACCGTATCGCCCTGATACCATGAGTGTTTATGCACTTTCTGCTTCCACTCACGACTAGGCAGCAATCCTGAATACTCTTCATTGAGATCGATGCCGGTGGGTTTGCCGTAGCCAAACTGGCTCAGCATGGTGTGAATACGATCGATGCCCATCATAAACGCCACCTGATAGAAGAAGCTGTCGGCCGACTCCTCAATCGCCTTGGTGACATCCAGCGTGCCATGCCCTGACTTTTTCCAGTCACGATATTTACGATCGGTGCCTGGCAGGGTCCAGGTCGGCGCGCCAAAAATAGTAAAGCTTGGGGTGATCACCTTGGTCAGCAGCGCGGACATCGCCATGTAGGGTTTAACTGTCGAGGCCGGTGGATACAGGCCTTGCGTGACACGGTTGATCAACGGCAGATTTTTGTCCTGCAGCAATGTTTTGTAGGCTTTGTAGCTGATGCCTTTTACAAACGGATTCGGGTCATAGCTCGGCGCAGATACCATTGCCAGCACGCTGCCATCGCGCGGATCTTCAATCAGCGCCGCCGCACGCTGGCCGGCGAGCTGGCTCTCAACGTACTGCTGCAGATGCAAATCCAGCGTCAGATAGACGTTCTGGCCGGCAACCGGCGGCACTTCTTTCAGCACGCGCACAATGCGACCGTGGTTATCCACTTCCACTTCCTGATAACCGGTTTTGCCGTGCAAAATGGACTCGTAATAGCCTTCAATGCCCTGCTTACCGATGTTGTGGTCAGCAGCATAGTTTTCGCCGACGCCTTCGGCATTCAGGCGTTTGAAATCGTTATCGTTGATCTTAGAAACATAGCCCACCACATGAGCTAAATCGGCGCCATAGGGATACTCACGGTCCTCATAAGTGTCGATGGCCACGCCGGTGAAACGGAACTGATTGACGGAGAAGCGCGCCACCTGCTCATCAGTGAGTTCTGCTTTTAACTCGACCGGCTTATAGCGGCTGTTCTGTTTGAGTTCGTGCTCGAAGGTTTCAATTTCTTCCGGCGTCAGGTCGACAATCGGCGTCAGCTGCTTCAGCGTTTCCTGCATATTGTCGATTTTGTAAGGCGTCACGAGGATGTCGTACCAGGTGACGTTACGCACCAGCGGAATACCGTTGCGATCGTAGATCAACCCTCGCGTCGGCGCGATGGGGATCATTTTGATGTCGTTTTCGTTGGACCGCGTCTGGTAATAGCTGTGCTGATCCACCTGCAGACGATACAGGTTAACGCCAAGGATAATGAAACAGATGACGACCAGAGCAAAAGCGACAAGCGCACGGCGGACAAACAGTTTTTCTTCAGCTTCGAAATTACGGAAATTCATCAGGGGGGCTTAGTCTCTTTGTTATCACGCTAATGATAAGCAGAGATGGCTTTAGAGCCAGCACGAAGATGCACAAGCCTGGGTAAAAGTGTGTCAGATGTTTACGAGAAGAGGTTCAGGTCACCCTGAGTGGTATCGATGATTCCGAGCGGTGAGTAACGAGATCGTGATAAATGGCAGGATTCATTTCGCGCGAAGAAGAACAAGGTCGCCACCCATGACGACCCTGTGCGCTGGTGGGTTTCGTCAGGTGCGCGTTGAAGCGCACCGAACAAAACAGACGGGATTAATCCCCCAGCAGCACCGACTCCAGCGCGATCTTGATCATATCGTTGAAGGTGGTCTGGCGCTCAGCCGCCGTGGTCTGCTCGTGCGTGCGGATATGATCCGACACGGTGCAGATGGTCAGCGCTTTAGCACCGAACTCCGCTGCCACACCGTAGATACCCGCGGCTTCCATTTCTACGCCCAGAATGCCGTATTTCTCCATCACATCGAACATCTGCGGATCTGGCGTGTAGAACAGGTCAGCAGAGAAGATATTGCCAACGCGTGCGTCCACACCCAGCGCTTTGGCGGCATCAACCGCGTTACGCACCATGTCGAAGTCCGCAATCGCCGCGAAGTCGTGATCCTTGAAACGCATACGGTTCACTTTGGAATCGGTGCAAGCACCCAGACCAATCACCACGTCACGCAGTTTCACATCGGCACGCACCGCGCCGCAGGAACCGACACGGATGATTTTCTTCACGCCGAAATCGGTGATCAGCTCTTTGGTATAGATCGAGCAGGATGGTATACCCATACCGTGGCCCATGACCGAAATCTTACGGCCTTTGTACGTCCCGGTGTAACCCAGCATGCCGCGCACGTTGTTCACTTCAACCGCATCTTCCAGGAAGGTTTCTGCGATGTGCTTAGCGCGCAGCGGATCGCCCGGCATCAGCACCACGTCCGCGAAGTCACCCATTTCTGCATTAATATGAGGCGTTGCCATGGTTATTTTCCTTTTTAAAATTGGTGGGCTGTTTTACAGCAGGCTTTTGCCGTAGTCCATGCTGGACAGGCCAAAATACTTCGCAATGGTCTGGCCGATATCCGCAAAGGTATCGCGATAACCCAGCGATCCTGGCTTCACTTTTGGACCGTAAATCAAAATCGGGATGTGCTCGCGCGTGTGCTCGGTGCCCTTCCAGCTTGGGTCACAACCGTGGTCGGCGGTGAGGATCAGAATATCACCCTCTTTCACCAGCGCCATCAGCTCCGGCAAACGGCGGTCGAAGAACTCTAAACCGCCCGCATATCCGGCGATATCGCGACGATGGCCCCAGGTGGAGTCAAAATCAACGAAGTTGGTGAAGACGATGGAATTGTCCGGCGCCTTTTTCATCTGCTCGATGGTGGCGTTGAACAGCGCATCCAGACCGGTGGCTTTCACCTTCTGAGTAATGCCCTGCTCGGCGTAAATATCCGCAATTTTACCCACGGAGATCACTTCGCCGCCCTTCTCGTCCACCAGCTTTTTCAGCATGGTCGGCGCAGGCGGTTCCACCGCCAGATCGTGACGGTTGCCGGTACGCTCAAAGTTGCCCGCTTTGTCGCCGACAAACGGACGCGCAATCACACGGCCGATGTTGTAGCCACCGTTGGTCAGTTCTTCACGCGCGATTTCGCACAGTTCGTACAGACGATCCAGACCAAAGGTCTCTTCGTGACAGGCAATCTGGAATACCGAGTCCGCCGAGGTGTAGAAAATCGGCTTGCCGGATTTCATGTGTTCTTCGCCCAACTGGTCGAGGATCACCGTACCGGACGAATGGCAGTTACCAAGATAACCCGGCAAATCGGCGCGTTTTACCAGCACATCGAGCAGCTCCTGCGGGAAGCTGTTCTCTTTGTCGCTGAAGTAGCCCCAGTCAAACAGCACCGGCACGCCGGCGATTTCCCAGTGGCCTGACGGCGTATCTTTACCGGATGACAGCTCGCTGGCATAAGCGTAGGCACCAATGATTTCAGCATTGGCGTCGAGGCCCGGCGGGAAGCGGCCGGTAGAGAGTTCAGCGGCTTTACCCAGACCGAGCGCAGTCAGGTTTGGCAGATGCAGCGGCCCTTCGCGACCTTCATTGGCGCGGCCTTCGAAGCACGCTTCGGCGATATGGCCGAGCGTATCCGATCCTTCATCACCGAATTTATCGGCGTCTTTGCTGGAGCCGATCCCGAAGGAGTCGAGAACCATAATAAAAGCACGTTTCATGCAAGTCTCCTGCGCAATGGCGCGATGACAAGTCAAAAAAAAGCGATCAGATCAGTATACCCGAATGGCCGCTGCCTGGCACGAAGAAGCGTTACTCGCTGACGCGGCGATAGACCACCGGCGTTTCCGCAGGCGCGCTATCACTCAACGTGATAGCTGCTTTGACCGCTTCCGCAGCCTGCTGCCACTGCGCTTCCGACGCGGCATGAATCACCGCCAGCGGGCGCTGTGTATGAACCTGCGTGCCGAGCGTGGTCATGTCACTTAAGCCCACGCTGTAATCAATGCTGTCGCTGGCACGCTGACGACCTCCACCCAGCGACACCACTGCCATGCCCAGCGCACGGGTATCCATGGCGCTGACAATCCCGGCGCGATCGGCATACACCGCTTTGCTCAGGGTCGGTGCAGGCAGATAGCTGTCCATCCGCTCGATGAAATCCACCGGACCATTCTGCGCCGCCACCATGCGCGCGAATACTTCCGCCG
Source organism: Type-E symbiont of Plautia stali (assembly GCF_059731115.1). NCBI lineage: Bacteria > Pseudomonadati > Pseudomonadota > Gammaproteobacteria > Enterobacterales > Enterobacteriaceae > Type-E symbiont of Plautia stali. The sequence continues at coordinate 3,648,327 of NZ_AP035906.1, forward strand.
CTTGACCGTTATCCAGCACGTTCTGCAATTTCCGTCGTGCTTCGGCGTCGTTGTCGGCCAGCTTGCCGGAGATCAGCATTTCCGAGCACAGCGCCATCGTCACTTCCAGCAAGCGCGGGTTGCGCGCCTCGCCGGTGAGGAACTGCACTGCTTCGCGGACTTCCAGCGCATTACCGGCGGTGGATGCCAGCACCTGATTCATGTCAGTGAGCAGCGCGGTGGTTTTGCAGCCCGCGCCGTTCGCCACGCCAACAATCGCTTGCGCCAGATTTTCCGAGGCTTCAAAGGTCGGCATAAAAGCACCGGAGCCGACTTTCACATCCATCACCAGCGCATCCAATCCTTCCGCCAGTTTCTTGGCAAGGATCGATGCGGTGATCAGCGGGATCGAGTCAACGGTAGCGGTGATATCACGCGTGGCGTAGAAACGTTTATCGGCGGGGGCCAGTGAGTTGGTCTGGCCGATAATTGCGATACCGACATCTTTGATGATCTGGCGGAAACGATCGTCGCTCGGGAAGATATCGAAACCGGGGATCGCTTCCAGCTTATCCAGCGTGCCGCCGGTGTGGCCGAGGCCGCGCCCGGAGATCATCGGGACATAACCGCCACACGCTGCCACCATCGGGCCGAGCATCAGCGAAGTCACATCGCCCACGCCGCCGGTGGAGTGCTTATCAACAATCGGGCCGTTGAGGTTCAACGACTTCCAGTTGAGCACCGAACCGGAATCGCGCATCGCCATGGTCAGCGCCACACGCTCTTCCAGATTCATATCGTGGAAGTAGATGGTCATTGCCAGTGCGGCAATCTGGCCTTCCGATACGCTGTTGTCGCGCACACCATTGATAAAGAAACGGATCTCCGCTTCGCTCAGTGGCTGGCCGTCGCGTTTTTTTCGAATAATTTCTTGTGGCAGGAACAAGGTTGCCTCCCCGAGGGATTGCTGTGAAATGCACCAAACATTATTCGGGTCGCCATTAATGGCGACCCTGAGGCTGGGATCAGTAGCCCGCTTTGCTGGTCGCAGTCGCGTGGCCCAGCGTGTTCAGCAGGCTCGCCAGCAGGCTTGAAGCACCAAAGCGGAAGTGGCGCGCATCCGCCCAGCCTTCGCCCAGAATGTCATCCGCCAGCTTCAGATAGATCGCGGCATCTTCCGCCGTGCGCACGCCGCCCGCAGGCTTAAAGCCCACCTGCTGCTGCACGCCTTTATCATGAATCACCTGCATCATGATAGCTGCCACCTCTGGCGTGGCGTTAACCGGCACTTTACCGGTTGAGGTTTTGATGAAATCCGCACCGGCATCGATAGCGATTTCAGAAGCGGCGCGAATCAGCGCTTCTTCTTTCAGTTCACCGGTTTCGATGATCACTTTCAGCAGCACGTTGGCAGCGGCGCAGGCTTCTTTACAGGCTTTCACCAGCGCAAAACCAATGTCGCGATTGCCAGCAATCAGCGCGCGATACGGGAAGACCACGTCCACTTCGTCTGCACCGTATGCAATCGCCGCATGGGTTTCTGCCAGCGCGATCTCAACGTCATCGTTGCCGTGCGGGAAGTTAGTGACCGTGGCGATGCGAATATCAGGCGTGCCCTGCTCGCGCAGTGCTTTACGTGCCGCAGGGATGAAACGCGGATAGATGCAAATGGCCGCGGTGTTACCGGCTGGCGACTTCGCCTGATGACACAGCGCGATCACCTTCTCATCGGTGTCATCGTCGTTCAGGGTGGTTAAATCCATCAGTTGCAGGGCGCGTTGTGCGGCCGCTTTAAGATCGGTCATGATGCTCTCCAAAAGGTGACCGGCAGACTGTGCCCACCGGATAATGTGATAATTCTAACAAACCACACCTGAATGAATTGCGCTTCATGTCACATGAAAAAAGAAAATTCGTCATATGAATACAATTATTTAGTGATTTAAGTCACAAATAACCGCCAGCACACCCGTTTTCAGGTGCAATACAGGTTGTGAATATTATCACAAAATAGGGCAAAAAAGGGTAATGCTGATTTTATTACTGTAGCCAATACCCGCCAAAACCGCGGGAAATCCAGATTGTGTCGGGAGGAGATCAGGCAGGCAGGGCAAACACGCGCAGGCTGTTCTGCCACAGCGTATCAGCAATGATATCGGGCGATTCACTGCGCAACTGACACAGCACATCAAACACGTTATGCGCGCGCTCAGGACGGTTGGGCTGCCCCTGATAACCCTGCAACGGCATATCAGGCGCATCGGTTTCCAGTAACAGTGAGGTGAGCGGCAGATTAGCAATAGTGTTGCGGGTTTTACTGGCGCGTTCATAGGTGATGGTGCCGCCCACGCCGATCGCATAGCCAAGCTGGATAAAACGTTCCGCCTGCTGCTGGCTGCCAGCAAAACCGTGTACCACGCCACGGCGCGGTAAATCATGGCGACGCAAATGCAGCGCCAGCTGATCGTGGGTGCGACGCGAATGCAGGATCACCGGCAAATCATACTGTTTCGCCAGTTTGAGCTGTGCATCCAGTAACCGCGTTTGCTTATCAAATTGCGCGTCCTGCATATAGAGATCGAGGCCGATCTCGCCGATCGCCACGCGTTTACTATCAGGCGTTTTCAACCACTGTTCCAGCTGATCCAGATGCGCATCCTGATGCTCGGCAATATTGATCGGATGCAGCCCTAATGCGGCATACAGCGCCACGTGCTGTTGCGCCAGCTGGCTGACCAGTGCAAAGCGGCTGGCATCGACGCTCGGCACAATAATGCGTTCCACACCCGACTGCGCCGCACGGGCGATGCTGCCTGCGGCGTCATCGAAAAAAGGCGGGAAATCGAAATGACAGTGGGTGTCGATAAATCTCATGCCAGCGATCCTGCATCAAAATCGGCATCATTATCCGCCAGCGGCGGCGTGTGCACCGCACGATTGTCTGGTGCATTCGCCACGGCGGCCGGTGGTGTCACGGTAGTCTGGCGCAGGAACGGTTCGGCATCGCTCAGCCATTGACCCAGCGTCGCGAGGAAATAGCGGCCGCTGCGGCGTCCTAAATGGTAATCCTGATTCAGTGAAGCCAAACGGCTACCCAGCGCCATACTCGCCAGCGGTTTCGGCGGGTAAATTTCAATGATGCGCAGGTCGTCTGGCGGCTGTTCGATAAACTGCTGAATCTCACGATAGCTCTCTTCATGGTGATGCAGGATGTTGATCATCGGCTGCAGTGCGCTGTCACCCAGCCAGCGCTCCATACGTTTGAACCATTTAGGCGTGTAAGACATTTGTGATGGCACGGTGCGGATCACCACAATGGTATCGGCACCGCGTCGTGCGGCTTCACGCACCGGAATCGCATCGCTGATACCGCCATCAAGATAGTTCACGCCGTCCATCAGCACACCGCTGCGATAGAACCCCGGAATGGCGCTGGAGGCTTTGATCACGTCATGCCAGTTCAGGCTGGTAGGATTGAAATATTCGGCACGATAATCGTCACCGCGACAGGCGCACATATAGAACTCGCTGCCTTTGGCAAACAGCCCTTCGGCGGTGCTCAGCGACAAGGGAAATTCTTGTTTGGTGATGTCGATCAGCCAGTCGAGATCGATAAGATGGCCACCGCGCACAAAGCGCAACGGATCAAAAAACAGTTTGCTGGTGGTGTAACGCGTGATGACGCGGCGTGCGTAACCCGGCTGGGCGCAGACAAACGCCGACAGGTTTTGTGCCCCTGCGGAGGTGCCAAGCATCAGTTGGAAAGGGTTGAAACCGGCGCGTTGAAACTCATCCAGCACGCCTGCGGTGAAGATGCCGCGTTGACCGCCGCCTTCGCAGACCAGGGCAATTTTTTTGGATTTAAATGGGGTGAGCGCCAGGGGCTCAAAGGTGTCCAGTGACACCGGGATGCGTATTCCCAATGGATGTCCCTCAGTTTTCCTGCTCTGAGGGAGCCGCTGACGGCAGCATCCCGGAGAACCAGTCATTGTCATTCCCTGACCTATTGCATCGTGCAATCGGTGCGGCTGCCTATTATGCCGCAAATGACTGGTCTCCGCTTTAGTGACTCGCGGGTTAGCGTTGTGTTAACGCAATCGGTCAGGGTCGTTTACGCCCGGTAAACAGGCTTACGAGGAACAGAATAATACCGACAATGAAGACAATTTTAGCTGCCCATGCTGCCGTACCCGCCAGACCGCCGAAACCTAATGCTGCAGCAATCAGAGCGATGACCAGAAAGATAATACCCCAACGAAACATAAGCCTCTCCTTACCGTAGTGAAAATCGAACTGCTTATTCATACAACATTGTTTTTATTACGAAACGGCACTGAAGCAGTGCCGCTTCGCTCGCGTTAAGATTTCACCTTCAGGTCATTCTTCACGCTTTTGACGCCTTCAATGGCTTTGGCGATTTTCTCAGCACGATCGGACTGTGCCTGGTTCGCCACTTCTCCTGATAACTGCACCACGCCATCGGTGGTTTCCACCTTCACGTTGCGCGATGGCACAATGTCATCTGCTAAAAGCTTAGCTTTGATTTCACTGGTGGTTGCGGTATCCCCCGCATAACCTTTCAGTGTGGTCTCTTTGCTGTCTTTAACGTGCAGTTTGTCACTGACGGATTTCACACCCTCAACTTTTTGCACCAGCGCCACGGCTTTTTCCGCCTGATCCTGCGAAGCGACAAAGCCGCTCAGCGTGACCACGCCCTGATGCGTTTTTACTGAGATATCCGTACTTTTAATCGCTTCATCATCCACCAGCGCCGCTTTGGCTTTAGCAGTGATGCCGCTGTCATCCATAAAACCATCGACTTTTTTCATAGAACTATCGATTTTAGAACCCGTGCTGCTGGTGTCCGCAGCGTAGGCTGCGCCGCCCAACAGAGCAGTGGTAGCCAGAGCGGCAATCAGGGTTTTAGCAATCTTAGTCTTATTCATCGATATCATCCTTCTATCAGTTAACTCACTCGCAACTGCGAATGCGCCAGCAACAAACGGCGTTGCTGCATTCATAGACGTAATGAAACCAGAGGTCTCTTTTCTCGTCCGACAGGATAATCATAGTAGGGATTACAGGTTTTGCTGGCTTTTGTGGTTGATATCTCGCCAAAAAGCGATAAACGCAGCGCAATTAGGAGGAGTCTGTAGGATAAAAACAGGGCCAGTAAAATCACTGGCCCTGTTGTGAGGCGGGATTAATGCTCGCGCGTTTTGCGGAACTTCACGTCAGGATAGCGTTCCTGCGTGATGTTGAGGTTTACCATAGTTGGGGCGATGTAAGTGAGGTTATCACCGCCATCCAGCGCCAGGTTCACTTCGTTTTTGCGTTGGAAATCGTCGAATTTCTTCGCATCGCTGCACTCCACCCAACGGGCGGTTGAGACGTTGATGGCTTCATATATCGCTTCGACGTTGTATTCGCTTTTCAGACGCGCCACGACCACTTCGAACTGCAGCACACCGACCGCACCCACGATCAGATCGTTGTTGTGCACCGGACGGAACACCTGCACCGCGCCCTCTTCCGACAGCTGAACCAGACCTTTCAGCAGCTGTTTCTGCTTCAGCGGATCGCGCAGACGGATACGACGGAACAGTTCCGGCGCGAAGTTCGGAATACCGGTGAACTTCATGTTTTCACCCTGGGTAAAGGTGTCGCCGATCTGAATGGTGCCGTGGTTGTGCAAGCCGATGATATCGCCAGGGAAAGCTTCTTCTACGTGCGAACGGTCGCCGGCCATGAAGGTCAACGCATCCGAAATCACCACGTCTTTGCCAGTACGCACCTGGCGCAGCTTCATGCCTTTCTCGTACTTGCCAGAAACCACACGCATGAAGGCAACACGGTCACGGTGTTTCGGATCCATATTCGCCTGGATCTTAAACACGAAGCCGCTGAATTTCTCCTCGCTGGATTCCACCAGACGCGCATCGGTTTTACGTGGCATCGGCGTCGGTGCCCAGGCCACTAAGCCATCGAGCATATGATCGACGCCGAAGTTACCCAGTGCGGTGCCGAAGAACACCGGGGTAATTTCACCGCTCAGGAACAGCTCCTGATCGAACTCGTGGGATGCGCCCTGCACCAGTTCCAGCTCATCACGCAGTTGCTGTGCCAGGTCTTCACCCACTGCCGCGTCGAGATCCGGGTTCGCCAGACCTTTGACAATGCGCACATCCTGAATGGTATGGCCCTTACCGGTTTGATACAGGTAAGTTTCATCTTTGTAGAGGTGATACACGCCCTTGAACAGCTTACCGCAGCCAATCGGCCAGGTGATTGGCGCGCAGGCAATCTTCAGCTCGCTCTCAACTTCATCCAGCAGTTCCATCGGATCGCGGATGTCACGGTCAAGTTTGTTCATAAAGGTGATGATCGGCGTATCGCGCAGACGGGTCACTTCCATCAGCTTACGGGTACGATCTTCAACACCCTTCGCGGCATCGATCACCATCAAACAGCAGTCAACCGCCGTCAGCGTACGGTAGGTATCTTCAGAGAAGTCTTCGTGCCCTGGGGTATCCAGCAGGTTAACCAGACTGTCGCGATACGGGAATTGCATCACCGAGGTGGTGATGGAGATACCACGTTGTTTCTCCATCTCCATCCAGTCAGATTTAGCATGCTGGCTGGAGCCGCGGCCTTTGACGGTACCGGCGGTTTGGATCGCCTGCCCGAACAGCAGCACTTTTTCGGTAATGGTGGTTTTACCGGCATCCGGGTGCGAGATGATCGCAAACGTACGGCGGCGCGCCACTTCATCTAAAAAGGAAGCAATAGACATGTGTGAATTCTTCTTCAAGGGCAACGCGCGGGCGGCGCGCTGCGAATAAATCGTTCCGGGCAAAGCCGGGGGATAACGGAACCAATGGTGACGCAGTGGCGTCAGTTCACAGCAAGATGTGCGCGATCTACATTGGCGGCAGTCCGGTTATCCAGTCAGCATTAAGGCGGCATAGCATACAATATTTCAGCAGGCGGGGAAATCGCGGGATGGAACCTGTGTACACCCTCGCCCTGCCGCTTTCCTGCAGGCGAGAAGAAGAGACTGCTCGAGCGAGGCTTTCATTCAGGGTTACAGCCTCGCCCATTTGCGGGAGAGGCTGGGGTGTGGGAAACGACACACGACTAACCCAATACGCGCACCACTGCCGCCTTAAAGATCTTCACCCCAATCTCCAGCGAACTCAGTTCAAAACGCATATCAGGATGATGCAGGCCCGGCACCAGATTGGTACCCAGCCCCCAGAAACCGGCTTTCACCTGCGGTCTTTTCACCGGGTAGTAGAAGAAGTCTTCACTGCCTGGCGTGGATTTGGTGTCGAGCAGCCCTTCTTCCCCCAGTACATCGACGATCGCTGCCCGGATCACTGCCGTGGCTTCCTCGTGGATTTCTGCGGCGGGCATCTCTTTCAGTACCACCACTTCAGCGCTCGCACCCAATGCAGCCACGCTGTGCTGAATCGCCTGCGTCACTTTCTGTTTCAGCACCTCCATCGGTGTGTTCTCCTGCGAACGCAGATCCCACACCACGCGCGCCTCATCCGGCACGGAGTTGGTGACGCCGGCATCACACAAGAAACGAGTAGCTTTCACGCTCCAGGTTAGCCCCGGTGCCAGGTGGATGCTGTTTACCGCCTGCACCGCTTGTACCGCAGCATCTAAAGCATTCACGCCCAAATGTGGGCGCGCGGCATGAGCAGGCACACCTTTAATAGTCGCTTCCAGCGTACTGCACGCCGAATAGAGCACGGCTGGCGTGGCTTGTCCGACATGGCACTCTTCCAGTGGACGCACATGGAAACCGAGGATCATCTCGACATCCTCCAGCGCACCGCCCTCAATCATCGATAACGCACCCGCACCGAGTTCTTCCGCAGGCTGGAACAGCAGCTTAAGCTTGCCGCGCTTGATCGCCCCCTCTTTCAGCAACTCCTGTGCCGCCGTCAGCACCACCGAAGAGTGCCCATCGTGGCCGCAGGTATGGCGTGCACAGGCGACGCCGTTAATGATGTGGCCGAGTGCATCCATATCTGCACGTAGCGCCAGTACCGGACCCGGCACGCCGCTGTCAATTTCCGCCACGATGCCGGTGGTGTGATTAATGCCGCGCGTCACGCTGATGCCAGCCTGCTCAAGCTGGTCGGCGATATAGGCGGAAGTTTTGAATTCTTCGAATCCCAGTTCCGGGATTTCATGCAGGTAATGGTAATGATCTAATACGTTCGACACCGCTAAGCTCCTGACAAGTAAAGGCTCATCACAGCATCCGCCGATGTACGGCTATAATCAATCCAGCGTGAATGAAAATGAGTCAAAACTGAGAACTCTTCGCATTCAATAAATGAAATAATTCCATTTATAATCAATAAGATAATTTCAACTTTTTGTCGAAAAAGCCTTCACAAAAAAGTATAGATTGATGCATAATTCACCGTACTTCACCTGACAAATTAAAAAGGACTCAGCCATGTTAACTGCTGAAATGACCTCTCGCCTGAACGATCAACTGAACCTCGAATTCTTCTCTGCCAACCTGTATTTGCAGATGAGCGCATGGTGCAGCGACAAAGGTTTTGAAGGTGCTGCCTCTTTCCTGAAGATGCATTCTCGCGAAGAGATGGAGCACATGCAGCGCCTGTTCGATTACGTTAGCGATGCCGGTTCTCTGCCGGTGCTGGGCAGCATTGCCGCCCCTGCCGTTAGCTGGAACTCACTGAATGACGTGCTGGAAGAAGCGCTGAAGCATGAGCAGCTGATCACGCAGCGCATCAACGACCTGGTACACACCGCGTTGATGTCTCAGGACTACTCCACCTTCAACTTCCTGCAATGGTATGTGGCTGAGCAGCACGAAGAAGAGAAGCTGTTCAAAACCGTACTGGATAAACTGGCGCTGGTGGGCAACAAAGGCGAAGGCTTGTTCCTGGTGGACAAAGACCTGGGGCGCATGAACGTCGAAGGCCACGGCCAGTCATAATAAAGACGACACACAGCTGAAAACACCACGCCCGGCAATGCCGGGCGTTTTTTTATGCTGAAATCGTACGCTTTGATGGCGACGAGCGTACAAACGATCAGGAACATAGACTCAACCAGGAGCGCATCAATGCGCCCCTGCGTTGTCGCATCGCCATACATGGCGACCGCTTACTCCAGCTCTTTCAGACGCAGTTCTGAAGGCTGCGGGCGGCCAAAGAAATAGCCCTGGAACAAGGTACAACCCTCTTCACGCAGCTTGGCGAATTGCTCGCTGCTCTCCACCCCTTCGGCGGTGATCTGAATATCCAGACTGCGGCTCATGCCGGTGATCGCCCGGATAATCGCCAACGCTTCGCGACTGTCACCCATATCGTTGATAAACGACTTGTCGATTTTGATCTTATCGAACGGGAAGGATCGCAGATAACTCAGCGATGAATAGCCGGTACCGAAATCATCCAGCGCAATCTGCACGCCAATCGCCTTCAGGCTTTGCAGGGTGCGGATATTGCCCAGCGTGTCATCCAGCAGTACCGATTCCGTGATCTCCACCTCGAGGCGATGCGGGGCCAGCCCGGATTCGCGCAACGCGCCTTCCACCACCGACACCAGCGAGCTGTTCTTAAACTGCAGCGGCGACAGGTTAACCGACACAGACTGCTCGGTGCCCCAACTCTGTGCCTCGCGGCAGGCTTCATACAGCGCATAAGCGCCCAGCATATGGATAAGCCCGGTCTCTTCGGCAATCGGGATAAAATCATTCGGCATGATCAAGCCCTTAACCGGATGGTGCCAGCGCATCAGCGCTTCATAACCAATGATTTCGTCCTCATTGGTGATCGGCTGATAGTAGAGTTTCAGCTGACGCCCGGTGATTGCCTCACGCAGATCGTTTTCAATCACGCGGCGACTGCGCGCCACATCATCCATTTCCATGGTGAAGTGTTCAAAGCGGTTGCGCCCGTTGCGTTTGGCTTCGTACAACGCCATATCCGCACAGCGCAGCATGTGCTCAGGCGTGTTGGTAACCTGTGACGTCAACGCAATGCCCACGCTCAACCCAACGGAAAGATTGTGCCCTTCAACATTAATAGGCGGACGGATCGCTTCGATCAGGCGCTGAGCCACCACCGCCGCTTCCTGCGCGTTATTGATATTCGGCAGCACGATAGCAAACTCATCGCCGCCAATACGCGCCAGCGTGTCATGGTCGCGCAGCGCACTGCGCAAGCGTTTTGCCACCACGCGCAGCAGATCGTCACCAATCTGATGGCCCAGCGCATCGTTAACGTTCTTAAAGTTATCGAGATCGAGACACAGCGTGGCGCTCAGCGCATGGTGTTGGTTATCCTGGCGCAGCGCTTCACTCAGCTTCTGCCGGAACAGAATACGGTTTGGCAGGCTGGTGAGGTTATCGTGGTGCGCCATGTGGTGAATACGCGCATCGGCTTCACGCTGATCGGTAACGTCCTCAACAATCAGCATCACGTAGTTCTGACGCATATCTTTGCCACTGATGGTGGTGGCGCGGGTATGCAGAATACGATCACCGCCTGCGGTCAGCAGCAGCTGTTCGCGTGAATGGATGCCTTCGCTGCGCAGCGCGATATCCGCCAGGCTATTGAAATAGTCGCTCAGCTCCGCCGACATACACTCGTGCGGACGCTTGTGCATAATCAAAGACTTACTGACACCAAACAGCTGCTCGGCTTTGTCATTGACCATTAAAATCTCGCGGCTGATGGCGTCTTCAACAATCACGCAAGACGGAATGTTAGCGATGATGGTGTCCAGGAAACCAGACAGCTCAGACATCTTAGCGCTCTGCGACTGCGCCAGATCCCGCGCGCGCAGCAGTTGCTGTTCATTCTCACGACGCTCGGTGACATCTCGCGTGATTTTGGCGAAGCCGATCATCTTGCCATCTTCATTGTGGATAGCATCGATCACCACATGCGCCCAGAACGCCGAGCCATCTTTACGATAGCGCCAGCCTTCATCTTCGAAGCGACCGGTTTTCAGCGCGATACCCAGGTTGGCTTCCGGCGTGTTGGCGATGCGCTCCTGAGAACCGTAAAACACTGAAAAATGCTGGCCGACAATCTCCTCGGAAAGATAGCCTTTGGCACGCTGTGCCCCGGCGTTCCAGTTCACTACACGGCCCTGCAGATCCAGCATATAGATAGCGTAATCGGTCACACCTTCCACCAGCAGTCGGAAGGTTTTCTCGTACTCCTGCTGTTTGCGCTGCAGCTCACGCTGCTCGGTGCAGTCACGGGTGATTTTGGCGTAGCCAATCAGCTTGCCCGCATCATCACGAATCGCATCAATGATCACATGTGCCCAGAACGCGCTGCCATCTTTGCGATAGCGCCAGCCTTCATCCTCAAAGCGCCCGGTTTTGAAAGCGGTGCTGAGGTTTTTCTCTGGGATATGATTTTTGCGGTCCTGCGCACTGTAGAAGCGTGAGAAGTTCTGACCAACAATCTCTTCGGCCACGTAACCTTTGGCACGCTGCGCGCCGGCATTCCAGTTTTCGACGTTACCGTCGAGATCAAGCATGTAGATGGCGTAGTCCGTTACGCCTTCAACTAATAAACGGAAACGTTGCTCCTGTTCCTGCTGTTTGCGCTGCTGTTCTTGCTGAACCGTGCAGTCGCGGGTGATTTTGGCAAAGCCCAGCAGTTCGCCGAAGTCGTCGCGAATCGCATCTATCACTACATGTGCCCAGAAGGCGCTGCCATCTTTACGATAACGCCAGCCTTCGGTTTCGAAGCGCCCCACCGCTGTCGCTATTGAAAGCCCGCGCTGCGGCGCACCGTTTTTACGATCTTCTTCGCTGTAGAACAGCGCAAAATTTTTGCCGACGATTTCGTCCGGCGTATAACCTTTGGCGCGTTGCGCTCCTGCATTCCAGTTGGCGACAGTGCCATCGGGTTTGAGCATGTAAATGGCATAATCCACCACGCTCTGCACCAGCAGCCGGTACATGACGTCAGAGTTATTATTCATTGTTGTTCGCCTATTGCTGGCCTGGTATTAATTGCTTCTTAAGAAAAATCTTAATTACCGTGGAGACTTAAACGCAAAAGCGCAGCGCTGACAAGCGTTAATCGTCCACAGACAAAAGTTGGTAGTCAGGTTATCGGCAATGGCGAAAAAACATTCAGCGGGATACTCAATATATTCTGCTACGTTGACGCTGCTCCTGGGGAAAACGCGGACTATCCAGATGGCATTGCAGGGGGAGATGCGCTTGCCAGCATAATGGCGCGCGTGTCGCTAAAATCGGGCACTCTGCCGCCGCAATAAAGGCCGGGATCACGCGCTGGGCAGCGGTTTTCTCAATTAACCACAGTTGATCGTCGAGCGGCGGATGGACGTTCCAGGGTAGCCAGCGTGCCTGCTGATCGGCCAGTAAGCTGGCTGCGCGCGTGCCGGGCGCAACGTGACTGCTGAAGATCAGGTTAAAGCCTGGCTGAGCACTGAGCTGCGCGGCTAAGCCGCTGTCGGCCACCGCATCGGCCGCCACAATGACATCTGCAGGCCGCCATTGTTCCGGCTGCGGCTGTTTCAACAAGCGCACCAATCCCAGCGCCGTGGTGGCGGGCAGTTTGTCCATCGCCAGCAGTTGCGCGACCTCACTGCGAATTTGCGGGCAGAGCTGAACCGCCAGCCCCCGTGCGGTGAGCTGTAAAGCCACTTCCGGACCGCGTCCGTGTTCCGGCACGGCAATCACCGCGCCGTGGGTGGCGGCCATCCCCAGTGCATCCATCTGATCGCACAAACGCTGCGTGCGATCGCCGTAGGACGCATCAGTGATCAACAGCTTAGCCTGCGGCGGGCAGTCAAACGGCAACAGCAGCGCTTCGCGGCTCCAGTCGCCCATATAGGTGATGCCACCGGCAATCGGCAGATGGAACCATACCGAACCCGGTGAATGGCCGCTGCGGCCGGTAAACAGATTTAACGGGCCAATGGCCGTTTGCCCGCGTAGCGGTAACAAACGTCGCGCATACATCGGCACCGCGACGTTAGCCAACTGCAACCAGGTTTGCTCGGTGGCGTACACCGGCGGTGAGCCGATTTGCGCCCAGCAGTCGAGCGAGGCGGCGTGATCAATGTGCGAGTGGGTCAAACACAACGCATCAACCCGGCCAATGGCGCGGATATCCGGGCGCACGCCGGGTTGCGGACCGGCGCCGAGATCCCACAGCAGGCGATAGCCTTCCATCTCAACCAAAAAGGCCGCGGGCAGCTTGCCGCCCACACCGCTGATAACCGTTAAGCTTGCCATGGTAAAACCCCTTGCGGCAGGCGCCGCGCCAGCCGCGTTGCCAATCCCATCAGCAAACACACGACCAGAATCATTAGGCAGCCTACCGCGGCCGCCAGCGAGGCGGAGCCCCCTTCGTCGAGGAACACGATGGTGGGTCCGATGGTTTGGGTTTGCGAGGTGACCAGCAATACCGAAACCTGGATTTCATTCAGTGCGGTGAGGAACACCAGCACCGTGCCCGCCAGCGCAGAAGGCGCAGCCAGCGGCAGTAAAATATCGCGCATGCGGCGCATAAAGCTGGCACCGCACAAGCGTGCCGCCTCATCCAGCGCCGGTTCCAGTTGCGCGAAGCCTGCCAGGGTCGGGCGCAGCACCAGCGCAAGGAAGTTCGCCAGATACGCGGCGAGGATGATCCACACCGTGCCATACAGCGACACATTGATTATCGGCAGCGGCCGCAGAAAGAACAGCATCGCCGCCACGCCAGTGACAATGCCCGGCAAGGCATAGGTGAGTTCACTGGCCAGCCACAGGCCGCGCACCAGTTTGGTCCGTCGCCAGCTGAGGAAATACGCCAGGAACAGCGCGGTGGACGTCAAAATCATCGCCGCCAGCGTGGTTAGCCCGAGGCTGGTCATAAAGGCGTGGCGCACCGCTGGGTAGCCCCATAGCGCGCTGCGGAAGTTCTCCAGGGTCAGCGTTTGCCAGGTGAGTGCCTGACCATATCCGCTGGTGAGTGCAGTGATCAGCAGCGCACTGACCGGCAGCAGCAGCGTCAGCACCATCCACAGCCAGGCGGTACCTTCAATCGCCATGCGCCCGCGCCCTAGCGTTTGCTGCCACAGGCGCGGCGCACCGTTGACGCGCACATCATGGCGCCCACCGAGCCAGGCGCTGGCCGCCATACCCGCCAACGTGATCACGGCAATCAGCAGCGCGTAAACGGCGGTATTGGGTAAGGCACTCGGACCAATGCCGTTGAGCTGCTGATAGACCAGCGTGATCAGTGTCGGCACGCGGGCGGGAATACCCAGCATCGCCTGAATACCGAAGTTACCGGCAGCGGCGACAAAGGTCAGCGCGGCCCCGGCAAAGATCGCCGGACGCGCCAGCGGCAGAATGATGGTGAACAGCACGCGCATCCTGGAGGCGCCGCTGATCTGCGCCGCTTCGACTAAATCGGCCGGTAAGCGACGTAAACCCGCGCGCACGGTGAGAAACACCAGTGGCGCGTTGTGTGTACCGAGCAGCAGCACGATGCCGCTCAGCGAATAGAGTGGCTGTTCGCCGGGCGCAAACCACGGCAAGCCGAGCGAACCAAACAGCAGCGCTAACGGGCTGGACGGTGCCAGCGCCTGCAGCCACGCCAGCGCCGTGACCTGCGGCGGAATCATTAGCGGCAGGATAAAGGCAAACACCCAGGCGGTTTTGGCGCGCAAATCGCTCAGCGCCACCAGCCAGGCAGCGGCGGTGCCGAGCAGCACCGAAATCAGGGTCGAGCTAAAAGCGATGAGCAACGTATTGCCACTGGCAATCAGCACGCGGTCGCTGGCTATCAGGCGCGTTAACCGAGCCATATCCGGCACGCCCTGAGGGGCAATCGCCGTCCACACCAGTCGCAGCAGCGGCGCTACCGACAGCAAGCCAATCAGCAGCACCATCAGTGCCAGGATCAGCTTTTCGCTGTTGAGACGCCAGCGTTGACCGCCACGCGCCGCGTTACGCCATTCGTTGCTCACCACGCTCATGCTTAGCCGCCAAACATTGCGGTGAACTGATCGCGCACCGTGGCATCTTCCTTGATGGCTTTCGCCACATCAGGGGTCAGCAGTTTGATTTTGTTGATTGGCGTAAAGCCGGCTGGCGCAGAAACACGATCGTCCACCGGACGGTTACCCTGCTCGACCACCAGCTTCTGGCCTTGCTCAGACAGCATAAAGTTCACGAAAGCTTTGGCGGCGGGCAGGTTGTGCACCGACTTCATGATCGCTACCGGCTCCGTCACGTAAGAGACGCCCTCTTTCGGGTACACCAGATCCACCGGTGAGCCTTTTTTCTTCGCCAGAATCACGTCCGCGTCCGTGATGATGCCGTACTTATCCAGTCCGCTGGCCACCGCTTTCAGCGCGGGGCCATTGCCGCCCTGCGGAGCCACACCAATCGCTGCCAGCTTCTTGTAGAAGTTCCAGCCGATGGTTGGCGTGTTGATATCGGTGTGCAGCTTGTACAGCGCCGCACCAGAGTAGAGCGGGCTTGGCATGGCGATCTGACCTTTATTGGCCTCTACCGCCAGCGCGTTCCAGCTGTCAATCGGCTGTGCGTGCTGGGTGTTATAAGCAATCACCGTGGCGATGATTTTGGTGCCAAAGAAGGTTTTGTCTTTGTCGTAGAACGACGGATTGATGTGGCTCAGTGGCGCATCTTTGTAGCTGTAGAGCTGGTTCTGATTCTTCAACGCGCCAAGGTTGATGGCATCGGCAATCAGCAGCACATCTGGCTTAGCGCCACCGCTCATCATCTCGGTCTGCAATACGTTCATCAGCTGTGTGGTGCCGTTACGCGTCCACTCCACTTCGACTTTCGGGTACGCGGCTTTGAACGCGTCCACGGTTTGCTGCGCGATTTCCGGCGCCTGCGAGGTGTAGATCACCAGCTTACCCGACGGCGCCTCTTCAGCGTGGCTGGCGGCGGCGAACACTAATCCACTGGCTAACATCAAAGCGTTAAAAGTCGTGCGCATAGCAATTTCCCTAAGGTTTGAACGTTATGAAGGAAGAATCCAACCGTCGCGCAGCGCCACACCAAGGGTCGCGTCAACAACGGGTAAAGCGGCATCGGCCAGATGCAGCGTGATGCTGTGGTCTGGTGCCTCGATGGGTGCAACATCAATCTGGTGATGGCTGCCGCGATAGATCACTCGCTGCACGCGTGCCGCAAACTGCGGTTCACCCGGCTCAGCGAGACGGAAATCTATAGCGTGAAAACTGGCTTTGCCGTGAGGCATCGGGCGTTGGTCTGGTGCGCAGCGCAAGGTGGCACGCAGGCCGCACAGCGTGGCAAGTGCTTTGCCCTCGCTGGTCGGTTCGATATCGCTAACCGGCAGCACTTTGCCGTCATCGATAAATCCCGCCACCATCTCATTCGCCGGTTCACGCCACAGGGTTTGCGGCGTGGCGAACTGCATCACGCGGCCGCCGTCCATCACGACAATGCGGTCGGCCAGCGCCATCGCTTCATGCTGATCGTGGGTGATGTAGAGCAAGGTGGCGTGGCTGTGGCGATGGAAGCGTCGAAACTCCTCTTCCATGGTGGCGCGCAGATGCACATCGAGGTTGGCCAGCGGTTCGTCGAGCAGCACCAGCGTCGGTTTAGCGACCAGACAGCGGGCTAACGCCACACGCTGACGCTGTCCACCGGAAAGATCGGCGGGACGGCGCGAGGCAAAGTTTTCTAATCCCACCAGTTCCAGCGCCTGCTGCGTGCGGCTGTCACGCTCATGGCGCGGCACGCCGTTGACTTTCAGGCTGTAGGCGACGTTTTCCGCCACCGTCATATGTGGCCACAGCGCATAGCTCTGGAACACCACGCCGAGCTGGCGATCTTCTGGTGGCAGGTGCACGCCAGGCGCAGCAAAGCAGCGTTCGCCGACGTGGATTTCACCGGCATCAGCGGTTTCGAAGCCCGCCAGCAGACGTAATAAGGTGGTTTTGCCGCAGCCCGAAGGGCCAAGAACGGCGATGAACTCTCCCTGCGCAATCTGCAGCGAGATATCCTGAAGTACCGGCTGGGCAGCAAAGGCTTTGCTTAACCCGCGAAGTGTGATCGTTGCCATGTTTCTGGCCTTTATCTGACAGTCCGGCTAAGACCCTACGACAATCAGATGACGATCCCGTGACATCGATTTGACGTTTCCGTGCTCAAACAAAACGGGAGGCCCGAAAGCCTCCCTGCTGATTATTCGACGCTTTCAGCCTGCAGATGCATGCCGATATAGCGCTCATAGCGTGATGGCTTCACGCGTGACAGATCCACCAGCACCAGCCCGTCGATACAGTTGTTGAAATCGGGATCGCTGCCGAAATCGATGAACTGCACACCGCCAGGCTCACACACTTCCGAGTACTGCTTGTAGAGCGTGGGAATCGCGGTGCCGAGGTTCGCCAGCAGATGCTTCAGACGACGCAAGTCTTCCGCATAGTTATCACCGGTAAACTGCGCCAACACCTCCGGCAGCGAGGCCGGATAAGGACGGCGCGATTTTGCCAGCGGCAATTCAGTCGGGAAGTACATGCGGTAGAACGCCACCAGCAGATCGCGCGCCGCCAGCGGCATACCGCCGGAGATCGACACCGGACCGAACAGGTAACGGGTCTCCGGGTATTTGGCGATATAGGCACCAATGCCCATCCACAGATAATCCAGGCCGCGTTTGCCCCAGTAGGCGGGCTGGATAAAGCTGCGACCCAGCTCCAGGCCCTGATTGATGATCGGCAACATGCGCTCGTCGTAGTGGAACAGGCTATCGCTGTAGATGCCTTCCAGGCCACGACGCTCCAGCTGCTCGGCACCCGGAATAAAGCGATAAGCGCCCACAATCTCCAGCGCATCGTCATCCCACAGAATCAGGTGATAGTAATCGTCATCGTATTTATCGAGGTCACGGCGGCGACCGCTGCCCTCGCCCACCGCGCGGAAGGCGATTTCACGCAGGCGTCCGAGTTCACGCAGCAGCGGCACCCAGGTCGCGCCGTTACGACGCCACAGGTAAATCTGTTTGCCATCCGGCAGCGAGCCGAGACGCTCACTCTCCATCAGCGCTTTTTTCAGTTCGGCACGATCTTCCGGGCGCGCAATCGCCGCTTCAGTCTGGAACAGACCACGACGGCCCTGACCAATGCGATATAAGTGCTTGCGCAGCCGTTTCGCCAGCTCTTTGCCCGGCGTGTGGCCATCGTGCCAGTTGGCAAACGGGATCTGCTCGCCAATGTGCAGCTTGATGCGCGATCCACGCTGGCGGAACATCTCGCGCACCAGCATCAGCAGCGCCAGCGGTGAGGCGATTTTGGCGGCGGCATAGAACGCAAGGCTATTACGTCCGACGACGTGTGCCGGAACAATCGGCGCACGAGCACGGGCGGCCAGGCGCAGGAAGCTGTGATGCCAGCGGTTATCGCGCACACCACGGCTCGAAAGGCGCGACACTTCACCCGCCGGGAAGATAATCAGTGCGCCCTGATTGTCGAGATGCTGCTGCATGCGCGTCAGCTGTTCGCGACTGGTGCGGTTGCCCATGTTATCCACCGGCAACATCAGATTGTTGATCGGCTCCAGCATCATCAGCATGCGGTTTGCCACGATTTTCACATCACGACGCACCTGAGACACGGCCGCCAGCAGCGCCAGTCCGTCCAGCGCACCGAGCGGATGGTTGGCGACAATCACCACCGGACCGCTGGTCGGGATCTGCTCCAAATCGCGTTCACTTAATTCACAGCGCACATCCAGGTGCTCCAGTACTTGCTCGACCATATCCACCCCTTTCAGGTGGCGATAACGGTCAGCAAAAGATTGGAATTCATGTTCGCGAACCGCCCATTTCAACAGGCTTTTTTGCCAGTTCGCGGGGTGATGGCCTGGCCAGTAAGTATCGAGAAGCTGATCAACAGAAAACATCATTCACCTTTTGTGCGCAGAGGTTTATGGCACCGAAGTTAAACAGGCTTGTTTTCAGATTTATGACCAGTGAGAAAGCGAAACGGAAATAACGGGGGGAAACGCTGGGCGTTAGCCTGTAATGGCGCCGCTAGCGAACCGTACAGAGGATTGTCGAGCCAGCGAGCGGCAGAAGCCGCCCCTGAAAACACAACCACTTATCGATGGTGTGGCACCGCCCGATTCATCGTGCGTGAGCGGTTAAAGTTTTAACGGCGGCAATTGTGAGAACACACTCAACAATCCTTTACTCCACAGCTGACGAATCTGCGAAAAGTAAGGGTGCTGTTCGGTAATATGATGCTGTTCGTTATCTTTAAAGCTGTCGGTGTGATACACCATCACATCCAGCGGCAGGCCCACCGAAATATTACTCGCCAGCGTCGAGTCCATGGAAATCAGCGCACACTGCATCGCCTGGCTGAGCGGGGTTTCATAACGCAATACGCGATCAATAATCGGCTTGCCGTACTTGCTTTCACCAATCTGGAAATAAGGCGTATCCACACTGGCTTCAATGAAGTTGCCCTGCGGATAGATCTGGAACAGGCGCGGCTCTTCGCCACGAATCTGTCCCCCTAATAGCAGCGTGCCACCAAACTCTTCGCCATCACGTTTGATCACTTCACGCAGGGTTTCTCCCACCAGCAGCGCAATGTCATACAGCGAGCGCCCATTCAGCAGATTGGGCTGATCGCTGTCGTGGTTATTACGCCGTAGCAAACTCATCACGCTTTGCGTGGTCGCCAGATTACCGGCGCTTTGCAGCACCAGCGTGCGTTCATCATCCACCTGAAACACGTGTAATTTACGGAACGAGGAAATATGATCGACGCCCGCGTTGGTGCGTGAATCCGATACAAAAATCATCCCTGACGATAAACGCATTGCCACACAATAAGTCATAGTCACGCCTGCAAAAAAATATCACTGCTGCGCATGCACCTGCTGCACCGCGGCCATCGCCAGCATATCCTCACCGCCGCCACCCAGCCGCATACCGCGCACCGGACAAGCATCGAGATAATCCACACCCACCGCCAGACGTAAATGCTGGCGCGTACTGCGCGTATTGTTGGTGATATCAAAGCTGTGCCAACTGCCATCCAGCCAGGCTTCAACCCAGGCGTGAGTAGCAACGTGTTCTACATTGTCCGTATAAAGATAGCCGCTGACATAGCGCGCCGGGATCCCGAGACTGCGACAACAAGCCAGAAACACATGGCTGTGATCCTGGCAAACGCCGCTGCCCGCCGCAAATACTTTCGCTGCGGTATCACTCACCTGGGTGCTGCCAGGCTGGTACGGCATTTTTAACAGCAGCTCATCCATCAGTTTTTCCAGGCTGGCGAGCGGTTTTTCCGCGTGCCAGTAGCGCTGTGCGAAATCGCGTATCGCCGCATCGGGCAAGGTTAATGGCGTGGCACGCAGAAACACCAATGGCGAAAGGATCGATTCAGGGTCGGGGGAATACTCCCCTTCATCCAGAATTTCCACCACCCCGCGCGCGGCAATCTCAAGTTGCTGATGTGGCGTATCCAGCGTCAGCACATGCAACACGTTGCCGTAAGCATCCAGGGTGCGCGTGGCTTCACACGGCAGATCAAGATCCCATGACAGGATTTGCTGGTGCACCGAGTTTTGCGGCGTCAGGCGCAGATACTGGGTGCTGAGTTTGACCTGATGCTCATAGGCATACCAGGTTTTGTGCTCGATGTTCAGTCTCATTTCGCCTCCAGATAAGTCTGATTGATGCTTTCTGCCAGCGCATTGGTCTGCGAGAGAAAGTGATTAAGCCAGCTGTACAACCCGTCACGCGTCAGACTCTCCCAGGTGCTGAAGCGCATTTCGGCCAACAGCACCGTCACCAGATAGCGTGGACGATCCTCACCGCTGCTGCCGATCTGTTCCAGCTGGTTGGCGATCTCCTCAATGCAGGAGTGCAGCGAACGCGGGCTTTCGTTACGCAGGATCAGCATCTCATTCACCAGATCCGGCATCAGCTGCTGCTTAAAGATCGCGTTATAGGCTTCACGCGCCGACACCGCACGCAGCAAGGTATCGAGGCAGTAGTATTCCCGCACCGAATCGGGGTTTTGCTCCAGCAGTTGCTGGTTGACGCTCAACAAACGCGCGGTACCGTCGCTGCGCTCCATCAGCGTGCCGATACGGATAAAACACATCGCATCGCCGCGCAGCAAGGTGCCGAACATCGCGCCACGAAACAGGTGAGAACGCTCTTTAACCCAGTCAAAAAAGCTGTCAGCGTTGGCGCTGGTGATGCCGCGTCGCCGCATGTTACGCATCTCAATCCACGTCGAGTTGATGCTCTCCCACACTTCAGACGACAGACTGCCGCGCACCGCGTGCGCATTGTTCCACGCCTCCTGCCAGCAGCTAAAAATGCTGCTGGGGTTACGATCATCAAGAGCGAAAAAGTTAAACAGCTGCGGCATGGTGAAACGCCCGTTGAGGGTTTCAAACAGCTGGCGCGTGCCGGTGAGATTGAGCGGCAACAGCAGCTCATCGGTTTGGCTGTTACGCACCGGCATCAGCGAAAGCCGGTTGGTGACATCCAGCACCCGGGCAAGTTGTTCTGCGCGCTCCAGATAGCGCGCCATCCAATAGAGGCCACTGGCCGTGCGGCTTAGCATGATGCGTCATCCTCCAGAACCCAGGTGTCCTTGGTGCCACCGCCCTGCGATGAGTTCACCACCAGCGAACCTTCGGTCAGCGCCACGCGGGTTAAGCCACCCGGCACTAAACGAATATCCGCACCGCATAAGGCAAAGGGACGCAAATCGATATGGCGCGGCGCCAGACCGTTATCGATAAACGTCGGACAGGTGGAGAGCGAGAGCGTGTCCTGCGCGATGTAGTTTTCCGGGCGTGTTCTTAGGCGATCGCGGAAATCACTCAGCTCCTGCTGGCTGGCCACCGGACCAATCAACATGCCGTAACCGCCGGCGCCGTGTACCTCTTTCACCACCATTTTGCTGAGATTGGCAAGGACGTAAGTCAGATCCTGCGGCTTACGGCACTGCCAGGTCGGCACGTTATTGAGGATCGGATCTTCATCCAGATAGAAGCGGATCATGTCGGGCACGTAGGGATAGATCGATTTGTCATCGGCCACGCCGGTGCCAATGGCATTGGCCAACACCACGTTACCGGATCGATACACCGACAGCAGGCCCGGCACGCCGAGCATCGAATCGGGACGGAACGCCAGCGGATCGAGGAACGCATCATCGACGCGCCGATAGATCACATCGACTTTGCACGGCCCGGCAGTGGTGCGCATCATTACCGCGCCGTCTTTGACAAACAGATCGGCACTTTCCACCAGCTCCACGCCCATCTGCTGCGCGAGGAAGCTGTGCTCGAAGTAGGCGCTGTTAAAGCGGCCCGGCGTCAGCACCACCACCACCGGATCGTTGACCGGTGAGCTTTCGCGCAGGGTTTGCAGCAGGTGTGAAGGATAGCGTTCTACCGGGGCAATATGCTGCTCGACGAACAGTTCCGGGTAGAGGCGCATCATCATCTTGCGGTTCTCCAGCATATAGGAGACGCCGGACGGTGTGCGCAGGTTGTCCTCGAGGACGTAATATTCGCCGTCGTTATTCCGCACCATATCGACGCCGGTGATATGCGCATAGATGTTGCGATGCAGATCAACGCCTTGCATGCAGGGCTGATACTGATCGTTGATCAATACCTGCTCGGCCGGCACGATCCCCGCCTTGAGGATGTGCTGTTGATGGTAGATGTCATGCAGGAAGGCATTCAGGGTTTGTACGCGCTGGCGGATGCCGCGATCGAGCATCGCCCATTCACCCGCCGGAATAATACGCGGCACGCTGTCAAACGGGATGAGCCGTTCAGCGCCGCCATCGTCACCATAGACATTAAAGGTGATGCCCACACGATGAAACAACAGTTCCGCTTCTTCGCGCTTACGCGCCACGGCCTCTTTGTCCGCCTGTTGTAACCACTCCCAGTAATGCTGATAGTGCGCACGGTGTTCGCCGTTGCTCAATAACATCTCATCATAGAAGTGTGACGCTATCTGGTAGCTTTCTTTCATGATTTACCCGGCGCTTGTCAGAGGACCTGGATCCTCTCCTGCACAAAGTGTGCCAGAGGCTCACGCCCCAAACGGCACACGCGCCCCGATAGCGGAGCAGCGCCGAATAACACTCAGATTGCACCTTACTGGTGCATTAACTGCTGCGCAATTGGCAGCCAGATATCCGTCATCGCTCCATCGCCCCCCGTGAAAGGATCGCGATGCGGTAAAGGTACGCGCGCGATCTGATCTTTCGCCGCGCGTAAACGAGAAGGTTCATCACGCACGGTTTCCGGGGACATTCCTTCAGGATAGGCGCCAACGGCGAAAAAATCGTCTGAGGCGAACACCTGTTTATGGCCGACACCGGCGGGGATCAGCACCGCATCCCCCTCACGTAGCGTCACCATGCGGCCGCTATCGCCGCCAAACAGCACTTCCGCCCAGCCCGACGCCACGCCTAGCACTTCATGGGTGTTGGGATGGTAATGGGTATAAGGGAAGATCGGCGCGCGCCATGCGGCAGGCCAACCGTTGTCGGTGAAGGTTTTTTCAAACCAGGCTGCGCTGTCGCTTTGCAGCTCTTCATCATAGTCAGGCGCAATGCCGGGCCAGATGATCAGCGGCAGTAGGTTGTTCGGGACGCCGCCCGAGGGCACCGACAGCATCAGATGCTGCGGGTTATTCGATGAACCTGCTGAAAAGGTACCGGCGGCGAAAGACATCAGTAACAGCAGGCTGGAAGTGTTGGCAGTCATACTCTTTCTCCGGGAAGCCATGTTGCTTAATTGTGGCAAAGCCCGAGGGCATTGCAATGTGCGCCCACCAACAAAATTCACATAAAAGAAGGATTTACCTTACTAAAGCCAAATTACCTGGCAACATATTTAACATTTTGTGGCGCCGGAAAAGCGGCTAATAAACTGTTATAAAAAAACACCCGGGATCTGTGTCTGATTCACTTCACTGTTATGTGATTAACTGGCAGGCAGTAACATTCAGAGGTGAACTATGGAAGCGATCAAACAAATTCTGCTCGATGAAATCGCCACGCTTAACCGTGAAGGCCAGCGCGATAATCTGCCACGCTTTAGCTTTTCATTCCTCAAAACCCATCCGGGGCTCTGGGCGATCATGTATCTGTGTTACGCGCTGTGCGTGGCGCTGATCTTCTCCACCGAGATGCTTGGCTGGCCCGCGTTCTGGTTCGCTACCGCCTTTGTATTGGTGATGAGCTTCCTGATGCTGATGGATATCAACCCGAAATACCGTTTTGAGGATATCGACACGCTGGATCTGCGCGTCTGCTACAACGGTGAATGGTATTACGTGCAGCCGGTGTCTCAGCAGGCGCTGGATAAGATCGTGGAAAATCCCGGCACGCCTGACCGCGTGCGCAGCGGCATCGATCGCCTGATGAAGCAGAAAGGCGAAGTGGATTTTTATGATGTTTATTACCTGACATGGGGCAATAAACAGGCGGCAACTATCTGATGAATATCGCCTTGCACAAGATGCAAGACAGCACAGGCTACAAAAATCTGACGCGATATTGTTAGATTGCCCTGCAGGTACAACCGGCACATCGGTGACAATTCAGACTGACCATATTGGTAATCCTTTGTGGTCAGTCGTCTCAGGGGCCAACATTTTGCGACAGAGCCGTTAAGCCGACTCCAGCTGAGCAATCAATTTCCCTAACGTCTCCACCGCCGCCTCGGCGCGCGCATCCCACGGCCAGGCGGTGTTGAAGCGGAAACAGTGGCTGAACCCTTCACTGCCCGAGAACAGCTGACCGGGCGCGATACTGATGCCCTCTTTTAACGCCAGATGATACAGCTGCGTGGTGTTGATCTGCTGCGGCAGCGCAATCCACAAGAAATAGCCGCCTGGCGTATCACTGATCTGCGCGTCAACAGGCAGCACACGACGTAAAGCCTGCTGCGCCAGCTGCTTACGTTTTGCCAGCGTCTGGCGCAACTTCTTTAAGTGCGTGTCGTAACTACGGGTGCTGAGGAAGTCGGCTAATGCCAGCTGCATCGGCGCGCTGGTGGAGAGCGTGCTCATGAGCTGAATACGCTGTACGCGCTGAGCATAGCGCCCGGCAGCCACCCAACCGACGCGAAATCCCGCTACCAGATTCTTGGAAAAACTGCCGCAGTGCAGCACATTCCCCTCGCGATCAAAAGCTTTGGCAGGCAAAGGCTTGTCGTGGCCGCTGTAGAGATCGCTGTAAACGTCATCCTCAATCATCGCGACCTGGTAGCGCGACAGCAGAGTGACCAACTGTTGTTTTCGTTCAGCGCTCAGGGTAAAGCCCAGCGGGTTTTGTCGGTTAGTCATCAGCCAGCAGGCTTTGACCGGCCAGCGTTGCAATGCCTGCTCCAGCTCGTCGAGATCGATGCCCTGCTCAACATCGCTGGCGATGGCTATCGCATTCAGTTTCAGCCGCTCAATCACCTGCAAGGCGCCGTAGAAAGAAGGATTTTCAATCACCACCCAATCACCGGGTTCGGTCACCGCTTGCAGGCTGAGGTTGAGCGCTTCCATCGCGCCGTTGGTGATGACGATATCGTCCGGCGACAAGGTGATGCCCTGCTGGGCATAACGTTGCGCCAGAATTTTACGCAGCGCTTCGTTGCCGGGCGGCAGGTTATTTAAGGCATCACTGGGTTTCAGATTGTGCGAGACCTTGACCAGCGAGCGCATTAACTGACGCTGCGGAAAGAGTTCGGGATCGGGAAAGGCAGAGCCAAACGGCATGATGCCAGGGTCACGCGTGGCTTGCAGCACATCAAACACGAAACTGTTGGTGTCCGCCTGCTCGGTTTTGGCAATCGCCTGTGTCGGCAGACGCGGGCGGCTTTCGCCAGCTCGTGGCGCAACGTAGTATCCGGATTGCGGTTTTGACAGGATCCAGCCCTGACTTTCCAGCACTTCATAAGCGTGCATCACCGTCATCAGGCTAAGGCCGCTCTGTTCAGCCTGCTGACGTAATGACGGCAACTTTTCACCCGGCGGCCAGATGCGCGCTTCGATCTGCGTCCGAAGCTGATCGACCAACTGCTGATATTTCGCCACCCTGGCTCCGATGTTGGAAATGAGTGCGGCCATTTTCACTATCATGGCCCTATCCCGCAAGCGTAATAGTGGATTGTTGGGCCGGGAATGTTACTTAGACATTCACGCTAAACCGCGCTGATGAAGCTCCCTTCTCCTGCTAAATGGAAAGGGGAGCGTCAGACAGGGAATCACACTTAGCCGCGCAGAGGACGACCCTCTTCCTGCGTGAGAATGAGGGCCATCACCGCACAAATACCCTTACGGCAACTGCACCAGTTGCTGCTCGTTTTCGACAAAATTCGGCAGTTCATGGATGCGTTCTGGCGGCACTGGTTTGCCCAGTAAATAACCCTGCAAGGTATCGCAACCCAGGCCGGTGAGGAACGCTTGTTGATCCTGCGTTTCCACCCCTTCCGCCACCACTTTGAGATCCAGTGACTGCGCCAGTGCCACAATGGCGGAAACGATGGTGGCATCTTCCGATTTTGCCTGCAGTTCATTGACGAACGCGCGGTCGATCTTCAACTCACTGGCGGGCAAACGTTTGAGATAAAGCAGGCTGGAGTAACCGGTGCCGAAATCATCGATCGAGGCTTTCACGCCCATATCCGTCAGTTGCGTCATGATACGCACACTCTCTTCCGGATCACGCATCGCCGTGGTTTCCGTCACTTCCAGCGTCAGCAATTCGGCCGGGATCTGATGCTTCGCCAGCGCCTGCGTCACGGTTTCCACCAGGTTGCTCTGCTCAAACTGCAGCGCGGAGAGATTCACCGCGACCGACCAGTGTGGATGGCCCTGCAGATGCCAGCAGTGCAATTGACGGCAGGCTTCGTTAATCACCCAGTTACCGATGTTGATGATCATGCCGGTCTTCTCGGCAATCGGCAGGAATTTGTCCGGTGCCAGCAAACCGCGTGTCGGATGCTCCCAACGTAACAGGGCTTCAAAGCCGAGAATCGGGCCGCTCGGCGCACAGTATTTTGGCTGATAGAACAGACGTAACTCTTCGTTATCCAGCGCTTGCCACAGATCGTTATTCAGCTGTAGCTGCGACTGCGCGAGGGTATTCATCGACGGCTGGAAGAAGTTGTAGCCGTTACGACCATTGTTTTTGGTGTGATACATCGCCGCATCGGCGTTAAACATCAGCTCGCGATCATCTTGACCGTCGCCGGGATAGACCGCGATGCCGATACTCAGTGACACCACCAGCTCATAGCGTGAAATATCAAACGGGCGATCGACCGCTTTCACCAATGCATCCGCTACCGCTGCGGCGTCATTGGGCTCATCGATTTCGATCAGCAGCACGAACTCGTCACCGCCCATACGTGCCAGCGTGTAGTGCCCTTTCATCTGGCCGATCATGCGCTCGGCCACGGCAATCAGCAGGTTGTCACCCACATGGTGACCAAAGGCGTCATTGACCGCTTTGAAGCCATCCAAGTCCATGAACATCAGCGCAAACTGCGACTTCTCGCGATTGGCTTTGTTGATCGATTGCTCCAGACGATCTTCCAGCAAAATACGGTTTGGCAGGCGCGTCAGGTTATCGTGCAGAGCCAGTTGCGCCAGCTCGCGGTTGGCTTCCGCCAGCGAGTGCGCAAGGATGGAGGTGCGCGCTTGCAGGCGTGCATCCAGCATCGAAACCAGCAACGTAATGCCGAGGATCGCCAGCGTCACCACGGTGACCACAATCGCCAGCCAGTTGCTGTTAACGCCCATGTGCGTGGCATGACTCATCATCGGGAAGCTGGCCGCGGCCATACCGGTGTAGTGCATACCAGCAATGGCGCAGCCCATTACCACCGAAGCACCGAGACGCAGAATGTTCACGCGACCATGTCCTTCGCGCAGGTTAAAGGCCAGCCACAGGGCCGCCCCCGATGCCACCAGCGCAATCACCACTGAAGCGGCGACCCAGCCCCAATTCCAGACGATGCCCGGCGCAAACATCAGCGCGGCCATGCCCATGTAGTGCATGGCGACCACGCCGGAACCGAGCACCAAAGCCCCGCCCGTTAAGCGCCGCCAGGATAAATCATGCGATGAGCACACCAGCCACAAGGCAAAAATTGATGCCAGGATTGCCACTGCCATCGACGTCGCCGTCAGCAGCGGATCGTAGCTCATCACCATATCCAGGCTCATCGACAGCATGCCGATGAAATGCATCGCCCAGACGCCTACGCCCATTGCGAATCCACCGCCTAATAACCAAACCAGCGCCACCTTGCCAGTTGAAGAAGCCACGCGTCCCGCCATATCCAGCGCGGTAAACGAGGCCAGCATCGCCACCAGAATGGAAACGATGACAGTAAACGAATCGTACGAAGTCACTAACATAGTGATTTCCCAAGTTAAAGCCGTTATCAATCAGCTGTGGTGTTATGAAAAAAAGTCAAGGCTATAGGTTTTATTGTGTGTTTTATCGGCAGTAACACTGCCGATTTGAGTCTTTGAACGATGAAACCTTCCGATGCGGAAGAAAATAAAAATGATTTATCAGGCGTTGGTTAAGGGCAGCGGGTGCTCAGCAAACAGCGGCGGTGCATTAAACACAGCGGTAAATTCACCGATACGCTCCGCCGGTGTTGGCTTGCCCAGCAGATAGCCCTGCAGCGTGTCAAAACCGAGCCCGGTCAGCAGACGCTGCTGTTCCTCGGTTTCTACCCCTTCGGCCACCATGCGCAGATTGAGACTTTGTGCCAGTGTCAGCATCGCGCTCACGACGGTGGCGTCCTCGCTGTCGGCACGCAGGCTGTTAATAAAGGCGCGGTCGATTTTCAGTTCGGTGGCTTCCAGATGTTTCAGATGCAGTAAATTGGCATAGCCGATACCGAAGTTATCGATCGCCACTTTCACGCCGAGTTGATGCAATTCTGCAATGCGTTGCTGGCTGAACTGCGGGTCGCGCATCGCGATATTCTCGGTAATCTCCAGCATCAGCGCCCCCTCCGGCAGCTGATAGCGCAGCAGTGCATGACGCAAGCTGTCGATGAGATCGCGCTGATGGAATTGCAACGCCGAAAGGTTAACTGACACGCTCCAGTCGCGGTTGCCTTCATCGTGCCACTGTTTTAACTGACGGCACGCTTCGTTGATCACCCAATTGCCCAGCGCCACGATTTGCCCGGTTTTCTCCGCACGCGGCAGGAACATATCCGGCATCAGTAATCCGCGACGCGGATGTTGCCAGCGCAGCAGCGCTTCAAAGCCCATGAGCACCGTGCCGCCTGCGCGGAATTTTGGCTGATAAAACAGGCACATTTCCTGGTATTCCAGCGCATTCCACAAGTCATTCGCCAGCGCCAGCTGATGCTGTGCCACGGCGCTCATCATCGGTTCAAACAGACACCAGCCGTTTCGGCCGCTGTGTTTGGTGTGATACATGGCGGAGTCGGCGTTGAACATCATCTCCTGCTGGCTACGACCGTGCTGCGGGAACACCACGATGCCGATACTCAACGACACCCGCAGTGAATAACGATCCAGTTCAAACGGCGCATCAATCGCATTCACCAGCTGCTGCGCCAGCGCCGAGGCTTGCAAATCATTGTATTGTGGACACAGCAGCACAAACTCATCGCCACCCAGTCGCGCCAGCAGCACGCCCTCGCCCAGCTGCACGCGCAGACGTTCGGCGACCGCGATAAGCAGGCGATCGCCCACGTGATGGCCCCAGGTATCGTTGACGGCTTTGAAGCCGTCGAGATCCATAAACATCAGTGCAAAGCTTTCATCCTGTAAGGTGGCTTGCTTGATCTGTGCCGTCAGCTGCTGCTCCAATAACACGCGGTTAGGGAGCGAGGTGAGATTGTCATGCATCGCCAGTTGGCGCAGTTCGCTATTGGCACGCTTGAGCTTGGCCGCCAGACGCGCGGCGCGCAGCTGGGCATCCAGCATGGAAACTAACAGCGTGAGACCAAGAATGGACAGCGTGATAATGGTCACCCACACCGCCAGTCCATCCTCACTGATGCCATGATGCTGCTGCATGGTGCTCGGCATGCTGTACCCCGCCGCCGCCATGCCGGTGTAGTGCATCCCGGCGATGGCAATGCCCATCACCAGCGCGGCACAGACACGCATAATCCACACGCTCTCGCCCTGGCGCAGATGAAACGCCAGCCACAGTGCCGCCCCCGAGGCGGCATAGGCAATCACCACGGAGAGCGCGACCAATGGCATGTCCCAGCGAATCGCCGGTTCAATCATCAGGGCATTCATGCCGATGTAATGCATCGCCACCACGCCGCTGCCGAGTATCAGGGTGCCACTTATCAGCCTACGCGGGGTCAGATGGCTGCCCTGAACACCCTGGGCGAAGGCGAAGATGGCAGCGAGGATCGCCACCAGCAGGGAAACCGTGGTGAGGGTAATGTCATAACGCATGGTCATCGGCATCATCATCGCCAGCATGCCAATGAAGTGCATCGCCCAGATGCCAATGCCCATCGCGGTGCCACCGCCAATCAGCCACATTTTCGCCAGGCAGCCGCGTGAAACCGCGACGCGTCCGGCCGTATCCAGTGCGGTAAACGCAGCAATGAAGGCCACGATCAATGAAACCGTGACCAGAACGCTATCCCAGGTAACCAGCAGCATGTGCGCTCCTAAACTCAGCCCGCTGCGGAGCAGGTGCTGTATCGTCAAAAAAGTTCAAAGAGTTCGAGAACATTGATTAAGGGTGAGTAATGACCGCACGCAGTGAGGCAGAGGAAGGAGCCGATCCAGATAATTCTGGAAACACCGCGCTATGTTTTTTGTTTTTCATCGTCTGTCGCAGTCAGAAAAATTAATAATATCTGATTAATGCACGAACATAGCATTGAACGGTTAATCGCGGTAGAGGGTTAAATCACTCGCTGTTTAGTTTTTTTAATCTGTTGTCACCCCTTGCGATTACTGAGTTATCGGCGAAAAGTGTGAATTGATTAATGAAAAATCTAAGCGCAACGTCCCAAGTGTTGATTTGCTGATCTATAGTAAAGAAAACTGATATAAATCATTAACCCACCATCTAAGAATATTCCTAGATGTCGGGCACTTACGCGGTTAAGCCGATCGTGGCTCTTGTTTGAATTCGGATTCGTTTACATAAATGAATCACCAGGTGAAAAAGCAATGACCTTGGATAATCAGTAAGGAATGATTATGAAACTCAAGCTTTTTCTTTTGGCGTCCAGCCTGAGCGTAGTGCTCGCCCCTACCGCGGCTTTTGCCGCCACCACAACGGGAACCATTAATGCGACCCTGACCCTGACCACCGGTTGTCTGGTGAATGGTCAGTCTGCCACCACAGGCGTCAACTTCGGTACCCTGAACTTTGGTAGCAGCGCCGCAACCTTCGATACCCTGAACGCCACGCTGGTCGGCGCATCGGGCAACGGTATTTATGTTCGCTGCACCACCGGCCAGACTTTCAACGTGCAGGTCACCAGCAGTAATGCTGCACCGGCGACCATTTACGGCACCGTCAGCGGCCAGCCGCGCTATCTGATTCTCGGCTCCAACAATACCCAGGGCATTGCCTATACCCTGTATAGCGATGCGGCGTTTACCACCGCTATCGCCAATAACACCAACATTGCCGCCAGCGGCACCACAGATCCGACCTTAGGCACCAACTATGCCATTTACGGTCGTGTGGTGGGGGGCGGATTTAACCCATTGATCCCGGCAGGTACTTACACCGATACCATTAACGTTGCGGTGAACTACTGAGGTCAGTAGTGGAGTAATCAGGGTGGCCGTGGTGCAGCGTTGGGCGCACAGTGCAGGCGGCCTCGCCCTGCTGATAGGGAGCGTCTCTGCCTGGGGGTTGCCAACCGCAAACTTTCAGGTTTCTGCGTCAGTAGTGGCAGGCTGTGTTGTCTCCGGTACCAATACCGGGGTCTTTGGCACGCTTAATTTCGGTACGCAATCTGGCGTGTCGTCCAGCAGCGTGAGCGCCAGCTATGTGCAAAGCACCACCATCACCCTTGCCTGCACGCCAGGCACTGCCGTCAGCATGAGCATTAATGGCGGCGCCAACTACACCTCCACTCGCAATCTCAAGATCTCGGGCAATACCAATACCGTGCCCTATTACCTCTATACCAATGTTGCACATACCACGGCGATTCCGGTGAACAGCGCCGTGGCGCTGAGTTACAGCAACGCCAATAACATTACTTTGCCGATTTATGGCCTGTTAACGTTGCCCGGCCCCACGCGCGCCGGCACTTATACCGACACCTTAACCGTTACGCTTAGCTGGTGACGGAAGTGATAAAGAAGGATGAATAATCATGAACCTGCGCGCTCTGTTACTGTTGTTTACCATGGCACTAATGCCTGCCGCCCACGCCGCTAATTCGCTGATGATTTGGCCAATCGACCCAGCCATTAACCCTGATGAGAAAGCCAGTGAGTTGTGGCTGGAGAACCGTGGGAATGCCACCACCATGATGCAGGTGCGCATCTTTAGCTGGCTGCAAGTGGGCGGTCAGGAACAGTATCAAACTCAGCAGCAAGTGGTCGCCAGCCCGCCAATGGTGCGCCTCGAACCGGGTCAGAAACAGCTGGTGCGCCTGATTAAGCAGGGCGCGCCGCAAGCGGGACGCGAAATGTCCTATCGCGTGGTGCTGGATGAAATCCCCACGCCGCGCACGCCCGGCGAAAATCAGGCGGGATTAACCTTCCAGATGCGCTATTCGGTGCCGCTGTTTGTCTACGGCAGCGGCGTGACCAGCGACAGTGCGAAGCCGCAACTGAGCTGGCAGCAGGTGGACAGTGGTGGCAAGCGCTGGCTGGAGCTCACCAACCGTGGCAATGGCCATGCGCGGCTGAGTAATGTCACCATTGGTGGCCGCCGCCTGGGCAATGGCCTGTTTGGCTATGTGCTGGCAAACAGCAGTAACCGCTGGCCATTAACCAGCAGCGTGAGCGGTGAGCTGTCCGCAGAAGTGAATAAAGGGCACTGGAGCAGCGCGGCCGCGCGTTGATGACGTTTTCGCTGCATCCATGCACGTTGGCAGTGGCTAGCGTGCTATGCCTGTTACCTCAAATCAGTAGCGCGGAGACCTTTTCCGAGCTACCACCGCCCCCTGCGCTGGAGAACAACGCCAGCGGTCAGCAGTACATGCTGGAGCTGGTGGTGAATCAGAACGCGCGCGGCGATATCGTGCCGGTGGAGCGTAAAAACGGCGACTTTTGGCTGCGCAATGGCGATTTACAGCGTGCCGGTATCCCTGCGGAGAAACTCCAGGGCGAGCAAATCGATGTGAATCAACTTGCGGAGGTGAAAGCAGAATATGACGAGCGCCGTCAGCGCCTGTTGCTCACCGTTCCACCCGCCTGGCTGCCCGGCCAGGTGATCGGTAAAGATCAGCGCGGCCCTCGCTATCCGGGGCGAGCCAGTAACGGTGCGCTGCTCAATTACGACTTCTACGCCACCCGTAAGGATAATGCCGGATCGCGCCTGTCGAGCTGGAATGAGCTGCGCGTGTTTGGTCCCAGCGGGCAATTCTCCACCAATGGCGTCTACACCCAACAACTGGAAGGCGGTGTCAGCGGTCAGCAAGAGGGATACATTCGCTACGATACCTGGTTCAGCAATGAAGATGAGAACGATGCAATTAGCTGGCGCGCCGGGGATCTGGTCACCGATGCGCTGAGCTGGAGTAACAGCGTGCGTCTGGGTGGCGTGCAGATTGCGCGTGATTTCAGCGTGCGACCGGATTTGGTCACTTACCCGCTACCGGCGTTTTCCGGCCAGGCCGCAGTACCTTCTTCCGTCGATCTGTTTATTAACGGTTATCGCAGCACGCAAGCCAATGTGCAGCCGGGTCCGTGGTCGCTGACCAATGTGCCGTTCGTCAATGGCGCGGGCGATGCGGTGATCACCACCACCGATGCCGTGGGGCGCCAGGTCACTACCACGCTGCCGTTTTATGTCTCCAGCAGCCTGCTGCGACAGGGTTTGTCGGATTACTCCTTCTCAGCCGGTGCTATTCGTGAAAACTACGGACTGGAGAACTTTGACTATGGCGCAGCAGCAGCCAGCGGCTCTTATCGTTATGGGTTAACCGACTGGCTGACGCTGGAGAGCCATGCGGAAGGCAGCGACAGCGTGGCCACCGGCGGCGCAGGGGGACTGGTGAAGCTCGGCAGCTGGGGCGTGGTCAATGGTGCGCTGGCACAAAGTCAGATGGAAGGTAAACCCGGCACGCAATACAGCTGGGGTTATCAGTACAACAACAGCTGGTTCAGTATCGGCACCCAGCATGTGTTACGCACCGCCGATTACGGCAATCTGGCGCTGGTCGGCAGCCGGGGCGACAGCGCCAACACCAGCTACTCACTAGCGCGACGCAGCGCGCAGTACACCGCCAGCGTGTCACTCAATCAATACGGCAGTCTGGGCCTGGCCTACTTTGATATTGCCGGCGGATCGGGCGATCGCACCCGTTTATGGAACCTGTCCTGGAGTAAAAACCTGTGGGGTAACAGCAGCCTGTATATCTCCGCCAGCCGCGATCAGGAACAGGGCGACTGGAGCGGTGCCATCTCTTTGGTGATCCCATTCGGCGAGCAGAGCAGTGCTTCGGTGAGCTACGAGCGCGATCAGCAGGGCAACAACAATCAGCGCCTCTACGTGTCACGCGCCATGCCGACCGATGGTGGCTTTGCGTATGATGCGGCCTGGGCCAATCAGGGTGGCGACAGCGGTGATTACCGCCAGGCAAGCCTGCGCTATCGCAATAACAAAATCGACACCTCTGCCGGGTTCTACGGCGATAACGATAACACCACGCAGTGGGCCGATTTCACCGGTTCGCTGGTGCTGATGGATAACCGCGTGTTTGCCGCCAACGACATCAATGATGCGTTTGTGGTGGTGAAAACCGATTACCCGGATGTCACCGTGCGCTATGAAAACCAGGCAATGGGACGCACTGATAATCAGGGCTATTTGCTGGTGCCATCGATCAGCAGTTACTACGGCGCAAAATACGATATCGATACCCTGGATTTACCGGTTGACCGCACCGCACCAAAGGTGGAACAGCGTTTTGCGGTGAAACGGAAAAGTGGTTACCTGCTGAACTTCCCGGTGGAACGTCTGCGTGCCGCCAGCGTGGTATTGCACGATAAACAGGGGCAACCGTTGCCGATCTCCAGCCAGGTGTTGCGCCCGAATCAGGGTACGGAATATATCGGATGGGATGGCATTGTCTGGATGGAGAATCTGAGCGCTGAAAACCCAATTCATGTCGTGACGCCTGATGGGCGCAGTTGTGATACCACGCTGACCATTGCGGACGGCCAGCCAAAAGCGCTGAAGACCTACGGTCCGCTGACGTGCGATCTGCCGCCGCCGTCGCCGGGTTCGGCGGTCAGCACGGCCAATAATTCACAGTCAGGAATTTCACCATGAGAAAGATTTTTTTGCTGCTGGCGCTGTTTATCTTGCCGGGCACCAGTTATGCGCTTTGTAGTTTATCGGCCCCAACGGCGACCTTTGGCTCCGTGACGACATTCGCGGTGGGCTCCACGGTGCAGAACACCTCCAGCACCACCAACGTCAACTGTGGGTCAGGTACGTTGTCGTTGCTGGGCACCGATAACGTCACATACGCCTTCACCACTGCGACCTATCTCAGCGGCACGCGGGCGGTGTTGAAAAGTTCCAGCACCGGTACCGACAGCATTCCCATTCAAATGTGCATCGACAGCGCCTGCGCTACGGAATTGCAGCAGGGCGGCAGCTATCGCTGGAGCTCGGCTTTACTGCTTGGGCTGGGGAACAGCCTTAACTTTAATATTCCGCTCTATTTCCGCACCCTGACGGGACAGGTGATTGCAGCCGGCACTTACACCACGACGATAACCATAACGGTGAGTTATACGGTGTGCGCGGGTTTGAACGTAGCAGGTTTGTGCGTAGGAACAGTGCAAACCAGTACCGGCACCGCCATGCCGATTACCGTTAACCTGGTTGTGACCAACGACTGCACCACCATCACCGCGCCTAACGTGAGTTTTGGCAGCGCACCGCTGGTGGGGAGTTTCTCCACGGTGCAGCAGACCATCAACGTGGTGTGTTCTAAAGGCAGCACTTTCACTGTGGGGTTGAGCAATGGCAGCTACTACAGCGGCACCACGCGCCAGATGGCGAGCGGGACTAACCGGCTGGCTTATGACATTTATAAAGGCACCACCACCACGACACGCTGGGGACCGACCGGCACTGACCGCTGGAGTAGCGCCAGCGCCACCTCCCTGAACGCGGATCTGGTAACGCGCAACTTCACCTATACAGCGCAGATTCTGACGACGCAGAATACGCCAGCGGCGGGGAGTTATACGGATAGCGTGGTGGTGGATCTGTCGTTTTAGGCAGGGCATGAGCGACGATGTCGCTTGTTAAGAGGCACGATGATTGCGTTTCACTGCGCCATACCCACATATCTGCATAAACAAAAAAGCAGCCCCTTCAACAAGGGGCTGCTTTACTCGAATCGCTTCTTAACGGGCTGATATGAGGCCCGTTGTCAGCCAGGGCGTTACAGCGAAGCTCCCACCGGCGTGCCGCCATGGCGCGCCTGATACTGTTTCACCATGCGGCCAATCAGCAGCGTCCCGATCAATCCGCACACCGCCGCGAATGACAACCACACGCCGGGCATCGCTTTATCACCCGTGGCATGGATCAGGTAGCTTGAAACTGCTGGCGTGAAGCCACCAAACAGCGCGGTCGCCAGGCTATAAGCCAGTGAGAAGCCGGTGGCGCGCACTTCAGCCGGCATAATTTCCGCCAGATAGACCACCATCGCACCGTTATAGCTGGCATACAGGAACGATAACCACAATTCCGCTTCCACCAGATGCGCAAAGGTGGGCGATCCCACCAGCCAGTGCAGCACTGGCCAGGTGGTAAGAATCATCAGGATAGTAAAAGTGATCAGCAGCGGGCGGCGTCCTATGCGATCCGACAGCGAGCCCATGACCGGCAACCAAATCAGGTTAGAGATGCCGACAAACAGCGTCACCATAAAGCTCTGCTCGTCGCTCATCATCAACACGGTTTTGCCAAAAGTCGGGGTGAAGGCGGTGATCATGTAGAACATCACCGTGGTGGTCACCACCATCAGCATCCCCGCCAGTACCAATGCCCAGTTCTCACCGACCGAGCGCATAATCTGTCCCATGGAAGGATGCTGCTTGCGCTTGCTGAACGCTTCGGTTTCTTCCAGCATGCGGCGGATCCAGAACAGGAACGGCACAATCATACAACCGACCACGAACGGAATACGCCAGCCCCATTCGGTGACCGCATCCTTCGCCAGCAGATGATTAAGACCGAGGCCAAGCAGCGCCGCGAAGATCACCGCGACCTGCTGACTGCCGGACTGCCAGCTGACATAGAATCCTTTGCGTCCTTTTGGCGCCACTTCAGACAAATAAACCGACACACCGCCCAACTCCACGCCCGCAGAAAAGCCCTGCAGCAAACGACCCAGCAGAATCAGAATCGGTGCGGCGGCACCCAGGGTGGCATAGCCCGGCACCAGGGCGATGGTAAGCGTACCCAACGCCATCAAGCCCAGCGTCAGCAACAGTCCTTTACGGCGACCGTGGTGGTCGATGTAGGCACCGAGAATAATCGCGCCGAGCGGACGCATCAGGAAGCCCGCACCAAAGGTCATCAGCGTGAGCATCAATGAAGCAAAGGGATCATCTCCGGGGAAAAAGGTTTTGGCGATCGCCGTAGCGTAATAGCCAAACACCATAAAATCGTACATCTCAAGAAAGTTACCGCTGGTAACGCTAAAGATGGTTTTGGCCCCGCCTTGCGATGGCTTTTGTAAAGACTGACTCGCGCTCATATTGTCCTTCCTGGGTTTTTCTTCCGTTGTAGCGGGTTGCGCCAGGAATAGATGTGATCCGCTTCACCATTGCAGTTTACAAAAGTGAGACCAAAAGTAACAAGAAATTAACATTGACGGCGGGAGCAAATAAAAAGGGCCGCTATCGATAACGGCCCTTGTGAGCGATAAGAGGGGGTGATTTATTTCTTCACCGTCTCCATGCCCATCAAACCAATCTTCAGATAACCCGCTTCGCGTAACTGATCCATCACGCTCATCAGGGTTTCATAATCCACAGACTTATCCGCCTGGAAGAAGATGGTGGTGTCTTTCTTGCCTTCGGTCTGCGCCGTCAGCGCATTCACCAGCGTCTCTTTGGTGACCGCATCGTTGCCGATATAGATCTGTTTATCTTCCTTAATAGAAAGATAAACCGGTTTTTCCGGACGCGGTTGCGGTGCGCTGGTGGACGCAGGCAGATTAACGCGCACATCCACTGTGGCTAATGGCGCGGCGACCATAAAGATGATCAGCAGAACCAGCATAACGTCGATAAACGGCGTCACGTTGATTTCATGCATTTCGCCATCGCCTACCGAGTCATCGTTTAAACGCATCGCCATAATACTTATCCTACGCGCAGTTTCTGTGCCGCCGTCGGACGGGTCGCTTCTTTCGCGGTGTCCACATTGCCGAGATCCAGATCGCGGCTCTGCAGCAGCATCACCTGCGCCGCAACATCACCCAATGAGGCTTTGTAGCTGGCAATCATGCGCGCGAAGACGTTGTAGATAACCACAGCAGGAATAGCAGCAACCAGACCAATCGCGGTCGCCAGCAACGCTTCTGCGATGCCCGGCGCCACAACAGCGAGGTTGGTGGTCTGGGTTTTAGCGATACCGATAAAGCTGTTCATGATGCCCCAAACGGTACCAAACAGACCGATGAAGGGTGCAACAGAACCGATGGTAGCGAGGAAGCCGTTACCGCGACCGGCATGACGGCTGAATGCCGCAACGCGACGATCAAGGCGGAAGCTGGTACGTTCCTTAATGCCATCAAGGTCTTCGGTACCTGCAGAGAGTTCCAGCTCATTCTGCGCATCGTTCAGCAACACCGCACTGTGGCTGTTACTTTTAAAGCTTTCAGCGGCGCGGTAAGCATCATTAAGCGAACGCGCTTCGCCCAGCGCCTGCTGTTCGCGTTTCAGGCGACGTTTCGCCCCGCTCAGCTCAGCAAACTTGCCGAAGAAAATCGCCCAGGTGACAACCGAGGCCAGTAACAGGCCAATCATCACCACTTTTACCACGATATCGGCATGCTGATACATGCCCCAAACGGAGAGGTCCGTTTGCATCAAATCACTGGCTACCACGCTGCGTCTCCAACTTCTGTTGCACAGTTCACGATTGAAGCGCGGATCATAGCAAAAAAATTGACCGAAGTGATAGTAGTTCTCATTACTATTTACAAACGATTTATGCCTCAATTTCCAACAATCTTTGTGGTTTTTATGGATGCGCTGGCTGATGTTTTACAAATGTGACCTAAACTGAAAATTTATTAAAACATCGTTTCAAAATGTGATGTATTTCATCCAATCAACATTTGACCAGTTTTTCGCCAGCGCAATTTCACTATTCTGAGCCAGCCCTTCCCGATTGTGGTGTGCCTGACACCGCTAATGATCATCAAGCTGGAGCAATAATAATGACCTCTAAAAAACGACTCACGATTGCAATCTCTTCTCTGGTTATGCTGCTGGCGAGTGGTGCTCACGCCAAAGTGTTAAAAGTCGCGGAAGTACAGCCCGCCGGTTATCCCACTGTGGTCGCGCTGCAGCATATGGGCGATAAGTTAAAAGAAGCGACGCAAGGACGATTAGAGTTGAAGGTTTACGCTGGAGGCGTGCTGGGCGATGAGGATCAAACGCTGCAGCAGGTTCAGCTCGGCGCGATTGACATGATTCGCGTCTCGCTGGCCCCGGTGACCACCATCGCCCCTGAAACCAGTGTGCTAACCCTGCCCTATGTGTTCCGCGACGAAGACCACATGCACAAGGTGCTGGATGGCGATGTCGGCAAACAGATTGTCGAAAAATTCGATAACGATCCCCGCACGCGCATGGTGTTCCTCGGCTGGACCGACGCGGGCACACGCAACATGATCACCAAAAAACCTCTCACCAAACCCGAAGATTTACAGGGGATGAAAATTCGCGTGCAGAACAGTGCCATTTCACTGGCCACGCTGAAAGCGATGGGTGCCAATCCTGTGGCAATGGGCGTCAGCGAAGTGTTTAGCGCCATGCAAACTGGCGTGGTCGATGGCACAGAGAACAATCCACCGACGTTTGTCGCCCACAACTATCTGCCCGTGGCGAAGTACTACACCCTGAGCGGCCACTTTATTCAGCCGGAGATGATCCTGTTCTCTAAAGCTTCGTGGGGACGGCTTTCCGCAGAAGATCAGGCGCTGCTGAAGAAACTCGGCAAGGAAGCGCAGGATGAAGAGCGCCAGCTGTGGGCCACTTACACCGCCCAGTCAGTGCAGAAAATGAAAGCCGGCGGCGTGACATTCCAGGACACCAACCGCGATTACTTTATGAAAGCCACGCAACCGGTGCGCGACCAGTTTGGCGGCAATTATCAGGATCTGATGAAACAAATTGCGGATGTGAAATAACCCTCTCAGCGCCGCGCGACCACGTGGCGCCTTGCTCAGGTAACGAAGCATGAATGCATATTCCCGTTTGATGGATGGGCTCTATTTGTTGTGCATGGGCATCGCGGCGGTAGCCCTGTTGATTATGGTCGCGGTGATACCCATCGGTATTTTCGCGCGCTATGTGCTGAATGGTGCCCTCTCATGGCCGGAGCCGGTCGCTATCGTCTGCATGATCATCTTTACCTTTATTGGTGCGCCCGTCGGATTGCGGGCAGGCACACACATTTGTGTGTCGATGGTGACCGATCGCCTCTCTGAGGCTGCACAAAAATGGGCACAACGGCTGTGCAACCTGCTGCTGATCGTGGTGTGCTTAATCCTGCTGCAGGCCAGCTACAGCTTGTGTGAGGCCATGTGGATTCAACCGCTGGCGGCCTTGCCTGCTGTGACGTATGGCGAAATGTATCTGCCCATTCCTATCGGCGCGCTGTTTACGCTGCTGTTTGTGATCGAGCGAATACTGAATGGCGATCAAAGTCAGCGTCCGCTGGTGACGCTGGGCGGCACACACTAAATTCGGAGCACTAAAATGGATGCTTTCATTCTGGTTGGTAGTTTGGTGTTGCTGCTGTTGGTCGGCTTTCCGGTGGCCTTTGCCGTCGGATTTGCTGCCTTTATTGGCGCCTGGTGGATCGATTTGCCATTGGAAGCCGTGGTGATTCAGATCACCAACGGGGTCAACAAATTTTCACTCCTCACCATTCCGTTCTTCATTCTGGCCGGGGCGATCATGGCCGAGGGAGGGATTGCCCGACGCCTGGTAAACTTTGCCTATATCTTCGTCGGTTTTATCCGCGGGGGCTTGTCGTTGGTGAATATCGTGGCGTCGACATTTTTTGGCGCGATTTCAGGATCGTCAGTGGCCGATACCGCCTCGATCGGATCGGTGATGATCCCGCAAATGGAGCAAAAAGGTTATCCGCGAGATTTTGCCGCCGCCGTGACCGCCAGCGGTTCGGTGCAGGCGGTGTTAACGCCGCCCAGCCATAACTCCGTGATCTACTCGCTGGCCACCGGTGGCGTCGTTACCATATCCTCGTTGTTTGTTGCGGGTATTATCCCCGGGCTGATGCTGGGATTCTGTTTGATGGTGATGTGCCTGGCGTTCGCACGCAAGCGCGGTTATCCCAAAGGCGAAGCCATTCCGTTGCGTCAGGCGGTGAAAATCTTCTTCGATGCGTTCTGGGGACTGTTTACCATCGTCATTATTTTGGGCGGTATTCTTTCCGGCATTTTTACCGCTTCGGAATCCGCTGCGATCGCCTGCCTGTGGGCGTTTTTTGTCACGATGTTCATCTATCGCGATTTCAAATGGAATCAGCTGCATATTCTGGTGTTTCGTACCATCAAAACCGTCACCATTGTGATGGTATTGATTGCCTTTGCGGCGGGCTTTGGCGCAGTGATGACCTTTATGCAACTGCCGACCATGATCACCGATGCCTTCACCAGCATCTCTGATAATAAATACGTGATTCTGATGTGCATCAACGTGTTACTGCTGGTGATCGGCACCTTGATGGACATGGCCCCTATTATTCTGATTTTAACCCCTGTCTTGCTGCCCGTTGCCACCAGTCTGGGCATCGATCCTGTGCATTTTGGCATGATTATGATGACCAACCTGGGTATCGGTCTGATTACCCCGCCGGTCGGTACCGTGCTGTTTGTTGCCAGCGCCGTCAGTAAACAGAAAATTGAGCAAGTGGTGACGGCCATGCTGCCCTTCTACGTCACGCTGTTTTTCATCCTGATGCTGATCACTTACGTGCCCGCGCTATCGCTTTGGCTGCCGCATGTCATGGGTGTGATGTAACGCGAAATCGCAGGGACGCGCTTTTGCCCGGCCAATTCATCGACTGACTCCGATAATCCGCAATCAGGGTCAACCCACTGCGGTGTTTCGTGGTAACGTGGATGTTTTGTGGTAAGTGTCAGGAAAGGCAGTGATGGCAACGAATAAAATTGATACCACGCTGGTTAGCGCGGGACGAAGCAAACGTTACACTCAGGGCTCAGTTAACAGCGTCATTCAGCGCGCATCTTCACTGGTTTTTGACACGGTTGCTGACAAAAAACGGGCGACGGCAGGTCGTGCATCGGGCGAGCTTTTTTATGGTCGCCGTGGCACCCTCACCCACTTCTCGCTGCAAGACGCCATGACCGAACTGGAAGGCGGCGCGGGTTGCGCGCTGTATCCGTGCGGTGCAGCGGCAGTATCTAATGCGATTATCTCTTTTGTCGAAGCGGGCGATCACATTCTGGTGAGCGGCGCCGTGTATGAACCAACGCAAGATTTCTGCACCAAAATTCTCAGTAAGCTGAATGTCACCACCACGTTCTTTGATCACTGCATTGGCAGCGAAATCAGTGAACTGATTCAGCCGAACACGCGCGTGGTATTCCTCGAATCTCCCGCCTCCATCACCATGGAAGTGCAGGACATTCCCGCCATCGTCGCCGCCGTGCGTGCGAAAGCGCCCGACGCGATCATCATGATTGATAATACCTGGGCGGCGGGCGTGTTGTTTAACGCGCTGGAGCATGGCATCGATATTTCGATTCAGGCGGGCACCAAATACATTATTGGTCACAGCGATGCGATGATTGGCACCGCCGTCGCCAATGAACGTTGCTGGCCGCAGCTGCGTGAAAATTCGTACCTGATGGGCCAGATGGTGGATGCCGATACAGCGTATATGGCCAGTCGCGGCTTGCGCACACTCGGTACGCGTTTGCGCCAGCATGAAGAGAGCGGTTTGCAGGTCGCCGAATGGCTGGCCGCTCAACCGGAAGTGGCGCGCGTCAACCATCCGGCGCTGGCGCAGAGTAAAGGTCATGAATTCTGGCAGCGCGATTTCAACGGCAGCAGCGGACTGTTTTCCTTCATCCTGCATGAAAAATTGAGCCATGAGCAGCTGGCGAATTACCTCGATCACTTCCACCATTTCAGCATGGCTTATTCCTGGGGTGGCTATGAATCCCTGATTCTGGCCAACCAACCGGAAGAGCTGGCGGAGATTCGTCCGGCAGGCGGTATCGATTTCGACGGTACGCTGGTGCGTTTGCATATTGGTCTTGAACACGTTGATGACCTGCTGAACGACCTGAAAGCGGGCTTTGCGCGCTTAAAACAGTAAATATTTAAACAAAACCTAAACCATTTCGTGTCGCATCGGTGAGATCAACGTCTGCGATGCCACAGATGGTTAAAATAGAATCCTTGTGACTCGATGGGATAGCAGATGGGTGTTTTACATGAGATTGTTCACGCGCTCTGGCATCAGGATTTTGCCGCGCTGGCCAATCCGGATGTCGTGTGGATTGTCTACGGCGTGATGTTTTTAACGCTGTTTCTGGAAAACGGTTTGTTGCCTGCCTCTTTTCTGCCGGGTGACAGCCTGTTGCTGCTCGCAGGCGCCATGATTGCCAAAGGCGTGATGGATTTCGTGCCCACCATGGTGATTCTGACCACTGCCGCCAGCCTGGGTTGCTGGTTGAGTTATTTACAGGGGCGATGGCTGGGCAATACGCGGATGGTCAAAAGCTGGTTGATGCATTTGCCGGCGCAATATCATCAGCGCGCCTGGAATCTGTTTAACCGCCACGGTTTGATGGCGCTGCTGGTCGGGCGTTTCCTGGCGTTTGTTCGTACCTTGCTGCCGACCATGGCGGGCATTTCGGGTTTACAGAATGGGCGCTTCCAGCTGTTTAACTGGCTGAGCGGCGCGC
This sequence comes from Type-E symbiont of Plautia stali, assembly GCF_059731115.1. Classification (NCBI taxonomy): domain Bacteria; kingdom Pseudomonadati; phylum Pseudomonadota; class Gammaproteobacteria; order Enterobacterales; family Enterobacteriaceae; species Type-E symbiont of Plautia stali. The sequence goes on from NZ_AP035906.1 coordinate 3,692,740, forward strand.
TGTGGGTCGGGATTGTGGTCGCCATGGGCTATGGCATCAGTCAGGTGCCGTTTATCAAGCGTCACGAAGATCAGGTGATGGCGGTGCTGATGGTGCTGCCGATGGTGTTGCTGTTTGTCGGTCTGACCGGCAGCATCGTGGTGATCTGGAAAAAACGCCGCCAGAAAACGAGCTAATCCGATACGGGTTGCCATAAATGGTAACCCTTCAATGGTTCAGTGCAGTTTCGTCGCGCGCGCATTCATGCACATTTGGCCATTCAGATGGCGTCAAACAGCACCCATTCGCTCAGGGCCATTTCGTTAAATACACATTTATCTGCATTGGTTCAGGCAGCGTCAAACGGCAACGTTTGGCGCACGCGGCTGGCTTCCTCTCCCGGCGTCACGCCGAAATAGCGTTTAAACTCCCGCGAAAACTGCGAAGGGCTTTCATAGCCCACGCGCACCGCTGCCGCACTGGCTTTCATCCCATCCTGCAACATCATCAAGCGCGCCTGATGCAGACGATAGCGCTTGAGGTATTGCAACGGCGAGGTTTGGGTCACGGCTTTAAAGTTGTGATGAAACGCCGAAACGCTCATGTTCACTTCGGCTGCCAGCATATCGACGCTGAGGCTTTCGGCGAAATGGCTTTCGATGCGTCGTAAGGCGCGCGCAATCTGGCTGAACTGGGTCTGACGATTCACCAGCGACAGTAGCGCACCGCCAATCGGGCCGGTGAGCACGTAGTAGATAATTTCCCGCACCAGCTGTGGGCCCAGCACGCGCGCATCACGCGGATGGCTCATCGCATCCAGCAAACGCTCGGCAGCGCACAGCATCTCTTCACTCATAAACGCCGAATGGATACCGGAAGTCTGCAACTGCGGCTGAAATTGTTCGTCGTCGCCAATATCCATCAACAGATCCTGCAAGCTGGCGATATCCACGCTCAGGCACATGCCGGCCAACGGCTCTTCCGGAGTGGCTTCGGTTTCGCACTCCACCGGCAGCGGTACGGTCAGCATCAAATACTTCGTGGCGTCGTAATGAAACACCGTGCTGCCGAGATAACCGGTTTTACGTCCCTGAAAAAGAATCACAATGCCGGGTTGATACATCATCGGCGTGCGCGGAAGCGTTTCGCAGGCGTAGATGAGCTTGACGTTTTCCACAGCGCACAGCGGCTTACGCGCATCATTCATTAGCGCGGTTACGCGCTGCGCCAGCTGGCGGCAAAGGGCATCGTTCGGCATGGATCACTCTCAGGCAGCCAAAAAATCAGTGTGCCGCAATGCTGCTCAAAGCTCCACCCTTCAGCAGAATCAGGCAAGATTCTGGCAGAAATGACCAGGGTAAAAGGGCGAGGTGATTGCCACAATGATCCTGCGGTTGAGTTTGTTGACTAGACTTAACCACAGCGCTTTTACGGTAAGTCACTGCGACAGATAAGGAGCAACTATGGCAGAGCAACCCATTATCAAACTGCACGACGGCAATATGATGCCGCAACTCGGACTCGGTGTCTGGCAAGCGAGTATCGAGGATGCCCGGGCGGCGATTGTCGAGGCCCTAAAAGTAGGCTATCGCTCGATTGATACCGCCGCCATCTACAAAAATGAGGAAGCCGTCGGTCAGGCACTGCAGGACACCGATGTCGCACGCGAAGACATTTTCATTACCACCAAACTGTGGAATGACGACCAGCAGAACGGTCAGCAGGCGATTGAGACCAGCCTGAAGAAGCTGCAACTGGAGAGCGTCGATCTCTATCTGATGCACTGGCCGTGCCCGGAAAAAGATCACTACGTTGAGGCCTGGAAAAAGATGATTGAGCTGCAACAGCAGGGCTTAACCAAAAGCATTGGCGTCTGTAACTTCCATGAAGCCCATCTCAAACGCCTGATCGATGAAACAGGCGTCTCGCCGGTGGTGAACCAGATTGAGCTGCACCCGATGCTGCAACAGCGCACCCTGCATGCCTGGAACGCACTGCATCAGATCCAAACCGAATCCTGGAGCCCGCTGGCGCAAGGCGGTAAAGGAGTATTCGATCAGGAGATCATCCGCGAACTGGCGAAGAAATACGGTAAGACGCCAGCGCAGATTGTGATTCGCTGGCATCTGGATAGCGGATTAGTGGTGATTCCAAAATCGGTGACGCCGGAACGTATTCGTGAAAACTTCCAGGTGTTCGACTTCAGACTGGAAAAACCCGAGATCAGCGAGATCACTAAGCTGGATAAAGGAAATCGTTTGGGGCCGGATCCGGAGAGCTTTAACGGCTAAGTTGGCACCGTTTAATCGTCAGGCGGATACGGCCATTCCGTACTCGCCTGCATTGGCTTCACAACAGCCATGCGGTCATGTGCGGGTTGCTATGAATCGTGACCCTGTCGATTTGACGATCTGTTGTAAGGTGCGCATCACTGCGCACCTTTTTTCTTATGGCACCGGATTGACCTGCAACTGCCCCGCCGTGCCGCGGTCGGCTAATTCCAGCGTCTGGCTGTAGTAGACAAACGGGAAGTGATCCGACGAACTCTGCGGGAAGCTCACCAGCAACTCCACATCACCATCCACCCACACCGTATCTTTCCAGCCGCGATCTTCGCCCATCGGCTGTGCGCCATTGACGCTTTTGATCAGGAACATCACGCCCTGAATATGCAGCGATTGCGGGCGATCGGCATGGATAATCCAGCGTTCAAAGGTGCCCTGCTGCACCGTGGTGTCGATGCGGCTCATGTCCCACAGTGCGCCATTGATGCCCGGCACACTGTCGCCAATGCGGAATTCGCGCGTGCGCACCGCCACGCCATCCAGAATCTGATCCGCTAATAAACGCATCGGCAGATTGTCGGTAACCAGCGGCAGTAAGCCGGTTGGCCGCAGGCTCAGAACCAGCGTGTTGGCGAGGATGGAGGAAGGTTCAAACAGACCACGCAGGCGATCCATCAGGCCCGCCGCAGTCCCTGCCGTAATCGAGACTTCATCGCCCTGCGACATATCCACCAGCACTTCACGGCGTTCACCGGGTGCCAGCGACAGCGTTTGCACCGCAACGGGCGCAGGCAGGAAGCCTTGATCGCTGGCAATCACGGTAAACGGACGATTATCCGAGAAGCTCAAATCAAAGCGACGCGCGTTCGAAGCATTCAACAGGCGCAGACGCACCCAACCACGCGACACCTCGACATACGGATTCTGCACGCCGTTGACCAGCAACGTATCCCCGAGGAAACCGCCGTCTGATGGTGGGTTATAAACCGGCGTGGCAAAGTTATCGAGACGCTTGTCCTGGATAATCAGCGGGAAGTCATCAACGCCATAGTGTTTGGGCAGCGGCAGCGCTTTGCTGACGTCATCTTCAATCAGCCACATGCCCGCCAGGCCGTTGTAGACGTGTGGCGCCATACGATTTGGCGTATTGGCGTGATACCACAAGGTCGATGCCCCCTGACGAACCGGCAATACCGGCGCCCAGTCAACGCCGGCTGACATCATGCGCGGTGCACCGCCCATTAAGGCACCCGGCACCTGCAATCCACTTACCGTCATCGCCACCGGTTCGTTGAGACGGTTGCTGTAAATCAACTTCACGTCATCGCCGCTGTAGACTCGCACCGTGGGACCGAGGTACAGGCCATTAATACCCCAGACCGGCACTTTATTGTTATTACCGCTAAATGACCAATGGCTGCGTTGCAGCGTCAGAAAGAGCGGTTGGCCACGGCGAGACTCAAGCAGTGGCGGAACAGGAAGCGGCACATCGCCCATCGGAGCCGCAGCGTAGGCGGCATAAGGCATGCTACTGGTCGCCAGCGCAACACCGGCGGAAAGCTGAATAAACTGACGTCTGCTGCAAGACATAAAACTTCAGACCTTTTGAGCGGGGCGTGAAGACGCCGTGTCCATGTTGTTCTTGTTAGTGAGTTTTTGCTGTGATGAGCACGGGGCAGCGTTTCTACCCCGTGGATGGCTAGAGTTTACCGTTTTTTTCGCGTTCGGCGACTTCGGCGTTCAATTCTTCCAGCTTAGCAGACATTAATTCGCGGCAGTGGGTGGCTAATTTGCGCACCGAGGTGGTTTCAAACTGTTTGGTATCCACTGGCGGCAGCATTTCAACAATCACCAGGCCGTTGTTCCAGCGATTAAGTTTCACTTTGCCGTGGGTATTCGACACCACCACAGGGATGATCGGCACACCTGCTGCCACTGCAGCATGAAACGCACCGGTTTTAAACGGCAGTAAACCACGGCCACGGCTGCGGGTACCTTCCGGGAACATCCAGAATGAAATCTTCTTTTTATTAAACTGCTCGACCAGTTCACCGATGGTGCCATGCGCTTTGGCGCGGTTATCACGGTCAATCAGCAAATTACCGGTCAGCCAGTAGAGTTGACCAAAGAATGGGATCCACAGCAGGCTCTTTTTGCCGACGGTGACCGTGGTCGGCTGCACGATCTTCGCCGCCGTGATCATGTCGTAATTGTTCTGATGGTTGGCAATGTAAATCGCATTGCCATAGCTCTCCGCGTCGGCGGGTTTGCGCAGCTCGACTTTGACGCCAAACACCGTCGACAGGCGACCAAACATGTGGCCGAACGTCGCCACATGGCGAGGATTACGCGGTGAGAACAAACACCAGATACTGCCGAAGATGCACACCAAAATCGAATAAACGATAACAATAATCGTGCGTAAAATTAGTAACATAGCTTCCTCAAGTTGGGCAATCCATTGCCTGGTCAGTCTTATTCTTCGCTACTGGCGTCACTTTTCGGGCGCGCTGGCGCGTTCACTTCCACGCTATCAATGCGCTGCAGGCCACGCGACACGCTGCCACGACGACCGCGATCGGCACGCACTTTTTGCAGATCTTCATCGCGCATGATCAGCTTACGCTTGCCGACATACAGGGTAATCGAACTGACCGGCGGCAGAATCAGCAACCACTGCAGCTTATCCACGCCCGCAGCGGCATCCGCTGATGGAATAGAGATGATTTTATTACCTTTGCCTTTCGACATCTGTGGCAGATCGCCCACCGGGAACATCAACATACGTCCGGCCTGGGTAATCGCCAGCAGCATATCATCGCCCGAATGCACCGCCATTGGCGTCATCACTTTGGCATTGTCTGGCAACGTTAGCAGCGCTTTACCGGCGCGGTTGCGCGAAATCAAATCGGCAAAGGTACAGATAAAGCCGTAACCCGCATCGGAGGCCATCAACAGTTTTTGGTCGTCCGCTTCCATCAGCACCTGTTCAAACGCGGCACCTGGCGGTGGCGTCAGTTTGCCGGTTAGCGGCTCGCCCTGCCCGCGCGCCGACGGCAACGAGGTCGGATCCAGCGTATAACTACGGCCGGTGGAGTCGATAAAGGCCACTGGCTGATTGCTCTTACCGCGTGCGGCGGCGAGGTAACTGTCACCGGCTTTGTAACTGAGACCGGTTGGATCGATATCGTGGCCTTTGGCGCTGCGCACCCAGCCCATCTGCGACAGCACAATCGTCACCGGCTCGGCACTCACCAGCTCGGTTTCGCTCAGCGCTTTAGCTTCTTCACGCTCATGCAGCGGTGAACGGCGATCGTCACCGTAGGTCTGGCTATCTGCCAGCAATTCTTTCTTCAGCAGGTTGCTCATCTTGCGTTCGGACGCCAGAATCGCCTGCAGTTGATCGCGCTCTTTCTCCAGCTCCGCCTGCTCACCACGAATCTTCATCTCTTCCAGTTTGGCGAGATGGCGCAGTTTCAGTTCCAGAATGGATTCGGCTTGCGTATCGCTGAGTTCAAAGCGCGACATCAGCACTTGCTTAGGCTCGTCCTCGGTACGGATGATGTGAATCACTTCATCAATGTTGAGGAACGCCACCAGCAAACCTTCGAGGATATGCAGGCGGCGCAGCACGCGCTCTAAACGATAGTTCAGGCGGCGCGTCACGATATCGCGACGGTACACCAGCCATTCAGACAGGATCTCCAGCAGGTTTTTCACCGCCGGACGGTTATCCAGCCCAATCATATTCAGGTTAACGCGATAGCTCTTTTCCAGATCGGTGGTGGCAAACAGATGATTCATCACCTGCTCCACATCCACACGATTCGAGCGTGGCACAATCACCAGACGCGTTGGGTTCTCGTGGTTGGATTCATCACGCAGATCTTCCACCATCGGCAGCTTTTTATTGCGCATCTGGTTAGCGATCTGCTCCAGCACGCGCGCACCGGAAACCTGGTGCGGCAGTGCAGTGATCACCACATCGCCATCTTCTTTCTTCCACACCGCGCGCTGACGGATCGAACCGCGCCCGCTTTGGTAGATTTTACGGATCTCGCTGCGCGGCGTGATGATCTCGGCTTCGGTCGGATAATCCGGGCCCTGCACAATATCCAGCAACTCATCCAGCGTGGTGTTGGGTTTGTCGATCAGCTTCACCGCCGCTTCCGCCACTTCACGCAGGTTGTGCGGTGGGATATCGGTGGCCATGCCCACGGCGATACCGGTGGTGCCGTTCAGCAGGATATTCGGCAGACGAGCCGGCAACATCTTCGGCTCCTGCATGGTGCCGTCAAAGTTCGGGATGTAATCGACCGTGCCTTGTCCCAACTCACCCAGCAAAATCTCGGCATATTTGGAGAGGCGTGACTCGGTGTAACGCATCGCGGCGAAGGATTTGGGATCGTCCGGCGCACCCCAGTTGCCCTGACCATCCACCAGCGGGTAGCGATAGGAGAACGGCTGTGCCATCAACACCATCGCTTCATAACAGGCGCTGTCGCCATGCGGATGGTATTTACCTAATACGTCACCGACGGTACGGGCAGATTTTTTGAATTTGGCGCTGGCATTGAGGCCCAGTTCCGACATCGCGTATACAATTCGGCGCTGCACCGGCTTGAGGCCATCGCCGATATACGGCAGTGCGCGGTCCATGATCACGTACATGGAGTAGTTCAGGTACGCGTTTTCCGTAAATTTGTGCAGGGCAAGACGCTCTGCACCATCCTGCGTCAATTCGCTCATTAAGCTCGCATCCTCACTTCGTGGCCCGCAACGGCGGGGCATCCGGCGCTCATTTGGCGAGGATAGTACCTTATTCGTGCGAGTTAGTCACAGGGAAGCCAATGACCGCAGGCAGAATCGTATGGCATTAAATAACGTGATATCGGTTGGAAAATGAAAAAGGAATGAGATCAATATCACAATCAATATTCCCATTAATATGTGAGCAGGATCGCAATTAATTATTAACTATTTCAGGTGTATTAAAGCTGTCCGTAATCATGGACAACATTTAGTATTGTTGCTTACACCGTCCTTTCCTAAATTTATACTCCATAAGACATCAATATTGCGCTCCTGATTTCTGGCATTAAGAAATAGATAACGAGGAAATAATCTTAAAAACGCTTTGCCAAAATAAAGGGTGACCGAATGCAAATACTGACTTCGCGACAACACCGTTTAGTCAAACTGCTGTTGCAACATGCTGCACCGCAGCCGATCAGAGAATTAGCCCTACAGTTGGGCGTGTCAGAAAAGACGATTCAGCGCGACTTGCAGTGGCTGGAAAGCTGGCTTGGTAGCTGGTCACTGACGCTGGAGAAAACCCCAGGCCGCGGCGTGCGTTTGCGGGTTGATGATATCCAGCAGCGCCTGCAACTGGAGCAGCAACTCAACGGCGATGAAAGCAGTGCCGATGCGCTGGGGCAAAACAGCCGCCGAGTAAAAATTGCCTCGCAGTTGCTGAGTGACGCCCCGCGTGCGACCTCCATCAGTAAGCTGTCGGAACGCTATTTTATCAGCCACGCCTCGATTGTGAATGACCTGAAAGTGATTGAAGAGTGGCTGCAGCCGTTGGGTTTGACGCTGCAACGTGGGCCAGGTGGCACCCATATCGAAGGTAACGAACAGGCGCTGCGTCAGGCAATGGTCTCCCTGATCAATGATGTGATGCAGCAAAACGTTGCCGGAACGCCGCTGTTGCCACGTCTCGATCCCGGCAGCCAGCAGGCACTGGTGCATTATTTTGGCGATGAGGATGTGGCTTTTGTGCAGACACTGCTGCAACAGATGGAGCAGCAACTCAGTTACCCGCTGGGCGATGCCTGGTATCTGAATCTCTGCACCCATATTCTGATCATGATGCACCGGATGGCGCAGGGGAATGCGCTGGCACTGGCAACTCTGGCCACAATGCAGGATCTCGATCAGCGCATTTTACTGATTGCCCAGCAAATGGTGACGCAGATTGAACAGCGGATGTGCTGTGCCCTGCCCGCCGATGAAGTGGGTTTTATTTATCAATATATCGTGTCATCCGGCATTGTGGTGGAAGAGCGCGGCGATAATGCGCCGATGCATAATCAATTCTGCACCGCAGAGTCCGTAAAAATAACCTGTGAATTAATTGATCGTTTCGCAGCCTTTATTCAGCAAGATTTAGCGCAGGACCGATTATTATTTGACGGCTTACTGGTGCATATAAAGCCACTATTAAATCGACTCAAATATCATATTCATATTCGCAATCCGCTGCTGGAGGATATTCAGCAGGAAATGAAAGGCATATTTTCGTTAACGCACCAGGCGATGCAATTAACCGCTCGCACTTACGGGCTTTCGCCAGTGGCTGACGACGAAATCGGTTATCTCTGCGTGCATTTCCAGGCCGCGCTGGAGCGGCAAATTGCCCATAAACGCATTCTGGTGGTGTGTTCCAGCGGCGTGGGGACGTCGCATCTGCTGAAAAGCCGCATCTTGCGGGCATTCCCTGACTGGGAAATCGCGGGTGTCGTCTCCGCCAGCAATCACGCCGCGTTTTGTCAGAACCAGACAGTGGATTTAGTGATCACCACTATCCATCTCAACGCCGGGCCTATTCCGGCAGTGTATGTGAGTGCATTTTTTAACGATGACGATATCCGGCGGGTCACTGACGCCATGATTGGCAGCCAGCTGCCGGACGGCGCGCAATGCGCGTTGGCTGAACATTAATTGAATGAGGTAAAACCCATGGACATTTCCCGCATTCTGACGCCACGCCGCGTTAACCTGGCGCTCACCGCCACCACCAAAGAAGAAGTGATCAACGAACTGACCGATCTGCTGTATCAGGACGGCGCCATCACCGATCGTGCAGCCTTTATTGAAGATGTCTGGCTGCGTGAAGCTGAGGGCTCAACCGGGTTCGAAAACCACGTTGCCATTCCGCACGGCAAGTCTTCCGCCGTCCAACACACCACATTAGCCATTGGTCGTACCCAACAGGATATCCCCTGGGAAACGCTCGATGGCAGCCAGGTGCGCTGCATCATCCTGTTCGCGGTGCGACTGGAAGATCAGAACACCACCCATATTCGCCTGTTGTCGCAGGTGGCCAGCGCGCTGGCCGATGATGAGGTGATAGCCCAACTGCTGGTGGAAAACGACCCCAGCAATATCATCCGGCTGTTTAGCCAGTACGCCGAAACCGACCTCTGTTAATCCCCTAACTTTTTGAGGTGACACATGAATATCGTCTGTGTAGCGGCCTGCACGGCAGGCATCGCGCATACCTATATTGCGCGTGAAAAACTGATCAAAGGCGCTCATGCACTGGGCCACACCATCCACGTTGAAACCCAGGGCACCATCGGCACTGAAACCTCGTTGACGCGTGAAGACATCGCTGCCGCTGACGTGGTGATCCTCGCCATTGATGTGAAGATCAACGGTGAAGAACGCTTTCAGGGCAAACCCATCGTACGAGTGAAAACCGAAGTGGTGATCAAGTCACCGGTGAAATTCCTCGAAAAAGTGGCGGATTCACTGGCGCGTGCCTGAGGAGATCCATCATGAACGACAACAAACGTCAGTACGGACAAGAGATCAAAGGCCATCTGCTCACCGGGATATCCTGGATGATCCCGCTGATCGTCGCCGCCGGGATCTGTATCGCGCTCGGCCAGGTGATTGGCGGGCCGGATGTCGGCAAGCAAACCGGCACTATCGCCTGGATGTTGAATCAGATCGGCGGCTGGGGCATGGGCTTGATCGTGCCGCTGATCAGCGCGGCCATCGCCTACTCCATCGCCGATCGTCCCGGCTTTGCGCCCGGTTTGATCGTCGGTTTTATCTGCGGGCAGATCGGCACCGGTTTTATTGGCGGTATGCTCGGCGGCTTCCTGGTGGGTTACACGGTATTGCTGTTGCGCCGCACCATTAAGCTGCCGCAGTCGATGCAGGGGTTGATGCCGATAATGGTGCTGCCGGTGTTGAGCACCATCATCGCCGGTCTGTTGATGATGACCTTTATTGGCCAGCCGATTGTCTGGCTGCAGAAGGCGCTGATTCATCTGCTGGAATCGATGCAGGGCGGATCGAAGTTTGTGCTGGGTGCGGTGCTGGGTGCGATGGCGACTTTTGACTTCGGCGGCCCCATCAACAAAACCATGTCGCTGTTCGCCGACGGCATGCTGGTCGACGGGATTTATGGCCCGGAAGCAGTGAAGTTCGTCGGCTCAATGATTCCGCCGTTTGGCATCACGCTGTCGTATCTGCTGACGCGCCATAAGTACACCAAAGCGGAGAAAGAGGCGCTGAAAGCCGCCTTCCCGATGGGTATCTGCATGATTACCGAAGGGGTGATTCCGATTGCGGCGCGTGACCTGCTGCGTGTGGTCGGCAGCTGTGTGGTGGCCTCTGCCATCGCCGGTGGGCTGATTATGGTGTGGGGCGTGGAAGCACCGGTGCCGCATGGCGGGATGTTTGTGGTGCCGCTGTTCACCAAACCGCTGATGTTCTGTCTGGCGCTGGGTATCGGCACCGTGGTGTGCGGCGTGATGCTGTCGCTGATGAAAAAACCGGTGACGCAGGCAGATGAAGAGTTCGATGACGTGGAAGCCCCCGGCGTCCGCGACGAAGAGATCAAATTCACACTGGAATAAGGAGCCACCATGTTTGCCATGATGAACGACCTGATTCAGGCCGCTGCCAAACAGCAGTATGCCGTGCTGGCGATTAACTGCTTCAACCTTGAAACCGCGCGGGCGGCGATTCAGGCCGCCGAACAGCAGCGCGCACCGCTGATATTGAATGTCTATCAGGGTCACAGCACGCACTTCCCTCCTGCTGTGGCCGTGCCGCTGGTGCAGGCGCTGGCGAAAGACGCCACGGTACCGGTTGCCCTGGCGCTGGACCACGGCAAGGCCTTTCCGCTGATTGGTCAGGCATTCCGCGCCGGGTTCACCGGGCTGATGATCGATGCCTCTGCCGATCCGCTGGCCGAAAATATTCGCCAGACCGCAGCGGTAGTGAAGATGGCGCACACCGCTGGCGTTTGCGTCGAAGGCGAGTTGGGGCATATCGCCGATGCGCCGACCTACGAGTTAGCCGATGCCTCCGTGAAGATGACGCAGGTTGCCGACGTGCTGCCGTTTATCGAACAAACCGATATCGATTTGCTGGCGATTTCGGTGGGCACCGCGCACGGCCTTTATCCGGCAGGCGTGAAGCCGAAGATTGATTTCCAGCGCTTGCAGGAGCTGCATGCGGTCTCAACACGACCATTGGCACTGCATGGCGGTTCGGGCACACCCGCCGAGGATATTCGCCGCGTTGGTCAGCATGGTGTGGCGAAGATTAACGTCGGTGCCGCCGTGTTTGATGCCGGTAAAAACGCGGTTGAGCAGGCGCTGAAACAGCATCCGCACGCGGAACTGGCCGATCTGCTTGGGCTGATGGAATCCGCCTGCCGTGAAGTGGTGATTGAGTATCTGGGCTGGTCGGGATCGGCTGGCAAAGCGTAGTGCTCGGGCGCGCTCACCCTAAATGGCACCCCAACGGGGACCCGTAGGGTACGCATTTAAGCGTAGCGCTGAAACGAACGCACGTGATTTGACGCATTTATACGCACCTGAAAAGCCGCTTCGATCATCGTGATTTAAAGCAGCGGCAAGATACCGCGCGATAAGTCGTGCAGCAACAGGATGCAGAAGCATTTCCCTTTTTATCCATCATCGGGTCGGCGCACGCGTCGGCTCTGGTAAAACTCACGTTGAGGAAATATTAACATGTTGATTTCAATGAAAGAGATGTTGGCACCGACTCGTGAACACCGCTACGCCATCGGCGCATTTAACGTAGCAGACAGCTGCTTTATCCGTGCCGTGGTGGAGGAAGCCGAAGCCACTAACACCCCGGCGATCATCTCGATTCACCCGAGTGAGCTGGAGTTTGTGACCGATGAATTCTTTGGCTATGTACGGGAACGCACGCTGAAGAGCAAAGTGCCCTTCACCATTCACCTCGACCACGGTGCATCGATTGCGCAGGTGCTGCGCGCCATCCAATGTGGATTTACGTCGGTGATGATCGATGGATCACTGCTGCCGTACGAAGAGAACGTGGCGCTGACCAAAGAGGTGGTGAAGCTGGCGCATTCGGTGGGTGTGTCGGTGGAAGGTGAACTCGGCACCATTGGTGATACCGGCACCACCGTGGAAGGTGGCGTTAGCAAAGTGATCTATACCGAACCGGCGCAGGCAGAAGATTTTATCCAACGCACCGGCGTCGATACATTGGCAGTGGCAATTGGCACCGCACACGGTATCTATCCAAAAGATATGAAGCCGGAACTGCAGATGCATATTCTGAAGGATATTGCCCAACGCACCGATATTCCGCTGGTGCTGCACGGGGGTTCTGCTAACCCGGATGCGGAGATTGCTGAGGCGGTGACCCTCGGCGTGGGCAAAATCAATATTTCCAGCGATATGAAGTACGCCTACTTCGCTAAACTGCGCGAAATTCTGGCGCGTGAAACCTGGTGGGATCCCAATGTGATTTATCCGGAAGCGATTACCGCCGCCAAAGCAGTGATTCGCTACAAGATGAATCTGTTTGGTGGATTGGGTAAAGCGAGTTTATATCGCTGAGTACCCGAATGGGGCCATGTTGCCCCTTTTGAGCCACGCAATAATCGCGCCGCTCCAGTAGCGGCGCGATGCATCAGGCCTGAGTTTACTTAATCACACCCAGCCACTGCGAGGCGATCTGCGCATATTCGCCGGTGGCGGTGCTGAGATGTAGCCACTGATCGACATACAGTTTCCAGCTCATATCATCACGCGGAATCATGTAGGCTTTTTCACCATACTGCATCGGCTTACCCGGATTGATGGCGCACAGCGTCGGGTAGTGCTTCATCTGGAACAATGCTTCGGACGCATCCGTAATCATCACATCGGCTTTCTTATCCACCAGCTGCTGGAAAATACCGACGTTATCGGCCAGTTGCAGCGTCGACTGCGGTAAGTGGCTGTGCACAAAGGCTTCATTCGTGCCGCCAGCCGGTTCAATCACCCGCACGCTCGGCTTGTTGATCTGCGCGACGGTTTGGTATTTGTCTTTATCATCACAGCGCACCAGCGGGATTTTGCCATCCACACCCAGCGGCTCGGCAAACCAGGCAATCTGCTGGCGTTTTAAGGTAACGGACACGCCACCCAGCGCGATATCACACTGCTTCGCCACGAAATCGTCACTCATGGTTTTCCAGGTGGTTGGCACCCACTGCACTTTGGCACCCAGACTTGCCGCCAGTGACTGCGCCATGCTGATATCCAGCCCTTCATACTGCCCATCGCTGCGCAGATAGGTGTAAGGCTTGTAGTCTCCCGTGGTACAGACTTTCAGGGTTTTACTGCTACGAATCTCGTCGAGGTGGGATTGCGCCGACGCAGCGCCACTCACCAGAAGTAATGCACTCAGTATCGCGGTTTTCATGGTTTCTTCTTTTTTATGTTGATGTTGGTTTGCGCGCGGATTGTTGCATAGCCCTGCGCATTGTTGCTTTATTAGCAAAAGTCTTGTGATCAATCACGCATTTTTTTGCTTCGCCTGCGCGCGTACAGTGTGCGCTATCAACGGGAAACGGAGCGAATCATCCATGAGCAATATTTTAATCATCGACGGCGGCAAAACCTTTGCCCACTCGAAAGGCGAACTCAACCACACCCTCACTGACGTGGCGGCCAGCCAACTGCGCGATCTGGGCCATAACGTAGTGGTCACCCTTGCTGACAGCGACTACAACGTGGCAGAAGAAGTGCAAAAATATCTCGACAGCGATGTGGTGATTTATCAGATGCCTGGCTGGTGGATGGGCGAGCCGTGGACGGTGAAAAAGTACATTGATGACGTGTTCACTGAAGGCCATGGCTCACTGTATGCCAGCGATGGTCGTACGCGCAGCGACGCGGGCAAAAAGTACGGTTCAGGCGGTCTGATTCAGGGCAAAAAATACATGCTGTCGCTGACGTGGAACGCACCGCTGGAAGCGTTTAATGACCCTGAGCAGTTCTTCGAAGGCGTGGGCGTGGATGGTCTCTATCTGCACTTCCACAAAGCCAACCAGTTCCTTGGCATGGAAGGTTTACCGACCTTTATCTGTAACGATGTGATCAAGATGCCGGACGTGCCGCGCGATATCGAACGTTATCGGACTCATCTCAGCCAGATCTTTGCTTAACTGTAAGCACACCGGGAAAAGAGGAAGCGTTATGTTAACCGTCGTTGCAGAAATTTGCGTCAAGCCAGGCCGCCGTCATGTGGTGCTGGATGCCATCAATAAATTGATCCCCACCGTGCTGGAAGAAGAGGGTTGCCATCAGTATGACGCGCTGGTTGACCATCAGGCGCAGGTGCCGTGGAAGCAGAATTCCCCAGATTCCATTTTCATGCTGGAGCAGTGGGAATCGCTGCGCCATCTTGAGCAGCATCAGCAAATGCCGCATATGGATGCGCATCGCGCCACGATTAAAGACGATGTGGTGGATGTGAAGATCCTGGTATTAGAGCCGGTTCGTTAATCGTCCAGGCCTCTGCTTGTGCAGGGGCTTTTTTATAGCAGGCGATCTTGTTCAATCTTCTCGCGCAGAAAATCGAGAAAACAGGTAATGCGCGAGGTGAGTGACTGGTTGCGGTAATACACAGCATGAACCGGCAGACGCCATTCACGCGTTTCCTGCTCCAGCACCTGCACTAAATCACCCCGCTCACGATCTTTACGGCTGACAAAATCAGATAAACGTGCAATACCCTGGCCTGCCAGCGCCAGCTGACGTAGGGTTTCTCCGCTGGAAGCCGACAACGTGGGTTTAATTTGCAAAAACTCACCTTCACGCTGCCATACGGGCCAGACGTTATGCGCATCCAGCTGGCTGAATCCCAAAAGCTGATGGGCTGACAACGCCTCAACTGATTCCGGGCTGCCATACTGCTGCAGGTAAGCCGGGCTCGCCACTAAACGCGTGGCGCTGCTGCCCAGCACGCGGGCACGCAGCGTAGAATCACGCAGCTCCCCGACACGAATCGCGATATCGGTCTGCTGCTCCAGCAAATCGATCATGATGTCGTCGGTATTCAACTCCAGCTGAATCAGCGGGTACCGCTGTCGAAATTCCGCCACCAGCGGCACGATTACATGCAGCATAAAGGGGGCGTTGGCATTGATGCGCAATCTGCCAGAGGGGATATCGCGACGTTGGGCGATCTGCTCTTCCGCCCTTTCTACCGACGAAAGGATCTGGCGCGCATGATCGAGGAAGATCAAGCCTTCCTCGGTGAGCGCGAGACGCCGCGTGGTGCGGTGCATTAGCGTGGTTTGTAATTTGCTTTCCAGCCGACTCAGCGCCCGGCTGATACCAGAACTGGTTTGATCGAGCTGCTCGGCCGCCGCTGTGATTGAGCCGGTATCCACCACCGCCACCCAGGCGCGTAGCTCTTCCAGTGTGATTTTCACGTTCCTTTCCCCGGTAAAAATGTTTGGCTTGCCCAAATAACAAGGGACGCCGCAGCGTCCCAGGTCATCAAGCTTCCAGGTCGGCGAGGTCGCCTTTTTCCTGTAGCCAGTTACGGCGATCTTCAGAACGTTTCTTCGCCAGCAGCATGTCCATCACGCGCAGCGTCTGCTCGACATCATCATCGCTGACCGTCAGCTGTACCAGACGGCGCGTGTTCGGGTCGAGCGTGGTTTCACGCAGCTGCAGCGGGTTCATCTCACCCAGACCTTTGAAGCGCTGTACGTTCGGTTTGCCTTTCTTGCGCTTCAGCTGCTCCAGCACGCCCTCTTTCTCGTCTTCATCCAATGCGTAAAAGACTTCTTTGCCGAGATCGATGCGATACAGCGGTGGCATGGCGACATAAACATGGCCATGTTGCACCAGCGAGCGGAAGTGCTTCACAAACAGCGCACACAACAAGGTGGCGATATGTAAGCCATCGGAGTCCGCATCCGCAAGGATACAGATCTTGCCGTAACGCAGCTGGCTCAGATCTTCACTGTCGGGATCGATACCGATCGCCACCGAGATGTCGTGCACTTCCTGCGAGGCCAGCACTTCATCCGATGAGACTTCCCAGGTGTTCAGGATCTTACCTTTAAGCGGCATGATCGCCTGATAATCACGATCGCGCGCCTGCTTGGCCGATCCACCTGCGGAGTCCCCTTCCACCAGGAAGAGTTCGGTGCGATTCAGATCCTGTGCGCTACAGTCGGCCAGTTTGCCCGGCAGTGCCGGTCCGCTGGTGAGCTTTTTACGCACCACTTTCTTGGCCGCGCGCATACGACGCTGGGCACTGGAGATCGCCAGTTCGGCAAGCATTTCGGCGGCTTGCACGTTCTGGTTCAACCACAAGCTGAAAGCATCTTTCACGATAGCCGAGACAAATGCCGCGCACTGACGCGAAGAGAGACGCTCTTTGGTTTGACCGGCGAACTGTGGATCCTGCATTTTGACCGACAGCACGTAGGCGCAGCGATCCCAAATATCTTCCGCAGACAGTTTCACGCCGCGTGGCAGGATATTGCGGAACTCGCAGAACTCACGCATCGCATCCAGCAAGCCCTGACGCAGACCGTTAACGTGCGTCCCGCCTTGCATGGTGGGAATCAGGTTCACGTAGCTTTCGGTCAGCAGTTCGCCGCCTTCTGGTAGCCATAGTAACGCCCAATCCACCGCTTCCACATCACCCGCGAAGCTGCCGACAAAGGGTTTTTCCGGCAAGGTAGGGAGGCCGTTGACTGCTTCTGATAAGTAATCAGAGAGGCCGCCATGATAGAGCCATGTCTGCTCGGTATCATTGACCTTGTCTTTAAACACGATCTCCACGCCCGGACACAGCACCGCTTTGGCTTTCAACACATGCGTCAGGCGCGACACCGAGAAGCGTGGACTGTCGAAGAAACTCTCATCCGGCCAGAAATGCACGCGCGTGCCAGTGTTACGTTTGCCGACCGTGCCGGTCACCGTCAGATCCTGCACTTTATCGCCATTTTCGAAGGCAATATCGTAGACCTCGCCGTTACGGCGCACGGTGACTTCAACACGTTTTGACAGGGCGTTAACCACCGAAATCCCCACGCCATGCAAGCCGCCGGAGAACTGGTAGTTTTTGTTGGAGAATTTACCGCCCGCATGCAGACGGCAAAGAATCAGCTCAACCGCTGGCACTCCCTCTTCCGGATGGATATCTACCGGCATGCCGCGACCGTCATCAATGACTTCCAGTGACTGATCCGCATGCAGGATCACTTCCACGCGCCTGGCGTGACCCGCCAGCGCCTCATCGACACTGTTATCGATCACTTCCTGGCCCAGATGGTTTGGGCGCGTGGTATCGGTGTACATCCCCGGACGACGACGCACCGGTTCAAGGCCGGTTAAGACCTCAATGGCATCGGCATTATAACTTGATTGGCTCATCGTAACTGTCTGATTAGCAATAGGAATAGGGGTCCATCTCGCAGCAATCAGGGAGCATTTAATCCCAGAAAATCAATGATCTGCGCAAAATGGCGTTCGAATCCGATATAAGCATGATTGCCACCCTCTTCGACCGTTTGGCGGCATGCGCTGTAGTATTCCAGCGCCTGGCGGTAATCGAGTACTTCATCGCCGGTCTGTTGCAGCAGCCAGAGTAAATCGGGCGCTTCGAGAGGGTCAATCTGCATGACTTTCAGATCGTAAATGTGGCGTGACTCTAACACATATTGCTGGCCGGTGTAGGGATTACGGTTCTCGCCGAGATAATCCACCAGCAGCTCAAACGGGCGCACCGCTGGATTGACCACCACCGCAGGCAGCATAAAGCATTGCGAGAGCCAGGTAGCGAAGTAGCCCCCGAGCGACGATCCCACCAGGCCGAGCGGTTCACCGGCATACTGCATCACCAGTTCTTCCAGCATGCTGGCGGCTTCGGCGGGGAACGTGGGCAGCTGCGGCACCAGAACATTAATGTGCGGATGATGTTGGGCTACCCACTGCTGCAGTTGTGTGGCTTTGGCCGATTGCGGTGAGCTGTTGAATCCGTGCAGATAGATCAGCGCCGCCATCGCTTAGTAGCCCTCGGAATCTAAATCGGGGCGGAACAGATCGCTTTGCAGACGATTCACTTCGGTCTCCAGTAAGCCATCTGCCTTCAGAGTTAACCAGCGCCAACCTGGTGCGACGTTATCGATGGTGAAGTTGGTGCAATGCGGTTTGAACTGCACGCAGGTCGAAGGAGAAGCCAGCACGCGACGACCATGCCAGTCGAGATCTAATTCCTGATGAATGTGGCCACACACCAGATTACGCGCACGCGGGAAGTGTTGCAGCACCGCTTCTAATTGATGGGGATTGCGCAAGCTATGCTGATCCAGCCAGGTACAGCCGGAAGCGAGCGGATGATGGTGCAGCAGCACCAGCGTATGGCGCTCAGGATGCTGGCGCAGCGCCTTGTCGAGCCACTCGAGTTGGTATTCGCTTAACATGCCATGCGGCACACCAAAGACCTGACTATCCAGCAGCACCAACTGCCAGTGCTCACCCAACAGCACATGTTTATCGGAAGCGATTCCGGCATCGGCAAGTGTATTGACCATCGCGGGCTGAAAATCGTGATTCCCTGGCAGCCAGACACACGGTTTCGGCAGGCGTGAAATGCCCGCTACAAAGTGTTGATAAGCTTCGACGGTGTGATCCTGGGCGAGATCGCCAGTGGCGATAATCAAATCATAATCGCGCTGTTGTGCCATGATGGCGTCCAGCACCGCATCAAAACTCGACCAGGTATTCACCCCAAGCAGCGATTGATGTTTTCCTGCAAAAAGATGGGTGTCCGTGATTTGTAAAATCCTGATATCGGCCCCATTTGCCGCAGGAAGAGTAAGCAGGCTATCCAAAGCGTTTCCTTTCTCTCCACGCCATAGTTGTATGCTATCAGCAGACCGGCACTGCTACAGCACCGTGCGCCAGACAATAGCGCAACCAATCTGCAAGAAACTGGTTAATCTGATGTTTTTCATCGCGCTGATGCAGTTTTTTATTAGGGTAATCATAGCGCGCTTTGAAGCGATAGATCTGCTGAGTGGAACACACTTCAGCGACCATCGCATCATGGTACAGCCGAACGGACATGGATGGCAGGCTCCAGTAACTTACTGCCGGGGCCACCTGGCGAATCTCCACCAGCGTGGTATAACGCGTCGACTCTTGAATAGTCAGCTGATAACGGGCGCCGCTCACCTGATAGATCACCGACGCGCCTGCCTCGTCATCACGCGGCAGCAGGCGACGCAGTTGGGCGAAATTGGTTTCGCACAATCGCATCATTTCGGGAAAGTCAGGGGTATAGCGCTGTTTCATTTTAGCTTCCACTCTTGTCGTAGTTTTTCATGGTGCAACGCCAGCCATTGCAGGGCGATGACAGATGCCGCGTTATCAATAATCCCCTCTTCCACCCAGCGATAAGCCTGTTCGCGGCTCACCACATGGACAAGAATATCCTCATTCTCTTCCTCCAGCCCGTGATTTCCCTCTGCCAGGCTGGCATCCACTTCGCCCACCAGCACCGACAAACGTTCAGACGTTCCGCCTGGGCTGGCTAAGTAATTCACTATCGGTTTCACACGCCCGACCTTGAGGCCTGCTTCTTCTCCGGCTTCGCGACGCGCCACATCTTCCGGCGTTTCACCGGGTTCAATGATACCGGCCACCATTTCCAGCAGCCAGGGCGTTGGGCTGGAATCATAAGCCGGGATGCGAATCTGTTCGATTAGCACCACTTCGTCGCGTAAGGGATCATAGGGTAGCAGCACGGCGGCGTGTCCGCGCTCAAAAACTTCGCGTACCACCTCACCGCTCATCTCGCCATTAAAGCGGCGATGGCGGAAACGGTAGCTAATAATGGAAAAAAAACCATCGTAGCGTGTATCGCGTGCAATAATTTCTACATCGTTTTTTGTGAAAGTCACAGGGGATTTTTTTTCACCCGCCATCATCTGGTTCCTTATGCAGATTGGGATGGAGCGAAGAAAAGCCAACCCTTGTGCTCCGTCCGAGTGGTTCTTTCTGAATTATTTACGTAAATTAGGGGAAGAAGGCACGTTCAGCCAACTTATCTCTGACGCCGCCTCTGTAGAATCGGCGATTATTTTTTGGCTTACCTGCAGCACTACCAGTGCAATTTGCTGCAACAAAAGGAATGCAAATGAAAAAACTGCTCCCACTTTTTATTGGGTTGAGCCTGGGCGGATTTAGCCTTGCCAGCCAGGCAGAGAACCTGTTGCAGGTTTACCAGCAGGCGCGCCTTAGCAACCCGGATCTGCGTGCTTCAGCCGCTGACCGTGATGCAGCCTTTGAGAAAATTAACGAAGCGCGTAGCCCTTTATTGCCACAGCTCGGTCTGGGCGCAGATTATACCTATAACAACGGTTACCGTGACAGCAGCGGTCTTCATTCCAACACGACCAGCGCTTCTCTGCAATTAACACAAACCATTTTCGATATGTCGAAATGGCGTGCGCTGTCGCTGCAGGAAAAAACCGCCGGGATTCAGGATGTCACTTATCAGGTCGCACAACAGGATCTGATTCTGAATACCGCAACGGCGTATTTCAACGTGTTGAAGGCGATTGATACCCTTTCTTACACAGAAGCGCAGAAACAGTCGATCTACCGCGAATTGGATCAAACCACCCAACGCTTCAACGTGGGTCTGGTGGCGATCACTGACGTGCAGAACGCCCGTGCGCAGTACGACAGCGTGCTGGCCAACGAAGTGACCGCGCGTAACAACCTTGATAACGCGGTGGAATCGCTGCGTCAGATTACCGGTATGGATTATCTGGCACTGGCTTCACTGAATATTGATCGTTTCAAAACCGCACGCCCGGATGCCGTTGCTTCCTTGCTGAAGCAGGCTGAAAGCCGCAATCTCAGCCTGTTATCTGCACGTTTGAGCCAGGACCTGGCGCGCGAGCAAATTCGCTCTGCTGAGTCTGGTCATATGCCAACGCTGGATCTGACTGCCTCTACTGGTGTGTCTAACAGCAAATATGGCGGCAGCCGTGCTAACCAGAGTTCTGGCACCACTGACTCCATCACGGGTTCCAACCAGGTTGGCCTGAGCTTCTCCCTGCCGCTGTACAGCGGTGGTTCGGTGACTTCGCAGGTGAAACAGGCGCAGTACAACTTTGTTGCCGCCAGCGAACAGCTGGAAGGCGCACATCGTAGTGCGATCCAGACCGTGCGTTCTTCGTTCAACAACGTTAACGCGTCTATCAGCAGCATCGATGCTTACAAACAGGCCGTTGTGTCTGCTCAGAGCTCATTGGATGCGATGGAAGCCGGTTATCAGGTGGGTACCCGTACCATCGTTGATGTGCTGGATGCGACCACAACCCTGTTCAACTCTAAACAGCAACTTTCTGATGCGCGTTACAGCTACCTGATTAACCAGCTGAACATCAAATATGCGCTGGGTACGTTGAATGAGCAGGACCTGCAGCAGCTGAACAGCACGCTGGGCAAGGAAATCACCACCGCACCTGAAGTGGTGGCACCGGAAAACAGCCAGCAGGCTTCACGTGTCGATAATGGCCCGAAAACTTCGGCACCTTCAGCCGCCGCGAAAGCGCGCCCGGCTGCCGCGCACAGCAGCGGAAATCCTTTCGGTAATTAATCCCTTAAGGGGCCGCTTGCGGCCCCTTTCGCATTCAAACGTATAACAACGTAAAGATCCCCCAGCCATCCGGCTTCTCGCTTCATTTTCCACCACTCATCACCTATCCTAAGCCCCACCTTTGGGCACAGGATGAAAATAATGAAACGGACTAAACATATTCGTCATGCCGCTTTTCGTAAAAGCTGGCAGGCACGCCATTTAACGCCAGTGGCACTCGCGGTTACCGCAGTGTTTATGCTGGCTGGCTGCGAACAAAGCGATGAGACAGTATCGCTGTACCAAAACGCGGATGATTGTGCGAAAGCTAACCCTAGCCAGGGCGCGCAATGTACCACTGCGTATAACAATGCGAAGAAAGAAGCCGAACGCACCGCACCGAAATACGCCACGCGCGAAGATTGCGTCGCAGAGTTCGGTGAGAATCAGTGCCAGCAAACACCTGCTCAGGCCGGTGTCGGTAGCACCAACAATGCCGAAGCGCAGCAGAGCGGTAGCTTCTGGATGCCGCTGATGGCCGGTTACATGATGGGTCGCATGATGGGCGGCGGCGCGGGCTTTGCGCAGCAACCGCTGTTCTCACCGAAAACCCCGAACAGCCCGGCTAACGGTCAGTTTGTCGATGCTTCCGGCAAAAACTATGGTGCAGCGACCTCAGGCCGCAGCATGAACGTGCCGAAAACCGCCATGGCACCTAAGCCAGCGACCACCTCCACCATCACGCGTGGTGGCTTCGGTGAGAGCGTTGCGAAACAAAACACCCTGCAGCGCAGCAATGCCACCAGCACCAATCGCAGCAGCACTGGCAGCAGCCGCTCGATGGGAGGCTAAGCCGCAGTATGCAACGTATTGCTATCAGCGAACGTCCGGACTGGCGCGAAAAAGCCAACGAATATGGCTTCCAGTTTCACACCATGTACGGTGAACCTTATTGGTGTGAAGACGCTTACTACCAGTTCACCCTCGCACAGGTTGAGCAATTAGAAGATACCACCGCTGAACTGCATCAGATGTGTCTGCAGGCGGTGGAAAAAGTGGTGAACAGTGATGAACTGCTCACCCGCTTCTGCATTCCCAAACACACCTGGGACTTCGTACGAGACTCGTGGAAGCTGCGTCAGCCGTCGCTCTATTCCCGTCTGGATTTAGCCTGGGACGGTAAAGGCGATGCCAAGCTGCTGGAGAATAACGCCGACACGCCGACCTCACTGTATGAAGCCGCCTTTTTCCAGTGGATCTGGCTGGAAGATCAAGTCAATGCGGGCAACCTGCCACAAGGCATTGACCAGTTTAATAGCCTGCAGGAAAAGTTGATTGAGCGCTTTGCCGCGTTGCATCAGGAGCACGGTTTTAACTGGCTGCACTTTGCCTGCTGCCGTGACACCGAAGAAGATCGTGCCACAGTGCAGTATATGCAGGATTGCGCCACCGAAGCCGGCCTGCCGAATGAATTCCTGTATATCGATGAAATTGGGTTGGGTGAAAGAGGCCAGTTTACCGATCAGCATGATCAGGTGATCAGCAACCTGTTTAAGCTTTATCCGTGGGAATTTATGCTGCGTGAAGTGTTCTCCACCAAGCTGGCAGATGCCGGTGTGCGTTGGTTAGAACCGGCGTGGAAAAGCATTATCTCGAATAAAGCGCTGCTGCCGCTGCTGTGGGAAATGTTTCCTGACCATCCCAATCTGCTGCCCGCCTTCTTTGCCGACGACAAAAATGCCCCGCAGATGGACAAGTACGTGGTGAAACCGCTGTTTTCACGTGAAGGCGCCAATATTCGCATCATTGAAAACGGCCAGGAGATCGCCCGTGCTGACGGTCCGTACGGCGAAGAGGGAATGATCATCCAGCAATTCCATCCGTTGCCGAAGTTCGGCGACAGCTACACCTTGATCGGTAGCTGGCTGATTGACGATCAACCTGCTGGTATCGGCATTCGTGAAGATCGCGCGCTGATCACTCAGGATCTGTCACGCTTCTATCCTCATACCTTTATCGAATAAATGCTGTGCCGCCCGTCAGACGCGGGCGGCCAGTGCATTAACTGACCTGCACCGAAAGCATACTGATTGCGCCCATCTCCATCCCTTCCACCGGAATGCTGATCGACTCCTCCTCGGCACGCGCGCCTAGGATATACAGCAACGGCAGATAATGTTCTGGCGTTGGGTTGGACATCTCTGCACCTTCATGCTGCAGATAATTCACCAACGGATGATCTGCTGCTTCACCGGCAAAGCTCAAATTCTCACGCACAAATTCATTGAAGCTTTCTGCCCATGGATAGCTTGTAGCGGCACCCTGCCAGCGAAGCATCCGCAGGTTATGCACCACGTTACCGCTGGCGACGATCATCACGCCTTCGTCACGCAGCGACGCCAGTTTGCGACCTAATTCGAAGTGCCATTGCGCCGATTGCGTCCCATCGATACTTAACTGCACCACCGGGATATCGGCTTGCGGATACATTTTTGCCAGCACGCCCCATGAGCCGTGATCAAATCCCCACTCCTGGTCGGCATGGACGTCAATCGGTGCCAGCAGATCGATCACTTGCTGTGCCAGCTCTGGCGAGCCCGGAGCCGGATAACGCACATCAAACAGCGCCTGCGGGAAGCCACCAAAATCATGGATGGTGCGAGGATTATGCATGGCCGTCACCGCCGTACCGCGTGTGTACCAATGTGCCGACACCGCGAGAATGGCGCGCGGACGTGGCAATGTTGCACCCAGATGCTGCCATGCGCGGGTATAGGTATTGTCTTCCAGTACATTCATCGGACTGCCGTGACCTAAAAACAGGGCGGGCATACGGTTGTGGCTCATGATGGTTCCTCTGACGAAAGTGTCGCTTTATTAGCCGC
Organism: Type-E symbiont of Plautia stali; assembly: GCF_059731115.1. Lineage (NCBI taxonomy): Bacteria > Pseudomonadati > Pseudomonadota > Gammaproteobacteria > Enterobacterales > Enterobacteriaceae > Type-E symbiont of Plautia stali. The sequence continues at coordinate 3,717,581 of NZ_AP035906.1, forward strand.
TACGATACGCGCTTTCGTGCCGGGATTAACGCTGATAACTGTGATGATCTCTATCAGGGAATTTGAATAAGAAATGGCGGAGTGGATGGACGGTGAAAATGGGGTTTCAAGATGTACTTATGCGCTATAAAAAATCCGCAGCCTGGAAAGCCGCGGATCTTTTGATGACGATAACTGAGGCTTAGCTTGCCTGGCGCGTTTCACGCTCGCGGCGATAAGCCACCAGGTCTTCAATCGTCACGACCGGCATATCGTGTTGTTTGGCAAACACAATCGCTTCTGGCGCATGCGCCATGCTGCCGTCGTCATTGGTCAATTCACACAGCACACCGGCGGGTTTGAAGCCTGCTAATGTCACCAAATCGATGGTGGCCTCAGTGTGACCACCACGCGTCAGCACACCGCCTTCGCGCGCGCGCAGCGGGAAGACATGGCCTGGACGGTTGAGATCGCTCGGTTTCGCGCCATCTGCCACAGCGGCACGAATGGTGGTGACGCGGTCAGCGGCAGAAACGCCAGTGGTAACGCCTTCCGCTGCTTCGATGGTGACGGTGAAGCCGGTGCCATAAGAGCTGGTGTTGGTTTCTACCATCATCGGCAGATCCAACTGCTGGCGGCGTTCTTCAGTAATGCACAAGCAGACAATGCCGCTGCCGTGGCGAATGGTTAATGCCATTTGCTCTACGGTCATGGTTTCGGCGGCAAAGATCATGTCACCTTCGTTTTCACGATTTTCATCGTCGAGCACCATCACACCGCGACCGTTACGCAGCGCATCGATGGCGCGTTCTACACGCTGTTCCGGCGTGCCAAATTCAGAAAGAAGCGTCTGATTCATGGTAAAAAACCTTATAAAAAATATATGAGTTACCAGAACCAGGGCGTGCTTAGGAGTGCGCAAATAATACACATGGCAAAAACGTGACGCGGGCGTAAGCCCGGCTGATGTCGTTACCCTCTCCCATCCGGACTCTAACCGTCGGCCCCGGAATTACACCGGATCTGCTGACCTTTCACTTTGCAGTGAAAGCGCTCGCGGGCTTTCAGCCGAAGCTGATTTACCGCCGGTGGGGAATTTCGCCCCGCCCTGAGAATAAGCGAGGTCACTATAACGCCAATCATCTGGACGGGCAATCGACAAAAGCGCAAATGCTTTTGCATTTACTGCGATGCGGAATTCAGGTTTAACCTTTTCGTTTCAGGCATTACACTTAACCTTTGTTGAGTCGGAACACGTGCTGTTATCAGCCACCGCAACCAGGAAATCATCATGATCGACACGAAAAAAATTGAACAACTGGCTCGCCAGGTCCATGAAGCCATGCCAAAAGGGATTCGCGACTTTGGCGACGATGTCGAAAAGAAAATTCGTCAGGTATTGCAGGCGCAGTTAACCCGCATGGATTTAGTTAATCGTGAAGAGTTTGATGTGCAGACGCAGGTACTGCTGCGCACGCGCGAGAAGTTGGCCGCACTGGAACAGCGCCTGGCAAAACTGGAGAGTGAGAGTCCAGCCGCACCGGCACCTGCGGTGGTGACACCAGACCCGGCGGGTAAGATCGACACTCCGCAGTAATTCGCTGACTCGGCGGCGTATATTGCTCGAAAACACTCGCTGAGCTCACATTGCTCGCAGACTAAACAGGCGGCCATTGGGCCTAATGCCAGTCAGTTAAGCCTGACTGGCATTTTTTCTTCTGGCTGTCGGATATTTATAGGGTCTCTCTTTCACCACCCTTGGGAACGAGCGCTCCCGTCGTCCCGGTAGTCTGACCATCTCTGCTATCGAACTTACGTCCTTTACCAGTTCCGGGATACGCCCAGGCGATGCGCCTTCAAGTGTCCAGAGCAGTTTCATCACCCACGCTGTCGATTCCCTGAAGCTGAGCTGGTTAGGCCAGTATCCCTTCAGCGTTGAGGCCATTCTTATCATCTGATATCTCACCAGATTGTAGGCCAGCAGCACGCCCCACAGCTCCTGCCTTATCATCTCCGGCTTCCTGCTGCGAAGCGTGAGCCTGCTGTCCTGGAGACCCTGCTTTATTTCACGATATCCCAGCTCTATCTCCCAGCGATGACTGTAGAGATCCGCTATTTCTTTACCCGGGTAACGCATCGCATCCGTCATCGACGTCAGGAACCGCCACGTCCGGCCTTTTATTTCCCGGCTTATCATCCTCATCTCTGTGTGCGCCGCCAGATGTGGCCATTTCTTCCGTGAATGAGCGGAGGTTTTTACCCGGATAAGTATGTCTCCCTTCCCCAGACGACGTACCTCTTCGTACTGCAGGTCTTTACGTGCCGCTATCATCCAGTGACGATTTTCGCCGGCCTCATGCCAGGCGCTAAGCAGACCGAATGACGTGTAGCCCTTATCGAAGAGGGTCAGGCTGTTGTCGCACGCGCGTTCAATGAGACCTTCTGCCAGCACCATCTCATTCTCGTTCTGGCAGCCCATCGCGGCGCCGCTGATAAGATGGCTGGTGAGTTCCATCAGGCAGACCATGCGAACCTGCGGATAAGGAGAGGCGCCTGCCACCGTGCCTGAACGGACGAAAGCCTTCTCATTATCAGGTGTTTCTGGCGTGCGCCAGACAACGCCGTCAACAGCGTACAGCGTCAGACCACACCAGTCAGGGTGGGAAGTCTGTGCATTCCAGAGCTCGCTGCTCTGTTCGAAAACCCGCCGTACAGCGTCGTCCCCCAGCCGCTGCCTTGCCTGCACTACGGCACTGGGCGCAACGAAAGGACGGTTTCCCGGTAAAAGAATATCAAGGCGATTAACGATGGCGTGAAGGGGTTCTTTGCGCTCAAGGGCCATGCCGATGAGACACCAGACCATCATATCTGTAGTGAGTCTGCGCTTACGGAGCGTGACCGTGCCAGCTTCCTCAAGGCAGCGGCTGATGAGCGCAGGGTCAAGAACATCCGCGAGCGTATTCAGAGGATTACGAAGAGAATCGTAACGAGAGACGATATCAAGGGCCTGACTGAGCTGCATAAAAAAATCCGGAAACGAAGCGTTTCCGGATTCTTACACAGCCACTGGATCGTTCAACTGATCCTTAACTGATCGGCATTAGGCCATTGGGCCGCCTGTTTAGTCAGAATACGCTTGCTTCTTCGCTCGCCGTTAGTGATAGCGAATCATCTGGAATCTTAGTGCTCGCGTGAGCGGCTGCGAATCATTGAGAACCCCAGTGCTCGCTATTAATGACAGCGAATCTTCTGGGATCTCAATGCTCATCATGAGTGGCTGCGAATCGTCTTGATGATGTTAGTGGTGGAGATACCGTCTTCAAAGTTCAGCACGCGCACGTCACCGCCGTTGGCCCAAACCTCTTTACTGCCCGCGATATCTTCCGGCTTATAATCACCGCCCTTCACCAGCAGATCCGGTAACACACCTGCAATCAAACGCTGTGGCGTATCTTCTTCAAACAGCACCACCCAATCCACCGCTTCCAGCGCACCGAGCACGATCATACGGTTTTCCTGTGGGTTAACCGGACGGGTTTCACCTTTCAGACGTTTGGTGGAAGCATCACTGTTTACCGCAACAATCAGACGGTCGCCCAGCTTACGTGCATTGGCAAGATAGGAAACGTGGCCCGCATGCAAGATGTCGAACACGCCGTTGGTCATCACCACTTTCTCACCGCGCTGACGCGCCAGCGCCACCGCTGCTTTAAGCTCGGCCTCGGTCATCACACCAAACCCGCTGTCGGGACGTGCATGAATAGCGTTTTCCAGCTCAACGGTGCTCACGGTTGATGTGCCGAGTTTGCCCACGACCACGCCCGCTGCGGCATTGGCGAGGAAACAGGCTTCTTCCAGACTGTCTCCGGCCGCCAGCACGGCGGCCAGCACGCCAATCACCGTGTCACCTGCACCGGTGACATCAAACACTTCCTGCGCCTGCGTCGGCAGATGCAGCGGCGATTTGCCCGGTTGCAGCAACGTCATGCCGTTTTCAGAGCGGGTGACCAGCAGCGCGGAGAGCTCATAATCGGCGATCAGCTGCATGCCGCGGCTCACAATCTCTTCCACGGTTTTGCATTTACCCACCACGGCTTCGAATTCAGACAGGTTTGGCGTCAGCAGAGTCGCACCGCGATAGCGCTCAAAATCCGTGCCTTTCGGGTCGATCAACACCGGCACGTTGGCTTCACGCGCCAGCTGAATCATAGTCTGCACGCTGCTCAACGCGCCTTTGGCGTAATCTGACAGCACTAACGCACCCGCTTGCGCCAGTGATTGACGCATACGATCGTGAATAGGCTGCGGATCAACCTGCTCGAAGCCTTCTTCAAAATCGAGGCGGATCAGCTGCTGGTTACGCGAAAGCACGCGCAGTTTGGTAATGGTCGGATGGCTTTTCACCGCGACAAAATCACAATCGACTTTAACCTTTTCCAGCGTCTCACTCAGCACACGTGCCGCATCGTCTTCACCCGTCAGGCCAATCAAACGCGAACCAGCACCCAGTGCAGCAATGTTCATCGCCACGTTGGCCGCGCCGCCTGGACGCTCTTCGATGGTATCGACTTTCACCACCGGTACCGGGGCTTCAGGCGAGATACGGCTGGTTGGGCCATACCAGTAGCGATCTAACATGACATCGCCAACAACCAGCACAGCGGCTTTGCCAAAAGCGGGCAGTGTTACTTTCATTCCAAAGACTCCAGACTACGGTCAAAATTATGTGCGGATAATAACATACCCCGATGAGACTTCGAGCCACAGGTGCGAGGGCTGCGCGCCTTCCTGTAGGCCGGGTCACTAAGGGCGAAGCGTTATTTTACGCTTCCGCGCTATCAGATTCGGTGGCAGCCAGCCAGCGTTGCCAACTGCGATGCACGGCAGCACGCTCAGTGTCAAAAGATTCCGGCGCAACGTGCCCCGGCAGCTCCTGCAATGCCAGATGGTGCAATGCATCACGCAGCGTGACGTACGCGTGAGTCAATGCCTGCGCTTCTTCTGCATCCATGATCTCCTGACGCGCCATCAACTCAAAAATACGCACATTGTCTGACCAGCGCGTCAACGCAGGCTGCTCTGCCGCGTAGCCTAAGACAAGATATTGCGCGATGAATTCAATATCGGTGATGCCGCCCTCATCGGTTTTGATCTCCCAGCGCCCTTTGTGCTTGTTACTGAGGTGGGCACGCATTTTCTCGCGCATTTCACGCACTTCTTTTTGCAGTGCAGGACGCTCACGCGGCAGGCAAAGAATGCCGCGACGGATGTCATTGAAGCGATCGCAGAGCGACGTCTCACCAAACACAATACGCGCACGCACCAGCGCCTGATGTTCCCAGGTCCAGGCTTCATTACGCTGATACTCATCGAAGGCGGCAAAGGTACTCACCAGCATGCCCGCCGCGCCAGACGGACGCAGCCGCGCATCGACTTCATACAAGATGCCTGAGGAGGTGCGCGTGCTGAACAGATGCATCACGCGCTGCGCCAGCCGCAGGTAAAACTGGCGGCCATCAATCACGCGTTCGCCATCAGTTTCCGCATCGTCCGGGCAGTCGTGCAGGAACACCAAATCCAGATCGGAGCTGTAACCCAGCTCCCAGCCACCCAGTTTGCCGTAGCCGACCACGGCAAAACCACGCTCGCTGTCGCTGGTGAGGTGCGAAGGACGCCCATAGCGCTGCACCATCATCTGCCACGCTTGCTGCACCACCGATTCGATAATGGCTTCCGCCAGCCAGGTTAAGTGATCACTCACTTTCATCACCGGCAGCGTTTCAGCGATATCGGCAGCGGCAATACGCAGATGCTGCGCCTGCTTGAACTGGCGCAGCGCTTCCAGCTGCTGTTCTTCATCATCGGTAGGAATGCGCAGCAGATACTGGCGCAATTCATCGCGATACGCATCGGTGGCTGTCGCCTGGTACAGCGTGGCGGGATCGAGCAGTTCATCCAGCAACAGCGGATAACGTGCCAGCTGGCTGGCGACCATCGGCGAGGCGGCACACAGGCGGATCAGATGACGAAGTGCGCCGTGGTATTCCGTCAGCAGCTCCAGATAAGTGCTGCGGGTTAACACACCGAGCAGCAGCGGCGTCAGGCGACCCAGTACCACATCGGCATCTTCGCGTGGACAGACTTCACTCAACAGGCGCGGCATCAGTTGATCAAGCGCTAAACGCCCACGCGGCCCGATGGTACGACGACTGACATCCTGGCGGAAACTGTTGAGCGATTCGTACAGCGCATGACGTTGCGCTTCGTTCAGCTGTGGCACGACAGGAATGAGATCGCTCTCCTCCAGCGTGTCCTGCCACAAGCCTGCGAATTCAGCCAGCTGCGGTTGATCGTCAACCTCTGGCGCATCATCACCAATCAGTTCATCAAAGATACTGCGCACGCCTGCCATCTGCTGTTCAAGCTGCGCCATCAGCGCATCCCAGTCCGCCGCGCCCATCGCCCAGGCTAAACGCTGACGATCGAGTGGGTTTTCCGGCAGCGTTTGCGTCTGCTCATCGTTGATGCTTTGCAGCAGGTTTTCCAGACGACGCAGGAAAAGATAGGCCCCGCGCAAATGTTCCACCTGCGCCGGACTCAGCAAAGCCAGTTCACCGATGGCCTGCAGCGTTGGCAGCAGGGAACGGAGCTGAAGTGAGCGCTCACGTCCACCACGAATGAGCTGGAACACCTGCACGATAAATTCGGTTTCGCGAATGCCGCCCGCGCCGAGTTTGATGTTGTCTTTCAGGCCACGACGCCGTACTTCACGTGCAATCATGCCTTTCATGTTACGCAGTGACTGAATCACACTGAAATCGATGTAGCGGCGATAGACGAACGGACGCAGCATCTGCTGCAGTTCCTGGCTCCAGTGGCCCTGGTCGTCGCCCATAAGGCGCGCTTTGACCATCGCGTAACGCTCCCAGTCGCGGCCCTGCTCCTGATAATAGTCTTCCAGCGCAGCAAAGCTCAGCACCAGCGGTCCACTGTCACCAAACGGGCGCAGGCGCATATCCACGCGATAGACGAAACCATCCACGGTAGGCTGATCCAGCACTTTAATCAGGCGCTGGCCCATGCGGGTAAAGAATTGAGCGTTATCGAGTTCGCGACGGCCACCTTGCGTCACGCCGTTTTCCGGCCAGGCAAAGATCAGGTCGATATCGGAAGAGAAGTTGAGTTCGCCGCCGCCCAGCTTGCCCATGCCAAGGATCAGCATGGGCTGCGCTTCACCGGCTTCATTGCACGGCGTGCCGAAATCGCGGCTGCAATCCTGCCACACCCAATCACGAGCGGCAGCGATGAGGATCTCCGCCAGCGTGCTGAGTTGCGTCAGGCTCTGTTCAGTGCTGGCGTGTTGCAGCGCCTGCATCCACGCTATACGCACCAACATATGGCGGCGGAACAGGCGCAGTTCGCGCATCAGGGAAGTTTCATTTTCCACGCCCGCCAGCGCCTGATTTAGCCAGGCACTGTAGTGTTGCCACTCATCTGGTAGAGGCGGTTGCTGCTGGAGCTGTTGCCACCACTCCGGATGCTGCTGCAGGTTATCAACGATAAAGTCACTAAAGGTCAGCGCGCCCGCCTGCTCTGCCGTAAAGGCGGAAGGCGGCATATTCAGGCGCTCGGCCACGATAGCTAACTGCGCCTGCATCAGCGCCGGTAACGGTAACAACATCTTCCCTCCCTGATTCGATTGTGCGTCCGACTTAGCGTTTCACTCCGCTATTCAGCCAGAACGGCGATGGCCGAATGGCCAGATTAACCAGTTGAATCAACCCGCGCTCCTGCTGGATGCGAATCGCATGCTGCAGCTCCTGCCAGCCTGCCAGCCAGACATTCACCTCTTCCGCTGGATAAGCCCCTGCCAGCAGATGCACCGCTAAAAGCTGGCGATTCAGGCGCGTGGATTTGTCCTGAAATTCGTTAAACAGCTGCACGTCGACAAAGGTCTCACGCAGATCGGCAGCAATACGGCTGAGCATGATGTCGCTGAAGCGTTTGAACGACCCCTGCAGCTTGGTTTTGCTCTTATCATCCAGCCAGTTCTGCCATTGTGACTCCACCAGCCAGTGAGTAAGTGCTAACTGGGCTTCGACAGAGACCGTAGAAAAACAGGCGGTTTCCGCATCAATTTCTGCATCTGCTAACAGCTCATCGAGACGCGTCAGCTTCTGACGCAGATCGCTGCTCGCCTTGCGCGGCACCAGCGCACCAAATAGCGAGAACGCCTGTCGCAGGGTTTCCAGCGCATCCATCACCGCTTCTTTGGCATCGGCATTTCCACGCAGCCACACTTCTTCATGGTACTGCCACTGGTTAAGACCGGCGGTCATCGCGTTGATCATGCCCTGCTCTACCGTGGCTTTAGCGCCGATTTTTTGTAGCGCTAATGCACGCAGCGGACGGGCAGGATTGCCCTGAGCCAGCTGATAACCGCGCGCGGCTTTGCTCAAGCTGCCCAGGCGCAGGCCGCCTGCGGTGATCAAGGCTTCAGCGAACTTCAGCATGTCGGCGCGCTGGCCGCTTTTCAGCTCCAGCTCCACTTCGTACAGCGGCTCGCTCAATTCACCTGCGGCAACGTCTCCACGATCAAACGCCACTTCAATTTCGCTCTCACCAAACTGCACCAGCCAGGCTTCACGCTGGAAATGGGTGCTGAACAGCGGTTGCAGGCGCTGCTGTAATGCCGCCACATCGGTGCCTTCTGGCCAGATTTCAGCCGGCAGCTGGGCGATATCCAGCGTTGGCTCGGTGAGGTCGACGTTATATTCCGGGCGCTGATGCAGACCGCCCACGGTTTTTCCGGCGGCCTTCAGCGTCATCTCATAACGCTGATCGACACCGCGGATGCGCAGGCCCATGTCCCAACGACGTAGCTGATTGTCATCGGTCTCAAAATAGATGTTGGTCAGCTCGCGTGCGGCGAAGTGCTGATGTGGCCACGCGGCAAGGGTTTCACCGAGTTTTTCGGCGGCTTGTGGTGTGGCAATGAACTTTAATTCGATTTCGATGGTCATAATTTTTTATTCAATACGCTGCTGGCACTTACGAGTTTAATCTGGCGAAGAGTAATGCACCGGAAGCCCGCTGTCTCCGCTTTCTTGTGCTTTTACGACCCTTTTCGCACCAGATTGAGACCAGGATAGTTCTCATTCAGATTTTTGAGAAGCGTCTCCAGACTGTGCCGGTAATTTTACGCCATTAAGAAAAAACGACATCGAATGAAAAAAATCACACTTGCTGCCCTTTCTTTGCTGGCATTTAGCGCCATCGCCCCCGTTCATGCTGCTGACGAAAAGCGTTATATCTCCGATGAATTATCCACTTGGGTACGCAGCGGCCCGGGCGATCAATATCGCCTGATTGGCAAGTTGAATGCCGGAGAGGAAGTCACCCTGTTGCAGGTCAACAACGATTCCCAATATGGCCAGATTCGTGATGCCGAAGGGAAAACCAACTGGATCCCACTGTCCCAGTTGAGTGCCGAACCGAGCCTGCGCACTCGCGTGCCACAGCTGGAGCAACAGGTCAAAGATCTCACCGCTAAGCTGGCGAATATCGACAACAGCTGGAATCAGCGTACTTCTGAAATGCAGAGTAAAGTGGCGAACAGCGACGGCACCATTGACGGCCTGAAAGCGGAAAATCAAAAGCTGAAAAATGAGCTGATTGTCGCGCAGAAAAAAGTCAGCGCCGCGAACGTCCAGTTGGATGACAAACAGCGCACCATCATCATGCAGTGGTTTATGTATGGCGGCGGCGTGTTAGGTGTTGGCTTACTGCTTGGTTTGGTGCTGCCGCACATGGTGCCGCGCCGCAAGAAAAACGATCGCTGGATGAACTAAAACCGCCACGCCGATTTGTTCTTTTCTTCAAGGGGATCGTAAGATGCCCCTTTTGGCGTGCCCGATATTTAGCCAAAGTATGCAACAATAACGCAACATGCGTGCACGGCGCGCAGAATACATTGCCTCTGGAGTGGTTGAGTGAAGACGTTTCTGGTCGGTGGCGCGGTGCGTGATGCCTTACTGCGTTTGCCGGTAAAAGATAGAGATTGGGTGGTGGTCGGTGCCACACCTGAAGCGATGCTGGCACAAGGTTACCAGCAGGTGGGCCGGGATTTTCCGGTTTTTTTGCACCCACGCAGTCGTGAAGAGTATGCACTGGCGCGTACCGAACGCAAAAATGGCAAAGGCTACACCGGTTTTGTCACACAATTTGCCCCAGACGTGACGCTGGAGCAGGATTTGCAGCGCCGCGATCTCACCATCAATGCCATTGCGCAGGCCGACGACGGCAGCTTAATCGACCCTTATCGCGGACAGCAGGATTTGGCGAAACGCACCCTGCGCCATGTCTCATCCGCCTTTAACGAAGATCCACTGCGCGTCCTGCGTGTGGCGCGTTTCGCTGCCCGTTTTGCCCACCTCAATTTCCGTGTCGCGGATGAAACGCAGGCCTTAATGCGTGAGATGGCGGAGAGCGGCGAATTAGCTGACCTTACGGCCGAACGCGTGTGGAAAGAGACCGAGAAGGCACTGCTGACCCGCAATCCGCAGGTCTATTTTCAGGTATTGCGTGACTGCGGCGCATTGCAGGTGCTGTTCCCGGAGCTGGATAACCTGTACGGCATTCCGGCGCCGATCAAATGGCATCCCGAAATTGATACCGGCGTGCATGCGTTAATGACGCTGACGATGTCTGCCGCACTGTCAGAGGAGCTGGATGTGCGCTTTGCCACGCTGTTCCACGATGTCGGTAAAGCATTAACGCCGCCAGAAAAATGGCCGAGTCATCATGGTCACGGTTTAGCCGGCGTGCCGATTGTCGAAGCACTGTGCCAGCGGCTGCGCGTGCCCAATCAGGTGCGCGATCTGGCGTTAATCGTCACCGAATTCCACGATATCGTCCACACCATTGAACGCCAGTCAGCGGAATCACTGGTTGCCCTGTTCGATCGCATTGATGCATGGCGCAAGCCCGATCGCGTAGAGAAGATGGCACTGACCAGCGAAGCCGATGCGCGTGGTCGCACCGGAATGGAAAGCATGGCCTATCCACAAGGCGATTATCTGCGTCAGGCGTTTGCGCTGGCTCAGGCGGTGCCAACGAAGGATGTGGTTGCAGCAGGTTTTAAAGGACCAGCCGTGCGGGAAGAGTTGACGCGTCGTCGGGTGATGGCAGTGCAGGATGGGTTGATCAACGTGCGGCCAGCATAACCGGCCGCACGCCGCGCTTACATGAAGATGGCGTAAACCGCCGCCGCCACAATAAAGCGATAGATAGCGAACGAAACAAACGAAATACGTTTAATCAGTTCCAGGAACACTTTGATCGCCAGCAGAGCCACGATAAAGGCGGTCACGAAGCCGACGGCGAACATTGGGAAATCCTGCATGGTCAGGAAGCCCATGCTCTTGTAGAGATCCAATCCGGTGGCACCAATCATCATCGGCACCGCAAGGATGAATGAGAACTCTGATGCAGCATAACGGCTCACGCCCATCAGCATACCGCCAGAAATGGTGGCACCCGAGCGCGAGAAGCCCGGCCACAGCGCCAGACACTGGAAGCAGCCAATCATAAACGCCTGGCGGTAAGTGATATCATCGATACCTACCGCTTTAGGCTGTTTAGGTTTGAAGTACTCAGCCACCAACAGCAACACGCCGCCGACGACCAGTGCGTACATCACGTTAATCGGATTAAACAGGCTTTTGATTTGATCGTGCAGCAGCAAGCCAATCACCACCGCCGGAACCATACCTAACAAAATGTGAATCAGGGTCAGTTTCCCGGTTCCAGTGCCTTCATGCGGCTCTTTACCGAAGTGAATACCAATCAGTCCGAACAGGCGACGCCAGAACATCACCACTACCGCTAAAATTGAACCCAGCTGAATGACGACTTCAAAGGTTTCAGCTTTATCGCCCTCGAAGCCCAACAGATGGCCAACGATGATCATATGGCCCGTAGAAGAGACCGGCAGGAATTCCGTGAGGCCTTCCACAACCCCCAGGATTGCAGCAACCCAAAGCTGGTGAATATCTGCCATCAAAATTTTTCCTCTATCCGTTTTAAACAGTAAAAAGGCGGTCGCAAGGTGCTACCGCCTAAAATTATGCCTGCGCCACGCTGAAGGAAACCTTAAGAAAATCGGCAAGTTCGCGTCCGTTAGCGCAACGGCCTCAAGTGAGACACACCATAATTTGGTTTGGTTTCATTGTGATGGCAATCACGGATGATTTATTTAGGAATAGTCCCGCGCTCGATACGCACGCCAACGGTCGCTGCCTGGGCCACCGCGCCAGGTTTCCCGACCTTGATGCGCACACCGGGCGTTTTGAAACGATTCATCAACAGATCGGCAATTTCTTCCGCCACGCGTTCGACCAGGGCAAAGCGCTGGCCCTGCAGATGATTGAGGATAACCTCGGTGACATCGGCGTAGCTCAGACAGTCGTTCACATCGTCACTCACCGCAGCACGACGGTTGTCCCACGCCATTTCGACATCGAGCACCAGCTTCTGCTGCATGCCCTGTTCCCAGTCGTAAACGCCAATGGTGGTGAACACGGTGAGTTGTTCTATAAATACGATATCCATGATGTCAGTCTCTGTTTTTGGCTAAGCCGGATACCACTTCCGGCGGATTATGCGTATTATCCACGCTTATCGAGAACAAAACGACCCAAAAGGAACGGTACGAGGCTATGAGTGCTATCGCGCTTGGTATGATTATTTTCGCGTATCTTTGCGGCTCGATTTCCAGTGCGATCCTGGTTTGTAAACTCGCGCGCTTACCCGATCCGCGTACCGCCGGCTCCGGCAACCCTGGTGCGACCAACGTGTTGCGCATTGGTGGTAAAGCCGCTGCGGCTGCGGTACTGATCTTCGATGTGGCAAAAGGGATGATTCCGGTGTGGATCGCCTATCTGCTGCACGTCACGCCGATGTATCTCGGCTTAACCGCGATTGCCGCCTGTCTCGGCCATATCTATCCGGTGTTTTTCCGTTTTCGTGGTGGTAAAGGCGTGGCAACCGCATTCGGTGCGATCGCGCCCATTGGCTGGGATTTGACGGGATTGATGACCGGCACCTGGCTGCTGACGGTGCTGCTGAGCGGCTACTCCTCGCTGGGTGCGATTGTCAGTGCGCTGATTGCCCCGTTCTACGTGTGGTGGTTCAAACCGCAGTTTACCTTCCCGGTTTCGATGCTCTCCTGTTTGATTCTGTTGCGTCATCACGACAACATCCAGCGCCTGTGGCGCGGGCAGGAAAATAAGATCTGGAAGCGGAAAAAGAAGAAATAAAAAAACCGGCGCGATGCCGGTTTTTTCGTTTTAGATGGCGGGCAATTCGGCCAGTGGCCAACGTGGCCGGACACTGACGCCCAATCCACCGCGTGTGCCGCCTTTCAGCCGCACCATGCCAGCGTAGGCAATCATCGCGCCGTTATCAGTACAGAACTCCGGGCGTGCATAAAACACCTCGCCACCGCGCTTTTGCATCATCTCGGCCATACGCTCACGCAGCGTACGGTTGGCGCTGACACCACCGGCAATCACCAGGCGTTTAAAGCCGGTCTGCTCCAGCGCGCGTTTGCACTTGATCATCAGCGTATCCACCACAGCATCCTCAAAAGCACGAGCGATATCGGCACGCGCCTGCTCATCGCCGTTATGTTCACGAATGGTGTTGGCGGCGAAGGTTTTCAAACCCGAGAAGCTGAAATCCAAACCTGGGCGATCGGTCATCGGGCGCGGGAATTTGAAGCGACCCGGCGTGCCCTGCTGCGCCATGCGTGACAGCATCGGCCCGCCTGGATAATCCAGACCGAGCAGTTTGGCGGTTTTATCGAAAGCTTCGCCAGCCGCATCGTCAATCGATTCACCCAGCAAAGTGTATTCACCAATACCCGTGACGCTGATCAACTGCGTGTGACCGCCGGACACCAGCAGTGCCACAAACGGAAACGCCGGTGGATTCTCTTCCAGCATCGGCGCCAGCAGATGGCCTTCCATATGATGCACAGGCACCGCAGGCGCATTCCACGCAAACGCCAGTGCACGGCCGATAGTGGCGCCCACTAAAAGCGCACCGACCAAACCTGGACCGGCGGTATAGGCCACGGCATCAATGTCTTTTGCGGCTAATCCGGCTTCTTTCAGCGCAGCCTGAATCAGCGGAACGGTTTTACGCACGTGGTCACGTGAGGCCAGTTCGGGCACTACGCCACCGTAATCGGCGTGCAGTTTGACCTGGCTATATAATTGATTCGCCAACAGACCGGATGCATCGTCATAAATCGCGATGCCGGTTTCATCGCAGGACGTTTCAATACCCAGAACTCGCATAGCTTTTATCACCCTCTTCTTGCGGCGCGCAGTGTAGCACAGGCGAATCACACGCTGGACGACTTTGCCAGGAAAAAGTGTTTTTCTGTCGCACAAAGAGTGCGCTATACTCCACGGCCTGAAAAAACCGGCAGCCGCGATGGCATATGTCTCTGTTGGTTCTAAATTGTTCATGGTGCTTTACAACTCGGCTACGGCTGGAGTAAAATGCTGCACCATTTTAAAAGTGCTGGCGCCGCAGTCAGCAGCAAAACCGAATTTATCGAGGTAAGAGTTACATGCCGGTAATTAAAGTACGTGAAAACGAGCCTTTCGACGTAGCACTGCGTCGCTTCAAGCGTTCTTGCGAGAAAGCAGGTGTTCTGGCGGAAGTTCGTCGTCGTGAGTTTTATGAAAAACCAACGACTGAGCGTAAGCGCGCTAAAGCGTCTGCTGTTAAGCGTCACGCCAAGAAACTGGCTCGCGAAAACGCACGCCGCACTCGTCTGTACTAATTTCTTTCGGAAGTTCGCTTCCGCCGCGTGTTAAACGCAGACAGAGTCAAGTAAGAGGCCGTGCTTTCCGAAAGGAAGCGCGGCTTGTTGCCGTTTATGAGCTGAAAAACCGGGGCTTATGGCTGGACGAATTCCACGCGTATTTATCAATGACTTACTTGCCCGCACGGATATCGTGGATCTTATCGATGCCCGCGTTAAGCTGAAAAAGCAGGGTAAGAACTATCACGCGTGCTGTCCTTTTCATAACGAGAAAACCCCCTCTTTCACCGTAAGCGGTGAGAAGCAGTTTTATTACTGCTTCGGCTGTGGCGCCAAAGGTAACGCCATCGACTTCCTGATGAATCACGATCGTCTGGATTTCGTTGAAAGCGTTGAGGAGCTGGCCACGCAACACGGCTTAGAAGTGCCGTATGAAGCGGGCAACGGCCCCAGCCCGATGGAACGTCATCAGCGCCAAAGTCTGTATCAGCTGCTGGAAGGCCTCGACGGTTTCTATCAGCAAAGCCTGCGTAACCCGCAAGCGACATCTGCACAAAATTATCTCGCCACACGCGGTCTCAGCCAGCAAGTGATCGATCACTTCGCGATTGGTTATGCGCCAGCAGGCTGGGATAACGTGCTGAAACGTTTTGGTCAGCAGAAAGAGGACCGCGAATCCTTGATGGAAGCGGGCATGCTGGTCAGTAACGATTCCGGCCGCACTTATGATCGTTTCCGCGATCGCGTGATGTTCCCGATTCGCGATAAGCGTGGGCGCGTCATTGGCTTTGGTGGACGTGTACTGGGCAACGATACGCCGAAGTACCTTAACTCGCCGGAAACACCGATTTTCCATAAAGGCCGTCAGCTATATGGCCTATATGAAGCGCAAAAGAATCATCCGCAGCCAGCGCGTTTACTGGTTGTAGAAGGCTATATGGACGTGGTGGCGCTGGCGCAATTTGGCATCGATTATGCCGTTGCTTCGCTGGGCACCTCGACCACCGCGGAACACATTCAGCTGCTGTTCCGCTCTACCGACACGGTGATTTGCTGTTACGACGGTGACCGCGCGGGGCGCGAAGCCGCATGGCGTGCATTGGAAACCGCATTGCCTTACATGAATGACGGTCGTCAGCTACGCTTTATGTTTTTGCCAGATGGCGAGGATCCGGACACGCTGGTGCGTAAAGAAGGCAAAGAGGCGTTTGAAGCGCGGATGGAGCAGGCTTTACCGCTCTCCACGTTTTTATTCGACAGCCTGATGCCGCAGGTCGATCTGAGCACGCGTGACGGTAAAACCAAGCTGGCCACGCTGGCGCTGCCGTTGATTAGCCAGATACCCGGTGAAACTTTACGCATTTATATGCGTCAGAATCTGGGTAATAAACTCGGCATTCTGGACGATAACCAGTTAGACAAGCTGATGCCAAAGCAGGCAGAAAGCGGCACTGCGCCAACGCCTCCCCCGTTGAAGCGCACCACCATGCGCGTGTTGATCGCGTTACTGGTGCAGAATCCGCAATTTGCCGCCATCGTTCCTACGCTGGACGGGCTTGAGCAGTCAAAAATGGCGGGTTTGCCGCTGTTTGTGGAGTTAGTCAGTCGTTGTACGGAGAATCCTGGCCTGACGACCGGACAGCTACTAGAGTTATATCGCGGGACAGAATTTAGCCAGCCCCTTGAAACGCTGGCAACCTGGAACCACATGATAGTGGATGAAGAAGCAGAAGCCGTTTTCCAGGATTCACTGGCGAGTCTTTACGACTCAGCCCTTGAACAGCGCCTTGAAGCGCTTATCGCACGCGACCGTACCGAAGGCCTGAGCGCCGCCGAACGCCGCGAGTTTTGGGCCTTAAGCCAGGCATTAGCGAAAAAATAAGATTATTACCGGGTCAGAACTGTGAAGGCTGTGAAAGCACACATTCTGACTTGGGTGTACGGTTTTCGCTTTTTTTTTAAGCACACCGTACGAGGGCCGTCGGCGTCGAAGCCAGTTTCGTTACCGCCAGCGCGCAGCAACCGGAGCGTACTGAAGTACGTGAGGATTGTGAGCACTGCCGGGGACGAAAATGGCGAGTAAGCCAGGCCCGCAAAGAAAGAACTCAAGCGGCTTAAGTGCCGATATATGAAGGGTCGATACCCTGGCCGCGTTGAAGGCAGCGGCAAAAGAACAACGCCTTCACTGTTATAGTTGGCTCGCTGCCGACCGACACCAATCTAATTAACAGAAGTGTGGATACCGTCTTATGGAGCAAAACCCGCAGTCACAGCTTAAGCTGCTTGTCACCCGTGGTAAGGAGCAGGGCTATCTGACCTATGCTGAGGTCAATGACCATCTGCCGGAAGATATCGTCGACTCCGATCAGATCGAAGACATCATCCAGATGATTAACGACATGGGTATTCAGGTTGTTGAAGAAGCACCTGATGCCGATGATCTGATGCTGAATGAGAACAGTACTGATACTGACGAAGATGCCGCAGAAGCTGCCGCGCAGGTACTCTCTAGCGTTGAATCTGAAATTGGCCGTACTACTGACCCTGTGCGTATGTATATGCGCGAAATGGGTACCGTTGAGCTGCTGACGCGCGAAGGCGAAATCGACATCGCTAAGCGTATCGAAGACGGTATCAACCAGGTTCAGTGCTCAGTTGCCGAATACCCGGAAGCCATCACCTATCTGCTCGATCAGTACGATCGTGTGGAAGCGGGCGAATCTCGCCTGTCTGACCTGATCACCGGCTTTGTTGATCCGAACGCGGAAGAAGATATCGCGCCAACCGCCACTCACGTGGGTTCTGAACTGTCTGAAGAAGACCGTAACGACGACGATGAAGAAGACGAAGATGGCGACGACGACAGCTCTGACGATGATAACTCAATCGATCCAGAACTGGCGCGCGAGAAGTTCAACGATCTGCGCACCCAGTACGAAACCACCCGTACCGTGATCAAAGCCAAAGGCCGCAGCCACGCTGATGCCGTTGCAGAAATCAATAACCTGTCTGAAGTGTTCAAACAGTTCCGCCTGGTGCCGAAGCAATTCGACTACCTGGTGAACAGTATGCGCGTCATGATGGAGCGCGTGCGTACGCAAGAGCGCCTGATCATGAAGCTGTGTATTGAAATCTGCAAAATGCCGAAGAAGAACTTCATCACCCTGTTCACCGGCAACGAAACCAGCCCAAGTTGGTTCAAAGCGGCGCTGGCCATGAATAAACCCTGGTCAGAGAAACTGCTTGAAGTTGAAGATGATGTGACGCGTTCACTGCAGAAATTGCAGCAGATTGAAGAAGAGACCGGCCTGACCATCGAGCAGGTTAAAGACATCAACCGTCGCATGTCGATCGGCGAAGCCAAAGCGCGTCGTGCGAAGAAAGAGATGGTTGAAGCGAACTTGCGTCTGGTTATTTCTATCGCGAAGAAATACACCAACCGTGGTCTGCAGTTCCTCGATCTGATTCAGGAAGGTAACATCGGCCTGATGAAAGCGGTTGATAAGTTTGAATACCGTCGTGGTTATAAGTTCTCAACTTATGCGACCTGGTGGATTCGTCAGGCTATCACCCGTTCTATCGCCGACCAGGCACGTACCATCCGTATTCCGGTGCATATGATTGAGACCATCAACAAGCTCAACCGTATTTCGCGCCAGATGCTGCAAGAGATGGGCCGTGAGCCAACGCCGGAAGAGCTGGCTGAGCGTATGCTGATGCCAGAAGATAAGATTCGCAAAGTGCTGAAAATCGCTAAAGAGCCGATCTCTATGGAGACGCCGATTGGTGATGATGAAGATTCACATCTGGGCGATTTTATCGAAGACACCACGCTGGAGCTGCCGCTGGATTCTGCTACCTCAGAAAGCCTGCGTTCAGCCACCCACGACGTGCTGGCGGGTCTGACTGCACGTGAAGCGAAAGTCCTGCGTATGCGTTTCGGTATCGATATGAACACTGACCACACGCTGGAAGAGGTTGGCAAACAGTTTGACGTTACCCGTGAGCGTATTCGTCAGATCGAAGCCAAGGCGCTGCGTAAGCTGCGTCACCCAAGCCGCTCCGAAGTGCTGCGTAGCTTCCTTGACGATTAATCCTCGTTAAGACGAAAAACCCCGGCTGGCCGGGGTTTTTTATTGCCTTCAAAACGGCGTTAGCCCTTTTTCCTGCATCATTTTGCGCGCTTTGTCGCTCTGCAAATACTTCACAAACTGCGCCGCCGCCTGCTTCTGCTGGGTGCTACGCGTAATCACCGCACCGTATAGCGTATCCTGCTGCACCGTTGGCGGAATCAGCCCGACAATGGTAATCCCCTTCACCGCCTGCAGCTCACTGTTCTGCTGGAAGCCTAGCTCCGCTTTCCCTTGTGCCACCGCTTCACCCACCGGTGTGGCTGGGATCACGGACACTTTGCTGGCGGTCTTCGGCCCCAACTTCAGCTTACTCAGCATCTTGCCTTGAATATATTTGCCGCTGGCACTGTCTGATATCGCGATGCTGGAGGCTTCCGTGAGAACCTGTTTGAATTTCGCTAACGTGCTGATATCCGGTGGCGTCATGCCCTGCTTCACCGCCATCGCGATATAAGAGTGCGCCAGCACCTGATGGCTGCTGCTATCCACAAATTTGGCCTGCTCCAGCGGTTTGATGGCGTAATCGACCATCACCAGCACATCGGCATTATCCTGACGTTTCAGTCGATTAGGGATCGCCTGCGGCGTATCACCCATCGAGGGCGCCGCTTCCAGCTGCAGGGTATTGCCAGTTTGCTGCTGATAATCCTGCTTCAGGCTCTCAATCACCGGATACATGCCACCGGAGCTAAATACTTTCAGCGTCTCTGCCTGTGCCGTCTGTTGCGCCATCACCAGCAGCGCCGCTAACGCGATTGTGCGTTTCATCTTCCCTCTCTTTATTTGCCATAAAGATTTGGGTTTAGTCAGAAAACGCAAATTGAACAACTTTAGGGCCGCGTTAAGCGGAGCACGCTCACGCGTTATTCTGTAACCAATCATGAAGTTGGCGATAAGCTGCCGCCATCTCCTCTATCGTCGCGCGGTTCAACCCGCTGGGATTGGGCAGCACCCACAAACGCGTTTCGCCCAAGGTTTGCGGCTGCTCGCCCCACTCCACTTTGCGCTGTCGGAACGCTTTCTGGAACGCATCTTTACCCAGCACCGCCAGCGCACGCGGCTGATAGCGTAAGATCTTCTCCTGCAAACGCGCCCCGCCATCGCGCAGCTCATCACCCGCCAACTCATTGGCCTGAATGGTGGGACGCTCAACCAGCATAGTGATGCCACAACCGGTTTCCAGCAGCCGATGCTCCAGTTCCGGTTTCAGCAACTCGCGGGTAAAGCCGGCCTGATGGATCACTTTCCAGAAGCGATTGCCGGGATGGGCAAAGTGAAAGCCGGTGTGCGCCGAAGACTTGCCCGGATTGATGCCACAAAACAGCACCTGCAAATCCGGTGCAATAATGTCCTGAATATCGTGCTCGCTCATGCACTCTCCAATCCTGCGCGCTGTTTCACCGACCGACGGCTAACCGCCAGCATATTGCGCGCTTCCTCATCATCCGGACAGGCGCGTGCCAGCGCCACCGCACCGACCATTTCGGCCAGCATACTGGCGGCGACATCATCAGCCTGAGGATGGTGCATTTCGTTGAGTGCCTGCGCCAACCGTCGCCGCACCGCATCACGACGTTGCGAGAACAGCGCGCGTGTTTCAATCGGCAGATGGGCAATCTCACTCACCAGCGCAGGCATCGGGCAGCCTTCTCCCGGCGTGTTGCGATGATGCTCAGAGAGATAGTTATCGATCAGTTTGGTCAATCGCTCGGCTGGATCTTCGAGTTGGGTGATGGCGGCAAAGCGCTGTGCCGAATCGGCAAACATCTCGGCAATCACCGCTTCAACCAACGCTTCCCGCGAATCAAAGTGCGCGTAGAAGCCGCCGTGAGTTAAGCCCGCGCGCTTCATCAGCGCCGCTACGCCAATGCCTTCAGTGCCGCATTCACGCATCACCACTGCTGCCTCATCCAGTATGCGCTGCCGCGTGCGCGCCTTGTGGCTCAGCTTTTCCATCTCTCACCATCTTGCTCATCGTTAATGGCAATCAGTGTAATTATTACGATCATCATATTCCAGCTTGACGAAAAATATGATGATCGTCATATTAATTTCCATCAGATATGACAACCATCATTTAAAGGAACCGACCATGACACAGCAACTGGCTTTGATTACCGGTGCATCCAGCGGCATTGGTGCTACTTACGCGAAACAGCTGGCCGCACGCGGCAGCAATTTGATTCTGGTGGCACGTGATGAATCACGTCTTAACCAGCTGGCGCAATCACTGCGTGACGCGCACGGCGTGGAAGTGAGTGTGCTGGCCGCCGATCTGACGCGTACTGAAGATATGCAACGCGTGGCGCAAACCCTTGCGGACAACGAGCGGATTACGATGCTGGTGAACAATGCCGGGATGGCAGTTGAAGGCGAGTTCGTCGCGGGTGATATCTCGCAAATACAAACCATGCTGACGTTAAACATTGTGGCTCTGACGCAGCTGGCACATGCAGCCGCGCAAGCATTCCGCCGCCGTGGTACGGGAACGATTGTGAATATCGCTTCCGTGCTGGCACTGGTGAATGAAATGGCGAATGGTGCGTACAACGCCAGTAAGGCCTTTGTGCTCTCGCTGACGCGCAATATGCAGCGTGAGCTGGCGGAGAGTGACGTGCGTATTCAGGCGGTATTGCCGGGCTTAACCCGTACCGAAATCTTCGAGCGCTCGGGGAAATCGGTTGATGACCTTCCGGCTGAGAGCGTGATGGAGGTTGAGGATTTGGTGGCTGCGGCACTGCGCGGGCTGGATAGCGGCGAGCTGATTACCATCCCTTCAGTGGAAGATTTGGGACTATGGCAGAGCATGGAGAGCGCGCGCTTCGCCATCCTGCCGTATATCTCGTTGAATAAGCCGGCTTCGCGCTATTTGTGAGATGTGAGTGGTGATTGAGATGAGGTGGAAGGATGGCCTTGTCTCAAAAACCTGCTGAGGTTGTGGGCTGATTGAGCGATCTTAGGTGGTGGGAAGAGATTTTTGCTTGGAGATCAAGGAGTCAGAGATTGTTCTAATTTTCACCAACCGATTGGCGAACGCTGGATCACCCCTCCGAGATACTTTATAATCCCCGCTCCGCTGGCCCCTTAGCTCAGTGGTTAGAGCAGGCGACTCATAATCGCTTGGTCGCTGGTTCAAACCCAGCAGGGGCCACCAAATTTAGTCTTTTAAAACATATAGTTAAGCCACTCTTTCACGAGTGGTTTTTTTATATCCCTTTTTTAGTGTCCCCTTTTTGTCCCCTCAGTATTTCCTGGGATGCCTGTATAGTCTGGAGTGGAGGAGTTTCAGTATGAAAAAATTGATTCCGCAGCCTGTAATTTCAGTCGTTGCAAATTGCATATCAACTATAGAAACGCATGCAACTCTGGATAACCTTTTTGCGTATGCTGATGCTCCCGGAGAGCCTCCTGTCGGGTCTAAGCCAACTAAGGCTCTTGAATGGTTAAGACGTATAAACAAAGAAAGTGACAATCCGCTATCAGTACTTGGTCGACTTGTTGAAAATTATATTGAATCTCCTGACACTGAACCCACAGATTACGATAGTTTTGATACTATTCACCTCCGTAAATATAAGAAAGAGATAATTGAAATATTTGGTCGCTATGGGCTCAATTATGTAACTGGTGGCTTAATTACAGATGGATCTTCGATATCGTCTGTGAGCTTACAAGATGCAATAAAAAACAGAAATATGCCTGCTATCGAAGCAGAGTTTAAGCGCGCCCTCGAACATGTAAATTCTGAGCCTAAAGAGTCTGTTTCAGCCGCGTGTAATATTCTTGAATCCCTCTGTAAAATTTACATTGCTGACGAAGGCATACAAATGCCTCCCAAACAAGATTTACAAAGTGTATGGAAGATCGTAAAAAATGAATTGGGCCTTGACCCTAAAGTAATTGAAGATGCCGATTTACAAAGAATATTAAGCGGTTTGTTTTCAATTACAGATGGTATTGGCGCTTTTAGAACTCATGCAAGTACAGCCCATGGATCTGGTAGGAAATCATACAATGTTAAACCTCGCCATGCTCGATTAGCAGTAAACTCTGCTCATACATTGGTTTTATTCATTCTTGAGACTTGGGATGAACGTAAATCCAATGGATTGAATTCTTAATAAACATGTTAGCAGTCTCGGCAGAGTTAATTCTGCCGATTGTTATCTTCTATACCATCCAAGCGTTTTAAGCTTGCATTCCCAATCATTATACGCGGCCTGCCAAGCCTCTTGTTCATTTGTAAATGGCTGGTCCGCTAACGGCACCCAATCCAATTGGCCATTTACTACCTGCTTAAACCTGACGTCCCAGTATTCTCCTCGTGGCCAAATCACGTATCTGTGATGCGGTCCCCAGCTGTCATTCCAGATTGCATCACGTGTGAGCTTTTCGCCACGTTCCAGAAACAAAAAAAGCGCACTGTTAAGTGTATACCGCCGCATTTTGTCGCCCTCCTGAATAAACATTCACTGTACATAATAACAGTATATTTAGTTTCGTACTTTTTCAGTTTTGGTTTAGAGCCTGAAAACGCCGCAAGCCTTGTCCCGTCTGGGTTTATGTGCCGCCCGACTTCACCACCTGAGATCCACGCGAGATCCAGCCACATAACATAAAGTTGATAAAATCATTATTTTTCATTGCCTTGCATTTTTCTTTAGATCCTCTCCCGATCCCTAAAACTGAAAAAATCTGAAATTCTTTTCAATGATTTCAGTTGGCGAACTCCGGCAGAAAGCCAGCAACGGCGCGGTCTGGCGTGGCGGTTTGTAGAAAACCAGAACTGAAAAATTTTTATGATGCAAAACTCGCAGGCGGGTGCGGTGTAGCGCCGTTTTGGTGAGTGGGATGATTATTTTGTCAGTGCTGTGGCGCTGCCAGCGTGACGCTGTGGGCATGATCTCAATGAGGGGTATCGTGGCGCGGTCTGCGCTATTGCGTGGCGCTAAGTGCGTTCTGTGCGGTCTGATGACAGGCGTAAAAAAACCCGCTACGTGAGCGGGTTGTCTGGTAAGGATGTTACCCAATGATGGGCGAATACTTCTCGGTCAGCGTTCCCGCCTGGGTGCCTGTGGCGGCGATGGCGGCGCTGTTGGTTGGCTGTCCCGTATCAGGGTGCGTATGGTTGGCAAGCTGTTGTGCCAGCTGCTGCACAAGGTCTAACGTGTCCAGCATCAGCTGTGCCGCGTTAATCTGGCCAGTGCCAATCCATACAACGGGCGCAATAATCTCCTGACGTTGCCCGGCAATGCTCTGCCGCAGCTGGCCAATCTTCTCAACCAGATCGCCGCCCACGGTAAGCTCTGCTTTGCCCGTGACGTCTGTTTCGTCGTCACCGCCTACAGATGCCAGTCGGTTTCCCTTGATGCCCTGGCTGAAATCTCCTGTTGTCACCTGCTGAATGGCTCCGGCCATCAGCGTGGCCGTTCCCAGCACGGTGAGTTTATCAGTGGCCTTCACCGTGGTTTCACGGCTTATCAACGTGCGCTGCTCATTGTCAGCTGTCACCACGCGCGACATTGAGGACTCACTGATTGTCTGGTCAGTTTTACGCACCCAGTCCCCTGACTGCGTGACGCGCTGTGACACTTCCTCTCGCTGCTGCTGTAGCTGCTCACCCGGTTTGACATCTGGCAGGCTGTTGCCGTCCGCCATCGTCTGCCGGATAAATGGTTTATCCGGGCGCCCTCCGATGAACCCCATTTCCACCTTAGTGCCGACTGGCGGAAACTGGAACATGCCGGAATCATGGCCCGCCATAGGTACGGGCAATGGCACGGCAGGATAGACAGGCGTCTCACCGTCAGGATTGCCGTCAGCGTCCAGTAACTGGAGGCTGACCGCATAGCGGGGGCGGAACGGATCGGACAGATTGCCGCTGGCCACGTTCTCAGAATGCGCCACCACCCTTGCCATTTTTGGCGTATGCAGGCCGCTGGCCAGCTCCGGGTAATGGCTTTCTGCCTGACGCTGGAAAGGCGTTTTCTGAAGCGGCTTCCCGGTTTGCGTGTTGCGTGGCGTCCAGGTGATCGCCATCTCGCCATTATTCAGCGCAACCTTAGTCACGCGCTGGCCATTCATCTCAACGCCGGGGCGCATGGACTGGATAAGCGGCACCGTCATGCTGTTGCCTGCCGCGCCTGCCCGGCCAAACTCAGCCGGGATGTCTACCGGACGCCCGGCAAACATGGCTTTATCAGCACCGCCAACATAGAGATCGCCATCGGGCAACTGGTACCAGATGCAGTCCGGTACCGAAAACGCTTGGCCAATCACGTTAAGCAGCTGAAACCCGGTGCCGCTGTGCGTGAAATGGGGGATCGCCGTGTCACTGTAGGACGCATCAGGCACCTGCACCATAATACCGCTGTTTTCCGTCAGCCATGCAGCCAGCTGGCGCAAGGTTGGGTGCTGCATCGAGCACGGCCACGCCTTATCGAAGATGCCGGACAACTCGCGCACAAAAAGACGCTGAAAACCGTTTTCCACGGGCTGCGAGCGTTCCACATACCCGGTAAACCAGCGCAGCACCTTATCCATGTAACCCACGTCAACGCGCACCAGTTTGCCCGTATAGTCCGTTGACGTCTGCGCGGTAATGAAGCCACGCCCGCAGCTGTTAAGCTCAAGTACCAGCTGCATGTCAGAAAAATGCACCTTGTCGTTAGACAGGTACAGGCGCTGAATTGGTTTCATGCTACTCCAGTGCGTCATTGACCGGCTTGAGCACTTTTTTCTCAAACCACGTCATTTTTGATTCGTCTTCGGTGGCGGCAGCGCCTGAAACTGAACCCGTTCCCGCCGCCGTCTGTTTGGTTGCCGCCGTCTTGCTGGCCGTACGCTCCTCGCGCTTTTCCGGCACGCTCATTTGCTCGGTCAGCGTAAAAGTGACAATCCACGCCATGCGGCCATCCTGCTCCGGCGCGTCAATGTTCCCGGTGAATATCACTTCACGCAGCCCTACCGCGCGCGCGGTCTGATGCGCTACGCGGTACCGCTTGCGCTGGCCATCACTGCCCGTGGCAATGCCCATCTCAAAAAGACGCTTCAAAATCTCCGGCTTGGTGAAGGGAATAAGCCCGGAAACGCGCAGCTCCTTGCCCTTGACGCCCTGCTCGGCCTTTGCCGTTGAACTCGTCTGACCGCCCTGGTCTTTATCCTGAAACTGCATAGACAGCGTGATGCGCATGTTTTGCAATGGGATGCCTTCGCCATCAAGCGCCAGCGTTGGATTGGTACTCACTGAGCATCCCCCTGATTGGTTCCAAATTATCCCCTGTCAGCAGTATGACCGCGCTGTGAACCATTGAAGCATCTGGAATGTTTTTCAACATTTCCACCGCAATGGTTGCGAGGTTTCCTGAAGCGCTAAACGCCCATACCCGTGCTGATTTACCTTTCAGCTCGTCTAATCCGCTGAGTATTTCGCTAATTAACTGCGAGCGTTTTTCAAAAAACGAATCCAGCGCGCCTTTTAGTTCATCCATATCAAAACCAGCCGCAGCAGCATTCACGGCATCCTGCATCACCCCCGCATTAAGTGCAGTGCGTGCCGTTTCTACTGAAAAGGGTACTGCACCTGACAATCCGCCACTCAGCGGGGCGGGTATCTGCATTTTTTCAACGGCCAGCTGTGCTGATGACAGGGCTATGCGTTGAACCTGTTTCAACGATGGAAACGGCATTACGTCAGCAAGTTCACCTATTCGCTTAGTGAAGTCTGTTGCACTGTCTCCAGTCACCATCAACGCCACGACTTCCGCGCCGCTTACTGCACTTCTCACTTTATCGGCCACCCACGCAATGGCGTTTGCGGGACTGAGATACGACCCGCTTTCAGCACTCTTTCCAAGCTCATAAACCCAGGGGTGCGCAGTTTCAACTGAGCAATTCATTGGTGGCATCGTGCCACTGAATGCTAAGTTCATCTCACTCCACCCCAAATTTTCAGCCATCATGCAACTGCCCCGATGCGTTGTTCCAAGACAGAAATCCGTTCTGACAGGCCGCGCATGACAAAACGGTCGAATTCCTGATCACGCAATTGCCACACTGAGCCGGCCGCACGTACCAACAGCATTTTTCCGGTTTCAACCTCTGAGCCGTCGTCTAATGCCACTACTTCAGGCGTGTAAACATCGTCCCATTCATCAAAACCAATAAAACCGTAATCCTGCCAATCCAGACCTTCAGATTTGAGCACCTCCAGTACAGACTGCACGGTTGTTCCGGCGCGCAGACGCTTTTGCTCATCATCCAGCCATGTCCAGAAACCAAATTGCTTCGCAACTTTCATTGCCGCATTAAGTTCCGCCCGGGTAAAGTCACGAATCGGGTCTTTTAGCGTAGCGTCCGAGGTTGACTGCGTCCCTCCGGCAAAGAACCCAATGTTAAATCGCAGTGATGCAGAACCCGCGTTGATATTGGCATCGGTGGCCGGAAGAATTGTTCCTGCGAATACTGCCGCACCGTTTACGTGCAAACGCGCTGCCGCCTGTCCAGCAAGATCGGTAGCTGAACCGATGAGAACATGGTTGGTATCAGAAATTCGCATAGCTGAGTTAGTACCGGATGGACTGAATCCGATAAAGGTTTGCGAAGTTCCGCTCGCGATAAATTCACCGAATTTAGCGTAATGATTCACTACCGGAAGCATGGTTGCCGTACCGTTGTATCCGGTAACGTCGATATATCCACCTGACTCAGCGGTGACTGTCACGCCGTCCAGGTTGCTACTGGTAATATTGAGCGATCCATTAAGGGAGCATGTCACCCCGTTATTATTCCGCAAATCGCATGATGGGGCACGGATAGCGCCCCCGACCAGATTAATAGCTTTTCCTGTGTTGTCCTGAAGTACAGCATTGTTAGCCAGTGCCTGAGAGTTGATAACCTCAAGCCCATTTCCTAAAGAACCTTTTCCAACAGACCCGGTTAAATGGACTGACCCGCCGCCTGCTGCAATGTAGGCATGGCGATGATGGCCAAATGACTTTGCGCTTGTAGCGAAAGTAAACGCCGTATCCTGTGCAATAAATCCATCAATGAGGTTTCCTGAGGAAATTGCCCCCGTGCATTGCATTGTCCCGGATGCGCTGCCCCATCCGTTACGCGCAGAGTTAGAGGAAGCCGCACCTGCCGCAACGATGATTGTTCCGTTTCGGTTGGCGTACACATTGGAACCTGAAAAACCGCTGATACCGAAGTTACTGCCGATATTCACTACGCCGCCATCTCGTGAAACAACACCAGTATTCCCCCCGGCATCCCCATAAACGTCATAGTTGGCCTGGCTTCGTCCTCCTGACATCACCACAGGCGTTGCCGCCCCAACAATAGCCAGCCCATCAATTAGCCCCAGAGAAAGCGAACTTTCTACCCGGATAGCAGTAGGACCCTTAGCGCCATCGGCAAATCGAATGACCGATCGGAGGATTTTTCCTGACAGCGTGACAGCGCCTGAAGGCGGAGCAGCATTAAGCGTTGTTACCCACGTAACCTGATTTCCCGCTACGGCTGTGACCTCCCATGCTCCGACATGATATTCCGCCTTGTCATTACCAGCACCAGACTGAATCAGCACAAATTCACCCACTGCTGGCACTTTGCCGCTGACGGTTCCGGTTACCGTGTGGTAGTTAAGATCGCGCGTTACCCCATCCCAGTGGCGCACGGTGAATTTTCCAGCAGTGACTGAATTTACTGATGAAACGGCAAGATCATCATATTTTCCGACAATCGAAACCCGGTCACCATCCACATGTGCAGTCGGAAGCGTTTCAGCCTCAGTGTAAATACCTGCGCTGACGTTGATGACTACCGAGACGGCAGGAAAACGCTTGTTGCGGAGGCTTTTAAGTGCGGCAGAAACAGACGGGAAATCCCCCGGAACATTGATGCTAATATCCTGCTGCTTTGGCAACACATCACCCATGCCCAGATATGAAAGTACGTTGGATGAATCGTCTTTATTCATCATCCCGCGCACGAAGTCACTCAATGGAGCCAGCTTCGCTTCAGCCAGACTGTTAAAAAACGGGAAGGTATTCTTTTGCGCCGCCAGCTGCGAAAAACCAGAAGTCAGCGTGGCCGGGCGTAAATCATTCACGCTTCCATCAGCATTAATATGCGCAATGGCATAAACATAATGCTGACCTTCACTGTCAGAATAATTTTCCAGCGTGTCTGCTAGCGTTAATTTTGTTGCCTCAGCCCAGACGCTGGTCAGCGTTCCTTTCCAGCAGACATCAACCCATACCTTTGTCGGCTTTGAAATGACGCTCAGCTCCTGATCGGCCAGCAGAGTAGACCTGATGCCAGCAACATAACCGATACCGCGCTTAACGCTGTATACCGTCCCGCTTTGCGAAACTTTGAACCCATCGTTAATGAATGAAGCCGCACCGTAAACATCAACATTCTCCAGACGAATACGCTCATCCACGCCGTTAAGGCGAGAAGTAAAATCAATCTGCCAGGTATCAACCGGGGTGACGATTGCCGTCTGCTCAGACGCACCGCTGTATTCCATCAGAAAACTACGTGTCAGCACGTTCCCCTGCTGTCCGGCTGCGGTTTTGATTTTCTTCTGAAGAGGCGCATGCACAATCATGCAGACGGTATCGCTGCTGCTGCTGACGAGCCCAATCCAGTTAAATTCGAAGTCGCCCACATCAGCGCCCAGAACGGCGGAATAAGCCACCGCGTTGGCATTGACCATGCCCGTTTTGCCCACGGCCTGACGGTGAACAATCTGGCCGTCTTCTGGCCATGACTCATCGCGGGAAATGGGCAAACTGGTATCCAGCCCCGGAATGTTAGCGAAGACAAACTCATCCAGCGTGATGATGGAACCGTTTGCCGCCTGCTGCGCCTTCAGCTGTTCGAAGGCGTTAGTGATAACGCTCTGACTCATTTTTTTTCCCTAAATTTTTGCACTAAACACTGAGTTACCGCCTTCGACGTCGGTAGCTGAATACGCTGAATACTCACCGAACTTTATTTCGGTGAAACTTAATGGCGCTGCATAGCAGACGCTTTCACCCTGGATAAACCCGTAATGCAGATACAGGGTTTCAGGCGTCATGACTTCAAACTGATAGCGGCGGCAGGTTCGTCCATACTGGCGAATAATCTGCATCAGCAGCTGAGTATTTCTTGCAATCTGACTGTCGCTCAGCCGGACGATGATCACGTCCCAGTCAATGTCTGGCTGGCGTTCCAGAACCTCGACATACCCGATTCCCAGCCGTTCAAAGATTGCAATAAACCCCTCAACTGACCCGGCATCCCGTGCGTTGATAAACGCATAGGCCACGCGCTTGCGAAACAGCGTCAGCGGCTCGCCGTTAAACCGGGTGATATCTCTGTCCCACGCCATCAGGCGTAAAAGTGACTCTGAACAGGTGAGCGGATCGAACTGGTTAACAGGCCACGTGATCCAGCCGTACACCAAAACCCAGAATCGGCGGGCGGCTTTCAGCAACTTGGCCGGCTCTCCCTTTTTCATCCACGTTGGCAGCAACAGCCCTGCCAGTTTCTTTTCAAAATCAGTCATGTTCTATGCTCACTGTCAGGCTGCTCAGGCGCGGCACGTTGAGTTCACTGACGATGTCCGTCAGGGAAAACGTCACCGAATCCACGTCCGGGTAAGTCTTGTGAATCTCCCGGCCCAGATTGGAGAAAGAGAACCGGCCATAGGGCCATGTTTTCTTCACGTCATAGTCCGTATTTTCCCGGAAGGCGCAGCGGATAAGGTTTT
This sequence comes from Type-E symbiont of Plautia stali, assembly GCF_059731115.1. NCBI lineage: Bacteria > Pseudomonadati > Pseudomonadota > Gammaproteobacteria > Enterobacterales > Enterobacteriaceae > Type-E symbiont of Plautia stali. The sequence goes on from NZ_AP035906.1 coordinate 3,748,296, forward strand.
CCACCCCTGCCGTAAGTACCGACATATCCTCCGCACTCATGTTGTCCGGGTCTGGCAGGTACAGCACCACGGCCAGATCGTGCGAGGTTTCCGGCATCCCAAAACACTGCATATCGTCACCGTGGCCGTGATGCCCCTGCGTATTGATGTAGTCATTCACCGCTGTGACGAACGGCTCAGACACCACGCCGGAATCCAGCAGTAAAAACGCATTGGCGGTACCGGGCCCGCGCGGCGCATCATGCTCAAAGAAGATGCGGTCAATACTCAGCCCCACTACGCCTGCAATCATTGAGCGGTAAACCGCATCGGTGTGATAGTTGCCCACCAGGTTGAACTGATTGCGGCAGCGGTCCCGCAAATCGTCGTCGCTTTCCTCATCCGCGCCCGGCACAGTCAGCCAGTCCTCTTCGCTGATCACCGTGGATATACCGGACACCGCCACGGGCAGAATGCGGAAATATCCCGGCGCAAGGTTGTAGGCTGCGCCCGCCGCTGTTGCAGTGACGGGTACCAGTGCGCTGGCAAGCCCCGCCGCAATGGTGAAGTCACTCTGCGTCACCAGCTCGTAAACCGTGCCGTTGATGCGCTCGGTCTGAATGCGCGTCCCGGCCGGGATGGTGACTTCTGATGCGTCGCCGGTTTTGACGAATCTGATCACGCCCTCCGCCGCGCTGGCTGGCTTTGCGGTCACGTTGACCGCCCATGCCAGCAGGCGAAGCATCTGCCCGCTTGCCGTGGCCACAAACATGTTGGCCAGTACGGAATTGATCAGGACGTCTTTGAGCCACAGCACGGGTGAGGTGATGATCGCCGTCACCAGACGCCAGAACGGCGACATGCGCGAGGTGTTGGTAATCAGCCCCTCTTCTGTCGCAATGGCGGTAAACTTCGCCTTCAGCTCCGCTTCAGTGGTGGGCATGCCGCTCGCCTTCACCACCTCTTCAAAATCAACCTCCGGTTTTTCCGTCATACGTCCACCCCGTAAGAAATTCCGCCGAAGTCATACGTGCTGGCTGTAACCCATAGCCGGGAAATACTTTCCTCGGTCAGCTCCACCGTTCCGGGAATAATTCGCTCATCGTCTTCAATCAGTAATTCAATACGTGTCAGAATATCCGCCCGCAAAGTCGGGCTGCGCTCCGCAATCATTTCGGTCAGTAAACCGGATTCAAGAATTGCGTGAGCAATATCCTGCTGGATACTTTTCCGGTTATTGCAGGTAACAGGCTCGCTACCTGTATTCAGAACAAAGTCACCATTTTCAATCAGCAAATCGATATACAGTAATTCACTCACCCTGCCAGCTCCTGCCATTCCGATAATTGCTGCGGCGTCATGCCGTTCGGCATGTTAATTTCGACCTTGTCAATTCTTCGGCTGTTATCCGTTGTAGCCCGATTGCTGCTGTTAATTGTTTTACTCACGCCACCTGACTCAACGCCTTTTAACTGGTTCCCCGTTGAAAGCGTATTGCCGATAACAGGTGGCGGCGTTACGGGTTCACCCAGCTGGGCGATATTGACGCCGGGTATTTTATTCAGCTTGGTGACAATCCAGTTAAGTGAACTCAGTGCGGTCTGTTTAATGTTGTCCCACAGCCCGGCGAATAAATTCATAATTCCCTGCGCCATATTGCCGAGCGTTTCCGTCACGGAAAAACCACTCAGGAGCGAAACAAAACTTTTCCAGCCGTCCTTAATAAACTCCCAGACTTTGCCAAATACTCCCGCCACGTACTGAATGGCCACCGTCACCGCCTGGAATGCGGCGGTATCCATCACCGCCGCTTTGACCTGTTCCCAGTGTGTGATCAGCAGATAGCAGCCTGCGGCCAGCAACGCGATGGCACCGATAATCAGGAGAATCGGCCAGCTCATAAAGTTGATCGCCGTTCCGGTCAGCATGGCCTGGATGCGTACCGCCATCAGCGTGCCGCGCAACGTCCGCATGACCAGCTCATAGGCTTTCACCGTGGTGGAGGCGACCCACAGCGCGGCGGTATAAAGTTTCGTAACCAGCAGCAGACCGCGCCAGATGCCCGTCAGACCTGCCATCACAAAGAAACTCAGCCCCATCACGATATTGGCCAGCGCCCCCACGGCGGCAAAACTCAGCACCGCCAGCGTGACATAGCCCACCACGCGCGCGATGTTGGGAAACATCTGCATCCACCGGGCAAACGTCTGCCCCATATCCGCCAGGCGATTAAGCAGCGGATAAAGAACCGGCAGCAGGGTCATTCCTATAACCTGCCGTGCCACCGATAAAATCTGCACGAAGCGGTCCCACGGCTTGACCATCTTCGTGGCCATTTCCTGCGTACGCTTCAGCCCGTCACTGCCGCCCAGCACTTCAATATTGCGCTGTAGCGTGTCCACGTTGCCCCACAGCTGCTTGACCACGGCGGAACTGTCACCGAACGCGTCATCAAGCGCCTTCTGCGCCTCCACGTTCCCGGCAATACTGTCACCGTATTTCCCCTGGAGTTTGGTCAGGATCTCCGGCATGGACAGCATCTGACCCGCAGAGTTTTTGAACGTCATCCCCAGCTTTTTGGCGCCATCCTCTGCGCCCGTCATAAAGCCTTCGTAGGAACTGGACGCCTCGGTACCCAGCGTGCGCTGTAGCTCACCCATCACGGCCAGCTGCTCATTCAGCCCCAGACCGTAGTTGGTACCGACGCCGCGCGCGCCTTCCATCAGGTCTTTGACCACGCCCATTTCCACGCCGAACCGCTGACGCATAAAGGACATTTTCTCGGCCAGCTGCTCTGCAAACTGCACCTTGCCGACCTTGTCCGCCTCTTCCCTGAAATTTCCGAACATCTGCCCCATGAACTCGGCAGATTCCGCCGCCGTACTGCCCACTGCTGCGGCCATCAGGTTGGCTACGCGGGTGACTTTGGGCAATTCATCGCCCGTCAGCCCGCCAATCGCCGCGTTGATTTCCGCCGTGGACTGCACGAACTCCACCGCCCCTTTGCCGTAAGTCATGGCGAAGGTGTTGGCATCCTTTGCCACCGCTTTCAGCGCGGTGTCATCAATGCCCCGCGCAGCCTGCTCCTGAAGTGCGTCATACATTTCAATTGCCGGACCCAGCGCGCCTTTAATGCCCTGACCCACGCCCCACAACGCCGCACCACCGATACCAATACGCTGGAATGAAGCGCGGGACTTATCAGCAAAATCGGTAACGCTCGCCTGCGCCTGACGCAAAGGACGGGTTATTTTGTCGATCAGCGATAAAGTAAATTCCAGCTGTTTCATTCTTTACCTTTAAAAGCCAGCGCGATGCCATTAGCGACAGCAATGCGCTGGTTTTCCCAGTATTTATTATCGAGCCATAATGCGGCAGAGAGACTGTCTAAACTGTCATCCTCATTCGGAAGCCAGTGACGCCGTAAAATTGAATACTGTTCGAGTCCGTTAGAGTCGATATTACGGACCCGCTCGGTTAGTTTTTTACGGTAATTTCCAGCTCAGGCGTATATTCATCCATCACTTTAGAAACCACCTGCAACGCCGCGCCCGGCAGTTTCAGAATATCTTCCAGCGCTTCTTTAGTTTCAGGCGTTACGATACGCACAAGAAAATTATGCGCCGGAGCCACCTTATTACTGATGGTGATTTCGTTGATGTATTTGTTATACGCGGTGACGTTTGGCGCAAAGGTAATATCTTTACCCGCAACGATCAGTTTAATTTCTTTATCACTCATAGCCTTTTTTCTCTCTTAAAATAATTTCATCAACAAGCTGGTTGTGACGAGCGGCACACGTCGAATAAATATCGAGCCATGTCGTAATTAATTCCGCTGCGGCTTTACCATCGTTACCGTTTAACCGTGGAAGATTAACCGGGCATTTAGTTTTTAGATTTTCCTGAAAGGGTACGCTCTGCACGTTCACTGGCTTCGTTGTACATCCTGACAAAATCATCAGACACGCAAACGTTAGTAAACACAGGCTTAACCACTTCAGTGCGGATGCCTGCGGGTATCGCACCTTTCAACTCCTCCAGTTTGCCTTCCAGCTGGCTGGCTGACTGGCTGGCCACGCCCTGCATGTCCTCCCGGACTTTGCCAGCGGCCAGCCCTGCGGCCCGTTCTGCTACCAGCTCCTCGCTGTCGCGCTTCCAGTCCGAGCCAGTCCATCCCGCCCAGAACGCCAGCAGTAAACCAGCGATCACAAACAGAACGTTTCTGGCCATCAGCGCACCCCGTTATGTTCCAGGCTGAAGTGATTGCCGTCAGGGTTGTTCTTGAACCGGCCTCCCCAGCTGCCGCCCAGTGATTCCCAGTGCTCACCCAGCGCCTGATAATCCTCGGTGCGGGTCTTGTACTCCCCGTTTACAAACAGGTTGAAGTCAACCGCCAGACGCTGCGTATGCAGGCTGTTGCTGATGCCCTTGCCACTCTTGGCATTGAGCGCGGCCTGCTCAGGGGTACGGTAAGCTTCACCAAAGGTGAGGCGCATTCCCTTGTCCTGCGCAAACATAATCAGCTGCGCAATCAGTACCGTGAACAACTGTTGTTTTTCCGATAACGTCACTCTGTCTTCCCCTTGTCAGAACCGCCCATACGGCGGCGTAGCCATAATTCACAAAACTGATAGCCCAGAATCCCCAGCCCCGCGCCAAGCCCGTTGACGGCCAGCGGCGGCATATCCGGGAACTGCACCAGCGCCGCCCCCGCCGCCACCGAAATGGCTGAACCGAGGATCACGCGCCCGGCAACAAGGCGCGTCGTGATTTTTTCATTGCTGGTCAGAATCTTGCCCAGCGCGATAACCGCGCCCATAACCAGCAGCTGATACAGCGTTTTTTCGTGCTCCTGCATTGCCTCTCCGTTAGCTGATAAGGCTTTCCGTAGCCGACGACTCCAGATAGGGAACGCCGTTGATGTTGACGAATTTCGGGCTGGTCACGAAGTACTTAACCTTGTGCGTGGTCAGCGCGCCGCCCTTGGGATCGATGTCCAGGATGTTGCTGATAATCAGCTTGCAGCCGAACGCCTCTACCTTGACCTCTTCGCTGCCTACCTTGGCGTAAAACAGGAAGTCCACCACGTCGATGCCGCGCCACGATCCCGCCGCTTTGGCTTTCGCCGATAACTGCTGGAACACTTTGCTGCTAAGCTCAATTTCACCCTCACCCGCCACGTCACCCGCCGTGAAGCCGTCAGGCACACCACGGGTTGACGCCGCCGCCGTGTTATCCGTGATATCGAGCGAAATTTTCTCAACGTGAAGCAACTCACCATCAATGTTCACGTCAAAAGACTGACCGCTGATACGCTGGCTCATGCCGCTTCCTCAGTAGTTGTGATGCTGGTATCCAGTACCAGACCCACGGTGATTTCCTTCGGAGACTCAACCGGACGCATCACGATATAAATCTCCACCTTAGTAGCCGACTGCCAGTTAATGGTGACATCCCCGTCCAGCGGCGTTTTCACCTCACCGGGGAAGCGGATGCCGTTAATCTGGCTGGACTGCGACATATCACGCAGCGGCTTTGAAAAGCTCTGCTGCGTGGCTGCAATGCTGCCCGGCGTGGTGTTCATCGAACGGTCAGCAATGCGTGAAATCGCAATGAGACGTACACGGCGCGCCACCTTGTCAGCAATGCGCAGATATTCGATAACCTGATAATCACCACCCTCAACGTCCAGCGTGCGCCCGTCTGCCCAGTACATGCCGTCATAGTCCGGGTACCACATCGGCACGCTGTAACGCAGCTTTTCCAGCGCCTGAAGCGTGGCTAAATCGACTTCAGCGCCCGTGCCGTCAACGGGCAGCTCGTCATTGCCCAGGCTGACCAGCGCACCCGTTTTGACGCGCGCCGGACTGTCTGCGATGGTCACCGAACGGGAGCACAGACGCCCGGCCAGCACACCCGGCTCATTGCCCCACAGGCGCGGTACCAGCTGCACCGCTGATGCCGAAATGCCGGTTTGCAGGGTGCCTAGGCGGGTCAGGTAATCGGCCCATGCCTCATCATCTTCAGGCGCACCCACGGCCAGCATGAACCACACCCAGCGACCGTATTTGGACAGCAGCGTGTTGCGCAGCGTAGCGGCGGCATTAATCTGCGCCTTTTCGTCAACGTCCACGCACAGCACGACACCCTCAACAGACGCCACCGTCTGCGCCTTCTCCACGGCCTTCACCCATTCCAGCGCCTCGGCATCTTCAGCCAGCACGTGAACATAAGCCGCCCAGTTCTGCCCGGCGTTATCCAGCGCCGCCATTACCTGGCTTTTCAGCACCGAAGCCGCCGCACCCAGCTGCGTGTCAAAATCGGTCTGCGTGTTGACCGCCAGCGTCTTACCGCTGTTAGTCGCCCCCTTGCCGACAAAGAGCACCACGCGCTCAATGTCGCTCGTCTCACCCTGTAGCTGGTTTAACTGATTAATCGTGACCGTTGGCCAACTCATACACTTCCCCTGATATCCTGCGCGTTAACGTCCCAGCCGTACCCGATGGCCTGTAGCTGTCGCGCCAGCGCCTTATTGAAGTCATCACTGCTCATTCCGACAAACGGACGCGACGGCAGATCGACAGTCCAGACTGATTGAGCCGCTTTATTACTCAACTTGCGGATCAGCAGCCCGGCCTGCGCGTAACCCATGGTGTCGGTAATTTCCTTAAACGGTGGCTTACGCCAGCGCTTGCCGCGCTTCACCTTGTACCCCAGCTTGCGCAGCTTTTTGGCCTGCGCCAGCGTGGCCATTTTGCCGGACGGTATGGGCTTGCTGGCATTACGCGCCCGGACGGTAGCTTTCATGCCCTCCTGCTGCGCGTAGCCAATCACCCCCGCTGGCACCGGGTTTTCACCGTTCCGGTACCCGCCGCCCTGAAGATAAAGCCGCACGGCTTCAATCTCCGGCATCTCTTTGATGTGCAACAGGCCCGGCAGATTGCGCAGCATCTTGCCCCTGCGCCGTGTCTTCCTGCCCTCCCACGGCGTACCGCCTGGAGCCTGCTGATTGCGCACGTTGCGCTTTGCTGCGGGGATAACACCGTACTTCGCCATACGCCAGATAAGCCGCTGACGCTTCTTTTGCGGCAGCTCAAGCTTTGCAATTTCGCGGCGCATCTCACGCAGCTGCGCGGCATTCACCTCCGCACCAAATATCACTGTGTCGCTCCCGGCACGTCTGCACCCGGTGCGTAAATCAACGCGCTGAGTGCCGTCCAGATTTCGGCATCAGCCAGGCGGTACTGCTTGCCCTGGTAGGGAATATCACCCGCGTCATCCGGCACGATGATCAGTTCCTCGGCCATCGGTACCGTGACGGTGACAATCGCAGTCTCTTCGTCAATCAGCTCAATATCCCAGTCAGGATCGGCACTGGATAAGCCGACATGGCTGAACAGCTCACGGTCTGCGGAGTCTGACGCCAGCCAGACTTCAAGCAGCGCCATCATCAGGCGGGGATCGCACTCCCTAAACGGGAAACGCTCCCAGATAAGCTCTGCGTCATAGCGAATGATCGAAAGCCGCTCCTGCTCCATACCCATGCTTTTGCCTGCGGGAATGGTTTTGAGTGACGTCATCTCACTGCTGAACGACTGCATTGCCCGTTTGGGCACACATCCCCGTAAGAACGCGGTGAGGGAATCCAGCTGGCTGACGTGGCTCATACCTGCCTCACCGTTGCGCGTTTCAGTCCCTTAATCTGGCGGATCACTATCGCCGCCTCCGCCAGCAGTCCCTTGCGCGTGTCATCGCTCTCCTGTCCCGGATGCGACTCGCGGCGGCCAACTGACGCAAACTCACCCATCAGGTCAGCTTTTGCCCTGGCATACACCGCCTTTTTATACTGCGCCTCCAGCTGGTTGGTGCCCTCCATACTGACACCCGGCACATTCCCTGCGGTGGCGTACCCTGCCGCGCGATGCTTCACCTGCACACTGGCAAGGTCATTGTTTACCTCTGCAACAGCCGTAAGCAGCGCATCCCCCACCGTTCCGGCTGCAACGTCTGCCGGAATGCTGCGGGCGCTCTGAAAATCGGCCAGATTCAGATCGGGCCAGAATCCATCGTTTTGCAGCGGGCTGTCCTGGTATTCAATCGGCTTGCCACTGAACATGCATATTTCCCTTAAAAAGGTGGGCTGACCGGAATCCGCGGCGCATTACACATTGTGTTCTGCCCTCATCCGCGCCCACCCGGCTTGCGTTAGTCGTTACTGGCTTTCAAAGGTGCAAGGGTGCGAATGCGCGCCGCGATATTGTTGCGCATCGTCCCTACGCCAATCTTTTGATACTTCGCCTCGGCGGCCGCCAGCAGCCGGTCAGCGTTTGACAGCGTCTCGACGCTATCAATCGCCGCCGCCCGCACCTGTCCTGATTCATCACGGAGCATTCGCAGCCCCGCGAATTTGAACCACTTGGCCACAATCTCTTCGTGTAGCGGCCAGCGCTGCGTCACGTTCTCAAACGTGCGTGAGAAATACGGTTCAAGGTCTTCACCCGCCTTGCTCGCCTGCTCGGCCCATGCCAGCATCTGATCGGCAACGAAAGCCGGGAAACGTGACCGGATAAACTCCGGAGTGTCCTGCTTCTGCTCGATGGCGATATCAGCCCAGTCCAGCGCCTGATCGTAATCGCCCACGTCAAACAGCCAGACCACACACAAGGCAAACACCGGGTTGGCGTATGCTTTGCCCAGCTCCAGATAGCTCTCCACAGTCGGAAGCCACTTCGGCAAAAGCTTGTTGCGCTTGAGTTCCACGCGGTCAGCCATCTGCATACCGTGAAGAGATTCCACGTCTGTGGCGATTTCCTGCAATTGCAGATGCAAGCTTGCCGTGGTGTTGACCTCTTCAAGCTGCGCCTGCTTTAACTGCATCTCTTTACGCTGGCTGTGTCGCTGTGCGGGTGAAAGACTCATGACATCAGCCCTCTGCTGGTTCGGTCACTTTGCCGATGGTCACGGCGGATTCGTCAATGGCCGCATACAGCTCCGGCACTTCAACGGCGTAACCTTCATTGCGCAGGTACTTGTTTTCGTACTGCTTACGGTCTTCAACGAACTCCGCCTTACGCTGACGCGTATTACGCTGCGTGTAGATGTGCAGGTTAGAAAGCGGCGTCACCACCATGCGTTTGCCCGGCATAAATGGCGGGATGATGGCCGTGCGCCCGGCAATGGTGCTGCCCAGCATCTGCGCGGCAATCTTCTCGGTTGGCTTATCAGCCTTCTGATACAGGCGGTATTGCTCCGCTGCCACCAGGTCAGCACCAACCAGCACCACCAGACGCGGATCGTTACGGAACTGTGCCGGAATCTTGGTGTTAATCAGGTCGGAAGCCATCGCGTCCAGTGAGTGGTAATCACCTTCATCGTCCAGGGTGACCGGGTCGTCCATAATCTGAACGCCGTCTTTGAACGTTTCCATGCGGGCATGCCAGCCGATGTTGACGTCTTCACCATTCGGGTTTGTTACAGGATCGGTAGTGGCTGCAACGGATTTACCGTTAAAGCCAATACGCAGCATGTCCAGCGCAAACGCCTGATTAGAGAAGGTCTGAACCATCTGGAAGAATTCATCTTCGTCCCCGGCGTTGGCCCACATGGAAAGCAGATCCCAGCGCAGTGCGGCGCATGAATCCGTCTCAACCAGCTTGTAATCGTTGCCGTCCACGCCGACACGTTTGGTAAAACGGCCATCTGCATTACGCCCGGTATGCAGCGCCGATGCGCCAACCGAAACAACCTGGCCACTCAGCTGGTCAACGTCCGCGACGGTGATCATGCCGAGGAACTCAACAGATTCCAGCAGCGCGGCGCGCAGGCTGGTTTCCTGTGGGTCGCTCAGCTTAAATGCGCGTGACGGGTTAGTGACGCCATAGTTTTCCGCCAGACCTTTGGCGTAAGCGTCAATAAACATCACCGCGCGTTGGTTTAATTGCATAAATCATCCTCTCGCAATTAAGCGAATTAATTCGATTCCCCGGCGAGCGTGGAAATTAAAGGAACTTGAACTTACGAGCGCCCTGTTTTTCGGTGCGGTTGTGCTTTGGCAAACTGGTGATTTTGTCGTCCAGCTTGCTGAAGTTTTTAATCAGCGCAGGAAGATTGTCACGCAGCGTGGCAAATTCCTGAGTGTCCACCACTTCCGCAATCGCTTCTACATCATCCTGAGTAGATGACAGCTGCTCTTCAATTGCAGACACGCGCCCTTCAAGGTTATTAAGGGCTTCAGCCAGCGCCTGCAACTTATCGCTATTTTCCGGCGCATCACCATTCGCATCATCTTCTGCAAATTTCTTCGGCTTAATGCCAAACATTTTCTGCCAGCTCATATCTTTTTCCTGTTTCACTTTTCCGTCCCGGCCAAATCGGTAGCAATAAGAGCCGGATTTGATTTTTTTGCGCTTACTGAAGCGCATACGTGTAGTGCCTACGCTTGCGGGTGAGTCCGTTGCCCCCAGTCCTTCCAGATAGCTGCGGCCCGTGCCGCGAAAGTCCCCGTCTTCGGTCAGCTCTACTGAGAAGTAGATAAGCTGGTCGCGGTTGTTGGCTTCGATCAGGCTGATGTTCGGGCTGATTTTGGCGTAAAGCCTGACCAGACCGTCTTCACCTTCCTGCCACATAACCTGTTTAACGCTGCCCCCATTTCCGTAATAGCGCTCATGCTCCGGCCAAATAAGTGCAGCGTATAATTCAGGGTCATATGTTTCAGCAGCATCAATTAACCACTCCCGCTTTAATTCTCTACGGTCAACCGTATCCCCTTCGGTGGCAATACACAGCCAGTCGGTAATTAACTGTGACATTTATTTTCCTGCCCTCCGTAACAGCAAGGCCATTATTATTTAATTCATCACCCTGCGCACCCTGACAAATTCGCATGAGTTCGGATAAAGACAATTAATCGAACTCATGCGAACTGTAGCGGGATTTTTATTTAAAAATGGACGGCATAATAGCCATCAGACCAATAAAGGAATGTAATCAACTGATGGCTAAATACAGCGATGAATTACGCGGCGTTGCGCGCGCCCTGTATTTAAGGCGATACACGCCAAAGGAAATCGCCAGTGAACTGAACCTGCCCAATGCGCGGATCATTTACTACTGGGCGGAAAAGGAAGGCTGGGCCAACATGCTCAGCCAGGAAAGCACAGAGGATGCGATTGAACGCCGCATCCAGCTGCTGACCAACCGTGACGGCAAAACGGAACTGGAGCTGAAAGAGCTGGACCAGCTGATTGCCCATTCCGTGAAACTCCGCGCCCAGCACAACAAGCATAAAGAGAAGCTGGCCGTCGCTCGGGGCCAAAACAACGGCCACTCTGGCAATGATTCCGGGCATGGCGACGACGAAGCGCCACGCGGCAAGCGAAAGTACAACAAAAACGACATCTCCGGCCTGACGGCCGAGGAGCTGGAAGCATGGGCGGAAGAACATCTTTTCGGGTATCAGAAGCACCTGCGCGCCAACCTTGCCCAGCAGATTCGCAACATCCTCAAAAGCCGCCAGATTGGGGCTACCTGGTACTTTGCCTTTGAGGCATTTGAAAATGCGGTGCTGACCGGAGATCCCCAGATTTTCCTGTCCGCATCCCGCGCACAGGCTGAAGTGTTCCGCTCTTACATTGTGAACATTGCCCAGGAGTATTTCGGCATCACGCTGACGGGCAACCCTATCCGCCTGAGCAACGGCGCAGAGCTGCGCTTCCTCTCCACGAATAAGAACACGGCGCAGTCCTACAGCGGCCACCTGTACTGCGATGAATATTTCTGGGTACCGAATTTCGACAAGCTGAACGAAGTCGCGTCAGCGATGGCCACGCATGATAAATGGCGCACCACCTACTTTTCCACGCCATCAGCCAAAACGCACCAGGCTTACCCGTTCTGGACTGGCGACACCTGGAAGAAAGGCAGCAAGAAGCGCGCCGCCGTGGTGTTCCCGTCATTTGACCAGATGCGTGACGGTGGACGCCTTTGCCCGGATGGCCAGTGGCGATACGTCATCACGATGGAAGACGCCATCGCCAACGGCTTCAATCTGGCCAGCATTGAGAAGCTGCGCAACCGCTACAGCAAAGACACCTTCAACATGCTCTATATGTGCGTGTTCGTGGACAGCAAAGATGCGGTCTTCAGCTACAGCGACCTGGAGAAATGCGGCGTTGATGTTTCGTTCTGGCAGGATCATGACCCCAAGGCAAAACGCCCGTTTGGGGAACGACCTGTCTGGGGCGGCTATGACCCGGCGCGCTCTGGCGACCTCTCTACTTTCGTTATTCTGGCGCCCCCCGTTCTGGCCAATGAAAAGTTTCGCGTACTGGCCGTCATCAACTGGAAGGGCATGAACTTCCGCCATCAGGCCAGCGAAATCAAAAAGCTGTTTGCCCGGTACAACTTCGCCTTTTTAGGTGTGGACGTCACGGGCATCGGCCAGGGTGTTTACGACAATATTCACCCGTTTGCCATGCGCGTGATTAAACCCATCCGCTATGACCTGAGCACGAAGAACCGACTGGTCATGAAAGCCGCTGACGTCATCGAAAGCGGACGCATTGAGTGGGATCAGGACCAAAAAGAGATAGCCGCCTCATTCCTGACCATCCGACGAGCCGTGACACAGAGCGGCAACGCCGTGACGTTCATTGCCGATCGTACTGCTGAAACAGGCCACGCAGAAGCCGCCTGGGCAATCATGCACGGTCTGGAAAACGAACCGCTCAATTACGAAAACAAACCCACATCCAAATGGAAGTTTCAGAAGGCAGCATGAAAAAACGATATAAGCAACGCGCCAGCGGCGCACAGCAGAGCAAATCAAACCGCAAAATGTCGGTGCTGCGCTTCGGCAAGCCCGAACCCGTTTTGACTACCGGCACTGATTACCGTGAGGTGTGGTATGACAACGATTTTGACCATTACAGCCTGCCGATTGACCGCCTGGCACTGGCGCAATTGATAAACCTGAACGGCCAGCACGGCGGCATTATCCACGCCCGTAAAAATATGGTGCTTTCCGATTATCTGGGCGGCGGCCTGAGCCATGACCAGCTGGAAGCAGGAACAATGGATTTTCTGACGTTCGGTGACCTGGCTATTGTGAAAATCCGTAACGGCTGGGGTGATGTTGTCGCACTTGAACCTATGCCCGGCCTGTACACGCGCCGCCGCAAAGACGGTGAATTTGCTTTGCTGCAACAGGGTGAGCCGCTGATTTACGCTGAAGAAGATGTGATTTTTATCAAGATGTACGACCCGCAGCAGCAAATCTATGGCCTGCCTGATTACATCGGCGGTATTCACTCCGCGCTGCTTAACAGCGAAGCAACCATCTTCCGCCGCCGTTACTACCACAACGGCGCTCATACGGGCGGCATTCTCTACACCACTGACCCCAACATGACCGACGAAGTGGAGGAGGAGATTGAAGCGCAGCTGTCCAACAGCAAGGGGATCGGCAATTTCAGCACCATTCTGGTGAACATACCTGGCGGCGAGAAGGAAGCGGTGCAATTTATCCAGATGGGTGACATTGGCGCGAAAGATGAATTTGCCAACGTCAAAAACATCAGCGCGCAAGACGTTCTGAATGCGCATCGCTTCCCGGCAGGGCTGTCTGGCATCATTCCGCAGAATGCGGGGGGACTGGGTGACCCGGAGAAGACTGAAGCGACCTATAAGAAAAACGAGGTATTACCGCTTCAGCGCAGGCTGATGATTGCGATAAATGGTGACCCGGATGTGCCGGATCACCTTCACCTTAAATTTGACCAAGAATCAACGAACAAGGATGCGGTGTAATGCGAAAACGTATAAAATCCAGGCATACTTTATATGCCGGAGCCGCAAATATGCGCGTATTAAAAATTGAGTGCCCTGAATGCGGTTCAAAAGCGGTAATCCGTAAAACCAACCGTAAGCATCGTGATATTGCTGATGTCTATTGCGCCTGCTCAGACGTCGAGTGTGGTCATACTTTTGTTATGAATCTGACTTTTTCCCACACTATCAGCCCAAGCGCTAAAAAGGGTGACTTACTGATTCAGCAGGTCATTAGCGGCATGTCAGCTGAAAACAAGCAACTGGCTCTAAAATTACTTCAAGCCTGTTAACTGGAAAGCCCCTCAGCAGCAGGGGCTTTCTGTCTCGCTTCTCTTTTCAACTCGCTCAGCAAATCCTCAGTTAACTCGCCCAACCATTCATCAAGTAGCGCCCGGCGTTCATCGTCAAACTGCGAATACCTCATTAATTTCGCAATAAAATCAATCCTTTCCACTTTAACAATCTGACCTATAGAAACAGACATCAAACCTCCCTCACGAAAAACACTGGATATAAATACAGTATCTTAACTGTAATAAAATATGAATCTTTTTTTTGAGATTCATCCGACATAAAAAACTAATGAAAACCCGGTATTACCCTGGCGACCATCCCGGCCAATCCTCGTTTTCATTGGTGTCCATTACGTCTATTACCCGGCCTGATTGGTACTTCACCATGCCGAAACCGCGATAAGTGATGGCACTCCCTCTCAAAAGTATAGTCACCTCCTCGTCAGAACCCTCAAACCCCCTTGTCCTTAGTTCTAGTTTTAACCTCCGGCGCTCCGCTTCCGTACAGTTATTGACAGAACTCCAAGGGGCGGCGTTGCCGCCAGAAAAACCCGCCTCCGCTGACGCTTCGGCCAGTTTGGCGACCTTTTCCCACTTAACCAGTCGCGTGGCCACTTCAGATCCAAATGCATGAGGACAATAAACACCCTGGACACGCTGGACGTCTTCGCCATACTCATTGCCACATTCGGTGATTTCATAAGCCAGACGAACAACCAGATCACGGCGAGCGACCAGAGCACCGCCCTGTGCCTGCGTATACGCAGCCCAATCAACGGCAACGCTCGCAGCCGCAAGCACAGCGTCCATTTCAGCATTTCCCACTACCTGATCACCTAAACGACGAAGCTCACGCCATACAGTGACCGGAGCGCCACCAATCTGCTGAAACTGACGGATTCGCCAGCGTGAAGCCCATGCAGACACCGCCTTTGCCATCTCACGCGCATTACCGCCTGTCTCGCCGTCTTCCTCGCCATCAAGCGCGTACCCGTCGATATTTTTGGAAATGTATTTAGCGATGTAGCCTGTAGCACTGCCTTTAGTGGGATCGATTGGCTCAACGTGGAACCGTGCTTTAAGAGCCTTTTCAGTGCTCAACTCTTCACTGTCATCAATACGAGCGTGGTAACACATGATGTCGCGCACTTCGTCAACATGCTCAGGACGCATAAAAAGCAACATATGCCAGTGCGGAGTGCCATCGTGGTGAGGCTCTACTACCCGGAAGCCAAAAACGTGGATACCCGCACGGGATAATGCCGCACGGATTTTTGCCCAGACTGAGCAGAGATATTTTTGAGTATCGCGCGGGCTGGCTCCGTTCCACTGAGAAACAAAACCACCCTTGCTGTGTACGGCGTGAAAACGAGAAGGCGCAGTGATTGTAAAAAAGTCACCCGCATAACCTTCGTAATTGGCTATATCTTCAAATCCACGCATACGCGCCATAAGTTCACAGCGACGAATAGCAGGATTGGCATTGCTACGGTTGACCATATCAGCCAGTGCCACGCGATCACCGTCTTCGTTAATAAGGTCGAACTTTTTGAAGAACTCACGGTTACGCTTCTTTTGCTCTACCCACTCGCCAAGCGTTCCACGCGATACGTATGGGCTTGCTGCCTTTTGAACCTGGCCAACAGCAATTGAAAGATGCTCGCGCTGGAGATCACGGCGGCGCTGTAATCGCACACGCCACCACTCCGGCGACATCATACGTAAGATGCCACTCTCGGCATGACGGCGTTTTATCTTCCCGGTCTTCTTAACTGACAGCCAGTAAGGTGGTGTGGTACCACATTTCAAAGCCTCCTGTGCCAGAAAGACATAGCCCTCTGCGGTGCGCTTCTTTAGCTCGTCTTCATTTAGCTTTTCATCTGATGCAGTCAGCTCAACCCACGAATGAAACGCCTCACCCAGATGGCTGGCCACGTTATAAGCCAGATCACGGATTCGGTCACGGTCATAACCCGGCAGGTCATCGAGATTATCTTTAAACGGTGACGGCATCCCGGCAGTGTAATCACGCTGCCATGCAGCATTAACCAGCTTCAGACGTGGCAATACGCTCTTACCTATAGTGTTGCGTAAGAACGTATTGGCACGGCGGCGACCATTGTTTTGTGATTTGAGGAGTGACTCATAGCGATGGCCAAAATATCCAGCCAGATAATCAGGGATGTCATGCAGGTATTGGCTGCGCCAGTCATGGTCTGTTGAATCGCAGTTCCACAACTTAAGTTCTGTATGTGTAATGCCACGAGGTGCGCCGGGTGCAAACGACTCACGCTGCATGTTTAATGCAGCGTGATATTCACCTGTCAGTAGATCAGCAAACTGCTCAGACATACGCACTTACAGCAATGATTTCTGGGGCATTACTACAACCGCCAGTTGCGGCACCCACAGAACGAGCGACAGAAATTTTATGAAGATTGAAACGCCCAACGCCATACTGCGAATGAGTCAGATCAGTATCACTGTTTGAAGCCACAACAGGATAACCGTGATCAGCCAGACGGGATAAAATTGACGCCAGCTGCTTTTGACTGGTGAGACTGAAATCCTCACGGTGATATTTGGTGAAGCTTTTGCTTCGTGATTCCGGGTTATATGGTGGATCGCAATAAATCACATCGCCCGGCACAACGAGATCGAGAGTCTCTGAAAAATCGGCGCAAACGAAAGATGCGCGCCTTCCCTTTTCAGCAAAAGCCTTCACTTCTCCTGCCGGGAAATATGGTGACTTGTACTTACCGTATGGAACATTGAAACCGCCCCGCAGGTTATAGCGGCACATACCGTTGTAACCGTGGCGGTTCAGATACATGAAACATGCAGCCTCCTCAACAGCTGACATATTGCCGCAATGATTCAATTTGGTGCGTATGCAGTAATAGAACTCACCGCGCTGTGATTCAGTGCCAACACTTCCAGCACTGAATAAACACTCAAGCTCAACCAAAAGCGCATCTGTGTGATGCGCCATCATTCTGTAGGTATTAACTAAGTGAGGATTGGCATCAGCGATAAGATAGGATTCATAGTCAGTATTCAGCATGACCGCGCAAGAGCCTGCAAACGGCTCAACAAGACGCTTACCAGCTGGCAGATGCTTTAACAATTCAGGCATGACACGGACTTTGCTGCCAGCCCATTTCAGCGGCGACTTTATTGCCATACCGCACCTCCTTTGCCATCAATGGCCATTGCCTCTTCGCGGATCAGCTCAACAATTTCTGCGGCGGACATACCGCTGTTTGCGGCATGAGTAGCCAGACGATCAAGACGACCTGACAACTTGGTAGCCGCATCTTTTCCGCCATCAACACGCGCCTGATTGCAAAGCTCTTGCACCAGTTCCGCACTGCCGGCCGCTTTATTTGGTAAGTCCTGACGGGTCATTCTCATGGTCATTTCTCCATTTCAGGACGCACGAATCCCCGACCACCTTTGCAGAGGCCGAAGAAAACGCACGTTTTATGGTTTAGTGGTGAAGGAAAGAGGTATTCAGAATCGCGGAACGGAATCCAACAGACTGTGACTGTGACTGGTTCGGCGCTGGCAATTGGTGAATCTCATAAGTACCGCTCCACCATGAACGAAGCATCGCAACAACGGGTGACGCACTAATAAAACCAGCTGCAAAGTACAGTGAACGAATAGCGCTCAACGCTTCAACCTGCGCCACGTTGGTCTTTGCTTCACGATAAGCACGACACCAGAATGCAGCACATGCGGCCATCCACTGAATGGAGTCATGCAGCTGGATGGTGTCGTTAAAAATGAAGGTACGAAACGCGATAGTCTCACCGTTGTCATCACACTTGCTGACGAAGAAATCAGCGTATTCATTGCTGACGCCCCAGTCACGGAAGTCGGACAGCAGCCCTTTTTTATCTACAGCAATAACTTGCATAAACACCTCAGATAGCCCGACTGGCCGTTGATTCACGCAGCTGATCCCGCGCCTTAATTAAATCGTCTACTGGAGTTCCCGGTACGGTAGGAACACAACGCGCTGCACGAAGCGCGGATGGAGATGGCTTTTTCTCCTGCTGAAACGCAAGCGGCCCCAGCCCTTTGAACATATCCACCATGCACTTGAGGCGCTGTAGGCCACGCTTCAGCTGATGCAACTCATGATTAGAAAATTGATTCCATGAATAGCGGCAGTGGCGTGACTTCAGCCCTGCAGCATGAAGAATGACTCCGCGCTGATGTTCACTCAGGCGCTCCCAGATTTGATGCGCCTGAGTGCTGTGACCTGAAACCATCTGACGCAATACACCTAACCAATGCTGATCATTTGCTTTCACAAAACGCCTCCTTATTTTTTCGAGTGTTTGCAGGGTTCCAACGGCGGCCATCCTGCAGCGAGATCGAACCGTGGCCAAAAGATGGCAACTGCTGTGGTGGAGACTGACGTTTGAGGAAATTCACGAATACAAACATGTTCACCTCACGCGACAATGCCGGGCATGGCTGAGCTGACGACATCGACAGCAGCGGCCAGCGCGGGCATGGTTTGGAAACGACTTTCAACGGAGTAGACGAGCAATGACAGGCTGCGAATTGCATCGCTGGCCTTGTCCAGAATCTGATTGCGGCGCGCAACGGTCATCTTCTCCGTTGAAACCGCTTCCCCTGCGATTACCCCAACGCTAGACATTGCAGTCAAAGCACATACCTGCATGTTTTCAGGCGTGGCATTGTTGACCGGTACAGAAGGTTGGCAACTCAACTGGCGCAGAAAACCGTCCAGGATTGTCGGGTCTTCTGTGTGATCAATGATGGCCAGCAGCTCCGGCAGCGTCAGTTGGTGTGGTTGCTCAGGGTTGAGCTTATTGCGCAAGATTGCGGGTTGCATGCCAACCACCTTGGCAACATCGGTAATGTTATGAGCGAGCGTAAAAGCGCGGCAGGCATCATCGAGATAATTACGTACTGAAACTTTGTAATCGTACATGATTCGTATCCTACGAATTGATAGCCTGGATTAAGCCTGAAGCGAAATTCTGCATTCGCTTAATGCTTCAACGGTAAGAGCCGCCATGTTCACTTCAACACGCGAACGAGGCTTATCGCCCTTACCACGAATTGGCAAACGTCCATCGCGGATCATGTCGCGAGCGGTACCCATAGCGGTTCCGGTTAAACGGCAGTACTCATCAAGTGGAAGGTAAGGTGTAGGTATGGTGATTGTAATGTTAGGACGCATAAGGCAAACTCCCCGATTCGGCTGAATGCTGTAACATTCAGTGATATTCAACATTTCGCAAACTACGGAGAGACTCTAATTAGAGTTATGCAAAATTGCAATGCTATTTTGCAAAAATCTAATCGAGCGAAGGCTAATGAGCAAATTCCCCTTTGAACAAGCTGGGCATAGTAGTGATGTGTTAGACCGCATTACCGAGGCATATGGCTTCGCTCAAAAGCTTCAACTTGCAGATCATTTCGATATGGCTGCCAGTAGCTTATCCGCAAGATTCAAGCGCGGCACGTTCCCTGCTGACATGGTCGTCAGATGTGTAGCTGAGACTGGCGCATCACTTGAATGGCTTACAACAGGACGCGGCAAAAAGTTTGACAATGACGAATTGGACATTATGAAGTTTGCAAGAATGAAACTTGTAGACGGTCAGCTGTTTGAGTCTGGCTATGTAATGTTCGACAAAACCTTTTTTCGCCCAGGCGTCCCCCTTCCTTCTGACCCTTTCTGTTTAATAGACGATAAATATCAGTACGTTGTTGACCGTGAATATGCAGAGGTATTTGACGGTGAATGGCTGGTAAACATCGAAGGCAAGGTGAGCGTCCGCAATCTTGTGCGCATTCCTATTAAAAAAGTACGGGTAAGCGGAGTCGGAATGGCATTTGATTGTGCTATCGATGATATTCAGATTATTGGCCGCATAGTTTTAACGATAACTAGCTGATTATGAGCATTCGCAAACAACCTGATGGTAAGTGGCTACTTGATATCTACCCAGAAGGGAAACCTAAAGGTAAAGCAAGTAAGCGCCTGCGCAAGACTTTCTCAACTAAGGGCGAAGCTATTGCGTATGAAAATTACGTCATGGAAACGCTCGTTGATAAACCCTGGTTGGACGGAAAAGAAGATCGGCGCAAGCTGGTTGAATTAGCTCAGCAATGGTATGACGAACACGGAATAACACTGGACGACGGTGATAAGCGGCTCAAGTCAATGAAGTTTGCTTGTGAAAGCATGGGCAACCCACTTGCCCATGAGTTCAGCTCTACCATGTTCTCGGTGTATCGTAAAAAGAGACTATCAGGCGAGATCGCAAGAACCAGCCGTGTTCAGAAGGTTTCCCCACGAACCATGAATCTTGAGCTGGCCTACTTCCGCGCTGTCTTTAACGAACTCAAGCGGCTTGGCCATTGGAAGAAAGACAACCCCTTAGAAACCTTACGACCCTTCAAATCAGAAGAGGCGGAGTTGGCATATCTTGAGTCTGAAGATATTTCCCGTTTGCTTGAAGAATGTAAGAACAGCCGCAACCCGCACGTTTATCACGTTGCGCACTTATGTCTTGTTACAGGGGCAAGATGGGATGAGGCCGAGTCTCTTACAACTAAACAGATCAGAAGTTTGAAGGTCAGCTTTATAAAAACTAAGGGCAATCGAAATCGTGCCGTACCGATCAGCCAGGCAGTTTATGACAGCATCCCGAAACCTGAAAAAGCGGGACGATATTTTGATACCTGTTACTCAGCATTCCGAAGCGCAGTTAAACGTGCAGACCTAGACTTACCTGATGGTCAGCTTTCTCACGTATTGAGGCATACCTTCGCTTCACACTTTATGATGAACGGCGGGAACATTTTGGTACTTCAGCGCATCCTTGGTCATACAGACATTAAGATGACTATGCGGTACGCACATTTCTCGCCAGAACATTTGGAAGACGCTGTTAAATTTAACCCTTTGGAATTTAATATAAAATCATGAGGAAAGTTATCTATGAGTATCTTTTCATCAGAACAGGAAATGCAGGACTGGTTAGAAAGTAAATTTTCTGAAATTTGGGGTCTGAGTGATATTATATCAAACAATAATTACATTGAAGATTTCGTACCCAAGAACTTATCAGAAGAGAAAATTAGAGATAGTTTCAAAATAAGTTACGAATGCCTCCACCTGCTAGAATTAATCACAGCCAATCAGAATATTTCATCCAAAAAAGGCGAGATTCTAAAACCTGATTTAATTACATACTCTCCTGAAAAGGAGACCATTGTGCTCATTGAATTAAAAAACTTCTCAGGTGCAACAAGAGAAGCTGGAACCGAAATCTCAGCATATTCAGCTGAGTTAAAAGGTGCTCTACAAAGCCTTCCAGATGGAGACATTGTCAGTGTAATCATTTCCCCACACTGGCCTACATTAATAAAACATTACATCTACAACACTATTGTCTTCCAGAGTAAGAATTTGCTTTGCTTAGAACCTTGCTTAACTGATGGAGAAATTAGCCTTAAAATAGTTGATATACCACTGTTGGTACAATCATCACTTCCAGAAAGATATAATGATCATCAATTAGCTGGATATACATTATGTTTATATGATGATACTCAACAGCAACATAACCCTCCACCAACTAAACTACATGAATACATTCAAGTTATGTTATCAAGCATGGATGTTATATCTGCAAAGGGAGAGAAAATAAATGGACACGGATTCGCACTTTTGAGTAAGGAGATTAGAGGGTTTGGCTTATCTCCATATTTCATTAGTGTTGTGAACGTCGCACCCTTTAAATGCTTAGAGCAGGTATTACACTTAGAAGGCATAAATAATTATTCTGACCTGCCGCTAGCCACGCAAAAGTATTTTGATATCTATCTTGAACACTCTCCACATGGTTATGGCTCATCCTTAAGCAGCATTTGCCAAGCATCATTTCCAATATTGAAAACCATTTGTGACCCTCATATTGAAGGATTGACTACATGGGATGAAATCAACCGAAATATAGAGCAGAACTGGCAGCCTATGTATTTTGTATCGTGGGGGATTTTCAAGGACATGTCTGTAGCTTTATTAACCGAGGAGTATAAAATCGGAAATACAAGTAATAACTTAAACTCAGTTTCTCTTGGCTACAAAGTAATTTCACAATTGGTGAATAAGGAATATAACTATATCGAAATTTCGCATATTAATGAATCTTTCTTCCCAACCGGATACTTCGATCCTGAATGATATTTTTTAATTCATACTATCGACGATGATTGCCCCTTTGAGGGGGACTGTCCCCTTTTTGTCCCCCCAGAACTCAAATGCTCAATACTTATCGACAAAGTTCAAAATTAAAATTACAGACATTTCAGTAACCTATTGATTTTTAAGTCTTGAGCACCGTTCTCATAATCGCTTGGTCGCTGGTTCAAACCCAGCAGGGGCCACCAAATCTTCCTACATTTCCTAAAAGCTTTCGCAACATCATCAACCACTTGATAGCTCACTCGAATGCCCATTCGCGTGAAGAAATTCTATTGTTCGGTTCTTAACAATCTTTACCCATTCTTCAGCTGACAATTCCCATCGCTCGGGTGCGAACTCGCCACGATAACGCGCTATAAATACGTCGTATCCATCGGACTGCTCTTCGATTTCAATCAGATTTGCTAACAACATGCGCTGATTGAATGGCATTGAGGTAGATAAATAATCATCGAGCAAATTATCGAACTTACAATTTTCATCAATCAAATCACAATCCTGCCCAAAATGAGCGATTACCAAAGTATCGATTTCACAAGGCTTAAGAATGTTAGTATCCATTTATTTCTCACATAGTAAGGCACACGGATATAATTAAATTTATTTTCAATCAAAAATTTGAGTTCAAACTAAGCTGTCTCATTTATCTAACCTCACTATTGTTTATTCCTGCAAGCAGTTTACTTACACCAGAAACGGTAATAATAGCTAACACAACAGCAAAAATGCCAAAACATATAAGTAGAGAAAGCAGAGGATTGACTATTCCGCCCAAGCTAGTGAAATCACTCAAACGAGCAAGCTGTCCAGAGGGTAAAGTACGAAGAATGATCTCCGGTATAATTAGAAAATAGATAATAACAACCAAGACATAAATAAGCGTTTTTTTGTTTTCTTCATCTTCTTTCTTGCCCTTACTTACGAACATGATCAAAAATTGGGTATAGGATACATCATGGAGCGAAGGTATGTCACAAACCTATTTATAGCTGAAGATGCAGTCCAATAAGCAGCTGGCGATCGCGCTAACTCATTCATTAAACCAGATCCATGCAGATCAGCTGTCTACTATAGATATGTTCAAGATGGGCGCACAGCGGTTCAGCAACTATGGTTCATGCTTTGTACCTAATGAATATTATCGCAGCTCATGCCGTGATACATGGAGAGAGGACAAAAGGTTAGTTCTGGCGTTAGGTGAGATCTATAAAAGAAAAAATGTCACATTAGATATGGTCGAAATATATTTTCGTAAAACCTTCACAAAACTTGGCGTTCAAAAAAGCAAAAATCTCGTCTCTCACATCCAAAAAATGTTAGGGATCGCGGCCGAACATGCTTCAACAAAATCGAGCAAATTGGCTTTATCAATGACGATTGCCAATTTAGTGCTCGGCAGCGCCGACTTCAAGGAAAAGCATATCAATCTCGTTAACTCATTTTCCACATGGTTTGTGAATGGCGCTACGCTTTATGCCAAAGCGCAAACGGCTGCCTCTGCGGCCAACAGATTAAAATTTCAAGTTCCTGCTTATTATCAAGCTCTATCAAGAGAAAATATTGAGATGCTTTACTTCCTCATTGAACCGCAAATGTCTGAAATCATTTATCAGGTAAAATCCGGTGATAACAATGAAGAAAAAATTGCAGATGCTTTATACGAGATTTTGAAAAAATGAAAAAAGCACTTTTGTGGTTAATTCAGTCCTTTATCTATCTCATCCCCCTTGCAGTCGTAGTGGTCGGAATTTACATTTTCGTCCGCTTTATGCCAAATTACGCGGCTTTACTTAGCATATCCTGGGTGATCGTTGTTTCCTTCATCTACATCAAATACAACAGATGGTATTGAATGTTTCCAACACCATCTGTCAGCACTCGCTTTTAACATCCAACCCAAATCATCAATGATAGCGCCACTCAACTTGATAAGGCCTGGAAGTCGTGACCTAACCCATCACTCCCCTTCCAGCCCGCAAACCTGCCACCGCACCGAACTCACGCCCTTCTCCAGGCTAATCCGTCCCACCAGACTCTCCAGCTGATCAGTCATGCTCGGTTTGCCCAGCACTTCCGCATTGACCTCCATTCGATGTGGCGGATTCATATCCTCGCTGTGCAGTGATTGTAGGCGTAATCCGCTGCCGCCAAGGCTATGCAACATCAGGCTGCGCACCTGCACTTCATCCTGCGCCAGACAGATGATCTGTACTTTGTAGTGCTGCACCACTTCCTCCGCAGGCACCAGGCTCTGGCGATTAATCCCCTGCGCCAAATCGCGCAGCAGAATATTGGCGCACAGAATCACCATGCAGCCAATCGCCGCTTCCAGCAGCAATCCCATGCTGCACAGCACACCCACGGCGGCGGTGCACCATAGCGTTGCGGCGGTATTCAGGCCGCGCACGTTAAGACCGTCGCGCATGATCACCCCGCCGCCGAGGAAGCCGATGCCAGAAACCACATAGGCCGCTACGCGTGAGGCATCGGTGGCGATGCCGGGTACGCTTTGCGTCATCAAAACAAATAAACAGGCGCCAGTGCTAACCAGCGCATTGGTGCGCAAACCGGTCATACGTTGGCGAAGCTGGCGCTCGCTGCCAATCAGCGCACCCAGAACCAGCGCGACGGTGACGCGCAGTAAAAAGATTTTCCAATCCATCATAAACCTCACTCCGCTGCTTCAGGCAGGCGGAACTTCAGGGGGGTAATAAATGGATTACAGCCGGTGCCGCTACCGCTGAAACTCAGCAGCATCACGCAAAAAAACAGGGGGAGATTCTGGAAGGAAATCCACCGTCTTAACGCACGGTTAAGACAGCGTTGAAGGCTATCTTACCGCAGGGACCTTTTGTAATCGTTCGGGACAGGTGTCCAATGCAGTTATCCTCTTGGGTAAAATTCGGCGCGATTGTAAACCTCGCGCCGGTTAATTGCTATCCAACTGCGCTTCTGTTTATCAAATGTTTACGCAGTTGCATCGCTCTCAAGCTGCATTAACAGCTCAGGAATCGCCTCCATTTCGATGTAATGCGTGGCGTGAGGAAAATCCTTTTCCTCGCCGATAAATACGGCGACTTCCGCATGACTAAGCATGATGAAATCATTTTGATCGTTACCAAACGCGGTATATTTCTCGCTGCCAATCAACTCGCTCAGGGCGCGGTGTTTATTATTCCCCTGTGGAGTGATGTCGTAGAAACCATCGCTGCGATGGGTGTGCACACTGACATCTTCAGCTTCAATCAATGCCATGACTGATGCTTTGTGCGCGTCTGAAAGCATCAGGATTTTCGTCACGCCCTCTTCCATCAACGCTTGTTCGCTGATCTCTTCACTGCTGAGCGAGCGGATGTATTCATGGAATGGATGCGTTCGACTGGAGAACGAAAAACTCCATTCGCCATCCAGCACATAAGGGATGTCCAGAGCGACCAGATGGTACACAACCTGCTTCACAAAAGCGGGATTGAGTGTATGACTGGTTTTAATTTCACCCGCCTGATACGCCATGCCGCCATTGCAGCCAATAAAGGTTGCCGTATGCAGTTCTTCAGAGAGCATCGGTAGCATATCGCGCACGGGTCTGGCGGAGGCAAAAATTAACTGATGTTGTTGCTGTAATCTGGCAAGGCTCTGGCAGAGTTCAGGCTCCACTTTTAAGCCACCTTTTGAGATGGTGCCATCAATATCGAATACGTAAATACCCATCAAATCATCCTTAATTCGTTGGCCATCATTAGCCGTTGGCGAAAATATCACCTCCTGATTGCCATGTAAAACTCAGGCTGTCTGAGCTGAATCTGACCGTGCTATCTTACCCACTCGCTATACCGCAATCGGATCAAGACCAATGGCAAAACAACGTGTAGGAATCGTGTTTGGTGGCAAATCGGCCGAGCATGAAGTGTCGTTACAATCAGCGAAAAACATCCTCGAAGCCATCGATAAGAGCAAATACGAGGTGGTGCTGCTGGGCATCGATAAACAGGGTGAATGGCATCTGAATGATGCTTCCGGTTTCCTGCTCAATGCCGATAATCCGGCGTTGATTGCCCTGAATCGCTCAGGTGAAAACGTCGCGCTGGTGCCGGGCAGTGCTTCGCAGCAGCTGATCACCCGTCAGCAGGCGCAGCCACTGTCACAGCTGGATGTGATCTTCCCAATCGTGCACGGCACCCTGGGTGAAGATGGTTCGCTGCAGGGCTTGTTGCGCATGGCGAATCTGCCGTTTGTGGGATCGGATGTGCTGGGCTCAGCGGTGAGCATGGACAAAGATTTCACCAAGCGTTTGCTGCGCGATGCGGGCTTAGAAGTCGCGCCGTGGATCAGCGTGACGCAGGCACAGCGCGCACGTCTGGATGCGCAAGCCGTGATCGATCAGTTCGGATTACCGCTGTTTATCAAGCCCGCCAATCAGGGATCGTCTGTCGGTGTCAGCAAAGTGGATCATATCGACGATCTGGCGGCGGCGCTGGATCTGGCCTTTACCTTCGATCGCAAAGTGCTGATTGAGCAAGGCATCAAAGGCCGCGAGATTGAGTGTGCGGTGCTGGGCAACGATGAGCCCGAAGCCAGCCCGTGTGGCGAAGTGGTGGTGCATGATGCCTTCTACTCCTACGACACCAAATACATCAGCGCCGACGGTGCCCAAGTGGTGGTGCCCGCTGCCATCAGTGAAGAACACAGCGAAGCAATTCGGGCCGTGGCGATTCGCGCGTTCCAGGCGCTGGAGTGCTTTGGTATGGCACGCGTTGATGTGTTCCTGACCGAGAGCGGCGAGATCGTGGTGAACGAGGTGAATACTCTGCCGGGCTTTACCAATATCAGCATGTATCCGAAGTTGTGGCAGGCGGCAGGATTAAGCTACAGCGATTTGATTACGCGCTTGATTGAGCTGGCGCAGCAACGCCATCAGCAGAGCAGCAAGCTAAAAAGCAGCGTTTAATCTTCACGTTCCGGGTGCGCATGAATGCGCACCCTACAACGGTTAAACAGGTTTGTCATTGATGGCGATCGAAACAAATTAGCGTCAGGCAGTTGTGAGGTTGTCATCAATGGCGACCGAAAAAACCAGCACTAAGCCATCGTAAGGTCGCCATTCACGGCGACCAAAACAACCCAGCATCAAGCCATCCTATGGTCGCCACTCATGGCGACCATCACGCACTTCACGCCACGTCATTCACCATGCTGCGCGGCTCCATCGCTGGAGAGGTTTGGTTACGGCCATTGCGTTTCGAGAGGTAGAGATTTTTATCCGCTGCCGACACCAGACGGTTAATCACGCCCGGCCATTCCCGCTCACTCTGCGCACTGCCGCGCGCCAGGCCTAAACTGGCGGTGACCGTCACCGTGTTGCCCTGAATCCAGAACTTCTCTTTGACCATCGCCTGACGAATCGCTTCGGCCAGCTGGTAAAGTTGCAGATGGCTGTAATCGAACACCACCACCACAAACTCTTCGCCACCAAAGCGACACACCATGCCGCGATTGCCCACCACGCGTTGCATGCGGCGCGCAATCTCTTCCAGCACGCCATCACCGGCATCGTGGCAAAAGTTGTCGTTAATCGCTTTGAAATAGTCGACATCCAGCATCACCACGCCCGCTTCACGCTGTAAAGAGAACGGCTCCTGTTTCAGGCTTTCATACAGGCCGGAACGCGACAGCAGTTGGGTGAGGAAATCGAAATTCGCCCGCAGCGCCAGACGATGATTGAGCTGGCGAATCGCATCCATACTCACTGCCACCAGCAGCGGGCTGAGTGCCACGGTTGCCACACCCAGTCGCGCCGAGGTGAGATGGCTGATCGGCAGCAGTGCGTCATCGCCCTGAATATTCATTACGCCGTGAGATACGAGAACGATCTCAGTGATGCCGGTAATCAGGATCACCAGGCTTGTAACAGGAATCGGTAACACGATGGCGCACCAGATCAGCGCCGGCACCGGGAAGGTTAAGCTACCTGCCCCGCCAATCATCGCCCCCATGGTCAGTGACAGCACCACTGCCGCCAGCGGCAACAGTTTGCCGGGATGCAGCAAGGTGCGCGGTGAGACGTTTCGCAAGGAGCGCGCCAGCATCACCGGCAGCAGCATCAGTGAGGTCGAGAACTGTTCGCTAAACCAGTCGCCCCACGCCACCACGAAACGCGCGTTGAAATCGATGTCCTGCGCCCAAGCGCCCCAGGTGGCACAGGCTGCGGCACCGAGGAAACAGGCCGGGAAGATGCGCATGGCGTTGAACACCTGGCTGTTGGCCGAAGGTGGCTGCAGGTGTTTGATCAACATGCTGACCGAAACGAGGATAAACAGGATATTGGCGAAGTTTACGGTTACCGCAGGCAGCGCCCAGCCGGAGAACACCGTGTCGTTAAATATCATCGCGGCAAAGCACACCAGATAGCTGGACGTGGTATGCAGGAAGGGATTGCGCACCATTAAACCGGCAATCAGCGCGTTCACCGGCCAAAACAGGGAGAACTCCTCCGGAATGCGCAGATGACTGCCGATAAAGCAGAAGAAAAGCGTAATCAGGAACAGCGAGAGTGCATTCTTTTTTAAATTATTCTCAGCAAACAGCTTAACGCGCATACGTCTGAACCCTGTAACCTGGAAATCGCTGCCTCTTGCCCACGGGCATCAGCAAGCATTTAACCTGAAATAACTGTGCGATGATTCGGCAATTAAGCGAGTGTTCGTCATCCTACTCTGCGACTGGGCGGCACTCAATGCGCCGGATCGGCGAGATGTGAGCGCGCTAGCAGGGTTGAAACCCGAGAAACAAGGATGAGAGCTGCTGCAATTATGCCCTGCAAATAAAAAAATCGGATATCCGAGATATCCGATTTTTACGCGAAAAACCATTTTTTCAGCAAAGCGTTAGTGCTATTTAACCGCAACGGGCCACTGACTCAGACGAATACCACGATCGCGCGCGTTTTCGCCGAAATCCTGTAGCACTGCTTTGACGTCCGGATCCAGATACTCGGCGTTATCGTGATCGACAATCACCGTGCTGTTTTCCGGGATCTCCGCCAGTAATCCCTGCAGTTTTGGGTTGTGCATAAAGGTGAGATTTTGCTGGAAGCGCAACACGTAGTGATCGTCATAGCGGGTAAGCTGCAGCGCGTTGCGGTGGCTTTTGTAGATGCTATACAGAATCTGCGTGGCGATACCGATACCAATCCCGGCCAGCATGCCGAACACAATAATGCCGCCGATGGTGGCGAGGAACGGCACGTACTGCTGAGCGCCCATGCGGAACTGCTCAATGAACAGACGCGGCGTTGCCAGCTTATAGCCGGTATACAGCAAGACAGCGGCAAGGCTGGCTAGAGGAATGGCGTTGAGCAGATCGCTGAACCACAAGCCGCAGATCAGCAACAGCGCGCCGTGGATCAGAATCGACAGTTTGGTCTGCGCCCCGACGCTGACATTCACCGAACTGCGCACAATTACCGCCGTAATCGGCATCGCACCAAGGAAACCAGCAGTCAGGTTGCCGATGCCCTGTGCGAACATCTCTTTATTTGGCGAAGGTGCCGGATGCTGCGGACGCAGTTTTTTCAGCGCCTCCTGACTCAGCAGCGTTTCCAGGCTTGCCACCAGCGCCAGCGTCACGGCAACCACCCAGACTGAAGGATTTTGCCAAACCAGCCAGTCCGGGGTTTCCAGCTCCGCCGCCAGCGCTGACAGGCTATCAAAGGCTGGCAACGCAATACGCGGTAGCCCTTCCGCCAGTCTCGGGAACAGGCGATCGCCAAACACCGTCGCCATGCAGCCGAACAACACGGCCACCAGTGGGCCCGGAATCCAACCAAGCAGCTTGACCGATTTCACTATCGGCGTGGTCCACAGCCAGAGAATCAGCAGACCGATGCCCGCCACCAGCATCGCGCTTAGCGAAAACTGAAATTCGCCATTCACCAGCGATACCAGCTCAGCGTCACCTGCGGCACCGAAGGCCACCGGGATCTGCTGCATGATCAGCAAAATACCGATCGCCGCCAGCATCCCTTTGATCACACTGCCCGGCACCAGCGAGATAAAGCGACCGGCTCGCAGCAAACCAAGCAGGCACTGCAACACGCCCGCCAGAATCAGCGCGGTGAGGAAAGCGGAGAAGCTGCCAAGCGTCTGGATCGAGGCCACCACAATAGTCACCAAACCTGCCGCCGGGCCGCTGACGGC
Source organism: Type-E symbiont of Plautia stali (assembly GCF_059731115.1). Classification (NCBI taxonomy): domain Bacteria; kingdom Pseudomonadati; phylum Pseudomonadota; class Gammaproteobacteria; order Enterobacterales; family Enterobacteriaceae; species Type-E symbiont of Plautia stali. The sequence goes on from NZ_AP035906.1 coordinate 3,778,855, forward strand.
AAAACGCGAGGGACTCAGTGAAGTGACCAGCAGGCCGCCGATCACCCCGGTGAGCAATCCGGCAAACGGCGGTAAACCGCTGGCCTGCGCGATGCCAAGGCACAGCGGCAGCGCCACCAAAAACACCACCAGACCGGCGGGAATATCCTGACGCAGCGTGTTCAGATTCATGGCACCGATTCCTCTGCAGATTGCTGAGTAAGCTCTTTCAGATGACCCGACTGCAGGTCATACACGCAGCCAAACACTTCCAGCGATTGCCCGGCCTGCCAGGCCTGTCGCACTGGCTCACATGCCACTAACTGAGCAAACTGGGCGATGACGTTGGCTTCGACTAAGCGGTTGAGCTTACTGCTCTCCTCTTCCTCAGCACTGGCGTGATATTCCACCAATCCTTGCTGCAGACCACTGCGCAACGCGGCGATGCGTCTTGCCAGCGCCGAATCCTCTTTTGCCAGCGGGCTGGCGGGCAACCCCAGCGCGGCCTGCACGCCGCCGCAACCGTAGTGGCCGCACAGGACAATGCGCTCTACGCCGAGGTAGAAAATCGCGTATTGCAGCACGCTCATCAGGTTATCGTCATCGGGCACCACCATATTGGCGATATTGCGATGCACAAACAGTTCGCCGGGATGCGAGCCAGTCAGCACTTCGGCAGGTACGCGGCTATCGGAACAGCCGATCCACAGCGAATGCGGTTTTTGTTGATGCAGATATTGTTCGAAATAATCTGGATTACGCTCGCGGCGCTGTAATGCCCAACTGCGATTTTTCGCTAATAAGGGTTTAAGTGTCGTCACAATTATCTTCTCTCTACGTCCAGAAATATCGCTTTCAGGCAAAGTCACAGGGTTTTAAACGCCGATAAGACGATCGATGGAGGATGAAAGCAGAGCTTCCTCACATAAATTGTTTATAGCTGCTAATGCTTGTGGTTGCACAATCAATATTTCCGTACACAACAAAATCGAACTCCCTGTAAAATAAACGTCAGGAAGTGTCGATTAAAAGTAATTTAATGCAAGCCGAGACAATTGATTAAAAAACACCATTTGTTATGTGAATCATGTAATTATTCTGAATATTAAATTATGCATCTGGAATGAATCGACAAAAATATACACGCAGTCTTTTCATGCCTTTGCACTAGTATGGTGAATTGAACGATTTGAGTTGAGAAAAATCTTAATTATAAAATTTATGATTGGAGTCATTCACTGGGTAAATAGCAGAATAGCGATATTTTCCGCCAATCGCTTGCCTGTAATTAAGCAAGAGATCAGGAAAATAATAAGGAGAATAATAATGACGATGAAAAGTAAATATGACTGGCCCTGAATAAAAATCACCGCGCCTGCCGCAACAGGCGCTAATTCGCTTGACGAATTATTTACCGTTCCACGCTTTCATGCGTTCTTCACGCACCTGAAGCTGTTGTTCCGGCGTCAGTTTGTTGTAGTTCTCCGCCATGCCGCTTTCCCAGTCGCCGTACAGCGGGTTAGGCAGCACGATAAATTGCGTACCAAAATGCTGATGATTGAGGCTGACGAACTGCTGACGCTGCGCATTACCCTGATGCCAGGTCGCGCCGCCAAAGTCATTCAGGTTATCGCCCACGTACAGCACCACGTTGTAGCCCGCGTTTTTAATCGCATCGAAGCGCGCCTGCTTATTGGAGTTTCCGGTGCTGAGACGCACGGTTTTGTCACTCACGCCGCTGAAGCCCAGCTTGTTGAGGTTGTCCACCGTCGCAGCGTAATCCTTCTGGTCGCGGTTTGAGACGTAGAACAGGGTGCCGCCATGGCTGTTGACGTAGTTGGCGAACTCCACCGCGCCTGGCACGGCGGTGGCCTGACGCGCCTGAGTCCAGGCTGACCAGGTTTTGCCGGAGAACGGCTGGCCGTTTTTCGCCTGCCATGCGCTATAGGCACTGTTATCGATCATAGTTTCATCGAGATCGACGATCACCGCTTTCGGCTTGCCCGCCAGCGATGGCGCAGCATCAAACGCCATGCGCGCAGTGTTAAACGCCTGCCAGCTTAATGCCTGATACTCACCGGACTGCTGGAACCAGTTCACTGCCAATACCGATTGCTGGCCGAGCTGCTGCTGCGCCTGCTGTTTGGCCGGTTGCGCGCACCCGGTCAGCAGCAGCGCAAGAATGCCGGACGCTGCCAGCAAAGAGGTGTTTTTCATCAGATCATCCTTAAGTGATTATGGTCAGTTTGTGTAAAGCTTTAAAAATGTAGCAGTTAACGTAAGCTGTGGGCAGAAGAAAGCTGCCGCCCTGTCAAAGGAGACACTTATGTCACATGCCGGACCGCGTTCAACGCTGCTTGATGCCCTGCCGTGGCTCGATTATGCCTTCCAGCCTGCGGGCCAACCGGTGCCTGCGGATGCCGCCTATGGCCAGCAGCGCCACAGCGCCCAGGTGGTGCTGGCAACCCAAAACCTGCCGCCGAAAAGCTGCGAGTCCGATGGCGTGATTGGGGAAAACCAGCTGCCGGTGGCGGTGTATACCGCTGACTGTTTGCCGGTACTGTTCGCTGATAGCGCGCAGCATCAGGTGGCGGCAGTGCACGCCGGATTGAAAGGCACGCTGAGTGGAGTGCTAAACAGTGCCATTGACGGATTGCTCAAACGTGGCGCCCGCACCGAAACGCTGCATGTCGCCATTGGCCCGGCGATTGGTCCGTGCTGTTATGAGCTGGGCAAAGATTTGGTGACGCAGATGCAGCAACGTGCAGATTTACCTGCGCTGCAGTGGGCAAGCGAGCAACCACGCAATAGCGCGGCGATTCGTCCGCAAGCGCGGGCGCATCATCAGGGCGTGTGGTTTAATTTGCCGCATCTGGCGCGAGGGTTGCTGTTACAGCGTGGCATTCCTGCCGAACAGATCGAGGTGCTGAACGTCTGCACTTATTGCATGGCGGAGTCGGGATCGAGCTATCGCTACAACACCCATTTTGACAGCGGCTATCAATCGCGATTTTCGTGGATTCGTCGCCGCGACTGAGTGGCTGCACGTCCTTGTGCAGCCCATTGCATCAGTGAATGATGGCGTTGAGTGCCAGCACACCCGCCAGGCCGAGAATCGAGATCAGCGTCTCCATCACCGTCCAGGTTTTCAGGGTTTCCACCACGCTGAGGTTGAAGTAGCCCTTAAACAGCCAGAAGCCTGGATCGTTGACGTGTGAGGCGATCACACTGCCCGAACCTACCGCCAGCACCATCAATGCTGGATCGGCATGGGTCACCGCGATGATCGGCGTGACGATCCCGGCGGTGGTGATCGCCGCAACCGTGGCCGATCCCAGCGCGATACGCAGCATCGCTGCCACCGTCCAGCACATCAGCAGTGGAGAGAGCGACGATCCCTTCATCATGTCCGCGATATAGTTGCCCACGCCGCTGTCCACCAGCACCTGCTTGAACGCACCACCCCCAGCAATAATGAAGACGATCATGGCGATGGCGGCAATCGACTCGCCGCACATATCCATCACTTCTTCCATCTTGCGGCCGTTGCGCAGACCCAGCGTCAGCACCGCAATCACCACGGCAATAAACAGCGCCACCGCCGGGTTACCGATAAACTCGAAGAACTGACGCAGCGGGTTCTCTTTTGCCGTAGTCAGCTCAAACACCGCGGCAATCGCCATCAGCACCACCGGGATGATGGCGGCAAAGATACTGATACCGAAACCTGGCATCTCTTCTTCAGTGAAGATCTTCGGGTTGTACAAGCCTTCTGGCGGTGACTTCTCAAAGCTTTTAAGGAATTTCGAGAAGATCGGACCGGCCACGATCACCGTCGGAATGGTGATGATCATGCCGTACAGCAGCGTGGTGCCAAGGTTCGCGCCAAAGATGGTGGCAATCGCGGTTGGACCGGGATGCGGCGGCAGGAAGCAGTGCGTCACCGAGAGTGCAGCCACCATCGGCACGCCGACGTACAGCAGCGGCAAACCGGCCGCCGCGACGATGGTGAACACCAGCGGCAGCAGCAGCACGAAGCCCACTTCATAGAACATCGCCAGACCAACGATCAGTCCGGTGACCACCAGCGCCCATTGCAGCCGCTCTTTACCAAAAGCAGCAATCAGGGTGGTGGCGACGCGTTGTGCCGCACCGGTATCCGAGACCAGACGCCCGAGCATGGCACCGAAGCCGAGGATCATCGCTAATCCACCGAGCGTCGAGCCGATACCTTTTTGGATCGAGGCCATCACATTGAGCGGCGTCATCCCTTCGGCAATACCGACCACCGCCGAGACAAACACCAACGCAATAAAGCCGTTGACCTTAAATACAATCATCAATACCAGCAGCAGTATCACACCCAGCACAATAATGGTTATTGGCATTTTTTATTATCCTTAGGAATACAGAGGGGTGATTAAGGTTTAGGCGCGGCCCGGCGAAAATGCCAGCCGCGCCATGGCATTACACGGCGACGCGCATACCGCCATCAACGAACAGCAAGTGACCATTCACGAAATCAGACGCGCCCGAGGCGAGGAACACCGCAGCACCGATCAGCTCTTCCGGTTTACCCCAGCGGGCGGCTGGCGTGCGTTTGGTGAGCCAACCGGTAAAGGCCGGATCGTCGGCCAGCGCCTGCGTCATTTCCGTGACGAAGTAGCCCGGTGCGATGGCGTTCACCTGGATGTTATGGCGCGCCAGCTCGACGCACATACCGCGCGTCAGCATGGTGACGGCGCCTTTGGAAGCGGCGTAAGGCGTGATGGTGTCGCGGCCCAGTTCGCTTTGCATCGAACCGATATTGATGATTTTACCGCGCTGGCGATCGACCATTTTTTTCGCCACGGTTTGAGAGACCAGGAACACCGCTGTCTGGTTAACGGCAATTACGTCATTCCAGTCCTGCTCCGGGAATTCGAGGAACGGACGGCGGCGCTGGATCCCGGCGTTGTTGACCAGAATATCAATCGGTCCCCATTCGGCTTCAATCTCATCCACCGCCTGCTGCACCTGCGCAGACTGCGTCACATCAAAGGCTTTGGCATGGGCGCGCAGGCCCAGCTCACGCAGTTTCGCCGCGCCCTGCTCTGCACCCTCTTTGGTGGTGGCGTTGACGATCACTTCCGCACCGGCTTCACCCAGGCCACGCGCCAGCAGAAAACCAATACCGCGCGCCGAACCGGTGAGTAATACACGCTTGCCTTCGAGGGAAAATAACTGACTCATCACTGCTCCTTAAAAGGTTAACTGGACTTTCGCCGCACGGGTTTTATCGCCGGCAAACTGCAAGGCCGCGTCGATGTCCTGCAAATCGTACTCACCGCTGAACAGCGGCAGCGGGTTGACCACACCGTTCGCCAGCCACTCGACGGCGGTATTGAATTCATGGGTGAAACGGAAGGAACCGACCAGCTGAATCTCTTTAGCGATCAGCGCCATGATCGGGAAATTCGGGATGGTGCCGCCCATGCCGACCTGTACCAGCGTGCCTTTGGCGCACACCACATCAAGGCAGCGCTGCAGTGAGGAAGGATGGCCAGAGGCCTCAAACGCCACATCGAAAAAGCCTTTGTCAGCCAGATACGGCGTGAAATCGCCCTCGGCGGCATGGATCACATCGGTCGCGCCCATCTGCTGCGCCATCTCCAGCGAACGCTCGCTAATGTCGCTGCATACCACAGAGGCGGCACCGCGCGCTTTCGCCGCTGCGGCAATCAGGCAGCCAATCGGACCGACGCCGGAAATGAACACGTGCTTGCCGGTAAGATCGCCCGCCTGATGCGTCGCGTGAATGCACACCGCCAGCGGCTCGGCAAACACCATCACGGTTTCATCGGCATCCTGTGGGAAAGGCACGCACTGTTTGCTGTCCACCACTTTGTACTGGGTGAAACCGCCGTCGACATGCGGCACATACATCGCACTGCCGAAGAAGCGCATGGAGGTGCACTGGTTTTCCTGATCGCGCTGGCAGTATTTGCACTCGCCGCACGGTTTGGACGGATTGACCGCCACTTTCTGATTCGGCTTCAGGTCCGGGTTGTCGCTCTCCACCACATGACCAATCACTTCATGACCGAGGATCATCGGCATTTTGACTTCGAAGCTGCCGACTTTGCCTTCCTGATAGTAATGCAGGTCAGATCCACAAATGCCGCCGCGCGTAATACGCACCAGCGTGCCTGTGCCGTCCCAATTCACCTGTTGCGGTGCGACGCTGACCTGTTTTTTCCCGGTAATCACGCAGGATTGCGTTTCGATATTCATGGTTTCCCCATTTGTTGCTGTTGCAATGGGGGCTATCAAAGCGGGATCAGAGGCTGAAAACTGTGAACCAGATCACTATAAATCATGTTACGAAATAGCTGTTACCTGGAACGTGAACTGCTCGTACAGAAGATGGAAGCGGGATCACTGTTTGCTGGGGAAAACCAAGACTCGTCTTGGGGATTAACCGCAGTGAGCTATGTCATTATCGCCGCACCCTCACCCGGGAAAGTCGTCTGGATTGAGTCTGACAGGAGTCATAACTATAGAGCTAAATCATTAGCCCTCATCTTCAAGCTGTTTCAGGGTGCACAGGTCTCTTCCCGTGCCGGGCGAAGGAGTCCGAACCTTTCGCCTGCGACCTGTCGCCCTGCTTTTTTTGAGGTTTCTCACAGCCTGAACACCGCGAATTTCCATCCCAACCAATTCCCGCTAAAGTTTACTCATCCGACCACTTTCCGAGACTGTGTTCATGACTGAGCATTACGCCCACCTGTTTGCCCCGCTGGATCTGGGATTTACCCAACTAAAGAATCGTTTTCTGATGGGCTCCATGCACACCGGGCTGGAAGAACACACTGATGGCGCCACACGATTAGCCGCGTTTTATGCGGAACGCGCGCGGGGAGGCGTGGCACTGATTGTGACCGGCGGCATCGCACCCAACCCACAGGGCGTGGTGGCACACGGCGGCGCCATCCTCAATCAGGAGAGCCAGTGCGACTGGCATCGCACCCTCACCGATGCGGTGCATGCCGAGGGCGGCAAAATCGCGCTGCAAATTCTGCATGCCGGGCGTTACAGCTATCAACGCGATTTGGTTGCGCCTTCAGCGTTGCAGGCACCGATTAACCCTTTCACGCCGCGCGAACTGAGCGATGGCGAGATTCGTCAGACCATTGCGGACTTTGCCCGGTGCGCCAGGTTGGCCCAGCAGGCCGGTTATGACGGCGTCGAGATCATGGGCTCCGAAGGTTATCTGATTAATCAGTTCCTGGTAGCGCACACCAATCATCGCGACGATGAGTGGGGCGGCGATGTGCAGCGCCGTGGTCGCTTTGCGCTGGAAGTCACGCAGGCGGTGCGCGAAGCAGTCGGCCCGGCGTTTATCATTATCTTCCGCCTGTCGATGCTCGATCTGGTGAACAACGGCAGTTCGCTGGAAGAGACGCTGACGCTGGCAAAGGCGCTGGAGCAGCGCGGTGTGACGCTGTTCAACAGCGGTATTGGCTGGCACGAAGCGCGCATCCCGACTATCGCCACTTGCGTACCGCGTGCCGGTTTTGCGTGGGTAACGCAGCATCTGCGTGAAGCGGTATCCGTCCCCGTTATTGCCACTAACCGTATCAACCATCCGCAGGTGGCGGAATCGCTGCTGCGCGATGGCATTGCCGATATGGTGTCGATGGCACGTCCGTTTCTTGCCGATGCGGCCTTTGTGCGCAAAGCGCAGGCCGGGCAGCCGGATGCCATCAACACCTGCATCGCCTGCAATCAGGCCTGTCTCGATCAGATCTTTGTCGGCAAAGTCACTTCATGTCTGGTTAATCCCCGCGCCTGCCACGAAACCCTGATGCCGGTAATCCCAGTTGAACAGCCTAAACAGATTGCGGTGGTCGGTGCTGGCCCGGCGGGCATGGCGTTCGCGCTGCAGGCGGCCGAGCGCGGCCATCAGGTCACGCTGTATGAAGCGGACGCACAGATTGGCGGCCAGTTTAATATTGCGCGTCAGATCCCCGGTAAAGAGGAGTTTAGCGAGACGCTGCGCTACTTCCGCCATCAGCTGGAGACACAGGGCGTGGCAATTCGCACCGAGCATCGCGTGAGCGCTGATGAGCTGGAAAGTGTGGATGAAGTGGTGATCGCCACCGGTATTGCGCCGCGTCAGTTGTCGATTCCCGGCATCGACCATGCCAGCGTACTCAGCTACCTCGATGTGATTCGCGATAAAAAGCCGGTCGGCCAGCGCGTCGCCATTATCGGTGCGGGCGGTATTGGCTTTGATACTGCCGAGTTTTTGCTGCATCAAAACGCGCACGAAGATTTCTATCAGAGCTGGGGCATCGATCAGAGCTTACAGGCGCGCGGCGGGTTAGTCCGTCCGCAGCCGCTGGCAGCGGATCGGCAAATCTGGCTGTTGCAACGTAAATCCGGCAAGCCCGGCGCCGGGCTGGCGAAAACCACCGGTTGGATCCATCGCGCCAGTTTGCAGGCGCACGGCGTGCAGATGTGGGGCGACGTCGAGTATCTGAAGATTGATGATGCAGGATTACACTTGCGCCATCAGGGCGAGCCGATCACGCTGGCGGTGGATAACGTGGTGATTTGTGCCGGGCAGGAACCGTTGCGTCAGCTGGCGGATGAGCTGGCCGCACGCGGTAAAGCGGTAAAGCTGATTGGCGGAGCCGATGTGGCGCAGGAGCTGGATGCTCGCCGCGCCATCGCACAGGCCACTGAGCTGGCGCTCAGCGTCTGATTAACGCAGTTTGACCGAACGCAGCACCACGAACTTGGCGTTAGACGCCACCAGCTCACAGTTGCCAAACAGCTTTTTCATTTTGACGTGATAACCGAGGTGGCGGTTGCCGACAATACGCAACTCGCCGCCGTACTGCAGGCAACGTTTGGCATCACGCAGCATTTGCCAGGCCAGATGATCGGTCACCGCGTGCTGCTGATGGAACGGCGGGTTGCACAGTACCGCGTGCAGACGATCCGACGGGAAGCCACTCAGCACGTTGTTGACGCGGAACTGACAGCGCGCCAGATCCTGCGGACGGTTTACTTCCACGTTCAGCTTACTGGACGCCACAGCCATGTAGGATTCGTCATAGAACAGCACGTCCGCCTGCGGGTTCTGCTCCAGCGCCAATAAACCAATCACGCCGTTGCCGCAGCCAAGATCGAGGATTTCCCCTTCAATATCTGACGGCAGATGCTGCATAAAGAAACGCGCACCCACGTCCAGCGATCCGCGAGAGAACACGTTAGCGTGGTTGTGAATCTGGTAAGAGGAATCGTCCAGCGGCCACACCGTGGTCTCTGACACCTCCGGCAGTTTGGGCGCGCTGTAAGTGCAGTAAATCAGGCGCGATTTCTTCCACGCCAGCGAGGTTTTGCTCTCACCGAGAATGCGATCAAACAGCTGCTGCGTGGAGTTATGAATATCTTTGGCTTTGGCCGCGCCGAGGATCAGCGTATCAGCCGTGATCACTTTGCGCAGCGCGCGCAACTGGTGCTCCAGCAGGGCCAGCGCTTTCGGGATTTTAATCAGCACGACAGCAGGCGCAGCAGGCAGCGGCGCCAGGCTATCGATAAAGTGCACCTGATCTTCATCCATCTCATTGAGACGCAGGTTCTGCTTCGCCGCCTGCTCGCTCAGCAGCGAGTCGCTGACGTGCCACACTTCACGGCCGTTCAGTCCGCAGGTCAGCGCACCAAAGCTGTCGTTGAACACCAGCACCGGTCCTTCTGGCAGTTCTTGCTGCAACAGATATTCATCGGCGGAATCCCACGCCTGTAACGGGCTTTCTTCACGCATCGGCGGGAAGCGCTGCAAGGTCAGCGTGCGATTGGTCAGTTCAAGTTGGCTCATGGAATCTCCGGCGTGGTACACTTTGCGCGATTTTCGCCCTAAAAAGGGGGCGCAGTATACTGTCTTTCGTCGGGAATCCCAATGTCATTAATCTATCTGCAGGGTTATCCTGAAAACATCCTCGAACAGGTGCAGTTGCTGATTGATAATCAGCGATTGGGCAACTTTTTGCAGGAACGCTATCCTGACACGCACAATATTGTCAGTGACCGTGCGCTGTATGATTACACCCAGGCAATCAAAAGCCGTTATATGCGCAGCGCACCGCCGATCAGCAAAGTGATCTGGGATAACAAAATCAAGGTGATGAAACATGCGCTTGGCCTGCACACCGCCATCTCGCGCGTGCAGGGCGGCAACCTGAAAGCCAAAGCCGAGATTCGTATCTCCACCTTCTTCCGTCTGGCACCGGAACCGTTCCTGCGCATGATCGTGGTGCACGAACTGGCGCACCTGAAAGAGAAGGATCACGACAAAGCGTTCTACCAACTCTGCTGCCATATGGAACCGGATTACCACCAGCTGGAGTTCGATGCGCGTCTGTGGATGACGGATCAGGCGATGCGCGGTAACGCGGCTTAAAGGAACTCCTGCGCCTTCTGAATCAAACTGGTTTTGGTCAAGGCGCCCATAAAGCGGCGCTCCTGCGGGTTGTTGAGCACCGGTAAACGCTCCAGCGTCACGCGGGCAAAGGCCTCCCAGCCTTCACGCATACTCTGGTTCTGATAAATGTACGGGAAGTTATCATCCATCACGCTGCTGACCGGGGAATCCAGGGTGATCTCCTGCGATAACACTTTGCGCGAGATGTCATGGATCGATACCACGCCCAGGAACTGCCCCGCTCTGTTGATCACATACACATAGCGTTCGCGCTTCAGCGAACTCACAGCCAGCGCCTGACCTACCGACTCTTCAGGCTGCAACGCGGCGCCGGGGATGATCAGTTGGTCAACGCGCATATTATCGAAATCAAATTTGGCTTCTGAGCGGCTAAAGTGGTTGCTCACCACCGGATAGGTGCTGGCCGATTGCAGTCGGTACACCACCATGGAAGCCAGCACCGAGGCGATCATGATCGGGAATAACAGGCTGCTGTTGAGCGTCATCTCCAGCACCATCAGCATCGCCATTAACGGCGCCTGACTCACGGCCGCTAATACCGCCGCCATACCAATCGCCGCGTAAAGCAAGGTATCGCCAACCGGCAGATGAAGTGCCACGCCCATCTGCGCCAGCGCCACGCCGAGCAGCGCACCAATCAGTAGCGAAGGGGTAAACAGACCGCCCACCGCGTTCGATCCCACCGACAGCGTGGTGGCCAGGGTTTTGAGCACCAGCAGGCCAATCAATCCGGCCAGTACATAGTGACCATCGATGATTTTCACGATCACTTCGTAGCCGTTGCCCAGAATATCGGTGGAGATCAACGCCAGCAAACCCACCGCTAAGCCGCCAAGTCCCAGACGCGCAGGCAATGACTTAACACGACCAAATAGCATTTTGCTGCGGGCAATCAACTTGATCAGCAACCAACCGGCTAAACCGGACACCAAACCAATCACGATGGTCATCAACAAACTGCTGATATCCATCTGGAACAAGGCTTCGGAGAGCGGATAAAGCGCACTGCGAAAACCGAGTGACCACATGGTCATCACCGCCACCGCCGAGGCGACAATCAGCGGGATCAGCCGCTGCAGCGCCGAGATACCAAAGGCAATTTCAGCGACAAAAATCGCTGAGGCCAGCGGCGCGTGGTACACAGAAGAGAGCCCGGCCGCTGCGGCCATCGCCACAATATCGCTGTTACGCATCTGCGGGAACCAGCGGCCCATCAGGCTGCCACTCAGCGCGGAGAGCTGCACCATCGGCCCCTCTTTACCAATCGAAGCACCGCTGCCGATACTGGCAATCGAGGAGAGTGCGCGGAACAGCGAGGTTTTGGTCGGCACCGCATCCAGGCGCGCGTTGATCACTTCGAGATAGTCGGTTTTAACCGTTTCCTGTTTCTCAATCGCCACCGCATAGCGCAGGAAGAACCCCGCCAGCACACCGCCCGCGCCCACCAGCAGCGGCCAGAAGATCCACGGCCAGACATGCATCGCCACGGTGATTTCGCTGTCGCTGTTAAACAGCAGGCGGTTAATCAAATCAATGACGCCGCGAAACGCTAAGGTCACCAGCGACGCGACGAATCCCACGGGGATAGCAATCAGCAGTGTGGTCCAGTTCAATGCATGTTTACTTCCACTCACCCGCGCGTCCCCGCTAGCTGGTTAAAAAAATGTGCCGCATCATCATATTGGAATGCGGATCGCATGATCAAATTTCGTCTGACGAACGATCCGCTGAACATGCTACTCTGCCGCTTTACTGTTGCAGGAGTACAAAGCCGTGATTCGTTTTGCCATTGTGGGAACCAACTGGATAACCCGCCAGTTTATCGACGCCGCGCATGAGACCGGCAAAATGAAGTTAAGCGGTGTCTATTCGCGCCAGCAGTCACAGGCGGATGCCTTTATCGCTGACTATCCCTGCAAACTTACCTTCACTTCCCTCGACGATTTGGCGGCCAGCCCGGAAATCGATGCGGTGTATATCGCCAGCCCGAATGCGTTACACGCTGAGCAAGCGATGTTGTTTATGTCGCACGGCAAACATGTGATTTGCGAAAAGCCGATGGCATCGAATCTGCGTGAGGCCGAGGCGATGATCGCCTGTGCGCGCCAGCATCAGGTAGTACTGTTCGAGGCGTTTAAAACTGCCAGCCTGCCGACCTTCCTGCAACTGCAGAACACCCTGCCGCAACTTGGCAAGCTGCGTAAAGCGTTGATTAACTACTGCCAGTACTCTTCACGCTATCAGCGTTATCTCGACGGCGAAAATCCCAATACCTTTAATCCGCGCTGGTCGAACGGTTCGATTATGGACATTGGCTTTTACTGCCTGGCCGCTGCCGTCACATTGTGGGGCGAACCGCAGCAGGTGAAAGCGCAGGCTTCGCTGCTGGAGAGTGGCGTCGATGCGCACGGTGTAGTGGTGCTGAGCTACGGCGATTTTGATGTCACGCTGCTGCACTCCAAGGTGAGCGATTCACTGATTCCGAGCGAAATTCAGGGCGAAGCCGGCTCACTGGTGATTGAGAAAATCTCGGAATGCCAGCAGTTGCGCTTTATCCCACGCGGTGGCGAAAGCCAGAATCTGACGCAACCGCAGCATATCAACACCATGCTGTATGAAGCCGAGGCCTTTGCCCAACGGGTTGAGCAGCGCCAGGTCGAGCATCCGGCACTGGAAGCCTCGCGCATCACAGCAAAACTGCTGACGGAAATCCGCCGCCAGACTGGCGTGGTGTTCCCGGCAGACCAGGCTTAAGTGTAAATATTGCAGAATATTTCAAACTCCCCATTGAATACCTCAGCCGTTGGACGTATCTTGGCCGCTGCAAAGGGGAGTAACTTGTAAGCTGATTGATCGTCATTACGATGCTAAACGCATCCGGTCGTCAGGCAACCCGGAATCTATTCTGAGTTGTAAGTGAGACCTTGCCGGAAGGCGAGGTTTGCTTGCAGCTTGATCAAAGCGGCTAACGTCTTCTGACTTAGCCGCTTTTTTATTTTCCGGACAGGATTACAACTATGCACACTGTAGGCACACCGTTACTCTGGGGCAGCTTCGCTGTTGTTGTGCTCATCATGCTGGCGATCGATCTCTTCTTACAGGGACGTCGCGGCGCACAAACCATGTCATTTAAGCAGGCCGCCGTTTGGTCGCTGGTGTGGATCTCCGTTTCCCTGCTGTTCAGCGCCGCTTTCTGGTGGTACCTCGAAGGCACCGCCGGCAGCGAAGTGGCGACCGCACAAACCCTCGCTTTCCTCACCGGCTACGTGCTGGAAAAAGCGCTGGCGGTGGATAACGTCTTCGTCTGGCTGATGCTGTTCAGCTACTTCGCTATTCCGGCAAACCTGCAACGCCGCGTGCTGGTGTATGGCGTGCTGGGCGCGATCGTATTGCGTACCATCATGATCTTCGCCGGCAGCTATCTGGTGACGCAGTTCAGCTGGATCCTCTACGTGTTCGGCGCTTTCCTGCTGTTCACCGGCCTGAAAATGGCGTTTGCCAAAGAAGGCGATGACGCGGCAGTGGGCGACAAACCGGTGGTGCGCTGGCTGCGTAAACATCTGCGCATGACGGATAATCTCGAAGGCGAGAAGTTCTTCACCCGCAAAAATGGCGTGCTGTTTGCCACCCCGCTACTGCTGGTGCTGATCATGGTGGAGCTAAGCGATGTGATTTTCGCGGTTGATAGTATTCCGGCGATCTTCGCAGTGACGACCGATCCCTTTATCGTCCTGACCTCGAACCTGTTCGCGATTCTCGGTCTGCGCGCCATGTACTTCCTGCTGGCGAACGTGGCTGAGCGCTTCTCAATGCTGAAATATGGCCTGGCGATTGTGCTGGTGTTTATTGGTATCAAGATGCTGATCGTCGAGTTCTACCATATTCCGGTGGGCATCTCACTGTCGGTGGTGGGCGTGATTTTGGGCGGTACTCTGCTGATTAACGCCTGGGTTAACCACAGAAACGACCAGAAACGCATCTCATCATAATCTTCTGCAGGGGCGGTAATCGCCCCTGCTTTGTTTCGCCAGCTGCAAATTTCACCTTTCATAGCTCTGTCACATTTCACATCGTCAGCAGATCAAAAAACCGATCTGCGCCGCACGTCCAGAATTATCTCTTCCCTCACCAGGACTTTTCCTTATACTCCGCCGGGCAAACCGTTTGGCGCGGAGCAACCGCGCACAACACTCATACCGCTATAAAAAGACCGAACTATGCTAAATAACTTTATTGGACGTCTGGGCGCGCTGTTCGCAGGAAGCCTGGTAAAACAAATCATGATTGGCCTGATTGCCGGCGTAGCGCTGGCGTGGTTCTCACGTGATGCCGCTCTGGCCGTAGGTCTGCTGGGTGAACTGTTCGTTCGCGCCCTGAAGGCGGTGGCCCCGCTGCTGGTGTTGGTTTTGGTGATTTCTTCGATTGCTAATCATCAACAAGGGCAGAAAACCAACATCCGTCCCATCATCATGCTCTATCTGTTGAGCACCTTCTTCGCCGCTGTGGTCGCGGTCACCTTGAGCCATCTGTTCCCGCAAACTCTGTCAATGAACGTGGGCGCAACCGAAATTTCACCGCCGTCTGGCATTACCGAAGTGCTGCACGGTCTGTTGATGAGCATGGTGGCTAACCCGATTGACGCGTTACTCAACGCCAACTACATCGGCATTCTGGTGTGGGCCATCGGCCTCGGTCTGGCTTTCCGCCATGCCAGCCCAAGCAGCAAGGCGTTTCTTACCGATGCTTCGCATGCGGCGACGTGGGTGGTGCGTTGCGTGATTCGCTGTGCGCCGCTGGGGATTTTTGGTCTGGTGGCCTCGATTCTGGCCTCAACCGGCTTTGGTGCACTTGAGGAGTACGCAACGCTGCTGGCGCTGCTGCTGGGATGCATGGCCATCATGGCATTGGTGGTGAATCCGATTCTGGTGTTCCAAAAGATTCGTCGTAACCCTTATCCGCTGGTGTTTACCTGCATCCGTGAAAGTGGCGTGACCGCCTTCTTTACCCGCAGCTCTGCCGCAAATATTCCAGTAAATATGGCGATCGCCAAACGCCTGAATCTTGATGAAGATACTTATTCTGTGTCTATTCCGCTTGGCGCGACGATCAGTATGGCGGGCGCGTCTACCACCATCACGGTGCTGACACTGGCGGCGGTACACACGCTGGGCATTTCCGTGGATGTGCCGACGGCCATTCTGCTGAGTTTTGTGGCCTCGATTTGTGCCTGTGGCGCCTCGGGTGTGGCCGGCGGTTCGCTGCTGTTGATTCCGGTCGCCTGTAACATGTTCGGGATTCCGAATGACCTGGCGATGCAGGTAGTGGCCATCGGCTTTATCATCAGCGTATTGCAGGATTCCGCCGAGACGGCGCTGAACTCTTCAACCGACATTCTGTTTACGGCAGCGGTGTGCCAGGCGGAAGCCGAGCGCGAACCGCGCACGGTGTCTGAAGCAGAATAAATTGGCATTGCACAGGGCGGCATTCATGCCGCCCTTAAGATAAGCAAGTGTGATTGTTGTCAGATGCACATCGATCGCACCTGATTTTTACAGCGTGACACCACTCTTAAATATCGCTAACTCGCGGAAATCATTGGCTTCGTTACGCGCCGGTTGACCGTTAGCAATCGCCACAATCATATCGACGAAATCGACCAGCATCTCCGGCATACTCATGCCCTCAATCAAACGTCCGGCATTAAAATCAATCCAGTGCGGTTTCTTCTCTGCCAGCTGCGAGTTGGTGGCAATCTTCACGGTAGGCACGAATCCGCCATAGGGCGTGCCGCGTCCGGTGGTGAACAACACCATATGACAACCTGCGCCCGCCAGCGCGCTGGTGGCCACCGCATCGTTTCCTGGCGCGCTCAGCAGATTGAGGCCAGGCGTGACCAGACGCTCGCCATATTTCAGTACATCCACCACCTGGCTCTGCCCGGCTTTCTGCGTGCAGCCAAGGGATTTCTCCTCCAGCGTGGTGATACCGCCCGCCTTGTTACCCGGCGATGGGTTCTCATAGATCGGCTGCTGATGGTCGATAAAGTAACGCTTGAAGTCGTTGATCATCGCCACGGTTTTATCAAAGGTGGCTTCATCCCGGCAACGGCTCATCAAAATGCGCTCTGCGCCAAACATTTCCGGTACTTCGGTCAGCACCGTAGTGCCGCCGTTGGCAATCATCTGATCGGAGAAGCAGCCCAGCATCGGGTTGGCGGTGATGCCAGAGAAACCGTCAGATCCGCCGCATTCCAGTCCGAACTTCAGTTCGCTGAGCTTGCCCGGTTGACGCTGATCGCCACGCATCACGTTGTACAGCGCATGCAGCCGTTCAAGGCCGGCTTCGACTTCGTCGTCCTGCTTCTGACACTCCATAAAGTGCACGCGGTCACTGTCGAAGCCGCCCAGCGTTTCGCGGAACACATCCACCTGATTGTTCTCACAGCCCAGGCCGATCACCAGCACCGCACCGGCATTGGGATGGCGCACCATGTTTTGCAGCATGGTGCGGGTGTTTTCATGGTCCTGACCGAGCTGAGAACAACCAAACGGATGGCTGAACAGGTGCACCCCATCGATCCCTTCTGCCTCGTTGGTCTCCTTGAGGAAGCGCGACAGAATCTGCCGGGCGATGCCGTTCACACAGCCCACCGTTGGCAGAATCCACAGCTCATTACGAATACCGACTTCACCACTGGCGCGGCGGTAAATCTGCACCTCGCGATCGCCGGCCTGAGCGGGGATATCGAGAAACTCCGGCTGGTAGTCGTACTCATCCACATCGCTCAGATTGGTGCGTGCGTTGCTGGAGTGAATGATTTCGCCAATGGCGATCGGGCGCGTGGCATGGGCAATCGGCAAGCCGTATTTGATCACCAGCGCATCCGTTGCCAGCGGCGTCAGCGCAAACTTGTGGCCCCGACCAACCTCTTGCTGCAAGGTAATAAACTGGCGATCAATTTCGACTTTGGCTTCGGCAGGTAAATCGCGCAGCGCTACCGCCACGTTGTCGCGCGAATGGATTCTTATCGCATCTTGCATAGCGTTATCTCAGTTGTACCAGCGCTGTCCGCATCCCGTGGACAACGATGTTTTGCAGGTGTTGGCTGACTGCGGCCACTAATCCGGGCCGCTGAGTGAGATCTTCGCCCCAGTGTGATCGGTTGCAGAGTACCGCCTGCACCAACTGTTCCGGGGTCAATGTGTCCTGGTTTACGGCTGGCCATAGTTCTGCGAACTGCTGCAACCAGTGGTCGTCGTCTTGCAAAGGCCACTGCTGGTCGCCCTGCTTGCCGCGATAAAACGCCAGTAGCGCGGCAAAGGCGAAGGTCAGGCGCGGTGGCCATTGGCCGGTTTGCTGCTGAGACAACAACAGCTGTGGCAGCAAACGGGTACGGAATTTGGTCATGCCGTTGAGCGCAATGGAGAGCAGCGCATGTCGGATAAACGGATTGCGGAAGCGACGCTGTACTGCATCGGCAAAGGCGTGCAGTTCATCGCGCGGCAGATCCAGCGTCGGAATCACTTCCTCACGCAGCAGCGCATCAACATAGTTCGCAATGTCGGCATCATCCATCGCTGCACCGACGCTCTCCAGTCCGGCCTGAAACGCCACCGGCACCATCGCAGTGTGCGCACCGTTGAGGATCGCCACCTTCTGGGCTTTGTAGGGCGTGATGTCATCGACAAACTTCACTTCCGGCGCCAGCGCGGCGAGCTTCAGTTCCTGCGCCAGCGCATCGGGCCCCTGAATCACAAACTGGTAATAGACTTCGCCCGCCACCAGATAGCGATCCTCGTAACCCAACTGTGCAGCGATGTCGGTACCATCGGCTGGATAGCCAGTAACGATGCGATCCACCAACGTGTTATAGAACGCACAATGATCCAGCACCCAGCGGGCAAATTCCGGCGGCAGCAGCCAGTGCTTGATATAGCGCAGCACCAGATCACGCAGTGCATCGCCGTTGTGATCGATTAACTCGCACGGCACGATCAACCAGCCTTTCTCTGCCGCACCGGCAAAGTGGCGGAAGCGCGCCCACAGCAGTTGTGTCAACTTGCCGGGGAAGGAGGAAGCTGGCGCATCCTCCAGCCGATCCTGCTCAACAAAGGCAATGCCTGCTTCGGTGGTATTGGAGAACACAAAGCGCATCTGCGGCGCACGGGCCAGTGCGAGAAAATCCTCGAACTGCTGATAGGGCTGGATCTCGCGATTGAGGCTGCGGATCAGGCGGGTTTCACTTACCTGCTCGCCCTGCGTGTTCAATCCACGGATCAGCGTGGTGTACAAACCGTCCTGCTGATTCAGTGAATCTTCCACCACGCGATTGCGCGGCCGCACCACCACCACGCCCGCATCGGTGCCCTGATGCTCATTGAGCCAGTCGAGCTGCCAGTCAATAAACGCCCGCAGGAAGTTGCCTTCCCCAAACTGGAGCACGCGCTCGCTATAGCTTACGCCGGGGAAATCGTGACGGTTTAGCCGCTGCATCTCAGGCTCCCAACTCAATGCCGAAGTAATCGCGCGCATTGTTAAAGCAAATGTTTTGCACCATCTGCCCCAACAGCGCTTCGTCGGCTGGCGCTTCCCCGCGTTCAACCCAGTTGCCGATCATCTGGCACAGCAGGCGACGGAAGTATTCGTGGCGGGTGTAGGAGAGGAAACTGCGGCTGTCGGTGAGCATGCCGACGAAGCGACTCAACAGGCCGATTTGCGCCAGCTGCGTCATCTGACGATGCATGCCATCAAGCTGATCGTTAAACCACCATGCGGAACCAAACTGCATCTTGCCGGGTTCACCTTCGCCCTGGAAATTGCCCGCCATGGTCGCCAGCACTTCGTTGTCGCGTGGGTTAACGCAGTAAAGAATGGTTTTCGGCAGTGCGTTGTTACGGTTCTGCGCATCCAGCAAACGACCCAAAGGGATCGCCATCGGCGCATCATTAATGGAGTCAAAGCCCACATCCGGGCCGAGAATATCGAACTGCCGACGATTAGCATTACGCAGCGCGCCAATGTGATACTGCTGCGCCCAGCCGCGACGCGCATATTCGCTGCCAAGCCACACCAGCACCGCTGTTTTGAACTGCGCCACTTCTTCTTGCGTCGGTGCAGCACCTTGCAGGCGACGCGCCAGGATACTATCCAGCGTGCTTTCATCGGCCTCGGCAAACAGCACTACGTCCAGCGCATGGTCGGAGATTTTACAGCCGTGTGCGGCAAAATGATCGAGACGCAGGCTCAACGCGCGGCGCAGATCATCAAAGCGTTGCACGCTGACATCGGCGACCTGTTCCAGACGCTGAATCCAAGGCACGAAGGTATCCAGCTCAATGTTGAAGGCTTTATCCGGACGCCAGCTTGGCAGCACTTTAACGCTAAAGCTGGCATCGTCCGCCAGCGTGCGATGGTGCTGCAGATCGTCAAGCGGATCGTCAGTGGTACCGACCATTTTCACCTTCATCTGCTGCATGATGCCGCGTGCGCTAAAGGCATCCTGCGCCAGCAGCTCATTGCACTGCTGCCAGATGCGATCCGCGCTCTGCTCATTCAGCAATACATCGGTAATGCCAAACGGACGACGCAGCTCAAGGTGCGTCCAGTGATACAGCGGATTGCCGATAGTGTGCGGCACCGTGCGTGCCCAGGCGTTGAATTTCTCGCGATCGCTGGCGTCGCCGGTGCACAGCGCTTCGGGTACGCCATTAGCACGCATCGCACGCCATTTGTAATGATCGCCTTTCAGCCAAATGTCATAGAGATTGGTGAAGCGGTAATTTTCGGCAATCTGCTGCGGCGGTAAATGGCAGTGATAGTCGAAAATCGGCTGGTCTTTGGCGTAGTCATGGTACAGACGACGGGCGAACTCGCTATCGAGTAGAAAATCCTCACTCATAAAACGCGACATACCTGCTTCCTCATGTTTGGGGCCAATTGGCTTCTGACTCAAAGTTATCATACCAATTTTGGCGATCGGCAAAATTGTTTGCGATACACCTCACAATAATGACAGTTTCACTGTGGGTATATGGACGAAACGGTCAGCCACATTGCACTAACTGGCTGTTATAACGCCTGTTTAGCGGATCACATAGTGCATGAAGGGTTTTGTGATGGCATTCAACTTTTAAAGTTGTATAACAAGTTACTCTCTCGCCTCGTTGATGCCGAACCTCATGGCACATCTCATAACAACAAGGCGGCAGGTCTGATTCGTCATCGCCGCCAGCGGGAGTACACAAGTACTCCCTACCTTTAATGGCAAGTGTTACGACAGACTGGAAGAGGTTAATGATGCGTAAGATCAAAGGGCTACGCTGGTACATGATTGGGCTGGTGACGCTGGGCACCATACTCGGTTACCTGACGCGTAATACCATCGCAGTTGCCGCACCGACGCTGGAAACCCAGCTGGGCATTACCACCCAACAATATTCCTATATCGTTGCCGCCTATTCGGCGTGTTACACCGTGATGCAACCCGTGGCAGGCTATGTGCTGGATTTGCTGGGCACCAAAATTGGCTACGCGGTGTTTGCCATCCTCTGGGCGATCTTCTGTGCTGCCACCGCGATGGCAGGCAGCTGGGGCGGTTTTGCGCTGGCACGTGGCGCAGTGGGCGCGGCTGAAGCGGCAATGATCCCTGCCGGTTTGAAAGCCAGCAGCGAGTGGTTCCCGGCCAAAGAGCGCTCCGTGGCGGTCGGCTACTTCAACGTCGGTTCATCGATTGGTGCGATGCTGGCTCCACCGTTGGTGGTGTGGGCAATTCTGGCGCACAGCTGGCAGCTGGCCTTTATCATCACCGGCGTGCTCAGCATGGCATGGGCGATGTGCTGGTTAATCTTTTATAAACATCCTAAGCAGCAAACCAAGCTCAGCGATGAAGAGCGTCATTACATTATTTCCGGTCAGGAAGTGCAGCATCAGACCGGTAATAACAGCAAAATGTCGGCGCGTCAGATCCTGCGTAATCGCCAGTTCTGGGGCATCGCCCTGCCGCGTTTCCTCGCGGAACCGGCATGGGGCACCTTTAACGCGTGGATCCCGCTGTTTATGTTTAAGGTCTACGGCTTCAACCTGAAAGAGATCGCCATGTTCGCCTGGATGCCGATGCTGTTTGCCGACCTCGGCTGCATCGTCGGGGGCTATTTACCGCCGCTGTTCCAGCGCTGGTTTGGCGTGAATCTGATTGTGTCGCGCAAACTGGTGGTGACCATGGGCGCTGTGCTGATGATTGCACCGGGCACCATTGGTTTGTTTACCAGCCCTTACGTAGCGATTGGTTTGCTGTGCGTCGGTGGCTTCGCCCATCAGGCACTGTCCGGTGCATTGATCACCCTCTCCTCGGATGTATTTGGCCGTAATGAAGTGGCCACGGCAAATGGCCTGACCGGCATGGCCGCGTGGACTGCCAGCACCCTGTTTGCGCTGGTGGTGGGTGCATTGGCTGATACGCTGGGCTTCAGTCCGCTGTTTGCCGCGCTGGCAGTATTTGACCTGCTCGGTGCCTGTGTAATCTGGACCGTGCTGAAAAATCAGCCGGTATCGGAGCTGGGGGAATCTGGCGTAGCGCAACCCGCTCCTGCACGGAGTTAATCTCTGCGGGCTGGCACACGCCAGCCCATTTCTTCCCTCCCGCCAAAGTGGTATAACAACTCAACCTCCACCACTACAGCGAACCGCGCAATGGATCTGAATGAATCCCGTCGTCTTTATCAACAACTCGCCAGTGAACTTAAACGTCGTATCGAGGCGGATGATTATCGCGTGGGCGATAAGCTGCCGGCCGAACGCCTGATCGCTGAAGAGATGGAGGTGAGCCGCACGGTGGTACGTGAAGCGATTATTATGCTGGAGGTAGAAGGTTACGTGGAGGTACGCAAAGGCTCCGGCATTCACGTGATCAGTAATCAGCAGCAAAATCGCGAGACCACATCTAGCCAGCTGGAGTTCGCCAGCTTCGGTCCGTTTGAGCTGTTGCAGGCGCGCCAGCTTATTGAAAGCAACGTGGCCGAGTTTGCCGCCACGCAGGTCACGCGCCAGGACATTATGGCGCTGATGGCAATTCAGGAAAAAGCCCGCCAGGAAGATCATTCACGCGATTCTGAATGGGATATGCACTTTCACGTCCGCATCGCTCAATCCACGCAAAATAGCGCGCTCGCCGCGATAGTCGAGAAGATGTGGCTGCACCGTCTGCACAACCCCTATTGGCTCAAACTGCACGAGCATATTGATGCGCGCAACATCACCAGCTGGTGTGACGATCACGACCAGATTCTGAAAGCACTTATGCGCAAAGATCCCGCCGCCAGTAAGCTGGCAATGTGGCAGCACCTGGAAAATACTAAACAGATGCTGTTTAACGCCACCGCCGACGATTTTGAATTTAATGTCGACCGTTACATGTTTGCGGAAAATCCCGTCATCCTGCCGGAAGGTAATGACAATTCTTATTGATTCTGCTGCATTTCCAGGCGAATAAGTCAGTTAATCTGCAATAGTGTCAGCTCATGTAAAGCTCCTTTTGAGCATCTGCGTCAAAAGGTAAAACTCCTGTGCGAGCGCCACTTTACACTGTCTGACCTGCGTGATTTTTGTTACAGTTATCGCCCTTTTCTTACCCTTTGCGACAGGGCTTTAAAAAGTCGCTGATTTAACAATCAATTCTGGATGGATCCGGAAATCCCGCAACGGCTGCATACCAAAAATGTATAACCAAGCCAGCCTGCGCCTCAGCCCCTTACGGGCACGTTTAACAATGATGTTCAGGAATGATTGATGGATATTTTGAAAGCATTGCTGCATGCCCTGTGGCAGCAGGATTACGAAATGCTCTCCGACCCGACACTGGTTTGGGCCATTTACGGCGTGCTGTTCTTGATCCTGTTTCTCGAGAATGGCCTGCTACCCGCCGCGTTTCTGCCCGGCGATAGTCTATTGATTTTAGTCGGTGTTTTGATTGCTAAAGGCACCATGGGTTTCCCGCTTACCATCCTGATTCTGACCACCGGCGCCAGCCTGGGCTGCTGGGTGAGTTACATCCAGGGTCGATGGCTGGGCAATACGCCTACCGTACAGAAGTGGCTCTCGCACCTTCCGGCGCAATATCATCAACGCGCGCACAGCTTATTCCATCGCCATGGTCTTTCGGCCTTGCTGATCGGTCGGTTCATTGCCTTTGTGCGCACCCTGCTGCCGACCATCGCGGGGCTTTCTGGCCTGAGTAATGCACGCTTTCAGTTCTTCAACTGGATGAGCGGCTTCCTGTGGGTGCTGATTCTGACGGTGCTCGGTTTCGCGCTGGGCAAAACGCCGATTTTCCGCCGCTATGAAGATGAACTGATGTTCTGCTTGATGCTGTTACCGCTGGTGTTGCTGGTGATTGGTCTGGTGGGCTCTCTGGTGGTGCTGTGGCGTAAACGTCAGTCTTCACGCAATGGGAATTCACAGCCATGATCAGATTCCGTGGATTCCCCAGGCGCTTCGTGCCCTGGGCGCTTGGCGCTGTGCTGGCGCTGCTGGCGGTGATTTTTGTGCCGTCGATGTTGCAGCACGATACCGTGGTGCAAATCCGTGTTGCCCACAATGGCACCAATCTGCCGGATGGCTTTTATCTGTATCAGCAACTCAGTGCACAAGGCGTGCGTATTAAAAGCATTACACCTGCAGGTGATGCGCTGGTGATTCATTTCGAGAATGAAGAGCAGAGCCTGGCCGCGCAGAAAGTGCTGCGACGCCTGCTGCCACAGGGCTTTGTGGTGGCAAGCGGACCGCAAGCATCACAGCAAGTGCCTGACGCCAATCGCCCCACTTACAGCTGATTTTAGCCGTCTGGTGATAAGCCAGGCGGTGAATCAATCCTCGCTATCCCCGCGTCTTCGTTGAATTTTTTCGTCTGCTGTCTATGCTTAAAGGTAGCGCGAGTTAAGACAAGCTGGGACGCTTCTCCTGCCCGGTTTGCGGCAGGTCATCAACAATGGAAGGTAAAACCTGATGAAACATCAATTACTGCTGGGTGCTATTCTGTTCTCTCTCTCGGGATCTCTGATGGCAGCCGAGTCGCTGTGTCAGCAAAAAGAGCACGACATTCAGCGCGAAATCGACATGGCTAAACAGCATGATAACCAGCGCCGGGTGACCGGGCTGGAGCGCGCGCTCACTGAAGTACGTGCGAACTGTACTGATGAGAGACTGAAGTCAGCCCACAGCGAACGCATTGCAGAGCAAAAACACAAAATTGCGGAACGTGAGCGTGAGTTGAAGGAAGAGCGTCAGGATGGCGACAAAGATAAGATTGAGAAGCGCGAACGTAAGCTGGAAGAGGCACAGCACGAGCTGAAAAAGCTTGAGGCTGAGCCCTACTAATCGGACTTAAATAGATGATGTAATGGAGAACTTCATGTCTAAAGACACCACATCTGAACATCTGCGTGCGGAACTGAAAAACCTTGCTGACACCCTGGAAGAAGTACTGAGCAGCTCGGCGGATAAATCGAAAACCGAACTGGACAAACTGCGCAGCAAAGCGCGCGGCGCGATTGAAAGTTCGCGTGAGAGACTGGGCGATTCCGGTGAACGCATCGCGCAATCCACGCGTGAAGCGGCAGAAAAGGCCGACGAGTATGTGCGCGATAATCCGTGGCACGGCGTAGGCATCGGTGCAGCTGTCGGTGTACTGATCGGCATCCTGATCTCACGTCGTTGATATGAGCGATAGTCAGAGCCACGGCCCAGGCAAAGGGGTCTTCAACATCGGTCAGCGCATCGTCACCACCCTGGTCGGGATGGTGGAAACGCGCGTCCGTCTGGCGATTGTCGAGCTGGAGGAGGAGAAAGCCAATCTGATTCAGATGCTGATGATGGTTGGACTGACGATGCTGTTTACCGCTTTCGGTTTAATGAGCCTGATGGTGCTGATCATCTGGGCGGTAGATGCGCAGTATCGGCTGATGGCGATTGCCATTACTACCGCCGTATTGTTTGCACTGGCGCTGATCTTTGGTGTGTGGACGCTATATAAGTCACGCCAGTCAACGTTGCTGCGTCATACCCGCAAGGAGCTGGAAACCGATCGCAGCTTGCTGGAGGAGCATCGCTCATGAGCCGTCGTGAACGTGAAGCACGCATTCATGAACTGTTGAATCAGGTTCAGCAGCAGCGATTGGATCTTAGTGCTGCACGCCGTGACTGGCTGGATGGCACCGCTCACTACGATCGCGGCTGGCTAACGTTTCTCAGCTTACGCCGCTATCTGGCGATTGGCAGCAGCGCACTGGCTATCTGGTCAATCCGCAGTCCTAACCGTATTTTGCGTTGGGCAAAACGCGGTTTTGGGCTTTGGAGTACCTGGCGCATGATTAAGTCCACGCTCGAACCTCGCTAACGTCTTCATTTGAAACCGGATCTAAAAGATTCGGTTTTTCTTTATCAAAATCCCTGAACAACATTGACAGTTTAACTCGCTTACAACTGTTGCAACCTGCGACTATCATCTTCCTCCATCAGCCCAACGAATTGCGACCTGCGATTCTGCGGGATCAAAACCTTGCAGGCCAACAACCTGCTTCTTAATTCTTGTTGGAGTAAATGATGAAAAAATTCGAAGACTCAGGCCTGTTGCTGGCACGCGTATTAATGACCATTCTGTTCATCACTGCGGGCTGGGGCAAAATCACCGGTTATGCCGGTACCGCACAATACATGCAGGCGATGGGCGTCCCGGGCTTCTTATTGCCGCTGGTTATTCTGCTGGAGTTCGGCGGCGGTCTGGCAATTCTGTTCGGTTTCCTGACGCGTTTCACCGCACTGTTCACTGCGGGCTTCACTGTGCTGACTGCGTTCCTGTTCCACAGCAACTTTGCTGAAGGCGTTAACCAGCTGATGTTCATGAAGAACCTGTCCATCGCCGGTGGTTTCCTGGTGCTGGGTCTGGTAGGTCCGGGTGCATACAGCATTGACCGTCTGATTCGTGCTCGATTCGCACCAGCAGCCGCACGCTAAGCACACAAGCGCTGCCAGAACACATATACTGATTTGCAGGGGCGGGGATTTTCCTCGCCCTTTTTCTTTATGGAGGGCTTATGGGACAACTGATTGACGGTGTATGGCATGACACCTGGTACGATACGAAGTCAACCGGTGGCCGCTTCAAACGCACAGAAGCAGTCTGGCGCAACTGGATCACTGCAGATGGCAGTGCTGGCCCCACCGGCAAGGCGGGTTTCGCTGCCGAGCGCGATCGCTATCATCTTTATGTTTCTCTTGCCTGTCCGTGGGCACACCGCACGCTGCTGATGCGCCAGCTTAAAGGGCTGGAAGAGATGATTTCCGTCTCAGTGGTGCATCCATTGATGCTGGAAAACGGCTGGACCTTCGACGACGATTTCCCGGACGCAACCGGCGACTCTCTGTATCAAAACGAATACCTCTATCAGCTCTACCTGCACGCCGACCCGCAATATACAGGCCGCGTGACCGTTCCGGTGCTGTGGGATAAAACTCAGCACACCATCGTCAGCAATGAATCGGCTGATATCATCCGTATGCTCAACACGGCCTTCGATGCACAAGGTGCCCGCGCCGGGGATTATTATCCGCCGGTGTTGCGCGATAAGATCGATGAGCTGAACGGTTGGATTTACGACACGGTGAACAATGGCGTGTATAAGAGCGGATTCGCGACCTCGCAGGCGGCCTATGATGAATCAGTCACCGCGCTGTTCCATTCGCTGGCGCGACTTGAGCAGATCCTCGGGCAGCATCGCTACCTGGCCGGCGATCGCCTGACGGAAGCGGATTTGCGTTTATGGACCACCTTAGTCCGCTTCGACCCGGTGTATGTCACGCATTTCAAGTGCGATCGTCACCGCATCAGTGATTACCGCAATTTGAGCGGCTTCCTGCGTGATATCTACCAGATGCCGGGCGTCGCCGATACGGTGAATCTGCCGCATATTCGCCATCACTATTACTGTAGCCACAAGACCATCAACCCGAGCGGCGTGATTTCGCTAGGCCCGGCGTTTGACTGGGATGAGCCACACGGCCGCGGTTGAGGTTAGTGGGGATCATTGCGTTCAACACACTCCTTTTTTAAGGAGTGTGTTGTGCAGGTTTTAAAAGGTGGAATACGAGGTGAACCGCCTGACACTCCATTTCTTCATGCACGTTAGCCGCTAAGTGTCAGGCCGATGTGCCCACTTTTAAGCAAACTTAATCAGCACCATCCCCGCAATCAGCAATCCCACCCCTAACCAGCCGATGCGATTCAGACGTTGACCAAACAGTACCCAACCAGCCGCTACCGTTGCCACCAGACCAAAACCACCCCACAGTGCATAAGCCACTGAGAGATCGATCCCTTTCACCGCTTGTGACAAGGCGCTGAATGCCCCCAGCACCGCGACCAGTGAGAGCAGGCCGTAAATGACACGGCGGAAACCATCGGAGTATTTGAGAAAGATATTCGCGACGATCTCCAACCCAATCGCCAGTGCAAGCCAGGCAACGTGCACCGCATTAAACGTGGCCATGTTGCAGCTCCTTGCGTGTCAGCGTGCCAGATTTGATTAGCGCAATTCCCGCCACCAGGGTGATTAAGCCCGCCACCTTCATCAGCGATAAGGGTTCACCGAACAGCGTGACGCTGAACAGGGTGATAAACAGAATGCCGATACCTTCCCACATCGCATAGGCCACGCCTAAAGCGATACGTTTTACGGCGAAAGACAGGAATATATAAGAGAGCGCAATCATCACCAGCATAAAAATAAAACCTGCGTTGTCGTCATTGACGCTGGCCCATTTCATAGAGAGCGTGCCGGTTATTTCAGCCAGGATAGCTAAAACTAATAAAAGCCAATAGCGCATACTTTCTCTCCTTAAGAGAAATAGAGAACTATCACACGAAATAAACGCATGTGAAATTTTAAGAATATTTTTAAATAAGGAGAGTGTGACGCTAAAGCGCGAAGCGCCAGTGCTGGTCGCAGATCGAGCAGTGGAAGTGTTCAGAGAGATAAATAGAGGTTGCCATCATTGGGGCGAGCATTTTGTCCATAATTTTACAACTTATCCACGCTGTTGCTTTTCGTCGATGTGGATGAAAAATTGTCCTCGGTAGTGAAACACGCGCCTATTCTGGCATAAGGATTATTTTGTTCCTCGGTATTTTCATTTCTTTACGCTGTGACTTTATTTATTCTCCGCGGGATGAGATTTATTTTAATTTCCACTAAGCCGCGTTCTTTTCTTTGAGAGTGGGTTCTCCTTCCTCTCGCCGTTATACGCCAGATAGCAAAAACCCCGCCGAAGCGGGGTTTTCACATGAAAAAGTCGAAACTGACTGATAAGCCGCGTTCTTTTCATAGAGAGTGGGGTGGACAGTCATTCATCTTGCGCCGTACGCCAGATAGCAAAAACCCCACCGGGGCGGGGTTTTTCCATAAAGAAGTCGAAACTGACTGCTAAGCCGCGTTCTTTTCATAAAGAGTGGAGTGGACAGTTATTCATCTTGCCTCTGGACGCCAGATAGCAAAAAACCCGCCGAGGCGGGTTTTTCACATGAAAAAGTCGAAACTGACCGATAAGCCGGGTTCTGTCGTGGACAGTCATTCATCTAGGCCAGCAATCGCTCACTGGCTCAAGCAGCCTACCCGGGTTCAGTACGGGCCGTACCTTGTGAACCCCTATTTGGCCTTGCTCCGGGTGGAGTTTACCGTGCCACGAACTGTTGCCAGCCGCGCGGTGCGCTCTTACCGCACCCTTTCACCCTTACCTGATCCCATTACTGGGCCATCGGCGGTTTGCTCTCTGTTGCACTGGTCGTAGGCTTGCGCCCCCCAGGCGTTACCTGGCACCCTGCCCTATGGAGCCCGGACTTTCCTCCCCTCTGCCCGTCTCCCCCGAAAGGGACGACGACAAAGCGGCGACTGTCTGGTCAGCTTCGGCGCGGGATAATAGGCGATCCGCCCGCGTTTGTCACGCCTCTTGCTGCTCCAGCGCGTACTTATACAGGGCGTTCTTCTTAACGCCATGAATTTCCGCCGTTAACGCAGCGGCTTTTTTCAGCGGCAGCTCAGTCTGCAGCAACGCCAGGGTTCGCAACGCTTCGGCAGGCAGCGCTTCGTCATCGGCCTTGTGCCCTTCAACAATCAGCACCATCTCGCCTTTGCGACGGTTTTCATCTTCCAGCACCCAGGCCAGTAGCTCGCCGACCGGTGCGCCCTGGATGGTTTCCCAGGTTTTGGTGATTTCGCGCGCCAGCACCACATAGCGATCCGCGCCCCAGACGCTCACCATATCCTGCAGGCTATCGATTAAACGATGAGTTGATTCATAAAAAATGAGGGTTCGCGGTTCATTCTCAAGGGAGCGCAGCGCATCGCAGCGGCCTTTACTCTTGGCGGGCAGAAATCCTTCGTAACAGAAACGATCTGACGGTAACCCCGCCGCACTTAATGCTGTAATCGCCGCGCAGGCACCCGGCAACGGAACCACGCGCACACCTGCTTCACGGCAGCGACGTACCAGATGATAGCCAGGATCGTTGATTAATGGCGTGCCCGCATCCGAGACCAGCGCAATGCTCTGGCCTTCTTGCAGCTTGGCTAACAACACTTCTGCTTTCTGTTGTTCGTTGTGGTCGTGAAGTGCGAACAGTCGCGCATTGATGGCGAAATGTTGTAGCAACAGCCCGGTATGACGTGTATCTTCCGCTGCGACCAGATCGACGCTCGCAAGCACCGTCAGCGCACGCTGCGTGATATCACCCAGGTTACCGATCGGGGTAGGAACGATATAGAGCGTGCTGGCAGAAATCTCTGCCCGATCGAGTTGTTTCATTGTTTCATCCGAATTGCCGATTTAATATTGAGCATCTAGAAAAAAACATCACTGGATACAGTATGCTTCCTTCAAAAGTCGTACGTCATAAAGCAGGACGCTTTGTACCTGTTCTTCTCGCTGGACTGATTTTAGCCGCCTGTAGCGGCCAGGGACCGCAGCAAACCTCCAACGTCAATATTCAGGGGCCTGCTACTGGCCGGTCTGACTATTATCTGCAGCAGGTGCAGCAAAGCAGCGATGATAGCAAGACCGACTGGCAATTACTTGCCATCCGTGCCCTGTTGAAGGAAGGAAAGTATCCGCAGGCTAACGATCAGATCTCGCAACTGCCACAACAGCTCTCTGCAGTGCAGCAGCAGGAGCTGCAATTACTGCGCGCGCAGATGCAGATTGGTCAGCAGGATTTCGGCGGCGCTCAGCAGACGCTGGGTCAGGTGAAGACTGATGGCCTGTCTCAGGATCAGCAGGTGCGCTACTACGCTCTGCAAATCGCTGCGGCACAGAATCGCCCTTCACTCGCACTGTTACGCGCCTATATTGCTCAGGAGCCGTTGCTGCAAGGCGCCGACCACCAGAGCAATATTGACGCCACCTGGCAAGCTCTGACGCAAATGACGCAGGATCAGCTGAACAGCCTGGTGATTAACGCCAATGAGAACACCCTGCAAGGCTGGCTGGATCTGCTCAACACCTGGCATACCAACAGCCAGGATCCGCAGATGCTGAAAGCGGCGATCAAAGACTGGCAGACACGTTATCCGCAAAACCCGGGTGCGAAAACATTACCAACTCAGCTTAGCCAGGTGCAAAACTTCACCAAAGCCTCGACCAGCACCATCGCGCTACTGCTGCCGCTGAATGGCCAGGCACAGGTTTTTGCCAATGCGATTCAGAAAGGTTTTAACGATGCCAAAAATGGCGTGTTAACTGCACCAGCGCCGCAACCCGCCCCTGCTGCTACCGCGGCAACCGATGCCAATGGCCAGCCGTCAGCACAACAGCCTGGCGACGCGAACGCACAACAGCCTGCCGATGCTAACGCTGCCGCTAACGCAGTTGTCAGCCCGGCCATGGCAGGTAATATGCCGCCACAGACCGAACAGCCGCAGCCCGCAGCACAACCGGCGACTACGGCGGCTCAGCCGGACAGCAACGCTCAGGTTAAAGTTTATGACACCAGCAGCCAGCCGATTGCCCAGGTAATGCAGCAGGCTCAGCAGGATGGCGCGACCATCGTGGTGGGCCCACTGTTGAAAAACGACGTGGAATCGGTGGTGAACAGCCAGACGCCACTCAACGTGCTGGCGCTGAACGAGCCAGAACAGATCCAGAACCATCCGAATATTTGTTATTTTGCGCTTTCTCCTGAAGACGAAGCGCGCGATGCCGCGCACCATATCTACGAGCAAGGCAAACGCCAGCCATTACTGCTGGTACCGCGTAGCAGCTATGGCGATCGCGTCAGCAAGGCGTTCGCACAGGAGTGGCAGCAATTGGGCGGCTCCACCGTACTGCAACAGCGTTTCGGTGGCGTTTCTGAGCTGAAACAAGGTATTAATAGCGGAGCGGGTATCGCATTGAGTGGCACGCCGCTGACGGTTGAACAGCCGCAGTCTGCCGCCGTGGCTGTTGCGGGCCTGACCATTCCAGCGCCGCAAACCACCCCGCCAGCGCCAACGGCCGATGCCAGCGGCGGCAGTGTGGATGCAGTGTACATCGTGGCCAGCCAGGACGAGCTGCAACTGATCAAGCCGATGATTGCGATGCGCACCAGCAGCCGCAACAACATCGCACTGTATGCCAGCTCCCGCAGTGCGCAGGCGGGTGCCGGTCCAGACTTCCGTCTGGAAATGGATGGCCTGCAGTTCAGTGATATTCCGCTGCTCTCCGGTAACAATCCGGGTCTGATGCAGCAGGCGGCGAAGTCGTTTAACAATGATTATTCGCTGGTTCGCCTCTACGCGTTGGGCATTGATGCCTGGACGCTGGCGAATCACTTTAACCAGATGCGTCAGGTGCCTGGCTTTGCCATTGACGGCAACACCGGCAAGCTGAGCGCCGACACGGATTGCGTGATCAACAGGAAGTTGGCATGGAACCAGTATCGTCAGGGACAAATCGTTCCGGTGCAGTAAACCGCCAGCGCATTGGCGCTGAGCAGGAGCAGCAGGCGCGTGGCTATCTGGAGCGCGCCGGGCTGCGATGGGTTGCCAGCAACGTGCGTTGCCGCAGTGGGGAAATTGACCTCATTATGCGAGACGCCGCTTGCTGGGTGTTTGTCGAAGTGCGCTATCGACGCGATGCGCGCTACGGCGGTGCCGCCGCCAGCGTGACGCGCCAGAAACAACAAAAGCTGCTGCGTACCGCTGCATGGTGGTTGCTGGCACGCGGCGGCAGTTTTGATACGGTGAATTGCCGTTTTGACATCATTGCCATTACCGGGCGTGAGCTGGAATGGCTGCCCGATGCCTTTAATGCCGATGGATAGAACCAGGTGGTCTTGTGCAGGACAGAATTAAAGCGTGTTTTACCGAAAGTATTCAGACTCAAATCGCCGCTGCGGAGGCACTGCCGGATGCGATTTCTCGCGCCGCTATGACGCTGGTGCAGTCGCTGCTGAACGGTAACAAAATCCTGAGTTGTGGTAACGGTGCTTCATCGGCCAATGCTCAGCATTTTGCCGCCAGTATGATTAACCGTTTTGAGACCGAGCGCCCCAGCCTGCCTGCGCTGGCACTGAGCGCCGACAATGTCATGCTGACGGCGATCGGCAACGATCGTCTCCACGATGAAGTTTATGCCAAGCAGGTTCGCGCGCTTGGTCAGGCCGGTGATGTGCTGCTGGCTATTTCAACCCGTGGCAACACCCGCGATATTGTTAAAGCGGTTGAAGCTGCGGTGACTCGCGATATGACTATCGTCGCGTTGACCGGCCATGATGGCGGTGAGCTGGCGGGCCTGTTGGGTCCGCACGATGTGGAAATTCGCATTCCGTCACATCGCAGTGCACGCATTCAGGAGATGCATATGCTGACGCTGAACTGCCTGTGTGATTTGATTGATAACACTTTGTTCCCACACCAGGAATGACTGAAGGAGCTCAAATGAAAGCATTGAACGCTGTCGCCATTCTTTTAACTGCCATGATGCTGCAAGGCTGTGTTGCCGTTGTGGCAGGCGGCGCCGCTGTGGCGACCAAAACCGCAACGGACCCGCGCACCGTCGGTACGCAAGTGGATGATGGTACACTGGAACTGCGTGTCAGTAACGCACTGGCTAAAGATGAACAAATCAAAAACCAGGCACGCGTCGTGGTCACCGCTTATCAGGGCAAAGTACTGCTGACCGGCCAATCACCATCGGCGGATTTGGCGAGCCGCGCCAAGCAGATTGCCATGGGCGTGGATGGTGCCACCGAGGTGTATAACGAAATCCGCACTGGCCAGAAAGTGAGCCTCGGAACCTCATCATCCGATACCTGGATCACCACCAAAATCCGCTCGCAGCTGCTGGGTAGCGATCAGGTGAAATCCTCGAACGTGAAAGTGACCACGGAAAACGGTGAAGTGTTCCTGCTGGGTCTGGTGACACAACAGGAAGCCACTGCGGCGGCCGATGTGGCCAGTCGTGTGAGCGGTGTGAAACACGTAACGACCGCGTTCACCATCCTGAAGTAATCTGCATCTGACGGGCGCAGTCAGCTGCGCCCCGACCACAGACAAGGGCAGCCTCAGCGGGCTGCCTTTTTTATGCCGGTAAATCGATGACGAGGGCACGTAGCGGCGTTTTCGCCTGCAACGTAATCTGCTGTTCTTCACTCAAAAACGCGCCGTCACCACAGCTCAGTAACTCCTGATTGGCGCTGCTTGCCTGTAAATCCAACGAACCGTGGATCGATTGCAGATAGGCGCGAGGACCATTCAGCTTCACCGTATGCTGTTCACCGGGAGCGAGGACGACCTGATGCACCCACACCTGCTGACGCAGTTGCAGACTGCCATCCACACCGTCTGGCGAGGCCAGCAAGAAACGAGTTTGCTGTGGCACAGCGATTTTCTGCAGCAGCGGATTTTCACGTTCCGGGCAGGCCGCCAGCCACAGTTGCATGCGTGTTAGCGGGTGATCTTTGCTGATATTGATTTCACTGTAGTTCACGCCCTGCCGCGCCGACAACAGCATGGCTTCGCCTTCCCGCGCGATCAGGTGGTTGCCTTCGCTATCGCGGTACTCTGCTTCGCCTTGCAACACCAGGTTCAGCACATCCACCTGCGGATAGGTACGTGGCTGGAACGCCGCACCGGGTGCCAGCACTTCCTGATTAAGCACACGCAATGAAGCGTAGCCCATTAATTTCGGGTCAAAATAGTGGCCAAAAGAGAAGCTGTATCGCGCCTGCAACCAACCGAAATCGGCCTGGCCACATGCTGACGCGCAGCGGGTTGTCATCATGATTTACCTCCGACGCACTGCGGTGAGATTCGACCACAGGCTTTATACGTTAATGGTAAAAGGCTGGACGCCGGATTGTTAGCCAGTTAATCTGCCTGGCATATTCAAATTTACTGACAGAGAACCGGCATGGCAAAAGACCGCGCGTTAACCCTCGAAGCTTTACGTGTGATGGATGCTATCGACCGTCGTGGTAGCTTTGCTGCGGCAGCCGATGAACTGGGCCGCGTTCCCTCTGCATTGAGCTACACCATGCAGAAACTGGAAGAAGAGCTGGACGTGGTTCTATTTGATCGATCCGGCCATCGCACCAAGTTCACCAATGTCGGGCGTATGCTACTGGAGCGTGGGCGCGTGCTGCTGGAAGCGGCCGATAAACTCACCACCGATGCCGAAGCGCTGGCTCGCGGTTGGGAAACCCATCTCACCATCGTGGCCGAAGCACTGATCCCCACCAATCTGCTGTTCCCTGTCGTTGAAAAACTGGCGGAGAAAGCCAACACGCAGATTTCACTGGTGACGGAAGTGCTGGCCGGTGCCTGGGAGCGTCTTGAACAGGGCCGCGCGGACATCGTGATAGCGCCTGATATGCATTTCCGTGCATCAACCGAGATCAACACCCGTAAGCTCTACAGCATTATGAGCGTCTACGTGGCCAGTCCGGATCACCCGATTCATCAGGAAGCCGAGCCGCTGTCTGAAGTGACGCGCGTGAAATATCGCGGCATCGCGGTGGCGGATACCGCGCGCGAACGCCCGGTGTTAACGGTGCAGCTGCTGGATAAACAGCAACGCCTGACGGTGAGTAGCATGGACGATAAACGCCGAGCGCTGCTGGCAGGATTGGGTGTCGCTACCATGCCTTATCCGATGGTGGAACAGGATATCGCCGAAGGCCGTCTGCGTGTGGTGAGTGCCGAATACACCCGTGAAGTGGATATCATTATGGCGTGGCGCCGCGATAGCATGGGTGAAGCCAAGGCGTGGTGCCTGCGTGAAATCCCGCGGTTGCTGGCTAAGCAGCGCGGTTGATTAAGACCAGGACGGGATAAATGCCCCCCCAACGCCGAACATCGTAATGGCGGCATTCATCCCAAACATTTTAATGCGGAATTCATGCCGGACATTGTTTTGGCGATATTCAAGCCGCCCTGATTGACGATCACATCCGGCTCAGACAATCGATCGCCACCGCTTTAAAGCTGACGAAATCCGCGCAATCGCGCAATCGGGTCATCGCCCTCTCCCGCAGGAAGGTGACGAACAGATCGTAAATCGCCATCGCCTCTTCGTATTCGCTTTTGCTGATCGCCAGCAGGAAAATCACCGACGCAGTTTCATCCCCCCAGCTCACGCCATGCGGTGCCAGCACGGTATACACCACGGTTTTCTTCGCCAGCAATCCCAGTGAGTGCGGCAGTGCAATGCCTTCGCCGAGCATGGTGCTGACGATGGCTTCACGCTCTTCCACCGAGGGATAAAACTCCGCATCCACATAGCCTTCTGACTCCAGCTGATCGCACAACACGCGGAACAGCGCTGATTGCGTCATAGGCTTATCCAGCACCATAAAGTGCTGCGCATCGAAGTACTTTTCCAGCATGTATGGGCGCGTGCGATCCACCAGCACCAGCTTGCCCAATTGCTCCAGCTGGAACTCGGTCGGGAACGGTGACATCACCGCAATCGGCTTATTCTTTTCGCTTAAACGCACGGTAGAAATCACGAAATCTTCTTCGATGTGTTCGCGCATCTCATAATCACGCTGCGACAAACGCGCCGTGACCACCAGCTGCGGATATTTGCGCAGCAGCAGCGCTTCGATCATGCGTAGCGTGGAGTTGCCGCTGTCGCACACCAGCAGCACCTGTGGATGGCGTTGATAGCCGACATCGTAATGCCGCTCCAGCCCGACACCGATGTGCAGCACCAGAAAACCAATTTCGTTCTCGCTGATGCTGTACGGCGTGTACTTTCCCCAGCTGGTGACCGCCGCCAGCGTGACATCATACGCCATCGGATAGTGCTGTTTGATGTTACTCAGCAGCGGGTTGGGGATGTGAATCTGGTAGCGCACCCGGGTAATCATGGTTTTGATATGGGTGAGCAGGTCGGCCCGCAGTTGCTCATCCTGCTGCAAGCGGTAGTTGTAATGGGTGTTGATGTAGTTCAGCAGGTAATCGACTAACGCATCGGCGTCATCAGCATTAATGGTGCTGGGCGACAGCGCCTGAATCTGCCGGGCGGCGATATTGACGCGCAGCCAGTTCTCTTCCGCCTGCGAGATCGGTTTGCCGACCAGCGGCTGCATCAGATTCACCAGATGATGCGCGGCTTCGCGCACCTCATCACCGACATCTTCTGCGCCGGGATCGTTGAGCGGGAAACCTTCGCTGATGCGTCGCACCGCCACCGCACAGTAAATTTGCAGATAGCGCTCGCCCTCATCGCTCAGGCGAATCGCATACTGATTAAAGCAGTGCTGCAACAGCGGTTCCAGCTGTGCCAGGATGCCGCTGTGCAGCGCTTCCACCGTCAACAGCGGGCTGTCGGGCATCTCCTGATCAATTTGCCACAGCAAATCCGTCAGGCAGGTGCGGATCGCCGCTTCGCTGCCGAACAACTTCATGCCGTAATGCGGCTTGGTTTCGATATTCAGATGATAGCGGCCAAGCCATTCCCGCACCTCCGCCATATCACTTTGCAGGGTGGCACGGCTGACAAACCACTCTTCCGACAGGTCTTCCAGCTTGAGCGAATAGGCGGCGGTGAGAAAACGCGTGAGCAAATAGCGCACGCGATCCTGAGAAGTGCGCGGCACGCGCAGCGGCGCGGCGCTCTCTTCCTGCAGACGGTCAAAAAGCGCCACATCGTCGATCTTCAGCTGATATCCCGCGCCGCGCGCCAGTACGAACTGTGCGCCGTGTTGCTCCAGAAGCGCATTCAGCGCGGTGATATCGGTGCGCACCGTGCGCGTTGAAACTGAAAAGCGGCGCGCCAGTTCATCCTGTGGCAGCGTTTCGTTTTGCAGCGCAGCGAAAAGTTGGGCCAGACGCTGATTGGGAAATCTCACGGAGCTTCACCTGTGACTCGTTTGTTACAGCAGTTTCTTGCACGTTGCCAGAAGCTGACGCACATCGTCAATGCGCGTGTCGCCAGTGGCACTGTCGATGATCGAACTATAGACGTGTGGAATCACTTTGCTGACGCCCGCATCGAGCGCAATCTGCACAATGGCTTCGAAATTATTAAGATCGATGCCGCCGGTAGGCTCCAGCCAGAAGTCGTGACGCGCACAAGCTTCGGCAACGGCACGGTACTCATTCACCGCTTTTAAACCGCCCATCGGGAAGTATTTCACCGAACTGCCGCCCATGTCCTGCAGCATGGCGATGGCGCTGTCGATCGGCACAATCGCATCTTCTACCTGCGAGCTGCGCGGTCCGGTGGAGATTTTCACCAGGCCCGGCGTGCCGGTTGGTGAAATCAGGCCGTTAACCACGGTGTGATTCTGACCAAGTAAGGCACGGCTGGTGGCGACACCGGTAAATACCTGGTTAACATGCTGCGGTTGCAGTACCGCTGAGATCTCACTCACCATCGCCGACTGATTCGGATCGCCCGCGCCCAGTCCGACGGACAGCGCGTTGTCGATCAGCGCCGCGTACTCGCGCATATCGGCAATCGCTTCTTCATTGGTGGCGTAGTTTTTTGATAAGACGCCCACCAGCACGTGGCCTTCTGCGGCCTGCCAGATCTCTTTGGCGTTCTGCTTAGAACCAGCCAGCACGTTGAGGCACAGACGGCCCTGATAGAAATTCGGGTTCAGACTCATGCGCGTTTTCCTCCACTGAGTAACGCCTGGATACGGCTAAAGATAATATGCAGCTGATCGGTGCTGACGCTGCGCACATCCGCTTCGATAATGCCTTCGTTGGCTTTGTAGCCACGGAAGTAGATGGCGATGTCGCCGGTTTTCAGCGCCTGCACCAGCTCACCGGTTGGCCATTGAGTGACGGCTTCATCGAACTTGATCTCAGCACGGGCGATATCGCGACCCGCCGCATCCCATACCACGCGTGCAGACACGCCATTGATTGTGTTGAGGTTATCGATAAACGGCGTCATGTTGGCGACCATCTCAGCGCCGGTGGTTTTCGGCTGCACCAGATAGTTTTCAATCGCCTGCGTCAGACCGAGAATCCCCTCTTTACCGACTTTCATCGCGCGGCCAATGCCGTTGCTCTGACGTTTGACCCACTCAACGTACTGGGTGCGGCCAATCACCAGACCGCTGGTCGGCCCTTCGATCGCCTTGGCACCGCTGTAGATCACCAGATCCGCGCCCATCTGGTAGTAGCACTGCAGATCTTCTTCTGCCGCCGCATCCACGATTAACGGGATACCGTGTTTACGCGCGACTACCGCCGCCTGCTCCACACTAAGGTGGCTCTTCTGCACGCAGTGGTGTGATTTGATGTAAAGCAGCGCCGCCGTGGTTGGCGTGATGGCCGCAGCCAGCTGTTCTGGCGAACATTCGTTGCTGTAGCCGGCTTCCACCAGACGTCCGCCGCCCAGCGCCACCATCGCACCCACCGGCGCACCGAA
The DNA here is from genome assembly GCF_059731115.1 of Type-E symbiont of Plautia stali. Taxonomy (NCBI): domain Bacteria; kingdom Pseudomonadati; phylum Pseudomonadota; class Gammaproteobacteria; order Enterobacterales; family Enterobacteriaceae; species Type-E symbiont of Plautia stali. Next base: position 3,818,234 of record NZ_AP035906.1, read on the forward strand.
GTTCACGTTATGGCCTTTCGGCACCACGATATCGTGCGGCACGGTCAGCGGCGCGGCATGCAGGTTGTCCAGCAGCCAGTCGTTATCTTTAACGATCACCGCCGCCACGCTCTGTGCGATGCCCGCAGAGGCGCAGGAGACCACCACCGCGCTCTCGACATCCAGCAGTTTAGCGATATACGCGCCAGTTTTATTGACCAGATCTTTGATCTCGAAATAGTGATTCAAACCGTAGCTGACGGTCGCGACCACATCGGCAGAAGGCGTTGAAACACCAAGAATGGTCATACGACCGGAGGCATTGATGACCTGTTTCAGGTCATATTTTTCATAAATCGAAGACATGATTAGCTTTCCCTTCATCAGTCAGATGCCACTTACCCGCGATAACCACGGCCAGCGGCAGCAAATGTTGCTCACCCAAAACCCGTTCGCCTTCAGCATCAACGAACGGGCGGGCTTCCTCTTTGACGGTAAAAATGGTCAGGTCGGCGTCATAACCTTCGGTTAAGCGCCCTTTGCCCGCTAAGCGCAGGCCAGCCGCGGCATTACCGGTGACGCAGTCGATAACCTGCGGCAGCGTCATGCCAATGCTGAAGAATTTCGACATCACATGCGCCAGGCTATGTACCGGGCCGTTGATGCGGTTGCGACAGTAAATGTCCGAGCTAATAGTGTCGGGCAGAATGCCCTGCGCGATGGCCTGACGGGCCACTTCGAAGCTGAAGCTGGCGCTGCCGTGGCCGATATCCAGCTTCACGCCGCGCGCGATGGCATTTTTCACCGCGGCTTTCAGTTCGCCCTGCGGCGACAGAATGCGGTTGGGTTTGCCGTTAAAGCAGTGAGTGATGATGTCACCGGAGGTGAGCAAATCGGCGATCTCTTCCAGCACCGGCGGGTTGTTGCCGATGTGCACCATCAGCGGCAGATTTCCCGCCGCCTGCTGAATGGCTTTGGCGCGAATCAGCGGCTGAATGCCATTTTCACCCACCACGCTGCTGCTCATGCGCGCTTTTAATCCCACGATAAAGTCCGGGCGACGTTTTACCGCCTGCACCACTGCATCACCGTCGATTTGCGCCATATCCGCCAGTTCGTTCTGGGTGATGATGCCGGTGCGTGAGATGTTGATCAGCGCGCGCACTTCAGTGGTGGCGGAACGGGTGAGTTGATAGAAATCGTCGATATGATCCGCGCCGGTGCTGCCTGCATCGACCACCGTCGTGACGCCTTGCGCCACGCCAATCGCATCGGCTTCATCGTGATAAATCGGGGATTTGGGATAGCAGTGCACGTGGCTGTCGATCCAGCCCGCACTGACGTAGTAGCGCCCTGCTAAATCGCGCTCCTGCTGAGCTGAACCGCTGACGTCGCCGACCGCAGCAATCTTGCCGTGCTGGATGGCGATATCCACCAGCTGTTCGTCGCACAAACGCGCGCGGCGCAGAATCAGATCAAACATATTTACTCCTTAACAACCTGCATTCAGCCCGGTGCGCATCAATACGCACCCTACGGAATTTGCATCACATCTGTGTGGGGTCATCAATGCGCCTCCACACAGAATGCACTGTTCAATCGTAGGGTCGCCGTGAAGGGCGACCGTTAAATCGGTGACAGCTTTACAGCGAAACCGGGAACATCGCGCCTAATGCCATCGCGCCGAGAATCGCGCCACCGGTGATCGGTTTGTTCCACAGATAAAACAACAACGCACCCACCAGCGAACCGATGCCAATCGGAATCGATGCCGCCATCGCAGACAGGATAATCAACGGCCCAAGGAAGCGGCCGGAAGCATTACCTGCGCCCATCATCACGTCCGCACCGTAGGTGGAATCGCTCTGATTGATAGTGAACTTACGCGCCAGGATAATCAGATAACCAATCGCTAAACCCACCACCAGGCCCGTGGCCAGTGATGCGGCAAAGTTCGCCACCGGGAACACGATGCCTGCACCGAGCAGCAAAGCCGGAACGCCCAGCCCGACACCGGTTTGAATCGCACCGCCAATATCCAGAATCCCGACCAGCGAACCCTCGATGATGCGGGCAAACAGGAAGCTGGCACCAAACGCCGCCACCGCACCATACACGCCGGTTTCCATGCCGGAACGCAGCATCGAAACAAACGCCACTTCGTTAAATGCACCGATGCCGTACAGGTAGTACATGTGCGTACCGGCAAACACCCCGGCGGACAGCAGGCCAACAAAGATCGGGAAAGACCAGTCGGCGTACCAGAACCCTTTGTTTTCGGTCTCGTTCATGCTCAAGGCTCCTTATTTTCCGCTCAGGCTGTTGTGAATCATGTCCAGCCAGCCAGGAATGCCAAGTTGGAAGGATTGCAGCAGTTTCATGTCGAAACCACGGAAGAAGCCGCTCAGAGCGAACAGCAGCACAATCGCGAACATCATCACTTTGGTGACTTTGTTCCAGCCGCTCTCTTCCACGCCTTTACCAATCAGGATACCCAGCACCAGACCCGGCACGGCATTGCCCATGATCAACTGTGCCAGACCACCGAAGATGGTTGCCCAAAAGCCCGATTTCTTGCCGGCATCAATTGCTGCCAGCCAGAAGATCACTGGCATTACGGTGTTCACCAGCAGGTTGGCCGCCGGCACCAGTACTTTAACCGCCGTAACCTGCAACGCTGCAGGCACCGCAGAAGCCGTACTGTTGAGGAACGCCACCACGATCATGCCGATGATGCCGCAGGCAATCGCCATGCGTTTCGGGTTGTGCAGGGTTTCCGCGACGTTACGATTTTTCACCATCAACGCAGCCGCGCCCCAGTTGGGCAGAATGCGGTGGTCAACGTCCTGTGTGAAGGAGCCTGCCGCCACAGACGATGCCCAGGCGTTAAAGAAGAAGCCAAGACCAAAGGAGAAGTGCGATGCAGGATCGCCTTCACAGGAATTGAGTTCACCCAAGGTACGAAACGCGCCCATACCCTGGGTGGTCGGTGCGTGGAACATGCGCGCTGCGCCCGCACCTACCCCAACGCCAACCAATCCACCAATGATCAACGACTTTAACAAAATGATTAAAAACATGTTGTTGTACCCTTTGTTGTCGTTTTTATTTCGTCGCGATGAAATCCACCTTATCGGTGTCGATCACGGTGACGCTGACGGTAATCTCCAGCTCGACGCTGTAATTCCGTCGTTCGCGCGCCAGAAAGAAGAACAAGAACTTCTCTGTGCGTACGCTCTCCTGCGCGCGCAGCACCCGCACATCTATGGGTTCAATGCGCAACAGAATCTTTTGGCTGGTGCGCAGCACTTGCTGCTGCACCTTGCTCAGTGCATCGGAAAAGGCTTTCGCTTTGCTGTCGCCTTTGCCCTGCACCGTGACCTGCGTCTCGTATTGCTGTTTCATGCTTAGCTGCCGTGTTTTTTATTCCAGGCCTGCACCAGACGTTCACCCAGCTCTTCTTTATCCATAAAGCCAAAGCCCAGCACGGTGGCGCCTTCGTTAATGGCGGTGACGCCTTCATCAACCGAACGCATACCGTGTTTGGCTTTGTAGCCATATTTGTTCTGTGCAGTGATGGCACCCGCGCCGCCGCTGCCGCAGAAGGAGATACCGAAATCGGCGTTTTCCGCTTTCATCACATCGCCCAGCTTCATATCCGCTGCGACGCCCGGCACCACCACGGCACGACCGCCTGCTTTCTCAATACCGGCTGCGACTTTCTGACCTTTACCCAGACGATCACCAATCACGACTGTTACCATGTTCAATTCCTCTCGATTTATGCTTCGTTCGATTTCGCCACTTCGATATGCACCGATAACAACCAGGCTTCTTCTTTGGGCAGATTGCCAAACAGATCGACCACCTGCTGTGCCAGCGCCATGGTTTCTGGCGAGATATCTTCAAACAGTTCGGCTTCCACTTCCGGCAAGGCTTCTCCCGTGAGGGAACGCGCTGCCATCGCCCGTACATGCGAGGCCAGCATTTGCTGCTGCACGGCATTGGCTTCGATGTGGTGCGCGGCGTAGATCGCCGCAATCTGCTTCAACGTGTTATCCGCCAACGCCTGAATGGCTTCTGGCGTACTCGGTTTCAGCGGGACAGCTTCACTCCTCACCTTGCTACTCCTGTTTACTGCGGATAATTCGCGTTAGAAAGAAATTACGCTTTCCGCTTCAGGCTGTGGAGACGCATCTTTTCCACCTCAAAGTGGAAATCCCACGGGCGTGTGTGCGCCAGATCGCACTACGCATGAAGTGTGCGAAACAGGTCACAAAAATGCGGGTTATGCCGGAAATCGATGCGTTTAAACGGAGGGAATGCGAGAGGAGATAAGGCCAGCCACAGGGCTGGCCGGGTTATCAGCGGAATTTCTTATGGTTGGCGTTACGAATATTTTCCAACTTTTTCGCTTCAGTTTTGGCTTCATCGAGCTTGTTGGCTTTGGCCAACTGATCGACGACATCAATCTGCGCAATCAGAGAATCGAGACCAGCGTGATAATCCTTAATCTGGGCGCTATCGGCAGCCTGACCTTCCAGTTTTTCCGGCGTGGATTTTTTAGCATCCTCCGCCGCCTGGCGCATCTTGCCGAGCGCGGTTTGCATTTCCTGAGCATCGGAGGTTTTTTTCACCACGCTCAGGCCATCTTTCAGGGTATCCATATCATTCTTCAGGTCAGCGGCGAATACGCTAGCCGAGGAGAACAACAGCGAGAGAGACAACATTGCAATCACATGCTTACGCATAAAAATATCCTTATTTACCCGTCATCCTTCACGTTCCAGGTGCATTGGCTGCGCTCACTGAACTCAGTTACTCATGTAAGCTCCTGAGAATTCATTGACTTGCCACCTTCCTTTAACGCGAATGATTGAGGGTATTATTATTGGCAAAAAAAAAGCAGCCACGTGGGCTGCTTTCATGAAGCGATGTCTTTATTGTCCGGCGATTTTCATCTCCGGCAGCAGCACCGAACCGCATTGTATATTGCTGCGCGTTTCAATGTCGTTACCGAGCGTTACCATATTGAGCCACATATCCTTGAGGTTGCCCGCAATTGTGATCTCGCTCACAGGATATTGGATTTCACCGTTCTCAACCCAGAAGCCTGAGGCACCGCGCGAATAGTCACCGGTCATGGCACTCACGCTGGAGCCCATCATTTCGGTGACCACCAGGCCACGGCCCATCTGCTTCAGCATATCTTCAAAGCTATGTCCCTGCCCTGCAATGCGCCAGTTGTGAATGCCGCCCGCATGACCGGTGCTCTGCAAGCCAAGCTTGCGTGCCGAATAGCTGGTCAGCAGCCAGTTTTGCAGCACGCCATCTTTGATGATGTCACGCGCCTGGGTACGCACGCCTTCGCTGTCGAATGGCGTAGACGCCAGCCCTTTCAGCAGGTGCGGCTTCTCTTCAATCGTCAGCCACTCAGGCAAAATCTGTTTGCCGAGTGAATCCAGCAGGAAGGTCGCTTTGCGATAGACGCTACCGCCGCTGATCATGCCGACCAGATGGCCAAACAGACCCGTCGCCACTTCCGGCGCGAAGATCACCGGCGCTTTCATGGTTGGCAGCTTGCGCGGCGCCAGGCGTGACAACACGCGACGTGCGCACTCTTGTCCCACCCAATCCGCAGTTTGCAGATCGTCAATGGAACGGCCGATGGTGTAGGCGTAATCGCGCTCCATGTTGCCATCCTGCTCGGCAATCACACAGCTGGAGAGCGAATGGCGGCTGGAGCAGTAGCTCTGCAACATGCCGTGGCTGTTACCGAACACTTTGATGCCGACGTGGCTGTTGAAGCTGCCGCCTTCGGTATTGGTAATGCGCTTGTCAGCCTGCAGCGATGCCTGTTCGGCCTGTGCAGCCCATTCGATAGCGCGATCGGCGTCGATCTCCCACGGATGGTAAAGATCGAGATCCGGCGCTTCAAACGCCAGCAGATCGGGATCGGCCGGGGCGCCAAAAGGATCAACCGAGGTGTAACGCGCAATGTCGATCGCCGCCTGCACGGTACGTTTGATGGCATCCGGGCTGAGGTCGGTTGAAGAGGCACTGCCTTTGCGATTCTGATGATAGACGGTGATGCCAAGGGCACCATCGCTGTTAAATTCGACGTTTTCCACTTCTCCATAGCGGGTACTGACGCCGATGCCGGTGGTTTTGGTCACCGCGACTTCTGCTCCATCAGTGCTGGCTTTCGCCAGTTCCAGCGCCTGCGCGACAGCCTGTTCTAACACTTTACGTTGTTCTGCAACCTGAGTAGATACGTTCATCGACCTGCCGTCTAATCTTAAGTATGAATTCATTGAGTCTATCAGACTCAGAGAACAATTTCGCAGTCGCCCGATAAACTGGTAGGATTAGCCTCTTTTTTTTAGGGAGCCAAGAGATGACCAAGCAGCCCGATGACTGGCTCGACGATGTGCCAGATAATCAAAACGAAGAAGATGAAGACGAAGAGATTATCTGGGTCAGCAAAAGCGAAATTAAACGCGACGCCGAAGAGCTGAAACGCCTGGGCGCCGAGTTAGTTGATCTGGGGAAAAACTCCCTCGACAAAATTCCACTCGACGATGATCTGCGTGCCGCCATTGAGCTGGCACAGCGTATAAAAAAGGAAGGCCGTCGCCGCCAGTTGCAGCTGATCGGTAAGATGTTGCGCGCGCGCGATGAAGATCCGATTCGTCAGGCACTGGATAAGCTGAAGAACCGCCATAACCAGCAGGTTGCGCTGTTCCATAAACTCGAGCAACTGCGCGATCGCATGATCGAGAAAGGTGATGATGCGATCGCAGAAGTGATTAACCTCTATCCGCAGGCCGATCGCCAGCAGCTGCGCACCATGATCCGTAATGCGCAGAAAGAGAAAGCCGCTAACAAACCACCGAAAGCCACCCGTCAGATCTTCCAGTATCTGCGCGAGCTGGCAGAGGCGTAAGTTTGCCGCGTGCATAAAAAGGGTCGCCAGTGGGCGACCCTTTTTAGTTTGGGCGGTTAACAGAGCGTCATCAAACCCAGTGGCAACCCCGATTAAAGGGTCGCCACGCCATCAACGTCCCAATCTCTCCAGCAGTTTCTGGTGAATGCCACCAAACCCGCCGTTACTCATCACCAGAATGGAATCACCTGGCTGGGCTTCTTTTGCCACCATTTCCACCAGCGTATCGATATCCGCGCTCCACTTCGCCGGCTGGATGCAGGCTTCCGCGACATCAGACACCTGCCATGGAATGTGGTGCGGCTGGAACAGGAACACGTTATCGGCGCGACCCAGAGAGGGGGCCAGCTCGTTTTTGCTCACGCCCATCTTCATGGTGTTGGATCGCGGCTCCAGTACCGCCAGAATACGCGCGGTACCACCGACTTTGCTGCGCAGCGCCGCCAGCGTGGCCAGAATCGCGGTGGGGTGATGGGCAAAATCGTCATACACTTTGATGGCATTCACTTCACCACGCAGCTCAAGACGACGGCGCGCATTGATAAAGCTGCTCAACGCTTCACCGGCATCCACCGGTTTCACCCCGACGTGACGCGCGGCCGCAATCGCCATCAGGCCATTGTGCATGTTGTGCTCGCCGACCAGCGCCCAGTTCACTTCACCGACTTTCTCGCCGTCCAGCCAGATCTCCCAGTGCGAAGAGTCCGGCGTCAGTTTTTTCGCCTGCCAGTGGCCGTTGTCGCCGACGGTTTCCTGCTCGCTCCAGCAGCCCATCGCCATCACTTGCTTAAGATTGTTATCGTGCTCCGGCAGCAGGATTTTGCCCTGGCCCGGCACGATGCGAATCAGATGGTGGAACTGCTTCTGAATCGCGCGCAAGTCATCAAAGATATCGGCGTGATCGAATTCGAGATTGTTAAGGATCAGCGTGCGCGGGCAGTAATGGACAAATTTGGAACGCTTGTCGAAGAACGCGCTGTCGTATTCATCCGCCTCAATCACGAAGAATGGACTTTTTCCTAATTTTGCCGAAACCTCGAAGTTTCCTGGCACCCCACCGATGATAAAGCCCGGTTCAAGGCCACAGGCCTCCAGAATCCACGCTGCCATGCCTGCGGTAGTAGTTTTGCCATGGGTTCCGGCCACGGCCAGGACCCAGCGGTCACGCAGCACGAAATCATGCAGCCACTGCGGGCCAGAGAGGTAAGGAATGTTACGTTCCAGTACCGCTTCCACACACGGATTGCCGCGCGTCATGGCGTTGCCAATGATCACCAGATCCGGCTGCGGATCGAGCTGACTGGCATCATAACCTTCTGTCAATTCAATGCCTTGCTGTTCCAGCAAGGTGCTCATCGGCGGGTAGACATTGGCGTCAGAGCCGGTCACTTCATGCCCTAGCGAACGGGCCAGCATTGCCAGTCCGCCCATGAAAGTGCCACAAATCCCAAGGATGTGAATACGCATAAAGAGATCCATTACTCAAAAGTTCGGCGCACAGTGTAACCCCGAGCAGAGTGGGAAGAAACGGATTAGGACTATGGTTTTTAAAGTTCAATCGGCTAAACTGCGCTCATACGTTGGTAGCGTGTTAAAGCTGCTGCCACTCCATCGTAGATTCAGGGAATGTGTTATGAAAACGTTAGGCGAATTCATCGTCGAGAAGCAACACGACTTTCCACACGCCACAGGTGAACTGACGGCGCTGATTTCCTCCATTAAGCTCGGAGCCAAGATTATCCACCGCGACATCAACAAAGCGGGTCTGGTGGATATCCTCGGTGCCAGCGGCGTGGAAAACGTGCAGGGCGAACAGCAGATGAAGCTGGACCTCTTCGCGAATGAAAAACTGAAAGCTGCCCTGAAAGCGCGTGGTGTGGTTGCCGGTATCGCTTCCGAAGAAGAAGATGAGTTTGTCATCTTTGAAGGCTCAGAAGACGGTAAATACGTGGTGTTGATGGATCCGCTGGACGGCTCTTCCAACATCGACGTGAACGTTTCCGTCGGCACCATCTTCTCCATCTACCACCGCATCAGTGAGCCGGGTACGCCGATCACCGAAGCTGACTTTATGCAGCCGGGCAACAAGCAGGTTGCGGCCGGTTACGTGGTTTACGGTTCTTCCACCATGATGGTTTATACCACCGGCGTGGGCGTGCATGCGTTTACGTACGATCCGTCCCTGGGCGTGTTCTGTCTGAGCCATGAGCGCATGACCTTCCCGGAGAAAGGCTACACCTACTCCATCAACGAAGGTAACTACATTCGCTTCCCGCAGGGCGTGAAGAAATACCTGAAGTTCTGTCAGGAAGAGGATATCGCCACCAAGCGCCCATACACCTCGCGCTACATCGGTTCACTGGTGGCAGACTTCCACCGTAACCTGCTGAAAGGCGGTATTTACCTCTATCCAAGCACCGCCAGCCACCCGAAAGGTAAGCTGCGTCTGCTGTATGAGTGCAACCCGATGGCATTCCTGGCGGAACAAGCCGGTGGTAAAGCCAGCGATGGTGCCAACCGTATCCTCGACATCCAGCCTGAAACCCTGCACCAGCGTTGCCCGTTCTTCTGCGGTAACGATGCGATGGTGGATGACGTTGAGCGCTTTATCCGTGAGTTCCCGGACAGCCACGAATAAGCTGATGTGATTTGAAAAAGCCCGCCAATAATGAGCGGGCTTTTTATTGGGTTATTTTCGCCGCTTTGCTTGCCGATCAATCAATTCACCCTGCGCGGAGTAGTAGCGGCTGGGCCAGATTTCATCGGGTGCAACGCCAATCGCTTCGGCAATCAGCCATTCGCCCTTGGGCCAGGGCCGGATTAAGGCATTGCCCAAAGTGGTCGAACACAACCCCGCTTCACGTGATACGGCGGCTAATGAAGTCCCTCTCTTGCGTAAGGCGGCTATAATATCGGCCTGATGCCAGTCCTGCTTGCTTTCACCCACGTCACTCTCCTTAGTTCTCGTTATAGGTTGCCATAACGATACTACGTTACTCGTAGTATCTGACAAGCAGCAAATCTACGATTCTCGTAGGCATGAAACCGACCTCTTCCCTGCAAAATACCTTCTGTAGACGCCTGAAACAGGTGCGTCTGGTGAAGGGTTTTTCGCAAAAAGGGTTAGGGATTGCCGCTGGCATTGAAGAGTTTTCCGCCAGTGCGCGCATCAATCGTTATGAAGTTGGTGTGCATCAGCCCGATTTACTGACGCTGCAATTGCTGGCGAAAGCGCTGGAGATCCCCGCCGCCTATTTTCTGGCTGAAGATGACCAATTAGCAGACATGATCCTGCGCTTTGCTGAAGAGATAAGTAGCAACGCGCCGTAAGCACGTTGCACCTGTTTTTACGCGGCGACGACGCGGAACTGCGCCATTGATTCCTGTAACTGCTGTGACTGCGCTTCCAGCGACTGCGTGGCGGCACTGGCTTCTTCCACCAGCGCGGCGTTTTGCTGCGCGGCTTCATCCATCTGCGTCACCGCCTGATTCACCTGCTCAATCCCACGGCTCTGCTCTTCTGAAGCAATCGAGATCTCTTTCATCAGTGAGGTCACACGCATCACTTCGCTGGAGATTTCATCCATGGTTTCACCGGCGCGTGTCGCCATGTCGCTGCCCTCTTTAACGCGCGTTTGTGATTCGCTGATCAATTCACGAATCTCTTTAGCGGCGGTCGCACTACGGCCAGCCAGCGTACGCACTTCGTTAGCGACCACGGCAAAGCCTCGGCCCTGCTCGCCAGCACGCGCGGCTTCCACCGAGGCGTTCAGCGCGAGGATATTGGTCTGGAAGGCGATACCATCAATCACGCTGAGGATGTCGCCGATGCGGTTAGAGCTTTGGGTGATCTCCTGCATCTTCTCCATCACGTAACCCACCACCTCTGCGCCACGATCGGCGCTGGTCGACACATTGCTGGCCAACTGATTGGCCTGCTGAGCGTTACTGGCGTTAAGACGGACGGTGGCGGTCAGCTGCTCCATGCTGGCGGCAGTTTGCTCCAGCGAGGCGGCAGACTCTTCGGTGCGCTGCGACAGATGCACAGTGCCCGCCGCCAGTTCACGGCTACCCACATCAATCTGCATGCTGGCTTCACGCACCTGACTCACCGAATCACGCAGCGCCAGCTGCATATCGGAAAGGGCCTGATTCAGGCGACCAATTTCATTTTTTCCTGCGGCAGGTAAAGGCTGCGAGAGATCGCCCGCCGCAATCTGTTCCAGATGTAGGATTGCGTTGTCCAGAGGACGCAGCAGCGAGCGACGCAACAACTGCCAGGCCAGTACGATCAGCAGCAGTGTCAGTACCATCACCACGCCAATCATCACCTTCATCCGGACTTCGTTGTCAGCCGCCTGCTTGAGGCGTGCCGCAGAGACTTCATCGGCGTAAATACTAAAATCATTCACCGCCTTCGAATAGTTTGCTGCCAGCTGTGATTGTTTGCCTTCCAGCACCTGATAGTACTCATCGGTATACTGTTTTTTTAAGGCATCCATCATGGGCGTGATGCCTTCTTTATCGTAGACGTTGTAGGTCGCCACAATCGCATCGGCCAGAGTTTTACCATGCGCGGTTACGGTGCCAGCATCGACAAATGCTTTGAGGAACTGGTGAGAACTGTCCACTGCGGCTTGCGCCTGCTGCGTGACTTTGGCGCCGTCATCCAACAGACCAATTTCGATCTTACGAACGGCCAGCGCCGCATTGGCGCGGGCGCGCATTAAATCTGAACGGCTTTGGTAGAGCTTATTGAGTTCAATCCCCTGAATGCGGTTCAGCGCATCCAGAGATTGATTTCCAGCATTAATGGCATAGATGCCCATGGCGCTGACGGCTAACAGCATCACCGTCATGATGGCCAACAACGCAAGTAAAGCGGTACGTATTGATAGTTGTCTGATCATGATCATTCCCGTGTGTATGAAAAGGCAGAACTCCACTGGCCCTAAAACGGAGAGATTATCGGCAGCTGGTCGGAGAAACTTTATCCAATGTTGATGGTCAATCTGCCGACGTTCGCTTACCCTTCAGCTTTTCTGAAGTCCGCTGCGCAAAAATGAAGGAATGAAATGATGAAAAAGTGGCTCCCGATTGCCTGTCTGTTCGCCAGTAGTATGGCTATGGCGCAGACGCATCCGCTCGACCAGCAGCTGCAACAGTGTCTGGACAAGGAATCCAGCACCGCGGGCATGTCTCAGTGCTACGGCAGCGCCAATAAGGCCTGGGATAAAGAGATGAATACGCAGTACAACCAGATGATGAAAAAATTAACTGGCGAACCTAAAGACAAATTACGTGCTGCCCAACGCGCTTGGCTGGCCTATCGCGATAGCTGGATGGATGCCAGCCGCAGCTATTTTATGAGTCGCCAGGGCAGCATGGCAGCCCTTTCCATCGGGGCTCAGGGCGTTAATCTGGTGCGGAATCAGGCTTTAATGTTGCAATCAATGAACAAAGGCAGTTGCGCCAATCCCGATGATTGTTGATAAATGGTGGCGTTAAAAAACGTCAGCGCAGGCACTGACCTGCACATCCATCCATCTTCAGGGAGAAAACATGGCTGCTTATGCCTCTACCATTATTCTGGTCTGCCTCGCCGTCCTGAGCTATTTCGTTCATAACAGTGCCGTTACCATTTCCATTCTGATCCTGCTCGCCATCAAGCTGACACCGCTGTCGCAGTTCTTCCCGTATGTGGAAAAACAGGGCATTCAGATCGGTATTATTATTCTAACTGTCGCAGTGATGGCACCACTGGCAAGTGGGACGCTGCCCGCTTCATCCTTGCTGAAGTCATTTGCTAACTGGCAATCGATCGTGGCGATCATTGTCGGGGTGTTTGTTGCCTGGCTGGGCGGGCGCGGCGTCAGTTTTATGAGCGTGCAGCCTTCAGTGATTGGTGGATTGTTAATCGGTACCGTGATTGGCGTGGCGTTTTTCCGTGGTGTGCCGGTCGGACCACTGATTGCTGCAGGGATCGTCTCGCTGTTTGTCACCGCGAAGTAGGCCGTTGGAGCATTCCGAAACGCCAAAAAGGGGGCATACTTTCAGAGTCAGTTGGCTATAATAGCCGTCACTCAACATACGACCAATGAAGGAAAGCCAGATGAGTTTGAACCAGGTGCCTGCAGGTAAAGAACTGCCAGAAGATATCTATGTCGTTATCGAGATCCCAGCTAACGCCGATCCGATCAAATATGAAGTGGACAAAGAGTCTGGCGCCCTGTTTGTAGACCGTTTCATGTCTACCGCCATGTTCTATCCGTGCAACTACGGTTACATCAACCACACCCTGTCTCTGGATGGTGATCCGGTTGACGTGCTGGTACCAACCCCGTATCCGCTGGTGCCGGGCTCAGTGATTCGCTGCCGTCCAGTTGGCGTGCTGAAAATGACCGACGAGTCTGGCGAAGATGCCAAACTGGTTGCGGTTCCGCATACCAAACTGAGCAAAGAATACGATCACATCAAAGATGTGAACGACCTGCCAGAACTGCTGAAAGCGCAGATCACCCACTTCTTCGAGCACTACAAAGATCTGGAAAAAGGCAAATGGGTAAAAGTTGACGGCTGGGACAACGCTGAAGCGGCCAAAGCTGAAATCATCTCTTCTTACGAGCGCGCACAGAAGAAATAATCTTCTCTGCCTCGCAAGCATAAAAAAACACCGTCCAATGGACGGTGTTTTTATTTATGCCTCGGGTGCGTCGTCGCGCTTTAGCCAGTCACCGCTCGCAATGCGGGTGCGACCCGCAATCGAACGCTGATAGACATACAGCCAGGCACTGCCGTAAGGCGTCTGGATGAGTTGGCGTTTGTATTCGCCATTCTTGGTGCGCAAGGCATCGAGTTCGCCAAGCGTGCTGGCGTCGATGCGATACACTTCGCAGAAGACGGTTCCCTCATCTTCAACGACGCCCGGGTAGTGACCCAGATTGTAGAGCGCAAACCCTTCAATCTGATGGTCGCCGAGCCATTGCGCATTCGTCATCCAGTGACTGTTTCCCTGTTTGCGCCGTAAACTGCCGTAGACAATTATTCGCATTGCTAAAACTCAAACTGATAGAGCAAATCCAGTGCCTGATCGAGACCGGACACGGCTTCCAAATAGAGTTTGGGCATCAGGCGGTAACGCAAGGTTAACGTCGCCAGTGAATCAAATATGCCAACACCGTATTTTACTTGTAGACCCGGCAGTACATAACCGCTCACCTGCACCTGCTGGCTGTCGCCCACACCGGTGGTATCAAGTGCGAGGTTACTGACGCCGAATGTCTCGCCGATTTTACCCATAACCTGACCACTTTGTGCAACCCCTAACCCCACAAGTGCTGAAGTTAATGCATTACTGTCGCCATCACTGCTGAGTCCCTGACCGCGTAATAAGTAAGAAAGCGCTTCCTGCTGCGACATGGCGGGGTCAGAGAACACCTCGACTTTCGGCTCATCGGCCAGGCCGGTGACGCGAATACCGGCGGTGACATCATCTTCGGTGGCTTCCGGGTTACGTATCGCTTCAAGGTTAACGTACGGCTGATCTGGCGGCCCGGCAAACTGCAACTCGCCTTTACGCACAATCAGATCCTGCCCGTAAGCGTGGAAGCGGCCATCAGGAATATTGATCTGTCCGTTTAAGCCCAGACCGGTTTTATCTTGCACCAGTTTAAGATCGCCATTCAGCTTGGCTTTCAGACCAAAGGCTGACAGCCGCACATCGTTGCCGACGTGGATCACCAGGTTGCTATTGATCGGGATCGCAGCAGTTTTTGGCTGGATCGGTTTGAGATTCTGATCCAGCATCACTTCATCCGAGGAGACGCCCGTCGCACTTTCCGGCACTTCCTGCACCGTGATGCGCGCCCACGGAATATCCACTTTGCCATCCAGATTGAAGGCGGCTGGCGTGGCTTCAAACACCAGGTCCGGCGAAACATCCATACGCACCATCGGTGGCACGGTGACACGAATACGGTTGCCCTGCGCGGTGATGCGCGCACGCCAGTTATCCAGCTGGCTCCAGTCGGCATTGCCGCCCAGATTGAGGTTGCCCTGCGTCGTCTGTAACAGGCCGTTAAGCGTCGAACTCATGCCATTGAACACCATGTTCAGATTGGCGGAGGTGAGTGTGACCGGCATAAAGCTGGCCTGCACGTTGACATCGCTCAACCCCAACTGGCCAAACACCTGCGGCTGTTGCAGTGTGCCGCCCAGACGCAAGTTGCTGTTGAGGTTGCCTTTAATCTTTTCACCCTGCATCAACGCCGGATTGAACATCGCCAGCGACAGATTGCTGATACCAATATTACCTGACAGCTGGCGACGGGTTTGCGGATCGGCAATCTGCACATTACCGCTCAGCTGGCCGTTGTTGACGATGTGAATCAGCCAATCGAGTTGGGCACGACCGTTGCGCATTGCGGCATTCAGATTAAGCGTGTCAAAGGCGATCGGCAGCGTGTTGCCCTGCACGTCTTGTTCGACTTTCACGCCGTTACCTTTCAGCGAGACCGTACCGGTTGGCAGCGCGCCGTCGGCGGTCCAGTTCACACGCGCATCCCCACTGAATACGCCATTAAGCTTGGTGGCATCCGTGAGGAAAGGTTTGATCATCGCCAGATCAAAACGGTTCAGCACCACATGAGCATGACCGCTGGCCCCGGCTTCAATCGGCTCGGGTACGCACAGTTGCGCGTTCGGGTTCTGCCAGCAGTGTGGACCGATGGTGGCGGTCTGCTTAGTGTTGAGGTAATCAATCGCCATCGCACGCGTCAGACGCCATTCGCCGACCGGGGTATCAAAGTGCGTGTTGTTGAGATTGCCCTGCCAGCGTTCGGTTTTGCGATCAAAGCTGCCGTTGAGCGTTAACTGGCCAGAGACCGGTTCGCCCTCGACGTTCAGTTTGAGCTGATGCTGCTTCTCGTTGCCGTCAGCGTTCAGCGTCAACAGATTGATCTTCAGCGCATCCTGTTGCAGTTGTTCGACGCGCAACTGCAGCTTGCCGGCGATCTGATCGCTGGATTTCACATCACCTTCCAGCGCCACACGACGAATCTGCAGCTGCTGCCAGCGCAAGCCGGTTGCCGTGAGATCGGCCAGTAGCTGCGGTGCCTGCAAGGTGCCGCGTGCTTTTACCGTGCCTTTCGCCACGCCGCCGAGTCCCGGCAGTGCGTTATCCAGATGCGGCGCATCAATATTGGCATCCAGGTTGAGCGTGTCGCCCAGCTCACCTTTCACGTCCAGATGGTTGCGGCCCAGCGCGATATTAATGCTCGGGATTTTCCACTGGTTATAGCTGTTGCCGGTGAGTGAGCCATTGGCGCTGACGGCGTTCTGCTTCACGTTCCCTTTCAGCTCCAGCTGCGGCACGCTGAGCTGCCAGCTTCCGCCGTACAGGCTGCCACGCGTGGCGATTTTGCCGTCGAGTTTGGCAGGCCAGTCCGGGTACTGTTTGGCGGTGTTGATGCCGGATAGCGTCAGTTCGCTGCGCCAGCTGATGGCTTTGCTCCAGTCCACCAGCGCGGTTAAATCAACGTTACCCTGCAGTGCCGCCACGCGCAGCTTGTCCAGACTGAACTGCTGCACGTTGCCTTTGCCATCAAGCGCAATGGTCGCCGGCGGCACGGCTTCGCCTTTCACAGCGGTGCGCAGTGACATCACATAATCAGTGGCTTTGCCTTTGAACTGATAATCGAGGTTATCCGCCTGATACTGCACCGGGCCGGTAAGCGGCCAGCGCAACTCCGGGCTGGTGAGTTTCAGTGACAGTGGCAGACCCGCCACCGCCGGTTGCGCAGCGGCATCCAGCTGTGCGCGGACCGGACCAGAGAGATTCAGCCCCAACTTAAGCTCTTCACGCATCGCACCGCTGAGGTTCATTTTGATCTTCTCGCCCTTGATCGGATCGAGATTTAACGATCCGCTGAGCGCGAAATTCACTGGCCAGTTATCCGCCAATTGCGCATCACCGCTCGCATTCACCTGCCCTTGCGGTGAATCGATGTCAAAGGTTTCTAACTGAAGATGGCGGTCAGCGGTTTTGGCTTTCAGCAACAGACGGGTAATCGACACATCGGTATCGCCGGTCAGGCGCAGCTGTTCGCCGAGCAGCTCCTGAACGGTAATATCCAGCGGCAGCTGGAAGTCAGGCAGTTCGGGTAACAGCGGTTTGGCAAACATCTCTTGCAGCGTTTCACCCAAGGGTTTCTCATCCGGCTGCGGCTGTTGCACTTTCGGCTGCACCACTTGCTCATCAACCACTTTCGCCGCCTTCGGCAGCGCTATCAGCAGGCTTTGAATATGCGTTGGGGTTAACGTCAGCGCGCGACCCTGCCAGTTGAGGCCGGTGGTGAAGTCCAGCAGCGAGATGGACGTGTCATCCACTTTGACGTTGATGTTGTGCAGCCCGACCTTGCTGAGCGTTATCGGATACGGCGTGGTCAGGTTGGTGCTACCGCTCTCTTCCTGCGGCGGTGGTGCAGCGGCCGGGGCCATTTTCTTGCTATCGACCACCACGCTGACATCCTGCAAGCCGATGTCATTCACGCACACCGACGAGTGCAGCAGGCAGTTCAGGTTGAGCGCCAAATGGAAGCGTCCAGCATCCACGCTGACGCCCGGCATCTCATACTTCACACCACTCAGCGTCAGATCGCGCCAGCCACCTTCGACTTTGTTGATCGATAAACCAGGCACCCAGCGATCGGCACCTTTCAGCACCAGATGCAATCCGGGCGTAGTACCAATCAGAAAAGCCACGCTGCCAAACAGCACCACCAGAAAAATACCGAATCCAATCAGGACCTTTTTCCACAGCTTCATAGTTCAGGCCCCAGTCCTACATAGAATTGCAAACCATGTTCCTTGTCATCGCCAATCGGCCGTGCGATATCAAATTTGATTGGCCCGACCGGAGAAGCCCAGCGCACGCCAATACCAGCACCGGTTTTAAAATCACTCTGTTTGATGTCGTTTACCGCTTCACCGGAATCGACAAACACCGCGCCCCACCACTTGCCGGTCACGTTGTATTGATACTCCAGCGAGCCGGTGGCCATTTTGGAGGCACCGGTCAGCTTGCCGTCACTGTCGCGCGGCGAGACATCTTTGTATTTGTAGCCGCGAATACTGCGGTCGCCCCCGGCGAAGAAGCGCAGATCCGGCGGAACTTTGTCGAAGTCGTTGGTCTCGATCCAGCCCAGGTTACCGCGTACCACAAAGCGATTTTTCTCGCCCAGCATACGGATCCAGACGTTTTGCGCCTGCAGGATCAGGAAGTCGACATCCGATCCCCAGGTGGTATCGGAGACATCGACGGAATAACGCTGCGAATCGCCCCAGGTCGGCATCAAGCCACCGCGTGAACGCGTGCGGCTCAAACTCACGCCCGGATAGAGCAGCATGGTGGTGTTGGTGACACTGCCTTGGGTGAAGTGATCGAGACTCCACTTCAGGTTAACCGCGCGCTGCCAGCCAGAGCTGCTGTCCCAGTTACGCGACACGCCCAGCGTGGTGGTATCGGCTTTGGTGTCGTTGAGATCGGTACGCTTCAAACCACCGGAGAAGGTGTAATACTGCTCCAGCGGGCTTTTCAGCAAGGGCACTTTATAGCTGAGATCGAGCTGTTGTTCAGGTGCGGAAATATAGGAGCTGGCAGTGAGGCTATGACCGCTGCTATTGATCCACGGCTTTTTCCACGTGCCTTTCAGGCGCGGGCCGACATCGGTGGAATAGCCGACACCGGCTTCGATGGTGTTTTCAACGCGTGGCGAAACGGCAGCATTCAGCGGCAGCACTTTGGTCTGGCGACCTTTGTCGAATTCCGGGGCAACGACCACCGAGTTAAACCAGCCCGTGGCTGACAAGCGGCGGTTTAATTCCGCCAGATCGCGCGAGCTGTAAGGGTCGCCCTTTTTGAACGGCACCAGATTACGCAGATAGGCTTCGTTGATTTGCGAGCCCTGGAAGCTGACATCGCCAAAACGGTAGCGCGGGCCACTGTCGTAATCGATATCCCAGAATGCTTCACGTCTTTCGACCGAAACGCCAAGCTGGCTTTGCTTAAAGTCACCGTCGAAGTAACCATTACGCAGTGCCAGGCTGGAGAAGCCATTTTTAAATTTGTCGTATTCGCCGTGATTGAGCTGGGTGCCGACTTTCGGCGTGCCCTGCTTCACCCAGGCTTTATAATCATCATCATTTTTCGCCGCACCTTCGACCACGATGTGGCTGCCACCGATTTTCACCGGTTCGCCCGGCTTAACGTGGGCGATAAGCACCGGTCGACCGCCCTGCGGCGGCGCGGGACGTGATTCGAAATCGATTTCAGGTTCGTAATAACCGAGTGCCCGCAAGCCTTCTTTAATCGCCTGCGAGACACGCGCCTGGAAGCGCCCATCACTCGACACTTCGTCAGTTCCAATGGTGGACAAGCGCGCCCTGACGTTCTTCTGTAAATCCCCGGTTAGCCCTTCCAGCTGCAAGCGCACTTTCGCTGCCTCAACGGCAGGTGCAGCAAGCAACAGGCTGGCCAAACAATAAATATGCAATCGCGGCACGCGTACTCCTGTTAATAATGCCTGCCCCTTATTCCGCAGGGGCGTTATTTCTCATCGGAGGCTATCACCACCACTCGCTTACCCATCAGCATAGCCGCTCTTTTTGGCGGATGGCTGAGGAAAAATGGTCACTAAGCCAAATCATTTCCTATTGTCGGTAAATGGAGGTGGCGATACAACACCGAAGCCGCACTTCTGCGACTGAGGGGAGTGCACTCGGATTATTCCGGCCTCCTTGTGCGCGCCTCTGGCGGCGGCATAAGCGCTGCTGCTATAATCAGCACCCAGCAGGCATGACCTGCTTTCCTTTCTGCCCCGACGTTAACGTTCCTTGTCGAAATGGCGCAGACATTTTTGGCACGGATAGCCCTGTATGACAGGCGAATACTGGATGTTCTCCTGCGCTGCCCAGGCCAAAAATGACAAGTGATTAACCCAACGGATCTTTTATGCTCGATAGCTTACTTGTCATTCTTTTACTGATTGTGATCAGTTCATTCTTTTCTCTTTCTGAGATCTCGCTGGCGGCTGCCCGTAAGATCAAACTTAAACTGCTGGCCGATGAAGGCAACATCAATGCGCAGCGCGTGCTGAAAATGCAGGAACAGCCTGGCATGTTCTTCACCGTGGTGCAGATTGGCCTCAATGCCGTGGCCATCCTCGGTGGTATTGTCGGCGATGCCGCGTTTTCCCCCGCCTTCAGCAGTTTATTTAGCCGCTTTATGGCCCCTGAACTGGCCGATCAGCTCAGCTTTATCTGTTCCTTCACCGTGGTCACCAGCCTGTTTATTTTGTTTGCCGATTTAACGCCGAAGCGTGTGGGGATGATCGCGCCGGAAGCGGTGGCGCTGCGCATCATCAATCCGATGCGCTTCTGCTTGCTGGTGATGCGTCCGCTGGTGTGGCTGTTTAACGGGCTGGCCAACGTGTTTTTCCGCATCTTCAAGCTGCCGATGGTGCGTAAAGACGACATCACCTCCGACGATATTTACGCGGTGGTGGAAGCCGGTGCTCTGGCTGGGGTGCTGCGTAAACAGGAACACGAACTGATCGAAAACGTCTTTGAGCTGGAATCGCGTACCGTCCCGTCTTCGATGACGTCACGCGAGAACGTGGTGTGGTTTGATCTGCACGAAGACGAAAACAGCCTCAAAACCAAAATCGCCCAGCATCCGCACTCAAAATTTCTGGTATGTGATGGCGACATCGATCATATCGTCGGTTATGTCGATTCCAAAGAGCTGCTGCTGCGCGTGCTGGGCAATCAGAGCCTGACCCTGAGCAGCGGCGTGCAGATTCGCTCTGCGCTGATTGTGCCGGACACATTAACGCTCTCTGAAGCGCTGGAAAGCTTTAAAACTGCTGGCGAAGACTTCGCGGTAATCATGAACGAATACGCGCTGGTGGTGGGGATCATTACCCTCAACGACGTGATGACCACGCTGATGGGTGATTTGGTCGGCCAGGGCCAGGAAGAGCAGATTGTGGCGCGTGATGAGAACTCATGGCTGGTTGAAGGCGGCACACCGATTGATGACGTGATGCGCGTGCTGGATATCGATGATTTCCCACAGTCCGGCAATTATGAAACCATTGGTGGTTTTATGATGTACATGCTGCGCAAAATCCCGAAACGCACCGATTTCGTCAAGTTCTCAGGTTACAAGTTTGAAGTGGTAGATATCGACAGTTATCGCATCGATCAGCTGCTGGTGACGCGTATTGACGATCGTCCACCGGTGCTGAGTGTGACGAAGAGCGCCACTGATGAGCTGGAGTCGCCATAGTACCGGGCGGCAGAAAAAAACAAGGCGCGATTTCTCGCGCCGCTACTGAGGGCGCCTGATTGCATGGCGCCCTTTCTTTTTACTGCTTAGTTGTACTCGGCTTGCAAACGCAGGACCTGGCGGTTGATCTCGGACATCACGCTAAGGTGCTGTTTATCTTTGACGCGGGGCAACATCACTTTGCCTTTATCGAACTCAAACGCGCCAACATCCTTGATATACAACCTTCCTTTAAAAAGCGTTTTTACGTATTTCGCAATTTGCAGCGGATTATAGCGCTGGAAGATTTTCATACTGTCTAACTCCTGAACAGATGTACTACGCTTCGTCGTTGCCAAATCCGGTACGAACCCATGAAGCGCAAATGAGGCATAACTATAGAACACCAATCGTTACGTATGTTCCGAAAAGGTGAATTTTTTACTGAATTGACACATTATTACAGAACACTCTGTTATGCCGTTCACAAAACCCAGTATAAACCCTCACTCATTAAGGAATTGTGGCGTGGGTTGCAAAGCTGTTAACTCATCGCGACAGGCGCATCATCCACACCTAATATTGCAAAAACATGAATAACTGGTCGGATCACTAAGGAGTATCACCATGCGTTTGGCACACTCTGTGTTAGCCCTGGCACTGCTGGTTCCCAGCCTTGTCTCAGCCCATGCTTTTGAGATCGGCGATCGTGTTCCGCCAGTGGGCGTGAGCGACAGAGGCGAACTGCTTTATCAACAAGATAAGTTTAGCTACCAACCGTGGAATAGCGCGCAGCTGAGTGGAAAAGTGCGTGTGATCTTACATATTGCCGGGCGTTCTTCGGCCAAAGAACAGAATGCCGCGCTGATTGAAGCGATCAAAGCGGCGAAATTCCCGCATGACCGTTACCAGACTACCACCATTGTGAACACCGACGATGCGATTCCCGGCACGGGGATGTTTGTGCGCAGCAGTATTGAGAGCAACAAGCAGCAATATCCGTGGTCGCAGTTCATTGTCGACAGCAATGGCAACGTGCGTAAGGTCTGGCAGTTGGAGAAAGGGGGTTCGGCAATTGTGGTGCTGGATAAGACCGGGCATGT
This sequence comes from Type-E symbiont of Plautia stali, assembly GCF_059731115.1. NCBI lineage: Bacteria > Pseudomonadati > Pseudomonadota > Gammaproteobacteria > Enterobacterales > Enterobacteriaceae > Type-E symbiont of Plautia stali. The sequence continues at coordinate 3,840,588 of NZ_AP035906.1, forward strand.
GCGATATGCCAAAGAGGGTGCACTTACGCAGGATGAAGTGCAGCAGGCGATGAAACTCATCCGTGAGCTGTTGCAGTAAAAACGGAGGTCGCCATTAATGGCGACCCTGTGTTGCCCAGCCTGTCTTCTGTATTCATCCCGGTATGAATAGCGAAAACACAGGCTGCTTTCGCAAGGTGCGCGTCAGGAACTAAAAAAGCGAGACGCGGAAACCCGGATTCAGGAAGGATTCGCGCGGTGTGTAGTCGAGGGTTTTGCCCTGCCAGTCATGCACGTGGGCTCCCGCCGCAATCGCCACCGCGTGACCTGCTCCGGTATCCCAAATGTTGGTTGGCCCGAAACGTGGATAGAGCTGCGCTTTACCTTCCGCCACCAGACAGAATTTCAATGAAGAGCCAATTGCCGTGGTTTGATGTTCGCCTAACTGTGTCAGATACTCTTTCAGCTCTTCATCTTTATCCGCATGCGAGCGGCTGACAACCACCAGCAGTGGACGCGCCTCGCGCACCTGAATTTGCGTCTTATGGCCGCCCTCTTCTTTCCAGGCTTTGCCTTCTGCTGCCGAATACATCACACCCAACGCGGGCGCATAGACCACACCTAACACCGGCTTGCCGTTTTCAATCAGGGCAATATTGACGGTGAATTCACCGTTGCGCTTGATGAACTCTTTGGTGCCATCCAGCGGATCAACCAGCCAATATTTTTTCCAGTTCTGACGCACCGCCCAGCTCGGCGGATCTTCCTCTGATAACACCGGCACGTCTGGAGATAGCGCGGCCAACCCTTCAACGATGACTTTGTGCGCCGCGAGATCGGCAGCCGTGACCGGGGAATCATCTGACTTGCGCGTCACATCCATCGGCTGCTCACCCGCATAGACATGCATAATAGCATCGCCTGCTTCACGCGCCAGTTGGCTAATTTTATCTAACATTCTTCACCTCTTTTCCGCTGATTCTGCCTGTCAGACATCAACAGCTCACCTCTACACATTTTAGCAGTTGTGTTCCCATGCTTTGCGGCTGAACTGTCTGAAACGGCAATCTATATGATTATCAATACCATAGTTCATAGATGACGGCTATGGCGCGATGCTGATTCCCTTTCTAGCGGACAGCGAAGCCTGCTGATGCGTGAAAGTCTGAGACACATCACAAATTGAAATGATAATTCGTCATTGTTTTACATTATTTTGAGAGGCCCATTAGATCAGACAAGGAGCAAATCATGTTCAAAGCGAGCATGTCGTTACTGGCGCTGTGTGTGACGGCGGCCACGGTGCAAGCCGCTAAAGTGGATCTGCGCATTCTGGAAACCAACGATCTGCACAGTAATATGATGGATTTCGATTACTACAAAGACACACCAACTGAGAAATTTGGCCTGGTGCGCACCGCCACGCTGATTCAACAGGCACGCGCAGAAGCAAAAAACAGTGTGCTGGTCGATAACGGCGACATCATTCAGGGCAGCCCGCTGGGCGATTACATGGCGGCTAAGGGGCTGAAAAAAGGCGATGTGCACCCAGTATATAAAGCGATGAATACGCTGGATTACGCAGTAGGCAACTTAGGCAATCACGAATTCAATTACGGCTTACCCTATCTGCAAAAAGCGATTGCCGGCGCGCGTTTCCCCTATGTGAATGCCAATATTATCGATGGAAAAAGCGGAAAACCGCTGTTTAACCCCTATCTCATCCAGGAAACCACCGTTACCGACCGCAGCGGTAACCCGCATCGCTTAAAAATTGGCTACATCGGCTTCGTTCCACCGCAGATTATGGTGTGGGATCGCAACAATCTGCAGGGCAAAGTGCGCGTTGATGACATCACGGAAACAGCGAAGCGCTATGTGCCGGAAATGCGCGCAAAAGGTGCTGAAATAATCATCGCCATTCCGCACTCAGGTCTAAGCAGTGAGCCCTATCACGCCATGGCAGAGAATTCCGTATACTACCTCAGCCAGGTGCCGGGGATTAACGCCATTATGTTTGGTCACGCGCATGCGGTGTTCCCCAGTAAAGAGTTCGCGGCCATTCAGGGCGCTGACATTGCACAGGGCACACTAAACGGTGTTCCTTCTGTGATGCCCGGCATGTGGGGCGATCACCTCGGCGTGGTCGATCTGGTGCTGAATAACGAAGGCGGCAAGTGGCAGGTCATGCAGGGCAAGGCTGAAGCGCGGCCCATTTACGATCCGGTTGCTAAAAAATCACTGGCCGCAGAAGACAGCGGTCTGGTGAAAGTGCTGGAGCAGGATCACCGTGCCACGCGTGAGTTTGTTGCTAAGCCTATCGGTAAATCCGCCGATGTGATGTACAGCTATCTGTCGCTGGTGCAGGACGATCCCACTGTGCAGATCGTGAATAATGCCCAGCGCGCCTATGTTGAGCACTTTATTCAGGGCGATCCCGATCTCGGCCGCTTGCCAGTGCTTTCGGCTGCCGCACCGTTTAAAGCCGGTGGGCGTAAAAACGATCCCGCCAGCTATACCGAAGTAGAGAAAGGTGAACTGACCTTCCGCAATGCCGCCGACCTGTATCTTTATCCGAATACCCTGGTGGTGATGAAAGTCACCGGTGCACAGGTGAGAGAGTGGCTGGAATGCTCAGCCGCGCAGTTTAATCAGATCGATCCGCACAGCAGTAAACCGCAAGCGCTGATTAACTGGGATTTCCGCACCTACAACTTCGACGTGATTGATGGCGTCGATTACCAAATCGATGTGACGCAGCCTGCACGCTATGACGGCGAATGTACGTTGATTAACAAAGACGCTTCACGCATTAAGGATCTGACATGGCAGGGTAAGCCCATCGACCCTAATGCGGTATTCCTCGTCGCCACTAACAACTATCGTGCTTACGGCGGGAAGTTTGCCGGCACCGGCGATAAATACGTGGCGTTTGCTTCACCAGATGAGAACCGTTCAGTGGTCGCGGCTTATATCAGCAGCGAAACCAAAGTACACGGCGAAGTGAAACCGCAGGCCGATCATAACTGGCGTTTAGCGCCGATCAGCAGCGATACACCGCTGGATATTCGTTTTGAAACCGCACCGGGCGAGAAAGCCACGCAGTTTATTGAGAAGTACGCTGATTATCCGATGAAAGCTGTGGGCAGTGACGAGATCGGCTTTGCGATTTGGCAGGTAGATTTGCAGAAGCAGTAACAGGCTATAGCCGGGCTGCCAAATGAAGAGAGGGCACCCGGCTTTGATGCATCACCGCGAGCACAATAATTCCCTGTTGGATTGCCTGGTAATAAATCATATGACTCACAAAGGGAAAACTGAGTACACCTTCGGCGAGATCGGACGCTCTGCTGATCCCCATCGTCGGTAGTTCAGACAGCGTGTGCAATGTGCGCTGCAAACGTCTCAGGTATTGATGAGACTGCGCTTCGCCCCAGTGCTGCAAGGTGAACTGACGAATATCGACAAGATCCTGCCGCGCTTCATCCGTGAGCTGAAATTTGGCCATTTAATCCAGTAATTGATTGAAAAATGTTTCACCGTCGGTCAGTCGTCCGTTGGCAACGTCTTCCCTGGCTCGGGCAATTTTTTCCTGCAAAAACTGCTGCTTCATGAGTTCAATTGCCTGAAACTCTTCAGCAGATATGACAACAGCGACAGGTTTTCCGTTCCGACTGATTTGTACCGGTTCACGCTGAGCTTTGAGAAGCATATCCCCAAATTGGGTTTTAGCTTCGTTGGCAGAGAGTAAATACATTTCGCACCTTCCGCTTAAATCGTTCGATTCGCTCATTGTATTAGTCAATTGGGTAAAGATCAGCCAGATTTACAAACAATAAAACCGGCATTTATGCCGGTTTTAATGAATTGCTGAATGCTTACAGAATTTCCAGCAGCTCGACTTCGAACACCAGGGTGCTGAATGGTGGGATGGATGCGCCAGCACCGCGTTCGCCGTAGGCGAGGTTTTGTGGAATCACTAATTCCCACTTAGAACCCACTGGCATCAGGGTCAGCGCTTCAATCCAGCCCGCGATCACGCCGCTTACCGGGAATTCAGCCGGTTCGCCACGTGCCACTGAGCTATCAAACACCGTACCGTCGATCAGCTTGCCAGTGTAGTGCACACGAACACGATCCTGACGCGATGGGATTGGGCCATCGCCTTGAGTGATCACGCTGAACTGTAAACCAGATTCCGTGCTGCTCACGCCTTCACGCTGGGCGTTCTGCTCCAGGAATTTATGGCCATCAGCAGCCATCGCTTCCACACGCTCACGACGCACGCCTTCTGCACGTTCGTGCACTTCACGCAGCGCGCGATGTACCACGTCAACAGGCACAGCCGGTGAGTTCCCTTCCAGCGCGTCGCGCAGACCCGCGAGCAGTGCTTCTGGCTGCAGGCCCTGCAGTCCAGATTCCTGCAGCTGCTGGCCGACCTGTAAACCGATACCGTAACTTGCTTGTGATTCGACGCTGTCGAATGAAGGGGTGGTCATCTTGATTCCTTAATCCCGGAGAAAATAGAAACGGCAGCATAACAGCGCAGGCGGCTGGCGTAAAATCTGCAGCGCCGCAGATGACATTTACCAGGGAAAGAGAAACAATACGCAGGTCAAATTTTTCAATGCTGGCAGGCACTTCGCGCCCGCATTGCCCATACTATAGCTGTGGCAACGTTTTCGTCGTACAGCGCTAAGAAAGAGAGAATACATGGGCCAGATCGCCCCACGACGCCGCAGGACGCGCGCACCGCGTGCTTTTACTTTATCGAGGTTGCAACGTTGGCTGCCGCAATTTTCGCGCAAGGCCGCCAGCGAGGAGGATTCACGAATGGCTTCTGATACCCCTTCCCGCGTTCCCGCCGTGCTGCTGCGCGTCTGGCATCTGCTGGATGATGTGCGCTGGATGAACCCGCTACCGGCCTTCCATCGCCGTGGCATTGTGATTGCCTTACTGGTTCTGCTAATAGCGTTTCTCTGGCCGAGCAGTACGCCGCAATATCCCATTGAGCGCCCGGCAGATAACAGCAGCAAAGAGGTGCCGTTACAGGCAGAGATTTACGATAACAAGCAGCCGCAGAACACCCAACCGAAAACCGATTCTCAGGGTGAGTGGCACAACTATACTGTGGCATCAGGTCAGACGCTGGCACAGTTGTTCCGCGACAATAATCTGCCGGTGAATGATGTGTTCGCGATGGCACGCGTCGAGGGTGACGATCAGCCGCTTAGCGCATTGAAGAATGGCCAGCAGGTGAAGGTTCGTCAGAACGCGCAAGGCGTGGTGACAGGATTAACGGTGGATGGCAGCAACGGCCCGGTGTTATTTACTCGCCAGCCAGACGGCAGCTTTATCCGCGCTCAGTAAATCGCAGATACAAAAACGCCGGCACATGGCCGGCGTTTTCGCGTTACCGAGTAAAAAATTACTCAGCCACTACATTCACAACCAGTTTAGCGAATACTTCGCTATGAACCTGGAAGTCAACTTCGTGCTCACCGGTAGAACGCAGAACGCCGTTTGGCAGACGCACTTCGCTCTTAGCCACTTCAACGCCAGCTGCAGTCACTGCATCAGCGATGTCGCGAGTACCGATTGAACCGAACAGTTTACCTTCGTCGCCTGATTTAGACGCGATGGTAACGGTGCCCAGTGCATTGATTTTCTCTGCACGTGCGTTAGCAGCAGCCAGAACGTCAGCCAGTTTGGCTTCCAGTTCAGCGCGACGCGCTTCGAAGAACTCAACGTTTTTCTTAGTAGCAGGAACAGCTTTGCCCTGTGGAACCAGGAAGTTACGAGCGTAGCCCGCTTTAACGTTAACCTGATCACCCAGGCTGCCCAGGTTTGCTACTTTATCAAGCAGAATAACTTGCATTACCTTATCCTCTTAAAGTCGTTAATGGACAACTACCAATTACTGATGACGATCAGTGTATGGCAGCAGGGACAGGTAGCGAGCGCGCTTGATGCAACGAGCGAGCTGACGCTGGTATTTTGCACGAGTACCGGTGATACGGCTCGGGACAATTTTACCGCTTTCGGTAATGTAGTTTTTCAGTGTAGCGATATCTTTGTAATCAATCTCTACAACGCCTTCCGCGGTGAAACGGCAGAATTTGCGACGACGGAAATAACGTGCCATTTGGCTAGTCTCCAGAATCTATCAATTCAATCTGCTCGGCATGTAACACCATTCTACTCTGACCATTGCGTGCCTGATGGCAGCTAATGAAACCTTCGAGAACGAGTTGCGTACCGACCGTTATATGTTGAGTAATCACCTGATGGGTGCTGCCGCTGATAATCACCGGCATCTGACACCAGGCTTGCCGGTGAAAACCGGCTTCCTCCTGCACAGAACGGTGCTCAAGCACGAACTGGCAGTGAGGAATCCCTGACGGACTGACTTTTCGAACTGGCGTCTTGCACACAGTGCCTGACAGGCGCAGTCGATTTGCCGTCATGTCGGATTACTCTTCAGAATCCCCAGCATCTGAGTCATCTGATGATTCGTTAGCGAAGTCTTCGCGACGATCACGACGCTCATCTTTCGCTTTAACCATCGGAGATGCTTCAGTTACCGCGTGCTTAACGCGCATAACCATGCTGCGGATAACGGCGTCGTTGAAGCGGAAGTTAGTTTCCAGCTCGTCAATCACTTCCTGCGGTGCTTCTACGTTCAGCAGAACATAGTGAGCTTTGTGCAGTTTGTTGATTGGGTAAGCCAGCTGACGGCGGCCCCAGTCTTCCAGACGGTGAATCGTGCCCTGTGCACCGGTGATAGCACCAGTGTAACGCTCGATCATACCTGGAACCTGTTCGCTCTGGTCAGGATGGACCATAAATACGATTTCGTAATGACGCATCGATAGCTCCTTACGGATTATTCAGCCTCCTGTCGGGGTCAGCTGCGGCCCATGGAAGCAAGGAACGTTATAGGTTGTGAATCATTTAAATGAAACACACCTCTGAATGCAGCTGAAAAATTGACGCGTAATCATACTGGCGTCCCCCTGGAAACTCAAGCGCACAATTCATCAAATCGCGTGGGTCATGCCAGTTAAGCGCACCTTTTGTGCTAAGGATTAAGATTCAGCAGGTTAGCGAGGGTTTATTCAAAATTGCTGATGGAGGCGTTCAACAGGGCGATCTGGCATCAATGTGGCGAAGAACTAAACTATTTACAGGCGCAACGGTTTGGCTTATTCGCGGCGTCTGAGAGTGCAATCCCTGGAGTGAGGAGTCGAATATGAAAACCATCATTTTCGCCACTTTACTGGGTCTCTTCCTGTCTCCACCCGCTTTCGCCAGCTCCGCTGACTACGCGCAGCAGATGAGAAGTAACAGCAGCAATGCGGCTTCAGGCTATGTCTATGTCAACCGGCTGGATGCGCCTGGCAGTAACCCAGTCAGTGCGAATACCAGTGCAGCAGATCGTCTGTCTTCACAACTGTAAATCGGATGACGTAACGGGCTGGCTCACTTTGCCAGCCCGAGTTGTTTCTATAGCTGATGTTTGAAAAAACTCACCAGCGCGGTAAGGGCTGACGGCGTGATCTTATGGCCAATTTGCTTTTCCGACAGGTAGGTCATTTTTTCGTTCAACGCGGCTTCACGCAGCGCTTTCTCCAGCCGGACAGTTTCAGCAAAGGGCACCACTTCATCGGCTTCGCCGTGCCATAACAGCAACGGGCGATTGGCCAGCTTATCCAGCTGCTGGCTGGGATCGTAAGGCGCCAGCGGTGCGAGGCGGGCGGCAAAGGTCTCTTTTTGCTCTGGCGTACGCGCCACCAGCGGCGGGAACAGCGTATGACTGAGCTGCATAAAGTAACCGGAGCCCATCATACAAGCGACGCTATGAATCTGTGGATAGCGCACCATCGCGCCCAACGCCGTCATGCCGCCCATCGAAGCACCAGCCACTGCGAAGCGCTCATCGGCAATCCAGTCTTTCTCACGCAGCGCCGCTTCTAACAGCGACACTTCGTCGATGTTCTGTTTGAGGATCTCCCAGAAGTGCGTCATACGCGCTTCGGTATCCCCGTTGTAGCGCGCGCCATGCATGTCGGCATCCGGCATCACCACCCGGAACCCCGCCTGCGCCAGCGCCACCGCAAAGTAGCTGTACACTTCTTTGGATGAGGTAAAACCGTGATAAAACAGGATGGTGGGTAAACGTGCCTGCCGCTGTCCCGCGGGAGCCGCATGAATACACTCAATGCCTGCCAGGTTTTCCGTCGCCAACTCAATCATACCGCCTCCGTTGAGAATGATTATCACCCGTCACAGTGTAAGCGCTAAGCAGCAAAACGCGAGCGACTTCACATTTAATCAGAATAATTTCTGTACTAAACCTTTTGCCGCATTTGCCGTTGATCTTGTACCCCTCCAATAGTCTTGAAATAGGTACTTTATGAAGCGTCTCTCTCTCAGCGCCATGGGTCTCGGCATTAAACTGTCTGTATTGACGTCTTTAAGCGTGGCGACTGACGATATGCAGAATCAGGTGCTGGGCATTAATGAAATGGCCACCATGTTTAACGCCACGTTGTCTGAAGAAGTGGCGAACTACACCAAACTTTTCCAGAGCTTCCTGCCCAAGCGCTTTAGTCGTGATGAGAACGATCGCATTCAGGTCGGCGAATTCAGCACGCCTACGCTGCGCGCCGGGCTGAAAACCCTCAACCTCGATCAAGTCGCGGTGGATGATTTTCTCGATCGCACCGGTGCGGTGTCGACCATCTTTGTGCGTGACGGTGAAGACTATGTCCGTATCGCCACCTCGCTGAAAAAAGAGGATGGCAATCGTGCCATTGGCACCAAACTAGATCGCAGCAGCGCGGCATGGCGCAGCGTCAATCAGGGCGAAGTTTATCGCGGACTGGCCACGCTGTTTGGCCATCGTTATATCACCCAGTATCAGCCGGTGCAGGATGAGAGCGGCGCGGTGATCGCTATTCTGTTCGTTGGCGTACAGATCGATACGCAATACGCCCTGATGCGCGACAAAGTGCTGGTGCGCCATCTCGGCGACAGTGGCAACTTCTTTGTGTTAAACGGTGCCACCGGCAGCACGCAGGGACAGTATCTGTTTGATCGTCAATCAGAAGGCAAATTGCCGCGTTGGGATCAGACCGTCCAGCAGCAACTGTTAACCCAGCCAAAAGGGTTAATGAGTATTGAGCTCGATGGCGAGACTAAGTTATTGGCGTGGCAGCAACTGCCGGGCTGGAACTGGATTATTGCCGGAGAAGTGAGTCGCGCCAGCCTGCTGGCCCCGATTACCCAGAGCCGTAACCTGTTTATTGTGATTGGCTTTGCACTGGTGATCGCTTTCGCCGTGGGCTTTATCTGGTATAGCCGCCGCGCCATTACGCGTCCGTTGCAGCAGGTGATTCATCTGGCGGAGCAATATGCGGCCGGTAATTTGCAGGCGCATCTGGATTCCACCCGTCGTGACGAAATCGGCCAACTGGTAGCGGCGATTAACGGCATCGGCGATGGGCTGGAAAAAGTGGTGAGTCAGGTTCGCTATGCGGCACGCGATATCAGCCGTGGCACTGACACCATCGCTGCCAGTAGCTCCAGCATCAGTGAACAGATCAGCCGCCAGGCGAGTAGCGTGGAAGAGACCTCTGCCAGCATGGAGCAGTTTGGCGCAACCGTGGCGCAAACCGCGGCCAACGTGCGTCAGGCGATGGCGCTGGTCGGTGAAGCGGCCAGCACCGTTGATCACGGCGGCAGTACGGTGGCACGCTCTGTCGCAACCATGGCGGAGATCCGCGTGGCTTCACAGAGCATCGCCGATATCACCCATGTGATTGAATCGATCGCTTTCCAGACCAATATTCTGGCACTTAACGCGGCGGTGGAAGCAGCGCGTGCCGGTGAGCACGGCAAAGGCTTTGCCGTGGTGGCAGCGGAAGTGCGTGCGCTGGCGCAGCGCAGTGCCAATGCGGCTAAAGAGATCGATAATCTGATCGCCACCTCCATCGATAAAGTAGCGGCTGGCCATGCGCTGTCCGAGCAAACGCGCGATGCAATGCAGCATATCGTCAGCCATATTGAGCAGGTGAAAACGCTGATGGGCGAGATCAATATCGCTGCGCAAGAGCAGGCAGCGGGCATTGGCCAGGTCAATCTGGCAATGAATCACATTGGCCAGGCGACGCACCAAAGCAGCGATATGATCACTCAGTCCGAAACCACGGCGCAGACGTTGAGCCAGCAGGGTCATCATTTAACGCAGCTGGTGAGTGTTTTTCATCTGAAAGACTGATGTGTACAAGGAAGATGGCCTAAACTGGAGCCATCTTCCTTTTCAGGAGCGTGTTATGCATCGCCTTTTACTGGTGTTGAGCCTGTTACTAACCGGTTGTGCCGCGTTTAAGACCACACCGGAAGCCCCACCGCCGCCGACCAGCCACGCGCAGGAAATCAGCCGCGCGCAAAGCTATGGCTTGCGCAAGCTGGGCAATATTACGGTCTCTACCCGTGGTTCACCGGATGATGCCGAGCGCGCACTGGCCGCACGCGCGAATCAGGCGGGTGCGGTTTACTATCAAATCCTGATGCTGGATGAAACCACGCTGCCCGGTTTTTGGTACGGTACTGCGATTCTCTATGGTGCGCCTTCAGCCAGCGCTGGCGCGCAACAGTAAGCGCGTGCAGAGGTCGTCACTCAACGAACGTCGCCCCCGCATATCCAGGTGTTGATCGCACCAGCCATCGGCCAGCGGCGGTTCTGCCACTTTCAACAGAATCGCTGCACTCGCCAGTTGTAACAGTTCCTGCGTCACCTCACGTGCCATACCTTCCCGCACATGGTTGAGCTGCAGCCTTAACTGGCGCCAGCGACGATCAAAGTGGCGATTGCTGCCTTTTACCGCTTCAAATTCATCGTTGAGCATGGTCATGACGTCCGCCTGACGACCCAGCACGCGCAGCACGTCGAGGCACATCACGTTGCCAGAACCCTCCCAGATGCTGTTGACCGGCATCTCACGGTACAGACGCGGCAGTTCACTCTCTTCACAGTAGCCGATGCCGCCCAGCACTTCCATCGATTCAGCCACAAACGGCATGCCCGCTTTGCAGATGCCAAACTTGGCGGCGGGGGTGAACAGTCGCGCGTACAAACGCTCGTGCTCGCTGGCGGGCGTGGACCATGCGCGCGCTAATCGCATCAGCAGCGCGGTTTGCCCTTCCAGTTGCAGAGCCTGCTGCGCCAGCACGGTGCGCATTAATGGCTGATCGCTAAGGTTTTTGCCCATCACCTGACGCTGCTGCGCGTGATGCAGGGCAATCGACAAAGCGCGGCGCATTAAGCCATGGCTGCCTAAGGCGCAATCAAAGCGCGTCATGCCGCCCATTTTCAGGATCAGCCGCACGCCATCGCCCTCTTCGCCCATCAACCAGCCAATCGCATCCTGAAATTCCACTTCGGCGCTGGCATTAGAGCGGTTGCCGAGCTTGTCCTTCAGGCGCTCGATGCGAATCGCGTTGCGCGTGCCATCAGGCAGCAGACGCGGCAGAAAGAAACAGCTCAGCCCTTGCGAAGTCTGCGCCAGAATGAGATGCGCATCGCTTTGCGGCACAGAGAAAAACCATTTGTGACCGGTGATCCTATACGGTTCACCCGTGCCGCGTGCCCCAATGGGTTCCGCGCGCGTGCTGTTGCTGAGCACATCGGTTCCTCCCTGCTTCTCGGTCATGCCCATGCCAATCAACAGGCCGCGCTTTTTGTTGCCCGGCTGGTGATGCGCATCGTAGCGATCGCTCAGCAGCGCCTCGCGCCAATCCGCGTAGGCTTCCGGCAGATGATTTTGCAGTAGCGGAATGGCGGCGTGAGTCATGGTCACCGGACAGAGCGAACCCGCTTCGACCTGAGCATGCAGCATAAATCGCGCTGCACGCGCCACCATCGCATTGGGCTGCACATCGGGCTGCCAGCTGAGGTTGTGCAGGCGGCTGGCACATAATCCCTGCATTAGCAGATGCCAGGCCGGGTGAAAGCGCACCTCGTCCAGCCGCTCACCGCGTGCGTCGTAGCGCTGCAGTTCCGGCGGTTGGGTATTCGCCAGCCGGCCTAACTCCAGCGATTCGGCGCTGCCCAGTTGCAATCCGACAGAGGCCAGCCATTCGCGGTCCCAGCCAGCACCCTCACGTGCCACGGCCTCGCACAAAGCGATATCGCGGGTGAATAAATTGCTGTTACTGAGAGGATGGGGCTGATTGAAAACGCTGTGGGTTGTCCAGGTCATAATGTGGCATCTCCCTCATAAAACGCATGGTTCAAGTATGAGGGGGATGTGCAGTTATGCCTGGCTCAGAAACACTTTTGCGGAAGGGATCACGCCAAACGCTGACGTACCGCTTCGAACAGGCAGACGCCGGTGGCGACAGAGACGTTCAGTGAAGAGACGCTGCCAGCCATTGGGATGCTGATCAGCTCATCACAGTGTTCACGGGTCAGACGACGCATGCCTTCGCCTTCCGCACCCATCACCAACGCCATCGGGCCAGTCATTTTGCTCTGGTACACGGTGTGATCGGCTTCACCTGCGGTGCCAACCACCCAGATGTTGTACTCCTGCAGTAAACGCAGGGTACGTGCCAGGTTGGTGACGCGAATCAATGGCACGTTCTCTGCTGCACCACTGGCGACTTTTTTCGCCGTGGCATTCAGCGGGGCGGCACGATCTTTCGGCACGATGACGGCATGCACGCCCGCAGCATCGGCGCTACGCAGGCAGGCACCGAGATTATGCGGATCGGTAACGCCATCCAGTACCAGTAGAAACGGTTTTTCCAGGCTTTGCAGCAGATCCGGCAGATCGCCTTCCTGATAGTTTTTACCCTGTTTGACGCGTGCCACGATGCCTTGATGCACACCGCCTTCCACCTGGCTGTCGAGCCATTGGCGGTTAGCCACCTGAACCACAATTCCCTGAGCTTCCAGTGCGGCAATCAGCGGCTGCAGGCGACGATCGTCACGGCCTTTGAGAATAAAGACTTCCTGGAAACGCTGAGGATCACGTTCCAGCAGCGCCTGCACGGCATGAATACCAAAAATTATTTCACTCATTTGTTTGCTCAAGGTTGGATGTATCGATTTGAAAATTTGAGTATTAATTTCGGTGCACATAACTGCGCACCCTACAAAACGCGCTGATTTAACGTACGCTCGTCGTCACAACACGCTGAACTAACTTAAAGTCGCCATCACTACGCACTTATCCATTATCTGTCGCGCGGGCGCCATCACAGCACGCTGGCCTAACTTTGGGGCGCCGTTTAAGGCGACCCCAGCTTCAAAGTGCGATCAGGTCTTCAGGCTTCGCGAGCCAACCCTCAAGCTTCGTTCGGTTTCTTCTTCGACCCGCGCTTGGCCTTGGTGGCGGCGGCGATTTTACGGGTTTTCTCAGAGACTTTTTTGCCTTTTTTATCAGTTTTTGCCGATTTTTCAGCAGGCGCATGCTGCTTCTTCTCGCTGCGGAACGCTGAATCTGGCTCGAAGGTGCCCTTTTTACCCGCATCACGACGACGTCTTGCGGGCGGCTTGCCGCCGCGCTTCTCACGTTCGCGCTCGGTTTTACCCTCGCCGCGCGGTACGCGCTTGCTGGAGATGAGCGCAAAGTCGATTTTGCGCTCATCCATGTGCACCGCTTCCACACGCACTTCCACCGTATCGCCTAAACGATAAGTACGGCCACCAGATTCGCCAATCAGACGCTGACCAATCGGATCGAAACGGTAGTAATCGTTGTCCAGCGAAGAGACGTGCACCAGGCCATCGATAAACAGATCGTTGAGACGTACAAAGAAGCCAAATCCGGTCACGCTGGAGATTACGCCGCTAAACACGTTGCCAACCTGATCCTGCATAAAGTCACATTTCAGCCAGTCCGCGACATCACGCGTGGCTTCATCAGCACGGCGTTCGGTCATCGAACAGTGCTGACCGAGCTGCAACATCTGCTGCATATCGTAGTGATAGCCGCCGTTTGGCGTGGTGTTACCTTTCAGCGTGCCCTGCTCTTTCGCCAGCAGGTATTTGATCGCGCGGTGCAGCAGCAGATCAGGGTAGCGGCGAATCGGTGAGGTGAAGTGCGCATAGGACTGCAACGCCAGGCCAAAGTGACCACGGTTTTCAGGATCGTACACCGCTTGCTTCATTGAGCGCAGCAACATGGTTTGCAGCATTTCTGCATCGGGGCGATCGGCTACTTGCTTGAGCAATTCGGCATAGTCGACAGGCTGCGGTTTCGCGCCACCTGGCAGGCTCAAGCCCAGCTCGTTCAATACGGTGCGGAAGCTTTTGATGCTATCTTCGGTTGGACGATCATGATCGCGGAACAGTGACGGTTCCTGATGCTTCTCAACATAACGCGCCGAGGCGATGTTGGCGAGAATCATGCACTCTTCGATCAGCTTGTGCGCATCGTTACGCACGGTACGTTCAACGCGATCAATACGACGCTCCGCATTGAAGATAAATTTGGCCTCTTCCGTTTCGAAGGAGATGCCGCCACGCTGCTCACGTGCGATTTCCAGCTCCTGATACATGTGATGCAGCTCTTCAAGGTGTTTAACCTGTGCTGCATACTGCTCACGCAGCTCGGTATCCCCCTGCAGAATGTTCCACACCTTGGTGTAGGTCAGACGCGCATGGGAGTTCATCACAGCCTCGTAGTGCTTATAGCCAGTGAGTTTGCCGCTGGAAGAGATGGTCATCTCGCATACCATGCAGAGGCGATCAACCTGTGGATTCAGCGAGCACAGTCCGTTGGAGAGGATCTCCGGCAGCATCGGCACCACTTGCGATGGGAAGTAGACCGAGGTGCCGCGTTGATGCGCTTCGTTATCTAACGCTGTGCCTGGGCGCACGTAATAACTGACGTCAGCAATCGCCACCCATAGACGCCAGCCACCACCGCGCTTTTTCTCACAGTAGACGGCATCGTCAAAGTCACGCGCATCTTCACCATCAATGGTAACGAGCGGTAATTCACGCAGATCGACGCGCCCTTTTTTTGCCTCCTCTGGCACCTGCTCTTTCAGTTTCGAAATCTCTTTCTCAACTTCTTCCGGCCAGGTATGTGGGATCTCGTGGGTGCGCAGCGCCATATCGACCGCAAGACCGGTGCCCATGTTATCGCCGAGAATCTCGGTGACCTTACCAATGGCTTTGGTGCGACGGGTTGAGCGCTGGACGATCTCTACAACCACCACCGAGCCCATGCGCGCGCCCTGGGTTTCTTCCTGCGGAATCAGGATGTCGAAGCTCAGGCGGCTGTCATCCGGCACCACAAAACCGGTGCCGGCATCGGTAAAGTAACGGCCAACAATCTGGCTGTTGCGTGGTTCCAGCACGCGCACCACGCGCGCTTCACGGCGACCTTTACGGTCTGCACTACCCGGCTGTGCCAGAATCACATCACCGTGCAGGCAGAATTTCATCTGCTCAGCAGACAGATAGAAATCATCTTTCTGGCCTTCGACGCGCAGGAAGCCATAGCCATCACGGTGACCAATCACTTTACCGCGCAGTAAGTCGAGGCGTTCTGGCAGGGCGTAACATTGACGACGAGTAAACACCAGCTGACCGTCACGCTCCATGGCGCGCAGACGACGGCGCAGCGCTTCAAGCTGCTCTTCGCTGGTGATATTCAATTCCTGGGCAATTTCATCACGATTGATGGGTTTCTCACGCTTTTCTAACAGCGCCAGAATAAATTCGCGGCTTGGAATGGGGTTGTCGTACTTTTCTGCTTCTCTATCCTGGTAAGGATCTTTTGACATTACGGTTCCTCCGATGTCATTTAATTTGGATTGCCACCGGCGGTTCGGACAATAAAATTTGGTACAGTGAATCGTTATCTTTGACCAGATCGGCCAATGTATAGTTATCCAACTCTTTGAGGAATAACTGGACCGCATCGTGCAGCGCCTTGCGCAGACGACAGGCCGGTGTGATGGCACACTCCTCACAGTTCACCAGCTGCAAAGGCTCCATTTTTCTCACTACCTGACCAATGACGATTTTTTCCGGGTCCATGCCTAAACGAATTCCGCCGTTTTTACCGCGTGTCGCGGCGACAAAGCCAGCCCGGCTGAGTTGGTTGATGATTTTAACCATATGGTTACGCGACACCCCGTAGGTATCGGTGACTTCGGTAATGTTGGTCTGCTTACCTTCCGGCAACGTCGCCATGTAAATCAGCGCACGCAGACCATAATCGGTGAAACTCGTTAGCTGCACATATACCTCGGTGAATCATCGGGCGTTAGGGTTATGCGCCGGTCGGCGTGGTGTTTAAGTATGATGATAAACCAGAGCGTGGAAGCCGGTGCGTTTTTTCTTAAGCAAGTATCGATAATTGCAAGAAAAAAGAGAGTGAGCGGAGTCAAAGAGCGGATAAACAAAGGCCGGACAGTGTCCGGCCATGTCAGATTATGCGTCGAACGGGTCGCGCAGAATCATGGTCTCACTACGGTCCGGGCCAGTTGAAATAATATCAATCGGCACACCGGTCACTTCTTCTACACGCTTGATGTAGTCACGCGCGGCCTGTGGCAGACCTTCCAGCGTTTTCACGCCAAAGGTGGTTTCGCTCCAGCCTGGCATGGTTTCGTAGATTGGCTCAATACCTTCCCAACCTTCCGCTGCCAGTGGCGTAGTGGTCATTTCGCGGCCATCAGGCATGCGGTAAGCCACACAGATTTTCACTTCTTTCAGGCCATCCAGCACGTCCAGTTTGGTCATGCAGAAACCTGACAGGGAGTTGATCTGCACTGCGCGACGTACGGCAACCGCATCCAGCCAGCCGGTACGACGACGGCGACCGGTGGTCGCGCCAAACTCGTGGCCCTGAGCACACAGGAACTCGCCAGTTTCGTCAAACAGTTCTGTAGGGAACGGACCCGCACCAACACGCGTTGAGTAAGCTTTAACGATACCCAGCACGTAATCAACATAACGTGGGCCAATACCGGAGCCCGTCGCCACGCCACCTGCGGTGGTGTTAGACGAGGTCACGTACGGATAAGTACCGTGGTCGATATCCAGCAGCGTACCCTGCGCACCTTCGAACATGATCAGATCGCCACGCTTGCGCGCACCGTCCAACAGGTCAGAAACGTCAACCACCATGCTGGTCAGAATGTCAGCCACAGCCAACGTATCGCTCAGCACTTTTTCGTAGTCAACCGCATCAGTTTTGTAGTAGTTAACCAGCTGGAAGTTGTAGAAATCGACGATTTCTTTCAGCTTAACGGCGAAGGTTTCTTTATTGAAGAGGTCGCTCACGCGCAGACCGCGACGTGCAACTTTATCTTCGTAAGCTGGACCGATACCACGACCGGTGGTACCAATCGCTTTGGCGCCACGCGCTTTTTCGCGCGCCACGTCCATCGCGACGTGATATTGCAGAATCAGTGGACATGCTTCAGAGATCAGCAGACGTTCACGTACCGGCACACCGCGCTCTTCCAGACCTTTCATCTCTTTCATCAGCGCTTCAGGCGACAATACAACACCATTACCAATGATGCTGGTCACGTTATCACGCAGGATGCCAGATGGAATTAAGTGGAGGACGGTTTTTTCACCGTTGATGACAAGTGTATGGCCTGCATTGTGGCCACCCTGGTAACGCACAACGAAATTCGCGCGTTCAGTCAGAAGGTCTACGATCTTACCTTTACCTTCGTCACCCCATTGGGTGCCCAGTACGACGACGTTCTTACCCATTTTTTCAAAATCACCGATTGCTTAAAAATGGATTCTACCATCGGTTTTGCTCACTTTCAGCACTTTTAGCATACGATTGCGCGGTTTTTTGCCCGCGTTTTGATCAATACAACATGTTGGGGGAAACATCGACTGCAAGACACAATTTAGCCGTGCGTTATCGCTCAAATTTAACGCTATGCGCTCGCGTGCACGCTCAGCATGTAATAAATCACCACGCCCGCTACCACTAATCCACCACCAAAACGATGCAGGATGCGATCGGGCAACTGCGCCATAGACAGAATCATGCGGCGCCAGATACGCGGCAGAAACATCGGACCCAGCCCTTCCAGCACCAGTACTAATGCCAGCGCCATCCAGATGGTTGTGTTCATTCTATTTTTCCCAAAAAAAAGGCCGACAACATTGTCGGCCTCAAGGTTATATCAGTTCTTAACGCGCGGTGTTAGTCGGTGCCTTCATAAAGCGGAAGAAATCGCTATCCGGGCTCAACACCATCACATCCTGGTTATCAGAGAAGCTGTTCTCGTAAGCACGCAGGCTGCGGATAAAGGCATAGAAATCAGGATCCTGACCGAAAGCATCTGCAAACAGTTTTGCTGCCTGCGCATCACCTTCACCACGTGAAATCAATGCCTGACGCTGAGCTTCAGCCAAAGTACGTGTGACCTGGTAATCCGCCTGAGCACGCAGTTTTTCAGCCTCTTCCTGACCTTGTGAGCGCTGGCTACGGGCAACCGCTTCACGCTCAGCGCGCATACGGTTGTAGATAGCATCAGACACTTCAGCTGGCAGGTTGATCTGCTTGATGCGTACGTCAACCACCTGAATACCCAGGGCAGCCATACTGTTCGGATTCGGTGCTGGCTCGCTGCTGTTGGTTTCACGCTCTACGCGGGCTGCCGCGCTGGCAATCGCATCATCTGCGGCTGGCGTCTGCACTTCGTCATCACTGCCTGCGGTACCGGTGTTCAACGCATCACGCACGTCGGTGGTCAAACGACCACGTGAATCCGTCACGATGTCTTTCACATCCAGGCGACCCATCTCAGAGCGCAGACGGTCACTAAACTTACGTTTCAGCAGCACTTCAGCCTGAGAAACATCACCACCGCCAGTTGCCAGGTAGTAGCGGCTAAAATCACTGATACGCCACTTGATGTAGGAATCAACGATCAGGTCTTTCTTCTCTTTGGTAACAAAGCGATCGGCCTGGTTGTCCATGGTCTGGATACGTGCATCCAGTGACTTCACAGTTTCAATGAATGGGATCTTGAAATGCAGACCCGGCTCATAAACCTGCGGCTTGTTCTCGCTATCGCGCAGAACTTTACCGAAGCGCAGCACGATACCGCGCTCACCTTCTTGCACCACAAACAGCGATGCGTACAGCGCCACCAGGACGACAATAATTACGGCAATAATTGGCTTACGCATCGATTACTCCCTCCCTGCGCGCTGGGTATCGTTGCGTAACGCATTGGCGCGACGCTGGTCCATGATGCTGCTCGGACTATAAGACGAAGAGTCATCATTGCTGGCACTGCTGCCAGACGAAGGCAGCTTCATCAAATTAGTGTTTTTCTGGCCTGCCTGGCTGCCAGAAATCTGACCACCACGCATCAGTTGATCCAGCGGCAGCACCATCAGGCTGTTACCACGGTCGTTAACCAGGACTTTACGCGTATGGCTCAGCACACGTTCCATACTTTCGATATACAGACGCTCTTTGGTGATTTGCGGTGCGGCTTTATATTCCGGCAGCAGTAAAGCAAAGCGTGCCACTTCACCCTGCGCTTCTAACACCGTGCGCTCTTTGTATGCACGGGCCTCTTCCAGAATACGCTGCGCCTGCCCGTTCGCACGCGGCTGCACTTCATTCGAATAAGCTTCTGCTTCACGCACGTACTGCTCGCGGTTTTCACGTGCGGCGATGGCATCGTCAAACGAGGCCTTCACTTCTTCCGGTGGACGTGCCGCCTGGAAGTTGACGTCAAGCAGGGTAATACCCATGTTGTAAGGACGGATGGTTTCATCCAGCTCACGTTGGGTTTCGCTACGCACCACGGTACGGCCTTCGGTGAGGATACGGTCCATGGTAGAACGACCAATCACCCCGCGCAGTGCACTGTCGGTGGCCTGACGCAAACTGTCGTCAGCGCTGGTGACCGCATACAAATACTGCTCAGGATTGGTTACGCGGTACTGCACGTTCATTTCAACGCGCACCACGTTTTCGTCCGAAGTCAGCATCACGCCAGAGGCGGCCAGTTCACGCACGGCTTCAACGTTAACGGCACGCACCTGATCGATAAAGGTTGGCTTCCAGTTCAGGCCCGGCTCAACCAGATGGCTGAACTTACCAAAACGGGTCACAACGCCACGTTCTGCTTCTTTGATGGTGTAGAAACCGCTGGCAGCCCAGATGACCACTGCGGCTACGGCAACGATGCCAACCAGTTTGCCACCGCTACCGCCGCCGCGCTGGCCATTGTTGTCACTCTGTTTGCCACCGCCCAGTCCGCCGAGTTTTTTACTCAGCTTACGGAAGATATCATCCAGATCAGGAGGCCCCTGATCGCGCCCTCCCTTATTTCCCCCAGAGTTGCCGCCTTGATTATTGCTGCTTCCCCACGGGTCGCGGTCCTGTCCGTTATTTCCGGGCTGATTCCACGCCATGTTTCTACTCCATTTATTGTATTTACGTTTTTTACCCTTCCTCTTTCGAATTGCGGCCCAGAGAAATAATTGCAGCAATTTTCAACAAGTTAGGTAAAGGCGTTAGGGCAATATCAAACAATATAACTGGCTAATGACGGTTCCTGTTTGCACAAACGACGCCAGTCAACGATCGGCATTCGCACATGCATACCTACAGAACCATCATCTTCATTCCATTCTTTCTCAATCGCCTGCAGTTGGTAGAAGCGGCTGCGCAAACGGCCCGCTTCTGGCGGCAGACGTAAATCATACTGCGCAATTTCACCGGCTAAGCGTTCAGATAACGCCTGCCAAAGTAAGGGTAGACCTTCACCGCTCTGAGCAGAAAGCCAGACGCGTGTCGGCTTATTCTCTTCATCACGATCAATACGCGGCACAAAACCGTCCAGCATGTCGATTTTATTCATAATCAACAGCGTGGGAATTTCATCCGATTCGATTTCAGCCAATACTTCATTGACGGCTTCGATGTTGTCATTGACGCGCAAATCGGCGGCGTCAATCACGTGCAGCAATAGCGTCGCCTGACGTGTTTCCTGCAGTGTGGCTTTAAAAGCCGCCACTAAGTCATGCGGTAAATGGCGGATAAACCCTACGGTATCCGCTAAAACCACCTCACCCACGTCTGCCACATTCAGGCGACGCAGTGTCGGATCGAGGGTCGCAAACAGCTGATCGGCCGCATATACATTGGCTGACGTCACCGCATTGAACAGGGTAGATTTGCCGGCGTTGGTGTATCCCACCAGCGAAACGGTCGGCACATCGGCTTTGGCACGTGCTTGTCGGCCCTGTTCGCGCTGCTTCTCCACACGCTCAAGGCGAGAAAGGATGAGACTAATGCGATTACGCAGTAAGCGGCGGTCCGTTTCCAGCTGCGTTTCTCCGGGACCACGCAAACCAATACCGCCTTTTTGGCGCTCAAGGTGCGTCCATCCACGCACCAAACGGGTTGCCATGTGGCGTAACTGTGCCAGCTCGACCTGTAATTTACCCTCATGGGTACGGGCGCGCTGAGCAAAAATATCGAGAATTAAGCCAGTGCGGTCGACAACGCGACATTCACACACTCGCTCGAGATTACGTTCCTGGGCAGGCGATAAGGCATGATCGAATAATACGACCGATGCTCCACTCGCTTTCACCGCATCGGCAATTTCAACTGCCTTTCCTTCACCGACAAAATATTTGGGATGTGGCGCTTTACGGCTGCCAGTAATCACATGCAGCGCTTCGACGCCCGCAGAAGAGACAAGAGTTTCGAACTCCTGCAAATCTTCCAGCTCTTTGTCTTGGGAGAACCAGATGTGTACCAGTACGGCCTGCTCACCGGCATCATAACGGTCAAACAAGCTATAACCTCGCTAAAATAAAATAACCAGGACGGGAAAACGCTTTCGCTCCCCAGCCCTGGCTTCACGGCAGCGCAAAATTATTCTGCGTTATCGCCGTCTTGTTGTGGCTGCGACTGAGCGCCCTGGTTGCTTCCGCTATGGTGGTAATTGCTGCTGCCACCGCTACCGCCCGGGTTGTTGCTATGGTGCGAGACCGGACGAGAAGGAACCACTGTAGAGATGGCGTGCTTGTACACCATCTGGCTAACTGTGTTTTTCAACAGAATGACGAACTGATCAAAGGATTCAATTTGTCCTTGCAGCTTAATACCATTCACCAAATAGATCGAAACCGGTACACGTTCACGACGCAATGCGTTCAAAAACGGGTCTTGTAATGATTGCCCCTTAGCCATTCTATCTTTTCCTTATATGCTTGTTGTTTGTTACTTTAAGAACCGTGGTTCAGAAAAACTGCGTAAAAATTTGCGCACGATAACGGACCAATTGTACACAATCATCCCTGCTACGCACTAACTACCTGAAGCACCGCATTACGGGCTAATTCTGGCTCGTCACTGTCTAACCAATGGACGTTTGGCCAGCCACGTAACCAGGTCATCTGGCGTTTAGCGAGCTGCCGGGTGGCGCAAATTCCCCGATAAACCATTTCGTCGTAATCGATTTCACCAGAGAGATAAGACCACATCTGGCGATAACCTACACAACGAATGGAAGGCATATCCGTATGCAAATCACCTCGTGCAAACAATTCACGAGCCTCCGCTTCAAATCCTGACGCTAGCATCTGGTCGTAACGCAACGCAATGCGTTGATGTATCAGTTCACGATTCGCCGGAGCGATAGCAAACTGGTACACGTCGTAGGGTAACGCTTCGCCGGATGTTTTTGTCAGTTCCGTTAAAGTTTTACCCGAAATAAAAAAAACTTCCAGTGCTCGCGAAAGTCTCTGCGGATCATTCGGATGAATACGACTACCGGCGACCGGATCGATTTCACACAGCTGGCGGTGTAGGTCTTCCCACCCTTTCTCCGCCGCCATTTGCTCTATCCGCTGACGCACCTCGGGATCGGCCGAGGGCAACGGCGACAATCCTTCAAGCAACGCCTTGAAGTAGAGCATGGTTCCACCAACAAGCAACGGAATCTTACCCTTTTGGGTAATCTCCGCCATTTCTGCCAGCGCATCGCGACGAAACTCAGCGGCGGAATACGCTTCCGCCGGATCGCGAATGTCCAGCAAACGATGGGGCGCCAGTGCTAACTCTTCTGCCGACGGTTTCGCCGTGCCAATATCCATCCCGCGATAGATTAAGGCAGAGTCAACGCTGATAAGTTCCACCGGAAGTTGCTGACGCAGCGAAATCGCTAATGCCGTCTTACCGGAGGCGGTAGGCCCCATCAAAAAAATTGCCTTTGGCCGGCTAGCCTGGTTTAGTTCACTCATGCTTCAACGCGTTAATCGCGCTCTCAATCTCAATGGTCTGTAACAGACCTGAAGGCGGCGACTTGAGCAGATGCGGGCATAGCCTTTCCAGCTCTGCCAGCAGTGCAATCGCCTGCGAGTGATTCCAGTGAGCGTGTTCTGCATCATCACGACGTGCCAGCCATTGGGCCAACGCAGATGCAGAAACCTCTTGCTGCCGGGCCAAGTAGCCTAACAGTTCTGGAATCAAGATTTGTAAATTTTGTGTGCGTAACGGTAAAGGGACGGCGCGTAAGGTGACGTGCTGACCTTCTCGTTGTAAATCAATGCCCATCAGCCTCAATAACGCGCCCTGAACATCGATCACATTCAACTCTTCTTTGGCAATTTTCAGCCGGACCGGGATCAGTAAAGGTTGAGGTTTCAAGCCCTCTTCTTCCGGTTGTAACTGGGCCTGTTTCAGCCAGCGTGAGGCCACATTCAGTGACAACAACTGTAATTGATGACCCCGCTCCAGCAGCGCATATTGCTCATGCATCACGCTCAGCACACGACCAAAACTTTGCGCATGTGCAGCCAACGGCGCTTCGCGTGCTTCAGGCTGACGCACGGGAGCCGGTTGCGGCGCGGCGGCGCGAGGGGTTTCGGCCACAGGCGTTTTCATTAACTGCTGGTAGGCGGCACCTTCACGAGCTCGATACACCGGCTCTTTATTCTGCCAACCCGCGTGCGTTCCCGCTGCCGCACCGCCGCTGCTGGAGCTGGTGCTATTGCGTGTTGTGTTCGCCGGTTGCGCAAAATGATTCGCGCCTGCGGCCTGTCGGTTCTCTGGCTGCCACTTTGGCGCAGGCTCTTCCGCATGAGCGATGGGCAACTCTGCGGCACGGCTCGCCTGCAAAGCACTCATGACGCCCTGCCAGATGAAATCATGCACCAGCCGTGACTGGTGAAAACGGACTTCGTGCTTGGCGGGATGAACGTTGACATCAACCTGATGGGGATCGATCTCCAGATACAGCACATAAGCGGGCTGTTGATCTTCCCCCAACTGCGTCTGATACGCCTGCCGAATCGCATGGTTGATCAGCTTGTCACGCATCATGCGGCCATTGACGTAACAATATTGCAGATCCGTCACCTGACGTGACCCGGCGGGATCGGCCACCCATCCACGCAACGCCAAATCGTCATGCTGCCAGTCAATGCGCAGAGCATGTTGCATAAAGGGGGTGCCACAGATAGCGCCAAGACGGCGTTCACGCTGCGCTTCCTGATCCACCGCGCGATACTGGCGAATCATCTTGCCGTTGTGGGTCAGCGAAATTGCCACGTCAAAGCGCGCCAGCGCGATACGGCGAATCACTTCATCGATATGGGTAAATTCGGTCTTCTCAGTGCGCATGAACTTGCGCCGCGCCGGGGTGTTGTAAAACAGATCGAGCACTTCCAGCGACGTCCCGACAGGATGTGCAGCAGGTTTCACCGTGACATCCATATCACGTCCTTCCGCATAGGCTTGCCAGGCTTCGTGTTGATCCGCGGTGCGAGAGGTTAGCGTGAGGCGTGAAACCGAACTGATACTGGCGAGGGCTTCGCCGCGAAAACCGAGGCTCATAATCGCCTCAAGATCATCCAGCGAAGCAATTTTACTGGTGGCATGGCGAGCCAATGCCATGGCCAGTTCGGCTTTGGCGATGCCACAACCGTTATCGCGGATGCGAATCAACTTCGCGCCGCCTTTTTCGATATCAACGTCAATGCGCGTCGCGCCGGCATCAAGACTGTTTTCCACCAGCTCTTTTACGACCGATGCCGGGCGCTCAACCACTTCGCCGGCGGCAATCTGGTTCGCCAGCTGCGGCGGTAAAATCTGTATTGGCATGGTGGTGATCCTTTAAGCAGACTGGCGCCGCAGCGCCAGCAATCAGGATTGTGGAATCTTTAAGTTTTGCCCCAGCATCACGTTGCTCGACTTCATATTATTCGCCTGCATGATGGCTTTGGGGCTGACACCATAATGAGCGGCGATCCCAGTGAGTGAATCACCGCGTACCACTTTGTGTCGGGTAGGACGACTCGCAGCGGTCACGCTCACGCCCGATTTTGCCGGGACTTTCAAACGTTGCCCGACCCACACCACATCGCGTTTCAGGCTATTGAGGTCACGCAGAGTTGCCATGCTGACACCGTATTTGGCGGCAATGCCTGACAACGTCTCACCACGCGTCACCGTATGGCGCTGCGTCGCGCCAGTGTATTGCACGGTTCCGGTTGCCGGGTTGCTGGCAACGCTAACCGCTGGTGCGCTGTCCAGCGGCCGGTTTTCCTCCTTTGGGATGGATTGCAGCGGATGCGCGAGGAAATAGTTGCGCAGTCCTTTATAAATCGACTGAGCAATTTTCTCCTGATACGCGCTGCTGCCAAGCAGCCGCTCCTCCGCCGCGTTACTGATAAAGCCAGTCTCAACCAGTAAAGAAGGGATATCCGGGGAACGCAACACGCCTAAGCTGGCATGCTCCGGTAAACGTTTGTGCAACGGCGTCACGCCGCGCAGTTGCTGCAGCACTTTCACCGCGACATCATAGCCAACGCGCTGTGAATGCCCGAATTGCAGATCCAGTACCGCCTGGCTTAAGTAAGGATCAGCCTGGCTGTTTGCCAGTAAATCACCGGCACCGCCCAGCAATTCGGACTGCTTCTCTTTCTGTTCCAGCCAGTTCGCCATTTCGTTATTGGCGCGGCGGTTTGATAACACCCAAACGGATGCGCCGGTCGCCGAATGGTTGGGCGCGGCGTCGGCGTGAATCGATACCAGTAAATTGGCATTCTCTTTTCGCGCCACCTCGGAACGACCCATCACCGAGATAAAGTAATCGCCGTTTCGCGTCAGCACGGGCTTAAACATCGGGTCCTGATCCATCAGCGCTTTCAGTTTGCGCGCAATGGCAATGGTGACGTTCTTCTCGTGCAGGCCATGCTGGCCCGATGCGCCGGGATCCTGACCACCGTGGCCGGCGTCAATCGCCACAATCACCCTGTCATTGCGTGAAACGGCGCCACCCGGACGTACCGTGGTGTTGCTGCTGGTGACGGTGGTCACCGGATTGGCATTAAAGGGATTCGCCGCACTCTCGCTCTGGCGAGCGGTGGTCACCGGTGCGGCAGCAGTGCTGCGTTTTGCCGGTTGCGTACCGCGAATGGTAAACACCACGCGATACTGATTGCCATCACGCTGAGTGGTAGCACGCGTGTGCGCCGCCTGCGTCAGTTCGAACACCAAACGAATACTCTGTTTATCTTTCGGCTGGCTATTGCGAATGCGTTGTACGATGTTTTCGCCGCTAAAGTTCAGCGGTAAGCCCTTAATCGCGCCACTTTGACGAATATCCAGCACCACGCGATTGGGATTATGCAGCGGGAAGAAGCCATATACGGGCTGGCCGTTAAAGCTCAGCGTGACGGTTGCCTGACTGTCGCCGTTTTCGACTTTGATATCTGACAAGCTGGCAGACAACGCCGAAGCAGAAACGAGACAGAGCGCAGCCAGCAGAATCCCTTTCATCCATGAAGTCATGCCGATTCCCTGCCTTGCTGGAACTGGGCCAGCAGCGTTTCACCCACTGCAGAAACCGCGCTGATCTCCGCTTCTCGCGCCGCATCCACGTAACGCAACGTCAATGCCAGATCGGGCTCGGGTAATACGCCAGCGCCCTGCTGCGGCCATTCGACCAGGCACAATGCATCCCCGCTGAAGTAATCGCGGATACCCATAAACTCCAGCTCTTCAGGATCGGCCAGGCGATAAAGATCGAAGTGATACAGCGTGCGTGAGCCGAGTTCGTACGGCTCCACCAGCGTATAGGTTGGGCTTTTGACGTTACCCTGATGGCCAAGCGCCTGCAAAAAGCCGCGGCTAAACGTGGTTTTACCGGCGCCGAGATCGCCATAAAGATAGATCACCAACGCGCTGCTGCAAACGCGGGCAAGTTGCGCACCCAGATTTAGGGTTGCCGCCTCATCGGGCAAAGGGATAACACAGGTTTTCATGCTTTATTGTTGGATCATCTCTGGATTAACAAACTGCCACAGCAGTTCGAACAAATCAGTGGCTAACATGCCGCGCGTACCGCGCTGCCGGGCAACTGCATCAGCTGCTGCACCGTGTGCGACACAGCCCGCGCAGGCTGCCTCAAGTAAAGTCAGTTTCTGGCCTAGCATGGCCGCAATGATACCGCTCAGGACATCGCCCATGCCGCCGGATGCCATCCCCGCATTGCCTACATCCGCAATCGCGATGTCACCTGCCGCGCTGGTCACGATCGTGCCTGCGCCTTTCAGCACCACCACACCGCCGTAACGTTTAGCGAGCGTTTGCGCCGCCTGTAAGCGGTCGCGTTCGACCTCACTGGTCTTCACGCCTAACAGCCGTGCGGCCTCGCCAGGATGCGGAGTAATGATGCGATTCTGACGGTAATCCGGCTTGATTGCCAGCAGGTTAAGCGCATCAGCATCCCAAAGCATCGGCTTTTCACTGGCCGCGACTTTTTTCAGTGCCTTCTGAGCCCACTCACGTTGTCCCAGTCCGGGCCCGATAGCGATCACGTCAGCCCATTGCAGGGCCTGTTCCAGCGTTTCTTCACGTAGCGCATCGACCATGAGCTCCGGCCGAGCGGTCAGAATCGGGCCGATATTATCTTCATGCGTGAGCACGCGCACAAGCCCAGCACCACTGCGCAGCGCCGCTTCCGCCGTCATTCGAATCGCCCCGGCGGTGCCGGTATCCCCTCCCACTACCACTAAACATCCATGGTCACCTTTGTGCGAAGTGGCTTTTCGTGGTTTCAGCCAGTGCACCAGATCAGCCGCATCGTAGCGTTGAATGGGATCCGTCTCGCCTGCGAGGAAGGTGTTCAGCCCTAGCGCATCACAATGTAACCGCCCCACGTGATCGCGAGCTTTACCCGTCAACAATCCCGGTTTCAGCACAATCATACTCAGGGTGACATCCGCGTTGATGGCATTGCCAGGCGTGGTGCCAGTGGCAGCATTCAATCCCGATGGAATATCTATCGCGAAGATGGGCGCGGCATGTGCATTGGCCAGATCAATCAATTCAGCGTAAGGCGCGGCTGGCGCACGATTGATGCCAGTGCCGAGCAATGCATCGATGATCACATCAATGTTTTGCGGCCATGACGCATCCGGGGCATGTATCACCCCGCCCGCCGCCAGCCAGGCTTCTTGCGCCTGTTGCGCTTCTTCCGGCAAGGGTTGATTACCGCTGCACGCCAGCAATGTGACGCGCAATCCTGCCGCCTGTGCCAGCCGCGCCACCACATAGCCATCGCCCCCGTTATTACCCTGTCCGCACAGAATCAGCCAGTGCTGCGCCTGCGGCCACTGTGCCCGCACTCGCTCATAGCTCGCCTGCCCGGCGCGCAGCATTAATTCGTACAAGGTTAAACCCAGGCTATCCGCCGCATCGCGCTCCAGTTGCCCTATCGCCTGCGCAGGCCAGACAGAGTGTGGTAAACTGCGCGGGTTTGCTTCAATTGCCTGGTTTCTCATGTCATACCCTTTCGATCTTCAACAGATTGCCCACCAAATTAAACAGTGGGGGCGCGAACTCGGCTTTCAGCAGGTTGGTATTTGCGATACCGATCTTAGCGCTGAAGAGCCCAAATTACAGGATTGGCTGGAGAAGCAGTATCACGGAGAGATGGACTGGATGGCGCGCCACGGCATGATGCGTGCGCGTCCGAATGAACTCCTGCCCGGCACACTGCGCGTGATCAGCGTGCGCATGAACTACCTTCCGGCCAAAGCGGCGTTTGCCAGCACCTTAAAAAATCCTCAGCTTGGCTATGTCAGCCGTTATGCGCTGGGCCGCGATTATCACAAAGTATTGCGCAATCGCCTGAAAAAGCTTGGAGAGTTAATCCAGGCGCATTGTGGCGAACTCAATTTCCGCCCGTTTGTTGATTCCGCCCCCATCCTTGAACGCCCGATTGCCGCCAAAGCAGGCCTGGGCTGGACCGGCAAACACTCGCTCATTCTCAATCGCGAAGCCGGTTCCTGGTTCTTTCTCGGCGAGTTGCTGATTGATTTGCCGCTGCCCGTCGATCAGCCACAGGAAGAACAGTGCGGTCGCTGCGTCGCCTGCATCACTATTTGCCCGACTTCCGCTATCGTTGAACCTTATGTGGTTGATGCGCGGCGCTGTATTTCCTATCTCACCATCGAACTCGAAGGCGCGATACCGGAAGAGTTCCGCCCGCTGATTGGTAATCGCATCTATGGATGTGACGATTGCCAGCTTATCTGTCCGTGGAATCGTTATGGTCAGTTGACCGATGAAGATGATTTCTCGCCGCGCGCGGTGCTGCACGCGCCGCCGTTGGTGGATCTCTTCAAGTGGGATGAAGCGAAATTCTTGCGAGTCACTGAAGGCTCTGCGATTCGCCGCATCGGCCACTTACGCTGGCTGAGGAATATCGCAGTGGCATTGGGCAATGCGCCCTGGGCAGAAGAAAATCTGGCGGCGTTGCAAATGCGTAGCGGTGAAAACGCCATGCTGGATGAGCATATTGACTGGGCCATCGCGCAGCAATTACAGAGACGTGCGGCACAGAGCGTGGATGTTCAGCCCGCGAAGAAACAGCGCCTGGTACGTGCCGTCGAGAAAGGCCTGGCCCGTGATGCGTGATTGAACAATCGCGCAGGATAAAATCCTTTTCCACATGCTGTGAATAAAATTATAAAGCCGAATAGTGACGGGGATCATTATATCGTCTACCAAGACTATTCACAGACTGAAATACCTTTAATTCATTAATAATCAATTAGTTAAATGATTATTGTAAACATTTAATTAGAATATTGCGCGCAGGGGCTTGTCCAGAGCTTGTGGATAACTCTGTTCAAAACAGTTTTGCAGATAGGGTAAAACGCCGTCAGTACGTTGCAGGCGCATTGTGGATAACCTGTAAGATAACTGCAACAGACTACAGGCATCGTTGGTGCTAATGCGGTACGTAAAATTTCCAGAAAGAAAACCAGGCCGCATAAGATCGATAAAGACTGCAGCAGTTTTAAGTCTGATTACGCCCGAGAGCAAATAACATTAGTGAATATGAAAATCTGGAGCGGGAAACGAGACTCGAACTCGCGACCCCGACCTTGGCAAGGTCGTGCTCTACCAACTGAGCTATTCCCGCAAAGAGGTTACTACTAACTAAAACAGATTTTGGAGCGGGAAACGAGACTCGAACTCGCGACCCCGACCTTGGCAAGGTCGTGCTCTACCAACTGAGCTATTCCCGCAAAGAGGTTACTGCTAACGAAGTTTGGAGCGGGAAACGAGACTCGAACTCGCGACCCCGACCTTGGCAAGGTCGTGCTCTACCAACTGAGCTATTCCCGCATAATCTTCGTCTTTCAATTTGCTGCCGCGTTAGCTTCCTTCACTCACACAGGTCACTTACTGACGTAAGCTCTCTGTGATTCGTTCAGTTGCTGCCTTGCCGCAAACCGAAATACTTGATTCTGGAACTTCGCGTTACTGCTGCGCACCGTAATAAATTCTTCACCGGTACGGGGTGCGCATTATACGAGAAATCCTTTCAGTCGCAAGAGTCTAAAAGCAAAATTTTGCGCTTTCAGTGCGTTTGCTGATTTAATCAGCAACCTGATGATTTCCTGCGCACCCTTAGGCGATTAAAGCTGCAAGAAGTGTTCGCGGTAGTACGCCAACTCGGCAACGGACTCGCGGATATCATCCAGCGCCTGGTGACTGCCCGCTTTTTTGAAGCCCGGCAGGATATCGGGTTTCCAGCGACGCGCCAGTTCTTTCAGCGTGCTGACATCCAGATAACGGTAGTGGAAGTAGGCTTCCAGCTCCGGCATGTATTTGAACAGGAAGCGGCGATCCTGGCCGATGCTATTGCCGCAAATCGGAGAAGTGTTAGCCGGAACCCACTGCTTGAGAAATTCAATGGTCGCCAGTTCTGCAGCACGATCGTCGTACTGGCTGGCTTTCACGCGTTCAACTAAACCGCTGTTGGTGTGCGTGCGCACGTTCCACTCATCCATTAATGCCAACTGCTCATCAGACTGATGCACCGCAAATACCGGGCCTTCTGCCAGGATATTCAGGTTGGCATCGGTGACGATCGTGGCGATCTCAATAATGCGATCCTGCTCCGGATCCAATCCGGTCATTTCCAGGTCGATCCAAATCAGATTATTTTCATTTCCAGCTGTCATGCGTTTCCCGCCTATTGCCAAAGTCGTCATTACACTCGTTTCAGGTGTATCATAGACGTTTTGCCCAGCGGGGCGAAGCCTGGCGAAAGCCGTGAGAGGATGCGTGAGCAAAAATAAACTGTCGAAGGGTCAACAACGTCGCGTAAGCGCTAACCATCAGCGTCGTCTGCAGCAACGGAATGAAAAGCCGGAACCGGATGACAACCTGTTTGGAGAAGCGAGCGAAGGCGTGGTGATCAGCCGTTTCGGCATGCACGCAGATGTGGAAGACGGCGTAGGCGAAGTGCATCGCTGCAATATCCGTCGCACCATTCGCTCGCTGGTCACCGGCGACCGTGTGCTGTGGCGTGCGGCGATTGGCGGCGGTAAAGGCATCGTGGAAGCGGTTCATGAACGTAAAACGGTGCTGACGCGTCCGGATTTCTATGATGGCGTCAAACCGATTGCGGCCAACATTGATCAGATCATCATTGTATCGGCGATCCTGCCGGAGCTGTCGCTCAATATCATCGATCGTTATCTGGTGGCCAGTGAAACCCTGGGCGTTGAGCCGCTGCTGGTACTGAACAAAACTGATCTGCTCGACGCGGAAGCCCGCGCGTTTGTCGATGAGCAGATGGATATCTATCGTAAAATTGGCTATCGCGTGTTGATGGTTTCCAGCCGTGCCAAAGATGGCCTGGCGGAGCTGGAACAGGCCTTAACCGATCGCGTGAGCATTTTTGCCGGTCAATCAGGCGTGGGTAAATCCAGTTTGCTGAACAACCTGTTGGGACTGGAATTGGCGGGCGATGAGATTCTGACCAACGATGTGTCTGATAACTCCGGTCTGGGCCAGCACACCACCACCGCTTCGCGCCTGTATCACTTCCCGCACGGCGGCGACGTGATCGATTCTCCAGGCGTACGTGAATTCGGTTTATGGCATCTGGAGCCGGAACAAATCACCCGTGGATTTGTCGAATTCCGTGAGTTTATCGGCGGTTGCCGTTTCCGCGACTGCAAGCATGATACCGATCCCGGCTGTGCCATTCGCGAAGCGGTAGAAGAAGGGACGATTAACATCTCGCGCTTCGATAACTACCACCGGATTCTGGAGAGTATGGCGCAGGTAAAAACGCGTAAAAACTTTTCCGCCAGCGAAGATTAACGGGTACAACGGCACATTCGCCAACTGACCGGGGCGCTGCTACAATCCGCCCCCTTTTGTGTAAACCAAGCGTAATTAAGCCAGGAGGCAACGGTGTTTGATCGTTTTAAACTCGGCCTGAATCATATTCTGCCTAAAAAAGGGCTGACCGAACTTGCCGGCTGGGGCGCCAGTCGTCGCGGTGGCTGGCTGACCAAAGCGGTCATCGACATGTTTGTCTGGTACTACAAAGTGGATATGGCGGAAGCCAGCAAACCCCACACCGGTAGCTATCGCACCTTTAATGATTTCTTCGTGCGTCCATTAAAAGAGGGCGCGCGCCCGATTGACCCGGATGCCACCCTGCTGGCGCTGCCAGCTGATGGCGCGGTGAGCCAGTTAGGCCGCATTGAAGGCGATCAGATCTTCCAGGCGAAAGGCCATTACTATTCGCTGCAGGCCCTGCTGGCCGGTAACGACGATCTGGCAGAGAAGTTCGTCGATGGTGAGTTCATCACTACCTATCTTGCTCCGCGCGATTACCACCGTGTGCACATGCCGTGTAACGGCATACTGCGTGAAATGATTTATGTGCCGGGCGATCTCTATTCTGTGAACCCACTGACAGCACGTAACATCCCGAACCTGTTTGCACGCAATGAGCGTGTGATCTGCGTCTTCGATACCGATCATGGCCCGATGGTACAGATTCTGGTGGGTGCGACCATTGTCGGCAGCATCGAAACCGTGTGGGCGGGCACCATTACGCCACCACGTGAAGGGGTGATTAAACGCTGGCGTTATCCTTCAGCGGATCACGACGGCGCCGTTGTGTTGTTGAAAGGTCAGGAAATGGGGCGTTTCAAACTCGGTTCGACGGTGATTAACCTGTTCGCACCGGGCCGCGTGAAGCTGGCGGAAAGTCTCGAAGCCGAGAGTAAAACCCGTCTTGGCCAACCGCTGGCGATTGCCCTGCCGCAGCCCGGCGACAGCGCCCCGCTCGCTGAATAACCGGAACCTCTCCCGTGCGCGTTCTTCTCTCTCTACTGCTGAGCCTGGTGCTCAGCAGTTCTGTATTGGCAGCCACCGTTCCCCCCGCGAGTCAGTTGAAGCAGGAACTGGATGCGGCCAAATCCGCCAAAGCCTCTCCTGCTCAAGCTGAGCAAGTTCAGGCCATTGAAGCAGCCATCAATTTCCTCACTGAGCGCGATGAATCGCTGGAGCGCGCTAAACAGTATCAGCAGGTGATTGATGATTTTCCGCGGCTGGCACGTGAACTGCGTCAGCAGATCGCCACACTGACCGACAGCAGTAAAACGGTGCGCAATAACATGAGCAGCGCCGAGCTGGATCAGGAAATCCTGCAAATCAGCAGCCAGCTACTGGAAGAAGGGCGTCAGGCGCAACAGGAGCAGGATCGCGCACGTGAGATTAGCGATTCACTTTCACAGTTACCGCAGCAGCAAACCGATGCTCGCCGGGCGATGACCGAAAGCGATCGCCGCGCTCAGGGCTTTTCAGCGGCCGCCACGCCGCTGGCTCAGGCGCAGATTTATGCCCGCCTGGCCGAAAATGCTGCCAATAAAGCCCGTGTCGATGAGTTAGAACTGGCACAGCTCTCCGCCAACAATCGCCAGGAGCTGGCGCGCATGCGGGCGGAAGTGCATCAGCGCAAAGCCACGCAACTGGATAACTACCTGCAATCGCTGCGCAATCAGTTGAATAACCAGCGTCAACGCGAAGCGGAACTGGCGCTGGAACGCACCGAGCAGTTGGCGGAAAACAGCGGCGATTTACCGGCTTCGATCAGCGATCAATTCCGCGTCAACCGTGAACTTTCAGCCGACCTGAATGCGCAAGCTCAGCGTATGGATTTGGTCGCTTCGCAGCAACGTCTGGCCACCAATCAAACGCTACAGGTACGCCAGGCGCTCAGTACCCTGCGCGAACAATCACAATGGCTGGGCGCCTCGAATCTGCTGGGTGAAGCCTTACGTGCGCAAGTCGCCCGATTGCCGGATATGCCGAAGTCGCAGCAGATAGACAGTGAGATGGGCCAACTGCGGGTGCAACGGCTGCATTATGAAGATTTGCTGGAGCGGCAAAAGGATCTGCGCAAAGAGAAGCAAGATGACGGCACGCCGTTCACCAGCGAGCAAACCCGTATTCTTGATGCCCAGCTGAAAACCCAGCGCGAGCTGCTCAACTCACTGATCTCCGGCTGCGATACACTGATTCTGGAAATCACCAAGCTGAAGGTGTCGAACACGCAGTTGCAGGACGCCCTGGGTGAAGTGAAGGAAGCCACCCACCGTTATTTGTTCTGGACGGCGGATGTCAGCGCCATCGATTTGAAGTATCCGATTGACGTGGCGCGTGACTTAACCCGCCTGCTGTCGCTGGATACCTTAGGGCAACTCGGTAAAGCGCTGGCGATGATGTTTACCAGCAAAGAAACCGTGATGCCAATCATCTGCGCATTGCTGTTGGTGGGCTTTAGCATCAGCTCGCGCCGTCATTACAATGCCTTTATGGCGCGTTCCGCCAGCAAAGTGGGCAAAGTGACCCAGGACCGCTTTAGCCTGACGTTGCGCACCGTGTTCTGGTCGATTCTGGTCGCCGTGCCGCTGCCGGTATTGTGGGCCGCGCTGGGCTTTGGTTTGCAGCATGCCTGGCCTTATCCGTTTGCCGTTGCGATTGGAGATGGCATCACTGCCACGCTGCCGCTGCTGTGGGCCTTTATGATCAGTGCTGCTTTTGCGCGTCATGATGGGCTATTTGTGGTGCACTTCCGCTGGCCACAAGCGCGCGTGGCGCGTGCCATGCGTTATTACTCGCTGACGGTTGGCCTGATTGTGCCGCTGATCATGCTGCTGATTGCTTTTGCCAATCTCGACGATCCGCAGTTTTCCGGCACGCTCGGTCGCCTGTGCTTTATCCTGATTTGTGGTGCGTTAAGTATTGTCACCGTCAGCCTCAAACGCGCAGGGATTCCGCTGTATCTGGATAAAGAAGGCAACGGCGACAACTTCGTTAACCGCATTCTGTGGAACCTGATGATTGCCATCCCGCTGGTGGCGGCACTGGCTTCCTGTATTGGTTATCTGGCGACCGCGCAGGCTCTGCTGGCGCGTCTGGAAACCTCGGTGGGCATTTGGTTCTTCCTGCTGGTTATTTATCACATCATTCGCCGCTGGATGCTGATCCAACGTCGCCGCATCGCCTTTGATCGTGCCCGCCAACGCCGTGCCGATATGCTGGCGAACCGTGCGCGCAGCGAAGAAGAGAAAGATCAACAAACGCCCGCCAACGCCGATACCATCGAAATTGAAGAGCCGAGCCTGGATTTGGATGAGATCAGCGCGCAGTCATTGCGCCTGGTGCGCTCAATTCTAACGTTGATTGCGCTGGTGTCGGTGATTGTGCTGTGGTCGGAAATTCACTCGGCCTTTAGTTTCCTCGACAACATCCCACTGTGGGATGCCAGCACCACAGTGCAGGGCGTGGAGAGCGTGCAGCCGATTACGCTGGGCGCGGTGCTGATTGCCATTCTGGTGTTCATTATCACCACTCAGCTGGTGCGTAATATGCCTGCCCTGCTGGAACTGGCGTTGCTGCAACACATTAGCCTGTCACCTGGCACCGGTTATGCCATTACTACCCTGACCAAATACGTGCTGATGCTGATTGGCGGATTAGTCGGATTCTCGATTATTGGCGTTGAGTGGGCAAAGCTGCAGTGGCTTGTCGCCGCATTAGGTTTGGGACTGGGCTTTGGTATGCAGGAGATCTTCGCCAACTTTATTTCTGGCCTGATTATCCTGTTCGAAAAGCCGATCCGTATTGGCGATACCGTCACCATTCGCGATTTGACCGGTAGCATTACCCGCATCAATACCCGCGCCACCACGATTACCGATTGGGACCGTAAAGAGATCATTGTGCCGAACAAGGCCTTTATCACTGAGCAGTTCGTTAACTGGTCGTTGTCGGATTCTGTCACGCGCGTGGTGCTGACCATCCCGGCTCCGGCACACGTCAACAGTGATGAAGTCACCAACATTCTCAAGCAGGCGGCCGAGCGCTGTACCTACGTGCTGGATATGCCCGCACCGGATGTGTTCCTGGTAGACTTGCAGCAAGGTATTCAGCTGTTTGAATTGCGTGTGCACGCAGCTGAGATGGGCCACCGCATGCCACTGCGTCATGAGTTGCATCAGTTGATTCTGCGCGGCTTTGAAGAGCACGGTATTGAGATGCCGTTCCCACCATTCCAGGTGCGTATGGAAACGCTGGGACGTAAAACACCGGCCAGCAATGGCTCACCGTCCAGCCAGACCTTTAAATCTGGCGGCTTATAAATGACAACGCCCGGCAATCACCGGGCGTTGTTTTTTCTGCTGAGCGTTACTTCACAAACTCTTCGCCCTGCGCGATATCTTTCTTCAGCGTATCCAGCATCCCGTTAAGCGCCTGCTGTTCAAACGCACTCAAAGAACCCAACGGGCGGCGTTCCACGATACCGTTCTTGCCGATGAGCAGCGGCTGGGAGAAGAAGCGCGCATACTCACCGTCCCCTTCAACATAAGCGCATTCGACCACGTTTGCTTCGCCCTGCAGCGCACGCACCAGTGATAGACCAAAGCGCGCAGCAGCCTGCCCCATGGACAAGGTCGCCGATCCACCACCAGCTTTCGCTTCCACCACTTCGGTGCCGGCGTTTTGAATACGCTTAGTAAGGTCAGCCACTTCCTGTTCGCTGAAGCTGATGCCTTTAACCTGCGACAGCAGCGGCAAAATTGTCACGCCTGAGTGACCGCCCACCACCGGGACCTCGATCTCGGTGGGCTGCTTGCCTTTCAACGCTGCAACAAAGGTGTTGGCGCGGATAATGTCGAGGGTTGAGACACCAAACAGACGGTTCTTGTCATACACGCCGGCTTTTTTCAGCACTTCAGCTGCAATCGCCACCGTGGTGTTAACCGGATTGGTAATGACGCCAATCAGCGCTTTCGGCGCGGTGCTGGCAACCTGCTCGATCAGGTTACGTACAATGCCCGCGTTAACGTTAAACAGGTCGGCGCGATCCATGCCGGGTTTACGTGCCACACCCGCAGAAATCAGCACAATATCGGCTCCCTGCAGCGCAGGTGTCGCGTCTTCGCCACTAAACCCTTCCACCTTCACAGAGGTAGGAATATGGCTGAGATCAACCGCCACCCCGGGCGTGACCGGGGCTATATCATAAAGTGAGAGAGCGGAACCTGCGGGTAATTGAGTTTTGAGCAGCAGTGCGAGCGCCTGGCCAATACCACCGGCTGCACCGAGAACGGCAACTTTCATCCTGAACTCCTTATGAAGGTGGGGCAGAGATATGCCGAAAATCCATCAGGTTACGAGTTTAATCAACTTCTCAGGCGATAGCGACAAACCTGTCGCGCAATAACATGACGCCGCAATCGGCTCCCGAGACATCTCCACTTCAGAAGTCGCCTGAATGATACAATCGCAGCCAGAAGACAATGGACGGCAATGATCATCGATATAGTTGTTACCACTTCAATACTATAACAACATTGCAACCTTCGCTTTGCGCGTCAGCCCGCGATTTTGGCGCAACACAAAACTCTGCTATGATACCTGTCCGCAGTTGATTAGCGCGATTCGCTCACTACGCTTATTGCATAAAAATTCATCTAAATGCATAATAATTTATCTGCTGCTGGCCTGTTGCCTGCTGCACCCCTCTTTTATTGGTAGCTTATGCGAAACCCATCAAAACAAGACGACTTGATCAAAGCGTTCAAAGCGTTATTAAAAGAAGAAAAATTCAGCTCTCAGGGCGAAATCGTACAGGCGCTGCAGGAAGACGGCTTCGAGAACATCAACCAGTCAAAAGTTTCTCGTATGCTGACAAAGTTTGGTGCCGTGCGCACCCGTAATGCCAAAATGGAAATGGTTTATTGTTTGCCAGCCGAACTTGGCGTGCCGACCACCACCAGCCCATTGAAGAATCTGGTGCTGGATATCGATTACAACGATGCCTTAGTGGTGATTCACACCAGCCCGGGTGCTGCGCAGCTGATTGCACGCCTGCTGGATTCACTCGGTAAAGCGGAAGGCATTCTCGGTACTATCGCGGGGGATGACACCATCTTTATTACCCCTGCGCGTAGTTTCTCCGTTAAACAGCTGCACGATGCCGTGCTGGTTTTATTCGAACAGGAACTATAAAACCCTGGTCTTAACCGGCAGATCATCTGCCGGTAACATCCTTCCTGATGATCCGTTACCCGCCACGCTTGTTACAAAATCCTTTTTTAATAATAAGTTATCGATATAGCTGCCGGTTCTGCATCCGACGAAATATTGGTACGACCTTTTCCCCTTCTTAACCATTCGCGCTATTTTACACTGCTTTACATATTGTGCTCAGTGGTTATAGCTTCTTATGACGCATCAGCCAGCGGGATCGACCATGATCTTTCGCACGAAAAGATAATTTGATGCAGATCATTGTTTTTACGAATAAATAACAGCCAATGGTTAAGAATCAACCGGTTTTAATAACTTCCAGTTCTAAAAAGGTGCCATAAGGATAAAGAATAACAACCAAACATTATTAGCTAGATATTAATTTCATGGGTGATTAGATCTATACTTGTTTTCGTGATGCAAATCACACGAAAGAAAAAGATAAAAACAGAAGACGAGGAAAAATACCATGAACGTTAAAACTACTATCGCAACCCTGAGTGTTCTATCTGCCCTGTCATTTGGTGCTTTTGCAGCAGATTCTATCAATGCCCAACAGGCAGCGAATCTGCAACCTGCCGGCACCATCAGTGTGAGCGGCGTGGGCGGTTCTCCGATGGATATCCATGAGCAGCTGAATGCCAAAGCCGATCAGGAAGGCGCTAAAGCCTACCGTGTGATCGAAGCGAATACCGGCGACAGCTATCACGCCACCGCTGAACTTTATAAATAAGTTTGCTGAACAAGACGCAGTGTGAACGGCGACCCGTTTGAGACGCATTTGCCTCTCAGGTTGCCAAACCCCATTTCAGGAGAGTGAATCATGAAAACCAAATTAGCTATCGCCATCGTAGGTCTGGCTTCCGTATTGTCCTTCGGTGCCAGTGCCGCCAGCCTGGTTTCTAACGAACAAGCTGCACAGCTGCAACCGCTGAATCAAACTGTCAGCGTGAGCGGTGTTGACGGCGACCAGACCAATGTCCGTCAGGAGCTGTCGCAGAAAGCCGATGCGCAAGGTGCCAGCCACTATCGCATCATTGAAAACAATCGCGGCGACACCTTTCATGTGACTGCAGAACTGTACAAATAAGACTAAATCGAACGTCGGGCGCCTGAACGGCGCCAGACAATTGATCGACGACCCGCCTCACCCACTTTTTGCCGCAGGTTGTTGATTACAACGAGGAGAAAAATTATGAAAATCAAAGCAACCATCGCAGCCGCCAGCCTTCTTTCCCTGTTTGCCTTTGGTGCATCAGCCGCTCAATTGGTGACGAATGAGCAGGCGCAAAATCTGCAACCTACCGGCAGCACTATCACCATCAGCGGTACCGGCGGCTCGCCAATGGATTACCGTGCTGAGCTTTCACAGAAAGCCGATGAGCAAGGTGCCAGTGCCTATAAAGTGATTGAAGCAAAAACCGGTGACAGCTATCACGTGACCGCTGAGCTGTACAAATAATTCCTCGTCAATTCTGACGAACCCTTTGGCCCCGCTCGCCGGGGCCCTTTTTCGGCTTGTCACTTCACATTAAAGCGGAGCTGGCCTTCCAGCTCCTCTTCTGCTTCATCAAACAGCAGGATTAATGCGCCATACCGGCGTTTCTGCCCTGTACCCAGATTCACAAACTCAATTTCCAGCGGCAGCGGCAACTGCTCCCCCAGGATCGCATCCCAAAGATCGTCAAGATCGCTGATGGCGAGATCCGCCAGCGCAAAACGATCGCTGAACTGGCGATAGAAATGGGCTTGATCGACGATTTCGTCGAAATCAAAACGCTCGGTTCTCATCGTGATTCCCTCTTGCAGGCAGGGCCGCCCGTCAGGCAAGCCCACCAATATGCAGCGCTTTCACTTCCAGGTACTCTTCCATTCCCAGCACCGATCCTTCACGTCCCAAACCGGACTCTTTTACACCGCCAAACGGTGCCAGTTCAGTGGATACGGCACACTCATTAATGCCAATCATCCCGGCCTCCAGCGCCGCCGAGACGCGGAACACCCGCTGCAGATTTTGCGTATAGAAATAGGCGGCCAAACCATATTCGGTGTTATTGGCGCGCTGGATGACATCGGCTTCATCATCAAAGCGGAAACAGGCAGCGACAGGACCAAAGGTCTCTTCCTGGGCCAGCTTCATCCCCTCATGCGCCTCGGCAATCACCGTCGGCTGCCAGAAGTTGCCTCCCAGCGGATGACGCTCGCCGCCAATCAGCAACTTACCGCCTTTGCTCAGCGCATCCTTCACGTGCTCTTCTACTTTTTCCAGCGCCGACTGCTCAATAAGCGGACCGACTATCACGCCTTCCTCGACGCCATTACCCACTTTCAGCTTGCCCACGGCATCGGCCAGTTGATTGACGAAACGATCGTAGACCGAATTGTGCACATAGAAGCGGTTCACGCTGACGCACACCTGTCCTGCGTTGCGGAATTTGTTAGCAATGGCGCCCTGTACCGCCGCATCAATATCCGCATCCTCAAACACGATATAAGGCGCATTGCCACCCAGCTCCATCGAGACTTTCTTCATGGTGTCCGCGGCATTGCGCATCAGCGTTTTGCCCACGGCGGTTGAACCGGTGAACGAGATTTTACGCACCGCCGGACTCGACATAATGGCGTCGCTGATGGCATGGGTATCGCCCGCCACCGCATTCAATACGCCGTCGGGTACGCCCGCTTCCTGCGCCAGCGCGACTAACGCAAAGGCACACAGCGGGGTGTTGTTCGCCGGTTTGATGATGCCAGTGCAGCCTGCTGCCAGCGCCGGGCCCAGCTTGCGTGTCAGCATCGCCATCGGGAAATTCCACGGCGTGATAGCCGCCACCACACCAATCGGTTCACGTGTTGCCAGAATGCGCGAACCCGGTTTCGCCGGCGGGATGATTTCGCCGTTGGCACGTTTAGCTTGCTCGGCAAACCATTGAATAAAGCTGGCGGCGTACTCGACTTCGCCTTCGGCTTCTTTCAGGGGTTTGCCCTGCTCGGCGGTCATCAGTTGCCCGAGCCAGCTTTTGTTCTCGATGATCAGTTGATACCAGCGATTAAGGATCTCCGCGCGCTGTTTCGCGGTTTTATCACGCCATGCCGGAAAAGCCTGCTGAGCGGCAGCGATGGCCCGCTCGGTTTCCGCCTTACCCGCGCGTGCGACTTTTGCCAGCACTTCGCCGGTTGCCGGATTAGTGACGTCAAAGGTGGCACTGGCGTTGTGCCACTGGCCCGCAGCGAAATAGCCGGTTTTGAACAGCGCGTGTTGTTGTAGAGAGGTGGACATTATTCTTCTCCTGCTAGTTTGCATCCTGTCAGGAAAGTATAGATGCCAATATCATCGGGTTTTGTGTCAGCGTGGGATCAAAAAGGCCGCTGCAACGTGCAGCGGCCGATTTCAGATTTGGATGAGGGTGTTTTGGTATTTATCCAGCATCAACGAGAGCCGTTTCACCGGTTCGGTAACGCTCTCCGGTGCCGAATAGTGATGGAGCTTTTCCTGATAAATCTCCAGTTCCTTCAACAAACGCTCAAAGTAGTAGCGCCGCTTGTCATCGCTGGTGGCTGAAATCACGCGATCGGCGGTATAACGCAACTGGCGGTGATAAGCCGAAAGCTCCGCGTTAACCGGCACTTCGGCATTACGCAGTCGCTGATGACCGATAATCAGCGTCAGCGCGATGCGGTATTTGTCGATATCGCCGGGGAACAGATTAAGCAGCAGGAACAGCTGCTGATAGAGCGCGGGCAGATGATTCTCGCGACGGCGCGCCTGATTGGTTGTCAAGGCCGCCACAGCCGCATACATAAAGCGATTCAGCAGCTTACGGCCGGTACGTGCTTTAGACTTATCGCGAATCAGCAGAATCACCATCATCGCCACAAAGCTGCCGATCCACTGGCCCAACGCATTATCGAGGAAGACGTTGAACTCGAATTTCATCGGATTATCCAGCACCAGCACATTGATGGTGCCAATCAACGCACCTAACGTACCAATCTGGCGTCGTTGCACGAAGATACCGCCGATAAACCCGAGTGCGCCAATCGCGATACACAACAACAACGCGCTTTGCTGGGTAGCTGGCAGGATATAGATGAAGTAGAGCATGCCGAGTGGTACGGCGAAGGCCATACCGTAGAAGAAGTCTTTCGCCATCATCAACGGATTCGGCATACGCATCGCCAGCGCGGTGATGACGGCCAGCATCACCATACAGCCACTACCCGAAGTCCAGCCGGTATAGAGCCAAAACAGAGAGCCGAGCGCGGTCGCCACAAAAGTACGCACGCCGTTGATCATCGCATGATGGGTTTCCGCCGAACGTGCCTGAAT
This sequence comes from Type-E symbiont of Plautia stali, assembly GCF_059731115.1. NCBI lineage: Bacteria > Pseudomonadati > Pseudomonadota > Gammaproteobacteria > Enterobacterales > Enterobacteriaceae > Type-E symbiont of Plautia stali. Next base: position 3,883,806 of record NZ_AP035906.1, read on the forward strand.
CACCACTTCGCGCTGCAGGATGCTCTCTTCCAGCGTGGTGATACGGCTGTTGCTGCGCACACCATTAATCAGCAGCAGATACTCTGTTGCTGCGCCGACCCAACTTGCCACCGTCATCGGCACATTTTTGTTGCTGACGCTGATCAGACGACGCATCACCTTCATACGCTTATGCACGTCATCGACGTTATGAACGTCTTTCTCAATCAGCAGGCGATACTGCGTCGGAATATAATCCGGACGAGCGTTTTGAATCAGGAAGGTTTCAGCGGCTTGCGTAATTAACGTCAGCGACAGCGTATTCAGCATCTGTAACCGGCGGCTGGTATTTTTCCAGCGCGAAGATTCCATCAGCAATTGGCTGCGCATGCCGTTGAGTGCCGTGGTGCGACGTACCAGCGCGCTCCAGGTGCGATCCACCTCGTCTTTATCCGCGTGGGCGACACACAGTTGCAGCAGTTTGTAATGCGCCACCAGCAGCGAATCGACTTCAGCATCAATCACTTTTTTGATCGAGCGCGGCGAAAACAGCATATCCGCGAGAATCGCACACAGAATCCCAATGACGATTTCACTGCAACGTTCAACGGCAAACTGGGGTGCCAGCGTTAAACCGCCACTGGCATCGGCAGTAATCACGATTATCAGTGCAGTGTAACCCGCCAGTCCCAATGCGTAAGAGTTCTCGACCTTAATCAGCGAAGAGAGCCAGACGCACATCCCCGCCCATAAACAGCACAGCAGCAGCATCACCACCGGTGCACGCACCGTAGCGATCATGATAGTGAGGGCGGCAATACAGCCAATAAATGTACCAATGATGCGCAGAATGCCGCGATAGCGCAGTGCGCCAGAATAGGGATCGCCCCCCGCAGCAAAGGCGGTACCACCAGCAACAATGCCGGCGGTCATCACCGCCCAACGCGGCGTTTCCAGATTAAAGTGAAAGCCAATCATCAGCGCCGCAACCAGCGCAAATGTCAGCTTCACCGGGAAACGCAAAAACTCAATCATAACGCCCTCGCTTAACCAAACTCGCGCAGGCGGTTAAAGAACTGCGTCAACGGCGAGACTTTGGTCTGGCGATCTTTATCACCGGTGATCACTACCGTGGCGGTAGTGCCCGCCGGGAAGCGGTTGCCCGGTTGATCGTCAAGACGAATACGCACCGGTACGCGCTGTGCCAGTCGTACCCATTCGAGGTTGGAATCGATGGTCGCCATACCTTTGCTGTCCACGCTGCTGCTGCTGTTGGTCACGCCCGCCGCGATGCTGTCCACCGTGCCGCGCAATACGGTATTACTGCCCAACGGGGTGATTTCAGCGCGGAAGCCCGGACGCACGCCATCCAGCTTGGTCTCTTCCATATAAGCCAGCACATAGAATGAGTGCTGCTGTACCAATGCCACGGCAACGGAACCACGGGTGATGAACTCGCCCTGATAAACGTTCAGGTTAGTGACCCAGCCATCTGAAGGCGCTTTGATGGTAGTGCGATCCAGGTCGATCACCGCCAGATCGCGCGTTGCCACCGATTTTGCCAGCTGATGTTCGCTGGTTTGCAGATCGTTATTAGCCTGGTCGATGGCTTCACGCGACATGGCACTGGTGCCGAGTTGATTACGGCGCGCCGCTTCACGACGCTTTTCATTGACTAATGCCTGGTAATATTCGACATCCGCCTGGGCTTCATCCAGCGCTTTCTGGTAGCGCGGGCGATCCACGACAAACAGCGTATCCCCCTGTTTCACCAGCTGGTTGTCGTGCACCGGCACGTCAGTGATAAGGCCGGTCACGTCCGGCGAGATCGCCACCACATCAGCGGAGAATTTGGCGTCACGCGTCCAGGGCGATTCGGTGTAGAACACCCAGGCGCGGAAGATGATCACGATTGCGATGATAACCAGCAGGATAGTAATCGCGTAACGCGCGATTTTTCTTATGAGCGCTTTCACTTAAAAACCTCAGACGAATAGACGGGATACAAGGTAAAACACGCAGCAATACAACGCTGTGTTAAAAAGTGCCGGATGCCACACCAGGTCATAAATTCCGCTGGGCGTCAGCACGCGTTTCACCAGCCAGAACAGCGCCAGAGAAACCAGTAGTTCAATGAAGATGGGCGGAAAACTCAGCCCGAATACGACAAATACCGGAAGCACACTCATTACGGTTCCTTAGTTCGACCTTGCCGGATTGCACCGATACCTGCCCTCATGCCGCATGGCACGTCGGGTTGAGAATCAGGGGATGATTGGGAGACTGATGGCAACATTCAGGCCGCGTTGAGCTAATGATAGCGTATCATCGTGTAAACACAGCCGTGTTAAGGTGCGGTGAACAGACCCAGCGTGCGTATAGTAACGCGCATGACTATACGTTTTCTACATATTGTGAGCTAAATCACTTTTTAGCCAGAGTAAACAATGGAACGACTTAAAGGCATGTCCATTTTCGCCAAAGTGGTTGAATTAGGTTCTTTTACCGCCGCGGCACGTCAGCTTCATCTTAGCGTTTCGTCAATCAGCCAAATTGTCGCCAAACTGGAAGATGAGTTGCAGGTCAAATTGTTAAATCGCAGTACGCGCAGTATTGGTCTGACCGAAGCAGGTAAGATCTACTATCAGGGCTGCCGCCGCATGCTGGCTGAAGCGTCTCAGGTGCACGAACAGCTTTATGCCTTTAATAATACGCCGATCGGTATTCTGCGTATCGGCTGCTCCTCCACCATGGCGCAAAATGTGTTGTCTGCCATGACCAGCGATATGCTACGTGAATATCCTGGTCTGAGCGTCAATCTGGTTACCGGCATTCCCGCGCCAGATTTGATCGCTAACGGCTTGGATCTCGTGGTCCGCGTAGGCGCGTTGCAAGATTCAAATCTGTTCTCACGCCGACTGGGCGCGATGCCGATGGTGGTCTGTGCCGCAAAAAGTTATCTGGCACAGCATGGCACGCCAGACAAACCGGGTGAAATCGATAATTTTTCATGGCTGGAGTACAGCGTACGCCCGGATAACACCTTTGAACTGGTCGCACCGGAAGGCCTGGTGACGCGATTGACGCCGCAGGGTCGCTTCGTCACCAATGATTCACAGACGCTGATTCGCTGGCTGAAAGCCGGTTGCGGCATCGCCTATGTCCCCCTGATGTGGGTGATTGATGAGATTAACGCCGGGGAGATCGATATTCTGTTCCCGCAATATCACTCAGAACCGCGTCCGGTGTATGCGCTCTATACCGAGAAAGACAAGATGCCGTTGAAGGTGCAGGTATGTATCGATTATCTGACCGAGTACTTTAAGCAGGTGGCGCAACAGTATCAGCAGCATCGTAAGAGTTAACGGTCTGGGCGCCATACAGGGTGTCCCTACGATGCGCGAAACGACTATTTGTAGGGTGCGCCATAGGGAAACTCAGACTGTTCGATAATCTGTAGAGTCCGCCATGCGAACATCAACTTACGGTCATTCGTAGAGGCCGCCGTGGAATCATCAGACTCCACGGCCATTCGAAATGGTGCATCATGGGGACATCAGACTTTACTGTCATTCGGAAGGTGCGCATTGATGCGCACCAGCAATGATTATGCAGTTCCGCCGACGGTGATTTTATCCAGCTTCAGGGTTGGCTGGCCGACGCCGACCGGCACACTCTGCCCCTCTTTACCGCACACGCCAACGCCTTTATCCAGCGCCAGATCGTTACCGACCATTGAGATCTGCTGCATTGCTTCAATACCGGAACCAATCAGCGTAGCGCCTTTCACCGGCGTAGTGACTTTACCGTTTTCAATCAGATAGGCTTCTGAGGTTGAGAAGACAAACTTGCCGGAGGTGATATCCACCTGACCACCACCAAAGTTCGGCGCATAAATCCCATACTCAACGCTGGAAATGATGTCCTGCGGCGTGGATTTTCCTGCCAGCATATAGGTGTTGGTCATACGCGGCATCGGCAGATGCGCATAGGATTCACGACGCCCGTTACCGGTTGGCGGAACCCCCATCAGACGCGCGTTAAGCTTGTCCTGCATGTAGCCTTTGAGCACACCGTTTTCGATCAGGACGTTATACTGGCCTGGCACGCCTTCGTCATCCACTGCCAGTGAGCCGCGCAGGCCTTCGATAGTGCCATCGTCAACCACAGTGCAGAGTTCAGAGGCCACCAGCTGCCCCATTTTACCGCTGAAGACCGACGTTTCACGGCGGTTGAAATCGCCTTCCAGACCATGACCGACTGCTTCATGCAGCAGCACGCCCGGCCAGCCAGCGCCCAATACCACCGGCAAGGTGCCCGCAGGCGCGGCAACAGCAGAGAGATTCACCAGCGCCAGACGCACCGCTTCACGCGCCCATGCATCGGCACGCACATCACCGTTTTCATCGGCATAGAAGAACTCATAACCAGTACGTGCGCCGCCGCCGCTGGAGCCGCGTTCACGTTTACCCTGATCTTCCACCTGCACGCTGATCGACAGACGCACCAGTGGGCGGATATCCGCTGCCAGCGTACCATCGGTCGCCGCCACCAGCACCTGTTCGTACACGCCAGTCAGGCTGGCATTGACTTCCTGCACGCGCGGATCGGCCGCACGTGCCACGGTATCAACACGATGCAGCAGTGCAATTTTGTCTTCGCGCGTCAGGCTGTCCAGCGGATTCACCGGCGCATATAGCGAACGGTTGATCACCGCTGAAAGCGTATGCGCTTTGCCATTGCCCTGCTCACGCACAATACTGCGCGCGGCTTCAGAAGACTGGCGCAGGGCGTTCAGGGTGATTTGGTCTGCGTAAGCGAAACCGGTTTTCTCACCACTGATTGCACGCACACCGACACCCTGGTCGATGTGGTAAGAACCATCTTTAATGATTTTGTCTTCCAGCACCCAGGATTCATGGAAACTGGACTGGAAGTAGAGGTCGGCATAATCCAGACGACGTTCTGAAAGCTGCCCTAACAGGGAAAAAAGGTCCTGCTGATTAATGCTGTTCGCAGCTAGTAACTGCTCACTTACCAGATTCAGAGTCATCGTTTCTCACTCATTATGTGCTCGGATTGTCATAGCCTGCGGCAATTCCCCGACGGCGTCAAATTCACTTCTTGTCGTCTTCGCGCGGTTTGCGCAGCACTTCATTGATTTCCGGTTTATCCAACGGTCCGCTAATGTGATAACGCAGTAGCGAGATCTTATTCCACAGCGGGCCCAATACTTTACTGGCGGCAAATACGGCGGCCCCGATCACCGGGTTGACCACAAAGGCCGTCGCCACGCCCACCGAAGCGGAGATCTCAGGGGCAACGACCGCTTCCATATCAATCTGGCGTTTTGCCAGGTCGATCTGCCCCTGCATGGCGATATCCGCTTCAAGGCCATCAACCAGCAGGTTATCCGTGTGCATCACACCGTTTTCGATCCACGCCGTGCCGTTAATTGAATCGAAATAGAAGCCTTCACTGAAGGTGTCACTGAAATCGAAGCGCAGCTTGCGCAGCAAGGCGTCAAAACTCATCAGGCGCAACAACTGCCCCGCACGCCCGGTGTTCACATCCGCAATCTGGCCTTTGCCAAAATGGGTTTTCAGCGTACCGCTCAACGTTTCCGCTGAAGGCTGCCACGGGGCGGAACGCCAGTGCAGGTCATAATCCACGTTAAACGGCGCGTCACGAAGTGGGGTATTCATCCCAAACCAGTTAACGGCATCATTGATGTTTTTACCGCTCAGACTGCCTTTTAATGAGGTACGCTGATTGCCCGGCTTATTGACCCATTCTCCGTTGATCTTCAGCTTCGCACTGCCGGAATCCACGCTACCGTTAGTAAGTGCTAACGTCTCTCCCTGCGGCTGTAATCTGGCCTGCATATGTCCAAACTTCTGCCCGCGCAGCCAGCACTCATCACAGTTTAGCTGCATCGCTGGCCAGTTACTGAAGTCTACTGTGCTGCTGTTGCCACCCAACGGCGAGGCGTTGTTGTCGCTGCTGTTCGCCCATTCTGGATTGTAGTAAAGATAGCTAAGGTCGATTTGCCATGGCGCATGCTGTGCGGTTTGCAAAATGCCGCGCGCTTCGCGGCTTTCCAGCTGGAGTTGTGTGTTGCCGGTCGGCCCTTGCGTGACGGTGGCATTAACGTCATGCCACTGCTGGCCACCGAGCATAAGTGCCGGTGTCCGCAAAGTCACATCGCCTGGTAACAGCGCGCCGCCGACTTCCGTTTCGCCCTGAGCATTACGCGAACCACTGCTTCCCGCCAATAGCCCCATCCAGGCTTCACCATCCAGCGGCGGTAAATTGAGTTCCATCCCGCGTTTTTCTGGCAGCTTCGGCGTGCTTTTCGCATCGTTGAGCCAGATGCCGCGATCCACGCGCAGCTGGGGTTCGAGAATCCAGCGGCTGTTAAAACGGTTATGCTCGCGCACGCTGCCGCTTAGCGTGAATCCTTTCAGATCACCAGTGGCGTTAATGGCGATGGGCATCGCTTCGCCCGACTGCTTATCCAGCGGCGAAGGTAAGTGACTACTTACTGTTTTGCCCTCACCCTGCAAATCGACTTTATAGGTCGCGCCCCCTTTGTGTGGCAGCGTGATGTCGACATTGCCCTGCCACGGCAGACTGCCGCTCAATTGACTGCTAACGCTGGTCGGCAACACTTTCAGTTTCGACGGCTGCCAGTCGCCCAGCAGCTTCACATTGACACCGAAGTTGTCAGGGTTTTCGGTAGTGGTAAAACTGACGCCAGTGGGCTGACCAAACCAGTTAGCCTGCATCTCTTCACTTTCGAGATTGCCGTTGTTGTAACGGAAACGTCCGGTGAGGTTTTCCAGTGTGGTGTTTAACGGCTTAATGTGCAGGCTGTTATTGTTCATCACCACATTACCGCTGGCATGTACCAATTCACCATCCAGCGGAATATCGAGATTCAATGAACCGCGCACATTGCCACCGATTTGCAACTGCTGCAGTGCCGCGCCCAACGTCGATTTCAGAGGCGTCTGTTCGAAGTAATCGGCAATCTGCTTGCCCTGACCGCTAAGATCGCCATTAATAATCAACTTCTCTTTGAGATAGTCCGGGATCACCGCGCTGACGTTACGTGCATCCACTTCTCCCAATTTGGTTTTCTCGGCTTTCATCCACAGGCCGTCGTTAACAAAATCGAGGTCGATATCGAGGTTTTCCAGCGCGGGCCAACCGGGCTGGAACTGGAAGGTGGATTGACGCAGCGGCACCCATACTTCAAACATGCCGTCATTGTGCTTAAACGGGAACAGGCTGGGATTACCGGCGAACAACAGCGTGGCATTGTCCACCTTCCCGCCTTTGATCGACTCGCTGAGGAAATGGGTCAGATCATGGCCCATTAGCGGTTCCGGGAAGTAGCGCCAGGCATCACCCGCATCGGTGACGCGAATGCCCGCCAGAATATTCAGCTGTGGCGCTTTGCCGATATTTTGCTGATAGCGGAAATCACCGCGCGCCCACAGGGAACGTGCCTGAACATCAAGATTCTGACCGTCCAGCGTCAGGCCGCTGGCATCGCGCTGCCAGTTCAGTTTGCCAGTGATCTGTTGAATTTGCAGTGGCGCCTGGAACATGTCGCCATAAGGCACTTCCGCTTGTCCCATCGCCACATCCAACCGACCGTTACTCACGCTGCCGCTGGCGGTACCGTTTAGATTGCTGATCCCTGGCAACAGCTCCCAATGCTGCCACGCCAGGTTGCGCCATTTGGCTTGCAGGCGGGTTTGTTCGGGCTGATTGAGCGGAATATCCAGCGCCAGCGCATCGATGTTGCCGCGCGGCTGCAATGCACGCCAGTTATCCAGTAACGCAGGGGATAAGGGTTTGAACAGCGGCACCAACGGTGCCAGACGCTCCAGATCCAGTTGCGTGGCACGCACACGCACCTCCGCACCACTGTTGGCGCCCAGCATCTGCTGGTCTTCCGGCTTCCACAGCAATGAGAAGTGTCCCGGTGCCCAGGCGATGCCATCGGTGCTGAGTCGGGTTTGCGGGACGGACAAACTCCAGCCATTTTGGAAACGCGCCAGATGCGCGGTTAAGCCATCAACCTGCAGTTGGTGATCGCCCTGTTCGCCGCGCCAGCGTGCACCGCCTTTACTGAGCAACAGGTCACCGGCGTAGACATCGCCATCACGCAGATTCACCCATGCCGCCAGGCTGAAACGGGCACTTTCGAGGCTGGTGTTGTCGCGCAGCCACGGACCGATCCACGGACGCACATCGACGTCATCCGCTTGCATCCAGATGCGGCCATCGTTGAGTAATCCGTTGGTATCGTTGAGATCGAGTCGCACCTGCACCACACCATGCTGCCCCGTAAAACTGGAGAGATTGACTTCCCCTTCCGCACGGTGACGCGTGCTTTCGTTGAGCCAGGTCAGGCGCGGAATCGCCAGCTCAGCGTGCTGGCCAGAGGGCGTGAGAAAACGGATGCTGCTATCACGCAGATCAAAGTGGTCAAACTGGCGCAGAAACAGATCGTTGATTTGCGCCGGCTTAAAGCTGTTTTTTTGTTGATCGCTGGTGAGCAGTGGATGATTGGTTTCGAGACGCAGTTGCCAGAAGGTAAGATCACGGAACTGCCAGCGCCAGTGCAGCAGCGATTGCCAGACGTTAAGCGCCAGATTTACGCGGCCAATGGTGAGTTTGCCATCGTCCGGCATCACAACGTTGAGATTACGCACCTGCAGGGTTGGGCCGAAATTCTCCCATTTACCCTGCAGCTCGCTGGCATCCACCGTCACTCCGCTGACGCGTGAAATCGTCTGCAGTATGTCGCTGCGATAGCTGTTGAGATGCGGCATCACGAGGCGCAACCCGCTGACTAGCAGCGCCACAATAACGATGATTGCGGCGAGCAGCAGTAACAAAATCCTCGGCAACCGCCTCACACACCTCTCCTTACTTCCCGTTGAATAACGGCGTTCAGCCTCACGACTTACATCATGACGACGTCAAACTGCTCCTGAGTATAGAGCGGCTCAACATGGACTTTAACCTGCTTACCGACAAAGATTTCCACTTCAGCCAGCGCATGTGACTCTTCGCTTTTTAACGCCTCGCCCACTGCCGGGGAAACATAAACGAGGAAACGATCGGAATCATAAGCATGATGTACACGCACGATTTCGCGCATGATTTCGTAGCAGACCGTTTCCACCGTTTTCAGCGTGCCGCGCCCTTTGCACACCGGGCAATCGGCACAGAGCACATGTTCAATACTTTCCCGCGTGCGTTTGCGCGTCATTTCCACCAGACCGAGCGCCGAGAAGCCGTTGATACCGGTTTTCACCCGATCTTTGCTCAGCGCACTTTCCAGCGAATGCAGTACGCGGCGACGATGGTCGTCATTACTCATGTCGATAAAATCGATGATGATAATGCCGCCCAAATTGCGCAGACGCAGTTGGCGAGCAATCGCCTGTGTGGCTTCAATGTTGGTGTTGAAGATGGTTTCGTCGAGATTACGATGCCCAACAAATGCACCGGTATTGATATCGACGGTGGTCATGGCTTCGGTTTGATCGATGATCAGATAGCCGCCCGACTTGAGTTCAACCTTGCGCTCCAGAGAGCGCTGGATTTCATTCTCAACATCAAACAGATCGAAGATTGGCTGTTTGCCGCTGTACAGCTCCAGCTTGCTGGCCATTTCCGGGATATATTCGCCGGTAAATTCCACCAGCAGATCGCAGGTCAGACGTGAATCAACGCGAATGCGATCCAGCGCTGCGCCGGCAAAGTCGCGCAACACGCGCTGTGCCAACGCTAACTCGCCGTACAGCAGACAGCGCGTCTGGTTACGTTTCTTACGCTCGCTGACTTTGGTCCAGAGACGCTTGAGAAACGCGGCATCCTGCGCCAGGTCTTCCTCGCAGATGCCTTCGGCAGCAGTACGAATAATAAAGCCGCCGAGATCGTCACAGTAGGTCGCCACGACGGCTTTCAGGCGGTCACGTTCGGCTTCGCTTTCAATGCGTTGTGATACGCCAACGTGCGATGCACCTGGCATAAACACCAGATAACGAGAAGGCAACGTAATATCAGTGGTGAGTCGTGCACCTTTGGTGCCGAGTGGATCTTTCACCACCTGTACCACCAGATCCTGGCCGGGACGCACCAGCTCGCTGATATCGCGTACGACAAAGTTTTTCTTCTCATCACCCGCCACGCATTCGGTGTGCGGCATGATGTCAGAAGCGTGCAGGAAGGCGGCTTTATCCATGCCAATATCAACAAACGCGGCCTGCATGCCGGGCAAAACGCGGCTAATGCGACCTTTATAGATATTCCCTACGATACCGCGCCGTGCTTCGCGCTCAATGTGAATTTCCTGCAGAATGCCGCCATCAATATAGGCAACACGGGTTTCAGAAGGTGTAACGTTAACCAGCAGCTCAGCCGTCATCTTGTCCCCTTAACGCACGCAGTGACTGAAAGTGGCTCAGCAACTCATTGGTTTCAACCAGCGGTAATCCCACTACGGCGTGATAGCTTCCATTAATCTTGCGGACAAAATTGCCGCCCAGACCCTGTATTCCGTACGCGCCGGCTTTGTCCATCGGCTCGCCGCTGGCAATATAGTGCGAGATTTCTTCTGCCGTGATATTGCGGAATGTCACGTCAGTGGTGACAAGGCAATCCAGCTCGCGTGCACTGTCAGCCAGCGCGACGGCGGTCATCACCTGATGCGTTTGCCCGGAGAGTTGACTCAACATCTGCGCTGCGTGTGCAGCATCGCGCGGCTTTTCCAGCACATCGTTGTTAAGGACCACGATGGTATCTGCACCCAGCACCGGTAAATCCCGCGGCGCGACCGCCACACCTGCGCGCGCTTTGTCCAAAGCCAGACGGCGCACATAAACTTCCGCCGCTTCCTCTGGCTGGCGCTGCTCTTCAACGTCGGTAATCAGGCGCTCAAATTGCAGCCCAAGTTGCGTGAGCAGTTCACGTCGACGCGGTGAACCGGATGCGAGATACAGGCTTATCATAGTCTTCCTTACTGAACAGCGAACTGTCGGCGAATCTTTCTCATTAATAAGAATAGCCAGGGCCATAGAATGCCGTCGACCACACTGCTCCAGAAGATTTCCGGGCGGAATGAGACGTTGATGACCAGGAATTCAGCCCAGAAAACAATGACATCCACCGCGAGCGACAGCACCATAACCATTAATGCCTGCTGCCACAACGCCAGATTTCGGAATAGCTGAAATTTGAAGGCCACCAGATACGCGATGATGCTGAACGCCAGCGCGCGCACCCCCAGCGTCGAACCGGCCACCAGGTCCATCACGGCCCCTAAAAAGAAGCCTGTACCAACATTAACCCGGTGCGGTAATGCCAGAACCCAGTAAACCAGGATCAACAAAAGCCATGAAGGCCGGAACATGTAGATTTGTTCCGGCCAGGGCATGATTTGCAGAATGAGGGCAATCAGAAAGGACAGCCAGATAACCCATCGGCCCTGGCTGCGATATCGACTCAAGGCTGGCCTCCGCGTGTGTTCGCTGGGATCCCTTGCGAACGACTGCTGTTAGCGGGTGCCGGCGGCCCCATTTGCTGCGTAGGCTGCATCATATCCGGTGCCGGTGGGCCCATTTCGCCTGCTGGCGGCAAGACCTGCGGCATCATCTGCATCAGACGCTCATTCGCCACGCGGTGAACTTCATCTGGTGCCATTGGCATGTCGCCATTCTTATCCGCGCCCCACAACAGCAGCAGGTAACGCAGACGTTGCAGGCCTGCCGTCGGATGCGCCTGAATCACGGTGTAGGCACGTTGGGTATCGACTTTCACGGAAGAGACCACTCCAACCGGGTAGCCTTCAGGGAAACGCCCGCCGAGACCTGACGTCACCAGCACATCGCCGACACGAATGTCGGTGTTGCCCGGCAGATGTTCCAGCTGCAAATCTTCACTGCAGCCGTTACCCGCCGCAATCACGCGAATATCATTACGTAACACCTGAATCGGCAACGCATGCGAAGCATCACAAATCAGCAGTACACGGCTGGTCACCTGACCCACAGCCACCACCTGACCCACTACACCTTTATCACTGATTACCGGTTGGCCTTCGTAAACACCGTTTACGCTGCCTTTATCGATAACCACCTGATCGGTATACGGATCGGTGCCGGTTGAAATCACCTGGGTCACCATCTTGTGCTCATCCTGACGCAGTGGCGAGCCGAGCAGCTCACGCAGACGTGCGTTTTCCTGCTTGTATTGCCCCAGCATCAGCAGGTCACTGTTTTTCAGGAAGAGCTCACGGCGCAGCGCTTTGTTTTCCAGCTCGAGCTGCTGGCGTGAAGCCAGCGTTTCTGAGACGCCGTCAAGAAGCTGTCGCGGCCCATTGGCCAGAAAATAAAATGGACTTACCGACGTGTCCAGGTAGTTGCGGATCTGGGAGAAGGAGCTCACGCGGCTGTCTGCGATAATGATCGCGATAGCCACAATGACTGCCAGAAAGAGACGCAACTGCAGGGAAGGCCCCCTGCTAAAAATCGGCTTCATAAATTCTGCGTGTTCCTCGACATCAGGGAAGAAGCGCCAGTCTTATGACTAACGCCTCCAGGGCTGGACGCATCTCGCCGTCGTGCGCAGCGTCGATAGGCGCGACTCCCTGCGCAATTTGACCACGGTCTCAGCCGATGAGGATTTACTCCTCGCTGAACAAATCGCCGCCGTGCATGTCGATCATTTCCAACGCTTTACCACCGCCGCGCGCGACGCAGGTCAGCGGGTCCTCTGCAACGACAACCGGAATACCGGTTTCTTCCATCAGCAGACGATCCAGATTGCGCAGCAATGCGCCACCACCGGTCAGCACCATGCCGCGCTCGGAGATGTCAGAAGCCAGTTCTGGTGGGCACTGTTCCAGCGCGACCATTACTGCGCTCACGATACCGGTCAACGGCTCTTGCAGCGCTTCAAGGATTTCATTGGAGTTCAGGGTAAAGCCACGCGGTACACCTTCAGCCAGGTTACGACCACGTACTTCAATTTCGTGTACTTCATCACCCGGATAGGCAGAACCAATGCCGTGCTTGATACGTTCCGCAGTGGCTTCACCAATCAGTGAACCGTAGTTGCGGCGCACATAGTTAATGATAGCTTCATCGAAGCGGTCACCACCGATACGTACAGAAGAAGAGTAGACCACGCCGTTCAGAGAGATAACGGCAACTTCAGTGGTACCACCACCGATATCCACCACCATCGAACCGGTTGCTTCAGATACCGGCAGGCCTGCACCAATTGCGGCAGCCATCGGCTCTTCAATCAGAAACACTTCGCGCGCGCCTGCACCTTGTGCAGATTCACGGATAGCACGGCGCTCAACCTGAGTGGCGCCAACCGGTACGCAGACCAGCACACGTGGGCTTGGACGCATAAAGCTGTTGCTGTGCACTTGCTTAATGAAGTGCTGGAGCATTTTTTCAGTCACGAAGAAATCGGCGATCACGCCATCTTTCATAGGACGGATGGCCGCGATGTTGCCTGGAGTACGACCCAGCATCTGCTTGGCGTCATGACCTACGGCCGCAACGCTCTTTGGCGAACCGGCACGATCCTGACGAATGGCAACCACGGAAGGCTCGTTCAGCACGATGCCTTGTCCTTTTACGTAAATCAGGGTATTCGCGGTACCCAGGTCAATGGACAAGTCATTGGAAAACATGCCACGAAATTTTTTAAACATACTAAGGGATAATCCTGCAAGCTGGGGGCGGAAAATAAAATCCGCCTACTTTACCAACCACGCGAAGCCGCTACAAGGCGCAAAAACGTTCTGCTTCGGTGAAAAAATACGCTGAATAATTTTTTGGGCCGATTCGCTTATCCCTGGCCGCCGTTAAATAGCGCTAAGCCGCCCTATTAAACGTAAATTCCCCCTTAATCACCGGGCGAATTTCGACATAAAATCTAACATTTCCAGCCATCATAAGCGCGGACGTAATCCCCCAAAGGGCAGAAAAAGGCCCCTCAGCGCCACTTTACTGGCTGAAGACCTAAATTCGATAACGTTGTGAATGTTTTTTCACGTTACTGTTCACCGGCAATGATGGGGCAAAGAAGTCGCCCTGCCCACCTGCCACGCCCAGATTCGCCAGCGTTTGCCACTCCGCGCGCGTGCGCACGCCCGCAGCAAAAACTTGTGTCGAGGTGGATTTGCACACTTCCAGTAAACTTTGCACAAATAACTGGTTTTCAGTACGACGTTCAATATTACGTACCAGCCCCGGATCGAGTTTGATCACTTCGATTGGGAACTGCTTGATATAAGCACTGCTCACCACGGTCATGCCCGCCTGATCCACCGCCACACGGCAACCAAACGCGGTCAACATTTGGAAAACCGGCACTAAGCGATTGATGTGTTGACAAACATCAGCCTCAGCAAGTTCAAATAAAAAACGTTTTCTTTGCGATTTTGTACATTGCAGCAAAAGCTTTTGCAGCCAGCGCTGGAATGGACGCTGTAATAAGGAGTCAATATTGACGGGTAACGCCAGCGTTTCATCAGGCCACACTTCAGAGAGTGCCGCGATTCGCGTCACCAGTTGGCGATCCCAACTGTCGGTCAAACCCAGTTGCAGCACCAGTGGCATAAACTCGGCCGACACCACTTCTTTGTCGCCATCGAACACGCGCGCCAGCATTTCACGGTGGTGCACTTTGCCATCCAGCAACACAGCCGGTTTTTGGTAAAGACGTGGGCCGCCGCGATTAAGCGTGTTTTCCAGCAGCGTTCGCCAGCGCACACTACCACGTCCCATGTCTAAGGTATTGCCTGCACCGACTGACCAACTGTTACCGCCCTGCAAGGCGGCACGACGGGTCGCCATCTCGACATTTTCCATCACCTGCGGCACAGTTTCTCCGCTGCGCCACGCGCTGATGCCAATGTGGATTAAATCATCGCGATCGACCATACGCATCGGCGGCAATGAGTCGACCGCGTTGATCAACTGATCGGCGATACTGTTGGCCTCTTTGAGCGTGCGGTGCGGCAATAACACGGCAAAATCGCTGCGGAAGTAGCGTGCCAGTAAAGCGCCTGGATATCGCAGAACAAATGTCGACAGCATATTAATCAGGTCAAACAGGTATTCATCCACCAGCGTTTGGCCCAGCGTTTCATGCAGCGTGTCGAGATCGGGCAGGCGCACCATCATCACCACGCCATGCGTGCCCACATCTTCCTGATCTTCCAGCAGCGTGGCTAACTGGTTATCGAAGAACAGGCGGTTATTCAGGCCGGTGCGTGAATCCTGTGCGGCAAACGTACGGATAAGCGTATCAATGCGCAAGCGCTGCTCGCCCGCTTCCTGAAGATCGTTAAGTAAAGTGTCAATAGCGCGACTGGCTTTTGGCGGCCATTCGGCATAATGGCCGACGTAGGGCACGCGCTCCCCCGCCAGAATACGCTCGGAGCGAGCTTCTAAACGCTCCATGTGCTGCCAGCGACGATTGATCCAGCGATGCGTCATCACCAGTAAAGCCGACATAATCGCCACCACGCTGAGCAGGACAATCAGCGTATAGGCACCGGTAAAGGAACGGAACCAGGTTTTCGCAGGATCGAGTACCACTACACGCAACTCAAGGCCGGGAGAGTGCACTAACGGAAGATCGAACTGAATAAAACGATTCGGCTCATCTTCGAGCATAGGATTTTCATGGCGAGCGAGTTGAAACACCACGGTATTGCCGTTATGCATCTCAATCTGTTCCGCATTGATCACCGGCATGATGCGCGTCAACCACTGCGTCAGTTCTTGTGGCGATTGCGTTGTCAGCGCTTTATCGACTTCGGTCGCTAGCGTATTGACGCGTGTTTCAACGCGTTGTTGCGATAGCCAGATAAAACTAAAAGCGCAGCCGACCAGCATCAATAACATTGCCAGTAAGCTTAATAATGTAATAAACGCAGAAAACTTAGTTGTTAATCGCATCCCTGTGCCTGTATCACTGCGGTACTAAACGGTCGCCATCCGACGGCGCCAACCTGCTCATTGGCGTAAACCTGAGCAAAATAGCACAAAACATCGTCTGAATCAGCGCCAGACGCGCATCAAATTAGGCGGTGCGCCATGCTAATCGGACCTGCGGCGCGAGTATAGCCGCAAAGTGTGATGGCTTGCGTTTCACACGGACTTTTTCGTCCTATTCTCAACAGAGCCCGCTTGCCAGGAAATTTCATATTTTTCCGGGCAAAGTGGCGTGTCCAGCGCGAGTTGATCATGCTGAGTACAACACCACCTTTTTCGCCGGAGAATGCCATGAAGCTGAAGCAATACCTTACCGAATCCGACGTGACGCCCGAGAGCATCTTTAATATGCGCCGCCGTCAGGTGTTGAAAGCGCTGGGATTAGGCGCCGCTGCGGCAAGTTTACCCGGCGCGGCGCAGGCAGATGTGCTGAGCTGGTTTAAAGGCAATGACCGTCCACCTGCCCCCGCAGGTCGCGATCTGCAATTTACCAAACCCGCGCAGTATCAGGCCGATCTGCCGATGACACCGTTTGACAAGGTTTCTGGCTATAACAACTTTTATGAGTTTGGTCTGGATAAAGCCGATCCAGCTGCCAACGCCGGCACGCTGAAAACTGAGCCCTGGCAGTTGCGCATTGAAGGTGAAGTGGCGAAACCGATCACGCTGGATATGGACGACATCTTTAAACGTTTTGCCATGGAGCAGCGTATTTATCGCATGCGCTGTGTTGAAGCGTGGTCGATGGTGATCCCTTGGGTGGGCTTTGAGCTGAATAAATTACTCAAACTGGCTGAACCCACCAGCAATGCCCGCTTTGTCGCCTTTCAGACGTTATATGCTCCGGACCAGATGCCAGGTCAGAAAGATCGCTTTATTGGCGGTGGGCTGGATTATCCGTATGTGGAAGGGTTGCGTCTTGATGAAGCGATGCACCCTCTCACACTATTAAGCACCGGCGTGTACGGTAAAGCGCTGCCGCCACAGAATGGCGCCCCGATTCGCCTGACGGTGCCGTGGAAATACGGTTTCAAGGGCATCAAATCCATCGTTAAAATCACCCTGACGCGCGACCAGCCTCCTACCACATGGAACCAAATCGCCAATAACGAATATGGATTTTATGCCAACGTTAACCCCCATGTGAATCACCCGCGCTGGTCGCAGGCCACCGAGCGTTTTATTGGTTCCGGCGGCATTCTGAATGTCGAACGCCAGCCAACCCTGCTGTTTAACGGCTACGCTAAAGAGGTGGCTTCACTGTATCGCGGGCTCGATTTACGGGAGAACTACTGAGTGCGACTGACGTTACGCCATATCACCCTGTTAAAAGTGGTGCTGCATCTCGCGGCTTTCCTGCCGTTTGTGTATCTGTTTATGGCAGCCAGCCAGGGTTGGTTAAGTGCCGACCCGGCGAAAGATATCCAGCATTTTACCGGCAGAATGGCGTTAAAGTTGCTTTTAGCGACGCTGCTGGTGAGCCCACTCACGCGTTACCTGAAACAGCCTCTGCTGATTCGCACCCGCCGCCTGCTCGGCGTGTGGTGTTTTGCCTGGGCATGTTTGCATTTGACCAGCTATTACCTGCTGGAACTGGGTTATAACCACCTGCAACTGCTAGGTAGTGAGATCGTTTCACGTCCTTATCTGTTACTGGGTATGATCTGCTGGCTGGTGCTGTTTGCCCTCGCCATCACCTCATTTCAACGTGCCCAACGTAAGCTTGGCCGTCGCTGGCAAACCCTGCACAACGGCATCTATCTTGTCGCGATCCTCGCACCTATCCACTATCTTTGGTCGGTGAAAGTCTTCTCCCCGCAGCCCTGGATTTATGCGCTGGTGGCTTTAGTGCTGTTAGGTTGGCGTTACAATAAGTTGCGTAAACTTCTGCATCGATAATCCCCGCATGGTTGTCTTCCTGCTGTGAAATCTGATAAAAGGTGTGGCCTTCGGGCCGCATCCGATCAACTTCGCAGATAAGACCAGTATTTTGCTGCGAATTGCGACGAAACGGATATAATGCCCGGCTTTATTGCAAGCGAAGTCGTCTTTTTCACTCTCAGGAGTGACAAACGACAGATGTCGCGGTATTTTACGCGATACCTTACTGATTGCAGGAGATAGCAGCAAGATGGCGCACGAATTTCACATACTGCTTTTAAACGGCCCCAACCTGAATTTGTTGGGAACGCGTGAGCCTGAGAAATATGGGCACACCACGTTGGCAGAAATTGTCAGCGATTTGACCCAGCAGGCCGATCAGCACCATGTGAAATTGAGTCATTTGCAATCGAATGCAGAGTTTCAGTTGATTGATCGTATTCACGAGGCCCGTGGCAATGTGGATTACATCATCATCAACCCGGCTGCATTCACGCATACCAGCGTTGCACTGCGTGATGCCCTGTTGGCGGTTAGCATCCCTTTTATTGAGGTGCATCTCTCGAACGTGCATGCACGTGAGCCGTTCCGACATCACTCCTATCTTTCTGATGTATCTGCTGGCGTCATTTGTGGACTTGGCGCTGATGGATACTCATGGGCTTTACAAACGGCAGTAAAACGCCTGTCACATTCCAATTAAACAGAGTACGGAACCACACTCATGGATATTCGTAAAATTAAGAAACTGATCGAACTGGTAGAAGAGTCTGGCATCTCCGAGCTGGAAATCTCTGAAGGCGAAGAGTCAGTTCGTATCAGCCGTTCACCTGCGAACGCTGGCTATCCGGTCATGCAACAGGCTTATGCTGCGCCAGTGATGCAGCAGCCTGCGCTGGCGACCGCCGTTGCACCTGCAGCCGCTGCGCCGGCTGAAGCCGCTAAGCCGGAAATCACCGGCCACATCGTGCGTTCTCCGATGGTCGGCACTTTCTACCGTACCCCAAGCCCGGATGCGAAAGCCTTCGTGGAAGTGGGCCAGAAAGTCAACGCGGGCGACACCCTGTGCATCGTTGAAGCAATGAAAATGATGAACCAGATCGAAGCCGATAAATCCGGCGTTGTGAAGGCGATCCTGGTGGAAAGCGGCCAACCGGTTGAATTTGACGAGCCGCTCGTCGTCATCGAATAACGAGGCGAAGCATGCTGGATAAAATTGTCATTGCTAACCGCGGTGAGATCGCTCTGCGTATTCTCCGCGCGTGTAAAGAATTAGGCATCAAGACCGTTGCGGTTCACTCAACCGCTGACCGCGACCTGAAGCACGTGCTGCTGGCGGACGAGACCGTCTGCATCGGCCCGGCACAGTCGGTCAAAAGTTACCTGAACATCCCTGCACTGATCTCTGCCGCCGAAATCACCGGCGCCGTGGCGATCCACCCGGGCTACGGTTTCCTCTCCGAGAACGCCGATTTTGCCGAGCAGGTTGAGCGCTCTGGTTTTATCTTCATCGGCCCGAAAGCTGACACCATCCGCCTGATGGGCGACAAAGTGTCTGCGATCACCGCCATGAAGAAAACCGGTGTGCCGACCGTGCCAGGATCTGACGGCTCGCTGACCGATGACATGGATAAAAACCGTGCCATTGCCAAACGCATCGGCTACCCGGTCATCATCAAAGCCTCTGGCGGCGGCGGCGGTCGTGGTATGCGCGTAGTGCGCAGTGAAAAAGATCTGGAACAATCCATCGGCATGACGAAAGCGGAAGCCAAAGCGGCTTTCAACAACGACATGGTCTACATGGAGAAATTCCTCGAGAACCCGCGTCACATCGAGATTCAGGTGATGGCCGACGGCCAGGGCAACGCCATCTATCTGGCGGAACGTGACTGCTCGATGCAGCGTCGTCACCAGAAAGTGGTCGAAGAAGCACCAGCGCCGGGCATCACGCCGGAACTGCGTCGCTTTATCGGCGAGCGCTGTGCGAAAGCCTGTATCGATATCGGCTACCGCGGTGCGGGTACCTTCGAGTTCCTGTACGAAAACGGTGAGTTCTACTTCATCGAGATGAACACCCGTATTCAGGTGGAGCATCCGGTGACCGAGATGATCACCGGCGTGGATCTGATCAAAGAGCAGCTGCGTATTGCTGCCGGTCAGCCGCTGTCAATCAAACAGGAAGACGTGATTGTTCGCGGTCATGCGGTGGAGTGCCGTATCAACGCCGAAGATCCGAACACCTTCCTGCCGAGCCCGGGCAAGATCACCCGTTTCCACGCGCCAGGCGGTTTCGGCGTGCGCTGGGAATCGCACATCTATGCCGGCTACAGCGTGCCGCCGTACTACGATTCCATGATCGGCAAGCTGATCACCTACGGTGAAACCCGTGAAGTGGCCATCGCGCGCATGAAAAATGCGCTGGCGGAACTGATCATCGACGGCATCAAGACCAACGTCGAGCTGCAGATGAAAATCATGTCCGACGAACATTTCCAGCAGGGTGGCACCAACATCCACTATCTGGAGAAAAAACTCGGCCTGCACGAGAAGTAATTGCAGCGCAGAGCAAACAAAGGCCGGTTAATCCGGCCTTTTTCATTTTTGTTACCGTTGAGGTTGCATGATGGATTGGCGTTTTTTACAAGCGAACAAAGAGGCGCGCTGGGCATTTTATCTGACGCTGGCGTACCTCGCCGTCTGGGGACTCTCCGCCTGGTTAGGGGGAGATGAAATCGGTATTTTGGGTCTGCCCCGCTGGTTCGAACTTTCCTGCGTATTTGCCCCACTGCTGTTTATTGTGCTGTGCTGGCTCATGGTGCGCATTCTGTTCCGTGATATGTCACTGGAGGACAATGATGGACTCTGAGATCATTCTTCCGCTGCTGGCCTATCTGGTACTTATTGCAGCACTGTCTGTATTTGCCATGCGTAAACAACGCCAGGGTAATTTCCTGAGCGAATACTTCCTTGGAAATCGCTCGATGGGCGGTTTTGTCCTCGCGATGACCATCACTGCGACCTATATCAGCGCCAGTTCGTTTATTGGTGGACCCGGCGCGGCCTACAAATACGGTCTGGGCTGGGTATTGCTGGCGATGATTCAGGTGCCTGCGGTTTGGCTGTCGCTTGGCGTATTAGGGAAAAAATTCGCCATTCTGGCGCGCCGCTACAATGCGGTGACACTGAATGACATGCTGTATGGCCGCTATGGCAGCACACTGCTGATTTGGCTCTCCAGTATTAGCTTATTGGTGGCTTTCATTGGCGCAATGACCGTGCAGTTTATCGGTGGTGCACGCCTGCTGGAAACCGCTGCGGGTATTCCCTACGACACCGGCTTATTAATTTTTGGTGGCACCATCGCGCTGTATACCGCGTTTGGCGGCTTCCGTGCCAGCGTACTCAACGATGCGATGCAAGGCCTGGTAATGCTGGTCGGCACCTTCCTGCTGCTGTTTGCCATTATCCATCAGGCGGGTGGACTCGAAACGGCCGTGACGAAACTGCGCACCATCGATCCCCAACTCGTGTCGCCGGAAGGTGTTGGCAACGTCATTAATCCGACATTCCTGAGTTCTTTCGCCGTGCTGGTCTGCTTTGGCGTGATTGGTTTGCCGCATACTGCGGTGCGCTGTATCTCCTATAAAGACAGTAAAGCCATGCATCGCGGCATCATTCTGGGCACCATTGTCGTGGTGATTCTGATGCTCGGCATGCATCTGGCGGGGGCGTTAGGTCGTGCCATTCTGCCGGATCTCACTGTTCCGGATCGCGTGATCCCGACGCTGATGATCACCGTGTTGCCGCCAATGGCAGCCGGCGTGTTTCTCGCTGCACCGATGGCAGCAATCATGTCAACGATTAACGCGCAGCTGCTGCAATCCTCCGCTACGCTAATCAAGGATCTCTATTTGCGTATTGCGCCACAGCACAGCGAGAATGAATCGCGCCTGCGTATGCTATCCGGCACTATCACTTTCGTGCTGGGCATATTGCTGTTACTGGCGGCGTGGAATCCACCGGATATGATTATCTGGCTCAATCTGCTGGCCTTTGGCGGACTGGAAGCCGTTTTCCTCTGGCCGCTGGTATTGGGACTGTATTGGGAGCGCGCTAATTCGACAGGTGCTATCAGCGGCATGGTTGTCGGCGCGGCTTGCTATACCTTACTTGCCAGCCTGAAAATTGAACTATGGGGCTTTCACCCTATCGTTCCCTCATTGACCTTAAGCCTGCTGGCCTTCGTGGTGGGTAATTTGTTTGGCAGCACGCCTGAAGCGCGTCACGCTGCGGTGAAATAAAGAGAAACGCTATGCCTTGGATTCAAATCAAAATTAACAGTACCGGCGAAAATGCCGAGCCGCTGAGCGATGCGCTGATGGACGTGGGCGCCGTCTCGGTGACGTTTCAGGATACCCATGACAACCCGGTTTACGAACCGCTACCGGGTGAAACACGCTTATGGGGCGATACAGATGTGATTGGTCTGTTCGACGCCGAAACCGAGATGGACGATGTGGTGGCCGAACTGAGTCAACATCCACTGCTGGGATCGTATTTCCATCACAAGATCGAGCAGATCGAGGATAAAGACTGGGAACGTGAATGGATGGATAACTTCCACCCGATGCGTTTTGGTGAACGTTTGTGGATCTGCCCGAGCTGGCGGGACGTGCCGGATCCGAATGCCGTCAACGTGATGCTGGATCCGGGCCTGGCGTTTGGTACCGGCACCCACCCGACCACTTCGCTCTGTCTCACCTGGCTTGATGGACTTGATCTGCAAGGCAAAACTGTGATCGATTTTGGCTGTGGATCCGGCATTCTCGCTATAGCCGCCCTTAAACTGGGCGCGTCGCAGGCTATCGGGATTGATATTGATCCGCAGGCTATTCAGGCCAGCCGTGACAATGCGGAGCGCAATGGCGTTTCTGATCGTCTGTCGCTCTATCTACCGCATCAACAGCCGGAAAACCTGCAAGCGGATGTGGTTGTCGCCAATATCCTCGCAGGCCCGCTACGCGAGCTGGCGCCGCTGATTAGCGTATTGCCGAAAGCGGGCGGACATCTGGGATTGTCGGGCGTATTAGCCAGCCAGGCTGAAGGGGTGTGTGAAGCCTACGTTGAGCGCTTCGTACTTGATCCGGTGGCTGAAAAAGAGGAGTGGTGCCGTATTACCGGCGTGCGCCGCTGAGTTTGATCACCGGCTGGCTTCGCTGGCCGGTTTGCTGTTTGGCCATCAGTCAGTGAAAGCAACTCACCCTCTGCATATCAGCCGCAAATCTGCTACCTGAAAGCAATCAAATTAGTACATTTAATAATCATATCGCCGTCATTTCTCTGGCTAATTACCGGATGTGGCGGTTTTTATGTCGTGATTTTGGGCATGTTTTAAGAAAAACTTTTGCTCACAATTTCAGCATAATTTTTTAATGCACTGAATTATATAGATTATTAGTTGTAGCATTGCTGTTAAGGCCGAATTCCTCGCAGTTTAACGGTGAATTGTTCAAAGTTTGGCCTTTCATCTTCGTTAAAAAATGCGTAATATACGCCGCCTTGCGAACAGTTAGGGTCACTTCTTTTTCATGCGCATTGGACACCATCAGCTACGTAATCGACTCATCGCTGCACCTATGGCTGGCGTTACCGACAAGCCATTTCGCACCTTGTGTTACGAGAACGGCGCGGGTATGACTGTCTCCGAGATGCTGTCATCAAACCCAGAAGTTTGGGCCAGTGATAAATCCCGTTTGCGTATGGTGCATAGTGACGAGCCTGGAATCCGTGCCGTGCAAATTGCCGGTTGCGATCCTGATGAGATGGCTGCTGCCGCGCGCATTAATGTGGCGTCTGGCGCGCAGGTCATTGATATCAACATGGGCTGCCCGGCTAAGAAAGTGAATCGTAAGATGGCTGGCTCAGCACTGCTGCAGCATCCGTCACTGGTGGAGTCCATCCTCCGTGCGGTAGTGAATGCAGTTGATGTACCGGTTACGCTGAAGATTCGCACCGGCTGGGACAAAGAAAATCGTAATTGTGTAGAGATTGCCCAATTGGCTGAACGCTGTGGCATTCAGGCTCTCACCATTCATGGCCGCACGCGCGCCTGTTTGTTTGAGGGGCACGCTGAATACGACAGCATTCGGACAGTTAAGCAGAGCGTTTCCATTCCGATTATCGCGAATGGTGACATTACTGACCCGCACAAAGCCAGAGCGGTGCTCGACTATACCGGAGCCGATGCTCTTATGGTTGGACGCGCTGCTCAGGGAAGACCGTGGATCTTCCGGGAAATCCAGCATTATCTGGACACAGGGGAGCTGCTGGCACCGAAGCCGCTGGCTGAAGTGAAGCAAATGCTGATTGGACATATACGGGAACTGCACGACTTTTATGGTCAGCGCAAGGGATACCGTATTGCTCGTAAACACGTTTCCTGGTATTTGCAGGAAAGTGCTCCTGATGACCAGTTTCGGCGCACATTCAACGCCATAGAGGATGCCAGCGAACAGCTGGAGGCGTTGGAGGCATACTTCGAAAATCTTGCGTAAACGAAATAAAGAGCTGAAAGAACTATGTTCGAACAACGCGTAAATTCTGATGTACTGACCGTTTCTACCGTTAACTCACAGGATCAGGTGACGCAAAAGCCACTTCGTGATTCGGTAAAACAGGCACTGAAGAACTATTTTGCTCAACTGAATGGTCAGGATGTAAGTGATCTGTATGAGCTGGTATTGGCTGAAGTTGAGCAGCCTCTGTTGGACATGGTGATGCAGTACACCCGTGGCAACCAGACCCGTGCAGCTCTGATGATGGGTATCAACCGTGGTACCCTGCGTAAGAAGCTGAAAAAATACGGCATGAACTAATTGTTCTTTGCTGCGCTAACGCCAACCCTCGGGTTGGCGTTTTTGTTTGTGCCTCACCAATAGTTTCCCTGCGTTAGCAACGGATGAAACAATTGTCGCGGATATGGTAACGATAGTTGCAATTGCATCCGTGATATTTCGTCTCTCTTACCGCACGTCTTTTGCCTCTTTTTAGCGCCTGCTTTGTGCGTCATAACGCCCGCCATGCCGCTTTCCCAGTGATCCTGCACTGTTTCTACCGTAACCCTGCAAACGCATACATTTTATCCTGAGTGATGGCTCACACTGCTTCCACATAGTGAAACTATTTGCACTATTTGTGATCGCGTCGTCTCGTCATGCAGCCTTTTGGTGCGCGATAGTAGCCAAAATTTCTGGATGCGTCCTTTTATTAAAAGATCTTTCCAGTGAATTCAGGATTCTGCAAACCTGGCATTACCTTTGCAGAGTCGTGGATGGCTAACCGCCACAGACAGAAAAAAGCGCACATTAAAGTGCGTGCAAACATAACAACACACGATCTCGCCACACAGGATGCTTTATGAAAAAGATGATGCTTTCCACCCTGGTCGCTGCAGCCTCGCTGTTCGCCGTTACTCAACAAGCGCACGCAGGCACCACGCTGGATGCCATTAAAAAGAAAGGTTTCGTACAGTGCGGTATCAGCGATGGCCTGCCAGGTTTCTCCTACGCTGATGCCAGCGGCAAATTTACCGGAATCGACGTGGATGTTTGCCGCGCTGCTGCGGCTGCGGTATTTGGTGATGCAAGCAAGGTGAAATACACCCCGCTGACGGCTAAAGAGCGTTTCACTGCGCTTCAGTCTGGTGAAGTGGATATCTTGTCTCGTAATACCACCTGGACCTCTTCGCGCGATGGTGGCATGGGCTTCTTGTTCGCTGGTGTGAACTACTATGACGGCATCGGCTTCCTGACCCATAAGAAAGCGGGCCTGAAAAGCGCCAAAGAGCTGGATGGTGCCACCGTATGTATTCAGGCCGGTACCGATACCGAGCTGAACGTGGCTGACTACTTCAAAGCCAACAAAATGCAGTACACGCCAGTGACCTTCGACCGTTCTGATGAGTCAGCGAAAGCACTCGACAGTGGCCGCTGCGATACCCTCTCTTCCGACCAGTCTCAGCTGTATGCACTGCGTGTGAAACTCGGCAAACCAGATGATTTTATCGTGCTGCCAGAAGTGATCTCTAAAGAGCCGCTGGGTCCTGTGGTACGTCGTGGTGATGACGACTGGTTCACCATCGTTAAATGGTCTCTTTACGCTATGCTGAACGCAGAAGAGATGGGCGTGAGCTCTAAGAATGTTGATCAGATGGCGGCCAAACCCACCACCCCGGATATGGCTCACCTGTTGGGTGCAGAAGGTGACTTCGGTAAAGACCTGAAACTTGATAATAAATGGGCTTACAACATCATCAAACAGGTCGGTAACTATCAGGAAGTGTTCGATCGCAACGTGGGTAAAGACAGTGCACTGAAAATCGCGCGTGGCCAGAATGCACTCTGGAACCAGGGCGGCATCCAGTACGCTCCACCAGTACGCTAAGTCTGTTCTGCCAGTCGGGCACCGCACCCTGCGGTGCCCAAGCGTTTTCTTCACTGAGGTTTCAACATGTCACAACGCCCAACCGTAAAGAGGGATTTTTCGTTTGGTAATCCTACGGTTCGCGCCTGGCTTTACCAGATCATCGCGATTGTGGCCGTGCTTGCTGTGGTGGGATATCTGGTCCACAACACAGTAATCAACCTGGCCAACCGCGGCATCACTTCCGGTTTCGGATTTCTTGAGCGCAATGCCGGTTTCGGCATCGTCCAACACCTGATCGATTACACCGAAGGCGATACTTACGCGCGCGTGTTTATGGTGGGGTTGACCAATACCCTGCTGGTTTCCGCACTCTGCATTGTATTTGCCTCCATCCTGGGCTTCGCCGTGGGGCTCGCGCGTCTGTCTGAAAACTGGCTGCTGCGTAAACTCTCGACCATCTACATCGAGACGTTTCGTAATATCCCACCGCTGCTGCAGATCTTCTTCTGGTACTTTGCGGTGTTGCGTAACCTGCCAGGGCCACGTCAGGCACTCAATGCGTTTGATCTGGCGTTTGTCAGTAACCGCGGTTTGTATATTCCGTGGCCAGAGTATGCACCTGGCACCTGGCCATTCCTGATTGCGCTGGCACTGGCCATCCTCGGCAGCGTTGCACTTTTCCGCTTCAACCGTAAGCATCAATTGAAAACCGGCCAGTTACGCCGCACGTGGCCCGCCGCTGCAGGTTTGATTGTGCTGTTACCCCTGATTGCACACACATTGTTTGGTGCTGCAACGCATTGGGATGTACCAGAACTGCGCGGATTCAACTTCCGCGGCGGCTTTGTGATGATCCCGGAGCTGGCGGCGCTAACGGTGGCGCTTTCTGTGTATACCTCATCGTTCATTGCCGAAGTGATTCGCTCTGGGATTCAGTCCGTGCCGTACGGTCAGAATGAAGCAGCCCGCTCGCTGGGTCTGCCAAATCCTGTCACGATGCGTCAGGTCATCATCCCGCAGGCAATGCGCGTGATCATTCCACCGTTAACCAGTCAGTATCTCAACATCGTGAAGAACTCATCACTGGCCGCGGCCATTGGCTATCCAGATATGGTGTCATTGTTTGCCGGCACGGTGCTGAACCAAACTGGCCAGGCCATTGAAACTATTGCGATTACCATGGTGGTCTATCTGATCATCAGCCTGCTTATTTCACTGCTGATGAACCTTTACAACCGCAAAATTGCGCTAGTTGAGCGATAAGAGAACGGGATCATTATGTCTGTAACCACACACGATACATCGCCTGCACCCAGCAATCCGTTAGGGAAAGCCTGGCTGTGGGCGCGCAAAAATTTGTTCTCAAGCTGGCTGAATACCCTGCTCACGTTGTTCAGCTTTTGGATTATCTGGAGTGTGATTCCACCGGCGCTGGATTGGCTTATTTTCCAGGCCAACTGGATTGGCGAAACACGTGCAGACTGCACCAAAGCAGGTGCATGCTGGGTATTTATCCACGCACGTTTTGGCCAGTTTATGTATGGACTTTATCCACATGAACTGCGCTGGCGCATTAATCTGGCGTTGGTGATTGGCCTACTGTCGATCGTTCCCATGTTCATTAAGTCGATGCCACGTCGTGGTCGCTACATTGCCTGCTGGGCGGTGATCTACCCAATAGTAGTCTGGCTGCTGATGTATGGCGGCTATCTGGGGCTGGATCGCGTGGAAACCCGCCAGTGGGGCGGTCTGACGCTGACGCTTATCATTGCTTCAATTGGCATCGCCGGTGCGCTGCCGTTGGGGATTCTGCTGGCGCTGGCTCGCCGTTCAAAAATGCCGGTGGTTCGCACCCTGTCAGTGATTTTCATTGAGTTCTGGCGTGGTGTGCCACTGATTACCGTGCTGTTTATGTCATCGGTAATGCTGCCGCTGTTTATGGCAGAGGGCACGACTATCGACAAGCTGGTACGTGCGCTGGTCGGTGTGATTCTGTTCCAGTCCGCTTATGTTGCAGAAGTGGTGCGTGGCGGCTTACAAGCACTGCCAAAAGGGCAGACTGAAGCGGCGGAATCACTGGCACTCGGCTACTGGAAAACGCAGATGCTGGTTATTCTGCCACAGGCACTTAAGCTGACCATCCCCGGTTTAGTGAATACCATCATCGCACTGTTTAAAGATACCAGCCTGGTGATCATCATCGGCCTCTTCGATCTCTTCAGTAGCGTGCAGCAAGCCACCGTTGACCCCACCTGGTTGGGCATGTCGACCGAAGGCTATGTGTTTGCTGCCATGGTCTACTGGATTTTCTGTTTTAGCATGTCGCGCTATAGCCAGCATCTGGAGAAGCGCTTCCACACCGGGCGCAAATCGCACTGAGGTTTTACATGACACAAATTATGACTAATGCGGCTGACGCCATGATGATTACGCTCGAAAACGTGAATAAATGGTATGGTCAGTTCCATGTTCTCAAAGATATTAACTTGCTGGTGAAACCCCGCGAACGCATTGTTCTTTGTGGGCCTTCCGGATCCGGGAAATCAACGACTATTCGTTGCATCAATCATTTAGAAGAGCATCAACAAGGTCGTATCGTAGTAGATGGCATCCATCTTAACGATGATGTGCGCAATATTGAGCGTGTTCGTACCGAAGTCGGCATGGTATTCCAACATTTTAATTTGTTCCCGCATCTTACCGTGTTGCAAAACTGCACGTTGGCACCGATTTGGGTGCGTAAGATGCCGAAGAAAGAAGCGGAAGAGTTAGCGATGCATTATCTGCAACGCGTGCGTATCGCGGAACATGCCCATAAGTTTCCAGGACAGTTGTCAGGAGGGCAGCAACAACGTGTGGCGATCGCGCGTTCACTGTGTATGAAACCGAAAATCATGCTGTTCGATGAACCGACCTCAGCACTCGATCCAGAAATGGTAAAAGAGGTTCTCGATACAATGATTGGTCTGGCAGAAGATGGTATGACGATGTTATGCGTGACGCACGAGATGGGCTTTGCGCGTACTGTGGCGGACCGGGTGATCTTTATGGATCGCGGAGAGATTGTTGAGGAAGCGCCGCCGCAGGAGTTCTTCGCGAATCCGAAATCAGAACGTACACGCGCCTTCCTTTCTCAAGTTATCCATTGATATGCAATGAGCTACTAAGCCTCTGCGCAATCTGGCAGAGGTTTTTTTATGACCTTGATATTATCTCGCATTAACTCATTCGACGTTTTTGACGAATCTTGAGCCTGGTTGCGAGTTTTAAACATACAAAAAAGCCCTGAACTTTCGTTCAGGGCTTCTGTGTTTGATGCCTGGCAGTTCCCTACTCTCGCATGGGGAGACCCCACACTACCATCGGCGCTACGGCGTTTCACTTCTGAGTTCGGCATGGGGTCAGGTGGGACCACCGCGCTAAAGCCGCCAGGCAAATTCTGTTATTTACCGAACTCACGCTTTAAAACTGGTGCTGATACCCAGAGTCGAACTGGGGACCTCACCCTTACCAAGGGTGCGCTCTACCAACTGAGCCATATCAGCACACTTTAATTTAATGCCTGGCAGTTCCCTACTCTCGCATGGGGAGGCCCCACACTACCATCGGCGCTACGGCGTTTCACTTCTGAGTTCGGCATGGGGTCAGGTGGGACCACCGCGCTAAAGCCGCCAGGCAAATTCTGTTTATTCACGCCGTGACATCCGTCACCACGCGAACCAGTCCGTGAACAAGCTGAAAATCTACTTCTGCGTCTCTCAAAAAACGCCTCTGGCGTTGTAAGGTTAAGCCTCACGGGTCATTAGTACCGGTTAGCTCAATGCATCGCTGCACTTACACATCCGGCCTATCAACGTCGTCGTCTTCAACGTCCCTTCAGGACTCTCAGAGAGTCAGGGAGAACTCATCTCGGGGCAAGTTTCGTGCTTAGATGCTTTCAGCACTTATCTTTTCCGCACTTAGCTACCGGGCAATGCCATTGGCATGACAACCCGAACACCAGTGGTGCGTTCACTCCGGTCCTCTCGTACTAGGAGCAACCCCCCTCAATTCTCCAGCGCCCACGGCAGATAGGGACCGAACTGTCTCACGACGTTCTAAACCCAGCTCGCGTACCACTTTAAACGGCGAACAGCCGTACCCTTGGGACCTACTTCAGCCCCAGGATGTGATGAGCCGACATCGAGGTGCCAAACACCGCCGTCGATATGAACTCTTGGGCGGTATCAGCCTGTTATCCCCGGAGTACCTTTTATCCGTTGAGCGATGGCCCTTCCATTCAGAACCACCGGATCACTATGACCTGCTTTCGCACCTGCTCGAGCCGTCACTCTCGCAGTCAAGCTGGCTTATGCCATTGCACTAACCTCCTGATGTCCGACCAGGATTAGCCAACCTTCGTGCTCCTCCGTTACTCTTTGGGAGGAGACCGCCCCAGTCAAACTACCCACCAGACACTGTCCGCAACCCGGATTACGGGTCTACGTTAGAACATCAAACATTAAAGGGTGGTATTTCAAGGTTGGCTCCACGCAGACTGGCGTCCACGCTTCAAAGCCTCCCACCTATCCTACACATCAAGGCTCAATGTTCAGTGTCAAGCTATAGTAAAGGTTCACGGGGTCTTTCCGTCTTGCCGCGGGTACACTGCATCTTCACAGCGATTTCAATTTCACTGAGTCTCGGGTGGAGACAGCCTGGCCATCATTACGCCATTCGTGCAGGTCGGAACTTACCCGACAAGGAATTTCGCTACCTTAGGACCGTTATAGTTACGGCCGCCGTTTACCGGGGCTTCGATCAAGAGCTTCTCCTTGCGGATAACCCCATCAATTAACCTTCCGGCACCGGGCAGGCGTCACACCGTATACGTCCACTTTCGTGTTTGCACAGTGCTGTGTTTTTAATAAACAGTTGCAGCCAGCTGGTATCTTCGACTGCCTTCAGCTCCGTCCGCGAGGGACTTCACCTGATGACAGCGTGCCTTCTCCCGAAGTTACGGCACCATTTTGCCTAGTTCCTTCACCCGAGTTCTCTCAAGCGCCTTGGTATTCTCTACCTGACCACCTGTGTCGGTTTGGGGTACGATTTCGTGTTACCTGGAGCTTAGAGGCTTTTCCTGGAAGCAGGGCATCAGTTACTTCACCACCGTAGTGGCTCGTCATCACACCTCAGCGTTAAAAAGAGTCCGGATTTACCTAAACTCTCCGCCTACATGCTTAAACCGGGACAACCGTCGCCCGGATAACCTAGCCTTCTCCGTCCCCCCTTCGCAGTAACACCAAGTGCAGGAATATTAACCTGCTTCCCATCGACTACGCTTTTCAGCCTCGCCTTAGGGGTCGACTCACCCTGCTCCGATTAACGTTGAACAGGAACCCTTGGTCTTCCGGCGAGCGGGCTTTTCACCCGCTTTATCGTTACTTATGTCAGCATTCGCACTTCTGATACCTCCAGCAAACCTCACAGTTCACCTTCAACGGCTTACAGAACGCTCCCCTACCCAACAACACATAGTGTCGCTGCCGCAGCTTCGGTGCATGGTTTAGCCCCGTTACATCTTCCGCGCAGGCCGACTCGACCAGTGAGCTATTACGCTTTCTTTAAATGATGGCTGCTTCTAAGCCAACATCCTGGCTGTCTGTGCCTTCCCACATCGTTTCCCACTTAACCATGACTTTGGGACCTTAGCTGGCGGTCTGGGTTGTTTCCCTCTTCACGACGGACGTTAGCACCCGCCGTGTGTCTCCCGTGATAACATTCTTCGGTATTCGCAGTTTGCATCGGGTTGGTAAGCCGGGATGGCCCCCTAGCCGAAACAGTGCTCTACCCCCGAAGATGAGTTCACGAGGCGCTACCTAAATAGCTTTCGGGGAGAACCAGCTATCTCCCGGTTTGATTGGCCTTTCACCCCCAGCCACAAGTCATCCGCTAATTTTTCAACATTAGTCGGTTCGGTCCTCCAGTTAGTGTTACCCAACCTTCAACCTGCCCATGGCTAGATCACCGGGTTTCGGGTCTATACCCTGCAACTTAACGCCCAGTTAAGACTCGGTTTCCCTGCGGCTCCCCTATACGGTTAACCTTGCTACAGAATATAAGTCGCTGACCCATTATACAAAAGGTACGCAGTCACCAAACAAGTTGGCTCCCACTGCTTGTACGTACACGGTTTCAGGTTCTGTTTCACTCCCCTCGCCGGGGTTCTTTTCGCCTTTCCCTCACGGTACTGGTTCACTATCGGTCAGTCAGGAGTATTTAGCCTTGGAGGATGGTCCCCCCATATTCAGACAGGATACCACGTGTCCCGCCCTACTCTTCGAACTCACAGTAAATGCACTTTTGTGTACGGGAGTATCACCCTGTACCCTGCGACTTTCCAGACGCTTCCACTAATGCACAAACTGATTCAGGTTCTGGGCTGCTCCCCGTTCGCTCGCCGCTACTGGGGGAATCTCGGTTGATTTCTTTTCCTCTGGGTACTTAGATGTTTCAGTTCCCCAGGTTCGCCTCGCAACACTATGTATTCATGTTGCGATGATGCACAGAGTGCACCGGGTTTCCCCATTCGGACATCGTCGGCTGTAGCGGTTCATATCACCTTACCGACGCTTTACGCAGATTAGCACGTCCTTCATCGCCTCTGACTGCCAGGGCATCCACCGTGTACGCTTAGTCGCTTAACCTCACAACCCACAGGCGTTTTACAACGCTGCAGACTGCAAGCATTTGAGAGACTCGAACACATCGTTTATTCATTCTTATTACGGAGAATGAACACGACGTGTCGTTTCAATTTTCAGCTTGTTCCGGATTGTTAAAGAGCATAATACTTCGCAGCACACCGTTGCCGGTACGCTCTGAAGTATTGTTTTGAGTCACTGTAATGGTGGAGCTAAGCGGGATCGAACCGCTGACCTCCTGCGTGCAAGGCAGGCGCTCTCCCAGCTGAGCTATAGCCCCATACAGTTACTGCAGAGACCACTACTACCACTCACCAGGAGTCCCGTTTTATGAAAACGGTAATTCGTGCTCAGGCAAGGCATGTACGAAGGACGTTTACTGTTGGGTAAACGACTGAGTACATAACGCCGCATGAGTGCGAATTTGGTAGGCCTGAGTGGACTTGAACCACCGACCTCACCCTTATCAGGGGTGCGCTCTAACCACCTGAGCTACAAGCCTGTAGAGGTTTTTTCTGCTCGTTACTTTTCTATCAGACAATCTGTGTGAGCACTTCGCGGGAAGGTATCTTCAGGTAAGGAGGTGATCCAACCGCAGGTTCCCCTACGGTTACCTTGTTACGACTTCACCCCAGTCATGAATCACAAAGTGGTAAGCGCCCTCCCGAAGGTTAAGCTACCTACTTCTTTTGCAACCCACTCCCATGGTGTGACGGGCGGTGTGTACAAGGCCCGGGAACGTATTCACCGTAGCATTCTGATCTACGATTACTAGCGATTCCGACTTCATGGAGTCGAGTT
The DNA here is from genome assembly GCF_059731115.1 of Type-E symbiont of Plautia stali. NCBI lineage: Bacteria > Pseudomonadati > Pseudomonadota > Gammaproteobacteria > Enterobacterales > Enterobacteriaceae > Type-E symbiont of Plautia stali. The sequence continues at coordinate 3,917,620 of NZ_AP035906.1, forward strand.
GCAGACTCCAATCCGGACTACGACGCACTTTATGAGGTCCGCTTGCTCTCGCGAGGTCGCTTCTCTTTGTATGCGCCATTGTAGCACGTGTGTAGCCCTACTCGTAAGGGCCATGATGACTTGACGTCATCCCCACCTTCCTCCAGTTTATCACTGGCAGTCTCCTTTGAGTTCCCGGCCGGACCGCTGGCAACAAAGGATAAGGGTTGCGCTCGTTGCGGGACTTAACCCAACATTTCACAACACGAGCTGACGACAGCCATGCAGCACCTGTCTCAGAGTTCCCGAAGGCACCAAAGCATCTCTGCTAAGTTCTCTGGATGTCAAGAGTAGGTAAGGTTCTTCGCGTTGCATCGAATTAAACCACATGCTCCACCGCTTGTGCGGGCCCCCGTCAATTCATTTGAGTTTTAACCTTGCGGCCGTACTCCCCAGGCGGTCGACTTAACGCGTTAGCTCCGGAAGCCACGCCTCAAGGGCACAACCTCCAAGTCGACATCGTTTACGGCGTGGACTACCAGGGTATCTAATCCTGTTTGCTCCCCACGCTTTCGCACCTGAGCGTCAGTCTTTGTCCAGGGGGCCGCCTTCGCCACCGGTATTCCTCCAGATCTCTACGCATTTCACCGCTACACCTGGAATTCTACCCCCCTCTACAAGACTCTAGCCTGCCAGTTTCGAATGCAGTTCCCAGGTTAAGCCCGGGGATTTCACATCCGACTTGACAGACCGCCTGCGTGCGCTTTACGCCCAGTAATTCCGATTAACGCTTGCACCCTCCGTATTACCGCGGCTGCTGGCACGGAGTTAGCCGGTGCTTCTTCTGCGGGTAACGTCAATCGATGCGGTTATTAACCACATCGCCTTCCTCCCCGCTGAAAGTACTTTACAACCCGAAGGCCTTCTTCATACACGCGGCATGGCTGCATCAGGCTTGCGCCCATTGTGCAATATTCCCCACTGCTGCCTCCCGTAGGAGTCTGGACCGTGTCTCAGTTCCAGTGTGGCTGGTCATCCTCTCAGACCAGCTAGGGATCGTCGCCTAGGTGAGCCATTACCCCACCTACTAGCTAATCCCATCTGGGCACATCCGATGGTGTGAGGCCCGAAGGTCCCCCACTTTGGTCCGAAGACGTTATGCGGTATTAGCTACCGTTTCCAGTAGTTATCCCCCTCCATCGGGCAGTTTCCCAGACATTACTCACCCGTCCGCCACTCGTCACCCGAGAGCAAGCTCTCTGTGCTACCGTTCGACTTGCATGTGTTAGGCCTGCCGCCAGCGTTCAATCTGAGCCATGATCAAACTCTTCAATTTAAAGTTTGATTTGCTGCAACAAGTGCAGCGATGCTCATCTGTAAAACGTCATAATGAATTTCATTATGTGTTCACTCGTGAGACTTGATATTTTTTACGTCCGGAGACGCTGATATCAATCCTGCGAGTGCCCACACAGATTGTCTGATAAATTGTTAAAGAGCGGTGCAATCAGCGCCTTAAGCTGCTGTTGCGAGGTGGCGTATATTACGCTTTCCTCCTTCAGAGTCAAACACTTTTTTCAGCGTTTTTCTCCGGCGGGATGAATTTCTTCACTCCCTGCTGAGCCGTCTGCGTTGCCGCTTTGCCGTCTCAGTGGTGGCGCATTATAGGGATCCGATTTTTTTGCACAACCCCTTTTTTCGATCTTTTTAATCGACTGGCGAGTTTTCAATCTTTTCGCTGAGATCGCGAGCGATCCGCTCAAAATTCATCTTGTTTGCCAGCCTGATAAGCCGCAGGCTAGGGATATAAAGTGCAAAAGGAGAAAGATCATGTCTGTAGCCCTACGACCTTATAAGAACCATTTTCCAGAAATCGGCGATCGCGTAATGATCGATCGCAGTAGCGTGGTGGTGGGTGAAGTGCAGCTCGCCGACGATGTCAGCATCTGGCCACTGGTTGCTATCCGCGGTGATGTGAACAAAGTCGTGATAGGTAAAAGAAGCAATATTCAGGACGGCAGCGTTTTGCACGTCACGCATAAATCCACCAGCAACCCGGAAGGGCACCCTTTAGTGATTGGTGAAGACGTGACTGTAGGCCATAAAGCAATGCTGCACGGCTGTCATATCAGCGATCGCGTGCTGGTTGGAATGGGATCGATTTTGCTGGATGGCGTGTTTGTTGAAGAGGATGTCATGATCGGAGCGGGTAGTCTGGTTCCGCCGGGTAAAAGACTGGAGAGCGGCTATCTCTATTTAGGCAGCCCGGTTAAACAGATCCGCCCATTAAGTGAGGCGGAAATCGCAGGTCTACTCTATTCATCTAACAATTATGTTGGCTGGAAAGATGAATACCTCGCTCAGGAGAGCCAGATCCAACCTTGATCATCGATCTCATCCTGCCGGATAAGCGCTTCCGCTTCTTCTTCCAAATCCCAGCGATGCGCGCTAAACAGCGCCATCGCTGCACCCGTTCCGAATCGATCCTGTAATGCGTCGGGCTTGATGGCACAAGTTAACCCCATTCCTTGCACCAACACCGGAAAGACGATCGCTTCTCGTTCCTCGTCCCAACTTTCACGATCGGGAAAATGGATCGCCTGATTCACTCCTTCATGGCCTGCTTTAATTGAGCAATAACGGGGGTAATTTCTGGCATCACGCCATGCCATAATTGGAAAGCATGTGCCGCCTGCCCCACCAGCATGCCCAATCCATCTGCCAGCTGACCCGCACCGTGCTGCTGACACCACAACAAGAATGGCGTCAGCCCTTGCTGATAGAACATGTCGTAGCAGCGTGTTTGCGGGGTGATCAATGAGTCTGGCAACGGCGGCACTTTACCATCAACGCCACTGGAAGTTGCATTGATGATCAGATCAAATGCCTGGCCGGAGAGCTCAGCAAAGCTGCTCGCCTGGATATCCCCACTATGCTGGAAGATATTTGCCAATTCTTCAGCGCGGGCAACCGTTCGGTTGACCACTACCACTGAACATCCAAAAGAAAGCAGGGGAAGGATCACACCACGAGCCGCACCACCGGCTCCCACCAGTAAAATGCGGTCACCAGAACGGATCAAATTCAATCGTTCCAGATCGCTTAGCAGGCCAATCCCATCGGTATTATCACCAAAGATCGAGCCATCTGCCTTTTTCTTTAATGTGTTAACCGCCCCAGATAAGGCTGCACGTTCACTGAGTTCATCGGCCAGTTCCCACGCCTGTTGTTTAAACGGCAGTGTGACATTTGCACCTTTTCCACCGACAGTAAAAAAGTCGCTAATTGACTGAGGAAACCCCTCCAGCGGTGCACAAACCCGGCCATAAGAGTGCGCGATTCCTGTCTGCTCTGCAAAGAGGCTATGAATGAAAGGTGACTTACTGTGTGCAATGGGATGACCAAAAACGGCGAAGTGTTCCATAAATTAACCCTGACGAATTAGTTCGCCGCTGATAACGTCGCGAATTTCAGAAGGATTTAGCCGCCCGCCCGTTGCAGCATGCAACACGGGGAATTGAGCACCGAATTGCTGTGCAACTTCATCAGCATTGCGGCACGGCGCCTCGCCGGAGAGATTGGCGCTGGTAGACACCAATGGTTTGCCGAAGCCACGGCAAAGAGCCTGCACATCCGGATGATCGCTAACGCGGATAGCCAGCGAATCGAAACGTCCTGTTAGCCAGCGTGGCGTATGCGGTGTTGTCGGAACAACATAAGTCACCGGCCCTGGCCAGCTAGCAAACATACGCTCACGCTGTAGCACCGTGAGTTCGCGATCGGCAATGTAGGGTTCCAGTTGCGCATAATCTGCTGCAATCAGGATAAGCCCTTTCTCAACCGGACGCTGTTTGAGCGCCAGTAAGGCCATGACGGCGCTTTCGCTATCGGGATCGCAACCTAAACCAAACACCGCTTCGGTTGGATAGGCAATAACGGCCTGCTGTTGTAGTTGCTCGATGCAAAATTCGAGACTTCCGGGGACATACGCTTTTTGCTTCATGATCGTTCTTCGTCCTGGGCGATGAGCTTGCCACAGCGTTTGCTGGCGCATAAGCGCTTCATGCCTTGTGCGGTTTTCTTCTCTATTAATAAGGGAAACTGGCAATGCGGGCAGATACCTTCAACAGGCGTTGCATTGATTGCAAATTGGCAATCGGGGTAACGGTCGCAGGAGTGAAAGGTTTTGCCATAGCGCGAACGGCGCTGAACCAGCTTTCCGTTCTGACATTGGGGACAGGCAATCGCGGTCTCGTCGGGCTTATCGATAGTTTCAGTGTAATCACATTCCGGATAGTGGCTACAACCAACAAACATCCCAAATCGCCCCTGACGCAGAACTTTATCTGCGCCGCACTGAGGACACGCGTGCCCTTCCAGCACTTTAACGATATGCCCATCGGCCTGATTTTTCAGGGGACGAACATAATCACAGGTTGGATAATTCACACAGCCAAGAAACGGGCCGTGTTTACCACTGCGTATCACTAAATCTGCCCCGCAAGCGGGGCAGGGATCGTGTTTACGCACAGAAAATAGTGCTGATTTACTCATATTTCCGGATGCATTAATCGCAAATTAATGCAGCATACCTTCATTGACGTCGAATAACAGTTCTTCCATCTGCTGATAAGCGTTTTCACATCCAGGGATGTTAAACAGCACCATCAGCACCACCCATTTGAGATCTTCAAGATCAAATTCCTGAGTATCAAGAGCCGTGACCCGTTCGATGACCATCTCGCGCGTTTCCATATTCAGCACCTGAACTTGTTCCAGGAACAAAATAAAACCGCGACAATCAGCATCAAGACGCTGGCATTCCTCGTCCGTATAAATTCGCATTGAGAGCGGATCTGCGGCCAATTGTACAGGCGCCACCAGACCATCCTGATAGTCCGCTAAACGTTCAAGCCAATTCAACGCATTGTAGATATCTTCACGATGAAAACCCGCATCGGCCAAATCATCGGTCAATTTATCCTGGTCAACACGCATTTCAGCTTCGTTGTGGATATAGGTCTCAAACAAGTACATAAGTACGTCGAACATGGCATGCCCTCCTCAATCGGACATAGCCGCCGGGTACAGCTGCGATCCATCCTGCTAACTCCAGCTCCAGCAACTGGGCTGCGATAACTGGCACAGGTTGGCCGGCACGTTCAGCGACGACGTCAACAGGTGTAACCTCATCACCTACGTTAGCCAACACGCTTGCAAATGGCAATGGAACATCGTCACTGTCTTGTGAATATATTGTTTCTGAAGTGGTGGCCGGCAGCCATTGCAATGTGGAATGCAAATCTTCAAGGATGTTATTTGGATGGGCAACCAACAGTGCCCCCTGCTGAATCAACCAATGCGTACCTTCACTGCCATCATTACCCAATGCTCCGGGTAATGCATAAACATTGCGGTTTTGTTCCAGCGCGCAGCGAGCCGTGACCAGCGAACCGCTTTTCAGTGAAGCCTCAACGACCAGCACTCCCTGACTTAACCCACTGATGATGCGGTTACGGCGCGGAAAATTCACCGCATGTGGCGCCATATCAAGAGGAAATTCAGAGACTAAAGCCCCTTCGTTATCCATGATCGCCTGCGCCAGCGACTGATGGCTTTTGGGGTAGATATGTTGCAAGCCGCTGCCCAGCACTGCGATTGTTTTTCCACTTGCGTCCAAGGCTGCACGGTGTGCAACGCCATCAATACCGCGAGCCAGCCCGCTAGTGATGGTCAACCCACTGAGTGCAAGTTGCTGTGTAAACCATGTGCCCCACTCTTTGCCATAGTGGGAACAGTGCCGACTGCCCACCACAGCTAATTGCTGTGACTGTAAAACGGAGAGGTGCCCAGCCACATAGAGCAATGAGGGGCGTTGACTGATTTCAGCCAGGGGGCCCGGATAATCAGCATCTATGCAGGAGACTAAATGATGATGAGGTTGATCCAACCACTGTAACGTGCGCGCCAGTTGCCGTGGGCAATAATCGTTAAACTGTTGGCGCTGCAATTCATTCAAACCATGGCTGTGCAGTAATTCGTCATCTACAGCAGCAGCGCTTTGCAAACTCCGTGCAAGATCCACCACACGATGCCGGCGCAGGCCTTTAACATTTGCCAGCCTGAGTATCCCTTCCACTCGCTCCACGCGTCCTTCCTTAAGCCCGCTCACATGCGGTGCAATGCTGTCAATCAGGCCACAAAAAGTCTATAATATGAGGTAGTAATCTTTTCTTTAACGCATACAGATCTGGATATTTATGTCAGTTTTGCAGGTATTACATTTCCCTGATGATCGCCTTCGCAAAATCGCTGCGCCGGTGGCTACCGTAAACGCAGACGTTCAGCGCATTGTCGATGACATGTTTGAAACCATGTACGCCGAAGAAGGCATTGGCTTAGCGGCCACTCAGGTCGACATTCATCAACGCATCATTGTTATCGATGTTTCTGAAAATCGAGACGAACGTCTGGTGTTGATTAACCCGGAACTGCTGGAAAAAAGCGGTGAAACCGGTATTGAAGAGGGCTGCCTCTCAATCCCTGAACAGCGTGCCTTTGTCCCGCGTGCGGAATGGGTCAAAGTCCGTGCGCAGGATCGTGACGGTAAGAGCTTCGAGCTGGAAACGGATGGTCTGCTGGCGATTTGTATCCAGCATGAAATCGATCATCTGGATGGCAAGCTGTTTATCGATTATCTGTCGCCGCTGAAGCGTCAGCGCATCAAACAGAAACTGGAAAAGCTGGCCCGCATGAACGCACGCGAAGCCTGAGTACTAACAGAAGGTTAAACTGTGTCTGCATCGCTAAAAATTATCTTTGCCGGTACACCTGACTTTGCAGCGCGTCATCTCGACGCGCTGCTTGCTTCTGAGCATCAGGTAGTTGGCGTATTTACTCAGCCCGACCGTCCATCAGGACGCGGTAATAAACTCACTCCAGGCCCTGTCAAAGTGTTGGCACAGGCACACGATGTTCCCGTGTTCCAGCCAAAATCGCTAAAACCTGAAGATAATCAGCAACTGGTTGCTGACTTGCAAGCCGATATCATGGTGGTGGTGGCTTATGGCCTGATTCTGCCGAAGGCGGTTCTCGATATGCCGCGACTCGGTTGCATCAATGTCCATGGTTCACTGTTGCCACGCTGGCGCGGCGCTGCGCCCATTCAGCGTTCGCTCTGGGCTGGCGACAGCGAAACCGGCGTGACCATTATGCAGATGGATGTGGGTCTGGATACGGGTGACATGCTGCATAAGCTCTCCTGTCCTATCACGCCTGAAGACACCAGCGCATCACTGTATGACAAGCTGGCCGAGCTTGGGCCACAAGGTATGCTGGATACACTCGATCTGCTTGCGAGCGGCAAAGCTCAGTCTGAAGTGCAGGATGAAGCGCTGGTTTCTTACGCTGAGAAGTTGAGTAAAGAAGAGGCGCGTCTTGATTGGTCACTTTCTGCTGCACAGCTTGAGCGCTGCATTCGTGCCTTCAATCCCTGGCCGGTGAGTTTCTTCCTGATCGAGGATCAACCCGTCAAAGTGTGGCAGGCTAGCGTTCTACCTCATCAGAATAAACAGCCGGGCGAAGTCATCCATGCTGATAAAAATGGCATTCAGATTGCCACCGCTGACGGCGTACTCAATCTACTTTCGCTGCAGCCTGCGGGTAAGAAAGCCATGTCCGCGCAAGATCTGCTGAATTCGCGTCGTGAATGGTTTGCCACTGGCACCCTTCTGGCCTGATCTCCAGCCCGGTTTAACCGGGCTTTTTGTTTGATGAATGAATATGAAAAAAGCAACTAACCTGCGTAGTCTCGCCGCGCAACTGATTGAACGCGTGGTAGATAAAGGTGAATCGCTCAGTGCCATTCTGCCTGGCGCGCAAAAAACATTGGCTGATAAAGATGGCGCGCTGTTGCAGGAACTCTGCTTTGGCGTAATGCGCACTCTGCCACAACTGGAAGCGCTGATTGGCAAACTGATGGAGCGCACGTTAACAGGAAAGCAGCGCGTACTGCATTACCTGATAATGGTTGGGTTGTATCAGTTGCTGTACACGCGCGTGCCAGCACATGCCGCACTGGCGGAAACGGTTGCCGGTGCAGAAGTCCTGAAGCGTACGGCGCTGAAGGGATTGATTAATGGTGTGCTGCGTCAGTTCCAGCGTCAGCAAGAGGAACTGGTTGCTGCAGTGGATCAAGGCCCACAGCGCTACTGGCATCCCGGTTGGTTGCTTAAGCGTTTGCAGACAGCCTGGCCAGATCGTTGGCAGCAGATCGTTGATGCCAATAATCAGCGTCCGCCGATGTGGTTGCGCGTCAATCGCCAGCACCATAGCCGTGATGCGTGGCTGAACCTGTTGCAGGCTGAAGATAAAGCAGCCTTCCCCGCCGATGCGCCGGATGCTCTGCGTCTTGAATCCCCTGCTCCTGTCAGTCAGTTACCGGGCTTCGATCAAGGATGGGTGACAGTACAAGATTTGTCTGCACAGCGCTGTGCTCTGCTGCTTGAGCCACAAAATAATGAAGCCATTCTCGATCTCTGCGCAGCGCCTGGCGGCAAGACCACGCATATTCTGGAAATCGCCCCTCAGGCAAAGGTGCTGGCCGTGGATATTGATCAACAACGTTTGACTCGCGTGCATGAAAATCTGCAGCGCCTGGGTATGCAAGCCGAAGTGCGTCAGGGCGATGGCCGGACACCTGCAGAGTGGTGCGGCGACCAGCAATTTGACCGTATTCTGCTGGATGCACCTTGTTCTGCAACCGGAGTGATTCGACGTCACCCTGATATCAAATGGTTGCGCCGCGATCGTGATATCCCAGAACTGGCTGCACTGCAGCGCGAAATCCTCAATGCAGTTTGGCCACGTTTGAAATCCGGCGGCACGATGATTTACGCGACTTGCTCGATCCTGCCCGAAGAAAACCATCAGCAGATCGCGGCCTTTCTAGCTGAGCACGATGATGCCGCCGCTGAGCAACTGCCCGAAGGCCAAATCAACGGATGGCAAGTCTTCCCGAGCGTTGATGGCGGTGACGGATTCTTTTACGCTAAGTTGATAAAGAAATAGTGCGGCGCATTCTGACAAGAGCGATTCAACGATGAAAATTATTATCCTCGGCGCCGGGCAGGTTGGCGGCACGCTTGCTGAAAACCTGGTGGGCGAAAATAACGACATCACTGTTGTTGATACGGATGCCACCCGTCTGCGCGCGTTGCAGGACAAATTTGACCTGCGCGTGGTGCACGGTCATGGTTCCCATCCACGTATATTGCGTGAAGCCGGTGCTGAAGATGCCGATATGCTGGTTGCTGTCACCAGTTCCGACGAAACCAACATGATTGCCTGTCAGATTGCCTATTCGCTTTTCAATACGCCGAACCGAATTGCCCGTATTCGCGCGGCGGAATATTTGCGCGATGCCGAAAAGCTGTTTGTACCGGAAGCCGTACCTATCGATCATTTGATTTCACCGGAACAGTTGGTTATCGACAACATCTATCGCCTGATTCAGTATCCTGGCGCATTGCAGGTAGTTAACTTTGCCGAAGGGAAAGTGAGCCTTGCAGTAGTTAAAGCCTATTACGGTGGGCCACTGGTCGGTAACCCGTTGTCCATTTTGCGTGAACATATGCCGCATATTGATACACGCGTAGCGGCTATTTTCCGTCAGGATCGCCCTATTCGCCCTCAGGGTTCCACGATCGTCGAAGCGGGTGATGAAGTCTTCTTTATTGCCGCGAGCCAGCATATTCGCGCGGTAATGAGCGAAATGCAGCGCCTTGAGAAACCCTACAAGCGCATTATGCTGGTCGGCGGCGGCAACATCGGTTTTGGTTTGGCCCAGCGGTTGGAAAAACAGTACAGCGTGAAGTTGATTGAACGTAATCAACAACGCGCAGCAGAACTGGCTGAGCGTCTGCACGACACCGTGGTGTTTTATGGTGATGCTTCAGATCAGGAATTGCTCGCCGAAGAACATGTTGATCAGGTGGATCTTTTCATCGCCGTCACCAATGACGACGAAGCCAACATTATGTCGGCCATGCTCGCAAAGAAGATGGGAGCGAAAAAGGTCATGGTTTTGATCCAGCGTCGTGCTTATGTCGATCTGGTTCAGGGTAGCGTGATCGATATTGCCATCTCTCCGCAGCAGGCCACCATTTCCGCCCTACTTGGTCACGTGCGCAAGGCAGATATTGTTGGCGTCTCCTCACTGCGACGTGGCATTGCCGAAGCCATTGAAGCTATTGCGCACGGTGAAGAGACCACTTCCCGCGTAGTGGGTCGTTTAATTGAAGATATCAAACTACCGCCGGGTACGATTATTGGCGCTGTCGTACGTGGCGATGAAGTGATCATTGCTAACGACAACGTACGTATTGAACAGGGCGATCATGTCATTATGTTCCTGACAGATAAGAAGTTTGTCCCAGATGTTGAACGTCTCTTCCAGCCAAGTCCTTTCTTCCTCTAAATCGCCGCGGGCGTTTGCCCGCCGTGATGATTTTGCTTAATCCGCTGTTATCATGGCAATTGCACAAAGGTTTGTTAGACTTTAGCCATTGGCCAAGGCAAGGAGATAACAATGAGTTTATTCAAAGAGTTTCGTGATTTTGCAATGCGTGGAAACGTGGTGGATTTGGCAGTCGGTGTGATTATCGGTGCCGCTTTCGGCAAGATTGTTTCATCACTGGTCGCGAATATCATCATGCCACCACTGGGATTACTGATTGGCGGAGTCGATTTTAAACAGTTTAAGTGGGTCCTAAAACCGGCCGAGGGTGATGTACCTGCTGTCGTAATGGAATACGGTAACTTTATTCAAACCATTTTTGATTTTGTCATCGTCGCCTTTGCCATCTTTATGGCCATTAAGCTGATGAATAAGCTGTATCAGAAGAAAGAAGTTGAAAAACCAGCGCCAAAACCAACCAACGAAGAAGTGTTGCTCACTGAAATTCGCGATCTGTTGAAACAGCAGAACAGCGATAAACTGTGATAAAAAAGCCGCCAAGTCCAGGCGGCTTTTTTGTCTGTAAAGCAGAAGGCCAGTGATAAACTTTTCTGCTTATCACTGGCCTCCCAGCTTCTACCCTTCGCATGTTTATCTTTACGTCGGTAGCTGCCTTTCCCTTTCTGATTCTGTTCAACTCGCTGACGAAACAGCGGATCATGTAACAGTGCCTCCAAAGCGTTATCGTTAATCTTGCCTTTGCGATGCTGATAGCGACTCATAGTGTCCTCCGGTTAATAATGGCGCAACTATAGGCTTTCCTGAGTGAAATTCAATCCTTGCTACAACAAATTTCCACCTGCGGCTCTTCACCTTTTTCCAGCGCTTCAAGAATAGAACAGCAGGCGCTGCTATGTAGATCCCCGCAACAGGTCGCGGCTAAACGTTCTAATGAGCGCTGAATGGTTTGCAACTCGGCAATCATGCCATTCACTTCATCCAGACGCCTGGCCACGATCGCTTTGGACTCCTGACAGGTATGGTGCTCGGGATCGATACGGATCGATAATAAACCGCGGATCGAATCCAGGCTGAAACCGAGCTGACGCCCATAGCGGATAAAGCGTAAGCGCTGAAGATCATCATCATTATAGAGACGGAATCCGCCTTCAGTGCGAATCTCATGATCCATCATTTGCTGCTTTTCATAAAAACGTATGGTGTCAGGCGTAACGTCAGCAAGTTTAGCCAGCTGGCCAATTTTATACATGTTACTTCTCCTGAAGCATGCGGTGCAGAATGGCACCGCCATATTCACCACGTAAAAAATCTGTGCTCATTCCGGCCTGCTGTAACTTCATCTCCAGCAGGGTTAATCTTTTTTTGAGTTCACTGGCTTGATGGTCGTCAGGATCCAAAAGCTGTAAAAGATCGTTGAGTTGCACAGCTTCGCGGCGCATTTCAAGTTCAGGGGGTAAAAAACCTGAGTTTTTCAGTAATCGATATGCCGTACGTAACTCAGGCGGCACGCCACTTTCGTCTTCGAGCTGTAAAGGTGCACCTTCACCTGGTAGATTACTCAATTCACCTTTTTCCTGCGCGGCGCGTATCTGCTGTTCTACCAGCTGGTCAATTAACCACATAATGAACCTCTACGACTTACAACAGCGTTCAGCATAGCGAAAGATGGGGGAGATGGGGAATTGGAGGCAATAAAAAACCCGCCGAAGCGGGTTTTCTACGTTACTGCAAATTACTCTGCAGCAGCTTCTGCTTGAGCTTCTGGACGATCAACCAGCTCGATGTAAGCCATCGGAGCGTTGTCACCAGCACGGAAGCCACACTTCAGAATACGAGTGTAACCACCGGCACGGCTCGCGAAACGCGGGCCCAGCTCGTTAAACAGTTTTGCCACGATCTCGTTATCACGAGTGCGGGCGAATGCCAGACGACGATTAGCTACGCTGTCGGTCTTGGCAAGAGTAATCAGCGGCTCAACTACGCGACGCAGTTCTTTGGCTTTCGGCAGAGTCGTTTTGATGATCTCGTGACGAACCAGAGAACCGGCCATGTTGCGGAACATAGCCTGACGATGGCTGCTGTTGCGGTTCAGTTGACGACCACTCTTACGATGGCGCATGACCTTATCCTTCTCAGTGAAACCTTAACCTGTGATCTGATTATTCATCAGCAATGCTTGCTGGTGGCCAGTTTTCCAGGCGCATGCCCAGAGACAAACCACGTGAAGCGAGCACATCTTTAATCTCAGTAAGAGATTTTTTACCAAGGTTAGGCGTTTTAAGCAGCTCAACCTCGGTACGCTGTACCAGATCACCGATGTAGTGGATAGCTTCTGCCTTGAGGCAGTTAGCAGAGCGGACAGTCAATTCCAGATCGTCAACAGGGCGCAGCAGGATCGGATCGAATTCTGGTTTCTCTTCTTTCACTTCCGGCTGACGTACATCACGTAAGTCAACGAAAGCTTCCAGTTGTTCTGCCAGGATGGTAGCCGCACGACGAATCGCCTCTTCAGGATCGATTGTGCCGTTGGTTTCCATTTCGATGACCAGCTTGTCCAGGTCGGTGCGCTGTTCTACACGCGCTGCTTCAACATTGTAGGCGATACGGTCTACAGGGCTGTAGCAAGCGTCAACCAACAGACGGCCGATTGGGCGCTCATCTTCTTCCGAATGAATTCGGGCAGAAGCCGGCACATAACCACGACCACGCTGAACTTTGATACGCATGCTAATAGATGCGTTTTCATCGGTCAGATGGCAGATCACATGCTGTGGCTTGACGATTTCGACATCACCGTCGTGGGTGATATCGGCTGCAGTCACAGGGCCAATGCCAGATTTATTCAAAGTAAGGATGACTTCATCTTTACCCTGAACTCTTACCGCCAGCCCTTTCAGATTGAGCAGGATTTCCAGGATATCTTCCTGTACGCCCTCTTTGGTGGAGTACTCGTGGAGCACGCCATCGATCTCAACCTCGGTCACCGCGCAACCCGGCATGGAAGAAAGCAGAATACGGCGCAGTGCGTTGCCAAGAGTATGGCCAAAGCCACGCTCTAACGGCTCAAGGGTCACCTTGGCGTGCGTCGAACTCACTTGCTCGATATCTACCAGGCGCGGTTTTAGAAACTCTGTCACAGAACCCTGCATTGTGTCCTCTCTTTGGTACTAAGCTTTACTTAGAGTAAAGCTCGACGATCAGGTGTTCGTTAATGTCCGCAGACAGATCAGTACGTTCAGGAATACGCTTGAACACACCTTCCATCTTAGTCGCATCAACTTCCAGCCAGGTTGGCTTTTCACGCTGCTCAGCCAGCTCCAGAGCGGCCTTCACGCGAGATTGCTGTTTGGCTTTCTCACGGATGCTAACGACATCATTCGGAGATACCTGATAAGAAGCGATGTTAACAACGCGACCGTTCACCAGGATAGATTTATGGCTAACCAGCTGACGTGCTTCTGCACGAGTGGCACCAAAGCCCATACGGTAAACAACGTTATCCAGACGACCTTCCAGCAGAGCCAACAGGTTTTCACCGGTGTTGCCTTTCAGACGTGCTGCTTCTTTGTAGTAGTTACGGAACTGACGCTCAAGCACGCCGTACATACGACGAACTTTCTGCTTCTCACGTAACTGACCGCCGTAGTCAGACAGACGCGGTTTACGCGCACCGTGCTGGCCAGGTGGTTGTTCAATTTTGCACTTGGTATCGATCGCGCGAACGCCAGACTTAAGGAATAAGTCGGTGCCCTCACGACGGCTCAGCTTGAGCTTAGGACCCAAATATCTTGCCATTTTCTTTCTCCAACTAACCTAAAAACGGGCGTTAAACGCGACGTTTTTTCGGCGGACGACAACCGTTGTGAGGGATTGGAGTCACATCAGTAATATTAGTGATGCGGAAACCAGCAGCGTTCAGAGCACGAATTGTTGATTCGCGACCTGGACCTGGACCCTTAACCATAACTTCCAGATTCTTAATACCGTAATCTTTCACTGCTTCTGCACAGCGCTCTGCAGCTACCTGAGCAGCAAACGGAGTAGATTTACGTGAACCGCGGAAACCGGAACCACCGGCGGTTGCCCAACCCAGTGCGTTACCCTGACGATCAGTGATGGTAACGATGGTGTTGTTAAAAGATGCATGGACATGAGCCACGCCATCTGAGACTTGCTTTCTTACACGCTTGCGTGCACGAACTGGTGCCTTTGCCATTATTTACTCACCCCGATTATTTCTTGATCGGTTTACGCGGACCCTTACGGGTACGTGCATTGGTCTTAGTACGCTGACCGCGAACTGGCAGACCACGACGATGGCGTAAACCACGATAGCAACCAAGGTCCATCAGACGCTTGATGCTCAGGGTGATTTCACGGCGCAGATCACCTTCAACAACGAATTTACCAACTGCTTCACGCAGCTGTTCAATTTGTTCTTCAGACAGCTCTCTGATCTTAACATTTTCAGCGATACCCGTTGAAGCGCAGATGGCTTTAGAACGGGTCTTGCCGATACCGAAGATCGAAGTTAATGCGATTACGGTATGTTTTTGATCAGGAATGTTAATGCCTGCTATACGGGCCACTATGCACTCCTATAATTAAATAAATGCGTCCCATGCTGAAAAGCCCGTTTTCAGGATACTCAAATGGTAACGCATCGACATACAAAAGATTGGCTGGCTAATCTAGCCAGCTCAACCCGACTTTGCAAGAAAAATATGTGACAATATCAGCCTTGGCGCTGTTTATGCTTTGGCTCGGCGCTGCAAATCACACGTACGACACCGTCGCGGCGGATGATTTTGCAGTTACGACATAATTTCTTGACGGAAGCACGAACTTTCATTTTTACTCTCCGTAACTTCTCAAGCGCCTGAATTAACGGCCGTAGCCTTTCAGGTTTGCTTTCTTCAATGCAGACTCATACTGACTCGACATCATCAGAGTTTGCACTTGAGCCATAAAGTCCATGATGACAACCACTACGATAAGCAGCGATGTGCCGCCAAAGTAGAAGGGAACCTTCATGGCATCACGCATGAACTCCGGGATCAGGCAGATAAAGGTAATGTACAGTGCGCCGATTAAGGTCAAACGTGTCATTACTTTATCGATATACTTCGCCGTTTGCTCTCCCGGACGAATTCCCGGTACGAATGCTCCAGACTTCTTCAAGTTATCAGCTGTTTCACGTGGGTTGAAAACCAACGCCGTGTAGAAGAAACAGAAGAAGATGATTGCAGTCGCATAGAGTAGCACATAAAGCGGCTGTCCTGGTTGCAAATACAGCGAAATTGTTGTCAGCCAGTTCCAACCGGTTCCGCCCCCGAACCATGACGCGATGGTTGCTGGGAACAGAATAATGCTGGAAGCAAAGATAGCCGGAATTACACCCGCCATATTCACTTTCAACGGTAAATGTGTGCTCTGTGCAGCATATACACGACGACCTTGCTGACGTTTAGCGTAGTTGACCACAATGCGGCGCTGGCCACGCTCAACGAAAATAACAAAGAACGTCACTGCAAATACAAGAACTGCAACCAACAGCAACAGGAGGAAGTGCAGGTCACCTTGCCGCGCTTGCTCGATGGTATGGCCAATGGCCGGCGGGAGACCCGCAACAATACCTGCGAAGATAATGATCGAGATACCGTTACCGATACCTCGTTCAGTAATCTGTTCGCCCAGCCACATCAGGAACATTGTCCCGGTAACCAGACTTACAACAGCGGTAAAGTAGAATGCGAAACCTGGATTCATTACCAGGCCTTGCATTCCAGGCATATTCGGCAGACCGGTAGCAATACCGATCGACTGGAATACAGCCAGAACCAGGGTGCCATAGCGAGTGTACTGGCTAATCTTACGACGACCAGCTTCACCCTCTTTCTTAATCTCGGCCAACGCGGGATGAACCACCGTCAGCAACTGGATAATAATAGAGGCCGAAATATACGGCATAATACCCAGTGCGAAGATTGAGGCACGACTGAGAGCACCACCAGAGAACATGTTGAACATTTCAATGATGGTGCCACGCTGTTGCTCAAGCAGTTTGGCAAGTACAGTGGCATCGATACCAGGGATTGGAATAAAAGAGCCAATACGGAAGACAATCAGTGCACCGATAACAAACAAAAGTCTGCGCTTCAGTTCACCAAAGCCACCTTTGGCACTTTGAAAATCTAATCCCGGTTGCTTTGCCATCTGCTACTTATTCCTCGATTTTACCGCCAGCAGCTTCGATTGCAGCACGCGCACCTTTAGTGACACGCAGACCACGAATCGTTACCGGTGCAGAAACTTCACCAGACAGAATCACTTTCGCGAACTCGATCTGAACACCGATGATGTTGGCTGCTTTCAGAGTATTCAGGTCAACAATACCGCCTTCAACTTTCGCCAGGTCAGACAGACGAACTTCTGCAGTGACCATTGCTTTGCGAGAGGTGAAACCGAATTTCGGCAGACGACGATACAGAGGCATCTGACCACCCTCGAAACCGCGACGTACGCCACCGCCAGAACGAGAGTTCTGACCTTTGTGACCACGACCACCGGTTTTACCGAGGCCAGAACCGATACCACGACCCAGACGCTTAGAAGCGTGTTTAGACCCTTCGGCCGGAGACAGAGTGTTTAAGCGCATCTCTTACTCCTCCACTTTCAGCATGTAGGAAATCGCGTTAACCATACCGCGCACTGCTGGCGTGTCTTCACGCTCAACGGTATGACCAATACGACGCAGACCCAAGCCAACCAGAGTGGCTTTGTGCTTAGGCAGGCGGCCGATTGAACTGCGGGTTTGTGTAATTTTAATAGTCTTAGCCATCGTGATTACCCCAGAATTTCTTCAACGGATTTACCACGCTTGGCAGCGACCATTTCTGGAGAATTCATATTGCCCAGGCCATCGATAGTTGCACGAACCACGTTAATCGGGTTAGTAGAACCATACGCTTTAGCCAGAACGTTATGCACTCCAGCAACTTCTAAAACAGCGCGCATTGCACCGCCGGCGATGATACCGGTACCTTCAGAAGCTGGCTGCATGAACACACGAGAACCCGTGTGAGCACCTTTAACAGGGTGCTGCAGGGTGCCGTGAGTCAGCGCGACGTTAATCATGTTGCGACGGGCTTTTTCCATCGCTTTCTGGATCGCTGCTGGAACTTCACGCGCTTTACCGTAACCAAAACCAACGCGGCCGTTACCATCACCCACTACAGTCAGTGCGGTGAAGGAGAAAATACGACCACCTTTTACAGTTTTAGATACACGGTTTACCGCGATCAGTTTTTCCTGCAGTTCGCCAGCTTGTTTCTCGATGTTTGACATCTTAGACCTCTACCTTAGAACTGAAGGCCAGCTTCACGGGCAGCATCTGCCAGTGCCTGGACACGACCATGATATTGGAACCCGGAACGGTCGAAAGAAACATTAGTAATGCCTTTCTCGACAGCGCGCTCAGCCAGAGCTTTACCTACAGCTGCAGCAGCGTCTTTGTTACCGGTGTACTTCAGTTGTTCGGCAATAGCTTTTTCTACAGTAGAAGCAGCAACCAGAACTTCGGAACCGTTCGGGGCGATCACCTGTGCGTAAATATGACGCGGGGTACGATGTACCACCAGGCGAGTAGCACCCAGCTCTTTGAGCTTGCGACGTGCACGGGTCGCACGACGGATACGAGCAGATTTCTTATCCATAGTGTTACCTTACTTCTTCTTAGCCTCTTTGGTACGCACGACTTCGTCGGCGTAACGAACACCCTTGCCTTTGTAAGGCTCAGGACGACGGTAGGCGCGCAGATCCGCTGCAACCTGACCAATCAGCTGTTTATCAGCGCCTTTCAGCACGATCTCAGTCTGAGTTGGACATTCAGCAGTGATGCCGGCCGGCAGTGCATGGTCAACAGGGTGAGAGAAGCCCAGGGCCAAGCTCACAGAGTTGCCTTTAACAGCTGCACGATAACCAACACCAACCAGTTGCAGCTTCTTGGTGAAGCCTTCGGTAACACCGATAACCATGCCGTTCAGCAGCGCACGAGCAGTACCTGCCTGTGCCCAAGCGTCCGAGAAGCCTTCGCGTGGAGCGAAAGTCAGGGCGTTGTCTGCATGCTTAACTTCTACAGCACTGTTGATAGTACGAGTCAGCTCGCCGTTTTTGCCTTTGATCGAAATTTCCTGACCGTTGAGTTTTACCTCTACGCCCGCAGGAACAACGACAGGTGCTTTTGCAACACGAGACATTTTATCCTCCGATTACGCTACGTAGCAGATAATTTCGCCACCAAGACCAGCCTGGCGCGCTGCACGATCAGTCATGACACCTTTAGAGGTAGAGATTACAGCGATGCCCAGACCAGCCATTACTTTTGGCAGCTCATCTTTTTTCTTATAGATGCGCAGACCTGGACGGCTAACACGCTGAATGCTCTCTACCACAGCCTTACCCTGGAAATACTTTAAAGTAACTTCCAGCTCAGACTTGATGTCGCCTTCGATTTTAAAATCTTCAATGTAGCCTTCTTCCTTCAGCACGTTGGCAATTGCCACTTTCAGCTTGGAGGAAGGCATAGAGACCGCAACTTTGTTCGCGGCCTGACCGTTACGGATACGGGTCAGCATATCCGCGATCGGATCTTGCATGCTCATCTGTGTTACTCCCGTGATTCAAATGGTGACAATTACCAGCTAGCCTTTTTCAGACCCGGGATTTCACCGCGCATTGCGGCTTCACGGACCTTGATACGGCTCAACCCAAACTTCCGCAGGAAACCGTGCGGACGACCTGTCTGACGGCAGCGGTTACGCTGACGGGAAGGGCTGGAATCACGCGGCAGACTCTGCAGCTTGAGAACGGCATCCCAACGATCTTCGTCGGATGCGTTCACATCAGAAATGATCGCTTTCAGTTCTGCGCGCTTAGCGAAGAACTTGTCTGCTAATTTCACACGCTTTACTTCGCGTGCTTTCATCGATTGCTTAGCCATTAAGTAACCCTACCTTACTTGCGGAACGGGAAGTCAAAGGCAGCCAGCAGAGCACGGCCTTCATCATCAGATTTCGCAGTAGTGGTAATGGTAATATCCAAACCACGAACGCGATCGACTTTGTCATAATCGATTTCTGGGAAGATGATCTGCTCACGAACGCCCATGCTGTAGTTACCGCGACCATCGAAAGACTTAGCAGACAAGCCGCGGAAGTCACGAATACGTGGTACAGCAATAGTGATCAGGCGCTCAAAGAACTCCCACATGCGCTCGCCGCGCAGAGTTACTTTACAGCCGATCGGATAGCCCTGACGGATTTTGAAGCCTGCAACTGATTTGCGTGCTTTGGTGATCAACGGTTTTTGACCGGAGATTGCTGCCAGGTCAGCTGCTGCGTTATCCAGCAGTTTCTTGTCAGCGATCGCTTCACCAACACCCATGTTCAGGGTGATCTTCTCGACCCGAGGGACTTGCATGACAGAATTGTAGCCGAACTCAGTCATGAGTTTCTGGACTACTTCGTCTTTGTAGTAATCATGCAGTTTCGCCATCGTACTACTCCAAATTACTTGATAGTTTCGCTATTAGACTTGAAGAAACGGACTTTTTTGCCTTCTTCGAATCTAAAGCCTACACGGTCAGCCTTGCCGGTTGCCGCATTGAAGATTGCAACGTTAGAAACCTGAATAGCAGCTTCTTTTTCAACGATGCCGCCTGGTTGGTTCAGAGCCGGAACCGGCTTCTGGTGTTTCTTAACCAGGTTGATACCTTCAACGATGACCTTACCAGAAGTCAGGACATTCTTTACTTTACCGCGTTTACCTTTGTCTTTACCGGTAATCACGATAACTTCGTCGTTACGACGGATTTTCGCTGCCATTGCTCGCTCCTTAGAGTACTTCTGGTGCCAGAGAGATAATTTTCATGAACTTTTCAGTACGAAGTTCACGAGTTACCGGCCCAAAAATACGCGTACCGATAGGCTGCTCGCTGTTATTGTTTAAAATAACGCATGCATTACCATCGAAGCGAATGACAGAACCGTCCGGGCGACGAACACCCTTCCTGGTGCGCACCACTACCGCCTTCAGGACATCACCTTTCTTAACTTTACCGCGAGGAATTGCTTCCTTGATGGTAACTTTAATGATGTCGCCGACGCCTGCGTAGCGACGGTGCGAGCCACCCAGAACCTTGATACACATTACGCGACGTGCACCGGAGTTGTCGGCGACGTTCAGCATAGTCTGTTCTTGGATCATTTTAGTGCTCCGCTAATGTCAACTACTACTTCGGGACCCAAACCTCAGGTCGTTAAAAAGCCCCATAATTGAGGGCGCGGCATTATAACACCGGTTCTCGCAGATGGGTAGAAAAAATGAACGGCTCAGACGAGCCGTTCATTTTATTTTTTAAAGGAAGCGGATTCTATTACAGAACCGCTTTCTCTACAACGCGAACCAGCGCCCAAGACTTAGTCTTAGACAGTGGACGGGTTTCGCGGATTTCTACCACGTCACCGATTCCACATTCGTTGTTCTCGTCATGGATGTGCAGCTTAGTCGTACGCTTGATGAACTTACCGTAGATCGGGTGTTTCACGACACGTTCGATAGCAACTACTGCAGATTTCTGCATTTTGTCACTAATTACACGACCCTGCAGAGTACGGATTTTATCGGTCATTACGCCGCCTTCTCAGTCAGTAAAGTCTTAACACGTGCAACATTACGACGCACTTGCTTCAGCAGATGGGTCTGCTGCAGCTGGCCGGATGCTGCCTGCATGCGCAGGTTGAATTGCTCACGCAGCAGGTTAAGAAGCTCAGCGTTCAGCTCTTCAACGCTTTTTTCACGCAGCTCATTTGCTTTCATTACATCACCGTCTTAGTAACAAAGGTGGTTTTGATAGGCAGTTTTGCTGCTGCCAGCTTGAATGCTTCACGGGCAAGCTCTTCCGGAACACCGTCCATTTCATACAGGACTTTACCCGGTTGGATCAGGGCAACCCAATACTCCACGTTACCCTTACCTTTACCCATACGCACTTCAAGCGGCTTCTCGGTGATCGGTTTGTCCGGGAATACACGGATCCAGATCTTACCTTGACGCTTAACTGCACGGGTCATAGCACGACGTGCTGCTTCGATCTGACGAGCAGTCAGACGACCACGGCCAACAGCTTTCAGACCGAAAGTACCGAAGCTGACATCCGTACCCTGCGCCAGACCACGGTTGCGGCCTTTGTGCACTTTACGGAATTTCGTACGCTTTGGTTGTAACATCAGCGACTCTCCTTACTTACGGCCTTTACGCTGCTGCTTTTTAGGTTGAGCAGCCGGTTCCGGTTGTTCAACAGCAGCCATACCACCCAGGATCTCACCTTTGAAGATCCATACCTTAACGCCGATTACACCATAAGTGGTGTGCGCTTCAGAGGTGTTGTAGTCAATGTCTGCACGCAGAGTGTGCAGTGGCACGCGACCTTCACGGTACCATTCGGTACGTGCGATCTCGGCTCCGCCCAAACGGCCGCTAACTTCAACTTTAATACCCTTCGCGCCCAGACGCATTGCGTTCTGAACAGCACGCTTCATCGCACGACGGAACATCACACGACGCTCCAGCTGTGAAGTGATGCTATCAGCAACCAATTTAGCGTCCAGTTCCGGTTTACGGACTTCGGCGATATTGATCTGTGCAGGAACGCCAGCGATTTTCGCTACGACCGTGCGCAGTTTTTCTACGTCTTCACCTTTCTTACCGATAACGATACCCGGGCGAGCGGTGTGAATGGTCACACGGATGCTCTTAGCCGGACGCTCGATAACGATACGAGATACAGACGCTTTAGCCAGTTCCTTAGTCAGGAACTGACGTACTTTAAAATCGCTGTCCAGGTTGTCAGCGAATTCTTTGGTGTTCGCAAACCAGGTAGAGTTCCATGGTTTTACAATACCCAGGCGAATACCATTAGGATGTACTTTCTGACCCATTGCTAGTCTCCAGAGTCTCAGCGATCGGACACAACCACAGTAATGTGGCTGGTGCGCTTCAGGATGCGATCTGCACGACCTTTCGCACGCGGCATAATGCGCTTCATGCTTGGGCCTTCGTCTACGAAGATTTTCGCGACTTTCAGATCGTCGATATCAGCGCCATCGTTGTGTTCGGCGTTCGCAATGGCAGATTCCAGGACTTTCTTAACCAACACAGCAGCTTTCTTGTTGGTGTAGGTCAGAATATCCAGAGCCTGCGACACTTTCTTACCGCGAATCAGGTCAGCAACAAGGCGGACCTTCTGAGCAGAAGAACGAGCATGGCGATGTTGAGCAATAGTTTCCATCTCTTCCTCCTACTTATTTCTTCTTGGCTTTCTTATCTGCAGCATGGCCGCGATAAGTACGTGTCGGTGCAAATTCACCCAGTTTGTGGCCGACCATTTCGTCGGATACAAAGACAGGAACGTGCTGACGACCATTATGGACAGCGATGGTCAAACCGATCATGTTAGGGAAGATCGTTGAACGACGGGACCAAGTGCGCAGGGGCTTCTTGTCACCGCTTTCCACCGCTTTCTCTACCTTCTTCAGCAAGTGCAGGTCAATAAAAGGACCTTTCTTGAGAGAACGTGGCATGGCTTATCCTCTAAAATTATTTGCTACGGCGACGTACGATAAATTTATCAGTACGCTTGTTGCTACGGGTCTTCTTACCTTTGGTCTGAACGCCCCACGGAGTTACCGGGTGCTTACCAAAGTTACGACCTTCACCACCACCGTGCGGGTGATCGACTGGGTTCATCGCAGTACCGCGAACGGTAGGACGAACACCACGCCAACGGGTTGCACCAGCTTTACCCAGAACGCGCAGCATGTGCTCAGCGTTACCGACTTCGCCCAGGGTTGCGCGGCAGTCGATTTCGACTTTACGCATTTCGCCTGAACGCAGACGCAGGGTTACGTAGGAACCATCACGCGCAACGATCTGCACGTAAGTACCAGCTGAGCGAGCAATCTGACCGCCTTTGCCTGGTTTCATTTCTACGTTGTGAACGGTAGAACCCACCGGGATGTTACGCATTGGCAGGGTGTTACCTGCTTTAATCGCAGCATCAACGCCAGATTGAACCTGATCACCAGCTTTCAGGCCTTTAGGGGCCAGGATGTAACGGCGCTCGCCATCTTTGTACAGAACCAGTGCGATGTTCGCAGAACGGTTCGGATCGTACTCAAGACGCTCAACAACTGCTGGGATACCATCTTTGTTGCGTTTGAAGTCAACAATACGGTAAGCCTGCTTGTGACCACCACCGATATGACGGGTAGTGATACGACCATTGTTGTTACGACCACCGGATTTGCTGTTTTTTTCTAACAGCGGAGCAAAAGGTTTGCCCTTGTGCAGCTCTGGGTTCACCACTTTAACTACGTGACGACGACCCGGAGATGTCGGTTTACATTTAACAACTGCCATTGTCTTTCTCCTCCGACTTACTCAGCGCCGCCGACGAAGTCCAGATTCTGGCCTTCCTTCAGGGTGACGTAAGCTTTTTTCCAGTCGCTACGACGACCGATACGCTGTCCGTGACGCTTAACTTTACCCTTAACAACCAGGGTGTTTACGTCTTTAACTTCAACTTCGAACAGCTTCTCAACAGCAGCAACGATCTCTGCTTTGGTCGCGTCTTTAGCAACTTTGAGAACGATGGTATTGCTTTTTTCCATCGCAGTAGATGCTTTTTCAGATACGTGCGGTGCACGTACGACTTTCAGCAGACGTTCTTCACGGATCATGCCAGCATCTCCTCAACTTGCTTAACTGCTTCCGCAGTCATAACGACTTTGTCGAAGGCGATCAGGCTAACTGGGTCGATACCTGCTGCATCACGCACGTCAACCTTGTACAGGTTACGCGCAGCCAGGAACAGATTCTCATCCAGTTCACCGGTGATGATTAGCACGTCTTCCAGCGCCATGTCTTTCAGTTTCTGTGCCAGCAGCTTAGTTTTAGGCGCTTCTACAGAGAACGTCTCGACAACGATCAGACGGTCCTGACGTACCAGTTCGGACAGGATGCTTTTCAGCGCGCCGCGGTACATCTTCTTGTTAACTTTTTGACTGTGGTCCTGTGGACGCGCAGCGAAGGTCACGCCACCTGAACGCCAGATCGGGCTCTTTACAGAACCTGAACGCGCACGGCCGGTACCTTTCTGGCGCCAAGGCTTTTTGCCTGAACCAGTTACTTCAGCACGAGTTTTCTGCGCACGAGTACCCTGACGAGCACCAGCGGCATAAGCAACAACAACCTGGTGAACCAGCGCTTCGTTGAAATCACGACCGAAGGTAGTTTCGGAAACAGTCAGCGCGCTCTGCGCGTCTTTCAGTACTAATTCCATTGCTATCCCCTTACGCCTTCACAGCTGGTTTAACAATCAGGTCGCTGCCGGTTGCACCCGGGACAGCACCTTTGACCAGCAGCAGGTTGCGCTCAGCGTCAACACGTACCACTTCCAGGCTCTGAACGGTTACGCGCTCGTTACCCAGTTGACCAGCCATTTTCTTGCCTTTGAACACTTTGCCCGGAGTCTGGTTCTGACCGATAGAACCCGGAACGCGGTGAGACAAGGAGTTACCGTGTGTAGCGTCCTGGGTACGGAAGTTCCAGCGCTTAACGGTACCTGCGAAACCTTTACCTTTAGAGGTACCGGTAACGTCTACTTTTTTAACGTCAGCGAAAATTTCAACACTGATGCTCTGGCCTACTGAGTACTCTTCACCTTCGGTGCGGAATTCCCACAGACCACGGCCAGCTTCAACGCCAGCTTTAGCAAAATGACCTGCTTCCGGCTTGCTCACACGGTTTGCTTTTTTAGCACCGGTGGTCACCTGGATAGCCTGGTAACCGTCGTTTTCCAGGCCTTTGACCTGAGTAACGCGGTTTGCTTCAACTTCGATTACGGTTACTGGGATTGAAACGCCATCTTCAGTGAAGATGCGAGTCATGCCCACTTTTTTACCGACTAAACCAATCATTGTATCAACCTCTCAATCGCTCGATGACCTGATTAACCCAGGCTGATCTGCACGTCAACACCGGCAGCCAGATCCAGACGCATCAGTGCATCAACGGTTTTTTCAGTTGGCTCAACGATGTCTACCAGACGCTTGTGAGTACGGATCTCGTACTGATCGCGCGCGTCTTTGTTAACGTGCGGAGAGATCAGAACGGTGAAACGCTCTTTGCGAGTTGGCAGCGGGATCGGACCACGTACCTGCGCGCCAGTGCGCTTGGCAGTCTCAACGATTTCCGCGGTTGATTGATCGATCAGGCGATGATCAAACGCTTTAAGACGGATACGGATTCTTTGGTTCGACATGAGACCAAGGCTCCAAACATTTTATAAACGAAAAGAATTACTACCCACACCCATTACGATTGATGGAGGAGTGTAATCGTTCAGCATATAACTCCCCAATCGGGAGTATTGTCAGGTGATACATAGCTTGCTATCACCTGCGATTCTGCTCGAATCGCGCCATACCAATATCGGCAGGCCCGCGCATTATACGCAAATCAGTTCAGGAAGCAACCCGTGATGCGTTTTTAACCACATCAATTGCGGACTAAATACGAAAAAGCCTGTATGGGGCTCGATATTTCCCCCTACAGGCTCTGTGACATTGCTACAACGAAAGGGTTTTAGTCTGTGCTTTCTTCTTTTAATTGCGCCTGCAGGTAATTCTGCAAACCGAGTTTTTGAATCAGGTCGAGTTCTGTTTCCAGCCAGTCAATGTGATGCTCTTCCTCACCCAGAATCTCAATCATCATGTCGCGGCTGACGTAATCATGCACCTTGTCGGCATAGGCAATCGCTTCACGTAAATCCTTCGCCCCTTCTAACTCCAGCGTCAGATCGGATTGCAACATTTCCGGGACATCTTCACCAATACGCAACCGGCCGAGATCCTGCAAATTTGGAATCCCTTCAAGGAAAAGAATGCGCTCGATGTATTTGTCCGCATGCTTCATTTCATCGATGGATTCGTGATATTCGACATCGTTGAGGCGAATAAGCCCCCAGTTTTTGAACATACGTGCATGAAGAAAGTACTGATTAATCGCAACCAGTTCATTCCCCAGCAGTTTATTGAGATGAGTTATGATTTTACTGTCGCCCTTCATTTTGCTTCCTCCGCTTCCAGGTAAATAGATCGTAGATGCGGATAAAAAGAAGTCAAAAAAACAGGACTGTTTTTGTGGTTATTGCCGGAGGATGTCGAATCGACCTAAGCGATTTCTTTGTACAGCGGTACCTTCTGCAGCTCATCATCCATAATCTCGCGCGCAAAACGGATGCACTTACCACACTGTTTTCCGATAGGAACCAGTTGACGAAGATGTTGGATCGATTTGGGCTGATAGCGACGCACTACTTCACGGAGGGTTTTGTCACTCACGGCATTACACAGACAGACGTACATTTACTGCGACTCCAGTACAAATTCTGATCAAAGTGTAAATGAGAATGGTTTTTATTTCAAACGTAGCTTTTGTGTGGGATTGGCTTGAGCGGTGAATTTCAGGCAAAAAAAAAGAGCACCGAAGTGCTCTCTTTTCGTGCTGCGGTGGCTACCTAAGCAACCACCGACATTAACGCAATTAAGCGAGAACTTCAGCAACAACGCCCGCACCAACAGTACGGCCGCCTTCACGGATTGCGAAACGCAGACCCTGGTCCATCGCGATTGGGTGGATCAGCTCAACGGTCATTTTCACGTTGTCGCCTGGCATTACCATCTCAACGCCTTCTGGCAGCTCAACGTTACCAGTCACGTCAGTAGTACGGAAGTAGAACTGCGGACGGTAGCCTTTGAAGAACGGAGTATGACGGCCGCCTTCGTCTTTAGACAGTACGTATACTTCTGATACGAACTTGGTGTGTGGCTTGATGGTGCCTGGTTTAGCCAGTACCTGACCACGCTGGATGTCTTCACGCTTGATACCGCGCAGCAGAACACCACAGTTTTCACCCGCCTGACCCTGGTCCAGCAGCTTACGGAACATTTCAACGCCAGTACAGGTAGACTTAACAGTCGCCTTGATACCAACGATTTCAACTTCGTCGCCCACTTTAACGATACCGCGCTCAACACGACCGGTTACAACAGTACCACGGCCTGAGATTGAGAATACGTCTTCGATTGGCAGCAGGAACGGCAGGTCGATTGCACGTACTGGCTCTGGGATGTAGTTATCCAGGTGACCAGCCAGCTCAATGATCTTCTCTTCCCACTCAGCAACACCGTTCAGTGCCTGCAGAGCAGAACCGCGTACGATTGGAGTATCGTCGCCTGGGAAGTCGTAAGCTGACAGCAGATCGCGAACTTCCATCTCTACCAGTTCCAGCAGCTCTTCATCATCAACCATGTCGCACTTGTTCAGGAACACGATGATGTAAGGAACGCCAACCTGACGACCCAGCAGGATGTGCTCACGGGTCTGTGGCATTGGGCCATCAGTCGCAGCAACAACCAGGATCGCGCCGTCCATCTGCGCAGCACCGGTGATCATGTTTTTCACATAGTCGGCGTGGCCTGGGCAGTCAACGTGCGCGTAGTGGCGAGTCGGGGTTTCATATTCAACGTGTGAAGTGTTGATGGTGATACCACGAGCTTTCTCTTCTGGTGCGTTATCGATCTGATCGAACGCTTTAGCAGAGCCGCCGTAGGTTTTAGCCAGAACGGTGGTGATAGCTGCAGTCAGAGTGGTTTTACCATGGTCAACGTGACCGATGGTGCCAACGTTTACGTGCAGTTTGTTACGCTGAAATTGCTCTTTCGCCATGGCGATAATTCCTTACGTTGTGCCTTCATGAGTCATGAAGGCATCAGTTCACAATTTTTAAACCGTAGCTTATTTGCTACGAGCTTCAATAACGGCCTGAGCGACGTTGTTCGGCGCATCATCGTACTTCAGGAACTCCATGGAGTAAGAAGCACGGCCTTTAGTCAGAGAACGCAGCTGGGTTGCATATCCGAACATTTCAGACAGTGGAACTTCAGCATGGATCTGAACGCCAGTAGCGTTAGATTCCTGTCCTTTGAGCATACCACGACGACGGCTAAGGTCACCGATAACGTCACCGGTGTTCTCTTCCGGAGTCTCTACTTCAACCTTCATGATAGGCTCAAGCAGAACGGGCTGTGCTTTCTTAAAGCCATCTTTGAAGGCTAAAGAAGCGGCCAGTTTAAACGCCAGCTCAGAGGAGTCAACGTCATGGTAAGAACCGAAGTGCAGACGAACACCCAGATCTACTACCGGGTAACCGGCCAGTGGACCAGACTTCAGCTGCTCCTGGATACCTTTATCAACCGCAGGGATGTATTCAGTTGGAATCACACCACCCTTGATGTCGTTGACGAATTCATAACCTTTAGGGTTAGAACCCGGCTCCAGTGGGTACATGTCGATAACAACATGACCGTACTGACCACGACCACCAGACTGCTTAGCGTGTTTACCTTCAACATCGGTGATTTTAGCGCGAATCGCTTCGCGATAAGCAACCTGTGGTTTACCGACGTTCGCTTCAACGTTGAACTCACGCTTCATACGGTCAACGATGATGTCGAGGTGCAGCTCACCCATACCCGCGATGATGGTCTGGTTAGATTCTTCATCAGTCCATACGCGGAAAGATGGATCCTCTTTTGCCAGACGACCCAGAGCCAGACCCATTTTTTCCTGGTCAGCTTTGGTTTTCGGCTCAACGGCGATAGAGATTACTGGCTCTGGGAATTCCATGCGCTCAAGAATGATGACATTTTCTGGATCACACAGGGTGTCACCAGTGGTCACATCTTTCAGGCCGATCGCAGCTGCGATGTCGCCCGCACGAACTTCTTTGATCTCTTCACGTTTGTTAGCGTGCATCTGAACGATACGGCCCAGACGCTCACGGTTTGACTTAACCGGGTTGAACACGGTGTCACCGGTGTTAACAACACCAGAGTAAACGCGGAAGAAGGTCAGGTTACCCACAAACGGGTCGGTTGCGATTTTGAACGCCAGAGCAGCAAACGGCTCGTTGTCGTCAGAATGACGCTCAGCCGGCGTGTCTTTACCGTCGTCCAGCATACCGTTGATCGCGGTAACGTCAGTCGGTGCTGGCAGGTATTCAACTACCGCATCCAGCATCGCCTGAACACCTTTGTTCTTAAATGCAGAACCACAGGTAACCAGGATGATTTCGTTTTTCAGCACGCGCTTACGCAGAGAAGTTTTGATCTCTTCTTCAGTCAGCTCTTCACCGCCGAAGAATTTCTCCATCAGCTCATCAGAACCTTCTGCAGCGGCTTCAACCAGATTCGCACGCCATTCATCAGCCAGTTCCTGCATATCAGCTGGGATATCTTCGTAAACGAAGGTAACGCCCTGATCTTCATCGTTCCAGTTGATGGCTTTCATTTTCACCAGGTCAACAACACCGGTGAATTTCTCTTCTGCGCCGATTGCCAGCTGAAGCGGAACCGGGTTTGCACCCAGGCGCGTTTTCATCTGATCAACAACTTTCAGGAAGTTAGCACCCATGCGGTCCATTTTGTTAACGAACGCGATGCGTGGAACTTTATATTTGTTAGCCTGGCGCCATACGGTTTCAGACTGTGGCTGAACACCACCAACCGCACAGTAAACCATTACTGCGCCATCAAGCACACGCATAGAACGCTCAACTTCGATGGTGAAGTCAACGTGTCCCGGGGTGTCAATGATGTTGACGTGGTGTGGCTCGAACTGCTTAGCCATACCTGACCAGTAACAGGTGGTTGCAGCGGAAGTGATGGTAATACCACGTTCCTGTTCCTGCTCCATCCAGTCCATGGTTGCGGCGCCGTCATGCACTTCACCGATCTTGTGGTTTACACCGGTGTAGAACAGAACACGTTCGGTAGTGGTAGTTTTACCGGCGTCGATGTGAGCACTGATACCGATGTTACGATAGCGCTCAATGGGTGTTTTACGAGCCATTTGATTCCTCTGATTCTGAGACGTTCTAAGTTAAAAAAGCCCAGCAGGTAAGCCACTGGGACGCCCGCTGGGTTAATAACAACTACGTGGCTGTTACCAGCGGTAGTGTGCGAACGCCTTGTTGGCTTCAGCCATACGGTGAACGTCTTCACGTTTCTTAACTGCAGTACCTTTGTTCTCTGCAGCGTCAGAAAGTTCGTTCGCCAGGCGAAGAGCCATTGATTTATCACCGCGTTTACGAGCAGCTTCAACGATCCAACGCATTGCCAGAGCATTACGACGAACCGGACGGACTTCAACTGGAACCTGGTAGGTTGAACCACCAACGCGACGTGACTTAACTTCTACAGTCGGACGTACGTTTTCGAGTGCAACTTCGAAAGCTTCCAGACCATCTTTACCTGCACGTTGAGCCAGGGTATCAAGTGCGGTATAGACGATAGATTCTGCAGTAGATTTTTTACCATCTACCATCAGGATGTTTACAAATTTAGCCAGCAATTCTGATCCGAACTTAGGATCTGGCAGGATTTTACGCTGACCAATGACGCGACGACGTGGCATGGAAATACTCCGTTGTTAATTCAGGATTGTCCAAAACTCTACGAGTTTATTTTGACATTAAAGTGAAAATGTTTGGCCTTACTTAACGGAGAACCATTAAGCCTTTGGCTTCTTCACGCCGTACTTGGAGCGTGACTGCTTACGGTCTTTAACACCTGAGCAGTCAAGCGCGCCGCGAACGGTGTGGTAACGCACACCTGGCAAGTCTTTAACACGACCGCCACGAATCAGGATCACTGAGTGTTCCTGGAGGTTATGACCTTCACCGCCGATGTAGGAGGTAACTTCAAAACCGTTAGTCAAACGCACACGGCAAACTTTACGCAGTGCTGAGTTTGGTTTTTTAGGGGTAGTGGTGTACACACGAGTACAAACACCACGTTTCTGCGGGCAAGCTTCCAGCGCAGGCACGTTGCTCTTTGCAACTTTGCGTACGCGTGGTTTGCGAACCAGCTGGTTAACTGTTGCCATTAAATAGCTCCTGGGATTTAGCTTTTTGCTTCGTAAACACGTAATAAATCGCCTCGTATTACTACGAGGAGGCAGAATTTTAGGGCTGTGTCAAAAGGGTGTCAAGAAATAACCAGGTTTTCCTTGCTACCAGGCCACTTGTTGTTGGTGCTTCACCGTCATCGCAACGAAACCAGTATAGTCCAAACGTGCTACTTTGGTCGAAATTTGCTCAACCAACCCACGCGCGACCACATCTTCCTCAAGAACCCAAAGCGCGGCCGGAGAGGCTTGCAGCTTGATGAACATCTGGCTGCCCTCAAGCGCGGCCGTGACGCCATCCTGCATTAGCAGCAAGTCGTCGCCCTCCTGCATCAGCAGTAACAGGCTATCGATATCGCATTGCCAGGGTGATTGCAGCAGCGTGTAGAGCATGTTGGATTCTCAGAAACGAAGGATTCGATGATAAGTGGCGAGTTTCTGGCGCAGTGTCGCGGCATCCAGCACTTCAGCCGTCATCACGCGTTCAGCCGTCAGGCTTTGCCCGCGCGCATCAAGTGACTCTCGGCAGGCGAAACACTGGTCGATGTCGTAGAGATCGAGCACGCCGAACGTCGCGATATAGTTGCGAGCCAAAATCTGCTCAGGCTGCTGTGCGCGTTGCAGTTGCAGCACGCCATCGCCAATAAAGAACAGTCCAATGTCTTCGCTGAGCGCGCCAGTGGCCAGCACCGCATCCAGCCCTTCCCTGCCCGCGCTGCTGCCGTGGGGTGCCTGAGTGAAAAGAAATGCCACACGATTCATCAGAATTGCACCAGACGATCACAGCTCAACGCAGCTTCTGCCAGCGCACCTAAGCCGCTCAGTTCAAAACCAGGCTGCAAATTACTGCCCACCAGTTGCAAGCGCGTCGCTTCCTGCTCATCCGTCACGCCACGGCGCAATGCGGCAGCCACGCAAATATTTAGCGCGGCACCACTCTCTTCGCGCAGTTGCTGCCATGCGCGCACCACATCGACTTCATCGCTGGCAGGTGAAGTGAGCTGATTGGCATTCAGCACGCCTTCTCTATAAAAGAAAACACTTTCCAACTGGTGCCCTGCTTTGAGCAACGCACGAGCAAACAGCAATGCACTACTGGCATTCTGCGTACCGTATGCCGGCCCCGTCACCAGTAAGGTATAACGCATTAGCG
Source organism: Type-E symbiont of Plautia stali (assembly GCF_059731115.1). NCBI lineage: Bacteria > Pseudomonadati > Pseudomonadota > Gammaproteobacteria > Enterobacterales > Enterobacteriaceae > Type-E symbiont of Plautia stali. The sequence goes on from NZ_AP035906.1 coordinate 3,950,319, forward strand.
ATCCTGCCCCTGGAAGTCACCGCTTTTAAACTGACGGATGTAGAGGTAAACCGTGTGCTTGGAAATATTGAGACGGTCAGCGACCTGGTTAATCGCATCCTTGATATCAAAAATTCCCTTCTCGTACAGGTTGAGCACAATCTGGCGATTCTTGGCGTTGTTCGACACATTGCGGTCGTTGCTCACTTCCTCAATGGTAAATTCCAGCGTTTGCATCACCAGGTCTTCGACTGAGCTGGCAAAGTTGACGTTGGAATCTACCTGCTGCATTTCCGGCGGCATAAAGGTCGACATAATCTGCGAGAACGGCACATCAAGGTTCATGTTAATACACAGCAGGCCAATCACGCGCTGCTGACGATTGCGAATCGCGATGGTGACCGATTTCATCAGCACGCCGCTCTTAGCGCGCGTGAAGTATGCGCGGGACACATTGCTGTCAGCGCCATGCATATCGTGCAGCATGCGCAGTGCCAAATCGGTAATCGGCGAGCCCACTTTACGGCCGGTATGTTCACCGTTGGCGATGCGCACGGCGGAGCATTTCAAATCTTCCAGTGAGTGCAGCACGATTTCGCAGTGCGAGCCGATCAGCATCGCGAGGCCATCAACGACGGCTTCGTAAGATTTGAGAATATCGTAATCGGCTTGCTCAAACGGACGTTGCTCCAGTAAATCGAAGTCAGTCAGTTCACCGGGATTGAATGGATTAGACATCGAAGACATTACCCTAAATGGCTGGAGCCTGTCTCGACAGCTTTGGGGCAGACTCATATTGTGATAGTTGTGCAGGCGCTAGTCTGGCAAATGTCGGGATGTTTAGCCAGAGCTTTACTCATTCCCCTAAACAATTTGGGTTGCTGCAAGACGGCATGTTGGTTCATGCCCTGAGCATGAGTGAGGATGGCGAGCACAGCCAGCGCAGCTCAAGTCTGGCGGACAAATAAAAACGCCGCCCGGAGGCGGCGTCAGAAGCGCAAGCAGATTACTGCGCTTTCTTATCAGCAGCGGCCGGAGCCTGTGCTTTCTCATCCGCTTTTGGCGCTGGCTTGATATCCAGCAGCTCAACATCAAATACCAGCGTTGAGTTGGCCGGAATGCCCGGAACGCCATTTTTGCCGTAAGCCAGGTTCGGTGGGATCACCAGCTTGATCTTGCCGCCTTTCTTCACGTGCTTCAGACCTTCGGTCCAGCCTGGGATCACGCCGTCGAGACGGAATGACAGTGGCTCGCCACGGGTGTAAGAGTTATCGAACTCGGTACCGTCGATCAGCGTACCTTTATAGTTCACGACGACGGTGTCGCTGTCTTTAGGTGCGTCACCGGTGCCTTCTTTCTCAACCTGATACAGCAAGCCAGATTCAGTTTTCTTCACGCCTTTTTCTTTGGCGAATTTATCAGCGTAAGCGGCACCCTTGTCAGAGTTCTCTTTCGCGTCTTTTTCCATCTTCGCCTGTGCAGCGCCTTTCACGCGGCCTTCGAAGGCTTGCAGTGTCTGCTCGATCTCTTGATCAGACAGTTTGCTCTTGCCACCGAATGCATCCTGAACACCTGCGATCAACTGATCTTTGTCCAGTTTGATGCCCAGTTTCTCTTGTTCCTTCAGAGAGTTGTCCATGTAGCGACCCAAAGAAGCACCCAGCGCATAAGCTGACTGCTGGTCTTCATTTTTGAAGGCAGCATTTTTCGGTGCCTGCGGTGCTGCCTGAGCAGCGTCAGCCGGAGCCGCAGCGGTTTCAGCTGCCATTGCCAGCGGTGCATTCAGCGCAATGGCCATGGTGGTAGCTAACAATGTGACTTTAAACAGTGATTTCATCCTTTCTCCAAAACCGAAGCATCTAAACCTCGGGAATCATTGCGGACAGTGGCCCACACTATAACTTTACGTGGCAGCGGCGAACACTCCCACAACGTAATTACCCGCTTAACATCCGACCTTTTTTGCATCAGGAAGTTTCACCAGAGATGAAGGCATTAGCGCTGATTTCAACCGCAAAGCCCCATAAAGGTTAAAAATCGGGTGATTCTGCCGCTAAAGACCGTAGAATCACGCCCGATACGCGCCAGGCGCAGCACCGTGACAGGAGAAGAAATGATGCAGCATGAAGAGTGGGAACAACGTCTTGAGGCGCTGGAGAGCAAACTGGCATTTCAGGAGCACACCATCGATCAGCTCAATCTGACGGTGACTCAACATGAACTGGAGATGAGTCGTATGCGCGAACAGGTACGTTTATTAGTGGATAAAGTGAAAGCCGCGACACCTTCACCGATTGCTTCGCAGTCCGAAGAGACGCCACCACCGCACTATTAAAGCAAAAGGCCACCTGAAGGTGGCCTTTTGTTGTTCAATGCAGAACTTAGTGGCTGCAACCGCAACCGCCAGTACCACAACCGCCCTGGCCGTGATCGTGACCATGGTCGTGATCGTGGTCATGATGATGACCATCTGCACCATGTACATGGCCGTGTGCGATTTCTTCTTCCGTTGCTTCACGGATCGCTACCACTTCCACGTTGAAGTTCAGGTTCTGACCCGCCAGCATGTGGTTACCATCAACCACAACGTGCTCGTCTTCCACTTCAGTGATTTCAACCGGCACTGGACCCTGATCGGTTTCTGCCAGGAAGCGCATGCCAACCTGCAGTTCGTCGACGCCCATGAACACGTCTTTTGGTACACGCTGCACCAGGTTGTCATCGTACTGACCGTAAGCGTCGTTTGCCGGAATATGCACATCAAACTTATCGCCAACCGAGTGATTTTCCAGCGCTTTTTCCAGACCAGAAATCAGGGAACCATGACCGTGCAGATAGTCCAACGGTGCACTCACCGGTGACTCGTCAACCAACACACCGTCTTCGGTACGAACCTGATACGCCAGGCTCACCACCAGGTCTTTTGCTACTTTCATGATATCTCCTAACCGTTGAGAACTGAGATCCCGTCTCATTGGTCTATTTTGCGTGCAATAACCAACCAGAAAGGTTCAAGACTGAGGATGCCAACAAATGTGTTGCTGCATACTGCTCAGCGTTAATGGCGCCGATTGTAGCGGAATTCAATCCCGCTGTAAGTTTAAGCTTAAAAAAAGCTGCGCCATTCTGCTACTCAGGATGAAAAATGCCGATCACTTGCTCATTGCTGCGCACCTTATCGCGAACTTGTTTATCCGCTTCACGCATTTGATGGCCGCACTGCACGCACTCCACCACTTCGACATTGTTTTCACGCCATAACGCCAGCGTGTCTTTTTCCTGACATTGCGGACATACCGCACCAGCAATAAAACGTTTACGCATACTCTTTCCTGCCCGCTATTAAGCAACGGATATGTTAAGTGTAGTCCTACTCGTCATCCCAACCGTCGATCTGACGTTTTTCATGCTGCATTTCGCGCTGGAAGATGTCTTCTAACTCACGACGAGCTTCACGCACACGTGAGGCCTGCGCATTATCATCGTGGCTTGGCACCAGTTCACGTAGCATGCGCATATCGAGTCGGCGGAAATGCTGTTGCGCGCGTTGCGCCTGATGCGGATGCATGCCGAGTGAAATCAGCGTTTTGCGTCCCAGCTCCAGCGCACTTGAGAAGGTTTCACGCGAGAACAACGTTACGCCCGCTTGCAGTAATTCATGGGCTTCCACACGGCCACGCGCACGCGCCAGAATTTCCAGCTGCGGGAAGTGCTGCTGGCAAAGGTGAACGATGGACATCGAATCTTCCGGATCATTGCAGGTAATCACAATGGATTGTGCATTCTCCGCACCGGCAGCACGCAGTAACTCAAGCTCAGTGGCATCGCCGTAGTAAACCTTATAGCCATATTTGCGCATCAGGCTGACAGCCGAGATGTCACGCTCCAGCACCGTAATACGCTTATTGTTAGCCATCAGCAAGCGGCCCACCACCTGACCAAAACGACCAAAGCCAACCACAATGACCTGCGGCTGATCATCTTCGACAAACGGCTTCTCATTGTCATCATCGGGCTCATTGAACCGACGTGCGAGAATTTTATCCACCCCCTGCATCAACAGCGGTGTGGTCATCATCGACAGCGTCACCGTCACCAGCAACAGTGGTAATTGATCGCCGCTAAACAGTTTGGCCGACGATGCCGCTGAAAACAGCACAAAAGCAAATTCACCGCCCTGGCTAAGCACCCCGGCAAACTGCAGGCGCTCGGAACTGCGTAAACCATAAATACGGCCCAGCACATAGAGCACCAGCGTCTTGACCGCCACGAGAATCACTACGCCAAGGATAATCTCCGCGATATGGGTATAGAGCACGCCCAAATTCAGCGCCATGCCGACGGAAATAAAGAACAGCCCGAGCAGCAACCCTTTGAAGGGTTCGATCGCCACTTCCAGCTCGTGCCGATATTCACTCTCGGCCAGCAGGATCCCGGCGATAAAGGTGCCGAGCGCCATCGACAGCCCGAGCGCATCCATAAACAGCGCCGAGCCCAGCACCAGTAATAATGAAGCCGCCGTGAACACTTCACGGACACCCGACGCAGCGATAAAGCGGAAAATCGGACGCAGCAGATAACGGCCGCCCACCAGCATGCCAGCAAACGCCAGCACCTTCATGCCCACTTTCAGCCAGTCAACATGGCCACTGTCGCCACCGGCCAGCAGCGGCACGAGGGCTAATGCGGGGATGACGGCCAGATCCTGGAACAGCAGCACCGAGAAGCCGAGCTGACCCGCTTCACTGCGATTCATGCCTTTATCGCGCATCAATTGCAGTGCCATAGCCGTCGAAGACATTGCCAGGCCAATCCCGCCGATCACCGCGGCTTGCCAGCTAAAGTTGGTCAGCCACAGCAGCACACCAAGAATCGCGGCAGAAACCAATACCTGCGCAGCGCCCACGCCAAAGATTGAACGCCTTAACGCCCAAAGCTTGGCGGGATTCAACTCCAGCCCGATGATGAACATCAGGAACACCACGCCGAGTTCGGAGAAGTGCAGAATCTCATCAACGTCGCTGATAAAGCCTAGCCCCCACGGCCCGATGGCAATGCCTGCCACCAGATAACCCAGCACGGCACCAATACCAAGTCGGGCCGCAATCGGCACCACAACCACAGCGGCCACCAGATAAATCACTCCGGCAGTGAGTAACGTTTGACCTTCCATCACATCACTCCCTGCGGCAATGGTGACGAGAGCCAGTCACGGTAGGCGCGCGCATAATTGCGCATCACTTCCGGCGTCTGACGGCGAGCCCAGTAGATCACCATCGGCGTCATCCAGTGCATACGACACATCTGCGCCGTCAGCTCAAACGGACGCATGATGTCGCTCATCGGATAACGATTCAGGCCGTTATGGTGATACGCGGTTTCCGGTTCTCCGGTGGTCACCACGCTGCGCCAGTACTTGCCCTCCAGCGCATTCCCGTCCTGGCCGCTGGCAAACCCACGCGACAACACGCGATCCAGCCACTCTTTCAGCAAAGCCGGGCAGCTATAGGTATACAACGGATGCTGGAAAACGATGATTTGGTGTTCGCGCAACAGCTGCTGCTCGTAATGAATATCAATGAAAAAATCCGGATAGTGGGCGTATAAATCGTGCACCGTGACGTGGTCCAGTTCCATAGCCGACTGCAGCAAAACCCGATTAGCAATCGAATCCTGTGTTTCCGGATGGGCGTAAAGCAGCAATATTTTAGGTGGCTGCGACATCGTTCCCCTCCAAAGCGTCGTCACCGCAGCGGAATTCCGCTACCATGCTCGACGCAACTAACCATTATTGAATTATGTTGCCGATAAATTAACATATTCTGACGATACGGCGCTTATGATTGTCTTTTCCGCATTACAAATACGCCGCGGCACTAACGTGCTGCTGGACAACGCAACAGCCACCATTAATCCCGGCCAAAAAGTCGGTTTGGTGGGTAAGAACGGCTGTGGAAAATCCACGCTGCTGTCGCTCCTGAAGGGCGAAATTAGCAGTGATGCAGGCAATTTCACTTTTCCAGGTAACTGGGCGCTGGCATGGGTGAACCAGGAAACCCCGGCCCTCACTAAAGCCGCGCTGGAATATGTTATCGACGGCGACCGCGAATATCGTCAGCTTGAATCCGAATTAGCTGATGCCAACGCCAGGGATGACGGCAACGCCATCGCTCTGCTGCATGGCAAGCTGGATGCGATTCAGGCGTGGAGCATACATGCTCGCGCCTCCAGCCTGCTGCACGGATTGGGCTTTAGCCAGGAACAATTAATGCGGCCGGTGAGTGATTTCTCCGGTGGCTGGCGCATGCGCCTTAACCTTGCGCAAGCGCTGGTGTGCCGATCCGATCTGCTGCTACTGGATGAGCCGACTAACCACCTCGATCTTGATGCTGTTATCTGGCTAGAGCGCTGGTTGAAAAGCTATGAAGGCACGCTGATCCTCATCTCGCATGACCGTGACTTCCTTGATCCGGTGGTGGATAAAATCATTCATATCGAACAGCAGACGATGTTCGAATACACCGGCAACTATAGCTCGTTCGAGCGCCAGCGCGTCGCCAAACTGGCGCAGCAGCAGGCGTTGTTCCAGAGCCAGCAGGAAAAAGTACAGCACCTGCAAAAGTACATCGATCGCTTCCGCGCCCAGGCCACTAAAGCCAAACAGGCGCAGAGCCGTATCAAGATGCTGGAGCGCATGGAGTTAATTGCCCCGGCTCACGTCGATAACCCGTTTAGCTTCAGCTTCCGCGCACCAGAGAGCCTGCCCAATCCATTATTGAAAATGGAGAAAGTCACGGCGGGTTATGGCGAACGCATCATTCTTGATGCCATCAAACTGAATCTGGTACCGGGTTCACGCATCGGTCTACTCGGCCGTAACGGTGCGGGTAAATCAACGCTGATCAAACTGCTGGCCGGTGAAATTGAAGCGCTGGATGGCAAAGTTGGCCTGGCAAAAGGCATCAAGCTTGGCTACTTCGCTCAGCATCAACTTGAATACCTGCGCGCCGATGAATCGCCATTGCAGCATCTGGCCCGTATTGCGCCACAAACGCTGGAACAACAGCTGCGTGATTATCTGGGCGGCTTCGGTTTCCAGGGTGATAAAGTCAGTGAAATCACTGAACGTTTCTCAGGCGGTGAAAAAGCGCGACTGGTGCTGGCACTGATCGTCTGGCAACGTCCAAATCTGCTGCTACTCGATGAACCGACCAACCACCTTGATCTCGACATGCGTCAGGCATTGACCGAAGCGCTGATTGATTTCGAAGGCGCGCTGGTGGTGGTTTCGCATGACCGTCATTTACTACGATCCACCACCGACGATCTCTATCTGGTGCATGACCGCAAAGTCGATGTGTTTGAAGGCGATCTCGATGATTACCAGCAGTGGTTGAGCGATCTGCAAAAGCAGCAAGCCCAGCAGGATGCTGCACCGAAGCAGGATAACGCCAACAGCGCCCAGTCTCGTAAAGATCAGAAACGCCGCGATGCTGAACTGCGCGCGCAAACTCAGCCGTTGCGTAAAGAGATCGAGAAGTTAGAGAAGCAGATGGCGAAGTGGCAGAGCCAGCTCAGCGAAGCAGAAGCGCAACTCTCTGACAGTGCCATTTACGATCAGAGCCGTAAAGCGGATCTGACCTCGGCGCTGCAACGTCAGGCCGAAAGCAAGTCCGCGCTGGAAGATGTTGAAATGGCCTGGCTGGATGCCCAGGAACAGCTGGAGCAGATGCTGGCGAGTTAGCGTTCAGCATCCATGCTGCCCCTGCAGGGTGAGTGCCTGCTGTAAGATCAGCAGGCAAGATTCGCATCTCTGGAAGGCCAGCATTCTTGTTCAGCTTCTGCTGTCAGGCAAGTATGTCTGGTGCGGATTTCGTGGATGCTCAGCGTCTGTTGTAAGTCCGGTATTCTTGTTCAACTTCTGCCGACAGGTCGGCATTTAGGCCGACCTGGTTAACCACCGCACTCTTTTAAAACGGAACATCCCCTAACACCGTCGCCCGATGCATTACTCGCCGCGCCGGATAGTAATCGGCATTCGCATAATGCTGCGTGACGCGGTTATCCCAAATAGCCACATCATTCTCCTGCCAGCGCCAGCGCACCTGAAACTCCGGTTTTGCCGTGTGCCAGAACAGGAAATTCAGCAGTGCTTCGCTCTCCTTCTCACTCAATCCCAGTAAACGCGTCGTGAAGCCTTCATTGACAAACAGCGCCTTGCGCCCGCTCACCGGATGGGTACGAATCACCGGATGCTGCACCGGCGGATGTTTGGCGACCGCTTGCTGCCAGCGCTGATGCTCTTCTTCCGTCTTGCGGTATTTATACTCCTGGAACGACTTCTTAAAATCATGCTCCGCCTGCAAGTCGCTCAGCAGTTGCTTAAACGGTTCGGACAACGCTTCATAGGCCGCAATGCCCGTTGACCACAACGTATCGCCACCGCTCTCCGGCAGCAGTTTAGACGCTAAAATCGCAATCGCCGGCGGCGTTTCAATAAAGGTCACATCGGTGTGCCAGTTATCGTTATCCGGTGGATTATCCTGATGGGTATCCAGCACGATAATTTCTTCCACTCCTTCCGCATGTGGATACACCGGATGGATGTGCAAATCACCAAAGCGAATCGCCAGAGCGCGATGCTGTTCCGGCGTGATCACCTGATTGCGCAGGAACAACACCTGATGGCGCAGCAGACCATGATAAAGCTGCTCAAACTGCGCGTCGCTTAACGGGCGGCTGAGATCGAGGTCGCTGACCTGCGCACCGATATACGGGCCCAGCGCGGTAAAGGTGACACGTTCGTTCATTGCTGCTCTCCATTCCAGGGTGTCAGACGGCGCTGCAAGGCGCGCAGACCCAGTTCTAAACTAAAGGCGATTAAGGCAATCACTGCGATACCGGCCAGTACCACATCGGTGGCAAGAAACTCGCCCGCCGACTGCACCATAAAGCCGAGCCCTCGCGTGGCGGCAATCAGTTCGGCGGCCACCAGCGTGGACCAACCCACGCCAAGGCCAATGCGTAAACCGGTAAGGATTTCAGGCAATGCGCCCGGCAGGATGACAAAGCGCAGTAGCTGCCAGCGTGAAGCGCCTAGTGCCTGCGCAGCGCGAATCCGTACCTGCTGAGCATTCTTCACTCCTGCCAGCGTCGACAGCGTCACCGGCGCGAAGATCGCCAGATAGATTAGTAAGATTTTCGAGGTTTCGCCGATGCCAAACCAAATCACCATCAGCGGCAAATAGGCCAATGGCGGCACCGGACGATAGAGTTCAATCAGCGGATCGAGCAGCCCACGAATCGCCGGGCTCAGGCCCATTGCAATACCCACCGGGATGCCAATCAACGCGGCAAAAAACAGCGCCACCAGCATGCGCGTCAGGCTGGCGCCCAGGTGCTGCCATAGGGTCGCATCCATAAAGCCTTGTGGGCTGGCGATCAGCAGTAACTTTTGCAGCACCTGCTGGGGTGGCGGCAGAAACAGCGGTGCCACCAAATTGAGCGCCGTCACGCCCCACCACACCAGTAGCAGCACGGCTACACTCAGCAAGCTCAGGGAAAACTGCGGTGAAAAAGGCCAGCGCAACGTGCGTCGGCGAGTCTGGGTTTTCTCATCAATCACCGCGCTCATACAAACGCCTCCCGCTGGGAAAAGACCTGGTTCAACACGTATTCACGGCGTTCGATAAAAGCCGGATCGGATTTGATACTGCGGCACGGCTCGCCGGCGGCGAAACGCTGGCCAAAATCGAGTTTGTTGCGCTCCACCACGCGACCTGGCCCCGGCGAAAGCAGCACCAGTTCACTGGCAAGAAACACCGCTTCTTCAATGTCGTGGGTAATCAGCAAAATCTGTTTGCCGGTATCCCGCCATAGCGTCAGCAGCAGGGTTTGCATCTGTTCACGGGTAAAAGCATCCAGCGCACCAAAGGGTTCATCTAACAGCAGCAACTGAGGATCAGCCGCCAGCGCACGCGCAATCCCCACGCGCTGACGTTGACCCCCAGAGAGCTGCCAGATAAAACGCTTTTCCGCACCTTCCAGCCCGACTTTGCGGATCAAGCGGCGGGCGATGGCGTGGCGTTCTGCCTTGTCCATTCCCGCCAGCTGCAAGCCAAACGCCACGTTATCAATCACGTTACGCCACGGCAGTAGCCCTTCGTTCTGAAACACCACGCCGCGTTCTGCGCCCGGTCCATTTACCGCTTTGCCATCCAGCGTGATACTGCCTGACTCCAGCGGCAGGAATCCGGCGATCAAGTTCAGTAAGGTGGTTTTGCCACAGCCTGACGGTCCCAGCACCACCAGCAGGTCGCGTTGATCCAGCTGCAGGTTGATATCCTGCAGCGCGGGTTGTCCGGCGTAACGTGCATTCAGATTGGTGATGCTGAGCATACGGCCTCCGTTATTTCGCCAAAGGCGCGACAAAGCGCGTGGTGACAAAGCTGCTGTAATCGTTAGCGGCATCCGGCACTTTGCCCTGCTCTTTCAGGAAGTGCGCGGTATCAACAATGGCTTTGTTCACTGGCTTGCCCAGCTGTTCCACCTGCTGCTGTGCGGTCAGGTAGGTATTGCCTTGCACCAGCACCGGCACATCGCTTTCCGGTACGCCACTCAGGCGCGCCAGTTTGCTGAGATTGTCGGGCTGCTTGAGCCACTGTTCTGGATTCGCAATGTAGGCTTGCTGTGCCTCAATCGCACTGCGCGCGAAAGCGGTAACCACTTCAGGATGCTGCTGAGCGAAATCTTTGCGCACCACCCACACATCCAGCGTTGGCGATCCCCATTTGCCCACCTGAGAAGAGTCGGTTAACACCGTGCCATCCTTTTCCAGCTCGTTTACCGCCGGTGACCAGACGTACGCGCCGTCAATATCACCGCGTTTCCACGCTGCAATAATGGCTGGCGGTTGCAGATTCACTAACTGCACCTGCGATGGCTTGATGCCCCAATGTTTGAGCGCTGACAGCAGGCTGTAATGGGTGGTGGAGATGAAGGGCACGGCGATGCGTTTGCCAATCAGATCCCTGGGACTGGTGATGGATTTTTTGACCACCAGCGCTTCGGAATTGCCAAGCTGTGATGCCAGTAAGAAAGCTTCGATGGGCAACTGCTGTGTTGCCGCCACTGCCAGCGGGCTGGACCCGATATTACCGATTTGCACATCACCGGAAGCCAATGCCCGCAGCACGCTGGCACCGCTATCAAACTTGCGCCAATCGACCGTCGCGCCACTCTCTTTAGCAAAGGTGTTATCGGCCTGCGCCACTTTGGCCGGTTCCGCCGAGGTTTGATATGCCACGGTGACGTTGACCGCCTGTGCCTGGAATGCCATCAGGGCCAATGCTGCCGCCACTGCCGTTATCGTTTTTTTTACTGCCATCATCATTCACCCCAATGTTATGTCGTGATGGCAGTTTCTCCAGCGGCTGTAATTTCATAAAGGAATTAAAAATTATCCCTAATGAAAATCTGTTCTTAGATCAACATCGGGCAACGCTATGCGAAATGCGCAAATGCAAAGAAGGCGTAAAGACGGAAATATGTCACACGCTCACATAGCGACTGTGCTATTGATAGGCTCCTGATTTGTCACCTCTACTGGCGGTACTGAAATCCATGTCGATTGAGAAAGTTGCCCGTCTTGCTGGCGTGTCTAAAGCCACGGTTTCTCGGGTGTTGAACCAGCATCCAGGCGTGCGTTCTGATACACGAGCAAAGGTATTGGCGGCCATCGAACACTGTGACTATCAGCCCAACCTGCTGGCCCGCCAGCTGCGTACTGCCCAGAGCCATATGTTGCTGGTGTTAATTTCAGACATCACCAATCCTTTCTGTTCACGTGTGGTGCAAGGCATTGAAGCTGAAGCCGAAGCGCAGGGTTATCACATCCTGTTGTGCAATTCGGCCTCACAGCTGCCGCGTGAAGCCGCTTATCTGGCGTTATTAAGCGGTAAAGTGGTCGATGGCGTGATCACCATGGATGCCGCGGCCTGCCTGCAACAGCTGAAGGGGTTGATAGGTGACGCGCCTTGGGTGCAATGCGCCGAATACGATCCGGCTATCGCTGCTTCTAGTGTCACGATAAACAATAAAGAAGCGGCTTACGAAACCGTGCGTTATCTGGCCAACAAAGGCCGCCGCCGTATTGCATTGGTTAACTGTGATATGCGCTACCTTTACTCGCATCAGCGTGAAAGTGGCTATCGCGAAGCGCTGGAACAGCTGGAACTAAATTGGGGTGGCGTGGCTTACGCGGAAAACATTTCGTGTGAAGCGGGCAGTGCCGCACTGCGTGAACTGCTGGCACGACCGGAGCGACCAGACGCCGTGTTTGCAGTCTCAGATGTGCTGGCGGTTGGCGTGATTCACGCCGCGCTGGAGGCCGGATTGCGCATTCCGGAAGATCTCGCTGTCGTGGGGTTTGATGGTATTCCCTTCACCAGCAGCCTCAATCCACCGCTGACCACCATCGAACAACCGATGAATCGGCTGGGTGCACGCAGTGTTCAGCTGCTACTGAACCGCATCCGCCAGCCGCACAGTGACGTGGTGCGTGAAGTGTTACCCTGGAAGCGCGTTGAACGCGCCTCCAGCTAACTCAACGCCAGATCAGCAGTACACAGGCGGCAGTGAGCGCACCCATCGCCAGGTTGAAGATTTTCCACGCGCGCGGGCTGCGCAACAGACGGCCAATCAGCGAACCAAATCCCATCCAGATAACACCGGATACCACATTGACCAGCGCCATACCGATACTGATGGCGATCACCGAATGCAGATACGCATCGCCCGCCAGGCTAAAGCTGGCTACCGCGCCCAACGCCATCAGCCAGGCTTTTGGGTTGATCAACTGTAGCAGGCCACCCTGCCAGAACGGCATCTGCTTGACGTTGGCATCTTCAGTTTCCAGCTTCTCGTACTCCGCGGTGGCAATTTTCCACGCCAGCCACAGCAGGTAGAGGCTACCGGCAATCTTTAGCACCAGATGCAGAGAGGGATAAAGCAGGATCAAACCACCGATGCCAAATGCCACCATCAGCAACATGACTTGCATACCAATCATGATACCAATGAGCAGCGGGATGGTGCGCAGGAAGCCAAAATTAGCACCTGAGGCGGTAAGTAACATATTATTGGGCCCTGGCGTGATGGCAGCGACCCAAAGAAAACCCAACATTGATAAAAAAAGACTCAGTTCCATGTATATTCGGGTGCTCCTCACCCAGTAAAGCGGACAACCCATCGAAGCTATCAGCGAGTTATGCATCAGACAAGCCTTTACCCAAGCTATTTTGATCGCCTGAACGGCGAGCGATTTACACCGCTGCGCGGATTCAGTAACGCGCATCTGCAAACCCTGCTGCCGCGCATACTGCGTCGGCGCGTAACCCTGCGTCCGCACTGGCAGCGACTTGACCTGCCGGACGGTGATTTTGTCGATCTCGCGTGGAGCGAAGATCCAGCACAGGCGCGTCACAAACCGCGCATGGTGATGTTCCATGGCCTGGAAGGCAGCTTCCGTAGCCCGTATGCGCATGGCCTGATGCAGGCGTGTCAGGCGCGTGGCTGGCTGGCGGTGGTGATGCACTTTCGTGGATGCAGCGGCGAGCCGAATCGTCTGGAGCGCATCTATCATTCCGGTGAAACCGAAGATGCGACCTTTTTCCTGCACTGGTTGCAGCGCGAATGGGGCACGGTGCCGACTGCAGCAGTGGGCGTTTCACTCGGTGGCAATATGCTGGCCTATTTATTGGGCATGCACGGGAATGATGTGCCTGTGGATGCCGCCGTCGCCATCTCGGCACCCTTTGCGCTCGAACCCTGTAGTGAAAAGCTCGATGCTGGCTTTTCTCGTTTCTATCAGCACTATTTACTGACCAAGCTGAAACAGAACGCTACGCGTAAACTGCTGGCCTGGCCCGGCACACTACCGGTGGAACTGAGCCAGTTGCGCGCATTTCGCCGCATTCGTGAGTTTGATGATGCGATTACCGCACGGGCGCACGGTTTTCTGGATGCCAACGACTATTATCAACGTGCCAGCGCTATGCCGCTGCTCACGGGCGTGCGCAAGCCGCTGCTGATCATCCATGCCAAAGACGATCCCTTTATGACCGATGCAGTAATCCCGCAGCCGGCGCAACTGTCGCCTTCCATTGAATATCAGCTGACACAACAAGGCGGGCACGTTGGCTTTGTTGGCGGTACGTTAATGAAGCCGAAAATGTGGCTGGAACAGCGTGTGCCTGACTGGCTTTCAACCTATCTGGATGTGTGATCGTGATTATTCCCTGGCAAGAACTTGAAGTCGCAACACTGGAAAACCTGATTGAAACTTTCGTGCTGCGCGAGGGAACCGACTATGGTGAGCAGGAGCGCAGCCTGGAACAAAAAGTCGCCGACGTGCGCCGCCAGCTGGAGCGCGGAGACGTTGTGCTGGTGTGGTCGGAACTGCATGAATCCGTCAACATTATGCCGAAAGGCGAGTTTCGCGGTTAATGCACCGCGCAGTAATTCGTGGTAACAATGCTCATCGCCCGACTTCACAGGGAGTTCTGTTATGTCAGCCAGGCATCCAATCATTGCCGTGACCGGTTCCAGCGGTGCCGGTACCACGACCACCAGCCTCGCCTTCCGTAAGATTTTCCAGCAGCTGAATCTGCATGCTGCGGAAGTGGAAGGTGACAGTTTTCACCGTTATACCCGTCCAGAAATGGATATGGCGATCCGTAAGGCACGCGATCTGGGCCGTCATATTAGCTACTTCGGTCCGGAAGCCAATGACTTCGGGCTGCTGGAACAGACGTTTAAGCATTACGGAAAAACCGGGCTGGGTGAGTCGCGCAAATATCTGCACACCTACGACGAAGCGGTGCCGTGGAATCAGGTGCCGGGCACCTTTACGCCCTGGCAGCCGCTGCCGGAAAACACTGACGTGCTGTTCTATGAAGGATTACACGGTGGCGTGGTTACACAGCAGCACAACGTCGCCGAGCATGTCGATTTGCTGGTCGGCGTGGTGCCGATTGTCAATCTGGAGTGGATTCAAAAGCTGGTGCGCGACACCAGCGAGCGCGGCCATTCCCGTGAAGCGGTGATGGATTCAGTGGTGCGTTCAATGGAGGATTATATCAACTTCATCACGCCGCAGTTCTCGCGCACCCACATCAACTTCCAGCGTGTACCTACGGTGGATACGTCAAACCCATTTGCCGCACGTGAAATTCCCTCACTCGATGAAAGCTTTGTGGTGATTCACTTCCGTGGACTGGAAGGCATTGCTTACCCTTACCTGCTGGCGATGATCCAGGGCTCGTTCATTTCGCATATGAACACGCTGGTGGTGCCGGGCGGCAAAATGGGGCTGGCAATGGAGTTAATCATGACGCCACTGGTGCAGCGGCTGATTGAAGGTAAACGGATTGAATAATCCAGAAATTCTGTAGCGGCGGCCGTTTGGCCGCCCACTTATGTTATCGCTCAATCACTTCGTAACTGTGCGTCATTTTCACACTATTGCCGAGCATGATCGCCACCGAGCAATACTTCTCCGCCGACAGATCGACGGCCCGCGCCACCGCTTTATCGCTTAGCGCTGTGCCGCTAACGATAAAATGCAGGTTGATTTGCGTAAAAATACGTGGCGCTTCTTCCCGGCGCTCGGAGGTGAGTTTCACCTCGCAGTCAGCCACATCATTTCGGCCTTTTTGCAGGATCGATACCACGTCAATCGCGCTACAGCCGCCTGCTGCCATCAAAACCATCTCCATCGGGCTTGGCGCTTTGTCACCCGAGTTACCGTCCATTAATACCTGATGGCCTGATGAGGATTCTCCGAGAAAGGTCAGCCCTTCCACCCATTTCACTCGTGCCTGCATTATTCTTTCTCCTGAAGTGGCGGTTTTGCCGCCAGAGTACGCTTTCACTTGATAAACAGCAATCCAGACTCTTCCGCCTGTTGCTGAAGCGAGACAACAGAAGACAGCTTGCAAAAGCTGTGCTACAAACAGTGCTGAAAATATTTTCGTCATCACAGACGAAGGCGGGAAGAATCAAAAGCGTAGCTTAAGAATCACCCGGAAATAATTTTCCTTTACTGGAAACGCTCGACGATTACACCGCCTGACAGGGAAAACTGCCCCCTGTGTTTTGGGCACGATTACAACAGAGGATAATAGCGAATGGTTCTCGGCAAACCGCAAACAGACCCTACACTCGAATGGTTCCTGTCCCATTGCCATATTCACAAATATCCGTCCAAAAGCACGCTCATCCATCAGGGTGAGAAAGCGGAAACGCTGTACTACATCGTGAAAGGTTCCGTTGCGGTTCTGATCAAAGATGAAGAAGGCAAAGAGATGATCCTCTCCTACCTCAATCAGGGAGACTTCATCGGCGAACTCGGCCTGTTTGAAGAAGGCCAGGAACGTAGTGCCTGGGTACGTGCTAAGACTGCCTGCGAAGTGGCTGAAATTTCCTACAAAAAATTCCGTCAGCTGATTCAGGTAAACCCGGATATTTTAATGCGACTTTCGTCGCAAATGGCGCGTCGTCTGCAAGTCACCTCCGAGAAAGTGGGCAACCTTGCCTTCCTCGATGTGACGGGCCGTATTGCGCAAACACTGCTTAATCTGGCGAAACAACCCGATGCGATGACGCACCCCGACGGGATGCAAATCAAAATCACACGTCAGGAGATTGGTCAGATCGTGGGTTGCTCACGCGAAACCGTGGGTCGTATCCTGAAAATGCTGGAAGATCAGAACCTGATCTCCGCACACGGTAAAACCATCGTCGTCTACGGCACCCGCTAATTTCTTATCACCCACGGCGTGATGGCAACATCGCGCCGTTTTTGTTTGCGATGAGCTGATGTGGCGCCGAATCATCTATCATCCTGAGGTCAACTACGCACTGCGGCAAACGCTGGTGCTGTGCCTGCCTGTGGCACTAGGCTGGCTGTTTGGCGATCTGCAAAAAGGCCTGCTGTTCTCCTTAGTGCCTGCCTGCTGCAACATGGCGGGTCTCGATACCCCGCATAAACGCTTCTTTAAACGCCTGATTGTCGGCGGCTCCCTGTTTGCCACCGCCAGTTTTCTGATCCAATTTCTCACCAGTGACGCCATTCCGTTACCGCTGATCCTGTTTGTGCTGCCGCTGCTGATAGGCGTGACCGGCGAAATCAGCCCGCTGCACGGTCGCTTGTTGCCCGCCACACTGATTGCCGCCATCTTTAGCCTCAGCCTGGTAGGACGCATGCCCATGTGGGTGCCGCCGCTGCTGTATATCGGCGGCACGCTATGGTATGGCCTGTTTAACTGGTTCTGGTTCTGGCTGTGGAAAGAGCAGCCGATGCGCGAAACGCTCAGTCTGCTGTATCGGGAACTGGCGGATTACTGCGATGCCAAGTACACCTTGCTGACGCAGCTCACCGATCCGGAAAAAGCGCTGCCGCCGCTGCTGGCGCGTCAGCAAAAAGCCGTTGACCTGATCACCACCTGCTATCAGCAGATGCACATGCTCTCTGCCAGCCGCGATAACAGCCACAAGCGCCTGACGCGGGCTTTCCAGGTGGCGCTTGATTTGCAGGAGCACATCTCGGTGAGCCTGCACCAGCCGGAAGAAGTGCAAAAGCTGGTCGAGCAGAGTCACGCCGAAGCGGTGATCCGCTGGAATGCCAAAACCATCTCTGCGCGTCTGCGCCTGTTGGCCGATGCCATTCTCTATCATCAATTGCCCGATCGCTTCCACATGGAAAAGCAGCTCGGCGCGCTGGAAAAAATTGCGCGCCAGCATCCCGACAATCCGGTGGGCAACTTCTGCTATTACCATTTCAGCCGCATCGCCCGCGTGCTGCGCACCCAGAAACCTTTATACACCCGTGACCTGATGGCCGATCGCCAGCGCCGTTTGCCGCTGTTCCCGGCGCTGCGCAGCTATCTTTCGCTCAAGTCCGCTGCATTGCGCACCGCGGCTCGTATTTCGGTGATGCTGATGTTCGGCAGTGCGCTGGCGCTGTTCTTTAATATTCCCAAGCCTTACTGGATTCTGATGACCATCATGTTTGTCAGCCAGAATGGCTACAGCGCCACACGAGTGCGTATCCAGCACCGTGCGCTGGGGACCTTTGCCGGATTGCTGATCGCCGCAGGATCGCTACGGCTCGAAGTGCCCGAATCGATCACCCTGCTGTTTATGCCGGCCATCACCCTCGCCAGCTATCTGGTCACGCGCAAGTATTACGGCTGGTCGATGATTGGCTTCACCGTGACGGCGGTGTATTCGCTCCAGCTGTTGTCGCTGAACGGGGCGCAGTTCCTGCTGCCGCGCATGATGGATACCCTGATGGGCTGCCTGATCGCCTTTGCCGGTATGATCTGGCTGTGGCCACAGTGGCAGAGCGGATTACTGCGCAGCAACGCGCATGATGCGCTGGAGGCTTATCAGGAAGCCTTGCGGATGTTGCTGGGGCCGGAGCAATCTCCTGAAAAGCTGGCTTACCAGCGCATGAAGGTCAATCAGGCGCACAATGCACTGTTCAACTCACTGAATCAGGCATCGAGCGAACCGGGCTTCAACGCGCAGTACCTGAAAGATATGCGCATGTGGGTCACCCACAGCCAGTTCATTGTGGAGCATATTAACGCGATGACGATCCTGGCGCGTGAGCACACCATGCTGACGCCGAAGCTGGCGGAACGCTATCTGCAATCCTGTGAAATTGCGCTGCAGCGCTGTCAGCAGCGACTGGCGTATGACGGGCCAGGCAATGACAGCAATATTCTGGAAGCGCCGGAGAATATGAATGAAGGGCCGGTAACGATTGTCGAGCAGCATGTGAAGCGCATCCTGCAACACCTGAATGTGATGCACACCATCTCTTCACTGGCCTGGAGCCAGCGACCACATCACGGCCGCTGGCTGAAAGTTTTACGTCCGAAAGGATGATTACGCCGCCAGCACTTTCTCAATCGCTTGGGCGAAACGCGCCATCCCTTCTTCGATGTCAGTCGGCTCGATCACCAGTGACGGCACAAAACGAATCACATCAGTGCCTGCGGTCAGAACCATCAACCCTTCTGCTGCCGAGGCATTGAGGATATCGCGCGCTTTACTGGCGTGCTGTGGCTTCAGCGCTGCGCCAATCAGCAAACCTTTGCCGCGAATCTCACTGAAAAGATCATATTTGCTGTCAATCGCCTGCAGTGCCTCAACGAACTGCTGACGACGAGCTTCCACGCCACCCAGCACTTCTGGGGTGTTGATGATGTCCAGAGCCGTTTCAGCAATCGCACAGGCCAGCGGGTTGCCGCCGTAAGTGGTGCCGTGCACGCCGGGCGCCATCACTGAGGCGATTTCATTGGTGGTCAGCATCGCACTCACCGGGAATCCGCCGCCCAGCGCTTTGGCGGTGGTGATGATGTCTGGCTTGATGCCGTAATGTTCGTAGCTGAACAGCTTACCGCTACGACCCATGCCGCTCTGCACTTCATCCAGCACCAGCAGCGCTTTATGCTCATAGCACAGTGCACGCAGGCCCTGCATGAACTCTTGAGTTGCCGCCACCACGCCGCCTTCGCCCTGAATCGGCTCGACAACAATCGCGCAGGTATGATCATCAATCACCGCTTTTACCGCATCCAGATCGTTAAACGGTACATGGACGATATCTGCCGGCTTTGGACCAAAGCCGTCGGAGTATTTAGGCTGGCCGCCAACGGAAACGGTAAACAAGGTACGACCGTGGAACGCGTTGTGGAAGGCGATGATTTTGCTTTTGAACGGGCTGTGTTTTTTGCAGGCGTAATAACGCGCCAGCTTAAAAGCAGCTTCGTTAGCTTCCGCGCCGGAGTTGCCAAAGAAAACGCGATCGGCAAAGGTCGCTGCAATCAATTTGCTCGCCAGACGCAGCGCCGGTTCGTTGGTGAACACGTTGCTGGTGTGCCACAGGGTTTCGCCCTGCGTTTTCAGCGTTTCCACCAGCGCCGGGTGGCAATGGCCTAAAGCAGTCACCGCGATACCGCCGGAGAAGTCGATATACTCTTTGCCCAGCTGATCCCAGACTCGGCTGCCCTTGCCTTTTACCGGCACGAACTGCGCTGGTGCATAAACAGGCAAAATCACGTTATCGAACGTTTCCCGGGTTACCGCTAGTTTTTCCGCTGCCATTGCCGACCTCATTGGGTTATTTATTGAGCTGAAGTGAAATTATAATCACAAAATATGCATAAAAAATCACACGAAGGCAAACATAAGTTACGCGTTGAGGAAATTAGCCAATAGCTGATGGCCCTGCTCGCTGAGGATGCTCTCAGGATGGAACTGCACCCCTTCTAAGGGCAGCGTACGGTGGCGGAAGCCCATGATCTCATCGGGCTCGCCATCACGCAGGCTCCAGGCCGTGACTTCGAATTCTGCGGGCAGCGTATCGCGCGCCACAATCAGTGAATGATAGCGCGTGACGGTGAGCGGATTATTAAGGTTGCGAAATACGCCTTGATGGGTGTGCTGGATAACAGAGGTTTTGCCGTGCATCACCCGACGAGCCCGCACCACTTGCGCGCCATAGGCTTGCGCAATTGCCTGATGGCCGAGGCAAACACCGAGAATCGGTAAGCGACCGGCAAAATGGCGGATGGCATCCAGAGACACACCGGACTGATCCGGCGTGCAGGGACCGGGTGAAATCACCAGATGCGTCAGTGGCAACGCATCCATCTGCGCCAGCGTGATGGCATCGTTACGCACCACGCGCACTTCTGCGCCCAGCTCACAGAAGTACTGGTAGAGATTCCAGGTGAAGGAGTCGTAGTTATCAATTAACAGCAGCATAGTGCCCTCAGGCCAGTCAAACCGCCGCTATTCTACGCATTTTACCGTGCGGGACTCACCACTTTCGCAAACTGTGTCGTCAGCGGTGCCAGATCGCCCGACACACCAGCAAACAACGCGGTACGCCACGTTTCTCGTTCCAGCTTATCCCACGTCAACAGGTAACCGGCGTGCAGCGCCAGCTGTTCAAAGAAAATGCGCTGCGTGCGGCCATTGCCCGCGCGGAACGGGTGCAATACGAAGATCTCACAATAATAATGTGCCAGCCGCGCGACAAACTCATCCTGCGTCAGGTTTGTCAGTTGTTGTTCATCTTCCAGCGCGCTCATCAGCGCATTGCCCTCTTTCTCGATGTATTCGCAATGGCAATAGGGTGTCTCATCACGCCAGATATCGATGCTGCGTAACTCCCCTGCCCAACTGTAGAGATCCTGAAACAGCGTGCGATGAATATGGCATAACCAGGGCATACCGGTGCTGCGCGGGCCGAGTTCCAGTGTCGCCAGGCGTGCAGCGCTAAACGCCAGCTCCGCTTTACGCAACTGCGCTTCGTCATGAATATCGAGACGATTTTTCAACACCGTGTCGTTGTGCCAGACATAAGGGTCGCGCACGGCCAGACTGTTATCCGCCATATTGCCTCCTTAGTGACTCAAGTCGCTCTTCATGCTGCTCAGCGCTGATATCGCTGAGTACGTAGCCGGCAAGACGGCAACTGGCCTGATAACTGGCCATGCGGCGCTGTTGCCACAGGGTGGCTTTCTGTTTTTCGGTGAGTTGGCTGGTCATTGCGCCTCCGACAAGCAATTTGCCCTAAGTATAAGAGCTAATTTTAGCTTTGCCGGAGAGCAGCAGAACGCGCCGACGAGTGCCGGCGCGTTAATTCATTAAGGCATGACTTTCGCAGACAGGATAACAATCGGTTTTGACGGCACATTTTGGTACGGGCCGACATCTTTGGTTGGCACCTGAGCAATCTTATCGATCACATCCTGGCCTTTCACAACTTTACCAAATACCGCATAACCGAAGTCGCGTTGACCGTGATCGAGGAAGGCGTTATCCGCGACGTTGAGGAAGAACTGGCTAGTCGCACTATCTTTATCTGCAGTACGCGCCATAGAGATGGTGCCACGCAGGTTACGCAAACCGTTGTCGGCTTCGTTCTTGATCGGTGCCACGGTCTGCTTCTGCTGCATATCCGTGGTGAAACCGCCGCCCTGGATCATAAAACCCGGGATCACACGGTGGAAGATCGTATTGTTGTAGAAACCGTTGTTGACGTAGTCGACAAAGTTTTTCACCGAAACCGGGGCTTTCTGGTTGTTCAGTTCGAGTTCGATATTGCCCGCAGAGGTGGTGAGCAGCACATGGGTATCCCCTTTGGCTGCCAGAGCGGTAGCGGATACAGAAGAGAGCGCTAACAGGGCGACTGCCGCTGTCAAAGTACGTTTAAACATGAAAGATTCCTTACCATGGAGTGCAAGCTCAAAAACGAGATCGATTGTAAAGAGCAAGTTATACAAGAGCCAGCGTTTTACCGATATTTACGCTGATGTTGCGATTGTCATACTTTTTGAGGTGCGCAATCATTTGCGTGACGAAAATCACACTATTAATGAAATATTTCGCGCTCGTTACACTCGTTGTTTATTAAGATCACAGTTGCATTTACAATTCATGACACTTTTTGCCAATCCCGGCGCATCACAGGTTCAGAACATGACAAACCGTAATCGCATTGGCCTTACCTGGATCAGCTTTTTCTCCTACGCGCTCACCGGCGCGCTGGTGATCGTTACCGGTATGGTACTGGATAATATTGCCCAATACTTCCAGTTGCCCATCTCAGAAATGAGCAACACTTTCACCTTCCTGAATGCCGGTATCCTGGTCGCGGTATTCCTTAACGCCTGGCTGATGGTGATTGTGCCGTTGAAACGCCAGCTGATTTTTGGCTTTGTGCTGATGATCCTCGCGGTGGCAGGCCTGATGACCAGCCATAACCTGACCGTCTTCTCGCTGTGCATGTTTGTGCTCGGTGTGGTCAGCGGTATCACCATGTCGATCGGTACCTTCCTGATTACCCATCTGTACGATGGTCGCCAGCGTGGCTCGCGCCTGCTGTTCACCGACTCCTTCTTCAGCATGGCCGGTACCATTTTCCCGATCATCGCTGGCGTACTGCTGGCGCGCATGCTGCCGTGGTACTGGGTATACGCCTGCATCGGGGTGATTTACATCGCGATCTTTGTCCTGACGCTGATGGTGGAATTCCCGGAACTGAAAAGCGAAGCAGCCGTGCAAGGCGGCGAGAAAGAGAAATGGGGCATCGGCGTGTTGTTCCTGTCTATCGCGGCGCTGTGCTACATCCTCGGTCAATTGGGCTTTATCTCCTGGGTGCCAGAGTACGCCACCAAATCGATGGGCATGGATATTGCGGCGGCTGGTCAGCTCGTCGGTAACTTCTGGACCGCGTACATGGTCGGCATGTGGGTGTTCAGCTTACTGCTGCGCTTCTTCGATCTGCAGCGCATCCTGATGGTATTGGCGGCTCTGGCGACCGGGTTAATGTACTGGTTTGTCACCACCAACGACGCCAGCATGCTGCACTGGATCATCATGATTCTCGGCTTCAGCTCCAGCGCTATCTACACCACCATCATTACGCTGGGCTCGCTGCAAACCAAAGTCTCTTCGCCGAAGCTGGTGAACTTTATCCTCACCTGCGGCACCGTCGGCACCATGCTGACCTTTGTGGTTACCGGCCCAATTGTGGCGAAAGGCGGCGCACATGCAGCACTCTCTACCGCTAATGGCTTGTATGCCGTGGTGTTTTTGATGTGCGTGCTGCTGGGCTTTGTGACTAAACATCGCCAGCACGGCCATATTACGCACTAATCGGTGACGTGCAGGGGTGAACGTTCACCTCTGTTGCCTGGTGCAGTAGCAAGAGAGTGCGCAGTGATGCGCACTCTTTTTTTATGCAGCGACTATCGTCGGAATGACACCGCTTCCGCCTCACCCAAATAGATTTCACTGCTCGCGGGCTGCGTTGCCGCCACCACGCTTCCCTGCCGTATTGAATAGCGCACAGGCACTTGTCTGCGCACCGCATCAAAGCCACTTTCAGCCGGCAGAATAATCAGACTGGCATGGTCACCTACCGCCAGACCGTAATCCTTCAATTGCATCGTCTTCGCGCTGTTAGTGGTGATCAGGCTCAGGCCATTGTCGATCTGCTCGTAGCCCATCAACTGACAGACATGTAATCCCATATGCAGCACCTGTAGCATGCTGGCGGTGCCGAGCGGATACCAGGGATCAAACACATCATCATGGCCAAAGCAGACGTTAATATCGGCTTCCAGCAACTCCTTCACCCGTGTGATACCACGGCGTTTGGGATAGCTGTCAAAACGCCCCTGCAGGTGAATGTTCACCAGTGGGTTAGCGACAAAATTAATCTTTGAAAGCTTGAGCAAGCGGAATAAGCGCGAGGTGTAGGCGTTGTTGTAGGAGTGCATCGCCGTGGTGTGGCTGGCGGTAACACGTTCGCCATTGCCATCACGATGTGCCAGTGCCGCCACGGTTTCGACAAAGCGCGATTGTTCATCATCGATCTCATCACAGTGCACATCCACCATGCGGTCATAACGGTTGGCGAGCGCGAAGGTTTTATGCAGTGATTCAACGCCATACTCGCGTGTGAACTCGAAGTGCGGGATGGCGCCTACCACATCGGCGCCGAGACGCAATGCCTCTTCCAGCAGCGCTTCACCATTTGGATAGGAGAGAATCCCCTCCTGCGGAAACGCCACGATTTGAATATCGATCCATGGCGCCATTTCCGCCTTTACTTCCAGCATGGCTTTCAGCGCGGTGAGAGTAGGATCGGAAACATCAACATGGGTACGCACATGCTGAATACCGTTGGCAATTTGCCACTTCAGCGTCTGCTGTGCGCGCTGTTTGACATCGTCATGGCTGAGCAGCGCCTTGCGCTCCGCCCAGCGTTCAATACCTTCAAACAGCGTGCCGGACTGATTCCAGGCAGGCTGCCCGGCGGTTTGCGTGGTGTCGAGATGGATATGCGGTTCGATAAAGGGGGCACTTGCCAGCCCTCCTTCGGCATCCAGCGCATCATCCTGCTGCGTGATTTGCGGTGGCTGGGGGCGTAATGCCGTTATTTTGCCGCCGTTGATTTCCATCTGCCACAGACCCTGCTGGCCGGCCAGACGCAGGTTGTTGATCCACTTTAGTGTGCGATTCGCCATGCCTTCCTCCCGTTTTAAGCCACAGGTTAAGCTAGCATGAAAATCTTTCCGTCTGTGCCATAGGTTTTTAGTCTGCCAAAATGACCATGCAAAAAAGCCCTCAGCTCAGTTTGTAGCAGCGACACTGATGGCAACCGATGCTGCACAATATCCAATCAAATAAGCCACTTATCATTTTCGTTCAAAATCAATTACATACCTCTAAATAGGTATATAGCCGTGCGCTTGATGTGCATCAATAAGCGCCTGATATTGCGCGCTATCGTAAGCGCAGATACCGCAATTTTTGAGGCAAGCATGAGCAAGCACAGTGTCGTGATTATTGGCAACGGCATGGTCGGCCACCGCTTTATAGAAGAACTGATCGATAAAGCCGAGCCCGGCCAATTCGCCATTACCGTCTTTTGTGAAGAACCGCGCGTCGCCTATGACCGTGTCCACCTTTCCGCCTACTTCTCCCATCACACCGCTGAAGAGCTGTCACTGGTTCGCCCCGGCTATTACGAAAAACATCAGGTCAACCTGCTGATCGGTGAACGGGCGATCACGCTCAACCGCGACGAAAAACTGATTCACTCTGATACCGGTCGCGCGGTGCACTATGACACGCTGATTTTTGCCACCGGTTCTTATCCATGGATACCGCCAATCAAAGGCGCTGAAGGCAGCGACTGCTTTGTCTATCGCACCATCGAAGATCTTAACGCCATTGAAGCCTGTGCGCGCCGAACAAAACGTGGTGCGGTGATAGGTGGCGGATTGCTCGGCCTGGAAGCCGCGGGCGCGCTCAAAAATCTCGGTATCGAAACTCACGTTATTGAATTTGCACCGGGATTAATGGCCGAACAGCTGGATGTGCAAGGCGGCGAGCAGTTGCGTCGTAAGATCGAGCAGATGGGCGTGCTGGTGCATACCGGCAAAAACACCCAGCAGATTGTGCATCACGCCAAAGGCGGTAAGACGCTGGAATTCGCCGATGGCAGTTCGCTGGATGTCGATTTCATCGTGTTCTCCACTGGCATTCGTCCACAAGACAAGCTGGCAAAACAGTGTGGTCTGGAAATCGGCCAGCGTGGCGGTATCGCCATTAACGACCGCTGCCAAACCAGTGATGCCGCGATTTATGCCGTCGGTGAATGTGCGGCCTGGCAGAACCGGCTGTTCGGCTTAGTCGCGCCGGGCTACAAAATGGCACAGGTCGCCAGCGATGCGTTGCTGGGACGCGACAGTGCCTTTTCCGGTGCCGATATGAGCGCCAAACTTAAGTTGCTGGGCGTGGATGTCGGTGGTATCGGCGATGCGCATGGCCGCACGCCGGGCGCGCGCAGCTATATGTGGCTCGACGAACAAAAACACATCTACAAACGCCTGATCGTCAGTGAAGACAATCGCACGCTGCTCGGCGCGGTACTGGTCGGTGACACCAGTGATTACGGCAATCTGCTGCAGCTGGCGCTGAACAACATCGCACTGCCCGACAATCCCGAAGGTTTGATTCTGCCCGCAGGCAGCGGCGAGAAGCCGGTATTGGGAGTCGATTCCCTGCCGGATAGCGCGCAGATCTGCTCCTGTTTCGATGTCAGCAAAGGCGATATCGTCAACGCGGTGCAAGGCGGTTGCCACACCGTGGCGATGCTGAAAAGCGAAACCCGAGCTGGCACCGGCTGCGGCGGCTGCATTCCGCTGATCACTCAGGTGCTCAACGCGGAACTGAGCCGTCAGGGTATCGAAGTCAACAATCACCTGTGCGAGCACTTCCCCTATTCACGCCAGGAGCTGTATCACCTGATTCGTGTCGAAGAGATCACCTCCTTCGATGCGCTGCTGGCGAAATATGGCCAGGGTTATGGCTGTGAAGTGTGTAAACCCACCGTCGGTTCGCTGCTGGCCTCGTGCTGGAACGACTATGTGCTCAAGCCACAACTCGCACCACTTCAGGACAGTAACGATCTGTTCCTTGGCAATATTCAGAAAGATGGCACCTACTCGGTGATCCCACGCTCGCCCGGCGGTGAAATCACGCCAGAAGGGTTGATGACGATTGGAGCGGTGGCACGTGAATTTAATCTTTACACCAAGATCACCGGCTCGCAGCGTATCGGCCTGTTCGGTGCTCAGCGCGACGATCTGCCTGCCATCTGGTCGCAGCTGATTGATGCCGGATTTGAGACCGGCCAGGCGTATGCCAAAGCGTTGCGCATGGCAAAAACCTGCGTGGGCAGCACCTGGTGTCGCTATGGCGTCGGCGATAGCCTCGGCTTCGGTATCGAGCTCGAGAACCGCTACAAAGGCATTCGTACACCGCACAAAATGAAGTTTGGCGTCTCGGGCTGCACGCGCGAATGTGCGGAGGCACAGGGCAAAGATGTCGGCATCATCGCGACGGAAAAAGGCTGGAATCTGTACGTATGCGGCAACGGCGGCATGAAGCCACGTCACGCCGATCTGCTGGCGGCGGATCTGGATCGCGACACTCTGCTCATGTACCTCGACCGCTTCATGATGTTCTATATCCGCACCGGTGACCGATTGCAGCGTACCTCGCTGTGGCTGGAAAGTATGGAGGGCGGTATCAACTATCTGCGCAGCGTGATTGTCGATGACAAACTCAGCCTCAACGCGCAGCTGGAAGCTGAACTGGCGCGCCTGCGGGCTGAAGTCGAGTGCGAATGGGCTGCAACGGTGAACGATCCCCGGCAGCACATCCACTTCAGCACCTTCATCAACAGCGATCAGCGCGATCCGCTGGTGCAGCACGTAGCCCAGCGCGATCAGCACCGTCCGGCAAGTCCTGCCGAGCGCATCGCCATCACCCAGATTGAGGAGATCGACGCATGAGCCAGTGGCATTCCGTGTGTGAACTCGAACAAATCCTGCCTGCCACCGGCGTCTGCGCGTTGGTAAAAGGCCAGCAGATTGCCATCTTCCGTCCGCATGATGATGAGCAACTCTATGCGCTGAGTAACATCGATCCTTTCTCCGCAGCCAGCGTGCTGTCACGCGGCCTGATTGCCGAACATCAGCACACGCTGTGGGTCGCCAGCCCACTGAAAAAACAGTGCTTCCGTTTAAGCGACGGCGTCTGCCTGGAAGATGCCGCCCGTTCCGTGGCGAGCTATCCGGTGCGCGTTACTGCGGGCCAGGTCGAAGTGTGCGCCTGACAGAATTCTTTTACTTTATGAGACGTCACTATGTTTACTGACACCCTGAATACCTGCGCCGCCAACGCGGCGCGCATTGTGCGTACGGCACAGCACAGTCCGCTGGCCTTCTGGATCAGTTCGGCGATGGCTGGCGCTTACGTCGGCCTCGCCATCATCCTGATTTTCACACTCGGCAATCTGGCCGATCCTGCGTGGCGGCCGCTGATCATGGGCGCGACCTTTGGTATCGCCCTGACGCTAGTGATCATTGCCGGGTCGGAGCTGTTTACCGGCCATACCATGTTCCTCACCGTCGGCGTTAAAGCCGGGACCATCAGCCAGGGCCAGATGTGGTGCGTACTGCCGCAAACCTGGCTGGGCAACCTGATTGGCTCGGTGTTTGTCGCCCTGCTCTACTACTACGCAGCCGGTGCGATGCTACCCAATACAGGCGCACTGATTCACAGTGCCGCACTGGCGAAAACTACACAGCCTGCCATGGCGCTGTTCTTTAAAGGTGCGCTGTGTAACTGGCTGGTGTGTCTGGCGATCTGGATGGCAGTGCGCACCGAAGGCACGGCAAAATTCATTGCCATCTGGTGGTGCCTGCTGGCCTTTATCGCCTCCGGCTATGAACACTCGGTAGCGAATATGACGGTCTTTGCACTGTCGTGGTTTGGTCAGCATAATGCCGACCTGACCTTGAGCGGCATAGGTCATAACCTGCTGTGGGTGACGCTGGGTAACATGTTCTCCGGGATGGTATTGATGGGCCTTGGATACTGGTACGCCACCCCGCAAGCGCAAAGACCGCAAGTGGCACCGCAAGCCACTACTCTGAAATCGATGTAACGTTTAGAGCCCGCACATTGCGGGCTTTTTTGAGGATGAGCGATGGACTATTTTCCGCTGTTTTGCCGTCTGCGAGGCAAGCGTTGTTTATTGGTCGGCGGCGGCGATGTCGCCGAGCGCAAAGCGCGCCTGCTGCTGGATGCCGGTGCCGATCTGCACGTTGGCGCAGTGCAATTCTCTCCTGCGTTTCAGCAGTGGGCTGAACAGGGAAAGTTGCACCTATTGCCCGGCACATTTGAAGAGCAGTGGCTGGAGGGCTGCTGGCTGGTCATTGCCGCCACCGACGATGACGCTGTGAATCAGCAAGTGGGCGATGCCGCCGAAGCACGCCGCATCTTCTGCAATCTGGTGGATGCGCCGCAGGAAGCCAGCGCTATCATGCCGTCGATTGTCGATCGCTCCCCGCTGATGATTGCGGTGTCATCCGGTGGCCGCGCTCCGGTGCTGGCACGCCTGATGCGTGAGAAGCTGGAAGCGATGCTGCCGCAGCATCTCGGCCAACTGGCTTCACTCGCTGGCACACTGCGCAGCCGGGTGAAGAAAACCTTCGCCAGCATGGGACAGCGCCGGGCATTTTGGGAGCGCTTCTTTGCCAGCGATCGTCTGGCGCAAACGCTGGCGAATGGTGACAAGCCACGCGCCGATCATATCGTTGATACGCTGTTCGATGCGCCGCTCTCCCAACAAGGTGAGGTGGTGCTGGTGGGCGCGGGTCCAGGCGATGCCGGATTATTAACGCTGAAAGGTTTGCAGTGTATCCAGCAGGCCGATGTGGTGGTGTATGACCGTCTGGTGTCCGAACCCATTTTCAACCTGGTGCGCCGCGATGCTGAACGCATCTTCGTCGGTAAACAGGCCGGACATCACTGCGTGCCGCAGTCGCAAATCAACCAGTTACTGTTAGAGCAGGCTCAGAGCGGCAAGCGCGTGGTACGGCTGAAAGGCGGCGATCCCTTTATTTTCGGTCGCGGTGGTGAGGAACTAGAAGTACTGGCACAGCACAACATTCCGTTCAGCGTGGTGCCAGGTATTACCGCCGCCTCCGGTTGTGCCGCCTACAGCGGCATTCCGCTGACGCATCGCGACCATGCGCAGAGCGTGCGCTTTGTCACCGGTCATCTGCAACAACAGGGCGAAATTGAGTGGAGTAAGCTGGCGGCAGAGCAGCAAACGCTGGTGTTCTATATGGGGCTGAATCAGGCACCCGAGATCCAGCGCCAGCTGTTGCAGCATGGCATGGATGCGGCGATGCCGGTCGCCATCGTGCAGAACGGCACCACGCCAGAACAACAGGTGGAAACCGCGACGTTAGCCGAACTCAGCACGCTGGCGCAGCAGTTTGCCAGCCCGGCGCTGATTATCGTCGGGCGCGTGGTCAGCCTGCGCCGCCAGTTGCGCTGGTTTTAAACATAAAAAAACGGCGAGTCATCACAACTCGCCGTTCATAGGTCAGGCAGCTAGCTGATTAAGGCTGAGCCACAAAACCCACCGCTTCATAAACTTTCTTCAACGTTTCCTGCGCCTGCGCACGGGCCTTGGTTGCGCCATCACGCATCACCTGATTCAGGAAAGCTTCGTCGTTACGGAAACGATGATAGCGCTCCTGCAGCTCAGTCAGCATGCCGGAAACCGCTTCCGCCACCTCGCCTTTCAGGTGGCCATACATCTTGCCTTCGAATTCCTGCTCCAGCTGCGGAATCGACTTACCGGTGACACCAGAAAGAATATCCAGCAGGTTAGAAACACCGGCTTTTTCTTTCACGTCGTAACGCACCACTGGCGGCTCGGCGGAATCGGTTACCGCGCGCTTGATCTTTTTCACTACCGCTTTGGTGTCTTCCAGCAGGCCAATCACGTTGTTACGGTTGTCATCCGACTTCGACATCTTCTTGGTCGGTTCCAGCAGCGACATCACGCGTGCGCCTGATTTCGGAATAAACGGCTCAGGAATTTTGAACACATCGCCATACAGCGCATTGAAACGGCCGGCGATATCGCGGCTCAGTTCCAGATGCTGCTTCTGATCTTCGCCCACTGGCACCTGGTTGGTCTGATACAGCAGAATATCGGCCGCCATCAGCACCGGGTAATCGAACAAACCCGCGGTGATGTTTTCAGAATAACGCGCGGACTTATCCTTAAACTGCGTCATACGGCTCAGCTCGCCAAAGTAGGCATAGCAGTTCAGTACCCAGCTCAGCTGCGCGTGCTCAGGCACATGCGACTGTACAAAAATGGTGCTTTTTGCTGGATCAATACCGCAGGCAAGGTACAGCGCCAGGGTATCCAGCGTGGCTTTGCGCAGCGCAGCCGGATCCTGACGAACGGTGATGGCGTGCAGATCGACGATGCAGTAAATGCAGTGAAAATCATCCTGCATCTGCACCCACTGACGCAGCGCACCCATATAGTTGCCAATGGTCAGTTCACCGGAAGGCTGGGCGCCGCTGAAAACGATGGGTTTGCTCATGTTATATCCTGATAATTACAGCCCGAGAGCGGGCAAAAGTTCGCTAAAAGTATCGAGAGTGAGATCGGGTTGGCTGGCGGCAATCGGCTCGCCATAGTTGTAGCCAAACGTCATACCGACATTAGGTACACCCGCAGCCTGAGCTGCGTGAATATCATTACGAGAATCACCAACAAACAGTAATTCTTTTTGCAGTACGCCAAAGTGACCCAAAACAAGGAAGATCGCTGCCGGATGGGGCTTTTTCACTACTACATCATCACCGCCAATAATCAGCGTGAAGAAATCGGCAATGCCCAGCGATTGCAGCAAAGGCGCGACAAACGGCGTCGGCTTGTTGGTGACGATGGCCATCGGCAAGCCTTTGGCGTGCAGCGCCGCCAGCGTCTCTTTCACCTGCGGAAACAGCGTGCTGCCCGCTTCCACCGTTTCGGCGTAGTACTTATCGAACAACGAGCGCGCGTCGCGCTGCTCCTCGGCGTGCGGTTCACGGCCTAGTGCCCAGGTCAGCGCACGTGTCATCATCACATCTGCGCCATTGCCAATCCAGGTGGAGGCCAGCGCAAGGCCGGGCGGCGGCAACTGCAAGTCGCCTAAAGCATGATCAATGGCCTGTGACAGACCCGGTGCGCTATCGACCAGCGTGCCATCGAGATCAAACGCCAGCGCGCGGATATCAGTGAAATGAGCCATTAACTTTCTCCAGTTCGCCGCGCATTTCGTCGATCACTTTTTTGTAATCGGGGTGACCAAAGATCGCTGAACCGGCCACAAACATATCCGCACCTGCCGCCGCGATCTGACCGATGTTATCGATCTTCACACCGCCGTCCACTTCCAGACGGATATCGTAACCGCTTTGATCAATGAGACGACGCGCCTGACGCAATTTGTCCAGCGTGCCGGGAATGAAGGATTGACCGCCGAAGCCAGGGTTCACTGACATCAGCAGAATGATGTCGAGTTTATCCATCACGTAGTCGAGGTAATCGAGCGGCGTCGCCGGATTGAACACCAGACCCGCTTTACAGCCGTGCTCTTTGATCAGTTGCAGTGTGCGGTCAACGTGCTCACTGGCTTCAGGATGGAAGGTAATGTAAGTCGCGCCCGCTTTAGCGAACTCTGGAATCAGTGCATCCACCGGCTTCACCATCAGATGCACATCAATCGGTGCCGTAATGCCATAGTCGCGCAGCGCTTTAAGCACCATTGGCCCCATGGTCAGATTAGGCACATAGTGGTTATCCATCACGTCGAAATGCACCACATCCCCGCCTGCTGCCAGCGCTTTGGCGGTATCTTCGCCCAGGCGAGCAAAGTCAGCAGCAAGAATTGAAGGGGCCAGCAAAAATTGTTTCATCCGATTCTCCCAATTTTGTGCGCCAGCCAGAGCTGGCGTAATGCGTTGGTCGCGGACGAAACAGGCTAGCGGAAAAGCGCCAGCAGTTCGTCAACCTGAGTGCGACCACTTATGCTTCGGCTGATGGAACGCCGGGCTTTGACTACGTGTAAAACCGCATTCTGATACCACTCACGCGTGAGCAGCGTGTCGTGGTTGGAAATCAGCACCGGTATGCTGTTTTCATGTGCCAGCTTATTTGCCAGCTCGGCCAGATGCTGCTGCTCGCGCAGGCTAAAGCTATTGGTGTGGTACGCGGTAAAGTTCGCCGTCGCCGACAAAGGCGCATACGGCGGATCGCAATAAACCACTGAGCCAGCAGGGGCGTTGTTCAGAGTAACATCGTACGATTCACAGACAAAGGTCGCTTTTTGCGCCCGTTCGGCAAACCACAACAGCTCCGCTTCCGGGAAGTAAGGTTTGCGATAACGACCAAAAGGCACATTGAACTCACCGCGCAGATTGTAACGGCACAAACCGTTATAGCCATGCCGATTGAGATAGAGAAACAGTAATGCACGCTGATATTCATCTTTGCTGGCGTTAAAGGCCAGACGTTGCGCGTAATAGGTCTCTGCGATATTACCTTCAGGCGTGAACAGCTGCCGCGCGTCTTCAATAAACTCAACCGTGCGGTTTTTAACGATGTTATAGAGATTGATCAGGTCACCGTTGATGTCCGCCAGGTGATAGCGATCATAATCGGTGTTGAGGAACACGGAACCGGCACCCACAAAGGGTTCGACTAAACAGTCACCTTGTGGCAAATGACGACGGATATCGTCAAGCAGCGGGTATTTCCCTCCGGCCCATTTAAGGAAAGCGCGATTTTTCTTCATGCTGTCGTGGTTATTACATCTTAATTATGGGCTGTGGTGGAACCGACAGCAGCTTTGCGCTTTAAACGGGGCCGCATGATCGCAGCCCCACATCAATTACTGACTTTCTTTCTTCACCTGACTCAACGGTTTTACCCACGGATTTGCCGCACGAACTTCAGCAGGCAATGATGCCACTGCGCGCTTGGCATCGGCTGGCGTAGCGTAAGCACCGCTGACCAACACATACCAGGGCTGACCGTTACGCGTGGTTTTATACACATGATAACCGCTCAGATTTTGTTTCTTCGCCCAGGCATTCAGGCTCTCTTCTTTCGACGCACCGCTCAACTGCAGCGTGTAGCTGCCACCGGTTGGCAGTGACTTACTGGCACCGCTGCTGGCACTCACAGGTGCATTGTGAGCGGCGGTGGTATGTGTTTTATTCTCTTTTGCTCCGGCTACCGGTTTCGACGTGGCCGGCGCTTTATGCGCGGTGTTGCTGTGCGTTTCACGTGAAACGTTGCTATTGGTACGCGCAGATGTCTCAGAGCGCATCGCCGGAGGCGTTATCGCTTTACCGTTACCGCTCACCGTAGCAGGCGCAGTGGGCAGTGAACTAATGCCTTGCGCACCCTGTGCGGCGTTATCAACCTGACCTTGCTGGTTGCTCAACGCACTATTGAGATCGCCCGGCAGCGTCACACGTTGCTGATTGGTTGGCGTATCGACAGGCGCAGCCTGCGTCGGTGTAGAAGACACCGCTGGCATAGAAATCGAGTTGGAATCGCTGCTTGCTGGCGAGGATGATGCAGCTGACGTCTGTGGTGCGTTTCCTTCCGCTGAAGGCGTGGCGTTTTGCTGGCCGCTCATGGACGTCGAGCCGGAAAGGTCGATGTTCTTTTCACCGCCGGTTGCCGTCGGCGCCGCATTGCCATTATTAGCCGTGGTCGCTGGTTTCTTTTCATCTGGACCGGTCAATGCCGAACCGATGCCCAGTACTACCAACAGCAGAACCAGGATGCCGATCCCCATCATCATATGCTGACGAGAAACAGGTACCTTCACTTTCGGCGCAGAAGACGTTTTGCGTGGCCGCGTAGGACGGCGGTCACTGGCATCAGGTTTTAACTCGTCTTCCGGTTTGAACTCATCCATCTAGCCTCCTCCGTAAAACAGCACGCTTCCCACGCACCGCATCACCACTCTACCCGTCATACTCAAGCTGAAACGGCGTTGGTTGCACTTTATTATCCAGACGCTCACTCACATCAGCGCCTGGAATGCATGCAATGCTCACCTTGCTGCAGCTCAACTTATTCCGGATATCTTCAGTATTTTATACAATCGTTAATCGCAGCCAGCACCATATCATGTGCCACACCTGCGCGCACTTCAGAGCGGCCAATTGCGAGAGGCAGCACCAAACGCATTTCACCCGCCAGCACTTTCTTATCGCGCATCATGTGCGGAAGATACGCTTCTGCTTGCATGCTTTCCGGGCCGTGCACCGGTAAACCGGCACGCAGAAATAGCGCGATAATGCGATCGGTATCCGCTGCAGAGAACTGTCCCAGACGTTCAGCGGTACGCGCAGCCATCACCATGCCTGCCGCAATCGCTTCGCCATGCAACCAGTTGCCATAGCCCATGTGTGCTTCAATCGCATGACCAAAAGTATGGCCCAGATTGAGCAGCGCGCGTTGACCGTTTTCACGTTCATCGGCGGCGACCACTTCAGCTTTGAGTTCACAGCAGCGACGGATGCAGTAGGCCAGGGCTTGCTGATCCAGTGCCAGCAGCGCATCAAGATTCTGCTCCAGCCACTGGAAGAACTCGCCATCGAGGATAATGCCGTATTTGATCACTTCCGCCAGACCAGACGCTAATTCGCGCGCCGGCAGCGTAGCCAGGCAATCGGTATCGACCACCACTGAGGCTGGCTGGTAGAAGGCACCAATCATGTTTTTGCCCAGCGGATGGTTGACGGCTGTTTTACCGCCGACCGAAGAGTCGACCTGAGACAGCAGCGTTGTCGGTACCTGGATAAAGCGCACACCGCGTTGATAGCTCGCAGCAGCAAACCCAGTGAGATCACCAATCACACCGCCGCCGAGCGCAATTAACGTGGTATCACGTCCATGCGGTTTCTGCAGCAGCGCGGTGAAGACATCGTCCATCACAGCGAGCGTCTTGTACTTTTCACCATCAGGTAAAATCACCTGATCCACCTTCACGCCCGCCTGCGAAAGCAGTGCTGACAGCTTGTCGAGGTAGATCGGGGCAAGCGTCTCATTGGTCACCAGCATGGCGTTATCGCCTGCTTTTAGCGGCCAAAAAGAAGCCGGATCGTTAAACAGTCCGGCAGCGATGGTGATGGGGTAACTACGATCCCCGAGTGAGACAGTGATCTTCTCCATGATGACCGATACCTATTGCTGAGCCGTCAGGGCGCTGGATTAATTTTTTTCCAGCATGTTGATGATCTGATTGGCGACAACTTTTGCACTTTGATCGTCAGTGCGAATAGTGACGTCAGCGATCTCTTCATAAAGTGGATTACGTTCGCCAGCTAAAGCTTCCAGTACTTCGCGCGGTGGCTCTTCAACCTGCAACAACGGACGTTTTTTATCACGCTGTGTACGAGCAAGTTGCTTCTCGATAGTCGTTTCAAGATAAACGACCACGCCGCGGGCGGAGAGACGATTGCGGGTTTCACGGGATTTGACAGAACCACCACCGGTCGCCAGGACAATGCCTTGTTTCTCGGTGAGTTCATTAATGATCTTCTCTTCGCGATCGCGGAAACCGTCTTCGCCTTCCACATCAAATACCCAGCCTACATCCGCTCCGGTACGTCGCTCAATTTCCTGATCGGAATCGAAAAATTCCATATTGAGTTGCTGAGCTAACTGACGACCAATAGTGCTTTTGCCGGCACCCATCGGCCCAACCAGAAAGATATTGCGTTTCTCTGCCATTTTATCGGTATTACTAAGAATTCGTTGATGATACCCCGCGTTCAGCATAGTGCTGGCGGGACAGGAACTGAGACCTCATGAGCATTAACAAGAGTCAGACGGAAAATTATCTCAACACTCATGGCCGTTTGGCAACCGAATAAATTGCCCCCGGCGACCTTGTAACAGGACCGGTCTGTGGTTCGCGAGACGGTAACGCCCCTCCTGTTTTCCTTCACACTTCAAGCAGCATGCGCGTTGGCTGTGTCTTTTCATCCCTGAAACTTACAGAAATAAGCTTAGAAATGAACGCTTTCACCACCGCGCTTTAACTCAATTTATTTAAGGAAAATATATTCTGACGCCAGTATCGCTTGTGACTGACGCCCATCGGAAGGTTATCCTGCCGCGTTCCGCTACACCGTTTTAAAAATCGCTAAACCTTGTAAGCTAATTCCTGCCCTGCGTCAACGCAGATGGCAAATCAGAGTGAATTTTCCGCTTTATCCGGCTGTAAGCGCTGCTTCCCTGACCAGTCTGGGGGTAATGAAGATCACCAACTCCTTCTTTTTATGTTCTTTGGTTTGCTGACGGAACAGCGTTCCCAATAGGGGCAGTTCACCCAACCAAGGTACCCGCTGTTCGGTCTGCATGCGCTGTTGTTGAAAAATCCCGCCCAGCGCCAACGTTTCGCCATCACGCAGCGTCACCTGCGTTTCAATTTCCTGCTTATCAATACTCAGCACGTTGCTTTCGCCCACGTTCAGGCTACGCCCCGGCATGTTCTGGCTTAAGCGCAGTTTTAGCTGAATTCGCCCATTCCCCAGCACCATGGGCGTCACTTCCATCCCTAACACTGCCTCTTTAAATTCAATCGCCGTTGCACCACTGCTGCCCGACTTCACCTCGTAAGGAATTTCGGTTCCCTGCTTGATGGAAGCGGTTTGCTGATGAGAAGTAAAAAGTCGCGGGCTGGCGATGATTTCAATTTGGTTCTCCTGCTCGAGCGCGCTGAGTTCCAGATTTAGCAATCCGCCACTGACCTGCCCCAGCGTAACGCCCGCACGCAAAGCAGGATTATTCACCGCCAATGGGATCGCCAGCTGTGGATGATGCAAGGCTGCCGTCACACTTTGGGCAGGTGCGGTTTGCCAGTTCACCCCCAGCTCACGCAGATGTTCTTCATTGATAGTGATGATGTGGGCAGACAACTCGACCTGTTCGAGTGGCATATCCAGCGCGCGCAACCAGCGCGAGGCGTCACGCAACGCGGCGGCGGTGTCACGCAATAACAGGCTGTTGGTGCGGCTATCGACCGTGACACTGCCGCGTGAAGTGAGGAGTGAACGCTCCGCTTGCAGACTACGATAGACATCGCTGGCATTGGCGTAATGCAGCGTAACGGACTGCTGTTCGAGAGGAAGTTGCTGTTGCCGCTCCTCATGCTCTGTTTTCGCCTGTTGTGTCTGCATCTGTTGCCAGCTTTCGGGATAAACCAGCAGCACGCCCTCTTCCTGCACTACGGTGAGTTTTGCCAGCCGGGTCACGAGCGCCAGTGCGCGTTCCCATCCTACATTTTCCAGGCGCAGTGATAAGCGCCCTTCAACGCCAGGTGCAATCAGCAGGTTGGTTTGTTGATAATCTGCCAGCGCCTGCAAAATACGTTCAACGGGGGCATCATCAAACACCAGGCTTAAGCGTTCTTCATTTGCCTGCAGGGGTAGGCTCAAACTCAGGCACAGCAGTAGTGTTATCCATTTCATAATATCCTCCTTTTATAGACCAGGTGATTTGCTGCGGTGGGCAGCTTTGCGCGACATGCAAGGTCATGCTATTCGCGGTTAATGCTGCCACCTGCCAGCTTGAGCGCGGTAACCGAGCCGAAGGGCCAAGCCGATGATTTTTTCCTTCTGGTGAGCGTAGCCAGGCAACATAGCGCGTGGGAGTACCGATAATGCCCTGCAACCGCCAGCCATCAGGTTCAGCTACCTGCATCCGACATTGCACCTCGGCCAGCGGCTGAAAGGGATCGCGTGCCAGCGTAAAGCCGCTCCACAGCACTAACAGCCATGCACTATGGCGCATCTCCATCCTCCAGCCACAGCTGTGTGTTCAGCGCTCCCTGCTCTTCTTTGAGTTCAAAGCGCTGCGGTACAGGCAGGCGAGTCAATGACAGCTCAGAAAACAGCGGAACAAATTGCGTCCAGCCGAGTCGCAGCTGTAACTGCTGCGGCTGATTATCCGGTAGCCAGCTTTCCAGTTGATCGCCGCGCGCGGTGATCAAGGCTTCAAGCGTAACTTGCTCAGTGACGCCACTCATGGGTTGCTGTAACCGTGCGATTTCCTGTTCCAGCACGTTGATGGCAGGTCGTGCAGCCAATAGCTGCTGACGCTGCATCACCTGTTGTGACAACACCGCCTGCTGGCGTAATTGGGCAGCATGAACCTGTTGCTGCGGGCGAAGTAAAATCCACCACGCCATAAGCATCAGCAGCAGAGACATGCCTAACAGGCAGGAAATCCGCCACATCAGGGCTAATGCCAGCCAGCGCTGTAATGCATCATTCACCGGCGTTCTCCTGCATCCGCGCGCGCAAGACAAATCGATAATGCCCAGCGGTTTGCCGCTGCACGCTAGCCGGTTTAACCGTCGCAAACAGCGGCTGCCCCATCAGTTGATGACGAAAATCCTGAATCGCCATCATGCTGTGCGCCTGTCCTTCGAATAGCAGGATACTTTGGCGCCGTTCCACGCGTTTGAGCCAAAGCGTGTCCAGCATCAGCATGGGCAAGCGCTGCCAGAACTGTTGCCAGCGCTGATGCTCATCTTTTTTACGCTGCCGTATCCGCTGCGCCTCTAATAGCTCATCGCGTTGCTGCAGCAGCAGTTGCTGTCGCGTCAACTGGCGTTGCAACGATTCATGCTGTTGGCTGATATCCGCCAACGTCCTGTGCATCTGGCCCTGTGTCTGACTTCCGCGCCACCATAACGACAGCACCATCATTACAGTCGCCAGCAGGACACATCCCAGCAGAGTAAAACTTTGCTGGCGGCGACGCTGCTGCTGCTGCATACGCCAGGGTAATAAATTGACGGCCAGCATCATGCATCCTC
Source organism: Type-E symbiont of Plautia stali (assembly GCF_059731115.1). Taxonomy (NCBI): domain Bacteria; kingdom Pseudomonadati; phylum Pseudomonadota; class Gammaproteobacteria; order Enterobacterales; family Enterobacteriaceae; species Type-E symbiont of Plautia stali. Next base: position 3,990,170 of record NZ_AP035906.1, read on the forward strand.
CGGGCGCAGCGCCAGACCGAGCGCGATGGCAAACTCACCTTCCTGCGCGGGCAGTGGCGGTTGTCGATAGTGCAGTAATGAAAGCGGTCGGCAGTGCGTCACGCTGGATTCAGTCAAGCTGAAGGCCGAGGTGCAAAAGATGGACGATGCCTGAGGGAAGGTTTCACGTAGTTTCGCCAGCGTTAGAGGCTCTGTGGCCGCGCCTGATGTGCCCGGCTCACCGGCTAACGTCCATAGCCAGTGATCGCTAAGCGGATGGATTAAAAGTTGGTCACGATGCAGCGGCATGCGCATGGCGATTTGGGTCAACGCCAGGCTGCTCAGTTCAAAGACATCGGGTCGCAGGCCAGCCTCCTTTAACGGCGCCAGCCACTGCGCAATCACTTCACGCCGAGCCGCCGTAATGCACAGCTGCGTTGCATTGCGTGCCGAGCGGTAGTCAATCGACAGCGTGGCGGGTTCAACCGGAAACAAGCGTGGTGCCGAGGATGCCACATAACGGCTCATTGCCGGCTCACTGAGCGAGGTTTCTGGCAGCGGCAATGTTCGCTGCAACACCAGTTGCGGGGGCAAGCCAACTCGCAGTGAATAGCGTTTCGGCAGATGGCGCTGCCAGCGCGTCAACATCTCCTGTAACAGTGGGGTAGTTTGCAACACGCCGTTGCGTAACGTATCGTGCGGCAGCGGTTGCTGCCACCAATGGCGTAACTGCCAGCCATGACGTCGGCGTTCAATGCCCAGGGCGCAGAGTTGCCCGTTTTGGATGTCCAATCCAATTTGCCAGCGCTGAAAAGCCATATGCGCGATCTCCTTATCTTTTAAGGTAAAAAAAGAGAGACCCTCAATCTTTCGAGTGGCGGCAAGGCGAAAAACGAGCTATTACTCAGGCGCTTACCGAAGTCAGCGTCTAAGGTGAGCTCGCGCAGCCGACGTAGCTGCCGCTCGAAGTATGACGGGTATATCAAAGCGTCAGGCTTGCCTTTATACTACCGCGCGATTGTTTATAAACTGCCCAAACGACAACAGATGGGAATTCTCAGGTGAAGTTCGTAAAGTATTTATTGATTCTTACAGTGTGTTGCATTCTGCTGGGAGCAGGCACGGTTTATGGTTTGTACAAATACATAGAGCCGCAGCTGCCTGATGTGAACACGCTGAAAGACGTGCGTTTGCAAACCCCAATGCAGGTTTACAGCGCGGATGGCGAACTGATCGCCCAGTACGGTGAGAAGCGCCGCGTGCCGCTCACCTTGCAACAGATGCCGCCTGAGCTGATCAAAGCGTTCATTGCAACTGAAGACAGCCGTTTCTATGAGCACCATGGTGTCGACCCGGTGGGCATTTTCCGTGCTGCCAGCGTGGCGCTGGTGTCCGGCCATGCTTCACAGGGTGCCAGTACCATCACCCAGCAGCTGGCACGTAACTTCTTCCTTAGCCCTGAACGCACGCTGATGCGTAAGATCAAGGAAGCGTTCCTGGCGATTCGCATTGAACAACTGCTGAGCAAGGATGAAATCCTCGAGCTCTACCTCAACAAAATTTATCTGGGTTACCGCGCCTATGGTGTCGGAGCGGCTGCACAGGTCTATTTCGGTAAGCCGGTTGATCAGCTTTCGTTGAGTGAGATGGCGATGATTGCCGGTCTGCCGAAAGCACCGTCAACCTTTAACCCGCTTTACTCTCATGCGCGCGCGCTGGCGCGTCGTAATGTGGTACTGGCGCGTATGCTTGACCAGAATTACATCACGCAGCAGCAATATGATGCCGCGCGCAACACGCCGCTGGTCGCAACCTATCATGGTCCCGAAATTGCCTTCTCCGCACCTTATCTGAGCGAAATGGTGCGTCAGGAGATGGTGAAACGCTATGGTGATGCCGCTTACGATGATGGCTACAAAGTGTATACCACCGTCACGCGTCATCTGCAGGAGGCCGCACAACAAGCTGTTCGCAATAACGTGATGGCGTATGACATGCGTCATGGTTATCGCGGCCCGACCAACGTGCTGTGGAAAGTGGGCGAAGCAAGCTGGGATAAGAGCCGCATTCAAAACGCGCTGAAAGATCTGCCGACCTACGGTCCACTGAATGCCGCCGTGGTGACCACTGCCACGGCCGATGAAGCCACCGCGATGATGAAAGACGGCAGCAGCGTCTCTCTGAGTATGGCGGGCGTTCGCTGGGCGCGTCCTTACAAATCCGACACGCTACAAGGCCCGACGCCCCGCAGCGTGACGCAGGTACTGCAGGCAGGCCAGCAGATTTGGGTGCGTAAAGTCGATAACGACTGGTGGTTAGGTCAGGTGCCGCTGGTCAACTCGGCCCTCGTCTCGCTCAATCCAGAAGACGGTGCGGTACGCGCGCTGGTCGGTGGTTTCGACTTCAACCAGAGTATGTTCAACCGTGCGACACAGGCACTGCGTCAGGTCGGTTCAAACATTAAACCGTTCTTGTATACCGCCGCGATGGACCGTGGACTGACGCTGGCTTCCATTCTGAATGATGTGCCTATTTCACGTTGGGATGCGGGTGCCGGAGCCGACTGGCGCCCCAAAAACTCACCGCCGACCTATGCGGGGCCTATCCGCTTGCGTCAGGGCCTGGGTGAGTCGAAAAACGTGGTGATGGTACGTGCGATGCGTGCGATGGGTGTGGATTACGCCGCAGAGTATCTGCAGCGCTTCGGCTTCCCGGCACAGAACATCATCCATACCGAATCGCTGGCACTGGGTGCGGCTTCGTTTACCCCAATGCAGGTGGTGCGCGGTTATGCCGTGATGGCTAACGGCGGCTTCCTTGTCGATCCTTACTTCATTACCAAAATTGAGAATGAACAAGGCGGCGTGGTGTTTGAAGAGAAACCGAAGATTGCCTGCCCGCAGTGCAATCTGCCGGTGATCTACGGTGATACCAAAAAATCGCTGGCGTTGAGCGAAGAGAGCGTGGAAAACGTCGCGACCTCCGATCAATCGCAGAATCAGGCGGTGCCACAGCCGGAGCTGGAGCAAGTGCCTGCTCAGCCGCAACCCGCAGGTGACCAGCAATACGCACCGCATGTGATTAATACACCGCTGTCGTTCCTGATCAAAAGCGCACTGAACTCCAACGTGTTCGGTGAGCCAGGCTGGATGGGGACAGGCTGGCGTGCGGGTCGTGACCTGAAGCGTAACGATATCGGCGGAAAAACCGGTACCACCAACAGCTCGAAAGATGCGTGGTTCTCTGGTTACGGCCCTGGTGTCGTGACCTCAGTGTGGATTGGTTTCGATGATTCACGCGCGCTGGGCCGCTCGACCATGTCAGGCGCGATTCCTGACCAGATTTCTGGCTATGAAGGCGGCGCGAAGAGTGCTCAGCCTGCCTGGGATGAGTACATGAAATCTGCGCTGGATGGCGTGCCGGTACAGCCGCTGACACCGCCAGATGGCGTTGTCACTGTGACGATCGATCGCGGTACGGGCAAGCTGGCCAACGGTGGCGGCAATACCCGTCAGGAGTACTTCATCAATGGCACTCAGCCAACGGAGTATTCAGTGCATGATGTGGGCACCACACTCATGGACAACGGCCAAAGCCACGAACTGTTCTGATAAAAAAAGCCGGCGTATTCGCCGGCTTTTTTATTGCGCACTTGTCGTATTCAGTAGGTCAATCGACCCTGCTTCACCAGCCACTCACGCACCAGGAACAGCGCACTGACATTCCGGGCTTCGCGGAAATCTGGCTCGTCCAGCAACGCCAGCAGGTTATTGAGCGGCCAGCGGTGCACAATCAGCGGTTCAGGTTCATCCCCTTCCAGCTTCTCTTCATACAACCCCTCAGCCACCACAATGTTCATTTTGCTGGAGAAGTAGGACGGTGCCATGGTGAGTTTGCCCAGCGTTGCTAATTCCCGGGCACCAAAGCCGGCTTCTTCTTTTAACTCACGGTCTGCGGCTTCAAACACGCTTTCGCCTGGGTCAATTAACCCCTTAGGAAAACCCAACTCATAGCTTTCCAACCCTACGGCATATTCCTGAATCAGGATCACATCATCACCCAGAATCGGCACAATCATCACCGCTTCCCGGTTGGAAGGTTTCATACGCTCATAGACACGGCGTGCACCGTTACTGAAAGCGAGATCAACCGCTTCAATAGTAAACAAGCGGGAGCGGGCCACCGCTTCCACGTTGAGGATGTCAGGTTTTTTCATTGGAGTTTTCATATCAGCCTCAAACTTAGCACAGCCTTGTGAATCGCGATGACGCCAGCATACCGAAGCCCGCAGCAATGTGCGACACGCAGCGCAGGGAAAGCATCGTGACACACATTTGCTTACGCCTGCTAACAACTTATTGTTATCTATACACTTAAATTTTCACAATAAGTCAATGGGGTTTTGTTAAATTCAGAAAATACCGATATTTAATTGAGTGTCCTGTGGTTAACATCCCATTAAGGAATAATCTAATAAATTATAATTCAATGATTTTGCGCGTTATTTTATCTGAGTTTTTTCTTGTAAGAATGACTTATGCTCGCCAAAATTGACTGGTAATAATGGTTCCATCGGGAGCACATCGTAAACGTGAAGGCAGTTTTTTGGCTGGATTGAGCAAAGCATGAGCACTTTTATCATCATTCTGGCTGTCATGCTGGCCTGCTCTCTGATAGCAGGAATAGGTTATTGGTACGCTATGCGGCATCGTCCGCCGTTGGCGAAACCGCTGCCGTTTATAAGCCCCCCCTGCCGCAAACTCACTGATGAAGAACGTCATGCTATTGAAGCGTACATTGCGTCCCTGGCGAAACAGCAAAAACAGAGTACTGCCCGCTCCTCAAAGAAGTCGCGTGAAACCGAATCCCTGACGCTCACGGCGCAGAGCAGCAATGTTTATCCTGTCACACGTTCCATCACTCGCTATGGTCTCTCAACGGATGATGCGCATCAATGGCGCTACTACCTCGATGAAGTGGAAGTGCATCTGCCACCGCTGTGGGAGCAGTACATTGCGGAAGAGAATTATGTTGAGCTGATCCGCACTCAAACGCTGCCGCTGGTGATCTCACTCAACGGTCACTCGTTAGTAAACTATGCCGTAGAACAACCCGCCTTGCCGCCGCTGGTGCGCTCAATGTCGACCAACGCCTCTATTCGTAAAGAGGAGAGCGAAAATGTCGAGTTGCTGCAAGTGCGTAAAGAGTCGCCGGAAGAGTACCGTCTATCGCGGCCGGATGGCACGCGCGAGGCCATTGTTATCTGCTTTGCCTTCCTGCTGTTCTTCCTCAGCCTGGTGCTGCCCGGAAGCCTGATGCTGTGGATTGCCCTGTCAGCCTGCGCAATGATTGCGGTTAGCTTGTGGTTCCTTTACCGCTTCCCGGGTGAAAAAGGGCTGCGCGATGTGCACTGCTTGCGCGGAGCACCGAAACGCTGGGGCCTGTTTGGTGAATCCAATCAGGAGCAGAGCAATATCTCGCTGGGCATTATCGATTTAATTTATCCCGCCCACTGGCAACCCTATGTGGCGCACGATTTGGGCCAGGTGACGGATGTCGACATCTATCTGAATCGGCAAGTGGTGCGACAGGGGCGTTTCCTCTCCCTGCACGATGAAGTTCGCAACTTCCCAGTTCAGCGCTGGCGCAAAAATCTGGTGCTGGCATGTGGTTCGCTGGTGGTGCTGGTGATGCTGTTTACCTGGATTCCGCTCAGTATGCCAATCAAGCTCAGCCTCGCATGGGTAAAAGGCACCGAAAGCATTGAAGTGAATAGCGTGGATAAACTCAACGCCCTGCCGCTGCACATCGGTGACAACCTGAAGGTGAGCGGAACCGGCATGTGTTCCGTACCGGGCAACTATCAAAGCAATCGCAGCTATGCGTATATGCCGTTCGATTGCTCAGCTATTTACTGGAATAACGCAGCACCTCTGCCGCAGCCGCAGTCGGATATCATCGATAAAGCTGCCGCTCTGCTTGATACCACCACACGTCAGCTGCATCCGGAAACCAACACCGATCCGAAACTCAATCCACAGCTCGCCTCCGCGATACAGAAATCGGGCATGATTCTGCTGGATGATTTCTCTGATTTAGTGCTGAAAACACAGGATCTGTGCAGCCAGCAGCAGGATTGCGTCCGGCTGAAAAATGCCCTGGTGAATCTGGGCAATGCTAAGGATTGGGATTCACTGATCCACCGCGCAGATTCCGGCAAGCTTAACGGCATGAACGTGCTGTTACGCCCGGTCAGTGCGGAAGCGCTGGAGAACCTGGTGAATACCGCGACCTCGACCTTCTTCTCGCGTGAAACCCGTCGTGCGGCAGAAAATCTGAATAGCCCACCACCGGGCGGCTTCCTGATAGTGAGTGATGAGGGTCGTCAGATGGTGAATCAGCCACAGCCTTCCGTGTCGCTGTTTGATCTTGATGCACCATCGCAATGGCGCGAATTACAACGCATGTCCGGCATGCTGTTGCACACGCCGTTTGCTGCCAACGGCATCATTACCAGCATCACCACTGACGCTAACGGCACACGCCACATTGCGTTGCACAATGAACCGGATGCGATGGCGCAATGGCGATACCTCGGTACCGCATTATTGATGTTGGTGCTGATCCTCTGCGGCGTCATCAATGGGCTACTGGCCCTGCGACGTGTGCATCGTAATCGCCTGCGCATGGTGGAAATTCAGCAGTATTACGACAAGTGCTTCAACCACAATCTGAGTACTATGCAGAGCGTGCGCTCCCTGTTCTGAGCCCTTCCCTTCTGTGCTACCCTGTCGCCCTATTTTTTAGGGCGGGAGAGTATGACGATGACGCTAAACTGGTCCGGGATTGACACCGTGCTGCTGGATATGGATGGCACGCTGCTCGATCTCGCCTTCGACCGCCATTTCTGGTTGGAACACGTTCCTGAAACCCTGAGCCGCGAGCGTGATATCACGCTGGCCGAGGCACATCAGCTGATTCAGCAAAAGTATCAAGCCGTGGTGCATACGCTAAACTGGTATTGTCTTGATTACTGGTCGCAAGAACTGGCCTTAGATATCCGCGCCATGACATGGGAAAAACGTCACCGTGCCGCCATGCGCGAGGATACGTTGCCGCTACTCCAGGCACTACGTGCTGCGGGTAAACGCACCATTTTGCTGACCAATGCGCATCCGTACAACCTCGAGGTAAAGCTGGAGCAAACCGGTTTGGCTCCCCACCTTGATTTATTACTTTCTACCCATACCTTTGGGTATCCGAAAGAGGATCCACGTCTCTGGCAGGCCGTTCAGCAGCAAACTGCATTCGATAGCGAGCGCACGCTGTTTATTGATGACAGCGAAGCGATCCTCGATGCGGCGGCACGCTGGGGCATTCGCTGGTGTTTAGGCGTCAGCAATCCGGATTCCGGTCGGCCCGATCAATCTTTCCAGCGTCATGCTGCAGTGCGAGACTATCGCCAGTTGTGTGAAACGCTGCGTTAAAGCAGGAGCCGCAATGAAAGAAAAAACCAGCGAAGGTGTCCGCCTCGATAAATGGCTGTGGGCTGCACGTTTTTATAAAACGCGCGCGCTGGCTCGCGAAATGATCGATGGCGGTAAAGTGCATTACAACGGCCAGCGCAGCAAACCGAGTAAAATTGTGGAACTACAGGCTGAGCTAACGCTGCGCCAGGGCAACGATGAACGAACGGTGGTGATTACCGCCATTGGCGATCAACGCCGCCCAGCCACTGAAGCGCAAGGGATGTATGCGGAGACCGCCGCCAGCATTGAGAAGCGTGAAAAAACGGCACTGGCGCGCAAAATGAATGCCCTGACCATGCCGCACCCCGATCGCCGCCCGGATAAAAAAGAGCGCCGCGATCTGATGAAATTTAAATTGTCGGGCGATGAATAACCGTCGCCCCAACGAGAGAAACACTATGTCTGTTCAAGATCAACTGCACCGTTACCTGTTCGAAAATGTCGCCGTGCGCGGCGAGCTGGTCAACGTATCCGAAACCTGGCGTGAGATTGTCAAAAACCACGACTACGCCGAACCGGTGAAAAACCTGCTGGGTGAATTGCTGGTCGCGACCAGCTTGTTGACCGCAACGCTGAAATTCGATGGCGACATCACCGTTCAGTTACAGGGCGATGGTCCACTGACATTGGCGGTGATCAATGGCAACAACAAGCAGGAATTACGTGGCGTTGCACGCGTGAAGGAAGATGCCGATATTGCACCGGGTAGCAGCCTAAAAGAGATGGTGGGTAACGGTTATCTGGTCATCACCATTTCTCCGGAAAAAGGCGAGCGTTATCAGGGTGTCGTCGGTCTGGAAGCCGATACGCTGGCTGGCTGCCTGGAGGATTACTTCATGCGTTCTGAGCAGTTGCCAACTCGCCTGTTTATTCGTACCAGCGATAAAGGCGCTGCCGGTATTCTGTTGCAGGTACTTCCTGCACAAGAGCCGAGCCAGGATGATTTTAATCATCTGGCCACTCTGACCGAAACCGTGAAGAGCGAAGAGCTAATTGAGCTGCCCGCGACGGATGTGCTGTGGCGCCTGTATCATCAGGAAGAGGCCACGGTGTTTGATCCGACCCCAGTCAGTTTCAAATGCACCTGTTCACGCGAACGCTGTGGCGAAGTACTGAATACGCTGCCGGTTGAAGAAGTGGATGAAATCCTCAAAGAGGATGGAAAGATCGATATGCACTGCGACTATTGCGGTTCGCATTATGTTTACGATGCCGTAGACATTGCTGCGATTCGCAACGCACCTACAAATAACAGCGATCAATTGCACTAATTCCCCTACGGGCGGCATCGCCGCCCGCATTTCTGTCAGGAATTAACCCATCAACTTTCGCGTAATTTAACTAACTTACACTGACTTTAGTTTCTTAACTGGCAGAATTCACTGCTTGTCACGTTCCAGCTCGCATTTTTAACTCTCTTCACTTTTACGCCCTGCTCAGACGTGTACACTGCGCGCGATCTGCCCTGTCCGGCCATGCACGACAGGACGCAGACCCCTCATAAAAATGCTATGAAGCATCGATCTAAGGAGCAGCCACATGCGCGTTCACGGCCTGACATCGCAAGACCTTGCCGCTTTGGGCATTAGCGGCACCACAGAAGTGGTGTACAACCCTGACTTTGATACGCTGTTTCAGGAAGAAACTCGCCCGGAACTGGAAGGTTATGCGCGCGGCACCCAGACGCAAAGCGGCACCATTGCCGTGGATACCGGCATCTTTACCGGACGTTCGCCAAAAGATAAGTACATCGTGCGCGATGACACCACGCGTGACACCTTGTGGTGGAATGATGTCGGCAACGGTAAAAATGACAACCAGCCGTTGTCGCAGGAAACCTGGCAGGCGCTGAAAGATCGCTGCACCGCACAACTCTCTGGCAAACGTCTGTTTGTCATCGACGCTTTCTGCGGTGCGAATCCCGACACCCGCCTGAGTGTGCGTTTTGTGATGGAAGTCGCCTGGCAGGCGCATTTCGTCAAAAACATGTTTATCCGCCCTGATGAAGCCGAGCTGGCCTCCTTTAAGCCGGATTTTGTGGTGATGAACGCCGCGCAATGCACCAACCCGGACTGGCAGGCTCAGGGTTTACACTCTGAGAACTTTGTCGCCTTTAACCTCACCGAACGCATGCAGCTGATTGGCGGCACCTGGTACGGCGGCGAGATGAAGAAAGGCCTGTTCGCCATCATGAACTACCTGCTGCCGCTGAAAGGCATCGCGTCAATGCACTGCTCGGCGAACGTGGGTAAAGCGGGTGACGTAGCGGTGTTTTTCGGCCTGTCTGGCACCGGTAAAACTACACTGTCCACCGATCCCGATCGCCAGCTGATTGGCGATGACGAACACGGTTGGGACGATGATGGTGTCTTCAACTTCGAAGGTGGCTGCTACGCCAAAACCATCAATCTGTCGGAGAAAGCCGAGCCGGAAATCTATCGCGCCATCCGCCGCGATGCGCTGCTGGAGAACGTCGTGGTGCGGGCGGATGGCAGCGTTGATTATGCCGATGCCAGCAAAACGGAGAACACGCGAGTTTCCTATCCCATTGAGCACATTGAAAACATCGTGCAGCCGGTATCCAAAGCGGGCCATGCGCAGCGCGTGATTTTCCTGACCGCTGATGCCTTTGGTGTACTGCCGCCGGTTTCGCGCTTAACGCCAGAACAGACCCAGTACCACTTCCTGTCGGGCTTTACCGCCAAGCTGGCCGGTACCGAGCGCGGTGTCACTCAGCCCACCCCGACGTTCTCAGCTTGCTTCGGCGCGGCCTTCCTGACGCTGCATCCAACGCAATATTCCGATGTGCTGGTGAAGCGCATGGAAGCAGCGGGAGCTAAAGCGTACCTGGTTAACACCGGCTGGAACGGCAGCGGTAAACGTATTTCACTGAAAGATACCCGCGCCATCATCAATGCGATTCTGGCGGGTGAGCTGGACGACGTAGCGATGGAAACACTACCGGTATTTAACCTGCAGATGCCTGCGTCCCTGGAAAAAGTCGATGATGCGATTCTGGATCCACGTCGCAGCTGGCCGGATGAAGCCGCGTGGCATGAGGCCGCGCAGGGTCTGGCGCAGCGTTTTGTCACCAACTTTGAGAAGTATACCGATAACGATGCCGGAAAAGCGCTGGTTCAGGCTGGCCCGCAGTTGTGAAGTGAATGAGCCGCCAAATGGCGGCTCATTGATACTCAGTCTTAAGCGGCGTGATTTTTCAACTGTGGTGCTGAGGGCTACGCAGCCAGTCGCGGATGCCTGCAGGCGAAACAGTCATCGCTCCACATTTATCTGAGCGAAGCGTTAACTGTGATGCGTGCTGACTAACGCCGTACCGTTATTCTCCGGTATCGGCAACCACGCGCGAATGCGCAATCCGCCATGCTCGCTCTCACCTATCTCCAGCGAGCCTTCATGCGCGTCGATAATACGCTGCACAATCGCCAACCCTAAGCCGGTGCCACTGGTGCTGCGTGCGCTATCGCCACGTACAAAAGGCTGGAACAGATGCTGAAGCTGATCGGGCTTAATACCCGGACCATCATCTTCCACCTGGAACCAGGCGCGATTCAGTTCCTGGCCGCTGCTGACTTTGATCCAGCCGTTGCCATAACGCGCGGCATTCACCACCAGATTCGCCACGGCACGCTTAATCGACAGCGGATTGATATCCAGCATCAACTCTTCCGGCATCACCGCATTCTCAATCTCACGCTCATAGCCGCTTTCCGCCGCCACCACTTCACCCAACACACTGTTGAGATCGGCGCGCTCGGTCTGCATCTCCTGCCCGGTGCGCAGATAGTCGATGAACTGCTCGATGATGGCGTTGCACTCTTCGATATCTTTATTGATCGACTCGGCCAGATAGCCATCCTGTTCACTCATCATCTCGGTGGCGAGACGAATGCGTGTTAAAGGGGTGCGCAAATCATGACTGACACCCGCCATCAGCAGCGTACGGTCATCGGCAAGCTGTTTGACGCCCGCCGCCATCTGGTTAAAGGCTCGCGTTACGGAACGCACTTCCGATGCGCCATACTCACGCAGCGGAGGAGGAATGATGCCTTTACCGACCTGAAGCGCTGCATGCTCCAGGTCGACCAGGGGTCGGTTCTGAATGCGGATAAACAGCCAGGCACCGCCGATCGCCAGCAACATAATCGCCAGGGTGTAGCGGAACAGTGGCGAGAAATCGCCCTGATGGATTTCAGTCAACGGCACACGCACCCAGATGTCTGGCGACAACCAGGTTTTCAGCCAGACCACGGGGGAATTCTTGTTAACCTCGACACGGACATCGGTCGGGCCACCCAGCTGTTGCGCCATCTGCTCGCTAAGGAATTCGTAATGCTGTGCCCAGCGCAGGCCACTCTCTTCTGCCGCTGCGTTGGTGTACAACGAAATACCCAGTTCACGATAAATTTCACGCCGGAAGGCAGGTGGCACTTCCAGTTGCGTGCCATCTTCCAGCTGCAGTCGATCGGTCATCAACATACGCACTTCGTAAGCGAGGACTTTATTGAACTGCTGCAAACTTGGAAGAATGGCGAAATTCAACACCACCAGATAGGTCGTTACCAGGCTGACGAACAGCAAGGTAACGATCAATAACAGGGTGCGGGCAAACGAACTGCGAGGAGAGAAGCGCAATCGCCTCATGCTTTACTGCCGTCCGGAACGAAGACGTAGCCAAGACCCCAAACGGTCTGGATGTAGCGTGGATGCGCCGGATCTTCTTCTACCATGCGGCGCAGACGGGAAATCTGCACGTCGATAGAACGTTCCATTGCACTGTATTCACGACCACGCGCCAGGTTCATCAGCTTATCGCGTGATAACGGTTCGCGCGGATGGCTCACCAGTGCTTTCAGCACTGCAAACTCACCGCTGGTCAGCGGCATTGGCTCATCTTCACGGAACATTTCACGCGTACCGAGGTTCAGTTTGAACTTACCGAAGGCGATAACCGCTTCTTCCTGTGAAGGCGCACCTGGCAATTCATTGGCCTGACGGCGCAGCACGGCACGAATACGGGCCAGCAGTTCACGTGGGTTAAACGGCTTCGGAATGTAATCATCAGCGCCGATTTCCAGCCCAACGATACGATCCACTTCTTCGCCTTTTGCCGTCACCATAATGATCGGCATCGGGTTGCTCTGGCTGCGCAAACGGCGGCAAATGGACAAGCCATCTTCGCCTGGTAACATCAGATCCAGCACCATTAAATGGAATGATTCACGAGTTAGCAGACGATCCATCTGCTCGGCATTGGCGACACTGCGCACCTGAAAGCCCTGCTCGGTGAGATAACGTTCGAGCAGTGCGCGCAAACGCATATCATCATCGACGACCAGAATTTTGTAGTTCTCTTGCATTGTTCAACTCCCAAAGGCGCCATTGCCTGAGTCAATATTGTGTAAAAAAGATGCCTGCATGTGACAGTTATTAATGGTTTATATTCTAGCCGAAATTGTTACAAAGCATATTAAACAGCAGCTTATATTTAATTTAAGCCCTGAAATGCGCGTTGTCTCGCGCTTTTTATCGGGGCTTTCCATCCGCTTAGCGCTAATCCGAAAATTTACGCGGTTTTCTTTTCGAAAATGGATCACCGGGCCGAATACCGCTCGTTATCACAGCATTTGGGGCCATTTGGCTTAAGTCGGCAGGCCAGAATCGTTCGATGGGCGATCATTCGCAGCATAATATCTGGCTCTTTTCGTTTTCAGTGCTCATCTGCTCTCGGAACAATACGCATCTCGCGCCAGATAAGGCCAGTGTTAAATAAAGTCTGATTAATCAGACACTAATCAGCACTTTCTTCCCACACAACGATCTCAGAAACTGCAAGGGTTCCTGCTGATATTGCGCATCTTTGGAGAGAGAAAAATGAAAAAATCTGCGGTCTTGCTGAGTGTACTGGTGCTGGTCAGCCTTTCTCAGGCTCATGCGGCCACCAGCGCGGGTGAAGCGGCGGGAGCCGAGGCCTCCACTACCGCCAAAGGCAATTCAGACGCGATTGGTGTGGGTGCCGTGGGTGCACTGTTAGGGGTGGCACTGGCAACCATGGGCGGCGGTGACAAAGGCACCAGCAGCACATCGACCACCACCGCGACCACGCCAGGCAAATAATCCAAATCTTTCAGGCGCGGCAATGCTGCGGCGCTTCCCCTTTTACGCCAGCCCATTTCGCCACCGGAGAATAAGTTGCACCCAAGGCTTTTTTACCCAAGCCATTATTCTCCGCCTCTTTTTTACTCTGGGTTCTTCACATACTCGATGCAGTTAACAAACCAGACTTTCTGTCCTTCCGGCGTATTCACCACGACTTCGTCATCCACCTCTTTCTTGATCAGCGCACGGGCCATCGGTGAATCAATGGAGATGTAATCCTTAACCGCATCGCCATAGATTTCATCCGGCCCCACAATGCGGAATCGCTTTGCATCACCCTGTTCATTTTCCACCTCAACCCAGGCACCAAAGAACACCCTTCCTTCCTGTTGCGGCGCATAATCGACAATTTTCAGATCGGCGAGGCATTTGCGCAGATAGCGCACACGGCGGTCTATCTGCCGCAACAGGCGCTTGTTGTAGGTGTAATCGGCGTTTTCTGAACGATCACCAAGGCTAGCCGCCCAGGAGACAATTTTTGTGATTTCCGGACGCTTCTCGTTCCACAAATGGTCGTGTTCGGCACGTAATTTGTTATAGCCTTCGCGGGTAATCAGTTGGGTTTTCATGACGTCTACTCGTGATAACAAGGTATCGTTACTGCAAAGAGGCCAACAATAAGCGACTGCTTTGCTCTCAGCAAGGTGTGCACAGCGATGTTCGCGCTGCATTCAGAAAAAGACGGATTCACCTGTCCCCGGCTGGCAATTTGCCGCCCCAATCCGTATAACTGTCCCCTGTTTTCCAACCCTGTGTAAGCATTGTTAATGATGATGAAAGATTCACTGAGCCAGATTATCGCAAGTGAGCTGAAGGCTCGCGCCGACCAGGTTGACGCCGCTGTAAGCTTGCTGGATGAAGGGAACACCGTGCCGTTTATCGCACGTTATCGTAAGGAAGTGACCGGTGGGCTGGATGATACCCAGTTGCGTCAGCTGGAGAGCCGCCTTGGCTATCTGCGTGAGCTGGAAGATCGCCGCCAGTCAATTCTGAAATCCATCGACGAGCAGGGCAAACTCACCCCAGAACTCGCCACGGCCATCAATGGCACGCTGAACAAAACTGAACTGGAAGATCTGTATCTGCCTTATAAGCAGAAACGTCGCACGCGTGGGCAGATCGCCATCGAAGCGGGCCTGAAGCCACTGGCTGAAACGCTATGGAGCGATCCTTCTCAGGAACCCGAGTCATTGGCTGCAAGCTATGTGGATGCGGATAAAGGCGTCGCCGATGTGCGCGCAGCGCTGGATGGCGCACGTTATATCCTGATGGAACGTTTTGCCGAAGACGCCACGCTGCTGGCAAAAGTGCGTGATTATCTGTGGAAAAACGCGCATCTGGTAGCGCGTGTGGTGGAAGGTAAAGAGGAAGAAGGCGCGAAATTCCGCGACTACTTCGATCACCACGAACCTCTCAGTACCGTTCCTTCTCACCGTGCGCTAGCGATGTTCCGTGGTCGCAATGAAGGCGTGCTGCAACTCTCTCTGAACGCCGATCCACAATTCGAAGAAGCGCCGCGCGAAAGCCACGGTGAAACGCTGATCGCCGATCACCTGCAACTGCGTCTGAACAATGCTCCGGCAGACAGCTGGCGTAAAGCGGTGGTGAGCTGGACCTGGCGCATCAAAGTGCTGCTGCATCTCGAAACCGAACTGATGGGCACCATTCGCGAACGCGCAGAAGATGAAGCGATTAACGTATTCGCCCGCAACCTGCACGATTTGTTGATGGCGGCTCCGGCAGGCATGCGCGCCACCATGGGCCTCGATCCGGGCCTGCGTACCGGCGTGAAAGTCGCCGTGGTGGATGCCACCGGCAAACTGGTGGCACATGACACCATCTATCCGCACACCGGGCAGGTGGCGAAAGCCGCATCGGTTGTGGCAGCACTGTGCATCCAACACCAGGTGGAGTTGGTGGCGATTGGTAACGGTACCGCTTCACGTGAAACCGAGCGTTTCTTCCTCGACGTGCAGAAGCAGTTCTCGCAGATCAACGCGCAGAAAGTGATTGTCAGTGAGGCTGGTGCATCGGTCTACTCCGCATCGGAACTGGCCGCGCTGGAATTCCCGGATCTGGATGTTTCCATTCGCGGCGCCGTCTCCATAGCGCGTCGCTTGCAGGATCCGCTGGCCGAGCTGGTGAAAATCGATCCGAAATCCATCGGTGTCGGCCAGTATCAGCATGATGTGAGCCAAAGCCAACTGGCGAAGAAGCTGGATGCGGTGGTGGAAGACTGCGTAAACGCCGTCGGCGTGGATCTGAATACCGCTTCAGTCGCCTTGCTGACGCGCGTGGCAGGCTTAACCCGCATGATGGCGCAGAACATTGTCACCTGGCGTGATGAGAACGGCCGCTTCCAGAATCGCCAGCAGTTGCTGAAAGTCAGCCGTCTTGGGCCAAAAGCTTACGAGCAGTGCGCCGGCTTCCTGCGCATCAATCACGGCGATAACCCGTTGGATGCCTCCACCGTGCACCCGGAAGCTTACCCGCTGGTCGAACGTATTCTGGCCGCGACTGAACAGGCGCTGAGCGAGCTGATGGGCAATCCGGGTGGGTTGCGGGATCTCAACGCGCGCGACTTCACCGACGAGCGTTTTGGTCTGCCAACCGTCACCGACATCATGAAAGAGCTGGAAAAACCGGGGCGCGATCCGCGTCCGGAGTTCAAAACCGCGCAGTTTGCCGAAGGCGTGGAAACGCTGAACGACCTGCTGCCGGGCATGATTCTGGAAGGCGCGGTCACCAACGTCACCAACTTTGGTGCTTTCGTGGATATCGGCGTGCATCAGGATGGTCTGGTGCACATCTCTTCACTGTCAGACAAGTTCGTCGAAGATCCCCATCAGGTGGTGAAAGCGGGCGATATCGTCAAAGTGAAGGTGATGGAAGTGGATATGCAGCGTAAGCGCATCGCCCTCACCATGCGACTTGACGAGCAGCCCGGCGAGAGCAATGCGCGCGGCGGCAATAATCGCAGCAGCGGCAAAGAGAATGCACGTCCCGCGGCCAATAACAAAGCACGCGGCAAGCCGGCTAATTCGCCAGCTGGCAATAGCGCGATGGGTGATGCACTGGCCGCCGCGTTCGGTAAGAAGCGCTAATTGCCTTACCAAATAGCACCTGAATTTATCACTTTGTAGCCATGTGCTCTGATGCTGTCCTATTAAGCATCAGAGCCTTTCCACTCTGGATTCTTTGCTCTAATAATAAGAAAAGCTAACGCTAATCTATTACCAGATATAGTAAAGAAACTCCTCAGCCTAAGGATCTTTTTGGCTGTTTTAGGAAAGAATCGGGAATTGTTGTGCCAGATAAATTGCAAGGCCAAATAATCACAAAAGAATTGAATGGTTAAACATGTAATTCTTGAGAGAATATAAATTAGAAAAATATGATTTACAGCACAGTAAGTTTACTTCTAATAGTGAAATATAGACCACTCAAAGGATGAATGGTAATAACAAAAGGACTTAAAATGACAAAGTCATACTATATAAAAAATGCTGCGTTAGGAATGCTATTATTTGTCATCACTACAATAATTATGCGTGATGCAGCTATAGATATCAGCCAAAACTCCAGATTAATCTTTCTTGCAGTTTGTGGGATTCTATTTCCCTCTGCAAAATTCACTATCGAAAGTTTTGCATTGAAATTCACATCTAAAACCTTTTGGACCACTGGTTTTTTTGAAAATGACACGGGAATGCAAGGAATAAAAGCTATCTATTTTTTGATTTACTTTACATTAGCCATTCCTCTAAGCATTCTATTTTTCATTATGAAGTTAAGTAAAGCCGGGAATCCCCCGGCTTAAACCTCTATTTAAAACCCATTTTAGAATTCAAATTATTGATCAATGAATCGTTAACTAAAGAACCAACGAGTGCCATTATGATTGCGTATCCGACAATGCCTACTCCAGCGCCGAGTATAATACTGAAAGCGAATGCAGTTAATGCGGCCGCCAATTTTCCTGCTACTAACTTCTCAAGTTTGACGATAACATTTCTCCAGTTATTAGTCTGAGTAGCCAATGCAATCTCCTTAATGACATCTATAAAGTCGGAAATTGCACCATAGAACCCTAACCCTCTACTAAATCGATTCAAATCTCGAGCAAACGTTACATAATCAATTTTTCTAACAGCATCCCCCAATTTTTTACGTTCTGCGCTGTTAAACTTAGATCCGTTCAAAACTTTGTATTGTTCAAAAGATTTTATTGCATCGTTGACACTTCTTAATTTCTTACCTTTTATTTCTTCAGTGAAGTACTGCGCATGAAACGATACCCTTGCACTAATCCGCTCTGATAAATTTTTATAAAAATCTGTTACCAGTCTTATACCATCCTGCAAATCAGAATATGATGGCTGTAATTTCCTTGCCTCCATGATAATTGACAATTCTAACCTGGCTTTTAATGTCGCTTACCTCGCAGCGGTAATGCTAGTACCAGACTGAGTGGAGTTTGCTAAACGAGCATTTTTTTGAATAATTTTCTTCAACGCAGTAACGCGAGCATCAGATATATCTAAATTATAAGGTACACTACCTCCAGGAGCTGAATTATTTTGCTGCCCGGGGGAAAGTGTCGACTCTTCTGGATAACCTAAATTTACACCGTATGCATCTCCCAAGTTGTGTTTTGTTATGCCTATTAGCTCGCCGTTAATACCTAATGTATAACCTACAAATTCAGCAGGATTGATACCTGGTTTTTTGGCCTGTTTCTCGCCTATTTTCGGATTAACAGACAATCCACCACCATAAGCCTTCCCATTAGAAGAACTCCCTGCCCCGTTACCCGCATTGCCTTGGCTGCCACTATACCCAGTACCATTGCCGCGTTCAGAGCTCCAGTTGGTACCATCACCATATCCATTCATATACATCTCCTTAATGAAAAAAGTGTTGTGCTATATGTTTTCAATATTACAAGGTCTGGATGGTTTATCCCCCCATAACAATCAAAACTCAATCATATTCAATTGAATGAGTAAAAATGGCAACCACCCTATACTTGTATCAATCATTAATAACAAAGAAATAATAACGATCCTGGAAAGATAAATTTAAATATCACAGGGGTGATGGCCCAGTCATTTAAATTAATAATTAACCAATGAAAGTAATAAAACTTAAAACCAAATCCATGATTGTTATTTTGCAAGCAGCTTATTAAAATCCACAAAAAGTAGTTGCCTATTATAACACTTCCATTATGGTTGATTAAAACCAATGCGAACACATACAAGGAAGAATGATGATCATAATCATTGATGATTACGTTAATGCACTTTACGTCAATCGAAGGAACATTAAATTAACAAAAATGGAATACACTCTTTATTCAAACTTAATGAAAAATAAAAAAACAAAAAGCACAGTTGAAACATTAATAAGACAGACGTGGCCAAGGAGGTTTGAATCCATCACTCAGAACAATCTTTCTCAGTTAGCCTTCAAACTGAAAAGAAAATTATGTGATGCGGGCATTCTAACTACCATTACGGTATCACTTAAAAGCGGTTGCAAAATATCGCACTACAAACCCTGTTTGATTATCCGCGTAAAGACTTCTTTGGCATCAAGGCTTATCCAAAAAATCATTATTCATAAACCATTCAAAAATAATTAGACTTATCAATAAAAAATAATTGATATAATTTATAGTGCTGAAATGTAACCTGAATTGATTTTATCACCTGCCCAGTATCAGATATGAGCACTACCCTTTGTGCGGAATCAGCTCTGCTTCCGCACATATCAAGTTGATAAATCCCCTCATCCGTCTACGCTGAAAAAATCCGTGTGAAAAAATGACCTTCCGCGTGGCCCAACGATCTGATGGACATAATCAACGCCCTACTTGATGAGATTTACGAAGGCCGCTTCCCCGTCGCCGCACGTGAGCGTCTGCTTTCCCACATTCGTGCAGCGCACGATACCGCTAAACTGCCGCGCAAAGCCCACTGGGACGAGAAGGATGTGGTGCTGATCAGCTACGCCGATCAGTTCCGTGAACCCGATCAGCCCACGCTCGCCAGCTTCTCGCACTTCTATCAGCAGCATCTGCAATCCACTTTCAACCTGGTGCATTTGCTGCCGTTCTTTCCCTATTCTTCCGACGATGGCTTCTCCGTGATTGATTATCACCAGGTGAATCCTCTCTGTGGCGAGTGGCAGCATATTGCGGCGCTGCACAGTGAAACCCGGTTGATGTTCGATTTTGTCTGTAATCATATGTCGGCGCACAGCCAATGGTTCCGCCACTTTTTGGCGCAGGATCCTGGCTGGGATGACTTCTTTATCAGCATGCCACCGGCCACCGATCTCAGCGCCGTGACGCGCCCTCGTACCTCGCCATTACTGACGCCGTTTGAGATGGCTGATGGTGAAACGCGCTTTATCTGGACCACCTTTAGCGCCGACCAAATCGACCTTAACTTTGCCAATCCTGACGTGCTGATTCGCATGGTGGGCGTATTGCTGGATTACCTGAACAAGGGCGCCGATTATGTTCGTCTCGATGCGGTGGGGTATATGTGGAAGACGCCGGGTACAAATTGCATTCACCTGCCGAAAACCCACCAGCTGGTGAAGCTGTTGCGCGCCATTTCCAACGAAGTGGCACCGGGCACAGTGATCGTCACCGAAACTAATGTGCCGCATAAAGACAACATCAGCTATTTTGGTAACGGGCACGATGAAGCGCAGATGGTGTATCAGTTTTCACTGCCGCCGCTGGTGCTCCATGCCATTCATTCAGGATCCGCACGCGCGCTGCGTCAATGGGCCAGCACGCTGGGCACCGGTAACGGCACCACCACGTTCTTCAACTTCCTTGCCTCGCACGATGGCATTGGCCTCAATCCTGCGCGCGGTATTTTGTCTGAAGTGGAGATCGTAGCACTGGTGCGAGATTTGGCGCTGGAAGGGGCGCTGGTGTCTTATAAAAACAATCCCGATGGCACCACCAGCCCTTACGAAATTAACGTCACCTATTTCGATGCTCTCAACCAGCAGAATGATGACGATGACACGCGTCTGCGCCGATTCCTGCTGGCACACGCCATTCTGCTCGCCTTTCCGGGCGTGCCGGCGATCTATATCCAAAGCATTCTGGGATCGCGCAACGACAATGAAGGCGTGCGCGCGGCAGGACACAACCGCGCCATCAATCGCCAGAAATACAGTTTGCGTGAAATGGAACAGTGGATCAGCGGCGATGACCCATTGCGTCAGCAGGTGTATGAACGACTCAGCGCATTGATCCAGCTGCGCACCCGCCAGAGCGCGTTCCATCCGGATAATGCGATGACGCTGCTGGAGAGTGAAAATACCCTGCTGATGTTGCGGCGACATCCGTCAGGCAGTGAAGAGGGCTTATTGTGCGTGTTTAATCTCAGCAGCCGGGAAGTGACCACGCATCTGCCGCAGGCGCGACATTATCAGGATGTGATCAGTGGCGAGAAAATCGATGGCAGCCAGCCAATGACGCTGGCTGCGTGGCAATTTATGTGGTTGCGTGGCTGATTATTTGTAAACATCCGCCGTGGCGCTGAACTTGCCATGTTCGCGGCCCGCAATCACCAGAAAGTATTTGCCGCCTTTCTCATCGGCCGCTTTGGAGAGTTCGCGCTTCGCATCCATCGGTGAAGTGGTCTCCGCCGTGGTGGTCACCGTGCCGATTTTCTCCAGATTCATTTTCTGCACTTCTTCTTTAGTCACTTCCTTTGCGGCGAACGCTGAAAACGACACCGCACTCATCACCAGAGAAGCCACAGCCCATTTCATCATCTTCATAACAATACCCTCATCCATTTTTTGCATTATTGAGATGTCAGCGGCCGCGAAGCACAACAGGCGAGATAGCAATAGAACACACCGCGAAGCAGCTCAGCTCACGTCAAAAGTATTACCGCTGATGAAGGAATTTCCACTGCCACAATAGATTTAACGGGTAACCGCTTGGATGAATTCGGTAATATGCTGGCAAAATGTGTCAGGATGCGAAACAAATGGCGCATGCGCCGCTTTTTCCATCACAATTGAAGGTGAGCGCGGTAACGCTTCATCCAACTGCTTTGCAATGCGACGTGGTACTAATCCATCCAGCGCCCCATACAAACGCAATAAAGGCATTACCAGCTGCGGCAGCTGCGCGCGCAGATCCACATTGCTTAATATCTCCAGCCCGCCCTCCAGCACCGCGACCGAAGGCATCGGCTGCGACAGCACCACCTCTTTGAGCTGACGTGCATCCTGGCGCGCGTTTTCCGTGCCCATAGTTTGCAAGGCAAGAAAACGTTCTACGGTGCGCTGGAAATCATTGCTCAACTGCTGCTGGAAGCTCTCCAGCGTCTCAGGCTTGATGCCCGGCCAATCCTCGTGCGCGGTAAAACAGGGCGACGACGCCACGCTAATCAGCGCGGTGACACGTTCAGGCTGCGTCAGTGCAATCTGGCTGGCAACCAGTCCCCCCAGCGACCAACCGAGCAACACTGCACGCTCAGGAAGTTGTGGAAGCAGCTGTTGAGCCATGTCGGCTAAGGTCAGTGCACCAAATCCATGGCTGCGGCCAAAGCCAGGCAGATCCACAAGGTGCAGACGAAAATGCGGGCTGAGTCGTGGAACAATGTTCTGCCACACTTCGGCATTCAATCCCCAGCCGTGCAGCAGCACAAGATCGCGATCGCCTGTGCCTGTGGTGTGCCAGTAAAGCGAACTCATCGGTTACACTCCCGAAAAGTGAAAAGAGGCCGCTATGCTATCAATCCCTGCCCTGTGTTGGCTATGCCGCCTGCCATTACAGATTGCCAGACACGGGCTATGCAGCCGCTGTGTGCAACAAATCCCGGCGCTGCCCGCGATCTGCCCCTGCTGTGCACTGCCGGCCAGCGGCACCCGATTGTGCGGCCGCTGTCTGCGTCGTCCACCGCCGTGGCACAGCCTGACTTGCGTGAGTGATTACCTGCCGCCGCTGAGTGATTGGGTCATCCAGCTGAAATTTTCTCGGGCAACCGCACTTAGAGTGATGCTGGCACGACTCCTTTTGTTAAAATTGTTAAATAGTCGCCGCGATAACCTTACGCCGCGCATCGATTTGGTGTTGAGTGTGCCGTTACATCGGCGTCGTGCCTGGCAGCGTGGCTATAATCAGGCTGAGCTGCTGGCAAAACCGCTGGCACACTGGCTAGGTTGTGAATATCGTGCGGGGGTGCGCCGCAGACGGCGGGGCTTGGTCCAGCATGCGTTGCGCGCTTCGGCGCGGAAAAAGAATCTGCGCGGGGCCTTTTCCCTTGAAATGCCAGTGCGCGGACGCCATATCCTGCTCATCGACGATGTGGTTACCACCGGAAGCACGGTGGCAGAAATCAGCCGCATTTTGCTGGCCCAAGGCGCGGCCAGCGTGCATATTGGCTGCCTGTGCCGTACCTTGTAGAGCGTCGGCGTTGGGCGTATTATAACCAAGTAATTTAGTCAACTATTGAGCAATCGCCATGATCGTTATTACTGATGCTGCGCAAGAGCACTTCTCAAAATTGCTGTCAAAACAAGAAGATGGCACACAAATTCGCGTATTCGTCATTAATCCGGGTACGCCAACCGCGGAATGCGGTGTTTCTTACTGCCCACCCGATGCAGTAGAAGCCACTGATACTGAAATGAAGTTCGAAAAGCTGTCAGCCTATGTTGATGAGCTGAGCGCGCCTTATCTGGAAGATGCTGAGATCGATTTTGTCACCGATAACCTCGGTTCCCAGCTGACGCTGAAAGCGCCAAACGCCAAGATGCGTAAAGTGTCTGATGATGCGCCAATGGTTGAGCGCGTGGAGTATCTGCTGCAAGCGCAGATCAACCCACAGCTGGCGGGTCACGGTGGTCGTGTATCCCTGATGGAAATCACCGATGACGGTTACGCGATTCTGCAGTTTGGCGGCGGCTGTAACGGCTGTTCAATGATCGACGTCACGCTGAAAGATGGCATCGAGAAAGAGTTGCTGGCGGCCTTCCCTGAGCTGAAAGGTGTGCGTGACCTCACTGAACACCAGCGCGGCGAGCACTCTTACTATTGATTTTCTTGCGGCAGCGCACCCGCGCTGCCGCAGATTTCTACCTCGCTTTGCGTCCGTCATTCACCGCTGTCAGAACTTGCTTCACGGCTTTGTCGGCAAACATCTCTTCCAGCGTGACACATAACTTGCGCCGCCAGTTGGGATACTCATCCACTGTGCCAGGCACGTTGACCGGCATTGTCATGCCGAGCCAATCTTCCGGCTGCAATCCCAGTAATGCGCTCTCCGTGCGGGCCAGGTAACGGTGCATCGCCACATTGATCGTCGGCGTCAGCGGTTGCTTCAACGCAGGTTGACGACTGCGAGCTGGCATGGCCCCCGCCTGCTGTAAGGCGTCCAGCAAAGCCTGCTTTTGTGCCGTGCGCTGTTGTTGCAGGGAGTGCAGCACGCTATCGTGATACATGCCGAGCTTTTCACCCAATGCCAAATCTTCCGCCTGCCAGAATCCGCTCAACGTGGGCAAATCATGAGTACTGGCACTGGCAATCGACTGTCGAGGATAAGCCGCAGGCTGGCGGTAGCGGCCATCGCGCTCCTGTTCGAAGAACAGCACTTTCCACGAGAAAATGCCGTGGCTGCGCATCATGCGAACGATGATCGGCGGCACAATGCCCAAATCCTCGCCGATCACCATGCAGCGATGGCGCTGACTTTCCAGCGCCAGAATCGCCATCAAATCGTCCACCGGATATGACACATAGGCACCTTTGTCCGCTGTCTCACCATACGGAATCCACCACAGCCGCAATAACGCCATCACGTGATCGATACGCAACGCGCCGCAATCACGCATATTGGCGCGCAATAAATCGATAAAAGGCTGATAGCCGCGCGCGCGCATCTCGTGCGGATCAAGCGGCGGCAACGCCCAGTTTTGCCCCAATGGTCCCAGGCGATCCGGCGGTGCCCCCACCGAAGCCCCCAGCTTATACAACTGCGGGTCCTGCCAGGTTTCTGCGCTGTGCTGCGCCACACCGACCGCCAAATCCCGGTACAATCCCACCGTCATGCCGAGCTGCTGGCTACGCTGCCAGCAGGCGGCAAATTGCTGCTGCGCCAGCCACTGCAACCAACACCAGAATTGAATCTCGTCCTCATGTGCAGCACACCACTGCTGAACTTCTGGCTGATGGGCATTGCCCCAGGTTTCCGGCCATGACGCCCAACCCCACTCCTTCTCCTGCTGAGCGCTGCGTTCTGCCAGAATGCCGTCAAACGCCGCCTGATAGCGCAGATGATCGCCGCCCTCGGCGACAAATTGCAGGAATTCCTGCTCAGGCTGATAATGCTGCCAGGACAGGCGTAGCGCGGTGATTTTCAACTCAGCCACCGCTCGATAATCGACATAGTCAGTGGCGCGCGCGGCTTGCACAGCCTTGCGCGTTTTGGCGAGTTTCCACCAGCGCTGTGCTTCAGCGCTTTGAGCGAATGCCGCCACCTGATTAACGTCGATATACAGCATATTCAGCCAGCGACGCGAGGTGGGGCTATAAGGGCTGGCGTGTTCAGGCTGCGCAGGATAAAGCGCGTGTAGCGGGTTGAGGCCAACAAAATCGCCTCCGTGAGCGGCGATCTGCTCCAGCATTTGCGCAAGATCGCCAAAATCACCGATCCCCCAATTGCGATCAGATCGCAGCGTATAAAGCTGTACCAGCGCGCCCCAGCGTTTGTCTCCCTGTGCCAGCGGTTCAGATAAATAGCAACGACGCGGCGCGATAATGATGCGCGAGTGCCACTGCTGACGTCCTTGCCGCAAGGTCAAACGGTGATAACCCTGCGCCAGACGCGGCGGCAACGCGAAGGCTTCCCCCGCCTGTAGCGTGCCGCTGTAAGTTTTGCCCCGTTCGGTCTCAAACTGCCAGCTAAACTCGCCTTTGCCCTGCGGGCAACACTGACGCGGACGGCGCGGAGTGAAAACCAGCACCGGTGGCAGTGGTGGCGTTTTACCTTCCGGCGTATTCATCACCGCCAGCAGTGCACGTTTGGTGTCGTCGCTAATGCGCACCCGCTCACCGTTCGCATTGGTAAAATCTACCGCAATACCCGCTTCCTGCGCGGCCTGATCCAGTTTGCTGAACGTCATCACGTCTCCTTGGGTGCAGTGCGTATCAATACGTATCCGACGAAAACCTTATCGAAACCATGTCGAGCGGCCATCAATAGCGAGCTGGAAATCAGCGCGCGGCCTGCCAGATGCGTTGCTGGTAATCGCGAATCGAACGATCGGAACTGAATCGCCCGGTGCGCGCGGTGTTGAGAATCGCCGCTTTAGTCCAGGCTTCCGGGTTCTTCCACAAGGCTTCAACCTGTTGCTGCGCGTCGAGATACGCCTCGAAATCGGCCAGCACCAGCCAGGGATCGCCACCTTTGGTCAGGCTGGTGAGCAGCATATCGAATGCCTGCTTATCACCTTCGCTGAACTTGCCCTTCTCCAGATCTTTCAACAATCCATCCAGATACTTATTTTGCTTGCGCAGTTTTTTCGGGCTGTAACCGTTGGCTTTGAGCGCCTTAACCTCATCCACGGTATTGCCGAAGATAAAGATGTTCTTCTCGCCCACCGCTTCGGCGATTTCGACGTTCGCACCATCCAGCGTGCCAATGGTCAGCGCGCCGTTCAGCGCCAGCTTCATATTCCCGGTGCCGGACGCTTCATAACCGGCAGTCGAGATTTGCTCCGAGAGATCGGCTGCCGGAATCATCAACTCGGCGGCGGTAATGCGATAGTCAGGGATAAACACGACTTTTAACCGATCGCCGACTTTCGGGTCGTTATTGATCACCTCGGCCACTTTGTTAATGGCGTAGATGATGTTCTTGGCAAGGTAGTAGCCCGGCGCGGCCTTGGCACCGAACAGGAATACGCGCGGCACAAAGTCGGGGTTATCAGGATTGTCCCGCAGCTGACGATAGCAGTGCAGCATATGCAGCAGGCTGAGGTGCTGACGTTTGTACTCGTGTAGCCGCTTAATCTGCACATCGAACAGCGCATCAGGATTCACATCAATGCCGGTCACGCGTTTGATGTATACGGTCAGGCGCAGCTTGTTCTGCTGCTTGATGGTGCGGAACTGCTGACGGAAAGCTTTTTTACGCGCATAGGGCGCCAGCCACTCCAGCGCATCCAGATCGTTGGCCCACTCCACCTGCAACGTTTCATCAATCAGGTTCGACAGCAGCGGATTGCACTGCTTCAACCAGCGGCGCGGCGTGATGCCATTGGTCACATTATGGAATTTGTTTGGCCACAGAAGGTGGTATTCCGGGAACAGATCCTTCACCACCAGCTCAGAGTGCAGCGCAGCCACGCCATTCACGGCGAAACAGCTCACCACACACAGGTTCGCCATACGCACCTGTCCATCAGCCACCACCGCCAGCTTTTGCCATGTCGCGCTATCGCCTGGCCACTGCTTCTTAACGATTTTTTTCAGACGCTGGTTAATTTCGCGGATGATCAGCATATGGCGCGGCAGCAGATCGCGCACCAGCGACTCATCCCAACGCTCCAGCGCTTCCGGCATCAAGGTGTGATTGGTATAGGCGAAAACGCGGCTGGTGATGTGCCAGGCTTCATCCCAACTCAACTGATGCTCATCCAGCAGGATACGCAGCATCTCCGGGATGGCGATAGTGGGATGCGTGTCGTTGAGCTGGATGACTTCAAAATCGGGCAAGGTGTGGATCGAGCGCCCGGCAAGATGGTGGCGGCGCAGAATATCGCCCACCGCACACGCGCACTGGAAATATTGCTGCATCAGGCGCAGGCGTTTACCTTCTGCGTGATTATCGTTGGGATACAGCACCTTGGTGAGTTTGTCAGCATCAATGCCGGGCTGTTCGGCCTGCAGGAACTTGCCATCATTGAACAGGGTGAGATCGAACGGATGCACGCTGCTGGCTTGCCACAAACGTAACGGCAGCGTCACACCATTACGGTAGCCGACCACCGGCAAATCCCAGGCTTCACCTTTAAGCTGAAATTTAGGTCGCCACTGTAGCGAGCCATCGCTGTTTTTATTCACTTTGCCGCCGATGCCAACCTGCACATCCTGTGCGGCGTTATGGCGAAACCACGGATAACTGTTGCGCTGCCAGTCGTCTGGCGCCTCTTTTTGCTGGCCATCGTCAAAGGTCTGGCGGAACAAACCGTACTGATAATTAAGGCCATGTCCCATCGCGGCCTGCCCGACAGTGGCCATCGAGTCCATGTAACACGCGGCCAGGCGCCCCAATCCACCGTTGCCAAGCGCCGGATCCACCTCTTCCTCCAGCAACTCACTGAGTTCTACCTGATGCGCGGCCAGCGCTTCCTTCACCTCCTCGTACCAACCCAGATTCAGCAAGTTGTTGCCGGTCAGGCGGCCGATAAGAAACTCCATCGACAGATAGTTCACATGGCGTTGGCCTGCGCGCGGTGTGGCGGGCGGCTGCGTGGCGAGCATCTCGGTCAGCACACGGCTTAATGCCTGCCACCACTGATGCGGTGTCATTTGCTGGGCGGAGGTGAGTCCAAGGTGCTGCCATTGGCGGGTAAGTGCGGCGTCGAAACGTGTTTTATTAAATTTTTGCTGCGACATATCAATCCCTTCGAGTCCGTTAACGGTAAAGACGGGCGAGCGCATAACCAGAAAAGATAAGTAAAGCCGGGGGCGAAGAAAAAAGCGACAGGGAAATGCGGATGGAGGGAAAAAAAGTGGATTTACGCGTGGCGCGCAACCTGATGCCATTCTGCGGGCGGCATAGCAACCGCCCCGACAGGATGGATTAGCAGAGTTCGAGATGGACTTCGTGTTGCTCAATCACCTTCAGCACGCTGGCAGGCGGCGTCTGATCGGTATACATGTAGTCAATCAGGCTCATATTCCCCAGGTTCACCATCGCATTACGGCCAAATTTCGAATGGTCCACCACCAACATCACGCAGCGTGAGTTTTCGATTATCGCGCGTTTGGTGCGGACTTCGTGGTAATCGAACTCCAGCAGTGAGCCATCCATATCGATGCCGCTGATGCCGAGAATGCCGTAATCGAGGCGAAACTGGGAGATGAAATCCAGCGTCGCTTCACCCATGATGCCGCCATCCCGCGTACGCACTTCGCCGCCAGCGATGATGACGCGGAAATCCGGCTTCGCCATCAGCAAAATCGCCACATTGAGGTTGTTGGTCACCACGCGCAGATTGTTGTGATTCAGCAACGCATGCGCCACCGCTTCAGGCGTGGTGCCGATATCGATAAACAACGTGGCACCATCCGGGATCTGGCTCGCCACACGCTCGGCGATGCGCGCTTTTTCCGCTGACCACATCATTTTGCGGTCCTGCCATGCGGTGTTTTCAGAGCTGGAAGGCAGCGCCGCGCCGCCGTGATGGCGCTGGATTTTATTCTGATCGGCCAGATCGTTCAGGTCACGCCGAATGGTTTGCGGGCTCACCTCAAAGTGATCCACCAGCTCTTCCGTACTGACATATCCCTGGCGTCGCACCAAATCGATAATGGCGTCATGACGTTGCGTCTGCTTCACATCTCTCTCCTCGGCTCAGAGCCGTTTTCTTTTTATACCTGCTACCGACGAGCCACATTGCGCGTATCGACAAACGCCATGGCCAGGCCGACCAGCAAGCCGGTGACATGTGCAGCGTTAGCAATCGACAGCCCAAAAGCGCCGTACCAGCCAATAATCAGCCATACAATAGCGAAGCCCATCAGACCACGCTCCAGATAAATGCCACTTTCGGGATCGCGCTCGCCACGCAGCCAGCAATAACCCATCAGCGCATACACCACGCCCGATAGTCCGCCGAACAGCACACCGCTGAATTTGGCCTGCATCCAGCCGCTCAACAGCGCGGAAATGAGCATAATCACAAACAGCTTACCGCTGCCAATACGCTTTTCCACTGCGCCACCGAGATACCACCACCACATCAGATTGAACAGGATGTGCAGCAGTGAGAAGTGCAACAACGCATGGCTAAACCAGCGCCACACCTGGAAATACTGTGAGGAGTCAGCAGGCCACGCCAGCCAATCCAGCGCCACATCATCACCGACAATCTGCATCATGATGAACACCGCCACGCAGGCGATCATGATCGTCATGGTGAGCGGGCCTGCGCGTTCACGAATATTCGCCCAGATGTTGCTGCGTTCATAGCGCAAGCCACTTTCGGTACTGCCTGTGTGCCAGCTGGCGGCCTGATAGCGCGGATGATTAGGGTCGCGTACGAACTGGGCAAGTTCGTTTTCAACCATCTCCAGTCTGCCTTCATCATCCAGCATAATGACATAGTGGCTTTCGCGCTCAATTCGCAGCGTGACGCCGCGCGTTGCCATGTAATCCACAAACGCCTGCGCCATACGTGGGTTGTTGAACTGTGTGATGCGCATCGTGCGGGTTCTCCTTCCTTTGTGTGATCGTCTCAGACGCTGCCAGTATCTACCTGCGAGGGGAACACGGCGCGCCAGGCGTCAAAACCGCCATCGATGCTATACGCGGCATTGAATCCCTGCCCTAACAGGAACTGTGCTGCACCTTTGCTGCTGTTGCCGTGATAGCACATCACCAGCACCGGCAGCTCATGATTCGCCTGCGCGATAAAGTCCGCCAGATTGTCGTTCGACAGATGTAACGAGCCTGTCGCGTGGCCCATGGCATAGCTTTGTGGGTCGCGAATGTCCACCAGCTGCGCGCCTTGTGCCAGGTGCTCGTTAGCCTGCTGAACCGAAATACATTCGAAGTTTTCCATGGTGTCTCTCATAAGGTCGTCACAATTAGCGCCTAGTTTAACCTGAGAATCCGTCGCGATAACCTGACAAAAGTTATGGCTATGGATTTTTTTTCCTGCAGGAATGTTAGCTATATCACGCAAAAATGTTTTTATTGAGTTAAGCGCTGGCATCAATGTTGGTTTCCGATTATTATTACGCTCGAAAACGAACATTTTAGAACTATTCCGAACATCGGAGGAGATGACGTGGAAACCAAAGACCTGATCGTGATCGGCGGCGGCATTAACGGAGCCGGCATTGCAGTGGACGCTGCAGGACGCGGACTGTCAGTGCTGATGCTGGAGGCGCGGGATTTGGCCTGTGCAACCTCCTCCAACAGCTCTAAATTAATCCACGGTGGCCTGCGCTACCTGGAACATTACGAATTCCGTCTGGTGGGCGAAGCGCTGGCTGAACGTGAAGTGCTGCTGAAAATGGCACCGCACATTGCCTTCCCAATGCGCTTCCGCTTGCCACATCGCCCGCATCTGCGTCCGGCGTGGATGATTCGCCTTGGCCTGTTTATGTACGACCGTCTGGGTAAACGCACCACTTTACCGGGCAGTAAAGGCCTGCGTTTTGGCGCGGAATCGGCCCTTAAGCCTGAGATCACGCGCGGATTCGAATATTCTGACTGCTGGGTGGATGATGCGCGTATGGTCGTGCTCAACGCGCAGGAAGTGGTGAAACAGGGCGGCGAAGTGCGCACCCGCACCCGCGTGACCCGTGCATGGCGTGAGAGTGGCCTGTGGATGGTGGAAGCGGAAGATATTGATACCGGCAAAACCTTCACGTGGCGTGCCAAAGGCCTGGTCAATGCCGCTGGACCTTGGGTAAAAGAATTCTTTGATGATGGCCTGAAGCTGAAATCGCCGTATGGTATTCGCCTGATCAAAGGCAGCCACATCGTGGTGCCGCGCGTGCATCGCGAAAAGCAGGCATACATCCTGCAAAACGAAGATAACCGTATCGTGTTTGTCATTCCGTGGATGGATGAATTCTCCATCATCGGTACCACCGACGTGGAGTACAAAGGCGATCCGAAAGACGTGAAGATCGATGACAACGAAATCAGCTATCTGCTGAAAGTGTTTAACGGACACTTCAAACAGCAGCTGAGCAAAGATGACATCGTCTGGACTTATTCTGGTGTGCGTCCGCTGTGTGATGACGAATCGGATTCACCGCAGGCCATCACCCGTGATTACACGCTGGATGTGCATGACGACAATGGCCAGGCGCCGCTGCTGTCGGTGTTTGGCGGTAAGCTGACCACCTATCGTAAGCTGGCAGAGCACGCACTGGAGAAACTGGCGAAGTACTATCCCAACGCCGGCCCAGCCTGGACTAAATCAGCAGTACTGCCAGGCGGTGATTTCTCTGGCACCCGTGAAGATTACGCCGCAGGCTTACGTCGTCGTTATCCGTTTATCAGCGAGGGCATGGCGCGCCACTTTGCCCGTACCTACGGTAGCCGCACCGAAGAACTGCTGGCAGGCGCAAGCAGTCTGGCGGATCTGGGCGAGAACTTCGGTCACGAGTTTTATGAAGCTGAATTGCGCTACCTGGTGAAAAATGAATGGGTGCGCGAACTGGATGATGCAATCTGGCGTCGTACCAAACAAGGTATGTGGCTGACAGAAGCCGAGCAGGCACGCATTCGTGAGTGGCTGGCGGTCAACGGTCAGAAACCGGCGCTGTCGCTGGCTTCATAATCCAGGCCAAATAGAAAGGCCGTTATCCTGCAAGGGATAACGGCCTTTTTTATTGTGTCTGATGGTCAAAAGAGCGCGATAAGTCGCGCATCATTGAACTTATAAGCCGGTATTCTCGCGAATATATTTACGCGCTTTCACCGCATATTCGAACGGATTGGCCAGCGCCGGATCCTGCTCCGCTTCCACCACCATCCAGCCTTTGTAACCGTAATCGTCGAGGATTTTGAACACCGGTTTGAAATCAATCACGCCGTCGCCCGGCACGGTGAAGGTGCCTTTCTTCACGCCATCGAGGAACGACAGTGATTTTTCACGCACCTCAGCCACCACGCTGTCACGCACATCTTTCAGGTGCACGTGGAAAATACGTGGCAGATATTTGGTCAGCACATCCAGCATCGCCTGCTGTGAGCCTTCGGAGTAGTAGATGTGGCCAGTGTCATACAGCAGGCCGACATTCTGATTGGTCGATTCCATAAAGCGATCGATTTCCGCTGGGGTCTGAATGCCGGTCCCCATGTGATGGTGCAGCGTTACGCGCATGCCCTTCTTCGCCGCAATCTCAGCCAACTCGTTGTAGCCTTCCGCTGTCAGACGCCACTCTTCATCGGTGAAGATCGGCTTCTGCTCCAGCACCGCCAGCGTGGTGCCCTGAATGCTTTTACTCTGCTCAGAGCAGCCAATCACGCGCGCGCCCATGGCGTGCAGGAAGTTCATGTGCTGGGTGAACTCGTCGATGGTTTTCGCCTTGTCGCCGTTGGCGAAGAAGGTGCTGAACCAGGCATTGCAGATCTGGATACCACGAATTTCCAGCATCGGTTTCAGCACTGCCGGATCTTTCGGATATTTGCTGCCGACTTCACTGCCGGTAAAGCCTGCCAGCGCCATTTCACTGACGGTCTGCTGGAAGGTGTTTTCGCTGCCCAGCTCTGGCATGTCATCGTTGGTCCAGCCGATTGGCGCAATCGCCAGTTTTACATTGTCTTTGTTCATTTCAATTCCCTGATTCTGAGAGAGAAGTGTTAGCGCACAGGCTCAGTTATTTGGCGTAAAAGTCTGGACGCGCTGGCATGGTCACCGGCTCGATAGCGCCGCTGTTCTGGGCTTTATGGCAGGCATCCGCCGCAACGGAAGCGGCAAAACCATCCCAGGCGGAAGGCCCGGTCAACTTGCCCGCCGTGGCGTCATTGATGAAAGCTTGCAGCTCAACGTCGTAAGCCTCGATAAAACGGTCTTTCCAGTCAGTGAGCAGCGCATTGCCGAGACGCGCGTTTTTACGCATCTGAATAGATGAAGGCTCAGGCAGTTTGGCAATGCCCTCTTCGCCCACCACTTCACACTGAATGTCATAGCCATAAGCACAGTTCACGAAGATCTCGACATCGATGCGAATGCCCTTCTGGGTTTCGAACAGCACGATTTGCGGATCTTTCAATTTGGCGTGGGTCTTCGAGGTCGAACGTGGGAACACCACCTGCACCGATTTGTAATCGTCCTCGGTCAGCCAGCGCAGCACATCCAGCTCGTGAATCAGGGTGTTGGTGATCGCCATATCGGTGGTGTAATTTTCCCCCACACTCTGGTTGCGGTGCGCACAGTGCAGCATCAGCGGCTCGCCGATTTCACCGTCAGTGATCACTTTCTTCAACGCGCGATAGCCTGAATCGTACGGACGCATAAAGCCCACCTGCACCAGGCGTTTACCGTGTTTGATTTCGGCATCAACGATGCGACGGCAGCCTTCGGCGCTCATCGCCAGCGGCTTCTCGCAGAACACGGGCTTGCCAGCAGCAATGGCGGCAAGGGTGAATTCTTCGTGGGTCGGATCCCATGATGTCACCAGAATGGCATCCACCTCCGGCGAGTTAATCACCTGATGACCATCCTGATACACCTCAGCTTCGATATTCAGACGCTGCAGCGCCGCGCGGGCCCCTTCCACGTTGATATCTGAAACCGCCACCACTTTCGCGCCCTGCAACACATTGTTGCAGCGACGAATGTGATCCTGACCAATTGCACCGGTACCAATTACACCGAGTTTGAGCGTCATAATTACACCTGTAGAGTCGGATAAGTATGCCCTTCATATTTCAAGATGCAGGTGCGTTGGCTGCTCTCGTTGGCCGCCTTCCTGATTCTCGAATTATTTGGGGGACATAGGGTTAAACAAGGCCGGCGAACGCCGGCCTAAAAAGGGTGTTAGTACTTACGTGCTTGTTCGATATGCACGTTAAGTTTGTCGGCCACTTCCTGCGTGCGTTCAGACGTTGAAGTCTGAGCCACACCAACGTGCCACCAGCTGAAATATTTGTGAATCATGGTTTTTGGCAGCACTTTGATGTCGAACAGCACTGAAACGGTCTGTTTCTGCGCGTCAATCAGTGCAGCTTCCAACTGTTCCAGCGTGGTAATGCGATAGGTTTTGCAACCGTAACCGCCCGCAATCGCCGCGAAATCGACCGGAATAAAGCCGCCATCCAGCTTGCCGCCTTCCGGGTTGCGGAAACGGAACTCGGTGGTGAAGCTGTCCATGCCGTGTTCCATCTGTAGGTTGTTAATACAGCCGTTGGTCATGTTATCCAGCAGCACCACGTTGATTTTCGCGCCTTCCTGAATCGAGGTGACCAGCTCGGAGTGCAACATCATGAACGAGCCATCACCCACCATCACATAGACTTCACGCTGCGGCTGGGCCAGCTTCACGCCCAACGCGGCATTGACTTCGTAGCCCATACAGGAATAGCCGTATTCAACGTGGTACGAGTTGTAATCTTTGGTGCGCCACATGCGTTGCAGGTCGCCCGGCAGACTGCCCGCTGCCGCGACAATCACTGCATCCTTTGGGAGCTGCTCGTTTAAGGTGCCCAGCACGCTGCTCTGCGTCAGCACTGACTGCGTCAGGCGCTCAAACTCAGTAAACAGCGCTTCACGGTCAATGTGATCGGCGATTTCGGGAATAAAATCGTCGGTGTTATAAGTGGCGGCATACACACGCTGCGTCTCTTTCAGTAGCTTGCTTTGTGCCTGCTCAACCTGACCGCCCCAGTGGTTCTCAAAGCCTTTCAGTCCGCTTTCCAGTGCGGTCAACCCTTCACGCGCATCCGCTAACAGCTGCACTGCATCGAGCTTGTAGCTGTCGAAATTGCTGACGTTGATGTTGAGGTAGCTCACTTCAGGATTCTGGAAAATCCATTTCGAAGCGGTGGTGAAATCGGTGTAGCGCGTGCCGATCCCAATCACCAGATCGGCTTCTTTCGCCAACAGGTTAGCAGCCAGACAGCCCGTTTCGCCGACGCCACCCACATTCAGCGGATGATCAGAAACAATGGTGCCTTTACCGGCCTGTGTTTCCGCAAACGGAATGTTAAAGCGTTCCGCGAATTTCAGCAGCGCGGCACCGGCATCGGAATATTTCAGACCGCCACCCACGATAATCAGCGGCTTGTTTTTACGCGCAATCAGCGACAGAGCATCTTCCAACTGAGCAGCTGTCGGCAGACGGCGATCCAGACGGTGCACACGTTTCTGGAAGAAATATTCCGGGAAGTCCCAGGCCTCACCCTGCACGTCTTGCGGCAGCGCGATGGTCACGGCACCGGTTTCCGCCGGATCGGTCAGCACACGCAAGGCATTAATACAGGCAGTCATCAGCTGTTCAGGACGGCTAACGCGATCCCAGTATTTGCTCACCGCGCGGAAGGCATCGTTGGTACTGATGCTGAGATCGTGGCTCTGCTCGATCTGCTGCAAAACGGGATCGGGCTGACGCGTGGCGAACACATCGCCCGGCAGCAGCAGTAAAGGAATGCGGTTCGCGGTCGCCGTGGCAGCTGCGGTGATCATGTTCGCCGCGCCCGGTCCCACTGAAGAGGTACAGGCAATAATCTGACGACGCAGCGACTGCTTGGCGAAACCAATCGCCGCATGCGCCATCCCCTGTTCATTACGACCCTGATGCACCACCAGATCGCCGCTGTCCTGCTCCAGCGCTTGCCCCAGTCCCAGCACGTTACCGTGGCCAAAAATGGCAAAAATGCCTTTCACAAATTTGGTTTCAACGCCGTCAACGTTCAGATACTGGTTATCAAGAAATTTCACCAGCGCCTGTGCCGTGGTAAGTCTGATTGTGCCCATATGCTTCTTCCTTTACATGCTGGTACCTGACGTGAGGTACAACGCGGTTCGGGTTTTCGCTGCCGTCACGGCACCCGCGGATAAGTGAAACGTGTGGCGATTATAAACAAATATTTTTTTTCATTAAACGTAATTACAGAAGAAACATTTCATTTTGCGATGGAGATCAAATTCAGAGATGAAACGTTGCCAGCGGAGGCCGTTGCTGGGGTAAAAGTGAAATGACAAAATAGCATTTTAACAAGATAGCGAAATTTCATTTCACTTCAGTAGCTTCCTTTATTCACAGCCATTTTCCTGCGACCTGGCTCACAAGCCATAGCATCAGTGAAACCGATGCTAAACAGCATGCCGTGATAGCGCATCGTGCAGAGTTTTACCTCGGTCACAAAATCGCGATGGATGTTTCATTTCATATTGTATTTGGAATTTTTATTCCTCATACTGCCACCATAGCCAATCAGGCACCTTGAGAACCCGGAAGCATAGCGCTTGATGTTGGGCGTTTTCGCCCCAGTGTCTGCTTATCACAGAAGGAAACCACAGGTATGAGTACACAACAGAAGCGGCTTGATGTGATTTGTATCGGACGCATCGCCGTCGACCTCTACGGTCAGCAAATCGGATCACGTCTGGAAGATATGACCAGCTTTAATAAATATCTGGGCGGTTCTTCCGGTAACGTGGCCTATGGAACAGCCATTCAGGGCCTGAAATCAGCCATGCTGGCGCGCGTAGGGGATGAACATAACGGCCGCTTTCTGCGAGAAGAATTGCAGCGCGTGGGTTGTAACACCGATGGGCTGATCACCGATAAAAACCGCCTGACCGGCCTGGTGATCCTCGGTATTAAAGATGAGGATACCTTCCCACTGATCTTCTACCGCGACAACTGTGCCGATATGGGCCTGGTGCCGGATGACATTAAAGAGGAATTCATCACCTCTTCTCGCGCTGTCGCGGTCACCGGTACGCACCTTTCACATCCGCAAACCCGCGCGGCAGTACTGAAAGCGTTGGATATCGCCAAGCGAAATGGTCTGCGCACCGCACTGGATATCGATTATCGTCCAGTGCTGTGGGGGCTGACGTCACTGGGCGATGGCGAAACGCGTTTCGTTGAATCCGGTGAAGTCACGAAACAATTGCAGGAAGTGCTGCACTATTTCGATTTGGTGGTAGGAACGGAAGAAGAGTTCCACATTGCCGGCGGCAGTACGGATACGCTGACAGCACTGAAAAATGTGCGCCAGGCAAGTAAAGCCACGCTGGTCTGTAAACGTGGACCGCTGGGGTGCGTGGTGTTTGAAGGTGATATCCCGGACAGCTGGGAGCAGACAAAATTGCAAACCGGCGTTCGCGTTGAAGTCCTGAACGTGCTGGGTGCAGGCGATGCCTTTATGTCTGGCCTGCTGCGCGGCTGGCTGAATGATGAAAGCTGGGAACAGGCTTGCCGCTACGCCAACGCCTGTGGTGCGCTGGTGGTCTCACGCCATGGTTGCGCGCCAGCGATGCCAACCAAAGAAGAGCTGGACGATTTCCTCGGCCGCGACAAAGACGTAAAACGCCCGGATCTGGATGCGCGTCTCAACCATCTGCACCGCGTCACCACGCGTAAACAGCAGTGGCCAGAACTCAACGTGTTCGCGTTCGACCATCGCAAACAGCTGGCCGATATGGCCCGTGAAGCAGGCGTCAGTGAAGATAAGATCCCACAGTTGAAACTGCTGCTGTTACAGGCGGCGCAGGAAGCGGCCAACGAAGCAGGCTTAAATGAGAAGAGTGGGATTCTGGCGGATACCACCTACGGCCAGAAAGCGCTGAACGCGATTACCGGCAAAAACTGGTGGATTGGCCGACCTATCGAACTGCCAAGCTCGCGTCCCCTGCGTCTGGAGCACGGTAACATCGGTTCGCAACTGGTCGACTGGCCAGCAGAGCACGTGGTGAAATGCCTGGTGTTCTACCATCCGCACGACAGCGCCGAGCTGCGTAAAGAGCAGGATGAACTGGTACTTGATGTGTGGAACGGCTGTAACAAGAGCGGGCATGAGCTGCTGCTGGAACTGATTCTGCCGGAGAGCAATCCGGACCGTAATGAATCGTACTATTACGACATGCTGAGCCACTTCTATAGCCTGGGCATTCAGCCGGACTGGTGGAAACTGCCACCGCTGTCGGCAGAGAGCTGGCAGGCCATCAGCGGGTTGATCGAACAGCACGATCCCCACTGCCGCGGCATTCTGCTGCTCGGCCTCGATGCACCGGAAGAGACGCTGAAAGCCGGTTTCGCTGCGGCGGCACAAGCGCCGTGGGTTAAAGGCTTTGCCGTCGGACGCACCATCTTCGGCCAACCGTCACGCCAATGGCTCAACGGTGAACTGGATGACAAAGCGCTGATTGAAACGGTGAAAGGCAACTATCTGCGACTGATTGGCTACTGGCGCGCGGCGCGTGGCTGATTGGCGTTAAAGCAGTGCAAAAGCGGCTCGCAAGGGCCGCTTTTTTTATGGGCATCAGCACTGCCGCTAATCACTTCTTTTTGTGAGGCATTTCATAAACCGATGAAATAAGCGTCACGATAGCGTCAAACAAATGAAATTTTCCATCCATCTGGTACTATAGCGCTCATTATCCAGCCATATTTTCATTTTTTGACGGGCCGAAGTCATGACCAACAATCCAACCCAATTAACCTTGTTACAGGACGATATCCGTCGTCGCTATGAGACGCTGAGTAAACGCCTGAAGCAGGTGGCTCGTTATATTCTTGATAACAGCAACAGCATTGCATTCGATACCGTGGCTTCCATCGCGCAACAGGCCGATGTGCCGCCCTCCACGCTGATCCGCTTCGCCAACGCCTTTGGTTTCAGCGGTTTCAACGAAATGAAACAGGTTTTCCGTCAGCACCTGATGGAAGAAACCGTGAACTACACCGAGCGTGCTCGCCTGTTCCGCCAGACTGCTACTGATGACAGCGCCAGCTCGCCTGAAAGCCCGGTAGAAATCCTCAACGTCTTTACTATGGTGAACAGCCAGGCATTGCAGCAGTTAGCGATGCAGGTTAATCCGGACCAGCTGAATAAAGCGGTCAAGATGCTGGATGAAGCGGAGAATATCTACATCATTGGCCTGCGTCGCTCCTTCAGCGTTGCGTCCTATCTGGTGTATGCGCTGCGCCATCTGGAGCGTCGTGCATTCCTGATCGACGGCCTCGGCGGCATGTTCACCGAGCAACTGAGCATGGTGAATCCAAAAGACGTGGTAATTGCCATCAGTTACTCGCCATATGCGCGTGAAGCGGTTGAGCTGGTGGAGTTGGGTGCCAAGCGCGGCGCACATCTGATTGCCATCACCGACAGCCAGGTGAGCCCTCTGGCCGCTTTCAGCGATGTGTGCTTTGTAGTGCGCGAAGCGCAGGTGGATGGCTTCCGTTCGCAGGTGGCCTCCCTCTGCCTGGCGCAGACGCTGGCGGTTTCATTAGCGCTCAATAATACCGGCACCGGCGAATAAACCTGCCGGACGTTGCAGATAAAAAAGGGCAGCCACATGGCTGCCCTTTTTACATTTGTCATTCATATCTTGCGGTGTGCTGCCAGCTGCACATCACTGCGCACCCAACGACAAGCGTATCGCTAGTCGGTAGCGTCGCCATTATGGCGACCTGCGACTTTATTTGCTGCGCGGGTACTTATCGCTGTTCACCCAGGCGTGGTCTTTCTCCCAGGTAAACTTCCACAAACGCACCGGACCGGCCATCACGTTCAGATAGTAGTTGTCGTAACCCGCAATGGTGGCCACCGGATGGTAGCCACGCGGGACGGTCACCACATCGCGGTTATACGGCGCCATGCACTCGTCAAGTGAACGGTCGTCGGTATATACGCGCTGCATCGCGAAGCCAGGCTCTGGATCGAAACGGTGATAGTAGGTCTCTTCCAGATAGGTCTCATCCGGACTGGTTTTCTGGTCGTGCTTATGGCTTGGGTACGAACTGGTCGCGCCCTCGTCGGTATACACTTCAACTACCAGCAGGCTGTCGGCTTCTTTATTGTCCGGCAGTATATTGTGCACCAGACGCTGGTTGCGCCCCTTACCACGCTGCTCTACACCCACATCTTCCGGTGCAATCAGGCGTGCAGGCAGATTGCCTTTGCTCGGTGCATTACACACCGCCAGCTCCAGATCGCTATCGGCGTAGACTTCTACTTCATCATCGTGCGGCACATACACCGAGTACGGTGGAATACGCTCGAACGGTGACAGGCGCTTACCCAGGTTCGGGAACTCCGCGTTGCGGGTTTTTACCGAGGCAAAACCCGCCACCAACACCAGACACAGTTCTTTATCGCCGCTGCTGAGCTTTAGGCTCTGGCCCTTCTTCAGCAGGTAGGCATCAAAGCCGACGTACTCCCAGCCCGCACTTTCTGGCGTGACGTGCTGGATACGACCATTACTGTCTGGCTGCTGCGCTTTCGAAATCAAAGACATCATCGATCTCCTAAGTTAAGCGAGATTAGCCCAGCGTTGGCATGCTGAACTCTGAAACAGTCTGCTGACCGCTCGGCCAGCGCACGGTGGCGGTTTTCATGCGGGTGTAGAAACGCACGCCGTCTGGACCGTGCACGTTCAGCGCACCAAACACCGAACGCTTCCAGCCACCGAAGCTGTGGAACGCCATTGGCACTGGCACCGGCACGTTAACACCCACCATGCCCGCTTCCACGTTCTGCACAAACTCACGCGCGGTGTGGCCGTTGCTGGTGAAGATGGCGCTGCCGTTACCGAATTCATGGCTGTTGACCAGCTTCAGTGCACTGTCAAAATCAGTAGAACGCATGATGCTCAATACCGGTCCGAAGATCTCTTCACGCCAGATCACCATGTCCGGGGTCACGTTATCAAACAGGGTGCCGCCAACGTAATAACCCTCTTCATGGCCTGCGACTCTCACGCCACGGCCATCCACCACCAGTTTTGCGCCCTCGGCTTCACCTTTGTCGATGTAGCCCAGCACTTTCTTCTGATGTGCGGCTGAAACCACCGGGCCCATTTCGTTCTCTTCGGCACCTTTCTGAATACCGGGGCCGATGCGCAGCGCTTTGATCAGCGGTGTCAGACGCGCAATCAGTTTGTCGGCCGTATCATTGCCTACCGCGACAACCACAGGTAACGCCA
The DNA here is from genome assembly GCF_059731115.1 of Type-E symbiont of Plautia stali. NCBI lineage: Bacteria > Pseudomonadati > Pseudomonadota > Gammaproteobacteria > Enterobacterales > Enterobacteriaceae > Type-E symbiont of Plautia stali. Next base: position 4,031,752 of record NZ_AP035906.1, read on the forward strand.
TGCAACGCTCACCGGCAGAACCAAACGCGCCGCCCATGATGGCATTCACGGTGGCATCCAGATCGGCATCAGGCATTACGATGGCGTGGTTTTTCGCCGCACCAAACGCCTGCACACGTTTGCCGTGGGCGCTGGCGGTTTTATAGATGTGCTCGGCCACGCCGGAAGACCCGACGAAGCTCACTGCCGCAATACGCGGATCTTTGTACAGCTGCTCAGCATCTTCGTTAGAGGAGTGCACCACGTTGAATACGCCGTCCGGCAGTCCCGCTTCTTTCAGCAGTTCAGCCATACGCACAGAGGCTGATGGATCCAGCGCCGGTGGCTTCAGGATAAAGGTGTTACCGCACGCCAGGGCGATAGGGAACATCCACAGTGGCACCATCGCCGGGAAGTTGAAGGGCGTAATACCCGCGACCACGCCAACCGGCTGCATCAGCGAGTAGCTATCCACGCCGGTGCCGACGCTTGGTGAGTTTTCACCTTTGATCAGATGCGGGATTCCGCAGGCAAACTCGATCACTTCGATACCGCGCGTCAGCTCACCCAACGCATCCGACCACACTTTACCGTGCTCAGACACGATCAGCGCAGCCAGTTCGTCACGGTGTTTTTCCATCAGTGCTTTGAAGTTGAACATCACACGGGCACGACGCAGCGGCGCTGTTTTCGACCATTCAGGGAACGCGGCATGGGCGATTTCGATCGCTTTTTCCACTTCAGCAGCGGTGCTCTGCGTCAGTTCACGCGCGACTTTGCCGGTGGCTGGATCGTATACCGGGATGGTTTCATTGCTGGCGCTGTGGGTAATCTTGCCGCCGATAAAGTTTCCTACGATAGTCATGTCGTTGCCTCTTTGATGTGAAGTTCCCTGCAGGCAGTCGGTTATCACTGCAACGCCACCTGACCAGGCAATACGAAAAGCGTGCTATGAAGCTATTACAATGAAATAAATTTTTCAAATACTTCTTTTTGGAAAATTTCCTTTTAGCGGCATGGATCGCATTTTTCCCGCCTTCCCTGCAGCAAGGCCGCAAACCTCGCTCGATCGGCGCCCTGCCTCTCTTGCCGACACGCAATCATAACCCTCTGTGACCACACAATTTCCACTGAGATCACGCCAGCATGATGTTACGCGAAACGAAATATGAAATTTTTGCGAGGAAGATCCAATATCTGATATTTCATAATTCACTAACAATGAAATAAATGTTTTCTTTGCAGCATCTGAACCGTATCCTATTACAGGAGCCACACATGGCCATCGATCCAACCCGTTTCTGTATCAACCGTAAAATTGCGCCCGCGCTCTCACTTGAAGCCTTTTTCCAGTTAGTTCAGCGACTGGGTTTGAGCAAAGTGGAACTGCGTAACGATATGCCGGGCGGCAAGGTCACCGATGGTCTGAGCGCATCGCAGCTGCGATCGCTGGCGGATAAGTATCACATCGAGATCGAGACCATTAACGCGCTTTATCCGTTTAACCGCCCTGATGACGCGCTGTTGAGCAAAGCCGAAGCGATGTTGCAAGAAGCGAAAGCCATTGGTGCCAAAGCGCTGGTGATGTGCCCATTGAACGAGGGTATTGCCATCGCACCAGAGAAAACGCTGGAGGCGTTGCAGATCCTGGCACCGCGCTTCGCTGAATACGGTATTCAGGGGCTGGTTGAGCCGCTGGGCTTCCCGGTGAGTTCACTGCGCTCTGCGGTGCAGACGCAAAAGCTGATTAAGCAGGCGGGCGTGCCGTTTAAATTGCTGCTGGATACCTTCCATCATCACCTTTACGAGAACGCCGAGCAGGAGTTCCCGCAGGAGATTGAGGTGAACCAGATTGGCTTAGTGCATCTCTCAGGCGTGGAAGATACCCGCCCAACGGCGGCACTGACGGATGAAGAGCGCATTATGCTGAGCGACCGCGATGTGCTGAACAGCGTGGCGCAAGTGAAGCGTCTGGAGATGCTGGGCTATAAGGGCATTTACGCCTTTGAGCCATTCTCCTCGGAGCTGGAGAAGTGGGGCGCGAAAGAGATTGAGCGCGAAATTCGCCAGAGTATTGAGTTGCTGCAAGCCTGATTTATAACGGCGGCCGAGGGTGTGTGCCGCCGTTTCCCCTACCCTTATCTGTGTCTATAACAAGACACACTTTGTTAGTGTTGGCCTCGGTCGGAGGCCCTTTTTTCCATCCTCGTCATCGAACCCCACTACGCATTTTCTTTGATTTCAATGCTGGCCTCCGAGGGCTGCCGCTTCATCATGCGTAGCGTGCAGAACAGCGCCAGGCACACCAGCAGCGCGGTGAGCAGATAGACCAGCGACACCCCGGCGTAGCTCATGATAAAGCCCGCAATCGGTCCGGTGATACCTAGCGACAAATCCATAAACGCCGTGTAGGTCGCCAGCGCGCTGCCCTGGTTCTGCTGGGGCACCACTTTTACTGCCACCACGCCAATCGCCGGGAACACCAGTGAGAATCCTGCGCCGGTTAAGAACGCACCCGCTTTTGCCATCCACGGGTCAAACGATCCGGCCACCAGAAACAGTCCGACCGCTTCAACAGCAAAACAGATACTGGCGACGCGCAGGCCACCGAGTTTATTAATCGCGTTGGGGAACAGCAGACGCGTACCGACAAAGGCGGCGCTGAACATCGTTAAGGCAAAGGCAGCACCATCCCAGCCCTTATCCTGATAGAACAGGGTGATAAAGGTGGCGATCACGCCAAAACCTGCCGATCCCATCGCCAGAATCAGGCCGAAGCCGTAGATTTTGCCCAGCACATCGCGGAACGGCAGCGGTTTGGCTTTGCTGCCTTTCACTGGCGCACGCGGCAGTGCCAGCGCAATCGCCAGCACGCAGATGGCGATAATAATGCCCGAAAGCAGCAGTAAACCGCCGCTGCGGAAAATCACCACACCGAGCGGCGCACCGATCGCCATCGCGCCGTAGGTGACAATACCGTTCCAGGAAATCACCCGGCCAATGTGCAGTGACCCAACGCGCGCCACGCCCCACAGCGAGGTGCCGGTGCCAGAGAAACTTTGCCCCACGCCCAATATCACGCGCCCCAGACACAACAAAATCAGGCTGAGGACGCCCTGCCCTTCCGTCAGTGCCGAAAGCAGGATACAGATGCCGCTAATCAGGCAACCCACCAGCCCCAGCACCACGACCTTCTTCGGCCCCCACATATCAGCATAGCGCCCCGCATGCGGACGGCTCAGCAGCGTGGCGATGTACTGCAGGCTGATCACCAATCCCGCCCAAAAGGCGCTGTAGCCCAATCCGTCATGGACAAAGCCCGGCAGCACCGCCAACGGCAGGCCAATCGTGAGATAGCTGGCGAAGTTGAACTTCACAATGGAGAGGATCAGAAGATTCAGGCGAAGTCGGCCGTGTTCAGGGGCCGCGGCAGGCTGGTCAGGCATGAGTGATTGCGCTCGTGGGTGACTAAATATTTGTATAGAAGGCTAACTATACGCCTTTTCCTGCCGACTGCATCCGGTGATCGCCCTAATTTGTGGTCATCATTTCGTCATATCGCCCACTTACACTCGCGCCCATCAAATCCCAAAGAGGATACACAATCTGATGCTGCTCCTGATTTGCTGTCAGGCGCGCGTGCCGCAGTGCCACTCCTTTGCCGGAGGTGGCCAATGACGCATGCCGTGCCTATCGAACTGAAAAATCTCAGATGGTCAGTGAACAATCTGACGATTCTGCACGATCTCTCCCTGACGATTCCCGCAGGCGAAATCCTTGCGCTGCTCGGCCCGAGCGGCTGTGGCAAAAGCACGCTGCTGAAACTGCTGGCGGGTTTGCTGCAACCCACGGCGGGTGAGCTATGGATTGGCGATCGTTGCGCTGCCACCGCACGTCATTGTGATGCGCCGGAAATGCGCAACCTCGGCATGGTTTTCCAGGATTACGCCTTGTGGCCGCATATGACCGTGGCGCAAAACGTCGCTTTCCCGTTGCGCATGCGCGGTGTGAAAAAAGCGGCGGCGCGTGAACAAGCCGATGCGGCGCTGGCGCAGGTCGGCCTGGCTGATTTTGGCGATCGCAAACCCGCGTTGCTCTCTGGCGGACAGCAGCAGCGTGTCGCCCTCGCCCGTGCTTTGGTTGCCAAACCGGCGATTTTGTTGTTCGACGAACCGCTCTCCAATCTTGACCGCGATCTGCGAGAAACCCTGGTGCACACCATGGCGGATTTACTGCGCAGCGCGGGCATTACCGCTGTTTATGTCACGCATGACCGCGAGGAAGCCAACACGCTCGCCGACCGCATTATTCACCTGGCACAGGGCCAGATTGTTTCCGTTACTCACCTCTCAGGGGACCGCAATGCCATCTCTCAAGTCAGTTAAAACAGGAGCCATCAGCGCGATGATTTTGACCTCCGCTATGATGATCAACGATGCCCAGGCACTGACGGTGTACACCGCCGGTCCGGGTTCGCTATCAAAAAGTCTGGCCACCGGATTCGAAAAGCAAACCGGTATTAAAGTGAATATCTTCCAGGCCACCACCGGCAAAGTGATGGCGCGTCTGGAAGCCGAACAGGCTAATCCGCAAGCCGATGTGCTGATCTCCGCCTCATGGGATACCGCTGAAGATCTGCAACATCGTGGGTGGCTGTTGCCGTACGAAAGCGCCAATGCCGCCAAAGTGCCGGATCAGTTCAAAACGGCCAACTACGTGGCACAGGGCATTTCCGCGCTCGGCATCGTGTGGAACACCAAGAGCGGCACGCCAGAGCCAAAAACCTGGCAGGATCTGACTGCGCCGGCGTTTAAAGACAAAGTCACCACCCCCGATCCGGCTCTGTCTGGTGCGTCACTCGATCTGCTGATTGGCCTGCAAAACAGCGAAGGTGAAAAAGCCTGGCAGCTGTTTGACCAGTTAAAAGCCAACGGCATGGTGATGAGCGGCCCGAATGCCCAGGCGGTGACGCCAGTATTGCAGGGTGCGAAAGCGGCGGTGTTTGGTGCAGTGGATTACGTCACATATAACAACATTGCGCAGGGAGAAAGCGTCAAAGTGATCTTCCCGGAAAACGGCACCGTGGTGGCCCCGCGTCCGATGATGATTCTGAAGAGCAGCCAGCATGCTGATGATGCGAAAAAATTCGTTGATTATGTGCTGTCGGATGAAGGCCAGGAGCAGGTCGCGAAGGCCTGGTTGATGCCTGCACGTACCGATATCAAAGCGCAGCGTCCGCTGTTCACCGAGATCAAATTGCTGCCTGCCAATAGCGATGGCAGCAGCGAGCGCTCGGCGGTGCTGAAGCGCTTTGGCGCCCTGTTCGGGCAGTAAATGATGTCGCGTGCCCTGAATGGATTGATTCTACTGGCGCTGGCGCTGCTGGTGGCACTGCCGCTGCTGTTTATCGTGCTGCAGGCGCTGTTTCCGCAGCTTGGCGAGGGGAACTGGAGTGGGGCGTTCAGCGCATTACCGGCGCTGTTTGAAGACCCACAGCTGGTGCCGATGTGGTTGGGCACGCTGAAAATCGGCGGCGGCGTGGCGCTGTGCAGTTTGCTGCTGGGCTTACCGCTCGGCGCGCTGCGCGGCCTGTTCCGTCTGCCGGGGGCGGCAATGTGGGATCTGCTGTTTCTGATCCCCTTCCTCACCCCGCCCTATATCGTGGCGCTGTCATGGACGCTGGCACTGCAACGCAACGGCTATCTGCAACAACTCACTGGCTTCAACCTCGATAGCCTGCTGTTTAGCAGCACCGGCATGACGCTGGTGATGACGCTGAATATCTTCCCGGTGGTCTACTTTGCGGTGTCGCGTTCGCTGATGGCGAGCGGACAGCGTCTCGCCTGGGTGGCGCGCGTGTACGGTGCATCGGCGTGGCGCGCCTTCGCCCAGATCACTCTGCCGCTGACGCTTCCGGCGTTAGCAGGTGGCGTGCTGCTGGCATTTACGCTGGCGATTGAGGAGTACGGCGTGCCTGCGGCGCTCGGCACTCAGGCACATCTGACGCTGATGACGGTCGGCATCGAAACCAAACTGGCAGACTGGCCCATTGATTTACCGGGCGCAGCATCGCTCTCGTTGATGTTGAGCCTGGTGGCACTGACCGCCTGGTTCCTGCAACGTAAACTGACCGGCAGCAGCGATGTCACGGCCGTTAACGGCAAACCGGTGGTGCAGGAGCTTGCCGAGGGCGGGCGCTGGCTGCCGCTGATGTTGCTGCCGTTTATCCTCACCGTTTTACTCGCCGTGGTACTGCCGCTGGGCGCAATGACGCTGAGTGGATTGCTGAACACACTTTCCGGCGGCCTGCATCTGGATAACCTGACACTGCGCCACTTCGGCGCGCTGTTCAGTCAGCAAGGTGATGCGCTGGCTGCGTTCTCCACCAGCATTGGGCTGGCGTTGGGTGCGGCACTGCTCACCGGCTTGCTCGGCTTCCTGATCGCCTGGCGCGTGTCAGAAGGTAAAACCCGTCTGCTGGCGATGATGGATGGGCTGGCGCTGCTGCCTGCCGCCATGCCCGGCGTGGTAGTAGGCGTCGGTTTGATTCTGCTGTGGAACCGCGGCTTCTGGCCGGTATCGCCCTATAACACGATGTTTATTCTGCTGCTTTCCTACAGCTGCCTGCTGCTGCCGTGGCCGGTGCGCTATGTCAGCAGTGCGCTACGCCAACTGGCCCCCACGCTGGAACCGGCGGCGCGCGTGCACGGCGCGTCACGCATGCAGGCACTGCGCTTGATTGTGTTACCGCTGGTGGCGCCGAGTCTGCTGGCGGCGATGATGATGGTGTTTGCCGTAGCTTCGCGCGAACTGGTGACGTCACTGCTGCTGGCACCGGCTGGTACACAAACCGTGGCGATCTTTATCTGGCGGCAGTTCGAGCAGGGCTCCGTGGGACAAGGGATGGCAATGGCCACCGTGACGCTGCTCGCTAGCCTGACCTTGATGCTGGGTGCCACCGTGCTGATGCAGCGTCAGGGGAATAAATAGCGCGCCTGCGTTTCGCTTATTCCTAAATAAACAATCACTTAATCTCGTTCAACTACACTCTCCTGAGCCATTGATGACTCAGGAGAGTAAATGAACAACCTGCCCCAGGAAAAAATTGGCCAGAACATGCTGGTCAAAATGGCGATGCTGGTAATCATTCTGGCGGGCATTCGTGCCGCGTCAGAGATTCTGGTGCCCTTCCTGCTCGCCAGCTTTCTGGCGATTGTGCTGAATCCGCTGGTCACCCTGCTAATGCGGCGTGGCGTGCCGCGCGGTCTGGCAATCACTGCGGTAATCAGCGTGATATTTATCGTTATTCTGTTGCTGGTTGGCGTGATGGCCAGTTCTGCCAGTGACTTCAGCGATACCTATCCGCAAATTCGTAGCATGCTGGAGCAAAAGCTCGGCGTGGTGCAGCACTTTGCCGCCCGCTTCCATATCAATATCTCCACGGAGGCCTTAGCCGCGCGGCTCGATCCGAATGTGATGATGGATATGGCTACCACGCTGCTGAAACAGTTTTCGGGTGCCATGACCAACGTGCTGCTGCTGATCCTCACCGTGGTATTTATGCTGTTTGAAGTGCGTCATCTGCCGTACAAAATGCGTAACGCGATGGTCAATCCACAAATCCGCATCGCCGGACTTCATAGAGCGTTCAAAGGCGTGACCCACTATCTGGCGCTGAAAACCCTGGTCAGCGTCATCACCGGACTCGCGGTATGGCTGGTGCTGGAATTGATCGGCGTGAAATTCGCGCTGTTCTGGGGCGTGGTGGCGTTTATCCTCAACTTCGTGCCCAATATCGGCCCCATCATCGCCGGCATCCCGCCGTTTATTCAGGCTCTGGTGTTAAATGGCGTCTACGATGCGCTCTTCGTGGTCGCGCTGTTCAGTGCGATTCATATGGTGTTTGGCAATATGCTGGAGCCAAAGCTGATGGGGCGCGGATTGGGGCTCTCGACGCTGGTGGTGTTTCTGTCGCTGATATTCTGGGGCTGGCTGTTGGGGCCGGTGGGCATGCTGCTGTCAGTACCACTGACAAGCGTCACTAAGATATTGATGGAGACCACGCCGGGCGGCAGCCGACTGGCGATTATGCTGGGCAATGGGCGGCCAGGATCGCGTCCGCGTTAATGAGCACATAACCAATCCGGCACGATGCATCGCGCCAGATTGGTGTTTATCAATTTGCGCGTAAGACCTCGCCTAATCGGGCGGGGATATGAGCGCGGTAACTGCGTAACATCCCTTGAGTTTCTTAAATGATGTTCCGTAATATGTAAGATATGAAGCGCGCATATAAATACAGATTCTATCCTACCCCCGATCAGATTGAGCTTTTGGCTCAAACATTCGGGTGTGTGCGTTTTGTCTATAACAGCATCCTGCGCTGGCGCACTGACGCATACTATGACCGCCAGGAAAAGATCGGTTATACGCAAGCCAGCGCACGACTAACCGCTCTCAAAAAAGAGCCAGATTTTGCATGGCTCAATGACGTTTCCAGCGTTCCATTGCAGCAGGCGCTACGCCACCAACAAGCCGCCTTTTCTCACTTCTTTGCCGGTCGGGCGAAATATCCCACCTTCAAAAGCAAGCGCCATAAACAGGCGGCTACGCTGACCGATGCCGCGTTTAAATACCGTGATGGCAAGTTGTTTATGGCAAAGAGCAAAGCGCCTTTAGACGTGCGCTGGAGTCGCCCTTTGCCATCCGTGCCGTCTACCGTCACCGTATCTAAAGATTCAGCGGGGCGCTATTTCGTGTCGTGCCTGTGCGAGTTTGAACCTGTATCACTGCCGATCACCGCTAAAACGGTCGGCATTGATGTTGGTTTAACAGATTTATTCGTCACCGATACCGGATACAAAACAGGCAATCCCCGCCACACCGCTAAATATGCGAAGCGCCTCGCACTGCTCCAGCGTCGATTGAGCAGGAAGAAAAAAGGCTCAAAAAATCGCGCTAAAGCCCGTGTAAAAGTCGCCCGCATTCACGCAAAAATTGCTGATTGCCGCATGGATAACCTGCACAAGCTATCCCGCAAACTCATTAACGATAACCAAGTTGTTTGCATCGAATCCCTGAAAGTGAAAAACATGATCCGCAATTCGAAACTCTCCAAAGCGATAGCAGACGCAAGCTGGGGCGAATTTGTTCGTCAGCTTGAATATAAGGGCGAATGGTCGGGGCGATCCGTGGTCGCCATTGACCGGTTTTTCCCGTCCTCAAAACGTTGTAGCGGTTGCGGCTATACCCTGCCAAAAATGGCGCTTAATGTCAGGTCATGGACTTGCGCTGAATGTGGGGCTCACCATGATCGTGACGTAAACGCGGCGAAGAATATAAAAGCGGTCGGGCTGGCCGCGTTAGCCCATGGAGCGACTGTAAACCCTAAAGCCGCTTAAGGTGGTTTAGGTAGGTTGCGTTGAAGTGGGAATCCTCGCCCATTAGGGCGAGGAGCAGTCAATGCGTAAACACGCTGTTATCCGTAATCGCCTGCACATCGACCTTGTTCGGCAAAATCTTCAGCTCGCTAAACAGATCTGACACCTTCTGCACCTTTGCCACATCTTCCGCCGTTACGCCACGAACACCGTGCGAAATGCGCGGCGTAATCTTCTGTGCATCTTCCGGCGAGAGTCGCGTTAACTGGGCATACACAGCATTGTACTGCTGCGGATGTTCCAGCGCCCATTCACGGGCTTTCGCCAGGCGGTGGGTGAAATCGACAATCGCCGCCCGCTTAGCGGGATCGTCCAGCGAGCTTTGCGTGGCGGTAACAAACGACAGTGCGGTGGTTAGCCCTTTGCCATCGCGCAGCAGGCGCGCGCCGTGCTGTTCGGCAATCCCCAGATAAGGATCGAAAGTGGCCCAGGCGGCAATTTGCCCGGAATTAAACGCCGCGCTGGCATCGGTAGGCAAAACAAACCGCACCGGCACCGCATCGCGTTTGACCTGCGCTTCTTCCAGCGCCTCATACAACAGATGCTGCGAAATACTGCCGCGCGCCGATGACACCACCACTTCCTTGCCTGCCAGATCTTTTACGCTGTGAATTGGCGAATCCGCCGGAACGATCAATCCGTTCGAACCGGCATCGCCGACGTTGGTGGCGATGATCTTCAACGGTACGCCACCGGACGCCGCCATCAATACCGGCAAATCCCCCGCGTAGGAGGTATCGACCGCGCCCGCACGTTGTGCTTCAAACAGCGGCGCCGCGCCCTGAAAATTCGCCCAGCGATATTGATACGGCGCATCCTTCATCACATCCGCGGCCTCAATCAGCGAGCGCAGATTGCGCGCCTGATCGCCCAGCACCAGGGTGACTTTGCTTAAGTCAGGCGCTGCCTGACTGCTGAACGCCGCGCACAGCAACAGCGTCGAAACTACCGGTTTCAGCCATTTCATAGGGTGTTCTCAAAGTGCGTTGCGACTGAGCTGGCGGATGTAGGCATCCCAGTGCAGCTGATATTTGTGGTTACGGATGCTGTTATCGAAGGCTTGTGCCGCTTTTTCGGACACCGCATCAGGCAGGATGATCAGATCCGCGCCGCCAGACTGCGCGGCCAGCTGTGCCTGGCAGGCACGCTCAAGGTAGTAGAGGTTATAGAAGGCCTCTTCGATACTGCCGCCGCTGGTCAGCAGACCGTGATTGCGCAGAATCAGCGCGTTAAGATCGCCGAGATCCGCCACGATGCGCTGCTGCTCATCCAGATCCAGCGCGATGCCTTCGTAATCGTGATAGCCAAGGCGATTGTGGAAGCGCGTGCTGTGCTGCGAAATCATCAGCAAGCCGTTGCGCTGGGCAGAAACACCAATGCCCGCCGCCGTATGTGTATGCAGCACCGCATGCGCATCAGGGCGCGCGCGGTGAATGGCGCTGTGGATAACAAATCCGGCCTGATTAATCCCCAGTCCCGTCGGGTCATCAATGATGTTGCCGTCGATATCGATTTTCACCAGCGTCTCCGCCGAGATCTCATCGAAAGTTTGACCAAAAGCGTTAATCAGAAAATGGGGTTGATCGCCCGGCACACGCAGAGAAAAGTGGGTGTAGATATGGTCAGTCCAGCGCAGTTTGGCCGCCAGGTGATAGGCCTGCGCCAGCTTAACGCGCGCCTGCCACTCTCCTTCGCTAATGCGTTGGCGCAGGGAAGCTACATCCAGGGTTTCAGTGCTCATTTTTGCTCCTCATTTCAGGTCAATATGCTCTCCCAACATCGTGGCACAGCGCTTTTCCCGCTGGGAAATGCCAATAACGGCAAAACATTGTCAATTAACGCAAAGCGACGCCGATATTTGACCTGAGTCAGTCCAGAGCAAAATCAAAACGCTAATATGCACGGCCCCTGGAAGTGTTATGCTGCTGACGCCGCAGCTTAGCCCTCATCTGCTGCTTAAAATGACCGAGGAAAGTCAGGTGCCACCGCAAAAAAGAAATCGCGATTTTGGCTGGCTGTTAATTGTCTGTGCCGGGTTGTTACCGCTGGTGCTGGGCATCCTTTGTACAGCCATTGAAGCGCGGCATACGGTGAGCCAGCAGCAGATTTCCACGGCCAATTCCCTCTTAACGCAAGCGGAAAAGATGAGTGATAACGCCTGGGATATGATCACCCAGTTGCGTCAGTACCATTATCAGCCTTGTGCAAAAATCGAGGATCAACTGCAGCGCGCCGGTACCCTCAACGCCTATTTCCGTTCCGTCGGTATGCTAAGTGGCGAAAATATCAGTTGCTCTTCTGCCTTTGGTTTAGCCAATGGCACCCTGACCCAGATGATGATGCAGCCGCCGCCAATCACCGGTAAAGCCTGGTGGAGCATCTCCATTCGTGGCACTTACGGCGTGCCCAATCGCCCCGCCGTGGTGTTCGTGCGGCAACTGCCTGATAGCACCGGCTTCTGGGCGGTGATTGATGGTCAGTATCTGATGGACTTTATGCACGCGATTGGCGAGTCGCGTGGCTATCAGATGAGCCTGCGCTTTAGCGGCGGCGCACCGATCACTAGCGGCCCGGCCGATATCGAACCCGAACTGTATCTGAAAAGTGAGCCTTATCAGGCCGAATCCAGCCGCTACCCGATTAGCGTTAATGTCACGGTGCCCGCCTCCGAGTTGCTGAAAGCCTGGCGCCAGGCGCTGTTTATCTTCCTGCCGATGGCGGCGATTTTTTCTATCCTGCTGATGGTATTGACCGCCAACTGGCTGCGCCGCCGCATTTCGTGGGCCGATGAAATCCGCCGCGCGATGCGTAGCCGTCAATTCTCGGTCCATTACCAGCCGGTTTACAGCACGGAAATCGAGCGCTGCAAAGGCGCGGAAGCCCTGTTGCGCTGGCAATTGCCGAATGGTGAGATGATCCGTCCGGATATCTTTATTAGCCACGCCGAATCTGAAGGGATCATTGTGCAGCTGACCCAGCATTTGCTGGATCTGATGGCGGAAGATATTCAGGGCTGGCAGGTTGAGCCCGGTTTCCATATTGGCCTGAACGTGGCAGCAGAACACTTGCAACATGCCGATTTCGTGCAGGACGTTCAGCGTTTTGCCCGCCGCATTAAAGACAAGCAGATGGTGGTGACGCTCGAGTTGACCGAACGCAGCCTGATTGATGACGGCGAACTGGTGGCACGCAAACTGCGGCATCTGCAGTCACACGGCATGAAGGTGGCGATTGATGACTTTGGCACCGGCCACTGCTCACTCTCTTATCTGCTGACCTTCCCGCTGGATTACCTGAAAATCGATCGCGGCTTTATAAACGCCATTGAAGGCCTGGAGGTAGAAACGCCGGTGCTGGATGCCATCATTAACTTGTGCCACAAACTCAAGCTGGATGTGCTCGGTGAAGGGGTGGAAACCTCGTTACAATATGACTACCTGCGACAGCGTGGCGTGGTGCTGATTCAGGGCTATTATTATGCCCGTCCGATGGATAATGACCGGCTCCGCGCCTGGCTGGATGAGCAAGGGCGCCAGCCACTTCTCGTTGAGGAACCCCATGAGCCTGCATTGCGTCATTCTTGATGATTACCAAAACGTTGCCCTGTCGCTGGCCGATTGGGCATCGCTGCAACCTACCGTACACACCATCGCACTGACCCGGCATTTTGACCATGAAGATGAGCGGGTACGCCATATCGAACACGCCGATATCCTCGTTGTTATGCGCGAGCGCACACCGCTCACGGCCGAACTGATTGGTCGCTTGCCTAACCTGAAACTGGTGGTCACCTCCGGCATGCGTAATGCCTCGATTGATCTGCACGCCTGTGCCGAGCGCTATATCGCCGTGTGCGGCACCGCCAGCAGCAGCGCTGCACCGATGGAGCTCACCTGGGGTTTGCTGATTGGGCTGGCACGCCACATCAGGTTAGAAAATCAGGCAATGCGCAATAATGGGCCGTGGCAGCAAACGCTGGGGCTCGGTTTGCAGGGCAAAACGTTGGGCTTAGTGGGACTGGGCAAAATAGGGGGCGAGATGGCCAAAGTGGCACAGGCGTTTGGCATGCGCGTTTGCGCGTGGAGCCAGAACCTTACCGATGCGCGTGCCGCCGAATGCGGTGTCGAGCGGATGGACTCGTTACATGCGCTAATGCGGACCAGCGATTTCGTTTCCATACATCTGGTGCTTAGCGAACGCTCGCACCATCTGATTGACCGGGATGCATTAGCGCAGATGAAGCCAGGCGCACTGTTGATCAACACCTCGCGCGCCGCACTTGTCGACCAGCAAGCGATGATTGCCGCGCTGCAATCCGGTCAATTGGCTGGGGCCGGAATCGATGTGTTCGAACAGGAACCGCTATCTGCTGACCACCCGTTGCGCCATCTGCCCAATGTGCTGGCCACGCCGCACCTTGGCTATGTCGCCGACAGCAATTACCGCACCTACTTCACGCAGGCAGTGGAAGATATTCAGGGATGGATAAGCGGCGCACCACTGCGATCGCTACTCTGAGCGACGGCGTTTTTCGGCGATACGCAGCGCCACTTCCAGTGTGTCATCCGCCAGCGTGACTGGCGGGCGCTGGCCATTCAGGCGCTGGTTAATACGTTCTAAGGTCGGCGTCAGCTGTCCCACCAACTGCTGATACTCATCAAGCTGGGTAATGGGTTGATTACGCGCGATACTGGTTTGCGTCAGGCGTTGCAGCTGCCGCAAACTCTCGGCCGCCTGGCTGGTGAGCAATCCCGCCTGCCGCCAGGTTTTCAGGCGTTTCAGCAGTTCATCAGGTTGTTGGGCCAGTAATGCCAATTGGGCATCGGCACGTTCACCGCAGTCGATCCAACCAATCGGTGCCACAGGATCGGTGAACGTTCGCCGTGCATCAGGCGCATAATTGATAAGATTCCTTTCTACACTGTCAATTTGCGACAGCCAGGGATTCTCAAACAATCGGGCGTTTTTTCTCGACATGAACACTCCACCTGAGCCAGGCGGCAGAGTATTACCGAATGATGACAGGCTGGCAAGCAAAGCTTACCGCTTCGCTTAATGATAAGAATTTCTTATTTATTTGCGCAACAATCAGGTATAGCAATCAAGCCACCACTTGTCAGAACAATGGATTAATCAATCAGCGATGCGCAGTTGATATCGCTGATAATCATCAAAATTTTCTCCGCGTTTTTTCAGAAAAAAAATAAATGACACCCTTTGCCACCCTTTTGATGCATTCCTGGCTGAAACGCACGCATTACGCGGCCTGACGCGCGATAACCAGGATTTTATAAGCTGCGTTTTCCCCATCATTCAGCCAGAGTTTTAGCCAAAAAATAGCCAGTTGCTGGCTGAAACATGACAAATATCACACAAAATCGGTATACTCTGTCGCGGGACGTAATCATTTCGCCCCTAATTATTACCGTTGCTACGCCGGATAAATCCCTCTTTCACGGCTATGCTTAAATCTTCTCAACGCCGTGGACTGGCCACAAAATGTAGTCTGCAGCGTTGAGGATTTTTCGAATTCCAATACAGGGTTACATCATGAAACTACGTAGGAAGCGTGTAAAACCTATCGGGCTGGATGACGTCACGATTATCGATGACGCCCGTTTACGTAAAGCCATTACCGCTGCGTCTCTGGGCAACGCGATGGAGTGGTTTGATTTCGGTGTTTATGGCTTCGTGGCGTATGCGCTGGGTAAGGTGTTCTTCCCGGATGCATCGCCTAGTGTGCAGATGATTGCTGCACTGGGTACCTTCTCGGTTCCCTTCCTGATTCGTCCACTGGGTGGACTGTTCTTCGGTATGCTCGGCGACAAATACGGTCGTCAGAAAATCCTCTCCATCACCATTGTCATCATGTCGATCAGTACCTTCTGTATCGGCCTGATCCCCTCTTATGCCACCATCGGCATCTGGGCACCGATTCTGCTACTGCTGGCGAAAATGGCGCAGGGCTTCTCGGTGGGCGGTGAATATACCGGTGCCTCGATCTTTGTCGCAGAATATTCGCCGGACCGTAAGCGTGGCTTTATGGGCAGCTGGCTCGACTTCGGCTCCATAGCCGGCTTCGTGCTGGGTGCGGGCGTGGTGGTGCTGATTTCCACCGTCATCGGTGAAGCGAAATTCCTGGAGTGGGGCTGGCGTCTGCCGTTCTTCCTCGCGCTGCCGTTAGGCATCATCGGTCTTTATCTGCGTCATGCCCTGGAAGAGACGCCAGCCTTCCAGCAGCACGTTGAGAAGCTGGAGCAAGGCGACCGTGAAGGTCTGCGTGACGGCCCGAAAGTGTCGTTCAAAGAGATCGCCACCAAGCACTGGAAAAGTCTGCTGGCCTGTATCGGTCTGGTGATTGCCACCAACGTGACCTACTACATGCTGCTGACCTACATGCCGAGCTACCTTTCGCATAACCTGCACTACTCGGAAGATCACGGCGTACTGATTATTATCGCCATCATGATGGGTATGCTGTTTGTGCAGCCGGTGATGGGTATGCTGAGTGACCGCTTTGGTCGTCGTCCGTTTATCATCATTGGTAGTATCGCGCTGTTTGCCTGTGCGATTCCGGCGTTTATGTTGATTAACAGCGGCGTGCTGGGGCTGATTTTTGCTGGTCTGCTGCTGCTGGCGGTGATCCTTAACGCCTTTACCGGCGTGATGGCTTCCTCGCTGCCGGCGATGTTCCCGACGCACATTCGTTACAGTGCGCTGGCCAGTGCCTTCAATATCTCAGTCTTGATCGCCGGTTTAACCCCGACCTTCGCCGCATGGCTGGTTGAGTCGACCAACAATCTGTATATGCCTGCTTACTATCTGATGGTGGTGGCGGTGATTGGTTTGATCACCGGTGTTTATATGAAAGAGACCGCCAACAAGCCGCTGCGCGGTGCCACCCCGGCGGCATCGGATATTGAAGAAGCGCGTGAAATCCTGCAGGAACATCACGACAATATTGAGCAAAAAATCGAAGACATTGATGAAGAGATCGCCAAGCTAGAGGCGAAACGTAAAAACCTGGTGCAGCAGCACCCGGACATCAACGAGTAATCTTCTCCACTCCCGCCGCCCGGCGGGAGTTTTCGTTTCCGCACACAATCCTTCATCCCTGCTGACGAAAAGGGGTAAACTGTCGCCACTTTTTTCACCAGCATAAGTTGTACAAGCATGTCTGAATTCAATCTTATCCAGCGTCCAAGAAGACTGCGCAAAAGCGCATCAATGCGTGAGATGTTCCAGGAATCCCACCTCAGCCTGAATGATCTGGCCCTGCCGATCTTCGTTGAAGAAGGCGTGGACGATTACGTACCAATCAACGCCATGCCGGGTGTGATGCGTATTCCTGAGAAACGTCTGGCGTATGAAATTGAGCGTATCGCGAAAGCCGGTATTCGCTCGGTGATGACTTTCGGTATCTCTCACCACACCGATGCCACCGGCAGCGATGCATGGAATGAGAATGGCCTGGTGGCGCGTATGTCGCGCATCTGCAAAGACACCGTGCCAGAGATGATCGTGATGTCCGATACCTGCTTCTGCGAATACACCAGCCACGGTCACTGTGGTGTGCTATGCGATCATGGCGTGGACAACGACCAGACGTTGATTAACCTTGGCAAACAAGCCGTGGTGGCCGCGCAGGCCGGTGCCGATTTCATCGCCCCTTCAGCGGCAATGGATGGTCAGGTGAAAGCCATTCGCCAGGCGCTGGATGCGGCAGGTTTCACCGATACCGCCATCATGTCTTACTCCACCAAGTTCGCCTCATCGTTCTACGGCCCGTTCCGTGAAGCGGCAGGAACGGCATTAAAAGGCGATCGTAAAACTTATCAGATGAATCCGATGAACCGCCGTGAGGCGATTCGCGAGTCCCTGATCGATGAAGCCGAAGGGGCTGATTCACTAATGGTGAAACCGGCGGGCGCCTATCTCGATATTCTGCGTGAGATCCGCGAGCGCAGTACTCTACCGCTGGCTGCGTACCAGGTGAGCGGTGAATACGCGATGATAAAATTCGCGGCGCAAGCGGGTGCCATCGACGAACGTAATGTGGTTCTCGAAAGCCTTGGTGCGATTAAGCGTGCCGGTGCCGACCTGATTTTCAGCTATTTTGCCCTTGATCTCGCCGAGCAAAAAGTGCTCTGATAATCGTTACGCTTGGCAATGGATATCGCTACCGTTGCCAGGCGCTTTATGCCGTTGTGGCAGTAAAACACCAGTGTTGTTGTACCCGAATAATTCAAAAGAAAGAGTAACGCGATGAAAGCACCTGCACTGCCTGCGGACGAAGCGATTCGTCTGGCACAGTTACGTGCGCTCAACATTCTGCACACGCCTGCAGAAGAGCGTTTTGACCGTTTAACCCGCCTTGCGCGTCGTTTGTTCGGCGTGCCGGTTGCGCTGGTTAGCCTGCTGGAAGAGGACCATCAGTGGTTCAAATCTGTTGCGGGCCAAAGCGCGGCGACCGCACCCCGCAATACGTCGTTCTGTGGGCACGCCATCTTGCAAGATGATGTGATGGTGGTGGAGAACGCCCTCGAAGATGAGCGTTTCCACGATAATCCCCTGGTGAAGGCTGCCGATAACCCCGTGCGTTTCTACGCAGGTTGTCCGCTGCGTACGCCTTCTGGCGCTAAAGTCGGCACGCTATGCCTCGTCGATCATCATGCCCGCGAGTTCAATGAAGACGATATGCATACGCTGCGCGACCTGGCTGCGATGGCAGAAGCGGAGCTGGTGGCGTTTCAAACCGCAACTTCAGATGAACTGACCCAAATCACCAACCGTCGCGGCTTTATGACGCTCGGACAGCTGGCGCTCAATGAGTGTCAGATTAAACAGCTGCCGGCCAGCCTGACCTTCCTCGATCTCGACCGCTTTAAAGCCATCAACGATACGCTGGGCCACCGTGAAGGCGACCGCGCGCTGATGGATTTTGCCGACGCGATGAAGGTGAGCTTCCGTCATGCCGATATCTTTGCCCGTCTGGGCGGCGATGAGTTTGTAGTGCTGTTTAACGGCTTACAGCACGACGATGCCGAAGGTGTGCTGGCGCGCTTTGATCGTTTCCTGCAGAAGCAGACTCAGGACTTGGACCGCCGCTACGCCCTGCACTTCTCTTCAGGCATCGTAGAGTTTGATCCTGACCAACCGCAATCGCTGGAGCAGTTGCTGGAAGGCAGCGATG
Source organism: Type-E symbiont of Plautia stali (assembly GCF_059731115.1). NCBI lineage: Bacteria > Pseudomonadati > Pseudomonadota > Gammaproteobacteria > Enterobacterales > Enterobacteriaceae > Type-E symbiont of Plautia stali. Next base: position 4,050,364 of record NZ_AP035906.1, read on the forward strand.
CGCGCATGTACGAAGCCAAGAACGGCAAGAAAAAACTGACGCAGTAATGTGAGGGCGTGCCAGGGCACGCCCAATTGCCACATCGGCTGCCATTCCTTACAGCGGACGCGACAGATCGTTAATCAGTGTCTGATTAAACTTTTGCGGTTCTTCCATCTGCGGTGCATGTCCCATGCCCGGGAATTCCACTAACCGCGCGCCAGGAATCATCTTCGCCACCTGCTTGCCCAAAACATTGTAATGACCTAACTGCGCTTTAACCGCAGCGGGGGCGATATCGCTGCCAATCGCCGTGGTATCCGCTGTACCGATCATCAGCGTCGTAGGTACTTTGAGATCTTTGAATTCGTAATACACCGGCTGGGTGAAAATCATGTCGTAAATCAGCGCCGAGTTCCATGCCACCTTCTTGTGGCCCGGTCCGCTGTTCAGCCCCGCCAGCATATCCACCCATTTGTCATACTCCGGTTTCCACTGACCGCTGTAGTAAGTATTTTGCTCATACTTTTTAATGCCAGCCGCACTGAGCTTCAGCTCACGCTGATACCACTGATCCACCGAGCGCCACGGCGCGCCTTTGGCTTTCCAATCCTCCAGCCCAATCGGATTCACTAGCACCAGTTTCTGCGTCTGCTGTGGATACATCAGCGCATAGCGCGTGGCCAGCATCCCGCCGGTCGAATGCCCGACTATCACTGCCTTATCGATACCGAGCTGTTGCAGCAGTTGATGGGTATTCAACGCCAGCTGCTGGAAGCTGTATTGGTAATTGGCGGGTTTCGTCGAACTGCAGAAACCAATCTGGTCCGGCGCAATCACCCGATATCCCTGCTGGCTAAGCGCTTTGATGGTGTCTTCCCAGGTTGCACCACAAAAATTCTTACCGTGCAGTAATACCACCGTTTGACCATTAGCCTGCTGCGCGGGTTTGACATCCATGTACCCCATGCTCAGCGGTTGCTGCTGTGAGGAGAAATTAAAGTGTTCAAGTGGGTAGGGATACTGAAAACCTTCCAACTGCTCGCCATACACATTGGCCGCTAACGCGGAGGTGGTGGGTAGCGCAGCCATCGCCGTCAAAATCACGGCAAGTGACTGTTTTAGCGGGAAACGAAAAGCCATGCGCACTGCTCCTGAGCTATGAAAAAACCATCAGTGTGGCACGTTAATCGCCAGTGCGCATTGATGAGGTGTGCCAGCGCCACGTTTTCTCATACTGTTAAGCTCGGCAAAGTGATGGAAAATTTGAGTTAAAAATAACGGGCGTGATTACGCTAAATATTCAACATCGATTCAACAAAAGCGGCCTTAATTTCACTAAAAGCAAGACCAGCCTTGATGACAAATAATAAAACAGCCAATTCCTTATAAAACTTTACGTTAATCGGATGATTGGAAAGATTAATTATTTTACACTGTGTCCAGTTAATGGAGGATCAAAAAGATGCCGCAAAAATACAACGAAGGGGTTATTGATTCGGTGACCAAATGGATTATGGACAATCTGGATCAGCGCTTAAGCATTGATGATATCGCCGTGAAATCGGGTTATTCTAAATGGTATTTGCAGAAATTATTTGCCCGCTATCATAATGAAACGCTGGCACGGTATATCCGTAAAAAGAAACTGGCATGCTGTGTCAGCGAGCTGAAATACAGCAACGCACCGATCATCAGTCTGGCCGTAAAATACCATTTTGAAAGCCAGCAATCGTTCACTCGCTCCTTTAAGCAAGTGATGGGTTGCACCCCACTCTACTGCCGTAAGCGTCAGCTGGGGAGCGAAGCCGAGCAGCAATTGAAAGAGAGCACTGATCCATGCGTGATTTGCCGTAAGCATGGATTTAACAGCAGTGAGAAAATGAAAGAAGTGAGAACGCCAGCGCTGCGCTCAGGTCAATTTCCCTCACGTATTGATTGTGTGATGCGTTAATAATTCGCGTCACTATTTTTCTTTGCAGGATTTGCATAACAACGGATGGTTCGCCATCCGTTGTTAAGAATAGCCCTCATTGGCCACGCTGAAATATTCTTCTCATCAGATAGCCTGTCAAAATGATCCGGGAATAATTTTATCCGTCCTATTTTCAATGCATTCTTATCAATAGGTTGATTTACAAACCATTAATTCACACCCGACCACGAAATGTTTTCCGGTATTGTAACGGAGACGTATTCAAATTCTTTTTAAAATGTCGCCTTAACATTAATGGCGAAGAGAATCCGGCTTTTTCTGCGATCAGCTCAATTGGCTGGTCGGTTTTTTCCAAAAATCGCTGCGCCAATGCCAGACGCTGATTCACTAACCAATCACTGAAACAGCTGCCGGTGGCTTGGTTAAAACGGCGCGTAAAACTGCGACGACTCATCAACGCTCTCTCCGCCAACTGATCCAGCGTGAGGGCCTGCTGCAAATTTTCGGTGGCCCAACTGAGCGCCGACATAAATCGATCGTTGCCCGCCGAGTGATAGACCGGCTGCTCAATATATTGTGCCTGGCCGCCCTGCCGATGCGGCGGTACCACCAGCATGCGCGCCACACTGTTGGCCACATCCACTCCACACTGTTCACGCACCAGATGCAGGCAGCAATCGATACTCGCTGCAGTGCCCGCCGAGGTTACAATCTGCCCTTCGTCGATATACAACACGTCACGGTCAATCGTCACATCGGGGTAAAGCCGTTCAAAATCACTCATCCAACGCCAGTGTGTCGTGGCGCGCTGCTGATGCAGCAAGCCAGCGGCTCCGAGCACAAAGGCGCCCAGACACAAGCCCACAATCTGTGCACCGCGCTGTGCAGCCTGCTGTAACGCCTGCAACAAAGCGGGCGGTGGCGCAATGGCAGGATCGCTCCAGCTGGGTACCACCACCATATCCGCTTCGGCCAGCATAGCCAGTTCATGCTCCGCGACAATCGAAAAACCGCTGTTGGTGCGAAGCGGACCGGCGTGGGTGGCACAGATCATTAATTGGTAGCAAGCTCGGCCATCTTCGCGTTCCGCCTTCTCAAACACCGCACAGGGAACGGAAAGATGAAACGGGATGATGTCGTCAAACACCACAATACCGACCTTAATGGGCGCATCCAGGTGCGCCATTTTTGGCGCAAAGTGAACGTTATTTGTCATGCGCAGTACTCCTTCACTTTCGGCACAATCGCCATACTGCTGTGCATCGGAAGTCACCCTGACTTCCCAATCAAAGAGATTATTAGTGATGAAAAACCTTTTTGCTTCAGGCACCTTAGCATTAGCGATGGCAATTTCAGGCAGCGCTATTGCCGAAGAACACAAAGCTGAAAATGCACCGACCATTCGTACCATGAGCGGTGCCACAGCCACCACCCAGCTGACGGCCAATCAAACCGCGGTCATCGTGATTGATATTCAGAACGAATACTTCGCTGGCGGCAAAATGCCCATTCCAGACGGTATGAAAGCACTGCAAAACAGCAAGCGCCTGGTTGAGTTTGCACACAAGCATGGCATGCCGGTGTTCTTCGTCCGTCATGAAGGCGCGGCAGATGGCCCGCTGTTCGCCAAAGGCAGCCGCTTCGCTGAATTCCACAAGGATTTGCAGCCGGGCAAAAATGATCGTGTCATTACCAAAGCCACACCGAGTTCTTTCGTGGGAACCGATTTGAAACAACAACTCGACAGTCTGGGCATCAAGCAGTTAATTGTCACCGGTCTAATGACCCATATGTGCGTGTCGTCCACCGCACGTGATGCCGTACCGCTTGGCTACTCGGTCATTATCCCGGAAGATGCCACCGCCACGCGCGATCTGGCGACCTGGGATAACAAAGTGGTCGATCACAAGGTGCTGCAGCAGAGCGCACTGGCAGGCGTTGCCGATGTGTTTGCCGAGATCAAAACCACTGACGCGGTATTAGCGCTGCCGTTGCATTAATCACTGCACCGCTTTACCCGGTAATAACTTTTCCGACATCACCTTGCGGCAGGACAGACTTTCCTGCCGCGCCTGCTGCTGCTGCTCCGCTGATAAATCCTGCCACACGCTTTGCAGATGTTCTGCCAGACCTGACTGGAAATGAATTTTCTGCAGCGCATAGTCCGAGTTGCTGCCTTCAATAATCTGTTGCATCGCCTGGGGTGAGTTGTCGCGCCCATCATGGGTCAAGGTGCAGAACATGGCGATGTAATAGCCTTTGTCTTCATCGCTATAGTGCGGCATCAGCCACCAGACAGCCGCGCTGATGACGATAAGCACGGGCAGAAGGAATTTGAGTTTGAACATGGAATCATGGGCCTGTTGGAAAAAACGCGGCGATCTTAACAGATTCATCGGTTAACAGCCCTTAAACACCCACGGCAACGGCACGGCAAGTGAACGCCGCCTGCGTATTCTCTTAAAGTAACGTTTTCAGAGTTTATTTATTGAGCAGTTCAGCGCTGTTTGTTAATTTTGAGCCACTTTTCGCGCCAATCGCGCTTCATCGTGCCCGCTGTCACAGGGCCAGTTTTTCGCCCTAAAGCGGCAGAAGCTGGGAGAGCGGCCGACAGGGTTACAGGAATGATCATGTCCAACCATAAGCTTAAAATGCATTTGATTTCGCTGGCGTTGCTGGCGGAAAAAAAGCTGACCACACGCAAACGCCTTCCCGCCTATCACGCCGCAGCCGAACAGGATATTAACCTGCAGGGTCGTGCTAATCCGCCTGCGCCCATTCCGCGTCAGGTTTGGATGTACTGGGAAAGTGAAAAGCTCCCGGCTGAAGTCCAGATTTTTGTCGATAAGATTGCCCGTGAAAACCCTGGCTATGCGTTGACGGTAATCAACAATCTCAATCTGCATGACTATTTACCAGACCTGAAGTTTGTCCACGCGGGGATGCGGGCTTCGCACAAAAGCGATGTGATTCGCCTGGAGCTGCTGCATCGTTATGGCGGAATCTGGATGGATGCCACCATTATCCTCAATCGCAGCCTCGATGAGCTGTTAGCGGTGAATGCGGATGAGCGTTATGACCTGGTGGCTTTTTATCGCGAGGAATCCACCCGCGACCGCGCTTATCCGGTTATGGAATCCTGGTTTCTCGCCGCGCCGAAAAACAATGCCTTTATCGGCCGCTGGCTGCACTGCTTCCGTCCGATTGTGGAGTTAGGCTCTGAAGCCTTCTTCCAGCAATTATTGGCGCTGCCGAACTACGACACAATTCTGCAGGGCATCAAGACGCCGGATTATCTGGTGGTTTATATCGCTCAGCAGCAGGCGCTGCGGGAAGAGAATCACTACAACTTCTACTTACGCAAAGCGGAAGCCGGTGCGTTATTGTATCAAACGCTGAGCGGCTGGCGTCCGGTGAAGCTGAGCCGCATGCTGATGGTGGACGCTTTACCGGAGGTGTTGCCACCGGTGTATAAGCTCACCAGCTTTGACCGCAAATATATCGCGACGCATATGAAGTATGGCGTGGTCAACAGCGATAGCCTGCTGGGGCAAGTATTGCTGCACGACCAGCCGAAAAACCTGACACCTGCAGTGACGCCGTTCCGCAGAGCCAGGCATTAGCGCTGCAACCTCAGCATAAAGCTGAACCTCGTACACTGGCGTCGCCTTTGATGGCGACGTGATAACTCACAGCGCCTGCGCACACGCCCAGGCTGAACTCCACGCCCACTGGAAGTTGTATCCGCCGAGCCAGCCGGTGACATCCACCACTTCACCAATAAAGTACAAACCGGGCACATCGCGCGCTTCCATGGTTTTGGAGGAGAGTTGCGTGGTATCGACGCCGCCCATCGTCACTTCGGCAGTGCGATAACCTTCGGTGCCATTAGGCTGCACGCGCCACTGATGCAAGGTGGTGACCAACTCCGCCTGCTGCTTGCTGTTGAGCTGCTTCAGCGTCACATCCGGGATCTGCTTCAGCTCCTGCAACACTTCCACCAGACGCTTCGGCAGGATTTTCGCCAGACTGTTTTTCAGGCTGAGGTTCGGATGCGCCTCGCGTTGCACGTTGATGAAATCATCGAGCGAAGTTTCCGGCGACAGGTTGATGGTGACAAACTCACCCGGCTGCCAATAGCTGGAGATTTGCAGAACTGCCGGGCCCGACAAGCCGCGATGAGTAAACAGCATCGCTTCTTTAAACAGCGTGCCATCCTGCGCGGTGATGGTGGTGGGCAATGACACACCCGATAAGGTATGCAGCTGCTCAAGCAGTGGCTTATGCAGCGTAAACGGCACCAGGGCTGCGCGCGTCGGGAACACTTTCAAACCAAACTGCTCGGCCACTTTATACCCGAATGGTGTCGCGCCCAGACCCGGCATCGATAAGCCACCGCTGGCGATCACCAATTTCTCAGCCTGCACCTCGGAGCCATTCAGTTGCAGCCTGTAGCCGTTTTCATCGCGCGTCACGCTCAGCACTTCACTGCGCAAGCGCAAAGTAACCTGCCCGTCTTCGCACTCTTTTAACAGCAAATCCACGATCTGCTGCGCCGAATCATCGCAGAACAACTGGCCGAGGGTTTTCTCGTGATACGCAATCTTGTGGCGATTCACCAGATCGATGAAGTCCCACTGGGTGTAACGCGCCAATGCCGACTTACTGAAATGCGGGTTGTGCGAGAGATAGGCGGCCGGTTCGGTGTACATATTGGTGAAGTTACAGCGGCCACCACCGGACATCAGGATTTTACGTCCCGCCTTTTTGCCGTTATCCAGCAACAGCACACGACGACCCAACTGCCCTGCCTGCGCCGCACAGAACATGCCGGCAGCGCCTGCACCTATTACGATAACGTCAAACTTGTCCACAGTGCTTAATCCACATAATTGAAAGGCGGTGATTGTAGAGATCTGCGGCATTTCGCGCCAGCGTCAAAAAAATGCCGTAAATGTGTCATATTGTAACTCGCTTATTTTTCAGTCTTTTTACCTTGTCTGATGGGGTTTGTGGCAATTTTAAGACAAAAAAGGACTATATTTTCCTTTCACATCATGCGGGTTGTCGCCGATAATGCGCCGCGTTCATGTCCTCCAAAAAATGGCGTAACGTTTATGCTACATCTGTTCGCTGGTCTTGACCTCAGTACCGGCCTGTTTTTGGTTATCGCTCTGCTGTTTGTATTGTTCTATGAGGCAATCAACGGTTTCCACGACACTGCTAACGCAGTCGCTACCGTCATCTATACCCGCGCGATGCGGGCGCAATTGGCGGTTGTGATGGCGGGTGTTTTCAACTTCTTAGGCGTTTTGCTGGGCGGCTTGAGCGTGGCTTATGCCATCGTGCATATGCTGCCAACTGATTTACTGCTGAATGTGGGTTCCGCTCACGGCCTGGCCATGGTGTTCTCCATGCTGCTGGCTGCCATCATCTGGAACCTTGGCACCTGGTATCTGGGTTTGCCGGCATCCAGTTCTCACACCCTGATTGGCGCCATTATCGGTATTGGTCTCACCAATGCGCTGATGACCGGCACCTCGGTGGTTGATGCCCTCAACCTGCCGAAAGTCATTAATATCTTCCTGTCACTGATCCTGTCGCCGATTGTCGGCCTGGTGATTGCGGGCTCGCTGATTTTCATCCTGCGTCGTTACTGGAGCGGAACCCCTAAACGTTCGCGCATCCACATGACGCCCGCTGACCGTGAGAAGATCGATGGCAAGAAGAAGCCACCGTTCTGGACGCGTATTGCCTTGATCGTTTCGGCGATTGGCGTGAGCTACTCCCACGGTGCGAACGATGGTCAGAAAGGCATTGGCCTGATTATGTTAGTGCTAATCGGTGTTGCGCCTGCGGGTTTCGTGGTCAACATGAATGCCTCAGGTTATGACATCACCCGTACTCGCGATGCGGTCAATCATCTGGAACAGTATTATCAGCAGCACAGCGATTCACTCACCCATATCGTCCAGATGGCGCCGCCTGCGGTGCCAACGCCGGAAGAGTCTGTGGGCGGGCCGCATGAGTTCCATTGCGACAGCAGTCGTGCGCTGCAGGCTATCAATCGTGCACAAGTGTTGCTGACCAATCTGAACAGCTATGACCAACTGACGGTGGATCAGCGCAGCCAGATGCGTCGCCTGTTGATGTGCGTCTCGGACACGGCCGATAAAGCCGCGAAACTGCAAGAGACCACTCCGGACGATAAGCGCTTCCTCAATAAGCTGAAGGGCGATCTGCTGGGCACCGTGGAATACGCACCAATCTGGATCATCATGGCGGTGGCATTAGCGCTGGGCATCGGCACCATGATTGGCTGGCGTCGTGTGGCAACCACCATCGGTGAGAAAATCGGTAAGAAAGGCATGACCTACGCGCAGGGCATGTCAGCACAGGTGACCGCTGCGGTGTCGATTGGGGTTGCCAGTTATACCGGTATGCCGGTTTCCACCACGCATATCCTGTCATCGTCCGTTGCCGGTACCATGCTGGTGGATGGCGGTGGCTTGCAGAGCCGCACCATTAAAAATATCGCCATGGCGTGGGTGTTTACCCTGCCGGTGTGTATTGTGCTGTCAGGTTCGCTCTACTGGATCGCGCTGAAAATTATCTAAGCTGCTATCAGCAAACAAGAGGGCGACGGTTCAACACTGGTCGCCCTTTTTTATTGCCGCTGTTTAGTGCCAGATCGCCAGACCAATCAGGCTCACCACCACCAAAAAACAGAGCCCGCTGGTCAGGACAAACTGCCTGCGTACGCGCTCGCAGCGGCGAATAAATTCGTCGTCGTGATGATCGCGATAGCGTTTATCCCAGATATAACGCACCAGTCGCACCTGCTTGCTCGGCTGACCATGAGACGTGAAGAAACCCGCCCCATCCACATATTGATACAGCAGCGGATCGCAACCGCGCAGCACAGCCAATAGCGAGCGCAAAGAAGAGAAGTAGCGCGCCATATTCACCAGACAAACCACACACAGAGCCCAAAAAAGCGCGATAGTGCTGATCATGTTCCCCTCCCAGCTGGAGCCGCAATGACGTCGAAGGCAGCGGGGAAATGCTGTAGACGCCCCACGGGAAATTAACCAGCCACAGATGAATCGAATTGCATTGTTGTTATGCGAACCCGAGCGCGTTACCCAGACGGCAGTGGCACTCATTTTCAGTGTAGGAGATCTGTTCAATTTTTTTCCAGCGATGATTTCGTTCACCGCGAGTGAAAATTGCGATAGCGCTTGATCTTCCTCACAAGCGAGCCGTGGATTGCAGCATTTGTTAACAACTCTGGCTATACTCAGGTCATAACAACAGAACGCCTGCAGGGCATAAATTGTGGTTGGTGGCGCTTCATCGCTGTTTCGCGCAAAGGATTTCGCTCGCCGAGCGGCGGGAATTCAGGTAGCCCCAGAATCTTGAGAAGGAGTTTTATCATGGCTTATAAACACATCCTGATTGCAGTAGACCTTTCCCCGGAAAGCCAGTTGCTGGTTGATAAAGCCGTTTCACTGGCCCGTCCTTATGATGCAAAAATCTCGCTGATCCACGTTGATGTGAATTACTCAGACCTCTACACCGGGCTGATTGACGTCAATCTGGGCGACATGCAGAAACGCATTTCTGAAGAGACGCACACCGCGCTGAAAGAACTTTCTACCAACGCCGGTTATCCGATCAGTGAAACCCTGAGCGGCAGCGGCGATCTCGGCCAGGTGCTGGTGGATGCGATTAAGAAATACGATGTGGATTTAGTGGTCTGTGGCCACCATCAGGATTTCTGGAGCAAGCTGATGTCATCAGCGCGCCAGCTGATCAACACCGTGCATATCGATATGCTGATTGTGCCGCTGCGTGACGAAGAAGACGAATAAAAACAGGGCCAGTAATGGCCCTGTTTTTTTGGTAGCGGCGTAATACATCGCGCGTCTTTAAAGCCCGCGCGATAAATCACGCCGCAACGCCATTATGCAGAATCATACCAATGGCGGATAAATATCAAAGCGATGGCTTTTGGTGACCACGGCCGATTGGGTTGCAACGCCCGCTAACGGCGGCGCGTAATCCGGGCGTTTCACCACAATGCGCTTCTTCGCCAGACGACGAGCGGGTTCCAGCAGCGCATCGGCATCCTCATCGGGTCCCACCAGCGACTGAAACACCCGCATCTCCTTCTTCACCATCGCGCTCTTTTGACGATGGGGATACATCGGATCGAGATACACCACATCTGGCGCGGGCGTGATATCACTCAACGCCTGCTGACTCACCACATGCAGCAGCGTCAGACGTTCGCGCAGCCAGCCGCCAATCTCCGCATCTTCATAGCCACGACGTAAGCCATCATCCAGTAATGCTGCGACCACAGGATGACGTTCCAGCATGCGCACCCGGCAACCCAGCGCCGCCAGCACAAAGGCATCTCGCCCCAATCCTGCCGTGGCGTCGATCACGTCCGGCAAATAGCCACCTTTGATGCCCACCGCTTTCGCCACCGCCTCGCCGCGACCGCCGCCAAACTTGCGGCGATGCGCCATAGCTCCGGTGACAAAATCCACAAAGATGCCACCCAGTTTAGGCTCATCCAGTTTGCGCAGCTCAAGGCGCTCCGGCGTCAGCACCAGGGCCATTACAGCCTGATCGTCATGCTGTAAGCCCCAGCGCTGCGCCAGATGTAATAAGGCGCCGTCTCCGGCGCCTGATTCATCGATTAAACCGATTTTCACAAGCAGGCTTATCCCTGAATTCCGTAGTGTTCCAGCATCGCATCCAGCTGTGGTTCACGGCCACGGAAGCGTTTGAACAGCTCCATTGGCTCTTCGGAACCGCCGCGCGTCAGGATGTTGTCGAGGAACGACTGGCCGGTTTCACGGTTGAAGATGCCCTCTTCTTCGAAGCGCGAATAGGCATCCGCCGCCAGCACGTCGGCCCACAGATAGCTGTAGTAACCTGCGGCATAACCGCCGGCGAAGACGTGGCTAAACGCATGCGGGAAGCGGCCCCACTCCGGGCTTGGCACCACGGCAACCTGTTTCTTCACTTCACGCAGGGTTTCGAGGATTTGCGCACCTTTTTCCGGATTGAACTCGGTATGCATACGGAAATCGAACAGGCCGAACTCCAGCTGACGCAGGATAAACAGCGCCGCCTGATAGTTCTTCGCTGCCAGCATTTTATCCAGCAGATCTTTCGGCAGCGGTTCGCCGGTCTCGTAGTGGCCGGAGATAAACGCCAGCGCGTCCGGCTCCCAGCACCAGTTTTCCATAAACTGGCTTGGCAGCTCGACCGCATCCCACGGCACACCGCTGATACCCGACACGCCCGGCGCTTCGATGCGCGTCAGCATGTGGTGCAGGCCGTGACCAAACTCGTGGAACAAGGTGGTGACTTCATCGTGGGTAAACAGCGCGGGCTTGCCCTGTACCGGACGGTTGAAGTTACAGGTGAGGTACGCCACCGGCTTCTGCAGGCTGCCATCGGATTTACGCATCTGGCCGACGCAATCGTCCATCCACGCCCCGCCACGCTTGTGTTCACGCGCATACAGATCGAGGTAGAAGCTGCCGCGCAGCTCGCCGCTTTCATCAAACAGGTCGAAGAAGCGCACATCTGGATGGTACACATCCACGTCTTTACGCTCTTTGGCGGTAATGCCGTAAATGCGTTTCACCACTTCAAATAGGCCGCTCACCGCACGCTCTTCCGGGAAGTACGGACGCAGTTGCTCATCGCTGATGGTGTAGAGATGCTGTTTCTGCTTCTCGCCGTAGTAAGTGAGATCCCACGGATTCATCTCGTCAACGCCAAACTCTTTTTTGGCGAAGGCGCGCAGTTGCGCTAACTCTTTCTCACCCTGCGGACGCGCACGTTTGGCGAGATCGGTCAGGAAGTCGATCACCTGAGCCGGGTTCTCAGCCATCTTGGTCGCCAGTGATTTGTGCGCGAAGGAGTCAAAGCCCAGCAGCTGTGCCAGCTCGTGACGCAGCGCCAGCTCTTCGGCCATGATCGGGCCGTTATCCCATTTGCCGGCATTCGGGCCCTGCTCAGAAGCACGCGTTGAATAGGCGCGGTACATCTCTTCGCGCAGCGCGGCGTTATCGCAATAGGTCATGACTGGCAGATAGCTTGGGATATCCAGCGTCAGCAGCCAGCCTTCTTGTTCTTTGGCTTCGGCCTGCGCTTTGGCCGCAGCCAGCGCGCTTTCTGGCATGCCCGCCAGATCGGCTTCATCGGTGATCAACTTGCTCCAGCCCATGGTGGCGTCGAGCACGTTGTTGCTGTAGGTCGAACCCAGTTCAGACAGGCGCGCGGCGATTTCGCCGTAGCGCTTCTGCTTCTCTTTATCGAGACCGATACCGGAGAGTTCGAAATCACGCAGTGCGTTATCCACCGCTTTCTTCTGTGCGATATCCAGCGCGGCATAGCTGTCGCCCTGTTTCAGATCGCGATAAGCCTGATACAGGCCTTCGTTCTGTCCCACCCAGGTGCTGTATTCTGACAGCAGCGGCAGCGTCTGCTCGTAAGCTTCACGCAGTTCCGGGCTGTTCTTCACCGAATTCAGGTGGCTCACCGGCGAGAAAATACGGCTCAGACGGTCATCCACTTCTGCCAGTGGCTGCACTAAATTGTCCCAAGTGTAAGGTGCACCCTGTGCCACAACGCGTTCAACTTCGGCACGGCAGTTGTTCAGCGCTTCAGTCACAGCGGGAACCACGTGCTCAGGTTTAATCGCGGAAAACGGCGGTAGCGTGTAAGGGGTGAGTAACGGATTGGTCATAAGCGCAGTCCTTTCTTCATGGAGTGGGGGTGGCGCGCAATGGCGCGACGCAATCTTTCTAACATGCGGTCAGTGAAGGTGAAAATCAATGCTACTGAGAATGGACCCGTAAAGAAAAAAGCGCGAGCGCCGAAACGTCAGCAATTTTTACGCAGCGCGGCTATAATCGCGCCACACACGATGTTTTTATCTCCTTTGATCCAACCGCGGACCCCTCTTTTTTATGCTGAGTTATCGCCACAGTTTTCATGCCGGCAACCATGCCGACGTGCTCAAACATACCGTTGAAAGCCTGATCCTCACCGCCCTGATGGAGAAGGAAAAACCGTTTCTCTATCTGGATACCCACGCCGGTGCCGGACGTTACCAGCTGAGCGGAGAGCACGCCGAGCGTACCGGTGAATATCTGGAAGGCATTGCGCGCATCTGGCAGCAGCCGGACGCGCCAGAACTGCTGAAGCCTTATCTGACGGCCGTTCGCAACCTCAACCCGCATGGCACCTTGCGCTACTACCCAGGCTCGCCGCTGATCGCCCGCTATCTGCTGCGTGAAGAGGACAAGCTGGAGCTGACCGAACTGCACTCCAGCGACTATCCGCTGCTACGTTCCGAATTCAGCAAAGATGCCCGTGCACGCGTAGCGCGTGGCGACGGCTATCAGCAGTTAAAAGCCAAACTGCCTCCGCTGAGCCGTCGTGGTCTGATTCTGATCGATCCGCCGTACGAAATGAAAAGCGATTATCAGGATGTGGTGAAAGGCATTCAGGAAGGCTACAAACGCTTTGCTACCGGTGTGTATGCGCTGTGGTATCCGGTGGTGCTGCGCCAGCAAATCAAACACATGATTAAAGACCTGGAAGCCAGCAACATCCGCAACATTCTGCAGATTGAACTGGCGGTGCGCCCGGATAGCGATCAACGCGGTATGACTGCCTCCGGCATGATCGTGATTAACCCGCCGTGGAAGCTGAAAGCGCAGATGGAAGAGCTGCTGCCGTGGCTGCATCAGAAGCTGGTGCCGGCGGGTACCGGTCACTACAGCGTGACGCAGATCGTTCCAGAATAACGGGCTTTTAGGGTGCGGTTCCTGAGCCGCCCCATGCCGTTGCCCTTCTAAGGACACTTTTTATGTGGATCATTCTGGCTGGCGCACTCACTGTGCTGTCACCTGCCAAACGCCTTGCCGTACTTCTGCTGTTATTGGCGACGATAATGGGCCTGTTCCAGGATGTACTGGACTGGCCTGCTCTCGCCATTTTAGGTGCCATCGCTTTGCTGGCGTGGGTGCGGGTGGAAAATCCCACCAACCGTGCCGTGCTGCTGATCAGCGAAGCGCTGCTGGTGCTGATCGCCGGTGGCCTGTTCCTGCATCTGCTGCCTGGCTTTAACAACCCGCGTCAGATCGAGGAGATGCAGGTTGGCCCCAACAGTGTGCCGTTCAGCTTCTACTACAACTTTGATAAAGCGCTGATCCCCTTTGTGCTGCTGGCTGCCTTGCCCACGCTGTTCCGTACGCAGAAGTTTCCTGCGCCGCACAAGATTCTGTGGCTGCTATTACTAGCGGCGATCCCGCTGCTGCTGTACGTCGCGGTGCTGCTGGGTGGACTGGCGATTGAGCCACACTGGCCGGAGTGGCTCGGCAGCTTTATGCTGGCAAACCTGTTCTTTGTTTCGCTGGCCGAAGAAGCGTTCTTCCGTGGCTATGTGCAACAGCGCCTGCGCCAGAAAATCGGTGGCGTAGCGGCACTGTTGCTCACCGCACTGCTGTTTGGTCTGGCGCACTTCCCTGGCGGCATGATGCTGGTGGTCTTCGCCACTCTGGCCGGGTTAATTTACGGCCTGGCGTGGCACTGGAGCGGGCGTGTGTGGGTCGCCACCGGCGTCCATTTCCTGTTCAACATGACGCACCTGCTGTTCTTTACCTATCCAGCGTTACAGCACTAAATTTCGAACACCGCGAAATCTCGTGCCAGCTCGGTCGCTGCAAACACCGACTGGCACTCCGCCAGTAATCTCTCCCGATCGCCCGACAAATACCGCGAACTGAAGTGCGTGGCGATCATGCGTTTGGCGCCCGCCTGCTTCGCTACTTCAGCCGCCTGAATTGTGGTGGAGTGGCCACGACCGTTGGCCTTCTCAGCCATTGCGGCTTCCAGCGTGGTTTCATGCACCATCACATCCGCATCAGCCGCCAGCTCAAGTGCCACTTCGGTCGGGCCGGTATCACCGAATATCGCCACCACTTTGCCCCTGGTCGCCGGGCCGAGATACGCCGCGCCGTTAATTTCGCGCCCATCCTCCAACCGGATGCGTTTACCTTCTTTCAAATCCTGATACCACGGCCCGCGCGGTACCCCTTCCGCTTTCAGGCGCGGCGCATCGAGGAAGCCCGGTTTATCATGCTGTTCAATACGATAGCCATAACACTCCACCACATGATTCATTGGATAGGCGATGAAGCGGAACTCGCCATCATCCAGCACTTCGCCCGCTTCAATTTCGACGATCTCCAGCGGGAAGCCGGTGTAAGAACCACTGAGACTGAGCGCCGTCTCGACAAACTGTTTGATGCCTTTTGGACCGTATATCGTCATCGGCTCCAGCAACCCGGCCATCGAACGGCTGGTAAGCAAGCCCGGCAGACCGAAGATGTGGTCACCGTGCAAGTGGGTAATGAAGATTTTTTCCAGCTTGCTCGGCTTGAGCGCGGAGCGCATAAACTGGTGCTGAGTGGCTTCGCCACAGTCAAACAGCCAGGTGTCGCCACTTTTCGACAGCGTCAGCGCGATCGCAGTAACGTTGCGTTGCAGGCTTGGCGCACCCGCGCCGGTGCCGAGAAAAGTTAAGTGCATAATGTCTTCCCTGTTAGCGGAACGTAGATTCAACCCTATCATAATCATAGGCTGAACCTTTGCGCCTCTTGCGCAAGCAGCGTTACACTCTATGCCAATTTTCTTCCAACAGATGGACACAACGGATGACCAGACATTTTGACTACCTCGCCATCGGCGGCGGCAGCGGCGGTATCGCCTCAATTAACCGTGCGGCGATGCATGGCCAGAACTGCGCGCTGATTGAAGCCAAAGAGCTGGGCGGCACCTGTGTCAACGTCGGCTGCGTACCGAAAAAAGTGATGTGGCACGCGGCGCAGATTGCCGAAGCCATCCACCTGTATGGCCCGGACTACGGTTTCGATACCACCGTGAACAATTTTGATTGGTCGGTGCTGGTGAAAAACCGCAGCGCCTATATCGATCGCATCCACACCTCGTACGACAACGTGCTGGGTAAAAACAACGTTGAAGTGATCAAGGGCTTCGCGCGCTTTATCGATGCCAACACCGTGGAAGTGAACGGCGAGACCATCACGGCCGATCACATCCTGATCGCCACAGGCGGTCGTCCAAGCCATCCAAAAGTGCCTGGCGCGGAATACGGCATCGACTCTGACGGTTTCTTTGAGCTGGATGCGCTGCCGAAGCGTGTCGCGGTGGTCGGCGCAGGTTATATCGCGGTTGAGCTGGCCGGTGTGGTCAACGCACTGGGTGCCGAAACCCATCTGTTTGTGCGCAAACACGCGCCGTTGCGCAGCTTCGATCCGCTGATTGTCGATACGCTGGTAGAAGTGATGCAGGCCGAAGGCCCAACGCTGCATACCGAGTCGATTCCAAAAGCGGTGATCAAGAACGCCGACGGCAGCCTGACGCTGCAACTGGAAAGCGGTCATGAGCAAACCGTCGATTGCCTGGTATGGGCGATTGGTCGCGAACCGGCTACCGATAATCTTAACCTCTCCGTGACCGGCGTGGCGCTGAACGAGAAAGGCTATATCAACGTTGATAAGTTCCAGAACACCAATGTGAAAGGCATCTATGCGGTGGGCGATAACACCGGCGCGGTGGAACTGACCCCCGTCGCCGTTGCTGCCGGTCGTCGCCTCTCCGAGCGTCTGTTCAACAACAAACCCGACGAGCACCTGGATTACAGCAATGTGCCGACCGTGGTATTCAGCCATCCACCGATTGGTACCGTTGGTTTGACCGAACCGCAGGCGCGCGAGCAGTACGGCGACGACCAGGTGAAAGTGTATAAATCTTCCTTCACCGCGATGTACACCGCCGTCACCCAGCATCGCCAGCCGTGCCGCATGAAGTTGGTGTGCGTCGGTGCAGACGAGAAGATTGTCGGTATCCACGGTATCGGTAACGGTATGGATGAGATGCTGCAAGGCTTCGCAGTGGCACTGAAGATGGGCGCCACCAAGAAAGACTTCGACAACACCGTAGCGATTCACCCGACTGCGGCAGAAGAGTTTGTTACGATGCGATAAAGGATTCGCTTGAATACGTCCCCTTCAATGTAGCATCGGCCTTTTGAAGGGGCGCTATTTATGGCGACTCGTGGTGAGGCGGCGTGAAGTCCGCCTTTTTCACATCCGCAGCACCGGCACTTCCACCACCGTAACATCCTGCTCACCGCTCTCCATCAGGCGGAACACCGTTTCCATCATGCCTGCCACATCCTGTTTCACCATGGTGATGTCCTTGCACAGCAGTGCCACGAATGGGTCCCAGTCGAAGCAGCCAATCGCCGGGTGTTTATCATCGGATAACAGATCCTTCGCACGCAGAAACTGCACCACCCCTTCCAGCGAAATGGTCGAATTCACAAACAGGCCAAATTGCCCCGTTTCATGCTGCTGAAAGTAGCTTTTCAACGCCATTTGCGCTTTTTCCGGCTCATAGCCACACAACAGCAGGTTCTCCTCCGGCACCGAAATACCTCGCTCCTGATGTGCCGCCAAAAAGCCGCGCAGGCGCTCTTTACTGTTGTGATCGCTGGCACGCCCCCCGACAAAAATCAGCGGTTGCGGGCATTTCTCCAGCAGGCTACGCGCCAGGCTCAATGCGCCATTGAAGTTATCCGAAATCACTGAAGGCGCCAGCGAACCGGGCAGATCAAGATTCAGCGAGGGAACGCCCGCGGCCTGACAAAGTGCAGTGATACGATCTGGATCGGTGGCTCCGGTCACCACCATGTAATCCACCTGCCAGGAGAGCATGGTGCGCGCCGCTTCGAGTTCCAAATCAGGATCGCGCTGTGTGCAGGTAATGACCGGGAACAGGCCGCGATCGCGCGCCATCTGCTCAAAACTTTCCACGATTGAGCCAAAATAACGGTTGTCGTATTTAGGCACGATCATACCGATGGTTTTCGAGCGCGTGGTTCGCAGCATGCTGGCCTGCCGATTCAGCGCATAACCCTGCTCTTGCGCAATCCGGCTCACCTTCTCAGCAGTGCTGGCACTGATGCGCCGCTTCTTCCAGTTGCCGCTTAAAATCGCGCTCACCGCGCTTGCCGAAACCCCCGTGAGTTCCGCGAGGTCATAAATGGTGGTTTTCTTGTTTTTGCCGATCCCCGTCACAGAACCCATCCCTTTATTGCTCTTTTTGTTGCTGGTTAAAAGTCGGGGTGATAGTTGTGCTTCATCGATTGAGCACCACCTAAAACGCCATTGATAAAGGATTATAAGATGAACACGAACCTCTTCTCCATGCATAACCCACTCAACGGAAAAGTTGCCGCCATTACTGGCGCTGCCTCCGGAATCGGTCTGGAATGCAGCAAAGTGCTGCTGCAAGCCGGGGCTAAAGTCGTCCTGATCGATCGCGATGGCGACAAGTTGCAGCAGCTGGCGGCGGAACTGGGTCCTCAGGCATTGCCATTGCAAATTGACCTGATGGACGGCAAACAGGTTGACGGGATCCTCGACGACATTCTCAAGCTGGCGGGCCGCCTCGATATTTTCCACGCCAACGCCGGTGCCTACATTGGCGGGCCAGTGGCGGAAGGCGATCCCGATATCTGGGATCGCGTACTGAAACTCAACACCAGCGCGGCCTTTCGCTGCGTGCGTTCGGTGCTGCCGCATCTGATCGCGCAGAAATCGGGTGACATCATTTTCACCAGTTCGATTGCGGGCGTGGTGCCCGTGGTCTGGGAACCGATCTACACCGCATCCAAATTTGCAGTGCAGGCTTTTGTGCATTCAACCCGTCGTCAGGTGGCGCAGCATGGTGTGCGCGTCGGTGCGGTGCTGCCGGGCCCGGTGGTCACTGCCCTGCTCGATGACTGGCCGCAGGAGAAACTGGAGGACGCGCTGGCCAATGGCAGCCTGATGCAGCCCATTGAAGTGGCGGAATCGGTGCTATTTATGGTGACACGTTCGCCGGGTGTCACAGTGCGCGATATTGTTATCCTCCCCAACAGCGTTGACCTGTAACCAACCGAGGTGCAGCAGCATGAGTAACGAAAAATATCTGATTGGTGTCGATGTTGGTTCGGCCAGCGCTCGCGCGGGCGTGTTTGACCGCGCGGGAAATCTGTTAGGCCATGCAAAACAGTCCATCACCACCTTCCGTGCCCACGGTCATGTGGTTGAGCAATCCGCCAATGAGATTTGGCAGGCGGTCAGTCACTGCGTGCGCGAGGCGGTGACCACTGCCGCTATCGATCCCGCTGCGGTGGCTGGCATTGGCTTCGATGCCACCTGCTCGCTGGTGGTGATCGATGAACAGCGGCAACCGTTGCCCGTCAGCCCAAACGGAGAGGCAGAACGCAATATTATTGTGTGGATGGATCACCGCGCGACGCGGCAGGCCGATGCCATCAATGCAACGAAACATCCGGTGCTCGACTATGTGGGCGGACGCATCTCACCGGAGATGGAGATGCCAAAGCTGCTGTGGCTGAAAACCCACAACCCGCAGACGTTCCAGAACGCCGCACACTTTTTCGATCTCACCGATTACCTCAGCTGGCGCGCGACAGGCGATACGGCGCGCTCATCCTGCACCGTCACCTGCAAATGGAACTATCTTGCGCATGAGCAGCGCTGGGATGCCGACTACTTCAGTGCCATTGGCCTGCCGGAATTCGCTCAGGAGAAATTTGCGCGTATCGGTCAGAAGATCGTCGAGCCAGGCACATCGTGCGGCACAGGTTTAACCGCGCAGGCCGCCGCCGACTTTGGCTTACCCGCAGGCACGCCAGTGGCCGCCGGGTTAATCGATGCCCATGCAGGCGGCGTCGGTACGCTGGGCGCAGATGGCAGCCCGGAGGATAAACTCGCCTATGTGTTTGGCACCTCGTCCTGCACCATGACGCCGACGCGTGAAGCCGCGTTTGTGCCAGGTGTGTGGGGTCCGTATTACTCGGCGATGGTGCCGGGTTTATGGTTGAGTGAAGGCGGACAAAGCGCGGCGGGCGCCGCCATCGACCGCCTGCTGGAGATGCATCCAGCGGCTGCAAGGGCACAGCAGGCTGCCGATGCCGCTGGCCTTTCACTGCCTGTGTACCTTGCGGAACAGGCTTTGCAGCAAGCTCGCAGTGAATCAGCAACGGTGGATTTAGTCGAAGGTCTGCATATCGTGCCGGAATTTGCGGGTAATCGTGCACCTTTTGGCGACCCTTACGCGCGAGCGGTGATTTGCGGTCTGGGCATGGACAACGATGAAGCGAGCCTGATCGCACTGTATATCGCCGGCTTGTGCAGCCTCGGCTACGGTCTGCGCCAAATCATTGAGGCGCAAACCAGCAAGGGTATCGTCACGCGGTCGATTGTCATCAGCGGCGGTGCCGGGCAACACTCGCTGGTACGCCAGTTGCTGGCGGACAGCTGCCAGCTTCCTGTGCAATCCACCCACTGCCCTGAGCCGGTATTACTGGGTTCAGCGATTCTTGCCGCTGCCGCCAGTGGCGTATATTCCGACGTCACCTCGGCGATGGCCAACATGACCACCGATGAAAAGCGCTGGCATCCTGAGCCGTCGGTTTCGCCACTGCATCAGCACCGTTATGATGCATTTAAATTATTGCAGAGCACCGCGCGTAATATTCGTCAGATAAGCGAATAAACGTCGAATAATATTTCCGTGCGCCGCACAAACGTCGGCGCACGGTTATTTTTCCCTGCCATTTCCTGCAAGATAAAATTTAATTTCTTCACTACTCAAGTTTACACCACCGGGATACTATTTATCCCTTTGCTGGCGCCCTTCGCGCTGGCATTTTTATTCGTTTTTTAAGGCAAGGGGAGCAGTATGCTTATCGGTATTAAGCCGTGGTTCGAGGTTCAGACAACCGCATGAATATCATCAGCATTATTATGTCTGCGGGCAAAGCTTCGGTAGATGTCGCGCTGTACACGCTTATTCCTATCATGGTGGTGATGTTATTCATCATGAAATATCTGGAAGTCAAAGGCGTGCTGGATTTTGTGGTACGCCATTCCACTCCGTTATTAAAACCTTTAGGTATTACTGGGCTGGCATTATTTGCGCTGATTCAGCTTAACTTTGTCAGTTTCGCGGCACCGTTAGCCGCATTAGCGATTATGGAAAAACGCGGTACTTCCGATCGCCATATGGCGGCGACGCTGGCGATGCTGTTTGCCATGGGGCAAGCCAACGCCTTTTATCCGTTGATTCCAGCCGGACTTAACTGGAGCGCCGCGATACTCATATCCATCTGCGGCGGGGTGCTGGCGGCAGCCACCACTTATCATTTCTTTGGGCGCAAGCTCTCGGATGCAGCGCTGCTCAATGAAGATGAAGCCGTTGCGAATAATGAAAGCAAAATGGGACTGATCGCCATCATCAACAGCGCGGGTGCGGACGCGATTCGTCTGGCGCTGGGATCGCTGCCGATGCTGATTCTCTCACTGTCGGTGGTGGGGATTTTGAAAGAGTCCGGCGGGATTGAGATGCTTACCCGGCTGGTTTCTCCGCTGCTGGACAGATTCAACATCTCTGAAGTGTATATTCTGCCTGCACTGACCAAATGCCTGGCAGGCGGCACCGCCTACTACGGCGTGGTAGCCGGGCTGGTCGAAAAAGGTTTATACAGTGCGCACAACATCAACGCCTCGGCGGGTTGGTTTATTCAGACCTTTGATTTGCCGGGGATTGGTATCTTCCTTGGCCTGTCGAGTCGTTTCCCGCGTCTGTTCCGTTTCGCCGTGCCGGGTATCATCCTCGGCATTGCGCTGCGCGGTGTGGCACACGCTCTGATATTTTAATTAACCCTGGCGCTGAAAGACTTATTCAGCGCCTTGTTTAAATAACACTACAATTCCCGCGTGTTATTTTAAATTAACCCTATTCCTTTCATCGTTATTTTCATCAGTTGCATCACCTTTAATTATCGTACTATTATCACCAGCATGGTTTTGCACAAACCCATTAATCCCGATGAATTATCCGGTTAATTAATTCCTTAATTACATTGCAGGTAATATTCCTGTACGTCATCTATTGATACGCAGATAGGGTAGTTCCATGAGCGGTAAGCAAATAACGTGGAATGGCGGGTTACAACCTGAAGCCATCGAGATTTTGTCCCAGGACGGCGGCATGATTGTGAGCCCAACGAAAGTCGGTTACATCATCATGACCTCCGATAAAGCCGGGTTAGAGCGTAAGTTTGAAGCCAAGCAGCGCAAGCGCAACAAGCCAGGCGTGGTGCTATGTGGCTCGCTGGAGCAACTGCGTTCTCTGGCACAACTGACACCGGAAATTGACCAGCTTTATCAGCAGCATTGGGATCAGGATATTTTGCTGGGCTGTATTTTACCGTGGCGCGAAGATGCGTTGGCGCGTATTCCGGCTGACGGTTCAAAAGAGCTGATGATGGATGGCCGCCAGACCAGCTGCTTCGTGATTAAATTTGGTCGCCCATGCGAAAATATTGCGAAAGCGCTGTGGGAAGAGCACGGGAAATTCTCTTTCGCCAGTTCCGCCAACCCATCGGGTCAGGGAAACCGTGGTCTGGTTGAGGGTATTGGCGAACGTATTGAATCGCGTGCCGATTTAATTATTGAAGCCAATGACTACGTGAAATCCATTCAGCCTAACGATGAAAATAAAGTGCGCTACGAACAAGGCGTAATGGTGTCGATGGTCGATAGCGAAGGTCGTCTGATTCCACAGCAAAACGGCGAGCGTAAAATCACCCCGTGCCCGGTATTGATTCGCAAAGGCCTTGATGTCGATAAAATCATGGCGTTGCTGTCGGACATCTTCCCGTCCTGGGATTACCGTCACGGCGATTACTACTGATGTCACTAGCCTGTTTCCTGGTATGGGAAACAGGCTAATTCGCGTTACCACTCCACGGTGATTTTGCCGAAGTGTCCCGCCGACTGCTGATGCTGGAAGGCCGCAGGCAGATCGTTCAGCGCACCATAACTGTCACTGATTACCGGGCGAATACCCGTTTGCTCTAACGCGCGCACGAAATCCTGCTGCTGACGACGATGGCCGACAATCAACCCCTGAATACGCGCCTGCTTTGCCATCAATAGCGAGGTGGGTATCACGCCTTCGAACCCGGTCAGCACACCAATTAACGCGATATGACCGCCCACGCGCACCGCTTCAATCGACTGTGCCATGGTGCCCGGCCCGCCCAGTTCAATCACCACATCCGCGCCTTTGCCCTCAGTCAGCTGCTGTACCGCTTTGCCCCACTCCGGCGTGGTGCGATAGTTGATGCCCGCATCGGCCCCCAGCTCTTTGGCTCTGGCCAGCTTCTCATCCGATGAAGATGTGACAATCACTCGTGCGCCCATCGCTTTGGCAATTTGCAGCGCAGTAATCGACACGCCGCCGGTGCCCAACGTGACGATGGTATCGCCCGATTTAATCTGCGCATCGCCCACCAGTGCGCGCCATGCCGTCAGGCCAGATGTGGTAATCGTCGCTGCTTCGGCATGCCGCCAGCCGCGCGGTGCGAGGGTAAAGTGATGCGCCGGACGCACCACCACTTCGGCGGCAAACCCATCAGCGCCATCACCTGGCGTTTGGGTGAAGTTGCCGACCTGAGCGAGAGGCAGCCCGTCCTGCCATTGTGGGAAGAAGCAGGAAACCACATGGTCACCGGGCTTGAAGTCGGTAACGTCTGCACCGACCTCTTCGACCACGCCCGCACCGTCCGCCATCATAATGCGATCCTGCTCGGTGGGAATCGATCCGTTAGCCACCAGCAAATCGTGGAAGTTAAGTGAGGTGGCATGGATCGCCACGCGGATCTCTCCGGCGCCCGGTTTACCGGGATCGGGCAGATCCGCCAGCCGCAAGTGCTCTAAACCGCCGGGTTGTTTCAGGATCATCGCTTTCATAACCACTTTCTCCTTAGCGAAACGCTCAATACAAAGCATGCCGCTGCGAAACGTGCATGCCTTCTTTTGTGCGCTAAGTTTGGCAGCGATGCCGCTTCCCTGCCTGTTACTCCGTGCGGTTATGCGAAAAGCTTTTACACATCCTCACGATAGGCTATCTCTTTCTGCAAACGCAGCTCTGCCAGGCGTCGTTCCAGCGCGGCTTCGATATTGTCATACGCCGTGCTGCCCAGTGCCAGACGCAGCGGCATGGCGGGTTGATCCAGCGTGGCGATCATCGCGGTGACAGATTTCGCGGCATCGCCTTTGATCGCGAACTCGCCAGACATAATCGCGCGGCGCACTTCACCGGAGGCGGTGTCCCGATAAACATCCTGCGCCTCAGCAATATCCAGCCCGGCACCAAAGTTAGTGGCGGTTGGCCCCGGCTCCACCAGCAGGAAATCGATGCCAAAGCTGGCAACTTCCTGACGTACCGCTTCAACAAATCCTTCAATGCCCCACTTGCTGGCGTGATACAGGCTGAAGTTGGGGTAAGCCACCTGCCCGCCTTCCGAGGAAACCTGCGCGATGCGCCCGCCGCCCTGCTGGCGCAGCAGCGGAATCACGGCGCGAATTAGCTGGATTGAGCCGGTGAGGTTGGTGGCGATCTGACGATCAATCTGCGTATCGCTCAGCTCTTCCGCCGCGCCAAACAGACCATAGGCGGCATTGCTGACCACCACATCGACGCGCTCAACGTTGGCAAATGCCTGCGCGATGGCTGGCGCAATGCTGGCGGTGTTCGCCAAATCCAGCATCATGACCTGTAACTGCCCACCGTATCGCGCTTGCAGATCCGCCATTGCCTCAGTGCGACGTACGCAGGCCAGCACGCGATCGCCACGTGCCAGTAAATCTTCACTCATCAAACGGCCCAGCCCACTGCTGGCACCGGTAATTAACCAGGTTTTCATTTTGTCGTCCTCCGGTTGAAAACCCGATGATAGATCGCTTTACTGGTGGTCATAATCTCCCTAATCGCGCATGACCTGGTGAGGAAATACCACCAATGAGAAGACCTTCCTGGCATGAACTTCAGGCCATCAAAACGTTGGGCGAGCAGCGCAGCTTCCGCCGTGCCGCTGAGATGCTCGGCCTGAAGCGCTCTTCACTCAGCCATCTGGTGAAGACGCTGGAGCACAATCTTGGTGTGCAGCTGTTTCAGCGCACGACCCGTAGCGTGTCGCTCACCGATGCCGGGCAACAGCTGCTGGATCGGCTGGCACCGCTGTTGAATGAGATGGATGAAGTGCTACACGATGTCAGCGCTCGCCGCCAGCAGCACGCAGGCACCTTACGCATCAGTGCCAGCGATGCGGCTATTAGCATCCTGCTGGAAAAAGTGGTGCCGGGATTTTGCGCTGATTACCCGAATATTCAGCTCGATTTTGCCGCACAGGGTGAACTGGTGGATATCACAGCCGCCGGGTTTGATGCCGGCATTCGGCTGATTGAAGATGTGCCGCAGGATATGGTGGCGATTGCGCTGGGCGGCCCGCTGAATTTTATCACCGTGGCTTCACCGGCCTATCTCGCCGCACACGCCCCCATCAAGCAGCCGCAGGATTTGTTGCAGCAGCAGTGCATTCGCCATCGTCTGCCGAGCGGGAAACGCTATCGCTGGGAGTATGAGAATGCGGGGAAACGCTATGAACTGGATGTACCGGGCACGATCACCTTAGATAATAACGCGCTGATGACCCGCGCGGCCATCAGCGGATTGGGCATTGCTTATGTACCGTCGCTTTACGCCGAAGCGGCGCTGCAATCCGGCCAGTTAGTGGAACTGCTCGCCGACTGGCGGGTGCAGTCGGCAGGTCTGGCCTTGTGGTTCCCGCCCAACCAGCATCAGTCGATGGCGCTGCGGCTGTTTATCGATGCTCTGAAAAGCAGCCTGCCGCGCCAGTCGTAATTCAAGCCTGACGCTGTGGCGCTTTGTGCACCATGGTGTAAGCGTAATCCACGCCCATGCCGTATGCGCCGCTGTGCTCACGCACCAGATCCATCACCGCATCGTAGGTTTCTTTGCGTGACCAGTCGCGCTGGTATTCCAACAGCACTTGCTGCCAGGTCACTGGCACCGCACCGGCCTGCACCATGCGCTGAATCGAACGCTCGTGAGCATCGACGCTGGTGCCGCCTGAAGTATCGGTCACCACGTACACTTCAAATCCCTCTTTCAGCGCCATCAGGGCCGGGAAAGTCAGACACACTTCAGTCCACAGTGCAGAGATAATCAGCTTCTTACGACCGGTTTTCTTCACCGCTTCGACGAATTTGGCATCTTCCCATGAGTTCATGGAAGTACGCTCAATCGGCTTCGATTCCGGGTGCACCGCCAACAGTTCTGGCCAGATGTAGCCGCTAAAACTTTCGGTTTCTACAGAGGTGTAAATCACCGGCACGTCGAAAACTTTGCCCGCTTTTGCCAAAGCGACGGTGTTATTTTTGAGCTGCTGGCGATCAATATTGGCGACGCCGAAAGCCATCTGCGGCTGGTGGTCGATAAAGATCAGGGTTGAGTTCTGTGGGTCGAGCAGGTCGAGTTTAGACATGATGTATTCCTCTAAAGTGTTTTTAAATTTGTGTGTTGTGCTGCTGGAATGAACTTTAGAGAAAGGGGCCGCGAAGAGATAACGCAAAGAATTTTACAACTTGTTCAAACTGTTTTTAGAAGACTGATTTAAAAAGATAAATTAACACTCAACACAGCAATTTCAGCCTCAAATACGCTGTTTTTCACATTGCTTCCGGTGTATCAGCAGGCGTAACCTGTGCCAACAAAATCATAAAAAACACCATCGCAAAATGATCGTACGTCCTCGTCAACACTGGTTCATCAGGTTGTTTGATTGGCACGGCTCGGTGCTGGTTAGCATTGTGTTTCGCCTGTCGCTCAACCTGCTGATGTCGGTGATCGCCATTATCGGCTATCCGTGGTACTCCACTTTCGGCATTCACCTCACGACTGCACCGTTCAGCTTGATTGGCGTGTCGATTGCCATCTTTCTTGGCTTCCGCAATAACGCCAGCTATGCGCGTTTTATTGAAGCGCGCACGCTGTGGGGCAATATGCACATCACGCAACGCTCACTGCTGCGCCAGATAAAATGCATTCGCGGCATCAGTGAAGCGCAAGTGCAGGAGTTTTTAGGGCTGCAGCTGGCATTTAGCTGGGCAATGAAACATCGGCTGCGTAAAACCGATGCGCAGGCCGATCTGGCGCGCCTGCTGCCGGAGAAATGGCACAGTGCCGTATTGAGCCATCCGATGCCGACCTCACAGACGTTGTTATGCATGGGCGAATGGCTGGCGCAGCGGCGCGATGAGGGTCTGGTGTCGGATATTGTCTGGCAGAGTATCGATGACAATCTCAATCATCTGTCGGCTTATCTGGGCGGCTGCGATCGCCTTGCCAGCACGCCGATTCCGTTTGCCTACAGCCTGATTCTGCATCGCACCGTGTACCTGTTCTGTACCCTGCTACCGTTTGCGCTGGTGGCAGATTTGCATCTGATGACGCCGCTGGTGTCGGTGTTTATCTCCTACACCTTCCTGTCGCTGGAGTCACTGGCGGAAGAGCTGGAAGATCCGTTCGGCACTGCGCCCAATCATCTGCCACTGGATGCGCTGTGCGTGAATATCGAACGTAATTTGAAGGCGATGAACAATGATTTCCCGTTGCCGGAACCGCGCCAGCCGGATGAGCATTTTAATCTGACGTAAAGCGTCCATTTGCCTGGCGCGCATAACAGCACAGCCGGGCATATGGCTAACAGCTCAGACCGACCACATAGCGAGCACTTTTGTGGTCCGTCTCTTCGGATAATACGTTTTTTTGCCCGATTAACTGTGCAGATCCAGCCAGCGCACATACGCCTGATCCCAGAGCGCAGCAGGCGTACCCGCTTTCCCCAGACCAAAGCCATGCCCACCGCTGCTCAGCTCAATCAACTCCACTGGCACCTGCATCCGACGGCAGGCATCGCGCATCATTTCAGTGTTATGGGGATTGGAGGTGTGATCATCTTCCGCCTGCGCCAGGAACGTCGGTGGATATTGTCGGGTGACATAATTCTGCACTGACCAGTTCGCTTCCTGAGTGGGTGTCGCGTGATCGCCTACCATCATCAGGTGCGTCTTGGTGTTCTGATACGGCGCTTCGAGGGTGATGACCGGATAGATCAGGCCAACGCTATCGGCCGTAGGTCGGATTTGATCGAGCGGGTCCTGCGCCGGATAGGTTTCGAAATCAGGACGTGCGGCCGCCATGCCAAGCAGATGTCCGCCAGCGGAGAAGCCGAGCAGATGCACTTTACTCTCCATAGAACGCACCAGACGAATGGCGCGCTGCGCATCCTGCAGCGGCGCGAGGTTGCCCGCCTGCCACTTTTCTCCCGGCAAGCGGTAACTCAGTACGTACACGGTGTAACCGTTGGCATTTAACCAGCGCGCCACCGGCCAGGCTTCACGTCCCATGCCGATAAAACGATAGCCGCCGCCAGCCGCCACGATCACCGCTTCGCCGTTGGGATTCTCGGGGCGAAATCGTTGAATCGCCGGAGAAACGATGTTGGTCCAGGAGCCGTTCATACTGACTTTCAACAGCCCAGACGGCCCACCGCCGCCCGGCGGATCGTCTGGCCACAAGGGGATAATGTCATCACGGGCAAACAGTTTGCCTGTGGTCATTGAGAGGACGGTTGCCCCGGTTGCCAACAAAAAGTGACGCCGTGTAAATTTCATGCCCAGTAGCCAGTATTGAAAAACATGTCAGCCTTGTGGGCTGCGTCTCATTATGTGATACGTGTCAACCTTCAACGCTGGCGATTATGTACGCATTTTGTACAAAAGATCCATAGAAAAAGCGCCTATAAAGGCGCTTATTTTATAGTGAATCCGCCAAATTTTTTCCGCTACCAGAAAGCAAGCACCCGAGATCTGGTTATCGACTCAATACTGAAATCCCCTAAATAATTCGAGCTGTGGCAAGGCGGCAAGGATGCGGGTCCCCAGGAGCTTACTGCGGTAAGTGACTGGGGCGAGCAGACGCAGCCAACGCCGCTAGAGTTCGAAGTATGACGGGGATTTAATCCTGTTGCTGGAATTGGGTCATCACTGTTTGCTCGCACTGCTGCTGATTATGGCGCAGCTGCGTGCGTTCATCCTCGCCCAGTTCCATCCAGGCGCTGATCACTTCCTGCGCCGTTTCTTCATTGAATTCAGGCTTATCCATCGCCGAAGAAGACTGGCTGGCAGCCAGCTGAGACTTCATCTTCGCGGTATAGGTATCCAGATCGCTGGTCTTTTTTTCCGTGCTCACCAGATGGCACAACTGGCTGGCATACACATTCTCTTCGCTGGTGTTATCACCGTCAGCGGCGATGGCACTGGCGGAGAGCGAGAGCCCAACGAGGGCGATTAATATGGCTTTCATAACAGACTCCAGTAATTTCCAGAAAATCACTTTTGATTATGTTGCGCACGTGCCGCCTGACGGGCGGCACGCCAGTTTAATAACGGCGTCACCGTGATGCCGTGCAGCACGATGCTGCACACCACTAACGTCAACGCCATATCCACCATTTGCTCTGCTTGTGGGCCACGCATGCCGTGCACCCAGGCGTAAGCAATGTAATTGATACTGCCGATGCCGCGAATCCCCAGCCAGCCAATGAGCAGACGGCGCATGAGCGGAATTTCACAGCGCCAGGTGGTGATCCATACCGCCAGCGGACGCACGACTACGAATAGCAGCAGCGCGAGGCCAATGCCGGTGAGATTCCAGTGATGCGCCAGCGTGATACCCAGTACCACCATCAGTCCGGCAGCCAGCAGGCGTTCGATGGTATCGCCAAACGACAACGCATCGCCGACTACCAACCCCATTGATTTGACCATACCGCTGCCACCGTGCGCCAGTCGTTGATTGGGATTGACGCGCGCCTCAGCGGGCAAGTATTGCTCCTCTTCTGACAACTCGTCTTGCGGATAGTGCTTCACCACACGCAGCTCAGCGCGACGTAGCCCAACACCCGCCGCAAAGGTGGCGAGGAAGCCGGATGCATCTACCGCTTGCGCCGCCGCATAACTAAGCGCGATGAGTGCCAGCGCGAGAAAATCATTGGGTGCAATATCCTGATGCGCGCTGCGCAACTGGGTCGCCAGTTGGCCAATCAAGCGACCGAGCAGATAGCCAATGGCTACCCCGCCGCCGATGGCCCACAGCCCATCTCTCAAAACCCATTCACTCAGGTGGCTGATACTCAGCGTATCGGACTGCATCATGAGCAGCGCCAGCATCAACAGCGGCAGCGCCGATCCATCGTTCATGCCCGCTTCGCTGGAAAGCGCCACGCGTAATGCGTCATCATCGCGCGCATCGTTAACGGAAATCAGGCTGGCCAGCACCGGATCGGTCGGTGCCACAATGGCACCAAATGCCAGCGACAGCGCCCAGTCAAAACCGGTCATCCAGTGCACCAGCAGCGTCATGCCGCCTACGGTGAGAAGCATGGCAGGAAACGCCAGTCGCACCCCCAGGCGCCAGGCATGGGCTGTGAGTGGCACGCGTAATTTAAGGCCTGTGATAAACAGCGAGGCTGCCATGGCGATTTCGGTGAGATGGGCGGCGAGTTCGGCGTGCCCGAGAATATCGAGTTGCAGCAGATTGAGCAGCCATGGGCCGCAGAGAATACCCGCGAACAGGTAAAGTCCAAATGCGGTCACTGGCCCACGGTGAATCCAACCGGAAGCCAGTGACATGAGAAGTAACAGACCACCGGTGGCGGCGGTCCAGGCCAGGAAGTTCATAACGCTCCGTTTTTAAATAACATTCTCCCTTAAGCCTGGCACAGGATTGACGATCAGTTTTTCAGGTGACGACTCGCCAGACGAATCAGCAACGCAAGCGCAGCGGCAAGTGTGGAGAGCGCCACCACGCCGGTCCAGCCAAAGTGCGCCAGCGCCAGGCTTCCAAGTGCCGCACCGGTCGCCATGCCAATAAACACCACGGTAAACATCAACGCATTCAGTCGGCTACGCGCTTCTGGTGCCAGGCTGTAGACCAACGTCTGATGCGCTACCAGCGTGGCCTGCACGCCCAAATCGAAGCCGATGGTGCTGATGATGATCAGGCCAATCTGAGCCGGAACCGGTAACAGTGGCAGCAGGAACATCAGCGCAAATGACACCATCACCAGCGTGGCACCATACTGGGTGACACGGGCAGGGCCGATGCGATCCGCCACGCTTCCCGCCAGCGGTGCCGCCAGGGCCCCAGCCGCACCCGCCAGACCAAATGCACCCGCGACCGCACTGTCAAAATGGAAGCGCTCACTCAGCATCAGCGCCAGCGTTGACCAGAAGGCGCTGAAACCTACGGACAGCAAACCCTGTGCCAGCGCGGCACGGCGCAGCGTCTGGTGGTGTTGCCACAAATGCGCCAGCGACAGCAGCAGACGTGGATAGCTCACCGAGGTGCCCGGTTTAAAGCGTGGCAGCACGCGCCACAGCGCGAGGCTAATCAGCAGCACGGCCACCGCCGCCACCATGTACATGGTGCGCCAGCCCAGATACTCCGCCACCACCCCGCTCACTACGCGTGACAGCAGAATACCGACCAGCAAACCGGTCATCACCGTACCGACGGTTTTACCGCGACTGCGCTCCGGCGCTAACGCCGCCGAAGCAGGCACGATGTCCTGTGCCACGGTCGCGGTTAAGCCGGTGACAAAGCTGGCGATCAGTAACGCGTTGATGCCGCCCGAGAAGCCACACAGCAACAGCGCGGCGACCAGCATCAGTCCTTTAATCAGGATAATGGTGCGGCGGTCATGGCGGTCACCAAGCGGTGCCAGCAGCAGAATACCGAGTGCATATCCCGCCTGGGTCAGCATCGGCACCATGCCGACGCTACCAATTCCAACGTTAAATTGTTTGCTGATGATATCCAGCATCGGCTGGCTGTAGTAAATCGATGCCACGCTAAGCCCGGCTCCTGCGGCGAGCGTAAATACCAGCGGCGCTGGCAGTTTTTCAGCTGGCAATGCAGTAGATTGCGAAATGGCTGACATAGTGAATTCCCCCGTGAAAGTGCGCTTATTAAAGCGCGTCGCGGCCATACGCGGTAGAATCGTCAAACACAGAACTGTTATGCACGGTGCGTATGAGCAATCCAACCAGTATTGACCGCATTGAACTGATGCAGACCTTTATTCGTATTGTCGAAAGTGGATCGCTGTCAGCCGCCGCTGCGCAGTTGGGCACGACACAACCCACCATCAGCCGCCGGTTGCAGGCACTGGAACAGCGGTTAGGACTGAAGCTGATTCTGCGAACCACCCATGCTTTGAAACTCACCGATGACGGCGAACGTTGTTATGCGCAAGCGCGGCAGTTGCTGGCGACCTGGCACGCGCTAGAGGATGAACTGACCGGTTCCAGTGATGACCCGATTGGCACACTGCGCGTGCGTGCGCCCCATGCGTTTGGCCAGGACCAATTAATCGATCCGCTGGTGGATTACCTGCAACGTTACCCGCGTCTGACGGTGGAGTGGATGCTCAATGATCGCACGCCGGACTTTATCAGCGAAAATGTCGATTGCGCGATTCAGGTCGGTGCAGTGAACGATCCCTCGCTGGTGGCGATTCTGCTGGCTGAAGTGCCGCGCTTTGTGGTCGCCGCACCTTCACTGCTGGCACAGCATGCGCCGATTGAGGATGTCAGCCAGCTCACCGAATTACCCTGGCTGGCGCTGACCAGCTTTTACCGTAATGAACTCGCGTTAAAACGTTTGAGTGACGGACAGCCGTTGAACCTGCCGATTGCCCCGCGCCTCGCCAGCGACAGCTTATACGCCATCCGCAAAGCGGTATTGGCCGGCATGGGTGCAGCGATTGTGTCGTCGTGGGTGGTGCAGGAGGACTTAGCAAAAGGGGATTTGATTCAGCTGGTGCCCGAGTGGCAAGCCCCGCCGCTGCCAGTGTGGCTGACCTATCCGTGGGCCAGCTATTATCCCGCTCGTATGCGGCAGTTTTTCGCGATGATCAGAGAGGTGATGCCGAAACTGGCGGGCACACAGCCGGTGCGGTGAAGACAATGCCGCCATAGCAATGTGGTGACGTCACGTTAAAGGGTGCCTTGAGGAAATGGTGCAGATTTTCGTAAGAGGCGCAGTTCCTGGGAGGTTGTGCGGATTTCCGTAGGGTGCGCATTGATGCGCACCTGACACACGAAACTACTTCTTCTCGACCTTCGACATATTATCCAGCCAGCCCATCACGAAGGCCGACAGCACAAAGGTCAGGTGGATAATCACGTACCACATCAGCTTGCTGTCATCGACATTGCGCGCGTCCATAAAGATGCGCAGCAGGTGGATCGATGAAATCGCGACAATCGAAGCCGCGACTTTGTTCTTCAGCGAGCCGGAATCCATCTTGCCCAGCCAGCTCAGCTTCTCTTTGTTCTCATCAATATCCAGCTTAGAAACAAAGTTCTCATAGCCAGAGAGCATCACCATCACCAGCAATCCGCCGACCAGCGTCATGTCCACCAGCGACAGCAGCAGCAGAATCAGATCGTTCTCAGCAATGCTGAGTATGTTGGGCAACAGGTGAAAAATTTCCTGGAAAAATTTAACGGTCAGCGCCAGCAGCCCCAGCGAAAGTCCAATGTAAACCGGAGCCAGCAACCAGCGCGATGAATACATCAGGTTCTCGATAAAACGTTCCATAATTTCCCATTAATCAACAGACAAGTGGGCGAGTATAACCGAACTTGTGTGAAGTTATTTCAGCGCTTCTTCAGAAATTTCAGGCGCTACCGGCAGCGGCAGCGACAAGCGAAACTCCGCGCCGCCTTGCGGTCGGTTTTCTGCCCAGATGCGCCCGCGATGGGATTCAATAATGGTTTTACTGATCGCCAGACCGAGCCCGACGCCCGGCACCGCCGACTCCTTATCGCCGCGCGCAAACTTGTCGAAAATGCGCGTCATATTCTCAACGGCGATGCCCGGACCGTTGTCCCACACCGCAATCTCCAGCCGCTCTTTGTCACGCCAGGCGCGAATACCGTGCTGCGCGGCGTTACCGGCATATTTGAGGCTGTTCTCGATCAGATTGGTAAACACGCGCTCCAGCATCGCGCTATCGCCTTTGATCAGCACCAATTCCGGCGGCAGTTCCAGTGCGAAATCATGCCCTTTTAGCGACGGCCCCATACTGCTCAGCGCCCCGCCAATCACTTCATCCAGCGCCACCCACTCCTCGCGCAGATTCAGTCCACCAGACTGAATGCGCGCCATATCCAGCATATTGCTCACCAGCCGAATGGTGCTTAACGTCTGTTCCCGGATCTGGTTCGCCTGGCCGACATATTTTGAGTTATCGCCGGCCAGATCCAGCATCAGCATTTCCGCCTGGCCAAACAGCACCGTCAGCGGCGTGCGCAGGTCATGCGACAACGCGGATAACAGTGCGTTACGCAGCTGTTCACGCTCTGCCGCCAAACGAGACGCCGCTTCACTCTGCGACAGCGCCATGCGTTCCAGCGCGTTGGCGATCAGCACCGTGAAGGTTTCGACCAGACGCTGCTGTTCAGGGATCATCAGCTGGCGCAGGTTTTCCGGCTCTACCACCAACAGTCCACGGCAGTGATTGCCGCTTTTCAGCGGCAGAATCTGATACGGCACTGCAGGCAGCGTATCCGTGCCCGCGCCGGCCGGTTGTGCTTTGCTGTAGCTCCATTTGGCGATGCCGAGATCGGGCGGCGTACCAATACTGCTCTCACCCACCGCCTGTAACTCACCCTGCTCATTCGGCAGCAGTAGCTGGCTGCGTGCCTGCAAGGTGACATCAATCACGCGCTGGCTGGTGGCGGCGATATCCTGCGGCGTGAGCGCGCTGCCGAGCGATTTCGCCATCTCATACAGATGGCGCGCACGCTGTTCGCGATAGCGCGCGACTTTAGCCTGATAGCGCACGCCTGCTGTCAGGTTCCCGACGATCACCCCTACCGCCAGCATCACCGCGAAGGTCACCAGATACTGCAAATCCGATACCGCCACGGTGCCGGTCGGGGCGACAAAGAACAGATCAAAAGCCAGGATGTTGATCACCGTGGCAAACACCGAGGGCCAGCGGCCAAAGCGCAGCGCGACTAACACCACGGCTAACAGATAAATCATCACGCCGTTGGCCGGATCGAACTCCACCAGTAGCCAGCGACCTACGATCGTCACCAGAATACACAGCGCAATCGCCATCAGGCAGCCGCGCAGATGCAGCCGCCACTTATCACTGTTGGCCTGTTTACCGCCCATCGGATGCGGCGCGTCGCGCACCGGTTCGTCCAGTGCCACCACCAGCAAATCGAGGTCTGGGCCAAGCTGGCCCAAACGCTGGGCAAAACTGTCGCGCCGCCAGCGCCGTTGCGGCTGACGACCGGTGACGATTTTGCCGAGATTATGCTCGCGCGCGTAACGCAGCACGGCGCGGGCCTCATCAGGATCGGACAGAGTAGCAGTTTCCGCACCCAGCTCTTGGGCCAGTTGCAGCGTGCGCAGAATGGCACGACGGCGCGCTTCCGGCAGGCGATTCAGACGCGGCGTTTCCACGTACACTGCGTGCCACTCGCTGCCGAGACGCGCGGCTAAACGCGCGGCGGTGCGCACCAGTTTTTCACTGCCGGTGTCGTCGCCGATGCACAATAAAATGGCGTCACGTGTGTGCCAGACTTTGTCACGGCCCTGCTGGTCGCGCCAGGCACGCATCTGATCGTCCACGCGGTCCGCGGTACGGCGCAGCGCCAGTTCGCGCAGGGCAAACAGGTTGCCTTTGCGGAAGAAGTTTTCAATCGCGCGCTCGGCGCGATCGCCGACGTAGACTTTGCCCTCTTTCAGCCGCTGACGCAGATCGTCCGGCGGCAGATCCACCAGCACCACCTCATCGGCGCTATCGAAAAACGGATCGGGGACGGTTTCGCGCACCTGAATGCCGGTCACGCCGCCGACCACATCGTTGAGGCTTTCCAGATGCTGCACGTTGACGGTGGTGATCACGTCGATGCCCGCTTCCAGCAACTCTTCGATGTCCTGCCAGCGTTTGGGATGGCGCGAACCCTGTACGTTAGTGTGTGCCAGTTCGTCCATCAGGATCACCGCCGAATGACGCGCCAGTGCTGCATCAAGATCGAATTCGGCATGCCGTGAACGCCCAGTGGCGCGACGCGGCAATACCGCCAGGCCGTTGAGCAGCGCAGCGGTTTCTTCACGTCCATGGGTTTCCACCACGCCCGCCAGCACATCGAGGCCTTGCGCACGTAAACGCTGTGCCTCCTGCAGCATGGCGAAGGTTTTCCCCACGCCCGCACAGGCGCCAAAGTAGATTTTCAGCTTACCGCGATGGCTGTCGCTGTGATTCAGCAACAGCGCATCGGGATCGGGGCGGGTGATTTCGTCGTTCATCAGTTATCCGTCGTGAAAAGCGCGATAAATCGCGCTATCAATCAATTATCCCTGCAGCGCATCCAGCGCCATATTCAGCCGCAACACGTTCACCGTCTCTTCACCGATAAACGGCAGCAGCGGACGCTCAGTGTTACGGGCAATCAGCGCTTCCACATCCTTCAGCGCCATATTGCGCGCTGCCGCCACACGCGGTGCTTGCCACAATGCGGCTTCCGGTGAAATATCCGGATCGAGCCCACTCGCCGATGCCGTCACCAGTTCAACCGGTACTGCAGCAGGAGCCAGCGGATTAGCGGTGCGCAGGGCAGCCACGCGCTCGGCCACCGCTTTATCCAATGCCGGATTGCTCGCCGCCAGGTTGCTGCCACTGGAGGCCAATGCGTTGTAGGGCGCATCGCCGGTCGCTGATGGACGGCCCCAGAAATGGCCGGGCTGCGTAAACACCTGGCCAATTAAATCGGAACCGCGCTCCGCGCCATCCTGCTCAATCAACGAACCGTTGGCCTGTGACGGAAACCACCACTGCGCTAAGCCGGTGGTCAGCAGCGGATAGACCGCGCCGGTTAACAGCGTCAGCAGTATTAACAATACAATAGCCGGACGTAACTGACTCATTTCTCTTCTCCTTAAACCAGACCAAACAGCGTCAGCAGCAGGTCGATGGCTTTAATACCAATAAACGGCACCACTAATCCGCCGACACCGTAAATCCACAGGTTGCGGCGCAACAGGGCAGCAGCACTCATCGGACGGTAGCTCACGCCTTTTAGCGCCAGCGGAATCAGGAACACAATCACCAGCGCGTTGAAAATGACCGCCGACAGAATCGCTGAGTTCGGTGAGTGCAGATGCATCACGTTCAGCATATTGAGCTGCGGGTAGGTGGCCGCAAACGCCGCCGGGATAATGGCAAAGTACTTTGCCACGTCGTTGGCAATACTGAAGGTGGTCAGCGAACCGCGCGTCATCAGCATCTGTTTACCGATATGCACCACTTCCAGCAGTTTGGTTGGGTTGGAGTCGAGATCGACCATGTTCCCAGCCTCTTTCGCCGCCTGCGTGCCCGAGTTCATCGCCACTGCCACGTCCGCTTGCGCCAGCGCGGGGGCGTCGTTGGTGCCGTCGCCGGTCATCGCCACTAAACGCCCTTCCGCCTGATACTGGCGGATCAGTGCCAGCTTGGCTTCCGGCGTCGCTTCCGAGAG
Organism: Type-E symbiont of Plautia stali; assembly: GCF_059731115.1. Lineage (NCBI taxonomy): Bacteria > Pseudomonadati > Pseudomonadota > Gammaproteobacteria > Enterobacterales > Enterobacteriaceae > Type-E symbiont of Plautia stali. Next base: position 4,087,954 of record NZ_AP035906.1, read on the forward strand.
GAAATCATCCACGCCCGCTTCTGCCGCGATGGCCGCCGCCGTCAGCGGGTTATCGCCGGTAATCATCACCGTCTTGATGCCCATTTTGCGCAGCTCGGCAAAACGTTCTTTGATGCCGCCTTTGACGATATCTTTTAGCGCCACCACGCCCAGCACCTGTGCGCCTTCGGCCACCACCAGTGGTGTGCCACCCGCGCGCGCCACTTCTTCGACGCTGGCGTTCACTTCTGCCGGGAAACGGCCGTTGTTGGCTTCGATATGGCGGCGAACCGCGTCAACGGCCCCTTTACGAATCAGACGATCCTGCACGTTGACGCCGCTCATGCGCGTCTGTGCCGAGAACGGAATAAAACTCGCGCCCATGCTGCTGAGATCGCGTTCGCGCAGGTTAAATTTTTGCTTCGCCAGCACCACGATGCTGCGCCCTTCCGGGGTTTCATCCGCCAGCGAGGCCAGCTGCGCGGCGTCCGCTAACTGCTGCTCGGTGACGCCAGGTGCAGGCATAAACTGCGTCGCCTGGCGGTTACCCAGCGTGATGGTGCCGGTTTTATCAAGCATCAGCACATCGACGTCGCCCGCTGCTTCCACCGCACGACCGCTGGTGGCGATGACGTTTGCACCGAGCATGCGGCTCATCCCCGCCACGCCAATCGCCGACAGCAAGCCGCCGATAGTGGTCGGAATCAGACACACCAGCAGCGCCACCAGCACCGTTACGCTCACCGGCGTGCCGCCGTAGGCCGAGAACGGCCACAGGGTGGCCGTCGCCAGCAGGAACACGATGGTCAGCGACACCAGCAGAATAGTCAGCGCGATCTCGTTCGGCGTTTTGCGGCGTTTAGCGCCCTCGACCATGGCGATCATGCGATCGAGGAAGGTTTCGCCCGGATTGACGCTGCACTGGATCACCAGCCAGTCGGACAGAATGCGCGTACCGCCGGTGACTGATGAGAAGTCGCCGCCGGATTCGCGGATCACCGGAGCTGATTCACCAGTAATCGCACTCTCATCCACTGACGCGCCGCCTTCCAGCACTTCGCCGTCACACGGAATGATGTCGCCCGCTTCCACCAGCACCACATCGCCTTTACGCAAGGTGTCTGCCGCTACCGGCTGCCACTGCGCGCCATGACGTGGCTCAGCCAGCTTTTTCGCGTCACTGGTTTTACTGATGCCTTTCAGGCTGTTGGCCTGCGCCTTGCTGCGCCCTTCCGCCAGCGCTTCAGCGAAGTTAGCAAACAGCACCGTGAACCACAGCCAGATGGCGACCCCGGCGGTAAACCCGGCGTTACCGCTCAGGTGGCCTGTCAGCATGCCGATGGCCAGCAGCGAGGTCAGAACGCTGCCGAGCCACACCAGGAACATTACCGGGTTGCGAAACTGCACGCGCGGATCGAGTTTCTTCACCGCATCCAGTACCGCGGTTTTCGTCAGCGCTGCATCAAACAGCGCCAGTTGTTGACGACTCATGATTCCGTTATCCCTGAATAAGTTGCAGATGTTCCGCCACCGGGCCGAGTGCCAGCGCGGGGATAAAGGTCAGTGCCCCCACCAGCAATACGGTGCCAATCAGCAGCGCGATAAACAGTGGACCGTGGGTCGGTAACGTACCGTTGCCCACCGGCTGGATTTTCTTCGCCGCCAGTGAGCCAGCGATCGCCATCACCGGAATGATGATGCCGAAGCGTCCCACCAACATGCAGAAGGCCAGCAACAGGTTCCAGAACGGGGTGTTGGCGCTCAAACCGGCAAAAGCACTGCCGTTGTTGTTAGATGCAGACGAAACGGCATACAGCACTTCGCTGAAGCCGTGGATGCCTGGATTCGCCATACCGGCGCGCCCTGCATCCGTCATCATCGCCAGTGCAGTGCCGAGCAGCACCAGGGTAGGCGTCACCAGAATCGCCAGTGCGGTCATTTTCATCTCCCACACGTCGATTTTTTTACCCATGTATTCCGGCGTACGACCAATCATCAAACCGGCGATAAATACCCCGAGCAGCACGAACAGCAGCATGCCGTACAACCCGGCACCGACGCCGCCAAACACCACTTCACCCAGCTGCATCAGCCACATCGGCACCATGCCGCCCAGTGCAGTGAAGGAGTCATGCATGGCATTCACCGCACCGCACGAGGCTGCGGTGGTGATCACCGCAAACAGGCTGGAGTTGAGGATGCCGAAGCGCGTCTCTTTGCCTTCCATGTTGATGGCGCTGTCTGCACCGAGTGCCAGGAAGTGCGGATTACCGCGCAGCTCTGCCCACATCACGGCAACCACCGCCAGCGCAAACATGATGGTCATCGCCCACAGCAGCATGTGGCCCTGACGGCGGTCGTCCAGATGCTGACCGAAGGTGAAGCACAGCGCCGCCGGGATCAGAAAGATACTCAGCATCTGCACAAAATTGGTCAGCGCGGTCGGGTTTTCAAACGGATGGGCTGAGTTAACGTTAAAGAAGCCGCCGCCGTTGGTGCCGAGCATTTTGATCGCTTCCTGCGAAGCCACCGGACCGAGTGGCAGCGTTTGCTTCGCCCCTTCCAGCGTGGTGAGAGCGTGATAAGGCTCAAACGTCTGGATGCTGCCCTGATAAACAAAGAACAGCGCTATCAGCAGGCTGATCGGCAGCAGCACATACACCGTGATGCGTGTCAGGTCGCGCCAGGCGTTGCCCAGCGTATCCAGTGAGCGATTGGCAAAACCACGGATCAGCGCAAAAGCCACCGCAATACCGGTCGCCGCCGACAGGAAGTTTTGCACCGTGAGGCCCGCCATCTGGCTAAAATAGCTCACCGTGCTTTCGCCCGCGTAAGCCTGCCAGTTGGTGTTGGTGACAAAGCTGACGGCGGTGTTGAGCGCCAGATCCCAGCTTAGATTAGGCAGGTGTTGCGGGTTGAGCGGCAGCGACCCCTGCGACATCAAAATCGCCAGCAATAATAAGAACCCCAGCGCGTTGAACAGCAGGATCGCCAGCAGATAGTGCGGCCAGCGCATCGCGCCACTCTCCACACCGGCCAGCCGCCACAGCGCCCGCTCGGTACGCGGCAGCAGCGGCTTGTCGGCCACTAACACCGCAAGAAAACGCCCGAGCGGTTGTGCCAGCACCATTAGCACCAGCAGATAGACCGCAATCAGTAAAAACGCATTCGCAGCCATCAGAATGCCTCCGCATTAAGCAGGGCATAGATCAGGTAGCCCAACAAGATAAACACCAGCACGATGCCGGTAATCACGCCCACGCTCACAGCAACCTCCAGAGGATTTGGTAGTGCTGCAAGCATGCGCGGCGCGGCATAAAGAAGGGGTAAAAAGGCGGGAATCTGGCGTAAAGAAAGTATAAAAATGCTGTCGAATTAGGCGGTTTCCAGTGCCCAGATGCGATTGAGATCGACGTTCTGCCAAAGGCCACTGTCTTCGGCTCCGGTAATGCTGTCAGTGCAGAATGAATCACCGAGATCCAGCTCTTCCGGCTTCACTTCACGTTGCGCGTGTAAAGACCAGAACACATGCACTTTGGGTTTTAACAGCGATTTTTCACCGGCCTGCACCACCAGCGCCACGCGCCCGGATGCCAGTCTTACCAGCGATCCCACCGGATAAATGCCAATGGTGCGCACAAAGGCGTGCAATAGCGTATTGTCGAAGTGACCGCGCCAGCTCAGCATATTGTGCATCGCTTCGGCGGGGGTCCATCCCTTGCGATACGGACGATTAGAGGTCACCGCATCATAGACATCGCACACCGCGGCCATACGAGAAAACAGCGAAATCTCTTCGCCTTTCAGTTTGTGGGGGTAACCGCTGCCATCGACTTTTTCGTGGTGATGCAGCGCAATATCTAACAGGTCTTCCCCTGCATCAGCCTCCATTAGCATCTGTGCACCGATAATCGGATGCTCGCGCATGATGGTGAACTCCTCGTCGGTGAGCTTGCCGGGTTTGTTGAGGATCTCCAGCGGCACTGCCGATTTACCGACATCATGCAGCAAACCGCCCATGCCCACGCGCCGCTGCTGGTGTTCATCGAGCCCCATTTTTTTGCCCAGCGAGATCATCAACCCGCACACTGCCATGGAGTGCAGATAGGTGTAATCGTCGTGATTTTTCAGCCGCGCCACGCTGAGCAGCGCAGTCGGTTCACGGGTAATCGATCCGGCAATGTCGTCCACCAGGTCCATCGTATAGTTGAGGTCCAGCCCCTGACCCATACGCGCCTCGTTGAACATTGCCAGCACCTGTGGCTTACCCTGATTGAAGATGGTTTGTGCCTGATCCAGCTCTTTGAAAAATGGGGTTTGCGGAATGGCTTTCTTCGGCGCAGGCTTCGCAGGTGCCTGCACCGACTTATCGAGATCGATCCAGATTTGCTGGATCCCTTCGTTGCGGATCATCGCGATCTGGCGTTTATCGGTGATCAGCATTTGGTTGCGAATGCGTTTGTCCTTGAGCCACCAAACCTCCAGTTTGTGGATAAACATTCCTTGCCGCAATTCGTCAACGGTAATCAGCTTTATCACGATATCTCTCCTTAATATCAGTGGATGGTAAGGAGAGGTATCGGCAGCTGAGCAAATAATCTTCAGGAGTGATTTGTGCGATCTGTGAGAGGGGAAGTGATTTGGATGGGCGCAATGAATTTGCACCGCTACGTTTGCCTGATGGCATCGGTGACGGCGCGATTTATCATGCGACAGAATCTACACCACCCGCGTTAACACCGCTTCGCCCTGCGAAAACGCCAGCAGGTTTTCAAACACCAAATCTGCCATCGCCGCCATGGTTTCATGGGTGCTGCTGGCGAGATGCGGGGTGATCACTACATCATCACGCTGCAGTAACGCGGCAGGCACCGCCGGTTCATGCTCGAACACATCCAAACCGGCACCCGCAATCTCACCGGCTTCAAGCGCCGCAATCAACGCCTGCTCATCCACCACACTGCCGCGCGCAATGTTGATTAAAAAGCCCTTTGGCCCCAGCGCACGTAACACTTCAGCATTCACCAGATGATGTGTGGCGGCACCGCCGGGTATGGTCAGCACCAAAAAATCAGCCTGCCTGGCAAGTGATAACAGCGAATCGTGGCGCGTGTAAGGCACATCCGGGCGTGAACGCGGGTTGTAAAAATGCACATCCATATCAAACGCCTGAGCGCGCTTGGCCAGCTCCTTACCAATCCCGCCCAGCCCGACAATCCCGCACACTTTACCGCCCACTTTGGTGGTCAACGGATAGCGTCCTTTCGCTTGCCAATTACCGGCGCGCACATAACGATCCGATGCGCTGATGTGGCGCGCCACATCCAGCAGCAGCGCCATGCCGGTATCCGCCACGCAGCTGTTTAAAACGTCTGGCGTGTTGGTCACCACGATGCCACGCGCTTCGGCGGCGGCAATGTCTATCGCGTCATAGCCCACACCGTTACTGCAAATCACCTTTAGATTGGGCAACTGCGCCAGTAGCTCCGCATTCGCCCCCATCAACGCATTGCCGCTGGTCACCAGCGCATCAATACTGGCACCGTGCTCGGCCAGCCACGCGGCCTGATCATCCTGCTGCCACAGCCGCGAAGTAGAGAAGTGCGCGTCGAGATTATCCTGCAGCCGCTGCGGTAACAGCGGCCCTTTTAGCAATACGTTAAACGGCTTTAATCCCATCTTGTTTCCCCTGATTTTCGAAGGATGTTGCAGACGAATCCTGCTCGTCACCGACGCGTTCAATCGGGCCCATCACCAGCAGGAACAGCAGCGCCGCGACGATGCAGTGCGCGCCAACGAACACCAATCCAATACTGTAGCTGCCGGTCAGACCGACGATGATGCCGAACAGCAGTGGCGTGATAAATCCGGCCATATTGCCGATGCCATTGAAGATCGCGCCCGCCAGACCTACTGCTTCTTTCGGTGCGGTATCGCTAACAATGGTCCAGGTACCCGCGCCAGCCGCCACGCCTTTGCCAAAGAAGGCAAACGACATAATGGCGATAATGCCGGCATTGGTCGGGATCACCGCCGCCAGAATCAGCGAGGCGGCCATCAGCATGCCGACGATATACGGCGTTTTACGCGCCCACGACAGGCTCCAGCCGTTAGCCAGCAGCTTGTCAGAGATGTAACCGCCACTGATGCCGCCAAGGAAGCCAAACAGCGCCGGGGCGATGGTGGCAAAGCCCGCTTCCATGATGTTCATGCCGCGTGCCTGGACCAGGTAAATCGGGAACCAGGTGATAAAGAAGTAGCTGAGCGCAATAATGCAGTATTGCCCAATGTAGGCGCACCACAGCATGCGATTGCTGAGCATGGTTTTGAACATCGCTTTGCTCAAGGGTGGGCGTGCTTTGAGCGTTTGCGCTGAATCGATATCCACCAGCGCACCGCCCTCCTCAATGTATTTCAACTCTGCGGCTGATACATGCGGATGCTGTTTCGGGCTGCGCATATACCAACCCCACACAAACACCGCCAGCACGCCAATACCACCCAGAACAAAGAACGGCCACTCCCAGCCGAAGCGGGATACCAGCCAGCCGGACAGCGGTGAGAAGATGGCAACGGCAAAATACTGTGCCGAGGCAAACAGCGACGAAGCACGACCACGTTCGGCACCGGGAAACCACATGATCACCGCACGCGCGTTGGCCGGAAAGCTCGGTGCTTCAATCAGGCCGAGAGCAAAGCGCAACGCAAACATCAGTGTCAACGCCATGGTCATGCCGTTGGAAAATTCGCCAATAAAGCCCATTAAAATGGTGGAAACCGACCACAGCGCTAACGTCACGCCATAGACTTTTTTGGTGCCGAAACGGTCGAGGAAAATCCCGCCAGGGATCTGGCCGATCACATAGGCCCAGCTGAATGCCGAGAGGATCAGGCCCAGCTGGATCGCCGACAGGCCAAACTCCTCTTTGATCGCCGATCCAGAGATCGACAGGATCGAACGATCGGCATAGGCCACGACGGACAGGAACAGGATCAGACAGAGGATCCAGATGCGCACATGGCTGTTCTCATTGCGGTTTTTGCTTAGTAACATGGCTGAACCCCTTGATGAAGGAGCGTCCTGCTCCGAAGCGATGATGTTCAGGAATACCGCTTAAATTTCACTGTTCAGCAACTATAGAGAGCCAGATGCGAGGTGGTCATTGTGCGAATGGAGGAATCCGCGCGGCTTTTTTGCGCTGGTTTTGGCATCTGCCACAATGCAGGGTGCGGCGCTGCACAGAACCTTATATAAGCCGATGCTTTTACACCGGAATGTGCGCCAGCTCTGAGAAAAACCTTCGCAACATCACTATGAGCCTGCAAAGCATCATGTATCGGCTCGCCATAGAAAGCCGCAAAGCATCATGCACCGGCTCGTCAAAGGAGGTCGCAAAGTATCCTGCACCCGCGAGCAAAATGTGCGCTTAGCTGCAAAATCCATACATGTTGATTGTCAGGGTCCTTACCGCCTCGTAGTCTGAAAATGATTTCATTGAGCCATTTTAACTCTCATTGAAACATTCATTCTAATAACAAGCTTACCCTGGAGTCCGCAATGAAAACCCTCAAGGCGATACTGTTGCTTGGCCTGCTGTCCAGCTCTGCCTCGGCGTTGGCAGAAAAGATCGGCGTATCAATGGCGTATTTCGATCAGAACTTTTTAACCATTATTCGCCAGTCGATTGATAAAGAGGCCAAAGCGCGCGGACTCGATGTGCAGTTTGAAGATGCGCGCGGCGACGTTGGCCGTCAGACCGATCAGGTGCAGAGCTTTATCGGCGCGGGCGTTGACGCCATCATCGTCGATCCGGTGGATTCCGCCAGCACACCACAGCTGACCAAACTGGCGCAGCAGGCGAAAATCCCGCTGGTATACGTGAACCGTACGCCAGGCGATAAATCGCTGCCGGCGGGCGTGGTGTTTGTCGGATCGGACGAGCGCGAATCCGGCACCTTGCAGATGGAAGCGCTGGCAAAAATGGCCAACTACAAAGGCAATGTGGCGATCATGATCGGCAACCTAACCGACGCAGGCGCACTGCAACGCACCAAAGATGTCGAGCAGGTGGTGGCGAAATATCCGGGCATGAAAGTGGTACAGAAGCAGCCGGCGAACTATGCGCGTAACGAAGGCATGGATCTGATGCTCAACTGGATCGGCAACGGCGAAGCGATTGATATCGTTGCCGCTAACAACGATGAAATGGCGATCGGTGCCGCGATGGCGCTGGCGAAGAGCAACAAGAAGATTCTGGTGGGCGGGATTGATGCCACGCCGGATGGCCTGAAAGCCATGGCGCAGGACAAAATGCAGGTCACCGTGTTCCAGGATGCGATAGGTCAGGGCAAAGCCTCGGTGGATGTGGCGCAAAAGCTGATGAAAGGCGAGAAAGTGGATTCACACGTGTGGATTCCGTTCGAGCTGGTGACCAAAGAGAATATGCAGAAGTACGTCGAGAAGAGTCAGTAGCGTTTGCACGGTCGCCATAAATGGCGACCCTACGACCCTCCCCCCGCCGCCGTAGGGTGCGCATTTATGCGCACCTGGCCAAATACCGCACAAGTTTTAATGACGCATTTATGCGCACCTGGTCAAATCCCACACAGCCCTTAATAACGCATTTATGCGCACCTAACCAAATCCCGCACAAGCCTGAATGACGCATTTATGCGCACCTGGCCAAAGCCCGCACGTTACTTAATCGCGCAGTTTCGCCATCACCACAATGTCGTGATATTCACCCTCACGCAGGCAGGCTTTGCGCTTCACACCTTCATGTTCAAAACCAAGGCGCTGGTACAACCGTAGCGCACGGGCATTATCATGAAAGGCTTCCAGCTCAATACGTACCACGCCCAGCCAGTTAAAGGCATAATTGATAGCGTTAAGAATCAGTTTCTCGCCAATACCCCGCCCGCCAAACGCCGGATCGACGCTGACACCGAAGCTGATGCTATGACGTGTGCGCGGGCGCTGTTCAACGAATAACGTCAACTCGCCCACCATTTGCCCGTCAATCTCCGCGACAAAGCCGATATAGCCTGCCGCGTCCATGTTCTCAAATTTTTTCTGCCAGGTTTGCACGCTGGGAAACGGCAGCTGCGTGGTCCAGCGATAGACCTCAGGGTGGCTGTAGAGGCGTTGATAAGCGGCTGCATCGGTTGGTTCGCGACCGCGAATGATCAGATCCATGTCGGTAATCCCTTTCACTTGCACTAAGCTGTTAACTCTCACCAAACGGAAAGAGTGACTTTATGTTGTATCGTCGTTTTGAACGTTTTATCAATATTTTCCAGGATGCACCAACCGATTCTCCCCCTTCCAGCGTCTGGCCGTTTTACCTCTATTATCTGCGCCAGGTGTGGCCGAGCTTTGTCGCCCTGCTGATTGTCGGACTTGCCCAGGCGCTGATTGAAGTGGCGCTGTTCAGCTATCTCAGCCGCATCATCGATCTGGTCAATCACTCGACGCCCGCCACGCTGTTCACCGACAACTGGCAGGTGCTGCTATGGATGGGGTTTGTCGCGCTGATTCTGCGGCCGGTGATTATCGCGCTGCACGATATGCTGGTGCATCAGAGTATCAACCCGAGCATGACCAGCATGATCCGCTGGCAGCATCACAACTACGTGCTGCGCCAGAGCCTGAACTTCTTCCAGAACGATTTCGCCGGACGCATCGCCCAGCGCATCATGCAGACCGGCAACTCCCTGCGCGATTCCGCGGTGCAGCTGGTGGATGCCATCTGGCATGTGGTGATTTACGCCGTCACCTCACTGGTGCTGTTCGCCGAAGCGGACTGGCGCCTGATGATTCCGCTGATTATCTGGATCGTGGCCTATAGCGTCTCGCTGAGCTTCTTTGTGCCGCGCGTGAAGCAGCGTTCGGTGGTCTCTTCCGAGGCGCGTTCCAAACTGATGGGCACCATCGTCGATGGCTATACCAATATCGCCACCATCAAACTGTTCGCGCACAACGATCTGGAAAAACGCTACGCGCGTGAAGCGATTCAGGAGCAGACCGACAAAACCCAGCACGCCAGCCGCATGGTCACCACCATGGATATCACGCTGTCGACGCTGAATGGTCTGCTGATTGTCAGCACGTCTGGCCTGGCATTGTGGCTGTGGAGCCAGTCGCTGATCAGCGTCGGTGCGATTGCGTTGGCCACCGGTCTGGTGATCCGCTTAGTGAACATGTCCGGCTGGATCATGTGGGTGGTGAACGGCATCTTTGAAAATATCGGCATGGTGCAGGATGGATTAAACACCATCGCGCAGCCGCTCAGCGTACAGGATGAGCCGCAGGCGAAAAACCTGCAGGTAACGCAGGGTCAGATCCGCTTTGAAGATGTGCGCTTTGATTACGGCGGCAGCCGCCAGGTGATCAATCGCCTCAACCTGAATATCAAACCGGGCGAAAAAATCGGCCTGATTGGACCATCCGGCGCGGGTAAATCAACGCTGGTGAATCTGCTGCTGCGGCTGTATGACATCAACGGCGGGCGCATCCTGATTGACGATCACAACATCGCCGAAGTCACGCAGGAGAGCCTGCGCGGCCAGATTGGCATGATCACTCAAGACACGTCTCTGCTGCACCGTTCGATTCGAGAAAACCTGCTGTACGGGCGCCCAAACGCCACCGAAGACGAACTGCAGGCGGCGATTATCCGCGCCCGCGCCGATGAGTTCATTCCGCTGCTGTCCGATCCACAAGGCCGTACCGGGCTGGATGCGCATGTGGGTGAGCGCGGGGTGAAACTCTCCGGCGGTCAGCGCCAGCGTATCGCCATTGCCCGCGTGCTGCTGAAAGATGCGCCGATTCTGATCATGGATGAGGCCACTTCCGCCCTCGATTCCGAGGTAGAAGCGGCGATTCAGGAGAGCCTGGAAACGCTGATGCAGGGCAAAACGGTGATTGCCATCGCGCACCGCCTTTCCACTATCGCCAAAATGGACCGACTGGTGGTGCTGGATAAAGGTGAGATTGTTGAGATGGGCAACCACCGCGAACTGCTGGCGCACAACGGACTTTATGCGCGCCTGTGGCAGCATCAGACCGGTGGCTTTGTCGGCGAAGATTAATCGCCGCGACGATATGGCAGGGCTTCGCGCGCTTCAATGGCATAGGCGCGGATCCCTGCCCGCTCCTGCACTAGATATTCTTCTACGGCTTCACGCAGCCCCGGATGGCAAAGGTAGTGCCATGAGTGGGTGATCTGCGGTTCGAAGCCGCGCACCAGTTTGTGCTCGCCTTGCGCCCCCGCATCAAAACGCTGTAATCCCTCGGCAATCGCAAAATCCATGCCCTGATAGAAGCAGGTTTCAAAGTGCAGGCGATCGAACTCCGCCAGGCAGCCCCAGTAACGCCCGTACAGCGAGTTGCCATCCACCAGATAGAACGCCATGGCCGCCGGATGACCCTGCAGCGTGGCAATGACCACGCGAATGGATCGCGGCATGCGTTCGGCCAGCAGGCTGAAGAATTGCCGCGTGAGATAAGGACGCTGCCCGCGTACCGCATAGGTATTGGCGTAACAGGTATAGACAAAATCCCACTGATCTTCGCTGAGTTCGTCACCACGATACCAGTTGAACTCAAAGCCACTGCTCGCCACCTGTTCGCGCTCTTTACGCAGCTGTTTGCGTTTGCGTGACATCAGCGTGTCGAGGAAATCCTGAAAATCGCGGTATCCTTTGTTGTGCCAGTGATACTGGATGCCGAGACGCGCCAGCCAGTCGGGCTGCTGCTCCATCACATCGTTGGCAAACGGCGTGGTGAAATTGATATGTGCGCCGCTCAGGCCGTTTTGCAGCAGTTCATCGGGCAACGCTGCGAGCAGCTGGCTGATGGCGGCTTGCTCGCCCAATAAACGCGCACCCGTAACCGGGCTGAACGGAATCGCCCCCAGCCATTTTGGATAGTATGGAATGCCGGCGCGGTGACAGGCATCAGCCCATGCGTGATCAAAGACGTATTCACCTTGCGAATTGCGTTTGCGATAGCCCGGCAGCGCGGCGCTCAGCACGCCCTTTTCGCGCCACAGCAGGTGATCCGGCTGCCAGCCGTTTTCCGGCCGCACGCTGCCACTCTCTTCCAGCGTGAGAAGAAAGGCATGGCGTAAAAACGGTTGATCGTCAGGTAACAGCGCATCCCATTCAAGGGCGGAAATCTCCGCCAGCGATGACAGGTGAAGCAAAGACATGCATGGCTCCCGGCCAGCTTAAGGCGAACAGCTAGTTCAACAGGTTTTGTCGCAGGGGAAAAGAGGGGGCGCACTGAATGTGCATCGACCATCTATTGGCATGAATCACGCCGGAGGGGGTTTGGATGGGAAAGGACGCTTCCACCGCTTAAGGAAGCGACTCTGTTAGCCGATGAGTTTCAGGTCGTTTTTACGATGTTGCTTCTGGTCGTCATAATAATTTTCGTGTGTACCGAGGCTCAGAAGATAGATTTCCAGTCTCTGATCGACCCAGCTGTAACCCAACAGATATTGCTGCTTGCTCAGGTAAAACTTGTGCACCCAGAGATAGCTCAGGTCGCCCTTTTTGCGTTCACCGATCTCTGGGTTAGCAATAATGCGGTCAATCTCTTGATCAACACCCTCCTGATCCTGTTCCGTCAGGCGGTTAAACGCCTTCTCAAAACGGCGGGTCTGATAAATCTCAACTTCCTGTCCGGTCTTTTCTGCGCACATATTTTTTGACCTTGCCGTTATCCATTTCTGCTTTAGCCAGTAAGATTTCGTTGATGAAGGAGAACGTCAGATCGGGGTTATCCTCTGCGATGCGACCAATCTTCGCCCAATGCTCAATCTGCTTAGGCACGCTGCGGCTCATGGCTTCTGCATGTGTTTTCACATCTTCAACAAAATCATCGTCTAAGCGGACGCTGGTTGCCATATTTAAACCTCTTATTGTCGTCACCCGATACGTTGTTGTGAGAGTGGTTCCATTGATACGTCATTGCCAGACGTACAACAGAGGTGATTGTGCGACATATTGTCGCATTTGGCAATCAGTGATAGCAGCACGATTTACCGTGCCTCGATAACGAATGTGTATACTCACCTTTTTCGCTGCGCAGGAACCGCCATGGATCGTCTTGATTGTGACCGCATGTTCGTAGCGGTGCTGGAAGTGGGCAGTTTTGCCGGGGCGGCCGAGCGACTGGGCACCAGCAGCGGTCAGGCCTCTAAGCTGGTTTCACGTCTGGAGCAGGAACTCGGCGTGCAGTTGTTTAAGCGCAGCACGCGTGCACTCTCAGCCACTGAAGTGGGTCGCGCCTATTATGAGCGGGTAAAAACCCTGCTGGATGCTTTTGACACGCTGGATGCCACGGTACGCGAAAACGCCACCACGCCGACGGGACGCTTAAAAATCAGTGCGCCCGGCACCTTTGGTACGGCGGTGCTCGCCAGTGTATTGGTCGCATTTGCGCGTCACTACCCTTTGATTGAACTGGATGTAAATTTCTCGGATCGCGCGGTGAACATCGTCGATGAAGGCTATGACATGGCGATTCGCATTGGCAAATTGGATGACAGTAGCCTGATTGCACGTCGTTTGGGCGATGTACCGATTCGCGTAGCAGCTTCGCCGGGCTATCTGCTTCAACAAGGCACGCCGCAGCACTGGCGCGATCTGGCTGAGCATCAATGTATCAGCGACACCAATTTCCGCGATCCCTGGCACTGGCCGTTTGTGACGCCGTGCGGCGATAGCGTTTCCATGCCGATTCGCGGCCGCCTGTGTTTCTCCAATACCGAAGCCTGTTTACAGGCAGCCATCGCCGGATTGGGTATCGCACGTTTACCGGGTTTTATTGCCGCACCTGCGCTACAACGCGGCGAAATCGTCTCGCTGCTGGATAACTTCGCCACGCCGCCGATGGGCCTGTTTGCCCTCTATCCCCCCGCTCGCCATCTGGCGCAGAAAACCCGCTTACTGATTGATTTCCTCGCCGATCATTTCCAGCAACATCCTCCCGGCTGATTCCTTCCAATTTGGAAGCAATGAAAGCCATTTTGCCCGGATTATCACCCAACCAGCAGCGCGATATGCTCACTCCATCACCAGAGAGGAGTCGAGCATATGTTGGTTAACGGTAAGTGGAGTGCAGAGTGGCATCCGGTTCAAGCCACCGATAAACAGGGCGGATTTGTCCGTCAGACGTCCAGTTTTCGCCACTGGATCACCGCAGACGGCTCCAGCGAGTTTGCCGCCGAGCCGGATCGCTATCATCTGTATGTGGCGCTGATTTGCCCATGGGCCTCACGCACGCTGGTGGCACGCAGCCTGAAAGGACTGGAGAAAGTGATCAGCGTCTCGGTGGTCGAGCCGCAGCTGGGTGCGCAGGGCTGGCACTTCGGTGACTATCCGGGTGCTGATCGTGACTGGCTTAACAAAGCCGAGTACATCCACGAACTTTATACCCGCGCCGATGCTGACTTTACCGGCCGCGCGACCGTGCCGGTGCTGTGGGATAAGAAGACGCAAACCATTGTGAACAATGAATCTGCCGATATTCTGCGTATGCTAAATAGCGGATTTGGCGATCTGGCCGACAACAGCCTCGATCTTTATCCGGAGGATCTGCGCGCTGAGATCGACGCGATCAATGAATCGATATACCCACGCCTTAATAACGGCGTCTACCGCACCGGCTTTGCCACCACGCAGGTGAGCTATCAGCAAGCGTTTAATGATGTGTTCAGCCAGTTAGATGAACTGGAACAGCGTCTGAAAGACGGCCGCACTTTCCTGCTGGGCGAGCGCCTGACCGAAGCCGATATTCGCTTGTTCGTGACGCTGGTGCGCTTTGACGTCGCCTATCATGGCCTGTTCAAATGTAACCTGCGCCGCCTGCGCGACTATCCGCTGCTCGATCGCTATCTGAAGAGTATGCTGGCGGTTTCAGGTGTGCGTCAGACAGTGAACATCGACCATATCAAACAGGGTTATTATTCAATCAAGGCGCTGAATCCCAACGGCATTGTCCCGGTTGGCCCAGATATGGCGGATTACGGACTTTAAGGAGCAGGATGATGGCAAAAGCGTTAGTGGTTTTCTTACACGGTGTCGGCAGTAATGGCGATGACCTAGCCGTGCTCGGTCAGCACTGGGCCAGCCTGCTGCCGGATGTGGCTTTTGCCTCACCGAACGCGCCCTATCCGTTTGAACATGCGATGGGTTATCAGTGGTTTAGCCTGACGGGCATTACCCCAGAAAATCGTCCGGCGCGGGTGCGTGAAGCCCGCGCAGCGTTCGATGAGACACTGCAGCAGTTGATGGCGCAACACGGCATGGCGGACGCGTGGGATAAAGTGATTCTGGTAGGCTTTTCTCAGGGCTCGATCATGGCGCTGGATGCACTGGCACAGGGCCGTCATCCGCTGGCGGGCGTGGTGGCGTTTTCCGGACGATTGTCGTTTGACGGTGCATTAACCCCGGCTTCGCACACGCCTGCGTTGCTGATTCACGGCAAAGCGGATGGGGTGATCCCCTATAGCGAAACAGAATCAGCGGCACAACGTTTGCAGGAGGCAGGGGTCACGGTGGAAGCACGCTATGAAGCCGCCACCGGGCACACCATCTCCTCACAGGGTGCCATGCAGGCAGCGACGTTTATCGCCCAGTGTTTACAGGATTAAGGCCAATAGCGATTTAACGCTTGCCAGGCTTTTTGCGCGGCCACTTCCGGTGGTTGCGCTTTTAACCCATCGTTAAACACTTCAATGCCGACCGGCCCCCGGTAACCGCCGCTCTTCAACTTATCGACAAAGCGTTCTACCTCGATAATGCCGTCGCCGGGCAGTAAACGCTGGTGGCGAGCATAATCGCTCAGCGCGCCCTTCTCTTGCGGCGGCATCTCCGCCATGTCGCACAGCTGCACTTCGTAAATACGATCGGCAGGAATGCCGTCCAGCTGCGACGCATCACCGCCCAAAGCACAGATATGGAACAGATCGACCACCAGCCCTATATTCGGCTGGTCGAGACGTTGCAAACGCTGCCACGCCAGCGGCAAGGTGTTATCGACGCTGCACCACGCCATCGGTTCATACATGATGCGCATGTTATAGCGCGCGGCCTCTGAGGCCATCCAACGCAGATCTTCATCGATACGCTCAGCCACGCAATCTTCACGCGTGGTGGCGGGAGCCTGAATGGTATCGCAGCCAATAGACTGGGCAATGTGGATAAACTGACGCAACTCTTCGCGTTTCTGTAAACGTTCGCGATCGGGGGTACCGGTAAAGTCGCGTAGTACCTGCAAGTTGGTAAAGCCGAGATCTAACTGTTGTGCCAGCAGCGGTGTGTTGGTCTCGACATCATCCCGCCAGATTTCGACCTGATCGAAACCCGCGGCACGGGCCGCGCGCAGCTTCTGCTCAGGTTCACCGTTTAACAACACCAGGTTAAGGAATTTGGGGTTACTTCGCATCAACGGGCTCCTTAATCGTCCGGATAAATCGGTGACAGGTTCTGCGTGTCACGCACACAGAACACCGACCAGTATCTACCTCTTAGGAGTTATTTCAAGCCCGTGATGCGCAGGGCTTTTATCCCAGCAAATTGACGACCGCAAAACCGGCGAAAGTCATCAGCACAGACCCCACCACGTGGACCATGACGCTCGACATTGCCCAGAGGTATTTACCGGTTTGCAGCAAGCCGACAATTTCCGCTGAAAAGGTTGAGAAGGTGGTCAAACCGCCGCATAAGCCAGTGACAATCAGCAGTTTCCAGAAAGGGTCAATATGCGGATTGCGGACAAAAAACGCCAATGCGGCACCGATGATAAACCCGCCAACCAGATTCACCATAAGTGTGCCCGGAGGCAGATTTGGGAATAAGGCATTGAAACGAAGGGAAATTAGCCAGCGCAGCGAGCAGCCCACAGCACCACCGAGCACAACAGCCAATAACGACTTCACCATAATTTGGAGCTCCTGAAATGAGTTACGCGCAGGGCCGCGGCAGGACAGAAAAACGCCTGACACACCGCCGTCTCCCGCGCAGGGATAAGAGTGTTGTCAGGCGTCATCAGCCGTCTGTTTCCAAAACGGCGGTTGGGGAAGGTGGCACGCCATCACCTTAGCGGCACGATAATACGCTGGCGCAGCGGGAGTGACAATATCGGAGAGTTAACCCGTCGTGGCCTGGATAAGGTCTTTCAGCAACTCTTCTCGCGTCATTCCCATATTTGCCGCTTTATCTATCTCTGAGAGAGCAAGTAAGGTGAGCAAAGCACAGCGTTCTTGATAACGCTGGCCTTGACCTGATGGCGCAATGAATATCAGCGATTTTATTATCATGCTTACTCCTGATTAATTTTCGCGTTTATAGCACATTCATCATCTTGATATTTTTGCTTCACTTCCATTTATACAAAATTGGAGATCCCGATGCGTACCCTGATTTTTGATACTGATATTGGCGTGGATGATGCCTTTGCGCTGGCGTATGCGGCGCGGACGCAGCGGTTGCTGGGGATTACCACGGTGTTTGGCAATGTGGCGGTCGGCCAGGCGGTGAAAAATGCCCGGCTGTTCTGCGAGAAGATGGGGATTGAGGCACCGGTGTATCGTGGCTGCTCGCAGCCACTGGCATTGGCGCCTTCTGCGCCCGCCACGCTGCACGGCCTGGATGGATTAGGGGATGCATTCGAGAACTCACACAGTGAAGAAGCCTCCAGCGCGGTGCAGTTCATTATTGATAGTGTGCGTGCGCAGCCGCATACCATCACAATTGTAGCGATTGGTCCGCTGACCAATATCGCCAGCGCCATCAATCAGGCACCGGATATCATTCCGCTGGTGAAAGAGCTGGTGATCATGGGCGGCGCATTTGGCACCGACGGCCATTCCGGCAACGTCTCGCCGTTTGCCGAATTCAATATCTGGAAAGATCCGCATGCCGCCGATCAAGTGCTGGCCTCGGCGCTGCCGGTGGTGATATTACCGCTCGATGTGACGCACAAGGTGCTGATTACGGGCGATGAAGTGCGGCAGTTAAATCAGCCTGTACTCAGCGCGATATGCCGTCCGTATCTGGCGTACAGTCTGCAAAAGGAAGGGTTTGATGGCATGGCGCTGCATGACACGTTGACGCTCTCCTGGCTGGCCCTGCCGCAGGCGTTTACCGTGACCGAAGCACCGGTGCGTGTGGTGACGGAAGGCATCAGCCGTGGTCAGACAGTGCGACGTCTCAGCGCCCTCGCCTCACGTGAAGATCCGTTTGCCGGACTTCGCCCACAACGTTTGTGCCTCGGCGTGGATGCCGAAGCAGTGCGGGAGCACTTTTTTGCCGCATTGCGGGCATGAGATGGGTGGTCGCCATAAATGGCGACATGACGGGCCCTTAGCGTTTTGTCTGGTGCGCAGCAATGCGCACCGACTACCTCGCGAAATGAATCACACCTTTGATCAGCTCACGATTATTAATCACCTCAGGCTCAAAGGTCTCCGCCAGGGTGGAAAAATCATAATGCCGATTCAGCATGATATCGGCACGAAGCTGACCCGAAGCCATCAGTTCGCCCACTTTCGCGAAATCTTCGTGTGTGGCATTGCGACTGCCCATCAAGGTGGTTTCGCGTTTATGGAACTCGATATCCGGGATCACCAAATCCCCTTTGTGCAGACCGACAAACACGATGGTGCCGCCATGACGAATCAGCTTCACCGCACCGTTCATCGCCGCCGGGTTGCCGGTCGCATCAATCACCTTTGCCGCCAGACGTCCACCAAACTCTGCACGTAGCGTGGTTTCGAAATCTTCTGCCATCGGGTTGAGAGTCGCGAGCCCCAGCTTTTCTGCGACATGCGCACGTCGCGGTTCGCTGGTATCGGCCACCACTACCTGCGCGCCCGCGGCCGCCGCAATCGCGGCTACACCTAAACCAATCGGTCCGGCACCGACCACCAGCACCTGCTCATCCGCTGCCACCGCCGCACGACGTACCGCATGCGCACTGATCGCAAAAGGCTCGATCAGTGCCGCCGCTTCCGGCGCCACATCATCAACAGCTAACAGGTTGCTGGCGGGTACGCTGAGGAACTCGCAGAAGCCACCATCCTGATGTACGCCAATTACCGAAATATTCTCGCAGCAGTTAGTTTTACCACTCAGACAGGCATCGCACTGCTGGCAGGAAACATAGGGAATCAGCGCCACGCGCTGCCCTACTTTGAAATCCGTTACCCGACAGCCCAGCTCCACCACTTCGCCACACAGCTCATGGCCCAGAACGCGTGGATAGCTAAAGAACGGCTGATTGCCCGCCCAGGCATGAATATCGGTGCCGCAAATCCCGGCGGCAATCGGTTTAATCACAACCTCCTGTTCGGCCGGAGTCGGTTTCTCACGCTGCTGCCACACCATATTGCGCGGCTCGGCAACCACCAGGGTTTTCATTGTTGTCATGGGCTTCTCCTGTGCTGATGTCGCAGTTTTGGCGAAAATCAGCCACCCGCGCCGTTTGCACATGCTGAAGTGTGAGGCAGCGCCCTTTTTTTGGGCTTTGTGTGGTTTTTAATAAATAAAAAACCGGAGAAGCGCATGAGCCGAAGCCTGAATTTACGCCAGAACGTGATCAATCAAATGCTGGAAGGCATCGCTAAACGCCACATCCGATCTCCGCTGCCACCGCAAGCCGCGCTGGCGGAAATGTTCAATATCAGCCGCACCACCGTGCGCCATACCCTGCAGCATCTGCATGAGCGCGGCGTACTGGATAAAGTTGAAGAAACTTACGTTATCGTGCGCGATCCCAGCGAAGAGGATGGTTTTAGCGCGTTAACGCCGCCAATCGATCAGCAAGCGCGTCTGTTTGAACAGGCGTTTTTTAATCTGATTAACCAGCGTCAGCTGATGCCCGGCGACAGTTTTAGTGAGTTGCAACTGGCACAACAGGTCAAGGCCAGTCCGGTAGTGGTGCGAGAGTTCCTGCTGCGGTTTATGCGTTACGACCTGCTGGAACCGGTGAAGCGGGGTCACTGGCGCATGAAAAAGTTTGATCAACGCTACGCTGAAAACCTGTTCGAACTGCGGGAAATGCTGGAAACACATGCACTTACCCGCTTTCTCAACCTCCCCTCCAGTGATGAGCGCTGGATTCAGGCGCGCGACCTGCTGGATCGTCACCGTGCCATGCGCGACACCATCGCCAGTAACTATCGCCACTTCGCCGCGCTGGATAAAGAGATGCATACGCTGATTCTGTCGGCGGCGAACAACCCGTTCTTCAATCAGTCACTGGAAATCATCTCAGTGATTTTTCATTCGCATTATCAATGGGATGAAACGGATTTAAAGCAACGTAACATCGTGGCACTGGAGGAGCATATGGCGATTCTGACTGCGCTAATTAGCCGCCGGGATGTTGAAGCCCTGTGCGCGTTACATAACCATCTCGGTACAGCTAAATCGTCGATGATTCGCTGTATTCGTCAGTACAATTAAAAACCGATTAAAAACCACAATTCTGAAGCGCCCGCACGAATCTGAAACATCCTCGCAACATCCCAACCGGTTTACTTCTAGTCTCCAAAGCAATCTGTTGTGGCAGCACCGTTTCGCTGCCGCAGGACCCCAACCCTCGATAACGATAAGACCCCATACCTGGGAGGTTGCAATGGAAAATACATCTGCACGTGGCCGTGACGCCGCGCCAACATCCGCAGTAGACGGGCAAGACTTTGTCCCGGCACGCGGTGACGTGGTGCGCTCACCGCGCATTAAGAAGATTCAGGTTACCGCCATGTTGTTGCTGCTGTTTGCGGCCATCATCAACTATCTCGATCGTAGCTCGCTGTCAGTGGCCAATATGACCATTCGTGGAGAACTGGGTTTATCGGCCACCGAGATCGGCGTGTTGCTGTCGGCGTTTTCGCTGGCTTACGGCTTAGCGCAGCTGCCATGTGGTGCACTGCTGGATCGGAAAGGACCGCGCATCATGCTGGCGCTTGGCATGTTTGTCTGGTCACTGTTCCAGGCCGCTGCCGGTCTGGTGCATAACTTCACCCAGTTTGTGCTGGTGCGCATCGGATTGGGCATCGGTGAAGCGCCGATGAACCCGTGCGGCGTTAAGGTGATCAACGACTGGTTCAACATCAAAGATCGCGGCATGCCGATGGGGATGTTTAACGCCGCGTCGATGATTGGCCTGTCGATTGCGCCACCGATTCTGGCAGCGATGATGCTGGTAATGGGCTGGCGCGGCATGTTCGTGACCATCGGCGTGTTGGGTATGTTCCTCGCCATTGGCTGGTATCTGATGTACCGCAATCGCGATAACAGCCAACTGAGCGGCGAAGAGATTCACTACCTGCAAGCGGGCAGCGTGGCATCACGCAAAGAGCCGCTGAGCTTTGCCGAATGGCGCGGTTTGTTCAAGCAGCGCACCATGTGGGGCATGATGATTGGCTTCAGCGGCATCAACTACACTGCGTGGCTCTACATTGCCTGGCTGCCGGGTTATCTGCAATCGACCTATCATCTGGATCTGAAAAGCACCGGGTTGCTGGCGGCGATTCCATTCCTGTTTGGCGCCGCGGGCATGTTGCTGAACGGCTATGTGGTAGATGCCTTGGTGCGTCGTGGAATGGATGCAGTGAAAGTGCGTAAGGTATCGATTGTCAGCGGCATGCTGCTGTCTGCAGCCTTCACCACTTTCGTCACCCGTGCAACAGACACCGCCAGTGCAGTGACGCTGATTGGCATGGCGCTGTTCTGCATTCACTTTGCCGGGACATCTTGCTGGGGCTTGATTCACGCTAACGTTACCGCACGTATGACGGCATCGGTGGGCAGCATCCAGAACTTCGCCAGCTTTGTGTTTGCCTCGTTTGCGCCGGTGATCACCGGTTGGGTGCTGGATACCACCAAGTCATTCAGCCTGGCGCTGATGATTTGTGCAGGCGTCACCGTGGTGGGTGCGCTGGCGTATCTGCTGCTGGTGCGTAAACCGATTACAGATGGGGTGTAAGTCGTCAATAGCGCGATAAATCGCGCCGCTACGACAAAGTGCACAACTTTGGTAGCGGCGTAATGTATTGCGCAAGTCGTTAAAGCGTAAAAAACCGCGTTTCACACTGCCGCGCGATCTCCCACAGCTTATTACGGATCACCTGCTTCAGCTGCAACGTTGACTGCGATTGCGGCTGATCGCGGCGGCTGATCAGCATCACTTCAAAAGGCAGCGGCTGTGCCACCGGCAGCAACTTTAACTGGTCGGCATACCGGCAAGCAGTAAACAGATCCACCACGCCCACGCCGCCGCCCGCCAGCACCATATCGGCAATCACCGAATAGGTTTTGATCGACAGCGACACCGCCGGGTCCAGGCCTTTGTCACGCAAAGCGCGATGCAACACGCGCCCAAGCGGGTCTTGATTCTGCATCATCAACAGATTATTGGCGCACAGCCACTCCAGCGTGGCGGGGTCGTTATGAGTGTGATGCTGCGGCAACAACGCCACCATCGACGATTGAAACAGCGGCTCGGCCAGCAAGTCCGCATCCACCTGCTGACCAAATACCAGCGCGAAATCGAGCTGATTATCCATGATCATCTGGCACAGCGTGCTGAAATGCTCGGTCACCAGCTCCACACTCACCGATGCCGCCTGTTGCCGCCAGTTGACCAATGCAGGCGCTAATACCATCTGGCCAAAGGCATGGGCAGCACCGACACGCACCATCTGCCCTTCGCCGCGCCGCAACTGTTCGGTAAGCTGCGTAATGGTCTGCAAACGCTGGTAGAGGTCTTCCACTTCCGGCAGCAAGCGGCGCCCTTCGGCCGTGACCACCATCCCCTGCGCACGGCGCTCAAATAGGGCAAAACCCAGCTGCTGCTCGGCGTGCGTCAAGACACGGCTGACATTCGGCTGCGACACATTGAGCAATCGCGCCGCCGCACTGATGCTGCCGGTCTGCACAATCGCCTGAAAGACTTCAATGTGTCGTAATCGCATCGTTACTCGCCCCAGGTCGCTTCGAGCACGCGCAGCCAGTTGCCGTGGCAAATTTTTTCCAGCAGTTCGCGCGAATAACCACGAGCCGCCAGCGCGTTAACCACCAGCGGGAAACCGGCCACATCTTTCATGTCGCCTGGCATGGTGGCGCCATCCAGATCGGAGCCAAAGCCGACGCCATCTTCCCCCACTTTCTCCAGCAGGTACTCCACGTGTTGCACGATGGCATCCACGGTGGTCGGCGCATGACGATCGCCATCTTCACGCAGGAACGGCACGGCGAAGTTCACGCCGACAAAGCCGTGGGTTTCTTTAATGGCCGCCAGCTGGCGATCGGTAAGGTTGCGCGACTGCGCACTGATGACATGTGCATTGGAGTGGCTCGCCACCAGCGGCGCATCGCTGATCTCTGCGGTATGCCAGAAGCCCTTCTCATCCATGTGCGACAGGTCAACCATGATGCGGCGTTGATTACAGTCGCGCACCAGTTGCTTGCCCGCCGCCGTTAAGCCGTTGCCGACATCCGGCGATGACGGATACAGGAACGGTACGCCCTCACCAAACTGATTCGGGCGACTCCACAGTGGCCCCAATGTTCGCAGGCCACTGGCATACAAGATATCCAGCAATTCACCATGGGTATCCAGCGCTTCGGCCCCTTCCACGTGCATCACCACCGCCAGCACGCCCTTTGCCATGCAGTCACGAATATCGCGCACGCTGCGGCAAATTTTCACTTGTCCCTCAGAGGCCTGCTCAATCCGCAACAGCAACGCCAGCATCGAATAAGTGGCATCACGCGCAGCGCCAATAATTTCCTGAGGAAAATCTGAGAGGTCTGGCGCACTTCTTGCAATCAGAGGGTGAGACGGCACCCAGGTGGCAAATATCCCACCTACCATATTTCCTTGACGGATACGCGGCAGGTCCATCTGACCGCGTCCAGTGCCCTGCAGAAAGGCCTGCACCGCGTTGGGTTGATGGTGTTGCCAGAGTTTATTGAGCACATCGTTGTGACCGTCAAAGACCGGAATGTTGAAGATGTCAGACATGTTGTATCGATTCCATGTTCAGGAGAAAGCGCAAGCGCTGCCTGCTGGCGGGGCAAATTGCACCAAAAAGAGGCAAGGCTTCACGCATGAAACAAATGACTTAATCCCATTATTAATCCTCTCGCACAGCGGGAAAGTCAAGACAAAAAACAGCAAAATAACTAAATTTAATTTTATTAATCAATAACTTGGAGTTGTCATGGTAACCAGAAGACGTTTTCTCGCAGGATGCGCCGCCGTCCCTGCTTTTTCCTATCTGAGTCTCAACACCGCCTTCGCTGATACGCCACCGAGTATGTTCGTGATGGCGATGCAGCTGGACAACATCACCAGCCTCGATCCCCATGAAAGCTTTGAAGCCACCGGCGGCCAGATTTGCGGCAACATGTACCAGCGCCTGGTCACGCCCGATCCACAAAAAGCCGACAAGGTGATCGGCCAGCTAGCAAAAAGCTGGGATGTCAGCAGCGATAACAGCACCTACACCTTCCATCTCGATCCGGCAGCCAAATTCGCCGACGGCACACCGCTGACGGCGGAAGATGTCGCCTATTCGATTGAACGTATCGTCAAGCTGGATAAAAGCCCGGCCTTTATTATCAA
Organism: Type-E symbiont of Plautia stali; assembly: GCF_059731115.1. NCBI lineage: Bacteria > Pseudomonadati > Pseudomonadota > Gammaproteobacteria > Enterobacterales > Enterobacteriaceae > Type-E symbiont of Plautia stali. The sequence goes on from NZ_AP035906.1 coordinate 4,112,579, forward strand.
CCAGTTTGGCTTCACTAAAGACAATGTGACGCAGAGGGTCACGGCGAAAGATGCGCATACCGTGGAGATGAAACTCGGTGCACCAGCGGCTGAAACCTTCCTGCTGTATTGCCTCTCTGCCACCGTCGGCAGCATCGTGTCGAAGAAGGCCTGTGAAGCCAACCAGCAGAACAACGATTTCGGTAATGCGTGGCTGAAGCAGCACAGCGCCGGTTCGGGTGCCTTCACCCTGCGCACCTGGAAAGCCAGTGAAACGGTGATCCTGGAACTGAGCCCGCTGTATGCCGATAAGAGCAAAATTAAGCGCGTGATCCTGAAGCACATCACCGACCCGGCCGCTCAGGCGCTGATGGTGAAGAAAGGCGACGTGGATGCGGCCTACGATCTCACCACCGAGCAGCTACTACAGGTGAAAAACGGCAGCAACGTGTCGCTGGTGAATCAGTCGCTGTCAGCCATCATGTTGATGTCGTGCAACACTAATAATGAATACCTGAAAAAGCCGCAGGTGTGGCAAGCCCTGAAGTGGGCGCTGGATTACGACAGCATCCAGAAAAACATCCTGTCGATGAGCTTTATTACCCATCAAAGCTTCCTGCCGAGCGGCTTCCCGGCTGCGCTGGACGACACGCCGTTCCACAAAGACGTGGCAAAAGCCAAATCGCTGCTGGCGGAAGCGGGTTATCCCGATGGATTTGAGATCACCCTCGACCACTACTCAATGCAGCCGTATCCCGATATCGCTCAGGCGATCCAGACCCAGTTGGGTGCGATTGGCATCAAAGTGTCATTGATTGCCGCCGAAAACCGCCAGGTGTTAACCAAGATGCGTGCGCGTCAGCATCAGCTGGCGCTGACCGTGTGGGGTGCGGACTATTTCGATCCGAACTCCAACACCGAAGCCTTCTGCGTGAATACCGACAACAGCGAAAATGCCCGCAGCCGCACGCTGGCATGGCGCTGCAGCTGGTCAGATGAAGAGTTCAACAAACTGACTGCACAGGCACTGCACGAGCCGGATCCGGCGAAACGTATTGCCCTCTATCAGCAGATTCAGCAGCTGGGCCGCGAGAAAAGTCCGTTCATCTACATGATGCAGAAAACCAAAAATGTCGCCTGCGGCAAAAACATCTCAGATGTGCACATGACGGTACTGGAGCAGTGGCCATACGATCAGGTGAAAAAAGCCTGATGCCTTTACTGAAGAAAATCGTCAGCACCCTGGGAAGCCTGGTGCTGACGCTGTTTGGTCTTTCTGTACTGACCTTCTTTATCGGCCGGGTGATGCCTACCGATCCGGTGCTGGCGGCGGTGGGCGATAACGCACCGCAGTCCGTGGTGGATCGCGTGCGCCTGGAAATGGGGCTGGATCAGCCCCTCTACATTCAGTTCGGCCACTACCTCAATCAACTGCTGCACGGCGATCTCGGGAAATCGGTTCTCACTTCAAACCCGGTGACCACCGATATTGCGCGCTTCTTCCCGGCGACCATGGAACTGGCGACTGCCGCGATTATTATCGCCGCGCTGGTCGGTATTCCGCTGGGTGTCTGGGCCGCCGTGCGCCAAAGCACCTGGGTCGATCAGACCATTCGCGTGGTGTGCCTCGCTGGACACTCACTACCGGTGTTTGTGCTGGCGCTGCTGAGCCTGCTGGTGTTCTACGCCGTGCTAGGCATTGCGCCGGGTCCAGGACGGCAGGACATCATCTGGCAGGATATGGTGCCGCAGGTCACCGGCTTTCTTACCATCGACTCATTGCTCGCCGGTGAAACGGATGCCTTCTGGGATGCGCTGGCACACATGGCGCAGCCGGTCTTGATCCTTGCCTACTTCAGCATGGCCTACATCACACGTATGACGCGCACCTTTATGCTCAATGCCTTGAGCGGTGAATTTGTGATCACTGCGCGTGCGAAAGGGCTGTCATCGCGCCGGGTGATCTGGCGGCATGCCTTTCCGACCGTGGCGGTGCAACTGGTGACGGTGCTGGCGCTGACCTACGCCGGATTGCTGGAGGGCGCGGTCGTCACCGAAAACGTCTTCTCATGGCCCGGCCTCGGCCAGTATCTCACCACCTCGCTGATGAACGCCGACATGAACCCGGTAGTGGGTGCCACGCTGCTGGTCGGCACCGTATACGTGCTGCTCAATCTGCTGGCTGACCTTCTTTATCGACTTTGGGACCCACGCGTAAAATGATCTTCTTCTCTCGTGACTGGCTGCTGGACGATACGCCAGCCAATCGCCGTCAGGCGGTGTGGGGCCGACGCTATCGCTTGTGGCTCAGCCTGCGCAGCAACCCGCTGGCAATGGCAGGATTAGCGGTCATCGCCGTCATGCTATTACTGGCGCTGTTTGCACCGTGGCTGACGCCGTTTGACCCAGGCGCACAGCATCTGGAAAACCGTCTGGCGGCTCCTTCTGTCGCACACTGGCTCGGCACCGATGAGTTGGGCCGCGATGTCTGGACGCGCATTATCTATGGCGGACGCACCACGCTTGGCATGGTGATCGCCGTGGTGCTGCTCACCGCCCCGCTCGGCCTGCTGATTGGCTGTATCGCGGGCTATGCCGGTGGGATTGTGGATAAGACGCTGATGCGTATCACCGACATCTTCCTCGCCTTCCCGCGTTTGATTCTGGCGCTGGCGTTTGTGGCCGCGCTGAAACCCGGCGTGGAGAGCGCGATTCTGGCGATTGCCTTAACCGCCTGGCCGCCGTATGCGCGTCTGGCGCGTGCCGAAACCATGCAGTTCCGCCACAGCGATTTTATCGCCGCTAGCCGACTCACCGGTGCCTCGCCGTTGCGCATCATCCTGCGCCACATCATGCCACTGTGCGTGCCGAGCCTGATTGTGCGCGTCACGCTGGATATGAGTTCCATCATCATCACCGCCGCCAGCCTTGGCTTCCTGGGGATGGGCGCGCAACCGCCGTCGCCTGAATGGGGCACCATGATTGCCACCGCGCGCCGCTTCCTGTTCAGCGAATGGTGGGTGCCGCTGATGCCGTGTATCGCCATTTTCCTGACCTCACTGGCATTTAACTTTCTCGGCGACGGTCTGCGCGACGTGCTGGATCCTAAGGAGCGCTAAATGCTGGTGGAAATTGAAAACCTGCGCATTGCCTTTCGCAGTCGCACGGAAACCTTTGAAGCAGTACGCGGCGTGAGTTTCAGCGTGGGCCGCGAGAAGTTTGCCATTGTTGGCGAGAGCGGATCGGGCAAGTCGCTGACCGCACGCTGTTTGATGCAGCTCCTGCCGGGTAATGCCGAAGTAACCGCCGACGTATTGCGTTTTGACGGTATCGATCTGCGCGGCGCCAGTGAAAAAGTGCTGCGTCAAATTCGCGGCAAACGCGTGGGCTTCATCCTGCAGGACCCAAAATATTCACTCAATCCAGTGATGACCATTGGCCAGCAGATCGCAGAAGCCTGGCGCGAGCACAAAGGCGGCAGCCGTAAAGCGGCAATGCTGGCGGCGATTGATCTGCTGGAGCAGGTGAAAATTCGTGATGCTGCCGCCGTGGCTAAACGCTATCCGCATGAAGTTTCCGGCGGGATGGGCCAGCGCGTGATGATTGCCATGATGCTGGCACCGGATCCGGAACTGCTGATCGCCGATGAGCCCACCAGCGCGCTGGATGCCACGGTACAGGCAGAGATCCTCAAGCTGATTGACGATCTGGTTTCCGCGCGCGGCATGGGGTTGATCCTGATCAGCCACGATCTGCCTTTAGTGTCGCACTTTTGCGATCGCGTGGCGGTGATGTACGCCGGGCGCATTGTCGAATTGCTGGACGCCGGGCAGTTACAGCAGGCTCAGCATCCGTATACGCGCGGCTTACTGGCCTGTTTGCCTTCGTTAAAACATCCGCGCGAGCGTTTACCGGTATTACAGCGCGATGCGGCGTGGCGGGAATAGCGCAATGCCCCTCAACGCGGTTGTCCAACTCTACGCCCGCTGGATGCGTACCGTTCAACGAACGCACAGAATTTACAGGCAGCTTCATGATTGAAATCGATAACCTGCGCATCGCCTTTGGTGCGCATCAGGTAGTGAAAGGCGTCAGCTTCGCGGTCGCCAACGGCGAAAGCTTTGGCATGGTCGGCGAAAGTGGTTCAGGCAAATCCACCATTCTGCGCGCCCTCGCCGGACTCAATGCTGAGTGGCAAGGCAGCATGAAATTTGGCGGCATGGAACTGGGCGCCAAACGCAGCCGCGCGTTCTATCGCCAGGTGCAGATGGTGTTTCAGGATCCGTTTGGTTCGCTGCATCCGCGTCAGACCATCGACCGCATCCTGCATGAGCCACTGCTGGTGCATCAACTGGATCGCGCGGAACAGCGCATCAGCCAGGCGCTGAGCGAAGTCGGCTTACCGGCCGCTGTGCGTTTCCGTTATCCGCATCAGCTTTCGGGCGGTCAGCGTCAGCGCGTGGCGATTGCCCGCGCGTTGATTGCCGAGCCGGAAGTGCTGCTACTGGATGAGCCCACTTCGGCGCTGGATGTGTCGGTGCAGGCGGAAATCCTGAATTTACTCAGCGATCTACGCACTGAGCGCAAACTCACCTACATTATGGTGACGCATAACCTCGCGGTGGTGACCCATCTGTGCCAGCGCATTGGGGTGATGCAGCACGGTGAGATGGTGGAGCAGCTGAGCGCGGAGGATTTACGCGCGCGGCGCATCCAGCATCCGCATACCGCTCAACTGTTTGATCTCAGCATGACGCTGGAGGAACCGGCATGACCGCGAACGGGCAACAGTCTGCTGATATCGCACCACTTTTCGATCTCAGCATGACGCTGGAGGTACCAGTATGACCGCGAACTGGCAACAGGCCGCCGAGGTGGCGCAGCAGATAACACAAGGCTGGCAGCAGCCCAGCGCACCGGGTGGTGCGATAGTCCTGTTTGATGCCCATCATATTCACTCGACACACTGTGCCGGTCTGGCCGATTTGGCGCAACAAACGCCGTTTAGCGCCGACAGCGTGGTGCGTTTTGCCTCGATTACCAAGCATCTGTTTGCCGCGCTGGTCACCGGGCCGGGCCGTCGCTATCTGCAACTCGACGATAAGCTGGTGCAGCATCTGCCGCAGCTTACAGGCGCCAACGGCCAGATCACTGTCGGCCAGGCGCTGGACATGAGCAGCGGCTTGCCCGACGTGCGTGAAACCCTGTCGCTGCTCGGCTTGTCGGTGTACAACGCCACCAGCGCTGCTGATCTGCTGGATTTTGTCGCACAGGAAGGCGATCTCAGCTATCCGCCCGGCAGCGAGATTTCATACACCAATACCGGCTACCGCCTGGTGGAAGAGGCGCTGAAAGCCAAAGGTGTGCTGTTCAACGATCTGCTGCAGCAATATATCTGCGAGCCGCTGGATATCAGTTTGGTCGCGCCGGAAACCTGGTTCGATATCGTGCCGGGACTGGTGCCGGGTTACTGGCAAAACGGCGCGCAGTGGCAGCTCTCCAGCGCTGGATTACACCTTTCCGCCTCGGGCAGTGTGACCGGTAGCGTCAATCATCTGACGCGCTGGCTGCAAAGTCTGCTGGCGGACAGCGGACCCGGCGCGGGCGTGCTGCAACGCCTGAGCGCGCCACGCCATCTCAATGACGGCCGTACCAGCGGCTACGGGCTGGGTATCACCAGTTCCACGCTGGGCAGCCAGACGCTGTTCGGTCACGGCGGTTCGCATGCGGGTTATAAAAGCTATTTCCTGCTGCATCCGGAGCTGAAGCTGGGCGTGGCGATTGTTGCCAACCGTGAAGATGTGGCGACCTCAGAAAGTGCACTGCGGGTGATGGCGGCGCTGCTGAATCGCACGCTGCCGGAAAAAGGGCACGACCTGACGCCGGGCTTATACGTGGCAGAAAACGCCGCCGACTGGCTGGAAATTCAGGGTGTGACCGCGACCTGGCTGGGTGCCGGTGAAACGCTGTGGCGCGACGATCCTCATGGCGATGCAGTGTCGCTCTCCAGCACTTTCCCGATCAAGCTACGCCATGATGGTGAAGCGATTGTCGGTGAGATTGGTCATGCTCCACGCCGTTTTGTGCCGGTAGAGGCGGACAGCGCCAGCCTTGAGCATCTGCAAGGCCGCTGGTTTGCACATGCCTGGCGCAGCGAAATGGTGATTGAGGGCGATCGCCTGGTAATGGGCATCGGTCCGGCAGCGATTCATGCCAGTTTGCAATCGCTGGGCAGCGATCGCGTGCTCGCCACCGCGCAGGATGGCCCCTGGGAGAAACGTTTTGTGATCGCGCGTGAAGGTGACAAGGTGCGGCTGGTGCTCAATCGCAGCCGCGTAGTGAGATTTACGCGCTAAGCGGTCGTCGTCTGGTCAATTCAACACACATCTGTCAAAGCTGCCATTTTTATAAATGGCAGCTTTTTTTCTTTAAACCACTGTGTGGCGCAGACGACCAATCTTTTCGATCTCGACTTCAATCACATCGCCGGGAAACATAAACAGCGGTGGCGTGCGTTTTTTTCCAACGCCGCCCGGTGAACCGGTGATGATCACATCGCCTGCTGACAGCGGGCTAAATGCCGAAATGTATTCAATAATCTTCGCCACCGGATGCACCATGCTGGCGGTGGTGTCGTTCTGAACTTCACGCTGATTCAGCCAGGTTTTGATCGCCAACTGCTGCGGATCGGGGATCTCATCTGAGGTGGTCATCCACGGACCAAAACCGCCAGTCTGCTGCCAGTTTTTTCCGGCGGTAAACCAGGTGAACTGCATGTCACGTACGGTGGCATCCATAAAGCAGCTGTAACCGGCAACGTGTTGCAGCGCATCGGCCGCTTTAACCTGATAGGCCGGCTTACCGATGATGACGGCCAGTTCGCCTTCGTAATCAAATTCCTGGGTGGTGGCCGGTTTCAACAACGGCTGCTCATGCCCCGCCAGGGAATCCGCGAAACGCACAAACAGCGTCGGCGCTTCAATAGTCTCGGCAAACTCTTTACGCTTGTCCACGTAGTTCATGCCGACACAGAACACTTTTCCAGGATTTTCCACTACCGGAAGAAAGCGAATTGCGCTGAACGGGTGATCAGCCGGCAGTGAGCTAAAGGCTTCCAGGTCGCTGACTGCGCCGCGTTGTAACAAAGATTTCAGGTCCGGGCATGCCGCGCCGAGGCGTGAACCGACGTCAATCACGCCCTCTTCCCGCACGATTCCGTAACTTTTTCTTTCCTGGTCAATAAGATAAAAACTGCAGAGCTGCATGACTGCCTCGTTGTTATATATAAATTGCGCGCAGGTTACCAAAAGCCAGCAGGAAATGCGGTACGACCTGCCAATAATGTGCCTAAGCGTTGATACGTGATTGCTGATCTATTGATTGCCATCCACGGCAACCCTGCGAGCATCTGTAGGGTGCGCCTTCATGCGCACCAACATTACGACTGCGTACTCGCCAGATAGGAGAATGCACTTAGCAGGCTGATCAATGTGCCCATCTGCTCGGCGCGATAACCCACGGTCACCGCATCAATGCGCGTTACACCGGGAATCAGACTGAACAAATCCGCGAGCACCGGTTTGCTGGCTTGTAACTGCATCTCATAAGGTGCGGTCAAACGCGTGGTACTGACCTGGCGCGCACGCTGTACCGCCGCAGTAGCGGCGGCACGAATGGCGTTTTGTGCGTCTTGCGGGCTAATGGACTCCGCGCAGGTGTGGGAAATCGCGCGTTTCACACAGACGTAATCCACTGACGGATAGTGTTCGGTGATCCAGCCTTGCAGTTGATCGTCCCCGCTCACCAGCCAGAGCGGTGTGCCCTGTTCGGCGGCGGCGGCAGCGTAGATGTCGCTTTCGCCCATCACTTTGCCGTTGATATGGATGCGCCAAAAAGCACGGCCGTTAATGGTGTGCGCCAGCACTCCGGGTTCGCCCGCCGCGCTGTGATAGCCGATAAAGAACAGGCCATCGAAGGGCTGCTGCTCAATGCCTTCTACCATCGATAACCCACGCGGCTTGCCTTGCACCATGCGCGCACGCGGATCGATGTTTTCTGCGCGCAGGTTGGTCATTTGCGCATGGCTGTCGGCCACCACCACTTCGGTGGCTCCGCCGGCAAACGCGCCGTCGATAGCGGCGTTGACCTCCTGCTCCATCAGTCCACGTGCCAGCTGGTATTCCGCATGGCCGGGGGAGCACTGTTCCGGACGCATCACGCCCGCGATACCTTCAATGTCAGCAGAGATGAATATTTTCATAAGTCAGGCAAATTCCGTGCGGGTTGGAACACGGTCGCCATAAATGGCGACCCTACGGGGAACAGTGCGTCACAGGCCGCTTTTAAGCTGACCTCAGATGCTGATGAGAGAGGTACCCTAAGTGGCAATCCTGTCATGGGCAGTAAAACCGATGGCGGCCCTACGGTTTGGCCAATTCATCCAGCACCTGCGTCAGCGACGGACGATGATGGCCGCGATAACCAGTGACCGCTTCGGCACTTAATAGCGCATCCAGCACCGCGTGTTCAGTGGCATCAGCGGCGGCGGCAAGCAGCGGTTCCAGTGCCGCATCTTCCGGCGGGTTTGGTTGCGTTTGCGTGGAGAACGCCACGGCAATATCGCCTGATCCATGTCCCCAATAACTGCCTAAACGGCCTAATCCGGCACCGGCGCGTTTAGCGATACGCTTAAGCTGGCGCGCATCCAGCGGCGCATCGGTGGCCATGATAATGATGATGGAGCCGGCATCACGCTGCGGCGTCAGCTCTGGCAGCAGCGGTCCGATCATTTCACCAAGTCGCACACCATCCAGCGTTAACGCATTCAGTGCCCCAAAGTTAGCCAGCACCAGCACGCCCAACGTGGCATTCAGTGACGGAATTAAGCGCGATGCGCTGCCAATCCCGCCTTTCAAACTGAAGCAGCTCATGCCACGTCCGGCACCGACGCTGCCACGGGCGAAATCGGCCTGCGCCGAATCGAGCGCATCCTGCGCCATGGCTTCGGTAACGGCCAGCGCCTGAATGTCATTCAGCCAGCCGTCGTTGCACTCCAGCGCTAGCGGATTGACGGTAGGCAAACTGCGACCCAACTCCGGGTTACGGCTGATGGCGTCACGCACCAGTGTGGTAAACAGCGTGCCGACTGCCAGCGTGTTGCTGAGCAAGATCGGCGTTTGCAGCACGCCCAACTCTTCGATTTGCACCAACCCGACGGGCTTGGCAAAGCCATTAAAGACCGCCGCGCCGCAGGGTAACGGCTTGAGAAACAGGTTATCGCCCGGCGGCACAATCGCCGTCACACCGGTTTGTCTCTCACCGTCTGCCAGCGTGTGATGACCTACGCGCACGCCGGGCACATCGCTGATGCGATTGGTGGCACCACAAGCACTTCGTGGTTGCCCGAGCTGGCGTTCAGTGCGCCAGCGTTGCAGCAGTAGATCGCGCTGCAGTTGTTGAAAATCCATGTTTAGCTCTTCAGTTTGGGATCGAGCGTATCGCGCAGCGCATCACCCAGCAGGTTAAACGCCAGCACAGTAATGAAAATTGCCAGGCCGGGGAACACGCTGACGTGCCATAAACCGCCCATCATCATGCTGCGGCTCATCGCCAGGATATTTCCCCACTCCGGCACATCCGGTTCCGGGCCCAGACCAATAAAGCTGAGGCCCGCTGCCGTTAGAATACTGGTGCCGATACGCATGGTGAAATAGACAATCACATTGGAGAGCGTGCCGGGCAGAATGTGGCGCAGCAGGATCACGCGATCGGGCGCACCGGCGCAGCGCACCGCTTCGACATACGCAGCCTGTTTGAGCGACAGCGTCGAGGCGCGCACGATGCGGGCAAAGACCGGCACGCTGAACACCGCCACGGCGATAATCACGTTATTCAGTCCCGGACCGAGAATCGCCACCACTGCAATCGCCAGCAGCATGCCGGGAAAGGCAAACAGCACGTCGGAACCGCGCATGATCAGCATGTCAATCCAGCGACCGTAATAGCCCGCCAGCAAGCCGAGCAGCACGCCTACCACCATGCCCAGCGTCACCGACAGTACGCCGACGTAAAGCGAGATGCGTGCACCGTAGATGATGCGGCTCAACAGGTCGCGTCCCAGATCATCAGTACCCATCCAGTGTGCCGCTGAAGGGGGTGATGATAAGGCCATCCAGTCCGGTGCCATCGGATCCCACGGTGCCAGCCAGGGCGCGAAGATCGCCACAATCACCAGCAGCAATACAAAACCGCCGGAGACCAGCGCCAGCGGATTGCGCACAAAGGCGTGCAGGAAATCGCGCCACGGCGAGCGGATGGTTTGTGGTGTTGCGGCAGAGAGAGATTCTGTACTCATCACGACTCCTGTCGCAGGCGAATGGCTGGATTGACCACGGCATATAGCAGATCCACCAGCAGGTTAATCACAATAAATTCAAACACGAACAGCATCACCAGCGCCTGAATCACCGGCTGATCTTGCGCTTTGATCGACTCGATCAACAGCCAGCCCAAACCGGGCCAGTTGAAGACGCTCTCCACCACGATCGATCCGCCGAGCAGAAAACCGAACTGCAAGCCGAGCATGGTGATCACGGGGATCAGGGCATTACGCATTACGTGCTTCCACGTCACCAGCCGATTGCGCAGCCCTTTGGCTTTGGCAGTGCGCACATAATCTTCCTGCGCCACTTCGAGGAAGGCGGAACGAGTGAAGCGCGCCATTACGGCTGCTACAGAAGAGCCGAGCGTAATAGCGGGCAGAATAATGTCGCTGGCCTTGTTGAACCCGCTCACCGAGAACAGGCCAAAGGGCATGGCAACGAACTGGATCAGCAACAGACCCAACCAAAAAGTGGGCATTGAGATGCCGCCGACGGCGACGCTCATCAATGTCCAGTCCTGCCATTTACCGCGCTTCAGTGCGGCCAGCACACCGAGAAACAGGCCGAGGATTACCGACCAGGCAAAGCCCGCCAGCGCCAGCCACAGGGTTGGCATAAAGCCTTGTTTGATCACTTGCAGCACCGGCTGTTGCGTGCGGTAAGTGACGCCGAGATCGCCACGTAGCAGCCCACCGATCCAGTTAACGTATTGTTGCGGCAGCGGATCGTTGAGTCCGAGATGCTGGCGCGCGGCTTCGACCGCTTCGATCGGGGCGTCTGGACCGGCGTAAATGCGCGCCGGATCGCCGGGTAGCAGCTTAATAAAACCGAACACCAGCAGCGAGACCACCAGCAGGACAGGGATCATCTCCAGCAGCCGACGAATGATGTATGCGAACATGCGCTTCCTTTAAATTGGGGACGCCCTCTCCCGTTTGCAGGAGAGGGTTAGGGTGAGGGATTAACGCCCTGCCTTACTTAAATGCCGCCTGGGTGTAGAGGAAGTTGCCATCTGCCAGCATCGATACGCCGGTCAGGTTGCTGCGCTTGCCCACCAGGTTATCTGGCGTGCCGAGGAAGGCGACGGGCGCATCTTTCCACAGTATTTTCTGGGCTTCCGCATAGGCTTCACCGCGCTTAGCCGGATCGGCGGTGGCTAACCCACCAGCAATGGCTTTATCCACATCCGGATTGCTGAAGTACGAAACGTTATACGAGGTCGGTACCCAGGATTCGGTGGCATACAGCGGGCGCAGCGCCCAGTCCGCATCACCGGTCGAAGTTGACCAGCCGCCGTAATAGAGGTCGAATTCGGCTGCTTTAGGATCCTTAACGCCCCACAGCTTGGCGTTACGGGTACCGGAATCCATTGGCGTCACCGTGGCGCGAATACCCACCGTTGCCAGCTGGGCTTTCAGCACCTGCGCCGCACGCACGCTGGCGGTGGTGTTGGTGGTCCACAGTTTCAGATCCAGACCGTTCGGATAGCCGGCAGCTTTCAACAAGGCTTTGGCTTCATCCGGGGCGTAGTGATAATTCGGTTCGCTCTGTTTCTGGTAGAACTGCACCCCTTCCGGCATCGCGGATGAAGCGGGTTTACCCATGCCAGCAAACGCCACTTTCAGCCACAGATTGCGGTCGATGGCGTAGTTGATCGCCTGACGCACGCGCACATCCGCCAATGGTTTGTGCTGGGTGTTGATCGCCATGTAGTAGAGATAAATACTCGGATCGCGTTGGATCGCTAATTTGCTGTCGCTCTGCACAGTCGCGATCAGATCCGACGGCAGCGGCCAGATCGCATCCACCTGTCCTGATTTCAATGCGGCAACGCGCGTGGCATCTTCCGGACTTGGCGAGAAGGTCACTTTATCCACCTTCGGCCAGCCTTTCTGCCAGTAGCCATCGTACTTCACCAGTGAAACGGCCTTGCCCGGTTGCCAGTCAACAAACTTGAACGGACCGGTGCCAACTGGATGCAGGCGCAGCTGCGCTTCCTCTGGGTATTGTTTGAGGATCGCCGGGCTCCACATCACTGCTGACGGGTGTGCCAGGGTGTTGATGAAAGCACCAAAGGATTGGTTAAGGTCAATTTTCACCTGATCCGGCGCCAGCACCGTGACGTTGGCAATCATCTTATACAGGCTGTTGCGCTTCAGGCCTTTGGTCTGATCGGCGAGGCGATCGAGGTTGGCCTTGACCGCTTCAGCATCAAACGGCGTGCCGTCCTGGAAAGTGACGCCTTTACGCAGCGTCAGGGTAAATTCGGTGGCGTTGTCGTTATTGGTATAACCGGTCGCCAGCCAGGGTTGCAGCTTCATCTGCGCATCGAACTGGAACAGGCGTTCAAAGATACCGCTCTGCACCGAATAGCTGACGTTATCCGAGGTATCGTGTGGATCGAGACCGGTGATATCGGCATACATCGAAATACGCAGATCCTGCGCCTGCGCGGCGGCAGCCAGCGCGAGGGTCAAGCCAAAAGCCAGTGACGAACGGCGAAAAAGGGTTTTCATGAAATCTCCTGGTATTGAGCGTTAGCGCGATGCAATGTCGTCAGCGACCCAGTGTTGCGGTGCAACCTGGCGATAACGGGGTTTGGTGACCGTTTCGCCCAACTTGCGCAGCGGCGAAGGAATTTCGCTATCTTCGAAAGTACGGGTCTGACGGTTCTGTGGATCGGCCACCGGCACCGAGGCCAGCAGACGTTGGGTATAGGGATGTTGCGGTTGGTTGAACACCGACTGACGCGGGCCAAGCTCGACAATCTGGCCGAGATACATCACCGCCACGCGGTTAGCGATACGCTCCACCACCGCCATGTCATGCGAGATGAAAATCCACGCGACACCAGTCTGCTTTTGCAGGTCCATCATCAGGTTCACCACCTGCGCCTGGATCGAGACATCCAGTGCCGAGACGGCCTCATCGGCGATGATGACTTTCGGTTTCAAGGCCATGGCGCGGGCAATCGCAATACGCTGGCGCTGGCCGCCGGAAAACTCATGGGGATAACGCGTGGCATGTTCGGGCAACAGACCAACGCTTTTCAGCAAGGCTTCAACCTGCGGCGTGGCTTCTTCCAGCGATTTCACCAGACCGTGCAGCAGCAGCGGCTCGGCAATGGTGAAGCCCACGGTCAGACGCGGGTTTAAAGAGGCGTAGGGATCCTGAAATACCATCTGGATTTCGCGGCGCAGCGGTTGAAACTCCGCCTCTTTCAGATTAGCGATTTCATTGCCCTGGAAATGAATGCTGTCAGACTGACTCTTGATCAGGCGCATCAGCGCGCGGCCGGTAGTGGATTTGCCGCAGCCGCTCTCACCCACAATCGCCAGGGTTTCACCCGGCCACAGGCTGAAGTCGATCTGCTCCACCGCATGCACTTGATGGGTCAGGGCTGAAAAGATGCCACTGCGAATCGGGTAATAGACTTTTAAACCGCGCACATCCAGCAATGGCGTTTCGTCATAACGGGCGGTGCGCTGTTCACCGCTATCGGCGGGCTGAGTGGCACCCAACAGTGGGAAGCGCTGCGGCCAGGATTGTTCACGCATGTCGCCCAGTTTCGGCACAGCAGCAAGCAGCGCTTTGGTATAAGGATGCTGTGGCGCGTTGAAGATGTCCGCGACCGTACCCTGTTCCACGACTTCGCCGCGCAGCATCACCACCACGCGGTCGGCAATTTCCGCCACCACGCCCATGTCATGGGTGATAAACAGCACTGCCATCTGCTTCTCGCGTTGCAGGTCGCGCAGGATGTGCAGAATGCGCGCCTGCACGGTGACGTCCAGCGCGGTAGTGGGTTCGTCGGCAATCAGCAGCTGTGGATCGCACGCCAGCGCCTGCGCAATCATCACGCGCTGGCGCATGCCGCCCGACAGCGAGTGCGGGTAGCTTTTCAGCACGCGATCGACATCGGCGATGCGCACCTGGCGCAGCAGTGCCCGCGCACGCGCATCCGCAGCGGCTTTGTCGCACATCTGATGGTCACGCAGTGCTTCCGTCAACTGATCGCCCACCCGCAGTACCGGGTTGAGCGAGGTCATCGGCTCCTGAAAAATCATCGCCATTTCGCGCCCGCGCAAGGTGCGGCGTTGGGTTTCATCCAGCGTTTCCAGCGTGTGGGCTTTACCCTGACGATCGCGGAACTGCATGCTGCCGCGATCGATACGGCCTGAAGCGGCCAGCAGGCCCATCACCGCCAGCGAAGTGACCGATTTGCCCGAGCCGCTTTCACCGACAACGGCGACGACTTCACCGGGATAAATGGCAAAGCTGATGCCTTTCAGTGCCTGATTTACGCCGCTGCGGCCGCGAAACGAGACGCTAAGATCCTGTATCGCGAGTACCGGCGCGGGACCGGCAACGCTGGCGGCGTTGGGGGTAAGTAAAGTGTCCGTCATCGTTGCCTCTTGCGGTTACAGCCAGATTCGGCCTTGAGCGTAGGAAAGGAAGGGTGAGCTATCGGCGGCCAGCCAGATGGGGCCATCGAGATCCACGTGTTCTGCAGCAATCGCCACCGGCAGCGCAGCTTCCATTGCGAGTGAGGAGCCCAGCATGCAGCCGACCATCAGACGCATATCCAGCTTTTGCGCTTCTTCGACCATCGCTAAGGCTTCGGTCAGGCCGCCGCACTTATCCAGCTTGATGTTGATCATCTCGTAGCGATTACGCAGCTCGGCGATGTCTTCACGCGTGTGGCAACTCTCATCGGCGCACACCGGGATCGGGTGGTTAAACCGTTGCAGATCCTGGTCTTGTCCGGCAGGCAGCGGCTGTTCAACCATGGCGATGTTGTACGCTTGCAGCGCGATAAGCAGGCTTTGCAGATCGACGCCCGACCAGGCTTCGTTGGCGTCAATGATCAAGGTGGCACGTGGCGCAGCCTTTCTGATGGCCGCCACCTTCTCTAAAATCTCTTCACGATTCAGTTTGATTTTCAGCAGGATGGCACCACGCGATACCGCGTCAGCGGCGGCAGCTGCCATGTTTTCGATGGAGTCGAGGCTTA
Source organism: Type-E symbiont of Plautia stali (assembly GCF_059731115.1). Taxonomy (NCBI): domain Bacteria; kingdom Pseudomonadati; phylum Pseudomonadota; class Gammaproteobacteria; order Enterobacterales; family Enterobacteriaceae; species Type-E symbiont of Plautia stali. The sequence goes on from NZ_AP035906.1 coordinate 4,127,954, forward strand.
ACGTTTCGGCGGTGATCACCGATGGCGGTGCAGTGCGTTCGCACTGCTGCCACAGCGTCTGCTTCGCCAGTGCGGCATCAAGACGCCACAGCGCACAGTCCAGCGCATTACGCGCTGAACCGGCAGATAAACGGCTTTGCAGATCGATTCGGCTTAAGCCCGCTTCGACATCCTTACGCATCGCTTCCAGCTGCGCCTCGACGCTATCTGGTGTTTCATCGTAACGCGGTGTCGGCGTGCACTCGCCACGACCAATAAAGCCGTTCTGCTCCAGCGTGACGCGAATGACAGTGACGGCGGTACGCGTGCCACGCGAAATAGCGAAAGGACGCGCCAGAGGCAGCTCCAGCACTTCAATCTGCATGCGCCGCATCTTAGCCACGCTCCTGCAGCAGGGCGGCGATATCCGCGATACCAAAACGCACCGGATCGGTGGCCGGCACGCCGAATTCGGCGCTAACTTCCGCACAATAGGCGCGAGCTTCTTCTTCGCTGTAGTTGGAGGTGTTGATGGCAAAACCGGCCAGTTGCACATTATCGCTGGTGACATCGGCCGCGCGCAGGTTGGCCTCCACGCAATCTTTCAAACTCACCATCGGCTGATGCGGTAAATGACGCATGTGCGGACGGCCCATTTCGTGACACATCACCAGCCAGTGCGGCTGCGCACCGTGAATCAGGCCCATGCTGACGCCCGCATAAGAAGGATGGAACAGCGAGCCCTGACCTTCAACGATATCCCAGTGGTCAGCATCATTGGCGGGTGACAGGGCTTCTACAGCACCGGCGATGAAATCGGCAATCACCGCATCAATCGCGATGCCTTCACCAGCAACCAGAATGCCGGTTTGCCCGGTGGCGCGGAAATCCGCCTTCATACCGCGTTCACGCATTGCCGCTTCCAGCGCCAGCGAGGTGTACATCTTGCCAACTGAGCAGTCCGTACCGACAGTAAGTACACGCTTACCTGTACGCTTTTTACCGCTGCCAACATTCAGTTTTGGACGCATATGGCGCAGGTCAAACAGCTCAACGCCAAACTCCTGGGCTAACGCCACCAGCTCTGGCTCATCCACCAGGCGATGGTGCAAGCCGCTCGCCACGTTCATGCCTGCTTTGATCGCACCTTTAACGGTATCGAGCCAGTGCTCCGGCAGATAACCACCGGCATTGGCGGTGCCCAGTACCAGCGTTTTCGCGCCACGTTCTTTCGCCGTGACGATATCGAGCACGTCCAGACCTAAGCTAACGGTGCAGCCAGGCAGTTTAATTTCACCAACGCACTGCTCTGGGCGCCAGACGTGAATGCCGCGTGCGGTTTTAGCAGCCAGTGGGTCGGTGACATCGCCAAGGAACAATAAATAGGGTTGTGGGATCAGCATGATGTTTCTCGTTTCAGACGGGTTAGAGGGTCTGAATCGACTATTCCATGCGGGTTAAGAGGTGACGAATGCTTGTTTGGTAGCGGGGTATAACATCAGGCTATAGCCAGATCCAAAACTGATGGTTAGTGGCACTAAACCATTGATAGGAGGTAGATTCGAGGAATAAATAGATGGGAGAGATAAGAAAATCATTGATAACCACAGGTCGTTCCCTGACCGCGATTATCGAGGGTATTTGTCGTACTTAGTTCAGCGCACCGGGCGGTACATGCTTGAAGGTCTCAACATAGGTACGGAACACGTAACGGAAGAAGCGTTTCATTGGCTACCTGGCTCAAAATTTGTTGAAGAATTACGCGAAAAGTATAACTAACGCGCGTTTTTCACGCAAATAAATTTGAGCCAGATCACAAAAAAGAGGGTTAATGCTGATGCCCGAGTTAGCCGAAGAGGTTGAGATGTTGATTCAGAATGGTGCAGCCGATGCTGATCAGTACCAGTCCGCCTAGCACTTCAGCCCATTTACCCATCACCGGACCGATAAAGCGACCCACCATCACGCCAGTCGTGGCCATGATGGTGGTAGCGGCACCAATGGTCAGCGCGGTAAGCACAATATTCACCTGCAGGAATGCCAGGCCGACGCCCACCGCCAGCGCATCAAGACTGGTAGCCACCGCGGTCAATGCTAAGACCATAAAGCCATGACGCTGTGGTGCTTCGCAGGGTTCATCCGCCGTCTGACGGAAACCTTCCATCATCATGCGGCCGCCAAGAACGGTTAACAGGGCAAAGGCCACCCAATGATCCCATGCCATGATGTAGCGACTGGCCGCCAGGCCAATCGCCCAGCCAATCAGCGGCGTCAGCATTTCAATCACACCAAAGATCAGGCCGGTGCGCAGCGCTTCTTTGAAATTCGGGCGATGCAGCGACGCGCCTTTGCCCAGTGCTGCGGCGAAAGCGTCCATCGACATACCAAAGGCCAGAATCAGAGTTGCGATAAATGTCATGGGTTTTCAATCAATGCCGCGAAAAATGCCTTCAAGCGAGCGATTTTCCGCATCTATTGTTCAGTAATGAAAAAGTGCGCGCAGTCTAGCACGCAAAATCACCAAAAAAAAGACAGTAAAATCATGGATTTAAGTATAGCAAAGGCTATAACTCTTAACTTGCGCTATTTATGACGCTAAGTGGATGGAATAGAAGAATTTTCTTAGGGTGACCCGGCACAGGGATTGCACGCCAGCACGCTTTTATGCGCTAATGCCCGCGCTAATTGATAGGAAACCTGCGATGAAAAACCCGTTTGAAACGCTGATTATCCCTGGCGGAACCCTGCTGCTGGGCTTTCTCTCCGCGCTGCTGTTGCCCGCGCCGCAATTCGGCCTGGAATTATCCAGACGGATTCAGGAGATGCTGCATTTGCAGGACCTGAATCAGCTCTACACTATCGTGTTTTGCCTGTGGTTCCTGCTGCTGGGCGCGATTGAATTTTTTGTCATCCGCTTTGCATGGCGTCGCCTCGCTAAGCAGTGATCCCCACCGCCGCGTAATGCTTTTTTCCTCTGACCACTGTCTGACGCGGCGAAAATTTAATACTCACAGAAATGTAACATTAGTTTTACACGATCTGGGGAAATATCACGCAACATAAAAAACCGCATAAAAAATCAATCCACTACAAATTGATATTAATCATACACTTAAAGTGTGATGCCGCTCACTCTCCGAACATTACCCTGTGCATTCCTCTCACAATATCGCAACAACTGCATTACCATAACCCTCTGATTAAGGGATAAAAATCCCTTATGACAGCGGGGTCGAGCTGATTAATTCTTATGCTGAATCATTTCGGCCTTTAAAAAATAAACAAACGTTTAATTCCGATACGAGAATGTTATATTCAAATGCATATGCATAACGTGCAGTTAACCGTTATCGTCCCCTGACTTAAACCTGAGTCTTAACCTTTGAGAAATAGCGCGACGCGCTCGAAAGAAGCGTGGCTGTTTCGCCTGCGAACCTGTTGAACTTCAGGTCAACAGAGAGAGGAGATGTCGCCTCATGAGTACTACTGCGGTAAACCTGGCGCTCGCCGCCGCTGGTATGGATAGCGCAAACCTTCAGGAACGAAAGGATGTCGACGTACTGCTGATCGGCGCAGGCGTGATGAGTGCCACCCTTGGCGCATGGCTGCAGGATCTGGAGCCGGACTGGTCGATTGAGATGGTGGAACGCCTCGACGATGTCGCGGTGGAATCCTCCAATGGCTGGAATAATGCCGGGACCGGTCACGCTGCGTTGGCCGAGCTGAACTATACGCCGCAGAAGGCGGATGGCAGCATCGACATTGCAAAAGCGGTGGCGATCAACGAATCGTTCCAGATTTCTCGTCAGTTCTGGGCGTACCACGTTCAGAAAGGCAACCTGCGCAATCCAAAAAGCTTTATCCACAGTACGCCGCACATGAGCTTCGTCTGGGGCGACGATAACGTTGAGTTCCTGCGCAAACGTTTCCAGGCGCTGCAAAAAAGTACCCTGTTCCGTGGCATGAACTATTCAGAAGATCGCGACCAGATCACCCAGTGGATTCCGCTGGTGATGAATGGCCGTGACAGCAAACAGAAAGTGGCGGCCACCTGGACCGAAATGGGCACCGACGTCAACTTCGGTGAAGTGACGCGTCAACTGATTGCCTCTTTACAGAAGAAAGCCAATTTCCGCCTACGTCTGCGTCAGGAAGTGCGTGATATCAAGCGCTTGAGCGATGGCCGCTGGCAAGTGACGCTACACAATCTGGCCAGCGGTGAAAATCGCCTGCTGACCACGCGCCAGCTGTTTATCGGTGCGGGCGGTGCGGCGTTGCCACTGCTGCAAAAATCCGGCATCCCGGAAGTGAAAGGCTACGCCGGTTTCCCGGTGGGCGGTTCCTTCCTCGTGACCGAGAATCCAGAAGTGGTGCAGCAGCACATGGCGAAAGTGTACGGTAAAGCCAGCGTGGGCGCGCCGCCGATGTCAGTACCGCACGTGGATACGCGTGTGCTGGATGGTAAGCAGGTACTGCTGTTTGGCCCATTCGCCACCTTCTCGACCAAATTCCTGAAACAGGGCTCGCTGCTGGATATGTTCGGCGCGATGAACGGCAGCAACCTGTTGCCGATGATGCAGGTCGGCCTGAAGAGTTTTGACCTGGTGAAATATCTGGTCGATCAGGTGCTGCAAAGCGATGACGATCGAATGGAAGCGCTGCGTGCTTATGTGCCGCAGGCGAAACAGGAAGACTGGCGTTTAGTCACTGCTGGCCAGCGCGTGCAGATCATCAAGAACGATGAGAAAGAGGGCGGCGTACTGCGTTTAGGCACGGAAGTCGTGACCTCTGAAGATGGTTCGATTTCAGCCCTGCTCGGCGCTTCGCCGGGGGCATCTACTGCAGCGCCGATTATGCTGGAACTGATGGCGAAAGCCTTCCCTGAGCAGATGCGTTCACCAGAGTGGCAGACCAAAATCCGCGCGGTGATCCCAACCTGGGGCCGTAAGATGAACGGTGACGTAGCGCTGACCGAGAAGATTCTGGCGGAAACCAGCCGCGTACTGCAACTCGACTACGCACCGATCGTTACGCCAGACGCGGCGAACGACGAAGTCCGCGAGACGGCGCACGTGGTGGGGAAGTAACCAGGCAATCCTGATTGCCGTGAATAATGATAAGGCCGCGCAAGCGGCCTTTTTTATGGGTGCACTGCAATTCAGCTCAGCAGTACCGCGTCGTAAAGCATCCAGGCTGTGGTGGCCACCAGCGACAGTGCCATCAGACTGTTAAACGCCTGACGTTTCCACGCCACTTGCAGATGACTGCGCAGACGATCCCCCATCGCGGCCCAGATCAGGATGCAAGGTAAGTTCAATGCAGCAAATCCTAGCAATACTGTGATGACGCCGTTGCTGTTGGCGTACATCAGCGCCACGTTAGTCACCATCAGCCAGGCTTTGGGATTCACCGCCTGAAAACAGATGCCGCCCACTAGCGTCATCGGGCGCGGACGCTCACGCGCTTCTGGCGCTGCGGCACGAAAGATTTTCCATGACAGCCAGAGTAAGTAACTGCATCCCACCACCGTGAGTGGTAAACGAATGGATGCCATCCAGTGCAGTAATACATCCAACGCCATGCTTGCCAACAGCATCTGTATCGCACAGCCCACCAGAATGCCAAACAGCATCGGCAAGGTGCGCCTGAAACCAAAATTGACGCCCGATGTGGCGAGCAGCAGGTTGTTCGGGCCGGGGGTGATCGACATCACCGTGACGTAGCTGAAGAATGAAGGGTCGAGCATGATGCGCTTCCTGATGGTCCAAAGTTAACATCATGCTAATGGGTACCGGGTGATGGAAACAGAGACACAAAACCACTATTGTAATGGATACAGTTAACGTTAATTTAGATTGTACCCATCGCACGCGGAGGCTTTTGTGTCCCTTCCCCTTTCATCCGGTCAAACGCTGTATCAGCAGCTGGCAGATAGCTTTGCCGAGTCGATTCATCAGGGCACGCTGAAACCGGGAAAACGGCTGCCCGCCATCCGCCGCGTGGCACAATCGCATCAGGTTAGCGTCAATACGGTGCTTAATGCCTGGCAAATCCTTGAAGATCGCGGCCTGATTGAAGCGCGTCCGCAATCGGGCTATTACGTGCGTGGCGTGATGCCAGCCGTGACGCGTCCGGTCAACCCGCTGCCCGCGAAAATCAACGACCCGAGCACGCAGAAGCTGGAACTGATTGAGCAGGTGTTTGCCGCGCAGAATAATGCCGATTACACCAATATCTCTTTGGCCTGTCCGCAGGATGGCACCTTTTATCCGGCAGCGCGCTTAGGCCGAATTACCTCGGGCATTTTACGGCACAATCCCGACATCGTCGGGCGCTATGCGCTCCCGCCGGGTAGTGAGCGCTTACGGGAGGAGATTGCACGTCGCAGTCTGCACACCGGTATCAATCTGACTGCGCAAGAGATCACCCTCACCCACGGCTGCATGGAAGCGTTACAGCTAGCGCTACGTGCGGTAACCAAGCCTGGCGACTGCATTGGGCTGGAATCCCCCACTTACTTCTTCCTGTTCCCCCTGCTGGCGTCACTGGGCCTGAAAGCGCTGGAAATCCCCACCGATCCTCAGCAAGGGTTGTCGCTGGATGCACTGGAGATGTTGTTACAGGAGAAGCGCATTCAGGCGCTGATTGCCATGCCTGGGGCGCAAAATCCTCTCGGCTATGTGATGCCACTGGAGAATAAGAAGCGGCTGGCGAAGTTATTGAATACTTACCACGTTCCAATGCTGGAAGATGGGCTGTATGACGAGTTGCAGTTTGACTGGCCACTCTCGCCGCCGGTGAAAGCCTTTGATAGCGAGGGCTGGGTGATTTACTGCACCAGCTTTACCAAAACCGTGGCGCCGGATTTCCGCGTGGGCTGGACCGCGGCCGGTCGTTTCCATCAGACCATCGCCCGTTTGAAAGCTGTCTCTTCGATGTCTGAATCGCGGTTGCTGTGTGAAACCCTCGCCGAATTCCTCGCCAGCGGCGGATACGATCATCATCTGCGCTCGCTGCGCCGCCGCTATGCCGCCAATCTCGATGCGGCGCGCGGCATCATGGCGCGCCATTTTCCGCAGGGGACACGCGCCACCCTGCCCAAAGGAGGTTTTGTGTTTTGGGTGGAGTTGCCAGGGAAAGTGGATACCGTGGAGATGTTCCATCGGTTATTACAGGAGCAGATTTGCGTGACGCCGGGCGCGCTCTACACGCTGAGCGATCGTTATAAACACGCGCTGCGCCTCTCCTGCTGTTACCCGTTTGATGAACGTTATACGTGGGCGCTGAAACGCACCGGCGCGCTAGCCTGCGAAATCACAGGCCTGGCACCGGGACAGGATCAGGGTTTGCCGTTGCGGCCCCAGGTGGTGTAGCCCTCACGCTCGGTCAGGCGCTCGTAATAGAGCTGTACGGCGGGAAATTCAGGGTGCTCCAGCGGGGTTTCAAACCAGCGATTGACTGCAAGCCCCACAGGAATGTCTGCCAGCGAGAAATTGCGTCCTGCGACGTAGCGCCCGGTTTTTTGCAGATGCTGGTCAAGAATATTCATGGTGTGCGTCCAGCCTTTAATCGCGGCGGCCAGCAAACGCGGATCCTGATGGGCGGGCGAGTTGCGCACCAGTGACATAAACGCATAGCGCCAGGAAGTATTGAGTTCGGTGGCTTGCCAGTCCATCCACTGATCCACCGGTGCACGCGCTCGTGGGTTTTCAGGATAGAGCCAGTCGCCGCCATTGCTGTTGGCGAGATAGCGCAGAATGGCGTTGGATTCCCACATCACGAAGTCATCTTCGATGATGACCGGCACCATGGCATTTGGGTTGAGCGCCATGAATTCCGCCGAGTGCAGCGATTGCGGGTCTTCACCCCAGGGTTCGAGCTCATACGCGAGATCCAGTTCTGAACACAACCACAGAACTTTGCGCACGTTGATTGAAGAAGTACGACCAAGAACTTTTAACATAGCGGACTCCGATTCCAGAATTCTTAACCTATTCATAGTCCTGTTGACTGACATAAGCAATCTGCAGGATGTAAATCAGGATGTCAGAGTGCCTCAACCAGCAAGGAGTGAAAATGAAAGTCGCGTTTAAGCAGATGGATGTGTTTACCTCATCAGCGTTTAAAGGTAATCCGCTGGCAGTGATCATGGATGCAGAGGGATTAAGTGACGCCCAACTGGCCGCTATCGCCCGCTGGACCAATTTGTCGGAAACCACCTTTGTCCTGCCACCACAGGATGCTGCGGCCGATTATCGGGTGCGCATTTTTACCACTGAAGGGGAATTGCCCTTTGCCGGTCATCCAACGCTGGGCACGGCTCACGCCTTGCTGGAAGCGGGCTGGCAAGTGAAAACGCCGGGTAAGATCGTGCAGGAGTGCGGCGTTGGACTGGTGGATGTGCGCATTAGCGAGGATGGCGCGCTGGCATTCGCCGCACCCGACGTCACGCTGACGCCATTTGATGACGCGTTAATGAGCAGCGCACTGAACAGCGAAGCCTATGATCCCCACCAGACGCCGACCATTGTCGATATGGGGATTCGCTGGCTGCTGATCCCGATGAACAGCGCGCAGGCGGTGTTGGATGTGCAGGCCAGCGCAGCGGATCTGCTACGTTTGCAAAAACATGCCGACGTCAATGGCACTGCGCTGTTTGGCCCGTTGCCAGAGGAGTGCGGCGAACAGTACGAGGTGCGTGCGCTGCTGGTTGAGAACGGCAGCCTGACCGAAGATCCGGTAACAGGCAGCGCCAACGCCTGTCTGGCACGTTACTTTGCGGCGCAGGGGAAAACCGAAGATTATCGCGCACGTCAGGGTAGCGCTATCCAGCGTGAAGGACGAATTCAGGTGAGTTTTAGTGGTGAGACCATCTGGATTGGTGGCCAGACAGTGACCGTGATTGACGGGACGATTGAGATCTAAAACACGCGCAATAAATTGCGGCGCTACGACCATCTGCATGGTTAAGTAGCGGCGCGATTGAGATCTCAAACACGCGGAATAAATTGCGGCGCTACGGCCGTCCAAAGGATGGCGTAGCGCCGCAATTTATCGTGCATGAATGCCGCGTCACTCTACGTGCATGATTACAGCGACTGTCCGCCTGAAGCTTCAATACGCTGCGCGGTGATCCAGCCGGTTTCTTCGCTCAGGATGGCGCTGATCGCGTCACCAATATCATCCGGTTGACCCACACGGCCCAGCGATGTCACCGAGGCAATGTGATCGTTGAGATCTTTGGTATCGCGCACGCGTCCACCGCCGAAGTCAGTTTCAATCGCACCCGGTGCCAGAATATTGACGCGAATACGACGCTCGCCCAGCTCTTTGGCCTGATAGCGTGTCAGCACTTCCATCGCCCCTTTCACCGAGGCGTAAGTGCCTGAACCTGGCAACGTCATGCGTGTTAATCCGCTGGAAATGTTCAGGATGCGGCCACCATCGATAATCAGCGGCAGCAGCTTCTGCGTCAGGAAGTAAGGCCCTTTGAAATGCACATTGATCAGCGCATCAAATTCCTCTTCGGTGGTTTCCGCAAACAACTTGTAGTGACCGTGACCGGCGTTGTTCACTAAATAATCAAATTTGTCGCGCTGCCAGGTTTTTTGCAGTGTCTCTTTCACCTGCGCCACGAAGCTGTCGAAGGTGCTGCTGTCGCCGACATCCAGCTGTAACGCCACCGCACGTGCGCCCAATGCTTCAATCTCTTTCACCACGGCCTGCGCTTCTTCCGCGTGACCACGATAGGTGAAAAGAATATCTACACCTTTAGCCGCCAGTTTCAGCGCACCATTCTTGCCCAAACCGCGGTTACCGCCGGTAATCAATGCAATTTTATGACTCATGTTTCGCTCCAGATGGAAAATTGAACACGGGATAAGGATATTCGCTATAAATTGATCTATAAACGCAGAGGAATACGCAGCACTGTTTCACTAACAACAACAATCGGTGAACAACATGGATAAAATTCACGCAATGCAGGTTTTTGTGCGGGTGGCAGAAATGGGCAGTTTTACCCGTGCGGCTGAAAGTCTTGGACTACCGAAAGGCAGCGTATCGCGCCAGTTACAGGCGCTGGAAAATCAAATGGGCACGCGTCTGCTGCATCGCACCACGCGGCGTGTTCATCTCACCCAGGATGGGCTGGTCTACTACGATCGTTGTCTTGATCTGTTGTCGATGCTCGACGATATGGACAGCCTGTTCCAGCACGATCCCGCCACCCTGAGCGGCAAGTTGCGCGTCGATATGTCGGTAGCCATGGCCACCGGATTTATCCTGCCGCGTTTACCTGAGTTTCTGCAGCATTATCCCGGCATCGAAATTGAGCTTAGCAGCAGCGATCGCCAGGTGGATGTGATTCGTGAAGGTTTTGACTGCGTGATCCGCGTGGGCGAGCTGAAAGATTCGGGTCTGATTGCGCGAAAAATCGGATCACATGCCTTGATTAACTGCGCCAGTCCCGACTACCTTTCCCGCTTCGGCATGCCGGTGCGCCTCGAAGATCTTGCACAGCACGCGATGGTGCATTACACCCAGCAGCTGGGGCAGCCTTCTTTGGGGTTTGAATATTTTGATGGTAAGCAGTGCCACTATGTTCAGACCGGCGGCGTGGTGACGGTGAACAGCACCGAAACCTATCGTGCCGCCTGCATCGCGGGATTAGGCATAATTCAGGTGCCCGCGATTGGTGTGCAGCCACTGCTGGAATCAGGCCAGTTAGTGGAAGTGCTGCATCACTTCCCCGCCAAGCCGATGCCGATTTCGTTGCTTTACCCACATCGCCGCAACGTAGCACGTCGCGTGCGGGTGTTTATGGAGTGGCTGAGTCAGGTGTTGCAGGAGTATGTGACATAAAGGGCTATAATTTTAATTTCGCAGTGAACAGGATGATTATCGTCTATGACAGACAAACCTAACCAAGAACCCACGGCTGAAAAGAAGCCGCTGATAGATATCAAGACCGGTAACAAAACCGTGGATGGCTCAATCCAGAACGTGTCGCGCTTTGCGGCCTGGTTCCAGGCCATTCCGGCGGTGGCGCATTTTATGCGCGCGCTGGATCGGTTTAACGATCGCCTCGGCAGCCAGTTTGGCGCAGCGATCACTTACTTCTCCTTCCTCTCTCTGATACCGATTTTGATGGTCTCCTTTGCGGCAGTCGGTTTTGTGCTGGCGTCGAATCAGGATTTACTCACCGAGTTGATCAACAAAATCGTTAACAGCATCAGCGATCCTACGCTGGCCACTACGCTAAAGAACACCGTGAACACCGCGATTCAGCAGCGCGCGACGGTCGGGTTAACCGGTTTGCTGCTGGCGCTCTACTCTGGCATTAACTGGATGGGCAATTTGCGCGAGGCGGTGCGCGCGCAATCGCGTGATGTTTGGGAGCGTAAACCGGACGATCAAGAGAAGTTATGGAAGAAATATGCGCGTGATTTGGTGTCGTTGCTGGGTCTGATGCTGGCGCTGGTGATTACCCTGTCGCTGACCTCCATTGCCGGTGCCGCGCAGAATGCCATCGTCAACGCGTTGGGATTGGAGGATATCGAGTGGCTGCGCCCGGCAATGACCATCATTGCGCTGTCGATTTCCATCTTTGCCAACTATCTGTTGTTCCTGTGGATTTTCTGGATTCTGCCGCGCCATAAGCCGCGCAAAAAAGCACTATTTCGCGGCACGCTGCTGGCGGCGATTGGTTTTGAAGTGATTAAGTTTGTGATGACGCTGACGCTGCCAAAGCTGGCCACTTCGCCCTCTGGGGCAGCCTTTGGATCGGTGCTGGGATTAATGGCGTTCTTTTACTTCTTTGCCCGTCTGACACTGTTCTGCGCCGCGTGGATAGCCACCGCGAAATACAAGGATGATAAAGAGATGCCGCAGCCGCATCAGGGCAATTAACATCGCAAAATTGTTACATTTGCCGCAACAGCTAAAAATGTTTCCTGCTGGCTATTATTCCAGCAAAAACCAGCAGGAAACGCTAAAGGGTCACTTTAATTTGGCCCTTTTGCAGAGATTCCCGCCAAAAAAGTGACACTTCCCGTTCCCATCACCCGCCGATTGCCGCAACTCAGAAATTATCCACTTTTTCGCCGAAAATGCCTGTTCTGGCGCGGGTTTTCATCATTGAATGCCGCAAAACAGGTGCGTAAGATTCTCTGTCTACATTTACAATTAAGAAACAGTCATGCAAGCCTCCATCACAGAAACACTCGACAAAAAACACGACGACACGCCCGTAAACTCACGCGGCAAAGTGGTCGTGGCGTCGCTTGTCGGCACCGCGATCGAATTCTTCGATTTCTATATTTATGCCACTGCGGCCGTCATCGTCTTTCCGCACATTTTCTTCCCGCAGGGTGATGCCACCGTGGCAACGCTACAGTCGCTGGCTACGTTTGCTATCGCCTTCGTCGCGCGCCCGATTGGTTCTGCGCTGTTCGGTCACTTTGGCGACCGCGTAGGCCGTAAAGCCACCCTGGTGGCATCGCTGCTGACCATGGGTGTCTCCACCGTATTGATCGGTCTGCTGCCTGGTTATCAAACCATTGGCGTTGCTGCTCCGCTGCTGCTGGCGCTGGCGCGTTTTGGTCAGGGTCTGGGTCTGGGTGGTGAATGGGGCGGCGCCGCTCTGTTGGCAACCGAAAATGCGCCAGCGAAAAAACGTGCGCTCTATGGTTCATTCCCGCAGCTTGGCGCGCCAATTGGCTTCTTCTTCGCCAACGGTACTTTCCTGTTGCTCTCCTGGCTGCTGACCGATGAGCAGTTCATGAACTGGGGCTGGCGCGTGCCGTTTATCCTTTCTGCGGTACTGGTATTGATTGGCCTGTATGTACGCGTTTCACTGCACGAAAGCCCTGTGTTTGCCAAAGTGCAGAAAGAGAATAAGCAGGTCAAAATGCCGATCGGCACGCTGCTGAGCAAGCATCTGACCGCCACCATCCTCGGCACCTTTATTATGCTGGCGACCTATACGCTGTTCTACATCATGACCGTCTACTCCATGAGCTACGGCACAGCGGCTGCACCTGCCGGTCTGGGATATTCGCGTAACAGCTTCCTGTGGATGCTGATGGTGGCGGTGATTGGTTTTGGTGTGATGGTGCCAATTGCAGGTCTGCTGGCGGATCGTTATGGCCGTCGTCGCACCATGATCACCATTACCTTGATGATCATCGCTTTCGCGCTGATGTTCCCGATGCTGCTGGGTTCAGGCTCACAGATTCTGGTGATGGGCTTCCTGCTGCTGGGCCTGAGCATTATGGGCCTCACCTTTGGGCCGATGGGTGCACTGCTGCCAGAGCTGTTCCCGACCGAAGTCCGTTATACCGGCGCGTCGTTCTCCTATAACCTGTCGTCAATTCTCGGTGCCTCGGTTGCGCCTTATATTGCAACATGGTTGAACGCTAACTATGGTTTGCAGGCGGTCGGTTTTTATCTGGCTTCCATGGCCGTGCTGACGCTGATTGCGCTGATTGCCTGTAAAGAGACGCGCCATCAGACACTGTACGAAGCGGTGTGATGGTTGCAGATTGATATGATGAACCCGGCTCAGGCCGGGTTTTTTATTGGGTCGGAATTGAGATACGGGCGAATGACATGAGGGTACCGCGTTAGCGGCGCGAGGACGCCAGACCCTAAGCGGCCCCGGACTGCGTGATCGCCATGGCGTTGCTGCTTGATAGAGTTTTGTCGTGGTTGGTTGTGAGAAACCTATCTGATCAGGCATAAAAAAACCCCGGCAAACCGGGGTTCTTCTTGTGCTGAAAACGGTGTCGTGCGGGGATTAGCCAGCAACCGCGATACGTTTCATATCGGTCATGTAGCCACGCAGTTTACGGCCAACCGCTTCGATTGGGTGCTGACGTACGGCTTCGTTAACATCACGCAGCTGCGCGTTATCAACCTGAGTGCCTTCAATCGCTTTGCCCAAATCGCCCGGCTGCAGAGTGGTCATGAACTCTTTCAGCAGTGGAACTGCCGCGAAGGAGAACAGGTAGTTACCGTATTCTGCGGTATCAGAGATAACCACGTTCATTTCATACAGACGCTTACGTGCAATGGTGTTCGCGATCAGCGGCAGCTCGTGCAGTGATTCGTAGTAAGCAGACTCTTCAATGATGCCTGCATCGATCATGGTTTCGAAGGCCAGCTCAACGCCCGCTTTCACCATCGCAACCATCACAACGCCTTTATCGTAGTATTCCTGCTCTTCGATTTTACCGTCGAACTGCGGTGCGTTCTCGAATGCAGTTGCACCGGTCTCTTCACGCCAGGTCAGCAGGTTTTTGTCGTCGTTCGCCCAGTCAGCCATCATACCGGAAGAGAATTCGCCCGAGATGATGTCATCCATGTGCTTCTGGAACAGCGGAGCCATGATGGTTTTCAGCTGCTCAGACAGTGCGTAAGCACGGATTTTCGCCGGGTTAGACAGACGATCCATCATCAGAGTGATGCCGCCGAACTTCAGTGATTCGGTGATGGTTTCCCAGCCGAACTGAATCAGTTTTTCGGTGTAAGCCGCGTCGTGACCTTCAGCCACCAGCTTATCGAAGCACAGCAGAGAACCGGCCTGCAGCATACCGCACAGGATAGTCTGCTCACCCATCAGGTCAGATTTCACTTCCGCAACGAAGGAAGATTCCAGTACGCCAGCACGGTCGCCGCCGGTGGCAGCAGCCCAGGCTTTAGCGATTGCCAGGCCTTCGCCTTTTGGATCGTTTTCTGGGTGAACCGCGATCAGGGTTGGAACACCGAAACCACGCTTGTACTCTTCACGCACTTCAGTGCCTGGGCACTTCGGCGCAACCATCACCACGGTGATGTCTTTACGGATGGTTTCACCCGATTCAACGATGTTGAAACCGTGTGAGTAGCCCAGCGCTGCGCCATCTTTCATCAGAGGCTGTACCGCTTTAACTACCGCTGAGTGCTGCTTGTCTGGCGTCAGGTTAACCACCAGATCCGCCTGTGGGATCAGCTCTTCGTAGGTACCTACTTTGAAGCCGTTATCGGTCGCTTTGCGGTAAGAAGCACGCTTTTCAGCGATCGCTTCAGCACGCAGTGCATAAGCGATGTCCAGACCGGAGTCACGCATGTTCAGGCCCTGGTTCAGACCCTGAGCGCCACAGCCAACGATAACGACTTTTTTGCCTTTCAGGAAGCTTGCGCCGTCTGCGAACTCATCGCGAGACATGAAACGACATTTACCCAACTGCGCTAACTGGTTGCGCAGATTCAGAGTGTTGAAATAGTTAGCCATGGGTACTCCGGTTAGATGTTGTGTTTGCTTTTGTTCGGTAACGACACCGTATTCAGTGCCGCGAATGACCCCATCATATGACAGGAAATCTATTGCTTAAATTGATATATTAGCAAGGTCACATTGCAGAATTTGCAACAACACGTTGAGGTGAAACGCGCATGGATTTACGAGACCTAAAGCTCTTTCTTCATCTGGCCGAAAGCTGTCACTTTGGTCGCACCGCGCGTGCTATGCACGTCAGTCCCTCCACGCTCTCTCGCCAGATTCAGCGCCTTGAGGAAGATGTCGGTCACGCGCTGTTCCTGCGTGATAACCGCACCGTGACGCTCACTGAAGCCGGCGAGCGCCTCAAGCAATTTGCTCAGCAAACCTTATTGCAATATCAACAACTGCGCCACGTAATGGATCTGAACGGCCCGTCCCTGAGCGGCGAACTGCGCATTTTTTGCTCGGTGACCGCCGCTTACAGCCATTTGCCGCCGATTCTCGACCGCTTCCGCGCCGAACATCCGCAGGTGGAAATCAAACTCACCACCGGCGATGCCGCCGACGCAATTGAGATGGTGCAATCTGGCGAGGCAGATTTGGCCATTGCCGGACGTCCGGAATCGCTGCCCGCCAGCATCGACTTCACACCGCTCGCCATTCTTCCGCTGGTGCTGATCGCGCCCGCCCTGCCGTGTGCGGTGCGCAGCCAGGCCACACAGGCGCAACCTGATTGGTCGCAGATTCCGTTTATCGTGCCGGAACAAGGCCCGGTGCGGCGCGGCATTGATTTGTGGTTCCGTCGCCATCGCATCCCCAATCCACAAATTTACGCCACGGTTTCCGGGCATGAGGCGATTGTCTCAATGGTGGCGCTGGGATGTGGCATTGCGCTACTGCCGGATGTGGTGCTGGAGAACAGCCCGGAGCCGGTGCGTAATCGCGTTCTGACACTGGAGAATGTCGAGTCGGTCGCGCCGCTGGAGCTCGGCGTGTGTGTACAAAAAAAGCGGCTCGGGGAGCCGCTTATCAGTGCTTTCTGGAACCTGCTGTAGTTACTGCCCGGCGAGGAAGAAACGGAACGCCGGGTTATTCGCTTCATCGTGCCATTCGTAGCCCAACGCCGTGAGATGGGTTTCGAAATCCGGCTCTTGATCGTTGGCTTCGAAGGCCGCCAGCACGCGACCAAAATCGGTGCCGTGGCTGCGATAGTGGAACAGCGAGATATTCCAGTGTGCGCCCAGCGTCTGCAGGAATTTCAGCAGCGCGCCCGGTGCTTCCGGGAATTCGAAGCTAAACAAGCGCTCGCGCAGCGGCTTCGATGGACGACCGCCGACCATGTAGCGCACGTGCAGCTTCGCCATCTCATCATCTGACAGATCCACCACCTGATAACCACCTTCGCTGAGCTGGCTGATGATTTCACTGCGCTCTTCCAGACCGCGCGTTAAGCGCACCCCAACGAAGATGCAGGCGTTATCGGCATCCGCATAGCGATAGTTGAACTCGGTGATGGAACGGCCACCCAACGTCTGACAGAAACGCAGGAAACTGCCCTGCTGTTCTGGAATCGTCACCGCCAGCAACGCTTCGCGCTGTTCACCAATTTCACAGCGTTCTGACACGTAGCGCAGACCGTGGAAGTTGACGTTGGCGCCCGACAAGACGTGCGCAAGGCGCTCGCCTTTGATGTCGTGCTGCTGGATGTACTTCTTCATGCCCGCCAGCGCCAGCGCACCCGAAGGTTCCGCTACCGCACGCACATCTTCGAACAGGTCTTTCACTGCCGCGCAGATGGCATCGCTGTCCACGGTGATGATGTCATCGAGATACTCTTTGCACAGGCGGAAAGTTTCACTGCCGATGCGCTTCACCGCCACACCTTCAGCAAACAACCCGACACGCGCCAGATCCACCGGCTCGCCAGCATCCAGTGCCGCTTTCAGGCAGGCCGAATCTTCCGACTCCACCGCGATCACTTTGATCTGCGGCATCAGCTGTTTGATCAGCACCGCCACGCCCGCCGCCAGACCGCCACCACCGACCGGCACGAACACGCGATCGATATGCGCATCCTGCTGCAACAGTTCCATCGCCAGCGTGCCCTGCCCGGCAATCACTGCCGGGTGGTCAAACGGGTGCACAAAGGTGTAACCCTGCTGCTCGGACAGCTCAATCGCTTTGGCTTTAGCCTCGTCGAAGTTAGCACCAAACAGATAAACCTCACCGCCAAATGCGCGCACTGCATCAACCTTGATGTCTGCCGTGGCCAGCGGCATCACAATCAGTGATTTGATGCCCAGCGTGCTGGCCGAGAGCGCCACACCCTGCGCGTGGTTGCCGGCCGAAGCCGTAATCACGCCGCGTGCTTTTTGCTCTTCGGTCAGCCCGGCAATCATCGCGTACGCCCCGCGCAGCTTGAAGCTGTGCACCGGCTGACGATCCTCACGCTTCACCAGAATGGTGTTGCCGAGACGCGATGAAATTTTTTCCATTTTTTGCAGCGGCGTGACCTGGGCAATTTCGTACACAGGCGCACGCAGCACTGCGCGCAGATACTCCGCGCCGTTAGGCGACGCGGGTAGCGGTTGAGACTCAGCCATCAGTTGTTAGCCTCCCAGCTTGGACTTATCGCGCACCGCACCTTTGTCAGCACTGGTTGCGAGGGATGCATAAGCACGCAGCGCGAAGGAAACAGCACGTTCGCGGTTGTGCGGGGTATAAGCCGCTTCGCCACGCGCCTGCTCTTTTTCACGACGAGCGTGGATTTCGTTGTCTGGCAGATCCAGATGGATACGACGGTTCGGGATATCCAGCTCGATCATGTCGCCGTCCTGGATCAACGCAATGGTGCCGCCGCTCGCCGCTTCTGGCGAGATGTGACCGACAGAGAGACCGGAAGAACCACCCGAGAAACGACCATCGGTGATCAGCGCACAGGCTTTGCCCAAGCCCATGGATTTCAGATAGGTGGTTGGATAGAGCATTTCCTGCATGCCCGGACCGCCTTTCGGCCCTTCGTAACGGATCACCACGCAATCGCCCGCCACAACTTTGCCGCCGAGGATCGCATCTACCGCGTCATCCTGACTTTCGTAAACTTTGGCTGGACCTTTGAAGGTCAGCAGCTCAGCGTCAACGCTGGCGGTTTTAACGATACAACCATCTTCAGAGATGTTGCCGTACAGTACGGCCAGACCGCCATCCTGAGAGAAGGCGTGCTCACGAGTACGGATACAACCCTCTTTACGGTCATCATCGAGTGTGTCCCAACGGCAGTCTTGTGAGAAGGCTTGGGTGGTACGGATGCCGGCTGGGCCCGCGCGGAACATTTTCTTCACCGCTTCGTCTTGGGTCAGCATGATGTCGTACTGATCCAGGGTCTCACGCATGCTCTGCTGCAGAACGTTGCGCGCACTGGTATCGATCAGCCCGGCACGATCCAGCTCGCCCAGAATCGCGACAACGCCACCAGCACGGTGCACATCTTCCATGTGATATTTCGGCGTACTCGGTGCCACTTTGCACAGGTGCGGTACTTTGCGCGACAGGCGGTCGATATCTGACATGTTGAATTCGATTTCGCCTTCCTGCGCCGCTGCCAGCAGGTGCAGAACGGTGTTGGTGGAACCACCCATGGCGATATCCAGCGTCATCGCATTCTCAAATGCCGCTTTAGTGGCGATGTTGCGTGGCAGTACGCGCTCATCATCCTGCTCGTAATACTTTTTGGTCAGGCTAACGATACGCTTACCGGCGTTGAGGAACAGCTCTTTACGGTCAGCGTGAGTAGCCAACAGTGAACCGTTGCCTGGCTGTGCCAGACCCAGCGCTTCGGCCAGACAGTTCATCGAGTTCGCAGTGAACATCCCTGAACAAGAACCACAGGTTGGGCACGCAGAGCGTTCGATTTTATCGCTGTCTTCATCGCTGACATTCGGGTTAGCACCCTGAATCATCGCATCAACCAGGTCCAGCTTGATGATTTTGTCAGACAGTTTGGTCTTACCGGCTTCCATCGGACCGCCGGAGACAAAGATCACCGGGATGTTGAGGCGCAGTGACGCCATCAGCATGCCGGGGGTGATTTTGTCGCAGTTAGAGATACACACCATGGCATCGGCGCAGTGCGCGTTCACCATGTACTCTACGGAATCGGCGATCAGCTCGCGCGAAGGCAGTGAATACAGCATGCCGCCATGACCCATGGCGATACCGTCATCCACCGCGATGGTGTTGAACTCTTTAGCAACACCACCGACAGCTTCGATTTGCTCAGCCACCAGCTTGCCCATATCGCGCAGGTGCACGTGGCCCGGTACGAACTGGGTGAATGAGTTAACTACGGCAATAATCGGCTTGCCGAAATCGTCATCGGTCATCCCTGTGGCGCGCCACAAGGCGCGGGCACCCGCCATATTACGGCCATGGGTGGTTGTGGCAGAACGGTACTTAGGCATGCTCTATTTACTCCAGTCTGAAATATGACGCGGGCGCAGCTGCACCCGCGTAACTGTCTTGTTATGGATTAACCTGATCCAACCAGCCGTACTTGTCTTCGGTTTCACCTGTGAACAGGCCGAAAAATGCGCTCTGAATTTTGGTGGTCACTGGACCACGTTTACCTGCACCCACCTGGATACCATCAACGCTGCGTACCGGGGTGATTTCTGCTGCCGTACCGGACATGAACACTTCGTCAGCCAGATACAAGGATTCACGTGACAGGGTTTGCTCACGCACTTCGATACCCAGGTCGATCGCCAGCTTGATGATGGCGTCACGGGTGATGCCTGGCAGGGCTGAAGAAGTGAACGGCGGCGTGAACAGAATGCCATCTTTCACTTCGAACAAGTTTTCGCCAGCACCTTCTGAAATATAGCCGTTGGTGTCGAGAGCGATACCTTCCTGATAGCCGTGGCGACGCGCTTCGCTGCCGACCAACAGTGAGGAGAGGTAGTTACCACCGGCTTTAGCCGCGGTTGGCAGGGTGTTCGGTGCGACACGGTTCCATGAAGACACCATCGCATCGATGCCGTTTTCCAGTGCTTCAGCACCCAGGTAAGCACCCCATGGGAAAGCAGCGATGATCACGTCGGTGGTGTAGCCATCTGGCGGGTTCACACCCAGGCCTACGTCGCCAACAAACGCCAGCGGACGGATGTAAGCGCTTTTCAGTTTGTTTACACGAATCACTTCGCGGCAGGCTTCCATCAGCTCATCAACGCTGGCAGCGATAGGGAAACGATAAATTTTGGCGGAGTCGTGCAGACGCTGCATGTGTTCACGGTGACGGAACACCACTGGGCCTTTGTGCGAGTCGTAGCAGCGTACGCCTTCAAACACAGAAGTACCGTAGTGCAGTGCGTGAGACATCACGCTAACCTTGGCGTCTTCCCACTTAACCATCTCCCCGTTGAACCAAATAAAGTCTGCTTTCTTCGTACTCATTGCTATTTCCTTTGGCGACTAAGCGCGGATTTGTTGTGATGTCTGTTGCTGGATCTCGACACAGGCGACATCCATGAGTTTGCTTAACTGTGAAGACAGTAAATCGACCGAACGCTGACTGGCAACGGTCATTTCGATGTTAATGTTTTCAGCGTTAATCGCAGATGCCATGTTCATCGAGCACACCTGGAAGCCACGGTGGCGGACAACACGCAAAATGCGCTCCAATATTTCAGGGCGGAAGCGGGCTTCGATAGACAATTGATGCTGGTTCATGCGGTTTTCTCCATCATGTTTGCGTTGCTGGCACCCGGCGGTACCAATGGCCAGACGTTTTCATGCTCATCAATCGAAACATGCAGGAAGTAAGGACCTTCACTGTTCAGCAGAGCATCTATCGCGGCGTCGACCTGATCTTTACGGCTAATGTGCTGGCCTGGGATATCAAAGGCGCTGGCCAGCGTGAGGAAATCGGGGTTATCGGTGAGGATGGTTTCGCTGTAGCGACCATCAAAGAACAACTGCTGCCACTGGCGCACCATGCCTAAACGTTGGTTATCCAGCAGCAGGATTTTCACCGGCAGCTTACCGCGCTTAATGGTGCCCAGCTCCTGGATGTTCATCATGATTGAGCCATCGCCTGACACGCAGATCACGGTGTCTTGCGGGCGGGCAACCTGCGCGCCGATGGCGGCTGGCAGACCAAAGCCCATAGTACCCAGGCCGCTGGAGGTGATGAAGTTCTCTGGCTGAGTGAAGCTCATGTGCTGCGCAGCCCACATCTGATGCTGGCCCACATCGGTGGTCACCACCGCGCTGTCCGCTTTACGATCGGAGAGTTGTTTCAGCAGCAGCGGCGCATAAATGGCCTCGCCTGGGTGATCGTAACGCCAGTCAAACTCGGCTTTCATCGCTTTAACTTCGGTGCGCCAGCCCTCAATCTGCATCGGCATACTCAACGCAGGCAGCACCTGGTTCAAATCACCTTGCAACGAAACGTGCGCACGACGCAATTTGTTCAACTCGGCCGGATCGATATCGATATGAATGACGTTCGCATGCGGGGCGAAGGTGTCTAACTTTCCGGTGACGCGGTCGTCGAAACGCGCGCCAACGGCAATCAGTAAATCGCAAGATTGCACGGCAAGGTTGGCAGCTTTGGTGCCGTGCATACCCAACATGCCGAGATAGAGATCGCTGCTGGCGTCTGCACTTCCCAGGCCTTTCAACGTGGACACCGTTGGGATGCCGGTTGCTTCAGCCATGGCACGTAATGCAGGCACCGCTTGCGCCATGCCCACACCGCCGCCGATATACAGCATTGGCTTATGCGACTGCGCCATCAATGCGCGGGCTTCCGCGATATGCTCTGGCGAGTGACTGATCGTCTCTTCAACCGGCAACAGGTGTGGGGTTAAATCGGCACTAGCAATTTGGATGTCTTTCGGGATATCCACCAGAACCGGACCGGGACGGCCAGACTGGGCGATGGCAAAGGCTTCGGCCATCACGGAAGGCAAATCTTCGAGGGATTCAACCAGGAAACTGTGCTTGGTGCAGGCTAACGATAGGCCGAGAACGTCGATTTCCTGGAAGGCGTCAGTACCGATAAAAGCAGATGAAACCTGACCGGTGATCGCGACAACCGGGATCGAGTCCATAAACGCATCGGCTAAACCGGTGATCAGGTTAGTGGCGCCGGGACCGGAAGTGGCGATACACACGCCAGTTTTACCGGTGGCACGGGCATAACCAATTGCCGCCATCACTGCACCTTGCTCATGACGACACAGTAGGTGTTCCACGCCGCCATCGTAGAGCGCATCGTACACTGGCATGATTGCGCCGCCAGGATAGCCAAACACTGTGTCGACACTCTGCGCGCGTAAAGCCTGAACTACCCACTGTGCACCTGTCATCGTTATTCTCCTGTATTCCTGGTGGAACAACAGAACTTTATGCTACTGCTCATAATCTGTTCCTCGCTGATTCGCTGATATTTAGCCAGGTCGAAAAAAAACCCCCGGACCTTTCGGTGCGGGGGTTTTTGGAATTCCGGGCTTGATTTTTAAGCCTTTCTTTCTCCAAGCGATGCCCCGCACGGTGGGATAATAATCACCACCACGCTAATCACGACTAGGCTAATCACTTGTAGAAGGGCTTTCATGTGTTGTCTGTTTTTTCGATTGTTCGAAGTAATACCTACAGAGTTACCATAGTTATCTACGCGTTGACAATTATTTTCATAACGTTTTTTTATGACGTAAGCAATGGGTGTGGGTTATCGCCTTGTAAGTTAAAGGTTATTTTAAGTTGTGAAAAATTTTCATTACGCACACTGCGAAACCTCTCTGTTAATTCTGCGATATCGACCTCAACTGCGGCGAAAACATTGTAAAAACCGCCGATTCACTGGAATCCGGCGCTGATGTTTTTTAATCGCATTCGCAATCTGAATTTACTCCTCGCATGATGAAGACAACAAGGAGTGGTTATGTCTTTATCAAAGGTTCTCACTCGCGCGGCGCTCGGCATACAGGCGCCATTGGTAACGGTTGAGGTGCATATCAGCAAGGGGTTGCCCGCTTTAACGCTGGTTGGCTTGCCTGAAACCACGGTGAAGGAAGCGCGGGAACGGGTACGCAGTGCCATTATCAATAGCGGATTCACCTTCCCGGCGAAACGCGTCACCATCAATTTGGCCCCCGCCGATCTGCCAAAAGAAGGTGGGCGCTACGACCTTCCCATCGCCATTGCGATTCTCGCGGCCTCAGAGCAGCTTCCTGACGCGAAACTGGCGCACTATGAGTTCCTGGGGGAGTTAGCACTCAACGGCGCGCTCTGTGGCGTTCAGGCCTCTATTCCAGCAGCGATGGCCGCTTTGCAAGCCGGCAGGCAGATGGTGTTAGCTGAAGAGAATCAACAGGATGTCGGATTGATCCAACAAGGGGAAACGCTCGTCGGTAAACATCTGCTCGAGATCTGCGCTTTCCTGCATAACCAGTCGACACTCACCGTTGCGTATTCTCAACCTGAGGCGCTGCAACAGGAAAGCCAGGACCTCAGCGAAATCATCGGTCAGGAACAAGGACGTCGCGCCCTGGAGATCACTGCCGCTGGCGGGCATAACCTGTTACTGCTTGGACCGCCCGGCACAGGGAAAACCATGCTGGCGACCCGCCTGCCTGGCATTATGCCGCCCTTAGACGATCAGGAAGCGCTGGAGTGCGCAGCGATTAATAGCCTGGTCAGCAGCCGAAATCTCCATCATCAGTGGCGCAGAAGGCCATTCAGAGCACCTCATCACAGCGCTTCGCTGTATGCATTAGTGGGAGGAGGAGCAATCCCCCGGCCTGGTGAGATCTCTCTGGCGCACAATGGCGTCCTGTTTCTGGATGAACTCCCGGAGTTTGACCGCAAGGTACTGGATGCATTACGCGAGCCCATTGAATCCGGCGAGATTGCGATTTCCCGTACACGCGCCAAAGTCACTTATCCTGCGCGCTTTCAGTTAATTGGTGCCATGAACCCCAGCCCTACCGGGCATTATCAAGGCAGTCATAATCGATGCACGCCGCAACAGGTGCTGCGCTATTTGAGCCGGCTCTCAGGTCCGTTTCTTGATCGCTTTGATCTGTCTCTGGAAATCCCGTTGCTACCCAGTGGAACCTTAAGTCAAAAACAGGAAGTCAGTGAGAGCAGCGAGACGGTACTTAAACGCGTCCTTGCTGCTCGTCAGAGGCAAATTGAGCGAGCAGGCAAAATAAACGCGCATTTATCTAATCCGGAGATTGCCCAGTGCTGTGTACTGAGACAGGACGATGCTATATGGCTGGAAGCTGTATTGAATTCGCTGGGTCTTTCTGTGCGCGCGTGGCAACGCATTTTGAAAGTCGCCAGGACGATTGCCGACTTGGCAGGGGAGGAGACGATTTCACGACAGCATTTGCAGGAGGCGGTGGGTTATCGCAGCATTGACCGGTTGCTAATCTTTCTGCACAACAGTCTGGAATAAAAAACGGGGCTTTAGAAGCCCCGCTATTTTTTAATCATCGCTATCGCTAAAGTCTTCCACAGTATCCATCTGCGGCTTACCGCCAGACAATGTGTGGAAACGCTTAGGACGCTTAATACGTGCGGTATATTTCGACCAGACACGTTCAGCTTCCGTTTGCGGCTCACGCAGACCACGACATACTTCTAAAAACGAACGCTCTTCTTCAGTCGCTGGTTCACGCTTGGCGAGGTCCAGTTCATTGAAGGCGTAACCGTGGCGTTCCAGAAGCTGAGCTTCTTTAATGGTGAAATCACCATGACGTGAAAAACCACGAGGATAATGTTTGTTATCAAAGAAACGATTTGTTGTTGCGAAGCTATCCGCCATTTTACACGCTCCCGACTCTCTTATGGCCGTGCTATTTATGGCGCGGAGTATTAGATAGGCTTGACAGAGTGTAAAACAAAACATTTAAATCAGTACGACAAACATTTTTTGGGAGAATGCTGTGGATACGGAATTACTGAAAACTTTCCTCGAAGTGAGCAGAACACGCCATTTCGGGCGTGCTGCTGAAGCGCTTTACCTCACGCAATCTGCCGTTAGTTTTCGCATTCGTCAGCTGGAAAATCAGTTGGGAGTCAACCTTTTCACCCGTCATCGAAATAATATTCGGCTGACTTCTGCGGGTGAGCGTTTATTACCCTATGCAGAGAGCCTGATGAGTACCTGGCTGATGGCTAAAAAGGAAGTTTCACATACACAACAGCATCATGAGCTATCGATAGGTGCCAGCGCGTCGTTGTGGGAGGCTTATCTAACCCCTTGGTTAAAAACGCTTTATGAGAACCGGGAAAGCCTTCACCTTGAAGCACGTATCGCACAACGGCATTTGCTGGTAAAGCAATTACATGAGCGTCAGTTGGACCTTTTAATCACCACCGAAGCGCCCAAAATGGATGAATTAACCAGCCAACAGATTGGTCATATTTCACTCGCGCTCTTCCGCGCACGTAAGACTGAGAAACGTGAAAAATATGATTACATTAAACTGGAATGGGGTGCGGATTTTCATCAACATGAAAGTTATTTATCCAGTGATGATGTGCCAGTATTGACCACAACTTCAGCGCATGTGACACGTGAATTACTCCACACTACCGGCGCCTGCGCGTTTTTACCGGATTCATGGCACAGCATTTATAGTGATTTGATGGTTATTCCAGATACACCCGTTGCCGTTCGTCCACTCTATGCGGTGTGGCTGCAGAATAGCGATCAACAAGCACATATTCGTCAGCTGCTTAAATTTCCAGTATTGACGCAATAAAGCAGAAATTGAGAGGGGTTTGAGTGTCGCGCAGTGAAACTCAAACCCTTTTCACTGACGAAGTTATGAGGTAAATGCCAAATTTTGGACAAAAAAAATCCTTTGCCGAAGCAAAGGATTGTTTTCTGGCAGGGGCGGAGGGACTCGAACCCCCAACACCCGGTTTTGGAGACCGGTGCTCTACCAATTGAACTACGCCCCTAAAAGGGTGGCGGAACGGACGGGGCTCGAACCCGCGACCCCCTGCGTGACAGGCAGGTATTCTAACCAACTGAACTACCGCTCCACCGATTCTGTACCAAAATCAGAAACCGTTCTGACTTCGGGTGTTTCGCCCTTTCAGTGTCACCTGAAAGGTCACGACTCACGAATGAGTCTTAAATTAATGCCTGGCAGTTCCCTACTCTCGCATGGGGAGACCCCACACTACCATCGGCGCTACGGCGTTTCACTTCTGAGTTCGGCATGGGGTCAGGTGGGACCACCGCGCTACAGCCGCCAGGCAAATTCTGTTTATTCACGCCGTGACATCCGTCACCACGCGAACCAGTCCGTGAACAAGCTGAAAATCTACTTCTGCGTCTCTCAAAAACGCCTCTGGCGTTGTAAGGTTAAGCCTCACGGGTCATTAGTACCGGTTAGCTCAATGCATCGCTGCACTTACACATCCGGCCTATCAACGTCGTCGTCTTCAACGTCCCTTCAGGACTCTCAGAGAGTCAGGGAGAACTCATCTCGGGGCAAGTTTCGTGCTTAGATGCTTTCAGCACTTATCTTTTCCGCACTTAGCTACCGGGCAATGCCATTGGCATGACAACCCGAACACCAGTGGTGCGTTCACTCCGGTCCTCTCGTACTAGGAGCAACCCCCCTCAATTCTCCAGCGCCCACGGCAGATAGGGACCGAACTGTCTCACGACGTTCTAAACCCAGCTCGCGTACCACTTTAAACGGCGAACAGCCGTACCCTTGGGACCTACTTCAGCCCCAGGATGTGATGAGCCGACATCGAGGTGCCAAACACCGCCGTCGATATGAACTCTTGGGCGGTATCAGCCTGTTATCCCCGGAGTACCTTTTATCCGTTGAGCGATGGCCCTTCCATTCAGAACCACCGGATCACTATGACCTGCTTTCGCACCTGCTCGAGCCGTCACTCTCGCAGTCAAGCTGGCTTATGCCATTGCACTAACCTCCTGATGTCCGACCAGGATTAGCCAACCTTCGTGCTCCTCCGTTACTCTTTGGGAGGAGACCGCCCCAGTCAAACTACCCACCAGACACTGTCCGCAACCCGGATTACGGGTCTACGTTAGAACATCAAACATTAAAGGGTGGTATTTCAAGGTTGGCTCCACGCAGACTGGCGTCCACGCTTCAAAGCCTCCCACCTATCCTACACATCAAGGCTCAATGTTCAGTGTCAAGCTATAGTAAAGGTTCACGGGGTCTTTCCGTCTTGCCGCGGGTACACTGCATCTTCACAGCGATTTCAATTTCACTGAGTCTCGGGTGGAGACAGCCTGGCCATCATTACGCCATTCGTGCAGGTCGGAACTTACCCGACAAGGAATTTCGCTACCTTAGGACCGTTATAGTTACGGCCGCCGTTTACCGGGGCTTCGATCAAGAGCTTCTCCTTACGGATAACCCCATCAATTAACCTTCCGGCACCGGGCAGGCGTCACACCGTATACGTCCACTTTCGTGTTTGCACAGTGCTGTGTTTTTAATAAACAGTTGCAGCCAGCTGGTATCTTCGACTGCCTTCAGCTCCGTCCGCGAGGGACTTCACCTGATGACAGCGTGCCTTCTCCCGAAGTTACGGCACCATTTTGCCTAGTTCCTTCACCCGAGTTCTCTCAAGCGCCTTGGTATTCTCTACCTGACCACCTGTGTCGGTTTGGGGTACGATTTCGTGTTACCTGGAGCTTAGAGGCTTTTCCTGGAAGCAGGGCATCAGTTACTTCACCACCGTAGTGGCTCGTCATCACACCTCAGCGTTAAAAAGAGTCCGGATTTACCTAAACTCTCCGCCTACATGCTTAAACCGGGACAACCGTCGCCCGGATAACCTAGCCTTCTCCGTCCCCCCTTCGCAGTAACACCAAGTGCAGGAATATTAACCTGCTTCCCATCGACTACGCTTTTCAGCCTCGCCTTAGGGGTCGACTCACCCTGCTCCGATTAACGTTGAACAGGAACCCTTGGTCTTCCGGCGAGCGGGCTTTTCACCCGCTTTATCGTTACTTATGTCAGCATTCGCACTTCTGATACCTCCAGCAAACCTCACAGTTCACCTTCAACGGCTTACAGAACGCTCCCCTACCCAACAACACATAGTGTCGCTGCCGCAGCTTCGGTGCATGGTTTAGCCCCGTTACATCTTCCGCGCAGGCCGACTCGACCAGTGAGCTATTACGCTTTCTTTAAATGATGGCTGCTTCTAAGCCAACATCCTGGCTGTCTGTGCCTTCCCACATCGTTTCCCACTTAACCATGACTTTGGGACCTTAGCTGGCGGTCTGGGTTGTTTCCCTCTTCACGACGGACGTTAGCACCCGCCGTGTGTCTCCCGTGATAACATTCTTCGGTATTCGCAGTTTGCATCGGGTTGGTAAGCCGGGATGGCCCCCTAGCCGAAACAGTGCTCTACCCCCGAAGATGAGTTCACGAGGCGCTACCTAAATAGCTTTCGGGGAGAACCAGCTATCTCCCGGTTTGATTGGCCTTTCACCCCCAGCCACAAGTCATCCGCTAATTTTTCAACATTAGTCGGTTCGGTCCTCCAGTTAGTGTTACCCAACCTTCAACCTGCCCATGGCTAGATCACCGGGTTTCGGGTCTATACCCTGCAACTTAACGCCCAGTTAAGACTCGGTTTCCCTGCGGCTCCCCTATACGGTTAACCTTGCTACAGAATATAAGTCGCTGACCCATTATACAAAAGGTACGCAGTCACCAAACAAGTTGGCTCCCACTGCTTGTACGTACACGGTTTCAGGTTCTGTTTCACTCCCCTCGCCGGGGTTCTTTTCGCCTTTCCCTCACGGTACTGGTTCACTATCGGTCAGTCAGGAGTATTTAGCCTTGGAGGATGGTCCCCCCATATTCAGACAGGATACCACGTGTCCCGCCCTACTCTTCGAACTCACAAGATGTGCATTTTTGTGTACGGGAGTATCACCCTGTACCCTGCGACTTTCCAGACGCTTCCACTAATGCACAAACTGATTCAGGTTCTGGGCTGTTCCCCGTTCGCTCGCCGCTACTGGGGGAATCTCGGTTGATTTCTTTTCCTCTGGGTACTTAGATGTTTCAGTTCCCCAGGTTCGCCTCGCAACACTATGTATTCATGTTGCGATGATGCACAGAGTGCACCGGGTTTCCCCATTCGGACATCGTCGGCTGTAGCGGTTCATATCACCTTACCGACGCTTTACGCAGATTAGCACGTCCTTCATCGCCTCTGACTGCCAGGGCATCCACCGTGTACGCTTAGTCGCTTAACCTCACAACCCACAGGCGTTTTGCAACGCATGCAGACTGCAAGCATTTGAGAGACTCGAACACATCGATAGCTTCATTCTTATTACGGAGAATGAATACGACGTGTCGTTTCAATTTTCAGCTTGTTCCGGATTGTTAAAGAGCATAATACTTCGCAGCACACCGTTGCCGGTACGCTCTGAAGTATTGTTTTGAGTCACTGTAATGGTGGAGCTAAGCGGGATCGAACCGCTGACCTCCTGCGTGCAAGGCAGGCGCTCTCCCAGCTGAGCTATAGCCCCATACAGTTACTGCAGAGACCTTCTACTACCACTCACCAGGAGTTACTTTTTCATTTACATGAAAACGTAAATTCGTGCTCAGGCAAGGCATGTAGGAGGGAAGTTTACTTTGGTAAACGACCGGGTACATAACGCCGCATGAGTGCGAATTTGGTAGGCCTGAGTGGACTTGAACCACCGACCTCACCCTTATCAGGGGTGCGCTCTAACCACCTGAGCTACAAGCCTGTAGAGGTTTTTTCTGCTCGTTACTTTTCTATCAGACAATCTGTGTGAGCACTTCGAAGGAAGGTATCTTCAGGTAAGGAGGTGATCCAACCGCAGGTTCCCCTACGGTTACCTTGTTACGACTTCACCCCAGTCATGAATCACAAAGTGGTAAGCGCCCTCCCGAAGGTTAAGCTACCTACTTCTTTTGCAACCCACTCCCATGGTGTGACGGGCGGTGTGTACAAGGCCCGGGAACGTATTCACCGTAGCATTCTGATCTACGATTACTAGCGATTCCGACTTCATGGAGTCGAGTTGCAGACTCCAATCCGGACTACGACGCACTTTATGAGGTCCGCTTGCTCTCGCGAGGTCGCTTCTCTTTGTATGCGCCATTGTAGCACGTGTGTAGCCCTACTCGTAAGGGCCATGATGACTTGACGTCATCCCCACCTTCCTCCAGTTTATCACTGGCAGTCTCCTTTGAGTTCCCGGCCGGACCGCTGGCAACAAAGGATAAGGGTTGCGCTCGTTGCGGGACTTAACCCAACATTTCACAACACGAGCTGACGACAGCCATGCAGCACCTGTCTCAGAGTTCCCGAAGGCACCAAAGCATCTCTGCTAAGTTCTCTGGATGTCAAGAGTAGGTAAGGTTCTTCGCGTTGCATCGAATTAAACCACATGCTCCACCGCTTGTGCGGGCCCCCGTCAATTCATTTGAGTTTTAACCTTGCGGCCGTACTCCCCAGGCGGTCGACTTAACGCGTTAGCTCCGGAAGCCACGCCTCAAGGGCACAACCTCCAAGTCGACATCGTTTACGGCGTGGACTACCAGGGTATCTAATCCTGTTTGCTCCCCACGCTTTCGCACCTGAGCGTCAGTCTTTGTCCAGGGGGCCGCCTTCGCCACCGGTATTCCTCCAGATCTCTACGCATTTCACCGCTACACCTGGAATTCTACCCCCCTCTACAAGACTCTAGCCTGCCAGTTTCGAATGCAGTTCCCAGGTTAAGCCCGGGGATTTCACATCCGACTTGACAGACCGCCTGCGTGCGCTTTACGCCCAGTAATTCCGATTAACGCTTGCACCCTCCGTATTACCGCGGCTGCTGGCACGGAGTTAGCCGGTGCTTCTTCTGCGGGTAACGTCAATCGATGAAGCTATTAACTCCATCGCCTTCCTCCCCGCTGAAAGTACTTTACAACCCGAAGGCCTTCTTCATACACGCGGCATGGCTGCATCAGGCTTGCGCCCATTGTGCAATATTCCCCACTGCTGCCTCCCGTAGGAGTCTGGACCGTGTCTCAGTTCCAGTGTGGCTGGTCATCCTCTCAGACCAGCTAGGGATCGTCGCCTAGGTGAGCCATTACCCCACCTACTAGCTAATCCCATCTGGGCACATCCGATGGTGTGAGGCCCGAAGGTCCCCCACTTTGGTCCGAAGACGTTATGCGGTATTAGCTACCGTTTCCAGTAGTTATCCCCCTCCATCGGGCAGTTTCCCAGACATTACTCACCCGTCCGCCACTCGTCACCCAAGAGCAAGCTCTCTGTGCTACCGTTCGACTTGCATGTGTTAGGCCTGCCGCCAGCGTTCAATCTGAGCCATGATCAAACTCTTCAATTTAAAGTTTGATTTGCTGAAACAAGTTCAGCGATGCTCATCTGTAAAACGTCATAATGAATTTCATTATGTGTTCACTCGTGAGACTTGATATTTTTTACGTCCGGAGACGTTGATATCAATCCTGCGAGTGCCCACACAGATTGTCTGATAAATTGTTAAAGAGCAGTGCCGCGATTTCTCAAGCGGCGCGGGATGCGTATATTACGCTTTCCGCATTCTCAGTCAAGCATTTATTTTTGCTTTTCTGAAGGTTGCCTTGAAGACCACCTCCTGAACACTTCGCTTCGTAAGCCGTTGTTCCGTGTCAGTGGAGGCGCAGTATAGGGATTTCTTTTTGGCTGACAAGCGCTAAATGCAAATTAAATTCTGAGTGCTGTTTTTTTCGTCGAAACCCCACTAAATCGCCAGTTTTTCCAGCAATGGAAAGCCATAACGCCGTAAAACCGGTGATAATTGCACCGCCTCCTCATCCATAAGCGTGCAGAACGCCATATTTTGACCAGAAGAAACGGCGTGCGGCGCTTCATGTTCTAATAACCATACTGTGCGGCGTGCAATGGCTGCACCGGAATCCACTAACCGCGTGCCTTCAGGCAGTACCATTTGCAGCTCGTCACGCAATAGAGGAAAGTGCGTACATCCCAGGACGACAGTGTCAGGTGGCTCTTTCATGCGAAGCCAGGGTTGCACAGCATGGCGCACATCAGAGAGTTCCACCCCTTCACCATGCAGTTTCGCTTCCGCCAGCTCTACCAGTTCAGCAGAACCCAGCATTTCGATTTTGCACTCGCGCGCAAACTGCGCCACCAGCTCATGAGTATAAGGACGTTTTACCGTGCCGCGCGTTGCCAGTAACCCCACGACACCATTACGCGTGAGACGCGCAGCAGGTTTAATCGCCGGCACAACACCGACAACAGGAAACTCGAATCGCTCACGCAGTGCAGGTAAAGAAACGGTGCTAGCCGAGTTACAGGCAATGATGACTAATGCCAGCGGGAAGCGTTTTGTAATCGCCTCAACCACAGCAACCACACGCTCGACAATAAAGTCTTCGGTTTTTTCACCGTAAGGGAAACCTTCATTATCGAAGGCATATAAATAGTGAAGATCCGGCAATAACTGCCGGACCTCATCATAGACGGAGAGCCCACCGACGCCGGAGTCAAACACCAGCACGGTGGGACGCAGATCAGAAGCTGTAGCTGGCGCTGAGGTAATACTCCGTTCCTGGAGTTGGATAGCCATACACTGTCTCGTAGTCTTTATCGAACAGGTTGGCAATTCTACCACGAACGGTGAGCTGTGATGTGACCGGATACGACACTGCGAGATCCCATAAGCTCACACCGCCCAATTTCACGCGCTGCGGCGTGTAAGAGTGGTTGTAATCGTTATCGTAACGATCGCCAAGATAGTGATAGGTCACAGACCAGTCAAAATCGTAGATTGTCCAGTCGAGTTGGTATTTCACCTGCTGCTTAGCACGGCGTACTAGCTGCTGATTAGTCTCTGCATCACGCGCATCAACATAATCGTATGAGATTTGATGGCTGAGCGGGCCAGTATCGAAGGATGCTGTTGCTTCCACCCCTTTGATGCGTGCTTTATCGATGTTGTAATAAACGTACGTGCTTGGGTCGCTATCAATCAGATTGTCGATATCATTGCGGTAGCCGGATACACGCCAGTTTACCGGGCCCGTCAGCCCCTCAAAGCCCCCTTCCCACTGCTTGCTCTTTTCAGGCTTCAGATCCGGGTTACCATACGTCTGGCTGTAAAGCTGTCCTAAATTCGGCGATTTGAATGCCGTACCGTAAGAAGCGAAAACACGGTAGCCGTCAACAAACTCCCACGCAGCACTGCTCTGCCAGGTGTTATGCCAGCCAAACGCATCATTGTCGTCGCCACGTACTGCCCCTTCCAGCGTTACGCTACCGAATTGCTGCTGCGCAGTAGCATAAATCCCAGTATTACGTTGTTCCTGACCTTCAATAGTGGAGTTAGTACCCGGTTCTGAAGTCTGTTTCTGCCAGTCCACGCCACCACTAATGGCACCGTGCCCGACCTGAACAGTATTGCCCCACTGTAGGTTGTACTGCTGCACATCATTTAATGAGGCGGTCGCATCGTATTTACCGAGTTGCGGGCTGTAGTTGTAATCTTTGGTATGGCTGTAGCTGGCGATTAACTGGGATGAGTAGATATCCTGATTGAAGCGCAGACCGGTATCCCAGGTTTGGCTGTAAAGCTGGCGAGTATCGACAAAGGTGTTCGGCTCTACATAAGTAGGGTAACCATCGTAAGCCGTTCGGTTGTCGAAACCATAGCCACGCACGAAACCGCTGAATTCATCGTTAAATTGATGCTCCAACGATCCATACAAGGTTTTGCTCATAAAGCCGTCACGGTCTTTCTGCGCGGGATCTCCGTAAACGTCAGGCAAGTTGGCCACCACGTCGTAACCCTTGGTATAGGTATAATTACCCGCCATGGTGAGTTTGGTGGCATCCCCCAGCATTTGCTGCGTGGAACCATCATAACTTTGGTAGCCATTGGAACCGACACCCGCCGTCAACGTGGTACCTGCTTTATCGCGGCCGGTAATAATGTTCACCACCCCACCAATCGCATCCGAACCATAAACCGCTGAACGCGCGCCACGGATATATTCGATGCGCTGCACCAGTGACAACGGAATTTGGCTTAAATCAGACGAACCAGAAATACCCGCCTGATTGAGGCGAACGCCGTCAATTAATATCAGCACATGGCTGGAGTTAGTACCACGGATAAACATCGAGCTGGATTGACCAAGGCCACCATTCTGCGCGATATCCACGCCCGGTAAACGGCGCATCACATCCGTCAGGCTTTTCGCCTGCCAGCGATCGATCTCTTCACGAGTGACGACCGTTGTCGGTGCCAGCACCGATGAAACCGGTTGAGCGAAGCGGTTGGCGGTAACGATTTGCTTATCATCATCCTGAGCGTAGCCATATGCAGCCCAGAGTGAAAGCGCCGTTGCACTAAAGGCACACAGCGTAATGTTGCTTTTATTCATTGTTGTAAGCATCCAAAAGACGAAGCAGGATGCCGCAGGCCTGCAACCGATAGCACGCGATGGTTGCAGTGATTGCGACGACACACCGGCAGGTCTTCGGGCTGAGAATCATAAATGGTGAAAAACTTCCCATCCCGCAGGACAGTGTTGATAGGTGCACTCACCACGACATTCTTTTACCGCTGCGCGTCAGCTCCAGATTCACACTGGATTCCCTTTTAACTCAAGGAGGCCGGCAGTCGCAGTCTACGGTTAAGAAGGTCGGGAATCCAGACTGCCAGCCATCATCTTCTCACAGAACTGGACATCAGCAGGTGAATGCCTACAATCGCCCGGCAAGCTAGCTTATTACCAGGATTAAAGATGACACCCGAACAGCTCCCGATTGAACAATACGACGCGCAACTGGCGGAAAAAGCCAGCCGTTTACAGGCGATGATGTCTCCCTTTGCGGCGCCTGACGTGGAGGTGTTCCGTTCACCGGTCAGCCACTATCGCATGCGCGCCGAATTCCGCATCTGGCATGATGGCGACGATCTGTACCACATCATCTTTGATCAAGAGACCAAGCAGCGTATCCGGGTGGATCAATTCCCTGCGGCGAGCGAATTGATCAATCAGTTGATGCCAAAACTGATCGACGCGATCCGTGATAACCAGGTGCTGCGTTTCAAGCTGTTCCAGATCGACTACCTGTCGACCATGAGCAATCAGATTGTGATTTCGCTGTTGTATCACCGTAAGCTGGAAGCGGACTGGACGGAAGCCGCCACCGCACTGCGCGACACCCTGCGCGCTGAAGGCATTGATGTGCAGTTGATTGGCCGTGCGACCAAAACCAAAATCTGTCTTGACCGCGATTACGTCGATGAATGCCTGCCGGTAGCTGGCAAAGAGATGATTTATCGCCAGGTGGAGAACAGCTTCACCCAGCCGAATGCGGCGATGAACATTCAGATGCTGGAATGGGCGCTGGATGTCACTCAGGGCTCACGTGGTGATCTACTGGAACTTTACTGTGGCAACGGCAACTTCTCACTGGCGCTGGCGCGTAACTTCCATCGCGTACTGGCGACGGAAATTGCGAAACCTTCGGTAGCATCAGCGCAGTACAATATTGCCGCCAACCATATCGATAATGTGCAGATCATTCGCATGGCGGCGGAAGAGTTTACCCAAGCGATGAATGGCGTGCGCAGCTTCAACCGCTTAGAAGGTATCGACCTGAAGAGCTATCAATGCGAGACGATCTTTGTCGATCCACCACGCAGTGGCCTGGATGAGGAAACCGTGAAGATGGTGCAGGCGTATCAACGCATCCTGTATATCTCCTGCAACCCGCAAACCCTGTGCGACAATCTTGCCACGCTGGGTGAAACCCATGACGTGTCGCGGCTGGCGCTGTTCGACCAGTTCCCGTACACCCATCATATGGAATGCGGCGTCTGGCTCACGCGTAAAGCGTAAAACAAAACGGGAACCCTGCGGTTCCCGTTGTTGTATTTAGCTTTTGTTCCTGGCGCGGCGGAAGCGAGTGGCAATCCAGAACACCAGCGCCACCATCAAAATGGTCGGGATAAAGTTGGAACCGATATCCGGATATTCAGCCCGCACCAGCGCGCTATACACCAGAATACCCAACAG
This sequence comes from Type-E symbiont of Plautia stali, assembly GCF_059731115.1. NCBI lineage: Bacteria > Pseudomonadati > Pseudomonadota > Gammaproteobacteria > Enterobacterales > Enterobacteriaceae > Type-E symbiont of Plautia stali. Next base: position 4,164,314 of record NZ_AP035906.1, read on the forward strand.
GAAAAACGCCGCGGCCAGTGAAGGCATGCCATCGGGCATATTGCGGTTAAGATAACGCTGATGCAGACACCAGGCTGCGAGGCCAAGGGCGATCAGCGGGAATATCGAAAAAGGCACAAACGTACTGAACAGCACCGAAAAGGAGCCGTTGATTGCTAAACCGGTGATAAAAGCCAGTAACAGGGTTCCTTTATCGCGTGGGTTTTGCTCAATCATTTCATTATCCTTATCACATTACTCTTCGGGTTTTTCCAGGGTCACCGCCAGACGTTCCTGCTCCCGGCGATACCAGTAATAAGCGCCTTTGGCGATCATGCGCAATTGCAGCACCAGGCGATCTTCCAGCTTGCGACGCTGTTCGATATCCACATCCAGCGCTTCCGCACCGGCACTGAACACGATGGTCACCATGGCTTCGGCTTGCGCTTCGGTAAAGCTGCGCGGCATCCGATTTTCCAGCTCAAGGTAATCCGCGAGCTCAGCAATAAAGTGCTGAATTTCTCGCGCAACTGCGGCACGGAACGCGGCCGATGTTCCGGAGCGCTCGCGTAGTAAGAGACGAAAAGCGTTGGGATTGTTCCCGATAAATTCCATAAATGTGGAAACGGAAGTTTTGATAATGCTGCCGCCCTTGGCAATGCGCTGGCGTGCCTGGCGCATCAACTGGCGTAACATCAGGCCGCTTTCATCGACCATGGTCAAACCCAGTTCATCCACATCTTTAAAGTGACGATAAAACGAGGTAGGTGCAATCCCGGCTTCACGTGCAACTTCACGCAAACTCAGGCTGGCAAAACTCCTTTCTGCACTTAACTGACTGAAGGCTGCTTCAATCAGCGTACGTCTTGTACGTTCTTTCTGTTGCGCCCTGACGCCCATTTTCCCGGCCTTTTGAGTGATCTGGAAGGCACTATAACAAACTTTTCAGCGTACAGTGGCGCAAAGTTTGTGACCGCCTGTGTACCTCACGCTTTGTCAAAACTGGGGATTTTTCGCTGTTAGAATTCAGAAGTGCGCGGTGAGATGTTAGAATCTCGTTGTAAAAATGTGATAGAAAAATAGGACGTACTGGTATGCAAAAGTCTTACGATTACGATGCCATTGTGATTGGCTCAGGTCCAGGCGGCGAAGGTGCGGCAATGGGCCTGGTGAAGCAGGGAGCGCGCATTGCAGTGATCGAACGCTACCATAATATCGGCGGCGGTTGTACTCACTGGGGGACCATCCCCTCCAAAGCTTTACGTCACGCTGTCAGCCGTATTATCGAGTTCAATCAAAACCCTCTTTATAGCGATCACACCCGACTCCTGCGCTCCTCATTTGCTGACATTTTGAATCACACCGAAAACGTTATCAGTCAGCAAACGGCAATGCGTCAGGGATTTTATGAGCGCAACCGTTGTGAGCTTTATCAGGGCGATGCCCATTTTGTTGATGCCAACACCATCGAAGTTGAACAGCCCGATGGCACCCGCGAACGCTTAACCGCAGAAAAATTCGTGATTGCGTGCGGTTCACGTCCTTACCATCCTGCAGACGTCGACTTTACGCACCCACGCATTTACGACTCCGACTCTATCCTCAATCTGCATCATGAACCTGGCCATGTGATCATTTACGGTGCCGGTGTGATTGGTTGCGAATACGCATCAATTTTCCGTGGCCTGAACGTCAAGGTGGATTTGATCAACACGCGCGATCGCTTGCTAGCGTTCCTCGATCAGGAAATGTCAGATTCGCTCTCCTATCACTTCTGGAACAGCGGCGTGGTAATTCGTCACAACGAAGAGTTCGAGAAGATTGAAGGTGTCAGTGATGGCGTGATCATGCACCTGAAGTCGGGCAAGAAAGTGAAAGCGGATTGCCTGCTGTACGCTAACGGCCGTACCGGTAACACCGATTCACTGGCGCTGGAAAATGTCGGGTTGGAAGCTGATGGTCGTGGCCTGTTGAAAGTGAACAGCATGTACCAGACTGCGCAGCCGCACATCTATGCAGTGGGCGACGTCATTGGTTATCCGAGCCTGGCTTCAGCCGCCTACGATCAGGGCCGTATTGCGGCACAGGCGATCATCAAAGGTGAAGCCACTGCCCATCTGATCGAAGATATTCCTACCGGGATTTATACCATTCCGGAGATCAGCTCAGTGGGTAAAACCGAACAGCAGCTGACTGCAATGAAAGTGCCATACGAAGTGGGTCGTGCGCAGTTCAAGCATCTGGCGCGTGCGCAGATTGTGGGGATGCACGTGGGTAGCCTGAAGATTCTGTTTCATCGTGAAACCAAAGAGATTTTAGGTATTCACTGCTTTGGCGAACGTGCAGCAGAAATTATTCACATCGGGCAAGCCATTATGGAGCAGAAGAACGGCGGCAACACGATTGAGTACTTCGTGAATACCACCTTCAACTATCCGACGATGGCCGAGGCCTATCGTGTCGCGGCGCTCAACGGCTTAAACCGCCTGTTTTAACGACGTGTCCAGATAACCCTGCATGTGGGTTTTGATTGCTTCTGCCAGCTGCTCATAGCGGCTGCGCAGAGGTGATCCTGGGCGATAAACCAAAGCAATCGTGCGCTGTGGAACCGGCTTATAGCACGGCAGATAGCACACGCCATCACGCACTCGCTCATTCGGCACTGCCAGCGAAGGCAGCAAAGTAATGCCACTTCCTGCCGCGACCATGTTGCGCAGCGTTTCCAGACTGGTGGCGCGGAAATGGGTATCTTCGTCCGCACCGGCTTCGAAGCAGAAGCCCATGGCCTGATCGCGCAAGCAGTGGCCATCTTCCAGCATCAGCAGCTTTTCACCAGCCAGATCTGACATCGGCACACGATCGCGATCGTGCCACGGATGATCCTTGTAGATCGCCAGCTTCATTGGCTCATCAAACAGCGGTACCTCAATAAAGGCTTCGCTCTCTTTTACCAGCGCCAGAATCGCGCAATCCAGTTTGCCACTGTCGAGCTGCGCCAGCAGTTGCTGCGTTTGCGCTTCATGCAGGTACATTTCGAGTTTAGGGAAGGTTTGATGCAGCATGGGAATGATCTGCGGCAGCAAATACGGGCCAGTGGTCGGAATCAGACCAATATGCAGCGGTCCGGACATCGCTTCGCCCTGTTGGCTCGCCATCTCCTTCAGCACTTTGACTTCACGCAGCACAGTTCGCGCCTGATCCACCAGCAATAGTCCAGCCTGGGTAAATAACACCTTACGGCTGGTACGCTCCAGCAGCATCACACCGAGCTCATCTTCCAGCTTACGAATCTGCCCGCTCAAGGTAGGTTGGCTGACATGACACGCATCAGCTGCACGCCGGAAATGGCGATGCTCCGCAAGCGAAACCAGATACTCCAGATCACGAATGTTCATTGATTTCCTCCAAACCACGATAGCCCGTGGCGATAGATAGAATAGCAATGAACGATTAGCCCTATCAAGCGATGAACAGGAATAATACCGGCCATAGCAAGCAATGTTGAAAAAGACGCTGAGATGACGTCGAGCATCACCTGCAATCAGCTATAAAAATCAAAGTGTTGGCCGGGAGTGCCAGCCCTTGATGATGTGCCTATAACAATATGTATTTCTGAAGCTAGAGGTTGGCGGGCTACCGAAAAGGAGCCCGCTTTTTTTTAGCCTAAGCGCTTTTTCGCTTCAGCGATGGCAAATGCGACTTGCTGAGGCGACACCCCGCCCTGTGCATTACGCTTGTCGAGGCAGGATTGCAGCGACAGAATCGGATAAACGTCATCCTCAATCACCGCACTGAACTGCTTCAATTGCGCCAGGCTTAATGCTTCCAGCGCCACGCCCTGCTTGATCGCTTCAACCACGGTTTCACCAACAATGTGGTGCGCTTCACGGAACGGTACACCTTTGGCCACCAGATAATCCGCCAGTTCGGTGGAGTTGGCGTAACCCTGCTCGGCCGCTTCCTGACAACGTGGACGTTTCACCTGAATGCCGTCCAGAACCAGTACTGACATATGCAGGCAATCAACCCAGGTATCGAGCGCATCGAACAGGCCTTCTTTGTCTTCCTGCATGTCTTTGTTGTAGGCGAGCGGCAAGCCTTTCAGTGTCATCATCATGCCGGTCAGTGCGCCTTGTACACGGCCACATTTGCCGCGAATCAGTTCCAGTGCATCCGGGTTTTTCTTCTGTGGCATCAATGAAGAACCCGACGTTACTTTGTCAGACAGTTCAAGGAAGCCCGCTTCGCCAGTGTTGAAGAAAATCAGGTCCTCTGCGAAACGTGAAAGGTGAATCATGCCGATTGAGGCATCCGACAGCAGCTCCAGCACGTGGTCACGATCAGACACGGTATCAAGGCTGTTACGGGTAGCAGAGGCGAAGCCTAACCAGCCCGCCAGCTGCTGGCGATCAATTTCATACGCGGTACCGGCCAGTGCGCCACAGCCCAGCGGGCTCACGTCTAAACGCTTCAGCGTATCCTGCAGACGGCTTTCATCACGCGCCAGCATTTCGACATACGCCAGGCACCAGTGCGCAAAGGTCACCGGCTGCGCGCGTTGCAGGTGCGTATAGCCTGGCATCACCGCGTCCTGATTAGCTTCAGCGGTGGCAACGAGGGCAGATTGTAATTCGCGCGTGGCGTCCAGCAACACCGCGACCTGCTCTTTGCACCACAGTTTCAGATCGGTAGCGACCTGATCGTTACGGCTACGGCCAGTGTGCAGTTTTTTGCCCAGTGCGCCGACTTTGTCGATTAGCTTGCCTTCTACCCAGCTATGGATATCTTCGGCATCGCTTTGCAGAATCTGCTCTGGATTGGCGCGCACTTCTGCCAGCAGTTCATTCAGTGCGCCTTCCAGCTGCTGCTGCTCATCGCTGCTCAGCACATTCACGGTAACCAGCGCTTTAGACCACGCTACCGAACCGGTGATGTCCTGCTCCGCCAGACGATAGTCAAAACGCAGTGAGTCGTTGAACTGTTTGAACCGTTGGTCTGCTGCCTGCGAAAAACGTCCGCCCCAAAGTGCCATCTGCTTTACTCCTGAATGCTGTTATAGAAAGGGCGGCCCGAAGCCGCCCTTGCAAAATGTGTTATCTGCCGCGGTATTACTTCTTCTGCTCGTTCAATGCACGAATGCGTGAAGAGAGAGAGAACAGACGGATGAAGCCGCCCGCGTGGCTGTGGTCGTAAACTTCGTCTTCGCCGAAGGTCGCGAACTCTTCCGAGTACAGGCTGTTCGCCGAGGTTTTCTGAATCGCAGTGGCGTGGCCTTTATACAGCTGCAGTACCACTTCGCCATTCACCTCTTCTGCCAGGGACTCGGCAGCGGCCTGGATAGATTTACGCAGCGGCGCGAACCAGCGACCGTCGTAAACCACGTAAGACATTTCATGGCCCAACTGCTCACGCCATTTGAAGCTGTCACGATCCAGTACCAGCTGCTCAACCGCACGCAGTGCGTTGACCATGATGGTGCCGCCAGGGGTTTCATAGCAGCCGCGAGATTTGATACCGACCAGACGGTTTTCCACGATGTCGATACGACCCACGCCGTGTTTCGCGCCCAGCACGTTCAGTTTCTCCAGGCACTGGAACGGGCTCAGCTTCTCGCCGTTTACCGCAACGACACGACCTTTCTCAACGGTCACAGTGACGTTCTCTGGCTGATCTGGCGCTTCCAGCGGATCAACGGTCCACACCCAGCAATCTTTGTTCGGTGCATTCGCTGGGCTTTCCAGCACGCCACCTTCAGTAGAGATGTGCCACGCGTTCTCATCACGGCTGTAGATTTTTTCCAGTGATGCCGTCGTTGGGATGTTACGCACTTTCAGGTAATCCAGCAGCGCTTCACGTGAACGCAGATCCCACTCACGCCATGGCGCAACCACTTTCAGCTGTGGTGCCAGTGCGGTGTAGGTGGTTTCGAAACGCACCTGATCGTTGCCTTTACCGGTCGCACCGTGGCACAGCGCGTCTGCACCGACTTTCAGCGCCAGCTCAACCTGCGCTTTGGCGATGATTGGACGTGCCATTGAGGTGCCCAGCAGGTAAGTGCCTTCGTACAAAGCACCGGTTTGCAGCACGGGATACACGTATTCGCTGATGAACTCTTCACGCAGGTCAGCAACGTGACACTCAGATGCACCAGACTGCAGCGCCTTCTTCTCAACGCCTTCCAGATCGGCTGGGTCCTGGCCAATGTTGGCCACGAATGCCACCACTTCACAACCGCCGTAATTCTCTTTCAACCATGGAATGATGGCCGAAGTATCCAGACCGCCAGAATAGGCCAGAACGATTTTTTTGATGTTTTGCGTGCTCATGTCTTAAATCCTTGATTATGCGAGAATCCGGGTGCCAATCGACACGCCGTTGAAAAGGGTTGGCAGCTGTTCAGCATGGCGCCAGCTGGCGATATCAACCGGACGACCTAAAGTACGTGCGGCATCGAGTGCCGCGTTCACTTTAACGATCATGCCATCAGTAATAATGCCCTGATCGATCAGCTGCTGTGCTTTATCGGCCGTCATCTCTTCGATACGTTGACCTTTGCCATCGAGAATACCGCTGACATCTGAAAGCAGGACTAAATCAGCACCAATGGTCGCTGCCAGCGCGGTCGCTGCCTGGTCAGCGTTGACGTTCATCAGATCGCCGCCGTCAGTAATACCGATGGAGCTGATCACCGGCATATAGCCCGCGCTCAACAAGGTATTCACCAGCGCTGGATTACCTGGCGTCGCGTTGCCCACATGGCCAAGTTCCTCGTCGAACTGCGCCACGTTTACCAGGCCCGCATCACCGAGGCATAAGCCAACGGCACCAATGCCATATTTCTTCGCCCAGGCCAGCAAGGTCTTGTTCGCTGTACCCGCCAGGGCACCAGTAATAATGTCAATCTGATCGGCTGGCGTCACGCGCAAACCGTTCTTCTTTTTCACTGGCAGAGCGAGCTTCTTCATCAGCTCGTCAACCAGGCAGCCGCCGCCGTGCACAATGATCAGCGGACGCTGATGTTCATTGCGGTAGGCCAGCAGCGCATCAAACAAGCGGGCCAGCGCTTCTTCGCTATCCAGCAGTACGCCACCCAGCTTAATAATCAATGGATTCATTGCAGTTTCCGTCCGTTAAATCAGAGACAATGTTTCAGGGTAGCCGAAACGAATGTTTAAGCATTGAACCGCCTGCGAAGAGGCACCTTTCAGCAGGTTATCTTCGGCCGCCACCACAATCAGGTGCTCGCCCTGCATGGCAAAGCCAATATCGCAGAACGGCAAGCCGACTACGGCTTTCAATGCCGGGACACCTTTGTCATACACACGCACCAGCGGTTTGTCGTGGTAAGCCTTGTGGAAGGCATCCGCCACGTCCTGCTGCGTCACGCCCGCTTTCAGGCGACAGGTGGTGGTCGAAAGAATACCGCGCGGGAAGCTACCCAGATGCGGGGTGAAAATCACAGGCGTACCGAGATGCGCCACGATTTCAGGATGATGACGATGATTGAACAAGCCATACGGCTGCAGGCTCACTTCACAGAAGCTGGTGCCGACGTTGGCTTTACGCCCTGCGCCGCTCACACCACTGGTGGCATTGATTACCGGCCATTGTGCATCGTTAAGCAAACCGGCTTCGACCAGCGGCTTCAATGACAATTGTGCAGCCGTTGGGTAGCAACCCGGCACAGCAACCAGCTGTGCATCTTTGATTTTGTCGTGCTGCCATTCGGCCAGGCCGTAAACGGCTTTATCCAGCCAATCCTGATGTTGATGGCTGAAACCATAATATTGAGTATAGAAAGCATCATCGTTGACACGGAACGCACCGGAAAGGTCGAACACCACGCAGCCTGCTTTGAGGAATTCGGGTGCCAGATCGTGGCTGACTTCATGCGCGGTCGCGAGGAATACCACATCGACTTTGTCTGCCCACTCGGAAGCCTCACTCAGCGGCTGCAGCGGCAAATCGACAATGCCTTTCAGCTGCGGATGCAGATCGGAGAGTAATTTTCCGGCGTCCGGGCTTTGCGCTGAAACCGCCAAAGCGGTTATGTTCATATGCGGATGGCGATTCAGGTAAGTGGCAAGCTCTACGCCAGCATAACCACTGGCACCAACGATCAGCGTATTCAACATCAGGCTGTAACCCTTTTTACAGTCACTCATTCCGGGTCGCGGCTTTGCCCCGTTGCCCACGATGCCGTTTGCAGATGATTTTACGCTTCACTTGCAAACGACGTTATTGTATTTTTATTCACTATTAATGCATGAATATTGATACATCCTAACCCAAGGACCGTCAACAGTGAAGACAAAATTACCACCTTTTATCGAACTCTACCGCCAGCTGATTGCCACACCATCGATCAGCGCCACTGACAGCGCGCTGGATCAGAGCAATGAAACTTTAATCAATTTGCTGGCGGGCTGGTTCCGCGATTTAGGCTTCAGTGTTGAAGTCCAGCCAGTCCCGGGTACGCGTCATAAATTCAATATGCTGGCACGCAGCGGTTTGGGTGCTGGCGGCCTGCTGCTGGCAGGCCATACCGATACCGTTCCCTATGATGATGGCCGCTGGACGCGCGATCCCTTCACCCTGACCGAGCACGACAACAAGCTATATGGTTTAGGTACGGCGGATATGAAAGGCTTCTTTGCTTTTATTCTGGATGCGCTGCGTGACGTTGACGTGACCAAACTCAGCAAGCCACTGTACATCCTCGCCACCGCCGATGAAGAGACCACCATGGCCGGTGCAAAGTACTTTTCCGAATCCACCCAGCTGCGTCCGGATTGCGCCATCATTGGTGAGCCGACCTCACTGAAGCCGGTGCGCGCGCACAAAGGCCATTTGTCGAATGTGATTCGTATTCAGGGTCAGTCCGGTCACTCCAGCGATCCTTCACGCGGTGTGAATGCGATTGAGCTGATGCATGAATCCATTACCCAGCTGATGCAACTGCGCAATACCCTGAAAAATCGCTATAACCACGATGGATTTGCGATTCCTTACCCGACCATGAACTTTGGTCACATTCACGGTGGCGATGCCGCGAACCGTATCTGCGCCTGCTGCGAATTACACATGGATATTCGTCCGCTGCCGGGCTTAACTCTGAGCGATTTGGATGGCTTGCTGAATGAAGCATTGGCGCCAGTGAGCGAACGCTGGCCGGGGCGTTTAACGGTAGGTGAACTGCACCCGCCGATTCCTGGCTACGAATGTCCGGCCGATCATGAGCTGGTGAAAGTGGTAGAGAAACTGCTGGGTGTGCCGACTGAAGTGGTGAACTATTGCACCGAAGCGCCTTTTATCCAGCAATTGTGTCCAACGCTGGTTTTAGGTCCAGGATCAATCAATCAGGCGCACCAGCCAGATGAATTTATCGATACCGCATTTATTAAGCCAACTCATGCGCTTATCACGCAGGTTGTTCAGCATTTTTGTCACTGATTAACAATAGATGGGGCAATTCACTGTTAAAACAGTAAATTGCCCGGTCATTGTTCGGGATTTGATAATAAGAATAACTTATCTCGCTTCCCCCCAAGTTAATTCTATGAATTTCCGGTAGTTAGCAGCGAATTATCGTCAATTTAAGTCAATTGACGAACAGGAAGAACCGTGGCTAGATAAAAGACGATGTTATGCCCGTTGGGTGTAAGGGTACTTTCAAGACGATAAGGGTGTCAGGGTCAAATGAACGAACAATATTCCGCAATGCGAAGTAATGTCAGTATGCTCGGCAAACTGCTCGGGGATACGATAAAGGATGCACTGGGAGAGAACATCCTCGATCGGGTGGAAACCATCCGCAAACTCTCTAAGTCCTCCCGCGCAGGCAATGACACCGATCGTAAGGAACTGCTGAACACGCTGCAAAACCTGTCTAATGACGAGTTACTACCTGTTGCACGCGCGTTTAGCCAGTTCCTCAACCTGACCAACGTGGCAGAGCAGTATCAGACCATCTCCCGCAGCGGCGATGGCGCGAATAATCCGGAAATCCTGAAGAAGACCTTTGAGCGTCTGAAGCAGCAAAACGACATCAGCGAAAGTTCGATTCGCCAGGCGATCGAAGAACTGTCGCTGGAGCTGGTGCTGACCGCTCACCCAACGGAGATCACCCGACGTACGCTGATCCACATGCTGGGCGAAGTGAATAGCTGCCTGCAGCAACTCGACCACAGCGATCTCTCCGATTACGAGCGCACGCAAGTCATGCGTCGCCTGCGTCAGTTGGTCGCACAAGCCTGGCATACCGATGAAATCCGTAAGTATCGTCCAACACCGATTGATGAAGCCAAATGGGGCTTTGCCGTGGTCGAAAATAGCCTGTGGCAAGGCGTACCGGCATTCCTGCGCGAGCTGAACGAGCAGGTTGAAGAGACCTTTGGTATTAAGTTGCCCGTCGATTTCGTGCCGATTAAATTCACCTCGTGGATGGGCGGCGATCGCGACGGTAACCCGAACGTCACCGCACCTATCACACGCCATGCGATGCAGTTGAGCCGCTGGAAAGCCGCCGATCTGTTCCTGCGCGACGTGGGCGTGCTGATTTCTGAACTGTCGATGTCCGAATGCAGCGATGAAGTACGCGAGTTGTGCGGCGATCCAGAAGCGCTGGAACCGTACCGCATGATTCTGAAGCGCATCCGTGGCCAGCTGATGACCACGCAAGCTTATTTAGGCCGTCGTTTGAAAGGCGAGCGCCTGCCGCGCCCTGCCGATCTACTGGTCTCGAACGATCAACTGTGGCAACCGCTGTTCGCCATCTATCAATCTCTGCAACAGTGCGGCATGGGCATCATCGCCAATGGCCAGTTGCTGGATACGCTGCGCCGCGTGAAGTGCTTTGGCGTGCCGCTGGTGCGTATTGATATCCGTCAGGAGAGCACCCGCCACACCGAAGCGATTGCCGAAGTGACGCGCTATCTGGGGCTGGGTGACTACGAAAGCTGGTCAGAAGCCGACAAACAGGCGTTCCTGATCCGTGAACTGAACTCCAAACGTCCGCTGCTGCCGCATCAATGGGAGCCGGGCGACAACACGCGCGAAGTGCTGGATACCTGTAAAGTGGTGGCTGAAGCGCCGCAAGGTTCCATCGCCTCTTACGTGATTTCGATGGCGAAAACGCCGTCGGACGTGCTGGCTGTGCACTTGCTGTTAAAAGAAGCCGGTATTCCTTACGCGATGCCAGTAGCGCCACTGTTCGAAACCCTCGACGATTTGAACAACGCCAATGACGTCATGACGCAGTTGCTGAATATCGATTGGTACCGCGGTTTCATCAACGGCAAACAGATGGTGATGATTGGTTATTCCGATTCGGCGAAAGATGCCGGCGTGATGGCCGCCAGCTGGGCGCAGTACGAAGCACAGGATGCGTTGATCAAGACCTGTGAGAAAGCCGGCATCACGCTGACGCTGTTCCACGGACGCGGCGGTTCCATCGGCCGTGGCGGCGCACCGGCACACGCAGCACTGCTGTCGCAACCGCCGGGCAGCCTGAAAGGCGGCCTGCGTGTGACCGAACAAGGCGAGATGATTCGCTTCAAATACGGTTTGCCAGAAGTCACCATCGCCAGCCTTTCGCTGTATACCGGTGCGATTCTCGAAGCCAACCTGATGCCACCGCCAGAACCTAAGCGCGAGTGGAAAGAGATCATGAACGGTTTGTCTGCCCATTCCTGCGCCATGTATCGCGGCTATGTGCGTGAAAACCCGGACTTCGTACCGTATTTCCGTTCGGCCACGCCAGAGCAAGAGCTGGGTAAACTGCCACTCGGTTCACGTCCGGCGAAGCGTCGTCCTACCGGCGGCGTGGAATCACTGCGTGCGATTCCGTGGATCTTCGCCTGGACGCAGAACCGCTTGATGCTGCCAGCCTGGCTCGGTGCCGGTGCGGCGCTGCAGAAGGCGATGGACGAAGGGCATCAGGACCAGCTGGAAGCGATGTGTAGCCAATGGCCGTTCTTCGCCACCCGTCTGGGCATGCTGGAGATGGTGTTCTCGAAAGCTGACCTGTGGCTGGCGGAGTATTACGATCAGCGTCTGGTAGATAAATCACTGTGGCCGCTGGGTCTGCAGTTGCGCGATCAGCTGGCTGCGGATATCAAAGCCGTGTTGACCATCGCCAACGATGCGCATTTGATGGCTGACCAGCCATGGATCGCCGAGTCTATCGCGCTGCGTAACGTTTACACCGATCCGCTCAACGTGTTGCAGGCTGAACTGCTGCATCGTGCACGTGCGCAGGAAGAGCGTGGTGACGAGCCAGATGCGCGTGTTGAACAAGCGCTGATGGTGACGATTGCGGGTGTGGCAGCGGGTATGCGTAATACGGGCTAGTGGCGTAAAACGCTAATCACGAAGGGGCCAATGTGCCCCTTTTTTAATGGGTGTTGCGCGTCGCGGGAAGAGGCGGCAATTACATAAAGCCGCTGTCTCGTCCCTGATCGCTCGGCGTGCGCCATCCATGGCGCCCAACGCTTTACTCCATTTGCCGCCTCTTCCCGCTGGGTAACATGGTGCCAATGAAAAGAGGGCACATTGGCCCCCTCATAATTCTATTTGATAAAATCAGGCTCTTAAGGCCGGACGCACACCCAGCGTGTGACAGATGGCGTAACTCAATTCTGCACGGTTCAGCGTGTAGAAGTGGAAATCCTTCACCCCTTCGCGTGACAGGATTTTCACCATATCCATGGCGATGTTGGCACCGACCATTTTGCGCGTTTCTGGATCGTCATCCAGTCCGGCAAACATCGCATTCATCCAGCCCGGCACGCGCACGTTAGTCATGGTGGCGAAACGCTGTAACTGCTTAAAGTTCGATACCGGCAAAATGCCCGGCACGATTTCGACATCAATGCCTGCCGCAACACAGCGATCGCGGAAGCGCAGGTAACTCTCAACATCAAAGAAGAATTGCGTGATGGCGCGATTGGCACCGTTATCGACTTTACGCTTCAGGTTGATCAAATCCGCCTGGGCACTTTTCGCTTCGGGATGCACTTCTGGATAAGCCGCCACGGAGATATCAAAATCGCCCACTTCTTTTAGTAATGCGACCAAATCAGCGCCGTACATCTCAGGCTTGCCGCTGCCCGGTGGCAAATCACCGCGTAGCGCCACAATATGGCGAATGCCATTCTCCCAGTAGTCACGGGCGATGCCACGCAGCTCATCACGCGTGGCATCGATGCAGGTCAAGTGCGGGGCCGCTTCCAGACCGGTGCGCTCTTTAATGCCTTTGATGATGCTGTGCGTGCGGTCACGTTCGCCAGAGTTAGCACCGTAGGTCACAGAGAGGAATTTCGGTTTCAGGATGCTCAGTCGATCGATTGAGCTCCACAGGGTTTCTTCCATTTCACTGGTGCGAGGCGGGAAAAATTCAAAAGAGACATTAATTTGCCCGTTCAGCTCAGCCAGGCTTTGGTTCAACGCTTCGCGCTGATTGGCGTGAAAGAAACTCATCCAGATTACCTCGTCGTCACATATCGATTAACTTGCGGCCTGCGAACATCTATACGTTTAGACGTCCAGATGCACAAAATGAACCATTAGCGCGTTAGCGTCAACTTAAAATTAATGTACAGGCGTGACAAATATTCAATCAAGTTGAAAGAGTTTCATGTTCGCGCAGAGGGTGAAAAGCGCAGACGGCGGGCACCGTCTGCGTTGCAAGGCAGACTACAGCAGTTGTGCGAGGCGATTGATATCCGATTGTAACGCACCGGCTGTCACATCACGGCCGGCGCCCGGCCCGCGGATCACCAGCGGATTATCACGATACCAGCGGCTTTCGATAGCAAACACGTTATCGCACGGCAGCAGTGAAGCCAGCGGGTGTTCCGGACGCACCGCTTCCACCCCCACACGGGCCTTTCCGTTGGCATCGAAACGTGCCACATAGCGCAGCACCAGGCCCATCTCCTGCGCCGCTTCAAAGCGTTGCAGCATTTGGTCATTCAACTCGTCGGCATTCTCGAAGAAGTGGTCAATCGATTCTTCTTCGCAATCCGACGGCACCAGCGATTCAACACGCACCTGATCCGGCTCGATGTCATAACCGGCTTCACGCGCCAGGATGACCAGCTTGCGCATCACATCCTGCCCCGACAGGTCTACACGCGGATCGGGTTCGGTGAGACCTTGCTGCCAGGCCTGATCTACCAGCTCACTGAACGGCACGGTGCCATCAAATTGCAGGAACAGCCAGGACAGCGTGCCGGAGAAAATACCACTGATGGCCAGAATGCTGTCGCCGCTTTCGCGCAGATCGCGCACCGTATGGTTCACCGGTAATCCTGCGCCTACCGTGGCGTTATATAGCCAGTGACGACCGGTTTTGGCGAACGCATCACGAATCTGCCGCCAACTCTGGCTGCTGGATGCGCCTGCGACTTTGTTCGCGCTAATGACATGGAAACCGTGGCTGGCAAAATCAAGATATTGCTGTGCCAGCGGTGCGCTGGCGGTGACGTCCAGCACCACTAAATCATCGAACGGATGGGCGCGCATCCACAGGAATAGCGACTCTTCATCGCGTTCTTCGGCTTCGTCATCAAAAAAGGCGAGCGCACGGCTGGCTTCCAGACCTTCGTAGCTCAGCAAACTACGACTGCTATCCGCCACGCCTGCCAGCACATACTCAAAGCCGGTACGCGCCGATAAGCCTTCCTGCTCGCGGGCAAACAACTCCAGCCAGCGTGAGCCGATATTGCCTTTACCAAACAGCATCAGACCGATGCGCTTTTCCGCGCGGAACAATGACTGGTGCAGCCCCTGAATCAGGTGCTGCGTCGGTCCTACGCGCAGTACGGCAACAATACTGATGTGATCTTCTGACTGCCAGACAAACTCAACCGGCTGGTCTTTGATCTGTTGCCAGAAACGATGGCTATGGAGCGGGTTACGCGTCACGCCTGCGCCGACCAACGCCACCAACGCTAAGCCATCGCGCAGTTGCAGATGACCCGGCAGCGCAGCGTCCTGCAACAAATTGAATGCGCTGTTCACCACTTCGGAGGTGTAGCAGAGTTGCAGCAAACGGCGATCGGGATGGACACCCATCGCCAGCGGACGCAGTTGCGCACGCTTAAGCAGCAGATCGATCTCTTTCTGCTGCGTTTTGAAATCGTGGTTTTCTGGGATGTGAATCTCTACCAGGCACACATCGTCGTGGCTGGTGACAATACGCGCGCCGGTACCGGAAGCCAGTACGCGCTCAATGCGCGTTGAGCCCTGCTCAGGTTGATAGCTGCAACGCAACTGCAGATCGATATCGCTATTCGACACGGGCTGCAGCGTACGTGTATGCAATACCGGTGCGGCCAGACGCGCCAGCTCGCTGGCCTCATCTAAGCGCAGTAAAGGCAGCAAGCAGGCGTCGGACACTTTACGCGGATCGGCGCTATAGACACCAGCCACATCGCTCCATATGGTGACACGGTTTACGCCTGCCAGCGCACCGATCTGCGTGGCTGAGTAGTCCGAACCATTGCGACCCAGTAACACCGTTTCGCCGGCGTCGCTGCGGCTGATAAAGCCGGTTACCACCAAACGCTTATGAGGATGCTGAGCCAGCAGGGCCTGTAGCAATGGCCAGGACTTGCCTTCATCGACCTGTGGCTGCGCAGCACGTTCGGCACGCAGAAAGTCACGCGCGTCCAGCCATGCAGACTCGATATCACGCTGGCTCAGCACTGCCGCCATCAGGCGTGCCGACCAGATTTCACCGTGCCCCACCACTTCGGCATACACCGCATCGGTGATAGCGCCGTCAAGCAGTGCCGCCAGACGTTCTAAATCGCGAATAAAGGCAGCGGTCAGCGTTTCAGCAAATTCAACAGGCAACAGCGCAGCGATCAGTTCGCTGTGAAAACGGCGTAAAGCTTGTTGCACCTGATGGGCAGATAAGCGATCGCTCTGGCTCAGTTTAAGCCAGCTAATCAGCTGGTTGGTGGTGCTGCCTGCGGCAGAGACCACCATTAAATCGCCCGGCTGGCTGTAATCCGCCATGATGCTGGCGACACGTTGATAACAACGTGCATCCGCCAGGCTACTGCCACCAAATTTATGCAACTGCTTGTTCGGCGTTCCCGCGCCTGCTGAACTTGTCATGCTTACTCCTCGGCTGCGATCCGGAATGCATTATCCAGATCGGCGATTAAATCTTCGTGATCTTCAATTCCGACAGAAATACGCAGTAGCGTTTCTGAAATACCCGCTGCCGCGCGCGCTTCCGCAGACATGCCGGCATGCGTCATGGTCGCGGTGTGCGAAATCAGGCTCTCCACGCCACCCAGGGATTCCGCCAGCGTGAACAACTGCAGCGCTTTCAGGAAGCGGCGCAGACGCGCTTCATCAGCGTCAAGTTCAAAGCTGAGCATCGCACCAAAGCCACGTTGTTGACGCGCCGCGTACTCATGTCCGGCATTTTCCGGCAGAGACGGATGATACAGTTTTTTCACCAGCGGTTGTTGCTTCAGGTAATCAACAATCGCCAGCGCATTACGCTGCGCTGCCGCCATACGCGGCGCCAGCGTGCGCAGACCGCGCAGCAGCAGGTAGCTATCAAATGCTGCGCCGGTTACACCAATATTATTCGCCCACCAGGCAAGATCCGTGGCCATCGTCGGATCTTTAGAAATCACCGCTCCGGCCACCACATCCGAGTGACCATTCAGGTATTTGGTGCAAGAGTGGATAACCAGATCGGCTCCCAGCGCCAGCGGATTTTGCAATGCCGGACTCAGGAAGGTGTTGTCCACTACACTGATCGCACCCGCTGCACGCGCCGCCTGGCAAATGCCGGCGATATCTACCACGCGCAGCAGCGGATTGCTTGGGCTCTCCACCAACACGAGTTTGGGTTTCTCGGCCAGCGCGGCTGCCAGCGCGGCTTTGTCACCCTGATCGACAAATTTCACGCGATAAGCACCGCGTTTGCTCAGGCTGTCGAACAGGCGATAGCTGCCGCCGTAGCAGTCATGTGGGGCAACCAGCAGATCGCCCGGCTTCAGGAACACGGTGGTCACCAGATGAATCGCTGACATCCCGGTATTGGTTAATACCGCGCCCGCACCGCCTTCCAGTTCTGCCAGCGCGCGTTGTACCACATCACGCGTGGGGTTACCGCGACGTGAGTAGTCATGTGCACGCGGTTCATTAAAGTCGAGGAAGTTGTAGGTGCTGGAGAGGTGAATCGGTGGGACAACGCAGCCATATTGCTCGTCATCATTCAAACCGCTGCGTACTGCGATGGTTGCCTGTTTACGCGTCATGGTGCTTACTGTTCCTGAAGTGTAATAAGAAGTGGCAACAGGATAACATTCAGCGCATAGACGTCAATACATCTGGACATCTAAATGTCTTTGCGTATAGATTGAGCAAATCATCAATACCCGCTAAAATTACGCGTCATCGCCTGGTGTTCAGCGCGCTTTCCTGTGAAAAGCGATGCGTAAGCATAAAACCGGCAGTTTAAGCGGTCAGGCATCGAAAAATCGGGCATAATCAACGGATTTCCCCATATTCAACTTTTATTGATTAAGGTAACCCATGGCTGAATGGAACGGCGAATATATCAGCCCTTACGCTGAACACGGCAAGAAGAGCGAGCAGGTTAAGAAGATTACAGTTTCTATCCCGCTGAAAGTGCTGAAAATTTTAACGGATGAACGCACGCGCCGTCAGGTGAACAACCTGCGTCATGCCACAAATAGCGAATTGCTGTGCGAAGCCTTTTTGCATGCTTTCACCGGGCAGCCGCTGCCAAATGATGTCGATTTGCGCAAAGAACGTAGCGATGAGATTCCGGAAGAAGCTAAGCAGATTATGCGTGAGATGGGCATCGATCCCGACACCTGGGAATACTGAGTCCAGAAACAAAAAAACCCAGCCAAGGCTGGGTTTTTTCTTGCTGCCGAATCCGAAGATTCGATGGCAAATAATCTTATTTCTTGCTGCCTGGGATGCTGAAACGCTTGTTGAAGCGATCAACACGACCACCAGAATCAACAACACGCTGCTTACCAGTGTAGAACGGGTGGCATTTGCCGCACACGTCCAGGTTCAGGGTACCAGTCATGGTTGAACGGGTGTTGATCACGTTGCCGCAAGAGCAGGTGATGGTCACAGCTTCGTATTTCGGGTGAATACCTTGTTTCATGGGAGAACCTCATAAAAGGCCGTGTCGCTCTCCGTGCCAGGCGAACCTGCACAGCACCACACGCGGTTAATAATTAAGTGTATCTTTGACAAGTGATCTCATCAAAGGCGGCATAGTATACAGAAATTGACCGCACCAGGCAAATATCAGCTGTTTATTCTCTGAGCCACTGGGAGGCAGTGAACGTCCTCATCCCAGTCCATCTGATGGAAAGAGCGTGCGCAGCCAATGTGTCTATGCGCTGTGGCGGTGGCGGTGGCGGTGGCGGTGGCGGTGGCGGTGGCGGTGGCGGTGGCGGTGGCGTGAAGTATGACGAGGGTTGCATCAGCGTGTACACTACTTCTCCTTATTACAGTACCGGATAGAGATCGACATGCCCGTTGTTCAGGTTGCCCTGCCCGTTCCGCTGCCTCGCCTGTTTGACTACCTTCTGCCCGCCGATGCGGCGCAGCCGGTGGTGGGCGCGCGCGTCAGCGTGCCGTTTGGCAATCGTAAAATGATCGGCATCGTGGTGGCTGTAAAGGAAACCAGCGACCTGCCTCTGGCTCAGCTCAAACCGCTGGAGAGCGTGCTGGACGATCAAAGCCTGTTCTCTCCAGCGCTGTGGCGCATCCTTAACTGGGCCGCCAGCTATTACCATTCGCCGCTCGGCGAGGTGCTCAACCATGCTCTACCTGTGCTGCTGCGTCAGGGCAAACCGGCGCAGGAAACGCCGTTGTGGCAGTGGGTGGTCAACGACGCCGGACGCGAAGTGGCCATGGAAAGCCTGAAGCGTGCACCCAAGCAGCAGCAAGCTTTAGCGGCACTGCGCCAGCAACCTCTCTATCGCCATCAGGTCAGTGAACAGGATCTGACTGACGCCGCGCTGCAATCATTGCGTGCCAAAGGTCTGTGCGATCTGCGTGAACACGCACCGCAGATGCACGACTGGCGCACCACCTTTGCGGTGAAGGGCGATCGCCTGCGTCTCAATACCGATCAGGCGATGGCCGTCGGCGCGATGCGCAGCGAAGATGATCATTATGCAGCGTGGTTGCTGGCAGGCATTACCGGTTCGGGCAAAACCGAAGTCTATCTCAGCGTGCTAGAGAATGTGCTGGCGCGCGGCAAACAAGCGCTGGTACTGGTGCCGGAAATCGGCCTGACACCGCAAACTATTACACGCTTCCGTGAACGCTTCGATGCGCCGATCGATGTGCTGCACTCGGCACTCAATGACAGTGAGCGTCTTGCGGTATGGCTGCGTGCGCGCAGTGGCGAAACCGCGATTATCATCGGTACGCGTTCCGCGCTGTTCACACCGCTGGCGCGTCCGGGGGTAATCATTATTGATGAAGAACACGACAGTTCGTACAAGCAGCAGGAAGGCTGGCGCTATCAGGCGCGCGATCTGGCGGTGTTTCGCGCTCACGAAGAAGATATCCCGATTGTGATGGGTTCTGCCACACCGGCGCTGGAAACGCTGCACAATGTGCGCGTCGGCAAGTATCGACAGCTCAATCTGACCAAACGCGCGGGCAACGCCAAACCGGCTCTGCAACAGCTAATCGACCTTAAAGGCCAGCAGCTTAAGGGTGGGCTCGCGCCCGCATTGCTGGGCAAAATGCGCCAGCACCTGCAGGCCGATAATCAGGTATTGCTGTTCCTCAACCGCCGCGGATTCTCGCCTGCATTGATGTGCCACGACTGCGGGTGGCTGGCGGAGTGTCAACGCTGCGACAGCTATTACACGCTGCATCAGCATCATCGTCAGCTGCGCTGCCACCACTGCGACAGCCAGCGCCCGCTGCCCAATCAATGTCCGGGTTGCGGTTCCACACACCTGATGCCGGTCGGCGTCGGTACAGAGCAGCTTGAGCAGCAGCTCAGCACACTCTTTCCCGGCGTACCGGTGTCGCGCATTGATCGCGATACCACCAGCCGCAAAGGTGCACTGGAGCAGCATCTGGCGGATGTGCATCGCGGCGGTGCCCGCATTCTGGTTGGCACACAGATGCTGGCAAAAGGGCACCATTTCCCCGACGTGACGCTGGTTTCCCTGCTGGATGTCGATGGCGCCTTATTCTCCGCCGATTTCCGCGCCGCCGAACGCTTTGCTCAACTCTATACCCAGGTGGCCGGGCGCGCCGGGCGCGCCGGTAAACAGGGTGAAGTACTGCTGCAGACGCACCATCCCGAGCATCCGCTGTTGCAAACGTTGCTGCATCGTGGCTATTTCGCCTTTGCCGAGGAAACCTTGCTGGAGCGTCAGTCGGTGCAGCTGCCGCCGTGGACCAGCCACGCGCTGTTCCGCGCGGAAGACATGGACAATGCGCAGGCCGCTGAATTCCTCACACAACTGCGCAATTTACTCGAAGCCAGCCCGCTGAAAGATGAGGCCATGTGGTTAATGGGGCCGGTTCCGGCACTGGCACCGAAACGTAGTGGGCGCTGGCGCTGGCAACTGTTGCTACAGCATCCTTCGCGTAAACGCCTGCAACAGCTGCTGAGCAGTTCGCTGCCGCTAATCTCCACCCTGCCCGCCGCGCGCAAAACCAAATGGACACTGGATATCGACCCCACCGAGAGTTAGGCCGCATCACATCTGCGAGCCAGATCGAAAAAAGTCGCACAAGTCACAATTTTTATGCAAATTAAGTAACAACCTCACCCGACGTTGGGTTATCAATAGTGCCCATCCCGGCTGAAGCCCGGCAATGTCTGAAAATCAATGCGCTGTACCGCGTCAGGAGTTATACGTTGGACCAGAAGCAACCTTCATCTGCTGCCACCATGAGAGATGTGGCCGAGAAAGCCGGCGTCTCTACCGCCACGGTTTCTCGCGCGCTGATGAACCCGGAAAAAGTCTCGGCTGCCACCCGGCAGAAAGTAGAGCAAGCGGTGATTGATGTCGGCTATGCGCCACACGGGCTGGCGCGCAATGCCAAACGCGGCGAAACGCAAACCATATTGGTAATAGTGCCGGACATCTGCGATCCGTTCTTTAGTGAAATCATCCGTGGCGTCGAAGTCACCGCGGCGCAGGAAGGCTATCTGGTGTTGATTGGCGACTGCGCACATCAGGATCAGCAGGAAAAAACCTTCCTCAACCTGATGTTGACGCGCCAAATCGACGGCATGGTGCTGCTGGGTTCACAACTGCCGTTCGATGCAGGAATTGAAGATCAGCGTAACCTGCCGCCGATGGTGATGGGCAACGAATTCGCCCCGGAAATGGCTCTGCCTACCGTGCATATTGATAACCTGACGGCGGCATTTGAAGCTGTCAATCATCTGCTGCAACTCGGTCATCGCCAGATTGCCTGCATTACCGGGCCGGAACATATCCCGCTCAGCCAGTATCGTTTACAAGGCTACATTCAGGCTCTGCGCCGCAGCAGTATCGCCATTGATCCCACGATGATTGTGCACGGTGATTTCACCTTCGAAGCTGGTGCCAGTGCGCTGAAACAGTTGATGAGCTTACCGCAGCCGCCGAAAGCCATTTTCTGCCACAGCGACTTGATGGCATTAGGTGCAATGAATCAGGCACGAAAGCTGGGCATGTGCATTCCGCAGGATCTTTCCGTGGTGGGATTTGACGATATCGAACTGGCGCAGTATTACGATCCCCCACTCACCACCGTGGCACAGCCGCGATTTGCCATTGGTCGTGAGGCGATGCTGCTGTTGCTGGATGAACTGCAGGGCAAACGCGTCAACAACGGCTCACGTTTACTCGACGCGGAATTACGCGTGCGCGGAAGCACCGCACCCGCCACAAAAACGGGAAAAATGGTCTAGGCTTCACTGCATTTTCAGCGGATTCTGAAGGCAGACTCTGCTGGTCAAAGTTCCAGCCCTTGAGTAACATGACGCATTCGTTGCCGGGCAATTAACAGAACTTTTACACCCGTCTTAATTTAGGGTTTCGCCCATTGGCATTTTTTTGAAGGGTATCAGAACGAAAGTGGCACAGAGAGATTATGTAGGCCGCGGGCGTTCAACAGGGACGCGTCGCAAAAAACCCGCTGCAGGCCGCAGTAAGAAAAGCAAAGGCGGCTCCGGCACGTCAAAGTTGATGATCGTACTGGCCGTGGCCGTGCTGGTCACCTTTGCCGGTGGTTTATGGTTCATCTCTCATCATAAAAAAGAAGAGACTGAGGTCATTCCGAATCATAAAGCCAACGGCAACGGCCTTCCGCCTAAGCCGGAAGAGCGCTGGAAATACATCAAAGAGCTGGAAAATCGCCAAATCACCGTGCCGACGCCGACTGAACCGTCTGCTGGTGGTGGTGTGCAATCACAAACACAGCTGACGGATGAGCAGCGCCAATTGCTGGAACAGATGCAGGCTGATATGCGCCAGCAACCGACGCAGCTCAACGAAGTGCCGTGGAACGAACAAACTCCGGCACAGCGTCAGCAAACTCTGCAACGCCAGCAGCAGGTTCAACAACAGCAACAGATGCAGCGCCAGCAGCAACAGTTACAGCAGCAACAACGTCAACAGCAGTTGCAGCAACAGCAGGCGACGCGTCAACAACAACAGCCAGCGCCGATAACGCGTGAACCAGTGCAACAGCCGAAACCGCAGGAAATGGCAAAAGCGAAACCGGAAGAGAAAGCCGCTTCGCAGCGCTGGATGGTGCAGTGTGGATCGTTCAAAGGCACTGACCAGGCAGAGTCTGTGCGCGCAGGTCTGGCTTTTGAAGGTTTCGAGAGTCGTATCACCACCAGCGGTGGCTGGAATCGTGTGGTAATCGGGCCGTTTAAAGATCGCAGCAGCGCTGACAGCACGGTCAAACGCTTACACAGCTCCGGACACGGAAGCTGCATTCCTCTCGCTTTACCTTAAGTCATTCGCCTCGCGGCAAGTGCGTGAATCCCCTGAGCTTGCATCAGTAAGTTACAGGGGTGAACGCACCTCGCCAACGTACCGGCCATTTCAAGTAAGACAAATCTCGGGGTTGAAACCCTTCAAACCTACCCCATATCTGGTTGCATGATACTCCGCGCTCTGTGCGCGAAGTTACTTATCCACTGCAACAAGGGGTCTGCCCGTGACAACAATAGTAAGTGTACGACGCAACGGCCGAGTCGTGATTGGCGGTGATGGCCAGGCTACGCTCGGCAATACCGTGATGAAAGGCAACGTGAAGAAAGTGCGTCGTCTCTACAATGACAAAGTGATCGCTGGTTTTGCTGGCGGCACCGCAGATGCCTTCACCCTGTTTGAACTGTTCGAGCGCAAGCTGGAAATGCATCAAGGTCACCTGGTGAAAGCCGCGGTCGAGTTGGCAAAAGACTGGCGTACCGATCGCATGCTGCGCCGTCTTGAAGCGCTGCTGGCGGTAGCTGATGAGAACTCCTCACTGATCATCAGCGGTAATGGTGACGTCATTCAGCCGGAAAATGATCTGATTGCTATCGGTTCTGGTGGGCCTTACGCCCAGGCAGCGGCTCGAGCCCTGCTGGAGAACACCGACATTGGTGCGCACGATATCGTTGAGAAGGCGCTGAACATCGCTGGCGATATCTGCATTTACACCAACCACAACATCAACTTCGAAGAATTACCGTCTAAGGCTAAGGACTAAACATCATGTCTGAGATGACTCCTCGCGAGATTGTCAGCGAGCTTAACCGCTTTATCATCGGCCAGGACGGCGCCAAGAAGGCCGTGGCGATTGCACTGCGTAACCGCTGGCGCCGCATGCAGCTCGACGAAGAGCTGCGCCATGAAGTGACGCCAAAAAATATTCTGATGATTGGCCCGACCGGTGTCGGTAAAACCGAAATCGCGCGTCGTCTGGCAAAACTCGCCAATGCGCCTTTCATCAAAGTCGAAGCCACGAAATTCACCGAAGTGGGTTACGTGGGTAAAGAAGTCGACTCGATTATTCGCGATCTGACCGACTCTGCCATCAAAATGGTGCGCAGCCAGGCCATCGAGAAAAACAAATACCGCGCCGAAGAGATGGCGGAAGAGCGCATTCTTGATGTGCTGATCCCACCGGCGAAAAATAACTGGGGCCAGGCTGAGCACGCTGCCGAACCTTCTGCGGCCCGTCAGTCATTCCGCAAGAAACTGCGTGAAGGCCAGCTGGATGATAAAGAGATTGAGATCGATCTGGCCGCATCCGCAGCCGGTGTTGAAATCATGGCGCCTCCAGGCATGGAAGAGATGACCAGCCAACTGCAGTCGATGTTCCAGAACCTCGGCGGCCAGAAGCAGAAAGCGCGCAAGCTGAAGATCAAAGAAGCCATGAAGCTGCTGATTGAAGAAGAAGCGGCAAAACTGGTGAATCCAGAAGAACTGAAGCAAGACGCCATCGAAGCCGTTGAGCAGCACGGTATCGTGTTCATTGATGAAATCGATAAGATCTGTAAGCGCGGCGGCCAGAATGCGGGCGGCCCGGATGTATCACGCGAAGGTGTACAGCGCGACCTGCTGCCACTGGTGGAAGGCTGCACCGTGTCCACTAAGCACGGCATGGTGAAAACTGATCACATTCTGTTTATCGCTTCAGGCGCGTTCCAGGTCGCCAGCCCGTCAGATCTGATTCCAGAACTGCAGGGTCGCTTGCCGATTCGTGTAGAGCTGCAGGCGCTGACCGTGAATGATTTCGAACGTATTCTGACGGAGCCAAACGCGTCTGTAACCGTACAGTACAAAGCGCTGATGGGCACTGAAGGCGTGAACGTTGATTTCACCGAAGACGGCATCCGTCGCATCGCCGAAGCCGCATGGCAGGTGAACGAAACGACTGAAAACATCGGTGCGCGTCGTCTGCACACCGTGCTTGAGCGTCTGATGGAAGACATTTCCTATGACGCCAGCGATCGCAACGGCGAATCCATCACCATCGATGCTGATTACGTTGGCAAACACCTGGACGAACTGGTGGCCGACGAAGATCTCAGCCGCTTTATTCTGTAAGGGTTACATCGTTATCCGCTGCCCGGCCACTGTGCCGGGCATTTTTTTACGCAGGATATTGATGCAGCGCTTTTTTTAGCGGGTGATGATTTTGCCAACAATCGTCAGATAGCGATATACTTACCGCTCCTGTGGCAAACAGACGATACCCTCATGAAATACGATACTTCCGAACTCTGTGACATCTACCATGAAGAAGTGAACGTGGTTGAACCGCTCTTTTCCAATTTTGGCGGACGCACCTCATTCGGTGGGCAAATCACCACAGTGAAATGTTTCGAAGACAACGGCCTGCTTTACGATCTGCTGGAAGAGAATGGCCGGGGTCGCGTGTTAGTGATTGATGGCGGCGGCTCGGTACGTCGTGCTCTGGTTGATGCGCAACTGGCGCGTCTGGCAGCGCAAAACGAGTGGGAAGGCCTGGTGATCTACGGCTCAGTGCGTCAGGTGGACGATTTGGAAGAGCTGGAAATTGGTATTCAGGCGATTGCCGCGATTCCGGTCGGTGCGGCGGGCGAAGGGATTGGCGAAAGTGATGTGCGCGTTAACTTTGGCGGCGTAACCTTCTTCTCTGGAGACCATCTTTATGCTGATAACACCGGCATCATTCTGTCGGAAGACGCCCTCGATATCGAGTAAGCCTCAACAAAAACGGGTGCCGCAGCACCCGTCATGGGTTTAAGCATAGACGCTTAAACCTCTTCCATTTTTCCCAACAGTGCACGCAGACGCTCCTGCCACACATGCTGTTCTTCTTTCAGATGCTGGTTTTCACGCACCAGTGCATCCTGGTTGCCGGAAGCCTGGCTGGCTTCGTTACGCAGCGTATTATTCTGATCTTTCAGCTCTTCAATTTCCATCTGCAACAGGGTGATGGTATCAATCGCCTGCTGTACTTTCGCTTCCAGTTTCTCGAACACTTCAAATGACATCTTTATGACCTCTCCTAAATCTCTTGCAAGGCGTTGATGGTGCTGGGACTGCCTTGTTATGGTGCGTCCAGCCACGATGTCTCGATTGTATGTAGCCACACCCCGCAAGTCCAGCGACACAAGGCCTGCACGGGCAGTCTGTAACACTTTTCAGTTAATGCTTAAAAAAACGCTCACGATCGCGCATTTTTGCGCGCGGTCACGATATTGGACTTAAGTAAAGCAGGGTTAATGGCCCTTAAAGAAAGGTAAAAGACGCGAAAACGCGCATTTTTATGACGGAGTACACATATTTCGATTTCGCTATTTCTCGTTTATGCTCGTTAACGATAAATTCACATCAGCCCTACATAAGAGCTGGGTGACTCATGGATTGAGAACAAAAACTGATAAAATTTAACCTCGCTTCAGGAATGCCATTATGAGTCAGACAACGAACACACTAAAAGGTCAATGCATCGCCGAGTTTCTCGGTACCGGTTTGATCATCTTTTTTGGTGCAGGCTGTGTTGCTGCATTAAAACTGGCTGGTGCCGCATTCGGTCAGTGGGAAATCTGTATTATCTGGGGTCTTGCTGTCTCCATGGCCGTGTATCTCAGTGCGGGCGTATCCGGCGCGCATTTAAATCCAGCGGTAACGGTCGCGCTGTGCCTGTTTGCTAACTTTGAAGGCCGCAAAGTGCTGCCTTACATCCTGGCGCAGGTTGCCGGTGCCTTCTGTGCGGCGGCGCTGGTTTATGGCCTCTACTACAATTTGTTCTTTGATTATGAAGCCAGCCATCAAATGGTGCGAGGCAGCGTGCAGAGCCTCGATCTGGCCGGTATCTTCTCAACCTACCCTAACCCGCACATCAGTGTCGGTCAGGCGTTCCTGGTTGAGATGGTGATTACGGCGGTACTGATGGCGGTGATCATGGCGCTGACCGATGACGGCAATGGCGTACCACGTGGTCCACTGGCTCCGCTGTTAATTGGTCTGCTGGTTGCCGTGATTGGTGGTTCAATGGGCCCGCTCACCGGCTTCGCACTCAACCCGGCGCGTGACTTCGGTCCTAAGCTGTTCGCCTTCATCGCAGGTTGGGGTGATGTGGCCTTCACCGGCGGCAAAGATATTCCTTACTTCCTGGTTCCGATTTTTGGCCCACTGGTGGGTGCTTGCCTCGGAGCCTTCGGTTACCGTTCACTGATTGGCCGTAACCTGCCGGTCAACGTGGCGGAAGCCAGCAAAACAGAAAAACCGGTCGCACGCGCTGAGCAGCGTAAAGCGTAAGTTTCATCGTTAATCATCAGGAAAATAAAATGACTACGACTGATAAAAAATACATTCTCGCGCTCGATCAGGGCACGACCAGCTCGCGTGCCGTGGTACTCGATCATGACGCGAACATCGTCGCCGTCTCGCAGCGCGAATTCACCCAGATTTACCCGAAAGCGGGCTGGGTAGAACACGACCCAATGGACATCTGGGCGTCACAAAGCTCAACGCTGGTCGAAGTGCTGGCCCATGCCGACATCCGTTCTGATGAGATTGCCGCGATTGGTATCACCAACCAACGTGAAACTGCCATCGTGTGGGATAAAGAGACCGGTAAGCCGATCTATAACGCCATCGTCTGGCAGGATCCACGTACAGCGGACTATTGTAACAAGCTGAAGAAAGAGGGTCTGGAAGAGTACATCCAGCACACCACCGGTCTGGTGATTAACCCTTACTTCTCAGGCACCAAAGTGAAGTGGATCCTCGACAACGTTGAAGGTGCGCGCGAGCGTGCAAAACGTGGCGAGCTGCTGTTTGGTACCGTTGATACCTGGCTGGTATGGAAAATGACCCAGGGGCGTGTGCACATCACCGACCACACCAACGCCTCTCGTACCATGATGTACAACATCCACAAGCTGGAGTGGGATGAGCGTATGCTGGAGATCCTCGATATTCCGCGCGAAATGCTGCCGGAAGTGAAAGGCTCTTCTGAAATCTACGGCCAGACCAACATCGGGGGTAAAGGCGGTACGCGTATTCCAATCGCGGGTATTGCAGGTGACCAACAGGCAGCCCTGTACGGCCAACTGTGCGTACAACCGGGTATGGCGAAAAACACCTACGGTACCGGCTGCTTCATGTTGATGAACACCGGCACCGAAGCCGTGACTTCAACGCACGGTCTGCTGACCACCATTGCTTGCGGCCCGCGTGGCGAAGTGAACTACGCACTGGAAGGTGCGGTGTTCATCGGCGGTGCCTCCATTCAGTGGCTGCGTGATGAGATGAAGCTGATCAGCGATTCAACCGACTCTGAATACTTCGCGCTGAAAGTGAAGGACACCAACGGCGTCTACATGGTGCCTGCGTTTACCGGTCTGGGTGCGCCTTACTGGGATCCGTATGCCCGTGGCGCCATCTTCGGTCTGACCCGTGGTGCCAACGCAAATCACATCATCCGTGCAACCCTGGAATCGATTGCTTACCAGACGCGTGACGTGCTGGAAGCGATGCAGAACGATGCAGGCACCCGTCTGCAATCTCTGCGCGTGGACGGTGGTGCGGTCGCCAACAACTTCCTGATGCAGTTCCAGTCAGACATTCTCGGTACGCGCGTTGAGCGTCCGGAAGTACGTGAAGTGACCGCGCTGGGTGCAGCTTACCTTGCTGGCCTGGCGGTGGGCTTCTGGAGCGATCTGGAGGAAGTACGTGCGAAAGCGGTCGTTGAACGTGAGTTCCGCCCAAGCATCGAAACCACCGAACGCAACGTGCGCTATGCAGGCTGGAAGAAAGCCGTGGCGCGTGCGCAAGCGTGGGAAGACGCTGAGTAATACCTTTGACCCGCGGCACCCTGCCGCGGGTTTTTCTCCCCGCCCTGCTTTCCCCTCCGTGTTACACTGCCTGCCTGTTTTTTATCAGGTGCAACCATGAAACGAGAACTCGCGATTGAATTTTCCCGTGTGACCGAAGCCGCTGCATTAGCGGGCTATCACTGGTTAGGACGCGGCGATAAAAATGCGGCCGACGGTGCAGCCGTCCACGCTATGCGCATTATGCTCAATACCATTGATATCGACGGTCAGATTGTGATCGGCGAAGGTGAAATCGACGAAGCGCCGATGCTCTATATCGGTGAAAAAGTCGGTACCGGCCGTGGGGATGCGGTGGATATCGCTGTCGATCCTATCGAAGGCACACGCATGACGGCGATGGGTCAGGCCAACGCACTGGCAGTATTAGCCGTGGCCGATAAAGGTAGCTTCCTGCACGCACCTGATATGTACATGGAAAAACTGATTGTCGGGCCCGGCGCGCGCGGTGCTATCGATCTCAACCTGCCGCTCGAAGCCAATCTGAAGAACATCGCCATCGCTCTGGATAAACCCCTCAGCCAGCTGACCGTGTCGATTCTGGCTAAGCCGCGCCATGACGCGGTGATCGCTCAGCTCCAGCAGCTCGGCGTGCGTGTTTTTGCCTTCCCGGATGGTGATGTTGCGGCCTCGATTTTGACCTGCATGCCTGACAGCGAAGTGGATGTGCTTTACGGTATCGGCGGTGCGCCAGAAGGTGTGGTGTCCGCTGCAGTGATCCGTGCAATGGATGGCGACATGCAGGCTCGCCTATTGGCGCGCCACGACGTCAAAGGCGACAGTGAAGAGAACCGTCGTTTGGGCGAGCAGGAGCTGCAACGTTGTGCTGAAATGGGCATTAAAGCCGGAGAAGTGCTGAAGCTGGAAAAGATGGCGCGTAACGATAATGTGATTTTCGCCGCCAC
Organism: Type-E symbiont of Plautia stali; assembly: GCF_059731115.1. Taxonomy (NCBI): domain Bacteria; kingdom Pseudomonadati; phylum Pseudomonadota; class Gammaproteobacteria; order Enterobacterales; family Enterobacteriaceae; species Type-E symbiont of Plautia stali. The sequence goes on from NZ_AP035906.1 coordinate 4,194,080, forward strand.
CGGTATCACCACCGGTGACCTGCTGAAAGGCATTACACGGAAAGGCAACATCGCTACCAGCGAAACCCTGCTGGTGCGCGGTAAATCACGCACCATCCGCCGCATCCAGTCGATCCATTATCTGGATCGCAAAGACGCGGCGCTGCATCAGTTTATCCTGTAATCGCCTGTTTGCCGCTCTCCGGATGACGTGAGAGCGGCCACCAGCACAGTAGCATCACCAGCGACGTGACAAACATCAGCATCCCGAGGCTCGACTGATCGTGCTGCGGCAGTAGCGCCGACAGCCAGGCAATTACGCCAGAGCCCAAATTCTGTATGCCACCAATCAGCGCGCCCGCACTCCCTGCTAACCATGCATACGGCTCCATCGCACCGGATGTTGCCAATGGGAACAGCATCCCGGCACCAAAGAAGAACAGTGCGGCAGGCACCAGCAGTGTCCAGATATTCATGATGCCGAACCATGCCGGAATCCACATCAGCAGACCCGCCAGCAAGCAACTGTTCACGCCGTACCACATCAGCGTATGCCAGGACTTCTGCTCGCGCCCGGCAAACCACGCACCAAAAAAGGCGGCCGGGATCGGCAGGATAAACAGAATGCTGACTGTGATGCCATCCAGACCGAGCACGCCCCCCATCAACACACCACAGCTGGCTTCAAACACTGCGATGCCTGCCAGGGCGCCTACCAGCAGCAGCAGATAGCGGATAAAATTCCCGTCGCTAAGTAAGGTGGCATAACGGCGCAGAAACGGTGTGGCAGGCGTATCCACGGGACGCGTTTCGGGTAGCCAGCGCGCCATGGAAGCTGTGACGCCGACGCACAGCAATAGCAGAAAGGCAAAACAAGCGTGCCAGCCAAACAGGTGCGTCAGTAGCGCGCCAATCACCGGTGCCAGCAGCGGGCTCACCAGAATTCCCATATTCAGCAGACTATTGGCCTGGCGCAGGGCGATACCGGAATAGAGATCGCGCGGCATAGTGCGCGCCATCACCCCCGCGACGCCAGTACCCAAACCCTGCACCGCGCTGCCCAGCACCAAAATCTGCAGTGATGGCGCAAACATGGCGATCAATGCCCCCACGGCAAAGATCGTCATACCGATAAGGATCACCGGACGACGGCCAAAGCTATCTGACAACGGACCATAGATCAGTTGTGATCCACCATAGGTCATCAAATAAGCGGCCATGACCTGCTGCATGCTGCCACTGCGTACGTTCAGGGCTTCGGCCATGTTCGCCATCGCCGGCACATAGATGGTTTGCGCCATCTGTCCGACCGCCACCAGCACGATCAGCATGAATAACAGGAAGCGGTTTTGTGTTTTATTCTTCAACATGGAACAAAATGTCTGCCTGAGAAACAAAATAAAAGCAGCACTAAAAAAGGCTGCTGGCGATTAATGGCGGCAAAAATATCAGGATTGCGTGACAAATCGAGAGGTGAGTGCAAAGCGACTGGCGCAGTGGTGTCAAGATTACTTACCGGGTCGTAACCCGACCGCTACAGTTGATGTGGAGTGCGCATGATTTGTCGCTGAGAGCCCTTTACTCTCCGCTGGGCTGGAAATCTGTGAGAGGGCTGACGATGATAGTGATACGCCTGAATAATCAATAATAAGGAGCGATCATGGCAGAGTGGATCAATGCGGAAGTGAAAGAAGTGAAAAACTGGACCGATGCACTGTTCAGCCTGCGCGTTACCGCGCCGATTGATACCTTTACCGCCGGGCAGTTTGCCAAGCTGGCGCTGGAAATTGATGGTGAACGCGTGCAACGCGCCTATTCATATGTGAATGCACCGCGCGATCGCTTACTGGAGTTCTATCTGGTAACCGTGCCAGAGGGTAAGCTCAGTCCACGTTTGCAGGCATTGCAGCCTGGCGATCAGGTGATGGTGACCAAAGAAGCTGCCGGATTCTTTGTACTCAATGAAATTCCCGATTGCAGTACGCTATGGATGCTGGCCACTGGCACGGCGATCGGTCCTTATTTATCGATTCTGCAACAGGGTGAAGACCTGGAACGGTTTGATAACATTGTGCTGGTACATGCGGCACGTTTCGCCGATGACCTGAGCTTCCTGCCGTTGATGCAGCAGCTGCAACAGCGTTATCAGGGCAAATTGCATATTCAGACGGTGGTGAGTCGCGAAGAGATCGCCGGTTCGCTGCACGGTCGTGTTCCGCAGCTCATTGAGAGCGGTGAACTTGAACGTGCGGTGGGTTTGCCGATGACCGCTGACACCAGCCACGTGATGCTGTGTGGTAACCCGCAAATGGTGCGCGATACCCAGCAATTGCTGAAAGATACGCGTGAGATGCGTAAACATTTCAAACGCAAACCCGGCCATATGACCAGCGAGCATTACTGGTAATCCGTGTGGTGTGAAGAATGTCAGACTTTTCCCTGTGCGGGTTTTGACTTTGGTCGGTAAAAACCGTTCTAATCGTGGGCTAAGTGAATGATTTAGGGCCGAAGCAATGAAGAACCTGCCAGTCGCGCTGCTCTTAAGCGTCGCGCTGACATTTCCCGCCTGGGCGGAGGATGCGACACCGCAGGATCGAAGCGATCACCTGCCTGCCGCCCCTTATCTATTGGCAGGTGCCCCCACCTTCGATATGACCATCGCGCAGTTCCGCGAGAAGTACAACGCAACGAATCCGGACCTGCCGTTGCAGGAATATCGTGCGATTGATAATCGAGACGATAAAAGCAACCTGACGCGCGCCGCCAGCAAGATCAATGAAACACTCTATGCTTCTACCGCGCTGGAGCAGGGCACCGGAAAAATCAAAACGCTGCAAATTACCTGGCTACCGGTTCCCGGCCCGGATATGAAAGCCGCGCAGGCACGTGCGATGGATTACATGACAGCATTATTGCGATTTTTTGTCCCAGGTTTATCGCCTGCAGATGGACGCAAAAAGCTTGATGCGCTGCTCAGCGCAGGCAAAGGCGCACGCTATTTTGCCAGTACTGAAGGCGCATTGCGTTTTGTGGTCGCGGATAACGGTGACAAAGGATTAACCTTCGCGGTTGAGCCAATAAAACTGGCGCTCGCGACCCCTTGATCACCGCGGCAAAAATGACGAAAAGCAAAGCCAGCGACACGTTTGATCTCTATACTGTCTGGCAGACATCGCTGCCCGATGGCAGCGCTATTTCATGAATCGCGTTATGCGGAGGAAAGAATGCGACATCCACTGGTTATGGGTAACTGGAAACTGAATGGCAGCAAGCACATGGCAGGCGAGCTGATTGAAGGTCTGCGCAAAGAGCTGTCTGGTGTTGAAGGTTGTGGCGTAGCAATTGCTCCACCCACTCTCTATCTTGACCTGGCAAAACACGCCGTCTCCGGCAGCCACATTGCCCTGGGTGCACAGAACGTTGACGTTAACCTGTCTGGCGCATTCACCGGTGAAACCTCCGCAGAAATGCTGAAAGATGTCGGCGCGAAATACATCATCATCGGCCACTCTGAGCGTCGTACTTACCACAAAGAAAGCGACGAGTTCATCGCGAAGAAATTTGCTGTTCTGAAAGCAGCCGGCCTGGTGCCAGTCCTGTGCATCGGTGAAACTGAAGCAGAGAACGAAGCGGGCAAGACTGAAGAAGTGTGCGCACGTCAGATCGACGCCGTGCTGGAAACTCAGGGTGCGGCTGCGTTCGAAGGCGTGGTTATCGCTTATGAGCCAGTCTGGGCGATCGGTACCGGCAAATCCGCTACACCTGCGCAGGCCCAGGCCGTGCACAAATTCATTCGTGACCATATCGCGAAGAAAGATGCGGCGATTGCTCAGCAGGTTATCATTCAGTACGGCGGTTCTGTTAACGACAAAAATGCCGCAGAACTGTTCACCCAGCCAGATATCGATGGCGCGCTGGTTGGCGGTGCTTCACTGAAAGCCGATGCGTTCGCAGTGATCGTGAAAGCAGCTGCAGCAGCGAAAAACGCGTAAGTTTTTTCGGTGTGGAACAAGGCGGCTGATGAGCCGCCTTTTTTATTGCCAGAGATTCTTACTGACACATGTAACTCATACACTGTGGAAGATGTGATGAACAGTTCTGGAACCCCCCAGCGTGCTTATACGTTTCATTGAAGCTTTATATTGGAAGCCATGGTTAATGGTTCAAAATCTGGCATTGGTGGTCCTGCAACTCCTCCGCAGAACCGCTGTTTAGCATTAACCAGTTACGTTCCAGCGCCAGCAACGCTAAGCGCCCATCCGGTAATTCCGCCAGTGCCATCCCATATTTTCCCATCTCGCTGCGCGCATTAGGCACTTCAGTCGCCAGACGAATAAAGACACTTTGCTGCGCCAGTTCAGCCGTCGACAGTGTGCGAATCAAATAGCGATGTTTGCGCAGCGTGGCTGGTTGCCACTGTTCATTGAGCTTAGGGCTTAACGCATCAAGCCGCTGGCGCACATCAGGACGCAGACAGGAGATGTGGATGTGCAGTTGATTCTGCGTACGGCCATATTGCGCATTAATCGCCAGTGACAGCACGCTATCATCAATCGGTGCACCGCGTTTTTTGGCCAACAGACTGCGCTGCAGCCAGGCGGCGGCAAACAGATTGGGCGTGGTGGGTTCGAGAATAATCGGGCTTTCCATGCCAGTGATTTTTTCAATCGGCATCAGTAAATACTGCAGTGGACCGTTGAGGTCTTTCAGCGTGACATAACCCTGTGCCGTATTCACTTGCTGACAAGGGGAGGGATTGCCACCTTTCGCTAGATTGGGCACGCACTTTTCACTGATGATCTGCCAGAGGGCATTGGAGTTTTTCTGGAAATGGAAGGCGCTGACGATCAGTCCGACAATCAGCACCAGCAGTAAAACGGTTAGCAACTTCAGGGTGCGACGACTTCCCTGCATGGCCGAATTCCTCTGTTCATCACCTGCCAGCATCCTCGCCTGCCGTCTGGGCAATGTCACGGACTTTTACTGCTGTGTAATGCAAAACGGTCAGCATCAGGCTGACCGTTTCAGTTTGATGTGATGACGATTACGGTTTCATGACCTGATCGTAACTACCACCATCGGCGAAGTGCGCTTTCTGCGCTTGCGTCCAGCCACCGAACTTGCTGTCGATAGTGAACAGTTTCACCGGCGCAAAGGTGCTGGCAAACTTTTTCGCGACTTCAGGATCGCGTGGACGATAAAAGTTTTCCGCTGCGATGGTCTGGCCTTCTGGTGAGTAGAGATACTTCAGGTAATCTTCGGCCACTTTACGCGTGCCCTGCTCATCCACCACCTTATCGACCACCGAAACGGTTGGTTCTGCCAGGATCGATTCGCTTGGCGTGACGATTTCGAACTTGTCTTTACCCAGCTTGTTCACCGCCAGATACGCTTCGTTTTCCCAGGCAATCAGCACATCGCCTATGCCACGTTCAACGAAGGTGTTGGTGGCGCCACGTGCACCGGAGTCCTGCACTTCTACGTTCTTGAACAGCGCCTTCACATACGCCAGTGCTTTGGTCTGGTCACCGTTGTTTTGATCCAGCGCCCAGCCCCACGCGGCCAAATAGTTCCAGCGTGCGCCACCTGAAGTTTTCGGGTTCGGGGTGATCACCGATACGCCAGGTTTAATTAAATCGTTCCAGTCATGAATGCCCTTCGGGTTGCCCTTACGGACCAGGAACACGATGGTGGAAGTATAAGGGGCGGAGTTGTCTGGCAGACGTTTGATCCAGTTTTTATCGATACGACCACGGTCGGCAATAGCATCAACGTCAGACTGCAGCGCCAGGGTTACGACATCAGCACGAATGCCGTTGATCACAGAGGTTGCCTGTTTCCCTGAGCCGCCATGAGACTGACGGATCACCACATTGTCGCCCGTTTCCTGCTTATAGTGTGCGCTAAACGCTTTGTTGTACTGTTCATACAGCTCACGCGTTGGATCGTAAGAAACGTTTAACAGCTGGATATCCTTTGCCAAAACACTGGTGGAAGCCAGTAACAGGGTGACACCAATACTCCACTTGTTCATTGCTTGCTCTCCCGAGGTCGTTATAGAACAAGACTGACATAAACCAATTCAATGATTAAAGAATTAAAAATAAGTGGTTATAACCAGAGGGAATATAAGGGGGAATAAAAAAAGGCACGGTGGAGGCCGCGCCCTGATTTAGTTTGATTAGTAGAGTTTTTTCGCCGTATCCAGCCAGTCGCGCTTGAATGGGCGCTTCATGTTTTCAATCGCGTCAATGATGTCGTGATGCACCATCTTCTCATTCTGAATACCGACACAACGTCCGCCGTAGCCCTGCAACAGCAGTTCGATGGAGTAAGCACCCATACGTGACGCCAGGATACGGTCGTAAGCACATGGCGCACCGCCACGCTGAATATGCCCAAGCACAGTTGCACGTGTTTCGCGTTTGGTTTCTGCTTCGATGTAATGCGCCAAATCGTCGATATCACAGATGTGTTCGGTAATGGCCACAATGGCATGTTTTTTACCTTTGGCGATACCCGCTTTGATCTCTTCGACCAGTTCTTCACGGGTATAAGGAATTTCCGGCAGCACGATAAATTCACAACCACCGGCGATGGAAGCAGCCAGAGTCAGATCGCCGCAGTAACGACCCATCACTTCCACGATGGAAATGCGCTGATGCGAAGAGGAGGTGTCGCGCAGACGGTCAATCGCTTCAACAACGGTTTCCAGCGCCGTGAAGTAACCGATGGTGTAATCGGTACCGGCAACGTCATTATCGATGGTGCCTGGCAGACCAATGCACGGGAAACCCATTTCCGTCAGACGTTTGGCACCCATGTAGGAACCGTCACCGCCGATGACCACCAGCGCGTCAATGCCGCGCTTCTTCATGTTCTCAATGGCAACCTGACGAACTTCCTCATTACGGAAATCCGGGAAGCGCGCAGAACCGAGGAAAGTGCCGCCACGGTTGATCATGTCGGACACGCTGTAACGGTCGAGGTTGATCATACGGTCTTCATACAATCCCAGATAGCCGTCGTAGATACCAAAAACTTCAAGGCCTTCACTCAGCGCGGAACGGACAACTCCGCGGATGGCTGCGTTCATGCCTGGGGCGTCACCGCCGCTGGTCAGTACTCCGATTTTTTTGATCATGACAACCTCTGGATTGTTCAAAACTAAGGATTATTCCTGCCTGCCGACCGGTGTAAACCCGCTCACGATCGTGCGGCTTAATAGTTGCAGATAGTATATCAAAGGCTTGATGCTGAATTGATTCAGGTCAGACAAGTTTTCGCTATTTTTTTACAGAGTTGTTAGCGTTACGTCATTTTTATAACGCAACGCCATGATATTTAAACGCTAAAACTGGAAAAAGCCTTGCTGATTTTCAGGCACCACCGAACAGGGATCCTGATGGATGATAACATCCGAACCGGGAAACTTAAGCCGGAGTGCTTGCTCGATCTGATCCGCTACCTGATGCGCCTGCACCAGCGGCAGGTGGTCATCCATTTCCAGATGAAGCTGGATAAAACGGGTTGGCCCGGATTGACGCGTACGCAGTGCATGGGCACCGCGCACACCTGGCCAGTCGCTAACCAAATCGATAATCGCCTGCTTCTCTTCTTCCGGCAATGCGCGGTCCAGCAAAGATTGCACCGCTTCATAACCCATGCGCAAAGCGTTATAGAGGATGTACCCCCCAATCCCCAGCGCAAAGAGCGCATCTGCCCGGACAAAACCATAGCTGCTTAACACCAAAGCCACCAGGATCGCGCCGTTCATCACCACGTCAGATTGATAGTGCAGCATATCCGCACGTATCGCCTGGCTGCGTGTCCGACGCACCACCCAGCGCTGGAAAGTCACCAGTAACAGGGTGGACAAAAGGGCGACCACAGTGACGACGATACCGACCAGCGGCGCACGTAATATATTGGGTGAGGCCAGATGCTGAATACCCGTGAGAAATAAAAACAGTGCCGAGCCGGAAATAAACATGCTTTGTGCCAGTGCGGCAAGCGACTCCGCTTTACCGTGGCCGAAGGTGTGATCAGCGTCTGCAGGCTGGAGTGAATAGCGCACCACCAGTAAATTGGTGAGCGATGCAGCGATATCCACCAGTGAATCGACCAGGGCGGCCAACATGCTGACTGAGCCGGTCAACCACCAGGCAAAAATTTTCACGATCAACAGTAATGTCGCCAGCGTCGTTGCCGCCAGCGCCGCGCGGTTGACGAGTTTCGCGTAGGAGGGATCCATGCCATGCCTCATAGAAGCGTCTGCTCAGCGCAACGCCTTTAGTCACATAATGGCTCAAGTTTATCATCGGCAAGCGTAAGCTGCGTGAATTGAATATTAAGGTGATGATGCAGCACAGGATTGTGCAGATAAAAAAAACCCCCGCATCATGCGGGGGAAGACAGGGATGGTGTCTATGGCAAGGAAAACAGGGATACTATGTTACTGGTTACTGCTGGTACTACTCACTGCATGCAGCGGTGATGATGGCTGCAATCCTGAGAGCTGACGCATATCGTTAAGTCGCCGCTCATAATTCTTCTGCAATGTCGCTTGCTGTGCAGGCGTTAGCAGGTGATACATCTGGTTGCGAACCCGAGCCATCTCAACTTGCAGTTCTATCTGCGCGCGGGCTTGTTTCTCTGCCTGCTGTCGGATAGCCGATTCGTTAAATTTGTCTGCAATGACAAGGTCATGCATAGTTTCAATATCCTGAACGCTCATAACCGGGCGCTCATGTCGTGCTTGCTGCATCAGGTCTCGCATCTGTTGCCGCTGTTGTTCAGTCAGCTCAATGCCATCGAACATGTGGCTTTGCGGATTTTGCGTCATACTGCCTGTCGTCAATCCGCCGTTATGATGCATCTCGTCAATCGTCGTCGTGTCTGCTGCTTCTGCGCTGGCGTGACTGAGAACCATCGCTGAGGCAATGACGACGGCGGTTAAGTAGCGCATCGTTTACTCCCAGTTCGTTCCGTTTTGCGATTCAACGAGAGCTAGTGTACGGCGATAGCTGCAAACATCCGTCAGGGGGTGTAAAACTACGTAAAGCGTTGGATTGCAAGTCAAGGAACACGGTATTTTGCCTGCGGAGGGCAACAAAAAATGAATAAAATCCTGTTGGTTGATGACGACCGCGAATTAACTTCGCTGCTTAAAGAACTGCTTGAGATGGAAGGTTTTGAGGTGATTGTCGCCAGCGATGGTGAGCAGGCGCTTAACCTGCTGGATAACAGCGTTGACTTGTTATTACTCGACGTCATGATGCCGAAGAAGAACGGTATTGATACGTTGAAAGAATTACGACAACAGCACCAAACTCCGGTCATTATGCTGACCGCTCGTGGTAGTGAGTTGGATCGTGTTCTTGGCCTTGAGCTGGGCGCGGATGACTATCTACCAAAACCGTTTAATGACCGTGAACTGGTGGCGCGTATTCGGGCTATTTTGCGCCGTTCAAACTGGAGCGAACAACAACAGCAGCATGATAATAGTTCACCCACGCTGGAAGTGGATTGCCTGCGCCTCAACCCAGGCCGCCAGGAAGCCAGCTTCGATAGTGAAACGCTGGATCTGACGGGCACGGAATTCACTCTGCTCTATTTGCTGGCACAGCACTTAGGTCAGGTCGTGTCGCGTGAGCACCTCAGTCAGGAAGTGCTGGGTAAACGCCTGACGCCGTTTGACCGCGCGATTGATATGCACATTTCAAACCTGCGTCGTAAATTGCCGGAACGTCGTGATGGTCATCCGTGGTTTAAAACGCTACGCGGACGCGGCTATCTGATGGTTTCGGCATCATGATTGGAAGTTTGACCACCCGCATCTTCGCCATTTTCTGGCTCACCCTGGCGCTGGTGTTGATGCTGGTTTTGATGGTGCCCAAACTCGACTCACGCCAGATGACTGCACTGCTGGAAAGTGAGCAACGACAGGGCACCATGATTGAACAGCATGTTGAAGCTGAGTTATCGCAAGATCCCCCTAACGACCTGATGTGGTGGCGCAGGCTCTTTCGCGCCATCGACAAATGGGCCCCACCCGGCCAACGCTTGTTATTGGTGACCAGCGAAGGCCGGGTGATCGGAGCGCAGCATAATGAAATGCAGGTGATTCGTAACTTTATCGGCCAGTCTGATAATGCCGATCATCCGCAGAAGAAAAAGTATGGTCGTGTGGAGATGGTGGGCCCGTTCGCCGTGCAGGATGGTGAAGATAACTATCAGCTCTACCTGATCCGACCCGCCACCAGTTCTCAACTGGACTTCGTCAATCTACTGTTTGACCGTCCGTTATTGCTGCTGATTGTCACCATGCTGATTAGCTCGCCACTGCTGTTATGGCTGGCGTGGAGCCTGGCGCGTCCAGCGCGCAAACTGAAACATGCTGCCGATGAAGTGGCGAGCGGAAACTTACGCCAGCATCCTGAACTGGAATCCGGTCCACAGGAATTCCTGGCAGCAGGTTCAAGTTTCAACCAAATGGTGAGCGCACTTGAACGCATGATGACCGCACAGCAGCGTTTGTTATCCGATATCAGTCATGAATTACGCACGCCACTGACACGTTTGCAGTTGGCTACCGCCCTACTGCGCCGTCGAAATGGTGAAGGTAAAGAACTTCAGCGTATCGAAACGGAAGCCCAGCGGCTTGATGGCATGATTAACGATTTGCTGGTGCTCTCACGCACTCAGCATAAAAATGCCTTAGTCAGTGAAGCGATGAAGGCGAACCAGCTGTGGAACGGTGTACTGGAAGATGCCAAATTTGAAGCCGAGCAGATGGGTAAAACCATGGATGTGCCGTATCCGCCTGGTCCGTGGCCACTGTACGGCAACCCGCATGCCCTGGAGAGCGCACTGGAAAACATCGTGCGTAATGCGCTGCGTTATTCCCACACGCATATCAGCGTGAGTTTCTCGGTGGATATTCAGGGTATTACCGTTCACGTTGATGACGATGGCCCAGGCGTCAGCGCTGAAGATCGCGAGCAGATTTTCCGCCCCTTCTATCGCACTGATGAAGCACGCGACCGTGAATCTGGTGGCACCGGTCTCGGACTGGCGATTGTGGAAACAGCCGTGCAACAGCATCGCGGTTGGGTGAAAGCCGATGACAGCCCATTAGGGGGGCTGCGCCTTACACTCTGGTTGCCGCTGTACTCCGCTCGTCAATAATTTGCTATGCTTCGGCCCTCGTTTCCGGGGGCCTTATGCTGAACATCGTTTTATTTGAACCAGAAATTCCGCCAAATACGGGCAATATCATCCGCTTGTGTGCCAATACAGGCTTCCAATTGCATCTTATTGAGCCACTGGGCTTTGCCTGGGATGACAAGCGTCTGCGCCGCGCCGGGCTCGATTATCACGAATACACCTCACTCAAAAAACACGCCAATTACACTGCGTTTATCGAGTCTGAAGCACCACAGCGTCTGTTTGCACTCACCACCAAAGGCACACCTGCCCACAGCGCTGTGAGCTATCAGAAAGGGGATTATTTATTGTTTGGACCTGAGAGCCGTGGTTTGCCGGCAGAGATACTGAACGCGCTGCCAGCAGAGCAGAAGATCCGCATCCCAATGATGGCTGAAAGTCGCAGTATGAATCTGTCGAATGCGGTATCAGTGGTGGTGTATGAAGCGTGGCGCCAGCTTGATTATGCTGGCGCACTGATCAAGAGCTAAATTCCGTCGCCGTACTCGAAGCCCGCGCCGTTGAAGAGTTGGTCCATATCCATCGAAGGTTTATCACTGGTGGGTTTGCCAACGATACGCGCAGGCACACCGGCTGCCGTGGTATGCGGCGGCACTGGTTGTAGTACCACCGAACCTGCACCAATTTTCGCGCCGCGCCCCACTTCAATGTTACCGAGAATCTTGGCACCTGCGCCAATCATCACACCTTCACGGATTTTCGGATGGCGATCGCCGCTGGTTTTTCCGGTACCGCCTAGCGTGACCGACTGCAAAATCGACACGTCATTTTCCACTACGGCGGTTTCACCAATCACGATACCGGTAGCATGATCGAGCATGATGCCGCGACCAATACGGGCTGCCGGGTGGATATCCACTGCAAAGGAGACGGAGATTTCGTTCTGCAAATAGACGGCTAACGCGCGGCGGCCCTCTTTCCAGAGCCAGTGGCCGATGCGATAAGCCTGTAATGCATGGAAGCCTTTCAGATACAGCAATGGCGTTGAATACTTATCAACGGCAGGATCGCGCTGGCGCACGGCTTGAATATCGTAAGCTGCAGAGACAATCATCTCTGGATCTTCGCGATACGCTTCCTCAACGATTTCGCGTACCGCAATGGCTGGCATGATCGGGTTGGCAAGTTTGTTCGCCAGCATGTAGCTTAGTGCGCTGCCAAGATTTTCGTGCTTGAGCAAAGTCGCGTGATAAAAGCTGGCCAGCATGGGTTCACAATCAGCCAGCGCTCTGGCTTCAGCTTTGATGTTGTTCCAGACCAGTTCTAACTCTTCTGACGACATTGCTCTGTGCTCCCGATAAAAAAAGCGCCTGAGAGGCGCTGCAGGTGATTTAGCTGAGCGTCCTGCTTCAGCTTTGGCTGTTTTCGTCCTTCCTTGCACGGCCAAGTAAACTCAATGCTGCCTCTCGCGCCGATTTTTCGCAATACAGTACCTGATAAATCTGCTCGGTTATCGGCATTTCAACACCCATTCTCGCCGCCAATGCTTTGACTTCTTTGGTGTTTCGGTACCCTTCTACAACTTGTCCGATAATGCGCTGCGCCTCATCAACGCTCTCGCCTTGTCCCAGCATCATGCCAAAACGACGATTGCGGGATTGATTATCGGTACAGGTCAGCACTAAATCGCCCAGCCCCGCCATGCCCATAAAGGTGGTGGGATCGGCTCCAAGAGCGGCGCCAAGGCGACTCATCTCCGTCAGCCCACGGGTAATCAGCGCGGTTCGTGCGTTAGCACCAAAACCAATTCCATCGGAAATGCCGGCACCAATCGCAATCACGTTTTTCACCGCGCCACCCAATTGCACGCCGATGAAGTCCGGATTGTTATAAACGCGGAAACTTTTACCGCAGTGCAGTTTTTGCTGCAGATCTTCAGCGAACTGCGCATCAGTGGCCGCCAGCGCTATCGCTGTAGGCATGCCCGCTGCAAGTTCTTTCGCGAAAGTTGGGCCGGAAACCACGGCCAGCGGTATTTGATCGCCAAGGATTTCACGCGCAACATCCTGCAAAAGACGGCCAGTCTCTTTTTCGAGACCTTTGGTTGCCCAGACAATACGTGAGTCTGCACGGAGATGCGGCTTCAACTGGGTGAGAACGTCGCCAAATACGTGGCTAGGCACAACCACCAATAGATCGCGGCTGGCATTCACCACCGTTGCCAAATCGGCTTCGGGAACAAGATTGTCAGGGAAAGGTACATCAGGCAGGAAAGCGGCATTACATCGGTCAGCCTGGAGCTGCGCCACGCTTTGCGGATTGTGGCCCCAGAGCAGAACCGGATGGCCGTTACGGGCCAGCGTAATGGCCAAAGCGGTGCCGTACGAGCCGGCACCGATGACGCTAATCGAAGCGTTGAGTGTAGTCATCAGGCATCCTGACGTGGCGCTTCGCCTTCACCTTGCTGCTGCAGATAGTTCATGAACAGGGCATCAAAGTTAACTGGCGCCAGATTGAGCTGCGGGAAAGTACCACGAGACACAAGGCTGGTGATGCATTCACGTGCATACGGGAACAGAATGTTCGGGCAGTATGCACCGAGGCAATGAGCCATCTGAGTGCCTTCGATACCGCCGATAGTGAAGATACCTGCCTGCTGAACTTCGCACAGGAATGCGGTGTCTTCGCCAACGGTTGCTGTCACGGTAACGCGCAGAACAACTTCATAGACTTCATCAGCCAGCTGAGATGAAGCGGTGTCCAGATCCAGTTTCACTTCCGGTTCCCACTCTTTCTGGAAAACCTGAGGCGCGTTTGGCGCTTCGTAAGAAACGTCTTTGGTATAAACACGTTGAATCTGGAACTGCATTTCGTTTGTGCTATGTTCTGACATGTTACTAAATCCTGTGAGTTAAATTGTCTGACCGAAAAATTATGCCTGGAGTAAGGGATCCAGTCCCTGACGCCCATCCAGCGCGTAAAGATCGTCACAGCCACCAATGTGCTGCGCATCAATAAAAATCTGTGGAACTGTCGTACGCCCGCTTCGCTGAATCATCTCTTCACGCTTCGCCGCGTTCCCATCAATAGGAATCTCCTGGAACGAAACGCCTTTCTGATCCAACAATGCTTTTGCCCGGTGGCAATAAGGGCATGTGACTTTGGTGTAAATCTCAACATTAGCCATGCGGTTACCTCTGGGAATTATTTACCGCGTACCAGCGGCAGATTCTCACCACTCCAGCCGCTCACGCCATCTTTCAGCACGGAGACTTTTTCAAAACCTTCAGCGCTCAATTTAGCGGCTGACTCACTCGCGCTCTGACCAGTGGCACATACCACAATTATGGGCTGGGACTTGTGCTTTTCCAGTTCGGCAAAGCTCCCTTTTTTGATGTCAGCCGCTGCAATATTCACCGCACCTGAAATGTGCCCTTTGCGATAATCATCGCGCGAACGCACGTCTACAACCACCGCATCCTCTTTGTTGATCAGGTGGGTTGCTTCACCACGGCTGATGGTTTTTACCTTAGAGAACATTCCTTTAACGGTGGTCACAATCACCAGAACGAGTAAAACAACCCATGCCAGACTAAGGATGGTGTGATTGCTTGCAAACTGCATAATTTCTTGCATGAGGGGTAACGACTCCAGACCGGGCTAATAAGCTAAAACAAGGGTTCTGAGTATACCTGCGCCACTTAGCATGTACAGTCGCGAAGCGGGCAGAGTTACGATTTGTGCGTCATTTTCCAAAAAAAGTGTTCTAATCGCAAAATTGAGTCAAGGTTTATGCCGCTAAGCTCGGCACCGACATCTTTCGTAAAGCAAAACCCGCCCGGGATAACTGGTAAGCGGCTGTTCATCGTGGAATAATTATCGACTATGAAGGGAAAAGCGACCGTTACACACACAAGGACCTGTCACAACGGCCCAGCGCATCCGTTGTTATTTCGCTGGTCCGAAATCTCCCTGAGCTTGCTCTGCGCGGGCGCACTGTTATTGCCCGTTTACGCGCACAGTGCGGATGACAGTAAAACCCAGCTCAAGTCCATTCAGCAGGATATTGCTGACAAAGAGAAAAGCGTTAAAGCGCAGAAATTACAGCGCAGCAAACTTCTCGATCAACTGCAAAGTCAGGAAAAAGTGATTGCGCAAGCCAGCCGGCAGCTTCGGGAAACGCGCAATAGTTTGACCGCGCTTGACGGCGAAATCACGCAAATTACCACCTCCATTTCTCGTCTGGAAAAACAGCAGGCTCAGCAGGAAAAACTGCTGGCTCAGCAATTGGATGCGGCTTTCCGACAAGGCCAGCACAATGGGTTACAGCTGCTGCTGGGCGGTGAAGAAGCACAGCGCAGTGAACGCATTCTTGCCTATTTCGGCTACCTTAATGCTGCACGCCAGAAAAACATCGACGATCTCAAACAAACTCAGCAACAGTTGGCCGAGCAGCGTCAGGCATTGCAAGGTAAGCAGGAACAACAAAAATCCCTGTTAGCCCAACAGCAGTCGCAGCAGGCCAAATTGGAAACTGCCAGTGCGGCACGTAAGAAAACCCTGACGGTACTGGAAAGCTCGCTGGAAAAAGATCAGGCCGATTTGGTTGAGATGCGAGAAAACGAAAGCCGTCTGCAGGATAAAATTGCCAAAGCCGAACGCGAAGCGCGCGAGCGTGCCGAACGTGAAGCACGCGAGGCAGAAAAAGTACGCCAGCGTCAGGCACAGGCAAAAGCCAAGGGATCAAGTTATCAGCCCACACAAAGCGAACGTGAGTTGATGGCACGCACCGGTGGCCTCGGTAAGCCTGGTGGGCAGGCGGTGTGGCCCGTGAATGGACGTATTGAACACCGCTTCGGTGAATCCATGCAGGGTGAACTGCGCTGGAAAGGTCTGGTGATTGATGCACCAGAAGGCACCGAAGTGAAAGCCATCGCCGATGGACGCGTACTGATGGCCGACTGGCTGCAAGGCTACGGTCTGGTCGTGGTATTGGAACATGGTAAAGGCGACATGAGTCTTTATGGCTACAACCAAAGTGCGCTGGTGAGCGTGGGTACTCAGGTGAAGGCAGGACAGCCTATCGCCCTTGTGGGTACCAGTGGCGGCCGCGGCACGCCTTCGCTCTACTTTGAAATCCGACGTCAGGGACAGGCCGTCAATCCACTACCGTGGTTAGGAAGATAAGTGTTGTTTCAGCCTCAAAAGCTCTCAATTGCGTTCTGCGCACTGTTTTTCACACTATCAGCTCAGGCAGGTAAACTCTCAATTGTGATTGATGACTTCGGTTATCGTCCGGTTGAAGAGAATAAAGTGCTGCAAATGCCCGCTGCGATTTCGGTCGCTGTACTGCCGAATGCACCTCATGCTCGTGAGATGGCGACAAAAGCACATCAGGGTGGTCATGAGGTGTTGATTCACTTGCCAATGGCACCGCTCAGTAAGCAGCCGCTGGAAAAAGATACCTTAACCCCAGAGATGAGCAGCGAAGAGATCGCACGCATTGTTCGGGATGCCTCGGGTAAAGTGCCCTTCGCTGTGGGGCTGAACAACCATATGGGCAGCAAAATGACCTCCAGCCTGCCCGGCATGCAGAAAGTGATGCAGGTGCTAAATCAGTACAATTACTACTTTCTCGATAGCATGACGATTGGCAATAGCCAGTCTATTCCAGCGGCACAAGGTACGCATGTTAAGGTGCTGAAACGCCGGGTATTCCTTGACGATAGTCAGAATGAGGCATTGATTCGCGAACAGTTTACCCGTGCCGTAAAACTGGCACAGCGCGATGGCTATGCCATTGCGATTGGTCATCCGCATCCTACCACCGTTCGTGTGCTGCAACAGATGCTGCCATCACTGCCACCCGATATTACGTTGGTACGCCCGAGTCAGTTGCTGAATGAGCCTCTGCATCAGGGTAAAACACCGCAGACAACCGATAAATCGCCGGGACCGAAATTCCGTGCTCCAGGCGTGTGTAAGGTCAGTAAACCACTGCCGCCAGTGCCGCAAAGTCGAGCCGTTGAAATAGTGATTGAAAATGTGGCAGGTAGTAAGTTAATCAATCAGTTAGGTTTACTTTTTTAACGCAATCATCAACGTTTTTGAAAATTAGCGTTAGCCCCATTCGGGGCTAGCGTTTTTTTCTTTATCATTACGAAATTAATTCCCGCGACTGATGTCAAATTTGCCAGGTTCTTAGGGTGAATTGGAATAATGAAAAAGCTTTGGAAAATAAACGTAATCAATAACGTACTCAGTTTACATGCCAGACTGAGCCAGATTGACAAAAACAAGACACCGCTAAGCTCAAATCATGAGTTTAAGCGCATTGTTATTTTCTCAACGACCGCATTAGGAGATCTCCTTTTTAATACTCCTGCGATCAAAGCCATAAAGCATCGCTATCCAGAGGCCAGGCTCATGCTGGTATCCAGTGATAAAAACCGTGATCTCGTTGAAAAAAGTCAATGGTTTGATGAAATAGTCATCTGGGATAATAAAATAGTTCATTCCCATCGCGTAATCAGGAGAATGAGAAAATTCAAACCTGATATGACGGTGCTACTGCATTCAACATTGGGCTATGACATTCTCTGTGCACGCCTGTCTGGCTCAAAATATATTATTAGAGATAATTTCAGAAGTGACAATACTGTCTTTAATCACTGGATAGATCATTATTCATCGGCAACAGATGTTCATATTATTCAGCGTAAACTCGACCTGATTAGTATTCTTGGATGCAATACAACAGATATCAGAATGCAATTTCCCATTGCAATTCACTCTGTAGAACGTGAAAACTATCGACCTGTAATTGGCTTTCAAATGGGGGCGTCCGGGAAAAACCGTTGCTGGCCAGTTGAACATTTTTCTGAACTAGCAGAGCGTATTTTAGAAAATAACAAAGATGCAAAAATAGTATTGACTGGTGCCACCCAGGATAAAAACATTGAAAAATCATTCTTTGATTTATTAAAAAATAAATACCATTCAAGGGTTCACTCTTATATTGGTAAGACTCGCCTACCTGAACTCTTACAGATAATTAAAAACCTTGATGTGTTGATCACAGGTGACACTGGACCACTACATATTGCTATCACGGCAGAAACGCCGACAGTGAGTCTTTATGTCAGTGCTAATCCCAGACATACAGGACCTTATCAGGATTTACACATTCATCAGACTATCAGAATTGAACCTGAATCTAATGATGATCCACATTACCCATTAAGAAAAATAAGCGTTGATCAAGTTTATAACGTGATGATGAAAAATATTTCAGTCTAAAATTACACTACCAGATAGCAAGCGATCTGGTAGTGGTTTTTATCTAGGCCTTACGGGATGACAAAACTATCGCTAATGGCAACCAGAATAATACCCATGTTTCTCCTGGTCCACCAATCACAAACATCCCCTGAGTAACAAAAAACATCAAAGAGAAGAGATAAATTGAGGCTTCTAACCCCATGCCTTGATGATACTTTCTATACGCATGATACAAGCCAACCAGGATGAGTGATGCCATAAATAGCACACCCACCACACCGCCTTTTAAGAAAGCCGATACATAAATACTGTGTGTGGTTATAACATGTTGGCCAATACTGTTTACAAATGTCAGCTGCTTATCAAACCCCCAACCGAAATAGGGATGAATCATTGCATCTGAAATGGCATGATTCCAGATTCCAAATCTGATAAAACTCTGCGCATAAGAGGAAACAATGCGCGCATAAAAATCACTGCCATAATCGGTAAAGTAGAAGAATAATAAAATAGTAGCGATTGAAATCATGATATACAAAACATGTTTAAGGTGAACATGTTTATATTTAGCAAGTAAAACAGCTAAAGAAACCATTAAAGCCAATAACGGACCTCGACTTTGCGTCAAGATCAAGCCAATAAAGAGCAACGATGCAGGTATGTAAATCCAGTGTCGGCCTGACTCACGGGCAATAATCAGTGCACTTAAAATACCAAGAGCAAAATATCCACCGAGATCAATGACATTTTTTGGCGCGGCAAAAAAACCGTTTTCAAGTCTATTAGTCAGTAGCGTGCTCTTGTCTACCAACATAAATGTCAAAACAAGGACAATAAAACACCCGGAAAAAATGCATCCATAAACCTTCAGCAAACCATAACGCTTAATACAGTAATCAAACATACAAACGAAAAAAAGAAGATAAACGGTATGCTTCAGAGTTGAAATTATATTCTCTGGAACACTTGTCCATAAGTTCGTAATACTGTAATAAATGAGGAATAGTGCAATAACGCCTATTGACCTCCAGGGATATGGCTCGGGAAGACTAAGCTTTTTTCGCTGGAAAAACAAAAATATCATCATCGTTGTAATCGACAGATGAAATAAATTATTTACTTTTCCAACACCTGTAAATATGGTCATAAAAAATAAAAATGCCATAAAAGAAATAGATGCAATAAATTATAAACTTTCAGTTTTTTTTAAAAATGACATCTGGCGTCGCCTTCTCGAAAATTTCCTCTGTCAGTCCACTATTCATAGACAAATTGTAAACCTTTATCCCTGCATGATTAAGCTCGATGCTGGCATTCAAGAATGCGGGCTTTATCACTTGAGTAAAGTTTTCCCCTAAAAAGCTTTTCTGCTTATTATTTTCATTTTCATAAAACCGTGGGGATGAAAAATTATTCATATCAACCCCTGCTAACAGTATACGATTTGAACTGAGCCATACGGCTATTTGCAACGCCCAATAGGCCACTGTACCCGCATCAAAAATACCTTGTCGGATATCCCATGAAAAACCTGATAATGGATCAGTTGGATAGACTGATAATCCTTTATTATCATTGAAATTCAAAGCATACTCAGCAGGTACTACTGATTTTCGAAATATCTTATAACTCAGATCTTCAATAATAGCCAAACGACACTTTATCTTATCGACTCCAATGCAATTCAACATATCATTGAGGCAATGAACTGTTGTAAAGAGCGTCAACTCAGGGTCGCCCAGTACTTTTCCGACAATATCAAAACGATTCTCAACAAAACCGCGATCGACAATAACATAATATGAAAATACGACTTTATCTCGTAGGTGATAAGCGCCATTAACACCAATAAATGTCGTTTCTGAAAGTAATTTAAAATCAAGATCATTCACTGAAGGGCCAGTTGCCAGTATCGTCATATCATTGGTAACGGTTTTACGTAATGAATCTAATGCTTCAATTTTTATTTCATTTTTTCGCCAGACTAGCCGTTCAATATGGTCTTCTGCTCCACGTTGAATTCTGATATGAGGCCAAAAATTTTCATTGTGCCGATAAGCTCGTTCATGGGTATAACGATAGATTTGTTTAAATATTGATCCCATTCAAAGCAATTCCCGCAATTTTTCCATTACGCTCACGGCGGATATAGCCTGCATTCTGCCACCTGCACCGCGTAGCTCATGCTGATTCTTCCCATACCCCCCAATCAGCCCCGGATCAGTTGGACCAAACAGCGTAATATTCGGGCGGTCCAGCGCGGCGGTCAGGTGACTCAAACCCGTGTCGACCGAAACGACAGCGCGTGCCCCCGCCAACTGCTGTGCCACTTGCTCCAGCGCTAATTTTGGCAGCACCTCAACATGGTCAAAACCTTCCGCCATTCTTAATGCACGTTGATGCTCATGTTCAGCACCCCACGGCAGTTTCACCCGCAGGCCGGTAGGCTGCACCAATTCAATCAGTTCGCGCCAGTGTGATTCAGGCCAATGCTTGTTATCACGGGTAGTGGCATGCAAAAACACCAGATATTGATGCGCATCGCTGGGCAGCGCAGAGAGGAAATGGCCTGCAATCGCATAATCCCCCTGAGTATCCGGTTTCTCATAACCCAGACTTTTAGCAAACAGTTCGCGCGTGCGTTCTACCGCATGCTGCTGTTTATTAATTTCATGGCGTTTATCATACCACCAGCTGGCGAAGGGTTCCCGCGCACTGCGGCTGTCTTGTCCATGCTTTACGCCTTTAGCCAGGCGCGTCACCAGCGCGGCGCTTTTGATCAACCCCTGGGCATCAATCACCACATCATACTGGCGCGATTGCAGGTCTCGCTTAAACAGAACGCGCTCTTCACGTTGCTGGCTACCAAACCAATGTTTACGCCAGCGACGAATCGCCACAGGCAGCACTTTATCTACTGCCGGATGCCAGCTGGGGATCTGTGCAAAATTTTCTTCGACGACCCAGTCAAAACGGATGCCAGGAATGGCCTGCATCGCATCAGTGAGCGCCGGTAACGTGTGCAGCACGTCCCCCATGGAGGAGGTTTTTACAATCAAAACGTGCATGGCTACTCCTGCACCGGATGCAGCAGCGCACTCAGTTCCTGATGAACCCGAGCAGGCTGAATATCTATGAGACTCTGGTGATAACCCTCTTCGGCATCACCTTTACGTATTTTGTGATAGCCGGAGATCAAACGAATAACACGTGCCTGATGAGACAGCGGCGGCGTGAAATCCGGGCTACTCGGGCCATACAAGGCGACTAACGGGCGGTTCAGTGCGGCGGCAATATGCATCAACCCGGAGTCATTACTGACAACGGCCGCGCAATGTGCGATCAAAATAACCGCCTGCTCTAATTGCGTATCGCCCGCCAGATTCTTGCAGTGCGCTCGTGCTGATTCCGATAACGTCTGAACAATAGTGTCACCGGTTTCGCGATCTTTTGCTGAACCGAACAACACCACCTGGTAGCCTTCGCCAATCAGTTGGTCAGCAAGTGCCGCGTAGTGGTAGTGCGGCCAGCGCTTGGCTGGTCCAAATTCAGCGCCAGGGCAGAACCCAATCACTGGACGATCGGCCGACAGAGCAAACTGCGCCGCCGTCATGCGCTTCTCGTCTTCATCGACACGCAACTGCGGCCACAGTAAGGGCTGCGGCAACTGTTGTGCGGAGGCGATGGGTTTGTCGTAGCCCAGTGCAACATAGCGCTCCACCATCAGCGGAAACGCGGCTTTATCCAGCACACGCACATCGTTCAACACGCCATAGCGCATCTCACCACGCCAGCCGACACGGCGCTTAATACCTGCAAAGAACGGCACCAGCGCTGATTTGAACGAATTTGGCAGCACATAAGCACGGTCATAATTTCTGACCTGAAGGGATTTGCCCAAACGCCGCCTTTCACCCAGTGCCAAAGCGCCATGGCCCAATGGCATCGCCAGCGCCTGATTGACTTCCGGCATCCGTGACAGCAGTGGCCGGCACCAGGCCGGCGCCATCACATCAATGACCGCATCCGGGTGCTCAGCCTTGAGCGTGCGATAGAGACTTTGCGACATCATCATATCGCCGACCCAGGAAGGGCCAATGACCAGAATTTTCATCGCTGGTGCCGGTTTCCTTATGCTTTACGATTGAGCCAGGTCATGTATTCACCCACGCCCTGAGCAACGGTTTTAAATGGCTTGTCATAACCCGCTGCGCGCAGATTGGTCAGGTCCGCCTGAGTGAATGCCTGATAGCGGCCTTTCAGTTTCTCAGGGAACGGGATGTATTCAATCTGGCCTTGCTGATGGAACTTCAGTACTGCATCGGCGACTTCCTGGAAGGACTCCGCACGGCCAGTACCACAGTTGTAGATGCCAGATACACCGTTTTCCCAGCACCACAGGTTTACCGCAACAACATCGTCAACATGGATGAAATCGCGGCGGAAGTCGTCGCTGCCTTCAAACAGCTTTGGATTTTCACCATTGCTGATCTGAGTATTGAGGTGGAAAGCCACACTCGCCATACCGCCTTTGTGACCTTCGCGTGGGCCGTAAACGTTGAAATAGCGGAAGCCACATACTGGAGAATCGGCTTCCGGCAGAATCTGACGCACGTAGTGGTCGAAGAGCATTTTTGAGTAGCCATAGACGTTCAGCGGCTGCTCGTACTGGCGCTCTTCAATGAAGTTTTCATTGCGGCCACCGTAAGTGGCCGCTGAAGAGGCGTAAAGGAAAGGAATTTCGCGTTCCAGGCAGAAATGCAGCAAGTCTTTCGAGTACTGATAGTTGTTATCCATCATGTACTTGCCATCCCACTCTGTGGTCGCCGAGCAGGCACCTTCGTGGAACACCGCTTCGATTGGACCCAGATCTTCGCCGGACATGATGTAAGAGAGGAACTCTTCTTTGTCCATGTAATCCGCGATATCAAGATCTGCGAGGTTCACGAATTTGGTGCCATCTTTCAGATTATCCACCACCAGAATATCGGTAAGACCGCGATCGTTCAGCGCTTTAACAATGTTGCTGCCAATCATGCCAGCGCCACCGGTTACGATAATCATATGCTTTGCCTTTAAACAGTTGGGGTGAAACAGGAGGTTTCACGCACGAATACCTAACATCATAACATTTCAGCCCGCGGCAGGCAGCCAGATGACTCCGTAACCGCTGCACAATTTGCATCCATCGCGTGAACTATGCTGCAAAACGAAGATTTCTCTGGCGGAAATGTCGGCACGATGCGTCTTGATCAGTAATATGTGCCAAAATTTTGCTATCTGAGGAGCAGAATCATGTCCAGTCAGTTTTATTCGCAAATCCTTCAACAGCTTGAGACAACACGTAGCGATGGATTGTTCAAACAAGAACGTACCATCACGTCGGCGCAGCAGGCTGAGATCAATGTCGCTAATAGTCCTTCGGTGATTAACTTCTGCGCCAACAACTATCTCGGTCTGGCGAATCACCCCGCGCTTATTCAGGCCGCCAAAGAAGGCATGGATTCCCACGGCTTCGGCATGGCATCCGTGCGCTTTATCTGCGGCACACAAGATATCCATCAGCAGTTGGAACAAAAGCTGGCGGCCTTTCTCGGCATGGAAGATGCCATCCTGTTTTCCTCTTGCTTCGATGCCAATGGCGGTCTGTTTGAAACGCTGCTCAGTGCGGAAGATGCCATCATCTCTGATGCACTCAATCATGCCTCAATTATCGATGGCGTACGCCTGTGTAAAGCCCAGCGCTATCGGTATGCCAACAACGATATGTCTGAGTTACGTGCTCGGTTAGAGGAAGCGCGTGATAAAGGTGCTCGCCATATTCTGATCGCCACAGACGGTGTGTTCTCGATGGATGGCGTGATTGCCAATCTGCAAGGCATTTGCGATTTGGCCGACGAATTTGACGCATTGGTGATGGTTGATGATTCCCATGCGGTCGGCTTTGTCGGTGCAACTGGGCGTGGCACCCATGAATACTGCGGCGTAATGGATCGCGTAGATATCCTGACTGGCACATTAGGCAAAGCGCTAGGTGGTGCTTCTGGTGGCTATGTAGCTGCGAAAAAAGAGGTGGTTGAATGGCTACGCCAGCGTTCACGCCCTTACCTATTTTCCAATTCCCTCGCACCTGCTATCGTCGCCGCCTCGCTGCGGGTGTTAGACCTGCTCAGTGAAGGCGATGGGTTACGCCAGCGCATTTGGGATAACGCCCGATTCTTCCGCGAGAAGATGACCGCAGCCGGCTTTACGCTGGCGGGTGCTGACCACGCCATCATTCCGGTGATGCTTGGCGATGCAAAAGTGGCTCAGCAGTTTGCCAGCCTGCTGCAAAAAGAGGGCATCTACGTCACAGGCTTCTTTTATCCGGTGGTGCCGCAAGGTCAGGCACGCATCCGCACTCAGATATCTGCAGGTCATACGCAGGCACAACTGGAACATGCCGTTGCCGCCTTCACTCGCATTGGCCGACAGTTGGGCGTGATCGCAGGAGCAGAACGATGAAAGCATTGGCCAAACTCAAAGCCGAAGAAGGTATCTGGATGGTGAAGGATGCACCGATTCCGGAACCTGGTCACAACGACCTGCTGATTAAAATTCGTAAAACCGCAATTTGCGGCACCGATGTTCACATTTACAACTGGGATGATTGGTCGCGTAAAACCATTCCCGTTCCAATGATCACTGGCCATGAATATGTCGGCGAAGTCGTCGGTATGGGCGAAGAGGTAAGAGGCTTTGCCCTTGGCGATCGTGTGTCCGGCGAAGGTCATATCACCTGCGGTCACTGCCGAAATTGCCGCGCCGGCCGCACTCACTTGTGCCGCAATACCGTGGGTGTCGGCGTCAATCGTCAGGGCTGTTTTGCTGAGTACCTGGTCATCCCTGCATTTAACGCTTTCAAGATTCCCGACAATATCTCTGACGAGCTGGCAGCGATTTTCGATCCCTTTGGCAACGCCGTGCATACCGCGCTCTCGTTTGATCTGGTCGGCGAGGATGTGCTGATCTCTGGCGCTGGCCCCATTGGTATTATGGCTGCAGCGGTGTGCAAACATGTAGGCGCACGCAATGTAGTCATCACCGATATCAATGAATATCGCCTCGGTCTGGCACGCCAGATGGGCGTGACACGCGCCGTCAATGTGGCGCAGGAAAATCTGCGCGATGTGATGGCTGAGCTGGGTATGACCGAAGGTTTCGATGTCGGGCTGGAGATGTCTGGCGCGCCTCCCGCGTTTCGCACCCTGCTGGAGGTGATGAACCATGGTGGGCGAATCGCTCTACTGGGCATTCCGCCGGGCGAGATGGCGATCGATTGGAATCTGGTGATCTTCAAAGGACTGTTCATCAAAGGCATCTATGGCCGTGAGATGTTTGAAACCTGGTACAAAATGGCAGCGTTGATTCAATCCGGCCTCGACTTAACGCCCATCATCACACATCGCTACCACATCGATGAATTCCAGCAGGGATTTGACGAGATGCGATCCGGCCGTTCAGGAAAAGTGGTATTGAGCTGGGATTAAGGATTCACAGGGAGGCTTTTGGGCCTCCCATGGATTCACTTAATCAGCGCCAGATATTGCTGACAGATTGCCGCCGTATCAAATTCGGCAAAGGCATCCGCTGCTAACAACGGCGGGTGCTGATAAATGTCACACATTGCTGCTGCCAGCGATTCAGGGTTGAGATCCGCCAGGCCGCGCGCTAAATCACCCTGCAACAGCCACATCGGGCCACCCGGACAACGCGTACTGACGACGGGTGTGCCACACAATACGGCTTCGATCAGCACATTACCAAAACCCTCGCTATCCGAACTGACGATCAACATTGTCGCCCGGCTGATCCATGCATAAGGGTTTTGTGTAAAGCCCTGGAAAATAACACGATCGGCAATTCCTAGCGATTGTGACAGGGCTTCTAAAGCGGCTTTACGCTGTGCCGATCCCTGCCCCAATAACACCAACGGCAACTGAATATTGCTTAATGCGTAAGCCTTTAACAGTCGGTCATGCCGTTTAGTTTCGTGGAAGCGCCCGACATGCACCAGAAAACCAGACTCAGGCACTTCTGCGGGCTCTGCTGCCAACTGCCGAATCAGTGCAATATCGAACGGATTGCCAATTACCGCTTCGCCTGTGAGCTTCACAGCAAAGGCCTCTTTCAAATCCTCCAGCACGGCGGGTGAAACGCCGACCACGTTACGCCCCTGATAAACCTGCTGGATTTTACGCGCCTTTAACCAGCGTGATAATCCGGTGCGATGTCCAAGGTAGGAGGCTGAAAACACGCCATGCAGGCAGAACCAGGTTTTCTTCGCATCCAGCGCGCGACTTCGACGCACAATACGGTCGGTTTTGTGCAGATGAGATACCACAAGATCAAATTCACCTGCCGTTTTCTCCGCCTGTTGTACTGCTGCGTCCAGCAAACGGGCTCGACGACTCAGCTCAGTGAGTTTGCGCCAGGGTCGACGATTGGTGTCCAGAATGACCTGATAATCCACTCCCTGCGGCAAGGGGTATTCGCACACTTTTCGCAGGGAAAACAGTGATACACGGTGCCCCTGTGCCAGCATACCGGTGACCAGCGTCAGAACCACTTTTTCAGCGCCGCCGCCCGGCAATCCATCTATCACCATGAGTATGCGTTTTGACAAAATATTCTACCTGTCTGAATGAAATAACATGTGATTGCCTGCAGTCCTGGCCAGGATAGTAGCGCAGATCCTTCGTGCTTTTCGCCTGTTTCCTGCCCGGGCAAATAGTTTTGCGTCACTGAATGGCTCAGCGTAACATTGCGATTTTATTGGCTTCAGGCGGCGAACATGACCCGGCACGCGTTCCTTATTACCATTGACACTGAAGGCGACAACCTTTGGCGCAATCACCGTTCAATCACCACCGAAAATACCGGCTATCTGCCACGTTTTCAGGACCTGTGCGAGCGTTATGGTTTTAAACCCACCTGGCTGACCAACTATGAAATGGCGATGGATTCCGCTTTCGTGGAATTCGGTAAAGATGTCATCGCACGCAAACAAGGTGAGATTGGCATGCATCTGCATGCATGGAACAGTCCGCCAGAAGCTCCACTCACCGATGATGACTGGCGTTGGCAGCCTTTCCTGGTCGAATACCCGGATACCGTGCTGCGCGATAAAGTCGTTTATATGACTGATCTGTTGGAAGAAAAGTTCCAGACCAAAATGCTGAGCCATCGTGCGGGGCGCTGGGCATTTGATGAACGTTATGCCGCCATTCTCACCGAATTAGGCTATCAGGTGGATTGTTCCGTTACCCCGCGCGTGAACTGGTCCTACACACGCGGCGCGCCACAGGGTAAAGGCGGCACTAACTATACAGATTTTCCGTTCAAACCTTATTTCATCGATCCGCAGGATATCTCACGCAGCGGCAACTCTTCACTGCTCGAAATCCCTATGAGTATTCAATACAAATACTCGCCTTTGATGAATGCCTTCAAACAAAGTCTGTATCGACTTCGCGGCAAGCAAAAAAGCCCCGCCGTACATTGGCTGCGCCCGTCCGGCGGTAATCTTGCGGATATGCAACGTGTGGTCGAAATGTCGCTGGCAGAAGGCAATAATTACACGGAATTTATGCTGCACAGCTCTGAGTTCATGCCAGACGGCAGCCCAACGTTTAAAAACGAACGCGATATCGAACAATTATATGCGGATTTAGAGGCGCTCTTTAGTTGGTTAGCGCCCCGTTTTGTTGGTCAGACCCTGTCTGAATACCACGACAGTTTTAGGCTACAGCAGCCTGCACGTTAAGTTTTTCCCACGCCTGCCAGACCGTTTCCAGTGCGATATCAGTGCATTCACCGGAATCGGTCTGCATAATCTGGTACTCACCCGACCATGGATGCCACAACGTCGCATTGGTATCGCCAAAGAACACAACCTGCTTTTTATGCAGCCCGGCGGCAAGATGCATCTGCCCCCCATCGCTACACAAAATTTGTTCGCAGCTATCAAAACCTGCGATGACTTCGCGCACTGATGCGGTGGGATAGCGCGCTACGCGCGGTGAATTGACCAACTGCATCAACTCATCAGCACGTGCCGCATCGCCTTTGTCATGGGCATCCAACGTGCCTTGAGGCGACCAAAACACCAGCACGCGCGCCTGCTCATCTTCCAACAGCTTATTGATAAAAGCCGCATAACTGGCTATCGGCCAGCGACGCTTTGGGCTGCGGCTGCTGATGTGCACACCATATACCCTGCCTGGTGAGGCGAAGCTTTGTGCAACCCGCGCTTTCGCGGCTTCACGTTCTGCATCTGCGAGATAAAGATTCACGGAGGGCACTTCAGGCAGGCTGTCAGTCAACGCCGAGAGGTAAGAAAAGGTATGTTCGACCTGATGGCTGCCCTGAAAATCGCTTTTACGGAACGGATGATCCAGCTGAACATCGGGCAAAGCTGCACCAATAATATTGTGTGCGCCTGCCATTTTCGCCAACCGTAAGCTGTATTTGCACGGCACAGGATTGGCCAAAATCGTGGCATCAAAACGCGTTTTACGCAGTGCCAACATGATTTTTACGCGCTGCCAGTAAACACCGAGTGTGGTTTCGTTCTTACCGCGATGTTTGGCTTTTTTGTAGACATACAGACGGTCAACGTGAGGATTATGGCTCACCACATCCTGAGCAATCTTATTAACCAGTAGGGTGATTCTTGCGTCAGGAAAAGTGCGTTTCAAACCTTCCAGCAGTGGAGTGGTACACACCATATCGCCAATGTTATCGCGTCGGATAACAAGGATGTTTTTCATACTGATGCCCAGGGTAAAAAGGATTGATGCCAAACATTCCGGCCAGAACCGTTCCTAAAAGCGCAAAAATGCTAGCGAGCTAACTACTTTTGACCATTAATGTCCAAAAAGTTCTGAATTTCTTAGCAATAATTAACGTTAGAAAATCGTAAATAATTCATAAAACCATAAATAACAATGTCGCTTGATAATCCCGCACTTTCCATCATTACACCCATGTTCAACGCTGGCGCGATGTTCGAGACGTTTATGCAGTCTCTACTGGCGCAGTCGCTGACAGATCTCGAGATCATCATTGTCGATGATGGTTCCACCGATGGTTCAGGCGAACGGGCTGAGGCTTATGCGCATCAATATTCTCAGATGCGGGTTGTTCACCAGGCTAATGGTGGCGTCTCACGGGCACGCAATGCCGGATTAGCCGTTGCAAAAGGCAAGTACGTCACATTCCCGGATGCAGACGACACCATGAGCCCAACCATGTATCAAACACTGGTTGAGATGGCCGAGCGAGACGATCTCGATGCCGCGCAGTGCAACGCGGAATGGTTTTTCAAAGCCAGCCAGACGACCAAACCGTTGATTCCCCTGGATCGCTTATCCAGCACCGATGTATTAAGCGGCCCAGAATGGCTGAACACCGCACTGCAAACCCATCGATATATGCATGTTGTATGGCTAGGTATTTATCGCCGTGAACTGATTGAACAAAACAATCTCACTTTCGAACCGGGATTGCATCATCAGGATATTCCCTGGACCACAGAGTTCATGTTCAACGCCAAACGCGTGCGCTACACCGATCAAATGCTCTACCGCTACTACCTGCACGATGCCTCCATTAGCAACCGCAAACGCACCGGTCAACGAAATGTCGAGTATCAACGCCATTACCTGAAAATCGCGCAGATGCTGGAAGAGATCAATGCACGCTATCGCGATAAAGTTAAAATCTATCCCGCATTCCATTATCAAATTACGCGTGAAGCGCTCAGCGTCTGCCATTCCATTCGCCGTGAACCGGAAGAGAGCGCACGGCAGGCGATGATTGCGGATCTGTTTGCCACGCAAACCCATAAACGGATGCTGCGTAATGCACGCGGCGCGCGGCAGTGGTATCAACTGCTGTTATGGCTGAGTCGCATTTATCGCTGGCGTAACAAATAAGCGTCGCGGCTGGCTTTCGCCCTATAGGGGTTTGCCCTACAATCAGCTCACTGAAATTTGAGATCATTTGAGTATGGCAAGCCCGATTCCAGTCCAATTTGCACCGAAAAACATTCTGCTGATCAAGCTACGCCATCACGGCGATATGCTGCTGACCACGCCCGTTATCAATGCGCTCCGCCAACGCTATCCCCAGGCCAACATCGACGTCCTGTTGTACAAAGAGACGCGGCCGATGCTGGAAGCGCACCCCGCGATTCGCCAGTTGCACATCATTGACCGCAACTGGAAAAAAGAGGGCGGCTGGCAGAAGTTCCGCCACGAGATGGCTCTACTTTCAGCTGTACGAGCCTGCCATTATGACCTGGTGATTAACCTCGCCGACCAGTGGCGTAGCGCGATTATCACGCGTTTTTCAGCCGCTCCGGTGCGTATTGGGTTTGCCTACGCCAAACGTGATCACGCCCTGTGGCGTTGGTGCCATAACTATCTGGTTTCGACAAAAACACATAATCAATTGCATACCGTCGAGCAGAATATGGCGGCGCTTGAGCCGCTAGGTATCAGCGCGGAAGGTGCAAAAGCCTCAATGCACTTTAGTGCGGCAGATAAACAGAAAGTGCAGGATGCATTGGCTCAGCAAAAGGTCAGCGGGCCGTTTATCGTGTTACAGCCGACATCGCGTTGGGTATTTAAATGCTGGGAAGATGAAAAGGTCGCGCAGCTGATTGATACGCTCGCGGCTGACGGCCATACCCTTGTTCTTACCGCTGCCCCAGACCAGAAAGAGCAAGCGATGATTGCCCACATTCAGTCGCTGTGCCACAGCCAGAATGTGGTTTCACTTGCTGGGCAGTTTTCATTGCCGCAACTGGCGGCATTGATTGATGCCGCACAACTGTTTATCGGTGTGGATTCTGCCCCCATGCACATGGCCGCCGCACTCGATACGCCCTGTCTTGCGCTGTTTGGCCCCACCAAACTGCAACACTGGCGTCCGTGGGGTGAAAACAATCGCGTGATCTGGGCCGGTGATTATGCACCGCTGCCTTCGCCAGACGACATCGATACCAAAACAGAACAGCGCTATCTCTCAGCCATTCCGGTGGATGATGTGGTGGCCGCCGCCAGGAGTTTTTTGCATGACTAAGTTACGCCTGGCGATTGTCCGGCAGAAATATCGTCCGGATGGCGGGGCCGAGCGTTTCATCTCGCGGGCGCTGGAAGCACTGGACAGCGAACAGCTCGATCTGAATATCATCACACGTAGCTGGCAGGGCACACCCAATCCGGCCTGGCATTTGCACATCTGCAATCCCGCCAAATTTGGACGCGTATCGCGCGAACGCGGTTTTGCCCGCGCGGCACGGGCATGCTGGGAACGTGAAAAGTTCGATATCGTGCAGAGCCACGAACGCATTGCGGGCTGCGATATTTTTCGCGCCGGTGATGGCGTCCATCGCGTGTGGCTGGAACAACGTGCGCGTATCGTCTCACCCTGGCAGCGTTTGAGCGCCAGCCTGAGTCCTTATCATCGCTATGTTTTGCAGGCTGAAGCAGAGATGTTCAATGCAGCATCTTTAAAAGCAGTAATCTGTAACTCTGAGATGGTGAAGCAAGATATTTTGCGTCATTTCACGCTAGATGCCAGCAAAATCCATGTCATTCACAACGCCATCGATAGCCAACGTTTCCAGCCAGCAACTGAAGCTCAGCGCTACGCCATACGCCAGCAATTGACGCTGCCACAGGATGCCACGGTGATGATCTACGTGGGTTCAGGCTTTGAGCGCAAAGGCTTGAAAGCCGCCATTGAAGCACTCGCCCACAGCGATCGCTATCTGGTTGTGGTTGGCCAGGACAAACAACTTTCACGCTATCAGCAGCTGGCTAACCAGCTTAATTGCCTTGATCGCTTGCGCTTTGTTGGCGTGCAGCAGGATGTGGAGCCCTATTATCACGCCGCTGACGCCTTACTGTTGCCCACGCTTTATGATCCTTTTCCGAATGTGGTGCTTGAAGCGATGGCCTGCGGTTTGGCCGTGATTACCAGCACCGGCTGTGGCGGCGCAGAATTTATTCAAGCCGGCCAGGAAGGCTTCGTTTGTGATGCATTGGATATCAAGGCATTAAATGACGCCATTGTCGCCACACCTGCACTTTCGCAGAATTCTGTGATGGGTGAAGCCGCACGCCGCAGAATCGAACCTTTTGGTCCGCAGCGACTGGCGCAGTCCCTGACTTCACTCTATCAGCAGGTGCTGAAGACCAGCTGACGAAGTGGTATGAGCAGGCGGTCAGTTTCTGATAACATGCCGCCTTTCATGTGTTTTTTGACGCGAATCTGTCGTAACGATAACTATGACAACTCTATACACAGCCCTGCTCTATTTAATACAGCCACTGATCTGGCTGCGCCTGTGGCTGCGCGGTCGAAAAGCACCGGCCTATCGTAAACGCTGGGCGGAACGCTACGGCTACTGTGTGGGCAAAGTTGAACCGCACGGCATTGTGCTGCATTCGGTTTCTGTGGGTGAAACACTGGCCGCCGTGCCGCTGGTACGCGCATTGCGCCATCGCTATCCTACTCTGCCGATCACCGTGACTACCATGACGCCAACCGGTTCCGAACGCGCTCAGTCCGCGTTTGGTAAAGATGTGCATCATGTCTATCTGCCCTATGATTTGCCCGGTTCGATTAACCGTTTCCTTGATACCGTTGATCCTCGTCTGGTGATCATCATGGAGACCGAGTTGTGGCCGAACATCATCCGTATTCTGCATCAGCGCCAAATTCCGCTGGTCATTGCCAATGCCCGTCTGTCAGAGCGTTCGGCCAAAGGCTATAAAAAACTCGGTGGCTTTATGCGTGATTTGCTGCAGCGCATTACGCTGATAGCAGCGCAGAACAACGAGGATGCTGAGCGATTCCTCAGCCTCGGCCTTAAACGAACGCATCTCGCCGTCACCGGTAGCCTGAAATTTGATATCTCTGTAACGCCGGAATTGGCGGCCCGTGCGGTCACCTTGCGCCGTCAATGGGCATCGCGCCGCCCGGTGTGGATCGCCACCAGCACGCACGAAGGCGAAGAGACCATCATCCTCGATGCGCATCGTCGTCTGCTGCAGCAGTTCCCTGATCTGTTGCTAATTCTGGTGCCACGCCATCCTGAACGTTTTAAAGATGCCTGTGAACTGACGCAAAAGCGCGGTTTCAGTTTCACTCTGCGCAGCAGCGGTGAAATTCCGTCTGGCGCAACGCAGGTTGTGATTGGCGACACCATGGGTGAATTAATGCTGCTGTACGGCATCGCCGATATCGCCTTTGTTGGTGGCAGTCTGGTAGAACGCGGCGGTCATAATCCGCTGGAACCGGCCGCCCATGCCATTCCGGTGCTTATGGGTCCGCATATCTGGAACTTCAAAGATATCTGCGCCAAATTGCAGCAGGCAGAAGGCCTGATCACCATCACCGACGTGGTTTCGCTGGAGAAACAGGTGGCCAACCTGCTGCAGGATGATGATTACCGCCGTTATTACGGTCGCCACGCTGTCGAAGTGCTGCATCAAAATCAGGGCGCATTGCAGCGTCTGCTACAGTTACTCGAACCACATTTGCCGCCACGAGCTCATTAACGCATGCCACAACGCCAACGTCTTTCCGTGGTGATGATCGCCAAAAACGAAGCTGAATTGCTGCCGGAGGCGCTGGCCTCAGTGAGCTGGGCAGATGAGATTGTACTGCTGGATTCAGGCAGCCAGGATAACACCGTAGCAGTGGCCCGCGCGCACGGCGCGCAGGTTCATCAGGCTGAAGGCTGGGCGGGCTTTGGCAAGCAGCGCCAGCGTGCACAAGCTCATGCAAGCGGCGATATGATTCTAATGCTGGATGCCGATGAACGTGTCACACCCGAGTTACGCCGCGCGATTGAAAACGTACTTGAGCAACCACCCTCCGCTACCGTTTATAGCCTGGGACGCAGCAATTTGTTTCTTGGCCGCTTTATGCGCCATAGTGGCTGGTATCCGGATCGCGTGATGCGCCTCTATCCTCGCGTACTCAATTACAATGACAATCTGGTGCACGAGTCGCTGGAAACCCTGGGCGCATCGGTGGTGACGTTACCAGGCGATCTCCAGCATCTCACCTGCCGCGATTTGATCGCTTTCCAACGCAAACAGATGAATTATGCCGAAGCCTGGGCGCAAGAACGTTTTCAGCGAGGCAAGCGTTGTGGCATCTTCTCGATTTTCAGCCACACGTTGGGCGCATTCTTTAAGACGTTGCTGCTGCGTGCCGGATTCCTCGACGGCAAGCAGGGCTGGATTCTGGCCGTCGTCAACGCGCAATACACCTTTAACAAATACTCAGCGCTCTGGGCGCTGCATCACACCTCAACACAAGGTCGCGTATGAGCACCAAAGCGATTTATCCCGGCACGTTTGATCCCATCACGTTGGGCCATGTGGATATTGTGACGCGCGCGGCGCAGATGTTTGATCGCATCGTGGTTGCTATTGCCGCCAGCCCCAGCAAAAAGCCGCTGTTTACACTCGATGAGCGCGTGGATTTGGCACGGCAGGCTACTCAGCACATCGCCAATGTTGAGGTGCTGGGCTTTAGCGATCTGATGGCGAACTTCGCCAAAGCGCAAAATGCCAATGTGCTGGTGCGGGGATTGCGTGCGGTGTCAGATTTCGAATATGAACTGCAACTGGCGCAGATGAATCGTCACCTGTTGCCTACGCTGGAAAGCGTGTTTCTGATGCCTTCCGAAGGGTTCTCGTTTGTATCATCGTCGCTGGTGAAGGAAGTGGCGCGTCATAAAGGTGATGTGCAGGCATTTCTGCCTGCCGTGGTGCATCAGGCACTGCTGGCCAAGCTGGCGCTGCCCTGATTAATGCTGACAGCGTGGGCACCAAAAGGTGCTGCGCTGGCCATGTTTACCGCTGACGATCGGCGTACCGCAGGCTCGGCAGGGTTCGCCCGCCCGACCGTACACCTGCAATTCCTGGGCAAAGTAGCCAGGCTTTCCATCGGTTTGCAGGAAATCACGTAGCGTGGTACCGCCCTGCTCAATCGAACGCAGCAAGACGGCCTTGATTGTCGCCACCATCAACTCCGCTTCATCACGACTCAAACTCATCGCCGAACGATCGGGTAAGATCCCGGCGGTAAACAGTGATTCACTGGCATAAATGTTGCCCACGCCAACCACCACTTTGTTATCCATCAGCCACTGTTTAATGACCGTGCGTTTGCCGCGCGACTTCTCAAACAGATAAGCACCATCGAATTCGCTGCTGAGCGGCTCAGGACCGAGATGTGCCAGTACACTGCTGCCTTCCAGATCAGGGGTCCACAACCACGCACCAAAGCGGCGTGGATCGGTATAACGTAGCACCTTGCCGTTGCTCATCACCAAATCGACGTGATCGTGTTTTGCGGCGGGTTGCTCACCGGGAAGGACTCGAAGGCTGCCAGACATGCCGAGATGAATGATAATCCAGCCGTGTGGCAGTTCCAGCAGCAGGTATTTTGCGCGCCGTTGCACGCTCAACACTGGTTGGTCGCTCAGCGCATGAATTTCGTGCGAGACCGGCCAGCGCAGGCGTGAATTACGCACAATCGCATGCAAAATCGTTGCGCCCACCATATGTGGCTCAATACCACGTCGGCTGGTTTCTACCTCTGGTAATTCAGGCATGTCATCTCCTCAACAAATCGCAGAAACAAAAAACCCGGCCGAAGCCGGGTTTTTCGCAAGAACACCAAAATTACTTAATTTTGGCTTCTTTGTAGATCACGTGCTGACGTACAACCGGATCGAACTTTTTCAGTTCCAGTTTCTCTGGTTTAGTACGTTTGTTCTTCGTGGTGGTATAGAAGTGACCTGTACCAGCAGAGGAAACCAGCTTGATCTTCTCACGAATACCTTTAGCCATGATTCAATTCCTTAGTACTTAGTACTTCTCACCACGGGCGCGGATTTCGGTCAGAACCGTATCAATGCCCTTTTTATCAATAACACGCATACCTTTAGCAGATACACGCAGAGTAACGAAGCGCTTTTCGCTCTCAACCCAGAAACGGTGAGAGTGCAGGTTCGGCAGGAAACGGCGTTTCGTCGCGTTCATTGCGTGGGAACGGTTGTTACCCGTTACCGGACGCTTTCCAGTTACCTGGCAGACTCGTGACATTTCTATTCTCCAAAAATCAAATCAGCTCGAGCTTTAAAAACTAGGTTTTGGCCGCCTCGTCAGGCCTTAGCCCGCCCAAGCGAGTTCCATGTGAACCCGCTAAGCTGGCCCAAACGCCAAACCCGAGATTCTCAAAGGTGGCGTAGTATACGCCGCTCAGCCCAAGTGCTCAAGTCCCGAACAAATAAAGATCCCGATGGATCGCGCGAAAATGCATCATTTCTGCGCAATCGGATGGTTATTTTACAGCCAACCGCGCTCAGCGAAGGAGGTAAACTCGCCGTGACCGATCACCAAATGATCAAGTAAGCGAATATTCAGCAGCGCGCAAGCCTGCCCGACTTTACCGGTAATATCACGATCGGCGCGACTGGGCTCGGCTATGCCGGAAGGATGATTATGCGCCAAAATCACGGCGGCCGCGTTGAGTTTTAACGCTTCGCGCACAATTTCACGTGGATGCACTTCGACACTGGCAATACTGCCGGTAAACATCTTTTGCGCCTGCAAAACCCGATGCTGATTATCCAGGAATAGCGCCATAAAAACCTCTCGCTCCTGATGCGCCAGCACGCTTTGCAAGTAATGCCTTGTCACCTGTGGATTCTCCATCACATTTTCTCGCGCCAGCTGACTGGCGAAAAAACGTCGCCCCAGTTCAGCCACTGCATGTAGTTGGGTAATTTTGGCCGTGCCTACGCCTTTAATCACGCTCAGTTCTGTTTCATTTGCGGTCATGATGCGATATAGCGAGCCAAACTCGTTAAGCATTTGTCGCGCCAGCGCCATCACCGGAATACCGTGGCTGCCGGTGCGCAAAAAAATCGCTAACAGTTCTGCATCGCTCAATGATTCTGCGCCTGTGATGGCCAGTTTTTCTCGTGGGGCCAGTTCCGTCATGACATTCTCCTTCCTGGGGCAAGGCAATTGTGCGTATTTGTCAGGAGGCATACCAGCAAGCCGGTCGCGATTTCAGAGCCATCTCGCAAAGGGCGCAGGCCGTGAAAAGGCGGTCGCTGGATTTTGTGATAAAGTTGCCTGCATCTGCCGCATCACAGCGGCAATCCGTTTTGAGTTGAGGCAAAGAACATGACGGGATTAGCCGGAAAAAAAATTCTGCTCGGCGTCAGCGGCGGTATTGCTGCTTATAAAACACCCGAGTTGGTTCGTCGTCTGCGCGATCGTGGCGCAGAGGTGCGTGTCATGATGACTGATGCAGCGAAAGCCTTTATCACTCCGCTCAGCTTACAAGCCGTTTCCGGATATCCGGTGCTGGATGATTTACTCGACCCTGCCGCTGAAGCCGCTATGGGCCATATCGAGCTGGCGAAATGGGCTGATCTGATTGTACTGGCCCCCGCGACAGCCGATTTGATTGCACGCATCACGGCAGGGATGGCTAACGATTTGGTGACCACCGCCTGCCTCGCCAGCGCAGCACCTCTGGCGATCGTGCCGGCCATGAACCAACAGATGTACCGCGCGCCGATTACCCAGGAAAATCTTCAGCGTCTAAATCAGCGAGGCGTTCTGATTTGGGGGCCAGACAACGGCAGCCAGGCCTGCGGCGATGTGGGCCCCGGCCGCATGCTTGATCCGCTGGCAATTGTCGCTCATGCGCTGGAGTGGGCCGCGCCCGTCAACGATCTGCAACATCTCAACATTATGATCACCGCCGGCCCAACCCGGGAGGCGCTGGACCCGGTTCGTTACATTAGCAATCACAGCTCCGGTAAAATGGGATTCGCCATTGCCGCCGCCGCCGCAAAACGTGGCGCAACGGTGACACTGGTGGCGGGCCCGGTCACACTGCCTACGCCCGCTGGCGTCACACGCGTTGATGTGGGGAGTGCACTGGAAATGGAAGCGGCGGTGATGGCGCAAATCAGCCAACAACATATTTTCATTGCCAGCGCTGCCGTGGCAGACTACCGGGCGGCAAACATTGCCGCAGAGAAAATCAAAAAACAGGGTGGCGATGATAACGTCACGCTGCAGTTGGTGAAGAACCCGGATATTGTCGCAGGCGTAGCGGCATTACAGAAACATCGCCCTTATGTGGTGGGATTTGCTGCCGAAACCCAGAATGTGGAAGAATACGCGCGGCAAAAACGGGTGCGAAAAAATCTGGACCTGATCTGCGCGAACGATGTGGCGCAGGCAGGACAGGGATTCAATAGCGACACCAATGCTCTTCACCTTTTTTGGCAGGAAGGAGAGAAAGTCTTACCGCTCAGTGATAAGACGCTCCTTGGCCAACAATTAATAGACGAGATTGTCAGCCGTTATGATGAAAAAAATCGACGTTAAAATTCTGGATGCGCGCGTGGGTAACGAATTCCCACTGCCAACTTATGCCACCTCGGGTTCTGCGGGTCTCGATCTGCGCGCCTGCCTTGATGGTGCACTGGAGATCTCCCCAGGCATGACCACGCTGGTGCCAACTGGTCTGGCGATTCACATTGCTGACCCTGCGCTGGCCGCTGTGATTTTGCCCCGCTCAGGTCTGGGCCATAAGCATGGGATCGTGCTGGGCAACCTGGTGGGCTTAATCGACTCCGATTATCAGGGCCAACTGATGGTCTCCGTCTGGAACCGTGGTCAGGATAGCTTTACGCTGCAGCCTGGCGACCGTTTGGCACAACTGGTCTTTGTTCCGGTGGTACAAGCCGAATTCAACCTGGTGGAAGATTTTGACACCAGCGATCGCGGCGCCGGCGGTTTTGGCCACTCTGGTCGTCAGTAACACGCGACACTTTTCGCAAGCCATCTTTTTATCTCTCGTCGCTACGGGCCAAACTGCTTGTAGCTGACGAGGCAGTATTGCCTGTTTTTGGTGAATTTCAGGGGTCTTGAAGGTCATGGCAGAAAAAAAAGCCGCGAAACGGAATCGTCGCGAAGAGATTTTGCAGGCGCTAGCGCAAATGCTGGAGTCGGGCGATGGCAGTCAGCGAATCACCACCGCCAAGCTGGCAGCCAATGTAGGCGTTTCGGAAGCGGCACTCTACCGCCACTTCCCGAGCAAAACGCGTATGTTCGACAGCCTGATCGAGTTTATTGAAGACAGTCTGATTACCCGCATCAATCTAATCCTGAAAGACGAGAAAGAGACGCTCGCACGACTGCGTTTAATCGTGCAGCTGATTCTGGGATTTGGTGAGCGTAATCCGGGGCTGACGCGCATTTTGACCGGCCACGCACTGATGTTTGAACAGGATCGCCTGCAAGGGCGCATCAACCAGCTTTTCGAACGCATTGAGGTGCAGCTGCGTCAGGTGATGCGCGAGAAGAAAATGCGTGATGGTGAAGGCTTCCAGACTGATGAAACGCTGCTGGCGAGCCAGTTGCTGGCGTTCTGCGAAGGGTTGCTTTCCCGCTATGTGCGATCTGAATTCCGCTATCGTCCAACAGCTGATTTTGACAGCCGCTGGCCTCTGATTGCTGCACAGTTAGTGTAGCGATTCATCAGGCGCGCCCATGATTGGGCGCGCGATAAAACACCTTAGTCCATCATCCGGTCG
This sequence comes from Type-E symbiont of Plautia stali, assembly GCF_059731115.1. Classification (NCBI taxonomy): domain Bacteria; kingdom Pseudomonadati; phylum Pseudomonadota; class Gammaproteobacteria; order Enterobacterales; family Enterobacteriaceae; species Type-E symbiont of Plautia stali. Next base: position 4,234,209 of record NZ_AP035906.1, read on the forward strand.
CCAGCGATGGCGGCCGTGATAAAGCCGCGGTGTTAAATACCGTACTCTTTACGATACGCCCGCACTTTCGCCAGATGGTCTGCCATTTCCGGCTTCTCTTCCAGATAATCAATCAGTTCCGCGAGCGTAATGATCGCCGTGACTTTGCACTGATAGTCACGTTCCACTTCCTGAATGGCGGAGATATCACCACGGCCGCGCTCCTGGCGGTCCAGCGAAATCATGACGCCCGCCAATGTGGCATTGTGCGCGCTGATGATGTCCATCGATTCACGAATAGCGGTACCCGCGGTGATCACATCATCCACCAGCATCACTTTACCCTGCAGCGGGCTACCGACCAGCAAGCCGCCTTCACCGTGGTCTTTGGCTTCTTTACGATTGAAGCAGTAAGGCACATCGCGGTCGTGATGATCGGCCAGTGCGACGGCCGTGGTGGTGGCAATCGGAATCCCTTTGTAGGCCGGGCCAAACAGCAGATCAAAATCAACGCCGCCATCCACCAGCGCCTGCGCATAGAAACGTCCCAGCAGCGCTAAGTCACGGCCGGTATTGAATAAACCGGCATTAAAGAAGTATGGGCTTTTACGACCCGATTTCAGGGTGAACTCACCAAACTTCAGCACCCCTTTGTTCAGGGCGAATTCAATAAACTGACGCTGCCAGGCTTTCATTTCTCACTCCTCAAATAAAGAAAAGGCGACTCTATGGTCGCCTGTTATATCAATTTGTTAGCGCTGCTTTTTGCGCCTGAATCAACTGCTCAATGCCGCCTCGCGCCAGCGCCAGCAGCTGCAGTAATTCCTCATGGCTGAACGGCTCGCCTTCGGCGGTGCCCTGCACTTCAATCATGCGGCCATCTTCAGTCATGACGACGTTCATATCGGTTTCAGCCGCAGAATCTTCCACGTACTCCAGATCGCACAGCGCTTCACCGCCAACGATACCGACCGAAATCGCCGCCACCATGCCTTTTAACGGGCTGGCTTTTAACTTGCCCGCCGCAACCAGCGCATTCAACGCGTCGGCTAACGCGACGCATGCACCGGTAATCGATGCAGTACGCGTGCCGCCGTCGGCCTGAATCACGTCGCAGTCCAGTGTGATGGTGAACTCGCCCAACGCATCCAAATCCACTGCGGCACGCAGCGAGCGAGCAATCAGACGTTGAATCTCCAGCGTACGGCCACCTTGCTTACCTTTGGCCGCTTCGCGCGCCATACGGCTGTGGGTGGAACGCGGCAACATGCCGTATTCCGCAGTGACCCAGCCCTGACCTTTGCCTTTGAGGAAACGTGGCACACCCTCTTCAACGGTGGCGGTGCACAGCACTTTGGTTTCACCGAACTCAACCAGCACGGATCCTTCTGCATGTTTGGTGTAGTGACGAGTGAGGGTGACGGGACGCACTTCAGATGCGTTACGGCCTGCTGGACGCATGGGTTCTCTCCGGCTTACTTAGGTTTGGCTGCGCATTATACGGACTTCGTGCGCGGCTGTCCTGCCTACATGCGGCACTTTTCCCGGATGAAATTTCGCCTCAGCTGTGGCTAAATGCGCCCTTTCCTCTCATAAAAAGACAGATGATGACAGCAATACTCCATTTCCTGCTGGCGCTGGTGGTGATCTTCACCCTTGCGCTCTTGGTCAGTCATGACCGCAAACTGATTCGCCCACGTTTTATTATTCAATTGCTGGTGGTTGAAGCGGCACTGGGTTGGTTCTTCCTGCATTCTGCGGGCGGCCAGTCTGTGGTGACCGCTGTCGGCGGCTTCTTCGAAACCTTATTGACCTTTGCTGCGCAAGGTACCGATTTTGTGTTCGGCAATATGGCGAAACAGGGACTGGCGTTTATTTTCCTCGGCGTGCTCTGTCCGATTGTGTTCATTTCCGCCCTGATCGGCATCTTGCAGCACTGGCGTATTCTGCCGTTGTTGATTCGTCTGGTCGGTACCCTGCTGTCGAAGGTGAACGGGATGGGCAAACTTGAATCATTCAATGCCGTGAGTACGCTGATTCTGGGTCAATCGGAGAACTTCATCGCCTATAAAGGTATCCTCGGCGATATCTCCGCACCGCGCATGTACACCATGGCCGCAACTGCGATGTCGACGGTGTCGCTATCGATTGTCGGTGCTTATATGTCGATGATTGATGCGAAATATGTGGTTGCCGCGCTGCTGCTGAATATGTTCAGTACCTTCATTATCCTGTCGATCATCAATCCGACACGCCCGGAAAATGAAGAACGTATTGCGCTGGATAAGCTGCACGAAGACCAGAGCTTCTTTGAGATGCTGGGCGAATACATCCTGGCAGGTTTTAAAGTAGCGATGATTATTCTGGCGATGCTGATTGGATTTATCGCCCTGATCGCCGCCATTAACGCTCTGTTTGCCGCGGTATTTGGCTACAGCTTCCAGCAACTGCTTGGCTATGTCTTCTATCCGTTTGCGTGGTTGATTGGCATTCCTTCTGCCGATGCCCTGCAAGCGGCAAGCATCATGGCGACCAAACTGGTGGCCAATGAATTCGTGGCCATGATTGAGCTGAAGAAAGTCGCTGCGGAAATGTCACCGCGCGGTCTCGGCATTCTGTCCGTATTTTTAGTGTCGTTTGCTAACTTTGCCTCAATTGGCATCGTGGCGGGAGCGATTAAAGGATTGAATGAGCGCCAGGGCAATGTGGTATCGCGCTTTGGCTGGAAGCTGGTTTATGGTTCCACGCTAGTGAGCCTGCTGTCAGCCGCGTTTGCAGGATTGTTCATTTAATCACAGCGGAGCGGCCAGCTAGCCGCTCTTTACAGGGCCGAGCCCATCAAAGCGGCCCTGTTCTGCTTTAGAACGCGACACACACCAGCGAATCGACACGCATCACCGACTCCTGATCGAAGCGCTTTTTATAAATGTCGCGCAGCGCATTGATGCTGTCAGAACTTGCACGGTCCGGCTGATGTATCAGCATTAACGCTTTGCTGTTTTCACGCGCCAGCTTTCCACCCTCTCCCAGCCACTGACCTTTACCGTCATACACTGAAAGCCCATCTTTGAATCGTGGCGTGACATCATTATCAACAAATTGCTGCCATTCGCTGCTGCTGATGACGCCGCCTTTCGGCTTGTTCATCCCGAACCAAAGAGTGGTTTGCATCATGATGTCCCCTGAGCCGCACACAGCAACAGGAGCGGTATTCGGTGGGATCTGTTCAGGAGGTGCAGCGGTTGTCTGGCATCCGGCCAGAAAGAAGACGAACGCCAACGGCATCGCCAATTTATTCAGCATCATAGCCTCAGACTGTTTAGGTATCACACAGGACATCATAGGGTGTGAAAGGTGGATACGTCATCCTTTTCACCGAAAGTTGCGCGCGGCGTGAGCTCATTGCGCTTATGCCTATCATGGTTTGGCTGCCATCACTATAATGCGATGAACATTCCTGAAAATGAGTACAAGCTTATGATCCGCAGCATGACCGCTTACGCCCGCCGCGAAGCAAAAGGCCACTGGGGCAGCGCAGCCTGGGAAATCCGTTCGGTAAACCAACGCTATCTGGAAACCTACATCCGTCTGCCGGAACAATTTCGTAGCCTGGAGCCGGTGATTCGCGAGCGTATCCGTAATCGCCTGACGCGCGGTAAAATCGAGTGCAACCTGCGCTTTGATGCCGACCCCAGTGCACAAGGTGAGCTGCAACTGAATGAAGCCTTAGCGAAACAACTGGTGCGATCCGCCAACTGGGTGAAGATGCAGACCGACGAAGGCGCGATCAATCCGCTGGATATTCTGCGCTGGCCTGGCGTGATGTCAGCTCAGGAACAGGATCTGGATGCTATCAATACCGAACTGCTGACCGCACTCGACGGCGCACTGGATGACTTTATCATTGCTCGTGAAAGCGAAGGCACTGCGCTCAAGACCCTGATTGAGCAGCGTTTAGAAGGCGTGTCGCTGGAAGTCAGCAAAGTGCGTACGCAGATGCCGGAAGTGGTGAAGTGGCAGCGTGAACGTCTGATCAGCAAACTGGAAGAAGCGGAAGTACAGCTGGAAAATACGCGCCTTGAGCAAGAACTCGTCATGATGGCGCAGCGCATTGATGTGGCGGAAGAGCTGGATCGTCTGGATGCGCACGTCAAAGAGACCTACAACATCCTGAAGAAGAAAGAAGCGGTTGGCCGCCGTCTCGACTTTATGATGCAAGAGTTCAATCGTGAGTCGAACACGCTAGCCTCTAAGTCGATCAATGCCGATATCACGGCGTCAGCTATCGAGCTGAAGGTGTTGATTGAGCAGATGCGCGAGCAGATTCAGAACATCGAATAACACCTCATTCGGCTGGTGTTGAAAAAGCCCGGTGATCCGGGCTTTTTTGCCCGCTCAGCATGCCCAGCAAGTTTCGTTTATCTTCTAGACCAATTTGCAGACTTTGCAATGTAAAGATTGTGAAAGCTTTGATGATGATGCATGTCAATGGCTGACCAAACATGACTGTGAATCAACCTTATGGACTATCACAGTAAGAAATTATGCTGTTGTTTATCATCAATTATTTATTTTCATTCCATGAATCTTCCGTTGAAAATACGCTTCCTCAATGAAACCTCTCAATCCTAAAGATTGCAGAGATTACGTTTCTTTGAGGGCACTATTTGCTAATCTACTGGTCGTAATTAACACAGCCGTACCGCCAGGAATTCATGGACACCCTTCTTTGTGCGATACACCCACTCTTTCCCTGAAGGCGTTATGAAGAAAAACGGGCAGTTCAATTCTAAACTTTTGCATCCCCGCTACTGGTTTACCTGGTTTGGGCTGGGTGTGCTGTGGCTGCTGGTGCAGCTTCCCTATCCTATTTTAATTCGGCTTGGCGCCTCTGCCGGCAAGCTGTCGCGTCACTTTCTGAAGCGTCGTGAGCGCATTACCCGCCGCAATATTGAACTCTGCTTCCCGCATATCAATGAGGAAGATAAAGAGGTATTGATCGCCGGTAACTTTGAATCCCTTGGTATGGCGCTGGCAGAAACCGGTATTGCCTGGTTCTGGTCGGATGCGCGCGTCCGCCGTTATTTCCAGGTTGAAGGCCTGCACAACCTGCAAAATGCCCAGCAAAACCATCGCGGCGTGATGGCGATTGGTGTGCATTTCATGTCGCTTGAGCTGGGTGGCCGCATTACCGGACTGTGCCAGCCAATGATGGCGATGTATCGCCCTCACAATAATCAGGCAATGGAGTGGGCGCAGACAAAAGGTCGTATGCGATCGAATAAGGCGATGATTGATCGTCGCGATCTGCGCGGTATGGTGCAGGCATTGAAACAGGGCGAAGCCGTCTGGTTCGCGCCAGATCAGGATTACGGCCCGAAAGGCAGCGTGTTCGCTCCGCTGTTTGCTGTCGAAAAAGCGGCTACCACCAATGGCACCTTCGTATTATCGCGTCTGGCTAAACCGGCCATGCTAACGATAGTGCTGATCCGCAACAGCGATAAGAGCGGTTATCAGCTCATCATTCAACCGGAGTTGCAAAACTATCCGTATGAAGATGAAGCGGCTGCCGCGGCTTACATGAATAAAGTGATCGAGAAAGAGATCCTGCGCGCACCTGAGCAGTACTTATGGCTGCACCGCCGCTTTAAAACTCGCCCACCGGGTGAAGCGTCACTTTACGTCTAATCTGTTGATGCAGCAGGCCTTCGCCTGCTGCCCCTTCTGCACTGCTCACATTTACCAACCATTCTTAACGAAAAACAGGTTTGTCAAAAATTGCACAGACTCATGTAATGGTCTGCTCTCTTCTATTCTGACCAAAAACATGAACCTGCCATTTACCACTAAACCACGCGCGCTGCTGGCGCTTGCCGTGGCCAGCGCACTGCTGGCTGGTTGTGCCAATCCGCACGGCTTACATCCTCATAACTCACTGCTTGATGCCAACTCACTGCAAGCCAAAGCATCCCTTAGCGGCGCGCATTTCAGCGCAGCAAACTGGCCGAAAACCGAATGGTGGCAGGGATTTAACGATCCACAGCTGAATCGGCTCATTGCTGATGCCATGACTTCAAGCCCGGACCTGCAGGTGGTGAACGCGCAGGCAGACAAAGCCAATGCGCAGGTCATTGCTGCCGATGCTGAACGCTATCCCGATGTGGATCTCAATGCCGGGATCACGCGTTCACGTGTGGCAAAAGTCGACGACCCGCTTCTGCAAGGGAAAAGCTACAGCACGCTGCGCACGGCCAATATCGGCATGAGCTACACCTTTGATCTGTGGGGCGGCAAGAAAGATACGGCTGAAGCCGCGCTGGGCCAGGCGCGTGCCAGTGAGTTAGATCGCCAGGCCAGCCAGTTGACGCTCGCCGTCAATGTGACGCGCGCCTGGAATAACCTCAACCTGGCCTGGTCGAACGCTGAACTGGCAAAGCAGAATGCCGATCGTTCCAGTGGCATCGCCAAAATTCAGCAGCAGTATGTCAGCGCCGGTTTGACGTCCGACTATCAATATAAGCAGGCGCTATCGCAGCAAAAAACCGCTGAAGCGACTCTGACCGAAGCCAGACAGAATGTCACCGATGCCGGCATTCAACTCTCCACGCTGATCGGCAAAGGGCCCGATTACTGGCACCAACTGAAACCGGCGAAAATGAGTGTCCCCATTGCCGCCACGCTGCCGGGTAATATTCCAGCGGAGCTATTGGGCCGTCGCCCGGATGTGGTGGCAGCACGCTGGCGCGTAGAAGCAGCATCAAAACAAATTGCCGCAACGAAAACCGAGTTCTATCCCAACATCAACCTGGTGGCGGAAGCCGGTACCCGTTCACTGCTCGGCGATGCATTTTTTGGTGCACCCAGCCGATTCTTTAACGTGGGTCCAAGTCTGTCTCTGCCGATCTTCGATGCCGGCAAGCGCCGCGCCGATTTAGCGGAAAGTGACGCTAACTATGATCTGGCTGTCGCGCAGTACAACAAGCTGCTGATTGGTTCCCTGGGGAATATCAGCGATACCATTACCCAACTGCAGTCGATTCAGGATCAGCTGGCGCAGCAGCAGAGCGCGAATCAACTCATTCATAGCGCATGGGATGATTTAAACCGTGAATACACTGCAGGATTGCGTCCGTACCTTGATGTGCTGACCATCCAGAACCAACTCATCGAGTCCGATCAGAAACTGGTGGCATTGCAGGCGCAGCAGATCAATCTGGCAGTGGTATTAATTGAAGACCTGGGGGGCGGATTCCAGAACACTGGCACTTCAGTGAAGGGATAAGCTGACGGCTGGCATTCTGCCGCACATTGATGAATGATAGTCCGCACCTGGAATACTCTGCGGACTATCATGATGGAACAGAATGCCAATGCCGGCTGGTTACGCCCTCTTATCGCTGACCGACTGACGCCTTACCTCGAAATTGATGCGACGCGCCTGCAACGCAATCTGCAACACATGCAGCAAAAAGCCGATGCCGCAGGTGTCACGCTGCGTCCACATATCAAAACGCATAAAAGTGTCTGGATTGCCGAACAGCAACGCCAGTTAGGTGCGCGTGGTATTACCGTGTCAAAACCCAGTGAGGGTGTTGCCTTTATCCTCGGTGGGGAGCGCGATTTGCTGCTGGCTTATCCCGTTGTTCACGCCGATACACTCACTGAATTACTGGCTGTCGCCGTGCAATATCAGGCGCGTGTCACCTGTATTGCCGACTGTACTCTCGGCGTCACGGCAATCGCTCAAGCGCATCGCCAGCAGCCCACGTGTGAATTGTCTATCGCCATCAAAGTCGATGTGGGGTTGCACCGCGTGGGAGTGGATCCGCACAGCGGTGAGGCCGTGGCATTGGCGCAGCAGATTAAAGCAGCGGGATTGCCTTTTGCCGGACTGGTTTCGCACGCCGGCCATGCTTACGGCGCGGGTCATGCCGAGGCTATCGCTGAAGTTGCACAGCAAGAAATCATGTTAATGAACCAGGTTCAGCAGCAATTGATCGCTGCAGGCTTTGCGCGTTGCCGCATTTCTGTTGGCTCCACGCCTACAGCCCTGGCCGCGCCCGTGGCTGAAGGCAGCGACGAAATTCGTCCTGGAAATTATGCGCTGCTGGATCTTACCGCCTGGCGCCTGGGGCTGTGCACGCCCGATGCACTGGCACTCAGCGTGGTAACGCGTGTAGTGGCGGTGAATCCGCATTTCGCGATTATTGATGCCGGCTCCAAGATGCTCAGCTCTGATAAGGGTCCGCACGGCACTAACGCCAGCGGTTTCGGTATCGCCGTTGATGAGCAGGGCAACCAATACGAAATTCTGAAACTTTCGGAAGAGCATGGCTTTCTGCAATACGGGGATCATGCTCCGGCGCTTGGGGCTCTGCTACGCATCTTCCCCAATCACAGCTGCGCGGTAGTGGCTCAATCTGACCGCTTCGTTTTACGCCATCAGGACGGTACAGCAGAGACGAAGGATATTCAGGGACGCGGCAAGTTTATCTGATAGCAGGATTTTTACTGGAAACCTCTGTTGCAGCACACTTCCACTATCCTGCCATTTGCAGCGGAATCCCCTTCAGTTAAGGTACTCTTTGCTGTAGGCAGTCTCATCATTCTGTAGGGTACGGCCTTAAGACCGCCATTTTACTGTGGCGGCCATCATTCATCTCCAGAAGCCACCCTTACGGATTCCCTGCCTTTCATTCGCCTAACGGAGGTTCCATGCTGCCATCTCAGACAGTCACGCTGACCATTCCCCGCAACTGGTTAGATTTATATGAAACCATCTGGAAACCTGAATGCTTTGCCAAATGGGCCAGTGGGCTAAGTGCCAGTACGCTCACGCAAGAGGGTAACTACTGGAAAGCCAAAGGACCTGAAGGTTCAGTGAAAATCCGCTTCACGCCACACAACCTCTTTGGCGTCATGGATCATTGGATCGATACCGGCAGCGGTAAGGAGATTTATATGCCGATGCGCGTGATTGCTAACGAAAAGGGAGCCGAAGTGGTGATGGTGGTTTATCGCCAACCCCTTATGTCTGATGAAAAATTTGCTCAGGACGTTGACTGGGTAAAACGCGACCTGGATCAACTTCTACACCTGTTAACTCATTAGAATCAATGCATTATAAAAATCGTACTGCTTTAACTTTCGCTGGAAGCAATCAATAAAAAAGTCATCTTTGTCTACGCAATAGCGTTTAACTGTTTAACGATAATACCTGTTGCTTTTCGTGCTAATCACCAGTCTGGCTAAAGTCTTCTCACCAGGAAAACTCCTGGTGAGAGCACGCCTCCTAAGTCTTAGCCCCTCTGATTTATCGGTGTTTTTTCTTACTTATTCAAATGGCTTGTTTAATCGCCGATCAAAATGTCTAACAGGACTTATTAATCGCTCATCCGTCCCCTTATCTATTCTGATGCAAAGTCTGAAACCATTTATTTCTGAAGTTCATTTATAGGAGTTTTCTTATGGTGTTAATTTAATTAAAACACGGTATAACTCATTCACACACAGCAATACCCGATAATAACAACAGCAGGGAAATAACATGGATCGCTCAACCTATCCTTTGTTGTCTGAAAAAGAATTTGTTGAGATTGCCAGTAGGATACTGGCCGGGGAATATAATAATTCAAAGGGATTTTATAATGATCTTGCGGATTTCCTCCGAACAGGAGGAGATACCGCTGAGACAATGAAATATTTACGCGCCAGGGGCATCTCTTTAAATTCAGAACATCATTTAATTGAATGCATCTTTACGTGGCAAACTCTGAAAGGCATTTCAGGGCTGCGTCAGGACACGTTGCATTGATGTGATCTGTACTCTGGGCAGGCGCCCGGGTGAACCCTTAATTGCATTGGTACATGTACCATAACGAGCAGAACATGGCGATAAGAGAAAAAAGTTTGGCCAGCGCCAAATGGTCAATTTTGTCATCCATAAAAATCGTCGGCATTGGTGTTTTACAACTTTCACTTCTGGCACAAATACTTCAGGCAAACGAGTTAGATTTACTCGCGATTGCCATTGTGATGTTATTGATTATTGATACGCTTGCCGACCGTGGGTTTGGTAATTCCGTCATCAGAAATATAAATCTTAATAACAGCGAACTTTCCATTCTCTACTGGGGAAATGTATTAAGTGGCATGGTGATATTCGCCGTGCTGTTTATTGGTAGTGATTTATATAGCCGAATAATGAACCAACCGGAAATGGCGATTATGCTGGAAATGATTTCGGTGATTTTCATCATTATTCCACAAGGGCAACATTATCGCGCCATATTACAGCGTGAGAAACAATTCTCGCGTATCGCCTTCACAGAAACCTCATCGGTGCTGGTTGGCCTGGGTGTCACACTGTTTACCGTATGGCTGACCCCTTCAGTGTTGTGCGCTATATGGGGCTACCTGGCCATGGTATCCATCAGAATGCTGGTCTACTGCTACTACGGTCGTTCCTGGTTCCAGCCAGAATACCGTTTTAGCCTGAAAAGTTTCGCTAACGTGCGAGCAAGAAACGGATAATAAAAACAAGTCTGTATGGTGGGCTCTGGGCATCTGAGAAGATGCGTTCGCGTGCTGGTCGCCAGCACGCTTTTTTCTTTTTTTGATACGTTTAACATCTCTTCTTCACCCGTCCTCTTACCCCTCAGACCTGCACGATCACACAGATCACATCACATTTTTTAATGCGAAAGCGTAACGCACTCCTGATTTATCAAGCGGGTTAAGCCTGTTAGCATGAGCGGCATCAAAACAGCTAATCCGATGACGTCTGCTTTAGAAATACTCAGTGGTCGATAGCTGAGGAAATCTTTAGGCTGACCGCCGATCTTATGGAGTGCTCTATGTTATTAACCGTTCTCTACATTATTGGCATCACCGCCGAAGCCATGACCGGTGCGCTGGCCGCTGGTCGCCGCAAAATGGATCTGTTTGGCGTCATCATCATTGCGTCCGTCACTGCAATCGGAGGCGGCTCGGTGCGTGACATCCTGCTCGGGCATTATCCGTTGAGTTGGGTTAAAAACCCGGAGTACATCATGATCGTGGCCGCCGCTGCGGTGGTGACCACTTTTGTTGCCCCTTTAATGAATCATCTGCGTAAAGTGTTTCTGGTACTGGATGCGCTTGGCCTGGTGGTGTTCTCCATTATTGGCGCGCAGGTCGCGCTGGATTCTGGTCATGCCTCGATCATTGCCGCTATTGCCGCCGTGATCACGGGGGTTTTTGGTGGCGTGCTGCGTGATATGTTCTGCAATCGCATCCCGCTGGTGTTCCAAAAAGAGCTCTATGCCGGTATCGCATTTGCCGCAGGTTGGATCTACATTCTGCTGCTCAAAACGCCGCTTCCCCATGAAGCCGTGGTGATCATTACGCTGCTGGCCGGCTTCATTGGCCGTTTATTAGCGCTGCGCTTCCGCCTTGGTCTGCCGATCTTCAACTATCCCCACCCCGAACATTAAAGGTGCAGCAGGAATTTCCTGCTGCTGTAAAAAGCGGATCAGTTGCTGTAATTCCTCATCCTGCAGCATGCTAACAATCCGCTCTGCCAGTGTGCGCCCGATGCCGGGTAGCTGCTGCCACTCATCTGCCGAGCGAGCCAGCAACGCTGTCCAGTCGTTATCCACTAAGGCCTGCAACGCGGTTCGGGGAAGCGGTAGACCTAATGCGCTCACCCAGCGCCGAAAGGGTTGCTGACGTGTCTGTTGGAAACGTTGCCAAATCTCTTGTGCCCGCGCAGAGGACATCCCGCTGTCCTGCGCGATCTCTTCTGGCGTTAACGTCAGCCAGGAAAAAAGATGAGTGATCGCGCCACTGTTCAGTAACCGCTGCCAGCTACTACGTTGCACGCCAGGGATGTTCAGCACCGATTTCTGACTGAGCCAGGTGAGGCGTGATAAGAACTGAAGCCGGCAATCCTGGTTGAAGTGCAAACAAGACAGCGGATTAAATTCGCCCTGCTGTGGTGTTAAAGGATAATCTCGCCCTCTCACCCGCCAAATGACTCGCTCTAAGCGAGGAATACCCTGACCGGCTAACGTGACTATCACTTGATCACCTGCGATGACATCCAGCTCCCGCCATCGCCGCAGCGATCCAAGATTCACTCTGCGCACGGTTTTATCATCCAGCTGAACGGGAGTGAGGTTCAGCACCACGGCAATTTTCCCCGTGCGCCCAACGTTGAAATCCACGGACAGCACTTCACTGCTGACTTCAACCGGCTGATATTTCCACGCGGCGGACCAATGCCCCTGACCAGGCTGCCAGTCCCGCCCGGCACCGACGGGTGATTGATGGATCACGACGCCATCGGTGACGAACGGCAAAGATGCACGGAACCAGCGATCGCGCCACACCTCCGCCTCCTCTTCGTTCTTGATTGGGCGGCTCCAGTCCTGCGCCAGACCGAATCCCCAGCGTGATAACTGCGCCAGTCGAGCGGGCATCTGGATTGGACCATCGGGCCATGCCCAGATAAAAATTCCGAGATCTGCCAACAGCGGGGATACTTCATGACGCATCATCGCACCCGCCACCTGCGCTCTGGCATTTCGCCCTCCGTCACGTGCTTGCTGATGATCGGTCATAAGCAGAAACAGCTCGCCTTGCAGCACCACCTCTTCACGATCGGTTTCAATGTGAGTAGGAATCGCCGGAATATGGCGGGCTTTGGTTATCCACTCTTCGCCACGCAAGCCATCGCCGCGACTCACCAGGGAAACCAATTGCCCGCGTCGATACACCAGCGTTACCGCCACGCCATCGACTTTCGGCTGTATCCACAGTGGCGATTTATCCTGCATCCAGTAAGCCACTGCCAACTTGTCACGCAGTTTCCGTACCCCTGTGTGTGCCACCGGGTGTCGGGTACTACCGTCCGTTGTGGGCTGCGCTTGATAAGCCCGTTGATCCGGCGCGAAGCAGCGCTGCCAATGCAGTAAGCGTTGCTGCAGGCTGTCATAGTCCCCATCGCTAACCAGACTCGTGCCCTTGCGATAGTAGGCATCATCCCAGTGCCGTAGCTGGCTATGTAATTGAACCATCTCTTGTTCGGCGCGCACCGGTGACCAGTTAGGGCACAGCGCTTCAGCCCCGCAAGCCGCGGTGAAAAACCAGCAACACAACCACCACCATCCTTTCATCGTTGCTCTCCTTTTTGTCTATTGGAGAGTGCGATGAGGGCAATGACCAGTGCTGAAGGTGGTAAAGAGCAAACGTATTCCCGGCTTTTTAAGCCGTTTGCAGCGGCTTACCGCGTTATCTGGCGCGGGTTCACAGAAAAAGAATTACCTTAGCCCAACGGCAAACGCTGCGTGGCACCGTTAAGCCGTGTATACTGTGCAGGAAATCGACTCCGCTCTTTACTCAATTCAAGATAACCATGGCTCAAGGCACGCTTTATATTGTTTCCGCCCCCAGTGGCGCGGGTAAATCCAGTCTGATTCAGGCTTTATTGAAGACACAGCCGCTATACGATACGCAGGTGTCTGTTTCCCATACCACTCGCGGCGTGCGTCCCGGTGAAGTTCATGGTGAACACTATTTCTTTGTCTCCAAGCCTGAATTTGAGACCATGATTGCCGCTGAAGACTTCCTCGAACATGCGGAAGTGTTTGGCAATTACTACGGTACCTCGCGCGCCGCGATTGAGCGCGTGCTGGCGACCGGTGTCGATGTATTTCTGGATATCGACTGGCAAGGTGCTCAGCAAATTCGCCAGAAAATGCCTGCCGCACGCAGCATTTTTGTGCTGCCGCCGTCGACTGAAGAGTTAGATCGTCGCCTGCGTGGCCGTGGTCAGGATAGCGAAGAGGTTATCGCCCGCCGTATGGCTCAGGCCGTGGCGGAAATGAGTCACTACGCTGAATACGATTATCTGATCGTGAATGATGATTTCGACCTGGCACTGACCGACCTGAAACACATTATTCGCGCAGAACGTCTGCGTATGAGTCGCCAAAAATCGCGACATGATGCTTTAATCAGCAAACTATTGGCAGTCTGAAGTCACTTTCAGTATTATGCCCAGTCATTTCTTCATCATCTGTGGAGTAGCACACCTATGGCACGCGTAACCGTTCAGGACGCAGTAGAGAAAATTGGTAACCGTTTTGACCTGGTGTTGGTCGCTGCACGTCGTGCACGTCAGATGCAGGTAGGCGGTAAAGATCCGCTGGTTCCGGAAGAGAACGATAAAGCCACCGTTATCGCCCTGCGCGAAATCGAAGAAGGCCTGATCACCACCCAGATTCTGGATGTGCGTGATCGTCAGGAGCAGCAAGAGCAGGAAGCCGCTGAGTTACAAGCCGTTACCGCTATCGCTGAAGGTCGTCGTTAACAGCACTTCGCAGGTCAACCTTGTATCTGTTTGAAAGCCTCAATCAACTGATTGAAAAATACTTGCCTGAGGAGCAAATCAAGCGCCTCAAGCAAGCTTATCTCGTCGCGCGTGATGCCCACGAGGGTCAGACACGCTCCAGCGGTGAACCTTACATCACCCATCCTGTTGCCGTTGCCTGCATTCTGGCCGAGATGAAACTCGACCATGAAACGCTGATGGCAGCGCTGCTGCATGACGTGATCGAAGATACACCCGCCACTTACCAGGATATGGAACAGCTGTTTGGCAAAAGCGTGGCCGAACTGGTGGAAGGCGTGTCGAAACTCGACAAGCTGAAGTTCCGCGACAAGAAAGAAGCCCAGGCTGAAAACTTCCGCAAAATGATCATGGCGATGGTGCAAGACATCCGCGTCATTCTGATCAAACTGGCTGACCGCACGCACAACATGCGTACGCTCGGTGCGTTACGACCGGACAAAAAACGTCGTATCGCGCTGGAAACGCTGGAGATTTACAGTCCTCTGGCGCACCGCCTCGGTATTCATCACCTGAAAACAGAGTTGGAAGAACTCGGCTTTGAAGCCCTCTATCCAAATCGTTTCCGCGTGATCAAAGAGGTGGTGAAAGCGGCACGCGGTAATCGTAAGGAGATGATTCAGAAGATCCTTTCTGAAATCGACGGGCGCTTACAGGAAGCAGGCATTCCCTGCCGTGTCAGTGGCCGCGAGAAGCATCTCTATTCGATCTACCGCAAAATGCACCTGAAAGAGCAGCGATTCCACTCGATCATGGATATTTATGCCTTTCGCGTTATCGTGAAAGACCTGGATACCTGTTATCGCGTGCTCGGTCAGATGCACAGCCTGTACAAACCGCGTCCTGGACGCGTCAAAGATTACATCGCTATTCCCAAGGCCAACGGCTATCAATCACTGCATACATCAATGATTGGCCCGCACGGCGTGCCCGTTGAAGTGCAAATCCGTACCGAAGATATGGATCAGATGGCGGAGATGGGGGTAGCGGCACACTGGGCTTATAAAGAGGCCGGTGAAAGCGGCACGACCGCACAGATTCGCGCTCAGCGCTGGCTGCAAAGCCTGCTGGAGCTGCAGCAAAGCGCCGGTAGCTCGTTTGAATTTATCGAGAGCGTCAAATCCGATCTCTTCCCGGATGAGATCTACGTCTTCACGCCGGAAGGACGCATCGTCGAACTGCCTGCTGGCGCCACGCCGGTAGACTTCGCTTACGCCGTGCACACCGATATTGGCCATGCCTGTGTCGGTGCACGTGTCGATCGCCAGCCTTATCCGCTGTCGCAATCGCTAACCAGCGGCCAAACCATTGAAATTATCACCGCGCCAGGTGCACGCCCGAATGCGGCGTGGCTTAACTTTGTGGTGAGTTCAAAAGCGCGCGCCAAGATTCGTCAGCTGCTGAAAAACCTCAAACGCGAAGACTCCGTTAACCTTGGCCGTCGCCTGTTGAGCCATGCGCTCGGCGGCAGCAAGAAGCTGGCAGAGATCCCGCCGGAAAATATTCAGCACGAGCTGGAGCGCATGAAGCTGACCAGCATTGACGATTTGCTGGCGGAGATCGGCCTCGGCAACGCCATGAGCGTGGTCGTGGCGAAAAACCTGCTGCAGTCGGGTGCTGAGCAGCCGCAAAGCAACAGCAAACGCAAAAAGCTGCCGATCAAAGGTGCTGATGGCGTATTGATTACCTTTGCCAAGTGCTGTCGTCCGATTCCTGGCGATCCTATTGTCGCGCACGTCAGCCCGGGTAAAGGTCTGGTGGTGCATCACGAATCCTGTCGTAACATCCGTGGCTATCAGAAAGAGCCCGAGAAGTTCATGCCGGTTGAGTGGGACAAGGTTATCGACCAGGAGTTTGTCGCGGAAATTAAGGTGGATATGTTCAACCATCAGGGCGCACTGGCGAACCTGACGGCGGCTATCAACACAGCGGGATCCAACATCCAAAGTCTTAACACGGAAGAGCGCGACGGCCGTGTTTACAGCGCCTTTATCCGCCTCACCGCGAACGACCGCGTCCATCTGGCCAATATTATGCGTAAAATCCGCGTAATGCCGGATGTGATTAAAGTTCACCGTAACCGTAATTAGTGCATGAACGCTCAACGTTTTGCTCGTATCCAGGAAATGCTGGCCATGCGCCAGCACGATCTCACCGTGTGCATGGAGCAGGTCCATAAGCCGCATAATGTCTCGGCGGTGATTCGTACTGCTGACGCGGTCGGCATCCATGAAGTGCACGCCGTCTGGCCTAGCGTGCGCATGCGCACCATGGTGTCTGCTTCAGCGGGCAGCAACAGTTGGGTGAAAGTGCAGACGCATCGTCATATCGCAGAAGCCGTGCGTCACTTGAAAGATCAGGGGATGCAGGTGCTGGCGACCAATCTGTCGGCCAATGCAGTGGATTTTCGCGAGATCGATTACACCAAACCGACCTGCATTCTTATGGGGCAGGAAAAAACCGGCATCACCGCTGAAGCGCTGGCGCTCGCCGATCAAGACATCATTGTGCCGATGGTGGGCATGGTGCAGTCGCTCAACGTGTCCGTCGCCTCCGCGCTGATTCTATATGAAGCGCAGCGTCAACGGCAGAACGCCGGCATGTACAAACGTCAGCACAGCCTGCTTGATGCCGATGAACAGCAGCGTTTGCTGTTTGAAGGCGGTTATCCGGTGCTTGCCCGCGTGGCGAAGCAAAAAGGTCTGCCTTATCCGCATATCAACGCCCAGGGCGAGGTGGAAGCCGATGCCGACTGGTGGGCCACCATGCAATCCACAGGTAAAAAATGAAAGGCCGTCTGCTGGATGCCATACCGCTCAGTACCCTGACCGGCGTCGGCGCCAGTCAGGCGGGAAAACTGGCTAAACTCAGCCTGTTCACTATTCAGGATTTGCTGCTGCATCTGCCGCTGCGCTACGAAGATCGCACCCAACTCTACAAGATTAATGACCTGCTACCGGGCGTCTGGTCCACGGTGGAAGGTGAAGTGCTACACAGTGAGATCACCTTTGGCCGCCGCCGCATGCTGGTGTGCCAGATCAGTGATGGCAGCGGCGTGCTGACCATGCGCTTCTTCAATTTCAATGCCGGGATGAAAAACAGTCTGGCGCCAGGCCGCCGCGTCACCGCTTATGGCGAAATCAAACGTGGTCAGCGCGGTGCTGAAATTATTCATCCCGAGTATCGCGTGCAGGGCGAACAGGGCGGCGTCGAGCTACAGGAAACCCTGACACCGGTCTATCCCACCACTGAAGGCATTCGTCAGGCCACGCTGCGCAATCTCACCGATCAAGCGCTGACGTTGCTGGAAAGCTGCCCGATTGCCGAGTTGCTGCCGTCAGAACTGAGCGGTGGCTTGATGAGTTTGCCGGATGCCCTGCGCACGCTGCATCGTCCGCCGCCCGATTTACGTCTGAGCGAGCTGGAAACCGGTCGTCATCCCGCACAAAAGCGCTTAATCCTTGAAGAGCTGCTGGCGCACAACCTCAGCATGCTGGCGGTTCGTGCCGGCGCTCAACGTCATCATGCGTTGCCGATGCCTGCTAAGCATAATCTGGTGAATCAATTGCTGGCCGCGCTGCCCTTCTCACCCACCGGCGCGCAAAAACGCGTGGTTGAGGAGATCGAGCGCGATTTAGCCAACGACTTCCCAATGATGCGTCTGGTGCAGGGCGATGTGGGATCGGGCAAAACGCTGGTCGCGGCGCTGGCGGCGCTGAATGTCATTGCGCATGGCAAACAGGTGGCGCTGATGGCGCCGACCGAGCTGCTGGCCGAGCAGCATGCCAACAATTTCCGCCAGTGGTTCGCGCCGCTAGGCATTGAAGTGGGTTGGCTGGCTGGCAAGCAAAAAGGCAAAGCACGTGAAGCCCAGCAGGAAGCGATTGCCAGCGGACAGGTAGCGATGGTGGTCGGCACGCATGCGCTGTTCCAGGAGCAGGTCAAATTCAACGGCATGGCGCTGGTGATCATTGATGAGCAACATCGCTTCGGCGTGCATCAACGTCTTGCGCTATGGGAAAAAGGTGAAGAGCAAGGTTTCCATCCGCATCAGCTGATTATGACAGCCACGCCGATTCCGCGTACCCTGGCGATGACCGCCTATGCCGATCTCGACACCTCCACCATCGACGAATTACCGCCTGGCCGCACACCGGTCACCACGGTGGCCATTCCTGACAGCCGTCGTGGCGATATTATCGAGCGGGTGAAAAACGCCTGCCTTGAAGGTCGCCAGGCTTACTGGGTCTGTACGCTGATTGAAGAGTCAGATGTACTGGAAGCACAAGCGGCGGAAGCCACCTGGGAAGAGTTGAAACTCGCGCTGCCTGGCTTGCAAGTTGGGCTGGTGCACGGCCGCATGAAACCGGCAGAAAAACAGGCGGTCATGGCGGCCTTCAAAGCCAACGAGATTCAGTTACTGGTCGCGACGACGGTGATTGAAGTCGGGGTAGACGTGCCCAACGCCAGCCTGATGATCATCGAAAACCCGGAACGTTTGGGCCTGGCTCAGCTGCATCAGCTGCGCGGCCGTGTGGGCCGTGGCGCAGTCGCCTCGCATTGCGTGCTGCTGTACAAAGCACCCCTCAGTAAAACCGCGCAGAAGCGTTTGCAGGTACTGCGCGACAGCAACGATGGCTTCGTCATCGCTCAGCACGACCTGGAAATTCGCGGTCCCGGTGAATTACTTGGTACGCGCCAGACCGGTAATGCGGAGTTTAAGGTTGCAGACTTACTGCGCGATCAGGGCATGATCCCGGAAGTGCAACGCGTGGCACGCCATATCCACCAGCACTATCCAGAACAGGCGCAGGGGTTGATTGAACGCTGGCTGCCAGAGACCGAGCGCTACAGCAACGCTTAAAAAAGGGCAAAAGACGGCGTGTTAAAGAGCCAACACGACACGATGCCCGCCCTTACTCACTACGATCGATCGCCATAAAATCCCCGACAAATTTCTGCAACAGACGCGCCAGCTCGGTGCGCTCGCTATCCTGCCAGTTCTCAAACAGATGCTGATAAATCTGCGCCCGTGCGGCATCGATTTTATCCGTCATCGCTTTGCCAGTGGCGGTAATGACCGCTTCGTTTACGCGTTTGTCTTTGGCATTTTTCTGTCGTTGCGCTAACTCCAGCTCTTCCAGTTTCGCCACCTGACGGCTCACGGTGGTGTAATCGCGTCCGGCGCGCTCTGCCAGTTCCACCACGCCAATCGGTCCAAAGCGGCCAATCTGAATCAGCAGCGGAAATAGCGCACGATCGAGTTGAATATTGGACTCTTTTATTAGTAATTCATCACGTTGCGGGCGATTAAAAGTACCCACAATCATCAGCAGCGCATTATGCAGATCGTCGAACTCTGCACTATTATGTGTATTTTGCACACTTTTCATTGACGTTATCCCGAGGCAGAACTAATGTGTGCATATTACACATAGTTCCCGATTATCTGAAGGAGAAAGCATGAAAGCAGCTATCGTTTCTGCAGCGGGCGAACAGCCGGTTTACGCTGATTTCCCTGAACCGCAAGCCGATGAACAACATGTTATTGTCAGCGTTAAAGCGGCTGCCGTCAGTCAGCTGGCGAAAGCACGCGCTTCTGGCAAACACTACAGCGCCACCACGCATTACCCTTTTATCACCGGCATTGACGGCACCGGTACACTCAGCAACGGCGATCCGGTCTATTTTCTCGCCTTTGATGCGCCCTGGGGCAGCATGGCGGAAAGAACCCTGGTTCCAGCCACTGCCATTGTGCCTCTGCCCGCCTCACTCGATCCGGTGCTGGCAGCCGCCATCGCCAATCCGGGCATGTCCTCCTGGGCAGCATTGACGCGCCGGGCGCAGTTGCAGCCGGGTGAAACGGTGCTGATCAATGGCGCCACCGGCACTTCAGGTGGATTAGCGGTGCGCATTGCACGACACCTCGGCGCAGGCAAAATCATCGCCACTGGACGCAATCGTGAAGTGCTCGATCAACTGCGTGCCCAGGGCGCGGACATCACCCTGACGCTGGATGAGTTGCCCGGCGCGCTGCCCGCACTGATGAAAGAAGGTATCGATATCGTGCTGGATTACCTGTGGGGCCAGAGTGCACTTGATATCATGCAGGCGGCTGTCGCGGGTGGAGAGAAATCGGTGCGCTTCGTGCAAATCGGCTCGCTGAGTGACCAGGAGATCACTCTGCACAGCAAGCTGTTGCGCTCATCGGGTCTGACATTAATGGGCAGCGGTCTGGGTAGCGTATCCGATGCGGATCTGATCGCCTGCATCAGCGAAATGTTGAATGCCGCGGCGGAGAGTGATTTTTCGGTCGCTTTCCAGATGCGCCCGTTGAGTGAAGTGACTCAGGCATGGCAGGAAGATGATAGCCGCAGCCGTACCGTGTTTACGCTTTAAATCAATGCAAGTGAAAAGGGGCATTGCAAACGATTGCTTTCACACCGCAACCGTTTAAAATCGCCCCTTTGTTGTCATTGAGAACGCGCACCATGTCCGTCAATACCGCTGAATCTCATCAGTCAGCCCGTCCAAAGAGTGAACTGATTTACCGCCTCGAAGATCGTCCACCGTTGCCACAAACGCTGTTTGCTGCCTGTCAGCATCTGCTGGCGATGTTCGTTGCTGTGATTACCCCTGCACTGTTGATCTGCCAGGCGCTGGGCTTACCGGCTCAGGATACGCAGCACATTATCAGCATGTCGCTGTTTGCATCGGGTGTGGCTTCGATCCTGCAAATCAAAACCTGGGGACCGGTGGGTTCGGGTTTGCTCTCCATTCAGGGCACCAGCTTTAACTTTGTGACACCGCTGATTATGGGTGGCATGGCCCTGAAAAATGGCGGCGCCGATGTCCCGACCATGATGGCCGCGCTGTTCGGTACGTTGATGGTGGCGTCCTGTACCGAAATGGTGCTGTCACGCGTTCTGCATCTGGCGCGTCGTATTATCACGCCGCTAGTTTCCGGCATTGTGGTGATGATTATTGGCCTGTCACTGATTCAGGTCGGCCTGACCTCGATTGGCGGTGGCTTCGCGGCGATGAGCGATCACACTTTCGGCGCACCAAAGAACCTGCTGCTGGCTGGCGCGGTATTGGTGGTGATTATCCTGCTCAACCGTCAGCGCAATCCCTACCTGCGTGTGGCTTCACTGGTGATCGCGATGGCGGTCGGTTATGCGTTGGCATGGGCGCTGGATATGCTACCTGCCACCAGTGCGCCCACCGATCAACCGCTGGTGGCGGTACCGACACCGCTTTATTACGGTCTCGGTTTTGACTGGAACCTGCTGATTCCGTTGATGCTGGTGTTTATGGTGACCTCGCTGGAAACCATAGGCGATATCACTGCCACCTCGGATGTGTCAGAGCAACCGGTGAGCGGCCCACTGTATATGAAGCGCTTAAAAGGCGGCGTGCTGGCTAATGGCCTCAACTCATTTGTATCCGCATTGTTCAATACGTTTCCGAACTCCTGCTTTGGGCAGAACAACGGCGTGATCCAATTGACCGGCGTTGCCAGCCGTTATGTGGGCTTTGTCGTGGCGCTGATGCTGATTGTGCTCGGCCTGTTCCCGGCGGTGAGTGGTTTCGTGCAGCACATTCCTGAGCCAGTGCTGGGTGGTGCCACCATCGTGATGTTTGGCACGATTGCGGCATCGGGTGTACGCATCGTTTCGCGCGAGCCGCTGAACCGTCGCGCCATTATGATCATCGCACTGTCGCTGGCCGTTGGCCTGGGTGTTTCACAGCAACCACTGATTCTGCAATTCGCCCCGGACTGGCTGAAAACCCTGCTCTCCTCAGGCATTGCTGCCGGTGGTATCACCGCAATCGTGCTTAACCTCGTCTTTCCACAGGAAAAGTAACCCTTAAGGCAGGCTACGGCCTGCCTGTTATTTATCCGCTTTTACATCCAGGCTGTTGAGCTGTAACGGTAATTCAGGCATAACAACCTCTTACCGGATAAATATCGGGATGGATGGATGCGATGAAATTTTTAGGCAAGTTTTTCCTTACCTTACTGCTGCTGATTCTGCTGGGGCTGGTTGTCCTGTATGTCTTGCTGCAGACACAGTGGGGCGCAGGTTGGTTTAGCCGTTGGGTAAGTGATAAGACCGCCTGGCATCTTTCCCTCAGCAAGATAGAGCACAACTTCTCTTCTCCCTCGCACATCATGCTGGATGATTTCAGCTTTGGGCACGATGGTCAGCCAGCGGTGTTGGTGGCCAAGCGCGTCGATCTTGGACTGGCGCTGGTGCAATTCAGTGACTGGCTGCATTTTGATAGCATCGACGTGCGTGATGGCGAGATTAACCTCGCGAATCAGACGCCCGATACCACGCTGCCTATCCAGGCCAATCGCCTGCAACTGAACAACGTGCGCATTGATAGCCCGCACAGCATGCTGCCGATGATCGCTGAACGGGTTAATGGCGGAATTATCCCGTGGAAACCGACCCCGACGGATATGCTGGGCAGCGATGCACAGTTCCAGATGAGCGCAGGCAAGCTGACGCTGAATGGTGTTCCGGGCAACAATGTGCTGCTGCAGGGAAGTGTGAAGCAGCACCGCATGATATTCAGCAATATTGGGGCCGATCTCGCGCGTGGTTCGATGACCGGCAACGCCGAGCGCGACGCGCAGGGTAACTGGAAGATTGATCAGCTACGTCTTAACGATATCCGCCTGCAGACCCATCAAAATCTGAGTGATTTCCTCAATCCTCTGCGCAACGTGCCGTCAGTGAGCATCAATCGCCTGGATATGACTGATGCCCGACTGCAAGGGCCCGATTGGGCTGTCACCGACCTCGATTTAACCCTGAAGAACATCACGCTGCGAGGAGATGACTGGCAAAGCGATGATGGCTCACTGTCGATGAATGCCGGTAACTTTATTAATGGTGGCTTTGAGCTTAACGATCCGATTGTGAATGCCAACTTCTCGGCGCAGGGCATTGAGTTGGCCCAGTTCAGTTCACGGTGGGCCAATGGCGTGATCCGTGCCAGCGGCAACTGGACGCGCAGCGATAAACGCCTGACGCTGAATGATTTAGCCATTGCCGGGCTGGAATATACCTTACCGCAGAACTGGCGCGACCGCTGGCAGCAAGCATTGCCATCATGGCTGGATAGCGTGCGGGTGACACACGCTACGGCCAATCGTAATCTGGTGATCGACATCAACCCTGCTTTCCCATTCCAGATGACCGCGCTGGATGGTAACGCCGATAACCTGCTACTGGCACGCCAGCATCAGTGGGGAATCTGGGGCGGTAAAGCGAGCTTTAACGCGGCGGAAGCAACGTTTAATCGCACGGATCTGCGCCATCCCTCCATTGCCTTTAATGCTAACGATCAGCAGATTCAGGTGACGGAAATGAGCGCCTTCAACGGTAACGGTTTGCTGGAAGGGACGGCGAGTGTTGGCCAGGATGCACAGCGTCCATTGACGCTGAATCTCAAAGGTCAGGCGGTGCCCGCCAATGTGTTGCAGAACTGGGGCTGGCCTGCGTTGCCTCTTAGCGGCAACAGTAATCTTTTGCTACAGGTGAAAGGTTCATTGAGTGCTGCCGAGCCATTGCGCCAAAGTGTTGAGGGTAATGTGTCCGTGACCACCGATACACAATCGGTGCAGCAGACGATGCATGCGGGTCAGGTTCAATAGATTTTCAGCAAACGGTAGCGATGCGAGGAATGCCGCGTATCAGTAGCGACACCCTGTCGCTCACCGATGCGCCATTCTTCGCGCTGCTACCGATTGAGGTTGAAGATGGCTACAACGTAATCTGCACGCATTAATTAATGCGTGCACCCGAGCCCCCCTCTTCTAATGCACCCTCTGCATCGGCTGGCAGTACGATATATACCCCTTCAAACACCGCTCCCAGCTCATCATCACCAAACAGTTCCACCTCCATCTGCACGCGTGCTTTACGACCACGCGCCAGACGGTCAAGGTCGCCACTCAGTGATCCCAGGTCGGCAATCGCACCCGGACGCCCACTAATGGGCTTACTGTAACGAATATGAGCATCGGCAAGGATGATAGTGCCGCCGAGATGCCGCTCGCGCAGTAACAGCCAAATCAGCCCCCAGCCCGTCAGCGTGGCCAGTGAGAACAGGCTGCCAGCGAATAACGTGTGGTGCGGGTTCTGGTTACCGGTTTCTGGCATGGTAGTAACGAACTTCTGCCCGGTATATTGCAGAATGCGCACGCCCATTTTCTCACTGAGCGGAATATGCTCGTACCAGGCCTGCTGCAACTGACCACACCAGTCAGCGCGGTGCAGAATGTCATCCAGTGTCACCACCGGTTTGATCATCAGGAAATGGCGCACCGGCGTGGTTTGTGGCGCGGTGATTTCCCCCTGATTGACATAGCCCAGCTTGGCGAAGAACTCCACGGCATCTTCACGTGCGCTACAGGTGACGCGTTTCGCTCCTTCCTGACGCGCGACGGATTCCAGCGTCATCGCCACCAGCGTCCCTAATCCTTTGCCCTGCACCGAAGGGTGTACTGCCAGGAAGCGGATGGCCGCTTCGTTTTCCGCATTGATATAGAGACGGCCAACCGCAACAGGAGCGCCCTGCTCATCGACCACCATCTGATGATGCGCCAGTGCATCCCAGGCATCACGCTCAGAACCCTGCGGCTGACGCAGTGGCTTACGTAACATTTCCCAGCGGAACTGATAATAGGTATCCAGTTCTTCCGCCGTTTGCGGCACACGAAGATGATACATAAAGTGATTCTCTCGTTCGGAGCTTGCGTGGCTGATCCCTGGCCGCTCGGCTGAAAACCTCACACCTGCAACCAGAAGGTCACTGGGCCATCATTCACCAGCGAAACCTGCATGTTGGCAGCAAAACGACCGTTCGCCGTGGACACACCCTGTGCCCGGCAACAATCGCTGAAATAGTGATAGAGACGCTCGGCTTCCGCCGGTTCGGCACCACCCGAGAATGAGGGACGCATGCCTTTGTTGGTGTCGGCGGCAAGTGTGAATTGCGAAACCACCAGCACGCTGCCACCGGCCTGCTGTACGTTCAGGTTCATTTTGTCGTTCTCATCACCGAAGATGCGATAACCCAGCACACGTTCAGACAACCGCTGGGCCTTTTGTTCGTCATCGCCCTTTTCCACCCCTAACAACACCAGCAAACCGGCGTCAATCTCACCCACCGTCGCGTCATCCACCACGACGCTGGCGCGACTGACGCGCTGAATCAAAGCAATCATGTTTCCTCTCGTTCTTTTTCGCGTTCCTGCTGTTTTAGCTGGCGATAGTCATCCAGGGTGACGGTGATTTCCGCGCCTAACAACACAATACACCAGGTCCAGTAAACCCATAAAAACAGAATCGGGATGACTGCCAGTACGCCGTAAATTAATTGATACGAAGGGAACATCGTAACATAGAGCGCAAACCCTTTTTTGCCCAGCTCAAACAGCAGCCCGGCGACAATCGCGCCGACCAGTGCATCACGCGTTGGCACACGGCGCGTTGGGACGATGCTGTAGAGCAACCAGAACGCGAGGATGGCGAGTACCAGAGGAAAGATGCGTAATACCTGATCGATAAGGCTGGTCACGCCAGTGACGTTGACCCAGCGCAGCGATAACAAGTAAGAGCTGATGGCCAGACTGGCACCAGCCAGTATCGGGCCCAGCGTCAGGATCATCCAATAGACGGCAAAGGAGTAAACCATTGGTCGTGGTTTAGTACTGCGCCAGATCGCGTTGAGTGCGCTGTCTACCGAGTGCATTAGCAACAGCGCAGTCACGATCAATCCGACAATCCCCACCGCTGTCATTTTATTGACGTTGGCCACAAACTGGTCGAGATAGCGCTGGATAACGTCACCGGCTGCCGGCATAAAGTTGCTGAAGATGAAATGCTTAAGCTGGACGCTGATCTCCGAAAACATCGGGAAAGCGGCAAAAAGCGCAAACACCACGGCGATCAGCGGCACCAAAGCCAGCAATGAGACGTAGGCCAGATTCCCGGCCTGCGTCGTCATGTTGTCTTCATCAACACGGCGCCAGAGCAGTTTGACCCACAGGAAAAACGCGTGCGCCGAATGGCGCAAGTGGTTACGTGTTACCACTCAGCGACGGCTCGCAAACCAGTCCGGCACGGTTTTCGCGTCTTCCACCAGCACGCTCTCGATCCCTAAAGCGCGCGCAGCATCAATGTTGGCGCGATTATCATCAAAGAACACCGCTTGATCGGCGGTATAGCCTTCGTGCTCAAGCACATATTGATAGATGCGCGCTTCTGGCTTACGCATGCCTATGTCTTGCGACATATAGACGTGATCGGCGGCCTGTTGCACTTCCGGATACTGCGTTGGCCAGAACTCAAAGTGCAACTGATTGGTGTTAGACAGGATTACCACGCGCTCACCCTTAGCGCGCAGAGTGTTCATGATCGCCAGCGTTTCCGGACGCACCCCGACAAACACCGCCTGCCAGCCCGCGGTGAATTGCGGATAGCTCAAGGCGATATCCAGTTGATCACAGATACGCGCCGCAAACTCGGGATCGCTGATCTCACCACGTTCGTGTTTCTCGAACGCCTCATCCATCTGGAAGCGACTTTGTAAGGTCGCCAGCGGCACACGTCCCAGGTCACTCCAGACGCCGAGCACGCGATTAAAATCGATATCAACAATCACATTGCCTAAATCAAAGATGTACAGCATGACGCCTCTCCTTCTATTCCCTGGATCATTCACTTTAGCGGCAAAAAGCATGACTGAACAGGTACGATGAGGGGGAAATAAGCGTTCTGGAATCGGGGACAACTTTCACAAAGCGAGCGTTGCAGCGGGTTGCAGGCACAAAAAAGCCCCGCGATGCGGGGCTTAAATATCAGACTGTTTCGCTTACTCTTTACCGCCGCGAGACGCACGCTTACGGTCGTTCTCGGTCAGGTGACGTTTACGAATACGGACTGACTGCGGAGTCACTTCTACCAGTTCGTCATCATCGATGAACTCGATAGCCTGCTCCAGCGTCATTTTCTGCGGTGGAACCAGAGTGGTCGCTTCGTCAGTACCTGACGCACGCATGTTGGTCAGTTTCTTACCGGTCAGGCAGTTAACTGTCAGGTCGTTAGAACGGCTGTGAATACCGATGATCTGGCCTTCATACACTTCCGCACCGTGACCCAGGAACAGCTTACCGCGATCCTGCAGGCTGAACAGCGCAAACGCGACTGCTTTACCCTGGCCGTTAGAGATCAGTACACCGTTCTGACGCTGGCCCACTTCGCCCGGACGCACATCGTCGTAATGGCTGAAGGTGGAGTACAGCAGACCGGTACCTGAAGTCATGGTCATGAATTCGTTACGGAAGCCGATCAGACCACGGCTTGGGATCATGTAGTCGAGACGTACACGGCCTTTGCCATCTGGATCCATATTTTTCAGATCGCCTTTACGCTCACCCATCGCCTGCATCACAGAACCCTGGTGGGTTTCTTCGATGTCGAGGGTCACGTTTTCGAATGGCTCTTGTTTACGGCCTTCGAATTCGCGGAAGATAACTTTCGGACGGGATACCGCCAGTTCGAAACCTTCACGACGCATGTTCTCGATCAGAACAGACAAGTGCAGCTCACCACGACCAGACACACGGAATGCGTCTGAATCTTCGGTTTCTTCAACACGCAGTGCCACGTTGTGCACCAGCTCTTTATTCAGACGCTCCAGAATCTGGCGCGAAGTCACATACTTACCTTCTTTACCGCAGAAAGGTGAAGTGTTGACGTTAAAGAACATGGTTACGGTTGGCTCATCAACGCTCAGGGCTGGCAGCGCTTCAACCTTCTGCGTGTCGCAGATGGTGTCAGAGATGTTCAGCTCGCCCAGACCGGTGACAGCGATGATATCGCCTGCTTCAGCCTCGGCGCTCTCGATACGTTCCAGACCCAGATGGCCCAGTACTTTACCGACTTTACCGTTACGGGTTTTGCCTTCGCTATCAATGATAGTGACTTGCTGGTTCGGCTTGATTTTACCGCGCTTGATGCGGCCAATGCCGATAACGCCCAGGTAGTTGTTGTAGTCGAGCTGCGAGATCTGCATCTGCAGTGGGGCTTCAACTTCAACCTGTGGTGGAGAAACACGATCCACAATCGCCTGATACAGCGGGGTCATGTCGTCTGCCATGTCGTTGTGATCCAGACCGGCGATACCATTCAGCGCTGACGCATAAATGATAGGGAAGTCCAGCTGCTCGTCAGTCGCGTCGAGGTTAACGAACAGGTCAAACACCTGATCAACAACCCAATCAGGACGCGCGCCCGGACGGTCAACTTTGTTGATGACTACAATCGGCTTCAAACCATGAGCAAAGGCTTTTTTGGTTACGAAGCGGGTTTGCGGCATAGGGCCATCCATCGCATCTACAACCAGCAGCACCGAGTCCACCATGGACATAACACGTTCCACTTCACCACCGAAGTCGGCGTGTCCTGGGGTATCAACGATGTTGATACGGTAGTCGTTCCATTTGATGGCGGTGTTTTTTGCGAGGATGGTAATCCCACGCTCTTTCTCCAAATCGTTGGAGTCCATTACGCGCTCAGTCGCTTCGGTACGAGCATCAAAAGTACCGGACTGTTGTAGCAGCTTGTCAACCAGGGTGGTCTTACCATGGTCAACGTGCGCGATGATGGCGATGTTACGCAAATTTTCGATCACAGCTTTGCCTCAGGCATTATAGAAATAACGCGGTATTGTACACGGATTAAGCGAAAGACTGAACATGATCACAGTATTCCCTTAAAGTTTCTCTTAGTGCTGTTTTTTAGCACCAATTACGGTGCATTAATCTGCACTGCGATGGTGTTTTGCACCTTTTTGGGGCGATATTTGATCTATGGAGCACCAAATTAGTGCACCTCATCCATACTGGTGCAGTGACCGACTCACGAAAGAGCGCGTCACAGCGCCATTTTTACCATTGTAATAAAGTTGGCACAGAATTCGCTTTATATCTTTCAAGCGAAAACGACAGTTATACAACGGTTGAAAAGAGCTTGCCGAGATCTTGGTTAGGGGTGGTCAGTAAGCGTGACACATTCCAGGCAACGAAGTTCTCTCACCATGACGATTATGACCATTTCCAGGAGAGTTTAAGTATGTCCGCTGAACACGTCCTCTCGATGATGAACGAGCACGAAGTTAAGTTTGTTGACCTGCGTTTTACCGATACCAAAGGTAAAGAACAGCACGTTACTATCCCTGCTCACCAGGTTAACGCTGACTTCTTCGAAGAAGGCAAAATGTTCGATGGCTCATCCATCGGTGGCTGGAAAGGCATTAACGAATCAGACATGGTGCTGATGCCGGATGCGACCACTGCAGTTATGGATCCTTTCTTCGAAGATCCAACGCTGATCATCCGTTGTGACATCCTCGAGCCAGGCACGCTGCAGGGCTACGACCGTGACCCACGCTCCATTGCTAAACGTGCAGAAGAGTTCCTGCGTTCTTCTGGCATCGCGGATACCGTGCTGTTTGGACCAGAGCCAGAGTTCTTCCTGTTCGATGACATCCGTTTCGGTTCTTCTACTTCAGGTTCACACGTTGCTATCGATGATATCGAAGCGGCATGGAACACCGGTAAAGAATACGAAGGCGGTAACAAAGGTCACCGTCCAGGTCTGAAAGGCGGTTACTTCCCGGTTCCACCAGTCGATTCAGCTCAGGACATCCGTTCTGCTATGTGTCTGACCATGGAGCAGATGGGCCTGGTGGTTGAAGCTCACCACCACGAAGTTGCTACTGCTGGTCAGAACGAAGTGGCTACCCGCTTCAACACCATGACCAAAAAAGCTGACGAAATTCAGATCTACAAATACGTGGTGCACAACGTTGCTCACGCGTACGGCAAAACTGCAACCTTCATGCCTAAGCCAATGTTCGGCGATAACGGTTCTGGTATGCACTGCCACATGTCCCTGTCAAAAGGCGGCGTGAACCTGTTCTCTGGCGACAAGTACGGCGGCCTGTCTGAAACTGCTCTGTTCTACATCGGCGGTATCATCAAGCACGCTAAAGCGATCAACGCCCTGGCTAACCCAACCACCAACTCTTACAAGCGTCTGGTCCCGGGTTACGAAGCACCTGTTATGCTGGCTTACTCAGCACGTAACCGTTCAGCTTCAATCCGTATCCCAGTGGTTGCGAGCCCGAAAGCACGTCGTATCGAAGCACGCTTCCCGGATCCAGCGGCTAACCCGTACCTGGCCTTCACCGCGCTGCTGATGGCGGGTCTTGATGGTGTTATCAACAAGATCCACCCTGGCGATGCGATGGACAAAAACCTGTATGACCTGCCACCGGAAGAAGAAGCTGAGATTCCAAAAGTTGCAGGTTCTCTGGAAGAAGCACTGAACGCACTGAACGAAGACCGCGAGTTCCTGACCCGTGGCGGCGTGTTCACTGATGACGCTATCGACGCGTATATCGAACTGCGTAAGCCAGAAGTTGACCGCGTGCGCATGACTCCGCACCCAGTTGAGTTCGAACTGTACTACAGCGTTTAATTTAAAAAATTTCAGCGCATTTCACGCCGCTGATTGGCGGCGTAAATAACCTGAACGTTTTTTTGTTGCCGTGGAAACTTTAGCCCATCTCCGGATGGGCTTTTTTCACCGCGAATTCATCGTTCGAATGATAGTTTTCAGTCCCAAAAGGCTATAATGCACTAAATTAGTGCAGAGGAACGCTGTATGGCAACTGGCACATTGCCCGACGCGGGGCAGATTCTTAACTCTCTAATCAACAGTATTTTGCTGGTCGATAACGATCTGGTTATCCATTATGCCAACCCGGCAGCGCAGCAATTACTGGCACAAAGCTCACGCAAATTGTTCGGCACGCCATTACCGGAATTAACCGGCTATTTTTCGCTGAATATTGAGGTGATGAGCGAGAGTCTTGGAGCAGGCCAGGGCTTTACCGACAGCGAAGTGACGTTAGTGGTCGATGGCCGCGCGCACATTATGTCGCTGACCGCACAGCGTCTACCCGATGGTCTTATCCTGCTTGAAATGGCGCCGATGGATAATCAACGCCGTCTCAGCCAGGAACAGCTGCAACATGCTCAGCAGGTCGCTGCACGTGATTTAGTGCGCGGACTGGCGCATGAAATTAAAAACCCGCTCGGAGGTTTACGCGGCGCCGCGCAGTTATTAACGCGTGCTCTGCCCGATCCTTCGCTGCATGAATATACCCGGATTATTATCGAACAGGCGGACCGCCTGCGTAATCTGGTTGATCGTTTACTGGGGCCCCAACAGCCCGGTATGCACGTCACACAAAGCATTCATCAGGTGGCGGAGCGCGTGGTGAATCTGGTCTCGATGGAGCTGCCGGACAATGTCTCGCTGGTGCGTGATTACGACCCGAGCCTGCCCGAGCTGCCACACGATCCCGATCAGATTGAGCAGGTGCTACTCAACGTAGTGCGTAATGCGTTGCAGGCGCTGGGTGACGAAGGTGGCACTATCGTGATCCGCACCCGTACCGCGTTCCAGCTCACGCTGCACGGCACCCGTTATCGCCTGGTGGCACGTATTGATATCGAAGATGATGGCCCTGGGATTCCTGCTCAGCTACAGGACACGCTGTTCTATCCGATGGTGAGTGGTCGTGAAGGAGGCACCGGTTTAGGTCTCTCCATCGCCCGCAGCCTGATCGATCAGCATTCAGGAAAAATAGAATTTAACAGTTGGCCAGGACATACCGAATTCTCGGTTTACCTGCCTATTCGCCAGTGAGGTTTCTATGCAACGAGGGATAGTCTGGATCGTCGATGACGATAGCTCCATCCGCTGGGTGCTTGAACGTGCGCTCACTGGAGCCGGTTTGAGCTGCGCGACATTTGACAGCGGCAATGAGGTGCTGGATGCACTCTCAAGTAAAACCCCAGATGTATTGTTATCGGATATTCGCATGCCGGGCATGGATGGACTGGCGCTGCTGAAACAAATTAAACAGCGTCACCCAATGCTACCGGTCATCATAATGACCGCGCATTCGGATCTTGATGCCGCCGTCAGCGCTTATCAACAAGGCGCGTTCGATTACCTGCCCAAGCCGTTTGATATTGATGAAGCGGTCGCGCTGGTTGAACGTGCGATCAGCCATTATCAGGAGCAGCAGCAGCCGCGTAATCAACCGGTGAGCGGCCCGACAACCGACATCATTGGCGAAGCGCCGGCGATGCAGGATGTGTTTCGCATCATCGGCCGTTTGTCGCGATCTTCCATCAGCGTGCTGATTAATGGTGAATCGGGTACTGGTAAAGAGTTAGTGGCGCATGCTCTGCATCGTCACAGCCCGCGTGCCAAATCACCGTTTATCGCGCTGAATATGGCGGCAATCCCGAAAGACCTGATCGAATCCGAATTGTTCGGGCATGAGAAAGGGGCCTTTACCGGGGCGAATCAGATCCGTCAGGGCCGTTTTGAACAGGCCGATGGGGGCACGCTGTTTCTTGATGAAATAGGTGATATGCCGCTCGACGTGCAAACCCGCTTGCTACGCGTGTTGGCCGATGGCCAGTTCTATCGCGTGGGCGGCTACGCACCGGTGAAAGTGGATGTGCGTATTATCGCGGCAACCCACCAAAACCTTGAGTTGCGCGTGCAGGAAGGCAAGTTCCGTGAGGATCTGTTCCATCGCCTGAACGTGATTCGCGTGCACTTACCGCCGCTGCGTGAGCGTCGTGAAGATATCCCACGTCTGGCGCGCTACTTCCTGCAAGTCGCCGCGCGTGAGTTGGGCGTCGAAGCGAAGATTCTGCATCCGGAAACCGAAACCGCGCTGACGCGCCTGCATTGGTCCGGTAACGTACGCCAGCTGGAAAATACCTGCCGCTGGTTAACCGTGATGGCTGCAGGCCAGGAAGTACTGATTCAGGATCTGCCGCCGGAGCTGTTTGAGTCGAGCACGCCGGACAATCCAGTGCAGTCTCTGCCGGATAGCTGGGCCACCTTGCTGGCACAATGGGCGGACCGCGCGCTGCGTTCCGGTCATCAAAACCTGCTCTCTGAAGCGCAGCCGGAGATGGAGCGCACGCTGCTCACCACCGCCCTGCGTCACACTCAGGGACACAAGCAGGAAGCCGCACGTTTGTTGGGTTGGGGTCGTAATACCCTGACGCGTAAACTGAAAGAGCTGGGAATGGAATAAGTGAGAATCAGGGGAGCGCGATGCTCCCCTGATTTTTATATCACCCGCGAGAATTGCTGCATGCGAGCCTTTTGGCGCAGATAACGATCGAAGCACATGCAGATGTTACGAATCAGTAAACGCCCAATTCCTGTGACATGCAGACTACGCCCACGCCGTTCCAGCAAACCATCCGCCATCAAAGGCGCCAGTAACGCTAAATCTTCCGCAAAATAGGTTTCGAAGGTGATCGGCCACTGCGCTTCAATCGCCGCGAAATCTAATGAGAAATGACAAATCAGCGTTTTGATGACATCACGGCGCAGACAGTCATCGTCGCTTAGTGTCAAACCACGCCATAGCGCGTTCCCGCCCTGCTCCACGCTGGCATAGTATTCTTTCAATTCTTTTTGGTTCTGAGCATAACTGTCTCCCAGCATACTGATCGCTGAGACGCCGAATCCGACTAGCTCGGTTTCGCCTTGCGTGGTGTACCCCTGAAAGTTGCGGTGCAGTTCACCCGCACGCTGCGCAATGGCCAACTCATCATCCGGTTTGGCAAAGTGATCCATCCCGATGAACTGATAGCCTGCATCCGTTAGGGTGCCAATGGTTTGCTGCAGGATTTCCAGCTTCTGTTCCGCACCAGGTAGCTCTTCATCTTTGATTTTGCGTTGTGCAGCAAACAGCGTCGGCATGTGCGCGTAATTGAATACGCTGAGACGATCGGGATTAAGCGCGATGACTCGCTGTAAGGTGAAGGCAAAACTTTCGGGCGTTTGCAGCGGCAAACCATAAATCAGATCCAGGCTGACTGAGCGGAATCCTCGCGCACGCGCACGCTCAACCAGCCCGAAGATAGTCTCTTCATCCTGCACGCGATTGACGCGCTCCTGCACCGCCTTATTGAAGTCCTGCACACCCATACTCAGGCGATTAAAACCTTCAGCACGCAGATGATCGATCATCGCCAGCTCAATTTCGCGTGGATCGACTTCGATCGACATCTCAACGTCATCAGCAATCTCAAAATGGCCACGCAGCAGCGCCACCAGCCGGCTGACCTGAGCTTGGTTGAGAAAGGTTGGCGTACCACCGCCCCAGTGCAATTGCGTGACGCGGCGTCCGGCAAACAGCGGCGCACGCTGGCGGATTTCCTGCTCCAGCACATCCAGATAGCGATCGGCCTTGTGCAGCTGGCGCGTCACAATCTTATTACAGCCGCAGAAGTAGCAAAGGCGATGACAGAACGGAATATGGACATACAGCGACAGGCAACGTTGAGGATAGCGTTCAACCGCAAACTGGAAGCTTGCCTCGCCAAAGTTCTCATTGAACTCTAGCGCAGTGGGGTATGAGGTGTAACGCGGACCTGCGTAATTGTATTTTTCGATCAGCCGCTGATCCCATTCAATCTGCTGCGATGACATGCTCACTCCTTACGGTGAAGTCGTTTGAGGGAGGGTCGCGTTGCAGAAGAGGAGAGATAGCGGTGAGCCGTACGCCGGCGTAAACGCGACTTCAGACGCGACAGGCGACGAAGTTTAAACAATAACCACAGGAGATAACATGTCAGCAGCAGCGCTAAAATTGATCCAGGCCAAAGCATCAGCGAATACCAGTTTAGCGCGGCATGCGCAAATGCGCATGCCGATCAAAAATGACTTAGTTGCCTTTTAACAAGCGCATCATATCGACTTCGGCTTGTTCATCTTCAGCACCGTCATCCAACGCGATACCGAGGGTTTCCATCAGTTCGTCAATGCGATCCAGCGTCTGATCGAGCCATGCCTGATCTTCAGCGCTGAGTGTCTCACCACTTTCCAGACGGTCCAGTAAGGTGTCGAGGCGTTCATCATTTTCCAGCTTCGCCAGCTCTTCTTCCGGTGTCAGACGAACCTTCTCCGCTTTCGGCCTGGCTTTCGCTACCGGCTTTTTCTCCGGTACGGTTTTACCATCGGCCACCAGCGCAACCGGTTTTTTACTACCAGTACGTGGATCGGCATTTTTCTGACCCTGGCCTTTGCCAGCGCCTTTGGTTTCCGGGTTAGCACGGCTGCCCGCTTTATGGCCGCTGTGCTTTTTATCGCGTTTACGATCGCGTGCTTCCTGGTTCAGTTCTTCACGCGATTTGCGTTTGGCTTTAGCAGCAGGTTTGCCACGCTGGGCTGGTGCAGGTTGCTTCATGGTGTCCGGTCTCGGCGATTTTTCTTCAGTATAGAATTGCGGCGAAATCTAGCAGAAAGATGACAAAGAAAAAAGGCGATAGCCTATGCTATCGCCTTATTTCGCACCTTCTACTGAAGGAATAACGGTATAAATCCTTTACAGCTCTCAACGTCCCGGTTGCTCCTTCGCCTCATCGCTCCTGCGAGTAATCCTTTTCCTTGTCCGACTCATACCTGAATCACATCCTGCCATGCTCCTGGTCATCCCCGACACTCCTGAGCGCATCATCCTGATGGGTGCTACCGTGCACTGACACCAAATGTAGACCAATCAGTAAAATGAACAAGTGAGACATGTCTTTAATTTAGAGCGGTAATTTTCAATATCTATTTATCTTATTGAAAATATTACGCTATCCAACATATGAACATTCTATTAATCGGTAATGACTGGCAGTAATTATCGTCGATCTCTTACAAAGTGGCGCGTTAAGACGCTATCGGGCACTTTTGCGCCATAACAGGTATAATCAGCCCAATTGAACGAATCACTTTGCTGGAGCTTTACTTTGTCTGCTTTGAATTATCACATGACCCACTTCGTGCTCAGCGCCCCGGATATTCGCCATTTACCGGCAGATGTGGGCATTGAGGTCGCGTTTGCCGGACGCTCTAACGCAGGCAAATCCAGCGCGCTGAATACCATCACCAACCAGAAAAGCCTGGCGCGTACCAGTAAAACGCCAGGTCGTACTCAGCTCATCAACCTGTTCCAGGTCGTCGAGGGGAAAACCCTGGTCGACTTACCGGGTTATGGCTACGCCGAAGTCCCGGAAGAGATGAAACGTAAATGGCAGCGTGCGCTGTCTGAATATTTGCAGAAGCGCCAGGCACTGAAAGGCCTGGTGGTGCTGATGGATATTCGCCATCCGCTGAAAGACCTCGATCAGAATATGATTGAATGGGCAGTCCAGAGCGGCATCCCTGTACTGGTGCTGTTAACCAAAGCAGATAAGCTGGCATCAGGTGCACGTAAAGCGCAGCTCAAGCTGGTGCGTGAGGCAGCATTAAGTTTTATGGGTGATGTGCAGGTAGAGATGTTCTCGTCACTCAAGAAGATCGGCGTTGATATCGTTCGTCAGAAACTGGATAGCTGGTTCAGTGAACTGGAACCGGCGCAGGAAGATGAAGAAGCCCCTTCTGCGTAATGTGAAGCGCGGGTTTACGACCCGCTTTTCAGAAAAAGCCCAATAAAAAACGCCCCAGTCATAAATGACTGGGGCGGCTAAATATTCAGCCAAATCCGATTACGTGAAGTAAAAGGTCTGAAAGATAGAACATCTTACCTCTGTACCCTACGCGATGAACTTTACCTGATTTTTCCTGACCAACAAAGGGTTTTTTGTTGTTAAGTTTCAGGATTCCACATCTTTTTTACCGGGTCCGTCACACTTTGGTTCAAGGCGTGTAGTTTAATTACTAAAAAAATGCTTAGCCGATAGGCAGTTACAAAATGCGCATTTAACAAGCGGCTTTACATCGTTGCTGAACCGATTAAGTAAACTTTTTTCTTATGGCGATGTCAGCGGCATAGATATACCGCCGACAACGTTCCTTAGTGCGCCTGGTCCCAGTTATCGCCCGTTCCCACTTCAACCTGCAGCGGTACATCAAGTTTCATGCTGCTCTCCATCAGTTGGCGGATCGTCGCACTCGCACTCTCTACCGCGTCTTTGTGGATTTCAAACACCAGTTCATCGTGTACCTGCATGATCATCTTCACAGCGTCATCCTGCTGTTGCAGTAACCAGCCATCTACAGCGATCATCGCGCGTTTGATAATGTCCGCTGCGGTGCCCTGCATCGGGGCGTTAATCGCCGCGCGCTCTGCCGCCTTACGACGAATGGCGTTGCTGGAGCTGATGTCCGGAAGCCACAGGCGGCGACCATCCAGTGTCTCCACGTAGCCCTTCTCGGCCGCCTGGGTGCGAGTCTCTTCCATGTAACGCAGTACGCCCGGATAACGCTCAAAGTAGAGATCCATATACTTTTTCGCTTCGCCAGCACCGATATTCAACTGGCGCGACAGACCGAAGGCACTCATGCCATAAATCAGGCCAAAGTTAATTGCCTTGGCACTGCGGCGTTGCTCACCTGAAACCTTGCTCAGCGCAACACCAAAGACTTCTGACGCTGTCGCGCGGTGAATGTCTTCACCCTGCGCAAACGCATCCAGCAGGCCTTTATCCTGCGACAGATGCGCCATGATGCGCAGTTCAATTTGCGAGTAGTCAGCCGCAACGATGCGATTATCTTTATCTGCGATAAAAGCCTGACGAATACGACGGCCTTCATCGTTGCGCACTGGGATATTTTGCAGGTTGGGATCGGTAGATGAGAGACGTCCGGTGGCCGTGACCGCCTGATGATAAGAAGTATGCACGCGGCCGGTAACCGGATTGATCATCAAAGGCAATTTGTCGGTATAAGTCGACTTCAGCTTAGACAGGCCACGATGCTCCAGAATCACTTTGGGCAGCGGATAGTCCAGCGCCAGTTCAGCCAGCACTTCTTCGCTGGTTGACGGTGCGCCACCCGGCGTTTTTTTAGTGGGCTTGATGCCCTGCTTTTCAAACAGAATGGTTTGCAGCTGTTTGGTGGAGGAGAGATTAAACGGCTCGCCTGCCAGTTCGTGCGCTTTCAACTCCAATTCCGCCAGACGTGCGGTCAGCTCCTGCGAATGTTTGGCCAGGATGTTTTGATCGATCAATACGCCGTTGCGTTCAATGCGTGAAATCACGGTCACCAGCGGCATCTCGATATCGGTGAAGACCTGCTTCGGACCCGCTTCCTGCCCCAGCTTCGGCCACATCTGCAGATGCAACTGCAGCGTGACATCTGCGTCTTCTGCAGCGTAATGAGCGGCCTGCTCGATAGCAATC
The DNA here is from genome assembly GCF_059731115.1 of Type-E symbiont of Plautia stali. NCBI lineage: Bacteria > Pseudomonadati > Pseudomonadota > Gammaproteobacteria > Enterobacterales > Enterobacteriaceae > Type-E symbiont of Plautia stali. The sequence continues at coordinate 4,272,887 of NZ_AP035906.1, forward strand.
TGGTTGAAGGTCAGCTGATTTTTTCCTTTACCGGCAATCTCTTCGAAGGTGACGGTTTTATGGTTCAGCCAGCGCGAAGCCAGGCTATCCATATCATGTTTGCCGCCGACGCTGCTCAGGCAATAAGATTCCAGCATGGTGTCGAATTTAATGCCGTTCAGCTCAATATCGTAGTTCTTCAGCACGCCACGATCGTATTTGAGGTTCTGACCGACTTTTGCAGATTTAGCGTCTTCCAGTAGCGGTTTTAGCTTTTTCAACACGTCGCTGCGGTCGAGTTGTTCTGGCGCATCAAGATAGTCATGGGCCACCGGAAGATAAGCGGCTTCACCGGGCGCAACCGCAAAGGAGAGGCCGACAATGTTGGCACTCCAGCTATCCAGAGAATCGGTTTCCAGATCGAAGGCAAAGAGTTCTGCTTTTTTCAGTTTTTGCAGCCACTCGTCGAAGGTTGCCTCATCCAAAATGGTGACATAGCCGTCAGATGACAACACGCTAGCGGTTTCCGCCACCGTAGCCACTGGTTCAGTCGCCAGCGATTTCTGCGCCTGCACATTGCTCTTTTTGCCCTGCAACCAGGTGCCGTCCTGTAAATCGGTGATCCAGCGTTTGAATTCATAGCGGCCGAAAAGATTTTGCAGCTTTTCAACGTCCGGTTCGTTAACGGTGAGTTGCTCACAACCCAGTTCCAGTTCAACATCCGTTTTGATGGTCGCCAGCTGATAGGACAGGAATGCAACTTCGCGATTCTGCTCCAGCTTCGCTGCCATGGTCTTCGCGCCACGGAACGAGAGATCCGCCACTTTATCCAGGTTGTCGTAAATCGACTGCATACCGCCCAGGCCCTGCAGCAGCGCCTGTGCCGTTTTCTCACCCACGCCAGGCACACCCGGAATGTTATCCGAGCTGTCACCCATCATGGCAAGGAAATCGATAATCAATGAAGGCGGCACACCGTATTTTTGCTCAACCTCTTCCGGGCCCAACACGGTGTTGGTCATGGTATTGATCAACGTAATGCCCGGCGTGACCAGCTGCGCCATATCCTTATCACCGGTACTGATCAGCACTGCACGGCCCTGCTTTTCTGCTTCCAGTGCCAGAGTACCAATCACGTCATCAGCCTCAACGCCGGTCACCGCCAGCAGCGGTAATCCCATCGCTTTGACCATCTCGTGCAGCGGCTCGATCTGTGCACGCAGATCGTCGGGCATTGGCGGACGATGCGATTTGTAGTGCTCGAATAATTCATCGCGGAAAGTTTTGCCTTTCGCATCGAAGACCACGGCCACATGGCTCGGCTGATACTGCATCAGCAAACTTTTCAGCATGTTGAGCACACCGTACATCGCGCCCGTGGGCTCGCCTGCACTGTTGGTCAGCGGCGGAAAGGCATGATACGCCCGGTAGAGATAAGAGGATCCGTCTACCAGAATCAGGGGATTTTCTGCAATTTGCGCCATAGGTTCGTATTTTCTTCGTTGCGATAATGAGGGCTATAAGGATGCCACAACCAGAGAGGAATGTTGAATCAGAGCAGGGATGTCAGGATCTTTTTCGTTGTTACGCGGAGTGGATCGCAAGGATCGGTCTGTGGATAACTTTGTGCGTAAAATTCATAACGTATTGTTATTTACGCTTATTGCAATCATTTTACAGATAAAAGTTATTGTTTTTCAATTTGTTATTAACTTACCGTGATGAAGCGCGCCTTTTTGAAAAGGTGATCGTCCATGTGGATATTAAGCGGAGGGTTAACGGGGATATCATGATTACGTCATGGGAAAGGGAATAAAAACGCCGACATCGCCGGCGTTTATTCGAGCTTAATTACTTCTTCTCAACCAGGAATTTCACTACGTTGGCATAATCGGCAACGAAATTGTCCATAGAGCTGGTGTCCAGGCCGCCGTTATTCACCATGTATTTGCCGTTAACGAAGATGGCTGGCACGCCCTGCAGGTTAAGATCGGCTGCCGCTTTCTGCTGCTGTGCGACCAACGCTTTTACCGCAAAGCTATTCCAGGCTGCATCATAATCTTCTGATGAAATACCAGCCGCCTGGATGAAGGTGGCTTTCAGGCTCGCCGCATCGGTAATGGTTTGGGTTTTCTGAATACCATCAAAGATCGGTGCAGTGACCTTGCTTTCCACGCCCAGCGCCATCGCGACCGCCCAGGCCTGAGTCACAACAGGACCGAAGTCTCCACCGAGAAAATCAACGTGATATTTCGTCACTTTAGTGTCTGCTGGCAGGTTCTTTTTCACGGCATCACTCACGTGATAGACGCGTTCGAACTGGTAGCAGTGCGGGCAGAAGAAGGAGAAGAACTCCAGTACCTGAGGCTCACCAGCAACCGGCTTTGGCAGCGTGACGAATTGTTTGCCGTCATTGAACTGTGCCGCTGAGGCGCCAAATGCCAGCATTAAACCTACCAGCGCAAACATAATCTTTTTCATCGTGAAAAAATCTCCTGAGTACTTCATTAAAATTGCGGGCTAAGCTGCAACGGGGGTTGATGTAACAGCCTCTCCTGCTCGATAAATAGTGCAATCTGTCGGCGCCAGAAATCCTCATCGGTCATCCAGGGAAAGGCGCGCGGAAAAGCTGGGTCCTGCCAGCGGCGTACCACCCAGGCCAAATAATAAACCATGCGCATAGCGCGTAAAGGCTCAATCAGTGACAATTCATGTAAATCGAAGTCACTGAATTCATTATAAGCTTCCAGCAGAATATCCCACTGGATCAGCTGCTCCTGACGATCGCCGTTCACCAGCATCCACAGATCCTGCACTGCAGGTCCGTTGCGCGCATCGTCAAGATCGACAAACATTGGGCCATCTCGCCACAGGATATTACCTGGATGGCAGTCACCATGCAGCCTGAGCGGCTGCCATTTATCATGCCAGCGCTGCTGTAGGGTGCCGATAAGTTTATCAACGGCGTTCAGCAGCGCATCCTTCAGGGCAGCCGGTACCAGCGTGCTTTGCTCCAGCTCCTGGCGAGGTTGTAAGACATACTCTTCCAGGCCGAAGGTTGGACGCTGTTGAAACAAACTCTGGCGACCTGTTTGATGGATGCGACCAAGAAAGCGGCCCACCCACTCCATCTGTTCTTCATTATCGGTTTCATACTGTCGCCCACCCAGGCTTGGGAAAACGGCAAACATAAAACCGGCATGGTGATTCAGCGTACTGCCCTGTAGTGCCAGTGGTGCTGCAACAGGCACTTCATCGGCCAGCAGATCATGCGTGAACTGGTGCTCTTCCAGGATTTGTTGCGCACTCCAGCGTTGTGGCCGATAGAACTTAGCCACATAGCGACGTTTGTCGTCATCACTAAACTGATAGACACGGTTTTCGTAGCTATTGAGGGCGGTTAAGCCGGATTCGACACGCAGACCCGCATCCCAAAGTGCATCCAGGATGACATCGGGGTCCAGCGTCTGGAAATTAAAGGCGGCTTCGCTCATCATTTTGCCTGTGTGTTACCGTTGCAAGGAATGCGCAAGGATAACACTACTCATCATCCTTAATCACACCGCGTGCACGTAATAGCGCGGTTTTGAAGTCCACTTCATAATCCTTTTTCAGTCCGGGAATTTCCGCATCGCAGCCAGCGTCACGCATTTTGAGATGGTAAATCAATATGTCATCGGTTAATTCACTTAATGGGCCACTGAAGCCTGATTCCTGCGCCAGTTTCTGTAAAAATGCCAGCAGGTTAAGGTCAGACTCCTTTTGCCAGGCCGGTTGCAGGAGTTCGAACAATTCATTAAGTCGGTGATATTTCATCATTGATTCCTCTATGCAGTGGTAGGCTGCCGTTATGCAAGTATCGTCCAGTATGATCAAGGAGACGAAAATGACCGCATTTACCGGCGTGATCCTCGCAGGTGGGCAAGGCAGTCGTATGGGCGGCCTGGATAAAGGGCTGCTGGAATTGCAGGGCAAACCGCTTTATCAGCACGTTTTGCAGCGTTTGATGCCACAGGTCAATATTGTGTTGATAAGCGCCAACCGTAACATTGATCGTTATCAGGCTAGCGGTTGTCAGGTCGTCACTGATTCGATGCCAGATTACCCCGGTCCGTTGGCAGGCATGTTAAGTGGCTTGCAGCACAGTAAGACCGAGTGGGTCGCCTTTTGTGCCTGTGATACGCCCTGGTTACCGGAGGACTTCGTTGCACGATTATGGCAGCAGCGCGGCGCGGCGCCTGCGGTGTGGGTACGATCAACGCAGCGTGATCATCCTGCATTGGCACTGGTCAATCGATCACTGGCCGACGATCTGGAAGCCTGGCTGCTTCGTGGTGAGCGGCGTTTAATGCAGTTTCTGCGTGAACATGGTGGGCATGCCGTGACGTTCGCAGATTCTGAGGCAGCTTTCCGCAACATTAATACGCCCGACGATTTAGTTGATGGGGAAAAGCAGTGATGAGCGTGCCTTTACTGGCGATCGTTGCGTGGAGTGGCACCGGAAAAACCACTTTGCTTCAACAGGTGATACCGCTGCTTAAGGCTCGCGGTATTCGTTCTGGGTTAATCAAACATACCCATCATCAAATGGACATTGATACGCCGGGAAAAGATAGCTATCTGCTGCGAAAAGCAGGTGCCGATCAGGTGATTGTTGCCAGTACTCAGCGCTGGGCATTGATGTGTGAAACCCCTGATCAGACGTTGAATCTGGCGGAACTGGTCGCGCGGATGGACAGTTCCGCGCTGGATCTGGTGCTGGTTGAGGGCTTTAAAGATGAGCCAGTACCCAAAATCGCGCTGTGGCGGCGTGGTGTCAAAGGGGAATTTGCTGATTTACTGGATGAATACGTGGTTGCGCTGGCCAGCGATGAGAACTTAACGATTGACCGCCCACTTCTCGATATTAATCAGCCGGTTAAGGTTGCTGATTTTATTGAAAAATGGCTGAGAAAAGGTCAGTAACCCGGGGGTTTTATGATCGTCTGGCTAAACTTAAGGCGTCAGTTTCAGACGTAAAACAACCCCGATTTCGCCGATCTGCAGACGTAAAAAAACCCTGAACTTTCGTTCAGGGTTTCTTCACTTGTTTAATGCCTGGCAGTTCCCTACTCTCGCATGGGGAGACCCCACACTACCATCGGCGCTACGGCGTTTCACTTCTGAGTTCGGCATGGGGTCAGGTGGGACCACCGCGCTACAGCCGCCAGGCAAATTCCTGTGCTCTGTCCTGTGTCTTTTATGCTGATGCTGCGTTGCTCTTCCTCGCGTAACTCAGTCACATACATCAGTATGCTCCTTCGTTCCGTCTCGGTCGGCGCCTTGCCTCAGCGCAAAATCCTTCGGACTTAACTCCGCAGGACATCGCTAAATCTTTTATCCGGATGAACAAAGCTGAAAATCTACTGCGTCTCTCAAAAACGCCTCTGGCGTTGTAAGGTTAAGCCTCACGGGTCATTAGTACCGGTTAGCTCAATGCATCGCTGCACTTACACATCCGGCCTATCAACGTCGTCGTCTTCAACGTCCCTTCAGGACTCTCAGAGAGTCAGGGAGAACTCATCTCGGGGCAAGTTTCGTGCTTAGATGCTTTCAGCACTTATCTTTTCCGCACTTAGCTACCGGGCAATGCCATTGGCATGACAACCCGAACACCAGTGGTGCGTTCACTCCGGTCCTCTCGTACTAGGAGCAACCCCCCTCAATTCTCCAGCGCCCACGGCAGATAGGGACCGAACTGTCTCACGACGTTCTAAACCCAGCTCGCGTACCACTTTAAACGGCGAACAGCCGTACCCTTGGGACCTACTTCAGCCCCAGGATGTGATGAGCCGACATCGAGGTGCCAAACACCGCCGTCGATATGAACTCTTGGGCGGTATCAGCCTGTTATCCCCGGAGTACCTTTTATCCGTTGAGCGATGGCCCTTCCATTCAGAACCACCGGATCACTATGACCTGCTTTCGCACCTGCTCGAGCCGTCACTCTCGCAGTCAAGCTGGCTTATGCCATTGCACTAACCTCCTGATGTCCGACCAGGATTAGCCAACCTTCGTGCTCCTCCGTTACTCTTTGGGAGGAGACCGCCCCAGTCAAACTACCCACCAGACACTGTCCGCAACCCGGATTACGGGTCTACGTTAGAACATCAAACATTAAAGGGTGGTATTTCAAGGTTGGCTCCACGCAGACTGGCGTCCACGCTTCAAAGCCTCCCACCTATCCTACACATCAAGGCTCAATGTTCAGTGTCAAGCTATAGTAAAGGTTCACGGGGTCTTTCCGTCTTGCCGCGGGTACACTGCATCTTCACAGCGATTTCAATTTCACTGAGTCTCGGGTGGAGACAGCCTGGCCATCATTACGCCATTCGTGCAGGTCGGAACTTACCCGACAAGGAATTTCGCTACCTTAGGACCGTTATAGTTACGGCCGCCGTTTACCGGGGCTTCGATCAAGAGCTTCTCCTTGCGGATAACCCCATCAATTAACCTTCCGGCACCGGGCAGGCGTCACACCGTATACGTCCACTTTCGTGTTTGCACAGTGCTGTGTTTTTAATAAACAGTTGCAGCCAGCTGGTATCTTCGACTGCCTTCAGCTCCGTCCGCGAGGGACTTCACCTGATGACAGCGTGCCTTCTCCCGAAGTTACGGCACCATTTTGCCTAGTTCCTTCACCCGAGTTCTCTCAAGCGCCTTGGTATTCTCTACCTGACCACCTGTGTCGGTTTGGGGTACGATTTCGTGTTACCTGGAGCTTAGAGGCTTTTCCTGGAAGCAGGGCATCAGTTACTTCACCACCGTAGTGGCTCGTCATCACACCTCAGCGTTAAAAAGAGTCCGGATTTACCTAAACTCTCCGCCTACATGCTTAAACCGGGACAACCGTCGCCCGGATAACCTAGCCTTCTCCGTCCCCCCTTCGCAGTAACACCAAGTGCAGGAATATTAACCTGCTTCCCATCGACTACGCTTTTCAGCCTCGCCTTAGGGGTCGACTCACCCTGCTCCGATTAACGTTGAACAGGAACCCTTGGTCTTCCGGCGAGCGGGCTTTTCACCCGCTTTATCGTTACTTATGTCAGCATTCGCACTTCTGATACCTCCAGCAAACCTCACAGTTCACCTTCAACGGCTTACAGAACGCTCCCCTACCCAACAACACATAGTGTCGCTGCCGCAGCTTCGGTGCATGGTTTAGCCCCGTTACATCTTCCGCGCAGGCCGACTCGACCAGTGAGCTATTACGCTTTCTTTAAATGATGGCTGCTTCTAAGCCAACATCCTGGCTGTCTGTGCCTTCCCACATCGTTTCCCACTTAACCATGACTTTGGGACCTTAGCTGGCGGTCTGGGTTGTTTCCCTCTTCACGACGGACGTTAGCACCCGCCGTGTGTCTCCCGTGATAACATTCTTCGGTATTCGCAGTTTGCATCGGGTTGGTAAGCCGGGATGGCCCCCTAGCCGAAACAGTGCTCTACCCCCGAAGATGAGTTCACGAGGCGCTACCTAAATAGCTTTCGGGGAGAACCAGCTATCTCCCGGTTTGATTGGCCTTTCACCCCCAGCCACAAGTCATCCGCTAATTTTTCAACATTAGTCGGTTCGGTCCTCCAGTTAGTGTTACCCAACCTTCAACCTGCCCATGGCTAGATCACCGGGTTTCGGGTCTATACCCTGCAACTTAACGCCCAGTTAAGACTCGGTTTCCCTGCGGCTCCCCTATACGGTTAACCTTGCTACAGAATATAAGTCGCTGACCCATTATACAAAAGGTACGCAGTCACCAAACAAGTTGGCTCCCACTGCTTGTACGTACACGGTTTCAGGTTCTGTTTCACTCCCCTCGCCGGGGTTCTTTTCGCCTTTCCCTCACGGTACTGGTTCACTATCGGTCAGTCAGGAGTATTTAGCCTTGGAGGATGGTCCCCCCATATTCAGACAGGATACCACGTGTCCCGCCCTACTCTTCGAACTCACAGTAAATGCACTTTTGTGTACGGGAGTATCACCCTGTACCCTGCGACTTTCCAGACGCTTCCACTAATGCACAAACTGATTCAGGTTCTGGGCTGCTCCCCGTTCGCTCGCCGCTACTGGGGGAATCTCGGTTGATTTCTTTTCCTCTGGGTACTTAGATGTTTCAGTTCCCCAGGTTCGCCTCGCAACACTATGTATTCATGTTGCGATGATGCACAGAGTGCACCGGGTTTCCCCATTCGGACATCGTCGGCTGTAGCGGTTCATATCACCTTACCGACGCTTTACGCAGATTAGCACGTCCTTCATCGCCTCTGACTGCCAGGGCATCCACCGTGTACGCTTAGTCGCTTAACCTCACAACCCACAGGCGTTTTGCAACGCATGCAAGCTGCAAGCATTTGAGAGACTCGAACACATCGTTTATTCATTCTTATTACGGAGAATGAACACGACGTGTCGTTTCAATTTTCAGCTTGTTCCGGATTGTTAAAGAGCAAATACTTCGCAGCATGCTGAATCAGCATACTCTGAAGTACTGTGGGTAACGCCTTTCACTCATTACCAGCAAGTGGCGTCCCCTAGGGGATTCGAACCCCTGTTACCGCCGTGAAAGGGCGGTGTCCTAGGCCTCTAGACGAAGGGGACACGATAGTGTCACGACTTCGCAGCCGTCTTGCTCATTACTTTTCTATCAGACAATCTGTGTGAGCACTTCGAAGGAAGGTATCTTCAGGTAAGGAGGTGATCCAACCGCAGGTTCCCCTACGGTTACCTTGTTACGACTTCACCCCAGTCATGAATCACAAAGTGGTAAGCGCCCTCCCGAAGGTTAAGCTACCTACTTCTTTTGCAACCCACTCCCATGGTGTGACGGGCGGTGTGTACAAGGCCCGGGAACGTATTCACCGTAGCATTCTGATCTACGATTACTAGCGATTCCGACTTCATGGAGTCGAGTTGCAGACTCCAATCCGGACTACGACGCACTTTATGAGGTCCGCTTGCTCTCGCGAGGTCGCTTCTCTTTGTATGCGCCATTGTAGCACGTGTGTAGCCCTACTCGTAAGGGCCATGATGACTTGACGTCATCCCCACCTTCCTCCAGTTTATCACTGGCAGTCTCCTTTGAGTTCCCGGCCGGACCGCTGGCAACAAAGGATAAGGGTTGCGCTCGTTGCGGGACTTAACCCAACATTTCACAACACGAGCTGACGACAGCCATGCAGCACCTGTCTCAGAGTTCCCGAAGGCACCAAAGCATCTCTGCTAAGTTCTCTGGATGTCAAGAGTAGGTAAGGTTCTTCGCGTTGCATCGAATTAAACCACATGCTCCACCGCTTGTGCGGGCCCCCGTCAATTCATTTGAGTTTTAACCTTGCGGCCGTACTCCCCAGGCGGTCGACTTAACGCGTTAGCTCCGGAAGCCACGCCTCAAGGGCACAACCTCCAAGTCGACATCGTTTACGGCGTGGACTACCAGGGTATCTAATCCTGTTTGCTCCCCACGCTTTCGCACCTGAGCGTCAGTCTTTGTCCAGGGGGCCGCCTTCGCCACCGGTATTCCTCCAGATCTCTACGCATTTCACCGCTACACCTGGAATTCTACCCCCCTCTACAAGACTCTAGCCTGCCAGTTTCGAATGCAGTTCCCAGGTTAAGCCCGGGGATTTCACATCCGACTTGACAGACCGCCTGCGTGCGCTTTACGCCCAGTAATTCCGATTAACGCTTGCACCCTCCGTATTACCGCGGCTGCTGGCACGGAGTTAGCCGGTGCTTCTTCTGCGGGTAACGTCAATCGATGCGGTTATTAACCACATCGCCTTCCTCCCCGCTGAAAGTACTTTACAACCCGAAGGCCTTCTTCATACACGCGGCATGGCTGCATCAGGCTTGCGCCCATTGTGCAATATTCCCCACTGCTGCCTCCCGTAGGAGTCTGGACCGTGTCTCAGTTCCAGTGTGGCTGGTCATCCTCTCAGACCAGCTAGGGATCGTCGCCTAGGTGAGCCATTACCCCACCTACTAGCTAATCCCATCTGGGCACATCCGATGGTGTGAGGCCCGAAGGTCCCCCACTTTGGTCCGAAGACGTTATGCGGTATTAGCTACCGTTTCCAGTAGTTATCCCCCTCCATCGGGCAGTTTCCCAGACATTACTCACCCGTCCGCCACTCGTCACCCGAGAGCAAGCTCTCTGTGCTACCGTTCGACTTGCATGTGTTAGGCCTGCCGCCAGCGTTCAATCTGAGCCATGATCAAACTCTTCAATTTAAAGTTTGATTTGCTGCAACAAGTGCAGCGATGCTCATCTGTAAAACGTCATAATGAATTTCATTATGTGTTCACTCGTGAGACTTGATATTTTTTACGTCCGGAGACGCTGATATCAATCCTGCGAGTGCCCACACAGATTGTCTGATAAATTGTTAAAGAGCGGTGCAATCAGCGCCTTAAGCTGCTGTTGCGAGGTGGCGTATATTACGCTTTCCTCCTTCAGAGTCAAACACTTTTTTCAGCATTTTTCTCCGGCGGGATGAATTTCTTCACTCCCTGCTGAGCCGTCTGCGTTGCCGCTTTGCCGTCTCAGTGGTGGCGCATTATAGGGAGTTATTCGGGGCTGACAAGGGTTTATTGCAAAAAATTGACTGAGCGCTACTTTTTTAACCGAACAGGCTAAAAACAGACATTTCTCGATCAATAATCAGTCAAAAGCGCCCGTTTGGCGGCACAAATCAGCGTCACGCGTATAAGCACCAATGCTATTCTGTTAGTCCAACGCCGTTTTCTTTGTTGCAGACTGAACAATTATTAAAGAAGGACTTTCAATGATTCGCTCCGCGCGCAGTATGGCCGGCTTGCCCTGGATCGCCGCAATGGCGTTTTTCATGCAAGCCCTCGATGCCACCATCCTCAATACTGCGCTTCCTGCTATCGCCACCAGTCTCGACCGATCCCCTCTTGCCATGCAATCTGCTGTGATCAGCTATACGCTCACTGTCGCCATGCTGATCCCGGTCAGCGGCTGGCTGGCCGATCGCTTCGGCACGCGCAAAGTCTTTATCGTGGCCGTTTCACTATTTACGTTGGGGTCTTTAGCTTGTGCACTCTCGGGCTCGCTGAGCATGCTGGTTATCTCACGCATTATCCAGGGTGTTGGTGGCGCGATGATGATGCCGGTCGCGCGCCTGGCATTGTTGCGTGCTTATCCACGCAGTGAATTGCTGCCGGTACTTAACTTTGTGACCATGCCGGGATTAGTCGGACCGATTCTGGGGCCGATGCTCGGTGGCTTGCTGGTCACCTACGCCAGCTGGCACTGGATATTCCTGATCAACATTCCCATCGGCATCGCGGGCATCTTCTATGCACGTAAATATATGCCGGATTTCACCACGCCTAAGCGCCGCTTTGATTTTGGCGGCTTCATTCTGTTTGGCTTAGGTCTGGTGCTGATATCCGTCGGTATCGAACTGTTCGGAGAGCGTATCGTGTCGCCGTGGCAGGCGGTGCTGGTGCTGTTAGCCGGTGTCGCGCTATTGCTTCTATATATAGTGCATGCACGCCGCCATCCTGCACCGCTGATCAACTTACCGATGTTTAAGACCCGAACCTTCTCGGTCGGCATCATTGGTAATATCGCGGCACGTCTGGGCACGGGTTGTATTCCGTTCCTGATGCCGTTGATGTTACAGGTGGGCTTTGGCTATCCCGCATTGATTGCCGGATGCATGATGGGCCCGACGGCGATTGGCTCGCTATTAGCCAAATCCACCGTGACACAAGTGCTGCGTCGCTTCGGTTATCGTAAAACGCTGGTCGGTATTACCATCATCATCGGCATTCTTGTCGCCAGCTTCTCACTGCAAACACCGGGTGAAAGTGTATTAATGCTGTTAGCCGCGCTGTTTGTATTAGGTATGGCGATGTCGACACAATTCACCGCGATGAACACCATCACACTGGCCGATTTGAATGATGAGAATGCCAGCGGTGGTAACAGCGTGCTGGCCGTAACGCAGCAGGTATCGATCAGCTTTGGCGTGGCCGTCAGTGCGGCGGTACTGCGTTTCTATCAGGATTTCGAGAGCACAACCGTGCAGCAATTCCACGCCACCTTCCTGACGATGGGCGTGATCACCGTGCTGTCCGCGTTTGCTTTCCTGATGCTGCGTCCCGGCGATGGCCGCAATCTGATTGCTAATCGCGAGAAAAAGAAGAAAACCGCTTAAACCGAACCGCGTTCCACCAGCTCCGGCGTCAGTACCAGCGTTTGCTGGCTGGCGTCTGGATCGCTCATACGATGAATCAGCGTATCAATCGCCAGTTCGCCCAGTTCATCCTTGGGCTGATGGATGGTACTAAGCGGTGGTGTGAGATAACGTGCCAGTTCGATATTGTCATAACCCATAACCGCGATATCTTGCGGCACGCGTAATCCCGCCTGGAATAGCGCGTGATATACGCCCACTGCCATCGCATCGTTACTGGTGAAAACCGCTTCGGGTAGCAACTCAAGGGTCAGTAGCTGGTTCATCGCATTAAACCCCCCCTGAAATTCGAAATCACCGTCGACCACATAGCCGGGCAACACCGGTAATCCACTGTTGGTCATCGCTTTATGGAAACCTTCCAGACGCAAACGCGCCGGAGTTTTATCCTGCGGACCGGCAATACAGGCAATACGCGTGTATCCGCGATCGATCAGATGCTGCGTTGCCAATTCACCGCCCAGCAGCGCATTATCCTGAATGATGTCGCCACGCCCTTCAAACGGCGCCCAGTCCATCATCACCATGGGTACGGACGGATAACGATTGAGGATCTCCGCAGAGGGAAGGTGCGTCTCGGTGCACATCATTAATAAGCCATCGACACGCTTTTGCATCAGCGTTTCGAGGCTGCGATTCATGCGCTCTTCATCGCCTTCGGTATTGCACAGAATCAGACTGTATCCGCGCTCGTAGCAGCTATTTTCTACGCCGCGTACCACTTCTGAATAAAACGGGTTACTGCTGGCCGTCAGTAACATGCCAATAGTGCGGGTTTGGTTGATTTTCAGGCTGCGTGCCAGCGCGGAGGGCGCGTAATTCAGCTCACGGATTGCCTGATCCACTTTTTCCCGCACCTGTTCGCTCACAAAACGATTGTTATTGATGACGTGGGAAACAGTGGAAGTGGAGACGCCCGCCAGGCGGGCGACATCTTTCATGGTCGCCAAAGGCTTAACCCTGTTGCTGCAGGAAGTTATCGATCTCAGTGCGCCACGGCACTGAGGGCTGCGCACCCGGACGCGTCACCGCAATTGCGGCGGCGGCATGGGCAAAACGCACGGCATCATGCATTGCCACACCTTCCAGACGCGCGGTAATAAAGGCGCCGTTAAAGGTATCGCCCGCTGCGATGGTGTCGATAGCCTGCACGGTGAAGCCCGGAATACGCACGCCTGCGCCCTGCTCGCTCAACCACACACCACGACGACCTAAGGTAATCAAAACGGTAGAGATGCCTTTATCATGCAACGCCTGCGCCGCACGTGCTGCATCTTCATCACTTTTCACCGCGATGCCGGTCAGAATTTCGGCTTCGGTTTCGTTCGGTGTGATGATATCGATTAAGGCCAGCAGCTCATCAGACAAATGTGTGGCAGGCGCTGGATTCAGAATCACTTGCGTGGCATTGGCACGCGCAATCTTCGCTGCCGCCAACACGCTTTCCAGCGGCGATTCCAACTGCATCAGCAAGGCCTCAGCATCAGCAATCACTTGCTGATGGCGATCGACACAGGCTGGCGTCAGCGCCGCGTTAGCACCGGAATAGATGCCGATATTATTTTCACCTTCGCCATTCACGAAGATCATCGCCACGCCGGTGGCTTCGTCTGCCACGATTTCTACCGGAGCAGTATCAATACGGTCCTGCTGCAGCTGCTGGCGGATACGTTCGCCAATGTCATCTGCACCTACACAGGCAATAAAAGCGATATCCGCGCCAGCACGACCGGCCGCCACGGCCTGGTTAGCCCCTTTGCCACCAAAGGCAATCTGATACTGTTTGCCGATCACCGTTTCGCCCGGACGCGGAAAATGGGTGAGGTTCAGAATGTGGTCGGCATTGATGCTGCCAAGTACCGCCAGTTTTGCACTTGTGTTCATAGGGAGTGATCCAGAAAGTTGCGCCACCAGGACGGTGGCGCGTTGCCATGCTTTTCTTTGTTTTTTATTTGGTGACCAGCTTCAGGTCAACTGGATTAACCGACTGTACTTTTTCGCCTTTCAGCACTTTATCTGCAGTGTCCACACCAATCACGCCAATTTTATCAGGCATCTGCGCCACTGTGGCGGTCAGTTTACCGGCTTCTACCGCTTTCACACCGTCAGCGGTACCGTCAAAGCCCACCACCAGTACATCGGTTTTACCGGCAGTCTGCAGCGCACGCAGTGCGCCCAGCGCCATTTCGTCGTTCTGAGCAAATACAGCCTGTACATCCGGATGCGCCTGCAGCAGGTTCTGCATCACGTTCAGACCTTTAGTACGGTCGAAATCTGCTGGCTGGCTCGCCAGGATATTAAATTTGTGCGCATCAGCAGCCTGCTTGAAGCCTTCGCCACGCTCGCGCGCTGCGGAAGTCCCGGCAATACCCTGCAGCTCGATGATTTTTGCGCCATCGCCCAGTTTCTTCGCGATGAAGTCACCGGCCATTTTGCCGCCGAAGCGGTTGTCAGAAGCCACGTGGCTCACCACGGTGCCTTGTGCCGCCACGCGGTCCAGGGTGATCACCGGAATGTTGGCCTGGTTGGCCATCTTCACGGCGTTACCCACGGCATCAGAATCCGTTGGGTTAATCAGCATCAGCTTGGTGCCACGCACAGTCAGATCCTGTACGTTCGCCAGCTCTTTCGCCGGGTTATTCTGCGAATCCAGCACCACCAGGTTATAACCCAGTTTGTCGGCTTCTTTCTGTGCGCCATCTTTCAGAGACACAAAGAACGGATTATTCAGCGTTGATACAACCAGCGCAATGGTGTCCTTAGCCATCGCGCCAGCACTGAGGGTGGCGCCAAGGATGACGGCCAATGCAGTTAACTTTTTCATTTATAGAGTCCTGTGTGAAGGTCAGAGTTATTTGCTGCTTTTGTTATCCACCAGCACCGCCAGCAGAATGACAACGGCTTTAACAATCATTTGGTAGTAAGAAGATACGCCCATCAGATTCAGGCCGTTGTTCAGGAAACCCAGGATCAGCGCGCCAATCAGCGTGCCCATAATGCGACCTTTGCCGCCCGCCAGGCTGGTTCCGCCTAAGACCACCGCCGCAATCGCATCCAGTTCATAACCGGTACCTGCCGTCGGTTGCGCAGAGGAAAGCCGCGCGACTTCGATGGTGCCCGCCAGCGCCGCCAACAGACCACACAGCGAATAGACGATGATTTTGACGCGGTTAACATTGATGCCTGACAGACGTGTCGCCGCTTCATTGCCGCCTAACGCATAGATGTAACGACCGAGGCGCGTGTGATGCAGCATGTACCACGCCAGCGCGAACACCACTGCCATCAGCCACACCGGCGTTGGGATACCCAGCGGACGGCCAATACCGAACCAGCCGAACAGATCGGCGTTATCACTGAAACCGGTGTTGATCGGGCTACCGTTGGTGTACACCATGGTCACGCCGCGCAGCAGCAGCATCATGACCAGCGTGGCGATAAACGCCTGCACCTTGCCGCGCGCCACAATCACGCCGGTAATACCACCAATCGCCGCACCCAGCGCCAGCGAAGCCGCTACTGCCACCAGCGCATTCACTTCCAAACCGACAATCGAGGCGGCGACCGCACCGGTGAGTGCCAGCAGCGATCCCACCGACAGATCAATACCCGAAGTCAGAATCACCAGCGTCATGCCGACGGCCATAATGGCGTTAACCGAGGTCTGCTGCAGGATGTTGAACATGTTGGCAACGGTGAAGAAGTTCGGGCTTTGGCTCGCCACCACGGCAATCAGCACGATCAGCGCAATCAGCGATTTCTGCTCCAGCAGCCAGGCTTTGCTAAACCAGCGACGGCTGGCGGGTAAGGTTTGGGTGCTCATACAACTAACTCCTCGCTGTGTTGCTTACCGACTGCCGCCGCCATCAGGGATTCCTGGGTAGCCTGCTCACGGGAAAATTCGCCACTCAGATGGCCTTCATGCATCACCAGGATGCGATCGCTCATGCCCAGCACTTCCGGCATTTCCGATGACACCAAAATGATGCTCAGCCCTTCGGCTTTAAACTGGTTAATTAACTGATAAATCTCTTTTTTCGCACCCACGTCCACGCCACGCGTCGGCTCATCCAGAATCAGTACGTTCGGGCGCGTCATTAATCCGCGCGCAATCGCCACTTTCTGCTGATTACCCCCCGACAGCAGGCCAATCGGCTGCTCCATTGACGGGGTTTTAACGTTGAACAAACGGATGAAGTCGCCTACTGCCAGTTGTTCTTCACTGTGTTTCAGATTACCGGTGGCATGGCTGAAATAGCGCAGCGCGGTCAATGACATGTTCTCTTTCACCGACATGCCGAGCACCAGGCCATCGCGCTTGCGGTCTTCTGAGATGTAGACGATGCCGTTGGCCAGGCCGTCCTGAGGTGATCGGGTAATAATTTCGCGACCGTTGAGCGTAACGGTGCCGTTGCTGCGAGGCAGTGCGCCGTACAGCACTTTCATCAGTTCCGTCCGTCCCGCGCCCATTAAACCGGAAATGCCAAGGATTTCCCCTTTGCGCAGGTTAAAACTGACGTTATCCACGCCCGGCCCGCTGAGATTTTTAACAGTTAAACGAATATCGCCCGGTGCCTGATCAATATGCGGATATTGATCTTCCAGCTTACGGCCCACCATCATCTCGATCAGACTCTCTTCGCTGAGATCGCTCACCGCGCGCTCGGCAATAAATTGCCCGTCACGAAACACGGTGACATCATCGCAAATCTCGAAGATCTCTTTCATACGGTGCGAGATATAAACAATGCCGCAGCCCTGCGCTTTCAGTTCATTGATGACGCGGAACAGCGACAGGGTTTCGGTATCGGTCAGCGCATCGGTCGGTTCATCCATAATGATGACCTTCGACTCGAAGCTAAGCACTTTGGCGATCTCAACCATCTGCTGATCGCCAATCGATAAATCGCCCACCAGCTTATGGCTGTTGAAGCGCAGGTTCAGACGATGTAATAAGGCATCCGCCTCGGCGT
The DNA here is from genome assembly GCF_059731115.1 of Type-E symbiont of Plautia stali. Classification (NCBI taxonomy): domain Bacteria; kingdom Pseudomonadati; phylum Pseudomonadota; class Gammaproteobacteria; order Enterobacterales; family Enterobacteriaceae; species Type-E symbiont of Plautia stali. Next base: position 4,290,097 of record NZ_AP035906.1, read on the forward strand.
ACATCCGGTTCCATTCGATGCGGCCAAAGCGGTTAACAAATTCGCGACCGAGGAAAATATTCTCTGCAACGGTCAATTGCGGAATCAGGTTGAGTTCCTGATGAATAATGCCAATGCCCGCTTCCTGCGACGCTTTCGGTCCAGAAAAAGCCACATCCTTGCCCAGCCACTGCAGAGAGCCCGCATCCATGCTGTAAATGCCGGTCAGCACTTTCATCATGGTGGATTTCCCCGCGCCGTTTTCACCCACCAGCGCCATCACGCGCCCCGGATAAACAGCCAGCGAAGCGCCATTCAGCGCTTTCACGCCTGGAAACGACTTTTCAATCCCTTTGAGTTGCAATAACGGTTGCATAACGACCTCAGAAGGTTACGCCAGCGCTCAGGATGACATTCGCATACGGAGAACACTCTCCGCTGCGAATGACGGCCTGACTACACTGCGTTTCTTGTTTGAACTGTTCATGGCTGGTGTAACGGATGGTGATGACATTCCCCTGGTGCCGTTGCAAGGCATCGAGCACGGCGAGCAGTGCGCTGTGGAGTTGCGGATTGTGTTGCTTGATCTCCTCCGCCATCAGGGCGCTTTCGACTTGCATCTCCTGAGTGACAACATCAACCACCTGTAAAAATTCGGGCGTTCCCGGCGTCAACGCCAGATCGATTCGCTGTGGTCCGGCCGGAATCGGCAAGCCCGCATCCGCAATCGTCAGCGTATCGGTGTGCCCCAGGCGGGCAATCACATGAGAGAGTTCAGCGTTTAACAAGCGACCTTTTTTCATTTCTTCCACTCCACAGCGAAACGTTTCGCTGAGCGGGAGTGTATTAAATGCGCGCGGCAACTCAATGACGTCATCACGGAAATGTGATCGCCATCGAAACGTTTCGCTTGTGCCGGGAATAATTTGAGTTTGGTGGTGGATGCGAGCCGCCTGAGCGGCTCTGAAGGGTGTTATGGCAGCTTGCGGACCTGCTTAACGTCCAGCTCAATGGAATTAAAGTCCTTATCCAACTCGCCGGTCAGTTCAACCTGATCCTTAGGAGTGATGGTCTGTCCGTGCCAACGCTTATGGTCGATTTCCACTTTCATGTTGCCGCTACCGTCACGAAACAGATAATCCTCATCGCCGATTTGCTTATCGAGATAACCGCGCACGGTGATCCAGCTGTCGTCTTTCATCTCTTCAGCCTGCTTAACGGTCACTACACTGGTGTTATCCGCCTGGAAGCCACCTGCGTGAACCTGAGCCTTTGGCGCACTCGGGTCAACAAATCCCCCCTGTTGTGCGGCCAGAACCGGCGTGGAAGCCAACATAATAATCGCGATTAACGCTGCACTCTTTTTCATTTTTAACCTCTGTTCCATGAATGTGTGGGATACGGAGGCTATTACAGCATAGGGTTCTTAACAGGATCTTAAGGGGTAAAAAAACACGAAAAATAGCCAATCTGCGGCGATTGACGCTGTACAAGCGGATTTTTGCTTCGTATAACGACTCTTGCACTCAAGGAGAAACACATGCGCATATTATTGATCGAGGACGACACGCTGATTGGCGATGGCCTGAAAGTCGGGCTAACGAAACTCGGCTTCAGCGTTGACTGGTTCGTGTCAGGCGAAGCAGGATTTCAGGCTTTATCGGCCGCACCCTGGGATGCCGTGGTACTGGATCTTTCGCTGCCCGGGCGCGATGGGCTGGAGATCCTGCGTCAATGGCGTGAGCAGGGCGCAGATGTACCCGTGCTGATCCTCACCGCACGCGATGCGCTCGATCAGCGCATACAAGGATTACAGTCAGGCGCTGACGACTATTTGTGTAAGCCCTTCGCGCTCGCTGAAGTCGCCGCGCGTTTACAGGCGCTGATTCGCCGCCGTCATGGACAACTACAGCCCGAGTTGAAACACGGCAAGGTGGTGATGTCGCCCAGCAGCCACAGCGTCTGGATTGACGGCGAAACCATCAGCCTGAAGAGCCGTGAACTGGCGCTGCTGGAGCTGTTTATGCGCAATCCAGGTCGCGTGCTAACCCGCAGCCAGCTGGAGGAAAAACTCTATAGCTGGGATGACGATGTCTCCAGCAACGCAGTAGAAGTGCATATTCATCATCTGCGCAAAAAGCTCGGCACAGCGTTTATTCGTACCGTTCACGGCGTGGGTTATACACTCGGTGCGGCAGAATGAGTCTGTTTCTACGACTCGCCATCGGCTTTGTGCTGCTGATTGCGCTGTGCGGTGGAGTGGCCAGTTACAGTGCCTGGCATCAGACCCGCGACACCGTTAATGAGCTATTCGATACCCAGCAAATGCTGTTTGCCAAACGCCTGCTGTCACTCGATCCCACCAGCTTGCACGCCGCCTCACTGCCAAAAACCAAATCCATTTTGCGCCATCACCGCGGCGATCAGGATGATGATGCACTGGCGTTTGCCATTTTCCGTGCGGACGGCCAGCCGTTGCTTAACGATGGCGAGAACGGGCGCGATATGCAGTTTGATGATAAGCGTGACGGTTTTCGCGAGGGTCGTCTGCGCGGCGACGATGAGAGTTGGCGACTGCTTTGGCTGACTTCTGCTGATAAACAATATCGCGTGGTAGTGGGCCAGGAGTGGGAATACCGCGACGATATGACGCGCGATCTGGCACTGGCGAGTTTGATGCCGTGGCTTTACGCCATGCCCTTTATGCTGCTGATGCTGCTGGCATTGGTGTGGTTCGAATTGCGCCCGCTAAAGCGCCTGACGGCATCACTCCAGTTGCGAGCACCTGATGACGCCACACCGCTCGACGAAGCACGCTTGCCCAAAGAGGTGCAGCCGTTGGTGGCGGCATTGAACGGGCTGTTTCACCGTATGGCGCAACTCGTGCAGCGCGAGCGCCGTTTTACCTCCGATGCGGCGCACGAACTGCGCAGTCCGTTAGCTGCACTGCGTGTGCAGAGTGAGGTGATTCAGCTGGCGGATGATGACGAAGCAATGCGCAAACGGGCATTGCAGCAGCTTGATAGCGGCATCCAGCGCGCCACACGGCTGGTGGATCAACTCTTAACGCTATCAAGAGTGGAAGCGGACGATCTGCGCAGCGAATTTCAGCCGGTGCCACTGGCACCGCTGCTGCAAAAGCTTCTGATAGAACATTTTCCACAGGCCGAGGCGCAGCAGATGGATCTGCAATTGCATGCACAGGCCGAACCGGTGATGAACGGTCATCCTCTGCTGTTGAATTTGCTGATGCGTAACCTGCTGGATAACGCGCTGCGCTATGCGCCGCCGGGCAGCCAGATTCAGTTCACGTTAAACGCGCGGGCGATAATTATTGAAGATAACGGATCAGGCGTTAGCGATGAGCAACTTGCGCGCCTTGGTGAGCGTTTCTGGCGACCGCCGGGGCAAACGCAAACGGGCAGCGGTTTAGGAATATCGATTGTGAAAAACATTGCGCAACTGCACGGTATTCGCATTGCATTCAGCCATGTGCAGCCTCAAGGCTTGCGCGTCACCTTGAGCTGGTGACGCGCTTAATCCTTAAATCTCGACTTGCGTGCCCAGCTCGATCACGCGATTAGGCGGGATTTCAAACTGATCCGGCGCACGCAGCGCATTGCGTTGCAGTGCAAGGAACAGTTTGCCGCGCAGACGCAGATACCACGGGCGATCGCCAATAATCAGCGATTCATGGGACATGAAGAATGAGGTTTCCATCATGCGGCAGTTGAGACCTTCCAGCCCGCAGCGGTGGAAAATTTCTTCCACGTTCGGGGTTTCACGCCAGCCGTAACTCGCCACCACGCGCCAGAAGGTGGGCGACAACTGTTCGATGGTAACGCGACGCACGTTATGCACGTAAGGCGCATCCTCAGTACGTAGCGTCAGCAGTACCACACGCTCATGCAGCACTTTGTTGTGCTTGAGATTATGCAGCATGGCAAAAGGGATCACGTTCAGGGCACGCGACATATAGACTGCGGTGCCCGGCACGCGTACCGGCGGAGATTTCTCCAGCGAAGCGATCATCGCTTCAAGCGAATTGCCGTGCTCATGCATACGACGCAACAGGCGGAAGCGCTCGCTTTTCCAGGTGGTCATAACGATAAACATCATCAGTGCCAGGGTCAGCGGCAGCCAACCGCCGGAGAACACTTTGACCAGGTTTGCCGAGAACAAGGACACGTCAATACATAGCATGCCAATCAGAATCAGCACCACCAGATAACGGTTCCAGTGCCAGTTCTGAATTGCCACCGTGGAGCAGAGAATCGCAGTCAGCACCATGGTGCCGGTTACCGCGATGCCGTAAGCCGCCGCCAGGTTACTGGAGTGCTCAAAGCCAACAATCACGATCACCACGGAGAAGTAGAGCAGCCAGTTGATCACCGGAATGTAAATCTGACCCGATTCTTCTTCCGAGGTGTGCACGATACGCATCGGCGGGAGATAGCCTAAACGCACCGCCTGACGTGTTAAGGAGAACACACCAGAGATCACCGCCTGCGAGGCGATAACCGTGGCCAGCGTAGCAAGAATCAGCATGGGAATCAGCATCCAGTCTGGCGCCAGCAGGAAGAAGGGGTTTTTGATCGCTTCGGGATGTTTAAGTAGCAGCGCGCCCTGACCAAAGTAGTTCAGCACCAGCGAGGGCAGCACCACGATAAACCAGGCAAGACGAATCGGGAATTTGCCGAAGTGACCCATATCCGCATACAGCGCTTCCACACCGGTAATGGCCAATACCACCGCGCCGAGCGCAAAGAACGACACCGTTTTGTACTGGATAAAGAAGTGCATCGCCCAATACGGGTTCATGGCATGCAGCACATCAGGGTTACTGATGATGCTACGCGCGCCCAGCACGGCCAGAATGATAAACCACACCAGCATCACCGGCGCAAACAGCTTACCCACGATGCCGGTACCGTGCTTCTGAATCACAAACAGCAGCGTCAGCACTGCAATCGCAAGCGGAACGATATATGCATCCAGGCTCGGTGCCGCAATCTCCAGCCCTTCAATCGCCGACAACACCGAGACGGCGGGCGTGATTACCACTTCACCATAGAAGAAGCTGCCACCAATCAGCCCCATGATGACAAGAATCGCCGTCGCACGTGCACCGGTATTGCGCCCGGCCAGTGACATCAAGGTCAGGATCCCGCCTTCACCGGCGTTATCGGCACGCATCACGTAACTGATGTACTTCAGTGACACCACTAAAATCAGCAACCAGAAGATCAGCGAGAGAAAGCCAAATACCGCTTCGCGTTCTACGCCAAAGCCGAACTGACCGGAGAGACATTCACGCAAAGTATAGAGCGGGCTGGTACCGATATCGCCATACACCACGCCAATCGCGGCGAGTGTGACTGCGCCAAGGGACTGCTTCTTATCCGAGCTCATAAGTTGTCTTTTGTTGGAGCCGATGAGGCACTTGCCTACCGCTCAGGCCATCAAAAAGCGCACAGTATGCACATATTCCCAAAAAAACCTACTCTTACAACATGTCATCATGACGTCAGCGAGGCGGTTTTTCGCCGAAATTAGGCGCCAAAAACCGTCTGAAGCAGCGAGTTCTCTCGCCTCAACCTTCTGAAACAAAAAAGCTGACGGCTATCAACGCAATCAAGCATGATAACCAGTAGAGTATTGCGCTCGCCAGAATATGACGGCTCCAGGATCAGAAGGACAATGATGTGATTATGGCTCAACCCCATCTTTTGGCAGAAAGAATTTCTCGCCTGAGTAACGCCCTGGAGAAAGGGCTGTATGAACGGCATCATGCGATCCGCCTTTGCTTATTAGCTGCACTCAGTGGCGAGAGCGTATTTTTGCTGGGGCCGCCCGGCATTGCCAAGAGCTTGATTGCCCGCCGCCTGAAATACGCCTTCCAACACGCCCGCGCCTTTGAATACCTGATGACCCGTTTTTCTACCCCTGAAGAAGTGTTTGGCCCGCTGTCGATTCAGGCGTTAAAAGATGAAGGTCGTTATCAGCGATTAACCAAAGGCTATCTGCCGGATGCCGAAATCGTCTTCCTTGATGAAATCTGGAAAGCCGGCCCGGCGATATTGAACACCTTACTCACCGCCATCAACGAACGCCGCTTTCGCAATGGCGACAGCGAAGAAAAGATTCCGATGCGCCTGCTGGTGACCGCTTCCAACGAATTGCCGGAGGCCGATAGCGGGCTGGAAGCCTTGTATGATCGCATGTTGATTCGCCTATGGCTGGATAACGTGCATGAGAAGCAGAACTTCCGCAGCATGCTCACCCACCAGCAGGACGAAAATGATAATCCGGTGACGGAAGCGCTGCGCATCAGTGATGAAGAGTATCACCAGTGGCAGAAAGGCATCAGCCAGGTCTCCTTACCTGATCATGTGTTTGAGCTGATTTACCAACTGCGTCAGCAACTGGAGAATTTGCCCAGCGCACCTTACATTTCCGATCGCCGCTGGAAAAAAGCGATTCATCTGCTGCAGGCCAGTGCGTTTTACAGTGGCCGCGTGACCATTGCGCCGATCGATCTGATTCTGCTCAAGGATTGCCTGTGGCATGACGTCGCATCGATGCAGCTATTGGATCGCGAAATTGATGCTTTGATGACCCAGCACGCCTGGCAACAGCAGGCGTTGCTGCACAAACTGCAGCAGATCAAAGCACGTCGTCTCGCCTTGCAACAGCAGCAGAGCGTGGCACAAGCGCTGACGCTGGAGAAACACAGCGGTATGTTTAGCCGCAAACCCCATTACGAATTGCCTGCTGCCATCAGCGATGAACAACTGACGCTCATGCTGCAACAGCCGTTAACGCTGCACGACATGCAAGTGACGCATGTGCTGATTGCCCGTGAAGCCTTAACCCAGTGGCTGATTAAAGGCGGTGAAATTCGCGGCAAACTGAATGGCATTGGTTTTGGCCAGACGCTGGATCTGCTGGTGGACGCGCATCACTGCCTGACGCTACGCGATGTCAGCCTGCAATCCACACGCTTAACGTTGCCCGGAGCCAGCAACAGTAGCGACATGCCGCAGGAAATCCAGGATGAATACGAAGCGCTGGATACCCAGCTCCGCGCCCAGCGCACGCTGTTTAGCCAGCACCAGCGCTGCTTGTTTATCAGCGATGACTGGCTGGCACGTATTGAAACCAGCCTGCAGGATGTGGCAGAACAGCTGAAACAGGCGCGTAAATGATCTCACTGGAGACGCTGAGCACGCTGTTATCGATTGGCGAAACGGAGTTAATCGAAGAGTTGATTCTGGCCCTGCTCGCGTCGCCACAGCTGGCGCTGTTCTTTGAAAAATTTCCGCGCATGAAACAAGCCTTAATGCGCGATTTACCCCGCTGGCGCACTGAAATCGCGGAACAGATGAAAACCACACCGGTGCCGGAAGCGCTGGCGCAGGAGTTTCAGCTGTTTCAGCAAATGCAATTGATCAGCACGCAGGATTTCAGCCACCAGCTTCCCCACATCATGTCGCAGCTAAAAAACCTGCCGTCGCCATTTCTCGAAGAAGCCAGCAAACTGCTGCTGCACAACGAAGCTGAACAACTGAGCAATGCTCAGCACACGCTGTTTTTGCAACGCTGGCGACTCAGCCTGACGCTGCAAACGCTCACGCTCAACGAAACCCTTCTTGAGGAGCAGCGCGAACGTCTGATGGCCGAGCTGCAGCAACGGATGGCAATCAGTGGCCAGCTGGCGCCAATCCTTACCGACGATGATGAAGCCGCAGCCGGACGTTTGTGGGATATGAGCAAAGCGTCACTTCAGCACGGTGATTATGAGCTGATTGTGCAATATGGCGATTTCCTCGCACAACAGCCGGAATTAATGAAACTGGCGCAGCAGTTGGGCCGCAGCCGCGAAGCCAAATCGGTGCCGTCGCAGGATGCACCGCTGGAAGAATTTCACCAACTGGTGCGCGAGCCCGATCATGTGCCGGAAGAGGTCAGCGGCATTCATCAGAGCGACGATGTGTTGCGCTTGCTGCCGCCCGAACTGGCTGCCTTGAGTATTAGCGAGCTGGAGCTGGAATTTTATCGTCGCCTGGTGGAAAAACGCCTGCTGACTTACCAGTTACAAGGTGATGCCTGGCACGAGAAAGTCACACTGCGCCCGGTCAGCCACCAGCAACATGAAGCGCAGCCGCGCGGCCCTTTTATTGTTTGTGTCGATACATCAGGCTCGATGGGCGGATTTAACGAGCGCTGCGCCAAAGCCTTCTGCCTTGCGCTGTTAAAGGTGGCATTAGCCGATAAGCGCCGCTGCTACATCATGCTGTTCGCTCACGAAGTGATTGGCTACGAACTCACTGCCGATAGCGGCATTGAGCAGGCTATCCGTTTTCTTAGCCAACGTTTTCGTGGTGGCACCGATCTGGCGGCTTGCCTTGCTGCGGTGGTTAAACGTATGGAGGGCAGCGTCTGGGATGAGGCCGATGCGGTGATCGTGTCGGATTTTATCGCCCAACGTTTACCGGATGACACCATCAACGCTATCAAGCAACGCCAGCGCCATCATCAACAACGTTTCCACGCGGTGGCGATGTCGCTTCACGGTAAACCGGGCATTCTGCGTATCTTCGATCATATCTGGCGCTTCGATACCGGACTGAAAAGCCGCCTGCTGCGCCGCTGGAAACGCTAATTCATCTGGCAGAAATGCTTATTTGCTATAGTGAATAATTCGCACACTGAGCATCTGGAGCATCTTGTGAACACCGCCCAACTTCCTGCACCGACCCGCACTTTGCAGCTCTCCGGCCAAAACGCCGAACAAAAACGGAGCGAGCTGCTGGCGTATTTCACCCAAACCTGGGAGCTGTACGAAAGCCTGTTTGATTGCCTTGCCGACGAACGCGCGTATTTCAACAAAGCGATCTCATTACGCCATCCGCTGATCTTCTACTTTGGCCACACCGCTACGTTCTATATGAATAAGCTGATGGCGGGTCGCTATCTGGACAACCGCGTGGACGATCGCATCGAAGCCATGATGGCAATCGGCGTGGACGAGATGAGCTGGGACGATCTCAACGACAGCCATTACGCCTGGCCGACGGTCGAAGAGGTGCGTGACTACCGTGGAAAAGTCAAAAACCTGGTGAGCGAGTTTATTCGCACCATGCCGCTGGAACTGCCGATCACCTGGGAAAGCCCGGCGTGGGTGGTATTGATGGGCATTGAACATGAGCGTATCCACCTGGAAACCTCCAGCGTGCTGATCCGCCAGCTTCCGATCGAATGGGTAAAACCGCAGGCGCATTGGCCGGTTTGTCCGCAGGCGCGCCACGATCGCGCATCGGTTCCGGATAACTCGCTGATTGCGATGCCTGGCGGTCGCGTGCAACAAGGCAAAACGGATGACACTTACGGCTGGGATAACGAATACGGCAATCAGGTAACTGAACTCAAACCATTTAAGGCCAGTAAAATGCTGGTCAGCAACGCCGAGTTCTATCGCTTTATCGCCGCTAATGGCTATCAGGATCAACGCTGGTGGGATGAGGAAGGCTGGGGCTGGCGTGAATTCTCTGGCGCGCAGATGCCCACCTTCTGGGTGGGTGACATATCGCAACCCGATCAGCTAAAACTGCGCTTAATGGCTGAAGAAGTCGCTCTGCCGTGGGACTGGCCAGCGGAAGTGAATCAGCTTGAAGCCGCCGCGTTTTGTCGCTGGCTGGCGGAAGAGACGGGTAAATCTATTCAACTCCCTTGTGAAGCCGAATGGATGCAGCTACGCGAACAGGTGAGCGGCGATCAGCCCGACTGGATCGAGGCGCCCGGCAATATCAATCTGGCCTATTGGGCTTCATCCAGTCCTGTGGATCGCTTTGCGCAGGGCGAGTTTTTCGACATTGTTGGCAACGTCTGGCAGTGGACCACAACGCCAACTAACGGTTTCGAAGGTTTCAAAGTTCATCCGCTGTATGACGATTTCTCAACGCCGACCTTTGATGGCAAACACGCGCTGATTAAAGGTGGCAGTTGGATTTCCACCGGCAACGAGGCGTTAAAATCGGCTCGTTATGCCTTCCGTCGTCATTTCTTCCAGCACGCCGGTTTCCGCTATGTGGTCTCCTCACATGAAGAGACCATGGCACTCAATCCGTATGAAACGGACAGCATGGTGTCACAATATCTCGATTTCCAGTACGGACCGGGCTACTACAACGTGCCGAATTACGCCGTGGCGCTGGTGGAAAAACTGCTGCCGCACTGCAAGCAACGCGGTGTGGCTCTGGACCTCGGCTGCGCGACCGGCCGTGCCAGTTTTGAATTGGCACGCCATTTCGCGACGGTTACTGGCATGGATTATTCCGCGCGCTTTATTGATGTGGCGCTGCAGCTGACCTCCGGTGAGGACTTCCGCTATGTGGTGCCGGAAGAGGGCGAGCTGGTGGAATATCGCCAGGTGCGTCTGAAGGACTTTAATGTTAGTGACGAGCAAGCGGCACGCATTCAGTTTGTGCAGGGCGACGCCTGTAATCTTAAACCGCAGCCGGATCGTTACGATCTGGTATTGGCTTCAAACCTGATCGATCGTCTGCGTCAGCCAAAACGTTTCCTGCAGGACGTCATCCCGATGATCCGCTCTGGCGGGCTTTTGGTGCTTTCGTCGCCTTATACCTGGCTGGAGGAATTCACGCCGAAGGAGAACTGGCTGGGCGGCGTGCGTGAGAACGGTGAAGCTTTGACGACCTATCAGGCATTGCAGCGTTTGCTGCGTGATGCCTTTGAAGAAGTGGTGCCGCCGCAGGATGTGCCGTTTGTGATCCGCGAGACGGCGCGCAAGTATCAACATACCGAAGCGCAGCTCACAATCTGGCGTAAGCGATAAAAAAGCGTGCAGACTGCGGCTACCACGCGGTCTGCACCTTGCCTGCACTGCTAATTTGCTGCACATTCTCCACTGTTCATAGAAGAAGAACTTAAAGAGGATGGATGATGGCAGAACAACTGCAACTGGATAACCTTGATCGCGGCATTCTCAATGCGCTGTTGGAAAACGCGCGCACCGCATATGCCGAGCTGGCCAAACAGTTCAATGTCAGCCCCGGCACCATTCACGTACGCGTAGAAAAAATGCGCCAGGCAGGCATTATCCTGGGCACTCGTGTTGAAATCGATCCTCGTCAGTTGGGTTTTGATGTCTGCTGCTTTATCGGCATCATTCTGAAAAGCGCCCGCGATTATCCCGCAGCACTCAGCAAGCTGGAGGCGCTGGATGAAGTGGTAGAAGCCTGGTACACCACCGGCCACTACAGCATCTTTATTAAGGTGATGTGCCGATCCATCGATGCACTTCAGCAGGTGTTGATCAACAAGATCCAGACCATAGACGAAATCCAGTCCACCGAAACCCTGATCTCGTTGCAAAACCCGATCATGCGTACCATCAAGCCGTAATTCCCTCTCTTTCCTGTGCACAACCTTTTCCCAGGCGGATCACTTGTGTGATGCGCCTTGTCGCCTGATGCTTTCTGTTATTAACCCTGTTTTCCACAGGTGGATCACGGCTTGATCACAGCGTACAATGCTCGCCTTTAGTGCGGGAGAAGATCATGGCCGATATTACCTTAATCAGTGGCAGTACCCTTGGCAGCGCCGAATACGTCGCCGAACATCTGGAAGCAAAACTGCAGGAAGCGGGCTTTTCAACCGAGGTGCTGCACGGGCCAGAGCTGGACGAGCTGCCACAGGAAGGGATCTGGCTGATTGTGACTTCCACGCACGGTGCGGGCGAACTGCCAGACAATCTGCTTCCTTTATATGAAGCCTTGCAGGAGACGCAGCCGGATCTTACCGCGGTACGTTATGGCGCAGTGGGTATCGGCAACCATGAATATGACCTTTTCTGCGGTGCCATTAAGCTGCTGGAAGATCAACTCAACCAGTTAGGCGCCAAACGCATTGGCGATCGCCTGGAGATCGACGTTCTCGAACATGAGATTCCTGAAGATCCGGCTGAAGTGTGGGTCGAGACCTGGAAAACGCAGATTTAAGACGATCTTTGCCGGTTGGGGATCGGGAAAAGTGAACGATCCCCAGTTTATTTCGCTGTTTTATTGTTTTTTTTATGCCATTGTCTGTGGATAACACAGCCTTAATCTTGCGTATAA